>NZ_CP194037.2:0-5027636 GCF_050870825.2 Agarivorans sp. Z349TD_8 | reverse complement strand
TCGCGACCCCGCGTTATCACCAAAAAGACCGTCTATTTTATAACGGAAGCCGCTTAAACTCTAGGTTTCTTATGAATTATTCACAAGCAGATAACAAATATGTGAATAAAATAGGATCCGGTATATATCTGCTTCGTTATTTATTATAACTACAGCGTATTTGTATGTAATTTTGAACTGAAGTAGTATTTTTATCCACAGCAAAAACAAAACATAGATAAATACAAATGAAAATACTCAATAAATCTTCTTGGCTAATTAGTGTACTACTCATCAGCCTTAGTTCTTGGTCGGTATTTGCTCAAGAAACCGTAAAAGTTGGCATGTCTGGACGCTACTTTCCTTTCACTTTTGTCAAGCAAGATAAGTTACAAGGCTTCGAAGTGGACTTGTGGAATGAGCTTGCCAAGCGTAACGATTGGCAAGTCGAATATGTTACCGCTAATTTCTCTGGCTTATTTGGGATGTTAGAAACCGGACGGGTCGACACGATTGCCAACCAAATCACCATCACCGATGAGCGCAAAGCTAAATATTTGTTCTCGCAGCCCTATGTTATTGATGGCGCACAAATTGTGGTGCGCAAGGGCAACAGCGAAATTAGTGGTATTAACGATCTTAAGGGCAAAAAGGTCGCCGTCAATTTAGGGTCCAATTTTGAGCAATTATTAAGAAAGCACGACAGCGCCCAACAAATAAACATCGTTACTTACGATACCGGCATTGAACAAGATGTCGCACTTGGCCGTTCTGACGCATTTGTAATGGACCGAGTATCGTCTTTAGCTCTGATTAAAAAATCAGGTCTTCCTCTGGCATTGGCTGGTCAACCCTTCGAAACCATCCAAAATGCACTACCGTTTATCAACAACGCAGCTGGCAAGGCTCTACAAACGAAAGTAAACGCGAGCCTAGCCGAAATGCGACAAGATGGCAGCCTAAGCGCCATCTCCGAAAAATGGTTTGATGGGGACATCACCAAATAATGTCTCAATTTGACTTCAACTACATGCTGGAGCTAATGCCAATTCTCTTTAAGTATTTGGCTACCACCATGGAAATGGCTGCAATTGCAGCCGTGTTTGCCTTAATACTGGCCTTAGCTCTAGCGCTAGTGAGGATCTTTAAACTACCGCTATTAAATTCACTAGCGGTTGTTTTCATCTCGTTTTTCCGAGGTACGCCATTATTAGTTCAGCTATTTATCTTGTATTATGGCCTACCCCAGGTGTTCCCCATCATGATCGGTCTGGATGCGTTTAGCGCTTCGGTAATCGGCTTAAGCCTGCACTTTTCTTCCTATATGGCGGAAAGTATACGAGCTGCGATAAACTCCGTTGACAAAAGCCAATGGGATGCCAGTTACGCTTTCGGTATGACGCGACTTCAAGCTTTAAAACGCGTGATACTGCCTCAGGCTCTGCGCACCGCATTACCCTCCTTGATGAACTACTTCATCGATATGATTAAAAGCACCTCCTTAGCTTTCACCTTAGGTGTTGCCGAAATTATGGCAAAAGCACAAATGGAAGCCTCTAGTAGCTTTAAGTTCTTTGAGTCATTCCTCGCCGTAGCATTAATTTACTGGGCCGTCGTAGCCCTGTTTACCCAACTACAAACCCTCGCAGAAAACCGTTTAGCCAAGGCTTATTAAGATGATTAAAGTCAATAAAATCAGTAAAGCATTTAATGGCAAGATGGTGTTAAAAAACGTTGATCTTCAGATAAATGAAGGTGAAGTTGTAGCGATCATCGGACCATCAGGAACTGGTAAATCGACTTTATTACGCTGTATCAACTTTCTGGAACATCCCGATCAAGGCAGTATTCAAGTCGACCAACTTATGGTGAATGCAGCGCATACCTCAGCTAAAGAAATTCTAGCGCTAAGGCGTAAGCTCTCTTTTGTATTCCAAAACTATTCATTGTTTGCCAATTTAACGGCCCTGCAAAATATCGCAGAGCCTCTGATTACGGTTTGGCAACAAAGTAAACAGCAAGCCTATGCTAGCGCCAGTGCAATATTGAAAGATATAGGTTTGGCAGACAAAGTCGATCACTATCCAAGCCAGTTATCGGGTGGACAACAACAGCGCGTCGGTATCGGTCGCGCCATGGCCACCCAAAGTAAAGCGATTCTATTTGATGAACCCACTTCAGCCTTAGACCCCGAGTGGGTCGCAGAAGTATTAGCTTTAATAAAGCAACTTGCCAAACAGCAGCAAACGATGGTGATTGTAACCCATGAAATGTCATTTGCTCGAGAAGTCGCGGATCGAATTGTGTTTATGAGTGACGGTGAAATAATTGAGCAGGGCACTCCAGAACAGCTATTTACCAAGGCAAAAGACCCAAGAACTCAACAGTTTATATCTCGTATCGCCAAACATACTGGCGACTAAACAATAACAACTGTTGCACCTATATATAGCGGTACTATAATGCCGCGCAGGATCCAAAAGATCTTTTTAAGTAGAGTCTCTACGATTAAGCGATATTTCGTTTGACTTAGAAGGGGTGAATGATTAGAATTTCGCCTCTTTTTTACCCGGTGCGCCAACCATTTTGGTTAAATTGCACCGACTGTACAGTAAAAAACTAGCTAGCAAGAGTAATAACTATGAAACGTACTTTTCAACCAAGCGTACTAAAACGTAAGCGTAGCCACGGTTTCCGCGCTCGCATGGCAACTAAAAACGGTCGCCAAGTTTTGGCCCGTCGTCGTGCCAAAGGTCGCGCAAGTTTGTCTGCATAATTACGTGCTAAGACATTCGTTCGGCAGGGAGTTACGTTTGTTAACTCCCATGCACTTCAAACACGTATTCTCCAACCCCGTTCGTGTGGGTACTCCTCAACTCACTATCCTTGCCAAAAATAATTCTCTTTCTCATCCCCGTTTAGGTTTAGCTATTTCTAAAAAAAGCATCAAACTTGCCGTCGGTCGAAATCGAATTAAGCGTTTAGCAAGAGAAAGCTTCCGTCTACATCAACATGACCTACCCGCTATAGATATAGTGATTATTTCTAAGAACGGTATTTCAGACTTAAGTAATCAAGAACTGAGCAAGATCCTGGAGAAATCATGGCGAAGACTAAAGCGCCGTTGCGAATCATCGCAATAATGCCGATTAAGGCTTATCAATATGTGATAAGTCCACTACTTGGCCCGCGCTGTAGGTTTACGCCAACGTGTTCAGATTACGCGATTGAAGCAATTAATTTGCATGGTGTGATAAAAGGTTGTTGGTTAGCGAGCCAACGTCTATTAAAATGCCATCCACTACATCCTGGCGGGTATGATCCCGTTCCCGGTTCAAAAAAAACTAATAGTGATTAACTAAATTATGGAATCTCAACGCAATTTACTACTAATTGGGTTGCTGTTTGTAAGTTTTCTTATCTATCAGCAATGGCAAAAAGACTACGGCCCACAACCCGTTGTCGTGGCAACCAATACCGCTCCAGCAGCAGCGACTAATGCAAATGGTGATGTACCCCCAAGCGCGGCACATCAAGACGATTCAGACTTAACCAAGGCCTCTGCTACAGGCCAGTTAATCACTGTAACCACCGACGTATTAAAACTTAAAATCAGTGCTCAAGGCGGTGATGTGGTAAGTGCTGAATTACTCGCCTACCCAATTACTGAAGATGCTAGCGACCCCTTCATTTTACTTGAAGACAATGCTGACTTCACCTATGTGGCACAAAGTGGCTTAATCGGTGCTAATGGGCCAGATGCGAACCCCAAAGGACGTCCGATTTATTCAGTCTCTAGCGACAATTTTAGCTTAGAGGACGGTAGCGACCAACTCACCGTCACGCTTAGCTATAAAGACGCCGATGGTAACAGCTACCATAAAATCTTTACCTTGAACCGCGGCAGCTACAAAATAGATGTTCATTATGATGTCACTAACAACAGTGCCTCAAACCTTAATTTACAGCTATATACCCAGCTAAAACAAACCGAAGAAGAGCATACAACCAACATGGTGATGCCGGTTTATCATGGCGGCGCGTATTCTAGCGAATCGACTCGCTACTCCAAGTACAGCATCAAAGACATTAAGAAAAACAATCTTAATGTTTCAACCCAAGGTGGTTGGATTGCGATGATGCAACACTATTTTGTGAGTGCTTGGTTAGGTAACCCAGAGCAAAATAACCAGTTATATTCTCGTGCAAGCAACGGTTTTGTATTCATGGGATTCAAAGCGCCACAGCAAAGTGTCGCCCCCAATCAAACCACACAGTTTGATACCGCCTTATGGGTCGGACCAAAACTACAAACTGAAATGGCCGACGCGGCGCAACATTTAGACTTAACCGTCGACTACGGTTTGTTATGGTTTATTGCCCAACCGCTTTCCAAGTTATTAACCTTCTTCCATAGCTTTGTTGGTAACTGGGGGATCGCGATTATCCTGATCACCTTCACCGTAAAAGGCATTATGTATCCGCTCACCAAAGCGCAATACACTTCGATGGCAAAAATGCGTTTACTGCAACCGAAGATGGCTGAACTACGCGAAAAATTCGGTGACGACCGTCAGAAAATGTCGCAAGGCATGATGGAATTATACAAGAAGGAAAAGGTCAATCCGCTCGGGGGCTGTTTCCCAATCTTACTGCAAATGCCAATCTTCATTTCTTTGTATTGGTCTCTGATGGAAAACGTTGAACTACGCCATGCTCCATTCTTTGGCTGGATCACCGATTTATCGGTACAAGACCCATTCTACATCTTGCCGATATTGATGGGGGTAAGCATGTTCTTCATCCAAAAAATGTCACCCACCGCGGTGAGCGATCCGATGCAAGCCAAAGTCATGCAGTTTATGCCGGTTATCTTTACCGTCTTCTTCCTGTGGTTCCCAGCAGGTCTAGTACTTTACTGGTTAATGAGTAACGTGGTAACGCTAATTCAGCAAACTCTGATCTACCGTAACCTAGAGAAAAACGGTTTGCATAAACGCTAAACACAAGTTTGGTATCAATGCTAAAATGCCATTCAGCGTGAGCTGGGTGGCTTTTTTTTGCGCCCAGTTAAGTTCGATTTTTAAAGAGAAAACCGCATGCAATCAAATGAGACTATTGTCGCCCAAGCAACAGCACCGGGTCGCGGTGGAGTCGGCATTATTCGAGTGTCCGGTCCCCTATCGGAACAGGTGGCACAGACCCTGTTAGGTAAGTGCCCTCAACCCCGCTATGCCGACTACCTCGCGTTTAAAAACCTGCAAGGTGAAACCTTAGACCAAGGCATTGCTTTGTATTTTAAAGGGCCTAACTCTTTTACTGGTGAAGATATCCTAGAACTGCAAGGTCATGGTGGGCCAGTTGTCATCGATATGTTGATCCGTGAAATTTGCCAAATTGATGGTATCCGTCTAGCCCGTCCAGGTGAATTTAGTGAGCGAGCCTTTCTCAACGATAAATTGGATCTAGCACAAGCCGAAGCGATAGCCGACTTAATTGAAGCCACCAGCGAACAAGCCGCCAAAAGCGCCTTGCTATCCCTGCAGGGAGAATTCTCTAATAAGATCCACCAGCTCGTTGAAAGCGTCACCCACCTGCGGATCTATGTGGAAGCCGCCATCGACTTTCCCGAAGAAGAAATCGATTTTTTGAGTGACGGTAAAGTACAAAAAGACCTCAACACCATCATCGATGAACTAGCCGAAGTACAAACTCAGGCGCGCCAGGGTTCACTACTACGAGATGGAATGCGAGTAGTAATAGCTGGGCGTCCTAATGCTGGTAAATCAAGTCTACTCAATGCCTTAGCTGGCAAACAAGCCGCTATTGTGACCGAAATAGCAGGCACCACCCGAGATGTATTGCGGGAGCACATCCATATTGATGGCATGCCGCTACATATCATCGATACCGCAGGCCTGCGTGAAGATGCAGATGTGGTCGAAACAATTGGTATCGAACGAGCTTGGGAAGAAATCAATAATGCTGATCGGGTATTGTTTATGGTGGACGGCACAACCACCGCCGAACTTGACCCCATAAAAATATGGCCAGAGTTTGTAGCCAAATTACCGGCAAATATTGGCATGACTGTGGTCCGTAACAAGGCTGATATTACCGGTGAAGATCTCAATGTAGTGATGGATCACGGCCACCCGGTTTATAAACTCTCGGCCAAAACAGAACTGGGCTTATCTACCCTAAAAGAACACTTAAAACAGTGTATGGGCTTTCAGGGCAGTAGCGAAGGTAACTTTATGGCGCGCCGTCGCCATCTTAATGCCATTCAACACGCCGCAGAACATTTAGACAATGGTAAGACCCAACTCGAGGTCTATCATGCCGGAGAATTACTTGCTGAAGAGTTACGACTCGCTCAGCAACAACTGAGCGAAATCACCGGGGCATTTAGCTCCGACGATTTACTCAGTCGTATTTTCAGCAGCTTCTGTATTGGCAAGTAAAAGAGTAAAACGCATCAAAACAACATTATGATTTTAAAATAATTTTGTTTTATTTGGTGGGAAGTAATTTGATGGATATTGTCGATTCTTGCTCCGTATCTACTCCGAAGATAAATTTGGAGCACATCTGGCGCACAAGGTAAGAAAAGCCGATGAAAATCGGCATACCAAAATACTTTAGAACACGAGTACAATAAAACAGAGTCAATCAGAACGAACATAACTAAGAGCTAAAAAACCAATAGTTTATTGCCGCTAAGTGAACATCAAAGTCATTCTTGAAGAGTTAAACTCTTTGGATTCAAATCTATCTTAAAAACTCGCTCAAGAACGACATAGATAATATCAAAACTAACGACGATTTTGATGCATATGAATCAATTGCAACAAAGCACCAACGACAGCAACAATTCCAGCGCCAACAGGTAATACCCACATGGGTAATGATAATGTTAAAATAACGCCACCAACAGCAGCACCAATAGCGCTACCTAAATAAAGAGCAGATTCATTCAGCGCAACAGCAAGATGACCATCACCATGATTATCTCGAACATGTAACAACTGATTATTTTGTGGGACCTGTAAAGCCCAACCAACCGCCCCCCATACGGCTATAGGCACCATTGCCAACCAAACACTCCAAGCTACGATAAATGGGAGCATGATTAATGATGCTCCTAAAATTAACATAATCGATAAGGTCATGAGCGAGTTGTGAATGCGCTCAGTTAATGGCCCAACCAAGAAACTCCCGGCGATACCACCAAGGCCCCAGATCCATAGAAAAGGGGTAATAGAATGTACCCCACTATATTCCACTGACAACATAAGAGGAGCAAGAAATGTATACATACCAAGACTTGAGATAGCAGCAAACAATGATACAGCCAAGATTACGGTTACTTGGCGGTCAACGAACAATGACAACTTCTTGCGTAAGGGCACGGAGTCATAATTAGGTAATTCAGGCAACCATAGAATCAATCCAAGCAACGCTGTTAATCCAAGTATGGTGACTAAGCCAAAAGCGATAGGCCATCCCATATTTTCCGCTAAAACAAGTCCCACAGGTACTCCAAGGACAGTCCCAGCAGCCATTCCCCCCATAACTAATGCAATCGCTTTACCTCTACGATGAGGGGATAGAGACGCAGCAGTAGCTATACCGATTGAAAGATAAACCCCCGAACCAATGCCAGCGAGAGCTCTAAATACCACTAACCATATAAAATCTGTGGCAAGTGCACTGGCTGCATTGGCGAGCACAAATAATCCTAATGCTGCCAAAATTCCACTTTTCTGGCGATTGGTCGGTAACAAAGCAACAATGACTGGAGAACCAATCCCATAAGCCAATGTAAAGACTGTAACTAACTGAGCAGCAAAGCTGACCGATACTTTGAAATCCTGCTCAATTAATGGGATGAGTCCTGCTGTTACGTAAGAAGCCATACCTAAAGAAAAAGCGCCTAGAGCAATCAAATAGATGCTTAGTGAATTTGAATAACACTTTGTAACAGAAGTAGATTTTTGCACACACTCTAAGCGATCAAAGCTCATTTTTAGTCTCTCTAAATAGAAAACACCATATTACCCACCCATTTATGGTGTTACAATTTAACCATTTATAGTATTACTTAAGCTAATAGAGTACTGATGAGCAAACTAGAACGAACTCGCGAAGAACTAGCAACATTTCTAAAAACTCGTAGAGAACGCCTTTCTCCAGCAGATCTTGGTTTACCAACTGGAGGACGCCGACGTACACCAGGACTAAGACGAGAAGAAGTCTCAGCCCTTTCAGGAGTTGGCCTCACATGGTACACATGGCTTGAGCAAGGCAGAGACATCCAAGCTTCATCCACTTTTCTGGATAATCTAGCGAAAACACTCAAACTAGACGCTGCAGAACGTAGGCACTTATTTTTGCTCGCTCATAATCGGCTTCCAGCCGAACCAGGAAAAACGTTTTGCCAAGTGCAACCTTTGATTCTAAGACTAATGAACGATTTATCTCCTCATGGCGCATTTGTGCTCAACTTACGCTGGGACGTATTGGCTTTTAACTCTCCAGCCGACCAACTTTTTGGCTTTGATAGCCATCCAGCAAACCAACGCAACTTATTGTGGATGCTATTTACTGACGCAAGCCTAAGAGAACGGTTACACAACTGGAAAAATCAAGCCATACAGATGCTTTCTAGCTTTAGACGGGATTACGCCCTTGCTACCCAAGAATCAGATATTCAAGCTCTAGTGACAAATTTGCAGAAAACATCACCTGACTTTAGAGAATGGTGGAACAGGCATGACGTTCATGCTCCCTGCCATGGAACGAAGACATTTACAATTAACGAGCAGAATATCGCATTTGAACACACATCAATGACCGTCGATGCTGACCGCCACCTCCGCTTAGTTGTATACGCTCGAAAAGATTAAATTATTGTTCGATTTGATCTGCAAAACCTAAAAAACCAGTTAACGCTGATTCAGGTATTCAAGGCAAATCGCAGCGGCGGTGGTGCGATTTTCAACGGCTAACTTTTGAAATATTGGCTCTAAGTGTTTGTTAACCGTGCGCGGGCTCATCGACAAAATCTGCGCGATTTCTCGATTGGTCTTGCCTCTGGTTAACCAAAGCAATACTTCAGATTCTCGCTCGGTTAACTTAAAACGCTGACGCAATGATTCTCGCACACTCACGTCATCATCATTGATAATCCGTAGTAAGTGCTCACCTGGTGCAGACTCACCTAAATACCTAATTTTTAATGACATATTTAACTGATGAATCGTCAACAAACTATGTTTATCTGGCATCGATGATAACCAGTCTGCTAACTGTTGATTAAGTTTTGGCGATTCAAGACTGGCAGTAATCCCTGCACTTTGTAATAAATCCTTCGCCTTAGAGCTGGCCCAAACAATATGGCTATTCAAATTAAAAGTAAATGTCGCCTGAGCTATCTCTTCTAATACACTATGGGCACTGCGAGTTAAACGCGAATTCCCCAGATGAACTTTAATTCGTGCGAATAACTCCTCTAACTTAATTGGTTTTTGAATATAATCAACACCGCCAGATTCCAGGCCCTTTACCACCGATTCACTATCACTTAAACCAGTCATAAAAATCACTGGCACATCACTTAACTGTTTATTTTGTTTTAATAATAAGCATGCTTCAAAGCCATCCATATTGGGCATAAGGGCATCCATTAACACCACATCTGGTACCATTCGGGCAGCAATATTTAAAGCCTGTAATCCATCCATAGCAACCAGCACCGTATACCCTTGGCTGACTAAGGCTGTATTTAACATAGCTAAAGACTCGGTAGCATCATCAACCACCAAGATAATTCCTTTTGACTCCTCGCGACTCATTGTGCCAGTGCCTTTTTACAAATAAGTTGAATATTAGAAAACTGATAGTTCGCCAATTCGGCCCTTAACGAGCGAACCAAAGCACTATCTTGTTGTTGTTTGTCTAAGCTAATCAGCAACTCTTCAATACCCTGCACAAAACCAAGCTGGGCCATATCGACAATTTGTTTTAAGGGCTCAACGCTTGCCGAAGCTATCGCTTGTTGCGCGGGAACCGCAGGCGGCGCTATCACATGAGCTGGCTGCGACGTGGCATAGCGCCATTGAAGATTGAGTATTTCCGCTATTTTGTCTAGCAGCAAATAGTCACGAAGTGGCTTCGCTAAATAGCCATTATATAGGGCAAGCTTATCCGCTCTATCAATATACTCACTGGGTAGCGTTTCGGTGGCATCAGCAGAGACCATAATCACTGGCGTAGTGATAGCTCGGTCTCGCAAGCGCTGTAATAACTGCCAACCATTCATACCCGGCATCGAAATATCTAATAAATATAAGTCGATATCAGCATGACCAAGATGATTGAGGCAGGCATAAGGGTCAGCCGCTTCTAAAACAACAAACCCCAAAGGACTGAGAATTTCGACCACTAAGCCGCGATGATTGGCATCATCATCCACCACCATCACCGTTTTACTTTCACCTTCAATGGCAGCGATTTTTCGAGGCCTGAGTAGCGGTCGCACTGGGCTATCGATACTAGATAACATCAAACTCAGTTTAAAAACACTGCCTTGCTGAGCTTTGCTACTTACATTGAGATCTCCGCCCATAATATCGGTCAATAGTTGAGTGATAGTTAAACCCAAGCCAGTGCCCGGACTATGGGCCTGTCCCGGCTTACGTACCCTCTCAAAAGGACGAAAGATACGTTCAAGATCTTGCTCATCAATCCCAAAGCCGGTATCACTAATGGTAAATTCGGCCACTTGGTTTCGATAACGTACTGCAAATGATACCGAACCTTGAGCGGTAAACTTGACGGCATTGGATAACAAATTAATTAAGATTTGTCGTAAATGGGTTTCATCGGAGGTCACCCATTTTGGTAAATAGCGGCTAGGATGATAGTAAAACTCAATCCCTTTCTCTTTCGCCTGTAAACTAAACATTGCCACCAAATCATCCAGTAAATCGGCAATCGCAACCTGATCTCGATGTAGTTCTAACCGCCCCGCTTCTATTCTTGAAATATCTAATAAACCTTCGATTATATCGGCAAGATGTTCACCACTTCGTTTAATCAAAGCCACCTTACTAAGATAGGGCTTGGCTAAATCATGGCTATTTTCTAATAGTTGAGCATAACCGAGGATTGAGTTGAGTGGTGTCCTTAGCTCATGACTAATACTGGTTAAGTAGCGACTCTTCGCCTGATTGGCCGACTCGGCAGTTTCTTTGGCTTGCTGTAAAGCCAGATCGGTGGCTTCGTGAGCGGCAATTTCTCGGCTTAACAGTTGCGTCTGGCGTTTTGATTCATCTAAGGCAAATTGACGACTGTCGTTGGCTAACACAAATAACCAAACCAATACCCCAACAATGATCATCAATAGAAAAAACACCTGACTCAGAGTTCCCGACACCACCAACTGAGTCGTCATATCATCACTGGGGATCCGTAAGTACACCAAATAGAATAAACCCGCGACCAAGGATGCAATCAAAAACATCAAGCCCGAAAAATGTAATAAACGAGTATTCATTAACGAAGATACCGACTTAGGTAAAACTAAGGCCACAAACTGGCTTAGTTGCTGAGCGAAACGAGCATTGCTTTTACATTGGTCATGACAACGCGCATCAAGGGTGCAGCATAACGAACATATCGCGCCCCCGTAGGCAGGGCAGAAAGCCAGATCTTCCGGTTCGAAATTATTTTGGCAAACGGTACAATCGGTTTGTTTAAGCGCTGCCAAATTGGGTTCGCGAGCGAGGTAATAACGCCCTTTGGTTAAGATAGCAATGAGCGGAGAACAAACAAAAGCCACGCTTAAACCTATAAATGGCGATAAGGATTGAGCTAAAGCGCCTAAGTTTCCGCTATAACAATAAATACCAATCAACGATGCCAGTAACATCGACCCAACTCCCACCGGGTTAATGTCATAGAGATGTGCTCGTTTAAACTCAATGTATTTAGGACTTAAACCAAGCGGTTTATTAATCACTAAATCGGCAACCAAAGCGCCAACCCAAGCGACCGCCATATTCGAATAAATCCCAAGCGTATCTTCTATCGCCGCATAAATACCCAACTCCATAATCAACAACGCAATAATCACATTAAAAACCAACCAAACCACCCGTCCCGGATGACTATGAGTTAAACGAGAAAAAAAGTTAGACCAAGCAATAGAGCCAGCATAAGCGTTTGTTACATTGATCTTGAGCTGGCAAACAATCACAAAAATGCCCGCTAAAGACAACGCAACCAAAGGCTGAGAACTCACATAAGAGAAGGCAACCTGATACATCTGGATCGGATCATCGGCCACTCGGGGGTCAACCTGTGCATCAAGCGCCAACACCACCAAAAAAGTCCCCATTAAAACTTTAATCGCGCCAATGATCACCCAACCCGGACCCGCACTAATCAAGGCGAACCACCAATAAAAGGGTTTACGCTTGGTTTTTTCTGGCATAAAACGTAGAAAATCGACTTGCTCACCAATTTGCCCCATTAAAGAGAACAATACCCCCGCCGCTGCACCAAATAAATGCAAACTAAAACCATCATCGGTAACTTTCTGGTGACGGCCGCGGTAGTGAGTCCAACTGTCTACCGATGACCATTCATTCCATAAAATAAACACAAAAGGGGTCAGTTGCAGCACGATCCATAAAGGCTGAGTCCATAGGTGAAAGCGACTGATAAAAGTGATGCCATGCGTCACCAACGGAATCACCAACACAGCACAAAGTAGATACCCCCAACTCACAGGGATCCCAAACAGCAAGTCTAAGGCCGAAGCCATAATGGCCGATTCTATGGCGAAAAAAATGAAGGTAAATGACGCATAAATTAGCGAAGTAATGGTTGAACCAATATAACCAAAACCTGCGCCGCGGGTCAGTAAATCAATATCCACCCCGTAGCGGGCAGCATAATAAGAAATAGGAATGCCACAGCAAAAGATAATCGCTGAAACAATCATGATAGCGGCTAAGGCATTGGTGAAGCCATAATTCAACATAATCGCCCCGCCAATCGCTTCCAAAGCTAAGAAAGAGATCGCACCAATGGCAGTATTAGCAACGCGTGCCGCCGACCACTGGCGGGCCCGCTTCGCGGTAAAACGTAAGGCATAATCTTCTAAGGTTTGGTTCACTACCCAACGGTTATAATTCCTCCTCACCTTAAATACATGCTGGTCTTTCATCCCTGACTAACTCCAAGCACTTGGTTAAGTTCTATTTTAAGCACGAATCAAGCCTATACATCTTATCTTAATATTTAAATAATCAACAAAATCAGTAAGTTATTATGTTCTCTATAAATATTATTTGCGCCTTGGCTGTCACTCTGACCCTAACCCGATGCGCTCCGCATAACCATGCGTTAAATGACGTAGTTGCCTAGGGTGATTAGCTCATTACCCTCCCGCAATAAGTTTTGCATGATGGCTCTACCGCCAAGTCTCGGTAAAGCATCCACCACATATAGGGATATCATTATGCAAAAAACCACCAACACAGGCCTACGTACACGCTTACGTCGCCAACTACTCAAGGGAATGCTGGCGCTGCCCGCTGCGATGCTGGTTTCTCAGCTCAGCTTAGCGGCAAACCCCGCTACCGATGTCATTAATACCACGGGGCTCGCCGTGACCGATGACACGGTAAAGGTTGGGATCTTACATTCGGTCACCGGCACTATGGCGATCAGTGAAACCGGATCGGTTCAGGCTGAAATGCTTGCGATCGAACAAATTAATGCCATGGGCGGCATACTCGGCAGAAAGATTGAATATATTCAAGAAGATGGAGCTAGTGATTGGCCAACCTTTGCTGAAAAATCTAAAAAACTACTGGTAAGAGACAAAGCGGCGGCTGTATTTGGCTGTTGGACATCAGCCTCACGTAAAGCTGTATTACCCGTATTTGAGCAATATAACGGCATGCTTTACTACCCGACTTTTTACGAAGGTTTAGAGCAGTCACCCAATGTCATTTATACGGGCCAAGAAGCCACGCAACAAATTATCGCAGGAATTGACTGGGTAACAAAAACCAAGGGCGCGAAAAGCTTCTTCCTACTCGGCTCTGACTATATCTGGCCACGCACTTCCAACAAAATAGCCCGCAAACACATCGAAAAACTCGGCCTAAAAGTCGTAGGCGAAGAGTACTATCCGCTCGGTCATACCCAATTTAACTCAGTGATAAACAAAATTAAGCTGAAAAAACCCGATGTGATTTATGCCATCGTCGTGGGTGGATCCAATGTCGCTTTCTATAAACAATTGAAAGCCGCCGGGATCGATATGACCAAGGAAAAACCATTGGTTCTCACAATTTCAGTCACCGAAGATGAAATCCTGGGAATTGGCGGTGAAAACATTCAAGGCGCTTATGCCGCAATGAAATACTTCCAAAGCCTCACCAATCAAAACAACCAACAATTTGTTGCCGCCTTTAAAAAACGCTGGGGAGATGACATTGTCATTGGCGATGTGACTCAAGCCGCTTATCTAGGCCCTTGGTTATGGAAGGCCGCCGTAGAAAAAGCAGGGTCTTTCGATATCGATAAAGTACGTGAAGCTTCACCAGGGATCGAGCTTACCACCGCCCCAGAAGGTTATGTACGAGTTCACCCTAACCATCACCTTTGGTCAAAAACCCGAATTGGTCATGCCAAAGCAGATGGCCAGTATGACATCGTTTATGAGACCGATGAGCTGATTGAACCCAATCCATTCCCTGAAGGTTATCAGTAAAAACTCATGGCCTGTGTTAACAGGCCAACTTCTGTTTTCGCAAGCGTTCACGAGGGATTTGCTATGTTTGCCGATTATACCAGTGCAGAACTCACCGCTATTTTTGCTATGCAAGGATTTGCCGGTCTAATTCTCTTTTCTGTTTTTGTTCTTATGGCCTTAGGCCTTGCCATCATATTCGGTCAAATGGGTGTGATTAATATGGCACATGGCGAATTTATGATCCTAGGCGCCTACATCACCTATTTAACTTCGCAACTGTTTACTCACTATTTTCCCGGACTATACGACGGCTATTTCTTGGTCGCGATGCTGTTCGCCTTTATTTGCACAGCCGCCTTAGGTGCGCTGGTGGAATGGGCCATGATCCGCCACTTATACAAACGCCCATTAGATACCTTACTTGCCACCTGGGGCTTAAGCCTGATCCTACAACAAGTTTATCGCACCGTATTCGGCGCCCGAGAAGTCGGTGTGAGTCTACCCGATTGGCTGATGGGCTCTTATGCCATTACCGACATCATCGAAGTTCCGATTAATGGGATCTTCGTGATGGGTCTAACTATCGTGATTACCTTTTGCGTTTACCTACTAATGCAAAAATCACGTTTAGGTAAACAAACCCGAGCCGTGGTCCAAAATCGAGCCATGGCGGGTGCCGTCGGGATTAATACCGAAAAAGTAGATCGTTATACCTTTGCCCTAGGCTGCGGTATTGCTGGTATTGCTGGCTCAGCCTTCACCATGGTCGGATCGACAGGCCCAACCGCTGGACAACAGTATATTGTTGATACCTTCCTTGTCGTGGTATTTGGTGGCGCTTCCAGCCTGCTCGGCACTGTTGCTTCAGCATTTACCATCTCTCAAGCCCAATCCACCATGGAGTTTTTCCTCAGTGGTTCGATGGCTAAAGTTCTCACCTTATTGACCGTGGTTGGCATTCTGATGCTCCGTCCCCAAGGTCTGTTTTCATTGAAAATTCGTCGCTAGGGAGAGTCACCATGTTCACTCCAATAGAAGCTCAAACCGAGCACAGTCGAAACCGTATCGCATGGTGGCAATACCTGCTACTGGCTGCGCTTATCTTGATTATCCTACCGCTATGTTTAGATGCATTTCGGTTAAATTTAGTCGGTAAATACCTCACCTATGCCTTTGTCGCACTGGGCCTAGTTTTATGCTGGGGTTGTGGCGGTATTTTAAGCCTTGGCCAAGGGGTGTTTTTTGGCTTAGGCGGTTATTGCATGGCCATGTTCTTAAAACTAGAAGCCTCCAACCCGGAAGCTACGGCCATCCAATCTACACCGGGTATTCCAGATTTTATGGATTGGAACCAGCTCACGGAATTGCCATGGTTTTGGCAACCCTTCCACAGCTTAAGCTTTACCCTGCTAGCCGTAATTGCAGTACCGATGTTATTTGCTTTTATCATTGGACTTGCAATGTTTACCCGCCGAGTCGGTGGGGTGTACTTTGCGATTATCACTCAGGCTATTGCCGCCATCCTCAGCATATTAATTATTGGCCAACAGGGTTATACCGGCGGAGTGAATGGGATCACCGATCTACGGACATTTTTGACTTGGGATATTCGCAGTGAATCAGCACAGACCCTGTTGTATTTCGTGAATGCAGCTTTGTTACTCGCGTGTTTATTTATCGCCTTATACATCAAAAATTGTAAGTTGGGCCGCTTACTGGTTGCGATGCGAGAGAAAGAAGATCGAGTTCGTTTCTCTGGTTATAACGTGGCTAATTTCAAAATTTTTATCTTCTGTATCGCTGCGGCTTTCTCGGCAATTGGTGGCGCCATGTTCACCCTTCAAGTCGGTTTTATGTCGCCTTCCTTCGTTGGCATTGTGCCCTCGATTGAAATGGTGATTTTCTGTGCGGTGGGTGGACGCTTATCACTACTGGGAGCGATTTACGGCACGCTTGTAGTGAACTTAGCCAAAACCACTTTCTCTGAATCCTTCCCAGAGCTGTGGTTATTTGCCATGGGCGCTTTATTTATCGGCGTGGTGTTAGCCTTTCCCGATGGTTTGGCAGGACTCTATCAAAGTTACATCCATCCTTGGTTAAGCCGCTTTCGTCAACGTCAACCTGTTGCACTTGAGTTGATTGAGCCTGCTCCGCCAAGCTCTGAGCCTACAGATATAGAGGAGCGTCGAAATGTCTCAGCCTAATAAGAAAGACTTTGTTCTCAGTGTTGAAGGCCTCAGCGTTTCCTTTGATGGATTTAAGGCTGTCGATGACCTATCGCTATATGTAGAAGAGCAAGAAATTCGGGTGATTATTGGCCCCAATGGTGCCGGAAAAACCACCGTTTTAGATTTAATCTGTGGCAGAACTAAAGCCACCGAGGGCTCGATTAAATTTAAGCAACAAGAGTTAACCAAACTGAAAGAGCATCAAATTGTCCATGCGGGAGTTGGTCGCAAATTTCAAAATCCTTCCATCTATGAAGATCTCAGCGTATTCGAAAACTTAGAGATATCTTATCCACGGGGTCGCAATGTATGGGGAGCATTAACCTTTAAACGAGACCAAGCGGTAACAGACAAAATTACAGAAATTGCCGAAATGGTATACCTCAGCGACAAACTCCACCAGCAAGCCGACTTACTCAGCCATGGCCAAAAACAATGGTTAGAAATAGGCATGTTGCTGATCCAAGATCCAGAACTATTGATGCTCGACGAACCCGTCGCAGGCATGTCGGTGGCCGAGCGTAAACAAACTGCCGAACTACTGCAAAGCATCACCAAGAATCGTTCGGTATTGGTGATCGAACACGATATGCAATTTGTCGAAGACATTGCTGACCGAGTCACCGTATTGCACCAAGGCAAGGTCTTATCGGAAGGCTCAATGCAGCGGGTAAAAAATGATCCCAAAGTTATTGAAGTCTACCTTGGCCATTAAGGAGAACAAGCATGCTCAAGCTAACTAATTACCACGTTGCCTATGGCCAAAGTGAAGTGATATCCGATTTGAACTTTTCACTCAAGGCGAATGAAATTGTCGCTATTTTAGGCCGTAATGGCATGGGCAAAACCACCCTCATGAAATCACTGATCGGAATCATCCCCAGTCGCAGCGGTCAGCTAAAGCTGGCTGGCAAAGAACTGTGTCATAAAAAGAGTCACCAGCGGGTGGCTGCTGGTTTAGGTTTTGTGCCCCAGGGACGAATGATTTTTTCCACGATGACGGTACAAGAGAATATCGAAACGGGTTTAACCACCAGCAATGCAAAACGGGTACCAGACGACCTCTATAGTACCTTTCCGGTGTTATGGGAAATGCGCCATCGACGCGGCGGCAATTTATCAGGAGGACAGCAACAGCAACTGGCGATTGCCCGCGCCTTAGCCAGTAATCCCAGCGTATTGCTATTGGATGAACCGACTGAAGGGATCCAACCTTCAATCATTAAAGATATGGCTAAAACCCTCAAACAGATCCGTGATCAACGCGGCTTATCAATCGTAGTCTCGGAACAGGTACTGAGCTTTGCCCTTGATGTTGCGGATCGCATCTTAGTTATCGAAAAAGGAAAAATCGTTCACGACGTTCAGCGTGATGAAGTAGATGAAAACCAAGTCGCCGCCTATTTGTCGGTGTAAAGGCAATACATGGAAATTGATACTCAAGGAGAATAACCATGGCACAAACAATCATTAAAATAGATCTAAAACAATCCGCCTACGACAATGAAAAACTGCATAATCGCTGGCATCCAGATATTCCCATGGCGGCAATGGTAAAACCCGGTGACGACTTTATTTTAGAATGTATCGACTGGACTGGCGGGCAAATAAAAAACAATGATGATGCTTCCGATGTTCGAGATGTCGACTTATCTCAGGTTCACTTTTTATCGGGTCCTGTGGGGGTTACGGGTGCCGAGCCTGGCGATCTCTTAGAAGTTGATATTCTCGATATTGGCACCTTTGATGATTCACAATGGGGTTTCAACGGCTTTTTCTCGAAACAAAATGGTGGAGGTTTCCTTGATGAACACTTCCCTGAAGCACAAAAATCTATCTGGGATTTCAACGGCATGTTTACCAAGTCTCGGCACATTCCAGGAGTTGAATTTGCAGGCTTAATCCACCCGGGCCTGATTGGCTGTTTACCCTCGAAAGAGATGTTAGACGTCTGGAACAAACGGGAAAAAGAACTATTTGATACCAACCCCGAGCGGGTACCAATGCTAGCCGCCCTTCCCTATGCACCAACGGCTCACATGGGAAAAATGAAACCCGATCAGGCAAAAGTCGCCGCCGAAGAAGCAGCCAGAACCGTGCCCCCCCGTGAACATGGTGGTAACTGTGATATTAAGGACTTATCACGCGGCTCAAAAATCTACTTCCCAGTTTATGTTAAAGATGCGGGTTTATCGGTAGGTGATTTACACTTTAGCCAAGGCGATGGTGAAATCACTTTCTGTGGGGCCATTGAAATGGCGGGTTGGATCCATCTTCGCGTCAATTTAATCAAAGATGGCATGGCAAAATACGCGATAAAAAACCCCATTTTTAAACCCAGTCCAATTACACCTCGCTACGATGACTATCTGATTTTCGAAGGCATCTCGGTAGATGAACATGGCAAACAACATTATTTAGATGCCAATGTGGCTTATCGTCAAGCTTGCTTAAACGCCATCGAATACCTGAAGAAATTTGGTTACAGTGGTGCTCAGGCCTACTCTTTACTCGGCACAGCACCAGTACAAGGACATCTCAGTGGCGTGGTAGATGTGCCAAACTCTTGCGCAACCCTCTGGTTACCTACCGACATCTTCGAGTTCGATATAAAACCCAACGCCGAAGGTCCAACAAAATATTTAGATGGCAGTGTCGATATGCCTTTAGCCCCAGATCTAGATAAATAAGAGAGGTGAACCATGCCTGTTTACGACTATAAATGTGCCGAACATGGCGCATTTTACCAACTTGCTGCCTTAGACGACTGCGCTAAACCGGCCGCTTGTCCACAGTGCAATCAGTTAGCACCAAGGGTAATTATTTTGCCGCCAACAGTATTAGATATGGCCGCAGAAACCAAGCAGGCGATCGCCCGCAACGAACAAGCAAGACATGAACCGCAACATTCAAGCGTTGATAGCCGAGCAGAAAATACTGAACGCTTAAAAAAAGGCTGCGGCTGTCAGCATCACAAACGAGGTGCTTCAAAACTATTTTATACCGCCAAGGGAGAAAAAATGTTTCCTTCCATGCGTCCCTGGATGATCAGCCATTAAATAAGCAGAAGATACTAAACATTCGCACTTAATCGCTGAAACCGCATAAAACCCTAAATTATCTTTTAGGGTTTTTCTTCAACGATTCAAATCAGTAGCCGAAAAACCTCAAATAAAAATCAGCAACAACAATTTCCCTCAAAAATCTTTAACCCAGCGCAAATTTTATAATAGACACTCATTTAAAACCAAAAAGATTGACTTAAATCAATTTTAATATAAGGTTTCAGCGTTTTCTGAAAGTTCAATAATAAGGAATCGGCCCGATGCAATTATCAGAGAAGAGCCAGGCTTTTGTACTTCATTTTGGCGAAATGGGCAGTCGCTGGGGCTTTAACCGCACCGTTGGACAAATTCTCGCCTTATTGGTGATCAACCAACAGCCCTTGCATGCCGAACAAATTATGGAACAACTTGGGATTAGCCGAGGCAATGTAAGCATGGCCTTAAAAGAACTGCAATCATGGCGCCTAGTTAAATTAAGCCATCAAGCAGGCCAGCGCCGAGAGTTTTTTACCGCTGCGGGTTCAATTTGGGAGATGGCTAAAACAGTATTTGAAGAAAGAACTAAGCGAGAAGTAGATCCAACCCTGTCGCTGTTACGTTCTAATTTAATCGACCCACCAGAAAATGAAGCGGATCGCTATACCCAACAAAAAATGGCTGAAATCCATGACTTGTTGGAATTAATCACGCAATGGTCGAATACCTTAAACAACATGAGCCCCGAGACTCTACAAAGTTTGATGAAAATGGGTTCAGGAATTAGCAAGATTATTGAATTAAAAGACAAAATCGTTGGTAACAATGGAACTGGCACCAACCCGTAAATTATTAACCTTCGATGAGGCAAACCATGTTTGATGCCCTGATATTATCCAGGATGCAATTTGCAGCCAATATTAGCTTTCACATCCTATTTCCAACCATCACCATTGCGATGTGTTGGTTTTTAGTATTTTTTAAAGTTCGCCACGATATGACTGGTAAGCCAATTTGGATGCGAGCCTACCGTTTTTGGGTGAAGGTTTTTGCCTTATCCTTCGCCATTGGTGTGGTCAGCGGGATCACCATGTCTTTTCAATTTGGCACCAACTGGCCAGGTTATATGGAAACCGTGGGCAATATTGCCGGACCACTGCTTGGCTATGAGGTACTAACCGCCTTCTTCTTAGAAGCAACTTTCCTCGGTATCATGCTATTTGGTATTAAACGGGTTCCCAATAAAATTCATACCTTAGCCACCGTGCTGGTGGCGATTGGCACCAGCCTATCGGCATTTTGGATTTTAGCGCTGGATTCCTGGATGCAAACCCCAGCAGGCTTTGAAATGCGTGATGGCGTCGCTCACCCCACCGATTGGTTGGCGATTATTTTCAACCCATCATTCCCCTATCGACTCACCCATATGTTGATAGCTTCGGGACTCACCGCATCTTTCTTTATAGCTGGTATTTCTGCTTACCGGATCCTCAAAGGGGATGTGAAAAAAGCCCCTCGACTCACCTTAAAAGTAAGTTTACTGGTGGCCGCGGTGTTAGCACCAACTCAGGCTGTGGTTGGTGATTTTCACGGTTTAAACACCCTAGAACATCAACCAGCAAAAATTGCCGCGATGGAAGGTATTTGGCATACCGAGAAAGGCGCACCACTACTGCTATTTGCACTGCCCGATAAAGAAACCCAAACCAACAAATATGCCATCGCTATTCCCAATTTAGCCAGCCTCATTTTAACCCATGACTTAGAGGGTGAAATTAAAGGGCTAAATGAGTTTGAAAATAACCATCCCCCAGTAGCCCCAGTGTTCTGGAGCTTCCGGGTCATGGTCGGCATGGGCTTATTGATGATCGCCCTCAGCTGGTTTAGTAGTTATTGCTTGCTCCGCCGAGGCAAACTCCCCAACTGGACCTTAAAGATCTTAGTTGCTACCACCTTCTGTGGTTGGGTCGCCACCCTCGCTGGTTGGTATGTCACTGAAATAGGTCGCCAACCGTGGTTGGTCACCGGAGTACTTCGCACCGAAGACGCTGTCACCAGCCTACCTGCGGCAAATGTAGGTTTTTCATTAATCATGTATTTAGTGGTTTACGCCTTCTTGTTGTGGGCCTACATCCATACCCTATTATCGATGGCACGTAAGGCTGTCAAAGTAGAAGAGTTTGAAACTAGCTCACCGCAGGCCGATGCCAGTCTTAGCCATATCGAGTCAAATTTAGAGAATCACAAAGGGAGTAGCAAAGCATGATTGATGCATACTGGTTAGCCATTATCTTTATTGGCCTGATGGGGCTCTCGGTATTGGTCTACGCCATCTTGGATGGCTACGATCTTGGAGTTGGTATTTTACTGCCATTAGGCGAAACCGACGAAGCCCAACGCGATACCATGATAGCTTCGATTGGTCCATTCTGGGATGCCAATGAAACCTGGTTGGTATTGGCAATCGGCATTTTGCTGATTGCTTTTCCGGCGGCACATAGCATCGTGCTTTATCACCTTTATATACCGGTCGCAATTATGTTGATCGGACTTATTATGCGTGGTGTCGCCTTCGACTTTAGAGCCAAGGCAGCCATCGATTATAAGCTCGCTTGGGATAGAACCTTTAAAGCCGGCTCAATTCTCACCACCATTGCCCAAGGTTATATGTTAGGCCTCTATGTGATGGGGTTTGAAAATAGTATCAGTGCTCATCTGTTTGCCTTATTGAGTGGCCTTGGCGTCACCGCAGCTTATAGCTACATAGGCTCAGCGTGGTTGGTAATGAAAACAGAAGGTGAATTACAGCAGCGCGCGGTAAGATGGGCAAAAATCACTGGCCGACTTTGCTTTATTGGCGTTCTAGCGGTTTCGCTGGTGAATCCGCTGGTCAATCCAGGGGTATTTGATCGTTGGTTCGACTTCCCCTTGGTCATGTTTGTATTATTGATCCCGGTCGTATGCTTCGCTGCCTTTATCTTCAACGATATCTTGCTAAACCGCTTACCCAAAGCCAATGATCGCCACTGCTGGCTACCATTTATGCTGGTCATGTTAATCTTCTTGCTGTGTTTCAGCGCACTTGGCTTTAGCTTCTTCCCCTATGTGGTTCCGGGACAAATGACGATTTGGCAGGCCGCTTCGGCCCCCGAATCTTTAACCGTGATTTTACTGGGTGCGGTCGTAGTCGTGCCGATTATTTTAGCCTATACCGCGTTTTCTTATTGGGTGTTTAGAGGTAAAGCCACCTCACTTAACTACCATTAACCATAAAAATTTATACCTTCAATGATGTAAAGAGCGCCAATGGCGCTCTATTTTTATATCCAAATAAATCATCGATACTCACGACCAACAAGCGAACTATTCAGCCTTAAGTTTCACCGCCGTACCAAATACCATGATTTCTGAAGAACCATCCATGATAGCGCTCGTAGTAAAACGGATCCCCACCACTGCATCTGCGTCTTTTTGCTGAGCGCTTGCCACTAAGCGTTGTACAGCTAAGTCTCGCGCTTCACTCAGCATCTCGGTATAGCCCTTAATTTCTCCTCCAACAATACTTTTAAGGCCCGCCATAATATCGCGACCAATATGTTTCGCCTGCACTACATTGCCCGTAACAATACCAAGTATGACCTCAATTTCACGGCCAGGAATGGTTTCCGTCGTTGAATAGATCATTTACCCTCCTTTCATTCGACCCCACTTAATAAAGCTAAAGCATAAAGCGTAATGATGCGAGTAATGCAGCATGCTATTGGTATCTGTTATCACTTTTCTAAAAGATCAACATCCGCATTTGTCACCCAAATACCTTCCTTAAAACAGTATAAAAAGTAAGGATCACTAAATTGTGAATAATACTTACCCACAAACAATAAAAGGGATCATCCCTTATAGCGCTTATATCTAATACTCAATAACTTTAAAATGATAAAAACTATCAACAACTCACTCACAACTAATCCGCAACTAGTTAATCAACCAAAGATCAAGTTACAATAGCCAAACCGTTGTGGATAAACAGGATGTAAAATGGATATAGAAATAATCGTGGGATCAACCTTAGGTTCAGCTGAATACGTCGCCGATGAATTAGAAGCCTTATTAAGTGAACAACATAAGGTCATCATCCATCTAAATGCAGAGTTTTCTGAATTAAAGCCTCACGCGCTGTGGCTTATTTGTAGCTCGACTCATGGTGCTGGCGATATTCCAGACAATTTACAACCCTTTTATCAATATTTACTCGAACAACAGCCAGATCTTTCCGAAATTAGCTATGCTGTTATCGCGATCGGCAGTCGTAGTTACGATACCTTTTGTGGAGCGGGAAAAGAACTTGATCAACAACTGGAAAAATTAGGCGCAAAACGCTTAAAAGATCGCTTAGAAATCGATGTCGATGTCGATCCTGTGCCTGAAGAACCCGCTGTTGAGTGGCTAAACTGCTGGAAAAACGAACTGATCTAAAATTATTTCCTGTGGATAAGCATAGTGATTAGCTCTTAATTAACTACACTTATTCCTATGGATAACTTTTGAATGATTTTATTTGTGGATAACTAGCATTTTAGATCCCAGCTTGTCCCCTGTTTAGATCGGGTTCTGCTAACAAGATCTGATCTGATCTAAGTGAATGATCCAATTCATAAAAAATGACTTATCTACAGATCAAGGTGATCCTAATAGTAGATCTAATAAAAGATCTTTAAAGAAAGATCTTATATATATATTTATAGAGATCCCTTATAGATCTAATTCTGATCTAAGCATTCCCTTATCGACGCTTAACCAGTAAAATGCTGCACCCTTTGGGGATCTGGCAGGTTTGAGGTATTAAGAAATGTTCTATAAACAACAATACGACGTAATAGTAATCGGTGGTGGTCATGCTGGTACCGAAGCTGCTGCAGCTGCAGCCCGTATGGGACAAAACACTTTATTACTTACTCACAACATTGAAACTCTGGGTCAAATGTCTTGTAATCCCGCTATTGGGGGGATTGGTAAAGGCCATCTGGTGAAAGAAATAGATGCCTTAGGTGGTTTAATGGCTCAAGCAAGCGATTTAGCCGGGATCCAATTTAGAACACTTAATTCTTCCAAAGGACCAGCAGTTCGAGCGACTCGTGCTCAAGCTGATCGAATGCTTTATCGAGCCGCGATCCGACATCGCTTAGAAAACCAAAAAAATCTGACGATCTTCCAACAAGCTTGTGATGATTTGATCGTAGAAAACGATCAAGTGGTTGGTGTTGTTACCCAAATGGGGTTGCACTTGCGTGCTCGCAGTGTCGTGCTAACCGTAGGTACTTTTTTAGGTGGTATGATCCACATTGGCCTAAATCATCACTCCGGTGGTCGTGCAGGCGATCCACCATCGATTGCACTAGCACAACGCTTACGTGAATTACCTCTCCGAGTCGATCGTCTAAAAACCGGTACACCTCCTCGTATTGACGCTCGTAGCATTGACTTCTCGGTCATGCAACCTCAACCAGGCGATAACCCGACTCCGGTATTTTCGTTCATTGGTCAAGCCAGCGATCATCCGCAACAGATCCCTTGTTATATCACCCATACCAATCAAGCAACGCATGACATTATCCGTGGTGGTCTTGACCGTAGCCCAATGTTTACTGGCGTAATTGAAGGCGTAGGGCCACGTTACTGTCCTTCAATTGAAGATAAAGTAACTCGTTTTGCCGATAAAAATTCTCATCAGATCTTTATTGAACCAGAAGGACTAACCACCCATGAAGTTTATCCTAATGGGATCTCAACCAGCTTACCTTTCGATATACAGGTTGATTTAGTCCATTCAATGAAAGGTTTAGAAAATGCCCATATCACCCGTCCAGGATACGCCATTGAATATGACTTTTTTGATCCTCGAGATTTAAAACAAAGCTTAGAAAACAAATACTTAAAAGGATTATTCTTTGCCGGTCAAATTAATGGGACAACTGGTTATGAAGAAGCTGGTGCGCAAGGCTTAATTGCTGGCGCAAATGCTGCATTATTTGCTCAAGGTTTAGATAGTTGGGCGCCACGTCGCGATCAAGCTTATATGGGCGTACTAATTGACGACTTAGCAACTTTAGGCACCAAAGAACCTTACCGGATGTTTACCAGCCGAGCCGAATATCGTTTATTATTGCGCGAAGATAATGCAGATGTACGTTTAACCGAACAGGGCCATCAACTCGGCTTGGTTGATGAACATCGTTGGCAGTTATTTAATATCAAAATGGAAGCCGTTGAATTAGAACGCCAACGATTAAAAGATACTTGGGTACATACTAATTCAATCCAATTAGATCAATTAAACCCTTTATTGAAAAATCCGATTACTCGTGAACATTCTTTAGAAGAATTGATCCGTCGCCCTGAACTCAGTTATGAGAAATTAATGGGGATTGAAGGTTTTGGTCCCGGTTTAGCCCAACAAGATGCGGCCGAGCAAGTAGAAATTCAAATCAAGTATGCGGGATACATCAAGCGTCAACTTGAAGAAATTAAGAAAACCCAAAAACACGAAAATACGCTTTTACCGCTCGATCTCGATTTTTCAAAAATTAGTGGGCTATCCAATGAAGTTGTTGCTAAATTGACCAATGCACGACCTGAAACCATTGGCAAAGCAGCGCGAATTTCGGGGGTTACACCGGCGGCGGTTTCATTATTATTAGTTTATTTGAAAAAACACGACTTAGCGCGTAAGTCGGCTTAGGATGATCGGGTGCTAAAATCACGTCTTGTAGGCCTATTGGCCCAAACTCAGTTACAACTGACAGAATTACAAATAGAACAATTGGTTTGTTTGGTTGAACAACTCGATAAGTGGAATAAGGCTTATAATCTCACTTCAGTGAGAGATCCCATGGAAATGTTAGTTAAACACATCTTAGATAGTTTAGTGGTTAGTCCTCACTTACAGGGGAAACGCTTTATTGATGTAGGGACCGGTCCGGGCTTACCAGGCTTACCCTTGGCAATCATTAATCCAGATAAGCAGTTTGTTTTACTCGACAGTTTAGGTAAGCGAATCACCTTTATTCGTCAGGTATGCCATTTACTGAAGCTAAAAAATGTGACTGCGGTGCAAAGCCGGGTCGAAAATTATCAACAAAACCTAGAATTTGATGGTGTAATAAGCAGAGCCTTTGCTTCTTTGCACGATATGTTGAACTGGTGTTCTCACTTACCTGCAAATAATGGTAAATTCTATGCCTTAAAGGGCTTAGTGCCCAAACAAGAGCTAGAAAGTTTACCTGAAGGTTGCCATTTACACCGTATTGAAAGTTTAACGGTTCCCGAACTTGAAGGTCAGCGACATCTAGTTATTATTGATAAAACCAATTTTTAGGCGAAAATATTGTGGGTAGAGTGATTGCGGTAGCCAACCAAAAAGGTGGCGTAGGGAAAACAACCACTAGCGTGAATTTAGCAGCCTCAATGGCAGCCACTAAACGTAAAGTATTGTTAATCGACCTTGACCCACAAGGCAATGCAACCATGGGCAGCGGTGTTGATAAATATGATGCACCAAAAACAGCCTATGAATTGTTGATTGACGAAGAGCCGATCGAACAGGTCGTAATTAAAGAAACCAGTGGTTTTTTCGATTTAATTGCCGCGAATTCAGATGTGACCGCCACTGAAATTAAACTCATGGAATTTTTTGCCCGGGAAGTCCGTTTACGTAATGCATTAGCTCCTGTGCGTGATTATTACGACTATATTTTTATCGATTGTCCGCCTTCATTAAACATGCTCACCGTGAATGCAATGGCAGCTGCTGATTCAGTATTAGTCCCAATGCAATGCGAATATTACGCATTAGAAGGTTTAACTGCCCTGGTTGACACTATCAGTAAGTTGGCCTCGGTAGTGAATCCTGATTTAAAAGTAGAAGGTATTCTACGTACCATGTTTGATCCACGTAATCGCTTAGGTTCTGATGTTAGTGATCAGCTTAAACAACATTTTGGTAAAAAAGTTTACCGTACAGTGATCCCTCGAAACGTACGTTTAGCCGAAGCGCCTAGCTTTGGTAAACCAGCCATGTATTATGATAAAACATCAAGTGGTTCTAAGGCTTACCTTGCATTGGCCGGAGAGATTATTCGTCGCCATGAAGAAGAAGCACAAACGATGGCCCTGGATTAATGAGTATGGATAAAGACATGTCAGCGAGAAAACGCGGTTTAGGTAAAGGTTTAGATTTATTACTAAGTACCAGTAATAATGCTCGTCAACGTCAGGTTGAAGAAGATACGAAAGCCGATACTAACCAACAAACTGTCGATGATAATCGTGGTGATTTACGTCGTTTACCCATCGAATTGTTGCGGCCAGGTAAATATCAACCTCGTAAAGATATGTCAGCGGAAGCCCTGGAAGAATTAGCGCATTCCATCGAAGCGCAAGGGGTGATTCAACCGATTGTAGTTCGTGCAGTCGGTGACAATCAGTTTGAAATTATCGCCGGTGAGCGCCGCTGGCGAGCCTCGCAACAAATTCATTTACATGAAGTTCCATGTTTAATTAAAAATGTGAGTGATGAAAACGCGGTTGCTATTTCCTTAATTGAAAATATTCAACGTGAAGATCTGAATGCTATGGAAGAAGCAGTGGCCTTAGACCGTTTAATGAATGAGTTTGAACTGACTCATCAACAAGTGGCTGATGCGGTTGGTAAATCTCGTACCACAGTGACCAATTTATTACGTTTAAATAGTCTCGATGCCGATGTGAAAATTCTGTTAGAGCATGGCGATATAGAAATGGGCCATGCTCGTGCGCTATTAGCCTTAACGGGAGAAGTTCAGGCTGAAACCGCGCGTAGTGTTGCTGCTAAAGGTTTAACAGTTCGTGATACAGAAAAATTAGTGAAGGCGGTTCTCAATCCCAAAGAACCAAAGGCACCTGCTAAGGTCGATCCCGATATTAGTCGTTTAGAACAACGAATTAGTGAGCGTTTGGGGGCAGGGGTAAAGATCCAGCAAAATAAAAAAGGCCAAGGAAAATTAGTGATCGACTATGCTAGCTTAGATGAGTTAGATGCTATTTTGGGGCTTTTCATCGACTCGGATGAAACACTTTAGTTTTTATAAACTAATTTGTGCCACAAGTCTTTGATCTTGGTTACCTATGTTGCATATTTAAAACACTATATTTCACCTTTAGCTGACCAAACTATCTGGTTTGTAACATAAAAATTAACAATAACCATATTTTGTTTATATAAGCTGTTACGAATTAGTGAATTGAACGCGGCTTCTGATTGCAAAACCAGACTTTCAACGTATAATCATTAGGCTTTTTAGCAAGCCTATTCGCCCTAGTCTGGGCTTTAGGTTTAACGTAAAACACTAGTAGAGGTCGAGAATGTCTGGTTCTTTAACATCTGCAATTCGTCGCAAGGCGCTTTATTATGTTATTTTTCAGACGAGTTTTGTCGTATTACTAACGCTAAACAGTGGTTTCTTTTTTAATAAGGATATTGCTATTTCTGTGTTACTCGGAGGTATAATCTTCTTACTACCCAATAGCTTATTTACGCTGATGGCGTTTCGGTTTGTCGGTGCAACTAAGCAAAAACAAGTAGTAACAAGTTTTTATCTAGGGGAAGTCGTAAAACTATCTCTTATTGCCATATTGTTTGTACTGGTCTTTACCCTGCTTAAGGTGGAGCCCCTCGCTCTACTGCTCGGTTTTGTTCTCAGTAGTTTAACGCAATGGACCGCCTCTATTTTTTTGACTAAGAAAAATAGGATGATAAATGGCTGCTGAATCTGTTACAGGTTATATCCAGCATCACCTGACTAATGCACAAATGTGCGTGGCCGAAACTGGTGGCCTCGCGTTTAACCATGGGTGTCATGAAGCAGGGTTCTGGACATTTAACGTTGATTCACTCCTAATATCAGTTGTCTTGGGGGTTCTGTTCTTATTTGTTTTTTATAGAACGGGACAAAAAGCAACATCTGGCGTTCCCGGAAAGTTTCAATGTTTTATCGAAATTCTCGTGGAATTTGTTGATGGCTCGGTACGAGATGCTTTTCATCGTAGCGATAAAGTCATTGCGCCAATTGGTTTAACCATCTTCGTTTGGGTTTTCCTCATGAACCTGATGGACTTAATCCCTGTTGATTTTCTTCCTCAAGCCGCCGCTCAAGCAGGCATACCATACTCTAAAATTGTACCCACTACTGATTTAAACATTACTCTTGGCATGGCCTTGGTAGTGTTTGTATTGATACTTTTTTACAGTATTAAAGTGAAAGGTGTGAGTGGATTTGTAAAAGAACTTACTTTACAACCATTTAATCACTGGGCTTTTATTCCTTTTAACTTTTTATTGGAATCGGTCACTTTGTTGGCTAAGCCATTTTCGCTGGCGCTGCGTTTGTTCGGTAACCTGTATGCGGGTGAATTGATCTTTATTATTATTGCCGCCCTTGTTCCATTTTGGGCTCAGTGGGCTTTGTCAGTTCCATGGGCAATATTCCATATTTTGATCATTGTGCTTCAAGCGTTTATTTTCATGATGCTAACCATTGTTTACTTAGCTTTAGCTCATGAAGATCATTAATTAATTAAATTAGAACTACCTAACACATATATATTGGAGATAATTATGGAAACTGTTGTTGGTTTAACTGCTATAGCGGCTGCACTACTAATCGGTTTAGGTGCTTTGGGTACTGCGATTGGTTTTGGTCTGCTTGGTGGTAAATTCCTTGAAGCAGCGGCTCGTCAACCTGAGCTAGCGTCTACCCTACAAACCAAAATGTTTATTGTTGCCGGTCTTCTTGATGCGATCGCAATGATTGGTGTAGGTATCGCGCTATTCTTCGTTTTCGCTAACCCGTTTATTGGCTTATTGGGTTAATCCTTCGATTCCTTAACTTAGGGAGGTGTCGTTGTGAATATCAATGCAACATTACTTGGACAAGCGATCGCATTCGCATTTTTTTGTTGGTTTTGCGTTAAATACGTATGGCCGCCATTAATTGATGCGATTGAAGCTCGTCAGAAGAAAATTGCGGATGGATTAGCTGATGCTGATCGTGCGGGTAAAGATCTTAAATTAGCGCAAGCTAATGCTTCTGAACAAATGAAAGAAGCAAAGGTTGAGGCCGCAGGTATTATCGACAGAGCTAACAAACGTAAAGTTCAAATTATCGACGAAGCAAAAGAGTTAGCTAACGTTGAGCGTGAGAAAATTATCGCTCATGGAAACGCTGAAGTTGAAGCTGAACGCAATCGTGCTCGTGAAGAATTACGTGCGCAAGTGGCTGCTTTGGCCATCGCTGGTGCTGAAAAAATTATTCAGCATTCTATCGACAAAGAAGTTAGCAAGCAGATTGTTGACAAACTAGTCGCTGAGCTGAAATAAAGGGATAAAAGGTAGAGCTTATGGCTGATTTAACCACCATTGCTCGTCCCTACGCTAAAGCTGCGTTTGATTTTGCCATTGAGCATAAAGCCTTAGAAGAGTGGACGAATATGTTAGCTTTTGTCGCCGAAGTGGCGGTGAATGAACATGTATCTGTTCAGTTAAAAAGGCAATCGGTAGAGACCTTGGTAGATTTATTTACCACTGTTTGTGCTGGGCAGCTTGATGAGCATGGCCTTAACTTCTTGAAGTTAATGGCACAAAATGGCCGTTTACAGGCGTTGCCTGCTGTGTTAGCGCTGTTCTTAGGATATAAAGCCGAATTGGCTAAAGAGATAACCGCTGAGGTTGTTTCTGCTTCTGAGTTAGATGCCGCGCAGCAAGCGCAAATTAGTGCTTCCTTAGAGCAGCGCTTGTCGCGCAAAGTGAAGCTTAACTGTAGTGTCGATGCCTCACTGTTGGCTGGCTTGTATATTCAAGCTGGTGATCTGGTGATTGATGGCTCCGTAAAAGGGCAATTGGCAAAACTATCTAATACACTACAAGCGTAATTGGGGAATAGAGCATGCAACTGAATTCCACTGAAATAAGCGATCTGATCAAGCAACGTATTGAACAGTTCGAAGTTGTCAGTGAAGCTCGTAACGAAGGTACTATCGTATCTGTTAGTGACGGTATTATTCGTATTAATGGTCTTGCTGATGTAATGCAAGGCGAAATGATTGAGCTTCCTGGTAGTCGTTATGCCATCGCATTAAACCTAGAGCGTGACTCTGTAGGTGCGGTTGTGATGGGACCTTATGCTGATTTAGCAGAAGGTGACAAAGTTAAAAGTTCTGGTCGTATTTTGGAAGTACCTGTAGGTCGTGGCCTACAAGGACGAGTCCTGAATACACTAGGTGAACCAATTGATGGTAAAGGACCTGTCGAACATGATGGATTCTCACCTATCGAAGTGATTGCACCTGGGGTGATGGAACGTAAGTCGGTCGATAAACCAGTTCAAACTGGTATTAAAGCGATTGATTCAATGATCCCAATTGGTCGTGGTCAACGTGAATTGATCATTGGTGACCGTCAAATTGGTAAAACGGCAATTGCGGTTGATGCCATCATTAACCAAAAACACTCCGGTATTAAATGTGTTTATGTGGCGATTGGCCAAAAAGCTTCAACTATCTCTAACGTTGTGCGTAAGTTAGAAGAGTTTGGCGCCATGGAATACACTACCATTGTTGCAGCCTCAGCGTCTGATTCAGCTGCATTACAATACCTAGCACCTTATGCAGGTTGTGCAATGGGTGAATACTACCGAGATCGCGGTGAAGATGCTTTGATCATCTATGATGATTTGTCGAAACAAGCGGTTGCTTATCGTCAAATTTCATTGTTATTGCGTCGTCCACCTGGCCGTGAAGCTTATCCTGGTGATGTATTCTATCTACACTCTCGTTTGCTAGAGCGCGCAGCTCAGGTTAATGAAAAATATGTGGAAGAGTTCACTAAAGGTGAAGTTAAAGGTCAATCGGGTTCATTAACGGCTTTGCCGATTATTGAAACTCAAGCCGGTGACGTATCAGCCTTCGTACCAACCAACGTAATTTCGATTACCGATGGACAAATCTTCTTGACTGGCCAGCTATTCAACTCTGGTACTCGTCCGGCGGTTGATCCTGGTATTTCGGTATCTCGTGTGGGTGGTGCAGCACAAACTAAGATTATCAAGAAACTGTCAGGTGGTATTCGTACTGCGCTTGCACAGTATCGTGAACTAGCAGCCTTTGCTCAGTTTGCATCTGATTTAGATGATGCAACGCGTAAGCAGTTAGACCATGGTCAGAAAGTAACTGAGTTAATGAAGCAGAAGCAGTTCAGCCCATTGACTGTTGCTGAGCAAGCCTTAGGTTTATATGCTGCAGAGAAAGGTTTCTTGGCTGATATTGAAATCAATAAGATTGTTGATTTTGAAGGCGCATTGTTAGCTTATGCCAACAATGAATATGCCGATCTATTGGCGTCTATTAACCAGAAAGGCGATTACAACGATGAAATCGATGCTTCAATTAAGTCATTAATTGAAAGCTTTAAATCGACTCAAACTTGGTAATCTAAGCTGACGAATAGGAGCGAATAGATATGGCCGGCGCTAAAGAAATTAAAGGTAAGATTGCCAGTGTTAAAAACACTCAAAAAATTACCAAAGCGATGGAAATGGTTGCTGCTAGTAAAATGCGTCGTTCTCAAGACAGCATGCGAGGTAGCCGACCTTACGCAGTAGCTATGCGCAAAGTTATTGGTCATATCGCGTTAGGTAAACTCGAATATAAACATCCTTATGTTATAGAAAGAGAAACCAAACGTGTTGGTTATATCGTGGTGTCTACAGACCGTGGTCTTTGTGGCGGCTTAAACATTAACTTGTTTAAGAATGCCGTTACTGAGATTAAGCAGTGGAAAGAGAAAGGTGTGAGTGCTGATTTGGCCGTTATTGGCGGTAAAGCAACTTCTTTCTTTAACAGCCATGGTGGGAATGTATTGGCTCAAAACTCAGGTTTGGGCGATCACCCAACTGTCGATGAGTTGGTCGGTACCGTACAAGTGATGCTTGAAGCTTACAACGAAGGTAAGTTAGATCGCATCTATGTGGTATATAACAAGTTTGTTAATACCATGGTGCAAGAGCCCAAAATTGACCAATTATTGCCGCTGCCTAAAGCAGATGACCCAGAAATTGCGTCTCGCAGTTGGGACTATTTATATGAGCCAGGCGCCGAAGAAATTCTCGACGGTTTGTTGGTTCGTTATATCGAGTCTCAAGTTTATCAAGCGGTGGTTGAAAACCTCGCCTGTGAACAAGCTGCACGAATGGTTGCAATGAAAGCGGCAACCGATAACTCGGGTAACCTGATTGACGAACTACAGTTGATTTACAACAAAGAACGTCAAGCAGCAATTACTCAAGAATTGACTGAAATTTCTGCGGGGGCTGCAGCCGTTTAAGGCAAGGCATAAGCACAATATTTAGAGGAATCAACATGAGTAACGGTAACATCGTCCAAGTAATTGGCGCTGTTGTGGACGTTGAATTTCCACATGACAGTGTACCGAAGGTATACAATGCTCTAGAAGTTCAAGGTGAAGACTTAGTCCTTGAAGTTCAACAGCAAATTGGTGGTGGCGTAGTACGTTGTATCTGTATGGGTGCATCGGAAGGTATTCGCCGCGGCCTAGAAGTGGTTGATACTGGTGACGCGATTAAAGTACCTGTAGGTGAAGCCACCTTAGGTCGTATTATGAACGTTCTTGGTCATACCATCGACGGTAAAGGTGAAGTTGCGACAGAAGAGCGCTACAGAATTCACCGAGCTGCTCCTAGTTACGAAGAGCAGTCAAGTTCTAATGAATTATTAGAAACCGGCGTAAAAGTTATCGACTTAATTTGTCCATTCGCTAAGGGTGGTAAAATTGGTCTGTTTGGCGGTGCCGGTGTCGGTAAAACCGTAAACATGATGGAGTTAATCAACAACATTGCTAAAGCACACTCAGGTTTATCTGTGTTTGCGGGTGTTGGTGAGCGGACTCGTGAAGGTAATGACTTCTACTACGAGATGGAAGAAGCCGGGGTACTTGATAAAGTAGCCATGGTTTACGGTCAGATGAACGAGCCACCAGGAAACCGCCTACGGGTTGCGTTAACTGGTCTAACGATGGCTGAGAAGTTCCGTGACGAAGGGAAAGACGTACTGTTGTTTATTGACAACATTTACCGTTATACCCTAGCTGGTACCGAAGTATCTGCACTGCTGGGTCGTATGCCTTCTGCGGTAGGTTATCAGCCTACTTTGGCGGAAGAAATGGGTGTTCTTCAAGAGCGTATTACATCAACCAAGACTGGTTCGATTACTTCGATCCAAGCGGTTTATGTACCTGCAGATGACTTGACCGATCCATCGCCTGCTACCACTTTTGCTCACTTGGATGCAACGGTGACACTCAACCGTAGCATTGCGGCCATGGGTCTGTACCCTGCGATTGACCCATTGGATTCAAACTCTCGTCAGTTAGATCCTTTAGTGGTTGGTCAAGAGCACTATGAAGTTGCTCGTGGCGTGCAAGGTGTACTGCAACGTTATAAAGAATTAAAAGATATTATTGCAATTCTAGGTATGGACGAATTGTCTGAAGAAGACAAACAGACCGTAGCTCGAGCGCGTAAAATTGAAAAATTCTTAACGCAAGATTATCACGTAGCCGAAGTATTTACCGGTAACCCGGGTAAGCTTATTCCGCTTAAAGATACGATTCGTAGCTTTAAAGGCCTATTGGCTGGCGATTACGATGATATCCCAGAGCAAGCGTTCTTGTATGCTGGCGATATTGATGACGTGCTTGAGCGCGCCAAAAATATGTAAGCATCGCCAATTGGCGTAACAGGAGGCTAAAATGGCAGCGATGACAGTTCACTTGGATGTGGTAAGCGCGGAAAAGAAAATTTTTTCTGGTCGCGTTGAACACTTACGAGTAACCGGTGAAGAGGGTGAGTTAGGGGTGATGTTTGGTCACGCCCCATTACTGACTCCAATTAAGCCTGGTATGGTTCGCATGGTAAAACAGCACGGACACGAAGAGGTCATTTATATCTCGGGTGGTTTTTTGGAAGTACAACCAGGAAACGTGATCGTCTTAGCTGATACCGCGATTCGAGGCAGCGAACTCGATAAAGCCAAGGCCCAACAAGCTAAACACGCGGCAGAGGAAAGCATTAGCAATCCTAGCAGCGATATCGATTTTGCCAAAGCGCAGGTTGAATTAGCCAAAGCAATGGCGCAATTACGGGTTATCGAAATTCTCGGTAAAAACGTTAGATAGTTTAGTTTAAGTATAAAAAGGCGCTCATTGAGCGCCTTTTTTGTATTTTAAAGATGCAATATCAAGGGTGAATTCCAAAGTAAAGTGGTTTGGCTTACACTACTTTTGAAAAGACTCGTTTAAATTGAGCAAAGCTTACCGTTATGAAGGATAGATGATGAATTTTAGTGTAGTGATATTAGCCGCAGGAAAAGGCACACGGATGCGCTCAAGCTTGCCTAAGGTTTTGCATAAACTTGCTGATAAACCAATGGTACAACATGTTATTGATACCGCTAAACAACTAGAGCCGCAAACGATTCATTTAATCTATGGTCATGGTGGTGAGTTGATTCAACAGCAGATCCAAGATCCTCAGCTAAATTGGGTGGAGCAGGCAGAGCAGTTAGGAACGGGTCATGCGATGCAGCAGGCAGCGCCGCATTTTGCCGCCAACCAGGCGGTGGTGATGTTATATGGTGATACTCCGCTGATTAGCCAACAAACCATCCAACGTTTAATTGAAGCTCAGCCAAAAGGCGGAATTGGCTTATTAACGGTGGATCTTGCTGACCCCACTGGCTATGGTCGAATTGTTCGGCAAAATGGAAGTGTTGCCGCGATTGTTGAACATAAAGATGCCAGCCCAGAGCAGCTGGAGATTACTGAGGTGAACACTGGTGTGTTAGTTGCTAATAGTGATGACTTTAATCGTTGGTTAGCGCAATTGAGTAATGATAATGCGCAAGGTGAGTACTATGTGACTGATATTATCGAAATGGCGACTCAAGAAGGACATTTGGTACAAGCGGTACAACCGGACTCTGAAGTTGAAGTTCAAGGGGTAAATGATCGGGTACAGCTGAATCGTTTAGAGCGGGCTTATCAGTTTGCTCAAGCGGAGCGTTTATTAGCTGAAGGTCTTAGTTTGGCCGATGCCAATCGATTTGATTTGCGGGGTGAATTGAGCATGGGTCATGATTGCTTCATCGATATTAATGTGATTATCAAGGGTAAAGTTAGCTTGGGTAACAATGTCACCATTGAGTCAAATTGTATTTTAATTGATTGTGAAATCGGTGATAACGTCACCATTAAAGCCAACAGTATTATTGAGCAAGCGAGCCTTGCCGAAGATGCTTCAGCGGGACCATTTGCGCGGCTACGTCCTGGTGCAAAATTAAAACAAGATGCGCATGTTGGTAATTTTGTTGAAATGAAAAAATCAACCTTAGGTCAAGGCTCCAAGGCTGGGCATTTAACTTATCTTGGGGATACTATTGTTGGTGCTGGTGTGAATATTGGTGCAGGGACAATTACCTGTAACTATGATGGCGTGAATAAGTTTCAAACAATTATTGAAGATGGTGCCTTCATTGGCAGTGATACCCAGTTAGTTGCACCGGTTACTGTGGGTAAAAATGCCACCATTGGTGCAGGTTCAACCATTACCAGTAATGTGGATGCTGAAATGCTGGCTCTTTCTCGGACCAAACAACGAACTATTTCTGGTTGGCAGCGGCCAGTGAAAAAAGCCTGACTTTACTGATGTTATTATAAAAAGCGACCTTAGGTCGTTTTTTATGTTTTAGTCTCTATTTATTCAAGAAAGCTATCGATCGAAGCTCTAACTAGCGCACATATTTCCTTGATAAGATTCGGTATAACTAAGCTTTTTCTAATCGGAATTTATAATGCAAAATCAATTTGAGCATGCTTTGCCAAACCCACAAGGCTATTTTGGAGAATACGGCGGAAGCTTTATTCCTCCGGAGCTACAACGGGTCATGGACGACATTACCAAGTCTTATCATGCGATCCGCCAAGATCCGAGTTTTATTGCGGAACTAAGCCGTCTTTACCAACACTATGTGGGTCGGCCTAGTCCCATTTTTCATGCGGAAAATTTGTCCAAGGCTTATGGTTGTGAGATTTATCTCAAACGCGAAGATCTAAATCACACCGGTGCTCACAAGATTAACCATTGCTTGGGTGAGGTGCTGCTGGCGAAAAAAATGGGCAAGAGTAAAGTGATCGCCGAAACTGGTGCTGGCCAACATGGGGTAGCACTGGCCACAGCTGCCGCGTTGCTTGGTCTTGAATGTGATATTCATATGGGGGAAGTGGATATTGCCAAAGAGCATCCTAACGTGGTGAGAATGCGAATTCTCGGCGCTAATGTGATTCCCGCCACTCATGGTCGAAAAACTCTTAAGGAGGCTGTAGACAGCGCATTTGAGGCTTATATGGCCGATCCTCATAGTCAATTGTACGCCATCGGCTCGGTGGTTGGGCCGCATCCTTTTCCAATGATGGTGAGAGACTTTCAATCGATTATTGGTATTGAGGCGCGTCAGCAGTTTCAAGAGATGACCGGTGAATTGCCTGATCACTTAGTCGCTTGTATTGGCGGTGGTTCCAATGCAATGGGTTTATTTAGTGCCTTTTTGGAGGATGAAACAGTGGCGATGCATGGTTGTGAGCCTGCGGGACGAAGTTTGGAGCAAGTGGGTGAACACGCTGCCACTTTAACCAAAGGGGAGCCGGGGACCATGCATGGATTCCATTCATATATGCTGAAGGATGAGCAAGGGGAACCGCAACAGGTGTATTCGGTCGCCAGTGGTTTAGATTATCCTTCGGTGGGACCTCAGCATGCCTATTTAAAAGATTTAGGTCGAGTTCAGTATGGGGTTGTGAGCGATCAAGAAGCGATTGATGCGTTTTTTGAACTATCGCGATTAGAAGGCATTATTCCAGCGATAGAATCGGCGCATGCGGTTGCACATGCGATTAAGCTTGCTAAACAGGGGCTTAATGGTCGTATCTTAATTAACTTATCGGGGCGTGGTGATAAAGACATCGACTTTGTCATTGAACAATATGGTAAACAATATGGGATTGCTGAACTGATTTGAAGCAAGTGAACTTATAGGCTACCAGCCCGTTGGTAGCCTATAAGTGATGGCTAGAATCGATAAGCGAGGTTTACCATCGGCCCTCGATAATTATATTTAAGTTGGATCTCATCCCACTCTGCTTCAACAATGTAGTAGTTATAGCCAAACTCTATATCCCAATTGGGATTGATCTGGTAACTAACGGAGGCATTCAGATCGGCTAAATAACCCTTCACTTGGTCAATTTTTAAATAAAAAAATTGACTATGAGCATTCAGTGTCCAATCGTCGGTTAATTGATAATGGGTCCATAAGCCGATATCTGGTAGCGGTGCGGTGGCCGATTCATCAACCACTTCACCATTGGTCGCGGTTGAATCACAAATAATACTCCCAGCATTATTGACACAAGCTGAGATATCGCCGCTAAAACCCATTTCAATAAACATCACATGCAAACCAAGTGAGCCACCAATTTCAGTTTTAGCATTTTGATAAAATGAATAGCCATAACCAGCACTCAGAATATCAATATCCATCCGGGTATTTAGATTTGCGCCAGCGATTACGCCAGAATCGGGATGATTCGGTAAGGTAAACCCAAAATTGGTTTTGCTCGATGCGCTTCGATGTAAACGACGCCAATCGGCGTAGACGTGGTGGCGTTGATTAAATTTGTAACCCAGCTCGAAAAAGGGTAACAACAGATGTTTTTCTAGCTGTAAACTATCTTCAAAATCTAAGGTAATATCTTGGTTATCGAAGCTTTTAGTTGTGACTGATGAGTCTGTTTGTGACCAAAACGCTCCAGTTTTGAAGATCCATTCTCCAGCACTGATAGGAAAACTGACTAAACTCACTAACCAAAGTTTACTTAGCCAACGCGCTATATTCATATACTTTCCTTAGTTGAGTGCTCTGTGATATCCGTAATCATGATTGCAAACCGAGCCATGTTCTATTCATTGTGGCTTATGATTTAGGATTAAGCGGCCCCTTTCGATCATAAAACATAATTTAATCATTAGTTGTTGGCTTGTTTTTTTATAGTTATTTGTAGTTTATTTAGGAGGCAGAGATGAAAACGGAATTTGTTCGGTGGTATCAGAGTTTGACGAAGTGGGCTTTACTATTTTTTTCGAGCGCTGTTTTTTGCTTGCATGCGGCTGATTCTGGCAGCGACCAAGCGCAGCTATTATTGGAAAAATATCAGCGTCAACAGCAGCGGATTGAAAAGATACAAGCCAATATAAATACGGTCTCTGCTATCGAGCAAGCGGCCATCGATTATCGTTTAGTTGAGCGTCATTTAAGTTCCTTTGAAACGATTAATCAGCTCACCCAATACTTAATTAAACAACAAGCTCTGGGTTTTACGGAACCTGCTATAAACCATCAAATTAAGCAAATTATCGTCGATAATTATCAAAGTTTAATTCAGAGGATCGAGCAACAGCAGCAGTTGTTCAATAAAGCCTACGCACAACAACCTTCGGATAATATTAAGTCTTTTCAGTTATATATTGATTACTTGAATCGATCTGATGTGATTTTTTCGGCCTTGGTTCAGCAAATTAATAATCTTCAAGCCCTTGGCTTTGAGGTAACGGATCAAAATCATCATCTGATCGATTTGCTTTATCTGCGGGCTGAATCATTTTCTGGGATGGTTGGCTTACTCGAAAATAAAACCAGGGAGCTTAGTCAATTTATTAAATTGACTCCCGATGATCAAGCACTAAAAGACCAATTAGCCGTGGTCAAAGAGCAATTATCGTTCGCAGGGTTAAGCTTCAAATTAACCGTTGAATTACTCACTCAGCTTGGTTTTAATACCGGATTTTATCAACAGACATTGCTTAAATTAGGTGGGCAAATCACCACCGATGTGTTGGATATCAACGTATTGAACGGTATTGCTAAACGTTGGGTCGTTCGACTTAGTGAGTATTTTGTTGAGCACGGCGGAGAGTGGATCTTCAAAATATTTTTGTTGTTACTCATTTATTTTGTATTTCGTGCTCTTGCTCGTTTAACCCGTAAGTTACTGATTAAAAGTTTAGATTCTTCCAAGCTACGGTTATCTTCGTTGATGAAAGAGATGATAGTGTCCTCGGTGACTCGGGTCGTGGTTATTGTTGGAATTTTATTTGCTTTGGCCCAAGTTGGTATATCACTGGCACCGGTTTTAGCGGGGTTAGGCGTCGCTGGTTTCATTATTGGGTTTGCCTTGCAAGATACCTTGAGTAATTTTGCTGCTGGGATGATGATTCTTATTTATCGTCCCTATGATGTGGGCGATATGGTGGAAGTGGGCGGTGGCGTCTTTGGCAAAGTGAAAAGTATGAATTTAGTTTCGACCACTATTTTAACCATCGATAACCAAACCTTAGTGATCCCAAATGGTAAAATTTGGGGGGATGTGATTAAAAATGTAACCGCACAAAAACTGCGTCGCGTTGATTTAGTTTTTGGGATTGGCTATAGCGATGATATCGATAAAACGGAAGCCGTGTTGAATGAATTATTAGCCAAGCACCCATTGGTGTTAGCCGAACCTGCTCCTATGGTTAAACTACATATTTTAAATGAATCTTCGGTAGATTTTATTGTGCGTCCTTGGGTAAAAACCGATGATTATTGGAACGTTTATTGGGATATTACTCGACAAGTGAAAATGCGCTTCGATCAAGATGGTATCTCGATCCCTTTCCCACAGCGCGATGTTCATGTTTATTCTACAGGCAATGGTGGTGAGGGACATTCGAATGGATAAGAGCCTCGTTTGCTTCTAAAGCGAGCTGTATTCGACGCTGGCACGACTGGAAAGTGACCCCATTGCATTGCCAGAGGGTTTTCTTTTTGGTGTTTCAAGTGGAAAATTGAGTCTAAATTCTAAACGAAGCGCTGGCTCTGGGCTCGGTATTACTGGAAAATTTGGCTAAAACCAGTAAAATGACGCTTCATTTTTGAACAGAGGTTGTAGCAATTTCGTGAGTCGTCAACGAGCCCTAGAAAAAATTGCAAAGTGCTTAGAGTTGGGTAACTCCTCTAATGTTCATGAGGCTGCTCAAGCGATCCGTATGGCGCATCGCTTAATGCTTAAACACGGCTTAGAGCAAGCCGATATTGATTTAATTCAAATGGGGAAAACCTCTACTCAAACCTTGTTACCCGCCAATGTAAACGAAAATATCTTACGCATTATTCGTGGTATTAACTCACGTTTTGGTGTGGAAGCGGTACTGGTTAATCATAAAGGTTTAAAAAGAGCTGAATTTGTTGGCATGGCCGAGCGTGCCGTATTTGCCGCCTTTGCATTTGATATTGTTTATCGAGAAATGAACCAACAGGTGGGTTCATTTCGAAATAGCTTTGCCGGTTCCGGTACGGATAATGTCACTGTGGCACGACGGGTGACTTCTTTTACTGCCGGTTGGTTGGAGGGGGCTTTAGAAAAACTCCCCGATCTAACAAGCGATGGACGCAATGAACATATGGATGACTACTTGGATGAGATGTTTGAGAAGTTAGACCGTGAAACCTTTAAGGCGAAAATTAAGGCCTCAATGGGTCAGCTTACCCCAGATTTTCAAACCGGGATCACCAAGGGACGCAAACTATCGGTGAATCGTCCTGTGGAAGGTACTCGAGCAAGTCCGCAGTTAAACCACAATTAATATTCATTGATACGCACACATTGGGTATTTTTGCTGTTTCGGATGTGATCCTGTATTGCTTTAGTGATTTAAATTGATCTTCGTTTGAATGCTCTGGTCATTATTTTTCGATGGTTAGCTCGGTGTATACACCGAGCTAACTAAGCGCTCATGTTTAGCGCTTAACCGACTTTTAATATCTTACTGGTATTGGTATGCCCGGTTTGGTCGAATACATCACCATGGGTCAAAATCACTAAATCACCTTTATTCAAATAGCCTTGTTGTTTCAATAAATTAATCGCGCTATGTGATACTTGGATGATATCGTGATTGGTTTCGTCGAAGTAAATCGGGTATACGCCTCGGTATAAGGCGCAACGACTCAAGGTTGCTTGGTGGCGAGATAAAGAAAAAATGGGTAAGCCACTACTGAGGCGTGACATTAATAAAGGCGTGCTGCCTGATTCGGTGAGTGCAATAATGGCGGTCATACCTTGCATGTGATTGGCCGCAAACATGGTACTCATCGCCACTGTTTCCGAAATACTCTCAAAGGTTTCATTGATTCGATATTTGGATACGTTAATGCTGCGTTGTTTTTCAGCACCTAGGCAAACCGAAGCCATGGCCTGGACGGTTTCTACAGGGTACTGGCCAGCGGCTGTTTCGCCGGATAACATCACCGCATCGGTACCGTCCAATACTGCGTTGGCTACATCCATGACCTCAGCGCGAGTTGGCATCGGCGCACTAATCATTGATTCCATCATCTGAGTTGCGGTAATCACCGCGCGATTGTATTTTCGAGTCAGACGAATAAGAGTCTTTTGCACTCCCACTAATTCGGCATCGCCAATTTCAACACCGAGATCGCCACGAGCCACCATCACTGCGTCGGAAGCGGTAATGATATCTATCATCGCTTCTTCGGTGGCAACTGTTTCTGCTCGTTCAACTTTTGCCACTAGTTTTGTTGCGAGTCCAGCTTGTTGAGTCAGACGTCTGGCATAGTGCATATCTTCACCGCTATTTGGGAAGGATACAGCTAAATAGTCGACATTGATTTTGGCTGCGGTGAGGATATCGGCTTTGTCTTTATCGGTTAAGGCTGCGGCAGATAAACCACCACCGAGTTTATTAATCCCTTTGTTGTTGGATAAAAATCCGCCAATGGTCACTTCGGTGGTGACTTTATTGCCTTCTACGGCGGTGACTCTCAATTGAATTCTACCGTCATCAAGTAACAGGGTATCGCCAGGGGCCACGTCTTTAGGCAAGTATTTATAATCGAGGCCAACTTGTTGTTGATCTCCCAAGCCTTTTGCTAAATCACTATCGAGTAAAAAGCTATCCCCAACTTGCAATTTAACCTTACCTTCTTTAAAGGTGGATACGCGTATTTTGGGACCTTGTAGGTCACCCAAAATAGCCACGTGTAGTTTATGTTTGGCTGCAAGTTCTCTGACCTTATTGGCGCGAGCGATATGGTCGTCGGCGCTGCCGTGAGAAAAGTTGAGTCGCACCATATTTGCGCCGCTGAGCAGCAGTTGTTCTAAAATGTCGTCTTTATCGGTGGCTGGGCCTAAAGTTGTCACAATTTTGGTGCGTCGTAGCATAGTTTTATCCTTAAAATGAAATATTCAATCAGAAGCTGTCGCTCCTTGGCGCCAATTGATTTATATCCAACAGCTAGGGAAAATAAATTCTAGAGACTCTAGATGAATATTTGACAACTTATCTGAAAAAATAATGCGCATCTTTAGCGCTAAAATTCCCATTTTGGGTTGCTCACTCAAATAGAAAAACTAAAGTTATTCTCTTTCCTTGCCAAATGGCTCTGTTGTTTGACCAATAGCATACCTTAGATGGCTAGAGGCGGTTCTTTTGTGAGCTACTTTTTCGAGAAAAAAGCATTTTTATCGTGGCGAGAGGTGTCTCGCTTAGAGTGCTAAGCAGATACCTCTAATCAACGGTAAAACGCTTCTAGTCAAATTGTTTAGGCAGTATTTGTGGTGCATTACTGCAGTGTATTGTTATGAGCTATACCGCTAGCGATATTTCACATGACTTGCCTAAATGAGTCACAAACAGCTGTAAAAGTCATCACCAAAGATTAACAGCCCCTAATTATATTAATCTGTTTAGTGATTAATTGTATGTAAATCAGCTTGTCTCTTGGTTTTTTTTTATCTCTCAAGTACATTGCCTGATGAGGATTACATTTGTTGTGGGGGATGAGATGAAACAAGCAATATTAGCGGAGATGAAGGTTCTACCTGAAATTGACCCGGGGTTTGAAGTAAAACGTCGCATAGACTTTATCAAACAGTGTTTACAACAGGCGAACTTAAAAACCTTAATCTTAGGTATTAGTGGTGGTGTTGATTCTACGACCACCGGACGGCTCGCTCAGTTGGCTGTAGAACAGCTTAATCAAGAGCACTCGACTCAAGACTATCGTTTCATTGCGATGCGCCTCCCTTATGGAGAGCAGAAAGATGAAGCAGATGCGCAATTAGCTTTAGATTTTATTAAACCCTCCTATATCGTGACCACAAATATTAAAGATGGCACCGAAGGGGCACACTCAAGCGCACTGTTAGGTTTGCAGAACGCGGGTTTAGCCTTACCGCAACAAGCTGGGATCGATTTTGCTAAGGGCAACGTAAAGGCGCGGATGCGAATGATTGCTCAGTATGAAATTGCGGGACTAACCGGTGCATTGGTGATTGGTACCGATCACTCGGCTGAGAATATTACCGGTTTTTACACTAAGCATGGGGATGGTGCCTGCGATTTAACGCCTATCTTTGGTTTAAATAAGCGTCAGGTTCGCCAAGTGGCGAGTTACTTGGGTGCGCCAGAGAAGTTGATTGGTAAAGCGCCAACAGCTGATTTAGAGGAAGATCGCCCGCAGCTGCCAGATGAAGTGGCGCTTGGTTTAACTTACGATCAAATTGATGACTTTTTAGAAGGTAAATTGGTTGATGCTGGGGTAGAAGAAAAATTAATAGGTATTTATTTACGGACCCAACATAAACGGCAAGCCATTCCGACTATTTATGATTGATTTATTTACCGGACCCACCCGGGTTCGGTGTTGTTTGATCGGTCTCTTATATTGTTCAGCAAACATGTTGCCTCATTGCAGCCTATTTTTTTGAGGAGCCGACATTGGGCAACACCATTATTTTTAGTCTCGATCTTTTTGGTACGGCGGTATTCGCCATTTCTGGGGTATTGATCGCTAGTCGGCGACGTATGGATCTATTTGGAGCCCTAGTACTTGCCTGCGTGACCGCGATTGGTGGGGGCACCATTCGTGATATGGCATTAGGAGCTAGCCCAGTTTTTTGGGTGGAAAATGGTTTATATTTGTGGGTGATCTTAGCGGCTAGTCTGGGGGCAATTGTTTTGCTCAATAATTTTCCTAGTCCTCCTCGTTGGTTATTACCAGTTGCCGATGCTATTGGTATGGCTGTATTTATGGCTATTGGTGCGAATAAGGCCTTACAAATGGGCGCTCCGGTGATTGTTTCGATCACTATGGGGGTGATTACGGCCTGTGGTGGGGGGATGATCCGTGATGTACTGGCCAACCAGGTTCCTTTAGTACTGCAGCGCGAGATCTATGCAACGGCTTGTATTGTCGGGGGTTGTGTGTGGGCGATTACAGAGAACTTAGGTTTTTCCACGACCATTGCAACTAGCAGTTGTATTATTAGTGCTTTAGTCATCCGTTTAGTTGCAATTCGTTATCATCTATCTTTACCTAAGCTTTCAAAAAATCGTTAGCTTAGTCTAAAGACTGCACTCCTTGTGAGAGATCTCTTACAAGGTTGTAAGTTAAAGGCAGTAAATCTTGCAGATAGATAATAACAATATCCATATACATCAATTGCTTATTTATTTTTGATGCTGTTTATGTAAAAAAAGATGAGTTTTTTTTGTTCTGGAGCTTTTTCTCAAGTATTAATGCCGTATAGTTAGTTCTGCACGGAGGCACTGACGTTTATCAGGATGAGAAACGTAGCAGGAGCTGAAAGGACAACTACAGGATGTAGTAAGGGACACCTCCTAGGAAGGAGACGTGCAACTGGTATGGACAACCGGTTATGCCAATGAAGGCTAAAGGACAGCTCAAAGGATTTGAGAAAAGGACAACTACAGGATGTAGTAAAACAGTCAAAAAGGATTGCAGGGAGCAATTACCCGTTCACGGATTTGAGCGATATGACTACTAGGGGCGACACGTAAGTGTCGCCCCGACTTTTTAGGCCAGCTTAATGCTGGTTTTTTTGTGACTACAATTTATGCTATGCCAATCTGATTCATTATATGACCAACTTATTGTGTCGTATAAATCTGCCGATAAATAGGCATGAAGTGCAGTAACTAGTGGCTCTAATTACCAGATAACGCTGTTAGCGGTGATTTAGGTTTATGTCGTCTACCAACAGCGTTTTTTTTATTCCTCTTCGCTTTTATCTTGAACAAACATTAGTAAGCCAAAATTAAGGTTTCTAGGCTTGACGATAAGCCCCGAGGTGCTGTGAGAGATCGACTACGCTTGAGCGCTGATATGGCTGCTCTATATTGCGTAAAAATTATTTAAATGCTTTAAATTCAAATAATTAATTAAATTCGATGATTCTTGATTGAATCAATTCAAAAATTATTTCACGGGCTCATCTAGGTTTTATTGAACCAAAGCGTAAAGTAGCTCATACAAGGACGGGCAGGGAAAGCAGCCAAAGCATGAAGCTAGCGGCATTATAGGAACGCTTAGGATGAGCGGCTTGTCAGGATCGATGAGCTAGGGATGTGAGCACAGGAGTGCGATTAGCCTTGGTGACACAAGAGCTTAAGGATGATTTTCAGGACACCTCCAGGATGGAGCGAGCAACCGCTTAGGATGAGCAGTTAGGCCACAGAAGGCTAAAGGATAGCGCTAGGGAAGGAGCAAGGGGAAACACTAAGGAATGGTGTGCTACAGTCAAAAGGATTGCAGGGAGCGATTAACGTTCATGGATTTGAGCGATATGACTAGCTTAAGGGCGATACTTCGGTATCGCCCTTAATTTTTTATTCGATTAAACATCATGAGATCGATGTTGTCTTTTTAATGCTGGGCTTGCCACCAACTTGCTTTTTTCATGAGGTAGGTCAATAGAATTAAACTGCAGAGGCCAGCCACCGTATGGGCGACAATGATTGCTAAGAAGATCACTTGACTGTTCGCAGCTAAGGCGCCTAGGTAAATGGCTGGCAACATAAAGACAAACAAACGAATGAGGTTAATCATCACTGCCATCATCGGTAGAGCCAAGGCGTTGAGTGTTTGTGCGAGTAATAAGGGAACCGCCATCATTCCGTAGCAAAAAGGCACCAGTTGTAGGTAATATTGGCTTAATCTGGCGACTTCGAGATCTTGATTGAAACTGCGACTGATCAGCGGTGCCAGGTAATACATGAGTATGGCTAACAGTAATTGCCAAATAACCGCTAAACGAATGGCTTGATGCACAATTTGCTGCGCTCGATTTAAGTTCCCTGCCCCGACATTTTGTCCCACGAGCATTGGGATCACTGAGTTTATCGCCATCACTCCGATAAATAGTAAGGCTTCTACTCGTGTGGCAAAGCCATAAGCGGCCACGGTTGCGGTTCCGGCGGTTGCCAATATAGCCATTGTAATGGTGGTGGCGATAGGGGTGAGCAATTGGGAAAATACAGCCGGTATTGCAATACTTAATAGTTTGTTCCAAGAGTTCATTAACTGCTGAAGGGAACAGGTTTCAAATTTGAGCAGTTGTAGTTTGTATTTGAGTAAGTAAATCGCCATGCAAAAAGTGAGTAGCCAAGCGATGGCGGTCGCTAATGCCGCACCTTTCACACCTAAAGTGGGTATCGGGCCCCAACCAAATATTAGAATTGGGTCTAAAAGACCATTCATTATCCCGGCGACTAGCATCATGAGGCTTGGCGTTTTGCTATCGCCACTGGCTCGGATTGCACTGTTGCCGACCATGGGGATAACTAATAGAGGGATCGAAAGGTACCAGATCTGCATATATTGTTCGATATAGGGCATAACTGGTAATTCCGCACCGAGGGATAAAAATAATCGTTCAATATTGAAATAGCCTAAAGCGGCTAGGGTAGTAATTAATAGTAAACTAAACAATAAACTATGGCTGGTTAATTGGGCCGCTTGTTGTTTTTTCTCGGCCCCTAATAGTCGTCCAACATGAGACGAAAGGGCGATGCCTAAGCCCATGGCGATGCTGGTAATTGCAAAGGTTATAGGGAAAGTAAAAGAGACTCCTGCCAGCGGATCTGTGCCCAACATAGCGACAAAAAATGTGTCGACTAAATTAAAAAAAATGATCGAAAAGATGCCCACTAAACTGGGGAGGGCTTTATGAATAATGAGAGGCGTGATGGGGGCATCAAGCAATTGTTGGCGTTGTTGTTCCATTCACATTGGATTGGGAAAACTTGTTATCAGTATACTTGGCAAATAAGCACAGTGAAAGTCGCAGGATAGCGCTTGAAACAACTGTGAGCTGCTTGTTTTTTAACCGCTTCGGTTGTTTTTAGGGTGGGAAAGCGGTAAATTGCGCCTTCCTAAATTGCGAGAGAAGTTATGTCTGAGTTTGACAGTATTCGCCCTTATCAAGATTCTGAAGTAGAACAAATACTTAAACGTCTTATCAATGATCCTGAATTGATTACTACACTGATTAAATTTCGCTTTGCCAAGGCGAAGGGCGTTTTTCTTTGGCTGACTTCTTTTATTTTGCGAAAGATACTTAAATTTAAGGTCAGGAATATTCGCTCGGTATATGATTTTCAAGTGATGGTTGAAACTTATATGGCGCATATGATCAAAACTACCACCAGTCAATTGAGCTCTAGCGGCTTGGATCATTTAGATTTAACTAAACCACATCTATTTATTTCTAATCATCGGGATATCGCACTGGATTCGGCATTTATTAATTACATCTTACATAATAATGGCCAAGATACCGTGCAAAATGCCATCGGTGATAATTTGTTAACCAAGCCTTGGGTTTCTGACCTGATGCGTTTAAATCGTAGTTTTATTGTTAAACGTTCGGCGACCACAAAACGTGAAAAATTAGAGAACTCAAAACAGCTATCCGCCTATATTCAGCACACCTTAAGTCATACTAGTGATCACATATGGATTGCGCAACGTGAAGGACGAGCCAAAGACGGTTTAGATGTGACTAATTCAGCATTAATTTCTATGTTGGCCTTAAATAAACCGAAACAACAAAGTTTTGCGGATTACATCAATCAGTTAAACATTGTGCCCGTTTCTATTTCCTATGAATTTGACCCCTGTGACGTGGCCAAGGCAAATGAACTGGTTTCACAAAATCAGCATGGCGAATATTTAAAACAAGAACATGAAGATATTTCGAGTATTTCTCGAGGGATTGTTGGTCAAAAAGGCCGGGTGCATGTGCATTTTTCCGAGACCTTGCAAGGGGAGTTTGAGTCGGCAAAACAAGTTGCTCAAGCCTTAGATAAGGCCATTATTGGTAACTATCAATTGATGCCGACTAACTGGCTTGCTCTGGGTGATGCTATACCTGAAGACGTTTCCGCGAATGAGTTGGCAGAAGCGAAGCGCTATTTTGAGGCGAAGTCTCGCGATATTAGTGCAGAGGTCCAAACTCAGTTGTATGCCATGTATGCAAATCCAGTCAAAGCTAGAATGCAACTATATGATTAATAATCAAATTTTTATAAAATAATACAATTGGCACTTTAGCTGCATACCCCCTTATAGGTATTATTTAAAAGGGTATGTTATGTTCCGTAGTAAAACTAGCCAAACCATCGCAAACGTTTTAGCCAATGGCGATAAACTTGAGCAATTGCTTTCTTTGATGTTGCCCGATGAAGTTTCGGAATTGGATCAACTTGGTTCGCAACATTGTCGTAGAAAGCGTCAATGTGGTGGTCGTTCACATTCTATATCGGCAAAGTTCTGAGCTATAACAAAAGTTGGACCTAATCACGAAGTTACCTATTCGCACGACTGAGGCTTAATTAGTCGATCTATCTGTGCTGTCTAAAGTTCTGATGCTGCTAAACTATACTGAAGAGCCAATTATAGGCTCGTCATCTCAGGTTATTTGCATTTAAACTTTAATAAGACAGCACAAATTATGGATCTAAATATACAAGCGGGGAGCTCATTTCCTCTGGGTGCCAGTTACAAAGGCACTGGCGTTAATTTCAGTATTTTTTCAAAAAGCGCAACGGCAGTTAATCTATTACTATTTAAAGAGATTAATTCACGTAAACCGTTCGCGAATATCCCACTAAACCCAACTATTAATCGTACCGATCATTATTGGCATATTTATGTTGAAGACCTTGATGTCGGGACTCTTTATGGCTTTCAGGTCGATGGTCCATGGTTACCGGAACTCGGCTTACGTTTTGATCCAAGTAAGGTTTTATTGGATCCCTATGCCAAGGTGACCCACTTTCCGGATAATTATTTACGTTTGGTGGCTGCGCGCCATGGCCACAATAATGTTGATCAGTGCATTAAAGGGGCGGTGGTTGATTTGCGTGGCTTTGATTGGCAAGGCACTCAGCCAATTAAGCGTTCATTGCAAGATACCATTATTTATGAACTACATGTTGCTGGTTTTACCAAGCATCCTTCTTCGGGGGTAGCGGCCCATAAACGTGGCACCTATGCGGGAGTTATCGAAAAAATCCCATATTTAAAGGCGCTTGGCATTACCGCTGTTGAGCTGATGCCTGTGCAACAATTTGATTTGCAAGATGCTCCGCTGGGTAAGCAAAACTATTGGGGTTATAGTCCCATCGCTTTCTTTTCTCCGCATAATGCTTATAGCTCAGATAAAAGTGTTTGTGGCGCTTTTAATGAATTCCGGATCATGGTGCGAGAGCTCCACAAAGCTGGCATCGAGGTGATTCTGGATGTGGTCTTTAATCATACCGCAGAGGGAGGGCATGATGGCCCAACCTTGAGTTTAAAAGGCTTACAAAATGATAGTTACTACATGCTGCAGCCAGAGAAACGTTGGTATGGAAATTACTCTGGATGTGGCAATACTTGTAATGCAAATCATTCGGTCATGCGCAGGATGATCCGAGACTCGTTGCGTTTTTGGGTCAATGATATGCATGTTGATGGTTTTCGTTTTGATTTGGCCTCGGTATTGGCTCGAGATTCACAGGGAAATGTGATGAAAGAGCCGCCTTTATTGTGGTCGATTGATTCAGATCCCTCGCTTGCAGGCACTAAAATTATCGCAGAGGCTTGGGATGCCGCGGGACTGTATCAAGTGGGTGAATTTGTTGGTGATCGTTGGAATGAATGGAATGGTCAGTTTCGCGATGATGTTCGAGCCTTCTTCCGTGGCGATCGTGCTGTTGTGAGTAAGTTCTCTGGTCGTTTATTAGGTAGTCCTGATATTTACTATAAAGATCATCATTCACCTCAGCGTTCCGTGAACTTAGTCACCGCACATGATGGTTTTACCCTCAATGATTTAGTCAGTTATAACGAAAAGCACAATTTAGAAAATGGGGAGAATAATCGAGACGGTGATAATCATAATGTGAGCTATAACCATGGGGTAGAGGGGCCAACTTTAAATCCCAAGATTAATCAATTACGTGAACAGCAAATGAAGAATTTCTTTACCACCTTGCTGTTATCTCTAGGAACGCCAATGATCACTATGGGTGATGAGGTGAAGCGTAGTCAGAATGGGAATAACAATGCTTACTGCCAAGATAATGAAATCTCTTGGTTTGATTGGAATCTGGTGGATGAAAACAGTGATCTCCTAAATTTTGTGCAAAATTTAATTAAATTACGCTGTTACGATGACGTGTTAGAGGAAAAAATCCACCTCAGTTTATCGGATGTGATCCATGATGCGAACATTGAATGGCATGGTGTGCAACAAGCTGAACCGGATTGGTCTGAAGATAGCCATTCTATCGCGGTGACCTTCTTAGACCCTTATTCAAAAGATCGTATGTATATGGTGTTTAATGCTTACTGGGAAGACTTAGAGTTTGTGGCTCCCGATATTGAAGGGTATTGGGTGATGTTAGTGGATACAGCGGCTAAACCGCCTAACGATATTTACGATTTTAAATCGGCTCCAATGTTACAAAATTCTTCGTTTAAAGTGGCGGCTCACTCGGTAAAAGTGTTTGTGGCGAATCCACAAATTGATAAACGTATTGAAAATTGCTTTGTTTAACTAGAGGTCGTTTGCTGAGATGCAGCAATAGTCAGCTGAGTTAAAAAACACGAGGGGGAGTGTTGGTCGTGAAATACACTCCCCAGCATCACCATTAATACCAATATACGAATACTCATAGAAAAAATAGCCACTAGTTTTACCTCTTTAGTTTGCCCTTCCCTATGGCCTCAGATGATTTAAGTCTTTAGTTATTGGAAGGGTAAACTAAGTAAAAGTTTCAAGTAGTTGATATTTTTTGGGTTTATATTTAATTACTGTGATGTTTCCCTAATTCTCAGGGCAAAGGTCTCAGCAGCTTCCAAGCTTAAAACAAGCCCAGTTGAGCACTAATTATTTGCTCAAAATCTAAGTTAATGAAAGGTAATATTGCATCAGCAATGGGTTGCAATTGCTTATCTAAGTAATGTTGATAATCGATTTGACTGCGGCAATAAGCAACAGGTTCAGGCCCATTTACGGTCATCCAATAATTAATAGTCCCTTTATTTTGATATTGCTGTGGTTTACCTAAAGCCTGATTATGTTGGTCGGCGAGGCGTGCAGCCCGAACCTGTGGTGGCACGTTTTTTACGTACTCATCGAGCTTGCGGCGTAAGCGCTTGTGGTAGATCAGTTGTGGGTCGTATTCACCCGCTAACAGCTTAGCGACGGTATCTAGAACAAATTGGCGTGGGTCTTGGTCGGAGAATAGCCGCTCTAACAATCCCGTTTGAAAAATCTTCGCCAGTTCGCTCCAGTCAGAACGTACCGTTTCTAGTCCTTTAATCACCATTTGGTTGTGCGCAGTTAAACCCGCATAGCGTTTTTTACTGCCAGTTTCTGAGCCGCGTATAGTCGGCATTAAGAAGCGTGAAAAGTGAGTTTCAAATTCAATTTCTAGGTAGCTCTCTAGCTGCATTTCTTGGCTGAGCTTATTGCGCCAAAAAAGGTTGATTTCTTTGGCTAGTTGTTGACCAATGGCACTCGCTTGTTCTGGACTTAGTTCTTGATTGAGCCAGACAAAGGTAGAGTCGGTATCACCATAAATCACTTGGTAGCCGTGTTCGGTGATCCAGTCTGCGGTTTGTTGCATCAGCTGGTGGCCGCGCATGGTAATTGAGCTTGCCAAGCGGGGATCGTGAAAGCGACAACCGGTAGAGCCAAGCACTCCATAGAAGCTATTCATCAAAATTTTGATCGCCTGCGAACGGGCTTTGTCTTGATTCGCTTTGGCTTGATCGCGCTGTAACCACAGCTGATTAATAATATCGGGTAAGAAATGTTTGTCGCGGCTAAATACGCCGCCTCTAAAGCCCTCAATGGCATTGTCTGGGCTTGCTAGGCCTTCAATTAAGCCTAAGGGATCAATTTTAAAAGTGCGAATAATAGAGGGGTAGAGGCTCTTAAAATCGAGTACCAGTACATTTTTATATAGCCCAGGCTTAGAGTTCATCACAAAGCCGCCAGGGCTGTCGGCGACAAAGTCATGGCTTAAGTTAGGCGCGATATAACCCGCGCGATGCAGCTTGGGTAAGTAAACATTGGTGAAAGCTGCAACACTACCGCCACTTCTATCCAGCATTAAACCGGTGAGTTGTGCGCGTAAGCAAAGAAATTCAAGGAGTTGGGTATGCTTGAAAATATCGAGTACTAACTTACAGTCTTCTAAATTGTAAGCGGCTAGCTGTGGCTTATCATGGGCAAAATTGTGGTTTATTTCGGCCATTCTATCTTCAACTTCGGCTACCAATTTGCCTCGGTTTAATAGCTGCCGAGCCACATTTTCTAGGCTAAAGCTATCAAAGTGGTAGGTCGCTGATTTTAGCGAGTCGATGCCATCGATCACCACTCGCCCGGGGATACTAATAAAACCGATGTGAGGCATATCGTGACGTTCACGCCATCTGGCAATGCCATGATGGCGACCAATGGCCAATTTAATCCCATGCACGGCAGCGCGTTTAACCAGCAGTCGAAAATCAAAATTGATGACATTCCAACCAATGATGATGTCTGGGTCGAGGTTTTGAAACTCTACTTCTAATTGTTTTAATAGTGCGTACTCATTGGCTAGCCAAGTGATTGGCGTGTCGGCGGCTTGCTCTGGGCCGATCATCAGTACCCGTTGGTAGTTGTCACTATATAAACCAATTGAATATAGCTGACCTTTTTCACTGCACTCAATATCTAGCGATAATACCGACAGTTGGGGCGTATATTGCGCCGCTTTAATTTTTGCCTGCTGCAAGGCGGGGTAACGAGAGTCATGACTCTGCAGGCCAGTAAACAGCATGCTGCCATAACAAAAGCGTTCCGTGAGAAAACGCTCATGCAGTTTTATATCGCTCTCAAAACAGCTTAATCCTGCCTGTTTTAACTGTTGCGCAGCTTGGCTGTGGTTTTTGATACTAGAAAAATAGAGTGCGCTTACCGGCTGGTGTTGGAAGGTTTTTAGGGACACCGAAGCATGACGGTTTAGCTGTGATCCCAGCAGGGCGAGCACCGCATTTAACTGATGGTTGAGAACAAAAAAAACTGGCTGTTGATCATCTATCTCGAGGCAAATAGCACCTTGTTCGCTGGCCAACCACAGCTGAATATGAGCCTGACCTTGACGGTCATAGCTATTGGCTGTGAGTAGAAATCCTTGAATTGCTTGGCTGGTCACGATTGGCTCGGTCTATATTATAGGTTTAGCGGCGAATGTACTAAAGGAACTTAGCATACAACTAATTGCTTTAGCCAATGGCTATTTCTAGAGTGTTTCGTGCTTCGTTGGATTCGCTTGAACAATAATGGAATGAATAAAATTAATCTGCTTTAGGACGACGGCTGGTATAAATGTCTCTTGAGTGCCAAAGCGGGTTTTTCTATGTAATTCCAAGAGCAATAAGCGAGTAGCAGGGTTAAACAGAAAGCCATCACAAACATATGAATCGCTGTCACTTTCGGGATTGTGGTGGCTATCAGTTGCTGTATTGGCCATGCATAAATGTACATGCCGTAAGAATAGTCGCCCAAGTGATTGTAATGCAGAATTTTTCCTTTAGGTAGATAAGCAAAACACATGATTAAGTAGGGAGTGATGATTAGGTAGCTAATAAAAAACAAACTCTGGTTGAGGCTGAAGAATGCCAACAGCAGTATCAGTATGGCGGCTAACATGCCTTTGTAGTTGATGCCAATCCAAGCCCTAAAAACGTAGAGATTACCGCCGATAAAGAAGGCGCTCGCGAAACGATAGAATTTACTATAAAACCAATGCGGCTCGCGACCACTTAGCTGGTCATGAATAACATTAGGCAGATAAGGGCGGTGAGGACGATCACTGTCGGTAGCCAGTTTACGGCAACTTTTAGTTTTCTAGCAAACTGATAAGTCACTCCAAACCCAGTTAATATTAAATACATCTTTAGTTCCCATGGCAGGGTCCATAGCGAACCATTCACACTGCGGTTGTAGGGAGCACTGGTAAATACATCGGGTAGCATTTGGTAGTCGCCAACAATAATAGAGCTATTGTAGATCAGAAAATTTTGGGTCTCGTTATGGCTCAAATATTGGCCTAGGCTTAATTTAGAAAGTTGTAAACCGAGTAAGCAACAAAAAATAACAGAGGTGATCAGTGCAGGGTAGATCCTGAGGCATCGGGATAATACAAAAATAGTTAAAGATCTTGCGGTAAGTAAACTTTTACAAACTAGCAAACCACTGGTAATGAAGAAAATATCCACCGCAATATAGCCTAAGGATAAGCCTAGATATTGGGCGATGGGCTCACTGTGTTCATTACCTGTCGCCAAGCAAAAGCTGTGGCTGTATACCACTAAACATGCCGCTAACATCCTTATTAGCTTGAAGTTATTATCTTTGGTTTTCAGTAATTCTTGTAGCTGCATTGATTGGCCAATATTTATATTTTGAGTATAGGCTTGTTTATATTAGTTGATTATTTATTGCTCGTTGTTGGAATGGTGGGCATAAAAAAAAGCTGGCCTGGGCCAGCTCTTTGCATTTAGTTTTACGTTTAAAAGCTAAAGTTTAGCTCCAGGCTTTAAAGGTATTAATTAAACCGTTGGTTGAACTGTCGTGAGCGGTGACGGCTTGCTGGCTTTTTAGTTCGGGCAAAATTTGGTTGGCCAACTGTTTGCCAAGCTCTACGCCCCACTGGTCGAAGCTAAAGATGTTCCAGATAACGCCTTGTACGAAGATTTTGTGCTCGTACATCGCAACCAGTGCACCTAAAGAGTAAGGGGTGATTTTCTTAAGCAAAATAGAGTTGGTTGGTTTGTTACCAGTGAATACTTTAAACGGTGCCAGTTCAGCAATTTCTTCAGCTGATTTACCTGCGGCCACTAACTCTGCTTCAACGGTATCGCGAGACTTACCAAAGGCTAAGGCTTCGGTTTGGGCAAAGAAGTTAGACATTAATTTCTGATGATGATCAGACAAAGGATTGTGGCTCACTGCTGGTGCGATAAAATCACATGGGATTAACTTGCTGCCTTGGTGAATTAATTGGTAGAAGGCGTGCTGACCGTTAGTTCCCGGCTCACCCCAAATAATTGGGCCGGTTTGGTAATCAACCGGGTTGCCATTACGGTCGACATTTTTACCGTTGGACTCCATGTCACCTTGTTGGAAGTAAGCTGCAAAGCGGTGCATGTATTGGTCGTAAGGCAGAATCGAAACGCTTTCCGCACCGAAGAAGTTATTGTACCAAATGCCAAGCAAGGCAAGGATTACCGGTAAGTTTTGTTCAAAATCGGTTTCAGCAAAGTGCTTGTCCATGGCATGCGCGCCTTCGAGCAATTCGATGAAGTTATCGTAACCTACCGTTAACGCGACTGATAAACCAATCGCCGACCAAGAAGAGTAACGACCGCCAACCCAATCCCAAAATTCAAACATGTTGTCGGTGTCGATACCAAATTCGGCAACTGCAGGGCCGTTGGTTGACAGGGCTGCAAAATGTTTAGCCACGTGGGCTTGATCGTTCGCCGCAGCTAGGAACCAATCGCGTGCGCTATGCGCATTAGTCATGGTTTCTTGGGTGGTAAAGGTTTTTGATGCCACTAGGAATAAGGTGGTTTCGGGGTCGACTTGTTTTAGAATTTCGGCAATATGAGTGCCATCTACATTCGAAACAAAGTAGGTTTTGATATGTTCAATTTTGTAAGCACCCAACGCTTCAGTAAGCATCACTGGACCCAAGTCTGAACCACCAATCCCAATATTTACAATGCTGCGAATGGCTTTGCCTGTATAACCTTTCCATTCACCGGAGTGGATTTTTTGACAGAAGCCTTGCATTTTTTCCAATACCGCATTAACCGCAGGCATGACGTCTTCGCCGTCTACGATGACCGGGGTATTGCTACGATTTCGTAAGGCGGTATGTAATACAGAACGCCCTTCTGTTTGGTTGATTTTCTCACCAGAGAACATTGCCTTAATCGCGCCATCGAGCTTGGTTTCTTTGGCGAGTGCAAACAGCTGTTGCATTGTGTCGTTAGTGATCAGGTTTTTCGAGTAATCGAGTAAAATTTGCTCGTTAAACGAAACTGAAAAACGCTTGAAACGCTCAGCGTCAGCGGCGAATAATTCGCTCAGTTGAACATCTTTCTGTGCCTCGAAATGCGCTTGTAGCGCTTTCCACGCTTGTGTATGAGTTGGATTGATATTGTCCAGCATTGACCTTGTTCCTTAGATACTTAACCTAATTGACCGAGTTGCAAGTTTATTGACCGTAACTTGCGGCTAGCACTTTACCCTTTCTGGGAAAAAAGACGCAAGCAATCAGATCAAAATACTATGAAAGCCTGTGTTTTGTATTTGCCAAATGTGGCACATTTATCGAAAATTCATTATTTTTTAAGTTTTTTGTCTAGTTTTTAACTCTTGTTTTGGTGTGCGGGCTGTTCGAGTTGTTGTTACAATGACCACAAATTGTTCACTAATGTTGCTAACAAGGATCGATGTTTGCGCAATGTACAGCTTCAAATAAAGTCTGATAATGCCCATTATTTACTGAATAGTGGTCGTTTGGTGGCATTAATGACCGCGCTGTATAGTTTGTTATGGTGGTGGCTATTTTCTCCTGATTATCGTTTTGTACCGGGTTTCATTTGGTTACTGTGCATGTTGCTTTTAGCGGCGGCATTTTATTTTTTCTTGCGCCTAAATCGTGACTTTTCGGCGCATTCAGCGCCTGCTTCACAGCTCGTTCGTTACTTTAGTTTATCGACTAGTAGTGGGATCTTATGGGGGGTTGGTATCTTGCTATTTGCCCCAGACTTAGGTGGCGCAGAGCGCCTGTTGTTAATGATTTTACTCGGGTCACTGTTATCCTTGGTGGTGGTTCCCAATTTATTAAGCATTAGTAGCTTCAATGGTTTTTGTTTGCCCATTTTATTGGCGCTAACGGTAGTTTCGGTGGATCGTAGTCAAGTCGAATTGGTGGCCTGTTTAGTGCTGTGGTTGAGCTGGGTGCAGCTAAATTTAGTTTTGAAGCGCGCTGAAGCCTTGGTTCAGGCAAATTTTACCGAGGGTGCGCGTAATCGGCTTAAAGTTTTAGAGTTGGCCGATAGTCATGCCTTGATGCGTGAACAAAGCGAGCGAGATGCGCTGACCGGTTTATATAATCGGGCGATATTTGAGCAATCCTTGGCTCAGCATTGGCGTTTAAGTGGCCGAGCTAAAACTTCCTTAAGTTTATTATTGATCGACGTTGATTTCTTTAAGCCATATAACGATCATTACGGGCACGTCGCTGGAGATCAGTGTTTAAGCTTGGTTGCGAGTCTGTTTACACAAGCCTTACAGCGTGAAGATGATATCGTTGCGCGCTATGGCGGCGAAGAGTTTGTAATGATCTTGCCCAATACCGATACTAAAGGCGCATTGCAAGTTGCGGAACGAATCAGAACACTACTTGCAGAGGCAAAGTTGCGGCACGAGTACTCCACGGTGGCTAGCTATGTGACCGTGAGCATTGGAATAGCCTGTCTTATTCCTGTGGCGCAACAGAATGCTAAAGACTTCGTAAACAAGGCTGATATAGCCCTATATAGAGCCAAGCAGTTAGGTAGAAACCAAGCTGTAGTGGCCGCTCGTGGAGAAATAGAATGAGTATGCAGTTACATCGTATTGAAGAGCTAATCGATTTACTCAAGCCGGTTTGGCGTCAACAGCCGGAGTTAAATTTAGTCGAAATGCTCACCCAAATCGCCGACCAAGCAGGGTTTAAACAACCTTTGAGTGAGTTAACTGACGATGTTTTAATTTATCAATTGAAAATGTTGAATCTAGCCAAGGATGAGATGATCCCTGGTCTAGCTAAAGATTGCGAAGATGATTTTAAAACTGCGTTACTAAAAGCTCGAGGTATTAAAGCTTAGTATTGCCCGCCAGTTTGTTAGGGCTTACTTGTTTTATAGGTAAGCCTGTAAACGATTGATGCCCCTCAAAAGGATTGAGTGATGAGTGAACGAATTCCCGTTAAAGACGTGAGTCCACCCGCTAGAAAAACAAATGCCAAGAAACGTGCGCCGGTCGATCGATACAACCCTCAAGAACAGATTTATGTACGTGAACAAAAAGGCTTGTTCCAACGTGTACGCAAATATATGGGGTGGTTATTTATTGCCGCTTTTGTGCTTGTGCCATTTATCCCCTACGGCGATCGCCAAGCGATTTTGTTTGATATCGCAGCTCGGCAATATCACTTTTTTAGTCTTACTCTGTGGCCGCAAGATTTATTACTACTGGCTGGCTTTTTCATTATTGCCGCCTTCGCTCTATTTTTTATAACCACCTTCTTAGGGCGGGTTTGGTGTGGCTATCTTTGTCCGCAAACGGTGTGGACTTTTATTTTTATCTGGTTTGAAGAAAGAATTGAAGGCAGTGCTAATAAGCGGCGTAAGTTAGATCAATCTGCCTGGAATGTGAATAAAATTTGGCGTAAAACCGCTAAGCATGCCGCTTGGGGCGCTGTATCGGTGTTTACGGCACTATCTTTTGCCGCCTATTTTGTACCCGTTAAACAGTTGTGGTGGGATTTTTTTACGTTCAACGCAACCAGCGGCGTGACCTTCTCTATTATTTTCTTCGCGGTTGCCACTTACGCCAATGCAGGTTGGATGCGCACCATTGTATGTACTCATATGTGCCCCTATGCGCGTTTTCAATCAGCGATGTTTGATAAAGATACCTTCATCGTGGGTTACGATACTCAACGCGGCGAAACGCGAGGACCGCGTAAACGTAATGCCGATCCCAAAGCGCTTGGTTTAGGTGATTGTGTGGATTGCGATCTCTGCGTACAAGTCTGTCCCGCGGGGATCGATATTCGTGAAGGTTTGCAGTATGAGTGTATTAACTGTGGTGCTTGTATCGATGCTTGTGACCAAACCATGGAGCGTATGCACTATCCGAAAGGTTTGATCCGTTATACAACCGAACATAATTTAGCGGGTCAGAAAACCGCAATCCTGCGACCCAAACTGATTGGTTATGGCGTGGTTTTAACGGTGATGTTAGTCGCCTTTGTGATGACTTTGATTAATATTAAACCGATGCAACTGGATGTATTGCGTGATCGCTCATCTTTATACAATGAAAATGCCGAGGGCTTAATCGAAAATACTTACACCCTCAAGGTGATTAATAAGTCCTCTGAAGCGCAAGCGTTTCAGTTGAGTGTGCTCGGTCTAGAAGAGGTTGAATGGCTGGGTGCTCAGCAAGTAGAGGTTAAGGGTGGCGAAGTGCTTAATTTACCGGTAACTCTGGTGAGTGACCCTTATTTACTACCGCGACCGATCACCGATATTGAGTTTGTCATGCAAAGTAATGGCCAGCAGGTCACGCAACATAGTCGTTTCATTAGTGGTGGTTAACGTCGCATGAGCGTGGCGTTAAGCTGCTTGGCTTTATTGTTAATGCTGCCCTATTTATTGGCTGCATTTGGCTCTTGGATGCGTAAACGGCAGCTGGGACGAGTGGATAATCAGGACCCTCGCCAGCAAGCGCTACAATTGGATAAACGCGGGCAGCGGATCTACGCTGCCCAACAAAACTCCTGGGAAGCCTTAGTTTTATTCATCGCTGTTATCGTGATTGCTTACTTTTCTGGTTTAGATCCGCAATTGCTCGATGTGCCTGCCGTTGTATATTTGTTGGTCAGGATCTTACATCCCTTGGTTTATCTTTTGGGCCAAGCTTATTTGCGTTCAGCCTTAGCCGCGGTGGGCTGGTTAAGCTGTATTTACATTGTCGTTTTGGCTTTTCAGCAAAGCTAAGCCTCCTTGTCGGCTGGCTAGGCTGATCGTTTTACTGTTACACTGCGCGGATAACTTACCCATAGTGCTGAAGTCATTCTATGAGCGCCTTCCTATTTGCCGAATTGCATCCCGATCTAATTTTAGATGCCATTGAATCACAGGGGATCTACCCCAGTAGTGGTTTACTTGCCTTAAATTCCTATGAAAACCGGGTCTATCAGTTTATGGCTGAAGATGACTTGCGTTATGTGGTTAAATTTTATCGTCCTGAGCGTTGGAGCGAAGCACAGATTATCGAAGAGCATCTATTTAGTTTAGCGATGGCTGCGTCTGACATTCCTGTTGTTGCTCCGATTGTTCGCGATGGTCAAAGCTTGTTTGCGTATCAAGGTTGGTGGTTTGCCCTTTTTCTTAGTGTGGGTGGGCGAGGCTTTGAAGTGGATAATCTTGATCAACTGGAACGGGTTGGTCAATATTTGGGACGGATGCACCAACGTGTGGGGCGTCAGTTATTTGAACATCGTTTATCGATCAATACCGAAGAGATGTTAGAGCAACCTATTGCCTTGCTTAAGGATTGGTTACCTAAGGGCCTCGCCTTACCCTTTTTTACTATTGCCGAACAAGTTGCGGATGCGGCGAAAGTGGCCTACAAGCCCAATAAAATTATTCGCTTACATGGCGATTGTCACCCCAGCAATATTTTGTGGCGTGATGGGCCGATGCTGGTGGATTTGGATGACGCGCGTAATGGTCCAGCTGTGCAAGATATTTGGATGATGTTGGCGGGCGATGATAACGAGCGTCGTTTGCAATTAGAGGTTTTTCTTGAAGGTTATGAATCATTTTGTGAATTTGATAAGCGAGAGTTGGCGCTGATTGAGCCACTGCGGGCGATGCGGATGATCCATTATATGGGGTGGTTGGCACGTCGCTGGGAAGATCCTGCTTTTCAACGTGCCTTTCCTTGGTTTAATTCACAGCGTTATTGGGAAGATCAGATTCTGGCGCTTAAAGAGCAATTATCTGCCTTGCAGCAGCCGCCATTGTCATTAACGCCAGGGTATTAATATGAGCCTCGAAATTGAGCGTAAGTTTTTAGTGAAAAATATGGATTTTGTTGCCCAAGCGACAGCCTCTTTGCGGATAGTGCAGGCCTATCTCAACAGCGATAAGCAGCGTACGGTTCGGGTGCGGATCCAGGGAGAGCAGGGCTACTTAACGATTAAAGGCGTGAGTAATGCCGCTGGTTTGAGTCGTTTCGAATGGGAACAGCCTTTGGCTTTGGCCGAAGCCGAGCAATTATTAAATTTGTGTGAGCCGGGGGCTATCGATAAGTTGCGTTATTTGGTACCAGTGGGTCAACATACCTATGAAGTAGATGTTTTTACTGGAAATAATCAGGGGCTGATCGTAGCAGAAGTTGAATTAAACAGCGAACAAGAGCATTTTGAAAAGCCCGATTGGTTAGCAGAAGAAGTCACCGGACAGCGGCAATATTACAATAGTATGTTAGCGAAAACGCCCTTTAAAACTTGGCTTTAAACCGAGTGTTTGTCACATTCCCTAGGCTAATATTTTGATTTAGCTGGCATCCTGTAGTTATCGATATAGGATTAACTGTAAAGGTTGGTTTTTTGTAAGGGGTTTGTTATGAAAAAGTTTGTGACACCAGTGGACGCTTTGATGCATTGGCAACGCATACAACCACAACAGGTCTATTTACGCCAGCCGATTGATGGTGTATTTCATGAAAAAACTTGGGCAATGGTGGCTCGTGAAGCTGGGCAAATTGCTCAAGGGCTGCGACAACAAAATTTAGCGCCGGGTGACAAAGTGGCGATTTTGGCCAAAAATAGCGCAGAATGGTTTATCGCTGATTTGGCTATTATCATGGCCGGTTGTATTAGTGTGCCTATTTATGCCACCGCCAGTGTCGATACCATCCGCTTTGTGTTGCAGCATAGTGAAGCAAAGTTATTGTTTGTTGGTAAGTTAGATGATTGGGATAAGCAAGCGGCCGCAATTCCTGATGGTTTAACTACGGTGGCAATGCCTTACCACACTATGGCTTGCGATATTCAATGGCAAGACTGGTTAGACCGTTTGTCGGCCATCGACAAACATCATCTTTGGTCGGCGCAAGACATTATGACCATTATTTATACCTCTGGTAGTACTGGTGAGCCGAAAGGTGCTGAAATTAGTTTTGCTGCTTATCGCTATGCCTGCGAGCGCCTGATTGTGGTATTAGAGGCCAATCGTGATGACCGGATGATTTCCTACCTCCCCTTAGCCCACATTACTGAGCGTGTTTATATACAAGGCACGAGTATTTTTAGCGGTCAACCTACGGTATCTTTTGTTGAATCGTTAGCCGCTTTTGCCGACAATTTACGCAGTGTTCAACCAACCTTATTTATTTCGGTACCGCGGCTATGGGCACGTTTTCAGCAAGGCGTATTTGAAAAAATCCCCCCTAAGAAGCTTAAGTTGTTACTGACGGTTCCGCTGTTGTCGAGTTTGATCAAATTAAAAATAAGAAAGGCTTTGGGGTTGAATAAGGCGCGTATTTTAGGTTGTGGCAGCGCACCGATTGCCCCCGCCTTATTACACTGGTATCAAACACTCGGTCTTAACATCTCAGAAGCGTGGGGGATGACCGAAAACTTAGCCTATGGCAGTTTAAATGTGCCTTTTAGAGCCGATAAGATAGGAACCATCGGTAAAGTTGGCCCTGGGGTAGAATTGAAGCTGTCCAATCAAGGTGAAATTCTGGTGAAAGGCAAAGCGATGATGCGAGGCTATTATAAACACCCAGAGTTGAGCGCCGAGGCGTTGGTCGATGGTTGGCTGCACACTGGTGATAAGGGAACCATCGATAGCGACGGTTATCTAAAAATTATAGGCCGGCTTAAAGAAAGTTTTAAAACGGCGAAAGGAAAGTATGTTGCGCCAGTTCCTATTGAACAGCGCCTTGCGGAAAATTCGATGATAGAACAGGTGTGTGTGGTTGGTAGTGCATTGACTCAGCCCTGCGCCTTAGTTGTGTTAGCTGCTGAGCTGAAGCAGCATTCGCAGCAGCAAATCGAAACCAGCTTAGGCCGTACACTAACTCAGGTAAATCAGCATCTGGAAAGCCATGCCAAGCTGTCTCATTTGATAGTGGTAGAGCAGGATTGGAATGTTGATAATGCCTTGCTCACGCCCACATTAAAAATTAGGCGCAGTGAAATTGAGCACTGTTATGCAAGCTTAATTCACCAGCCTGCAGAGGCCGAAGTGATGTTTGAAAACGGACACTGGTACACTTAAGTCGCGCGGGATTGTTGAACGCTGCTATTCATCTTGTTGTAGGTTGTAGGCGTTAATGCTTACCTAGATAAACTTAAGTATTTGTTTTTATTTTTATTTTATATATAAATGGAAGCTAATGACTCTTATTATCATCCCTTCGCTCTCGCGGAGGGGGTGATAAAGTCATGGTAAAGCGATTGACCGAGTACTTGCTTATCTTTATGCTCGGTTTTTTATGGGTACATTGAAGGAATTTTAGATTGATGAAAAAAATACTGATTGCTCTCATGGCGCTGTTGGTTATACCGATGGCATTGGCGACAGACTTTAAGCAAGGCACACATTATGAAGTGATTAAGCAAACCGCCACCGCAAAGCCCGAAGTTATGGAGTTTTTCTCTTACTACTGTCCCCATTGTTATAAGTTTGAACCGGTAGCGAAAAGCATTCAATCCTCTTTGCCTGCTGGAGTTGCATTTAAGAAGAACCATGTGAGTTTTCTCGGTGGTAAAGTCATGGGCGAAGAAATGGTTCGTGCCTATGCTGTGGCAGAAATGCTAAATGTGGATTCGCAAGTAAGCAGCGCTATTTTTGATGCAATCCATGTTAAGCGCCAGCGTTTTTCTAGTCGTGATGATATTCGCGATATTTTTGTTGCTAATGGTGTGGATGCCAAGAAATTTGACAGTGCTGCCAACAGTTTTGTGGTCAATGGCATGGTGTCGCAGATGGATAAAAATACCATTAACTATAAAATTCGTGGAGTACCCGCTTTAGTGATTAATGGTAAATATCAAGTGAACACTGGATCGGTTAAATCTCTTGAAGAGCTCAATCAATTAGTGACTTACTTGGTTAACTTAAAAGTCTAATCCTTCACAATTCCTTATAAGAAAACAGTCTCTTTAGGCTGTTTTTTTGTTTGTCTTCATTGGCTAGATATTGATATGTATTATCGGTGATAATTTCGCGCTTTTAGTACTAATCTAACTCATTATTTATTCATGTTGGCGGGCCTAAATCATCGCTAACTGCGCTCAATGGCTCTATCAATCTGTGTTTATCCCATATAGTCGTTGATAGTGCTGTATCAGTTTGTTTATCTCTCCGGAGCGTTGTAGTTGGTTTAAGTGCTCTTGTAGGCGCTGCAATATAGCTGGATTACTTTGTTTATTACAGGCGATGGCTTCTAATGAGCTATAAAACTCAAATCCTTGCGGGTTAATATCTAAATTATTATTTTCCAGTATATAGGCGGTTAATAATGTATCACTGGCCCAGGCATCGATTCGTTCTCGGTGGAGTTTTTCGGCGCTGTTTAGGTTGGTTGTTGTTAAGTCTAGTTTCAAATTAAAACTACTTAAGTACTCGCTCACGCTACTACCGAGGTAGCTGCCTATTTTTATACCATTAAAATCAGCCAAACTACGTAAGTTTTTGGCATTCTTATGTCGTTGATACAGGGCGAAACGATTGGCGAATAGTGGACTTATCCAAGTAAATAAGCTTTCTCTTGATTCAGTTCGTTCAATCGTAAATACGCAGCTATTGGGGGAGTAGAGAGTGAGCTTGTAGGCTCGTTTAGGAGACAAAACCCTGAGTTGGAGATCGAGTCCACTTTTTTGTTTGAGTAATTGAAATATATCAATATTAAGCCCCGAGAGTTGTTGTTGCTCTTGAATTACATAGGGTGGGTTGACATGAGTATAAAAAATCAAGGGGCTGGCATTTGCGGTCAGTGCCATCAGCCCCAAATAAAGTGCGATGATTACTTTTTCCATGATTGTAACAAGTCTGAGTAGTTGATTGTTTTACCTTGCGGTTTCTCATTGCTCAGGGGCGGTTTAGGTGAACCGGGTTGATTTAACCAATACTGTTTATCTTCGATGGGATTGAGTTGAGGGTTGCATTGAGTTTGGCTGTGTTGATTGAGTTTTGCTAAACCCCTATCCATGTGTTCGGCGAGTTCATTCATGATGAGTGGAATGTTGGCTCCCGGTTGATTCACTCGACCAATGTATTGCCACCAAAGCTCCGATAAGCTTGGGTAGTGGGGGACATTAAAGCCCGTGGGAGTCCATTCGTTACGAGCCTCACTTTGGTAAAACTCGACTAAGCCTCCCAATTCTGCAGAGCGTGCGCTGAAATTGTCTGAGTTGACATCACTGAGTCGGATCGGCGTGAGGCCGACCATGGTTTTTTTCAGAGACACGGTTTTAGCAACATTAAATTGAGCATACAGCCAAGCCGCTTGCTGTTTTTTTAAGCTTGTTGATTTTAATAAGGTCCAACCGCCCACGTCTTGATAACCCGATTTCATTCCCTGTTGCCAGTAAGCGCCGCGTGGTGCAGGTGCAACCCGCCAAAGCGGTAATCCTTGGGAGTCAGTCAATGGTAGGTTGGGATGGCTTAAATCGGGGATAAAGGCGGTATACCAAAATATCTGTTGGGCAATGTGTCCCTTTTTTAGTTCGGTTTGGGCTTGATATAAATCTAAATTGATAGCCTCGGGGGGGGCGAAACGTTTCAGCCAATCGGCATATTTTTCTATCGCGTAAATGGCCGCGGGTGAGTCGAGAGCCCCGCCTCGTTTTACAGTTGCGCCTACAGGGTGGCAATCTTGGTTACGGATCCCCCATTCATCGACTGGTAGACCGTTTGGTAGACCAACATCCCCCACCCCTGCCATCGATAACCAACTATCGGAGATCCGCCAACCCAATGAAGGGTCGTTTTTACCAAAGTCCATATGACCATATACTTTTTGTCCATCAAGCTCTTTGACGTGAATGGTGAAAAACTCAGCGATGTCTTCATAAGCTGACCAGTTCTGAGGTACTGCCAGTGGATAGCCATATAGTTGAGCAAATCGTTGTTGCAGTTCTGGGCGCTCAAACCAGTCTTGTCGATACCAATAGAGGTTTGCAAATTGTTGATCCGGCAACTGTAATAAGTTGCCATATGGATCGGTGGTGAAGGCAAGTCCCATAAAGTCGCTTAAGTCTAAATTTGGCAGGGTAACGGCTTTGCCTTCTTCCTGCATAAAATGACTCAAATTGAGTATTTTATTGGAGCGGTAATGGCCACCAATGAGATCGCTGTCACTCACATAAATGTCGTAATGGTTGATGCCTAAATCGATTTGATTATGTAATTTTTTGACCACGTCATTTTCATTAATGACTTCATGGATCACCCTAATACCGGTGAGATCTTGAAATAATGGTGCGATAACGGTTGCTTCATACCAATGTGTGCTTATACGCTCGGTTGCAACACGAATGGTCATTCCCTGATAGGGTTTGGCGGCTTGTTTAAACCAGATTAATTCTTCGATTTGTTGCTGGCGACTGAGGGTTGACGGGCTAAATTCATCTAACCATGGATCCCATTCTTCGGCGAGACTCACGCTACTGAGAGCGCAGCACAATAGTATTGTTCGCATGTTATCCACCGATTGTTATATCCTCCTACTAAAAATAGCAGATGTTTAAAAATTGAAGCCTAAGACTTTCTGGGATGAGCTGGGTTTTGAACTTGAATCCTGGATATTAGTGATTGATTTTTATATTAAATAACATAAGAACTCTACTTAAATCATGGGGCTTGTTGTGCGCATGCTCAAGTCGTTTGAAAAGCGTTGTGACATCCCCTTAGTCTTTGTTTTTTGGTGCTAGTATCGAATGATTTATGTTCTAGTATAAAAGCGTAACATTGTGCTGAAGCTCGCCGTATAATCATCTTTTGATTGGTGTTTATTTCTTGGTTTCTGATGTTGTGAGGGCGAGCTAAGGAATCGGCAAAGGTTTAAGCACTGAAGGTTTGTATTGGTGAGCCTAAAAACCCACATCTTAGGAAATACGATGACTGATTTTGTGTTACATCCGCAATTGGCAAAAGACGGCATTTGGCTCGGCGATTTTGAACTATGCCGAGTATTATTAATCAATGATAGTCAATTTCCATGGTTAGTATTAGTACCAATGGAAGATAATATTGCTGATATTTACCAGTTGGATAATTGTCAACAAGCGCAGTTTTGGCGAGAATCTAAACGGGTCAGTGAAGCCTTAATGGACCTCTATCAAGGGGATAAATTAAATCTTGCTGCTTTGGGAAATGTGGTGCCGCAGCTACATGTGCATCATGTGGTGAGGTTTCATGATGATCCGTTGTGGCCGCAAGCCATTTGGGGACAATTGCCGCTCAAAGCCTACAGCCCTGAGCAGCGTGCGAAGCAGGTGAGCCAGATCCAACAGGCTCTGCAAGCGCATTGGCAGGTGGTCGCCGAATCATGATGTAACAATTGGACTTAAGCTAAATAGGATAAACAATGGAAGGTTTTTGGCGTTGGTTATTGATTATCATTGTGGTGATGTTATTGGTGCGTTGTGAAACTCATGCGTCTTTATATCAGGCAGAAAGTAATGGCATCCGATTAGAGATCCCTCGATTCTTAGCTACCCCGTTTGTTTGGGTGGATAAGCAAGTGGGCCAGCCGATGGTATGGGGTTATCATTTGCCTTGGGATGATGATTATCAATTTAAGCTATATTCGAGTGACAGCGAGTAGTCCTCACTTGAATAAGTGTAGCCTGGTGTTGCGATGTTAATAGCGGCCGATGGACTCATAGCCACTGACCAATAAGGTCAATGGCTGTTGATTGGCGACGCTTATGACTCGTCGTCCAGATGATCCCAGGCTTCTTTGTTCATTTGTACCTTGGCCCACCAAGTATCATCGGCGGCAATTTGGCCATGTTCATCTATCTGTGGGATGGGTAAACCCTTGCGTTTGCAGACGTCGGCAAAAATCGGGTGGCCGCCTTCAAACATAATCCTGTTTTGCTCTTCTGGGCTGACCAAGCAAGGACCCTGATACATCCCCGCCAGTTGGCGTTGTCGCTGCGCTTCATAAAGAATCAGTGCACTAGCCACCGAAACATTCAGTGACTGCACCATCCCAACCATGGGGATAATAATGTCTTGATCGGCTAAGGCAAGCGCAGTATCAGAGATCCCGTATTTTTCCTGGCCCATTAAGATTGCGGTAGGTTTGGTATAGTCAATCTCACGAAAGTCTACCGCACTATCTGACAAATTAGTGGCTAAAATCTGCATGCCGCTGTTGCGTAACTGAGCCACTGCATCTTCGATCTTGTCGTGGTTATGCACTTTCACCCAGTTTTGACTGCCGGTGGCGGTGCCACGACGAAGTTCGTCTTTATAGTTTTCCCAAATGGCATGTACATGGTCGACACCCACGGCATCACAGGTACGCACAATCGCCGATAAGTTATGTGGCTTGTGTACGTTCTCCATACAAACGGTTAAGTCTGTTTGGCGGGCGTCTAACATAGCGCGAATGCGCTGATGGCGTTCAGGTGTCATTGGTTTCTCGTTTATTTAATTTCTTAAGCGAACCACCCGTAATACCTCTGGCATGACTCGGATTTTTCGCATGATGTTGGCTAGGTGGATACGGCTATGGGTGGTAATGAGCAAGTCGACGGTATAAACCCGTCCTTCTTTTTCTTCGGTGACAATGTTCACGATATTGGCACCAGTCGAGGCTACGACATTGGTTAAACTGGCTAGGATCCCTTGGTGATTAACCATGTCGATACGCATTTCGGTTTTGTATTCGCTGGTATTCTCGGCATCTTTTGACCAATCGACATTGATGTAGCGATCGGGCTCTTTTTGATAGCCGCTGATATTTTTACAGGATTCGAGATGCACCACTAAGCCTTTGCCTTGGCTTATATGTGCCACGACCGGATCGCCGGGAATAGGTCGACAGCAGTTGGCATAAGTGAGTAACAAACCCTCGGCGCCTTGAATCGCGATAATCCCTTTGCCCTTGTGTTGGCCAAGTTCTTCGGTATTGCCCAATAATCGTCTACCGACCACAATGCTCATGGCATTGCCTAAGCCGATTTCGGCTAACAGATCGTCGATAGACTCCGCTTTTAGATCTTGTAATACCTGCTCCAGGTGTGTCGGATCGATGTTGGCGAGTTTGGTACTGCCTAGCGCATGATTTAACAGGCGGCGGCCTAAGCTAACCGATTCTTCGCGGCGTTGATTTTTTAACAATTGGCGAATTTTACCGCGTGCCTTACCGGTCACCACAAAGTTTAACCAGGCGGCATTGGGTCGAGCGCCCGGAGCGGTGATGACTTCGATGGTTTGACCATTACTTAAGGCTTTGCTAAGAGGGAAAGGGTGACGGTTTACCCTTGCGCCAACACAGGCGTGGCCGACATCGGTATGGACCGCATAGGCGAAGTCTACCGGAGTGGCGCCGGCTGGTAGTTCGATAATTTTCCCTTCTGGGGTAAAGACATAAATTTCATCGGGGAACAGATCGGTTTTCACATTTTCGATAAATTCGAAGGAGCTGCCAGCACTTTGCTGTAGTTCTAACAAGCTCTGCATCCAACGCTGGGCTCTAATTTGTGCGGTGGTGCCAGGGCTTTCTCCTGCTTGTTTGTATGTCCAGTGTGCGGCCACACCTTTATCGGCCATTTGGTCCATGTGCTCGGTACGAATTTGCACTTCGACAGGGACGCCGTGAGGGCCAACCAACGAGGTATGCAGGCTTTGATAGCCATTAGCCTTAGGAATCGCGACATAGTCTTTAAATCGGCCTGGGCGAGGTTTGTAGAGGCTATGGCTAATACCTAAGGCGCGATAACAGGTATCAAGTTGGTCAACGATGATTCGAAAGGCATAAATGTCCATCACTTCATGGAATTGAAGCTCTTTGCTGACCATCTTCTTATAGATGCTATAGAGGTTTTTTTCGCGGCCAGTCACCGATGCTTCGATCCCTGCATCTTCGATCCGCCCTTGTAGCTCTTGATGGATCCCGTTGATTAATTCTTTACGATTGCCACGGGCATTTTTTACACACTCTTTTAAGACGCGATAACGCATTGGATAGAGCGCTTCAAAACCGAGTTCTTCTAGTTCAGTTTTGATGCTGTGGATCCCCAACCGATTGGCGATGGGCGCGTAAATTTCGAGGGTTTCCCGGGCAATTCTGCGCCGTTTGTCTGGGCGCAGCGAACCCAAGGTTCGCATATTATGGGTGCGGTCGGCGAGCTTGATTAAAATCACCCGAATATCTTGAACCATCGCCATCATCATTTTGCGAAAGTTTTCGACTTGGGCTTCTTTTTTGTCGCGAAACTTAATTTTATCGAGCTTACTTACGCCCTCCACCAAGTCGGCAATTTCACTGCCAAACTGTTCACTGAGTTGTTCATAAGTTACCGGTGTATCTTCGATGGTGTCGTGCAATATCGCGGCCGCGAGGGTTTGATGGTCCATCCTCACCTCGGCTAAAATCCGCGCCACCGCTAGTGGGTGGGTAATATAAGGCTCTCCGCTAGAACGGAACTGGCCTTCATGGGCATCTCGACCTAATAAATAAGCATCACGTAACAGGATCACGTGTTCTTCACTTAAATAACTAGAAGCGACTTCGCGCAAGCTTTCGAATAAATACAAACAGTACCTCAGTAGCAGAGGATCGCAGTGATAGATATGATTGAATGAATTATGGGAGTTTTACCGTGCGGAGTAAACCCAGCACGGTAATTTTATAGCGGGAAGATCTAGATGCGTTTATCGGCGATAGCTGCAACAGCTGCCAATTCGGCTGCTTCACGTTCTTGACGTTCTTGACGGTCTTGAGCATCCATGGTTTCGGTGGTGATCAAACCTTCTTCAATTTCACGTAAAGCGATAACTGTGGGTTTGTCGTTATCTGCGTCAACTAGAGGCTCTTTACCTTCTACTGCGATCTGACGCGCGCGACGTGCGGCGATAAGGACAAGGTCAAAGCGGTTGCCGACTTGTTCTACTGCATCTTCTACTGTTACTCGTGCCATGCACAGCTCCGTTGATGTATGTTGACTAAAAATGACGCAAGATCCTAGCCGATCTTAGCAAGATTTGCTAGAACTTACGGTATTTATTTCGATAAAAGTTCATTTAGCAAGGCTTGGTGTTTTGCTGCTTGCTGTCGAGTTTGTAACCTTTGGCTCGTAATGATGGCGGTTAATTCACTGAGCGCCTCATCAAAATTGCCATTGATGATTAGATAATCGTATTCATCGTAGTGGGACATTTCGCTTTCGGCTTCATTCATTCGTTTTTTAATTACTTCAGGGCTGTCTTGGCCACGCATGTGCAAGCGGTTTTCCAGCTCCTCACGACTGGGAGGCAGAATAAATACCGATACCGCTTCTGGCATCATCATTTTCACTTGGCGAGCGCCCTGCCAATCGATATCTAAAAATACATCGATCCCTTCGGCGAGGGTTTGCTCAATGCTATGCCGAGAGGTTCCATAAAAGTTGCCAAATACTTCGGCGTATTCGAAGAAGGCTTGTTCATCGATGAGCTGTTTAAACTGATGATGGTCTACAAAATGGTAGTGATTACCATCGATCTCACCGGGACGGACCGATCGGGTGGTATGCGAGACAGACACTTGAGCGGGATAAGCGCGATGGCGCGAAAGATAAGCATTAATCATGCTTGATTTACCTGCGCCGCTGGGGGCCGATACGATATAAAGAGTGCCTGTGATTGCCATGCTGAGTTCTTAGCGAGTGTATAAAGGCGCCTAAGGTTACCATTTTAAGTTTTTTTTTAAAGTATTGTCAGTGAAAATTCATACCAAGTGCTCACTCTGCTGAACGGATTTACTAAGCTTAAATCGTTATGCTTAGTGTGAAGCATTATTAGTTTTACGATCTATTAATTTAACTCTTTGTATTCATTGGTTTTATTTTCAATGCAGTTGAACAAACAAGGTGAGCGAGTCTATGGCTGATAAATTGAGTAAACGAGAGTATGAGCAGTGTTTAACCGAATTGCAGGTTGAGTTGGTGAAACTACAGCGCTGGATAGTGGAAACTGGCTTGAAAGTGGTGGTGATTTTTGAAGGTAGGGATGCGGCTGGTAAAGGGGGAGTGATTAAACGTATTGCGGAAAAGCTTAATCCTCGCGTTTGTCGGATTGCCGCCTTGCCTGCGCCGAGTGAGCGCGAGAAAACCCAATGGTATTTTCAGCGTTATGTGGCGCATTTGCCTGCGGCCGGAGAAATGGTGCTGTTTGATCGTTCTTGGTATAACCGTGCTGGCGTGGAAAAGGTGATGGGCTTTTGTGATGAGCTGCAACATCAAGATTTTCTTCGCGCCTGTCCTGAATTTGAACGGATGTTGATCCGCTCCGGTATTATTGTATTGAAGTATTGGTTTTCGGTTTCCGATGAAGAGCAAGAAAAGCGTTTTCTCGAGCGAATTAACAATCCCTTAAAACGCTGGAAATTTAGTCCGATGGATCTTGAGTCTCGCTCTCGTTGGGTGGCCTATTCTCAAGCCAAAGATGAAATGTTCGCGCATACCGATACCAAACATTCTCCGTGGTGGGTGGTGAATTCGGATGACAAGAAACGTGCGCGACTCAACTGTATTCGTCATCTGTTATCGCAAATTGATTATCAAGAGTTACCGCATCCAGCAATCGAATTACCGACGATTGATCGCCAAGGTTATGTCAGAGTGCCGTTGCATGAGCAAAGTTTTGTGCCGGAGTCTTATTAGCTGAAGCCCACAGCATATCGATCTGTTGGGCGATCAGTTATGATGTTGGCGTGTGATGAATAGAGAGCAAACCGTGACCAAAGCGTTGACATGGGACAGATTACTGGAGGCTGAGAAGCAACAAGCTTACTTTCAGACTCTGATGAAACGAATTAAAGATGAGCGTCAGGCCGGGAAGCTGATTTATCCTGCCGATACGCAGTTATTTGCCGCCTTTGAAGCGACGCCCTTGGCTAAACTAAAGGTGGTGATTTTGGGTCAAGATCCTTATCACGGGCCAGACCAAGCCCACGGTTTAAGTTTTAGTGTGCCGCCGGGCATTAAGATCCCGCCTTCTTTGCGTAATATCTATAAAGAATTGGCGACCGATATCAGTGGCTTTGAGATCCCCGAGCATGGCGACCTGCTGGCTTGGGCTGAACAAGGGGTATTGCTGCTAAATACCGTATTGAGTGTAGAACAGGGCAAGGCTCATTCTCATGCCAAATATGGTTGGGAGCAATTTACCGATACGGTGATCGCTCAAATTAATCAGCACTGTTCTGGTGTGGTCTTTTTATTGTGGGGCGCGCATGCACAACAAAAGGGGCGAGCCATCGATAACTCGCGGCATCATTGCTTAACGGCGGTGCACCCATCACCTTTGTCGGCGCACCGAGGATTTTTTGGCTGTCAACATTTCTCCCAAACCAATCGTTTACTGAGTGAGCAGGGGCAAAAGCCGATTAATTGGCAAGTTTAACTCAACGGTTCGGTGTTGCGTCGCAGCGCTAGCATCATTTTTAACGGTTGCGAGACATCGAGCTATAGGCTTGAGTTGAGAGTATCGCCGAGATCTTCCAATTTCAGTTTGCCCTCCTCATTGAGTGTAATGTCGGGCCAAAAGCTGCCGAGATCTAGTTTCACTTTGACCTGATATGCTAACTCCGGACGCGACTGTTGCATTAAGGAGCTAAGCAAGCGAAAACTGGCAATCAGGTTGGCTTGGGCGGGCAGGCTAAAATTTGCTTCTCCATAGCCGGGAACACTGGGTAAATCGCTGGTGGCACCGTTGACCACCTCATGGCCATTCAAGGATAAGGAATAGACGGCGCCAGCGAGGCTGAGGGCTTGTTGGTTGGGGTTGACCACCCGCAGATTAATCTTGAAATTAGGAGCCATACCATCACTGCTGACTGGTACAACCGAGACTAAATTAACCTTGGGAGCTTCGGTGGGGGCGATACTACTACAGCCGTTCAAAGCAATAATAAGCAATAAAACAGTGGGTTTAGTGAACAATTTAAGCATCCATTTTAGCCTACGAGAGTGAGCGGAGAATAGGCTTAAGTTAAGCATAATTGTTTGGGTTTTGCATGCTGAATCAAGCGCCTGTTCGCTAACAGAGCATTCTACTGAGAAGTGATGGCGTATACTGAAAGGGACTGGTGAGAGCAATCGCTCTCACCAGTGAAAGCATTTAATCAACTGGCTTGACCCAAAAGGTTCCCACTTCCACTTTAATCACTTCTACTTCAGTATCGGCGGCAATGGCTTGTTCGCTTTTTAACACCCAGCTAATCCCTGAATGTTTATAGCTACTTTGACCGCGTCTATCGATGGCTTGCTCACAAAAGAAACGGTGACCGTCAAAGTCACTGCTTACTGTTTTATCATCGGAATGATTTTGTAGTTTGCGCATCGGTTTCCACAGCAAACCGGCTAATACGCTGCTGGCAATCGCATTCGACAGCAAGATGCTATTCCAGCTATCAGCCAGTATATCTAACCAAATCAAAGAGCCTGTCAGCACCAACGACAAACCAACAAAAAATAAAATAAAGGTGGCAAAGCCGATCAGGCCAACTTCAATGGTCAGCAAGATCAAGCCTAGCGCAACCATGGTTTGTGGAATGTGATTGGCAAACAGCTCAGTCATGATTTAACCTCGATTTAGGGTATTTAAAATACTAGTTGCCTGGGCGACTATAGAGCCTGCCTCACTGCTGCTATCAGGTAATAATACCACGGTTGATTCTTTGGCTATTGCCAATTTCGCTTCAATGGCTTTAGTCGCTAAGTCTAGTTGTACCGCTTTTTGGCCTTGTTCGGTTGCAGCAGAGGCACCAATGGTATTAATCGCCTGTGCTTGTGCGTCGGCAACCGCTATTAATGCTTGCGCTTCGCCTTGAGCTTTTAATACTTGTTCTTGTTTTTCAGCTTCGGCAGCTAAAACACGCGATTGTTTTTGACCTTCGGCAATATTAATCGCGGCGGCTTTTTCACCTTCCGATTCGAGAATTTTAGCGCGACGTTCACGTTCGGCACGCATTTGCGATTCCATCGCATCCATAATTGATGCTGGTGGCGTAATATCTTTAATTTCATAACGCATGACTGCGACGCCCCAAGAGGCGGATGCTTCATTGATTGAATTGACAATCTCTGCGTTGAGGGTGTCACGTTCCTCAAAGGTTTTATCCAATTCAATTTTACCGATTTCTGAGCGCATGGTGGTTTGTGCGAGCTGGGTAATTGCGAAAACATAGTCTTCTACACCATAGGTGGCTTTGTAAGGCTCAAGGACTCGAAAGTACAATACGCCGTCAACCGTGAGTGAAATATTATCTTTGGTAATCGCGGCTTGGCTCGGAATATCGAAGGCTTGTTCTTTTAGGGTTCGACGCGCTGCAACCTGATCGACCATCGGTAATAGAAAGTTCAGCCCGGCTTCTTTGGTGGATTGGTATTTACCGAAGCGCTCGACGACCCAGGCTTCATTTTGTGGCACAAATTTAATCGATGATTTCAGCACAAATAGTGCAAAAATCAGCAGCGCGACTTGAACAGTGAGAACATAATCAAAAACGATCGGCATATGACTTTCCTTAACGATGAGTTAAAAATGATGGATGCTGCGAAATAGTGGTTGAGCGGGCTAAGCTGAATTCAGCAAAATTTGGCTTGATTCGCCGTGCCTATTATAATTTTTAAGCTGCAAGATAAACATAAAATCTCTTGAGAATACAGCGCTTTTTGATAGTCATGTGATTAAATGAGTAAAGCTTGCTTCAAAGTTTGTCGAGACTCACGAATGTGGTTCTGCGGGCTGTTTTAAATGCTGAGCAATCGCCTGATCCCAGTAGGGGTTATTGCCAAAGCGCTGACATAAAAAATCAATTAGTAAGCGTGCTCGTTGTGATAAATAACGAGTATTCGGGTAGATAGCCCAGGCGTATAAACTTGGTGTTCGATATTGTGGCAATACTGGTACTAAGTCACCAGTGGCAATACTACGCCAGGCGATAAAACTAGGGCTAAAGCTAATTCCATGACCAGCAATACTCATGTCTTTTAAGAAGTCACCATTGTTCGCGGAGATATGCGGTTGATAATTCACCTGATGACGCAGTCCTTTGCTATCGAACAAAATAAAGTTGGTCGTGGGTAGATTGCTGTAATGCAATATTTGATGTTGCTTCAGATCTTCAGGGTGTTGGGGGGTGCCATGCCGCTGTAAATAGCTCGCTGAAGCAACCAGAAGGAAGTTGATTGGGGTGATTTTTCGTGCCTTGAGGCTCGAATCTTTTAGCTCGGCGATGCGCAATGCGAGGTCGATTCCTTCGGCGACTAAATCTTGTTGGCTATCGGTCAGGCTGATCTTTAACTGTAGCTGCGGGTGTAACTGCATAAAAGCATCGAAGGCTGAATTGAGATGACTGAGGCCAAATGACAAAGGAACGGCGACATGTAAGGAACCACTGAGTGCGGTATTTTGTTGGCTTGTTTGGTGATTGAGTTGGTTAATGTCATCCAGAATGGCGAGGCTGCGTTGGTAATAGCTTTGGCCATGATCATTTAGTTTTAAACGGCGCGTACTACGCTGTATTAAGCTGATCCCCAAGCGTTGCTCTAACCCACTTAGGCGTCGACTAACCACAGACTTCGCCATTCCCAACTGCTCGGCGGCGCGAGTAATGCTACCGGCTTCTACCACCCGTACAAAAATCTGCATGTCTTCTAACTGGCCCATCTTTACCTCGCGAGTTGAACTTTTGAATCGTTCTATTGTTGCCATTATAGGAACAATAATTTGCTAAACACACTATTTATTGAACCAATATTGATGGTTATGCTGAGTCTAATAGTTGGGGAGACCCAGTCGATATCACATCAATTAGGAAATGAAGATGAAACAAATACAATTATTGGCTCAACCGCTTGGCCGTTTACTTTTAGCATTAATGTTTGTCCTTTCTGGTTTTGGAAAAATTGGCGCTTATGCTGGTACTCAAGGTTATATGGAGGCAATGGGAGTGCCGGGTGCTTTATTACCCTTAGTGATTGCCCTTGAATTGGTCGGTGGCTTGGCCATTGTTGTGGGCTGGAATACCCGTATCGTGGCCTTTTTGTTGGCAGGCTTTAGTGTCGTGGCGGCGCTGTTGTTCCACGGCAATGTGGATGACCAGATGCAGATGATTCTATTTATGAAAAATATTTCGGTTGCGGGCGGCTTTCTATTATTAGTTGCTCATGGTGCTGGTGCTTATTCCTTGGATAATCGAAAAGCATAGCGCTTGCTTGTGCTAAACAAACATCAATTGTGCTCAAGATTCTCAGTGCTAGGAGTTAAAAATGAAACATCGCCGAACCGTGATTAAGCGAGTGACAGGCCAAGCCACCCAGGATGGGGCTGGTGTTAAGTTAACTCGGATTCTTGGTAGTCAGCAATTACCCATGCTGGATCCCTTTTTAATGTTGGATTGTTTTGAGTCAGATCAGCCAGATGATTATTTGGCTGGTTTTCCCGAACACCCGCATCGTGGTTTTCAAACCGTCTCTTATATTCTTAATGGCAAAATGCGACATAAAGATAGCGTCGGTAATGAGGGGGTGATTGAAGCTGGTGGGGTGCAATGGATGAGTGCTGGCAGAGGGGTTATTCACTCCGAAATGCCAGAGCAGCAAGACGGCTTATTAAAGGGCTTTCAGCTTTGGATTAATTTGCCGGCCGCGCAGAAAATGTCGGCACCAAGCTATCAAGAGTTTAGTGCCGAGCAGATCCCGCAAAGCCGAGATTTACAAGGTAATCTGATTCGGGTCATTGCGGGTGAGTTGGCAGATGGTACTCAAGGCCCTGTGCAAGTGGTGCACCAAACGGCGACTTATTTGGATATTAGCATGGTGGCGGGCGGGCAGTTGCAGCTGGATTTGGTACAATCTCAACAAGCTTTTATCTACGTGATTGAAGGGCAACTTCAGGTGGCGGATGACCCAGAACCTTTAAATGCTTACCAGTTAGCGGTACTAGACTTTGGTGAGGCGTTGCAATTAAGCAGTCATTCAGCTTGTCGACTATTGTTAGTTGGTGCCGAGCCCTTGAACGAGCCTGTGGCCTGGGGAGGCCCGTTTGTGATGAATTCGCGTGAAGAAGTACTGCAGGCCTTCGACGATTTTCAAAATAATCGATTTTAAGCTTGAACAACGAGGAACGGGTATGGGTTTATTGGTTGACGGTGAATGGCAAGATCAGTGGTACGACACGGCGAAGCATCAAGGACGCTTTCAGCGCAGTGAAGCTCAGTTTCGCCATTGGGTTACCGCCGATGGTTCCGCAGGCCCGACTGGAGAGGCGGGTTTTAAAGCCGAAGTGGGCCGTTATCATTTGTATGTGTCTTTGGCTTGTCCTTGGGCGAATCGGACTTTAATTTTTCGTAAGCTTAAGGGACTGGAAGAATTCATCGATTATTCGGTGGTACATTGGTACATGGCTGAAAATGGCTGGACCTTCGCTGAGGGCGAAGGGGTGGTGAAAGACCCGCTTCATCATGCTGAATTTATGCATCAAATCTATACTGCTGCCGCTCCAGATTACTCGGGGCGAGTCACCGTGCCAGTGCTCTGGGACAAACAGCGGCAAACCATAGTGTCTAATGAATCGGCGGACATTATTCGTATGTTTAATTCTGCTTTTGATTCACTCGGCGCTAAACTCGGTGATTACTATCCGCAAGCATTGCGCGAAGACATCGACGCACTTAATCTACGGATTTATGAGACGGTGAATAATGGCGTTTATCGGGCTGGTTTTGCCACCAGCCAAGCGGCTTACGAAGAGGCTGTGGTCCCCTTATTTGCAAGTTTAGATTTTTTAGAGCAGGTCTTGAGCGCTCAGCGTTATTTGTTGGGTTCTGAATTAACCGAGGCGGATTGGCGTTTATTTACCACCTTGATCCGCTTTGATGCGGTCTATGTCGGGCACTTTAAATGTAATTTAAGGCGCATAGCCGACTATCCTCATTTGCATGCTTACATGCTGGATTTGTATCAAATGGAAGGTATTCGTGAGACCATCAATTTAGCGCATATTAAGCAACACTATTATCAGAGTCATCGGATGATTAACCCAACAGGGGTGGTGCCGAAAGGACCTGATTTGGGTTTAGACCAGCCGCATGGGCGAGAACAGCTAACGCTCATTCCGTGATATACCACTGAGGCGCTTGCAGGGGCATTGGTTATACTGTAAGCACTTCATCATTTAGTTAAGTTGGCTCGTGAACAAACTTTACGCTCGATTATTCTGCATCATGGCGCTATTTTGCTGTTGGACGATTCAAGCAAAACCAAAGATCTTGGTGATTGAAAGCTATCAGCAGCAAGAATTATGGGACAGCCAGTATATCGCGGGTTTGAAATCGCTGCTCGCAGCCGATTATCAGCTCGAATATTTTCAAATGAATACCAAAAATTTACCCGCAAAACAGCATCGCGGTCGAGGTGAAATCGCTTGGCAATATTATTTGGATGTACGGCCTGAACTCGTCATTCTAGGCGACGATGAGGCCCTGCAATATCTGGGTCCTCGTTTTGCCAAAACAAAACTACCAGTGGTTTATTTGGGAATTAATCATAGCCCTCGTACCTACCATGTTGATCGGCGAGTGAATATCACAGGTGTATTAGAACGACCATTGCTTGAACCGTCGGTGGCAATGATTAGTCAGTTATTAGCCAGTAAAGCTAAGCGTGTATTATTATTGTTTGACGACAGTCATGCGTCAAAAATTATTCAGCAAGAGCTCTTTGCAAATCAAACAAGCATGCAGGTGGCGGGTGTCGAACTGGAATTACGCTTGCTTAATCATTGGCAAGCTTGGCAAGCAAACGTTGAAAGCATGCAACAACAGGGGTTTGATGCGGTAATTTTTGGCTCGCTTGAGGGGATCCGTGATAGTGCCAATCAATATGTGACCACCGAACAAGTGTTAACTTGGTCAGTGGCTCATTCACCAGTGCCTCCCTTTAGTTTTTGGGATTTTGCCGTTGGTGAAAATAAAGCCATTGGCGGTCTGGTGGTGGATGGTTTTGAACAAGGGCGCTTAGCTGCGGGCTTAGCGAAAACAATACTTGAAGGAGAGCCTGTGGTTCCCCGCAGTTTAGGTCCGCTTACGGCCGCCAAAGGACGTTATTTATTTAGTCGCTCACAGTTGGCTCGTTATCAAATTCAACTGCCTGAAGCCATTGCGAGCAAGGCAAACTATGTTGACTAAACGCAATAATAAGCTTTGAGAGAGTATCTACTTTAACGCCATTGAAGTAGAATTCTGCAGATTTTTCGCTCTCGGCTTGCCGTTTTTGTTTGATTTAGGATGTTTACATGACTAATAACGATATTCTTCGTCGCCTTCGCTATTGTTTTAACTTGAATGATAACAAGATGATTGCCATTTTTGCTCAAGCTGATGTTGAAGTGAGTCGCGCTGAAGTGAGTGACTGGCTCAAGAAAGACGATGATCCGGCTTATAAAAATTGCACCGATAAAACTTTGGCAACGTTTCTGAATGGTTTTATTAACGAGCGACGGGGCAAGCGGGAAGGGGCTCAGCCAGAGCCTGAAAAACGTTTAAATAACAATCAGATATTAATGAAGCTAAAAATAGCTTTAAATTTAAAAGCGGAAGATATGTTAGCGGTATTAGGCTTAACTGGGTTTCAGTTGGGTAAACATGAATTGAGCGCCTTTTTCCGCAAGCCTGATCATAAACATTATCGTCTTTGTAAAGATCAGGTGATGCGCAATTTTTTACACGGTTTGCAGCTTAAATACCGAGCAGAGCCAGAGGAATTGCCAGATTTTGAATGGGATGCTGAATAGCTCATCCGGCATGTAAAAAGCCGAGCGCATGCTCGGCTTTTTGGTGTTTAATTAAACCTCACCCTGTTTAGGCTGGCTGTGCTGTTGCTGTGTTTGAGTCTGGTTCGCTGACTAAGCTGGGGTCATCTTGATCATTGATGGTGAGAGTGATTACAGCGGCGATAGCCATTGACGCGCCCCCTAATACCAAGGCCATCATCGAATCTCCGCCAAATATTTCACGAGTAATATAGCCTAGCAAGCCAGCGGCTAAAATTTGTGGGATAACGATGAAGAAGTTAAATACCCCCATGAAGAAACCCATTTTTTTGCTTGGTAATGAACCGGCTAAGATGGCATAAGGCATACAAAGAATGCTGGCCCAGGCGAAACCAATACCGACCATATTTAACAGTAACATCTTTGGATCGGCGATAAAGTGCATGCCAGCTAAACTAATACCACCAATCAATAAGCAAACGGCATGAACAAATTTTCGACTAGTTCGATGAGCCAACCAAGGCAGTGCAAAAGCGGCAAGGGCGCTAATACCGTTATACATCGCAAAACATAAGCCTACCCAGTCAGCTCCTTCGTTATATAAGCTTGAAGCAGTATCGTTGGTGCCGTAGATACTACTGGTGACTGCCGAGGTGGTATAGATCCACATTGCAAACAAGGCAAACCATGAGAAAAATTGAACGATAGCTAGGCGGCGCATGGTCGCTGGCATTTTTTTTAGGTCGGCGATAACGGTAGCGAATCCTGAACGATTCTCTGGTTCAGCTTCTTCTGGGGAGGGTTCAAAGCGTTCCATCTCTTGTGGGCTATATTCTTTGGTTTTAAACACCGTCCATAATACTGCACAAAGGAATACGGCTGCACCGGCATAAAATGAAATTTTAACCGAAGGCGGGATCATACCTTCTGGTGCGGTATTGGCGATACCAAGCCAATTCGACAGCATGTAAGGCATGGCTGAGGCAATTACTGAACCGACACCAATGAAGAAGGTTTGTACTGCAAAACCCTGGGTGCGCTGTTCCGAGGGGAGATTATCTGCGACTAAGGCACGGAAAGGTTCCATTGAAATATTGATTGACGCATCGAGGATCCACAACATGCCCGCTGCAATCCAAAGATGAGGAGAGTTGGGCATAACCAATAGCGCTATGGACGACATAATCGCACCCACCAAGAAATACGGACGGCGGCGACCTAGTCCGTTCCAGGTGCGGTCACTCATATAGCCAATAATAGGCTGGACCAATAAACCAGTCACTGGCGCTGCCAGCCACAAAATAGGTATTTGATCGATGCTTGCACCAAGCGTTTCGAAAATTCGACTGACATTGGCATTTTGTAAACCAAAGCCAAATTGAATACCAAGAAATCCGAAACTCATGTTCCAGATCTGCCAAAAACGTAATTTGGGTTTGTTTGTGTTCATCGCGATGCTTATTCGTTGGGGAGAGTTTATCTGACCTTGATGATCAGCCGCTTAATCGGGGTGATTTTCACAGTAAAAGCTTTCCTTTTCCACGATAACTGCGTGACGCCGATCGCAGTATCATCTGAAAGCGTTACCACGCTCACAAAAATGCTTATTTATGTTAGTGCTTGTTAAATTGCTGTATGGCGTGCGCAAATTTTTTGTGATCTTTGGATTGAAAAATAATCTTGGTTAGGGGATGTCTATGCCCGAGGTTCATTATTCTTGCTTGGGAATAGAGTCGCTGGACTGGTATTTACGGTCAGCCCAGCTACGCTTTTTATATGATTAAAGTTGCAGTTTTCGCAATCAAGCTTGTCTATATTTACGACAAGGGTTGATATTAAGTTTCACTTAAATATAATATCTTTCGATTCGAAACTTAAGTCGAAAGATATGATCAAAAGAAATACTCAACAACGACGTCGTTTAATATTGGAAAGGCTGACCGAGCAAGGTGAGGTGAAGGTTGACGAACTCGCTCAGTTTTGTGCAACTTCAGAAGTGACCATCCGAAAAGATTTGGCGAGCTTAGAAGCAAATGGTTTGTTATTGCGACGCTACGGCGGTGCGGTACCGATCCCTAGCGAGTTAATTCATGAGCATGGTGATGAGCTAATTTCTACTCAAAAACAAGCTATTGCTAAGTCTGCGGCGGGTTTAATTCGAGATCATAATCGTATCATTATCGATAGTGGTAGCACGACCGCTGCACTGTTACCTGAGTTATCAGATAAAGAAGGTTTAGTGGTGATGACCAATTCTTTAAGCATTGCTGCTGCGCTGCGTGAGTTGGAAAACGAACCTACACTTTTGATGACGGGAGGAACTTGGGACCGTCATTCAGAGGCATTTCAAGGGCAGGTCGCGGAGCAGGTCTTAAGGGCCTACGATTTTGATCAATTGTTTATTGGTGCAGATGGGATCGACGTACTGCGGGGTTCAACTACCTTTAATGAGCTGGTGGGTCTTAGCCAAGTGATGGCAGAGGTTGCTCGTGAAGTCGTGGTCTTAGTCGAATCGAATAAAGTAGGCAGAAAAATTCACAATCTAGAGTTGGCTTGGTCAAATATTTCAACTTTAGTTACAGACAATCAGCTAGAAACCAAAGTTGCAGAGCAAATACGGGCTCAAGGCGTCAACTTGGTGATAGCACCATAGTATCTATCACAAGGACATAAATATGTGTGGAATTGTAGGAGCTGTTGCTCAACGAGATGTTGCCGATATTTTAGTGGAAGGTTTACGTCGTTTGGAATATCGCGGATATGATTCATCTGGTGTTGCAACGTTGACTCCCGATGGCGTATTAAGCCGAGTGCGCTGTTTAGGCAAGGTGCAAGAATTAGCCGATGCCTTAGTCAAATCCCCGGTATTGGGCGGCACTGGCATCGCTCATACCCGTTGGGCGACTCATGGCGAGCCAAGCGAACGCAATGCTCACCCGCATGTTTCATGTGAAACCATTGCGGTGGTACATAACGGTATTATTGAAAACCATGAGCCGCTGCGCGAACAACTCCAGGCGAAAGGCTATCTATTTTCTTCTGAAACGGATACCGAGGTGATTGCTCACCTAGTGGAGCATAAATTAAAGCATCACCAAAGTTTGTTAGAGGCGGTTCAGTCTGCAGTGGCGGAGCTGGAAGGCGCTTACGGGATGGTGATTATGGATAAACGCGACCCCTCTCGTTTGGTGGTCGCTCGTTCTGGCAGTCCTTTGGTGATTGGTTATGGGGTGGGTGAAAACTTTATTGCTTCCGATCAATTAGCCTTGTTACCCGTCACTCGCCGTTTTAGCTTCCTAGAAGAAGGTGATGTTGCCGAAGTGACACGTCATTCGGTGACTATTTTTGATGCCAATGGTCAATCGGTTGAGCGCGAAGTTACCGAGTCAACCGCGGCACACGATGCCGGTGATAAAGGTCAATACCGTCACTACATGCTTAAAGAAACTTATGAGCAACCGATTGCTATTCAGCGAACCTTAGAAGGTCGCTTAAAAGCGGGTAAGGTGCTCGACAGCGCCTTTGGTGAAAAAGCCGCTGCTATTTTGCCGAGCATTGAGCATGTGCAAATTATTGCCTGTGGAACCTCTTATAATTCGGGCATGGTGGCTCGTTATTGGTTTGAAGAGTTGGCTGGCATTCCTTGTAATGTTGAGATCGCTTCTGAGTTTCGTTATCGCAAGTCCTGCACTCCGAAAAATAGCTTGTTAGTCACTTTGTCACAAAGTGGTGAAACGGCCGATACCTTAGCGGCGCTGCGTCTGGCGAAAGAGCAAGGCTATACCGCCAGCTTAACGATTTGTAATGTGGAAGGCTCATCATTAGTACGTGAATCCGACATGGCCTACATCATGAAAGCGGGTGCCGAAATTGGAGTCGCTTCCACTAAAGCCTTTACCGTGCAATTGGCGGGTTTATTGATGTTGGTAGCAGCCATTGGTCGTAATCAAGGGCTAAGTGCAGAAATGGAGCAGCGGATCGTGAGTGCTTTGTTGGCTTTACCCGCGAAAATCGAGCAAGCTTTAACTTTAGATGGTGCGATTGAAGAATTAGCCGAAGACTTTGCCGACAAACATCATAGTTTGTTCCTCGGCCGCGGAACTCAATATCCGATAGCCATGGAAGGTGCGTTGAAGTTAAAAGAAATTTCTTACATTCACGCCGAAGCATACGCGGCGGGTGAGCTTAAACACGGCCCCTTAGCCCTGATTGATGCAGAAATGCCAATTATTGTGGTGGCGCCGAACAATGAGTTATTAGAAAAGCTTAAATCTAATGTTGAAGAAGTTCGGGCTCGAGGTGGCATTTTATATGTGTTTGCCGATAAAGACGCCAAGTTTAGCAGCGATGAAACCATGCGGGTGATTAATGTGCCTCATGTTGATGAACTGATCGCGCCTATTGTTTACACCATTCCGATGCAGCTCTTGTCTTATCATGTCGCATTAATTAAAGGCACCGATGTAGACCAACCACGTAACTTGGCCAAGTCGGTCACTGTGGAATAGCGACTCGGCGGTGATGGTTCGAGCTGTCGGCGGACAATAAAGTCTCGCACCAAGTATTAAAGTGTCATATTAAAATGGCAGCGCTCACGATGTGGACGCTGCCATTTCTAAAACGTTTTTGCCCCGTTCTGTGTTAGCAACGGGGTAAAAGCTTTCGCCTACGGCGACGTCATTAAGCTTCAACGAGCAAAGCTTAGCTAAGCAAAAAGAAAGCTCGCCCTGCATCTTCTTAAACCCTGTGTTGCTCATTCTCAAGGGCGTTGAAGTAAACACTACACTCAAACAGACTTCAACTTTGCTCCCTTGTTCATTTGCGCTACTCGGCGAAGATGATGGGATTTAAAAGCGTAATCTTGGCTATCGAGAGTGTGAAAGGTTTTTGTTTTTAGAATGGGTGTCTAGTTTATTCAGTTTATTCTATTGTGGGAGCTGTTAGTCTCGTTTTTATCATTTAGTTTTGGATAGATCTGCTAGTGAGGGTTTCGCCCTGACGGCGATATACTTTTCTTTGCTGGCCAAAGAAAAGTATACAAAAGAAAGGCCACCCTGCATCTTCTTAGCTCCTCCGTTGCTCACTCACAAGGGCGTTGAAGTAAACACTACGCTCAAACAGACTTCAACTTTGCTCCCTTGTTCATTTGCGCTACTCGGCGAAGATGAAGGGATTTAAAAGCGTAATCTTGGCTATCGAGAGTGAGAAAGGTTTTTGTTTTTAGAATGGGTGTCTAGTTTATTATTCGGGCTAACGCGTAAGACATCGTCGTTCCAGCAATATCGTGAGCAAAAACACTTTTGCTCACGAGAATGTTATCGCGAAGCTTTGGGATCAAGTTAGGGGGTAACAAAGTCACGCGATCTTTATTTCCTTTGCCTTGCCGTACGGTGATTGTATTTTGATCAAAATCTAAGTCTTTAATCCGTAATCTCAAGCATTCACTGAGTCTTAGTCCCGAACCGTAAAGCAGTGAAGCCATGATCTGATAATCCGCGGGTAAATTCGCAATCACTTGGCTCACTTCAGCTCGAGTAAAAACTACGGGAATGTTGACTCGTTTTTTCGCGCGTTTCGCCTGAATTCCAATCATTTCGATACGTAGTACTTTGTTATAGAGAAACATTAAGGCATTAAATGCGATGTTTTGAGTCGCCGGAGCGACTTGCCTATCGACCGCTAGATGAGTTAGAAATCGTTCAATATCAGCAGCTCTGAGCTTTGCTGGGTGCTGCTTGTGATTAAAATACAAAAAACGTTTTATCCAATGCCAATAGGTTTGCTCGGTGCGAATACTGTAATGGTGCTGATAAATCGTATTTCTAAATCGCTGCTGGAGCCGCAATGGTGTGTTTGACATGTTGCGCACTTTTTATCTGTATATATATGGCTCTTCACCGAATGTAGTGGAAACACTTTCAACAAACATTAATGAGCGAGATAATAAGTAAACGTTCATGAATACCTCGCGACCATGCAAGACACGACGCTTTATCAATCTATTCTTGGATTAACTCATCCTTGGGCTGTTTCATCTGTTGAACTCAATGAGTCAACCCAAACCATCACCGTACGCGTTGACTATGACCGAGGTTCATTAACGGCTTGCCCCTCTTGCGGTAAGGCTGTTCGTCGACACGATACTCGGCGGCGGGTTTGGCGACATTTAGATACCTGTCAGTTTGAAACACGTATTGAGGCTGAAGTACCTAGGGCTGATTGCCCCGAGCATGGGGTACAAACACTTCAAGTGCCTTGGGCCACGAGTAAGAGCCGCTACACAGAGCTGTTTGAGGCTCGCGTTATAGAGATGCTTAAAGTCAGTTCATTATACGCGGTGAGTAAAACCTATCGGCTTAGCTGGGGAGCCATTGACCGGATGATGACTCGGGCCGTTCAACGTGGTCTGACAGCCAGAACCACCATCAACTACCAAGACCTGTTGGTCGATGAAACGGCATTTAAGAAAGGCCATGACTATGTCACGGTATTATCCAATCGTGATGGTCAGGTGATATCGGTTGAAGACGGTCGAACAGGCCTGAGCTTATCTGCTTGCTTTAAGGCATTGCCCCCTGAGTCAACAATGGTTACACGTTCCATATCGATGGACATGAGCAGAGCATATATAAACGCAGCATATGACTACTTCGGTGAGCGGGCTAAGCAAATGATAGCCATAGACCATTTTCATATCGCAAAGGTCCTCACTAAAGCGGTTAATGAAGTGAGAAAAAGCGAACTCATGGCGTTGCCCCAGCATTTAAAAAGAGAGTGCCACCAAACACGGTATGGATGGTTAAAACGAAACAGCCACCTACATGGGACATTGAGAGAAAGAGTGAGTGCGCTGGCCAAAATGATGCAAAACACAGGCTTGAGCTGGATATTTAAAGAGCAAGCAAGAGCCATTTGGTATGGCGATGCAGCTAACGCCAAAGCGGCTTGGAATGATTGGTTAGCACTCATAAAGGTCAGTCAAATCAGGCCGATGATGACAGCAGCAGAAACCGTGAAAACGCACTTAAAGGGCATCATCAATGCGATGCGTTATAAGGTATCAAATGGCTTAGCGGAAGCGATAAATGGAAACATTCAGCGCCTAAAAATACGTTCGATGGGTTTTAGAAATAAAGAACGCTTTAAGCGAGCTATTTTATTTCACTTTGGAGGGCTTGATATGACTTTCCACCAAGAACGGTGAAGAGCCATATATATACAGTATTTTTAGTTTCGTTGGCGTCATTTGTCAAAGTAATCAGTGATAGAAATGGATCGATGATTGATTGATTCCGAGTAAAAAACTAAGGTAGACAATGGGTTAATATCAAATCATAAATTGATGAGCGAACGTGATGAAGATCATGTTTTTTGTGATAGGACGCGCGCTCATTGAATGGGATAGACCGCACGTGCGGCCTACTTAGCGTTAGTTTTCATCGCGATCTTGCTTGTATATCGAATAAAGGATTTCTAAACAAAATGATAAAGGTAAATTTAAAAGATAAGAAAATATTTGGTAATGAAGCAGGGGAAGATGAAAAGCTTTCGGTTCTAAATTCATATTATATTGAGCATAGTGATTTTGATGATTTCTTCGATTTAGAAGAAAGGCTTTCGATTGTCGCTGCTAGAAAAGGAATGGGGAAATCAGCTTTATTATCAAGATTACAATACAAACTAATTAATGAAGCAAAATATGAAAATCCACTTGTTATTAGAGTAAAAGGCAATGATTTATTGGGACTTGGGGACTTTAAAGGAGATGATCACTCTTATTTAGAGAATTACTGGAAACAAATTATATGTAAGAGAGTGATTGTTGAAATAGGAAGACAAATTGGATTTGCTCTAAATAGTGATGATATGTCTTTTGTTGAGTTATCTGAATTAGAGGGTTTAAAAAGTAAAAATATTATTGGAGCTTTAATTGCTAGAGTTAAAGGTAAATTGCCTTTAGCTGGTGTTGAAGTACAAAGTAGTGTTCCTGAAAATTTAGATAAACTTTTACAACGTTACCAAGATAATAAAAACTCACCCAATGTTTGGATTTTAATTGATGATATTGATGCTAAATTCCAAAACACAGCAGAAAATCAAGCTCGAGTAGGCTCTTTTTTTAGTGCTATTAGAGCCCTTTCTTTTGATACAGAAAGTTTAAATATCAGAGCTACGGTCAGAAGTGATGTATGGTCATGCCTTCGTCATTTGGAAGATTTAGATAAGTTACAACAATATATAGTTGAAATATTTTGGAGCAAGAAATATATGAGGGATATGCTTGCTCAAAAAATATTGGTTTATGTTACGAAGAAATTTCCTGATTCAAATGAAGCAAAGTACAAGCTTAAAGGTGACTACAATAAAATATTAGATATAGTATTCAATTCCCCTATAGAATGGCATGGTAGTCGAGATGCTCGACTGTTTGATGCTATTAGTGCTTTTTCGAATAGACGACCGAGATGGATGGGGCAGCTATGTAAAATGGCAAGCAAGAAAGCTGGGGAAAATTTAAGAATAAAGAGAGTAAATCTTGACCACATTAATTTTATACTCGCAGAATTTGGCGCATTGCGAAGAGACGATTTAATTAAAGAGCATAATCATCAATTTGATGAATTATCAAACTTAATTGATTCTCTTAGAGCAACTCAAAAAGAGTTTACATATACAGAATTGCATTTGACTCTAGAAGAAAACTTTGTACGTGGGAGACCTGTTGAAAACATATCGAAAGTTGATGGAAAGCAGTATGTTGAACATGAGGATTTAGGGGATTTCTTATTTAAATTAGGATTGATATCACGAGTTCATGAAGACGGTAAAACATTCACCCACTATAATGACGATCCAGATTTATATCGCTCAATAGAAAATAAAAAAGACAACATTGTCTGGTCAATACACCCAGCATATAGAACATTCTTAAATATAAAATGAAAACTAATCGGGTAGCCGGAGGTATCTAACCTCCAGCCCCCACAACACCCTGCATGCGGCTCCGCACAGGGCGTTTCCTGAAAACGGTTAAAATACAACGGCCGATTAGCTCCTTTGCATTCCAATGATGGCTTCTGTTTTTTGCGCCATGACTCCTCAGTCCGGTCGGATACGGAGACAATGAGCTGCACAGGCTCCTCATTGATTTTCAGGTTCAGGCCTTCACCATGTCCCAACCATTACGATGGGCGTTGGGCTACTATGCCGTCTGCTGACTTCTGCTTAATCACCGTTTGAGTTACCCCAAATAGCGCTATCGTTGTTCATCGTATTTGCTCACTTAAGTTGATGAGACTTAAGTGCCAGGCCTGTTTGAGCTAGCGGCCAAGCTAGTGAGTTTAACGATCGCCTGTTAAGCAGACCTCCCCAGATAAGAACATGCACTGTCTCTGCACTGCTGCATCATTTACGGTGGCCGTTAGATCACATGGCTTCGTTGTCTTGTGCCAACTCGCCTCCAGCCTACGCCTCATATGATGTTCTTGTTCATCAGCTCGCAGATTTGCGTCCGGCTTCCTTCAGACATTCCCTCGCGGCAATGCCCTTGCCATTCGCTAGTAGTTAGCGTTTAATAATCAGAATGTTATTAAACGGTGACCTTCCTACAGAGGACTTTCACCTCATTAGTTCATGCCCATGCTGGGCGTACACAAGAGCTTTAAACGGAACTAAAACAGTTGGCTCAGTTTCGCTTCGCTTCTCATTTTAGCCAACTATTTTAGTCCGCTTAAGCTGGCGTTAGCTGTAGTCTTAATTTATACATGGAGTGTAATATGGATCCTAAAATCATTGCTGCATTGATAGGTAGTGTAGGTATTTTTTTCGCCGCACTATTAGGTTATGTAGGGTTCTTTTTTAAAAGTAGATTAGAAATTAAAAAAAGTGCCCGGAAAGTGTTGTTTATTCTTCTCGAAATACGCCACCAAACTATAAGGTCAATGTTTGACCCCAAAAATGCAACAAAAAATTACTTAGAATATATATCTACAAAAGTGGAAGATCGAGGGTATCCAATGGGGGATATTAGTGCAGATAACCCACTACATAAAATGATTACAACTCATTTTGAAAATTTATCTACTACGTTAAAAGAAGATATGCACACAAAGCTTCTTGAACCTTACGATGATTCTTTAGCTGAGTTTGCAACTATTAATCCTATTCTGGCATATAGATTGCGAGGAAAGGAAAAACTAGAAAAAGTCATTTCTCACTCACAGAATTACGTAGAAAACTATAAAAGTGAAATTGAATTGCAAGTAGCAGAAACTTCGTTTAAAAATGTCATATTTAATAGTTCAAATAACTTATTAGAAGAATCTATAACAGAGCTAGTTAAAGACTTAGATTGCGATATTTTATTGCTAGCTAAATATTGTGGTTTAAGGGATTTTTGGACTTGTAAGCAACTATTGACAAACTATAAGGTTAAAGTAGAAGGCACAGATTTCTCTGCTGCTGACCATCTTATCGATAATATTATTGATAAGATAATTATAGCAAGTAAGAATTTAGAAAATGAAAATGAACCGCCAGTAGTTGCTTGATCTCGTTAAATACAGCTAATCGGGTAGCCGGAGGTATCTAACCTCTAGCCCCCACAACACCCCCAGGGCGGGATCGCACTTTGTTAACAGATATGATCTAATACCTCTAAACCCTAAGCTACATAGTTATTTTGAACATAATTGAACATTTATCAGTCGTCGAGGATACTCGATCTGACATCAATCAAAAGCATGACCTTATTGACGTAATTTTCCTTGTTATCAGTGCTATCGCATCAGGATGTGAAGGCTGGCAAGACATTGAATATTATGGAGAAGAGAAGTTGGGCTGGCTGAGGAAATATAGACCATTTGAACACGGGATCCCAAGACGACACACGATTGCACGCATTTTGCGTTCTGTTGTCGCGGAGTCTTTGCTTGAGGCATTAGCTCTGTGGATTAACGAGCAGCGAACGAGTCAAAACAGAGCCATCATCGCATTTGACGGAAAAGTACTGCGTGGCTCGTACCGAAATAACAAGAAAACAGCATTACAATTGGTTACAGCCTATGATACTGAACGTGGTCTCGTTCTGAGTCAGAAACCGACAGCGAACAAGAACGGCGAGATTAGCGTTGTGCGCCAAATGCTTGATGTTATTAACGTAAAAGGCAGTGTTGTCACCGTTGATGCTCTACATTGTCAGCGCGATACACTAGAGAAAATCGCAGAAAAGAAGGCTCATGTTGTCGTTCAAGTAAAAAACAACCAACCAAAGTTGAGAGCGGCTGTTGTTGAGCAGTTTCAAGCCGTCTTTGATGCTGGTAAAGAGAAGGTCGTCACTGAAATTAAAGAAAAACACCATGGTCGTAGCGAAGAGCGATACGTCTTTCAACTAAAGGCCAAGTTGCCCGAAGAGTTAGCAAAGAAATGGCCAACGGTAAGAAGCATCATAGCAGTGGAACGCCACCGCGTGATAAATGGGAAAGGCACTGTAGATACCTCGTATTACATAAGCTCAATGTCACCGAATCACAAATTGTTAGGCCACTATATTCGTCAGCATTGGCGAATTGAAAACAGCCAGCATTACGTATTAGATGTTGTTTTTAAAGAGGATAACTCTCGCATTACTTTAGACGGATCGGTGGAAAACATAGCTCTATTTAGACGTTTTGTGATGAACATGCTCAAACAATGCGATTGTGGAGCGCCAAGTCACAAAGTGAAGTTGAAGAAAGCGGGATGGAGCGACGATTATCGGGCACGAGTCTTCTTTGGGTTATAAATCCATCAAAGTATGCTCCCGCCCTGCACAACACCCTGCATGCGGCTCCGCACAGGGCGTTTCCTGAAAACGGTTAAAATACAACGGCCGATTAGCTCCTTTGCATTCCAATGATGGCTTCTGTTTTTTGCGCCATGACTCCTCAGTCCGGTCGGATACGGAGACAATGAGCTGCACAGGCTCCTCATTGATTTTCAGGTTCAGGCCTTCACCATGTCCCAACCATTACGATGGGCGTTGGGCTACTATGCCGTCTGCTGACTTCTGCTTAATCACCGTTTGAGTTACCCCAAATAGCGCTATCGTTGTTCATCGTATTTGCTCACTTAAGTTGATGAGACTTAAGTGCCAGGCCTGTTTGAGCTAGCGGCCAAGCTAGTGAGTTTAACGATCGCCTGTTAAGCAGACCTCCCCAGATAAGAACATGCACTGTCTCTGCACTGCTGCATCATTTACGGTGGCCGTTAGATCACATGGCTTCGTTGTCTTGTGCCAACTCGCCTCCAGCCTACGCCTCATATGATGTTCTTGTTCATCAGCTCGCAGATTTGCGTCCGGCTTCCTTCAGACATTCCCTCGCGGCAATGCCCTTGCCATTCGCTAGTAGTTAGCGTTTAATAATCAGAATGTTATTAAACGGTGACCTTCCTACAGAGGACTTTCACCTCATTAGTTCATGCCCATGCTGGGCGTACACAAGAGCTTTAAACGGAACTAAAACAGTTGGCTCAGTTTCGCTTCGCTCCACATTTTAACCCACTGGTTTAGTCCGCTTATTGCGGCGTTATAGTCGATAAGAGGAATACCATGACAAGGACAGTGGCACTTTTAGGTGCTTTTATATTGCCAGCTCTAGTGGTGAGTTTAGGTACACAAAGCGCTTACTGGGCTGGGACAATTTCAAGTTCCTATTTCCCAACATATATATCAATGCTTGTCGCAAGTAGCGGTGGTGCTTGGTTTTTTGCTCAGCAAGAATTCCCTAACAAAACTAAATCGGCATTAGCATGGGCTACTTACGCACCGACTGTGCTGCTAATAATTTTTTTCGCTGGCTTCTACACCGCGTGTGTAAATGGTGACTGCCTATGAAATACAAAAGCTATAACAAACCAAAGCAGTTCATGTCCGCTAAAAACCGCTCCGCGGCGGTTGTGTACCTAGTGAACAGTTATCGATTTTAAATATGTAATGAATTCAGCTTCAGTTATAACCGACGTAGAGATGTCCATTATCGGTGATTTTGTATCGGGGGAGATAAAAGCGAAGTGCATTCCTTCAACTGCGCCATTAACTTCTAGGAAGAAATCAATATCACTGCCTTTAAAGACTTTAGAAGGCGAAAAACTAGCATATAAGCCCTTATAAATAGCGCTTTTAGACTCTTTAGTGACGCCATGAAGCCTGTCTAATTGAACTTCTAGTACTGAGGTTTTAGTACCATCTTCAAGTGTAAGCGGGGACTGAAATTTATCATGCTGTTTAACAATTAGTACAACAGTACCTTGCTCAATGATATAGAACCCGTTGTCGTCTTCCATTAAACGTACAGAAGACCAATCTGAGCTAACTGGAAACTTATAACCATTAAATATTACCTCTTCAAAAGCTAGACTTGAGAAGCTTATAAACAGCAGCGCTGCTAATAGTGCTTGTTTCACTATAATCCTTATAAATCATTAAATAGCGTTCATAGATACCATTATTAATGATTCTTTTGTCAATACAGTTGAGGGGAATGCGTTGTTCCATATAGGCCTGACTAGCACAGTTATACTTTACCAACAGTTTTCGGGGGGATTACCATAGGGCTTCGCTATCACGCACAAAATTGAGTGATGCCATCATACTTACTATTTCATGTGCTCAGCATTAAACGGTTTTAGGCCTGTTGAATTAATCACGACATGCTTAATGAGATCTGCGTGGGTATTAAACATTGAACGTCTGAACAATTGGAACCGAGCTAGTCTTCATCATAAATAGCGTATTTTTTGGCAGACAAGCAACTGTGTATTTATTTCACACTGTACGAAATATCGATACTGTATTTGCGCTGTTGCCAAGTCACAAAGTCTGGTGCTTTGGGGAAAGGTTCAGCCTTACGTACTAGTTTGATTGCAGCGCGATCAAACTCTCGTACTCGAGATGGTTTGGCTATCTTGTAATGCATAATATTACCGAGTCTATCGAGAGTGAAAACGATAACCACGACGCCTTTTTTTCGACCTGATTTTAATAGGCGAGGTGTTATTTTTTTAGCTAGAAGATGTTGGCGGATATAGAAGTCGAACTGGGCTTCATTGACAATGCCGCCCGCTTGTTCACCAGATCCTGTCTCTTTCTGTAGATGGTTATCATGCTTTGAACCTTCAACCCCCTGTGCGCCATCTGATTTTTGAGCTAACACTTCTGGTGACGGCAGCACTTTGTTTTTCTTTGGTAATGTTTTAGCCTCTAGCTTCCGAGTTTCTATTTTCTTCTTAACTGGCCGGTTGATTTCTTTCTTCGGTTTAGGCTTATGTTTTTTAGGTAATTGCTCTTTGGGTTTTTGTTGAGATAGGGCTTTCTTTACAGGCTCAGGCTCAGGTTCAGGCTCATCCATTTCAATCACAGGTTCAACTTTGGTTTTTGCTGTACTCGCTGGTGTCACTATGTTTACACCCATCATTGCAGCTTGAAGTCCCACGCTGATTTTTAATGTGTTCGTTTTCTTCGCAAGAATCAACTTTTCCTGAGGTTGGAAGTACACCCAAATCGCCACGATGCAGTGGATAAGCAATGAAAGTAATACAAACCTTGTAAAGACTGAACATCTGACGTTCATGATGTGCCCTTACTGTTGTAACGCCAAATGCGACACATTAAGTTCTAGTTCTTGTAGAGCACCAAATAAAGCAACAACACGCGCCATTGGCACTTGCTTATCACTATGAATAACCACACTGAGTTGATCTGGATATTGCTGCTTTTGTTCTTTCAATCGAGCTTTGAGCGCTTCCATTGAGTTCACTTTCGAGTCATTGATTAACCATGAGTCGTCATTTTCGAAGACTCCTATCGTGACGACGTTTTTCCCCGTATGGGTGATTTTGGGGTTCTCAATAGCTTTCGGTAAATCAACTTCCATGGTGATTAACGGTACGTTGATCATCAACATCATGAACGCGATGATCACGAAAATAACATCAATCATTGGTGTCATGGCATCTTGCAAGGTATTCGAATTATCATCGTCTTCTAAATCAATCATTTTCTGTTTCTTCTAATTGAATACAGTGGGAGAAATGATTGAGTACATCAGCGGCTTCAGCTAAATGACTGCGAATACGAGATTTAATCAAAGCGTGACAAAGCACGCACACAACCGCGATCACCATACCTGCCGCTGTCGTAGATAAAGCTTGCCATAAACCATCAGCAACCATTGATGGATTCACGGGACCGTCAGTTAAGCCTATATCGCGGAATGAACGCATCAAGCCGATGATAGTGCCGAGAAGACCTAACATAGGAGCTAGAGACGCTATCGTTGTTAAGCCAGATAAGCGGCGTTTTAGCCGATTTGAATAACGGACTAACATGATCTTTATAGCTTCATCACGCACTTCCTTTGTGCTTAATTTATGATGAATGAGTTCATCAATCACAAATTGATAACCAGTCCCTGAATGTTCAAGAATCTTCAATGCGTTCTGCATTTCATGTTTATGAAGGGCATCAAAAATAGCACTATTATTATCTTTAGAAAGTCCGCGTTTTCGTAGCACAACAAACATACGCTCCATGACAAGAGCAAGTGTAAAAGCAGAGCATAGGGCCAATGGGGTGCCAGTGGCTACGGTCCAAGAATCAATAAGCATAATCTACATCTTCTTTTGGCGTGGCATGAATGTGTCTTTCAAAGGCTTTCAATCGCTTGTACACCGAAATCAGCTCAACAATAGTTGACCAGCTAAACACCAGATAATGCAGCGAATCTTCAACCTTGTTAAATGCTCGGATTATCTGTTGCATTGTGCCAAATGTAATCAGTCCAACAATAATTGTGGGTACCAGCATGATGTAGGGCAGAATTGATGACAGCTGCAAGTAACTGATTTTGAATAGATCGAAGTAAAGGTAATGGCGATACATGGTGACATAGTTGGTACGCACATGCTGAAACAGCTCCTTCATCGACGGTGGTTGAGCTCTGGTATTGTCATCTTCACCAAGAACCAACTCTTTTCTCAATGCCGCTTCAGCTTTTTGATTATTGAACTCAAGACCTGGCAGTTTTACTCCGACTAAAGCCAACAGTACCGTACCAAATAGAGCTGACAATATAGCCACATAGATAAGAACGTGTTCGACTTCGCCGAAAAAAGGTACAGCCTTTACTTGTTTGCTCAGTTCCCAAAGTAGGGGTTGAAAGGCAAGCAAGGTCATCAATGAATGCAAGAAAGAGACGCCTAAACGTTCCACAATATTGGCGAAACGCATGGTGTCTTCTTGTACACGTTGTGATGCACCCTCAAGATGGCGCACTTTATCCCAATGCGCCGTGTAGTAATTATGCATCGCGGTACGCCAGCGGAATACGTAGTGGCGCATAAAGAACTCAAGCAGTACTGCTATAACAATAAACATCGTCGATATTTTCATGAATGTGCCTAAATGTTCATAAATATCTTGCGCTTGAATTGAACCTGGGGTGGTTAAAGCTTGCTGAATCGCGTCGTAAAAATCACCAAACCATGTATTCACTTTCAAATCTAATTGTACTTTATACCAAGTCGCAAAAAGGATGACGGCGGCGCCTAGCCATGACCATGTAATCCATTGCTTATCAAGGAAAAAACTGCGAAACATAACTTAGGTGCCTTCTGGTGATAGGGGGGTGCCAATCAAGATTGCTTGTTTGGACACAGGGATGATTTGTTCTAAGATGTCAGCAAGTTTCTGCTTAGTGACCTGTTGCTCAAGTGTTTTCATAGACTTTAAATAATCAGGACCATGATACTTTTGGTAACTCAGTGCGAGACGACGTAACCATGTATTTGCATTCTTTAGTCTCAGAGCTTCAGCAAACTTTATATCTTGTTGTATCCGATGATAATTCTCGCCAGATAATTGAGTCGCAAGCGTACTTATTACGTCGTTGTGAGCTTTCACTAACATGTCAGCCTTTTCTGGTGCTGTCGTAAATTCAGTTAACATACGAACTTTGTTGTCTTTGTTCAGTGTCATTTCAAAACGGATGGAATACACGCCTCCCAATTCATGGCGAAGTTTATTTTTTAATGCTTTCTGAGCAATAGGGTTAAGCGTTGAGACCAAAAAGCTTGCTTCAGGACTCCACTGCATATCACTTTCACTTTTTATCGTGACGGTTGATTTCTGCTCATCGTGCATAGCTTGCTGTAAAGAGTGGTAACCACTAGGCAGAACCGGTTGCTGAGTAACGAAATTTCGTTGGCGTTTCACTGCTGCCAAATAAGGAAGTAGCATAGTCTCAATTTGCTGTTCACTACTCTCGCCCACAATAAACATTGATACGGGCTGTTGGCTAAGTGTTCGGATCACAGAAGAAAAATTGGCAAGGGTTAATTCATGAACGGCTTTGAGAGTTGGCGACGTACCTGCAGGTGTCCCCCAAAGAGCGTCACGCGCTCGCATATCCTCAGATTTATTTTGCACCGACCGCTGAATCGCTTCGCGAGCCTTAATAAACTGCTCATCATTTAATTGCCAACCGGTTTGCATAACCCAGTATGAACGCATTAATGGCTCAAGATTTGAAGCGGTGATTATTGCAGAGAGATCTAACTCACTTCCCTTTTGTGCCCAGCTCCACTTAGCGTGATTGGCCGACTGCCATTGCAGTAACTCTTGGTTAGATATCGGCCCATAATCACTTTGTTGCCAAACTTGTTGAGCTGCTTGTAATAACCATAGTGGGTGCATCTCACTGTAATAACCAGCGTTAGAGAGTGCCTTGATATAAATTTGGCCGTCAGAATTTTTTCTGTCTAACCAAGTCACTTTATCACCATTTGCCAGTTCCCAGTGAATGATGTTAGTAGATAACTGCTTGTTTTTAATTTGTATTTTTGGATTTGAAAGTTTAGGCTTGGCTAGCGAAATAGCTGGTCTTGTGGTGGCCGCTTCATTTGAGCTCTGAGGTTTTGCTGGCACAACTTCAATAGCTTCTAACTCTTGGTGGGAAATAAGACTGGCAAGCCGATTAACTTGCTCATTCGTTGGCAGTGTTTGCTCTTGGTCTCCTGGAATTTGGTAAAACATGAATTGGTCAGGCGCACTTAACATCTGACTCAATTGCTGATTTAACTCCGCAACCGTCAACTCATCAATCCATTTTAATGTACGTGCGGATTTGATCGCATAGTCTTCTTCAATACTCTCTTGTATGATGGCCGACGTTAGTTTGTCTTCCCACTTGGCAATATCACGCTGAGGAATAACCTTGCGATTTCGCAGGACGGAGCTCTTTGCCTCTGCTTTAAGAGCAATTAGATCCGCCTCTTGAACGCCGTGTTGCTTAAGTCTTTCAATCTCTTTAAGTACAACTTCCAAGCCTAATGAATGATTCATTGTTTTGGCTGTTATAGCCACGATCTGTCGTTCAGGTGTTGGTTCACTAAATGAAATATGAACTGAGGACACTTGGTCTCCATACTCAGTTTTAGAGGCTCGTACGGCAGGTTTAACCAGTTTTTTGATAAAGTAGTTTTGTAGCCATTGATAAGCACCTGACTCAGTAATTCTTGGCTCCATTTTACTTCTAAAGCCATAGACTACGGCAGATGTCGTTCCTTTAGGATCTTGAACCTTTCCAATCACTAAACCATCTTTGAGTGGTAATTTTACATAATCTCGGTTAGGCACCTGCGCCGCATTTTCTGAGCCGAAGCTATTTTCAATCGCTTCGATGAGCTCGGCATCATTGAAATAACCACTGGCAACTAAAGTCATATTACCCGGTACATAATACCGATTATAAAATGTACGAATATCTTCAATCTTTACGTCTTTTATATCCTGTTTTGTACCAATTGTTGGACGATCTACATAACGAGAGCCATTACGAACTACCAATTTTTTTGCAGTATTAACACGCTTTGCAACCCCAGCATCTCTGCGCATTTCTTCTAAAATAACGCCTCTTTCTAATTGCCACTCGCGGTCAATTAATTTTGCTCCGAAGGCTAAGTCACTCAGTAATTGAACAGACTCACTAGCATTGAGCGCATCATTCGGACGAGTGCGAACCATGTATTGGGTTTCGGTTTGACGAGTAAGCGCATTGATTTGAGTTCCTGTCCTCCAACCTATTTGGTTAAACATATGATGCATATCAATCTTATGCGCTCGATTCGCTCGAAAAACCATATGTTCGACAATATGAGCCATACCACGATGCTCATCATCGATAGAACCGACATTCACGATTAGTCGGAGGTTGAAAGGATCTTTAGAATTGTGACTGTTATAGAAAACATATTGGAAACCATTATCTAAATGACCGTTCGTGAGCTGTGGACTCCATTGAAGCTCTTTTGCGTCCATGCCAAAGCTTGCAAATAGCAAACTGGATGCCATGACACAGATAGAAAAAAATCTGTAAATAAACATAAAATCAACGAATTAATAATTAGAGGATAGAGTTAAAATCCAACAACTCTATTGGTAATAACTCTCATTTGCTTTCTCATTTGTATTGAAAGCGTTGCCAATCCTACTATATTATGTGACGGACTTCAAAATGCTTTCTTATAAAATCACACCATTTGAGAGTGTTAAGAAGCCAAGAAAAAATGGGGAAGAACTCTCTTTCTGGACTAAAAGCAACAACCGTATGGTTGTTGGTATATGAATACGACTCAATGGACTAACTGCCTTTATGAGTAGTGGATGGATTTGAAAAAATTCGAATAATAATTGAACTTAAGAAAGATATATAAATGAATAATAATGTTATTGCGCTGGCTATATTGTCAGCCTTGGGAAGTCCTATCTCCTATGCAAATGAGCCTGTGGATTTAGGTGATATCGAAATATCGGATGGAAACAGCAGTAACGATAATCTGGTAAACGCGGACACAATTTACGAAAGCTACGATCCAGTTGATTCGGGCACTTCGGTCATGAGTGAAACGAGTGTTCAAAACAATAAGCCTGGAGGGAGCGACACTACCGATCTTTTGAAGTCTTCACCATTTATTCAAATGGACAACAGCTTAGATGATGCGACACAAGAAAATGTTCAATCGATTCGTCCGCAGGACTTCTCCATCTCAGGCGGTAATTACTACGATAACAACATTCAGGTCGATGGCGTTTCAGCAACTTCGATTCACGATGTCACCGCTCCAAGCGGTGATTTGGACTGGAACAATGTTGTTGGTCAAACGAGTCAAACCCTTTATGTCAGTCCCGATTTAATTGGTTCAGTTGAAATAATGGACTCGAACATATCCGCAGAGTACGGCGATTTTGTTGGCGGTGTTGTGAATTATAAAATTCGCAAGCCAAAAAAAGAGTTTGGCTTTAACTTAAGTACCAGCTTCCAAAACGATAGTATGGTTGAATACCATGATCCAACAGAGTCTGACTCAGATAAGACCGTTATCCCGCCACCTGAATTTACTAAACAAAAGACAAGCTTAAGCTTTGATTTACCGCTTACTGAAAAATTGAGCGTATTGGCCTCATACAGTCTTAGTCAATCGTCAGTGGAATACACTCAAGATAAAGATTACGGTGGCACTACTGGCAATAATGGTGACACCTCTAAAAACTTCCTCCTCAAAGGGCTTTATGAATATAAAGATAACCTGACATTTGAAGGCCAGGTCATTCATAGTCCTTATGAAAGCGAACGCGATCAAGCCAAGGCTCGAAACGATCTGATGATAAGTAAATCATCAGGTACTCAAGGTTATTTAAGTGCTACCGGTTTCTTTGGCGAAACTGATTGGAACAGTAAACTCTCTGTTATGCACAACGACGCATCTCGTGAGTCATCAAATGAGCGCTATCAGTTAAGAGGAGAGTTCCTGGATTGGTGTACAGCTACCAACTGTAACGACGGTGGTATCGGTGATTTAGACCAAACACAAACGGACTACACTTGGACAACATCGTTCTCAACGGGATTAAATAGTGGCACACTTAGCTATGGCTCAGAATTTAAATATACCGACGCCACAAAATCACGACCAGAAGATACTCACTACTTTTACAGTGCGCAGAAGGCGAAAACAGACAACTACATTTGTGCTCCTAATGACAAGTCATGTACACCAGACATGGCTAACAAGAGACGCTTAACATATAGCGCTTTTGACGCTGATGTTGGCGTATACAGCCACGCATTTTGGGGGGAGTATTTGACTCAGCTTGGTCCTGTTGAAATGAGAGTCGGTACCCGTTACTCATACGATGATTTCTCCGGAAATCACAATTTTGCACCACGTTTAACAGCAAGTTGGGAACTCATTGAAGAAACTTACCTAACCCTAGGCGCTAACCGTTACTATGCAAACAAGATGATTGGCTATGCAATCCAAGAGCAAACACCCGCGTACACTTGTTATCAACGTGATCTGAAAAATGGTAGTGACAGCAATTATGGCGGCGCTCCAGGGGAGTGGTACGAATGTTCAAACCAACCAAGTGTTAAACAATACAGTAATTCTGACTTAGATACGCCATACAGTGACGAGTTAACGGCGGTGATAACGATACCTACATTCCTCGATGGCCACGCAAGATTTAAGACAGTTTATCGTCAAAATCGAGACCAGTTCGCTAGAAGTGAAGAATTGACGAATGCCAATGGTGACGATTACTACGAGATGACCAATAACGGTTCAACCGACTATGAGGGTTACTCTATCGAATGGTCTGGTCATTATAAGAAACACTTTTTTAATGCCAATGTTACTTGGTCTGAAACTAAAAATAATGGCCTTATTGATTACAGTACGGATCCAGAAGATGAAGCAGAGCTCGTCTATTACAAGGGACAAATCATGACAATGTCTGACATGTATGAGGATGACGCAAGACAGAATTATGCGGCGCCTTTCCGTGCGTCGGTTTCTTGGTCTACATTATGGTTTGACGATGCTCTAATGACTAGTGCAACAGTGTACCACCGAGGCAAATATGAGTATTTAACCGATACTCGAGCAAATTACGTAGATGCAGATGGTAATAAGTACGACATTTATGGCGAACAAGAGAAAAAGGCTAAAACGACGGTTGATCTAAATGCAACTTATCGCTTCTTGAAGTACAAGCAACATAACGCGTCGATTGACTTACGCATTAAGAACCTGCTTGATAACGTCGAAGGTAGCGAATCAAACTACCAAATTGGTCGTTCTTTCTGGCTTGGTTTGAATTACTCAATGTAATTTCACTGACAAACCATCTGCAGCAAAGGCGATTATTTTGCTGTGGGTGGTTGCTTTTCAGACAAGGCTCGCATCTGAAGAAACCATCATACACTTGTGATCGCATAAATGAGACGCGTAGGTTTGGTCGGTGGAGCAAATCGAGGAAGCGCATTTCGAACTGCGTTGGGTTTTATTGGCGTAACCCCAATATTTGAATTTACACTATATGATAATCCTACGGGCATCAACGGACTTGGCTCAGGTAGTATTCTCGATAAAGAAATTGTCTCAGGATCTATCTCTGCGGCCGATACCTTTGACTGGACAACCGTTCAGATCCCTCTTGACACTTTGGGTAATACGAATGGCAATGTTACGCAGCGGATTGACTTGCTAGCAGGCGGTTATGCTGCTTTGGATAGTATAAGAATTGTGGCATCTGATGTCCCTGGTGATATGCAAGTACCAGAGCCTAGTTCTGCATGTTTAATGATTTTGGGTCTTTTTGGCCTTACTGCGAGTCGGTAGAAAAAAGGTCTAATTTAGTCAAAGGTGTCGCGTAGCTGACACCTTGGTCTCCTTACAAAAGAATAAACTATTGAAACACTCACCCCAACTCGCTTGATTGCAGCTTTCAATGGCCGTTTTTATCACTTGTTCAATGTTTTGATTTTGTGCGATATACCTTTTGATACGCCAGTTGAGCAAAAGTGTGCATGTAACAGTCTGAAATAAAAAGTTTTATTTGGTGGTCAATATTTAAGCAGTATTTTTGGGCGCGGGGGATTTTGCGCATTCTGAGTGCTTTAGTCCAGAGGGTTAATAGGATTTTTTTTGGCGATATTTACTTAATCAAACCAAGCTAGCGTATTTACTTTATGAAATTTCCGATGGATGATGAGGGCATTCTCTACACCAGAGCGTAAAAATTCATAAGGAGTATTTGCATGAATAAAGTTGTCATTGTCACTGGCGGTGGTCGAGGAATTGGAGCGGCTACCTCAAAGTTATTGGCCGCAAAAGGATATCAAGTTTGTGTAAACTATCTTGCAAATGCTCAAGCTGCGGAAGCAGTGGTTTGTGAAATAAGAGAGTTAGGTGGTTCAGCATTTTCGTTTCAAGCGGATGTTTCCAATGAAAGTGATGTCATCTCTTTATTTGACGCAACGGAGAAAGCGTTTGGCCCTGTGACTCATTTAGTCAATAACGCAGGCGTTTTGTTTTCGCAAATGACTTTCTCTGAGATTGATCTAGAACGATTCAATAAAGTGATGATGTCTAATGTGACTAGCTGCTTTCTTTGTTCTCGTGAGTTTATTAGGCGCATAGACCCTATAGCGACAGGCTCTATCGTTAATGTTTCATCTGCAGCTTCTCGAAGTGGCGCTCCATTTGAGTACGTCGATTATGCGACATCGAAAGGTGCAATGGATTCTTTGACTAAAGGTCTTTCATTGGAACTAGCTCCAAAGGGGGTCCGAGTTAATTCGGTAAGACCTGGTTTTATCTATACCGACATGCATGCCGATGGCGGTGAGCCAAATAGAGTTGAGCGTTTGTCTCCCCAGATTCCTTTGCAACGGGGTGGCACCCCTGATGAAGTCGCCAATGCAATTGTCTGGTTACTATCTGATGAAGCTTCTTATGTTACCGGTTCTTTTATCGACTTGGCTGGTGGGAGATAGCCAATAATCAAACATTAAGAGTGATTTCTAAGGCTTGGTGTCTCTGTTCAAGCTTGGGTTTTATGTTTTTGGTTCAATGATTTCGCTTCGACGCTAGCGGCGCTCACTTCTTCAGGTAAATTCAATTCATTGAGGGTTTTGTCATTCACAAGTTTTTATCTGCGATATCGATTTATCGCGGTTTACCGAAAAATATATATTACTTGGCGATAGCGAGGATGATTCTAGGAATGGGTAATTTCATTATTCCGTTTTTAGTCTTACTACTCACTGACAAGCTAGGTTATTCAGTCACAGTCGCAGGCTCCCTTGCGATGGGTGTTACAGGAACTTATCTTTTGGGTAGCTTTTTAGGTGGGAAGTTATCAGATATCCTGGGTCATAAACGGGTCATGGTTGTCGGTGAGTTGATAGGGGCTCTGCTACTTATTTACTGTGGTTTCGTTTCTGATTCTCCCGTTTTAGTCCCTGCATTTTTGTGCGGTGCTTACTTCTTTATTGGCTTGGCATTACCAGCCAGTAACGCTTTGGTTGCCGACCTTTCTCATGTTAAGAATCGTGATGCGGTGATGTCACTGAGCTACCTTGCATATAATTTTGGCTCTGCTTTAGGCCCTATCATCGCAGGGTACTTATTCTGGAAGCATACTGAGTGGATATTTTTTGGTAATGGTTTGGCTGCATTATTTGGCGTTTTGATTATTGCCATTTTTATTCAAGTGCAACCAGAAACGGAAGCGACAAACGAAAGTGAGTTAGAGCAAGCGGTTTCGGGCTCAGTTTGGACCGTTCTGCAAGCAAGACCACGACTATTATTTTTCACCTTTCTTTGCGGTCTGCTGTGTTACTCACTTAACCAAATGACGATGGCAAGCCCATTATATTTGAGTCATATTTTTGGAGAAACGGGCCCCGTTTTATTTGGACAGTTAATGACTTATGCGTGTGTATTGGTTGTACTTATTACCCCGCTATTAATGAAATTAACTTCCAGTAAGACAGAAACAATTAGCTTGGCATATGCAGGTTTAATGTTTGCATTCGGGTATTTGCTTGTCATGTTGTATCCAACAATTCCGATACACTTTTTAGCGTGGTTATTTTTATCCGCCGGAGAAGTTTTGCTGTCGACGAAAGAAGGGGTATATCTCGCGAATAACTCTCCATCTAGTCACCGGGGGAGAATTCAGGGGGTACTTGTGACGCTCAGAAATGTTTTGTTGATGCCAAGTTTTATTGTGATCGGCTATTTAATTGATAATTATGGTTATCGTTTTACTTGGTTCAGTGTGATCGCTATTTCTATATTTGCAGCGATTGGGTTTTACTTTATGAATGCCAACAACAGCAAACAGGCATCGCTGGTTATTGAAAAATACTCATAACAAATAAGAATAGGTGTCGCGTAGCCGCCACCTTATTCGGGTGTTGAACAAGCCCGATGCTCCCTTCTATAGTAAATAACGGTATTGATGTTGGCGGGGCCAAGGCCTTGTTACTTTTTACAAGGCGAGTTTGGCTAAGACTGGGTGAATGGCGTTAAGCCTTTACCTGTCATACATGATGCTAAGCTGTTATTTTTTTTATGTATTCATCCTCATGTTAAGCCCTGCCATTCTCCTTATCCTGTTCGCCTTTCGGCTAGCTCGTTCGACTCACGCCTGTGCAGTGCATGGGGTGCTGGCAGCAAGGGCATGGCCGGGTCGCGCTGTGGTTGTCGGTTTGGAGCGCGGCGAGGTTCACGCGTTGCGGCACTCGCAGGAGTAACTGAATGCGCCGCAATATGTGTTTGGCGTTGCCCCGTAAAAAACCATAATCTCTCACCCGCTGTAATCCCTTGGGCAATACATGCGCCAAGATAAGCCTTAAGAACCTTAAGGTAGGCAAGGTGCGGATTTTGGTGGTGTGGCTTTGGCTATCTAGATACCTAAAACTCACTTGGTCATTATCGGTACTGATGATGTCGTTATCGGATAAGATCCCGCGATACAAGTAGCGAGATAAGTACTGTAGCGCGGGCAGCCCAAAACCTACGTTGCGACAATCGACCACCCATTTGGTGGGGATATGCGGGGGCAACTTGATGTTTGGGTGTTGATTGAGCGCATCTAGCATTCTCCCTCGCCATACCTTGGCCAGCGCAAAGGCGTTAAACAAGTACTTCTTGTTGCAGTGATGCCACTGCTGCTTCGCACGGTGATAGCGCCCACCGGCCACCAATACATGTAAGTGGGGATGCAGATTACGCTGGCGGCTATGGGTATGCAGTACGGCGGTAAACCCTAATTCCCCCTGGTTCTGGCGTTTGGCAAAGTCCTTTAACAGGCTTGATACCACCTTGAACATGATTTGGTATAAGGCTTTAGGCTGCACGCGGGCTAAAGCCCTTAGCTCATGAGGCAGGGTGAAGGTCACCATAAAGTAAGTCGTGGGTAGCAGCTTGTGTTGTTGGCGAGTTAACCAGCCAGTGGTGCAATGGTGTTGGCACTGCGGGCAATGCCTATGGCCGCAAGACAGCGTCAATTGGTCTTGATGCGGGCAATGTTCACACTGCCAAAGGCTGTGACCTTGTTGCTCAGTTTTACAACGCAGCATGGCATACATTGCCCGTTTAGCATCCGCCCTTAAAAGCGGTGCAAGCTCGGCCTCATGTTGGTGAAGTAAATCAATAAAGGTGCTCATGGTTACGGCCACATGAGTGTGAGAGAGTCAGTGAGTTTATTCACTGCCTTTACGGCATCTAATTGCTTCACTTGGGTCAACTGGGTATAACGTGCAGTGGTATTTAAACTGGCGTGTCCCAGCAAGTGTTGCAAGGAGCGTAAATCCAAGCCTTGTTCAAGCAGATGGGTGGCATAACAATGGCGCAGCGAATGCGGGCTAATAGGTTTATGAATACCGCAATCGCGCAATACCCGCTTCAAGGCTTTTTGTACGCCGCCTTTATCCATAGGCACATCCACCTGTTTACCTTGGCGTGGAAACAGCAGACGAGCATGGCGATGGCTTTGCCAATGGTGACGTAAAACCTGAAGGGTGCGACGCGGCATGGGCACGAAGCGGTCTTTGCCGCCTTTAGCATCCCGCACATGGATTTGCATGGCCTGACTATCAATATCATGAATACTTAAGTGTAAGCCCTCGCTCAATCGCAGCCCCATGGAATACAACACCAAGAAGAAGACTTGATAGCGCGGTTGCGACGTCATGCTAATCACGAAGCCGACTTGCGCAGGGCTTAAGATATCGGGTAAGCGCTTCACTTGAGGAGGCTTCACAATGTTTAACCACTGCCATTGTTTCTCGAGGGTGTAGCGATAAAAAAATTGCAAGCCATTGCGGTCTAGCTTCACGGTGCTCCAAGAATGGGTACGAATGAGTTGAGCAAAATAGGCCTTTAAATCAGCGGTGCTTAAGGTATCGGGGGAGCGGTCAAAGTGGGCAGAAATCCGACGTACCGCACGCGAGTACGCATCAATGGTGGCTGGTCGTTTCCCTTGTAAGGTTAAATTGGTAAGGTGTTGTTTATATAAAACATGATAACGATGTTGTTGGGTAGGGTTCATGCTGCATACTCCGGTTCATCACGACCGATTGGCCGTGTCACATTGAGTATGAGATATCAGGTGCTATGCACTCTGCCGCAGAGCGGCTTCGTTCAACAAGGCAATAAAATTAGAATTTTACCAATAGCGGTCTGTATAACGAGTTAGCGGCATATCTACTGCATTAAATTATCAAGTGATTATCAGTCGATTTGTTGGATAGATGCATCATGTGCTAAGGAGGCATTCAGTGGTTGAAAGGGTTAATGACCAAGGTTTACCTCAAGTTGCAGGTCCTTATGTTGATGCGACTAAACATAATAAAACGTTTTATATATCGGGGCTTACTGTTTATGGAACTAAGGATCAATCATTTGATATGAGTGGGCAACGTTCGGACATTCTTGGTCAGGAGTCAGCGATCCTTGAGTATGAACGGCGGTCAAAAATTGATTGAGTAAAACTCACCATCTTGGTTCGCAAATTAGCTTGTTACCCTCAATTCGAGAACAACGATGTCACTTCTATGAAGGTTATCTGCCTGTTCTCTTGTGGGTTAATTCATCCCGACTTACAAATAGAAGTAGCGGCCGTCGTAGCGCTGTAGATAAGAACATAAAAAGATGCTTAACAGTGATGTGTCATGTTTGGTATTTTCGATTTTAATTTACGTTAGGGACTTAATTGAAAATTATATATTGGAAGCGACTTCAAAAAATAGCTGCAATCTACATGATTATTGTTGCTGGTTTATTTGCGTTAGACTTGGCGATACTGGGTTTTGTTGAATATGGCGTGAAGACTACCGAATATGTCGGATGTTATGCCTATGACGCGATGCTTATTGGCTTCGAATGCCAAGGATTTGTCGGCTTTAAGCTATTTGCACTGGCTCTAAATTTCCCTTGGTATCATTTATACATGCCGTTTTGGGTTATTTTTAAGCCGGTAGCGTTGTTAGCGGTGATCGCAATGTGGTTGCTTCCTGTCATATTTGTTATATCGACGGTTCAATTGGCGCGTCGCAGAACCTAGCGAGAGTGTTCAAAGGGAGGTAAATTTTTGGCTGTCGCTCATTGTTCGATGATGGCGTTTCATTATTTAAAATAACGTTTTGCTTCACTCCACAATGATTGCCAAGCATTTTTGTCTGCTTAAGTGGACGTTAATTTCTAAGGAAACACTGCGTGTTAATTCGATATCTCAGCAAAGAAAAATTTGAGTGGTTGCTCTCCGATCATGGTTTGTATATTGGGTCTGCTGCTGGTCAAAGTGATCCCAAAGAAGGTCTATATGATAGCTCGACAATCACTAAAGCAGTGAAACATAGAATGGGGGATGTTAACCAAGATCTTTTTAGTCGCCTCGACGACCTGAATGAAAATCTAATGCAGCTAAATAGAAAAGATAACTATCTTTCATCTTGGTACGCCGGTGTCACTGAAACAGCAGAAATGTGGAATGAATATGGTTCTGATGGCGTTGCTCTCATTAGCGACGAGCAGCTTCTTATTCGTTTGCTACCGGAACCTATTACAAATGCTTCAAGTTTTTATGAGATAGCATATAGCGATCAGAAAAAATCAATTGCAATGAATGAACCTCTAAAGTTTAAAGAAGAAAAATATCGGCATGAAAAAGAGTTCAGGTTAGTTGTTGATATGAATCAGTATTCTAAGCTGACTGGATTTGATCGAGAGCAATTTGGGACTGTATACGCAGATGGCAAACCATCATATGAGAACGACTTATTCACGTGCTGTATGAGTGAACAAGGGAAGCGGCAAAGCCACCGCGTCATCAAAACAAAGGGCGATGGTTATGTAATAGCCTATGACTTGAACCGAATAATCAAGCAGATAAGGTTGCATCCATCCGCCTCTAAAGACGATTTTTTAAAAGTTGAAGAACGCCTAAAACAGGCTCAATTAGATGTGACAGTCCAAGTCTCAACATTACGCACTATTGAACGCTAAGTAAGAGGCTTCGCGGGCTGTGTTGTTCTTTCGATTCAGCAGACACTTTATTTAAACAAGCGAAGGCCTTGATATACGCTTCCCCGTTATTTCGCAGCATATGATCCCCGTCGCGTCATGAATAGTTACGAGAACACGGCTTTAGATTTTCCTTCCCGGAGTATGAGATGAGTGATATTCAAAAAGTACTGGACTTCATTGTCGAAATTGAAAAGTTAAAAGATGTACATCGAAAAACACGCCCCGTTGGTCTTGAACGATATGAAAACTCAGCAGAACATTCTTGGCATGTCTGTCTTGCGGCTTTAATGCTGAAAGATTCTGCGAATCAGCCTGTGAATATCGATCGTGTTATCAAGATGCTATTGATCCATGATTTGGGTGAAGTAGATGCCGGTGACACCATTATTTACGCAAGTGAAACACCAGAACTCAAAAAGAAAGAACAAGCGGGTTTGGCGCGCATTTTTGCTTTGCTTCCTGAAGGACAAGCGGAACAATATGTATCTTTATGGCTTGAATTTGAAGCTGGGGAAACCGCCGATTCTAAATTTGCGAAAGCAATTGATCGTGTGCCACCGCTGCTTCATAACTTACACGGTGACGGACATAGTTGGAAAGAAAATAAGGTCCCTAAAGAAAAAGTTTTCGCTGTGAATCGTCGAATTGCTGAAGGTAGTCAGTCGCTTTGGTCATTACTCGAAAAGAAACTCAATCAAGCCGTGGAAGAGGGGATTTTAAAATAGCAATCAAACAAGATACTTGAGCGGAAAATACCATTGCCTTGATGCTGCAGATGCTTTGTTTAAATAAAATGAGGTCTTCCCCGTGCATCCCATGATCAGTGCTTATTGGTCAATAAGGACTTTCCAGCGTAGTGAGCCTCAGGGGTATTTGAACTCAGGACGAGCACTATAAGCTGAAACGTCTTACACATTTTTACTTGGCGCTTATCCGCGATTGTGTACACCACTGCGCCAGTATTTTGATGGCATTTTCCACATCCGCGTTCCAACCAAAGCCAGCATTGAGGCGAAAACAGTGATCATAGCGATGGTCGGTGGAAAAAATATGCCCTGGTGCAATCCCAATCCCTTGCTTGCGTGCCATAATGAATAATTCTCTTACATTGAGCGACTGCGGCGACGGTGGGTCGCGGCTGGCACCGAACTAGCCGGTTTAAATTACGCTGAGAGTTGGCTTGTTTGCTTCTTTAAGCAAATATCGCTTAAGCTTCCTTCCAAAGAGAAAAGTCGGAGTTACTTGTCTGCAATGACTTTGTGGCCCCTTAACGCAGCACTTCTTCGTGATCCTGTTGAGCCTTGTATTCCACAAAATTTGCTTTCATTAGCATTGAGTTGCTCAAAAAACCATCGTTGAGACGTTTCCCTCTTAAGGTCAACAAAAAGTCATCGAGGTGTAGAAGCTTATCTTTACAGTCTACACTGAAATATCTTATCGAGTTTGTGGGCATTTGTGGGGGGGTTTGGTGTAAAGTCGGCCTTTGCTTTTAGATGACCAAATAATAAAGCGCGTCATTTATGCGAATTTACCCTATTTATGCGCTCTTTTTAACGGAAATGCTTAAGTTATGTTGCCATTCAATTTTATCAACGCATCCATAAGTAAAAAGATTAGCAGCCTGTTTGCCTTGCTATTGTCGTTTTTACTGGTGGTGATTATTTATTCAATATATAAATTAAACCTGATTGATAGTGAAATGAAGGAAGTCGCTTATGTTGATATTCCTTTGAATGAAATTATGAGTGAAATTGAAATGTTGCAATTAGAGCAACATATTCTATTAGAGAAATTCGAGTTAAGAGAACAGCGTAAAAGTGAAGATTTTTCGATAGAGCAGCAGTTTACTTATCAAAAAAAGCAGTTTAAGTCCTTGTTGGATAAAGCGGTTAAGGTGATTGCCAACAGCTTGTCTACGCACGAAATAAGATACGATCTGATGGCCCATCAACAACTAATGGCGAAGATCGAGGTCTATCATCAAAAGAGTGATCTTTTTGAGCAGGTGTTGCAGTCGCTCTCATCCTCGCCGCTCCACAGTGCTGCAAAGTTGAAGCAGTTGGAAGATATGGCGAATGACTTAGAAGCCGGAGTGACGTCGATTTTAGAGCGGATTGAAACGATGACTCTTGAAGCCGGTCGTTATACCGAAAAACACGAACAAGAATTTAAATTAGTGAATGTTGCTTTAGGCTGTTGTGCGTTAATTTTGGGCCTTATTCTTACCACTTATATCATCAGACTATTCCACTATCGTATTGTTCGCATTAAGCAGCAAATACAGACTTTCGAATCATCTTTAAGTGATGAAGAACGTAGTCTAGAGAAAGAAGGGTTGCGTTCATCTCAGGATGAGTTGGTTGAGTTAGAGCAAGAGTTAAAGTTGATGATGCGGCGTTTAACTAAAGAAATCACCAATCGAGAGCAAGTTGAGCAACAGTTGCTTGTGTTGGCTACGCAGGATAAGTTGACGGGTGCTTATAATCGACATAAATGGGATGAACAGCTACAGGTACAGCTCAATTTGGCAAAACGAGGTGGTCAATTTAGTTTGATCTTGTTGGATATCGATTTCTTTAAGTTGATTAATGATCAACATGGTCATCAAGTGGGCGATCAAGTGCTGATTCATATGGTGGCCGCGTTGAAGGAAAGACTTAGAAATGTGGATCAATTGTTTCGGCTGGGTGGCGAAGAATTTGCAATTCTATTGCCCCTACAAGATGCGGCAGCAGCGACCCATTTGGCTGAAGTATTAAGAGAGATGATAGAACAAATTAATCATGAAGACCTACCTCGCTATACCATTAGTATTGGGGTGACAGAGTATCTTAAGAATGACAATGAAGAGTCGATCATTAAACGAGTCGATAAAGCGCTGTATCGGGCCAAGTCAGAAGGTCGCAACCGCGTATACACCGACTAATATTGTACTAAGAAAAGGTTGAGCGTTCGTTTACTGTGATCGCTAGTTTTTATGGAAATAGATTAAGTAATGTTGTCATTCAAATTTTTAAACGCCTCTATTAGTAAGAAAGTGAGTAGCTTGTTTGTATTGTTGCTGTCATTTTTATTGGTGGTAATTATCTATTCAATTTATAAACTGAATATGATTGATAATGAGATGAAAGAGGTTGCCTATGTTGACATACCTCTAAGCCAAATTATGAATGAGATTGAGATGTTGCAGCTTGAGCAGCATATCTTATTAGAAAAATTTCGGCTAAAAGAACAAGCTAAAGAGAGTAAGCCTCCGAAAAATAAACAGTTTGCTTATCAAAAGCAGCAGTTGAGGCTGCTACTGGATAAAGCCGTTAAGGTGATTGCCGATAGCTTGTCTTCTCATGAGATTCGATATGATTTGAAATCTCATCAGCAAATTATGTTGGATATTGAGACTTATCATCAAAAAAGTAACGTTTTTGAACAACAGTTATTAGCAATGATATCGACAACGCACATCAGTGATGAGAAACAACGCCAATTGGAGCTCATGGCGAGTGAGTTGGAAGCCAGTGTCTCGGTTATTTTGCGACGGATTGAAACTTTAACACTGGAAGCGGGCCGTTACACCGAAAAACATGAACAAGAATTTAAGTTGGTTAATATTGCCTTGGGTTTCAGCGCCCTCATTTTAGGGCTGATTCTCACCACTTATATTATCCGGATATTTGATTACCGTATCGTTCGGATCAAACAACAAATACGAGCCTTTGAATCGTCTTTTCGTGACGATAATTCGGGTTTAGAGGTGGGAGGGGCGGTTCGCTCTTCTCAGGATGAGCTGGTTGAGCTCGAGCAAGATTTAAAGTTGATGATGCGACGCCTAACCAAAGAGATCATCAATCGAGAGCAAGTGGAACAACAGCTGTTGGTGCTGGCAACACAAGATAAACTGACCGGTGCCTACAATCGGCATAAGTGGGACGAGCAGCTTACAATTCACCTCGATTTAGCGAGACGGGGTAGTAAATTTAGTCTGCTGTTGCTCGACATTGATCATTTTAAAGGTATCAATGACCAACATGGTCATCAGGTTGGCGATCAGATCCTGCAACATTTGGTCGCGACCTTTAAGGCTAGATTGAGAAGTGTTGACTTGCTGTTTCGGGTCGGCGGTGAAGAGTTTGCGATCCTGTTACCAATGCAAGGGGTCGCGGCTGCTAGTCAAGTTGCTGAGCAGTTGAGAAGAATAGTAGAACAGCTGACAGAATCTGATTTACCAACTTATACAATTAGCGTTGGCGTCACCGAGTTCTGTGATGACGATAGCGAGGAGTCGATGTTTAAACGTGCCGATCAGGCACTCTATTTAGCGAAATCTGGCGGTCGTAATCGCGTTCAAAGCGCTTAAAGTTAAACCGGTAGCCGAGGCGGAGCAAAGGGTTATAGTAAGGGGTTATCCGCATGAAGGGCACGGCAAATGGCGGCGACAACTAAGCTTAAGGTTGAGCGGACCACTTGCTCTTGTCTGGCTATTTGCATGCGGTAGAAGCTTAATTCGGCATCGTCTGCCGGAGGTGCGATATCTAGCTGGACCACCCCCATGTTTTTGACTTCGTGCAAGGTCTTAATTGGCTCTATAATTTCACTATCGGTGAAATGATACTCACTAGCCTCTTGATTTAGAAAATTTCTAAGTTGAATAAATTTATCGATATCTTGATAGATATCCTGCGAGATAATTCCTAAGGCGTACAGTAGTTTTAGGCGAACATCCAGTTCGCCTAAGGGACCACTATTATTTAATAGTGGTTCAACGGCATACTTAACGGCGTGGTCATCTTTACGAAACACGCGTTGCACTAAGTCTTCAATACTTGCTTCAAAAATATCTACTGAGCTAATGAAAAAGCTGCGCGGGGTTACAGCCTCACTCAGTTGCTCAATATTGTCTAATTCTTGCTGGTATTTATCCATAGTTTTGTCGTATTCACTCATTCAGTAATGGATGATATGGCCGCGAGGCTGTGGACCTTTGTTGTCTATTTATTAGACATAGCAGCATCTTAATGCTGGCGAATCGTGTAAGACCTCGTTTCAGCGGCAAATACTGGCTAATTTTCCAGTCAAAGAAAAGTCTTAAGAGACTTTTAGCCGAACCCTTCGGGCTGGGGTTGTGGTTCATTGACGTTGCCTGTCCCGACAAAGAAATTTCATCGGATATACTTTGTTTCAATAAACCACCCTTGGCGGCCAAAATAATCACCAAGATTAATGCCTCCTAAACATATTGCTTTTGCAGTGCTAGATAAGTGGTTTCGATGTTATCGAGTATTGCATCATTTTCTCCTAAGCCGGTGTATTTTATCAAGCAAGCACGTACCCCATGTTGTTTTAAATAGTCCTGTAACTCCAGGGCTTGAGGGTCTGCAGGGTTGTTGTAAAACAGCGCCGCGGCAATCCCTTTGACTAAATACTGATTGTCTAGGTTATATTCCAGGGTTCCGAGTAGCGGTTTGAGTAGGCGATCGTTCGCGCCCAGTTTACGAATTGGTTGGCGGCCGACTCGTTCGATATCATCGACTAAAAAGGGATTAGCAAAACGCTCGATGATTTTATCAATGTAAGATTGGTGAAGTTGGCTATCAAAGCCATAGCGACGAATTAATACCGCTCCGCTTTGTTGCATCGCTGCCTTGACTTGCTGGCGAATGTCGGGATCTTCGATGGCTTCTCGGACGGTCTTATAACCCGCAAGAGCGCCTAGATAGGCAGTGATAATGTGTCCGGTATTTAAGGTAAATAATTTACGCTCTACAAATGCCATCAAGTTTGCGGTGGTTTCCATGCCTTCAATACTGGGAATATCGCCCTTAAACTGGGTTTCATCGACAATCCATTCACTAAAGGTTTCTACGGTGACATCGAGCGGGTCATCATTGGCCGCATCCGCCGGTGGTACGATTCGGTCAACCGCGGAATCAACAAAACCTATCTTGTCTTCGGCCAAGTCGTGATAGCTGGCCGCTAGGTATTTAAACACTTCTTGTTTTAAGTGGGTGGTACCTCGAACCATGTTCTCACAAGCGATAATATTGAGTGGTTTGAGGTTGTCTGCCTTAAATCTTGCTTCGATCCCTTGAGCGATAGTTTGCGCAATTTTATCTAAAATAGCTGGCCCCACAGCAGTGGTGACTAAGTCGGTGTAGGTCATTTGTTCGATCAAGGCTGCGCTATTTGAATTAACGGCGTTGATCCGAGTGACTTTTTCAATGTGACTGTCGCTACCAACAACCTTTACATTATAGGATTGCTGGTGGCTGAGTTGGTCGACTAGGGGTTTGTTGACGTCGGCGAAGGTAACGTTGACATCGGCATCGGCCAAGACTTTACCAATAAATCCTCGACCGATATTTCCTGCGCCAAAATGTACTGCTTTCATATTGATTACCTCTAAAAATAGCGTTTAAGCCGAACCTGGTTCGGCTTGATGATGATCGTTTAAGCGGCTGATTTGCCAGCTAAGAGTGTTAATACATCTTGAACGTCTTGGGTGTTTGCCAGTTGTTCAATCGCATTGGGATCATCAAGTGCGTTGGTGATAGCGGTAATCACTTGGATGTGCTCGTCATTTTTTGCGGCGATAGCAATCACCAAGCGCGCAACATCATCCGGATCTTCACCAAAGCGAACGCCTTGGGGGTATTGGCATAGTGCTATGCCTGTTTTGAGCACCTTATCTTTGGCATCAACGGTACCATGGGGGACGGCGATCGACTCCCCTAAATAAGTCGAGACTAGTTTTTCACGTTCAAACATTGCAGCCACATAATCGGGCTCAACATATCCCGCTTTAACCAATTGCTCACCTGCGAATTGAATCGCTTGTTGTTTCGTGTGAGCTTGCAAACCGAGGTGAATGTCGCTGGCACTGAGTTGAAACACAGGAGTCGCTGGATCATAGACATCGTCGTTGGCAGCCAACGGGGACACTGCTGGAGACAGTGAGAGATAGCTGTCATCATTGGCGGCCGTCGGGGTATTGGCAGCCACCATATTTGCGACAAGTTGATTGTAAAGTTCACTATCGAGAAAGTTGGTTAGTGAAATGTGATGCGCGTTTGGTGCATGCTGTTTTGCTCGTTCAGTTAAATCTTTATGAGTGATCACTATATCTACATCGCTGGGCAGGTTATTAATGGCGGTGTTGGTTACGCTGACGTCCAATTGGCTGGCAGCAAATTTCTTGCGTAATAAGCTGGCGCCCATTGCGCTTGAGCCCATGCCGGCATCACAAGCGACAATAATCTTTTTAACTTGCGACAGGTCGATGTTTACCGCGGGCTTGTTGGCGGTGATATTTGCTTTTGCTTCATTCTTCATCGATTGCATCTGTAAATGCGCTTTACTGAGTGAGTCGTCGTCATCATTGTTAGTATTTTTCTGCGTTTTAAGCAGCAGCGAAGCCACCGTAAAGGAAACGCCAGCGGAGGCAATGATCGAGCACAGTACGCCTATTATTGAGGCTTTAGGAGTCATCAATAATACTGCAAATATGGAGCCTGGCGAAGCGGGAGAGACTAAACCTGCATTAAACAGCGTAAGGGTAAATACGCCAGTCATGCCGCCAGCTATCACCGCTAAAATGAGCCGAGGATTCATTAGCACATAGGGAAAATAGATCTCATGGATGCCGCCAAAGAAATGAATGATCGACGCCCCTGCCGCTGATTGTTTTGCATTGCCTTGGCCAAAAGCCATATAAGCCAATAATAAGCCTAAACCTGGGCCAGGATTGGCTTCAATCAAGAAGAAGATTGATTTACCAGCTTCGCTGGCTTGTTGGATCCCTAAGGGAGAGAAAATACCGTGATTAATGGCATTGTTTAAGAATAGAATTTTTGCCGGTTCTACAAAAATAGAGGTAAGAGGCAATAAACCAGCATCAACTAAAAAGCCTACGCCAGCAGCTAAACCAGTGGATAGGACTTTAACAAACGGCCCGATCATCAAATAAGCGAGGATCGCGCATAACATACCGATAATGCCTGCCGAGAAGTTATTCACCAGCATTTCGAAGCCGCTTTTAACTTTGCCCTCAACTGCGTCATCAAATTTTTTGATTGCCCAGCCACCCATTGGACCGACGATCATCGCTCCCATAAACATTGGAATGTCGGTTCCGACAATGACCCCGAGAGTGGTCACCGCTCCAACCACCGCGCCACGTTCGCCGGCGACCAGTTTACCTCCGGTATAGCCAATTAATAATGGCAGCAGATAGGTGATCATCGGGCCAACTAAGCTGGCCAATTTTTCGTTTGGCAACCAACCTGTAGGAATGAATAGTGCGGTAATTACACCCCAGGCGATGAAAGCGCCGATGTTGGGCATAACCATGTTCGAGAGAAAGCGGCCAAAATTTTGTACCCTTACCTTTGCGTCTGGTGATAACATAACAAACTCCGTTTGATGCTTTGCTAGATTCTAGTGGACGGTTCGTCAAAACCGTTTGGTCTCTTGTTCAAGTCCAATCTACCACATTGGGGTGTATGCGAAGCTGATAACGGAGTTTTTGTGATTTAGTTCTTAATCTCGTAACATTTCCCTCAAAATTTAGTGATCCAGCTAAAGAAAATACACACTAAAAAACCAAATCCAAACAAGATTTAGCTTGTCAATAGTATTTAACGTGATCAACCTCGCGTTTTTATTGTCTGTGTGGTTTTAGTTTTTTGTGACCTAGATCGCTAACTGGTTAAAAAGATAGCGCATTTTAATGAGCATAGGTGATTCTGCTCACGTTTTTTGTTTGTGTGTTAATGGCTTTGGGTCGAGTTTGGTTGCTTGTTAATAACTGTGGGGGTTGCGGCTTGGCCATTTGCCTTTGAATGGAAGGTTGAAAGGGAACTATTTCGTTGACTCGGCTTTGCCGTTTTCAACGCAATTAAAATGTTTTTATTGGGAACAACATTGTCTGCAAAAGATAAACTGCTTTGCGTTGACGTATTTTTTGTTGTTCTGTGGAACGAAGCTATCGCTCAAATCAACTAAGCTTTGTAAAGTTACCTTATTCGTTTAAATGATTGCTCAGTAAGGAATATCGATGATTGACCAAGAACTAGCCCAACTTGAATCTGTGTATCAAACCATAATCGACTTTTTGGTGCGTTATAGCTTTCAGCTGGTTGGCGCCTTTATTATTTTGTTACTGGGTCTTTGGGTGGCCGGGAGGATCGGCAAGTATCTATTTAAGGCGCTTGAGTTAAAGGGCTTGGATATCACGCTCGCCCATTTTATCGCGAATCTCGTGAAGATCATGTTTGTTGCCATCACGGTGATGATTGCCTTAGGTAAGTTGGGGATTAGCATTACCCCTTTTGTGGCCGCGTTAGGTGCCGTTTCTCTTGGCGCAGGTTTGGCAATACAAGGAACCTTATCTAACTATGGTGCCGGTTTGGCGATTATTTTGACACGTCCCTTTGTGCTTAAAAATACCATTACCGTTAAAGGGTATACCGGTATCGTTGAAGAAATAAACTTGGCGACGACGGTGTTGATGAATGAGGACGATGAACGAATTACTATCCCTAATCGCCATATTGTGGGTGAAATACTCAAGAATACCAATCAGAGCAGCCTAGTAGAGGGCGAGGTTGGAGTTGCCTATGGCTGTGATCCGGAGCAGGCAATTGCATTAATAGAAGTGACTTTAATGGCCATCGCAGATGTACAGCAACAACCCGCGATGAAAGTTGGGATAGGAGCCTTTGCCGACAGTGGTATTACGATTTGTTATCGCTTTTGGGTGCCGACGCCACAATTTCATCAAACCAAGTTTGCCGCTAACTTAGCGGTGTTTAAGGCGCTGCAACAGGCTGGTATTGAGATCCCTTTTCCACAACGAGAAGTTCGTTTGCTTTCTACCAAGGATGCAGGTTAAACGCTTATGTCCTAGTTATGCTGGCAGGTATAAAGTCAGCTTGGGCTGAGGAATCGTGATTATCGAGTGAGTGAAAAGATGCAATACAATGCGACATGGCCGACGATGGCCAAGGTCGCATCGATTGTGGCTGATTTAGGTTTTGAGTTTGCTCAGTTGTTGATGTTGCTGAGAAACCAGATCGGCCAGGCTACTACTGCTTTGTTGGGCTTCATCGGCAAGGCGAGCCAGATCTGAAGCGGAATCCGAGATGCTGGTCATGTTTCGATTCACTTCTTCGGTGACCGCGCTTTGTTCTTCGGCTGCAGTTGCGATATGAGTGACTTGGCTTGAGACTTCTTCAATTTGGCTCACGATGGTATTGAGTGAATCTAGCGCCATTTCGGTTTGTCCAACCGCTAATTTAGCCCCTTCAGCGCCTTGTTCGATGATCTTCGACGCACTGTTGACTTCTTGTTGTAGCGAATCAATCAGTTTACTGATTTCGTCGGTCGAGCTCTGGGTTTTTGAGGCCAGAGAGCGAACTTCATCGGCCACCACCGCAAAACCGCGGCCTTGCTCTCCAGCTCTAGCGGCTTCGATCGCTGCGTTTAAGGCGAGTAAGTTAGTTTGAGCGGCAATTGCGCTGATGACCTCCAAAATCTTACTAATATTGGTGCTACTATCGGCTACTTTAGCGACAGCCTGCCTAGCTAATTGTGACTCTTGTTCCATATTGTTTACATAGTTCATCGCCTGACTAAGACTGTCTTCGCCAGTTTTTACATTGGCGGTCATTGCGTCGGTTTCTGTGGCAGTTTGTTCTGATGCTTTGGCAACTTGCAGGGCGGTTGAGCTCATTTGGTTAACTGCGGTCACGACACTTTCAATTTCTTGATGCTGACGATTAACATTATCACGGGTCTGCTCGGCAATATTGGTTGCGGTTTTACTTTCGTTCTGCGAGCGAGAGGCTAGATCTTTAAGTTCACTAATTAATAAGCGTAGTTTGGTGATAAAACCGTTAATCCCACTGCCTAGAGCGATTAACTCGGCGTGAGATGCTATCGATATTGATTGCGTCAAATCGCCCTCAGCACTGGCGAGGTTTTCAACTCGACTCTGGATCATCTTGAGTGGTGCAATAATGGAGCGGATCACAATGCTAATGGTGGTAACTGCAATGACCGAGACAATACCGCCTATAATCAGCAATAGGCTGCCTAAGGCGGTCTCCATATCATTCATGGCCTTATCCATTTCCATTGCGGCCTTTAGGGCGTCGGCTTTGGCCACTTCGATGATTAACGACCACTGAGCATCGGCGATAGGGATGCTGACAGGATAAGCGACAATGATGTGATCGTTAGTTTCTAGATAGGCGCCATTTTTGTCCAAATTTTGATATTGAGTAGCTAGGCTTGGGTCGATTGATTCCGCGAGGGGGCGGGCCAGTTTATTATAATGACTAGCGGCAACCACTAAACCCTTATCACTTAATAGAGTAACCTTGGCCTGACCTTGGTAGAGTTTATTCGATAATTCATCAATCAATTTTTGAAACACTGGTAGATTCAAATCCACCCCGACCACCCCTCTAAATTGCCGAGCGACGATCACGGGCACCGTTAACGAGGTCATGAGCTCTTCGTTACCGGGAGATATTTCATAGAGGTAGGGTTCCATTAAACACGGCTTTTTGCTGTCTTTGGCACATAAGTACCATTCGGCTTCTCGCTGGCCAAACTCATTCAGCGTAGTGGCATATTTGGGAGCCGCATCGGTGACTTGATGGTGTTCTACACTGCCATCGTTGTTGCGGGTGTAATAGATTTCCAGAGTGCCTGTACCGGGGACACTGTGGCTAAACTTGCCTGTGTACTCCCGGTCTCGACCATCGTAACCGTTGGCTTCAAATTGGGCATACATGGAGGATATTTGGCTGTTTTTTTGTAACACCGCAGCGACCGCCGTTTCGATGGTTTCTCTGCTGAGGGGTTGTTGTGTCGTGGTTTCGATTATTCCACTAAAGGAATACGGAATGCGGTAGGCCTCATTGATAAATCCGGCGATTTGTTCCCCATACTCTCCTGCTTCGGCGCTAAGTTCTTGTTGGGTTTCTTGTTGCAGGGCCGCTTGTACCTGCGCTGCTAATTGTGCATTTTTGCTGCTTAATGACCACCATAAGCTAGCAGATAAAACACTTACAATGATCAGAAACAGTGCAGAAGTGATCCAAAGTAATTTGGTCGATATTGATAATTGACGCATGTATTGCTCCCAAGCCAAGATGTGATGGCGTATGAACATCATGAATGGATATACACTAAAAATAGCTTAGCTAAGCTAAATCTCTAGCTTATGAGCATTTTCTTTGCGATGAATGACCCGATAGCTAGGCGCAAAGCGTCTGCGATGAAGTGAATATCACTTTTCGTGATTAGGGTTCTGGTTGGCAAAGTTCACGGTTCACGATTGCCTTTAAGGTGCGTAATACCAGTGCGAATAGCAGCAGTGATAAAGCGATGAGTAAACCGAATGCTAATGCTGCTAAGCCTTGGCTGTGGCTTAAATGGGCCATTTTGCTGCTGGCGATGGTGAACGCGGCCAAGGGAAAAGCATAAGCCCATGAAGACATAAAGAAGGGTAAATGGATTAGTCGGTAAATATTGACGAACAGCAGTAGGCCAAAAAATAGCGCCACATAAAAGAGGATTCGGGCAAAGGTATCGAGGCCGTCAATTAAACTGGTGTAGGCCACAAAAGCAATTGAAGGCGGTGTTAGAAAAATAAATAGCATCGGCATTAATTGCTCCGATAAGGACTCATGAAAAAATAATCGGTGCAGAATAATGGTTAATAAGCTCAACCAAAACAATAAGCCAATGCTGAAAAAGAACCAACCGAGTTCAATGTAACCGAGGCTATTACCCGATATTGGCACAAACATATTACCCACCACCGGGATAAACCAGCTCGGATTGGCGTGTAACAAACAGTAATGGGAATGATTTATCCAACTGCTGACGATGTAAAGCGTCAAACCCAATTGAGTAACGGTACCCATGACCCATAGATTGGCAGATAAGCTGGGGTATTGATTCCAAATGACCGACAACAACAGCAAGCTAATCGAGAAGGCGGGGAAGAAATTGAGTTTTACGGGATGTCTTAGCTCGGCAAATACCTCTTCAGGAAAGTAGCGGAGTTTAATACAGTAGAGTAGCGTCATCACCAGCATCATCACCGAGCTAATCGTGCCTAATACCATCGCGATATGATCAGATATGCTTAGTGCAGATACTTTCCAAGAGATGCTCCAGCCAGTAAAACCCATAATAATGGCGAAGAAAGAAATTGAAAAATAGCGGAATCGATGTTGCCAGGGGGAGGGCTGTGGTTTTGGTCGTGGTGTGGTGCTCATAGACGTTCTCATAGTTATGAATGGACGTTCATTGGACTTGTTGATTCTCGCTGGTTGGCGCACTTGCTGTTGGCATCATGTGAGTCGTGTTGCCGTTTTAAGTAAGTGTAGGCGTTGGTTAGCAAAAGTGAATTGGCTATCTTTAGCAAAGCCTAATTTATGTATTGGCTCCGATGCCATTTTGAGCCTGAGCCGGTATTTATGGAAGGGCTGCCTGCGCAGAGCGTTAGCGTCTAGTTGAACTGAACTATCGTGATTGTTGGCAATGTGGATCGCTTATGTTGGCGGTAGATTGTCTTAATGAATACTCGATTGAACTCTAATTAATAAATGTTGTAATAATACTTGAGGCTTCTATTATTAGCAGTTAGTTATATTTTTGTTATTCATTCATCAAGTGCCTAAACGCCGTTTAGGCTGTGGCGAAGGTATTTTAAAGTTTGTTTGTCGAAGGGCGTAAAAACGATGTTTGCCTAGCTTATTAAGCGGTTATTGTGGTTGTGTTAACGTTGACTATCTTTGTACAAAATCAACTATAAATGTTGTTCGCCCTTGGTCATTTATCAAGGAAGAATTATGAATATATGTATTACAACAGGTATCAAACGGTACTTTAATTACCGGCTCCTATTTTTGAGTTTACTGCTTTGTATTCCGGTGAGCGCGCACGATTTTGGGAAGCTCCGGGTTCATTCGCATGGCTTATGGGGGCTTTCGAGCTACCAGCAATTACGTCATCAAGTTATTTCTCTGCCTTTCTATGCGTTGCGACCGATGCGTGCTGGGCCATTGATCCGTCAGGCGCATCATTATGGGATCCTCGATATTGATGTTCCGTTACCGGCTGGCTTAGACATTGATTATCAGGTCTGTGGCGAAGACTTACCAGGCCCCAGTATTCGTCAGGCGGTGGCCTGCACCGTGAATGATGGAGGGCGCGGCAACACCGATCCCAATCAAGTGGGATTCTCGACTCAGGGACGAGAGCTGATGGCTTTGCGTTTAGGTAATCCAAATGGCTATCGAGTGATGGTGATTACTCAGCAACATGGGAATGAACCTGCGGCGACAGAAGCGGCCTTAAGTGTGGCGCGTTGGCTCGCTATGGGATTTGGTCAAAGTGTCCAACAAATCCTGCGGCGCCTCGATATTGTGATGTTATTACGCGCTAATCCCGATGGTGGGGAACCTGATCCGCGGGCTTGTGCGATTGATCCTGAGCCTGGGATGGTATTAGACAAAGATTGTGCGTTGACTCGACAGAATGTTGACCCCTCTGCGGGCGGGGCCTTCACTGAAAATTCCGAAGCTGATTTTGTGGGGGTCGTGGGTCGTGGTTATGATCTGAACCGTTACCACTATGCGGGTCTCGAACAACCGATCCGGCCAGTAGAAACACAAGCAATGGTCGCCGCTGTGTTGGCTTTTCGCCCGGAAGTTGTGCTTGATTTACATGGTGATTTGCAAAAAACCGATTGTCAGCTCGACATGAGCAGCATTCAAGCGGGTGCTGTGTTGGGTAGTTTGCCGACAGTGGCCTGTTTAGCTGAGGATGAGGCCGATGATTTTCGTTTACTTAGCCCCTATGCCGATGCCGAACCGGGGAGTGAGCATGAATTTGTGGTGCAGAGCTTGGCGGTTAATGTGATGGCGAAAATTGCCAGTGTATTTCAGGGATCGGTTGGTCGTTTTTCACAACTTCAATTGGATGCTGGGCATGTGAGCACTGGGGCTACGGGTCATTATCAACAACTGGGGGTTGCGGTTGCGGGTTGGGAAACGGTGAATTTTAGTAAAGATCTGCGCGCTGATGTGGTGGCGGTGGCCGCTGGTAAGCCAGTGATTGGGGTGAATCTTGGTTTACCTCAACCCGAATTATTGAAGAAACAGATTTGGCTCAACCGAATTGCCTTATTTGAAGCGCTGAGTAGCTTAGCCGAGTTTGCTCAGCAAGCACCGACCAGTGGTGGCGACTTTTGTGATTATCCACTCGCGCAGGGCTTAAGAGCCAACTTGCCAGCAAAATATTGGGGACCGCAGGCAACTGATGGTGAGAAGTTGATCCCGATTGCGCCGGGTATTGGATTGCCGCTCTACGTGAGTGGCAATTGTCCCGATAATCCAGAGTCAACCAAATAGCGATTTGCCAATTTGGGTCGCGACGCTCGATGATACAAAAGGCATCCTATGGATGCCTTTTTTCTTGAATCAGAGTTTAGTCAAGATGGCTTACTAGAATATTTTTGATTCTTATGTCAATGAATAATGAACCGCGCTGGACTATTCTCTGAGGAGACAGCAGCTCGTGTTTGTCGCTGCGTAATCGGAGGGACAGCCATGCCATACTATAAACCGTTGAAACAGTTACCCGAACCAGAACGAAAACGAATCGTGGCCGGTATTCAAGGTTTACGGCAGCAGTTTAAGGCGCAGGCGTTTCCTGAAAAGAAGACTGCAGAATCGTTGATCCTTGGCTCTTGGAATATTCGTAATTTTGATGATGACCGTTTTAACTATGGGCCTCGCTTGCAAGAATCCTTGTATTATCTGGCGGAAATCATCTCGCGCTTCGATGTGATTGCAGTGCAGGAGGTGTGTCAGGATCTGGCACCATTAGATGCTTTAATGGATATATTAGGTCGGCAATATCGTTATATTTTAACCGACGTAACCCATAGTAGCCTCGGTGGTAATAAGGAGCGTTTAGGCTTTATCTATGACAAGAACAAGGTGTTTTTTAAAGGGGTTGCCGGTGAATTAGTCCTTCCCGATAAAATGCTTATTAGTGATGCTTCAAATAAAAAACGGCAATTTTCTCGAACTCCCTTTGGTGCGCAGTTTCAATCGGGTTGGTTTAAGTTTTTATTTTCAACGGTACACATTTTCTATGGGAGTAACTCTCCTCGTTCACCTAGCTACGAGCGACGGGTTAAAGAGATCGCGGCGGTAGCTAAGTATTTGGCGAAACAGGCGAAAGTGAGTGACCTGAACCAAGTGCTGGTGGGCGACTTTAACATCAAGGCGCATGGGAGCGCTGGATTTAATGCTTTGCAGCAGAATGGTTTTACTATCGTAAAAAATCGCAAAGGCAGCAATCGTGATCAGACTAAATTTTACGATCAAATTTCATTTATCTCGCGCCGTGACGAGTTGCAATTGAAACAAGCCGAGCGTCAAGATCGGGTATTCCAATTCTTCGATAGTGTATTTCGCTTAAGTGATTTTAACCTGTATAAGCCGCTATTGAAGCAGCATATACAGACAAAACTGCAGCTCGCTAAGCAGCAAGTTGATTGCGCAAGCACCAATAAAAAGTTAAAAAAAGCCGAAGATAAGTTAGCGAGCCTTCAAGCGGTACTGGTCTCTGATGAGTCTTTATTTGACTACTATCAGGAATGGCGAACCTTCCAAATGAGTGACCATTTACCGCTCTGGGTAGAATTGGAAATTGATTTTTCAGATAAATATCTGGAGTACCTTAGTGATTACCAAGCATAGCAGCGCGTTTGCGGATGAGGGTTGCAGGGTGATGTTTTGTTTAAATGTTGGTCGAGGCGTCGCTTAGCGGGCCTTATCTCTTGAAGAGGGAGAGTCAGCACTATCACCGAGAGCGGTGATAGTGCTGTTTACTTTTTAGTGCGGCAGTTACAGAGTGACGCCGTTTTTCCAGATGGCTAACTCACGAATATCATTGTACTCATTTTTGGTGAGCTCGCCGCTCACCAATTTGGCTAAGAGATCTAAGAATCGGTCGAGTAGCTCTGGCATTAACAAGTTGTCGGTGATTAGAGCCCCAGCATTAAAGTCTATCCAGTGCGGTTTGCGGCTTGCTAAGTCACTGTTAGTGGCAATCTTCACCGTTGGCACAAAGCCTCCGTAAGGCGTGCCTCGTCCGGTGGTAAAGAGCACCATATGACAACCCGACGCACCTAAGGCGCTGGTGGCAATGGCGTCATTACCCGGCGCATTTAAGAGGTTAAGCCCCGGTTTACTGAGTTTTTCAGTGTAATCAATCACGTCAATCACCTGGCTAGAGCCAGCTTTTTGAGTACAACCCAAAGATTTATCTTCTAGGGTGGTGATCCCACCAGCTTTATTACCTGGAGATGGGTTTTCGTACACGGGTAAGTCGTGGCTGAGGTAGTACTCTTTAAAATTGTTCACCATGTCAACGATTTTATCGAAGACCACTTGGTCTTTAGCGCGATTCATCAAAATCGTTTCTGCGCCAAACATTTCAGGAACTTCGGTCAGCACCGTGGTGCCACCATGCGCCACCATGGTGTCGGAGAATAAACCCAGCATTGGGTTGGCGGTAATTCCCGATAAGCCATCACTGCCGCCACATTCCAAGCCGAAGCGAACTTCAGAAAGCTTGCCGGGCTCGCGTCGGTCCTGCTGCATTTTATCAAACAGCCGTTGCAGATGAACCAGCCCTTGCTCCACTTCATCGTCGCTGTGCTGCGCCACCATAAACTCGATGCGTTCTGGATCGTGTGCTGCTAAGCCTTGCCTAAAGGGGACGATTTGATTGTTTTCACAACCAAGACCAATCACCAAGGTACCACCCGCATTGGGGTGAGTGGCCATGCTTTGTAACAATTTCTTGGTGGTTTGATGGTCATCGCCAAGTTGTGAGCAACCAAATTGATGGGTAAACACATGTACCCCATCGATCATCGAGGTGTCATTTTTAGCCAGAAATCGCTTGGCAATTTGCTGAGCGATGCCATTCACACAACCCACCGTTGGAATAATCCAAATTTCGTTGCGCACAGCTACTTCACCGTTGCTGCGACGATAGAGCTGTACTTCACGGTCGGTTTTGCTCAGTAATTCAACTGCTGCGCTTGGTGTATATTGGTAACTACTTTTATCATTTAAGTTCGTTTTAGCGTTATGGCTATGTATCCACTCTCCGCAATTGATCGCCTCTGTCGCATGACCAAAAGGTTCACCGTACTTTACCAATAACCCATTGGGCGCAATTTCTGCAATGGCAACTTTATGGCCTTTGTCGATGTCTTGCTGCAGATAAACATGCTGGTCAGCAATGCTGATCTCGGTGCCTTTAAGCATTGGCTCCAAGGCAATAATCACGTTATCTCGTGGGTGTATTTGGATCCAAGTCTTCATTTTATCCATCCAACTCTTTACTGAGTGCTGCTGATGTTCCAGCAGTTAGCATCGCTGTTAAATAGGCGGTCACCTGTTGCGCGAATTGAGGCACTTGATTGAGATCTTGGCCCCAACTTTTTTCTTTCGCTAATACTTTGCTGACCAGTTCGGCTGGTGTACTTTGCCCCGAGTCAACGGCTTGCCATTGCTCACTAAACAAATCTAACCAATGTTGGTCGTCATTGAGTGGAATGCTTTGACCGTCACGAAGCCCGCGATAGAACAATAGCTGAGCAGCAAAAGCGAAACTCATTAACTTGGGCGCTTTACCGTTACGCTCGGCGTTGGTCAGCAATTGTGGCAGCAGGCGAGTTTGCCACTTGGTCATGCTATTGAGTGCGATGGACGTGAGCTGATGTTGAATGTAAGGATTTTTAAAGCGATTGATAACCGCATCAGCAAAGGCTTGCAGTTCATCTTTTTCCAGTGATAAGGCTGGGATCACTTCTTCTGAGAGTAGCGATTCAACAAACTTGCTTAATTGTTGATCTTGCATTGCTTCGCCAACCGTATCGATGCCACTCATGTAGGCAACTGGCACCATGGCGGTGTGGGCCCCATTCAGAATCGCAACCTTACGCTCTTTATAGGGTTTGATGTCATCCACAATTTTAATGTTGAGAGCTTGCCCTTCTAGTTTTAAAGCTTCGGCTAGCGCTTGTGGTCCTTGGATAACAAACAGATGGAAGTACTCCGCGGTGACCATAAATTGGTCGTGATAACCCAATTTTTGTTCCAAGCTAGCTAGTTCGTCACGTGGATGACCCGTCACAATGCGATCAACCAAGGTGGAGCAAAAAGTATTTGCTTCATTCACCCAGCTGCTGAATTCGCTACCGAGATCCCATAACTCAATGTATTGATTAATTATTTCTTTTAGCTTATCGCCATTGTAGTCAATTAACTCACAAGGAATGATGAACAAGCCCTTGTCGCTTGCACCAGAAAACGCGAGGTAACGAGCGTGTAACCAGCAGGTGAGCTTCGCCGGGAAGGTGCTTGCCGGTGTATCGGTAAATTTATCTTGTTGGTTATAGGCAATCCCGGCTTCAGTGGTATTCGAAAAGATAAACTGAATATTGGGATCTTTGGCGAGTGCCAAATATTCATCGTAGTTTTGGTAAACCGATAATTCTTGATTCACCGAACTAATAATTCGGGTTTCTTCTACCGCTTGATTGTCTTCATTCAAACCGCGGATCACTGTGGTATAAAGGCCGTCTTGTTGGTTCAGTAGCGGTGGGAAATCGGTATCGATGGGGCGGACAATGGCAACGCCAGCATCGAGATCGGTTTGATGATTTAAAATATCTAATTGCCAATCAACAAAGGCCCGCAAGAAATTACCTTCTCCAAACTGAAGAACTCGGGTGGTGTATTGTTTAGCTTCAAATTGAGCGCGATTAAGGGTGTTCATTATTTCTCCAGATTCAAGTTGAAGTATTTATTAGCATTGTTGAAGCTGATGTCTTCAACCATTTTTGAGAGTAGTGCCATGTCGTGTGGGGCTTCGCCGTCGGCAACCCATTGGCCTAATAGGCGACAGACTAAGCGGCGGAAATATTCATGACGAGTATAAGAAACAAAGCTACGGCTGTCGGTTAGCATGCCTACAAAGCGACTGAGTAGGCCCAACTGAGAGAGCTGTTCCATTTGGCGTAACATGCCGTCTTTTTGGTCATTAAACCACCACCCAGAACCAAATTGGATCTTGCCTTCAATACCATCGCCCTGGAAGTTACCGCACATGGTAGCCAGAACTTCGTTATCGCGTGGGTTGAGGCAATATAAGATGGTTTTAGGTAAGGCATCTTCAAGCGCGAGAGCATTCATTAACTTTGATAATGGTGCTGCCACTAAGCCATCGTTGATGGAATCAAAACCTGTATCGGGACCAAGCAGTTGTAACATGCGTTGATTGTTATTGCGCAGGGCTCCGATGTGGTATTGCTGAACCCAGCCGCGACGCGCGTATTCTTTACCGAGGTAAACCAGCACTGCGGTTTTGAGTTGCGCAGCTTGTGTTGCCGAGACGGTTTTGTTGTTCAGGCGGCTGGCTAAGATTTGATCAAGCTCTTGTTCACTTGCTTCTTCATATTCAACCGTGTCTAAAGCATGGTCAGCGATACTACAACCGTGAGCGGCAAAATGGTCAAGACGAATAAACAGCGCGTCACATAACTGATGAAAGCGAGAGATTTCGATATTGGTTAATTCGCCTAAGGTGGCGATATAACTTAGGTAATCTTCGGCATTAATATTAAAGGCTTTGTCTGGGCGCCAGCTGGGGAGCATTTTTACATGAAAGGATTTGTCGTCGGCAACCGCTTTGTGGGCGGCTAAATCATCAATAGGGTCGTCGGTGGTGCCCACCATACGAACGTTCATTTTTTGCATAATGCTTCTTGCCGAAAATTCGGGAGTGGCTAGCATCGCATTACAATCATTCCAGATGCCCTCTGCACTTTCGGCGTTGAGGATCCGTTGGGTAATTCCAAAAGGTCGACGTAATTCTAGATGAGTCCAATGAAACAACGGATTACCAATGGTTTGAGGCACCGTTCTCGCCCAAGCCTGAAACTTTTCTTGGTCACTGGCGTCTCCAGTAATGAAGCGCTCGTCAATGCCGTTGGTTCGCATGGCTCGCCATTTGTAATGGTCGCCACGTAACCAAATGTCGGTGAGGTTATTAAAGCGGTAATCTTGAGAGATTTGTGTCGGGGGCAAATGACAGTGGTAATCAATGATTGGTTGCTGTGCTGCCACATTGTGGTAAAGCTCTTTAGCTACGTCTGTGGTCAGTAAGAAATCTTCGCTTAAAAATGTCGACATACAGGTTCTCTCAAATTTGGTTATTTTAACTCTATTAAAATACACCCTATTCAACTGGTATAACAAATTTATCCCATAAAGAAAGTTTGATCTTGAGAGTTTGATCCCACTAATCGTGTTTGCAGCAAAATTACACTAGACCTTATTGACTTAAATAGTATTATTTATGGAAGTTGTAAATTAAATTTTTTAAAGTAAAAACAGTTACTTGCTTATCGCTCATTGTTTTTTATCAGCTGTTTTGAGTATTTTGAGCACTTTTTTTACTCTGTTAAGGGGGACTGAGCTAAAATTAATTGGTTAGACCGATTGTATTTGGGTTTAGTCTTAGATTTTCGATTTGTGCCCTTTTCTGGAGCAAGATGGCTCAGGCTAAGCTCAGAACCCTATCTTGAGTCGGTTTAAGGTGATTTAGAATAAATGGGCTGAAGCGTGGTTTTTAGTTTTTTTGAACCGCTGCAGGCATTGTCGCGATCAGGCTGTTTTGGTACGATAGCCTTGTCAATGTGGCTGTATCGGTCATTGTGCACATTTTGGGTAAATTGATGTCTGAATTTGAAATAAAACGCCTTTATCAGAAGATTGCCGCAGATTTAAAAGCGCAGTTGGTGAGTGGTAAATATAAGGTTGGTGAGCGTTTGCCTTCGGAGCGCGTGATCGGCGAAACCATGGAAGTGAGCCGTACGGTGGTGCGTGAGGCGATCATTATGCTGGAAATTGAAGGTTTTGTTGAAGTGCGTAAGGGCTCGGGCATTCACGTGATTGCCACGGACATGCCAAGCAATAACCAGAGTGCCGATAAAGCGAGTGAAACCTTATTGTTCTCCGGTCCTTTTGAACTGCTGCAGGCAAGGCAGCTATTAGAGAGCAATATCGCTGAGTTTGCTGCCTCTCAGGTGACCAAACAAGATATTATTGAGCTGAAAAAAATTCAGGCCAAAGCTCTAAAAGAAGATCGTCTCCGTGATTCTAAGTGGGATAAGCTATTTCATATTCAGATTGCCAAAGCGACGCAAAACTCAGTATTGCTGATTATGGTAGAGCAATTGTGGGAGCATCGAGAGCAGAATCCTTATTGGCTCAAATTACATGAGCACATTGATGAAAGTTGTCTTAATAGCTGGTGTTGTGATCATGAACAAATTCTAGATGCGCTGATCCGTAAAGACCCGCAAGCGGCTAAGTTAGCGATGTGGCAGCATCTTGAGAACACCAAGCAAATGTTATTTAACGCCACCATATTTGACGGTGATGACCGTTACTTATTCACTGATAATCCGGTGGTTGAGTTTCAACCGCTCAATATTGGTTTAGCCTAACAAAGCCGCTGCTATATTGGCGTCCAGATAGCTTGTGAGCTGTATTTCGGCTATATGTTTGTTGTTATTCCCCGTCTTTAATCAATCTACTGGGTTGCTCTTCTATTGTTTAAGTGAGTCTACATACAAGGAAGTATGTGGTTTTATTGGTGGCGAGTCGTCCTCTTGGCATGCGGGACTCTGTCTTGCTTGCAAAATAACAAAACTCAACTAAGTTTTACTAAGTCCTGCATCCATTTCTCTCCCATTTCGTGTATTTCATCGCAAAATTGATCATACCACTTTCCAAAATGAGACATAGGCACTCTTCTATTTAGGGTAATTGGTATAACATGAGCGGGTATTGGAGTGACACGTCAAGCTTGTGAGTGGTGTTCTCCTATATGTAGTGATACCAATTATGACTCGCTGGGTCACAAATTTTGAAACTATAGTTCAAATTTAACATTTGGTGTGAGCTTAAGCTCATATCCTCCCAGCGGTTTATGTTAGCTTTGCGGCTTTGGTGTTGAGTTTTTGAAGGAGTCTTGGCTATTTCTTCAAAATGGTAAGTAGGATACATGGAATTAACAATGATTATTTCTACCTTGAATCAGATCGTCAATCGCGTGTTGGCTACGGTTCTGATTATATTTATGGGGGCGATGATTTTAACGGTGGTTTGGCAAGTCTTTACCCGTTTTATTATCAACGATCCTTCAGTCTTTACCGATGAGCTATCTAGATACCTACTTATTTGGATAGGTATTTTAGGTGGGGCGTATACCTATTCAGTAAAACGGCACCTCGCTTTAGAATTAGTGATGCCGAAGTTGAATTTTAGAAATAGAAATTTACTGAGCATTTTTATTAATATATTGGTGATAACCTTTTCATCGATTGCGCTTATCTATGGTGGCAGCATGGTTGTGGCAACAACCTTACAGCATCATCAAATATCGCCTGGACTTGCTATTGGTGGAAATCATCTACTTATCGGCTACGTATACGTGGTATTGCCTTTGTCCGGTGTTCTTATTAACTATTACGGTTTGTTAGATATATTCGCTTCTATCGCGAATATCGCCTCTGGCAAGAAAGGTGATAAGTAATGACTTTAATTGATCTTATTTTCACTCAAGAATATATCAGCGTTATGCCTGATTATCTTTTTGACCTATTGCCTATTATTGTCTTGTTTGGCACCTTGGCAATCTTTCTTATCATCGGTATGCCAATTGCCTTCGCGATTGGTAGTGCTGCATTATTGACGATTTTTCTCGATTTCCCTATCGATAAAGCCTCGATACTCGTCTCGCAGCAGTTAGCAAATGGTTTAAATAGCTTTGGTTTATTAGCCTTACCGTTCTTTATTGTGGCCGGTAATTTAATGAACCGGGGAGGTTTAGCGGTACGCTTAATTAACTTTGCGATGTTACTTGGTGGTCGCTTACCTGGCTCTTTATCCCATGTGAATGTGATTGCCAACATGATGTTTGGTTCTTTGTCTGGATCAGCCGCCGCTGCTGCCGCTGCTGTTGGTGGCATTATGGGGCCAATGCAGAAAGAACATAAATATCCACGGGCATTTTCGACAGCTGTGAACGTAGCGTCATGCCCGACTGGCTTGTTAATTCCGCCGTCAAACATTCTTATTCTGTATGCACTGGTGAGCAGTACTTCTGTTCAATACCTATTTATTGCCGGATATGTCCCAGGTTTAATGATGGGCTTAGGTATCATTCTTGGTATTTTCCTCTTGGGTAAACGCAATGGTATTCCTCAAGAAAAAATTGTTCAAACCGAAAAAACTTCTAAAGTTATTCTCGATGCACTGCCGAGCTTATTCTTAGTCGTGATTATTATGGGCGGTATCTTGGGTGGTGCTTTCACCGCGACCGAAGCTTCAGCCATCGCGGTGGTTTACAGCTTGATCCTCGGTTTTGCTTATCGTGAATTAAAAGTCAAAGATTTACCTTCAATCTTAATTGATAGCGTGTTAACCACTTCGATTGTATTACTGATGATTGCAACTTCTTCGGCCATGTCATGGGGAATGGCGAATGCAGACATTCCAACTGCGATTGCTGAGTTTGTGTTGAATTACTCGACCAATCCAATTGTGATTATGTTGCTCATGAACTTGATTTTACTGGTTGTGGGCACGTTCATGGATATGTCACCAGCGGTATTGATTTTTACCCCGATATTCTTACCGATAGCGGTGCTATTAGGCGTGGATCCAATTCACTTCGGTATTATCTTGGTATTTAATCTATGTATCGGTATTTGTACACCTCCAGTGGGTACAGCTTTATTTGTAGGCTGTAGTGTATCTGGAAATAAACTGGGAGAAGTGGTGCCTAAGTTACTGCCCCTTTTCTTAATTATGGTAATAACACTCGGATTGATAGTGGTATTTCCTTCACTAACCATGTGGCTGCCTCACTTGGCAGGATATAAATCCTAATAATAAATTGATTAAGGACGTGAAATTATGAAATTTAAAAAACTCTTACTGGCTGGTGTGATTGCAGGGATGTCTTGTAGCTCGGCTGTATATGCAAAAACTTTGAAATTGGCTCACGCATTACCAACTGAGCACCCTGTTCACCAATCTTTGGATTGGTTCGCGAAAAGTGTGACCAAAGATAGTGACTTGCGAGTGAAGGTTTATCCAAATGGAACCTTAGGGAATGAAACAGCGTTATTGCAAATGGTTCAAAATGGCACCATTGCATTTACCAAAGTAAGTGCTGCGCCACTAGAGTCTTTCTCAAAGGCTTACAAAATTTTGTCATTGCCTTATTTGTATCGTGATCTTGACCATTACAACAAAGTGTTAAATGGACCAATTGGCCAAGGTATTTTAGCTTCTTCTCGTGACCAAGGTTTTGTTGGTTTAGCGTTCTTAGATGCTGGTGCTCGTAGCTTCTACACAGATAAAGCGATTGTGACTCCTGCAGACTTGAAAGGCATGAAGATTCGTGTGCAAAACTCACCATTAGCGATTGATATCATCAAAGCGCTAGGTGCGACGCCGGTGCCACTTCCTTATGGTGAGTTGTACTCTGCTTTACAACAAGGTGTGGTTGATGGTGCGGAAAACAACATTCCGTCTTACTACTCTTCACGTCACTTTGAAGTGAAAAAAGTTTACTCTTACGACCGTCACACCATGGTGCCTGACGTATTGGTTATTTCTACCAGCGTATGGGATAGCTTGTCAAAAGCAGAGCAAGAAGCAGTACGTAAAGATGCGCAAGCCACAGTTGCAGTGCAAGAGAAAAACTGGAGCGATTACGTTGCTAAAGCTCGCACTGACTTAGAATCACAAGGGATTACCTTTGTTGAGAGTGATACGCCTGCATTCCAAAAAGCGGTTCAATCAGTTTATGAGAAATTTAAAACTGAAAACCCAGAGCTTGTTGGTATGTTGAATGATATTCAAAACACCAAATAATGATTTAGGCTTTTTTAGCTAAATTACTTCGAAGCAATACTCAACACTGCGCTTGAGTATTGCTTTATTTGTTTATATACGGACCTAAGCCAGCAAAGCTTTGCCTTTAACGCTGCTACTATTGAGGTTTTAATGAAACTAAATAAAAGCTCTATGCCGAGCGCGAACGCAGCAAGTAAACCTACGGAACAGAGCATGAATGCTGGGGTGGGCATGGTTCATCTTGGTTTTGGCGCATTTCATCGAGCCCACCAAGCTTTAATCACGGATACTTTGCTCAAAGAGCATGGTGGCGATTGGAAAATTGTTGGGGTGTGTAATTGGGGAGCGGCAGGTCAGTCAATCGAACAAACCGGCCCTGAAGCCAGCTTTGCTAACCAAGATAATCTTTATACCGTAGCGGTCGGCCAAGACGAGACACTTTCGCTGGCGATTGTTGGTGCGGTAGAACAAGTACTTTTTAGTAACCAAGTGGATGCGATCCTTGGTTATATGACTCAGCCTTCGGTGAAGGTGGTGAGTTTAACGATTACCGAAAAAGGCTATTGTCATCATCCTGCGACGGGGCGTTTGAATCTAGAGCATCCACAGATCCAGCATGATTTGGCGCATCTAGATGAACCGCATACCGCGATTGGCTTTTTAGTGGCAGCACTCAAAAAACGCCGCGAAGATAAAATTGCGCCTTTTACTCCCTTATCTTGCGATAACTTGCCGCACAACGGTGTGGTGTTGCAAAATATCATATTAGATTTTGCCAAGCAGCTGGACCCAAAACTCCATGATTGGATTGCCGCCGAGGTGAGTTTCCCGTCAACCATGGTTGACCGTATCGTGCCGCAAACCAGCGCCGCAGATCAGCAGCGTGTTAATCAGGCTCTCGGCCTTGAAGACCAGCAATCTCTGGTTACCGAACCCTTCTTACAGTGGGTGATTGAAGACAAGTTCTGTAATGAAAGACCCGCTTGGGAAAAAACCTCAATCGACAATGTTATTATTACCGATGACGTGACGCCCTTCGAAAAGATGAAGCTGCGCTTACTGAATGGCACCCATTCGGCCATGGCTTATCTTGGCTATTTGGCGGGTTATCAAACCATTAACCAAACCATTCAAGATGAGGCTTATGAACGCTTCATTCGTTACTTAATGGATATTGAAATCAGCCCATCGCTGAACGTTGAGGGGATCAACCTTGGGCATTACAAAGACTCACTGATCGCCCGTTATAAAAATAGCGCCTTAAAACACCGTACTTGGCAAATTGCCATGGATGGTTCACAAAAGATCCCGCCACGTTTCTTACAAACGATTGCCTATGGCTTACAGCACAATATTGAGACTCCGGGTTTGTATTTGGCTTTGGCCGCTTGGATGAAGTATACCCGAGGGGTGGATGAACGTGGTGCCGTGATTGATGTTCGTGACCCCATGGCAGAACAGTTTGCCGACATTTGGCTGACCAATGAATCGGTCGAAGAAGTGGTCGAGGTGTTTTTGCAGTTAAGTGCAATTTTTCCACCTAAATTGGCCAAACAAGCCGCCTTTAAGGCGAACTTACTGCATGCATTAGAGTTGCTCCTTGAAAAAGGCGCTAAGCAGTCAGTCTACGATTTTAAATGTTAGCTTGTTGAATTGATGAGCTAAATAACGATCAAGGTTTGATCTACGCGAGTGAATTAAACCTGTCAGGAATATTCGCAATGAAAATGACATTTAGATGGTACGGTGAGGGCAACGATCAAATCACCCTTGACCAAATTAAGCAAATCCCTGGTGTGGAAGGCATCGTTTGGTCTTTACACGACATGCCTGCGGGGGTGTTGTGGGACGAGCAGCGGATTGCTGAAGTTGAACAGCAGATCAAAAAATCTGGCTTTAATATTGATGTGGTTGAAAGTGTCAATGTGCATGAAGATATCAAGTTGGGGCTAGAGAGCCGTGACCAATACATCGAAAACTACAAACAAACCCTGCGAGCGCTGGGCCGATTTGGCGTGAAGGTGGTGTGTTATAACTTTATGCCGGTGTTTGACTGGACTCGTACCGAGCTTTATAAAAGCTTACCTGATGGCTCGAATGCCTTATTCTTTGAGAAAAGTAAGATTAGCGAAATTGACCCCATCGAGCTGATTGAAACGATTTCTAAAAATACCGACGTGACCATGCCGGGCTGGGAGCCAGAACGCTTAGCCAATTTAAAAGAAACCTTTAAGCTATATAAAGATTTTACGGCGGAAGATCTCTGGAAAAACCTGCAGTACTTCCTTGAGCAAATTATTCCGGTGGCGGAAGAGTGCGGTATCAAGATGGCTATCCATCCCGACGACCCGGCCTTCCCGATCTTTGGTTTACCGCGAATTATTATTAATAAAGAAAACATCCAACGTTTTCTAGGCTTGGTGGACAACCCTTATAACGGCTTAACCCTGTGCTCTGGTTCTTTAGGATCGGTGAATAATGATATTCCCGATCTAATCGATACTTTCCACGAGCGGATCCACTTCATGCATATTCGTAATGTGAAGCGTTTTGAAAATGGTGATTTTATCGAAAGTTCTCACCGTGCCTGCGATGGTTCGATTGATATTGTACAAGTGGTGAAAATGCTCTACAAACATAACTATCAGGGTTATGTGCGTCCGGACCATGGTCGACATATTTGGGGAGAAGAAAAGTGGGCTCGCCCTGGTTATGGTTTGTATGACCGTGCCCTTGGCATCATGTATATCAATGGCTTATGGGATGCGTTAAACCACGAGACTTAAACGCACCGCTCTGTTCTGAACAAGGCCTTAATGGAGCTTCCATTAAGGCTTTTTATTGGAGAGTGCGCTAGCAGTCTCTTTATCTTTCGGCTTCATCTTCTTTTGTTTCTTGTGCGACGTCTTCTGCAGCCTCATCGGTTTCGCTGAACAAGGGTTTTGGTGGACGTTGTGCGCCTCTGGCGATAATTTCTAGGTAGAACGAAGGCAGTTGCTGCTGCTCTGCTTTATCCATGCAGGCATTAATTTGTGAGACATGAATTACCTCTGCCTCGGCTTCATTGATGCCGTATTTGCAATCAAAATCCCAAAAGTCATCACCCGCTGGCAAGGTTTTACCCTTCTCTCGCTTAATGTACTTTTTAGCATCATGTTTTGCGGCTTCAATAATGCGTGCCAGATTACGTTTGGGGTGACTTAACAGGTAGGTTTTTTTCATGACAATCCTAGGACGTGAGCTTCAGGCTCGGGGGCAGATACTGTAATGATTCTAGGCTATAGCGCAAGGTTTAATCGAGTTTAGTTTAAAAGTAGCACTTAATTTGCAAGGGCCGCCTCACGGATTCACGATGGGGTAAGCATTGCGAACCAGTGAAGGGCTGGTATTGTTGCTCTGTCTTAGCAGGTGTTTATCGATCTTCGGGGGGCGCAGCTGTGTCTTGGTCTCGGTCCGCGCGTACCCACAAACAGACGTGATTGAGTTGATAGTTGATATAGAACGAGTTAAACACAAAGCACCAGAAACCATGGAACCAAAACTGGTGATCTGTTTTTGCAAAGTCGAAGGTAAGGTTGATGCGGTTGCGCACTTTAAAGGCCCAAACAACAACTAAAATGAAACCTAGCCAGTTAAGCAGTGCATCGGCCAAAATAAAGATAGGCTGATCCTTAAACCAAATCTCTTTGACTAGGCTCAATGGGCCGAGCCAGCACAATACAAACAGAGTTTCGACCAGAGTGTTATGAATGGCGGGCAAGTTATTGTCTAGTTGGTTCACTTTGTGGCTTAAGGCTTTGATGTAGTAGCCCGAATAAACCCCTAAAGTAATCGCAGAATAGAAAAATAAGCGCCATGTACTGATCATTTGCAGTTTTAAAAAATCATCTTTGGTCACAAACAATTCCTATCTAAATAAAGCGGTTAAATGATGCAAGTCATCTTAGAGTGACGGCTTGTGAGCTTAAAGTTTAACTATTTGGAAGTAAATGGAAAGATTGCATGTTTGAAGAGCGCGCTGCGTATTCTGCTGTTAGCGCTAAGAAATAGCAGTTTGAAGGATTTTATCGAGTAGAGTTTGCCGATTTTCTAGTGTTCTTTGTAATAGTCATCTGCCAACGCAGAAAGGCGCGCTTATTTATATGGGTATTATGGTGTCCAATTTTATAGGGATTGGCTGGAAATGGATGTCATGGTGTCTGTTCTTTCCAGCCGTGCAGGGTTTGCTATAAGAGGCGTCGCATTACGCCCCTTTCTGTAGCACAAACATGTGGTAAGCAAACTCGCTTAAGTAGCGCTCATAAATCGTAATCTCTCGCTCTATATCGGCAATGGCCGCTGAGTCCGGCAGGCTCGATTTGAGTTGCGCAACACGTGCTTTAAGTGGTTGATAATAATTGAGCCAGGCTTGTTCACTTAGAGTGAAATGGTCAATTACTTTAAAGCCTGCTTGGCGCATTTGCGCCAAGCGTTTTGGGACTCTTTGCATATCCGGGTATTCTTGTTGCCAGAATGCCAAGGCCTCAGGGCTTGGGTTGTCGGTTAACCAAACCAAGTCACTGAGTACCATACAGCCATTCTCTGTAAGTAACGGTCGCCACTGTGTTAACGCTTGTTCGACCCCCATAATGTAAGCCGAGCCCTCTGACCAAACACAATCAAAGCTCGAAGCTGAAAACGGCAGTTCGGTCATGCTGGCGCAGCTCAGGGTAACCCGCGAGCCTAATTGCTGCTCCGCAAGGCGCTCGCCAAGTTCATCGAGGGCGCTTTGTTCGTTATCTACCGCGACAATCTGTGCGTTGGTATGTTGCCCCAATAACCGGGTAGAAAAGCCTTTACCACAGCCAATATCAATGATGCTTTGCGGCTCGGTGGGGAGTGATAACAAAGCCTTAAGCGAGTCATCATCGGTACCGGGCCCCCAGTGCTCTAAATTTTGGAACACCGTCATAAAGTCGGCCATGTATTGCTCGTGTGCGTTCATATCTTTTGACAACCATTTCAAATGCAAAGCCTGTTTTTCATTAAAGCCTTGCTGCCTTAACCAATCCAGATGAGCATCTGGCGCTAGTTGATTGGTCTGTTGATGCCAAGCTCGCAGTGAGCCTTCACCCAGTAGGGCCGCTAATAAGCCTCGTGCTTGCTGCTTTTGAGCGATGTCTTCATCCAACTGGCGTAAGCGTTGCTCCAACCGCGAGCGTTCCACTTTGGCTTCTAAGCAGGCCTTATAAAATGGGTCAGAGTCATTTTAAAATCACTAGCGCCTTTTAGTGCCTCACTCATTCACCTATAAGTGACGATTTAAGGGTAGTCTGAATTCCTAGCAAGTGAATACTTAAGCCTCAAAACACTAAATCACCACCCTTTTTAGTTTGAATAATTCGCTTAATCTAGGTTTGGATCTGAATGTAGATTTAAATAATAAACCCTTTGTAAACCAAAAGCTTGCAACGCTAATTATCTTTGCTGCTCATTGTTAACCACCACTAGTTACTTTGCTTCAAATTTGAATAATTTCTTGATGTTCACATATGGTGAACTAAACTTGGCTTAGGTATAGTGTTCACATATAGTGAACAGGCTGGATAGTACATGCACGTTATAAGTAAGCAACCTTTTGAAAATGCGAAAAAACGCTATCCAAACGATTCCGATGCACTAGATGCAACGTACAAGGTGTTAAAAGAGAGTAAAGCAAAAAGCCCGGATGAGCTACGAAAAGTATTTCCCTCATTAGACAACTTTAAATATGTTGATAAGTGGTGGGTGATTGATATTGGTGGTAACAACCTTAGGCTTATTGCATTTATCGAATTTGTAGGAAGTCGATGCTTCATTAAGAACATTGTCAGCCATGCCGAGTAAGACTACATTACAAAGCAATACCGTGAAAAGAAGCTGAAAAGGTAACCCTATGTTAGATATCGCAGTTTTAGACAAAGCCGCTAACCAACTGAGCCAAGTCATGCCTTGGGTGAGTGGTATCTCTTCACCAGAGCAATATCAAGAGCTGATTGCCACGATGGAAGTACTTATCGAAGATTATGATGCTCATCAGCCAGTGATCGACTTGATGTTTCCGGTGATTGAAAGGTATGAAGCAGAAGCGGAACAGTTTAGTGAATTTAATCAAGCTATCGAAAAACTAGAGCCCGGCATCGCCATGCTAAGAGTTATCATCGATCAGCATCAATTGACCTTAAGTGACTTGAAAGAAGAGATTGGTGCAAAATCGACGGTATCAATGATCTTGAATGGGAAGCGCTCTCTAACACTCAACCACATTAAGGCACTATCGGCGCGTTTTGGTGTGCCAGCTTCATTGTTTATCGGTTAGTGGCCGTTTGAAGAGTATAAAAGGGGTCAGAGTCATTTTAAAATCACTAGCGATTTTTAGTGCCTCACTCATTCGCCTATAGGTGACGATTTAAGGGTAGTTTGAATTCCTGGCAAGTGAATACTTAAGCCTCAAAACACTAAATCACCACCCTTTTTAGTTTGAATAATTCGCTTAATCTAGGTTTGGATCTTCTCATTGATTAATAATTTAAAATCAAACAACCATCAATTTAACCACTTGTAATTCGCCTCTTAGATACAAGCCTATTAGGCGATTAATCGCTTTAACTCAACCTCTTGCCTAACGCAAAGTATCAGCTTTTACTATCCTTCTCCAGTCATGTGATTATCATCCATATTTTTATGGATATTACTGTATCCATAAATAAGAAGGTATAGCTATAATAGACATCATTGTATCCATTTAGGCTGCGCATGAACTTTTCACTTTTAGATGACACCGATGTAAGCCAAGCTTTTGCTACTCATCTGCGGGGCTTACGCAAACAAGCGAAGCTATCGCGAGAGGCACTGGCACTGCGCAGTTGTGTACCTGCTTCGACCATAAAAAAGTTTGAACTCACCGGACAAATCTCATTTCGTCAGCTGCTGCTTTTGTGGCAGTCGTTGGATTCACTAGACAGGTTTTATCAACTGACACAAACCACGACTGACCGTACCGCTTTACCGACCAGTATAGAAGAGGTGCTTAAAGATGAGCTTTAAATCCATTCAAAAGTTGAATGTGGAGCGCACTCTCACAACGGGCGAAACTGTATTGGTGGGTATATTAGCGCAAAATCGCCAAGGTGTTTTCTTTCAGTACAATGAAAATTATCTAAGCAGGTTTGGCAATTTATCTCCTTTTGCGCTTCAAGGTGATGCGCGATTACAGCAAGCACCGAAAGAGCCTCACCAAGGCATTCACGGCGTGTTTGGTGATAGTCTTCCCGATGGTTGGGGGTTGCTGTTGCAAGATCGTGTGTTTCGCCAACAAGGTATAATACCTGCACAAGTAACAGCAATGGATAGACTGGCGTTTGTTGGCCAGCAAGGAATGGGGGCATTGTCTTTTACCCCTGTATCTGAGTTCTCATTCGATCAGCGAACAGATATTGATTTAGCAACACTGGGCTTAGAAGCGCAAACCTTATTTGACCAGTCCACTCTTGACTACAAAGAGACTGATGATTTAGACGGTAGCACTCAGCAAGTGTTCGCCGCATTAGTCGCTGGTGGTAGTTCGGGTGGGGCAAGACCAAAAGCGCAAATTTATATGCCTGCTGGAGACGCGACGCAATGCCGCACCTATGCACAGCCTCGTGATGAAGCATGGTTAGTTAAGTTTACTTCGAAGAACTTAGCGTTGGGCCATGAAGAAGGTTTATGTGAAGCGGCCTATTTACAAATGGCTGAGCTGGCAAAATGTCAGCCACCGACTTGGCAGTTAATTGAAGCGCCAGCAAGTAGCGGCGCTAAAGCATGGCTTGCGTTAAAGCGTTTCGATTATTTACCCGCGCAGGAGAAGGCTGGGCGTTTACATATGCACAGTGCCTGCGGCTTATTGGATGCCGACTTTCGAAGCCCGAGCTTAGACTACAGCGATCTAATTAAAGCCAGTCGTCAACTGTGTAAGTCACCTGCTGCCGGGCAACTTCAATTTCGACGCGCAATGTTTAACTTATTGGCCGCGAACCAAGACGATCACAGTAAAAATTGGGGCTTTTTACAAGCCGATGATGGCAGTTGGCAGCTCGCACCATTTTACGATGTAACCTTTAGCCCTCACCCTTTTAATGAACATGCCACCGCCTTTGCTGGGTACGGAAAAGCGCCACCACTCAAAGTGATGCAAAAGCTAGCGGCCAGTGCTGGCTTTGCTAATTGGAAGGAAGCGCAGCAATGTATTCAAGAGGTAGTGGATGCCATTAGTCTGTTTAGGCAGCTTGCTGAGCCACACGGGGTGAGTAAGGCCACTGTGTTAGCGATAGAAAAAACACTCGCAGAGCGTAAGCAAGAAAATTCGGCACTTTTAGCTTGAGATGATGTTGGTTTGAGGTGACGTTTTTTAACGTGACGTAGCATTAAGATAAATAAGACGAGTAGATAAAACATGAAACAGGTCGAAATGAACCTTGCCCTTGTGGCAGCGGTAAAAAATACAAACGTTGTTGCATGAACAGTCTCTCTAAGCAGCACGCATCTATGCTGGATGATATTGAGCAAGTAGTCGCAATGAACCCTAACTTATCTTTAGAAGAACTCAATATCGTTGCAGAACAAAAAATGAAGGCGGCTAATGAACGGCCTCATCCTGACTTTTGTGGCCTTTCGCCAACACAAATGAGTAATTGGTTATATGCGCCTTTCAGTGAGTTGGAAGGGGTACTAATACACACGCCAGACGACCTTAAGGCCTGTCCTGTGATGCGTTACTTAACATTGATATTAGATGAAGCGATGCAAAACGATGGCTCGTTTAAAGCCACCACCAAAGGCAACTTGCCAACAAAAGTCGTTAAACAAGCCAGTGAATTGTTGCCAGAGTTTGCCGTTGCTCAATTCGAACGTGACATCAGTATCAGCGAGTTTGCGGGCAGTAACGAAGATAAGTTTAATGCATTGCATTACACCCGAGTGCTAGCAGAGATTGCAGGTATCATCTATCGTCGAAGTGGGCGCTATCATGTTAAAAAAGCAGCTCAAAAGCAGTACCTAACGCATGGTATACAGGCGTTCTTTATCCCCATGCTCGAAGCGGCAAGCTCTCAGTACAATTGGGGCTACCTAGATGGCTGGGAGCACGATATTGACCTAAGAACCTTCTGGTTGTTTATGCTGTGGCGAATACAAAGCCACAACAGTTTGGAGCAGCTTGTTAAAGAGGTGATGACAGCTTTTCCTGATTTGCAACAGGCTTTCTCTACGGATGATTACTTCTCGCCAGAAAGAAACTTAAACATGCTCATCGAAAATCGGTTTATTGAGCGATTTTTACAGTTTTGGGGATTTATTATCATCGATCCGAGATGTTATTTAAACGGTGAACTTGTCGCCAGAGTGGTTCAGGTTCAGCCTTTGTTAAAGCAAACCTTTCAATTCACCATTAATTCATAAAAAGGTTATCGTGAGCGAATATCAATACTATCGATTTGAGTGTCTGGATGGGCACTTAGACAGTAAAGCGCTCCAAGCGCTCAACGTTATTTCAAGCCGTGCCAACATCACGGCAAGGTCTTTTCAAGTACATTATAACTACAGTGATTTAAAAGCAGAGCCGAATGAGCTGATGCTAAAGTACTTTGATATCGGTTTTTATTACGCCGACTGGGGCTCTATCTATGTTTACATTAAACTGCCCGCAGGGACGATACGGGATGCGATGTTTGAGTTTTCAAGCGACGAACTTTATCTTCATCAAACTGACGAGTGGCAACTACTTGTTTTCTCCATTGAGGAGTATTACGAGTATTTTGATGATGAAAGTGCAGAAGATTTTTTCCAACATTTAGCAGGCTTACGCAGTGCGTTAATTCAAGGTGATTGGCGTCTTTTGTATTTTATGTGGCTTAAAGAGTTTGACTCGAATAGCGAACTTGAAGCAATACCTTTAATTCAGTTCGATTTTCAGAATATCAATGAGGGATTATTGGCTTTTGCTGCACTTTACAGTATCCCTTTCACTCTGGTTAAAGCGCTTTCTATGATGCTTAAGGCTAAGCCAAGTCACCAAGCCAAACAAAGCCAGTTTCAGTTGGACACATGGCTAAATAATCTCACAGAGGCAGACAAAAACGCGTTAATAAGCGCAATATTTGAACAAGGCCAGTTAACCCGTCACCAAGCCTTAGCCATGACGCGAAAAGAATCTGCCAATAACGATGAAAGCTATCAGTATTGGTTAACGCCCGACGTAATTGCCCCTTATATTGAACAAGCAAAAAACCAATTACAGCAAGAACAAGCCGAAGCATTCGCTAAAAAATTAGCTATCGAAAAAGCGGAAAAAGAAAAAGCGCAGACAGAGATTTATCGCCAGCGTGAGCACTACTGGCAGCAAGTACAAGAGCAAGCGAATCGAACCTGCGCCAGTGGTTACGATGAGGCTTCACGCTATCTGCATCAACTGTTCGAAGCCTACCAGTTTAAAGCGGATGAAGCGGCGTTTGAGCAACGCTTTAAGCGCTTTGTTGTGGCGAATAATAGCCGTAAAGCGCTGTTAAACCGGTTAAGTGATTTACTTTAAACGATCAGGTTATAGAACGGTCATAGAGTGTTAGAAAAACTCGCTCAGCATGGATTACCTGAAAGGTTGTATGCCCACCTTTAGGTCTATAGATTGTTACCTATAAAGTAAGGTTGAGTAGACCTCGGGATCCTAGTTAAGGTTTTTCTACCATCTCACACTTTTACGCGCATAAAAGTGTAGTTTGGTGGCTTTTGGTATTCAGGGCCTCGTATCATCGCCTTAGCCATCGCGCAAACTAAACCTAAAAGTAGGATATTAATCCAATTATGGTCATTAAAATGGGAATACAGTCCCATTGGTTGGTGCAATGACTAAGCGTGATTTACACAATGTGCTGTTTCCAAAGCAGCGTAAAACCCTGACTCATTTTGGTGAAGACTTGTTGTTGGCGATGAAACGACGTGGTTTTACAAAAAAGCTGCTGTGTGAGCGCACTGGCTTTGATCAGAAAACCGTGAACAAACTCTTCACAGGTGATCCGGGCGTTGCCATAGGCACTTACTTAAAGGTAATGGCGGTACTTGGTATGGAGAGCAACTTTGCGGAAATGGCCGCTCACGACGAAAAACACTTATTCTATGTTTTGGATCTGCTCATTGAGTAGCGACCTAGACCCTAACAAACTCTATAACTTACCGAAAATAAACCGTTCAAAAATGCCTGTTTGCCCACCACTTGCCTCTGGCTTTTACTAAATCTTAGTGGTTAGCAATGGAAAAACAGTGCCGTTTTTATGCTGCTGTTAATGTTAAAACATAGCAGTTTTGAAAGGCTTTATCGAGCACGATTTCCGTCAACATAGCTTGGCCATTTTTCGCTTGTTCTATGTGACATGGGTGTTAGTCAGGCAGAAAAACTCTGCCCACATTTTGGCTCGGACCTATTCTCCTCGCCATCTGTCCTACTTTGCGGGAGACGGAAGGACATTTTTACGCTCAAAAAGCGTTGAGACTATTACTATCTTTTGTCATTAACGTCACCAATCGCGGGTGTACAAATAATTTTTCCTTACCGGAATTTATTTCTTGCAGCACACCAATATCCGCTAACTGCTTTAAATACGTTGAAGCAGTTTGGCGTTTTGCAATGTCACGTTCAACTAGATTATTGATACGGCAGTAGGGTTGTTCAAAAATAAGCTGAACAAGCTCATAGCTATATATTTTAGGTAGCTGTGCTTTTATGTAATCGGTTGTACTTTCCATAAGTGCCCTAATCGCTGTGATTTTATCACTAGTCCAAATGGCAGTTTGCTCGACACCTTTTAGCATAAATAACAGCCAATCTTCCCAATTCTGATCTTTGGTCACTTGGTTCAATAAGCGATAATAGTCTTGTTTGTTATGAACGATGAAACGGCTTAAGTACAAAATAGGTAGCGTTAAAAGACCGCATTCAATAAGATACAAAACATTTAAAATACGTCCTGTTCGACCATTCCCATCATAAAATGGGTGTATAGCTTCAAATTGATAATGGCTAACAGCCATCTTTATTAATGGATCTATATCATCGTCATCATGAAGAAATCGCTCCCAGTTAGTTAACAAGTCGCGGATAACGTTCTCTCCCGCAGGCGGGGTATAGATAATTTCTCCAGTCGTCTGGTTGCCTATAAAAGTCCCCGGTACTTTACGAATATCCATTTCGGAGTGCTTTAACGTACTACATACTTCAATGGCAGTCGCTGTGCAAAGCGGCTTTCTTTCAAGTTGTATATAACCTTGATATAACGCTGTTCTGTAGCGTAAAGCTTCCTTTGTTGCATGATCAGCGCCTTTATCTTCTAGCGCATACTGAAAAAGCTTATCGGTAGTGGTGACAATATTTTCAATTTCTGAACTGTCTTTTGCTTCCAGCAAAGGCAATAAGTTAATTAGCATGCTTTGGTTAGGTATGAGTTCCCCTGCCTTTTTTAATTCTGCTACAGCGGCGCGTGCAGAAATACAGGCTTTCAGAACGGCCTTCGTTTCTATGAAATCTAGATTTGGCGGCAATGTGGGTAATTGGTTGTAAGGCTGCTCTGCTTGCCAGGTCATGTTTAAATTTCCAGTTTATATCGACATAAATGAACTACTGGGTCAGTTTATGTCGATTAGATCGACATATCAATTTTATATGTCGATTTTTTGCTGTTTTTTCGACATGACTTTCTTGTATGTCGATACACTCGACATATCAAGACTTAATCAATACGACTCACCAAAACTGAGTTTTGGGTAGGACGTTTCAAAGTAATACGCCATCCCTTGGGCATCTGGGGCGGTATGGGCAAAGCCTTAATTCACGCCATTTAGCCAGACACCAACCCTGCCCACATGGCATTAATTACTTGGGGCATTATGTAAAAACTGGGCAGGTCGTTACTGGTACACTCAGAAAGCTGCACTATCTGGGCATGCTGTATGCCGTATCTGCGACCAAGCTAAGTTGGACTTTATCCAACTGCGGGCGTAAATCTGGATCTAGGTACCTTTATGCAATTGCGGCCAACGCATCAGCACAGCCATCAATGGCGAATACAACGGGAAACGTAGTGGCTGTAAGGTGTGTTCGACTAGCTCACTTGTGAGCGCCTTGACCGAGCATAGCGGAGCCTCCCCTCAAAAGTAATTAAGATAATTGATGAGTGATCGCCAATTGGGAGGGATGTCTAGTTATTGCTTCCGGTGCCACTAATTTGAACAATCTTGCGTGAAGATGAGAAATAGAGAGGTGTGAGGCTTTGCTTCGTTTCGCTTTCTACATATATACAGGTAGAATGCGCCAGTCAGAATATTGTTAGGTTTTGTGGTGTATGGGTGTAATTGATTTATTTGCAGGAGCAGGTGGCTTTAGCTTAGCTGCACATCAAGCGGGTCTTGAAGTGTTGGCGGCTATAGAGCTAGATGCATCTGCGGCCCAAACATACCGTAAGAACATCATTGAGAGGCTGCAGCAAAACACTCATTTAATCAATGGAGATATATTAAAAGTATCACCGTTAGAATTGAGACGAGAACTCGGCCTTAAACAAGGCGAGTTACAGCTAATTCTTGGCGGGCCTCCTTGCCAAGGATTCTCTAGCCATCGAATTAACGATGCTGGTGTAGACGACCCTCGAAATCAACTATTGTTACGTTACTATGATTTCGTAGAAGAGTTTCAGCCTAAAGCTTTCCTCGTTGAAAACGTAGCAGGCTTGTTCTGGAAAAAGCATGCTTCGTATCTAGAAAAGTTTAAACAACTTGCACAAGCTAACGGCTACATTATTCATTTTTGCGATACGTTAAATGCAAAAGATTACGGTGTGCCACAAAACCGTAAGCGTGCATTTATACTTGGTGTACGCAAAGATGTTGGAAGTGATGAGTTAGTTTTCCCGCCGCCGCCAGGATATTTTTCGCCTACATCAAAAGAAGCAAAGCAAGGGTTATCAACTTGGAGAACGGCTTCAGCTGTGTTTGAACCACTGACCCCTCAGCAAATCGAAGAATATATTGAACAGCATTTTCGGCCGCATACGCTAATGAGCGACCAGGCAGCGAGAAAGCTACTGCAGGATTTAGAATTTGGTGAACCTGTCGATGAAAATGATCCTTGTAATGTTCACATGCAACCTACTGAAAAAATGCAGAGGCGTTTTAAGTCGACTCGCTTAAATGGCAGCAGAATAGATGCAGGCCCAGAGTTTGAATTAAAGTGTCATGCTAATGGCTACGGCGGTCATAAAGACGTGTATGGAAGAGTGATTATCCACACACCAACAAATACAATAACTACGGGTTGCCATAATCCATCTAAAGGCCGATTTGTACATCCGTGGAAAAATCACGGTATTACGTTACGCCATGCAGCACGCCTTCAATCGTTTCCTGATGATTTTATATTCACGGGCAGTAGTACCGCTCAAGCCAAGCAAATTGGCAACGCAGTTCCCAATATTCTCGGTTATCAGCTGATATCTGCGATTTTAAATGGATTGAAGTAGAAAAAGTGCCTAGAATGCTAGGAGCTTTTTATATCTAACATACTGAGATTTGGTTACAAATGGCTCAAATGAATGTCAGCGCTAGAGCTGTAGACATGCTAGGTCGCCAGCAAATAGCAGGTATCCCGACAGCGATACACGAACTATTCAAAAATGCGCATGATGCGTATGCTAATAATGCCGAGATTGACTACTTCCAAGATCAAAATCTAGTTACCCTTCGAGACAATGGCGTAGGGATGACCGAGGACGATTTTGTTAAAAAGTGGCTGACGATCGGCACTTCCAGCAAACTTGGAGCAAATCGAAAATCTGTTTATATTCCAGATGGAATGGCTCCCCGCCCTTTAATGGGTGAGAAAGGAATTGGCCGGCTAGCTATCGCTTCCATTGGCCGACAAGTTGTAGCATTAAGCCGTGCTGAGCGAGCAGATGGGATGCACGATATGGTCGTAGCATTAATCCACTGGAGCCAATTTGAAATCCCAGATATCGGTATTTCAGACATCGTTATCCCTACGCGAATTTTTCCCGAAGGTAAGTTGCCAACAGCGGCAGACTTGAAATCAATGGCAAGCGAACTGATTTCACACCTTGAGAGCTTAGGTGATGCTATTCCTGCTAATTACCTAGACCTCATTATCGCAGATGCCGAGCTACTCTCTTTCTCACCAGAAGTTCTGTTTAAAAACTTACAAAACAAAACTCAAGACGACTGGGAAAAAATTCCAAAAGAGCTAAGAACGTCAGACTCAGCCCCTCAGTTAGATGGTATCGGTAAAGGCACTCATTTCATCATCATGCCTAATGATGAAACATTAGCACTTGATGTGAAAACAGATGAAAAAGGCACGACCGATCTACAAAAAATCTTGGTCGGCTTTTCTAATACGTTTGACTCGAAAAAAAAAGAAAGGCTAAAAACAAAATTCCGTTTGCATCAAGGTACAGCTGAAGCTCAAGAACTAATTGAAGATGGGTTCTTTACTAAAAAAGATGCCGCTGATGGTGACCATATAGTTGAAGGTGAATTTGATGAATATGGACAGTTTAAAGGTAAGGTCACCGTTTATAAGGGAAAACCTCAACAACACATTATAAACTGGAATAAAAGTTTTGGTGCACAGACTCGGTGTGGACCGTTCAAAATTAAGTTCACCTACCTTCAAGGAACGCCGTCGGACAGCATGGTGTCTAGTGATCGGTATATAGAACTTCAAACTAAGCTTAAAATGTATGGAGGCCTTTACTTGTACAAAGATGGGGTTCGCGTACTGCCTTATGGTAAGCAAGAGTTTGACTTTTTAAAGTTTGAAGAGAAAAGAACTAGGAAGGCTGCTACCGCATTTTTCTCTCACCGTCTTATGTTCGGTGCTATTGAAATAAAGCATGACGTAAATACACGACTAGAAGAAAAAGCCGGACGAGAAGGCTTAATAGAAAATGTTGCTTACAAGGAGTTCGTTAAGTTACTAGAACACTTTTTCGAACAACTAGCAGCTGACTTTTTTAGGGATTCTTCAGCTAATGATCGATTCTCTGAGATTAAAAATAAATTTAAAGAGCAAGCAAAGCAACAAAGTGAAGCAGAGAAAAAACGGAAAGAACTAGTTAAAACTAAAAAAGAAACCTTCAGGGTTCAACTTACGGATTTTTTTGATGCTTATAGTGATGGCTCATACTTAGCTAAAGTCGAGGCATTAAAAAGTCACGTTAAAGTCGAATTTGAAAAAACGACTGATACTTGGAACGAACAAGAAAAGTATCGCTTCATATCAAGCCTTCGTAGTGACATATCCGCTAAATGGAAATCTTTTGATAAAGAATTAAAGATAACCATGCCAAAGATTGGTTTGAGTAACGAAGATAAGCAAAATTGGACAACTTATTTAGCGACTCGTGAGAAGTTCTATGAGGATATTGTTAGCCCTGCCCAAAAGAGCATAGAGCTACAAATTTCTGAGTATGTCACCTCCAATAGTTTGTCATTCACACTCAGAGATCGCGTCAGTGAATTTATCGAAGAAGAGAGGAAAACACTGACCAAGACAATATCCAGCTACCGTAACGAGCTTAAGAGCAATGTCGGTGAAATAGACGCTGTTATTAAAGAAAAGGCTCGAAGCAAGTCAGCCGAATATACTCAGGCGTTAGCAGAGGTTATGACATCCATAAATTCAACTCCTATAGACACTTTTTCTGATGATGAGTCGTTAAAGGTTGTTTCGTCTTGGGAGAAGCAGCTAGAAGAGATTAACGAGCAAACGGAACAGTATTTCAGAAAAATGCGAGATACTGTAGAGCTTGTTATTAATGACATTAATGATGATGAATCAAGTTCAGTAGATGTTATCGTTGCCTTGGAAAGTGAAAACGAACAGGTTAAAGAGTCCCTCAATCAATATTATGAGTTTGCTCAACTAGGGATGTCACTGGGCATTATCCAGCACGAGTTTAGCAGTACTGCTCGTAACGTAAGAAGTTCAATTCGGTCACTCAAACCTTGGGCAGATAAAAACCCTAAGTTAAACGGCTTGTATAACAACATTAGCCACAGCTTCGCGCACTTAGATGGGTATTTGAAGATGTTTACCCCGTTAAATCGCCGGTTATATCGAAGCAAGGTAGATCTTTCAGGCAAAGAAATAGACAACTACCTAAGAGATATTTTCGATGAGCGCTTAAAACGACACAACATCGTATTAACATCGACTAAAGCGTTTATGATGAAGACGACCAATGTATTCCCATCATCATTTTTACCCGTATTCATTAATGTGGTAGATAATGCTATCTACTGGCTCAACACTCAACTTGATAGCCAAAACAGCAGTAAAGAAATCAAGTTGGACGTTAATGGCGACCAATTATTAATCAGCAATAATGGCCCTACAATCCCGATAATTGATAGAGATAGGATTTTCGAATTTACCTTCTCTAGAAAATCCAGCGGTCGTGGTATGGGTTTATTTATAAGTAAAGAATCTCTTAATCATGAAGGGTTTGATATTCAGTTAGCTAGTGGAAGTGCAGATGCCTCTCCATGTTTTGTTATTAGCGAAAAAACTATGGAGCAAGAGTAATGTCTGCATTTAATCAATACTGCCGAGAGGTGGTTGATGAATATGTTCAAACTGTTCTGATTATTGATGATGGGGCTGGATTAAAAAACTTTTCAGAGGTTGTAGAAGCAGCTGAGGCTGTTGAAGAACCAACAGAAGCTTTTAACCCACTAGTAGAGCCAGCAGATCCTCGAGCAGAAGACCCTGCGGGACTTCAGACAGCAGACCCCAAGGCTGAGAACGAGCTAATAACACATCCTTTAAATACGCTATCTCTTACTAATGCATTCTATGAACGTGGAATTGTGGCTGGCTTATATCAACCACAGATTGAGGAAGGGGAGCCTGCTATTGATTTCGCTTTAAAAGCGATGAAAGTATCAGCCACAGCAGATGTGATAATTTTGGATTGGATGTTGGTGGATCATGACGCCGACTATAGCCTAGAAATAGTAAAGCAGATGCTTTTGCATGATAAGAAAAATGGCGGAAGGTTGCGTACCATAGTTGTATATACAGGGGAAACAGATCTTCATAAGTTACGTGATGATCTATGGGAGCACTTAGGTGACGAAAACTTAGATAAATCTGGTGTATGTCAGATTAGTTCAAAACACTTAAACATCATTTTTTATCATAAGAAAAATATAATTGATGGCCCTAGAGCAGTATACGAAGAAGAATTACCAGCTAAAGCGCTAGAAGAATTTGCCATACTTGTAGATGGTTTAATTCCTGCTTTTGCGATGAAAGCGACGACGACAGTAAGGCAATATACCGGAGCTTTACTAGCCAAGTTTAGCTCTGGTTTAGACTCTGGATATTTAGCTCACCGTGCTCTTTTGCCAGATCCTGAAGACTCCGAAGTTCTAATGCTAGAAAACTACTCATCTTATTTGAGGAATGTGCTGGCGCTTGCTCAGATTGATCGTGAGACCCTTGGTTATGACACCTTAAAAATATGGGTTGAATCAAACTACGATAGTCGATACAAAAAATCAAAAATAACGGGTGATGGAACTCCTTGCAATGAAATAACCCTTAGTAAAGAAGGTTTTCTAAAGTCCTTGGAACACGGCTTTACTGAGGGTAGAAATGGCTTATTTAAGGCTGTTCAGGATCAAACAAGCTCCAAAAGAGCAAAGAAAATTGTAAAGGTATTAGCCAATTTAGAGCGTGTTGTTGGCGCATTTGGTAGATCTGATGGAGAAACTCAAAAATCTTCTCAGGCACTCTCCTGTATTACAGCTTTTCGCCGAACATTTTGTGATTTGATGGTTGGTTTTCCGTATTTGACCCAAGGCACAATAATAAAATCAACTGAAGATAACTCTTATCTACTATGTGTTATGCCAAAGTGCGATACAGCAAGAGTGAACAGACCTCGTAACTTCTTATTTGCGCAGTTGGTTATTCACGATGGTGTGTTTGATTTAGTTGTACCAGATATAGACAACGAGGGTGATTATATTCATCTGCGTACTAGTTTAAAATTTTATGAGTTAGAAAATATTGAGTTTAAGGCCAAAAATGGTCCTAAAGTAGAAGCGTTTAAGGATCAAGACAGCATTGTATTTGAATCAGAAGACCGTAAAAAATATCAGTGGATTGGAGACCTTGAAGACTTAGATGTTCAAACTAAAGTAGCATCAATCGTTGGCGACTTTAATCGCGTCGGAGTTGATGAAATTGAATGGGTAAGGCGACGAAAGGTACAAACTAACTAAAAAATTGGCTGTAAGCTTTAGTAGCTCCAATTTAAGCGGACAAGCCGAGCCTGTAAATTAAATTGTGTAATTGCTTATAATTAGGCCTGAACAGGCTAAGGATAAGCAACATGGATAAGAAAGCTCTCGAAGCATTTGCTCGTGAAGCCGCTAAGTCAATCAAGACCCCTTCAGATCTAGATGACTTTCGTAAAATGTTAACCAAGGTGACTGTTGAGACAGCGTTAAATGCTGAGCTTGATGACCACCTCGGTTATCAGAAACACGCTGAAAAGCCCGATAAGAATAGTCGTAATGGTTATTCATCCAAGACCTTGATCACCGACGATGGTGAGATTGAACTGGATGTACCTCGAGACCGAGATGCCTCGTTTGAACCGAAGCTTGTTCGTAAGCATCAAACTCGATTTCAATCGATGGATGACAAGATATTAAGCCTTTACGCCAAAGGCATGACAACTCGTGAAATCGTCGCTACGTTCAAAGAAATGTACGATGCTGATGTCTCTGCAAGCCTCATATCTAAAGTTACCGACTCAGTTCTAGAGCAGGTTGTTGAATGGCAATCACGGCCACTGGATGTAGTCTATCCCATCGTCTACCTTGATTGCATCGTGGTGAAAATCCGCCAAAACAAACAGGTCGTCAATAAGGCGATTTACTTGGCTCTGGGCGTAAATATCGAAGGTCAGAAAGAACTTTTGGGGATGTGGATATCTGAAACGGAAGGTGCGAAGTTCTGGCTCAGCGTTCTCACTGAACTCCAGACTCGAGGTATCAACGACATTCTTATCGCTTGTGTTGATGGCTTGAAGGGCTTTCCAGATGCTATTAACGCCGTATTCCCAAAAACCCAAATACAGCTCTGTATCGTCCACATGGTGCGCAATTCAATGAAGTATGTCCCTTGGAAAGACTACAAGGCTGTAACGGCAGATCTCAAAGGTATTTACCAGTCGAATACCGAGGAAGAAGCGCTTCTGGCCCTCGAACAATTTGGTGACCAGTGGGATGATAAATACCCACAGATAAGCCGCTCTTGGACAGCGCATTGGGATAATTTAAATACATTGTTCAGCTACCCTCAGGACATTCGTAAAGCCATTTACACGACGAATGCGATAGAGTCCTTGAACAGTGTGATACGCAAAGCGACAAAGAAGCGTAAGCTATTCCCCACGGATGAATCAGCGAGGAAAGTTGTCTATCTTGCAATTATGGATGCATCGAAACGCTGGTCGATGCCAATAAGAAACTGGCGACAGGCTCTCAATCGCTTTATGATTATGTTTGAAGACCGACTTACTGATTACTTGTAACCCAAAGCAGTTACACAGAATTATTTACAGGGTCGACAAGCCATCCTAAAAATCGGGCAACTGTAAGATCTGAGCTACCACAACTAATACATTTTATGTCAGGTATTCAATATCTCTTCTGCTTGCCTTTGTTTTAATCGCGATGGATAGTCTTTATCCATCGCAACTAAAAAGCTACTCACGCTGTTAAACTCTTCGCTTTCGTACACAATTTTAGCTACTTCCTCGGCAACTCTGTGCCCATGGATCAGAATAATAGGATACTTATCTTCTATCACTTCGCGCTGAACAGAGTCAGAAAAATAGCTGGTTGTCACATATACGCCCAACCAGCCACGCTTTAGCCGTGCTACTGTTCGCGCAATATGGTTGCCACCCGTTGGGGTATTTAATGCCTCACACTTAGCTTGGCCCAAAACAATTAGTTCAACTCTAGAAAAGCGACTCCCTAGAGTGACTTTGCCAATGAAATCAGCCCCGCCGTCTCCTGAGCCTTGAGTCACCCAGCCTTTTTGATAAATACCGTAATCCCTGTCGATGACTCTAGCGGCGACCTCTTCAGCTAAGGCCTCGAATTTGTGTCTCTTATTAGCATAATGGGTATATATTTCGTTTAAAATACAGGCTGATTCAGAACCAGGAATGGGCTTTTGATTCACCATTTTTTCAAGACTTAGCTTGGATACTCGCCGCCGTAATTTATTGAGTGCGTTGCTCCCTTCATCTAACCATTTTCTCCAACTTTGTGGAGACATTTTATTAGTAAAAGTGAGTGAAAAATCTTTTATGCGTCGATTGTTGATCCAATCCCATTCAAATTTTTCATGTTCAGCAGCAATGCAAAGAACGGTGAAATCGAAAGCATAATTGGTAAATGTTCGCTGAAGTTTGTTGTCCCATTGGGTTACTAGCTCTACGCTGTTTATAACCCCTAAACCATGGAATTGTGGATAACCCTTTGTTACGCCATTAACGGCTGCTCGTTTGAAAAACAAAATGGGAGGGGTTAACAGCCTCTCTTCGATAGAGTGAGAGTGTGCTAGCCTAAAAGCTTCAAGTAGTGCTTTGTTTCCTGCTGCTGTCGCCGGATCTTTTCCCGGTTCTTTGTTATCACCAAAGTAGCGAATATGACCATTGTCAACATCATAGAAATCTTCCCACGGCGTTTCTGCAGAGCCTTTTTTATTCGGGCTACTAGAAATGAGAATAGCAGGGCGAACAAGTTCACCTGCGCTTGTTTTGATTTTAGCGCTAGGATTAATTCCCTTCTCTAACTGTAGATTTTTAGCGTAAACAGATTTGGTCAAGAAGTGGAAATTTAAGTAGTCGTCTTCATAGGTATTTTTCGCACAAGCTGGCTTTTTATATCTAAGAATGTCGCCAATTTGAATTTCCATAAATGCCTATTATCGATAAAAAACAAGTTGTTATGTATGATAATATTACATGAGGTCGTTGATAATACAATGTTGTTTACCGCTTTCTCAAATAGTGAGAAAGCGGTAAACAATTTAGTAGCCTAAGCCTTAGATGTTCTGTATGGGGAAAATTTATTCTAGATTCTGGATCTGCTTGTTGGATGTATGGTAAAAAGTATTGAAATTCAATGAATTAGTGTAACTGGAATTGGATTTTATATTTTTACCCACCACTTTGCCCACCTATTGGTTAAGTCATCTTCAAGTTACTTGTCGTCAGATCTCAATCTCTAAATAATCGTTCTAAATACTCTATACATTTATCTGTGTCAAAATTATTTTTGGACTCTAAATGCGAAAAATACAAGTTGGCCAAATTATTTAACGCATTGTCTTTTCTCTGTTTCTTACAACTGTTCCCACTGGAATCTGCAGGGTTATAGTAAAGATCTGCACAAAAGTGGCGTATGTTTATTTCAGTACCTCTAACAAGATTGTGTCTAGAACTGAGAATCATGGGAGTATGGCTGGTGGTTTTTACATTGCTAAAGATACAGTTTAGGTCATCTTGTAGTTCAGGATTTTTTTTTGCTATGTATGATTCTAGGCTTTTACTATTTTTAAGGAAACCATCCCAGTTCTTAACCACATCTATACTTTTAGGTTTTTTTATATAAATCAACAAGCCAGCTTTCTCATCTCTGGTTACATAGCGTGTTAGTAACTGTAATAGCCCTTCTAGTATCTTGCTGTTTGAGTACGCGATCTTAGCTTCAGCAATCCATTTATGCCCACCTAGCTCGACTGTTAAATCTACAGATCCGTTTTGCTTTGTTTGTTCGCTTGTATTGAACCCTATTTCTTCGAGTCTAGCTGCAATTAAGCCTGTAATAGCATCTTCATCATGTGAAAAAATTTTATCTCTAGAATTCTCTAACTTAGCAAATATATTATCCAGCTTCTCATATAGAACTTCAATAAAATACTGATAGCTAACATTTTTATGGTTGAACTTCGCGAATTGTATCAGCTTAGAGAGTCCTGCTTCGGTACTCATCAATTCTTTTATTTCTGTTTGATCTGTCGCGTTCACTCTACTATTCACTGACCAAGTTACAATAGAACCCTAGGCGAGAAGGATTGAAGTGTTGTATTGGATTTCCGGTATCCTCTTCGATAGGAGGAGTTCCATTGGTAAGGCTCTCAATAAAACAGTCTCTATCAATCTTAATATCAGTACCATCGAAATCAAAATAACAGAAAGTTACCACTAGGAGTGGCTCTTCACCTAGTGAAAAGTAGTTTGCTACATCCAAAGCTTCGTTAGCATTCTGACATTCTGCAGCAGTAAGCAACTTAGTTATTGGGTAGTAAGTATGCCCTAGATTATTAGAGACATAATTTAAGAAGTTTTTGTACAGTTCAACATTAGATGAATCTTCATCTATGAGCCTTTCTGTTATGCGGTCAAGCCTAGCTGAATACTTCTTAATCTTACTTTTGATACTCATTATTAGCTTCTCGTTATAGCATCAGTAATTATTGAGTTCAAAGCCGTGCTTGTTTGAGGTTTCTTGACTTGAATAGTCCAACATTGATTTGCTTCCCATACATTTTTGTGTGGAAAAAAGCTGATATCTATTTCACCCAAAGTATTACCTAAATATGGCTTTCTTATTAGTATAGCTCGGCAGATATAGTCGAAGTTGTTTTTGGTATCGACTACTTGCTGAGATCTAGCGCAATAATCCCTATTGCGTAAACTTTTTAACTCAGCGTCTTTGCTATCTTGATCTGTAGTCAAAACAGCATGTGCAATCCGGCCAGAAGCCTGATCACTAAAATAAGATTTTATACAATTATAGAAGTTTATCGATGTTCTGCGAAACTTAACCCCTTGTTCTCCAATAGTATTAATGAACTCATTATTAATTGATGTGGCATGCTCTTCGAGGTATCGAGCAGGAGCCTTATCCGAGATTCGTACTTCATATCTATCTTTTTTGTGTGGAACAAACACTGTATGAAAAAACTGCGAAAGAATCATGCTGTTAACTGAAGAGCGGAACCCAATCGGAGCTTCTTTCTCTACGGAAGAAAAGATACATGCGAACCCATCTCCCATATCCACAACTTTACACAGGAAATGCCCTGTAGGGGTGTTTGGAGTTGAGTCGAAATCTACTTTGGCTGGATAATGTTGTGAGTACTGATTGTTTTGTGGCTGCCCTACGATAGCTGATAGTGCTTGCCTCACTGATACTGCATCAATCTGTGATAGTTCGTAAACTGAATAATGATGGTTGGCTGAGATAATTACTCGGTCAACCAACTGTTCTAAACTATCAATTGTACAGTTTTGGAAGTCCTTACCTGTAGAAGCAAGGTCCTCAGCTACATTTTTTGCTGTTCTATCCCAACGATTAGAAATACGAAAGCCATAATTTGCTGCCACAGTGCGAGCAAAAACTTGTTCGCCGCTGTCTTCCAAGCCCTGTAATAGTTGCTGTTGATTACTGGGAAGTGTGTGTGGCAATGTTACTACTGAAGGCATGTACTTATCCAATTAAACTTTCTATTCGTATATGGAGTATCTCACAGTCTACTGCTCCGTCCCATCACATTAATCACAATAATGTTATTAATGTTATTAATGTTATTGATGTTATTGATGTGGGAAGGGAGCTTTGAGAAGAGCAGACTAACTGTGCGCTATATGCTTATTGATTGAGGGTTAAATTGCTAGCGATAGCCTCTTTACTAGCCTTTAAAGAATGATTCTAAATCATCATTTTTGGAGTCTTCTCTATACAGGCTAAAATAGAAGCTCTAAATATAATGTTAAAGAAATGATCCAGAAAAAAGTTTTAAATATTCACGCATAAAAATATGGCTATAGCTACGGTACTTAGCCTAAAGGCCGCTGAGATTTACCCCTCCCCCCTACCTATACAATTTGATTAATTCTCTTTCAGGACCTTATAAAGCCTAGCTTCATGCTTGTACTTTTTCGCCAGGTACACCCGAAGCGGCATCGACTAACTAGAGCACTAAGGTAACGCTATTGTGCGAGTAGAATGTTCAAAAGCTTTCTAAAAAAGCACTAGTTTTTACCCTTTTTATTGCAAAAAACTGCAAATTTTAAGGCCTTTTTGGTTTATTTTTGCTTGTAAGTCGCATCTTTTCTGCCACAAACCTTGGTTTTTTATGATAAAACACGAATAAAAAACGCTTTATGTTACATGCTTGTTAAGGCGCTTTAAGCCGAAGAGCAAAATAATAACTGAGGGTAAAGCCAATATAATGCCAAGCATTTGTAAATACTCGTATGGGCGAGGATAACGTCCATAGGGTTCAGCTATCCACATGTAGCAGGTACAGCATAACGCCCACCCGGAGCTTGCCAGCAAAAATGAAAAGATAAGATGCTGATTTAGAATCGGAGTGTTTATGTCGTACTTTGATTTTGCTGTATTAGAGCTAAAATAGATTAAGCTAATGAGGGCACAAGCAGCGCTGATTATGCCTGTTATGCCGCTTACAACTTCCCAATCCACAACAACTCCTTCTTGTACTAAATGATCAATTTCTAGTCGGCATTTTGCGTGATGGCTTTTTTAGATCTGCAATTTCAAGCTCCAATTTCTCAATCTGTTTGTCTAGCAGCTTATCTTGCTTGGGCTGTATAACGATATGCCATTTCCAAAAGCCAAAAACAATGAGTGTGATGGAAGTGCCGATAAAGGCTCCGATGAACTTAGAGTACCAAGCATTATTTGACTTATCGACCTTCGCTTGAATAGTTAATAACTCTATCTTCGCTAATTGCTCGACCGATGGCTCTTTGAGCTCTTCCAATACTCTTAATTCTAGAAATCGATCAGATGCTCGTTGTTGAACTCCAGAATAGTTTATTAAAAACAGTGTCATACTACTGATAAGTAGAAGCAAACCAAATAACGCATAGAACTTATAGATGTTATCTGTGGGTAATGGAATACTAGATTTCAATTTTGATTACCTAGACAGAGATCAGTGGAAACAAAATCATAATCTACAACCGGTTGAAATAATTATCAATATTATCAGGAATGAATGCTAGGGTGTTTGATTACCGCTGCAGCTTCTGCAATGGCGGTCCATGTGTGAGCAGCATGTTTAACTAAGGTTTCCATATCAGTAATCATGGGGATTGCATATCGAGGGCATGTATTTCTCTCATATCGAGAATAGGGTTCAGGCAAAGCATATTTTGAAGAGCAATACCACCAACATCGGGCTTCATTTCTAAAGAGTGAAGGGGAGTAAATAATGTTTCGAAGATCATCAATTAGCTCAGAGTCTAAACCCAAGGTAAAGCCCATTAACTTATGCGCTATCTTTATTGGTTGTTCACGTTTTTCTAATTCAATTATGTGGCTAGCCGTTCTATTGATGGGATTACTAAGATAGTTTAAGGGTGTGTTGTTCGTTAAGCTGAACCAAGCCGTTGTGGGGTTGTGTTTGTCTTTATCAAAAGTCATGATTTTTATTTCAGGTACTCGATGGCTTTGCCACATAGCGACTATTTCTAGCCAATTATTTGCACTTATATTTCTCATTTAATCCGCCTGTTTTTGCTTGTTTTATGAATCTTTAAAAATCAGTTAGTTAAGGTGCTATTGGGACGCAACTTATAAACTGTCTCAATTGGTATTTTCGGAGCCGAATAGGGCGCGGTCGCCAGCAACAAAGGTGTCGACAAGATCTTGCTCATTGTTATCGAGATAGTTAATGGTCGTTTCAGGTTTACTGTGATTAAGCAGTTGTTGTAACTCTTCCAGAGTCACTCCTGCTTGTTGTCTTAAACGCGAGCCTGACTTGCGTAAAGAGTGGGTGCCTAGGTTGACTCCACCCAAGCGGCCACAGGAGCGCCGCCATTTAATCACATCGGGTTCGACTTGGCTCATCCATCGCCAAGCCGTTTTTCTACTCAGCGCTCTTCTTTTTCCGCCATAGCGGCTCTCAAATAAATAGATCGCCGTTGGATTAAGCTCCCTCATTTGGCTTAATAACTTAATAGCATGGGGAGTTAAGGTGATGACCTTAATCTTTTGTGTCTTGCTTTCGATGATGGAAAACTCACCTGTAGCGAAGGATTCATCAATTTGTTGTGTTTTGATGGCTAACAAATCGCTGATCCTCAAGGCCCAAAGGGCGGTAAGCTCTGCTAACCATCTCGCTTGTAAGCCATGGTTCCTTTCAAGGGCATTTAAAATAACGTTAAATTCATCCTTGTTTCTCGCTGAATGAACTCTAGACACGTATGCTCTCCTCAGCTCGCAGATGTTGCTTTGGTGACGTGGGCTAAGATCTCTTGTCCTAGGTCACTAATCAGTCGAAACAGATGAGTTAAATCTTCTGCTGGTAATTCGGTTATTTGCTCAGTTAAAGCCAAATGCGATATAGCAATAATTTGGCTGGTATTGGCTTCAATATTTTCTAAATCATCTTGTTGTAAAGTAGTGGTTTGCATTGCTCATCTGTTCCTTTATTTAGGGTATATATGGCTGTATATAAGGCATACCAGAATCTGGTTTGGCTATACATCATGTGTAAAATGCTATTTTCTTAGTTAAGTGCATGAAAAATATAAATTTATCATCTTCTTACCTACACTCGTTTCTGGTGAAGGTGAATCGCGATTTTTTGTTCGGTTACACCAGAAACTGGTCTACCGTATGTACCAGTTTATGGTGAAGCTAAAATTTTAATTATGTGGAGCCCAGTCATTACGAATTGGGGTGATTGTCGGAGTGGCTGTCATGTGTCCTTTTTTAGAATAGTCATCTATTGCTTCCCAAGTTATGGCGTATAACGTGGGGGGCATTCGTCCTTTTCGTTGAGTAGTCCCCGTACCTGTTACCTCGATTAGTCTATGGTGACGAAGTGCTTTTAGCGCTTTTCTCATTGTGTCTTGGCCTCCAAAGTAAGGTTTCATTTGATCCCAAGTACAGGTGAAATCACCGTTATTTTTGCCGTTATATTGCATTGCTATAAGAGTGAGTAATTTCGCCGCGCTTCCATTGATCTTTGCATAGCTTGCTGACTTAACTACTTCGTGAGGTATCCCTACGAAGCGTTTTCTAGTTCTTGGCTTTTTTTTCCGAACCATGCTGGTTTATCCTGTTACAGCGATGATTGTTTTAACCAGTTGGTGACAAGAGCAAAGTTGTCTCCGTAATCCATAATGGCTTCAAAGTCTTGGAGATTGTCGGCTCTCGCAGCTCCGAAGTAGCAGCGCATTCGCAGATCATCTACGCATTTAAGCACCGTAAAATGTAAAGGTTCGCCATTTCTATATGCCAGTATTACTCCACGCCGTTGATATACATGCGCGTCATTGATGGGGAGAGTTAGACCATTTCTATAGAGAGTTTTCATTTCTTTCCCCCCGTGTATGTGCAGATTTAGTTAGCGGGTGACTGTTAGAAGAAAAAGCAGGCTGGTAAATAAACCACAGCAGATCTGAAAGCAGCCACGCTACAGATTTATTGCCAAGTTGTATCCTTGGAGGGTGTTTTTTGCTGCGCTCTAATAACCACGTTTGAGTGCGAGATAAGCTGGTAATGTTTTTACGTTCTGCCTCTCTAACCCAGCGTTCTGACTCACCTAAAATATCGAGGAGTATTTGGCGTTGCTCCATAGTGGGTTGAGTGTACTTGTTCATTATCATTCCTCATTTGCGTTCATATGTTCTGGAATATAATGAATCGTAATGCTTTTAATTTGTCCTCATCTTCTAGGGGCAGGAAGTTAGGGATTTTTACAGAGCGTCTTTTATGAAGTGGCTGAGTTGCATTAAAAACTTAGAGGAAATTGCGTCATAGGCATGTTTTCTTACTTTGTTTGATATTTCTTTTTCTGTAAATTTTCCATTCAGAATGACGGTTGCTAGGAGTTTGTTGGAAATGGTTGTGTTTCTTGACCTTGCCCATAGCGTCAAGTCTAAGTACTCCAAGACGCCGCAAGAAAAGACGAGTTCTATTTTTTCATCAAACCGGAATCGTTTAGGTTCCGGTATGCCCATTTCTTTGCGTATTTTAGGTAACCATTTTTGAAAAGCGGCTATGAGCTCTTTATCTGTAGTATTTCTTAGATTTATTCCTCCCAGAACATCCGCATTACCTCCCAACCAAACCGGGTCTTCGAGTAGATGTAATGGAGTACGCCAGTGCTCTTTGTTGAACCAATGTTCTTGGCTTTTGTTGAACCAATTATCTTGGCTATAGCATTCAACGTTTATGAGGTTATTAGCTTGTCTATGAATCTCTTCGGCAATTAATTCGATGTTCCCAACATAAATCGTTTCGAAGCGATCATCATAATCATCAGTACATGGAGCTTGAGGTTCTTCAAAGACGTATTCTTGAAATAACTCTTCTTGTTCTCCTGTGCCTATTTCTCCGTTATTTAGCTGGATGTTTATACATCTTCTTAGTGTCAATTCGTAGTCCAGCTGTTCGTTAGTTGCCTTCGTTTTTATAAAGAGATAACGGCTCGCATTAAACCAAGAAGGAAGCTGGTTTTTATATCTTATTTTAGTCATTTCGGCTCTTATTAACGATGGGAGCAATCAAGTTAGCTACTTTACAGTGAGCTTCTTTACGCTCTTCGATGTAATCGTGTCGGTCGTAAATGCCTTCCACACCTTTTAATTTGTGGTTCAAACATCTTTCTGCGACGTGGCCGGGGATGCCTTGTTGTGCGGCCAGCGTTCTAAAGGTTCGTCTTAAATCGTGAGGGGTGAAATGCAGCATGTCACCCATTAAATTTGGAGAAGGTTTTGCTCTACCCGGCTCTCGGCCAAACAACTTACTAATGGCTCGGTTAAGCGTATCGTTGCCCATGTGAGGTTTTTTGGAAATCCGTCTAGAAGGGAAAACATATTCTGAGCCGCAAGCCCTTACTTTTAACTCTTCTATCCAAGCCATGGCCTGCGGAGGTATGGGGATAGTTATTGGTGCTCCTGTTTTACTGCGTCCTGCTGGAAGGTGCCATAGTGACTTGTCTAACTCAAATTCGCTCCACATCGCACAACATAGCTCGCTTTTTCGTAAGCCGAGTGTCACTAATAACGCGCAAGCAAGGTAGTTGTCTCTAGTAAAACTAGCGCTATGTTTTCTAAATAAACTAAATGCCTTTTCCAACTCCTCTATACTTAACGCCCTATCTTTACTTAGTTCGACGCCTCCGGCATCAGATACGGTAAAAGCACTCGCTGGATTATGAGCAATTAAGTCGAGTTTAATCCCGTGACGAAATAGTTGTTTCATATACATCAGAGAGTCATTGGCAATGCTTGGCCTTTCTGTCGCAATGCGCTGAATAATCGCCCGCACATCTCTTGCGTTTACTTGGTCAAGGGGAATATCACCAATAGAGGGTTTTATGTCTTTGGTGTAAACCCGTCTAGGTATGCCGGGGTGTTTAAGTCGTTTAGATAAATCAGTTTCAAACCAATCACAAAAGAGGTCATCAACAACCTTAATTGATTGCTCTTTGATTCTTTTACGCTCCAAGAGAGGGTCTGAACCCGATTTTACTTCCCTTTTTTTAATGGCTGCTTCTGCCTGCGCGTCTGCAAGTGATTGGTGAGGGTATTGCCCTAAGGTTAATTCTTTCCTTTTCCCTGCAGTGGAATAACGAAGCATCCAGTATGGTGTGGCGTTATTTCTGACAACCAAATAAAGCCCATAGCCTATAGGGTGGCGTTTGGGTGCTCCCTTAACCAAAGATTGGATCTGCTTAGCTGTAATTGTTGACATGAAATCCTCTTTGCCCACCATTCTTGTTGTGAGGTGGTAATGTTGCCCACCACTATGCCCACCACAAATATCGCAACTTATGAGAACAAATGCAAACGAATGAGAAAGAAAAAAGCATCCTAACTGGATGCTTTATAGGTTGTTTTTATTAATTGAAAACAAATGTGAACATTATTCTATGTTTTGGATCTGCTCGCGCATCTGCTCAATTAATACCTTAAGCTCTACCGCAGCTTGAGTGATCTCGGCGTTAATCGATTTAGAGGCGAGGGTGTTGGCTTCGCGGTTAAACTCTTGCATCATAAAATCGAGGCGTCGGCCACAGGCGCCGCCTTTTTTAATGATTTTGCGGGTTTCGCTTACGTGCGAGTCGAGGCGGTCTAGCTCTTCGGCGACGTCTATCTTCTGCGCGACCATGATCATTTCTTGCTCGATGCGCTGCGGATCTAGCTCATCAATGACGTCGGCTAGGCGGGTTTTTAAGCGGTCACGCTGCCATTGCATTACGGCGGGCATTTGCTCGCGTACAAAGGCCACTTGCTGGGTAATTTTATCGAGGCGGCTGGTGATCATGGTGGCGGTGTTGGCACCTTCGCTGGCGCGGCTTTCAATAAAGGCTTCTAGGGCCACTAACCAGCCCGCTAAAAGTTCTTTGCTAATGGCATCGGCGTCTTGCTCCGGGGTTTCCATCACGCCCGGCCAGCGCAGTATGTCGACGGGGTTAATTTGTCCGCCAGCTTGTTGCTGTACCCATTCGGCATTTTTGATGAGTTGTTCGGCGAGGGCTTGGTTAAGCTGTAGTTCGCCACGGCTAGCCTGGTCGGCGTCGAAGCGCAGGTTACATTCAACTTTGCCACGTTGTAGGGCTTTTCTGATCTTATCTCGCAATACCGGCTCTAGGGCGCGAAACTGCTCTGGCATGCGCCAGTAGGTTTCTAAATAACGTTGGTTTACGCTGCGAATTTCCCATGTGGCACTGCCCCAATCGGCTTTAAGTTGGTGGCGTGCGTAGCCTGTCATGCTGTGGATCATAGTTGAATATCCTCAAAAAATTTGCCCGATTATAGCGGCTATTCGCTGGTTCGTCAGTCTGGGCGTGACCAAGTGCGACAAAAGCCTATATAATAGCCGCGAATTTTCTATTAAAGGTTACTAGCATGCGTCCTAACGGAAGAGCTGTCGAACAAATGCGTCCAATCACCATTACTCGAAACTATACGGCTCATGCCGAGGGATCGGTATTGGTTGAGTTTGGCGATACCAAAGTATTATGTACTGCCTCGGTAGACGATGGTGTACCACGCTTTTTAAAAGGTAAGGGCCAGGGTTGGATTACGGCGGAATACGGCATGTTACCTCGTTCTACTCATAGCCGTATGGGTCGTGAAGCGGCGCGCGGCAAGCAGAGTGGCCGTACTCAAGAAATCCAACGTTTAATTGGTCGCTCGTTGCGTGCTGCGGTTGATTTGAGCGCGCTGGGTGAATATACCATTGTGGTGGATTGTGATGTGATTCAAGCCGACGGTGGCACCCGCACGGCAGCGATTACCGGTGCTTGCGTGGCACTACAAGATGCCATCTGGTGGATGATTGAGCAGAAAAAATTGAAAGTTAGCCCATTGAAGCAGCTGATTGCTGCGGTTTCGGTGGGAGTGGTTGGTGGTGAGGTTGTCTGCGACCTTGAGTACACCGAAGACAGCGTTGCTGAGACCGACATGAACGTGGTGATGTGTGAAGACGGCAACATGATTGAAGTGCAAGGCACGGCCGAGGGCGCGCCATTTAGCCATCAAGAGCTACTAGACATGCTGGCCTTTGCCAAACAAGGTATTGCCCAAATTAATGCGGCCCAACGTGAAGCCCTTGCGGGTTAATTTGAGAGAGAATGATGAAAGCTTATCAACGCGAGTTTATTGAATTTGCTTTAGCCAAAGGCGTACTAAAGTTTGGCGAATTTACCTTAAAGTCGGGCCGAACCAGCCCTTACTTTTTTAACGCGGGTTTGTTTAATACTGGCCGTGATTTAAACCGTTTAGGTAAGTTTTACGCCGCAGCGCTGCAAGACTCAAACATTGAGTACGACTTAGTGTTTGGCCCCGCGTACAAGGGGATCCCCATTGCCACCACTACCGTGGTGGCCTTAGACGAGCATTACCAAAAAGATGTGCCTTACTGCTTTAACCGTAAAGAAGCTAAAACCCACGGTGAAGGTGGTAGCTTGGTGGGCTCTGAGCTGGCTGGCAAGGTGATGCTGGTGGATGATGTGATTACCGCGGGCACCGCGATTCGCGAGTCGATGGACATTATTAATGCCCATGATGCGGAGTTAGCTGGTGTGCTAATTGCGCTGGATCGCCAAGAGAAAGGTAAAGGTGAGTTGTCGGCGATTCAAGAAGTAGAGCGTGACTACAATGCCACGGTGATTTCTATTGTTAAGCTGGCAGATTTAATCACTTATTTAGAAGAGCAAGGCGATAATCAAACTGCGTTGGCGGCGGTGAGTGCTTACCGTGAGCAATACGGGATCGCTTAAGCAAGCGGACTGTTGCGCGTTCAGTTGAATAAAAGGTGACCATTGGGTCGCCTTTTTTGTTGCTTAGCGTTCGCGCTTAGACATGCGAGCGCCCACTAGGCTTGCCACTAATATTGCCATATAAAATACCCCGAAAATGGCTTCGCTGAAGGTAAAGAAGCGAGTAATTGGCACCTTGGGGGTGATCTCGCCGTAGCCCAAAGTGGTGAGCGTGACAAAGCTGAAGTAGATGAAAGCGTTTATCTGGCTGCTCCAATGCTCTGCGGAAACGCCGCTAAAGGCTTCGGGGAGGTAGCTGTTTAAGATGGTATAGAGGTGGGCCCAGCCTAAACCGACCAGCAGGAAAATACAGATAGCTCCTACCAGCTTATTGGTGTCGATTTCGCCCGTGAATAAGACCTGCTTAAGTGCGGTCCAAGTGCTGATCACTAGATAACAAAATACAAAGCCGAGATAGATACCCGCTAAGCTTTCGGCTTCAAACCACAAATTAAAAATGGCGATTAATGTGGTAGCGAGTAAAAATCCTAAGCCGATGGCAAACCAAAGTTTTTTGCCCTTGGCTTGCCATACGCCTGCGGCGAGCACTAACACCATGGCGGCCTGTAGAAACTTAAAGCCGTCTCCTTGCCAAAATTGGTCAACACAGGCGGCTAAAAAAATGTAGCCAATCAAGGCCAGAGTTAAAAAAATAAAATTATTTTTCTCGCTCCAAATCAGCAGTTTTTTCATTGTGATAACCTAATATAAAGCTTCTTGAGTTGGTGTTTATTTTAGCAAAGGCAAGCCGTTACTCTGGATCATTCATTTGCGCAGCATCGCAAGATAGACTGAAGGTGAATGATATCAGTTGATATACATCAAGCCATAATCGCTTAGCTAAAGCAGATTTTTTAGGCACACTCTACTATAAAGAGAGAGACGATTAGTGGGAGTGCTCATCATGCGATTTAATCAGTTAAGACTATTGCTCGAACATTTTGTGAATTGTCGAGAAGAGATGCGGGTGGTGTATCGACGCTTAGAGATGAATGCGGATGCGGAACGTGTGAGAATGCTGTTAAATTATTTACAACATCAAGAAAAAGAAAATACCGCTCATGTAAAAGAATTTATTAGTCAGGCTAAACCTGAGTTATTAGATACCTGGACCGATATTCGAGCCGAGCACGACTTGGTGGATAAAATGGCCAAAGTGAGCTTGCCAGCGAACATGAGTAGTGATGATGTGATGAGTCTGGCCTTGGATTTAAGTGAGCAGTCTTTAGACTTGCTCAGGCAGGCGAAGGATGGTTTTAGCATGCTGGCAGAGCAGCAATTTTTAGCCAACTTGATCGAGCATCAAGAGAAGCGTCAGCAACAAATGGTGCATGCCACTCATCGTTTGGATGATATTTAAATTGCTATTCAATAAAAAAGCACAGCCTAGTGGCTGTGCTTTTGTTGTTTTAAGAAGCCGAATTTAGCTGGCGACTTTTTCTAAGTGCACATCCATTTGTGGGAATGGAATTTCGATACCCGCTTCGTCTAGGGCATTCTTGATGTTTTCCATCAAGTCGAAACGTGCTGGCCAGTAATCTGCAGAATTTACCCAAGGGCGAACCACAAAGTTCACCGAGCTGTCTGCCAGCTCTAATACCGCAACGGTAATATCAGGATCTTTCAATACCCGGCTATCGGCTTCACATACGGCGCGCAATACTTGTTTGGTTTTGGCCAAGTCGGCTGCGTAGCTGACGCCAACCACCAAGTCGACACGACGCGTTGGGTGAGTCGAGTAGTTAACAATATTGCCGCCTAAAACTGCCGAGTTAGGCACCACAATTTGTTTGTTGTCTGGGGTTTTTAATACCGTGGTAAAAATTTGCACCGAGGCTACCGAGCCAGCAGTACCTGCAATTTCTACGAAGTCACCGGCTTTGAATGGGCGAAAACCAATAATCAGTACGCCTGCCGCAAAGTTAGAGAGTGAACCTTGTAGCGCTAAACCAACTGCTAAGCCTGCGGCACCGATAATCGCGACAAACGAGGCTGTTTGAATGCCAATGCGTGACAGTGCAGCAATAATCACAAAGGCGATAATGGTGTATTTCACCATGGAGCCGACAAAGTGGCTGATGGTGTTATCTAATTTGCGTGCATTCATTAGTTTCTCGATGCTTGCCGCGAGAATTCGCGCGACCAACATACCCACAATCAGAATAATGATTGCCGCAGCAATATTGATGGCGTATTGAACTAGCATTTCTTGGTTGTTTTCGAACCAATTGGTTCCTTGATGAAGTACATCCATGTGTTGAGACCCGTGATGAATTAAAGTTGTTACAAATTTAGCAGTTTTTTCATGACAAACAAGATTATGTTTCGTTTAGTTTTTACGAAGTGCTGCAGGTTTTTGCCCGGATTGAAATCCGCTGCTAAGCACTTTGCTTCGTAGCGCGTTGCTGCAGTCTGCAAAGCCACTTGTCTAGTTTGATGGTGGGGAGTTAATTTATGGTGAGCGCGCGGTGTATGAAAGCCGAGCGAGAGTTTGGGCAGACCCTCACTTCTCGCGAAAATTTGTCGGCTTCATCTGGGAATTAAAGATCTAAGCGCGCATCAGTTGTTGCTTTAGAAAGCCCCAGTGGATGTCAAATTGTTCGGTGGGGGCGAGTTTAAATTCACTACGTACATATTGGCTAATGCGCCCTTCGCTATAGGCGAGGAGTAAGGTGGCAAGGCTGTTTTCTTCAATTAAGAAGCCCTGTCCTTCTCGCAGTCGCCGCTCTCGTAGCACTTGCTTCAGCTGAACTTCTATTTTGTCAAACAGCACACTCACTCGGGCACGTAAACGCTCGTGTTCGCCCTGTAAGGCATCACCAGTAAGAATGCGGCTTAAACCGGGGTTACGTTCAGCAAACCCCAGCAGTAGCATCAGGATGTGCTGACAGCGATTTAGGGTATCTTTTTGCTCTTCTTGAATCAGATTGATCCGAGACAATAAGGTTTCTTCAATAAATTCTATCAAACCTTCAAACATGCGTGCTTTGCTTGGAAAGTGTCGATAGAGTGCGGCTTCTGAAACACCGACTTCTTTGGCTAAATTCGCGGTGGTAATCCGTTGGCCATGGCTGGTCTCTAACATTCTTGCCAAGGCTTGGAGGATCTGTTCGCGGCGATTGCTTTTTGGTTTTCCCGCCATTGTTATAATTATCCTTTTATTATTTATTAGCGTACTGCATCTGAACCAATTTAATGTTTACCTGAATGGCCAAACCCACCTTCTCCGCGTTGGCTTGCATCGAAGTCTTCCACAATCTCGAAGCTGGCTTGCACCACGGGGACAAAGACCAGCTGGGCGATCCGCTCACCGGGTTCGATGGTGAAAGTGCTTTGTCCGCGATTCCAGCAAGACACCATCAACTGCCCTTGGTAATCGGAGTCGATTAAACCCACCAGATTGCCTAAGACGATGCCGTGTTTATGGCCTAAGCCGGAACGTGGCAAGATGGTGGCCGCTAAGCCGGGATCGGCAATATGAATTGCCAAACCAGTAGGAATTAGCTCTGTTTGACCAGGGGCTAGTTCTAGGGCTTGATCCAGACAGGCCCGCAGATCCATGCCTGCCGAGCCGGGAGTCGCGTATTCAGGCAGCGGAAACGTACTGCCAATTCGAGGGTCTAGTATTTTAAGTGCTATTTGTTTCATGCTTATTATTTTATTTGTTGTAAAGAGTAGTGCTCGGCGATCAACGCGAGTAGTTGTTCGGCCAATAAGGTCTTGTCAGCGAGGTCTAATTGCTGTTGTCCATTTGGCCAAAATACCGTTAAGGCATTCTGTTCACTATTAAAGCCCTGTTCGGGATTAGATACGTCGTTGGCCGCAATCATATCTAAGTTTTTGCGCTTTAATTTGTCTTTAGCGTAACTGGCGACATCTTGGGTTTCGGCGGCGAAGCCTACCGTAAACGGCTTCTCTTTTTGGCCGGCGATGGTGGCCACAATGTCTGGATTTTTAACCAGCTGTAGCTGCAGTTGTTGGTCGTCAGTTTTTTTGATCTTTTGTTCGGCAACGGTAGCCACTCGATAATCAGCGACTGCTGCGCAAGCGATGAAGATGTCGCTGCTCGCGGTCTCAGCTAAGGCCGCTTCGAGCATTTGCTGAGCGCTTTCTACGGCGACTTTGCGTACCCCTGCTGGGGTGGCTAAGTTGACTGGCCCGGCGATCAAGCTGACTTCGGCACCTAGTTGTTGAGCGGCTCGCGCTAAAGCAAAGCCCATTTTTCCTGAGCTATGATTACTGATATAACGCACCGGATCAATGGCCTCACGGGTTGGCCCGGCGGTAATCACAACTCTTCGCCCAGCTAAACTTTGCGGCTGGTCTAAGGCCGCGAAATGTTGCTGAATATGTGTTAGCAGTTGAGCTGGTTCAAGCATTCTGCCTGGCCCTACATCGCCACAGGCTTGTTCGCCTTGAGCAGGCCCCCAGATAGGGACGCCGCGTTGCCGAAGGACCGCTAGGTTTGCTTGAGTGGCCGCTGCGAGATACATTTGTTGATTCATGGCTGGCGCGAGGGCGACTGGTGCGCTGGTGGCTTGTAATAAGGTACTCACCAAATCATCGGCGATGCCATGGCAAAACTTTGCAATCACATTGGCTGTGCCGGGGGCCACCAATACTAAATCCGGCCACTTGGCGTAGGCAATGTGGCCCATAGAGCCTTCTTGACTTGGGTCAACCACTTTAAGGCCGACCGCTTCGCCAGAGACAGCTTGCAAAGTTAAGGGAGTGATAAAGTGGGTGGCGTGTTCGGTCATCACTACTTTGACTTGCGCGCCTTGGTCTTTTAAGCGCCGCACCAACTCTGGTATTTTATAGGCTGCAATCCCACCAGAGATTGCGAGCAGAATTTTCTTTCCCGTTAACATGCTGATACCGAAATAATAATCACCGTCTAGTATCGGCAAGCCTACCATAAAACTTAAGTTCTCCGCATAGACAAGACTGCAGATTCGGCTACCTTTATTATATTGACTTTTTTGTAATTAAAATAATGGCTATATCTGATTGGCCTGCCGAGCAGCGGCCTAGAGAAAAATTATTGGCGCAAGGCGCAGCGAGTTTAAGTGACGCAGAGTTATTAGCCATTTTTTTGCGGATTGGTTGCGCTGGAATGGATGCGGTGAGTTTAGCGCAGCATTTACTCCAACAATTTGGTTCGTTACGGGCGATTTTGTCGGCGGATCAGGCAACTTTTTGTGCCGAGCGAGGCATGGGAAGCGCAAAATATGCACAATTACGTGCAACAATTGAAATGAGCCGTCGTTATTTGTTGGCCGAGATCAGTGAAAAAAGTGTGCTGGATAGCGCTGAATCGGCCAAAAATTACCTTTCTATGGAATTATCTCACCAACAACGTGAAGTATTTGCAATATTGCTATTGGATAATCAGCATCGAGTGTTACAATTCGCGCCGTTATTTTTCGGAACGATTGATGCTGCCAGTGTTTATCCACGGGTAGTGGTACAGCGTGTATTAGAAAAAAATGCCGCTGCGGTAATATTTGCCCATAACCATCCTTCGGGTGTGGCCGAACCAAGTTTGGCCGATAGGCAAATTACTACTAAATTAATCAAGGCCTTAGCACTGATTGATGTGCGAGTTTTAGACCATGTTGTTGTCGGCTGTGGAGAGACAATGTCTTTCGCCGAGCGAGGTTGGATCTGATCTTTGTTCAATTTTTAGTTGATCTAGGGTTCTATTTCCTGTATAAAATGCGGCCTTTCTGTCGTCCCGGGCGACGGCCTAACGGGGCATGAACAGATGCTCGAGCAGAAGTATTTATTTGGAGAAGACTGACATGTCTAGAGTATGCCAAGTTACTGGTAAGAAGCCAGCTGTTGGTAACAACGTATCGCACGCAAAAAACCGCACTCGTCGTCGTTTTTTGCCTAACCTTCAATCTCACCGTTTTTGGGTAGAGAGTGAAAAACGTTTTGTTAAATTACGTGTATCGACTAAAGGTATGCGCATCATCGACAAAAAAGGTATCGACGCTATTTTAGCCGAGATGCGTGGTCGTGGTGAGAAGGTATAAGGAACTAAAAAATGGCTAAAGGTATTCGCGAGAAAATTCGTTTGAACTCATCAGCTGGCACTGGTCACTTCTATACCACTGATAAGAACAAACGTAACATGCCTGAAAAAATGGAAATCAAAAAATTTGATCCCGTTGTTCGTAAGCACGTTATGTACAAAGAAGGCAAAATCAAATAGATTTTGGCTTTGATGTAAAGAAGCTCAGCTTAGGCTGGGCTTTTTTTTGGCTTTTTTTCGCCCCGCTGAATGAGTCAGAGGGTTTACTCGTGAATTACTTCCCGCTTATGATGAATGGATAAAAGGGAGATATCCGATGAAAATGAGCCGCCGAGGCTGGAATAACATTATTATCTTTGCCGTTGCGGCGATGATTTTGGTGTTTAAGTATGTCGAGATTAACGATAAGCCGGTGAGTGTTGAGGCAAATGCAGCTCAGCAGCTGTTGCCTGTTGGCGCCACGATTTTGCGGATAGAGCTGCCAGATTTGCTAATTGAACGCTTAGGCACCGAATGGCGCAGTAAGCCCGTAATTGACCACCCTATTGCGGTGGTTGATGCATGGCTGCATGTGCAACTCGAACCTTGGCCAAACGCCGTAGGCGGTGCGGCTCGGAGTCACATTATTCAAGTTTATTTGGCTAATTTAGCGAGTCCTTTACAACTCACCTTGTTTGAATTGGGCGATCAACGGATGATCACCAATTGGCAGGGGCAGTTATTTCAACTTGATCAAGCCAGCTACAGTGCCTTGTTCCCTCATTTAAGTGAAAGCTGATGCCTGAGTTACCCGAGGTAGAGACCAGCCGCCGCGGCATTAGTCCACACTTGCTGCAGCAAACGATTAGCGCGATTGTGGTTCGCCAGCCGCAGTTACGTTGGCCAGTACCCGAATTGATCCAGTGTAATGTGGGTTTGTCCGTGTTAAGCATTCGCCGCCGAGCCAAGTATCTGCTGATTGAAACCGAAGCGGGCTACATTATCATTCATCTGGGGATGTCGGGCAGCCTAAGGGTACTGGAACAAGCGGTTGCAGCGGGAAAACATGATCACCTCGATATGCAATTTGCCAATGGAAAGGTGCTGCGTTTTAATGATCCTCGACGGTTTGGCTGCGTATTGTTTACTCCGCTTCCTTTAGAGGAGCATCAGTTGTTCGTAAACTTAGGCCCGGAACCTTTAGAAGAGGATTTCTCGAGTGCTTATTTAATTGCTAAGGCGGCAACACGTAGTGTGGCGATTAAGCAGTTTATTATGGATAACAAGGTGGTGGTGGGCGTGGGGAATATCTATGCCAATGAAGCCCTATTTCGAACCGGGATCCATCCCAAACGCGCCGCCAACAAGGTTAGTAAAGTTCGTTTAAAACAACTGACCGAAAATATTAAACAAGTATTAGCCGAGGCCATTGAGCAAGGCGGCACCAGCTTAAAAGATTTTACCAATGTGGATGGTAAGCCAGGCTATTTTAAACAAACTTTGGCGGTATATGGCCGTGAAGGTGAGTGCTGTGATTGCTGTGGTGAGCTGATTAAGGCACTACGAATAGGGCAGCGTAATACTTTTTTCTGCCCACATTGCCAGCGCTAATTGAAGTTAAGCAGCAAGCGATGCTGCCCTTCGGTGGTTAATTAGTTGCAAGCTTTTGGGCCACGGCTTCGGCGACATGCGGCGCAACAAAGCGGTTGATATCGCCGCCATGTTTAGCGACTTCTTTAATCAAGCTGGAAGAGATGAAGGAGACGCCTTCGCCAGGCGTTAAAAAAACACTTTCCAGGTTGGGATCTAGCTGTCGATTCATGTCGGCTAGTTGTAATTCGTATTCAAAGTCAGAACCGGTGCGCAGGCCTCGTAACAGGACGCTGGCATTTTGTTGTTTCGCTAAGTTAACTAATAGGCCTGTAAAACCAATCACTTCAATGTTGCTGCTTGTGCCGATGCTTTGCTCAAGTAATTGAACCCGCTCGGTTAAGCTGAACAGCGGTTGTTTACTTGGGCTGGCAGCAACCGCGACGATAACTTTGTCGAACATGCGAGCGGCTCGTTGAATGAGATCGCTATGGCCGTGAGTCACGGGATCGAAGGTGCCGGGGTAAATAACTCGAGTAGTCATGAATATCTGCTAATGATAAATGTTAGCGGGATTATAACCTGCTCACAGGGCTGGGGGAAAATTCTTGAGCCTGTCATAAAGATTCGTCACAATGCGCAAGCTTGAAGATAAAGGTTAAATAATGCAAAAGTTGTTGGTGGTACGAAATGACAAAATTGGTGATTTTATGCTGGCTTGGCCCAGTTTTGCCATGTTGAAATTGTCGATGCCTAATTGTGAAATTACGGCCTTGGTGCCGAACTATACCGCGCCTTTGGCGGAATTATGCCCTTGGATCGACAAGGTGATCATTGATTGCGGTAGCACCGCAAATTCGGCGGCTCAAGCGAGTTTGCTTAAGCAGGTGAAACAGCAAAAATTCGACGGTTATTTGTGTTTATTTTCTAATCTTCGCAATGCTTGGCTTGGTTTTCGTGCCAAGATCTCAAACCGTTGTGCTCCGGCGACTAAGTTGGCGCAATTCCTTTATACTCAGCGCGTGGTACAGCGCCGTTCTCGCTCGCTAAAACCCGAGTATCAGTATAATCTGGATTTGACCAAGGCATTTCTAGAGCTGCATGGCTATTCTGCGCAACAGCCTTCGGGGCCATATCTGCAGTTCGCGACTGAAGTATTAACACAGCGCAAACAGCAGCTATTTGCTGATAAAGACTCACTGGTGATGGTACATATTGGCAGCGGTGGGTCGGCTAATAACCTTAGTTTAGAGCAGTATGTGAGTTTGATTGATTGTTTGGCGAAACTCAATGCAGAATTGTATTTTGTGATCACCGCAGGCCCTGGCGAATTGGTAGCAGCGCAAGAGTTGGTGAGTGAGCTGGAACATTTAGACGTGGCATATTGTTTGTACTTCTCTGAAGATGGATTAGCGGCTTTTTGTGAAGTATTAGCCTGTGCAGACTTGTTTATTGCTGGCTCTACAGGCCCTTTACATATTGCCGGTGCCATTGATGTGCCCACCGCAGGTTTTTTTCCAAATCGAACCAGCGCCACTCCGTTACGCTGGCGTCCGCCTAATAGTGAAGGACGCCACCTATGTTTTTCTCCGCCAGAAGGAGAGTTAACCCAAGAAGATATGAGTTTGATTAATGTGAGTGATTCAGCCCTAAAAATTAATCGTTGGTGGCGTAAGCTGCAGTTATCGCAAGGTGTTAGGCTATCATGAGCCTAATCAAGCGGATTCGCACTGCTTTACGTCAATTTGATAGTAAACGGCGTGAGCGCTCCATTGGCCTTGAAGTCGCCTTTTTAAAGTTACTCGGGGGGCGTAAGGGTCGATTAACTGAACGCCTCCAGAAGTCACAAATTAAACGGGTATTGATTATTCGAAATAACAAGCGAATTGGGAATATGTTCTTCTTATTGCCTTTTGTTAATTATGTTCAAGCCTTGTACCCAGACGCAGAAGTTGAGTTATTACTCAGTGACCCTTGGCAGGGGAAAGTCTTTGAAAACCTGGGATTAAAAAATATTCATTTCTCGCAATTTGGTCTAAAAACCATTCCCGCCTTTATTCGCTCCATACATCAACTACGAAAACATTCTTATGATTTAATTTTGTTGCCTTACGGCGGCTCCAGCGACCGGATTGTTGCGGCCTTAACGGAAGGGAAGAATGTGCATGCTTTTGACGGTCCGGCCGATGCTGCGGTATGCAGTCATACGGTTAAGTACCAACATAAATACTCGCACTATGCTTTGGGATGTTTGGAGCTATTAGAGTATTTAGGTTTACCCCCGGTAGCACACGCCAGTGCGTGCCTAAAGCTCAGTCATAGCGAGCAACAGTATGCGGCAGAGCAACTTAAGCAAATGCTCGGTGAACATCATCATAAGCCTTGCCTTGCCTATTTTAGAGGGGCGCGTGGTAGCAAAATAGTTGACGATGAAAAATGGCAGGTATTGTTGGCTAAGTTTAAACAATACTACGCGGGTGAATTAAATGTGATTGAAATTTTGAGCCCTGATATTGCGGAGCCTTTGAGCCACACTCATTTTACTTATCTGAATCGTGACTTACGGCAACTGGCTGCATTTTTACAGCAAGTTTCCTTATTCATTTGTGGCGATACTGGCCCTTTACATCTGGCCAGCGCTGCTGGTGCGCGTTGTGTTGGTTTGTTTACCATGACCAATGTGATGCAATATGGCTGCTTGGGTGAGCATGTTGTGAATATTTGCGATTTAGATGCGCTGCAGCCCCAACCCGTGCTGAGGCAGCTAGGCTTGAGTTAAGCTTATTTACGATAGTGGTGATCATGTTGCCTTGCCCACAGGTCGGCATATTTTACGAAAGTAGAGTGGGCCGACAGGAGTGCAATTAATAAACCTTGTTTCCCGTCTAAAAAGCCACGTTTGAGTAGGTACATTTTGGTGAAGCAACCGAGCGCGTGTAATAAGCCTTGGCCGAGAGATGCTTTTTTACCTTTGGCTTCTCGCTGGTCGGCCCATGCCTTAGCGTAACCCGCCGATTTTACCAAGTAGTGTTCAAGATTTCGGTAGGAATAATGCAGGATATCACCGTCTAATTCGGCGATCTGGCAGTTCGCAGGAACAATCACCGATTCATGCACTAGATTATCGTTGTATTGGGTTAAATGACGTGGATAAAGTCGAATATGTCGGTAATACCAGCCCGAATGTTTAAGAAACCGACCAAATACCCAAGTGAGTTCATTTAAGTTGAATACAGTATGGCTGGGAGGAGCGTTTAGCATATTTTCAATGCTGCTACGTAAGGTCGAATCGATACGTTCATCGGCATCTACTGCTAAGATCCAATCGCCGGTGGCGTAGCTTTGAGCGAGCTGTTTTTGTTTGCCAAAGCCAGGCCATTCATGATTGCTATACACGTCTTGAGTATATTGCTTTGCCAGTTCAATCGTGCCATCGTTGCTGCCTGAATCAAGCACCACTATTTGGTCAACCCAAGTTAAACTTTCCAGACAATCCTTTAAGCTTTCTTGTTCATTTTTAGTAATGATAATTGCCGATATGGTAGCTCTTGCTTGACTCATGATAGCTGCTCTTTTTCTAATATTTCAAACATATGAATAACTGATTCTAGTGTGATCTGTTGCATTGCATTGGGATCTTTTACGCGGCTGCGCCAGTTAAGCTGCGCAACGGACTTGCCTTGCTCTTGTTCAATACACTGTTGCCAAACACTCACCACGTAGTTGCGATAGTGATAAGGCCCGGTGCGTTGCGGGTTGTGATGTGCATACAGGCCGAGCACTGGGGTATTCACCGCCACTGCCATATGAGCGGGACCCGTATCGGGAGAAACTAGCAGTGTTGCTTCGGCCACCAAGGCCCACAATTCGAGCAAGGATGTTTGCCCACAAAGATTATTGAGTTGCCCTTGGCTGGCGAGGTTCACTTGTTCGGCTAAAGTCATCTCCTGGGGGGCGGGACTGCCGATTAAACTGACTTTGTAGCCTTTGGCTTGGGCAAATTGGGCGAATGCCGCATAACCTTCAATAGTCCAGTTTTTATAGGGTTTACTGGCCGCGGGGCAAATTAATAGATGTCGCCCTTCCCCCAGTAAGTGCTTGGCTTTATTGTGTAATGTAGCACTTAATGGGACGTGCCAACGGGGCGGCTGAGCTTGGATATCTAGTTGATTTAAGAATTGTAAAAATCCGTCTAACACGTGGGGCGAGGGGGCTTTGGCTATTTTTTCATTAGTGAATATCCATTGACCATCTTTGGCGCGACTGCGATCGAAACCGATCCGACGTTTTGCGTTAATGCAACAACTCACAAGGCTGGCTCGTAGGGCAGCCTGCATATGTAAAAGAACATCAAATTGTGTATCGCGTAGTTGTTTTCTGAGTTGGATTAGTCCTTTAATACCCTGTTTTTTATCATAAATAATAATATTTATGTTATCGAAAAGTGCTAACATTTGCGCTTCGGCTTTACCGCAAACCCAGGTGATTTGTGCTTGTGGCCAAGCTTGCTGCAGTTGCTGTACGACTGCTAATGCATTGCAAACATCACCGATTGCCGAAAGGCGTAAGATACAAACTTTTTGTGCGGGTTGAATTGAGTTCATCTTGGCTAAGCTGGCGAATTTTCTTAAGTATTATGCTTTTTGCAGCCTGCGATGTAAAATCGCCCAGATATATTCCATAAGCGATAGTTATGCAGATAGAAAAGCAACGCACAAATGAAGGATGGTTGTTCTACAACCCCGCTGAATGGCAAGAGGTAAGTGACGTTTACTTTGAAGCACGCCATTGGCAACAAAATCGAGCGGTGGTTGGACAAGCCATGGGCCGTGGTAAGACTTTGTTTTTTCGTTATCTCCATCGGGAGTTTGTATTGCGCCATTACCATCGAGGTGGCCTCGTCTCCAAGGTGAGTAATGATCGTTACTTTTATGTTAGTTTGAAGCGTAGCCGAGTGTGGCGAGAGTTTGTGTTATTGATGCAATTGCAAACGTTGGGATTGCCCGCACCAACGCCGATTGCTGGACGTATTAAACGACAGGGGTTCAGTTTTCAAGCCGACTTGATTATAGAACGGATCCATGGCGCTCGAGATCTGGCACAGCTATTGAGTGAGAAACGTTTGCCAGTTTCTTTATGGCGTCAAATGGGGGAAACCATTGCCGCGTTTCATAAGGCGGGAGTAAATCACGCCGATCTAAATCTACGTAATATCATGATTGATACCAATGGCAAAGTGTGGCTGATCGACTTCGATAATGGGGCGATTTGCCGTCCTCGTAAACGCTGGCGGCAAGAAAATATAAGCCGGCTACTCCGCTCCTTGGTGAAAGAACAAGCCAAGCCTGGCTATTGTCATTGGTTAGAATCTGATTGGCTAAACTTAGTGGATGCATACCAAAAAGCGCTTTAAAGTGTTTTGAGTGCCTTTAAACTTCGCTGGAGTGCGCCTTGGTTTTGTTTGACCACCGTTAAGCCTGCAGCCCCCGCCTCCGCGGCCAGCTGTGGCTGACTCAGCCATTGGTTTAGCCAAGTTGCCAGTTGGCTGCTATCGGCGCTTAGTTTCAGCGCCCCACAACTTTGTAGCTGTTGGCTGATGTCGGAGAAGTTGAAATCAAATTCTCCGGCGATACAAGGCAGCCCCATGGCTGCCGCCTCCAAATAATTGTGCCCGCCAATGGGAACCAGTGATCCTCCTACAAAGGCGATATCTGCGCAGCCGTACATCAACATCATTTCTCCCATGCTATCGGCTAAATACACCTGTTGTTGCGGTTCGACATGATTGTGTTTACTGCGTCGAGCAAATTTGACCTGTTGTTGATTTAATAACTCAGCCACTTGCTCGAAGCGCTCGGGGTGACGAGGTACCAAAATAAGTAGACTCGTGGGGTGTTGCTGCTGCACTTGTTGCATGATCTCAAGCACCCGCTCGTCTTCTCCCTTATGGGTGCTGGCTGCTATCCACACTGGGCGTTGGCCAAATAGCAGCGCTCGTAACTGGATGGCTTGTGCTTGAATGTGCTGACAATCGGGTAAATCGTATTTAATCGAACCTGTGACCACCAGCTTTGCCGCATCGACGCCAAGTTGATTGAAGCGCTGTGCATCGTCTTGATGTTGCGCTAACACCAGTTTGAGTTTGGCGAACAGCGGCCGAGAGAATGCAGATAATTTTTGATAACGGCGACAGGAGCGTTGGGACATGCGGGCGTTTATTAGGGCCACCGGGATGTTTTTGGCGTGGCATAGGCTAAGCCAGTTGGGCCATAACTCGGTTTCCATGATCCACAGCTGCTTAGGCTGGTATTTCGCCAAAAACAAGGTAATACAGGGCCAAAGGTCAAAGGGCGCATAACGGTGAGTCACCAGCTCTGAGAGCCGCTGCTGTGCTTGCTTAGCACCCGTGGTGGTGGTGGTGGTGAGTAAAATGTTCAGCTGTGGTTGCTGCTGTTTTAGCTGCTGAATAAAAGGGGTGGCGGCAATCACTTCGCCCACCGATACGGTATGCAACCACAGGTCGACCGGAGCGATTTTTTTACCTAAACCAAAGTGTTCTGGCCAGCGTTTACCCACCGCTGGTTTACCTCGTTTTGGCCAATACAATTTATACATGGCGAAAGGTAAAAATATTAGTAATAGTAGCTGATATAAACCACCAAGCATGATTGTGCCTTTTATTGCTCACTCATTGAAGCGTGAAGATATTTGTTGATGGTATGCTTAACTAACTCTGGAGTGAGTTGGTTCATACATTCATTATTTGTACATTGACGCTGGATATCGGTGCCATAACAAGGCTGACAATCCAAATTGGATAGCAGTATCTGCGAATGATTATCTTGGGTTTGATAGGGACCGGTACTATCTGGATCGGTTGGGCCGATCAGTGCAATGTTTGGGGTTTGTACCGCGGATGCGATATGAGTTGGGCCCGAATCTGTGGTGACGGCTACCACTGCATGTTCTATGAGCGCGACTAACTCACTGAGATTGGTTTTGCCTGCAAGGTTTAAGATTGACGAGCTTTTAGGCAGATCCCAAAGTTCGATTTGCTGGCGGTCTGCCTGGCTCCCCAATAGCACGATCGTCTGACTGCTTGCGAATTCCTTAATCAGTTGAATCCAATGTGCTTCTGGCCATGCCCTGTGGTTAATTTTACTCTTTTTGGAATGGCTATTCCCTGGACATAAGACGATGTAATGCTTCGGGAGTTTAAATTTAGCCTCAATTTTAGCAAGCGGCTCACCCATGATCCGTGGGCCAATGTCTGCAATATTCAGCTGATTAAGGCTGCTTGCTGAGGACTCATTCCTTAGCAAGGCGTAAAGAGGCTGTTTCATGGTTTCTACAGCGTGCGGCACCTTGTTGCTGGTTATCGGGTGATCGTTAATTTCGAGGCGGGCTCTGGTTTGTATGGCTTTTGCCAAAGCACAAAAGGTTGGGTGATGTTCTAGATTGACCACTAAATCATAAGGTTGTTGTTTGCTGTGACGAATGATCGCTTGCTTTTCTAAGCTTATAAAAATCGGCAGTTTACGGTGTTTTAGGCTAAAGCACTGAGTCACTCGCGGATCATGTTCAAATAAACCGATGGATTTGCTACTGACTATCCAATCAAAACTCGCTTGAGGGTATGCCTGATGAAGTACCTCCATCACGGCACTCGCAAAAATAGTATCGCCTAGCGCGCCTGAACGAATAATTAAAATTCGTAGCATAAGTTTCCTATGATCATGATGTTGTGAGTAAGTTGTTGATGAGCAAGATAGCTCGCTCGGGCGCTAATTCGCTTAAGCATTTTAAATGGCCAAACTGACAGGTTTTCTTAAAGCAAGGGCGGCATTCGATATCGGTGTGTAAAATTTCTGCCGTATCTGTCAGTGGCGGGGTGTATTGTGGGGACGATGAGCCATACACTGCGATTAAGGGGAGCTTTAGCGCGGCGGCGATGTGCATTAGGCCGGAGTCGTTGCTAATGGCTAAGCTGGCCAGCGCCATTAAGTCGATTGCTTCGGCTAGTTTGGTTTTACCTGCGAGATTATAACAAGCGCTTTGCGAGGCTTCCGCTAAATGAGCGATGATTTGCTCGCCTACCGCTTGATCTTTATCCGAACCGAAAATCCACACTTGACCGTTACGTTGTTCAATCCAGTGCTGAGCAACTGTTGCATAATGTTGCTCTGGCCAGCGCTTGGCGGGGCCAAATTCTGCGCCGGGGCAAAGTGCCAAAATGGGTTGAGAGTCGCTTAAGTTTAATTGGCTGAGTGCCTGTTGCTGGTTGTTTGAGTTGGCGCTTAAGGCCGGATGCTGGTAGCTCGGAAGCTTAGCGGCAGAAGTCATCGTCTGCTTTGGGTAGGCCAAAGACACATAACGTTCCACCATCAGTGGGAAGGCTTGTTTATTGCTGCGCAGGTCGTTGAGTACACCATAACGGCTCTCTCCCTTCCAGCCGGTACGGCGTTTAATGCCTGCAAACCAAGGAACCAGTGCTGCTTTGAGCGAATTTGGTTGAGTGATGGCCCAATCATAGCCTTTAGCTTTGATGGCTCTGGCGAGCTTCCAGCGCACCGCGAGTTGCAGATCACCATGGCCCAGCGGCATCCGTAAGGCATTGTCTACCTCCGGCATGCGCTCCAACATCGGACGACACCAATCGGGGGCCAATACGTCTAATTGCGCCTGCGGGTGTAGTTGTTTTAAGCTTTTATATAAACTTTGTGACATCACCATGTCACCCACCCAAGACGGGCCGACCACCAATATCTTCATGTTTTACCTGAAGGGGCCTATCGCCCCTTTTGTCGCGGGAGATTTATTTATTCAACCAAGTCATGTATTCAGCAACGCCCTCGGCGACGGTTTTAAAATCTTCGCTATAACCTGCGGCGCGTAGCTTATCGATATTGGCTTGAGTAAAGCTCTGGTAGCGACCTTTGAGGTGGTCGGGGAAGGGAATGTATTCAATTTCACCTTTTTGGTGATGTTTAATCACCGCTTCGGCCACTGAACGGAACGGTTCCGCCTGACCTGTCCCCAAATTAAAAATACCGCTTTGTTCGGGATTTTGCCAAAACCATAAGTTAACTTTAGCTACATCGCCTACATACACAAAATCGCGGCTCTGTCCGCCGTTACCGTAACCATCATAGCCTTCAAATAGTTTGGGGTTTTGCCCATCGTTGACTTGGTTGTTCAGGTGGAAAGCCACACTGGCCATACTGCCTTTGTGTTGCTCTCGTGGGCCGTAAACATTGAAGTAACGAAAGCCAACCACTTGTGACTCTATCTCTGGTAGTAAACGGCGTACGTAATTGTCGAATTGCAGTTTTGAATAGCCGTAAACGTTGAGTGGGCCTTCGTATTGTTTTTCTTCGATGAAGGTTTCGGTATCACCGTAAGTGGCCGCCGATGAGGCATACAGGAAGGGAATACGACGTTCTAAACAATAATGAAGTAATTCTTTAGAGTACTCATAATTGTTTTCCATCATGTATTTGCCATCCCACTCGGTGGTGGCAGAGCAGGCACCTTCGTGGAATATGGCTTCGATCTCTTGGCCGTATTCTGCGCCAAGGTCTTCACCGGAGACGATACGAGCGATAAAATCATCTTTGTCGAGATAATCGGCGATATCCAGATCGACTAAGTTGACAAATTTGGTGCCGTCTTTTAGGTCGTCAACCACGATGATGTCGTTATGGCCTAGCTCATTTAAGCTCTTCACTATGTTGGCGCCAATAAAGCCAGCTCCGCCGGTTACAATAATCATAATTCTACCATTCTAAAATTTGCCATGAGTGCACGGATTTTATGCTGTGATGCGCCGAATAGCAATTGCGTGACCAGTGGAAAACAGTGAATAAAAACTGGATTTTGGAGGCGTTTACAGGTATCACAATAATATAACTGGCAACGTAACAGCTAAATGAAAACCAAAGACAAAATTATTCATGCTTCTTTGAAGTTATTTAATGAGCGTGGCGAGCGCCAAGTGAGCACTAATCATATTGCTGCTGAGTTAGGCATTAGCCCGGGAAACCTGTATTACCATTTTAGTAATAAACAGGAGATTATTCGTAGCATTTTTGAGCTTTATGCTGAGCAGCTTGATAGTAGTTTTCGCCCGCATGCCGATCAACTATTAACGCTCGATCATGTGATGCAATATTTGGATGCAAGCTTTGAACTGATGTGGCGCTTCCGTTTTATGTACGCCAATTTATTAGAGTTATTGGCCCGAGATCCCTTGCTTGAAGCCAAATATCAGGCCTTACAAACCGAGCTGGAAAAATGGAGCCGGGATATACTGGTGCAGTTTCGAGATAGTCGCTTTATTACGGGTGATGATGCCAGCCTAGTCGAATTGGCGGATAGCATTAAATTCATCATTGGTGCTTGGATCGGCTACCAGAGTGCGCAACTAAAAGGCGGACTAATCACTAAACCGCGACTCTATGAGGGGGTGTTAAAAATACTGTTTATTCTACGACCTTATTTTACAGAACAGTCGATGAGTATTTATCAGCGATTGCACCAACACTATTCAGAGTGTGCACAGCGCAAAAAATAGCATTTTATTTAGAATATAAGCTGAATTTGCCAAACAAATCACTATAATTCAGCCAGAATTCTGGCTTTTAATTAGGTGTGTTATGACGGCTTCTTTTTCTTCTTATATTCAGCAGCAATTGCAACAAGTTAAAGACGATGGCCTGTACAAACAGGAACGGGTAATTAGTTCTCAGCAGCAAGCCAATATTACGGTGGCGCAGGGCCCAGTAATTAACTTCTGTGCCAACAACTATTTGGGTTTAGCAAACTCTCCAGCCTTGATTGAAGCCGCCAAAACGGGCCTAGATAGCCATGGCTTTGGCGCCGCTTCGGTGCGCTTTATTTGTGGCACCCAAGATATTCATAAACAGTTAGAACGGGGCTTGAGTGAATTCCTTGGGATGGAAGATACCATCCTTTACTCTTCTTGCTTTGATGCCAATGCAGGTTTGTTTGAAACTTTGTTAGGCCCTGAAGATGCGATTATCTCCGATGCGCTCAATCATGCATCGATCATTGATGGGGTGCGTTTATGTAAAGCGAAACGCTTCCGTTATGCCAATAATGATCTCACCGAATTAGAGCAATGCTTAAAGGATGCCGATGCCGCTGGTGCGCGCTTTAAGCTGATCGCCACTGATGGGGTGTTTTCTATGGATGGGGTAATTGCTAACCTGCCTGGCATTTGTGATTTAGCCGACAAATATAATGCGATGGTGATGGTGGATGATTCCCACGCGGTTGGTTTTGTTGGCGCAGGGGGGCGTGGCACCCATGAGTATCATCAGGTGATGGGTCGAGTGGATATTATTACCGGTACCTTGGGTAAAGCCATGGGCGGCGCATCGGGTGGTTTTACCGCAGCTAAAAAAGAAGTGATTGATTGGTTGCGCCAACGTTCACGCCCTTATTTATTTTCCAACTCACTGGCCCCAGCCATTGTGAGTGCTTCACTTAAAGTGCTGGAACTATTGGCCGAAGGCGATGCTTTGCGCAAACAGCTGTGGGACAACGTCGGGTATTTTAGAGAGGAAATGAGCAAGGTGGGTTTTGCGCTAGGTGGTGCCGACCATGCGATTATTCCGGTGATGTTGGGTGACGCCAAATTGGCGAGTTGCTTTGCTGATAAGTTGTTAGAGCGCGGCATTTACGTGATTGGTTTTTCTTTTCCGGTGGTGCCAAAAGGCCAAGCGCGGATCCGCACTCAGATTTCTGCTGCGCACACGCGCGAGCAGTTAGCACATGCAGTAGCAGCCTTCACTGAGGTGGGTAAAGAACTAGGAGTGATTGCATGACTATTAAGGCCTTAGCAAAACTGAAGGCGGAGCCCGGCATTTGGATGACCCAAGTGGAAATGCCAGAGCTTGGTCATAACGATCTGTTAATCAAAATCAATAAAACCGCTATTTGTGGTACCGATGTCCACATTTACAACTGGGATGAGTGGTCCCAAAAAACCATTCCTGTCCCCATGGTAATTGGCCATGAATATGCCGGAGAGGTGGTCGACATTGGTCAGGAAGTGCGTGGTTTTTCGGTTGGTGATCGGGTCTCCGGTGAGGGTCATATTACCTGTGGCCATTGCCGTAACTGTCGCGGTGGGCGTACTCATTTGTGTCGTAATACCGTCGGTGTGGGGGTGAACCGCACCGGTTGTTTCTCCGAATACTTAGTGATCCCTGCGGTGAATGCCTTTAAGTTACCCGATGAAATTAGCGATGACCTAGCCGCCATTTTTGACCCTTTTGGCAACGCGGTACACAGTGCTTTATCCTTTGATCTGGTGGGTGAAGATGTACTGATTACCGGCGCAGGCCCCATTGGGGTCATGGCCGCTGCAATTTGTAGACATGTTGGTGCGCGGCATGTGGTGGTGACCGATGTGAATGATTACCGCCTCGATTTAGCCAAGAAAATGGGCGCAACGCGAGTGGTGAATGTCGCTAAGCAAGCACTGAGCGATACCATGAGCGAACTTAAAATGACCGAAGGCTTTGATGTTGGCCTGGAAATGTCAGGCGTGCCGACCGCTTTTTGCTCGATGTTAGAATTGATGAATCATGGCGGTAAAGTGGCGATGTTGGGGATCCCTCCCAGCGACATGAGCATCGATTGGAGTCAAGTGATTTTTAAAGGCCTGGTGATTAAAGGCATCTACGGGCGAGAGATGTTTGAAACGTGGTACAAAATGGCATCTTTGGTACAATCAGGTCTTGATTTAAGCCCTATCATTACTCACCATTATCATGTTGATGATTTTCAACAAGGCTTTGACGCGATGCGCTCCGGGCAAAGTGGTAAGGTGATTTTGGATTGGCGTCAACTATACTATGAAAATCATTAAATAATGTTACTGAACTAAGTATGCGTAAATAGATTAATTATGTATCTATTTATGCCTTTCGTTAGGCCTTGTTGGTATTTTTTGAAGGAAATTATGTCTTATTACTCTCGACAAGAATTACTGGCGATGGGCTTTAAACATATTGGCTGCGAGGTAAAAATCAGCAAAAAAGCCAGTATTTACGATTGCGCCAGCATAGTAGTTGGTGACTATAGCCGTATCGATGACTTCTGCGTTATTTCTGGCCGAGTAATTTTGGGCAGAAACGTGCATTTAGCTCCTTTTTGTTTAATTGCTGGAGGTTCTGAAGGCGTTGAGTTTGGTGATTTTTCAGGTTGTGCGTACCATGTGCAAGTTTTTTCTCAATCAGATGATTACAGTGGTGAAACTCTAACTAATCCAACTGTACCAGCTCAATTTAAGCGGGAAATAAAGCGAAAAGTAATCGTGGGTAAACACGTTATTATTGGTGCTGGTAGTATTATTTTTCCAGGTGTTCAGTTAGCTGAAGGGTGCGCGATTGGTGCTATGAGTTTGGTCCGAAAAACTACTGCGCCGTGGTTTATCTATTTGGGTAATCCAGCAAAAAAATTTAAGGCTCGAAGCAAAAAATTACTTGCACTTGAAAAGCAATACTTAGAATTATAGTCGCGAACTCTTTGCAGAAGAAAAAGGTAGCCATGATCCCATTTAACCGTCCGACCGTCACAGGTAATGAGATTAAGTATCTCAGTACAGCTATTGCCAGCTCAAAAATATCAGGAGATGGTGAATTTAGCCAACGTTGCCATGATTGGTTTGAGCGTCAATTGGCTTGTGATAAAGCACTGTTAACACCCAATTGCACTCAAGCCTTAGAAATGGCAGCGATCTTGCTGGATGTGCAAGCTGGTGACGAAATTATCATGCCCTCTTACACTTTCGTATCAACCGCTAATGCTTTTACCTTACGTGGAGCAAAAATCGTTTTTGTCGATGTGCGTAAAGACACGATGAACATCGATGAGCGGCTTATTGAGTCAGCAATTTCGCCAAAGACTAAGGCTATTGTGGTTGTTCATTATGCTGGCGTTTCTTGCGCGATGGACGAAATTATGTCGATCGCTGAGCGCAACAAGTTGTTTGTGGTTGAAGATGCTGCTCAAGCAATGATGAGCTGTTATAAGGGGCGACCTTTGGGCTCGATTGGTCATATGGGGGCTTACAGTTTTCACGAAACCAAAAATTATACGAGTGGTGGTGAAGGTGGATTGTTGATACTTAATGATCCTCAGTTTATTGAGCGAGCTGAAATTATCAGAGAAAAAGGCACCAATCGAAATCAGTTTTTTAGAGGGATGGTTGCGAAGTATTCATGGGTTGATATTGGTAGTAGTTATTTGCCATCTGAGTTGCAAGCGGCTTATCTTTGGGCTCAGCTAGAGTCTGCGGATGAGATAAATCAAAGGCGATTACAAGTTTGGCAGCGTTACTATCAAGCGCTAAAAGAATTTTCAAACAAAGGTCTCATCGTTCTGCCTGAGATCCCCATTGATTGTCAGCATAATGCGCATATGTTTTACATAAAAGTAGCAAATACGAGTCTTAGATTTGAGTTAATTCAGTTTTTAGCTGATGGTGGTATCTGTGCTGTATTTCACTATATTCCACTGCATTCTTCTGTTGCTGGAAAGCGGTTGGGTGTGTTTCATGGCGAAGATATGAATACAACCATTGAAAGTGAACGTTTACTTAGATTACCGATGTTTTTTAATATCACTGATGTTGAAGTTGATATGGTTATCTCTAAGATTCGTGAGTTCTTTATTGTAAAAGCGGTTGAATGTAATTGAAATTAATATTGCGCCGCTATCATTAGAACAGCGCTACAAGAGGCTATGAGTACTTTTTGATCTACGCTAGGCACCTGATTTAGCAGGCCTTCATATTTCTCCCTAAGGGGCTGTCTTCCGCAGAATAGCCTCCCATTAAAGCTTGGATATTTTGTCGCGCTCTGTTCCTGAGATAGGGGGTATTAAATTCAGTATCCATAGATATTACGTTGACCTTTCGCTTATATTTAAGAACTATCAGTATGATTTTTTATTAAAATAGTTGTTCGTTTCTTGAGCGAACCTTGTGACAAGGTTTTCTACGTTTTTTTCTTCTTCAAGTACTCTGGGTAATACAAGATGTGCTGTTTCTTTAGCTTTGGCTAAGTTTTCCAACCCGTATGATAATCCGTATCTATCTGTTTTGTTTGGATACCATTCAGATTCTAGAACACCTTGATCAGGAATAACTACCGATTTACATCCACATAGCACAGCAAACACTGAGTACGCGGTTACCGTATCGTAAGATATGAATGTATCGACGGACTTAAATATATTCGATATTTCTTGGTGAGATTTATCATCAATAAGTATTGAGTTACTTAGATTGTGAACGATAGTTTTATTATGCCCCTTTCGTAAGCAATATGCTGTGCCATGGCGATTTGGAGCCATATTTTTGTTGTTATAGTGTTCGAGAGGGTAGTGGATGACTTTCAGATCAAGTGATGATGTATATAAACTGTCGATGTTTAGATCTTTGATTCCACTATTGAACTTGAATATGAGTTCGTGTCTGTTAAAGCAGAATTGACCCGTATGATAGCCGGGATTATGCAAAAGCCAGCGAACGATATTTTTAGCTTGCAGAGGATTCCCTAATACAGTTTCAGGGTAAACCACGACGTAGTCGTCATTTAAAGCTGATAATTGCCCAGTATAGATGGGCGTTAAAAAGCTAGGATTGACTTTAAATTTCCGGCCTCTTTTATGGAAAAGAGAGTTGAAAATTTGCTTGGTAGGCTTGAAAAAGTGATATTTATTCGTTAACTCAGAATCAAAGCTAGGGAAGAGATAAGCTTTAAAGCCTAATTTGTTGATCACATGACAAAGCTTGTGAAGTACGATTGCGCCCCCCACGGTTTCGTCATATGACGGGGTAAATATTATAAATTTTCGCATGCTTAATTCCTGAATAGATTGGTTATTATCTCTATTCTTTTTCGAATGCTATAAAATAGATTTCTATTGAATATTCTATTTAAAGCACGATTGCTGGTTATTATCATTTTGGTGCAGGTACTTCTTATATATTTATTGCTTAATGCATTGGCATATTTATTGAGTAATGCACGCTTACTCTGTTCAAAGCTTTGCTCGATATTTCCGCCACTGTTATGGCGCAGATGAAAATCGATCACGTAGCTATTGTGGCCTAATATGTCAGCTAAGATACACATATCGGTGGCATACAAGTGAAACCCAGATAGGTCGCTAGAAACAGACAGTGCGGCATGTTTTCTTAATACTAAAAAGTTTTCATCTAAGCTTTTTACTTTGGCGGGGAATGGCCCCACATTTATGTTTTCTTCATGCGGGTCACTAATTCTCATGGCATAATTTTTAAAGTTGATATATCCCGCATTGCCACATATCCCCCAGTTCGGATCGATGGCATCAAGCGCTGCTATGCGCTGTTCTAAAACTGCTTTATCATCAAAATCTAACAAGATGTCCTGATGGCAAATAATGATGTATTCGGCGTCGGCATGATTAATAAATTTTTTGACTGCCTGATAAGCATCCAATTTATTATGCGTACTATTGTCAGCAAAAATGAATTGAGAGTTTTGTGGGCTAAAACCAGCGCGAGCGAAGGAGTCTAGCATACCTTGGTATTCTGCGTGATCGGTGACAAGGGTGCATATAGCAAATTGGTGGCTATAGCTAACTTGGTCGATTTCCACTGGTGTGAATTGATGCGTCATGATTTATGCGTTTGATTTAAGTTTTTCGTGAGTCTCAGAAAGATATTTGTCGACACCATTTTTACAGTAGTAGCGCTTTTGGGCGGTATTTTGCTTGATGATCTGTAAGTTGGTGCTGACATCTGCGCGGCGTTCAACATGGTGAAGGTGATAAACGGGAATTACAAATTTAACACTTTTTTCGTGAATGCCCTTGCCATTAAAACGCCATCCCAGATCGTCATCTTCTCCTCCCACACCCGGCAAATCTTCATTATAGCCGTTTATTTTCAACATATCGGCTCTTGATACTGACCAGTTGCAACCTACGATCGTTAGGTATTTTTTTGCTTGGCGTTTGTGTAGCGTAGTTGAGCGAAAGCCAATCTCATAGTTTTTGGTGTGATCAAACACTAAGGGAAGTCCTAGCAAGGTATACACCAGCCGATTTTCAATTAGCTTTATTAATGAGGGTTTCTTCCTAAACCACCTGGACATTGTGGGGCCAAGATGCACGCGACGCCCAGTGCAGACGCGATTGTTTTCACGTTGATTCAAATGCTCGGCGACGTATTGGCTATGGGGCAGGCAATCGCCATCTAAAAACATCAAATACTCGGTTTTTGCTGCGGCGACCGCTCGGTTTACGGCTTTGGTCTTACGAAAACCTTTATCTTCTTGGGTGAGGTGATTGATGGCGAAAGGAAATGTGTGCTGAGCGAGGTATTCCCTTACGGCTTTACATTCACAGTCTTCAGCGATGATGACCTCAAAGCGTTGCTCGATTTGACGGCTTAAAGCGTACAAAATTGCATGGAGAGCCTCAACATCTTGATAAATCGAAATAATGACACTGGCTTTTAAGGTTGAGTGACTCATTGCATATCCTGACTTGATTGTTGGTATCGAAGAGATTCTGACTCCGGAGCCCCTTTAAGTAAGAAAGCTAGCAAGGGTTTTCTTTCTGGTTTTTTTAGTACTCGCTTACATTCCTTAATGATATATAAGGCCTTAATAATGATTTTTGATAAGCGCGAATAGTGTTTATCGAGTAGACGATAAAATGAGATATAGAACTCTTTTTCAATCGCAAGATCCCGTTCTGTGCTGCCGCCGCCGGAGTGGACCACCTTTGCCTCATTCAGTAAGTAGATGGCTTTATTGGCATCACGTAGACGGATGGCAAAATCTTCTTCTTCACAATACAAGAAATATTTGGTGTCGTAGCCACCCAGTTGCTCAAAGTCCTGGCGTCTGAAAAACATGGTGGCACCACTGATCACTGGCACTTTAATCGGTTGTTGATGCTGCTGTTTGCGCTGAGGATAGTTGCTCGGCTGCAGTAGTCTTAATAGCGATGCTCCGAATAGTTTATTGGCGACGCTAGGGATGAACTCAAAAGAGGCTGTATGCTGATTGGTTTCGCTGAAGATGGTCGGACTGCAAAGGGCTACTTCTGGGTGGTTTTCCATGAAATGGTGTAATACATCTAAGCAGTGCGGACTGACCTGAGTATCATTATTGAGAAAAAATAAGTAGTCACCAGTGGCGTGAGGGTAACCAGACATGTTGCCCCCGGAAAAACCAAGATTAAGGGGATTGATGATGAGCTTTGCCCACGGATAAGCACCAATTTCTTGTTGTAAGTTTTCAAGTTGCTCAGCTTGAGAAGCATTGTCTACCACAATAACTTCAAAACTTACCTTGGGTTGAGAGTCAGCAATAGACTGCAAACACTCGAGTGTATGTCGGGTCGAATTGTAGTTAATCATCACAATCGAAATATTCATTGTTGAGTGACCTTAGATTTTCAATTGATTGCTTAACTCAAGTTCTTAGTTTGAGGTTTAGCCGCTTTTTTGATGGTGTAGTTGCCTTTAATTTTACGCCACAAACCGAATTTGGTGGTACTGGGGAACATCACGATTCGTCGAATCTGTTGTAAATCTTCATGTAGGGCTACCGGTCCAGAGTCGGTGGCGACAGTGTAGGTATAGCCCGCTTGTTTCGCCAGTCGTTTTGTTTGCTCGTTATGGTCGCCATAGGGGTAGGCAAAGCTATAAAGGGGGCGCTCAAGTAAGCTTTCGAGTTGTGCCTTGTTGTACGCGATCTCATGCTGTTGTTCGGCATGACTGAGACTGGCCAATTTGGGATGGTTCACGGTATGTCCGCCGATCTCAACATAACCGCTGCGGTCGATGTCGCGCAGTTGTTGTGGACTCATCAGTTCAAAGCGTTGGTCGGGCTTACTGGGATGTTCTACATCCCAGCGATTATGATCGGTGCCGGTGACAGCGTAGATCATTGCCTTAAATTGATACTTTTTGAGCAGTGGTAGTAATAAATCGTAGTTGTCTTTAAAACCATCGTCAAAGGTAAGAATGATGTAGCGTTTGCCGTGGTCGAAACGATGGTCTAAACCGATTTCATCTAATTGCTGGAAAGTGATCGGGCTTAAACCCATGCGCTGAATCGTTTGAAAGTGTTGCTCCAAACGCTCCAAAGTCACATAAGTGCCATACACCCCGTGTTGGCTTGGATCGTTGTGAATCACCCGGTGATACATGATGATCGGGATTTCGCGTTTCTTGGTGTATACATAAGCACTTTGATACAACTCAAGCAGTCGTTGAGTCATTTTCTCTAAGGAATATTGTTCGGTGATTATTTGGTAAACTTCTTCATCAACTTTGGGTTGTTTGAGCGCACTTCGTAGTTGCTTGGCTAATTGAGGGTAGTCGATATCGAGTTCGGTTTTCCCTCCGTCGGCAACATCACCAAAATTGCTGGCCATGGCCGATGCTAGATTGTCTACCGAGATTAAACCGATGGCATTTGCTTCGCCGACCGCAAAAACTGGTTTTTGGCACATTAAGGCTTCCATGGCCACCCGTCCTGCCCCGATGACTAAGTCTGCTTGGCTGATGGTTTGGCGAATATTGGCGCTATAGCCGCAAAATTTTACTTTAGTTTTAAATTTATCGAAGATTGGATCGATTTGACTACCGCTGATCACTTGAACTTGGTTTGCCGCTAAATCAATGCATTGTTCCAGTAGTTGATAGACCAATTGGCCCTTGGGGCCGGTTAAACGACCAATAATCTGAATTACCGGTTTGGCCCCGTGATTCGCTGCTAAGGGTTTGAATACTTGACTATCGACGCCATTGCGCAGCACGCTGACCTGTGACTCGGCGACACCCAAATCACGGACGATTTGTCGGGCGATATTTTCACACACCGCGACAGCATGATATCCCAAGGCATGGAACTTTTTGCGTGAGCGATGTACCGGCTGTCGTCCATGAACGGTGGTGATCATTGGCGTATTGGTGAGTCGGCAGGCAACATAAGCAGACCAACCCGAAGCGCGACTATGTGCGTGAACTAACTGTATTTTATATCTAAAAATTAAATAGATAAGATAAAATACATGCCATACTCTTCTAGGTAGACTGCGTTTATTGAAACGTAACTTGAAATATTGCCCTTGATGGGGAGAATTTAAGGTGTCAGAAACATAGAATACTTTATGCCCTCGTTGCGCTAGAGTATTACCAACTTGAGTTGCGTAGACTTCGGCTCCAGTCACTTCGAGCTGTGAAAGAGCCATCAAAATATTCATAAATGCGTGAAACCTTATGGTGAATTGACGCATATTCTACAGAACTGATTTGCTTACGCCTAGTGGTAGTATTAAAGGCTCTTTCTACGCCTAGTGAGTCAACCAAAACAGAGAAGGACGGTTGTTTATTTTTGTGAGTACGTTACTAAAACGAATAGGGTTGATAGCAAGGCTGAATCAACTTTGCTATGCGGCTGTGTTGAGTTTACTGCTTATTTCACAAGCTGCCTTGGCTCGGACTGAACGAGTATTATTACTGAATTCTTATCCGGCGGGTTTGCAGTGGGATGCAAGCTTTGAGCAAGGTTTGCGTGATCAATTAGCGGAACGTTCCATATGGTTTTTTAATCAGCGTGTAGAAGCGGAGCTGAATCCCAATCAATCTTCATACAGCGCAGCGCAGCTCAATATGCTTAAGCAAGTCATTCTTTATTATCAGTTTGATTTGGTTGTGAGTGTTGGTGAGCAAGCTTTAAAGTTGGCCTTAGCCTTACAAAATGAAGGTACGCTGCAAGCGCCATTGGTTGCCGCGGGTGCCGATTTGGACGCCTACACCGGACCTCGTAAGGCGATGTTGACTGGGATCCACGAACAGCAAGCGGTACGTGAAAATCTATTGTTGATCAGGCAATTGCTCCCCGAACTTGAATCTTTGCACTTAGTGCTCGACAAAAGTGCCATTAGCCAACGTATTGCGGAACGTTTTAAGCGCTTAGCCGAACAATTTGGTATTTCCTATACCATTTGGCAAGATATGGATTATGAGGAACTCAAAGCAAAAACCTCGCAGTTAACCCCTAAACATGCCCTGCTACTTGGGATGTTGCCGTCCTCGCTTACCGGAAACAGCAAACTTAGTCAGCAGAATCTGCAAGCTTTATCATTGGCTTCTCGGGCGCCTATTTTTAGTTTATGGGATTATGCGATTGGTGATGGCGTCGTTGGTGGAATGGTCTCTTTACCAGATCAGCTCGGTGAAGCGGTTGGTGTGATGGTTGGGCGAGCTTTACAAGGAAGTGATGTAAAAGAGATCCCGATTCGGGCTCGTAGTCCGCAGCTCTATCTTTTTGATTATGCCCAATTAACTCGTTGGCAGATGTCTAAATCGAATCTGGCAAGCGATGCAATTTTTATCAATCGACCCGCTTTCCAGGCTTGGTTACCACGTTATCAAGCGAGTGTTATTCTTAGTAGTGTGGTGTTGTTGCTGTTGCTGTTGCTGATTTGGGTGATGCGTCGCCGGCTCCAGAGTAAGCAATCTTTGCAGGCAAAGCAGCAGCAACTCTGCTCTGCATTTATTAATACTGAGCAGGCTTGCGCTTTACTGGATGAGCAGGGTGTCGTGCTCATGATGAATCCGGCATTGATGACTTTATTAGGTGAGAGAGCGAAGTATTTAGTGGGGAATCCCTTGCTCTCCAGCCAGTTTTGGCAGCATCAGCAGGCCCTAGCGCAACGTTTGCGAGAAGGCTTTGCTCAGTGTTTACAAGGCAATGTCGTTCATTTTAATGCAACTCTATTACTCGCCAGTGAAAACCTATTATACGATTTTGTGATTAGTCCTCAGTTTAAAGCGGCGCAGCAGGTCGAACAAATGGTCTTAGAGCTGAGAAGCCTTCATTTAATGGAGTTGCAATATCAGCAGCTCACTTCCAGTGAACGTCATTATCGAGCGATGTTTGAGCATAACCCTGCGATGTTAATGCTGTTGAATCGTTTGGGGGTGATTGTTTTTTGTAACAGAATGCTCGCCGATCACTTAGGCTTTTCTCGCAAGCAATTAGAGTTGTCTCAATTACGTAGTTTGTATGGTGACGCCGATTTACAAACCTCATTGCTTCGCTATTTAGATGGGATTTCGGACCATATTCAGGTACGAGAAGTCCGCTATCGAACTCGAAATGAGCAAGGTTTGTGGTTTAAGGAATCCATCCTCAAAATAGCCAATGAAGATAGCTTTATTGTCTGTTGTGAGGATATTACCACCACTCGTGATCTGACTCAGAAACTTGATTATTACACCAACTATGATTCACTCACGGATGTTTATAACCGCACGTTTTTTGAACGCAGGTTAAGTACGTTGTTGCAGCAATCTGATTCGTGTCAACATGCACTATTGGTGATAGATTTAGCCCAGTTTAAAGTGATTAACGATACCTTCGGCCATAATTCTGGCGATCAGGCATTAAAACAGGTTGCTGGCGTACTGGAACAATTGCTGACAGGGTCAGCAATTGTGGCTCGCTTGGGCAGTGATGAGTTTGCTATTTTGCTTGAACAGACCGATCAGCAGAGCTGTCTCGATTTTGCTAACTTGTTGATTAAGAGCCTGAATGATACTCACTATGTGTGTGATGAGCGTATGTTTAGTTTTGGCTGTAGCATCGGTTTGACTTTATTTGGGCACTACCAAGCTTCTGCACAACAGATCTTAACTCAAGCAGATAAAGCCTGTTTTACCGCTAAGTCTTTAGGGCGCAACCGAGCTTACTTATATCAAATGGGTGACCAGATGTTGTTGGAGCGTCAAGGGCAGATGGAATGGGTCACGCGTATTCAAAAAGCCTTGCGAGAGGAGCGTTTTTTACTTTATGCCCAGCCGATTGTTCCGGTCTCAGCTGTTGATGAAGACTATCTACATTATGAAGTCTTAATTCGCATGATTGATGAAGATGGCCGAGTTGTGCCTCCGAGTGCGTTTTTACCCGCGGCTGAGAATTATAATCTAGCAGAACAAATAGACCGTTTGGTGATTGCGAAAAGTTTGCAATGGTTGGCGGTTAATCCTGGTCATCTCACTCGTTTAACGATGTGTTCGATGAACCTCTCGGGTCAGTCTTTAGGGAATCGCGAGTTTGTTGAGTGGTTACTAGCAACGTTGGAAGAGTGTGCTTTACCAATGAATAAACTGTGTTTTGAAACCACTGAAACGGTCGCTATTTCTAATTTTAATGTTGCGACAGAGTTCTTCAATAAAGTTCGTCAGTTAGGTTGCAAAATTGCCCTGGATGATTTTGGCTCCGGTCTCTCTTCCTTCGGTTATTTAAAAAATCTGCCGATCGATTATCTAAAAATTGATGGTATTTTCATTCGCGATCTAGAAAACGATAGTATGGATGCCGCGATTGTTAAGAGTATTAATCAAGTTGCGCATGAGATGGGTAAAAAAACGATTGCTGAATTTGTTGAAAATGAAGCAATCAATCAAATCTTACTCGAGATTGGCGTGGACTATGCCCAAGGCTATCATTTTGGTCGGCCGGTGCCCATCGAGATGTTCGTGCTTAACTAAAATGACCATAAGGCTGTTAAACTAGGTCTATTGCCGAGTTTGGGAGAGTGTTAGGTGAGTCAAATTCAGCCTCGTATTTTTTGTGAAGCATCTGCTGATGGTGGATATGCTCAGCGTTTAATTGACGGTTTTAACTTACAAGTTTGTTCGCAACAACCAGAGCAGGGGTTTTGTTTGATCTTGGATCAACAGACCTTGTATTTACGCTGGTGTGATGAAGCCAAATTAGGAGACATTTCGGTCGATTTTTTGGCAGGGCGAGCGGCCCATCGTCGTCACTATGGCGGCGCCGAAGCCGTGAGTAAAGCTGTGGGCGTGAAGAAGGGGCTGCGGCCTACGGTGATTGATGCGACAGCGGGCTTAGGTCGGGATGCTTTTGTTTTGGCTAACTTAGGATGCCGAGTCACCATGGTTGAGCGCTCTCCTTGGGTTGCCGCTTTGCTGGCAGATGGCTTACGCAGAGCAAAAGCTGATCCTGAAATCGGCGCTTGGGTCGCAGAGCGGATGCAGTTGGTACACGCGAGTAGTATTGATGAGTTGCAACAACTTGGCCTAGAAGCCGAGGTGGTTTATCTTGATCCGATGTATCCCCATCGTAAAAAATCGGCGCAAGTTAAGAAAGAAATGCGAGTATTTCAGCAACTCGTTGGGGCCGATCTCGATGCCGATTTGTTGTTAGATCAAGCATTGGCGGTTGCCAGCAAGCGAGTGGTAGTGAAACGTCCGAGCTATGCGGAGCCTTTAGCGGGAAAGGCTAGCCATCATCAGCTAACAACCAAGACTCACCGTTTCGATATTTACGCTTTGTCCTAAGGGCAGAGGTCCATTTAGCTTGGCTGTAGCGATGGCTTACATGCTGCTTATTTATGATATTTATGCATTTTTAAATGTCATTTTGCTTGTTTTTTGGAAGGGATGTTTCCAGTTGACGATGAGCTCAGTGCTCTTGAGTGCAAGGTTTGTACGGTTAATAGATATTAAATTAGCTTCATTGATCTAGGTCACTTTAATGGCAACTTTAAGTGAGCTTGATCTAGTTTCTTATGATTTTAGGGGAAAAAACTTGCATCAAGAAAACGCTATCATTACTCTAAATACATCGCGCTAAGGATTGGCGCGATAAAGAAATAAGATCTGACCTTTGTTGACCGACAGAAAATGGGAGAGGCTATTAGCTTCTCCTTTTTTTCGTCTTTTTTATGTGTTTGCCTCTTCAGTTCTTGCTGCAACAAGGTCGCGGGACATTTTAACGTAGGCAATTTGGTGCTTGTAGAATACTTCGCTGTCGACGTGAAAGCCAAAACTTTGATAAAAGGTGATGGCTGTATAGCGGGCGTCAAACCAAAACGTATTGAATTGCGCTTGGTTTTGTTGTTGTTCGATTAGGTAACGGAGCATGGTGCTTCCAAATCCGCGGTTTTGATATTGCTCTAAGCAAGCAAATTTACGTAAGCGAACTTCTCGTTGACTAACAAATAGCGAGGCTACAATGACTAATTTTTGTTCAAGCCAACCACCAAAGTGCAGCCCTTGTTGATCTTCGGCGACACGACAGAAGTTGATATCATGTTGAGGCCATAATACTTGCTGGCGAATGGCCAGCGTTTGTTCACTGGTAATCGCTTTAATTACAATCATCGTTTTAGTCGACTCAAATGAGTCCCCCTTAATTTTTCACTCATGATCTAATACTGTAGCTCTGGATCTCATTCAAGCTTATCAAGTCTGGATGGCTGGCGGGCCAAAACGATGCGGGTATAAATGCCTACCGCGTTGGCAATTATACGGCTTAATACTTGGTTCTGGTGAACCTTGTTTTCTCATGACTTTATTGATCAGTCCACTATTGGCAAGGATATCGCCGTTGCGTCGTTCATTGAATGGTTTGTCTGGTTTGCTTGCAGTGGCATCGATGACTCCTTTAAGCATATTAATGCGAGTAAGCTTTAAGGATAACTGGGAGCGACAACCAATTTGGCCTTACTTTTACGCTGTGCTTTTTGTTGGTACATGGTCATATCGGCGCGATAAAAAAGTTGCTCGGCGTCGCGACAGCTATTGGTGTTGGCACAGCCAAAGCTTATCCCACTATGTGCCGCACCATTGAGTTGAATAACCTTGTCTACGATACTGAGTTTCTCTTGAAGTTCGCTCGCAGAAAGCTGGCTGGAAAAAACCGCAAATTCATCCCCGCCGATCCTAAATAGTTCAACTCGATCAGTTAACACCATATTTAAAGCTTCGGCGGCCAGTTTGATTAAGCGATCTCCTTCTTGATGTCCCGATTGGTCATTCACAATTTTTAAATAATCGATATCAATTAGGGCTAGGCAGCAGTTTTGCTCGCCAGTAAATGTGAGTTGTTGACTCACATATTCGTTAAAGGCATAGCGATTTTGTAAGCCTGTTAAGGCGTCTAGTCTGGCTGCGTCACGCTCCAGGTTGAGTTGTTGGTTCACTTTCAATGACTCAAGCACTAAGCGTTTAAATTTATAGTGTAATGCCAGCGACATGCTTAAGCCGCTTAAGGTACAGCAAAGTAATAATAAAATATCGGTAGCGAGTAAGGTCGTGGTGTCTTTGGGGATCACTGATAACACGATTAGCAGTGCAGGTACGATTAATAATAGGGTTGGTAAAATGAATGATCTTGCCTGCTCAGAACCTTTTCGCCAACAGACCATCGCACTGACCAGCGTGAGCGTTATCCATAGTAGGATTAAGTTGAAAATGATCACGACGGTATAGTTCAGCCAAATTGTGGTGGCGGGGATTGCCAGTAGGCAAAGCGCGATTAAATACCGACTGATTAACCATAACCGCGGCGAGTATCGTTGGAGATCAAGAAAACGACTATAAAACAATACGCTGAAAACTGGAATTGTGAGCAGTGGTAACAATTGTATGCTCAGTGCTCGTAGATTAAATAAGTGAACGGTGACTTGAAAAACCAAGGCTAAAGAAATAGTTATCGCTAGCAAGTAAGCGCTAAAAAGGGCAAATACTTTGTCTTGCTGAACAATACTGACAGCGCCGTTATAGATTGCCAAAATCAGTAAGGCCCCTAAGCAGAGGGTAATTAAACTCGCCCGTTGGTGGTATAACTGGCCTAGTTCTGCTTTGGGCGCGAAATTAAGTTGCGGCTGCTCGGTATAATAGTGACTTGATACACGGGCGATGAGCCAATAACCTCCCAAAGTTGGCGTGTCAATATGTCGGGCATAGCTGAACAGATATTCGTAAGGGTGCAAATAGCCGCTGCTAAGATGGCGGAGCTGGTTACCTTCAGAGTAAAGATAATAATCTATATTCTCGATATTGGGACCATCGACGCTGGCGAGCCATTGATCTGCTTGCTGGATATTGAGTTGCTTAACTAACCAGTAGCTGCCACCCGTTAAGGCGACCCGATTCACCTCGGTTAAACTATCAAGCCAATGGGGAATATTTGCGTAGCGATGCGGCAATACTTGCTGATCTTCGGCAATATAAATATGTTGAGCACTGCTCTTGAGTGCTGTGGCAGCATTGGCGTAATCAGATAACAACACGATCACTAAACCCAACGTGGCGAATAGGCGAAAAATAGGCATAAATGTTTGCGTCGACGATCCCTGTACCAACAAAACTATAAGTAGCATAGAGCAAACAGCGCGAGATGGTAAGCCCTGATGCATATTGTCGCTATATAAACAAATTCTATTAACTTTTTGTTGATAGAATTTGTTCAGTTTCGTTGCGGTGGTGGTTCGCGATTTAACTGCCTACGCCGCACTCCATACAGGCATCGATCATTTCTGGGCCAAGGTGTAATTTGGCATTGAGGTCACGTAAGGCGGTGCGTAAACCTTCTTCGATGACCGGGTGATAGAAGGGCATGTCTAGCATCTGTGATACCGTCATTTTTGCTTGATGTGCCCAGGCGAGTAAATGCGCTAAGTGTTCAGCGTTGGGGCCGATGATTTCTGCGCCTAAAAAACGGCCAGTGCCTTGTTCACCATATAAGTGAGCGAGTCCCTGATTGACCAACATCACTCGGCTACGCCCTTGGTTTTCAAAGCTGACACTGCCGATCTCAAAGCAGCCGCAGTTACCCAAGCGTTGTTCAATATCGCGATAGCTTTCACCCACCATGGCGATTTGCGGATCGCTAAATACTGCTGCAATTGGACTACGACGTAAGCCTGCTCTGATATTTTTACCACGGCCTGCGTTATCGCCAGCAATTTTTCCTTGGTCTGCGGCCTCATGCAGCAGTGGAATTTGATTACTGGCATCACCCGCAATAAATATATTGCTAACAGAGGTCTGCAAAGTGTAGTGGTCGGCTACTGGGACGCCACGGGTATCCAATTCAATATTTAGTTTGTCCAAGCCCAGCTTATCGGTGTTGGGTCGGCGACCCGTCGCGGCGATTAAATAGTCGACCTCGGTCTCTACGCTTTGACCTTGTTGGTCTTGATAACGTAACTTTACTCCCTGCTCACTGCGTTCAATTAAGCTTACTTTTGCATCGCTATCTAAATAGAATTCATTACCATAAACTATATTCGCATACTCAGTGAGCGCGGGGTCGCTGAGCGGACCGACCGCACCACCAACACCGAACATGAGAACCTTTACTCCTAAGCGATGCAGCGCTTGGCCTAATTCTAAACCAATCACACCTGGGCCGAATACTGCCACTGATTTTGGGAGGCGGTCCCATTCAAAGATGTCATCATTAATTAGTAAACGATCGCCCAAGGCCTGCCATGCCGCCGGATAAGCGGGGCGAGAGCCGCTCGCGATAACAATTCGTTTGGCTTTAATAATCAGAGTGTCGCCGTTGCTATGGCTCACCCTCAGGTGATGTTGGTCGACAAATTCTGCATAGCCATCGATTTTGTGTTCCGCTTCGATGCCGTCGACCGATTCTAAGACAAAACTAACAAAGCGGTCTCGTTCGGCTTTTACTCTTTGCATGACGGCAAAACCATCGATCTTGGGTTTTCCTAAGTTGACGCCAAATTGGGCCGATTTGTGGTACTGGTGAGCATTTTCTGCGGCCGCGATTAATAATTTACTAGGCATGCAACCGACACGCGCGCAGGTCGTGCCGTAGGGACCAGCCTCAATCATCACTACCGAGCTGGTATGTTCTTTAGCGGCACGGTAGGCAGCTAGGCCAGCAGTACCTCCGCCGATAATGGCGACATCAACGGTTTTGTTGGGTTTTAATTGGGACATCTTCACGACCTATAAATCACTGATAATGGAAGAAAATGCAGACGAGTTACGAGACACGCCTGCGGATAAGGCTTAGGCCAAGTAGGCTTCTAACTCTTCGCTACCGCCAATGTGTTGGCCATCGACGAATATTTGTGGAACGGTGCTACGTCCACTGAGGGCCTTCAGACTAACGCTGGTCGCATCCGCGCCAAGTACCACTTCTTCATAGCTTAAGCCTTGTTGCTGCAAGAGCTGTTTAGCCTTGATGCAGAATGGACACCCCGGTTTGGTGATGATACTAATCGCCGCGGGTTTTTTGGCATCACAGTTAATGTAATGCAACATGGTATCGGCATCTGAGACTTCAAAGGGGTCGCCAGGAACGTCAGCTTCAATGAACATTTTTTCGATCACTCCATTCTTAACCAGCATTGAGTAGCGCCAGCTGCGTTGACCAAAACCGAGGGCTGTTTTGTCGACTAACATGCCCATGCCTGCACTGAATTCACCGTTGCCATCGGGAATGACGGTGATGTTTTCTGCTTCTTGGTCGGCTAACCAAGCATTCATCACAAAAGTATCGTTGACACTGAGGCAGATAATATCATCCACACCATTGTCTTTGAGTACACTCGCTAGCTCGTTGTAACGAGGTAGATGAGTTGAAGAACAAGTCGGGGTAAAGGCACCCGGTAAAGCGAATACCACCACTGTTTTATCTTTAAACAGTTGCTCGGTGCTAATGTCTACCCAAGCGTCGTTTTGACGGGTGTGAAAAGTAACGCTGGGAATAGTTTGGCCTTCGCGATTCTCTAACATGGGTCTCTCCAAATTTGATGAATAAGTGTGTTCGTTTGATAGGTTTAGTATCAAGCTTCAGGGTTAATAAGTAAAAACGATTAGATCTATCCTTATGATAGCTATTAGCTATCGTCTTGTGTTTGATTAATCAGCTTAACAAGTTTGTTTGTAGATACTTAGTTTTTGGGGTAATTATTTCAATTATCGAAGATGGTCAGGCGCGTTGATTTTTCGGCATTATTTTATCTAGTCATGCGGGCTGGTAGGACGCAGGCAACTCGTCATGAATGTTGTAAGTAACATTCATGACGAGCGGATTCTATTGATCGCTCAGAAGCAAGCCATCAAGCTTTTTTAGATGACTTTGCTCGATAAACGATGCGCATCATTAGGATGAGCAAGTTGTACTTGAGATGAAAAGCCTTATCGAGTGTTCGATAAGGACGCCCCACCGAACAATGTGGTGGGGCGGAACCGAAGTAAAATGGCTTAGTTGTCTAAGTCACCGCTTTGAATACGTTCGCTGCGCGCGCGCAGGTATTCAATGGTGAACAGTAGCATCGCGGAAATAACGATCAACAAGGTTGCCACCGCGAGGATGGTTGGATTGATCTGTTCTCGCAGACCAGAAAACATTTGCCTTGGAATGGTGCGTTGCTCGGGGCCAGCTAAAAACAGGACCACGACCACTTCATCGAAGGAGGTGATGAAGGCGAACAAAGCACCCGAGATGACGCCAGGGCGGATCAGCGGCATGATGACTTTGAAGAAGGTAAACATGGGTTTGGCGCCTAAACCTAAAGACGCGTTCACTAGCGAATAATCAAAACCGGATAGGGCAGCGTTCACCGTAATCACCACAAAGGGCGTCCCCAAGGCTGCATGCGCCAAGATCACGCCCATATAGGAACCAGCCAGATTAAGCTGGCTATAGAAGAAGTACATGCCAGCCGCGGTGATGATCAGCGGCACAATCATTGGCGATAGTAAAATCGCCATCCAAAGTCGTTGCCAAGGCATCGCTGGATTACTTAAACCGATGGCGGCAAAAGTGCCTAATACGGTCGCGATAAGGGTGGCAAAAATACCGATCACAAAGCTATTCTTAATCGCTAATAGCCATTTGTCATCGTGTAAAATCTCGGCGTACCACTTCAATGAATAGGCCTCGGGGTCGAGGGCTAACATGCCTTCAGTAAAGGTGAAAAAAGGCTCCACATTAAATGATAAGGGAATGATCACCATAATCGGCAACATTAAGAAAGCTAATACCAGCAGTGAGCTGAGACGCAGACCATAATGTGCCGAGATATGCCAAAAGGTAAAGTATTTCGGGTAACGACTCATAGTTTAGCCCAACTTAATGTTACTGACCCCGATCAGGCGGTCATAGATCCAATACAGCGCCAAAATTAACGCTAATAATAACGAGCCCAAGGCTGCGGCGAGTTCCCAGTTATTTGACGATTGCATATGGAAGGCAATGATATTGGAGATCATTTGTCCTTCGGTACCACCGACAATTGCAGGGGTAATGTAGTAGCCAATTGAAATGATAAATACCAGTAAGGCTCCCGCGCTGACTCCGGGCACGGTCATCGGTAAGTAAATTTTAATGAAAGCTGGTAGTGGTTTAGAGCCCAAAGAAAGCGCCGCTCTATAATAGCTTGGGTCAATATTTTTCATCACGCTATATAGAGGCAAAATCATAAAGGGCAGCAAGATATGAGTCATCGCTATGATTGTTGCTGATTGGGTATACAGCAACTCCAAGGGTTCATCGATAATGCCTAAAGTTTGTAGGATTGAGTTCAGTACCCCATTGGTTTGTAAAATCGCAATCCATGAGGTAGTACGCACTAATAGCGAGGTCCAAAATGGCAGGAGTACAAACACCATTAAGCGGTTGGCTATTTTACTGGGTGCATTGGCCAAGTAATAGGCCAAAGGATAGGCTAATAATGCTGTTAATAAGGTAATAATCAGCGAAATTTTTAGGCTTTTCCAATAAAGCTTTAGGTAAATCTGAGTGTCTCGTTGTGCAATTTCTCCCGCTGAGTCGCGTTTTAAGTCGAAAGCGGTGAGGTAGTAGCTGTCGGTAAAAGGTTGTCCGGCTTTTTTGACTGCTCGCCATAAATAAATGTCGTGCCATTTTTTGGAACTGGATAATAGGAATTCGGCACCGTGCTGTTGTAGCTCACTCAAGTCTTTTTTCTTGAGTTTACGCGCGGTTGATTTAATTAAACTGGAGCTGCCGGGTTTAAGCCGATTGATTTCTTCCGCTAATTTTCCTGATAAGCGTTGATTGGCTAAGTCTTGCAATTCGATGGCAAATTGTTGGATGATTTCTGGCTTCGGTAATTCTTCACTGGTTTCATCCCAATGTTTCATCTCACTCAAGGTGAGTGGCACCAATTGGCTGACCGCAGGATGATAAACACTGCGATAGAGCATCGAAGCTATTGGTGCGATAAAGGTGATAAAGATAAATATTAATAAAGGCATGGTAAAGGCTAGCAACAAGCGTTTTTTACGCTTGAGCATTTTCTTACCGGCTAAGATCTCTTCCACGCTGAGACTGTTTGTTTCCATCTGTACCTCTATGATAAGAGACGAAGGCTAAAAGCCTTCGTCAATCTAGTGATTACTTCAACAGCCACTCATTGAATTTTTCGCCTAAAGACTCACCGTAGTCAGCCCAGAAATCGCCTGACGCTTTCAAACCTTCATCGAGGTGAGAAGAGGGTAGTTTAGGGATCACTGCCTTATCAACATAGGCATAAGAGGAGTTACGGGTTGGACCGTAGGCTACTTCTGGCATACCACTGAGCGGTTTAGAACTAGTGGCAAAACTCACGAAGTCTAGCGCGAGATCTTTTTTCTTGGTGCCTTTCACAATGGCCCAGACATCTAGATCGTAGAGGTGGCCATCCCAAACCATTTCAAAGGGTTTCCCTTCACTTTGAATGGCATCGAAGATCCGGCCATTTGCTGATTGCACCATGACCGCGCCGCCGTCATTGAGGAGTTGTGGCGCTTGTGACCAGCTGTCGAACCAGACGATATCATCGGCAATCGTTGCCAGTTTGGCGAAGGCTCTTGCTTGTCCTTCTTCAGTTTCTAGAACGTCGTAGACTTTGTCTTTAGGCACGCCATCGGCAATCAAAGCCCACTCAAGATTCACCTGAGGACGTTTACGTAGGGCGCGTTTACCTGGGAATTTCTTGGTATCAAATAAATCAGCGATGGTACTTGGTGTACCGCCCTTGATGGTGTCGTCACTGTAGGCGTAGAGTACGGTCCAAACAATGTTACCCACACCACACTCGTTGGCTAAGGCCGCTTTGCTAAAGTCTTGCGCTGCGGGTGTACCGTCATCACCTGGAGGGAGTTTGTCTTGAGGAATGACCTCTAATAAACCTTCGGAACAGGCTCGTTCTAAGTCGATCACTTCGATGTCGACAACATCCCAAAGGATATTACCACTTTCGACTTGGGCTTTAATTTCTGCAATACCACCCGAGTAGTTTTCAAATAATAGTTTGTTTCCAGTTTTAGCCATATAGGGGTCTAACATGTGCTTTTGCTGAGCGGCGCCATAGGCACCACCAAAAGACACCACAGTGAGTTGGTCTGCACTGGCAAACTGACAAACCGAAGCTAGCGCGAGTGCGGGGAGTAAACGTTTCATAGGTACTATCCTTTTACCATTCGTTAAGTGCTTGGGGGTGTATCAAAAGCTAAACCGTCATTGACCGACCAAGTGAGTTTGGTCATGCTGCCAGTCGCTATTTTGGGGGCGTCGTGATCATTCAATACTTTTACCATCAGCTCAGTTTTATCGCTGAGTTTGAAGAAGTAACGAATAAAGTCACCGACGTATAATAGGGTGATAAATTCAGCTTCAATGAGATTGTCGAATTGATGCTTCTCACTGAGGATGAATAGGTTTTCTGGGCGAACCGCGAGTATGCAATCTTCTCCAATTGCTGGGCAATCCATCGCTCTGCCTGAAACCACTGTACCATCACTTAGTTTTACTTTGGCTAAGTCTTGGCTGCGTTCTAACACGGTTCCTGCTAAGTGGTTATTTTCACCAATGAAGTCGGCAACAAAGGCGTTGCTAGGACGTTCATAAAGGATATCGGGAGAGGCACATTGTTGCACCACGCCATCGTTGAATACTGCAATGCGATCTGACATGGTGAGCGCTTCGGTTTGATCATGGGTGACATAGATTGCAGTAAAACCAATGGATTCGTGCAAACGTTTAATCTCAAACTGCATCTGCTCTCGTAGGTTTTTATCTAAGGCTCCTAAAGGTTCGTCCATTAAAACGATGGACGGTTCAAAAATTAGCGAGCGGGCCAAGGCTACTCGTTGTTTTTGACCTCCAGAAAGATGCCCTGGGTAGCGCTTACCAAAACTTTCTAGTTCAACCAACGCTAAAGAATCGGCCACCCGGCGCTTGATTTCTTCACTGGGTAATTTTCGCACCATCAAAGGATAGGCTAGATTTTCAGCAACGGTCATGTGAGGGAACAGCGCATAATGTTGAAACACCATGCCTATATTGCGATTGTAGGGGGCGACGTTGGTGATGGCTTCACCATTCACTAAAATTTGTCCACTGGTGACATCTTCAAAGCCAGCGAGCATCATTAAGCAGGTAGTTTTACCAGAGCCTGAGGGGCCTAGGAGGGTGACAAACTCACCTTTACGGATATCTAAATTAAAGTTTTTAACCACTAAACTACGTTGATCGTAGCTTTTTTTCACATCGACAAAGCGCACATATTGTTGGTCGTTGACCGGCTCGCTCATACACAGATCCTTTTGCTAAGAGCTTATTGCTTAGATAAAACCTATCAATCAAGCTTTACCCTTAACACAAGCGTAACAAATAATCGCCTAAATAAAAGTGCAAATTTTCGTCACTTGACTCTCAAAGTTGAAGTTTTTATCTGCATTTGAGTAAAAAGACAGTTAATTACTTTGTGTTATCTATTGATAGGCCAATACTAAACTTTTGTCCAGACGTGATTTATTTTTAGCGCCTAATAATTGTTCGAAATGAACACCTTTGAGAGGTGTTAGAAAACTGTAAACGGGCTTGAATAAAGCCAATTTTAGTCATCAATGTTGACGGCGGAAATTTTTGGGCAGCGCCAGCGATTGATTGCTGCAGGACTGTTGATGATTCATGTCAATGAGGATACTTCATGGGCCTTGCTGGCTTCATCGATATAGTCACCCTAAATTAATCCTCTTTAGCGAAGATGATGAAGTAGGAAATCCACCGCAACTCGTATTTTAGGTATTTGATACTTAAGCCCTTGATATAACAAATATATACCGGTGGATTTAGCCGGAGTAAGACAAATTTTGGGGCCAACACTGAAGCTCATCAAGCTACCCTCAGCCAGTTGTTTGCTGATCCCCCATTCTGGCAATAGTGCAATACCTTCGCCTTGGATCGCCGCATTAACGATGCTTTTGCCATGATTGCTAATTAAGCGGATGGGGGGCTGCAATGTCTGCCACGCTTGCTGGGCGTCGATATACATCCAAGGGAGAACTCGCTCGGGGCTACGATAACGCAAACTAGGATGTTGGTTGAGATCTTGCGGGCTGGTGGGTTGACCTTTTGTGGCGAGGTAGTGTGGTGCTGCGCACAATACAAAATCATTATTCGACAGCTTTTTCGCGACAACCCGCTCGTCGGGGGCGAGACCACTGCGGATAGCAATATCTATCTGGTCGCGGCTTAAATTTGCTAATTGGTCGCTAAAGTGTAGATCCAGAATAATGTCGGGATAAAGTTGCGAGAACTTGCTTAATATTGGTGTTAAACACTGCTCACCGTAGCTCGGCATTGCACTAATGGATAGTAGGCCACTGGGATGCTGATTCTGTTGCTGGATCAGATCTTCGGCGTCATTCAGTTGCAGCAGGGCAGGTTTTATTTGTTGGTAATACAGCGCCCCCAATTCCGTCAGCTTTACTTGCCGGGTGCTACGCTGTAACAGCTGTTGCTGAAGCATGGCTTCTAAATCGCTAATTCGTCGAGAGACCGAAGAAGGGGGGACTGAGAAGGCCTCCGCTGTTTTGGTGAAACTGGTCGATTCGGCAATATGGGCGAAATACTGTAGTGCTCTGAGCTTATTCATTGGTTTATTGTTGTCGGAAAGACAATAAAGTTTAGCTTAAGTAGCTGTTTATTCCAATGCTAAGGATTATTTATAATCATTCTTGATAACAATATAGTATGAACGTCATTTATTCATTTAGGAGCTTTTATGACTAACTATCAGTCGATTCATTTGGTAAAACGTCCTTCTGCAACGATAGAAGCAAACTGTTTTGAGCTTCGCGAACATCAAGCTCAGCCGCTGCAAGCCGGCGAGTTTCGAGTCAAACAAACTCATATGTCTTTAGATCCTGCGATGCGTGGTTGGATGAGTGCCGATACTGAGAGTTACATTCCACCCGTTGGTTTGGGTGAGGTGATGCGTGCCAGTGGGATTGGTGAAGTGCTTGAGTCCTTGCACCCTGATTTTCCGGTGGGGGCGATGGTGATGGGCATGTTTGGCTGGACTGAACAGACGGTTAGTCAAGGCAAGGGGGTGAATATTATTCCTTCAGGTTTGTCGGCAGAAGCAGTATTAGCGGTATTAGCGCTGCCAGGGATGACCGCTGCGCAGGGTCTATTAGAAATTGCTAAGCCCAAGTCGGGAGAAACCCTATTAGTGAGCGGTGCTGCGGGCTCGGTGGGTTCATTGGTTGGGCAACTTGCTAAAGCCGAGGGTTTACGAGTGATAGGTGTTGCAGGTAGTGATGAAAAATGTCGTTGGTTAGTGGAAGATTTGGGCTTTGATGGCGCGATTAACTATAAAATCGAAGATGTTGCGCAACGGGTGGCTGCGTTAACGCCAGCCGGCGTTGATATTTATTTTGAAAATACCGGTGGCGCGATCCAACAAGCGGCAATGGATAACATGAATGCCTTCGGTAGAATCGTGGTTTGTGGGATGATCTCGGACTATAACGCAACAACCCCTTCAGCTGGCCCTAACTGGATGACGATTATTAAGAAGCGTTTAACCATTCAAGGTTTTACCATGCCCGATCATTTACATCGTGCACCGCAACTGATGCAACAGGTGGCTGGGTATTTACAAGCGGGCCAACTGCAATACCGAGTTCATGTATTAGAAGGTTTAGTTTCAGCTATCGATGGAATTAATTTGCTGTTTAATGGGGAAAACCAGGGCAAGCTGCTTGTGAAGTTGTGAGGGCGAAAGCAAAGCCGAGTGATCTCGGCTTTGCTTTACTTACGGCTTGAGTCGCGCAGAATCATCGGTGATGTCCACATAGTTTGTGGTTTGTGTAATGGCATAGCACCAAGCTTGAATCGCAGGAAAGGTGGACAAGTCAAATTCAGCTTCTTCGGCCACATGGGTATAAGCATATAGCGCGATGTCGGCGATGCTGAATTGCTCGCCCACAAAATAACGATGCTCGCTTAAGTGTTGCTCCATGACCTTTAAGGCGGCATAGCCTGCCGCTTTTTTATCGGCCCATTGTGCTTGGCGTTGTTGATTCATCCCTGCATGGCCTAACCAGAATCGCAACGTCGCGATATTTGGCTCATGGCTATATTGTTCAAAGTTCATCCAGCGTAGTACTTGGCTTTGCTGCCACAATTCCTCAGGCCAATAGGGTGTTCCTTGAGCAAGGTAATACAAGATGGCATTTGATTCGGTTAAACTGCGGCCATCGTCGAACTCTAACACTGGGATCTTACCGTTAGCGTTAAGTTTTAGAAATGCTTCGGTGTGGGTCTCCCCCTGTACAATGTCGTAGCACTTTAGTTGATAATCTTGGCCGAGCAGGCTCAGTAATAATCTAATTTTATAGCCATTTCCCGATGGCAAATAATCGTGCAATATCATGTTATTTCCTTGTTGTGTGGCTTAGGATGAGTGTCGCAAGTTGCTTGTGTAATGAATAACGATTATTTTTGATGGCACTGATAAATGCTGTTGATGGGTTGAAGATGGATATTGATGCGCTGCGTAGTTTAGTGGCAATCATGGACACTGGCAGTTTTACGCGAGCGGCCAGCCAGACTTTTCGTACGCAGTCGGCGATTAGTGCACAAATGAAAAAGCTGCAGCAAGAGAGTGATCGTCCTTTGTTTGAAAAAGAGGGCCGCGGCTTGGTTTTGACTCTCGCGGGGCAGGCCTTGGCCAGTTATGCTCGACGTATTGTCAGCTTGCACGATTTGGCGCTGAAGGAGCTAAAAGAACCGCAGACGCAGGTGGAATTACGATTGGGTTGTCCAGACGATTACAGCCGATCGGTGATGCCGTTACTGGTTCAGCTATTACAACAACAGATCCCTAATGTATGTTTACGTTTGAGTTCTGCCCCAAGTTATCGCTTACGCCAGCAGTTGGATCAGGGTGAACTGGATATAGCGGTGTTAACTCGTACGCCAAATAGCGATGAAGGTTATCTATTGCGTCATGATCAAGGAGTTTGGGTGAGTTCAGCTGAAATTAACCCTCATCTTCAAAGTCCCTTGGCGATAGCACTTTACGAAGCGGATTGTAAGTTTCATCGTAGTGCCATCGACGGTTTAGATAAGGCTGAGATACCCTATCGACTGATTGCAACTAGCGCCAATCACAGTGGTTTATATGGTTTGGTGGCGCAGGGGTTGGCAGTTGCAACGATGGCTCGTTCTAGCAAAGGAGATTTGTTAGAATTGTGCGCTAAAACAATGCCGTCATTACCAGCAATTGATATTGTAGTCGTTTGCGCTACTCAACCACACTTAGTTTGTAGTAACGCTATAATCAAACAAGTATGTGAGCAGTTTCGACTGGCCGACCAAGGTTGAAGGGTTAGGCTCAGCGCTTAAATTTTATTGTTCATGAATCAAATTACGAAGGATGTCTTATGAGCAGCGCCACCAGTCAAACCCAAGGTTTGTTGCATTTTCGGTTGTCGTTAAATCAACTATTTGCAATTGGTACTTTGAAAGTGCGTGAGATCGTTCCCTATACACGTCTTACCGCCCTGCCACAGTCTCATCCATTTGTGTTGGGATCTGCTTCATTGCGCGGTCAAACCATCTCGGTGGTAGATATGGCGGCTGCAGTGGGGTATCGGCCAATTACCGAAGAAGAACGAGCCAGCTGCTCAATTATTATTACCGATGTGAGCCGCCAAACTATTGGCTTTTTAGTGCGCGGGATTGAACGTATTACCGAATGTCGCTGGCGTGACATTGATCCACCGCCTAGCTCTTTAGGTAAAGATGCATTTGTAACAGGGGTCACTCGGGTCGATGATAAATTGGTTCAGTTGCTCGACATTGAAAAGCTGATTGCTACGGTGTTCCCTGATGATGAAGATCGGATCCGAGTTTCTGTGAGCTTACCTGATCAAGCCATCTTGAGTCAGTTGCGGATCTTATTAGTGGACGATTCTGCAACTGCGCGTAAGCAGCTGTCGAGCGCTTTGGATAGTATCGAAATTGACTACCAAATGGCCAGTGATGGCGCGACCGCGCTGAAGATGATGCAACAGGCAGCGGTAAGCAAACAAGCGATTGATATCCTAGTGAGTGATATTGAAATGCCGGGTTTAGATGGCTATGAATTAACCTTTGAAGTTCGCAGTGATCCACAAGTTGCCGATGCCTATATTATTTTGCATACTTCGTTGTCCAGCGAGATTAGTGTTGATCGTGCCCACCAAGTCGGTGCCGATGAGGCCTTAACTAAGTTTGATGCAGGTGAGCTTATTGATGCGATGTTACGCGGTGCTGATCGGGTCTCCGACGATGATACACCAAGTTCTTTGGCGAAAAAGAATGGGCTCCTTGAAGGCATGGGATTCTAAACCAAAGCTTACTAGACAGACTGAATAATAACCTTCATATTAAAGGGCGGTTTGTGGTTCCTTTGCTAAGCTAAATGAGAGAGCTTAGCGGGGATGTGGTGCGGATCTTATTGATTCTGTTATGTTGCTGGTGGTCGGTGTCGCTGGCGGCGGTGCATTCAATTAATATTGCGACTGGTGAATGGACTAATTACGCCCATCGTGACGGCACGGGCTATTATTTTAGCTTATTACAACGAATTTTTCCGGATACATCGATATCCCCTCATTTTGTGCCTTTCCCTCGTAGCATTGCTTTATTAGATCATCAGCTTGTTGATATTGCTCTCGGTGGTTCCAGTGATGATTTTTCATCGGCCTATTGTTCTCTGTATGCGGTTGAAGTCGATCGAGTTGATATGCTGACAACATCACAATTTGCAGGCTCTTATCAAAGCAATCAGGACTTAGTGGGTAAAAAAGTGATCTCTCGTTTGGGTTACAATTGGGGGGAGCTATCAGGGCGGGAGCATACTTTGATGGATTTATAACCCAAAGAAGACTCGTGCCCGATAATCGTCGCTCCATCCCGCTTTCTTCAACTTCACTTTGTGACTTGGCGCTCCACAATCGCATTGTTTGAGCATGTTCATCACAAAACGTCTAAATAGAGCTATGTTTTCCACCGCTCCGTCTAAAGTAATGCGAGAGTTATCCTCTTTAAAAACAACATCTAATACGTAATGCTGGCTGTTTTCAATTCGCCAATGCTGACGAATATAGTGGCCTAACAATTTGTGATTCGGTGACATTGAGCTTATGTAATACGAGGTATCTACAGTGCCTTTCCCATTTATCACGCGGTGGCGTTCCACTGCTATGATGCTTCTTACCGTTGGCCATTTCTTTGCTAACTCTTCGGGCAACTTGGCCTTTAGTTGAAAGACGTATCGCTCTTCGCTACGACCATGGTGTTTTTCTTTAATTTCAGTGACGACCTTCTCTTTACCAGCATCAAAGACGGCTTGAAACTGCTCAACAACAGCCGCTCTCAACTTTGGTTGGTTGTTTTTTACTTGAACGACAACATGAGCCTTCTTTTCTGCGATTTTCTCTAGTGTATCGCGCTGACAATGTAGAGCATCAACGGTGACAACACTGCCTTTTACGTTAATAACATCAAGCATTTGGCGCACAACGCTAATCTCGCCGTTCTTGTTCGCTGTCGGTTTCTGACTCAGAACGAGACCACGTTCAGTATCATAGGCTGTAACCAATTGTAATGCTGTTTTCTTGTTATTTCGGTACGAGCCACGCAGTACTTTTCCGTCAAATGCGATGATGGCTCTGTTTTGACTCGTTCGCTGCTCGTTAATCCACAGAGCTAATGCCTCAAGCAAAGACTCCGCGACAACAGAACGCAAAATGCGTGCAATCGTGTGTCGTCTTGGGATCCCGTGTTCAAATGGTCTATATTTCCTCAGCCAGCCCAACTTCTCTTCTCCATAATATTCAATGTCTTGCCAGCCTTCACATCCTGATGCGATAGCACTGATAACAAGGAAAATTACGTCAATAAGGTCATGCTTTTGATTGATGTCAGATCGAGTATCCTCGACGACTGATAAATGTTCAATTATGTTCAAAATAACTATGTAGCTTAGGGTTTAGAGGTATTAGATCATATCTGTTAACAAAGTGCGATCCCGCCCTGGGGGAGCTATTACCTCGCGGGGTTGTTTATCGAGAGTATTCTAATTTAGTTCAGATGCTAAATTTACTTAATTTGGGCCGAGTGGATGCCGTGATCGAGTATCGAGAAGACATAGAACTGCTATTGACCAAAATGCCAAAGCCTTCAAATTTTATTTTTATTGATAGTGTGTTAGAGAATAATTCTCAGTTTTGTTTTGTCGCGAATGAAAAAGGGCGTGACTTACTAAAACTTTTTGATTTAGGCATGAGTCAGTTGATCGCCAATGGAGAATTACGACAATTGATGATAGAGCTGCTCGGCAGTGATGAGAACTACCCTTACTAAGCTCGCTACACAAAGCCTTCACTTTGCATTACACTGCTCAACCTTTGAGCCAATCTGAGTACTTCTGAAATGCAGGGCCACTTATCAAAAATGCGCGGCGTATTGGCCGAGCAGATACAATATTATTTGCCGTTAGGCGAACAAGAATTACACCTAAATCCCCTGATTGGTAAGCCTCTCGCGTTTGAATTCACTGGGAAAATTCAGTGTCGAAATTGCGGTAAGGGCACTAAGAAGAGTTACTCGCAAGGCCACTGTTTTGTATGTATGCGTAAATTGGCCAGCTGTGACATGTGCATTATGAAGCCGGAAACCTGTCACTATGCTGCAGGGACTTGCCGTGAGCCGGAGTGGGGCGAAAATAATTGTATGATCCCGCACTATGTTTATTTAGCCAATACCTCTGGGCTGAAGGTGGGAATTACTCGGCATAATCAAATTCCCACACGTTGGATCGATCAAGGTGCGACTCAGGCTTTGGCTATTTTCCAAGTGGCGACTCGCCAGTTATCAGGTTTAGTGGAAGTTGAATTAGCCAAATTAGTGGCCGATAAAACCAATTGGCGTACGATGTTGAAAGGAAACGCGAGTCGATTAGACTTGTTTGCCGAACGAGAGCGTTTATTACCGCAGATTAGCAACGTTCTTAGCGACTTGGCCGAGCGTTATGGACTCGATTCAATCACCGCCTTGAATGACCAGCCGATGACGGAGTTAAGTTATCCGGTTGAACAATTCCCGAGTAAAATAAGTAGTTTTAACTTAGATAAAAATCCATTAGTTACAGGAATATTACAAGGAATTAAAGGTCAGTATTTAATCTTTAACAATGGCGTGATAAATATAAGAAAGTATAGTTCTTATGAAATTAAGCTTCTCGATGGCATTTAAGCTTGTCGAGAAGCGAAGGAATACAAGGTAGAGTGATGCGTATTCGTCGTTGGCAGCAAAGGGTTTCTTGGCTACTGATCCTGTCAGTTTTTGCCTTTGCCTTCGTCTGGGGCGAACACCAAGTCGAGAAACTCAACCCGCATCATTCCGAGCATCACTGCCCGCTATGTTTTCACCTTGGCCAATTATCGACAGCAATTTGTAGTAGTGCTCTATTTATCGCCTTTGCGGTGGTTGGCATTACTTATCAAACGGTAAACTATCGTTATACTTGGCTGCATACCCTACGCGCAATTGCGCGCGCGCCACCTGTTCTATGGTACTAATTTAATAACATTTATTTTTAGTTAACCATGGATATATACAATGAAATTAAGATCTGTTTTGTTAGCAGGCTTTGGCCTGTTGAGTGGCGTGACGTATGCGCAATCTGCCCACCAGCACGGTGTTGCTGAATTATTTTTTGCTGCCGGTGATGAAGAATTGGCGATTGAAATTCATTCGCCTGCGGATAATTTATTAGGTTTTGAGCACGCCCCTGTCACAGCGGCGGAACAACAGGCTTTAGCTGCGGCTAAGCTGCAAATTGAAAATGCTCCGCAACTGTTCAGTTTTAATGGCGGCGATTGCGAATTAGAAAGCTTGAGTCAAGAGTGGGGGGCTTTGCAGCAAAGTGACCACGAGCACGAACATGAAGCGGCGGATCATGAGCATGAGCACGAACATGAAGCGGCGGATCACGAGCATGAGCACGAACATGAAGCGGCGGATCACGAGCATGAGCACGAACATGACGCGGCGGATCATGAGCACGAGCACGAACATGAAGCGGCGGATCATGACCATGACCACGAACACAGTGGTCATCAGGATGTGACTTTCAGTTATCATTTTCACTGTCACCAGTTATCGGAGTTGCAAAGCTTTAATTTGCACTGGTTTGAGCGCTTCCCTCGGATGCAGAAAATTCTGGTTCAAGGCGCTAGCGATCGCGGTCAAATTGCGATTGAGGTGACTGCAGAGCAACACAAGGTAGCCCTATAAGATGCCTGAATCTGCTTCTCTATTGTGTTTAGATGAGGTGGTATTTGCTTGGCCGGGTGAGACTCACCCGGCTATCCATATTCCCCATTTAAGCATTGCGCCTGCGAGTCATACCTTTATTCATGGGCCTAGCGGCTGTGGGAAATCGACCTTGCTGAGTTTGATTGCTGGAGTGATTAGCCCTCAACAAGGCCAGTTGCGATTTATGGGTCAAGACTGCGATAGCCTCAGTTCTGCGGGTCGAGATCAATTACGAGCTGATCATATCGGTTATGTGTTTCAGCAGTTCAATTTGTTGCCTTACTTATCAGTTTTGGAAAACGTAGCCTTAGCCTGCCAGTTTTCGAAGTTGCGCAAACAGCGCGCTTTAAGCCGTTCTTCCAGCGTTATCGAAGAAGCACGACGCTTATTGTCCCACCTGCAATTGCCCGACAAACAATTACATCAAGCGGTGGGCCAATTGAGTATCGGTCAGCAGCAACGGGTGGCAGCGGCACGAGCGATGATTGGTTCACCAGCCTTAATCATTGCCGATGAACCCACTTCGGCGCTTGATAAAGTGAATCGAGAACATTTCATGAACTTGTTGATGGCTGAGTTAGAGCACTGTGATAGCAGCCTGTTATTGGTGAGTCATGATCATGATTTAGCGCAGCGTTTTACTCAAGTCGTTGACTTGCCTGCGGTTAATTTAGGAGGTCGACATGAGTCTGCTTAATTTAGCTTGGCATAGCCTTTGGGCGAGGCGTGGGACGGTATTGCTGAGCTTGCTCACCATTGCCTTAAGTGTGGCCCTGTTGCTGGGGGTCGAGAATTTACGAACTCAGGCCAAGTCCAGCTTTGCATCGACCATCTCTGGCACTGACTTGATCGTGGGTGCTCGCAGTGGCCCCACCCAATTGTTGTTGTATTCGGTATTTCGTATTGGTAATGCTACCAATAATATATCTTGGCAAAGTTACTTAGATATCCAACAAAATGCCTCAGTCAAGTGGGCGATCCCCATCTCTCTGGGCGATTCCCACCGGGGCTATCGCGTGATGGGCACCAGTAATAGTTTTTTTGAACACTATCAATATGCCAATAAGCAAGCCTTGAAATTTAAGCAAGGCGGTGAATTGAGCAATACTTATGATGTGGTATTAGGGGCCGAGGTTGCTAGAAAGCTGGGGTATCGGCTGGGGGATAAAATTGTCGTCGCGCATGGCATTGCCGCGGTGAGTTTTGTGAATCACGAGCAATTTCCTTTTGTGGTGAGTGGCATTTTACAAGCCACGGGGACGCCAGTCGATCGCACCGTGATTACTTCTTTGGCTGGCATCGAAGCGATCCATTTGCCCGCGCAAAAACAGCCTTTTACCAAACAACAACTAACGCCTTCCAGTATTACTGCGATGATGCTCGGCACCAAATCCAAGTTGCAAATATTTAGTCTGCAACGGCAAATCAATCAGTCGAAACAAGAGGCTTTACTCGCGATCTTGCCTGGTGTGGCTTTGCAAGAGTTATGGGGTATTTTAAGCATCGCCGAGACGGCCTTACTTGCGGTCTCGATTTGTGTGGTGATCACTGGCTTAATGAGCATGTTAACCACCTTGATGGTTAGTCTAAAAGAGCGCCGCCGTGAAATGGCGATCTTACGCTCGGTGGGCGCGAAGCCAAGGCATATTTTCACCTTATTATTGATCGAAGCGCTGTTACTGAGTGTGCTGGGGTCCTTGCTGGGTTTGGTAAGTATGTATGGATTATTAGCGCTGGCGAAGCCGATTTTACTCAATCAGTTTGGCTTTTATATGGTACTCAGCTGGCCGACTTTACAACAAGCTTACTTGTTGCTGCTAGTGATGGGAGTTGGTTTTATCGCTGGGCTGTTACCGGCATGGCGCGCTTATCGTTATTCACTCAGCGATGGCATGAGTATTAAAATTTAGTCAGGAGCAACAACATGAGAATATACCATTGGCTTATTGCTGGCCTGTTATTGAGTAGCGCTGCGTATGGCGAAGACATTGATGTTTGGGAGCAATTAATTCCCGAGAGTGAGCGACAAGCTGCTCCCGCAGCGATTGACCATAATGCGCCTTTAGATCAGCCGGTTCAGCAGAACTTAAACGTGAGTGTAAATAAGGCCTTGGATGGCAAAACGCTGCGTATTCCTGGATTTATTGTGCCTCTAGAGAGTGATGGTGAGTTGATCAAAGCATTCTTATTGGTGCCTTATTTCGGCGCTTGTTTACATTATCCACCACCACCACCGAACCAGATTGTTTATGTCACTTACAAGCAAGGAGTGCAGCTGGAAGATATCTGGGATCCGGTGTGGGTCGAAGGTACCATTCATACCAAAATTCAGGATGTAGAAGGGGTGGCCACGGTCGGTTATTCGATCAGTGAGCCGCAATCGATAGTGCTGTATAGCGACTAATCTAAAACGATACCTAAGGCGATGTAAGGCACGATATAAAAGGCGATGATGGCGACTTTATAGAGTGCCAAGCCTAGGTAGTGAAAACGGTCAAATTTTTCGACACTAAGCTTAAACCACTTGGCATGCAGCTGATAAGTCCAATCGTGGGCAAGGGTTAAAAAAGCAAACCAATAAATAAGTACTGCGATGTTGATCACTGCACCCCAGCCGAGGGCACTACGTATGAGCGCTAGTTCCATTGTTCGTCCTGTCCGTTGACTCTGTTATTAATTTAATCAGCACTTTCAGGAAGTGCAAGCTTATAACAAATCCTTTTATGAACAGTTGCTTTAGCTCGCTTTAAAGGAAGACCTGAATTTTTAGTTGTTTTTCAATATTAACAACGAGTTAATATGATAAGTATTGGCCTTCATTGACTCACTTTGGGTTTCAATCGAAGGATGCATTAAACCATCGAATGAAAGTGGCCGATAGCTGGTGTGATTATGGTCCTACCATGAAGTCTTGCTCGTAGAGTAATTTCTGTTGTGCAAATACCACTACTTGCCATTGTCCCAGACTGAATGAGTCAAAGCGTTTACTGGCCTTGGTGCGCCAACGCTGCCCGCCAATGGCCAAGTTTACCGTGGCTTGCAATTGCTGCTGATGATACCAGCGTACCTCAAGCGTTTGCCCTTGCATATTCAAGAGCTCCAGAAATAAGAAAATTTGTTGCTGCTGGGCCAGCGAGACGCCTCGCACTTGATCGATGGGCTCGCGAGCGCGGATGCCGTTGGTGAGTTGGCCGCGTTTGACTCGTAGATCGACAATCTGAGGGCCGGGCATTGGTATCTGGCTTGGACTCAGGTTTGCGCGAAGCCGTTTGTCTGACTGCGGCCGTGGCGGTGTGCCAGCCGTAGCTGGTGGGTGCTCAGCGTGGGTCAGCGGTGGGGTTGTCGGCTCGTCGCTTGGCGCTTGCTTTGCTCGCAGTGCTAAATCTGCTGTCTCGCTCGCAGGGGCCTCTGGCTGGGGTGGCATTTGTCCTGTTGCAGCAGACGGCTTGCCGGTTGCTCGCTGGCTGGTGCTTGGCGCTGGTGTTACAACGACTGGCGGAGCTGCGGCATGCTCATGATTTATCTCGGCAAGGCTGGCTGGGTTATCTGGATTTAATTTGAGTTGTGGTGAGACGCTTTCGAGCTGAACCGACGCTTGTGGCGCGGATTCGGATGTTCGCTCAGTGAGGCTTGCTGCTGCGCTAACCTGCTGACTATTGGCAGAAGATGGTGGTGTGGCCGCTGACTTGAGATCTTGCTGGCTACCTTCTTGGTTTGGCCTTTGAATGAGTGCCGTGCTCGCCGCTCCGGCATGCGCCTCGGGCGCACGAGGCCAATATCGATAAATCAGCGTGCATATCAGTAACAGCAGTGCCACCAGTACCACGAAGGCGGCGAATATCTTACGTAAATCGAAGGGCGGTTTGGGGGTCAGGACCTTGTGAGCTTGATTTTGAGCTGGCGTAGCCGAAGCGCCAATACTGATGGTGATACTGACTTGTTCTGTCATCGTTGAGAAGAGCCTCTTGCTCGTGGTATTTCGCCAGCTAATTCTACCTTGTAATGCTTTAGGTCGCTATTGATTGGCTCGCGGACTGTGTGATTAATAGCATGATTTGTGGCCTTAAGTGCAGGGCTTATGGATGCTTGGCCGCAGAACTATAGCGCTAAGGCCCAGCCATTAGGGATGACGGAGATATGCATTGAAGGACCAAATGTACCATGAAAAAAATATTCAGCTGACTGATGGGCTTAGGCCTGAACGCCTGTGCAAGTTTAAACTCTGCTCAACTTCTCTTACTGGCAACCGGTAGCGGGCACTTAGCAACTCAAAATTTGCGGGATGCAAGTGAGAGTGAAACCGAGGACTCTCGTACTTGGTGACGAGTTGCCAGTATGGTATTGACCGTTTAGGCGATGAATGGGTGACGCCCAATAAAGTTGATTACTTGGCGCGCAGCATTAGCCAACAATTGCCTGATAGCAAACAGTTAACCGTTACTCATTTTGTCACTTATCTGAATATGCAATATTGGCTCCGAGCAGGAAACATATTTCGAGGCCCGATTTGGGAGTTGGTGGAATGTGATCAGCATACCGATGAATTTATCAACTATACGCAAGCCGAGAACCCATAGTGACAGCCGATTATTATCCAAACGCTTAAGGGGAATATTGACGGTGTCAGCTTTTCACAGCGCATGCTCGCTTTTCCTGAATGTCCCGATGGTGGCGACACTTGTGTTGGCTGGGATGCGCGCGTATGCGGTTAAAAAAGTCGTACTGGGTTTAAGCCACTCGGTTATTGAGGCACATAAGCAGCAAGTCTCGTTGACGCCATAAGCCTAGATGCTGGTGTTTGTTTTGAATGGCTGAGGGCTCAATTTCGTCTCAGTCGGAGCATGGAACTTCGCACGCCAAATTATCATTTGTTAAATATAATTTACATTTAATCTATTTCGTGGCAGTTTGTAGCTAAATATTGAATGAATACTGAACGGAGTGCGCAGTGGAAGCGAATCAAAAACAAGCTTTAATCGGAGTGATTTGTTGCCATAAACAACAGGACGCCTATCAAATACAAAGCGTCAATGAGTTTTATCTAAATGCCTTAGCCGCGTATGGCGCGGGTGCAATTTTACTGCCCCATCATTTAAGTGCGTCGGCCTTAAATCGCGTGCTGAGTCAACTGGATGGGGTCTTGCTGACTGGTAGTCACTCTAATGTTGATCCGCAACTTTATGCGGCCAGCCATCATGAACCAAGGCTCGACCCGGGGCGCGATCGTTTAGCCTTTGCTATTGTTGACTACTCTCGGCAGCAGGGCTTGCCAGTGTTTGGTATTTGTCGTGGCTTCCAGGAAATGAATGTTGCGCTGGGGGGGAGTTTGCATCACCAGGTCTACCTGCGGGAAGGAGCAATTGAGCATCGTGAGCCAGAAACTAAAGACTTCGCAGTAAAGTATGCCAGCCAGCATCCCCTCAAATTAAATCCACAAGGTAAGCTGGCGCAATGGCTCGACACTGAGCAAATTGAGGTTAATTCTTTACATAATCAAGGCATTGACCAGTTGGCCGAGGGTTTACAGCTGGAGGCAATTGCCGAAGACGGTCTGATCGAAGCCTATTGCTTAGCTGAGCACCCGTTTTTTTATGCGGTGCAATGGCATCCCGAGTGGCAAGCGGCGCAAAATCCCTTGTCGCAGGTCCTATTTAGTCAGTTCGTGGCGGCAGCAGAACGGCATCAGCAAGCCTGATTTAAGGAGATCCTATGCAACAACATACCGATTCTTACTATGCAGCAACGGCTAATCATTCGCGCCAGTTTGCTCAGTTACAACGGGATATTCGCTGTGACGTTTGCATCATTGGCGCAGGATTTAGTGGCTTGTCTTCGGCCCTGCATCTTGCCGAGAAAGGCTTCCATGTGGTGGTGCTAGAAGCTGCTCGGGTCGGCTTTGGCGCGACTGGCCGTAATGGCGGACAAATTGTGAATAGCTATAGCCGCGATGTGGATGTCATTGAACAGCGCTATGATCAAAAAACCGCTCAGGCCCTGAATGAGATGATTTTTGAAGGCGGCGAAATTATTCGTTCCCGTATTCAGGACTACCAAATTGCCTGTGATTATCAACAAGGTGGGGTATTCGCGGCCTATAACGCCAAGCAATTGAGAGGCTTAATTGAACAAAAAGCCAATTGGGAACGCTTTGGTAACCATCAACTGGAACTTCTGGATAAAGCGCAGTTAGCTCAGGTGGTGGGGACCGAGGCCTATGTGGGCGGTTTATTAGACAGGAAGGGCGGGCATATTCATCCTTTGAATCTTGCTTTAGGTGAGGCTGAAGCCCTATTAAGTTTGGGCGGTGAAATATACGAGCAGTCGCCAGTAATATCTTATCAAAGGGGGGAAGTCACTAAGGTGTTGACCACACATGGCAGCGTGAGTGCCAATTATCTGTTATTTGCGGGCAATGCTTACCTCGGGGAATTAGAGCCTAAACTCAGTGATAAGGCGATTCGGTGTGGCACTCAGGTGGTGGCGACTGAACCGCTGAGTGAAGCGCAGTGTCAGCAATTACTGCCGCAAAATTACTGCGTGGAAGACTGCAATTATTTGTTGGATTATTATCGGCTGACCGCCGATCGACGCTTATTGTTTGGTGGCGGTGTGGTATATGGCGCCAAGCCTTTGGCTTCTATCGAGCGGCAAATACGCCCCAAGTTTGAAGCTTTATTTCCGCAGTTGCGTGGGCTTAAAATTGACTATGCGTGGACCGGTAACTTCTTACTGACCTATTCACGGATGCCACAATTCGGTCGCTTAGACAGCAATATTTATTATCTACAGGGTTACAGTGGCCATGGCCTGAGTTGTACCCACTTAGCGGGTAAACTATTGGCAGAAGTGCTGAGCGAACAAGCGCAGCGTTTTGATGTGTTTGCCTCGCTGAGCCACTACCGTTTTCCTGGCGGTCGTCATTTACAGGTACCGTTTACTGCCTTGGGCGCGGTTTACTATAATCTGCGTGACAAATTAGGGATCTAAGCGTGGTTAGCCTGCACTGTTTTCTTGGCAGTCGTCACTTATTGGTGAAGGCTGCCGTTTACTGCCTTCGCCAGGGTTTACTATCATCTGCGAGAAAATTAGGGATTTAAGCGTGGTTAGCCACGTTAGTTGCCGAGTTCGAGCTAAGTTTGGTTTGTCCGGGGTGGCGCAACCGAGTCTCGTTTGACGAGGGTTGGTACGTACTTGTGTAAGTCTGCGACATTCTCGCCATTGGCCAACGCTAGCGACATTTCGGCCGCTTCCATTGCCATCATCTCGATCGGATAGCGCATGGTAGTAAGCTTGGGGCGTAGATAGCGGGACAGTAAGACATCATCGAAACCAATCACCGATATATCCTCGGGGACTCGATAGCCGTTATCGCATAATACGCTGATCACGCCCGAAGCCATCGCATCGTTATAGACGATCACGGCGCTCAAATCTAAACCACGAGCTAACAGGTTCTGAGCGGCGATTTCACCGCCGATTTCATTGGGTTCTGCCGTGGCAATTGCATGCTCTGCTAAGGGCGTGTTGCTTTCGGCAAGAATACTTTTTACCCCTTCAAGACGAAGTCGAGGATCTTCAATATCGTAGTTACTGCTGATACAGGCGATATTGCGATGACCCAAAGACAATAAATGACGTGCCGCAGCTTCACCGCCAGCCTGATTGTCTAACCAGACACAGCGATGGGCAATTTCTGGAATGAATCGGTTAATCAGTACCATTGCGGGAATAGCGTTGGCGTAGTCGATGAGCGTTTGGTTACTCAAGGCCTTGGCATGAACCACCAATGCTTGGCAACGCTGTTCTAAAAGCGTTTCGATGGCCTGCTTCTCGGTCTCGGCACTGACTAAACCATTGCTGATCAACAGCTGGATGTTATGGTTACGGGTGATTTTTTCTACGCCACCAGCCAAGGTAGCAAAAAATGGATCGGTTAATTCACTAAAGACCAAACCTAGTGTGGGGTTGGTTTGGGTGACTAGCGCTCGGGCATTGGCATTGGGTCGATAGCCTAATTCGAGCATCACTTTTTTTACTAACTCACGATTTTTGGCGCTCACCTTGGGTCCATTGTTGACCACCCGTGAAACCGTGGCAACAGAAACACCGGCTGCGGCGGCGACGTCTTTAATAGTGGCCATTTGTACTCCAAAAATAACTGAATAACGAAGGCTGCTCTTCGTTACAAAGCATCGCCAAATACCAAATATAAGTCGTAGCTGCTCATATTTGCGGTCAATTTAGCAAATTATTCTTTTTAGTGGAAACGTTTTCCCAATAGTTCGCGATCAGGATCTGCAATTCACTCGCGGGTGTGTCGATTTAGTGAACCATTTTTATTATTGCATATCTTAATTAAGGTCGGTGTAGGATGTGTGACCCGCACAACTTCGATTCAGATTTATCGAGTAAACTACGCAGGATGGTCGATTTATCTTTCTTGAAGACGTTTGCTATTGCTGGCTAAGCATTGCTGATTGTAAATGCAATCCATACTTGCCGAACGGCTAAGTTGGGCTTAAAGTAACGCTTGATCATCAGAGCAAATAGGAGTGCTGAGTGAGCGTATCAAGAGTCTTTCCCGCTACCCGGATGCGTCGTCTTCGACGCCATGAATTTTCCCGCCGTTTAGTGGCAGAAAATCAACTAACGGTTGATGATTTGATTTACCCGATGTTTGTTATCGAGGGTGAAAATCAAACCGAGGCGGTGGCGTCGATGCCCGGCGTACAGCGATTTACGATTGATTTATTATTAAAAGAGGCCGAGCAGCTGGTGGCTCTGGGGGTGCCGATGGTAGCACTATTTCCGGTGACGCCACTGGCGCAGAAGTCGCTGCTGGCGGAGCAGGCTTATGCCGAAGATGGCATAGCGCAACGAGCGATTGTCGCCTTGAAGGCGGCCTTTCCCGAGCTGGGAGTGATGATCGATGTGGCGCTTGATCCGTTCACCACTCATGGACAAGACGGGATCATTGATTCGCAGGGCTATGTGCAAAATGACATTACCACTGAAGTTTTAGTCAAGCAGGCGCTTTCCCAAGCCGCCGCGGGGGCTGATGTGGTGGCACCTTCGGATATGATGGATGGACGAATTGGGGCAATCCGCGAAGCCTTGGAAGAAGCGGGTTACCACAACACCATGATCATGGCTTATTCTGCTAAATATGCCTCGGGTTACTATGGCCCGTTCCGCGATGCACTCGGTAGCGCCAGCAACTTAAAAGGTGGTAATAAGAAGACCTATCAAATGGATCCCGCCAATACTCAGGAAGCCTTGCACGAAGTAGCGCTGGATATCGAGGAAGGTGCCGACATGGTGATGGTGAAGCCGGGCATGCCCTATCTTGATGTGGTGCGTCAGGTGAAGGATACTTTTTCGCTGCCCACCTTTGCTTATCAGGTGAGTGGTGAATACGCCATGCATAAGGCTGCTTTTGCCAATGGCTGGTTGGAGGAGCGTCCAGTGGTTTTGGAATCTTTGCTGGCCTTTAAGCGCGCTGGTGCCGATGGTATTTTAACTTATTTTGCCAAAGATGTGGCCCAATGGTTAGCCGAATAGGCTGCCGCAGCCCAGCTTTTACCTTGGGCAAAGCTGGGTAGCTTAAATGACCGTCTTGGCGAAGCTGCTGGCCTGGGGATTAAGCTTATTGCTGCTGGTAGCGTTGAGTGGTTTGCTTGGCTTGAAGTTGGCCCTGTCAACACTGGCTAGCGTTCCTGCTCCACCAGCGCCGAGCCCACAGCAAGTGGCGGATGTTAAGCATTTATTGCAAGAGAATATGCAGCGACTCGGCGATGCCAGCCAGCCAGTTGATATTTTGTTATCTTCACAGCAACTGCAGGCGCTAAGCCGATTAAGCTCACGTGCTTTTAGCCAGATCAATGTTGAGACACAACTTCAAGCAGAACAATTGCGACTGCGGGCAACGATTACTCTACCCGCACAGTGGTTTGGCCGTTATTTGAATCTTCAAGTTAGTCTGCTCCCATCCAGCCAAGGTTTGCAATTGGCTGAGCTAACTCTAGGGGACTTAAGCTTGCCTGCACAGCCAGTGTTTGTGGCTTTATTGTGGCTAAGTGAGCGCTACTTTCCTGAGCTGCCTTTGAAGGCGCTAGTCAGTCACATGAGTGTCCCGCAGATTGATCAGCATGCATTGCGCTTACAGGTGACTGCACAGGCGAATGTTCGCCAAACGCTCATCAAGGCCTATCAATCATTCAGTCAATGGCAACAACCACAAACCATTGGCCTGCCAATTGCCTACTACTATCATAAGTTGGCCTTGTTAGGTCAGCAGTATGCGGGGCAGATGGAGGTTTCATTGTTTGATTATCTCTATCCTTTAAGCTTTGACGTCGCCTTGCGCGGGCAGAGAGGTTCGCTGTTAGTCGAGCAACAAGCGATGATTTGGGCGGTAAGCCTGTTTTTTAGTGAAGGAAGCTTGCGAAGTTTATTGCTGAAACGTTTTTCGCTTGAGCTGCCGTTTGTGCCTGCGCCCAGTAATGTTCGTTTAGCGGGACGCCGTGATTTGCTATTGCACTTTAGCTATTCGGCAGGCCTGCGGATGGCGGCAGAGCAAGGTTTTAGTGCCTCGATAGGGGAATTTAAAGAGCTATTTGATTCTGTGGCTGGTGGCAGTGGCTTTAGTTTTGCTGATTTGGCGGCCGATTTTACCGGCATTCAGTTTGCGCAAACGGCTACTAGCTTAGCCAAGACTCAAGCATTTTTGCAGGCAATGCGCCAAGCCAGCGCCGAGCAAGATTTATTTCCTCGGGTCGATGACTTAAGCGAGGGACTCAGCGAACAACAATTCCTGAAAATTTATCAGTCGAGTGATTCTGCACTATATCAGCAGCAGGTATTTTTTATTCGGCAGCGGATCGCCCATTTGCCGGTGTTTTCGGTAGCCAATCACTAGCCAAAAATCAGTAAACTACTACCTACCACACACAGTGCGGCGCTCGCCCATGCCGAATAGGTGGGGGCTTGTTTGGTGTAGATCCAGAGTAGCGGCAAGACTAAGATTGGCGAGCTGGAGGACAAGAGCGCCACCACAGAAACATCGCCATTGCGTAGCGCAAACAGCATCAGGGTCATGCCTACTGCCATGGCGAGAAAACCATTGCTGGCAATCATCATAAATAATCTTGGGGTGAGTGGCTTATGGGCGCGCGCCAGTTTATAGGCTGCAAAGTATAACAACATATGCGCAGTAAAAGCGCTGAGCATCCGTAGCGTTGAGGCGGCGATGGGGTCGACCGGGTGGGCCGCGCTGGCGCTTAATAGCGGCTTTAGCATCACGGTGCCGATGCTTTGACAAAGCGCCGCACTCAAACCCAGCAATAGCGCGATACTCACCGGACCATTGATCTTTTCCCAGCTATGTTGATTGGCTTTACGGCCGAAGCTTACCGCCAGAATAACCCCGAGAAATAAACTTGCAGCCCCCACTAAGGGCCAACCCGATAGCTGTTCGTTAAATAAGTAAACTCCTAAGAAAGCGGAAAAAGCGGCATGGCAGGCAAATAATAGGCTGGCCCGACGCGGCCCGAGTCGATTCATACAGGCAAACAGGGCGGTGTCACCAACAAATACCCCAATAAATCCCGAGAGGGCAAACAAGGCTGCTTGTTCGAAGCTGATGTTCTGCCAGTTGTTATTAACTAAAGTTGCAGTGGCCAACATTAGGCTGACTAAACCCATCCGCCAGCGACTATAGGCGAAGGCGCCAAGTTGACGGCTGGGAGTGACCGAAATTAAGCTGGTGAGGGCCCATAGGGCCGCTGCTAATAGCGCGAGCCATTCGTAGCTCAAGGAGCTTACTCCAGAAATCTTGTAATATTCAATGAACCCAAGCCTTGTGGCGAAGCTGCTAGCGCAGCCACAAGGCTTAGTTCGTGCTTTAGTCGAGGTGACCGATTAACCAGGCGATGGCATCACTATAGACCGGGCTCATCAGCGGTTGTAGTTGGGCGAGGCTGTTGAGTAGCTGCTGGCGCTCGGCGATACTGATGTTGATATGGCCGACTTTTCGTCCGGGACGAACCTCTTTGCCATACCAGAATATTTCTACGCCCGGTACGCTGAGCCAGCGTTGGTCATAGTCGACACCGATTAGGTTAAGCATCACGCTTTGAGTTTTCACCAACGGCTGCACTAAGGGTAAGTTGGCGACAGCACGCAAATGCGCTTCAAACTGGCTTAAGCTTGCTCCTGCCTGGGTCCAATGGCCGCTGTTGTGGACCCGCGGCGCAATTTCGTTGATTAACAGTTGTTGTCCCACTTGGAAGCATTCCATGGTCATTACGCCAACATAATTTAAGGCTTCCATGAGCTTGCCCAGCATCGCTTCGGCTTGGCTTTGCAGCGGTGCTTTACTGGCGACAGGTGAAACGGTGGCTAATAAAATGCCTTGATGATGCTGATTAATCGCTAGTGGGTAGAAGGCCGTCTCGCCGTTGGCATGACGCATGCCGATTAATGAGACTTCTTCTTCGAAATTGATTGCCTGTTCGGCAATACAATGATCTAACCAAGTTTGCGGAATCGCGCGTTGCTCAGCGTTGCCTTGTTGTTTTAACCAATGTTGGCCCTTTCCATCGTAACCACCTGAGCGCTGTTTGAGTAACACTCGTTCGCCTAATTCAGCGAACAGTTGCTCGGCACTATGCTGTGTTTTCACATCGACCCAAGGCGCGGTCGCCAAAGAGAGCGAATCGAGTAGACGTTTCTGGCTGGCTCGGTCGGCTAATTGCGCCAGAGCGGGGCCATTTAAAAATCGTGGATGTTGGGTGAGTTGTTCGGTGGCAGGCGTGACAGGCCAATGTTCCCGCTCAACGGTGACCACGTCGTCATCGCCAATGGCAAATTGCTCAAGCTCGTCGGTCTCCACCGGACGAACTTCCAGACAAAGTGGTTGGGCGGCATGTTTGAGCATGGCGCCAAGTTGGCCTGCGCCGAGGATCCAAATTTTGTTCATTCTGTTAACCTAACTACTCGGCGATACGTGGGTCGGGGTGCGCCAATACCGATTCGGTTTGCGCGGTGCGGAATGCTTCGATGCGTTGCGCTAGTTGAGGATCGGTGGTTGCTAAAATTTGGGCCGCCAAGAGACCTGCGTTATAGGCTCCTGCGGTACCGATAGCTAAGGTGCCAACGGCGACGCCCTTAGGCATTTGAGCGATTGACAGCAGGCTATCCATACCGCTAAGCGCCTTACTTTGTACGGGCACACCAAGTACTGGAAGACGGGTTTTGGAAGCGATCATGCCGGGCAAGTGCGCTGCTCCGCCTGCCCCACCGATGATGACGCGAATACCCCGTTCAGCTGCATTGGCTGAAAAACTCATTAATTTGTCGGGAGTGCGGTGCGCTGAAACCACTTCCACTTCAAATTCTACGCCTAGTTGGCTCAGTATTTCGGCGGCGTTTTCCATGGTTGGCCAATCACTTTTGGATCCCATGACGATGGCAACGAGTGGTTGTGGCATTGTATTCTCCTCGACTTAATAGCACAGTGGTAACACGTTTTTTGAGACAACGATCTAAATGTTGCTGGTTTGCGGCGCATAGTGCCAGCCTCATCGGCTTAGGTCAATATTAGCGCAGTACTTGTAGTGATATTCGTTGGGTAAAGAAGAATGTTTAGGTGAGCTTAGCTTTGCTGACCATCTGATCGGATTGCCGGAGCACTAAAGCTTGAGTTGATCTCGGGATTCGGTCTTATGATTCCGCTATCTATAGTGCTGAGTACATCGAGGGAAGCCACGCTTCAGTCGGTGCTATCTTGCCGGTAGGCAAACAAGTAGAAGGGGCTTGCTTAAAATCAATGCTGGCTGCCTTTTAAGCACTCTCAGCTTAACCTACAGCATGTAACGAATTTTAACAGAGCGCCTCAATTACCCGCAATGGATAACCAACTTCGCTTTGTACTTTGGCTTCTAGTTCTAGTTCTGCTGCGCGTAAGGGGTGTTGCTCACTCCAGGTGGGAGGAAAACAAAGTTGCCAGTCATTTTCATTCTGTAACAAGCTGATGTTTGGTACGCTACCTTCGGTGCGACGCATACAGACGATGATAGCGATCCGCAGCATACGGGTTAATATCAGGGCTTCTGGTTTTTCTAAAGCATGTTGTTGGCTTAATAGCTGGGCTTGCCACTGACCTCGCTGATTGAGCATTAGGCTGGAGACAAAATGCTTTTGAGCGCTAGTAAAGCCGGGTAAATCAGAATGATCGATAATATAAGCTGCATGCTCGGGGGCTTTTTTAAATTCGATATTCAAGCCAACCTCATGAAACATAGCTGCCCACTTTAATAAGCTTAAAGCTCGATCGCTGAGACGAGGAGTAACTTGTTGGCAAAGCGTAATCGCACAATGAGCGACTCGCTCTGCTTGTTGTACATCGATGTGATGGCGTTTGATGAAGCTTTCAGCGGTGCGTGCGCGGACGCTACTGGTTTCTTGTTGACTCAGTAGACCATAGACTAAACCCTCGCGTAGTGCGCCGCCCGCGAGGGTGAGTCCTTCAATTTGCAAGCTTTCGAACAAGGCGATTAAAATTGCTAATCCAGATGCAAATACTGGTTTACGTTCTTCGTTGAGCCCCTCGATATTGAGTGTTTCAAGTTTGCCACAAGCGATCACTTGTTGTTGAATCGCTTTCAGTTTGGGATAGGTGATCCGTTCATCGAGGCCTTGAGCGGTGATAATTTCTAATACGGCTTGAATGGTGCCAGAGGCTCCTAAAGCGCTTTTCCAACCGAGACGTCGATAATCACTGAGTACCGGCTCAATCACTGCTTTGGCTGCTTCAATGGCTTGGGCGAAGTTACCCTCACTCAGTGAGTCTGAAAAATAACGCTTCAGCCAGGTGACACAGCCCATATCGAGGCTATTTAATAGCCGAGTTTCGCTTTGTTCACCAATCACTAATTCGGTACTTGCCCCTCCAATATCGATCACCAAACGTTTACCATGGCCGCCGCTGGTGTGAGCCACTCCACGGTAAATGATTTTGGCTTCGGTTTCACCGCTAATGATATTGATTTTATTTGCGAGTATTTTTTCTGCTTGAGTTAAAAATACTTGGGCGTTGACGGCCTTACGCAGGGCTGCGGTGGCCACAATTTTGATCTGTTGTTCGGGGATATCGCGTAATTGCTCAGAAAATAAACTCAGGCATTGCCAACCGCGGACCATCGCTGCCTGATCGAGTTGATTATTTTTATCTAAGCCTTCAGCGAGTCGAACCTTTCGCTTAACCTTGGCAATGGTCTGTACGCAGCCACTGAGCTCCCGCACGATTAACATGTGGAAGCTGTTAGAACCTAAATCAATGGCTGCATAGAGGGGCGAAGATTTTGACTCGTTCATCCTTGAGCGCTCAGTTATGAGTGGCGACTGCGTCTTGGTTTGGAGTGGCCGCTACTGCTACTTCGATTACTTCCCCGTGCGCCGCCGCGACTATTGACACTTTTAGGTCGATGAACTCGCTGGGCTCGCGGTAAATCGCGTAGTAAAGCTTCACTGTCATATTGACTCAATGGCACCGGATGTTTGATGTACTCTTCGATCGCCGGTAAGTTGAAAACATATTCTTCACAGGCCAGGCTAATCGCGTGACCACTTAAACCGGCACGCCCAGTTCGACCAATGCGGTGAACGTAATCTTCTGCGTCGTCGGGAAGATCGTAATTAAATACGTGGGTTACCGAGGGAATATGTAGGCCTCGTGCGGCGACATCGGTGGCAACTAAGATGTCTAATTTACCATCGGTAAATTGTTCAAGTATTTGTACCCGCTTACGCTGTGGTACATCTCCGGTTAACAAACCAACGCGGTGTTGGTCGGCAACCAAGTGTCCCCAAATGTCTTCGCAGCGGTGTTTGGTATTGGCGAAAATAATCGCCCGTTCAGGCCATTCTTCTTCGATTAAGGTTTGTAGTAATGCCATTTTGTCGTCATTGGACGGGTAAAACAGCTCTTCCTGGATGCGTACGCCAGTCATTTGTTCTGGCTCTACAATCACGTGTTCCGGTTCGTTCATGTGTTCAAAGGCAAGCTCTTTCACCTTAAATGAAAGGGTAGCCGAAAACAGCATGTTCAGGCGCAGCTTGGGCTCTGGCATGCGGCGCATTAAATAACGAATATCTTTAATGAAACCGAGATCGAACATGCGGTCGGCTTCATCTAGTACCATGGCTTGTAGACTATTGAGGCTAAAGGCACCTTGTTTGAAATAGTCAATCATCCGACCGGTGGTGCCGATCAGGATATCAACACCTTCATCAAGGGTTGCCCGTTGACTGGCATAACCTTCACCCCCATACACTAAACCCAATTTTAAGCCAGTTGCTTTGGCTAATAAACGGGCATCGTTGTGAATTTGAATTGCTAATTCACGGGTGGGCGCTAAGATTAAGGCGCGTGGTTGATTTTGTTGGCGACCTTCAGGCACTGGCGTGGTTAGCAAGTGGTTAAAGGTGGCAACTAAAAAGGCTAAGGTTTTCCCCGTACCGGTTTGTGCTTGGCCCGCAATATCCTTGCCTTTCAGCAGGATCGGTAGACTTTGCGCTTGGATAGGGGTGCAATTGTGATAGCCGTGCTGTTCTAAGGCTTCTAATACCCCAGCGTCTAGCTCTAAGTCGGCGAATCGTAGTTCAGTTAAGTGTGCTTTGCTCATGGCGTAAGCATATCACAGCTATCTGGCACTACCAGCACCACATTTACTTTTATTGTGCTGGTGATTTACTTATGTTAATTGGTAGTAGCTTAGATTGCCTTGGAATGAGCTTGGGCTTGCATTCATTAGTCGGATCATTTCAAATAGTCGGGTACATTATCTATATAGATAGCAGAGAATATTTGGAGTAATACATGAGCGACAAATTAGTTCAGCTGAGTGACGATAGTTTCGAGGCAGACGTACTAAATGCAAGCACACCTGTATTAGTAGACTTTTGGGCTGAATGGTGTGGACCGTGCAAAATGATTGCACCGATCCTCGATGAAGTTGCTGAAGAATACGCAGGCAAAGTTACCGTAGGTAAGTTGAATATTGATCAAAATGCGGCGACTCCGCCCAAGTTTGGTATTCGCGGGATCCCTACTTTATTGTTATTTAAAGATGGCAAAGTGGCTGCGACTAAAGTTGGTGCGCTGTCTAAAGCACAATTAACAGCGTTTTTAGACGAAAACCTGTAGTAACTATGTGAGCAGGTCGACATTCGTTGCCTGCTTTTGCTGGATCTTTCTTCACAATAGTGCTAATTTTACTTTCGAATTTTCCTACGCCTGTTATTTAAGGCTATCTCTTGGCCGACTGAACAGTCGAGTAAGCATCTCTACTATATCTAACTCACTCTGCCGTCAGTCTATTTCGACAAAACTGAATACTCACCATTATGAATTTAACTGAGCTAAAAAATACCCCGGTCCATGAACTGATTACGCTAGGCGAATCGATGGGCTTAGAAAATCTGGCCCGTCTGCGTAAGCAAGATATTATCTTCTCGATCCTCAAGGCTCACGCGAAAAGCGGGGAAGCCATTTTTGGACATGGTGTTCTCGAAATTCTGCAGGATGGCTTTGGCTTTTTGCGCAGTGCAGACAGTTCTTACCTGGCTGGCCCTGATGATATTTACGTTTCGCCTAGCCAAATTCGCCGTTTTAACCTGCGAACTGGTGATACCGTGGAAGGTAAGATTCGACCGCCGAAAGAAGGTGAGCGTTATTTTGCTTTGCTAAAGATTGGTCAAGTAAACCACGATAAACCTGAAAACTCTCGTAACAAAATCCTCTTTGAAAACCTTACGCCTTTACATGCCACTAAACGGATGCGCATGGAACGCGGTAATGGTTCCACAGAAGATATTACTGCACGAGTTTTAGATTTGGCCTCTCCGATAGGGAAAGGGCAGCGTGGTTTGATTGTTGCGCCTCCTAAAGCGGGTAAAACCATGTTGCTGCAAAATATTGCACAAAATGTGGCTTTTAATCATCCCGAGTGTGAGCTGATTGTGTTGTTGATCGATGAGCGTCCAGAAGAAGTTACCGAGATGCGACGCTTGGTTCGCGGAGAAGTGATTGCTTCTACCTTTGATGAACCTGCAAGCCGTCATGTACAGGTTGCCGATATGGTGATTGAGAAAGCCAAGCGTTTGGTTGAGCACAAGAAAGACGTGATTATTCTGCTTGATTCTATCACTCGTTTAGCGCGAGCCTACAATACCGTGATTCCTTCTTCAGGCAAGGTACTTACCGGTGGTGTGGATGCCAACGCGCTCCATCGTCCGAAGCGCTTCTTTGGTGCTGCGCGTAACGTTGAAGAAGGTGGCAGCTTAACTATTATTGCCACCGCCCTGGTTGATACCGGCTCAAAAATGGATGAAGTCATCTACGAAGAGTTTAAGGGTACCGGTAATATGGAATTACACTTAAGCCGTAAGATTGCCGAAAAACGTGTTTATCCAGCGATTGATATCAATCGTTCTGGTACTCGTCGTGAAGAGTTACTTGCTAGTGGTGATGAACTGCAGAAGATGTGGATCCTACGGAAGATTGTGCATCCAATGGACGAAACAGGCGCGATGGAGTTCTTGATTGATAAGCTCTCAATGTCTAAGACTAATGATGAGTTTTTCGATGCGATGAAAGCCCAGAAAAAATAGGCGTAAACTGGCCGCAACCGCGGCCAGTTTCATTTCCGATGATAAAACGCTTACTGTTTGTTTTAATCCTTAGTTACCCGCTACTTGCCCATGCCGAACAGCAAGGTCCGAATCCTCCTTCTTCAGCTATTCACCCTCAAGTACCGTTAACTATTTTACTTCGAAGCGTTGATGCTTTGATGCAAAATCAGCCCGCTTGGGTGATTGATTTATTACCTCAATTACTTCCTGAACATCGTGAAGCTTTATTGTATGAAAGCTTGCGTTATTTACATCAAAACCACCATGTACCCAATCAAACCTTAAAAAATTGGTTATTAAAGCTTGCTGCGGAGCGCCCGTTGACTCGAGAATCGGCGGTGATTGATGGTTACGAGGTGATTCGACCGACTTATGATTACCCAGCGCTAGCGCGTAGTCTTATTTTGAATCAGCTCTCCGCTGAGCGTTCACAATTCTACTTAAGTGAGTTATTACACGATCAATTTCAATGGTCTTTGGTATTCCGTAAGAACAATCCATTGTTGCTGGAACAGCAATTAGATTTGATCCGTGCCTTATCCCAGTTGGATGCTCCACAATTACTGCATGTTCGCAAAACGATGCCCAGCCAGTTGTATTTTCCGGATAATCACGTGGTGGTTGCTTTGGCCGTTGGTTCCGGTTCTAGCCAAGCGATTCGCGAGGTGCTAGGTTTACCGATGGATCAATACAGTGTGTCTTTATTAGAAAAGTTACGCACCCAATGGCCAGCGGAACAGGCTTTTGAGCTGTTGAAAGGTGCTGCCGAGAATCCTGAATTATTGTATTTCTCTTATAGTGCGATAGCTCGCTTAGGTCAGAATTACCCTCCAGCTGCGCAGTTCATTTTGACTCAGTATCGGGATCCTGAATATCAAGAACTCGCGGCAATGGTTATGATTGAAATGCAATCACAGTAGTGGGCCAGTTTTGGCTTGCATCACTAGGTTAATTGAATGAAATATAAAGATTTACGAGATTTTATTGGTTTGCTCGAGCAGCGCGGCGAGCTGAAACGGATTACCGTTGAAGTGTCGACTGAATTCGAAATGACCGAAATTTGTGACCGTACCTTAAAAGCCGGCGGTCCAGCCTTGTTATTTGAAAATGTGAAGGGCCATAGTATGCCGGTATTAGGCAATCTATTTGGTACTCCGGAGCGGGTTGCTTTAGGCATGGGGCAAGAGTCGGTATCAGCCTTGCGTGAAGTGGGAACCTGGCTGTCTTATTTGAAAGAACCTGAGCCACCTAAAGGGCTGAAAGAACTTTGGGAAAAGTTGCCGATTTTTAAGCAAGTACTCAACATGCCCACCAAGAAGCTACGCAGCGCACCTTGTCAGGAAGTGGTCTGGAGTGGCGATGAGGTTGATTTAGATAAATTGCCGATCCAACATTGTTGGCCGGGTGATGTGGCACCTTTGGTTACCTGGGGTTTAACCATTACCCGCGGTCCCTATAAAAAACGACAAAATCTGGGTATCTATCGTCAGCAAAAGTTAGCCAAAAATAAGTTGATTATGCGTTGGCTTTCTCATCGCGGAGGCGCTATCGATTTTCGTGAGTTTCAAGAACTGAATCCGGGCAAGCCCTATCCGGTGGCGGTTGCTTTGGGAGCCGATCCGGCGACGATTTTAGGTGCTGTGACACCGGTACCGGATACGCTTTCAGAATATGCTTTTGCGGGTTTATTACGTGGTAGTCGAACCGAAACAGTGCAATGTATTAGTAATGACTTAGAGGTGCCCGCGAGTGCAGAGATTGTTTTAGAAGGCTACCTGATGCCGGGGGACAATGCACTGGAAGGGCCCTATGGTGACCATACTGGTTATTACAATGAAGTGGATGAGTTTCCGGTGTTCACCATCACCCACATCACCATGCGTCAGGAGCCGATCTATCATAGTACCTACACTGGACGCCCGCCAGATGAGCCCGCTGTACTTGGGCTCGCCTTGAACGAAGTGTTTGTGCCGATTTTACAAAAGCAATTTCCAGAGATTGTTGATTTCTACCTTCCGCCAGAAGGTTGCTCCTACCGTATGGCAGTGATTACCATTAAGAAACAGTATCCGGGGCATGCCAAACGAGTGATGTTAGGGGTATGGTCTTATTTGCGTCAATTCATGTACACCAAGTTTGTAATTGTTTGTGATGATGATGTGAACGCACGCTGCTGGCAGGATGTGATTTGGGCGATCACCACGCGCATGGACCCGAGTCGCGATACCACTTTGATCGATCACACGCCTATTGATTATTTAGATTTTGCTTCGCCCATCTCCGGTTTAGGATCAAAAATGGGTCTCGATGCGACCAATAAATGGCCCGGTGAAACAACTCGAGAGTGGGGGGAAGTAATTGAAATGACGCCAGAAGTGAAACAGCGCGTGGATAGTATTTGGCAACAATTAGGCATAGACTAATTGTTAAATATACGGACACTACATTGATGGCGTAAAGGGTTATACTGAGTCATTGCAAATTAATTTCCTGCCTGCTTAAATTTTGCAGCCAACCCGTCATTGACTTGCTTAGCTTCGGTTGTCGTACTAAACGTTTCCGTTTAGTACCCAGGGAAGGGGATTTATATCTGTTAGGCTAACCGGTTGTATCGTTGGTGAAGTAGGCGATACATGAGATCGAGAAGATTAAAAGGGGAAAATATGAAGCGCATTAGCTGTAAGGTTGCATCGGTGGCACCGATTTTAGATGACATTTTTAATGTCGAATTACATCCAGAAGAATCGCAAAGTTTTATCGCTGGTCAGTACTTACAAATTGTGATGGCGGAAGATGATAAGCGACCCTTTTCATTAGCCAGTTCGCCAGAGCAGAGTGAAGTGTATGAGCTACACATCGGTGCGCCTGAAGGAAACCCTTACGCCCGACAAGTCATCGATAAGCTCAAAAGCAGTGGTGAAATAGAAATTGAAATGCCCTTTGGGCATGCTGGTTTCGATGATAATTGCCAACGTCCGGTCTTGATCATGGTTGGCGGAACGGGCTTCTCCTATGCGAAGTCTATTATTGAGCATCTGATCGACAGTGAGCAAGAGCGGCAAATTTACTTATATTGGGGTGGCCGCAATTTAGGGGGGCTGTACTTACATGAGTTGGCTTATCAGTGGGCAGAATTAGATCAGGTGACCTTTGTGCCGGTATTAGAGCATGCTGTGCCACAATGGACCGGAAAAAAAGGCCTGGTGCACCAAGCTGTTTTAGAAGACTTTTCGGATATGAGCAATTTAGAAGTGTATATTGCTGGCCGTTTTGAAATGGCCGATGTAGCCCGGAGCGCCTTTGTTGAACAAGGCTTACCCTTGGCACAATTGCATGGCGATGCCTACGAATTTATTTAGTGGTTTGTTGGGCATAAGCGGCGAGCACATGCTCGCCTTTTTAGGTTGACGAAACTACATCGTCAAGGCTTGACGATAGTAATCCATCGCTTGTTGCGGCTCTTCCAGTTGTCGATAGGTTTCGGCGAGGCCTTGGTAAGATTCGCGACTGGCGACAATATTAATACTTTGCTCAAAGTAATCTTTCGCTTCAGGCCATTGTTGTTGCTGCAGATGTAATTGTGCGATCAAGTTTAATAAGGCTGCGTTATTTGGCGATTTACGTAATAAGCCTTTCAGTTGCTGTAATAGCGGATAAGGGTCGCTGAGCTGTAATTTTGCTGCGACTGCGAGTAGCTCGGGATCGTGATGTTTGTTGAGTAAGTCACCGAGTAATTGGTAAGCCGCAGCGCTATCGCCGGATAAGACTAAAGCTTGGCAGGCAGCAGCAGCAATCGTCATCGATTTTTTTTGTTTACGTGGCATTGCATTCCAATATGCGGCCACTTTATCGGCGCCTTGGGTATTGGCGAGCTCTAGAAATAGAGCCTGATAACTACGTGATAATTCAACTTGGTAATGCGAGTCTTCAAGCAACTGGGCCTTATATGCGATAGGAAGCAATTCAACATAAGCTTGCCACTGACCTAATTCGGGTAAAATCTGCAATAGCATGCGTCTTACTGGAGCCTGTTTACGACTTTCGGCAGGGAGCTGTTCAATGCTATTCAGCGCCGCGCTAAAGTTCTGTTGTTTAATTTGTAAACGGGCTTGGGTGATCAGGACCGCGCTATCATTGTTGGTCATGCGGGTGGCTTGCTCCAAGTACTGATCGCGTTTCTTATCTTGTCCTTGTTCTTGTGCCGCTTCTGCGGCTGTTAGATAATTCAACGCTGGAGCGCTGCTATAAGTGGCCGCTTTACTGACCAATTTTTCGGCGTGCTGATAGTCGCCGCGCATCATTGCTAACATGCCTTGCTGAGTATGACTAATCGCTTTTTGTTTGCGTCGATCGCCCCACCAGTTAGTACTGCGAGAAAAGCTTAGCCATAGCCAGCGAAGTAGCCAAATTGTGAATAATAAAATACAGAAACAGATAAAGCTGACAAATAGTGCACTGGTCACCGACATCTCAACGGTGTAACTATCAAAAGCGATTAGTACATAGCCTTTGTTGCCCGCAAGTTGTGGCCCCAGAGCTAAACCTAACGCTAAGCAGGCCAATAAAATCAGAACTTTAAACATTATTCAGCTCCTTCTGCTAGAGAAGGCTGTAGCCGTTGTTGGCGATCTTTAATGGCTTGTTCAGCGGCATCTAAACTGGATAATTTTTCCGGTAACTGATCCACAATCTCCAGCCCTTGTAAGCGCTTCAAATCAACCAACATGGCCTGGGCTTGTTGGTTTTGCATGAAGTAGTTGCCGACCCATTGTGCAGTGCGTTGTAACTTGGCCTTAAACAACTCTCCTTGTCCTCGGAATAAGGCCTGTTCGGCCTGCTGTAATTGTAACTTAAGATTTTCTTTCAGGTACCATGCGTGTTTGGGTTCGATGAGCGCTTCGACTTGACCATCGCGACGACGCACAGTGATGAAATTTTCGCTGAATTTACGCCAACTTTTAGCTAGATTGTCACGCCAGTCAGTACTATCACTGCTGAGCTGATTATTTTGTTCTTGCAGCGCAGCGGGTAACTCGATTTCAGCCAACTGTAAGGTCTCGGTTTGTTGCAGTAGACTTTCTAAGGTAAAAGCAATGCCCTCTTTATCGACCAATGGAATTGCTTTGAGCGTTTGCACATCATTGTTTATCGCGCGGCGCAGAGCTAACAGGTGAGGATCGTTGGCATGGTTGACACTACTATCAGCTTCGATAAGAAGTGCGATGGCGGTGCTGGGATCATGTTCCAGCCATAGTTTATAGGCCGCCAGTTGTAATAGATAATTCGCTTCGTTGAGTCGCCAATGATTGGCATCTTTAATGTTGAGCAAGGCCAGTTGATGTTCAATGGTTTTACGATGTTGTTCAGTGAGTTCCAACTGGGTTTTTAGGCTCACCAGAGACTGTTGCTGGCTGCCATATTGTTGCTTCAATGTTTCAAATTGACTGCTGTTGGTTGCGACGGCACTGACTAAACTTTGCTCTTTGGCTGAGAGGCTAGTTTTTAAGAGTTGTATTTGGCTATCTGCGTGTTGTAACTGTTGTTGAGTTTGCCAATAAACACCCGCGCTTAGGCCGATGCTGATCAGGATCGCCGCGATGGCCAATAGCTTGGTTGATTTATTGTTCGGCGTTGCTTGGCTGGTTGTTTTAGGCATTTTTTCCGCCGCCGTTTGCTTGGCGTGTTTCACTGTATCGCTAGGGGATGGAACCTGATTTTGGTTCTCTGATTGTTTATCTTTGGTCATTTTCATTCCTTGCAGATGGCAGTATTTGCTTTAAAGCTTCGATACATGCTTTATCCGATGCGCCGTCGCACAGTACAATGTGCATAAAACCCAAACTTTGAGCGTATTTAAGCAAGCGTTGACTTGGGACTAATAAATGGCACTCTCGCAGCCACTCAAGTTGCTCTGCTTTACTCATAAGGGTAGTCAGATGTTTCAATATTTCACCACTAGTAGCAACAATAGTGTTGATCTGCAAGCGCCATTGTTCAAGTTGTTGCTGTGGATAAGTGATTAATTTTCGTTGATAACAACTCAAATAAGTGACTTTAACACCTCGGGTTTGGAGCTGTTGCGCGAGCCAATCTCGTCCTTGCTGGCCGCGCAAAATGGTCGCTTGATCTAATCCGGGAAATTGCTGTTCGATGAGTTGTAGCATGCCTTCACTGTCTTGGCGACTTGGCACTGATGCCTTCACCCCATATTGTTGCCAGCATTCCGCAGTGGCTTTGCCCACGGCTAAGTATTGTAATGATCTTGGCCAGCTTAATTGTTGTTGTTCTAACCATTGTTGACAGGCTTCTACCGCATATTGGCTGACAGCCACGATCAGCCCGTTCGGCGTTGTAGAGCTCAGTACTTGTTTTAGCCGCGCTAGCTCGGGGCTGCTAATAATTTCAACCATCGGTGCAGCGATGGCTGAAAAGCCATGTTCGCCGAGGGTTTCAACACAGCGTTGATTATGTGGCTGCGGCCGGGTAATGAGTAATGGCACCATCGTTCCTTATGGTTGATAGACGGCCCTTAAAATAGCAGCGGCACCAGCATCGAGTAATTGCTCGGCAAGGGCTAGACCGAGTTGCTCAGCTTCGCTAGCTTTGCCTCGAAGTTCTTTTTCTATGATCTCAGAACCGTCAATAGCACCAACTAAACCACGGATATATAATTGTCCATCTGCCAACTCCGCGTAGCAACCAATAGGGACTTGGCAACCGCCTTCTAGGCGTCGATTCATCGCTCGCTCTGCTTCGACACGGAGGGCCGTTTCGGGATGATTGAGGGGAGCCAACAAGTCTAGCAATTCACGATCATTACTGCGACATTCGATGCCTACAGCCCCTTGCCCTCCAGCTGGGAGTATTTGCTCTGGTTCAATATACGCCTGGATCCGTTCTACCATTTTGAGTCGTAATAGTCCCGCGCTAGCAAGAATGATAGCGTCAAACTCACCCGCATCTAATTTCGCTAAACGAGTATTCACGTTACCACGTAAGTCTTTAATGATGAGGTCTGGACGTTGCGCCTTCAGTTGACATTGGCGGCGTAGACTGGAGGTACCGACGATCGCGCCTTTAGGTAAAGCATCGATATTGGTAAAGTGGTTGCTAACAAAGGCATCTCGAGGATCTTCTCGTTGACAAATACAGTGCAGACCTAAGCCTTCAGGAAATTCCATGGGGACATCTTTCATCGAATGTACCGCAATGTCCGCAAGGCCTTCTAGCATAGCCACTTCCAATTCTTTAATAAACAGCCCTTTGCCACCGATTTTAGCCAGAGGGGTGTCAAGGATCTTGTCGCCTCGGGTGCTCATGGGTACAAGTTCTACTTGCAGCGTAGGGTGATGGCGTTCCAACTCAGCTTTTACAAAGTGGGCTTGCCACATCGCGAGAGGACTCTTGCGAGTCGCGATTCTGACTATTTTCACAAACACTTACCTCATTATTTTAGCTGACGATAGTATCACCACTTAAGCATCTGCCCAAGTCGCCTTTAGCATCAATATCTACCAATAACCGCAGGGTTCAGCATAAAATTAGCAATGCGTAATATATGTCATGATAAACGCACACAAATTGTGCGTTTATGTTTACCGCTATTATACTAACTGTTAAGATGATCACACTTTATTGTGCCTATATTTCATCTAATAATTATTCATTAATCGATAGGTAAATTTTACTTTGCAAGACACCATTGCCTCTCTCTTAGAGAAGGTTACCCGATCTAATCAGCATCGTAAGCAGCTGGCACTCCAGACTATGCCTGCTGCCGCGCAGCAGATATTTGAACTGTTGCCGTTAATGCTGCATTACTCGGATCCTTGCATACCGGGCTATATTGAAGGTGAAGTGCCGAGTGGTATCTGTCAATTTGAGTCGAGCGCTCGCCATTTTATTTATCTCCAGCAACATTTCCTTTGTCGACCGGCAGAACCCCAACAACATGAAATTTTGGGTATTTACTCCATGGGTAGCACCGCTACGGTGGGCCAAACAGAATCCAGTGATTTAGATATTTGGGTGTGCCATGCACATCAGTTGGCGAGTGAGCGAGTTCGTTTATTGGCGGAGAAGTGCAGTCAAATATCGGCTTGGGCTGCGCATCAAGGGGTTGAGCTTAACTTTTTCATGGTGAAGGACAATCAGTTTAAAACTGGTTCGATTAGTGAGTTATCCAAGGATAATTGTGGTAGCGCCCAGCACTTGTTATTACTCGACGAATTTTATCGCACGGCTCTGCCCTTGGCGGGGAAGCAATTAGTCTGGTTTGCTGTGCCATGTGATATCGAGCAAAGTTACGACAGTTTCGTACAACAGCAATTTGAGAGCGGTGTATTTAACCATCAACAATGGTTGGATTTGGGTGGCTTAGATACCATTCCTGCCGAAGAGTATTTTGGTTCAGGCTTGTGGCAGTTATACAAGGGGATCGACTCTCCTTATAAAGCCGTATTAAAAACCTTATTGATGGAAGCTTATTCCGCAGACTATCCAAGACCAAGCTTGTTGGCTGTTGAAGCGAAATGCTTGATGCAACACTGCAAAGCATTTGTTCTAGAACATGACGCTTATTACTTGATGCTGAATAAGGTGACTAATTATTTAGAGTCGATTGAAGATGAGGCCCGTCTTGATTTAGTACGGCGCTGTTTCTATCTAAAAAACAGTGAATGTAATCCTTTACCGAGCGCTCTCATGGATGTGAGCTCGTTGACTTGGCAGCAGCGTTTTATGGCCCAGCTGGTCAAACAATGGGCTTGGTCTCAGCAAAAAATTGAACATCTTAATTTACGTCGTGCCTGGAAGGTGCAAGATGTAAGACAGGCGCACAGCGAGTTGCTGGATGCTTTAATGCTGAGTTATCGTAACTTGATTCGTTTTGCGCGACGTAATGACATTAGTGAGTCGATTAACCCCGAAGATATCGGCATTCTGTCACGTAAGCTGTATGCTGCCTTTGAAAGTTTACCGGGCAAAGTTACTCTCATTAATCCGCAAATTTCTCCCGACCTCTCTGAAGCTAACCTTAGTTTTATCCACGTGCCCAAGGGGCATAGTTGTGCGGAAGGTTGGTATTTGTATAAACAGCCGCTGCAGGGACTCGCTATTGTCGGTCAGGCGTCGCTAGAGCATGCCAGTTATATTTCTAAACTGGTGGCATGGAGCTATTTTAACCAACTGAAAACTGATCAAACGGAATTGAGTTTACATCAGCTTGAAGGCGATTTAACGCTGGATACATTAACCAGTTTTGCTTATGACTTACGCCGAGCTTTTCCGGTGAATGTTGAAGCTGCTAGTAATTTAGCACTGACTCGTCCCTGTGAAATCCGTCACTTAGGGGTGTTTATTAATCTGGAGAAAGACCCCACTGCGAATTGGGGCGGCAAGGTAATTGAGTTTGATGCGACCGCCACCGATGTGTTCAGTTTTGGCCGAGACTCAGATTGTTTGGTGGGCTCGGTTGATTTGGTTTATCGCAATACTTGGAACGAAATCCGAACCCTACACTTTGTTGGTGATAGTGCCGTGGTCGATGCCTTGACTACCGTGTTAGGTAAAATGCATCGTGATGCAAATATCCCCGAGCACATCGACGTATTTTGTTACAGCGCCAACCTACGAGAGCAAATTGGTAGTAATTTTAAACAGCTATTAGTGGAAAGTATTAAGAGCCGTTTGCAACCGCAGGATAAACGGATTGTTAAAACGATTGTGTTAGGAAACGAAAAGTACGGTTTATTTATTGAAGATCGCGGAGTCTCGGTTAAAAAATTGGAAAACGGGGTCGAGTTTTATCGTCAGCTGTCGAATAACAAGCTCCAACGTCTTCCGCTGCAGTTAAATGCCGGTAATACTAAGAAAGTACCGAACGTCGTAGAAGCCCACGCCAGTGAAGGTTTAGTGCAATACTTTTTCGAAAATCTGGATGTTGGTTTTAATATCTATATTGTTGATGAGCATAACCAAATAGAAATGTACCAAGACTTTGAAGGCAGCAAGGAAGAGTTGATCCAAGGGATTAATCGTTTCTATACTTCTTCGCGTGAGCAATACGGGACTCGCCATGAGGTTGTCAATTTTAACTTGCCACAGTTCTACGACATCGTCATGGTCAATGAACAATGGCAAGTTGCATCTTATCGGAGCAATTAACTCTCCGGCTTGGATGGCTAGCCGCGTTTTTGACAGCGGCCGCTAAGCCTTAAAAGCTGAGTTGCTCACCACTTTGTTTGGCAATCGACTCAACTAAAAACGACCAAAACTCCACACCACTCCGATTACAAATCCACTGTTGCTCTGTTTCGCGCCATTCAAAATGGTAACCGCCAAACTTGGTGGCTAACCATAGTTGATGTAGAGGTTCTTGTTTGTTAATCACCATTTTACTGCGATTTTCAAACTCTAGGTTGAGTACTCCACCGTTAATATCACACTCAATATCGAAGTTATCGCTATCCATGGTCTGCTCGATGCGCTCAAAGGCCTCATCGACTCGTTGGTGATACTGGCTATCATTCATCACTATCGTCTGTCCTATTGCTTTTCTTGCTTCGAATGCGGATTATAGAGGGCATTCAAAAAAGAATCATGGCTTTATCATGAATAAACTGGCAATTGCTGTAATTTTGCTGAGCATCGGGCTTAGCGGTTGCGGTCAAAAAGGACCGTTAACGCATCCGCAAACGGTAGACGAGACGACGCCGAATACCGTCGAGCAAGCAACACCAGCAGACTAAACACTGCAACACAATAAGGACAGATCATTGGATTTTTTTAGTTATCAAAACGAGCAATTAACAGCTGAACAATGCTCGGTAGCTGATTTAGCAGAACATTATGGGACGCCACTTTATGTTTATTCGCGGGCGACGATTGAACGTCATTGGCAAGCCTTTGATAAGGCTGCTGGTGAACGGCCTCATTTGATTTGCTATGCAGTAAAGGCTAATTCTAATTTAGCAGTGTTGAACTTGATGGCTCGGATGGGGTCTGGCTTTGATATCGTTTCCGGTGGCGAGTTAGCTCGGGTTATCGAAGCCGGTGGTGACCCAAGTAAGGTAGTCTTTTCTGGCGTAGGAAAAACCGAGCAAGAAATTACGGACGCGCTGGAACATGGTATTTACTGTTTTAATGTTGAATCTGAGCCTGAGTTAGCTCGGATCAGCAAGGTTGCTCAGCGCTTGGGTAAAGTGGCACCCATTTCTTTACGGATTAATCCCGATATCGATGCTGGGACTCACCCTTATATTTCTACCGGTTTAAAAGAAAATAAATTTGGGATTGCCATTGAGCAAGCACCTCAGGCCTATGCTTATGCGGCAAGCTTGCCTGCGTTAAATGTGGTGGGTGTGGATTGCCATATTGGTTCTCAGTTAACTGAAATCTCACCTTTTGTAGAAGCTATCGATAAGTTGTTGGCATTGATCGACAGCTTGGCTGAGCAAGGTATTGTGATTGAGCACCTCGATGTTGGTGGCGGTTTAGGTGTCAATTATGATGATGAAACGCCCCCAGAGCCAGCCGCTTACGCCAGTGCTTTGGTTGAACGTCTTGGCGAACGTCAGCTAAAATTACTATTTGAACCGGGTCGTGCGATTATGGCCAATGCTGGTATTTTGGTGTCGAAGGTTGAATTCTTGAAAATGGCGGCTAGTAAAAATTTTGCGATTATTGATGCCGCAATGAACGACTTAATTCGTCCATCTTTATATAGTGCTTGGCAGCGGATAGTGCCAGTGCTGCAACGTCCGGGCCTAAGCAGCGTTTGTTATGATGTGGTTGGACCCGTTTGTGAAACCGGTGATTTTCTTGGCAAAGAAAGAGAGTTAGCCATTGAAGCGGGTGACTATATTGCGGTGCGCTCTGCAGGAGCTTATGGCTTTACCATGAGTTCAAATTATAATTCGCGTTGTCGGGCAGCAGAGGTGATGGTTGATGGTGAGCAATCCCATTTGATACGTGAGCGTGAGGCTCTGGTATCTCTTTGGGCTGGTGAATCACTGTTGCCTGAAGGATAAGCGAATGTTAGTCAACTTCACTAAAATGCAAGGTTTGGGGAATGATTTTGTGGTGATCGACAATGTCACTCAAAACGTTTTTTTTAATCAAGATGTTATTAGTCGCTTGGCCGACCGTAACTTTGGGATTGGTTTTGACCAGTTCTTAGTGGTTGAGCCTCCCTATGATCCTGACTTGGATTTTCATTATCGCATTTTTAATGCCGATGGCAGTGAAGTTGAACAATGTGGCAATGGGGCGCGTTGTTTTGCTCGTTTTGTGGTGAGCAAAGGCCTGACGAATAAACGTAGTATTGGGGTGAGCACGAAGTCGGGTAAGATCATTCTTCATGTGGAAGCTGATGGGCAGGTGACGGTCAATATGGGTGAGCCGATATTGGAACCTAGTCAAGTGCCATTTAAAGCCAAGAAGGCCGAGAAAACCTATATTTTACGTGATCAACAGCAAACCGTATTTGCTGGCGTGGTGTCTATGGGTAATCCGCATTGCGTGATTGAAGTGGATGACATTGAACAAGCGCCCTTAGACACGCTGGGTCGGCGCATGGAGAGTCATGAGCGCTTCCCGCAGAAAGTGAATGTCGGTTTTAGTCAAATTATCGATGAGAACAACATTAAACTGCGAGTCTTTGAACGTGGCGTTGGCGAAACGCTAGCCTGCGGTACAGGTGCCTGTGCGGCGATGGTTGTGGGACGTTTACAGGGGAAATTAGCCGACACGGTGAATGTCGATCTTCCTGGGGGGCGTTTACGTATTCATTGGCAGGGAGAGGGTAAACCAGTCAAGATGACCGGGCCCGCAGTGATGGTGTTTGATGGTCAGGTGCATATATGAGTGAGTTCGATCTTTCACAACCGCTATTGATTGACGAAAGTTTAGTGGTGGAATTCCTGCTCGACAATCCCGATTTTTTCGTCCGTCATCCCAGCTTAGTCAAACAATTACGCTTACCGCATAAAGAAAAAGGGGCGGTGTCTCTGGTCGAATTACAGGTACAACGCTTACGCGATAAAGTCTTGGATTTAGAGCAGGAAATCACCGATTTAATGGCGGTGGCGAGTCTCAACGAACGGATTTTTCATGTTTATGTCGATCTGTTGCCCGACTTGATGGCTTGCGATTCCTTTGCTGAGTTACAGCATCGCTTAAGTCGTGCTTTAGTTGATGATCTTGGGGTGGAAAGTGTTTCACTACGTTTAAGTCAACAGCGTTTCTCTTTGGATGAATTACCCGCTGAATATGGCATTGAACAGGAACAGATTGAACGAGTCCGGGTTACTAGACTGACTCAACATCCCCATTATTTTGGTCGTTTGACCCAGGGAGAGTTGCAGTTATTGTTTGATGAGAGCGAGGATATAGCCTCGGTGGCGCTGATGCCATTGGGTCACAATGCTGAGTTGGGGTTCTTTATTGCTGCCAGTCGTGATGCTGATCACTATATCGCGGGTATGGATAGTTTGTTACTCACTCAATTATGCCAGGTGATTGCCAGTTTGTTGCAGCGCTTAGTTCCGTTGCAGCAAGTGGAGTAAGTATCGATATGCAGGATGATATCAGCGCTTTTCTTCGCCATCTTGAGGTGGAGCGCCGCTATAGCCCTGCGACGATTAGTAGTTATCAGCGTAGTCTACTGCAGCAGCTTAAATTGATACAAAATTTGGGTTGTCCCTCGTGGCAAACGGTGGATGGTAAAATTATTCGTGCTGTTTTACTGAAATTGAAGTCCTCTGGTCTTTCCGCACGTTCTATGGCCAATAAACTATCGGCCTTGCGTAGCTTCTTTCACTACCTCTTACAGCAACATAAAGTCGATTTGAATCCGGTGGTTGGTATCTCTGCGCCGAAACAGGGGAAGCCCTTACCGAAAAACCTCGATGTGGATTCGCTCACTCAACTATTATCGATGAAAGGCGACGATTTGGTCAGTTGTCGCGATTTGGCGATGATGGAACTGCTCTATGCGAGCGGGATCCGTTTGGCCGAATTAGTTAATTTAAACATTGGCGACGTTGATTTTAAGCAACGCCAGCTATTAGTGACGGGCAAGGGCAATAAACAGCGCTTAGTGCCTTTTGGTGGCAAGGCCGAGCAGGCACTGAAACAGTGGTTACGTCAACGGCGCTTGTTGGTCATGGATGAAGAAGAGCCGGCTTTGTTTGTGAGTGTTCGTCAACAACGGATTGGGCATCGTACAGTACAAAAGCGTTTGCAGCATTGGGCGCAACAAATGCAGTTAAGCAGTACCCTCCATCCGCATAAGTTACGCCATTCCTTCGCGACGCATTTATTAGAAAGCAGCGGTGATTTAAGAGTGGTTCAAGAGTTGCTGGGCCATGCCAATTTGTCCACCACCCAAGTGTATACTCATTTGGACTTTGCTCATTTAGCGAGTAGTTATGATGCCGCTCACCCTCGCGCCAAACGCAAATCTTAAGTGAGAGAGAGGCGATGATTTTTTACCGTAGTTGGTCCCCTGTTCAGGCCTTGTCTTTCGATCTGGACGATACACTTTATCTCAATGGGCCGCATATCCAACGCGCTGAACAATGGTTGATGGCTTATCTTAAAGCGCAGGTTCATGCCACGGCTCATTTAACGACGGGCCAATGGCAGCAATACAGGCGCCGGGTGCTAAAAGACGCGCCTCACTTAATGGAAGATGTCAGCGCTTGCCGTAAAGCTTGGTTATGCTTGGCTTTTCAGGAGCACGGACTCAGTTTGAGGGAGGCCGAGTTGTTAAGTGAACAAATTTTTCAGCAGTTTTTAGCGGTGCGCAGTGATTTTGTGGTACCGCATGACAATCTTGTTTTATTGCAGCGTTTGGCTAAACGTTACCGCTTAGTGGCTATCACCAATGGAAATGTTGATATCGAGCGGATTGGTTTAGCGGCGGTATTTGAAGTGACCCTGAAAGCGGGCTCAGGCCTTCGAGCCAAACCTGCATTGGATATGTATCAGCGCGCGAGTCAGCTTTTACAACTCAAGCCGAGCCAAATTGCCCATGTGGGTGATCATGCTGTCACCGATGTTGTTGGCGCAGTACAGGCTGGTTATCGTTCGATTTGGCTCAATCAAGCGGGTCAAGCATCAAGCCGATTGAGTACTTTACCGGATATCGAGATAAGCCAACTGGCACAACTGCAACACCTGTTATAATATACAGGTGTTTTTCCCCCTAAAGAGAGCACCATGGATATTTCTGAGCTGTTAGACGGCCTCAATGATAAGCAGCGCGAAGCCGTCGCTGCTGCCCCAAGTAATATGCTAATTCTGGCAGGCGCTGGCAGCGGTAAGACTCGTGTATTGGTGCATCGCATTGCCTGGCTGATGCAGGTCGAGAATGTATCTCCTTTGTCTATTCTATCGGTAACTTTTACCAATAAGGCGGCAGCTGAAATGCGTTCGCGGGTGGAGAGTCTGGTGGGCAGTCGCTTCCAAGGTATGTGGTTGGGAACCTTTCATTCCTTGGCACACCGCTTGTTACGTGCTCATTATCGTGATGCAAATTTGCCTGACGATTTTCAAATCATCGATTCTGATGATCAATACCGTTTATTGCGGCGCTTGATTAAAGCGATGAACTTAGATGAAAAACAATGGCCAGCCAAGCAAATTCAATGGTATATCAACGGACGTAAAGATGAGGGGCAGCGCCCCGAGCATGTGGATTACAGTCATAATCCCATTGAGCGTCAATATCTTGAAATCTATAAGGCCTATCAGCAGGCCTGTGATCGCTCGGGTTTAGTCGATTTTGCCGAGCTCTTGTTGCGTGCTCATGAGTTATGGTTGAAACAACCGCATATCTTACAGCACTATCAGCAGCGCTTCCGGCATATCTTGGTGGACGAATTCCAAGATACCAACACCATACAATACGCTTGGTTACGGCTGTTAGTCACCGATGCCAATCACATCACTATTGTGGGGGATGATGATCAATCGATTTATGGTTGGCGCGGAGCGAAGATTGAAAATATTCAGCGTTTCGAAATGGAAGTGCCGCAAGTTAATACCATACGTTTGGAACAAAACTATCGTAGTAGCGCCAATATTCTGAAAGCTTCGAATCAACTGATTGAAAACAATCAGGGACGGATGGGCAAGAGTCTGTGGACCGAAGATAAAGAAGGCGAACTGATCTCCATCTATACCGCCTTCAACGATATTGATGAAGCTCGTTTTGTGGTGGCTCGGATCCAGCAGCGCGTCGAAGAACATGGCGTCAGTTTATCTGACTGTGCGATTTTATATCGTAATAATGCCCAGTCTCGGGTACTTGAAGATGCCTTAATGCAGGAGCGCTTAGCTTACCGGATTTATGGTGGTTTACGCTTCTTCGAACGTCAGGAAATTAAGGATGCGCTGGCTTATTTACGTTTACTCAGTAACCCTCATGATGACGCCTCCTTTGAGCGGGTCGTAAATACGCCGACCCGTGGCATTGGCCAGCGTACCATCGAGTTATTGCGTCAGGCTGCTCGGGAACAGCAGTTGAGTTTATGGCAAGCGGTGGATTATTGTTTGCAACAAAACGCGCTGTCGGGCAGAGCGGCGAATGCAGTGAAACAATTTGTTCAATTGTTGGAGCAACTCAAGCTGCAAACCCAAGAAATGTTGTTGAGCGAGCAAACCAACTATGTGATCAAAGGCTCCGGTTTGTTGGCGATGTATCAAGCGGAGAAAGGCGAAAAGGCCCAAGCACGGGTCGAAAACTTAGACGAACTGGTGACCGCGACTCAGCAATTTACTCAGATGGAAGCTGACCAAGATCTTTCTCCATTGGTGGCATTTTTGTCGCATGCAGCACTAGAGGCTGGTGATAATCAGGCCGAGGCCGACGAAGCGGCGGTGCAGCTAATGACACTGCATAGCGCTAAGGGCTTAGAGTTTCCCATGGTGTTTTTAGTGGGAATGGAAGAAGGCATGTTTCCTAGCCAGCAATCGGCTGAAGAGTCGGGGCGTCTCGAAGAAGAACGACGGCTTTGTTATGTTGGGATGACTCGGGCCATGGTCAAACTCTATCTTTGTCATGCCGAAAGTCGTCGGCTATGGGGGAAAGAGGTGTTCCATCCACCGTCGCGATTCTTGCGTGAGCTGCCGGGTGATTGTGTTGATGAGGTGCGTTTAAATACCGCCGTGAGTCGACCCGTGCCGCAAGGGCGTTTTTCTCATCAGTTACAGCAAGCGGCGTTTGATGACAGTGGCTTTAACCTTGGTCAGCGAGTTTCCCACCCTAAATTTGGTGCTGGCATCGTGCTAAATTACGAAGGTTCTGGGCAACAGAGCCGGGTTCAGGTGCAGTTTGAAGAAGCCGGGGCGAAGTGGTTAGTATTAGCCTATGCAAGGTTGGAGGCCATTTAGTCGCTGCTTTAAAAACAAGCTAAGTGGCCGTTTTGGGTTTACGGCGTTGGCGCAATGCGTCCCAAGTGAAAATTGCTAAACCTAGCCAAATAAAGCTAAAAGTTAATAGTTTCATCGGTTCTAATGGTTCCTCATAAATACTGGTCGCTAGGATAAACATCAATGAGGGACCGATATACTGAAAGAAGCCGATGGTGGATAAGCGCAGCCGAGTCGCGGCTGCCACAAAGCACAGTAGTGGTAGGGTGGTGACCACACCTGCGCTGAGTAACAGCACATTTAGTGTGCTGCTGTTGTTGGTAAAATGGCTCGTGCTGGAGTCAGCAAGAATAAATAAGTAAGTCAGTGCCAACGGCACTAACCACAAAGTTTCGACAAACAGACCCGGCAGTGCTGCTAGGTTAATTTGTTTACGTAATAAGCCATAAATACTAAAGCTTATGGCAAGGCTCAATGCTATCCACGGTAGTGAGCCGTAACTCAGCAGCTGGATCAACACCCCAATGAGTGCCAATACGATCGCCACCCACTGAGCGCTGCGAAAACGCTCGCCCAAAAATAGCATGCCCAGCAGCACATTAAATAGCGGGTTAATGTAATAGCCCAAGCTTGCATCTAACATCCGATTATTATTGATCGACCAAATGAAAATTAGCCAGTTTCCGCCAATTAACAGCGAAGTGAGTGCTAAGACCGAAAGTTGTTTAGGATGTTTGAGTACAGCTCTTACTGCCCGCCACTGCTTACTAAAAGTGAGCAATAAGGCGACAAATAGGCAAGACCAAATAATCCGATGAGCTAAGATTTCGTAGGCGGGTACTTCGGTAAGGCTCTTAAAATAGACGGGTGCAATGCCCCACATGATGTAAGCGCCAAGCGCAAACATAACACCATGTTTAGTGGATTGAATTGGCATAAAATTAGGTAAACAAGAGAAAAGGCAAGTTAGTGTAGCAGGGGCTTAGGTTGGTCACCATATTTTCAATGGTAGCTTTTGCATTCAGTCATTTAATCGCCTTGTATTGTCGAAGGTGCGTGGCAGTCGGTATACAATTTTTGCCATGTATCTCGTAAGTTATTCTCTTGTTCACATAATTGTTTAATCTCATTTAACAGTGGTTTTTGTTCAGGACAGTCGCTCAATTGGATTAGGTGCAACAAATGGCCGAGGACACCATTGATCAGCCGCTCCTGTAAGGGCTTGTGATAGCTTTGCCAAGCTCTTACACAACGGTAACCAGGGATAATGCCTTCCGCATAATTCGCGAGTATCAGAGTTGGCCAAGCTCGCTGGGTTTCTTCTTGATTGTTTAAACACTGGCTGAGTGCTGGTTGAATGTGTAAATAGCGTAATCGACAGCGATCCCGTTCATTCAGACAGTCGTCATGGATCTGTTCAAAGTGTTGTAAGCTTTGTTGCGCTTTTTCGAATATGCCAAATTGTTTGCATTCTACGATGCGGTAATCAGGGAAATGAGCGAAATCACCATAGCCATTTAGCTCATGCTCGCTCCATTGTGCTAAGTCATCAATATTGAGCGTGCGGGCCTGCTGCAGTGCTGTTTGTAAAACAGCTTCCAGTAAAGTGATCAACTTTGGAGAACAACTTACCGCACTCATCGCTATTCTAGCCCACCTTATGAAGTCTATCCTTAGTTACAGTATAGCTCCAACTGAGAAAATTCAGCGAAGTGAACTGAATAATTATCAATATTTTGTAATGGCGGTGAATTTTTATCGATTAATCTTGGTGGAAATAAAAGCCGTGTAATCACAGTGACACTATCGCGTAGGGTGAACAGAACAACTACCGCTCACCGAAATCGGAATATCAGTTTCTTAGAGTGTTTTCTTTATTTAACCAACCATATAGGTGCCAGTACCAAAGGCGATATGGGTGCCGAGTTGATTATGTAATTCCATACGGGTGACAGTGACTTTATTCCCTGAGCGGATCACTTCTGCCGAGGCGTAAAATAGTTCGCCGACACCAGGACGTAGGTAATCGATGCGCAGATCGATGGTGCCGGTTTTACTTAGTTGCTCCGAGAGTTGTTGACTGCTTAAGTCGGCGAGACGTTCCAGTGCTGCAGCCGCAGCCGTCATTCCTCCGGCAACATCTAAAATAGTCGCGGTGACCCCGCCATGTAAAATGCCATGAATGGGATTACCGACCAATTTGGGGGACATGGGTAATTTAAGTTTCACGCCAGTGGCGCTGTATTCGAGTAATTCAATTCCAAGCAGTTGATTAAATGGCATCCGATTGATGAAAGTGTCGGCTATCGCTTGTCGCCATTTATGTTGTCGAGAGCTGCTCATGATCCGTCCTAGAGAATTTAAACGCACGTTTGAATACTGTAAAGCTTTAAAAGAATAAAGGCAAACCAAGACAAGACCCTTAGGCTTGATTACAATGACCGACTGATTGTTTCTCGACTGAATTTAGGGATCCTTACCTTTCATGCAACGCGCTCAAAAAATTCTACAAGATGTGTTTGGTTTTGCCGAATTTAGAGCCGGACAAGCGGCGGTGATCGAGCGTTTGCTGAATCATCGAGATTGCTTAGCTATTATGCCCACCGGTGGTGGTAAGTCATTGTGTTATCAAATACCTGCCTTAGTGAAACCGGGTTTAACCGTGGTGATTTCCCCTTTGATTTCCTTGATGAAGGATCAGGTTGATAGCTTGTTGCACAATGGGGTAAATGCGGCTTATCTAAACTCCAGTTTAGCCCGAGAGCAACAATATGAGATTTATCGCCGCTTACAACAGGGTGAGTTGAAGCTACTATATATTTCACCCGAGCGTTTGATTAATGGTGACTTCATCGAACGCCTGCAGCAATGGTCTTTAGCCATGTTTGCCATCGATGAAGCCCATTGCATTTCCCAATGGGGGCATGATTTTAGGCCGGAATACAGTGCGCTGGGTTGCTTAAAGGAAAGTTTTCCAAATGTGCCGGTCGTGGCTTTAACCGCGACCGCCGACGATACGACTCGTTTAGATATTTTGCAGCGTTTGAATTTGACTGAGGCTTTCACGCATATTTCCAGCTTCGACCGACCGAATATTCGTTATACCTTGCAGGAAAAGTATCGCCCCTGGCAGCAGTTGAGTGATTATGTGAAACGTCGCCGAGAAGACAGCGGCATTGTCTACTGTAGTAGCCGAAAACGGGTGGAAGAGTTGGCTCTCAAACTCGGCGCTGAGGGTTTGCGTTGTGCGGCTTATCATGCCGGTTTGCCAATCGAGCAGCGTCAGCTGGTGCAAGAGCAATTCCAACGTGACGAATTAGAAGTCGTGGTGGCCACGGTTGCCTTTGGTATGGGGATTGATAAGCCCAATGTACGTTATGTATTTCATTACGACATCCCACGTAATATTGAAGCTTATTATCAGGAAACTGGTCGTGCGGGGCGTGATGGTACCGAAGCTGAAGCGGTGTTTTTATACGATCCGGCTGATGCCAATTGGGTGCGGCGGATGATTGAAGAAAACGACAATGAACAGCAACGCCGAGTAGAGAGTCACAAGTTTAACGCTATTGTGGCTTTTGCCGAGGCGCAAACTTGTCGTCGCCAGGTATTACTCAATTATTTTGGTGAGTACTTAGCCAAGCCTTGTGGTAACTGCGATATTTGTCTCGATCCGCCGAAACAATATGATGGCTTAGAAGATGCGCAGAAGGCGCTTTCCTGTGTGTATCGTTTGGGTCAGCGCTTTGGGATTGGTTATGTTATCGAAGTGTTACGTGGTAGCATGAGCCAACGTGTTTTAGAGCAGGGTCATGATAAGCTTTCGACTCATGGGATTGGTAAACAGTCTGGGCATGAACATTGGATGAGTGTTTTGCGCCAATTGATCCATCTCGGTTTGTTACAGCAAAATATTGCTCGTAGTTCGGTACTGCAATTGACCGAAGCCGCTCGACCCTTTTTAAAGGGGGAGCAAGGCTTATCTTTGGCGGTTCCGCGCCTAAATACCACCAAACAAAGTAAAAAAAATGCGGCCTATGGGGTTTATGATAAACGTTTGTTCGCTTTGTTACGTAATTTAAGAAAGCGTTTAGCCGATCAAGAATCGGTACCGCCGTTTGTGGTGTTTAATGATGCGACTTTGATCGAAATGGCCCAGCGTCTGCCGCAGACACAGCATGAGATGTTAAGCATCAGTGGTGTAGGCTTAAAAAAATTGGAGCGCTATGGCCATCAATTCTTAGCGCTGATTGGCCAATACCAGCCGGGGTAAGTCCGTGCAAAGTCATAGAGAAGGAGCTATATGGAGTTTGTAAATCGCTTTGCCCAAGCGCTTCCCGAGCTATGCCATCAGCAACAGCCAACAGCTTTGAGTGAGCCAGAGATGGTGATCGTTAGTCAACAGAGTTGCCAGTTGTTAGCTTTGGATGCGAACTTTATGGCTAGTGAACAGGGTTTGGGATTAACGGCAGGACAATTACTGGTTGACGGGATGGACCCGGTTTCTACGGTGTATGCGGGCCATCAGTTCGGGGGGTATTCTCCACAATTGGGTGATGGTCGCGCTTTATTATTGGGTGAACTGAAAACGCCACAGGGAGAGCACTGGGAGCTGCAACTGAAGGGCTCGGGTTTAACCCCTTTCTCACGACAAGGTGATGGCAAAGCGGTATTGCGTTCCAGTATCCGCGAGTTTTTGGCCAGTGAAGCCATGGCGGCCTTGGGGATCGCCACCACCCGAGCGCTAAGCCTCGGAGTTGGTGGAGGCGAAGTGCGCCGAGAGCGTTTGGAAAAAGAAGCTATGTTGCTGCGCTTCGCGCCTAGTCATATTCGCTTTGGTCATTTCGAATACCTTTATTATCAGCAGCAATCCGGCCTACTCAAACGGCTGATCGACTTTTGTTTAGAGCATTATTTTAGTGATTGTTTAAAGCAGTCTAATCCAGTGTTGGCGATGTTGCAGCAGGTGGTTGATAGCACTGCTCTAATGATCGCTAAATGGCAGGCTGAAGGTTTTTGTCATGGCGTGATGAATACCGATAACATGTCGATCTTGGGTTTAACCATCGATTATGGTCCTTACGGTTTTCTGGATGATTTTAATCCGCGGCATATTTGTAATCACAGTGATCATCATGGCCGTTATGCCTTCGATCAGCAGCCTGCGGTAGGCTTGTGGAACTTGCAGCGTTTAGCTCAAGCCTTGTCGGATTATGTTCCCAGTCACCAAAGTGAGGCTCTGTGGTTACGTTATCAGCGAGTGATTAATCAACATTATCAGATGTTTATGCTCAATAAGTTGGGTTTGTCACAGTGGCAAGATCAAGACGAATCTTTGCTTTCCGGTGTGCTCAGTTTAATGGCGCAGCAAGGTTTGGATTATCATTCCAGTTTACGCAGTTTAGCCCAACCGATGGCTGAGTTGCCAGCTTTACTGGGCGAACCTTGGCAAGCTTGGTTAGCGACTTATCGGGCGCGCTGCGCCGAGGCGGAGCGAGACGAAACACAGCGCTGTGAGGCTATCCAACAACATGTGCCTTTATATGTATTGCGTAATTATCTCGCGCAACAAGCGATCACAGCTGCCGAAGCTGGAGATTATTCGGAGTTGCAAACGCTGCATCAAATCTTAAGCCAACCCTTTAATCCTCAGAAAAACGCCGAGCGTTTTGCAGCCCCGCCACCACATTGGGGGAAGTGTCTGGAAATCTCATGCAGCAGTTGATCAAGGCATACCAGATACTGAGTGAACATGGTGCGATTAATCTGCAACATCAGCTAACTGAGCAGAACTTCATGGCTTTTGCTCGTCAATTTATTGAACAGCAGGGATGGGCTGAGTCGTTTAACGAACAGGGTGCCGATTGGCAAGTACTAGGGTTTTATCTTGAACAGCAATTGTGGTGGTGGCGCTATGATCTTTTGAGTGACAGTTGTTGGTTTGAATGCGCCAATTTATCGCAATTTTCCGCAAGTTGCGCACCATTATTGGTCGCCTTAGAGCATGCCAACTTAACTTAAAAAAATAATATTTTTAGCTGGTCAAATTGTGATCTAATCCAAGGTTTGCCCGAGAGTAATCTTCTATATTTACCCACCTGCCTAGCTTAGCTTGTTTAATTATTGCTCAGTTAGTTTGCAAAAACAGCGTCATGGAATGATGTTTTCCACATTAGGAAAAGTATTCACCGCTCCAGATCTTCCTGTTTGTTTTTACATAACCTGTTGTTAATAGTGGTTTATTTTTATAACCTTTATCTTGCTTCTATTTTTGCGAGAGAATTATTGCTGTTTGTCAACAGACTTATCCACAATTTATTCTCTGGCTAAGGGCTTAGCTCTGGTGCATTTTAGGTGGCTGTGGCATCATCGTGCGCAATTAAAAATTGAACTATGGATCAAGCTTATGGCGACCCTCCCTGAGCAGCCTCTGGTATTAGTAGATGGCTCTTCTTATTTGTACCGTGCATATTATTCACCCCCTCATCTGACGAACTCTAAAGGTGAAGCAACCGGCGCGGTCTATGGTGTGATTAATATGCTGCGTAGCTTGCTGAGGCAGTTTCAGCCTGAACACATCGTGGTGGTTTTTGACGCTAAGGGTAAGACTTTTCGCGATGAGATCTATAGCGACTATAAAGCAAATCGCCCATCAATGCCTGACGATTTACGTAGCCAAATTGAGCCTTTACATGCGGTGATTAAAGCTATGGGTTTGCCTCTTTTGGCGATTTCTGGGGTGGAAGCAGACGATGTCATTGGAACCTTAGCCAAACAGGCCTCCGCTGAAAACAAAGCCGTATTGATTAGTACCGGTGATAAAGATATGGCTCAGCTGGTCGATCAAAATATCACTCTGATTAATACCATGACCGATACTGTGATGGATCGAGAGGGAGTGATTGAAAAATTTGGGGTCGCGCCAGAGCTCATTATCGACTATTTGGCGCTGATGGGCGATAAAGTCGATAACATTCCCGGTTTACCTGGGGTTGGCGAGAAAACCGCGCTGGCCATGTTACAAGGCATTGGCGGTGTCGAAGCTTTGCTAGCTGACCCAGACGCGGTGGCCCCCTTAGGTTTTAGGGGCTCTAAAAGCATGCCCAAAAAACTGCGCGAGCATGCTGAAGAGGCGCGTTTATCTTATTTATTGGCAACCATTAAGTGCGATGTTGAGGTTGGCTTCAGCATGGATGATATGAGTCGCAGCCCGGAAGATAAAGATGCGCTGATTGCTCTATTTGGCCAGCTAGAATTTAAACGTTGGCTTAGTGAAGTTTTAGATAAAGACAGTGCTGGCTCTGGGGTGGCTCAAGCGAGTGATGTGGCAAACCAAGCGGTGGTAAAGCCTCTTATTGGGGATTATCAAACCATTCTCAGTGAACAGCAGTTTAGTGATTGGCTGAGCAAGCTGGAACAGGCCGAGCTGATTTCGCTTGATACCGAGACTACCTCACTCAATTATATGCAGGCAGAACTGGTTGGTTTATCGTTTGCGGTGGAAGCAGGCTGTGCTGCATATTTACCTTTGGCCCACGACTACTTAGATGCACCGGCGCAATTGGATCGTGGCTGGGTATTGGCCCAGTTAAAACCTTTATTGGAAGATCCCAATAAATCTAAAGTTGGGCAAAATTTAAAATATGATGCCAGTGTTTTGGCCCGCTACGACATCAATTTACAGGGGATCCGGTTCGACACGATGTTGGAATCCTATGTGCTCAACAGCACCATTACTCGCCACGATATGGACTCCTTATCGTTGCAATACTTGCAGCATAAAACCATTAAGTTTGAAGATATTGCTGGTAAAGGTGCCAAACAACTAACCTTTAACCAGATTGAATTAGATGTGGCTGCTCCCTATGCCGCAGAAGATGCCGATATTACCTTGCGTCTGCATCAGGCTTTATGGCCCCAGTTAGAGCAGTTACCAAAGTTGAAGCAGTTGTTTGAGGAAGTGGAAGTTCCCCTGGTGTCGATTCTTTCACAAACCGAGCGGCAAGGGGTGCGGATTGATAGCGCGCTTTTGGCCAAGCACAGTTTATCACTGGCTGCGCGCATTGATAGTCTCGAAAAGCAGGCTCATGACTTGGCTGGGGAAGCGTTTAATCTAGGGTCTCCGAAGCAATTACAAACCATCTTATTCGACAAGATGCAGTTACCGGTGGTGAAGAAAACCCCCAAAGGTGCGCCCTCAACCGCCGAAGAGGTATTGCAGGAACTGGCGCTGGACTATGCACTACCCAAGGTTATTTTGGAATATCGTAGCTTGTCCAAATTGAAGTCCACTTACACCGACAAACTACCAAAAATGGTGGAACCAAGTACCGGTCGTGTGCACACTTCTTATCATCAAGCTGTAACGGCCACTGGACGTTTCTCATCCACCGACCCTAATTTACAGAATATTCCGATCCGTCATGAAGAGGGGCGTAAAGTTCGTCAGGCCTTTATCCCTGCCGAGGGTTATAAGCTGGTGGCTATCGATTATTCGCAAATTGAGCTGCGAATTATGGCCCATCTTTCTCAAGATAAAGGTTTACTCAAGGCCTTTGCTGCCGGCGAAGATATTCACCGGGCGACTGCGGCCGAAGTTTTCGGTAAGGCTTTGGAATCGGTCAGCGCCGATGAACGACGCAGTGCTAAAGCAATTAATTTTGGGTTGATTTATGGCATGAGTGCTTTTGGCCTCGCCAAGCAGCTCGGGATTGCTCGCGGTGATGCGCAAGCCTATATGGACCGCTATTTCGAGCGTTATCCTGGAGTATTGGTCTATATGGATACCACCCGTGATTTCTGCCAAGCGCATGGTTATGTCGAAACCCTATTTGGTCGACGTTTATACCTGCCTGAAATTAACTCGCGTAACGGTATGCGTAAGAAGGCTGCTGAGCGAGCCGCTGTGAATGCACCGATGCAAGGCACCGCCGCTGACATTATTAAAAAGGCAATGATAGCGGTCGCCCAGTGGTTAACAACTCAAGCGAGCGAACATTGCAAAATGTTGATGCAGGTTCATGATGAATTGGTATTCGAGGTTCTAGAAAGTGAATTGGAGCGGGTCGTTCCGAAGTTAACCCAGTTAATGGAGCAGGCGGTGACCCTCGACTTACCTTTGATTGCCGAAGCGGGGGTGGGGGATAATTGGGATGAAGCACACTAAATTATAGAAATATTTGATTAAGGAGGCCTAGGCCTCCTTTTTTTTGAAATTTGGCGGCATTGATTTTTTGTAATTCAGAAAACGTTTTCAGGTAATTAAATCACTTCTATTTGTGTAAATATGAAATTTCATTACAAAAAGTGCTTTATTTTTCGGCGGCATTGCTCTAGAGTAAGAGTCGTAGGGTACAGAGGTAAGATGTTCTATCTTTCAGACCTTTATTTCACGTAGTTGAAAAAGGCTATTTTGCCGCCTCGACAGTTTATGTCGAGGCGTTTTTTTATCTAAAACGTGAACCGACTTCAGATTTTTACCATTTATTCTTTTATTCCCATTGTTTGTTTATAAATTCCTTATTATTCGTTGCTAAATTACATATTTCCTTGAGTTTTTGCTGATGGCATGAAACTGCTGATTTATAAAATTAAGTGGTCGTTGTGATGTATTGGCGACAAATGGATGTTTATCTCTGGCTACTCAGAGGGTTAAAAAGAAAGAAATGGAAAGTTTTTATGAATTAGTGTGAACTTATTATTTTTGGCGCAGTCTTAATTTATGCAATTGGAATAGTGCTTTCAGTTTTTAAGAATTCTTTTCTTAGTATGCCTCATCAGATGATGGGGCTTTTTTTTGAGCGAAATTTGATGCTGTAGATTTTTGCTGGCTGCTTGTTCGTCGCGAATAAATGAAGATAGGCCGCCAGTCTTAGAGCTATTGGCCTATCTTGTATCTGATTGTTGGGTATAAGACGCACCCTACTGAAGCGTCAATAAAGGTGCCTGAGTATTTTTATTCGGCTTGTTCTTGGCTATGTTGGTCGAACCAAGTCACTAGGCTGTTTTGCAGTAAATCTAGACCCTGTTTTTTCAGAGAAGAAAAAGCTTCAACTCGCACCTCTCCACCAAACTCTGCTGCGATTGCTCGGCCTTGTAATACCGCTGCTTTGCGTGCACCTTGTTTAAGTTTGTCCGATTTGGTTAAGAGTGCGAGTACCGGAATGTTAGACTCAACTGCCCATTGTATTAAGCTGCGGTCGGTATCTTTGAAGGGATGGCGAATATCCATTAATACCACGATCCCTTTCAGGCTTTGCCGTTCTTGCAAATACTCAGACAAAGATTTTTGCCATTGTCTCTTCACTTCTTCGGGCACTTGGGCAAATCCATAGCCAGGTAAATCGATTAAACGAACGCCTTCACTCAGTTCAAATACATTGATGAGTTGGGTTCGCCCTGGGGTTTTACTGGTTCGGGCTAAGCTTTTTTGTCGGGAGAGGGCATTCAGCGCACTGGATTTTCCCGCATTGGAGCGGCCAGCAAAGGCGATTTCAATTCCGCTGTCCTCAGGCATTGCCTGAATGTTAGGAGCGCTGGTAATGAAGTGGGTGTTTTGAAAATGATATTGCGCCATGGTTAAGTTAAGCTCTCACAGGAATTTGGGGTAATACATTACGTTTTTGGTAAAATTGTGTAAAATATGCCGTTACTGGGCTAGCTAAGTGTATCACGGGCGCCAGTGTGTGTGGTTTGGAATAATACTAATAAATGGAATGTCATGAAAAAACTTACCTTAGTGTTAATGTTAGTGGCGGGTGTAGCCAGTCCGGTATGGGCCAAGGGAGATGCTACGGCTGGGGAGCAAAAGGCTGCGACCTGTAAAGCTTGTCATAATGATCAGGGCGAGGCCTTAGGCTACCCCAAATTAGAAGGCCAGCACGCTGGATACATTGTGAAGCAGTTAGAAAACTTTAAGGCTGCGGCAACTGGTGGAGAAGGGCGTAGTAACCCGGTGATGGGTGGTATGGCGATGCCGCTTTCCGAGCAAGATATGCAAGATTTGGCCGCTTATTTCTCGAGCCAGCCGATGAGCCCCAATACCACAGCTCCAGAATATGTGGATGCTGGTAAAAAGCTATATATGGGAGGTGATTTGGAGCGTGGTATTACAGCCTGTACGGCCTGTCACGGTCCTCGTGGTGTTGGTCATGACTTAGCTAAGTTTCCGCGTATCTCATCACAATATGCGACTTACTTGAAGACCCAGTTAGAAAGTTTCCGAAGTGGTACGCGTAATAACGACCCGAATGGTATGATGCGTGATATCGCAACCAAACTGACGGATAAAGATATCGAAATTTTGTCGCAATATCTGGGTGGTTTGCACTAATCCCACAAGGAGTAGCTGGCGCTACTCCGTTCTTCCTGATTTATTATTCGCCATCTTAATTCTAAGTGTTACACTTGCGCCCCTAAAAAATAGGCGAGGTGTTAAGCGGTGAAATGTCCACTCTGCAGTGCTGTTTCTGCGAACGATTTTTATCGTGATAAACGCCGCCAATATTGGCATTGCTCACGTTGTGATCTCATTTTTGTCGATCCTAATGATCACTTAAGTCCTTTGGCGGAAAAAGCTCAGTATGACTTGCATCATAACGATCCTCAGGATGCTGGATATTTATCTTTTTTGCGGCGAGTGAGTGAGCCAGTCATTGCGGCCTTAGATGACTCGGCCGTCGGGCTAGATTTTGGCTGTGGGCCGGGTCCGGCTCTATCGTTATTGTTGGCGCAGGCGGGTCATCACTTACTCAACTATGATCCTATATACTATCCAGAGGCACAGTATTTACAGCAACGTTATCGCTTTGTGACCTGTACCGAAGTTGTTGAACATTTCAATTTTCCAGCAAGTGCTTGGAAACAACTGCTGTCGTTAGTGGATAAACCGGGATTGTTAGCGGTAATGACAAAACGTCATTGGGGAACCGAGGTGTTCCCGCAGTGGCATTACAAGAATGATCCCACGCACCTTGCGTTTTATAGTGATAATACGTTGTGCTGGTTGGCGGAACACTATCAGTTTCAATTGCAAATAGTCGGCCCAGATGTGGCCCTATTTCAGACCGTTTAAAAGGTAAAGAAGATGGCTAGAGGTAAAAAAAATCGTAAAGGCGGCTTAATTGGGATGCGTAAAGATCCTGACTTTAAAGCTAAGCGTGTGGCTGTTCCCGATCGGGTCACCATTGGTAAGGGTAAGGCTTCTGGGAGTCGTCAGCAGATCGCTGAGGCGAGCAGTCATCAAAGTCAAGCGGTCGAAAAGCAAGACGCACGGCTTGGCAGTAAGACGCCAGTCGCCTTAGGTGTTGAGGCTCCTCAGGCGCGTAAGCCGGCCGCGAAACCTACCAAGAAAAAAGTGGTTTTAAGCCCAGAAAAAGAATTGGCAAACTTAGAAGCGGATCCCCGCTTAGAAAGCCTCATCGATATCTTGGATGAGGGGGGGAGTATTAGTAAACAAGATCAGCAGTGGCTTGATTTACAGCTGGCTCGCCATGCTGAATTATTGGCCGAATTGGGTCTGGTTGAAGATGCCGAAGAGGCGGACGCTTTAGACGAAGATGAGCAGTTATGGCGTTCGCTAAATAGCGCGTCCTTGGATCAATATAAGGATTAACAACGATGTTTTGGCTGTTGCTGATTGCGGCGCTTATTATTGTGGCCTTGGCGGTGTATGCCGCTTTGTTGGTTGGACGTTTATTTGGTCAAAATAAAGTGATTAAACAAGCCGTTGTTAAACGCAACCAACGCTTATTGAGCGATATTAGTTATATTGCAATCGCGATGCAGCAGCAACGCTGTGGCTTATCGGAAGGCGTAATTCGTCTGTGTAATCTGTTAGTGGCGCTGCAAACGCCTAAGCTGATCGATTGGTCGCAGCGCTTTCCTGCGGTGTTTCAATTGTATGATGCGATCAATGAGTTACCCACTCATGAGGCTCGAAATCGCTTACCTTTGCCGCAGCGCAAACGTCAAGATCAGCATCGCGAAGCTCACGAACAAGCTTTAGAGCAACAGATCTTACAAGAAGCTAAAGTAATCGCCCAACTTAACATAGATACGCTCTAGGAGAAGATCGGATGGCCATATTAGGTGTTGACTGGGATCAGTCACTCATTGAAAAGTATAATTATTCTGGGCCGCGTTATACCTCTTATCCTACGGCCTTAGAGTTTAGTGAAGACTTCGCAGAGGCACAGTTTAATATTGCCTGCGAAAAGTTTCCAAATCGAAATTTATCACTCTATTTACATATCCCGTTCTGCCATAAGCTTTGTTATTACTGTGGTTGTAATAAGCTGATTACTCGCCACCAGCATAAGGCTGATATTTATCTCGATTATTTAGAGCAAGAGATTTTGCTACGCGCACCACGTTTCCAACAGCGTTTGGTGAGTCAAATGCATTGGGGAGGAGGTACGCCGACCTATCTTCAAGCTGAACAACTGAAACGCTTGACGGCCATCTTACATAAACAGTTTCAATTTGCTGAAGACGCTGAAATTAGCATTGAAGTTGATCCTCGGGAAATCGAACTGTCGACCATTGATTTACTCGCTGAACTAGGTTTTAACCGGATTAGCTTAGGCGTGCAAGACTTCAATAAGCAGGTACAGCAAGCGGTGAATCGAGAGCAAGATGAGCGTTTTATTTTTGCCTTAGTGGCGCGTGCTAAACAGCTTGGTTTTCGTTCGGTTAATATTGATTTAATTTATGGCTTACCCCATCAGACTCGCCACAGTTTTAATCAGACTTTAGCGCGGGTGATCGAGTTAGATCCCGACCGTTTATCGGTATTTAACTATGCGCATCTGCCGAGTCGTTTTGCGGCCCAAAGAAAGATCGATGAAACGGCACTTCCGAGTAGTGATGAGCGTTTAGGCATTTTACGTGACAGTATTGAGTTTCTTGTAAAGCATGGTTATCAATTTATTGGAATGGATCATTTTGCCAAGCCTGATGATGAGCTGGCAATCGCTCAGAGCAAAGGTAATTTACATCGTAACTTTCAAGGTTATACGACCCAAGGCGAAGCTGATTTATTGGGTTTAGGCGTTTCTTCGATTTCAATGTTAGGGGATGCTTACAGCCAAAATCAAAAAGAGTTGAAGACTTACTACGCTCAAATGGATCGTTTAGGCCATGCTCAGTGGAAAGGTATTGCTTTGACGCAAGATGATTTGATCCGTCGCGAGTTGATTAAAAAACTGATTTGTAATTTTAAATTGGATTTTGCTGAGATTGAGCGACTGTTTGATTTGAAGTTTGAGCAGTATTTTGCAGAAGACTTGAAGTTATTGCAGGGATTTTTGGATGATGATTTAGTACAGCTAAATGGACAAATCTTAGTCGTTACCGATAAGGGGCGCTTATTAATTCGAAATATTTGTATGTGTTTTGATGTCTACTTCCGCAGTCAGGCACGGCGCCAGCAGTTTTCTCGAGTGATATAAATAACGATTTGAATCAAAAAGGAGCCGAGACTCCTTTTTGATGCTGGTAAATTACGCTTGTTCGCTGCTTAAGCAATTGCGGTATGCATCGGCCATATTTTGCAGTAATTGAAAGTAGCTCTGAGCGTTTGGTACAACGGCGATGCCTAAGGGATCCAACAGGCCGATCTTTGCACCGCTATCTTCGCTAATAGTATGCAGTAGCGCACCATCAAATTGCGGCTCGGCAAAAATACACTGAGCTGAACCTTGCTCTAGATTTTGGCGTATGTATTGTAGCGTTTTGGCACCGGGTCTACGTTGTGGGTTAATGGTGAACTCTCCTAAACGGTTTAATTTAAACTGTCGCTCGAAGTAACTGTAGCCATCGTGAAACACAAAGTAACCCTGTTGCTTGACGGGCCTTAGCTGCTGGTCAATTTTCTTGTTGAGCTGATCTAAGCGTTGGTTAAAGCGCTGTAATTGCTGCTGTAGATGGATACGTTGCTCAGGATTGAATTTGATCAGTTGTTCAGTTATTGCTTTTGCTATGACGCGACTTTCGGCGGGGCCAAGCCAAATATGTGGGTCAACCTCATGGTGATGTTCCGCGTGTTGATGCTGTTGGTGGGCCTTTTCACCACTAATTAGTTGTAAATCCTTTAGTTCAAGTAATGCCAGTTGAGCACGTTGGGTCTGGCTTAGCGGTTTACTTAAGAAAGGTTCCAGTTCGTCGCCCACCCATATCACTAAGTCGGCTTGACGGATCCGTCTTACATCCGAGGGACGTAATGCGTAGTCATGTGGTGACACGTTAGGGCTAATTAAATACTCTACTGTCTGTTCGCCTTCGGTCAGGCTACTAATCAATAGTTGCAAGGGTTTAATACTGACTAAAATATTCGCGTTGGTTGCCCATGTGGGCGTGGCGATTAACAATAAAGCAAAGATCAGTTTACGCATGTAGGCTATTCGAGATGATTTAGTAAAATAATACGATAGTGTAACATCTAGTGTAGAATAGCGCGCCCTTGATGAAACCCCATTGGGGTTTTACGTTAGATTTAATCATAGGATTTTGGTATTGACCACCTTACTTTCATTAAGCAATGTATGCGTTAGTTTTGATCAGCGGCTGGTATTAGATCATGTCTCGCTGGAGCTCAATCGCGGCCAGATTACGACGCTGATTGGTCCAAATGGCGCCGGTAAAAGTACGCTGGTGAAAGTGATTTTAGGTTTGTTGCGGGCCGATTCTGGCAATATAACTAAAGCGACTAAGTTGCGCATTGGGTATGTACCGCAAAAGATTAATCTTGATGAATCCTTTCCGTTAACGGTTGAGCGCTTTTTAAAATTGGCTCGACATTATTCTAAACAAGATTTGAGTCGAGTCATTCGACAGTTGGGTATTGATGGTTTGTTGACCCGACAAATTGTTCGTTTGTCGGGCGGTGAGTTACAACGGGTATTGTTGGCGCGCGCGCTGTTAGGCGAACCACAATTGTTGGTATTGGATGAACCCGTACAAGGGGTTGATATTAGTGGGCAAATTGAACTCTATCAGTTGATTGCTGATATCGCACAACAAATTAACTGTGGTGTATTGCTGGTGTCGCATGATCTACATTTAGTGATGGCCGGAACTGACCATGTGATTTGCTTAAATCACCATGTTTGTTGTCATGGAGAGCCGGAAAGTGTCGCTCAACATCCCGAGTTTGCCCGCTTATTTGCCCACAATGAACGCCAGCAATTGGCCGTTTATACTCATCATCATGTGTGTGATGAACAAGATCATCAGCACCACGCATCGACCGAAGAGAATAGTTAAACCATGGACGATTTTTTAATTAATGCCCTGCTCGCAGGCTTAGGTATTGCGGTATTAGCAGGCCCTTTAGGCTCGTTTATGGTGTGGCGCAGACTTGCTTATTTTGGTGATACTTTAGCGCATGCTTCTCTGTTGGGTTTGGCTTTAGGTCTATGGTTGCAGATTAATCCGGTCTTCGCGGTGGTGATTAGCGGAGTGACATTGGCGATTATCTTATTATCCTTGCAGCGCTACAAGCAACTCGCCAGTGATACTTTGCTGGGTATTATGGCGCATTCGGCATTATCTTTGGGCTTAGTCGTGGTGGCTTTGATGGATAATGTGCGAGTCGATTTAATGGCCTATTTGTTCGGTGATTTGCTTGCGGTCACCCACCAAGATTTATTATGGATTTGGGGTGGCGGCGCGTTAGTTCTTGCGCTGTTACTCAGTCAGTGGAACAACTTATTGTCGGCGACGGTGAATGAGCAAATAGCTGAAGTAGAAGGTGTTAATATCGGATTAATGCGGGCTTTATTATTGCTGTTGTTAGCGTTGGTCATTGCCATTGCGATGAAGATCGTTGGTGCTCTAATTATTAGCTCTTTGTTGTTGATTCCGGCTGCTACGGCAAGACGTTTAAGTCGCTCTCCCGAGCAAATGGCGCTCTTAGCTATCTTGTTTGGGGCGATTTCAGTGCTGTTTGGCTTATGTTTATCTTGGTATCAAGATACCCCAGCAGGGCCTTCGGTGGTGGTTTGCGCCGCCTTACAATTTTTATTAATTCATAGCCTAGTGAAAGTAAAAGAGTAATGACAACAGAACCCCTACTTCCAGCAGCCATCAGTTTCGATGTCAACCAAGCTGTGCTCGCCCTACAGCAAGGCGCTGTGATTGCTTATCCTACCGAAGCGGTGTTTGGTTTGGGGTGCGATCCCGATAATCAAGTCGCAGTACAGAAAATTTTAGAGATTAAGTGTCGACCTGTTGAGAAGGGCCTTATTTTGTTGGCTGCTAGCTTAGCGCCTTTGTTACCCTATATTGACTACGCAGGGCTAAGCTCGTCACAGCGGCAGAAGTTGTTAAGCCGACAGGCTCGCCCTACGACTTGGTTGGTCCCGGTATCGGACAAGACACCTGCTTGGATCTGTGGACAATTTAATACGGTCGCGGTGCGGATAACTCGTCATCCAGTGGTTGAAAGCTTATGCCAGCAATGGGACAAGCCTCTGGTCTCAACTTCAGCCAACTATAGTGGTGAACCTCCTGCCTTAACAGCGGTTAATGCGGCTCATTTACAAGGTGTTGATTTGGTCTTAGATGGTGCCTTAGGCGGTGCTGAACAAACGAGCCAAATTTTAGACATTAAAACTGGTGCGCTGTTACGCCCTTAGGACTCGTGTAAGGAAGTACGATGCAAGATGTGAATATTGAAGCGGTACGTCAGTTTCTGCTGCAACTACAACAAACTATATGTCAACAATTAGAGTTGCAAGATGGTGAGGCTGTTTTCCTTCACGATGATTGGCAACGCGATCCAGCTGAACATCAAGGCTTAACGGGGGAGGGTCGAACTCGCGTATTGAGTGACGGTGCGGTGTTTGAGCAAGCAGGCGTTAACTTTTCTCATGTTTGTGGGCAACAAATGCCAGCTTCGGCCACTGCCCAGCGGCCAGAACTGGCGGGTCGACACTTTGAGGCGATGGGGGTTTCGTTAGTCATTCACCCGAACAACCCCATGTTGCCCACTTCTCATGCCAACGTACGCTTTTTTGTTGCTGAAAAAGAGGGCGAGGCGCCGATCTGGTGGTTTGGTGGTGGTTTTGATTTAACGCCTTACTATGGTTTCGATGAAGACTGTATTAGCTGGCACCAAACAGCGGCGGATTTGTGCCAACCCTTTGGGGATGATGTTTATCCGAAATATAAGGCTTGGTGTGATCGTTATTTCTTTTTGAAACATCGAAATGAAACACGTGGAATTGGCGGTTTGTTTTTTGATGACTTAAATACTCCCAGCTTTGAGCAAAGTTTTGCCTTTACTCGAGCGGTCGGCGAAGGATTTCTCAAGGCTTATTTGCCGATAGTTGAGCGTCGTAAAGCGCTTCCATTTACTGAACAACAACGAGATTTCCAGCTGTATCGACGGGGACGCTATGTTGAGTTTAACTTAGTCTATGATCGTGGCACTTTGTTTGGCTTGCAATCGGGGGGCCGTACTGAATCCATTTTGATGTCTTTACCGCCTTTGGTTCGATGGCGTTACAACTGGCAGCCTTCGCCGGGGAGTGCTGAACAGCAATTATACCAACGTTATTTGGTTGCCAGAGATTGGCTCAGACTAAAAGCATAATTTATCTTAAAAAAATGATTTAAATTCTTGCAAGAATGCCGACTTTAGATTAATTATTTTAACTGTTGGGTGGTCCCCATCAAGTTAACTTTAATGATTTTTTTATTAGTTGGATTTTAAGCTATGAATGGATCGTTTTTAGCAAAACGTCGATTTTCAGATGATAAACATTTTCGCCGTGGTTTTTCTCGTAGTGGTGCTTTTACCATTAAAGAAGCTGAGTTGTTAGAGCGTTGTGGTTACGCTTTCAAAGAGTTGGATGAGTCTCTTCGGGAACCACAAGACGAAGTTGAACAAGCCTTTATCGCGGTATGTCGTAGCGAAGCTGAGCCGGAAACAGCAGAGCAAAAACTATGGTTGAAGTATAAAAAGCTTACTGGGCGTAAAGCCTTTCATGGTTTAGTCAGTAATCCACCGAAAGCTCAGGCTAGAGTGGTAGATAGTGACGTTGACGATGGCGATGATGATGTGGAGGATGTTAGCACTGCCGATCTAGACGGTGAAGACTAAAATAAAGCAGCGTAAGCTGCTTTTTTTGTTATTTTAAACCATTGCACTTTGGCATTTCTGTGTAGCCTTGTTAAGGTGCAATTATGTTTTCTTTAAGTAGCGTTCAACATGGATTTATACGCAGTATTTGGCAATCCAATCCGTCAGTCAAAATCTCCCTTCATTCATACTTTATTTGCTCAACAAACTCAGCAAGCTCTGGTTTATAAGGCGATTGAACCAGCCCTTGATGGTTTTGCCGTCGCGCTTCAGCAATTTTGGTTAGATGGCGGTAAAGGTTGCAATATCACGGCCCCTTTTAAGGAGCAAGCTTATCAAGCGGCTGAGCAATATTCCCAACGAGCCTTATTAGCGGGCGCGGTGAATACCCTCAAACGGACCGACGATGGTGTGATTTTGGGAGATAATACCGATGGCGCGGGCTTGGTGGCGGATTTACTGTCCAACTTCGGTGAGCTCAAATATAAACGCATCTTATTGTTAGGCGCAGGTGGAGCGGCGCGTGGCGTGCTACATCCCTTGCTGTTAGAGCAACCCAATGAAGTGCTTATTGCTAACCGTACTTTGAGTAAGGCTGAAACTTTGGCGCAGCGCTTTGCGGAGTTTGGTGAAGTTCGGGCTTGCTCATTTGAGCAGCTCAGTGGGAAGTTTGATATTATCATTAATTCAACCTCAGCGGGTCTTGCTGGAGAGCTACCAGCGGTAAGCGCTGAGCTCATTCATTCCAAACTGTTGTGTTATGACATGACTTATTCTGCGCAAATGACTGCATTTAATGCTTGGGCGATTCGCCATGGCGCAGCTAAGGTGGTGGACGGTTTAGGCATGCTAGTGGGACAAGCCGCCGAGAGTTTTGTTATTTGGCGTGGTATCCGACCTGGAGCACGCCAAGTATTACGTGAACTTAGACGAAATTTAAGTTGTTAGTCAACGATAGGTGAGAACCAAGAAGAAAAACCACTAAGCGGTTGCGCTAAATTGCATACCGATGTGAGGAATATCATCTTCTAGATAGGGTTCGCTACAGATTTCAAAACCAAGTTTTTGATAGAAATCTTCCAAATAGCGTTGCGCCGAAATAGCAATCTGCGCTTGTGGCCAACGCTGCTGACAAAAATCAATCGCTTGTTGCATCAATTGCTGCCCTAGGCCGTCCCCTCGGGCAGAGGCTGCGATGACCACTCGGCCAATACTAGCCGTTAATGGGCTAGGCTCAAATACTCGAGCATAACAAAGTAACTGTTGCTGGGGGGTGCTGCCCAATAGGTGCCAAGCTTCCGGATCTTTGCCATCGGCGTCTTGATAGGGACAATTTTGTTCGACCACAAACACCGACTCTCTGAGCTCCAGTACCTGATAGAGTTGCTGATTAGTTAATTGTTCGAAGCTCAGCCATTGCCATCTAATCATTTAATATTCACTTGCAGTTTGTGTTAACAATGACAACACTTTAAAACAAATCGATAAAACAAGACAAGTGTTACTAGGAGTAAGCGATTTATGAATCAAGCAATTATTATTAGTGATGACCAGCACTGGCAGTCGGTCAATCAGCGAGTAGAGTTTACGGCTCAAGTGATGGGGGCGAAGATAATGTGCGCGGTGCGTAAAAGTACTTTAGAGCACCTGGTCGGTTTACCCTTGAATAATGATGCGAAAATGTTGGAGGCTTATCACAGTGTTCAGTTTGATATTGAAGATCTGCTAGAGCAGAAATTACAACAAGAAGATTTCGAACCCAACGGCGACCTTGTTATTTAGCCTGAGCTCGGGATTGTTCGCTGTGTACAATCATGCAACGTCTCCCAAGCTTAGGATCCGTTAAGTTTAACTCTCAAGATATTGCTGTTTTAAGCGTACGTAGTTTTGTGCGGATTCGCCTAAAAAAGCTTTCTCTTTTTCACTCAGGGGGCGAGCTTGTTTGGCTGGACTTCCCATATAAAGATAACCAGAGCTTAAACGTTTATTTGGCGGGACTAAACTGCCGGCACCGATCATTACCTCGTCTTCTACTACGACCCCATCTAATACGATGGCACCCATCCCAACTAATACTCGATTACCAATAGTACAACCATGTAACATTGCTTTATGGCCTACTGTGACATCTTCTCCGATGAGTAGAGGGAAACCATCGGGTGGGTTCTCAGTTTTTCGGGTGACATGTAAAACACTGCCATCCTGTATATTCGAGCGAGCACCTATATGAATATGGTTCACATCACCTCGAGCGGCGACCAAGGGCCAGATACTTACGTCATCACCAAGTTTGATCTCACCATATAGGACAGCGCTAGGATCGACCCAGACTTCTTTGCCGAGAATCGGGCTATAGCCTGAAAAGGATTTAATGGTCATTGCAATCTCCACTCATTGTTGCCATTACGATTGGCTCCCAGCTTACGTTATCCCTCGTTGAATACAAAGTGTTGCACTGTATCAGAAAGGAAATTTAAGACTAATGGATGAGCGTCGCCAAGAAAGCCAATAGTGAATACCGATGTCGAAGTTAAGATAAACAGATATCACAGTATCTAATTGTAGTGTCCAAATTAGCTCATTTCGGCCTTCAAAGTATGAATAATAAGCTCTTCGTGCCTTTTTTCGCCATAAAGTCACATTTTTACGTTTTTATTCAAAAAACACTTGCGCTAAAAACTCGGATCCCTATAATGCGACTCCACTGACACGGCGGGCAGCACGCAATAGCGCAGCAGCAAGCGGTCAGGGTTGGTAAGGCCTGAGGCTTTATCAGCGACGGTTAAACGCTTCAAACTTTCCTTAGAAAAGTTCTTCGGAAAAGATTGAAAAAAGCGGTTGACAGTCACCGAGGATGGCGTAGAATGCGCACCTCGCTTCGCAAGAAGCAACGCTCTTTAACAATTTATCAAGCAATCTGTGTGAGCACTCACAGAGCACTAAGCGAAAAAAATTAGCTTAAGTGGACTGGAGTGACACACTGTTTTAACAGTAATAATTTCAGTATTTACTTTGAGCGAAAAAACTTTGATTGAAGAGTTTGATCATGGCTCAGATTGAACGCTGGCGGCAGGCTTAACACATGCAAGTCGAGCGGTAACATTTCTAGCTTGCTAGAAGATGACGAGCGGCGGACGGGTGAGTAATGCTTGGGAATATGCCTTTACGTGGGGGACAACAGTTGGAAACGACTGCTAATACCGCATAATGTCTTCGGACCAAAGGAGGGGACTCTTCGGAGCCTTTCGCGTAGAGATTAGCCCAAGTGGGATTAGCTAGTTGGTGGGGTAATGGCTCACCAAGGCGACGATCCCTAGCTGGTTTGAGAGGATGATCAGCCACACTGGGACTGAGACACGGCCCAGACTCCTACGGGAGGCAGCAGTGGGGAATATTGCACAATGGGCGAAAGCCTGATGCAGCCATGCCGCGTGTGTGAAGAAGGCCTTCGGGTTGTAAAGCACTTTCAGTTGTGAGGAAGGCAATATGCTTAATACGTATATTGTTTGACGTTAGCGACAGAAGAAGGACCGGCTAACTCCGTGCCAGCAGCCGCGGTAATACGGAGGGTCCGAGCGTTAATCGGAATTACTGGGCGTAAAGCGTACGCAGGCGGCTTTTTAAGCCAGATGTGAAATCCCCGGGCTCAACCTGGGAATGGCATTTGGAACTGGGAAGCTAGAGTTTTGTAGAGGGTGGTAGAATTTCAGGTGTAGCGGTGAAATGCGTAGAGATCTGAAGGAATACCAGTGGCGAAGGCGGCCACCTGGACAAAAACTGACGCTCATGTACGAAAGCGTGGGGAGCAAACAGGATTAGATACCCTGGTAGTCCACGCCGTAAACGATGTCTACTAGTTGTCTGTGGGTTTAACCCGTGGGTAACGCAGCTAACGCATTAAGTAGACCGCCTGGGGAGTACGGCCGCAAGGTTAAAACTCAAATGAATTGACGGGGGCCCGCACAAGCGGTGGAGCATGTGGTTTAATTCGATGCAACGCGAAGAACCTTACCTGCCCTTGACATACTAAGAACTTTCCAGAGATGGATTGGTGCCTTCGGGAACTTAGATACAGGTGCTGCATGGCTGTCGTCAGCTCGTGTCGTGAGATGTTGGGTTAAGTCCCGCAACGAGCGCAACCCTTATCCTTATTTGCCAGCACGTGATGGTGGGAACTCTAGGGAGACTGCCGGTGATAAACCGGAGGAAGGTGGGGACGACGTCAAGTCATCATGGCCCTTACGGGCAGGGCTACACACGTGCTACAATGGCATGTACAGAGGGATGCGAACTCGCGAGAGCAAGCGGACCCCAGAAAGCATGTCGTAGTCCGGATCGGAGTCTGCAACTCGACTCCGTGAAGTCGGAATCGCTAGTAATCGTGGATCAGAATGCCACGGTGAATACGTTCCCGGGCCTTGTACACACCGCCCGTCACACCATGGGAGTGGGCTGCAAAAGAAGTGGGTAGTTTAACCTTCGGGAGGACGCTCACCACTTTGTGGTTCATGACTGGGGTGAAGTCGTAACAAGGTAGCCCTAGGGGAACCTGGGGCTGGATCACCTCCTTATTATGAACGTTTATGTTTTGTGACGTGTTCACACAGATTGCTTGATAGAAGATAAAGAGAGAAGTTCTAGTGTGGTTTAGAACCAACGAGAACAGCTAACGCAGTGTCCCGTTCGTCTAGAGGCCTAGGACACCGCCCTTTCACGGCGGTAACACGAGTTCAAATCTCGTACGGGATACCATTTCTCTCTTGGTTTAAGAAAATAAAGCTAAGCATTATGTTGATACAGTGCTTAGCTTTGGTTTCTAAGAAGCCGAATGCTCTTTAACAATTTGGAAAAGCTGATAAAAAATATCTCAAAAATACGAGTTAAATAACAAGTGTTTTTGGTATTCAAAAAAATAAGGTGATCGTACTCGAGTGGCAGGATTTATACAGCCTGACCATTCAAGTGATTTAAGCGACAACATTTAGGTGTTGTATGGTTAAGTGACTAAGCGTATACGGTGGATGCCTTGGCAGTCAGAGGCGATGAAGGACGTGTTAATCTGCGATAAGCCATGTTGAGTCGATAAAAGACGCAATAGACATGGATTTCCGAATGGGGAAACCCACTGCATTTTATGCAGTATCGTAACGTGAATACATAGCGTTACGAGGCGAACCCGGGGAACTGAAACATCTAAGTACCCGGAGGAAAAGAAATCAACCGAGATTCTGGTAGTAGCGGCGAGCGAACCCGGATTAGCCCTTAAGCTTCTTATAATTTAGTGGAACAAGCTGGAAAGTTTGGCCGTAGCGGGTGATAGCCCCGTACACGAAAGGTGATTTGAAGTGAAAACGAGTAGGACGGCACACGTGATATGTTGTCTGAATATGGGGGGACCATCCTCCAAGGCTAAATACTCCTGACTGACCGATAGTGAACCAGTACCGTGAGGGAAAGGCGAAAAGAACCCCTGTGAGGGGAGTGAAATAGAACCTGAAACCGTATACGTACAAGCAGTGGGAGCCTCTTTGTGGGGTGACTGCGTACCTTTTGTATAATGGGTCAACGACTTAATTTCAGTAGCAAGGTTAAGCGAATAGCGGAGCCGTAGGGAAACCGAGTGTTAACTGCGCGCATAGTTGCTGGGATTAGACCCGAAACCCGGTGATCTAGCCATGGGCAGGTTGAAGATTGGGTAACACCAATTGGAGGACCGAACCGACTAATGTTGAAAAATTAGCGGATGACTTGTGGCTGGGGGTGAAAGGCCAATCAAACCGGGAGATAGCTGGTTCTCCTCGAAAGCTATTTAGGTAGCGCCTCGGACGAATACTAGTGGGGGTAGAGCACTGTTAAGGCTAGGGGGTCATCCCGACTTACCAACCCTTTGCAAACTCCGAATACCACTAAGTACTATCCGGGAGACACACGGCGGGTGCTAACGTCCGTCGTGAAAAGGGAAACAACCCAGACCGTCAGCTAAGGTCCCAAAGTCATAGCTAAGTGGGAAACGATGTGGGAAGGCTTAGACAGCCAGGATGTTGGCTTAGAAGCAGCCATCATTTAAAGAAAGCGTAATAGCTCACTGGTCGAGTCGGCCTGCGCGGAAGATGTAACGGGGCTAAGCTATGCACCGAAGCTACGGGTACTTGCTTTGCAAGTGCGGTAGAGGAGCGTTCTGTAAGCCGTTGAAGGTGATTCGTAAGGATTGCTGGAGGTATCAGAAGTGCGAATGTTGACATGAGTAACGATAAAGGGGGTGAAAAGCCCCCTCGCCGAAAGACCAAGGTTTCCTGTTCAATGTTAATCAGAGCAGGGTGAGTCGGCCCCTAAGGCGAGACTGAAAAGTGTAGTCGATGGGAAACAGGTTAATATTCCTGTACTTCGTATAATTGCGATGGGAGGACGGAGAAGGCTAGGCCAGCGCGGCGTTTGGTTGTCCGCGTTTAAGGTTGTAGGCTGGACACTTAGGAAAATCCGGGTGTCTAAGGCTGAGGATTGATGACGAGTCACTAAGGTGATGAAGTGGTTGATGCCCTGCTTCCAGGAAAAGTCTCTAAGCTTCAGATTATACGAAACCGTACCCCAAACCGACACAGGTGGTTGGGTAGAGAATACCAAGGCGCTTGAGAGAACTCGGGTGAAGGAACTAGGCAAAATGGTACCGTAACTTCGGGAGAAGGTACGCTGCTGTTGGTGATGGGACTTGCTCCCTGAGCTGACGGCAGTCGCAGATACCAGTTGGCTGCAACTGTTTATTAAAAACACAGCACTGTGCTAAATCGAAAGATGACGTATACGGTGTGACGCCTGCCCGGTGCCGGAAGGTTAATTGATGTGGTTAGCGCAAGCGAAGCTATTGATCGAAGCCCCGGTAAACGGCGGCCGTAACTATAACGGTCCTAAGGTAGCGAAATTCCTTGTCGGGTAAGTTCCGACCTGCACGAATGGCGTAATGATGGCCAAGCTGTCTCCACCCGAGACTCAGTGAAATTGAAATTGCCGTGAAGATGCGGTGTACCCGCGGCTAGACGGAAAGACCCCGTGAACCTTTACTACAGCTTGACACTGAACATTGACCCTACATGTGTAGGATAGGTGGGAGGCTTTGAAGCGTTGTCGCTAGATGATGTGGAGCCGACCTTGAAATACCACCCTTGTAGTGTTGATGTTCTAACGTTGTCCCGTTATCCGGGATGCGGACAGTGTCTGGTGGGTAGTTTGACTGGGGCGGTCTCCTCCCAAAGAGTAACGGAGGAGCACGAAGGTTGGCTAAGTACGGTCGGACATCGTACGGTTAGTGCAATGGCATAAGCCAGCTTAACTGCGAGACAGACACGTCGAGCAGGTACGAAAGTAGGTCATAGTGATCCGGTGGTTCTGTATGGAAGGGCCATCGCTCAACGGATAAAAGGTACTCCGGGGATAACAGGCTGATACCGCCCAAGAGTTCATATCGACGGCGGTGTTTGGCACCTCGATGTCGGCTCATCACATCCTGGGGCTGAAGTCGGTCCCAAGGGTATGGCTGTTCGCCATTTAAAGTGGTACGCGAGCTGGGTTTAGAACGTCGTGAGACAGTTCGGTCCCTATCTGCCGTGGGCGTTTGAGAATTGAAGGGAGCTGCTCCTAGTACGAGAGGACCGGAGTGGACGAACCGCTGGTGTTTGGGTTGTTATGCCAATAGCATTGCCCAGTAGCTACGTTCGGAACTGATAACCGCTGAAAGCATCTAAGCGGGAAGCAGGCCTTGAGATTAATTCTCACTAGGACTTAAAGTCCTCTGAAGGGCCGTTGGAGACTACAACGTTGATAGGCAAGGTGTGTAAGTGCTGTGAGGCATTGAGCTAACTTGTACTAATTACCCGTGAGGCTTAACCATACAACACCTAAAGGGTGTTGCTTATAGATACTTTATTTTAGAACCAAGAGTGCTTGTTATGCTCGTGGGATATATCAGTTTTTTCGAATGTTAAAGACAACAAGTTTTTGCCTGGTGGCAATAGCGTTGTGGAACCACCTGAACCCATGCCGAACTCAGAAGTGAAACGCAACTGCGCCGATGATAGTGTGGGGTCTCCCCATGTGAAAGTAGGTCACTGCCAGGCACCTATTTTAAAAACCCAGCTATGTGCTGGGTTTTTTTATGTCTGAAATTGCCATGTAAAAGTAGGCTGGATATCGCCAGACACCTATTTAGAGAAAGCCTATCCTTACGGATAGGCTTTTTTTTATGTCTGGGATTTAGCAAGGGCAGCCAAGGCGAACCGATGTTCATGAACAAACCATGTGAAAGTTGGCTGGATATCGCCAGACACCTATTTAGAGAAAGCCTATCCTCACGGATAGGCTTTTTTATGCCTTACACATACGATGTTTCGCTAAAAACGACCTGTTGCGTGTTGCTAGCGCCTCCGTAGGTCGGAAGCGCTGCGGTTTAAGGTTTTAATGTGAAGCTCTATTTTTATTCAACAAAGCTTTGTTTGTCATGTATAGCCTGTCATTGAAGTTTAAAAAGCGATAATCTCTCATCCAATTGTTGTGACATACTGGCTAAGGTTTCGCTTTCTGAAGCAAGATAACCGGATGCTTGAGTCATTTCTAAGGCAGCGTCATTAATTCCTGACACATTACGATTCATATCTTCTGCAACCGCACTCTGTTCTTCGGCAGCCGTTGCGATTTGGGTCGATTGGTCACTTACATGTTCAATATGACTGACAATGGTTCCTAGATCGCTGCCGCAACTTTCTGCGGATTGAACGCTAACATGCGCTAAGTCTTTACTTTTTTGCATCACACTGGCGGTATCAACGGCGAGTTTTTGTAGGCGATTAATTGTGCTTTGGATCTCTTCGGTTGATTGATTAGTCCTTGCTGCTAAATTTCTAACTTCATCGGCGACGACCGCAAATCCTCGACCTTGTTCTCCGGCTCGAGCGGCTTCAATGGCAGCGTTTAATGCGAGCAAGTTGGTTTGTTCAGAAATACTACTGATCACTGAGGTGACATCACTGATCTCCATCACTCCTTCTTTTAACTTATTCACTTGATCGGTGGCCGATTCTAGTTCAACGGATAAAGTTTTAATGCTATCAACACTTAAACTTACGTCGTTATTACCAAGTTTTGCCTCTTTACTGGCATTAATTGTGTCAGTTGCAGTAGATTCAGCATAACCTGCCACTTCGGCAACGGTTGCCGACATTTGATTCATCGCTGTTGCTAGTTGGTTTAGTTGGTCTCGTTGATTGGTCACAGCTTGACTTGTTTCTTCTGCAGAAGAGGCGATGCGTGTTGCAGCATCTGCTAGTTGTTTCGCTGAGTTCACCGACTCAAGTAAAGCTTTACGAACCGAGCGAATACTTTCGTTAATTCGCATGGCAACAATACCAATTTCATCTTGGCCATGAACTGGAATTTTGGCCGTGAGATCGCCATCGGCGACTGATTTCATCGCTTGCTTAATGTCTTCAAGCGGTTTCACTACGGAAGAGCTAATGATATAACCCAACAGGATCATAATAACGATAATCAGCAAGGTGGCTCCCGCCATTTTTAATACCTGATTGTTCACTTCTTGAGCAATGTCGTCGGTTAGCATTCCTGCACCGACGATCCAGCCCCAAGCTTGAAAATTTCGAAGATAGGCGATTTTATTCGAGGCTTGCATGTTGCCATTAGTCCAAGGGTAGGTAACGATGCCACCATTTGGCCTCTGCCCAGCATTAACCATGTCGTACCAATAGTGTTCTTTGGAGCCTTTGCTTGCGTCGCCCATTTGCTGACCAATCAGATCGGCCCGTATCGGATGAGCTAATATTCGGCGTGAAGTATCAATAATATATAGGTAGTTATTACCATCAAAACGAGTTGCTTCGATCAACTCCTTGGTTCGAGCTTGAGCTTCTTCTTTAGAATATCGTTGATTGAAGTCGGCTATTTGGCTGAGAGCCGCATTAACCACTGCCTTGAGGCGTGATTCTCGTTCAAAGGTTAAGTTACGGCTGAGGGTGTTTGCCGAAATTAGCGACAGACTTATAAAGCCTATGATTGCGACACTAATAAGGATGCTAAGTTTAATACTGACTCTAATATCTTTAAGTTTTAACATTTGTCTATTACCATTTTGGCCCAGCAACGGTGTTACTTGGGGTCTAGTTACCAGTCATGCGATCAATTATTACCCTATGCTTGAATTATCATCATTGGATAAATTTGATCTTGTTAGTCTATGAAAAGCAATTCACCGTAATCGAGACGTACTTTCTTTCCTAGAAAAATTTAGTAGCTAAACCAATTTATGGGACATAGAAATCAACTTCGGTTTTTAAGGTTATAAAGTAAGCAACTCAACTTAATAGTAGTTTCCGCATTAATAGTTTCAAATTATTTGACGATTTAATTTATAAGGTCTTTTGACATTAGTTGCTCGGCATATTGATCGAGTGCTTTAAGGGCTGGTTTATCTTTTGATTTGCTTCAGATCTAAAACTGGCTGGTGAACGCTATGAGCTTGAATAAATGGCGTCGATGGTCTTGGCATTTTCTGCTGCAAAAATATTCCTAAGTCATATCGATAAGAGTTTAATAAGCGGGCTCTTTTAGCGGGGGTTATCGAGTTTAGCAGTACAGTCTCTGAATCAAGAAGTAATCAAGCACTGTAAAAATAGTTTTGGAAGAACATCTGTTAAGAAGCCGTTATGTGTGGGAGGGGACTACTTCGAATATTACATTATATGCTCTTGGATTGAACAATTCCTATTTATAAATCATAAGCTTATGGGAAATGTTTTTCCGCAGTTTCATTTTTTTATGACAATTTTTTGCCGTTCACAGGCAAGATTTGCCGATTCTACATGGATTTTACTGTTTAGTTAATAAACAACAGTCATATTGTTTATCGGCAGCGCTAAATAAAAATTTACATCAAATTTCAAAATTAACATAAAATGCTGAAATATATGAATTTAGTGGCATTTAATTTGCATTAAATCATTGGTGAATGACCTAAGCGACGGATTGTTGTCGGTGATTACACGTTTGTGTCGATTAGATCTTCGTAAGGATGTGTTTCTAATGACGTTAGTGGCATTTGCTTTGCTATAAGTTGTTTATGTTTTATTTAAGCAGCTAATTAAAAGGGGCGTTCAGTCCTCTTCAGTAAAGTATATGAAAGAGTAATAAACGGAACTAGCGGAAGTGGGAATAGATCAATGATAACTAGGATGATGGTGATGTGCAGTATAGCCTTGTTAGCTGCATGTTCGACTATTAAAGAGGGCGTAGAAGATGTTGTGGAAAGCGTCCAAGAGCATGAAGACAGTAGTCAGCGACAAGTCACGGTGAGTACCGATCATCGTTCACCAATTCCAGATGACCCTTACTATGCGCCTATTGAACCCGGCCCTGCGGCGGCACCAGTGATTGTGACCGGCTCGATGTTTAACAGCAACACTTCGCGGAGTTTATATAGTTATACACCTCCTTTCGCTTTAGGCGATACCATCACCATTTTACTTGATGAGGAAGCAACTGCGACTAAGTCGGCTAGTTCAACTCTGGGGAAAGAAAATAGCTATAAGTTGGATCCGATTTCGGTACCTGGTGGCACCTTGACTATTAATGGTCGAGAAGTGCAACTAGAAATGAATCAGAAGCAAGATTTTGATGGTTCTTCAGACGCCAATCAACGACATCGTTTATCTGGGAGAATTACGGTATCGGTGGTCGACATTCTTAACAATGGCAACCTGGTGGTACGCGGAGAGAAGTGGCTGGTAATTAATAACGGGAAAGAGTATATGCGGTTTACCGGTATTGTTCGGCCTCTAGATGTTGCGGAAAATAATACGATCGGCTCTTATCAAGTGGCCGATGCACGGATCGAGTTTAGTGGTACAGGGGATCATGCCGACGTGCAAACTCAAGGTTGGTTGTCTTCGTTCCTAGGTGGAAGTATGTGGCCTTTATAGGAAGTTGATGATGTACCTATTGAGATTGATTTACTCTAGTGCTTTTTTGTATGCGCTATTGGTTGTTCCTTGTTACGGCGTGTGGCTGGAGGGAGAAGGACAGGCGCGGATTATTGATGGTCAAGTCGATACTGCTCGCCAGCAAGCGATCCAAGCTGCGTTGATCACATTAATGTATCGGGGTGGGGCGAGTGTTAAGTCTTTGCAGGTTGTTAAATCTGGAGTGCTGGAAACCGATGAACTAACGGTTCGCACTAATGGCGAAGTGTATGACATGAAGCTGTTAGTTGAGACGATCAAGGAAGACCAGATTGTGGTGAAAGTCGCGGCTGATATCTTTCCCCTTAATAGCTGTGAAAAGGACAGTTATGCGAAGACCTTATTTGTTGGTCCTTTTCAGCTACAAAAGCGTGAGCATGCTCAGTTGGGCGGAATTTATCGTACACCGGAAGAGGTATCACGAAGAGTTTTTCATCGTTTCAAGCAAAACAGCAAGCGGGTGGATGCGCGTCATTTAATGACTCAGCAAATTGCTTTGGATGGTCGTTACTCGCATGATTTAGAATCGCAAATGCTCACGTTCGCTCGTTCGTTATCGGAAAAATTCGATGTGCAATACATCCTGTTTGGTCAAATCGTCGATATGTCCAGTTATAACGAGACTTCCACCAATCTGCTGGGCATCAGTGATACGGTGAAACAACGAAACTTTCAGATGAAGTTGTTTGTGATTGATGGAATCAATGGAGAGACTGTTTTACGTAAAAATTATGGCTCGAATCGAGAGTGGCCGTTTGATGTCACTATGAAGTTTGATGTAACTGGTGAAACGTTTTGGTCTTCGGATTATGGCAAACTGATTGATTCCTATATAGATCAGTCAGTTCAAGATGTTGAAGATTCGTTGTATTGCCGACAAAGCCTCGCCAAAGTTGTTGGTATCTATAATGGTCAGGTTGTGATTAATATCGGACGAGTAAACGGCGTGCGTAAAGGGGATAAATTTGAACTGGTTCGTCAGCAATATCTGATGCATCTTGATGGTGGTTTAAAAGGCCCGATCTTTAATGCCGACAATACTCAACTCACGGTTGTATCGGTACAGTCAGATCGAGCCGTGTTAAGCACACAGCGCTACTCGGAAATGGCAAATATTCAAATTAGGGATGTGTTGGTCGCGGTTAATCAAGACCCTTTTGCCCTAGACGACTCAATTAATTAGCAAGGAAGATACAATGAGCAGCACTTATAACTCGACGCCACTCGCAACCCAAGATATCGCTTATAAACCTAAGCTTATCGAGGTAAACGCTCAACAGACCGCGGAAGAAAGTAGTAATGGTGGTTTTGCTGAAACCCTAAAGCAAGTGCTTCAGTTAGGTGATTCAAGTGCTACGGAGTCCTTAGGGCAAGCGGCTGATAAGCTCACCACCGAGGAACAAACCGCAAAGGCTGAGCCGAAGGATCTAAGTCTTGAAGAATTGGCGCCTAAAGCTTTGGATTTAGGTTTAGGTTTAGCCTCTGGAAATCCTATCGCTGCGGGTTTAGCGGGAACTGATTTATTACAAAGTGGCTTAAAAACTGATATCGAAGCACAATTTACTCAACTCGGGCAAACGCTTGCGGCAGCTTTGGTTGCTGGTTTATCAGGTAACCCAATTGCCACGGCAGTGACATCAAGCGTGGAAAGTGTCGGCCAACAAACGGCCTTGGACCAAGTGAAAGCTATCGGAGAGCAGGCGCTTGGTGCAGAGTCCAAAATTGCAGGTGTCAGCGATTTAGTAGAGGCGGTCGGGTCTAAAATTGCAGGAGTGACCGAATCGGCGGAAGCGAAAACCGCAGCCAACCTCACCGGGGCAATTAAAACCAAGGGGACAATTCCTCAAGCCATTCTCGATGCTCAAGCAGCCAAAATTAATCAACAAAAAGGTATAGAAGAGAATAGTTAATCGCTGGCTGTTCTTTGATTGAGAGGAGTCTTGGTATTTCACTTCTCTTCAAGACCCGCTAATGTTGCTGCGTATTACATCGCTGAGTGAAAGCGCGTCAGTCGTTTTCAAGTGAGTTCACCGCGCAGTAAGATCGGACTCATGACAATTCTTTACAATTTAATACCCTTTGTTTTACATAGCATAAATGTAAAAAAACTAAGTGATATTATATCTTCACATGTTCTTTTGATGAAGATTGAATATGATGGCATGAAGAATGTGTCGGTTTAGGTAAGGGAATATATGAAAATTATTGTGCTTTGGTTACTTGCATTAAGCTTGTTTGCCTGTGGTGGGGGTGGGGAGAGTAATGGTAGTAGTGACGGTAATGTCACAGAAGAACTCCCAAGCTATCTGCTTTCAGGGACCGCAAACGTATTATCGAATACTGTCATTGATAGTGATGTAAATGATTTTAATGCGCCTTATGTAACCAACAATACCAGCAGTACCGCGCAACAACTCCCACCGATTGCCGTAGTTAGTGGCTATTTAACGAGTGAAGCGACGGGGGTGGCCGATGATCGGTTTGCCGACGAGAATGATGATATTGATGTTTATAAAGTAGATTTAGAGCAGGGCCAGTCGATATTCTTAGAAATCGCCGACTGGCAACAGGGAAGCGCAGCGAACAGTGATTTTGATCTGGTTTTGTATCGAGTTAGTGATCTGAATGCGGAGGTGGCGAGCTCTATTGGCGTGAATCAAACTGAATACCTCAGTGTCGATGCAGCCGACAGTTACTATGTACTCGTGACCACTTATACGGATGCCAATCAAACTCTCTCTCGTGGTAATTATACTCTACGTTTGATTGCACAAAACCAGCAAAGTACGGCGGCTGGGCAGTACTTGAGCACCCAACAGGATTTTGTGAACGATCAAATCGTAGTCAAGCAAGCACAAACTTTGGCGCGTGCCATGACTACCACCGATGATGAGTTATCGCTACTGAGCGCTGGCCCAAGCATGAGCTTGTATCTGCAGCAGAGTGGTGCTCGGGTCCGCTCATTGGGGACTAGCACTAGCGCGCTTGAGGTGGCTGGATTTTCCGATAACGCTTCCGCCGAATATAGCGTGAAGAAACGCAGTTTGCTGAAAGTGAAGCAAATGGCCCATCGGCTGGGAAGTGATAAGGTGACGCCTAATTATCTTTATCGGCCCAGTGCATTATCTAACGATCCCTTAGTGGCTCGCCAATGGCATTATCAGCAAATTAATTTAGCGGCAGCTTGGCAGGTAATGCAAGGGCAAACCTTGAACGATGTTGTGGTGGCGGTAATCGACACCGGCATGTTCCAAAGTCATCCTGATTTGCAAGCTCAACTGAGCGATGATGGTGTCGATTTTATTCTTGATAGCGATATGTCTCTTGATGGCGATGGCATTGATAGTAACCCTGAAGACCCCGGCGACCAGAGCGGTACCAATGGTAGCTCATCTTGGCATGGCACCCACGTGGCAGGCACCATCGCGGCACAAACCGACAATGCGATAGGTGTTGCAGGTGTCGCTCCTAATGTGAAAATTATGAATTTACGAGCCTTGGGTTATGGTGGCGGAACGCTGTATGATATTTCTCAGGCGATTTTATATGCGGCGGGCCTGAGCAATGCCTCGGGTCTTTTGCCGAAACAAGCTGCCAGTGTCATTAATATGAGCCTAGGCGGAACCAGTAGTTCTTCAGTATTAAACGATGCCGTACAAGCTGCGGTGGCTCAGGGCGTTATTGTGGTCGCAGCAGCGGGTAACGAGAGCTCCTCTCAAGCAAGCTATCCTGCGGCCTTAGCCAATGTTATTGGTGTTAGTGCGGTGGACGCGAGCCAAACGATTACCTCTTATTCTAATTATGGCAGTTACATTGATATTGCTGCGCCGGGCGGCAATAGTAGCGTTGATTTAGATGGGGATGGTTATGGTGATGGGGTCTACAGTACTTATGTGAATCAAAGGGGCGCTAGTCTCACTGCAAGTTACCAATACTTAAATGGCACCAGCATGGCTAGTCCGCATGTTGCTGGGGTTGTTGCGCTGATGAAACAACTTAATCCCAACCTTAACACGGCAGATTTTTTGAACTTACTGGCCAGCGAGAGCCTCAGTGATGATATTGGTGCTGTGGGTCGAGATGATAAATATGGTTATGGCTTATTAAATGCCGAGAAGGCGGTGCAAAGTCAAATTGATAGCAGTGGTAATATCTCTAGTTATCTCCGTTTAAGCACTCGTCAGATTAGCCTCAGTTCTTCAGAAAGTTCTGCTGAATTCACTGTAACATTAGTGGGGAATAGCGGCCTGTCGGTACAAAGTGTGGCCAAAGACGCTGGGTGGTTAACCATTGACTCCAGTGAAGCCGATAGTAACGGCTTAGGTCGCTATGTGGTTGAAGTGAGTCGTACTGATTTGAGCGATGGTACTTATAGTACCACCATCACTCTAAGCGCTTCCGATGGTCGAGAATATCCAGTCAGCTTATCGATGACGGTGAGCAAACAGCAAGCCGATGATAGTGGTTTAGTTTATGTGTTTTTGGTTGATCCCGTGACAGAAAATCTAGCTTATCAACAGCAGGTGACAATGACTGGGGGAGTGTTCCCGTTTAGTTTTGCGCAAGTGAAGGCCGGTGAATATCGTCTTTATGTGACTTCTGATCTCGACAGGGACGAGAGTATTTGTGATGAAGGAGAGCTGTGTGGTGCTTACCCGGTGCGTAATGATATTACCTCCATCATCGTTGATGGAAATATCATTGGCTTGACCCTAGATATCGAACCCATTAGCTCACAGTTTAGCAGCGCACAAAATATCGCTATTTTAAAGGAATAATCGCGAGATATGACGTCGGGTATTGGCTGAAGTGGGAGAGTGCTTTTAGCCAATACCCTATGCTTTGCTGAGCATCCATAAGTTGATGCCGTAGAAGAAGATATGTAATCCAAACAACATGCCGATTAACCACGCCAGTCCAGCGGCTCCCGATAAGATAATCACTAGACCGAGTAAGATGCTAAACAGCGCTCGGCACTTCGCCCAAATAAGCTGCCCCGCGTTTAGTCGTGAGCCTTTGAAACTTTGGATACCGTAGATGATCAAACCGCCGCCTAAACACAGGGCGGCTAGACCTAAAGTGATTCCAGGAAACAGCGTTAGTAATAGTCCCACGGCTAAAAACAACCAGTAACTACTATGATCGATTGGCTTGACGAGTTGTTTGCGTAGTCGTTGGTTGAACCATAAGCCTACAGCGGCATAAGCAATGATCGATAAGCCTAAAACGATGGCACTAAAGGTCCCTACATAATAAGCCAATAGCATGGTGATGAGGCCAGCGATAATATGTACAATCGCGATTTGTTGAAGATAGCTAAACTTGTGCTTGGAAAGTTTCATAATGTTCTCATTTCCTCAAAATAAATTGTGGTGAGGCGATTTGAGAGCCAGACCCGCATCGTCTTATCAAGGTAGTGATGTGTTGTTGAAAGTACAACTAAAAATAGCGGTATTGTGGCAAAATTAAGGCACTTAGTTTTGCGATGAATTTTATATTTGATTGCTGATTTTATTGATCAATATCTTGTAAAGTTACATAAATTTTATTATTCATCATACTAAATGAAGATCTAGTTCAATTAGTTGGTGACTAGAGCTTGCTCGACTATTGGTTAACAGGATGTGAACAGGCATAATAGAAAAATATCGCTTAAGTATGTTTTGTTATGGTGAACGCCAAACGAGAAAGGGGGCTAAATGCTGGAATTGAGTTGTTTACGTTTATCGCAAGATAAGTTGGCTGCGTTAATCGAAATCACACCGCAAGACAGCCATGTTAGCGTCACCGATGTTCAAGCACTGTTGCATCGTTCTGAATATAGTCACTACTTATTTGATGAGGAGGCGATTCAAGACGCTGTTGCTAAGTTTGCCGAGTTGAGGGAGTCTCCTGAACTGATTAAGAAGTGGGGCGATACTTTTATAAAAATTGCCAGTATTCGCAATGCTGAGATTAGTATTCGAATTTCAGAGGATAAGATGGTGGCTCGAGCCACTATTACCGCCGCCTATGGCGGTAGGCCAATCTCTCAGGGGGATCTGGTAAATGCTATGCAAGAAGCGGGGGTGAGCTTCGGTCTACAAAAACAACGCGCTTTAGCATTGCTTAACGCCGCCAGAACTGCCGATCCGGGGATGAAATTGGAGAAGGTTGTGGCCTTAGGTCGTGCAGCGGTTGATGGTCAAGATAGTCGTTTCGAGCGCTTAGTCGCCACTCCTAAAGAACGTTTGTTACAACCTCAGGAAACCAGTGATGGTAGGGTTGATATGCGTGACCTTGGTAGCCTCGAAACGGTTGAGCCAGATAAGCCCTTGATGCGCCGCCATCCCTTCACTGTCGGTCGTCAGGGGATGAGTGTTTGTGGCGATTCCTTACCTTTTAAGCAAGGCCGAGAGATTCCTTTTACCGTGGGCGAGGGTTCGCGTATAGCAAATGATGATCAAAACCTGTTACTGGCGACCTGTATCGGCCTGCCTTTGGAAATCGAAAATGGCATGAAAGTTGACGATGTGTTGTCGATTAAAGAAGTGGATGTCAGCTATGGCCATGTCGATTTTAGCGGTAGCATATTAATCACGGGTAACGTTGCCGAAGGTATGAAGGTGTCCGCGACTGGCGATGTACATATTAATGGTTTTGTCGAATCGGCGAATATTGTTGCGGGTGGTGATGTAGTGGTTGGTAAAGGGGTGATAGGCCACCGACTCAAGGAAGGGGACGAAAACTACTCCTGTTCGATTCAAGCCCAAGGCGAAGTGCATGCCACTTTTATACAGTACTCTCATGTCCAAGCGGAAAAAGATGTGACCGTGACCAGCCAGTTACTGCATAGTAAAATAGAGAGTAAGGGAAAGGTGACGGTGAGTGATGCGGGTGGTTTGCGCGGAACCTTAATTGGTGGCTCTGTCGAGGCTGGTGATGAAATATCGACTGTAGTACTTGGCGCCACTGCGGGCACCGCAACGCAGCTGACTATCTCTGGTGATTTTGATGAAATCCAAGAAGAGCGTCGAAGCTTAAATAATGTGAAGCAAACTCTCCACCAAAAGTTGGGTAAGGTGCTTGATGCCCAGATGAAGTTGAGTTCTGTAAAAAAAGAAGAACGGGAGCCCGATACTGCCGATAAACTTGCGGCAACCTTACATCATACTCGTCAGGAGTTGGTACAAATTGACTTTGCCCTCGATTATAATCAGCAATTAGAGCAAGAATTTTTTGCTAAGGCGAAGCTGACGGTGCGCCGAGAGTTACACCCTAATGTTCGTTTAGATATTGTGGGTCAGAAATTATTTACTAATCGGGAGTACGGCCCCACCGAAACCAAATATGAAGAGGGTAAAATCAGCTTCACGCCTCTAGTGGGTAAAAAGTAAGACCGAGCTTGAATGACTAAGGTGTCGAGTGTGGCGTGAATCGACCAGTGACACAAGCTGTTAGTTTAAGCCATGTATTCTGGTAGAAATGCGTCCAACAGCACTGTTATAACCCACTAATTATTTTTAGGTTTTTCTAAGAGTTCTAGGGCATATTCGAAGGCCGCAATAAAATCACTTTCGAGCTGCTGATTGGCATTTGTTTGCATTGAGCCACTCACCAAGCGAACTTGGGTTTTTGGGCGTTTTTGTTTATTCGGTTTGTTCGATTTACTCAGGTCAGAACGCTTCAAATTCAGCCTCTAGTTGCGAGTAGTGATTCGTTATTGTTGAATAAAACATCTTAATCAACATTCGATGCCAGAACCATAGTTATCTATCGCATATTTAATCATTGCCGCACTACTATCGAGTTTCAGTTTACGTCTGATCTTTAAGGTATGGGTTTCTACGGTACGGATACTAATCGATAATTTATCTGCAATTTTTTTGTTACTACAGCCAGAAGCGAGTCGTTGCAATACCTGTTGCTCTCGTTTACTGAGGGCCGCGCTGGTTTTGCCTGATTCGAACAGTTGGTTAGAGACCCCTGCACTGATATAACATCCGCCATTGGCAACGGCTTGTAAGGCGTTGACCAGCTCGCAAGAGGTAATGTCTTTTAAAAGGTAGCCTTTGGCACCATGACACATTGCATTTTGCACGTATACTTTGTTGTTGTGCATGCTTAACATAATTACTTTCGTCTCGGGGGATTGTACTGCTAGTAATTCTAGCAGCTGAATCCCATTGAGCTTGGGCATATTAATATCAGTGAGCACAATTTGGGGTTTTAAGCGGATGACTAAATCTAAGGCTTGTTGCCCATCTGCAGCGGTGCCTACGACTTCAAATTCTTCCGTGGTGTCTAATCGCATCTTCAAACCATCTTGTACCAAGGGATGATCATCGACGAGTAAAACTGAGGTCATGTAATTTGCTCCAAGGGTATTTGGTTGAATGTTGAGCACTTTTGTAACGGGAGTTTGATGGTAATTTGAGTCCCTTTCGCAAGTTGGCTATGGATACTCACTTGGCCATCGATGTGGGAAATTCGTTCAAATATATTGCGTAAACCCAAGCCGCTACTGGCGAACTCGGAGCCTAGATCAAATTGTTTGAAGTTTGCTTGAGTTGATTTGTTTTCGATTTCAAAACCACAACCATTGTCGCGAATGGACATCTGGAGTTGTTGTTTACGATGCGTTAATAGAATATCGACAGTATCAGCAGCAGCATGTTTTTCTATATTTTGTAGAGCTTCCTGAGTGATCCGATATAAGGTGGTTTGGATCATTGCTGGTATGTGAATGGCATTGATGTCGCATTCGAAGAATACGTCGATAGCGGTGCGTTGTTCAAATTCTTGGCTGAGACTGGTTAAAGCCGCGCCGAGGCCAAGATCATCCAATATACTTGGGTGTAGATCTTTGGAAATACGTCTTATTTCACCGATTGCTTGATTAATGGTGTGGAGTCCTTGGTGCAAGTTAACGCTGATGGTTGTTGGGGTGTTGCTGCATTCGGTTGCGCTTTCTAGGCGATACTTAATAGAGACAAGCAGTTGATTAATACCGTCATGTAATTCACGACTCACGCGCTGTCGCTCTTGTTCCTGGGAGTCGATGATTCGTTGGGTGAGCGCTTTCAGTTTTTTATCGGCCAGCTTGTGTTCGGAAATGTTGAGAGAGGTGCCTAGTAAAGCGATCACAATGCCTGAAATGCTGGTGACGATGAATAGCCATATAAAATTATGATCAATATTTTGCTCGGTTTGCAGCTTGATTCGAGCCAGTTCTGCATCCACATCATCGAGATAGACGCCAGTGCCTAGCATCCATTGCCACTTGTCGAGCAGGACCACATAAGCCAGCTTTTTCACCCGTTTTCCGGTACTGGGTTTTTCCCATAAGTAATGGCTGAAACCGCCGCCAGCTTTCGCCTGAGTAATCAGATCCTGAATTAACATGGTGCCTTCCGCATCTTGGTAATTCCAAAGGTTTTCTCCGACTAATTCGGGCAATATCGGGTGTACTAAATTTAGTCCATCTAAGGTGTACGCAAAAAAATAACCATCTTCACTAAAGCGTAGTCGAGTGAGGATGTCTCGAACTTGCTGTTTCGCGTATTGATCGTTGGCAGACGCTGGCTCATAAATATTGCGAATGCTCGCAAAGGCTTGCGCGATATGATTTTGCAGTTCCAGGGTTTTGCTGTGCATGATATTGGTTTTGATCAGCTTAAGCTGTTGCTTTGCCAGCGTTGATGATTGCTTAAAGACCAAGCTAGCAATTAAGGCTGTAACGAAAATCAGGGGAACCACCGACAGTAGAATAATTTTAATTTTAAGCGACCACATGACCGAAGCGTCTCATTATTTCATGTTAATTTAATGTTAAGTCTGTTGCCTGAGCTAAAATAGTGAAATCGTACGAACTTATACCAAAGTATAAGGCTACGTGATTTTACGTAATCGAAAACCGTAGTTTAGCGGATAGCGTCCCGTTAACAATATGATAACATTGTTGGTGCTCAATTCGTGAGCAGCGAATACTGGTCATACCTAAAATAATCAACGGATGATAAGGAAAGGGTGAATCACATGCTTAAGTCCCTCTGCAGTAAAACATTATTGGCTTCGGTCATTATTGCCTTTAGTTCCACGGCTTTGGCCGCAGAGAAAGTTTATAAATTAAAACTCGCCGAAAGCTGGGGGCCCAATTTTCCAGTATTTGGTGACGCTGTGAAAAACATGGTGAAAATGGCCGACGAGATGTCCAATGGGCGTTTAAAAATTCGGGTCGACTCCGCCAACAAACACAAAGCGCCGTTTGGCGTGTTTGATTTGGTGAAAAGTGGTCAATACGATTTAGGTCATTCCGCCTCTTATTACTATAAAGGTAAGGTCCCGAATACTCTCTACTTCACTACGATGCCCTTTGGTATGAATGCCCCTGAGCAACATGCCTGGTTGCAATATGGTGGCGGTCAAGCCTTGATGGATCAGGTTTACGCTGAGCATAACTTGCTGCCCTTTCCTGGCGGGAATACTGGAGTACAGATGGGGGGATGGTTCCGCAAAGAAATTAACTCGGTAGACGATTTAAAGAATCTTAAAATGCGTATTCCTGGATTTGCAGGTGAAGTATTGGCTAAGCTTGGCGCAACACCAGTGAATATTCCGCCCGGTGAGTTATATACCGCCTTAGAGCGGAATACTATCGATGCGCTGGAGTGGGTGGGGCCATCATTGGATCTGCGAATGGGCTTCCATAAAATCGCGCCCTACTACTACATGGGATGGCATGAACCAGCCACTGAGTTAATGTTTATCGCGAATAAGAAAAAGCTTGAAAGTTTACCGAAAGATTTGCAAGCGATCCTTGTGGTCGCGATGCGTAAGGCGGCTTACGACATGTTTATTCATTCCTATGCTGAAAGTGCCAAGAACTGGCAAACCATGTTGCAGGAGTATCCAAATATTCAAGTGAAGACCTTCCCGGTGACGGTGATTAAAGCCTTGAAGGAAGCCAATGATGCATTGCTCCAAGAGAAGGCTGCGAGCGACCCGATGGCCGCTAAGATAATTCAATCGCAGCAGCAATTTATGCAGCAAATACGAGCTTATACTGCCATTTCTGAGCAAGGTTACTTAAATAGTACCCAAGATTTGTAGTGGCTTAAGGCGCTGGCGGCAGTGGCGGCTAGCGCCTCCATCGACAAATTAAAGGGGAGGTGAAAGATGTTGCGTTGGCAACGAGCTATTGATGGTTTTTCTAAAGGAATTGCGTCTCTCACTGCGGTATTGATGCTGTTGATGCTGGTAAATATCTTTTATGACGTGGTGATGCGTTACTTTTTTCGCTCCAGTTCAATTGGTATGCAGGAGCTGGAATGGCACTTATTCTCGGCGATGTTTTTATTGGGAATTGCCTCGACCTTACAGGCCGAAGGACACGTGCGAGTGGACATTATCTATGACAAGTTATCTCGTCGTAAAAAGGCTTGGATAGACAGCTTGGGGGTGCTGCTATTGCTGTTACCATTCTGTGGGTTGATGGTTTGGTACGGATATGACTTCGCCTTGGAGTCTTATCATCTTGGTGAAATTAGTGGTGACCCAGGTGGCTTGGCTTATCGCTGGCTAATTAAAGCGATGATCCCTATTTCAGCGCTATGTGTCGCGTTAAGCGGCCTAGGCATGTTACTCAAAAATTTAATTCAGCTGCGAAATCAGCACTAACTCGTCGTCGCTAAAAGGAAGTTTTCATGATTGGGATTGTCATGTTTTTCGTAGCCTTATGCATGCTATTAACTGGTTTTCCGGTGGCCTTTGTTTTTGGCGGCGTGGCGCTGGTATTTGGGGTTCTTTCCGAAGGCTTCGAGCTATTTGCATTTATGCCCTTTCGTATCATGAGCATCATGCAAAACTCAGTATTAATGGCGGTACCGTTGTTCATCTTTATGGGGATCGTGTTGCAAAAAACACGTCTTGCTGAACAGCTATTGGAAGCGATGGGCCAGCTATTTGGAGGCGTACGCGGTGGTTTAGCGGTATCCACCATTCTAGTTGGCGCGTTGTTGGCTGCATCAACAGGCGTGGTGGGCGCTTCGGTGGTGGCGATGGGGGTTATTTCCTTGCCGGTGATGCTGAAATATAAATATAACAAGGGGCTTGCTACTGGCGTGATCTGTGCCTCGGGCACCCTTGGTCAAATTATTCCGCCGTCGATTATTTTGATTATTCTAGGGGATGTGATGGGAGTTCCGGTTGGCGACCTATTCAAGGCCGCATTAATGCCGGGAGGGGTGCTCGTTGGGGCATTCATTTTATATGTGTTGCTGATTGCCTTTCTCAAGCCTGAAATGGCCCCCGCTTTACCTAAGGATCAAGTTGCTGGGCATGGTCTCAAGCCTTGTTGGAAGGCCTTTAAGGCGATAGCTCCCCCCTTAAGCTTAATGATTGCGGTATTGGGCTCTATCTTCTATGGCATTGCTACGCCCACTGAATCTTCGGCGATTGGTGGTGTTGGCGCTGTTTTGTTGTCTTTGTTATATCGTCAGTTCTCTTGGAAAATTATTTATCAGTCGGCCTTGGAAACGGTTAACGTTACTGCGATGGTGTTCGCTATTTTCATTGGTGCGACGGCTTTCTCGATGGTGTTTTCCTACACCGGTGGCGAAGAGGTCATTGAGCAAGTGATGACCAGCCTTCCTGGAGATAAATGGGGATTCTTGATCTTAACGATGTTAGTCATATTGGTGCTGGGTTTCTTTATCGATTTTGTAGAAATATCGTTTATCGTGGTGCCGATGTTATATCCGGTTGCCGACCTGATGGGGATTAACTTAACTTGGTTTGCGATTTTGATCGCCATGAACTTACAAACTTCTTTTCTTACCCCGCCCTTTGGTTTTAGCTTGTTTTATTTAAAAGGTGTGGCTCCCCCAGCGATTAAAACCACCGATATTTACAAAGGTGTTATTCCGTTTATCGCGCTACAAATTTTAGTGTTGGTATCGCTACTTATTTTCCCCGAGTTTTATGGTTTTTCGGTTTAGCTGAGTTTGAGATGATTGGGCGGCGATTAATCTTTGGTGGTATTTTATTGGGAATAAAGTGATAACAATCCTTGGAAACATGCTGAATCAATCATCCGAAAGGCTCAGGAAGATTTAGTTTAACTCAAACCAAGTGCGAGCACTCAACAGCTTTAGAGACTGTTGAGTGCTTGCAAAGTTTAGAACGAAGTGCGCTTGTAGTGACGGTATTCTGGGCGCCAAAAGCTGGTTTCAATCGTCTGACTTAATACTTCATCAGAGATGGGGATTGCTAAACCCTGTTGCATGGCCGTTTTGGCGACCGCATAAGCGATGTGTTTGCTAACGATGCGAATTTCTTCGAGGGGAGGCAGCAAAGCCCCCTCGCCGTCATTGGCCAACGGTGAGCATTCGGCTAAGGCTCGGCTGCTGGCAATTAACATCTCATCACTGACTCGAGTCGCTTGACTCGCTAAGACGCCAAGGCCAATGCCGGGGAAAATGTAACTATTGTTACATTGGGCGATGGGGTAGCTCTGCTCTCCTAGTTTTACTGGAGAAAAGGGGCTTCCGGTCGCCACTAGCGCTTGCCCTTGGGTCCAACGAAGGATGTCTTCGGGAAGTGCTTCAACTCGGCTGGTAGGGTTTGATAAGGGTAATACGATGGGTTTTTCACAGTGCCGATGCATGGTTTCTATGATCGCTTGATTGAATACTCCCGGGGCGCCAGAGACGCCGATCAGCACGGTCGGTTTTGCGTGTTCGACCACATCGAGTAAGGATAGACTGTCACTGCTCAAGCCCCATAGTTGCTGCAGCTCGGCGGGTTGTGCCAGGCGCTGTTGAAAGTCTAACAGGTTGGGCATGTTGCTTTGCAGTAAACCCCAGCGATCGACCATGAAAACTTGGCTGCGGGCTTGTTGTTCACTGATCCCTTCTTCGATCATGGCGCGCACAATCGCTTCGGCGATCCCACAACCGGCTGACCCTGAGCCTACAAAGGTGATCCTTTGTTCGCTTAACGCCGAGTCGGCGGCTTTACAGGCGGCTAATAATGAACCGACGACGACTGCTGCAGTTCCCTGAATATCGTCATTGAAGCAGCACAATTGATCTTTATAGCGTTGTAAGAGTGGCATGGCATTTTTTTGGGCGAAGTCTTCAAATTGGATCAGAGCCTCCGGCCAGCGCACCATCACGGCTTGCATAAATAACTCAATGAACTGAGCGTATTCTTCGCCGCCGATCCGTTGATGACGCCATCCCATATACATTGGGTCATTCAATAGCTGCTGGTTGTCGGTGCCCACGTCCAATACGATGGGTAAGGTGTAGGCTGGGCTGATCCCGCCACACGCAGTGTACAGCGACAATTTACCAATTGGGATCCCCATGCCTCCGATGCCTTGATCGCCCAAGCCTAAGATCCGTTCGCCATCGGTCACCACGATAATCTTTACGTTGTGACGGGTGGCATTGTTCAGTAGTTCATCGATACGGTGGCGATTGGGGTAAGAAATAAATAGCCCCCGAGAGCGACGATAAATATTAGAGAATTGCTCACAGGCCGCGCCTACGGTGGGAGTGTAGATAATTGGCATCATCTCGCTGATATGGTCTTCGACGAGTCGGTAAAACAAAGTCTCGTTGGTATCTTGAATATTGCGTAGGTAAATATGTCGATCAAGATCATTGGTGAAACTTTGGTATTGTTTGTAGGCTCGTTCACTTTGTTCATCGATACTTTCGATGGCTTCGGGCAGTAGTCCCTCTAAGTTAAAGAAAATCCGCTCTTCTTGGCTGAAGGCGCTGCCTTTGTTCAGTAGTGGGGTTTCTAACAGTGCCGGTCCGGCATAGGGTAAGTAAAGTGGGCGTTTTTTATCATCCATATCGACAAGGTCTTTCGCTAAGCACAGAGGAATGGTTATTTTTTCACATTCTGCACGCTAGGTCATGGTTATTTGTATCGAATGTTAGCTTAATGTTGATCGAATGTGGGCTTAATATAGGCGAGCCGGCACCGCTAGTAGATTGGGAAGGCATAACGCTTGGTAAACCAAGTATTACAGCCTGAGCATCTAAAAGCGACAACCGACTAATGTAATTATAAATCACAGCCGCTAAATCGCCAGTCCAATGTTGCGAATATGTTAATTTAATGATGCTTGTCACTATTTGTCGCTTGGCTATCCGTTCCTCAGGATTTAGTAACGGGCTTGAACTTGCTGAGGCATCGCCTTGAGTTGTTGAGTCACCAGCGCTTCCAATATTGCGGAGAGTGGTCTAGGGTTGAATGCTTCGACTTGCTGTAAGGCATAGCCGATGGCTTCGATAGTGGAGAGTCCCTGTGCAATGGCGGTTTTACGTATTTTATATTGGCCTTGAGGCGGGCTGGTAAAGTGAAACTGGGGCAGAGCATGTAACCAAGGGTTGAGGTGCCAGAGTTTTTGCGCTTTACGCCAGGTGCCATCTAAAAATATCAACGTGGGATAAAGCGCAGGCGTATGGAGAGTGGTCTGCTGAGTGAGCGCCAGACACGCCTGTTGTTCGAGGCTTTGACTGTGCTCACTGGGGTAAATTAGCCAATACTGTTGTGGTTGTTGCTCTACTGCTTGGCGTAAGGCGGCGAAATCCTCGGGCTGCTCACCAGATATCAATTGCGCTTGCTCTAAGGCTAAACAAGCTAAGTGAGCAGTACCTTTGGCCTGCTTCTGTTCACTTGGGTGCTGTAAGATAATAAGCGGATGCTGATGCCGACAGTGTTGAATGTATGAGCATAAGCAGTGACTTTGTGGGCGTAAACAGCGGGCGCAATGGGGTCGACTCATGATCTCGATTGATGAATGTTGGAAATGGTTAATTATACCTATCTCGGCTTCAATTGGCATTGTCCGTTAGTGACGGCCCGTTTAAGCGACATCTTTCTGCTGCATCAAAAAGTGACGGAGGTCGCTCGGACAGTGCGCCGATAGATGAATGTATGTTGCTTGTTCGCCTAGCAGATTTGGCCAGGCTTTGAGGGTTCCTTCGGCTAAGCGTGATTCGACACTGATCTGTGGCAATATTGCCCACCCGAGGCCCGCTTGTAGCGCATCGAGTAGCAAGGTTTCACCCATAAACAGATTGCTTTGCTGTGGCTCCCTCATATCGAAAAGCTTTAAATGTGCGTCGAACTGCTGGCGATGATTCACTAGTTTGGGATGTGCCACTTTTACGAGCTGCGCTTGTTTCCAGGGGAATACTTCAGCTGCTGCATGTTGCTTGTTCGCTGAAAAACTAAAGTGTACCGAGTGTTGTTGAGAACCGCTAAAGCGGAGCTCCAATAGCGGATCATAACGATGTAACTGCTGTGCGAGTAAAGTTAACCAAGGGCTGGGAAACCAGGCTTGATAACTGATACTGAGTTGTAAACTTTTGGCCTGTTGCAAGTGCTGACAGTGTCGCTGGAGCTCGGCGTAACGACCCACAATTAGCTCGGCTTGTTCAACTAAGGCTAGGCCTGCGTGGCTTAATTGATAGAACTGACCGGTTTGTACAAATAGACTACAGGCCAGTTGCTGCTGCAGTTGTTCCAGTTGCTCTAGGATCCGCTCTGCGGGCAAAGCCAGCTGCTCGGAACAAGCATTGAGGTCGGCTTGCTTGGCTAAACAAACAAAGCTTTGTAAAGCGGCAAGGGTGGCGTGTTCATCCATCATAAGCGCTCAGTCCTAACAGGTTTAAGCAATGGGCGACCTGGCTGTCTCGTTGGCTGCTTAACCATAGTATTTCTATCTCTAATTTGGTTGGTGAAAAATAATTACTCAGATGTAATTCAATTAAGCTGCCATTACGAAAGCTCGCTTCTAACCAATGCCGTGGGGCAAAGGCCCATCCCATACCTAATACCAATAGATCATGAAGGATCTCGCGATGTTCCAGTTGCCAACAATTGACTCGGTTGAGTTGCAGTTCGATGGGAAGATGAGGTAAGCAAAGCTGGCGATGGCCTTGTAATTGTTCGACACTAAGTTGTTGGTGTTTACTCAAACTATGCCGTGCAGCGCAGGCGAGGGCTAAGCTAAGATTGCAGTAACGGCGCGAATGGGTTTTTACAGGTTTTTGCTGACGGGCAACTCGTAAGGCAATATCAATTTCCCCTTGGATTAATTGTTCAGATAGCTGTTGTGAGCCAAGTTGCACTAGTTTTAACTGTTGCAGCGATAGTTCGCTAATAAAGCGTGGATAGTAGTGCAATAGACTTTGACAAGGTACAAACTCATCTATTCCAATGATGATTTGTTGTGGCTGAATCGGGTGTTGTTGGTCACTGAGTAAGTTGTTTAGCTGAGAATGTAGTTGTTTCGCTCGTTGATAAAGTAGCTGCCCTTGCGAATTTAGGTTCTGGTAATCGCGATTAAACAACTGGCAGTTAAGCTGGCGCTCAAGTTCTATAAATAGTTGCTTGCGTTGAGTTGCGCTGGTTCGTTCAGGAAAATGGTGGCTTTGTTCGTAATATTGTACAAACTGACGCAGTAATTGGATGTTGGGGAGGGCCATCATTACTCGTTATGATTGGGAAGCCTTGTATAAGGCTAGCAGAAAATGATTGCAGAGTAAGCTGTTAGGATAAGCTTTCATCATTTTTGAACGCTGGTTTTTGTTTGTATCTGGAAGGCGGTGAAGCTGTTATTCGTGACCGGTAAGCTGATTTGCTCGCTTGTCTGTTGAATAAAGCTTGTCGGGGATCGCCAAGCGTGATAAATCTAAGTCGAGTGCAGCGCCGCTGTTTGGCGGGCGCGGGCACCAAGCGCTAGCGATTAATTTGGTTGTAAGGAGTGCTTATGAAAAGTGAAATCGATTTTGCAAAAACCGGTTTATTAAATCGTTATTTAGCTGAACGAGAGCAATTTTTGAAAGGGACTTGTTGTTTTGTTCCCGACAGTGAGATTAACTTGAAAGAACAGCAGCACAGCGCGCTGCAACATGCTTATCAACAATCTTGGATTACAATTTTTGAGTATCAACACTGGTCACAACAACTGGATTTGTGATTCGCTATCTTGGTTAATTCGCTGCGCGAGGGTTTCAGCGAATTGGTTTCTGGCAAAGCATAATAGGCTATCGGCAGTTTGATAGCCGCTAGTTGCCGCCGTAAGAATTGATTTAAGCGGTGGCTTGTCAAGCCGTTTGGACCGGCGATAAACGCTACTGGTCGCTGGCCGTACTCGGCGCTATCTTGTGCCACCACAATCGCCTGCCTAATTTGCGGGTGCTGCAACAAGGCCTGTTCGATTTCTTCTGGCTGGATGTTTTCACCTGCACAGATAAACATATGATTACTGCGACCTAAGGGATAAAGATTATCTTGCTGCATTCGCCCATGATCACCGCTGTTAAACCAGCCCTCTTGGTCGACGACTGGGCAAATCCTACCATTCTGCCAATAGCCGAGAAATAGTGTTTCGCCCCGTAGCAGGATTTGTTGTGCCTCTATTTTGGCTTGTCGGTAGGGCAGTAATTGATAGCCTCGCTGGCCTAATCGATGGTTGCGGGTGGCCACCTGTGAACTCATTTCGCTACTACCATAGGAGCTATAGACCTGAAATCCCCGCTCGAGCGCTGCATCGATGAGTCTATCATTGCAGGCTGCGCCGCCAATTAAGAGCGTGCTTAGCTGCAAATTGGCAGCGTTAAAATCGGGGCGCTGTAATAGCCGGTAAAGTTGCGTTGGTACTAAGGAGACATGGCTGGTGGCGCTGCTCACTAAGTCGGCATACAGTTGGCCCTTGTTCTGTGCCACGACGATCCCGGCCCCCGCTAATAGGCAACGCCATACAATGGCCTGTCCACCAATGTGATAAAGCGGCAAGGATAATAACCATTGAGATTGGGGCACCAGCGGGAGCATGCTGTGCGAACCCAAGGCACTGAAGTAATGATTTGTCCAACTGTGCACCACCGCCTTTGCTGGGCCACTGCTACCTGAAGTAAACACTATGCTTATCGCTTGGCTGGCTTGGATTTGGTCTGGCGAAATTGCCTTTAAATCTCTTTGCTGAGGATTAAATTCAACTCTTTGGCGACCGCTCAGTGTTGCTTGGCTATCAGTCCAATAGAACTTGGCATCAATTCGCTCGCTAAGGCTTTGCAGTTGACTCACTGGGTGATGGTGGTTGAGTGGGCAAAAAATATAGCCTAGTTCTAAACTGGCTAACTGTAGTAGCAACATGCGTAGCTGGTCATCACCAAAACAGCTGAGTCGGTCGCCTCGGCTAAGGCCTTGCCGACGCAGTTGTGCTGCGGTAACGCCCACCATTGCCTGTAACTGTTGATAACTATAGTGCTGTTCGCCAATACTCAGGGCCACCCGGTTCGGGTGTTGTTGGCAAGTCTGATGCAGCGGATGTTGCTGTAGGGGATCGCAATTCATGGCGGCATTATGCCGTACTTGGTGAGCTTTGTCGCCGCTAAGTCGATGCTTGGCGGCGAGTACCCAGTGCAGCAGGTTTGCTGCACTGGGTAAGGTTTAAGCGATTAAGGCTGAGATGCCAAAGAAGGCCGCTACGCTGGCATAGCCGCGCATCAACTTTAGACCATAGGGTGAACGTTGAACCAAGTTTCCAAGCAGATACCCCCCACAAATGATGGCTATCGAGCTGGCAATAAAGCCGGCAAAAAATAGCTTCACATCGGCGCTTGCTGGCACCTCATTACCATGCGCTGCACCATGAAGTGCGGCGACAATACAAACCGCAGCGGTCACTGCACTCGCCGAACTGGGCAGTAGCTTGGCCACTAATAGCGCCATCACTAACAGTGAAATGGCGAGACCCGTTTCCAGCATCGGTGGCACAAAACCAAAGCTGGCGACAACGGCGGCTAAAACTAAGGCGAACAGGCTTTGCATTAAGCTGAGCTTGAGTTTGCCCGTTTGACTGGCTAATAGACCAATAAGGCTTAAGGCGAGCAGGTGGTCAAGACCAGTCAGTGGATGTAAGATCCCCGCGCTCAAGCCATTATGAACGCCTTCATGGGCCAAGCTGGGGAAGCTGACCAGGGCGAGTAAACCAATACTAAGTAATTTTTTCATGGGAGATCTCCGTTAAAGGGTTGAATTGGCGAGGTTTGCAGAGCTTTCTTCTAACATGCCTTGCTCGATAATAAAGTTGATGATGTCTTGTAAACCTTGGTTGGTTTTGAGATTGCTAAAAACAAAGGGGCGTTCGCCGCGCATTTTTTTTGCATCGCGATCCATCACGTCCAGCGAGGCACCTACATAAGGGGCCAGATCGGTCTTGTTGATGATCAGTAGGTCAGATTTGGTGATCCCTGGGCCGCCCTTGCGGGGAATTTTATCGCCAGCGCTAACGTCAATCACATACAGGGTTAAGTCGCTCAGCTCTGGACTAAAGGTGGCACTGAGATTATCGCCGCCACTTTCTACCAGCACTAAATCTAGGCCTTGATGCCGACGGTTTAACTCGGCGATTGCAGCAAGGTTCATCGAGGCATCTTCACGGATCGCGGTATGGGGACAGCCACCAGTTTCAACCCCTAAGATCCGATCTTCGGCCAGTGCGTTGTGACGCAACAGAAACTGGGCATCTTCTTTGGTGTAAATGTCGTTGGTTACCACCGCTAGGTTAAAGCGGTCTTTCAGTTCACGACAAAGGGCGGTCAGTAAGGCGGTCTTCCCCGAACCGACAGGGCCACCGACCCCGACGCGTAAAGTTTGTTTAATGGTCATTTTATATCCTCGATTGGCTCAGTTTCGCCGATTAAGAGCGGAACAAGCGGCAGTATTGGGTTTCGTGAAGGGTGCTGGCCAAACTTAAGGCGGGCAGCGACCCGGTAATTTGTTCAAAGGGCAAAGCCAGGCCATAGGCGCGTGCGGGCGGCAACAAGGGTAGCAACTCGCTAAGTAGCTTTTGGCAGGCGGTTTGCCCGAGCGGTAGCGTTTTACCCGCCACCGCTAGTTGGTTTTCTAACCATGTCCATAGGTAGCCATCTGCCAAGTCGTTGAGTGGGATCTGCCAATGTTCACCAGCAACCGCAAACATACTGGTCCAGCTCATCGGTTCATCACTTAATGGCGCGATGATGTCGGCGTCGAGCTGTTGTAATAAAACGCGCAGCGCATTGCCCATTTGAACGTCTTCTAACTCTAATTCCCGAGTCTCTCGGCTGGCGATGAGTTCCAGATTAAGCTGTTCAAAGCGGCGGTAATCTTGTATCGACCAAGCTTGGTATAAGGCCGCGAGCATTGGGATATCCAGGCAGGCAAGGCCTGCTTCCAAACAGCCCTGGACCCAAGCTTTTAGCGCGGCGGGGTTAGTCACCCAAGCATTTTCGATGGCGTACTCCAAACCTTGCGAGTAGGCAAACCCTCCCACTGGTAAGCTGGGGCTTACCAGTCGCATGAGTTGCAGTTGCGCCATACTGGCCATTAGTGACTGTGTCCTGGTAAGTGGCTGTGATAGGCTCCTGTCTCGGGATCAAAGGGGCCTTGGTGTTGCTCCACCCGCAAACCGTACAATTCCACTAAATCTTGCAATACATGGTCGGGTTGAAAACGAACCCAACCCTCGCCAATTTGCAGAGGGGTATGGCGGTTGCCTAGGTGGTAACAGACTTTGGCGAACATCAATGGGTCATCGCTATAAGCGGTGGTGACCAGTTCATCGGCACTTCTAATTTCAACCACTTCACCATTGTCGGCTTCCAGCAGTTGACCATTTTGTAGCACCTGACCGCGTTCTAAGAAGAAGCCAATGTCTTGCTGGGCCTCGGTTTGCGCCTTGAACCGGGCCTTTTTGCGTAACTCGTAGCTCAATACCACACGGTGATGGACCGGACCATGGTAGTGATGGAGGGTTTGATACACCTTTAACATTCATTCTCTCCTTAAAATAAAAAGTAGCGCTGCGCCAGTGGCAGTTCGGTTGCAGGTTCACATTCCAGTAATTGGCCGTCGGCACGAACTTCATAGGTTTGTGAATCTACTTCCATATGGGGTTGATAGTGGTTATGCACCATGTCTTTCTTGGTGATGTTGCGGGTATTTTTGCAAGCTACCAAGCGACTCTGTAACCCGAGGGTATCCTGTACCTTGGCGTCCAGCGCCGCTTGACTGACAAAGGTGACCCTCGTTTCGCTCATGGCCTTGCCATAGGCGCCAAACATCGGCCGGTAATGAACCGGTTGCGGAGTGGGGATTGAAGCATTGGGATCGCCCATCGGTGCCGCAGCAATTGCCCCACCTTTGATGATGAGTGAAGGCTTTGCGCCAAAGAAGGCTGGTTTCCATAACACCAAGTCGGCTAACTTACCCACCTCCACCGAGCCGACTTCGTGGGCAATACCATGAGTAATCGCTGGGTTGATGGTGTACTTGGCGACGTAGCGTTTAGCGCGGAAGTTGTCGCAGCCTATAGCTTTATCTTCTTCGAGTAAGCCGCGTTGCTGCTTCATTTTATGCGCGGTTTGCCAGGTTCGGGTAATCACTTCGCCGACCCGCCCCATGGCCTGTGAATCGGAAGCAATCATCGAGAAGGCACCTAAATCGTGCAAAATATCTTCAGCAGCAATAGTTTCTTTGCGGATCCGTGAATCGGCAAACGCCACGTCCTCTGGGATTGACGGGTCGAGGTGATGGCATACCATTAACATGTCCAGGTGCTCATCCACGGTATTTACCGTGTAGGGGCGAGTTGGATTAGTTGACGAGGGTAATACATTGTCTAAACCACAAGCGGTAATGATATCGGGGGCGTGACCGCCACCGGCGCCTTCGGTGTGGTAGGTATGGATCACTCGGCCTTTAAAAGCGGCGAGGGTATCCTCTACAAAACCCGACTCGTTTAGGGTATCGGTATGAATGGCCACCTGCACATCGTAGTTTTCGGCCACGGTTAAACAGTTGTCGATAGACATCGGGGTGGTGCCCCAGTCTTCGTGAAGTTTGAGCCCCATGGCACCGGCAACCAGTTGTTCTTCTAGCGGGCGCGGTAAACTGGCGTTACCTTTACCTAAAAAGCCTAGGTTCATGGGAAAGCTGTCAGCCGCTTGCAGCATTTTACCTAAGTGGAAAGGCCCCGGAGTACAGGTAGTGGCATTGGTACCTGTGGCTGGTCCGGTGCCGCCACCTAACATGGTGGTGGTGCCAGACATTAAGGCTTCTTCGATTTGCTGCGGGCAAATAAAGTGAATATGAGAGTCGACTCCGCCAGCAGTTATAATTTGTCCTTCACCGGCGATCACCTCGGTACCGGCACCAATTTCGATATCAATATTATCTTGAATATCCGGATTGCCAGCTTTACCAATGGCCTGAATGCGACCTTCTTTAATCGCGATATCGGCTTTAACAATGCCCCAATGATCAAGGATCAAGGCATTGGTAATCACCGTATCGGGTACCATCGCACAGCTGGCTTGGCTTTGCCCCATGCCGTCGCGGATCACCTTACCGCCGCCAAATTTCACTTCGCTACCATATTGGGCGTAATCTTTTTCGACTTGAATGATGAGTTCGGTATCGCCTAGACGCACCTTGTCACCTAGCGTTGGGCCAAACATCTCGGCGTAGGCGCGTTTATCCATCTTGCTCATGCTTGCTCCTTGGTATCTAAGGCACCCATTACTTCACCACGAAAACCGTAGACTTCGCGTTTACCACTTAAAGCAACCAGTTCTACTTGGCGACTTTGTCCGGGTTCAAAACGGACTGCGGTGCCTGCTGCAATATTTAGTCGCATGCCAAAGGCGGCCTTACGGTCAAAATGCAGGGCTGGATTGGTCTCGGCGAAGTGGTAATGTGAACCCACTTGTACCGGGCGATCGCCGCTATTGGCAACATCGATGCTAGTGGTGGCTAAGCCTTGATTGAGCTCTATCCAACCATCTTCAATAATTAGTTCTCCAGGTATCATCTGTCGTTCCTTGTTGTTGGTGCTAGAGGCCATGCCTAAGGGATCGGGTTATGCACAGTGACAAGTTTGGTGCCATCGGGAAAGGTGGCCTCAACCTGCACTTCAGGGACCATTTCTGCGATGCCATCCATCACTTCATCGCGGCTGAGCAGGGTTCTTCCCCAACTCATTAATTCGGCGACGGTTCGGCCTTCGCGGGCACCTTCGACGATTTGCGCTGAAAGATAGGCAACGGTCTCTGGATAATTGAGTTTTAGGCCTTTGTCTTTGCGTCGCTCGGCAACCAAAAATGCGGTGAACAGCAGTAGCTTGTCTTTCTCTCTTGGTGTTAATTCCATATTTGCCTCGTAATTTGTGAGTAATTAGGTATTCCAAATGCGTGGTGCTATGGCTTCTCGGCCTAGGGTACATGGGCGGATCAGCGCCCATGCTGCTTCAAATTGCTGACGCACGGTTTCGGCCTGATCGCCTAAATAACGCAAGATAATTAGGCCTCTGACGAGGGTGATCCCCAGCTGTGGACAGCTAAGATGCTCCCGTAAAAGTTCTAATAGTTCGGTTTGCTTGGCCTCACTGAGCTGGTCAACGGTGGCTAGCATACAAGCATAGACATGTTTGCTTGCCAGCGCCGCTGGATTGTTGGCACTCACTGCGTTATGAATACGAGTATTCTCGATTAATAGTGGACGCTGCTCGCGATAAACCTTAATCGATTGCAATAATTCACCATGATCAAAGTCTTCATCGCTGGCTTTACGGCCTAAACAGGTGATTTCCCAGGCAATTAATTGGGCATTGCCATGTAGCTTAAAGTGACTGTCTAAACGGCCTTGAGCGCCATTAAACACGATGGTTTCCGGTGGTAGCCATTCCAAACTGCTATTGGTTTGTAGGTGAAACAACTGTTGTTGACTCTGTTGCTGGCGAGCAAGATTGGAGCGATACAGTTTGCCAGAGGCGGGAGTGGTGAGTAAGACCTTACTGCCTTCGGCACATGCTACGTTCATATGTAACTGGTCACCAGCCACTAAGCCCCCAGGTGGGTGCAATAAGTAAACGTGGCAACAATCGTTTGCTTGCCGCTCAGGGTGAAACGGTCGTTGCACCCGTAATGGGCCAATACTCTGGTTTAAGGTTAAGCGAGTCTTGGCCGCAATTGGCGCAAAACCTAGCTCGAGTTTGGCTAGCCAGCCTTGCTTAATTGGCGCCGGAGTACTGCTGTGCTTGACTTGAGTAAGCTGACTCACATCATTCCTTTTTAGCTAACTAGTTGTTTTTGACCTTATTTATTTAGATAAATACAGCAAGAACCAAACCAGCTTTTCTTGTACTAAGCAGCACTAGCTTGAATGCGTATTGGTCACAAATTCTTATCCTGATTGTGGATCTTTATGGTGCGAGCGCATTTTTTTGGTGCAATAGATGAATACTTATTAGTCACTAAAATATTCTGGTGCATGTTTTTGAGGCAAATGTTCGATTCTTGTGCATTAGGATCTTGTGTTTCGCTTTGTCTCTGGGATTAACTGATTGTTTTATAATGATTTTGGTTGGTTGGCATGGTCAGTGCTGCAGTTCGACTAGCAATGCATGAGGTATCGCATGCTTTAAAAGCAACAAAAATAGGGAATATAGCAATGACACAACACAATACATGGAAGAAAATAGCCACAGTCGCCAGTGGCGTAGCTTTAGCTTTTTCAATGAGCGCAGCTCAGGCAGCAGATACTATCAAGGTCGGAGTCTTGCACTCCTTGTCAGGCACCATGGCGATCAGTGAAACCACACTGAAAGATACCGTGCTGATGATGATTGACCAACAAAACAAAAAAGGTGGCTTGTTAGGCAAAAAACTGGAACCGGTGGTGGTTGACCCTGCATCTAACTGGCCGTTGTTTGCCGAAAAAGCACGCGAATTACTGGACAAGGATAAAGTGGATGTAATTTTTGGCTGCTGGACTTCAGTGTCGCGTAAGTCGGTGTTGCCTGTGATTGAAGAATTGAATGGCATGTTATTCTACCCGGTACAATATGAGGGCGAAGAAAGCTCTAAAAACGTATTTTATACAGGGGCCGCGCCTAACCAGCAAGCAATCCCTGCCGTGGATTACTTGATGAGTGAAGAAGGAGTTCAACGTTGGGTATTGGCCGGTACCGACTATGTTTACCCACGCACCACCAACAAAATTCTAGAAGCTTACCTCAAGTCTAAAGGGGTCGCGCCTGCTGACATCATGATTAACTACACGCCTTTTGGTCATTCCGATTGGCAAACTATCGTTTCTGATATTAAGAAATTTGGTGGCGCAGGTAAAAAAACCGCGGTGGTTTCAACCATTAATGGTGACGCCAACGTGCCATTCTATAAAGAGTTAGCCAACCAGGGGATATCGGCTGAAGATATCCCTGTGGTGGCTTTCTCGGTGGGTGAAGAAGAGCTGTCTGGTTTTGATACCACTCCTTTGGTGGGTCACCTAGCGGCATGGAATTACTTCCAAAGTGCTGAGAGTGAAGCCAACGATGAGTTTATTGCCGCGTGGAAAGCCTATACCGGTGATGACAAACGCGTGACCAATGATCCTATGGAAGCGACTTATATCGGTTTCCAAATGTGGGCAGAAGCGGTTGAAAAAGCTGGCACGACCGATACCGATGAAGTCCGAGAAGCGATGTATGGTATTACCGTACCGAATCTCACTGGTGGATATGCCGTGATGAATACCAACCATCATCTGACCAAACCAGTGCTAATTGGTGAAATTCAAGCCGATGGTCAGTTCGATATCGTATGGCAAACCATGGGTGGTGTGATTGGCGATGCCTGGACGAACCATCTTCCTGAAAGTGCCCTGTTAGTTGCTGATTGGACCGCGCCAATTAGCTGTGGCAACTTCAATATTAAGACCGGCCAATGTTCAGGCCAGAACTATTAAGTCGGTTCGCCTGAACAGCTAAGCGCCTCCGGTGCTTAAATGAAAGGCGCGACTGAATTGCTTCGGTTGCGCCTTTTTTAATTGTTATCCATAGAAAGTAGGGATTGTTTTGAGCATATACATATCTCGTTTCTCCGCACTGTTGTTGGCTCTTTTATTCAGTAGTGCTTTGTTTGCAGCACCAGCCAGCGATTGGTCACAGACCGTGCAGACTTTAACCACCAAAAAAAACACCCAGAAGCAGCAAGCGATTGAACAGCTTATAGAAACTACCGATCCACGGAATAGTTTAATTTTTCAAAGTCTGTTAGACGCTAACTTGTACTACATCAAATCAAGCAAACAAGTGGTTATCGCTAAGCAGAAAGGTAAGCAATATGCCATTACTTCGGTAATTGATGGCAGTGATTTAGGCTCCCTGAAAAAAACGGCAATTAAGAAAATTACCGTGAATAACAAAATTCGCCGTCAACTGCGCAATGGTTTGGCGTTGGTCGGCTTGAATGCAGAGACCAGCGAGCAGCGCATTGCGGCGATCCGCTCGCTAATGAATGACGCAGATAGCTCATATTCTGGGCTCATCGAAAAGCGTATGGTGCTGGAGCAAGATCCGGCGGTGATCGCCAAACTTAAAGAAATGCAGGCGATCATTAACCTGCAATTTGCCGATCTATCGGCGCGTGCCGAGGCTGCCGAACTATTGTCTGGTCAGTTAGATCCTGCCTCACGTAATGTACTGGTAAAACAACAAACAATTGAAAAAGACGCCAAGGTGCTGGCCGCGATTAACGAGTCGATAGCGACCAACCAGCAGTTATTGCAACTGAATAGCGTCGCTGAAAATATCTATTTTGGCTTGAGTTTGGGGGCGGTGTTATTGCTGGCTGCGGTTGGCCTGGCGATTACCTTTGGGGTGATGGGCGTGATTAACATGGCCCATGGCGAAATGATCATGCTCGGCGCCTATACCACCTATGTGGTGCAACAGTTGATGCCTCATCATATCGAATGGTCGCTGTTGGTGGCGATCCCAGCGGCTTTTGTGGTTTCGGGGCTGGTGGGGATTTTGATCGAACGCGGGGTGATCCGTTTCTTATATGGTCGTCCGCTAGAAACTTTGTTGGCGACCTTTGGTTTAAGTTTGGTTCTACAGCAGGCGGTGCGCAGTATCTTTGGCCCTTTGAACCAAGCGGTGATTACCCCACAATGGATGAGCGGTTCGTTGGAAATTAACGGCGTGTTGTCGCTGACTTATAACCGCCTGTACATCATTATTTTCAGTTTTATGGTGGTTGCCCTGTTATGGACCATTTTGCGCAAGACCTTTTTCGGTCTGCAAATGCGGGCGGTGACGCAAAACCGAGCGATGGCCAATTCAATGGGGATCCGCTCGAGTTGGGTGGATGCCATGACCTTTGGCTTGGGCTCGGGCATTGCTGGTATTGCTGGAGTGGCCTTAAGTCAGTTGACCAATGTTGGCCCGAATTTGGGGCAAAATTACATTATCGATTCCTTTATGGTGGTGGTATTTGGCGGTGTGGGTAACCTGTTTGGTACGGTGATTGGAGCTCTGACCTTAGGGGTTGCGAACAAGTTAATGGAACCTTTTGCTGGCGCAGTCTTAGCCAAGATTTTGGTGCTGGTTTTCATCATTCTGTTTATTCAAAAGCGTCCTCGAGGTTTATTTGCCTTGAAAGGTCGTACGGTGGAGGACTAGTTCATGCCGAAGTCAGTATTAGTTCGATTTTTAGTGAAAGACAAAGTTGGCAACGCCATGTTGCTGGCCTTGTTATTGTCGGCGGTTTTAGTGCCCTTCATGAGCCTGGCACTTAGCCCGGAAAACCCACTCCATCTTAGCTCTTATTGGGTTACCCTGTTAGGCAAGTATCTGTGTTATGCCTTGCTCGCGCTGGCGGTGGATTTAGTGTGGGGCTATTGCGGCATCTTAAGTTTGGGGCACGGTGCATTTTTTGCCTTGGGTGGCTACGCCATGGGTATGTACTTGATGCGACAAATTGGCGACCGTGGGGTATACGCCAACCCAGAGCTACCAGATTTTATGGTATTTCTCGATTGGTCGGCGTTGCCTTGGTACTGGTTTGGTTTTGATTGGTTTCCCTTTGCCATGTTAATGGTGTTTTTAGCACCGGGTATTTTGGCCTTTATTTTTGGTTACCTGGCTTTTCGCTCCCGAGTGACCGGCGTGTATTTGTCGATTATTACCCAGGCCCTGACCTACGCCCTGATGTTGGCATTTTTCCGCAACGACATGGGTTTTGGTGGTAACAACGGCTTAACCGATTTTAAAGATATTCTTGGTTTTAGTTTGCAGGCGGAGAGTACCCGTGCGGTATTGTTTGCTTTGAGTGCGTTGGCATTAGCGCTGGCTTATCTGCTTTGTCGCTGGATTGTTAATTCCAAGCTGGGGCGAGTATTAATTGCGGTGCGCGATAGTGAAAGCCGGACGCGCTTTATCGGTTACCGGGTGGAACGTTTCAAATTGTTTGTATTTGTGGTTTCGGCGATGTTAGCGGGGGTTGCGGGGGCGCTGTATGTGCCACAGGTTGGTATTATTAACCCTGGCGAATTTGCACCGCTCAACTCGATTGAGAGCATTGTTTGGGTGGCAGTAGGTGGTCGCGGCACTTTATTTGGCGCCATCTTTGGCGCACTGTTGGTGAACTTTGGTAAGTCTTGGTTTACGGGCGCTTTCCCCGAGCTGTGGTTGTTTTTCTTAGGCGGTTTATTTGTGGTGACGACTTTGTGGCTTCCCAAGGGCGTCGTGGGCTTATATGCCAGTATTAAGGCCAAGTTCGCCGCTCATTCTGCGCGAAAGCCTGTAATGACAACTTCCGATAGTCAAGCAAACGCACAAGCTAGCCCAACAGCTAAATCGGGCAAAAAAAGTGAAGGAGTGGTGAATGCGTAGCGTACATATTCCTCAAGACACAATCTTATATGTGGACGGTGTCAGCAAAAGCTTCGACGGCTTTAAAGCCTTGAATAGTTTGTCGTTGATCCTTGAGCCGGGTCAAATGCGGGCGATTATTGGCCCCAATGGCGCGGGTAAAACCACCATGATGGATGTGATTACTGGCAAGTTGCGTCCCGATGAAGGCTCGGTATTTTTTAATAATGATGTGGACCTGACTCAATATGATGAAGCTGAAATTGCTAATTTGGGAATTGGTCGTAAGTTTCAAAAACCGTCGGTGATTGAAAATCTCTCGGTCTTTGAAAATCTTGAATTAGCCCTCGCTGGGCATCGAGGGGTGTTTGAATCCTTGTTGCATAAACTCTCCAGGCGTGCTCATAAAACCATTGACGATACGCTGGCCTTAATCCGCTTAGCCGATAAACAAGATTGGCAGGCAGGCTCGCTGTCGCATGGACAAAAACAGTGGTTGGAAATTGGCATGTTAATTATGCAGGAACCGCAGTTGTTACTTATCGATGAACCGGCTGCTGGGATGACCGATGAAGAAACCGCTTTAACCGCCGAGTTATTTAAACAACTGGCCAAGAAGCACTCGCTGGTGGTGGTTGAACATGACATGGATTTTGTAAAAGCCCTCGATTGTCCGGTTACGGTATTACATGAAGGTTCGGTATTAGCTCAAGGCACTCTTGAGCAGGTACAGCAAAACCAGCAAGTGATTGAAGTTTATTTAGGGCGCTAGGAGGTCGTAATTGATGTTGGAATTTTGTCAATCAGGCTGCCATCACAGTGCCGCCAGCCAAGCGTTATGTAAGGTGGATAAATGTTAGAACTTTCTCAAGTGAATAGTCACTATGGCGCTAGTCAGGCGCTATACAGTGTGGATTTGAACGCTGAAGCGGGCAAGATCAGCTGTGTACTGGGTCGTAATGGGGTGGGCAAAACCACCTTGCTGAAGGCGCTGGCGGGCCAACAAGCAATTAGTGCCGGTCGCATCATGTTTAACGGTAAAGATATTAGTAAACTGTCGGCCGCACAGCGTGCCAAGCAAGGCATTGCCATTGTGCCGCAGGGGCGCGAAATATTTGGTCAGTTAACGGTTCTGGAAAACTTGAAAACTGGTTTTTCGGTGCTGCCGAAGTCGGAACGTTTTATTCCCGATGAAATTTTTCGTTTGTTTCCAGTATTGAAGCAAATGCTCAGCCGTCGCGGCGGTGATTTATCGGGCGGGCAGCAACAACAACTGGCGATTGCTCGGGCCTTAATTATGCAGCCAAAGTTGTTGATGCTCGATGAACCTACTGAAGGCATTCAGCCTTCAATTATTAAAGATATTCAAAAAGTACTGGCGCTGCTGCGCGATCGCGGTGAAATGGCGATTGTATTGGTAGAGCAGTACTTTGATTTTGCGGTGGCTTTGGCCGACCATTACACCGTACTCGATCGAGGTAATGTGGTCTTGCAAGGTCGTAAAGAGGACGTCGATGAGGCGGATGTAAAACGTTGGATGAGTGTTTAAGTTTTTAGCCACTTTAAGCGACACTGATCAAGCCGCTCTATTGAGTGGTTTTTTTGTCGCTATTGTTTGGCCTAACGTTACGCTTGGAGCTTGATCGTTGCGTTTCATGAGGCTGCGGGTCAGAGGTATGATTTAGTCAAAGATCACGTTTAATTCAATCTTGCTCACGCTGGTAGATGATAAACCTGCGTTGTTAAATATTTAAAGTTATAATGCTCAATATCTTGGGCTGTGATGGAGAATCAAGCCAAGAATTCTCATCGATTGACTTTGTCGATGATCATATTGTTCAATGCCCACCGTGACATCGTGTCGACCGCCGTTAGGCGGGCATAGCTGTTTCTTTTTCCCAATAGAGGTTATGAATGTTTAAAAAAATATCCCTGAAAAATAAACTCGCCATTTCTGCTAGCTTGGCGATTATTTTGGGTGGATTACTAGTAGAAGCTTTATCATTCAGGGCATCTTTGTCGCGCCTCGATTATGATGTGGAGCAGCGACTACTTAGCTCTTCGACTGCTTATAATCAATACGTAAGCAATTGGTTGCTATCTAAAGAACGGGCTTTGACATCTTTGAGTGAAGCCGCTCAAGAGCAACAACTGGTACTGCATTTACAACAAATTCGTGATTCGGGAGCCTTCGATAATGTGTTCCTCGCATATCCCGATGGTTCGCAAAAAAATGCCAATGGCGTGGTATTGCCAGCCGGCAACAATGACCCGCGTCAGTGGGGGTGGTATATCAATGCGAAGGTCAAGCCGAGTGAAGTTTTTATGGATAACCCAACCGTAGCCGCGGCCACTGGGGCCAATGTGGTGTCATTGGGTAAAGCTTTAAGGCTGAATGGTCAACAAGTAGTCTTGGGCGCAGATGTTGAAATTACCGATATTATGAATACTCTGGATAAAGTGATTTTACCGGGCCAAGGGGACATGTTCATCGTGAACCAGCAAGGCCAGTTTTTCGTGTATTCAGACACTAAGTTATTAAATAAATCGGTGGCAGAGCGGGGTTTAAACTACGCAGATATCCAAAATGCATTGCGTGTCGGTAAAACTGCCTCGGTGAATATCCAGGGTGAGCAGTTTGTTTTATTTGCTAAAGCTATCGTCGGTACTAATTTGGCGACGGTGATTGTGGTGAATCACGATTCGTTGGTTAAGCCCTTGTTTGCAGCAGTTTGGGGACAAGTGATGGCGACTCTGGCGGTTGTGGTTGTGTGTGTCATTTTATTCAATTTGTTGTGTAACATCTTATTCAAACCATTGGGGCGAGTGTCGAGTGCCTTAGCCGAGTTTGCTCAAGGCAGTGGTGATTTAACTCAGCGGATCGATATCGATAATCAAGATGAAGTGGGTGAGCTGGCCAATAACTTTAATATTTTTGTCTCAAGTCTGCAGCAGCTGATCAGCCATGTGCAGCAGCAGTCGATCCAGTTAACACAGCAATCAGAATTAGGTATTCGTAGCGCCAATGAGACGGTTGCAGAAATTGAAGGCCAGCAGCAAGAAATTGTTATGGTTGCGACTGCTGTGACCGAGATGGCCTCGGCCACAGTCGAGATCGCCTCGCATGCGGATAGAACAGCACAGGCCACTCACGATTCGGCAAGTAGCACAAACCATGGTCATGAGTTGGTGGTGAATAGCAAGGCTTCGATCAACCGGCTGGCCAACGAGGTGACGGAAGCAAGTTCGGTGATCGCCGATTTAAGTCAACATGCCATGGAAATCAGTACTGTATTAACCACAATCCAAGGGATTGCCGAGCAGACCAACTTACTGGCTTTAAATGCGGCGATTGAGGCAGCTAGAGCTGGAGAACAGGGGCGTGGTTTCGCAGTGGTTGCCGACGAGGTTCGAGTATTATCGCAACGCACGCATACTTCTACCGAAGAGATTAAAGCCACCATCGATCTGCTACAAAAAACTAGCGAGCGCGCTGTCTCGCTGATGGCTAGTAGCTCTGAGCTAGCTAGCGGATCGGTGGATGATGCCGATAAGGCGAGTGATGCCTTGGAAGAAATCACTGCTTCGGTGACGTTAATTCGAGACATGGCTACTCAAATTGCGACCGCCGCAGAAGAGCAAACTCATGTTTCAAATGAAATTTCACAAAATGTAGTGGCGATCCAAGATGTGACTGAAAACCTGATCTCGAGAGCGAATAATAGCTTAAAACAATCACAAGCCTTACAAACGCATGCCGAAGAACTCAATAGCGATGTTAAAACTTTTAAATTGTAAGCCGTGATAGTGTGTTTAAAGGGACGCATTGCGTCCCTTTGATTTAGGGAGTGTGACTGTCCTGTGCAGCGATAGACATTGTTATCGGTATCGAGCGGGTGTGTTTCGAGATTGGCCGGGTGATAATTTACCCAGAGCGTTTTAGTGGACAATAAGTAAAGATGTAATCATTTGATTTATAAGTTAAAAATAACTTACTACCTTGTGGCCCGAAAATTGTTTCAGTGAATTAAACAAGAGTCTTCTACGGAGTGAGTTATGGACGAGCAAGCAAAGGGAAGTTCAGTCCCTTTTAAACCTTTATTCGACACCACTCGGTTTTTCAGCCGCAATGTTAATCGGCTACAGAGCCAATTATCCTCTTATCAGCAATCGTTTTTACAGTCCTCGCCCTTCGGGCAGCATCTGGATTCCGTGAAGGACTGGACCCAACAACGTCGTAACACCTTTCACCAACAGTTAGATTCAAGCGTTCAGGAATCTGCCGTCGTCGCCAACAATAAAGGCAGAGAAATGCTTAAGTTTAAGAGCAGCCAGGATGACTGGCTACCTCAACGTATCCAAAAAGCGGTGTTTAATAAGGGCGTTGATGTATTGGCCGATAATAGCGAACGTTTGCTTCGATACGGGAAAGGTTATGCCAGTGGTGTGGGCGATAAAATGCCTTCTAAAACAATGGAACGTTATCATCCTGGCAATATTGCAAGGCTCTTTACTCAGCCGGATCAGTCAATGCGCTATTTACAGCAGCGTAAAGCCCAGTTGTTGCAGCCGTGGGAGCTGTATCAGAGTCCAACTAAGTTTGGTAAGCAGAAAATGGGGGAAGCTAAACGTACTTTTTGGAATATGCATGAGCGGTATCAGGAGTTGGACTCTGGAAACAAGCTGGCCCACGGTGGTCGAGCCGCTGTCGATTATACTCAGGAAAAAATTGCACCGGTGTTAGGCTCTAGTTTATTGGCATTCTCGCTCTACCATCGTTACCAACAGCGGCAAAATACCAATCAGGCGATGGACCGAATGTTTCCTCGGCAAACCCGCGTGGGTAAAACGGCCCGCTTCCTACCGACCCGGATGATGTTCACCAAGCCTCTCTCAAGGGTGGTTGGTAACCCTCGTTTGTCCTTAGCCTTATTGACTTATGGTGCGCTGACAGGCGTCGGGCAGAGTATAAAAGACAGCATGGACTTACAGCATTCGGCGCCGAATACCTTTAGTCGCTTAAAACAGGATAACCGCGAAATGTATAAGTCGTCTTTTCAGCGGGACTTACAGAGTTCGGTGCAGAACACCAGCAGGACCCGCTCTCAGTCGACAGATTTGACTGGACACAAATAGTCTAAGCTACGAGCTTGTTTGTTGCAGCCTGAAGCAAGGCATGATTCCCTTATCAAGTGAAATAGACAGCACCGAAAGCGCTGTCTATTTCATGGTTTTACAAAGAGCGTCTAACTACTCTTGGTGATGGCAGCTAGCTATAAGTGATTTGTCTTAATTGATAGTTGATGGTTATTACTGGTTTATGGCGTTTAGCTAAAGCGGGTCCGTTCACGATTGCTAAACTGTTCAGGGTTCCAGCTTCTTTGATATATACAAATCGGTAATTGTGCTATTTTGTACGACTTATCTTTTTCTCCCTCCCCCCTTTCACCCTGATAAGCAGATATTCGCATCTGTCGATGTTGTGATTTCAATCCATCTTCTTTGAATTTATTTCATAACAACGACTATTGATCCAACTTGGGTCTAATCCAATGGAAATCGGAAATGAACATAGAAATTATTAGCACTAGAAATATAAAACTGAAGGAAACTGGCTTTGGTTCGTTGTTCGCTTGTGAGGATGTGTCAGCCTCTTTAATCAATATTGGGCATTCAGTTTTACTCACAGTATGTGAAACCTTAGATGATCTCGCGAGAGTGGTGAGCCGCAAGCCTGATTTGCTTGTTTTAGCGGCAAAATATATGCCGATTGACGGTGAAAACGATGTGTGGTTTTCTGAGTATTTTGAACAGCATCACATCATTTGTTCCGGCTCGGATCGAGAAACACTACGGTATGATTCAAACAAAGTGTCGGCGAAAGCGCGTTTAGCGAGCCTCGGTATTAAAACAGCGAAGCATTTTATGGCAATACCGGGTCAATATCGGATAGAAGAAGATCTGCCGTTTTCATTTCCCTTGTTCCTTAAGCCAATGGATGCCGCCAATGGGAATGGCATTGATGATCATTCTTTTGTGGAAAGCTTTGCAGAATTTGAGTTAAAAGTCATGTCTTTATATGGTCAATACCAGCAGCCTGTATTGGTAGAAGAGTATTTAGCTGGCAAGGAGTATACGGTCGCTGTTATTAAGAGCAGCCTCGATAAAATGACGGTATCGGCGATTGAAATCATTCCTCCAGTATCTTCGAATGGGCTTCGGATCCTTGGTGCGATAGTTAAAACATCGGATAGCGAAATGCTGCAGGAAATCGAAGTGAATGATATTGGTGCCGTTAAGGCTTTGGCCGCTGCCGCTTTTGTAGGTTTAGGTGTGCGAGGTTTTGGGCGAATAGATATCAAAATGGATGCACAGGGCTTATGTTATTTTATGGAAGCCAATTTAGTTCCGGGAATGAATCATGGGACTAGTTATTTCCCAAGAGCTTGCGAAATTGCGAATCAGATGCCGTACGATGAGGTGATCTGCATGATGCTCGATGAGTGTGTCGCCAGGGCGAGCTTAGACAAAGCATTAAGCCCCCTTGTCAAACCACATGCCCTAAGCTGCGCAGTGTAACCAAGTCCTTGCCGTGAAATATAGCGATGGATATCAGCATTACTTCTTTTCTTTTTTTGCCAGAATTACGCAAACACTTGAAAAGCTCAGGTAGCAGCATCGGGGATATAAAATATTGCGGAACGGATGATTTCTCCGTTGCGCACAGTTTGCTGGGGATTTTGCTTGAGTGGTGTTTAGACTATGGTTTAAACCGTTATCGTTAGCCACTGTCTGCAGCGCAAAATTGTTTGGTGTTGGATTCTGCTGCGATATGTTGACGTATTAATTTGGCCGAATCAGAAGCGTTGGCTTGGCAAACGAATAAGCCGATTTGCTCATAGCCTCCCATCATCTGAGTTTTGGGCAGAAACTCGATGTATAAACCACAGCCAGGCCCGTTATTCACAATCATATTATAGGCAGGGCTCATCCCCATCTGTTCCATCAGGTGCATGATTGCTCGAATCGCCTGTTGTATACCCAGCACTAATTGCTGTTGCTGTTGTTGATTGAGTTGGTGTAGGTAGCGTTTTTCGTTGTCTTTCAAGATCAAAAGCATGTCTAGTGGTCTTTTCATGAAGTAAGGCACGATTAGTTGTACCTCGCCATAGTCTTTTACTAATAGCTTTTTAGGGTTTTCGTCAATCATGTATTGACTGAAGGGGCGGTTGTGACGTTTTCTAAAACGTAGGTTATTAAAAAAATGCTGTGGCAAAATATTGCTATAAGCGATCTGTTGATGACCATGGCTCAGTGAGGCCCCAGCGGTGGCACCATAGTTTTTTATAATTGAGACATATCCGCTGACCACCTGTTGTTCCACTTTGCTTTCGGAACGAGACATAAAATCGGTGGGTTGATGCAGCAAGCTTTGCTCTAAAGCTGCCAATCGCTGAAAGCTAATCATGGCGTCAGCATAGGGCAAGTTATGCCAGTCGAGTTCGTGGATCGACGAGGTCCACTGTAAGAGGTGAAAGCCATAGGAGGCGCGACCATTGTGGTAAGGATCTTGATGCTGAAAGTAGTCTGCGGCTTCTTGAGGTAATTCCTTGATCGGATGAAAGATAGGGTACAGGTTTTTATTGATAAAGGTAAAACCTTGACTGTGTTCGGCAATATCTAAAATATCGGCGCTTTTACCTTCACAGATAGGGCACGCTTGGTTGGTATTTACGTTTATCGGCGGGCTGGTTGTATGGATCCGTTTGGCGCGCGCTGAATTATAGATAATTAAATTGCCGTTGCGCGGGTCGATTTGGCAGATCCCATCGGGCGCAAATTTTTGCAATTGAGGATCATTGCTAATGTTCTTTAGCAGATGTTCAAAGTTTAGCTGGCTCACGTCTTGGCATAGTGCTATCGATTGAGCCCAAGCCAGCGGAAGTTGTTGCCGCATCGCATTCTCCATAACTCTGCAAGTGATTGATGTTTGGTGCCTTAATTATAGTTGAATACGCTTATGATGCAGGCTCTCTCGGGCGCTTTGTTAATTTTTTGCGATACGTTATGGCGGAAATTTGAACTCTTGGTGGGAAGGATTTAGCGCTTGAACGGCCGGTGAGACTCAATATTTCAAGCACTTAAAAACTAATGATCAATCACATTATAGATGCGGTGATGATGTCTGTCCGACGACAATAAAAATTCATATTATTTTCAGTGTACAACTGTACGCTGAAAGTTTAAGCTGATTCAGTTGATGATAAATGGGTTGCGAAATGAGCGTATTGACCAGTGGCTACAGTGAGCGTGAAGAGAAACTGAATGTTGCTTCTCATGGGATTGCTTTGTTGATTGCGATCATCGGTTTAGTCATGTTAATCATTAAGGCTAATGGTTTGATGGCGGTGAGCGCGGTGACAATCTATGGAAGCGCATTGATCCTATTATTCCTGGCTTCGTCTTGGTATCACGGGTGTCGCAATGTCACTTGGAAGGCAGGCTTAAAACTGTTTGATCATTCTGCTATTTACTTGTTAATTGCCGGAACTTATACCCCTATTTTGTTGCTTCGCTTTGAGGGGATGCTATCGTGGGGATCGATGTTGATCATATGGGGCCTCGCGATTTTTGGGGTCGCTTTTAAGCTACTCACTGGCACTCGCTTTCCTAAAATTTCCTTGAGCACTTATCTCATTATGGGATGGTTATCGTTAGTGCTCGCTTATCCTATGTACTTGAATATCGCCACCCTAGGTCTCGTCTGGTTAGCTGTTGGCGGTTTGTTGTTTAGTATTGGCGCGCTTTTTTATGTCGCTAAACATCGAGTCTACAGCCATGCGATATGGCATGTATTTGTGGTGGCGGGCTGCGCTTGCCATTTCGCGGCGATATATCATTATATTGTTTAGGGCAGCCAAACCAGCTTTGGCAAGGCGCTTAAGTCTAGTTTATCGCCGCGTTTTGCGGCGACTAAGGCTCTGGGGGGTGGACTGAGTTGCTCATTGATAGCGGCGATTAAACCTTGTTGAGCTAGTGGTTCGCCATGTACTAAAATTAAGGGAGGGCTCGCTTTAAATTGGTGATACCAAGCGATGAGTTCCGCTTGGTCTGCATGGGCAGATAAACCGCCCACGGTATGTAGTTTAGCCGCCACTTTCACTGGTTTACCATGAATGGTGAGGTAATCTGCCCCATCAACCAGTAGCCTTCCGGGAGTGCTAATTGCTTGATAGCCGCATATAATGACATCACATTCGCTGCGCCAAAGATTATGCTCTAGGTGGCAACGGATCCGGCCGCCATTACACATGCCGCTGCCAGCGATGATGATCAAACCGTGATTGATATCGTTGAGCGCCATCGACTCTTCGGTGCTTTCTATAAATTCAACATTAGACAATAAGGGATGCTCGCCAGGGTGTTGCCGAGTAAAGCGCTTAAAGTCATCATCCATTACCGGATAATTATTAATGTATACCTTGGTTGCTTCTATCGCCATTGGGCTATCTAAGCAAACCTTCCAACGAGATAAATCCCATTGTTTGGCATAAAGATGAAATAGGTAGAGCAATTCTTGGGCTCGGCCCACCGAAAAAGCGGGGAGTAAAATATTACCTTGACTATGGCTGATCGCAGCGGCAAATATTTGTTCCAGTTCGGTGATGGTTTCTTCCCAAGAGCGGTGAAAACGATCGCCGTAGGTGCTTTCCATTAATACTAAATCGGCATCATCAATGGCAACCGGATCGTTAAGAATTGGCATGCCCTCTCGGCCTAGGTCACCACTAAAGACAATTTTTTTCTGACCGGTGGGGTCGGTTAACCATAGTTCGACCAAAGCAGAGCCAAGGATGTGCCCCGCATCGGAGAGGCGCAGTTCAATACCGGGGAAAATGCTGACTCTTTGTCCGTAGGTAATGGGTAAGAACTGCTTTATTGCTTGTTCGACATCGCGTTCGTCATAAAGTATATCGATCGTGGGAAGATTGTTTTTCAATCGCTTCTTATTGACTCGTTCGGTGTCGCGTTGCTGCAACATGGCGGCATCTTTGAGCATGATTTCGGATAGTTCTGCCGAGGCCTTATGAGTGTAGATCGGCCCGCTAAAACCTGATTTCACCAGTTGTGGGATCCGCCCGGAATGGTCGATGTGGGCATGACTAAGAATGACAGCATCGATGCGACTCGGATCAAAATCGAAGTCTTGATGATTGCGTAGGGCATCAGTTTTGCTGCCTTGGATCAACCCGCAATCTAATAGGATCTGGCGATCATTGATGGTGAGTAAGTGACAAGACCCCGTGACTTCTTCGGTGGCTCCTAAAAAGGTGAGTGTCATGTCCATAAACCAACTCCAATGACTTGTTTCTTCTAAGGATAGGCTAGTTTAATGAAGTTACTCGCGAGTTGGCTCACGGGATGAAGGGATGGATGATTGAGAACGGGAACTGAATTAAACCGCTCATCGGAAGGATGAGTACCAGCTGGCAAAAAGTAAACTGGTACTCATTAACGATAACTTAGGCCTTCAAAGTCGCCAGTTGGTCATTGAGTAACAGGGCCAATTGAGATAATTCGGTGCTGAGATTTTCAATATCATGAGTTAAGGCATTTTGCTGCTCAGCCGCTTCACCCATGCCGCTAATATTATTATTGATATCGCCGCTGACATGGCTTTGCTCCTCCGCTGCGGTCGCAACTTGAGCGGCATTGTCGTTGATGGCCGAAATACTAGCGACCACGCTATGCAACTGTTCGTAGCTACCTTCGGTATCTAAAGCTGTTTTGTTGACTTGTTCTCGACTGGTGGATATTAAATCTACGGTTGCATTCACATCGCTTTGTAAGGCTTGAATCAACTGGTTAATTTCTTCGGTGGAGCTTTGGGTTCTTCCTGCAAGATTACGAACCTCATCGGCTACAACCGCAAAGCCGCGTCCTTGTTCACCAGCTCGAGCGGCTTCAATGGCGGCATTTAAAGCTAATAAGTTGGTTTGCTCGGCGATACCGCGAATGGTTTCTAAAATACTGTTAATATCTTGGCTGCGTCCGGCAACCTTGGTGATTCGCTCACTAATTCCTTCCATACTTGATGATACGTCGCGGATCTGTTCCACAGAATATTGAAACTCTTGCTGAGTTTGACTGAGCTGTTGCTCGGCTTTTTGGGCGTTACTGGCAGTACCATTGGCCAGTTCGGCGACTTCTCCGGCGCTGGATGACATCTGATTGACCGCGGTGGCGACATTGTCCGTTTCATTATGTTGGCGGCGACTTAAGCTACCAGAGGTTTGAGCATTTTTTGCCAGTTGCTGTGAACTTTGAGTGAGCTGATTGGCCTGCTGTTGTAGCTGTAGCATTATTTGGCGAAGTTTTTCGGTAAAGGCATTAAATTGCAGCGCCATGTCGGTTAACTCTTGGCTCTGTTGAGCCTCCAGTTTCAATCTTAAGTCACCATCTTTTCCTGCGAGATAACCCATGTGGCGGGTCATTCGAGCTAAAGAGGCTAAGAAGTTTTGTAATATCATGGTCACCACCACTAATATCACAAGGCCACCAAGCGCTGAAATTAACAACATTTTAGCTTTTGCCTGAGCTGTCGTTTCGGCAAATAATGCCTGAATTTGATTGGCATTTAATTGGGTGGCAGCAGCAGCCTGCTCGGTACTGAGTGATGCGTTCCCAAAAATCAGCATTGTCACTAACAAACAACAAAATAGTACCGTAATACTGATTAGTAATTTTAGTTTAAACGACAACTGCGCCATTATATTTCTCCGTAAATAACTAGTCTTCTAAGATCGCATACTTTTGCTCTAAGTGCTCAATTTTTATCGAGAATTGAAGAATAATTAGCAAATTAATGGTCTCGTTGCGAAGATCTTGTGAGCCGAGTAAATTATTCGTGGATTTGTTGATTGCTGGCCAGAGCGCCGTGCTTCATCGAACCACCTGCTTGGTCAAAGTATCATGGCTGTTTTGGTTTCGACGAACCGGGTTTTGCTTGATCTAAAAATAGACCTGAGCATGGGGCTTTATCACTCATGGTTTGTCATATCATGAGTCACTGAATTGGTGCCGCTGGTCTAGCTGTGGTTTTTGTTCGCTAAGGTTGGCTTTCATTTTGTAAATACAGGGCTGAATGCTAACTAAAGAAGCTAAATTTGTCAGGTGGTTTATAGTTTTAGATAGTGATTATTTTCCTAGGTTTAGACTTTGCTTAAAGTCATCGCTTTAATCTTTATTTTTTTGAGTGCTTGCGTATTTGCGCAACCTTCGGTGGTGTTTCTTAATCCAGGTAAGCCGACGGAGAATTTTTGGGCACACGTCGATTTGTTTGCCCTCGCGGCGGCACAACGTTTAGATTTAAAATTGACAATTTTCCACGCGAAACGTGATCAGTATTCAATGATTAAGTATCTCGAGAAGATGATTCAGCAACAGCAATTGCCCGATTACTTGATGTTGGTTAACGAGAAACAAAGCTTGCCACGAATGCTTCATTTGTTGGAAGACCAGCCAGTTTATGTCTTGATATTACTTAACGATTTAGAAGCAGTGCTGCGCTCAAAATATGCGCTAAATACGCATTGGCAACAGTATATTATTAGCCGTTTGGTGCCGAATAATTATTGGATTGGCGAACAAACGGCTAAAGCGATGTATCAGCAAGCGGGCGGGCAGCCTGGCGGAGTGGTGCTGATATCCGGTGATCGAGCCACTCCGGCCTCCAAGGAAAGGGAAGCGGGTGCTCTTAGCTTTTTTCATCAGCAAACTAATTTAAGCGTGAAACCAGTGATATATGGTGATTGGGAACAGGCTCGCAGTTATCAACAAAGTAAATCTTTGCTGCGTCGATATCCCCAACTCAAATATATTTGGACGGCCAATGATCATATGGCTTTTGGCAGTTTGCAAGCGATACAAGACATTGGTAAAAGCGCTGGAAAAGATATTTTTTTAAGTAGCGTGAATGTTTCACTAGAAGCACTCAAATTAAGAGAGCAGGGACAACTCAGCGCGCTCGGGGGAGGACACTTTATGGCTGCAGGTTGGGGTTTACGCCTAATTCATCTGCACTATCTGGGTTACGCACTGCCGTCAAATGTGACGCTACCGATGTTCAGACTAGTACAACCAAATACAGAATTTTATCAACAGCTGAAAGCGCAAGACTGGTCTGGGATCGCCTTTGAACGACTATTTTTGGATGAGCATAATAAGCTAACACTCGAGTTTGTCCATTGAGGATGCCATGCTAAAAGCCTTGTTGAAATCGCGATCTCCAATTGCTAAAAAAATGGTGTTGCTGATTGTTGGTGCTAGCACGGTGTTTGCGTTGGTCTCGGTTGTGGTGCAGTTAGCGTTTCATTTCACTGGTGCGGTAAGACACATCGAACAAAGCGTTGATGAGTATAACCAGGCCAATATTACCGCACTTGAACAAGCCTTATGGTATATCGACTACAACTTGGTTGATGATTTGCTGCAGGCTTTGCTCAAACAACAATATGTGGGAATGCTTAAGTTAGAAGTTAACGATGAGCTGAATATTGCTATCGGTGTGGCTGAGCTGAGTGAGAAAATTTACGTTTATCCCTTGGTTTATCAACAGCAAAACCTTGGTCAATTAAGTGTCGGTTTAGACTTATCGGTGGTGAAACGTGATATTGTAAATCAAGCTTTGGTTATCTTTCTGACTAACGGCTTTAAGACGTTGTTGATGACTCTTATTATTTTGCTATTGGTGACGCGTCTGGTCACTCACGACCTACACCGTTTAGCCAAGGTGGCGGATCAAATTTTCACCAAGCAGCAGCAAATCGTGCAATTGCCAGATCAGCTATTGCAACGTAACGATGAAATTGGCTTGGTTGCGAGTTCAATGCAGCAATTGCAACATCGTTTTCAGCGGGGGTTGGATGCGCGTTTAGCTGCCGAATTACAGTTACATCAACATCGAGAGGAGCTGGAAGCTACCGTTGAACAGCGAACGGCTTTGCTGAATTGGCAAACCGAAGCCAATAAACTGTTATCCGAGATATCACTGTCCTTTCTTACTCAAGGCTCCACGGATGAGTTATTACAACGTGCGCTTGCTATCATTGGTCGTTTATTTGCGGTGGAACGGGTCTGTGTCTTTACTTTTGAAGGCCCGTTGGCGGTTTATCGAAATGTTTGGACGCTTTTTGAGCAAGAGGTCCGACTCGATCCGATTGATTTAGAGCCATTGAGATTGCTGAATGCATATTTGCGCGATACGACCCCCTTTACCGTGAATGATATTGAAACGGTTAAGCAACAGGCGGAGCCTGAATATGAATTGTTGCGCGAGCGTGGTATTAAGTCTTTTGCTGGTTTTCCTTTACACGATGGCAAGCAGACTTTTGGTTTGCTGAGCTGTGCGAGTCTGAATTATCGATCGATATGGCATGATCATCAGGTAACGCTGTTGAGCCAATTTGCGACCGCGATTACTAGTTTGCTGGTCAAAGAAAAGAAAGAGCTGGCACTGGTGCGATTGCAGTCTGAATTACTACAAGCAAATCAGCGCTTATTGGTATTAGCCGAAACCGATGAGTTAACCGGCTTATTGAATCGCCGTCCCTTTAAGCGTGAACTCACTCGAGCAATTGCGAGTGCTCGTCGTCACAAATCTAAGCTTGCCGTAATGATGGCAGACATCGACTATTTCAAGGCTTATAACGATCGCTATGGGCATTTACAGGGGGACGAAGCCTTAAAGCTGGTGGCGAAGGCTTTAACTTCGGTGGTTCAGCGTAGCGAAGATTGTGTTGCGCGAGTCGGTGGTGAGGAATTTGCGTTGCTATTAACCGACGTGAATCAAGATGAACTACCTTTGATGGCCAGGCGAATCGTAGAACAGGTGGCGGCTCTTCAAGTTGAGCATCAGGATTCGCAAGTGAGTCCAGTGTTGACGATTAGTTTAGGCGGGGTATTGCTGAACTCGATGTCGGTTGATGATAACAACGAGATACTCCAGATGGCCGACAATTGTTTATACGATGCCAAACACCAAGGGCGTAATCGCGCGGTACTTGATTTAGTGAGTGACTGAGTCGATGTTGTTTGCTTTTTAGTCAGAAATATCCATAGTAAACTTATCGCTGTGCATTGTTTTGGATACCTCATTTGCGAGGTTGTATATGACTCATACTCGAATGATGAAATGGACGATTAACGCTTATGTGGGTTGCGCATTATTGGCGTGGCTTGTTGCGGTTTTCAGTGGAGTACTTACGGAGGCTGAATCAGGCCCGAAGCTATGGATTTTTCCACTCAATTTTGAATTGACCTTAGTTGTATTATTGTTCAGTTTATTGGCTGCTTACTCCTTACGCTACGGCAGTATTCACGGCCGTTTGCTATTGTCTGGCCTTGCCTTGATTGATTTGCTTAATATGATATTTACCAATCCCTTGGTACAGTCCTCGTTGGTCTCTTCGCTTGATGTACTGAGCATGCTTGCCTTGTTTGTTTTATTGTATATCGCTTGGACCAATACTTTGGCTGATAAGGTGAAACGCTTACAGGCATACCAGCATCAGCAAGTAAAAGGTAAAAGCATCCAATCGCAAGCCGAGCTCCAACCTAAGCCACAAAATGAGTCACAGCACAAACCACATCGCCCTGAGTAATGCTGGGAAGCCAAGAGAAACCCTGTTTAAGGGCATCTTTTTTAGTGACAAGATTAGCTGCAACTAGCGGCTCTCAACATCAGAGTCATCATCGAAGATGAGCGTGCTTAGCGTGAGTCACTCACGATAGCACTAGAAATGTCAGCACCTTCAGCAAACAATGAAAGGCCTGAAAGCAGCCAAGCTTGGCATGTCGTCAGTCCTACTGAGCATTACGGAGTTTAAATAAACATTGAAGTATTAGACAATCCTACTCAACAGCCGATTGATTATCTCGATAAACAAATCAAGGACTTTAACTCGCCAATTGGGAAATTACCGAAAGAATTCCGCTCGTGGTTCAACTGAAAAGTAATACCGGTGAGGTGATTGCTGGTGCGATCACTCGCTCTTTTGGTGATTGCTTGTTATTGGATACGCTAGGGGTTTGTGAAGCATTACCCGGTCAAGATATTGGTCGTCAAATTTTAAATAAAGTAGAGCAAGTGGGGAAATTTCGGGCTTGTCTTAAGTGCTTCTTGCACTCACTAGATTTTCAAGCCATGCCCTTTTATAAACCGCAGGGTTATCAAGTGTAGTGGGTGCAAGAAGGTTACCCCAAAACGGGCTGTCAGTACTTCATGGTGAAACAACGATAGTGTTGCCAAGACATGTTGTAGAGCGTGTTTCAATTTTCTACGAGGTGCTGAGAGGGCAGTGATAGATCACTGGCTATTGCAGGCGAAATCAGCGGATAGATGTTCCGTTGAAGCTTTAAACCATGGTCGTTGATGGGGCTCGCTTTGGCATTTTGAGACTTCGCCAAGCCTCATGCCCCTCACTTCTGAAATCCGTGATTTATTTGATGTGAAATACTTTTAAGACATTACTTCGCTGAGGATTAAAATCCCTTTGAGTCATGATTTGCTTGGTTGCAGCTGTTGGCAGTAGCTCCATAAATAGAGGCTTCCGAATAATACGCCGGGTAGCATCGCTTGCTGCCAATTTGGGGTATGTTGCCACAGGTGTAACAGGCTGGGAATGCTCAGCATTACCAACCAACTTAGCAGCATTGCTAAGTAACGGATGTGCTGGTGATACCCCCAGCGTTGCAATACTGCTCGAGCGACATAACTAATCAAGGCCGTTGAAACAAACGCGTAGCTGCCTTGTACCAGTCCGGCTCTTAAGCTGACAACTGGCCCATATTCCCGATTAACCAAAGCGGCCCAAGCGCCGTATCCCAGTGCCGCTAAGATGGCTATTTGCCAAGGGCTGAGGCCATTCACTAACTTGCTGTAGCGCTGTATCATTTCAGTACACTGGGCCAGTTTTTATCGGCGTCTGCAATATAGTTATCGCGTTGCGCGAGCCATTTTTTTTGTATTTCGGCATCGTAATTGAGATAGAGCTTACCTTGGTTCACGGTGAATTGCTCTGGCTCAATACTGGCGGTGCTATTGTTGGCGACGGCATAGGCGCAATAGCCGCCATACTGTGGGGCATATTTTTCCGGTTGCGCCTTAAACATGGCGAGATGTTCGGCATTACTAAATTGCCAGATCGCACCCTGCCACTGATATTGGTATTGCTTGCTGCCTTCTATCGGCGCATTGTCGGTGAAGTAGGCGACGCTGTCGTAGCCTTTAATTGCTAAATTGTTATACCAAGGCGTATAAATAGCATCGGCGGCGTAGCTGGTGCCAGATAGTAGTAGCAAACTAAATAGGAGCTTTTTCATCATGGTTCCTCTCTCATTGACTGGGGGTAAGGCGGATTAACTGGCGCTGCTGTCTATGCAATGACTGCCAGTCTCTTTTTGGATTTGCCGCTTGGTTGCGCCAGTGCGCTAAACTGTTTTCGGGGTAGTAGTTAAAATTAAGATTTTTCCTACCGAGGACCACTTGGCATATGCTTTTGCTGTGAGCATCTTGGCGATCCATTAATACGGATTCATTCGGCTGCTTGCCTTGTTGGAGGTGAACGGCTTGCAGTACACCGTTGGCCAACTGTTCTGCATTCTGTTTGAGATTTTCCTCCTGACTTTGCCACCATTGCGCAAAGTACTGTTGGCGCTTGGCGATAATCCGCTTGGTATCTAGCGCCGAAGAACTGAATAGCAGCGCTTTTTGAGTGACTGGACTGGTGCTGAGTTGTTGGCCATTCCAGCGGTAGTGTTGACATAAGTGTGGTGACATCATCAATAAATCGAAAGGATTATAGTCACGGTAATCTTGGTTGGTTAAATGTTCTTCAAGTGCTTCGGCTGCGCCAACATTGAGCGCCTGTGGAATGATGGTTCCGCGGCTTGGCGCATCGCTGTGCTGTGGATCTTGATAACGATTGAGTAAGGCCAGCGTTACCCCATGATTGTTCACTCCAAACCAGCTGCCACCCGCTTGAGCATCGCGTGGATATAAGAGCTGAGTGTTGCATATGCTGTGCTGGATGAGTCCGGCTTCATGACGAGTTCTTGCCTCATCACGATTCATGGTGATGACTAGCTGCTGTGGCAGGCGTATCAGGCTTAAAGTACACATTTAATTGGCCTGCTGACGCAGATAACTGGCGGTACTTGGTGCTATCCCAATTTTGGCATTTACCAGCAGCCCGAGTTCTTTAGCTACCAGCTTGGCGTAGGCGACATGGTGCACCGTATGATTAATTAGATAACAAAGTTCTCGGTCGATGCTGCTGTCAAATTGCTGGCTACACTGCTGCACACTGGAAATTTCAGATTCAACTCGAATGGGCGCGTCTGCGAGCGTAGTCTCGCTTACCGAAAACCAATGGTTCAGTTGGTGAATGAGTTGTAATGCAATCATTGGGTCCTGTTCTAACTGACTGTCGCGATGACGCTGATTGTAGTCGATACAGCCTTGTTTAATACCTTGTTGTAGTGCTAAAAAGTGGTCCAAAATATGTCGCACATGGCGTCCTATCCCAGATTCACTGTGTCGTGAGGGTTGATTGTAGCGTTGTCTATCACTGGCTTCGACTAAGTGTTGTACTTGTTGCAATGCCCCGATGGTTGCCTTATGCAGCGGCTTCATTATGTCTCCATTTAGTTAAAAATATTTCACTACCCGTTTGACCGAGATAACGCCGTAAATATTTCTGAGGGGTCTTTCTAAGATCAACAATAATTAACCCATCGAGTGATTGATTGAAGCGGTTGTTCACCGAGAAACAAACAAAACGACCGTTTAGCGCTAAATAATGACGTAATAAAATTGGGATCGATTTCCCCGGTTCGCATTGCCCAATCAGTTTGTTTAAGATGGCGATATTACTTAAGGATGCGAGTACCTTGGTAGTCCATACCTTGCCTTTAACCTTGAGAGGCACCATTGGCTTGACGTCATTTAAGTAACGTTGTTCAGCCCGAAAGGCAGAAATCATAGAGTCAGATATAAAAGCTTGGGCGAGCTCAGAATGCTCTTGAGAGATACTGACACAGCCAAATAAGGTGTGATATTGCGGATGTTTGGCAACATAGTGACCAATCCCCTGCCAAAGCAAGTCGAGAGCCCGCGGATGGCGTTGATACTTAGGAACCACAAACGACCGCCCCATCTCCAGACAGTCACCCATGCGTTGCAGATATTGTGGTTCAAAATCATACAGAGAGCGGCTATATAAGGCTTTAATGCCATGTTGTTTCACAATCTCATTGGCTTGACCTAAACGATAACCGCCAACTAAGCAATTGGCTTGTTTATCCCAAACAAACAGGTGCAGGTAGTGAGGGTCAAACTGATCACTATCGAGTGGTTTTCCGGTGCCTTCGCCAGCGGCTCTGAAGGTGACTTCTCTGGCGAGAGCTATTTCATCCATCATCGGGCCTAATCGTGAGTATGGGGCACAATAGACTGCAAAGTTGCGTCGTTCGAGTAACATGCAATCTTCGAGCGCTTGTAATTGCTGACGTAATTGTTGGCGGCCATGGGGCAGGCTTTCAACCAAGTGTAGCGGGGGATATTTCGACACCAGCTTGGGAGTGGTGAGTGGCGATAAACTCAGTAGGTCGGTGGCGACTCGAAAATAATCAGTCACGGCTTGCTCATCGGCTAAGTCTTGATAGTCCTTAGGGGCAATCGTTTGACCTAGCTGCAGGGTAAATTCACGGCCACGTTTATTCACCAGTTCTCGGGGCAGCAATAGAGTTCTGAGTCGACGATGTACGAGGCCGGCTAAATAAAACAGCTTCGAGTTGCGGCCTGAGACAAAACAGGGTAGTACCGTCGCCTGATAACGCAGCGCCAAACGACCAACCAAAGTATGCCATTGACGGTCTTCAATTTTGCCGGTGTCGGTATTGATGGCCGAGACCATGCCCGCAGGATAAATCATCAGCGCGCCGCCCTTGGCGAGGTGCTGGCAAGCCGCTCTGATCCCTTTGGCGTTAGCTTTGGTAGCATTTTTTGATAATACATCCACCCCAATGAATAGCTGGTTAAACTCGGGAATATTGGCCAATAGTTGATTGGTGAGCACCTTTAAGTCTGGCCTCACTTGTAGCAGTTGCTCACTCATCGCGACGCCTTCTAAACCGCCTAAAGGATGATTCGCCACAATCAATAGTGGGCCTTGTTGCGGGATAGTTTGAAAGATTTCAGGATTGTTGACCAATAATGAGAAATCCAGGCTGCGCATAGTATGACGTAAAAACGTAGCGGCGATGTGCTGCTTATCGGCGTGCCGTGGCCGACTTGCATAGTGCTTGGCCAAGGGCGAAAGAGCCAGTACCTGCTCAAGGATGCGTGCCAGCCATTGGGGACGCAGCTTTAGCTTAAATGGGTTATCGAATTTTTGCATGGACTGCTCCTTAGTCTGTTTCTGGGTAGCTAGCGCTTAGTTCGCGCTCGTGTTTCCAGCGAACCAGCAGTTCTTTAAATTTTGGTGGTTGATAGCCTCGTTTACGATTTGCAGCGCCGAGTTCGAACAGGGTTTTATATTGAAACAGCAATGAGCGGATTGCTTCTCGAAAAGAGGTATTGCGATCCCAAATATGTAGTGATTCAGAACTGGCGCTATTGATCTCCACTATTTCTAAGTTTTTGCCCTGTTGTAACTGCTCTATATCGGCAAATTTTATATCCATGCGGCCGTAATAAAACTCTGGTAGATCAGCCATGATCCGATTGATTGCAGCATTCAGTTGTGGCGTGATCAGATGCTGAGCATCGCGGAAAATAGCGCCACGACAGTGGCTGGCAGAGAATACCAGCTTATAAGGTTGGTCGAGGCGGAGCACTTCATCTAATTTGTCTTGGTGACGAGATAGATATAGGTGCTGTAATTGGCTGGCGCGGGGATCAGCTTGAATGAGTTGCCTTAAGGTACTGGTTCCATCGCCGAGTACATAGGGGGTGTACTTGAGTGCCAATGAGATAATTTTCCCCTCGGCTTGTTCAGGGTGACGAACAAAAAACACGCCCGCTTCCGCTTCATAACTGGCCAGTTTTTGGAGCAACATCACGGCATTGAGTGGGTAGCTGGCTAAACATTCGCGTAATTGTTTGGTGTTGTGCAGTAACTTGACTCCTGCACCTCGACAGCCGATATCGGGTTTTCCAACCAAGGGAAATTGCAAGTCACGTTGCGCCATTAAGGATATTAAGTCTTCAACTTGGCGTTCTAGTGGAGCGCCACTGCGAGTCACTTTTAACCAACGCAGCACGGCTTGTTCGCAGTGTCCTTGCGCTTGACAGAGTAATTCACTCTTGCCAACACCAACCATGCCCGCTAACGGCAACTTGGGGTTGGCGAGTAGTGGTAAAGTGAGCGAGCGATGCCGTAGGCTTAACAGTAAGCACTGTACCACGACTGGAATGTAGACTGCCCAAGTTGGCCAAAACTCAAAGAATGAGGTGGCTTTGCCACTCATATCTAAGGCGGGCATACCGGGAGAGACATAGGGTGTGGAGGGTTTATGATTTGATGCTTGAGTCACGGTATAGAGGCGTCCAATTATATTTGTTCTGCCCTATCAGACCTGAGAAACCCAATAAATAATTCAAGGTCTTCAAATTTAGTCCGCTGACAAGTGGGTAAGGATTTTCAAATTATGCTGAATATGGCAATAAAAGGGCTTCTTAAGCTGACTTTATGTCTCGGCTAGATTGGTCGTAGTGGGCAGTGAAATGCCAGTGTTGACCAATCGTCATGAGGGATTTAGATGAAGATAAGGGACGTTTAATTTATGCTATTGCGGCCAGGGATGAATCGTGTTTCATCTCCAACAAGTATCCCCTAAGGCTCTAGGAAGTATTTCGATGATCATACAAGACTTGGTACTGCTCGCCGGTGAGCGGCGTTTAGCAATCAAACATTGGTCGATAGCAGCAACTGAGCACTGGGCCATTTTAGGCCACAGTGGCAGTGGTAAATCTTTGTTGGGGGCGTGGTTGAATGGTGAATTAATTGCTCAAGCTGGCGAGTGTTGCGGTGCGCCGGAGCGAGTGGCTTTGGTCTCCCTAGAGCAGCAACAAGCATTGTTAGAGCGCGAGTTAGCCGAAGATGACAGCGATTTTAGTGACCAATTCGACCCCGGACATAGTGTGGCTGAATTATTGCTGCGGGTTAACCATGAGCCAGCGCAACGACAAGCAGTGATCGAACAGTGTGATGTAAGTGGTTTGTTGGCGCGTGGTTTTAAGCTGCTCTCTACGGGAGAAACTCGCCGAGTGATGCTGGCCTTGGCCTTACTTCGCCAGCCGCAGTTATTGGTGCTCGATGAACCCTTTGCCGGTTTAGATCTGGCGCACCAACAACAGTTACTGGATTTACTGGCCTCGCTTGCCCAGCAGTGCCAACTGATGCTGATTAGTTCGCGTGACGAAGAGCTACCTGCGGCGATCAGTCATGTTGCGGTGCTCGACGATCAGGCTTTGAGTCAACAACTCACCATCGAGCAATGGCGCGAGCACCCAGAGCGTCGTTTGTTAGAGCAACAGGCTGAGCTGCAGTCATTCGCGATTGTTGAAGGTTTACGCCAACAGTGCCAATCGCCGCCATCGGGTCCCTTGTTTTCGATCCGCGATGGGCAAGTGGCCTATGCCGGTGAAACTCTATTTGAGAGCCTAACTTGGAGTATTGAAGCAGGTCAGCATTGGCAAATTCGGGGGCCGAATGGCTGTGGTAAGAGCACTTTACTTAACCTGATCTTTGGCGACCATCCCCAGTGTTATAGTAATCAAATTGAAGTCTTGGGTTATTCTCGGGGAAGTGGCGAAAGCATTTGGGAAATTAAACGGCAAATTGGCATGGTTTCCTCGAGTTTACATTTGCAGTATCGGGTTAACTGCAGTGCTCTGGAAGTGGTGTTGTCAGGTCTTTATGATTCCATCGGTATCTATCAACAAGTTTCGGAGCTGGAACGACAACAAGCCAAGTTGTGGTTGGAACTATTTGGTTTAACTGAGCTGGCTAACTGTGGTTTTAAATCTTTATCCTACGGACAACAACGGCTACTGCTGATTGCTAGAGCCTTAGTGAAAGGCCCCGCTTTGTTATTACTTGATGAACCATGCCAAGGCTTAGATTTTTTACAGCGTCGTTTGGTGCTGAATGCCCTTGAGCGAGTCGCAAAATATCAACTGAGTCATCTGGTGTATGTGACGCACCATCAGCAAGATGCATTACCCAGTATTCACCATTTCATCGACTTTGTGGATGGTAAAATTCAGATCAGTCGTTCGCTAGGATCTGAGTTTGGATAAGTCGGAACCGGGTCAATCAGGTTTATATCGTGATTACTATCGGCGAGGGCCCGATTACCGTCATGGTGATGAAGTGGATTTTGCTGACATTAAAAATACTTTTGGTTTTGCGGGCTTAAGCATTGGCGCTTGGGTGACTGCGCAAGAAAAGGTGCTGGCCGCAAACTTATTATTTGATGCTTTGGCTGATCTTGCTTTTCTATTAAATTTGCCGCCTCAGGCCTTGGGGTTACGCGGTCATTTAAACTTGGCCTTTGGGCATGGCGGGCAGCGTTTAGCGCAAGCCCATTACGCACTCAATTCACGAACCCTTGCCTTAGCAAAAAATGCAGGGGCAGGTGCTTTGGCCCATGAATGGTGGCATGCCTTCGATCATTATATGGCCGATAAGTTATTTGTTGAGCCCGCGGCTATCCATGATTTTGCTTCAAGTCGCTGGTTGTCTGATGATCGGCAACGCCAGCATCCATTGAATCAACGCCTCAACCGCTTGTTTGTTGTGGCTCTATTAAGCTCAGATGGACAAGATCTAAACTCTTATGTGCGACGTTCGCTGGCCTTAGATAGGCAGTTTAAGCAAAGTTATTTTAGTCTGCCAACGGAGATGATGGCTCGTGCTTTCGAAGCTTGGGTGCAAAGTCGCGAGGAACTCAAAAATGCCTATTTGGTGAGTGGAACCAAGCAAAGTGAGCTTGCTCAAGCAGGGGCTTACCCAGATTCCGAACATCTGCAGCGGATTGGCGTTGCGCTACTGGCTTATTTTGAATCACTGGGTCAAGCGTTAACCCAAACTGAACTCTAATATTCATTTTTCTTGTAGCAATCAATCGTTCACACATGGATTTTGTATAAGCGCTGAAGAGTAAGCTAAGCTTTATAGCGATGGTTTGTTGAATGCGCTTAACTTTTAATTCACATTATGGACATTATTCGTATACTTAATCACTCTATTGTTATTTTACGTTTTATAGCTTAGCTCTAAGTAAACATCAAGGAACAAGGAATGTTGCGAGTTATATCAGCAGGTTTGCTGGTTGCTTGGTTAGCTATTTTGCCAGCGGTTGCAGAGCAGGTCGATTTGCGGGTACTGGCTTGGCCCGGTTATGCTGACAGCGATATTGTGAGCGTGTTCGAGAAACGCTATCAAGTAAAAGTTAAAGTTAGTTATGTGACTAACGATGATGATATGTGGCTACGGATCGGTCATCAGCAGGGGGCTGATTTTGATGTATTTGCGGTGAATAGCGCCGAATTGCAGCGTTACATCAACGCTAATTTGACCCAGCCGCTCAATCCAAAACTACTGCCGAATGTGCTTCATCAACGGTCTCGCTTTAAGGCATTGCAATCGATCCCGGGAGCGACTCGCGGCGATGCCGTGTATGCGGTACCTTATACCTACTCTGAAATGGGGCTTATTTATAATTTAGCCATGTTTAAACAGCCTCCTACTAGTTGGCAGGTATTATGGGATCCCCGTTATCGTGCTCAAATTTTGGCTTATAACGGCAGTTCGCATAATTACTCTTTGGCGGCGATGGTCGAGGGGGTTGCTAATCCGTTTCAATTGGATGAGACGCAATTCAGGCAAGCCACCGAACGTTTAGTGGCTTTGCGACGGAATGTATTGACCTTTTATGCTTCCCCCGAGGAGGCGCTAGATTATTTTACTCAGGAAAATATAGCGCTGATGTTTGCTAACTATGGCGCGCAGCAGGTCAAAATGCTCACCGATGCTGGCGCTCAGGTTGGTTACGTGATCCCAAGAGAAGGAGCCTTAGCCTGGCTTGATTGTTGGGTTCTTTCGGCAGGCATGAAAAACTCAGAGTTAGCCCATCAATGGATTAATTACACTTTAGAGCCTTGGGTGAGTGAGCGTTTAACTCAGCGCCAAGGGCTGGCGAATACGATTGTACAAGATCCGCGAAGTGTTACCGAAGATAAAATTATCTGGCTACAAGCGGTAGAGGATCAGCAACGTCGTAGTCAAGTTTGGCAGCTTATTCTAAGTGGCAAAAATATGGCCACGATGGAATGACCATGAGTAATTCCATCTCACTTCGTCTTGGCTTATGGTTTTCAATGTTTGGGATCTTAGCCTCGATCGTGACGGCGACCATCAGTTATCACGAAAGCCGCGGTTTGCTCAGCCAAAGCGCCGAACGAGAACTAGCCACAACCACTCAAATATTAACCCGTGAGTTTAGTCGAACCATCGATGAAATTGCCAAAGATGCACGTTTTTTGAGTGCTATACCACAGACTGTCGGTTATTTTAGTACGCTTCAACCCGCTGAATTTGCCGAGCAACTGAATTCAATATTTTCCCAAAAACTGAAGTTAAACTCTTCTTATTTTCAGATCCGTTTTATTGGTGCCGCCGATTTTGGTCGAGAGTTGATTCGGGTGGACCGTTTAAGTTCTGGTGTGGTTTCTCGCAGCCCTTCTGAGTTAGAAGAAAAAGCTCATTATCCTTATGTTTTTCGAACGTTGCGGCTTAGTCCGGATGAAGTTTATCTATCGGATATTGAAATTCATACCGAGCAGGGCTTGGAAGTGGATTTGCATCATCCAACTTTAAAGGTTGCTTCGCCAGTGTATGTTGATGGTCAGACGCTCGGTTTGGTGGTGATTAATGTAAGTTTGACCCAATTGTTTAGTTTATTACAGGCGGATTTACCAAAAGGTGTTGATATTTATCTGAGTAATCAGCACGGTGATTATTTAGTGAATCCAGATTCTGATAAGCAGTTTGGTTTTCATTTTGGCCACCGCTATTTAATTCAACAAGATTTTCCCGAAATGGAAGCGTTATTTAGTAACCATCAACCGCTGACCTATGTATTGCCCTCCTCTGTTGGCGTGAATTACCAACGGGCGGTATCATTTACTGCGTTGTTTTATGGTTCTATCACCAATCAAAAAATGGCGGTATTGGGTTTGGCTAGCCCTTTACCAAGCTTGAGTGCGATTATGGATGTCTTGGCTGGTTCAATGATTAAGGTGTGTTTGGGTTTGAGCCTATTGGGATTATTGACCTCACTGTTGTTTGCTCGGATTTTGTCGATGCCGATCCGTAATATGGTGGCGGCAGTGAAAGATTTTTCTGCGGGCCAGTCGTTGGATCAGCGTTTATTACCAAGCGACCGTAATGATGAGATTGGTTTACTTGCGAATAGCTTCTATGCCATGTCGCAGCAAATTAACCTGCAGATTAAAATACTGAAAGACAATGAGACTAATCTACGTCATCTCGCCAGTCACGACGGTTTGACTGGCCTGCCAAATCGAGCGCTGTTCTTGGAGCAGTTAAATGCCTCGATGCGTCAAGCACAACTTAGTGAGACTCAATTGGCAGTCGTGTTTATTGATTTAGATGATTTTAAACAGGTGAATGATAGTTTTGGTCATGCTGCGGGTGATCAATTATTGCAGCAAGTTGCGCAGGTGGTGCGAGACACCATTCGAGCGGAAGATTCGGTGGCTCGTTTTGCGGGAGATGAGTTTATGCTCGCATTGACTTCGATAGACCAGCATCAGGATGCATCGTCGGTGGTGAATAAGGTTTTGAGTCGTTTAGCCGAAGAAATATATTTGGATACTCAGGTTCATCCGGTGTACGCCAGTGTTGGCATCAGTATTTATCCGGGTGATGGCATTAATGCCGAAATGTTGATCCGAAATGCTGATGCCGCGATGTATAAAGCCAAGGAAAAAGGTCGTAATTGCTTTTGCTTTTACGACCTTAAATCAGCTCAGTCCAACAATTAAGCAGCCTGGTGTGCGATCATTGTCGGCTTGCACAGCGTGCTGTTTTAAGCGCGTTTTTTACTGGCAACATCCATCCATACTGCGAGTAGCAAAATACTGCCCTTAATGATCGATTGCCAATAGGTCGGTACATCCATCATGCTCATTCCGTTGTCCAGACTGGCCATGATAAAGGCACCTAAAACAGCTCCGAATACGGTACCGACCCCACCCGCTAAGCTGGTACCGCCAATCACACAGGCGGCAATTGCATCCAGTTCGGCGATATTACCCGCCGAGGGGGAACCCGCACCTAAGCGGGAGGCCAAAATTAAACCTGCGACCCCAACTAATAAACCATTAATGGCGAATACACTGAGTTTAGTTTTTTCTACATTGATCCCTGATAGGCGGCTGGCTTCGAGATTACCGCCAATGGCATAAATACGCCGTCCAAAAGCGGTTTTTTTGGCCATGAATGCGGCGATAAACATCAAAACTACCAATAGTAGTACCGGGGTGGGGACGCCGCGATAATCGTTGAGCAACAATATTGCCGCTAAGGCAAAAATTGCGATAAAACCAAATTTCAGTATATCCCCGGCAATGGGACTGTTATCTAGCTGGTGGGCACTACGGTTTTTACGTCGTTTGCCTTGCCAGGCAAAGAATACGATCAATGCGCCAACAGTGGTCATAAGCGAAAACAGATCGGGGAGATAGCTTTGGCCAATAATCGCCATACTGGGGCTGGTGGGCGCCACGGTACTGCCACCAGTAATACCGATCAGAATACCTCGAAAGGCCAATAAACCGGCGAGAGTGACGATGAAAGAAGGCACTCTGCGATAGGCAACCCACCAGCCATTCCAAAGCCCGAGCAGTAAGCCAGCACATAAGGTGAGAACAATGGTGAGAGGCAAGGGCAGTTGCCACCATACATCCATAATTGCAGCAGCGCCGCCGAGTAGTCCCATCATAGAGCCTACTGATAAATCAATCTCAGCAGAAATGATGACAAAGACCATACCGATGGCGAGGATCCCTGTAATTGCAGTTTGTCGTAACAGGTTTGAAATATTACGAGGGGTGAGATAACTACCGTCAGTAGCAAAATAGAAAAACAGCATGATCAAAGCAATAGCGGCAAACATTACTAATACCTGTAGCTGCATTTTTTTCAGTTTATCCATCAAGTTGCCCTTGACTGCAGGGGGGGTGATGGTGGTTTCTTGACTAGACATGTTTTACTCCTCGGCCAATGCACAATCCATCACCATTTCCTGGCTCAGGTTTTGATTGTCTAATAGGCCTTTTAATTTACCTTCGTGCATCACCAAGACTCGGTCACTGATCCCTAATACTTCGGGTAATTCTGAAGACACCATAATGATGCTAATTCCTTGTTTAACAAGCTGAAAAATAAGTTTATAGATCTCATATTTAGCCCCCACATCGATCCCTCGTGTTGGTTCATCGAGAATTAAAATACGCGGTTTTAGTAGCAGAAACTTCGCCAAAATTGCTTTTTGCTGATTACCGCCACTAAGGCTTTTAATCGCCAAGTCGGCAGAAGCGGTTTTGACTTTGAGTCGTGCGATGGATTGGTCTATTGAGGCCTGTTCCGCCGATTCGTTTAAGGCTTGAGCGGGGCCAGTAAACATATTTAATCCTGCCAAGGTAATGTTATGGCCAACGCCCATGATCGGAACAATCCCGTGACGCTTGCGATCTTCAGGTACCATGGCAATGCCATATTTGAGAGCATCCCGATTATGACGGATCTTAATTGGCTGACCGTCTAGTTCGATCGGACATTGATAAATGCCCGCATAGGAACCAAACAAGCATTGCATCAGTTCGGTGCGGCCCGACCCCACTAAACCGGCGACCGCTAATATTTCGCCCTTATGTAGGCTAAAATTGACTTGGTCCACTTGCTTTAAGGGCGAGCCTTTGGTGAGCTTGGCATTCACTGGCCCAACTTTTAATACCACGTCACCGATCGGATGTTCTTCCCGAGGGAACAGTTGTTTGAGTTCGCGGCCAACCATCATGCTGATAATATCGTCGGTGCTCATTTGTTTGGCTGACTGAGTCCCAATATGCTCACCATCGCGAATAATGCAGATGCGGTCAGAGATTTCTTTGACTTCGGTGAGCTTGTGAGAAATATACACACAGCTAACGCCTTCACTGCGCAGCTGTTTGACGATGTCTAACAGTATCCGAGTTTCCGACTCGGTGAGTGGGGCGCTGGGTTCATCTAAGACCAAAACTTCGGCTTGTTTGGATAAGGCCTTGGCTATTTCCACTAGTTGTTGCTGGCCGACGCCTAACTCGCGGATCGGTGTATCCGGCGAAATATCTAAGTTCACCCGTTGCAACAGGGCTTTGGTTTGCTGAAACATTGCGCTGTGATCCAGCACGCCATAATGGCTGAGCTCGGCGCCCAGAAAAATGTTCTCCAAGATCGATAGTTCTTTCACCAAGGTGAGTTCTTGGTGAATAATCGCAATGCCTTTTTCCTCACTATCTCTGACATTGTGTGAAATTAAGGGTTGGCCTTTGTAATGGATTTGACCTTGATAAGATCCGTAGGGGTGCACCCCGGTGAGCACCTTCATTAAGGTTGATTTACCCGAACCGTTTTCGCCGCAAAGTGATACCACCTCACCGCGCTCAAGATTAAAATTGACTCCATTTAAGGCCACCACGCCGGAAAATTTCTTAACAATGTTAGACATTGTTAATAAGCTGGTTTGACTCATAAGTGCTCCTCAAAAGGCGGGGAAGGCCCCGCCTTTCAATACCGCTGGATGAACAGAAGGTTATTGGTAAACGTCTGCTTTGGTGTGGAAACCATCGGCAATAATCGTGCTGTCGATGTTGTCTTTGTCTACGGGGATCGGAGTTAACAAGTAAGCGGGCACATCTTTAGTGCCGTTGTTTAAGCTCGAGTTGGCTTTGGGCATTTTGCCTTCGCCCATTTCAACCGCTAATTCGGCTGCGGTGGTGGCTAATAGCTTTATGGGTTTGTAAATCGTCATGGTTTGCGTGCCAGCAAGGACCCGACGAGTTGCTGCTAAGTCGGCATCTTGACCGGAAATAAAGACTTTCCCGGCTAAACCTTGCGCTTCAAGCGCTTGAATTGCACCACCAGCGGTGGAGTCGTTGGAGGCAACAACAACATCGATATTGTTGTTATTGGCGGTGAGTGCATTTTCCATGATTTTTAATGCGTTTTCAGCGAGCCAGCCATCGACCCATTGATCGCCAACCACTTTAATATCGCCTTTGTCGATCAGCGGTTGCAGGATATTCATTTGTCCTTGACGGAATAATTTCGCGTTGTTGTCGACAGGTGAGCCTCCCATCAAAAAGAAGTTGCCATTGGCTTTATGTTGGATCAACGCTTTGGCCTGTAATTCACCTACTTTTTCATTGTCAAAAGATAGATAAAAATCGATGTCTGCATTATTGATTAAGCGGTCATAGGCGAGCACTTTAATGCCCTCAGATTTTGCTTCAGCGATAACATTCGACAAAACCTTGCCGTTGTAAGGGATAATTACTAATACATCGACACCGCGAGAAATCATGTTTTCAATTTGAGAAATTTGTGCAGTCTCGTTGCTATTTGAAGACTGTACGAATACTTTGGCACCAAGCGCCTCAGCTTTCTCAACAAAAAAATCGCGGTCTTTCTGCCAGCGCTCTAGACGTAAATCATCGATGGCTAAACCGATTTTTACGGTTTTGGCAAAGGCTGGTGTGGATAGGGCTAATACGGCTGTACAGATTAACATGATCAGCTTTTTCATATATGGCTCCTTGCTTGATAGCTTGTTTTATTATGTTTTTATTTAGGGCGATTGTGCCTGGCGAGAATTACATCGTTCGGCCAATCTGCTCTAGTTGTAGGGTGTAGAGGTCATCCCAATAAGGCACTCCTCAGCAATCAGCCTAAGTCGATATTGGTAAACAACCAATGACGCTTTTTTGTACGCTTATGACGTTTATTCACAAACGTAGTGAGAGTGTGACAAGGCTCTAGAAAACGCTTTTTAAGTGATGACCGATGCTTGAATGAGATCTGTGGTTTCATCGAAAACGCGGCAAGATGCTATGAATTAGCTGCTCAAAAGTTGAGCTGGCGGTGCCGTTATTGATTTATTTAGGGTCACCGCTGAGCGAATTAGTGGTTATTTTGAAGTTGTTGGATCAGCTCAAGTTGAATGGTTTGGTCGCTAAATGCTTTAAGTGTGTCCAGTCCTGGCGCTTGCTCGGGAGTAAAGTCTTTCGCCATGTTCTGGATCCATTGTAAACCTATTTCACTTTCGTAGGCTGAGCTGAGTACACAGCTAACCTGGTCGGCATGCGCTTGATCAATTAAGCTGGTACAGCGATGCCATGTTCCGATTAGACTCGGCTTGAGTACTAAGCTGCGTAAACCGTCGAAGTAGTGGTAGCGATAACTGCTATCTTGTAGGGTTTCATCTAGAGCTATTCCGACTTGGGTTCGCTTGGCGAGCATCGCGCACTGTTGGCTGTTGACAAGCGGTTCTTCGATGTAATCAATACGATTTAAATCGATATTTTCTAATACATAAATTGCTTGGTTCCAGAGCCAACTTTGATTGGCATCTAAACGTAAACGCAGTTGAGGATAATGTTGTTGCAATTGGGTAATTAGCTCTAGATCACTTTTAGGGGAGTTACGAGCCACTTTGAGTTTGGCTAAAGTTGCATGACTCCGGTCTAAGGTTTGCTGGCACTGGGCGAAGTCACCGTCTAATAGGGGGTACGCGACCTTGATCGGTACTTCTGGGGGCATACCCGCGACACAGCAGTCGATGGCAAAGGCGACACTGGGATAGAACTTGCGAATACTATGGCCCTGTAAATAATCCAGTAGTTGTTGCTCTGCTTGGTCGAGTGTTTCTTCGCTAAAGCCCGGCAGCGGGGCAACTTCCCCACGACCTCTTCGTCCATCGTTAAAACAGACGTCCAGATAGAGACCTTGCCGTTGGCTGATTTGCTGTGGACCAAGGTTAATTGGGTGACGAAGTTGCAGAGTATAGCGAGAGATCTTTGCGCTTTGCCAATTACAGAGCATACCGAGTTCCTTATTCGCAGGCGGGATGAAAGACATTTTCATCCCTTAAATTAATCACAGCAAGTTAACTTACTAATATTAGATGATTAATTTGTTATTTGCCTAAGGGTTCCTTTTAAATTTATTGAATTCCGGAGGGCGCTTCTCGTTAAAGGCGTTGCGTCCTTCTTGGCCTTCTTCGGTCATATAAAATAGCATGGTGGCATTACCCGCGAGCTCTTGCAGGCCTGCTTGTCCATCACAGTCGGCATTCAATGCGGCCTTCAGGCAACGTAGCGCCATTGGGCTGTTTTGCAGCATTTCACGACACCACTGTACGGTTTCGGCTTCCAATTGAGCGTAGGGCACCACGGTGTTGACCAAGCCCATGTCGAGCGCCTCTTGGGCATCATACATCCGACAGAGAAACCAAATTTCGCGGGCTTTTTTCTGACCGACGATGCGTGCCATGTAGCTGGCTCCCCAGCCACCATCGAAGGAGCCAACTTTAGGCCCAGTTTGGCCAAACTTAGCATTATCGGCGGCAATGGTTAGGTCGCACATCATGTGTAAGACATGACCGCCACCAACAGCATAACCAGCTACCATCGCGACCACGGGCTTAGGACAGGTCCGAATTTGTCGTTGAAAATCGAGGACATTCAGATGATGAGTGCCCTGATCGTCTTGATAACCGCCATAATCCCCCCGTACCGATTGGTCACCACCAGAGCAGAAGGCGAGCTCTCCTTCACCAGTTAAAATAATCACCCCGACTTCAGGATCAATTCGCGCATCGTGCAAAGCATGCATCATCTCTTGCACCGTTAACGGTCGAAAAGCATTGCGAACCTGCGGACGATTAATGGTGATTTTGGCGATACCGCATTTCGATTTATGGTAGTAAATATCTTGGTAGTCATGGTTGACGTTTTGCCAATTTACTGGGGTGCGTTCAATTGTAGTCATGTTTTTCTCTTATATATTTTTAAGACACTGAGTGAGTTGTTGGGAAAACAGCGCCGGTTGTTCAAAGTGGCAATTGTGCCCAGCATTGGCAATGTGATGCCAATGCTGTTGCGGATAATCTTGCTGTAGCTGCTTGGCTAGGCGCTGGTAGTTATGGTCTAAACTTCCGCCGATAAAATCGAGCGGCATTTTTAAGCGTCTTAGCTGCTTTGAGAGGTCATCTTGTAAACCTAAACTACAGGCGGTTAAGGTTGCAGCTAGGCCTTGACGATCTTGGTGGCTGCGTTTTCGTATCAGTTGCTGGCGTTGTAAGTTCGATAAATTGCTAAACACCGCCTGTTGATACCAATCGTTTAATAGCTCTTCCAGCGGCTCGTTTAAGCAACGGTCGGCCCAACGGTGATCCTGTACTAAACGTTGTTGGCGAGCTTGAGCGTCGCATAAACCTGGGTGAGCCGATTCAATAATCAGCTGCTGCAAGCCTTTGGGAGCGAGTAGTGCGTGATGTAAAGCTAAGCGGCCTCCGAGGCTGTAACCGAGTAATCGGTATTGGCGTACTTTCAGGCGTTTGAGGCAGGCGCTCAAGCGATGACTAAAGTCTTTGAATGCTGCGCGCGGTTTCAACCGTTGCTGCCCGCTCAAACCATGACCAGGAATGTCGATGGCGACGCAGTAATAATCAGCGCTTAATTCGGCGATGACCGCCTGCCAGTCGCTGCCATTCCCCAAGAAACCATGTAACAGCACCAAGCAGGGATGTTGACTTTGTCCATAAACACTAAAGTGCATGCTGTTGACTGACCTCGCTGAGTAAGGCCTGATAACGCCGACTGGCATCACCGGCGGAAAAACAAACCTCAATCAAACTCGCGCCTTGATGTTGCTGTGCTTGCTTAAAGGCTTGCTCGAATTGCTGCTTGCTCGAGACTCTGTGGAAGGGCAAGTTAAATAACTGTGCGGCTGCGGCGAAGTTGGTTTGTTGGGGCAATTGGTAATAGTCCTCGGCCAGTTGCTGGTGCTGCTCGGGCTCAGCCAGTTCAGGCAGTAAACTAAAGATCTCGCCGCCTTGATTATTCAATAAGATGATCACTAGCTTATGTTGGTTGCGACTCGCCAGCGCCAGTGAATTCAAGTCATGCAGTAGCGAGGTATCGCCAATCACTAAGCTGGTTGATCCAGCCAAAGCCTGACTAATTCCGACACTGGTTGCCAGCAGACCGTCGATGCCCGAGGCTCCGCGGTTGGCAAAATAATTTGTGGCAGCGCAGCTCTGGCCTAAGAGTTCGAAGATCCGTATCACCATACTATTGCCCATAAAGAGGCTTGAGCCAGGTGCTTGTAAGGCGCTGATTTGAGCACTGATCGATAGCTCTGAATAGTCTTGCAGATGCTGCTGCACGATGGGCTGAATTTGTTGCTGTGCCTGGAGCCATCGCTCTAAGTAAACGCCACTACTTGGCTGCTTCGCCAGATGGCTCTTGAGCCAAGTACTGGGCTGGCACTGCCAGCGAATTTGTTGTTGATGCTTGGGATTTAGTCGCTGCTGTGCGGGATCAATTAGCCACTGCTGTGTCGAGATCTTGGCCAACCATTGGCTGAGACGTTTGGCGACCAGATGCGCGCCAAACTGGATCACTAAATCCGGTTGATTAGCCGTGGCAAAGTGCTGGTTGGCCAGTAATAAGTCTGCTTGAGTGATGACTTTGCTATCGACTACTTGCCAATGGCTCTGACAATCGACTACCACTGGCCAATGGTGTTGCTCAGCCCAAGCGATAATCGCCTGAGTCTGTTCGGGCAGTTGTTTACCAACTACCACTAACACTTTGCTGTTGCGATCCAAGCTTGACCAAGCCGCCGAGCAGGTGGGGCTCTGAGGGCTGATGACTACTTGGTAATAGGGTTGGTCACTGTCGTGCCAAACGGCTAAGTCAGCTAGGTGGCTGGATAAATCTTGTCGCGCCTGCTGTGGGTAAAAGGGTTCTCGATAGGGGCAATTAAGATGTACCGGGCCAGCTGTTTGTTGTTGCATGGCCAAGGCCTGACCTAGTTCCGTGAGCATGCTACTGGGTGACATGGCGAGGTTGGGTTCGGCTAAACTGGCTTGGTAAATCGGGTAGTCGGAAAAAATCCTACGCTGATCAATGGCTTGATTGGCTCCCACCGCAAGCAACTCTTGGGGGCGGTCGGCACTGAGGATCAATAGTGGCACGCCAGTTTGCCGTGCTTCAATTACCGCCGGATATAAGTTTGCGACGGCAGTACCAGAGGTGGTGATAATTGCCACCGTTTGTCGGCTAGCCTTGGCTAGACCGAGGGCGAAAAAGCCAAGACCACGTTCGTCAAAGTGAACCAGACTTTGGCAGCCAGGATGATTAGCGACGGCCAAGGTTAAGGGGGTAGAGCGAGAGCCCGGCGCGATACAAAACTGGCGAATACCATGGCGCAGACAGTCTTCAATCAACAGTTCCGCCCAAGCGATATTAATATTTTTGGGGTTACTTTTGTTCAAGGGCGTCCTCATCGACTAATTGTAATACGGTGGCGATTTTGTGGTTGAGTTCTTGCCATTCTAGCTCAGGATCTGAGCCGGCGAGGATCCCCGCGCCAGCAAAAATAGTCAGTTGTTGAGCACCGACCAAGGCGCTACGGATCGCGACCGAAAACTCACTTTGCGCGCCACTAAACCAGCCGACGGCACCGGCATACCAGCCGCGAGCGTATCCTTCATGCTTTAAGATATATTGGATCGCCGAACTGCGCGGTAGACCGCCGACGGCGGGGGTTGGATGCAAGGCCTGTAACAGAGTACTATCATCCAAATCGGGACTGATTTGAGCAATGATCCGTCGCTTTAGATGTTGCACCTGAGCTAGCTTGACGAGCTCTGGCTCAGCCAAGGTTTGTACATGTAAGCTGAGTTCGCCGAGACGACAGCTTAAGTCATCGGCCACCAATTGATTTTCTCGTTGGTTTTTTGCGTCATCTAATAAGGCCTGCCCAAGTTGTAAATCTTGTTCTGGAGTTGTGCCTCTTGGGGCTGTGCCCGCTAGGGCTTCACTGCTTAGTTGGCTTCCTTCCCGAGAATACAGGCGCTCTGGGCTACAGCCAACGAAGCAGTGAAAGCCATCAAACTGAAATAAGAAGCTATAGCACTGCGGCTCTTTTTGTTGCCATTGTTGCAACAGTGAAAAAGCATTAATATCAGCACTTAAGCTCAGACTTGTCTGCCTGGATAAGACCACTTTTGCGGTATGCTGCTGAAATTCACTGCTGGTGACCTGTGTCACCAGTTGCTGCCATTGGACTTGACTGGGCTGGTCGTGACGACTTAGCACTGTGAGCTGGTTTGGTTCGATGGTTTGAGTGGCTTGGAGCGATGAAAAAGCTTGTTCGATCCGTTGATATTCTAAGTCGATTTGTTGTTCAAAATTGGCATTAATGAGGAATTGAAAATCTTCGCCATTGCCTCGGATCTCAAAGCGCGGCAAAATAAAGCGCTGTTGTGGGAAACTGGGCCACGATGCGGCTTGTTCCGCAAAGGCAATACCACCATAGAATCGTAGTTGATTGTTTTGGGCGTTGAGTTGTTCACACTGAGCTTGTAGTTGTTCCTGACCAATCAGTGATTTTGCGGCACCGACAAAAGCCACTTGTTGCTGATGTTTATCCCGCCAGTAGCCACGAGTATGTTGTTGCTGTTGATTTAACCAGGCTAATAAATCTAATTTAGGCAAGCGGATGCAGGCTTGCTGAAAACCATGCTGTGGCGCCTTTTTTAGTTGCTGCATCAGCAGTTTAAATTGACTATAAGAGAGCTGCACCTTTACGATTCCTGCTATCGACGACCGTCTCAATGTAGCGGTTTTTTTTATAACATCATAGTCAGATTTGGTTCTGCTTTGATGCTGAGCAATAATAGGCGCCGAGTTGTTATTTTTATGTTGAGTATTACTGTGAAATCCTGGTTGCATGCTGCCCGCTTGCGAACGCTGCCTTTGGCGAGCTCGTCGGTTCTTTTAGGTTCTTGTCTGGCGCTGAAACAGCAGCAGTTTAGTTGGCCAGTATTTGTACTGTCGTTATTGACGGCGGTGTTGTTACAAATTTTATCCAATTTAGCTAATGACTATGGTGATGCGCTGAAGGGCCTCGATGATGAGACCCGGGTGGGACCGACGCGGGCGATTCAGGCTGGTTTGCTGAGCGCATCGCAAATGTTGCGGGCGATAGTGCTAATGGCCTTGTTATCGGTGGCGAGTGGTTTGCTGTTGTTGTGGGTGAGCATCGGCGATCATTGGCTGGCTTGGCTTGGTTTCATAGGTCTGGGGGCTCTGGCGATTGTTGCCGCTATTGCCTACACCATGGGAGAGAAACCCTACGGTTATCGCGGTTTGGGCGATCTCAGTGTGTTTGTGTTCTTTGGTCTGCTAGGGGTGGTGGGCAGTCATTATTTACATACTCAGCAGCTCGATCCTGCAGTATGGTTGGTAGGCGCCGGGAGTGGTTTACTGGCGACTGCGGTGCTTAATATCAATAATATTCGCGATTTTAAACCCGATTTGTCGGCTGGAAAGCTGACTCTGGCGGTGCGTCTTGGGGAGCGCCGAGCGCGCTATTATCACCTGTTATTAATATTGGTCGCCTTGGGACTGTTCGCCAGCTACCTATTGCTGAATGCTGCCAGCAGTTTTGCTTGGTTGTACCTGTTGGCCGCGCTCGCCTTGCTCAAGGTGAGTGCTACGGTGTTTTGTCAGTACCAACACCAAGTTTTAGATCAACAACTGCAAGCGACGGCGAAATGGAGTTTCTTGTTGAGTGTCCTGTTTAGTCTCGGTCTGCAATTTCAGCTTTAGTCCATCAGTTGTGGTTGTCATCCTTCTCAACCTTACTTGGCGGGTATTGATCGGTGTAGCTCAGTTTGGTTTTTGATCTGCCGCTTGTGATTTGTAATTATCAGCCCTATACTCGGCTCTCTTGTCGGAGTGCCGAAAGGCTGAGACCACGGGTAGTATTACTACTGTTGTGTGGGATCCGTATGACCTGATCAGGATAATGCCTGCGCAGGGAACAAGATGAGTAAGTTTTTTGTGAAAGTGCCAATGGACCGTTGCGACGGCGTATATTGAGCCCTTAGCTTTGCTTACTTTTCCTACATCCGACAAGCCTCATTGTTAATAACTTTATTGAGAGGCAAGTCATGTCAAGACGCGAAACCAGAGCTGCTGCAGAGCAATATATTAATAATCTGCAGGGTCAAGCTTTTCCAAATTCAGAAAAAATTTATATTCAAGGTAGTCGTGACGATATTCAAGTTGCGATGCGCCAAATTAACTTAGCCGATAGCCTGGTGGGCGGTAGTAAAGAAAATCCGAAGTTTGCCGCCAATGAACCGGTTCGGGTCTATGATACCTCCGGAATTTATAGTGACCAACAAGCCGATTTGGATGTGCGTAAGGGCTTGCCCCAACAGCGTCAGGCTTGGATCGAAGAGCGCGGCGATACCGAGGCTTTAGCCGGACACAGCTCAAACTTTTCTCAGCAACGTTTGGCCGATGAAGGTCTCGATCATATTCGTTTCGACAGCCTGCCAACACCACGAAAAGCCAAGCCTGGTAAACGAGTGACTCAATTACACTATGCTCGCCAAGGTATTATCACCCCGGAAATGGAATATATCGCGATCCGCGAAAACATGGGACGGGACAAGATCCGTGAAGATTTACTGGCCGAACAACAAGCGGGTCATTCCTTTGGTGCTTCCTTGCCGGCGCATATTACTGGTGAGTTCGTTCGCGATGAGGTCGCGCGAGGTCGGGCGATTATTCCTGCCAATATTAACCATGCCGAAACCGAGCCGATGATCATTGGTCGTAATTTCTTGGTCAAAGTGAACGCCAATATTGGGAATTCGGCGGTGACCTCTTCGATAGAAGAAGAAGTTGAGAAGTTAGTTTGGGCGACCCGTTGGGGTGCCGATACGGTGATGGACTTGTCGACTGGCCGTTATATTCACGAGACCCGTGAATGGGTGATCCGTAACTCGCCTGTGCCGATCGGCACCGTGCCCATTTATCAAGCTCTGGAAAAGGTAAATGGAGTGGCTGAAGATCTCAACTGGGAAGTCTTTCGCGACACTTTGATCGAGCAGGCAGAACAGGGCGTGGACTACTTCACTATTCATGCTGGCGTATTGCTGCGTTATGTGCCAATGACCGCCAAGCGGATTACTGGCATCGTTTCGCGTGGCGGCTCGATCATGGCCAAGTGGTGTTTGGCCCACCACCAGGAGAGTTTCCTTTACGAGCGTTTTCGTGATATTTGTGAAATTTGTGCCGCCTATGATGTGTCGTTGTCCCTGGGGGATGGAATGCGTCCGGGCTCGATTGCCGATGCCAACGACGAGGCGCAGTTTGCCGAATTGGAAACCCTTGGCGAGTTGGCCAAAGTTGCCTGGGAATACGATGTACAGGTGATTATCGAAGGCCCGGGCCACGTCCCGATGCAGCTGATCAAAGAGAATATGGAGAAGCAGCTCGAAGTTTGTGACGAGGCCCCATTTTATACTTTAGGACCGCTAATTACCGATATTTCTCCGGGGTACGACCACTTTTCTTCGGGCATTGGCGCGGCGATGATTGGTTGGTTTGGCTGCGCCATGTTGTGTTATGTGACGCCCAAAGAGCATCTGGGTCTACCCAACAAAGATGACGTAAAACAGGGCATGATTACCTATAAAATCGCCGCTCACGCCGCCGATTTGGCAAAAGGTCATGCTGGCGCGCAAATTCGAGATAACGCCATGAGTCGAGCGCGTTTTGAATTCCGCTGGGAAGATCAATTCAATCTTGCTTTAGATCCCGATACTGCCCGTGCCTACCATGATGAGGCGCTGCCTCAAGAATCTGCCAAGGTGGCGCACTTCTGTTCGATGTGTGGCCCGAAATTTTGTTCAATGAAGATCTCTCAAGAGGTGCGCGATTATGCCAATGACTTAGAGATTAAGTTATTAGATGAACCGCTTGCCGATCTTGGGTATCAGCCCGCCGCAGTGGTTGAAGGGATGGCGGAAAAGTCTGCTGAGTTTCGTCGTAAGGGGGCCGAAATTTACCACTCCCCGTTAACTGCCGAGACTAGCCATGAAGCCTAGTGCTTGCCTTGACGCGGCCTTACGCCCACAAATTTGGACGATCGCGGGAAGCGACAGCTGTGCAGGAGCGGGTTTGCAGGCCGATTTACTGAGCGCCCATGATTTGGCCGTTGAGTGTGCCACTGCGGTGACCGCGTTGACTGCGCAAAATATTCGCGGGGTGAGCGCCATGGAGACGGTCACGGACGCGATGTTGGCCGCGCAGTTGGATGCTTTGGCTGCAACGAATCCGGCCAAGGTGATAAAAATTGGCATGTTAGGCTGTGCCGAGTTAGTGACTTTGGTGGCAGAGAAGTTAGCCCGCTATAAGGCGACTTGGTCGGAACCACCGTTGGTGGTGTACGACCCTGTACTGGTCGCGAGTTCTGGGGCGAAGCTGGCGGCTGACGATCTGCTGGCGGCTTTACCCAAGCTATTGGCTCAAGTTGATGTGCTCACGCCCAATGCCAGTGAGTTAGCCAGCTTGACGGGCATTGGGCTCAGCAGTCCCGGTGCCGTGAAACAAGCCTGCGCAGCGTTGCTAGCCAAGGGCGTCAAAGCCGTGTGGGCCAAGGGGGGACACTTAGATTTCACGCCCGGACAAGCGGTGGATTTTTATTGTGATGGGCAGCGCGAGATATTGCTCTCCAGTCCGTTACTGGAAGCCTCGCATACCCACGGCACTGGTTGTACTCTGGCCTCCGCCCTGGCGGCTGGTTTAGCGCTCGATTTTGCCATGGAAGATGCACTGGTGCTGGCTAAAGCTTATGTCTATCAGGGACTTTCGCAGCAGCAGGGTTGTGGCAATCTGGCGCACTTGGGCTGGCCCAGTCAGCGGCAATATTTTCCACGGGTTGAGTCGGCACAAACGCCGCTAGGAAAGCTGTTTGGCCTCAGCGAAAGTTGGCCAGAGCAGCAGTCCTTCGCGAGCTGTGATAGCTATCAACTTGGCGTTTACCCAGTGGTGGATAGCGTGGCATGGATAGAGCGTCTATTAGCGATGGGGGTGAAAACCCTACAGCTGCGGATCAAAGATAAAAGTAATGCGGAAGTGGAAAGCGATGTGCGTCAAGCCATCCAACTGGGTCGTCAATATCAGGCGCGTTTGTTTATTAATGACTACTGGCAATTGGCGCTAAAACATGGTGCCTATGGGGTGCATTTGGGGCAAGAAGATCTGGCCTTGGCCGATTTACCACAAATTGCCGCTGCTGGTTTGCGTTTAGGCATTAGCACCCATGGCTATTACGAATTATTACGTGCCAGTCAGCTAGGCCCTAGTTATATTGCACTGGGGCATATTTTTCCCACGACTACTAAGGATATGCCGTCCAAGCCGCAAGGTTTGGCGAAATTAAGTCGTTACGCGAGCTTAATGAGCGATTATCCCTTAGTCGCGATTGGTGGCATCGATTTGTCGCGAGCCAAGCAGGTGTGGCAGTGTGGCGTGGGCAGTGTGGCGGTGGTCCGAGCGATTACCGAGGCAGCCGATCCCGCGAATGCGCTGGCCGAGCTCGAAGCGATTGTCAGTCAATCAACTGAAATGAGCAGATAGGAGTCAACATGAACTTCAACCAATTAACGGACCAAGAATACCAACGCTATAGTCGCCACCTATTACTCAAAGAGCTTGGGGAAGTCGGGCAATTAAAGCTCAAGCAGGCTCAGGTGTTGTTGATTGGGGTGGGGGGCTTGGGCGCGCCGGCGAGTATGTACTTAGCCGCGGCAGGTGTCGGGAAATTGGTTTTAGCCGATTTTGACCAGCTCGATAGCAGCAATTTACAGCGCCAGGTGCTATACACCGAAGCGGATATTGGCAGTGCCAAAGTCACTGCCGCGAAACAGCGCCTGCAGCAGCTTAACAGTCAGATCCAAGTGCGAACCGTGAATCGCAAGATGGATGATTTGTTACTGGCGATGGAGGTGGCGCAAGCCGATGTGGTGCTGGATTGCAGCGATAACATCAGCACCCGTTATGCGGTGAATCAGGCCTGTGTAAAAGCCAAAGTGCCTTTGGTGAGTGGTGCAGCAGTCGCCTTTGACGGGCAGTTGATGGTGTTTGATTTTCGCCGTTCAGCTCAGGGCTGTTATCACTGCTTATTTCCGAATGCCAGTGAGCAGCAACTTAATTGCAGTAATGCCGGGGTCCTTGGGCCAGTGGTGGGCACCATCGGTAGCCTGCAAGCCTTGGAAACCATTAAGTTGCTGGTGGGCCTTGCTTCCGCTCAGCTTGGGCGCTTCTCCAGCTTCGATGCGCACAGCCTCGAGTGGTTTCATTTAAGCATACAGGCCGATCCGGCCTGTCCGGTATGCGCTGAAGGGTGAAAAATAATGTACATAACAATTGAGTTGAATGGCTTGAGTACCGCGCTAGTTGAGCCCTTGAACATTACTCAGTTACTAGAGCAACAGCAGCAATCGTTGAATGGGGTTGCGGTGGTCGTCGATGGTCGGATTGTGCCGCGAACTCATTGGCCGGTAACCCAGCTGGTGAATGGCACGAAGGTGCGAATTTTTCGGGCGATTGCCGGTGGATAAATTAAGGAGTTCCTGTGTTACAGATTGCAGATAAGAGTTTTACCAGTCGTTTATTTACCGGGACCGGCAAATTTGCCAGTGCGGAGTTAATGACTGCCAGTATTCAAGCCAGTGCTAGTCAGCTGGTGACCATGGCGATGAAACGGATTGATGCCAGCGATCAACAGGATGATATTTTAGCTCCCTTACTCAAAGCGGGGGTGCAGCTGCTGCCCAATACCTCTGGGGCACGCAACGCTGAGGAGGCAGTTTTTGCTGCTCATCTGGCGCGTGAGGCGTTGGCAACCAATTGGTTGAAGCTGGAAATTCATCCCGATCCGAAATATCTCATGCCGGATCCTATCGAAACGCTTGCCGCCGCCGAAACCCTGGTGCAACAAGGTTTTGTGGTGCTGCCTTATGTGCATGCAGATCCGGTGTTGTGTAAACGATTGGAAGATGTGGGTTGTGCTGCGGTGATGCCGCTGGGCGCTCCAATTGGTACTAATAAAGGCCTGCGCAGTCGCGATTTCTTAGAAATTATTATTGAGCAAGCCAGCGTGCCGGTGGTGGTGGATGCGGGCATTGGAGCCCCCTCCGATGCGGCGTTGGCGATGGAGTTGGGCGCCGATGCGGTATTGGTCAACACCGCGATGGCCGTGGCCAGAGATCCGGTGGCGATGGCCCAAGCTTTTGCGATGGCCGTTGAAGCGGGGCGCAATGCTTATCTTGCTGGTTTAGGTCGCGAATTACGCCATGCGGAAGCATCGAGTCCTTTAACGGCGTTTTTAGATAATTTATAGGAGGGCAAGCGAATGAGTTTTGCCGAGCACTTAGCGACTTATGATCACGCAGCAGTACATTTGTCGATTTACAGTAAAACCACTGTTGATGTCGAGCGAGCACTGGCCAAAGATAAGTTAGATTTGGACGATTTTCAGGCGCTCATTTCGCCCGCAGCCGAAGCCTATTTGGAACCGATGGCCCAGCGCAGCATGCGTTTAACTCAGCAGCGTTTTGGTAAGACACAGCAGTTTTACATACCTTTATATCTGAGCAATATGTGCAGTAATGTTTGTCAATATTGCGGTTTCTCGATGGGTAATAAGATCCGTCGCCTCACCTTAGATATGGCACAAATCGATGCAGAATTAGATGCCATTAAAGCCCTTGGTTTTGACCACATCTTGTTAGTGACTGGTGAGTCGGAACGCAAGGTCGGCATGGCCTACTTTCGTCAAGTGATGCCCTTAATTAAGGCGCGGTTCTCACATGTGTCGATGGAAGTTCAACCCTTGGATGAAGCGGACTACCGAGAGCTGATTCCACTCGGTTTAGATGCGGTGATGGTTTATCAAGAAACTTATAATCGGCAGCGTTATGCCGAGGTGCATCCCAAGGGACGGAAGCGTGATTTTGATTATCGTTTAGCTACCCCTGAACGTCTCGGTGCCGCCGGGGTTCGTAAGATTGGTATAGGGGCTTTAATTGGTCTGGATCAATGGCGTAACGATTGTTTTTACGCGGCTGCGCATTTGCAGTATTTAGAGCGTCGCTATTGGCAGAGTAAGTTTTCTATTTCCTTTCCGCGCTTGCGGCCCTGTGAAGGCGGTTTTCAGCCGGTATCGGTGATGACGGACAAGCAGTTAGTTCAGTTGATTTGCGCCTATCGTTTGTTTAATCCCGATGTGGAGTTGTCGTTATCAACTCGTGAGTCAGAACATTTTCGTAATCATGCGATTCCCCTGGGGATCACCACCATGAGTGCCTTTTCCAGCACCCAGCCGGGCGGTTATGCTAAAACTAGTCAGACAGCGCTGGAGCAGTTTGAAATTAGCGATGAGCGCCGACCTGAAGTAGTTGCCGCAGCGGTGCAAAAAGCTGGTTATCAAGTGGTATGGAAGGATTGGGATCGGGTGCTCGGTTAAACGAATTTGAGGATTATCGAATGGCAGCAGGTTTCGACCTGAGCGAGCATCAGCTAAACTACAGTAAATTTATGGGGAAGCTGAGTCTGTCGTGATCAGACAAGGCTGATGGTAGAGCTCCCCTGCGACCAAGTTGGAGAAAGTTAGGTGTTGAAGAAGATATTGTTCGCGATGGTGTTTACGCTGGCTTCCGCCAGCAGCTGTTGGGCCGAGAAAGCAACGGTGGGAGCCTTAGAATATATTCGTGTCGTGGAAGCTGATCTTCGTTATTTAACCCGGATTGATACCGGCGCGGCCAGCACCTCATTGCATGCCGACCATATACGGGTTATCGATGGTAATAATATTCTGCCAGCGGATTACTCAGAAGCCGAGCAAAAATCGCTGGTGAAACCTAAAATGCGTGCCAACATTGGTAAGTATCTGGAATTCACCACCATTAATGAGCAGGGTGAGCAGCATCAGGGCAAGGCACGGATCAGCGATGTGGTGGCGGTACGTAATTCTCAAGGCTTAGAGATCCGTTATAAAGTGGCGCTGGCCATTGAATGGCAGGGCCAACAGAAAACAGTTGATGTTAACTTACGCGATCGCAGCAAAATGGACTATAAGTTGCTGATCGGCAGGGATTGGCTGGAAGGTGATTATCTGGTGGATGTTGAGCGAAATAAACAGCTGCCTTAAACTCTTTGGCTAGAGCTTAAGTTGGGATACTAGAGCCGTTTGCCCTTACTGCTCAGGTTTGAGCTCGGGATCCCGCAGTCAGCTTAGTGATACCAATACTTAGCTGTTAGAGCGTTTGATGAAGCCGTATAAAGCGTGCGAAACGTGGCTTACCATGACTGCTCAAACCGTTGTAGCGGTATTCAATCAGACTACCAAGCGGCGGTGGTGAAACTCGGAGCTGATCTGTTAAGCCGCTGCCTATTTTGAATCGTTGTCCTTGTCGATCTTGTACCACTAAGGCACCCAGCATACCTTGATACTTACCTTTTCCAGCGCTATAAGCCACAACTTCGGCTTCTCCGTCTTGGTAAGCTTTATATTTGATTAAGGCGTGACTACGGGTCGCCAGATAAAACGAGTTTGGATCGCGTAACATTAAGCCTTCGCCGCCTTCGGCGCTGATTTTTTGTAGCTCTTGCGCTAATTGAGTTCGGCCGGGATAGTTATGATATTCAGGTATTCGAATAAAATTAGCCTGCTTGGCTAAGCCTTGTAGTTGTTGATAGCGGCTTCGATAGTTACCCGGATGATGGGGAAGGTCAAAGACCATAAACTGTACCTTTTGCCATTGCTCGAACTTGCTCTGCTGTCGATGTATTAAGCCCACCAATTCGCTAAACTTGCCCCGACCAAGCCATAGTTCGCCATCTAGTGCAAAGGCCGGGAGTTGCTGTTGTAACTCGTGAGGGATGGAAATGGTTCGGCCACTGCGGCTCAGTAATTGCTGTCCGTTCCAATAGGCCCGAACGCCGTCATATTTTTCACAAACCCAGTAGCGTTCGAGTTGCAAGCCTTGCTGGTATTCGCTGGCTAATACCAAAGGCGGCGGCGGGGCGGCGTAGACCTCATGCTCAACACTATTGAATAACAGTAGACTTAGGCTTAAGGTCTTATTAAATGAGGCATTCATAAATCACCATTAATGATATAAATATTATTAATGATAGTGCAAATCGGCCCAAGGTCGAATCAATCGTCAAGGAGAGTGCAAATGAGTCAAGTTCATCAGGGAAGTTGTCATTGTGGCGCGGTAACATTTTCATTAAAGTCCAGCCTAGTGCCGGCGGTGCGCTGTAATTGTAGCCTATGCCAGCGCAAGGGAATTATGATGGTCACCGCCGAAGATGATAGCTTTGAGCTACTCACTGGCCAGGATGCGTTGACCTTGTATCAGTGGAACAGTCATGTGGCCAAGCATTATTTTTGTAAACATTGTGGTATTTATACCTTCCATCGTCCGCGAAGCGCGCCTGAATTGACTCGGGTAAACGCTGGTTGTTTGGAGGGGCTTGATCCTTTGACGATGGAATATCAAGTTGTGAATGGGGCAGCGCTATCGCTGGAGTCTTAATCAGATGCAAATCATGATAGCGAGTCTGGGTTGACGGTGTTATCCACGACGGCTGTTTGAGTTACAAAAACCGACGCTCAAGCGTCGGTTTTATGGCTTGCTGAAACTTTATCCTTATCTGCTGAAGATGTGTTTATTGATGATGTTTTCCAATTGTTCTTGGCGACCCGAGACATGAGTTGGCTGGATGTTGTCACTCAGCGCTTGTTTGGCTAAGGACTCAAGACTGTAGTCTCCGGTCATAATCGCTTTGCCAAGATCACCACTCCAACCCGCGTAACGTTCGGCCACTATTTTGTTGAGTTCTTGGCTTTCCAGTAAACTGGCGGCTTTTTTCAGGGCGAGGGCGCAAGTATCCATGGCTCCAATGTGACCGTGGAAGTAATCCGCCTTGGCGATGCTTTGACGACGCAATTTGGTATCAAACATCAAACCTCCGGTAGAGAACCCTCCTGATTTTAAGATATCGTGCATCACCGGTGTCCATTCTTCCACACTATTGGGGAATTGGTCGGTATCCCAACCCAGTTGCGGGTCACCGCGGTTCGCATCAATCGAACCAAATAAGCCCAGTGAGATCGCGGTGGCGATTTCGTGATGGAAGGAGTGCCCCGCCAAAGTTGCGTGATTTACTTCAATATTTACTTTGACTTCATTTTCTAAGCCAAATTGCTTGAGAAAGCCATAGACAGTGGCGGTGTCGTAGTCGTACTGATGTTTGGTGGGTTCAGCAGGTTTAGGCTCGATCAATAAGGTGCCGTTAAAGCCGATTTTGTGTTTATGTTCTACCACCATTTGGAAGAAACGACCCAATTGCTCACGCTCTTGGCGTAAATCGGTATTGAGTAAGGTTTCGTAACCTTCTCGACCTCCCCACAATACATAGTTTTCACCGCCCAGCATTTTGGTGGCGTTCATCGCGCTAAATACTTGGGTCGCCGCATAGGCAAATACTTCGGGATTGGGATTTGAAGCTGCGCCTGACATGAAACGTGGATGAGAGAATACGTTGGCGGTACCCCAGAGTAACTTCATCCCCGTTTGTTGTTGCTTCTCGGCAAGCACGTCCATCATCACCTTCATGTTCTCGCTATATTCTTTGAGCGAGTTGCCTTGCGGCGCAACGTCGATGTCATGGAAGGAATAGTAAGGAATGGTTAATTTTGTAAATAGTTCGAAGGCGACGTCGGCTTTCACTTTGGCCATTTCTAAGGCGTTGCCTGCTTGCTGCCAAGGGCGATCAAAGGTACCTGAACCAAATATGTCAGAGCCATCCCAGCAGAGATTGTGCCAATAGCAGGCACCAAAGCGCAGATGTTCTGCCATGGTCTTACCTAAGATCAGCTGATTGGCGTCATAGTGACGAAAGGCTAAAGGGTCATTAGATTCTGGTCCTTGGAAAGTGATTTTTTCAATTTGATCAAAATACTGAGCCATGGCATTACTCCTTAAGAAAGCATATTTATCGAAGAATTAGTGTCCGTTGGGCTTGAGCGAGTCAATGGGTTGCATTGCCAAAGCGTCACAGTGCCAATCTTCCGATCCTAAGTTCATTGTTAGTCTGCTTCTGGGATGACTCAATTACGAAAAATGCGGACGATTTTCAGCAATTTGCTTTTCGTGCGCTAAATCTCGTTTTAAAAAGGTATTTTTTAGGTTTTTTAACAAAATAGTCGATAAGTGGCTAGCAATAATAAATTTCATAACAGCGGTTTGCCATTTCCTTGGGCATTCAAGACCACGTTGAGACGCTGATGTGAGTAAAGTGAGATAAAAAGTGGAGGGAAACATTCGGCCAAGCTTGGCTCAAGGCTTTGGATAATTTAGAAATCCACAACCCAGAGCTCTCGGCGCGCTCTGGGTTGCGTTGTGATTAACGATGTATATAGGGTAGGGCCGACATCGCCCCTTTTTCGCCAACCGCCAAACCGCCACTTTTATTACCACGGGCCAAGGCCTCGAGTAATAAGGCTTGGTCTTGCCATTGGCTAAACTGGCTCAAGTAAGCCAAGACCCCTCCTACAAAAGCATCACCAGCGCCGGTGGTATCCACCACCTTGGCTACGGGCTCGGCAAGGACTCGCTGGATTTTCCCCGCATAGACTAATTCACTCCCTAATTCGCCTAGCGATAAGATAAAAGGAACCTGAAGTTGCGCTTGTAAATACTCGACCGCTTGCTCAATTTGTTCACAATTGCTAAGCCATAATGCTTCTTCTTCGGAAAATTTAACTAAATCGCACAAGGGTAAAAATGCTTCAATCTGCTGACGCATTTGCTCGGGGCTAGACCATAACATAGGTCGTAAATTGAGGTCGAAGAATACCCAACCACCAGCAGTGCGGCAGCGTTTAGCCGCTTCGATGGCGGTTTCGCGACAGCGCGCTGCGGCAAGGGCGATGGAACTTAATTGCAACCATTGTTCTGTTTGGAAGGCGGGGAGCTGCTCAGTGCTTAAAAACTGATCGGCACTGGGTTGTACCAGAAAGGTAAATTCACGCTCTCCACTGGCATCTAAAGAGACTAATACGGTAGAGGTTCGCTGCTGTTGATCGAAGCTTAAACTACTGATATCAACGCCTTCGTCTGCCAGAGTGGCGCTGACCATCTTGCCCATGGGGTCGTTACCCACTCGGCCAATGAAACCACTATTGATGCCGAGGCGTGCCAAGGCGACAGCGACATTGGCAGGCGCACCACCGGGGCACATTTTGAGTAGACCATTGTCTTCTGGGAGCAGGTCGATAACGGCATCGCCCAAATTCCATACTTGTACTTTATGCATCTAGATCCTCCTCGATCCAGCTATTGCTCAGCTGAGTCAGCTGAAGCTTGGCTTGCCCACTTTCCAACTTGAATTGCCCTGTGTGCCAGGCTTGCTGAGGAAATAGTCGGCCCGATAACACGGCTTCGCCATCATTGACAAATAGTTCAAAGCTGGAGCTGTCGATAAATAATTGTAGCTGCCTTAAGTTGCCATTACGACTTTGATAAGTTCGCTTGGTATCACTGTTGAGCGGACCGAGTTCGCCTCGCTCAACCACGAGTGTTCCTTTGCTCCAATGGAGGCTGAAACTATCGTCCGCACTGGGTAGACTGAGTTGAAAAGCGCTGCACTCGGTGAATTCAATGTCTAGCATACAGCTTCTGCTGAAACCCTTAAGTTGATGCTCTCCACTGCCATAAGAGTCGCCTTGTTGAGCTTGGGCGAGCGCCTTGAACGCTGGGATGGGGCGCTGCCGTAAGCAGCCGTTTTCCCAACTTAGGCTACGAGGTAAGCCGAGCATTTGTGTCCAATTGTGGCGAACGCTTGGGTGCTCACCATCATCGGGTAGCCCAAGCCAACCGATTAACAGGGTGGTGCCTTGATGTTGCAGGGTTTGCGGCGCATAAAATTCGAAACCATGATCGAGTAAATTAAATTCACTGTTGATGGTCAGTTCTGCCGGGCCAGCGCTCATGTCAACGGTGAAGTAACCACTCAGATTGGTGGTGGTGTATTCGGCTTGATCAAGTTCGATGCCCTGCGGGCAGGCCAATAATAACCATTGTTGGTCGAGCTCAAATAAATCAGGACATTCCCACATATAGGCTTGCTGTGGGCGACCGAGATTAATTTCTTGGCTGATGAAGCGACGTTCAAGCCATTGCTCTTGTTGCTGCTGTAGTAGACAGATTCCACCCCGTTGACCCAGCGTTTGAGCTCCCAGAATGAGCCAAGATTGATCTTGCCAAGATAAATACTTCGGGTCACGGACGTGGCCAGTGTAATTTCTGAGTGCTTCGATATTCATCGGCCCCAGTTTTTCAACATGCCCATCAGGATGCAGCACCGCTTTACATTGGTAACTGAGGCGTTGCTCACCTTGGCGGACATTGCCAGTGTAATAAAGGTTAAGGATCTCGCCCTCACTCACTGCTGTGCCGGAATAGCAGCCATTTTTGTCGAACCAATCCGTAGGGGCTAAAGCGGCTGGATGTGCTTGCCAATGTATCAGGTCGCTGCTGCTGAAGTGGCCCCAGTGTTTGTTTTTATGTTCGCAGCCAAAGGGGTTCCATTGGTAAAACAGTTGAAAGCGTCCTTGATGGAAGCTAAAGCCATTGGGATCGTTAATCAAGCCCGTTTTGGCGGCGATATGGTAGTAAGGACGCCAAGGATCTGCGGTAAATTGTTTCGTCGTCCATCCACATGATTTTGGCATGCTTACTCCAAGTAATTTGATAATGCTGATTCGATAATATTCATTCTATGAATGAAGAGCGTAAAACCGCAAACGGTTCCACGTTTGTTATGCTTTATACGTGATCGAAATCACGTAAATAGGCCATTAATCTCTATTTTTGTTAGATTTTGCTCACATATAGCGAGATTGTTACTTGTATGTATCGGTTTTGCATCTATTCTTATTTCGAACCAAATGGAACCGATTTCAGTTTGGTTTAACTCCGAAAAATATAATGGTTCAACTACGGAATATAAAAATGGAAGGAATAACCATGAATAAATTCGCTGCACTTACTATTACAACTGCACTCGCAGCCGCCAGCCAAGCACAGGCTGCGGTGACTATCGAAGGTGAGCAAGGCAAGCTGACTATCGGTGGTGACGTCGAATTCAACGTCAACTATGTCGACAATGATGTGAATACTACCTCTGATGATAAATCTTGGGATCAGGACGGTCGTTTCTTGATTTCATTTTTGGGCGAGCGTCAGCAAGGCGATTATATGATCCGCGCCTTAGCACAACCAACCTACGGCACCGATGGTGGCGTGAGCACCGATGATGTTTGGTTTGAAGTTGCTAAGAATGACAGTTGGACCCTACGTCTCGGTCGTTATGAAGCTTATGACATGAACCCTCTGGGTCAAGATGTATTTGTGAATCACTCGGGTGATACTGCTGACGGTCAATTCAAAGATGATGGCGTATATATTTACCGGATGTTAGAAGCTCGCGGTCGTTCTGGCAGTGCTGGCCAAGCGATGTACAACCAGACATTTGGTAACGTTTATGTAGAAGTTTCGACTCTCTTTGGTGATAACAGTGGTTTCTTCGAGAGTAATAAATACCATGGCGTTGAGTTAACGAAGAAGAACAATAAAAATGTCTTTATCGTTCGTCCAGTGGTGGCCTACCAGCAGGGCGCCTTTAAAGTGGCCGCAGCCCTGGAAACGAACTTGGTTAGCGACTCAACTCTAGATGCCAATGGTAACGATGTATCCGAGCGTACCGGTTATGGCTTAACCGCTGGCTATAATCAAGATGGTCTGGCGGTGAACTTAAATGTTGCCAGAATGGATGCTTTAGATGAAACGGATACCACCTATGGTGCGAATGTGCTTTGGCATAAGTTCGGTCTAGGTTATATCCATGGTATCAACGATGTGTCAAACGTTACTCTTAAAGGTACTGACAATTCAGGCGTTACCGCTTATAAGAAAAAAGTTAGCACTATCTATAGCTCGTATCAGTTTGATAACGTGGTTGTCCCAGAGTTCTCGATTTATCTTGGCGCTTATATAAGTAAACTCGATAATCCGAAAACAACTGAAGATGATAATAACTTCGGTGGCCGAGTACGCTTTAAATACTTGTTTTAATTTGAACTAAACTGCAAACGGTTCCATGCGCTATGTTGAATGCGAGGAACCGTTTTATGACGAAGTGGAATAGAGGGATCCAAAATGTCTGAACAAGATACAGCCAAGAAGATTTTAGAGCTGATTGGCGGCAAATCAAATATCGCAAGTGCGGCGCATTGTGCAACTCGCCTACGATTAGTTCTCAATGATACCGAGCTTGCAGATACCGCTGCAATCAAAGAGCTCGATCTGGTCAAAGGTGTGTTCACCAACAGTGGCCAATACCAAATTATTATTGGCTCTGGTATCGTAAACCGAGTCTTTAGTGCCTTGGCTGAATTGGCAGGCATTAGTGAAGCGTCAACTGCTGAAGTTGCCGCGCAGGGTGCTAAGCAGAACCCTTTCCAAGCTTTAGCGCGTACTTTATCCAATGTATTCGTACCGATCATTCCGGCGATTGTGGCCAGTGGTTTATGCATGGGGCTACTTGGCTTCTTACGTACCAATGAAATGATTGCCACCGACAGTATCTGGTACTTAATCTTAGACATGGTATCCAGTTCAGCATTCATTATTCTGCCGATTTTGATTGGTTTTGTGGCGGCCAAAACTTTTGGCGGAACGCCGATCCTGGGGGCGACGCTTGGTGGCGTATTAACCCACCCCGCTTTAACTAATGCTTGGACAGTTGCCAGCGGTTTTCAATCGACCGAACTATTCGGCATGGAAGTGGGTTTAGTTGGCTACCAGGGAACGGTTTTCCCGATGCTGATTGCGACTTGGTTCATGTGTAAAGTAGAAAAACGAGTTCGCCAATGGGTGCCTAACTCCTTAGATGTGATTTTGAGTCCGTTTATTATCTTAGTGGTCACTGGTTTTGTTTCTTTGGTCGCGATTGGCCCCGGCGGACGGATGCTGGGTGATGGGATCTCAACTCTACTACTCTACTTGTATGAAAATGTGGGTATTTTAGCTGGTTTACTATTTGGTGGTACTTATTCAGCCATTGTGATTACCGGTATTCACCACAGTTTCCATGCCATTGAAGCGGGTTTACTGGGTGACCCTAACATCGGGGTTAACTTCTTACTTCCTATCTGGTCGATGGCGAATGTTGCCCAAGGCGCAGCTTGTTTAGCAATTGGTCTGAAATTTAAGAATATTAAAACCAAGGCTTTGGCGATGCCATCGGGTGTATCGGCTTTGTTTGGGATTACCGAAGCGGCAATCTTTGGGATTAACTTACGCTACATGACCCCATTTTTCGCTGGCTTAGCCGGTGGTGCGGTGGGTGGTGCTTATGTGGTATTTGCTAAAGTGGGTATGACTGCGGTTGGTTTAACTGGTATTCCAGGAATTGCAATTGTTCAGACGGGCTCTGTGGTTCACTATATGATTGGCTTTGCCTTAGCCTTTGGTGTGGCCTTTGCGGGTTCTTACTTTAGCACGACTGAAAAAGCAGATGCTTAATTGAGGATGGCGGCAACGCCCGCCGTCAGTTTTTGGTTTTTCCTGTGAGGCCTACCTCATTGTGCCGCCACGATTAAGGTAAACAATTCCCTACCTTGGTGGCGATGCAATGAGGTAATTTGATACCAAGAGCATTGGTTTTTATCGATTGAGATTGGTAGCAGAATAATAAGGGGAGCGGTGATGAGTCGCCGTTACCTCAAGTTTTACTCGCTTTTAGCAGCCTGCTTCTTTGGCTGCTTTTTTAATGCGTAGGATTCTCTTTCAGTAAAAAGCCCTTGGTAGGAAAAAGCTACATCAGCTAAGGGCTTCTCTCGCAATTGCTTGATTAATACCGAGGCCGCTTCTTGGCCCACCAGCTGGTAGTCATAATGCAGGGATGCCAAGGGTGGCTCTAAGACAGTACATAGCTCGTCATCGCCGACACCAATTACTGCCACATCTTGACCGATGAGTAAGCCCTGTTCGCGTAAGGCTCTAATACTACCTGCAGCGAGGCGGTCGGTCACTGCAAACACACCATCGGGTCGATATCCAGTGCTGAGTGCCAGTTTGGCCTGTTGGTAACCAGACTCCAGGTTAAAATCACAATCGGTTTGATAGCGGCAATCAACATCTGCAAGATCGAGCGCATCGACAAATCCTCGTAAACGCTGTCGACCCACCGCCACATCACTCTGAGGCACGCCAACAAACATTAACTGTTTACAGCCTAGTTTGAGTAATTGACTGCCAGCAATAAATCCGCTGCGATAATCATCGAAAAATACACTGGTGAGACCATGTAAAGAAAGATCCTGGCCAACGATCACCACCGGCGCCGCAGATTGTTTTAGGGTAGAGAGTAACTCCTGATTGTAGCCAGCCATGAATACAATAATACCGTCGACCCCCTTTGAATTCAGGGTTTTGATATGGTTATTGGTTTTCTCTATCTGCATGCCCGCATTCATTAACAGGGTTTGCATACCTTCTGTTTCAATCACCTCGCTCAAACCTTGTACCATCGCGGCGACTGACTTAGAGGTAAGCAAGGGGACGATCACGCCAATCGTATCAGAGTTGCGGGCCTTTAAGTTTTTGGCGGCGATATTGGCGGTGAAATTGGTTTCGTCGATTAAAGCTTGTACTTTGGCCCTCACCACAGCATTAACGCCTGGTCGTTTGTTTAATACCCGGGAAACGGTAGATTTCGATACGCCGGCTATTTCCGCAATATCGGAGATGGTTTTCAACGACTTAACTCCTTGTTGTGAGCGCGACGGGGTTTGATTGGACAGTGTTGCTCACATGATATCAATTATTATTACCATTTGAATATACTTGCTGAGCTATGTCAGTAATAGTGAGCATAAATTGTATTTAGAATAAGTGCTTACTGTCATGAGTATGTAGCTTTAGCAAGCTTAAAGCTTGCTTCGATTGTAATCGAGTTTGGCGTAATACGGTAGCACCAAGCGAGTGATGTAGTGTGTTTGTTGGCGATCGTTTTAGCGTTTTAGTTCTGACAGGGTGTGGGTTTTAGGCAAATATTGTTTTTGTACTTGGTCAATCGCTTGATTGAGCCTTGGCATAAATTGAGGGTGTTCCTCTATGTAGGCTTTGGAAATATAGATCCCAAAGGGGGCGGAACGCTGCACGACCTCGATGTACTGGCCATTGCGCATGTTGCTGTGAATGGCCTTATATTTAAATACCTCTGCAGACAAGAAAGCCGCATCAATTCTTTTTAAATCAAAGAGTAACTGGGCTAACTTGACTACATCGTTTTGTTTGCCGACCACTTTGTAGTGGTTGTTTTTTAGCCAGGTCAAGGTGTTGGTTCCTTCAAGGGAAGCTATTTTGGCCTTCGCTTTAAAGTCTTTAGAGTGTGGGTCTAGAAAATTTTCTTGGCGGAAAAACCAACTCCAGTTATTGACTAATAGCGGTTTGGAGAATTGGGCAACTTGATCGCGTTTTTGGTTTTGCGAAGCAAAGAAAAAACCGTCGGCTAAGTTTCTCTCGATATCGTTAAGTGCTCGTTTATAGTTAGGTACTTGACGACTATGATAAGGTTGCTTGAGCTTTTTCATGATTTGATGGAGCAAAAAATTTCCCGCGGCTGGCTCTCCACTCTTGGCATAAGTAAAAGGAGGGAAGTCGGGGTAAATTAGGCGCAGCTCATGCGCTTGAACATTATTCAGACTGCTGATGCTTAGCCAGAATATCAGCTTCCAAATATCTCTCACTTAGCATTCCTTTTTAGATGGTTATGCCTACGAGTATAGACCGTGAGTTAATATTTGGAATGGGCTTTGGAGACAGAATGTGAGTGTTTTTATTCTGTTTTCTGTAAATAGGACGCGATGCTTCGTTTTTATTGAATAGAGGCAGGGCAATCAAACTTACTAAGTTTGATTGCCCTGTGGTTTTAATTTGCTTGCAAAGGCTTAAGCCTGAAGCGCTTCAATCAGCATCTTGTCGAGTTTTTCTTGATCAAGAGCGAAGGTACGGATCCCTTCGGCAAGTTTCTCGGTGGCCATTGCATCTTGGTTATGTCCCCAGTAAAACGCGGCTTCGTTTAGTGGCTCTGGGCGAACGGCGCTGACGCCTTTATCGACTAAGCGAGGGCTGAGATTGGCTTCACTCTGGGCCAACTCTTCCAATAAGGCTGGGCCAATGGTGAGTCGGTCACAACCCGCGAGTTCAAGGATTTCACTGGTATTGCGAAAACTGGCACCCATCACCACGGTCGAATAGCCGTGCTGTTTGTAGTAGTTGTAAATCTCGGTGACCGAGATCACTCCAGGATCGCTTGTGCCGCTGAAGTCCGCTTCCGGTTGTTTGGCTTTGTACCAGTCCAAGATACGGCCGACAAAGGGAGAGATTAAAAATACTCCCGCTTCGGCACAAGCTCGGGCCTGGGCAAAGGAAAACAACAAGGTTAAATTACAGTTGATGCCTTCTTTTTCTAATACTTCGGCTGCGCGGATCCCTTGCCAAGTAGCGGCGACTTTGATCAGTACTCGTTGCTTATCGATGCCGGCGGCTTGATACAATTCGATGAGTCGACGAGCCTTGTTAATCGTCGCTTCGGTGTCAAAAGATAAACGTGCATCAACCTCTGTAGAAATGCGGCCAGGAACCAATTCTAGAACTTTGCAACCAATGGTGACGACTAATTTATCTGCAGCCAGATTGACCTGCTCATTGAGTTGTTCACTTTGGGTCTTTGCCCATGTGGCAACGTCTTTTAGTAAACTCGAATACTCTGTTAAACCAAGCGCTTTAACAATCAGCGAAGGATTAGTCGTCGCGTCTTCAGGGGAGAATTTACGCATGGTTTCTAAATCGCCGGTATCGGCGACAACGGTAGTGTATTGTTTTAATTGGCTTAGTAGAGAACTCATAAGATGCATATACCCTTGTCATTCAAGCTTAAGTTGAGAATGGCCTTGATTCCTCATGATTGCTTGAGGCTCGAAGACCAAAGCGAAGCTTTTGTCCTTATTAAAATGCCATATCGGCAGTTGAGTGCAATTACTGTTTTTCGCGTAGAAATGCTGAATTTTCATTGCCTCGACCCAGCTCACATTTGCAGAATTTTTTTTTGCTACAAAAGTCGGCTATCAAGTCTTGGTAAACACTCCTTAAGCATGGTGCGCCGATTTGTTAAAGAAATAAATATGCTTAGCGCGTGGAGTGAAAACAACAGCGAAAATGTCCATCTATGCTTACCTTATATGTTGTTCTCAAGGTCGATAGCTAAAGCAGCGAAGACAATATCAAGTTTTATTGGCTATTTTCGGTCTGGTTAGCATGACCAGGAACTGAAGCCATCACCAGGCGATGGCTTCATGTCGTACATAGCTATTCGATCATCGTTGCTAGTTCACGTGGCGAATAAGGGCCAGATAAATGGTTTTTCGCCATTCGGTTTAGATTTTGTGCTCAGTTATTTACAAGCTTTTAAAATATGGGTTTTAGCTGCTGGTATAGGGCCTTAAAGGTTTCGCGTCGCTGGGCGTAGTAGGCTTGTCGTTTGGCATCTACATGATGCACTTCGACTAATTCCGGAACCGGGCAGATAACATCTAAATCTGCCTTGTGACTCACTCCCAATTGCGCCAAGCGAGCGGCACCCAAGGCGGGCCCCACCTCTCCCCCTAAGCGATAGCTAAGTTTTTGTCCGAGGATATCGGCCAGCATTTGCCGCCAATAAGGGCTGCGAGCACCACCACCAATGAGGGTGATGTCATTGGCTTTTAATCCGGTCGCATGCAGGGCGTCTAAGCCGTCGGCGAAGGCAAATGCTACGCCTTCCAAGACTGCGCGGCAAAGATCGAGTGGGCCACTACTATGAGTGAGCCCAAAGAATACGCCGCTTGCCTCGGGGTTGTTGTGAGGCGTGCGTTCGCCACTGAGATAGGGTAAGAAGATAAGCTTATTGTCTACGGGTGGCGCTGCCTCTACAGCGGCGAGCATACTAGCGACATCGCTTTGCCCGGTGAGTTTAACAACCCAATCAAGGCAGGAAGCGGCACTTAAAATGACCGACATATTATGCCAAGTATTGGGCAGAGCATGACAGAAGCTATGTAGCGCCGACTCAGGATTACTGAGATAACCATCACTCACCGCGAAATAGACTCCAGAGGTGCCCAACGACAACATGGCCTGGCCGGGTTTAGTGATCCCGACTCCGATGGCTCCCGCGGCATTGTCGCCCCCGCCAGCCACTAAGGGGACCGATCCCATGCCCCAGCGTTCTGCCAACTCAGCTTTTAACTGGCCGGTGATTTCACAGCCTTCAAATAGTTTTGGCATTTGGCTACGGTTTAAGCCAGTTGCAGCCAGCATGACATCACTCCAATCTCGTTTTGCCACGTCTAACCACATCGTACCTGCGGCATCGGACATATCAGAGGCAAAGTTGCCCGAAAGTAAATAACGGAGGTAGTCTTTGGGTAGCAGAACTTTATAGATTTGGGCAAAAATTTCCGGTTCATGTTGGCGCACCCAAAGCAGTTTGGGTGCGGTAAAGCCGGGCATCATTAGATTGCCAACGATGCTTCGCGAATTTTCCACGCTGTGTTCGATGGCAGTACATTGGCGAGCGCTACGGCCATCGTTCCATAGGATCGCTGGTCGTAATACTTGTGCGTTTTTATCGAGTAGGGTGGCACCATGCATTTGACCACTCAGGCCTATCGCTTTGACGGTTGCGAGATCGTGTTGCTGGCTTAAGTTGTCCAGAGCCTGCTGACACGCTTGCCACCAGTCTTGCGGGGCTTGTTCAGACCAAAGCGCTTGCGGTCGTGATACTTCTAAACTGGCGCTGGCTTGGCTTAACAGCTCACCTTGTTCTCCAAGCAAAACAACCTTTACTCCCGAGGTACCTAAATCAATTCCGATATACATGGCTTTTCCTTATGCGTTTTGCCGCTAAATAAAACTGATGGAACGTTGACGGTCGGTTTATTCAAAATAATCGCTTTTAAATTACAGTCAGCAGTCTGCCGTTTGGTTCGCGAAGCCGATACGCCTGAATCCTTAAGATAAAGCTGCAGGCGTAACACCTTTGAGTCGACGCTGCGGGTCTTAACGCTGGTTGATTTATTGTTTGTTGTCTGATGATTGATGTCGATGACGTCACTGCATTGGGTCTGACTCATTTTAATAAACAACTCGCGCTTGTAAAAATAACTAGCCAAGTTCAATTGACCTTGGTATTTGGGTAAATCATCTTCTCGATCCTGCCGTTATTTTTAAGCGGGCCTCAATTACGAAAACTGCTTGCTGGGTAGCGTTTTTCTGCTGCGTGCTTAAGTTCACAGTTTGCTTGGTGCCATGGATGATCGCAGTCACATTACAATTTATAGTGGTGGCGTTTAGGCCGCTTTTTTTAGATAGTAAATTTAATGTATTTGCGATTGCTCTATGGGAACCGGAATGTTTGATAAGCGCTTCAAAATTACTCTATTGTTTAACGCGAATAAGGTATATGACCGACAAATTATTAAGGGCATCGGGGACTATTTGCAGGCTTCGCAATGCGACTGGGATATCTTCCTTGAGGAAGACTTTCGTTGCCGAATCGATAAACTTCAACATTGGGTTGGGGATGGCATCATTGCGGATTTTGATGACCCGCAAATCGAACAAGCTTTAAGCGGTATTCAGGTGCCAGTGGTGGCGGTGGGGAGTTCTTATGATAACCCGCAACAGTACCCAGCGTGTCCTTACGTGGCCACTGATAATCGTGCCTTGGTTAGCGCTGCCTACGAACACTTAAAAGCTAAAGGTTTGGAATACTTTGCTTGCTATGGCATGCCGCCCGACCCGAGTAATCGTTGGGCCAGCGAGCGGGAGCAGATATTTCAGCAATTAGTGGCTGCCGATGGTTATGAGTGCGCTTTATATCGCGGTTTACATACCCAACCAGAGTCTTGGCAATATGCCATGAATCGTTTGGCCGATTGGTTGCAGTCGGTTCCTAAACCGGTGGGGATCTTAGCGGTTTCAGATGCACGAGCCCGCCATTTGTTGCAGGTATGTGATCATTTGGGGATTATTGTACCGGATAAGGTGTCGGTGATTGGCATCGATGATGAAGATTTAACTCGCTATTTGAGCCGCGTATCTTTGAGTTCGGTGGCCCAGGGCTGTCGCAAAATGGGTTTTCAGGCTGCCAAGTTGTTACATCGCCAACTCCAAGGACAAGAGTTGAGTCATACACGCCAGTTGGTGGGGCCAGAACAGGTAGTCGAACGGCAATCAACGGATTTTAAAGCCTTAAAAGACCCCTTTGTGATCCAGGCGATGCACTTTATTCGGCATAACGCTTGTAAGGGCATCAAGGTGGATCAAGTTTTGGATTACGTGAAGGTATCTCGTTCGAATTTAGAAACCCGTTTTAAAGATGATATTGGCCATTCGGTTCATCAAGAAATCCATCATGCTAAGTTAGGTCAAGCGATGAGTTTACTGAGAAATACTGAGCTTTCGACCAGCGATATTGCCGAATTGTGCGGTTATCCTTCGCTGCAATACATGTATGCGGTATTTAAAAAGGATTTAGAATTAACGCCAAAGGCTTACCGCTTGAGCAAACAAGATATCGCGGATTAACGATCAATATCATTCGCGCTAAACGACAGTGAAGCGGCAGAAGGTCAACTGTCGCCAAGCTTGAGTTTGAGTTACTTTCCTTTTAAGCTCGCAGCTGCTTATATTAGTTTGCGCTTAAGGAGAATGCAGTTGTCAAAGCTCACTAAAGTCGCCATTGTTGGTGGTACTCACGGAAATGAATTTAGCGGTATTTATCTGCTGAACAAGTGGCAGCAACAGCCACAGTTGGTGGCTCGCCCTAGCCTCGAGGTGAGCACCGTGTTTGCCAATCCGAAGGCCCATGCAGAAAACCAACGTTATATTGACGTCGATCTTAACCGTCAGTTTGCCTGTAAAGACTTAGCCGATTTTCAGCTGAGTAATTATGAGCAGTCTCGAGCCAAAGTATTACACCAACAGCTGGGTCCAAAGTCGGCACCAAAAACTGACTTAGTGATTGATTTACACAATACCACTTCCAATATGGGGCCTTGTCTGATCCTCTTGGAGCAGAACGCTTTCTATAATCACTTAGCGGCTTACGTAAAAATGAAAATGCCTGAGGCGGTGATTTTTCTCGATGAAGTTGAGGAAGATATGGCCGAGCACATGTTTTTGGCAAGCTGCGGAAAGTATGGTGTATTGATCGAGGTTGGGCCACAGCCGCAATCAGTACTACGACAAGATGTATTGGAACAAATGGAAAGCATGACTGGGCATATTTTGGACTTTGTCGAGTTGTATAATCAACAGTGCTTGCCAGTGCTACCTCAGCAAGTGGAAGCCTTCCAATATTTGGATACCATTAGTTTACCCTTGAATGAACAAGGTGAGCGAGTCGCCATGGTGCACAGCCATGTTCAGGATCAAGATTTCAAACCAATCAAGCCTGGAGATCCGATCTTCCGTAGTTTCGATGGTGAAGATATTTTCTATCAAGGCGACACCACGGTTTATCCCGCGTTTATTAACGAAGCCGCTTATTATGATAATAATTTGGCTATGTCGCTGTTAGAAAAAGTGTTCATCGAGCTGAGTTGAGCCAAACTTGAGCGTATGAGAAACAAAGTCAATCGATAAAAAAGCAGAGTGAAAGGACTCTGCTTTTTGTTTTTAGAACCACTTCTTCCATTTAAATATAGCGATTAAGGACAAAGCGATGCTTAACATCGTGCCAAGTAAGATGAAATAAGCATTGCGATAATGCAATTCCGGAATGAATTCAAAATTCATTCCGTAGATCCCAGCTAAAAAACTTAAGGGCACAAATATCGCGGTAATTAAAGTGAGCATGCGCATGGTATTGTTGAGTTTGTGCGAGCTAATGGATAGGTAGCCATCGACCAGATCGCCGCAAATGTTGTAGTACATTTGATTTAAGCTGTGCAAGCGTTCAAAACGGTCCTGTAAGTCTTGGATCACCGGTGGATCGACGGCAATTTGCTGAAATGCATTTTGTTGGCAAAGATGTAGTAATTTACTGCTGAGGCTGAGATGGTAATTGAACACTCTGCTGAGGCGCACAATATTGGCTTTTTTGCGGGTGATATCGGCAAGTAGTTGGTCATCACCGTGAACGCTAATCTGTTCTTCTACTTCGCTGAGTTGGGTCTCGAATTCGAGTAATTGGTTGAGGTATAAGCCAGAGGCGGTATGCATGATCCGACAGGCTAAGTTCAGTGGTGCCAGTAAGTCCTTGCTAAAGCTATCCTTTAGTAATGATTCGATGCCTTGGGAGCGTCCTTTGTGTAGGGTAATCAAATAGTTTTTACCTACTAATATGACCAGTTGCATATGAGCAAATTTGAGCTCACCAAGGATCTGTTCAATCCCGCGGTAAATCATAAATATCTGATCATCGAAGACTTCTATTTTAGGTGGGTGTCGCTCGCGAAATGCATCCACAATAGTTAAGGGGTGACATTGAAACTGCTCCAGTAACATGGCTGCTTCGACTTGTTTGCTGTGGGCAAGGTCAATATCGATCCAAATATAGCTGTCGGGATCAGCCGACCAGCAGGTTATTTGGCTCTCATCGCCAGGATGTGCGCTGAGTTGTTTGTTTGATAACCAGGTTCTAATCATTGAGTATTCCTTTGGCAAGTCTATGACTAGTTGATTAAGAATAGCGAGGCGAGGCCCAAAAATGCGACAAAACCGACGATATCAGTCACGGTGGTTAAGATCACTGAACCTGCAACCGCCGGGTCGATTTTCATTTTCTTGAGCATAAATGGGATCATGGTTGCCGAGGCAGCGGCAGCGAGGCTATTTAATACTATGGCAATGCAGATCACTAAACCCAAGGACCAAGAATTAAACCAATAACTCACAACCGCTGCGATTACTAAGCCGAGCATCAGTCCGTTAAAGACTGCGATCTTGAGCTCCTTGTTGAGTAGTAACTTAAGGTTACTCTGCTGTAAGTGATTTAGAGCAATACCGCGTAGCGCCACCGCTAAGGTTTGGCTGCCAGCAATACCGCCCATACTGGCGACCACTGGCATTAAGATCGCTAAGGCGACCAACTGTTGTAAGGCACCCTCAAATAAACCGATGACCCAAGAGGCTAAAAATGCGGTGGCTAAGTTAGTGGTTAGCCAAATTGCCCGCATTTTTGCCGCTGTGGGCACTGGGGTGAATAAGTCTTCTTCATCAGAGGGGGCATCGTTGATGACCACCTCAAGGCTCTTCTCTTGTAACCACTCGATGATCACCGCCAGTGGGATCGCACCAATAATTTTGCCGTCTTTTTGGATCGGGTGCCAAGCATGTCCAGCCACGACATTAAATGAAAGCGCAATATCGGCGAGTAGCTGCTGGTGGTCAAATACTTCGATAGCCTGAGCGAATTCACTGAGCCGAGTCGTGTCATCGGCGTTGATGATGTCGGTCATACTGCAGGCACCCTGAAATTGCCCGTTGGCATCAACTAAATAGATGGCTACTTGCTTCTCGCTTTTGGTGTTGAGTCGTTGCTTAATTCGTTGAACGGTAGCGCTAGGCCTCGCTCGCAGGATATGCGGTGTGAGGTAGCGCCCTATTTGCTCTTCTTCGTAACTCAGGGCATGCTGGATTTGGCTGGTGGTCAGTTCATCTTGTTGATCTAAATAGGCATCGACCATCTGCTCTGGCAGAATATCGGCCCATTCAACAATGTCTGTTTCGCTAATATGGCGCTGTAACTCGGCTAAATGCTCGGCTGAGAAATAGCCGAAAAGATGTTTAACGGTTTCATATTGTAGTAGATGTAAGATGTCCCAGTAGCGCTCGTTGTCGACCAGGGGCCATATTTGCTGGCGGTAAGCATCGGGTAAGGATTCGATGAGATTGGCAAGTACCGCATTATCATATTGGCTAACAAAACTTAAATCGGCCTGTTCAGCATTTTCGGCAATGGCCAGCAATACTGCGCTTAGTACTTCGTCATGATGACCATCAAAAACTTGCTGGTTGGAGCTTAATATTGGCTCAGATGTCATATGACTTTCCTTTTAAATTTTAGGGTCAATATTTAGCGCGTCGAATACTCTATTGATTTCAATTTAATTCATTAGATTTACTTGAACTTATTGCGCTATCTGCTGCGTATTTAGCTATCAGTGAACAGCGAGCTTAGCATATTGCTTCGCTCGCTTAGGTTTAACTAATGGAGTTGACCAAAAAACTTTGTGAAGGGTCGACTAAGACCTTATCTGCCATTCCTTGGCGGCCAAATAACATCAAATAACTCATGTCTTGACGGTTGGTAAGGGTGATTTCTATTGGCCAAGTTAAGTCACCCAGTTGAAAATTGGTTTGGATAACATAGCGCTGTTCCACCACGCCATTGGATGATTTGATCCGTCGAGTATCGAATATTGGCGCGGTACAGCGGCATACTTGTTTTAGGTTATAGATGTCTGGGTGTAAGTCGAAACTGATGTGGGGTTTCCCATTCACCTTAATTCGCTCGACATTATCCACATGCAAGGAAGAGGTTTGTGCACCTGTATCCACTCGGATCGGTAAATCATGGATCCCTAAATCTGGCAAATGGCAAGTTTCCAAGTTACCAATAATCATTTTGCTCATAGGCTTCGCTCACTCGTCAATAAATTTATGCTCGAAGAGGACTTCATCCTTGGCTATTCTCCGCAATGTTTGCAGCAGGTTCGATAAGTTTTATCGACTCTTGCATCGCCCCAATGTTTTCCGCAACTTCTTCTTGTTCAGCACCAAAATGCGCCAGGTGATACATCGCATCTCCCTCTTGAACCAAGGGAATATTTTGTTTACCGATCACGATACCAGAGCGTTGCGCCTTCACTTGATTAATTAACTCACCAAACGGACTATTAATATCCGCCAATAAATCCCCCGCTTCTACGTGATCGCCTAACCTTGTATATTCATTCACAATCCCGCTGGCCGAAGCCCGTAGCCAAGCACTGCTATAGGCAACATAAGGTTCAAATTTTTTCTTACTACGACGTTTCTTGATCATCCCTAAATGCGACAGTACCTTGAGGATTCCGCGTACCCCGGTCTGGATTGAAAGCTCATCAAAGCGTAGCGCTTCACCTGCTTCATAAAGCAAAATTTTGGTCCCTTTATTCACCGCAGCTTCGCGTAATGAACCATCTCGTAGGTTCGCATTGATGAGAACCGGAACCGCAAAGGCCTCGGCTAAGAGTTTGGTCTCAGGATCCTCTAAGTTTGCTCTAATTTGCGGTAGGTTGGAGCGATGAATTGCTCCAGTATGTAAATCGATACCATAATCGCAATGTTCTACAATTTGATTCAAAAAGGTGTAGGCCAGTCTTCCGGCAAGCGAGCCTTTAGGGGAGCCGGGGAAGCAACGATTTAAGTCGCGTCGATCTGGCATATAACGGCTTTGGTTGAGTACCCCATAAATGTTTACCATTGGCACTGCAATTAAACAGCCCTTAGTGAGCTTAAAGCTTGGTGAACGTGTTACTCGGCGAATTATTTCAATACCATTTAACTCATCACCATGTACCGCAGCGCTAATGAATACTGTTGGCCCAGCCTTGCGGGCTCGAGTGATATGCACCGGGATCGAAATCTCAGTATCGGTGTATAATTTTGCTACCGGTATTTTTATTTGCTTTTGTTCGCCAGCTTTAATTTCTATTCCACCTATCTTCATGGTTCGCCTTTGCTTGGTTCTTGTACTCGGACTTAGCCTTTACCACGGGTTTTGGTTGCAAAGGGTTTGGCATTTTTTTCGATGAATTCGAACACCATGCCAGCCACATCTTTACCCGTGGCATTTTCGATGCCTTCTAGACCCGGGGAAGAATTGACTTCCATTACAACAGGGCCATTATGTGATTGTAGAATATCAACGCCACACAAATTCAGCCCCATGATTTTAGCTGCATTGACGGCGGTCGCGCGCTCTTCCTTGGTTAAACGTACTAACTGTGCGGCCCCTCCGCGATGCAAATTAGAGCGAAACTCACCTTCCGCAGCCTGACGTTTCATTGCCGCGACCACTTTACCGCCTACCACTAAACAACGGATATCGGCCCCCCCCGCTTCCTTGATGAACTCCTGTACTAAAATGTTCGCTTTTAAGCCCATAAAAGCTTCAATGACGCTTTCTGCTGCCTTATTGGTTTCGGCCAAAACCACCCCAATACCTTGTGTCCCCTCTAATAACTTAATGACTAAAGGTGCGCCACCGACGTTTTTAATCACATCTTGAATTTTATCCGGTTTGTTGGCAAACCCTGTACGTGGCAAGCCAATGCCTTTCCGCGATAATAGTTGTAGCGAACGCAGTTTATCGCGTGAACGACTAATCGCGACCGACTCGTTGACACAAAAGGTGCCCATCATTTCAAATTGACGCACGACCGCCGTACCATAAAAAGTAATTGAGGAGCCGATCCGAGGGATAACCGCATCATAACTGGGTAATACTTTACCCATGTAACGCACGGTTGGATTACTGCTGGTAATATCCATGTAGCAGTGTAGGGTATCGATAATATCAATCTCGTGACCGTGAGCCTCACCTGCTTCTTTTAAGCGACGAGTTGAGTAGAGGTTTTCACCACGAGATAAAATGGCTATACGCATTGTTATGTTCCTAGAATAAAAGTGCTGAGATCTTGCTTTATTGGGCTACTCGTCATGAATGAAGATTTCATCTTCACTCGGATTTGATTTGTTGCCATGGCTGCTATGGAGCGTATGGAAACGGCGTCGAGCATTAGTTAAAGTCTTATATTTAAGCCAAACTTTTTCTAGTTTAGTGCTGGCTTCGAGTTGTTGGCTACAAACTAAAAGAAAGCGCTGCTCTTGATTGTTTTCGGGAAGTAATTCGCCATTATTTATCGCTTTCATGGTTTCGCCATAAAGGCTCAATAACTCCGCTTCTAATAAAGTGAAATTGCCTGATTTACTAAAACCACGTTTAAATTTTTGGTCATCGTAGAAACGTTTTTTTCCAAAGCGAAACTCAGTATTCATTGCAACGACTCCTGGTGATGCGAAAAAGACTAATCGGCGCTTGCGGTTAGCTTGGCGGCAAGGTAGAGAGTATTCGTTGAATATGAAAACGAATTGTTTTTGTCGTTAGAATAAATATTGTTTGTTGTCGGTTTTGTCGATTTTTTCCCAAAACCTCACTCCAAGCCTGCTTCGTCTCATATGCGGTTTCATGCATGATTTTCTCCTTAAAGATTCTGGATGAGAGTTACTGGGTTGGTGCTGTTATCCGTGTGTGATATTTAAGCAGAAAAGTGCTTAGCTTTTATTTCACTGAATGACTCATGGTGGTTGTTTTGCGAGAGTTGAAAATAGAATTCAGCATTTTGCTGGAGTAAATTATAGATGTCTTTATCAAGTTTTCCGGTTTGCACCAGTGGCCCCATGATATTGAACACTTGTTGTAAATCGAGAGCATCTCGGTAAGGGCGTTGTTGGGTGAGTGCTTGAAATACGTCAGCAATGGCTATGACCCGTGAAGGAATATCAAGATCATTGGCTGTTTTTCGAAAAGGGTAGCCAGAACCATCGAGCCGTTCATGATGATTTGAGGCCCATGCGCCAATCGGCGACTTAGGAAAAAAGTTAACTAATATTTCACTGGTATCAACGGTGTGACGTTTAATTTGTGCGTATTCTTCTTCGCTGAAAGAAGCGGATTTGTGTAATAGCCCATCAGGAGTTCGCAGTTTGCCAACATCATGTAATAAGCCTGCGATGTAGATCATCTCGGCAGTTCGTGCCGAAATGCCAGATGCCAGTGCCAACTGCTGGGCTAATATCGCGACTTTGTCTGAATGTTGAAAGGTAAAAGGGCTTTTGGCATCAACAATTCTGGCTAAGAAGCGCGCTAACTCAGCGGCCTCTTGGAGACTTAGTTGTTGGTCATAGAGTTGATCTTGTTGAAAGCTTAAGCCCATTTTTTCAATGTGACTAATGTTCATGTTGTACCAAAAACCATCGATAGCAACGAGCTCACACATACTGTCCACTATTTGCGGGTGGAACAGGCGACCACGATTACTCTGTAATATTTCGGCAATGGCGGTTTCGTGCAAAATAATTTGTTCTTCACCGATATCTAAGGTGTATTGCGCTCGTAAGAAGTCGAGTCGGTCGGCGACAAACACTAGCGCTGCGACTCGTTTGTCTAATTCAGCAATGTTCAGTGCTGCCAATTGTTCCCAGGGAGTATGATGATAGCGAACAACGTTGGCGAATTGGTGAATCACCGGGCACTTTAACAAGGCTTGATATCCGTGCAGACAATGAACTTCAGTCGATTCGGGTTGGAATAAGTCAAGTAGTGCTAAATGCTGCTCAGTGGAAGAGACTCCACAGTCGTGGATCAAACCTGAGAAATAGGTAAATTGTTGTTCTGCTTCGGTCCAAGTCATGCGTTTTGCACACTCGTAAGCCATATAGGCTACGCGTTGCCCATGATGCATGTCATCGACGCCGACAAAATCGAGCGCTTTGGCAATTGCGAGTAAGGCGTGACGCATATTAATCTGAATAATCTGTTCGGAGCCGATTGTTGGTGACATGACACGCCTAACCATATTTTTGATTATAGTTAAAAGTGTAGACAAGGTTCAGAGGTGCTTCAATCAGAGGTGCTGCAATAGAGTAAGCGTGTTGAATTTTTTGCTGCTTGGTGTTTAGTTTACGCTGTTAGTTTCAGATAAACCCTTACGAAGACTTTACAGTGGAAGTTTTGCGGGTGTTTTTTGTGGTTTTTTTGAGCCTCTTTCTTGACGACGTTAAAAATATTATTTGTCGTAAGCGTAAAAATTGTTTGTTACTCTCGTTGCTGCTGTTATAGGGGTGAGAGAATGGACGTAAAAGTATTTCGAACGTTTTTAGAAGTGGCAAAAGAGAAGCACTTTGGGCGAGCGGCAGAAAATTTATATATCACTCAAGCGGCGGTTAGTGCACGCATTAAGCAATTAGAGAGCTTCTTTGACGCTCAGTTATTTATTCGTGACCGGAATGCCATTAAGTTGACTAGTTCTGGCGAACGTTTAACCTCCTATGCTGAAAATATGGTGCGTACTCTTGAGCAAGCGAAGGCTGAGTTATTACTCACCAAAGCGCATGCCATTCAATTGACCGTTGCTGGCACGCCTAACGTTTGGGATGCTTATTTGCAGCATTGTTTGAGTGTGGTGACCGAAGCATTTAGCGGTTATGCCTTTCGTGCTGAGACCTTAAGCCGTGAACAAATGCATCGCGCCTTAATCGAGCGAACGCTAGACATTGGGGTGGGCGTTGACCCTTTAAAATCTGAAGAGTTGGCCTGTAAAAAAGTTGTCGACTTAGAGCTTGTATTTGTTTCTACTCGCCACCAAACTCAGCAATTAGCGCTAGAAAACTCGTATATTTATGTTGACTGGGGCACCCGTTTTGCTTCCGAGCACGCGCTTCGTCATAGTAAAATGCCACCGCCATTTTTGCGCACCTCGACGGGACGAATTGCTTTGGATTTCATCTTAGAAAAAGGTGGCGCCTGTTATTTGCCAGTATCGATGGTTGAGCCTTTTCTCGAATCGCAGCAACTTCATTTGGTGGAATGTTCAGAGCCTTGGTTACGTCCGGTATATCTTAGTTATCGGAAGGATTCGGCGGCATTGCAGCAGATCCGTCAAGTGGAAAGCCTATTAGGGATTACCGAACCCTCTACTCCCTATAGTTTGCAGCAAGCGGCTGAATGAGCGCTGCGTATTCAAACGGATCACTATGTTAACTGGCATTGAGGCCTGAATGGTCTTGGTATGGCGCTCAATGTTGCACAATTTTTAATAAATTTCGTGAAGTATAATGGTTTGTTGATCGTTCGAAACACTGGTTTTATCGCAAGGAATTTCAAATGTTTGGTTTTTTTGAGCGCTTAACTGCGCCTTTCCCCACGCAAGAGCCTGAGCAACCCCCTAAGGGCTTATATCAGTTTTGTCTCCATTATTGTCAGGGGATGATGGTACCGCTGTTATGCATGGCCGTCATCGCAGCATTGATCGCTATCTGTGAAGTTGCTTTATTTGGCTTTATGGGGCAGTTGGTTGATTGGTTAGGCAGCAAAGATCCAAATACGATATTAAGTGAAGAATCTTCCACCTTGTGGCTGATGGGCATCACGCTGTTGGTGGTGATGCCACTGCTTACCCTACTCGATTCGCTGTTAATTCACCAAGCTTTGCTCGGTAATTTTCCGATGGCGATCCGTTGGTCGGCGCATCGCTATTTATTGCGGCAGAGTGTTTCCTTCTTTGCTAACGATTTTGCTGGGCGTGTCGCGACTAAAGTCATGCAAACGGCCTTGTCGGTACGTGAAACGGTGATGAAATTACTCGACTTAATGGTTTATGTATTGGTCTATTTCACTTCCATGGTGCTGTTGGTGGCACAGGCTGATATACGCCTCATTTGGCCGATGCTGCTATGGCTGGTGGTTTACATCGCAATTCAGTTCCGTTTTGTGCCGAAATTAAAGCGAGTGTCGACCGAACAAGCGGATGCTCGTTCTTTAATGAGTGGTCGAATTGTGGATAGCTATACCAACATCGCAACCGTGAAGTTATTTTCGCATAATCAACGCGAGGCCGATTACGCTCAAGAAGGCATGCAAGGATTTTTACAAACCGTTCATCAACAGATGCGTTTGGTGACCGGGCTCAATGTGTGTGTGCAACTGTCAAATTATTTGCTTACATTTAGTATTGCGGCCCTGTCTATTTACTTATGGATGTTAGGTGACATCTCGGTAGGGGCAATTGCTATTTCTATTGCTTTGGTGCTGCGCTTGAATGGTATGGCTCAGTGGATCATGTGGGAAATAGGCTCTTTATTTGAAAACATAGGCACCGTAGCCGACGGGATGACGACCTTAACAAGCCCACAGACGGTGGTTGATGAGCATGATGCTAAGCCTTTGCGGGTGGATCAAGGTCAGATTGATTATCGTGACATCCGTTTTCATTATGGTGAGAAAAGTGGGGTTATCGAACACCTCAATCTGCGTATTAAGGCTGGCGAAAAGATTGGTTTAGTGGGGCGTTCTGGTGCAGGGAAAACCACTCTGGTGAATTTATTATTGCGCTTTCATGATGTTGAGGGCGGCTCAATCGAGATCGATGGTCAAAATATTAGTCAAGTGACTCAAGATAGCTTGCGGGCTCAAATTGGGATGGTGACGCAAGATACTTCCCTATTGCATCGTTCGGTGCGTGACAATATTTTATATGGTCGTCCCGATGCCAGTGAAGAGCAAATGATTGCTGCGGCTAAACAAGCCAAAGCCCATGAATTCATTTTAGGTTTGAGTGATCAAGATGGTCGTTGCGGTTATGACGCTCATGTCGGTGAGCGAGGGGTGAAACTCTCCGGTGGGCAACGTCAACGTATCGCAATCACTCGAGTATTATTAAAAGATGCTCCTGTTTTAGTCTTAGATGAAGCCACTTCAGCCTTGGATTCGGAAGTTGAAGCGGCGATCCAAACCAGTTTAAATCGCTTGATGCATGGTAAAACAGTGATCGCCATTGCTCACCGTTTATCCACCATCGCTGCGATGGATCGCCTCATTGTATTAGATAAGGGAAAAATTATTGAACAGGGTAGTCATGCCGAGTTGATTCAAGGTGATGGGATCTATAGTCAATTATGGGCGCATCAAACGGGCGGTTTCCTCGGTGAATAAAGCCTGAACCTTTTCTTCATCCTAAGGCCTGCATTCACGCAGGCCTTTTTTATTGGGTGTTGTATGGGGCTCGGAGGTTCCGCTGAAGTCAACTAATAAGGGCGAGGCCGCGGCTGATAAGCGCACGAACCCATATTTTTTGACTATTGTTAAAGGTAAAAGGGGCAATCCATTGATAACAATAAGCTTGATTATGACTGTTTTTTCTAAGGTTACACTTATGCGATTAACGTTGTTGAAGCCTGTCTATGCGTAGATTTTTTAGTCTGACGAGTATGCTGTTATTCAGTCTTTGCCTGGGAATGGGCTCTGTTACGGCCGAATGTATCGGTGTGGTGACCGCTGGTGGTGGCGCTGATTTTTGGAAATTAGTTGAGCGGGGGGCGAGAAGTGCGGCCGCAAAAATTGGCACTGAAGTTTATGTTCGTGGCGCAAATAATGAACTAAATGTTGAAGGTCAAGGGGCATTAATTAATACGGTATTAGATCGCGGTTGTGGTGCTTTAGTGTTAGCTCCAAATAGTCCAGAGCGAGCTGTGGATGTCGCTTTATTAAAAAGTATCAATATTGCCACGGTGTATATCGACAGAGATGTTGGTGGCGCACCGATGTTGATCATTAAAACCGATAATTATATGGCAGGTGCTTTGGCTGGAAGAAAAATGGCGAAAGCGCTGGGGGGGAAAGGTAAAGTTGCACTTTTCCGACTCGATAAAAGTGTGGTGACGACCGCGGCGAGAGAGCAAGGGTTCATTGATGAGGCAGTGAAAGGCGGGTTAGAGGTCGTGGTTGATGTGTATCTTGGGACCACAGTTGGGTCGGCGCGCTTTAAAGCTTTATCGATACTGAATCATATGCAAGATGTGCAGGGCATTTTTACTCCGAATGAGCTGACGACTCTTGCCACCGTGGTTTCTCTTCGGCAATTGGAGCGGCAGGGCTCGATGGTGCATATCGGTTTTGATTCCAATCGAAGTATTAATGCCGCGATTGTCAATAAAGATATCTATGGGGTGGTGATACAACAGCCTTTTGCTATGGGGTATCTCGCAGTATACGCGGCGTATCAAGCCATGTTAGGTCACCAACCAGAATTGCAAGATCAGCCTTTGTTATGGGATACAGGGGTTCTATTTGTGGATCATTCAAATATTAATCAAGCTAAAGTTAAGCAGGTGTTGGGGCTTGATTAGTTGAAATTAAACCGCCTGATTTGAGTAAGTGAAACCGTCTGACTAAGCTATATAGATGGCATGCTGATGAAGCGAATTATGCGCAAGCAGAATAATATTTGCGGCAATTATGGTACCGCTATTCATCGTGATTTTGTTCCGTTGTTTGTTGATGATTATTATGCACATATGTTTGGTTATGATAATGCAGCGCAGGTGATGGCATTGCCATCGTTACTGACGTTGTTTTGCGAACATGATCGCCAGCAAGCCCTACAAAATTACGCGGCGATAATGGCTGGCAAAATGCGTCCCAAAGTGGCGGGGTATCAGAATAGAGACAGATTTGGCCAGCTCTGTTCGGTGATTAGTATTGATCATCTTTGCCAGTGGCAGGGCGCACCAGCGCTGCAAATTACGCTAATTGATGTTTCCCAGCAAGTCGCCGCGAAACAAGCACTGCAACAAAGCGAGCAACGCTATCGTTCGTTGGTCGAGTCTTCCTTGCAAGGTATTTTAGTTCATCGCTTTTTTAAACCGCTGTATGGCAATCAAGCACTAGCCGATTTAGTGGGATTTAGTCATGTTGAACCGCTTCTCGCTCTGCCAAGTTTGTTAGCCTTGATCCCTGAAGATAACCAGCAACAAGCTATTGAATTACATGAGCGCTTGCTGCTTGGAGAGATGGAATCACATTCCGTAGTGACAGAGTATTTGCGACAAGATGGCGACTCGGTGTGGCTAAATATTAGCGAAAGCTTAGTCAGTTGGGAAGGTGAACCTGCGGTGCAGTCGGTGATGATGGACGTGACTCAGTTACATCGGCAGCAACAACGTTTGGAGTTTCAGGCGAATCATGATGTGCTAACGGGCTTAATGAATCGACGCTCGATGAACCAAGTTTTAGTGACTGAATTTGCAATGAGTAAGCGCAGCGATAATCCTTTGTGCTGTTTGATATTAGATATTGATGATTTTAAGCAAATTAACGATCAGTATGGACATGCCATTGGAGATGACGTATTGCGGATGTTTGCTATTGAAAGCCTCAAGGTATTACGTGATGGTGACTTTTTGGCTCGCTGGGGAGGCGAAGAGTTTCTACTGTTACTCCCCAATACTGCTCAATCATCAGCGATGCTGATTGCACAGCGGGTGCGTCAACATCTGGAACAATCACCAATCACGGTCAATGGACAGCATCATTTTTGGTCGGTTAGTATTGGTTTAGCGATGTTGACCGAGAACGACGCTAGCCCTGAATCGCTGATTGTGCGTGCCGATAGTGCGCTCTATATCGCGAAACAGCGAGGCAAGAACCAAGTTGCCTTAGCGCCGCAATTTTATCAATTGTAATTCAAGCGACGGCTTGTTGGTTGTTGCTTTAAGTGGCCTGAAAAATATGATTAGCCCACAGGGTAAGGCCGCTGGTCACGCTGCCGAAGTTATCTCCACAAATCAGCGGCGCTTGGTAACGTTTCGCTAAGAAGTCTTTTATCATCGGAGAATTGGCGCTACCACCAGTTAAGAAAATAACTTCGGGTTGGCAAGCTGCTTGGGCAAGTACTTCATCACTTAACTTGGCAATATTAGTGAGCAAGCGTTCTGCGGCTTGACGGTAGCTTGTCTGGCTGACTTCGGCCTGTAGTTGTTCACTTAAATAACCTAGGTCGACCACGGTTTCAGACTGTTCACTAAGGGCTATTTTGGCTTGCTCTGCCGAGGCGCTCATTTGGTAGGTTAAGCGTCCTTGGCTTAGTCGCACTAAGGCTTTTAAAGGCGCGAGTTGTGGTTCTTTGAGTAGTCTTTGCAACAATAAGCTGGTGTCTTGATGATAGAAGCGAGCCTGCGCGGGGAAATCGTTGATCGCAGCGGCATCCCAAAAGGGTTTAATCGGCATTGGTTGGCCACTGGCCAATTGAAGTTTGGCGCCTAAACAAGGCATTAGTGTTTCAAAGTTTAGTGCGATATCAAAATCATTGCCGCCGATCCGTTCGCCGTTATATCCCAGTACTAAGCTTTGATGGTCGCGTTCTGCTAAGTAGTTTGGTCCCATGGTGAGCATCGATATATCACTGGTGCCGCCGCCAATATCGATGACTAAAACGCGTTGCTCTTGGTGGAGTTGTTGTTGATAACTGAGGCCCGCCGCCATTGGCTCATACAAAAACTCAACATGCTTAAAACCAACGTATTTAGCCGCATTGCGCAAGATGCTGAGTGCTTGTTGGTTGCTTAGCTCACTATTTAAACCTTGAAAGTTGACCGGTCGACCAATCACCACTTTTTCCAAGTTAGCTAAACCGGTTTGCTTCACTTGCTCGGCGATGTGCCACATCATCGCTGCTGCAATGTCTTCAAATTGTTGTTGTTGGCGTTCGCGAATGCCACTGGCGCCTAAGAATGACTTCGGAGATCGCACGTAATAACAGTCGGCGGGATCGATGAGGTATTCATGCAATGCTTGTTGGCCAAAACTTAAATGTTCATCGTAACCGTCTAGTTTTAATTCGCGTAAGGCTCGTAAGCTGGCAGATAGCTGATGAGAGCGAGCATGTTTATAGGCTTCGGCTTGGCCTTGGGCGTCCAGTTGTTGATAGAGCCAACCGCAAATCATCTCTGATTGTGGGGCAAACAGAGTGGAGGGCATGTAATGACCATGTGCTGGTAACCTTACCAAATGGGCTTGTTGCCCCTGCATGATACCGACAGCACAGTTAGAGGTGCCAAAATCGAAACCGGCGATTGATTGATTCACAAAACATGCCTCACGGATAGAAAAGGCCGCGCAGGTTAGCAAATTAAGCGCCAAGGGTACAGTACCCTTGCTTGGTCTTTGGTTCATAGCGTGCTTTATTTCTTCCAATTGGTTTCGCGGCGTAAGCTCGCGGGAGAGCTGCTCACTTTGGTTTGGCAAGGGGTTTATTGGAAATGGCGTTGAGGCTTGTGATAGCGGCGGGGGGGCCTTACACTGGAAGGCTTGAGTGCTTGCAATAGAACCGAAAATGAAAAACCAGACTAGAGCTTACTTATTTGGCCTTAGCGCCGTGTTGATGTGGTCAACGGTGGCGACTGCATTTAAGTTGGCGTTACAGTGGCTGAGTCCGATTCAACTGGTGTTATTGGCTTCTTTCAGCTCGATGCTGCTGTTGACTGGGATATTGCTTTGGCAACAAAAATTACATTTGGCCTTTCGTTATGCGCGCCAGCGCCCGGGGTATTTCCTATTGGTCGGAGCGATTAACCCCTTTGCCTATTACTTGGTATTGTTTAAGGCTTACGACTTGCTCCCCGCTCAGCAGGCTCAATCGCTGAATTATACTTGGGCGATTACCTTGGCCTTGTTGGCAGTGCCTTTTTTGCAGCAGCAATTGCGGCGTCAGGACCTGCTTGCCATGGCTTTAGGTTATTTTGGGGTATTGGTGATTGCCACTCGTGGTGACATTTTAGCGATGCAGTTCGATAGCGTGGCAGGTGTATTGTTAGCCTTATTCAGCACCCTGCTATGGGCAGGTTATTGGATCATTAATACTCGCAATCATGGTGATGCAGTGGCGAGTTTATTGGTGGCCTTTAGTTTTAGCCTACCAATGGTATTCGCTTATTGCTGGTTCAGCGACGGTTTACCCAGCTGGCATTTTAAAGCTTGGTTAGGCGCTGCCTATGTGGGTTTATTTGAGATGGGGGTTGCTTTTGTTTGTTGGGTTTTGGCGCTAAAATTGACTGACAGTACTGCACGGATCAGTAATTTAATTTTTATTTCGCCGTTTCTGTCGTTGTTTTTCATCTCCTATTTTCTGGCAGAACAAATTGAACCAGCAACTTACCTCGGCTTGTTATTGATCATCGCAGGCTTACTGATCCAGCAGTGGCGGCCGAAAAAAACAGTCATCGAAGCGCGGCCCTGATTTACCGTTAAGGGTGCGAAAAACACCACAAGTTTTGATCTAAAAATTAGGGTGTAGTGGACCAAGTGTGTATGCTAAGGTTTATCTTTGGATCGGAACAAACTTACTGTAATGAGCAAACAAACGATAACTAAACAAGCCTTGATTGATATTGCTAATCAAATGTTGCGTGAACATGATGACTACATTCCCGGTATTGAAGTCCGTGACGTGACTCAGTATCACGATGTTCTCACTTTTAAGGGCGAAGCTTTTCTGGATGAGGAGCTGTTACCCACGGTGAATAGCCCAACTGCTTTTAATTTGTATAAATGGTTATGCCATCGCTTGTCGGAACAGTACAGTCTTAGCGAATCGGCCTAGCACATACTCGGGCTAAGCTTGACTTCAGTATGAGCACTCACCGTGTGTTGCTGGTGTTCAGCGCACTCTCCCCGGTGAATGACATTCGTGGCCTAGTTAGTTGTGTCCAAGGCGTATAACAAGGCTTGGTAAGGCGCTAAGCTGAGTCCTTGTAAATGACTAATTTGCGCTTCGTCTTGTTGTAGATTATTTAGAATCAGTGCCTTTATCTGATAATCCAGACTCACAGCGACCGCTTGTTCACTTAAGTTAGTGACGACTAACAAAGCTTGTTGTTGGTAGCGTCGCAGGTAAGCGAATACTTGTGGATGCTCGGGGAGTAGTAGTTCAAAGCTGCCATATATCAAGATCTCTCCGTAGTCGGCGGACTTACGCAAGGCAATTAGGCGCTGGTAGTGGTAGAACACCGAGTGAGGGTTTTGTAAGGCCTTACTCACATTCACTTCTGGATAGTTTGGATTCACGGCAAGCCATGGCTGAACCTTGCTGAAACCAGCATGCGGTAAATTATCCCATTGCATTGGTGTTCTTGCGTTGTCGCGGGCGCTGGCATATACACCCTGCATAAATTGTTGATGACTTAAGCTTTGCTGTTCAAGTACTTTTTCCTGATAACTATTTTTGATTTCGATGTCTTGGTAGTCATCCAAATGTTCAAAGCGGACGTTGGTCATGCCAATTTCTTCACCTTGATAAATATAGGGCGTGCCTTGCATGCCATGTAATAAGGTGGCAAATAATTTGGCGCTGCGTTGGCGATATTGTCGGTCATTCCCCCAGCGACTCACGATGCGTGGTAGGTCGTGATTATTCCAGAACAGTGCATTCCAACCATCGCCTTGAAAGGCGGTTTGCCACTTGCTCAATACTCTTTTCAAAGCCACCAGATCAAATTTTTGAGTTTGCCATTTACCATGTTGTGGATGCCAGTCTAAAGCGGCGTGTTCAAATTGAAACACCATCGATAGTTCTTCGCGAGCAGGATCAGAGTAACGTTTAGCTATTTCAGGTGTGGCCCCCCAAGTTTCTCCAACGGTGACTAAATTGTGATTGGCGAAACAGGCCTGATGTAGTTGCTGTAACAAAGGATGCAATCGAGGACCATTCTCGGTGATCCCCTGGTCAATCTGTTTGCCAATAAGATCGATTACGTCTAAGCGAAACCCTGCCACTCCTTGAGCAACCCACCAACTGATCATTTGTTGAATTTCTTTCTCTACCTGAGGATTTTCCCAATTTAAATCGGGCTGAGAATCGGCAAACAAGTGAAAATAGTACTGATCGGTGGTGGCATCATAGTTCCAAGCGGGCCCACCAAAGATCGAACGAAGAGAGTTAGGCTGATCGCGCCAAATATAATAATCGCGATAAGGGTTATCTAGGCTTTGCTTCGCTTGTTGGAACCAGTGGTGTTGGTCGGAACTATGGTTAAGAACCAAGTCCATGATGATGCCAATATGATGTTGGCGTGCAGTGGCGATTAATTCTCGTAAGTCATTTAGGCTGCCAAAACGGGGATCGATGGCTTGATAGTCAGCGATGTCGTAGCCGTTATCTTTCATCGGAGAAAGGTAAACCGGGGATAACCAAATCAGGTTAATCCCTAATTTTTCAAGATAAGCTAGTTTGCTGATGATACCACGCAGATCACCATTACCATCCCCACTGCTATCACAAAAACTACGAGGGTAAACCTGATAAACCACTGCCGAATGCCACCACTGCTTTTCCATCTTGGTCTCCGAAATAAAGCGTGTAGACGCTATTGTACTGCTTTAAAAAATGCTGACCTAGCTTGCTGTTGGCTTGATAACGTTTTCATAGTGATTTATTTGTTAGCAGTAGCTGATGTGGCGCATTTCGTCTCATAAAATTAAGAATTTTTTACTAAAATATGATCCGCTTCATGCCGTAACTATCGGGTTAATTATTTATTGTGACGGTTTGCTCAAATCACGGTTTCACTACAGCATGCTTTGCTGAATCGGCGTAAATTGAGCGTCGAGGTATATCGCCAAGGATGGGTAAGTTTGGATTTTACTTGTGGTTCTTTCCTGCGGTTTATTTACCTTCTCACCATAGACCACCAAAGAGTGGCGGTGAAACATTAGTCTAAAGAGACGCTCAAAGATTACACGGGAAAGTAGCAATGAGAAAATTTAGTAAAATCGCCACTAGCGCCTTGCTAGCTGGTGCGGCGCTGAGCTATGCCTCTAGCGCCACGGCAGTGCCTCGCACTGCTTTTGTTCATTTGTTTGAGTGGAGTTGGCAAGATGTTGCCACCGAATGTGAAACCTTTTTAGGGCCTAAGGGCTTCGCTGCGGTACAAGTCTCCCCACCAAATGAGGGGGTAGACAATCCCGCTTGGTGGGCTCGTTATCAGCCAGTGAGTTATCGCTTCAATAGCCGCAGTGGCAACCGCGAGCAGTTTCAAGATATGGTACAACGCTGTAAGGCTTCGGGTGTCGATATTTATGTCGATGCGGTGATTAACCATATGGCAGCATGGGACCGATATTTCCCCGATGTTCCCTATGGCACCAATGATTTCAACTCTTGTACTCGCGAAATAGATTATGGCAATCGTTGGCAGGTACAGTATTGTGATCTAGTGGGCCTCAATGATTTAAAAACCAGTTCTGATTACGTACGACAAAAAATTGCCGATTATATGAATGATGCCACGAGTATGGGGGTGGCTGGTTTTCGAATTGATGCGGCAAAACATATCCCTGCGGAAGATATCGCGGCGATAAAATCTAAACTGAATGGCAATCCATATCTTTTCCAAGAAGTGATCGGTGCTGGTGGCGAGCCGATTCGTCCAACCGAATATACTTATAATGGTAACGTGACGGAATTTGCCTTTGCGCGCCAAATTGGTCCGGCATTTCGTAATAGCAACATTGCCTGGTTGAGAAATCTATCGTCTTCGATGGAGCTAGCCAGTGCTGACGCCGTGACTTTTGTTACCAATCATGATGAGGAACGACATAATCCTAACGGACCGATTTGGCATGGTACAGCGGGTGATGGTTACTTCTTAGCGAATATTTTCACCCTTGCTTATCCTTATGGTTATCCAAAAATCATGTCGGGTTATTACTTTAATGGCGACTTTGATGCGGGTCCACCAAGTACTGGTGTGCATACTGGCAATGCCTGTGGTTTCGATGGTGGGGACTGGGTTTGTGAGCATAAGTGGCGTGGTGTCGCGAATATGGTGGCATTCCGTAACCACACTGCGGCACAGTGGCAATTAACCAATTGGTGGGATAATGGTAACGACCAAATTGCTTTTGGTCGCGGCGGCCTAGGTTTCGTTGTGATCAACAAGCGCGCAGACGGTACTCTAGAGCAAGATCTGAATACTGGTATGGCGGACGGTGACTACTGTAATATTATTGAGGCTAACTTCGATGAGACGAGCGGTGAGTGTATCGTTTCGGCGGATGCGAAAGGTCCTGGAGTGATTACCGTGAGTGGTGGAATGGCCCACTTCAGCGTGAGTGGCGATAATGCTGCGGCGATCCATGTTGGCGCAAAAATTGAGCCTTGTACTGGGGATGATTGTGGTTGTAGCGGAAGTGCTTGCCTGACTCCTGTGACCGCCAGCACCATTTGTTATGACAACGCGGCTCAATTTAATTCGCCAAGCCTTTACTATTGGGGGGCTCAACCTTTGGGCAGCTTAGCCGATGCCAATTGGCCTGGTGTGAGCATGCAGAAAAATGGTAGTTTTTACTGTCATGATCTTGGGGCAAGCCTCAGTCGTGTGAATGTTATCTTTAGTGATAATGGTGCTAAGCAAACTGCCGATTTAACCGTAGCAGGTGCCAGCTGTTACCAAGGCGGACAATGGAAGAGTTTGACCGACTGTGGTTTTATCGTCACGGATCAGCCGGTGGGTGGCAGTGAAGTGTGTTATGACAACCAAGTTGGCTTTACTAATCCAAGCATTTATTACTGGTCAGTTCAAGCTGAAACGGTTGTGAACGATGCCCAATGGCCTGGTACTGCGATGCAGCAAAAAGGGAATTACTATTGTTATGATTTTGGCACCCCCTTGAGTCATTTAAATGTGATTTTTAGTGATAATGGCGCCAATCAAAGTAGTGACTTGAGTACCGATGGTGATGCGCTTTGTTACGCCTCTGGAAGCTGGGTTGCGTCAAGCAATTGCAGCGACTAATTTGCTTGCGGGTTACCTTTAATCGTGGCGGTAAAACGATTGTACTAACCGCATAGCAAACCTTCATTTATTCATGCGTCTCGATTGTGCCCGGCTTGTGCCGGGCTTTTTTATGCTGGGCGCGGTGAGGGACTCTTAGCGGCACCACATAGGGCTTTGTGAGAGCGAAGCGAGTCAGGCTCCGCGCTTCGGTGGCGTCCGTGCATCATTGCCGTACACTGCAGGATGAATGAAACAGGCCCACCTTTGCAGATCCAGATAGGCCCGATCTTAAGATTGTAAGCAGGCGATAGCGGGCATCCACGGATTGTGATTATCCTTGAGGATAGTGCTTACGCATTAAGGCAAAATATAATACTGGTATAACCACTAAGGTCAGTAGCGTAGAAACCAGAATTCCAAAGATAAGGCTGATGGCTAAGCCATTAAAGATTGGGTCATCGAGGATGAATAAAGCCCCGATCATCGCGGCTAGTCCGGTTAACACGATGGGTTTGGCTCGTACCGCCCCCGAACTTATTACGGCTTTGGAAAAAGGTATACCAGCGCTTGCCTGCTGATTGATAAAATCCACCAGCAAAATAGAGTTACGCACAATGATCCCCGCGAGGGCTATCATACCGATCATCGATGTGGCAGTGAACTGGGCGCCTAATAGGGCGTGTCCCGGCATGACCCCGATGATGGTTAACGGGATCGGAGCCATGATGATCAAGGGGACCAAATAAGAACGAAACTGGGCAACCACTAATAGGTAAATCATGATCATCCCCACCGCATAGGCGAGTCCCATGTCGCGGAAAGTTTCGTAGGTTATTTTCCATTCACCATCCCATAAAATGGCAATCTCGCTCAGCCCATCAGGTTGGTCGATATAGTGTTGCGCAAAAGGCAAGCCGGCATCTTTGGCACTGAAGGCCATCTCAAACATGCCGTATAAGGGACTGTCTAAATCACCAGCCATGTCGGCAACGACCATAATCATAGGAATGGCGTTTTTATGCATAATCGGCAGGTTAGTGCTGCCTTGATTGATGCTTACCAATTCACTCAGGGGGATCGCATCGCCTTGTGGGTTATGCAGTCGTAAATTGAGCAGCTGCTCTAAATCAAACTTGTCTTTTTCTGCCAGCTGTAAGCGGATCGGGACCGGATAGAGTTGTTGTTCTCGATGTAAGAAGCTGACATCTTTTCCGCCAATCGCGGTGGTAATGAGGGTAACAATGTTCCCATAGCTAATCCCAAGCTGAGCACTCTTACTACGATCAATCGTAATTCGCCATTGAGTTTGTGGGCTGGGTTGCATGATGTCGATATCAACGATGTCGTTGGTATGATGAAAATGCTGCATTAAAGCACTTGCGGCTTGTTGGCGTATTTCATCGCTGGGGCCATAGACCTCTGCCACAATTGGTGACCAAACTGGTGGCCCTGGCGGGACTTCAACGATTTTGATGTTGGCCTGATAGGGGGCGCCGATCGCTTGCAGTTGTTGTCGCACCGAACTGGCAATACTGTGACTATCACGTTGCCGATGGGCTTTATCAACTAAGTTTACCTGGATATCACCGAGCTCTTGGCTACTGCGTGTATAGTAGTGACGGACTAAGCCATTGAAGTTAATCGGGGCGGTGGTGCCGGCATATAGTTGTAAGTCAGCAACTTCGGGGATGGTGAGCAAGTAATCGCTCAGCTCAAAGAGAAGTCTTTGATTTTGCTCTAAACTGCGCCCTTCAGGTAGATCAACCATCACCTGAAACTCTGACTTGTTGTCGAAGGGAAGCATTTTCATAACCACCAATTTATTAATGGGTAAGGCGACGGCGGCAATAATCATCAATAGTACGACTAACCACAACCAGATCCGGTTCTTGCCGCCTCGGTGAGGGTCTAGAAACGGCCGCATTAGTTGTTCGAATAAACGGTGTAATTTCGAGCCTTGGCTCGATTCGGCTGGATGATCAGGGGTATTTTTGAGTAGTTTAGCGCTTAGCCAAGGTGACAGGATAAAGGCCACCGACAAAGAGATTAACATGCCAAGGCTGGCATTAATTGGAATGGGGCTCATGTAGGGCCCCATCAAACCGGAAACAAAGGCCATCGGAAGCAGTGCGGCAATCACGGTAAACGTTGCCAAAATAGTTGGCCCCCCCACTTCATCTACCGCTTGAGGGATAATTTGGCTTAGCTTGGCGGGTTCGGCATGCTTGGCTGCCAGCCGCATATGTCGGTGGATGTTTTCGACCACCACAATTGCGTCATCGACTAGAATGCCGATGGAAAAAATCAGTGCAAAGAGAGAGACTCGATTAAGGGTAAAGCCCCAAGCCCAGGAAGCAAATAAAGTCATCGCGAGGGTGATGACAATCGCGATCCCCACCACAATAGCTTCTCGCCAGCCCATGGCCAGCAGCACCAACAGTACAACGGCGATTGTGGCAAACACCAGTTTGCCAATCAGGGTATTGGCTTTGTCAGCGGCAGTGGCGCCATAATTACGGCTCAGTTGGTGTTTCACCTGATGTGGAATGAGTACATTATCCAGTTGGCTTAGCCGTTGTTCGATACGTTCCGCCAGTTGTACCGCGTTTTCACCCGCTTGTTTGGCGATAGCAATCGTGACGGAAGGAAATTTACCTTGCTGGTTGACCAGCCACACGCTTTGACTGGGTAATTCAGCTCCAACCTTGATGCTGGCAACGTCAGCCAAGAATACCGGTTTTTGATTGTGGGTTGCTATCACCAAGTTCTCTAATTCGCTGGCGGATCGTAAGAATTGCCCGCTTTGCACCTTGATGACTCGGTTATCTTGGATCAGATCGGCTAATCCTGATTGTTGGTTATTGCTTTGTAACTGCAGGGCGATCTGGTCAAATTCGACCCCATAGGCGTTGAGTTTCACTGGATCAACTCGGACTGAAGCGACCATCGCTTGCTCACCTAAGGTATAGACATCTTTGGTGCCGGGGATCCGTTTTAATTCAGTTTCTAAAGTGCGGGCGATTTTAGTTAGGTCGAAGGGACTCAGTGTGAGACTCTCGTCCCATAAGGACAGGCTTACGATGGGCACATCGTCAATTGCTCTGGGTTTAATTAAGGGTTGTCCGACGCCCGCACCACTGGGGAGCTTGTCTAAGTTTGCATAGATTTGGTTGTATAAGTTTACGATGGCGTCATTGCGTTTTACACCGACATCAAACACCACAATAATCATCGCACCATTGGGTTGTGAGAATGAATACAGAGTATCGATACCATTCAGCTCGGAGATGATTTTTTCTGCTGGTAGCGTAACTAAATTCTCGACTTCTTTGGGACTTGCACCGGGGAAGGGAATATAGACATCAGCAAAGGTCACATCAATTTGTGGTTCTTCTTCTTTGGGGGTGATCAGTACCGAAAATATCCCAAGTAATAGACCAATTAAGGCTAATAAAGGGGTAATCGGTGAGTTTAAGAAGCGCTCGCCAATGCGTCCTGCAATTCCCATGACTACTGCTCCCCATCTAACATCGCTTGGTAAGCCGATAGTGCGATTTGGTCATTTTCTTGTAAGCCAGAAAGCACTTGTACCTGTTGTTGTTTGCGTTCTCCAAGGCGAACTTGGTTCAGGCTAAAGCCCTTGGCAGTTTTTAAATAGACCGCACTGAGTTCATTGAGCTGTAATACCGCAGACTGAGGGATCCAGATTTGCTCTCGCCAGCCGTAACTAAAACTCAATTTCGCCCAGCTACCGGGATAAATGTTGGCGCGTTCAGTGGGCAGATTAAGCCGGATCTTGAAAGTGTGAGATTGTTGATCGGCGTGGCTAAACAGAATAAAGTCCTTGGACTGTATCGGATTTTGGCCATCGATAATCAGCGAGAACAAAGTTTGATTATTAATCACATCTAAATAACGCTGTGGCACATTGGCCACCGCACGCATATGTTCGAGTGAGTAGCCAGAATAAAGTGCCTGGCCTTGTGAAATGGTCTCACCCAATTGCACATGGCGTTCGGTTACAACGCCAGAGAAAGGTGCTTTAACAACGGTGTAATCAAGCGTTTCTTTTGCTTGTACTAGGGCGGCCTTGGCGGCTTTTACTGCACTGGTTGCTGCCTTTGCCTCTGTTTCGGCCAGATCCAGTTGACCCTTAGAGACCGCGCCTTGGGGATAGAGCTTTTGCAGGCGTAACCATTGGCGTTGCGCTTCGTTGTTTTGCGCAATGGCACTGCTGAGTTGGGCGTTTGCCGCGGCGTAGGCGGCCGATTGCTGAGTGCTGGTGATTTCGAGAATGATGGCGTCTTTCTCGACAAAATCATTCACATCATAATAAAGGCTTAATACTCGCCCCGAGGTCTGTGCAGCTAAGGTTGCCGCATCGACAGCTTCGATGACCGCGTCGAGTTCAACATGAATGGGGGTCATTGCCGAGCTGACCGTAACCGTTTCTAGGTCTGCAGGGGCGGCATCAACCGTGTTGGCTGCAAACGTTAGCAGTCCAGTGAAAAAAACAGTGGCTAAGCTTTGCATCTGACATCTCCCTTGTAAAAAGGCGCTAGTACTAGCGCCGTAGTCCTAGTCTGCTAAAGACAAGCTTGCTCTGCGAGCCAAGTTTTATAGCCTCCGGTAAGATTTTTGGCCTTAAAACCAAGATTGGCTAACTGGCGATAGGCAACGTTGCCACGTAAACCAACCATGCAATAAATGAGTATTTCCTTGTCTTTAGGGAGCTCATCAATGCGTTCACGAAGTTGATCCACTGGAATGTTGATTGCTCCGGGGATCCTACCGAGTTGCTCTAATTCGTTGGGATTGCGCACGTCTAAGATAAGTTGTTGCTCGGAGGCTTGATTGATTTCAGCGCTATGACACAGGTGGGTATGCCCTTCAATACTATTCGCTGCGACAAAGCCTGCTTGGTTAATGATATCCTTCGCGCTGCCAAAAGGTGGCGCATAAGTTAGCTCAAGGTGTTGTAAGTCGAAGACGGTCATACCGGCTCGCTGGGCGACCGCAAGGATATCAATTCGCTTGTCGACTCCCTCTTTACCTATCGCTTGTGCGCCATAGATCAAGCCACTTTGAGGATGAAATAATAGTTTTAAATTTATTGGCTGAGCGCCCGGATAATAGCCGGCGTGGCTTGCTGCGTGCAGGTATACTTTTTGATACTCAAGCCCCTTAGCTTGCAAGTTTTTTTCATTTAAGCCGGTGGAAGCTACGGCTAAATCGAAGACTTTACAGATAGCCGTACCCTGGCTGCGTTGGTAGTGCTCGTTGGCACCAAAGATGTTATTTGCAACCATTCGTCCTTGACGATTCGCTGGCCCCGCAAGTGGGATTAATGCGGCATCTCCGGTGACAAATTCAGGGTCTTCTATGGCATCCCCCACCGCATAAATAGATGGGTCGGAAGTTTGTAGTTGGCTATTCACTTGAATCCCGCCGAGTTTTCCTAACTCAAGCCCTGCAAGCTTGGCTAAGCTCGTTTCTGGTTTTACCCCGATAGCCATGATGAGGAGTTCTGTTTCGAGCATCTCACCATTGCTGAGGCGCAAAGAAAGCGCGTCGGAATTGAGGTTTGCCAGCTCTTCTTTTTGTTCCGCAGCGGGGGGGAATACCGCTTCTAAGGCGACGCCTAAATGTAAATCAACACCGTGATGGCGTAGCTCTTGGTGAAGTGGGCTGGCCATTTCTGGGTCGACCGGTGCCATGATCTGAGAAGAAAGTTCAATCAGGCTGGTATTGATTCCACGTTGCACCAATGCTTCAGCCATTTCTATGCCAATAAAGCCACCGCCAACTACGGTGGCATGTTTGGGTTGATTGATATCGATACTGGCGATGATTTTGTCCATATCAGGAATATTGCGCAGTGAAAAGGTGCGCTGATTATCAATACCGGGTAATGGGGGGACAATTGGTGCGGCTCCTGGGCTAAGCACCAGAGCATCGTAACTTTCTTGGTAATCTTGCTGAGTCAGTAAGTCGCGGATCGTTACCGTTTTGTGTTCTCGGTCAATGCTCAGTACTTCATGCATCACTCTGACATCAACATTGAAGCGGGCTTTAAAGCTTGCGGGAGTTTGCAATAACAGCGCATCACGTTGTTCGATGTCGCCACCAATATGATAGGGCAGGCCACAGTTTGCAAAAGAAATATAGGGGCCGCGTTCCAACATAATAATTTCAGCGCTTTCACTTAAACGCCGCGCCCTCGCTGCAGCTGAAGCGCCGCCTGCAACTCCCCCCACAATAACAATCTTACGCATAACTCTCTCCAAAAATTAAACTATAGCGGTATCGGCAAATACCGCTCTTGAAACTCAAGACTAAATTGATAAATATCAAACGCCGTTTATTTAAAACCTAGACGTTTAAACACCATTGCCGCTGGGCAAAAGCCAGTCACTGCACTTTGGATTAGGTTCACTCCGATGAATACGGTAAACCAAACAAAGTTAGGATGAACCCAGTAAGTTAATAGCAGTGAGCACAACACCATACTGCCAGCAAAAATCCGAACCACATTTTCTAAAGACATAATCGACCTCCTGAAAAACTGTAGTAACTTTATATTAGCTTTATCTAATTCGCAATGGTCTAAATTAAAATATTCTAAATTAGATTTGACTAAACAAGGTGGTTTTGTATAATTTCGCCATGTTGATAGGGGGAACTATGCAAGATGTATTGGCGCTACGTAACAATGTTTTATTAGTCAGTGAGTTGCTTAAAACTATTGCTCATCCCGATCGCCTAGTCGTACTTTGTTTGCTTAGTGATGGTGAAATGGGGGTGACAGAACTACGCCAATATAGTCAAAATAGTCAGTCTGCGTTTTCTCAACATTTAAAGGTATTAAGAGAAAGTCAGTTGGTGTCGGTGCGTAAAGAGTCTCAAAATGTTTATTACTCTTTAGCCGATCCTCGGATTAAGCAGTTACTTAGTAGTTTACGACAAAATTTCTGCGGTTAATTTTTAACAGCCCACCTACAGCCATCATTTTCTATTCTTTTCTTGGAGTTATTTATGAGTCACTTTACCCCTTGGAGCGCCCTGTTGGGGGGCATGTTATTGGGCCTGTCTGCGTCTTTGTTATTACTGTTGACGGGTAGAACTGCAGGGATTAGCGGTGTATTAGGTGGCATTTTGGGCGCGGCTAAGAGTGAATGGCCATGGCGGGTTGCTTTCATTGCAGCGATGGCAGTCAGCGTGTTGATTACCCAGCCATTGGGGGTGAGTTTACCGATGCTGCCTAATTATTCCTTGGCTTGGACCATTATCGCTGGCTTGGCGGTGGGCGTGGGGACACAATTGGCTAATGGCTGTACAAGTGGCCATGGGATCTGTGGGATTGGCCGATTTTCCACTCGGTCTATTTTAGCCACATCGATATTTATGTTTACTGCGGTGTTGGTGGTGGGCTTGAATGCCCATTTTGGACTCGTCCATGTATAAAGTTATCGTGGGTTTAGTCACCGGTTTATTATTTGGTCTGGGGATGAATATATCGCAAATGGTTGACCCGAATAAGGTGCTTAATTTTTTAGATATATTTGGCGCTTGGGATCCGAGTTTAGCCTTTGTGATTGGCGGTGCTTTGCTGGTCTTCATTCCTTTTTACCATTTAATTATCAAGCCTCGCCGGCTGGCTATAAATGGCGATGAGTATCGCTGTGTATCGGTTAAACAAGCGATTACTGGGCGTCTGGTTGTAGGCTCCGTGTTATTTGGTATTGGCTGGGGCATGGTTGGTATCTGTCCGGGTCCTGCTGTCGCGGGTCTGTTACGTGGAGATATGATGATTTATTGGTTTATTGCCAGCATGTTGTTTGGCCATTACGCGAGTCAGTGGATTTTTGCTAAGACTTAAACCAGAAACCAGGAGGAAGCAGGGCTTCCTCTTATGGCTTGCTCGGTGAGCGGGATTAGTCGGTGTGTTGCTGAATGATGGCAATGATCCCTAGCCCCGATAAGTCTTCATTCCAATTGCAAGTTTCAACCACGTTTTCAACATGATGATAAGGCAATACACTGGCTTCTAAAGTGTTATTCATGGCGCTTTGCATGTGGCTAAATGCTCTGATTCCAGGGCCAGAGATAACAATTTTCTGTGGGTTAAATAGCGCCATGATATTGGCTAAACCTAGACCTAACACCATGCCTGCTTGATTAAATATTTGGGTCATGGGCTCATTGGGATTGCTGGCTAACTGATTTAAATGCTGCATTTGTTGTTCGCTAGGATGGAGTAAATCATCTTGTGGTAATTTATAGATAGCGCAAGCATCTCGATAGATGGCGTAATCGCCTAGGTAAGCCTCGATACAGCCGCGTTTACCGCAACGGCATTGTGGCCCATTGAGACTGAATTTGGTGTGGCCAAATTCCGTTGAAGCGATCATCGATGGTTGATAGCTTGGATTGTTCACAATTAGTCCCATGCCAACCCCGTAGCCGAGTTGAATAGCAACTAAGTTATCTGTTGCTCGGTATTGCTCTTGATTCTTGATGGCAACGGCTAAGCAATAGGCGTCATTTGCCATAAAAACAGGGAGTTCCAAGCGTTGTTCGAGTTGATCGAGTAGTTGTGGATGTTCACCACATACCGCTGGGCTCCATAAAATTCCCCGAGCATCACTTCTTACGACGCCTTGCTGAGCAATGCCGAGTCCACGGATCTTACTGCGGTCGAGACCTTGTTGTTGAATGAAGTCTTCAACCACATCATGCAACCAGTTAAGAAGTTGTATTTGATTGAATTCTAGAGTGGCTGGATTCAACTTTGTTTGCCCCACAATTTTTCCAGTTGCGTCACCGAGGAATAGTCGGACTTCATTGATGGATAGCTTAAGACCAATATAAAAAGCAGCATCACTTACAATTTTTAGTTTAACTTTGGGGCGACCCCGGCTTGCGGATGGATCTAATTCGCTTCTTTGTTCGCTGAGTAAACCTTGTTGAAGTAATTCGGCAGTGATGGCGGTGATGGTCGCTGGACTTAGCTTACTGTAAGAACCTATATCAACTCTTGCTAGTTCCTGATGTTGGCGAAGTGTCCGCAAAATATCTCGACGGTTAGCGGCTCGGATCAACTCAGTTTCAGTCACTTTCTTCATGCAATGATGGCCTGCAATAATAATTTATGTATTAAAAATAGTCACTTATCTATTAACTCGTCAGCAAATTTTAGCGAATTGTTAATTGAGTCACGCATTCAATACAAAGGGTCAGTTGCTGGCTGGCTTTCATTGTGGGCTTCGCTGTAGAAAATCTGCAGCGAATTGCTCCAATTGTCGCTTGTGTATTAAACGACGGGTAGACAGCCAGAAAAGATAACTTGACTGCCAAGATTTAGTTGTTTGCTGGGACTTGACTATAGTTTAACCACGACCTGTTGGATTTAGATTGGAGGCTGTTTGCAATTTTATGTTTGGCTGCGGTTATGGCTCAGTCTTATTCTTTTGAATCTAACCCCTTGCTTGTTGGCTGATGAATTACGGGTGGTCACCCATGTATTACCCCCTTACACTGTGTTGGAAGACCAACGGCTTAGTGGTTCATCTGTCGATTTGGTTTATTGCACTTTAAATTCTCTCAATCAACCTTATTCGGTGACTGTTCGTCCAGTGTCTCGCGCTGAACAGCAGCTGGAGCTAGGACTGATGGACATGTTTTTTATCGCAAGTGAAACTTCGGCAAGGAGTGCGGTGGCGGCGTTTAGTCAGCCAGTTGCCTATGCCAGACGGATGTTATATGGTCTCAATGAACACTTGCCAACGATGAATGATGCTCAAATAAGACAATTAACGGTGGGTGTATTGCATGGTTCGGCGATGCACCGCTGGTTGTTAGATCAGCAGTTTCCTCATATTAAATCACGTTATAACTACCATATTTTGTTTGAAATGTTAGATCGTGGGCGTATCGATTCGGTATTAGCACCAGAAGATGTATATCAGCAAGAGCTATCGGATCAGCATATTCGTCAGAAGTTATATAGCAAATTAATGAAATACATACCGATCGGTGTGTATATCAGTCACACTTGGTTGGCAGAGCATCCTGGGTTTATGGCTGCTTTTAATCAACATTTGCAAATTTGCAAAAAAACTAACAGTAAACCAGCAGAGCGCTGAGCATTTCATTGGATCTGCTATGACTGTTGGTACTGCTTCGCTAAATGCCGATAAGCTTGATATTTTTTGATCAATTCGATTTGGCTGAGTGTGGCATTATCGAATAGTAAGGCACCGTTGTTTTCTAGTTGCAGAAACACCGTCGCTAACATGGTAATGACTTTGTCGATCCGCTTTAAGGTCATTGTCGTGCAGCTCTTACCGTGAATGTCATCGGCAATATCAAGACAATGCGAGCGAAAACTTTCGCTAATAAATAAGTTTTTTAAGGAGCGTTCGTTATCTAAGGCATATTCCCAGCGCTCGATAATTTCAGTTTGCCATTGAATAATAAGCGGTTGTGCGTAGTTTTGCTTTAGCCAAATGAGCTTTTGGGTATAGCTGTCGAGAGCGGTTTCCTTCAATTCACGAAATAGCGCCAGTTGATCGGCTGGGCTCATCACATCCTGATAACGCAATAAGTAACCGAATACGTTACGGGTTTCTAGACGTTCTGCCGCATGAAAAGCGGGTGAGGCGAGACCGTCACTATTGTAGTGTTCGAGGGGGTTATAAGCATACATATAGCCAAAATCGAATAAGTGAATATTACGGCCATCGTATAAAATATTCCCTGGGCATAGATCCCATTCCATCAGACCTGCTTGCTCCAGAGCGAACAGCGTGGCAAATATCTGACGGAATATCTCCCGGCTAAAACTGGCGAGAGGTTTACCGTCGATCCACGGTGATAAAATGAATCCTAGCCGATAATTTGCGTAGAGCGTAGTTACCAGAGGTGCAAAAGCTTTAGCGGTTCGGGGGGAATCTTTTAAGGCTTGGATATCTCGGCGGCGTTGCACTTCATTTAAAAATGAAGTTTCACCATCCACATTATGCACTAAAGCCTGCGCTCGCTTTCGCTTTAGATTGTAGTGACGGCCATGAATATACAAGTGGAGCACAATGGCGGTTAAGCCGTCTTCAAAGGTTTCGACGACATAGGGGGAATCAAGCCTTAAGCTTGCTAACTCTTCGACGGGCAATGGGCAGGCCTCTGCTTGCCCAACAATAATGTTTGCTTCACCCTGCTGAAAGTTTAACTGCGTCTGTTGGCGTTGCTTCACGAGTGGGTTCATCGTATTGACCTCACATCCATTGATCCTAATTTGCTGAGTCTATGCCGATCGCAGAAGCAAGTAAGGTAAAATTTAGAGATGAAAACCTTTTCGGTCACAGAACTTCCACTAGCAGCCGAAATTATTCGCTTGGGATCACATCTACGACCTAATTTAGGCTTGAGGTTTGTCCAATAAGTGACCTTTAATTGATTAAAAAATAAAGATTTATTTATCTTTGTTGAGCGCTGCACGAAGTGCCGCAATACCAATTGAGCCTTTTTCTTGGCGTTGCTCTATACTTTCTTTTTGGCGTCTTTGTTCCCAAATGAGATCGTTTTGAGGTAATTCATAGAGAAAGCGGCTTGGCTCAGGCTTAATTAATTCACCAAACTGACGGCGTTCTTTGGTTAAGGTAAAGGTGAGTTCTCGTTGCGCTCGAGTGATCCCCACATAAGCTAGGCGCCGCTCTTCATCAACATTTTCCTCATCGATACTGCTTTGGTGGGGGAGCAGACCTTCTTCCATTCCGATTAAGTAAACATAAGGAAATTCCAAACCTTTTGAGGCATGTAAGGTCATCAATTGCACTTGATCACTTTCTTCATCGTCTTCGCCTCGTTCCATCATGTCTCGTAACATTAAGCGATTCACAACTTGCGGCAGGTTCATCGCCTCGTTGTCGTCATCTCCTTCTAACATTCCGCTCACCCAGCGAAACAGCTCAGACACGTTTTTCATCCGCATTTCTGCGGCTTTAGGGCTGGGACTGGTTTCGTAAAGGAAGTCTTCGTAGTGAATATCACGGATTAAATCACGCACCGCTTGCAGTGCATCTCCCTGTTCTACCCGCTGTGCGAGGCTGAGTAACCAGTGGCTGAACTGGCCGACAGATTTGAGTGCTCGGGTGGGTAAAATGCCTTCCATTTCAGAATGTTTTGCTGCAGCAAACAAACTGATTTGTTGCTGGTTGGCAAAGCTGCCTACTTTTTCCAAGGTGCTTGGGCCAATTTCACGGCGGGGGGTATTAATCACTCGCAGCAAGGCATTGTCATCCTCCTGATTTACTAAAACGCGTAGGTAGGCCATGATATCTTTGATTTCGGCGCGAGAGAAAAATGACGTGCCACCACTAATTTTGTAGGGCACGCGGTTGTTCATCAGAACCTTTTCTAATAAGCGTGACTGGTGATTGCCTCGATAGAGAATCGCGTAGTCTTTATGGCTGGCACCATTCATAAAGCGATGGCCGATTAATTCGGCGACCACACGCTCAGCTTCTTGCTCTTCGTTCTTGGCGAACAATATTTTGACCGCTTCACCATAATCGAGTTCGGAGAATAAGGTTTTATCAAATATATGTTCGTTATTTTCGATCAGAATATTGGCACATTTTAGGATCCGCTGAGTTGAACGATAGTTTTGCTCTAACTTGATGACCTGTAATGCCGGGAAGTCGGTTTGCAGTTGCATCAAGTTTTTCGGTTGTGCACCGCGCCAAGAATAAATGCTCTGGTCATCATCTCCAACCACGGTAAAACAAGCCCGGCTGCCGGCGAGTAGCTTGACCAGTTGATACTGGCTGGTATTGGTATCTTGGTACTCATCTACCAGTAGGTATTGAATGCTGTCTTGCCAACGTTGGCGAACTGCCGAATCGTGGGTGAGTAGCAGAGTTGGCATTAAAATTAAGTCATCAAAATCCAAGGCATTATAAGCGGTGAGTTGGCGTTGGTAAGCTTCATATAGACTGGCAAATAATTGCTGTTGTTCGCCTTGCGCGTGGCGTAGCGCCTGAGTGGGCAAAATGAGGTCATTTTTCCAGTTGGAAATGCTGGTAATCAGCTGTTTAAGTAAATCTTTATCGCCTTCTAGCTGTTGTTCCGTTAACTCTTTGAGTAAAGACATTTGGTCTTGGTCATCAAATAGCGAGAAGTTGGGTTTTAGTTTTAAACTTTTATATTCACGACGAATAATATCTAAACCTAAGGTATGAAAAGTCGACACTCGTAAGCCGCGGCTTTCTTTGCGTCCTAGGGTCTGTCCCACTCGCTCCTTCATCTCTCTCGCCGCTTTATTGGTGAATGTCACCGCTGCAATGTGTTTCGGCTTATAGCCACAGTTTTGAATTAAATGGGCAATTTTGTTGGTAATGACTCGTGTTTTTCCGCTACCTGCGCCAGCTAATACTAAACAGGGGCCCGAGACATAACTGACAGCTTTTGATTGAGCGGGGTTTAACTTCACAAGGAGGTCCTTCAATAATTGGCCGACTATTTTAGCTGATTGACGTAAGGCAATCTATGCTGCTGTTCGTGTGGTTTTTAGAATTGAGAACGAAAAAACTGTGAACTGAACACATATTCATTGATTAAATTGTTCATTGTTTTATACTTTTCGACTTTATGAATCAGTGTTCATTTTATGACTAGTGATAAACGTGTGCGTATTTTGAGCGCAGCTGGCGTCTTAATTAGTCGCTCTGGGGTTGACGCTTGTTCTATCCATCGCGTGGCAAAGCAGGCGGGGGTGGCTACCGGAACGATTTATTTATACTTCAAAAATAAAGAAACCCTGATGGCTGAACTGCATGAACGTAACTTACGTTTGTATGCCGAAGCTTTTGTTGCGGGGGTTGAAGATGAGTCTGACTTGCTGGGTCAGCATCGTCGTCTTTGGCGAAATGCGCTAAATTATCATAAGCTGAATCCAACGATACATCGTTTATGGGTTCACTTAGAGACCTTACCCAGGGGTCATCGTCATCAACAATTGGTTGAAGATTTGTTTCAGCCGGTAAAACATTTTTTAAGTTCAGGTGTCGAACAAGGCTACTTTAAACCTTTACCTGGAGAGTTGTTATACGCTTTGGCCTTTGGTCAAATTAATGAAATCTGTCGTTTTATGATGCTTCGGCAAGTGCAATTTAGTGAGCAAGATATGGATGCTGCTCAATTAGCTAGCTGGGACGCTATTATTTTACATCCTTAGTGACTGGAGTTGGGAAATGAAGAAATGGATGGCGATCATGCTACTTATCGCAGTGGTACTGTTTGGTAGTGTGTTTGGTTTTTACTTGTTTAAACAAAAAATGATTGCTCAATTTATGGCGAATAGACCGATACCTGAATTGCCCGTTGAGGTGGCTTCAGCTAAGGCGCAAGATTGGCATCCAGCAATTGAATCGATCGGTTTTATTGAACCTTATCAGGGCGTTAATATTTCTAGCTCGGTATCAGGCTTGGTAACTGACATTCATTTTTCATCGGGTGATACCGTAAAATCGGGCCAACGCTTGGTGAGCTTAGAAGCTGATGTAGAAAGAGCTAACTTAGCCAGTGCCGAAGCGAAATTACCTGCGATTAAGCGACAAATGGAGCGTAATAAAACGTTGTTAACCAAAGGTTCGGTGTCGCAAACCCAGTTCGATGACTCGGAAGCGACTTATTTAGCTTTGGTGAGTGAGATAGCATCTTTAAAAGCGACCATTGAACTTCGTGAAATTCGCGCTCCCTTTGATGGGGTGATGGGGATCCGCCAAATCAACCTTGGTGAGTATTTGCAGCCAGGGAATGACATCGCGCGCTTAGAAAACCTGAATCGCATGTTGTTACGCTTTATTGTTCCACAAAAAGAGATTTCGCTGATTGATGTGGGGACTGAAGTTGAGCTGAATACCGACGCTTACCCTGAACAGTGGTTTAAAGGAAAAATTACCACTATCGAACCTACGGTTGATTCGCAAAGTGGGGTGATTCAAGTACAGGCGACCTTACCTAACGATGAAGCCTTACTGCGTTCCGGTATGTATGCCAGCGTTCGTATTTGGCAACCGGTACAAGCCAATCAAGTGGTAGTTCCGCAGCAAGCAATTACCTTCTCCTTGTATGGTGAGTCTATTTATGTGATTGAACCACAAACCGCAGAGGATGGCAGCGAGCTCTTAGTTGCTAAACAACGTACGGTCACCATCGGTGAGCGTCGTGGCGATGTTGCGGTGGTGACCTCGGGTATTAAAGCGGATGAGCAGGTTGTGGTGTCTGGACAGGTTCGTTTGCGTAATGGTGCTCGGGTGAAACTTGTCGAAGACAACTTCGTTCAGCGCGATCAAACTTTGCCAAAAGACTAGGAGCTTAGGTCATGAAATTTACCGATATTTTTATTCGGCGACCCGTATTGGCTCTGTCTTTGAGTTTGTTGCTATTAATTGTGGGTATGCAATCCATATTTAAGCTGCAAATTCGTGAGTACCCAGAGTTAACCAATACGGTGATTACTGTTACCACCTCATATTATGGTGCGCCAGCAGAAGTGATTCAGGGTTTTATTACCCAACCTTTACAACAGTCGATTGCGGAAGCCGATAACCTCGATTTCTTAGAGTCTAAATCGGCGATGGGTAGCAGTACGATCACTGCGTATATGAAAACTGGTGCCGATCCCGATGCAGCTTTATCTGAGGTGATGGCTAAAGTTAACGCGGTTCGTGCGCAGTTACCGAGTGAAGCTTTAGATCCAAATATTGCCCGTTCTACCGGTTCTAGTACCTCGATTATGTATATTTCCTTTAGCAGTGAGGATTTAAAATCAGCTCAGCTGGTGGATTACGTGAATCGAAACGTACAGCCGCAAATGGTGACGGTGACAGGTGTTGCCAAGGCCAATGTTTATGGTCCACAGTTGTCGATGCGGGTGTGGTTAGATCCGGTGAAATTGGCGAACCACAAACTGACTGCCGCGGAAGTTGTGAGTGCATTGCAAAATAATAACTTTAGATCGGCGCCTGGTCAGGCCAAGAGTCGCTTCGCGGTATATAACGTTGAAGCGGATACTGATCTGAAGACGCGTGAAGAGTTCCAACAGTTGATTGTTTCGCGTAGTGCTTCGGGGATTGTGCGTTTAGGCGATGTGGCTGAGTTAGAGCTTGATTCTGCCCGGGAAACGGTTCGTGCCAAAGCCGATGCAACCACCGCGGTGGTGGTCGCCATCGATCCGACGCCAACCGCAAATCCACTTACCGTGGCAACACTGATTAACGAGATGCTACCCAATATTCAGGTTAATCTTCCAGATAGCATGAAGATGGAAGTACTCTATGACTCGACCGAATATATCGAGTCTTCGATCGATGAAGTATTACATACCATTGTCGAGGCAACGGTGATTGTGGTAGTGGTTATTTTCCTATTTATGGGGAATTTCCGTGCGGTATTGATCCCGGTGATTGCCATCCCACTGTCTTTGGTTGGTGTCTGTTTAGCGATGCAAGCGCTTGGTTTTTCGCTTAACTTATTAACCCTGTTGGCCATGGTACTGGCAATTGGTTTGGTGGTGGATGACGCAATTGTGGTGGTGGAGAACGTCGACCGGCACATTCGACTGGGAATGAAACCCTTCGATGCGGCGATCGTGGGGACTCGAGAAATTGCCCTTCCAGTGATTTCGATGACCATTACTCTGGCCGCCGTTTACTCACCGATTGCCATGGTCGAAGGTTTAACAGGGGTGTTATTTGCCGAATTTGCCTTAACTCTTGCTGGTGCGGTGGTGGTGTCGGGCTTTGTTGCCTTAACTCTATCGCCAGTGATGTGTTCGGTATTGCTAAAACATAACCCTCACCCTGGGCGTTTTGAAGCCGGTGTTCATCGTTTCTTGAATCGCTTAGACAGTGGTTACGATCGCATGGTGGGCGCGGTACTGGCTCGTCGCCCTGTGGTAGTCATCTTTGCGTTGATCGTGATGGGTTCTTTGTATCCTTTGCTAAAAATTATCCCTACCGAATTGGCGCCAGCCGAAGATAAAGGTGCGGCGATGATTATGGCAACTGGACCCGCCGGGGCAAACCTCGATTACGTTGATCAATACACCACTGAGATTGGTCGTCGGGCCTTGAAGTTAGATGATATTGCTGGTTCGTTCACCTTAGCGGGGATCCCGAGCTCTACCCAAGGTTTAGGATTCTTACGAACCGTGGTATGGGACGACCGTACTATGGATCAAGATACCTTGGTGAAAACGATTCAAGCAAAAACCGCGGATATGGCCGGAGTATCGGTCGCTTCATTCCCGCTACCGGTATTACCGGGCTCTAGTGGCGGTTTCCCTGTGCAGTTTGTATTGCAGGGAACTGGCGACTATCGTAGCTTAGTTAGCCTTGCGCAGGAATTACAACAAGCGGCGATGCAGAGTGGTTTCTTTGTGTTTAGTGACCTAGATACTAAGTTCGAAACTGGGACTTTAGATATTAAGGTGAACCGAGATAAAGCTGGGGCTTATGGGGTGAAAATGGCCGATATTGCCAGTACCTTAGGCACTTTAATGGGGGATGGTTATGTCAATCACATTAACTTTGATGGTCGCTCTTATGAGGTGATCCCACAGGTGAAACGTGAAGACCGTCTTAGCCCAGAAGCGATTGGTCAGTTTTATGTGAAAACTGTTGATAGCAGTTTGGTTCCATTAGTGAATTTGATTGATTGGAAGCTCAAAGGCCAACCGGAAGCCTTGTTGCAAATGAATCAGACCAACTCGGTGACACTGAATGCGGCGTTAATGCCGGGTCAAACCATGGGGGATGCTCTTAATTTCCTAGAGCAGAAATCAGCCGAATTATTGCCTAAGGGCTATAGCTTTAACTATAAAGGTGAATCCCGTCAGTTTAAGCAAGAAGGTTCGGCGCTGTTTTCCACCTTTGGTTTAGCTTTGGCGATCATCTTCCTGGTTTTGGCGGCTCAGTTTGAGAGTCTCCGTGATCCTTTGGTGATCATGGTCTCGGTACCTTTGGCGATTTGTGGTGCCTTGTTGATGATGGGCTGGGGCTTGGCGACCCTGAATATCTATACTCAAATTGGTATGATTACGCTGGTAGGTTTGATTACTAAGCACGGTATTTTGATGTGTGAAGTCGCCAAAGAACGGCAAATATTGCGTGGTGAAGATAAAATTACCGCGATTCGTCATGCTGCTCGAATTCGTCTACGGGCCATTTTGATGACGACCATTTCGATGGTGTCTGGCCTCATCCCCTTGTTATTGGCGGTGGGTCCGGGCGCAGCGGCTCGTTTTGATATTGGGATGGTGATTTGTGCTGGCTTGTCCATCGGTACGGTATTCACCTTGTTTGTATTACCGGTGATTTACTCTTACTTAGGTGCAAATCATAAGCAAATCCCAAGCGTGGAACATCTGCAAGGGGAAACTGTTGCGGATTAAGCTCTCATCGTTGATGTGAACAATGGATAAAAGCCCAGCACTGCTGGGCTTTTTTGTGTCAGTTGTTCATGGCGTCGAGAGCTTCGTATTATGCTACCAATCTGACAGTCTATTTGAGATCCAGGGCTGTATTGTTGATGCCGATACTAACGATGTTGGGCGATGCTCAGCATAGAAAGATGATTTTAAAGTGAGCCTAAAACATCGGGTGTATAAGCTTGGCACCATTCTGGGGGAGAGTTGCATTGAGTGCTGGTTGTTTGTTCTGCGCCACAATGTCACTACGCGCTAAACATGTTCAAGCCGCATTTGTTTGTTCGGCGAGTTTTTTTAGTACACGTGAGACAGCGGCGAAGCCAAAGCTTGCCGTTACATGCGTCACCGCCCCAAAACCACTGCTACAATCCATGCGCATACTGCCAGTACTATCGGGTTTGGCCATACAGGTGCCTCCGTCATCACTGGGGTAAATCAGCTGTTCGGTAGAATAGACACAATCGATGCCGAATTTACGTTTTGTATTTTTACTGAAGTTGTAAAAACGACGCAGCTCATTACGCACCTTGGCCGCGAGAGGATCTTGAACCGTTTTTGCCAAATCGCTTATGGTTATTTGAGTGGGGTCTATCTGTCCACCAGCACCGCCGACGCTAATTAGTTTGATTTTATTACGCTTACAATAAGCGATTAGCGCCGCTTTTGCTTTGACGCTGTCGATGGCATCAATCACATAATCGAAGTCTTGGGTTAGGTATTGGTATAGGTTATCTCGGGTGACGAAGTCTTCGATTTCCTGACAAATGCACTCGGGATTAATCTGTTGAATACGTTCGCACATGACCGCTGTTTTTGACAGGCCAACGGTCGCGCGAGTTGCATGTACTTGGCGGTTGGTATTGGTGGTGCAAATGTCGTCTAAATCGATCAGGGTAATTTTTCCGATCCCACTTCTTGCCAATGCTTCCGCGGCCCATGAACCGACTCCGCCGATGCCGATAACACAGACGTGAGAGTGCTGAAATTTACTGAGCGCGCGGCGGCCATAAAGGCGGGCGATCCCACCAAAGCGTTGTTCAAATTGAGACATAATAAACCATTGCTAAAATTACGTGGCGATTATAGCAAAGCGATTCACTCTGGGTAAGCACTGACGACTTGTTGAGCAGCCTGATGAGCCTGGTTAGTAAAACATCCTACTCGCAGCGGTTTAGTCTACTGAGCCGCGAAATAAATCTAAACAGCAAAGGCCACTTGCAGAGATCTATTTATCTTAAATTATGGTAGATTTAGGGAAATATTTTTAATGCTGCTTGCAGCAGGAGTTCCGCCATGTATCGAGTCTTCAGTATTGCCTTATTCACTTTGCTTTCGGTGGCTTGTACGATTCAGCCTGCAACTGATTACCAAGTGGGTCAAGACTTTTCGCAATATCATCATTACGCATTTGTTGCTGGTGCAGATGATGCGGTGCAAAGTCTCGACGAACAGCGTATCAAAGCTGAGTTAGCGGCTCAATTGGAGCAAAAGGGCTTGCAAATGGTTGCAGCAGAACAGGCTGACTTATTGGTTGACTATCGCGTTGATTCGGCTAGCGAACTAGAAGCTCTTGGTGGTAGCTTTTCGGTTGGTTTTGGCAGTCGGCATAGCGCAATTGGGATGAGTTCTCCCGACCGTTATAAAGAGCGTAAATATGGCAAATTAGTTGTGGAGCTGCTAGACCAACAGAATCAAACCATAGTTTGGCGCTCTATTTCTCAAAGCCAGTTAAAAGAGACGATGGGACCAGAGAGTCGCGCAAAATTTATTGCGGAACAGATTACCTTAATGTTAGCTCAATACCCGCCGCAACCAAGGTAACCTAGTGCTGAAATGCCCCAAGTTTTCATTGTGAGCTCGCCAACGAGTGAACTTTATGGGGCTATTTCACTACAATTACGACCGTTTCTCTTGGCGCTGTACATCGCTTGATCGGCACGGTTAATTAGTAAATTAACAAAAACTTCATGGCTTTTGGCCTGCGCAATCCCGCAGCTAATGCTTAACTGCAGTTCATTTCCATTCACGCAGACCGTGGTATGTTTGATTGCTAGGCGTATTTTTTCGGCCACCTCAAATGCGGCTGAGGCATCACAATTTGGCAATAGAACGATAAATTCTTCGCCTCCCCAACGGCAGATAATATCTGAGCCGCGCAGCTGTTCCGTGGCTAGTGCAGCAATGTGCTTGAGTGCTTCATCACCAACCAGATGGCCATATTGGTCATTAATTGCTTTGAAATGGTCAACATCAAAGATAACTAAGGAGCAAGGGCTGTTGGAGCGATGTTGAATGTCGATCACCTGTTCTAGCTGTATTTCAAAACTTTGTCGATTAAACGCGCCGGTGAGTTTATCGGTAGACGCCAGTTTTTCCAGACGACGTTGGTAATTTCCAATCGTAAAATTAGCCACTATTAACACAATGAAAGTCACCAGCAGGCTAATCAGTAGATTAATCCATAGAATCTGTTTGAGTTGCTTCGTAGCTGGCGCATCTTGTTGTTCAACCATTAAATACCAATTGAATTCGGGAATGTAGCGCGCATTTAGGTAAAATTGAAGATTGTCTTGCTTGAACTGGTAGCGTCCACTGGGGCTGGATAGTAAGGTCTTGGCCTGCTCCGATAAACCGGGGCGTTGATAGATATTTCGCGGACCACGGTAGTGTTCATCACTAAGCGCTACATTACCCTCAGGGTCGATGAAATAAACGCTACGTTGATAGCGTTGTTGATAAAGTGAAATTAGTTTTTTGACTAAGGTTACATTCAGACCAACCCCTGTCACCCCAATCAAATTGTGCTTGTAGTCATAGACCTTGTAGTTGACAAACACGGTCGTGCGGGTTGGGTCGGCGGTGTCATAATCAATGTTGGTTTCGTAGTCTTGGGTCTTTGGCAGTTGCTGCACTCGAAAATACCAAGCATCATTTGCTTCATCTGGCGAGAGCGTTTTAATGACACCTTTGGGATGATAGTAACGTAGGGTTTGATTAGATACAAAAAAAGTGGTGACGGTGTGATAGCGGTGCTGAATGGTGCTGAGGTAACGAACGATAGGCTCAACTTCGGTTTCTTGGTGTAATGCCCAATCGCGTAAAAAGGTATCTTGGGCCATTAAGGAAGAGATGAAAATGGGTTGTAGTAAATCTTGTTGAATCTCTGAATAAACGGTATCGCTGGTGAGCGGTAAATGGTTGGTTTCGATTTGTTGACTCATCGAGTGGTAGGCAACTTGGTAGCTTAACCATGAAGTTAAACAAAAGGAACAGAGTAGCAATATAGATAATACTAAAATAAACTTCTGTTTGCTGCCCCCGAACTGAGATATAGACACTTGCATTCCTTGCAAATTAACGATTATTCAATCTCTTAGTGTAAGGTTAAAGGTGGGTTAAGGCAATTAACGAAAGCCCTTTCTTGCTTGCTTGTCGGCGCTCATGTGGCGGTAAGTATAGCGGGGGAATAATTTTTAAGTGAGCGAACACTTCTATAAAGGTACATGAATTTTTATGAGCGATACTCAAGTGACTCGTCCTTCTTTATTTTATATCGAGTGCCTGCGTTTTATTGCAGTGATTGCGGTGGTGGGGATCCATGTTTTGGGGCCTTATCGGGAGTTAATTCCCAGCCTTGCCTGGCATCAGTGGTTGCCTGCGGTCTCATTGAATGCGATGAGTCGTTGGGCAGTGCCGATTTTTATGATGATTAGTGGCGCCTTATTGCTGTCAGATAGGCGGCCTTTTGACTGTGGTTATTATTTGTCACGGCGTTTAGCGAAGGTATTATTGCCATTTATTGCTTGGACGGTGATTTATGCAGTTGTTGCGGGATTTCATGATGGGCGTTGGTCGTGGACGATAACCGAAAGTCTGTTAGCACATGCCAACAATCAGCATACTTGGTATCACCTTTGGTTTTTTTACGATTTCATCCCCCTGTATTTTGTGATCCCCTTGTTAGCCCCGTTGCTGCATAAAATGGATCATCAGCGGGTTTTATTGTTATTGGCGGCGTGGTTATTGCTCACTTTAATGCATTGGTTAAAGGTAGAAACGCCATTGCGGCAAAACATCATTTTATATAGTGGTTATTTAGTTGTGGGTTGGTATTTGTTTAATCATGAACAGAAACCTTACTTGAGGTTTTGGTTGATGACTGGCCTTGCGACTTTAGGTTTCAATGTATTGGGCAGTGTTTATTACATTTGGCAGCAAGGGGAATATAGTAGTGTATTTATGGGCTATAAGAGCCTCAATACTGTAGTGATTGCCATGTCGTTATTTGTATTGGTGAAAGCCTACGCAGAAAAGGTGCCCAATGGTTGGAGACCGATGATTAAAACCGTCTCTAAATATAGTTTTGGGATCTATTTAGTCCACCCTTTGTTCCTGATCCCGGTTCGTCACCTAGACTATGGGATTTACCAATGGTTTGGCCATTCGAGTATCGCCCTGCCAGTGCTTATGGCGATTGTCTTACTGTTAGCTTTGGGTTTAAGTTGGTTATTCACTCGTTCTGTATTTACCCGGTGGTTAGTGCCTTAATAAGCCGTTATTTTGTCGTGAAGGAGCAGAATAAATGTACCTCGTTAGTTATTATTTGAATGGCAACATGAAGCGGAGCGACTATAAGACCGAAGCTGGCGCTTTAAGAGCGGTTTTTAAATGGCTTAAAGTGAATCAAGAGGCTAACCCAAAAGTAACTTTTTATGCGCCAGGTGAAACCCCTCAAGATTTCAGTCACTTTGAACAGGTCCCCTATCGTGAGCCGAAAACATTCAATTTTTATTCGTCTGCTAAGTGGTTACGTTTACGAAGCAAAGCCTTTGAGTTATACGGCAATACTTGTTCATGTTGTGGTGCTTCTCCGGCCACTGGCGCGGTGATGCACGTCGACCACATTCGGCCGAGATCGACGCATCCAGAGTTAGCATATGATATTGATAATCTGCAGATCCTCTGTGAGCATTGTAATGTCGGCAAATCCAATCTATCAACGTATCAATGGCGATCCAGATGATGAATCGTGAGATTCAATTTATTACATAGGATTTTAAGAGAATATGGCCGAACAAATGTTGATGAAAAATGCTTTAGCCGAACCTGCCTTGCAACGGATCGCAAAGGGTTTGGTGGCGGTGTATCCGCAATTTGATGCCTTAGGTTTTACGGAGTTGGCACAGGCAGGCTTAGAGCAATTAGAACTGAAGCAACGGGTGCAGCATATTATTGCGGCGTTGCAACAAACGCTACCGCAAGATTTTGGCCAAACAGCGAAGCTGTTGAGCAACTTACCAAAGTATTGGGATGGTGGTGATCCAAAGGATAGCTTACGTGGTTTTGCGATATGGCCAGTCACCGATTACGTGGCGGTGGCAGGTATCGAGCATCCTCTGCTGGCCCTACCTGTGCTGGCGAAGCTGAGCCCCCTATTTAGTGCGGAGTTTGCGATCCGCCCCTTTCTTGAGCTGCATCCGGAGCAAACCTGGGCACAGTTGCATCGCTGGCTGGCGCACCAAGATGAACATCTGCGGCGTCTGGTGAGTGAGGGTTGCCGTCCGCGTTTGCCTTGGGGAGCGCAGTTAAAGTCTCTGATCCGTGATCCATCGCCAATTATTCCTTTGCTGGAACAACTCAAGAATGATCCCAGTTTGTATGTGCGGCGCTCGGTGGCGAATAACCTCAATGACATCAGTAAAGATCATCCAGAGCGAGTTTTAGACTTATGTCAGGCTTGGCAAAAGAACCATGACCCACAGCTTGATTGGGTGATTAAACACGCGACTCGCAGCTTGGTGAAACAAGGCCATCCCTTGAGTTTCCCCTTACTCGGTTATACCGCGAAGCCAAAGCTGCAGCTGCAGGAATTTGCGCTGCTCAATGCTCGGTTTAAATTAGGCGATGTGCTCACTTTTGCCTTGGCAATAAGCGCTGAAAAAAGCCAACAAAAGTTTGTTTTGGACTACGCGTTGCATTTTATGAAAGCTAATGGCAAAACTGCGGCCAAGGTCTTTAAATTAAAAAATCTCTGTTTAAATCGGGGGGAGACTTTTGCGATGGAGAAAAACCACTCTTTTAAAGCGATTTCTACCCGAAAATACTATCCCGGCAAACATTATGTCGCGTTGCATATTAATGGGCGAGAGTTAGCTCGTTTAAGTTTTATCGTCGAAAGTTAAGTTTTTAAACTGGTTTGCTCTGCTCGCTTACACCTCGCAAATCAGTTCGGCTAAGGCCTGTATGGCGGGATTACGTCGATCATAGTCCATATAGATTAGGTATAAAGGAATGCTTCTAACTCTTCCCATATCTAAGGGGAGTGCCGTTAATTCGCCTTGGTTGATTAAGTCTTCAATACGATGTGCCGGTAGCCAGCCAAAACAAAGATTACTGCGCACCGCTTCGATAGCGGCATCAACGGTATTGACTGTCCAGCGTTGACTTGAACGCTCAATTGTTGCACTGGCATATTGATGGTTATTATCCAAATGAACTTGAATGTAATGATTCAAGTCGGCTTCAGTTAAACGCGTTTTCTTAAGGTGATGCAAGGGATGTGCGGGGTGTGCCACGGCTACCAATTCTACATCTAAAAGTTTTTGGGCCATTAACTTGCCATTGAAAGGAAGCCCAATCGATAAATCGCAATTTGCCAGACTATTGGTTGGGGCGAGACGGACGATTTCTTTGAGTTCTACCTGAGTGTGGGGAAAGGTTTGTTTAAATGCACTTAAAGCTCTAAACAGCAATGACTTAGGGTAGATACTGTCGACTTCTAACTTAATGTTGGCAGGCGCGCCAGCGGTGAGCAGTTTGGCTCGAAGCTCAATGTTGGCGAATTCTTTTAATAAGGGTCGAACGTCTTCCAATAAGGTTGCCCCGAGTGGTGTTAACTGTACTTTTTTGCCGTGGATCCGCAGCAATTCTACGTCGAGCTGCTGTTGTAAGTTTTTGATCGCATAACTTACCGAGGATTGACTGCGGTGCACTTGTTTTGCCGCTGCGGTGAATCCACCGACATCGATCACGGTTTGCAGGATGTACCATTGTTCCAAAGTAGAGCGATGCATGACTATCCATCTAATTTTTAGATTGTTGTGAATGAAAAATAGCGTTTTTAGATTTATATTTCAAATGATAATGTTGTTCGAAATTAACTCAATGCGAGAAATTATTCTCAAGCATTCTTAGGAGAGCAATTTTATGAACAGCGAAAAAAATGAATTAGCTTTGGACCCGTTAGTCGGAAAACATCTTGTTTATACTTATGAAAATGGTTGGAAATACGAAATCTATGTGAAGTCTGACACCGTGTTTGACTACCGGATCCACAGTGGTATTGTTGGCGGTCGCTGGGTCACCGATCAGGTCGCCCATATTCACCCGATCGCGCAGCACGTCTATAAAATTTCTTGGGATGAACCCACGGGTACCTGCGTAAGTTTAACTATTAATTTAGCGCGACTAGAGTTACATGGAGTGATCTTCTTTCCGCGTTGGGTATTTAATGACCCGAAAAAAACCGTTTGTTATCAAAATGAACATCTAGAATTAATGCAGCAATACCGCGACGCTGGACCAACCTACCCGAAAGAGGTGGTTGATGAGTTTGCTAAAATAACCTTCATGGAAGATTGTGGTGCGGATCGAGATGATATTATCGCCTGTGCACCTGCTGAGCTTCCCGAATCTTTTCCGAACTAGTGCAATAGCAGAGATTTAATCATGAAAAACTATCCATTTAAAACCTTATTGTTGAGTGCTGTGAGCCTACTTTCGATGTTTGTGAGCTCAGCCTTTGCCGCGTCTCCTATTCCCCCTAATAACCAGCTGATGGTGACTACGGGTTTGGGCCAAGTGGCGGGTGTGGTGAAAGATGATATCGTCAGCTTCTATGGTGTGCCCTATGCCGAAAACCCCTTTGTTGAAGGGCGCCGCTTTCAGGCTCCGCAAGCCAAGCAAGCTTGGAGTGGGGTGTTAGATGCTAGCGCTTTGGGCGCACCAACTCCGCAGCCGAGTCGTGGTGTTAAAACCGAGTTAGTTGGCGCTCCAGGAGATCTTACCTTAAATATTTGGGCTCCTGCTGAGATGGGCAAGTTGCCGGGAAAACTACCGGTGATGGTATGGATCCCGGGTGGCGCTTTTATTCGTGAAGATGCTGGCGAATCGGTATACAACGGTAGTAGCTATGCCAAGCAGGGGGCGATTGTGGTCACGGTTAATTATCGGGTTGGCGTGGATGGTTTTATGCATTTGCAAGGCGCACCCGATAATCGCGGGATCTTGGATCAAATTCTCGCCTTGCAATGGGTGCAACAGCATATTGCTGCCTTCGGTGGTGATCCTAAACAGGTGACTTTATTTGGACAATCGGCTGGGGCCGAAAGTGTTGCAATTTTACTCGGCACTCCGGCGGCGAAAGGTCTATTTCATAAAGCGATTATGCAAAGCCCGCCAATGCAGGCGGTAAGCACAGCGCAAGCCACGCGCCTAAGCGAGGCATTTGCTGAACGATTCAAGGTTGCAGCCTCAATTGAAGGAATTGCGAGTGTGCCTTATCCTGAGCTAGTTGCTGGGGTAGTCGCGCTGGGGCAGCAGATCCAAGACCGTGAGCAATGGGGCGAGTTGTCTTGGGGTGGAACGGCTTTTCTGCCTGTTATGGACGGGAATCTGATTGTTGATACGCCAATGGTGAACCTTGCTAAAAATGCCGATCCGAGCATTCCGGTCATTGTTGGTAGCACCGATCAGGAAGCGAGATTGTATCTTGTTCCTGGTGGCCAACTAGACCGCATGACGAATGCCGAGGTGTCGCTATTTTTAGGGGACTTAAAGTTAGCGGGAAAACCAATGCAGGTGTATTCCGAGGATGGGCAAGCAACTCAGGGGGATATCTTCGCCGATATTCAATCGGACTACACCTTTAGAATGCCGGCCTTACATATTGCAGAGACACTGGTCAACAATGGTAATCCAGTTTGGCATTATAATTTTTCCTGGCGTTCAAAAGCATTTGGAGGTCAGTTAGGGGCCGCCCATTTTGTGGATGTTCCTTTCTCTTTCAATACCTTAGCAACGGAGCAAGCCAAAGCGTTTGTTGGTAGTGATGCACCACAATCACTGGCCGATTCGATGCATCGTCAGTGGCTTGATTTTGCGAAAACAGGTCAAGTTAGTTGGAGCCAGTATCAGCTTAATCAACGCTATAGCATGCGTTTTGACGCCCAGTCAAAGCAACAGCGCGATCCAGAAAAGTCGCGACGCTTGTTATGGGATGGCTATTCTTTCTAGCGCTTCGCTTCAAGCTCAAATACCCCACTAAAATAACTGGGGAATTTGAGCGTCAATGCGGGTGTTCAGTATGAGGCGGTGAATCTTTTTCGGCAAAAGCATAATTGTTTTTGCCATTAGATTTTACCGTATACATGGCTTCATCGGCTCGATTAATCAGCCTTTCTGCATCTTGAGCATGGTCTGGATACAGTGCGATACCGATGCTGGCTCCGATCTGAAGAGGCTGCTCGTTGAAATGAAAAGGAGCCTTCAAATTGTTAATCAGCTTTTGCGCAATTAATTTGATATCGTCAGGATCGCTAATGTCGCTCAATACCACCATAAACTCATCCCCGCCAATCCGTGCCACGGTATCCATTTCACGTACCGTGGCGCAAAGTCTTTTGCCAACATTTATCAGCACTGCATCACCAGCATCATGACCATAGCTGTCGTTGATTGTTTTAAAACCATCGAGGTCAATAAATAAAACAGCTGCGCATTTTTTGTGACGATGTGCCATCGCGATGGCGGTAGACAACTTCTCCCGACAGAGTCGTCGAGTGGCTAGACCTGTGAGGGCATCATGGTTGGCCATGTGCCGAAGCCGTTCTTCAGCGGATTTTTGCTCGGTGATATCGGTGCGTAACGAGATATAACGTTGCGGCACACCGTGTTCATTTAAAAAGGGGACAATGGTTGAGCTGACCCAATAGTGCTCACCGTTTTTCGTCAAATTACAAATTTCTCCTTGCCACACCTTGCCTTGAGTGATGGTTGACCACATGCTCTTATAAAATTCTGGTGAATGCACTTTTGATTTAATCACTCGGTGAGTTTTGCCGAGCAGTTCTTCTTCAGAATAACCGGATATTTGTAAAAACTTGGTGTTGACGTAGGTGATCCGACCGGAGCGATCTACGGCGCTAATAATCGCATGTTCGTCAAGCGCATTTTTACGGAATGCCAGTTCTTCTACCATGGTTTTAAATGCTTTGCTTAGATCGCCAATTTCGTCTTCCGTTAGTGATGGGAGTGCCGGTCTAAAATTACCCTCGACGACTTTCTGGGTGGCGAGGCTTAGCTTTTTAAGTGGCCTATAGATAATTTTATATTGGCTTAATAGGGCAATGAGTTGGCTTAATAAAACCAAGCCTATCACCATGTTTCTCACCTTATTAATATCCGAGATAACGGTTTGTCGCTTATCACTCCAGTTTACGTCTAACTCAATACGACCTAGATATTTCTCTCCTGAACTTAGTTCATGAACAATATGAATTAGTTGCTTGCTCTGCTTGTCATTTAGCGATGGTTTTACGATGGGGTAATAACGCTTGTTGTTATAGTTATATAGCGCGATGTTCTGCCAGCGAGACTTATAGGTTTCTTCTAAATATTCGAGGTGAACGTATAACGCGCCCAAGTCTCGCTGTAGTAGGCTCTTGGCAATTGATGATTCTCCCAAAGTGAGCAATTCATAAGTATGTTTCTTATATTCTGTCTTGGCGTTTTCCAATTGCAGCGGGATCCAGTACAACTGAATAATCAGGCTTATCAGAATCAGGCCTATCAAAGGTGGTATCGCGAGCTTTAAATTAATTTTCATCTATTTATTTGGCGCCACATAGAAACGTTCAAGGTCCATTGTTTTGAGTGGTAAATAATCATCTAGGTTTGCCGGTCCTATACTGTTAATGGGGATCTTGGATAATAGTAACTGCCCCTTTTTTGAGCTGCCCATCTCTAATAAAGCATCACGTACTCGCTCTCTTACTTCAATTGGAACTTGAGGTCGTGCAGTAAAGGGGTGAGGCGCTACTTTTGCGGTGCTGTGAATGATGTTTAGTAGTTCTTTATATTGTTTCTTTTGGCGATTCAGGGTTTTTTGCACTCCACCGCCTGCGTCTGCTTCATCTAATAATACATTGAGGTAAACAGAGTCGTGAGTTTTGACATAGCGAGCGTTAAAGTTGAGGTCATATTGGTCTTTCAGTTCTTGTCGCATCAGTAGCGATGCGCCCAGTGCATTAGGCGACGGAAAAACCAAGGTCTTGCCATCTAGTTGTGTAGGGCTTGTGATATTGCTGTCTTTTTTTACAACTAATACGCCATAAAGCTTACGGCCATGATCGCGAACTAAAGGAAGATAACCAGCTTGCTGATTGGCAATCAGCAGGTGGTAAGGATTCATGTAAGCGAAGTCGTATTTGGCAGCGGCCAAGTCTTGCTCGAAATCAGGGATAGAGGTGGAGCCCAACAATTTAAATTTGTAGCCTGTTTTAGCGGTTAGCTGCAGCAGTATTGGATGCCAAATTTGATGCAGTTTATTGGTTTCAAATTGAGGCACAATCCCCACAGAGTAAACTCGCTCTGTTTGCGCTGTGTAACCAGTGGTACTGGTCGTACTTAAAATAAATAAAATAAGGGCAGTCAGTTGCTTCATCGGGCACCTACTTTAATTGGGGGGCATTATCAGCTTATTTTACAATATAGTCACAATGAGTCGTGTCATCGAGATTTCTGGTTATTTCTGGTGAGTATGTCACTTTTGGCAAACAAGATCGTGGCTTCTTGCATGGCTCAACTTATAAACGCTTGTTATGAGTGAGTACCATTATCATGTGTGGTTTTAAGGCGCATGAAAGTGGCGTTTGTGTAGAAAGTGGTCTTTATTTATTGGCGAACCAAGCGCTTGATTGGAGTTAATGGATGAAGGTTAAGGAGCAAGGAGTTGAAAAGTGGAATACATCAGTTTAAGTCCGTCGAATATTGCAACTGAGCATATCTGCTGTGCATTTTCGGATAAAAAGTGTCAACAAAGTTATCAGGCAAAAAAAGACTGGTTAACCCAACAATTTGAGCAAGGCTATGTATTCAAACGCCTCAATCAACGGGCAAAGGTGTTTATTGAATATGGTCCTGCCGAAACCGCATGGTTGCCGATCGTGGCGCCTAATTACTTGGCGCTTGGTTGTTTTTGGGTGTCGGGAAAATATAAAGGCCATGGGCATGGTCTATATCTTTTAAACCAAGCGATTGAAGATGCCAAGCAGCAGGCCAAACTAGGTTTAGTTGCGGTGGCGGGTCGCAACAAAAATCATTTTATGAGCGATAGCAAATGGTTAATTAAACAGGGTTTTGTGGTGTGCGATGAAACTGCGGATGGCTTCGTTTTACTCTGTTTAGCCTTCGACGAGGAGCCGGTACTCCCTAGCTTCGCTGCTCAGCTTAAAAGCCCGGGGCTTGTACCGCAAGGCTGTGTCGTCTATTTTTCTAATCGCTGCCCTTTTGCTGAATATCATGCGACTCAATCTTTAAGAGAAAGTTGTGAAAAACGTCATATTCCATTGACCGTTATTAAGCTTGATACTTGTCAGCAGGCGCAAAACTGCCCTTCTCCGGCAACCATCTTTAGTTTGTTTTACAACGGTCGGTTTGTGACGACAGATATTAGTGCATGTATGGATAGTCGGTTTGACAAATTCATTCAAGCTTAAGCTCGTATCGTATGATGAGGCGAATCTAAAGCTTGTTGCTGAAATGCTAATATTGAGCAGTTGTCGAGTTTTTTTACACATTTGCATCATTCCTCATGTACAGTTTTATTTACTTATTCGTAAGGCATTGAATTAAATGGTTATTTACTTGTTGGCTTAATTTTTGCTCTTGATGCGCAGACTGAGCGGTCGAGAAACCATCGCTTATCACGGTTTCACTTTGAAAACATTGAATAAATTTAGGCGACTTAGCAGTATCAGGAAAAGTTATATGTTTTATGAAAAATTTGGCCAAGCAGCAGTGATCGGTGTTGCCTTATTGTACTCAGCAGCTAGCCAAGCAACGCCTTTAAGTGATTACAATTTAATCCTCACTGGTGACTATAACTACCAAGGTGGAGAAGTCGAAGGACGAACCATTATTGGTGGTGACTTAAATGCCGCTGGGCAATCGCCAACTTTTGCGATTCGTGAAACCACCGTCCCTTTTGAAGATACGGTTACAGTTGCAGGCAATATCAATGCTTCGAATATTAACCTGAATGCTGGCAGCCTGACTTACGGTGGCAACTTAAATGTGAGCAACGTAAACCTAAATGGTGGCGGCTCCAGTGTGCAAAAAGTGACGGCAGGCGATCAAGCTGCCATGGCCAGTAATATGGCTGGTCTTGAGTCGCAACTACGTGCCGATTCCGCATATTTTTCCGGTTTAACTGCAAATGGTAGCTTTAGCGCTAGTCACTTGTCTTATAGTGGTAGCGATGATATGGCGGTATTTAATGTCAACTTCAGTGAGGTGTTTGCCCAAAATAACTCTTTGTCATTAGCGGCTGGCTCGGCTAAAACGGTGGTCATTAACGTAGCCGGCTCTGCGGTATCGGTAGCCGGAGGGGTCAACCTTACCAGCGGTTTTGGGATCTTAGATGATGGCCTGAACATTGGCGCGGCGAATATTTTGTGGAACTTCTACGAAGCAGAAACTATCGATTTTAACAGTATCGCCTTTGTCGGCGCGGTATTGGCAATGGATGCCGATTTGGTTGGTGGTGCAGTGTTTGATGGCAGTGTTGCGGCGGAGAGTTTCACCGGTGCCAGAGAATTCCACAATACCGGCTTTAACTGGCAAGAGCCGCAAATTCCTGCGACGGTGAGTGAAGGTTCGAGTTCTATTTTATTTGCCCTTGGCTTAGGCTTTGTGGTGTTATCGCGCCGCCGTAATTGCATCTAAAATAAGCTTTAGCTATTTTCCTGTGCGCCTGTGAACAGCCCCATGCCTTGCATGGGGCTTTTTTAGTGCCATTTCGAACGGTTTGGCCGTACTTTTTGAGGCGAGTATTAAACGCCTTCAGATGGCCCAATGGTTGTGTTTATCATTTGCTATTTTGCAAATTTGAGTATTGATAATGTGATTCACCTGTTAGCGCTCAATATTAGTAATATTCGGTTTAAAAACAAATGCTTAGTTGCTGCCTCGAAGCGTCGTTAACAAGCAATTATATTGAATCAGTTTATGAATGTAGATTATGGCCTCGCGGTCAGAGAGCTTTGCTTCATTGGATGGGAATTGCTGTTTCTCATCTCTAGTTAATACAAAATCTGCTCTGTTCGGAGGCGTTGACTCATATTTTACCGAATTATCAATTTGAGAGTGTGGCGCTGAATATTTTGTTCCTTTTCTTGTTTTTCTGCGGTGACTATTTGCATGCTTGTCTGGATCCTCTGTGAGTTCATTTCAGGTGGATTTGATGATGGTGTTATGACTTTGGCGACTCAATGACAAAGTTCATCAAACCCGGTCGATGGTATAGATCTACGTCTTGCACGGGTTTCATTCCGATCTTTGTAAGCACGCGTTGAGAGGCAATATTTTCTTGTACAGCAACCCCATAGAGCGCATTGGCTATGTTTTGATTAAAAGCCCATTTTAGGACTGCATGTGCCGATTCAGTCGCATAACCATAACCCCCACAGGCATGGACCAGGCCCATTCGGATATCGATAAACGCTGGGTTCGGTGCATATTCAAAGCCGATAAAGCCGATTTTTTTAGAGGCTTGATGGGTAAGTTCAATAATAAAGGTTCCAAATTTATGCTCTTGCCAATGCTGTATTCGATTTTCTAGATAACTGCGTTGTTGCTGTGTTGAATATGGTTTTTCGTGAGGAAGATATTTAGTTTGCAGCGGACAAGATAAAATCTCTGTAATAATGTCGATGTCGTTTGTATCGGGTTTTCTTAGTTTTAATTGTTTGGTTTTAATCATTGAATGCTCCAAATAGCAATATACTTAGACCAACGTGCATCACTCATTGATATTCTGTCAACTGCTGGTCTTTAAAACTTGAAAGGTTCGACGCGATATAAGCCACCCAAGACCATGAATTCTTGCTCGCCTTGCAGGCTGCGGGGCAGTAGCGACTCGAAACAGACGATTTTGCTCAAAGGTACCTGCACCGCAAACACTTTTGAGCCGAAGCGTAATGCCGCCTCGGGATCGGCGGTGAAGGAGCTGAGGTTATTGAACAGTTTTACCGCTTGTCCTTCGAGGTGATATTCCGGCAAGGCGGTGCAACCTCGATAGAGGCTGAGGTGCTCGCCATTGGGGTGACGCAGCCGCAGCTCCTGTTGGCAAAAGCAGTAGAGTAGATCTAACTGGTCATAGAGTTCATTGGTATTGTAGGTCGCTTGGCTACACTGTTGGCGAAAGCGCAAATAGGCCGGGCCGTCTGGATCGGCCAGCGTTTCATGGTGAAAACAAGTGAGCAGGCCAAAGCGTGACTCCACCCAGCTGCGCCACGCCGCTCCCTGTTGATTATCGGAGTCAAATAACCACCCCAGCAATAGCCGTCGATAGTTGACCTTCGGCCGCGGCGGAGGTTGGTCGTTTGGGTTTGCTTGGCTGCGCCCCTGCGCTAAGTGAAAGCGAAAATTCATAAAGTCTTTAAACTGTGCGGCGCGTTGTTCGGCAGTTTCGGCCCGCTTTAAACCCGCAAATAATTTGGGATACCAGGTGCTAATTAAATCCAGTTGCAAAGGGATCGGCTGTTGCTGATAGGCCAAGCTGGCCAGTAACCAGGAAGGCAGATTGCAATGATTCAGCGGCAGGCAGATCTGCTGCAATAACTGCGTTTCGCTGGCGCCGGGGCTGTAGAGCTGCGAATTCATCGGGCTGCGATGACGTGTTCTGGCTGGTTTTGTGAAGCCGCGAACAGCCCATCGGCCAAGCTGGCAATCTGTTGGTGTTGATGCAAGGCCTGCCGCCAGTCCTGACGAATATTTTGATGGCCGTAATAAGCTCCGGCTAACTGACCGGCAATGGCGGCGGTGGTATCGGCATCGTTGCCCAAGTTGGCCGCCGCCAGCACGCAGGATTCAAAATCGTCACTATTGACAAAACACCACAGTGCCGATTCGAGGCTCTCAATCACATAGCCGCTGCCGGTGAGCGCAGCGTAAGGTTTTTCGAGAAACTCACCCGCCTTGATGCGGCTTAGTTCATCGCTTTGTGGGGTGTAGGCGATGTGATGAAAACTCTGTTTGTCGCCACCTTCAATCAAGCTCAGTAATAGCAGCGATAAATAGCGACAGGCATCGATGCACAGCGGTGAGGCATGAGTGGTGCGTGAGCTTTCTCCGCCATAATGAACCGCAGCAAGTGGCTGTTGCTGGTAAAAAATCGGGATCGGCGCCAGGCGCATGATCGAACCATTGCCAGAGCTCCGGCGTGCCTTGGAGCCAGCAAAGGCTTGGCCGGTTTTTTGATAACGACGCAGGGCGGAGGAGACCGTAACCCCCACATCAAAGCAAACACCAATACTACTCATGTAGCCTTTATCCAGCCAATTGCAGTAGCGCTGCATTTGATCCTCTGGGTCAAATCCGTCGCTTTCCAGCAAGCTATGTCCGAGGCACAGAGCCATCGAGGTATCGTCGGTCCAGTGGCCCTTCTTTAAACAAAAGTGACCGCCACCCACCATATCGGTGAGGGGTTTAAAGCTCCCCGGTATCTGAAACTCGAGGGTGGTGCCAATGGCATCCCCTACCGCTAGACCAACCAGGCATCCTCTGGACTTATCCTGAGCGAGATTCTCGTAGGGTACAGGCATAACAGCTCCCTTGTGTATGCTGATGCTTTAACTTAAACCTTATTGTCTGAGTTGTCATGAGTTGACGCCAATTCCTTTTATATTTTGTGGGTTTATTTCAGGCTGATGCCAAGGCCTTGCTCTGTGCCAAACCGTGGTTCAGATCGCGCGTGGCTTATTTGCCTGCAGCTGTTACTCGTTGGTCTAAGCTATCCAGCCCAGTAGTCTCCACCACAAATAGTCCAGAGGCATCAGTACCACAATGGTCAGTAATGCCAGTGGAAGGGTTATTTTAAGCAGATCGGCCAGGCGCTCGCCAGACAGCTGCATCGCGACGATTAATGGAGCAACCTGATAAGGAAACAGCACCGTTGAGAAACCAATCACTTGGGTCATTAACACCGCGGGTAGGCTAAAGCCGGTGGCCTCAGCAAAATTTGCTGCCATCGGAGAGAGCACCGTTGGTACTCCGGGAATGGTGGTAATGAGTCCGGTGAAGGTTGAAATCAGTGATAGTGACATAAAGTTTAAGAAAGTATTTTCTATGGTATTGGGTAGCAAGTGACTAAAAGCCTGTCCTACATACTCGCCTAGCCCGGACGCATTGACCAAAGCGCCTAGGCCTAAGGCTGCGGCAACAAAGATGACGGTGCCAAAGTCGATGGAACTGTTAAAGGACTTCGCTGCCAGCACGCCCCATTTGGGCATCAGTAGGATAATCGCGGCCACTAGACCGACCCAAGCAGGGTTTACTCCATGTAGTGAGTCGCTGATCCAGAACAACAAGGTAATGCCCAAAATAATGCCAACTCGTTTTTGAATTTTACTATCAAATGGTTCATCTGGTTTGGGCGAATGGTTTCCCGTGGTGGATGAAATTTTTGCTGGAAAGATCCACAGGACCAGCAATACGATCAATAGCGACTTCAGGATCCCCAAGACAGGAAAATGCAACAGCAGGTATTCGGTATAGTGATAGTGAATGTTAAACAGGGTTTCGCTCGAGCCCGCTAAAATCATGTTGGGAATGTTGGACGGTAAGATTGCAAAGCTTGGCATATTACAAGCTAGCGCCAGTGCTGTTGCGATCCCGCGACGCCCGTTGCTGCCTAGGTTAAAGCCCACCTGTTCGGCCAATGCCATTCCGATTGGAATTAATACGACTGAACGCCCAACAGAAGAGGGCATCACAAAGCCCAGCAACATGGCACTGGCGACTAGGCCGCCGATTAAGCGAGGATAACTAGCGGTTAAATAGGGAGCAATGCTGAAGGCGAGCTTTTTACCCAAACCGGAAACTGAGATCGCGGAACCAATAACAAAGCCTGAGATAATCAACCACACCGCGGTTGAGCCAAATCCAGAGAACAAGATGTTGGGTGCGATGAGTTTAAATACTGCAACTAAAGCAAAAAATAGCAAACCAGTGAGGAAAGGGGGGAGAGCACCAGTACTCCAAAAAATCAGAGTAATGAAGACCACCGCCGCGCTATGCGAAAATCCATCTGCATGACCCTCGATAGGAAACAGCGTGAACCATAGGGCGAGAGCCACCGCCGTCAATAGAATCACATTTTTAAAGTTGAGTTTGCTATCCATATCGTTCGCTTCTCCTGGAAGAGTGAAAAAAGACTTGAAATGACTGTGCTTGTCTTTCTAAGATAGCGAATCCTCTTTGTCGTTTTAAGGTGTAAATATGACAAAACTTATTCCTAATACGACAATGTTACCGCCTAGTGATGCAGCATTCACGATTGATGCGAGCCGACCAGTATTGAGCAATGGCCGAGATATGCTCGCCGAAGTCAATATTTCACCGCATTCCCATCCGCGAGGCCAACTACTTTGGGCCATGGAAGGGGTATTGCGAGTGACCAGCGAACAAGCCGTGTGGGTGGTGCCATCGACTCATTCGGTTTGGATCCCGATGAACACCTATCATCAGGTGAGTAGTGAAACTGCCGTTCAAATTCGTAATCTGTACATCGACCCGTCATTCCCAATTCGTCAACATGAACAAGCGGTGGTGATGTTAAGCATGAGTCCCTTGATGCGCGAAATTGCACTGCGGCTTAATCAAGATCCTCCAAGCATGAACCAAACGAGTATCCAGCGTTTGGGACTGGTAGCGATTGACGAGCTGGAGAATTTATCGGCCTTTGAAGTGCGGATCCCGGCTGGCAATGACCCGCGATTGGCGAAACTGATCCATCATATGGTGCAAAATCCCAATCAGAATTTACCCTTGTTGGACTTAGCAAAACGAGTGGGTGCGAGTGTGCGTACCATCGAACGTTTATTTAAAGCCGAAACCGGGATGACTTTTCGCCAATGGCGCAGCCGCTTTCGTTTGATGAACTCACTGGAGCTCTTGAGCCGAGGGGAAAGCTCCAGCTTGGTTGCACATTCCTTAGGCTATAAAAGTGTCAGTAGTTTTGTGCAGGCCTTTCGCTTGCAATTTGGCTGCACGCCTCAGGATTATGCGAAGCAACGATAAGCTATTGTGATCCCGTTTTTATTGTAGAGAACGTTGCTTGGGGTGTTTGCCGATTCGGCGAAGATGAAGGGTTTATATTTTTGCTTCTTAGTGGCTGTGGCACGAGTGGTCAGTTTGGGTTTCGCCTGGACGGCGCCGTAGGCGAAAGCTCTTGTTTTTAGTCTACTATTTTAATTGGATTTTTAGGTGAGCTGGTTATGTAGATTTCGCCTGGACGGCGACGTCATTTTTCTTTGACGAGCAAAGAAAAACGAAGCAAAAAGAAAACTCGCCCTGCATTATCTTCCTCCTGCGTTGCTCGTATCTAAGTGCGTCGAAAAACTCGCTACGCTCAAACAGGTTTCGACTTTATCACTTAGACACTTGCGCTACTCGGCGATAATGAAGGTATGAAAAGAGATGACGCTTTGTGTTGTGGCGCTTTGATAACAGACACTTAAGCTATATTCAGCTTCGTGAAATCAAAATCGCTACAGGCACTCATTTGAAATTAAGAACTATTAATCGCAAACCGATTTAATAAAAGAAAGCTCAACAACTATCCAAGTGGGGCTTCCCCATCATCTTCTCCGAGTAGCGTAAATGAACTAGGGAGATTCGTTGAAGTCTGTTTGAGCGTAGCGAGTTACTTCGACGCCCTAGTGAGTGCGCAACACAGGATTTAAGAAGATGCAGGGCAGCCTTTCTTTTGCTGGTAAGCTTTAGCTGGACAAAGCTTATGACGGCGCCGTAGGCGAAAGCGCTGCTTTTTACGAGTGATTCTGATTGGTCGTAATGGCGTGTTGGCAGTGCTGTTTTGCCGTGGGGATAAGTCCGACAAAAAAAGCCCCGAGCATTGCTCAGGGCTTTCAATTTCACAGTTAGCTAATCGTCATTAGCCAAAAGCGAGAAGATTAACCGCCAACGGCAATTTTCTTCATGTCTTTCATGTAGCCACGAAGTTTCTTACCAACTACTTCGACCGGATGGCTGCGTAGTGCTTCGTTTACTTCGATGAGGCGCGCGTTATCCACGCCGTTATCTTGCTCTTCGAAGCCTTTACCGATGTACTCTAAGCTGATGTTGTTCACGGTATCGCGCAATAGGGGCACGGCAGCGTGCGAAAATAGGTAACAACCGTATTCTGCAGTATCAGAGATAACCACGTTCATTTCGTATAAACGTTTACGAGCGATGGTGTTGGCGATGAGTGGCGTTTCGTGTAGTGACTCGTAGTAAGCACTTTCTTCGATGATGCCAGCAGCAACCATGGTTTCGAAGGCGAGCTCAACACCAGCTTTGACTAGGGCGACTAAAATGATGCCTTTGTCGAAGAACTCTTGCTCGGTAATTTCTACCTCAGATACTGGCGCTTTTTCAAAACCGCTTTGGCCAGTTTCTTCACGCCATTTTAGTAGGTTTACGTCATCGTTGGCCCAATCTTTCATCATGGTTGATGAGAATTCGCCCTCGATGATGTCGTCCATGTGTTTTTCAAATAGCGGACGCATTAAGTCTTTAAGCTCGTCGGCTAGGTCAAAACATTTGATTTTAGCTGGGTTAGATAGACGGTCGACCATGTTGGTGATGCCACCGTGCTTCAATGCTTCGGTAACCGTTTCCCAACCAAATTGAATGAGTTTAGCGGCGTAGCCGGGTTCAATACCTTCGGCAACCATTTTGTCATAGGCTAAGATTGCACCGGTTTGTAACACACCACATAAAATGGTTTGCTCACCCATTAGGTCAGATTTAACTTCCGCAACAAAAGAAGACTGAAGTACACCGGCACGGTCACCACCGGTTGCAGAAGCATAAGCTTTTGCAATCGCAAGACCGTTGCCTTGAGGATCATTTTCTGGATGCACTGCGATTAGGGTTGGTACCCCAAAACCACGTTTGTATTCTTCACGAACCTCAGTGCCTGGGCATTTTGGCGCCACCATCACTACGGTGATGTCTTCACGCACTTGCATGCCTTCTTCAACAATGTTGAAGCCATGCGAGTAAGCGAGGGTAGAACCTTGCTTCATTAACGGCATAACCGCTTCAACCACGTTGCTGTGTTGCTTGTCTGGGGTGAGGTTAAGCACCATATCAGCTTGTGGGATTAGCTCTTGGTAAGTCCCAACTTTAAAGCCGTTGTCGGTCGCTTGTACAAAAGAAGCGCGCTTCTCTTGAATTGCCGCGTCACGCAAAGCGTAAGAAATGTTGAGCCCAGAATCACGCATGTTTAAACCTTGGTTTAGGCCTTGTGCACCACAACCAATTACTACGATGTTCCAGTCTTTAATAAAGTTACAACCATCAGCAAATTCGCTGCGATCCATAAAACGACATTTACCCAATTGCTCTAGTTTCTCGCGCAAACTTAGGGTGTTGAAATAATTAGCCATGTTCGACTCCGTAAAATAGCGTTAATCAAATGATGATGGTGTTGTTGTGTTTACGAGATCCCAATGCACTTCTTTTCTTGAGCGCGTTTCTTATCCTGTCTCGTGATGGATTTAATATAAACCTAAACTAATATTGCGTAAAATGATGATTTTGGGATATTGTATTGCATAAAGTGAAACAGGCTTTATCAAGGAAAAGCAATGGATGTTCGAAGTGTTGAGCTGTTTTTACACTTAAGCCACAGCCTGCATTTTACGAAAACCAGTCAGGCGATGCATGTTAGCCCCTCTACCTTAAGTCGGGTGATCCAGCGGCTAGAGGAAGAGCTTGGCAGTCGTTTGTTTAGTCGTGATAAACGCAGCGTACATCTGACTCAGGCGGGAGTGCGATTTCGCAGTTTTGCCGAAAATTGGTTACAACAATGGCGACAACTGCAAATGGATTTATCTTTGCAATCTAGCGAATTGGCGGGGGAGTTAACCCTGTATTGTTCGGTGACCGCGAGTTATAGTCACCTGCCAGATATTTTGGATAAGTATCGTCTTACCTGCCCAAATGCCGATATTAAATTAGCCACCGGCGATGTGGCGTTGGCGGTGAGTAAGGTCGCCGATGGGGAAGTCGATATCGCGATTGCCGCCCGCCCCGAGCAATTACCGCTGAACATGGCTTTTGCCAGTATTAGTAAGGTGCCCCTGTCGATTATTGGCCCCACTGTTCCCTGTGCGGTTCGTAAACTATTAGAGCGAAATCCAATTCCTTGGGATCAAATTCCCTTTATTTTGCCAGAACATGGCCCAGCGCGTGCTCGGATTGATCATTGGTTTAAAGGGATGCGTATTCAACCTCATGTTTATGCCAAGGTGGCGGGTCACGAGGCTATTGTTAGCATGGTGGCGCTTGGCAGCGGTGTGGGGATCGCTCCGCAAGTGGTGGTGGATAACAGCCCAATGCGTGAGCGGATCCAAAGTATTCCGGTCGGGGTGGAGCTGGAGCCTTTCGATTTGGGGATCTGCATGTTATCAAGAAGGTTACATGAACCATTGCTGCAGCGATTCTGGCAAGTGGCAGCGCGAAATTAAGGAGTGAAGATTTATGACGCCGGCAGTACAGCAGCTTAAAAAAGCCAAACAGGATTATTTATTACTGGAATATAAAAGTGATCCTCAGCAGGGCAACTTTGGTCTAGATAGCGCCGAAAAACTGGGTTTGGCCGCAGAGCTAGTCTTTAAAACGTTGGTGGCCTGTGATGAACACGATCCCAAAAAAATGGTGGTGGCAGTGGTGCCAGTGACCGGCCAACTGGATTTAAAAGCACTGGCCAAGGCCGCAAAAATCAAAAAAATGCGGATGGCCGAGGTGCCCGTTGCTGAGCGTACCACTGGTTATGTTAAAGGGGGGATCAGCCCTTTTGGCCAAAAAAAACGTTTAGCGACATTTGTGGATGAGAGCGCTCAAGCCTTGCCTGCTATTGTGGTGAGTGGCGGTAAACGTGGTTTGTCTTTGCAGCTTAAGGCGGATGTGCTGCAGCGGGTGCTTGGTGCTCAGTTTGCTAAACTTAGTCATTAGTCGTTCATTATAGCGCTGGTTATGAGACTGACTGTGGGTTTGTTTTGTTGGTGTGGTTTTTCAGCGAGAGCTTCGATTTATCAACGGGCTAGCCAACAGCGGCATTTGTATTGGTCGAAAGCTTCGACTCAAGGCGCGCAAGCCGAGCGTTCATGCGCCGCACTGTAGGGTCTGCTGCTGCAGGGTGTTGTGGGTCGTATCTTTCAAATTGATGCTCGCTTAGCTCGGTCATACTAAAACCAGAGCCGCTTGAGCCCTTAGCAGAGCTTCTATACAATGAGTTCAACTTAAAGGAGAGAGAGATGATTAACCCAGCCAAAATCGAAGAGATCGCCAAACAAGTGAGTGAGATGGTGCCACCTGGCTTAAAGAATGTTGGTGATGAGTTTGAGCGCAAGGTGAAACAAGTGATTCAAGCCAAGTTGAACCAGCTGGATGTGGTGAATCGCGAAGATTTTGACGTGCAGACACAAGTCTTGTTGCGCACCCGAGAAAAATTGAGTGCCTTAGAGCAGAAAGTCGCTGATTTAGAAAAACGCTTAAACCAAGAGTCTTGAGTCGCTCCCTGTTTGATTGATAAAGCACAGCTTCGGCTGTGCTTTTTGATGTACTTTAGCTTTTAAATCGACTCACTAGATAGAGCAATAATACCGCGCCGACAGTTGCGGTAATCAGCGATGCCACAAGGCTGGCACTGTGAAAACCGAGTAAGCGAAAAATAAAACCGCCGAGCATTGAGCCGACGATACCTACCCCGATATTGCCAAGTAGGCCAAAGCTTTTTCCTTTGGTGATTTGTCCCGCTAACCAGCCTGCGGCTGCGCCAATTAGCAACCAGATCAAAATTCCCATCATGTCTTCCCCTGTATGCTTTACTCAAAGTCGTGCAACTGAACTGGAGGCGGCTGATGATTGCTGCATTCAGCCCCGAAAGCCTCATTTCAACTTAAGTTTACTGACAATCCTCAAAGATTGCTTGGTCTCGTTGTTTAAATACAAATTTTAATCCGCTGTTTACGCCATCAGTTGGCTGGTTTGGATGACTCTAACTAGCACTCACCTGAACTCCGCTTGCGTGGCGTCACTGGAGGTTATTGGCTAGGCTCTGATTCAACAAACATAAGTAAGCTGCCCACAGCGCTTGCCAGTTAATGGCCACTTCATTGCTGGCCCAAGAATCCTGATGGTCAATGTAGACCTGCATTGGTGCCATATTTTCTCGGGTGGCAGCCATCATATCGCCCTTCAGTTCGACCGAGTTTGCGCCACCAATGAGCAGGCCAACTGGCAGTGGTGAGGCTTTTGATACATAGGGGCGAAAGTGTGGGTGTTGCACATGATTGGGCGTGTCGCCGACCACAAATATTTTGCCGTGAGGGTTGAGACCAAAAAACCAGTGGCTCAGCTGCATCGCTGCTGCCTGCCATGCTGGTTTATCCAAAAGGTATCCACCGTATAGTAATTGGAAACCTGTGCTAGCGATAATGCCATTGGAGCCCCAATCGAATTGTTGTTGATGGCCAGCAAAGGCGATGCCATATGGATTGTTTTGTTGCAAGCTTAAAATATGTTCTAAATAGTGGCTCAGAGCTTGGTGGACACTTGGATATAAATCGTCGTTTTTCGGCGCAGCTTTTAAATACAGCAGCGCTGAGCGGCTGCGGTTATCTCGCCAGCTGGGGGAAGGATCACCTAAACGCGGTAACTCCAGTAAACTTACGAGGTATTGTTTGCTGTGATTGAGGTAGTGTACTTCGCCAGTCATCTGGTAGAGCGCAAGTGCCGCGAGTAGTCGCTCATCTCGGTCGTCCACATCATCGTAAGGACCTCCGTATTCGAATTGATGATAACGTTGTTTTATCATCTCCAATTGCGGATGGGCCTCTAGATAAGCCCATGCGCGCAAGGCAGCTTGGCGATATTGCAGGGCCTGTTGTTGATGCGTTAATTGGCGGGATTGAGCAAAACTGTTGGCGGCCATGGCAAACGCAGCTGCACTGTGAGCTGTTGCGGTCGTGGTGATTGGTAGTACGGTTTTAATTTGGTGATCCTGTTGTGGCGCTTGCGCCAATGGTGGCCATTGAGCCGATGCTGCTTTGTGATAAACCCCACCATTGTCGGCTTGCAGCTTGAGTAACAAGTTGAGTTCGCTGCTGAGCAGTGCCAGTAAGTCCGAACCTTGGTCGCTGGCAATTGGTGAAATGTTCACGGCAAAGGCGGCGGGTTGTAATTGCTCGGCCATCAATAGCGTCATCAGTGAATAGGCGGCATTGACCGAATATTTGCCATAGTCTCCCGCATCAAACCAGCCGCCGCGCACATCGAGCGTGCTCTCGCTATCCAGCCGTTTGGCTCGACTATCTTGGTGGTGGGTCCCCGAATAGGGGCCTAAATCACTGCTGTCAAAGTAATAAAAAGCGGCTAAAGCTTGGTCTCGATGGCGTTGTAGGCTGGAGAGATCAAGACCTTGTTTTAGGCTGATACGGGTGTTTGTCAGTTGAGGATGGATCGAGTCAATTTGTAGCGTCAGCGGCTTGCCTGTAAAGCGAGTATTGAGGTTTGCTAGATCCAAGCCTACGACTTTCATGCCCGAGCCCGGATCGCTCTGTGAAGGGATCGTGAGCATGAGTTCTTGTGGTTCGACGCCGACGGCATTAATGCTTACCGGCAGCTGGCTTTGTTCTATCCAGTCTGGCAATTCTATTAATACTGGGCTGGCAGTGTGTTTGAGATAACCATCGTGGTTGAAACGCACCTGGTAGGCCTGTGTCCGTTGGTCGGATTCGGGCCAAGAATAAATGATGAAATCACTTAATTCAGCTTGAAAGCGCTCGGCACCGGCCGTCATCATCGTCATGAATTTAATCTCTGTGCTGTCACTGGGCAACTCAAACCACAGTTCGCTGAGCCCCGCTGGAATAAACCCTTTGTTGTCTTCTTCAAGCACTTTATGCCATAGCGCCTTGCCATTGGCAGCCTTGGCGGGTTCTAGTTCTTTACCATCGACTTTTAGCTGTAGGATTTTTTGGCCCCATAAAGGCTTAAAGTCATCAACTAAATGCAACTTAAAATACAATAACTTTCGACCGTAGGGCAGGGTTTGAGAGATGCTAAGCTTAAATAGCTCTGCATCATTAAAAGCATGTTGTTGTTGATCTTGCAGTATAAAAGCGCGCTGATCTGCAGTCAGTCGAGCGCTGATTCGTTGCTTATTCCATTGGGCTTGAGGGGCTTGTTCAAAGCGCAAGGAGAGTGTGGTCGCACCTGTTAATGAGGGAGACATCATCGCCATAAGCTGAGGGCTGAATATAGCGAGCACGATACACAGCATTGCGGGTATTTTCATGTTCTCTCCTATTGCCAGATGGCAAGTTAAATGTTTGAGACTTGGGCATCAATATGAAAGCGCAAGCATAGTCTCAGTTGTTGCTGAGCAAAGTCTTCCAGTTGTTCGCTGGCTTGATGAAGCCGGGATACCACGGCATAGTTGTGCTGTGCCGACTGTGAGATCTGTTCCATGCTTCGTGAGACCTCGAGGCTGCTATTACGCTGTTGCCCGGTGGCAATACTTATTTCGTGATTGAGCCCCGCGAGGCAACTGACCGATTCACTGACTTGTTGTATATGCTGGCTAAGTCCCTGATAGTAAATTTGATTATCATCCATAGCCTGGGTGCAAGTTCGCATGTCTGATACCGCAGAATGGGCGACTTGTTGTAGTTGTTCGATCATTCCCTGGATCTGTTTGGTTGAGCTGGCGCTGCGTTGTGCAAGCTGTCGTACTTCGTCTGCCACGATCGCAAAGCCACGCCCTTGTTCACCGGCTCGAGCCGCTTCGATGGCGGCATTAAGTGCCAATAAGTTAGTTTGTTGAGTGATACCATCAATCACTTCAAGGATGCTGCCAATAACTTGGCTTTGTTCGGCGAGCTGTTCAATGTTTTTACCAGAGCGACTTAGGTGGCTGATTAACTGGTGATTACTATGGTTCGTCTGAGTGGTCAAATTGGCGCCTTGTTCGCTGAGCTGCTGGATCTGTTGCATGTTTTGACTGACATGCTCGGCGCGGCCAGCGACATCTTGGATTGCTTGTTCCATCTCGCTCATTGCAGAGGCCACGTTGAGGCACTCGTGACGCTGTTGGTTTAGTTGCTGTTGGATGTCGAGGCCATGGTGTTGGTTACTACTGGCGGCGCTCTCTAGCTGCTGGCTTTTCTGTTGTAGCTCGAGAACTACTTCGCGTTGTTGCTGGATCACTTGATTGATTTTTTTGCTGAGTAGACCAAATTCGTTGTTGGCTCGATAGTGGCATTGCTGTTGCAACTCGCCTTTGGCGAGAGCGCTCAAAGTGGCAAGCAATTGTTTTAAGGGTTGACGGATGGCGATAAATAGCAATAGTCCTAGGCTCAAACAAAAGCCTATCGCAATCGCGGAGGCGCTGACTTGCCCCTGTCTGAGTTGGCTCAGTTTACTGAGACTATTCACCAGTTGTTGGGCGGTTTGAGTTTGCCTGGCTTGTTGCCAGTCACTCAATTGTTGGCTCAAAATACGGCTTTGCTGTTGTAAGGCTAAGCGTTGTTGTTGCTGGTGAAAGTGAGACTGTAAGTAGGCTGAGTATTGGCTGACGATCCCTCGTTCGCCAGTTAATTCGCTGAGCAATAGCGGCAGCTGGCGAGAAATGTCTTGATGGCTTAAGCCTAAGCGAGTGATGAGCTCCGAAAAATCGGCTTCGACTAGGTCGAGTTTTGCTTTGGCTGAGCGAAGGGCTGTTTTTACTTGCGCCAGATCTTGGCCGTTGAGCGCTCGGGCAGCTTGAGCCTGCATCAAGGAAAGCGCGGTATCAACATTAGTGAGCAGCATCTTGGGGTAGTCTTTTTTTACCGAAGCGCGAAGTTGCCCTAGGGCTTGGTTAAGCTGAATACTTAATAGTTGATATTGCGCGCTGTGTTCGGCGAGTTGTTGTTGTTGCTTGAGTAAAGGGGCTTGAGCGCTTAGAACTTGGCTGGCACGGGTAAACCAAAGCTCACTTTGTTGCTGCAGTTGTGCGCTATTCGTGTCAGTACTGAGGGCGCTAAGCGCCTTAAGTTGCTCAAAATAAACCTGAGCCTGTCGCTGAATTTGCTTGTTCAAGGCTTCGAGTTCACCAGCTTGGTGGCTATTTTCTGCCTGGCTTATGGTTTGAGCGCTTTGGGTCAGGGCTTGGATCAATGCTTGGCTGCTCGCCAGCCTTGGCAGATCTCGCTGATTTAATTGTTTGAGGCTGTTTTCCAGCGGCATGCTTAACTGCCAAGAAAGTCCAGCCATAGCCAGTAAACATAAGCCCAAAATAGTAAAGCTTAGGCTCGTCAGTTGAATGATCGATAACGTTCTAAAAATTCTCATCTTTGCAATCCGTGTTTTAGGTGTAAGCGCTTACCTGCGGTTTGTTGTATTTTTGTTTTAACCCCCTTGTCTATTGGTATTTTTTGTTGGATCATTACAATAAATGTAAGTGCTTTCATTGTTTCGTTAGCTGGACACAATATATTGGATCGTCTAGGCTAAATATTGAACAGGGATCACATTTGCTATTTTTGGTTATGTAAGCGCTTGCATTTGCGCTTTTGATCACAAAAATAGCGTTTTTATCTGTGTATATTCGAAATAGGTGGTGTTTACGTTGTTTGGAGTAGTAGCGAATTCACCCATAATACCTAAAACAGAAAAGGATTTTTTTACCATGAAAATGAAAGCGCTTACATTATCTTTGATGTTAGTTTCACTCGGTTCAGTTGCTGGAACACCTAATTTTTCTGGCTATGGCCGTTATGCGCAAGAAGCATCGGGTGACGAAATGATTTATCTAAAAGGGGATTACGGCGAAATTAATGCCGCTGGCCGTTTAGGTAACGAAGGTAACTGGATGGAGTGGATGTTGACCCAAGACTTCGAAATGGATCAATCCAAATTTAACTTGAATGTGATGATCGGTACTCCGGGCCATGATGATTGGGGTAAGTTGTTTTACTTACAACAATTCTATGGTGGCGGTTCAGGCATTTTTCCTTCGCAACCCGATGCCTATGTATGGGCGGGTAAGCGATTTTATGGGCGTGAGCAAGGTGGTTTGAGTGATTACTACATGCTGAGTGCCGATGGCAGTGGCGCAGGTGTGGATAACTTGAATGTAGGGTTTGGTAAGCTCGACTTAGGTTGGACTCAGGCTGGAGACGGTGCAGGGGCTGCAAATACCACCCAAGGCACGGTCAACATGCTGATGTTGCACTTGCATGACATGAAAATTGGCAAGCAAGGTACTTTAAAATTTAGAGCCAACTATGCATTTGCCTTAGCCGATATTAAAGACAACTTAGAAAATGATACGGCAATGCAGTTGTTTGCGGCCTATCGACACACTTTTGGTGACAACTGGGTACAGTTGGCGGGTCGTTATGAAACCGATGGTGCAGCATTTACCACCGCTAACTCTTCGGGGACTAGCTGGGCGGGTTATGAGGATAAAACCGCACGTAGTTACGGCGCCTTTGTTGATGGTGCGATTACGCTTGGTGAAATGACAGCCATGGAATACAACGCCAACTATTTGAAGGTCGATTGTACTGAAACCGGTTGTTCTTTCGATGAGAAAGAAGAGTACGGGGTGGCGGTTCGTCCGCAACACCATTGGAACGATTATATGGCGACTGCTGTAGAAGCTGGTTTTCATAATACCAAGGAAGATTCGAATCAATCGGATGCTTGGAAGTTAACCTTGTCACAAAACTTCCAGATTGGTCACTTTATGTGGTCTCGTCCAGTCGTACGTTTTTATGTCGTTACCGGTGAGAAGAAAAATACGGGTAAAAATGCGGGTACCACCGATTTAACCAAGGTGGGAGCCATGGTTGAGGCTTGGTGGTAAACCCAGAGGGCAGTGTTTTGGGTGCTAGTTTGCTAGCACCCAAAACAGGGAGAAATAAAGTGAATAAACACTATAGTTTGTTACTGATAAGTGCATGTCTGGTTGCTTGTTCGAGCACTCAGGCGGTGGATGTCGAAGACCCTTTTCGTGGCTGGGGCTCACAATTTAGTGACCAAACCGAGTTGCGTAATCGTTTAGATGCGCAGCAACCGAGTGTGCAAATTGAACAATTATCTTATCGTTTACTATCGGCCGATCGCACCAACCGTGTGGATATAGGACTAAACTCATCGGTCGTTGAGTTTGCCGAAGGACGCTCCTATGTGGCGGCATTAGCACTCCCTGAGCATCTTGAGCAAGTTGAAGTTGAAGTTGATAGTCTGATTACCAACATGGTGTTTGTCCCAACGATTGCAGTATATGACAAACAGCTACAACCCTTAGCTAAGTTTAATCAAACGACACTCAGCGCCGAGGGTTTCTTAACCATTAAACAACAATTTAGTCCTACTTTAGCGAGAAAGGCCCGCTATATATTGGTTTATACCGCCCACGAGCAGTTATTTGGTAAGACCGAACTCATTGATCCCAAAGTGGCCTATGAACTCAAAATGGGCATCGATCGCCCCGCTGCGCGTAAGGTGTATGCGAAACACTCACCAATTGGTCAGATCAATATACGGCTGAATAAAGTGCAATTTGGGTCACAATTTAAGGCGACGACTTCGAATAGTGCGGGTGCTACGGTACTTGCAACTGCAGCCGCTACATCGTTGGTCGAACCAAGCAAGGTTCAAGCCGTTACGGTTTTACAACCGGCCACGGAGCAGTTTTACCAGCAACAAATTCGGCTAGCGATAGCCGAGGGTAATATTGAGCAAGCGTTACTGTTTCTTAAAGAGGCAGAAGCTGCAGGTTCAGATACTGCCCAACATACCTTCACCGAAGCAATCAAGGAGAAAATACCCTAGTTCATCGTGTAATCCTTAAATTCTTTATTCCTTGTCGTATTGGCATACGGCTCCTAAGGAGCCGTTTTTTTTTGCCACCAAAATGTGTGCGTAGCTCGGTCATGGAAGCACCGAGAGTGGGGGGAATTAAGGTTTTTGAAGGTTGTTAAATTTAATGGTCAGTGAATAGATTTTATTTCTTGTACAAGGAGTTACTAATGTGCCCAACAGTTGTTGATGTGATTAAAATGAGGGCTGCTTATGAAGATTGAACAGTATTTAGCGGCTTCTTCGCTCCGTGGCAGTGTTGCCGAGCTGATGGCCCCGGGTTTGGCTTCGGAGTTTGTTCAGCCTTGGTATCAACCCTTGCCAACTACCCCCTTAACGACAGGGATGGCGATGGGCGGAATTGGCAATACTTATAGTTTGTCGATCAGTGGTTGTAGTCCTGTGTTCAATTTTTTGCCAGGGATCCAAGTGCGCGCTGAACGTAACGACAGTTTGCGGATGGCAGATTTTTATTTTAGTGAGCAGGATGAGTTACGGGTTGGCGAGCTTCGTATTATTGAGCCTGCCGACTTTATTCAACAAATTTCTTTGTATCCCTTGCTCGATGATCAAGGGCAAGAGTTATTTAGTCCCGATCAAAGTCAAGCGCAATGGTTAGCTGGTTTACAGCGTTTGCTCGATGAACCTCAACTATATGCTTGGAATAAGCAACGATTGGCGGATTGGAAAATTCATTTAGATCGAAACTTAAAGCTGGCGCTGAGTACTGGGCAAGTGGATCGTCGTGCCAATTGCCAGTTACTCCTTAAGTATTTTGGTGGCTGTGTTCAAGAACAGTGTTTTCAGCGCTCGCTGATCGCCGATTGTGAGGCCGATAGTTACCTTAAGCAACCGGCTTGGCCTGCAGAGCAGATTCAATATCAAGGTTTATACCCGGTGGCGCAGAGCGACTATTCGGGGGCGGTGTTACAGCTGAGCAAGACCCATTACAGCTTTATTGAAGCAGATAATGAAGCTTTGTGCCGTCTGCCGGTCTCGCTTACTCAATTTTGCGTTCATAATCCGAGCCAGCGAACTCAGCGCTTTAATCTGGTTCAGGTTCAGGAAAATCTAATTGGTTTTCAGGTCACTAAGGAGCGAGTTGGGAGTCAGGACGCGTCGTTTATGTTGGTTCGTCAAGCCAGGCAGCAGCAGGGAGAACTCTTTAGTGAGCGTTGTGAGCAAGGGCAGCGAATATCGCTATTAATGAGTGGAGAGTCTTACCAAGATTGTTTGGGCGAGATGGCGCTCTCGCTACAAGCGCCAGCGCAGTGTCAGTTGAGTGCCAATCATTGTTTTTACACCGCCCATGCCGATAAGGTGGTGGCTCAGGCTTTAGCTGGCGGCGGCTTGAGTGGTCAAAGCAAACGCGGGATCTATAGCGGTCGCGAACTCTGCTCTTCGGCCTTGCAGTTGACGGCTACGCTCGCCCCCGGCGAAACGCTGCAATTCTGTTTTATGACCGTATTAGATTTACCGCAAGTTGAAATGAATGGCTTAAGTAGTGAGAAGGCTTATGTGCGTCAGTTTCCACAAGCGAAACAGCGTGCCCTGGCGATTGCGCGCTTTGCCTGGTCGAAGCAGCAAGACTATTTGCAACAGGCCTTTGCCGGGCTTTGGAAGCGCGCTCAGTTTAGTCAGCAGGAAGATCCTCAATTACGCCAACAGTTGACAACAATGGCTTTGAATAGCTTATCTTTTCTAGCCGAGGCGACGGTTTGGGATAAGCAGGACCGCTTTTTGATCCGTGAATGTGTTGATTACCCGTTCTTCAATTCCTTAGATGTGTACTTTTACGGTTCGTTTAGTCTATTGAGCTTGTTACCTCGGCTCGATGGTGAGGTGATGCGGCGTTTTGCCGACGCAGTATTGGCTGACGATTTTCGGCAACGACGCCATCATATCTATACCGAAGAACCCTATGCCGAACTCAGTCATCCGAAATATCAGGCTGAACGCGCGATTAGAGGGGCGGTTTGTCACGATTTAGGGAGTCCCTTCGATTGTCGTCCCGATGCCTATGATTGGCATAACGTGAAGGAATGGAAGGATCTGGCTCCAAAATTTGTGTTGATGGTATTGCGTCATGTGAGCTTATTTGACGATCCAACATTGCTTGAAGATTGTTGGCCAGCGGTGCAGCAGGCGATGAATTATCTAGAGAAAATGATCGAACCGGGTCAGCAATTTCCGTTGACCAATGGGACCGATGATACCTTCGATAATTTGCGCTCACATGGCATTTCTTGTTATAGCGGTTCGTTGTGGCTGGCCGGTTTACAGGCTTGTGCCAGCTTAGCGAAGTTACGCGGTGCGGAATTGTTGGCCGAACAGTATCGGCAGCGTTTAGCGGTGGCTAAGCAGCAGTTTGACGATAGTCTATGGGACGAACAACAGGGTTATTACCTGTTCTATGTGACTCCTTTGCGTGCTAGTCAGGTGGATCGACAACAACTACCACAATTGGCTGAGCATTTTTCCTTACTCAGCCAGCAAGCTTATCAACAGACTAGCTTGAGTGAATTAGTCGTCGCGATTAATCACTGGTTGAACCAACCGTTATTGTTCCCATCATTGACCGAGGACCAGCAAGCCTTGTGGCAGCAGCACTGGAATTGTCCATGGCCAGAGCAGGCAGGAAAATTGGCGCAACGGCGGCTGAAAAAACTATTGCTGTTAAATGGCGGTGGTGATTGGTGCCTGCAGGGCGAGCAATGGCTGGTGTTGGATAGCGATGATATTTTTGCCGATCAACTTTTAGCCGATAGCTACCTGCGTTGGTTGGGGCAAGAGGCTTTATTTGAGCAGGCGCGTTGCCAGCGGGTATTGCAGCACGTTTATCAATACAACTATCGGCTCAACAGCCCGCGAGTGGGAGCGGCAAATTTGGTCAAGCACAATGGTGCGCCAAAGGCCTGGGATAATTTTCAAGCTCACGATGTGTGGATTGGCGTGCAGTATTCGCTTGCTTTGGCGATGCAGCAGCATCACCAGCCGCAATCCGAAGAACTGCTTGCGTCGGTATATCGGCTGCTATATCAAAGCGCACAGATCCCCTTCGCGGCACCAGAGGGCTTTAACGCCACGGTGCGTTTGCAAGCCCAAGACTTGCCCACATGGTTGAGTGCATCTGAGCGAGATGACTTACTCGCAGCCTTAAAGCAGCATGGTTTGCTGCAAGCCGATGGTCGAGTTGCCGGAGACTTAAGCGAAGACTTTGGCCAATTTAGCCAAGATTACGCCAGTTTATTCGCGGAGTGGTTGTTAGATTGCGGCGAAATTTTTCGCCTATTGCATGCGACCGCCTTGAAATATACCGCCGGTCGTTACCTGCGACCGGGGATGATTTTTGCCCTTGCCGACCAGCACCAAGGCTGAGCGATGCAGTATTTATCGAATTTTTTTTGAATTAAAGGTTAGTGATTATGAAGTATGGATATTTTGATGACCAGCATAAGGAATATGTGGTCACCACGCCAAAAACGCCGATCAAGTGGATTAACTATGTGGGGACACTTGATTTTGGTGGCATCGTCGATTGTTCGGGCGGCGCCTTGTTATGTAGTGAAGATCCGGCCTTAAATCGGATCACCAAGTATATCGCTCAGCAGCCAGCTTCTGAATTTAAAGGTAGTACGCTGTATGTTCGGATCCGTAAAGATGGTGAATACTTGCTGTTTTCACCTTTCTATACACCAACCCTGAACGAGTTAGATCGTTACGAATGCCGAGTGGGTTTGTCTTACACCCGTTGGCTAGCAGAAGCACACGGTGTGAGAGTGGAAGTGTGCTATTTTGTGCCACCCGGCAGTAAGGTGATGTTGCAGGATATTCGGTTGACTAACATTGGTGGTGAAGCGCTGGAAATTGATTTGATCCCCGCCTTCGAATTTAGTCATTTCGATGCCTTAAAACAGCTCACCAATGCAGATTGGGTACCGCAAACCATGCAGCTAAAAGCCCATCAACAGGCGGGCGGACAGGTGGTATTGGAGCAGTATGCTTACATGAAACGTGATAGTTGTGTGAATTATGTAACGGCGAACCGCCCGGTGGATTCTTGGGAAGGCGATCGGCGGGCCTTTCTTGGCGACAATGAATACGGCAGTTGGGCCAATCCCGGAGCTCTACTTGCACCGCAATTGAGCAACTCAGAATGTGTGCGTGGCGATACCATGGCTGCCTTGATGATCAAATTAGGCAGTTTGGCGTCGGGGCAGAGTGAGCAAAGCATTGTTCAAATTGGTCAAGCGGCTTCGCTAGAGGACGCGTGTACGAGCATCGAACGTTATCGAGATACCGAAAGCGTGGCTGAGGCTTTTTCTGGCTTAGCTGAATTTTGGCAAGACTATTTGTCAGTGATGCAGGTAGATACACCCGATACTTCACTCAACAGCATGCTTAATATTCATAACCCTCGGCAATGCCATACCACCAAGAACTGGTCGCGTTATCTGTCGCTATATCAATTAGGGTACGGTGCTCGAGGCATTGGTTTTCGAGACTCTTCACAGGATCTACTGGGGGTGATGAGCCATATGCCGGAGCAAGCGAAACCATTTATGGAGCGTTTGTTATCGGTGCAAAAGCCTGATGGCTCGGCGATGCATCAATATTTTCCGATGACCATGGAAGCCACCGAAGGCGATTCTCGAGAAGAGTTGGATCGCGCCAGCTATTATGGTGATGATCATCTATGGATCATCTTAACGGTGGTGCAATACCTGAAAGAAACCGGTAATTTGGAGTTTTTGCAGCAGCCGGTGAGCTTCTATCAAACGGGGATTGCGGAAGCAGAGCGAGAGCAGGCGACGGTATTAGAGCACTTACTGAGAGGGATTGAGTTTACTCGCAGTAACATCGGTGCCCATGGTTTGCCGTTGCTGGGTTTTGCGGACTGGAATGATACGGTGAATCTACCGCTAGGCGCTGAGTCCTTGTTTGTGGCAAACCTTTATGGCAAAGCGATTATTGAACTAAAAGAAGTGCTTAGCTTCTGTGGTGAGCAAGACTTAGTGACTCGTTTAGATAATTATTATCAACAGATGCAGTCTCAGGTGAATCAACATGCTTGGGACGGTGAGTGGTGGTTGCGCTATTTTGATGAGCAGACTCAAGCCTTAGGATCGACCCAAAACCAGCAGGGGAAGATTTATGCCAATGCTCAATCTTGGCCGGTGATCTCTGAGTTTGCCGATGTGTCGCGAGCAACCATGGGGCTTGATGCTGTTAAGCGTTTACTGAATACCGAACGCGGCATTAAATTATCTTGGCCGGGTTATACTGGCTACGACGAAAAGCTGGGAGGGGTCTCTACTTATCCCCCTGGCGCGAAAGAAAATGGTGGTATTTTCTTGCACTCTAACCCTTGGGTGGTGATTGCTGAAACCAAGCTTGGCCGCGCCGATCAGGCTTACCAGTATTATCGTCAGATTAATCCGGCTTCACGAAATGATGATTTGGATTGTTTTCAATCGGAGCCCTATTGCTATCCACAAAATGTGTTAGGTGATGAACATCCACAGTTTGGTCTGGCGCGTAATGCTTGGTTATCGGGCACCGCTAGCTGGATGTATGTTGCTGCAACCCAGTATATTTTAGGGATCCGTCCGGAAATGACTGGTTTGCGGATCCAGCCTTGTATTCCGGACGCGTGGCCGGGCTTTAAAGTGGTGCGTAAGTATCGCGGTGCGAGTTATCACATCGAAGTGCTTCGCTCCGCTTTGACCACGAGTCAACTCTATTTGGAAGGGGAAGCGATTGTTGGAGATTTGATCCCAGAGCAGGCACCAGGGGTTTATCAAGTTCGCTTGGAACTTGCTCGATAAATCAGCGGTAATACGCGTGGTAAACAGTAATGCGCTTAACCCGCGTATTGCTGCACCGCCACGGATTTAAGGCGAGGAATACTGGGCTTGCGAGCGATTGAAGTCGCGCACACTTAGGATATTAATGTTAAATATGTGATTTGACATTATGTTTTTTAATTTATTGAATATAAACTAGTTTTTTTGTTTCATAATTTCATTGTTGTTTCATTGAGTGTAAGTTATGCGTCTGTTCACAGTTCTACCAGTCATATTTTGCAAAGAATTGACAATTGTTGGCTGGCGAAGCACTATTTAGGAAAGCGCTTACATTAACCCTGAATAGGGTTTTTTAATCAAATTGAATGTAAGCGCTTACATAGGGAGTGATTGATGGCCACCATCAGAGAAGTATCAGAATTGGCAAATGTATCTCAAGCCACCGTGTCGCGAGTCATTAATGGCAATAAGAAAGTGTCAGAAACGACTCGTGTTCGGGTGGAAGCTGCGATGCGTGATTTGGGCTATCGTCCCAATAGTTTTGCCCAAGCCCTTGCCTCAAGTCGTTCAACCAGCATTGGTATGGTTGTAAGTAGTTTATCAGGCCCATTCTTTGGGCCAATCATGCATGAAGTCGAACAAGAACTGCGTGCCAACGGCCACCATTTAGTGGCGACCAGCGGTGATGATATTGAGGAGCGCGAGCGCGAGGCGATTGGTTTTTTGCTATCGCGACAGGTTGATGCCCTCATTCTGCATGTGACGATGATCGGCGACGATGAATTGATCGAAATTTCCAAACAGGGTCGGCCGCTGGTATTGATCAACCGGTTTGTGCCTGAGTTGGCGAACAGCTGCATTTTTCTCGATAACGAATTGGGTGGTTACTTAGCCACCAAACATTTATTAGACCTTGGACACCGCTCTGTCGCTTGTATTTGCGGACCAATGAATAAGCAAGATAGTCGTGATCGGGTGCAAGGCTATCGGATTGCGCTGGCAGAGCAGAAGGTGGCTTTTGATCCCAATCTGGTGGCTGAGGGCAGTTATGACGAAGACGGGGGCCTTGCTCCCGCTAGAAAATTAATCCAACGTGATGTGAATTTTACCGCGGTTTTTTGTGGAAATGACAACATTGCCTTGGGCGTTTATGACGTATTAGCAGAACAGCGTAAGCAGGTAGGCAAAGATGTCTCGGTGGTCGGCTACGATGATGTTCTGTTATCTCGTTATTTAAGGCCAAAACTAACGACTGTCCACTTTCCCGTAGTGGAAATGGGGAAAGCGGCAGCACGTTTAGTTTTGAAAAAGATCTCCGGAAAAGGCGACATGGAAGCAATTGAGTTGACTCCCGAATTAGTGGTTCGAGAATCGACCGCCCAGCCTCTTTCAACGGAGTGATAAATCACAAAAGGAAATTGAAAGATGACAAAGAAAAAACTGCTAGTCTCTGCTTTGTTTGGACTCGGTTTGGCATGCACGGCTAATGCGGCTCAAACTGAAATCCGCTTCGACGGTTTTCCAGATTTCGATAGTAGCTTAAAACAAATATTGCCAAAGTTCTATCAAGAAAATCCGGATCTGAAAGTTGATTATGTGATGAACAACTGGGGAGACCATCACAATAAGTTAACCACCAATCTCGCAACTGGCTCGGGTGCTGGTGATGTGGTGGTGGTCGATGTGGGTCGGATTGGCGCCTTCGTAAACAAGGGCGGGTTTGTAAACCTCTCTGAAAAATATGATGTCGACAGTTTAGCTGACCAATACGCACCTTATGCGTGGACTCAGGGTCAGGGCGTGGACGGAGCACAATATGGTATACCGGTGGATTTGGGCCCAGGGGTATTGTATTACCGTCGTGATGTAGCTGATTCTGTGGGTGCCGATATCAATAAGGTGATCCACGATTGGGATAGTTACATTGAATACGGTAAGAAGTTAAAACCGAAAGGTGTTTACTTGATTGCGTCGGCTGCCGATGTTGCTGAAGCGATTATTTACACCACGGTTGAAGATGGTAATGGGCTTTACTTTGATGCCCAGGGTAAATCCTTACTGCAATCACCTCGCTTTGTAAAAGCCTTTGAAACTGCGAAAAAAATTCGTGATCTAGGTCTGGATGCCAAAATTACTGCTTGGAGTAACGAGTGGTATGAAGGCTTTAAACAAGGCACCTTGGCGACCCAACTTTCTGGGGCTTGGTTGCTTGGCCACTTAAAAAATTGGATGGCACCAGATACCGCTGGTAAATGGGGCGTGTCGAATCTGCCTGATGGCATCTACGGTAGCTGGGGTGGTTCATTCTTAGTGATCCCCAAACAAAGTAACAAGCAGGATCAAGCTTGGACATTGATTAAGTATATGGCGACTCGTCCTGATGTGGAGCTAGAGGCCTTTAAAACGATTGCTGCCTTCCCTTCATTAGTTGCGACTTACGACGACCCCATGTTTGACGAAAAAATCGACTTCCTCAATGGACAAAAAGCTCGTTTGTTGTTCGCTGAAGTGGCTAAAAACGTGAAACCCGTTAAGCCAGCGAAGGGCGATCAAGTGGCTCGCTCAATCATCTTAGATGCCGCTCTAGGCGAAGTTTTGGATGAAGGTAAAGACGTGAAGACGGCACTTGCCGAAGCTGATCGTATTCTGCAACGTCGCTTAAAAGCAATGTAAGTCTATCTGGCCTGGAGCTACTCCAGGCCAAGCTGTTAGGGATATTGTTATGTCGTCAACAACGAAAGATGCAACTCGCTTTGAGCCTAGGACTGGCACTTTGCGACATTGGTTTGAACAGGGGGGCCGAGAGCGGCTGGCTCCCTATCTATTTTTAGCCCCTTATCTGGTTTTATTTTTGGTATTTGGCTTATTCCCTTTACTGTTCTCTATGTTTCTCTCCTTTCACCAATGGAATCCGGTGGCAGGCTTGGATTCCATGAAATTTAATGGCTTAGAGAACTACGTTTTAGCCTTGGACGACCCATGGTTATGGCGTTCCTTAAAGAACACCTTTTGGTTGGCATTAACCTCCGGTTTTGCTCAGCATTTGGTGGCGATCCCGGTGGCTTGTATTTTGGTCTCTTTGGGCAGTCGGGCGCGTCATTTGCTCACATCGGCGTTCTTTTTACCTTTTATCACCTCCACGGTGGCGGTCTCGTTGATCTTTTTCAACATGTATTCGCCTAACTCGGGGATCATCAACAAGGCCTTATTAGCCTTAGCTCAGTCAGATATGTTTTCTTGGGCCTTTGGCTGGATAGAGCAGTACATGCCGATCCGTTGGTTGGAAGAAAAAGCCACCTTGAAACCGGCAATTGCTTTTGTGGTGTTTTGGAAGTACACCGGCTTCAATATTGTGCTCTACACCACGGGTTTGATGACCATTCCCAAAGACCTGTATGAGGCAGCTCGGATCGATGGCGCGAATGCGACCCAACAATTTTGGTATATCTCTTTGCCCATGTTGCGTCCTTTCATCTTCTTTGCCACTACCCTGACTATCATCGGGAATCTGCAGTTGTTTGAAGAACCCTTCATCCTTACCCGTGGTACCGGCGGCGTGGGGCAATCGGGTCAAACGATTGCTATGTATCTGTATCGAGTCGGTTGGGAATGGCTGGAAATGGGCACTGCATCGGCGATTTCATGGTTATTGTTCCTGCTAATTGGTGGTTTTACCCTAGTCCACTTTTTCTTCTTTGGTAAACAGGGTATGGGAGACAACTAACATGGATAAGCGTGATATTTTTTTCTATTGGTTGAAGAAATTTAGTCTGTATTTACTCGTCACCGTGCTGAGTATTTCAGCCTTTTTTACGGTGTTTCCGTTCATTTGGTCGGCACTATTATCAACCCATGATCGCAGCACTATTTTTAGCACCGAGCTGATCATGAGCATCGGCGATAGTCTCGGTTACAACTACCAGCGAATGATAGAGGTGATGCCTTTCTGGTCGGCGATGTTTAACAGCATCTATGTTTCGGTACTGGGAACGACGATCTCTTTACTATTTTGTAGCATGGGCGGTTACGCCTTTGGGGTATATCGCTTCAAGGGTAAAAATGTTCTGTTTGCAATGCTGATAGGCTCAATGATGGTGCCACCAGTGGTGGGGATTATTCCTTACTTCCTGACCATCAAGTTCCTTGGACTGCTGGACACCCACGTGGCAATTTGGCTGCCCTTCACAGCGACACCTTTTTGTATTTTCATGGTCCGCCAATATGTGGTGGCCTCGATCCCCAAAGAGCTATTGGAAGCGGCGAAGTTAGATGGTGCTGGTGAATTTCGGACCTATTGGTCGGTGGTGTTACCGCTGATGCGTCCGGCATTGGCAACGGTGGGTATTGTTCAATTTGTGATGTTCTGGAATATGTTCTTGCAGCCGTTGATTGCGCTCAACAGCAGTGAAAATTTCGTGTTGACCACCGCCTTGCGCAGTGTACAGGGCCTGCCGAATACCCCTTGGGGCGCGGTGATGTTAGGGACCACCTTGTCGATATTACCGATTGTATTGGTCTATCTATTTGCGTCTAAGCAGATGATTAGTGGTATGACAAGTGGCGCAGTAAAAGGATAATTAGATGAGTTTTAAGTTTGCTCCAGACAGTGTGCTGTATCGCCCTGAATTTGAATTTGGTGCCGCGACTGCTGCCTTTCAAATTGAAGGGGCGAGACATCGTGATGGTAAGAGTGACTCGATATGGGATACCTTTTGCGCAACCCCCGGTAAGGTCGCTAATGGTGATACAGGCGATATCGCTTGCCAACACTATGAGCGTTGGCCTGAAGATTTCGAGTTAATTTCGCAACTCAATTTAGATTGTTACCGTTTGTCGATTTCTTGGCCGCGGATTATCCCCCAGCCCGATGGCAAGGTGAATCCCGCTGGCTTAGCTTTCTATCGAGAGCAATTAGAGGCGCTGAAACGACTTGGGATTAAAGCCAACGTTACCCTTTATCACTGGGATCTTCCGCAGTATTTAGAAGACAGAGGTGGTTGGTTAAATCGGGAAACCGCTTACAAATTTGCCGAATATGCGGCAGTGGTAACCCAAGAGCTGGGGGAGTTGGTCGACAGTTTTACCACCTTTAACGAACCTCTATGTAGTGCATTTTTAGGCTATCGCATTGGTATCCATGCGCCGGGTGTAAAAGATGATCGTTGTGGTTTTCAGGCGGTGCATCATCTGCTGTTAGCTCATGGTTTAGCTTTGCCCAAAATGCGCGCTAATGCGCCTCACGCCAAACATGGCATTGTGCTTAATTTTTCACCGGCTTACCCACTTAAGCCGAGTGATGAAGCGGCGGTGGTCATCGCTGATGCAGAGGATACCCATTGGTTTATTCAACCGCTTCTGGAAGGGACTTACCCAGAATTAATGCGTCAGCTACGGCCACAGTGGTGGCCGTTAATTCTGCCTGGCGATTTGGCGCTGATCCATCAACCCTTGGATTTCATTGGCATTAATTACTATACCCGCAGAGTTGTTACGAGCGACCCTGAAACGCTTTATCGCTGGGTCAAATTAGATGATGTGGAACGCACCGCTATGGGTTGGGAAGTTTACCCCGAAGGTTTAAGCGATCTATTGCTTGCATTGCATCAACGCTATTCGCTGCCACCAGTGATCATTACCGAGAACGGCATGGCATCTGACGACCAGGTGATTGATGGCAAGGTCAACGATCAGCAGCGTTGCGACTATTTCCAAAGTCATCTACAAGCGGTTGATCATGCGGTTCGCCAAGGCGTTCCAGTATGTGCCTATTATGCCTGGAGTCTGATGGATAACTTTGAGTGGTCTTTTGGTTACGACAAACGTTTTGGATTGATCCATGTCGACTATCAGACTCAGCAACGCACGATTAAGCAGAGTGGATTGCAATTTGCGCAATTCCTCGCGCAGCGTAAAGGATTATGAGATGAGTACTTTAAATTTTAAGAATGTGAAAAAGAATTATGGTGACGTTGAGGTGGTAAAAGGCTTTGACCTGCATATTGCCGATGGCGAGTTTGTGGTTTTGCTCGGTGCTTCGGGTTGTGGTAAGTCGACAACCTTACGCATGGTTGCAGGTTTAGAAGATATTAGCTCCGGTGAGGTGGTCTTGGGTGGGCGAGTGATTAATAAGGTGAATCCTAAAGACCGTGACCTTGCCATGGTTTTTCAAAGTTATGCCTTATATCCACATATGACGGTCTATCAAAATATTGCTTTTGCCTTGAAATTATCAGGCATGAGTCAGCAAGACATTGACGAACGGGTGCAATGGGCGTCGAAGATGCTCAATCTTGAAACCTTACTCCAGCGCAAACCTAAGGCGCTCTCGGGTGGGCAGCGACAAAGGGTCGCAATGGGACGTGCCATGGTGAGGACTCCTAAGCTATTCTTGTTTGATGAACCCTTGTCGAACCTCGACGCTAAGTTACGCGGCAAAATGCGCTCCGAAATTAAAGCTTTGCACCGCGAGTTAGGTGTTACCACCTTATATGTCACACACGATCAAATTGAGGCAATGACCTTGGCCGATCGTATCGTGATTATGGATAAGGGGGTGATCTCGCAAATTGGTAGCCCAGAAGAGGTATTCTGTAAACCGAATAACCGATTTGTAGCCGGTTTTATTGGTAATCCAACGATGAACTTTTTTGCGGCGACCATAGAGCAGCATGAAGGGCAGCTGCAGATCCAATGCAGTGGTCACTACCTACCGTTACCGGAACGTTTCAAAGAGAAAGCAAGCGTTGGTCAGGCGGTGGAGCTGGGCTTACGACCAACCGATTTGCATGTTCGGGCTGAGCGAGTCGGGCATACTGACATCAGTAAGTTGCCAGTGACGCTGCTAGACAAAGAGCTATTAGGTGCCAGTATGCTACTCAACTGCGAGTTTGCGGGCTGTCCAATGCAGGCGGAAATTGCCAGCGAAAGCTTTGTTCTCGAGGGCGATAAACTGGATCTTGTGGTGGATATGACCTCGCTACACCTGTTTGATTTAAAACAGGGACACAGCTTGGCTGTATTTCCAAACACTGCCGGAGCGGGCCTTGCTTCAGTTGGTTAATGTTGTACCTGTCTGCTGAGTTGAGTTTAGCAGGCCGTGAGGAGTAATGAATTTACCAAGGGAAGCATTCGTGCTTCCCTTGATGTATCTACTTTGCCCTACCTTGGTGGGTTGTATCATCGGCTATTTACTTTAATATGCTTGTCTTGTGGATAACATGATGAAGGGACCCAATCATGAGCAATACCGAGTATTTGACTGAAACGGAATTAACCGCCGAAGATGTCTTATTGTTACCGTTGCAGGCTGAACATAAAGCAGGCTTATTGGCCGCTGAAGCGGATGGCCAGTTGAGCCAATTATGGTATACCTCGGTACCCAACGCTGAATCGATCGATGATTATCTTGAAACTGCCTTTGGCGAACAACAGGCAGGGCGAGCCTTGCCTTTTGTGGTGATTGATAAACACCGCAAGCAGGTGATTGGGACGACTCGATTTTGTAATGCGGATGCCAGCAACCGCCGCTTAGAAATTGGTTACACCTGGTATGCCAAAAGCTATCAACGTTCGGCAGTCAATACCCAATGTAAGTTGTTATTGCTAACTTATGCTTTTGAGCTCTTAGACTCGATTGCGGTCGAGTTTCGAACTCACTGGCATAATCATGCTTCACGTAATGCGATTGCTCGGCTTGGAGCAAAACAAGATGGCGTGTTGCGACAGCATAGTATCGATGCCCAAGGTCGTTATCGCGATACCGTGGTATTTTCGATTACTCAACAAGAATGGCCAACGGTAAAGCAATCTTTGCAGTATAAACTGGGTGTTTATCAGGGGTAGTGGCCGTATTGGGTGAGGCGACGGTTTTTCTATAGCCACAGTGAAACGGCTTGATATGCGCGGCTAATCAGCGCTAGCTGTGGTATTATCTAAAAAGATTAGAGAATTAAACTAACAATCATTCAGTTTTTGTTGATAACTGCTGTGTTGTGAGGTTTTTTATTCAATCATCGGCATAGATACTCACTTCTATGATTAAAAAAAATGAAATTAGCGCTTTTCATGTGCGGGATAATGCCTATTATGGGTATTTTTAGTACATCCTCGGGAACAGTAATGACGCAATGGACACCCTCAAGCTGGAGAGATAAACCAGTAAAACAATTACCCACCTACCCTGATCAACACAAGCTACAACAGACCGAGCAATATTTGGCCGACCAGCCACCGTTGGTATTTGCAGGTGAAGCGCGAGCGCTACGTAAAGATTTAGCAAAAGTAGCTCAGGGTGAAGCGTTTTTGTTGCAAGGGGGCGATTGCGCCGAAAGTTTTGACGAATTTAGAACCAGTCATATTCGCGATACTTTTAAAGCCTTAATGCAAATGGCAGTAGTTTTGACCTTTGGTGGTCAAAAACCGGTGGTGAAAATTGGTCGTATTGCCGGGCAATTTGCCAAGCCGCGTAGTGACGATATGGAAACCATAGATGGGGTGAGCTGGCCTTCTTACCGAGGCGATATCATTAATGAAATCGGTTTTAGTGAACAGAGCCGGGTGCCGGATCCAGAGCGGATGTTACGCGCCTACAATCAATCAACGTCAACGCTCAACTTGCTACGAGCCTTCGCTCAAGGCGGTTTGGCTGACTTGAATAAAGTTCACAAGTGGAACTTGGATTTCATCAAAAAAAGTCCCTTAGGAGAGCGTTACGAAAGTATTGCGAGTAGCATCGAAGAGTCTTTAGCCTTTATGAATGCCTGTGGTATTAATCCGGCGACCGCTCCGCAGCTGCGTGAAACTACTTTGTATACTTCGCACGAAGCTTTACTTCTGCCCTATGAGCAAGCTTTAACCCGTTGTGATAGCTTAACTGGTAAGTGGTACGATTGTTCGGCGCATATGTTGTGGATCGGCGACCGTACTCGTCAAATCGATCATGCTCATATCGAATTCTTGCGCGGTGTGGAAAATGCAATTGGCCTAAAAGCAGGGCCAACCACCGATCCTGAAGAGTTATTACGAATTATCGACATTATTAACCCAGAGAACGAAGCAGGCCGTTTAAACCTGATTGTTCGGATGGGGGCCGACAAGGTAGCGGATCATCTTCCAGGACTAATTCAAGCGGTAGAACGCGAAGGTAAAAATGTGGTCTGGAGCTGTGACCCAATGCATGGCAATACCATTAAAGCTCCGAATGGTTACAAAACGCGTCGAGTCGATGATGTATTACGCGAAGTGCAACAGTTCTTCCAGATCCACAAATCCGAAGGGTCTTACGCGGGCGGCGTGCATTTTGAAATGACTGGTCGTAATGTCACCGAATGTGTTGGTGGTGCTTTCCAAATCACCGAACACGACTTGGCGCAGCGCTACCATACTTATTGTGATCCCCGCTTAAATGCCGATCAGGCTTTGGAGCTGGCGTTTTTAATTGCGGATCATATTAAAGCGGCTCGCTAAACCAGCGATGCTAGACTAAGCCACCTATGGGTGGCTTTTTTGTCTGCTTTGAATGATTTTAGATGCGCCGTTTTAGCCTCGATGGTGATTGATTGCTCTGTCGCTTTTAGATTCGCTGCTTGACCATTGATGATTAACGATGGCCCAGCGCTGGTGATCTTTCCAGCCGAATCCGCCAATGTTTAAGTAATGCTTCGAATACCCTTCGTTCTCAAATCCCGCTTTTGATACCAGTTTAATTGAGCTTGTATTTTCGGGCTGAATATTGGCTTCCAAGCGATGTAGCTTCAGTTGGAAAAAAGCTTCTTCTAGTAATAGTCTTATACCAATCGTCATATACCCTTTTCCTTGATAGGGCATGAATACTTCGTAGCCTAAATATGCAGATTGAAAATAGCCTCTTACCACGCCAGAAATATTGAAGGTTCCTACAATATCACCTCTCTCTGTGAGACAGAGAAAATAGCGATATTCATCTGCCAGATAACCTGCATAGTTGCTTGGTGGATAGCTCCATGGCTGATGAAGCGAAGTGCTTGCTTGATAGAGCGCTTTGATCGATTCAGCATCCTCTGGCTTTGGTTTTCTTAAAAATAACACCGTCTAACTCCTAATTTTTAAGGCTCGCAAAAGAGCGCTGGGTTGGTCGTGGGGCACGACGATAGTAGCAAGGTTATTTAACTGCTGAAGATGGACTGGTTGGGCGAATCAGTCGGCTCTACAAATTGCAGTTAAGCTTCAAAAATTTCATCGATGCCGTTTTTTTGCACCAAACGATGACCTGTTTTTGTGTGTCCCGTTTTAATTGTTATGGCTTTCTGTAAAGGCGAATTATTTGAGATGAATCGCTGATTCAAACAGAGGTTAAAAGTAGAAAAATACTGATCTTGCGCGTCATGTTTTAAGTTGCACATGTTTCCTAAATGGACGAAGTTTGTCAACTTGACATATCTGGTGGAAACCAGCCATATGGGGTTGCGCGAGTGGTTTTCTATGGGCACTGAATACCAGTGGAGCGGCTGACGCAAGCGCCGATCCACGGTTCTGTTTCGTTAGTTTTCCTGAAACCTCGCTGCATATGGATTTAGTTGGTCATCAGTGGTTTCGCAGATGGGATGATATAAGCTTGGGCGACGTCCGCGGATCCATCGTCGACCGGTGCACATTTCCAATTCATCGCCTTTTAGATCGGCTACAACCATGTCATTGTCGATCTTGTCAGATTCAACAATCACTTCTCCATATGGGTTCAGTACCATGGCATTGCCGGTCCGTACTTCATCTAAATCTAAACCAACGCCATTACTAAATATCAGGAACATTCCATTGTCGTGCGCCCGAGCAGGTAACCAACGCATCAGCCATTGACGTCCTTTTTGGCCTTGCATTTCAGCCCGTAGCGCATGTGGATTTTGTTTACGTTGATGCCAAAGTTGTGGGTCGATGAGCCCCATGGCTTGAGGGCTGCGCGAGTTACAGCCGCCAGTTTGGTGGGGCGCAATGAGAATGTCAGCGCCCATCAGGGCCGTGATTCGAGCATTCTCAACCAAGTTATTGTCCCAGCAGATCAAGATACCGACACGGCAACCGTGCGGAGTGTCGAAAACAGTATAACGATCGCCACTCGACATGTATTGGCTAATAAAGGTATGTAGTTTTCGATGTTTCTCTAGGCGACCATCGGGCATTGCCATCACATAGGTATTAAATAGTTGGTTATTGTCGGCTAACTCAATTAAGCCTGCGCCAATAGTCATCTGATATCGCTTGGCTAAATCTAATAAATGTTGGCAGCTTGGTCCTTGCGGAACGGGTTCTGCTAGCCCTCTGATCGCGTCTTCACTCAACTGAGAAACATGCCAGTAGCCAGTAATGCACATTTCTGGAAAGACGATGATTTTTACAGCTTGTGCTGCTGCCGAGATGACATAGTTTTGTATCACCGATAGATTGAAGGATTTATCATCGGCTTTATGATTAAACTGGACGGAAGCGACGCGTAGATCTTTCATGTTGACCTCTTTCTAAAACAAACGGGATGAGTAAGTGTAGAAATTTCATTTCATTCCGTATAATGAATAATTCTCAACTATTGATGAGTAAATGGAATGGATATCGATCTTATTCAGGCTTTCTGTCAGCTTGCAAAAGATAGAAATTACACGCTCGCTGCGGCTCGCCTTTTTATCAGTCAATCAGCATTGACTAAAAAAATTAAACGCTTAGAAGAGAGCATTGGGGTGGCATTGTTTACTCGCGGAAGGAATGGTGCCGAGTTGACTCAAGCGGGCGCAAGCCTTTTGCCGGAAGCTGTAAGCCTCACCGCTCGATTTGTAAGTTTCGAGCGTTTGGCCAGTTGTGTTGCTGCAGGTGAGTATGGCCATTTAAAGGTTGGTTTTGGTATTTCAACTTATCTTCAGGCTCCTTTACTGATCGCTAAATTTAAGCAGCAATTTCCCCATGTTCATATCACGCTAAATGACCTCCCTTCATCGGACCAAGTGGAGGCTTTGCTCGATGGTGACTTGCACTTGAGCTTTAACCGTTTGCCGGATATTAAGCCGCCTTTAAAAGGCATGCAGCTGTTTTCCGATGGTTTGGCTATTGCGGTGAACAGCAGTCAAAGGGTCGACGAATCTAATATTTTGGCGTCATTGGCTAAGCTAAATTATCTACAACTGCGCCCTTCTCGTGGACAGGGTTTAGCGACTCAAATTGAGCGCTATTTTAGTGCAAACCAACTTAGCGTAAGAGCGACGCAAGAGGCGAATGATATCCTGACCTTGCTGACTTTAGTTTCTGCGGATCTCGGCTATACCATTGTTCCTCAAAGTACCAGTACCATCTGCCAAGATAATATCCGTTTAATCCCGATTCATGGTCCTGATGCTGTTTGGGATGTCGGTTTAATTTGGAACGATAGCCAACAGGACGGGGTGCGTGATCAGTTTATCAATGCAGTCTCTATCAATGAAATGATCCCGCTGGGCGGTCATTAGATGTTTCTGGATGAAAGCTTGGGTCGGGGTTTATTGGGCTCTGTGGTGATTTTGATCGCGACCGTGCTTGTGAGCAATTTATCTGCAAGACCGATCTTTTAGTTAATCTGTCGCTAAACTTAAGCATCGTTCAATGATTAAGGATAGTGAAGATGGCCTGGGCTTTGACGCGAACCCAATGGGTGGTATTAATCGGTTTGCTGTTTAATATTGTGGCCGCCTTAATGACCAATTTTTATATTGACCGGGTCAGTCAAGATGCCCATGGAATGGTGCAACGCCAGCAGCAGCATGACAAATTAATCGGACAAACCTGGCAACAAGTTGACGGATTAGAGCGCAAACGAGAACTGATCTATAGCCTGCTGGCGAGTGAAGCTCAGACTCAGCGCTCGATCCCCGTTCATGTACAGCAGCTGGTCGCTAAAGATTTGCAGTATTGGTTGGAGCAAGGGGAAATTCCGGCCATAAGTTTGGATAATCTGGCGAGTCTGGACTTTTTTATTGATAAAATTCAAAATAGTTTGCGCCAGCGCATTGATCATTGGTATTTGCAGAATATCGATTTAAGCAGTCGTTATACTGAGCAAATGGCGACCATTTCAGCTTTGAGAAATTTAGCATTATTTCTACAAATTATTGGCTTGGCGCTGATTTTAGCACGCGACTTAAGTCGTCATTGATAAGCAAATAAGGGCAGTATTGTGGCCAACACCGAACATCAGGAAAACTTAGATAGTATCGATAAATTGAGTGTCTTGTCTTATCGCTTAGGCTGGCTAGTGCTGGCTTTTGCCTTTGCCTGGGCCGCTTACAGCGGTATTTATCAGCATGCCATTAGGCAGCCCTTATGGCTATTAGCCGCGGCTTGTAGTTTGTTGGCACACAATTTACATATTTACAGCAAATCGATCCGTTACTTAGTGCAAGCCTGTGGATGGGCGGCACTTTGGTTAAGTTTACTTTTCTATCTATGGCATTGGCCGCTACTGGCAAGCCTCGCGATGGGGGCTTTTTATGTGGTGGTATCGGCCTTGGTCTATAAAGAGAGCTTTTGCTTCGATTTAGGTCTACTGCGTTGGTTGCCCACGGTATTACTGGCGGATTGGTTAATTTATTTAAGTCCCTGGAGTCAATTGCGGCTGCCTTTGCTATGTTTCATCAGCATTGGCTGCGTGATTATTGCCTATCAGAAACTCAAGCAGCCGCTGCACTTTGATATTGGCAAGCGCAGCAATTACCAATTGTAGCCGCTGTGAACAAGCGCAGCGCTGGTATTGCCAAGCACAAGCGGTTTACTGCGCTTAGGCGAGTAGATTGAGCGGTAGTTGCTCGTACAGTAGCTTGGCGCTCATCAGTAGCGTAACCGAGATAAATACCGGTCTTATCAGTCGATTTCCTTGCGACATCACTAGTCGACTGCCCAGTAGTGAGCCTAAGACTTGTCCTACCCCCATGGTGAGTCCGATAGCATAATCAATACTTCCCAGATGAATGAAAAACACTAGCGAGATGATATTCCCCATTAAATTGAGGGGCTTGGTCATCATGGTGGCTTGTTTGAGGGTATGACCTAATAACATGACAAAGGCTATCATCCAGATTGAGCCAGTACCGGGTCCAAAGAATCCATTGTAGAAGCCAATGATCGGCCCGCATATCAGCATAAATTGGGTGATGGAGAGCTTGGCTGGTGAGGCCGCACTGGTTTTTAATTGTTTGGACAGGATCGAATAAACGGTGATCGCCAACATTAAAACAGGTAACAGCACTTCCAATAGCTCTTTATTAAACAGACTGACGCAGTAGGATCCCGCTAAGGCTCCCGCGGCAGTAGTGGCGATCCCCAGACCTAGCCCCTTCAGGTTCAATTGCTTGTGCAATAAAAAACTGAGGGCGGTGGTGAGCTCTCCGATCACCGCCTGAAAGCGGTTGGTTCCTAGCACTGTCATCGCAGGAAGTCCGGCGAGCATCAAGCCTGGCACGGCAATCAGTCCGCCTCCGCCGGCAATTGCATCCACCACGCCCGCGACAATCGCGACCACAAACAAGATCAGATAAATATTGCTGTTCAGCTCGGCAAGTAGACTGGTTTGCATCGATTTTTCCATGGTAATTGAATAACTGGCAATAGTTGTAACATGGCTAAGCATGTAGTTAAATTAACAGATCTTTATTCCATCATTAAGATGAAACTTAATGCTTAATTCTCAGGATCTGCAATTTTTTGTCGTTATCGCGGCCAGTCGGTCTTTGGCTGCGGCCGCGCGAACAATGAATGTGACTCCGCCGAGTGTGTCGCAACGCCTCAAAACGATTGAACAAAAGCTGGGGGTTAGCTTGGTGGAGCGAACCGCCCGAGCGATATCGCTGACCAGTGAAGGGCAGCTGTTGGCGGAAAGAGGCCGTTTGCTGTTAACTCATCTGGCAGCGATTAGTGAGGATATTTCAACCAACAAACTGACCGTTTCCGGCCATCTTCGGCTGGTGGCACCACTGGGACTAGGGACAAAGCATATCGGGCCAATTATTGGCGAATTTCAACAACTTTATCCCTTAACCGAGATTGAATTAATTCTGTCTGATGCCCCAAAATGGTCGGTGCATCAGAGTCCTGACTTGCTGTTGTATATTGGCGCGCTGCAGGATTCATCATTAAAGCGTGTGGTCTTGGCGCAAAATCAAAGATTATTGCTGGCATCTCCAAGCTACCTCGCCACGGCTCCGGCCCTCGTCAAGCCAGCCGATTTAGCCCAGCATCGCTGTATTGTGCTCAGAGAAAACGATGAGGATGCCAGCATGTGGCGTTTTACTGAAACCGCCACCAGGACGCCCCATTCGGTCAGAGTTGAACCTCATCTGGCGAGTAATGTGGGTCAGGTGACGAAAGACTGGTGTCTTGCTGGACGAGGGCTGATGTTGCGCTCAGGCTGGGATGTGAATAAAGAGTTGGCCCAAGGGCAACTGTTGCCGCTATTGCCCGATTACAGCTTAGCTGCGGCGGATATCGTTGCCCTGCTTTCCGCCGATAGCGATCATCGAGCTAAAAAAGTGACCATTTTTCTCGATTTTTTAAAAGAAAAGCTTAGGCAAAGGCTTGCTTAGCGCGGGCCTCTGTTTTCTGACTGGTGGCATCAGGCGGTGTTTATATTTGCTTATAGCCATGCCACTGTCATCATAAGCTCTGTTCCAGACTCGTGGTTAACTTCTGTGCCACGCTGGCTGCATGTTGCATGTCGTTATCTACGGTTTCCATTTCGGTGGAGGTCTGCAAAATATTCTCTGACATTTCTTCTGCCATATTGGCTTGGGTTTTAACTGCACTTTCAATGGCGAGTACCGTATCATCAACTTGTTTGATGACTTGATTAATCAGTGAAATATTGGCTTGAGCATCGCTTGATGCTTGTTGGATGTCGTGTATTTTAGTACCAATATCAATAGACGCATCCTGAGTTTGGCCAGCGAGGTGCTTCACTTCATTGGCTACGACCGCAAATCCTCGGCCAGCGTCTCCAGCCCGAGCGGCTTCAATCGCGGCATTTAAAGAGAGGAGATCGACCTGGCTGGAGATCTTACTAATTGTCTCTAATACCATGCCGATTTCTTGTGCCGCGGATTCTAGATTATCCATTTGTTTGGTCGAGTGTTTCACCTTTTCCACTGCTTGCAAAACAATGGTTCGGCTTTTACTGGCATTGTCGGAAATTTCTTTTACGGTGTTCGACATCGCAGTGGATTTTGTGGCGACTTGTTGCAAACTTCCCTTTATTTGGTTTGAAGAATTAGATACCAGCGTAATGCTGCTGGTCATTTCACTTAAGCCTGATAAGGAGGCATCGAGCAATTTTCTTGTTTTTAATCCCGTTTGAGAAAAAGCCTTGGCAATGAGTTCAAGTAGCTGGGCTGCAGAGATCAGTTTATCGGGTGAAATAATAGACACTTTACTTAAGGCTTCAAGATATTTATCTTCGTCAATATTCAGTTTTCTAGCATGCGCTCGAAATTTATCGAGATCGGGGGCTTCGGTGAGAACTTGCCCTCCGACGATACTGCCCACTTGTTTATCTTCAATGATAATTGGCACCGCAAAATCGACCAGCCCACTATGGCAACGGTATATCGCAGGTTTCGACAGGTTTGCCGCTAAGGTTCCACCCCCCGCATCACACTGGCAACATAATTTTAAACCTTCAGGATTACCGCGGTTTAATTCCATGCAAAATGACATAAAGTTACTTGGCTTTGTGATTGGAGCACCTTGATCATCAACGGTGATACTGGCGACACCAAAGGCATTGGAAAAGGCATCTTGAACTTGCTGCAATAATTCAACATCAATTAGGTCTTTCACTGAATACTTTGCGTTATTTTGAGTCGATGCGGTTTTCGGTTGAATATTCACGTGTTTTAATTGTTCATCGATGGTTTTTATTTCGATCGATAAAGAGGCATGTGGAGGGATTTTATTGGCATGCATCGATTCTTTAGCGGAGGCAATTTTATTCTTGTAAAAGTAGCGGACAACAGAGCTTGCAACAATAAAAAAAAGACCAAAAAATATCATTTGTGCATTCGACATTAGCTTACCCTAACTCTTCTTTAAAGTATTATCCGGACTCATATCATGCGCAGCAGAGCACGGATCGGTGATAGTAAATTTAGATACTGATGTCGTAGATTGTTGATCATGTTAATGAAAATCAAGTGCTTGCCGCACAATAAAAAACATAGGATTATTTTTTACAATTATTTTTGTCAAAAAAGACTAATTTTTACAATTAAGGCGAAAGCTATTTGATATTGGCGCAAGATAAAGGTGTTTTTATTGAACTAAAAGCGGTGTGAAATGGTTTCTAAAGCTTTAAAAGCTTGGTATTTCTAGCACGCTATCAAGCGAAATAGTCCTATTAACTAAAAGTATCAACTTCGTCTGATTTTTGGTTAAATTTGAAACTTATTGGCCATTAATATCCCTTCGGCTGGGCTATGCTTATTCAGGTTGTTAATCATTCATACAGGAGTAAGCGATGAAATATATCAGTTTAGCTTTATTGGGATGGGCGAGTTTGCTTTCGATGAGTAGTCAAGCCTTACAGCTGAGTAGCCCAGATATTGCGGAAGGGCAAAAAATGGATGCCAAATTTGAGTATCAGGGTTTTGGTTGTAATGGGGGAAATCAGTCGCCTCAGCTGAATTGGCGAGACGTTCCCGAAGGCACCAAAAGTTTTGCTCTGACCGTTTATGATCCTGACGCGCCAACGGGCAGTGGTTGGTGGCATTGGATCGCTATCGATATTCCAGCTAGCACTCGACAACTCGCTGCGGGGGTTGATATTAAAAAATTGGGTGGTCTTGAATTGAACAATGACTATGGCAGTGCCAGTTTTGGAGGTGCCTGTCCGCCCAAGGGGCACGGTATGCACCGCTATGTGTTTACCCTATGGGCCTTGCCGACCGAATCGCTTAAACTTGATGTGAATGCTAGTCAGGCTGTTGCTGGCTACAAGCTTAATGCTTCGGCCTTAGCAAAGGCCAAGTTAACTGCGACTTATGTGCGTGAATAACAGATGGTGAAAGCGAGTAAGGCCTTGGAGGTGGTGTATTATCAGGGCGTTTATCAGCAGCGTTTACGTAATGTCTCCTTATTAGTACCCAGTATTATCTGGGTACGTAAGGGCACTAAGCAGCTGAGTTATCGCCAAGGCGCGTTGGATTTGGATGCTAGTCATCTGTTCATTGTGGCGGCCCATGAGCGCTTTACCTTTGTCAATCTGCCCCTTGAGCAGTGCTTTCACTCGACGCAGTTTTGTTTTCATATTGCCCCCGAAGCGTCGATGTTAAAGCGTAGCTTGGCGGTATCCAAGCGTTTCATCCCTGTGGTCACCCTTAGTCCTGCGATGCAGCAAACATTATTGTCACTGAGTGCGATCGATCTCAGTTTAATCAGTGATGCGGTGCAGAGTCATTGGGTTGCTGGCGTATACCAGCAGTTAGCCGAGGAGGGGGCGCTGCATTTGCTATTTCCCACTGCTGTGCTCAGTTTTAGCCAGCAGCTATGTCGGTTCTTGCAACCAAATCTGGCAGCGCCAAGCCTGATCGACGATGCTTGTCTGCATTTTGCGATCAGTCGGGCGACTTTAATCCGCCGCTTAAAAGCGGAAAATACTCAGTTTGGAGTATTATTGCGCGAGCTACGAATGAATCATGCGCTTGGCTTAATGCAAGCTGGTCTTGCCAATCAATTAGAGCTAGCTATTGCTTGTGGTTATCTCTCGCAGAGTCGTTTTAGCCAGCGCTTTACCGAACATTTTGGTTTAAGCCCAAAGCAATATCGAGACACCTTAGCGCTTATTGAATAACCTGGCACTGCGCGCTTTAGATGATGGTGGGAGTGTGTCAACGTTTAGGGAACATTGGCTTCAAAAGAATCTTATTTGCCACGACTCTTGATGACTATATGTGGTTGGTATCGTTGCCTAAATCAGAATCAATCTTTTGCGCTTTCAGTTATTGGATGCTTACCGCGAAACCGATAGCTCGCATCGTGGACAAAGCAAAATGCAATATCGTGAGCCGCAAGTCATACCACCAGAGACTTACCTAGCGAGGCCACGCATTTGGTTTGGAAACTACAACGTGGTTCGCTTTTTTCTTAAATTTAGTTGTTGAGTATGCAGCATTGTCGAAATGTTTAGTTTACTCATGCGATAAGCGGGGGTTTTGATTCGCTCGCCTAAGACGAGCGAATTGACAGAGCATATTATCTAGCGTCAGGACGCAGCGCATATTTGCCGGGGCCGATTAGCAGTAGGGTTATTGCAGCAAATAAATATGTGGCAATACTTTCGACTGACCAAGCGCCTGTACGAGTGAGAGTGAAAAAGTCATCTATATGCATCAGGCCGATGATCACTAGACAGGTTCCTATCGTTATGCCTGCGCAGACGCGTGTATAAATCCCTAAAATAATAAGGATTGGCGCGACAACTTCACCTAAAAATACGGCGTAAGCAAAATAGCCTGGTAAGCCTAAGTTAACGAACAGTCCTTGAATAAATCCGGTGCCTGCAATTATTTTATGGATGCCGTGAAGCAAAAGCATGCCACTGAAACTGACACGCAACACCAATTTTCCTAAGTTTGGAAAATCGAACCAAGACTCAAGTTTATCTAAAAGGTACATCATTTACTCCTAATGTGTCTCTAACAAAAACATATCGTATTGTTATACCACGGTTTTTTATGTTTATTTAATATAAAAATACTAATGCCAATGATATTTGTTTGAATCTTGATCTAGATCTTTCTCAAATTAGATAGCGATCAAGGGGCCGTGAGCGTTAGTTTCGCACTGCTGAAGGGCTATGGTCTGATTTAAAATGGAGCTGGCGACTGTTTGGGGAGGGAGCAACAGTACCGCATATCACGCCTTGGTGATTGCGAAGGTCTGATCATCCCACATGTGGCTAGCTGTTCTTTGGGAGCTTGTATGTTTTGTTTATCGCAGAAATGCTGTCATGGGAAGTCGGCTGCTCTTTAGCGTCGTCAGCGCAATAAACGGCCTCGGTGGTTGTTTGTGAACCTGAGTCCTATAAAAAGTGTGCTAGCTTTAAATATGTGATCGTCGGTTCTGTTATGGCTATAGAACCAACAGGGTGGTTCTGGTTTTACCAACCCTTAAGATATGCAGTCGGTCGACGCTTTTACCTAGGGGAATGATGTCTATATAAAGCATGAATATAGCGAGGAATAGATATAAATGGATAAGCCGATTAGACCTTTTGCCCACGCAATTGATGGCAGGATTGTCGCCAATAAAAAGCTTGTTAATGTTGATGACCGTCATTTAACTCCTGGGAATAAGGAAGGCTCGCAACGCGCCTTTACCACGGTATTTGCACCAGCAAAACCGGGTTCAGCCTATAAAGACATTCATGAAGGTCTAGGGGGGAAAATTACTCCTGTTGAAGGGAGCACGAAGCAAACCTGGATCAATTTTGGGGATGCTCAAAGAGCGCAATACTATGTAGCCAGCTACTCTGAACAGCACATTAAATCGGATCTTAAGCAATCATTCAATATTGCACAGCAGGCGGCTGATGTTGGTAGAATTATGCAAGAACGAAAAAAAGCAAAAGGTAAAAGTTCCGGCTTTAGTTCGATGAAAACAGCACTGGAAGCTCATAAAGCACGTAAAAATCGTAATCAATTTCAATTACAGGCCCCTTCGTTATTTATCAACAGCCAAACTGCTACACGGGAAAAAATCGCTAGTCAAAGAATGAATGCATGGGGGGATGCTGGCCCGGTCATTCGTGGTTTTGACGTAGAGAATAAAACTACTCGTGAAATTTTAATGTCATCGGTGGTGGAGGAAGATAAAAAAGCGACACGTTCCGAAGTGATTAATGTCGACCAAAATAAAGCCGCTAATCAGGTTGGGGTTTCAGGCAAAGGCAAGCAGCATCTATTTAAGGGAATACTGCCGAGCTCACTCGGCAGCGTCGTGTTTAACCCACAGAATATGTCTGATCAGTTTAGTAAGACTTCGGGACAGGTCTCAAGCTTAAATCACTTTGAGAAAAAGTATGGCCTTTTTTCCACTGTGGGGGTCGTTGCCAGATTAAACCAACCCAGCCCAAATCGGCCGACAGTGGCAGCTGAATCGATAGTGGATAGGCGATCTAAGCGGCCAAGAAGAGAAAGAAAGTAGTTATATAAAGGTGGCACGTATCGTCGGCTAGCCGGCTCTTCTCTGGCTTCCGGTACCACAATATCTGGCACGCGATTCCTCGCAGAGCGTTTTACTTATAATCGTGAAGTCGAATCATCCATATCCAAGCGAAAATAGAATTTGGAACTTTAAATCCGTATTTGATCATGCTGGTTGCAGCCGGGTCGTTTTGAATTTATCTAATTTGGTGATAGCACATGCCAGTGCTGTGCAAACCGATAAGTTTTGAGGCCTTTTGGGTTTCTCTATTGTTGCCTGTCTTTATTTACCAAATATCACACCCTCTCGTGTCACTTATGTTCACAGGACACTCGAACTTCTGGCGTTTATTGACCACACTTATTACATGGTTTTATGCAGAGGGTTTCGCACCGCTGATGAAGAAAATTATCACGCTCTTGCTGATTGTCGCACTGCTCATCTTCACTGCTTGGTGGTTGCGCAGTAAACCACTGTCAGTGGTTTTGGTTCGGGTGGAAGTTGGCGATGTGATCGAAACGGTGGTTAATACGCGCGCCGGTACCATTAACTCTTGCCAGCGAGCGCGTTTAGCTTTGTCGGTGGGTGGCGTGATCGCTGAGTTGCATGTTCGAGAGGGGGATCGGGTCAAGCGAGGCGAGCCTTTGCTGGCACTCTGGGATCAAGATCTGCAGGCGCAGCAAGAGCAAGCTCAGGCTCGTGTTACCTTGGCCCAGCAACACGCCCAGTTAGCTTGCTTGCAGGCTCGCTTCGAGCAACGAGAGTCACGGCGTTTACAACCGCTACAAAAGCATGCGCTGACCTCGGAAACGAGTATTGATCGGGCCGATACCTTGGCTGCTACCAGTGCCTTAAACTGTGAGGCGAGTGAAACGGAGCTGCTGATAGCGCGCGCTCAGCTTAAGCTGGCCGAGGCTCAGTTGCAACAAACCCATTTATTTGCACCCTTCAGTGGCATTGTGGCGGAAGTGAATGGCGAGCTAGGCGAGTATCTTACGCCTTCTCCGCCGGGGGTCGCGACCTTGCCTGCTATCGATCTGATTGATGTTAGTTGCCTGTATGTCTCAGCTCCCATTGACGAGGTCGACGCAGCCAAATTACGGGTCGGACAAGCGGTGAATGTGCTGCTCGATGCCTTACCAAAGCAAGTTTTTCCTGCTCGCCTAAGTCGTATTGCTCCCTATGTTCTCGATTTGGAGAAACAGGCTCGCACCGTGGAGGTGGAAGTGGAGCTAGGGGCATTGCCGAGCGATATTCAGTTACTGATTGGTTATAGCGCTGACTTGGAGATCGAGATCCAGCGCCGCGAACAGGTACTGCGCATTCCGACGGAAGCCATCACTGCTGAAGGCGTGGTCTATCTGTTTGAAAATAATAGCCTGAAGCCGCTTAAACCTGAGCTTGGACTGAGCAACTGGAGTTGGCAGGAGATCTTTTCGGGGTTGCACGAGGGTCAGCAGATTGTTCGTCAAGCGGCTCGGGTTGAATATCAGCCGGGAATGCAGGTCAGCGGCGATGATTAAATTGACTCAGGTAGATCGCAGATTCAAATTGGGAGAGCAGTTGATCAATGGTCTTAAGCAAATCAACTTGACCATTCAAGCGCAGGAGTATGTGGCAGTGATGGGACCATCGGGTTCCGGAAAATCCACTTTGCTGAATGTGCTTGGTTTATTGGATCGTCCTGATAGTGGGCAATATCAACTGCAAGGGCAAGACACCGCCGCGATGAACGAGCGTCAACTGGCTTATCTTAGAAGTACCGCGATCGGGTTCATTTTCCAATCCTTTCATTTAGTTCCTCGTCTCACGGCGATGGAAAACATCGAACTACCCTTGATATTGGCGGGGATTACTCCCCATATTCGCCAACAAAAGGTGAGCCAGCTGCTCAGTCAGTTAGATTTAACTGCCCGTGCTGAGCATCGACCCGAGCAACTCTCTGGTGGTCAGCGGCAACGCGTGGCAATTGCGCGCGCCATGGTGATGAACCCGGCCCTATTATTGGCTGACGAACCGACTGGTAACCTCGACAGTCACGCCGGTGGTGAGGTGATTGAGCTGCTGGAACGCTTAAATCGAGAGACCGGGATCACTTTGGTCGTAGTGACTCACGATCTTAGCCTTGGTGAGCGAGCGAGGCGAATGCTGCAAATGGCCGATGGTGCGATTATTCAAGACTCGGGTGTGACTCCGCATGCGCTTGCTTGACGCCATCGGCTATGCGCTCGCTGCTTTGTTGCGGCAGCAGCTACGGGCGGTAATGTTATTGGCAGCGATAGCCATCAGTGTTGGCTCTGTGGTGATGATGACCGCCCTGGGGCAAGGGGCGCGTAATTTCGTAGAGCAGGAATTCTCATTTTTAGGCAAAGATGTGCTGATCATCTTACCTGGGCGTAAGGAGACAACGGGTGGTATGCCGCCTGTGACGGGCACTAGTCTGCGAGATCTGACGCTGGCTGATATGGCGCATATCCAGCGTCGCATCCCTCATCTGCGAGTTGCGCCTCTGGTGCTGGGCGCTAGTGAAGTAAAATTTGCTAGTCGCAATCGTCAATCGATGATTCTGGGGAGCACTACCGAGATCTTCGCCACTCACCGTTTGCGCTTGTTGCGTGGTAAAACGCTGCCCGATATTCCGCTTGAAAGTGCTCGTCCGGTGTGTGTACTCGGCGCGACTCTGGCGCAAGAATTGTTTGCTCAAGCGAATCCTTTGGGACAATGGATCCGCTTGGATAATCGCCGCTTTCGAGTCATTGGCACCTTTACTAGCGAGAGTAGCAATATGGGGCTTAAATTTGACGAGACGGTACTGATCCCAGTGGCTTCTGCTCAATCCTTATTTAATGCTCCCGGTCTGTATCGTCTGTTTGTTCAAACGCTCACACCGCAGGACTTAGCCGCGCTGGGATCTTTACTACTGCAAGTGATCGCCGAACGGCATCAAGGGGTGGCCGATGTGACTCTGCTGCGTCCCGATTCGTTACTCGCCACTTTCAACGAAATTTTGTTTACGCTCACGCTAGCCGTGACTGGGATTGGCGCTATTAGCTTAATTGTTGCCGGTATCATGATGATGAATATTATGCTGATTAGTACCCATCAGCGTTGTGCCGAAATTGGTCTGCTAAAAGCTTTAGGAGCCAGTAATGGCACGGTGCGTAGCCTGTTCCTCTGCGAAGCAATGCTTCTCTCATTGGGTGGGGGCATCGTCGGTCTGCTAGTGGGATATTCGGCGGTGGTCTTGTTGGCTTGGTATTACCCGGACTTTCCGGTACAGGTTCCGCTGTGGGCTTCCGCCAGCGCCTTGCTCAGCGCCGTGGTGATCGGCCTACTGTTTGCGTTGTTGCCGGCAAATCAAGCCGCCCGCCAGAAGCCAGTGGAAAGTTTGAAGGGGAGTCATCAATGAGAGTGGGGGATTGGTTTTTTTGGTTATTGCGCAGCCTCTTGTCAGGGCGTCTACGTAATCTGCTTAGTGCGCTTGGTATTGCTATTGGGATAGCTGCCGTTACCACTTTAACCGGGATTGGCGAAGGCTTGCGTCTCTACCTTTTAGACAGCTTCTCTCAGTTTGGTTCGCACCTGATCGCCGTTACGCCCGGAAAAGTGACCACTCAGGGGCTGTCTGGTGGGGTGATCAGTACCGTGCGTCCCTTAACCTTGGCCGATGCGCAAAGTTTGCGACGGCTGGCAGGCGTGGTAGCCGTGGTGCCTGTCACCTCGGGTACTGGGGAGCTAAAAGCGGGCAAGCTGAGCCGTAACAGCGACATCCTGGGGGTGGGTTATCAAGCCGCCGAAGCTTGGCATTTTAGTATCGAACAGGGGCGTTTCTTGCCGCCGGATGAGAGTCAGCGCCCGCGAAACTTGGCCGTATTGGGCAGTAAGCTAGCTGTGGAGTTGTTTCCTAACGCTGCGCCGTTGGGGCAGTTTCTGCGGGTGGGTGAGCGCCGTTTTCGCATTGTTGGTGTGATGCAGCCAAAGGGGCAATTTCTTGGCTTTGATTTGGATGATGTGGTGTATATTCCGGCCGCGCATGCGCTGGCTATCTTCAATCGCGAGAGCTTAATGGAGGTGGATGTGGTTTACCGCCCCGATATCCCTGCCACAGTCATGCAACAGCGGATTTTTGAGCGGTTGTTTCGGCGCCATGGTCGCGAAGATTTTACTCTGTATACTCAGCAAGACATGCTGGCGAGCCTGGATAAGATCCTCAGCATCATTAAGGCTGCCATCGGAGGTCTGGGGGCAATTTCTTTATTCATTGGTGCAGTGGGGATCTTCACCATCATGAGTATTGCTCAACAAGAACGGATCCCAGAGGTGGGTTTACTGCGTGCGCTTGGGGCTCGGCGTGCTACGATCTTACTGTTGTTCTTGGCCGAGGCGATCGCTTTGGCATTAAGCGGAGGGCTGGTTGGCCTGGCGCTGTTGCTTACCGTGCAACTAAGTGTTCATGCCTTGGCTCCAGAGCTTCCTTTGGTGGTTCATCCTCTTTATTTGCTGCTCGCATTGTTGCTATGTGTATGGGTTGGTCTGATAGCTGGAGTACTGCCCGCTTGGCGGGCCATGCAGCAAGATCCGGTGGAAGCGCTGCGTAACGAATAAGTATTGGTTGCTGCTTTGGCGCATTCAATAAAAAATTGGACGCACCGCTAGCGCTGGTGAGTTTGTGCTTTGCATATGATTGATTAATCGGTCACCCGTTCAGTTGATTTGTATGGCATTCGAGATTGCTGTGCATTGCTAAAAGCAGTATTTTAGCTTTCAGCTATTCGTTTTGGTTGCTCGCTTTATGATTAGCCATTAGGAGATTTGATGGATAGTAGCGCGATGATGATATGGGGGGTGCTGTTTGGCGCTATCGGTATCGGCTATTTTAGTTATGGCAGAAAGCAGCAGGCAATCGTGCCGCTATGTGTTGGTATTGCCTTGTGTATTGTGCCTTATTTTGTGTCCAGCCTGAGTATGTTATTGCTGGTTGGCTTATTACTGGCAGTGCTCCCTTATTTTATCCGCTGGTAGTGTTGGCCGCTTTTTTATCTTATCACTTTGGCTGCAGTGGCGACTTTGGCTTAAATTGATGCTCATTTAGTTGACGGAGGCTTGAATGGCAGTATTACGAGAAATGCGAGCCGCGGATTATCAAGCAGTGATGGCGCTTTGGAGGCAGGCCGAAGGGATGACCTTGCGTGATGCTGATTCGGAGCAAAGTATTGCGGCTTATTTACAGCGGAATCCGGGGTTAAGTTTTGTGGCTGTGGCGCAGCAGCAGTTGGTTGGGGCGGTATTGGCAGGCACCGACGGCAGAAGAGGTTATTTACAACACTTAGTCGTGGCGAAAGCGTATCGCTCGCAGGGCTTGGGGCGTCAGTTAGTGGCGCAAGTGGTTGCGGCCTTCAAGTGCCAGGGCATTGCGAAAACCCACCTGTTTGTGCATCTGGATAACTTACATGCTCAGCAGTTTTATCAAAGCCTGAATTGGTTCCCCCGTGACGAGGTGCGGATGTTTTCCTTTAATGCCTCGAGCAATCCAGAGGTGTGAAGTCTGGCTCGCTGATTAAGCGTGGGGACTGGGGATGTTGACTCGGCCACAGGGGCTGATGGTGGTTCGAATGCTCAGACTTAAGGTGGTCGAGACGGAAATACTGAGCATGACTAAGATCGCAATTAAAATCACCAGCTGATATTTCACCGCGACCAATGGGTCACTGCCAGCCAAAATTTGTCCAGTCATCATACCTGGTAGGGTCACGATACCAACTGTGCTCATGGAGGCTAGCAAGGGGGCGAAGGATTGCTGCATTGCCGATTGCACAAAGCTTTGAGTGGCTTGGCTGCGATTGGCTCCTAGCGCAAGGTAGCCATAATATTCTTGTTTGGCTTCGCTGAGGCGGTTAAATAGGCGCTGTAGAGCGATAATATTACCGCTGAGGCTATTGCCTAATAACATACCGGCGAGGGGGATCAGGTATTGGGCGCTGTAGCTGGGATCCGGCTTGAGCAGGCCAAACAGCAAAATGAATAACACTGGGCTTAAACCGAGTAGCAGGCCGCAAGTGACCGCTAAAAATAAACCTCGTTTAGGCAGCTTGGCTTTATCAATGATGGCGCTGGCTCCAACCATGAGCATCAGCGCTAACCAGAGTAGGTTGATCCAAAGTTTATCTAAATCAAATAGAAACTGCAGATAAACGCCGAGTAAAGCGAGCTGTGCCACCATTCTGAAGATGCTCAAGAGCATATCTTTGCCCAAAGCTAAGTGAAAATGCCAGTTAATGAGCAATGGGACCAGCAATATCAGTGAAAAAAAAGCGAGTGCAGGCCAGCTTATATCAATGGTCATGGGTGCTCCCAAATAGACTTCAAGAGAAAATTGAAGTTCAACACGGCTTGGTGTTCGCTGCAACCTTTAATCCATGTTGTAGCGTTGCCGAGTTACCTCGAAATAGTGACGGCTCAGGTTGCTGAATGGTTTACTGGGCTTGCTGTTTTAGCGCCTTGCTTGCAGGTTCATCTTGCTTGGGTTGGAACATGCGCACACAATTTTTACCGTCTGCTTTGGCTTGATAAACTGCTTTGTCGGCAGCCTTGATCATCGCTTCGTGATGGGTCATTTCTGAGCTGCGATTGGCGATGCCTACACTCACGCTAATTTTATATTGTTGGTTGATGGACAAATTGGCGACCCGCTGACGAATCGCAGACCCGAGCCTTAAGGCGCCGTCTTGATCGGTGTCTGGACAAATGAGCAGGAACTCATCGCCCCCTAGGCGAGCCACCACATCATCACTTCTGACCGATTCGCGTAAACTGCGCGCGAGTAACATCAATACTGTATCGCCAGCATCATGGCCTTTTTGGTCATTAATCTGTTTGAAATGGTCGGCGTCTATCATCATGCAGACTAAGGGACTTTGTTGTGTTAAGGATTGTTGCCATAACTCTTTGAGTTGAATCATTGCATGGCGTCGATTGGGCAGACCCGTGAGTACATCGGTATGGGCCAAAGATTGCAAATGTTGATTGGTTTTTTGCAAGGCGAGGGTGCGTTCTTGTACTTTTTTTTCTAAGTTTTGATTGAGATCGAGTAACTCATGATTGCGTACGCTAACTTGATGAAATAAACCATGTAATGCGGTAATTAAGGGTTGGGTTGCCAAATCTTTAGGCTGCGCGGCTTTGCTGTAGGCAGTTATAGGCGATTCACCGCTTTCGATATATCGCACTTGTTTTGCGAATTCTTGGTCAATGCCGAGAATATGGTAAGCCAGCCATTGAATCAGGTAGTCCAATAGCTGCTTAATTTGGGCATGCTGGTTGCTATTGTCTAGATGTTCAAATTTATTTATTTCGTCAAGAAATTCGCGGTGAGCTTTAATGTGAATTTTTTTATGTCGAGGGTCGACTCGGCATAATGTCATTAATTGTTCTTCTTCTTGGAAGTGCTCTACCACATAGTGATTCAGCTCTAAGGTAAATGGTCTTAGTTCTTCGGTTGACATCTGTTTTTGAGTGAGTAAATTGCCAATTTTATTAATCAGGTCAATTAATTGGTGATGTTGCTTGTCAATTTCCTCCAAGCCGGTTTCAAAATCAGAGGTCCAACGAAACGGTTCCATTTGTTGCTTTCCAGCCTATCTGTCATTGACTGCTCGATGATATAGCAGTGTAGCCATGATTATTCGATATGAAGCGGAGAGCTACCATACCGATGAATCTAGGCGATAACGCTAATCTATATCAATAAAACGTGAAAAATGAGCACTTTTAAAGCACTTTTTCTATTTCAGTTTTTTCAGTTTAGTTGAAGTTATCCACGAAACGCATCATGTTAAGCTGCTTGGCAATTCAGTTTGGCGTATTCTGGGGTCGGTAGTGCATTAAGCTACTGCTGTAACATGTTATTGAGGTGAGCTGTGGAACAAAATTTATCTTTAGAACAAACTCGTGTGATTGGCGCTTTACTCGAAAAAGAAACAACGACGCCAGACCAATATCCGCTGTCGCTAAATGCTTTAACCTTAGCTTGTAATCAAAAGAGTAATCGAGAGCCAGTGATGAGTTTGTCTGAAGCTGAGGTGCAAGATGCAGTGGTTCAATTACAACAATTGCGTTTAGTGACCGAGGCTCCGATGGCTGGACGGGTGGTTCGTTACCAACATCGCTTTTGCAATTCTCAGTTTGGTGGTTTACAACTCAGCGAGCAACAACGAGCGATTATTTGTTTATTGTTTTTGCGCGGGCCGCAAACCCCTGGAGAATTACGTACTCGCAGCCAGCGTTTAGCAAACTTTAGTAGTGTTCAAGAAGTGGAGCAAAATTTACAGGCGTTGAGTGAACATGAGAGTGGCAAATTTATCTCCAAATTAGAGCGCGAGCCAGGGAAACGTGAATCGCGTTATATGCATTTGTTTTCTGGAGAATCTAGCTTGGCGGTGAGCCCAGACCTTACGCGAGAAACTTCATCAGAGGGCGAGCTACAACAACAAATAAATGCGCTTAAACAAGAGTTAGCAGCCCTAAAGCGAAGAGTTGAAGACTTAGAGTAATGCTTCTTTATATTGCCATTGACTCGTTTTTGGGAATTCAAACAGCTTTAGTTTGGAAAACAACGGAAGGATTGAATGCTCAACGGCGACGGCATGTAATACCAATCTGATTCATTATACGATCAACGTATTGCGCAGCATAAATCTGCCGATAACCAGGCATGAAGTGCAGTAACTCGTGGCTCTAATAACAAGATATATAACGCCGTTAGTGGTGATTAAGGCCAGCAAGAGTGAACCGGTAATGAGTTAGATTGGTAAAGGGCGATAAACTAGAACTTTACCTGCGTCGGCATAAGAAAGGCCAAGCATATTGCTGGCCTTTTGGTTCGCGACGCCTTGGCGATTAATGAAAGGGGAAAATGTAGTTAATCCAACCTTGCATTCTGAGTAGCACTTTGCGCATCACTGAGAGATGATGGAAATGCTCGGTATAGATGGCGACTTGGCCGCTAATGCCCATTGGCAGTTGATATTCATCGAATCGAGGTTCGGGATCGATGATCACCAAACTGCGACTATGTTTAAAAAATACCGCTGCACCACTTAAGTTTCCGTTGGCTTGAAATTCACCTTCGGCAATGCTTGGCATCACTTGTCTTACGGTGCCTTTAAATACTACGCCAGGCAGCGCGGTAACAATAAACTCAGCTTGATCACCCGCTTTCAGGCGCTTGATAGAGTTTTCCCAAAAGGCGCCGACAAACATTGATTGTTCCTTGGGTATAAAAGTCATGACAGGGCGCAGCGGCATTGGTACGGCCACCATGCCTTTGCGCAATGCGACCTGGGTAACAAAGCCATCACTCGGTGCGTGGACCACGGTCTGCTCTAGATCGAACAAAGCACTATCGAGCTGCCCCTGAATGCGTGCCACGTTAGTATTCACGCCGTTGATTTGCGAATCATAGGCGAGTTTTGCAATGGTTTCGTTGGCTTGTGCCGCTTGTAGTTTAGCTTCAGCAGCAAGGTAGGCTTGTTGGCGGTTTTCGACTTCTAATTCGGTGAAGGGGCTATTTGCTCCGCCTTTCTTTCGTCCTTCGGCATAACGTTGATAAGACTTTAAGTTGCGATCTCGCTCGGCGATAGCCGCGGTGGTATTTGCTTTGGCGCTGGCCCATTGCGCCATGAGTTGGGGCACTAATTGTTGGGCACTGGCCAATTCGGCCTGACGTTGTTCAACGATGGCTTGAAATGGTGTTGGGTCCAGTTTAAATAAGATTTCACCGGCTTGTATCGGCTGATTAACTTCCACTGGAACCTCAATCACCTTACCGCGAACTAGAGGCATGATAGGGACCGAGGTATATATTTGTCGGGCGTTGGCAGTGTAGGGATGGTTATAGTTCATCAATACTATCAATACCCCAACGATGAAGATGCCACCTAATACTGCGGTTGGCACCGTCCACTTGGTGAGCGGAATACGAAATATCTTAAAAATAGCGATACATAGGCCCGCATAGGTGAGAATAAGCAATAAATCCATTATTGACTCTCTCCTTGTTCTAGTTGTTGCACATGCTTACTGATGATGGCGACTTGGCGTTTGAGTTTACTGATTTCGGCTTCCATCACCTGTTCTCGTGAGGCGAGTAGCTGTTCTTGATTTTCTAAGTCTTGTTGGCGTTGCTCGATTTGTTGAAAGCCCCAACCTCGGTCTTCGCGATACAGCGTGGCCCAAATCCATAAAAATGGCCACAATACATGCAACGTGAATAGGCTCACCCAACCGGCAACATGGATCGCATCTTGGTGGGGGTGATTGCGATGTTTTGATATTTCATAGGGAATATCATGAATGGCTATAATTCCGTAAAACAGGGTAAGCGCGACAAAAAGCAGTAAACCTAAAGCGAAAAAATCCAAAAACATAGTCCCCCCTCGGGATATTTTTGCGAGCAACTTAAACTATTGATTTAGCTTAAACGATCATAGCCGATAACTGAACTAACTGTGTAGACTATGGTTAATTTGCAAGTAAAAGCTGCATTCACACTAAAAATCATAGGCTCATTTTTACTCAATATTGAATTAATCGCGGTGAGGTCAACATGAGATTATCTTCGGTGGAACAAGTCTGGGATAAGGCTGAGCATAATGCGTTTACTGATATGTGTGAATTTGCCGCTTCGCTGTGGCTGTGTTTTCGCGAAGCCAGTGCACATGTGAGTGAACAAGGAGACATTCGGATCTTACGTCGTGGTTTTGAGCAAACCGATTTTGAACCGGCGGCTTTCCTGCATGTGGATGGTTTGGATTTACGAGACCCTAAATTGGTTGTGAGCCCGGATGGACGTATGTTATTGACTTGCGCTGGTGTAACGCGTCACGAGCTATCATCGCAGTTACAAAGCTATATTGCTTGGTCTGATGACGGGTTAATTTGGTCGGAGTTGAGCCCACAAGGGGAAGCCGGGATGTGGTTGTGGCGTAGCCGTTATTTAGCCGATAGCGCCTATGCAGTGGCTTATAGTTATCGCTTGGATAAGGTAGATCTATATCGGATGGACGCGAAAGGGAACTATCAGCTTCATTTAGATCCCTTGTTTAGCCTTAAACAAAATGGCCTCGCTTACCCCAATGAGCATGACTTGAGTTTGCTTGATGATGGCTCGGCGCTATGTTTATTAAGGCGCGATAAAGATAGCGCAAGCGCTCAACTGGGTTATGCGAAGCCGCCTTATTTGGAATGGACATGGCAGGACTTAGCATTACAAATTGGTGGTCCGGTAATGCTTAAGCTGGACGATGGGCGGTTGCTCTGTGCACTACGTTTATACCAACCGGTGCGTACCAGTTTGTGTTGGCTTGATGCAGATCAGGGGCGCTTAAAAGAAGTGCAAGTTTTACCTTCCGGTGGCGATACCAGTTATCCAGGTTTAGTACAGCGAGGTAATACCTTGTATTGCAGTTATTACTCCAGTCATGAGGATAAGACCGCAATTTACTTAGCGGAATTGGATTTAAGCGAAGACTAACATCCAAGACCCTTGGTAAATGTTTGCAGCAGTGACTTGAGCTGTATTTGCTGGTACGCCAGGCGGCGTACCAATCGGCATGATAAAAAGTTCTTATTGCGAATCTAAGTAATGAGCAAACCTTATCGCAAAGGGCAGCTAACGCTGCCCTTGATTCAATGCTGTACCACTAAAAAGTATAACCAAAACCAAAGGTGGTGATGAAGCCTTTACTGTCGTAGAAGTTAATGTTTGAGTCGCTATTTTGATAGCCAGCGGTGACATTAAACATTGCATTCTTCCAAGCAAATGGACGTTGGTAGAGGTAAATTGCAAATAAGGAGAGTCGGTCATCCTCTTGAGTTTGCATATTAAATACCGGGTTGCCATCAGAATACTTAGTTTGACCTAACTCTAGGTTGACCGTTAATAAATGACGCTCAATTTTATAAACACTGTTTAGACGCAGGGTATAGCTATTAAAATCGTTGGCGCTACCATCCGCTTTGCTCGTCGTGTAGACCAGGGCTGGAGACAGAAACCATTGTTTGGAAAGTGGCACAAACATTTCGCCAATGACTCGGTGTAAATTGGCATTGCGATTTAGCGCTTGGGCTTGGCTGGAACCTTGGCCAAATATGGCGACCCCACTTTGTTCGTTGTCAATGCTACGTTTGGCATAAACATATTCAAGGGTAAATGGACTATCGGCAATGGATTGATAACGCAGTCGTCCCCCTTGGACATTTTCATCAGTTTCTTGTCGAGCCACATTAGTGATATAAGGATCACTCCAGGTATCATTCATCAATGGCAACTCTGGGAAATAAGCAACGGTTAACTGACTTTTATTGCTGATCGCGCGGCGATAACCCAACTCGTATTGAAACTGGGCTCGGCCTAAGTTCTCTTTACTGTTACCCACAAAAAACTGATTTTTTAGGTCGGCAGTGGTGTAAGAGGCTCGTAACAAAGGATAGGCAATCAGCGTATTGGTGCTCTGGCCACTATTATTTAGATCATGAGTGACTTGGTTGTCATCATCAGTGGAAAATTGACTTTGCCCGCCAACATAACCCAAGTTGAGATTAAGGGTGGCCGACCATCCAGCTTGTTCTGCGAGTGGACGAGCGCCAGCGGCGAAACTCAGTAACAGACTACAGCATAAAATACTGCTAACTCGATTCAACATCGCTTACGTCCTTGTGCTAAATAATTTTAAGAAATTCATTTTGTTATGTTCATGACGCCAACTTTTGATAAGTGAGCGATTGACAGTGATTAAACAAAGCACAGCATAACTTAGGTATTGGGTAAATTAACAGCAGTATGTTGAGGATTTCTTAATATTTAGTCGAATAAGCTGTTGTTTGTAAAGTGTTCTGATTCCGAGCCACAACACCGGGTTTAGCGCATGTTGTGGCTGGGTTGGTTTGAATCTAGTCGAGTTCAGGGAATAGGCTTAGATCGAAGGATTTTTCGCAGTAATGACATTTTAGCTTGATGTCTGTTTGTTTATGACGAACATAAAAGTGACTATCGATAGGCTCGTTGTGGCTGATACAATTGCTGTTCGGGCAGGCAAATACAGCTTTGATTTGTTCCGGAGTGGAGACATGGAACTTACGCACTACTTCAAAGTCTTCAATCAAGTTGATGGTGGCATGAGGGGCAAATAAGGCTAGTTGATTGGCTTGGTTTTCATCAAAAACGGTGTTTTCAACTTTAATTAGGTCTTTCTTTTGTTGTTCTCCGCTGGGTAAGTTTAAGCCCACCGTGATCCGTTCTTGGGCCGCCGATAACTGAAAAAATTTAAGGATTTTAATTCCTTGCCCCGCAGGTACATGGTCAATCACTGTGCCGTGAGCAATCGCTTCAACTTGCAGTTTTTTCTTCATTATTGAACTCCAAATTCATTGGTCATGATTAGCGCGAGTAAAGCTTGGCGAGCATAAACACCATTTTCAGCCTGCTGGAAGTAGTAGGCGTAGGGCGTACTATCTACATCGGTGGTGATTTCGTCGACTCGGGGCAGCGGGTGTAAGATCTTGAGGTTGTCTTGCACTTGTTCAAGCATGTTGGCCCGAAGAATAAAGCTGGATTTGATATGCTGGTATTCTGTCTCATCGAAGCGCTCTTTTTGCACGCGAGTCATATACAAAATATCCAGTTCTCCAACGACCTCTTCGATGCTGTCATATAAATGATATTTTATTTTGCGCTCATTTAGCTCTTCGGTAATGTAATCAGGCATGGCCAATGCTTTCGGTGCGATAAAGTAAAATTCGCAACCAAATAAGGACAGGGCTTGGGTAAGCGAATGTACCGTGCGTCCGTATTTAAGGTCACCAACAAACGCAATTTTAAGGCCTTCTAAACTCCCTTGCGTTTCATAAATGGTAAATAAGTCGAGTAAGGTCTGGGTGGGGTGTTGGTTAGAACCATCGCCGCCATTCACCACTGGCACACTGGAGAATTCACTGGCTAAGCGAGCGGCTCCCTCTTGGGGGTGGCGCATAAAAAACGCATCGCTATAAGAAGAGATCACTTTCACCGAATCCGCTAAGGTTTCGCCTTTTTTGCCCAGCGAAGTATTACCACCATCGGCAAAGCCAATCACACTCCCGCCTAAACGTTGCACTGCGGTTTCAAAAGACAAACGAGTACGGGTTGAGGCTTCAAAAAAACAGCTAGCAACAACTTTATTTTTGAGTAACTCAGGACGGGGTTGTTGTTTTATGTTTTGTGCGGTGTCGACAATTAACTCGAGTTCCTGACGGGATAAATCAGGGATGGAGATAATGTGCTTTTGATAAAGCGGGTTGTTCATGCTCGCAGATCCTAATCCGATGTGAAATCGGAACGGAATTATAACAGCGAGCAGAGCAAGTGAATATGATCTTAGTGACTAATTCTAAGATTAATTTGTAGTTGTTTAAGCATATTGGCTACTTTTACGTTCGCGGTAATCTTGGCAGTCGATGCAGTAGCGTGACTCTGGGCGAGCGTTGAGTCGTGCGGCATTGATGTCTTCACCGCAGCTTTCACAAAAACCATAGTCTTGTTCCTCAATACGACGTAATGCATCCTTAATGCTTTTTACTTGAGCAAGGTCGTGTTGGCGACGATTAAGCTGCATTTGTTGAGACTCTTCTTGATTGGCTCGATCAACGTCATCCCCTAGATCACTTTTGTCTTTAATCAACTCGTTATCTTGTTCAAGACGAAGTTGAATTTCCTCTAGTTTCTGGCTGAGTTGTTGACGAATCGTCTCAATTTGTTGGTCGTTAATCATTGTTTTGAATGTCTTCTTCCTAGTGTGTTAAACGCGAGTACGTAAGCGAACTTAGTACGTATATAACCCAAAAATTTAGTTAATCGTCGATTTTAACGACTAGTAAAGGCTTTTCAAAGCGCTTTTTTGGATAATTGTTAGCCAGCTAGCACTTGGGTTTCGATTAATTAACGAGTACTATCTCGCGGCTTTAATCTGGCAGGCTGTGATTAAATGGCTCTGCCAGTTATCAAAGCAGTTTATAGACTACATTTATAGAATAAACAAACGTGTGATGTCAGCATCACCGTATATTGAGGATTGCATGAGTGAATAAAATAAACATGCTGTTGGTTGGACTACTTGCTGTAGTGACCAATGTAGTAATGGCTCAAGAAGAGAAAGTACTGAATGTTTACAATTGGACCGAATACATTGCCGAGGACACAATTTCCGAGTTTGAAAAAGAAACGGGTATTAAAGTGATTTATGACGTATTTGATTCTAATGAAATGTTGGAGGCTAAATTGCTGTCGGGAAGCACCGGCTTTGATATTGTCGCCCCCTCTCATGACTTCTATGGTCGGCAAATTACAGCGGGTGTTTATCAAAAGCTGGACCGCAGCAAACTGAGTAACTGGGGCAATCTGGATCCGACACTTCTAGCCACGCTACAACATTATGATCCGGGTAACCTGTATGGCATCCCTTATATGTGGGGCACCACGGGTATTGGTTATAACGTGAATAAAGTAAAACAAATTTTAGGTGATGATGCTGATTTAAATAGTTGGTCGCTGGTGTTTGATCCACAGATCGCAGCGAAATTGAGCGAGTGTGGCATAGCCTTTTTGGATGCGCCCAGTGAAGTGGTTGCGGCGATGCTGAATTATATGGGGAAGGATCCCGGTAGCAGCAATATGGCAGACTATAAAGGGGAGATTGAAACACTAATGGCGCAACTGCGGCCGAGTATTCGTTATTTTCATAGCTCTCAGTATATTAATGACTTAGCCAGTGGCGATATTTGTGTCGCGATCGGCTGGTCGGGCGATGTGTTAATGGCGGATGAGCGTGCCGAAGAAGCCAAAAATGGCGTTGAACTTGAATATATCATCCCTAAAGAAGGGGCAGGTGTGTGGTTTGATATGTTTGCTATTCCCAAAGATGCGAGTCACCCCAATAACGCTCATACTTTTATCAACTATATATTACGTCCCGAAGTGATCGCCAAGGTGACCGATTTTGTGTGGTTTGCCAATCCAAATACTAAGGCGACCGCTTTAATCAATCCTGAAATTGCTCAGCATCAGGGAATTTACCCAAGCGAAGCCGCGGCTAAAAATCTCTATGGATTTACCAATGTTCCACCGAAGGTTGAACGGGTTCGTACTCGCTTATGGACCAAGTTTAAGTCGGGACGTTAACTAAACAGAACACTCCGTATTGAAATTATGCCAGCGAAATGCTGGCATTTTTTGTGGTTTATCCTGCGAAGGGTTACAGCCAGAAGGTTGACTCGAGCATATTGCAATATGCTTATCCTCTCTGAGCGCGTGGTTGCCGTTATTCGCTTGGTTGCTCTGACGCTCCTCTTTCATCGCAATTTATATTATTTTTTTACGCTAAATTGACCTCGCCAGCTAAACCGTTACTCGTCACTCGAACAATATATTTTTTGCTGAGCAGAATACGGCAAGTAGTTGGTGGATATAAATCAAGGTATTAGTTATGAATGCTCTTATATAACAACAACTTGGTATTTAATCGAGTGTTGTTGGGGGGCACTGTGCCGATGTCAGCCAACTTTACAGTGTATCGATATTTTATTGATATCCTGAATATTTAATTCTAACTAGATAAAACTGAGGAATTTGCGACAAAGTTTAGTCTTTTTTAGTTCATTAATGAGGGCAAATTACATACAGCGATAGGTCATAAAAAATACAGGAATATTGTTTAAGTAACATAGTGTCGAATTAATTTACAAACTTAATTTTATATAAGTAATCAAATTAATAATAGTGTGGAAGTAAAAGCTTTAAAAAACATCACGTTAACAAAAAGTGTGACGAGCTTATCATTTATGGCTTAATGTTTGCCTAATTACAAATGAGAGTTGTTGCTTTTCACTATTTGGTAAAGGAAAACCGCGATGAAGGCTTCCATCTTATTTTTACTTATCAGTTTAACTACATTTAATACTTCGGCCACGATTATAACGGCCTCAGAGAACCCCAGTGTACCGGCAGGACCGGTGGTGTATTTGGGAGGATATCCCACTCCTCAGCAAGATCCGAGTAGTGGCGCTGTTCCTAGTCCGGCAAGTGTTATCGACATTGATGATGATATTCGCGCTGCCGTGAGTTTCGATCTCCAATCCTTAAATCGCTTAAGCGATGAGGGAACTGGCGGTTTTGCTAATGGTTTATTCGATATTACCTTCTATTGGTATTTTGGCGGGTTCGAGCAAGCTTTCAGTTACATGTATAGCGCTTGGGATGATATTGAAACTTGGCAGGCTTCGGGTTCTGGTTTATTGAGTTACTGGAGTGATGACTATATTGCTAGCAACGATATTTTAGAAGTCGGCGAATGGACGGTTTATGCCTATGCAGAACAGACCTATGTTGGCGGAACGACCTTTAGCGTGACTTCTGTCCCTGAACCTGGCTCGTTAGTGTTGTTTGCGCTGGTGATGGTTGGGCTATTTACACGTCGGGGACTTCCTTTTCAAAATTAAGTGGTTTACCGAGCGCTGCAGAGTCATCTGCAGCATGAATCTCTTGATATAAAATTCTTTTCGGTCAATTGATTGGCACAAGGATGTGTTATGGGAAACGAGAGAAATGGATTGGTTCGCAGCCATGAATTCGAACTGGCGTTGGTCTATCGTATTACAGATCTTGTGATTATCTTTGCCACTCTGGCTGGATTCGCGTGGTGGAGAACGGGTCAGGTTGATGATGACTTCCAGATGTTGGCCATTGGTTTAGGCATCGTCTTCTTAATTGTTGCAGAGTCATTCACGCTGTATCGTTCGTGGCGAATAGCCTCGGTAAAAGAACAAGCGAAGGTGACTTTGAGTGTCTGGTTGGTGACGGTTGCAGTGATCCTCGCAAGTAACTATTTCTTGAAGGTTTCCGATAACTATTCACGTTTGGTTCTCGGGGGCTGGCTATTAGTCACGCCTATCGCATTGATCGTTTGGCGTATCGTGTTTCGGGAAATTTTGGCGCTGTTACGCCAAACTGGCTATAACACGCGTAAGGCGTTGATTATTGGCGTCTCGGAAACAGGTCTCAGGCTTCAGCAAGAGTTAATTGCTAACCCGGATTTAGGTTTGGTTTTCATGGGATTCTTTGATGACCGAGATTGCGCTCGCTTGGCAGATGATTCCAAATATTTTGGTCCGGTTGGGCGGGTTTCCCAAGCCCTCGATTTGGCAAAAAGTGGTCAAGTAGATCATGTCTACGTGGCACTACCAATGCATGCTAAGGGTCGGATTAGCGGCTATTTGAAGCAGCTGTCCGATACCACCTGTACCACTTTCATTGTGCCTGATTTCTTTACTTATAATCTCATTCATTCCCGCTGGAGTAGTTTGGGAAACATTCAAACGGTGAGTGTATTTGACAGCCCTTTTCGTGGGCTGGCCAGTGTATTCACTAAACGAGTGCAAGACATTATCTTAGCCAGCATCATTCTGTTGCTGATTAGTCCTGTGTTAATCGCGTTGGCGATTGGCGTCAAGCTCAGCTCGCCTGGTCCAATCCTGTTCAAGCAAGATCGTTACGGCTTAGATGGTCGGAGAATTCGGGTATGGAAGTTTCGGTCGATGAAGGTAATGGAAAATGGCGGTAAGGTGACTCAGGCCACTCAGAATGATCCACGAGTGACTCGTTTTGGTTCGTTTATTCGTCGAACTTCTTTAGATGAATTGCCCCAGTTCTTTAACGTACTGATGGGTTCTATGTCGATCGTTGGCCCGCGTCCCCATGCGGTTGCTCATAATGAGGAATATCGCCAAGTGGTTGACCGTTACATGCTGCGCCATAAGGTAAAACCTGGGATTACTGGTTGGGCGCAAATTAATGGCTGCAGAGGTGAAACGGATACCCTCGACAAAATGGAGCGCCGTATCGCTTACGACTTGGAGTACATCCAATTATGGAGTTTGTGGATGGACATAAAAATTGTTTACCTCACTATTTTTAAAGGTTTTCGTAGTGAGCAGGCGTACTAGGGAATTCAAGCCTCGCCAGCAATGATTTTACAAGGAAGTTCATGGTAATTTTTCGAGCCTTTATGGTTTTAATGGGGACTTTATTTATGCTGAGTCATGTTGTGAATGCAAAGTTGGCCCCGCAGCCCTATATGACCGAGTCTGGCTTGGCACTGGTTCCAATGTTAGGGCTCGGCTATAAATATGATGACAATATTACACTCGCGGAAAAAGACTCATCCTCATCTAATATTTTGGTCTTGGATGCAGCGCTCAAGGTCCTTGCAGAACGTGATCTTGCTTCTTATGAGCTTGGCTACAAAATTTCTGCGGCTGAGTATTTCGAGAGTCATGTGGATGACTATCTCGATCACCAGCTTGCCGCTAAAGCTGAGCTTGAGTTAGCGCTTAGGCATCGGCTCAAGTTGGCTTATCGGTTCGCTCATCAGCATGAGCAAAGAGGGCGAGGATTATCGCAAGGCTTGGGGAGTGATATCCAAGAGCTGATTTATTTTCAAAGTAATAAATTGCAGAGTGTTTATTCCTATGGTGCGCCGCAGGCCTACGGGCGTGTCGACTTGCAATTGGCCTGGGAAACCAAGCAGTATCAAAATCTGGAGTCGCTAACTCAATATCGGAACTGGCGACAGCTCAGTTATGGTGCCACCTTTTTCTACCGAGTCTCCAATGCCACCGAATTGTTGTTGGAGGCTAAGCAACTCGCAAGACGTTATCGGCTGAACGCAAGCGATCAGGCCAGTCGAAATAACGATGATAGTTTTATTTATGCTGGAGCCGAGTGGGACATTAGCGGTAAGTCTAGCGGTTCTGCTCGGATCGGTTATGAGGATAAAGGCTACCAGTCAGCCCAACGCGAGCACTTCTCGGGTTTGAGTTGGTTATTGTCATTTAATTATTTGCCAGTGGAATACTCACAGTTCAATGTTTTTACTAGCAAAATTGCGAAAGATCCCGATCAATTAGGCAACTATATTGATGAAACTATTTATCAGACGAGTTGGCAGCATTACTGGCTGGATCGGCTCTCCACGGAGCTAAGTTATCGCGATACCGACCTCGCTTATACAGGTGTCGATCGTGATGAGCAGATTACGCTGGCGAAAGTGGCTATCGAATATGAGTTACGCCACTGGTTGAAGCTGAATGTTAGTTACCAAAGAGAAGACAAGTCTTCCTCGGTAGCAGGCTTAAGTTACCAGCAAAATGTCATGTTTATTCACTTCTCGGGGACTCTTTAGATGATGAATCGGTTCGCTGCTTACCTATTGTTTTTAATGTTGCTGCTACCTAGCCTAGTGAGTCAGGCGGCCAATGATGATTCCTACAGACTTGGGCCAGGTGATGTAATTAATATTCATGTTTATGGCGAAGACGATCTCAGTATGCAAGTGCTGATTAACAATAGTGGCAAAATTGATTATCCCTACCTAGGTCGTTTGACGGTGAGTGATGCAACCACTCAAACCTTGAAACAAACCATTGAGTCGGGCTTAAAAGGTGACTATTTAATTCAACCTAAAGTTTCGGTGAATATTGTCCAGTACCGACAAGTTTTTATTAATGGAGAAGTCGAGAAACCCGGTGGTTACGCCTATCAGCCAGGTTTAACCATAGAAAAGGCGGTGGCTTTAGCGGGTGGATTTACCCAGCGAGCGTCTAAATCAAATATTAATGTGACGACTGGAAATGGTGGCAGCCCTCAAAATAAGGTCAGTCTCAATACCAAGGTTGAGCCCGGAGATATTATCGTCGTCAAGGCTAGCTTTTTTTAACGACAAGATACTGGATTAACAAGGAAGTCTAATGGTGAATCACACAGCCCAACGCAACGTCCTGCATATAGACAACCCAGCTTCCAGGCTCGGACTTAATTCTTTGCAGCGACCAGTGAATAAAGATGAGTTTATTGATTTGAGCCAGTACTTTTCGGTAATACGTCGACGGGCTTGGATGATTATTGGTTTTACTTTTTTGGCTGCCTTACTTGCCGCCTTGATTACATTTTCGATTACCCCGGTTTATCGAGCTTCGGCGGTGCTATTGATCGAAGCGGAGCAAAGAAAAGCGGTCTCGATTGAAGACGTGATTGGGGTTGATACCTCTAAACAAGAATACTATCTCACCCAGTTTGAACTATTAAAATCCCGTACCATTGCGCAAAAAGTGATCCAAGGGTTACAGCTAGAGCAGTACCCTGAATTAAATGGAGAGCAAGCCGACAGTGGCTGGATGCAACTGAAGAATCCTCTCGAGACGCTGTATAATCTTGGCGCTCATTCGCCTTTGTTGCTGAGTTTATTGCCATTACGAGAGCCGCTCAGTGAACAGATGCTGCTCCAAAAAAGGCAGCAAACGGTGATGGAGAATTTTCGTAAGCGTTTAAGTATTAGCCCACTACGAAAAACTCAGTTGGTAAAAATCATCTTTGAATCCGAGGATCCTCAATTGGCTGCGCAAGTTGCAAATGCTGTTGGGGAAGCCTATATCGAAAATAACCGAGAATCTCGATTGTATGCCAATCAAGAGGCGAGCACATGGTTAGAGACTCGTTTAGATAAACTGAGAGCATTGGTCGAGCAATCAGAGAGTCGCCAAGCCGCTTTTTTAACGTCGGAAGGACTGGTTGATGTGAGCGGTGTCGATAGTTTGGCTTCGAATGAGTTAAATGATTTAAGTCGCCGGCTCAGCGATGCCAGAGATCGCCGAGTGGCCGCAGAGTCACTCTACTATGTACTACAAGATAACCGGAACGCCGGTTTAGCTGAACTGTCTTCGATTTCTGTCATTTCCAATCACCCGCAATTGCGTGATGTTCGTGTCGCTGAGATTGAAGCGGAACGTTTGGTTTCTGAATTGAGTAAGCGTTATGGTCCGAAACATGACAAAATGATCCAAGCCCAAGCACAGTTAGCGGCAGTGCGAGAGAGAGCTGGTCGGGTGCTTAACGATTTGGCCACGGGGATAGAAAAAGAGTTAAGAGGGGCTGTTAAGCAAGAAAATTCAATTCAAGCAGAATTAGCCAGTAAGAAAACTCAGTTCCAAGCGATTGCGGTGAAGCGCGCGACCTACGACGCTCTTAAACGTGAGGTTGATAGTAATCGTAAGCTCTATGATCTGTTCTTGAATCGACAGAAAGAGACTGCAGCGACCAATGATTTTCAGTCGGCAGTGGCGCGGTTTAGCGATCGCGCGGTCATCCCTTTAGATCCAGCGAAGCCGAATAAAGGTCTCATCATTGCCTTAGTTGCTTTGGCCAGTTTGCTGTTTTCCATGGTCTTAGTGTTAATTACGGATGCTTTTCATAACACTATCGAGAAGTCATCCGACATCCAAGAAAAGCTGGGCTTACATCCGCTCGGTGCAATCCCAAAAATAAACGCTAAAAAATATAAGAATAAACTGATGGATAGTCAGGTGTTTTTTGATGAAAAGCAGCGATATTTTAGTGAATCGATCCGCACTATTCGAACTTCCCTGTTATTTAATTTGGTCAACAACCAGCGTAAACGGGTGTGCATTACTTCTTCGGTACCTGGCGAAGGTAAGAGCACTACGGCCATGAACCTAGCGATGGCAATGGCGGGCATGGAAAAAGTATTGCTGATTGAAGCTGATTTACGCAAACCTAGCTTGTCTGAGCGTTTTGGTTTTAATCAAAATCCGTTGGGCCTCACTAATCATCTGGTGATGGGCGCAGAGCTGAGTGATTGTATTTATCATCATAAAAAATCGGGTCTTGATACCTTATTTGGTGGCATGTTGATCCCGAATCCTCAGGAGCTATTAGCCTCAAATAAGTTTGCGATGTTGATTGAACAGTTAGAGCAGCGCTATGACAAGATTGTTATTGATTCGCCCCCGCTATTGGCGGTGAGCGATGGTTTATTACTCAGCCGCTTAGCAGGAGCCGCATTGTTGGTGGTTCAAGCCGGAAGCACCAATATAAAGCAACTGAATAGTAGTTTAGAAAGTCTTATAAAACATGATATTGCCATCGATGGTGTGGTGATTAATAAAGCCAGTCCTAAACAGAAAAATGAATATGGGGAGTACCAATACTACGGATATCAAAATCAGAGCGGTAAGGCCACACAGTCATAAGAACTTAGTTTTAGCCTCGCGCTATGGATGTAAACAACAATTGAGGTTCGCTGGTTTAGCGCATCCTTAGCTTTAAAGGGAAGGAAAGCCGAATGAAAGTCGCTTTGATGAATTGCTATTCGTCTAAAAACTCGGGTGATGGTTTGCTGGTTGAGCTAGCTTGCCAATATATAAAGAAGCAACATGGCCAAGATACCGAGATCATCATTGTTTGTAGTGATCCCGATAGTTTTAACGGCGATTACCAGGTGCTTGGTAATGAATTTTCCCGTAGCGGCATACTGGGGCACGTCGCGGTATTATTGAAAGTGATTGGCTTTCTGCTGTTTGGGCGCTATTCAGCAAAACAATACCAGTCCTTACAACATTGTGATCGTTTCTACTCCGTCGGTGGCGGATATTTAAGGTTTGGTTCCCTCAGCGAAGCCCTAAAAACGCTGATTGTGCACTGCTCACAAATTGCTTGGGTTAAAAGCAACATTAATCAGCCGCATATTCTACTCTCGCAGAGTATTGGTCCGCTGCGCTATGTCTATTCTGCGTGGTTGAGTCGCTTACTGGCCAATACTGAGCAAGTGTTTGTTCGCGATGATAAAACCGTCGCAGAGCTTAAAAATATTAATCTCCAAAGCACGCGTGTGAAAGATATGGCCGTTTCGGAGTTGATCCGTAAATTTGACTCGCTAGAAGTTTCAACATTGCCTCACTCTTCCACTTGTATCTTGATCTTAAGGGATTTACGCCGTGGCAAAGCGGTTAACCATAAGTTTTTAAAAGAGTTAGAGCCAGTATTGGCGCAATTCGAGAGCGTTGTTTATGCGGTGCAAAGTGAGGTCAATTCTAATAACGATGGTGATTTTTACCAACAACACGGGATTAGTGATTTTATTTCGGTGAAGGAGGCCTTAACAAAATACCCGCAAGCGCTAGTGATTTCAGTTCGTTTGCATGGTGCCATTGAATCGCTATTAGCAGGCTTTAAAACCTTTCATCTCAGTTATGAGAGGAAGGGGTTTGGTGCATATCAAGATTTGAATATCTCAGAGTACGTTGATAACGCATACAATTTTAATAGTGTAGCGGTAGAAGAGCGAGTCGCTAAGCTGAGAGCAATGAATGAAATGGATTTTTTTAATCAGATTCGAGCCAGTTTATAAATGTATATTCGTAAAGAGAGTAAATACTACAAGTATCTATTCTTCTCACTATGGTTGGTGGCTTTTTTAGTGGTCTTCCTCTGGGGAGAGGCTATTTTGCCCGAAAAATATTTTCGCGATTCTGAATTGATTATGGAGATGGCGAGTGGTAGCGCGTCTCCGTCTTCACAAGATGGTTCCTATTATTATACGACTTTGGTGTTTGAGTTCCTTGGTGAGCATTTATCTAGCCTATTAGTGTTTGTTACAGGCATTGCCTATATTGCCACCATGTCATTTTTTGTTCGGCGCTGGGACGAATTAGCCTATGGCTCTGTGCTATTGATGCCTCATTTGGTTCTTGGCTTATCTCGGCCCCAAAAAGAAACCTTGGTTTCTATTTTAGTTATTGCTTGTTTCTTTGTGTATCGCAAATCTAAGAATCTCTCTTATACCTTGTTACTGATCTTTGCTTTGTACCTTAGCTATGGCTTGGTTCGTAATTATTACTTACTGATCATCGCCGTATTTGCTTTATTGTTATTAATGGAACGCTTGAATTTTGAATATAAAGCGCTCGTGGTATTGCTTGTCTTATTCTCTTTATTTTTGCTTCCAGAGGATTTCTTTTTTAAGGTGCAAGGTACCCGAGATATTTTTAATTCCTTAAGACCGATGGGAGGAGCAGGACACGAAACGATCTATTTTAACCCTTTGACTCCCGATTCAGCGCAGGCTTTTATGGGGAATTATTTTTCTAGCTTGGTTTATTTTAATTTTCCGATTTTTTTTGTTTTCACCGGAAACTCGCTCTACCTTCAGATTTATATCCTTATTTTACTCGTGTCTTTTTTTAAATTCTCTCAAATCGAGAGCATAGAGTTGCGTCTATTTGGATTATTATTTATAAGTCATTTACTGGTTCTACTCTTATTTGAACCCGATCTCGGTAGTTACATGCGTCATCTATCTTCTGTTTCAATTTATATCATGATGTATTTTTCTTGGATGAAATATGAACGCACTAATTAGTTTTATGAATCCAATTATTCAGTGGCTGATCCCGCTGATGCTGATTCGGCATTACGACTTAAGTTATGTTGGACAGTACTCTTTATTTTTAAGCTTTGCTTCATCAATTGTGATTGTATTGATGTTATCAAGTAAGAATTTCTCTTTAGCGGGATATTTTTCGAGTCGCGAAAATCAGAGTGCCTATCAGGTGCATAAGAGTATTCGATTTAGTCTATTAGTCGTTTTGTTATTCGCTTATTTACTTTGTTTGTTATTCGCTTGGGATATTTTTAAAATTATATTTTTTGTGAAGTTTGTTGATGTCTACTTGGATTCAATGGTGTCGTTTTCGAAACAAGAGCGTTACCAAAAGTACCAGCTTTTTGCTCTTATTATTGCCATTCTTATGGTCTGCTTATCAATTAATCATCCGCTTGTTGCCTTTGATTATTTTGTTGGTATTTTTTTGTTTTTGTTCCTATTGATGTTTTATTTGAACCATCGGCCCGCAGCATATGTTTCTTTGCCAGTGATTAAATCGGCGCTTAACTCGGTAAGCTATCAGTTCTCATCGACTTTTTTGATGTTCTTTCAGCGTTATTTTATTGCTGCGGTTTCTTCTATGGAAGCGCTTGGCTTTTATAGTCTTCTATTACAGTTTGTTGTGTTCTGGTCGATTTTTATACAGGCAGCATTTGCCCAATTTAATACCAAAATTTTCAGTGCTACGGTATTTAAGATATTTTTTGTGCTGGCCGCTCTGCTAGCGATCCCTTCTATTTATTTAGTGTTTCAATATATCTATTTAATTTTGCCCCCTAGTGGCAGCGACTTCCTGTTGCTACTGGTTATTTTTGCCTGCGTATTTATTGAGCTGTCTTTTTACATTGGTGGTTTAAAAGAGAACAAAATTAAATTCTATTTGCCCAATCTTGTGGTGCTTTGCATGTTAGTGATGGTGACTGGTTTGTCGGTTCATCTTTCTCAGAGTTATGCTCCTTTGGTGGTGGTTTGTTTGAGTTACATACTGCGTTGCGGGATTTTTTATTGGATGAGTAAAAGGACCTTAATATCATGAAAGTGCTTATTTTTACTGAATGCCTTGCCGGCGGGGTATGCTCTGTTATTTCTGACCAAATTCAATATTTAGCCGCTGAGGATAAGCAACTCCAGTTTGATTTGTTGTATAGCAAAAAGGATGAAACTCCGAAGGATCTTGCACAGCGTTTCCCTGATGTGGGTTTAATTGAGATACCTTACGAGCGGGGAGAGCGTTTCTTTTTACTGAAAGTCTTTTGCTATCTGCTATTTCGTGTGAAGACCAAGAATTATTCGGTGATCCACCTGCATTCTTCGTTCTCTGGTTTCTTGGGACGGATCGCATTTGGCTTGAGCGCGCACAAGCTCTGTTACACCCCCCATTGCTTTGCCTTTTTATCGGAGGAGTTTTCTCCCTTAAAACAAAAAGTATTCTATTGGATAGAAAAACGACTCAGTCTGATTGGCTGTATCGTTGCTTGTGGCGGATCTGAAGCAAAACTGGCCAAGGGATTCAGCACTAAGGTGCGGGTGCATACTATCTCTAATGGGGTGAATTTCTCGGATCTAACTTCCTCGGTGACCAGCTCGCAGGCTGACATTATCTCGGTGGGCCGGATCTGTAAACAAAAGGGCTTTGACGACTTTAAGGCGCTGTATGCTTTAGCCAGTCATCAATATAGTCTCGTTTGGCTTGGTGGACCGAAACCCGATGGGATTGATTATGTCTCTGGCTGGTTATCGCGTGAGGCTTTGTTTCAATATTACAGCTCGGCTCGATTGTATGTTTCAACTGCGCATTGGGAAGGAATGCCGGTGGCTCCCATTGAGGCCCAGTATTTTGGATTACCAGTGGTCGCAATCAGAACTCATGGCGTGGTGGACTGCGTCGTAGATGGCGAAACGGGTTATCTATGTGACAGCATAGAAGAACTGTATCAACGTTGTCAGCAGTTACTCTCCGATGCGAGTGAATACCAACGGCTGTCTCACAATGCCAAAGCGCATATCCGCAAACATTTTTCTTTAGCAAATTATGCCGGATTATTAAGTCTATATCGGCAAATTGCGGCTGACACCTTAGCGCTATCAGAGCAAACACTCAGTTAATCGTATGGTTTCAGGTGAGCGAACGATGTACGCGGGAGTTAATGATTTAAGGAGATGCAATGGAAGCATCTATTGAAATGCAAGCAAGAAGCGCAGTTTATTTTGGGCGAATGTTATGGCGTTATTTCGGTTTGGCGACAATGGTCGCGATTTCGCTAACGGTGTTGGTATTGGCGTTTCAGTTAGGTTTGGCCAACGTTTATTCCTATGCGTTACGTAACTGGCATGAGCGATGGCTGCAAGACTATAGCCATTCACTTAGCGAACAAAACGTTCTGATTGCAGAGCTCGTGTCTCAACAAATGTTGGCATGGCGTCATGATGATCCACTTTATTTAACCCTTGCTGCCAAGCAGGTCGAGTGGCGCAATTTTTATCAATTAGTGATCTCAAGTGAAGATAATAAAGCGCAACAGCGAGTTCAAAATTTGGCTAAGGCTTACTCTTTTTATCAGCAAGCGGCGAATCTAAGGCCGACGTGGCCAGATACTTATGTTGCGCTTGCGAGTAACCGCCAAGCGATGGGAGAGCCAGCAGCGGTTTGGTTTGCTTACTTGGCGCAAGGTGTAGCGGTGGCGCCAAAAACCAAGGCAAGTTTGCTCGGTATGGTTAATTTAGGGATTGCTAATTGGGAGCGATTGGATCCGCTTCAGCAGCAAGTGGTAGAAAGCTCGCTAGTGAGTTTACTCGAGAATCCAGCGATCAATCGCAAACTAAAGCGAGAGATACCTTCGGCACTGGTGAGAGATCGGATTTGTTACCTACTGACTTATCAAGGTTCGATTGCTCAAGCCGAATTTTGTAAGGCGCAATCGTCATGGCAGTAATTAATTTAAAAGTGGTAGCAGTAACGGTTGTTTCGCTGGTGGTTTTAGGCAGTGTGCTTAAATCTCTTGGCTGGTTTTCTTTGTCCCTTTGGCGACTGGAAATAGCTTTAGGTGGCGACAAGATGACTCATCTTATTTTTTCCTACCTGTGTACCATTGCTTTGTTATTTGGTTTTTGTCGTTTTGGAAAAGCGCACCGAGAGCGCGTTCGTCGTTTTATTTTACTGCTCATATTGGTTTTTGCAGTGGATGAAAATTTACAGCGTTTTATCCCTACGCGAGAGTTTTCGTGGACCGATTTAATCAGTAACTTGTTTGGTATTTTATGCGCGCTGACCAGCTGGTTATTGCTTCATTACCTCTTTCTTCTTAAGCAAAAAAAGGAGCAGCAACATGGGCTTCGTTGATATTCACTGTCACATTCTACCCGGAATTGATGATGGGGCAAAAGACTTAAGACAAAGTATAAAAATGCTCTGTGCTGCAGTAGATGATGGCATAGAAGTGATGCTGGCTACCCCCCATATCTTACCGGGAGTTTTTGATAATACCCCACAATCGATCCGCCATAGCTACAAGCTATTAAATCGAGAGCTTCATGCTCAGCAACTTCCTTTGCAACTATATTACGCTGCCGAAGTGCACCTGTGCCCAGAAATTATGCTTTGGCATAAACAGGGAAAGTTGCCTTTATTGGGACGCTTTAAAGATAAAGATGTATTGCTACTGGAGCTTCCCCATGGACATGTTCCACAAGGGTTTAATAATTTTATTAAGTGGTTAACGGCGAGAAATATCACTCCCTTAATCGCTCATCCCGAGCGAAATCGTGGGGTATGGAATGAAATTAATCTGGTCAGCCAATGGCGTCGTTTAGGCTGTTTATTTCAAGTGACAGCCGGTGCATTGTTGGGAGAATTTCGCCAGACGGCTCAACAAACAGCATTTCAAATGCTAGAGGATGATTTGGTTGACGTGGTCGCGAGTGATTGCCATGGATTGGAGAAGCGTCAGCCAAATTTGAGTCAAGCTTACGATAAGGTGAGTTTGCTTTGTGGGCAGCCGCGAGCGCAACGTTTGTTTATTGATACCCCCGGAATGATTGCGGCTAGCTGTCAAGGAACACTGGCAACGACCGTCACATCACTGATTGAGCCTGATATTTTTAGTCGTAAAGCCTAGGAGCCTTGATGGACATGTTTTCTCCCAAAACAGAGCGATTTGCTTTTGGCCTATTACTGTTGTTAGTGGTGTGGCTGCCAATTCCATTGGCCAGCAATCGACCTTGGGCTTGGTCGATTATGGAAGGATTGATTGCTCTGCAAAGTTTGATACTGGTTTACTGTTGGCGCCAGGCCCTTCCTTGGGGGTGGCTAAAAACCAACCGATTTTTGTTACTCGGTTTAGGGATCTTGCAGTTGGTGGCTTTGGCTCAGTTACTTCCCTTGTCTATTGATATGCTTAGCTTGTTGAGCGGTGCTGCCGCCAGCTTTCGTGAACTTGCAAGCGTTAGCGTTGAGCCGCTCAGCGAGGCACCGTTGTCACTGGATCCCAATCGGACCTTGGTTAATTTAGTGATGGGCTGCAGTTATCTCTTACTCGCGGTCAATTGTTGTTTGTTATTGAATTGTCGCGAACGCATGCAAGTGCTGATGCTAGCTTTTGTCGTGAGTGGGACCTTTCAAGCTTTTTACGGCACCATGCTCATTTTAAGTGATGTTGCGGCATCTCCAGTATTTGAGATCCCTACGGCAAGCCATGCGACGGGTTCCTTTGTGTATAAAAACCACTTTGCGAATTATCTTATTTTATGTTTGTGCATGAGTTTAAGCCTCGTCGTGTCGGAGCTGAATTCCCAACAAAGTAGCAGCTGGCAGCAGTTCTTAAAACGCATTCTTGAAGCATTCATGAGTCGTAAAATGTTGATCAGGCTCTGCATGGTGATTATGGTAATTGGTTTGGTTATGTCGCGTTCGCGGATGGGCAATAGTGCTTTTTTTGTGAGTACGATTATTGGCGCTTGTTTTGCTCTGGTTTTGTTTCGGAAGCGGCCACGTACGTTAACTGTCTTCTTTGTGAGTATCTTGTTGATCGATGTATTGATTGTGAGTTCCTTATTTGGTTTAGACAATCTAAGAGAGCGACTAAGTTCGACAGTATTGGCAGAAGAAGAGCGGGTCGCGGTGTTTGATTGGAGTTTGAACATGCTTCAAGACTTCTTTATCACGGGCAGCGGTGCCGGTAGTTTTTATGCCTTGTTTCAAAACTACGCGCCTCAGCCTTTAGCTCAATTTTACGATCATGCACACAACGACTATCTGCAGTTTAGTATTGAGTACGGTGTGTTTGCTACGGCAGTTTTAGGCGCAGCGGTGCTTTGGACTCTAATTAGATGTTTGATCGCAATCAGAAAAAGAATGGACCCACTCATGCGGGCCACAGCGTTGGGATGCATGATGGCGATTGTGGCGATGTTGATCCACATTAGTGTCGATTTTAATCTTCAGGCCCCTGCCAATGCCGCTAGTTTCATTATTGTATTATGCCTGGGAATGGTTGCAGCGACGATGCCGACAGAAGGGCATTTAAGGGATGTATAGGCGCTGTTCGCTGTTTATACAGTCGAGGAAAATGTTATGAGTCACTGGAAAACGGAGGATCAATGGTGGTAATGACTGTTATCAGTCGAGCCTCTCAGAATGGATGAACGATTTATGCTGCATTTATTACGTCGATCAGAGTGAGGCGGTTAGCCCTTAGAAATAACCGCAGCTAAGTTTGTCAATTTATTTTACATGGCTCACAAAACAGAAAAATTTATTTTAATAACGTATTGATTTTTCTGTGCAAATTATTTGGATTGTTATTTGCATGGATTTTGTAAAAGAAGTGTATTTGGTGTTGAAATCGTGACCGTAGAGCTTTTTTGAGCTTGATGCTATTTCAACAGTAAGTAAATTTGTAGTTATGCCACGCTAGTTCAAGGAGGACTTATGAGGCAAATACGGTTAACAAAATGGCTACTGATCTTAGTCTCGGCAGGGCAAATGATGGCGGCAGGACTAGCGCTTGCTGCCGATCCGCCTCAGCCTTTACCCGCACCGCCTGCTGGGCTTTCGGCACCATTTTTTCCTGCTGCGCTGAATCCTGTAGGTTTATTGACGCCACCACCGCCACCGAGTATGCCTGGTGTTGGTAGTGGTGGTGCAGGTTCTGGTGGGAGTGGTTTTGCGTCTGCTAGTTAAATGAGTCGTTGTACGCTATGAAAATAATCAAAGGCTAGCTTTCACTAGCCTTTTTTCGTCTTGCCGCCAGAGCGATAAACCCGTTCCAACTGACGGAAATAAAAATGCCAGCTGGTATCACCATCTGGCATTTTATCGTTCAATCAATGTGAATTGATTAGTCGAGTTGTGGACCCGCTGCGACTAAAGCTTTTCCTTCGGCATTATCAGTATATTTATCAAAGTTTTTGATAAAACGCTGGGCCAAATCTTCAGCTTTACTTTGCCATTGCAATGGATCCTGATAGGTATCTCGTGGATCTAAGATCTCACTATCTGCCCCCGGCAATGCTGTGGGGACTTCTAGATTGAAGATCGGCAAGATTTTAGTGGTTTGCTGTTCAATAGAACCATCGAGAATTGCATCGATGATTGCTCGTGTATCTTTAATCGAGATCCGTTTACCAGTACCGTTCCAACCGGTGTTCACCAAGTAAGCTTCTGCGCCAGCCGCTTCCATCCGTTTGACCAGTACTTCAGCATATTGGGTGGGGTGTAAAGTTAGAAACGCCGCTCCAAAACAGGCAGAGAAGGTTGGTGTTGGCTCAGTAATCCCACGTTCTGTACCCGCTAATTTGGCGGTAAAGCCAGATAGGAAATGATACTTGGTTTGTTCTGCGGTGAGTTTGGCAACTGGTGGTAGCACGCCAAATGCATCGGCAGTTAAGAAAATTACTTTTTGCGCAGGTCCGGCCTTAGATACTGGCTTCACGATATTTTCAATGTGGTAAATCGGGTAAGAAACGCGAGTATTTTCGGTTTTCGACCCATCGTCATAGTTTACGCTGCCATCATTGCGCACGGTTACGTTTTCTAACAAGGCATCCCGTTTAATCGCATGATAAATATCAGGCTCAGCTTCTTTACTCAATTTGATGGTTTTTGCGTAGCAGCCACCTTCAAAGTTAAATATGCCTTCATCGTCCCAGCCGTGCTCGTCATCCCCAATGAGTTGGCGTTTCGGATCGGTTGACAGAGTGGTTTTCCCAGTGCCTGATAGACCAAAGAAAATCGCTGTATCACCTTTTTCACCCACGTTGGCAGAGCAATGCATCGAGGCCACGCCATTAAGTGGCAAATAGTAGTTCATCATGGCGAACATGCCTTTCTTCATTTCGCCGCCGTACCAAGTACCACCAATGACTTGCATTTTTTCGGTCATATTGAAAACCGTAAAGTTCTCGGAGTTAAGACCTTGTTTTTGCCAGTTAGGATTGGTGGTTTTAGAGCCGTTCATCACTACGAAGTCTGGCTCATAATCGACCAGCTCTTCTGCGCTTGGACGAATAAACATATTGGTCACAAAGTGGGCTTGCCAAGCCACTTCTACAATGAAACGCACTTTTAAACGCGTATCGGGGTTGGCACCACAAAAGGTGTCGACCACAAACAGGCGTTTACCAGAGAGTTGGTCGGCTACTATTTTTTTGAGATCGGTCCAGACTGCCGGATCGATCGGTTTGTTATCATTTTTAGCTTGCTCAGAAGTCCACCACATACTGTCTCGGGTGGAATCATCTAACACGATGTATTTATCTTTGGGGGAACGTCCGGTAAAGATCCCGGTGTCAACCGCAACGGCTCCAGACTGAGTTACAATTCCTTTTTCGTAACCAGTTAATTCGGGTCGGGTTTCTTCTTGGTAGAGTGTTTCATAAGAAGGGTTGTAAATAATTTCCGACACGTCTTTGATGCCGTATTGCGTCAGGTTGATCACCTGATCCTTTTCTGCAACGTCTAGCATAGCAGTCTCCTGTAGGTAGAGAGGTAAGATTTATATTATATTTTTGTTAGTAATGGTTTTGATTCTAGCTCTTTAACGGGTGTAAAAAGAGAAGGGCGTCAAATTACCAGCACATTTTATTATGGTTATATTTATTGTGATCAGGAAATGCGATGAAACACGCATTCCCTTGGCCTAGTTTAGTGAAGGTTGCTTGGGTTTGTCGATAGTTTGTCTTGAGAAAAGTTTTCTATGTCGGCTTCGTTGAATTGATACTCATGCCCGCAATAGTCGCAATGCATGGAAATATGTCCACGTTCATGACAAATATCTAACAATTCTTGATGGTCTATGTTCATTAATGCAGTTTCACAGCGCTGTGTTGAGCAACTACATTTGAAACTGACTTGTTGTGGCTCATACAATCTAACTTGATGCTCATGATATAGACGGTAGAGTAATTGCTCCGCGTCCAATTCAAAGCTCTCTGCCGCCGTGGTGGTATCGCTTAAAGTGGCGATTAGTTGAAAGTGTTCCTTATCTTCTGCTTGGCTGGCTGGCAGAGCTTGTAGGAATAAGCCACTCGCGTAAGGCTGTTGTTGATGGATCCCAGTAAATAACCAAATGCGGGTATTGAGTTGTTCTGACTGCTGAAAGTAGCTTTCGATACTGGCTGCCACTCCTGCAGGATCAATATTCACGATCCCTTGGTAGCGTTCGCCTTGGGTTGGGGTAATGGTAATTACAATGTGCCCTTTACCCACCAGTTCGCTAAAGCTGATTTGAGGGTCGATGGCTCCTTTCCAATTCGCTACGCCGCGCATTTGTTGTTGTTCGGTGCCACTCACGGCAACCATGCTAACCGGGCCATCGCCTTGAATTTGCACGGTGATGTCACCTTCAAATTTTAGCGTCGCGGTCAGTAAGCAAGTTGCGGCAAGCAACTCACCTAATAAGTTTTGGATGGGGCTTGGGTAGTTTTTTTGTCCGACGATTTCTTGGTAGCTTTGCTGTAGCTGAACTAACTCACCACGCAGATTATAATCTTCGAATATATAACGGTTTAGAATGTCTTGCTTCATGTTTAGACCTGACTATTTTTGTTTAAACTGAATTATTTGACGACGCTGCTTTTTATCGGGGCGTCGTTCTGGACTAGTATTTTGTGCTAACAGCTTACGTTGTAATGTTTGTTGTTCGCGTTTCTTGAGGCTGTCCTCGGTTTCTTGATAGAGTTGTTGAGCCTGAGATGCTGGGCCGCGTTTGTCACTGACTTGTAATATTACCAGTTCAATATATTGCTGGCCTTGCCATAGACTCATGGTGGCACCAATTTCAACGTTGCGACTTGGTTTACAGCGTTGTTGGTTGTAGTGGACTTTTCCGCCCATCACCATTTCGCGAGCGAGTCCACGAGTTTTATAAAAACGAGCGGCCCACAACCATTTGTCGATGCGCGTTGCTGAGTCTTTAGATGTTTGAGGTTTCATAAAAAGTTTAGCTTGCTGGTCTATTAGTTGTTAAATTATATCAGCTTTATGGACGCTCGCTATCGCCCAGTTTAGTGCGTTATACAACATAAAAGTAATAAAAGTGCAAAACAACGCAACTTTTGTTCTTACAGCACTTGTTCTGTTGCCAAGTGTCTTTAGAATGAATAACTTCCGTGCTTGGCGGCTTACCTTGGATATTTCATAAGGAACCTGGATAATCGTATAGCGATGTCAGATGTATTATAAGAATAAATGGATATTAAATCTCTCTCAGCTCAGCTTGTTCGCTATGTTCCATCACGAAAGAGTAGTGTCGTCGTCACTGTGCTTTTGTTATGTATTGCGGCCTATCAGTTAGCCACGATTACTTGGTTGTTATTCCCTCGACAGGCGCCGTCTTTTCGCTGGGTTCCACAAGCAGTAGATACCCTTGGTAACCATCAACAAGTCGATTTGACTCGCTTGCTTAAACTGAATTTGTTTGGTGAATATCAGGCTAAAAAAGCCTCTAAAGTGATTGCTCGACCAGCTTCGACCGAAGCACCGAAGACCTCTTTAAAATTAACACTTTCCGGTTTGGTTGCGAGTAGTGACCCTGCCAAATCGCTGGCGATTATTGAAAATAAAGGTAAGCAACAAACCTATGGTTTAGATGAGTCGATCCAAGGTACGCAAGCGGTGATTAAAGAAATCCAAGTCGATCGGGTTATTTTGTTGCACCGTGGGGTTTACGAAAGTCTGTTATTAGATCCCGACAATAAAGTTGCATCTGCTCGCACTAATCTTCGCTTTAAAGCAACTGGCTCTAGTACCGCAACAGCAAAACAGCTTAAAGTGGACGTGAAAGAAGTCTTGAAAGATCCTTCTAAGTTAACTGATTACATCAGAATTTCCCCGGTGCGACGAGATGGTGCTTTAACTGGCTATCGAGTGAATCCAGGTAAAAATAAGGGAGTGTTTGAGCAAGTTGGATTAAAAGCGGGGGATTTAGCGGTTGCGCTAAATGGATTTGATCTGCGCGATAACGCGCAAGCAATGCAAGTGATGCAAGAAATGGCGGATCTCACGGATATTACGATAACCGTAGAACGAGATGGCCAGCTACAGGATATTTTCTTCAGCCTGCCGAATGAATAGTACCGGAGATATTTTTAGATGAAGTTGCAAGCGTTACGCTATATTCACCACATATTGATTGGCCTGATTGGATTAGGGCTATGCACAGTGGTGAGTGCCACCGAGTTCTCGGCTAATTTTAAAGACGCCGATATTAATGAGTTAATTACCACGGTGGGGCGTAATCTCAATAAAACCATCATTGTCGATCCTGCTGTACGCGGTAAGGTGAATGTTCGGAGTTACGATTTACTGGATGAGAAGCAGTATTATCAGTTTTTCCTCAATGTCTTAGAAGTTTATGGCTTTGCCGCTATTGATATGCCTAATGGCGTGGTGAAGGTTGTTCGCTCTAAAGATGCCAAGGCTGGGGCGATCCCTGTGGTGGACCAGGATGGTCAAGCCGCGGGTGATGAAATGGTGACTCGGGTGGTTGCTGTTAAAAATGTTTCGGTTCGAGAACTTGCCCCCTTGTTGCGCCAGCTGAATGATAACGCTGGTGGCGGTAACGTTGTGCACTATGACCCTTCCAACGTGATTATGCTAACCGGTCGCGCCGCGGTGGTGAATCGTTTAGTTGAAATTATTCGTCGGGTGGATAAAGCGGGTGATCAGGAAGTGGATATTATTCGCCTGAAATTTGCATCTGCCGGTGAGTTAGTACGCATTATTGAATCCTTGACCACCAATAAAAGTGGTAAGGGGGCAGCGGCTAGTTTATTGATTCCCAAAGTGGTTGCCGATGAGCGAACCAATAGCATTGTTGTATCTGGAGAGCCAGGCGCGCGTGCGCGGGTGGTCAGCTTAGTGAGTAAGTTAGATAGTGAACTCGAAACCTATGGCAATACTCGCGTATTTTATTTGAAGTATGCCAAAGCCTCCGACTTAGTGGATGTGCTGAAAGGGGTTAGTGAGACGGTGGCCGCCGAAGCTGCGGGGGGCAGTAAAAAGGCCTCTGCCAATAATGCTCGTGGTAATTTTTCGATTGAAGCTCACGAGGATACCAATGCCTTAGTGATCACCGCCCAACCCGATACTATGCGCACCCTCGAAGGGGTGATTAACCAGCTTGATATTCGTCGCGCGCAAGTCAATGTAGAGGCGATTATTGTAGAAGTGGCGGAAGGAGATGGCGTGAGTCTTGGGGTTCAATGGGCCACTGCTGCCGGTGGGACCCAGTTTAATAATGTAGGCATGTCTATTTCTGAGCTTGGCGCGGGTATCTATGACGCCCAACCAACTAAGGGTACCACGACTATTTCGTATGATTCTAAAGGTGACCCCGTTACGGTTACAACTGACGATACACCTGGTGATGTTTCTACTTTGGCTAGCGCCTTATCTAAGGTCACCGGGGCTGCCTTTGGTTTCTATGGCACCGATTGGGGAGTTTTACTACAAGCGGCTGCGACCGATTCTCGTTCTAATTTACTCGCGACACCATCGATCACCACCCTTGATAATCAGGAAGCCTACTTTACCGTGGGTGAAGAAGTTCCGGTGCTTACCGGTTCTGCCTCAAGTAGTGGAAATGATAATCCCTTCACTACGGTGGATCGTAAAGAGGTCGGGGTGAAATTGAAAGTCACGCCACAAATCAATGAGGGCAATGCGGTACAGCTAACCATTGAGCAAGAAGTCTCTAAGGTGCAAGGGCAAACTTCGGTGGACATCGTGTTTGCCAAACGTCAACTTTCGACCACGGTATTGGTAGACAGTGGCGATACCATTATCTTAGGGGGTCTATTAGACGACCAAATCGAAGAAAGTGAGTCGAAGGTGCCTTTGCTGGGGGATATTCCTGTATTGGGACATTTATTCCGCTCTACCAATTCCAAGAAGACCAAACGTAATCTGATGATTTTTATTCGTCCGACCATCATTCGTGATGCGGCAACCATGCAAAATATTAGCTCTCGCAAATATAGCCAAATTCGAGCGCAACAATTGTTACGTGAAGAGTTGGGTGTAGCCTTAATGCCCGAAACAAAAGTGCCGCTTTTACCTGAATTTAATTCAGTGGACGACGTTTCTCCAGAAGTTCAAGAATATATTGATTATCTAAAAGAGAAACAATTACGCGAGCAAAAGAAAGCGGGTGAAGCGAGCGGCGCAGCAACTTCAGATAGCGAAGAGTCTACGAAGGTGAGTGCTGAGTAATGGATGTAAAAGCTGAACTTAATTATGTCGAAGATGAAAAAGCCTTGGTCTCCGATACTCCGCACTTGCAGGGGATTGAGGGTTGGCAGTTACCTTATATGTTTGCCAAAAACTTCGGCGTGATGTTAGAAAAAACCGTAAGTGGTTGGCGGGTATTTCATCATTCTAAAATTGAGTTAGCTGCTTTGCAGGAAATTCGTCGGGTCTTAAAGCAAGAATTTGTCTGTGAAGCCCTATCGGACGAACAGTTTGAGCAGCATCTGACCGAAGCTTATCAGCGTGATTCTTCACAAGCTCGCCAGTTAATGGAAGATATCGGCAACGATATGGACTTTTACACCTTGGCCGAAGAATTACCCGAAAATGAAGACTTACTAGAAACCGAAGACGATGCGCCGATTATTAAACTAATTAACGCGATGTTAGGTGAGGCAATTAAGGAAGGGGCCAGTGATATTCATATTGAAACCTTCGAAACCATCTTAGTGATCCGCTTTCGTATCGATGGCGTGTTGCGTGAAATTTTGCGACCACATCGTAAGTTGGCCGCTTTATTGGTTTCACGGATCAAGGTCATGGCGCGTTTAGACATTGCCGAAAAGCGGGTGCCCCAAGATGGTCGAATCTCCTTGAGAATCGCTGGCCGAGCAGTGGATGTTAGGGTTTCAACCATGCCATCAAGCCATGGTGAACGGGTGGTATTACGACTGCTGGATAAAAATAATGCACGCCTGAATTTAGCCAATTTAGGTTTAATGGCACCACATCGAGAGATTATTAGTGAATTATTGTTAAAACCTCACGGGATCATTCTCGTGACGGGGCCAACTGGTTCGGGGAAAAGTACCACGCTGTATGCAGGTTTAAGTGAAATTAACAGTAAAGACCGTAATATCCTAACCGTAGAAGATCCCATTGAATATAATATTGAGGGCATTGGCCAAACTCAGGTGAATACTAAGGTAGATATGACCTTTGCTCGGGGGCTGCGGGCGATTTTACGTCAAGATCCCGATGTGGTGATGATTGGTGAGATCCGTGATTTAGAGACCGCGCAAATAGCAGTGCAGGCCAGCTTAACCGGCCACTTAGTGTTGTCTACTTTGCACACCAATACCGCGATTGGTTCGGTAACCCGTTTACGAGACATGGGGGTGGAACCTTTCTTATTATCTTCTAGTTTATTAGCGGTGTTAGCCCAGCGCTTGGTTCGAACGCTTTGTGTCGAATGCCGTGAAGCGCATGTGGTGAGTGAGCGAGAGCACCAGTTATTAGGCGTAGCAAAAGATGCGACCGTATATCGTCCAGTGGGTTGTGAGCATTGTAATCATACTGGCTACCGCGGTCGAACTGGGATCCATGAGTTGTTGCCGATCACTGACGAGGTACGCGATATGATCCATGCGGGTAGCAGTGAGCAGGAAATTGAAACTGCGGTTAGAGAGAGTTGCCCAAGTATTCGCCAAGATGGGGTTGCCAAAGTGCTGCAGGGGATTACTAGCTTAGAAGAAGTATTGCGGGTCACCCGCGAAGGATAGTTAGGGTTATGCCGGCATTTGAATATCAAGCCTTTAATCAGAAAGGTAAAAAAGCTAACGGAGTACATGAAGCCGATACCGCGCGTCAAGTGCGCGCTTATTTGCGTGAGCAAGGACTTACCCCCCTAAAGATCGAACAAGTCGCCGAAAAATCTACGGCTAAAGCTGCTGGATTTCGCTTCAAACGGAAAATTAGCACCAGCGATTTGGCCTTGTTGACGAGACAGTTAGCCACCTTAGTTGCGGCGGCAATGCCGATTGAGGAATCCTTGAAAGCGGTGGCGCAACAGGCTGACAAACCCAAATTAAAGAGTGTTATTTTAGGGGTTCGCTCTAAAGTTGTAGAGGGCTATAGCCTCGCCGACAGTATGGGCGATTTCCCAGAGGTCTTTGAAAAACTGTATTGCGCCATGGTGGCGGCGGGAGAAAAGTCGGGTCACCTGGATAAGGTTCTAGAAAGGTTGGCCGATTATACCGAGCAACGCCAAGCGATGCGCATGAAAACCATGCAGGCTTTAATCTACCCGGCGGTATTAACGCTGGTGTGTATATCGGTGATTGCCATCTTACTGGTTTCGGTGGTGCCTAAAGTCGTCGCGCAGTTCGAGCATATGGGGCAAACGCTGCCAGCGGCAACCCGTTTCTTAATTTATATCAGCGACTTGGTGAGAGATTACGGTTTAGTTTTTGTGATTGTTATTGTTTTGGCAATGGTCCTTTGGCAGCGGATGTTGCAGAAGGATAAAATTAGAATGAACTGGCACCATCGCTTACTGTCGATACCAGTGCTTGGTAAAGTCACTAAAGGTCTAAATACGGCGCGTTTTGCTCGAACACTGAGTATTCTTAACGCCAGCGCGGTTCCCTTACTTGAGGGGATGGGCATTGCAGGCGAAGTATTGACTAACGATTTTGCGCGTGCGCAGGTACTTGATGCTGCTGCCAAAGTACGTGAAGGAGAGAGCCTGCATCAGTCGTTAGAGGCAACGAAGCTGTTCCCGCCGATGATGTTACACATGATCGCCAGCGGTGAACGCTCCGGTGAGTTAGAAGGAATGCTGGAGCGTGCCGCTGACAACCAAGACCGTCAGTTTGAAACTCAAGTAAACATAGCTTTAGGGATATTTGAGCCCGCCTTGATCGTTAGCATGGCGGGTATCGTGCTATTTATTGTGATGGCTATCTTAATGCCAATTTTGGAACTTAATAATATGGTAGGGCTTTAGAACCTACCCGTTTTTCGGAGTAAATAGAATGCAAAAATCGATGTGCTTACCGCGAACTAGCCGAGGCTTTACTTTGCTAGAAGTCATGGTAGTGATTGTTATTTTAGGGATCTTAGCCGGCTTGATTGTCCCTAATTTATTAGGGAATAAAGAAAAGGCCGATATCCAAAAGGCGAAAACGGATATCGTGGCTCTGGAAAATGCTCTCGATATGTATCGTCTCGATAACTCCCGCTACCCGACAACGGAACAGGGCTTAGAAGCTTTGGTAAGCAAACCGACATCATCTCCGGAACCTCGTAATTACCCAGAAGATGGTTACTTACGCCGTTTACAGAAAGACCCTTGGGGCAATGAATACATTATTGTGAGTCCCGGTGAGCATGGTCGTATTGATATCTTTAGTGCTGGCTTAGATGGTGAAGAAGGGACCGAAGACGATATCGGTAACTGGGATCTCGATAAGTAATTTTGGCTGCTTCTGCTTGCAATCCTCAAACCCGCCAGCAAGGTTTTACCTTGCTGGAAGTGATCTTGGTATTGCTGCTGATGTCGATTGGTATTTATACGGTGGTGATGTCGGTGTCGGGTTCCAGTGAGCAGAAAATACTCGAACAAAAAGCCAAGCATTTGGCTGCTTTAGTGCAATATGCTCAAGAACAGGCCCTGTTAACGGGTTACGATTATGGGATCTACACTGATGTTGAGCATTACCAGTTCGTGAGAATGGAAAAGCAACGCTGGGTGGCACTGGACGATAAGATCTTTAAAAAAGAGAAATTTGAAGAGCCCTACGCCTTAGCACTGAGTTTAGAAGACGAGCAGCAGTTAAATCAGGGTTATGGTAGCGGAAAATTGGGTTTTACCGATAATCCTTTGTTTGAAGAAAACTTCATCACCGAAGACGTTGAGCAAAAAATCGTGCCACAAATATTGTTATTGAGTAGTGGTGAAGTCACGCCTTTTAGTTTGCAATTTATATTTGGCGAAAGTCCATCTACTTGGCAGGTAAAGAGTGATGATTTGGGCCAATTAAGTATTGATCGGCAGTCAAGCCAATGAAAGCGCAACGAGGGATGACGCTGCTCGAAGTGATGGTTGCGTTGGCCGTATTGGCCATCGCTGGCACAGCGGTCATGAAAAGTGCTTCAGAGAATCTGCTTAGTCTGAATTATATTCAAGATAAGACCTTCGCCCTATGGGTGGCCGACAATCAAATGGCCGAACTGAAACTCAGCGGGACCTGGCCGGGCACCTCGAGCCGAAAGGGCAACACCGAGTTTGCTGGTCAGCAATGGTATTGGCGCTCGCAAGGGGTTGCAACCAGTGATAGTGATTTTATCGCGGTAACTCTGTCGGTTTATCGCAGCGCCGAAGAAAAATCAGCGCTGGCTGAAGTCACTAGTTATTTGAGCCGCTAATGAAGCAACGTGGATTTACGCTATTAGAGATGTTGGTGGCTATCGCTATTTTTGCCATGTTATCGATAGCGGCCTATCAAGTCTTGCAAGGGGTTTTGCATAGTGATCAGATTTCGCAACGCCATGGTGAACGATTAAGGCTACTACAGCGAGCTATGTTCTTGATGCAGCGTGATTTTAGCCAAATCGCGCCGCGCTCTGTTCGGGATGAAACGGAAGAACAGCGAGCGCTGCTTGTGGTTGGTAAGTATCTGCTGGATAGCGATGATATGGGGATTGAAATGGTCAGCTTAGGCTGGCGGAACCCCTCTTCGGTGCTCAATCGCTCTCATTTGCAGCGAGTTGCATATTTGATAAAAGATCAAAAGTTAATTAAGCGTTTTTATCAATATCCCGATGTTGTTGTGGGCTACGAGCCGCGAGAAATGGTATTGCTGGACGATGTCGAGGGTTTGAGTTTTCGTTTCTATGGTTCTAAGGGGTGGAGCGAGCAGCCGCCAGAAGGGAGTCAGTTGCCCAGTGGTGTGGAAGTGACACTGCGATTGAAAGACTATGGTGAATTACGCAGGGTTTATATCACCGCAGCAGGTAGTCGAGCCGCTGTGGCGAGCAAAGCACAAGAAAATACCAATACCAATGATGGCAAGACTGGCGATAACGGTTCATCTAACGATCAATCCAGTAAGGGTGCCGAATAATGCAAGGGTTCTCTGCTCAGCGCCAGCGCGGGGTCGCATTATTAACCGTCATGCTTATTTTGGCGGTGATGGTGGTGGTGGCTGCACAGTTTAGTCAGCGCTTGCAGCTCGACCTAGCGCGAGCCAGCAACTTACAACAATCTATACGTGCTCATTGGCTATTATCGGGGGCGGAAGCGTTTGCCATTAAAGTCTTAAAACAAGATCTAAAAGATGATGATAGGGTGCATCTGGGGCAATACTGGGCCACTGAGGGAATGGTGTTCCCTGTCGAAGATTCGGTGATTAAGGGCAGTATTCATGATTTACAGGCCTGCTTTAATTTAAATGCTCTAGGGCAACCGAATAAAACGGATGGACAGCCGCCCAAGGTGGCTGCGCAATTTACCGGTTTATTAGTGGCCTTGGGCGTGGACGCTTATCTCGCTGAGCAGATCACGGATGCCACTCGGGATTGGATTGATGCGGATACAATTCCTTTGGCGCAGGGCGCCGAAGACGGTGTATATGAAGGTTTAATTCCGCCTTATTTACCGGCGAATATGCCGATGGTTGAGCGCAGCGAATTTCGAGCGGTATATGGCGTAAATGCTGCGATTTATCGCAAAGTCTCACCTTATATTTGCGCTTTGCCGCAGTCGACTTTGGCGATTAATGTGAACACAATTGCACTCGATCAACCGCAATTGCTCGAAGCGCTGTTTTACCCGGATTTAGATAACAGTAGCGCGCAACAGGTCTTGAATGACCGACCAGATGAAGGCTATCGTAGTTTAGATGAAATGATGGCACATAATGCTTTATCAGGCATTTCTCTGAGTGCGTCAGGGCTTAAGTCGTCGCTAACATTAAATTCAAATTATTTTATGGCACAACTGCAAATAGAAAATGAACAAGGACAAGCACAGATGACCAGCGTTATTCAGCGCAGTGGCAAGGCCGATCTTAAGTCGATCCGCAGAACTTACGGAGGCGCACAGTGAACGAGCAACTGTTAATCCGCTTACCCAGTAGCGACCAAGATGTCATCAACTGGATGGTTTGGTCTGATAACGAACAAGAAGTGATTGCCGCTGGAGAGCTTAGCGGAAGTGCGGCGTTGAGTTCATTACAAGAAAAAGCCGAACATCGGCGAGTCACGGTGTTGGTGCCAGCCTGTGATGTGACACAACATCATTTAATTTTGCCGAAGTCGGCGCAGCGTTCTTGGCAACAAGTCGTCCCATTTATGTTGGAAGAGCAACTCGCTCAAGATCCCGACGATTTACATATTTGTATTTTGGCTAAAGCTAAAGATGGGGTTGACGTTGCTTGTGTGAGTCAGCAGCAAATGTCGGATTGGCTGGAGATGCTGGAAGATGCGAATATCTCTAGTCAGGCGTGGCATGTGGATAGCTTTTGTTTACCTCAGCCAGAGACGGAGCAAGCCAGTGCGTTGCAGATTAATCAGCAGTGGTTATTTCGCTTTGCCGATGGGCGTGGCATGTGTATTGACCAAGCCTGGTTAAGTGTTGCTTTACCATTGTTAGTCAAAGATGACCAACAATTGCTGATTAAGCACTATAGTCCGGCACCCGATATCGAAGTTGCGGGCATTGAGTGGCAGGCCGCTTCACCAGAATTACCGATGAAGCTGTTGGCCGACGGTGCAAAAAAGGCAAGTTTCAATTTATTACAAGGCCGCTACGCTACCGAAAATCCAGTGACCAAGTTATGGGCACAGTGGAAGAAAGCTGCGATAGCCGCTGGGCTTTGTTTTGCGCTAGCGCTCACTTATCAGCTGCTTGATACCTACAATACCGAACAACAATTAGCCACTGTCGATGCCAATCTTCGTCAGGTTTATAAGAAGGTATTTCCTCAGGTCTCACGGATCCGAGATAGTCGGATCCGCAGTGACTTTCGCAAAGCTATAGCTGCACTTGATCAAGCGCCTCAGCAAGACTTTTTAATGATGATGACTCAGCTGTCATCAGCCTTCGGTAATACTGATAATTTTAAGCCATTGAGTTTGCGTTATGAGCAAAAGAAGGGCGAAATCCGTTTACAAGCCCAGGCACCATCGTTCCAAAGTTTCGAACAGTTTCGCCAAGCTTTAAAGCCCTATGCGAGCGAGCAAGGTACGTTAAGTAACAAGGCGGGTGGGGTTGTTGGAACGCTGATCATAAGGAAGGCTTTATGAAACAATGGTGGCAAAGTTTAAATAAGCGTGAGCAAAACTTAGTGATGCTGGCTAGCATCTTGTGTTTTGTCGCCGTTTTATATTGGGGTGTTTGGTCGCCGGTGGCGCAAGCAAACCAAGCTGCGAAACAGCGTTTAGCGACACAACAGCAAACCCTATTGTGGGCGCAACAGCAAGGTGCGGTGATTTTAGCGAATGGCCATACGCAAGCCAATGCTGGCACAATTAAAGTGAATCAAGCGGTCAGTAGTAGCGCCCGTCAACAGCGTATTAGCATTAGTCGAATTCAACCTAAGGGCGATAGTGAAGTTGAAGTATGGATTGAAAATGTCCCTTTTAATCAATTGTTGGGGTGGTTGAATATGCTTAGTCAACGTTACGGTGTCGTTGTTGAAAGTATCGATTTAGATGAAGGGAAGCAAGCCGGTATGGTTGGTGTGCGCCGCTTACGTTTAGGTAAGGCAGAATGAAGAAGTATTTTGGATTAGCGCTGTTATTGATTTCTGTTTATTTGGTTAGTTTGGTGGTCACCATGCCTTTGTCGGTGGTCCTCAATTATCTTCCAATTCCCAAACAAGTGGTCTTGAATCAGCCTCGCGGTTCCGTGTGGCATGGTCAGTTAGCGAGTATTAACTTACCTCAGTTGAGTTTAAAACAAGTCCATTGGCAGGTGAAACCGAGTGCCTTATTGAGTGGCCGACTCATGGCTGAGTTGAGTTTGGGGAACGATCATGAGCTCGCAGGACAGGGTTTAGTTGGGCTTGGTCTGTCGGGATGGTTTGTCAAAGATTGGCAGCTTAACGCGCCAGCAAGCTGGCTGATGCAACAGTTACCGTTGGGGCTTCCAGTTTCGGTTGACGGCGAACTTCAACTGCAATTGACAGAAGCAAGCCAAGGTAGTCCATGGTGTGAACAATTACAGGGACAGCTGCGTTGGTTGGCACCATTGATCAATTCGCCCTTAGGTGAATTACAGCTAGCAAATGCGAAGGCTGAGCTTGCTTGTAAGCAAGGACAGCCGACAATTCAGTTGAATCATCGTGACTCGCAAGTCGAACTTGAGTGGTTCGCTTCACTGACTTCCTCGAGTTGGGCTGCCGAAGGCAAAATTAAAGCCGGAGCGGAAATGCCCAGTGGTTTAAGTAACAATCTTAAATATATTGGAAGAGTCGATCCACAGGGATATTATCGGTTCAAAGAGCAAGGGCGTTTACCTCGTTAACATCGGGCCTGAGTTTACCAATTGTTGGGTGAGCGGCTGGTAATCGTCAACGGATGGGAAGTGTTTAAAAGACTTGCTCGCTTGCTGTGAATCGGGGTTGCGGATCCCTAATAGAAATTTAATGCCAAAGCGGCTGGCTTGCTCAAGCAATTTCTCATTATCATCAATAAACAGGGTGCGTTCCGGCTCGAAGGGGTGATGCTCAAGCAGTGCTTGCCATAGTTCAGGTTTTTCTTTGGGATAACCAAATTGATGCACGCTAAACTGTTGGTCCAAGTATTGATCTAAACCCGTCCCCCTCACCTTGGTGGCGAGACCATCGGGATGGCAATTGGTGAGTAAAATACGTTGTTTGCCTGCTTGTGCTAAAGCGTTTAAAAAGGGTTTTACGTTATTGCGCCATGCTATTTTATGCTCTACCTCGGTTTTAAGCTGGCGTATATCGATGTTGGTTTTGTTGCTCCAGTAATCGAAACAATACCAATCTAAGGTGCCTGCAACGGTTTCGTAATCAGCCATTAGTTGTTCACGGGCCTGTTCTATACTGAGCTTATTTTGCTGAGCAATTGCGATCGGTAGATAATGCATCCAAAAATAATTATCGTAATGGAGGTCTAGCAAAGTGCCATCCATATCCAGCAAAACGGTATCTATTTGGCTCCAGTTAAACATTCTTGTTCGCAAATCCTTGAGTGCTTCTAACAGCAATGTAACAATGATACTACGTCAATGATAGCAGGAACCGCGATGAGTAAGCATCATCCGCCCCGATTAGTAGACAGTGCCATCACTGCTGAAAGTCGTTATTTCAAAATTGAAGAATTACACCTTGAGTTTAGTAATGGCGAACACCGGACCTATGAGCGCTTGGTTGGCTCGGGGCGCGGCGCGGTCATGGTACTGCCTATCACTGAGCAAGGTGAGCTGTTATTGGTGAGTGAATACGCCGCCGGAACAGAGCGTTATGAGCTAGGCTTTGTAAAAGGCTTGATCGATCCAGGAGAGACCGCACTGGTTGCCGCCAATCGTGAGTTACAAGAAGAAGTCGGCCTGATAGCGAGTGAATTTCAGCTGCTTACCGAACTCTCGGTGGCGCCGAGTTATTTCTCCAGTCATATGTCGGTTTATGTGGCACAGGGGCTTCGTCCGAGTATTTTACCTGGCGATGAACCAGAACCGTTGCACATGATTAAAGTTTCTTTGCAAGACTTAGACAGTGTATATAGCCGTGAAGACTTTTCTGAAGCGCGTAGTGTTGCATCATTGTTGTTATTAGAAAAATGGTTGAAGAAAAATAAGGTGGATTGCTAGAGGATGTTTGAGCCTGTCAGTGTGTTATCAGAAGTGATTGAAATTGCACGTGGTGCTGGTGAGTTAATCCGTAGCATTTATGAGAAAGGTGATTATGTCAGCGAGGTGAAACAAGATAAAACACCCGTGACCTCAGCTGATTACGCAGCCCATCATTTTATTATGAATAAGCTTTCCAGCTTAACTCCAGAAATCCCCATTTTGTCTGAAGAACAGGCGAATATTCCTCTAGAAGAGCGTCAAACTTGGCAAACCTATTGGCTAGTCGACCCTTTAGATGGTACTCAGGAGTTTGTTTCTGGGAGTGGTGACTTTGCTACCGAAATTGCCTTGATCCACGATAACCAACCGGTATTGGGGGTGGTTTATGGGCCTATCGTGCAAATATTGTATGCAGCAGTCAAGGGGCATGGTGCGTTTAAAGAGCAGGCGGGTAAACGAACCAAAATCCGTAGTCGTCATTACGATAGTCCGCCCGAGCAAATCCGGGTTGCCACCAGTCGAGTGCAACGCCCTGCTTTATTGCAAGCGATTTTAAATTGTAACTATCATTACAAACTTTATCCTTTAGGTAGCGCTAGCTTAAAAAGTTGCTTGGTCGCCGAGGGCGTTGCTGATTGTTATATTCGAGTCGGCCCAACTGGCGAATGGGATACCGGCGCGCCGCAGATCATCTTAGAAGAAGCGGGTGGCGGATTGTTGGATTTACATTTACGCGACCTAAGCTATAACCAGCGCGAATCTTTAGAGAATCCTAATTTTATTTCTTTGGGTGACCGACAACTGCCGTGGCGAGATATTCTGAAAAACCCCAGCTAAGTAACATCTAAGATACATAGTTCTTATATTCGTTTTTACAATGGTTTAACCTCAGGGGAATAGCGGGTATAATTTTGCCAATAATGACAAGGATGCCTAATACTGCAGACAGTAGGCACAATGAGGAGAGATAAAGGTGAAGCTTTTGAATTGGAAAACATTGCTGGTATCACTGTGCTTAAGCATATTACCCAGTGCGTTTGCGGCTGATATGTCTGATGAAGCGATAATCGAGCGGATTAAACCTGTCGGCTCCGTTTATTTAGATGGCGAGCTTGCCGTGACTAAAGCCCCTGCTGCCGCAAGCGGTCCTCGAGATGGGGCCACTGTTTTTAATACTTATTGTACGGCTTGTCATAGCACTGGTGTTGCCGGAGCACCTAAAAAAGGTGATGCAGCCGCTTGGGAGCCTCGTATTGCTCAAGGTAACGAGACCTTATTTAACCACGCTTGGAATGGGTTTAATGGTGTGATGCCAGCCAAGGGCACTTGTGGTGATTGTAGTGAAGATGAAATTAAAGACGCGATTGCCTATTTAACCCAATAAGGCCAGCCTGTTAAGCAATAAAAAACCACCGTGAACGGTGGTTTTTTATTGCCAGAATAATTAGCGTCGTTTACGGCGTTTTTTCTTTTGTAGTTCGGCAATCATTTTCTTTTTTTCTTCTTTTTCGGCGACTAGCTTGGCCGTTTCAACTTTTTCAACTGCCACCATCGCTGGCGTTTCCAAGCTAATTCGACCGATAGTTGCATCGCGTAGTTCGTTAAGAATGATGGTGGCAACCTTCACGTAGTCGACCTGACCACCACGAACCAAACAGCCTCGGCGGCGACCAATCTCTTCCATCAAGACAATTTCTGACTCAGGTAAATCTTCAAGCTTATAACGGGCTTTTAACTGTTCGGGATAGGCTTCTAATAGATATTCGCAAGCAAAGGCTGCGACATCATCATAATCCATGGCGGTATCTTTGACCGCTCCGGTTGTTGCCAAGCGGTAGCCGCTGGCGACATTGTCGAACTTTGGCCAAAGGATCCCTGGCGTATCTGAGAGGATGATGTTGCCCTCTAGACGGATCCTTTGTTGAGCCTTGGTTACCGCCGGTTCGTTGCCGGTTTTAGCGATGGTTCGTCCCGCTAAGGCGTTAATTAAAGTCGATTTACCGACATTAGGGATCCCACAAATCATAGTATGGATTGGCTTATCAACGCCCCCTTTATTGGGTAACATACTACGACATAAGCTTAGTAATTCTTGCGTCTGATTCCCCTGAATAGTACACAAGGGAATCGCTTTCACCCCTTGCTCTTGTTCAAAGTATTGCTGCCATTGGCGGGTGATCTCGGGATCGGCTAAATCACTCTTGTTTAACACTTTGATACAGGGTTTATCACCACGTAGGGTGGCAACCAACGGGTTCTCACTGCTATAGGGGATCCGAGCATCCAATACTTCGATGATCAAATCGATATTTGGCATCACTTCTTTGATTTGTTTCTGGGCTTTGTGCATATGCCCTGGATACCATTGAATTGCCATCCTATCCCCTTACCATTTCATCAATTTGGCGCTCATTGTACTCACTCAAGCTATAAAGTGTAGTGCTTTGTGCCGATAGCTGTACCAACATGTGGCGAAAGGATAAAAGAAAATCAAGAGCAAATGTAAGCAGTTGTCACGGATGTCGGTTTATTACTGATAATTCTTATTTTAACTGCTATGTTAAAGGGGCGCTTTCTGGTATCAATTACTTTGAGGCTGAATGCTCTGGTGGTTGCCCTAGCGGGAGTGTTTAGCTTGTTAATTTTAAGTGTTAAAATTAATCAGGATCCGTATCTCGCCGTTATTTTTGAGATATAAATTAAGGCTAACAATATTTGTTAGTATTCATAAGCCACTTTTAGGCAATCTTAGGGAAGAGATCATGTCTACCAATGAGCTAAAGCAGCAGGCTGAGATTATTCACGCAGCTGATAGTGTCGATTTTCATTCTCCAAAGCAACGCAGTCACCGTTCAGAGGTGAGTCTGCAAGTTCGATATGAGCACCATAAGGCGCGCCATCAACATTATAAGAAAGCCTATCGACATGTTAGAAAGTATCGTTGGATTAGTGCCGCGCTGGTGGTCATTAGTTTTGCGTCGGTATTTTATTTAGTCGCTCTATTACCGACTTACCATGATTTGAGACACGATTATGAAGGCTTGTTAAGTGATTTTAATGTGGTTGAACAGCAAAACTTGAAATTGAACCAAGCTTTACAATTAGAACGAAAATATAACTTCGAACTAAATAAAGAGAATCACCCCGAATTACGTGTATTTGCCTTTGATAGTTTGATCGCCATCGATCAACAACATGTTCGTTCGGCTTTTTTTGTTGAGTCGGAAAACCAAGGGAAACAGATTGGCGTGAGTTACCAGTTGTTGGTTGAAGGGCCGATTGAGCAAGCCTTGGTGATGATATTTATTGATCAAGGCGGTGAAGAAGTGTTTCGACAGGGGATCGACTTTAATCAGCGAGTGGTATCTCAGGGACAGTTGGTCACGCTTGATGGCAGCATGTCTTATGCGAAACAATTGGATATTCGCTACTTTAGGATCGAAGTTCAGGAGATGGACGCTACCAAAAATAAAGACCTCAGCCGCTAATCTGTGGCCTTTGTTCAGAAGGCTACTAACTCATATGGTTTCGTCAAAAGGACTGGTATTAAATATATTTGGCATCATTGCTGATCTATTCTTGGTGATGAAAATCAAAAGACCCTAGACGAGCCTTTTAGTTATTCTCGTCAGGTGATGCCATAGTGCTGTTCCTGATATAAAAAATGACGGTTCCTTGTAAAAATAATCTCAAAAGATAAACAGCCTCTAGGCATTGCCAGTTATACTGGGCAACTCCTAGGACCCTATTCAGCATGAAGGTGTAGAGATGTACATTACTGATAATTTTGATAGTGGTAACATTCGAGTTATCGCTTTACAAGATCCGCAAGATATCCAACTTGAAATCAAACATGACAACCAATCTGAGTTTTTTCAGTGGTTTCATTTTCGTTTTGAAGCTGAGCAAGCGCAGTCTTATCAATTCCATATTATCAACGCCAGTCAGTCGGCTTATCCACAGGGTTGGCAAGGTTATCAGGTCGTCGCATCTTATGATCGCCAACAATGGTTTCGCATCGATACCGATTATGATGGTGAGCAATTAAAATTTTCTTTGGCGCTTGAGCAATCGAGTGTCTATTTCGCTTATTTTGCACCTTATAGCTACGAGCGCCATCTGGATCTATTACAAACCATACAACAAGATCCTCGGGTGAGACTTAGTACCCTAGGGCAAACCTTGGATGGTCGGGATATGAGTTTATTGCAAATTGGTGATGCCGAGCAGGCCAAGCACAAAGTTTGGGTGATGGCGAGGCAGCACCCAGGTGAGACCATGGCAGAATGGTTTGTTGAGGGGATGCTCGCCACGTTATTGGACGAAGATAATCCCTTGGCTAAAAAGTTATTGGAAGAAACCGTATTCTATGTCTTGCCGAATATGAATCCAGATGGTTCAGTGCGAGGTCATTTGCGTACTAATGCCGCTGGTATAAATTTGAACCGTGAATGGCAAAATCCAAGCATGGAACATAGCCCTGAGGTGTTTTTAGCAAGACAAAAGATGTTGGAATTGGGGGGCGATCTGTTTCTTGATATTCATGGAGATGAATCTGTGCCTTACAATTTTGTGGCAGGGTGTGAAGGGGTCCCTTCATATGATGCGCGGCATCAGTTGCTAGAAGAAACCTTTAAGCAAGCGTATATGGCGATTTCACCAGACTTCCAAGATCAACATGGTTATGCCAAGAACAAGCCGGGAGAGGCTAACTTAAAGATTGGCGCCGCATGGTTGGGCGAACAGTTTAAGACATTGTCTTATACCATCGAAATGCCATTTAAAGATAACGCTGATTTGCCTGATGAGGATTACGGCTGGTCACCGGAGCGGGCAATGCAATTGGGTGCAGATGTGTTGTTTCCAATTAAGCAGAGCTTAGCGCGTTTGTAGTGTCCTATTTAGCTATTTAGCGCTTAATTTTGAGCATACAAAAAGGAGGTTATGATGGATGACCTCCTGATTCGTTGTGGCTACAAGAGAAGTCGCTAGACTTGCTTTTTCTTTTTTAGTCTATCGGTTAGATTTTTTTATTTGATGTGTTCGGTTATTGGAATCATCCTCCTAGTCGATGATCGCCATTGTTTAAGGGGGCATTTCGCCACTTTTAGTATGTTGTGATTCACACGTTACAGGTAGCCGTTGGCCGCTTTTCATCCGCTTCCGAGGCGAAGTCTCGTCGGTAAAGTGAGCGCAATCATGAATCAATCAAGAGCCGACGACATGGAAGTCGTGCAGAGGAGCAGTCTCAGTGATTTAGCGAAACTTGATGTTTTATCTTTGAGCTAAGATATCAGAGTCACTCACTAAGGTTCTATAAAGGTTCGCGACTTGACGATACAAGCCAGATTAGCCTTGATTCGTTGAAGGGTCTTCGAATCAAAGGCTAATCGGTGTTTTAGTCCCTTGAATTTACATAGTACCAATATACTCTGTAGTTTATATTCTGGAAAAGTTCTGTAAAGCTGGAGTCGACGAGGCTTCTAGGACTTTTCCAGAAATATAGCAAAAATGACAAAAATTTTGTTGAGAAGCAAGATTCTGGAAAGAATTTTCCAGAGGACAAGGTTGTTTGCACAGGAAGGCTAGACGAAATTGCTTGAAATTTTTCTTCTCGCTCGAAGTTGCCTCGGAACGTTTTTAGATTGAGCAAACCTCCATAGGAATAATTTGTCCAATAGGCCGTTGGACAAAATTGGGTATCAATGATCTACGTTGATAACCCACTCTTCATTTTGTCTACTTTTTCTAATTCTAAATTTTTCAGGTGCACCTCAGCACCTAGTGTAGTGGTTAAGTTAAATTGGCCACGGTTTTGTATTCAAGCCAATAGCGTAGCTCTGACTCATTTGGTGTTAGACCGCCGTTATATTGATGCGCCTGACCTCGCTGTAATATCCTGTGATGTACTGTGTGATTGAACGCTGTGCCTGGGCAAAACTCTCATACCCTATTGATGACACCTATTCTGTTTTTAAGCTTCGGAAGAATCGCTCTATCGGGCTATATCCCAACAGTTTCCCCGCCGACTCATGCTTTGCTCAATCAGATATCGCCAGAGTAGTTGCCGATATTTAAGACTGGTGTAATGCGTACCTTGATCACTATGGAACATTACATTTTTCGGCTTTCCTCTTGCCTCAAAAGCCATTGATAAAGCTTTGCCCGTTAAGTTTGTATCGGGTGAAAACGACATTGCCCAACCGATGGGTTTTCTTGCAAAGAGATCTATAACCACGGCTAAATAAGCCCAGCGTGTACCAACCCAAATAAACGTGACATGCCAAAACCCTATAACGTTTTAAACAACAAATTAGGCGTCTCACCAACCGAAACTGGGGCGTCTCGATGATTTATCAACTCGCTAAAGTGAGTCAATACCTCCGAGGCTGGATAAACTACTTTGGGATCGCTAATTGCTATCAACTGTGTGTCGATCTTGATCATTGGGTAAGACGCAGAGTACGAATGACCTATTGGTGACAATGGCGTAAGCCTAGAACTATGCCAAAGGCTATTTAAGCTACGCCGACTTGATTAGACACCTTATTGGCGCGCATTAAGTACAATCAACAAAATCGTTTACACCTTAAATGAGCCTGACACTAACTGTGCATAAAGCCCCTGTGACTTGAATAGTGCCATTTTAGGGTTAACCGATAAATGTCTAGTGCCCCTGACATTCCAAAGGACTGGATAGCCTCAGGCAGCGATAAGATCGCACTAAGAGAGCCTCTATATGTGTTTGCTGTAAACGATGATTTGACAGCTAACTGACAGACGAAGTAGATGCATTTGTTGATTGATTTTAATTTGACTGCAAGAGCAGTCAAATAAGTTAGGCTCGCCTATTGACTACCCGGAGGCTCATATGTGTTAGCTTAACTGGCGAGTAATACGCTTATATTCATTGATTTGAGATTGTGTCAGCGATCTTTTCTCAAAAATATACTTTCTAGCTCGTCCTATCAGCTCAATTCTACTCAAGGGTTCAGCTTGGTCTTGCTCTGGGTTCCAAGTACCTTTGATAAAATTGCATGTTCGGCAACTGAGCACACAATTCTCATAGGTATCATCGTTGCTTTTTGAAAAAGGCACCAAATGATCTGTTTGCCACTCTTTATAGGAATCAACTGACTCAAACATGTCTTTGTCGCAATATGCACACTTAAAATCAAATTCAATACCCAGTTTAATTTCTCTGTCGCCCCACTGTCCTGTAGCCATTAGTTGGTTATAGATATCAGTCATCGTATTTCCTTGTTAAGCTAGCCCTGTTAAGGCGTGAGCAACGCAATACCGAAGCTCCTGCATACCACTTTAAACACTAAAATCAACGCATAGTAAAAATGCCACGCGTTGCATATCATTCTTAAACAGATTGTGTACGCCCTGCATGGGCATGAACTAATGAGGTGAAAGTCCTCTGTAGGAAGGTCACCGTTTAATAACACTTTGATTATTAAACGCTAACTACTAGCGAATGGCAAGGGCATTGCCGCGAGGGAATGTCTGAAGGAAGCCGGACGCAAATCTGCGAGCTGATGAACAAGAACATCATATGAGGCGTAGGCTGGAGGCGAGTTGGCACAAGACAACGAAGCCATGTGATCTAACGGCCACCGTAAATGATGCAGCAGTGCAGAGAAAAGAAAAAGAGAAAGTGCATGTTCTACTTCTTATAAACAAAGAGTGGGGAGATCTGCTTAACAAGCGATCGTTTAACTCACTCCATGGCGGTTATCAGCAGACGGCGTTTTTAGATAAAGAGCCCAACGTCCATCGTAATGGTTGGGACATGGTGAAGACCTGAACCTGAAAATCAATGAGGAGCCTGTGCAGCTCATTGTCTCCGTACCCGACCGGACTGAGGAGTCATGGCGCAAAAACAGAAGCCATCATTGGAATGCAAAGGAGCTAATCGGCCGTTGTATTTTAACCGTTTTCAGGGCCTGTAAATTAAATTGTGTAATTGCTTATAATTAGGCCTGAACAGGCTAAGGATAAGCAACATGGATAAGAAAGCTCTCGAAGCATTTGCTCGTGAAGCCGCTAAGTCAATCAAGACCCCTTCAGATCTAGATGACTTTCGTAAAATGTTAACCAAGGTGACTGTTGAGACAGCGTTAAATGCTGAGCTTGATGACCACCTCGATTATCAGAAACACGCTGAAAAGCCCGATAAGAATAGTCGTAATGGTTATTCATCCAAGACCTTGATCACCGACGATGGTGAGATTGAACTGGATGTACCTCGAGACCGAGATGCCTCGTTTGAACCGAAGCTTGTTCGTAAGCATCAAACTCGATTTCAATCGATGGATGACAAGATATTAAGCCTTTACGCCAAAGGCATGACAACTCGTGAAATCGTCGCTACGTTCAAAGAAATGTACGATGCTGATGTCTCTGCAAGCCTCATATCTAAAGTTACCGACTCAGTTCTAGAGCAGGTTGTTGAATGGCAATCACGGCCACTGGATGCAGTCTATCCCATCGTCTACCTTGATTGCATCGTGGTGAAAATCCGCCAAAACAAACAGCTCGTCAATAAGGCGATTTACTTGGCTCTGGGCGTAAATATCGAAGGTCAGAAAGAACTTTTAGGGATGTGGATATCTGAAACGGAAGGTGCGAAGTTCTGGCTCAGCGTTCTCACTGAACTCCAGACTCGAGGTATCAACGACATTCTTATCGCTTGTGTTGATGGCTTGAAGGGCTTTCCAGATGCTATTAACGCCGTATTCCCAAAAACCCAAATACAGCTCTGTATCGTCCACATGGTGCGCAATTCAATGAAGTATGTTCCTTGGAAAGACTACAAGGCTGTAACGGCAGATCTCAAAGGTATTTACCAGTCGAATACCGAGGAAGAAGCGCTTCTGGCCCTCGAACAATTTGGTGACCAGTGGGATGATAAATACCCACAGATAAGCCGCTCTTGGACAGCGCATTGGGATAATTTAAATACATTGTTCAGCTACCCTCAGGACATTCGTAAAGCCATTTACACGACGAATGCGATAGAGTCCTTGAACAGTGTGATACGCAAAGCGACAAAGAAGCGTAAGCTATTCCCCACGGATGAATCAGCGAGGAAAGTTGTCTATCTTGCAATTATGGATGCATCGAAACGCTGGTCGATGCCAATAAGAAACTGGCGACAGGCTCTCAATCGCTTTATGATTATGTTTGAAGACCGACTTACTGATTACTTGTAACCCAAAGCAGTTACACAGAATTATTTACAGGGTCAACTTGTCTCCTAACATGATTATTGTTAGATTCTTGTCATGAAAAATATTTCAATGCCTACATTATCCATCCTTTGGTGGCGCTCTCATTAGAGCGGCACGGAATTCTTACATTCTTATGCTGCTGGTAGGTAGCTAAGATTGTCATCTCTTTTGTATCTCCAGTGGCCAATTTATTTGACGAGGAGATATACCGATGAATACACAACCGAAAACGGATAAATCAAAGGTTATTTTAACCGGTGATAGGGCGACGGGCCCATTACACCTAGGCCATTACGTTGGTTCTTTAAAGCAGCGTGTCGCTTTACAGGCTCACCATGAACAAACCATTCTTGTTGCTGATATGCAAGGCCTGACAGACAATGCCCTTCACCCTCAAAAAGTGTCATCGAATATTCTAAATGTGGTGGCGGACTACCTCGCTGTAGGGATAGACCCATCAGCAACGACTATATGCCTTCAGTCACAATTACCAGCGCTTGCCGAACTCACTATGTATTACAGTAACCTAGTTACTATTAGTCGACTAGAGCGTAATCCTACAGTTAAAAGTGAAATTCAAAACAAAGGATTTGAGCGCTCCATCCCCGCAGGTTTCTTAACGTATCCCATCTCTCAGGCCGCGGATATCACTGGGTTTAACGCAACATTAGTCCCCGTTGGTGATGACCAATTACCAATGCTTGAACAAACCAATGAAATCGTTCGGAAGATAAACGCATTAGCCGGGCGCAATGTTCTCAATGTATGTCAGCCATTGTTAAGTAAAGCGCCACGCTTACCCAGCACCGATGGAAAAAATAAGATGTCTAAATCCATGGGAAACACTATCAATCTAGGAGCGAGTGAAAAGGAAATCACCGCAGCGGTTAAGTCTATGTATACCGACCCTCACCATGTAAGAGTTGAAGACCCCGGCAAGATAGAAGGGAATGTGGTGTTTACCTATTTAGATGCTTTTTATCCAGATGAAAGCTATGTCCAACAATTAAAGCAACACTATCAACGAGGGGGACTGGGTGACGGCGTGACAAAACGAATATTAGAAGAATGCTTACAAGAAATGCTCCGGTCTATTCGAGAGAGAAGAGCTATGTATTTAAATGATAAGGCACAACTAATCGACATTTTGAAGGCAGGAAGTCAGCTTTCTCGAGAAAAGACAGATAAAGTGCTCTTTGATATCAAAGACATATTTGGCCTAAATCTATTTTAGTCACAGGCGTAATGAGTAACGATGTAAAGGTTGGTTTTCTCTACTTTGTAGCTGGCGACGTTTTTCGTGATTTAGAGTTATATACAGCAGCAAAAGCCAGCTTGTGATTTGCATAAACTTTTACTGTAAGACACTGAAAATTTAAAGAAATGACAATTACGCAAGGTGCGTTTCGCAACTTGCGAAATGCATTCGATATCATACTGGCGAGGTGTATTTTAAAGGTAGTCATGTTTTAGTTTGTGCTGGGGAGGCGTCGTACGTTGCATTACTTTTTATTTTTCTTGATTTTTGTGGATTGGTAAAAGTATATCAGGCTATTCAAATTTACTTTTAACCAAGGTTAATTTCCATTTGCTTCACGATGGGCAACCACCTTTAATCAGGTGGCCAAATTCACTATGCCACTACAGTTGGGAATTTCAAAATCAAAAGAATTAACGACGAAAACCATACTAGCCCCAAACCAATAGATATTTCTATAGGTCTAAGTATTAGTAGGTTTTCCAGAATCGTCAATTCTACAGGGTACTGTTTCCAGACCCTGATCTACATAGTAACAAATTCTTCTGCGCTGGTGGGGTGGATCGCGACACAGGCATCAAAGTCGGCTTTGGTTGCGCCCATCTTCATGGCAACACCAAATCCTTGTAAAATTTCGTCCATGCCTAGACCTATCCCATGCAGACCAACCACTTTTTGTTCTTCACCGGCACAAATCAGTTTCATCTTGGTCATTTGACGATGCTGAGTGACCGCTGTGTACATCGCGGCAAAGCTTGAGTTGTAGACTTTGACATTATCCGCACCGTATTCAGCAATCGCTTCAGGTTCGGTTAAACCCAAAGTGCCGATGGCTGGGTGACTAAAGACCACAGTAGGGATTAGTTGATAATCCATTTTAGCTTCAGTTTTTCCGTTAAATAAACGTTCCGAGAGCAAACGTCCGGCTTTGACGGCAACTGGGGTGAGTTCTACCTTACCGATATTATCGCCGACTGCGTAGACGCCCGCTGCGGTGGTATTTGAGTAGTCATCGACCTGAATGTAACCGCGTTGATCAACTTCAACGCCAGCCGCGGCTAGGTTGATATTATCGGTGGCGGGTTCACGGCCAATCGCCCATATAACGCAATCCACTTCGATGTTGTTGCCATTCTCAAATTTAACATTCAAGCTGCCATCAGCTTGTTTTTCGATGGATTGTGGTACGCTATCGGTGTGCAGCGTTGGGCCGTCCTCCGCCATGATTTCGACCAGCGTTTCACTTAGCATTGGGTCAAAGTTACGTAAGGGCGCGTGCTTACGCACCGCTAAATGAGTGTCGCTACCCAGTGAGTGTAAAACACCTGCCAATTCAACCGCGATGTAACCTGCTCCGAGTACCAAGACTCGTTTAGGTTGCTCTGTTAAAGCAAAAAATCCATCGGAATCGATGCCGAGTTCGGCGCCAGGGATTGCGGGGATTGAAGGACGACCGCCAGTGGCGATGAGAATGTGTTTGGCACGGATTTGTTCGCCATTCACTTCCACGGTATTCGCATCCACAAACTTTGCAAAGCCATTGATAAGTGTGATCCCATTGTTACCCAATACGCGGTCATAGGAACCATGAATTCGTTTGATGTAGGCTTCTCTGCTGGCAACCAAGGTTGCCCAATCAAATTGATTCACTTGTAAATCAAAGCCGTAATCAGGTGCATAGCGGTGAATAGCTTCCGCGACTTGGGCACCAAACCACATGGCTTTTTTAGGGACACAACCTACGTTCACGCAAGTACCACCTACATGACGAGCTTCAATCAGCGCCACTTTTTGGCCGTACATTGAGGCGCGATTGGCTGAGGCAATACCGCCGCTGCCTGCGCCAATGCATAGGTAATCATATTCTTTCATTGAGAAACTCCGTGTAGGACAGATATGTTGCAGCAGTATAGCCTGTAGCTGTATCAGATGTTAATCAGCTTTTGTGACCTGTTTTTGCGATTGATAAGGCAAACGAATGAAGAACTTAACCCCTTCATTTTCCTTACTATCGAAGGAAATATGGCCTTTCAGTAACTGCACCACGAGATTATAAACGATGTGAGTACCTAAGCCGCTACCACCTTGACCGCGTTTAGACGTGACAAAGGGGTCGAAAATACGATTTACAATACTACTCTCCACCCCACGACCAGTGTCTTGATAATCGAGATGGAGTTGTTCACCTTCCCGGTAGATGTGAATATTGATTTGTTTTTCGCCGTCCCATTCCTCAAAGCCATGTTTAATCGAGTTGAGGATTAAGTTTGAGTAGATCTGGGTAAAGCTGCCTGGGAAGCTATAAAGTTCTAAATCGCTGGGACAATCCACTTTGATCGTGCAACCAGAACGACGAATTTTATGGCCTAAAGAGGTGATCACCTGATTAACATTTTCGTTGAGATTAAAGGTGTAGCAGGCTTCGGAGCTTTGGTCGACGGCAACTTGCTTGAAGCTACTAATCAAATCAGAGGCACGACGTAAATTGTTCAGCAATAACTCAGTCGATTGCTGTAAGTTACTGATTAGCTCTTCCATATAGCGACGGCTTAACTTGCCAGTTTCAATGTTCTTTTCGAGTTGTTTGCCTTGCTCTTGTAAGTAAGATGCGGCAGTGACACTAATGCCTATTGGGGTATTAATCTCGTGAGCGACCCCTGCCACCAAGCCACCTAAGGAGGCCATTTTCTCGGCTTCCACTAAGGATTGTTGTGCATTTTTAAGTTTATCGAAAGCACTAGCAAGCTGGAGATTACTCTCCTCTAAACGCTCGGTTCGTGACTTTACTTTTTGTTCCAACTCATCGTTGAGGGTTTTTATTTCTTTTTCAACCCGTTTTAGTGGAGTCACATCATCGCCAAAGGCGATCATGCGAGAGACATGGTTGCCTTCGTAAAAGGGAACAAAGGTCCATAGTAAAGTATATTGATTGTTCACCTGATCGGTGAGCGTTAATTCTTGATCTTGGATCACCCTTAACTGTCGGAGATCGGCTTCAATTTTGTCGCGCCGGTCGTTGTCGACAAATACACTCAGCCAGTTTTGGCCGATTAGTTCTTCTTGATGAAAGCCGGTGAGTAGCACACCAGCAGGGTTTACGGTTAATACATTGAGCTGATTGTCTAAGGTCACAATCACCGCATTACTTGAGTTGATGACGGTTGCGGAGAAGTCTCGCTCATGAGCTAATTGCTCGGTGGCTTTTAATTTTTGGGCAAATTCGTGGTCAATTTTTCGGGTCATTTGGTTGAGAGTATTGACCAATTCGCCCAGCTCATCGTTGCGTTGTTTACCCTTAGCATTAATTTTTAGTGGTGCGCCTAGATTGTCGAGGTCTAGGTTGCGGGTGTAATCCACAATGGTATTGATGTGGCGAACAATCACGTAATAAATGATGAATAAAATACCGATGGATACCACGAGGGTTTTCACGGTTTGGCTAATGAGGATCAGCATCGCTTTTTGCCATAAGCGCTCATACACCTGTTCCAAAGAGGCGGCGACAAACAGCTTTCCAACCATCTCGTCTTGATAAATAAGATCAAATTCCTGAGATAGATCATATTGGTTGGTTGAACGTCCACGTGCTAATAGTGGGACTTCAGAAGAACCTAAGATTTCTTTGACCAATACATATTGCATATTAGGCAAGTTCATAATGCCTTCAATTTGTACCTCGACTTGTTCTTCATCAAGGTTCCATAAGCTGGCTGCAATTGGTTGTAGAAAACTGACTTCAATCTGATCGATACTTTCTTCAATGACTTTCACATCTTGCTTGTAATCGTAATAAAGTTGAATCAGGGTGATGATCAGAGCAAGCAGGGTGGAGCAAATAAGAATGTAGGATAACATGCGCAAGGAAAGGCTGTTGGCTCCTTTATTTAAAGCTAACTTTTTCCACAGCCCGTGATCACTAGTCTCTGTGGATTGAGAGTTATTATCCATGTATAAGCGAGTCCTGTTGGTCTAAGTATCGTTAAACCAAGAAAGCATATTATTCCTTTGAGAAATCATAGTCTAAATCGAGGCTATGTGAAACGTCCAAATCGTGAGGGTGGGTTGATTTACAAATAATTAACCCCAAAATATGTTATTTATAGCTAATATATCTTCAGTTTTAAGGATCTTTTATGAGTAACCCTTTACTTGATTTACCCGGATTACCCCCGTTTAGCAAGATTAAGCCAGCGCATGTGCAGCCTGCGGTAGAGCAAGTGATTGAAGAATGCCGAGCGACGATCGATTCGGTGTTAAAAGAAGCCACGCCTACTTGGCAAAATTTTATTTTGCCTCTCGATGAAGTGAATGACCGCTTAGGTCGTTTGTGGTCACCGGTTAGCCACTGTAATTCGGTAGTCAATAGTCAGGAGCTACGCGAAGCTTATGAGTCCTGCCTCCCGCTACTGTCTGAGTACAGCACCTTTGTTGGCCAACACAAGGGGCTTTATCAAGCCTATAAAAGCTTAGCCGACAGCCAAGCGTTTGCTGATTATAATTTAGCCCAGCAAAAATCGGTTACAGATGCACTACGAGACTTTGAATTATCTGGTATTGGATTGGAGGCTGAGCAGCAACAGCGTTACGGTGAAATAGTGAAACGCTTGTCGGAACTCTCATCACAATTTTCCAATCATGTATTAGACGCTACTCTGGCTTGGCAAAAACATATTACCGAATCTAGCGAATTAGTCGGGCTACCGGATTCGGCCTTGGCTGCCGCCAAACAAGCCGCTGCAGCAAAAGATTTAGAGGGTTATCTACTCACGCTGGAGTTCCCGAGTTACTTACCGGTGATGACTTACGCCGACAATCGTTCGCTACGTGAAGAAATGTATCGAGCCTTTAGTACTCGCGCTTCTGAACAAGCAAGCACTGAGCAGAAATTTGATAATAGCGGACTAATTGATGAAGAATTGGCACTACGTCATGAGTTAGCCCAGCTGCTTGGCTTTGCCAGTTACGCGGATAAGTCACTCGCCACTAAAATGGCTGAATCTCCAGCGCAGGTATTAGGCTTTTTAGAAGACTTGGCTGCACGCTCTAAGCCGCAGGCGGAGCGAGAGTTAGCCGAGTTGCAAGCTTTTGCCAAACAGTATCATGGGGTTGATGAGTTAGCGGCTTGGGATATAGCCTACTATTCAGAAAAATTAAAACAGCATACCTACGCTATTTCCGATGAACAGTTACGCCCTTATTTCCCCGAAAATCGAGTATTGAGTGGTCTGTTTGAGGTGGTGAATCGCCTATTTAAGGTGACAGTGAGTGAACGGCAGGGAGTTGATACTTGGCACCCAGACGTTCGTTTTTTTGACATTAGTGATGATAGTGGAACGCTGCGCGGTTCTTTCTATTTAGATTTATATGCACGCGAACATAAACGTGGCGGTGCTTGGATGGATGGTTGTATCGACCGCCGAGTGGATGTAGATGGACAGTTGGTTAAGCCAGTCGCTTATTTAACCTGTAACTTTAATAAGCCTGTGGGCGATAAACCAGCCTTATTCACGCACGATGAAGTGATTACTTTATTCCATGAGTTTGGTCACGGCATTCACCATATGCTGACCAAGGTGGATGAAGCGGCGGTATCGGGTATTAATGGCGTGGCTTGGGATGCGGTTGAGTTACCGAGCCAGTTTTTGGAAAATTGGTGTTGGCAGAGTGAGGCTTTAGCCTTTATTTCTGGGCATTATGAGACGGGCGAGCCCTTGCCGCAGCAGATGTTAGATAAAATGTTAGCGGCACGTAATTTCCAGTCGGCGATGACGATGGTGCGCCAACTCGAATTTTCATTGTTTGATTTCCGTTTACATTATGAACTCGCAGAGGGTCGCAGTGTGCAGCAGCGTCTGGATGAAGTGCGCCAACAGGTTTCGGTGATCAATCCTCCGAGTTTCAATCGTTTCCAAAATAGCTTTAGCCATATTTTTGCTGGTGGTTATAGCGCGGGTTATTACAGCTATAAATGGGCCGAGGTCTTATCTGCTGACGCATTTGCAAAATTTGAAGATGAAGGCATTTTCAATGCTGAAACGGGTTTACAATTCTTGCATAACATTCTGGAGAAAGGTGGTTCGCAGCAACCGATGGAACTGTTTAAGGCCTTTAGAGGGCGAGAACCTAAGGTAGATGCCTTACTTCGTCATTCGGGGATTGCTGCTTAGCCTCATTTTGATGTTTTAAGTTAGTTTTATGACGCGGCTTAGGCCGCGTTTTGTTTGTCTGAGATTAGAACTGGATGAAGCTATGTTTGAAGATATCGCGCTGTGGTTAGAACACGAACAAGCCGTATTAGCGACCTCGAATTGGTGGTTTGACGTATTGGTTGTGTTGGGACTGACCTTAGTTGCTTTTGTTATTTGGCGTATTTTTGCGGGACGTTTAAGCCGTTTAACCACTAAAACCAAGACCGTGTGGGACGATGCAATTTGGTTTTCATTATGGAAGCCGATTAACTGGATGATCGCGGTGGTGGGCTTGTCTTTAGTGGCAACCGCGTTTGCCAAGGCTCTAGGATCGGACTTACTGCCGATGATCCCGGTGCTGCGCCAAGTGATGATGGTGTTTCTATTGGCTTGGGTCGCGATGCGCTTTGTGGGTTGTGCAGAGCAGCAGTTGATCAGCGAAGGTAAGGATAAAACGACGGTACAGGCGGTGGCGAAGTTGTGTCGTGCCAGTGTGATTATTATATTGCTGCTAGCCGTTTTTCAAACCCTAGGCTTCAGTATTTCCGGGGTGCTAGCCTTCGGCGGTATGGGCGGTTTGATTGTCGGTATGGCCGCTAAAGATTTACTCGCTAACTTTTTTGGGGCCTTGTTGGTGTATTTTGATCGGCCCTTTAAGGTCGGTGATTGGATCCGCTCACCAGATCGCAGCATTGAAGGAACGGTTGAAAAAATAGGTTGGCGGGTGACGCAGATCCGTACCTTCGATAAGCGTCCCTTATATGTGCCTAATTCGGTATTTTCTAGTATCGCGGTAGAAAACCCCAGCCGGATGAGCCATCGTCGAATTAAAGAAACCATCGGTTTGCGTTATGCTGATGCGGCGAAGCTAGGCAAAGTGGTGAGTGATGTCGAAGCGATGTTACGTCAACATCCGGAGATTGATACCAATCAAACTTTGATGGTGAACTTCGATAGTTTTAACGCGTCTTCTCTCGACTTTTTTATCTATACTTTTACTAAAACTACCGATTGGGTTTTTTATCATCAGGTAAAACAAGATGTGTTGAATAAGGTGGTTGATATTGTGCTTGCCAACGGTGCCGAGTTTGCTTTTCCTACGCGAACCCTGCACCTTGCGAATAATGAACCACTTAATTCAAAGTAAATTCAGTCATCTTGCTTCATAAATGAATGCAGCTGCATTCATTTATGTGTCATTCGGCTGCATAGTTATTCTTTTTACTAGCCTAAATCTTCAATAAGCAGAACGGCAAAATAGCCTAATCTAGTGGTGATAAACACTCTGACGGTATTTTTATGCTGTAAAAATCCAATAAAGCTCTTCAAAAATTAGTTATTTAGCAGGCTTGCAGTATATTTAGAAAAAATAAGACTAAAATGCTTAATTTAGATCTATTTGTAGCTCATTTTACTGCTTATGTAGCAAAACTATCTGCATGTGGTCTGGATGAATTGATAGCTGTGGTTGAATAAGTTGTCAAATCCTCTGCCGCTAGGGGGGCTACAGGAACGTCGACTTGTTAAAGGCCTTGTGTATAGGGTAAAACATCAGCCAACGGGGTGAGAATAGCATCCAAGGGTTGATGCGCCGAACTCCTGCAAACACACAATAGATAACAAAAAAGCTAACATGGAGTTTCTAATGACTAAATGGACAAAATCAGCTTCCGGCTTGGCAGTTTCGCTAGCCCTATTTGGCGCGGTATCAGTAGCGCATGCTGCCGACACAATTAAGATAGCGGTTGCGGGGCCTGTAACTGGGCCTGTGGCACAATATGGCGATATGCAATTTACCGGTGTTGGCGTTGCGGTTGATTTACTTAACCAAGCGGGGGCCTTAAAAGGTAAAAAAATTGAAGCTGTTGTCTACGATGACGCATGTGAGCCGAAGCAAGCGGTGGCGGTTGCCAACAAAATTATTAACGACGGCATTAAATATGTAGTGGGTCATTTGTGTTCTGGCGCGACTCAACCTGCTTCAGATGTCTATGAAGATGAAGGTGTATTAATGATTACGCCCGCTTCGACTAACCCAGACATTACCACTCGCGACTATCAGTTGGTTTTTCGAACCATCGGTCTCGATAGTGACCAAGGACCAACGGCCGCACGTTATATCGCGACTAGCGTTAAACCACAACGAGTCGCAGTGATCCATGATAAACAACAATATGGTGAAGGGATCGCCACCTCAGTGAAAACCGAGTTAGAAGCGGCGGGTGTGAATGTGGTTGCTTTTGAAGGTGTGACTGCGGGTGATAAAGATTTCTCAGCGCTGATTGCTAAGCTGAAGAAAGAAAAAGTCGATTTTGTCTACTACGGTGGTTACCACCCAGAACTTGGTTTGATCCTGCGTCAGTCCTCAGAAAAAGGCCTAGATGCCACTTTCATGGGGCCTGAAGGCGTTGGAAACAAAGATATTTCTGCTATTGCTGGCGCAGCTTCTGAGGGCTTGTTAGTTACCTTACCGAAAAAATATGACTTAGAACCGACCAACAAACCAATCGTGGACGCCTTGGTGGCGAAAGGAGAAGATCCTACCGGTCCTTTCGTTTGGACTGCTTATGCGGCAATGCAATCTATTGTTGCTGGTGTGAATGGTGCGGGTGATGAGCCAGACGCTGTGGCGGCTTATCTTCGCGCTAATACTGTTGACACGGTCATGGGACCACTGCAGTGGGATAGCAAAGGCGATCTTAAAGGTTTCGATTTTGGTGTATTCACATGGCATGCCGACGGCACATCGTCTATCGCTAAGTAATTTGTGAATATCAGACCGGCTAGTGTCATCGGCGCTAGCTGGTCTCTTCTGTTTTAAAAGACACTTAATTAATGGCTTCAAGCCATTAGATTGGGATCGTTATGTCTGAGCAATTTTTCTATTTTTTTCAACAGTTAGTCAATGGACTAACGGTTGGTAGTACCTATGCCTTAATCGCCATTGGTTACACGATGGTGTATGGCATTATCGGCATGATTAACTTCGCCCATGGTGAAGTGTATATGATAGGCAGTTATGTTGCCTTCATCGTATTGGCTGCCTTATCGCTGATGGGCTTGGATTCCCTGCCGATTTTATTATTTGGTGCTTTTGCCATTAGCATCATTATTACCAGCGCCTATGGTTGGACCATCGAGAAAGTGGCTTATCGGCCAGTGCGTGGTGGTAACCGCTTGATCGCTTTGATTTCGGCGATTGGGATGTCTATTTTCTTGCAAAATCTGGTGCGTTTATCTCAGGGAAGTCGTGATATCGCGATGCCGAGTCTGATTACTGGCGGCTGGACATTTGGCCCTGACGACGGCTTCAATTTAACCATTTCCTACATGCAAGTGGTGATCTTTGTGGTGACTTTCCTCACGATGATCGGATTAACGGCCTTTATTACCCATTCGCGAATGGGACGTGCCTGCCGTGCTTGTTCTGAAGATATTGGTATGGCCAATTTATTGGGGATCGACACCAATAAAGTGATTTCCTTAACCTTTGTGATTGGGGCAGCCTTAGCGGCGGTGGCAGGAGTGTTGTTGGGGATTTATTACGGTGTTATCAATCCCTATATCGGTTTTATGGCTGGCTTAAAAGCCTTTACTGCGGCGGTATTAGGCGGTATTGGTTCGATACCCGGAGCGGTTGTTGGAGGCTTGTTGTTAGGCATTACTGAAGCGATTACCGCTGGTTACTTTAGTACCGAGTATAAAGATGTGGTTTCCTTTGGTTTGCTGTGCCTGGTGTTACTGTTCATGCCAACGGGCCTGTTAGGAAGACCGGAGGTTGAGAAAGTATGAGTAAGCTCAATCTCCCCGGAGCATTAATCTCCACCATTACCTTTATGTTGTTGGCTGGATGGCTGTTAGGGATCCGAATGGAACCTAGTAGCAGTGGACTTAATCTGGCGTTGGCCGAGCCACAACATCTAAAGTGGCTATTTATTGGTTCGGCGGTGGTATTTTTTAGTCAGCTATTTCACCCCATGCTGTTTGGTAAAGCAAAGTTAAGACGCTCGGCGAATAAGTTTAATTTTAAATTGCCGAGTCCCGAGCAAAGTCCTAAGGCTTATCGTTTGTTGGTCTCGTTCGCCTTAGCTGGGGCGATCATCTGGCCCTTTATTGTTAGCCGTGGTTCGGTGGATTTAGCGACTTTAACCCTCATCTATGTGATGTTGGGTTTGGGACTGAATGTCGTGGTGGGCTTAGCCGGTCTGCTCGATTTAGGTTATGTCGGTTTTTATGCGGTAGGAGCCTATACCTATGCCTTACTGAGTGCCGATGGTTTTGGTTTTTGGACTTGCCTACCAATTGCCGGCGGCATGGCGGCACTGTTTGGTTTCTTATTAGGTTTTCCGGTATTGCGTTTACGCGGTGATTATCTAGCCATTGTGACCCTCGGCTTTGGAGAAATTATTCGTTTATTGCTGAATAACCTTACCGAGTTAACTGGCGGACCTAACGGTATTAGCGGTGTACCGAAGCCAACTTTGTTTGGTTTGGAATTTAACCGTCGCCTAAAAGGTGAAGGTTTTGATACGTTCCATAACTTCTTTGGTATTAGTTATAACTCAGAATATAAGGTGATTTTCTTATACTTGATGGCGCTACTTTTGGTCGTGCTTACGGTGATTGTGATCAATCGCTTGTTAAGAATGCCGATTGGTCGGGCTTGGGAAGCACTACGTGAAGATGAAATTGCCTGCCGTTCTTTAGGCTTAAATCCAACGGTGGTTAAGCTCAGCGCATTTACCATTGGTGCTGCTTTTGCCGGTTTTGCTGGTAGTTTTTTCGCGGCCCGTCAGGGCTTTATTAGCCCTGAGTCGTTCACCTTCATCGAATCTGCGATTATTTTAGCAATTGTGGTTTTAGGGGGAATGGGATCACAAGTTGGAGTGATTTTAGCCGCGATTATCATGACGGTGTTACCAGAAATGGCGCGTGAGTTTAATGAGTACCGAATGCTGATGTTTGGTTTAATGATGGTATTTATGATGGTGTGGCGCCCCCAAGGTTTATTGCCAATGTCTCGACCTCATATTCAGTTAAAAGAGGGAGCTAAGGCATGAGTCAGTTGCTTGAGGTGAATGGCCTCACCATGCGTTTTGGTGGTTTATTGGCGGTGAATAATGTCGCGCTGAAGCTCAAAGAGAAAGAAGTTGTATCGGTGATTGGTCCCAATGGTGCGGGGAAAACCACGGTATTTAACTGCTTAACCGGTTTCTACAAACCCACCAGTGGACAAATTTTATATCGAGGCGAAGCCTTACAAGGTTTGGCCGGACACCAAATCGCCCGTAAAGGCATTGTGCGTACCTTCCAGCATGTACGTCTTTTCAAAGATATGACGGTGGTAGAAAATCTGTTGGTGGCCCAACATCGTCACTTGAATACCAACTTTATTGCCGGTTTATTAAAAACTCCAAATTTTAAGAAGAGTGAAGCGGAGGCCTTAGCGTTTGCTGAATACTGGTTAGACAAAGTTCAGTTGACTGAATTCGCCAACCGTAAGGCGGGTAATCTGGCCTATGGCCAACAGCGTCGTTTAGAGATAGCTCGTTGTATGGTAACCCGTCCCGAAATCTTGATGCTAGATGAGCCTGCGGCAGGCCTTAACCCTAAGGAGACTGATGATTTGGATCGGCTGATCATGGATCTGCGGGCCAATGAATCGGTCTCGGTATTGCTGATTGAGCACGATATGAAATTGGTGATGGGTATTTCAGATCGGATTTACGTGGTTAACCAAGGTTGTCCCTTAGCGAATGGGACACCGGAAGAGATCCGCAACAACCCTGAGGTCATTAAAGCCTATCTGGGTGAGTTTTAAGGGCGAGGCAAAGACGACGAATGTTAGAGTTAAAAAATGTATCGACTCACTATGGCCCGATTCAAGCTTTACATGATGTTAGTGTGAAGGTAAATGAAGGCGAAATTGTCAGTCTGATCGGCGCCAATGGCGCGGGTAAAACCACTTTATTGATGACTTTGTGTGGTGATCCTCGAGCTAGCAGTGGTCAGATATGGTTTGATGGTAAAGATATTACCCACCGCCAAACCCATGACATTATGCGTGGTGATATTGCGGTGGTTCCTGAGGGACGACGAATATTCTCGCGCCTCACCGTTGAAGAAAATCTTCGAATGGGGGCCTTTTTTGCGAGTAAACAGGAAACCGAGCAACGGATCCAAGAAATGTATGTCTTGTTTCCGCGTTTATTGGAACGAGTCAATCAACGGGCGGGCACCATGTCGGGAGGGGAGCAGCAGATGTTGGCGATTGGTCGTGCTTTAATGAGTAACCCTCGCTTGCTGTTATTGGACGAGCCTTCTTTAGGTTTGGCCCCGATTATTATTCAACATATTTTCGATATCGTGGAACAATTACGCCAACGTGGGATGACGGTGTTTTTAGTGGAGCAAAATGCCAACCAAGCGCTGCGGCTGGCTGATAGAGGCTATGTTCTGGAAAATGGTCGTATTGTGTTAGAAGACACTGGCGATAATTTATTGGTGAACGAAGAGGTGCGTAAGGCGTATCTAGGTGCCTAGGCTCGGTTGTTCATACACAAAGCTAAAGCAGCCTTCGGGTTGCTTTTTTTATGCGAGAACATGCTAGTGACAAAGATGAGTACTGATTATTCTGAATGCCGAATCTGCAGCGCCCCAAGCAAACGGTTGGCATTATATCCCCTTCGTTTTGTCTCTTTTTCTTTGTGCGTAAACCAGTTAAAGTGGGCAAAATAGCTCGCAGTGGATCATCATGGAACAATTTGAACAAATCGACGTAAATGGCGCTCAAGATAAAATTTGCAATGCTGGGGCGCTACTATTAGATATGCGTGATCCGCAGTCCTTTGCTCAAGCGCACCCAGTGAATGCTTTTCACCTTCACGACGGTAGCCTTAATCAATTATTAGCAAATACCGACTACGATACGCCGCTAATTGTGATGTGTTATCACGGTATTTCTAGTCAGGGGGCGGCACAGTATTTATTAGAGCAAGGATTTGAAGAAGTCTATAGCTTGCAGGGAGGCTTTGAAGCATGGCGTGTAAAGGCTCCGATCACCAGTGGTGAAGCAGAGTGAAGCAATTAATCGTCCTGGCGAATCCTCGCGCGGCACAGGCCTATGTAGACTATATGGCAGTATTGCATATTGAGTGTCAACTCGCACCCGCGGAGCGAGGGGTGGCGATTATGCTGAACGATGAGTCTCAGCTTGAACGTGCGGAAATTGAATTAGAGCAGTTTTTAGCTAATCCGAATGCTGAAAAATATCATGCGGCTTCATGGACTATGGCCGACAGTCGCAAAGCCTCATTTTCTTATGGTGGCTCGGGGGTGATTAAAAACTCCTTTTTGGCTCATGCGGGTCCGGTGACACTGCTGGTATTGCTGATATCAGCCGTGATTTATGCACTAATGAGCTTCGGTTTTAATCGTTATTTTATTGAACACCTGACTATTACTCCTCAGCTGAGTATGCTCGCTTCAACCCAGTTTTGGCGGGTCATCACACCGATTTTTTTACATTTTTCAATTGTTCATATCGTGTTTAATGGCCTGTGGTGGTGGCAATTAGGTGGAGAGATCGAGCGTCAATTAGGAAGCTCTAAGTTATTATTGATTACGATTGTCGCAGCAGTGATCCCCAATGTAGCACAGCTACTGGCTTCCGGACCGTATTTTGGGGGCTTATCTGGGGTGGTGTATGCATTGTTGGGGTATTGCTGGTTTACGGGGTGGCTACGTCCTAAAGCTGGGCTGCAGTTAAGCCCTTCAATTGTGGGCTTTATGTTGGTCTGGTTGGTGATTGGCTTTATGGATGTAATTGGGCCATCTACGGCGAATCTGGCCCATCTGTTTGGCTTATTCGTGGGTTGTGCTCAGGCGGTATTTGATAAGTTTACTGATAAAGATATTTAGTAAACAGTAACTTATTGACCAGCTTTTTACCGGTTTCTTGCACTAAGAGGTCATTCACTGCCTCTTCACACATCTGTCGAATTTGTTCTCGGCCAGTTAAGGACTTTACATCTTCTTCGGCTTGATGGCCTAAAATTTCAATGATCGCGTCGCGGATCAGTGGGGCGTGATGCTCAATGTTGGCTAAATCCCCTGCGTTTTCTACCATGATGTCGGCGGTAATTCGCACGTAGCCTAGCTTCTTCCCTGTGCTAATGTAGTTCGTAATAATATCCGGTTCTAGCGCAAAATAGGCATAGCTAGGATTACCCGCTTCTTCGGCCTTGATGACGGTGGAGAATAACAAACTAAATGTTATAAGCAATGCTTGGCTAAATTTCATACGATCCTTTGATTCCTTGATAGTCCTAGCTTTATTGTTTGTGCTATCGAGCGTTTGGTCAAGCTGCGCAGTTAAATTTAGTCAATAATTTATCGTTGCTGAAAAGAGCCTAAAGCAAATGCAATCGTGACCGCGCAAGAATAGCATAATGGGCGAATCGGGAGTTTACTTTAATCTGTCAATTGCCGGATAATAAGGCCATTATTCAACAATAGTAATACCAGTGAACTCAAAACAGCCTTATCCTTATCAGGCCGATGGTCGTTGGCAACAGCCACAAAATGTTGAATTAGAATCAACTGCTTTAGCTGATTGGTTACTTTATCCTGGTTCGCTCACCGCACGTTTGCGCCAGCATTGCCAGCATTTTTCCATCCAGGTGTTATTTGAAGGCTATTTGGAAATTACCGAGGCTGAACGGCAGGCTTTGGATTGTGAGGGGCCTTACTGGGTCAGAGAGGTCTTACTGTGCTGTGATGACTTACCTTGGGTATATGCACGTAGCGTCGTTCCGCAGGATTCTTTAGCGGGAGAGGCTGCAGCGGTGAGTTATTTGCAAAACAACTCTTTAGGAGAGTTATTGTTTACCGACAAAGGTCAGCGACAAACTTTAGAGCTGTGCCAAGTTGATGCGCATTCTGCGCTTCAGCAAAGTGTTGGGCCAAAGCAGCCGCTGTGGGGGCGACGCTCTCGCTTTCTATTAGCTGGTGCGCCGCTACTCGTAGCTGAGTTTTTTTTACCCGCCAGCCTAGCTTATCAAGGAGTCGATCGTGCTTGATTTGATCAAAGTACACCCATACTGGCAGCTGATGCGCGCCGATAAACCCATCGGTACCTTATTGTTATTGTGGCCTGCCTTGTGGGCTTTGTGGTTGGCGGCTGAAGGACCACCTAAACTGTCGGTGTTGCTGGTCTTTGTATTAGGCGTGTTTTTAATGCGATCGGCTGGCTGTGTGATGAATGATTATGCCGATCGTGAGGTCGATGGTCACGTTAAACGCACCGCTCAGCGCCCTTTAGTTAAAGGGCTGGTTTCTGAACGCGAGGCACTTGGCTTGTTTATTGGCCTGGTGGCTTTGGCATTTCTATTGGTTCTGACCCAAAATTTGCTGACCATTGCCTTATCGGTTGTGGCTTTAGCATTGGCGGCAATTTACCCTTTTATGAAGCGGATTACTCATCTACCACAGCTATTTTTGGGGGTGGCTTTTGGTTGGTGTATTCCGATGGCCTATGCCGCCCAAAGTGGTCAGATTGCACCTGAGGCATGGTTGTTATTATTAGCCAACATTTGTTGGACGATTGCTTATGATACTAAGTATGCAATGGTGGATCGTGAAGATGACTTGAAGATAGGGGTAAAGTCGACCGCGATTTTATTTGGTCGTTTTGACAAACTAATAATCGGTTTATTACAGTTGGCTTGTTTGTGCTGTTTTGCCGCGATCGCCTATTTAAAGCAATTAGGCTTAGCCTTCGATATTGGTTTGTTAGCGGCGGCGGCTTTGTTTGTCTATCAACAGAAATTAATCCGTTATCGGCAACGGGAAGCCTGCTTTAGTGCGTTTCTCAATAATAATTATGTTGGTTTGGTGATATTTATTGGTATTGCCAGCCACTATGGATGGCTGGCGTGGTTTGCCGCTTAGACTAAATTAAGTCTCGAGATCGAGTAATTCACTGATCGAATCATAGACGCCATCGGCTAACAGTGGCGCTAGTTTGCCAAATAGGTTCTCAGCCACCTCCACTTGGTTATAGCCATGTTCGCGGAATAGAGCCAACAGACTACTGGTGATGCGTTTGTCGTAGTATTCCGGTGCATTGATATGGTGCAGCTTGGCTAAGCGCTGAGCGGCGGCTAAAGCTTGTTGTTCCAGCTCGCTACGAGTCAGGTGCGGTCGTTTTGCCAATAAAGCCGCCACAATGGCATAGCGATGTAAGCTTTCTTGGGCAATCTGCGCCAGTAGTAGCAAACGGCCACGACGGTGGCTGTCTATTTTAAAACACTCTCCGTTTTCACTGATTAACTTTAAAGCGACAAATTCAGCTAAATAACGCTCGCATAACTGGCTAATATCATCTACTTGATAGTGTAAAAACAGCTCTCCTTTAAGTAGCGGATAAAGTTCTTCGAGTAGGCTGACTAGTTGAGATCGGCCAATGCTGCGATGCTGTAATAACACGGCGGCAATAAAGGCTGGGATGATCAATAGGTGAATGATGTTATTGCGATAGAAGTTTAACAAAACCTGCTGCTTTTCATCCAAACCAATGATGCTGCCTAAATCGTCTTCCCGGATCTCAAATTTGTTCAAACTAATGGCTTGTTCCAATAGGGAATCCGCATCTAAGTCTGGCAATGTAACATGAGTGCTATAGGGCACATTACGGATCAGGCTGCTACAAAGGCTGATTTGTTTAGCTAGTTGATTACGCGGCAGAGCGCGATTTTCTGCAGCCAGTAAAATAATGGCACTTAAGCACAAACCGTTCACCGCTGCGGCGCTGTTAATGTTTTCCATGAGTTGCTTAGACACTTGATTCACTGCCGGAACCAACCATTGCGGTTTCAAGCCCTCTTCATGGCTCTCTCGCCACTGTGGTGCAATTTGATTGAGTTGTTGATTGAGGTTAATTGGCTCACCAAAATTGACGTAACCATGGCCAAAATTACGCAGCTTGCTTAACATGCCAAATAGCGAAAGCAAGGATTCCTTATCTTTGGTTTTTCCCTTGAGTTCCTTGTAGTAAGTGCCTACTTCCATCACGTGTTCATAACCAAAATAAACCGGTACGATGGTGACCGGGCGCTCCAAACCACGCATCATGGCTTGTACGGTCATGGCGAGCATTCCGGTTTTGGGGGGTAATAAGCGACCCGTTCGACTGCGGCCTCCTTCGGTAAAGTATTCCACCGAGTAGCCGCGACTAAATAGTTGGCTAAGGTATTCACGAAATACGGTTGAATATAGTTTGTTGCCCTTAAAGCTGCGTCGAATAAAAAATGCGCCCGCTCGGCGGAAAAAGGGCCCCGCAGGCCAAAAGTTTAGATTTACCCCGGCGGCGATGTGTGGCGGCACCATGCCTTGGTGGTACAGCACATAGGAGAGCAGTAAATAGTCCATGTGGCTGCGATGACAAGGGGCATACACAATTTCATGACCCTCTTGTGCCAGCTGGCGAAGCTTTTCGGCGTGGTTTACTTCGATTCCTGAATAGATTTTATTCCATACCCAACTTAGCACTGAATCAGCCATACGCAGGTTACGATAGGAAAAATCGGCGGCAATTTCTTCAAGATATCTGAGAGCCGTTTGTTTGGCTTCAGCTTGGCTTTTGTGGTTGTTTTTGGCTTCGTCGCTGATCGCGGCGCGAATGGTCGGCGAGGCGAGTAATTGTTCAAACATATGACGACGGATGGGCAACTTCGGACCAGTGGCAATCATCTGCATACGGCTAAAGTGGATCCGTGCCACTCTTGCCAGCTTGTGGCCAATTCTTTGGTCGGCACCATGGCGTTGTGCCATTTGTTTCAAGGAAACCGGGTGACTAAAGCGAACTAAATTCTCGCGACCTTTAAACACCACTTGCCAAGCTTTCTTGATTGGACCCGCGGGCCGCTTGGATTTGCCACTCATTAAATCATCAACGCTTTCCCGACCAGGGTAGCGATCCCAAAATAATTTTACAGGCATTAATTGCACATCGTGGTTTTGTTCACTGTGATGAGCGCGTAATGCCTGAGTGAATTGCTTGATAGTCGCTTCCGAGGTCTCGCCCTGTCGATCGCATAAAAAGGCCACTCGCTGATGAATTTCCCCTGCGAAACTGACTGGCGTCAAGGGATCTGGTAGCCCTAGTACTTTACAGGCGAGCTGCAAGGTGAGTACATCAGCTAAAGATGCGCTGGGGATCACATAAATGATCGGTTGGCTCAAGTCTAAAGAAAACTCGTCGATTGGATTTTCAGGAATAAATTTCCCGCGGGTAAAAAAGCGAATGCTTGAACGTAAAATCGCCAAAATTGGAGAGGGCAAGTGTAACATTTAAAAGAACTTATGTTGGTGAATGGATACACCTTGCAGGGTAGCAGACTTCTTAAAAATTGGCTGCAACTAGCTGTGAAATCTGTTGACCTAAGTCAAGTGTTTTGTGCGCTAGAGCTTTGTTTAAAAGCTCCGTATGATTGGCTTAATGCGGTCAGCAGCACTATTATGTGTAATGCCGTTAACATTTTATTAACTCGATATATCAGTCAAAGGATTGTCATGAGCGTTTCCCTTAGAGTCATTGCTGTTTTTTTTCTCGCTGTCTTGCCAAATATGGTGCATGCGGCCTTTATTACGACGAAAGAGGCGCAGTTAGATGCCATCTATTCGCAAGCCAATTTTGGTAGCAAAATCATCGATATTCGTATCGGTACTGCCACCGAGCTGGTGTATCCTGAGTTTTTGGATATCACGGCTAGTAGCGAAGTGAACCAGTTATTTAGTTTGCACCAAGGCCCCGCCAATGTGGTGAACTTCTATTTCATTGATACGATTAGCGCCTGTGGCAGTTTCACCTCGGCAAGTATCGTTGGCTGCGGTGAATACCGAGGAAATGACTTTGTGGTTGAATCTACATTTGCTGCGGGTTGGAGTGGCGCCGAGCTGCTGGCGCACGAATTAGGGCATAACCTAGGTTTACCTCATCTTTCGGGTAATTACCTCATGAATCCAAGCTTGAATCGCTCTACCTTATTAACCCCAGCAGAAATCACAACTATTTTCTTAAGCCCTTTGGTGCAAAATGAAAATGATTATTATTGGATCGATATCAATCCGGTATTAATTGTGGCTGCCGCCACCACGGTGGATGAGCCCGCCAGCCTGCTATTATTTATGCTTGTCGGAGGCATGTTTTATCGGCTTCGTCGTCAGCGAATGAAGCCCTTAAAGTTAAGCGATGCGTTCTGTTGCAGGCAGGGCATCGCAGCATAGGGATTAAAATCGATTTATCGTTGTAGTTGTTGCTGCCAGAGCCGCTCGATACCACTGGGTCGAGTGGCTCCAAAAAAGGCACAACTTTGCTGTGTGGCTAGAGCCCACAACTGGTTTCCATAGTCATAATGCCACCACTCACTGGCTAAATTGCTAAAACCAGCGTTAGTCATCGCGTGGTAAAGTAAACGTCGGTTTTGCTGTGCCAACTGTAGCGCTTTACTTAAAGCTGGCCGTTCGAGTGCAGCGGTCCATGAGTCGTCACTGGCTTCGTCGAACAGAGTTCCCATGTTTAACAAACGACCATGTTGGTCACACAAGGTCACATCTACCGATCCGCCTGTTAGATGCGGACTTGGAGCCTTGGGATCGGTGCTGGGGGGCGATACTAGATTTCTCGCTTTATCATTGCATTGTTGCGGACTGAGTTCGGGATTCGCATGCTCCATCAAGTTCATTAGCGTATCAAATAAGTATTGTTGAACTGGAAATGGACGCCAAGCATCTAATATCACCAAATGAATACCAGTTGGGAGTAATTTCTCAGCTTCTATCAGACGTTCGAAGACTGAAGCGCGAACAAAACACTCTGAAATTGCATGGCGAATTTGCATTTTATGATAGGCCGGATAAACCTTGATCGATGAAGACAAACTCATTGGCTCGAGTGGCTCGTTATTGTCACAAATTTGGATTTCTTGGAGCGCTTTCCAATCCGGTAGCGCTTGCTCTGGAATAGTTCTGGTAACGAAATGATTCATGAGATTACTTAAATAAACTGGGAAGGAAAAGAGTTAGCGACGGAATGAAAATTAACAGCAATAACACCATTAGCGCAATTAACACGAAGGGCCAAATGGATTTAAACATTTCATGTAAATCTAATTTGCTGACGGCTGCTGCAACATAAACGCAAGCACCCATGGGGGGGGTGATTAAAGCAATTGTAATATTCATGGTAATGATGATCCCCAAGTGGATCGGGTCAACCCCAGCTTGTAGTGCGATGGGAGTAAATACAGGCGTCAGTAGCATTAATGCCGAAACTTCTTCCATTAACATTCCCGTGATAAACGTGATTAAGCTAATCAGCAATAGTACCAATGTCGGGTTTTCAGCAAAGGGTTGTAATGCGCTGGCAAATTGATTGGGAACCTGCGCATAGGCGAGTAACCAGCTAACCACCGATGATGCGCCAATGATGATGAAAATAGCGCAGCTTAATATCACGGTCTCTTTTAAGGCCAGCATCGCCCCGCTGATCGTGAGTTGTCGGCTGATCAGGCCGATTAGCAGGGCATAAACCACAATCAAGACCCCAGATTCGGTCGGGGTGACAAAGCCAAATACAATGCTGGCTACTATGATCAGTGGGGCAATGAGGGCTGGGCCTGCAGCAACTAAGGCTTTAAACACTCGGCTCACCGAAGGGCGCTGCGATGAAATACTTAAATTGGCTTTTTTGGCGTAAAAATAATTAATTACCAAAAACGCACATCCCAATAAAATGCCTGGAATCACCCCAGCCAAGAATAAATCCCCCACCGAGGTATTGGTCACCGATGAATAAAGGATCATAAAGATACTAGGGGGAATGATCGGTCCGATTAAGGAGCTACCGGCAGTTAAACCTGCAGCATAAGCGGTTGAGTAGCCGTCTTTTTTCATTGCGGGGACTAACAGTGACCCGAGGGCAGAGGTATCTGCTACGGCCGAGCCATTGACGCCAGCAAAGAAAATGCTAGAGACCACATTTACATAGCCTAAACCGCCCCGTAAATGGCCGACTAAAGATTTAGCAAAATCCATCAACTTCGGCGTCAGACCTGCGGCATTCATTAAATTACCCGCGAGAATAAATAAGGGGATCGCCATTAAGGAGAACACATTAATTCCGCTAAAAAATTGTTGGGGTAGCATGCGTGGCAATAAACTCAGGTCAACAAAGTAAAAGCCAGTAATCGCCGTCAATATCAGACTAATGAACAGCGGCAGACCCAGTAATACGTGGATCAAAAAAACCAATAACATGGCCACGAGCATCACGAGAGCGCTCCTTTATTTGGGTAGGGGCCACGAAGTAGCGCCAAAACAAAAAGTACGGCAAAACCAATTGGAAGGCTTAACGAAGGAATCGTCTTGCTAATGCCTAGGCCCATCGTATGAAAACGAGATAGAGAGATGGCATAGTGGGCGCTGGTGTAGCTAAAAAAGCCTGCAATCGTCAATATCAGTAACCACCGATACCAATGCAAAACTCGATTTAATTTTACGGGAAGATAGCGCTCAATGATGGAGACTCGCATGTGTTCATCTCTTAAGTACACAGCTCCTGCAGCCAGCATAACCGTTGCTATAATGACAAACCGTGAGAATTCATCGGTCCATATTGGCGCACTATTTAGCAGGTAACGTGCACAAACGCCGTAGAATAATGTGAGTAAATTTAAACTAAAAGCGATGACCGCAATGGCTAACATCAAGTTGGCGAAGCGTTCAAGAATAGCGTGTTTCATATTTATATCCGATATAGACGCCCTAAGGCGTCTCATCTACTGGGGAAGGGAGACCTTATTGGGCGTCTTTTAGGGCCATATCGATCCATTTTGTATCGATGTTTTGTTCTTTAAGCCAAGCTAAATAAGAGGGCTGACCAATTTCTTTAAATGCGGCCAGTTCTTGTGCGCTAGGACGATAGACTTGCATCCCCTTATCTGCCAAGAATTGAATTCGCTGTTCGACTTGTGATTCAACAGCTTCGCGGTTCATGCCATTGGCTTGGTTTACCGCTTCTTCTAAAGCTTTACGTTGCTTAGGGCTAAGGCTTTTGAGTAGTGCATCGTTGGCCACTAAGAACTGATCGGAGTATTGAATGTTGGCCAGTGTTAAGTACTGTTGTACTTCGAACAGACTCCCCAAAATGATATACATTGGTGGGTTCATTTGACCATCGGCAACGCCGGTACGTAAGCCCATATAGACTTCGGTCCATGGGATCGGTGTGCCAGAAGCGCCAAATGATTCGTATAATGCGACCTGGCTTTTGTCCATGGCTCGGAAGCGTAAGCCTTTGAAATCAGCAGGAGAGTGGATTGGACGTTTATTGTTGGTAAAGGCTAAGAACCCTCCTTCTTCAACGACGGCTAACAGGTGAGTATTGGTGCGCTTGTAAAATTCTTGTTGGGCGCTTTTCCAGTATTCACCTTGATCAAAAAACTGATGAGCCTGCTCGAAAGTGCCAAACATAAAAGGGATGGCGCTGACAAAGATTTCAGGGAACTGAGGTGAGATCCCGCCAAAAGAAGCAATGTTCAGGCTGGGGGTATTCATCACCTGTTCCATGCGTTCTTCTTCTTCGCCGAGCATACTATTGGGATAAAGCTTTAATTGAAGTTCTCCCTGGGTTTTGTCTGCGAGAATTTGTTTTAAGTTACTCGCAAATAGGTGTACTGCATTTTTGTCTGCATCGGGCGCACCGTTATAGCTTAAATTAATGGTTTGAGCAGACAGTACGCTGCTGAATAGAAGACCAATACCTAACGCGGCACTGGCTGACCACAAACGCTTTGTTACCGGAGTAGTTAAACTGCTAAACATGTCGATTCCTTTTTTCATATTGCAATTTATGGGTGTATAAGCACCTTATATGTTGTGTTGTTGATCAATCAATATCATTCGTGTTGCAAAAAACTCAACATATCTTGCGGCGCATCGTGATTAAGAAACTGAGTTGAGTTTTGTAAATGGGTGAGCAAGGCTTTTGCCGGTAAGGTAAGCTCACGCTCTTTTTTACTGAGTACCCGTGCTTTGGCTTGTGACAAAATATCGTGATTGGTCTCGACAACCGCAATAGTGCCCTCGTTGACTTCTGATTGAACGGTTAAGCGAGGCATAAAAGTGATCCCTGCCCCAGAAGAGACAAAGTTTTTTAACACCGCGACCGAGTTAGTTCGTAAACGAGGCACTAGAGAAATCCCGCCAGTCTCTTCAGCAATATTCACTAAGCGACCCATGCCTGTAGATTGATCGATTAGGGCTAGGGGAAAGTTGACCACTTCACGAATGTCAATTTTGCGTTTGAGTTGACTTAAAGGGTGGTGGATTGGGGCAATAATATCTAAGGGGTGAATCGTTTCGATATGGCATAAAAAGCTGGGTTGATTCACCGAGGCATAAGTAACCGCAAAGTCGATTTGGTCGTCTTCTAGCAGTTGAATGGCTTCCTTGGCACCAGCCATTTGCACGCTCAGTTGAATTCCTGGATATTGATTGAGAAAGCTTTGCAGTGAGGTTGATATGAGGTCGGTGATAAAACCTTCGCCAATGGCGAGCCTTACCTCGCCAGCGCGTAAGCCGAGTAAGTCATGAATTTTGGAGATAGTGACGGCCTCGCTGGCTTGCATTCTTCTAAAGTAGTGCAGTAGCTCTTGGCCAGAAGGAGTAATTAAATTGTTGTTATTGGCACGATCCCAAATACTGACACCGAGTTTCTCTTCTTGTTGGCTGAGTGCTCGGCTAATCGCCGACGGATCAACATTGAGTTTGACAGCTGCCTTTCGCAGCGAACCGTAGCGCTCGATTGCATTTAAAAATTCAAGTGCTCTAGGGTTTAGTTGTTTCATCGCGGTACTTTCTTCTTTGAGTGATGTTGTTTTTTGCGTGTCGATTGAGCCATTCTATTTTCTGTGGCCATGTTGTTTGGCGCATCAGCATATGGTTTTGCCATCTCACCATACACCGCTTTAATAAGTGATTAAAATCATTAAAAGTGAGATCGCTAAATCATGGTTCTGCTTACTTGAGCAGCCAAAGGGGACGGGTAAGCAGGTAAAGCCAGTGCTGGTGGAAGGTGAGAAGGTATCAGTGAGGCGAGCCTGTTTATCGATACCATGAATGGTTTGGTTGACCAAGTAAGATAAACAGGACTGTTTGGTGTTTAATCAGATATGAACAAAACGCTGCAAAAACGGCACTCAAAGTAAGGCATGGTCGCGAGGTGATTCATTCACTACATCCCATAACGAAATGTTTCACCAAGCTTTAGCATCTCTCGATGCACCGGAGCGAGCGCTTGGGCGTATGCCGCAAGTAGTTGCATGCTATATTGGCTACGCTGGTGCAACTGAGCATCTTCGCAACATAAATCAGACTTAAATAGCGTTTCGCAGTTGCGAAATATTAGCTGGTCCGGCAAAAAGCAAACATGATTATTTTTGTTACCGGTCATGCGAAGTTCACTAATTGGGTAAACACCATTAATACTGGCCGATACACTGGCGAGCAGTGCAGGTTTATGGGCTAGCTCTTGGTCGCTACATAATAGTAAAAAATTCTTGAGTGCGGGCGTTGCCATGCCATGCCACTCTGGCGTGATGAAAATAAAAGCATCGGCCTGTTTCAGGGATTCGGCAATGGGTCGCCAAGCTTGCCATTCTTCACTACCACTCCAAAAGCCTTCATTCCAAAACGGCAAGTTGAGCTGATGTAAATCGAAAACACTGGCCTGTTCAAAATGACTGAGGCTTAGTTTTTCCAGGTAATTAGCCACCTTTAAACTGTATGAGTGAGCACGTTGGCTACCAGAAATAATACAAATTTTCATTGTTACTCCTTACATATTTGAGATTGAAACTTGAGAGGATTTGCTTGGCGAGGTGCACGAGGCGTCGCCAATACAATGGATAACAAAATCGCGAATGCGCCAACCAGCTGTGGCCAGCTTAGCGTTTGGTCGAGCAGTAAGTAACCTAGAAAACAGGCCGATACACTACTTAAAAAACCGATAAATGACAGCGTTACCGTTGGCAGTTTTTCAATCCCACGAAACCAAAGTGAGTAAGCGATCATGGCACCGAATAAACTTAGATAGCTATAGCCTAGATAATTGTTCGTCGAGAGTTGGCTGGGAAAACCTTCTTGCCAAAGCGCGATAGGGAATAACATTAAACCGCCAAATAAGAGTTGCCAGCCAGTGAATCCAAGCATGGTCATACCGCTGGGGCGCCCCCATTTCTTGGTCATCACCACGCCTAAAGCCATGCTGATGGTGCCAAGAGTCGCCACCAAAATGCCAGCCAAATTAAGCTGAGCCTGGTTATTGAGAACGAGTAGTGCGACCCCGCCAATGGCTAATCCGCAAGCAAAAAGTTGCGCCGATGAGATCCGGTTGCCTAATAGTAAGCAACTTAAACCAATCACCAATAGTGGCTGAATTGACATCACCAAAGCCGCCATACCACCGGGTAAATAAGTCGCGGCAAAAAATAGGCAATAGAAAAATAGACCAATATTTAACAAGCCGAGGCTGGCAATGCGCCACCACCAGCCCGTCTTAGGCCAGGCTCGGCTAAACAGTACTAACAAAATGCCAGCGGGAAGTGCCCGCAGAGAGGCTGCAATCAGTGGGCTGTGCGGGGGAAGTAACTCTGTGGTCACAATATAGGTACTGCCCCAAATAATGGGTGCTATGGCGGATAAAATAATATTCTTCAGTGATTGACTGGGGCTCATGATGGACCTCGATAGCAATAATAGGGTTAATTATCTTCCTTGGAAGATACTTTCTTAAAAGTAATGGATGCCGTTGATTTAATCAAGTATCTTTTACAAAAGATTTTTACCAGAGAGATAAATATGCCGGAAGACAAAGTTGATAAGATCCTCGCTCAATGGCGAGTGGCGAGACCTGATTTAGATTGTTCGGTCATGGGAGTGGTGGGACGCTTAGGTAGAACTCACGGTCAGTGGCGACACCAGCTAGACCAGATATTTAACCAGTATGGATTAAGCAATATTGAGTTCGATATTATGGCAACGATGCGCCGCAGTGGCGAAGCCGTGACGCCGACTCAGCTTTATCAAACGCTGATGATCTCGTCTGGTGCGGTAAGCAAACGTATTGAAGAGCTGGTGCAACGTAACTTGGTGCAGCGGATTGCCAGTGAGCAGGATCGACGTAGTTGCAAGGTGAGACTCACTGAACAGGGCCAAGTCTTGCTCGACCAAGCACTTAACGCTCATGTTGCCAATATGAACAAAATGCTGAGTCCGCTGGATCCAAAAGAGCAACAACAACTCGCTGGTTTACTTAAAAAGCTACTGCTCTCAGAGGGTTTATAAGCAGCCTGAACAACGCTTAAAAACGGTGCCGGCTTGTGGTCAACGCTCCGTTTTATTTTCAGCATAGTGAAGTGCGATACTTTGGTTTTTCGATTTTGCTTAGCTAAAACGCTGAGCAATAAATTTGGCGGCTTTCGCTGCACCCTCGTTAGAAATGCTATGTAGGGTGTCGGGTTCGTATTGGGTTTCTACTTTGTAGCCTAAGTCGCTTAAGCGTTGTGCGGCAATTTGGCTTTCGGAGCAGGCGATTACCGGATCTTTTTGCCCATGGATCAGCAATACCGCTTGCTCTTGGCTCTTAGAATAAGGCTCGGGGGAAGATAATCGGCCAGAAAAGGCCACCACGCCAGCAATTGGTAGGCGGGAACTTACCAGTAAATCCAAGGCCATAATTGATCCTTGAGAGAATCCAGCAAGGATGATTTGGTCATGTTGTGGATCTAGTTGATGTTCTTCTAGTACGGCTTGAATGCTCAGATCGAAGCTTTTTCGTGCTTGGGTAATCCGTAATGGACGGGTTTCGTCACTGATCCCTGTCACACTAAACCATTGGTAGCCAGGGCCCTGGTCAAAAGGAAAGGGAGCATTGGGAGCAATGACTAGGGTATTGGGTAGGCTTTCGGTCCAATAATTGACCAGGCCTTGCAGGTTTTCGCCGCTGCTGCCGACGCCATGTAACATGATAACTGCTTGTTTACTCATCTGCTGACACACCTTGAATTAAATAATGGTGTTTAGCTTAAACTATCTTCTCCTTGATGATTAGTCTTCAAAAATGGGAGTGATTATTAACGCTATGGCGATAATCTTTCGCGAATTTGGCTTGGTCGCTAGAAGTGGGAGCAGTATTTTAAGACTTTTTGGCCTTCGCTTGTTTTACTTGGGGTGAGGCCTATCCATCGAACGCTAGAGATTGGAGGCTAACGGTCTCTGGCAATTCGATGAACAGGTCTCATTTATTTCGCCTTAGAGCCTTGTTATATTGACGCCCTTCAGCGTTAAAGCGTGCCTTTCTAAGTGGAATGAGTATCACTAGAACTTATTTATTCGGTTTGTTTTCGTTGCCGTCGTACCAATCAAGGTATTGACTCGCACCCACCTGACCCGATTCGACTAAGGCTTTTTTCTTCTCATCGGATAGATCAAAATCGGTGGTGCTAACACCTAGGGTGTCGATGTACACGGTGCGAGCCCAATCATCACTATGTAAGTGCGCATTTTGCTGTGCTTCTAATATGGTATGGATCAGTGCCCAGCTATAATCGAAGAAATTATCGATTTTTTGCTGACTAGGCGCTGCGTGATCGCGAAATACCGCAATCTCTTGTTTTGAATCGAGCCTGAAGCCAAGAGTTTCCCGGTTATACACATAGTTAGAGATAGGCCGTTGCAGGGTGGTGATTTGTGAATTGATTGATTTGTAGTAATCGGGTTCATGGTAGTTGTGGTTTACATATTTCTGGCGATCAAACAGCTTGATGGGGTAGTTGTCGAGTACTCCGCCATCTACATAAACATCGCCACGGATACTACGCTTAGCGGCAAAAAATAGTGGGATCGACATCGAAATCCTCGCTGCATCGGCAACGCAGATCCTTGGCGTATGCTGTGCTGAGAATACTTCAGAAAACGATGTTGATAGGTTGGTTCCCATAAAGTACATAGATTTGAAGCCTTTACTGTCTTTCATCGCTTCAATATCTGCGAAAGTGCTCTCGCTATTGCCAGTTTTTTGTTTAATCAATTGGCCTATCCAATTGCGAAAGAAGTCGCCTTTATACCAACCAAATTGCTCTATTAAACGTTCGGTATCTCGAACCACGCCCCAGGAATCATCCATAAAATTGTTAAAATCTAAAGACCACAGGACCTGCTTCATTTCTTCGTTGGTGTAACCCAAGCCCACCAGCACCGCATTGATTGCTCCGGCAGACGTTCCGCCTACCCGCTGAATATCTTGAATAATGGCTCTCTCTGAAAACACTTCGAGTGCGCCAAGGTAGGCGATGCCCTTCACACCACCTCCTTCAAAAACGAAGTTTTTAAAGTGATAGTTCATGCTGTTATCTCCCGATGGTTGATGCCATTAAATATCTTGCTGTTTAGGGCGATACCCCAAGCACGGTTAGGGTCTAATTAAATCCCAATCCTTGGCCCCTATTGGTGTTCTTGCATGGGGGCGAGTGTGTACATTCAGTAGAGGGTTCGTCCTCCTAAAAGCCTAGCTATTAATGAGCTATTTGCCATTAAAGAATGACGTGAAGTGAGAACTATCTTTATACAGCTGCAGAGGGGGCGGATGTTTACGGTTGATGAGGGACGTAACATAGCTTTTAATTGTCTGATAAGTAGTGATTTTATGTTAAAGTTAGAATGCTTATTTGAGATGGTTAGTGGAGTGTTGTCAGACAAATTTGCTGTCAATAATGGATTTATACATTGTCAGATGTTTTGAAGCGCATATAAAATTGGAGGTAATCGAGTGAACAAAGAACAGGCGCAGCAGCATATAGAATCGTGTTTGCAAGAAAGTGATTCATTCATTGGTTTCTTTCAAGCCATAGAGCCACCAAAGATCTGGTTGTTCTTTTTGATTGGTCCCTTGGCTGTATTTAGCATGAAAAGCTATTTTTTAGCCGTGACCGAAGCGGGTATCTATTTTCATAAGTTGAGTCTACTCGGAAAGTTTAATGGCTATGACTTCTTTACCTACGACGACATTGAGAATGTAAAAATTGGAAAGGGTTTACTGCAGCGGCCCATTAAATTCAAATTTAAAAATAACCGAAAAATTACCGTGAAGGCTCAGTTAAAAGGCGTCGAAAAAATTGCCAAAATAACGCCCGAGGTACAGCAGTATATCGAAGGAAATATCCCCGTAATATCATGATTTTATTTCTTGTATCCAGCCTTATTTATGGGGGTGGATTACTGGCGCTAAAACCATCGCCGAATAGCTTGAAAGCGAAGCCCATATCCTACAGGGAACATTTTGGCCTTGTTTGGGCGGCGATGTTTTCAGGCCTATTATTGATGTTGATATTTCTGGTGACAAGCGATTTTGGTTTTATCACGGTTAACGACAATCTTTATCGCTTACTCTCACTTAATAACGATTTTCAACACAATAAAATTTGGCCGATACAAGCGATGACTCACTTGTTGATCCACGTTGATCTTTTACATCTTTTTTCAAATGTGCTTGGCTTGGGCGTTGCTTCTGTCTACCAAAGAAGGGTGGGGGCTAGACGATTTTTTGCCGTGTTATGTGTGGCAAGCGTGGCGTCTATTCCATCGATTTTATTCTTTTCCGAACCCGTTTCAGTATGTGGAATATCTGGCGGGATATTTGGTTTGGCTGCGGCATATTTTACTGATGAAGATGGCTTAAGTTTTAAGGAGTGGGGGAGTGCAATATTGCTATTTGTATTTCTGATGGCGTTGTTTTCTCTGCAATCAACATTTTACCGTCATTCCAGTGTGAGCTTGGATTTGAACATTGACCATCTAGGACATGCGATGGGGGCTATGGGTGCGATTATCTATTGTCGGTTAAAGCCAAGAGCAATGGGTAAGCAAGCCGAGAGCGGTTAAATGGAAAGCACCTAAAAACGTGCTTAGTGTTATTTTTTGGTGAATGTTTTACACGATTGAACGGCCAACTTTATTTTAAGATACAAAAATTACGGTTGGCATGATCCGTTATCTTCTCTGGTGTTTGGCGATGTATAATTATGCGTCAGCTTTTGACAGCAGCTTCTCGATATTTTCTAAACGCATGTTACTAGACTGCCAGATTTTTTTGCAGAGTTGTGCTGCTTACCGTAGATGACTATCAAAAAAGCCAATCACAAGTTCTTCAGCACCATAATTAATATAAGCGTGTTTTTGCCAAATGGGTTGAAAGTGCGAGGCTTAAAAATTGCTGAACGTTGATGGCACCGAGTGTGCGTTTAAACTGCTATAGTGGCCAATCAGGACGTACACAATAATGGATGAATAATGGGTAGAGAGCTATTTGTAAGCGTACAGCGTTTAACCATCATGTTGGCGTTGTTGGGTTTATTCAGTTGCTCTGTCTCCCAGCGAGAAGCGGCAGACCAAAGCTTAATCAATGCGGACTTTAAGATCGAGTTAAGCCAATACCAACATAGTCCCTATAAACAGGTCGAAGCCCAATTTACTACTGAGCAAAATTTACAATTGGTATTTAGAGTCTTGTCTGATCTGCAGCGAACCGCTCAATGGTTCGAACACTTACAAGCAATTGAAACCTTGGAAATATATTCCAATCAACAGTTTTTGTTACGCACTATCATCAAAAGTCCTTGGCCGTTTACGGATCGAGAACTCATTACCTGTGTTGCCACCGACTTTGAACCGAAGCGCATTCAAATTCGGGTGAGCGCTTGTTCAGACCGTTACCCGCCGAATCCTCAGTGGGTTCGTGTGAGCGCAACCAATGCCACTTGGACCTTGCAGCAACAAGCATCGGGTACAGTGCTGGTGAATTATAAGGCTTGGCTCGATCCCAATGGCAATGTTCCGGCGTTATTTTATAACCAACAACTGATTGCTTCAACGACTGCTTCTCTGCATCAACTAATCAAGCTGATCGAAAGCTCTTCATTACAGCAGTATGCCTATTAATAGCTTGTTATTATTGCGTGTCGGAGTCATGTTGAGTTTGCTTTAATGGTGAAAGTTTCTGATATATAACATATTTGTTATCAAGTTAGGCGAGTCTCTTCTTTTAGTTATAAAAAATACCCACCGCTATTGATTGAAAAGATATTAAGGTGCAGGATAGAGCGTACACTAGCAAAGTAGTATTAATTAAACATCATATTTGAAGTGATATCATTGTTTGTGATTGAAAGTATTTTCATTGAATTTGAAGTGCATACCATCCGTTCAGTTTTGTTCGTGGCTGTATAGGTTAATCATTAACAAGGTGAATTATGACTAAATTAATTTCAATAGCCAACTTGTCATATAATTTATCTGCTAGTAGAGCCGCTCAGATATCAGTTCTATCAGAAATTATTGGAATTAAAAAAGAACTTCTTAAAAAAGGAGGGCAGCTGGAAATTGACTCTATCTGTGCAACAATTTTATATCGACATTTGACTCAGAAGCAACGAGTCGATGCGATGGTTTTAATTAGGTCACTCTCTAGCCCCATTTTAAAAAGTAAGTTAATCACAAAAGCTCTGGATGCTACATATTTAAATCCGCAATGGGGGATATGGTCGATGACTAATGATGAATTACAAGCAGATAAAGACTTTCATGAATTCATTTGCTAGTTACATTGGACTTAGTGCCTCAGGATTAGGCGTCAAAGAGTTAATTGATAGTGCGAGAAGTAACCAAAAGTTGGCTAAAGGTGGAATTGTAATGTTAGTCATTTGGGGGACAGTTGCATTTAATAAATCTGAGTTAAATAAAGTCAGAAAAGAAATTAATAATAGAACTGTAATGCTTACTTCGGAACTATATTGATGGTCATTAGAATTATCGTAAACATATTAATTGCATTGTTAGTATTTTGGTATTGGAGTAATAGTGAACCCTCGAAAAAGGATGGGTTATTTTACGTCTTTTTTATAAGTTCGCAAATTGGGATTTTCTTTGCCTATGAGAAAATTGCTAAGCTTAAGGATCAACTTAAAGAACAATCTTCTGTAGAGCCCGTGAGCACAAAAGATACGAAATGAAGGTGATAGTCTGAAGGCTTGCCGTGGATAAGTATCGAAGCACGCAAGTCTCATTAGGTTGTCGTTGCTCAGGCCAACAGAGAATAAACAAGAATAAAAGACATCCATCCCAATTGATCCCAACTGGTATTCAGTCATTAGTTGCCTGAACTGTCAGTAGTGTTTTCTTGGAGTTATTGCCATGCCTCGGTTAAGACAGTCGCTTTTGGGAAGGCCGCTTTAAATCGTAAGCATTACTCGATGAAGCAGTACTTGCTAGTTAGAATGTCTGTCAAAATACTCCTAATTAAGCGGTCGTTGTCTATTGGGCTAGTATTGTATAATTTGGCATACTTGTTATGTATAAGAGTAAAAAATAAGAATGAAAATCCACCACTTGAGAAGCGCAACCTTTGTCATTGAGTCTGGTGAATATCATATATTGGTTGATCCTATGCTCGGTGAAAAAGGTTCATTGCCGCCATTTTCGGTATTCCGATTCAAAGCCCAAAACAATCCAACCGTAGATTTACCTTCAAATGCCAAGATTATTCTAAAGAAAGTAACTCATGCATTAATCACTCATAGTCAAACGTTCGGTTTTAAGCCACTGCAACACGTTGATCATTTAGATCGAAAAGGTGAGGGTTTCTTAGTCGAGAAATCGGTTCCTGTAACCACGATTAATAAAGATAAAGCTTATTTGGAAAAGTATGGAATGACGGTATCTAATGGCTTGTTGCCTTGGCAGCCTACGGCATATTTAGGTGGGGAAATTACGGCAATTCCCGCTCAACACGGGCATGGTTGGATTAATAAAGTAATGGCTAACGGTTGTGGCTTTTTCCTAGCATTACCTAATGAACCAAGCATTTATATTAGTGGCGATACGGTCTTAACCGCAGATGTCAAAAAAGCCTTGAGAGATCTGAAACCAGATATCACTGTGGTGGCGGCTGGTCAGGCTCAAATGGATGTTGGTCAGCCACTGTTGATGTCGAAGGATGAAGTTCTGGAGTTTATTCGTTTATCACCTAGTAAAGTTATCGCAAACCATATGGAAGCATTAAATCACTGCTCAATAGATAGAAATGTACTGAGACGTACTCTAGATTTTGAAGGGCTAACTGACAAGGTGATCATCCCAGAAGATGGAGCAACGCTGACGGTTAAAGTTTAAGTAGTAGAATGCATTTAAATTGGACCTGTTTGAGTTATTACATCAGCTGGTGTGACGGTGAGGAAAACTAAAGCATCCATCTTAGCGAATAGGTTTAAAGTGGCTGAATCGCAAATTTTATTTGAATCAAGTGTTAAGTTGCTATACGCTTAGGGTATGAACAAAGAATCAATGTTATTTTTAAATGGTAAGTTTCAGTCTTTAATGAAGCTTGCTCAGCAGATGGAAAAGGCGCCAAGAAAGTTTGGTACCGACGAAATACTTTCGAACTCAGAGATCCACTTAATAGAGATTATCGGTGATCATCGGGACTTAAGTGTCACAGACATTGCTAACGCATTGGGGATAACAAAAGGCGCGGTTTCTCAAGCTCTAAAAAAACTGGAGAAGAAAGGTTTTACCGAGAAAAGCCCTGCTCCAGACAATCTTTCGAGAGCCATTGTTCGATTAACGAGTAAAGGGGAAATTGCTTTTGTTGCTCATAAAGAGTGGCATGAAAAGATGGATGGCGGGTTTGCTAACTACATACAAGAATTAGATAAAGAGGATATTAAAGTGATTTCTGAGTTTCTCGAAAGAACGGAAGATTTCCTCATTCGCAGGGTTAACTCTCCGGAGTAACCCTTTTTTTAAGTAATGTGTATACCAGCTAAACACTTAAAGGAAAAAAGATGAACTTGTTAAGAAATGAGCTACATATTTGTAATCACAGGCACTCTTTTGCACTCGATAATGTGGCTCGCCGCTTATTTCAATCACCCAAAAAGATAACATCAGATTATATTCGACCAGGGAATACTGTTATAGATATTGGGTGTGGCCCAGGTTTTTTTACAATTCCAATGGCGGAACTCGTTGGAGAGACTGGTCAAGTTATTGCGGTGGATCTACAACCTCAAATGCTCGCTAAACTAAAGAAAAAGCTGGATGGCTCTATTTTGAATGAACGTGTTGAACTGCATCAGTGTGAACCATCAAGTCTGGCACTTAAATCTGAAGTTAAAGCGGATTTTGTTCTAGCTTATTACATGGTTCATGAGGTTCCCAACCAGAGAAGTCTTTTTGAAGAGGTCGCCAATACACTTAGCGATGATGGCCAATTTCTAATAGTAGAGCCATTTTTTCATGTCAAAAAGTCAGCTTTTATGCAATATCTATCGATTGCGGAAGATGTAGGTTTGAAGGCAATTGAGTCTCCTCGAAAAAAGGGCGGGATGAGTGTGTTACTCACGAAATAGATGAATTTGAAGGAGGCTTGGTTTAGAGCATCACTTTGCCAGCGTGGTTGGGGCTGGGCATTCACTAGAGCGCTATAAGCGTGGGCACAATCAACAACGAATTAAAAGCATGGCAGCTGCCAAGCGCTGGCTGTCTCGATAATTTGTTAGTAATTCGTTAGCGCTTTTTCCAGTTTACGTTTAGATAGTAGTTTAGCTATTTTTTCGGGTTCTTCAGGGTAACCATATCTAGCCAGTTTACCTACCTCAGGGTCAGGGCGGGAGCATACTTTGATGGATTTATAACCCAAAGAAGACTCGTGCCCGATAATCGTCGCTCCATCCCGCTTTCTTCAACTTCACTTTGTGACTTGGCGCTCCACAATCGCATTGTTTGAGCATGTTCATCACAAAACGTCTAAATAGAGCTATGTTTTCCACCGCTCCGTCTAAAGTAATGCGAGAGTTATCCTCTTTAAAAACAACATCTAATACGTAATGCTGGCTGTTTTCAATTCGCCAATGCTGACGAATATAGTGGCCTAACAATTTGTGATTCGGTGACATTGAGCTTATGTAATACGAGGTATCTACAGTGCCTCTCCCATTTATCACGCGGTGGCGTTCCACTGCTATGATGCTTCTTACCGTTGGCCATTTCTTTGCTAACTCTTCGGGCAACTTGGCCTTTAGTTGAAAGACGTATCGCTCTTCGCTACGACCATGGTGTTTTTCTTTAATTTCAGTGACGACCTTCTCTTTACCAGCATCAAAGACGGCTTGAAACTGCTCAACAACAGCCGCTCTCAACTTTGGTTGGTTGTTTTTTACTTGAACGACAACATGAGCCTTCTTTTCTGCGATTTTTTCTAGTGTATCGCGCTGACAATGTAGAGCATCAACGGTGACAACACTGCCTTTTACGTTAATAACATCAAGCATTTGGCGCACAACGCTAATCTCGCCGTTCTTGTTCGCTGTCGGTTTCTGACTCAGAACGAGACCACGTTCAGTATCATAGGCTGTAACCAATTGTAATGCTGTTTTCTTGTTATTTCGGTACGAGCCACGCAGTACTTTTCCGTCAAATGCGATGATGGCTCTGTTTTGACTCGTTCGCTGCTCGTTAATCCACAGAGCTAATGCCTCAAGCAAAGACTCCGCGACAACAGAACGCAAAATGCGTGCAATCGTGTGTCGTCTTGGGATCCCGTGTTCAAATGGTCTATATTTCCTCAGCCAGCCCAACTTCTCTTCTCCATAATATTCAATGTCTTGCCAGCCTTCACATCCTGATGCGATAGCACTGATAACAAGGAAAATCACGTCAATAAGGTCATGCTTTTGATTGATGTCAGATCGAGTATCCTCGACGACTGATAAATGTTCAATTATGTTCAAAATAACTATGTAGCTTAGGGTTTAGAGGTATTAGATCATATCTGTTAACAAAGTGCGATCCCGCCCTGACCTCAGGGTCATTACATAGCTCAAAGTCTTTTACCCATGCATCAATACTTACGGAACTTATTAATAAGGTAAATGGTGGACAAGCTTGATAACCTTTTTCTTCAGCTTGAGATTCTAGACGGGATTTTTCTAGTGACTGGCCAGGGAAAATAAATAGGAAACCAATAATCACGACTATAGTAAGAACTTTTACTGATTGGTGCTTAGCTCTTAGACTTTCGTTTGAACGTTTTAGGCAAATATATTGCCAAAGCATGAACAGTGCTCCTGATAAAGTAACGATAGAGCTACCAATAAAGCCGCTGTATTTAGCATCGAGATAAATTACTTGGTAATTATTTATGATTTGATGGTTAAAAAAATTGAGCATGTTGGTGCTGAAAAGCATAACGATAGATATGAGACAAATAGCGAAACAAAATAATGAACTAGTTAATGCTGTTCGAGGGGAGTGCTTTATCATTGTTTATCCTAAAAGAATTTATAAGCAGAATAATTAATTTCATTTATAGTTTTCATAGTATTTATTTTTTGTTCCAAATGTTGTATATCTTTTTCGGCTGACGCTTCGACAGCTTGATTGAGGCTGGCCGTTATTTTTTCTTTAATTTGAAGTCTATTCTCAGTTGCGTTTAAAGTACTTTGCACAATGAATACGACCGCTAGACCAATTGCAATTGGAATAATGACTACTTGGGTTGATATGAATGCCGCTCCGATTAAAACACCTGCACAAGCAGCTATCGATGCTTTTAGTACGTCAGAAGAGACATCCACGATCCAGTTCGTCATTACATAATCTTTTTGGAGAACGAGCTCCAAAGTGTGATGTGATACCGAAAATAAGATGGTTAATAGTACTCCCCCACGAGCTGATGCTTTTAGTCCTTGCAGACCGATACCCAAGGTTAGTATTTTTGTATTAGTAGATAAGTAGCGGGTGCCCTTAATCACCGTTCTTAGTTTGTGATTGCCTTTAAAGCTGATGTAGCTCTTAGCGCCATTTTTAGTGATTTCGTATTTACCTAATATGCTACCACCTCGACGCAGATCTAAGGCCAAAATACCCATAGTCTTCATATCAATAATTTGTCCACCAAACTGGTTCACTAAGTTTGTTGAGGACACGAATAAATTTTGTGCTAGTTCAGGTAAACCTAAAGCTTCCAATTGTTGACTTATTGCACTTTGAGAAAATCCTCGGCTCTTTTGTTTAGCGACCCATAGTGAGAAAAGCTCTGGTCCATGAAGTATGTACAAATCAATTTCACTCATTTCTGAGGTTTTCAATTTTGTTAGACATTTATCTCTAGTTTGCTTTTTGCGTAGTGATAAGCACTGAAATTTATTTTTAACCATGGAACTTACCCTTTCTTAATATTGATAAAATTATAGTTAGTGGTTGTAGCAAAGTAAATAACAGAGAGAATAAAAGACATCCATCCCAATTGATCCAACTGGTATTTAGTCATTGGTTACCTAAACTATCAATAGTGGTTCTTGGAGTTATTGCAATGCCTCGGTCAAGACTGTCGCTTTGGGAAGGCTGCTTTAAATCTCAAGCGCTTTTAGATGAAGCCGCCCTTGCCGCATGTATGGTCTATGTGGATTTAAACCCGGTTCGCTCAAATATGGCGAGCACGCCTGAAACCTCGGACCACACCAGTATCAAACAGCGCATTCAGCAAGCCAAACAAGGTCAGCAACCCAAGCCGCTAATGCCTTTTGTCGGCAATCCCATAGAAATTATGCCCAAAGGTTTACCCTTTGAGCTACAAGATTATCTGCAATTGGTAGAGCTCACCGGCCGCGTCATCAGAGAAGATAAACGCGGTTATATCGATAATGCACACGCGCCTATTCTGCAACGACTACAAATCGATGAGGAAAGCTGGTTAGCTTTGAGCAATGGTTTAGAGCATCACTTTGCCAGCGTGGTTGGGGCTGGGCATTCACTAGAGCGCTATAAGCATGGGCTAAAGGCATGGCAGCTGCCAAGCGCTGGCTGGATGTAGGTTAATAAACTACGGCTTCATGTATTCTCGACTGAGTAGGTATTTAGCGTATCTCGAATCACTAAGTCTTTCGCCCTCATGAATCGCTTCGCATTGACTAAAGCCCCAATATTTAGCGTTTTTAAGAACAAGTTGGCTCTTCAACGTTGATTTGAGCTGATGACATCGACGGATGCTCATTGGATAGTTAGCATGGCTGTCTAAATACTCTTCAAAGCACTCATTTCATGCTTTATGCAAGAAATGCATAGCAGTTTTAAAGTGGCTGTCCCGATAATTTTTCCCTTCAATCCGAGTTAGTTGAGCCAAAAATTATAATTGATTAGCAATATGCTCATTACCAAATCTATATTGACAAAATCACATAGCGGTCCCAATATGATTGCGATACGCAACTATATTGAGGTGTTAGTAATGAACGTCAACCAACTAAGACACTATTCTCGTCACGCCGTACGCTTATTAGGCATGCTAGATAAACAGTGTGGCGATGTCCCTCTTACTCCAGTTCAAGCCCATGCGCTGGGAGAAATAGGGTTAACTCAAATCACCATAAGTCAACTTGCTGAAAATCTGAATGTCAATAAGTCAAACGCTAGTCGTACAGTATCAGCACTTATTAAGCTTAATTTAGTAAAATGTTTAGATAATCCTAGAGATAAACGTAGTCATCTAATTGATATAACAGAGCAAGGTAGCCAAGCGCTCTTACAATTAGATCGACAGCAAAATGCATTTTTCGAGCAATTGTTATTTTCTTTAGATAAACAAGAACAACAGCAAGTGAAATTAGGTTTTGAAATTTACCTCAAAGGACTGACGAGAATATGCGGGTTAAATAATTTTGTCATACGCCCCCTCTGTAAAGCAGATAATTCAGAAGTCGCTGAGTTGATTCGAAATGTGTCCGAGGAGTATGGCCTTACCGCCGACAAAGGTTATAGTGTCTCAGACCCAACTCTAGATGATTTATATTCAGTGTACGACCAAGAAGGCGCTTCATACTGGGTAATTGAACATAATAACAAAATCGTTGGTGGTGGGGGATTTTCACCACTGTCCGGCGAAAAATATGTCTGTGAGTTGCAAAAAATGTACTTTTTACCACAAACACGAGGACACGGTTTAGCTAAGAAACTTGTCGCACTTATCCTTAAACAAGCGAGAGAGCAAGGTTATCAAGAGTGTTATTTGGAGACGACCGAATGCTTAAAAGAGGCTATTAAATTGTATGAAAAACTAGGTTTTGAATACTTAGATGGCCCACGAGGGACTACTGGGCATGATGCATGTGAAGTAATCATGCAAAAAATAATATAAGTGTTATTGAACTGCTTCTATTTCCAAAAGAGCCAATGCATAAATTTTCGTCTTAACTACATGAAGCTAATTTGTTATGTCAAAATCGCCATGCTCAGAAATATCCTAACTCTATCAAAATGCTACCTGTTTAAACGGCGGCATTGGTAAGGCCTAACAATCCTAGACATTTACTAGATTCTTGAAAGATTGTTGCTTCCATCCATAAATCGAAATTGTTCAGAAGCGTGTTATAGCGAAACACGCTTTTGCCCCAATACGTTTGTTCCAACATCTAAACAAGCCAAACTAAATTTCGTATTTTCAGCAAATTTTTCTCATCACTAGCGATAAGCTTAATGAGTATTTCAACATCTATATTGACTCCCTTGTTATTAGCCTGATAGCATCACACTCTTATTGAGTCTCTAGTCAATTCTTATCAGGTAAGCAAGCAAGGAACCGCATGTTTAAGGCAGTAAAATCGATGGCGTATCTGGGGGGCTATAATGCACCCAAACGCTAATCCTTTCGAGGGATCTAAGTTTAACCGAACGCTGTTAGTTGATGCTTTTGGTCAGTCTTATATGTTTCTACCAAGGCTTGCAGCCCACACGGAAAACCAAGGGGAGCTGGTTAATCACTGCATCGATATTTATTGGGCGCAGTCCTTACTACAAAAGCATAGCCCTATGTGGGGTTATCAGTTCAACTTAAACAAACTTTACGTTCAAGTGTCTGGCGATTACATGGCTAGCCACAAAAGTGAGCAGCAAAAAATTGACTGGCTAAGTAATGGTATTGTGAGCGGAGAGGTTAAGGTGCTCAAAGGGGCAAACTTTGCGCCGCCACCGCCCTCTAGTATGGAAGGTAGTATTCCGGTTGCCACCTTGTCCGAAAAAGTCGTTACTCGAAAAACGCCTACTCTAGAACCGTTAGGTCAAGGTGGCAGAAACGAGCAGCAAATTGCTGAGTCAGCCGGTACAAAGGAAATTAAACAGGCGAAATCGGATCAGCCCAGAGGTACATAAGCTAAGTCCCCCGATGATGGAAAGGTCAGGTCTTTTTCCGAAGCAGAAAAACGCTTGGAGAAGGCTCGGGGAGATATTAAAAAACGTATGGATGCTGGTGAGCCCGCTTACAAGCCTAAGTATAGTGATGATGAGCTAGTAAAAATGGCGAATTCAGGAGCAACGGCTAATGATCGGTTCTTAGTTAGTATTCAGCCAAAGAATAGAGCGTCTGACGCTCCGTTATCATATCAGCGTGAAAGCGGATTAGTACCCACTTGGACGACCTCTTTTGATCAACTCGAAGCTGCCGATTCAGACCCTGAATTAATCTATAAAGTACTTGGTAACGGCTCATGGTATGACCCGAATAAAGATTATGTAATGCATATTATTGATCGAGGTGAACATTTAGACCTCTTTGGTCAAAATACAGTGGTACCAACATGGGACAATATGGACGGCGTTGTTACCAATCATGTGGAAGGTCATGATAAAGATGTACTTTTAAGTACAATGAATTCGGCTTATCAAGCTGAGTATGCAGATAAAATGAAAGGATTTTGGGGAGTCGGTGGCAAGGAGTTTAACCCTAAGCAAATTAATGAATACGCTTCAAGTATGCCGCCTGATGAGGCTGATAAATTTTTAGCTCGGCATGAAGTAAGAACGGAAATAGGGGCAAACGCAGAGTTTACAGGAAATGGATTAACTGCAAATACAGCGAATGGAGGAGGAAGCTTTGGTGTTGTAGAAACTTTAAGTATAGAGAAAGACTTACCTTCTTTGACTGAACTACAGTCTTCTAAATCAGGCAGTTCCCCCATAGTGAAATCTGTCAATCTAAGCCCAATCGAGTAAGTTTATTATGAAAAAAATACCGATATTAGACCCTTTATACCTCCCTAAAAATTCTAGGGTTTTATTCGAAATAGATTACCCTATGTTTGAAAATGAAACACACAAACTTATACAGTATGAAGACTACATAGTCTTCTGGTCGAAATATAAAAGCCTTTTCACCAAAGAGAATAAAATATCTCAAATAGAGTTTCCTTTTGAATCAATAGCTTGGTTCACTGAGACTATAGAGAACAATTACTGGGGAAATGAAGGAGATAAAAGTTCTAATTCAGAGAACAGAATGTTTAGCGGTGAGAGTATAGGTATTAGCTCAATGATGCACTGCTGTTCAGAAAACTTACCAGGCTATAACTTTTGGAATAAATCAAGGGTTGATCTCGTATCAAATAGATCTCCACAAAGTTGGTTAATACCTCGATATATGCTTAAAGAAGGGCTTTTAGAGAAATTAAAGCGTATTTCCTGAATACAGTTAATTCTATTAGAATTATTACTTTGGTAGTGTTTAGAAATCTGTGTCATTTCAGTAGTATATATAAAATAGGAATGACATATGACCAAAGACTTCGATCTAGAGCAAGCCTTTAAAGCTCTTCAGTCAGGGCAAGACCTGACAGGCTCAGATGGCTTTTTAACTCCTCTCATCAAACAGATCACTGAAGCGGCTTTAAAAGCTGAGCTTCAGCAGCATCTTGAACAGCTTTAAAGTGGCTGTGCCGATAATTTTACTGTTTTTGAACGCATTCATAACAAATCACAGCATGCTGAGGAGGCGTCTAAAGAGAGCCGGAAACCGTTGTTTAAGTTGATTGGTGCTGAGCATAAAAAGCAACCACAAGGCATCAACTTCTCACTAGTAGATTACCTTGAACTTGTTGATTGGACAGGGCGAATAATGCGCCCAGATAAGCGCGGAGCGATACCTGTGCAAGTGCCAGCTTTGCTTCATTCACTTGGATTAGATAACGAAACATGGCTCCGTTTAGCTAATGATTTTGGTAAAACCTATCACGGTGCGGTTGGCTCCCTCGAAGAGTGATGTAGTGGCAACCATTAGAGAGTTAAGGCGTTTTTTGTGAATATTGGGGCACAGCTCAATAAGCATTTGGTGTAGAATTTGAATTTCGCACATCCCGACAGCCTCCGCGCAGGATTTGATAGAAAAGGTTTTTGGCGAAATCAATTAGCTTAAACAACGGGGGGCGCGTTTACTTATATGAATTCCCAAGGAATTATGAGGGATTCGCTAGTCTAGAGCGTTGGAAGAAGAGGGAATGAAATGGGATTTATTATTGGGTTATTTGTGATTTATTTGGTTTATAGATTATTCAAAGGTAAGGGAAATAGTCGTCCTTCAGCACAAAATCCGCTCAAAAAAAGAACTCCCCAGCCTTTTACTGAAAAATCAAAAGTCCGAGAAAGTAGCACGTCATCGCCCAGTATTACTGTAGGTTCTTCCAGCATCAGTGTGTCCAGTACGGGTAATCATGCTTCTTTGGACGACGATGATGACTTTGCCACTTTTACAATTCATACAAACTTTGGCCGAGAGCCAGAAAAGACAACGAACAAACAAAAAGGTCGATGGGTAAGTGAAGATGAACAGCTTTCCGTTAATGGAAGAAAGTTAACGAAAGGCTTTTTCTACTTTGGTGGAGTAATGAACTCACTAGATGGCTACGGTATTGAGCCATCCCTTGTGGATGATAAACACCCAGCTTCAAATCCTTCGGAAGATTCAGAAATATACACTGATGAATCCCTAGGGTACTGGCCAACCTACACATCCTTGTCTAAAGCCTGTAGAGGCGCTTATCTAGATTGGCTTTCCTCAGATCGCTCAGACCCCAACACGCCAATTGGTTATGCCTTCATCTATTTTTACGGGTTTGAAAGAAGAGTCATCGAAAACAAATCCAATAGTCAAATATCTGATAAAGAATACATAGCAATATTTGAAGAAGTGTTGCGTCTCAATAGCGTTTTCAGCGCAAATCGTTCTTTTAGAGGATACTCTGCCAATTTCCTTGAACTAATGGCACTTCTGAGACCCGCTTTATTTGAAGATAGACTGTCAGACATACCAGAGACTAATAATGCATTATCATTCAAAGTTAAACTTGCAACAACTGTAGCCAATGGGAACCCTGTAACAGCTCTGATAGCTTTAGAGTGGCTTAAAAATACATTTGAGTATTCACTAAAAACTCCCGCCCGTAGATGTAAAGAAGAGTTTAGCCAACTTTTCCAAATTAGATTTTCAGAAAAATTTGGCGAAGGAATATCCGTAAAACCCAATAAAACTAAACTGCGACTTTCATATCATGCGGCAAGTAATGGTGTGCATGGTGTTGATTTAGAGCTGGGAGACTTACCAGATCCAAGTATTCTCAAAGGCCCAATGAAAAAACTAATTCCTATTGCCGAGCAATGTACTGAAGAATTGAGCAGCTATAGCCGTTACTTAGGCAAAGCAGTTACCTCAAGGGATGATATTGCAGCATTGATGCTATTACCTAATGAACTGGCAAACGAAGCAAACTCACCAGTTATTGAAACATTTAAATCTTGGGCAAATCAGGTAATTAGTTCGAATGATGGACTAACCACAGTCAAGCAGTTCTGGACTCATACAGGTACACCTCTCCCTAAGGCGTTTAATAAAAAAGAAAATGAACTAGTTGCTAATTTAGCTGCTAAGGCTGAAATAGGTATTGCGCCAGACCAACGTTTTCACCATGTAAAATTGAAAATCGATGACAACATTGTGCTTTTCTCGCCGGGCCATGGAGAGTTTTTTGAGCCAAGCACAGCATTCAACCAAGTAAGTTTAGCAATTAGGTTAGGGGCGATGGTTGCAACTATAGATGGTACTGTAGATCAACATGAGAAAATCGTCTTACAGACGTTGATAAACCACGATGACAAACTCTCTCCTTCTGAAAAGAATTCGTTAAATGCGTATTTAACTTGGCGTCTAAATGCCCCTGTAAATAATGCGGGATTGAAAGCTAGGATTGATAAACTCGGAGTTCCACAAGTGGAATTTTTGAAAAAATTCATACTTTCCATCGCTCTTGCAGATGGAAAAATCGATGCTTCTGAGATTAAGCAAATTGAAAAGTTATATACCTCGTTAGGCCTAGACAAATCACTCGTTACAAGTGACATTCATACCTTTGCCTCCAGTAGACAACCTATCTCAGCCACATCTAAAGACATTTCAATTAATAAAAGTACCTTTCAGTTGGATGAAGGTATTCTGGCTATACATGAAAGTGAAACCGACGACGCAAAGAGTATGCTGGAAAGTATATTTGCCGTTGATGAAGAACCAGAATTGGAAGTAAGCACCACAACCGATGCCGCTGAAGGAGGCTTGGATAGCCCTTACAAAGAGCTGTTTGATACTTTGATAGGCAAAGAAGAGTGGCACCGTAAAGAAGTTAATGAATTGTGCGGCAAACTGAACTTAATGGTTGATGGCGCTTTAGAAACTATTAATGACTGGGCTTATGACAAAGTCGATGCGCCAGTTCTAGATGACAATGGTGATATCTATGTCGATCTAGAAATCGTAGAAGAATTGAAGGGATAAATAATGATTGCAAAAAGAATACGAGCTAAAGAAAGGGATGCAATTATCCAATCCCTGAAGTCTGGTGTGACTCCTAAGATTGGTATCCAGCATATCCAAGTCGGTCGAGTAAATGAACTAAAAGCTCTGATCCAAGACATTGATCGGATTTCAGATGGTGGTTCAGCTTTCAGGCTCATTATCGGCGATTATGGTTCTGGTAAAACTTTTTTTTTAAGTGTTGTACGCGCTATAGCTCTAGAGAATAAGCTTGTCACCGTCAATGCGGACTTATCTCCTGATAGACGAGTTCATGCATCGGCTGGCCAAGCTAGAAACCTTTACTCTGAGCTAATGCGTAACATGGCTACTCGCAACAAACCTGATGGTAATGCTCTAACTAGTGTGGTTGAAAAGTTTATCACAGAAGCGATGAAAGAAGCTGATATATCGGGAAGAAGTATGAATGCTATTATCCATGAAAAATTAGCATCACTTTCTGAACTCGTTGGCGGTTATGATTTCGCAAAAGTCATAGAGGCTTATTGGACTGGCCATGAGAAAAGTGATGAATTACTAAAAGTTAATGCCATAAAATGGTTACGCGCAGAGTACTCAACTAAAACTGATGCCCGTAAAGACCTAGGTGTTCGAACAATTATTTCAGATACATTTTTTTATGATGCGTTGAAATTAATGAGCTTATTTGTCAGACAAGCTGGTTACCAAGGACTCCTAGTTAACCTAGACGAGATGGTAAACCTGTATAAGTTAAACAACACCACAGCGAGAACTTCTAATTATGAGCAAATACTCCGAATTCTAAATGATTGCTTGCAAGGAAGTGCCGAGAACTTGGGTTTTCTTCTCGGCGGAACTCCTGAGTTTCTTCTAGATCCACGCAAAGGCTTGTATAGCTATGAAGCACTGCAATCTAGGTTGGCAGATAACAGCTTTGCTAAACAAGCGGGCGTGATTGATTATTCGTCACCGGCCCTTCACCTCGCTAGCCTAACCCCTGAAGAACTATATATTTTGCTTAAAAACTTGCGTCACGTTTATGCTGAAGGTGACGAAGCAAAGTACTTGGTTCCAGACGAATCTCTAAAAGCGTTCTTACAGCATTGCAGCCAAACTATAGGGGATTCGTATTTTCGAACGCCACGTAACACCATTAAAGCATTTTTAGACATGCTCGCGGTAATCGACCAAAACCCGCAAATTGCGTGGCATAGTCTAATCTCATCAGTAGCAATAAATGAAGATAAGCCTTCCGATGTTGAACTCGAAACAGAAGACAATGAAAATGGATTTGCTGACTTCAAACTATGATTGATGAACATAAAAAGTTGGACCATCGGGTTCAGCGCTGGATATTCAAACAAGGCTGGACTGGCTTACGAGAAATACAATGCCTTGCAATTGAACCCATATTGTCTGAAAAAACTGATGTGCTGATTAGCGCTTCAACCGCAGCAGGAAAAACAGAAGCTTTTTTCCTGCCTGCGCTCAGTGCAATAGCAGCTCAGGAAAATGGTATAGGGATCCTTTACGTTAGCCCTCTAAAAGCCCTTATAAATGATCAAAATAGGCGCTTAGAAAGTCTGTCTGACCTACTAGAAATACCGGTGACTCCTTGGCATGGTGATAGCTCACAGAGCCGAAAGAAGAAATTAAAAGCATCGCCATCTGGTGTCGTATTAATAACACCTGAGTCATTGGAGTCATTACTCATCAGAGACTCTGGGTGGATAAAAGCTGCATTTTTTAATTTGAAATATATCGTTATTGACGAGTTTCATGCCTTTATTGGTTCTGAGCGCGGCCATCATTTACTTTCTTTACTTCATCGACTTGAACATCTTCTCGGAAGACTAGAAACACCAATCCCGCGAGTAGCTCTTAGTGCTACGCTTGGTGAGTTAGAGAAAGTACCACTATCGCTTCGCCCTAATCGCTCTTTATCTTGTAAAATCATTAAAGATACACATTCGACATCCACTTTAAAGGTTCAAGCAAAAGGATATGTAAATCCTGCTAACTTAGAAACTGACTCTTCCAATAATGCCGAATATACGATCTGCCAAGATCTATTCAAATTTTGTCGAGGTGGAAATCACCTTGTGTTTGCGAATAGTAGAAGCCGCACAGAAAGCATTGCAGCAACATTATCTGACTTCTGTGAAGAAAAAATTGTACCTAATGAATTTTTCCCTCACCATGGTTCGCTATCTAAAGATCTTCGAGAAAGCTTAGAAAAGCGATTACAACAGGAGCATTACCCTACCACAGCGATTTGCACAATGACTCTTGAACTGGGCATTGATATCGGCAAGGTAAACTCTGTAATTCAAGTAACAGCCCCCCACTCTATTTCAAGTTTACGTCAACGGATGGGGCGCTCAGGAAGACGCGGTGGAGCATCAGTATTGCGAATGCTCGTAGCTGAAGCTGAATTAACAACAGACTCTAGTGTCATCGACAAGCTGAGACTGGAGCTTATTCAGTCACTGGCCATGATCAGGCTTCTTATTGGCTGTAAATGGTATGAACCAGCTGATACATCACTTTATCACTTCTCGACACTCCTGCATCAAGTACTTGCGGTTATTGCACAATGGGGAGGAATTAGAGCAGAGCAATTATTTAGTTTGCTCTGTAAAGATGGCCCTTTTCAAAACGTTGATGTTGAAAACTTCAAAACACTTCTTGTCCACATGGGCAAAACAGAACTCATAACTCAGTTAGAGAGTGGTGAATTGACACTAGGCCTTTTGGGAGAAAAGCTGACAAGCCACTATTCGTTTTATGCTGTTTTTAAAACCCCCGAAGAGTTTCGGATTGTATGTGGAATCAAAACACTCGGAGTACTGCCTGTAGATTCCTTAGTGTTAGAAGGACAACATATTGTTTTCGGTGGAAAGCGTTGGAAAGTAATCGACATAGATAGCGAAAAGAAAGTTATTTATGTCGAGCATACTAAAGGTGGTAAACCACCTAAATTTGGTGGTGCGGGCCTGAACATACATGATGTTGTCCGCCAAGAGATGTTCCAAGTATTAAATGACGGTGATTACAGAATTCCAGTAGAGGATAACAAAGTCGACTTCGCTGATTCATCTGCACGAGAACTATTTCATGAGAGCGTCCGATATTTCGAAGAAGCAAAGCTCTCTAGAGAGCCTCTGCTTCAGGTTGGAAATACTACCTATATATTCCCATGGCTTGGCGACAAAGTGGTAAATACGATTGTTGCCTTGCTAATCCGACATGGCTTTGAAGCTGGAGCATATGCAGGAGTCATAGAAGTAGAAAAAGCGTCATTAGAAAGTGTTAGCTCAACATTGGTCAAACTTGCTTCAACGAAACTCCCAACAGAAACAGAACTCGCACAACAAGTACTGGAAAAGCGTATCGAAAAATTTGATGAATTCTTACCAGAAAGCATTCTATCCAAAGGGTATGGAGCAAAAGCTTTTGACATGACCAATACCGAAGCCTGGATCAAAAAAATAGATATAGATTAAAGCGTGAACCGAGTGAAGATCAAAGTCAGCTTTGTATACAACTCGCCTGTACCCCGAGGGTATTAAGAGCAAATTTCACACTATAGATCGAATCAATAAATGAAGCTCTTTATTTGGTATAACTAATTGAGATCTGAGAATGTAGTGGCAACCATTAGAGAGTTAAGGCGTTTTTTGTGAATACTCGGGCACAGCTCAATAAGCATTTGGTGTAGAATTTGAATTTCGCGCATCCCGACTGCCTCTGTGCAGGTTTGATAGGAAAGGTTTTTGGCGAAATTAATTAGATCAAACAACGGGGTGCGCGTCTACTATATTGAATTTCCGAGGAATTATGAGGGGATTCGCTAGAAGCTGGCGTTAGGCATACAAGGAAGTATCGTGTTTAAAGTTGTAATCTATTTCTTCATTTCTATTGTGCTATTTATAGCACTGACTATAACAGGCGCTGTTACTGGTGCTTTCTTCTATATTTGGCCCACATCTATTCCCGATCAGGAGTTAATTGTAACTAAAGATACTTTAGCGGAATTAGAGCATTTCCGAATTAAGTATAAATTCGGTGAAGAACAGAAATACGATTATCCAGGTGCAGTGGATGAAGCCTCCCGATTGCAACTAGAACAGATTGTTAATATTTTGTCTAAGACACTTGAAGTAGGGCTATTAGCTAATCCAAATAAATCATTTGTTTTATTGAGCTTTAAAAAAGTTCTCAAGCATTGCTCTGAGTTTGATTCAGAAGATCAGGATATGATTCTAAATTATATGGAGGAAATAATGGTCATTTTGAAAATAGATTCATCTAATGAATTGCTTAATGTTTGGCGGTATGGCTTACCATTTGGTTGGTTTTCAAGCATGCCTAATCGGGTAGCCGGAGGTATCTAACCTCCAGCCCCCACAACACCCTGCATGCGGCTCTTCATTGATTTTCAGGTTCAGGCCTTCACCATGTCCCAACCATTACACAATAGAACGGCATTGGGACTTTTTATCTAAAAAAAGCCGTCTGCTTAAATCGCCATAGCGTGAGTTAAACGATCGCTTGTTAAGCAGATCTCCCCACTCTTTGTTTATAAGAAGTAGAATATGCACTTTCTCTTTTCTCTGCACTGCTGCATCATATACGGTAGCCGTTAGATCACATGGCTTCGTTGTCTTGTGCCAACTAGCCTCCAGCCTACGCAGCACCTGTCGCCGTTCTGGCAAAGCAAGCTAGGCTGAAGTACAGATACAACAAAGTCTAATCACTTTGAACCTTTGCTGTTGTGCTACAAATATCGTCCATATATTTTCCCTACAGTGAGCGTTAAGCGAGCTCGAGCTCTGAAATCAGCTTTTGCACAACGAGCTTGGATTGACTGTTTAGTCCGGTCAAAGGAGCTGGTAGACACGGGGATTCGGCATAGCCCAATAGTTCAGCAGCACTTGCCATTACGCGCATTCCACCGAGATTATCTGAGAACAGTTGCCACAGTTGGTCATATTTTAGGGAGAGTTGTTTCGCTTGCTCAGGGTTGCAAAGTTTCGCTTGCTCAAACAGATGTTGAGCCGTTCTTGGGAACAAACCGGCTAGAACGGAATACCAAACATCACATCCGGATTGAATGCCATTAGAAGCAAAGGCGTCACCACTAATGCCAATCGTGACATTGTCTGGCACAAGTTTTTTCAGCTGCTGAACTCTGCGTTGGCCCTGATCTTCAAATTGCATCCCAGGGAACTTGATTGACTGCACCATTTTCAGCTTTGCGACCTCTGCATGGAGCTGGTCACTAAAGGTAAAGTGAGTGGCGGCTGGGTTGTCATATACACAAATCGGGATCGAAACACTTTCAGATACACGGCGATAGAGTTCATAGACTTCCTCATCGAATAGCCGTTGATAAGAAATTGGCGCGAGTAAAAGTCCTTTGGCTCCGAGCTGCTCCGCTTGCTCAGCATTCGCGAGCACATCCCTTAATCGCAAAGACCCGATGCCGACCAAGACGGGAATATCTCCCGCCATTTCGACAGCAGTTGAGATCGCATGATGTTTTTCTTGTGCGTTTAAATAAGGATATAAACCTGTCGAGCCTAACGCACATATAGAGTCTACTTGTGCATCGATTAATCGACCTAGAACCTGACTATATGCGGTAACATCCACTCGCTCATCCGGCATTGGGGTAATAGGGAAAGCACTGATTCCATTAAATATCATAGATAAATTCCTTTCATTACGTGTGTTTATAGAGAGCTAAGAGACAATAATGAAAAAACCACTAACAAGTGATATCTTAGTTATAGTCATAAAACTTTATTGTCATGGTTTGATATAAATATTGTCATAGGACAAAGATGAAGGTCAAGATAAAAGGGCAAACCGGACAGGAATTATTTGAGTCTGTCCGTTGTTCAATTGCGTCGGGGCATCTCAAAGAGGGGGACGCGCTGCCACCTGTAAGAGAGCTCGCAGCAGAAGTCGGTGTTAATAGAAATACTGTTGCAGGCGTATATCAGCGCCTTGTAAAATCAGGTCTCGCCGAGACTAAAGGCCGTTTAGGGACGCGTGTGAAATCTCGCCATTCAACCCAACAACAAGACGGCATAACAGAAACGAAATTAATGGATCTTGCTGACGGTAACCTCCGTAAAGAGTGGTTTCCAAGCCTTGACCAATTAGCTGCAAAAGCGCAATTAAGACAATTTGTGTATGGTGAAGCGCCCATTTTGCCTGAAATTGATCAGTTTGGTCGTGAATGGTTCAAGGACGAATGTCCGGCCAATATGGGCCTTTCGATAACAAGTGGTGCGGTTGATTCATTGGAACGCCTGATGTCGGCCCATCTATTACCTGGTGATCAAGTTATAGTCGAAGACCCTTGTTATCTGGGGTCATCGACGGCAATCAAGTTGGCAGGTATGCATCCAGTCGGGGTTAGCATTGACTCAGATGGGATGGTCGCCGATGAACTTGAATCCAAACTCAGCAAAGGTGCTCGTGCGGTACTGATTACCCCAAGAGCGCACAACCCGACGGGATGCTGTTATAGCAAACAACGAGCAGAAGCGATTCGAGAAGTTCTCAGTCGCTATCCAAATGTACTGGTGTTAATCGATGATCACTTCGCATTACTTGCTGAGCAACCTTACTACAATTTAATTCCCGAAAACTCATTGTATTGGGGTGTTTTTCGCTCAGTCTCAAAAGGGCTGGGACCGGATCTCAGGCTTGCTTTCGTAGCGGCTGATCCAGTTACAACTGAACGCCTTCAAAGCCGACTGACTATTGGTATGAACTGGGTGAGTCGTATCCTGCAATCTTTAGTTATCACCGCACTGAAATCTGACAGTATCGACCAGCAGCTTCAAGTGATGAGCCAACACTGTAGACAAAGGAATCAATGGTTGATTGAAGCACTTGCAGCGAATGGATTATCTATTCAAGGTCCTGTTGAAGGTGTAAATTTGTGGGTTCCGGTCAATGGTGACCCTCAAGCCAGCGCATACGAGCTATCTAAGCATGGTTGGTTGGTGAGACCTGGTAGTCAGTTTGACATTGATGGGAAAGCGCTTGGATTACGAGTGACTACAACTAAACTTAGCCAAGAGCTTGCTTTGCAGTTAGCTAAAGATATTGTGCAGGCTCATAACTAACTTTGTGTAAGTGGATTTAAACACTTGGATACATAGTATCGACTACAGAATGATCGTTTAAATTTTCAAGATACTCATTCTAATCTGGTAGAAAGTTTTAGACTTACGCTCCTAAATTGCTTTTGTCCAAAAATGAGTTGGCTAGACTTTTCGTATCCTTCTTTATCCCAACCTCTGCTTATTTGTGATGGTGTCACGAAATATGGGGGGTAGTTTCAAAGTAGCGGAAATAATTTCAATGAAACTGAAACCTACACTTATGTAGGGACCGCTTAAGAGTGAAATTATTTAGAAAATCGGTTGTAGTTATTACGCGGGTTCATGTTTAGTTTTCCGTTTAAGCACATTGAAAAAAGCTGAAAAATTCCGCTTAACACCGAAATTTAGTACTAAAAATTCACTTAACAGTGAAATAAATCTTAGTGCAGGTGTAACTATTTTTTATATTTTTATTTAATTTTCAATTTCTTATGTTTGCTTGCGTTGATGCGAAAAAACTACAAATTTCCCTACATTTGAGCGTCATTTTTTACGGTCAAAAAACAGCACATATAAACCCTTTCTAACTCAGTTTTGCCCCATTTCGAGTTGGAGTAAAAGCTCATACATGTTTCGTTAACATTGATTTGGCTTAGGAGAGCTAATCGACTGTGTAAAAGACTAGGTTAGTTTCATTTGTTAGGTGCAAACCAATATTTATACTCACAGCTCACACTAGAAAAATTCCCTACAGTTGGTGGTTAAAAGAACATATCAATTTACTTGGTATAGTTATAATTATCTGAAATAATCTCCCTCCAACTCTTGTTCAACCAAGTAATATCAATGCTTAGGAGTCTTTCCAATCAATCCCTTGCACTATTGTTTTTTCTGTGTACCATGATTAAACCAACTTAATTTTAAACTTTGTTTAGAGATTATGAAAAAAAAGATCTTTGGTATTGAGGTACCACCTTCGCAAAGAGAGAATGAATTAGCTTTACTTCCACAAGATATGTGGTCGCTAGTAGAGCCAAAACTTTGCGGATTTAGTTCAAAGGGGGATTACTTATCATGGGATGAGTTTATTACCAGAACCCCTCAATTCAAAGAGCATAAGCAAGCGGCATGGTTTGTACTAAAGCTCCGTAGAAACTTAGAAACTGTTGATAAATTATTTGCTTATGATACCGATGGTAAGCTCGAACTTTTGCGCTATAGCCCGTCTTCTCTCATGGCTAAGATGCATAAGATTGAGCGTCTTTCTACTTTAAAGCACTTAGAGCTAGGTGTTGGTAATCGACAAGGGTTCTTGTCAGCCAGTCTTATCATGGAAGAAGCCATAACTAGCGCACAGCTAGAAGGGGCAGCGACAACAAGACCTGTTGCTAAAGAAATGCTTTCAACAGGTAGAGAGCCTAGAGATTTCTCAGAAAAGATGATTGTTAATAATTATCAACTAATGACATATGCTAAAAGTGTAATTGACGAGCCGTTATCGATTGAACTAATTCAGCGTTTTAATCAAGTTGCTACGCAGAATGTGTGTGAGAATGATCATATTGCGGGAATGATCAGGAATACACCGATAGCGGTAAAAGACGTTTTATATAATGAAACTATTCATGAAGCACCAGATGCGGATAAGTTGGGTGGGCTTCTTTATAGATTATGTGAATTCGCAAATACAGAGCACCTAGATAATGAATTCATACATCCAATTGTCAAAGCCATAATTCTTCATTTTATGGTCGGTTATATTCATCCTTTCAGTGATGGTAACGGCAGAACGGCGAGAGCTTTGTTTTATTGGTTCTTGCTTAAAAGTGGTTATGACAATTTCCAATATGTGTCAATTTCATCGTTGCTAAAAAGTTCAAAGAATAAATACGCACGTGCATTTGTGAAAACAGAAACAGATCACTTTGATGTCACTCACTTCATTGATTTCAATATGAATATCATAATTCGCGCGCTAGAGAATTTTACAAAGTATATTCAAAATAAAATTGATGAAATTCAAAAAACCCGCTTGGATATACATAAGTCGCCTTACTTTAATGAGTTCAAACTCCCCCATATTACTATCATAAAAAAAGCTCTAGAAGATGCAGGGCGAGAGTTTACTGTAAAGGAGTGTCAGGTAGAGTTTAATGTATCATCGACAGCCGCCAGAGCGTATTTAGATAAGTTGTCGAAGCTTGGGTTGCTGATTAAACATCCAATTAAAGGGCGTCAAATGGGATATATAGCTCCAAGAAACCTTAGGTCACGCCTTAAGATTGATTAGAATTGGTATCAGTGCAAAAACACTTAACAATAAGGAGAAGATAGGTGTCGAGCAGACACTTAATCTGAATTGGTCAGTATCTGCAATACTGAACACTTCACTAAGGTACTTTGCGATATCTGAACTAATTCAATGGCAACTAAATTAGCAAAGCCACTGAAAAGCTTCTGTCCAAAAATGAGTTGGCTAGACTTTTCGTATCCTTCTTTATCCCAACCTCTGCTTATTTGTGATGGCGTCACAAAATATCGGGTGTAGTTTCAAAGTAGCGGGTGTAGTTTCAAAGTAGCGGTAAGAGTTCCAATGGTAATCCCCCCGAAAATTAATCCCATGCAAAAGTAGAATTTTCTCGTATAGTAAATACAGGAGATTCAACATGAAAAAGTCACGTTACACGGACAGTCAGATCTTATCTATTCTCAAGCAGGCTGAGGCTGGTACACCTGTTCCTGAGCTCTGTCGTGAGCATGGAATGAGCAACGCAACCTTTTACAAGTGGCGTTCGAAATACGGTGGTATGGACGCATCCCTTATGGCGCGGATGAAAGAACTCGAAGATGAAAATCGACGGCTTAAAAAGATGTATGCGGAAGAACGCCTTAAAGCAGAGGTGATCTCAGAGGCGATGGCAAAAAAGTGGTGAAGCCCTGTGAGCGTCGATTGATGGCTCAGCGTTCGGTGGCGAACTATCACATCAGCATTAAAAGTGCATGCTATTGGTTTGGGATCAGCGAGACCTGCTATCGCTATAAATCGAAGCTTCAACCTGAGAATGAGTTGATAGCTCAAGAGTTAGTAACGCTGTGCAACAGTGAAGACTGCTCTGACTGGGGCTTTGGCCTGTGTTTTCACCATTTGCGGAACGTTAAAGGGTATACATGGAACCATAAGCGGGTTTATCGGATCTACTGCGAATTGGCTCTAAACTTACGTATTAGGCCAAAACGACGCCTGAATCGCCATACGCCAGAGCCTCTTAAAGAGCCGATTAAAACAAACCAAGTTTGGTCCGTGGACTTTATGCATGATCAGCTATCTGATGGCCGGAAGTACCGTTTATTCAATGTGATAGATGATTACAAACGTGAAGGTCTGGCGTCAGAACCTGATTTTTCAATGCCCACAGTACGAGTCACTCGGATCTTAGAGCAGCTCATCGAACAACGAACCAAACCTGTTGCGATCCGCTGCGACAATGGTCCTGAGTTCATTAGCCATGCGTTTATTAAATGGGCCAACAACCACGACATTCGAATCGATTATATTCAGCCAGGGAACCCACAACAAAACGCGTATATAGAAAGGTTCAACCGTACTATGAGGTTTGGCTTAGTGAGTAAGTATTTGTTTGACACACTTGAAGAGGTTCAAGATCGGGCGACCCAATGGTTATGGTTCTACAATCATCAACGACCACACCTTGCAAATGGAGGGTTCCCACCACTAAAAACGGCAGCATGAATTCTACGAATAAATGCGGTTAATAATGGGAGGATTACCCAATGAAACTGAAACCTACACTTAAGCTGTTGATTCGAGATAAAACCTTGCTTCATTAATCATGCTGTATATACTAACAGTGTGCTGTATAAACTTACAGGTAGATTATGAAACCCTTAACGCCCCGTCAAACCGAAGTGTTTGAATTGATCCGTCGTAACATTCAAGACACAGGCATGCCGCCAACTCGCGCTGAAATCGCCAAAGAGCTGGGCTTTCGCTCGGCCAATGCTGCCGAAGAACATTTACGCGCCTTAGCTAAAAAAGGGGTGATTGAGATGATCCCCGGCGCTTCGCGCGGGATCCGTATTAGCGAAGACCATTTACCTGCTAATGCCGCGAATGACGAGCCAGAAGAAATCGGCTTGCCGCTGATTGGACAAGTGGCCGCAGGTGCCCCTATTTTGGCACAACAACATGTTGAGTCGCACTATGCGGTCGATGCTAATTTGTTTCATCCGCATGCCGATTATCTGTTGCGGGTGCAGGGCATGAGCATGAAAGACATCGGAATTATGGATGGCGATTTATTAGCAGTGCATAAAACCAACGATGTGCATAATGGTCAGGTGGTGGTGGCGCGCTTAGACGATGAAGTCACTGTGAAGCGCTTTCAACGTGACGGAAAAATGGTCTACCTGCATCCCGAGAACGAAGCGCTTTCAACTATCGAAGTTGATTTAGAGTATCAAAGTGTTGATATTGAAGGTTTAGCGGTGGGGATCATCCGTACCGCAGACTGGATGTAGTTACTCCCTAAAACTAAGTTCCCTTCTTTTTAAAGCCCAAATTATAGCAATTTGGGCTTTTGTCGTTTACTTCACAGCTTTTATTTTAAATGTCTATATTTATAACATTATCTTTACAATTATTTAACTAAGCGTCTATTTTATAAGCAGTAAGGTATTTTAATTGCGAAGCCTTGCTGCTTTGGGAAGGGAGTTTTCCCTTATTTTGCGGCCACTTTATTATTGTAAGCAGCGATGTTTGCAATGAAGTGACCGGCCTTGGCTACGAGCAAAGGAGAGCGCTGTGGGCCGATGGATACCGCTAGTATTGCTGGCATGTTGGGTGAATCAAGCATGGGCACAACAAACGATGTCGTTCAATTTACGCCCTGGTGTCACCGCCATTAGTGAGCAGGTTTACGGCTTGCACATGACTATTTTTTATATATGTTGTGTCATTGGGCTGGTGGTGTTTGGGGTGATGTTCTGGGCGATTTTTCATCATCGAAAGTCCAAGGGAGCCGTTGCCGCACAATTTCATGAGAGCACCAAAGTTGAAATTGTCTGGACGATAATTCCCTTCATCATTTTGATCGGCATGGCGATTCCTGCCACAAAAACCTTATTAGCGATGGAAGATCCTTCCGATGCCGATCTCACTATTCAAGTCACTGGTTCGCAGTGGAAGTGGCACTACCGCTATTTTGATCATGAGCTGGAATACTACAGCGTTTTGGCCTCGGATATGAAGCAAGTACAGGGCAAGCTTGCTAAGCGCGATAACTACTTATTGGAAGTAGATCATCCACTGGTGCTGCCAGTCGGCAAGAAGGTTCGTTTTTTAATGACTTCGGAGGATGTGATCCACTCTTGGTGGGTACCCGACTTTGCGGTCAAAAAAGATGCTAATCCGGGTTTTATTAACGAGGCCTGGACCAAAATTGACCAGCCGGGGATTTACCGCGGCCAATGTGCCGAACTTTGCGGTAAAGACCACGGCTTTATGCCGATTGTGGTGATTGCCAAACCTCAGGAGGAGTACCTTGCTTGGTTGGCTCAGGCCGAAGCCGCTTACGTAGAGAAGCAGCAACAAGAGTTGGCCATGGTGGCGTTGACCATGGATAACGAGGAGCTGATGTCCTTAGGCAAAAGCGTTTATGAGAAGACTTGCGCCGCCTGCCACCAAGCCAATGGAGAAGGCCTGCCAGGGGTATTCCCTGCCTTAAAAGGCAGCCCAGTTGCGACCGGTGATGTGAACCAACATATCGACATGGTGGTGCATGGGGTGGCAGGAACCGCGATGCAGGCCTTTGGTAAGCAACTCGGTCTGAAAGAATTAGCGGCAGTTATTAGCTACGAGCGGAATGCTTGGGGGAATGATACGGGCGATATGGTGCAGGCTAAGGATGTCGCGGCAGTACAAGACGCGGCCAAGTAGCCATGGTTGGATAAATCGATTGGTGATAGCGGAACGACTAAGGACGTTGCCATGTTCAAGTACGACACGACGCGGCGCAATAGGCAATAGAAGGGAGAGTTAGATGAGCGCGACCACGGAGCTTAACCCGCAACAGGTAGAACATCACCACGCACCGCGTGGCTTATTGCGCTGGGTATTAACCACCAACCACAAAGACATTGGCTCAATGTATTTGTGGTTTAGCTTTGCCATGTTTATTACCGGCGGCGCGATGGCGATGGTGATCCGTGCAGAGCTATTCCAGCCGGGCCTGCAATTGGTGGAGCCAAACTTTTTTAATCAAATGACCACCATGCACGGCTTAATCATGGTGTTTGGCGCGGTGATGCCCGCCTTTACTGGCTTAGCTAATTGGTTGGTACCGATGATGATTGGCGCTCCCGATATGGCCTTGCCTCGTATGAATAACTGGAGCTTTTGGATCTTACCCTTCGCTTTTACCATGTTATTAGCCTCGTTATTTATGGAGGGGGGTGGGCCTAACTTTGGTTGGACGTTTTACGCGCCACTTTCCACCAAATATAGTCCCGATAGCACCGCCTTATTTGTGTTTTCGGTACATATCATGGGGATCAGCTCCATTATGGGCGCGATTAATGTGATTGTGACCATCATGAATTTGCGTGCCCCCGGTATGACTTATATGAAATTACCCTTGTTCGTTTGGACTTGGTTGATCACCGCCTTCTTGTTGATTGCGGTGATGCCGGTGTTGGCGGGAGCTGTGACCATGGTGCTTACCGATAAATACTTCGGCACTTCGTTCTTCGATGCCGCAGGCGGGGGCGATCCAGTATTGTTTCAGCATATTTTCTGGTTCTTCGGCCACCCCGAAGTGTACATCATGATTTTGCCTTCATTTGGCATTATTTCGGCGATTATTCCCGCTTTTTCTCGGAAGAAACTCTTTGGTTATGCATCGATGGTGTATGCCACTGCCTCGATTGCCGGTTTAAGTTTTGTGGTTTGGGCCCACCATATGTTTACCACGGGGATGCCGGTGGAAGCCGAGTTATTCTTTATGTTTTGTACCATGCTGATCTCGGTGCCAACCGGGGTTAAGGTCTTCAATTGGGTTGCCACCATGTGGCGCGGCAGCCTGACGTTTGAAACGCCGATGCTATTTGCCGTGGCCTTTATCGTACTTTTTACCATTGGCGGTTTCTCTGGTTTGATGCTGGCGATCACGCCAGTGGATTTTCAATACCATGATACTTATTTTGTGGTGGCGCATTTTCACTATGTGTTGGTGACGGGGGCTATCTTCTCGATTATGGCGGCCACCTATTATTGGCTGCCGAAATGGAGTGGCAAGATGTATGACGAGGGGCTGGGGCGCCTGCATTTTTGGTGCTCGCTGATATCGGTGAATGTATTGTTTTTCCCGATGCACTTTCTTGGTCTAAGTGGTATGCCGCGGCGTATTCCCGACTATGCGCTGCAATTTGCCGATGTGAATGCCATCGTCAGTATTGGTGGCTTCGCCTTTGGTTTGTCACAATTTATCTTCCTGTATCTGGTGATCAAGTGTATTCGCAGCGGTGAGCCTGCGCCAGCGAAGCCTTGGGAAGGCGCGGAAGGTTTAGAGTGGGATAATTTGCCATCACCTGCGCCCTACCATAGTTTTACTACGCCGCCGGAGATTAAATAACATGGCTGCCCACCGCCGTTTAGTGCTTCGGCTGCTATTGGTGGTGGTGGCGATGTTCGGCTTTGGTTTTGCTTTGGTTCCGCTTTACGATGTGTTTTGTAAGGTGACAGGGATTAATGGTAAAACCGCCAATCAGGCCAGTGAGTTAAGCACTATTGCACCTCAGAAACGCAGTGTCACGGTGGAGTTTATCACCTATGTACCGCGCGCCTTAAATTGGCAATTTGGCGCGACCGTAAATCGAATTAAGGTTCACCCAGGGGAAAGCCTATTGGTTGACTTTAGCGCGACCAATCAGAGTGCCCTGACTACCACGGTGCAAGCGGTACCTTCGGTCAGCCCCGGTTTGGCGGCCAATCATTTTAAAAAGATCAGCTGTTTTTGTTTTCAACAGCAAACGCTTACCCCGGGGCAGCGGCAAACGATGCCGCTGAATTTTTATATCGATCCAGAGTTACCCAGAGACATTACCACCATCACTTTGGCTTACACCTTATTTGCGGTTAGTGCGGATGAGCCGGAGCTGAGCAATACGGCGCAACAGCGTGCCGATGGAGAGCAGAGCAATGACGCAGCCTTATGAAAAATATTATGTTCCCGCCCAGAGCGTGTGGCCAATTATGGGGGCTGTGGGCTTATTTTTAACCGCGATGGGGGCGGGCTTTACAGTACAACAAATGGGCTCAGAACTTAACTATGGTTTGTGGATCTTAGGCTGTGGTTTTGTGGTGCTGATTAGCATGCTGTTTGGCTGGTTTGGCAATGTGATTAGCGAAAGCATGCAAGGCCACTATAGCGCGCAAATGGATCGCTCGTTTCGCCAAGGCATGAGCTGGTTTATTTTCTCTGAGGTGATGTTTTTTGGTGCCTTCTTTGGCGCTTTGTTTTATGCCCGAATGATTGCGGTGCCGTGGCTTGGCGGTGCCGGCAATAATGCCATGACCGCAGCGGTATTGTGGCCTGAGTTTGAAGCCATTTGGCCATTACTCGATACCCCTGGGGGGATCCAAACTGAGGCCATGGGTTGGTACGGCTTACCATTGTTGAATACACTTATTTTGGTGACATCTTCAGTTACCTTGCATTTCGCTCATGTCAGTTTAGAAAAAGATAAACGCACGTCCTTGAAGTTGTGGTTAGCCCTCACCTTGGTATTGGGCTTTTCCTTTTTGTTTTTTCAAGTTGAAGAATACCTACATGCCTATCAGGAATTGGACTTGCGTTTAGACTCCGGTATTTACGGTAATACTTTCTTCTTGCTCACTGGTTTTCACGGTTTACACGTCACCCTTGGTGCCTTGATGTTAACGGTGATGCTGCTGCGGGTTTTAAAGGGGCATTTTAGTGGCGATAAACATTTTGCGTTTATGGCGGCCAGTTGGTATTGGCACTTTGTTGATGTGGTGTGGTTGTGCCTATTTCTATTTGTTTACGTGTTGTAAGTGTCCGTTTAGTAGGGGCGAGGATGAGGTTGAATAAGGCCAGTGGCGAGGGCAAGTAAGATCAGGGCGATAATTAGCACGCTGAATAGCAAACGTCGCCCAAGGTAATGACTCATTGGTTTATCACCGCCTTTAAGCATTACCCGCAGCGCCATCAGCATATTAAGCATCACAATTAGGATAAATACGGTAATCACTATTTTTATGAACATCACTAAGCTCTCTTCATCGATGAATAAAAAACCAGTGTCTTATCGGCTACTGTCGTTTGTTGTGCTGATGGTGGCGCTCATCGCACTTATGCTCAAGCTTAGCTTATGGCAATGGCAACGGGCGGAGCAAAAGCAAGTTTTGTTAGATCAGTATCAGCAGCAATCACAGCAAATTATTAGTTTAGCTGAGGCGGTGGCGCAGGGCGGCAAGGCTTTTCAATTAGTGACCCCGGGCGAGCTTAAAGTGCTTGGTCCGCGCCTATGGTTAGACAATCAAATTCAGCAGGGCCGAGTGGGTTACGATTTATATTCATTGGCGCAAACTGCACAAGGTAAGGTTTTGATCCGCCAAGGCTGGCAACCAGCCAGTTATGATCGCCAGCAACTGCTGTGGCCAGTCGAGGGAGATCAGCAGGCCGAAGTTTATCGACTTCGTTATATTAGCTTACCGATATTGGCCAATTCACAGCAGTGGTTAGAGGTATTACCACAAGGTTTACGCGCTCAGCAGCTCAACCTCGCGGGTCTTGCCCAGCAATGGGGAATTCACTTACTGCCGTTTATCTTGGATCGCCAAATTGACACTTCGCCGCAACAGTTAATTGCAATGCCCGTGCAAAAGCATCAGGCCTATGCCTTGCAATGGCTATTGATGGCGGTAGTGGCGTGCGGCTTTAGTATTTACTTCCTTAAACGTAGCTACGGAAAGGAGTCGCGATGAGCAGCCAATCGCAAACTGTGCTCAAGTTAGCGGCAGTATTCTTGTTACCTCTGCCTGTAAATGGCAGGGCTGACAGCTTGTTCAATATTGATTTCATCAAACGCAGTTATGTGAAGGAGTTGCGATGATCAGCCAACAGAAAACTATGCTCAAGTTAGTGGCGGTGTTTTTGGTGCCGATACTGTTGGCTTGGTTAGTGCTAAAAATGGGGTGGTTTGAGCGGGGTACCTTAAGCCATGGCGAATGGCTAGAGCCGCCAGTGCAATTGAGTGATTATCCGCAGGGGAAGTGGTCGATTGCGCAGGTGGTGGCCAAACCCTGTGAGCAGGATTGTCTGCAGCAATTCCAGCTGCTCTCCAAGGCTTGGATGGCTTTAGGGATAGCCAAGCAAAAGACCCAGCGCTTGGCCTTGCTGACCAAGGCCGCCGCTTTAGATGAAGGTTCGAGCTTGGTTGAGGAGACCCAGATTGCTGCATTGAGCTTGGCCAATAACCAGCAGCAAGCTTGGGCACAATACGATCAACGCTGGTTGGTGGTCGATCCTACAGGCTGGGTCATTATGAGCTATCAGCCACAGCAAGGTTATACGCAGGTAAAGGGGCTTATTTCCGACCTGCAGCGTTTGATTAAAAACTCCCGTTACCAATAAAAGAGGGGGGCTGAGCAGAGGAGGATGACAATGCAAAAAGGATTAATGGCTGCAATGTTATTGGCCCTAGTGGTGATTGGCCTTGGCGCTTTTACCCGTCTCACCGATGCGGGTTTGGGTTGCCCGGATTGGCCTGGTTGCTACGGGCATTTTGCGGTGCCGCAAACTGAAGCACAATTACAGCATGCAGCGGTCCATTTCCCCGAGCGTCCCTTAGAAAGACAGAAAGCTTGGCATGAAATGATCCATCGTTATTTTGCCGGTGCGCTGGGTTTATTAGTGCTGGCTTTAGCGGGCTGCGCTTGCTGGCGCAAACAACAGCGAGGCATCGCTTTGTTGGTTTGCTTGTTGATTGGTTTTCAAGCTATTTTGGGGATGCTCACCGTTACCAAGGGCTTAATGCCCTTAATCGTAATGGGTCATTTGCTGGGGGGCTTCTCGGTGTTAGCACTATTGTTTTGCTGGTATAACCGGGTTAAATATCCGCCTGCTAAATCGCGATCGCGGATCTGGCCGCTGGTTTTGGGCTTGGCAATATTGGTGCTGCAACTGGCCCTTGGTGGCTGGACTTCGGCCAATTATGCAGCTATTTCTTGTCAGGGCTTTCCGCTGTGCCATGAAGACTGGCAGCAGCTTTATCAGTTAAAGGCCTTCGATCCCCTGCCTCATTCCCCTACCGGCAATTATGAATTTGGTGTATTGAGTCATCCCGAGCGGGTCACAGTGCATGTAAGTCACCGAATATGGGCTGGCGTTACCGCCTTATATTGGTTGCTGCTCGCCATGAGTTATTTGCTACGCCCGAGCAGCGCGCTAGAGCGTCGCCGCGCCTCGCGTTTACTGTTGGTATTATTCACTCAGTTGGGGTTGGGGCTGGCCAATGTTTGGTGGCAGCTACCCTTGTTGGTGGCGGTGGCACACAACTTAGTGGCCGCGTTGTTGTTATTGAGTGCGCTGAGTCTGCTATTGGCGTGTTATCAAAAGGGCGGCGTGACTGCGCCGCGCGAGAAGGAGAGGCTTTATGGCGAAGTTGAATACCCTAAGCTGGTCTAAACCCTTAATCAATATTAATTGGCGAGCGCTGTATAAGCTGACCAAACCCAAGGTGGTGGCACTGATTGTATTAACGGCGGTGGTCGGAGCCTGTTTAGCGACTTCTGGTTTACCGCCTTGGCAGGCCTTATTGCTGGGGAATCTTGGGATCGGTTTAATGGCGGCAGGCGCGGCGGCTTTTAATCACTACATCGATAGTGAAGCCGACGCCAAAATGGGGCGAACTCAGGGACGTCCGCTGCCCACTGGCGCAGTATCCAATTATTTGGCGCTACTATGGGCTTCGGCTCTGTCGGTATTGGGTTTTGTGCTGTTGTACTTTGGGGTTAATCCCTTGACCGCTTGGTTAACTGCCGCCAGTTTGGTGGGTTATGCAGTGGTTTATACCTTGTGGTTAAAGCGTGCCACTCCCCAAAATATCGTGATTGGTGGCTTAGCAGGAGCGATGCCACCTTTACTCGGCTGGACGGCGGTTAATAATAGTATTTCGGCTGAGCCTTTATTGTTGGTGATGTTGATCTTTACTTGGACACCGCCACATTTCTGGGCCCTTGCCATCGCTCGGCGTAAAGAATATGCTAAGGTGAATATTCCGATGTTGCCGGTGACCCATGGGGTGGCTTTTACCAAATTGTTGATCTTGATGTACAGCGTATTGCTGTTTGCAGTGGCTTGGCTACCATTTTTGGTCGGCATGAGCGGCAGCCTGTATTTGGCCTTCAGCTGTCTGTTGAACCTGCGCTTTATTCAACTCGCTTGGCGTTTATATGGCGGCGATAACCACACCGACGCGATGCGCCTATTCGGTTTTTCCATCGTGTATCTGATGTTGTTGTTTTTGGCCCTGCTCGCGGATCATTGGCTATTTTCCTTGTTATAGTCTGGGCTAAAGTCAAAGGCTGCCAGCCTTGATTTATCTTGGTTGAGTGTTAGGACGATTGGGTGAGTGATTGCTTATTTGTCTTGATTCGGTTTTAAGAGTTGCTCCACTGCGGGGTAACTTTTACACTGAATTTTGGTTTATTAACGCTAAGTAGTCATGAGATCTGTCCGACTTAAGGCGATCGCCGCCATCGCTTTACCAATGATTTTATCGAACATTACTATTCCTTTGTTAGGCTTGGTGGATACCGCTGTAATTGGTCATTTAGACCAAGCGCATTATCTGGCTGGGGTTGCGCTGGGTTCAATGATGATCAGCCTCGTATATTGGCTATGTGGCTTTTTGCGAATGTCGACCACCGGGCTGGTTGCTCAGGCAGTGGGTTTGGCTGATATGACCGCGTTGCTGAAGGTCGCGTTGAGTTCGGTCTTACTGGCTGTGTTACTCGGTTGTTTATTAGTGTTGTTTCAGCAGCCAATTTTGTCGCTAGGCTTGAGTTTGGCTGGTGGTGGGGAACTTAGTTTGCACTACGCCGCCGAGTATTTTTCAACACGGATCTGGGGCGCCCCAGCGGCACTGCTAAATTTGGTGTTGTTAGGTTGTTTACTGGGCTTACAAAATGCCCGTGCTCCAATGGTATTACTCATCGTCGGGAATTCATTGAACATTGGCTTAGACCTTTGGCTGGTCTTGGGCTTGGATATGAAGGTGCAGGGCGCCGCCTTAGCCACTGTCATCGCCGACTACCTTAGTCTTGCTCTGGGCTTATATTTGTGCCGTCAATCCTTAACCCGCTTGGGGCTGAGTATGACCGACATTGCTACGGCACTCAGGGGCTTAGCCTTCGATCAATTTAGCCGTTTACTGCGTCTTAATCTGGATATTTTCTTTCGCTCTTTAAGTTTGCAGCTCTGTTTTGCTTTTATGACGTTTCAAGGCAGCCGGCTGGGTGAAAATATTGTGGCGGCCAATGCGGTACTGCTTAATTTTCTGATGTTTGTCTCTTTTGCTCTCGATGGGGTCGCCTATGCGGTGGAAGCCTTAGCGGGGAAAGCCAAGGGAGCTCAAGATAGAGCCCAGTTTGTTGGGGTGATAAACGATTGTTTACTGTTAGCCGCAATATTCGCTTTGTTGTTTAGTCTTGGTTTCTATTTATTTGGTCCCAGCTTAATCAATCTTCTCACCGATATTAGCGAGATTAGAGCGACCGCTAATCAATACTTGGCTTGGATGTTCGTGCTGCCTGTGGCCGCGGTATGGTGCTTTATTTTTGATGGCATCTTTATTGCGACAGCGGAAGGCAAAATGATGCGTAATTCGATGTTGTTGGCCAGTGTTGGGGTATTTTTCCCAGTATGGTGGTTGAGCCAAGATTGGGGGAACCATGCTTTGTGGCTCGCCATGTGCAGCTTTATGGCTGCCCGGGGCTTAAGTTTAGCCTACACTTATCGACTGGCCTTAAATCGACATTGGTGGTTTAAAGCCACGCCAGTGGGATGAATCTTCGGGGCCTAGCGACAACGGGATTTGACCGGTCAATGTTAATCCAGCCATCAATTGATGAGTGAGCAAGACGAGGATTTTGCAGCACTGTTGCTGAGGGGAATACAACAGCAATAAACCACTCTCTGGTTGATTGCTGTTGTTTATTCATTTTCATTTCGCAGGGGTGGTTTGCTAAACCGCGTTGTGATATCCCAACTGACGCCAAGCCTCGTAGGCAAATACTGAAACCGCATTCGATAAATTCATACTACGGCTATTGGCTAACATCGGGATCCGTAATCGATAAGTGCTGTCAATTTGGCTTAAAATCGCATCGGGCAAGCCCCGCGTTTCTGGGCCAAACATCAGATAGTCATTCTCGGCAAATTGAAAGTCGCTATGAAACCCGCTGCCTTTGGTGGTGCAAGCCAACAAGCGTGCTGGTTGTTCGCTCTCTAGAAAAGCCTGATAGTTGGCATGGCGTTTCACTTCGGCAAATTCGTGATAATCCAACCCTGCGCGTTTTACTTTTTTGTCGTCCCAGGCGAAACCCAAGGGCTCGATTAGATGCAAACTGCAGCCACTATTGGCCGCTAAACGGATAATTGCGCCAGTGTTTTGCGGAATTTCGGGTTCAAATAGCACAATATTAATCATGGTCGGTCCCAGTCGTTGCAAAAGCGCTATTGTAGTGGCAAGCGTAGGCTAACTTCCAGCCCTTTACCGGAATGATTATGCGCACTAATACTGCCACCATGCTGGCGAATCGCCGATTCGGCAATCGCTAAGCCGAGGCCAACACCACCACTATCTCGATCGCGTGCTTCGCCACAGCGATAGAAGGGGCGGAAAATATTGTCTAATTCACTCTCGTCAATCCCCGGACCATCATCCCGGATGACAATGACTAAGTACTGTTGCTCGATGCTGGCCTCAAGCGTAACTTGCTGTTCGGCGTACTTTAACGCATTGCGGCAGATGTTTTCTAAGGCGGAGCTGAGTAATTGCGGGTAACAAAGCAAACTTAAATGTTCAGGATATGTGGCCTTAAATTTCTTACTCAGTTGTTCCGCTTCGAAGTTGCAATCATCGACTAAATCAATCATGAGTTCATCGAGCTGAGCTTGCTGTCGTTGCGCGTTTACTTGCATTCTTGATAGGGATAATAAGGCGTTAATCATCTCGGCCAAACGCTGTGATTCACGTTCGATGCGTTCGACTTCGGCACTACTGCTTTGGCGTTTTTTGTGTAAAGCCAGCGCCATATTGAGACGGGTGAGTGGTGAACGCAGCTCGTGAGATATATCACTTAATAAACGTTGTTGGTTGCTAATCGCCTGATTCAGCGTGTCGACCATGCGTTGTAAACTTTCTGAGAGCTGACCAATTTCGTCACCGCGATTAATTTCTGGCAGCTGGGTGTCTAATTGCCCCCGTGACAGCTTGTTGGCAGCGCTCTGTAGCCGTTTGAGGGGACTCACAATATGTCGGGTCAGCAAGAAACACAGTGCCAGACTTAGCAGGATGGCTACCCCTGCGAGAACCCAGGGGGAAGAGCCGTGTAACGGGAGCAGGTTGTTCATGAGCTCTGGGCTTCGGCGGCGCTCGAGGTAAAGCAAGTAGGTTTTGTCATCCAAGGTGATTGCCCTTGGTCCGATAAACACCCGATCACGGTCGAGCATAATCCGTGGATTGTTGACCTGGTCGTGATTGGCAATAAAGCGGCGTATGGCGCGGTCTACTTGCGGATGATTTACCACCAGGCCTTGTTCATCGACCAGAAAAGGCATGGTAAAACGTCCGCCACTATGCGGGGCGGGGCGTTGATTGAAGGCTTTGTTCGGGTTGTTTTGGATCCGCTGTTCGAAGTCTTGTAAGTTTTTCAGTGCCCATTCCGGCGCCGCAAAGTTATCGGTGCTTACCAGTCGTGACATGTTAAATGCCACAAAGGCGGTTATCAGCAAAATTAACCAGAAGGACACGAATATTTTGACAAATAGATTATTGAGTAGTCGTTTCATGTTTACCACTCCAACCACATGTAACCTTTACCACGCACGGTTTTTATTCTTGGGAGTTGGTCTTTTCTTGGTGGGATTTTTTTTCTTAGATTGCTGATGTGCATATCTAAGCTGCGGTCGAAGGCCTGCAGCCGTTTACCTAATACGGTTTGATTCAGCTTATTCTTATCTAATAGTTGGCCTGGATGCTCCAGCAGTTGCTGCAACAACAGTAATTCAGTGCTGGTGAGGTCTAGTTCAACATCTTCACAATGCGCCTGTTGTTTGGCAACCGACAGTGTTAAGTCTTGATGGCAAATTAAATCGCCATGTGCTTCAGAGCTGGGCGCGTTTTGGGTGCGGCGCAAGATGGCTCGGATCCTTGCCAATAATTCCCGTTCACTAAATGGCTTGGCTAGGTAGTCGTCGGCGCCAAGCTCTAAGCCAAGGACTCGGTCAATTTCATCGCCTTTAGCGGTGAGCATTAATACCGGCTGTTGGCTGTCTTTGCGAAGCTCTTTTAAGACTTCGAAGCCATTTTTCCCAGGCATCATCACATCTAGTAGTACTAAATCATAACTTGTTTGTTGCAGTTGCTTTAAGCCGCTCAGACCATCGTTGCATACTTCACAGTCAAATCCTTCTAAGGCCAATAATTCGCCGAGTAATTCGGTGAGTTCTTTGTCGTCATCAATTAAAAGCAGCTTCACAGTTGATTCCTAGGTGATCATTGATAGCTAAAGTGTACAAAAATTCCTTGGCTTTGCGGATCTATCATAGGCTCATTTACATAGCTTTACACTTCCTTGCCATTAGTTTGCATTGGCCGCTATATACTGAAAATGTCTGAAACATACGAGGATTTAAAAATGAAAAAGCTACTTGTGACTACCTTACTTGGAACCCTGATTCTTGCCCCTGCTGCTTTTGCTGCCAATGGCAATCGACACGATGGTGAAGGTATGCGTGATAGAGATGGCCATCCGCGAATGCATTTAATGCGCGAACTTGATTTAACTGCTGCGCAGAAAGCACAAGTTAAAGAAATTATGCAGGCCAATAAGCCAAGCGGTGAGACAAAGCAGCGAGATGGTGAGCGAGCTCAGCGTAACATGATGCATCAGCAACATATGGCGATTGTGACTTCGGCTACTTTTGATGAAAACGCAGCCAAAAACTTACTTAAAAAAGAGCAAGAGAAGCATCAACAACGCGCTTTACATATGATGCGTTCGCAGAATGCGATATACCAAATACTGACTCCGGAACAACAACAGAAGTTCCAGCAGTTAACAGAACAGCGTATGGAAAAACGCGGGCAAATGAAAAAAGATGGTAAACACCAAAATTACCAACAAGGTGAAAAGCAACACAAAAACGCTAAAGCTAGCACTTAAGGGAGCAGCTTCTATACTTTACAAAACTTTCCCGTGAATTTGTAAAGTGGAAAAACAAAATTACCAGCGTTTAGTGACCCGCGCTACACAGCTTGCAAGCTGTGTAGCGTTGTTTTTATTACTGATAAAAAGTGGTGCCTATTTATATACTGGCGCAATTAGTATTTTGGCGTCGTTGATTGATTCACTCATGGACATTGGCATGTCCTTGGTTAATTTATTGGCGGTGCGTTACGCACTACAACCCCCCGATAAAGAGCACCGTTTTGGTCATGGAAAGGCTGAACATCTCGCGAGTATCGTGCAAGCTGCCTTCATTGTGGGTTCGGCTTTCATGTTGCTATATAGCGGTACGACCGAGTTAATGCGCCCGCAAGCTTTACAGCACAGTCAGTTAGGTATTTGGGTCATGATCGTTTCTACTTTGATTACAATTGCCTTAGTACTTTTCCAAAAATATGTCGTTAAGAAAACTAATAACAGTTTAATTAAAGCTGATTCGATGCATTACGCGATGGATGTTTTTATGAATGTGGCAGTGCTTGTAGCCTTATTTCTTAGTCAATATGGATGGTATTGGGCCGATGGATTGTTTGCAGTGTTGATCGCCCTATATATTTGCTATGGTGCTTTTGGAATTGGTACAGATGCAGTGCAAAATTTATTGGATAGAGAGCTTCCTCGGGCTTTCCAAGTTCAGGTTTATCAAATTGCTTTGAAGCTTGCTGGCGTGTTGGGAGTACATGATGTTAGAACTCGCCAGTCGGGTCAGACTAAATTTATTCAACTCCATCTGGAACTAGATGATAAACTCACCCTTTACCAAGCTCATGATATTGCCGATAAGGTAGAGGCGGCATTGTTAGCGCAGTGGCCAGAAGCCGATATCTTGATCCATCAGGATCCCCAGTCGGTGGTGCCAGAAGAAAAGAAACAACAGTTTTTGTAAGGTGAAGTAAGTGGCAAAGCTAAGGGATTATCAAATTAAACAAACGTTAGCCGAAACCGTTTGGTTGCAAATTCGTGATGAAGCGCACCGAATGGCTGAAGATGAGCCGATGTTATCCAGCTTCTTCTATTCGACGATTTTGAACCACCATACGCTGGCCTCGGCCTTGAGCTTCCAATTAGCAAGTAAGTTGGATAGCTCAACGGTACAGGCGATCTTGTTGCGTGAATTTATTGAAGAAGCTTTATTGGCTGATCCGAATATTTTGGAAGCAGTGGCGGCTGACATTGTGGCAGTGAAAGATCGTGACCCGGCAGTAAAATACTACGCGATCCCCTTGTTATATCTGAAAGGTTTTCATGCTTTACAGGGCTACCGTGTGGCAAATTGGTTGTGGCATCGTGGGCGCTTGGCATTAGCGCGTTATATGCAAAACCAAATCTCGGCGGTGTTTGCTGTAGATGTTCATCCGGCGGCCACCATCGGTAAAGGGATCATGTTCGACCATGCCACTGGCATCGTGGTCGGTGAAACCGCGGTGATTGAAGATGATGTATCAATCTTACAATCGGTGACTTTAGGGGGAACCGGGAAAGACCGAGGCGATCGACATCCAAAAGTTCGTCAAGGAGTGTTGATTGGTGCGGGTGCAAAGATCCTTGGCAATATTGAAGTGGGACGCGGCGCAAAAGTAGGGGCGGGTAGTGTAGTTCTCGAGGATGTGCCAGCGCATACCACGGTTGCTGGCGTACCAGCAAAGGTGGTGGGCAGACCCAGTTGTGAGATGCCAGCCATTGATATGGGGCAAAATATCTAATTTAGTCGGTGGCGGCGATATAGGCGAAGCGCGGCATTGTTTGGCCGTCCACAACGACCTCTTCAACAAACATATGATAGGGCCGAACCCACAGTTTACCTTCTCCGTATAAAGGTCGGTAAAGTACCAACTGTTCTTCGGTTTCAGAATGGGTCACGGTATCGATCACTTGGTATTCCGGACCTTTGTAATGTCGGTATCGACCTTTCTTTAATTTCATGTTTATAAATTCGACAACTAGTTAGGTAAATAGAGTTCTACCCTTGTTGGGCATAGATGACAAGAGTATGCTGCTTTAAAGTAAGTCTTTATCAATATGTGAACACGATTAGGGTTCATTTATCCATGAGGACTGACTGTAGATAGAATATCTAGAGTGAGGTTAACAACAGATTAACGGGAGTAGGTTGATGTCTTTTGACGTATTGGAAAAATTAGAAGCAAAGGTTCAAATTGCAGTCGATAGTATTGAATTACTACGTATGGAAATTGAAGAACTCAAAGAACAAAATAGTAAGCTGAGTGATGAGAATAGTCATCTGTTACAAGAACAACAAGCTTGGCAAGAACGCCTTACTGCCTTGTTAGGGCGTATCGAAGACGTTCAAGCCGAGTAAGCTTAAATTCGCTTGGACCTTATTCGATATCGAGTGGTTCAGGCGATAAAATCACGCCAGTGGTGTCGGCATAAATATGATCTTCCGGTAAAAAAGTGACGCCACCAAAATTGACCGGAATATTCACATCACCAGTTTCGTCTTCGGCGTCAGCACCAACAGGAATGGAAGCCAGTGCTTGGATCCCTATATCTAAATCTTCAAGCGCGTCCACATCTCGAACACAACCGTAAACAATAATGCCATCCCATTCATTTTCGGCTGCAGCTTCGGCGATGGTTACATCGAGCAAGGCGCGTCGCAATGAGCCGCCGCCGTCTATCAACAATACCCTACCGGTGCCAGGCTCCTGAACGACCTGAGCAATTAAGCCTGAATTTTCAAAACATTTGATGGTGGTAATTTCTCCCCCAAAAGAGTTTCTGCCACCATAACTGGCAAACATGGGTTCGACGACATCAACCGTATCTGCGTATAGGTCACAAAGTTCAGAGGTGTTATATTCCATGGTCTGGATCCTAAATTGGCCCGAGTTATCGCTACCAGTATAAACACTAAGTCGCGGTTTTCAATTAAGAAATAATAACTAAGCTAGAAAAGCAAAATAACCCGGCTGCAGACCGCATTACGGGGCTTAAAGGGGATTAGCAGAGTCATCAAATTGATAACTCTGCGAGGTATTTATAAAATGAAACGACTTAAATCTTCGTCGGCGACTAATTCGTCTAAAGATTTATTGACGTAATCGGCGTCGATGATCTCTTTCTGACCTGAATTATCAGAGGCCACAAAGCTTAATTCTTCCATTAATTTTTCCATCACCGTGTGTAGCCGACGAGCGCCAATATTCTCGGTGCGTTCATTCACTTGCCATGCCGCATCGGCAATCCGACGAATCCCTTCTTTGGTGAACTCAACGTCTAGGCCTTCGGTGGCCATTAGCGCCTTGTATTGTTCGGTTAATGAAGCATTAGGTTCGGTGAGGATCCGCTCAAAATCATCTGCACTGAGTGCATTCAGACTAACACGGATCGGCAAACGCCCTTGTAATTCAGGGATCAGATCGGAAGGTTTCGCGACCTGAAAAGCGCCGGATGCAATAAACAGGATGTGGTCGGTTTTTACCATGCCATGTTTGGTGCTTACAGTTGAGCCTTCAACCAGTGGTAGTAAGTCGCGTTGCACACCTTCTCGGCTTACATCTGGGCCTGAAACATCGCCGCGTTTACAAATTTTATCGATTTCATCTAAGAATACGATGCCTTGGTTTTCAACCGCGTACAGGGCTTTTTCTTTGAGCTCTTCTGGGTTGACCATTTTAGCGGCTTCTTCTTCCACCAATAATTTGAAAGCTTCTTTAATTTTGAGTTTACGTTTCTTGCTATCTTTGCTGCCAGATAGGTTTTGAAACATACCTTGTAATTGATTGGTCATCTCTTCCATGCCCGGAGGGGCCATGATTTCGACACCTATCTGTGGCTGAGCCACATCAATTTCAATTTCTTTGTCGTCAAGTTGGCCTTCACGCAGTTTTTTACGAAAAGCCTGGCGAGTCGAGTTGTCTTCTTTCTTCTCATCATGACCAAAGCTGTCTTTTGCTGGGGGCAGTAGAGCATCGAGGATCCGATCTTCTGCTTGGTCTTCGGCTCGAAAACGAAATTTTTCGGTTTCTTGCTCGCGGGTCATTTTGAAGGCAACATCGGCGAGATCGCGAATAATCGTCTCAACTTCTTTTCCAACATAACCGACCTCGGTGAATTTTGTAGCTTCTACTTTAATGAATGGGGCGTGCGCTAGTTTCGCCAAGCGCCGTGCAATTTCGGTTTTACCGACGCCTGTTGGGCCTATCATTAAGATATTTTTAGGCGTAACTTCATGGCGCAATTCATCATTGAGTTGCATTCTGCGCCAGCGGTTGCGTAAGGCAATCGCCACTGCGCGTTTGGCTTCAGATTGGCCGATGATGTGGTTATCTAATTCGGAGACAATTTCTCTGGGGGTCATTTCAGACATAATTTTTTCCTGCAAAGCTTTAAGCTTTCGCGTCTAATTCTTCAATAGTATGGTACTGGTTGGTAAACACACAAATGTCACCGGCAATGCTCAGGCTTTTTTCAGCAATTTGACGTGCGCCTAAATCGGTGTTTTGTAATAGGGCGAGAGCCGCAGACTGAGCAAAAGGCCCTCCAGAACCGATGGCGATTAAGTCGTGCTCAGGTTGAACCACGTCACCGTTACCAGTAATGATTAATGATGCTTCGCTGTCTGCGACTGCCAGTAGGGCTTCTAGTTTACGTAGCATGCGATCGGTTCGCCAATCTTTGGCCAGCTCTACAGCTGCCTTGGTAAGGTGACCTTGATGCATTTCTAGTTTTGCTTCGAAACGTTCAAATAGGGTAAATGCATCGGCAGTGCCGCCAGCAAATCCGGCCAACACTTGACCGTGATAAAGGCGGCGAACCTTCTTTGCGTTGCCTTTCATCACGGTATTGCCAAGGGAAACTTGGCCATCGCCAGCAATGATCACTTTGCCGTTGCGGCGTACGGAGACGATAGTAGTCACGATATTTCCTCAGTTTATACAGCTAACCATAAGAGTTAACTTGGCTATCTCAATGAAGTGGGGGGGCGTCGATAATTTTTCAAGGTATAAGCCAAAAACTGTGGTGCTTTAGTTGTGATTAAATAATTTCAACAACTGTTGCTGTTGTTCATCGTTGAGTGATGCGAAGTGACTCAATAGTACCCGTAATAATTTGGATTTTGCCAGTTGATGCTGCTGAGAAGCGTATTGTAACTGGTTTATTGCGGAGGCATCAAAGGTGAAAGTACAGTGCCGAAAGGTGCTGCTAGGCTTGTCGGCGGGAGCCTTTTTTGGATTGAGGCTCGGTTTTCCTAGTGCATAGTTTTCGGCATCATCGATGAATTGTTCGACGCTTATCTTTTTGGCTTGGCGGCGGCGATGCGGTTGCTTTTTTAAATCAGTTAAACTCATGGGAGTCTTCTTGCTGGATGGCGAGTAATTCAGTCACTATCGCTTTGATCTCATTGGCAGCTTTACCTTCGGGCTCTATCTCTAACACCGAACGGCCACTTTCTTCACTATCATCGTAGAGATTGCGAGCGAAGGTCACGGAGTCGAGCACGTGTAAGCCGAAGGAGCGACAAACTTCTTTGGCGTCGAGGATCCGATTTGCTTGGTTGGGCAGAGATGGGCATTGGGTGATGACAAAACTAGCGACCATTTTAGGGTTGACCATTTTACAGGTACTGAGCATGTCTTCCATATGCGGAAGAGTTTTAAGGTCACGGCGTTTGGGTCGTAGTGGAATTAATACATATTTTGCGACTGACATTGCTGCACGCATGGCTAAGTTGTCTTGACCACCACAGTCCACAATCACAAAATCGTAGCCATTTTCTAGGCTGAGTAAGTCCTTGCGGATTTTTCCGTAGAGTTGAATACAGTTAATCCCTGGTAGGGATTCATCTTCGTTGCGGGCTTGGATCCAATCGGAGGTAGTGCGCTGCGGGTCGCAATCAACCATTAAGATATTTGCGTCAAATTCGGTTTTCAGGTGAACGGCAATATTTTGTGCTAAGCAACTTTTACCACTACCACCCTTTTCCCCACCAACAAGTATCAACATGGTTCATCCCTCTTCTGCAACTTGCGACCAATTATAATTACTGGCTTTGTGGTACAAGTTTATTAAGTATAAGACAAACTGACATGTTTGCTTATCTGGACGAGAATTTTACAGTATTAACAAAAACATATTATAGCTAGAGAAGTTCTTACGATGACAACGCGCTACCTTTACTTTCATTTCCGCTTCAGCGGAATGTTTCGCAGTAAATTTAACTTTAAGTTTGGTGCCAATCGCTAAATCTTTATCATGAACAATCAACATGCCACGGCGAGAGATGTCGATACAAGTGGCTTCAATCACTGCTTCATCGTCTTCGTTATTGGTCAAAATGAGCTGCACCGGTTCGTTTTCCAAATCGAGTCGCATTGAGCCTCGTCGCTCAAGTTGCTGTAGTTCCGTGTTGTTCATAGTATCGCGTTCCTATTTGAGTCACGGTCTTGGTCTTATTTTGCCGTTTTTAGTCAAAACTGATTTATTAGAATAGCTACATTTTTATAACATAGTTGGGATATAAGTCAAATAAGTAATATTTTTAAGCGCTTAGCACAGGCAGTAATTGAATAATTAGCTACTTTAAGGCCTTTATACAAGATTTTACGTTATGGTTAAAGGTTATGGCTGTTGGTGGATAAGGGCGTCTTTATTCATATATGCTTTAGTATCAATCAAAGCCAACATCTCTGTTGGCTTGTATATAGTTTGGATGTCTTAAAAGCTCCCTACTTAAAAGCTCCAATGCCAAATTTGGCAACCATTGATTTTGGCGCGTTGTAATATATGCCGATCTCGTTCAGCATCTCGCTTGGTGGGATAGGGGCCCAACACCACGCGATACCAGGCGCCATTTTCCCCTTCGGTGCGCTTAATTTGACTTTCCAGGCCTGCAAAGGCAATTAAGGCTTTACTCTCTTCGGCGCGGTCTCGGCTACGGAAAGAAGCACACTGCATTTGGTAAGGGATGGCCGGCTGGCTTGGTTTGGCGGCCGGCTCAACTTCTACTTGCTTGTGTTCTAGCTCTTTAACATAGCTCCGCTCTTTTGGTGGCTCTGGCAGACTTGTTTTGGCCTTTGGCTTTGCGATGGGTTGTGGGTTTACCAACTCGCTGAGCTCGGGAGCTGGCGTGGGCGCGCTACCTTTAATATTAAATAGCAATACCGAGAAACCCACGATCGCTGCGATCACCGCGAGAGCTAAGGCGAAGGGGAAGCGTTTTTGATGACTGACCGCGCGGCTAGATCTAGCCGCGGGTTTTTTCTTAGGCTTGCTGCGCCCTACATAGTCCTTTGCCATGTTTACATCCGATCCAAAGTCTCGATCCCTAATAATGAAAGACCTTGATCTAACACTTTCGCTGTTAAAGCTGCTAAGCGCAGACGACTATGTTTCACCTCGCTCTCAACATCGTCCTTAAGGATTGGGCAAGCTTCATAGAAAGTCATAAATGCACCCGCGAGCTCGTAGAGGTAATTACACATCATGTGTGGCATACCTTTATCGGCTACATTGTTGACCGCATCGCTAAACTGAATTAATTTTTGTGCGAGAGCGATTTCGGCGTCTTCAGCCAATATAATGTTTTGCTCAAGGCTGTCGAGGTCGATTGCTGAGCGACGAAGAATAGATTGGATCCGAGTATAAGCATACTGTAAGTACGGTGCGGTATTGCCGTTGAAGGCCAACATGTTTTCCCAATCGAAGATGTAGTCGGTGGTACGGTTCTTCGATAAATCGGCGTATTTCACCGCGCCCATCGCGATTGCTTTGGCGGCCTCTAGTTGTTGCTCCGCATCCAGATCTCGAGACTTTTCAGCCACAATAACTTGTGCTCGCTGTTCCGCTTCTTCTAGTAAATCGACCAGCTTCACGGTACCGCCACTGCGGGTTTTGAAGGGGCGGCCATCTTTGCCTAGCATCATGCCAAAGGCGTGATGTTCTAGTGGCACCGACTCTGGCACATAACCAGCTTTGCGCACAATGTTCCAGGCTTGCATTAGATGTTGATGCTGACGGGAGTCGATAAAATATAAAACTCGGTCGGCATTTAAGTCTTGGTAACGGTATTTAGCACAGGCTATATCGGTGGTGGTGTACAAAAAACCACCATCTTTTTTCTGAATGATCACGCCCATTGGGTCGCCATCTTTATTTTTGTATTCGTCGAGGTAAACCACGGTTGCCCCGTTGTCTTCAACTGCTAAACCTTGTTGCTTTAAGTCGCGAACCACATCATGCAGCATGGGGTTATACATGCTTTCGCCCATCACGTCGTTTTTAGTTAGCGATACATTTAAACGGTCGTAAACAGATTGGTTATGATTCAAGGTGATGTCGACCAATTTGCGCCACATGGTATTACAGTATTCATCGCCACTTTGCAGTTTCACCACGTAGTTGCGCGCGCGCTTGGCAAAAGCTTCATCGCTGTCGTAACGCGCTTTAGATTCACGGTAGAACACTTCTAAATCGGCTAATTCAATATCGCCTGCGTCAGTACCGCGTTTTTCAACTTCTTCCAAGTTGGCGATTAACATGCCAAATTGAGTTCCCCAGTCGCCGATGTGATTGGCTCTAACCACCTTGTGGCCTAAAAACTCTAGGGTGCGAACCACCGCATCACCAATGATGGTAGAACGCAGGTGGCCCACGTGCATTTCTTTCGCAACGTTTGGCGCAGAGTAGTCAACCACAACGGTTTGTGCTTGTTCTGCCAATTTTACATTCGCCGAAGGAGAGCTCGACATGGCTTCAATTTGAGAGACCAGCCAATCATTATTAAGATAGAAATTAATGAAACCTGGGCCGGCAATGCTGGTTTTATCGATGAGTGTCGAACTTGGTAAATTATCGACAATCAACTGAGCTAGTTCACGAGGATTTTTCCCAGCGGGTTTGGCGGCCATTAAGGCAAGGTTGGTCGCTAAGTCGCCGTGAGCTTTATCCTTGGTTCGGTCAACTTGGATCCGAGGTTCGAATCCTTCAGGGAGCACCTGTTGTTGTTTCAGGGCAATGACCGTTTGTTCCAGAAGTTGTTGAATAAGCTCTTTCATGTAGGTTGACACCAATCTCGCGTAAATAAAATGTACAAGGCGGGCATTTTACCGACAATTGCCGCTGAAAACTATCTCTTATCTAGGCTAATTCGGTGTGATTTGATTTGATTGGAGCAAATCGCTACGCGCTTGGTTGTTGATGTTGCTGCTTTGCGTAAAGAGGCGTGTGATTACTGCATATCATAAGGGTCTATATCTAAGGACCAACGAACTTTACGGCTGAGTTTTAAGTTCTCCAATTGTGGTAACAGCCGATGGATAAGCTGATGTAGGCTGGTGCGCTGTTCCGCTTGAATTAATAGTTGCATCCGAAATTTTCCTGCGCGACGTGCTTGTGGCGCTGGGCAGGGAGGAAAAACCCAGCTATTCGCCTGCTGTAGTGGCTGGGCTAGTTGATAGAGCTGCTGGCTTAAGTCATGCACCGCCTGACCATCCACTGCTTCTAAGCGAAATAGCGCTTGAAAGCTAAAAGGGGGAAGTTCGGTGTCTTTGCGTTCATTAAGGGCAAAGCGCGCAAAGTGTTGGTAACCATTATTAATCAAGTCTTGCAGCAGTTCATGCTCAGGGTGATGAGATTGCAACATCACTTTCCCTTCTAAGTTGGCGCGCCCTGCTCGGCCAGCTACCTGCACATATAGTTGGGCCAGGCGTTCTGGGGCCCGAAAGTCGGAACAGAACAAGGCATGGTCGATATCGAGTAGGGCAACTAAGGTTACATTAGGGAAGTGATGTCCCTTGGCCAGCATTTGGGTTCCCAGCAAAATTTGATAGTGATTGTTATGGATCTGTTCCAACAATTGCTCCAAGCTGCCTTTGCGTCGTGTACTGTCTCGGTCGATCCGTGCCACTTTATATTCTGGGAAGATCTCCAGTAAGGCCTCTTGCAGTTGTTCGGTACCAAGGCCAGTGGTGACCAGATTGGTGGAACCACACTGTTGGCATTGATGTGGCACCGGTTGTTGGCTGCCACAGTGATGACAGGCCAAGTGACGGGGCTGCTGATGGTAGGTAAAATATGACTCGCAGCGTTCACACTCACAGACGTGCCCGCACTCATGACAGAGCAGGGCTGGCGCGTAACCTCGGCGATTTAAAAACAGCATCACCTGACGACCAGCCTTTAGCTCCATGCGCATTGCTTTCACTAAGGCGGGAGAAAGCCCCGAGTTGAGCGGTTGATGGCGAATATCCAGCAATTGTTGCTTGGCTAATACTGCATTACCTGCTCGTTGTTTGAGTTGTAGATGAACATAACGGCCGCTCAGGGCATTGTGCAGGCTCTCTAACGAAGGTGTGGCCGAGCCTAAGATGATAGGAATTTGTTCTAATCGAGCGCGTACAATGGCTAAATCGCGGGCGTGGTAACGAAAGCTGTCTTGTTGCTTAAAGGAGCTATCGTGCTCTTCATCGATGATGATTACGCCAGGCTTGGCCATCGGAGTGAACACCGCCGATCGGGTGCCAATGATGATGCCAGCTTCGCCTTGCTTCGCCTTGAGCCAAGCACTAAGCCTTTCACTATCATTCAGGCCCGAGTGGATCGCATAAACTGGAACTTCGAAGCGTTCGGCAAAACGAGCCAAGGTTTGTGGCGTGAGGCCAATTTCGGGAACCAGAACTAAAGCCTGCTGGCCCTTCGCCAGAACTTCGGCAATTACATTGAGATAGATTTCGGTTTTACCGGATCCGGTAATACCTTCAATGAGAAAGGCCTGAAAGCTCGATAGGCTTTGGTTGATGGCCGCTACCGCAATTGCTTGCTCAGGATTGAGCTGCAAGGCTTGGCTTTTGTTGGTCTGTTGTTGAGTCCAATCTGGCACGGTTGCGCGTGCTGTGACTTTTTCTAGCAAGCCTTTTTGCTGTAAGGCGGTGAGCGCAGAACGCGAGAAGTCTCGTTGTTTGGCTTGTTCATCGTTTAATTGAAAATCGGCTTGTTGTTGCAGCGCGCCAATGACTACACCTTGCTTGGGAGCACGCTTAAATTCTGCGAGCTTAGCTTGCTTGCCTTGTTCACTAAGGCGCCAGGCGACAATCGCTTTGGCCTGTGCGGGTTCGCCTTTACGTAACAGGCTGGGCAAGGCCTGGCTCAGTACGTCACCCAAACTATGGTGATAGTAGCTGCTGGCCCAATTTAATAGTTTAAATAGACTCGCGGGAAGTAAGGCCTGTTGATCGACAATTTGGCTAATGGTTTTTAATTTGTCGCTATCGATGTCACTATCATCGGGATGCTCCACCACCAAGCCAACTTTTTCACCTTTACCAAAGGGGACTTTGACCCGGGCACCGATCACTGGTATTGCCGAGTCATCGGATACTCGATAATCAAATAGTCGACGCAATGGAATTGCTAAAGCAACACGAACAATTAACACAAATTTATGAACCCATGAAAAAACCTGCCTCATTCTAAAGCTTGACTATGCATGGGGCAAATGAAGTCGCTGGTGTTTTTTTATCCGCGAATAGACCTTGAATACTTGCTAAGCGCGGAGCCATCCTATATGATCCGCCACCTAAAATTTATAGGCTCTGATAGAGTTGCTTTCGTGTGGTGTTTGGTGCCAATAGTGGTGATCAAATGGCGACGCGGCCCAAGTATTGAGGTAATCCATGAAAACTGATATCCATCCAACTTACGAACTACTTACTGCGACTTGTTCTTGCGGTAACGTAATCGAAACTAAATCGACTCGTACTGGTACTATGTTCCTAGACGTATGTGACAAATGTCACCCATTCTACACTGGTAAGCAACGTAACGTTGATACTGGTGGTCGTGTTGATCGTTTCAACAAAAAATTCGCTGTATTGGGCAAAAAATAAGCCAGCCTTATTTAAGCTTTACAGTAAAGAAAAAGCGCCGAAAGGCGCTTTTTTTGTGTCTGGTCATGATGCGAATGAGATATAAAGCAATTTTGCTCATAGCAGATTTGTATTTATTTTCGCTCAAATCGTTTTTCAGAAAGTCGCTTTACCTTTTTTGAGTTTTAGGGTTTTGCCATATAGCTAGATCTATAATGCTTGTCGTTGCCATCCACCATTTTTGGGCAGGTATAGTTTTGTCAGTTCAATTTCTCTTTCTTAGACTTTTATTTCGAAACAGTAGTAAAAAGTTGTACCGATCTGTGCGGGAATATCAGTTGCTTGTAGGGTCACTTTACCTCTCTTCCCTGACAGCACTGCGTTATTTGGAATATTTTTTCAGGGCGTTCCTTTGTAATTCTTGACTGTCCATATATTCCGTAATCGAGAATAGTTGAAGAGATTTCAGAGCTTGTTTCTGTGCTCGTGCATCCTGAGAGAAAAATCAGGGGCAGTGTAGAGTAGTATCATTCTTATTATTAAAACATAATTCCATTTTCGCTAAGAACCGTAGTTGCAAGTGAATAATAAGCAACTTGGTAGTTATGTCGAATGGATTACTGAATTGCATTGTCTAGACGACCTTGTAGCTCAGGGGTTATTACGAAGCTGTTTGCCCTGCAACAACGCCCTTTCTATCTAAGGTGATTGAGTAAAAGTAGTCGCCTCTATGTTTTTAAATTCACATAACCTTTCTTATTATAATGTTTTTATTGACATGCACTTTAAATTCAATAGGTTATGTTTTTTTTGAGAATGTTTAAGCGGAATGAATCTGTAGATATAGTTTCTTTATTTAGAGGGAGAAAACCATATTGAATTTTTGAAGGATTGTGTTGGGACGTTATATAGCAGTGTCAACAGTCGTAATTTAGAATTAAACAATTAAAAGGAATTTTTGCAATGAAAATATATTTTCAATTTGTAGTTAAGGTTATTTTAATCTGGTCGATTGCTGGGTCAAGCATTGCGGCAGTCATATTTACAGATGATTTTGATTCTGCCGCATCTCCTTTATGGGGAAATGAACAGGGTAGCTGGAATGATAAAGGTGGTGCATACCAGTCTACATCAGGGAATCAAGCATTTAGCTTGTTACCGACAGATTTAAGGGATTTTTCTGTTGAATTGGATATTAATGATGTATGGGATGGCGGTGTAGTTCTTCGTAGTTCATACAATGGGGGGCTTTTTAACGGAATAGCCTTAATCACAGGAGGTCTTGGTGGTGGAGGTACCGGGGTTTACTGGCACGAATTCGTAAATGGTGGCAATTCACCAGCTTTAAAGCATTCTGGTGCATTATTCCCATCTAAAAGTGATATTCATTTAAAAATCGATGTGTTCGGAGATACCTACTCAGCATTTGTGAATGGTACTTTGGTCACTACCTTAACCAGCAGTTTGTACAGCCAAGGACAAGTTGGCTTGTTTAATAACAGACTCGGTCAAAGTTTCGATAACATTAGTGTTTCATCTGTTCCCGAGCCATCCACGATATTTCTTGCGGCATTTGGTATTGCTGGCTTATGTATGTTTAGACGAAATAAAAAGTCATATAAAGTACAAGCAAGTGCTTAACTCTCTGCCGTGGGCGGTTGTTCCTGCAAGATAAGTGAGCTTATTCAAAAGTGTTTGTCTAGTATTTAACAAAAAAGCCGCTCAATGAGCGGCTTTGCAAAATCTTAATCTTCTTTATCCAATTCAGCTTCGGTGGCTTTTTCTAAGGCCGGGTCGGGTCTATCTTTTTGTAGATCGGCATCATCGGGCAGGGGTTGCCCAGTGTAAGCGTGTAAAAATGCTTCGCAGAGCAACTCGCTGTTGGTGGCGTGTCGTAGATTGTTAATTTGTCTACGGGTACGCTCATCGGTCAGTATTTTCAATACTTTTAAAGGTATTGATACCGTTATTTTTTTTACTTGTTCGCTTTTTTTTCCGTGTTCAGCATAAGGGCTGATCCACTCACCATTCCAATCTGTCGACATACTTGAATACACACCAAACCAAAGAAACCCTATTGTAACGGGGGAAAAGCCACTTAGCAATCCAAGAGCAAAGACATTTAGACGTCTAGAAGTGTTGACGTCTTTACGGGGAGTGGTAAAGTGGCAGCATAATTAGAGGGAGTCAGTGAACACATGTCATTAAAAGATCTTCACGCCGCCACCATTGCGGTTCGCAGTGGTATTGAGAGTGATAGCCAACACGGAGCGGTGGTTCCGCCAATTTATTTGTCGAGTAATTATAGTTTCGCCGATTTTAAGCAAAAGCGGCAGTTTGACTACAGTCGCTCTGGTAATCCAACCCGTCAAATATTAGCCGATGCGATTGCCAACCTAGAGCATGGTGCAGGGGCGGTGATCACCAATACCGGCATGTCGGCCGTTCATTTAGTGACCGCTTTGTTAGCGCCTGGCGATTTGTTGATCGCACCGCACGATTGTTATGGCGGAAGTTATCGCCTGTTTGACAGTTTGGCGAAGAAGCAGGCCTTTGAAGTCGAGTTTATCGATCAAAATGATAGCGAGAGCTTGCAAACCGCCCTCGCCAAGCAACCAAAGTTAATTTGGTTAGAAACTCCCAGCAACCCGTTATTGCGGATTGTGGATATTCAAAAAATAGCTCAACAAGCGCATGCTGTGGGGGCTTTGGTAGTTGTGGATAATACGTTTTTGTCGCCTGTATTACAGAATCCAATTTTACTGGGGGCCGATATTGTGGTGCATTCGGCGACTAAGTATATTAATGGTCACTCTGATGTGGTGGCGGGTATGGTTGTGGCAAAAACTGAGTTATTGGCAGAAAGCTTGAGCTGGTGGGCGAATTGTCTAGGTTTAACAGGCTCAGCCTTTGATTCCTATTTAACTCTGCGGGGCTTAAGAACTCTGAAAGCTCGGATGAATGTTCACCAACACAATGCTCAAACTATTGTTCAATGCCTGCAGCAGCAGCCTTTGGTGTCTGCGATTTATTATCCCGGCTTAGCAGAGCACCCCGGTCATGCGTTAGCCCAACAACAACAATCTGGCTTTGGAGCTATGTTAAGCTTTGAAGTTGCGCTAGATGAAACTCAAATGGTGAAATTTCTGAAAGGCTTACAGTTGTTTTCTTTGGCTGAGTCTTTGGGCGGGGTAGAGAGTTTAATCGCTCATCCAGCAACTATGACCCACGCGGCAATGTCGCCTGAGGCATTGGCCGAAGCGGGAATATCGGCGCAATTGTTACGGGTATCGGTTGGTTTAGAAGAAGCGGAAGATTTAGTGAATGATTTACAGCAGGCATTTGCCAATCTTTCGTTTGGCTAAAAGTTGTACAGGAGAACTTCATGTCGGTAGTTAATAGACATGTCCATAAATTTGGTGGCAGTAGCCTCGCTGACGCTAGCTGTTTCAAACGAGTGGCGGGTATTGTTGCGCAGCATTCGCAAGCGCAAGATCTCATTGTGGTATCGGCTGCGGGTAAAACCACCAATCGTTTGTTGAATATCATTGATTTGGCGAAACAAGCCGATAATGCCGCTGCGGAAGCTTTAGCCGCTTTGATTCAGTTTCAGGCGCAGCTAGTTAAGGATTTATTGAGTGAATCGAGGGCGCAAGTGATCGAGCGAGAGCTTGTCGCAGAGCATCGACAAATTGCTCATTTGCTAGAGGCGGATATTAATGCCTTTATCATTAACGAACTACTCTCTTATGGTGAGCGTTGGTCAGCAAGATTATTGGCCGCCCTTTTAAGCGAACAAGACTGTGCTGCGGAGTGGATGGATTCACGACAGTTTTTCAAAGCCGAATTAGCGGCCCAACCGCAGGTAGATGTTGCGCGCAGTACCCCCTTGTTGGCGGCGTGTTTAGCGGATAAACCCGCTTGCCGAATTGTGGTGACAGGTTTTATTTGCAGTGATAGCGAACAACGCACGGTGACGCTTGGGCGTAATGGCAGTGATTACTCTGCAACCGAATTGGCGGCTTTAGCCGATGCTGTCTCGACCACGATTTGGAGTGATGTTGCGGGAATTTACAGTGCCGACCCGCGCTTAGTGAAAGATGCTCATTTGTTAGATCATTTAGCTTTAAATGAAGCCGCTGAATTATCAAGGATTGGTACCTCGGTACTTCATGCTCGAACGCTAGAGCCGCTGGCTCGCTCTCGGCAACGCTTAAGCTTACGTTGTAGTTATGCTCCCAATGATGGACAAACTCAAATCCATCGGAAAGAAGCCAAAAAAACCGCCGCAAAAATAGTCACCTCGGTGGATGACGTGGTGTTGTTAGAGCTGACATTTACTGAACATTTCCAGCAAAATGCCAGCGCGCTGTTAAGTGCGTTGGCAAGTGTGCAGCTGGCCCCGACCACGCGTCATAAACATACTGAAACTGGCTCGCTACGGATGGCCTACACGCGCGAGCTAGTTGCGGAGGCATTGACCAAGATTGACCAGTTGGCGGTGCAGTATCAGGTGCAACAAGTCGAACGTACCGAAGGTTATTGTTTAGTGGCCTTAGTCGGCGCTGGGGTTTGTGATAATCCTCAACAATGTTACTTGTTCTTTCAGCAACTAGCCGAGCAACCTTTAGAGTTTATTCATTCCAGCTCCGATAAAATGAGCCTGTGTGCGGTGGTACGTAAAATTACCTTGGAGCCAGTATTAATCGAGCTTCATAGTAACTTATTTAAACAGCGCCGTAAGGTTGGTGTGGTGGTGTTTGGCAAAGGCAACATTGGGGCTCAGTGGCTGAGCTTGTTTAACGAGCAACAAAGTTTGTTGGAGCAACAATATAAACTCGAGCTTTGTCTCGCTGGAGTGTTTACTAGCCAATCAGGACAACTCGATTTTGCTGGCTTGAGCCTTGCGCAAGCCTTCGATGATAGTTTAGCTCAGCCCTTGTTATGGCCGGAAGTATTGGCGCAACTGAAGCGGCATCCTTTTAATGAACTAGTGGTGTTGGATATTACCGCCAGTGAATCCTTAAGCGCGTATTATCATGAGTTTGCCAAGCTTGGTCTGCATCTGATTACCGCCAATAAACTTGCCGGAGCCAGTGCTTCAGCGAATTTTGAGCAGCTCAGTCAGAGTTTTCGTGACCATGGCTGCAAATGGTTAGCCAATGCCACGGTTGGTGCGGGACTGCCAATCCAGTCGAGTATTCAGCAGTTGCGGCAAGCGGGGGATCAGATCCTTGCTATTTCTGGAATATTTTCCGGTACTTTAAGTTGGTTATTTCAACAATATGATGGTTCTAGTCCATTTTCTGAGTTGCTGGTGGATGCGCTCAATCAAGGGTTGACCGAGCCCGATCCTCGAGATGATCTTTCGGGTAAGGATGTGCAGCGAAAATTACTGATCTTAGCCCGAGAGGCTGGTCTCAAGCTTGAGTTAGCGGATATTCAATTAGCTTCTCTGGTGCCAGAAGCCTTAGCAGAATTAGAACTTGAGCAGTTTATTGAACAGCTGAGTGATTTAGATGAGCCGATGTTGCAGGCGGTGCAGGATGCCCAGCGTCAAGGCAAGGTGATCCGCTATCTCGCCAGAGTCGACCATCAGGGCAAGGCTGAGGTCGGTTTACAGGCGATAGATGCACGGCATCCATTTGCCAACCTCAAACCCTGTGACAATGTTTTTGCGGTTGAAAGTCAGTGGTACCAGCAAAATCCTCTCGTCATTCAAGGTCCCGGAGCAGGCAGAGCCGTGACCGCAGGAGCGCTGCAAGCCGATTTAGTGAGTCTTTGTCAGTATTTGGCTTAAGTGAATTTAGCATTGTGGCTTTGCTCGAGCTGTTTCGCTTAGATTAGAGAATTGAAATCTCACATAAAAAAGGCCTCCTAAACAGGAGGCCAAACAGGGTATATAAGGGTGTACAAACGTGAGAAGGTAAAGTGCTATTTAACTAGCAGCAAGCGCCCACTCAATCCACTTACTGCTATTTCGAAATGGTCTATATCAATGACGATCTCTGCGCCTGTGATTAAGTCGATAAGGGTACGGGTATCATCCAGTAAATCAGCGGCCAGACGGACCTTTTTTTCATCTGATGAAACGTTTAATAAATACACAACTTGCTGTTCTTTAGTCGTTTTTAATACGGCTAATAGATCTTTGTCGGCGTAGAGGTTCTGTACGCTACCTTGATATAGTGCTGGATTATTTTGCCGAACTCCCATCAATTGACTAACATAGTCCATCAGCGCTTGCTGTTCACGACTTGGGGTGAAACCATCGGTAACCCCTTTTATATGAGCGCTGGAGCGAGCAACATGGTCGTCACATAAACCTTGTGCTGCGCATACGCTGTTGTCTACTTGCGCGGCAAAGTTGGCAACTTCATCACCAATCTCATCACCGTAGTACAAGGTAATCGGTCCGCTATAGGCGGCCATATAAGAGAAAGCCGCTTTATGTCTCTCCCAATAATGGCTTAAGCCACCACGCTGAATCAGATCGCCGAAGCGAACTAAATCATGGTTGCCGAGCATTAAATTAGCTTGGGCGTGATCAGGATAAGAATTATGATCGCTCCAGCTGGCGGTTAAGGTGCTGGCATCGTGATCCCCTGAGCCACTTTCTTCTACCGCTAAGGTCTGTACGAGCGCATAACGACGGTTAAAATCGAAGGCCGAGGGCAGGGCTGGAGACGAATTACTGCCATAAGCGCTAGCTACGATTTCACTATTCCCATTCCATACCTCGGCAACCATATAGCCTAGGGTGCCCCATTGATTTCCGTTGACCTGGCACTTGCTGGCCTTGGCATTGTTGGCACTGGCATCTTTGACGGTTTGATGAATTTGTTGCCAGGCACTGAGCGGGACTTGATAGGCTTGATCTAAACGCCATCCGTCTAAACATAATTCGCTGGTCCAGTATTCCGCCACTTCCTGGTAAAAAGCGAGGGTATCGCTGTTGGAATAATCCACAGGATTTGAGCCTCCGGCAGGGCTGAGCCCTTTTGGAGAAGTGACAAGGTTGCCTTTATGGTGGCCAAAAACACCGTCAAAGAATACGTATAAGCCTTTTTCATGAGCTTTAGTCACTAATTCTTCAGCCAGCGCTTTGGTCCCGAAATTAGGATCAATCTTAAAGTAGTTACTGGCAAAGTAACCTGTAGCATCTAGTTTGTCTGTCCATTCATCTTGGCCGTTGGTCGCAATAGACTCAAAGATCGGGGTGAGCCAGATGGCATTCATGCCTAAGGCTTTAATGTAGTCAAGAGAATCAATAATTCCCTGCAAGTCGCCGTTGTGATGGCTGGTGCCATAACCAGCACCATAATCAAACGAGCTATCTCCATCAACAAAGGATTCGGTCATGACTTGATAAATGCGCAAATCACAAAATTCACCAGTGGCGTTTTCACAGGGCAGGCGTTGTTGAGCACTCTCGGCCGAGCTGGTGATGTTGATGGCGTCATTGGTTGGTGTGGTGCTATTTCCATTTCCAGCATCACTGCCACCACCACAAGCACTTAAGCTGATGATGATAGAGATCGATAAAATGCTTTTTAACCAACTCATTTTACTTCCTTGATAAATACCATAAGGGGAAAGGGCAAGTTAATCACAGCTTTGCATGACTAGATACTCGGTAACGTTTTCAAGATAATAGAAAATTGAGCTGGCTCGCATCTTTTTTGTTATTGATAAATAAAGAATTTTTTGAAAGGGTTTTCATGTCAGGTAAACAAGTTACGCTTGTCTGTGGAGACGAAATGTGATGTTTTTAATCAGTTTCAACTTGGGTTTTTTTCAGTGCTAGGTATGATGCAGCATATAAGTAGAGGGGAAGCTATGAGTGGCGTTAGGGCACAGCAAAAAGAAAAAACACGCAGAGCGATTATCGAAGCCGCGTTTAGCCAATTAAGTGCGCAGCGCAGTTTTTCCAGTTTAAGTCTGCGCGAAGTCGCTCGAGAAGCGGGGATTGCACCGACTTCTTTCTATCGTCATTTCTCTGATATGGAAGAGTTGGGTTTAACCCTGGTTGATGAGGGGGGCTTAACCTTACGCCAGTTAATGCGCCAAGCCCGGCAACGCATTATTGCCACCGGAGGTAGTGTTATTGGAACCTCGGTCGCGACTTTCATGGAATTTGTCTACAATAACCCCAATGTATTCCGCTTGTTGTTACGTGAGCGTTCGGGAACGTCGCCAGCATTTCGGGCTGCCGTAGCGCGAGAAATAGCGCATTTTATTGCAGAGCTGACTGACTATTTAGAACATCAATATCGCTGTCCAAGAGAAGACGCGCAGATGCAAGCCGAAGCGATGGTGATTATTGTGTTTAATGCTGGGGCTTCAGCTTTAGATTTAGCTGAGTTTGATCGCCAACAATTGGCCGAGAAAACCATCAAACAACTTCGGATTGTGGCAAAAGGTGCCGCTTTGTATAATCGTTCTCAAACACTGAGTTAAGAGGTGCATATGCAAGTCAGTAAAACTTTATTATTGTTGTCGTTTATTGCTGGTGTGAGTGGTAATGCTAGTCTTGCTCTGTTTACTGTTGCCGAGCAAGCATTTTCGATATTTCCTATTATTGCGTTTATATTGGCGGTGACGCAACTGTACCAGATTTATCTACATCAAGATCTGAGTGAAGACTCTCCTCTAACGAGTGTGGCTGCATTTTTATTGGGGGCGTTGGCTTACTCTGCAATGTTACGAACTCAATTCCCGGAAATCGGGAGTAACTTGTTAGTATTGATTTTATGTCTTGCGATCGGTCTTTGGTTGATGTTTAGATTGGGCGGTTTTAAGCGCTAATCTACACCAACTAATGGTTCAATTGTTGCTGCCAAGCTTTGTCTGCGGTGGCTTGATAGGTCTGCCAGTGTCCCTTTAGCCAACGTTGGCGGCCTTTCTCTGCATAAAATAAGTGCAGTTCGTCGTCAAAAAATTCCCAGACTTGCCCATTAGTGGCGACTAAACCTTCGCCCGTTGATAGGGCGTTAGCGCAAAAGCCATTGTAGCGAGGACGATATCGTTCTGGATCTTCGGCAAATTTATTGGCACTTTGCTGACTTGCAAAATACCAATCGGCATTATTCCAACGGACTAAATAATCTTGTTTACCCTGTAAAATACGGCGCGCGCCAAGCTGGTGGGCGCGGTGTTGGCTTAGCACATCGACACCACCGATAGCCTTATCACTCCAAAAACTTTTACTTACTGGCTCGCCAGCATAGCAATTCAAGCTAATTACAAAAATAATTCCAGTAATAATTGAATGAAACATAAGCCCCCTATCAGATCTATATCTGATAGACCGGGCTGCTTAAGAAGCGCTTTCATTAATATGCCTAACGACGCTGCAGATAGAGCCCCACTTCTATATGATCGGTGTAAGGAAATTGGTCAAATAGAGCCCAATGGCTAATCTGATGGGTACGACTTAAGACTTGCAGGTTGTTATATAGAGTATTGGGATTACAAGATACGTAGACGATGTTGTCGTAGTCTTGCACCATCCTTAAGGTGGCGTCATCTAAACCGGCACGAGGTGGATCAACTAATATGGTGTCGCACTGATAATCACTTAAGTCTACTTGGGCTTCTTTTAGGCGGCGAAACTCACGTTCACCTAACATGGCCTGAGTGAATTCTTCGGCGGATAGACGAAGAATTTTCACATTATTAATGTGATTGGCTTTGATATTGTATTGTGCGGCTTCAACTGAGGGCTTGGCTATCTCGGTGGCTAAAACGCGTTGGAAGTTTTTCGCAAGTGCTAGTGAAAAATTGCCGTTACCACAGTAGAGTTCGAGCAGATCGCCCTGGCTGTTGGCAGTTGCCTGTAACGCCCATTCCAACATATGTTGGTTGACGACGGCATTTGGCTGGGTAAAGCTATTTTCAATTTGCTGGTAAATGAGCTGCTTACCGGCAACTTCAAGTACTTCGTTAACCCTATCTTGTTCCAAACATATTTTTTGCTTACGTGAGCGACCGATCAGTTGTAGTGAAAATAGCTTCGATAGTTCTGCTTTTAGTTGCTCGGCAGCGGTCCGCCATGCTTCATCAATCGGTTTATGGTAAAGCAAGCTCACGATTACCTCGCCACTAAGAGTGGAAAGAAAGTCGACTTGGAATAGTTTATGACGCAAAACTTGCTCAGATTTGAGCTGTTCGATTAATAGCGGCATTAGGCGGTTAATTAACGCGCTTGCCGGCGGAAAGCTGTCGACTCTGAATTTTTGTTTGGTTGCTGGATCAAACATGATGTAGTAGAGGTCATCACCTTCGTGCCACATTCTAAATTCGGCACGCATCCGATAATGTTTGCTGGCTGAGCTGAAAATGCTAGGTTCAGGAGGATTAAATTCAGCAAATTGTTCGCGGCGTTTAGCGACCTTTTCGGCCAACAGTTGTTGGTATTTTTCTGGATAGTATGCAATTGCGCTCATGACCGCTCCTCAAATTTAGCAAGGAGCGCAATTTAAAGGCGCATTGCTTGCTTGTCCAGTTTATCTACAATAATAGTGAGATTATTTCTAAAGTTTTAAATACAGTCGCCGATAAGTTGTGACTAGGGTAAATCCAGGGGGCGTTATGAACGAACTTAAAGGCATAGGCAATTCGCCAATCCAGCAATATGCTGAGCGCTTATTGCAGCAGTCCACGCCGACTATCGCAAAGGGCAATCAATTAGCTAATGATAAGGCTAGTTTTAATCAGCAGGACCTGGTGGCCAGCCATGTATTGTTGAGTTCGATTGAAAAGCATACCTTGTCGATTGCTGGTGGTGGGGTTAGTTTAGCCAAACCACAACAACCCAGTATATTTGATGCCGAAGAAGTGGCGAAGAATGTGCTTAATTTTGTTGCAACGACCTTATATGGTGCCAAGCAGGCTGGGATGCCAGAAGAACAGTTGCAAGAAATGATGGCTCAAGCGCGTAAGGGTGTGGATATGGGGTTTGCTGGAGCCCGTGAAGACCTTAGTGACTCAGGGATCCTTAATGAAGAGTTAGAAAAAGGCATTGATAAGAGTTATGACTTGATCCAAGACGGTTTAGAAAAAATCGAAGCGGGTGACTACGAGATACAAAACTCTCCAATATTTAGTCAACTCGCCATGGGAAATAGTCAATCGGCAAGCATGGAGTTGGAAACGGCAGAGGGTGACAAAGTTACCATTAGTTATGGGAGTCAGTTGGCAGCCAGTTACCGAGAAGATCAGTCATCTTTTCAGGCATCGTTTTCTTCACAGCAGCAGTTTAGTTTTTCCGTTGAAGGCGACCTGAATGATGATGAGTTGGCTGCGATCGCCGATTTAGTGAAACAAGTGGATAAAGTGGGGCAGCAGTTTTTCTCGGGGAATCTGGATCAGGCGTTTGATCAGGCCTTAAACATTGGGTTTGATGAGCAACAGTTAGTTGGTTTTGCGGTGAACTACCAGCAACAACAAACGGTGGCGGTGACTCAGGCCTACCAACAAACAGCGGAGAAAAGCGCTGAGAATAGCACTGCTGGTTCAGAGCTAGTCCCCGACTTAAGTGAGTTTTTAGGTGCTTGGCAGGACATTCAAGCCAAAATGAGCGCTTTGTTTGCTCAACCAGAATCCGCGGCCGAAACCCTACTTAATGGGGTTTTACCTGTTTCTAGCCCTTCGGAAGGAGAAGCGAAACAAGCCGATGTTGAACGGTTTAAAGGTTTCGCTGAGCGTATGGCCGATGTGCTTGCTGAATATAATCAAAAACGCGCGGCGGATGAAGCGACATCCGGCACTATTAGTTAATTTCATGTTTGCATAAAGTAAATGAAATAGGCTGTTCATTCACCAAGTGCTGGCTTATACTCTCGCCCGCTGTGGTGCTTGAGCTAGCGAAGTTCAGGCTTAATAGGGAATCTGGTTAAAGTCCAGAACTGACGCGCAGCGGTAAAGAGGAACGAAAGCTCAAGGATTGGCCTTTTCCAAGGATCTCCAGACACTGTTTGTCCGCAAACGGGAAGTCGTAGCCGTAGTAAATAAAGTCCCCCCGCCTCTAAGTCCGAATACCTGCCACATCGCACATGCTATTTAGCAGCAAACTACGACGCGAGAATTAGGATTATATCGATGAAGAAGTTCATATTACTGGCCGCAGTAGCGCCAGCTTTCGGCTATGCCCAAGAAACCCCTCAAGAACAAACGACCATGGTGGTGACCGCCAATCGTATACAGCAAAGTGCTACGAGCGTAATCGCGCCACTCACGGTGATCAGTCGCGGTGAAATAGAAAGTAGTGGTGCGCAAGATATTGTTGGTATTCTCAACCAACAGGTTGGTATTAGTGTCAACCGTAATGGCGGTAAAGGACAAAACGAGAGTGTGTTTATTCGCGGCTCAAGCTCTGCACAATCTTTGTACCTCATCGATGGCGTACGTATTAATACTGCCACTAGTGGTGGCGCTCAAATGTCATTACTGCCATTAGAATTCGTTGAGCGCATTGAGATTATACGAGGGGCTCGTGCGTCAGTATATGGCGCAGATGCTGTGGGTGGGGTCATCAACATTATCACGCGGCCGGAGTTTGGTAGTCAGTATTTTGGGATAAAAGCTGCGCTTGGCAATCATGAGAGTCGACGTTTAGCTGGGCGAGTTAATACCCCGATTGGTGAGTCGACTCAGTTGAATGCGATCCTCAATGGTGAGCGTAGTGAAGGTTATAATTTTAGACCAAGCAGCGAACTGGACGAGGTTTATGGATATGAATCCTTCGGTGGCTTACTGAGCATCGAGCATCAGTTCAGTGAAGCTTGGTCGGGCGGGGCCATGATATTGATGAATGATGGCGAAAATGAGTATATCTCCACGCAGTACGATTCATCTTATAATCCCTACGATGAAAAATGGCAAACCAAACAAAGGCAGAAAGTATATGCTGTGAATCTTGATTACAGTGATGACGCTTGGTTTAGCCATCTAGCACTGAATTATACCGAAAACCGTTCCAATGACGGCCCCGCTGATCAATATGCGGTGGTTTATCGTTATGTGACGGAGCGGCATAGTGCGAATTGGTTGTTAGCGCGTCAATTGAACAACAACTGGTTGTTACAAGGTGGTTTAGATTATCAAAAAGATGATATCTCAGGTTCCAAAACTACATATTTAAAAAGTACTCGTAATAATAAAGCCGCCTACCTCGGGGTTCGTGCCGATTACATCCGCCATTTACTGGAAGCCAGTTTACGCCAGGATAACAATCAGCACTATGGTGAACACACCACCTATAACCTGGCTTGGGCTTGGCAGTTACAGGATAATTTACGTTTTAATGCCTTGCATGGCACTGCCTTTAGAGCGCCAACCTTTAACGATCTATACTACCCGGGCAGTGAAACCCCCAATCTTAAAGCCGAAACTTCCAGTAATTCGGAATTTGGTTTTGCTTTAGACTTAATTCAAAGTCAGTGGCAGTTTAATATCTTCCGTAATGATGTTGACGATTTGATTGCTTGGGCGCCGGGGGAGGGTGGTTTATGGAAACCAGGAAATGTCTCTGATGCTCGGATCCAGGGCATTGAAGTACAGGGCGATTTTTCGACCGCCTGGCTGAATCATCGGGTTATTCTCGAGCATCTTGACGCGAAAGATCGTCAAAGCGATAAATACTTGGTGCGTCGTCCACAGGAGCAAGTCAAGTACAAGCTAGATGCGCAGTGGCATGCTTTGCAAGTGGTGGTGGATTATCTATGGCGAGGCGAGTCTTATAATGACGACGCAAATACGCTTGTGTTGGATAGTTATAGTACTTGGGATATTGGTGCGAATTATCGCTTTGCGAACGGCTTTAAGCTCGATGCCAAGTTAGCCAATGTATTTAATAAGCAATATGCCACAGTGCGCAATTATCAAGCCCAAGGTCGCAGCTTTGAGTTAGCAGCAAGCTATCAGTTCTAAAGTAAACGACTAGTGCTTTGCTAAACACTTCGCATTGCCAGCCAGCGTTAGCGTGATTACACTAGCGCTGGTGATTTACGAATTGGGTTTATTTACGCGATGCATGTGCTTGTTTTCGATTCCGGAGTCGGCGGTCTCTCGGTCCTTGAGTCTGTTCAATTACTTAATCCACATCTGCAATATAGTTATTTGTTTGATAACCATTATTTTCCTTACGGTGAACTGAGCGAGCCGGAGTTAATTGAACGGGTTTGTGAGCTAGTTGCGGTCGCAGTGGCGAAACTACAGATAGATATGGTGGTGATCGCCTGTAATTCGGCCAGTACCTTAGCGCTACCCAAATTGCGTTCGCAGCATGCCATTCCAATCGTTGGGGTGGTGCCAGCGATAAAATTAGCGGCAAGTAGGAGTCAAACGGGACACTTTGGCATATTGGCAACGCCGGGAACGGTAGAGCGTCAATATACGGCACAGCTAATTCAGGACTTTGCAGCGAATTGTATAGTTGAACTGATTGGCAGCACTGAATTGGTGGTATTGGCAGAGCGTAAGTTAGCGGGAGAGTTCATCGACAGCAGAGCAGTGCATGACATTGTTGCTTCATGGTTAGCCATGGAAGATTTAGATACAGTGGTACTCGGTTGCACTCACTTCCCTCTACTAAAAGACGAGCTAAGCCAAGTATTAGGTGAAAAGGTTCAATTAATCGATTCTGGTCCAGCCATCGCCAAACGAGTGCAACACTTAGCTGGTGATTGCAATCGCATTGTATTCGACCATAAAAAAGCGGAAGTTAGTGCTTACTGCACTTTAACTTCCGCTAATACAGGCCTAGTTGACCAATTAACTGCTTATGGGATCAATTCTTTACAGTTAATAGACTAAGCTTCTTTACGTTCGTTGGCTTCGCGAACTTTTAAGGTACGTTGTTGAAACTCGTATTCGTTTAAGGCTGCGACCGCTTTGCCTGCATCTTCGCTAGCCATTTCCACAAAACCAAAGCCACGACGTTTGCCAGTTTGTTTATCTTTCAATAATCGAACTGAGACTACTTGACCATACTCAGAAAATAACTTGCGGATAGCTGATTCGTTAGCACGATAAGGCAGATTGCCGACGTATAGCGTTTGGGTATCAATGGCTTCGCCTAAGTTGTCTTCAGTTGAATCAGTTTGTGGTTCACTGTTTGATGGGCCAGCGGAGCTTAATAATACAATGGCTCCTCCAACAATCACTGCGACTGACAAATATAAAGGTTGGAGAGGTGCTACCGCGCCAGCGACGAAATAGGCTGCAATTGCGACTGCAATTAGAAACACGATGGATAGACTAGGATTTTTCATAATAAATTCAATGCTCAATGTATTCGAAATAATGGAAAGCAACTTAATTTAACAAAATTGCGACATCATGTTAGCCAGCTTTTATCGGATAAGCTAGAAAATGTACAATTTCTCTAGCAGAAACATGCTAAATGACACAATTACTATTAATTCATAGCCTTGTTTTACCCAAAAGGTGCAGTTTTGTGGATAAGTTTGTGGATATTCTGTGGCTTTGTTGGGGGCAATCAAAATATCTCAAAATAACTGCAATTTTCTTCAAAAAAGGCTTGCACCGTAAGCGCGGATCCCTATAATGCGACTCCACTGACACGGCAGGCAGCACGCAATAGCGCAGCAGCAAGCGGTCAGGGTTGGTAAGGCCTGAGGCTTTATTAGCGGCGGTTAAACGCTTCAAACTTTCCTTAGATAAGTTCTTCGGAAAAGATTGAAAAAAGCGGTTGACAGTCACCGAGGATGGCGTAGAATGCGCACCTCGCTTCGCAAGAAGCAACGCTCTTTAACAATTTATCAAGCAATCTGTGTGAGCACTCACAGAGCACTAAGCGAAAAAAATTAGCTTAAGTGGACTGGAGTGACACACTGTTTTAACAGTAATAATTTCAGTATTTACTTTGAGCGAAAAAACTTTGATTGAAGAGTTTGATCATGGCTCAGATTGAACGCTGGCGGCAGGCTTAACACATGCAAGTCGAGCGGTAACATTTCTAGCTTGCTAGAAGATGACGAGCGGCGGACGGGTGAGTAATGCTTGGGAATATGCCTTTACGTGGGGGACAACAGTTGGAAACGACTGCTAATACCGCATAATGTCTTCGGACCAAAGGAGGGGACTCTTCGGAGCCTTTCGCGTAGAGATTAGCCCAAGTGGGATTAGCTAGTTGGTGGGGTAATGGCTCACCAAGGCGACGATCCCTAGCTGGTTTGAGAGGATGATCAGCCACACTGGGACTGAGACACGGCCCAGACTCCTACGGGAGGCAGCAGTGGGGAATATTGCACAATGGGCGAAAGCCTGATGCAGCCATGCCGCGTGTGTGAAGAAGGCCTTCGGGTTGTAAAGCACTTTCAGTTGTGAGGAAGGCAATATGCTTAATACGTATATTGTTTGACGTTAGCGACAGAAGAAGGACCGGCTAACTCCGTGCCAGCAGCCGCGGTAATACGGAGGGTCCGAGCGTTAATCGGAATTACTGGGCGTAAAGCGTACGCAGGCGGCTTTTTAAGCCAGATGTGAAATCCCCGGGCTCAACCTGGGAATGGCATTTGGAACTGGGAAGCTAGAGTTTTGTAGAGGGTGGTAGAATTTCAGGTGTAGCGGTGAAATGCGTAGAGATCTGAAGGAATACCAGTGGCGAAGGCGGCCACCTGGACAAAAACTGACGCTCATGTACGAAAGCGTGGGGAGCAAACAGGATTAGATACCCTGGTAGTCCACGCCGTAAACGATGTCTACTAGTTGTCTGTGGGTTTAACCCGTGGGTAACGCAGCTAACGCATTAAGTAGACCGCCTGGGGAGTACGGCCGCAAGGTTAAAACTCAAATGAATTGACGGGGGCCCGCACAAGCGGTGGAGCATGTGGTTTAATTCGATGCAACGCGAAGAACCTTACCTGCCCTTGACATACTAAGAACTTTCCAGAGATGGATTGGTGCCTTCGGGAGCTTAGATACAGGTGCTGCATGGCTGTCGTCAGCTCGTGTCGTGAGATGTTGGGTTAAGTCCCGCAACGAGCGCAACCCTTATCCTTATTTGCCAGCACGTGATGGTGGGAACTCTAGGGAGACTGCCGGTGATAAACCGGAGGAAGGTGGGGACGACGTCAAGTCATCATGGCCCTTACGGGCAGGGCTACACACGTGCTACAATGGCATGTACAGAGGGATGCGAACTCGCGAGAGCAAGCGGACCCCAGAAAGCATGTCGTAGTCCGGATCGGAGTCTGCAACTCGACTCCGTGAAGTCGGAATCGCTAGTAATCGTGGATCAGAATGCCACGGTGAATACGTTCCCGGGCCTTGTACACACCGCCCGTCACACCATGGGAGTGGGCTGCAAAAGAAGTGGGTAGTTTAACCTTCGGGAGGACGCTCACCACTTTGTGGTTCATGACTGGGGTGAAGTCGTAACAAGGTAGCCCTAGGGGAACCTGGGGCTGGATCACCTCCTTATTATGAACGTTTATGTTTTGTGAAGTGTTCACACAGATTGCTTGATAGAAAGTAGAGAGAAGTTGACACCTGTTTAGGTCTGTAGCTCAGCTGGTTAGAGCGCACCCCTGATAAGGGTGAGGTCGGCAGTTCAAGTCTGCCCAGACCTACCAAGGTGCAACTTTTAGTAAGAAATGGGGCTATAGCTCAGCTGGGAGAGCGCCTGCCTTGCACGCAGGAGGTCTGCGGTTCGATCCCGCATAGCTCCACCACTTCTTACCTAAAAACCAAAGATAAGTCGCCAAAAGATGGCCATTTAGCTTTGGTTTTTTTGTGAACCAATGCTCTTTAACAATTTGGAAAAGCTGATAAAAAATATCTCAAAAATACGAGTTAAATAACAAGTGTTTTTGGTATTCAAAAAAATAAGGTGATCGTACTCGAGTGGCAGGATTTATACAGCCTGACCATTCAAGTGATTTAAGCGACAACATTTAGGTGTTGTATGGTTAAGTGACTAAGCGTATACGGTGGATGCCTTGGCAGTCAGAGGCGATGAAGGACGTGTTAATCTGCGATAAGCCATGTTGAGTCGATAAAAGACGCAATAGACATGGATTTCCGAATGGGGAAACCCACTGCATTTTATGCAGTATCGTAACGTGAATACATAGCGTTACGAGGCGAACCCGGGGAACTGAAACATCTAAGTACCCGGAGGAAAAGAAATCAACCGAGATTCTGGTAGTAGCGGCGAGCGAACCCGGATTAGCCCTTAAGCTTCTTATAATTTAGTGGAACAAGCTGGAAAGTTTGGCCGTAGCGGGTGATAGCCCCGTACACGAAAGGTGATTTGAAGTGAAAACGAGTAGGACGGCACACGTGATATGTTGTCTGAATATGGGGGGACCATCCTCCAAGGCTAAATACTCCTGACTGACCGATAGTGAACCAGTACCGTGAGGGAAAGGCGAAAAGAACCCCTGTGAGGGGAGTGAAATAGAACCTGAAACCGTATACGTACAAGCAGTGGGAGCCTCTTTGTGGGGTGACTGCGTACCTTTTGTATAATGGGTCAACGACTTAATTTCAGTAGCAAGGTTAAGCGAATAGCGGAGCCGTAGGGAAACCGAGTGTTAACTGCGCGCATAGTTGCTGGGATTAGACCCGAAACCCGGTGATCTAGCCATGGGCAGGTTGAAGATTGGGTAACACCAATTGGAGGACCGAACCGACTAATGTTGAAAAATTAGCGGATGACTTGTGGCTGGGGGTGAAAGGCCAATCAAACCGGGAGATAGCTGGTTCTCCTCGAAAGCTATTTAGGTAGCGCCTCGGACGAATACTAGTGGGGGTAGAGCACTGTTAAGGCTAGGGGGTCATCCCGACTTACCAACCCTTTGCAAACTCCGAATACCACTAAGTACTATCCGGGAGACACACGGCGGGTGCTAACGTCCGTCGTGAAAAGGGAAACAACCCAGACCGTCAGCTAAGGTCCCAAAGTCATAGCTAAGTGGGAAACGATGTGGGAAGGCTTAGACAGCCAGGATGTTGGCTTAGAAGCAGCCATCATTTAAAGAAAGCGTAATAGCTCACTGGTCGAGTCGGCCTGCGCGGAAGATGTAACGGGGCTAAGCTATGCACCGAAGCTACGGGTACTTGCTTTGCAAGTGCGGTAGAGGAGCGTTCTGTAAGCCGTTGAAGGTGATTCGTAAGGATTGCTGGAGGTATCAGAAGTGCGAATGTTGACATGAGTAACGATAAAGGGGGTGAAAAGCCCCCTCGCCGAAAGACCAAGGTTTCCTGTTCAATGTTAATCAGAGCAGGGTGAGTCGGCCCCTAAGGCGAGACTGAAAAGTGTAGTCGATGGGAAACAGGTTAATATTCCTGTACTTCGTATAATTGCGATGGGAGGACGGAGAAGGCTAGGCCAGCGCGGCGTTTGGTTGTCCGCGTTTAAGGTTGTAGGCTGGACACTTAGGAAAATCCGGGTGTCTAAGGCTGAGGATTGATGACGAGTCACTAAGGTGATGAAGTGGTTGATGCCCTGCTTCCAGGAAAAGTCTCTAAGCTTCAGATTATACGAAACCGTACCCCAAACCGACACAGGTGGTTGGGTAGAGAATACCAAGGCGCTTGAGAGAACTCGGGTGAAGGAACTAGGCAAAATGGTACCGTAACTTCGGGAGAAGGTACGCTGCTGTTGGTGATGGGACTTGCTCCCTGAGCTGACGGCAGTCGCAGATACCAGTTGGCTGCAACTGTTTATTAAAAACACAGCACTGTGCTAAATCGAAAGATGACGTATACGGTGTGACGCCTGCCCGGTGCCGGAAGGTTAATTGATGTGGTTAGCGCAAGCGAAGCTATTGATCGAAGCCCCGGTAAACGGCGGCCGTAACTATAACGGTCCTAAGGTAGCGAAATTCCTTGTCGGGTAAGTTCCGACCTGCACGAATGGCGTAATGATGGCCAAGCTGTCTCCACCCGAGACTCAGTGAAATTGAAATTGCCGTGAAGATGCGGTGTACCCGCGGCTAGACGGAAAGACCCCGTGAACCTTTACTACAGCTTGACACTGAACATTGACCCTACATGTGTAGGATAGGTGGGAGGCTTTGAAGCGTTGTCGCTAGATGATGTGGAGCCGACCTTGAAATACCACCCTTGTAGTGTTGATGTTCTAACGTTGTCCCGTTATCCGGGATGCGGACAGTGTCTGGTGGGTAGTTTGACTGGGGCGGTCTCCTCCCAAAGAGTAACGGAGGAGCACGAAGGTTGGCTAAGTACGGTCGGACATCGTACGGTTAGTGCAATGGCATAAGCCAGCTTAACTGCGAGACAGACACGTCGAGCAGGTACGAAAGTAGGTCATAGTGATCCGGTGGTTCTGTATGGAAGGGCCATCGCTCAACGGATAAAAGGTACTCCGGGGATAACAGGCTGATACCGCCCAAGAGTTCATATCGACGGCGGTGTTTGGCACCTCGATGTCGGCTCATCACATCCTGGGGCTGAAGTCGGTCCCAAGGGTATGGCTGTTCGCCATTTAAAGTGGTACGCGAGCTGGGTTTAGAACGTCGTGAGACAGTTCGGTCCCTATCTGCCGTGGGCGTTTGAGAATTGAAGGGAGCTGCTCCTAGTACGAGAGGACCGGAGTGGACGAACCGCTGGTGTTTGGGTTGTTATGCCAATAGCATTGCCCAGTAGCTACGTTCGGAACTGATAACCGCTGAAAGCATCTAAGCGGGAAGCAGGCCTTGAGATTAATTCTCACTAGGACTTTAAGTCCTCTGAAGGGCCGTTGGAGACTACAACGTTGATAGGCAAGGTGTGTAAGTGCTGTGAGGCATTGAGCTAACTTGTACTAATTACCCGTGAGGCTTAACCATACAACACCTAAAGGGTGTTGCTTATAGATACTTTATTTTAGAACCAAGAGTGCTTGTTATGCTCGTGGGATATATCAGTTTTTTCGAATGTTAAAGACAACAAGTTTTTGCCTGGTGGCAATAGCGTTGTGGAACCACCTGAACCCATGCCGAACTCAGAAGTGAAACGCAACTGCGCCGATGATAGTGTGGGGTCTCCCCATGTGAAAGTAGGTCACTGCCAGGCACCTATTTTAAAAACCCAGCTATGTGCTGGGTTTTTATTTCGCTGATATAGCTCAGTTGGTAGAGCGCACCCTTGGTAAGGGTGAGGTCGGCAGTTCGAATCTGCCTATCAGCACCATATTCAGAAAAGCCCGGCATTAAGCTGGGCTTTTTTGTTTCTATCGGTTTAATTATTAACCGAGTTTAGCCGTTAGATAAATGTTTCTTGACAGGATATCTAGCGATTCAAGTGAAATTACGCCCATGAAACACCTTTTTTAGGTGGGTTTTTTGTTAGTAACCTATTGTTTTATATCTGTTTATTTATATTTTTAAACAAATTTTAGACAATCCTACCAATTCAAAATCTAGGGTGTTATAATTTCGCGCCCTTTAATTAGGCAGCCAGAGATCTCAGCGCTAATTGTTGGGATCAGTTGTAACATATAGCGGAGCACTGAAATGATCCAAATGCAATCTACTATGGACGTGGCGGATAATTCCGGCGCGCGCCGTGTACAGTGTATTAAGGTCCTAGGTGGTTCGCACCGCCGCTATGCACGAATTGGCGACATCATTAAAGTTACTGTAAAGGAAGCAATTCCACGCGGTAAAGTTAAGAAAGGTGACGTAATGAATGCAGTGGTAGTGCGTACTAGAAAAGGCGTACGTCGTCCTGATGGTTCTGTAATTCGTTTTGACCGCAATGCTGCGGTTATTCTGAATGCAAACAATCAGCCTATTGGTACTCGTATCTTTGGTCCTGTGACACGTGAACTGCGCAACGAACAGTTCATGAAAATTGTGTCTCTAGCGCCAGAAGTACTTTAAGGAGTCCAAAATGGCTAATAAAATCCAAAAAGGCGATGAAGTAATAGTTATTGCAGGTAAAGACAAAGGCAAACGCGGTAGCGTAACCAAAGTTTTACCAACCGGTAAACTATTCGTTGAAGGCGTCAACTTAATCAAGAAACACCAAAAGCCAAACCCTCAGTTGGGTGTTGCAGGCGGTATTGTTGAGAAAGAAGCGGCCCTTGATGCATCAAACGTAGCGATTTTTAACCCAGCCTCAGGCAAGGGTGATCGCGTTGGTTTTCGATTTGAAGACGACAAAAAAGTTCGTGTATTCAAATCGTCTAATGAAATTGTAAAGTAACTGGAGTTAACGATGGCGAAACTGCATGACCTATATAAGGAAAGTGTGACGCCTGAACTCGTAAAGGAGTTCGGTTACAAATCCATCATGCAAGTCCCTCGGATTGAGAAAATCACCCTTAACATGGGTGTGGGTGAAGCGGTGAATGACAAGAAAGTACTAGAGCACGCGATTGCTGATCTAGCTGCTATCTCTGGTCAAAAACCACTTACTACCAAAGCTCGTAAATCTGTAGCAGGCTTTAAGATCCGTGATGGATACCCGATTGGTTGTAAAGTGACTCTACGCGGTGAGCGTATGTGGGAGTTTTTAGAGCGTTTGATTTCAATCGCAATTCCTCGTGTTCGAGATTTCCGTGGTTTGAATGCTAAGTCATTCGATGGCCGTGGTAATTACAGCATGGGTGTGCGTGAGCAAATCATCTTCCCTGAAATTGACTATGACAAAGTTGATAAGGTTCGTGGTATGGATATTACTATCACTACGACAGCCGAAACCAACGAGGAAGGCCGCGCTCTGCTGGCTGCCTTTAACTTCCCATTCCGTAAGTAAGGTAGAGTTAGTTATGGCTAAAAAATCAATGAAAGCTCGTGAAGCTAAGCGCACAGAAACTGTCGCTCGTTTCGCAGAAAAGCGCGCAGCGCTTAAAGCGATTATTAGCAGCGTGAACAGCTCAGATGAAGAGCGTTGGGACGCAGTTCTAAAATTGCAATCGTTACCTCGTGATTCAAGTCGGTCTCGTCAGCGTAACCGCTGTAACGTAACCGGTCGTCCTCATGGGTTCTTACGCAAATTCGGCTTAAGCCGTATTAAATTGCGTGAAGCTATGATGCGCGGTGAGGTTCCTGGTCTTAAGAAAGCCAGTTGGTAATCCACTTAATTACGGAGTAAACGATTATGAGCATGCAAGATCCTATTGCGGATATGTTGACTCGCGTTCGCAACGGTCAATCGGCAAATAAAGTATCTGTTGTTATGCCTTCATCTAAAGTAAAAGTGGCGATTGCTAACTTGTTACAAGAAGAAGGTTATATCACTGGCTACGCTGTGACTGGTGACGTGAAAAAGTCATTAGAAGTTACCCTCAAATATTTTGAAGGTAAAAAAGTTATTGAAAAGATTGAACGTGTAAGCCGTCCAGGTCTACGCATTTATAAAGGTGCTAAAGACCTACCTAAAGTTATGGGTGGCCTTGGTGTTGCAATCATTTCTACATCAAAAGGCGTGATGACTGACCGTGCGGCGCGTAAAGCCGGCATGGGTGGTGAAATCGTCTGTTACGTAGCTTAACCGGAGGTAGGTAATATGTCTCGCGTAGCCAAGGCTCCCGTTGCAATTCCTGCTGGCGTTGAAGTAACTCTCAACGGCCAAGAATTAACGGTTAAAGGTAGCAAAGGTACATTGACTCGCGTATTTAATGACGCGGTAGTTGTAACCAAAGAAGAGAGCGAACTTAAGTTTGCAGTTGTTGAAGGCGCTTCAACAGCTCAAGCTGGTACAGCTCGTGCTCTAAGCAACAACATGGTTGTTGGCGTTACAACTGGGTTTGAGAAAAAACTTACATTATTAGGTGTAGGTTACCGTGCTGCTGTTAAAAGCAACGTTGTAAACCTAACTTTAGGTTTTTCTCATCCTGTAGATTACACCTTACCAGAAGGTGTTACAGCAGAGTGTCCATCACAGACTGAAATCGTACTGAAAGGTGCTGATAAGCAAGTCGTTGGTCAGGTCGCAGCAGACATTCGTGCGTTCCGTCCACCAGAGCCTTATAAAGGTAAAGGTGTTCGTTACTCAGATGAAAATGTCCGCCGTAAAGAGGCTAAGAAGAAGTAGGTTAACACTATGGAAAAGAAAATTGCTCGTCTGCGTCGTGCAACACGCACTCGCAAAGCTATGCAAGAGTTGGGTAAAACCCGCCTGGTGATTCACCGTACTCCGCGCCATATTTACGCGCAGGTGATTGCACCTGATGCTAAGGTTCTTGCCACAGCATCTACAGTAGATAAAGCCGTTCGTGAAGGGCTTGAAAGTTTAGGTAATGTAGCTGCCGCTGCAGCAGTGGGCAAAGCAATTGCTGAGCGTGCTGTTGAGAAAGGCATTACAAGCGTAGCTTTCGACCGTTCTGGCTTTAAGTATCACGGCCGCGTTGCTGCGCTTGCAGAAGCTGCACGTGAAGCTGGTCTTCAGTTCTAAGGAGTGAGTCATGTCTAAATTTGAAGCACAGGCCGGTGGTGATCTGAACGAAAAGCTTATCGCCGTAAACCGTGTGTCAAAAGTAGTTAAAGGTGGTCGTATCTTCAGTTTCACTGCGTTAACCGTAGTGGGTGATGGTAACGGTCGCGTAGGGTTTGGTTATGGTAAAGCACGTGAAGTTCCAGCTGCGATTCAAAAAGCAATGGAAAAAGCGCGTCGTAACCTTACTAGTGTACAGCTGAGAGGCACTACACTGCAGCATCCTATTAAGGGTCGCCACTCTGGGTCGCGTGTTTACATGCAACCTGCATCAGAGGGTACTGGTATTATTGCCGGTGGTGCGATGCGTGCTGTTCTAGAAGTTGCTGGTGTGCAGAACGTATTGTCAAAAGCATACGGTTCTACTAACCCAATCAACATTGTTCGCGCTACTATCGACGCTCTTGAGAATATGCATTCTCCACAAGACGTTGCTGCGAAGCGTGGCCTAAGCGTCCAAGAAATTCTGGGGTAATAAAGCCATGTCGAACAAAATTAAAGTAACACAGACTAAAAGCAGTATTGGGCGTTTGCCTAAGCACCGCGCAACCTTAACTGGTTTAGGTCTTCGCCGTATTAATCATACTGTTGAACTTGAGGATACTCCTTGTATTCGCGGTATGATTAATAAAGTTTATTACATGGTTAAGGTTGAGGGGGAATAATCATGCGTTTGAATACTCTTTCTCCAGCGGCAGGCTCTAAGCCAGCTGCTAAACGTGTAGGACGTGGTATTGGTTCTGGTTTAGGTAAAACCGGTGGTCGTGGTCACAAAGGTCAGAAATCTCGTTCTGGCGGTAGTGTGCGTCCTGGTTTCGAAGGCGGTCAAATGCCATTGAAACAACGTTTGCCTAAATTTGGTTTTACTTCACGTAAATCAATGGTAACTGCAGAAGTTCGCACTAGTGAGCTAGCTAAAGTTACCGCTGACGTGGTAGATTTGGACGCTTTGAAGGCGGCTGGTCTTATTACTCGCAACATTAAGTTTGCAAAAGTAGTACTATCTGGCGAAGTAAAAGCACCAGTTACCTTACGTGGCCTGCGTGTAACTAAAGGCGCACTAGCAGCAATTGAAGCTGCTGGCGGTAAAATCGAGGAATAAGTACAAAACATGGCTAAGAATCCAGGAACAGCATCAGCAAGTGCACAAGGTGGCTTAAGCGAGCTTAAGAGTCGTTTACTATTCGTGCTCGGGGCCATTATTGTGTTCCGAACCGGCTCCTTTGTGCCGCTACCTGGGATTGATGCCGCTGTACTGGCCGCGTTGTTTGATCAGCAAAAGGGTACCATTCTGGAAATGTTTAACATGTTTTCAGGTGGTGCACTTTCACGTGCTTCTATTTTCGCGTTAGGAATCATGCCATATATTTCGGCATCGATTATTATCCAGTTATTGACTGTGGTTCACCCAACGCTTGCCGAACTTAAAAAGGAAGGCGAGTCGGGTCGACGTAAAATTAGTCAGTACACGCGTTATAGCACGCTGGTTTTAGCAACTTTCCAAGCTGTTGGTATTGCCACAGGCTTACCAAATATGATGGCGGGTCTGGTGATTCACCCAGGTCTACCATTCTATTTCACTGCGGTGGTTAGTTTGGTAACAGGAACAATGTTCCTGATGTGGTTAGGTGAGCAAATTACCGAACGTGGTATTGGCAACGGGATTTCGATTCTGATTTTTGCTGGTATTGTGGCAGGGTTGCCTGCAGCGATCGGTAAGACGGCTGAACAGGCGCGTCAAGGAGAGTTACACCTATTGTTACTCTTGTTAATCATTGCTCTAGTGTTCGCTGTGACCTTCTTGGTGGTGTTTATCGAACGTGGACAACGTCGTATCGTTGTTAACTACGCTAAACGTCAACAGGGTCGCAAGGTGTTTGCTGCGCAAAGTACACATTTACCACTTAAGGTAAACATGGCCGGGGTTATCCCAGCAATTTTTGCTTCAAGTATTATTCTGTTCCCTGGAACTATCGCTCAGTGGTTTGGTCAAAACGAAAGCTTGTCGTTTTTGTCTGAGATATCACTGACGCTACAACCCGGGCAACCGTTATATGTGTTCTTGTATGCATCAGCCATTATCTTCTTTTGTTTCTTCTATACTGCGTTGGTATTTAACCCTCGTGAGACAGCAGACAACTTGAAGAAGAGTGGCGCGTTTATTCCGGGTATTCGCCCTGGTGAACAAACATCGCGATACATAGACAAGGTGATGACTCGTTTAACCCTAGCTGGTGCTTTGTACATCACGTTTGTATGTTTAATTCCTGAGTTTATGATGCTTGGACTTAATGTTCAGTTTTACTTCGGTGGTACTTCGTTACTTATCGTTGTAGTGGTCATCATGGACTTTATGGCTCAGGTCCAGACCCATTTGATGTCTCATCAATATGGTTCGGTTCTGAAAAAAGCTAATCTTAAAGGTTACGGCCGTTAGGCTCCCTTGGGATTGGACTTTAACTTTTACGGAGATAGCAATGAAAGTACGTGCATCCGTTAAGAAAATCTGCCGTAACTGTAAAGTTATCAAGCGCAACGGTGTTGTGCGGGTAATTTGCAGTGAGCCAAAGCATAAACAGCGCCAAGGCTAGTTAGTAGATTTCAAGACAATATTATTTGCAATGTGGTCATCTGTTGAGTATCCTTACGGGCTTTTCACAGATGGCCTTCGTTTACACGAAAAAATAGGAGTGTGCCAATGGCCCGTATAGCCGGCATTAACATTCCTGATCAGAAGCATGCAGTTATCGCTTTAACTGCAATCTTCGGCATCGGCTTAACCCGTTCACAAAAAATTTGTGCGGCAGCTGGTATTGCTGAAGATGTTAAGATCAGAGAACTTGACGAAACACAGATCGACAAACTTCGTGACGAAGTGGCTAAATTCACCGTTGAAGGTGATCTACGCCGTGAAGTTTCCATGAACATTAAGCGCCTGATGGACCTCGGTTGTTACCGCGGACTCCGTCATCGTCGCAGTTTGCCCCTTCGCGGTCAGCGCACTAAAACTAATGCGCGTACCCGTAAAGGTCCTCGCAAACCTATTAAGAAATAAGGGGTGAGTGAAAATGGCTAAAACTCCGACTCGCGCTCGTAAACGCGTAAAAAAACAAGTTGCTGATGGCATGGCTCATATCCACGCCTCTTTCAACAATACTATCGTGACTATCACTGATCGTCAGGGCAACGCGCTTTCTTGGGCTACCGCAGGTGGTTCAGGTTTCCGTGGTTCTCGTAAGTCTACTCCGTTTGCTGCACAGGTTGCTGCTGAACGTGCTGCGGAAGCAGCTAAAGACTACGGCCTTAAGAACGTAGAAGTGTTTGTAAACGGCCCAGGTCCTGGTCGAGAGTCTTCAATCCGCGCATTACATGCTGCTGGTTTCCGCGTGACTAACATCACCGACGTGACTCCGATTCCACACAATGGTTGTCGTCCACCGAAGAAACGCCGCGTGTAGTTTCTGGATAGATTGGAGAAAGAAAAATGGCAAGATATTTAGGTCCAAAGCTTAAACTTAGCCGTCGTGAAGGTACCGATCTTTTTTTGAAAAGTGGTGTCCGTGCGATCGACACAAAGTGTAAGCTGGATACAGCACCTGGACAACATGGTGCTCGTAAAGCGCGTCTTTCAGACTACGGTTTACAGCTTCGTGAGAAGCAAAAAGTTCGTCGTTTATACGGCATTCTTGAGAAACAATTCCGCAATTACTATAAAGCCGCTGCTCGCTTAAAAGGCAACACCGGTGAAAACTTGCTGCAATTGTTGGAAAGTCGTTTAGACAACGTTGTTTATCGTTTAGGTTTTGGTGCAACTCGCGCTGAAGCTCGTCAACTAGTTAGCCATAAAGCTATCCTAGTTAATGGTAAAGTGGTTAATATTCCTTCTTACAAGGTATTAGCTGAAGACGTTGTTAGTGTTCGTGAAAAATCTAAGAAGCAAGCGCGTATTGTTGCTTCATTAGAAATCGCCGGACAACGTGAAGCGGCAACGTGGGTAGAAGTAGACGCAACTAAGATGGAAGGTGTTTTCAAACGCTTACCTGAGCGCGCTGACCTGTCTGCGGAAATTAACGAACAGCTGATCGTCGAACTTTACTCTAAGTAAAGTTGAATTATAGAGAGGACACAATGCAGGGTTCTGTAACAGAGTTTCTAAAACCAAGGCTAGTTGAGATCGAACAAGTTAGCCCAACTCGTGCAAAGGTTACGCTTGAGCCATTAGAGCGTGGCTTTGGCCACACTTTAGGTAATGCTCTTCGTCGTATTCTTTTATCTTCTATGCCTGGTTGTGCGGTAACGGAAGTGGAAATCGATGGCGTGCTGCATGAGTACAGCAGTAAGGAAGGCATTCAAGAAGACATCTTGGAGATCTTGCTAAACCTCAAAGGTATTGCTGTGAAGTTAGAAGGTAAAGACGAAGTTACCCTTAGTCTTACCAAGTCTGGAGCAGGTCCTGTGGTTGCAGGCGACATTCAGCATGATGCTGATGTCGAAATCACTAATCCTGAGCACGTTATTTGTCACTTGAGCAGCAACGCTGAAATCAGCATGCGAATCAAGGTAGAACGTGGTCGCGGTTACGTACCAGCTTCAGTTCGGGTTCATTCTGAAGATGAAGAGCGTCCTATCGGTCGTTTGCTTGTTGACGCGGCTTACAGCCCAGTTGAGCGTATTGCTTATACTGTGGAAGCTGCTCGTGTTGAACAACGTACTGATTTGGACAAATTGGTTATCGATATGGAAACCAATGGTACTCTTGATCCAGAAGAAGCCATCCGCCGCAGCGCAACAATTCTTGCTGAGCAGTTGGATGCCTTCGTTGACTTACGTGATGTAAGTGAACCAGAAGAAAAAGAAGAGAAGCCAGAGTTTGATCCAATCCTGCTTCGTCCTGTCGATGATCTAGAGTTGACAGTTCGCTCTGCTAACTGTTTGAAGGCAGAAGCGATTCATTACATTGGTGACTTGGTACAGCGTACCGAGGTTGAGCTACTTAAAACGCCTAACTTAGGCAAAAAGTCGCTTACAGAAATCAAAGATGTTCTAGCATCACGTGGTCTTTCTCTAGGTATGCGCCTAGAAAATTGGCCGCCAGCTAGTATCGCTGATAAGTAAAGTCACTAGTTTTAACGTCTTATTATAGAAGGATAAGGTCATGCGCCATCGTCAGAGTGGTCGTCAATTGAACCGAAATAGTAGCCATCGTCAGGCTATGTTCCGGAATATGGCCAGTTCATTGGTTCGCCATGAGGTTATCAAGACAACATTGCCTAAAGCCAAAGAGCTTCGTCGTGTTGTTGAGCCATTGATTACATTGGCTAAGAATGACAGTGTTGCCAACCGTCGTTTAGCTTTTGCTCGTACTCGTGATGCAGAAGTGGTTGGTAAGTTATTTGCTGAAATTGGTCCACGATTCAAAGAACGTGCAGGCGGTTATACTCGCATTTTAAAATGTGGTTTCCGTGCTGGCGACAATGCCCCTATGGCATACATTGAATTGCTAGACCGTCCAGAAGTTGAAGAAGTTGCTGAAGAAGCAGCTGAGTAAACTCGGACAACGCTTTAAAAGCCGGACTTAGGTCCGGCTTTTTTTTGCCTTAAATATGGCTGACACTCGAGCGAGTCACTCTGCCGATTGACAGTTTTTTAGCCTCTGTCTGCTATTGATTTTAAACGGCCGACATTCATCACAAATCTATTTCATACTAATTGATTACTTATATATTCAACTTATTGCGCTGAATAGCTCTGTCAATAACCAGACATAAAGTGCAGTTGTTCGTGACTCTAATTACAAGATAGATAACCCTATTCGCACTGATTTTGGCCAGCAACAATCAACAGATAATGGATTGGGCTGGTATCAGTCGTAAGCTGACAAATGTTAGCTTAGTTACAGACTCCAAAGGGACTTAGCAAAGCCATGTGTATATTTGCTGCGTCGTCTTCATCGCTTATCTCATGGTGTCTGCTCTATAGGTGCTTGTTGTTGTCAAAAAAGTAGGAGATCCGAGCACGTGGATTTAAGTATTCAAATATTTCTTCGGGTAATGCGCTAGGTTTTACCGCTTTTTCGATGGTGAGGCCCGCAGCTTCCAAGTCGATAATGGGGGCTTCGGTACGAGGAATATTGGCATCATATACTTGCACCGTTGGATACAATAAACGTTCTGAATTGACTGACATGACTAGACCAAACTGCCCAGAGCTTAATTGCACAACACTGCCTGGTGGATAGATCCCTAATAAACGGATCAACACCCCTAAATCAGCGTTGTTAAGTTGTTGTTTACGTTGCTTATACATATAAGCAATAACCGTAAATGGAATACGTGACAGTCGCGGATCTCGGGGATGACAGAGGCTGTCGTAATCATTGACGACCGCGATTAATTGGGCGAGACGATCGATTTCATCGCCCTTTAATTTCTGTGGGTAACCGCTGCCATCGAGATATTCGTGATGCTGGAAGGCAATTGTTTTTACTTGCGGAGGAAGGGTCGAAGATAGTTTTAAAAAATCGGCACCGTACTTGGTATGCAGTTTTAATAAATTTGCTTCTTGAGGGGTCAGTTTCCCGGGTTTACGTAGAATTTTATCAGGGATCTTCATTTTCCCGACATCATGAAATAAGCCTGCTATACCCAGAACTTTGATGTCTCGCTCAGAAAAACCCGCAGCTTTAGCTAGCATCATCGATAAAATGGAAACGTTGAGGCTATGATAATAGAAGCTATCAGCATCTTTGCTGTCATTCATTAAATGTAAGACGACGTTCTCACCAGAGAGTAGATCTTCCGCTAGATTGTCAATAAGCGCGGTGGCATCGTTCACCGCATTGAGCGGTCTATTTTTTAATTTTCCCATCACCGCTCGAACTTGAGCCATAGAACGGTCGAACTCGTTCTCCACCTTCATTAAATTTCGACGATAGTTTTTCAGCTCCTCGATACGAGAACGCTTTTCCTGCCAAAGTGCTTCCTGAGCTTTATTTGATGCGTCCTTGTTATCATTATTTCCCTGCTCTTTACTCTGGTCGACAGGTAAGGGGGCGTTATCGCTTTTTTCAGGAACTACGATGACATGTTTTAATCCCAGATTTCGAATCACTTCGATCTGGTCTTGGCTTTTTATTTTGAAACTAGTGAACATGAAAGGGTGTTCTCCCCATTTTACGGGAAGTTTAACGAAAACACCTGTTTGTAAACGTTCTACACTTAGTTTTATTTCGGCCATTTGCCTTTACAACTCAAAAAATACTTATTGCATTATGAATAAATATCAACACAAAAGCAGCTGATTTTAACAAGTTCTAGACTTATAGATAGATCCAATTACAATAGGCCTCTAGATGTCTAGACATTCAAACTTGTAGTTAAAGTGGAGTAAATCATGCCAATATGCATTCCGGACCAGTTGCCCGCCGCGGAGGTGTTGCGCAATGAAAATATTTTTGTGATGCCAGAGAGTCGCGCAGCGCATCAAGATATACGTCCTTTGGAGGTGCTCCTACTTAATTTGATGCCGAAGAAAATTGAGACTGAAAATCAGTTGCTACGTTTGTTATCGAACTCGCCGTTGCAAGTGAATGTAAGGTTATTGCGTATTGACCATCGCGTCTCTAAGAATACTCCGCAGGAGCACATCGATAGGTTTTATCGAGATTTTGATAAGTTAAGAGAACGTAATTTCGATGGCTTGATTATTACTGGGGCCCCTTTGGGCCAAGTTCCCTTTGAGGAGGTATATTACTGGGACCAAATCAAGGAGATTATCGATTGGTCTACCACCCACGTTACCTCGACTCTGTTTTTATGCTGGGCTGCACAAGCTGCCTTATATCATTTGTATGGTTTGGAAAAGCAAACTCGTGAAGACAAGTTATCGGGCGTTTATTGGCATCAGACCAAGCACAAACACAATCCTTTGGTTCGTGGTTTTGACGATGCTTTTCTCGCCCCGCTATCGCGTTTTGCTCATTTTGATTCAAATAGGATCACCGAAGATACAGATTTGCAGGTGTTAGGCGATAGTGAGCTGGCGGGAAGTTATCTATTTGCCAGTGAGGATTTTCGTCAAGTATTTATTACGGGTCATCCAGAGTATGCCGCAGATACTTTACATAATGAGTATTTGAGAGATTTGCAAGAAGGGCTCGCGCCGATGTTACCAGAAAATTATTACCCTAATGATGATTGCCAAGCCACGCCTTGTGCGACTTGGCGTAGTCATGGGCATCTTTTATATAACAACTGGTTGAATTACTGTGTTTATCAAATCACCCCTTACAATTTGGCTGAACTGCAGCCTAAATCCGATAATATCTTGAAATAATTTCATATAACTTTAAGCCAGCAAAGCCCCGATAGGCAGTGTGCTACACTGCCTTTTTTTAAATCTCTGCAATACCAATAGGATGTTCCCGTGTCAGTAAGGCTTGAACTAGAAAAACAATTATTGCAACGAATCATGATTATTGATGGTGGTATGGGCACCATGATCCAGTCTTATAAGTTGCAAGAGGCTGACTATCGTGGGGAGCGTTTTGCTGATTGGCATACCGATGTAAAAGGCAACAACGACATGTTGGTGCTGACCCAAGCGAAGATTATTGCAGATATTCATCGTGAGTATTTGTTAGCGGGCGCCGATATTCTCGAAACCAATACCTTTAATGCCACCACTATCGCCATGGCTGATTATGATATGCAGGATTATTCTGCTGAAATCAATCGCGAAGCCGCACGTTTAGCTAGGCAGGTGGCCGATGAGGTGACGGCCCTTCAGCCTGAGCGCCCACGTTTTGTAGCTGGGGTATTAGGGCCAACTAACCGTACTTGTTCTATCTCTCCTGATGTGAATGATCCCGGCTTTCGTAATGTCACTTTTAATGAGTTAGTCGAAGCCTATAAGGAATCGACTATCGCGTTAATTGAAGGGGGTTGTGACCTAATTCTTATCGAGACGATCTTTGATACCTTAAATGCCAAAGCTGCGGTATTCGCGGTTAAAACCGTCTTTGATGAATTGTCTATCGAACTGCCGATTATGATCTCTGGCACCATTACTGACGCCTCTGGTCGAACCTTGAGCGGTCAAACCACAGAAGCATTTTATAATGCCTTACGCCACGCAGAACCGATTAGTATGGGACTTAACTGTGCATTGGGGCCTGATGAGCTGCGTCAGTATGTGGAAGAGCTTAGCCGGGTGAGTGAAAGCTATGTATCGGCTCATCCGAATGCCGGCCTGCCGAATGCTTTTGGTGAATACGATCTTGAAGCGACCGAAATGGCGGAACACATTGGTGAATGGGCTCGTGCCGGTTTCCTAAACCTTGTCGGTGGATGTTGTGGGACCACGCCGGAGCATATTAAGGCGATGGCTGAGGCTGTTGAAGGGGTTGCGCCGCGTCAACGACCTGAAATTGAAGTGGCCTGCCGTTTGTCTGGTTTGGAACCGCTCACGATCACGCCTGAAACACTATTTGTGAACGTTGGTGAACGGAATAACGTGACCGGTTCGGCGATGTTTAAACGGTTAATCGTCGAGGAAAATTACGATAAAGCGATTGAAATAGCACTGACCCAAGTGGAAAACGGCGCGCAAATCATTGATGTCAACATGGATGAGGGGATGTTGGATTCAAAAGCTGCGATGGTGCGCTTTTTGAATATGATCGCCGGTGAGCCTGATATCGCTAAGGTACCGGTGATGATCGACTCGTCTAAGTGGGAGATTCTTGAAGCGGGTCTGCAGTGTGTCCAGGGCAAACCCGTCGTGAACTCCATTTCCATGAAAGAAGGCGTGGAGCCCTTTATTCGTCAGGCTAAAATTTTACGTCGCTACGGTGCTGCGGTGATTGTTATGGCCTTTGATGAAGAGGGCCAGGCAGATACCCGTGAGCGTAAGTTTGAGATCTGTAGCAAGTCCTACGATATTTTGGTGAATCAGGTGGGTTTTCCACCGGAAGATATCATTTTTGACCCCAATATTTTTGCGGTTGCGACCGGTATTGATGAGCATAATAACTATGCCGTTGATTTTATCGAAGCGGTCAAAGATATTAAACAAAATCTACCCCACGCGATGATCTCAGGTGGAGTGTCTAACGTTAGTTTCTCCTTCCGCGGGAATAATCCAGTTCGAGAAGCGATTCATGCGGTGTTTTTGTATTATGCCATTAAAAATGGCATGGACATGGGGATTGTTAATGCAGGTCAACTGGCCATTTACGAAGACATTCCTAAGGAACTAAAAGATAAAGTCGAGGCAGTTGTTCTTAATACGCATAACAATGCGACTGAAGAACTACTCGAAATTGCCGAGAAGTATCGTGGTGACGGGAGTCAGCAAGAGAATAGTCAAGACCAAGAATGGCGGAGTTGGCCGGTTAACAAACGTCTTGAGCACGCCTTGGTGAAGGGGATCACAGAATTCATCGAAGATGATACCGAATTAGCCCGTCAAGCTGCAGAGCGCCCTTTACATGTGATTGAAGGGCCCTTGATGGATGGCATGAATGTGGTCGGCGATCTGTTTGGTGAAGGGAAAATGTTTTTACCGCAGGTGGTTAAATCGGCGCGAGTGATGAAACGAGCGGTGGCTTATCTGCAACCCTTTATTGAAGCGGAGAAAGGTGAGGGGAAGCGCTCTAACGGTAAAATTGTGATGGCCACCGTAAAAGGTGATGTGCATGATATTGGTAAAAATATTGTTGGAGTAGTGCTGCAGTGTAATAATTTTGAGGTTATTGATCTCGGGGTGATGGTGCCTTGCGATAAGATCTTAAAAGTCGCTAAAGAAGAAAATGTGGATATGATCGGTCTATCAGGGCTGATCACTCCGTCGCTAGATGAAATGGTGCATGTCGCTAAAGAAATGCAACGTACAGGCATGGATATCCCTTTACTGATTGGTGGTGCAACAACCTCCAAGGCGCATACAGCGGTGAAGATCGAGCAAAACTACCAACATCCGGTGGTCTATGTTTCCAACGCCTCACGAGCGGTTGGGGTATGTGCAAGTTTATTATCTGATGAACAGCGGCCGGATTTTGTTAAAAAGTTAGCCAAAGATTATGAGATTGTTCGAGAGCAACATGCGCGCAAACGTCCGCGTACCCCACCTGTCAGCCTTGAAGTCGCCCGCGCCAATAAGTTGCAGCTTGATTGGGAAAATTATACGCCGCCAGTGCCGAAGCAATTGGGGATCCAGCATTTCGAAGACGTCGCTATCTCAGAGATTGAACCTTACATTGATTGGACGCCATTCTTCATGACCTGGTCTTTGGCCGGAAAATATCCACGTATTCTAGAAGATAAAGTAGTTGGCGAAGAGGCCAAACGCTTATTTGCCGATGCCAAAGCAATGTTAGAGCGATTTAAACAAAAACGTGAGGTTAAAGTTTCTGGTGTATTTGGTTTGTTCCCAGCCAATAGTGTGGGTGATGATATAGAAATTTACCGTGATGAATCTCGCTCTGAGTTATTGGGGCTAAGCTGCCAACTTCGCCAGCAAACCGAGAAGGCGAAAGCGGCTAACTATTGTTTGGCTGATTTCATCGCACCTAAATCTAGCGGTAAAGCCGATTATTTTGGTGGTTTTGCGGTCACTGGTGGATTTGGTGAAGATGAATTGGCGGAGGCTTATAAAGCAGAAGGCGATGATTACAACGCGATCATGGTGAAGGCGATAGCTGATCGTTTGGCGGAGGGATTTGCTGAATACTTGCATGCTCAGGTACGTAAAAGGTTTTGGGGCTATGCGGCCGATGAAAGGCTCGCTTATGAAGAGCTAATCCGTGAAAACTATCAAGGGATCCGCCCTGCGCCGGGTTACCCTGCTTGTCCGGAACATACTGAAAAAGGCTTGATTTGGGAGCTGTTAGAGGTTGAGCAACGGATTGGGATGCAGTTAACGGATAGCTATGCGATGTGGCCTGGAGCCGCTGTGTCTGGCTGGTATTTCTCTCACCCTGATAGTCGCTATTTTGCAGTGGCTTCGATCCAACGCGATCAGGTAGAGGATTATGCGCAACGTAAAAATATGAGTTTAGAGCAAGCCGAGCGTTGGCTGGCGCCTAACTTGGGTTACTAGCGTTTAGTCATTTGTTTTCCTGCCGCTTATTTCGCCTGATAAGCGGCATAAATTCCTTGTATTAAAAGCATAACCCTCCTACAATTTGCGCCGATTTTGTCATCGAGATTTGTTTATGACCCCTGACCCCGACAGTCGACATTTAAATTCTTTTTCCTATTTTCTATCACCGTTTTTAATCGCGTAGTCGGTCATTTTTCGCCGAGCTCTATGCGATAGCTGGAGCAGTTAATGGCACATCTTCACCAAAAATTAGAGCTTGCCTTAGTTAGTCTTGATAAATCAAGTTTGCGTGCAACTTTAGACGATTACCACCTTGCCGATATTGGTAAAGCACTCGCTGAATTTGACCCTAAAGAAGCGCTTCCGTTAATTTCGATGTTCTCTTTGGCAGATCGAGCCAAAGTTTTTTCTTATCTTCCTCCTTATTTGCAAGCTGAAGTTGCAGGCTTGATGAAACGACATAAATTAGCGGCTTTGTTTTCCCGAATGGATGCTGATGAACGAGCTGATTTGTACAATGATCTAGATGAAGAACAACAGGCGATGGTGCTTCCTGGTTTAGCGCAGGCTGAACGTGAAGATCTACGTCAACTCGCCAGTTATGCGGAGGGAACGGTTGGTGCGATTATGACTTCTGACTACGCTACGCTGAAGGAGCATTGGTTAGTGAGCCGAGCGCTCAAGCAGTTGCGTTTAGAAGCGCCCGATAAGGAAACCATTTATCAAACCTACGTGATTAATGCGCAACGTCGCTTGTTGGGGACGATCTCCTTACGTGAATTGATTCTAGCCTCGCCAGATAAGCAGGTAAGTGAGTTGATGCGTACCGAAGTGGTTGCAATGGCGGTCGAGGATAGTCAAGAGCACGCCAGTCAGCAGATCCGTCATTATGATTTGCTGGCATTACCAGTGGTAGATGAGCAGCACAAACTGGTGGGTATTGTCACCTATGACGATGCCATGGATGCGGCTGTGGAAGAAGCCACCGAGGATGCGCAAAAGAGTGCTTCAGTGGGGAAGCTGGATCAAACCGTCGACCGAGTGAGCATCTGGGAACTGTACCGTAAGCGAGTGCTGTGGTTAGTATTATTAGTATTTGGTGCGATGTTTTCCGGCGCAGGAATTGCGCATTTCGAAGACATCATTGCCAGCCATGTGGCCTTAGTATTCTTTTTACCTTTATTAATCGGTAGCGGCGGTAACGCCGGTTCTCAAGCCGCAGCCTTAATGGTGCGAGCCTTAGCTACTGGTGAAGTCGATAAAAGTGACTGGGCGAAGTTATTTAGTCGCGAATTACTGGTTGGCTTGGCGCTTGGTATGACGATGGCGATTGCTGTCTATGGGGTGGGTATATATCGTGGCGGCCCAGAAGTGGCGTTGATAGTATCGATGTCGATGGTGGTTATCGTATTGGTCGGATCTTTGGTCGGTCTTAGTTTGCCGTTTTTATTAAACAAAATGAAGCTAGACCCTGCCACCGCTTCTGGGCCATTGGTTGCCACTATTGCCGATGTCTCTGGGGTATTAGTGTACTTTAGCTTAGCCAGTGTTCTGTTGCATTGGTAGCAAAAGAAAATCTGGCGGGTCACGATGACCTGCCAAAGAGAAGCCGTTTAGTTTTTATCTTTACTGGTTTGCGGTTGAGGTCGAATCAGGCTCACCCCTTCTTTTATAATTAATAAGCCAATACTGACTAGTTTTAAGCAAACATATAAAAATACGATGAGCACAATCACCTTAATAAATGTTTGAAATATTTCGAAAAACTCTTCACTCACTTGACTGTTAATCGCATTTGTATCGGCCATTAACCAGCTAAAGAAATGCTGCATAAAGGGGGCATCTTGCGGTAGGGTGATGAGGTTGACGGCCTGCGGTAGTACGTAAGCAATTACCCCAATACCGACAATGATCAGCAATAAACCAATCAATAAACTGGGGCGATCTTGCGTGGCATTCATAGACATCCTTGATTTATTATTAATAGTATTGTTGTTAACCTTACCTGAGTGGTGTAATCGGTCAAGTAAAGTTATTCCTCGGCACTGATCCCAAAGGCTTGTTGTTGCTGTTCCAACTGTTCTTGTAGATCAAACCATTGCAGCTCCGTTTCTTCTAATTCAATTTTTAGTGTTGCCTGTTGTTGTAAGCACTGTTGCAGTTGTTGTTTGTTGTCGGCGGTGTACAGTTCAGGATCGGCCATCCGTTGCTCTATTTCAGTTAGGGCTTGCTGGGCTTTATGACTGCGTTTTTCAAGCACTTCCAACTGTTTGCGAATACCGCGGGTTTGCTGGCGAAACTCAGCCTCTTTACGTTTTTGTTCTTTGCGTTGAGCAATCGAATTCGTCCCAGCGGTGCCGGTACTACTGGTGTTCTCTGCGCGGTTGGCTTGGCTTAGCCATTGCTGATAATCGTTTAAATCGCCAGCAAAAGGAGAAACTCGTTGGCTATCGACTAAGTAAAATTCATCGGTTGTGGCTCGTAGTAGTGCCCGATCGTGAGAGACGATGATCATTGCCCCATTGAATTCTTGTAAGGCGAGGGTGAGCGCATAACGCATCTCTAAATCGAGGTGGTTGGTGGGCTCATCGAGTAGTAACAAATTTGGCTTTTGCCATACGACTAAAGCGAGAACCAAGCGGGCTTTTTCGCCGCCGCTAAAGGGAGCTACAGGCTCTAGGGCTTGGTCGCCTTGAAACCCAAAACTACCTAAATATTTACGCAGATCGGCTTCGGTGGTGGTGGGCGCGAGTCGTTGTAGATGCTGCATTGGGGTATCGTTGGGGCGCAATGTTTCTAATTGGTGTTGGGCGAAATAACCCACTTTAGCTGCTTTGTTAATTTCAACATCGCCAGCTAAAGCTTTAAGCTCACCGGATAACAACTTGATAAAGGTGGATTTACCAGCACCGTTGCGCCCCAGTAGGCCGATCCGGCTGCCCGGTACTAAATTGAATTCGACTTGTTCAAGAATGGTTTTGTCGGCATAACCGGCACTTACTTTTTCCATCGTTAACAAGGGTAAAGGTAGGCTGTCGGGCTCTCTAAAGCGAAAACTAAACTGTGAATCCACATGCGCTTGGCTAATCAGTTCCATTTTTTCTAAGGCTTTTAGTCGGCTCTGTGCTTGTTTGGCTTTACTGGCTTTGTAACGGAATCGGTCCACAAAACTTTGCATGTGGGCGCGCTCACGTTGTTGCTTTTCAAACATTGCCTGCTGTTGAGCCAAGTGTGTTGCTCGCATTTGTTCGAAATCAGAATAACTGCCGGTATATTCATTTAGCTGGCGATTTTCAATGTGCACAATTCGGTTAATGATGTTGTCTAGAAAGTCACGGTCATGCGAGATTAAGATGAGGGTGCCGGGGTAGCGCTTTAACCACTGTTCTAACCAGACAACGGTATCTAGATCAAGGTGGTTAGTTGGTTCATCGAGTAGTAATAAGTCTGAGCGTACCAATAAAGCTTGAGCCAAATTGAGTCGCATTCGCCATCCACCGGAGAAATCGCTGACACTCTGCTGTTGTCCTGCTTCGCTAAATCCTAAGCCGGCCAATAATTCGGCCGCTCTGGCGCGGATTTGATAACCACCAATAGTATCTAATTTATTGTGTAGGGTCGCGATGAGTTCACCATTCCCGGCAGATTCGGCATCGGCAATTTGTTGCTCCACTTTGCGGAACTCAAAATCACCATCAATTACGTAATCGATGGCTTTGCGGTTTAGCGCAGGGGTTTCTTGCGCAACGCTGGCAATTTGCCATTTGCTGGGGACACTCAATTCTCCAGCATCGACATGCAGTTGCTGCTTTAGCAAAGCAAATAAAGACGATTTACCGCAACCATTTTGGCCGACTAAACCTACTTTTTGTCCGGGATGGATGGTGAGATTGGTTTCCTCTAAAAGAAATTTGCTACCGCGTTGAAGGCTAATACTGTTGGCTACGATCATGGTTGTTGCTATGCGCTACTAAAAATGTGCAATAATGCCGCTATGATACCTGATGCAGCTTATGGCGCATAGCGACAGCGCAGAACAAAGTAGAGTGAATTATGGCAAAACATCGTTTTATCGCGGGTGCGGTATGTCCCGAGTGCGGAGAACTCGATTCCTTAAAACTGATCATCGTGGAGCAGCAAGGGCTCACGTTAGAGTCGGTGGAATGTGTTAGTTGTGGCTATCATGCCGAGCGTCCAGAAGGGCAAGCGAGTGAGTCGACAGATGCTGAGCTAATTGGTTTGTTTAAGCCCTAAGCATCCTAGTGGCAAACCGATTTATAATTGTTTACCCAAAATTGTGAGGTTATAGGTTTGCTGGTCCATCCTCGCGACGCTGGGTAGCTGGCCCCAAAGTTGGTAAGCGAGTTTATCGAATAAAGCCAGGCTTGGTGTGTTATGGCTAAAAATGAAAGCCAGTAAAATTTCAATCTCCAATGTTTTGGCGATCGGTTCGGCGGCTTGTAATATGGCTTTTCCTAAGCCTTTACCGCGATGCTGCTCGGCTAAATAAAGGCTAATTTCGGCGCTGTGTTGATAGGCGGGGCGGCCATAGAAATCACTAAAACTTAACCAGGCAATGGTTTCACCATGCTGTTCTATTACATACAAAGGACGTTGAGGTTTTTGGTGTTGCTTAAACCAGTCTAAGCGCGAAGCTACCGTTTGTGGTTTGGTATCGGCGGTGACTTGGCGCGATTCAATGATCGAATTGTAGATATCAACAATACAGGGAAGGTCACTTTCTAGCGCTAAACGAAATTGAAAAGACATGCTCAAATCCAAACCTAGGGCTTAGTAATGAGGCGGCGGAGTTTCTTGTTCTAGCGGTGCCACCGCCGAGCCATTGTCGGTCTCGAAGAGTTTGCCGCGGATCAGCTTAAATTGGTGCTGTAGGGTATCCAACTGTTGTTGTTGACTTTGCAACGCAAGATTGAGCTGTTCAATGGTGTCTTCCTGAAAGGCCAATTTTGTTTCGAGACGCTCAATCATGCTAAATAGTTCTTGCTGATCCATAGTGCTAATTCTTTATATCCCAAATTTCAACGAAACCACTAGAGCTTGCGCTCACCAGCTGGCTATTATCAAGCATCGCCGCGCTATACACAACAGCGCTTTTCGGTCGGGTTTTTTGTTTCGCAGTGACCAACCATTGCTGCAGGGCTTGGCCGCTGGCTACATGCCAGAGGCTCAGTTTTCGGGCCGCAGAACCTGTGATAAGCCATTCGCCTTGTTTGGCAAAACGAACATAGGAAAATAGGCTTTGTCGGGCGGTGAGTTTCAGTTGGCTGACTCGCTCACCGCTGGGAAGTGCCCATATTCGGGCAAGTTTGCCATTGTCTGCGGTGAAGGCATATTTTCCATCGGGTTCTAGAGCGACCATCGATACGCGCCCCTGTTGAGGAAAGCGCAGTAATACCTGCGCCGTTTGGGTATCCCAAAACAAGGCTTGATAATCGTTACCACCAGTCAAGGCGTAGCGGCCGTTAGCCGATAAGGCAACTGAGTTGATTTTTTCGCTATGCCCTAGAAACTCTAACCGTCGGCCAGTGACTAGATCAAGGTGAATCACTTTACCATCACCAAGGCCGATCAGGACCTGCTTGCCGTTGCTGGATAGGGCAATATCTCTGATACTAGATTCACTGATCTTCCAATAGCCCTGAGCCTGGCCAGTGGCGATGTCCCAAATCACAAAATCATCGCGACTGGCACTAATCGCATAGCGATTACCATCGGCGATTTTGACTAAGAATACTTGATTATTCTCTTGGTTTTGATGGTTCCACTGAAACAATTGGCGTTGTTGTTTAATATTCCAAAGAGTCAAACCATGGTGTATTGAAGACACTAGGCTCAGTTGCCCATCCGCTGAAATATCGGCGGCATAGGCTCCATCCAGCGCTTGTTGCCAACTCGCCGAAGGCGGAGCCTCTTCGCTACAAGCCGCTGTCAGGATAGAAAAGCTGAAAATCACAAACCACTTAAGTAATGTCATTTTTTGTTTTTTACGGAACTGTCGCTAGGTTGTGTTGACTAATAGGGTTAGTATAAGAGTTTTGTAGGCTAAGTGTTTAATAATTCATAGTGATCTTGTTCGCTAAGCCGCAGATTAATGCGATTCTATTGGAGAAATTGAATGAAAAAGTATTTTGCCGTGTCGGTTTTGGCCGCCTCTATTTTTGCTGTTACTGGTTGTCAAGACGAAAAAGCTGAAGCGCCCGCGGTAGAGCAAGTTTCCCTCGAGAAAACTGACGCGGGCACGGTAGCTAAAGCTGCCTTTGAAAGTGCCGAGCAGCGACAAGCCTACGCGATCGGTGCATCAGTATCACGCTATATTGCGAGTACTTTAGAGCAGCAGAAAGAGCTAGGCCTTGAGTTAGATAACGCTTTAGTGCTCAAAGGAATGCAAGATGGTTTAGGCGGTGAAGTTTTGATGTCTGAAGAAGACATTCAAACTACTTTAAAAGAATTAGACGAAAAACTAGCCGGTTTAGTCGAGAAGAAGACGGCAGCAGACGCTGCTGTGGCAAAAGCTGAGAGTGATAAGTTTTTAGCTGACAATGCCGCGCGTGAAGGCGTGACTGTGACCGAGTCTGGTTTGCAATATGAAGTTTTGACCGCCGCTGAAGGTGATAAACCGAGCGCAGAAGATACGGTGACTGTGCATTACAAAGGGACGCTAACCGATGGCACAACTTTCGATAGCTCTTATGATCGTGGCGAGCCAGCAACCTTCCCATTAAACCGAGTGATTCCTGGTTGGACCGAGGGCGTTCAATTGATGTCTAAGGGCGCGAAATACAAGTTCTTTATCCCTTCAGACTTAGGTTATGGTGAAAATGGTGCAGGCAGTATCCCGCCAAATTCTACTTTAATATTTGAAGTTGAGTTGCTTGATATTGAAAAAGCTGATGCTCCTGCTGCGAAAGAGCAACCAGCAAGTTAAGTTTAATTAAGCATTGAGCAATACTAAAAATGCAGTGCCTAGCACTGCATTTTTGTTTTTAGAGTTAAAACTTGTCGTATTTAAATCGTGAGCAACTTGATTATTTGGCCGCAGCACTTTGCTGACTATGCTGATATAAATGGTCCAGTAATTGGTCTTCAATGGCAAAACGCTCTTCCATTTCCTGCCCAAGTTCTGATAAATCTCTATCAAAGCTGGCAAACTCTAAGTCTTCATTGACCTCGGCATACTGATCATTAAAACGGAGCGCGGTTTCGGTGGTTGCGCTGATCTGTGGCAGTAATTTTTCAGCGGGTTGGCTATCGCCTTCACCAGCACATCCACTCACAATTTGCTCATAAACTTCGAAGTGGCCCGTGGAAACATAATCAACGAGTTGTTCGCAAAAATGACTAATTGTTTCGGGACTCGGCAGTGAACGCTCCTTACTTTCATAGGGAGGTAGCCCCGCGAGATTACAATAAGTGATAAGTAATTGCTTTCTGGCGAGTAACCAAGCATCAATGACTTGACTCGCACCGCCCCATTTGGCTTGGGCTTGTTCTAGTTTTCTTAGCATTGGCATGGCTCCTGAAACTATTAACGTTAGCTCTATAACTAAAGAAAATCGAAGCTTTCGTCAACTGATATTTAGTTTAACTGCGGAGTGGCTAAACATTTGCTGCAGGGAAAGCTTGTTAAGTTGTTTAAGCTTGTTCATTATTTGCTAATAAAGCAAATTTAAGAGCAAGGAACGTGGTGTGAGTAAGCAATTTGGCTGGTGGTTTTTCACTTGTGGTGAGCAAATTTTGGTGATTGCGCAGGGTGAACGCTTGCCCTATGGAGATATTGATGATTTGCCGTTACCTGCATTAGAGTTTAGTCGAGTAGAGCAATTTGCTAGCTATAAAGGTGAGCCCTGCTTGCGTTTAGAACTCGAGCATCCTCAGGATCTCGGGATGGGCGAGTGGGTTGATCTGCGTAGCAGCATGTCGCTGCTTAACTCGCAACTATTTAACCTCGTCGGTAAGGCGCAGCAGTTTGCTTTGTTTTTAAAAACTCATCAATTTTGCGGTTGTTGTGGTCATGCGATGACACGAGTAGATTGGGAGTTAGCCATGTTATGCTCGGCGTGTGGATTTCGCGCCTATCCGCGGGTTTCGCCCTGCATTATCGTATTAATTAGTCATGGTTCTCAGTTATTACTGGCTAATCATCGTCGTCATCAAAAACAAGCCCAACCGATGTATACCGCGATTGCAGGTTTTGTCGAAGCGGGAGAAACCTTAGAACAAACTGTACATCGTGAAACTCATGAGGAAACCGGGCTTAAACTTAAAAATTTGCGTTATTGGAAGAGTCAGCCTTGGGCATTTCCTCATTCATTGATGGCGGCTTATTTTGCAGAATATGCCGATGGTGAGCTAAAGATTGATCGCCGAGAATTAGCTGATGCCCAGTGGTTTGAGGCGAACGATTTACCTCATTTGCCGCCTCTTGGAACGGTTGCTCGCGATATGATTGAACATTGGTTAGCCCAAACTTCACTTTAAATGTGATTCATGGGAGTGTTTGAATTGTTAAACTAATGTCTTGAGTTGTTAAAGTAGCTCGTTACAATGCTCTAGCTAAAAATTATAAGGAATCAGAAAAGCCAATGTCGCCATTGAAAAACGATCGCTATTTAAGAGCTCTGTTGAAGCAACCTGTCGATACCACCCCTGTGTGGATGATGCGTCAAGCGGGTCGTTATCTGCCAGAGTATCGCGCAGTACGAGCGGATGCTGGTGATTTCATGACGGTTTGCCGTGATGCAGATTTGGCCTGTGAAGTGACGTTGCAACCTTTACGTCGTTTTGCGCTGGATGCTGCGATCCTATTCTCCGATATTCTAACCATTCCTGATGCGATGGGTTTAGGTTTGTATTTTTCCAGTGGTGAGGGGCCGAAGTTTGAACGGCCAGTGACCAGCCTTGCCGCTGTTCAAGCCTTACCGATCCCCGATCCTGAGCAAGAGCTGGTTTATGTAATGAATGCAGTTCGTACCATTAAGCGTGAGCTAAAGGGTGAGGTGCCGTTGATTGGCTTTTCTGGTAGCCCTTGGACGCTCGCCACTTATATGGTGGAAGGTGGTACAACTAAGTCTTTCAGTGGTATTAAAAAGATGGCCTTCAGTGAGCCACAAACTCTACATTTGCTACTCGACAAACTAGCCGATTCGGTGATCTTGTATTTGAATGCCCAAGTGGCGGCCGGAGCTCAGTCGTTAATGATCTTTGATACTTGGGGCGGCGTATTATCGGAGCGCGACTACCATGAATTTTCATTGCGTTATATGCATAAAATTGTCGATGGTTTGACCCGTCAAGCCGACGGCCGGGCGGTTCCTGTGACTCTCTTTACCAAAAATGGTGGGCAGTGGTTAGAGCAGATCGCGGCGACTGGTTGTGATGCAGTTGGTTTAGACTGGACGATTAATATCGCCGATGCTAAGCGACGTGTGGGAGATAAGGTCGCTTTACAAGGCAATATGGATCCATCGATGTTATATGCTCCGGTTTCTCGTATTAGACAAGAGGTTCAGCATATTTTAGACGGTTTTGGTGAAGGTTCTGGGCATGTATTTAACTTGGGACATGGTATTCACCCAGATGTTGATCCCGAGCATGCGGGGGCGTTTATCGATGCGGTACACGAACTGAGTCGTGGTTATCACCAATAACGGTTTGTGTTTGATTCGCGGGAATGAATCAGCCAATAGCAGATGCGCTTCGCGCAGCTGCTATTTTGTTTCGCTATGCCATAGTAACGGATTTTGCTATAGTAGCCGCTGTCGTGGAACTCTTTACGGATGAAGTGGTTTATAGGTCGTAATAGAGAATTTGTTGTTATGAAATCACCCTTTCAATTAATCGTCGTACTGATGCTGGTGTTACTCGTGATTGCCATGGTAAAACTGAAAAGCATTGGTGAGCCTCAAGTATTATCTTACCTACCAAAATATTTAGATCAGGAACCTATCGATCTGTCGAGATAGGCTCTGGGTTGATTTGATATTAAAAGCAGATCGCGATGCGCGACTTATCCAAACGAATATGGGTAAGATGAAGTTGGTTAAGGTTGCAAAACAGCGAGTACATCGCGGCAACGATGCTCAAAATTCATTCCGAACGCTCACTTCGCTCCGAAATCTTTAGAAAACTTTGCGCCACTGCATTGTTTCAAGCAGACTATGCGGCATTATCAGGTGGAGTGTTGGTTAGGTCGTGACGTTCATTAGTTTTTTATTGATTGGTGCGGTTGCTGGGCTGATGTCGGGGTTGTTTGGGATCGGTGGTGGCTTGGTGATTGTGCCAGTGCTTATCAGTAGTTTTGCTGCGATGGGCTTTGCTAGCGAATCGGCAATTCATTTAGCGATAGGCACCTCCTTGGCGACGATTTTGTTTACCGCGAGTAGCGCTAGTTATGCTCACTATCGTCGAGGTTCGATTGATTGGTTGATCGCTCGCCGTTTAATGCTGGGGCTGCTGCTTGGTGCTGGCGCGGGGGCGTGGCTTGCCGGGCAGCTTCAAGCTCGGCATTTAAGCTATTATTTTGCCGGATTTCTGTTACTCATGGCATGGTATATGGGCTTTGGGCGTTTACCGAAGGCACAACGAAGTCTTCCTCAGCAGTGGGGGACCAGTGTGCTGGGTGCGCTTGTTGGCGGCATTTCTGCGATGTTTGGCATCGGCGGGGGGACTATTTTGTTTCCTTGCTTAAGCTGGTACGGCTTAGCTGCGCCAAAAGCGGTAGCGATTTCTGCGATATGTGGTATTCCTATTGCCTTGGTCGGGGCTTCAGCCTATATCTACAACGGTTGGGGACTGGCTGAACTACCGCCTGGAAGCATTGGCTATGTTTATTTACCGGCGTGGTTGGGCATTGTATTGACGAGTTCGGTGTTTGCTCGAGTGGGGAGTCGCTTGGCGTATCGATTGCCAGCGAAGCGATTAAAACAAGCTTTTGCTGTGTTATTATTACTGATGGCAATCAAACTATTGAGTACTTAGCTTTGGCTGAGCAATCAGATGACGTTATTCCCGCCTAGTCACGAATGGTTTAGAGATACGTTATGGTGTATTTGTCTGTCGTTGGATTTATTGTGAGCCGTAATTACTCGTCTAGCAATTGCAGTTGCATCCCTAAGATATGATGGCCAGCCCATGTTCGCAAATCGTGATAGAGTGACGTCAACAAATTGATTTAGAATGCGCTGGGTCAATCACAATCAGCGCGAGTATTATGATAAACGTTTCAAATTGAAAATAGAGGAATCACAATGTCATTGTCATTGCTAATCGCGATGCTGATTTTAATCGGCGACGTGTTCGCTATCATTCGTACATTAAAAAGTGGCGCCGAAGTCGGACGCAAATACTTGTGGGTATTTTTAATTTGCTTATTACCGATACTTGGCTTGCTACTGTGGCTGTTTAAAGGCCCCAAGGATTAGCGCTTAACGATTTGTTTCAATAGAGTCTGCATGCTCTTATTGTTATGTTCTAATAAGATCAGCTCGGCTCTAAATAATGCTGGAAGTTCAATTAGACTGACCAGCAACAATAGACTCACCCCCCATATCCAGTAGGGACTAAACAATATACTTAGTCCCATTAATGATATCGTTAAATTGATTAGGCCTCGTTGCCATTTACCCAAATAGAAATGATGTAAACCCGCGATAAATAGATAGTTGAGAACAGCATAGCTGTCGGGATCTTTTACTTGTTTTTCCCACAATTGGTAAAATTGTTGGCGTAAGGGGGCGGGCAGCTGACGTATTTCTGCGCGTAGTTGTTCTTGTTGTACTTCTAAATCATCACGTCGGGTCATTCGTTTAGCGACCTAAGGTGACGATCACTGTTTCTCTAGACCAAAATAGCCAAAATCGTCTATTTTCAATTACTTGAAATACTAATTGCCAGCCATTGCTGGCTTCTTTGTTAAGCGTTGCCTCTACTTTTTGCAAGGGCATACCGGAAGCGCCAAGAAATAAGGTCCCTAAGGCACCTTCGGTAATAGCGATAACTTTGTATTCTTGATAAGCCATGATGATTCCTAATCTAAAATAGTAATTGGCTGACTATAAGCTAAGCTTATAGTCAAAACCATAGTTATAGTTCAATCACAAGTGTGGGTTAAGTTTGCTCGAAAGGGGGCCTTTGTGCCGTGAAGCAGGGCGAGAGAATGAGACTACTTTGGTTGACGTTACATATTTGTTATATAATACTGCGATTGCCATATGGGGTTTCAAATTGAATTCATTAACCCTCAATTGTTAGGGATAAGCTATGAAAGTAACGATGCTGTATTACGACGAAGATAATCCCTTGTTGTTACAGCAGCAGGTTTTGTCTGATTTAGGTCAGAGTGAAAAAGGTCGAGTGGTTATCCCTAACGAAAAGAAAGCTGGGAAGATTATTATCGCTATTTTGGAAGGTGAGGTGAAGGTTCTGAACTCTTTAGGAGACCGGGCTTTCGCGGCTTTTGACTTAGAGAAGCAAATTGCCTTTGATGATGGAGGGGAATAAATCTATTCCACCGTAGATGAACCGCGAGTGACTATCGCGGTTCATTGTTTTTTATACTCTTGCAAAAACTAGCAATTTACCAAATAGTCGCTCTCAATATTTGGTCTGAGTTGTTAAGTTAATCTCCTAGCCATTTATTCCGTTCAGTTACGAGCGGGCTTGCTGCATATAAGGGGCACATCGCAAAAAATTACGCTTTCAGAAGTGGCTAGGTCAATTCCTCTGCGGATGATTTTCAGCTCATATTTTCTTATTGTCATCTGTATTATCCAGCCTCACCGGGGGCTCAAAATTTAGTGAACCAGGGCGGTTGATGGTAAGCTAATCAGCATTTGATGACCTTAATCGTTTTACTTAGTGTGGAGCAAATAATGCTAACCCCTTGTGATCTCGACCGCTTAGCGAAGTTATCGACTAAGCAGCAATCCTTATATTGTTTGGCCCTACTTCAGCGAATGTCGCCTAATTATTTATTGTTTTGTCAGGCGACAGAACAAGTTCATGAGGCTGATTTTCGTCGTTTACTGGCGTTATTTTGGGAAAGTGCTTTGCACCCGCAAACTAAAATTAACTTTTCGGTTCAGCGAGAGCGCTTCGAAACGCTGATCCCAGATCCTCAATTGTTTGACATGTATGGAGTATATCCAGCGTTAGATTGTTGTGTGGTGGTTGAATGCTTATTGAGTTGTTTACTTGAGCCGACAGGCCAGGAAGCAGAACAAGCTAGTCAGACTTCCTTAGCGAGTGTTTTGAGCCTCTTAGAATTGCAGTTGGGGGAACTCGATGAAGATGCGATGCTGCGGCAAGACTTAGTCCAACAAGAGCTAGAATTTCAAACTGATTTACTGGATATGATCGACCATTTAGAGAAAGGGAAATCGGGGGTAGAAATTTTGAAAACCTTCGCGTTGAACCAAGGTGTGAGTAATCTGGGGATCTGTTTAGAAGACAATTAAATGGTGTCGTCGCCAAGATTATGGATGATTTTGTGACTATTTACGCATAAATTGGTTAAAGCCCCGTCAAATAAGGCGTGAAAGTGGAAAAATTCTTTGCGCAGGGTTTTTTTTTCTCTTAAAGTGAAGCTGGATTATTTAAACGAACGTAAAGGATTTAGATATTATGAATAAAACTGAACTCATTGATGCGATTGCAGAAAAAGCTGACCTATCAAAAGCTCAAGCTAAATTGGCTTTGGAATCAACTTTAGGTGCTGTGACCGACGCACTTAAAGAAGGCGATCAAGTTCAGCTAATCGGCTTTGGTACATTCAAAGTTAACCACCGTGCAGCACGTACCGGTCGTAATCCTCAGACTGGTGCTGAGATCCAAATTGCTGCTGCTAATGTACCTGCGTTCGTCGCTGGTAAAGCTTTAAAAGAAGCTGTTAAATAATAGCGCTTTGACACTAGGGCATGTTGAGCTTTCGTGCTTGATTTTTGTTCGAGATAAAAACATTTTCGTCACGACGAGCGGTATCTAGCTTAGGCCGCTAAGCCAATAGCGCTCCATAAAGCTTTAAGTGCTGATTATGGTTCTCGAAAGTTTAACCCCTAGCTCTAGCCCTTTAAGGGCTAGTGTTTCTTTTCTCACCGCTCTCCTTTAGACTTTCCTCTCCACGACCTTTTCCAATATAGTCATGCTGTCTTAGCTGCATTGGCATTTCTGTTTATTTCAGTGAAGGCTTATATCAATCTAAGTCATTATCTGTTGATTTTTGCTGGCCTAAATCACCGCTAATTGCGTCATGTATTTTGTAATTAGAGCCACTAGTTACTGCATTCGATGCCTCGTTATCGGCAGATTTATTCTACGCAATAAGTTGTTCATATAGTGAATCAGATTGGTATTATTGGGTATCTCTTTCTGGCGGTGATGAATCTTTGCCATCGTTGAATTCTAAATTAAGGAAGTATATGAAAGCGTTATTAGTTGTCGCTCATGGCAGCCGCCGTCAGCAATCGAATCAAGAAGTGATTGACTTAGCGGCTCAAATGGCAGGGCAGCTGCCTAGCTATCAGCAAACTCATGCGGCATTTTTAGAATTAGTCGAACCATCAATTAGTCAGCAGATCAATATGTGTGTCGCTGCCGGTATTGTTAACATTACCTTATATCCTCATTTTTTGGCTGCGGGTACGCATGTGGTGAATGATTTACCAAGAATTATTCAGCAAGCTGAAGCAAGTCATGCGGGCTTAAACATCACCTTGTTACCACACTTGGGAGGGTTTGATGGCTTAGCTACATTTGTGTGTCAATCCCTAGAACAATCCGTGGCAAATTGACGTAAGCGTGCCAGTAACTGCGGAACATAATGAGGATGTGCCATTTGTAATAAGTTGTGCCAATGGCGATGACCTAAGGTTTCTTTAAGCAACAAAATTACTTGAGTCAGTGGCGCATTCAGCAATAGCTCTGGGCGATATAAATAGTCGGCACCTTCTTGAAAAAACCAAGGACTAGCAGTGAAGCACTTAAATAGTTGTTGTTGCTCTGCTGCATGATGCAGTCGCTTGAGCTGCTTTACTGGGCTTAATTGTTTGACTTGTAAACTCAGTTGAGCCAATTCATCGATATTCGCTTGGCTAGGGAGGGAATGTAGAGAAAATAGGGCTTCAGCTAACTCGTTAGATGTAGAGCACTGAAATTTGTAATCGTCTGGGGTGTTTATGCTGCTATCTATACTCACAATCAACTTCTCTCGGTAGTAACCTCCTTGTTGATTTACGACATTGTATAGGCTTCCTATGAATATACTGGCTGATCGGTGAATGCTGGTCAATAGTTATACATTAATTTGTTGAGCTGTACACAAATACGTTTCGCTATTGTTTACTTCCATTTTCCCTAAGATAACTATAATACTTGGCAAACTCCGCCGATTCTGCTGTAGTAGCGCAACATTTCCATCTTGAGAGAAGACCATGAAAGTTGTAAAAGATAGTGTGGTGCGTTTTGAATATACTCTGCATGAAACCGACGGCGCGTTATTGGAAGCGACCGACCAAGATGCGGTCGCTTACCTGCACGGCCATAATTCGATGATTCCTGCGATTGAACAGGCCTTAGAAGGCCTAGAAGCTGGCGCAGAAATCAAGCTAAGTTTGGCGCCTGAAGATGGCTACGGTGTGCGTGATGAAAATGCAGAGCAGCGCGTGTCGGTAAAACACTTGCAAGGCGCTAAGCATTGGAAAGCTGGGATGGCTGCGCTCTTGGAAACTGAGCAAGGCCCTCGTCAGGTAACCGTGGTTAAGGTTGGGAAGTTTATGGCGACCGTTGATACCAACCATCCCTACGCGGGTAAACATCTCGACTTTGCTATCAAATTAATTGAGGCTCGTCCAGCAAGCGCTGAAGAATTGGCGCATGGTCATGCCCACGGTGCGGGTGGGCATCACCATTAAGTCTTATGGCTGAGCGTACATCAGATGGCGCAGCTAACTAGACCATTTCCAGCTGAGCGGATATGCTCAGCTCTTGATTTAAGGCACATAACATCGCTTTTAAGCTTGCGGTGAGAATGTCTTTATCGATGGCGACCCCAAGATAGCGTTTATTCGCGATCTTAGTTTGAATGTAACATACCGCTTCCGCTTCAGCTCCTCTACTTAAGGCATGTTCAGTGTAGTCGAGAACCTCGATAGTGAAGCCAAATTCCTGCTGTAGTCCGTTGACAAAGGCGGCCAGTGCGCCATTGCCATTGGCTTCAATCCTGCAGGTTTGCTCATCCCGTTGTAATACAACCTGTAAATGTTCTTGCTGTTGGTAGCTGATTTGGTAGTGGCCAAGTTGATAGGCATGGCTTTGCTTTAAATAAGTCTGCTGGAATAGCTGCCATATTTTTTCTGGGGTGATTTCTTCACCCGTTTTCTCGGCGTCTTGTTGTACCACTGCACTAAACTCAATGAGCGCCCAACGAGGCAGTTGAATGCCGTAGTCTCGCTCAAGGATATAGGCGATCCCGCCTTTGCCTGATTGGCTATTGATACGGATCACTTCCTGATAATCTCTACCTAAGTCACTAGGATCGATCGGTAAATAGGCCACATCCCAAGGCGCGCCAGTTTGCTGCTGTTCTAAACATTTCTTAATGGCATCTTGATGGCTGCCAGAGAAAGCGGTAAATACCAATTCACCAACATAGGGATGACGCGGATGTACTGGCAACTGGGTACAGTGTTTGACCACTTGTACTATTTCATCGATATTGGCCAAGTCCAACTCCGGATTTATCCCTTGACTGTATAGGTTCATTGCCATCGTCACGATATCCATATTTCCGGTGCGCTCGCCATTGCCGAGTAAGGTGCCCTCCACTCGGTCGGCTCCGGCAAGTTGCCCCAATTCAGCTGCGGCGATCCCACAGCCGCGGTCATTGTGGGTATGCTGGCTAATCACGAGATCTTGGCGATGGTCGATGTGCTGGATAAACCATTCTATTTGATCGGCGTAAACATTAGGCATCGACATTTCAACTGTGGCTGGAATATTAATGATTATTTTATTGTTGGTGTAAGGACGCCACTGGGCAACCACCGCATTACAAATTTCCACCGAGAAATCGAGTTCGGTTCCAGTAAAGCTTTCTGGTGAATATTGAAATTGCCAATTAGTCTCTGGGTAACATTCGGCCTGCCGCTGTAGTTCTTTTGCACCAGTGACGGCTATGTTAATGATACCCGCTTTATCCAGTTTGAATACCTTCTCGCGCTGTGTTCTCGAGGTTGAATTATAGAGGTGCACAATCGCGTTTTTCGCTCCGGCTAGTGCTTCAAATGTGCGCTCGATTAAGCCCGAACGGGCCTGAGTTAATACTTGAATGGAGACATCTTCCGGGATCTGATTGGTCTCGATTAACCATCGCACAAAATCGTAGTCGGTGGTTGATGCGGCAGGAAAACCAACCTCGATCTGTTTAAAGCCGAGCTTCACCAGAAGCGCAAACAAGGTTTTTTTCTGTTCCACCGACATCGGTTCAATCAAGGCCTGATTGCCATCGCGAAGATCCACACTACACCACTGTGGTGCTTGACTGATACTGTTATTGGGCCATTGTCGATTAGGTAAGTGAACCTTCTGAAAGGCTTGGTATTTTTTATAATTAAAAGTGGACATGATTTATCTCTACAGTTGAATTGAATGAATTTAGCCCAACGGACCGCCAGCGCGAGGCAAGAGAGTGCGCTGACGGCTAATTAATCGAAATATGGCAAATGGTAATTTCATTTAAAATTCTCAAGTGGAGAGTGATGAACAAAGTATAAGGAGATCTGCTGAGTGAGTGTTTGCGAGTTATGGTTTAATAAAGTTAATTTAGGGTTATTTATTTCAATTTATAACGCTTTTTTGATTTTATTATCCCTTCTAGAAGCTTTTGATTGAATTTTAAAGCTATGGCATTTGTTTTTGGGGGCTCTGCTTCACTGTCGACGCTGAAAAGAGCTAGGCGCTGTGGCTAGATAGATACGGACTAGATGGTGAATCAAGAAACATCAGGAATGGCGTCGCACTTGGCCTGTTTTTCATCTCAGAGCTGAACATAACAGGCCTCTGAGGACTAGAACTTAATTACTGCGCCGATATAGAAACCTTTATTAAAGCTTAAATCGTTTGCAGAACGATAGTGAAACTGAATGCTACGGTAACCTAAGTACACGTTAGCATGGGGCATCAGCGAATAAGCCACTCTTGCATCTAAGTTGTAGTAACGACTTAATTCATGACTGGCTAACACCGAAGGTGCGTAGTAAGCACTTCCTGAAATTGTTAAATCTGGGGCAATGAGAATGGCGTAGTTTCCTCCAATGGTTACGGCATGCGCGTTCGCGTGATGATTTGCCCACAATGTGTTGAACTTAGTGCCAATTGCAAATTTATGATTGTCCTGCTGGTGGGTTGCCTTGATCCCTAGCTCTGCTAAATCGCCTTCAGGTCGAGAGTACATATAGTTTGCCGACACCTCAGCTGCAGGCCCTATCGCGCTGGTAAAACCAGCTCTGAAGGCATCATCATTCAGTTCAAAGTTAAATTCACTCGCATAGACAGTAGGAATAGTGAGTATGGTGATGTAAACCGCTAAAATATAAGTTCTAAACATGAACGTCCTATTAATGAATTATTTTCGGATTAAAGTGTGGCAATGGTAGCTATATTTTTTATATTTGTCTTTACTATTGTGTTTTTTAGTTCTTTGTATTTATTTCGATTTCTCTCGTCTTGTATCTGTTAAGCGAGAAACTGTATCGAACTGAACGGGCAAGGGAGTAAAAACTCGGTAGGCTTGGCAGGAGTGGCCTATATTTAGGCGACAGTGGCAAGTTGCTACTGTGAAGCCTATGTTTGAAAAGGAGAGCAAACATGCCGTTATTCAATCGTTTAGTTGCAGAAGGGATTGGTACTTTTTGGTTGGTTTTAGGGGGCTGTGGTAGTGCTGTATTAGCGGCGACTTTTCCTGAGGTAGGGATTGGCTTGGTTGGGGTATCACTAGCCTTTGGTCTGAGCGTTCTCACCATGGCTTATGCCATTGGGCATATCTCTGGTTGTCACCTTAATCCTGCGGTCACCATCGGTTTAATGGTGGCAGGGCGTTTTTCTAAGTTTGATGTATTCCCTTATATTTGTGCCCAGTTACTTGGCGGATTTGTGGGCGCAATTATTTTGTACTTGATTGCCAGTGGTAGCGCTGATTATGATTTGGCTAGCCATGGTTTGGCGAGTAATGGTTACGGCCTGCATTCACCAGGAGGCTATAGTTTAGTCGCAACCTTTATTTGTGAAATAGTGATGACCTTTATGTTTTTATTCATCATTTTAGGGGCTACTGATCAGCGTGCACCAGTGGGGGGCGCCCCCTTGGCGATTGGTTTGGGATTAACTTTAATCCATTTAATATCTATTCCGGTGAGTAATACCTCGGTGAATCCGGCTCGTAGCACTGCGCCTGCCTTAATCGAAGGGGGGATTGCCTTAAGTCAATTATGGTTGTTTTGGCTTGCACCACTCGTTGGGGCGGTTTGTGCTGGTTTGATGTATAAACAAATTGCCGCGAAGAAAGAATGAACTTGATTTGGGCTGTTGATCCTTCATCACTCATGTTATTCCAAGGATCAACAGATTTTGGTTGTCGAGGGAGTAGGGGAAGCAATATTTCTTAGGCTTACTTTTTCGCCTCACGCCTCGAGTCTATAAAATAGCCCTCAAGGTTTATCTTATTTCTAGAGCCGCTGCGCATCGAGAGTGGTCGCAGCGGGACCAATTGAGAGACGGGCTATTTATGTCGTCGAGTTACTGGTGACTAACGGTATCCTTAGTCTGCTGGGTGTCGATCACAATATTGCCGTGAGCGCCTGCTTGCATCACGGCTTGATGAGCGGCGCTGGTTTCGGCCAAAGCAAAACTTTGTCCTATCACAGGGCGAACAAATCCCGCTTCGGCACCTGCATAAAGGGCCGTATGGATCTGTTTTAGCTGTGCGCTATCGGCGTGCGCTAAGGCCATTCCCATAATACAAGCATCTCGAGCCATGAGATCTCGAGGATTAATCTCTACACTGCCTCGGCTACCGATCACAACCACGCGTCCTCTTGCATTGAGTAGCGGTAGATCATCGCCTAAGTTTTGATTCGCTAGCATCTCTAATATTACATCCACCCCACCGGCTTGTTGCAGTTGTTGGTAGTGTTGCGTTTGATGGTGGTTTACTACCACATCGGCACCTTGTTGTTTGAGTAGTGCTAAACCGGCTTCGCTGCCAGCGCTGGCAAAAACCCGACAACCCGCAGCTTTGGCGAGTTGAATTGCGGCGAGTCCGACGCCTCCGCTCGCGCCGTGAATAAACACCGTTTCTGCGGCTTGAGCATGGGCTCGAATAAACAGAGCTCGCCAAGCTGTAGCATATGGTGTACCTAAACAGGCACCTTGTTCGAAGCTTAAGTGATTCGATAGAGGATAAACCTGTTGCGGGCTGGCCAAGCATTGTTCAGCGCTGGCACCGCTGAGTGTTCCTGCGCAATAAACTCGTTGTCCGGGACTTAGGCCTGTGACGTCAGCACCCACGGCAATGATCACGCCTGCGGCATCTTTTCCAGGCGTGTGTGGGAAGTTGGCGGTGTAGTTATTACTACCGGCTACGATATAAGTATCTACTGGGTTGACCCCAGCAGCCTTGACTGAGATTAGCACTTGTTGTTGATTTGCAACAAGGTCTGGCAGTTGATTGAGCTTCAGTTGGTCGCCATGGAATTGCGCTTGTATTGCCTGCATCGTTTCTCCCTTATATAGCAGTGACGGTTAGTGGATTAGCATACCGCAGTTTTCTCATTTGTAACGGTTTAAGAAAATACTTGCGAAATTTTTTATCAAACAATAGTTAACAATTTTCACAAATTCGCTCTGCGCTGTGGTTTGGAAAGCCTTTCAAATGATTTTTTGGTAATTTAATTACTTAAAGTGAAATTTAGTAAGTACAAAATGAAAAAACATAATGTTAATTGTGTGCTGTGTCGCATAATATTAATCCCAAGAGAGAAAGTTACTAACAAAAACACTTTACATAGTTAGCGACTTTTAAGATTGAAGCAAACAAAACAATAGGTGAACATATTATGGAATTATTTGGTTTATTTTACGCATTACAATCACAAGCAAACAATAATCAACAAAGCCAAGCGCAACGTAATCGCTAGTCATTTACAAGCAAAAGGAAAATATTATGTACGATTTATTTGGATTGGTCGCCCTTAGCTACCTAGGTTACAAAAAACACGATGACGCCAGTGTTAAGCAACTGAATCGTTAATCTGATTGATCAACTGAGTTAAACTTTTACTAAAGAGAGAAAAATTATGATGGAATTAATGGGTTTGGTGGCATTAAGCTACTTACAAAACAAAAAGACTGAAGAACAACGTTTCGCGGAGTTAACTCGTTAATTTGTAAGACTTCGTTCAGTTATACTAACACTCAATAATTGTCACACAGAGATCATCGCCGATCAGGCGAAAGCTTCCCCGTTCAGGGTGGCCTAAATCACCTTCTATTTAGATTGACTGCAACCAGTCACATGCGCTCAACAGCGAGCGAATAAGGCCCTTGGTCGAATCACTTACGACTCACCGTATTGATGACTGATGAGCAGCCCATCGAATACTAATCTAACCATTACTGGTTTATTTTTGCTAGCCTAGATCACCGCTAACTGCGTGATGTATCTTGTCATTAGAGCCACTAGCTACTGCACTTCCTGGCTGATTATCGGTAAATTAATTCTGCGTAATAAATTGCTCATCTAATTAATTAGATTGCTATAACATCTTCTGGCCAGTATGAAGCAGCTTAACGTTTGGCTAACTCGACACACTCTCGATAGACATGGCAATCCACCAGGTGATCGTTCACCATACCCACCGCTTGCATAAAGGCATAACAAATCGTGGGTCCAACAAAATTAAATCCTGCTTTTTTTAAGGCTTTCGACATTGCTTGTGATTCTGGGCTTTCAGCTGGAATGTCTTGCATATGGGTATAGCGATTTACAATGGTTTTGCCGTTTACAAAGCTCCAAATATAGTCGCTAAAAGTTTGGCCTTGTGCCTCTATCGCTAAATAGGCTCTGGCATTCTTAATAATGGAATTAATCTTAAGCTTATTGCGTACGATCCCTTTGTTTTCCATTAAGCGGGCGCAGTCTTGGTCTTGGTATTGAGCGATTTTGTCTGGTTGGAATTGAGCAAAGGCTTGATAGTAGTTTTGCTGTTTACGCAGAATGGTTATCCATGACAAACCGGCTTGTTGTCCATCTAAACAGAGCTTAGCAAATAGTTCTTTTGAGTCATAAACTGGCCGCCCCCAGCTATGGTCGTGATAATGTTGATAATCTGGGGCGTCACCACACCATGTGCAGCGTTTGATTAAAGCCTCTTGGGTCATCGTGATTACTCCTTAAAAGAATTCTTGGCTATTGCTCGCCTTGATAAGGCTTGGCTAATCTTCTGGAACATCATCCATATCGGGGATTTGATGCCCCGTTGGTGTTGGCCGCGAGGGGCTCTCGGGTTTAGGTGGCAGCGTGGTCGCCTCATCATCTGTAACTTGGGGGGTGGCATCATTCTGGTTTAGGCTGGGTGTTAGCCCCATCTGTTCCGCATTATTCTCGACAACTTTTTTCTTCACTTGTTCACCCTGTTGTTCAAGAGCTTCTATGCTTCGGCGTTCACCAAGGTTAAACACAGCGTAACCAGCGCTGACAAATTGGTCCTGAGCACGGCCAAGAACGACGGCATTGAAAGGTGCGTATAGATTCTCGATTTCATTATTAATCGGGTTGCTAATTTCACCTAACAGTTGCCCCTTGTTTACTTTTTGCCCTAGGTTGACTTTGTTTATCAGGATCCCGCCTTGGCGAGAGCGCAGCCACTCGGAGGCATAAAATACCGGTTGTGGTGAAGACCAAAAGAAAGAGCGCGGCAACATACCGATGGAACTTAAATAACTGCGTAGCGCTTTGACGCCAGTTTCAACCATTTTTACATCAACGGTGAAAGGACCTCCCACTTCCATCACCACCGCGGGGATCCCAGCGGCGGTTGCTGCGCCACGTAAGCTGCCTGGGGGAGCAATGCTTTGTAGTACCGAAACCGCACCAAATTGTTTGGTTAATTCCGCAACCGAAGTTAGAGTGATATCGGCCCGTAATTGAGTCACATTTTCCCGAAACATTGAGCCAGAATGCAGATCAATGACACTGTCACAGTGACGGATAATGCTGGTAAATAAGCTATAAGCGACGCGAGAGGCGGTTGAGCCGTTAGCATTACCAGGAAAGGCGCGGTTAAGATCACGTCGGTCTGACATATAGCGATCTTTGCGCCATAGTCCGTCAATATTGACCACTGGAACCGAGATAATGCTGCCTTTGAGATTTTCTGGTTTTAGGTTTTGTACGACTCGGCGGGCAATTTCAACCCCGTTGACCTCATCACCATGGATCGCGGCAGTTAAACATACGGTTGGCCCTGCTTCTTTACCATGCAATACCACGACCGGGGTGGCCATTTCGAAGCCACCAGGCAGGTGACCGGAAAACCAATCTAGGGTGGCTTTGCTGTTCGGTGAGAGCTCGGTATTGAGTAAATGAAGCGGTCCCCATGTCGCTTGCTCTGGGGGCGGCTCGGCTAAATTTTTCTGAGTTTTGCTCGAGAGCGGATCGTTGCCAACAACTATCGGAATAATGTTTTCGGGTTGGGCCGGCAAAGCTTGTTTGTCATCGCCTGACTTTTGTTGCAGGTCCAGCTCGGTAGGGTTTGCTTCGACTGACTTTCCCTGCGACTCGGTTTCTGGGAGGATGTTTGGTTTAGGCTCGGGGATTGGTTGTGGTTCACTCGATGCCGTGTCGTTTTCAATAAGTGCGGGATTGAGCGCTTCTTCATATTGTTCTTCTTGTTCGGTGGCAAACAGCATAGAACTAACGCAAAGCAAGGTGAAGCATAGCGGGATACGAAGCAACATAAAGTTTCCAGTTATCAATGAGTCAAGGATAGATACCTATCCAATATTGGTAAGTGTAACAATTATCACAGTAAAAGGCCTTATTGCTTATTAGAGCAGAGGCTATATCGTAAGGGTTAAAAACCAATAAACAGTACTTAAGGTATTGATTAGAGCCTTACGGTTGAAGCGCCTTAAGGCAACTCGGCTTGAATGAGTACATTACGTGGACTAGTTTGAAAGGGGAAAAGTTCCACGAGTTTTAGCTGATAGCCATGCTTTTGTAAAAATAAGCAACGGTCCAGAATCAGCCAGCGCTCTAAGATGGGTCTAAATAGTTGTTGTATCAGTTCACTTTTACGTACTTGAAGATGGCGCTCTCGTCCTAAGTTTAAATAATCTGCCCAGTCGATGGACTCTGGCAGCGCCAGTTGGTGTTGTTGACTCGCCCATTGGGCAAAATCGGCAAAGCTACTCCCTTGAGCAAACCAGTGTTTCGCCACCGACGGCAACGCTTGGTAGTCGCTTTGCCCAGTCACTTGCTCGCGTAAACATTGGTAACTTAAGCGCCAATGGATCTCGGTTTGACGTAGGTTTTGCACCCGCTGACCCGAGGTAACCGACTGAGCCACGGCCAAGCGTAAGTCCGCTTTACTCAATTGAAGGGAGCTTTGTTGAGCCTGCTCGGAGAGCGGCTGATAGTAAGGGGTGCTAATGAGGTGATAGCAGCAGGGGCATAGGCTGAGTCGTTGTGGTCGCTGCTGACTGGCTAAGCGAAGTAGCTGTAGGTGCAACTCACCGCAAGCGTGTAAGGCCACTACATGTTGTTGCTTGTTGAGCGTGGCTTGGGGTGGCTCAGCTAATACATCACAGTGTTCAAAATGTTGGCTTAAGTTTAATTTTTGGGCCAACTGTTGCCCCTCTTCACAGAGCTGTGCCTGCCACTCTAGGCTGGTGACGGGCAGCTGGTGATGGTAACTAATGAAGCGCCCCAAGTGACCTTTGCCTGCACACCACTCCAATACTGGTCTTGTCTCGCCGTGTAATTGTTGGCAAAAGGCTGCAATTTGTTCCAATTTACGGCCTTTAATACCGTTACTCAACCAAAATGGGCTGATTAAACTGCGCGTTTGAGGAACCGTTAAGGGCCATGATTCTTGGTTTTGCGTTAGTTCTGGGAAATACTCAGCAAAATAGCTTCTAGCCAGCGTGGGATGTTGTTCAAATTGGGTCAGCTGCTCAAGGCTTAGTTGTTCTAAGCTGTGTTTGAGTAAGGGCTTTGGCCAAGGGAATGTGTGATGGGCAAAAGGACTGAATTGCCAATAGTCTTGGTAATCTGTAAGCCATTGATCATAGCAAGCAAACAAACGCTGAGTTTGTTCTATCGAGATGAACGCAGAAGTAAATGTCATTGGTTTAATTAAGATAGACCTTGGTAGCGTCCACTTTTGTGATTCAATGATATCACGATATTGAGCGCGACCGCGCCAACAATGGACCATAGTAAAACGCTTAATGGGACGAGGAAGTAAGAGGCAGCAACAATCATAATATCGAGCCCCATTTGCACCTGACCTGCACGAATATTAAAACGTTGTTGTAAATATAAGGCTAGAATATTCACCCCGCCTAAGCTGCCTTTATGGCGGATCAGGATCAGCATACCAGTGCCAATTAAGAAACCGCCACAGAGTGATGCATAACTTCTCTCAATATGTGAAACACTGAGGACCAGATGCATATAATCGGTAAACAAAGAGACCAGCAATACACAAGCGACGGTGCGAAAAGTGAAGCTTTTGCCCATCTTGGCAAAACCCAAAATAAAAAAGGGTAAGTTAATGAGTAGAAATATTTGACCAAAGCTTAACTTAAAAAATTGACTGGATAACAGAGCCAAACCCGCGGTACCACCAGTGAGTAATTGAGTCTGTTTAAAGAAAAATAGTCCTAAGGAAACCATCAGGCTGCCAATTAATAGGGCTAAACCATCTTCTAATAAATTATGCTTTTCCATGTTACGCTCTTCGCAATGATGACAGTGAATAATAGCACTGCTTGAGTAATATTGAGATTAAGCTTTGCATCATGTGAAAAATACAAAAAAAACCACTAAATATCGATCATTTAGTGGTTTTATATGTTATTAGCATTCAGCTTAAGGCTTAGCCTTGGCTTTTTTCTCGGGCGATAGCGCGGTAGCCGATGTCGTGACGATAGAACATACCGTTCCAAGACACTTTTTTGACTAAGGCGTAGGCATTGGCTTGAGCCTCTGTCACGCTGTTGCCTAAGGCGGTAGCACACAGCACTCGACCACCACTAGTCAGGAGCTGACCGTCTTTTTCGCTAGTCCCTGCGTGGAATACTTTGGCGTCTAGGCTTTCTTCGCTCAAGCTGGGTAGGTTAATCACATCCCCTTTCGGGTAATCACCTGGGTAGCCTGCAGCGGCGAGGACCACACCCATGGCTGCACGAGAGTCAAATTCGGCAGTTTTGCTATCGAGTTTACGATCAACGGCGGCTAAACATAGCTCAACGATATCAGATTGCATTCGCATCATTATCGGTTGGGTTTCTGGATCTCCGAAGCGACAGTTATATTCGATGATTTTTGGCATGCCATCAGCCATGATCATCAAACCAGCATATAAGAAACCAGTGTATTCGTTGCCTTCAGCAGCCATGCCTTTTACTGTCGGCATGATCACTTGATCCATAATGCGTTGGTGAATTTCAGGAGTTACTACCGGTGCGGGTGAGTAAGCCCCCATGCCGCCGGTATTTAAGCCGCTGTCACCGTCGCCAACTCGTTTATGATCTTGGCTGGTGGCCATGGCTAATACGTTGCTGCCATCCACCATCACGATGAAGCTAGCTTCTTCGCCATCTAAGAACTCTTCAATTACCACGCGTGAACCTGCTTCACCAAAGGCGTTATCGGCGAGCATATCTTCGATTGCCGCGATTGCTTCGGCTTCGGTCATCGCCACAATCACGCCTTTACCTGCTGCTAAACCATCGGCTTTTACCACGATGGGAGCGCCCTGCTGCTTAACATAAGCAATGGCAGGTTCAACTTCGGTAAAGGTTTGGTAGTAACCCGTTGGGATGTTGTGACGGGCTAAAAAATCTTTGGTAAAAGATTTAGAGCCTTCAAGCTGTGCTGCTTTTTCGGTGGGGCCGAAGATCTTTAGACCCGCAGCGCGAAAAGCATCCACCACGCCAATCACTAAGGGGCCTTCAGGGCCGACAATGGTCAGTTCAACTTGGTTCTGTTGCGCAAAGCTCAGTAGGCCGGCAATATCTTCAACATTAATTGCAACATTTTCCAGCTTTGGCTCAAGCGCCGAACCAGCGTTGCCGGGGGCCACAAAGACTTTATCAACTAAAGGAGACTGGGCGGCCTTCCAAGCCAGCGCATGTTCACGGCCACCGCCGCCAATCACAAGTACGTTCATTTTTGTTTATCCAATACTGAGCAAACCTGGCTTGGTCACGCCAAGCCACAATATAAAACAGCCAGCGTAAGGCTGGCTGTTATTCGTTTAGTGGTAGAAGTGGCGCATGCCGGTGAATAGCATGGCCATGCCGTGTTCATCCGCAGCCGCGATGACTTCGTCATCACGCATTGAGCCACCGGGTTGAATGACGCAGGTGATGCCCGCTTCGGCAGCGGCATCGATGCCATCGCGGAACGGGAAGAAGGCATCGGATGCCATCACGCTTCCGGCGACTTCCAGATTTTCATCGGCGGCTTTAATACCAGCGATTTTAGCACTGTATACACGGCTCATTTGGCCAGCACCGACCCCAATCGTCATGTTCCCTTTGGCGTAAACGATGGCATTCGATTTCACGAATTTAGCCACTTTCCAGCAGAATAGCGCGTCACGTAGTTCTTCTGCTGAGGGTTGACGTTTGCTGACGACGCTTAGCTCTTCTTGACCGACCATGCCTTGATCGCGGTCTTGCACCAATAAACCACCATTTACCCGTTTCAGTTGTAAACCGGTGGTTTTAGTTGACCACTCGCCACATTGCAGCAGACGCACATTCTTCTTCGCGGCAACAATTTGTGCTGCTGCTTCAGAAACTTTAGGTGCAATGATCACTTCCACAAATTGGCGAGAGACAATGGCTTCGGCGGTATCGGCATCGAGTTCTCGGTTAAAAGCAATAATGCCACCAAAGGCTGAAGTAGGATCGGTTTGATAAGCGCGCTGGTAAGCTTGCAGAATGTCATCTCCTAAAGCAACGCCGCAAGGATTGGCGTGTTTCACGATGACACAACATGGCTCAGCAAATTCTTTTACACACTCAAGGGCGGCGTCTGTATCGGCGATGTTGTTGAATGACAAGGCTTTACCCTGCAGCTGAGTGGCAGTCGATACCGAGGCTTCTTCAATGTTTTTTTCTACATAGAAAGCGGCTGCTTGGTGGCTGTTTTCGCCATAGCGCATATCTTGCTTTTTAATGAATTGGCTATTAAATGTTCGTGGAAACTTACTTTCTTCATCACCTTCGGTGTTGTCGCCGTAGCTTGGGACCATGGTACCGAAGTAGTTTGCAATCATCCCGTCGTAGGCGGCGGTGTGTTCGAAAGCGGCAATGGCGAGGTCGAATCGAGTGGCTTGAGTTAACGATTTATCGTTATTAGCCATTTCTGCCAATACGCGGTCGTAATCCGAAGCGTTCACCACGATGGTCACGTCTTTATGGTTTTTCGCTGCACTGCGCACCATGGTTGGTCCGCCAATGTCGATGTTTTCTACCGCATCGGCCAGGCTGCAATCTGGGTTTGCCACGGTTGCTGCAAATGGGTAAAGGTTGACCACCACCATATCAATGGCATTGATGTCGTGTTCAGCCATGACTTGGTCATCGGTGCCGCGTCGACCTAAAATGCCACCGTGTACTTTAGGATGGAGTGTTTTTACCCGTCCATCCATCATTTCTGGGAAGCCTGTGTAGTTTGAGACTTCAATCACGGCGATGCCGTTATCAGCCAGTAATTTAGCGGTGCCACCAGTAGATAAGATCTCTACGCCTTGGTGGGCTAAAGATCGAGAGAATTCGATGATGCCTGTTTTATCTGAAACACTGATCAGTGCACGTCGAATCGGTCGAGCGTTTTCCATTGGGGTTTTATCCTCATTAGCAGTTATGTGCGCTAGCGGTACAAGTTGCCCGAAAAATAAACAACTTAGGTTTGAGGCGCGCATTTTACAGGAAAAGTCTTAAGAATGTGCAATTTTTAGTAGATTAATCATCCGTAGGTAGCATTGTTTAGTCCTTATTTTTTATTGAAATTTATGTGAAAACAGCAACTTCGATTGCTGTTCAAGGTGGTGATTAATGGACGGATTGGTTTATTTTAGCTTGGGGGAGCCGCTCAGTTGCACTATTGGGGGAGTTTCAGGTGATAGCGATTACGTCCAGTTTGTTTACTGATGTACAGCGCTTGGTCAGCTAAACTCACAACTTTTTCCAGGCTGGTGTCGATGTTTTCTGCAATGGATACCCCAATACTGATGGTCAGCATGGTTTGATCTTCAACTAAAGTGAAATTATGGGGGATGGCAGCTTTACGGATGGCTTCAAGTAAGTTGTTCGCGGCAAGTGTGGCATATTGTTGATCGCTATTACTTAATATGGCGATAAATTCTTCGCCACCATAGCGTGCAATTAGATCCCCCGGACGTTTACAAATTTGGCTGTCGATTAGGGTTCTAGCGACAAGCTCCAGGCAAATATCGCCCGCGGGATGACCATAGTGATCGTTATATTGCTTAAAATGGTCGATGTCGATCAGCATAATAGTAATCGGATATCCATCGCGTTGTGCGCGGCGCCACTCACTATTTAAAAAAGTATCGGCGCAGCGTCGATTGGGGATGCCGGTCAGGCTATCAGTGATAGATACTTGCTCGAGTTCTTGGTAGGCGGCGCGCAGTTGCTGCTGAGCCGCCTCTAGGTTGGCGGTTCGTTGTTTAACCCTATCTTCTAATACCAGTTGGGCTTGATATAAGCTGCGCTTGCCGTTACGGAGGCTGATATACAGCAACATAAATAGGCTAAAAGTCACCACTAAAGAACTAATGATGCCAATTAATACGATGTTTTTGGTTCTACCATAAACGTTATATGCCTCGGATTTGTCGATTTCGGTGGCAAGGCCAAAGCCATAGTTGGCTTGCCAACTCCAAGCGCCTAATACCAATATACCTCGGTAGTCTCGGTAACCTTCTATATTGAAGTCCGTTTGCCCTCGAGTGGCGCTTTGTGCCATCAGTGTGAGTGGTAGTTTAGATAGTTTTTGGTCTCGCCTCTCCAAGATATTGCTACCGGGATCGGTGATTCGAATGGTGTTGATGGCACTTTGTGCGGGCGCTAACAAACCGACTCGATGAAGTTGCTCGTCGGAACGAGAATTTGAAAGCATTACACCATTTTGATCAAAGGCATAAGTTGCACCGCTGTCCCAGATGTTGCCAAGTTGGGTGATCGTATTAAAGTGTTTATGTTGATCGGCACCGATGATCAGAACGGCAATCACCTGTCGTTGTTCATCGAACACTGGTGAACAAAAGTAAATGTGACTTTGGGTGTCGTGCTCGGTTTTGGCTGAGCCTGTGATAAAACGAGTTTCACCAGCTAATACCTCTTGTATCGCTTGTGAGCTTAATTCAAATAAAGGGTGGCGTGTGGCTTGCTGGGTGAGGTTCGAACTGAGGATTTGACCATTGCGGCGCGTCAGCCAATAGTTCTGATCTTGATAACTTTCCATAATAAAACGCAGACTTTGTGCCAGCTGTTGTTCTGCTTTGGCAAATTGCGAGGGACTAGGTTTACTGCGAGTGAAGGTCTGCGCAATGCTGCGCAGTGATTGAGAGCGGGTGATGTTATCTAATTCTGTCAGTCGGTGTTGTAGCCAAATATGCTGAGCTTGTTGGGTGGTATGCAGAGTGGTTAATAGAGATTTTTTTACCTTGTTTTTAATTTCACGATCAACATTGTTTAACGCAGTAAATACAATGGCGAGGATCGCGAGGCTGAAAAAGGCTAATAAGGCAGCACCCAAGCCGAGCTTAACCACGTTGGGCTTCGTTCGCTTGTTGATAACTTGACTGACTTTATTTGGCATGTTCGTCGCTAATTTGGCCGGCGTTCATTAAGTATGGACGCCGACTCTGTTTAGCTCAAATTACTGATATTTAATAATTTTCCTGTCAATAGCTGGATGCTTTAATGATTTACTTGTCACTTTTCACTTGGTGTATTGGGCAACTGATTTTTCAACTCTAACTCTTTGATTTCTTTCCATAGTTGCTCCGCATCGGCACTTAGCATCGAATAGCTCATAATGTCGCCTCGTCTTTGCGCGAGCATTGCCGATTCCAGTAAAACATCATATTTTTTTCGTTTACGTTTCAATGGATTTACTTTTAAAAAATTAAACATAGTTACTCCTCGGTTAAAAGGAATAACGTTGCAAGTATTAAAAAAGTTCTTTGGCATGCTTATTTTTATCGATAAAGGGCGCTTTTGATTCAAGCTGCGATTTTGGTCGCTATGGTGCAAGTTTATGCTCGGTCTAATAGAACAGGTCCTTGCGCTTGTTCAGCTAGGATGTCATCGGGATTGTAGAGCGGACAATTCTGCATGGAGAGGCAACCACAACCAATACAGCCGTTGAGAGAATCCCTAAGCTTTTCTAGTTGATGGATCCGTTGATTTAATTGTTGGCGCCAGACCTTTGACAGCTGCTGCCAGTCTTGTTTGGTTGGAGTGCGTTGATCGGGCAGGCTGGCGAGGGCCAGCTTAATGTCTTGTAAACTGATCCCCAATTTTTGTGCGGCTTTGATCACCGAGACCCGTCGTAGTACATCGGCCCGATAACGGCGTTGGTTGCCCTGGTTACGCCAACTTTGGATCAGCCCTTTACTTTCGTAAAAATGCAGTGTCGATATTTTCACGCCACAGCGTTTGGCGACAAAACCTACCGATAGGGCTTTTGGTGGAGTGCTGGTCATCGCTTTTCCTCAAATGAATATTGTTTGAGGATAAGAAAAAAACTCCTTTACCTCAAGTTCACTTGAGCTTTTATGCTAAACACAAATATCACCGAGTCGTCGATTCGCTGGTGTTCACAGCACTGATCAATAACGAAGGAAATCACAATGTATTTAGAACATTTGAATTTAGTGGTGAGCGATCTTGATGCTACGCTTAAGTTTTACGGGGCCGCTTTTCCCCACTGGTATATTAGAGGACAAGGTCATCAGTTATGGCATGGAACCCCAAGGAATTGGGTTCACTTTGGTGATGAAACGCATTACTTAACTTTTAACGATAGTGGTCGAGGGGAAAATCGGTCTTTGACAAGTAACCAACTGGGCTTGGCACATTTCGCTTTTGTTACCGATAATATCGAGGCCTTGAGCCAGCGTTTGCTGCAAGCTGGTTTTCCGATTCACAACCAGGGCGCGGCGACACAATATCGTAAAAATGTATACTTTCTAGATCCCGATGGTTTTGAGCTTGAATTTGTACAATATCTGTCCGATATTCCCGCAGAGCGAAATCAATATTTATAAACCTGTCAGCTGTGGGCGGAGACTCTCATCACTTGGTTTATTTGGATGATTTGTCTAGCCGTAGATGTAGGCTTAGCTGGCGGCAATTCTCGGTTGATTGCCTACATCCCAGACTAACTGAAATAAAATGCTATCGTCCTATGTGGCGTAAATATGAACTCTGTTTAAACACTAGAGTTTGGTATTGGCATTGCTTTATTTAGTATCAATGGTTTTTTAAATAAGCTCGGCAATGCTCGCCGGATTTTCCACGAACACTCAAATGTGGGGACGAGCCCCCTCTGATTGTGGCAAGGAATGTATTGGGTGCAGCCAGCCTACAGATATTACTTATATTCTTGTTTTCTGATAGCCAACTCCTAAGCCATGTAACTTTAGATACGATTCTTTTTATTATCTATCTGGGGCTATGTGGGCCGGAGTTGTTTACTTTCTTTATATGCTTCTCATATCGGAAACAGGCCAGTATGTACCTCACTCACCAACGATCTAGTCCCCACATTCGGTGTCTTGATCGGTGTTATCTTTGCTAACGAAAATGTGGCTCTGAATACTTGGATTGCCTTAGCATTGATACTAATTGCAGTGGCCCTTAATTAAGAGAAGGCAGCAAAGTAACAGCTTGAGCATGGTCACTCTGGCAGATATTTGTATGTGCCACTTTAGCTGGTGCACTAAAAGTCATCAACTTGCATCATATACTCTAATAAAATTATCCCGTCAGCAGGCTTAGACTCTGCATTGAACCAAGAGATTTTTATCATTCCAGAAAAAAAAGGTTGACCCTAAACCTAGCTATAGGGTTTATCCTGTAGTGAATGGGAGGTATTTATGTATCGGATCGGGGAATTAGCCAAGCTAAGTGGCTTAAGTGTCGAGGCCTTGCGTTTTTATGAGCGCAAGGGGCTACTGAAAACGCCCGCGCGCGAGGCCAACCAATATCGTATTTATAGTGAGACAGATGTAGCTCGATTGCGCTTTGTGCAGCGGGCAAAGCAATCTGGTTTATCAATTAAAGATATCGCTGAATTACTGAACCTGCGAGAGCGAGCCGAGCAGGTGAGTTGTCACGATGTGAGCGTCCTTATCGAACAAAAGTTGGTCAAGGTACAGCAGCAACTCGCTCAGCTACAGGCTTTTGAAGCGACTTTGCGCCAATTACATGAGACTTGTTGTGGTGGCAGTGAAAGTGCTGCCCAGTGTTCAATATTAAAGGCTTTAGAAGATGTTATTGACTAATTTTATTGGATTATTTCTAAGTGCTGCGCCTTGGTTATTACTAGGCTTTGTGATTGCCGCCAGCTTGAAACTGGGCTTACCGAGTCGTTGGTTGGCTAAGCATTTAGGTAATAACCGACCGAGTACAACAATAAAAGCAGCGTTTATTGGCGCGCCTTTGCCATTGTGCTCTTGTGGGGTGATCCCCGCTGCGCTGGGTCTACGCCGTGCTGGGGCTTCGAATAGTGCCACCACCTCTTTTCTAATCGCAACACCGGAAACTGGAGTTGATTCGGTGGCTATTTCCTATGCGCTGTTGGGGCCGGTGATGGCAATTATTCGTCCTATTGCGGCGATTGTGAGTGCCATCGTAGCGGGCCTTTTAGTTGGTAATAGTGAAGCTGGTCAAGCGCCAAAAACTGTGGTTAAGAGTTGCTGCAGCGGTGGTCAGTGCGCTAGTCAATCATCGCCCGCCGAGACTCCCACAGCAGACTGGCGTAGCAGTTTACGGCGCTGGGCAGATGCCTTGCTTGAGATGGTACGGGATAGCTACCTATGGTTGTTTGTGGGTTTGGCATTTGCTGCATTGATTCAAACTTATTTGCCAGAAAGCTTTATGACCCGGTGGGGGCAGGGGTGGGGCACCATGGTGGTGATGGTCTTAGTCGGGATCCCTATGTATATCTGCGCAACGGCCTCGACACCGATAGCCGCGGGCTTGATTATCGCTGGCATTTCACCGGGGGCAGCTTTGGTGTTTATGTTAGCCGGGCCAGCGACCAATATTGCAACGCTGATGTTAGTGCGCCAGGAGATGGGCATGCGAGCCTTGGTCGCCTATTTAAGTGGGGTGATTGTGACAGCGATGGCCTTTGGTTGGAGCCTGGATTGGGCTATTGGCTATTGGCATTGGCCGGTGGATCCGGTGGCTTGGCAACAACAACAGTTCATTGCCACCACTTGGGTACTCGCTAGCAGTAGTATGATTGCGGCACTGGTGGCTTATGCGAGTTGGCAAGACTTACGGCAAAGCTGGTTTAGAAAAAGGGCTTAACGAGTAAGCGAAGTGCTTCGCTTACTGATGGTGGTTAGGATTTGTTTGGAATGCGCTTAAATACCGCGCCATTAGTTAAGCGCAGTGTTTCGCCATCTCTGATGATTGGCTGCTCTACGGCTTGCATAAATTCCATTTCAATCTTGTTCAGAGGAGCAGCACAGATCATCCGTGTCATCGCAATCGGTTGGGTGAGGCTGAGTTGCTTGCCATCCCAACTTGCGCTGGCAAAAAAGTTATTGCAACCCGTGGATCCAGAAATTTTGTAGCCTTGTTGGGTTTCTTCTAAGTGAAAGGCGGGCAGTTTGATATCGGCTATTTGGTAGTCGTCGGCGCTCATATACCAGCGGCTATTGGCCAAGTTCATATTTCCTTCCGATTGATGACTGACACAGCCACTTAAACCCAGTAATATCGCTACATAAATAACACGCAGATTTTTCATTGTTACTTCTCTGGCTAAAATAATTCTACTGATTGTAGAACAGCGGCTTATAGACATGCTAATGATTCATTTGTTTATGGTTTAAATCGGTGGATTGTTGCGTTTTAGATCAGGTTACAAAGGTGAAAGTTATTTCAACATAAGCGGTGATAATGAGCTGTTTTTAGCTTCACTTACAGCTAAATGCGAGATGTTTCACACTTATTCAGCAGTTCAGCCCCTATGCTCAGGGCATTAATTATTCGACTCAATTAGGGAAGTCAGCATGAATCAAGCCGCAAGTGTATTTCATTTAGGGTTAAACCCTGAGATGTTAAAAGGAGCCAGCTTGGCGATTATTCCCGGTGATCCTCAGCGGGTCGAGCGGATCGCTTCGTTATTAGATAATCCGCAGTTATTAGCCTCTCAGCGAGAATTTACCTCTTATCTGGGTGAATTGGATGGAACCCCCGTGGTGGTATGCTCCACCGGGATTGGTGGGCCTTCTACCTCTATAGCTGTGGAAGAGTTAGCACAATTAGGGGTGCGAACTTTTTTACGTGTGGGCACCACTGGCGCGATCCAGAACCACATCAATGTGGGGGACGTCATTGTCACCACGGCTTCGGTTCGTTTAGATGGCGCCAGCCAACATTTTGCGCCGATGACGTTTCCCGCCGTGGCCGATTTTTCGTGTATGCAAGCTTTGCATAGTGCAGCCTTAGAAGCCAAGGCAAACTGTCATGTGGGGGTTACTGCATCCAGCGATACCTTTTACCCGGGCCAAGAGCGCTACGACACTTTTTCTGGTCGAGTAACCAAAGCCTTGCAGGGTTCGATGGAAGAATGGCAAGCCATGGGGGTACTTAACTTTGAAATGGAGAGTGCGACCTTATTTACCATGTGTGCCTCGCAGGGTCTTAAGGCTGGCTGTGTTGCTGGGGTGATTGTGAATCGGACTCAACAAGAAATTCCCGATGAAAGCTTAATGAAAAACACCGAACATAAAGCGGTTAGTATTGTAGTAGAGGCCGCGCGTAAGTTACTCGCTACGGTTTAATACTTCAGCCGTTTGAAGACAGTCATTTGCGGCTTATTCAGCAAGGCCGAACCGATGCGATTGAGATCCATTGGGGGTTAAAACGATGAGCCACAAATGCGGCTTAAAGGTGGGCTCAGATCATTTGGGCCTTTCATCTTTGAGTGGAAGGCTAAGTTGTATTTGCTTCACTCACTGAGTCGCAATTTGTTACCACAATAAAAAACTCTCATCTGGAGCAACATCTGTTGCTTAAATGTTCACTAAGCCGAGTGTTCCTGCATATTGGTTTGCTTCTAAGTTCCACCGTAGAAACACCGCTAGTGGTATGTTCTTCACCATCGTGACATGTTTACAAGCCTCATTTTTGCAACACGCTGACTTGAACAATGGTCTGCATATGCTCGCCTAATCGTTTTCTGGCCACTCATTGGATGGCTCGGTTTAGCTCATCAATCTTCCTATGTATGCCGATAACAAGCGTCGATCCTGAACCAATTTTATAATTTGTAGCTCTTTTATTGAGCTCTGGTTTTCAGTTGGAGTTAGTCATTATGGGGGCTGTCGGTTGGCTATAACCTAAGGGTTATACCCTTGCCACATATTAGCATTCGTCATGGACTTGAGGGCTATGGAACAATCAAATTCATTCAATGAGCAGCGTGATTGTGAGTGAACGAGAATGCAAATACCGCAACCCTATCTTTTATTTATTGGTGATGTTACCGACCCTTTGGCGGCGAAAACGGCACGAGGTATTTTTGCCTGGCGCCCCGAGCAATGTATTGGTCAATTGCGTTTAGCAAGTGCGACCGTCGCCTTAGACCTTCCCGATGTGAGCATCGAACAAGCGAAGAGCGCAGGCGCCAAAACCCTAGTTCTGGGAACTGCCAATGCGGGCGGATTTTTGCCTGAGCACTGGCAACAGACGATTCGCCAAGCGATTTGTGCCGGTATGAATGTGGCCAGTGGTTTACATCAGCGCTTAAACGATATTGCTGAATTACGGGACCTAGCCAAGACCCATCAGGTGCAGTTATTTGATGTGCGCCATAGTGAACAGGCGCTCCGGGTGGGGACTGGATTGCCACGGACTGGTCATCGTGTACTCACCGTGGGGACCGACTGTGCTGTTGGCAAGATGTATACCTCGTTGGCTTTAGAAAAAGCCATGCTTCAACTAGGAATGAAGGCGCAATTTCGTGCGACCGGTCAAACCGGGGTATTGGTTTCTGGTGAAGGTTTGTCGATTGATGCGGTGGTAGCCGATTTCATTTCCGGTGCGGTGGAACAAATCGCACCCGCGAACGAGCCGGATCACTGGGACATTATCGAAGGGCAGGGCTCGCTGTTTCACCCTTCTTATGCAGGCGTGAGCCTCGGTTTATTGCATGGCGCTCAACCACAGTGGTTGGTGATGTGCCATGAAATGGGGCGTCCTCACACGCGTCATCTGCCGCATCACCCCTTGGTCGACATCGCAGAATGTGTTGCTGAAAACCTACGAGTTGCCAAAGTCACCAGTCCTGAGATTCAACTCGCTGGTTTTGCGATTAATACTTCGCAGTTTTCGGACCAGGAAGCTCGAGAGTTCTGTCAGCAACTGAGTGAACGTTTTGGTGTGCCTGCGACCGATCCGGTGCGTTATGGGATTGACGATATCGCTTGTTACTTACGCAACGCTCATGAATAAATTGACTCGCAGCCTACAAATCGAGGTCGTGGAATTGCCGCTGGCGAAGCCCTTCGCGATTTCACGCGGAACTCGTAATGCCGTCACGGTGGTGAGAGTCGCCATCGAAGAAGGAGGCCTGATTGGCTTGGGGGAATGTACGCCCACAGCCCACTATCAGCAGTCGGCAGAAACCGTGGTGGCACAGTTAAAAGGAGTGCAAGCCGCAATTGAAGCGGGGGCGACTCGGCAACAGTTAGCCGATTTATTACCCCGAGGTTCGGCGAGAAATGCTCTTGATTGTGCATTATGGCGGCTAACTGCGGCTCAATCTGGCACTTCCCTATGGTCTTTGACTCAACGGGCTCAGCCTCGATTGATTGTGGCGGCCGAGACCTTAAGCCTCGCTTCGCTGGAGGCGATGGTGGAGGCCGCTCGTGAAGCCGTGGCTCGTGGCGCCAAACTACTAAAAATTAAGCTGGATGCTCAACAGGTCTTGGAAAAAGTGGCGGCAATTCGAGCGGTCGCTCCTCTCACGGTATTAATTATTGATGCTAACGAAGCTTGGGGCAGCCTGGATTTAGAGCCATTGCTGGTGGCGCTTCAATATCATCAGATTGCAATGGTTGAACAACCATTGCCCGCAGGGCAAGACCAAGCCTTAAGTAAGTTTCAGCATCCAATCCCCCTATGTGCCGACGAAAGTTGCCATGATCGTCACGACATTGCGGGGCTTAGTGGTCGTTATGAGCTGATTAATATCAAGCTGGATAAATGTGGCGGCCTCAGTGAAGCCTTGGCAATGGTTAAAGTTGCCCAGCGGCGAGAAATGGGGGTGATGGTGGGATGCATGTTGGGATCATCGCTGGCCATGGAAGCTGCATTGCCAGTGGCTACCGATGCTGAATTTGTCGACCTCGATGGCCCGCTTTGGTTAGCCGCCGATAGCGCGCCCCACTTAGTTTATCAAAATGGCTGTATATACCCGTAACACAATCAAGGAGTGATGAAGATGCCGCAAGCGAAGCAAACACCACCACTATTAAGTATTCAAGATCTCAGCGTTAGCTTTCGCAGTCGCAGTGGAAATCAGCAAGCTTTGAGCCGCGTTTCCTTTGAGTTATATCGAGGGGAAGTGGTGGCTGTGGTAGGAGAGAGTGGCTCCGGTAAGTCGGTGACCTCCTTATCGTTGATGGGTTTATTGGCCGATAACGCCGAGATAGAGCAAGGTAAAGTGATTTACCAACCACACCTGGATAAGCCTGGCTACGATCTACTGACCCTCGGTGAAGAACCGCGTCGCAAGTTACGAGGTCAATCTTTGGCAATGATTTTTCAAGAGCCAATGACCTCCTTAAATCCCGTGTTAAAGGTGGGGGATCAGCTCACCGAAGCGCTGCGTGATCATCAGCTATGCGATCAAAGCAGTGCTTATCAAAAAGCCTGTGAGTTATTACAGCGAGTACGGATTGCCGATGTGGAACGGGTGATGAAAAGCTATCCGCAATCGCTCTCTGGCGGCATGCGGCAACGGGTGATGATTGCGCAAGCACTGGCTTGTGATCCCAGTATCTTAATTGCCGACGAGCCAACCACCGCCTTAGATGTCACGGTGCAAGCGAGAATATTACAGATATTACGCGAGTTACAGCAGCAGCGAGATATGGCGGTGATGTTTATTACCCATGATATGGGGGTGGTGGCAGAAATCGCTGATCGGGTGGTGGTGATGCTACGCGGTAAAGTGGTTGAAACGGGTACGGTTGAACAAATTTTTAAGGCACCGCAGCATCCTTATACCCAGTCTTTGCTGGCCGCAGTGCCCAAATTGGGGGATATGAGTAAGCGCGCTTGGCCTGCTCGTTTTCCGATAGTTGGTGATGCCGCGCAGCAGGCCCCGGAAGATCACCGTACTGCAGACTATTCGCAAAAACCCTTACTGGATGTGCGAGGCCTAAAAGTCTATTACCCACTCCGTCATGGCTGGTTGTCTGCGGTGACTCACCATATTCATGCTGTTGAGCAAATTGACCTTAAAATATATCCCGGGGAAACCTTAGCCATCGTTGGGGAGAGCGGTTGTGGGAAGTCGACCACTGGCCGGGCTTTGTTGCGGCTGGTGGATGGTAATAGTGAAACGATTCATTTTCAGGGGAAAGAGATCTCCTTACTAAGCGATGCCGCCTTTAAGCCCTTGCGTCGTGAGATGCAGATGGTGTTTCAAGATCCCTATGCCTCGTTAAATCCTCGTTTAACGGTTGGTTTTACGATTGCTGAACCGCTGTTAATTCATGGCTTGGTCAAGTCATTGGCCGAAGCGACGCCTCAGGTAGAAGCCCTATTGGTGAGTGTTGGCCTTAAGGCTGAACATGCTCGTCGTTACCCACATGAGTTTTCCGGTGGACAGCGGCAACGGATAGCGATTGCCCGAGCCATGGCGCTGAAGCCGAAGGTGATTATAGCAGACGAGGCGGTATCGGCTTTAGATGTCTCGATTCAAGCTCAGGTGATCAATTTGATGATGGACTTGCAACAGCAAACTGGCGTGTCGTGGATTTTTATTTCTCACGATATGGCAGTGGTTGAACGTATCGCCAACCGAGTTGCAGTGATGTATTTGGGGCAAATTGTTGAGCAAGGGAGTCGCCAAGCGGTATTTAACAATCCTCAACACCCTTATACCCAACGTTTATTAGCTTCTGTTCCAGTTGCAGACCCGGCACGCCGAGGTTTGCGTCTGTTGGACGATACCGAATTGGCCCCTTCCCCGATGCGTCCGGTGGGCGCGGAAGTGGCCAAATTATGCTACCGAGAGGTAGTGCCACAACACTGGGTGGCTGAAGGATCTTAGTGAGGGAAAAACTGAGATTGTAGGTTGCTACTTGTTTGAATAATGAACGATCAGGAGAAATATGATGACACCACTAGTTCGCCATACTGCTGTGGCTTTGGGCTTAGCGCTAAGTTTAGGCTCTGTTGCCCATGCTGAGGACTTAAAAATTTCAATGTACGCCGATATTACCGGCCTCGACCCACATGATACCTCTGATAACGTCAGTTACTCGGTACAAAGTGGTATTTTTGAACGGCTCTTCCAATTTGACGCTAGCATGAAGTTAGTCTCCCAGTTGGCGACCAGTTACACCAGTAACGAGGATGCAACTGAGTTTGTGTTGCATTTGCGTCAAGGGGTGACCTTTCAGGATGGGACGGTTTTTGACGCGGCTGCGGTTAAGGCTAACTTGGAGCGTTTAGCCGATCAGTCGCTTGGGCTGAGAAGAAATAGCCTATTCAAAATGGTCAAGCAGGTGAATGTCCTGTCACCAGATACCGTAAGTGTGGTGCTCAATCAATCCTTTGGTGCCTTTATCAATACCTTGGCTCACCCGTCTGCAGTGATGTGGAGCCCCGCAGTATTGGCTAAATATGACAAAGAAGCCGATTTGCGTAAACACCCTGTGGGGACTGGGCCGTTTGAGTTTAAAGACTGGCAACCGGGTAAAGAAGTTTTGTTAGTGAAAAACCAACATTACTGGAAGGCGGGTTGGCCAAAGGTCGACAGTGTGACTTTCTATCCTGCGCCGGAAGACGCCACTCGGGTCGCAGCGCTTAAATCGGGACAAGTCAATGCGATTTATCCTTTGCCTGCCGATTTGGTAAAAACCGTTGCTGACGATAGTCAATTAGCGGTACAGCGTGATCCAAGTATTTACATGTACTACATGGCGCTAAATACCCAGCATAAACCGTTGGCGAAGTTAAAAGTACGTCAAGCGATAAACTATGCAATCGATCGTCAACTGTGGTTAAAAGTTGGTTTTGCTGGAATGGGTGTGGCGGCACAATCGGTGATTGCACCTAATGTGCAGTTCTTCGCGAAGCAAAGCTCACCGGATTACAGCTATAAATTAAGTACTGCCAAACAACTACTCAAAGAAGCGGGTTACGCGGATGGTTTGAACTTAAAACTATGGGTATCGAATGCCACTGCCTCGGTTCGTAGCGCTCAGTTCTTAAAACAGCAGCTAGGCCAAGTCGGTATTAAAGTTACCGTAGTTCCGATGGACTCAGGCACTCGTAACGACAAGTTATGGAGTGTGAGTGATCCGAAGAAAGCTGAGTACGACCTCTACTATGGTGGCTGGTCGCCTTCAACGGGTGATGCCGATTGGGCATTACGTCCACTATTTGCCACAGAATCTTGGGTCCCAACAGCCTATAACGTGTCTTACTACAGCAATGCCGCTGTGGATAAAGCCATCATGGGTGGATTAGAGACCGCTGATCCTGAGTTACGCGCTAAGGCTTATGCGTCTGCCCAGCAGCTAATTTGGCAGGATGCGCCAATTGCCTTTTTGGGCACCCCAGATAATTTAGTGGGTAAACAGAAAAACCTACAAGGGGTGTCGATGTTAGCCGATGGCTCGTTGTTGTTTGCACAAGCGCAGTATAAGTAAGAGATAGAGGGAGAACACGATGTTAGCTTATGTGGTCCGCCGAATTCTGGAAATGATCCCTGTGCTGCTGGTGGTCTCCCTTCTGGTGTTTGCTTTTATTAAGCTCTTGCCTGGCGACCCGGCACGTATCTATGCCGGGATAGACGCCCCCATCGAAGCGATTGAAGAGGCTCGGGTGCATCTTGGTTTAGATAAACCCTTAGTCACCCAATATGTGAACTGGTTGGGTGATTTATTCCATGGCGAACTGGGGGTGACTTTCCGAACTCAGCAACCGGTGACCGAAGTGATTGGCAGAAGCTTTATGCCTACCTTATGGTTGGCCTTAGCTGGCTTTGTTTGGTCGGTGATCTTGGGCTTGCTGGTTGGCGTATTGTCGGCGCTGAAGCGCGGTAAATGGCAAGATTGGACCTTAATGAGCCTGGCGATTGGCGGGATCTCGTTGCCGCCATTTTGGCTGGGTTTATTGCTGATCCAATTTGTGGCGATGCCCTTTGGGATCTTTTCGGTGAGTGGTTTTAATCAACCCTCGGATATCATTTTGCCTGCCTTTACCTTAGGTGCCTCGGTTGCCTCGGTGATGGCGCGTTTTACTCGTTCAGCCTTTTTAGAAGTGGCCCAAGAAGACTATGTGCGTACTGCGAAATCGAAAGGGCTACGGGCCCGCTTGGTAACCTGGAAGCATATTATGCGTAATGCCTTGATCCCGGTGGTAACGATGCTGGGGCTGCAGTTTGGATTCTTGCTGGGCGGCTCGATAGTGGTGGAAAGTGTTTTTAGCTGGCCTGGTTTAGGTTGGCTATTGATTCAATCGATCCAGACCCAAGACCAACCGGTGATTCAAGCATTGGTGATGCTGTTTGTATTGGAATTTATTGTGATTAATTTGTTGGTTGATCTGCTCTATGCGGTGATTAACCCAGTCATTCGTTTGCGTTAGGAATCAGTGATGGAAGTATTAACGGAGCTAGAGCAGCAGGGACCTATTCGCTCCCCCTGGCGAGATTTTTGGCAACGCTTTTTTAGCAATCCGATGGCCTTGTTTTCGGGTGGTTTTGTCGCAATTTTAGTGCTGATTGCTCTGTTTGCCCCTCTGTTAGCACCTTGGGATCCGATGCAGTCGGACTGGTCGGCTCTATCCACGGGGCCTAATTTTCAGCACTGGATGGGCACCGATGACCTTGGCAGAGATGTGCTCAGCCGGATTATTTATGGGGCTCGGATCTCCCTTTATATTGGCCTGCTGTCGGTCACTCTCGGGATGATTTTTGGCATTTTGCTTGGCCTGTTTGCGGGGTATTATGGTGGCTGGCTGGACATGTTTATTATGCGGGGCGCCGATGTATTATTTGCTTTTCCTGGGATGTTGCTCGCGATAGCGGTGGTGGCTATTTTAGGTCCCGGATTGAATAATGTGATTGTGGCAGTTGCGGTGTTTAGTGTGCCAGTGTTCGCTCGAATTGTACGAGCTTCCACCCTGGCCTTGAAAGAAGCCCCTTATGTTGAAGCGGTGCGTTGTGCAGGAGCCAATGATCGGCTAATCCTGCTACGTCATATCTTACCGGGTACTCTGGCCAACGTGATTGTGTTTTTTACGATGCGCATAGGCTCCAGTATTTTAACTGCAGCTAGCTTGAGTTTTATTGGTTTAGGGCCCGAACCAGATGTGCCTGAATGGGGTAATATTCTGGCGATGGGGCGCAGTATGATGATGGCTGGCGTATGGCATGTGAGTATGTTCCCTGGTCTGGCTATTTTCCTCAGCGTTTTAGCATTTAACCTGTTGGGGGATGCCTTGCGTGATACTCTCGACCCCAAATTGAAGGTTTAGCCAGAGATCGCTTTAAATCTGAGCGTCGGGTGATGAGTGGGCCGACTCGTGGCGTCGCCAGAGCAGAGTGCGGCCAAGTAATAAGTGAGTGAATGAATTATGGATCAATATCAAGCCCAACGAGTCGCACTATTGTTACAGCGTTGGCAAACGGAGCGGACCATCGGTCATCCGCGTTTACCCTGTGGCCAGTATAACCGCATCAGCGATGTGCCGGGGGTGAGTGTAGGGCATCAGACCCTGGCTCAAGCAGAGTTGCAAACCGGGGTGACGGCGATCGTCCCCAGTTCTGATAATCTATTTACCCATCCTTTGCCCTGTGGCGCGGCGGTATTGAATGGTTTTGCTAAACCAGCAGGTTTGACCCAAATAGAAGAGTTAGGTCAGTTACAAACCCCAATTTTGCTGGGGAATACTTTGGCGGTGGGGCGGATGTTTAGCGCTTTGGTGGCGCATTGTAAACGCGCCAATCCGCAATTAGGTCGCCAGCAAGCCACGGTGAATCCAGTGGTGCTCGAATGTAACGATGGTTTCTTAAACGATATTCAAAACATCGCGGTGAGTGAGGCATTTGCCGAGCAAGCGATTTACCAGGCCAGTGCCGAATTTGCGAGAGGTAGTGTGGGTGCAGGGCGAGGCATGAGCTGTTTCGGCCTGAAAGGTGGGATCGGCACCAGTTCGCGTCGACTTGAATCGCTGGCGGCCACTTTGGGGGTGTTGGTATTGGCCAATTTTGGTAGCTTATCCTCGCTGACCCTGGATGGGGTTGTGATGGGGGAGGCGATTGCCCCGCATTTACCCGATTTAGCGGCGCAACGCGACGCAGGTTCAATCATTATTATTATGGCGACCGATGCGCCGCTCAGTGCTCGCCAATTGAAGCGCGTGGCAAAACGAGCTGGAGCAGGTTTAGGTCGTTTAGGCAGTTATTGGGGGCATGGTTCCGGGGATATTGCATTGGCGTTTTCTACCGCCCATTCGCTTGGTGAATCGATCGCCGATCAAGAGCTGGAACAAATGTTGTGTGCTGCGGCAGATGCCACTGAGTTTGCCGTTTTAGACGCCCTCATGCAGGCCACTTCAGTCGTTGGATTTGAGGGGCATTTTCGCCCCGCACTGGCTCAGCTCTTAGATGAGCTAGCGGCGCAGTTTCAGGAGCAGTCATGAAAATTTTTATTTCAGCAGATATTGAAGGGATTGCCGGGGTGGTCAGCCCCGAGCAATGTAGTCCGGGTCATCGCGAGCATGAGTTGGCTCGGGCATTGATGGAGCAAGAAGTGAATGCGGCGATTGCTGGCGCATTTGACGGTGGGGCCAGCGAAGTGGTGGTGGCTGATAGTCACGCCAGTATGACAAATCTGCGGGCTGCCCAGATCGATGCTCGCGCTCGATTAGTGCAGAGTAAACCACGGCCACTCTCGATGGTTGACGGACTGGAACGGCATCACTATGATGGCGCTTTTTTCATTGGTTTTCATAGCGGCGCAGGTCAGGCTGGCGTATTGGCGCATACCATCAATGGTCGCGCTTTTTATCAGCTTAAGATCAACGGTGAAGCGATGGCTGAGGCCGATATCTATGCCGCTGCTGCGGCTGAGCATAATACACCGCTGTGGTTAGTGAGTGGCGATGATCAGCTACAAACATGGGTCCAACAGTATTATCCCACGGCCCATTACGCTTGCGTGAAACGGATGATTTCAAGTACCGCTGCGGACTCGTTGAGCCCGCAAACCGCCCAAGCCTTGATCCGTGAACAGGCTCGGTTAGCGGTTATCGAGGCTAATTCAAGTCAGACCTCACGGCTATCTGCTCCTTATTGTTTGGAGTTGGCGACTAGCAGACCGGTATTTGCCGATCTATTTAGTTTAGTTCCAGGAGTTAAAATGTTGGATGCGCGCACGGTGTCATTTACCAGTGATTCAATGGGCGAGCTAGTGAGCTTACTGAGTGCGTTTTCGTATATGGCAAGCAGCCAAAATTAGTTGAAGTAGAAATGACAAGGTTGAGGAAGACGGTATGACAACACCAGTGATTGTTATCCATGGTGGCGCAGGCGCTTTATCGCGTAACAGCATGAGCTCGCAAAAAGAGCAAACCTATCGGCAGTCGCTGGCGCAGATAGTAGCCGCCGGACAAGCCATACTCGCAGCGGGCTGTAGCGCGCTCGATGCAGTGACCGAAGCGGTGCGTTTACTGGAAGAAGATCCCTTATTTAATGCCGGTTACGGCTCGGTGTTTACCCATCAGCAAACCCATGAACTAGACGCTTGTGTGATGGATGGACGAAATCTGCAAGCCGGAGCGGTGTGTGGTGTGGCGCGTATTCGTCATCCTATTTTAGCCGCGAGGGCGGTGATGGAACACAGTCCTCACCTGCTGCTGAGCGCTCAAGGTGCAGAAGACTTCGCCGCTGCGCAAGGTCTGGCAATGGTCGACGAAAACTTTTTTTCTACAGATGAGCGCTTGCAACAGCTCATTCGAGTGCAAGCCAGCGATACATATCAAATCGCTTTAGATCATGATGGTCAGCGCCTCAGTGAGAGCCCTATTCGTGGTTTGGACGATCATGATGAGCCTTTAGACCCAGATAAGAAATACGGTACGGTGGGAGCCGTGGCGATTGATGCCAAGGGAAATCTCGCAGCGGCAACCTCCACTGGGGGCATGACCAATAAAATGCTTGGGCGGATCGGCGATTCACCAATCGTGGGGGCGGGGTGTTATGCAAACAATCAAACGGTGGCGGTTTCCAGTACCGGTACCGGAGAAGCATTTATGCGAGCTGTTGCCGCCTATGATGTGTCGGCCTTGATGGAATATGCGGATTTGTCTTTGGCTGAGGCAACGCAGCGAGTGGTGATGGATAAATTACTTAAACTGGATGGAAGTGGCGGGATGATCGCGGTTGATGCTGCTGGCAACATCGCCTTACCGTTTAATAGTGAGGGGATGTATCGTGGCTATGGTTATGTTGGTGGCTTACCGAAAGTAGGGATCTATGGCGATCCTGAAAGCTAGCTTATTTAAGGGCCTTGAATATCTCGAAGGCGGATATTCCGCCTTTAATCGCGTGTCGTATTAATAACAAAATCACGTTTTATCGGTCTAATTATTGCTTTAACAAACCATTGATTGTGAGTGGTATTCCCTGCCGTTGAGGGTAAAGCAATATGAGATTACGCCAAATTGAAATTTTTCAGGCTATTGTTCAGGCTGGAACTATTAGCGGGGCAGCCCGTTTACTTAATGTCTCTCAGCCCAATGTGAGTCGCATCTTGAATCATACCGAACAGCAATTGGGCTTCAGCTTGTTTGAGCGGCATGCCCAAGGGATGCGCATGACGGAAGAAGGGCAGATGTTGTTGCCCGAAATTGAACAGGTTTACGATAAGCTACAATCAATTTCTGAATTAGCACTGTCATTGCGCAAAAATAAGGTGCAGACGGTCAAAATTGGTGCAGCGCATGCTTTTGGTCAAATGGTGGTTGCACCCAGTATGGTTGCCTTTTGTAAGCAAGATCATGCGGTGCAGGTTAACTTAGTAACCGAGCATTTTGCCGCGCTCAGCCAATTGGTACTCTCGAAGGAATTAGATTTTGCGCTGGTATTTGGCCAGCATGTGGCACCGAAGCTGTTTGCTGAGCCCTTGTTTCAGTCGGTGATGGTTGCGGTATTGCCAGAGGAGATGCCTTCGCCTCCAGTGGTCAGTTTATCTTGGTTGTGTGAACATGACTTAATCATGATGCAACGTGATGACCCCTTAGGTCGAGTATTGCATCGTGCCCTCGATGATAAAAAACTTACCCCGCGTTCGGCACTACACGTGAAAACCTATTCGGTGATTGCTGACATGGTGTTATCAGGCGGAGGGGTTGGGATCGTGGATGTGTTCACTGCCCGCTGTTATGAACAAAAATTAAAGATTGTACCAATAGCGCAAGCCTTACCCTTTGAAGTGATGTTTCTTAGCCGTGTGGGGAGCCCGCAATCTCCCGCTACGCTTAAGTTGAAACAGCAACTCAAAATGCAGTGCCAATTGGTGGCACAGCAAGCCTTAGCTAGCGTATTAGAACTTGCCAGTTAAGGTTTTTCAATTTGCCAAGTGGAAATGACGCTTGGCTGGAAAGCGGCTTTCGTGTCATAGGCGTCACCGACTTACTTCGCTCAACTCATCATCCGTGAAGTGTTCCGGCAGGTCTTCTTGCAACGGTATTTACTGCTGGGCTTGTCGTATATTCTTGCGGGAAATCATTCAGCCACATCTATTGCAGTGATTTTTAATATAAGCGTGTGGTCACCAATGGCTGAGATCATATGGCGATGATGGTCAGCTTAATTGTATTCCTGAGTTTAAATCGTAAGGTCGTCACTTCCTTGGCTTCGTGCAATGGTTTGATTTACACCGAGAACTGCTTGGTAAGCTTTTTTGATGTTAGATTGAACCGCTTTCTGATTGCCAGAAGTACTATTGTGAGCGACAAGTTGAGCCAGTTCTTCGATGATGTTGTTGCGGCGTTTTCTACCGAACTGAGAATTTGACTCAATAGTGTTGGCAGCCATCGCTTGGCTCTATGATTAGGGCTAATCACATCAACTCTATGTTTGTTGCTGGTTACATAAGCTGTAAACTCGTTAAAAAGTCATAAAACATGCAATCTTGGGGGGATATAACTCCAGCATAGTATGCTTAAATAGTGGCGAAGGCATTTCAGGAGAAGACTAAATATGAGCAAGATATTTGGTGCCAAGCATGATAAAGCACTGGCTGACTTAGTCTGTTCTTTAGGTAGTGCTAGTTTTCCTGAGGCGCTGAGTCATTTTGTAGGTAAGTTGGTTAATTTTGACAACCTTATCATCATTGTATACCACAAGGACCATACTCCAGAAGAGCTCTACAGAGAGTCAAATAATCCACAAGTATACGAAAAAATGCAGACCCATTATTTAAGCGGTGCCTACATGTTGGATCCGTTTTATCATGTTGTATGCAGAGGTATTCAAACGGGTATCCATAATATTTTTGATCTTGCGCCAGATCAGTTTAAACATACTAGTTATTTCAGTGAATATTATAATCAAACCACTCTGATCGATGAATTTGCTTTACTTGCCCGACTTGGGCATGAATCGACTTTAACGGCTTGTTTTGGAAGGGATAAAGTACGAGGGATCCCGTATAGTAAAGTCGAGTTAAAGTATATAAAATCACTTGAAAACGTATTGTCTGCGCTATGTTCACAACATTGGAAAGGCTATCAGCCCAAAGAGGGTAAAAATGTTGTCTTACCTCCTGTCACCGAGCGTCTTCGCGATGCAATGACAAGCCAGTATCGCATCACACTTAGTCCTCGCCAAGCAGAAGTTGCCTTCTATATATTACAGGGGCATTCATCGTTATCCATCTCTCTCAACCTCAGTATCAGTAAAGAGACCGTGAAAGTATTTCGTAAACAACTGTACTCTAAATGCAAAATTAGTTCACAAGCGGAATTGTTTGCATTGTTAATGCCGGTTATTTCAACCCTTTAGACTCCAATATTCATGCCACTTGATGGTGAGTGGTGCTTGTTCCTTCGTTTGCTAGCCATATCCGTCAGTCCTTTCCTCATTGAGTTACCACTGTTTAATGTTTGCTCAATATGTTTCATAACCCTCTAGGGTTATATACCCCTAAATTCAGTTGCTATATCGTTAAAACATGAATCTAAGGGGTATCAAGGGGATAATTAACGATGGCACACAATGTATCGGTGGGGATTGATAATGTGGTTAAGCGCTATGGATCCTTCACTGCTTTACATGGCGTTTCTCTCGATATACGGGAAAACGAGTTCTTTACCCTGCTTGGACCATCCGGCTGCGGAAAAACAACTTTATTAAGGTGTATCGCTGGCTTCGAAGATGTCAGTGAGGGGAGCATTCGCCTGCATAATAAAGACCTTACTGGTTTGCAAGCGCATCAACGCCCGGTTAATACGGTTTTTCAACAATACGCTCTGTTTCCGCATATGACGGTAGAACAGAATGTGATGTTTGGTCTGTTGTGTAGTGGCTGGGATCGACGAGAGGCCGTTCGCCGAGCAGATGACATGTTGAAGCTGGTTCAACTGGCCGAATATGCCGATCGTAAACCTACCCAATTATCTGGTGGCCAACAGCAACGGGTCGCTTTGGCCCGTGCTCTGGCGCCTCGCCCTAAAATATTGCTTCTTGATGAACCTCTCTCGGCTCTCGATCTGAAGTTACGTCAGGCTGTGCGTGTTCAGCTCAAAGAGATCCAACGGGAAACTGGTATTGCTTTTGTGTTTGTGACTCATGATCAAGAAGAGGCATTAACGATGTCGGATCGCATTGCTGTGATGTCGAACGGACATGTTCAGCAGGTCGGAACACCAAAAGAGGTTTATGAAGTACCCGTTAATCGGTTTGTGGCTGATTTTATCGGTGAAACGAATCTTTTGGATGTTGAGGTGCAATCGGTTACCAATGGAACTGCACAGATCATCCTGCCTGGAGGGCATTCATTTTCTTGTCCTGCGGCTGCCAAAGTGGGTCAGGGGAGCGGACATTTATCTGTTAGGCCGGAGCGAATCAGCTTGTGTTCAGCAGAGCAAAGTGATTTACAAGGCGCGGTTACGGCTCAAATCTATCTGGGAACCGACACCCATGTGCAGCTAAAATTGATTGATGGCGAGGAGATGACCATTCGAATGCAAAACTCTGCAGCGTTGGCAATTCCTGCGGTTGGTCAATTGGTCGGCTTAAAGCTGGAGGCAGGTGCTGCAAGCCTGTTGATTGACTAATGGCTGCTGGTGCGTCTTTAGGCGCTAACCTCTCTTCAAATATATATAAAGGTAAGGCCTTACGCCTTATGCTTCCAAGCTGGGTGATGATCGGTATCTTTTTATTGATCCCAGTGATTTTAATCGGTGTTTACTCCTTTCTTACTAAAGAGTTTCGCGGTGGCGTGCTGTGGGATTTTTCCATCGCGTCCTATGACCAATTTTTCCTCGACCGAGGGTTGTTTGGTGATGAACCACCCACCATCGAATGGACCTATATCAATATCTTTTTCCGTTCGATACAACAGGCCGCGATAGCCACCTTTCTGTGTTTGATCATCGGCTTTCCTACCGCATGGTTTATCGCCACCCGTAACGAAAAGTCGAGACCGGTATGGCTGTTTCTAATCACCATTCCGTACTGGGTAAACTTGCTGATCCGCACCGTATCAATGAAGTTTCTGATTAGAGACAGCGGACCTTTGAACGAGTTTTTACTTTGGAGTGGGCTGATATCGGAGCCTTTGGGCTTAATCAACACCGATTTCGCAGTGCAGCTAGGACTATTTTATAGCTATCTGCCGTTTATGGTACTTCCGATTTACGCGTCTGTAGAGCGTTATGATTTCAGCTTATCCGAAGCCGCAGCAGATCTATATGCCGGTGCTTGGACCACATTGCGACTGATCATTCTCCCGGTCGTAAAACCGGGGATCATTGCAGGTTGCATCCTAGTATTTGTTCCATCTTTGGGGGCCTTTTTAGCACCGGACCTCTTGGGCGGCGCAAAAAACTTCATGATCGGCTCTCTCATTGAAGAGCAGTTCAAAGGTGCGGCAGGCAATTGGCCCTTTGGTGCAGCAATTTCGATAATTCTATTAACCATCGTGATGGTGGTTCTTATTATTTACGCCAGAAGTCAGTATAAACAGGAGCAGAAGTGATGAAAGGAATGACGGATTTAAAACGATTCGCAGGCTTTCGGGAAATCACCCTTGTTTGCCTAGTGATTCTTTATGCACCGCTGGTTATCGTTGCGATTTATTCGTTCAATGCATCCCCTTCCATAACCAATTGGGGAGGCGTGTCGTTGAATTGGTACCGGGAAGTTTTTACCGGCCCAGAAGCACCTAAATTCAAAATGGCGGCAATTAATTCAATTGTAATTGCTATCTGTGCTGCAAGTGTTGCAACCATGATTGCATTGGCCGCCGCCGTTGCCATGACAAGAGCAGGCAAATTTAGAGGCAAAATAGCCGGTTTTGCTTTGATTAACCTACCGCTGATGGTGCCAGAAGTCGTTACCGCAGTGGCTAGCTTGGTTTTCTTTTCAGCAATTGGCTTTAAAGGAGGCTTACTCACGATCCTTCTCGCTCATATTGTGTTTTGCATTCCTTTCGCTTATTTGCCTATTTCTGCCCGGATGCAGAGTATTCCTTCGATGTATGAACAGGCTGCAATGGATTTATACGCAACTCCCAAAGAGGCGTTCACTAAAATACTTTTGCCGATGATGATGCCCGGTATTTTGTCTGGATTTCTACTGGCCTTCATTATCTCTTTAGACGACTTTTTGATTACCAATTTTGTAAAAGGTGCGGGCGTAGAAACCCTGCCAACGGCCATTTTTGGCTCGGTTAAACAGGGAATTAAGCCAAATATTATGGCCATTTCCACACTCATGCTCGGCGTATCGGTGATTCTGGTTGCTCTGTCCTGGTTTATTGGACGCACAGGACCAGAAAAAACATCAAAATCTTAACAGGGAAGAAAGACTTATGAAAAAAACAACGATTGCATCTATGTTATTGCTGGCACTTTCTGCGAATGTGCAAGCAGCCGGAAAATTATCGATTTACCATTGGTTTGAGTATATTCCTCAGGAATTATTGGACAAGTTCTCAAAAGAATATGATGTCGAAGTAACGATGGACACCTTCGACAGCAATGAAGCCTTATTGGCCTCACTTAAAGCTGGGAAATTAGGCAGCTATGATGTCGCGGTACCAGGCGATTACATGGTTAAAATTATGCAAGGTGAAGGGATGCTCGACACCTTTAAACCAGAGGAATTGCCTAACTTTAGCAATATCGATAAGCAGTGGCTTGAGGTTTCTTTTGATCCCGGAAGGAAAAGCTCTATTCCTTATCAGTGGGGAACCACCTCATTTTCAGTGAATCGAGATGTTTACCAAGGCCCTATCGATTCAACGGCACTTATCTTTGAGCCACCCGAAGCACTGAAAGGCAAAATTAATGTTCTCGATACCGCAGGAGAAACCCTCACTCTTGCTTCCTTACACCTCGGTATTCCGCAATGTAGTACCGATAAATCCCAGTTAAAACAGTTAAGCCAGTTAGTCAACAAAGCCAAGAAAGACTGGGCATCTTTTGGTTCCGATGTGGCGAAAGATGTACTGGTTTCCGGTGATGCTGCGGTCGGTATGATCTGGTCTGGATTTTCCGCCAGAGCTAGAGCCGAAGGCGCAAACATTGAATATGCATTTCCCAAAGAAGGCTACATTGTCTGGATGGACAACGTCGTGCTGCTGAAAGATGCCCCGAATCGCGACAATGCGCTGAAGTTTATGAACTTCTTACTTGAGCCGGAAAACGCGGCCGCTGTGACAAATTATGCGCAATATTCTTCTGGAGTAAAAGGGACCACGCCTTATCTCTCTGATGCGGTGAAAAACTCACCCGAATCTAACCCGCCGAAAGGCTCTAAAGGGGTGTTTATCCAAGTCTGCGATCAAAAAGTACAAGAGATGTACGACGCTATCTGGACTCGTTTAAAGAAATAAATAATTAAAAGTAATAAGGGAATCAACCATGAGAATTGGTCTTTGTCAGAGTTTACCTATCAACGGCGATATCGAAAAAGGATTTTCGACTGTAGAAAATTGTCTTTCAGTCGCCGCCAAAGGCGGAGCCGAGATGCTTGTATTCCCTGAGCTTTATTTCCCCGGTTACAACCAGCCTGACTTACATCGACCGTTGGCACAAACGGTCGATGGCATCTGGATCGAAACATTGTCTGAACTGACCCAAAAATATAGTTGTGGTCTGACTCTGGGTTGGGCCGAAGCCAGCGGAAATAAGGTTTATAACTCAGCCAGTTGTTTCGACCAAAAAGGGAAAATTCTGGCTCATTATCGAAAAATTCAGCTGTTTGGCGAAATGGAAAAGCAAAGCTTTACCGCAGGAGAGGCTTATCAAACTTTTGACTGGAACGGACAAAAAGTTGCATTGCTGATTTGTTACGACATTGAGTTTCCACAGCATTGCCGGGCTTTAGCTGAGCAAGGCGTTACGCTTATTTTAGTTCCGACAGCAAACCCGATGGGATTCGAACACGTGTCCCGAACCTTGGTTCCAGCCAGAGCGGCAGAAATGGGACTCACCATCGTTTATGCAAATTACTGCGGAATCGAGCAGGGACTGCAGTACGCAGGCCTGTCTTTGATTGTTGGCTCAGATTCACAGCCGATAGCGATGGCCGGATCGACCGAGACTCTGTTTATCACCGATCTCAGCCCAATTAAAGCTGCGATGAATGCCAACTCGACACAGCTTGAAGATTACCTAGAGGTTATATAAATGACAATTAATCTACCGACAGACAGAAAGGCAGTTCTGGCTGCAGATGAACACTTGATCCAGTCTTTTGCCGATCTAAATAGCTTAAAAGACCAAGACTCGTTGACGGTGATTACTGAGGCAGAAGGGTATTACGTTAAAGAAAGTGACGGAAACCAGCTCATCGACGGAATCGGCGGCTTGTGGTGTGTGAATGTTGGGCACAAGCGTAAAGAAATTATCGATGCGATTAGCGAGCAGCTTAATACCCTGGATTACTACTCGACTTTCTACAATTTTACCCACCCGACAGCCGCAAAATTAGCCGCGAAAGTTGCCGAACTTGCCCCCGGTCATCTTAACCATGTGTATTTCGCCAACTCAGGTTCTGTTGCCAATGATTCCGCTATTCGGATGCTGCATCACTACAATAATCGCCTCGGTCGCCCGAACAAGAAAAAAGTACTCAGTCGCATCGGTGCCTATCATGGGTCTACGCACCTATCAATGGCGATGACCACGCCCGCTTACAGTAAGGGCTGGGACAGTGCTTCGGAGTTAGTTCATCATATTAAATGCCCGCATTTTTGGAAGGAAGGCGGTGACATGACTGAAGCCGAATTCCTTGACAGCTTGATCACCGATCTTAAAGTGAATATTCACGACATCGGCGCCGAAAATATAGCAGCATTTATTGCGGAGCCGATTATGGGGGCGGGGGGGGTGATCACCGCGCCAGACGGTTATCATGTGCGTATGGCAGAAGTATGTGCAGCAAACGATATTAAATATATTTCCGATGAAGTGGTGACCGCCTTTGGTCGACTGGGTCACTTTTTCGCATCTAAGGATGTGTTTGGTATTACGCCAGACATCATTACCACCGCAAAAGGTTTAACGTCTGGTTACCAGCCCTTGTCGGCGACGATTATTTCCGATGAAATTCATGAGGTGATTTCTCGGCCAGGCGAGACCTTTTTACACGGTATGACATATTCCGGTCATCCTGCAGCCGCTGCGGCCGGATTGGCAAACATCGCACTGATGGAGCAGCAACGGATCCCAGAGCAAGTTCGAGTAACAGGCAAGCTATTTGAGCATTCACTAAAAGAATTAGCGAGCCTTGAACTGGTCGGCGAAGTTCGTGGTAGCCACTTCATGATTGGCATCGAATTTATTAAAGATAAAGCGAATAAAACGCCATTTGCAGAGCAGGAGATGGTGGGAATGAAAGTAGCGCAGGCGGCCCAGAAGCGCGGTCTTATCGCCCGTCCTCTGGGCAATTGTCTGATCCTCTCGCCACCGCTAATTCTTGATGAGAAGATCATTGCTAGCATTTATGACATCTTGCGAGAAAGCATCATTGAAGTGAGTTCTAGCATATAGATGGGGGCTAATAAATTGCAGGGCATCATAGGGTGCCCTGCTATGTTAACCATATAGAGGTATATCCAATCGTTTTGCTGCCAACTCACAAGATAAAGCAAAACTAAATCGTCAGACACATTTAAATTGATTGGGAGGTGTGCTACTGATAGGGTTGACAATTATTTTGTGGAGGCCTTATGAATAAGAGACGTTACTGTCATTTGCAGGGCTTTGAGCCTAGCGATAGAACGCTACGATACATCGAGCAGATGAACGATACCGTTGAGATGGCGAGTTTGTTGGATAAGCTCATTAGCATCGTACCGTTTTTTCAGATATTTGCAGGTCGAGGCACCTATAAAACGGCAGAGTTGAGCTCTACGGGTTATCAAATTACAACTGGGAGTTGTACGCCAACGCTTTAAAAAGTATTCCCGAAATAAAACGGAAAAAGCTAGAAGACATTGCAGGCACCGCATCTATTTACACTCACGGTAAAGAAAGGCGTTTTTGGGAGTGCGTATACAATGCTCTATAGGCTTATATTATTAACAATGTGCTTAACTCTTACGTTTTCAGCGGCTGCTACCTCTGCGTCTTTGCTTACAAGCAATGAAGATCTAGCAAAAGATTTGGAGCTTAAGTACCAAGCCTTAAATGCTAAAACTGAGATTTGCAGAGAAGGCCGTAGAAGCCAGATAGAAGTAGATAAGCTAACCAGCAAATGGTTTGCAGACTTACCATCAGAAAGTAAAAAGGTCGTACTACTCATTGCCAGCCACGAAGCGATGGAGCGTTGTACTCAAGTGCAGGTCGATGGATACTCCCTTTCACTCGTTGAATATGCGGCTCAAACTGAAGATAAAAAGCAACTCGAAGAGTGGCTACAAATAAAACAGAATTTTAAACCCGAAGAGCTAGCGAATGATATTGATGCGCTTAATTCTGAAGAGTTAATCGCTTTTCTAAAAGAGCCTCAGCTTAACAAACCTTTTGACTTACTTGCGATTATTAAACAGCTCAATCTATAGCTCTGCTGCTCATTATGAAAGCACTAGGCAAATAGATTTTATCCTTAATCTCAATTCTAGAAAGAAGTACAGTGCTGTCGCTCGCACGGCACCCCATCGCCATCACCGTCCATTTTAGTATTAGGGCAGTTTGCTAAGTAAAATTTGGCTTCCTCGCATGAATTCATTTGGCTGCAATGTGTTTTTCCTTCGCAGCTAAAGTTGCTACTGGTAGAAAAGCTTGAAGAGTTCTCAAATGCAGAACTTTCTATATTGGGGAGAAGTGATGGGCTCTCAGTAGTCGAGTATTGAGGAGCAAATGTTTGATACAGAAAAATCGCACCTATAACCGCAAGAGCAGGGATCAATATTGTCAATACACTTGGCTTTTTATTGCGATCTATTTTCCTTTGCTGTGAATGGTTATAAGGCTTATTGGAGCTTGTGGGGGGAAGCCCTTGAATACTGCAGTTGTAGGCTTTGGTTTTTCCATTGGGTTGATGTTCTATTTGAAACTGAATCGTATCGCCGACACGCGGTTTTCTGGGCATTAATTTTAAAGATGATATATGGATAAACACATCTTTGGGTTCACCAGTTACGGATATGAAACCAAATCCTTTGATGTTATCCCATTTTTTCAGTACGCCTTTTTCCATATTTACCCCGCATCCTAAGAGCAATAATACATTCTATATAGATACTTAAGTTAATTATCATGATTTGTATCAACTTGCTTCACTCTTGTTGTTTATTTTCATATTGTTAGCATATCTAATTGAGTCTCAAGTAAACAGTTGCGTCTGTTGAAGTATGCTAAGGATTGCCAAATGACACAAAAAATATCCACTTCTGCTTTAGCTAAGAAAAATGGTCAAAGGCCAACTGTTTGTTTCATATTGGCCTCTTAATCGCCCCACCAAGCAACTAGCTGTTCACGTTAGTTGAATCGCTTAGTAGTTTCTTTATTTCTACTAGAGCTGGGTCAGAGTCTTTCATCATCAATGAGTTAACTAGGTCTAGTGACGACTCTACGCTTGCGCCATTACTTAACAGAAATTTAAGGTTAGCGACATTCTTCGTTATTACATTTATCTGTAATGGAGTTAGAGTGTTGTGAGGTGAGGGTAGGTAGCTATTACCGGCATCTACCTCTAGTCCTTCATTGATAAATGCTTGAGCTATATCGTACTTAAGGTTTCCATCAAGGTTGAGTATTGGGTCTAATCCACCTTCGGCTAAATCGTTAACGCCCTGCTCATTGTATCTAAATTGCTTTAGGTAAACGTCACAAGCGCTTGGAGGGGCGCGAAATCCTTGTTCACCTGTAGAGCACATGATGAGTTGATATGTACTCATCACCGATAATGAATATAGAGCTAAACCTATTGAGCACAATGCAACCGTTGTTACCAGTGCAGTTATTTTTGATTTTATAGACATATTAACTCCACAGTTTTGGTAAATGGTTAGCAGGAATCTTGTAATCGAGAAATGCCGTTAACGGGAGGTTTTTTTCGTTTGTATCTACTTTTTTTACTAAGTAAATGGCTAGCAAGCTTTTAAACCTTCTTGCTAATTCGTTCACGACAAAGTCATAAATTTTGATGCTTAGTAGGTCTGTGGACGTAGCATGTTTATACCAATGCTTTTTCGATGATTTAGCAAACTTTCTCATTATGCTAAAGGCTTTAGCTGAGGGATTTGCGGTACTTCTAAACAAAGCCTCGACATATCCAATGGAGTACGAAGCATCAATAGCTTCAACCAATAGACCTTGAGCTAGATTCAGTTCTCTATGGTTCATTGGAAGCTGATCAATTATTGAGTGCTCAGAAGGCTTAAAAATAAACTTGAGTATAAGTCGGGCATCATCAGCAGTGATGAGTATTTCACTTGGACTGAAATTTTTTAGTTGTTTTCGCACCGTCATTCCTTGACTGATTACTGATAGTAAAGTCAGTATATTGCTGAGGCAGCTTTGGTGCAAGAAATAGCGTTAACAAAGTCGTGAGGGTTCGAATAATTTACTTTTGTTAACCATATCGAGGTATGTCCAATTGCTTCAATGCCTTAACATGATTTATCATTTTATATATCAATAGCTGTTCTGTAGATTAGGCGAATACATGGAAGTTGAAGTTAAGGCCGCTGAACAGGGTAAGCATCCTATTTTGAGGCTATTTACGTTAAATCGTATTGTTGGCCTAATGACCATTTCAGTGCCAGTGCTCTATTTGATGGGGTATTTTTATCATTATAGCTACTTAGATGGGTTTGGAGTTAACAGTGATTTTTTCCCACGCTCAATTCAAGACCATTTAGTTGGTGCGTTTGTTTTCATGTTTATTGTTGTTTCAAATGCATATAAGTATCTTAATAATAATGTGTGGTTCTTGGTTATCTCTGGGGGCGTGGGGTTTATTTCGTTTTTTGCTCTCATGTATGGGTTCCGGAATCCAATGAAAAACTCTTTGGTTTCCTTCATTGAAAGAAAAGGGTTTTATGAGCAATTTGAAAGCTACGTTATTTTCCCTGCTATCGGGGCTTTTCTTGGGTCCATTTTTCCATATGGCTTAATTTGTTTATTTTGGTTGTTGCTTCTGCTTCCAGCTGCGGGAGTGTGGCAAGGTAAAGCTTCTGCCGAAAGAGATCTGGATAGTTTTCACGGTTGTGAGCAATCTGAGCTTAGTCAAAAACAGAAATGTATTTTCTTGTCCAAAGATAATGAGCTTTTTGCTGAAGGGTTACTGTTGGCTAAATCAGCTTCTGATATAGCCATTTGGAATGGTGAATCTACGGAAATATTCCCAACTGACGGACTTAAATATGAAATCCGCTTTGGAACTAAACCGGATGAAGAGAACTAACAAAGGAGTTGTTTGGGAAAAGTTTGTATTGTTGTCGGAAGCCGCTACTAGAGTTAACGTATGGCCGGTGTGCTGGCGCATAAGGCACACCACTGGCGACATTACTGATCGGAAATCGATTTGGGCTGAGAAGAACTTAGCTCAATCTAAACTGACAGGCACCGTATTCAAACTGGCGATCCGCTTTGAGGCGCTTGGATGATGCCTTAGATATCTAGGAAAAATTAGCTGACACAGAATTCTGAACGCCCTCTGTTCTAGCTCAATTGACTATTATAAACCATTAGCAATCATGATGAATTGAGTTTTCATCTTTAACGCACTGGTTTTTACACAAGCGGAGTAGTGTTTAGGGCTATTATTTACCTTTCGAAGAATGGCTTTGCGCACTTCTTTTGATAGCCACTTGATCGGTGCTTGACCATAGGGCATAGGCCTTGGTACTAAATCCATCAGATCGGAGCATTTTCTAGATTCGCTCAATAGCTTGTAAGTTAAGTCAAAAGTCTTATCGTTAACCGCCCAGCCTCTCACCTGCTGGCCATACTCTGAAACAAGAAAGGTTTTAAGTTGTTGTTTGTCTGTTGTGTCGAGCGCCATTTATCTTTCCTTGATTGCCGACAATAGTTCTGAGAATCGCTTTTTATTGCCTAACATTGTTAGGTAGTGAGCCTGTTCTTCTTCGACTAAGAAAATATGCCCCATAGCTTCATCAGCGCTATAGACAGCATAGATTTTTGCGGTGCCTAGAGTTTTCTCTATCGCTTTATTTGCTGGTAGTGTCCACTTCCCCTAAAATGACACAAATTTAAATGGAGTTTTCTACACTCATTAACGTAGGAGAACGCCATGAAAAAATCACGCTTTACTGAAACGCAGATCGTCAACATTCTCAAAGAAGCTGACGCGGGGATGAAGGTCGAAGATATCTGTCGTAAACACGGCATGAGTAACGCTACGTACTATAAGTGGAAATCAAAGTACGGTGGCATGGATGCTTCTGAACTCAAGCGAGTCAAAGAGTTGGAAGAGGAAAATTTGAAGCTGAAAAAGCTATTTGCCGAAGTCAGTTTGGAAAATCATGCGATGAAGGAGCTCTTCGCAAAAAAGGGCTGGTGACAGCAGAAAAACGGAGCAGTGCCCAATTATTGGTTGATGCAGGCTTGAGCATTCTGAAAGCCTGTGCCTTGGCTGACATCAGCCGTTCAAGTTATTACCGGCCATTAGTCGATTGGCGACAAAGGGATGCTGCTGTCATTGATGCACTGAATACTGAGCTTAAGAAGTCCCCGAGAGCGGGCTTTTGGAAGTGCTTTGGCCGACTGCGTTACAAAGGTTATCCATTCAATCATAAGCGCGTTTATCGCGTGTATTGCCAAATGGGACTCAACCTTAAACGGCGGGTTAAACGGGTATTACCGAAGCGAATTGCGCAACCATTACAGGTTGAAGCGAAAGCCGACTATCAATGGGCCTTAGATTTTATGCATGACGGACTGTATTGCGGGAAACGCTTCCGCACACTGAATGTGGTCGATGAAGGTACACGGGAATGCCTTGCCATTGAGGTGGATACGTCATTGCCAGCAGAGCGCGTTGTACGCGTACTTGAGCAACTTAAAGCTGAGCGTAGTCTACCGGTTCAATTACGAGTCGATAACGGGTCTGAGCTTATCTCGGCAAGGCTGACCGATTGGTGTGAACAGCACCATATTCAACTGGTTTATATCCAGCCAGGTAAGCCTCAGCAAAATGGATTTGTGGAACGCTTCAATGGCTCGTTCCGTCGAGAATTTTTAGATGCGTATTTATTTGAATCGCTAGAGCAAGTCCGAGAAATGGCTTGGTTCTGGCGTTTGGATTACAACGAAGAACGAACCCATGAAAGTCTCGGTAATTTGCCACCGGCAGCTTACCGAGCAAAACTGGAAAACTCTACTTTAGAACTGTCTCATTAATGGGGAAGTGGACAGTAGTCCAAATGTTGCTGCTTGCTCGGCCGCTAATGCTGCTAACCATGTTGCTTGTGTTTCTCTTACTTCTGGAGAAAAAATCGACTTTACGAATGCAAGTTCAAGCCCTGATAAGTCAATTGATGCGTACATGGTTTCAGGGTTGATGATTGCGTGGGAAAAGTTCCAATCGCCATACTTTAGAATCAGAGTGTCTGCGCTGTGAGAAATTAACTCCGGCTCCGGATAAGTAATTTTAAAAGATGGTGAAACAACCAACTCACCAGCGAAAGTAAACGTTGAAATCAACATAGTCAAAGCCATGATTGAGCTTTTCAATATGTTTTCCTTAAAATAAGTTATTAATATTTTTAACATTAAAGCATTTTGCCGGGGCACTAGCAATGAAAAATCTTAAGCGCCCCTCCAAGCTAACGACCGTTTACGTTGTTGAATTGCGTAGCCCATAGAAGCCGCCACTAGAGTTAACGTATGGCCGGTGTGCTGGCGCATAAGGCAGTTTCAACAAGTGGGCGGGGCATCGGTCACCGTATGGCGAGAGCTTCGTCGATTTACGAAAGTTTGTCAGTTTGATGAAATCATCCAACAAGCCTTTAAAGCCGCTGATACCGCCAACTGGAAAGAATTCACCAAAGTAATGGGCGGTGTGTGGTGCAAGTTAGCCAATCGGCCATTAAGGGTGTACTACCAACAAACTGTAGATACCGAAACGGGCGAATGCAAGACCAACGCCTATGGCGATGTATGGTAAGGCCTGAGAATCCTAGACACTTTCTAGGCTCTCAAAATACTGTTGCTCGAAGTCCGCAGGAGACATACGGTCATTGTTAGTATGTCGACGTTTCGGATTGTAGAACATTTCGATATAGTGGAACATAGCTTGTCTAGCCTCATCCCTCGTTTTGTACTTAGTTTTGCGTACTTTTCTTTCTTTAAGTTGCTAAAGAAGCTTTCTGCCACTGCGTTATCCCAACAATTTCCCCTACGGCTCATACTGGGCTTTATATCCAATTCAGTCAGTAGCTTTCTAAAGTTACGGCTGGAGTATTGAGAGCCCTGATCAGTATGTAGGTTCACCGTATTGTTCGGCTTTCGCCGCCAATACGCAGCAGTTAAGGCATCAAGCACCAAGTCTTCTGTCATACGTTCGCCCATAGACCACCCAACGATGTTGCGAGCATAGAGGTCCATCACTACAGCAAGAAACAGGAAGCCTTCTTGAGTATGGATATAAGTAATATCGCTGACCCACCATTGATTAGGCTCCTCTACAGCAAATTCACGATTAAGCGTATTAGCTGCAATAATGTCTGGTTTACCGCCATAACAGCCCTTCGGTGACTGATAGCCACGCTGTGCTTTTAACCCTGCTTGACGCATTAATCGCAGCACTCGGTCTCGGCCACAGGTAATGCGTGCTTCAAGTAAATCCTTATGGATATTGCGATAACCGTAATGCCCACCGCTCTCAATCCAGAACTGTTTTATCTGGCCTAGCAGTTTTCTATCTGCACTTTCTCGTTGGCTTAGTGGCTGCTTAAGCCAGTCATAATAACCACTAGGGTGCACCTGCAAAGCCCGACACAGCAGCCGAACGGGATAATGATTGCTAAGAGATTTTATGAACGGGTAGCGTTCTTTGACTCGCTTGCAAAGAACACGGCGGCTTCCTTTAAAATGTCCCTCTCTTGCTGTGTGCGTTTAAGCTCTCGCTTAAGCCTAGCGACTTCAGCCTGAAGGTCTTGCTCTTGAACACGCTGTTTAGGCGGTTTTGCATAGATACGCATCCAGTTATACAAGGCTTTAGTATTTACGCCTAAGCGCTCAGCGACATCTGCAACGGGATAACCGTGAACAGTAATTTGATTAACAGCTTCTTGTTTGAACTCTGCTGAATAGCGTGTGCCTTTGGTCATGGTTTTACCTTTTATAGTGAAGTTACATTTTTACCATAAAAAGTGTCGGGTGTTTTCAGGCCTTACCATTTAGCTGAACAGCTTGAAGATACGCGTTCTTTGATTATTGACGCTTTTGCTAAGTGATTTGAATGTCGGGCGAGATGATCAGCTCGCCTGTTAGGGCTCTAACTGAAAGCTAAATGCAAAAAGGATGATGCAGGGCTTTATTACATCATCCTATCGTCGTCGGGAAATTTTTCTTATTACTCCTACTGAGTTTTTTTCTTTTTGGCTACCCAATAGAAAATTAAGGCAGTCATAATCGCAGAAGCGATATAGGCAGGTAGCGTTGTTTGCAATGACAACATAGCGCTATCAACTCTCTGCTCTTCGAGTAAGAAAGGTGTCGCTTGAGAGTTAAACGAATAGTTGAAAATAGCAAAGTTGGCAACAAAGTTAAGAATCGCTAGTGCTATATAGGTAAGTACTGTTTTCATATTGGTTTACTTAACCTCCCAAAACCAAATCTCACGAGATTCATTAAAGTCACTTACCCGGCCTAAGAACTCAAGTATGCTTCTTGTAAACATCGAAGAACTGGTTATTTCGTCCTTGTTCCATAGGTCTATATGATCTCCACTACGTCTTTCAAAAGACTCATTGCCACGCTGCCAATAATCTTTGAAGAAAATGATCCCCGTTCGGCCATCTAAATCATCTTGGAATGTAGCTGGAGTGATTTTTTCCAACTTTCCTAGCCAACTAAATTGAGATCTCTTTAGCCAGTGAGCCATTTCTTCAGCAAGAAGAATATGTTTCATACCTGAATGAGACCAACAAGTTTTTGTTTTGCTATTTACGGTTGAAACACCTGCTTTAATCAGTGCGTCACTCAACATTATTGCACAATAGTTTCCGAAAGGTTTAGAGCTAGTAGCCTGTTTGTTTTGGCATCTTGCTTTAATGAGGCTTTTGTCTGGGAAGCTTTTCCAAATTGTATCGAAGCTAGGCATTAATCATCCTTGTGCGCCTGTATAAAATGATTAATCTATCATTAATGGGGTTGGACTTCTATTTAAAAGTCAATTTGTACTGGTCAACCCAAACTGGACACTTTTAGTTGAGAATTTTCAAACGCCACCGGTGATAAATCACCATTGGCCGAATGAAGCCGCTCTAAGTTGTAATACTTCATATAAGCAGCCACATCTTGCTTCATAAATTCTCGTGTTGGCTGATTAACTTTAAACAGCCAATCGTGTTTTAAACTTCCGAAGAATCGTTCAACAACAGCATTATCCCAACACGCTCCTACATCGCCCATACTGGCTCGAATATCAAAACCAACTAATAGCTTACGATATTGTTTACTGGTGTACTGTGAGCCTCTATCACTGTGAAAGACTAAGCCTTTAGGTGGTTGCCGTAAGTTGTAGGCTTTAATGAGTGCTTTGGAAATTAAGTCTGTAGTCATCCGTTTATCAATATGCCAGCCAACAATTCTGCGAGAGTATAAATCCATCACGACTGCTAAATACATCCAACCCTCGCCTGTTTTTAGGTAGGTCACATCACCAGCCCAAACCTGATTAGCAGCGCTTGGGTTAAAGTTCATATTTAGCAGGTTATCAGCGACTGCGTCAGAGTGTTTACGCTGCGTTGTCACTTTATAAGCTTGCCGTTGGGTCACTTTCAGTGCATCATTGTACGGACAGCATAGCGGCCTACTTGGTAGCCTTCCTTGCGCAATTTCTTCACCATCTCACGATCCCCTAGGCTACCTCGGCTTTTCTTGAATAACTGGCGAACACGGCGATAAAGCTTCAAAGTATCAAGGCCTATCACGTTCGCAGGGCGTTTAAGCCAATCGTAATAGCCTGATTTACTTACGTTCATGACTCGGCATAGCTGCGCAACAGGGAACTGATTTGAGTGTTTTTTTATGAAGCGACATTTTACTTCATTTCTTTCGCAAAGAAGGCGCTTGCCTTTTTTAGTATTTCTTTCTCCATGCGTAATTCTTTGTTTTCTTTGCGTAATCGCTTGAGTTCATCACGCTCAGACTCTTCTAGGGTGATGCCTTGCCGTTGGACTTCGTACCTTTCTTTCCACTTGTAAAGCAGGCTAGTGCCAACCCCTAGAGATTTTGCAGCATCAGCAACACTGTAACCTTGCTCCAACACCATTAGTACCGCTTCATCTTTAAATTCTTGTGGATAACTCTTGTGTGATTTTTTCAAACTCATATAGACCTCTTAATTCATTAACATACTGTCTCAAAATTAAGTGTCCGATGGAATTAGACCAGAACATTCCGTCGAGAATTTTTAGATGCGTATTTATTTGAATCGCTAGAGCAAGTCCGAGAAATGGCTTGGTTCTGGCGTTTGGATTACAACGAAGAACGAACCCATGAAAGTCTCGGTAATTTGCCACCGGCAGCTTACCGAGCAAAACTGGAAAACTCTACTTTAGAACTGTCTCATTAATGGGGAAGTGGACAATCTTTTTAAGGTGGTTTTGGCTTATAGCAGCCATTTTACACACTTTCCCATGTGTAACGCGGTGTGTAGCAAACACAAAAAAGCCAAAGCGAAATTAACCACTTTGGCTTTTTAATCAATAGCTTATAAACTAGTGTTTAGTTCATGCCGTATTTTTTTAGTTTTTTGCGTAAAGTACCGCGGTTGATACCTAACATGATTGAAGCACGGGTCTGGTTGCCGCGGGTATATTGCATAACTACGTCAAGCAACGGGGCTTCAACTTCAGATAGTACTAATTCGTACAATTCAGACACATCTTCGCCATTTAACTGGGCAAAGTAGTTGCGCAAAGCTTGCTCAACAGAATCGCGCAATGGACGTTCTTTCACTTCAGTACTCGTAGCACTGCTAGTCATAGTAGAAAGTGTGTTTGTGGTGGTATTTGAATCAAACATACTTGACGCTCTTTTTATTTAATTAATGATCAACAATTATTCGAAAAACTGCTCAATTGCGGACGTTTGTGCCAGGGCTGATTCAAGCTGGTTAAACTGACAACGAAACTTGTCCGTGTCCGCGATTTGCTTCAAGTACCAGCCCACATGTTTGCGGGCGATACGAACCCCTTGGTACTCCCCATAAAACGAATATAGGTTGTCTAAGTGGTGAAGCATGACTTCCTTCACTTCTTCAACCGCAGGAGCACTTAAGTGCTCGCCACTGGTTAAGTAGTGGTTAATTTCTCTGAAAAGCCAAGGGTTACCTTGAGCTCCACGACCGATCATGATGGCGTCCGCGCCAGTGTAATCCAAGACATGCTTGGCTTGCTCCGGTGTGGTGATGTCGCCATTTGCCACAATAGGTATCGAGACTTCTTGTTTTACTGCTTTTATGGTGTCGTATTCAGCCAAACCTTTATACATACATGCTCGCGTCCGACCATGAATCGCTAGGGCTTGAATTCCCGCCGCCTCTGCAAGTTTGGCAATCGCCAAAGCATTGCGATGTTCGGGTGACCATCCAGTACGGATTTTTAAGGTCACTGGTACATCAACGGCCTGTACAACAGCATTAAGGATTTTTGCGACTAGTTCGGGTTGCTGTAACAACGCCGAGCCAGCTAATTTTTTATTTACTTTCTTTGCTGGGCAACCCATGTTGATGTCAATAATTTGCGCACCATTTGCCACATTGTGCTGGGCAGCTAGCGCCATCAATTCTGGATCCGCTCCAGCTATCTGAATACTGCGTATGCCGCATTCATCTAGGTGAACCATTCGGTTTAGCGATTTTTTGCTGTTCCATACCCGAGGGTTACTCGACAACATCTCTGAAACCGTAAGCCCCGCGCCTAGGCGCCAACACAAACGCCTAAAGGGTTGATCGGTAATGCCAGCCATGGGTGCTAATATCACCGGATTGTCCAGTTGATAACGACCTATTCTCATGACTCGCGTTCTTCTCAATCTCAGGGCGGCGTAGTTTACGACTTTTTGAGCACGCTGAAAAGGCTATTATTTGAACATTTCTTAAAAAAAAAGCTGGATTTTTAGTTGGATAATATGGCAGGAAGCTCGGTAAAACGAGGAACCTACCACATAAAAGGTGAACTTAGCGCTTTATTCCGCTTAAACGACACCATTCTTGATCAAGAACAACGGCATCCATATCACATTGTGTTTGGTAGGCTGCTAATACCGCTTCGCTTTGTTCTTCTAAGATGCCTGAGAGCGCAATGCTGCCCTTCGGTTTTAAGTAGGCAAGAATGATATCCGATAGTTCTTTGAGTGGCCCAGCGAGAATATTAGCCACCACTATGTCGGCTTTAAAGTCGCTGGGTTGATCTTTGGGCAGGTAAAGTTCGAGTTTTTCGGCCACAGCATTACGCTCGGCGTTATCTTTACTGGCCAGCAGCGCTTGAGGATCAATGTCGATGCCAACCACCCGCTCGGCACCTAGTTTGATGGCTGCAATGGCGAGGATGCCACTACCGCAACCAAAGTCGACCACGGTTTTACCACTGAGATCGAGCTGGTCGAGCCATTTTAAACAGAGAGCAGTGGTGGGGTGGGTGCCTGTACCAAAGGCAAGTCCAGGGTCTAGCAGCACATTAACGGCCTTGGGATCGGGCACATCGGTCCAGCTTGGGCATACCCATAGGCGTTCGCCAAACTGCATCGGGTGGAAGTCTTTCATCCACTCGCGCTCCCAATCTTTATCCTCAAGCTGGTCGAGTTTGTAGTTGTCGTCATCCACGACTTTGGCTTGACGCAAAAAGTCGAGAACTGGTGCCATGTCGGCGGATGCATCGTACAAGCCTTGCACGTCGGTATCGCCCCAAAGTGGTGTTTCTCCTAATAGGGGCTCAAATACAGGGGTGTCATGACGGTCTAAAAAGGTGACGGCTTGGCAGCCGGTCTCCATTAATAAGTCGCTGATCTGTTCGGCACTGTCTTTTGTGGCGTTAATTTTTAGCTGGATCCAAGGCATCGTCCGCTCCTCTAGTCGATTAGCCGGCCAGTGTACTGCGTTAGATTGTGCTTAGCATCTAAAAATTGTGCGGGTGCCTCAGTCTAATTGGCTCTGCTTAGTCTATGGTTTCGATACTGTGAGCGCTTATAAAGCAATTGCAGGCCCCGATAACAGGCTACGAGCGCTAAAAATAGCGAAGGAGTATTGGAGAGTAGACTGAGTAGCAATACTGCGCTTGCTAAATAGGCAAAGGGGATGAATTCGTAGAGCGCTTCTGGCAGTACTTTATGTTTAGTAATAAATGATTTGCGGTCGCGGTCGTCTCGCCGATAATTTGAGCGTATCACCCAAATGAGAGCGCCCATGGCAAATAGTATTGCACCGCCAAGATTGGCTAACCATGGGTCTAGCAATAAGATCGACCCGGTACCAGCAGATAAATAGCCGCTAGGAAGTAATTCGTATATAACTTTGGGTAGCATTGAACACTCCTATCTGTTGGTTGATACACTTACTTAAATATTAGTACTTCCCAAAGAAAAGGGTCGTACGTCGTTCTTGGTTGTAAAATTTGCTTCATTTATGGTTGTGCTCTTTTATTTGCGACTGAGCTGCTTTGGGCTTTCTGCCAAGCGTAGCTGCGATAGCGATGTCGCAGATACAGTAGTTGTGTGCCGCGATATAAGCAAAATACGGCAAGAATATAGGCCCAAATATGCTGTTGGCTGGAAATAAGACTTAAGGCGATCCCAATTAAAAAGAAGGGGGTAAACTCGTATAAAGACTCTGGCAGAGTGATGCGTTTCGAGAGAGTGGTTACCTCATCTAAACGGCGGCAGTTGGAGCGCATTACCCAAACGATGGCCCCCAAACAAAATAGCAATATACCGCCTGCGATTCCAAGGGTAGAGTCTAGCCAGATCACTGAACCTGAACCAGCAGTCAGGTAAAGGCTTGGCAGTATTTCGTATATTGGCTTAATAATCATGACCTAAAGCTATCTGTCCTTGATTCACTAATGAAAACATCAACAATTAACGCGCCACCCAATTTGAGTTACCGCATTCTTAGTGTAAGCCATAAATATAGATGCCGCCGTTTACAAATGCCACAACGCTTAACCTGAGTGTAACAATTGCCTTACACTTATGCGACGCAGCTCGAGGGTTTAGCCACGCGATATGTATACCCAATGGCTTGGTTTATTTAGCTAATAGTCAATGGTTCAAAGCTTGGATAACCAGCATATAATCAACGAAAATCGACTTTTAATGGGATCAAAGTTTATGTTTTTAAGGGGGAATTGGGCAAAAAAAAGCCCCCGTATTAATTCGAGGGCTTGTTATTTTCTATTCGTTTACGCTTACTGAAGACCGAGTTTTTTCTCAAGGTAGTGGATGTTGGCACCACCAAATTGGAAATTTTCGTCTTGCATGATTTTTTGCTGTAAAGGCACGTTGGTTTTTATACCATCGATAACTAACTCCGATAAGGCATTTTTCATGCGTGCAATCGCAATATCACGATTCTCGCCGTAGGTAATCAACTTACCAATCATTGAGTCGTAATAAGGCGGCACTGAGTAACCGGCATATACGTGAGAGTCCCAACGGATCCCCATGCCACCCGGAGGATGGAAGCGGTTAATGCGACCCGGTGAAGGAATGAAGCTTACTGGATCTTCGGCATTAATCCGACATTCGATGGCGTGGCCCGCAATTTTCACCTGATCTTGACTAAAGGACAGCGGTTGACCTGCTGCAATCCGCAGTTGTTCTTTAATTAGGTCGATGCCTGTCACCATCTCGGTGACGGGGTGTTCAACCTGAATACGGGTATTCATTTCGATGAAGTAGAACTCACCATTCTCATATAAGAATTCAAAAGTACCAGCACCACGATAGTTAATTTCTAAACAAGCACGGGTACAACGTTCACCAATGTAGCGCCGCATGTCTTCGGTAATACCCGGCGCTGGTGCTTCTTCTACGACTTTCTGGTGACGGCGTTGCATCGAACAGTCTCGTTCACCTAAGTGAATTGCGTTGCCTTGACCGTCGGATAATACTTGAACCTCTACATGGCGAGGATTTTCCAAGTATTTTTCCATGTAGACGATATCATTATTAAAGGCCGCTCCGGCTTCAGCTTTGGTCATCGCAATGCTTTGTACTAATTCACTTTCTTGATGAACCACGCGCATACCACGACCACCACCACCACCAGCGGCTTTAATGATTACTGGGTAACCAATTCGCTTGGCGATTTGAATATTTTTCTTTTCATCTTCACTAAGCGGGCCGTCTGAGCCAGGTACACAGGGAACACCCGCTTTTTTCATCGCCTTAATCGCTTCAACCTTATCACCCATCATGCGGATGGTCTCAGCTGTGGGGCCAATAAAAATGAAACCACTTTTCTCGACGATTTCAGAGAATTCGGCATTCTCTGATAGAAAACCATAACCCGGGTGAATAGCGACTGCATCGGTGACTTCAGCTGCGGCAATAATGCGTGGAATATCTAAGTAACTTTCACTTGCAGCGGGTTTACCAATACAAATGGATTCATCGGCTAATAAGACGTGCTTTAAATCGCGGTCTGCGGTTGAGTGTACGGCAACAGTCTTAATACCGAGCTCTTTACAGGCGCGCAAAATCCGTAGGGCAATTTCACCACGGTTAGCGATAACAACTTTATCTAGCATACAAATGCCTCTTTATTCGATGATGAATAGCGGTTCATCAAACTCTACAGGATTACCGTCTTCAACTAATATCGCCTTCACAACACCGGCTTTGTCAGAGTCGATTTGATTCATCATCTTCATCGCTTCAATAATGCAAAGTGTGTCACCCACATTCACTTGCTGACCTTCTTGTACAAATGGTTGTGCTTCTGGAGAAGACGAGCGGTAAAAAGTGCCAACCATAGGCGATAGCAGTTGATGACCTGATGAGACTTCTTTTTCTGCTGGGGCTGCGCTTGGTGCGGAAACTGGCGCAGCTACGGGGGCTGGCGCATAGATTGTTTGTTGCGCAGCACCACTAAAATTGCGGCTAATGCGTACCGATTCTTCACCTTCGGTAATTTCTAATTCGGCAACACCTGACTCTTCTACTAATTCGATTAATTTTTTAATCTTGCGAATATCCATAGGGGCTCTCTTTTATCGTATTAGGTTAATTAAATGGCTACTGCTGCAACTGGGCGAGCGCAGCAGTTAAAGCAAATTGGTATCCTTGGCTACCTAGACCACAGATCACGCCTTCGGCCTTATCAGCAAGATAAGAATGATGGCGAAAGGGCTCACGTGCATGCACGTTAGATAGATGGATTTCTATAAATGGGATGTTTACACCGAGCAAGGCATCACGTAGTGCTACACTGGTATGGGTAAACGCCGCAGGGTTGATTAAAATAAAATCAACTTCTCCCATGGCTTGATGGATCCGGTTAATTAGTTCGCCTTCAGTATTGGACTGAAAATCATCAAGGCTGGCACCCTGCGCTTCGGCTTGGGTACGTAAGAGCTGCACAATATCGTCTAAAGTTTGTCGACCATAAATTTCTGGCTCTCGTTTTCCGAGTAAGTTTAGATTTGGGCCATTGAGCAGCAAAATAGAGAATTTGTTAGACATTTTCGTTGAAAATTCTACTTAAGTTATGGAACTGGTAATTTAAGAAAGATTAGCACATTTTTTGAAAATAAATATGCTAACTAACTCTAATTTTCGATGATTATAGTGTTTTCGCAGAAAATGGCAGCATTTTTCTGGTCTAATCAGTTCGTTTCGGCAAATGAACCGGTAGTTAGGTTGCGCAACCATTTTTTCTGATTCATCCGCCAAAAACACAGGAGAGCCTTACAAACTTCTTCACTTAGAGCGATGCAATAGGCGGTTAACAGGCTAACATCAAACACTAAAATGGCAATAGATGTGGCCATTAAGCCCACGCCCCATTGGCAAAATGTATCGGACATCAGACAAAATCCATTGTCGCCACCACTACGCAGGATCCCATTAATTAACACCATATTAAATATACGGATCCAGGTGGTTGTCGCGAGTATTAATATTAACTGTCGAGCCAAGTTTAGGGTGTCACTTTCTAGGGCTCCAAATAAGTTGAGTAATGGATAGCTTAGTAACCATACCAGCACGCCAATTCCCATCGCTGCAATAGGGCTTACGATGAGCGACGCGCGAGCATCTTTCCATGCTTGAGTAAATTGGTTTACACCTAATTTATTGCCAATCATGATCGAGCAGGCAGCTGAAAAGCCAATAAAGCAAGAAATTGCGATCCCTTCAATCGGGCTAATTAAACTCATCGCTGCTAGAGCATTTGTTCCCAGTTGCCCATATAAGGTGGCATAAACAAATACCCCAATCGACCAAATACCAAAATTGATAACTAAGGGGACCGCCAGTTTGGCATAGTTGAGCCATTCAGTTTTATGGAGTTGCCAGAAGCCGATGAAACTCACCTTCAGTAGCGGGTGGTCTTGTAACTTTAAAATAACCGACAGAATCAATAGTTGTAATGCTCGAGCGACAACTGTGGCGATCCCTGCGCCGACAACGCCCATTGCTGGAATTGGCCCTAAACCGAAGATAAGTATTTGATTTAATGCGATATTAGTCACGACCGCAAACATACTAATGTACAGTGGCAGTTTGGTGTTTCCGCTCGCCCGTAAGGCGGATTCAACGAGAGTGACCGGTAAGGTAAATAACAGCATCAGCGCGGTGACTTGAATGTAATCGGCACCAATTGCGATGAGCTGGGCATCGCTGCTTCCCCATTGCATAATGGTTGTTGGGCTTAGCAGCATGAGGCCAAGAGCGATAGCGGTAAACAGTAATCCTGCGTAAAACGACAGCGCTACGGTACGGCCAATGGCGGGCCAATTTTTTGAGCCCCAATGCTGGGCACTGAGTGTGGCACAGGCGGTAGAGAAACCGTTTAAAATAATAATCGCAACAAAAAAAGCGCGGCCAGCATAACCCACCGCAGCCACTTCGGCGTCTCCGATGGTCGCTACCATGAGCACATCGACTAAGCTTAATAAGCTGAGCAATACAGCTTGTAGCGAAATCGGCCAAGCGAGACGCCAAAACTGCTCTAACCAAGCGCGATTTAATGAATTGGAAGATGTGTGCATAAAAACCTCAAAACGTGAGCTTCATCTGATTGAAGCTATCTAGCAAGTAACGATAGACGGCGGGATCCTATCTTATTTGCTCCGCATGACACATAATTGAAGCTATCCATAATATGTTTAAAACTATCATTTATGAATCTTCGTCATTGGCAAGACAAGCTCGACATCGGCCCTCGTTGTGTCGAGCGCTTCCTCACCACCGAACGATTTTCGGAGTTGGCTGAATTACAGGTGAGTTTAGCGGGGGTTTCTTATCTTCGTGGGGAATATTTTGTGAGTCGGCGGGCACCCAAGGAACATTTGTTGGTGTTATCGATGGCGGGGGCCGGACGCCTGCATACCCCGCAAGGCCAGCAGCGGATCGGTCCGAATGAAATGCTGTTGTTACCTGCGGGGGCACATTATTCGATTAGCCTGGCGAGTCACTTTTGGCGACATAATTGGTTATTATTTTCGGCTGATCTGAGTTGGTATCGTTTCCCACCGCAAGCGAAAGTAATACAAATAGATTCTGGCCAAAGTATCGATCAGTGTTTAAAGCTATTACTGGATGAAGAAGTAAAACAACAGGCCGATCCTTTGGTTGAGGCAGCCTTAACCCAGCTACTCAAACGTTATTTATTGCAGTTACTTAAACCACTAAAGGGCGAAGCGCCCAATCCTTTGCATAATTTAGAGCAACAGTTGCGTTCTTCGCTACATTACCCTTGGTCGGTGACTGATATGGCGCAGCGTTTGTCGGTATCAGAAGCCCATTGTTACCGTTTGTTCCGACAAGAATTTCAAACCAGCCCTAAGCAATATTTAACCCGTTTGCGTTTGGAGCATGCTCGATATCTATTGCGTGAGAGTAATTGGTCGATAGAGGTCATCGCGAGTCAACTGGGCTATCAAGATGGTTTTGCCTTTGCACATCGTTTCAAAAAGTACTTTTCTATTTCTCCAGGACGTTATCGTCGTGATAAACAAGCGAATACTTAGTCTGTAGCAGGATCTCGAGTGGCGTTTTGAAAGGTTGCCAGTGTGAGCTTTGCAATTAGTTCTAGTTGTTGGATGCTGGCACCGTTGGTGGCATGTACGTTCAAACCTTGTAGTACTGTTGCTAAATAATGCGCTAATGCTTCGGGGCTCGCGTCGGCCCTTAGGTCTTGTTCTTGTTGGGCTCGTTGAAAGCGTTGTAATAAGGCTGCTCCTGCTTGGTTACGTCGGTCTTTGAGGGCTTCTTTAATGCTATTGGCTGATTGTCCACAAGACAGGGCCGCTTGTATGACAACGCAACCCTGAGGTTGTGTGGGGTCGCTAAGGTTGGTAATAGCCCCCTGCAATATATGTTCAGCCACCTGATAAGCTGTTGCTTTTGCTAAGGCTGGATAGAAATAGGCGTTAGGCCGCTGCTCATAAAGTTCGATGGCTTTAAAAAAAAGCTGTTCTTTATTACCAAAAGTGGCGTACATACTGGGTTTGTTAATCCCCATGGCCTGAGTTAATTCATTTAAGGATGCGCCTTCATAACCTTTTTCCCAGAACACTTGTAGTGCAGCGGCTAAAGCTTTCGCCGGGTCAAAATTACGGGGGCGACCTGGATTGCCACAGCATTTCAATGACATCAATGATCCTTAAGTTTTTATTAATCGTTCTCATCTTACCACTTTAAGCGGTTCAAACAATTAAATACCACTCGGTACAAAAAACAGCTTGAACCCGGTCACGTTTCAATACTATTATACCGAGCAGTACAAAATGGATTTATCTCACCACATTTATTATTTGAGGGACCTGCCATGGCTTCTGTTTTCGATTTAGTCAAATTGTTCTGCATGGGCGTACTTAGTATTAGCCTCGTCGCATGTGGAAAGTCTGAGGCCGCAGGTGATGTTGCACCTCCACCACCCTCTGTTGAGGTGGCTAAGGTGTTGCTAGAGAAAATTACCGAAACAGACTTATATACCGGTCGTCTGCAAGCGCCGCAAACCGTGATGGTGATGCCACGGGTTTCTGGCTATATCGAGCAGGTGTTATTTACGGAAGGTAGTGTGGTGAAAAAGGGCGAGGTGTTATTTAAAATTGATGCCCGCGTCTTTGCTGCAGAAGTGGCTCGCTTAGAGGCCGAATTGGCCAGCGCTAAAAGTAGTTTTGCCTTAGCCAAGAAAAACTACCAGCGAGCGCAAGCCTTGAGTCGTCAACAAGCGATAGCCGATGAATTGCTCGACAGTCGGTTTTCTGCTCAAGAGCAAGGCGCTGCGTCGGTGGCCTCGATTAATGCTGCTTTATCAAGCGCGCGCCTAGACCTCGCCTTTTGTGATGTGCGCGCGCCGATTTCGGGGCGCGTTTCGAATGCTCTTATTACGGCAGGCAACTATGTCAATTTGGGTGAAACGTCACTCACACGTATTGTCTCCACCCAGCATATGTATGCTTACTTTGATGTGGATGAACAGAGCTTTCTCAAGTATCAACAGTTAACGGGTGTCTTACCACAAGCTGGAAACGCAGATAGTGTCGCGGTGGTGCAAATGGCTTTGGCGAATGAGTCTCAATTTAGTCATCTAGGGCGGATTGACTTCATTGATAATGCGTTGAGTCAAAACACTGGTACGATCCGTTTGCGAGCTCGTTTTGCGAATCCAGATGGCGCGTTATTACCGGGCATGTATACCCGTTTACGGATCGCAGGCAGCAGTAGTTATCAAGCAATATTGATCGATGATAGAGCGGTGGGCACTGATTTGAACAATCAGTTTGTATTGGTGTTAGATGAGCACAATGTGGTGCAGTATCGCCCAGTGGTTCTGGGCGAAGAGATCAATGGCTTACGAATCGTCAGCCAAGGTTTGTCGGGCTCAGAGCGGATCGTGGTAAATGGTTTACAACGAGTTCGCCCACAAATGCAGGTCACTCCGGTGGCGCGTAGCATGGCTAGTGAAGCGGTGCTCTCCACCCTGCATGACTCTCAGCGTTTATTTCAGCAACAGTATCAACGCTTAAGTTCAAATCCTGATATTTCTGCTCAGCAAGGATAGCCCCATGTTTTCTCAGTTTTTTATCAAACGACCGATATTTGCGGCGGTGTTATCGTTATTGGTGTTTATTGCGGGCGCTATTGCGGTGTGGCAATTGCCAATTACTGAATATCCGGAAGTTGTACCGCCTACGGTGGTGGTGACGGCCAATTATCCTGGTGCCAATCCGAAGGTGATTGCTGACACTGTCGCCTCTCCGCTGGAGCAAGAAATTAACGGTGTGGAAAACATGCTGTATATGTCTTCTCAAGCCACCTCCGATGGCCGAATGACCCTCACTGTGACTTTTGCCATTGGCAGTGATGTCGAACAGGCGCAAGCCCAAGTGCAAAGTCGGGTTGACCGAGCCACCCCGCGTTTGCCAGAAGTGGTGCAACGTTTAGGGATCACCACCGAAAAGTCTTCGCCTGATCTGACCATGGTCGTTCACCTGACTTCGCCGGATGAACGTTATGACTTACTCTATTTATCTAATTATGCGGCATTAAATGTTCGAGATGAGCTGGCGCGCATCGAAGGAGTGGGCGCGGTGCGTCTATTCGGTGCTGGAGAATACAGTTTAAGAGTTTGGCTCGATCCCAATAAAGTGGCGGCTTTAGGTTTAAACCCCAGCCAAATTATCACCGCGATTCGTCAGCAAAACCAACAAGCTGCAGCAGGCAGTTTAGGAGCACAACCCAGCGGCGAGTCTGACTTTCAGTTGTTAATCAATGTGAAGGGGCGCTTAGACAATGTAGACGAATTTGAAGACATCATCATCAAAGTAGGCGATCAGGGCGAGATTAGCCGCTTAAGAGATGTGGCTCGGGTGGAATTAGGTGCCAGTAGCTATGCGCTGGGGTCGATGTTGGATAATAAGGATGCTATTGCAATTGGGGTATTTCAGGCTTCGGGTTCCAATGCGATTCAAATTTCGGAAGATGTACGAGCGAGAATGGTCGAATTGGCGAAGGGATTTCCGCAGGGTTTAAGCTACGCCACGGTTTATGATCCCACGGTATTTGTTCGTGGCTCAATTAAGGCGGTGGTTAAAACACTGTTTGAAGCTCTGTTGCTGGTGGTGTTTGTGGTGGTCTTGTTCTTACAAACTTGGCGCGCTTCAATTATTCCTTTGGTGGCGGTACCGGTATCGCTGGTGGGAACTTTTGCCTTCATGCATTTGCTGGGTTTTTCGCTAAACGCGCTGTCTTTATTTGGTTTAGTGCTGGCCATCGGTATTGTGGTAGATGACGCGATTGTCGTGGTGGAAAATGTCCAGCGAAATATTGCCAATGGCTTAAGCCCGGTTGCTGCAACTCAGCAAGCGATGAAGGAAGTGACGGGCCCGATTGTCGCGACCACTTTGGTTTTGGCGGCGGTATTTATTCCGACGGCCTTTATGTCTGGTTTAACAGGACAGTTTTATCGGCAATTTGCCTTGACCATTACCATTTCGACCTTTATTTCCGCGCTAAACTCATTGACCTTGAGCCCTGCCTTGTCGGCCTTATTATTGAAAGGGCATGATCAGCCTAAAGACCGTTTGACTCGGATCATGGACGGTCTGTTCGGTAAATTGATTTTTGCACCGTTTAATCGACTGTTTGATAAAGGCGCCAGCGTCTATGCGGTGATGATTAAAAAAATCATTCGCTTAGCGGCACTGGTTGGGATTATCTATGTGGCTTTGCTCGGGTTGACTGGCTATCAATTTATGAATACGCCAACTGGTTATGTACCTAGCCAAGATAAGCAATATTTAGTTGCCTTTGCTCAATTGCCCGATGCGGCATCACTACAGCGCACCGAAGCCGTGGTGAAACAAATGACAGACATAGTTCTCGCCCAGCCGGGAGTTGCGCACGCGGTGGCTTTTCCTGGTTTAAGTATTAATGGTTTCACCAATAGTCCGAATAGTGCGATTGTGTTTACGCCTTTAACTGATTTTTCTCAACGCCAAGATCCGAGTTTGAGTGCGAATGCGATTGCTGGCGCGTTGAATCAAAAATTTGCGGGCATCCAAGAAGCCTTTATTGCGATTTTCCCGCCGCCGCCAGTGCAAGGTTTAGGCAGCATTGGTGGTTTTAGGTTGCAGATCCAAGATCGCGCCAACTTAGGTTATGAAGCGCTGGCGAATGTCACCATGCAAGTGATGCAAAAAGCTTGGGCGGATCCGGCCTTAGCGGGGATATTTTCGAGTTATCAGGTGAAGGTGCCCCAGTTACAGTTGGATTTAGACAGAACCAAGGCGATGCAGCTGGGAGTGTCTCTGGATGAGGTCTTTACTACCTTGCAAGCTTATATGGGCTCGGTCTATGTGAATGACTTCAATAAATTTGGACGTACCTATCAGGTAAATATGCAAGCAGATGAGCAGTTCCGGCAGTCGCCAGAGCAGATTAGCCAGCTTAAGTTGCGTAATCGTGATGGTGTGATGATCCCCCTTGGATCGTTTATGTCAATAGACTCGGTTACGGGCCCCGATCGGGTGATGCATTACAACGCCTATACCACTGCTGAAATCAACGGTAGTGCGGCAGCGGGTTACAGTTCGGGGGAAGCGCAGGCCGCGATTGAGAAAATCTTAGCGGAGACGCTACCGATAGGGATGAGTTATGAGTGGACCGAGCTAAGTTATCAGCAGCAGCTTTCTGGGAATACCGCGATGTTTGTTTATCCCTTGGTTATTTTGTTGGTGTTTATGGTATTAGCCGCGCAATACGAAAGTTTACGCTTGCCGATGGCCATTATTTTGATTATTCCGATGACCTTACTTTCGGCAATTAGTGGGGTATTGTTATCGGGAGGGGACAACAATATCTTTACTCAAATAGGTTTAATTGTGTTGGTTGCTTTAGCCACCAAAAACGCGATCCTAATTGTCGAATTTGCCAAAGAATTGCAGGATCAAGGTCGTACGGTGATGGACGCCATCTTGGAAGCGGCTCACCTGCGCTTGCGGCCAATATTAATGACATCCATCGCCTTTATTATGGGGGTGGTGCCGATGGTCTATTCTACTGGAGAAGGGGCTGAGATGCGTCAGGCAATTGGTGTGGCAGTATTTTATGGCATGATTGGGGTCACTGTATTTGGTTTGTTACTCACCCCCTTATTTTACTATTTACTCGCGCGGCGAGTACCTAAGGTAAGCCTGGATAGTCAATCGGCAGTATTCGATGAGACTCATTTGATCGCAAAATAAGCGCTTGTTGTATCATTCACTAAAGGCAGGCTAAATCGCCTGCCTTTGTTATTACTGGACGACTGATCTTTAAGGATGGTTTACTGGCGCAGCGGGTTTATTGTCTGAAGTTAGACTGAATCAAGCATCTAAGATGCAGAGTAGTATCAACCAGCCGTTATCGAGCAACGCCGTTTAGGGCTTTTCAGCCAGCATTTCTTGTAGGCCGCCGCCATTAACCACTTGCTGGTAGCCCATTTGTTGTAATACCTGTAAGGCGTAATTGGCCCGATTTCCTGAGCGACAATAAACGACTATCGCTTGGTTTCTGTCTGTGGTGAGTTGTTCAATATGGGCGGCGACAGTTTGATGAGGCATATTTTGGGCGCCGTTTAAGTGTCCTTGTTGGAATTCATGAGGGCTACGGACATCAATTAGCAATGCCTGTTTATCGGTGATGTATTGCCAGGCCTGCTCGGCTCGTTCAGTGGCTAAGCTGGTAAAGCTTACAACGCTACTGGATAACAGCAGCAGAATTGCCACAATTTTAGTCTTGTTCATATTTTTCCCTACCATGAAGTGAGTCCTATATAAAAACATCAATTTTGATTTGGTTTCAGTTTAATCTTAAGTGACCGCGGATAGTTTGATCTGGTTCCACTACAGCAGGTTTAGCTTGGCCGCTGGATTTTGATCCCAAGCCTTAGGTTGATAGTGGTGAGTCGTTTAAAAATAGGAGGCTGTTTTGTAGAAATGCCAGTTTCTACGCTGTGGTTTTCTCTTATGAACAAAAAAGCCGTTTGCAGTCGATGCAAACGGCTGAATATCGCACTTAGATTTAAGCTGCGTTCGATTTTTCCTGAATTAACTTATCAACCACCGATGGATCCGCCAAGGTTGAAGTATCCCCCAAAGAGTCGGTTTCGTTGGTGGCAATTTTACGCAAAATACGACGCATAATTTTACCAGAGCGGGTTTTTGGTAGTGCTTCTGCCCAGTGCAGGATATCGGGGGTGGCAATTGGCCCAATTTCTTTGCGCACCCAAGCTTTGACCTCTTTGTGTAGCTCGGCGCTGGGTTCTTCGCCAGCCATGAGGGTGATGTAGGCATAGATGCCTTGTCCTTTGATTTCGTGGGGCACGCCTACCACAGCGGCCTCTGAAATCTTCGGATGCGCGACCAAGGCACTTTCAATTTCGGCAGTGCCCATTCGGTGTCCACTCACGTTTAATACATCATCGACCCGACCAGTGATCCAATAATAACCATCTTCGTCGCGGCGAGCGCCATCACCAGTGGTATAGGAGCCGGGGAATGTGGAGAAGTAGGTTTGTTCAAACCGTTCATGATCACCATAAACGGTGCGCATTTGTCCTGGCCAGCTGTCTTTGATGATCAAGTTTCCTTCGGCGGCACCGCTCAGCTCATTGCCTTCATTATCGACCAAAGCAGGTTGAACGCCAAAGAAGGGGCGAGTCGCAGAGCCCGGTTTGAGTTCGGTGGCTCCTGGAAGGGGCGTAATTAGGATCCCGCCAGTTTCGGTTTGCCACCAAGTATCAACAATTGGGCAGCGTTGATCGCCAATGGTACGGTAATACCACTCCCAAGCCTCTGGGTTGATGGGCTCACCCACCGAGCCCATAATCCGTAGGCTACTGCGGCTGGTGCCTTCGATCGCTGCATCGCCCTGAGCCATTAGGGCCCGGATTGCGGTGGGAGCGGTGTATAAAATACTTACCTGATGTTTGTCGCAGACTTCGCTCATGCGTGCCGAAGTTGGGTAGTTTGGCACCCCTTCAAACAAAATGGTGGTTGCGCCATTGGCAAGCGGGCCATAAACCAAATAGCTGTGACCTGTGATCCAGCCAACGTCGGCGGTACACCAATAGATGTCACCTGGGTGATAATCAAAAACATACTTAAAGGTCATGGTGGCATACAGTAAATAGCCGCCAGTGGTGTGCAGTACGCCTTTGGGCTTACCCGTTGAACCCGAGGTATATAAGATAAATAAAGGATCTTCCGCGTTCATGGGTTCTGGTGGACACTCGGCGGCTTGATTTTCGCAGGCTTCGTGCCACCAAACGTCGCGCTTGTCGTGCCAGCCGACTTCTGCACCGGTTCGTTTGAGGACCACCACGCTTTTCACAAACTCACACTCGGGGTGCTCCAAAGCTTGGTCAACGTTTGCTTTGAGAGGTACACCACGACCACCCCGCAAACCTTCGTCGGCAGTAATCACGTATTTTGAATTCGAGTCGATAATGCGTCCTGCAAGCGCTTCTGGAGAGAAACCACCAAACACGATGGAATGTACTGCGCCAATTCGGGTACAAGCCAGCATGGCCACCGCGGCTTCGGGAACCATTGGCATATATAGGCAAACCACTTCACCTTTTTTTACGCCTTGGGCTTTTAGTGCATTGGAAAATTTGCAGACTTGCTCATAGAGTTCTTGGTAGGTGAGCTTGCTGTCTTCGTCTGGGCTATCACCTTCCCAAATAATTGCGACTTCGTTACCGCGTTGTTGTAAGTGACGGTCGATACAGTTAGCGCTGACATTTAGTAGACCATCTTCGAACCATTTAATGCTGACGTGTCCGGGATCGAAGCTGCTATTTTTCACTTTGCTGAAGGGTTCGATCCAATCCAGCAGTTCTTTACCGTACTTGCCCCAGAACAGTTCGGGCTGTTCAATTGATTGTTGGTACATGTCTAAGTATTGTTGATTGTCTAGTAGGCAGTCTTCAGCGATATTTGCTTTAACTGGGTACAGCTTGTGTTCACTCATGTTCCTCTCCTTGCTTCCTCATGATGAGGCGGGATATCGTCAATGACGTTTCGGATTTTGATATAAGATTCGCACTGACGTCGCGTGTCGACAATTAGACTTTTGGTTAATTATTTGTAAAGAATAGTGAAATGTTTTATTAATCAAAGTGCTTCTGATTGTTATCGGTGATAATTGAGAGCCTGCTCACGGTGCTAACCAGACCTTAGCTTGGGGAGTGCCATGGTGGGGCGGGGGCCGTAGGTTAAACGTAAATAAATCATCGCGGCGGTTATTGCATCGTCAATCGCTTGATGACGTCCCGACAGCGGAATATTCAGGCTATTACAAATATGTTCCAGGTCGAGGTTGGGACTGATCCCCACATGCTCGACATGTACCTTGTCGGCAAACATTCTGCCCACATCGATGAGTGGATTGAGTAATTTAAAACCGTACAATTGTCGACAATGGCGATTGAGAATGCGTTGGTCATAGCCGATGTTGTAACCCACGATGGCTCGTGGGCCAATAAATTTGAGCAAGGCTGGCAGAGCGTCTTCGATACGACAACCTTGCTGTAAATCACGATGACGTAGCCGGTGAATTTTAATTGAGTCACCAGCCAGTTTATCGGTGGCTTGGATCTTCGCTTCGAAGGGCTGACTAGTTAAGATTTTATTTTCATCGATCAGTACCGCACCTATCGAAACAATGTCGGCTTGGCGGGTGTCTAAGCTGGTGGTTTCCAGATCGAGCGCGACATATTGCTGACCACGATAACGTTGAAATAACTCGGCGAAGTCGCTGTGTTTATATTTACGCTGATACAGAAAACGTTGCAGCATTACTTCGCCTAGTAATCGCGGATATTGAAGTGTAAGGCCAATTGCTGCTTAAACTTTTTCACCACATGTAAACCGTGGCGCAATAGATCCCGTTGACTATGATTCAATTGTTCCAGTTTAAGGGTGTGATAGTCATGCTCTTCGTCGATCGGGAATAGCTGTTGAATACGTAATTTGAAAAACAATAAGAGAGCTTCGGTGAGATTAGCGGCCATGTCGGCTTCTAGGATCTTAAGTTGAGCCAAACATTCAATTCGCTCTAGGGTATTGGTGGGGATGACTGATTGCTCTAGGGCGAGAGCTCTCACGCCATGAACAATGGGGAAGATGCCGCCTTTCTTGATGTCTAAACCAGCGTGTTTCGATTTGATCTTGCCAAATAGGGTTAGTGGCGTGTGAAATTTTAAGGCCGGTTGAGCAAAAAACGCCAGAGTCACGCTGCGTTTGGCCATTTGCGCCATTAAATCTTTACGCATATGCCGTAATAGGCTTTTATTGCCAGCAATGGCATGGGCATCCAAGATAATGGCGATGTTCATCATGGCTTCACCGTGGCCAATTTCAACCCAGTTGGCGATGGTTTCACTCCATTGACTTTGACTTTGTACCCATTGCGGATTGTTGACCATGATCTTGCCAGGACAAGGCGGATAACCTAGTTGTAGCAGGTAATCGCTGAACTGCTCTAGCTGCTGTTGTTTTTCCGGCCAATCGTAACCATCTTCGAGCACCAGACCGTTGTCTTGGTCGGTCTTAATGATTTGCTCTGCGCGCCCTTCACTCCCCATCACCATTAAACACACATGGCTGTGATGCTCTGGGTCGATGGATAAATCAAATACCCGATGAATGATTTGTTCATTCATGGTGGCCAATAGCTTCATCACAAATAAGGTGCGAATACCATTATTGCAGAGATTTTCCACGAGGCGGTTGAGAGTGAGGGCCGCTTCGCTGAGTTCTTCAATGCTTGAGGCTCGTGCAATACGTAAGGCTAATACATGGGAATGAGTGGAGAAGAGGCTGAGCAGGTGAGACATTTCCATCACGCCAATGATTTTTTGCTCATCTTTTACCACGACTCGTTCGATGTTATTACGAGTCATCAACAACATGGCATTAAATAAAAAATCGCCTTTATTGACACTAATTAAGTTGAAATTAGCTAACTGGCTAACTGGTGTATCCAGCGATTGCTGCACTAATACTGCAGCGTGTAGTAAATCAGTACCAGTTAACATACCGAAGCAACCATCGTGATTAACTAATAGAGATTCGAGTTTTTGTTCACGCATGATAAAAGTGGCTTGTTGGAGTGAGGTTTCCCCTTCAATCACCACCGCTGGCTGCACGTTACGCTCATCGATGCAGGTTAAAATGAATTCGGCTAGATTTTTATTGCCTTCACGGGATTCTACTAATTGATGGCGAGTCGCCAAATCGCGCTGAAAGTAATCACCAAAATCACTGTTTTCGCTGACTAGCTGACGAAAAATACGGCTGGGCAAGGCATAACAGAGGGTTTCCTCTAAGGCGAGGTAGTCATGTTTGGCGTAACCACCAAACTGTGAGCGTACGTCGAACCAATCTTCATGGGTATAGTGAGCGAACACTTCATCATTGTTGTCCGCTCGCTCTTCAACCTGCCCCTTAATAATAATAAACAGCGCTTCTGCTTCGGTGCCAGCAGTCACTATTTTCTGCTGACTTTGAAAATAATGAATATCTAAATTGCTGCTGACCAGTTGCCGTTGCTGAGGCTCTAGTTGGTCAAAAGGTGGGTGCTGGAAGTTGAAATCTGTGCTCATCGCCTCACCATGGGGTAGGATAACTCTATGTCTTGGTCACAGATAAGCATGTCTTTTTTTGTTAGTTTTACCTAGACGACTTTAGTCTAAATCATGCTAAAGCGCGGCCTGAAAGGGGGGCGCGATAGCGATTTGCGCCAGCCCCTGCCCCTTGTTAGGAATGAGTGAGGGATTTGTTTGGTTTTTGAGGCCGTCGCATTTTTGCCGTGATAAAAGTGCTTTTATGTCGAATTAAAATCGACCACCAAAGATAGCCAGCTTTAGGGCTAGATAGGATCTCTGCGAGTCACAAGGAACGGATTCAAGATGGAAATGGTAAGCGAAGGTTGGTTAGTGATTCCGCTGTCGTTGGTTTACTTGGGGGCTTTGTTTGTCATTGCCTACTATACCGATAAAAACCAGAGTGAGCGGCTGCGTTGGCAACCGGCTTTTTATAGCTTTTCGATCGCGGTCTACTGTACCTCCTGGACGTTTTACGGCACGGTGGGGCAAGCTAGCGAAAACCTGCTATCGTTTATTCCTATTTACCTTGGTCCAATCTTGTTGTTTCTATTTGGCTGGAAGCTGTTAGCGCGGCTGATCTTAATTGCCAAGCGTGAACATATTACCACCATCGCTGATTTTATTGCTGCCCGTTACGGTAAATCGCAAACTCTGGCTGTGGTGATTTCCTTAATTTGTATCATTGGTATTTTGCCCTATATCTCGTTGCAGCTGAGGGCTATTGTGATGGGTTTGGATTTGTTTGGTGGCGAGCCAATGCGACAAGCGGTCGGCGAGGGCAGTAGCTCACAAATTGCCTTGTTTGTGAGCATCGCGCTGGCGATTTTTACCATGTTGTTTGGAACCCGCCATATTGATGCGACGGAGCATCACCGCGGAGTTATTGTCGCGATCGCCTTCGAGTCTTTGATTAAATTGCTGGCCTTTGTTTGTGTCGGGCTGTTGGCTATTAGCCTGCTGTGGGATTTACCTGTAGAGGCTCAGCAGGCGGTAGGCGCCTCAATGGGCAATAAATGGCAGCAACTGAGTATCGCCAATGTGAGCGATTTGGTGGTGGCGACATTGTTGGCTATGTCGGCGGTAATTTGTCTGCCGAGGCAGTTTCATGTCACGGTGGTTGAAAATAATCAGGTGAACGACCTACAGACCGCACGTTGGTTATTTCCCGCTTATTTATTGCTGTTGGCGGTTTTTGTATTGCCGATCGCTTTTGCTGGAGACTATTTATTGCCTGCGGGAACTCCTGCCGATAATTTTGTGATTAGCCTGCCGCTGGCGGCTGGGCATAAGATCCTTGGGATGGCGGCCTTTTTGGGTGGGACTTCTGCGGCCAGCGGTATGGTGGTGGTGTCGACCATCGCCTTAGCGATTATGGTAAGCAACGATCTGGTGTTGCCCTTATTACTGAAACAAGGCGGATTAAGTCAACGTAACTTTGCTCAGTTTAGTGAGTTGTTATTAAACGTACGCCGTACCACTATCTTAGTGATCTTGTTATTGGCCTGGGGCGCATTCTTGATCCTTGGAGAGGTCGGGAATTTGGCCGATATTGGCTTCTTGTCGTTTGCCGCAATCGCTCAGTTAGCGATCCCCTTGGTTTTTGGTTTGTATTGGCGAGAAGGCAACCGCACTGGTGTGTATGCTGGTTTATCGGTGGGCATGCTGTTGTGGTTGCTCAATTTATTGAATATTACCGATAGTTTGCCGCATCTATGGCCAAATTGGTGGCTAATGCAGAGTATTGTCGAGGGACTGACCGCTCCACAGTGGGATGGTCAACCCTTAATCTCGAATAATAACTGGGGGGTTGTACTGAGCTTAGTGTGTAATTTGCTGGCCTATTTACTCGGCTCTAAATTATCCAGTCCGGCGGTTTCTGAATGGCTACAGGCCAGCAGCTTTGTGGGGCAAATTGGTAAGACGGATGATGCTGGGGCGCTCTATCAGTCGAAGGTGAGTGTTGAAGAGCTGCACATGCTGTCGTCTCGTTTCCTTGGGACACAGCGCGTTAACGAGAGCTTTCAAAAGTACGCGGCTTCTCGAGGCTTGCAACTGAGCCCTAACCAACAGGCCCCAGTAGAATTAATTGCTGAAACGGAGCGGATGTTGGGCGGGGTATTTGGCTCTTCTTCGGCTCGTTTAGTGCTTGGTTCGGTATTACAGGGGAAGCAAGTTCAGCTGGAAGAGTTTGCTTCAATCGCTGAAGAAGCATCTGGATTGTTGCAATACAACAAACATTTGTTGCAGGGGGCGATAGAACATATCGACCAAGGGATTGCTATCGTTGATATCGAGTTGAAGTTGGTTTCTTGGAATCGTCGTTATACCGAATTGTTTGAATTTCCTCATGGCCTATTAGTGGTCGGGCGTCCTATTGAAGAGGTGATCCGTCATAATGCGATTAATGGTTTGTGTGGGCCGGGTGATATTGAAGAACATGTTGAGCGGCGGGTGGAACATTTACGCCGTGGCTCCAGCCATACTTCTTCACGTGTCCGTTTAGACGGACGCGTGATTCAGGTGCAGGGGAACCCGATGCCTAACGGTGGTTATGTGATGACCTTTAGTGATATCACAACCTTCAGGCAGGCCGAAGATATGCTCAAGCAGGCCAATGAAATATTGGAGGCGCGAGTTGCTCAGCGCACTCAGCAATTGTCTTCGATCAACCAGCAATTGGTACAGGCAACACTGTCGGCTGAGCAGGCGAATCAATCCAAGTCTCGGTTTTTAGCGGCGGTCAGCCATGATCTGATGCAACCGCTGAACGCGGCCAAACTATTTGTGGGTTCCTTACTGGAATCAGAGATGAGTAAAGAAGCTGAATTTTTAGCGGCAAGCATTGATAAGTCGTTGTATTCGGCGGAAGAGATCATTAGTGATTTACTAGATATTTCGCGTTTGGAATCGGGTCGGGTGGAGGTGAGTAATGAACAGTTTGAGGTTGGCCACTTGCTGGACCATATTCATGCAGAATTTTTGCCTTTAGCGCAACAACAAGGGGTTGAGTTGAAGTTGCAAGCCAGCAGACTAACGGTGAGTACCGATAGCAAGTTGCTGCGGCGGATCTTACAAAACTTTTTAACCAATGCCTTACGTTACAACCCTCAAGGGAAAGTACTATTGGGCGCTCGCCGCAAAGGTAATTACCTGCGCTTGGAAGTCTGGGATAACGGTCCCGGTATCGAGAAAAGCAAGCAGCAGCAAATTTTTGAAGAATTTCAACAGCTCAATAAATCGGGCCGAGCGAGAGATGAAGGCTTGGGTCTTGGTTTGGCGATTGCTCAAGGATTTGCTGAATTATTAGAAATTCCGATTGGGGTAGAATCAACCCCCGGCAAAGGCTCGGTGTTCTATGTGACAGTGCCCGTTGTGGAGGCGCTTAATGTCCACAAATTAAGCCCCGTTGAACATGACAATATTAATGTTACCCAAGGGGCCAAGGTGCTGTGCATCGATAATGAGCCCGAGATCTTAGTTGGCATGGAAAGTTTGTTGAGTCGTTGGGGTTACCAAGTGCTGTGTTGTGAAGCGGTCGAAGAAGCGGAAGCGTTGATTGCCGATGGTTGGATCCCTGAGCTGATTCTAAGTGACTACCATCTTGATCATGATAAAACGGGTCTCGAGGCGCTACAGCGGCTGATCCATCAAGGGAAGCTGTCCTGTCATGGCATCGTGATTAGTGCCGATCGTCATACCGACTTGATTGACCGGGTGCGCGCTCAAGGCTTTGCTTACTTAAGTAAACCACTACGACCTTTGCGTTTGAAAAAATTATGCCAACAATTGCTGAACAGTAAAACCGCAGCCAACTATTGGCTGAAACCAAATGCCTAAGTCCCGAATATCATCGAGTCGGATGATTTGGGGGATGTGATCTCTTCGGCTTAAAGAGGGCTATCTTCGGGTCTAGGCTCTAGTTCTAATTGCTGTAGGGCGATCACGGCTTGAGTCCGGTTTTTTACATTGAGTTTGCGGAAAATCGCGGTCACGTGCGCTTTAATTGTCGCTTCAGAGACATTCAGCTCATAGGCAATTTGTTTATTTAGCAAGCCTTCATTGAGCATCACCAAAACTTTGTATTGCTGAGGCGTTAAGCTGGCCAAACGCTCCGCAAGTGGATCTTGTTCGGCACTTTTTGCAAAACTAATACCTTCGGGGTACCAATCATCCCCTTCGATAATATGTTGGATCGCCGCAACCAATTGCTGCAAGGGGGTCGATTTTGGAATAAAGCCTGTCGCCCCAAGTTGCTTGGCTTTTTGTACAACGCTCGTTTCTTCACTGGCAGATATCACAACAATCGGTAAATCAGGATATTGGCCATGTAAATGAGTAAATGCCGAAAAACCATTTGCTCCGGGCATTTTTAAATCGAGTAATAATAAGTCAGGCTCGCGTTGGCTATCGAGCAATTCAAGTAAATCACTTACGTTTTCTGCTTCGAGCAATCGTGCATCGGGGACAGCGGTATGCACCGCCTGCTGCAGCGCACTACGAAACAAGGGGTGGTCATCCGCAATAATGATCTTGTAGGTATCGTCCATAATCAGGTGTTTCAGCCTTTTTTTTGACCATAGCACCAAGCGCTTGTGGATTCAATTTGCTTACTGGTTAACTGTGAAGGCCGAGCAAAGTTCCCATCCCGAGTAAGCTTGAACCGCTAAAACGATTAACCCATTGTTGGTAGCGCTGCAGTTTCATTTGTACTCGATGATGAGATAACAAATGTACCAACAAACACCACAACAGGCTGGTTTCGAGTAGTAAGGCGGCAGCCAAAATCAACTTGTCGCTAAACGCGGTCTCGCGACCGATAAACTGGCTAAAGACACTGACCACAAAGACCAGAATTTTAGGATTTAGCAAATTACAGGCAATGCCACTCAGGATGACTTTTTTACCCGCCTGGGGCTGTGAAGCTTTGCCAATTTTAAGTCCTTGTGGGCGACTGAGTAGGGTTTTAAGACCGATGAAGATCAAGAAACCTGCGCCACTCCAACGCAGGATTTCAAATAGTAGCGGGGATTGTTGGATGAGCAGTGATAAACCCGCGATAGCGAAGCAAATGTGAATGCTAAAGCCTAATAACACACCACATGCACATAGACTGGCTTGGCGCTTACTTTGGGTCGCGTGGCGAAGCACCATCACCATGTCTGGGCCGGGGCTGAGCATGCCGAGTAGGTTAATTAATAATAATGCACTTAAGGCTTCGAACACCGGATTAATCCTTGCAATTAAAGAGCTACAGATGAAACAGCGGCTAGTGTAAGAACTTAAGTGAAATATTAAAATGGAATTATTGATATCTAAAGTATTCCATTTTGGAATTCTTTGGTGAGGCTTAGAGGGTTGGTGTTGGCTGGGTATTTATTTTGGCCGTTGGCGCTTAGGATAGGGACAGTTTCTACAGCCATTGCCACAGCAACTGCCTCGCTTTAGATGATACCAAGCACTAAACACCATTAATCCGTCTTTTTCTTGATAATCGATGTGCTGCTGTAGCGGGCTTTGATTATTTTGGTAGCGTTGAGCTAAGGCTAATAACTCATGGTGTGGCATGGTTTGGCATAATTGGTCTAGTTTTTGGCTGAGTTTTTTAGCCAAACAAGGGGCGCAATAACAGCTTTGCTCACTTAAATCGGCACTCACCGGCAAGATACTGGGCATCTTCATACACCAGCAATTTTTGTCGGCACTGCAATTGAGGGCTTGTCCACAGCCGGGACAAGTGTGCTGGCTCATATCTGCTCTCTACTCGATTAACTTATAAATGTGGCCCAGTGGCTTGTTTTAGCTTAACGGCTTCTCTGGGCTAAGTCATTGCTTGGTGTAGTTGCTGCCTAAACCAGCTATGGGCGGGATCGTGATGGTTACGATGGTGCCAAATCAGTGAGTAGTCGAAGCCGCTCGCAGTAAAAGGTAAGTCGACAATCGATAGCGGACGTTGTTTGATTAACTGCTCAGCAATTTGGGCTGGCATGGTTAGAATGAAACGAGTCTCGGTTAAGATCTGCAGGGTGGCGAAGTACGATGAAGCTTTGAGCTGTATTTGCCGTTGTAAACCTTGTTGATTGAGGTAACGGTCGATTTGCGAGTTTTTATCGGCGCCAGTGGTGATGATTGCATGTGGATAACGGCAATAATCGGCTGCGCTGGGCGAACTGATATCGAGGTAAGGATGATGTTTATGCATCAAACAGACGAGATGATCGCTGCCTAAAGTGATGGCGTGCAACTCACTGCTATCTTGTGGTGGCAAGGTTAAACCTAGGTCAACTTCACCGCTATGTAATAAACGGCTGGTGGTGTGGTCCCAGTTACATAGTTCAACATTGAGTTGGGGGGCTTGCTGGTAAATTTTACTTAAGACTTTGGGTAATAAATGTTCGCTGACATAGTCAGAGGTTGCAATACAAAAAGTACGTTGGCAAAGGCTGGGCTCAAAGGCTTGTTGATGCAACAGGCTTTCTACTGAATCTAATAACGGGGCTACTTGTGCTTTTAATTCGAGGCCCTTAGGCGTGGTTTGTAATTGTCCTTGCACCCGAACTAATAGGGGATCGCCAAAAACATCGCGTAATTTGGCTAAATGCTTGCTCATGGCTGATTGACTCAGGTGCATTTTTTCGGCTGCACGAGTCACACTTTGTTCTTGCAACAGATAATATAAGGCACTGAGCAGGTTTAAATTAATTCTTCCAGGTTGCATAGGTCGCCTCAAGTAGGGATGGGGGCTTAGCTTAACTGGCTCGCGGTTCGCTGTATAGTGCGCTTGAATTCCGCCAATGAGTGGCTCGCTAGGGCTGCTTGTCACGCGCCTGGTTTGTTCGAGCAAGCAGCTGACCGCCCCCTGACGGCATCAGCCAAAATAAATATACAGCCTGTCACTGAGTGGGGCGAGAGGTTGCTAAGCTTGTTTGCATGTACTTATCAAAAATAGCTTGATAACTACCGTTGGCTTTTAGGGTGTCCAGAGCGGCTTGCCAGCGCTGAATTTCACTATCCGGCAGGTCTTTGTGAGCGGCGATATATAAGTCGGAGCGAAATACCTGAATCGGTATTTTCTCGATGCGCCGCATATCGACGGCCAGCATACGCATGTTATGGCTTACCCCTAAGTCGGTATCGCTTATGGCAATATCTGCGCGCCCTAGCAGGAGTTTCTGATACACCTGCATGCTGCTGGTGGCTGTCATATCAAGGTTCTCGAAGCCCTGCTCTAATAACAGACTGGGGATGATGCCTTGATGGCGAGTCGCAATACGTTTAACGCGTTTAAGGTCGGCTAAACTGTCTACAGGAATGCGATGGCCTCTGCGCTTATAGAAGTAAATGCTGCCGTCACTGAGTGGACCAATCCATTTGTATTGCTGTTCCCTGCTGGGGGTGCGAAACAGCGAAAACATCATGGTTTGAGGACGGGAATTAAGGACGCGGGTGCTCCTCAGGCTTGGTAGCAGTTGGATCTGATAGTCTTCGTTCAGTAGCTTGAGGATGCCTGCTACTATTTCGGTAGAGAAGCCTACCAGTTTGCCATTTTCTTGGTAATTAAACGGAGCCCATTCCTCGGTTACCAGTAGCATGCCTGGTTTGTCAGTGGCGACAGACAGCGCAATATTGCTACAGCATAGCCATATCAAAAGGAGTAATTTTATGCGCATATACCATCCTGTTACTTGTGCGCCGGCCTTTTGGTTTACGCCAGCGCCACAGCCCTTGCACTGCAATTACGGATCATTACGGGGCTGTTGTGCTGCTCATTTAGCTTAATTTATAAGCCGTTTAGCAGTAAATGCGCATTAAAAGCTTCGGCGTTCATAAATCCAGTGATGCGCGCTTGCCGTAGCTCTTCTCCGCTTGCATTAAATAATAGCAGAGTGGGCAAGCCTAATACTTGGTAATGTGTGAGTAATTTGATCGAAGTGGCGTCGGTTGTTGTGACATCGGCTTGTAGCAATACCATGTTGTTGAGCTGTGCAGCGACCAATGGATCACTAAAAGTCTCTTTTTCAAAGGCCTTACAGGCGGTGCACCAGTCAGCATAAAAATCAACTAGTACTGGTTTTGCCTGGGCCGCGGCTAAATCGAGCTGCTGTTGCATTTCCTGCAAATTAGCCACTTGAATAAATTTCCCCTGTGGCATATTGGGCGCTTCATGCCACCAAGTTTGGCTGGCCCACAATAGGCTAATCAGCATGCAACCAAGAAGCAGTAATTGGCGCAGTGTTTGCCAAGGGCTGAGCGGGCTCAGCCGATTTTGATGGTAGTAATAGCCACTGGCCCCGAGAATCAGCAACAGCCATAGCCCTTGAACGAGTGATTCGGGAATAAAGCGTTCCAATAGCAAAATAGCTACGGCTAATAACATCACTCCAAAGAAGGTCTTCACGTGTACCATCCAAGCGCCGACTTTGGGTAATAATTTGCCACTGCTGGCGCCTAGTAACAGTAAGGGCAGGCCCATACCAAGACTTAAACTATAAAGGATCAGAGCCCCGAGCGCGAGATCCCCTGTTTGTGCCACATAAATGAGAACCCCTGATAAGGGCGCAGCAGTGCAAGGAGACGCCACTAAACCCGATATCATGCCCATGATAGCAGCACCGGAGAGAGAGCCAGCTTGTTGCTGATGGCTGAGCTGGTTGAGTTTTTGTTGGATGCGACCGGGGAGTTGTAGGGTAAAAACGCCAAACATGGACAGGGCTAATAGTACAAATAACAATGCTAAACTAGCCAAAATAGCAGGATGTTGTAGCGCGGCTTGAAACTGTAGGCCAGCACTGGCAACCACTAAACCTAAGCTCGTAAAGGTGAGCGCCATGCCTTGCACGTACGCCAAAGATAGGCGAAAAGCGCGCTGAGTGCTAAGTTGTTTACCCGGGCCAGCAATAATCCCAGTTAAAATAGGGTACATGGGGAAAACGCAGGGGGTAAATGCTAAACCGAGCCCCAAAATAAAGAAGAGTAATATATTCAACCAAATGTTGTTGTTGGTGAGTCGCTCGGCCAATACCCATTGCTGGCTAATCGGCTCACTTACCTTGAGGCCGGAGGGGCTTGGCGTTGCTTGCGCTACAGGAACTGTGGTGGATGGCTCGATATGATTGCTAAGAAAGGCTTCTTTGATTTGCGGTGGATAACATAAACCGGCTTTTGCACAGCCTTGATAACTGACTTCAATGCGAGAGGCATCGCCGAGTTGTGCGAGTGGGATGGTGAAGCTCACATCCTGTGGGTAAATCTGCACTTGGCCAAAATAGGGGTCATCATAGGGCTGTGCTTGAGGTAAGTAGTGACTGAGCTCGATTGGCTTATCATTGACCTTCACGCTAAATTGCCGCTGATAAAGATAGTAGTGAGGGGCCACTTGCCAGTTAAGTTGCAAGCCACCATCTTGTTCTAGAAAATTAAAGGCAAAGGCACTATCGACGGGCAAGAATTCTTCTGCATTACTCGTCACCGAAGGCTTGAGTCCTGGTAATTGATTAAGCAGACTTTCGGCATGCAGTGTAGAGCTGAAGTAAAATGCCAGTATGATGATAAAAATTCGTTTTGCCATGTGAGGTCTTTTCTCGCTCCCTAATCAATATACAACCCTATAAAGGTCATCCGAAAATCAGTATGCCGTTCAATCAATACTTACGAGAGCATCGGTCTTGGAAGTACTTTTTTACGACTCATGATAGACAGACCTCAGTTGCGACAAAATAATAACACAAACCCTGATTTTTTTGCTTGCTGAGGATTTTGTTCGAAATCGTTGCATTTTGCTGATTGGTTTTATAAATGTGGCTTGTTCATTTTTCGAGGTATTCATTTCTTAGCGTAATAATGTGTATCATTCAAGATAAATAGCACTGACGATATCAAGCAGACAGCCTTTAAATTTGCGCTGATGCTCCCCATATTTTAGTCTTAGCAGATAAAGCATTGTTTAGTGCTTTGCCATTTGAAGAGGATTTCTCCCTTGTTTTTATATATTTTTTTGTTATTTGCGGGTCTGTCATACGCTGAAATCTTTGTACTAATTAAGGTGGGTAGTTTGATGGGAGCGCTTCCTGCGATTGGATTGACGATCCTCACCGCAGTCGTCGGAGCTTCTTTAGTTCGTAGTCAAGGCCTACAAACCGCCTTCCAAGCACGAGCGGCGATGGAGCGAGGCGAAACACCTGCGCAACAAATGTTTGAAGGCCTGATGCTGATTGTTGCTGGCGTGATGTTGGTGATGCCGGGATTTATTACTGATTTCTTCGGTTTATTGTTATTGTTCCCGCCACTACGCGCAGCTTTGGCGGCTCGATTTTTGAAATCGCAACTATTAAAAATGCAAACCATGAGAAATCAATCACCAGACTTTGGGCAAGAACAAGAAACGGGGCCAGCCAATATCAAAGATGTCGACAAGTCTGGAAATGTGATTGAAGGTGAGTTCGAAAGAAAAGATGATTAAAAAAATAAGGGCTTATAGCCCTTATTTTTGAGTATGCTTGGTTGAGCAATCGATGTTAGTGTTTAGTGGTTACGACTCTAGGGTTCATCCCCATGCTCGTTGACAAAAAACTACCAAACTCGTCGGAGCGAAGATGTTCTTCCGCTTCTGCTACGCTACCTTGAAAAGGTACATAGACGGTTTTTTCTTTAGAAAAGAAACCGCTTAAACGCTCGAAGGCAATATAAATTGGCTGCATGCTTAGTGCTCCCGTTATTACGCTAATAAACTGAACTGGTTGTTATTAAGTTGTTATAGTTTTGTGTTAAATGATGTTTTGTATGACCAGTCGGTGTGATCCTGCTCAAATTTTAGCTTAAATTCAAGCGTTTTTTGTACAACTTGTCGATGAAAATGTTTTCAGATTGATTTCAGTTATATTTTTTCGATAAAAAAATAAAAAATTTTCTATCCCCCCCTTGTATGCGCAACTAACGACCCCCATCTTATTTGCAAGATTAAGTTTGTAACTCTGAGTTACATATACATGAACAAAACACGATTGTTTTTTTAAAGGAGAGATCGCAATGAATATCCGTCCGTTGCATGACCGCGTTATCATCAAACGTAAAGATCAAGAAAGTAAATCAGCTGGTGGCATCGTGCTTACAGGATCTGCAGCAGAAAAATCAAGCCGTGGCGAAATACTCGCTGTAGGTAAAGGTCGTATGCTAGAAAATGGTGAGTTACTTGCCCTAGATGTAAAAGTGGGTGACACCGTTATATTTAACGAAGGCTACGGCACTAAAACTGAGAAAGTTGACGGTGAAGAAGTATTGATTATGTCTGAATCAGACATTCTTGCAATTGTAGAATAATCTCCCTTTTTCGATAGAGAAAACAGAACTCATTTTAGGAAAAAATCATGGCAGCTAAAGACGTATTATTTGGTAATGATTCTCGCGGCAAAATGTTAGCGGGCGTAAACATTCTAGCAGACGCAGTAAAAGTAACTTTAGGTCCGAAAGGTCGTAATGTTGTTTTAGACAAATCTTTTGGAGCACCGACTATCACTAAAGATGGTGTTTCGGTTGCAAAAGAAATTGAGCTAGAAGATAAGTTTGAAAACATGGGCGCTCAAATGGTGAAAGAAGTTGCTTCTCAAGCCAATGATGCCGCTGGTGATGGAACAACTACTGCAACTGTACTTGCGCAGTGTATCGTTAACGAAGGCCTAAAAGCCGTTGCCGCAGGTATGAATCCAATGGATCTGAAGCGCGGTATCGACAAAGCTGTTGTTGCAGCTGTGGCTGAGCTTAAAAACTTGTCTGCACCTTGTGCCGATACTAAGGCGATTGCTCAAGTTGGGACTATCTCTGCTAACTCTGATACCACCGTGGGTAATATCATTGCAGAAGCAATGGAAAAAGTAGGTAAAGAAGGCGTTATTACTGTAGAAGAAGGTCAAGCTCTGACTGATGAGCTAGACGTTGTTGAAGGAATGCAGTTCGATCGCGGTTACCTGTCTCCTTACTTCATCAATAACCAAGAAAATGGCAGCGTAGAGCTAGATAGCCCTTACATTTTATTGGCTGATAAGAAAATTTCTAACATCCGTGAGTTACTTCCATTGTTAGAAGCTTTGGCGAAAGCGGGCAAACCTTTACTGATTATTGCCGAAGATGTTGAAGGCGAAGCCTTAGCCACACTAGTTGTTAACAACATGCGTGGTATTGTGAAAGTTTCAGCAGTAAAAGCCCCTGGGTTTGGTGACCGTCGTAAAGCGATGTTACAAGACATTGCGATCCTAACCAACGGTACAGTGATTTCAGAAGAAGTTGGTTTGGAACTTGAAAAAGCGACTTTAGAAGATCTTGGTAGCGCTAAGCGTGTAGTGATTACTAAAGATAACACCACCATTATTGATGGTTTAGGTGAAGAAGCTGCGATTGAAGGACGTGTTGTACAAATTCGTCAACAAATTGAAGATACCTCTTCTGACTACGACCGTGAAAAACTTCAAGAACGTGTTGCTAAACTTGCTGGCGGTGTTGCCGTGATTAAAGTGGGCGCTGCGACTGAAGTTGAAATGAAAGAGAAGAAAGCGCGTGTTGAAGATGCGCTACATGCGACTCGCGCTGCGGTTGAAGAAGGTGTGGTTGCCGGTGGTGGTGTTGCGTTGGTTCGAGCTGCGGCTAAAATTATTGACCTTAAAGGTGATAATGAAGAGCAAAACGTTGGTATTCGTGTTGCGCTTCGCGCGATGGAAGCCCCACTTCGTCAAATCGTTGATAACGCAGGTGATGAATCATCAGTGGTATGTAACAACGTGAAAGAAGGTGAAGCTAACTACGGCTACAATGCTGGTACTGGTGAATATGGTGACATGTTAGCAATGGGTATTCTTGACCCAACTAAAGTGACTCGTAGTGCCCTTCAATTCGCTGCATCGATTGCAGGCTTAATGATCACCACTGAGTGCATGATCACTGATAAGCCTGAAGATAAAGCTGCTGGTGCACCTGATATGGGTGGCATGGGCGGTATGGGTGGAATGGGCGGTATGGGCGGCATGATGTAATCATAGCGCCAGCTATCCATAGAAACTCATAAAGTTTCAGAAAGCCCGTAAGGCATTGCTTTACGGGCTTTTTTGTTTCTTAAGTCTTTGCTCTTTCAAAGGCTGGGTGCCCTGGAGTGAAAGCTTTAAGAATGAACTAGCAATGCCCAGCGGCCTGTGGGTAACAGAAGGTATCCTAAAGCATGTTGAGTAAGTCAAATAAATTGACTCAGTTGCTGAGGGAGCCTTTTATATTTGCTCTCTTTTATACTATTTGCTGTTGTATTGCTTTCTTCAAGAAACGCTTCTTTCTATTTGTTGCTAGCGGTATATTGCTAAGTCACTAATCGCGTGCGTCGTAGTTTAATAGACTGTTTTCTTGGAGAGCCGGTGGAAATTAAAAACAAATATGTAAATAGAGGAATAGATTACATCGTTGATAACCTTGAGAATGAATTAAAAGTAGAAGATGTAGCGCGCTATTTCCATTTGTCGAAGTTCCATTTCACTCGTTTATTCAAGGAGGAAACTGACGATAGTGTCTATGCGATGATTAAAGAATGAAAATGGAGGAGATCACCAAGTCAATCGTCATGCGTTTATCAATATGCCCAGCAACGACACGGCGGGAATACAAATAGATGACCAGAGCGAGGACATCCAAGTTTCATCTGCGCTTAAATAGCTTGCCTATCCTGTGCTGTCCAAACTTGCTTAGCTGTAACAAGATTTAAGTTCTGGTTTAATAAGTTATCAAACTTACCTATCAGCTTTGAGTGCTATACTCACTCATCTTAAAGGCCTCTTTACATAAGTGTTTACCTAACTCGCGCTAACCTTAGCTAATTTTACTTTGTGTCGTGGTGCATTGCTCCCGCTTGCTGGAAAACAATGAATAATCTTCAGTAGGGGCTGGCTTGCCTTTTTTATTGAGTATTGTTCATCCATACTCAATGGTACGATGACTGCGGCCTGTGTGGATTGTCAGGCTAAAACAGTTCATATTGTAAGCGCATTACCAAGCACGTTAAGGAGGACGAGTTATGCGATATCTGATGGCATTAAGTATGTTGTTGTACTCAGTGATGGTGTCTGCTGATTTAGCCAAACCGAATGGCCCACCGGTATTGACTCTGGCTGGTGCCATTACACAAGGTAACAATCAAGGCGCTGCTGATTTTGACTTAAAGATGTTACAGGACTTACCGCAATACTCTATCGTGACGCGTAATCCTTGGGTTGAAAGTCGTCACCATTATCGAGGCCCTCGAGTGGCGGACATACTTGAGCTTGTTGGCGCGGAGTCGACTCGTTTGATCATGGTTGCTTTAAATGACTATGAGGTGGAAATTGATTTCTCCGATATCAGTCAGTTTGATCCAATCTTAGCTTGGTCTGATAACGAACATCTTATGCGAGTGCGCGAGAAAGGCCCGCTATGGTTAATGTTACCGATTGATCAGCATCCAGAGCTGTTACAAATGCCATATAATGATTTTATGATTTGGCAATTACGCAAAATTATTGTTAAGTGAGTTGCTGACTTGTGAATTGGTTACTTCGATTACCCAAACAGTATAAGAGCTTTTTACTATCATTGGTGATTATGCTGTTTATCGTGAGCGCATTGGTTTGTGTTTACCAGCTACGCCATATTATTCGTTTATTAGAGTCCCCTAAATCAACCACCTCGTGGTCAGTGGTGCAGTTGCAAAGCGAACACCGGCGCTTTATTAGCGCATTGCGGCTTTATCGTTTGGGAGGGATAGAGAAAGATGAGCTGATGTTGCGTTATGACATCCTATGGAGTCGGATCCCTGTGCTTTTGGAAGGTGAGGAAACTGCTGGATTTCAAAGCGATAAAAATGCCACTCAGTTGGTCAGAGAGCTATTTAAAGAGATCCAGCGAATTGAGCCTTTATTGCAAGCCTTTACTCCCGATAATACCAAACTTGGACGCTTGGTGGAGCGCCTGAAGTCTTATTCAACACCTCTCAACTCTCTTGTGAATAAAGAATTTCAACGTAATAGCGAATTTGATTATAAAACGGATATTCGCTTACTGCAGTTGCAATTAATTCTGTCTTTTTCGATTGGTGCTTTACTGATCTGTGGCTCGATCTTGATTATTTGGATTGTTCGAGAGAATCATTTGAATCGCTATTTAGCGAATCATGACATCTTAACGGGTTTGCCTAATCGGGCTGGTTTACGCGAATTTATTACTAGCTTGGAAAACAATCGTCGTGATTACGCCATTATGGTGATGGATTTGAATGGCTTCAAAGGTATTAACGATAGCTATGGCCATCAATACGGCGATCAGATTTTAAATTTGGTCGGGCAGCGTTTACAGGGACAAATGCGCCAGTGTGATTTTGCGGTCCGCTTGGGAGGCGATGAGTTTGCGATTGTGCAAACGCGAGTGCGTTTGCAAGAGGATAGCGCTGGTTTTGCCCAGCGCTTAATTGAAGTAATTGAAAAACCGATGTCTTTAAAAGGGCGAGAATGTTTTGTGGGAACCAGTATCGGCATTAGTTTAGCGCTAGAGAATGACTATGATTGGTTAACGATACTGGGTCAGGCCGATACTGCGATGTATTTGGCAAAGCAGCAGTCGCGTGGGAGTTCTTGGCAGTTTTTTGCAGGGGAGATGCAATTAGCTCAAGAGCGAGAACAATTGTTGCTGAGTCAGCTACGAGAGGCATTGGAGCAGCATCAGCTTTGTTTGTTCTATCAAGCGATCGTTGACTTGTCTAAATTGCAGGTTGTTGGTGCTGAAGTTCAGGTGCGTTGGCAGCACCCAGTCTATGGGATGGTCAAACAAACTGAATTGCTCGAGCTTGCACAAGCCTGTGGTTGTGTGGTGGCTTTAGAGTCATGGGTGCTTCGAGAAGCGACCCAACAGTTGAAACTTTGGCAACATGAGTATAGTGCTAACTTGCAGCTAGCGGTTTCTATTTCATCCAGTACGCTCCATAACGATTTTTTAGTATTGGTGAATAAAGTCTTGGTTGAGAGTCGGATCTTACCCCATCGCTTGATCATCAATATTATCGATAGTAATCAACATATGTTATTGGATAGTGTGGAAGCGATCCGTGAATTACGTCGTATAGGGGTGAGTTTGTCGTTAGACAACTTTGGCAGTGCAGAGTGTCCTCTTGAATTACTGAATCATCTTCCGGTGCAATATTTACGGGGAGCGGAGTCTCTGATGTCTGAGCTTTTAAGCGCTGTCGATGAACAACCATTACTGACCGCGACAGTGTTGTTTGCGAATCGTTTAGGGGTGAAGTTGATCGTATCGGCAGTTGATAATGAACAACATTTAGCCCACCTAAAAGCGATAACCAAAGACGTTTTTGTATTAGGTGCGGCTTTCGCGGATTGGGCACCAGCTGAACGGTTTCAAGCTAACTTAGGTGATGATTTTAGGGCAGACCGTTGAGCCTCGGTCATTGGTTTTACTGTTATGGCTAGTTTATTGAGCTAAAGCCATGCAGATCACATGTAAATTATGGGGCCACTTGTTATAAGTGCGATTTTAAGTGGCCCTAGAACTTCTTGCCTAGGTAAAACTAGCAGTACTGACTTAGCTGATTTCGAGGGGCTGCACATGTAACTTGTTCTGTCTCTAACCATGATGCCCAGAAAAGTGCGAACGGCTCTAATGAGTAAGGAATTTAAATTTTGCAAGTAAGCTATGTAGTTGTTCGAGTTTGGCGACGATGAGTTTAAGCTGAGTCACAAAATGTTCGTCGTCTTCGCATTCTTGTAATAACACTAAGTCACTGGCAAGCTCTTCAACATAAGGTAGAAAATGCCGATGCTGCAGTTTAAATAAACTTTCTTTAAAGAGGGCGCTAAACTTTGCTTTTCCTTGTTCTTGTTGTTGCTTAAGCAGTTCATCTGCATCAATGGCTTTGTGGTAAATATCTTTTAAATTTTGCTGGATCTGTTTAATGAGCTTGGTTTTATCCATGATTTTTATCACTATCTTGGTGTTTAATATAGCTTAGCTTGAAGCACTAAAATGTGCCTATTCAACAAAGCGAGCACTGTTTTTGTTTAATCTAAGCCGATGTCTATCGGTGTTTTACTGGCTTTTCCGGCTTGTTCGCGAGCGAGTCGTGGAACCAAAAATCCAGGCAGTCTTTGATAAAGTTGCTGCATAATAGCAATCGCCTGCGCTTGGTCAACGTCGAAGTGGGCCGCACCCGAGACTTTATCCAATAAAAATAAATAGTAGGGCATGATATGTGCGGCAAATAAGGCTTCGCTTAGCTCACTTAAGACTTGCGCATCGTTGTTCACCCCGTTCAACAATACCGCTTGGTTGAGTAAGCAAATCCCAGCATCGTGCAATTTTAAAAATGCTTGGCTGAGTTCTTGGTTTAGCTCGTTGGGGTGATTAATGTGGCTTACCACGATGCACCTTAAGCGAGAACTTGCAAGTAATGTTACCAATTCATCGGTAATGCGAGAAGGGATCACAACCGGCAAACGACTATGGATCCGTAAACGTTTAAGGTGTGGAATTTGTTCTAGTTGTTTAATTAACCAAGCCAGTTGATGGTCGTTGGCCATTAGCGGATCGCCCCCACTAAAAATGACTTCATTAATTGCGCTATCTTGGCGAATGTATTCAAGTGCCTGTTGCCAACCTGCTTTGTTAGGACTGTTATCTTGATAAGGGAAATGACGGCGAAAGCAATAGCGGCAGTTTATCGCGCAACCACCGCGAACAATAAATAGCACTCGGCTTGTGTATTTATGTAATAGACCGGGAAGCGCGGCTTGATGTTCTCCGAGAGGATCGATGCTAAATCCTGGACTGTCGAGAAACTCATCGCTACAGGGCATAACCTGACGTAGCAGCGGATCCTCTGGATTACCTTTTTGCATCCGTTTCACAAAGTTCAAGGGGACTCGTACCGGGAATAACTTACGTGCAGCGAAGTGTTGCTGGTAATTTTCAGGGTCCAGATCTAAGTATTGCAACAGCTGTTTGGGATCTGTTACTGCATTTGCAAGTTCTTTTTGCCAATTAACCTGCACAGTTGAGTCGTTTCGCGTTATTATTCGCAGCATTGAATTTGAAATAACCTTGTATGTAGAGGACTAAATGGCGTCATATAGTACCAGTGAATTCCGCGGCGGGCTAAAATTAATGCTCGACGGCGAGCCTTATGCAATTTTGGAAAACGAGTTTGTCAAACCCGGTAAAGGGCAGGCGTTTAACCGAGTTAAACTGCGTCGTCTGTTAACCGGAAAAGTATTGGAGAAAACCTTTAAATCAGGTGAGTCGGTGGAAGCCGCCGATGTCATGGATCACGAGCTTGCATTTTTGTACAGCGATGGTGAGTTTTGGCATTTCATGAATAATGATACTTTTGAGCAAGTTGCGGCTGACGAAAAAGCGGTTGGGGATACAGCCAAATGGTTGGTTGAACAAGATCTTTGCGTTATTACGACTTGGAATGAAAACCCTATTGCAGTGACTCCGCCTAATTTTGTGGAGCTTGAAGTCACTGAAACAGATCCTGGCCTTAAAGGCGATACAGCTGGTACTGGCGGCAAACCCGCAACCCTGAGTACGGGTGCCGTGGTGCGAGTTCCTTTGTTTATTCAAATTGGTGAAGTGGTTAAAGTCGACACGCGTAGTGCTGAGTATGTTGGACGAGTGAAATAAGAGCCTTCTTAAGGTTGGATTTAAAGGAGCTTGATGCTCCTTTTTTTTATATTTTTTGTTTCTCTTTAAATATAATGTATTCAATGCTTTAGAAAAAATTTCGGACGGTGTGGTGCTTGCTGCTGATAGCTTATGAACCGCGCACAATTTACCTTGCCTTAAGCGCTGTTAGATGCCCTTCAAAGATAAATACATCTAGTGAAATAAACTGGCTTCTTAGTAGAAAATTATCTTTGCCAGCTGAAAAAATTTGCGAATAAAATATTTTTGATTTAGATCAATTTTGTACTTTGCGTAATTCAGCATTGTCTGCAATGATTAACTCACGGTATTTTAATGATAAAAAGGTTACCTAATGAAAGTTGTGTCTGATTCGTCCATTGGCCATGTGAATAGAAGGTACTCAAATAAAATCAGTTTTGCTAATTACTCGGGTGATTATCCGACCGGAGTATTTGAACAGTTAGCTTGTAAGGAAGCTGAGTTGGATATGCTCAAGCAGCGAGAACGAAAGTTAGCTTTGGAAATTGCCTCTCTTAAAATCAATTGTCAGCGAGATATAAAGGCGGGCTAAATTATTAGCCCGCTTTTTCTACAACAAACCGAGTAGTAATAAGGTTGCACAGACTACCGAGCCAGCAAAAGCCACTCCGTAAAATATCGCCTTAACCAAGTTCCCGGCATGAATACCAAAGTCGTGTAAGGTATGGTAGAGGCGGTGCATACATAGCCATAGTGGTAAACTAATCACAAGCCAAATAACGGCTGCTCCAATCCAGTTTTGTGAAAAGCCGAGTAGTCTTTCATAGGAAAACTGCTCGACTGGGATGATTCCCATTGGAACCAGTATTCCGGTAATTAAAATAGCGATGGGAGTGAACAGAGCTGCAACCATGCCGCCGGCTCCAAACATGCCCCAAAACACTGGTTCGTTTGAACGTTTCATTGTTGTCTCCTATATCAAAACTAAGATTAAACCAATTAAGCTGACGACGGCTAATCCAGCATACAAGCTGGAGATGATCCAGCTGTCGGGTACTCGTTTCTGTCCCAGCCAAAGGTTTGCAGCTTTAGGTGCTAAACTAAACCAAGTCACACTATGGTAGAGCGTCCATACCAGCGTGAGCAGATGAAATGCTAGCCATAAGGGGTGGCTCATGGTGTCCAACCAACCATTGAAGGCTTCGCTGCCTTGGCTTAAGCGAAATAGGCCAAATAACAAGACAAAGCTATAGATAGCGATGACTAAACTGGAGCCTTCACGAATGATGTATTTAGTGTGAAAGGTATTTTTTAGCCACCAGGTCGCGCCCATCTTACGTTCATAAGGTTTACGTTTTGTCATGACTATTCTCCTGGCTTGAACATGGCAATGACATAGTCTTTCGCACTGTCGACTTTACCGAGTTGAATGGCTGCTGCGGGATCGACATCTTTAGGACAAACTTGGGAGCAATAACCCACAAAAGTACATCCCCAAGCGCCTTCTTCAGCGTTTACAATTTTCATCCGTTCAGCTTTACCTGCATCACGACTGTCTTGGTTATAGCGGTGCAATAACGCTAGAGCGGCAGGTCCTGTGAAGGATTTATTCAAACCATATTGAGGGCAGGCGGCATAACATAAACCACAGTTGATACACATCGAGAATTGACGATATTGCGCCACTTGTTTGGGTGACTGATTGTGGCAACCATCTTCAATAGCGCGAGTTTGGTCATTAATAATATAGGGTTTAATGGCTTCAAGTTTCGCGATGAAGTCACTCATATCAACGATTAGGTCGCGCTCGATTGGGAAGTTCGCTAAAGCTTCCAGTTTCATTCCTTTGGGGTAGTCTCGCAAAAAAGTTTTGCAGCCTAACTTTGGAATGCCATTGACCATCATGCCGCAACTACCACAAATAGCCATTCGGCAAGACCAGCGATAGCTAAGGCTTGGGTCCAATTCATCTTTAATATATGCCAAGGCTTCTAATACCGACATTTCCTGAGTATAGGGAACATCATAGCTTTGCCACACGGGTTCGTTATCGGTTTCGGGGCGATACCGAAGAATGTTAATTTTCATCACTTCAGCCATATTAGTTTGCCTCCGTTTTTTTGTTCGCTGCATCTTGGGCATCGGCCGCCGCACCATAAACGCGTTCCGCGGGAGCTGACTTGGTAATTTTCACATCGCTATAGCTAATTTCGGGTGCCATATCGGCACGATATTTCGCGAGGGTATGTTTGAGGTAGTTTTGATCGTCGCGCTGCTCGTATCCGTCGATCCGTTGGTGAGATCCACGACTTTCTTTCCGATTAATTGCAGATATCGCCATTGTTTCAGCTACGTCTAGTAAGTAACCCAGTTCAATGGCATACAGCCATTCGGTATTAAATACTTCACTATCATCCACTAATTGAATATTTTTGTAGCGCTGTTTTAATTCTGCAATTTTATCGATAGTTTGTTGCATGGTTTCTTCGGTGCGGTAAATACCCACTCCCGCTTCCATGGTTCTGCCTAGTTCATTGCGAATATCAGTTGGTTTTTCACTTCCTTGAGTTTGTTTTAGCGCTTGATACTTGGCGAGCGTTTGCTCCGCTTGCACCAGTAAACTGCTGCTGTCGCTATGTTCACTGCTTATTGCATGCTTGGCTGCTTCTTCACCGGCCACCTGGCCAAATACGGTGATTTCGGTCAGAGAGTTTGAGCCCAGACGATTGGCACCGTGTAAACCAACCGAAGAACATTCTCCAGCGGCATAAAGGCCTTTCATGGAGGTTGCACAACGACCGTTGGTTTCAATCCCACCCATGGTGTAATGCACCGTTGGGCGAACCGGGATCGGTTCTTTTACGGGATCAACACCCATATAGGCTTTGGCTAGTTCACAGATAAAGGGGAGGCGCTCGTGCAGGTAAGTTTCGCCTAAGTGAGTGAGATCGAGGTTCACATAGTCGCCATTCGGTCCTTCGATAGTGCGGCCTTTTTGTGCTTCTTGCCAAAAACATTGGCTGAGTCGGTCTCGAGGGCCTAATTCCATATACTTGTTTTTAGGTTCGCCGACAGGTGTTTCTGGCCCTAAACCGTAGTCTTGTAGATAACGATAACCATCTTTATTGGTAAGGATCCCACCTTCGCCGCGACAACCTTCGGTCATTAAGATGCCTGAACCGGGTAAACCAGTTGGGTGATACTGGACAAATTCCATGTCGCGTAGCGGCACGCCATGACGATAGGCTAAGGCCATACCGTCGCCAGTTACAATCCCGCCATTGGTATTGAAACGATAAACTCTGCCAGCACCACCAGTGGCAATGATCACCGATTTTGCCTGGATGAGTTTAGCGACACCTTCAGCGATATCCAATGCAATGACACCTTTCACTTGCCCGTCTTCAACAATTAAGTCGAGCACGAAATGTTCATCGAAACGTTTAATGCTGGGATATTTGGTTGAAGTTTGAAATAAGGTGTGCAGGATATGGAAACCACTTTTATCGGCGGCAAACCAGGTGCGTTCTATTTTCATGCCACCGAAACGTCGTACATTGACGCTCCCATCCGGGCGACGAGACCAAGGACAACCCCAATGTTCCAGTTGGGTGAGCTCTTTAGGGGCTCGTTCAACGAAAAAATCGACGACGTCTTGCTCACATAACCAATCGCCACCAGAGACGGTGTCGTTAAAGTGATTATCGAAACTATCGTGATCCTGAGCAACACCTGCAGCCCCTCCTTCGGCGGCAACTGTATGACTGCGCATTGGATATACTTTAGAAATTAAAGCTACTTGTAATTCGGGGTGTTGCTCGGCAACTTCTATCGCAGCTCTTAAGCCTGCTCCCCCAGCGCCAACAATGGCGACATCGGTTTTGATTACTTCCACGCTTTTCTCCATACGAAATAAGCCTACAGTTGATTGTGAAGCTATTGAGTTTTTGCCGTTTGACTAAAATCAAAAAGTAGCGCTACTTTGGGTGCTCAGTGGAGATAATTTGGCTTTTGCGATATAACTCCCGATTTAGATGCGAAAATGCCAGAAAATGGCGCTCAAAAAATAACTTATTTTAGGAATAGATTGCATGTCTGAAGCTCTTTGGCAACCCTCTGCAAGTGTAGAATTATTAAAACAACGTTCTGAAATTATTAGTAAAATAAGACATTTTTTTTATCAGCGTCAGGTGATGGAAGTGGATACTCCAGCATTGAGTCAAGCCTGTGTGAGTGATATCCATTTACATAGTTTTTGCACCACTTTAAGCGGCCCTGCCGCGCCAAAAACTATGCCTTTATATTTACAAACTTCGCCTGAATTTCATATGAAGCGTCTGCTGGCTGCGGGGAGTGGTTGTATTTATCAAATTGCCAAGGCATTTCGAAATGAAGAAGCTGGGCGCTACCATAACCCTGAATTTACGATGCTGGAGTGGTATCGCGTTGGTTATAACCATTTCGCGTTAATGGATGAAATGGAACAGTTGTTGGAGTTGGTATTAGGCTGTGGTTCTTGTGAGCGCTTAAGCTATCGGCAGGCTTTTGAGCGACACTTAGGTTTTAATCCTCTGGAGGCTGAGCACGCTCAATTTATGGTGGCGGCGAAAGAATTAGGCGTGGCTGACTTGGTGGCTAAAGAACCTGAACGCGATACGATTTTACAGTTGTTGTTTAGTCTCGGCGTAGAGCCTCATATTGCGCAGCAGCGTCCCTGTTTTGTATACCATTTTCCAGCCTCACAAGCTGCCTTAGCTAAAATATCTAGTACTGATCCGCAAGTGGCTGAGCGTTTTGAGCTGTATTACAAGGGGATAGAATTAGCCAATGGTTTTCATGAGTTGACCGACGCCCAAGAACAAGCAGAACGCTTCGCGAACGATCAGGCTTATCGAAAAGTAAATGGCTTAGCTGAAGCTGAGCTTGACCAACGATTTTTAGCGGGCCTAGCAGCTGGTTTGCCAGCTTGTGCTGGTGTCGCTCTGGGCATCGACCGTTTGTTGATGTTAGCGTTTGGGCAAACCCATATCCAGCAGGTGCAAAGCTTTAGTATTGAGCGTGCCTAGTTCAATATACTCATTCACTTAAATTCCCGCTTATCGGTTTAATATTTATTCTGGTAGGTACTTATCTACTTGTTTAAGCGTTTTAGAAGCGTGCAAGTATGCTGTTACATTTCAAAAATGAGCGAGCATGGAACGAGCAGAAATAATCGATTCAGGGTTTTCCACCGCTGATTCTGAATTCCCAGACATTTATATAGTTGAGGGGGATTTAGTCCTGAGATTCAAAGATTGGCAAGAAGTCCAACGTGAAGTTTTCTTTTCTGATGTTGTTGCCTTTAAATGGCAAACGATCGAAACCTTCATCGAAGGCGAAGAATACGATAGAAGCCATTTGATTAAAGATTCATCTTGGCTGGCTGAGCATATAAAGCAAGGTGAAGTCGGAGAGCAAGAAGAGTGCAAACACTTCAAGTTCAATTTTAACGGTAACGGGCAACTAGAGGTAATTTGCAATGGTTTTACGGTCAAAATGTAACAAATCAAAGCGCGCGGACTTGGTAAAGCGGTCACCTTTTTTGTTCCAAAAAGCCGTCAACTTTACCAATCCGTTGTTTGAGGCGTTAATATTACAGGAACAGCATCATTGCGATGTAGAGCAGGCTAAGTCCGGTTGCTCCAATAATCCCGCCAACTTTAATTAGGTCTTTGGTTTCGATAAAGCCAGTTGAGTAGGCTAAAGCATTTGGTGGTGTACTAACCGGAAGCATCATGCCGAGTGAGGCTGATAAGGCGACAATGATTAGCAGTGTTGTAATACCAGCGTCGCCGTCTAATCCGTTTAAGCTGGTGGCTACTGCTGCAGCAATGGGCATGATTAAGTTTGCTGTCGCGGTATTTGACATGAAGTTGGCCATGACCACACAAATGAGTGATAACACCACAATCACCGCTAAGGTTGGCAAACTCGTGAAGTCGATAGAGGTGGCGATTTTGGATGCTAAACCACTTTTTTCCAAGGCCATTCCCATGGCGATACCGCCTGCAACCAGCCATAAGACATCCCAGTTGAACAGTTTCAAATCTTCTTTACCGATCACACCGGTGAGGGTAAATATTGCGAGTGGGATAATCGCGACCACATAACTATTCATGCCATGCCAAGCGGTGCTTAACCATAATAAAATGGTCAGAGCAAAGGTACTATAAACAATATAAGCGCGAGCACTGCGTTGAAAACAACCGCTTAGCTTGAGTTCTAATATCCCTGTTTTAGAAGGATAAAGTTTACATAAGATGACCCAGGCAATTGCCAGCTGGATCACCACAAAAGGAATGCCAAAGGCCATCCAAGATGCAAATGTGATTTGCCCTTCAGGAATATATTGTAGGGCGATGGCATTGGGTGGTGTGCCAATGGGGGTGCCTATTCCCCCCGTATTAGCGGCAACAGGAATGGCTAGAACCAAGCCTTTCATCCCTAAGTCGGTACGTGGCGCTGTGGCAATGATAGGCCCCACAATCGCAAGCATCATTACCGTAGTGGCAGTATTGCTCATGAACATACTGAAGACTGCAGTGATTAACATAATCCCAAGCATTATCATAGGGATCCGCTTACCAAAGGGTTTCAGTAGTACTCGAGCGAGGTTGTTATCTAGCTCAAACTTTGAGGCGGCGATAGCGAGCGAAAATCCGCCCATAAATAACATGATTATGGGCGAAGAAAAAGCGCCAAAAATGCTTGTGTAGGGCAATAAATCACCCATGGGGCTTGGGCCTGTATCGGTAATGAAGGCACTGACCCCCTGATTGGAGATCAACACTAATTCTAGTGTAATAATTAGAAGTGAAGTGGCAAATACTGGCACCGGTTCAAAAATCCATAATAAGGCTGCTAGCACGAATATGGCGATGATACGGTGTTGAACCACGGTGAGTTCAGGTAGTGGGATCAGGCTCGTGGGGAGCGCTAAAATAATGAGTGGGATGATGAAACAAACAACAAGCTTTATATTTTTAGATGAGGTCATACTTTATATATCTCTCGGGGCCGTTGATCTTTTAGGTCAATTTTTGTTCGAGATAAAAGCGTCTTATTTGAAATGACAGGTATATTTACTTAGCGAGCTAAGTGAACACCTCTCAATCTTCCTTATTTAAGTGAAGATCTCAAACGCTTTTGGCCGAACCCTTCGGGTAGCGCTTATTGCTCATATATACTGCGTTCTTCTGCGATTCATTCTGGTGCTTATTGGCATCGGTCGGTCTTGTTAAAATGAGTAAGCTACGGCTGAAAAAACAACCAGTAAAGGTTAATCGACCCGAGAATAATCGAGTGTCAGAAGCCATGAACAGCATCTACATTACCCAAACAACCTATGGCTTATTGAGAGATACATCTAATTGTGGGTAGGCGATATCGATGTTATTTGTCGTAAACTTGTCGTTGATCAAAGTGTAAAACTCGTGAGCCATTGGTAAACGATAACGCATCTCACTTACGTAGACTCGCATCTCATATTTCATTCCATGATCTGTATACTCGGTAAAGTGAACTTCGGGAGCTGGGTTAGCCAGTACCAGACTATTATGATTGACTGCGTCTTGTAATAGCTGAGTAACTAATTGATTATCGCTACCTTGTTTGACTTGCACCGTTAATACCACGCGGGTGATGGGATCGGTGAGTGACCAGTTAACAAATTGCTCGGTAATGAATGCCTTATTTGGAACGATAATTTCCTTTCTGTCCCAATCAACAATGGTTGTTGCGCGAGTTTCAATATTTGAAATATTCCCTGTGAGTTCACGAATGGTGACGGTATCACCGATGCGGATTGGTTTTTCAAATAAGATGATTAAACCAGATATAAAATTGGCAAAGATTTCTTGTAAACCAAAACCTAAGCCAACGGTTAGTGCGGCCACTAACCATTGTAGTTTCGCCCATTCGATGCCTAATAATCCAAATCCAGTGAAAATACTGAATAGAATGACTAAGTAATTGATCACGGTGGTAATGGCGAAGCCAGTTCCGGGGCTGAGCGATAAATGCTGTAATACCATGAGCTCTAGTAGGCCAGGCAAGTTGCGAATTAATAGAGTTGCAAATAAAAATACTAATAAGGCGGAGCCTAACGAACGTAGCGTGATCGGGTCAACCATCGCTACGCCCGCACGACTGGTATTGCTTTCCCATAGGGTGATGTTATCTAAAAACGAAAAGGCACTGGTCATTTCAGACCAACTCCACAGCAACACTAAAATCAAGGCGAGTAATAGTACCGCCCGTAATAGGCCTAAGGATTGTGCGCTAATTGTATCTAAGTCGATTTCTGGCTCTTCAATGGCATCGAATGCGCCTTCATTCGATAGCTGCAGGTTTTCGTCTTCACCCTGGTCCGCTAGGCGTTGTGCGATCATCTCTGCGCGGCGAGCTTTGGCACGTTCGAAGGCAATTCTGCGACGCTGTAATAACATCCAGCGATGACTCAGGAAATAGGCTAGAAGGAACACACTGGCGATAATAGTACTCACAAGGACTTGCCAATAGACGGTATATGCAGTGGCAAAAAAACCAGCCGCTGCAGCGAATGCGGCGAGTAAGGGAATACTTATGACGGCTCCCCAAATTAGCCTCTGAGCTAATTGTGGCGCCTTAAAAATATCTAAACGGTAGTTGACGGGTAACTTGATGCGATAGAGTCGATGAAAGCCATAAGCAAGCCAAATGAGTAGACTGATGAAAGCTAGGCGAGCCAAGGCGCTATAAGCGGGTTGGCTGGTTTGCACGATACACAGTTTTAGCACAAATATGAGCGGTAAACTGATATAGGTCACATGACGGATCAGGTTTATCGCTTGGCTGATGTTGACCAGTGGCCACTTAAAGTGGGTATTAAGTAAGCCATTCTTTTGGCAAAATTGTTGCACCAGATGGAATAACCAAAGCGTCGTAGCAACGCTCATTAAGCCTTTACCAAAATCACGAGCAAAGGCATATTGCCAGTCATAGCTTAAAGCAAAGCCGACACTCCCAATCAATAGAGCGAGAGGCGTGGCAACGGCGGCGCTTAACAGCATATTACTGAGGGTGTAGGCAAATTTATCCCGAGTAATATTGCCGGTTTTTGAGTCGATGCGTTGCAGGTAACCTTTTAGCCAATGCTTTTTCAAATAGGCCACATAGACTGCGCTGGCAGCTAATGTGCTTAACCAAATTAGCCATAGCCAAGACAATTGTTGTATTGCCTGAACCACTTGCATGCGTTGCTGGGGATGAAGTAACCATAAAACCGCATCTCGCAGCTCGGTAAAAAAACTAAGATCGATGGCTTTGACATCCGCGGTCCAAAACAGTTCTTGGTTAGCTTCTTGGTGAATGGTACTCAGTTCATCATTGAGGCGGGAATAATCGAGTTTTAAACGAGCGAGTTCAAATAGGCGAGTGTCTAATTCTAAGAGATACTTGTCGGATAGCTGTTGATTTAGACGAAGCTGTTGATTAACCACGTCTTGTAGGGAAGGGCTCAACTGCGCTAATACCTTTTGTCGTTCGCTTACCTCTGCTTGATTTCGTTGGCTATACAAGACATTTTGTTGGCGGTGTTTGTTGATCCGCACGTCTACGATTTGTTGCTCTATGGGCGCGAGTGTCTTTGGCTTGGGTAAGCGGGCGATTTGCTCGCGTAAATATTCTCCGTAGGAACGGGTAACTTTTAACCACGAGACTTGTTCTTTGAAGTTGGCGAAGGTGAGCTTGATATGTTCTAACTCATCATTCACGGCTTGTTGTTGCTGAGCAATTTGTTCGCCTTGCTCGAATAGTGCGGCCAGTTGGGCTTGAAGGTTTTGGTTTTGTGCGACTAAGTCTTTTACATAAACCTGTTTGAGCAGTTCAGGTGCTTCAAAAGCTAATTGGGCGGAGAGACGCTTGGTTTCTGCACGATGCCCGATAGCCATTTGGTTCTTGAGCTGTTCTACTAAGCGTTTTTCGGCTACCTGTTTACGTTGCGCTAGAGTAATTTCAAGTTGCAACAATTCATTGCGGTGATTGGCACTTTGCGCTGCTAATTCAAGCATTGCCAGTTGGGCAGTTAAACTGGCCTCGGTAACTTGCGCTTTGACTCGTTGTGCTTCTTCAATGTCACTGAGTACACCAAATTGAAGTTTTTCTAACTTGTTGCGTACGTTCGTAAGCTGTTGTTTCAGAGGTCCACTACGCTGGTGATTCTCACTGACGTCTAAATCTATTCGATACTGATTTTGTTTTAGTTCGTCTATCCGAGTATTTGTTTGGTTGAGTTTATTCTGCCATTGACTTAATTGTTGGTTAATCTGGTTATTATCTAATATCGTTAAGTCGAGTTCGGGCGCTTGATAGTGGTTGAGTTGATTTTGCAGCGCTGACCGTAGGCTTGAAAAATTGTTGATCACATCGCGATATCGCTTGGCCTGTTCGCGATAGCTGTCTCCCTCATGCAATAGGGCTAAGGATTCTTCGTATATGAGTTGTTGCTGTTGCTTATTGAGGTTATTTGGCTGAACGTCTATCGAGTTAATCAGTCCTTGCAGTTGAGTATCACCACCAATATTTGCACTCACGTTAACGCTGAATAATAGTATCGATAGGATGAGCCTGCGAGTGACAACAGTTAGATTCATTTTTGGTCGCCAAGATTAAAGCAAGTGAACTTGCATTAAGTTTTTAATCAGAATAAATAATGGGATAAAGCCAAAATATGCGGGATGACTGGTCAAACATATTTTGGCTTCAATTTTAGGCTTTGGAGGCGAAATGGCGCCCCATGACCGTTGGTATACTTTCTGCCAGTGATGATTCAAATTCGATGGCGTCTTTAGCGAACAACATGACGACCGTCGAACCCAGCTTAAATCGTCCCATTTCGTCGCCTTTAGCGAAGTGAAGGTCTTGGTAATCCCAACTAAAAACTTGCTTGCCGCGAGGTGGGGTGACGGTTCCCGACCAAACGGTTTCTATGCTGGCAACAATGGTTGCTCCAACTAAGACCATCGCCATCGGGCCAAATTCGGTGTCAAAAATTGCGACCACTCGCTCGTTACGGGCGAATAAATTGGGCACATTGGCGGCAGTTAGCGGGTTGACTGAGAATAACTGACCAGGGACGTAGATCATACTTCTCAGTTTGCCATCGCAGGGCATGTGAATACGATGATAATCTTTTGGTGCGAGGTAAATGGTTGCAAAATCACCATCAGAAAATTCTTCCGCTAAGGCTTTATTTCCGCCAAGTAGTTCGCAGGCACTATAGTCATGACCCTTCGCTTGAATAATTCGGCCATGCTGAATTGGCCCGAGTTGACTCACTGCACCATCGACTGGATGTGCAAGGTTTTGCGCTCCATCTACAATGGGACGAGCGTCAGGTTTTAGCGGGCGAGTAAAAAAGGCATTAAAACTTGGATAGCTAGCGGGATCGGGGTTTAAGGCGTCTTGCATATCAACTTGATAGCGACTAATAAATTTTTTAATCAGCCAATGACTAAATTTGCCAGCTTCAGCTTGAGCCAACTTGCCGACTAGACGTGACAATCCATGTTGTGGGAAGCAGTATTGGGCGGCAACTTTAATTTTATCTAACACTCTGAGTTCTCGTTATTGATTGAATTTGTTTCCGGGAATGGTTCGAGGCGGCTTATTATTTTCCATTGTTTCTAATAAACGTAGGTAACTGTCAAAGCGCTGTTGTTTGATCTTGCCTGATTCTATGGCTTCTTGTATAGCGCAACCGGGATCTCCTTGGTGCTTACAGTCTCGAAAACGACATTGATTTAACCATTGACGAAATTCGATGAATCCCCATGCCACTCGTTCTTTTTCTAAATGCCACAGTTGAAATTCGCGAACTCCCGGAGAATCGATGAGTCTTCCTCCGCAGTTTAAGTGATACAAACGCGCGGTCGTGGTGGTGTGTTGACCCAAGCCAGACTGTTCGGATACTTCTTTGGTATCAATACTTTGTTCAGGTAGTAAACTATTTACTAAAGAACTTTTACCGACGCCAGACTGGCCCACAAAAATACTAGTTTTGTTGACCAAATGTTGGGCTAGCTCTTGTAAGCCTTGTTCTTGCTTGGTACTGGCATAAATTATTTTGTAACCTAAGTGCCGATAGTTCTCGAGTTGCGTATGGATGATTTTTTGTTGCTCGGGATCTAATAAATCTATCTTGTTCAGTAAAATAACGGGTTCTAAACCGACATCTTCTACCGCGACAAGGTAACGGTCGACGATATTCGTTGAAAATTCAGGTAGTACCGCGGAGACGATGACGACTTGATCGATATTGGACGCAATGGCTTTGATACCGTCGTAAAAATCAGGTCGGGTGAGTACCGAGCGTCGTTCGTGGCGGGCTTCAATGACCCCTCGAATACCAGACTGTTCTTCGTTTCCGGCGCGCCATACGACTTCATCACCAGTTACCAGAGAATCAATTGAGCGGCGCATATTACAACGAAAGATTTCTCCGTCGTTGGCCTCCACATCGGCATGTTGACCGAAGCGGCTGATGATCGTTCCTTCTTGTTGAGAGCCTAATTGCTCATCTAACCATTGGTGATTATCTTCTTTTTTTAAGCGCTTTTGTTGGTTACTTCGTACACGTCGAAGTTGTCCTTGGCTCAGTTTCTTTCTCTTGGTCACGAAAACTGCTATTCAAGTAAGGGTAATAAATCGCTATGATACCGCTTAACAAAGCTTTGCGGAAAATATTTCCAAATATAATGGGGCAACATGACTGTTAGTGAACAGAATTTAATTTGGGTGGACATGGAGATGACTGGTCTCGAGCCCATGAATGATCGTGTCTTGGAGATTGCGAGTATTGTGACCGATGCTCAATTAAATATCCTTGCCGAAGGGCCAGTGATAGCTGTTTACCAATCTGACGCGGTACTGGCGGGGATGGACGAATGGTGCACTAATACTCACAATGGCTCCGGTTTGGTTAAACGAGTTCGAGCTAGCACGATTGATGAACAGCAAGCTGCCTTGCAAACCATCGATTTTATTAAACAATGGGTGCCTCAGGGGGTATCCCCGATGTGCGGTAATAGTATCGGTCAGGATCGCCGTTTTATGCATCACTATTTACCAGAACTCGAAAAGTTTTTTCATTATCGCAACATTGATGTGAGTACGGTCAAAGAATTAGCTCGTCGTTGGCGACCTGAGATTTTAGATGGTTTTAGCAAAAGTGGCACCCACTTAGCCTTAGATGATATTCGCGAATCGATTGCTGAAATGCGTCATTATCAAAAAACTTTCTTCAAGCTGGGCGAAAACTAAGCAAACAGTTGCTTCGGGCTGTTTTTTTACCGAGGAACTATTGCAAAGGCGAATTTTCCTCGTATAATTCGCAGCCCTGAAAGACATGAACTGTTTCGGTTCACGTTTTTATGTAGGCAGCACTAGCTCAGTGTGGGAATAAAGAGTAGCGCAACCTTGGTTGAATACTCACTCATATTAAATAGTGATAAAGATTTAAGCGGCACTAGCTCAGTGTGGGAATAAAGAGTAGCGCAACCTTGGTTGAACACTCTCTCATATTAAATAGTGATAAAGATTTAAGCGGCACTAGCTCAGTGTGGGAATAAAGAGTAGCGCAACCTTGGTTGAATACTCACTCATGTTAAATAGTGATAAAGATTTAAGCGGCACTAGCTCAGTTGGTAGAGCGCAACCTTGCCAAGGTTGAGGTCATCGGTTCGAACCCGATGTGCCGCTCCAATTTAAAGTTTTAGTTATTTACAGATAATTGAAGCGGTAAGAAAGATTTAAGCGGCACTAGCTCAGTTGGTAGAGCGCAACCTTGCCAAGGTTGAGGTCATCGGTTCGAACCCGATGTGCCGCTCCAATTTAAAGTTTTAGTTATTTACAGATAATTGAAGCGGTAAGAAAGATTTAAGCGGCACTAGCTCAGTTGGTAGAGCGCAACCTTGCCAAGGTTGAGGTCATCGGTTCGAACCCGATGTGCCGCTCCAAATGAAAGCCCTGCATCGATGATGTGGGGCTTTTTTATGTCCTGAGTAAAACGGCTTCTGTTGTTCAGCTAACGTCGGTTTCAGTCTTGTTTGCTACTGTTGATGCAGAGCATACATTGCAGCTCCTACAATCCCCGCCTGATTGAGTCCTTGGGCCGGTAATACTTCCGCTTTTACCGTGAGTTGAGCCGAATATTTTTCAAATTTCTTACTGGCCCCTCCACCAATAATGAAGCAATCGGGAGACATTAAAAATGCTAAGCGTTGTAAATATAGGTCGAAGCGCTTTCCCCATTTTTTCCAGCTCAAATCTTCGGTCTCACGCACTCGTGCACTGATGTAATGTTCAGCGACTTGATGATTGAGAATGAGGTGACCCAATTCAGTATTTGGGAGTAACTGACCATTGACAAAGACCGCACTACCAATGCCGGTGCCTACCGTTACGACTAGTACGACACCGCGGTGTTGAATCCCAGCACCAAAGGCCATTTCAGCCATACCAGCTGCATCCGCGTCGTTGAGTACATAGCAGGGGCAATCGGTATATTCAGTAAATAGCGACTCAACATTGGTGCCAATCCAGCTCTGGTCGATGTTTGATGCCGTTTGGGCGACGCCGTGATGCACGGTGGCGGGAAAGCCACAACCAATGGGTCCTTGCCAATTAAAAAAAGCTACCATTTGTTTCATGCAAGCAGCAACGGCTTGAGGTGTGGCTGGTTGCGGTGTGGTGATTCGGTGTCGTTGGCTAATTAACTGTCCAGTTTTTGAATCTACGATGGCGGCTTTAATGCCTGTGCCACCAATATCTACGCCAAGTATATGCATGAGTTGCTTCCATTCTATGGGTTACAAAAAGTGTAACAGAAGTTGCATAAGCGAAACATCAGGCATCACGAGATAATCCTTTCTCTACAATACGGATCAATCTGGCCGTTTTGCGGGAGGCTTGGGCAGCCCTGTTTTGTTGTTGTTTGATGGCCCAGTCGATATGTTGTTGTACTTGCTCGGTGACGCCTTGTTTATTTTGTAGTTGTTGCAATATTTGCTCGGAGTAAGGCGCGTTACCTAATGCAATTGCAATGTTACGTAGCCATTGTTGATGGCCGATGCGTCGAATGGCAGAGCCTTCAGTTTTGCTTAAGAATTCCGCTTCAGTCCATGCGAATAGAGCTAAGAGGTCTGGTTGGTTGAGTTGTTCCCGCTTGGCAAAGTCTGGTTCTTGGCTTAGCTGAGCATAGCGATTCCAAGGACATGCCAGCTGGCAGTCGTCGCAGCCATAAATTCGATTGCCCATAAGAGGGCGCAAGTCTTCATCGATCACGCCGTCATATTCGATGGTGAGATAAGATATACAGCGCCGAGCATCAACTTGATAGGGCGCGACGATGGCCTGAGTTGGACAGATGGTTAAGCAAGCCACACAATCACCACACTGATGTTCAACCGCCTGGTCGCAAGGCAGGGGGAGGTTGATAAACAGTTCTCCCAAAAAAAACCAAGAACCAGCATCCTGATTAATGAGTAAGCTATGCTTGCCGGTCCAACCTAAACCCGCTTTGGTGGCGAGTTGACGTTCTAGAACTGGGGCTGAGTCGACAAAGGGACGCATGTTTAGCTCACTATCGCAATATTGGCTAATGGCCTTGCCCAGCTGATTGAGTCGTTTACGCATTAATTTATGATAATCTCGGCCTAAAGCATAACGGCTGATATAGGCTTGTTCGGTATGGTTTAAACTTTGGGCAAATTGGGCGTGTTCAGGCAAATAATCCATACGAACTGAAATGATGCGCATAGTGCCTTCATGCAATAACTCAGGATGCTTGCGAAGCTCGACATTGCGCGCTAAATAATCCATCTCGCCGTGGTAGCCTTTTTCTAACCAGCGTTCCAGCTGTTGATGATGTTGACTAAGATCCACATCTGTAATGCCAATTTGCTGAAAACCTAGCGATTTAGCAGTGAGCTTGATATGTTGAACCAGCTGATTCAGGTCTATTTCGGATGGTAGGGGCATGGGGCAAAAGCACGGTTTATTTACCGCAAGTTTACCACAAAGTTTGTGGTCAGCCGAAGCGGTGAAAGCTCAAGAAGCAGTATTGGCCATAAAACAAGGGCTTAGTTTGTTCACGCTGATGGAGCGTGCAGGGCAAGCAGCTTTTGCATTTCTGCAACATCGTTGGCCCAATGCACGGCGTTTATTGGTATTTGCTGGTGGCGGTAATAATGGTGGGGATGCCTATGTATTAGCGCGACTCGCGAAGCAAGCCCATTTACAAATTCAATTGATTGAACTTGGTTTGGCCGAACGCTTGCCTGAAGAGGCCCGATTGGCTCGACAGGCATGGTTAGCGGTCGGTGGAACGCTCGACTCTATGGCGGCCTTTGAGGGCCCATGTGATGTGATTGTTGATGGTATATTCGGAACTGGGCTTGCCGGTGAAATACGTGAACCTATTGCAGGCTTGCTGACGAAGATTAACCAATTATCTGCACCAGTGTTAGCCTTAGATCTTCCTTCCGGTTTGTGTGCTAATACAGGGCGTATTTTTGGCGTTGCACTCAAAGCTAGCGCAACGATTAGTTTCGTTGGTTTAAAACAGGGCTTATTTACCGGCCAATCTGCTGATTATGTGGGAGATTTGGTGTTCGCTGGATTGGGGATTGGAGATGATTTTTCCCAAATGAATCGCAGTCGAGTGGAACGAAATTTACCCGCTCCATTGTGGACTTTATTAGCGAAACGCAGTCGCGTGGCACACAAAGGCCAATGTGGTCGCTTAGCTCTGCTGGGGGGGAACCTCGGTATGCCGGGGGCAATCCGTTTGGCTGCAGAAGCAAGTTTGCGCACTGGTGCAGGTTTGGTCAATGTGCTCACTAAACCAGAACATCTTGCGTTGATGTTGGCGGGGCGACCCGAATTGATGGTGATGGGCGTTGAGCTTGAACAGAGGTTATTACTGAAAGATTTATTAGCCAAAGCAAATAGCTTGGTCGTTGGACCGGGCCTCGCGCAAGATCGTTGGGCTGGTTTTCTATGGACAGAAGCCTTGGCTCGGAAATGCAATTTATTGGTTGATGCAGATGCTTTAAATTTGTTAGCACAGCAGCCTGAAAGGCGGGACAACTGGGTACTTACACCACATCCAGGCGAGGCGGCGCGCTTGCTGCAGTGTTCCGTGTTGGAGGTTGAACAAGATAGGATTGCTGCAGCACTGAAGATCCAGCAGCGCTTTGGCGGCGTTTGTGTTCTTAAAGGTGCTGGTACTATTATTGCGGGTGATGGTAAGAAGGTAAAAATATCGACCTTCGGTAATCCGGGAATGGCATCGGGGGGGATGGGAGACGTATTGTCTGGTATCATCGGCGGTCTGATTGCGCAATTGAGTGGGCAGTATGGTTTATTTGATATTGCCTGCCTTGGCGTTAGTATTCATGGCATGGCGGCAGACTTCGTTGCGGAGCAAGGTGAAAGAGGCATGTTAGCCTCCGATTTGATGCCTTATATAAGACAACTGGTGAATCCAAATAGTAATGAAAATCTGGCAAACTGAATTAAATGACGCACAAGCGACGGTTGCTTTAGGTGTCCGCCTCGCGAAAGCTTGTGAGCAAGCCTTGGTGATTTATCTGGCGGGTGATCTTGGCGCAGGTAAAACAACACTCACGCGAGGCTTTGTCCAAGGTAAAGGGCATCAAGGTAAGGTAAAAAGTCCAACTTACACTCTGGTTGAGCCTTATCAACTGGGTGAGTGGCGAGTCAACCATTTCGATTTATATCGCTTAGCCGATCCAGAGGAGCTAGAATTTATAGGGATCCGCGATTATTTTGGTGAAGATTGTTTATGTATCGTTGAGTGGCCAGAGAAAGGGCTTGGTTTTTTACCCGAGCCAGATTTGCTAGTTGAGTTGGCATATCAGGGGGAGCAGCGTTGCGCCCAAGTGAAGGCCCTCAGTGTTCAAGGAGAGAGTATCGTGGAGCAGTTGAGTCAAGATGCGGTTTAATGTTTTGTCTGGTCGCTGGTTGTGGCTCAGTCTCTATTTAGTGAGTTGCTTGGCCTACGCAGGTAGCTCCGTCTCGGGGGTTAGGGTATGGAGTGGTCCAGATAATACTCGGATCGTGCTCGACCTTTCAGCCGCACCTGAGTTTAGCTACTTTAATTTAAAAAAGCCGGATCGTTTGGTGCTTGATTTAAAGAATAGCCAAATGAAGGTTGAACTGAGCAAAGTCGATATCTCTGGTCGATTGGTTAAAAAAGTTCGAGCGAGTACCCCTAAAGAAAAGGACGCTTATCGGCTGGTTGTTGAGCTGAATCAGCCAGTTACGCCAGTGGTATTTGCGCTTAAACCAACGGGTAATTATGGCCATCGCTTAGTGATTGATTTACCTGACAAGGTAGGTTCCGCGGCCACAAAAAAGAAACAACAGCAGATCTCGAAAACTAAAACTCAGCAGCAGTTGGAAGGGAATCGAGACATTATCATTGCGATTGATGCTGGCCATGGTGGCGAAGATCCTGGGGCGATTGGTCGCCGTAAAACTTATGAAAAAAGTGTCACTTTAGCCATTGCTAAGCGAGTACAGCGTTTAATTGATAAAGAGTCGGGATTGAAGGGCGTGTTAATTCGCCAAGGGGACTACTTCGTTAATTTAAATAAACGTTCGCAAATCGCACGTAAGAGTAAAGCTGATTTTCTGGTCTCTATTCATGCCGACGGCTTTACTTCTTCGCAGCCTAAGGGGGCTTCGGTATGGGTCGTATCTACTCGCCGTGCAAAGAGTGAGGTAGGCAGACATCTGGAAGATCACGAAGCAGAATCAGACTTATTGGGAGGGGTTGGTGAGTTAATGAGTAATACTGACAATGATGCGCATCTCAACTTTGCCCTGATTGACATGCAAATGGATTATTCGATGAATACCGCTTATCAAGTGGCAACACAGGTCTTAAGCCAACTCGGTAAGGTCACTACTTTACATAAGAAAAAGCCAGAACATGCGAGTTTGGCGGTGTTAAAATCGCCCGACATTCCATCGATTTTGGTTGAAGCTGGTTTTATTACGAATCACAAAGAAGAGAACTTATTGCGCTCTGGTAACCATCAACAAAAACTTGCTAAGGCCATTGTATCTGGGATTAAAAAGTATTATCAGATGAAACCTTTATCTGGAACTTTGTACGCGAAAACCTATGGTGTAAAAAAGCACACGGTTAAAAAAGGTGAATCTTTGTCGGTATTAGCCTCTCGTTATAAGACTAGCGTCGCCGGTTTAAAAAAAGCCAATAAGTTATCTTCAAATACGCTCAAAATTGGTCAGGTTTTGACCATTCCTAATAGTTGATTAGATGCCGATTCAAATATTACCAGCACAATTAGCCAACCAAATTGCGGCTGGAGAAGTGGTGGAACGCCCTGCTTCAGTCGTGAAAGAGTTGATCGAGAACTGCCTAGATGCAGGGGCTACTCGTATCGAGGTCGAAATCGATAAAGGGGGGGCGAAACGGATTTTGATCCGTGATAATGGCTCAGGCATTGAGCAACAACAGTTATGTTTAGCGCTAAGCCGTCATGCGACTAGTAAAATTGATAGTTTGGATGATTTAAGTTGCATTGCCACCTTAGGCTTTCGTGGCGAGGCTCTGGCTAGTATTAGCTCGGTATCACGTTTAAGTTTGAGCTCTCGAACTGCTGAACAAGCTCAGGCTTGGCAGGCTCAGGCGGCAGGCCGTGATATGGAGGTTAGTTTGCAACCTTGCGCTCATCCGGTGGGCTGTTCGGTTGAAGTTTTAGATTTGTTTTTTAACACTCCTGCGCGTCGGAAGTTTTTGCGTACCGAGAAAACTGAATTTTCGCACATAGATGAGTTACTAAAACGCTTAGCTTTGAGCCGTTTTGATGTTGCTTTAAGCCTGAAGCACAACGGTAAATTGACCCGACAATATCGTATCGCTGATAATTTAGATAAACAATTAAAACGCGTGGCGTCGGTGATAGGCCCTGCTTTTAGTCATCACTGTTTGCATATTGACAATCAACATGATCAGCTACGCTTACATGGCTGGCTGGGTTTACCTGAGGCTGCGAGAGCCCAAAATGATCAGCAGTATTTTTATGTAAATGGTCGAATGATGCGCGATAAGTTATTGCAACACGCCATTCGCCAGGCTTTCGCGAGTTATCTGGATGAACAGCAATATGCTTGCTATGTGTTGTATCTTGAATTGCCGCTTGACCAGGTTGATGTGAATGTGCACCCGGCTAAACATGAGGTGCGTTTTCATCAGGCTCGCTTAGTTCATGATTATATTGTACAGGTATTGGGTTCAGCTTTAAGCCATGTTCCGAACCCCCCAATTTCGTCCGTATCACCGCAAGATATTAACATTGCGAGTGCGCCTGAGCACCGATCATCAGGAGCCCCTGTTGCTAGCGAAAATACGCGCTGTGCAGATCCAGTTCAAGTGCGTGAATCAAATTCGAGTCGGGTCGCTGAAGACCGCCATTACTACCAGTCTCATTTACAACGAGCCGATAAACCGAGTGTGAGTCAAGTCGCTGCAAATCAGAATTGGCTCAGTCGTAGCGCTGAGTTAAGTGCCGAATACAGCGCTGTTGCGACAAACACAAAGCCACAGAATGAGTTAAGCCTTCATCCATTACATATGATTGAAGAGGGCTATTTATTAGCGCGGCAAGCCAGCCAGTTAGGCTTAATTGATTTATGGGCGAGTTTACAGCACCTCAGTTTTAATCAGGCTTTGAGCCAATGGCAACAAGGTTTAGATAGCGTACCTTTATTGCTCCCCTTAAAGTTAACGATGAGCGATGATTTATGTGCTCTTGCGGTGCAGCAGCAGAGCGTATTGGGTCGTTTAGGCTTTACCTTAAATCAGCAAAATCGTACTCAGCTTATCGTCACGCAAGTTCCCAAGTTATTTAGAAAAGCTGATTTTGCTCAGTTGCTTCCGCGTTTGTTGGCAGCGATGCAGCAATTACCGCAAGACGAGTGGCAACAGCCAGAAGCCTTACTGAGTGGCTTGATTAAGCTACAGCTTAAACCCCAGCAATTTACTTGGGCACAAGCCTTGGACTGTTGCCAGCAGTTATGCGGTGAGTACCCTCAAGGGTTACCGAAGCGATTTTGGCAATCTGTTGATTTAAGCAAAACTATCGCAGGATTTAGTCATGATTAAGCGTTTACCGATTGTGACTCTTATGGGGCCAACGGCTTCCGGTAAAACCGCCTTAGCCATTGAGCTTCATCAACAGTTTGGAATGGAGCTTATCAGTGTTGATTCGGCACTTATCTATCGCGGCATGGATATTGGTACGGCGAAGCCTACGGCGGCCGAGCAAGCCTTGGCACCTCATGCTTTGATTGATATTTGTGATCCTACCGAAGTCTATTCTGCAGCAGACTTTCGCCAAGATGCTCTGACTCAGATCGCAGCGATTCATCAACGCGGTAATATTCCGCTATTGGTGGGGGGCTCGATGTTGTATTTCAAAGCATTGGTTGAAGGTATTGCGCCCTTACCTGAAGCAGATCTGCAGCTTAGAGAACAAATTAAACAAGAGGCTGCGGTGAGCTCGTGGCAAGCCTTGCATGCACAGTTGCAAAGTTATGATCCGCTGAGTGCGGCAAGAATTAGTGTGAATGACCATCAGCGCTTGATGCGAGCGGTTGAGGTTTATCGCTTAACGGGTCAGTCGCTCACCGAAATTAATCGTATGCCTTTACCACCTTTGCCATTTCAGGTGCATCAGTTTGCCATTGCACCGACCGAAAAAAGTCAATTGCACGAACTCATTGAGCGGCGTTTTCACTTAATGTTGGAACTTGGCTTCGAAGCTGAGGTCGAAGGGCTGATGCAACGAAGCGATTTAGATTTGAGTCTGCCGTCGATGCGTAGTGTGGGTTATCGCCAGATGTGGCAATACCTTAGCGGAGAAATAGATTATGATGAAATGGTGTTTCGCGGTATTGTGGCAACACGCCAGCTTGCTAAGAAACAAATGAACTGGCTAAAAAGCTGGCCTTCTCTAACTTGGCTACGAAGTGCAACATCGGAAAATAGCCAAATAATGGCGAATTCACTCGGTGACACTTGAAAATGTCTCTATAAGGCTCCAAGTTAGTGGTATATAATCGAATTTGATCTGTGCCAATTAATTTATAAGAAAAAAGGAACAATAACATGGCGAAGGGGCAATCATTACAAGACCCATTTTTGAATGCGTTACGACGTGAGCGTATTCCCGTTTCAATTTATTTAGTAAACGGTATTAAGTTACAAGGCCAAGTTGAATCATTTGATCAGTTTGTTATCTTGTTGAAAAACACTGTCAGCCAAATGGTATATAAACATGCTATCTCCACCGTGGTTCCTGCACGCGCAGTGCCACACCATAGTCCTGTACCTAGTGAAGCAAAGAACGAAGAATAGCAATTTGCTGAGGCTTATTAGCCTTGGTAAGTGCCAAGGAGTAAATTAGCTTGTTTGACCGTTATGAAGCTGGTGAGCAGGCCATCTTAGTTCATGTTAATTTTAATGACGAAGATGAGCGTGAGGACCTAGAAGAACTGAAGATGCTAGTCAGTTCGGCTGGGGTCAATGCGGTTGCTACTATCACCGGTAGTCGGGTTTCTCCCCATCCCAAATATTTTGTGGGGACGGGGAAAGCCGAAGAAATCGCAGAAATTGTAAAAAGTGCTCAAGCCGACGTGATTATTTTTAATCACGCCTTGTCGCCCGCACAAGAACGTAATTTAGAGCATCTTTGCGAGGCTCGGGTACTTGATCGTACCACCCTCATTTTAGATATTTTTGCTCAGCGAGCACGTACCCATGAAGGTAAGTTGCAGGTTGAGTTGGCCCAATTGCGTCATATGTCGACACGTCTGATTCGCGGATGGACTCACTTAGAACGTCAAAAAGGTGGGATTGGTTTGCGTGGTCCAGGTGAAACGCAACTTGAAACTGATCGACGCTTGCTACGGGCGCGTATTAAACAAATTACTCAGCGTTTAGATAAAGTGGGTAAGCAGCGTGAGCAAGGTCGGCGAGCTCGCCAACGGGCGGAACTACCAACCGTATCTTTGGCGGGTTATACCAATGCTGGTAAATCGACCTTGTTTAATCGAATTACCGAATCTAAGGTATATGCAGCAGATCAGTTGTTTGCGACGCTTGACCCAACATTGCGTAAAATTGAGATAGAAGATGTTGGTAAGGTAATTTTAGCGGATACAGTTGGCTTCATTCGTCATCTTCCTCACGATTTGGTTGCGGCTTTTAAAGCGACATTAACTGAAACGCGAGAAGCCCAATTATTGTTGCACGTGATCGATTGCAGTGATGAACGAGTGGCTGAGAATATTGAACAAGTGGAGCTGGTATTAGACGAAATTGGTGCTGGTGAGATCCCATTCTTACAGGTATACAATAAAGTTGATCAACTTGCTGATGTGAGTCCGCGTATTGAACGCGACGAAAAAGGCTTACCTCAGAAAGTGTGGGTATCGGCGTTAACGGGAGAGGGTTTGCCTTTATTGTATAAGGCGATCAGTGAACGTTTAGTTGGTGACATGGTTAACCACACTTTACGTTTGCCACCCAGTGAAGGCCGCTTGCGTAGTCGCTTATATCAGTTAGACTGCGTAGCAGGTGAGCGTTTAGACGATACTGGAAATATCGTTGTTGATATCCGATTAGATGCCATTTCATGGCAGCGCTTGGATAAACAATTTGACCATAGTTTAGATAGTTTTATTACTCAATGTGAGTAGGCATTTACTTTAACTTCTGGAGACACAGATGGCCTGGAATGAGCCTGGCAACAAAGGTAGCGGTGATCGCGACCCTTGGGGTAATAACAATAAGAAAGGTAATCAGGGTCCCCCTGATTTAGATGAAGTGATCACTAAACTTACACGTAAGTTTGGCGGTATTTTTGGCGGTGGAAATAAAAAACCATCAATTGGAAGTGGTGGTGTGAGCGGTTTTGGGATCGCTGTAGTTCTGGTGATACTTGGTATTATTTGGGTTGCCAGCGGCTTTTATACCATTGCTGAAGCCGAGCGTGGTGTAAAGCTTACTTTCGGTAAGTATGACAATGAAGCCGGCCCAGTACAGCCAGGTTTGAATTGGAAAGCAACTTTTGTTCAAGAAGTGCTGCCAGTGGATGTGGAAACGATTCGTTCATTGCCTGCTTCTGGATTTATGTTGACTGAAGATGAGAATGTTGTACGGGTCGAAATGGACGTGCAATATCGAGTCGTAGAGCCAAAGAACTATCTGTTTAGCGTGACTTCGCCAGATGATAGCTTAGCGCAAGCCACCGATAGCGCGCTGCGATATGTCATTGGGCATACGACCATGGATGATATTTTGACGACTGGTCGTGAAGTGGTGAGAAGTGAGACTTGGGCTTTACTTGATAAAATCATCGAACCTTATAAGTTGGGTATACAAGTGGTTGATGTTAACTTTTTGCCAGCTCGTCCGCCGGAGGAAGTAAAAGATGCTTTCGATGATGCGATTTCAGCCCAAGAAGATGAGCAGCGCTTTATCCGTGAGGCGGAAGCTTATCAACGGGAAATTGAACCCCGTGCACGTGGCCGAGTTCAACGTATTGAACAAGAAGCGCAAGGTTACCAAGAGCAGATCGTGTTAAGAGCGCAAGGTGAGGTTGCTCGTTTTGAACAGTTGCTCCCAGAGTATGAAGCTGCGCCAGATGTGACGCGTCATCGCCTCTACCTTGAAACGATGGAGCAAGTTTACGCGAAGTCTAACAAGGTATTAATTGATGGTTCAAATAATAACAACATGTTGTATTTGCCGATCGATAAACTAATGGAGCAGAATCAAAAGCCGGCGACCAGTACTGGCACTAGTGGTAATACGAGTAAATCATCAACGATGAACTCAGAATCTGGTAGCTCTATTCCATCTCGCCCTACTTCAATTCGAAGCAGCGACCGTAGTAATTCGGGGAGAAATTAAGCCATGAAACAGTTTACTATTTTTGGCGTGATTTTGGCCTTGTTGGTAGCGTACTCATCTATTTTTGTTGTGAAAGAAGGTGAACGAGGCATTGTTATTCAGTTCGGGAAAGTTAAACGTACTGACGATGGTGCAACCAAAGTGTATGAGCCTGGCTTGCAGTTCAAAGTTCCGTTTATTGATTCGGTGAGAGTATTGGATTCACGGATCCAAACTTTGGATGGTAATGCTGACCGTTTTGTCACCTCGGAGAAAAAAGATTTAATCATTGATTCCTATGTTAAATGGCGAATTGAAGATTTTTCTAAATTTTATCTCTCTACTGGCGGTTCGGTGATACAAGCTGAGTCTTTGCTAAAGCGTAAAATTAATAATGGTTTACGTAGTGAAATTGGTGCTCGGACGATTCGCGATATTGTGTCTGGCGAACGTGGTCAAGTAATGGAAGATGCTTTGAAACAAATGGCGCGTTCTTCAGAGATTGGTATTGAAGTGACGGACGTACGTATTAAGCAAATCAATTTACCTGACGAAGTGAGTAACAGTATTTACCAACGGATGCGAGCAGAGCGTTTAGCTGTGGCAAAAGAACATCGTTCTCAAGGTCAAGAGCAGTCTGAGATTATTCGGGCTAACGTGGATCGCAGAGTGAACGTGTTACTGGCTGATGCAGATAAGCGGGGTCGAGAAATGCGTGGTGAAGGTGATGCAAAAGCCGCCAAGATTTATGCTCATGCTTATCAGAAAAACCCAGAGTTTTATAAATTCTGGCGGAGCATGGCTGCCTACCGTAATAGCTTCGATAATGGAGGAGACTTGATGGTATTAGATCCAAATAGTGAATTCTTCCAGTACATGAAAGAACCTAATCAGTAGACTATGAATGGGGGCCCAGTTTATTGCTGGGCTTTCTTATGCAAGATTCCACTTTATTAGCACTCGCTCTGGTTTGTTTAATTGAAGGGCTTGGTCCATTACTGTTTCCTAAACGATGGAAAAATCTATTAAAAATGATTTCTGAATCGCCAGCGAGCAGTATCCGAAAAATTGGATTGTATTTAGTTGGGACCGCAATCGTACTGATATATGTGATCAATCTTTGACCTAATAAGCTAATATCGGTATATTTTGCACCCCTTGAGTGTCCGATTTCTGCTAGAATCGCTTTTTAACTGAGACGACAAAAGACAATGGGAAAGAATGTAGTTATCCTTGGCTCCCAGTGGGGAGACGAAGGAAAAGGTAAGATCGTTGATCTACTTACTGACAAAGCAAATTACGTGGTTCGCTATCAAGGCGGTCACAATGCGGGTCATACCTTGGTTATTGACGGCGAAAAAACCGTCCTCCACCTGATACCTTCTGGTGTGCTGCGCGACAACGTTACCTGTGTAATTGGCAACGGCGTGGTATTGGCTCCAGATGCTCTGTTTAAAGAAATGGCGATGCTTGAAGAGCGTGGCGTTCCGGTAAAAGAACGACTCGTGATTAGTGAGGCATGTCCATTAATCCTGCCTTACCATGTTGCATTAGATATCGCACGAGAAAAAGCTCGCGGTAAAAACGCTATCGGAACCACCGGCCGAGGTATTGGTCCCGCTTACGAAGATAAAGTGGCGCGTCGTGGTTTGCGAGTTGGTGATTTGTTCAACATGGAGCAATTTGCTAGCAAGCTTAAAGAAGTGATGGAATACCATAACTTCCAATTAAATCATTACTATGACGCCCCTAGCGTGAGTTATGAAGAAGTGCTTGAGCAAATGACTCAGATGGCCCCAGTGCTGATTGCTATGGTTGCCGATGTTGCAGATCTCTTAGATCAGGCGCGTCGTCGTGGTGATTCGGTAATGTTCGAAGGTGCTCAAGGGACTTTACTCGATGTGGATCATGGCACCTACCCATATGTGACATCTTCTAATACCACAGCGGGTGGTGTAGCCACGGGCAGCGGTTTTGGTCCTCGTCATTTAGATTATGTATTAGGTATCACTAAAGCTTACACCACTCGAGTTGGGGCAGGGCCATTCCCTACCGAGCTTGATGATGATGTGGGTGAGCACCTTGGTGTGAAAGGACATGAGTTTGGTGCTACCACTGGCCGTAAACGTCGCTGCGGTTGGTTAGATGCCGTCGCGATGCGTCGTGCAGTGCAAATTAATAGCCTCTCAGGTTTATGTCTGACTAAGCTTGATGTGCTTGACGGCTTAGCTGAATTGAAAATTTGTACTGGTTATCAGATGCCAAACGGTGATGTGCTCAAAGTACCACCAATGGCAGCCGAAGGTTATGAGGTGGCTGTTCCTGTTTATGAAACGATGCCTGGTTGGTCGGAAAATACTTTCGGTTTAACTGCGCGTGAACAACTTCCTGAAGCGGCTTTAGCTTATATAGCTCGGATTGAAGAATTACTGGAAGTTCCGGTTGATATTATCTCTACTGGTCCTGATCGTTTGGAAACGATGATTCTACGTCACCCGTTTGCTTAGTTGAGGCAAATCGTGAATAAAAAAGCTGCTATTGGCAGCTTTTTTTGTTTGTGGGTCGCCCTTTTTATTATGCGACGCGATCAGCTGCAATGTTGGCGAGGCTAATTAAGGCTTGCTTATATTCGCCGTCATTTATATGCACTAAGGCGTCGATAGCTTTCTGAGCTTCTTCAGCTGCACGAGAGTGACAATATTCTAAGGCTTTGGTCTTATCTAGGATCCGCAAAATCGGTTCCAGTTGATCGCGTGAACCTCCATGTTTAATCGCATTCGCGATTAACTCTCTATCCGCTGGATTGGCGTGTTCCATTGCATAAATGAGTGGCAGTGTTGGCTTACCTTCTGCTAAGTCGTCACCAACATTTTTGCCCATCTCTGCTTTGTCAGCGGTGTAGTCCAAGACATCATCCATAATTTGGAAAGCGGTACCAAGATATTTTCCGTAGTCTTGCATCGCTCGTTCTATGGTTGAATCTTGGTTACCGATAACCGCGGCAAGCCGAGTTGCAGCTTCAAATAGCTTGGCTGTTTTACAATAGATCACTTCAAAATAACGCGCCTCATCAGTGTCGGGATCATTGCAATTGATTAGCTGTAAGACTTCTCCTTCGGCAATCACATTGGTTGCGTCGGCAAGAATGTCCATCACTTGTAAGTTTTGCAATTGAGTCATTAGTTGGAATGAGCGCGAGTAAAGGAAGTCGCCAACTAAAACGCTGGCGGCATTACCAAATCGAGCATTTGCAGTATCTTTACCGCGCCGCAATTCTGATTCGTCCACAACATCATCGTGAAGCAGTGTAGAAGTATGTATAAACTCGATGATAGCCGCCAACTTTATATGTTGCTGTTGCTGGTCTCCGAGTGCTCTAGCCGCTAATACGGTGAGTAAAGGACGGATCCGTTTGCCGCCACTATTTACGATATAGAATGAAATTTGGTTAATCAGCGCTACATCTGATTCTAGCTCTTTAAAAATAAGTGCGTTTACCGCAGCCATGTCTTGTTCAGACAGCTTTTTTATCGCATCCAATTGCATAATGTCTTATTAGATTGTCATGCCGATGATTCAGCAATTTATGATGATAATATAATGTTGCAATAGTATCGCAATTCCTGCCTATTCACAGCTTTAGCTGGGTAAAATTCTTGGCCTTGCGTGATTTTTAAACTTTTTTGATTTTCCGCTTGCGAGAACAGATCTTTTTCCGTAGAATCCGCCGTCATTGTTAAGAATTATATACACCTTGAAATACTAGGTGTACAGCGGAGTTTGAAAAAAATGTACGCGGTTATCCAAAGTGGTGGTAAACAACACCGTGTGGCCGAAGGTCAAACACTTCGCCTTGAGAAACTAGACGTTGAGACTGGTGAAACAGTTGAATTTGATAACGTATTACTAGTTGCTAATGGCGATGATGTTCAAGTTGGCGCACCTTATGTAGATGGTACCAAAGTTACAGCTGAAGTTGTATCTCATGGTCGTGGCGATAAAGTTAAAATCGTTAAGTTCCGTCGTCGTAAGCATTCACGTAAGCAACAGGGCCACCGTCAGTGGTTCACTGAAGTTCGCATTACAGGCATTAACGGTTAATTTTAGAGGAATATACTCATGGCACATAAAAAGGCTGGTGGTAGTACTCGTAACGGTCGTGATTCAGAAAGTAAACGCCTAGGTGTTAAACGTTTCGGTGGCGAGTCTGTTTTAGCGGGTAGTATTATTGTTCGTCAACGTGGTACTAAATTCCACGCGGGCTCAAATGTTGGTATTGGTAAAGACCATACACTTTTCGCAACTGCTGAAGGCAAAGTGAAATTTGAGGTTAAAGGCGCTAAAAGCCGCAAGTTTGTTAGCATCGTAGCTGAATAAACAACCAACTCAATATTTTTAAAGCCCCGCTATAAGCGGGGCTTTTTTTTTCTAAGGCTTAAGTATTGCTGTCGCGAATTAAATGCGGTGCATTATAGTTAGCGATAATACTGGAGTAGATTATGAAATTTGTAGATGAAGCAGTAATCAAGGTTGACGCCGGAGACGGTGGCAATGGCGTCATTAGTTTTCGCCGTGAAAAATATGTGCCACGAGGTGGCCCAGACGGTGGTGATGGTGGTGACGGTGGCAGTGTTTATCTGGTCGCTGACGAAAATTTGAATACTTTGATCGATTATCGCTTTGAGCGTTTTCATAAAGCGGAACGCGGTGAGAATGGTCAAGGCTCTAATTGTACCGGTAAACGCGGTGAAGATTTAGAATTGCCAGTGCCGGTTGGTTCTCGTGCTCGCGATCAAGATACTGGCGAATTATTAGGTGATTTAACGCAACACAAGCAACGCTTAATGGTGGCAAAAGGTGGTTTTCATGGTTTGGGAAACACCCGCTTCAAGAGCAGTACCAATCGAGCGCCTCGTCGCAAATCCAACGGTACGCCTGGTGAAGTTCGCAACCTCAAATTAGAGTTATTGCTGTTGGCGGATGTGGGGATGTTAGGCTTACCAAATGCTGGTAAATCGACTTTTATTCGTAGTGTCTCTGCGGCAAGACCTAAAGTTGCTGATTATCCATTTACCACACTGATCCCGAACCTTGGAGTGGTACGCCAATCGGAAAATCGCGGATTTGTGATTGCCGATATTCCCGGGCTGATCGAAGGTGCTGCCGAAGGTGCTGGTTTAGGGGTTCGCTTCCTGAAGCACTTGGAACGTTGTCGGGTATTGTTGCATATGGTTGATGTATTGCCGGCCGATGGTAGTGATCCTGCTGAGAATGCCATAACCATTATTAATGAGCTCTCGCAATACAGTGAAAAGTTATTCGAAAAACCACGCTGGTTGATCTTCAACAAAGTAGATTTAGTGTTGGAAGACGAAGCCGAAGAAATTCGTCAGTCGGTGATTAAAGCACTTGATTGGCAGGGTGAGGTGTTTTCTTTGTCTGCGCTTGAAGGCAAAGGCACTAAAGAGCTTTGTAAAGCTATCGGTCAATTCATCGAAACATTGCCGATGATTGAAGAAGAGATGGCCGAGCGCGAAGAAGTGAAGTTCCAATGGGATGATTATCACCAAGAACAAATTGACCAGGCTAATCAAGAAGACTGGGATGATGATGATTGGGATGATGATGACGACGATCATGGTGTAGAGGTTATTTACCAGCCATAGTAAACTCATTTTGTAATTGGTTTACTGGGATTGTTAGATGTTACGCTCTTTTATTATAAAACCTCCGGCGCCTGTTCAGGCTCCGGAACGGGTTATTACTCACGAGCAACAGACAAGGATCTGTCGTGTTGCGGTGCAGGCTGGCCGGATCATGCAACAGCATGGTGCCGAAAGTAAGTTGATCGAAGAAACCATCGTTCGTTTAGGTAAGGCGCTGGGCTTAGACAGCGTTGAGTTGGCCATTACCGCTAATGCCCTGATTTTAACTGGTTTGGCTCAAAGCCGCTGCATCACGACCACGCGTCGAGTTTACGATCGGGGCATTAACATGCATATGGTGTGTGAGGTGCAACGCATTACCATCATGGCAGAGAAACAACTGCTGGATGTAGATGATGTGGTGAAACGTTTAGAACGCTTGGTTCCGTTTAAACATAATCGCTGGTTAGTTGTATTGATGATTGGCCTTTCTTGCGCTTGTTTTGCTCATTTATTTGGTGGCGATTGGTCTGTATTTGGTATGACATTTATTGCTTCTGCGGCGGCGATGACTTTTCGTCAAGAGATGGCGCACCGCCATCATAATCCAATTCTTAACTTTGGTATGACTGCATTTGTTGCTACCACAATTGCGGGCTTAGCGGTGCGTTATGATATTGGTAATCAACCGCAAACTGTGATGGCTGCATCAGTGTTGTTGTTGGTTCCTGGGTTTCCTTTGATTAATGCGGTCTCAGATATGGTGAAAGGTCACATTAGCATGGGCATATCCCGTTGGTTTTTTGCGTCCTTGTTAACGCTTGGGGTTGCAATGGGGATCGCCTTATCGATGTGGGCAACTGGCGTGAGTGGGTGGTTATAAGATGCTCGATTTAATACTCTTACTGCTTGAAGATGCGGCGTTCGCTTCGGTGCCTGCAGTTGGTTTTGCCATGGTCTTTAATGTGCCCACACGAATGCTTGGCTTTTGCGCGATTGGTGGTGCTTTTGCGCATAGCTTACGTACTTTGTGTATTCATTGGGGGGTGCCTTTAGAATGGGCGACATTAGTTGCATCAACCAGTGTTGGCTTACTCGGCGTTTACTGGTCACGACGCTATATCATTCCTCGACCAGTGTTTACCGTGGCTTCAATTATTCCGATGATCCCTGGGAGTTATGCGTTTACCACCATGGTTGGCATTATTAGTTTATATAGTAATGGTTATAGTGACCCGTTATTAGCAACCATTCTTGAAAATGGTTTACGAACCATGTTTATTTTAATGGCTTTGAGTTTTGGTCTCGCGATCCCATCGGTGGTGATTTATCGAGGGCGCCCTATTGTTTAATGATTTTATAAGATTTGGAGAAGGTTAAGTCGTGAAAGTTGCAATGATAGCTGCGATGGCAAAGGGTCGAGTGATAGGCTTAGATAATCAAATGCCATGGCACTTGCCGGCCGATTTAAAGCACTTTAAGACCGTCACAATGGGCAAGCCTGTCGTGATGGGGCGTTTAACTTATGAGTCGATTGGGCGCCCTTTACCAGGACGTTTGAATATAGTGGTGAGTCGTAATCCACACTTAAGCATCGAGGGCGTGACAGTTGTCAATCAACTTGAAGACGCGCTTCAATTGGTGGCCGATCAAGCGGAAGTAATGATTATTGGTGGCGCGAATATTTATCAACAATGCCTAGCATTGGCCGATAAGTTATATCTAACTTTGATTGATAAAGACTTGGAAGGCGATGCTTATTTCCCTGATTACACCCAATATCAATGGCAAGAAATGGCTCGCGAACAGCATCCGGCAGATGATAAAAATCCACACCCCTATGAATTTATAAATTTACATCGTTTGCGTTAATCTTTGCTTATCTCGTTTAAGCAGTCTTGGGTGAAAAAGCGCTGGTCTTCCCAGCGCAGCATCGTTAAATGATTCCCCCAAACACAACCAGTATCTAGCCCGTCAACCAAGGGGTGAGCGCTTTCTCCCATCAACGCCGCCCAGTGACCAAAGATAATGTGGGTGTGCTTAAGATGCTTTCCTGGAAGATTAAACCAAGGGACTAAGTTGGGATTAGTATTTTTATTTGGTGGAATTTTCAGGGCGAAATCGAGGCTGCCATCTGGAAAACAGTAACGCATGCGGGTGAAGACATTAATGATGTAGCGCAGTCGATCATAACCGACTAGCTCGTCGCTCCAGTGAGCTGGTTCGTTACTATACATATTTTGTAGTAACTCAAGGTAGTGATCACCAGAAAGTTTCTTTTGTACCTCTTTGCCGAGCTTTAAGGCCTTAGCAACTTTCCACTTTGGATAAATGCCTGCATGTACCATGACTAAGTCAAATTCGGGGTGTTTCACTATCAGCGGTTGTTTTCTTAACCAATCGAGTAACTCGTCTTTGTCTGGGGCTTCTAGCAAGTCTTGTAGTTTGTCTCGTCGCTTGGCGCGGTGAATACCGTTCGCCACGGCGAGTAAGTGTAGGTCATGGTTGCCCAGTACTATTTGTGCTGCATCGCCGAGCTGTTTCACAAAACGCAGCGTGGCTAGGGATTGAGGTCCGCGGGCCACTAAGTCGCCTGCTAACCATAGCTGATCACGTTTTTTAGAAAATTTGACTTGTTCAAGTAGCGCCTTGAGTTCATCAAGGCAGCCTTGAATATCACCAACAAAATAGGTAGCCATAACAACTTACCTTGGTTAATGTAATTTATTCGGTAAGGACAGGCGAAAAGCTGGGATCTCAGCTTCAAACTCATTACCTTCTGGATCCACCAAGGTATAGTAGCCCTGCATCACCCCCACCTCGGTTGCGAGTAGTGCACTGCTGGTATAAGTAAATGACTTTTCTGGTTGTAGGTGTGGTTGTTTACCGACTACACCGTCTCCCGTTACTTCATTCTCATCGCCATTGCCATCGGTGATCAGCCAGTAACGACGCATTAACTGAAGTGCTTGGCTACCACAATTACGAATGGTAACGGTGTAATAGAAGGCAAATTTATGTTCCTCAGGAGCAGAGTGCTCAGGCAAGAATCCAGATTCAACTTCAATATCTAATTGGTATTCAGGTGTGTTACTCATTAACGTTGTTAGCCTGCAATAATTGTTCTTTATCTATGTAGTTAGCAATATCACAAAATTGCTGAATAGTTAAATTTTCTGGCCGCAAGCTTGGTTGTAAACCTAAAGCCTCAAGTTGCTCAAGGCTTAACAGGTTGCCGAGTGCATTTCGGATTGTTTTGCGTCGCTGATTAAAGGCCTCTTTACAGACTGTGTCGAGGGTTTTTAATGAGTTCAGAGGGTAAAGTGTGCTGGCATAAGGCTCTAGGCGAACGACCGCCGAGTCGACTTTAGGAGGCGGCATGAAGGCTTCTGGAGGTACTTCTAAGGCAGGCATTACTTTACATTGTATTTGGGTCATAACACTGAGTCGACCATAGGCCTTCGAGTGAGGTCCTGCGGCCATCCGTTTTACCACTTCTTTTTGTAGCATAAAGTGCATGTCGGAAATGGCGCTAGTGAAGCTTAGCAAATGAAAAATTAATGGTGTAGAAATGTTATAGGGCAAGTTACCGAAGATACGCATCTTTTGCTCGGGTCGACTCAACTGCATGAAGTCGAATTTAAGCGCATCAATTTCATGGATGGTCAATTTCTCTGCTAGGGTTGGATGCTCGCGCAGGCGTTGAGCCAAATCGCGATCCAACTCTACCACTTGTAGCTGACCCGCAGCATTCGCTACAGGGGCGGTTAAGGCGCCTAGGCCAGGACCAATTTCGACCAGGTTTTCGCCGGGCTGAGGATAGATAGTGGCGACAATTTGGCTGATGACCGAGTCGTTATTCAGAAAGTTTTGGCCGAAGCGTTTACGGGCGCGGTGCCCTTGATGGACTTGTTTATTCATGTTCTCGCTCTACCATATCGATGGCTTGTTTGATTGCGGTTAGCATACTTCCATGATCGGCTTGCCCAGTGCCCGCCAGCTCAAGTGCTGTTCCATGATCGACTGAGGTTCGAATAAAGGGGAGTCCTAAGGTAATGTTGACCGATTTGCCAAACCCTTTATATTTTATTACTGGTAGGCCTTGGTCATGGTACATTGCCAAGACCGCGTCAGCCTCGTCCAAATACTTGGATTGGAACAAGGTATCGGCAGGGAGTGGCCCGATTAAATTCATGCCATGTTCGCTGCGCATTTCATCTAATAAAGGAATAATGATATCTAATTCTTCACGACCTAAATGACCATCTTCTCCGGCATGCGGATTAAGCCCACAAACAAAAATTTTCGGCTGCTTAATCGCAAATTTAGTTTGTAAATCGTGATGTAAAATCGTGATGATATTGTACAGCCGCTCGTGAGTTATCGCTTTTGCGACATAAGCCAGCGGGAGGTGAGTGGTCGCCAGAGCAACCCGCAAACCTTCGGTGGCCAACAGCATGACCACATCGGCGGTACTTGATTGTTGAGCAAAAAACTCAGTATGGCCGCTAAATGAAACGCCTGCTTTGTTAATGATGCCTTTGTTCACCGGGCCGGTAACAACCGCTGCAAATTGGCTATTCATATTGCCTTCACAAGCAAATTTAAGGGTATTTAATACATAGTGTCCATTGGCTTCGTTGAGTTCGCCGGCAATTGCAGGCACACTCATCGCGATGGGTGCCACGGTTAAAGTTCCAGCCGCCTGTGCTTGGGGGGCTTGCTCTGGTTGGTAGGACAATAAACTTACTTCGATGCCCAATTGTTTCGCCCGCTCTTTGAGCAAACGAGGATCGGCGATAACGACTAGCTCCATCGGCCAGCTACGCTGACTAATTGCGAGCACTAAATCAGGGCCAATGCCCGCAGGCTCACCAGGGGTAATCGCAATTCTTGCTATTGCGTCGCTCATGAATCACCATCCAAAATTTCAACGTAGGCTTCTTCACGAAGCTCATCTTGCCAAGCTTGCGTTTCTTCGTTGAATTTACGGTTGAAAATCATTTGATAAGCTCGGTTTTCGCTGGCTTTATTGGTGGTATCGGTGGTGCGTTTGTCGAGCACTTCTAATAAATGCCAACCAAAGGTTGAGCGAAAAGGTTGGCTAATCTCACCCACGGCTAAGTGGTTGACTGTATCGCGGAAGGCCGGCACAAACACATTTGGGTCCGACCAACCGAGTTCACCGCCACGGACTGCAGAGCCAGGGTCTTCTGAATACTGTTTGGCTAATTCGGCAAAACTAGCTTCTCCGCTTACTAGTTGTTGGCGTAATTTAGCCAGTAAACTTTGGGCTTTTTTATCACTTAGAATAATCGATGGCTTAATCAAAATGTGTCGTGCATTTACCTCTAAGGTTTCTACTTTTTGTAGACCTTCGGTATCTAATACCATCACAATGTGTAGTCCAGATTCGGTACGGATCGGGCCGAGCACGGTATCTTTAGGTTGTTTATTAACCACGCCTGCAAACAGAGTTGGCATCTCTTCTAGAGTCATCCATCCCCAATCACCGCCTTCTAAAGCTTTTGGACCTTGAGAATAAGTCATTGCTAGTTGGTTAAAATTTTCTCCAGCTTTTAATTGCTTGACTATGGTTTCCGCCAGCTGTTGGGTTTTGACTTCATCACTTCCAAGTCGCAATTGGATGTGTCCAACATGGTAGCGGATACTGCCTTTATCTTTCTCGGCAATTAGTTTCATTAAGGCATCTATTTCTTGTTGAGAGACGCTGATACGTCGTTGTACCTGGCTTCTGCCTACTTCACCAAGAATAATTTCTTTGCGTATATCTTCGCGAAATTGCTGGTAGCTGACACCGTCACTGCTGAGTTGTTGTAGAAACTCGTCGCGGGTCTTTTTCTCGCCTTGGATAATATTATCAATCGTGTTTTCTAATTGACTATCACTGATCTTGATACCAAGTCTGTCTGCGAGTTGCAGCTGTAAGCTTTCAGTAATTAAGCGGTCCATCACTTGTTGATGCAATTCTGCTTGTGGAGGCAGAGTTTGTCCGCTGGTTTTTGCATTGCGTAATACTTTGGCGCTTAGCTCATCCACTTGGGTTTGAGTAATCACGTCATTATTAACGATAGCAACAACCTTATCGAGCAGTTGTTCTTTCGCCTGAACTAAGCCAGCCACGAGCATCAACATGCAGGTGCTAAGCAAAATTAATTTTTTCATTCGGTTCCTATATTACTACGAGCAAAACGCCGTTTACTCTATCATATTTGGGCTAAAGGTTTTAATTGTTGAGGTAAAAGGGGCGCCCGTATTTAAAGTTGCCACCATCTAACATTTTTTCTTGACTGCTAGTATCATTGCCACCTAATCCTTTTATTTCAAAGTCTAAGCGGAAGGAGCTGTCAAATACGCCAACGCGATCAATTCCTGATGTATTGTCGACATAATTACTTTGTAAGCTGCGTTGGTAAGTAAGACGGATCCCCCAGCAGCAGGAATTAAACTGTAGTCCTAGATAACTCTCGACACTTCGATCGAGCTTCATGTCTCGATAATAGCTGGCAACAGCAGAAACATTGTCTCGCAGTGGCCACGCAATTTTACTACCCAGTTGGTTTATGTCACTGAGCATTGTCTCGTCGGCTTGAGAGTAGCGGTAGTTTAATTGAACTAATTTTTGCACTTCTGGGCGCCATTCGATAGCGGCATTGGCCTTATTAAGCTTACCCTCGAGCGTATTAATCTGTAAGCCGGTGTGACCATACCAGTCTTGTTGAATATTCGCGTCAATTTCAAATGCTAAGGCCGAACTGGAATTGGTGGATGACTTGCTATCCGGTAATAGCGTTGTGCGGCTTGGATCAAGATAGATGATTTGTCCAAGACTAAAGCGTAAGGTCTCCTTATTTTCAGCGGATAAGAACCGAGAATGAACCCCTAAGGTTAACTGGTTGGCATCGGCGATCCGGTCTAGCCCGCTATAGCGCTGATCTCGGAACAGGCCATAATAGTCTTGTTGTAGGTTGGCGGTGTCATATAGACCAATGTCGCTTTGATCTCGATAGGGGATATATAAGTACTTCACCACCGGCTCAAGAGTTTGAGTATAGTTCGCACCGTACCAACTGGTTTTGCGGTCAAAATTGAGGCCTGCTTTGACGCTTAATTTAGGTAGGGTACGACGAATGTCTTCACCTAGGTAGTTGTTGTCCGGATTACTACCTTTATCTTGTTGATAATAGGTATGCATTAAGGCAAGGTCGGCTTGGAAAAAACCTTCGGGTACCACGTAAGGCAGGCGCAAATGAGGCTCTAGATGGAGTCGCTTGGCGGTGTACATGCTAGCATCACTATGCGAAAAATTACTTAGTTCACTATCAAAACCAAATTGTAATGTTTGCCAGTCGAGATCCCAATCGCCACTAAAACTCAGTTGAGGGAGCAAGGTGTGCGGCTGCTCGGTATCCCCTAAGACTTGAAAATCTTGTACCCGTAGTTTGCCGTACCAGTTTTGGGTGTGGTAGCCCACATCCCCAGTTTGTAGCAGTTGATTTTCATTATTCTTACCTAAAATATCGCCTAAGTCGTTAAAGTAGTTGTCATCACTAATCTGGGTATAGTCAGTGTTGAAACGCCAGTTGCGTCGCCATTGACCTTGATGATCCCAGTGCAACAAATAACGCGAGTCGTCAAACTCTCGGTCGTTGGCGATATACTCAGCGTTGACGATACCGGTTTGCTGGCCAAGTAAGTAACGAAACTCGGATTGTAACTGCAGGCCTCTGCGCGACATGACTCGCGGAGTTATGGTGGCATCAAAATTAGGTGCAATGTTCCAATAATAGGGCGTGGAAATATCCATACCATTGGTGGTGGAGGTTGATATGCTTGGAAATAAAAAGCCGCTATGACGCTGGCCACCAATTGGGTAGGAGAAGTAAGGTAAGTAAAGAACGGGGACGTTCATTAATCTTACTGTTGCGTTTTTGGTTGTCGCCCATTGATTTTCGGTGTCGATATCTATTTTTTCGGCGTGGATCTCCCAGCTCACATCTCCGGGAGGACAGGCGGTGTAGCTGGCGTTTTCCAAGGATAAGTTTTGCTCATCGTTGATGATTAAATTATGCGCTTCACCATGACCTTGCTGCTCGAACAACTGATATTCAGCTGAATTTAGTTTCGCCTGATGATTTTTTAAATTTGCATCGAAGCTATCACTTTTGACGCTGACCAAGTTATCTTGAAACTCAATTTTACCATCGGCCTTCAGTGTTTGAGCTTGCTCATCGAGTACTGTGTTATCAGCTTTGAGTACTCTGGGACCTTGAGAAAATTCAACGTTACCGGTAAAACTTGCCTTATCACCTTGCTTTGCATGTAGTGAGTCGGCCGCTATCACGTATGGTGCAGTGGGGTCGACGGGACCTGACTGAGTACGTTCCGGTATGTAAGCTCGGCACTGAGCCAGCGCTAACGGGGTTTCTGCCTTGGCGTTAGGGCTTAGCAAGAAGATTGCCAATCCTAGTCGTGGCAGATTCCGTTTAATTAACAACATATGAATTTGGACCATTCCCTGACGTATTAAAATTCCAAGCGAGAGTATCAACGTTGTGCTTTATGAATTCTGTGGTTAAAGTTAGCGGCTTATAATACTGGATTTATCGGTGGGCGGCTATTTAAAGGCCGTCATTTAATATAGAAATATGAGTAATATAGTGCGCGAATCAGCTTTACAACAATGGTTGTCTAATAGTTTATCCATGGGACTTCCTCAGTTAACGATGATCAGTGGTGATGCAAGCTTTCGCCGCTATTTTCGTTTTGATTATGATCTAAGCACTACCGCCATTGCGGTTGATGCGCCTCCTCTTACCGAAAAAAACCAACAATTTGTTGATTTAGCGTCGGCACTAAGCCGTCACCAGCTCCCCGTTCCTAAGATCCTAGCCGCAGATCTTAAGCAAGGTTTTATGGCGATTGAAGATCTCGGCACCACCATGTTAGAAGATTGCTTAAGTCTTGATAGTGCCGACAAATACTATAGACAAGCCTTAGACCTGATCGTTCAATTACAAGCACTTAAACCTTCTGAGCTGCCTTCTTTGGAATATTTTGACCAGACTTTTATTCAGCGAGAGTTGGATATTTTTGCCGAGTGGTTTGTGGCGAAAGAATTACAGCTTAGTGGAACTGAATGGCAAGCGGCTGCGCAGTGGCAGAGTCTTTGTGAAGAGCTCAGCGTCGCCATCCAAGAACAACCTTATGTTGCGATGCATCGTGATTTTCATTGTCGAAATTTGATGCTTCATCAGCAGCAAATGGTGATGATCGATTTTCAAGATATGGTTTTGGGGCCACTTAGTTATGACGTGGTGTCGTTGCTAAGAGATTGCTACATCGCTTGGCCTGAAGAGATGGTGCAACACTTGAGTCAGTCATTTTTCTCCCGTCTAAGCATTAATCAAGATATTAGCATGGCGCAATGGCAACGCTGGTTTGATTTGACGGGCTTACAACGTCATCTTAAGGCGCTTGGAATATTTTGTCGTTTAGCCCACCGTGATGGGAAACAAGGCTACCGTGAAGCGATTCCGCAAACTTTGGATTACATCCAGCGGGTGAGCGCTACTTATTCTGAATTTTCAGCATTTAATCAATGGTTGGCTCCCATCGCAAAGGGGTTTCATCGATGAGTGGTTTAGATACTGCAATGATTTTGGCGGCTGGGCGAGGTGAGCGGATGCGTCCACTTACCGACGCTTGTCCCAAGCCCTTGTTAAAGGTGGCGGGCAAAGCTTTAATTGAATGGCATATTGAAAAACTAGTGGCTGTGGGTTTTCAGCGGATCATTATTAATACCGCCTATTTAGGGGAGCAAATTGAGGCAACATTGGGTGATGGCCAACGCTGGAAGATTCAGTTGTTATATAGTCATGAGCCTCAAGCGCTTGAAACGGCAGGAGGGATCTTACAGGCTTTGCCCTTAATAAAAGCAGATCCTTTTCTGGTGATTAACGGTGATATTTGGAATGATTGGGATTACCAGCGGCTTGCGTCGTTGCAGATTGGTGATGCCGATGCACATTTGTTGTTAGTGGCGAATCCCGAGCATCATCCCAAGGGGGATTTTGCGATTGATGGTATACGTTTGGTGGACCGCCCCGAATTGACCTTTAGTGGGGTGGCGGTTTATCGTCAGCGCTTTTTTGAGACACTGGTTCCGGGGAGGCATGCGCTTGCTCCTTTACTGAGGACGGCAATAGCAGCTAAGCGAGTGACAGGGCAGCAGCAGTTTGGTCAGTGGATTGATGTGGGGACGCCACAACGTTTGGCGCAGTTAGATCAGCAATTAACAAGTAAATAGAGAATAGTTATGCGGTTTTTGGGAAAACTCCTAGGAGTATTTTTTGGTCTGATGTTTGGCAGTTGGTTTGGCGCCTTACTCGGTTTGTGGTTGGGTCACCGTTTTGACGAGGCGATGGGTCAAGGCTTCGTTTTTTCTAGCGCGAATAGCCAAGTGGTACAACAAGAGTTTTTGTTTTCGACTTTTGCTGTGTTGGGGCATATCGCTAAGTCAAAAGGTGTGGTGACTCAGCAAGAAATTCAAGTCGCCAATTTTTTGATGGACCAAATGCGTCTACAAGGCGAGGCTCGCCGTCAGGCTCAAGATGCTTTTCGGCAAGGCAAAGATGCCAGTTTTCCGCTAGAAGAACAGGTAGCCCGCTTCGTAAAAGTGGTACAGGGGCGTCGCGATTTATTGCAAATGTTTATGGAAATTCAGTTGCAGGGGGTGTTCGCCGACGGTGTGGTGGATGACAGCGAACGGGCATTGTTGCAACGTGTTGCAAATGCCTTAGGTTTTTCTGCGCAAGAGTTAGACGCGATGATTTCTCGCTGGGAAGCCGAGCTCAACTTCCATCGTCGCGGTGGTCAACAGCAATCGACGCAATCAAGTGCAAAACAGTTGGACGAAGCCTACCAAATTCTTGGGGTCACGGACCAAGACAGCGAGCAACAAGTGAAGCGCGCTTATCGTAAACTGATGAGCCAGCATCACCCGGATAAGCTGGTAGCAAAAGGTCTGCCACCGGAGATGATGGAGCTGGCTAAGCAGCGAACTCAAGATATTCAACGTGCCTATGAAGTGATTAAGCTACAACGCAAAGCGAAAGTGGCTTAGATAACTCTATACTTGGTTGCGAGGCTGACCTGCGGAGAAGGCTTCTATGTTGTCAATCAGTTGGTCGGCCAGGCTTTGCATGCTTTGACTACTTGCCCAGCCTACATGTGGCGTGAGGATAAAGTTGCTTAACGCCTGGGCTTGTAATAAAGGGTTGTCGCTGGAAGGGGGCTCTTGACTGACAACGTCACAAGCGGCGCCGGCAATGCCTCCGGAGCGTAGAGCTTCGAGTAAGGCGGCCTCGTTCACGATACCGCCCCGAGCAGTGTTAATTAATAATGCGCTGGGTTTCATTAACGCTAATTCGGTGTGAGTGATGAGATCTGCCGTTTCGGAACTGAGTGGACAGTGGATACTTAGCACGTCTGCGCAGGCCAAGGCGTCCATAAAATCAACCCTTCCGGTTCGGGGAGCTTGATTTTTACGTTCGGCAAATATCACTTCCATACCGATACTTTTCGCAAGTTTAGCAGTGGCTTGACCTAAGTTGCCTGCGCCAATAATCACCAATTTTTGACCTGCCAAATTATCAATGGGATAGTCAAAAAAGCAGAACTGCTGTGACTGTTGCCAGCGTCCCTGTTGAACGGCCTGATGGTAGGCGGTTATATTGCGACGTAAATTAAACATCAAGCCAATACTATGCTCGGCGATGCTCTGGGCGGCATAATCTTGAATATTTGAAACGATGATCTGTTGTTGAGCTGCGGCAGCTAAATCTACATTGTTGGTGCCAGTTGCGGCCACCGCAATCAATTTTAAGCGGGGAAGCTGCTTAAGAATAGCAGCATCGAGTTTTACTTTGTTGACTATCAAAATATCAGCATGTTGCGCATGGGCTAATCGCTGCTCGGGATTGGTACTGGCATAGTCTTGCCAAGTATGGGGGAAGCGAGGACGCCTTAAATTTACATCGTCAGTTAGGGTCTGTCGGTCTAAAAATACAATATTCATCGATAAATCAACATATTGTGAATGGGGAAACTGTTGTTCAGTTTAACCAGCGTTTAAGCTCTTGGCTAGTACCAACCTAAGGCGTTCAACCAGCCATAAATGCTTTTCGTGAGTAAGGCATGGTTAGGTGCGGTTTCGGCAGAGACCGGTAGCTGTGTTTGTCGGTAGTTTAATTTCTGACTTTTATTGCTGGCAATCAAGCGTTGCTGGGCAGCTTCGAATTGCCATTGATTATAATTTGGATCATAGATGTCGAGTACCGGAATGCTCAGCCGCGCGAGCTGTTTGGCAAGCCTTTGATTTAGGGCTTGGTTGGGGTAGTAGGCGCTCATTAAGATAAGCCCATCGGGTGGGCTTAATTGCTGTTCGGCGAGCAACTCGACCAGCCAGGCGCCCATCACCCCTTGCGCGATCAACAGTTGAAATCCAAATGGCTGAGCTTGGGTTTGTCGAGCGGCTTCGATGACTTCGCTTAGTTGTTGTTGGTAAGTGTTTTGTTGATCTTGCGGTTCACTGTCTTGCATCAGACTGGCTTGGGGGGCTGGTGGAAGAATCGCGCCGGTTTGCCAGCCTAAGGAGGGAAGCGTTTGGCGTAAGCTATCGATCATATCCTCGCTACTGGGAGAGTTCCCCCAGTCGGGAAGCAAAATCGCCGTTCCTCGCTGTTGTGGGGTCTGTTGTTCTATCCATAGACTTACAAATTGGCGTTGTTCTACGGTGAGTGATTTTAGCTCACCCTTGACAGGCCATTGCGAAAAATCCAGAGATTGAGGCTGTGCCCACGCCATGGTGCTAAGTACAGTGATTAACCAAAACAGTTTGTAGATCCGCACTTGATTGCAGCCCAAGGTTGAACAGAGTTGATCCTATATCGGAAGCAAACCATTGAAGCTTTAGTTAAAAAGGCGGTTCACAGTCAAATTCTAGCCAATGTTCAGTGATGGGGTGAAAAAAGCCAAGCTTCGCTGCATGTAAATGTAAGCGTTCGCTAAGTGCAATAGCCTTAGCACTGGCATAAAAACCATCACCGACTATTGGACAGCCGATCTGTTGCATGTGTACCCGAAGTTGATGAGTTCGACCAGTAATAGGTTGTAACTCCACCAGAGAGGTGTGCTGGCGTTTTTCCAATAGAAACCATTTGGTAAGGGCTGCTTTGCCCAGCTCAAGATCAACCATTTGTCTGGGGCGATTGGGCCAGTCACAACGTAAAGGCAGATTGACTTCTCCCTGAGTTGTATGGGGGTGGCCAAATATTTCTGCGTAATAAGTCTTCGCTGTTTTACGTTGTTGAAATTGTCGACTTAAATGGCTTTGTGCTGGTTTACCGAGGGCCATTACAATTAGCCCCGAGGTGGCCATATCGAGGCGGTGAACTATCTTGAGTTCTGGCCATACACGCTGAGCTCGTTGCCATAAACTATCCTTTTCTATTCGTCCTGGTACTGACAATAAGCCACTGGCTTTGTTAAATACTACGACCGAATCATCTTGATAGACGATGCTGATATAAGGAGACATTGGCGGACGATAAACAAAGTTTGGCATGACATGGGCTCTAAAAAATAAGGCCTCAGTGTACCTGAGGCCTTGTTTGGAATAAATCAGTGAAATGATGCTTAGTTATGTGACACTAAAATCACTCGTAAAGCATCTAATTTTACTTGCGCCTTTTGCAGGTAATTATCAGCCGTGTCGCGTAGCTCGCGTAGCGTATCCAGTTCATCTTGACGAATACTGGGATTTACGGCGCTTAATGCTTCGAGTCGTTCTAGTTCAGTATTTAAGCTTTGTTGCATGGTCTTGCTGGCATCCGCCACAATACGGTCTAGCTGTTGCTGAGCCAGTTCGTTGGCTTGGTGCAATAAGGGATGGATCTGAGCTTGTGATGCACTGACTAGTTTGGCCGCCAAATGACGATTTACCGCCGAAAGCTGACTATTAAACTGATCAAAACTCACATTTTCTGAAAGATTACCGCCATTTTTATCCAGCAAAATTCGCACTGGCGTGGCAGGCAAGTAACGTTCGATTTGATACTGCGCAGGTGCGCTGGTCTCAATAATGAAGATCCCTTCAACAAATAAGCTACCTACCGGTAGTGCTCGATTCTTTAATAAGGCGACTGATGTGGTACCTAGGTCGGCGCCCAAAATGGTATCGATACAGCTTTGCAATAAAGGATGCTCCCACGACATGAGTTGTATTTCATCGCGACTTAAGGCTGTGTCTCTATCATAAGTAATGGTACAACCGTCTTCAGGTAAACCTTGGATGGAGGGAACGATCATCTGTTCACTGGCATGCAAGACCAAAGCATTCTCGCCTTTATCGTCTTGGTTGATGCCAACGGTATCAAACAGCCGTAAGCTAAAGGTGACAAAGTGTGGATCTTGCTCAGCAGCCTGGATCTTCTCGACTAAATCGTTGGCTTTACTACCGCCGCCAGAGTGAATTTCCAATAGCCGATCTCGTCCTGCATCGAGCTTTTGCTTAATTGCTTGATAACGTTTGGCACAGTCACCAATCAGTTGCTCGAGAACGGCTTCATCCGGTTGGTTTTGTATCAGCAGGGCATTTAAGCTTTCGCCAAATTCGGCATAGATGGCGGCGCCAGCCGGGCAGGTTTGCTCGAATGCATTTAAACCTTCGTGATACCAACGTAAAAGCGTTTGCTGAGGCGTTTTCGCCAAATAAGGGACATGGATCTGAATATCATTTTTTTGGCCAATTCGATCTAATCGACCGATCCGTTGTTCGAGTAAATCAGGGTTAATTGGTAAATCAAATAACACGATATGATGAGCAAACTGAAAGTTACGGCCTTCAGAACCAATTTCTGAACAAACCATTAGTTGGGCTCCCGCCTCCTCTTGCGCGAAGTAAGCGGCAGCTTTATCTCGTTCCAGTAAAGACATATCTTCATGGAAAACGGTCGCTCGGATCCCTTCTCGGGTGCGTACCGCATCTTCAATGGCTAGGGCGGTGGCCGCCTTGGCGCAAATCAGCAAGATTTTCTTTTGCTTGTGTGCCAGTAAAAATCCTAGTAACCAATCGATGCGCGGGTCAAATTTAGTCCAGCTTGCTTCACCCTCCGCTTCTCCTTCAAACTGTTGGTACAGTTCTTCTGGAAACATTAATTGCATGACATTATTGGATGCTTTGCTTTGCATCATTTGATGCACTTTCAGGGCTGTTTGATACTGGCTCGGTAGCGTTAAGGCGTAACTGCTCAATTGGCGTAGCGGAAAACCTTGCATGGCACTGCGGGTGTTTCTAAATAAAACTCGGCCGGTACCGTGTCGATCGAGTAGGTGTTGTAATAATTCTTCACGTGCTTGTTGCTGTTGTTCGTAACTCGATGTCGGGTCGTTAATTATTAGCAATAAGGGTTGAATATCATTTTCGCTGAGTAGTTCGGTTAAATGATTGGCTTGTTCGGCGAGTAGTGGCGACTGTTCGAGTAGCGACTGGGCAGCAGTGGCAACAGGCTGGTAATGCTGCTCTTCTTCGATGAATGCTTGATAATCGTAGAAGCGATCTGGGTCGAGTAGCCGTAGGCGAGCAAAATGACTTTGATGTCCGAGTTGGTCGGGGGTTGCTGTGAGTAATAATACGCCAGCAATTTGCTGAGATAAGGCTTCAATGATTTGATACTCACGGCTCGGTGATTGTTTGTCCCACTTTAAGTGATGGGCTTCATCGACGATCATTAAATCCCATTCGGTAGCTAGTATCTGTTCAAAGCGTTTTTTACGACTACGTAAGAAATTTAAGCTACACAGTACCAATTGTTCGGTGTCGAAAGGGTTGTCGGCTTCGGCATAGGCTTCTACACAACGATCTTCGTCAAATAAACTAAAGTGCATATTAAAACGGCGTAGCATTTCAATTAGCCATTGGTACTGCAAAGCATCGGGCACGACAATCAATACGCGTTTGGCTAAACCTGCAATCAGTTGTTGGTGGATGATCAAACCAGCTTCAATGGTTTTACCTAAGCCGACTTCGTCTGAAAGCAGGACACGAGGAGAAATTCGTCGACCAACTTCACTAGCAATATAAAGTTGATGGGGGATTAAACTGACTTTACCGCCCATTAATCCTTTCAACTCTGATTGTTGTTCAGTAAAACGCTTCAATTGAGTTTGGTAGCGGATCACAAAGCTATCGAAGCGGTCGACCTGGCCTGCAAATAAACGATCTTGCGGCTTATTAAACTTTAAAAAATGGCTAAGAAACATCTCGCGGAGTTGTACTTGTTCTTCGGTATCATTGCGGACACCGTGATAAACAATCAACTCATCTGCTTCTTCAACTTGGGTAATGGTCATTGACCAATCATCGGTGCTGGTGATCTCATCACCCGTATTAAATATAACTCGAGTGATAGGCGCTTCGGCCATTGCATAGAATCGGTTTTCACCGGTTGCAGGAAAGAGCAAAGTGACCATTCTGCCCTCGATTGCAACAACGGTTCCTAAACCTAACTCAGATTCTGAATCACTGATCCAGCGTTGGCCGATAGAAAATGACATCAGCAAGAGACTCCAAAGGAAAAAGGGCGGCTATGGTATCCAATACATTCGTGAAGTAAACCCAAGAATGAAACTAATCTGCTGTTCCATATAAAAGAAAGCACAGATTAAAGGGGCAAATACTTAAAACTTAACTATAGTTATTATCCCTGAGGTGTGCGAATTGCTTAAAAAGAGCACAATTTGTTGCTGCTTTGAGCAGTTAAACAAAAAACTGTGATTTTCTTCAAAAAAGGCTTGCACCGTAAGCGCGGATCCCTATAATGCGACTCCACTGACACGGCGGGCAGCACGCAATAGCGCAGCAGCAAGCGGTCAGGGTTGGTAAGGTCTGAGTCTTTATTAGCGACGGTTAAACGCTTCAAACTTTCCTTAGAAAAGTTCTTCGGAAAAGATTGAAGAAAGCGGTTGACAGTCACCGAGGATGGCGTAGAATGCGCACCTCGCTTCGCAAGAAGCAACGCTCTTTAACAATTTATCAAGCAATCTGTGTGAGCACTCACAGAGCACTAAGCGAAAAAAATTAGCTTAAGTGGACTGGAGTGACACACTGTTTTAACAGTAATAATTTCAGTATTTACTTTGAGCGAAAAAACTTTGATTGAAGAGTTTGATCATGGCTCAGATTGAACGCTGGCGGCAGGCTTAACACATGCAAGTCGAGCGGTAACATTTCTAGCTTGCTAGAAGATGACGAGCGGCGGACGGGTGAGTAATGCTTGGGAATATGCCTTTACGTGGGGGACAACAGTTGGAAACGACTGCTAATACCGCATAATGTCTTCGGACCAAAGGAGGGGACTCTTCGGAGCCTTTCGCGTAGAGATTAGCCCAAGTGGGATTAGCTAGTTGGTGGGGTAATGGCTCACCAAGGCGACGATCCCTAGCTGGTTTGAGAGGATGATCAGCCACACTGGGACTGAGACACGGCCCAGACTCCTACGGGAGGCAGCAGTGGGGAATATTGCACAATGGGCGAAAGCCTGATGCAGCCATGCCGCGTGTGTGAAGAAGGCCTTCGGGTTGTAAAGCACTTTCAGTTGTGAGGAAGGCAATATGCTTAATACGTATATTGTTTGACGTTAGCGACAGAAGAAGGACCGGCTAACTCCGTGCCAGCAGCCGCGGTAATACGGAGGGTCCGAGCGTTAATCGGAATTACTGGGCGTAAAGCGTACGCAGGCGGCTTTTTAAGCCAGATGTGAAATCCCCGGGCTCAACCTGGGAATGGCATTTGGAACTGGGAAGCTAGAGTTTTGTAGAGGGTGGTAGAATTTCAGGTGTAGCGGTGAAATGCGTAGAGATCTGAAGGAATACCAGTGGCGAAGGCGGCCACCTGGACAAAAACTGACGCTCATGTACGAAAGCGTGGGGAGCAAACAGGATTAGATACCCTGGTAGTCCACGCCGTAAACGATGTCTACTAGTTGTCTGTGGGTTTAACCCGTGGGTAACGCAGCTAACGCATTAAGTAGACCGCCTGGGGAGTACGGCCGCAAGGTTAAAACTCAAATGAATTGACGGGGGCCCGCACAAGCGGTGGAGCATGTGGTTTAATTCGATGCAACGCGAAGAACCTTACCTGCCCTTGACATACTAAGAACTTTCCAGAGATGGATTGGTGCCTTCGGGAGCTTAGATACAGGTGCTGCATGGCTGTCGTCAGCTCGTGTCGTGAGATGTTGGGTTAAGTCCCGCAACGAGCGCAACCCTTATCCTTATTTGCCAGCACGTGATGGTGGGAACTCTAGGGAGACTGCCGGTGATAAACCGGAGGAAGGTGGGGACGACGTCAAGTCATCATGGCCCTTACGGGCAGGGCTACACACGTGCTACAATGGCATGTACAGAGGGATGCGAACTCGCGAGAGCAAGCGGACCCCAGAAAGCATGTCGTAGTCCGGATCGGAGTCTGCAACTCGACTCCGTGAAGTCGGAATCGCTAGTAATCGTGGATCAGAATGCCACGGTGAATACGTTCCCGGGCCTTGTACACACCGCCCGTCACACCATGGGAGTGGGCTGCAAAAGAAGTGGGTAGTTTAACCTTCGGGAGGACGCTCACCACTTTGTGGTTCATGACTGGGGTGAAGTCGTAACAAGGTAGCCCTAGGGGAACCTGGGGCTGGATCACCTCCTTATTATGAACGTTTATGTTTTGTGACGTGTTCACACAGATTGCTTGATAGAAGATAAAGAGAGAAGTTCTAGTGTGGTTTAGAACCAACGAGAACAGCTAACGCAGTGTCCCGTTCGTCTAGAGGCCTAGGACACCGCCCTTTCACGGCGGTAACACGAGTTCAAATCTCGTACGGGATACCATTTCTCTCTTGGTTTAAGAAAATAAAGCTAAGCATTATGTTGATACAGTGCTTAGCTTTGGTTTCTAAGAAGCCGAATGCTCTTTAACAATTTGGAAAAGCTGATAAAAAATATCTCAAAAATACGAGTTAAATAACAAGTGTTTTTGGTATTCAAAAAAATAAGGTGATCGTACTCGAGTGGCAGGATTTATACAGCCTGACCATTCAAGTGATTTAAGCGACAACATTTAGGTGTTGTATGGTTAAGTGACTAAGCGTATACGGTGGATGCCTTGGCAGTCAGAGGCGATGAAGGACGTGTTAATCTGCGATAAGCCATGTTGAGTCGATAAAAGACGCAATAGACATGGATTTCCGAATGGGGAAACCCACTGCATTTTATGCAGTATCGTAACGTGAATACATAGCGTTACGAGGCGAACCCGGGGAACTGAAACATCTAAGTACCCGGAGGAAAAGAAATCAACCGAGATTCTGGTAGTAGCGGCGAGCGAACCCGGATTAGCCCTTAAGCTTCTTATAATTTAGTGGAACAAGCTGGAAAGTTTGGCCGTAGCGGGTGATAGCCCCGTACACGAAAGGTGATTTGAAGTGAAAACGAGTAGGACGGCACACGTGATATGTTGTCTGAATATGGGGGGACCATCCTCCAAGGCTAAATACTCCTGACTGACCGATAGTGAACCAGTACCGTGAGGGAAAGGCGAAAAGAACCCCTGTGAGGGGAGTGAAATAGAACCTGAAACCGTATACGTACAAGCAGTGGGAGCCTCTTTGTGGGGTGACTGCGTACCTTTTGTATAATGGGTCAACGACTTAATTTCAGTAGCAAGGTTAAGCGAATAGCGGAGCCGTAGGGAAACCGAGTGTTAACTGCGCGCATAGTTGCTGGGATTAGACCCGAAACCCGGTGATCTAGCCATGGGCAGGTTGAAGATTGGGTAACACCAATTGGAGGACCGAACCGACTAATGTTGAAAAATTAGCGGATGACTTGTGGCTGGGGGTGAAAGGCCAATCAAACCGGGAGATAGCTGGTTCTCCTCGAAAGCTATTTAGGTAGCGCCTCGGACGAATACTAGTGGGGGTAGAGCACTGTTAAGGCTAGGGGGTCATCCCGACTTACCAACCCTTTGCAAACTCCGAATACCACTAAGTACTATCCGGGAGACACACGGCGGGTGCTAACGTCCGTCGTGAAAAGGGAAACAACCCAGACCGTCAGCTAAGGTCCCAAAGTCATAGCTAAGTGGGAAACGATGTGGGAAGGCTTAGACAGCCAGGATGTTGGCTTAGAAGCAGCCATCATTTAAAGAAAGCGTAATAGCTCACTGGTCGAGTCGGCCTGCGCGGAAGATGTAACGGGGCTAAGCTATGCACCGAAGCTACGGGTACTTGCTTTGCAAGTGCGGTAGAGGAGCGTTCTGTAAGCCGTTGAAGGTGATTCGTAAGGATTGCTGGAGGTATCAGAAGTGCGAATGTTGACATGAGTAACGATAAAGGGGGTGAAAAGCCCCCTCGCCGAAAGACCAAGGTTTCCTGTTCAATGTTAATCAGAGCAGGGTGAGTCGGCCCCTAAGGCGAGACTGAAAAGTGTAGTCGATGGGAAACAGGTTAATATTCCTGTACTTCGTATAATTGCGATGGGAGGACGGAGAAGGCTAGGCCAGCGCGGCGTTTGGTTGTCCGCGTTTAAGGTTGTAGGCTGGACACTTAGGAAAATCCGGGTGTCTAAGGCTGAGGATTGATGACGAGTCACTAAGGTGATGAAGTGGTTGATGCCCTGCTTCCAGGAAAAGTCTCTAAGCTTCAGATTATACGAAACCGTACCCCAAACCGACACAGGTGGTTGGGTAGAGAATACCAAGGCGCTTGAGAGAACTCGGGTGAAGGAACTAGGCAAAATGGTACCGTAACTTCGGGAGAAGGTACGCTGCTGTTGGTGATGGGACTTGCTCCCTGAGCTGACGGCAGTCGCAGATACCAGTTGGCTGCAACTGTTTATTAAAAACACAGCACTGTGCTAAATCGAAAGATGACGTATACGGTGTGACGCCTGCCCGGTGCCGGAAGGTTAATTGATGTGGTTAGCGCAAGCGAAGCTATTGATCGAAGCCCCGGTAAACGGCGGCCGTAACTATAACGGTCCTAAGGTAGCGAAATTCCTTGTCGGGTAAGTTCCGACCTGCACGAATGGCGTAATGATGGCCAAGCTGTCTCCACCCGAGACTCAGTGAAATTGAAATTGCCGTGAAGATGCGGTGTACCCGCGGCTAGACGGAAAGACCCCGTGAACCTTTACTACAGCTTGACACTGAACATTGACCCTACATGTGTAGGATAGGTGGGAGGCTTTGAAGCGTTGTCGCTAGATGATGTGGAGCCGACCTTGAAATACCACCCTTGTAGTGTTGATGTTCTAACGTTGTCCCGTTATCCGGGATGCGGACAGTGTCTGGTGGGTAGTTTGACTGGGGCGGTCTCCTCCCAAAGAGTAACGGAGGAGCACGAAGGTTGGCTAAGTACGGTCGGACATCGTACGGTTAGTGCAATGGCATAAGCCAGCTTAACTGCGAGACAGACACGTCGAGCAGGTACGAAAGTAGGTCATAGTGATCCGGTGGTTCTGTATGGAAGGGCCATCGCTCAACGGATAAAAGGTACTCCGGGGATAACAGGCTGATACCGCCCAAGAGTTCATATCGACGGCGGTGTTTGGCACCTCGATGTCGGCTCATCACATCCTGGGGCTGAAGTCGGTCCCAAGGGTATGGCTGTTCGCCATTTAAAGTGGTACGCGAGCTGGGTTTAGAACGTCGTGAGACAGTTCGGTCCCTATCTGCCGTGGGCGTTTGAGAATTGAAGGGAGCTGCTCCTAGTACGAGAGGACCGGAGTGGACGAACCGCTGGTGTTTGGGTTGTTATGCCAATAGCATTGCCCAGTAGCTACGTTCGGAACTGATAACCGCTGAAAGCATCTAAGCGGGAAGCAGGCCTTGAGATTAATTCTCACTAGGACTTTAAGTCCTCTGAAGGGCCGTTGGAGACTACAACGTTGATAGGCAAGGTGTGTAAGTGCTGTGAGGCATTGAGCTAACTTGTACTAATTACCCGTGAGGCTTAACCATACAACACCTAAAGGGTGTTGCTTATAGATACTTTATTTTAGAACCAAGAGTGCTTGTTATGCTCGTGGGATATATCAGTTTTTTCGAATGTTAAAGACAACAAGTTTTTGCCTGGTGGCAATAGCGTTGTGGAACCACCTGAACCCATGCCGAACTCAGAAGTGAAACGCAACTGCGCCGATGATAGTGTGGGGTCTCCCCATGTGAAAGTAGGTCACTGCCAGGCGCCTATTTTAAAAACCCAGCTATGTGCTGGGTTTTTTTATGTCTGAAATTGCCATGTGAAAGTAGGCTGGATATTGCCAGGCGCCTATTGAGAGAAAGCCTATCCTCACGGGATAGGCTTTTTTTATGTCTGGGATTGAGCGCGGACAGGCCGATGCTGAATGTGAAATGGGGAGGGGATGCATGGAGAGCTAGCGGATTTTCCATATTTGTTTGATATTTGAACGATCAGGTTTTTGTCATGCCGAAATGTTTGTAAAGCGGATAAAGATGTTTTAACTTGAGATTGAAGGTTTGCACGATTGTTAGATCGCCTATGAGCCTATGGAGGGCAAATATGGAAAATGATTCCTCAAGTAAACTGTTCATCCTCGATACCAATGTGCTGCTGCACGAACCCCTCGCAATATATTCATTTCAAGAACATGACGTTGTCATCCCGATGACGGTGTTAGAAGAGTTGGACCGGATCAAAGATCGCCAAAAAGATGTTGCTCGTGATGCTCGGGTGGCGATCCGGGCCTTGGAAGATGTGTTCGCTTCAGCTACTCCAGAACAGATTATTCATGGTGTAGAACTTAAAAATGATGCTGATAATCAAGTCAATGGTAAGATCTCTATTTTTGCGGATCATACCTTAGAAAAAGAACAGCGTAACTTTACCGCTGATGAGCCGGATAACCGGATTATTAATGCGGCGATCTATTTGCAACAAAAACATGCGTCTCGCCAAGTTGTATTGGTCACCAAAGATATTAATATGCGGCTTAAAGCCAAAGGGGCTGGGCTCGAACATGTTGAAGATTATCGTACGGATCAATTAATTGATGATATTCGTTTGTTAGCTAAAGGCTTCGTTGAATTTGAAGGTAGTTTCTGGGGACGAGTGAAGGATTGTGATAGTAGCTCTGAAGGACGTGATACTCATCATGTGATTGATACAGAAATTGTTGGGCCTTGCTATGTGAATCAATACTTGATCGATGATACGAAAAGCTTCGCAGCGCGGGTTATGAGTAAGACCGAAGATAAGACTGAGTTGCTTGATTTGGGCTATGAACGCTTAATGGGCAAACACGCCTGGGGAGTTCATCCTAAGAATATATATCAAGGAATGGCTTTTGATGCGCTACTCGATCCGACGATAGATTTGGTTATTCTGACTGGGCCAGCTGGTTGTGGTAAAACTCTACTGGCAATGGCAGCAGCCTTGGAAATGGTTGTTGAGAAAGGCATTTACGATAAGATTATCGTGACTCGTAATACACCTGAAATCGCCGAGTCTATTGGCTTCTTACCGGGTACTGAAGAGGAGAAAATGGCACCATGGCTAGCCGCTATCACGGATACTCTGGAAGTGTTACATAAGCATGATGAATCGATGTCAGGTTCGATGAGTTATATTATGGAAAAGGCTAATATTCAGTTCAAGTCGGTGAACTTTATGCGCGGACGCAGCATTCAAAATTCCTTTGTTTTTTTGGATGAGTGTCAAAATTTGACAGCTTCCCAGCTGAAAACGATTATTACCCGCTGCGGTGAGGGCACCAAATTGGTATGCTGTGGTAATCTGGCGCAAATCGATAGTAATTATTTATCGGCAGTTACGTCCGGTTTAACCTATATCGTAGAGCGTTTTAAAGATTTTGAAGGGAGCGCGAACGTTTACTTAAATGGTGTAGTGAGGAGCCGTTTAGCCTCGTTTGCTGAAGAAAAACTATAGAAGGTAAGGCAATGATCGGAGAAGCGGAGAAGCGCGCATTTCATCGTATGTTGATTAATGCAGAGCTGAAGATTTGGGTGGGTCAGCATAGTTATGCTGGCCTGTGTAAAGACTTAAGTGCAACGGGTATGGGGATTAGTGTCAAAGACCTCACACTGCAACTTGGTGATGAGGTGGAAGTTGCTCTGAGTGGCCAAGGTGTGGCACCATTTTCCGCCAAAGGAAAAGTGGTTCGTGCTAATAGTAGTGCTGATTATGCGATAGAGTTTACTTCTCTCTCTTAAATTTTGGCGGCACCCAATCCATGCGCTGGTAGCTGTAGATCCCCGAGCGTATGGCTTGCGCACTGCTGTCGGCAACTTTACCGAGTGGATACAAGGCTGGGCCTGTTGGTTCGGCTAAAACCATGGTTTTTCCCGCAACGTTTACCGTTTCATCGTTTGCTCGTGGGGGAATACCTAAGGCGAGCAAGGCATGGTTCGGTACATAGATAATAGCGACCCCCAAGCGCGGATATAAATATTTCAACGCGCTGGCGAGTAGCGTGGTTTTGCTATCACAGTCTCCTTGATTATTCCGCAGCACTTGAATGGGAGTGAGATAACCAGCTCCGCGTAGATTATCTTTCGAACGGAGTTGATTGTAGGGGATCGATTGAACAAAACTCAGTAAGTAATTAGTTATCTCTCTCAGCGGAACTGGGTCTTTGTTGATGGCATTGAGACTACTGTTGAGCCAACTTGTTAGATACTTCGCACTCTCTTTCGCGAATCGATTGTGATCAGGCATGATTGCAGTGCTACTATCACTGATGGTTTGTTCAATAAAATATTGCTGCTGTAGATAGTCTTGATAGAACTTGTCACTGTGGCTGTTGATCTGCGCCACTAGCTGGTCAATGAAGACTTGGTCATAGCCTTGTATTTGAAAACTGAACTGGTTATGACTGCTACTTATGCTAACCCTTGCCTGCTTAGGATCGAGCTTATCCAACTCTGGTTTGAGTTTATTTAAAATATATTGCTGTGCCTGTTTGGGTCGGTATTGGATGAATTTAGTCAGTTGAATCGGGTAGCCGAGCAGTTCGAACTGTAGTTGTTGTTTTTGGCCTTGGTGATCTTGCCATAAATATTGATAATGGCTTTGCTTACGTTCGAAGAGCAATTGTTTGGCTTGACTCAAGGGCGTCAAAATACTGGAGAAGATCAATAGCCATAGCCAAGTTTTGTGCATTGCTTCTCCAGTGTGGTTTTTATTAGCCTAGTCTAGACTGCTTTTGTTTCGCGACTTGCTCGGCACGATGAATGTGGTTCAAAACATGCACAAAAGCTTTGGCTGAGGCTTCGACAATGTCGGTCGCGAGTCCCATGCCATGATATTTACGTCCTTGATAGTTCGCAACAATATCAGCCTTCCCTAAAGCATCTTTTATATCTGTTTTGGCTGCAGTGGTGGTACCGCCTCCCGCCGCTTCGATGGTGTAGTCATCTATTTTTATATCGTAACCGGTAATTTTTCGTAAGCAACGATATGCGGCATCAATGGGGCCGTTTCCAGTGGATGCCTCTAGGAATGTGTGTTCACCTGCGACCAGTTTCACTGTTGCAGTTGAGACCACATCTGAGCCGCTTTGAGCGCTTAGGTAGTCCAACCGATAGAACTCGGTATCATCTTGTAAGTTATTAAAAAAGACGAGAGCTTCAAGATCATAATCAAATACTTGACCTTTGCGGTCGGCCAAGCCTAAGAAGCTCTCGTAGAGTTCGTCGAGATCGTAGTCGGTTTCGTTATATCCTAACTCTTGCATTCGGTGTTTTATCACATGGCGACCAGAGCGAGAGGTCAGGTTAAGACTATTTTTATTTAAGCCGATGCTTTCAGGGGTCATGATCTCGTAGGTATTTTCGTTCTTCAACATACCATCTTGGTGGATCCCGGAAGAGTGCGAGAAGGCATTACTACCAACAATGGCCTTATTAGCTTGCACTGGCATATTGCATAAGTGGCTTACCAGTTGGCTTGCACGGTAAATTTCTTGTGACTTAATATTGGTGCGAAGGCCGTCCAATTGATCTTTTCGGGTATTAATGATCATGGCCACTTCTTCTAGAGAACAGTTACCTGCTCGTTCACCTATTCCATTTAGGGTACATTCGATTTGTCGTGCCCCCTGTTGAATGGCGCTAATGGAGTTGGCTACCGAGAGCCCTAAATCGTCATGGCAGTGAACAGAAATTATGGCTTGGTCGATATTGGGGACTCGGTTAAATAGCTTGCTGATGATTCCGCCGAACTCACTGGGGACGGTGTAGCCCACGGTATCAGGAATATTGACCGTCGTGGCACCGGCTTTAATTGCCGCCTCGACCATGCGACATAAATTATCGATCGGGGTTCGTCCCGCGTCTTCGCAGGAGAACTCAACATCATTGGTATAGTTTCGCGCATGCTTGACTGCGGATACAGCCATCGCCAATACGTCATCGAAGCTACGCTTGAGTTTGCTTTCGACGTGTACGGTTGAAGTCGAAATAAAGGTGTGGATGCGGAAGGCTTCGGCGACTTTTAACGCTTCTGCTGCGACATCAATGTCTTTGGGGAGGGCGCGAGACAGAGCACATACCGTGGAATTTTTGATTTCGCGCGCAATGGTTTGCACTGATTCAAAATCACCGGGTGAGGATATAGGAAAGCCGACTTCCATGATGTCGACACCTAAACGCTCTAAGGCAAAAGCAATTTGTAGCTTTTCTTTCACGGTTAAACTGGCGGCGAGCGCCTGTTCGCCATCACGTAGCGTCGTATCAAAAATTTTGACTAGGTCTGACATTCATTAATCCTTGTCTATGATTAGTGGTGTTTGCGTAACAGCATGGACCGTTATTACGGTTTATTATTTTTTTCGCTTAGCTGGCCATGCAATCTTGTTTTGCTATTTTAGCAAGCCCACATCTTACTGGCTAACATCTAATTCAACTAATCTCTTTGAGCAGCATTGAGTATGGAGTAACAATTTGAATAAAACTGCTATCGTGATCGGTGCCACGGGCCTCGTCGGATTGGCGCTGGTTAAACAGTTACTCGCTGATCCGCAATGGGCAAAGGTGAAGGTATTTAGTCGCCGGTCGATGGATCTAAATTCGTCGAAGCTAGACCTACATGTAGTTGATTTTACCCAACTGCCCATCTGGCAATCACAGATTAAAGGGCATAGCTTGTTTATCTGCTTAGGAACGACTTTGCGTCAAGCAGGGAGCCGAGCGGCAATGCGACAGATTGATTACGAGTTACCGCTAGATTTTTCGATTGCGGCGAAGCGCAATGGTATTGAAGATTGTTTGTTAATTTCCAGTCGCATGGCGAATCCTGCATCTGTTTTTCATTATCTAAGAATCAAAGGCGAACTAGAACAAGCGCTCACGCATTTGTTGTTTAAACGGCTAATGATTTTTCGCCCAGGGCCTTTACTGGGTCAACGTCGGGAACCAAGAACTTCGGAACAACTGGTTGCGGTGTTACAACCGCTATTTCGTGCTCAGTATTCTCCATTTAGGGCGTGGCGAGGCACTTCTGCCAACAGCCTTGCCCGTTGTATGTTGCGTCATGCGAATGATACAGCACCGCAGCAAAAGCAGATCTTCCAAGGTGAGGCGCTGTATTAATCGTTGGTTGTTGATTCGAATCAATCGGACTGGTTGGATGGGCGAGCCGGGTTATTCAGCTAAATGATCGCTTCGTTTTTCGTTTCTTGCTGTGAGCATGGCCCCAGTAGAAACTTGTTGTTCGCGTTACTACCGAGAGAATGCTTATTTTATTGTGCTTATTGTCAACTGTAGGTCTCTTGTCATCGTTTTGTCAAACTATGTTCATTTCCCGGTAAAGCAATATCTTCAGTCTGGAGTTAAAACTCATGGATGGAGCTTGCTATGTTACAACGATTACACCAGTGGGATTACGCCATATCAGCTAGCTGTTTAGGGCATCGCTTTAATCGGCAAGTCGCTAGTTTGGCTAAAATTGTGTCACATTCCGGAGATGGTTATTACTACGCCTTATTTGCAGGCGTGATTGCTTTCACCTCCCACGCCGAAGCATTCATCAGTTTATCTCTACCCGCTTACGCCTTGGAGTTGTTGTGTTATTTATTGCTTAAGCAAGTGTTTCGTCGTGACCGGCCGCAAGCGCTGCCAGTGTTTATTCGCCCTTCCGATCGTTTCAGTTTTCCCTCAGGGCATAGTGCCGGTGCTTTTGTGATGGCGAGTTGTATCGCTCAGGTGTTCCCTACATGGGGGATGTTTGCATTTACCTGGGCGAGTTTAATCGCCTGTTCCCGGGTATTGCTTGGCGTTCATTTTATTAGTGATGTGGTTGCTGGCGCTGGTTTGGGTCTGCTGATTGTAAGTAGCATAAATTAGAATTAGGTGATGACAACGATGCGAATTCTTTATGGTGTCCAGGGTACTGGTAATGGTCATATTACACGCGCTAGGCTACTTTGTGCTGCGTTGAAGCAGCGTGGTATTAAGCTCGATGTGCTGATGTCTGGACGAGTAGGAGCATTGCCAGAAGTACCAGAGTTTGATGATTATCGCGCCGTGAAAGGGATTAGTTTTTATCACCATGGCGGTAAGATTGATCGTTGGGAGACCTTAAAAAACTTATCGCTCAAGCAATTTAGAAAGGATGTCACGGGCTTAGATTTATCTGCTTATGATCTACTGATCAATGATTTTGAACCAGTCAGTGCTTGGGCTGCGAAGCAACAAGGCTTGAAGAGTTTATCGATCTCTCATCAAGCTGCGTTTTTATACGATGTACCCTGTAAACAAATGAGCTATTGGAATCAATTGTTGATCCGCTACTTTGCACCTTGTGAGTATAACCTTGGTGTACATTGGTGTGATAACCAGCAGCCTATTATTCCGCCTTTAGTCGAGCCTTTAAGCAATATTAGTAATCATGGCAAGATACTGGTGTATTTACCCTTTGAATCTTTAGCACAGATCAAACTATTACTGCGTCGTTTTAGTACTTATCAGTTTGTTTGTTTTCATCCAGATATCAGCCATGTAGGTGAAGATGAGAATATTCAATTTCAACCCATCGCTAGGCAGACTTTTCTCTCTCATTTGAGTGCCTGCGCCGGGGTATTTTGTAATGCAGGGTTTGAGTTGCCATCTGAAGCAATGGCTGCAGGTAAAAAACTATTAGTGAAACCACTGATCGGCCAGTTTGAGCAGCAGAGTAATGCTTATACTCTACAAAGCCTAAATTTGGCTCAGGTAACCGATAGCTTAGACCCTTATCAATTGGATGCTTGGTTGCAGCAGGAGCAAGCTGAGCCAGTCCATTATCCCAATGTTGCGGCCATTTTAGCGGAATATATTCAGTCTGGAGAGTGGCTTGAACTGTCATCAATGGCTAGCGCCATGTGGCGGCAAGTGAGTTATCCTGCGAGCAGCCAACAGATGATGACAAATATTATCCAAGATAAAACCGCAAGCGAGAATACATTGTCTAAAATAAAAGTATGGGGTTAGTGCTACGAGGAGAGAGAGATGCGTTTCATTAATGAAGACGGCGAAGTCATGGAATTAGCCAATAATATGACCATTCAAGAATTATATGATATGGGGGTCAGTATTTCTTTGAGTGAGGATACGGATCCCGAGCAAAAAATATGGTTAACGGAAGAGCATGATGCTATAAATTGAAAAACAACTTATGTTACGTACTGAGAGGCCAGATGGTATTAGATTACTGTCTGGTTTTTTGTTTTTATTTTAGGTTAATCAACTTATTGTTGCCTAGTAAGGGATGAAGAATTTATATGATTTGCCACCGAAAACCGCAGAAAGAGCAGACAAAAGCGTAGACGCTAGGGGGCAAGAAACGTTACAGTGCTAGCCTTGGAAGGCTGGATTTTATGTCCCATTTTCCGCAACACAATGAAGTTATCCCACAATGACAATAAATAAAGCCTGGAGGCTTGAACATGGAGAAGTTATCCGGCGCCGAAATGGTCGTCCGCTGTTTGCAAGATCAGGGTATTAAACATATTTTTGGTTACCCTGGCGGCTCAGTACTAGATGTTTACGACGCACTCTTCGATAGCAGTGATATTGAGCATATTTTGGTTAGACACGAGCAGGCCGCGGTCCATATGGCCGATGGTTACGCACGTGCAACTGGAGAAGTTGGTACCGTGCTTGTGACTTCTGGCCCTGGCGCGACGAATACGATTACAGGTATTGCCACAGCCTACATGGATTCAATTCCGTTGGTGATTTTATCGGGTCAGGTGCCAACCACTTTGATCGGCCAAGACGCGTTCCAAGAGACTGACATGATCGGTGTCTCTCGACCAGTGGTCAAACATAGCTTTTTAGTCAAAAAAGCTGAAGATATTCCAGCGGCAATTAAGAAAGCCTATTACATCGCTGCCACAGGGCGTCCTGGTCCGGTGGTGATTGATTTGCCAAAAGATGTGCAAAATCCATTACTTAAATTTCCTTATGAATACCCTAAGTCAGTGAGTATGCGCTCTTATAATCCGACGCTGACTGGCCATAAAGGACAAATTAAGAAAGCCGTTAAGGCTCTGTATCAGGCCGTACAACCGGTCTTATATATTGGTGGTGGTGCGATTACTGCCGATGCTGGTGAACAGATCGGTAAACTGGTCGATTTGCTGAATGTGCCTGTCACTTCAACATTGATGGGTTTAGGTGCGTTTCCTTCAACTGATCCTCGCTTTTTGGGTATGTTGGGGATGCATGGCACCTATGAAGCGAATATGGTCATGCATCATGCCGATGTAATTTTTGCCGTCGGCGCTCGCTTTGATGACCGAGTGACCAACAATGTCGCTAAGTTTTGTCCTAATGCCACTATTTTGCATATCGACATTGATCCCACTTCAATTTCGAAGACAGTGCATGCTGATATTCCAATCGTTGGTTCGGTAGATGCGGTACTCAATCAAATGCTTGATTTGATCGAAGAAACGGGCGCAAAAAATGATGCGGATGCGATTGAACAGTGGTGGGTAAAAGTTGAACAGTGGCGTGCTCGTGAATGTTTAACTTATGCAAAAAGCGATAGCTTGATTAAACCACAGCAAGTGATTGAATCGATGTACCGAGTAACCAAAGGAGAGGCTTATGTCGCCTCCGATGTTGGTCAGCATCAAATGTTTGCTGCGCTCTATTATCCTTTTGATAAACCGCGTCGTTGGATCAACTCCGGCGGTTTGGGAACGATGGGCTTTGGCTTTCCTGCGGCAATGGGGGTTAAATTTGCCTTCCCTGACGCCACCGTCGCCTGTGTGACGGGAGATGGTTCGATTCAAATGAACATTCAAGAGTTGTCGACTTGCTTGCAGTACAATGTGCCGGTTGTAATTGTATCTCTTAATAACCGCTCTTTAGGTATGGTGAAGCAGTGGCAGAAAATGTTCTACGATGGTCGCCAATCTCACTCTTACATGGACTCGGTGCCTGATTTTGTGAAGTTGGCCGAGGCTTATGGTCATGTAGGGATCCAAGTGAACCATCCTGATGAGCTAGATGCTGCAATGGAAAAAGCCTTTTCGATGAAAGATCGGGTGGTATTCATGGATATTTTAGTTGATCCAGAAGAACATGTTTATCCGATGCAAATTAAAACCGAAGCGATGAAAGATATGTGGTTAAGTAAAACGGAGAGAACATAATGCGCCGAATTATTTCAGTTTTATTAGAAAATGAAGCCGGTGCTTTATCTCGAGTAACTGGTTTATTCTCACAGCGCGGTTTTAATATCGATTCACTTACGGTATCTACCACCGAAGATCCCACTCTGTCACGAATGAGTATTTGTAGCTTTGGTGATGACAATACAATTGAGCAAATTACCAAGCAGCTAAACAAGTTAGTTGATGTGCTTAAGGTATCGGTCCTTACCGAAGCGGACCATGTGGAACGCGAGATCATGTTGGTTAAGGTTCGAGCCGCAGGTAATCTGCGAGAAGAGGTGATGCGAACTTGTGATATTTTCCGCGGGCAAATTGTCGATGTGACTCCGAGTCTGTATGTAATGCAGCTTAGTGGTGACAGTGCCAAGTTAGACGCTTGCTTGAAGACCCTGTCTCAATCCACCGAAATCTTAGAAGTGGTGCGAAGTGGCGTATGTGGTATTAGCCGTGGTGAGCGTATGCTACGCCCATAGCTTGCTTAAATTCTAGGTTGAAGACCAGCCTTGGCTGGTCTTTTTTATTTGTACAGACAACTCCTTGATGAATAACTGATATACTCTAGAAGCTGATGTGTTCTATCGATACGGATCACCGTAAATGTTGCATTGATGGGCGACGAGTTCCGTCCGAAGGCGCGACTGTTTTCTTATTGAAAGGAAATTGATAAGTATTGATTTGGTTTACGCTGTGGCAAACTTTTCTTCATGCTTAAAAAGCAGTGACTTGAACAAAAATTACTGACCTCCAGAGACCAACAGGCCTTGTTGATGTTAAGGGATGGTAAATCGACGGCCTAGATGGTGAGGAACACCAAGCATGAAATTCTCCAATCGGATTATTATTTTTACCATTAGCTGCGTCGTGGTTGCAGTATTGTTGGTATTACTTGGTGGTGGATTAACCTTTCGTCAGTTAGCCTTCAATCAACAACAACAGCAATTGCACTCCGTTGTAGAAGTGATTGATGGTCAGTTAAGTGTACAACCCGATACTCCGGAATTTGCGCAGTGGTTACCCAGTTGGTTAAGAGCGCATAATATTCAGGCTTTAGAAGTGTCTAATCGTGGTGGTGTGCTCTATACCTTTCGTGAACTAAATTATACGGGGAACAGTAATCGCTTAATTTCTTACCGCTATCCTTTAGTGGCTCACCCTGACTTCAGCGTACAAATCTGGGTGGAACGACCGTTTAAGCAATTGACTTATGAGCCGGAGGCCATGCTTGGGATTGGTGGCGGTTTAGTGATTGTTGCCCTGGGCTTGGTTGTGGTATTTCGTTGGTTGAAAAATATCATGCATGGCGCAGAGTTATTACAGACTCGAGGTAATCGCATCTTGGCTGGGCGCTTGCGAGATGCGCAAGTTGGCAGTGCAAAAGAGTGGCCGAATGCAGCCAGCAAGGCATTGGAACAATTAATTACCGAGTTGATAGAGGCGCGTCAAGAGCGGAGTCGTTTTGATTGTATTATTCGTAATAATGCCTTTGTTGATGAACTCACCCAACTCTCTAATCGCACTCATTTTTATAATCAATTGGAAGCCGAAATTACCGACGCTGATGCCCACACGGGTGCAGTGCTGCTGATTTATTTGCGCGGTATGGACGATGTAAATTACCAGTACGCGCGTAGTGAAGGTGACGCTATTTTGCAGCAAAGCGCCCAGGTTTTAAAACAATATACGCAACGCAATATCGAAGTGAATTTGGCTCGTTATAGTGGTGATGCCTTTGCTTTGTTATTACCGCTGTCGACTTTGGATGAAGCGGAAGATACTGCTGCTGGCATTTTAAAATTGTTGGAGCGGATTGCGTTGCCAGAAGTGGTTAATGCCGATGACTTTTTCTATATCGGTATTGCTGGTTATCAATATGGGGATGGTGCACAACAGGTCATTGAACAAGCCGAAGACGCTTTGCGTGTGGCACAGATGCAACGTCATAATGCTTGGCATGTCATCTCTCGTAAGTTGAATTCAACTCAAACAGGAAAGGGCTCGGTTCGCTGGCGAACCTTGTTACAGCATGTCCTGAGTAATGATGGTCTGCATTACTATCATCAGGCGGTATATGATGAAGACGGTGATGTGTGTTATCAAGAGCTGTTGTCGAGGATCACCGATTATCAAGGGGAAGTGATTAATGCCGGTGTATTTTTACCTTGGGCAGAGAAAAGTGGTTTACAGGCCGAGTTTGACCATCATGCGCTCAGTTTTGCGATGCAACAAGTGAGGTTCTCAAGTGATCCGATTAGTGTGAATCTAAATATTGCAACGGTTATCAAACAGTCGGTGATGCGCGAATTATTGCAATGGATTTTTGACCGCCCAGCTAGAGAGTGTCAAAAGCTGATTTTAGAGTTCACCGAAATTCAACTCTCTCAGTTAAATGATACCCAGATGCTTAGGCTCAAAGCGCTCAATAAAAAGGGCATTAAACTCGCTGTAGAGCGGGCTGGTCAGCAAGTCGTTAGTACCCAGTACCTTGGTGAGCTTACACTGGAGTATTTAAAGTTACATACCAGCTTAGTGCGTGATATTCAAATTCGTCAGGTCAATCAATTAGCGGTAAGCTCTATTATCGCCAGTTGTGCGGGTCGGGTGAAAGTGATCGCTGTTGGGGTTGAACGCAACGAAGAGTGGCGAGTATTACAACGTCTAGGTATTCATTGCGTGCAGGGCTTTTTATTTTCCAAACCGGAAGCGATTTAATTCATTTTAGGCCCTGAGTTAAGTTTGAAGTGCCGAGCGAAGTGAATATCATTGAATCGTTTCTGGGAATAAAATAGCCATAAACTACGCTTCGTTTAGTTTTCTGGCTAGGTTTGGGCTTTATATTCCAGATCTTATGTTCAGCTAAAGTTGAATGCTAATATTACCCAAGCTCTGTCTTGTATCAAGGTTTGCTAAATCCTCGGTAAACATCTTGAAAGAGAAACCGGACTTAAGGGCTTATTATCTGGAGAACTAGCACATATTTGTTAGCCAATGCTTTCAAAAATAAAAGAAAAGTTTAGACTAAATTGAGACATAGAAGCGCAAGCGGGCGATGGGAATATACGATGGACTTAGCATTTTGGCGAAGCAAAAAAAGCAAACTTTGTAGCAGCGCCTATATGCGATCTGATCTGGTGGTGGTAGCCAATCAACAGCAGCAGATTTTTGAGAAGGCGGTGACTTCCATAGAGCAGTGGCCTGAAGTTTTTGCATCTTTATGTAAAGAGGCTGGCATTGGCAACGAGCATCAAATTGTATTTGTTTTGGGCAATCAGCACTATCAGCAGTTTCAAGTCGAAAAGCCTAATGTCGCGCAAGAGGAGCTGGCGGATGCAGTTCCTTGGACCATTAAGGATATGGTGGCGGAACCAGTTCAAGAATTAGTGGTCGATTACTACCAAATACCAGTTGCACCGATGACTGCAGAAAAGCTGAATGTGGTTTGTGTGAGTAAACCGATTATTCGCCAATTAGTTGCTTTAGCTAAAGAACAAGGACTGAAGCTTCAAGGGATCACCATCGAAAGCATTGCAACCGCGAACTTGTTGGAAGCCAATGAACGTTGTCAAATGTTGCTGTGGCAAGCCAAGGGGCGTGATCTTGAATTAAGCGTGGTGCGTCAAGGTCAGATCTGCTTTAGTCGCCAGCTGCGAGCATTTTCTAGTTTAGGTCGAATGCAGGAGATAGAGTTTACGCAAAACTTTTTTGATAGTTTAAGCCTTGAATTGCAGCGTTCCATTGACTACATCAGTGCGACTCTCAAACTGCCTGAAGTGAGTTTGATTCAATTAGCGATCCCGAGCCGTTTCTGTGACGAAATTGCCGTTCAATTGCAACATAACCTGGGGCCCAAAGTGAATTTATTGTCTCTGGATGCCATTGGCGAGAGCGAACATTACTATCGTTTACCAGTGCTTGGCGGACTTGATGCTGGGGTATTGTCGTGAAAACCAGAATTAACTTCTATACCGAGGAGTTTCACCCACAAAAGGAGCGAGTGTCATTAAGACAAAGCATACTGCTTTGGTTCGTGCTTGGGATTGTGCTGATAGCGTATGGTTTTTGGCTGCAAACGCAAACTCAAATCGCGATTGATAAGGCGAGCCAGCAGCGACAATTAGTGACCTTACAAAGTCAGGAATTGAGCACATTAAAACAGGCGCTCGAAGCTCGCTCGCTAAACCCAGACTTACAGCGCGACTCGGCCTTACAACAGCAACAATTAAAATTGAAGCGTTTGCTGCAACAGCGTTTAAAAAATCAGACTGATACCAATAAAGGATTTTCAGCGACGCTGCGAGCGCTTGCCTCGATCCATGATAATAAGGTTTGGTTGAGTCGCATTTATATTCAAGGTGACACCATGGCATTAAGCGGTCAGTCAGCAACTAGTGATGCCGTGCCTAAGTGGTTAAAGCAGTTTCAGGATTATCCGGAACTGGCTAAACGACAATTTTCGGCTTTAACGATTCAGCGCGATGAGCAACAGCAATTACAGTTTAGTTTGAGTGCTTCCGCCGAACTTCAGCCTGACTTGAGGGGGGCGCATGACTGAGCGTTGGCAGCAATGGCAACAGCGCTTTGCCAGCTTAAGTTTACGAGAGCGAGCCTTAATCCTTATCTCGGGTTTCGTGGTATTGAGTTTTCCGGCTTATTATTTCTGGTTAGAACCAATGAGCTTGCAGCAAGCTAAGGCTAAGACAGCGTTTATTCGACTGAGTGCCGAGTTAAAAGAAAACCAAATACAGATCGATTATAGTCAGCGTAAACTCGCTGAAGATCCCAATGCAGAGCTTCAGCGCCAAGTCGCTCAGCTAAGAGCGCAGTCTGGCCAGATTGACCGTCAGTTGGCTATTCAGCAAGCGGGTTTAATTCCAGTTGGGGAAATGGCCGAAGTTTTAGAACAATTACTGCAACATAGTGAAGGTTTGCAACTGTTGTCGCTAGATTCCATCGCACCAGAACCGGTATTAACTCGCGAGGAAGAGAGTGATAATAGCTTGAATTTTTATCGTCATGGGATCCGGCTTAAACTTACGGGGGGCTACTTTCCTCTATTAAAATATTTACAAAAAGTAGAAGCCTTACCGCAACGATTCTTGTGGCAATTAATTGAGTATCAGGTTGATGCTTATCCGCGGGCCAATATTACTATCGATATTTACACCTTAAGTAGTCATAAGGACTTTATTAGTGCTTAAGCAAATGATGGCTATTGTGATGATAGCGACAATGATACAAGGTGTCGCTTGGGCGAACAGTTTAAGTGATCCAACTGCGCCACCTCGTGAGCTGGGTCAGACAATCGCGAAGGCGACATTAGTGTTACCGAGTTTGCAGGCGGTGATTGTGGGCGGTTCTCAAACTGGTGCGGTTCTTAATCAGCGTTTTGTGGCATTAAATCAGAAGATTGATGGGTTTAGCTTAGTTCGCGTTGCCCAAGGTTATGTCGTTTTAGTGAAATCAAATCAATCATATCGAATTCAACTCGATACAGTTTCAGTGAAAGATTCCGTGGTACAGGGGCAGTAATAGATGTATATGAAATGGATTTTTGTAGGCCTGGCGGCAGTTCTATTAAATGCTTGTCAAACAACTCCTCGCCCCAATCCCAGCGAAGCGAAGCAAGCGATCACGGAAGCTCAGCAGCAAAGTGATATACCTAAACCTGCTTTAGATTTGCCCGATGCTGTTCAGGCGGAACTGATGCCTGAGTTAGCTTTACAACAAGATGATTTATTGCAGACAGAGCACCGCTTTGATGTGAATGCGCGTGATGTCGAAGCCAAGGCATTTTTTCCTGCCTTAGTTCAGGGGTCCCCGTTAAGTGTGGCGATACATCCCGGAGTTGAAGGAAAAATAAGCCTTCAGCTGAAAGAGGTGACGCTCAAAGAGACCATTGATGTGGTCGCCGATATGTATGGTTATGATATTCAACGACGCGGTAAAGTGTTACATGTTTACCCTGCGGGGATGCGTATTGAAACCATACCGCTAAATTATTTGATGCTCGAGCGTTATGGCTATACGCGAACTCGGATTAGCTCTGGAGGGATTACGGCTAATCAAGATAGTAACAATGGCTCTAGTAGCGGTGATTCGAACAATTCTTCAAATAGCAATTCGAATAGTTCAAATAGTTCAAATAGCAATTCGAGTCGTAGCGATAGTTTTGATGGTACTCGCATTGAATCTTCAACTGAAACGCGCTTTTGGTCAGAGTTGGAAGACTCATTACGCGGCATGATTGGCTTGAATAGCCGTAATGATGGCGCTTCAGCCTATGCGGAGGATGGCAGAATGGTCGTGGTGAGCCCCCAAGCCGGCTTAGTCACGGTTCGGGCTTTTCCTGATGAAATACGTACCATTAAGGCTTTCTTGAATCAGTCAGAAACTAACTTACAACGCCAAGTCATCCTCGAAGCAAAAATTATCGAAGTGACCTTAAGTGATGGTTACCAACAGGGCATTGATTGGACCAACGCGGGTGATTTAATCGGCTCGACCGAGGTTTTATTTAACAGTGTGTCACAGCTACCGGGTAATGCGATTAGCAGTGTTCTTGGGGGAGGAGGGGCGCTCACGATTACTGAAGGTAACTTCCAGTCAGTGGTCAACTTGCTGCAAACTCAAGGTGATGTGAATGTGCTTTCCAGTCCACGAATTACGGCCTCGAACAATCAAAAGGCGGTGATTAAAGTCGGGACCGACGAATATTTTGTGACTGATGTCTCCAGTACCACGATTAGTGGTACTTCAACGGTAACCACTCCGACCGTAGAGCTGACCCCCTTCTTTTCTGGCGTGGCCTTAGATGTGACACCACAAATTGATGATAATGGTCAAGTACTGTTACATGTTCACCCCTCGGTAACCGATGTGGTTGAGCAGCGTAAAGAGATTAACTTTGGCAGCGAAATGGGGAGTTTGGACTTACCCTTGGCACAAAGTGATATTCGCGAGACGGACACGGTGATTAAGGCTCATTCTGGAGATGTGGTGGTGATTGGTGGTTTGATGCGTAGTAAGCAGCAAGAATTAGTCTCCAAGGTTCCGTTTATTGGTTCTATTCCTGGCCTCGGCGAGTTATTTACCAACCGCTCTAAGGCAAGCTCTAAAACTGAACTGATTATTTTAATCCAGCCTACGGTGGTGCAACAACAAACTTGGCAGAATGAGCTGAAGAAGTCTCAAAAGCTGCTCAATACATGGTACCCAGAAGATAATTAGGCGGATTTAGTGGCGGTATATCTTAAGTATTTTGGCCTTTCTCAAGCGCCATTTGGTTTAACGCCAAACACCGGCCTGTATCAAGCGCTGTTGCCCCACCATGAAGCGATTCAGGTCTTAGAAACGGCACTTGCTTCGGGGGAAGGTTTTATTAAAGTGAGTGGTGAAGTCGGCACCGGTAAAACCTTATTGTGCCGTAAGCTGCTTAACGAGATGGCCGAGCAATATCAATTTGCTTATTTGCCTAACCCCAGTTTATCCGCTGAACAAATCCATGCCGCTTTAGCCAGTGAACTGGGTCTGATGCTTGAAACTGAGCGTTCAGCTCATCAGTTGTTGGAACTGCTGAATCATCGACTCATAGAGTTCGCCAGCCAAGATCGGCCGGTTGTATTGCTTATTGATGAGGCCCAAGCACTCAGCGATGAGGCGCTCGAAGTGATCCGTTTACTCGGTAATTTAGAGACCGAACAGCGTAAGTTATTACATGTGGTTTTATTTGGACAGCCGGAGCTAGACGAGCGTTTAGCGAGCCCCAAATTACGTCAATTAAGGCAACGGATCACTTTTTCATATCGTTTACGAGCGTTGCAAAAAGATGAAGTGGCCAGTTATATTCAACATCGCCTGCATTTGAGTGGTTATCGCGGAGGGCCATTATTCACCGCGGCTTCCTTAAACATGTTAACCGACGCCAGTCGCGGGATCCCCAGATTGATCAATATCCTCGCCCATAAAGTATTGATGTTGTGTTATGGGCAAGGTGCTCAGCAAGTGAGTGTGGCAATGGTGAAGCAGGCGATTGATGATACCGAGGATGCAAGCTTTAGGCGCAATAGTTTGGGGGTGATGGGCTTGGTCATCACTCTTGGACTTGGTATTGCCGCTGCTTTCTGGTGGGGGCTCAGGCAATGAGTGTGATTAATCAAATGCTGAAAGATTTAGATAAACGACAGCAGACCAATCCGCAGAGTATGTCACCTTTGGTGGACGATTCGGGGCGTAGTCTACGAGCCTACTTACTGATGGCGGTGGTCTTGCTCGCTCTCTCCGTTGCTGCCTGGTTAGCACTGCGTTATTTTCAGAGCATTCATATTGATAGTGATGTAAAGGTGCTGACTCAAGCAGATAGTTCAGGGCCTCAGTCGTCTGTAACGCCATCAGTAGAAGAACAAAATTTACAAACAGTTGCTAGCGCAATGGCTGTCACTTTGCCTATCGTTGAAAAGGGTCCGAGTATTGCCGCCGAGACGCCTTCATTGCTAGTCGCGCCTGGTGAAGCGATGCCATCAAAGCCGATGATCAAGGCTGCTTCGGTGAAAACAAGCGCCGTGGTTCAGCCCGCAGAGCAGAGTCGGTCCGTCGCCACTGAGGTCGGCCAAGAAACATCCGCTGCCATTCCCCGCAAGTCAGTCGAAAAGTTTGCGCCGCGCTCGGTTGCTGCGCTTGATGATCCGCACAAGACACAAGTTCAAGCGAAGCCGTTAGACACGGCATCGACAACGGCCAGTTTGCAAATCACCCCCATTACCTTAAGCTTGGAGCAGCGCGTTGACTTATACACCCGACGCGCTATGGAGGCCTTGGATAACAAACGTTTAGAGCAAGCACGCAGTGAGTTTAGTAAGGCCTTGCAATTAGATCCTCGTGCGCATTCGGTTCGCGAACAATTGGCTGCCTTACAGTTTGGTCGTGGCGATGTTAGTCGTGCGGTTGGCTTACTTGAAGCGGGGATTCAACTGAGTCCGCAACATAGTGGATTTCGTTTGATGTTGGCGCGGATCTTTGTTCAACAACAGAATTGGCAGCAGGCTTTGTTCTACCTTGATGCGCAGCGGCCAGAGGTGGCAGGGAACGTTGATTATTACGCCATGTTAGCGAGTTTGGCGCAGCGCTTAAATAAAACCGAGTTAGCCTTTGATAGTTATCGCTTGTTACTAAAACAACAACCTTCTCGCGCGCGTTGGTGGCTGGGTTACGCGATTGCCAACGATAAACTGGGTCATTATAAAGAAGCGTTGGCGGCTTATCATCAAGCCGAACAAATGGGGCAACTTTCTAGTCAAACCGGTGATTTTGTCACCAGCCGTATTCGGCAGTTGGAGCAATAACGATGGCGCAACCAAAATTACGTATGCGCTTAGGCGACTTGTTAGTTAATGAACTGGTGATTAGCGATGTACAACTAAGTCAGGCCTTAGCCAAACAAAAACAAACCGGACAAAAATTGGGCGCAGCGCTGATTGAGTTGGGTGTGATTAGCGAAATTCAGCTGTTAGAATTTTTAGCGCGCCAGTTAGGGATCCCCTTTGTTGATTTAGGACAAATTGCGGTGGATGCCAATGCTGCGGTATTGCTGAGTGAAGTACATGCTCGACGTTTAAGAGCATTGGTGATCCATAAAGATGCTGATGTATTAACCGTGGCTATTTCCGATCCGGCTGATCTCTCGGCGACCGATACCCTGGCGGGTTTATTGTCTCCGCATCAGCTTGAATATGTAGTGGTTCGAGAGTCTCAAGTACTAGAGGCTTTTGATCGCTTTTATCGTCGAACCCGTGAAATTGAAGGTTTTGCTCAAGAATTAAAAGAAGAATATGCCAGTAGCGATGAGTTCAATATTGGTTTGGTTACCGCCAATGATGAGAGCAACGAAACCACGGTGGTTAAATTGCTGCAGTCGTTATTTGAAGATGCAGTGCAGGTCGGGGCCTCTGATATTCATATCGAACCTGACGAAAAAGTATTGCGGATCCGGCAACGGGTTGATGGAGTTTTACAAGAAAGCGTGCTCAACGAAGTACAAATAGCCTCTGCCTTAGTGCTACGTTTGAAGCTGATGTCGGGCCTGGACATTTCGGAAAAACGTCTCCCTCAGGATGGCCGATTTAATATTAAGGTTCGGGGTCATTCCATCGATGTGCGGGTATCTACGATGCCCATTCAAGCCGGAGAATCGGTGGTGATGCGTTTGCTGGATCAGTCCACAGGGATCCTTTCGTTAGAACAAACGGGCATGCCCACAGACATCATGGAGCGAGTTCGTCGTCAGCTGCATCGCCCACATGGCATGATTGTGGTGACGGGGCCAACCGGGAGTGGTAAAACCACCACTCTATACGGAGCCTTAACCGAATTAAATCAACCCGGCGCTAAAATTATCACCGTGGAAGATCCGGTGGAATATCGATTGCCTCGGATTAACCAGGTGCAAGTTAACACTAAGATCGGCCTCGATTTTTCGAGCATTCTGCGGACCACTTTACGTCAAGATCCCGATATCTTATTAGTCGGGGAGATGCGTGACCAAGAAACCGTAGAAATAGGCCTGCGTGGCGCCTTAACCGGTCACTTGGTTTTAACCACCTTACATACCAACGATGCCATTACCAGTGCGCTACGCTTAATTGATATGGGTGCGGCAGGATATTTGGTGGCGAGTTCCTTGCGAGCGGTGATTGCTCAACGTTTGGTGCGCCGTTTATGCGAAAACTGTAAACACCCGCAGCCATTAACTTCGGAACAGAAGGTTTGGTTAGAACATTTGAGCAATGACAACTTGTCAGAGAGCAAATTTTATCATGGGCGCGGTTGTCAAAGTTGTAATTACACCGGTTATAAAGGTCGTGTTGGGGTATTTGAATTACTGGAATTAAACGAAGCAATGATGGAATGTTTACGACGGGAAAACCCTGACGAATTTTCCAAAGTGGCCAAAGCCGCTGCTTCCTACCGTCCGCTCTCTTTGGCGGCGCTAGATTATGCGAAGCAAAGCATTACCTCGGTTGAAGAGGTATTACGTTTAGTGGAAGAGATTGATCTCTACGGCTCGGTCGTGGGCGATTTGGATGAGGCCCACTAATGGCTATTTTCCACTATCAAGTTCGTGATAGTAGTGGTCGCTTAATCGATGGCGAGCTAGAGGCGAGTTCGCAAAATTCAGCGGCAGAAAGTTTGCTTCGCCGAGGATTGACGCCGATAAAAATTGCCGAAATAAAAGCCAAGGGTCAGGGCTTGAGCACGCTCGATTTAAGTGGCCTATGGCAAGGGCGGATCAAATTAGATGAGCTGGTGGTATTTACGCGGCAGATGTATTCGCTGACCAAGGCTGGGATCCCAATTATGCGAGCGATTAATGGCTTAGCCGAGAGCGCGCATAGCAAGAGTTTACAACTCGCATTGGCTGGCGTTTACGATTCGCTCAGTAGTGGACGAACGCTTTCGACAGCGATGGCGGAGTATCCTAAAGTGTTCTCGCAGCTGTTTGTTAGTATTGTGCATGTTGGCGAAAATACCGGTCAGTTGGAGCAAGCATTTTTGCAGCTATCCCAATATCTTGAGTTGGAGATGGATACCCGTAAACGGATTAAAACGGCAATGCGTTATCCAACCTTTGTGATCTTAGCAATTGTGATCGCAATGGTGATCCTTAATATTTTTGTGATCCCTAAGTTTGCCGAAATTTTTGGTCGTTTTAATGCGGAGCTGCCTTTGGCAACCCGAATATTAATTGGCACCTCGAACTTTTTTGTGAACTATTGGCCCTGGTTATTGGTGGCTGTGGTGGCTGCAATTTTTGCGGTTCGTGGGTATTTAGCCACGCCAGCGGGGCGGCTGCGTTGGGATAAAACCCGCTTGCGTTTACCGGTGGTGGGTTCGGTGATTGAGCGTTCATTGTTAGCCCGTTTCTCGCGTAGTTTTTCGATGATGCTTGGCGCCGGTGTTCCGCTTAACCAAGCCTTATCGCTGGTGGCGGCGGCGGTAGATAATGCCTTCATGGCTGAGCGGATCGTTGACATGCGGCGTGGGATTGAACGGGGCGAAAGCTTACTGCGTAACGCCACCGCGAGTGGTTTATTTACGCCATTGGTACTGCAAATGATCTCGGTGGGAGAAGAGACTGGTCAAGTGGATGAACTACTCGCCGAAGCCGCTGATTTTTACGAACGTGAAGTGGACTATGATTTGAAGAGTTTGACCGCGCGGATCGAACCTATTTTAATCTGCATTGTTGCGGTGATGGTGTTGATTTTAGCGCTGGGGATCTTTACCCCAATGTGGGATATGATGCGAGCTGTCAGGGGTGGCTAGACAGCGGGAGAACCGCAAAATGTCTTCTCACTCGGCTCGTTTTCGTTGGCTAGTGAGTCTATCCATTGTTTTGTTGCTTGTATGGTTGCTTTTAGCCAGCCTAATGAGGACAATAAACCATGCAGAACAACAGCTTGTAGAAGAGTATACGCAAACTTGGAAGTCTCAGTTAGGAGTGTTTCATGGTTTGTGGTTGGCCCAGTCGCGACCCAAGCAGCTAAGCTTAAATTTATATCAGCAAGCTTTAGAGCATCCGCAAGCGGCAGACGTCGATAGTTTTAGGCTGGAGATGAATGATGCTGGTTGGCCACAAGTGAGTTCAACTGCACAGTGTTTGCAATTGTGGCGGTATATGATTGGTTTTGAATTCAGTCTTGAAGCGCAAGCCAAGGCCAAGTATCAGCAGCAGCGCTGTTATTACCATTTGGCGCCGCAAGGTGAAATTATTTACCACGCAAGCCAGGGCTTGGTGACAAATCGATGATGATTGATGGGAGTGGATGGCAGGTGACGAAATATTCAACAGCAGGCGCGCTGCGGACTCAGCAAAGTGGTTTCTCGCTTATTGAATTGGTGATTGTGATTGTGATCCTCGGCATTTTGGCGGCGACTGCTTTACCCCGATTTTTAGATGTTACCGATGAGGCCAAAATCGCAAGTTTAGAGGGCGTTGCAGGTGGTTTTGCGACAGGGGTCTCCTTAGCTCGAGCGCAGTGGGAAGCCGAAGGCCGTCCCAGTGAAAACGGTAAAAATAAAGTGATTTATGACGCCCAGCAACTGTATTTAACCACGCCAACGGCGGCGCAAATTAGTAATGGCAGTGTGGCTCCCGGCTATCCAATGAGTAGTGACAATGAGGCGGTGGACCCGGGGACGATTTCGGGCAGCAAATGTATTAAGGTATGGGAGGCAATCTTACAGAATCCAGCAAGAGCTACCGCCAATTTTAGCGAAGTGGCGACCCAAGGCGATTACTATAAGTATTATGCCACCGTGACCGGTGCAGCAGAAGCCAGCCGTTGTATCTTTTATCAGGTGAATTCCTTGGCAAAAAGTGGCGATGGCAGTTATTTAAACCCAGGAAGTGATGAAACATCATCCAATAATTTTAGCTATCAGCCTGCCGCGGGGCGGGTATTTACCAATATTCCTAACTAACGATTTTAAATCAATAATTTTCTAAGGATATAGAAATGAAAACAATGAAACAACAAGGCTTTACGCTCATCGAATTGGTGATTGTGATTATTATTTTGGGGATCTTGGCGGTGACCGCCGCACCAAAATTTCTGAATCTCACTGATGATGCGCGAACCTCTACAGTCAAAGGTTTGGAAGCTGCACTCAAGGGAGGGGCAAATCTGGTATACAGTAAGGCTGCTATTGCAGGACAAGAGAAATCATCAGCGGTAACCTTGACAGATCCTGCGGTAGCCGTCCGTTTTGGCTACCCTGATGGCACTGCATTTGGTAGTACTCAAATAAATTTATGGTTAGATGTTACCTTGGCTGATTGGACTGTTACGCCTTCAACACCAGCAGTGAATACCGCAGTAACCTTTGTCCCCGCAGATTATACTCCGCCAACGGGCAAGTCTTGCCAAGTGATTTATACGCCTGCCGTAAACTCTGGTGATGCTCCAGATGTAACATCGACAACAGATGGCTGTTAATGAGTTAAGGGCTAGCTTCGGCTAGCCTTTATTAATTTTGGGTGCACTTGCATATCCCGCTAGACCTCATTGCCGTTATACCGGTTTCACTCTGGTTGAACTGGTGATTACTCTCATCTTAATCGCTATTTTGGCGGTGACGGTGGCCCCAAAGTTTTTACGTAGTGGTGTTGATGAACTGAGTTTACGCGAGCAACTGGTGAGTCGTTTGCAGTTGGTGCAAACTCAGGCGATGAATCACTATCAGCGCTGCTTCTTCCTGCAAATTGATGCCCACTCCTATTATTCTGGTGAAATTGATTCGAGTGGTCGTTGCCGTGACCAGCCCATCGGTCCGACCACGGTCGAGTTCTCCGAGCGACTCACGGTGAGTCAGGGAAAGCTGGTATTTGATGGCATGGGGCGAGTCATTCTCGCCGACTCCAGCCTGTGTCGTCGCCTGCCTTGCCGCATTACTATTCAGGGAGAGCAAAGCCAAGCCATTGTGATTGAGGCGGAGGGTTACATTCATGCCGAATAAGCATGTTGTGAGTCGTGCGGTGGTGCGCGGGTTTACCCTGATTGAGCTGGTGGTTGGCATGGTGGTCATGGCGATAGCACTGGTGGTGATTAGCTCTTTTGTGGCGCCTTTGGCGCGGCGTAGCATCGATCCGGTTTATCAGATCCGCGCCGCTGAGTTGGGATCCAGTCTGATGAATGAGATCTTGACCAAATCCTTTGACCAGCGCTCTGATCATACGGGCGGAGGCCTCTGGCGTTGCGGCGAAGCGTCTGCACCAACCGCTTCTCAAGTTTGTACGACTCGCGCAAATTATGGTCCCGATGGCGAGAGCCGTGCGCAGTATAACGATGTGGATGATTATGTGACCGATGGTCGGTATATCACCATCGACGATAGTCTGGGCGTCGATTTAGCCGATGTGTATCGTCATTATAGTTATCGAGTGGCGATTGATAGTTCGGAGCATGGGCAAAATCAGGCGAAACGGATTGACCTGTGGGTGAGAGCACCTAATTCGGTAGACTATGCTTTTAGTGCCTATCGGTGGAATTACTGATGAAGCGCCCGAGCGGTTTCACCCTCATCGAATTAGTGCTCACCATGGTACTGCTGGCGATTTTAGCCATCGCCAGCAGTGATTTTATTCGTACCGGTAGCTTAATTTATCGCCAAGGGGCCGACCGCCAGGTATTGCTCGGCGAGGCTCGTTTTGCCCTGCAGCGCTTGAGTCGGGAGTTGCATAATAGCCTACCCAATAGTGCTCGCTTGGATCCCAATAAGAATAATCAAGCTGACTATTGCCTGAGTTTTGTGCCAACGCTTTCCAGTCATACCTATATTGACCTGCCCATTGCCCCGAATAGTGCAGTTTCTGCCAGTGTGGTCACTTCCCCGAGCCAGCCGGTGGTCGCGGCGCAGGGCAATGCTTGGGCTAGTGTTTATGTATTAAGTAGCAATGAAGTTTTAAATGGCGCGGGTCAGTTGCTCGATGCTGGCTGTGATTTAGAGACCGGCAAAGTGTTTTGTCTAAATAGCATGAGCGCAGATGCGGGTTCAGGGCTGAGTACGCTCAATTTTGCTAATCCGGTGAATTTTGCCAGTGGTTCTCCAGCGCAGCGTTTGTTTATTCTTAGTGAGCCGGTGCGCTACTGTGTCGAAGGCAGCAATTTAATCCGTTACCAGCCAGCGAGTGCTACCAATGGGGTGTTGATGGCAAGTAAACTACAGATGCCAAGCTCGGTTCAGCCGTTTCGGGTAGTTGAGCCCAGCTTAACCCGAAACGGTTTAGTGAATCTGCGCCTGGCCTTTGTTGAAAATAATGAAGTAGTGGAATTTAATCATGACATTGTGGTGCTCAACCAACCGTAGTTTGTATCGCTTACCCAGTCGGTGCGACCGCCAGCGCGGTAGCGCTTTGCTGGTGGCTTTGTTTGTGATTGTGGTGATGGCGCTGCTGGGGGCGGGCTTAAGCAGCATGATCCAAGATACTTCGCGCAATGCCGCCTGGGAGGTCTTGGGCACCCGGGCCAACCTAGCCGCGGCATCGGGCTTGGAGCAGGCCTTGTCCGAGTTATTTCCGCTTAATCTGCCTAATCCTGCTGATTGTGCCGACGTGAACTTAAATCCCACGTTGACCGGTGAAGGTTTTGCCAACTGTCGTGTGCAGCTTCGCTGTAATCGCCTGGCGGTCTCGGCGGTGGGGTTATCTGATACGCGCTTTTTTGATTTGAGCGCCACCGCCAGCTGTGGCGCAGGTGGGGTGGCGGTACAACGCAGCCAAAGGGTACAGACCCGGAGTTCCTTATGAACTATTTAAAGCAGGTTGTTCGTTTGTTGTTTGATGGTGCTTCTGGTTTGGCCTTAAGCTTATTGGTGTCACACAGTGTTTGGGCGGTGGAATGTGGTGAAGTGTTCTCAGGGCCAATCGCGTCTTCAGCGCCAAATTCGGTACTTTCCATCGGTTATGAAGCGCAAATATTTGGTTCCAATCAAGGTCAGTTGGATGTTGCGGATATAGATAACGAGGGTTCTTTCACATATACCTGTCCTGACGCCAACCGAGAGTGCCGGGTAAGCGGTGAGTTAGCTAATGACGGGACTAATGTTGCCGTTAAGAAAAAAAGTCGAGGCCAGTCCGTCAATGTTGGTTATCAAGAGAGCATTACGCTTGGTGGCGAGGCCTACAACACCGATAATTTTGGCGATATTCGAGGCGGCACGCGAAGTGTCATTACTTTTTCAAGCCAACGCGATGAGTATTTCATCAAAAATATTGCTCTGGATTACCAGAGTATTTTGCGCCTTTCACCAGGAAGCTATTGGATCGATGGAAATTTTGATCTCGGGGGTAATGCAAAGCTCGAAGTGCTGGGCAACAGCGGTACCGTTAAAATCTTTGTTAAAGAACACTTTATTACTGGCTATCAATCGCAACTTAATTTCAATGGCAATCCACTACGATTAGCGATTTATACGCGAGACAGAATTGAGTTAGCTCAGGAGACCAAAGCTGCATTTGTTGCTTATGCTCGAAAAAATATTCGCCTAGAGTACCAAGCCGAAGTCAGCGGAGCCTTATTCTCTCGACACAAAATTATAGACTTAGCCCAAGGCAGCAAAGTTTACGGTGTTGCAAATGCTGGCGAAGTCGATTTTTCGCCGATGTGTGAAGGCACATATACCCCACCGCCAGTTTGTCCTGCGGGCTTGAATTTTTCTACTTATGATAGTCGCCCTTGGAATAGTGAGCGAAAACAGCGTTCGCCCGAAAATGCTAAGCAGTACCAGAAGCTTGTTAAGCAACAAGCGGTAGAGAAATACTATTTAGGCAGCTCTATTTTAACTCGGATTAATGGTGGCGGCCGAGATGTGAATCCTCACAGTTCACAACAAGATTACTACCTGGGAATTATCAGCGGTTATTTGAATGCCCCAGAATCAGGGACTTACCAGTTTGCGGTGGATGGGGATGATGCAGTTGAGCTGCTGATTGATGAGCAAGTGGTCACTGGCTACTATGGTCTACATAGTAAATCTGAACAACCGCAAAATCGAGTGTCTCTGAACTTGGCAAAAGGTTGGCACAAAGTTGAGTTTCGATATCATGAACATACAGGTAATGAGTATTATTATCTGTATTGGCAAAAACCTAGTGAGCATCGCTTAACTATTATTCCTGCGAGTCAATTTCAAACCTGTATTGGTGACCCGCCGGTGGGGGAGGCGGCGCTAAAACTGGAAGTGGCCTCTATCGGCTTAAGTTGTGAAGCGCATACCGTTACTTTAACCGCGCTGCTGGATGGTGCGGTTGATCAAAGCTTTCTCGGCTCGGTGGATTTAAGCAGCAGTAGCGGTAATGGCGAATGGGCAATCCTCAATCCGGCCAACAACGGTTATGGCAGCTTAAGCCCGAGTATTAATGGTGCGGCTCAGTATACTTTTGCAGCCGATGATCAAGGCCAAGTGCAGCTGAGTATCTTTCATGCCCTTGAGGGGCAGACCAGCCTGAAAGCTCAGGATGGCAGTATTTTTGATAGTCAGAATGTTGATTTTAAAGCCTACGGTTTCAAAACTGAACTAAGCGGCAGCTATGGGGAGAACCCGCATATCGCGAATACCGATGCGCGTTTGCGCTTAACCGCCGTGGGTAAAAATCAAGATGGCCCGGGCTGTGCGCAGATCGTCAATTATGCGGGCGAGAAATCGCTATCTTTCTGGAGTGACTACCTAAACCCCAGTCAGGGCTCGCAGGGCTTGAGTGTGAAGGGGACTTTAGTGGGCGCAGCAGAGGGTGAGGCGAGCGATGTGAAGGTTCAGTTTACCGCTGGTCAAAGTGAGAACATCGCCTTGGTTTATCCCGATGCTGGCAAGATTGCGGTAAATTTTTGGGATAAAAATGACAGTATAGATGATGAGGGTCTGCAGACCTTACGGGCCAGTGTCAACCTGGATTGGCTGCCAGAGCGTTTTGTTTGGAGCGATGTTCGCTCCCCAAGCGGGAAGGAGAACCCGCAGGGGACGGCCTTAAGCGGGGATGGCTTTGCTGCCGCCGGCGCGCCCTTTGAAGCTGAACTGGTGGCGCTGAGTCATTGCAGCTATGACCAGCTTCCTGACCAGCTTAGATATTGTATTACCGCTAATTTTAAGCCCGAGTCGAATCAGCCAGTGAAAGTCAGCCATAAATTAATTTTTCCACTTGATCCCGATGAGAGTGGCCCGATAGAGGTGTTTGATGGTGAGCTAACGGTTCCTGGCGATGTGACTTGGGGAAATGGGCGGGTGACTTATGAGGGTTTAGCCTGGGATGAGGTGGGGAGTATCGCCTTAAAGGCGCAGCTTGTCTCTTATCTCGATTATACTTTTCCACTGACCGCGGCCAATGGTGAGGTATTTACGCCGCAAGGCAGCGTTGATGTAGGCCGCTTTTATCCGGCATATTATGGCCTTGACTCCTCAGAGATTCGCGCGGGCTGTGGCAGTTTTACTTATTTGGGTCAACCGCAACAACAGTTAAGCTGGAAGATTGGCGCCTATAATACTGGTGGAGACTTGGTTAAGAATTATGATTCAGCTACCGATTATCGGGATCGGGTGCAGGTGGTGGCTCAGGGCGGGGAGCCCAAGGATCATTGGCAGTTAAGTGGTTTGAGTGATGAGCAGGTGAATCAACGCTGGCTCATCGACCTGGTGCCGCAAGGCTGGTCGCAGGGCTGGTTTGAGCTCTCTTCCCCCGTAAGTTCCGGTTTAACTAAGCGCGAAGATGTGGTTGGCGAAGAGCCGATTCGCGACATGGAGATTGGACTGGTTTTAATCGACCAAGATGGCGCGCAGTTTAACTGTAATGACGATGGTAGTTGTTCCTTAGGTCAAGCGCCGGAGTTTCGCCACGGGCGTTTGCGTTTGAACAATGCTTATGGCTCTGAGTTGCAGCCGATCGCGGCAACTGGTGAGGTGCAATATTTCTTAAATGGCCGTTATCAAGCCAATACTGAGGATACTTGTACCGATGTGAGTCAGAATATACTACAGGTTGTGGACGAAGCGGCGGTACTGCCCCCGAATTTAGAAACAATTGCTGTTGTGGGGGAAGGAACCAGCCGTGTGAAGGTCAGGTCGTCTGCGATAAATCAGGGCATTTTGTGGTTTGACTTTGCTTCTCCGGGGCAAAATAACACCGGCAGCGTGCAGTATTGGTTAGATTTCAATCCTGATAATCTTTGGTTACGCGATGACTGGAATGGTAACGGCCGTTACGATGACAATGATGATCAAGCTGGTGCAGGCAAAGTGAGTGATGATCAAGCTGGCGCAGGCGAAGTGAGTTTTGGGATCTTCCGCCAGAGTGAGCGCGTGATTGAGCGACGGATGCTCTATTAAATAAAGCGTTTTGTGTTCAGTGAGCATCAGAACTTAAGGTCTGTGTCTCGCTTTGGTCAATCAGCTTGATGCAGTTGTTGGGACTTTCTTAGTGCAAGCTTATGATTTATATTATTTTTATTTGCTAGGCTTCGCTTAATTTTTTTGCGGTTTTTTTTGTTTCAAAGTGAGTGGTCGCTTGTTGTAAGGGCTGTTAAGAGGCGAGACTTAAGCCATGTTTTATAACAAAAGTAGAGCGATTGGAGCTCAAGCTTGAGGCTTCGGTGGATTGATACGGCATCAGCCAATTCAGATTCGCGGTTGCACTTTACTGGCTTGGCTTCGCCAAACGAGCGATCAGTATCACCAGATGAGTCGCAGCTATGGGGCTCAATTGATATACGGCCTTACTCATCAGCTTGAAAGTCTATCGATCCTGCTGTTTTGTTTATAAAATGTGCAACACCGCTGTGGTGAAGTCTGATCTTCGGTGATAGTCCTCACTATACTTTGTTTGAAACCAGAGTATGCTTGCTCATCTTGGCCTGCATTGGTAAAGTGAGCCAAGTTTTAATCGCTTATCATCGATACTATTTCTTCTCAGGATTTGCCTAGCTATGTTTAAAAAGCTTCGAGGCTTGTTTTCTAACGATTTGTCTATTGACTTAGGAACAGCTAATACACTTATTTATGTTAAAGATCAGGGGATCGTGCTTAACGAGCCTTCAGTTGTCGCGATTCGTCAAGAACGTGGTGGTAGCCCTAAAAGTGTAGCGGCTGTAGGACATGCCGCCAAGCAAATGTTGGGGCGTACTCCCGGTAATATTTTAGCGATCCGTCCTATGAAAGACGGTGTGATTGCCGATTTCTATGTGACCGAAAAAATGTTGCAGCATTTCATCAAACAGGTTCACGATAATAACTTTTTACGCCCAAGCCCACGGGTCTTGGTGTGTGTGCCTTGTGGTTCTACTCAGGTTGAGCGTCGCGCCATTCGTGAATCGGCGATGGGTGCAGGTGCCCGAGAGGTGTATTTAATTGATGAGCCAATGGCCGCTGCGATTGGTGCAGGTTTACCGGTATCGGAAGCGACCGGATCGATGGTCGTGGATATTGGTGGCGGGACCACCGAAGTGGCTATTATCTCATTGAATGGAGTGGTTTATTCATCTTCGGTACGGATCGGCGGTGATAAGTTCGACGATGCGATTATTAATTACGTGCGCCGCAATTATGGCAGCTTGATTGGCGAAGCAACTGCAGAACGCATTAAACACGTGATTGGTTCTGCCTATCCTGGCGATGAGGTGCGCGAAATAGAAGTTCGCGGGCGTAATTTAGCGGAAGGTGTGCCAAGAAGTTTCACCTTGAATAGCAATGAAATTTTAGAAGCCCTGCAAGAGCCTTTATCTGGCATTGTGAGTGCGGTGATGGTTGCCTTAGAGCAAAGCCCGCCGGAGTTAGCTTCAGATATTTCTGAACGTGGCATGGTATTGACCGGTGGCGGTGCTTTGGTGCGTGATTTAGATCGTTTACTCATGGAAGAAACCGGTATTCCGGTTGTTGTTGCTGATGATCCGCTCACGTGTGTTGCTCGTGGTGGTGGTAAGGCCATTGAAATGATCGATATGCATGGCGGCGATTTATTTCATTACGAATAAATCCGCTGCAATGGCGAGTGCTTGATTAGCCTCGCCATTTCTCTTCTAAATCACTCAGAAAATTATTCAGGTAAAGACCGATGAAACCCATCTTCGGCTCAGGTCCATCTATAGAACTTCGCCTTTTATTGGCGATTGCCTTGTCTTTATTTCTTATCTTCGCCGACAGTAAACTATTGGCCTTTCAGCCTTGGCGGATCTATTTGCATTCATTGGTCAGTCCTTTGCAATATATTGCCAATATGCCGGGTCAGTTGATGGATTCAATGTCTGATCAGTTGGAGACTCGTCAACAGCTAAAACAGCAGAATAACATCTTAAAAGAACAGCTGTTGCTGAATCGGGCGGATCAGTTATTGTTGGAAAGTTTAGCCAAGGAAAATGCTCGTTTACGCGCCTTGCTGGGCTCGCCTGTGCGTCACGATAGTCGCAAGCTGGTGGCCGAAATTATGGCGGTGGATTCGGATCCATTTTCTCATCAAGTGGTGATCGACAAAGGTCAACTTGATGGTGTGTTCGAAGGTCAGCCGGTGATTAACGATGTGGGAGTGATTGGCCAGGTACTACATGTGGGCACCACCACCAGTCGAGTACTATTGATCACCGATGCCAGTCATGGCATTCCGGTGCGGATTGCCCGTAATGACATCCGGGCGGTGGCGAATGGCACCGGAGAGCTGGGTCGGTTACAGTTACCGCATATTCCGCGTAGTACTGATATTGTTGAAGGCGATGTATTAGTCACATCTGGTTTGGGAGGGGTATTTCCTGAAGGATATCCGGTTGCGCTGATTAGTCGTTTTGCTTATCAAGAGGGCAAGCCCTATGCTGATGTGGTTGCGACGCCCTTGGTTCAGTTAGATCGTTTACGTTATTTATTATTGATTTGGCCGTGATAGTGGGTTCGGCAACAAAGGCTTTTGCATGTTAGAAAAAATTAATGGTCGCGGGACCATTCTCTGTTGTCATTTAATTGCCTTAATATTGGCGATTATTCCCTTGCCTTTGGTCGCCGATGCTTTTCGTCCCGACTGGGTATTGCTGGGGGTGTTTTATTGGACCATTGCCTTACCACATCGCAGTAATGTGGGGAGTGCGTTTTTAGTCGGATTTATCCTTGATATTCTGCTGGGTTCAACTTTGGGAGTTAGGGCGCTTGCGATGTCGATCGTCGCCTATCTTGCGGCGACCAATTTTACCCGTTTACGCAATTTTTCGGTGTGGCAACAAGCCTTGGTTGTAGCTGTGATGGTTGCCCTTGCGAAGTTGGTGGTATTTTGGGCCGAATATTTAGTGCTGGATATACATCTGCCTGAGGGGTATTTCTATCCTGTGATTACTTCTGCGGTTGCTTGGCCATGGATATTCTTATTGTTACGTAAATTGCGTCGCCAATGGAAAATAACGTGAAGCAAGCTTACCCGCTGATTTTGGCTTCGGCCTCCCCCCGAAGAATCGAGTTACTCACTCAGTTGGGCTGGGCCTTTAGTGTGCAAGCGGCCGATATTGATGAAGCGGTGTTAGCAAATGAAACGCCAGAGCAATTAGTGAGGCGTTTAGCCGAGCAAAAGGCGGCGGTTATATATCGTCAGCAAACGGATGCGACCAGCGCAGTGCTGGGGTCGGATACAATCGTAGTTTGTCAGGGGCAGATTTTAGGGAAACCAAAAGATCAGGCCGATAGTCAACGAATGCTTCAGTTGTTAAGTGCCAAGCAGCATCGAGTGATGACTGCTGTGTGTTTGTATTATCAAGATCAGCCCCATACCGAATTGGTCACCACTCAGGTGAAGTGCTGTGCTATTTCTATGCAGCAAATGAGCGACTATTGGGCCAGCGGCGAACCCTGCGATAAAGCAGGGAGTTATGCGATCCAAGGGATCGGTGGTAAATTTGTTGAAGCGATTGAGGGCAGCTATAGCTCGGTGGTCGGGCTTCCCTTAGTTGAAACCGATCGTTTACTTCATTGTTATTTAACTTGCTAGGTTACTATGTCAGCAGAATTATTGATTAACGTCACTCCAACTGAAACCCGTGTTGCTTTAGTCGATAGCGGGATCTTGCAAGAAACGCATGTTGAGCGTGATGCGCGTCGTGGAATTGTTGGCAACATGTATAAAGGGCGAGTGAGCCGAGTGCTACCTGGAATGCAAGCAGCATTTGTTGATATCGGTTTAGATAAAGCGGCTTTCTTGCATGCATCGGATATTGTGCCCCATACCGAATGTGTGGATGTTACCGAGCAAGAACACTTCCAAGTGGGTAATATCGCCGAATTGGTTCGCCAAGGTCAAGATATTATGGTGCAGGTGGTGAAAGATCCCTTAGGCACTAAAGGGGCTCGTTTAACCACCGATATTACGCTGCCTTCACGCTATTTAGTTTTTATGCCGGGCAGCAGCCATGTTGGTGTCTCACAACGTATTGAGAGCGAGGAAGAACGGGAACGGCTGAAAGATATTTGTGCCGATTTTGTGGACGAACTGGGTGGTTTTATCATTCGTACTGCAGCCGAAGGGGTTGGCGCAGAAGAGCTAGAGCGAGATGCTGCTTTCTTAAAGCGGGTATGGCGTAAAGTTTTACAACGAAAAGAAAGCTCCGCCTGCAAAAGCCAGTTGTACGCAGAGCTAAATTTAGCTCTGCGTATTATTCGTGATTTTGTCGGCACTCACTTGGATCGGATCCGAGTAGATTCTCGGGAAACCTATGAACAGTTGATTTCTTTTTGTGCTGAATTTGTGCCCGAGTTTACCGAGATCCTAGAGTACTATGCCGGTGAGCAACCTATTTTTGATTTGTTTGATATTGAAAACGAAATCCAACGTGCCTTAAAACGCCGAGTTGATTTAAAGTCGGGTGGGTATTTGATCATCGATCAAACTGAAGCGATGACCACCATTGATATTAATACCGGCGCTTTTGTCGGCCACCGAAATCTTGAAGAAACAATTTTTAATACCAATATCGAAGCGACACAATCAATTGCTCGTCAATTACGTTTACGTAATTTAGGTGGTATTGTGATCATCGACTTCATCGATATGTCTGAGACGGAACACCAGCGCCGAGTGTTGCATAGTCTAGAGCTCGCCTTAGCAAAAGATCGTGCGAAAACCAATATCAGTGGTTTTTCACAGCTTGGTTTGGTGGAGATGACGCGTAAGCGTACTCGAGAAAGTATTGAACATATTCTTTGCGGCGAGTGTCCAACCTGTCGTGGTCGTGGAACTGTGAAAACAGTAGAAACGGTTTGTTATGAGGTTTTACGGGAGGTTATACGGGTGAACAGAGCTTATGATGCTGATAATTTCATCGTGTATGCGTCGACTCAAGTTGCGGAGATGTTAGTGGGTGAAGAGTCCCATAGTTTGGCGGAGCTAGAGGTGTTTATTGGCAAGCAAGTGAAGATCCAAACTGAACCGATGTATAGCCAAGAACAATTCGATGTGGTCTTAATGTAGATCTATGTTGAAGGCTTTCTCCCGAAGTGCTCGTCAATGTTGGCATGGTTTAGCGCTATTATTAGTTATTGTTGCCGTGTGCTTAAGTTTAGCTCGCGGCATTTTAGCATTTGCCAGCCATTATAAAGATGACATTGCCGCTTGGTTGATTAAAGGGCAGGACGCTAGCCTGAGTATTGGTCAGCTTAATGCTCGTTTACATAATTTCCGTCCGATGTTGGTATTTGAAAATAGCCAAATTGCCATCGGTAAAGATCGTGATACTCAGTTTCACGTTGATGCCTTAATGCTAGAACTAGATCTTTGGCAAACACTGGAACAGAGAAAGGTGGTGTTTAAAGATTTGGTGCTAGATGGCTTGAGTTTTCAGCTGGATGTAGCACCTTCTGAATCAGAAGAAACGATCGATTACTCACATTCTTATCAAGCGATTGCTGATACCTTTTTGGAGCAGTTAACTCGTTTTAGCCTCACCAATAGTATCATCCTACTGAACTTCCCTGAGCATCAACTTAAACTCGATATTGCGAATTTGGATTGGCTGAATAGTAATGGCCTCCATCAGGGCGATGGAGAAGTGCGGATCGGTCAAGGTTTGGAGAGTGGACGGGTTAAATTTCGAGTGGACTTAAGCGGTGATGCCAGTCAAATAAAGCAGTTGAGCGGGCATTTTTTCGCGGAAGCGGAACATCTTAATGTAAATACCATCCCGCTACTTTCTGGGAAAGTTTCCAGCCAATTGAGCAGTGACTTAAATCTTTCGTTATGGGGCGATTTTGGTGCGAAACAGCAGCAACGTTGGGTCATGCAATGGCAGCCGAGTAGTGTATTCTGGGGAGCAGAAGAATTACAGCAGCTGCACATTAATGGTGGTTTGTTACAGGCGCTGCAAGTGGGTCAACAATGGCGGGTGGATAAACTGCCGTGGGTACTGAACATGAATGGTCAGCCCAACAGTGACTTTGACTTACAGGCTGTGGTGAGTCAACAGCGGCAACTTTGGCAGATCCAACATTTGGATCTTGCAGCCTGGTCTGGCGCGATAGATTGGTTGGCTGCCGATAAGCAAGATATTGCATGGTCGAAATTGCTACAGGCGGGTACTCTGGAGCAATTGAAGCTTGAATACTTACCGCTTAGCAAGCGGTGGCAATATCAGGCGCAACTATCGGATTTAAGCGCTCAAGGGCAGTCTTTTATTCCAAGTTTTGAGCAGTTAAATGTTCACTTAGCGGGTGATGAACAAAGGGCTCAAGTGCATTTTAAACAACAGGGGAAGTTTGGCCTGGCGGTTCAATTTTCTGAAACCTTTGAAATCGAGGCTTTTGATTCAGTGGTAAATATCGATTTTGCTGATTCAGCGCTTCGCTTAAGTAGTGCCTATACTCAGTTACGAACCCCTGAATTAGATCTGCTCGCCCAGTGGTCTTTGCAATGGCCAAAGCAGGGTCAATGGCCATTACTCAGCCTAATCGCCAACGCAGAAGTTAAAGATGCGGCAAAAGCCTATCGTTATTACCCCAAAATTATGCCGGGTAAGGTGTTCGATTACCTTAAACCAGCCTTATTAGCGGGCCAAGCCAAGCATAGTCAGGTGTTGTGGTACGGACAACTCAATCATTACCCCTATCAGCAACACGATGGTATCTTTCAAGCTTTTGTTCCACTGAAAGATGCCCGTTTTAAATTTGACCCTCATTGGCCAAACCTAGAGAAGCTGCAGCTTGATCTACTGTTTCAAAATGATGGCTTGTTTATGGAAAGCAACCAAGCGCTCTTGGGAGCGGTACCAGCACAACGGATTACTGCGAGTATTCCTGAATTTCACCATGATTCAGAGTTATTTATCACTGGTGATATCAAGGCGCCCGCAAAGGCCGTGGCTGACTATTTGATGCAATCTCCGGTCACAGCCTTAAGTAGTAGCTTGCAGCAACTGCCGTTAAGCAATGGTGATGTTGCGGGGCAGGTGTATCTTCATATCCCCTTATCTGGCGGCGAAGTAGAAGTGAATGGTCATGTTGACTTTTTGGGGAATAATTTGGCCATTATTCCTACTGGGATGAAGCTTAACCAACTCAAAGGACGGCTGTCTTTTCAAAATGAGAAGTTGCATAGTAATAAACTCAGTGCGATTTGGCGTGGCATGCCGCTGGATGTAAAATTAAAGACTGAGGCACAAGCGGCTCATTATCAGCTTGATTTCGATCTCGCTGGGCGTTGGAAAATCAACGCAGCAGAGCGCGCTTTTGGTTTACCTTTAAGCGAGTATGCGACAGGTGACTTAGCCTGGCAGGGTGATCTAAATATTCAGTTGAAGCCGCAAGGCTTATTTGACTATCGTGGTGATTTTCGCTCTGAATTACTGGGTTTAGCATCACGGCTTCCCGCGCCCTTGGGGAAAACTAAAACGCAGCTCTGGCCGACAGCCTTAAGTGTGAGTGGTAATAATCAAGCCAGTGATATTCGTTTGGAAAGCAATCAGTTGGTCTCCGCAGAGCTGACATTAAGTTATCAAAATGAGCAGAAAAAAATCACTCATGGTCTACTGAATCTGGGCGCCAATAATGATCTGCTTTGGCAGGGCAATGGTTTAGCGATGTCTTTTGATTTTGCTGAACTTGAACTGCAACCTTGGTTGAAGTGGATGAAACAACAAGCTAATTTTGTTCCGCAAGAAAAACTGAGTGACTTTCGCAACGTGAGTTTTGAGCGCCCGCCCCTCATGTTTATTCGCGGCAAGGTTCAGCAAGCTCATTTATTGGAACAAGATCTCGATAATTTTGATTTTGCCTATCTTCCTTTGAGTAAAACTCAGTTGCAAATTAGTTCGGATCAATTGTTGGCAAGTATTGCTGCGCCCTCTCAGCCCAGTCTCGAAATGCCAGTACAGGTCAAGATTGAAAAAGCCATATTACCGAATTTGAAGTTTAGTCTTGAGCCTGACAACCGCGCCTCTGAGTCGGCGGATTCGGAATCATTGTTCGCCCCTGAGCCAGTTTCGTTATTGCAACGATTACCGCCTTTTGTGCTTGAATGTGATGCTTGCCAATTTGCAGATTATCGTCTGGGTAAGCTTAAGCTGGATATGCCAATAGTGGATCATCGTCTGGAAAATGGTCGCTTATGGATTGATTGGGGACATAGTCAGCTCACTTCTGCGTTGTTTTGGACCGAAAGCGAACACGGAGAACAAGCGGGAGTGGCTGGAACTTTGAATAGTGACAGCATGGAGCAGATGATTGAAACGATGGGCATAACCAGCCCTCTCAAAAGAACGCCGGCAAACTTTAGCTTTGACCTTAGCTGGCAAGATGCACTTTATCGGCCTCAAAAAGGGTCTCTAGATGGCAAACTATCGATGAAAACAGGTAGTGGTGCCCTCACCGAAATGAGCGATAAAGGTACTCGCTTATTGACTTTAGCTAGTCTCGATACGATTCGACGACGTTTGAAACTTGATTTTAGTGACGTGTTTGAGAAGGGCCTGCACTTTGATTCAATGAGTGGCTCGATCAATTTAAAACATGGGGTAGCTGATAACCAAGATTTTTATTTAGATGGGGTCGCCGGTACCATGCGTGGTAAAGGAAAAGTTGATTTTGGGGATGGTAAAGTTGATTATTTAGTAAGTTATTCACCTAAAGTGACTTCTAGCTTACCCGTTTTAGCCGCTTTTTTGGTTACCCCTGTGACGGGGGTTGCAGTACTTGCGCTATCGAAGTTACTTGAGCCGGTGGTGGAAGTGGTGACTCAAATTGATTTTGCTCTTAAAGGTAATATTCGCCAGCCTGAATTAATTGAATTAGAACGCGTGAAACAAAAAATTGAAGTCCCCGATGAGTTTAGAAAGGAGAACGCACGTTAATGAATTTACTTGCCTTACAAATGAATTCGAGTGCCAACTTAGCTGACAACCTACAACAGGCAGAGCGCTTGCTCGCTCAGGCTAAACCACAAAGCGGAGATTTAGTGCTTTTGCCGGAAAATTTTGCGGCTTATGGGGCAGGGGAGCAGGGATATATGCAGCTGGCGGAAGCTTTAGGCGATGGACCGATCCAACAATGGCTCGCCGAGCAAGCTAAGCGCTATGGAATATATTTGGTGGCAGGCAGTATGCCAACGCTGGCCGAAGATGACACCCGTTGCTATACCTCATCTTTGGCTTTTTCCCCTCACGGCAAATTACTTCAGCATTACCACAAGTTGCATTTATTTGATGTTGATGTCGCCGACAATGTGGGGGCTTATCGAGAGTCAGATTATTTTATCGCGGGTCAGAATTTGGCGTGGTTTGATATTGGTGAATATCGAGTTGGGATGGCGATTTGTTTTGATTTGCGTTTCCCTTATTTATTTCAGCTGTTGCGCGAACAGGGCTGTGATATTGTATTACTACCAGCTGCATTCACCGCAGTGACGGGAGAGGCGCATTGGGGACCTTTATTACAGGCCCGAGCGATCGAAAATCAATTTTATTTGGTGGCGGCTAATCAAGCTGGCACCCACCATAACCAGCGCCAAACGTGGGGCCATTCGATGGTAGTTGACCCTTGGGGACGTTGTTTAGATATACAAGCGAGCGGAGAGTCTATGGCGCGAGCCGAATTTAATCCGCAGTTAATTCAACAAGTGAGAAGCAGTATGCCAGTGTCGTTGCACGGGCAATTACATTTAGGGTGGAGAAAATAATCACTATGTCGTTTGAAAAAGTCAGTCAATCCTTACTCTTGCCAAGTGGCATTGGCGAACAAGAGTTGAGCTTAGCGCTGGCTGAAGTGGCGAAGAACCAAATAGATTATGCCGATTTGTACTTTCAACATAGTCGACATGAATCTTGGGTTTTAGAAGATGGCATCGTGAAAGAAGGCAGCTATAACATTGAACAAGGGGTTGGGGTTCGTGCGATCAGTGGAGAGCAGACCGGTTTCGCCTACTCGGATGTGATTAATCCCAATGCTTTAATGCAGACTTGTCAGGCGGCCAGAGGGATCAGCTCGCCAGCCTCAAGGGGCAATTTAAAGCCTTTTAAACGGGTCGCAGCGGAACAGTATTATCAGGCCAATAACCCCTTGGTTAGTTTATCTAATCAACAGAAGATTGCCTTATTAGAACGCGCCGACAAGTATGCTCGTAGCTTAGATCCTGCGGTTAACCAAGTGATCGTGAGCTTGAGTGGGGTCTACGAAGAAGTATTAATCGCAGCTAGTGACGGTACCTTAGCTGCGGATATTCGGCCATTAATTCGTTTCAATTGTAGTGTCTTAGTCGAACGTAAACAGCGCCGTGAACGCGGATCTGCGGGCGGTGGTGGACGTCAGAATTATAGTTATTTCCTTGAAGAAGTTGATGGCTGTGAACGGGCGATGGTTTATGTGAAAGAAGCGGTACGCCAAGCTTTAGTGAATTTAGAAGCGGTGGATGCCCCAGCCGGACTGATGCCAGTAGTACTCGGTGCTGGCTGGCCAGGTGTGTTACTGCACGAAGCGGTGGGACATGGTCTGGAAGGTGACTTTAATCGTAAAGGGTCTTCGGCATTTTCTGGTTGTATCGGACAACAGGTAGCTTCGCCATTATGTACTATTGTTGATGATGGTACGCTTGCCAACCGTCGGGGATCGGTGAGTATTGATGATGAAGGTACGCCTGGGCAATATAATGTATTAATTGAAAACGGTGTTCTGAAAGGGTATATGCAAGATAAGCATAATGCTCAACTGATGGATACTCAGTCGACTGGAAATGGACGCCGAGAGTCTTATGCACATCTGCCGCTTCCTCGCATGACCAATACTTATATGTTAGGTGGTGAAAGTGAGCCTGAAGAACTCATCGCTTCGGTGAAAAAAGGCATTTACGCGCCTAATTTTGGCGGAGGTCAGGTGGATATAACCTCGGGTAAGTTTGTCTTTTCGGCTTCGGAAGCGTACCTCATTGAAGATGGTAAGATTACTACGCCAATAAAAGGGGCAACCTTAATTGGTAGTGGCCCTGAAGCGATGCAACAAGTGTCGATGGTGGCGAATGACCTGTGTTTGGATCAAGGGGTTGGAGTCTGTGGTAAGGAAGGACAAAGCATTCCTGTGGGGGTTGGCCAGCCGAGTTTGAAACTTGATCAGCTTACCGTTGGTGGCACTGCATAAATGAAAAGGGCCTTGGCCCTTTTTTTAAGAGTGTAATTTGAGATATTTAAGCAAGTCCTGGTGAGCCTTAGCTGGTTTTTGCTGCTCTAATTCTTTTTTGGCTTGGCGGACCAACTGGCGCAATTTTTGACGCTCTAACGCTGGATTTTTTTCGACTAAGGCATTAATCGCAGGATCCCCTTCTTCTATTAGCTGCTCTCGCCGTTTCTCTAGAGCTAACTGGGCCTGTGCTTGATAAATGTGTTTGTTGCGGATCTTATCTAAGCCAGCATTGATGCTTTCAATGTCTTCGGTTCTTAGTACTTTACCGATGTAATTCATATGGCGGCGTGCCGCTTCTCGTTTATCTTTCAAGCGTTTGGCAAGGGCAATTGCTTCTCTTAAGGTTGCGCTCATGCTGATGGACTCTATTTGTGGGTTGGTTAAACCCACTAATTCGACGCCCAATTTTTTCAGTTTATCGGCTTCACGCTTGATTTCTGATTTACTAATCCACTCATCTTCGTCTGTAAAGGACGGGTCATTACTCATTTTCTGTTACTCATAGCACTTTTCGCATATCTTACCAGTTCTTGGCTATGGCCGCTCGATGAGTTTTGTGGTGAAGAGGGTTTATCTTTAATGCTTACATTTGGGACTTGGCTGGTGGATTTTTGAACGGTGCTTTGGCTGTTGTTAGCTTGTCTCTCTGTGCCAAGCAGTAAGCGCTTATAAACGCTGGATCATGGCTTTGGCTAAAACCTTTGACTCTTTGTTGTAAGGCGTTTACTTATTGTTGCGAGGTGTTTGCTTAGAATGCTAAGCTGCATCACTTGAGCTGGGATAACATCCTAAGATCTCGAACGAAAATTGACCGCTATAGTTCAACAGGCCCGAGGGCCATACATGGAAATTAAAAAATCAAAATGAGCCCTGAAAAACAATCGAGCCAAGAACTCAGTCAATTAAAACAAGCTGTTGAGTTTGCGATTAAGCAAGCAAAACAACTTGGCGCGGATGAAGCCGAAGTGTCGATTTCGAAACAAACGGGAATTTGTGTTGCGACTCGTGATCAACAAGTGGAAACCCTTGAGTTTAATCATGACGGTGCGCTGGGGATTGCGGTGTATTCGGCGAATTGTAAGGGCAGTGCCTCAACCTCAGATCTGAGTCCAGAAGCTATCACCAATGCGGTGAAAGCGGCTTATGATATCTCTCAATATACATCGGCGGATAAAGCGGCAGGGATTGCAGATAAAGCATTACTAGCAACAGATATTGCGGATCTAGAATTATTTCATCCTCACCCATTGGAGCCTGAAAAATTTATTGAATTAGCCAAGCAATGTGAAGGCTTAGCTTTGAGCAATTCGCAGATTAAGGCCAGTGACGGGGCGAATGTGAATAGTCACTACGGGGTGAAGGTTTATGGAAACAGCCATGGTTTTGTTGAAGGCTATCCAACCAGCCGCCATAGCATTAGTTGCATGTTGATCGCCGGTGATAAAGAGATGCAGCGTGATTACGCCTATAGCGTGGCGCGTGATTTTGCCGATTTAGACAGTATTCAACAACTGGCCGACAAGGCGATTAGTAAAACCTTAGGTCGCCTCGGTAGTCGTAAAATAGCGACTTGTGAGGTGCCGGTGGTGTTTGACCAAGAGGTCGCGAGTGGCTTATTTGGCCACCTCGTGGGGGCGATTAGTGGTGGTAATTTGTATCGCCGTTCGTCTTTTTTACTCGATAGTTTGGGCAGTCAGCTGTTCCCTAGTTGGTTGTCGATCTACGAGGACCCTTTTATTAAAAAAGGCTTATCAAGTACTCCTTTTGATAGCGAAGGCGTGGCCCCGAAAGCGACCCATATTATTGCTGATGGGCGTTTAGAGAGCTATTTGTTAACCAGCTACTCGGCACGTAAACTGGGCATGCAAAGTACCGGTCATGCTGGTGGGATCCATAATTGGTTAGTGCAGCACAGTGGGATCAATCGGGCTGATTTGCTGAAGCAAATGGGAACCGGTTTATTGGTGACAGAGCTGATGGGCCAAGGCGTTAATTTGGTCACCGGTGATTATTCTCGAGGCGCGGCTGGTTATTGGGTTGAAAATGGTGAAATTGCTTTTCCGGTACATGAGATTACGGTAGCCAGTACCTTGCCAGAGATGTTTGCCAATATAGTTGCCATTGCGGATGACTTCGATAAAGAAAGCTCAATTCAAACCGGTTCAATATTGATTTCTTCGATGAAGATTGCGGGTAGCTAGTACTTGTTACTCTTTCAGCGTCTATTTCTGTTTAAGATAAGCATTTTAACAGCGGCCTGTGGTATGCCGCTTTGTTTTCTCCGAAAATACAGCTCAAGCTTGCTTCAAAGATAAATTTTTCGTCAGCGCTTAGGCAGATTGATATTTAGTAGGAGCTGCGATTTAGATACTCCTGCCTTAAGCTAATACTAAGGTGGCCATACCTAAAAAGGAGAACAAGCCCATCACATCGGTGATGGTGGTTAAGGCCATTCCCCCCGCTAAAGCGGGGTCGATATTAAATTTTTTCATTAATAAGGGAATACTAACCCCGGCTAATCCGGCTAAGGACATATTAATGAACATCGCCCCAGCGATGATAATGCCTAAAGTCCAGTCACCTTTCCATAGGGTGATCACTACCGAAATAACACTCGCCCAAATTAAGCCATTTAACATACCGATTGCGGCTTCCTTACCGATCAACCAGCGAGAGTTGCCCTCGCCAATGTGGCCCACCGCAAGCCCCCGGATCACGAGCGCTAAAGTTTGATTACCAGCGATGCCACCCATACTAGGAACAATAGTCATTAAGATCGCTAGCGTTGCCAATTGTTCAATCGTTGATTCAAACATATTGCTAATCGACGCTGCAATTAAAGCCGTACAAAGATTCACCGCTAGCCAGACGGTGCGCCGTTGAGTACTTTTTAAGACCGGGGCGAAGGTATCCTCGTCATCGTCCATCCCCGCCATCCCCATCATCGAGTGTTCCGCATGCTCACGAATAATATCCACCACATCATCGATGGTAATTCGGCCTAACAAGCGCCCTTGTTCATCAACTACTGGGGCAGATATCCAGTCGTGGCGTTCAAACAGGGAAGCCACGTCATCTTCATCCATGGCGACCGGTATGGTTTCAGCATTACTATCCATTACCTCTCTGACGTTGACGCTTGGATTAACGGTGAGCAAGGTTGATAGTGGGATATCGCCGAGTAGTAAATCATTCTCATCGACAACATAAAGTGCATCCGTTGCTTCAGGAAGTTCGCCCCTAAGCCGCAAATAGCGCAATACAACATCAATACTGACATCTGCCCGCAGGGTGATGGTGTCGGTATTCATGATACTGCCAGCGGTGTCTTCTGGATAAGCGAGCGCAGCTTCGACTCGATGGCGGTCTTGGCCATCCATTTGCGACAATACCTCTTGATAGACACTATCGGGTAGGCTGCGAAGCACGTAGGCGATATCATCGGTGTCCATTCCCTCGGTCGCTGCAGCAAGGGTTTCGGGGGCCATTAATTGGAGTACCCCTTCCATGACATCTTCGTTTAATTCTTCGAGGATCTCACCGTGCTTTTCCGGATCGGTGAGTTGCCATAATACTTTTCGACCTGCGGGAGGGCTAGATTCTAATAGTAGAGCGACATCACAAGGCGGCATCTGATGAAGCATTCGCCTAACATGCACAAACATACCACTATCGAGCGCTTGGTTTAGCTCCTGTAGGCGTTTGTGTTGATTAGGATTTAACTCCATCTCTTCAGGCATAAGCGGTCCTTATAGTCGTGTAAAGATTAAACCACGCTTTTAGAGCGGGTGAACCTGTCGCGGATGGTACAAAGGTTTTCAGCGGAACCCTTTGGGTAACATGTGTCACAGTTTACGGCTTGAGTACCTGCATCAGTGCTGTTTCTACGCGATAGGCTCTGCCTTGTCCGCTACGATATAAATATTCACTAAAAATGCAACAGGACTTAGTGTAGCAGTTGCATCAATAAATTCGCGTTATTCCTCGTCGAAGTTTGCTTCAACGAGTTGTTGTATGGCATCGAGAGCAGCCTCTGCATCGTTACCTTCAGAGATTATCGTGAGGGTATTGCCTTGAGCGCTTGCCAATACCAGCAATCCCATCACGCTGGCAGCCGAAGCGGTTTTTTCCCCGTCAATAATACTTACTTCAGCTTCAAATTCTTGTACCAATTCGACCAGTTTGGTGGCTGGGCGAGCGTGTAAGCCCAGTTTGTTTTTTACGACGACTTGTCTAGTGAGTTTCAAGTTTATGTTCCAAAGTTCGATGGCGCCGCTGCACCTTACGTTTTTGACTAAAGTGTTCAGCCAGTTGTTCGGCGACATAAACACTACGATGTTGTCCGCCAGTACAACCAATTGCGATGGTCAGATAGGCGCGATTATTGGCTTCTAAATGCGGCAGCCAAGATCCTAATAAATCAGCGATTTGCTGGATGTACTGCTCTACAAGAGGCTGCTTGGCTAAATAATCTTTAACCGCTTGATCGAGACCGCATAAAGGTCGTAGTTCTTCTTGCCAGTGCGGGTTCGGTAAAAAGCGAGCATCAAATAGGTAATCGGCATCATTGGGTACGCCATTTTTAAAGCCAAAGGACTCAAACACCATAATTAATTGCTGTTGTTGTTCTCCGGTCACTCGCGATCGAATGAGCTGACTCAATTCATGTACGGATAAACGCGAGGTATCTATTCTTAGGTCAGCATTGCGAGAAATGGGGGCGAGCAGGGCGGTTTCAGATTCTATGGCCTTGGCTAGAGACATGTCGTTTTGACTCAGTGGATGAACCCGCCGAGTTTCACTGTAGCGGCGGATCAGCGCATCATCTTTCGCGTCGAGAAAAATACTTAATAGGTTAAGCTCAGAGCCTTCATCGCGAATTAGTTGACCGATGGGTGAGGGTTCATCAGGTAAATTTCGCACATCGATGCTAATGGCGACTTTGGTGTACTGTCTTTTTAGGTGTTCAATTAAAGGACGCCATAATACGACTGGTAAATTGTCGACACAGTAATAACCTAAATCTTCTAATACTCGTAGTGCGACCGTTTTACCTGAACCGGAGCGCCCGCTAACGATAATCAGTTCCATGATAACCCCTAATAACGATTAGAGTCTTAGGCTATCATGATCGTGTATAATTCGTCATCACTTTGTGCTGTACGAAGTTGTTTGCATATTTGCTTATCGTTAAGTTTTTCAGCAACTTGAGCGAGAGTATTTAGATGTTGTTGACATTGGTCTTCGGGAACCAGTAAGGCAAATATTAAATCAACGGCTTGATTGTCAATGGCGTCAAAGGAAATCGCCGGAGTACAGCGTAATAATACTGCGGTCGCATGGTATTGATTGCCTATTCTACCGTGAGGGATCGCGATGCCTTGGCCAATGCCAGTACTGCCCATGCGTTCACGATTTAATAAACTTTCAAATATACTTTTAGATGTGGTGTCGAGTTGCTTCGCAACCAGTTCACTGATCAATTCCAATGCTCGTTTTTTTGACGAACATTGGACTGCACTTTGGGTGCAGTCCAAGCTTAGTACTTTATCTATTTGCATTACTATGACTAATGTTTGGTGAGTTTTTCTTTATGCTTAATGACTTGGCGATCGAGCTTATCGATGAGGCTATCGATGGCCGCGTACATATCAGCGTGTTCTGAAGTGGCGAATAATTCACCACCATTTAGGTGTATAGTGGCTTCGGCAATCTGATTCAGTTTTTCGACATTGAGAATAACATGGACATTATTAATTTGGTCGAATCGTCGTTGTAGCTTAGTAAACTTAGTGTGGACATATTCTCTCAAAGACTCAGTGATTTCTACGTGGTGTCCAGTAAGGTTAATTTGCATAGATGTCGTCCCCTTTATAGTGGCCTTTAAATAAGGCTCTTACGTTGGTTAGAAGGTGGAATAGCCAATGACTCACGATATTTAGCTATCGTACGCCTAGCCACCTTGATGCCTTGATCTGCCAAAATATCAGCGATTTTACTATCGCTGAGTGGTTTACTGGTATTCTCGGCAGCAACCAGTTTCTTAATTAATGCACGAATGGCTGTTGAGGAGCATTCTCCTCCACCATCGGTAGCCACATGGCTAGAGAAAAAGTATTTGAGTTCGAAGATCCCGCGAGGGGTATGCATGAATTTTTGAGTCGTGACCCTAGAGATCGTGGATTCATGCATTTCAACCGCTTCGGCAACATCATTCAATACCATCGGTTTCATGGCTTCTTCACCATATTCAAAGAAAGCTTGTTGGTGATGCACGATGCAATTAGAGACTTTCAGTAGGGTTTCGTTACGGCTTTCAATACTCTTGATGAACCATTTTGCTTCTTGCAGATGGCTGCGAATAAACTGGGTATCGTTGGCGTTGGTCGAGGTTTTAGTCATCGATGCATAATGTGAATTGATGCGTAGTTTTGGCATCGCGTCAGGATTGAGTTCAACCACCCAGCGACCTTGACGTTTAATCACCGAGACATCGGGAATTACGTATTGGGCTTGATTTGGTTCGACGGCATTACCAGGTCTTGGCTCTAAGGTGTGAATCAGCCGCATCACTTCGCGTAGCTGCTCCTCTTTTAACTTGGTTTTACGGGCCAATAAACGAAAATCTCGATTTGCTAATACATCAATATGATTCGATACGATGTCTTTCGCTTCATTCAGCCAAGGTGTTTGTTCGCTGAAACGACTTAATTGGATGAGTAAGCATTCCTGTAGAGAGCGGGCAGCAATACCAACTGGATCGAAGTGCTGAATACGTTTAAGTACTGCTTCAATTTCATCTAACTCGACATCTAAATCATTATTTTCAATCGAACGTAGTCCCTCAAGTAATTGCTCACAATCTTGGGTCAGGTAACCTGATTGGTCGACTGCGTCGATGATGGCGAGGGCGATCGCTTGGTCTATTTCACTAAAAGGCGTGAGGCGCATTTGCCAGAGCAAGTGATCTTGTAAGGAGTCAACGGTTTCACCTTGAAACAACATGTCGTTGTCATCACTGCTGCTACCGGATGAAGAGCTGGCAGGAGCCGAACTCGCGCTGTAAATGTCATCCCAAGTTGAGTCAACCGGAAGATCGTCTGCGACGGTATCTTGACTAATCGCATCGCCAGTTTCCATCTGGCTGCTATCGATCTCCGTTTGGCTATTGTTTGCATCACTATTTTGCTCGCTGGCTGATTTAAATTCAGCCGAGTCTGCGTCATTTGCTTGCGCTTCATCTGCTTCTAGCAGAGGATTACTCTCCAAAGCTTCTTGGATTTCCTGCTGCAGATCCAGCGTCGAAAGCTGGAGTAAGCGTATGGCCTGTTGTAACTGGGGGGTCATGGTTAATTGCTGACCAAGACGCAACTGCAAAGATGCTTTCATTAATTACCGCTGTTCCTTCTTTTTATTATCGCGTTTGAGGACATACTTTAACTATAGCTTGAATTGTTCACCGAGATAAACTCGTTTCACATGCTCATTTTTAAGTATCTCCTCAGGTTTTCCTGAGGCTATCAGTTCGCCTTGGCTAACGATATAGGCGTGCTCACAAACATCTAGTGTTTCTCTTACATTGTGGTCGGTGATCAATACACCCAGACCGCGATCACGAAGATGTTCAATGATTTTTTTTATATCGATAACAGAAATAGGATCCACGCCTGCGAAGGGTTCGTCAAGCAAAATAAACTTAGGTGCGGCAGCTAGAGCGCGGGCAATTTCTACTCGGCGACGTTCACCGCCCGACAGACTCATGCCTAAATTCTTGCGAATATGACCAATATGAAACTCTTCAAGTAAGTCATCGAGCGCGCCCATTTGTTGTTGTTTATCGAGGTCTTTACGTGTTTCTAAGACCGCTAAAATATTCTTTTCTACCGAGAGGCGACGAAAGATAGATGCTTCTTGCGGTAGGTAACCTATGCCTTTGCGAGCCCGGGTATGCATGGCGGTACTTGACAGATCTTCGTTGTCAATTAGGATCCGCCCTTGGTCCCTTGGGACTAAACCAACCACCATATAAAAAGTGGTGGTTTTTCCAGCGCCATTGGGCCCTAATAAACCGACAATTTTTCCAGTTTCAACATTGAGACTCACGTTTTTAACGACCTTGCGCCCTTTGTAACTTTTGGCAAGGTTTTCTGCAATTAAGGTACTCATGGTTGAGGCGTGGCCTTGGGGGCAACTTTGTTGAGTTGTTGGGGTAAGAAAATGGTGGTCACCCGATTGTTTTGGTCGCCCTGAGCAACCATTTCTTGTTTGTTAATGCTGTATTTAATCATTTGACCTTTGACTAAGCTTTCTTCTTGCTTCAGCAGTGCATTGTTAGTAAGCGTAAGCGTTTGAGTCTTCAAATCGTAACGCACTTCGTTCGCCTCTGCTTCAATGGGCTTACCATTATCTAAGAGCTGATAGAAGGTGGCTGGTTTGCCTTTTGCTATCATCACTTCGCTGCCTTTTTGCTCACTTCCGATAACGCTCAGTTCTTCGGCGCGCATTTTTATCGAGCCTTGAGTCACGACGACATTATTATAAAAAGTGACGCGATTTTCTTTGATATTAACCTGTTGACGGTCGGCATCGACGACAATTTGTTTATTGAAGTCGTCTTCAAGCGCTTGAGCCCCCCAACTGATGAGTAACAGGCTTGCTAAAAAGGCTAATTTATTCTTGTGGATTGTGGTAAACCGCTTCGATATCATTTAATAAAGTCACTATTTCATTGGCTAAATCACCGTTCATTCCGCGTCCATATAATTCGTAGGATGGGCCATAAACGGTAACGAGTTTATCACTATGCATGGTTTCGTTTTGCAGGTCGATTTCCAAGCTGTCTGTAATTAAGTCACGAACGTATTTGCTGCGACTTAAGTTTTTAATTACTACATTGTCATTTAACATGACCGTGTGTTGCTGCTGTACTGTAGCTTGATCGGCCACGATTTGCCATACAGGTTGTTTGGGATCGGGATATACCAAGATTTTTGGTTGGCTGAAAGTGGTGTGCTTGAGTTGCTCAAAATACGCCATCTGTTCGGCATAAATACGATAGCGGGGCCTTCCCTGTTCGCCAAAACTAACACTGTATAGCTGTTCGGCAATAAAATTGGGTTTATTGATTTCGCGAGTTTCGGTCAGTTGTTGGGTATCTGACGGGCTGAGCTGCCAAAGCACCAAAGCCACCATAAATAAAACCGCAAAAAACCAAGTGGGTTTATTCATATACTCATGCCCTGAGCATTTTGTAGCTGTCCTTGTGCCTGAAGAATTAAATCGCATAATTCCCGCACTGCACCATAACCCCCAGCGGTTTTAGTCACTAATTTGGCAGCTTGTTTACATAATGGATGGGCGTCATATACAGCAACCCCTAAGGCACAGGCATTCATGACTGGAACATCGACCACGTCATCGCCGATATAGGCACAGTATTCGGGGCTTAAGCTTAGCTTTTGTTGTAATTGTCGATAGGCTTGCATTTTATCTTGCTGGCCCTGAAATATATGCTGCACACCTAAAGCTTGCATGCGGGTGCTGACTAAATTTGATTGGCGGCCGGTAATAATCGCAACCTCAATACCTGCATTGAGTAATGCTTTAATACCAAAGCCATCATGGGTGTGAAAGGCCTTTAATTCTTCGCCATCATTACCGAGGTAGATCCGACCATCGGAGAATACGCCATCGACATCACAAATGAGCAATTTTATATTTCTGGCTAAACTATAGTTTTGCTGGGTGACCGCCCCGTAGGGCGTTTCAACACTCACTAATAGACTCCTGCTTGCAGTAAGGTGTGCATATTAAAAGCGCCAATTACGGTTTGTTGATGGAGTACAAATAAACCGTTAATTGAGTCTTTCTTCATCAGTTTAAGCGCATCAAAGGCTAACCAATCATCTTCTATTACTTTAGGGTTGTGTGTCATCACTTGACCAATAGGCGTTTCATGAATATCGATACGCTGATCTAGGATCCTGCGTAAATCTCCATCGGTAAAAATTCCGACTAAATGTTGCTGCTGATTGACGACGCCAACCATACCTAAACCTTTGGCGGTAATTTCAAATAGTGCTTCTCGAATAGTTTGTTCGACTACAACTAAAGGAATTTGTTCCCCGCTGAGCATAATGTCGTGAACACTCAATAGCAGTTTTTTGCCTAAACTGCCACCCGGATGAGATAGTGCAAAATCATCGGCAGTGAAGCCTCGAGCTTGGAGTAGCGCCACGGCTAAAGCATCTCCCATGACGAGCGTAGCGGTAGAGCTCGCGGTTGGCGCTAAGCCGAGAGGGCACGCTTCACGGGGAACGGCAACACACAGGTGGTAGTCGGCCAATTTCGCCATACTTGAGAGAGGGTTACTGGTGAGTGCAATTGAGCGTACACCGATACGGTTGAACACCGGGTATAAGGAGAGGATCTCTTCTGACTCTCCAGAATTTGAGAGCGCAATAACAATATCATCGGCGGATATCATGCCCAAATCACCATGACAGGCTTCGCCAGGGTGCACAAAAAAAGCTGGGGTCCCGGTCGACGCTAAAGTCGCGGCTATTTTATTGGCAATATGACCCGACTTCCCCATCCCGGTAAGAATGACCTTACCTTTACCCGCTAAGATTAACTCACAGGCTGCACTAAAATCTTGGTTTAAGTATTGGTGCAGATTTTCGATGCCCAAAGCTTCGATTTCTAAAACCTGTTTAGCGGTGGCGATATAATCAATTGACACTCAATTTCCCTCAAATAATGCTGAATAAAAATAGTCGCTTAAGCCGAGAATAATAACAGTTGATAGGCAACAAAGCTGCAGCATAATATTGCGCCTTCCCAACGTGATATTTTGCGACTTCTGCCAAAGAAGCTCATTGACATCACAAACAGTAATAAGGTTACCCCCATCATGACATAGAAGTCACGTTCGGCAGCAAGGGCGTCAATTGGACCGGGGGCGAGCATTGCGGGGACCGCTAATACGGCTAAAATATTGAATAGGTTTGAGCCGATAATATTACCCAGAACCAGGTCATCTTCTTTTTTGATGACCCCTGCGATACAAGCAGCTAGTTCTGGCAGACTGGTGCCGATGGCGATGATGGTCAAGCCGATCACTAAATCACTGATCCCAAAATAGCGCGCGATTTCTGAGGCTGAACCGACTAATATGTCAGCACTTATCGGCAATAATACTAAACCAACCGCAAGCCACAACAAAGCTTTGCTGGTTGCTACATCTTTGGGGACTTCCGAAGCGGCTTCTTCCATCATTGGATCTAGTTTGGCGTTGTTACGTTGACGTAGCGAGCCGATGATGAGAAAGGCCATCATGGTTACAAATATCGTCAATAATAAGGTACCTTCTATATATCCAAGATGTTGGTCATGTAATATCCAACCAGCAAATGCCGTGGCGGCTAACACCATCGGTAATTCTCTAAATAACGTTGATGATGAAACGAATAAAGGTTTGAATAAGGCGGTCACGCCGAGAACTAAAGTGATATTGGTAATGTTGGAGCCGATTACATTTCCCACTGCGGTATTCATTTTGCCTTCTAAGGCGGCGGTTGCTGAAACCATAACTTCTGGGGCGGAGGAGCCCAACGCGACGATGGTTAGGCCAATAATCATCGGCGGTAAACCAAAATTGTTAGCAATAGCGGCAGCGCCAAAAACAAAACGATCAGCACTCCAAACTAAGAGCGCTAAACCAACAACTAATAATAAACATTCAACGAACATGGGTTTCCTTGGATCAACAAATATCAGTGATGCGGACAAAATAGCAAGCATTGTCAACATTTTCCTGACAAAAGGGAAGAGTTTAACCTTGAGTGTCATCAATTATCTCAATAATATGGCAGCCTTGAACAGTCAAGATTGCTGATGGAGTGGCTAAAAATTTGATTGAAGTAAAACAATTAGCATTTCAGCGCGGTGACAAAGTTATCTTTGAAGGCCTCGATTTGCGTATTCAGCGCGGTAAAATTACCGCAATTATGGGGCCTAGCGGGATCGGTAAAACGACCTTACTTAAACTGATTGCTGGGCAGCTAAAGCCGCAGTCGGGTGAAGTGCTGATCGACCAGCAAAATGTGCATCAGCTGAAACGTCGCGAATTATTCAAGTTACGTAAACGGATCGGCATGTTATTTCAAAGTGGTGCTTTGTTTAGTGATCTTAATGTTTTTGAGAATGTCGCGTTTCCTTTACGAGAACATACTCAGTTACCGGAAGTGGTATTGCGAAACTTGGTGTTGATGAAGTTACAAACCGTGGGTCTACGTGGCACCGCGCAGCTGATGCCGAGTGATTTGTCGGGCGGAATGGCGCGTCGAGTGGCGCTAGCAAGAGCGATTGCCTTGGAGCCCGAGCTAATTCTTTACGATGAGCCCTTTGTTGGTCAGGACCCCATCTCAATGGGGGTATTGATTAAATTGATCCAAGGCTTGAACCAAAGTTTACAATTGACCTCGGTGATAGTTTCTCATGATGTTAGTGAAGTTCTTAGTATCGCTGATTACGTGTTTGTAATTGATGGCCATAGCGTATTAGCCCAAGGTAGCGTCGAAGCAATTGCGTCAAATCCGAATCCGCGTTTGGCGCAATTTCTCAATGGTCAAGCCGATGGCCCGGTGGCTTTTCATTATCCAGCAGACGATTATGCACAAGCACTTAAGGCGGCCTTATGATTGACGTTATTGCGCTATTAGGTCGTAAGACCCTATTACGCTTCGCCTCGCTCGGCCGAGCGAGCTTAATGTTATGGCATGCCTTATCGAGCTGGCCAAGTCGGCAATTGCTGAAAGATACGATCTATCAAATCTATGTGGTGGGGGTGCAGTCACTGCCCATTATCTTGGTTTCAGGTTTATTTATTGGGATGGTTCTGGCTCTGCAGGGCTATCATATTTTGGTCGATTTTGGTGCCGAAACCAGTCTTGGTCCTATGGTTGCGTTATCGCTACTTCGGGAGCTTGGTCCGGTGGTGACCGCTTTGTTGTTTGCTGGGCGGGCTGGCTCTGCGCTCACCGCAGAAATTGGCTTGATGAAAACTACTGAACAATTATCCAGCATGGAGATGATGGCCGTTGACCCACTTAAGCGGGTGATAGCGCCGCGTTTATGGGCTGGGTTTATTGCCATGCCCTTATTAACGCTGATGTTTAATTTGGTCGGTATTTGGGGCGGGTTCTTAGTTGGCGTGGAATGGTTGGGGGTCGATAACGGCAGCTTTTGGTCGATTACCGCAGCATCCATAGAGTTTGGTCAAGATATTGGTAATGGGATTATCAAGAGTGCGGTGTTTGCGATTACGGTGGTTTGGGTAGCATTATTCAATGGTTACGACTCAACCCCTAGTGCTCAGGGGATTAGTCAGGCGACGACGCGAAGTGTGGTGCATGCTTCGTTGCTGGTTTTGGCTTTAGATTTTGTATTAACTGCACTAATGTTTGGCAGCTAGGTTTAGGGAATAACATGAAAGTAAATAAAGTTGAGTTGTCGGTTGGATTGTTTGTATTACTGGGTTTCGCTGCGCTATTAATCTTGTCGTTGAAAATTGCGAATAGTCAGTTTAGTAGCAGTAATGATCTGTATACGCTGTATGCTAAGTTTGACAATATTGGAGGGCTTAAAGTACGCGCGCCAGTAAAAGTGGGAGGGGTCGTGGTTGGTCGAGTTGAAGCGATTGAACTTGATGTTGATGATTATATGCCAAAGGTGACTTTAAATATGTATCGCCAATACGGTTTTTACCCAGAGACAAGTTCTCTTTCGATCCTTACCGCGGGCTTGTTAGGAGAGCAATACATTGGTCTCACCCCTGGCTTTGTCGTTGAAGGTATTGAGCACCTCAATGATGGTGCGTTGATTGAAGATACTAAATCAGCGTTGGTGTTGGAAGATTTGATTGGCCAATTTTTATATTCAGCCAAGGAGAAGTAATGATGACCATTAGAGTAGTATTTTTGCTGTTGCTGACGAGTTTGTTTAGTGCCACAAGCCAAGCGGAAAATGTGGATCAAAACCCTTACCGTTTGATGAACTACGTTGCTGAGCAAACTTTTAGTCGCTTGGCTAAAATTGACCGAGATAGCTCTACCGTGGATCAGCAAGTCGAAGATATTGTGCGTCAGCAGCTGATGCCTCATATTGATTATCGCTACGCCGCGTTGGTGGTATTGAGTAAACACCTCAAAAAAACTGATGAACAACAGCGTGCTAGGTTCATTAAGGCATTTCAGGAGTATTTAGTTGCAACTTATACCCAAGCATTAGCTCAGTATAAACAACAGAAAGTACTCATTGAACCGGAACGATCGGTCGAGGGGCAAACTAAGGTCACCGTAAAAGCTCAATTTATTGATGGTGAGCGGCCTCCGATCAACTTGTCTTTTAAATTTAGAAAGCTGAGAAATAAAGATCAATGGTTAGCTTATGATCTGGTTGCGGAAGGCGTTAGTTTGCTGGCGACCAAACAATCAGAAATAGACAGTTTGATCCGCTCTAGCAGTGTGGATGAAGTGATTGAACTCTTAGAGAAAAAGAATTTTGAATCTGTTGGGCCGTCAAAATGAGTGCAATTTTACAAATTGACCCGCAACGCTTAACGATCCGTGGTGACTGGACGGTTTCTCAGGTTGTTAGTCAGTGGCCGCTACTGGCCGAGTGTCAGGCCGCTACGCTCGACTTGTCCAAGTTAAAGCGGATTGACTCTGCTGGAATAGCCGCTATTATCACCGCCTTAAAACCAGAACCTAGTCATCCTTTAAAAATCGAACACTGCCCAGAGCAGGCGAAGCAACTTTTTGAGCTCTATGAACTTAATCCTTTGCTGCAGTTTGAAAAATAAAGCACTTTTGCGGAGCGTCATTATGCAAGCCGAACAAATTGAACAGATATTAATGCAAACGCTTGAACTGGAACATGTGCAGGTAACTGGAGAAGGCAATCACTTTCAGGTGATTGCCGTGGGTAACATGTTTCAGGAATTATCGCGGGTTAAAAAGCAACAAGCGATATATGCACCATTGAAAGACTACATTGCGAGTAACGAAATTCACGCTTTGGGGATTAAGGCTTTCACTCCTGATGAATGGCAAAAACAACAAAAATTTGGCCAACTGTAGTAGGAGTTGAAGTGGATAAATTTAGAATACAAGGCGGCTGTCGTTTACAAGGCGAAGTTGTTATTTCTGGGGCAAAAAATGCCGCGCTACCGATCTTGTTTGCTACCTTGTTATGTGAAGAGCAAGTGGTGTTACACAATGTGCCTCAGTTAAGAGATATTGGCACCACCTGTAAGATGTTACAGCATTTGGGCCGTGAAGTGCTGGTCGATGGTGAAACTGTCACAGTGAAGGCGGGTAAAGCCAACGACTTTGTTGCGCCTTATGAGTTGGTCAAAACTATGCGTGCTTCAATCATGGCGCTTGGCCCTTTAGTCGCTCGCTATGGTGAGGCCGATGTATCCTTGCCTGGTGGTTGTGCAATTGGAGCTCGTCCGGTAAATCTGCATATTCATGGCTTAGAGTTGATGCAAGCCGATATGAATGTGGAAGATGGTTATGTAAAAGCGCGAGTTTCTGGCCGATTACAAGGCGCGCGGATCTTTATGGATATGGTGAGTGTTACAGGCACCGAGAACTTGATGATGGCGGCGGCTCTCGCTGAGGGTCAAACGATTATTGAGAATGCAGCCCGCGAACCTGAAGTGGTTGATTTGGCTAACTTCTTAAACACTCTTGGGGCGGATATTCAAGGTGCCGGAAGTGATACCATTGTGATTCAAGGTGTGGAGCAGTTGCATGGCGGTGAGTACAGTGTACTCCCCGATCGGATTGAAACGGGGACCTACTTGGTGGCCGCTGCAGTGACGGGTGGAAAAGTCCGTTGTACCAATACCGATCCCGCATTAATGGATGCGGTATTGGCGAAGTTAGCGGAAGCTGGCGCTAAGCTTAGCAGTGGTTCGGACTGGATTGAAGTGGATATGCAAGGCTGCGAGCTTAAAGCTGTGAATGTGAAAACAGCACCTCACCCGGCCTTCCCTACTGATATGCAAGCCCAGTTTACAGTATTGAATATTCTCGCTCAGGGAACTGGTCATGTCACCGAGACGATTTTTGAAAATCGTTTTATGCATGTGCCTGAATTGACGCGCATGGGGGCCGAAATAGAGCTGGAGGGTAATACGGCGATTTGTAAGCACACCGAGCAACTCAGTGGTGCACAGGTGATGGCTACCGATTTACGTGCTTCTGCGAGCTTGGTGATAGCAGCCTTAGTTGCAGAAGGTGAGAGCGTGGTCGATAGGATTTATCATATCGACCGGGGCTATCAAGACATCGAAACTAAGTTTGCGCGGCTAGGAGCCAATATTACGCGGTTTAATGAACGTTCTTAGGCCGGGTTGGTAATTTCAATTCGGTTACGGTCACGGGGAGCTCTAGTTGTTCCCCGTTTCTATATAGGCGTATTCGAATTTCGCTACCCGGTCGGGTTTCGGCAACAATATCCATCGCCTGTTTGATTGAGACAATCTCTTGGCCGGCAATATTGACTAGAATATCGTTGGCTTGGATGCCTGCTTTACTGGCTGGCCCCACAGGATCTACACCGCTTACAATGACCCCTTGGGTATCGTGTAATTTTAAGCGAGAAGCGAGAAGTGGGGTGATTTTTTGTCCGTCTAAACCCAGATAGCCACGCACGATAGTGCCATCTTTAATCAGACTCTGCATGATCTTTTTAGCCAGCAAATAAGGAATAGCGAAGCTAATCCCATAGGTATCTGTAGCATCGTTTAGGTGGTAAGCAGAGGTATTAATCCCCACCAGTTCGCCACGGGTATTGACTAATGCACCCCCAGAGTTTCCACGGTTAATTGCGGCATCGGTTTGTAAAAAGTCTTGTCGACCGGTAGAGCTCATGCCGCTGCGTCCAGCCGCACTAATGATCCCTTGAGTGATCGTTTGACCTACATTATAGGGATTGCCGATGGCGAGAACGATATCGCCGACTTGAGTGGTTAGTTGATCATCTTGTGGGATGACGGGTAAGTCAGAAGAGTTATCGATTTTTAACACCGCTAAGTCAGTCACAACATCACCTCCGACTAATTCAGCATTAAAAATGCGTCCATCCTGTAAAGCGATGACAATTTGATCGGAATTTGCGATGACATGGAGATTAGTCAGTACGAAACCTTGACTAGACATAATCACCCCAGAGCCTAAGCCTTGAGATTCCAATTGAGTATCGGCCTTCACGTAAGATTGTAGAAAGCTACGGGTGTAAATGTTAACGACTGCGGGGGCAGCTCGTCTCGAAGCGAGGGCGTAACTACCGAGTGGGGTTTCGGTATAGTCATTTAACAGCTGTTTACTATTTTCCCTAAATTCAGGGAAAGCAAATAGAATGCCGATAGCCATGGCTAAACCAAAAATAGCGGGTTTGAGTAAATACTTGATTATAGCTAACAATTGTTCTTCTCCAGCGACCAACCCAGCATAGCACGCGACTTGTGCAGACAAAAGAAAAGGCGAGCAATATGTCGCCTTTGTTGATTGCGTGGAGCAGGCTTACTGAATGATCCGATAGAGGTTTTCTTCACCGCGCTGGATATTTATCGCCAAGATTCTTGGCTCGCTCTCGAGTAATTCGCGTAAATCAGCGATACTGGAAATGCGAGTTTTGTTGATACCGATAATGATATCACCTTGCTCAAAACCATTGGCGAAAGCCCGCGAATTTCGTTCTACTTTGTTGACCAGTACACCGGCCATTGGTGCGTTTTTGTCGGTAGAGCTAAGACTTGCACCATCTAAGGCTGGGTGCATAATTTTAGCATTTATATTTTGCTCTTCGGCCTGTTGCAAAGTGACTTTGAAGTCAATCGGTTTACCATCCCGAATCGCACCAATCAGGATACTTTTCCCTGCGCCCATGGTGCCAATTTTGGCGCGTAATTCAGCGAAACTTTTCACTTTTTTACCATCAACCGCGATAATAATATCGCCAGCCTTCACACCAGCTTTGTCGGCTGCTGAACCGTGCATGACTTGATTCACAAAGGCGCCATGCTTGGAGTCGGTACCAAAGGCTTTTGCTAAATCACTGTTAAGCTCACCACCTGTCACGCCTAATATCCCACGGCGTACTTCTCCGAATTCAATGATCTGAGCGCTAAGGTTGCTCACCATGTTACTGGGAATGGCAAATCCTATCCCAATATTGCCGCCACTGGGGGCGATGATGGCGGTGTTAATACCGATCAGTTCACCACGTAAGTTGATGAGAGCTCCGCCAGAGTTGCCGCTATTAATTGCAGCATCGGTTTGAATAAAGTTTTCTAAATGTTCAATATTTAAACCGCTGCGACCTAAAGCACTCACAATACCTGAGGTGGCCGTTTGTCCTAAGCCGAAGGGATTACCAATGGCAATGGTAAAATCACCGACCCGCAATTCATCAGAATCGGCGAGTTTCATATCGGTTAAGTTATCAGCTTCAATTTGCAGTAGTGCGATATCGGTTTGGCGGTCACTGCCTAATACTTTGGCATCGAAGCTGCGGCCATCTTTTAAGCTGACGACAATCTCGTCGGCCTGATGGATCACATGATAGTTGGTGATCACATAACCTTTGCTGGCGTTAAGCACCACCCCAGAACCGAGGCCTTGAAAAGGCTGCTTTTGTTCTGCACTGCTTGGGGCTTCTCCTGGACCAAAGAAATATTTAAATAATTCTGGAAGTTGTTGTTGCGAGACTTTGGTCCCTGCGACCGAAATGCTGACTACTGCTGGGGTCACTTGCTCTAAGACTGGCGCTAGGCTGGGGAGCTCTTGTTCACCAACGGCCATGGGTAACGCGGCTTGCGCTGGTAGTGTATTAAATCCAAAAACTAATGATAAGCACAAGATAGCGAATTTCTTGGTGCGATAGTGCATAAATACCCTCGATAGACAAATATATTAAGCTAAGCTGGATCTGTTAGATCTAGCTTAGCTAATAAAGTTCAACGAATTAGCCCGCTTTACGTTGCGCTTCGGTAAATAAACCTGATGGTTCGTTAGAGTAGTCTTTAGGTTGTGCTTCTGTTTCTGTCGCCACCGTGTCATCTAATTCTAACTTTTGCTGATAGTCGGCAAATAATTGCGGTTGAGCGACTTCATCACCGATTAAAGCTTTCGATTGACTCGCCATATGCTCATACATGCCTTGATATTGCTTGGCCATGTCTTCTAATAACTGGGCACTGGCAGAAAAATGTTGCTGAACTTGTTCCTTATAGCTGTCTAATTCGGCTTTATTGTTCTCGAATTCTTGTTTCATTTTGGCATCGTTAACAACAGGCTTAGACGCGACACGACTAAGGAAGAAGCCAATAGCGACACCAATAAGAAGAAAAATTATACTGCTAATTGCGCTCATATTATTCCTTTGTTGATCTTGATGAACTTTCAATATACTTGAGAATGCTTTCACATGGTACTATCAATTCTGCTCTAATTTTAGTGGGTTTTAGGAATAGGGAAAGGATGACACCACAGCTTCAATACCAACAAGATTTACAGCGCAGTGATTTTATCCATGACAAGGCGCAAGCCTATGCAGTTGCTCAACTTCAGCAGATTTTTCAGCAATTAACTGATAATACTCAGCTTGAAATCGAGTCGCCATCATTATTTGGCAAATTTAAAAAGCGTTTTGTGAGCCCTCCAAAGCTAAATAAGCCAAGGGTCAAGGGTTTATATATGTGGGGCGGCGTTGGTAGAGGTAAGACCTATTTAATGGATACCTTTTTTAACTGTCTGCCTGTTGAAAACAAAATGCGGGTGCATTTTCATCGTTTTATGCAACGAATTCATCAAGACTTAAAGCAACTTGCTGGCCATCGAGATCCGCTGTTAGCGGTTGCTGCCGGGATCCGAGCAGAGGCGGAAGTGATCTGCTTTGATGAGTTTTTTGTATCAGATATTACCGATGCAATGTTATTGGGAACTTTATTTGAGGCCTTGTTTGCGCAAGGGGTTACCTTGATCGCAACCTCTAATATCCCACCAGAAGAGCTCTATCGAAATGGATTACAACGTCAGCGCTTTCTCCCAACGATAACTCTGATTCAAGAGCATTGTCAGGTTATTAATGTGGATGGCGGTCATGATTATCGAATGCGTACGCTTACCGAAGCAGAGATATATCACTACCCTTTAGGTGAGGCGGCGGAGCAAAATTTGGCTCATTACTTTATGCAATTGTCCAATGAGCCGAGGCAACATTTAGGCGAGATTGAAATTAATCAGCGGATGATTGGTTTTGTCAACGAAGCCGACAGCGTCATACATCTGGAATTTGCTGAGCTATGTGAAGGGGCTCGTAGTCAACTTGACTATATTGAATTGGCTAAGCTTTATCATACCGTGTTGTTGTCTGGGGTGGTTTCGATGAACGCTAAAAATGATGATGCAGCACGCCGTTTTATTGCCCTGGTTGATGAGTTTTATGAGCGTCATGTGGCCTTGATTATTTCTGCCGAAGTCGAAATGTCAAAACTGTATCAGGGGGGACGCTTAAGTTTCGAGTTTGAACGCTGCTTATCTCGCTTACAAGAAATGCAATCCCACGAATATCTTGAGAGAGAACATTTACCGTAAATAAAGTCGATTAGGGGTGGTTTTTTTTTGTACTTCCCCTATAATCTTGCAACCCCACGTTACATGTCACCGATTTGGTGATACTAACAGTCCAGCTTACTCCGTATTCGAAGGGATATAATGAGTGGCTATTTTCACGTTTGTGGTTTCACAAACACGTGTGTAACAGTTATTTTGGGTTATATATACAAATGAAAACTTTTGTAGCCAAACCAGAAAGCGTAAAACGCGACTGGTATGTTGTTGATGCAGATGGTAAAACTCTGGGTCGTATCGCAACTGAAATCGCTTCTCGCCTACGCGGTAAGCATAAAGCTGAATATACTCCTCACGTTGATACTGGTGATTACATCATCGTTGTTAATGCAGAGAAAGTAGCCGTAACAGGCAACAAAGCGAAAGGTAAAATTTACCACTCGCACACTGGTTACCCTGGTGGTTTGAAATCAATTAGCTTTGAAAAGTTGATTGAGAAAGCACCTGAGCGTGTTATCCAGTCTGCAGTGAAAGGTATGTTGCCAAAAGGTCCTCTAGGCCGTGCAATGTTCCGTAAACTGAAAGTATTCGCTGGACCTGAGCACACTCATGCGGCTCAGCAACCACAAGTATTAGACATTTAAGTTACGGAATTTTAATAATGGCTGAGAATCAATACTACGGCACTGGCCGTCGCAAAAGCTCTACTGCTCGCGTATTTATGAAAGCAGGTAGTGGTAAAATCACAGTAAACGACCGCACTTTAGAAGTTTACTTTGGCCGTGAAACAGCTCGTATGGTTGTTCGTCAACCACTAGAGTTGACTGAATTGTCAGAGAAAATTGACTTGCTCATCACTGTTAAAGGTGGTGGTACTACAGGTCAAGCTGGTGCTATCCGTCACGGTATCACTCGTGCACTTATGGAATATGACGAAAGTCTACGTCCTGAATTACGTAAAGCTGGCTTCGTTACTCGCGATGCTCGTAAAGTTGAACGTAAGAAAGTGGGTCTACGTAAAGCACGTCGTCGTCCGCAATTCTCTAAACGTTAATTGCTATCACACGATATGTTACAAAAAGCTCGGCTATGCCGGGCTTTTCTTCATTCTGAAACGTTAAAATCTTTGATTTCCCTTGTCAATTTGTGTGTTTTTTATTACTATTTTGTTCGCATTTATCTGCAATAATGTAGTACTACGTAAATGCAACCAGTAGCAGAAAAACGCTACCTTGTGCAGTAAGCCGCAAGGAAAATTACAATAATTGCGCGGATCCTTACCGGAGAGACATTGGATGAGCAACGCTCCAGTCGACGCTGGCCGACGTCGTTTCCTCACCTGGACAACAGCTGTTGTCGGTGGTGTAGGTGCAACGTTTGCCGCAGTACCTTTTATCAGTTCATGGAACCCTAGTGCTAAAGCTAAAGCAGCAGGTGCACCAGTGGAAGTGGATATTAGTAAAATAGAACCAGGACAGTTACTTCGTGTTGAATGGCGCGGAAAACCTGTTTGGGTGGTGAAACGCCCTCAAGCTGTTTTGGATAATTTAAGCACTATTGGTGATAAGTTACGGGATCCTCAATCAGAGGAACCTCAGCAACCCGATTATGCCACCAACGAGTACCGTTCTATTAAGCCCGAGTTGTTTATTAGTGTCGGGATTTGTACTCATTTAGGTTGTTCTCCTACCTACTTGCCGGGCAGTTTCGCCGAACAAGTAGAAGGCGTGGAATACGGGTTCTTCTGTCCTTGTCATGGCTCTAAATTTGATATGGCTGGACGTGTATTTCAAGGCGTACCTGCCCCCCTAAATTTGGTTATTCCTCCTCATTATTACATTGATGAGACAACCGTTTTAGTTGGTTTGGACCAGGGAGAAGCATAAGATGAAAGCACTTATCGCTTGGATCGACGAAAGGATCCCGTTGACGAAAACCTACAATAAGCACGTAGGTCAGTATCCAACACCGAAAAACTTTAATTTTTGGTATATTTTTGGCTTCATTGCCATGGTGGTGTTAGTTAACCAAATTCTTACTGGGATATGGTTAACTATGAACTATAACCCATCGGGTGATGGGGCATTTGCATCGGTCGAATACATCATGCGTGATGTCGATTACGGCTGGTTATTACGTTACATGCACTCCACCGGGGCTTCGGCTTTCTTTGTGGTGATTTATCTGCACATGTATCGTGGTTTGATTTACGGCTCCTATCAAAAACCTCGTGAATTAATATGGCTGTTTGGCATGTTAATTTTCTTAGTGTTGATGGCCGAAGCATTTATGGGTTATTTACTGCCTTGGGGACAAATGTCCTATTGGGGCGCGCAGGTGATTATTTCACTGTTTGGCGCAATTCCGGTGATTGGCGACGATTTGACCCTGTGGATCCGAGGTGACTATGTAATCTCTGGGGCCACGCTCAATCGCTTCTTTGCCTTACATGTGATTGCCTTACCATTAGTATTGGTGATGTTGGTGTTCTTGCATATTGTCGCCTTACACGAAGTTGGCTCTAATAATCCCGATGGTATCGAGATCAAAGCGAACAAAGATGAGAATGGTTGGCCGAAAGATGGTATTCCTTTCCATCCTTATTTTACGGTTAAAGATTTAGCCGCCATTGTTGGTTTCTTATTTTTCTTCTGTTGGGTGATGTTTTTCTTCCCCGATGGCGGAGGTTATTTCTTGGAAGCGCCAAACTTTGAAGCCGCTAACCCGTTGAAAACGCCGCCTCATATCGCACCCGTTTGGTATTTTACCCCGTTTTATGCAATTTTACGGGCGGTGCCGAACAAGTTGGCGGGAGTTGGCTTGATGGGGGCATCCATTGTGATCCTGTTTGTGTTGCCGTGGTTAGATCGCTGTAAAGTGAAATCGATACGTTATCGCAGTACCTTGCATAAATTGAATATTGCTCAGTTTATTATTTGTTTTGTGATTTTGGGCGTTCTGGGGGCTTTGCCATCGACACCCGCTTTAACGGTATTGGCGCAAGTCACTTCATTTGGTTATTTTGCTTACTTTTTACTGCTGTGGATTTACAGTAAAAACGAAAAAACCAAGCCACTTCCAGACAGGGTGACCAAATGATGAAGAACTTTTTTTTAGCATTCGTGTTACTTGTTCCTAGTTTAGCATTTGCATCTGGCGGCAATGAACACTTAGATGAAGCCAATTATGATTTAAGCGATAAAGCCTCATTACAAAATGGCGCCAAATTGTTCATGAATTATTGTTTCGGCTGTCACAGTACTCAGTACCAACGATATAATCGAGTGGCCGAAGATTTGGGTATTCCTATTAATTTAATGCAAGAAAACTTGATTTTCACCGGGGTAAAACCGGGCCAATTAATGGAAAATGCTATTCCAGAGAAAGATGCTGCCAAATGGTTTGGCGCTGCGCCACCTGACTTAACGTTAGTTGCTCGAGTCAGAGGTGCAGATTGGATCTATACTTATTTACGTTCGTTTTATGTTGATGAGAGCCGCCCATTTGGGGTGAACAATATAGTTTTCCCAAGTGTCGGCATGCCGCATGTTTTGCAAGAGCTGCAAGGGGTGCCTAGCGCGGTCTATGAGCAGAAAATGATCGATGGTGAAGAACATCACGTCTATGTTGGCATCGAATCTGATGGTAGCGGCGAGATGAGTAATGATGAATATGATCAAGCGGTTTTAGACTTAGTTAACTTTTTAGTTTATTCTGCTGAGCCTATTCAACTTGAACGTAAGCGCTTGGGTTACTGGGTGTTGGGTTTCTTATTTATCTTCTTCATCGTTAGTTATTTATTGAAGAGAGAATACTGGCGCGACATACATTAAGTCGTAAGCGAGTGTTCAGTGATCGGCAACAGCAGTTATGCTGTTGCCGTTTGTGTATTTTTTTTTATGGTTTTTGGAGGGTTCAATGGCTGTAGCTGCCAATAAGCGTTCGGTAATGACGCTATACTCTGGTGCTAACGACTTATATAGTCATCAGGTACGCATCGTTTTAGCCGAAAAAGGCGTCAGCGTAGAGATTAATCAAGTTGACCCGGATAACTTGCCGGAAGATTTAATTGATCTGAATCCGTACAGCTCAGTTCCTACTTTGGTTGATCGTGAATTAGTTTTATACCAATCACAGATCATCATGGAGTATCTGGACGAGCGCTTTCCTCATCCACCATTAATGCCTGTTTACCCCGTATCTCGTGGTTCTAGTCGTTTGATGATGCATCGCATCAAGAATGATTGGTACAGCCTAGTGGCGCAAATTGAGAAAGATCAAAATGCGGATGCTGCACGTAAACAATTAACTGAAAGTCTATTAACTATCGCTCCGGTGTTTGCTGAGATGCCTTATTTCATGAGCGAAGAGTTTAGCCTCGTAGATTGTTATTTAGCACCTTTATTGTGGCGTTTGCCGACTTTAGGTATTGAACTACAAGGTATCGGTGCGAAAGAAATCAAATCGTATATGATCCGGGTATTTGATCGTGAATCTTTCCAAGCTTCATTGACTGATTCCGAACGTGAAATACGCGATGGGTTTCTTGGCTAATGAATATTGAAATGACGCCAAATCGACCGTATTTGTTACGGGCGTTTTTTGATTGGTTGTTAGACAATGAGCTTACGCCACACTTGGTTGTGGACGCGACACAGGCGAATGTGACAGTCCCTACTCAGTTTGTGAACGATGGTCAAATCGTGTTAAATATTGCACCTTCGGCAGTCGTAGCATTTGATATGGACCTGCACCATGTGGGATTTAATGCCCGCTTTGGCGGTAAACCATTTCAAATTTATGTACCTATGTCGGCAGTGGTTGCGGTTTATGCGCGTGAAAATGGTGCCGGCATGGTATTTGAGCCGGAAGCCGCTTATGAGGCGGAGCAAGTCGAATCTGCTGAACAGGCTGAGTCGCCTGAAAAAAGGACTGACGACGCACCTAAAAAGCCAAGCTTAACCATCGTAAAATAAAAAAAGCGCCTATTGGCGCTTTTTTATTGCTTAGCGATTATTTAATCGTCTATCACCAGTTCAAATAATTTCACTACCTTGCTCACACCGGCTTCATTACGGGCAATATTAATTGCTAAACTCTGTTCTTGTTCGGTGACAAATCCAATCAAAAACACTTCGCTATCTTCGGTAATTACTTTTATTTTTCCCGGTGCTAATTCATTATCACCATAGATTTTTAGCTTGATTTTAGTGGTGATCCAAGCGTCATTGCTGCGAGTGCTTAACGACACAGGATCTTTGATTCGAACTTCGTTCAATACCTCTTGAACACCTTCTGTGGCACGAACGATTTGAGTTATTTGGTTGTAATTTTCTTGACTCGGAGTCTGTCCAACAATCAAAACTCGGCCACTTAAAGAGACGATCGAAAGTTTACTTTCTTGCCATATTTTTTCTGATTTACCCAGTGCGCTGAGGGTTTGTAATTCAATGGTTTGGTCATCGATTTGGGTGCCGATGGTTCGTCGGTCGGTCGCCGCACCAGCGGCGACGCTGGCCCCTACAACGACTGCTCCAGCACAGGCCTGTAATAGGCCTGCTAGTACTACAATGGCGATAATTCGCAACATTCTCTAATCCTCTTGTTGGGGGAATAAGGTTCGGTCGATTAAGTCACATAAACTATTTAAGGCCAGCAGGTGTACCTCGTTTATTCTTATGCTTTGCTCTGCTGGGACTCTAACTTCAACATCTTGCTCGCTCAGTAATCCGGCCATTTCGCCGCCATCTTTTCCGGTGAGAGCGATAATGCTCATGTCGCGGTTCACCGCAGCTTCCATTGCTTTAATTACATTACGACAGTTACCAGAATCAGAAATAGCAACCAGTACATCACCTTGTTGTCCTAAGGCGCGAATTTGTTTGGCAAATACTTCGTCAAACGAATAATCATTGGCGATTGCTGATAATAAGGAATTATCGGTGTTGAGGGCTAAGGCTGGGAGGCTTGGGCGTTCGGTGTCAAAACGGTTTACTAAACTTGCGGCAAATTGCTGGGCTAAGGCAGCCGCCGAACCATTGCCAGCAATTAATAATTTATTCCCATTTAGCAGGGCGTGAGCAATGATAATGGTTGCTTTTTCGATGGCGTCTGGTAGCGCTTCGGCAGCAGCGATTTTGGTTTGAATACTCTCTCGGAATATCTCTTTAATACGTTCTTGCATGTTTATTCCCCAAATGCGTTTTGGAACCATTCTAGATAGGGAGCTTGTGCTTGTATGGCGATCACATCGAAACGCATGGCTGTATCAAATTGGTTTAAATTTTGTTGCTGTAAGTAGTATTGAGCACTTAGTATAATTCGGCGGATCTTATGTTGGTCAACGGCCGCGACCGCCCCTCCAAAAGTATTCGCACTACGATACTTTACTTCGACAAATACCCAAATATCGTTTTGTTTACAAATTAAATCTATCTCGCCGCGGCGGCAGTGATAATTTTTTTCAATCAGCTTTAAACCTTGTTGTGTTAGGTAACGAGCTGCTTGCTGTTCTGCTTGTTGCCCACTATTCAAGGGATTTTGGTTTTGCTTGGATGTCCAAGGGAACCAGTTTGCCATTTTCATATTGAGTCCAGATCAGCTGTCGAGCAACGAGACCTTTTGGATCAACACTTAAGTTGCCAGTAAGTCCCTGAAATTGATAGTCGGAATAGCCGCGCATTTGGGCTAATTGACCAATTAGGTTGAAGGCATCATAACCCAAAGCGTAAAGCCGTTTTTGAGTATCTGTTGAACTGGGCCAAAGCTGTTGGTAACGAATTGCGTTAACCGATTGTAGATCTAGCGCCCAAGGCATTTCACTGATTAGCATACCATCAAGTTCGTTCTCGCTGGTCTGGTCATTTTTGTTATAGCTGCGAGAGCTTGCATATAAGCGTGGGCTCATAGCAAAGGGACTCACCGTTACATCAATAAAGGCTTTGATGAGTTTAGTCTCGGTATTATCGCCAACTAAATATAAGGCTTGTGCATCGCTGCGCGAGCGCAGTTCGGTTTTCAGGTTTTGACCAATTATTTGTTTAAATTGATTGATGCGCTGTTGGCTTTGGTCGGTATGCAATAATTTGGTTACGGCCGCCTGTAATTGGCTACGATTGGCGTAATACACCACATCAACAGGCGCGGAAGAAAGCATTTGCCATTGCTGGCTAAATGCTTCTGCCATACGCTCTCCTAAGTTATTTTGAGGGACTAATAACAAAGGGTTCGTTTCTTCTCGCTGAGCCATGAATTGTGCAGCCTGTTTGGCTTCTGTTTCGGGAGACAAAGGAAAGAAAAAGCGTTGTTCGGTGTTACTACTGAGCACATCATTTAAGCCCAGCAGCGGAATAGTTGGTTGTAGCGTAAGTAGATTGGTTAATTGAGATTTAAGCAGCGGACCGAGGATAAAGTTGATTTGCTGTTCTTCCAATTGTGCATATAAATTTGCCATGGCTTGTGTTTGCGTATCAAAAAATATCAGTTGGGTATCGCTTGCGTTATTTTGCTGTTGGTCTAAGTAAGCCGAAATCAAGCCATCTTTTAGCGCTAAACCGTTATTTTTATATTTTCCAGACAAGGGGAGGAGCACCGCAATTTTCTTCGGTGAATAGGGTTCAATGCTTAAAGCTTTTGCTAGATCTCCATCAATATAATCGAGAGCAGGATGATTAGGATAGTCACGTTTCCACTGCTGCAATGCGGCAATTAGAGCCGCAGGGGATGGTTTAGGCTCATTGCTGATAGCCACAATCTCTAACCAGCCATTTTTTAAGTCACTAGAGACCTGTTGGAAGCTACGAAGGGTAAATGCGGTGAGTGGTTTGAGTTGTTGCCAAATCACTTGATGATTTGTGGCGCGCAGCGCTTCTGGTAAATAACGGTCCAGTTCTATATAAGCGCCTGCAGCGGCTAATGGGTTGTTTTGTTGTTTAAAGATATCACCACGCGTTTGGTAATAGCTTTGCCAGTAATCACGAGGCAAATCCCATATCGGGTCAAAGTCTAATAATTCTAAGGCTTGGGAATAGTGGCCTTGACGCTGCAGAGCGTAGCCTTGAACTAAGCGAAGCGCAGCGATACGTTGTGGGCTGTTGGTTTGAGCCTTTAACGATGAAACAATCGCATCACCAGCTTGGTATAAGCCCTGCTGGTAGTAAGCCTTCGCTGCGAGTAATTCCCAATCATAAGTATGCTGTAACTCTGCGATAGCCGCCTGGTCTAAATAAAATTGAGCATTGTGCTCTAAAGTTGAAGCTAAGGACGGTAGAGGTATAGCTGTAATCGGTTGTTTTGTTGGGCCAGTACTACAAGCCGCTAATAAAAGCACCACCGTTAAACTGACATAACGTAGTGCTGAAATCAGGTTCGTTTTCAAAGTCTATACCACCAGTATCGTTTCAATAGTGCATATAGTAAGAGGCTCGCGACAAATAATCCACAATCGCGGTGTTGAAAGATTGAGGCTAGCCCGTCTTTTCATTAAAGTAGGGGCCGAATTAACGAGAGGTACTCCCTATGTCCGCAATTGGAACTTTATATATTGTTGCAACTCCAATTGGCAATTTAGCCGATATTACTTTGCGTGCATTAGACGTACTCAAGAGCGTGTCGATGATTGCTGCAGAAGATACTCGTAATACAGGTCGTCTGTTGGCTCACTACGAAATTGGTACTCGTTGTGTGGCAGTACATGATCATAACGAGCAACAAAAAATCGCTTGGTTGGAGAAATGTTTGTTGGAAGGGCAAGACATTGCGCTTGTTTCGGATGCAGGCACACCACTGATTAACGATCCGGGTTATCACCTGGTGGCAGCGTTTCGTGCCAAAGGCTACACGGTGGTGCCGTTGCCTGGTGCTTGCGCTGCAATTGCAGCTTTATCTGTCGCCGGTTTACCCACCGACCGTTTTTTGTATGAAGGATTTTTGCCGGCGAAAAGTAATGCGCGTCAAGCTCGATTGGCTGAGTTACGTCAAGAGGTTCGTACCGTGGTTTTTTATGAGTCGCCACATCGTATTGTCGAAAGCTTAAAAGATATTGTTCAATGTTTGGGTGAGGAGCGCCAAGTCGTGATGGCGCGTGAGCTGACGAAAACCTTTGAGACGGTGAAATCTTTAGCTGCTGCTGAATTACTGGCATGGGTACAGGCCGATCCAAATCAGCAAAAAGGTGAGATGGTCTTGATCGTGGCCGGTTTTGACAAATCCACTCAGGGCTTGCCTGTGGAAGCGCTAGATACCTTGAGTTTGTTACAACAAGAACTCCCTTTAAAAAAAGCCGCCGCTCTCACTGCTAAAATTTATGGTTTAAAGAAAAATGCGCTTTACGAACATGGCCTAAATCACTCGAAGTAAGGGCGGAGAAAGCGCTATTCTTAAGTGCAGGAGTTTGCTATAGTCCGCCACCGGAGTTGGCTAGACAATCGCTGCTTCGTCGTTGTGTACTCTTTCGGGAGTGGCAAACGGGCGAAGGGGAGGAAAGTCCGGGCTCTATAGGGTAGGGTGCCAGGTAACGCCTGGGAGGCGCAAGCCTACGACAAGTGCAGCAGAGAGAAGACCGCCGATGGCGACTCTTTCTTCGGAAAGGGTTGATACAGGTAAGGCTGAAAGGGTGCGGTAAGAGCGCACCGCACAACTGGTAACATTTTGTGGCGAGGTAAACTCCACCCGGAGCAAGGCCAAATAGGCCCCCTTAAGGCGCGACCCGCGTTGGGGGCGGGTAGGCTGCTTGAGCCGTTAAGCGATTAACGGCCTAGACGAATGATTGTTCACGACAAAACCCGGCTTATCGGCCAACTTCTACTTCTTTAAAAGCCCCGTTGCTAAAACGGGGCTTTTTTAATTTTTGATAAGTAAATGCTCGCTATCCCCTCCGACATTGACCCTTGTGATTCTAGTCTTGATAACTTTTTACTAAATAAAACGATTTATTTTTACTCATTTGTAGGCCCGGTTGCTTTGTATATCAGCCCTTTAGCTGAGGTCTTTGAATCCTTGGTGGAATTTTGTTCATTTTCTTGCTCATGGTCGCTTGCAAAGGGGGAGACTCGTCCTTAAACTTAGTGAATTGTGGGATAAAGTGGATCATAGTGGATCTATTACCCCTTTAAATCTGATATTAGCATGTGAGGGGAGTCAACACCGGATGTTACGCGGCGCAAGTTCAATCAATCTCGATGCGAAGGGGCGAATGACAATGCCCACGCGTTATCGTGAGTGGTTGATTGAAGAGTGCCAAGGGCAGTTGGTGTGCACCATTGATATCAATCATCGCTGTTTATTACTTTATCCACTGGCCGAGTGGGAAGAGATTGAGCGGAAGTTGAAGAAATTATCAAGTATGAATCCAGCTGAGCGTCGCTTACAGCGCTTGTTGTTAGGTTATGCGGATGATTGTGAGATGGATAAAAATGGCCGTTTGTTGATCCCCCCTCCACTACGCCAACATGCGAGTTTGCAGAAAAAAATTATGCTGGTCGGCCAACTCAATAAGTTTGAGCTGTGGTCTGAAGAGCAATGGCAGCAACAGATTGCTGCCGATATCGCCTTAGATGAGGATGTTGATATGTTAACCGATAACCTAAAAGATTTTTCACTTTAATATGAGTAATGAATTTGCCCATACCTCGGTACTTTTGCAAGAGTGTATTGATGGTTTAGCCATCAAAAAAGATGGTATTTACGTCGATGGTACTTTTGGTCGAGGAGGCCATAGCCGTGAGATCTTAAAGGCGCTTGGGCCGCAGGGGCGTTTGATCGCTATCGATAGAGATCCTCGAGCGATTGAAGCAGCGAAACAATTTGCCGATGATCCGCGTTTTCAGATTGTTCATGGTCCCTTTTCTGGCATCGAGCAATATATTAGCGAGTTAGGTTTAGCTAAAAAGATTGATGGTGTATTGCTGGATTTAGGGGTGTCGTCGCCACAACTCGACGATGCAGAGCGAGGTTTCAGCTTTTTACGTGATGGTCCCTTGGATATGCGGATGGATACATCGCGAGGCCAAACGGCTGGAGAGTGGCTCACCCATGCTGCGGAAGAAGACATTACCTGGGTGATTAAAACCTTTGGTGAAGAAAAATTTGGCAAGCGGATCGCACACGGCATTGTTAACGCGCGTCAATTGGAACCGCTAACCAGTACCCTGCAGCTCGCCAAAATTATCGATTTAGCTTGTCCGGTTAAAGATAAACATAAACATCCTGCGACCCGCAGTTTTCAGGCGATTCGTATTTATATCAATAGTGAACTTGATGAAATCGAAAAGGCCTTATTAGGTGCAATGAACTGCTTAGCCACCGATGGTCGTCTGGCTGTGATTAGCTTCCATTCTTTAGAAGATCGGATGGTCAAACGTTTTATTCGAAAACAAGAGAAGGGTGAGCAATTCCCGCGAGGATTTCCGTTAACTGAACAACAGTTAGCCAGCGGTCGTTATTTAAAAAGTGTTGGGCGAGCGATTAAACCGAGTGCTGCCGAAATTGAAGTTAATCCGCGCTCGCGTAGCTCGGTATTGCGGATAGCTCGTCGCTTGTAATGAGCGAAGTTAACCGCCAGCCCAATCTGTTACGGGCGATACTGAAAGATTTTTGGCGTCATAAGCAGCAGCTAGGGCTACTGATACTGGTAGTGATCTCTGCTTTTGCAGTGGTTTGGACAACCCATCATACGCGGATGTTTGTTGAGCAAAGAGAACGTTTAATGATGAATCGCGATGCAATCAATGTGGAGTGGCGGCACCTACTCATTGAACAAAATACACTTGCAGAACATAGCCGTATAGAGAGTATCGCTCGAAAGCGTTTGGCGATGCATCGACCCAAGTTAGAAGAACAAGTGGTAATTAGTAAGTAATGAGCAATAAGGCAAATAAACAAGGACTGTTCATCCATTGGCGCTTTGTGCTAGTGATGGTCGTGGTTTGTTTGGTATTTACTGCCCTAGTAAGTCGTGCCGCTTATATTCAGGTGATCGCACCGGATAAACTGATCTACGAAGGGGATTTACGTTCTATTCGTACCAAAACCGGTTATGCGGAACGAGGTGTGATTACCGATCGTTTTGGTAACGAACTTGCGGTAAGTGTACCTGTTCGTGCTATTTGGGCGGATCCGAAGCATGTGGTTGAGCAAAATAGCTTCGCAGATGGTGAAGCTTGGGCCGCCTTAGCCAAGGTGTTAGAGACCGATGTCGCTAGTTTACAGAGCCGTGTCAGCGATCCGCATCGGCGTTTTGTATATTTACAGCGACAGGTAAGTTCCGCAGTAGCGAATTATGTTGATAAACTCAAAATCAAAGGTGTTTATCTCAAACCTGAATCAAGAAGGTTCTACCCTACTGGCGAAGTGAGTGCTCACTTGGTTGGTTTTACTAATATTGATGACCATGGTCTGGAAGGGATTGAGGGAAGTTACGACGACTGGCTTACCGGTGAACCGGGTAAGCGCCAAGTTCGAAAAGATCGACTGGGTCGTGTGGTTGAAGATCTTGCGGTTATCCATCAAGCCAAGCAAGCGCAAGATATTGCCTTGAGCATTGACCAGCGTATTCAAGCCCTAGCATATCGTGAGTTGAAGAAAGCAGTGGCTGATACCCGAGCGACTTCGGGGAGCGTTGTGGTATTAGATATCGACACCGGTGAAGTCTTGGCAATGGTCAATAGTCCTTCATTTAATCCGAACAATCGCAATGAATTTCAAAGTTATCGCTATCGTAATCGCGCGATCTCCGACAGTTATGAACCAGGTTCGACGGTCAAACCCTTATCGGTACTTGCAGCATTGGAAGCTGGTCATGTTAAAACCAATAGTATGATCAATACCAATCCCGGGTGGATGCGCATTGGTGGCCGTCGAGTCCGTGATTCTCATAATTATGGTGAAATCAGTCTTACTAAAGTGATTCAAAAGTCGAGTAATGTTGGAACCAGCCAGTTGGCACTAAAAGTTGGTGTTGAGGGTTTGCTGGATACATTTTATCGCGTCGGTTTTGGCAATGGTGCAGGCTTAGGCTTGGTGGGGGAATCGGCTGGATTGATGCCACAACGTCGACGCTGGTCTGATTTTGAATTGGCAACCTTGTCCTTTGGTTACGGTTTAATGGTCACGCCGCTCCAATTGGCACAAGCCTATGCCACGATTGGCGCTGGTGGCATATTTCGCCCCGCATCGATTATTAAGTTACAAAAAGCGGCGCCGGGTGAACGGGTTTTTAAAGAATCCACTGCCAAAGCGGTGTTACAGATGATGGAGTCTGTGGTCCATGAAGGTGGCACAGGGCTTAAAGCTGCTGTGCCTGGATTTCGTATCGCCGGTAAAACCGGAACTAGCCGTAAAGCGATTCGTGGTGGCTATGGTGATGATTATGTGGCGATCTTTGCTGGAGTCGCGCCTGCGAGTCACCCTAAGCTTGCGGTCGTGGTGTTTGTGAATGAGCCCAAAACGGACAGCTATTACGGTGGCGTGGTTGCGGCACCAGTATTTTCTAAAGTGATGCAGGCTGGATTGCAATATTTAAATGTCGCGCCAGATGACGATGACGGTCGTATTGTGAAGTTGAGTGGGGGCGTTGATAGTGAAACCTGATTTATCAGCACTACTCGCAAAATTTGCCGTGACTCAGGCGCCTAAGCTGAGCTTTGAGCACTTATCCTTGAATAGTCGTGAGCTTCGTTCTGGCGATGTATTTGTGGCTATTCATGGTCATCAGGTCGATGGTCGTGATTACATCGATGCAGCCATTATTGCGGGTGCCGTAGCTGTGATCGTTGAAGCTGATACTGAACAACAGCATGGTCAAATTGAATGGCGTGGAGAGATCCCCTGTATTGCCTTCTGGCGTTTAAGTCAGCAACTCTCTCAGTTAGCCTCTGCCAGATACTTTCCTGAGGGGAATCACTTAAATCTGGTCGGAGTGACTGGAACCAATGGTAAGAGTACTGTCACTCATCTGATTGCTAATCTGGCCAATTTAAGCGGTATTAAAGCTGCAGTGATGGGGACCTTGGGAAATGGTAAGCCTGGTCAGCTCGAGCAGAGCCATAATACCACCGCTGATGCGATTACGATTCAACGTCAGTTGAGTGAGATGCAGCAACAGGGCTATCAATTAGTGGCGATGGAAATATCTTCCCATGGTTTGGTACAACAACGGGTTGCAAGTGTTCCTTTCTCGGTCGCTATTTTTACCAATCTCAGTCGCGACCACCTCGATTATCATGGCAGTATGGCTGAATATGGCCGTGCTAAGCAGGCCTTGTTTGACTGGCCAAGTTTGCAGTGTCGTCTGATTAATGCTGACGATGGTTTCGGAAAGCAATTACTGCAGCATTACCCTGATGCCCAAGCTTTGTCCTTAGAAGATAGCAGAGCACAATGGCAGATCGCTGATTTACACTTTAGTGAACGCGGTGTTCGTGGTTACTTGCTAAGTCCCGAGGCAAGCCATGAACGGGTTGCGTTACACAGTCCCCTATTGGGGCGGTTCAATGCCGAGAACTTGCTCAGTGCGATTGCTTGTCTTCACCACTTTGGGGTCGATTTAGCAAAACTAATGGATTTACTTCCTTGTTTAAATGCAGTACCGGGTCGGATGGAGTTGTTTGTCGGAAAATCTTCGGTAGTGGTGGATTATGCGCATACTCCGGATGCATTAGATAAAGCCTTGACGGCCTTACGTTTACATTGTCGCGGGAAGTTGTGGTGTATCTTTGGTTGTGGCGGCGACCGTGATAAAGGCAAGCGGCCTTTAATGGCGGCGGTTGCCGAGCAAAAAGCTGACCAAGTCATCGTGACGGATGACAATCCTCGTTACGAAGATGCGGTGGCGATTGTTGAAGATATCATGGCGGGCTTTTGTCATCCTGAGCGAGTCGCGGTTGAACATCAACGGACCGTCGCGATTCAACAGGCCATTCAGCAAAGTGGTTCACAAGACATCATCTTGGTGGCAGGAAAAGGCCATGAGAGTTATCAAATTATTGCTGCGCAAGTTCTCGATTATGACGAGCGGGCGGTCGTACAAAGCTTAGTCGGGAGAGCACAATGATCCCATTGAAGCTGTCTGAGCTGCTCAAGCCCTTGCAAACTAAACTAATCGGTGATGATCAGACCATACTGAGGGTTGATACTGATTCTCGTAAGCCGATGCCACAAAGTCTGTTTGTCGCCTTAAGCGGTGAACGTTTCGACGCCCATGACTTCGCTGGGAAAGCCGTCGAACAAGGTGCTATTGCTTTGGTTGTGGAACGGCTTCTGCCGCTCGATGTACCGCAATTAGTGGTCGCTGACTGCCGAATAGCCCTAGGTTTGCTCGCGAGTTATTTACGTGAAAAATTGAGCTTGCCTTGTTGCGCAATCACTGGCAGTAATGGCAAAACTACCGTGAAGGAAATGACGACAAAGATTTTAGCGCAGGCTAAATCGGTGTTAGCTACTCAAGGTAATTTTAACAATGACATCGGTGTTCCCCTGTCGTTATTGCGAGCCACCGAACAACATCAAGTGGGCGTGCTTGAACTGGGCGCGAATCATATGGGTGAAATTGCCTATACCGTGGCCTTGGTGAAACCGCGGGCAGCACTGATCAATAATGTGTCAGCCGCGCATATTGAAGGTTTTGGCGATCAAACGGGGGTATTACGCGCTAAATCAGAGTTGTTTGTTGGTTTGGCGAAGGGCCAAGTGGCGATCTGTGAAGCTGGCGCTGATTATCAGCAGCCGCTGATGGATGCGGCCAGCCCAGCCAAGGTTCAACTATTTTCTTTGGATCAGCCGAATGCTGATTTTTACGCCAGTGAGATCCACTCATTGGGTCTCTCGGGAAGTCGGTTCACCCTCAATACACCCCAAGGTCGAGTGCAAGTGCAGATAAACCTTGCGGGTCAACATAATGTGAAGAATGCGGTGGCTGCGTCTGCTTTGGCTATCGCGATGGGGGCGAGTTTAAGCGAGGTGAAATTAGGCTTGGCCGACTTGGAGGAAGTCCCTGGGCGGGTGAATGTGCAGACGCTTAGTCCACAGCTTCAGTTGATTGATGATAGTTATAACGCCAATCCCGCTTCATTTAAGGCGGCTGTCGATATTTTAGCCAGTTTTGAGGGTAAGCGCTTGCTTATCGCTGGCGCCATGGGAGAAATGGGCGAGCAAACGGAACTGGCGCACAAAGACTTAATTGCGCAAGCACTTGACAGAAACATTAGCTTGTATTCTTATGGCGCGTCTTTTCAGTCGGCGCTGGCCGATTTAGGACGTTCAGAGCTGGTTTTTGACTCCCACGAGCATTTAATTTCGCAGCTGATTGAGGACTTGAATCAGGCGCCTAATCAGGCTTGTTTGATATTGGTGAAAGGTTCTCGTTCAAGCAAAATGGAAACGGTGGTCCAGCACTTACAACAATATTATAAGAAGGGTTTCGAATGTTAGTTTGGTTAGCTGAATATCTGCAGCAATATTACAGCGGATTTTCGCTATTTGGTTATTTAACCTTTAGGGCGATTGTGAGTATCTTAACTGCCTTAGTGTTTGGCCTGTGGATGGGACCGAAGCTTATCCGTAGTTTACAACGTTTGCAGATTGGACAAACGGTACGTAACGACGGTCCTGAATCTCATTTAAGTAAATCTGGGACACCGACCATGGGCGGCGTTCTGATCATCGCTTCGGTATTTTTATCGACCCTGTTGTGGGCTCGTTTAGACAATCCTTACGTGTGGGTGATGCTGTTTGTGTTTGGCAGTTACGGCGCCATTGGTTTTATCGACGACTATCGCAAAGTGATCCGCAAAGATCCAGCTGGCCTAATCGCGCGCTGGAAGTATTTTTGGCAATCGGTGGTTGCTTTAGTGGTGGCGCTTTACCTATTTTGGAGCGCAGATTCAGCAGCGCATACCCAGTTGGTGTTGCCATTTATCAAAAATGTGATGCCACAGCTTGGCTGGTTATTTATTCCCCTGACTTACCTCGTCATAGTTGGTAGCAGTAATGCCGTTAACTTAACCGATGGTTTAGATGGCTTGGCAATTATGCCCAGTGTGATGGTGGCCTCGGCCTTTGCCTTAATCGCTTATCTTACCGGACATGTTAATTTCTCAAGTTATTTGTTCATTCCTTATATTCCTGCCGCCAGTGAATTGGTGGTGGTGTGTACCGCGATGGTCGGGGCTGGTTTAGCCTTTCTTTGGTTTAATACCTATCCAGCCCAAGTATTCATGGGCGATGTTGGCTCGCTTGCCTTAGGGGCAGCCTTAGGTACGGTTGCGGTGCTGGTGCGCCAAGAGTTGCTGTTGGTGATTATGGGGGGCGTGTTCGTAATGGAAACGGTTTCGGTGATCTTACAGGTTGGCTCTTATAAGCTGCGTGGTCAGCGGATTTTCCGTATGGCTCCAATTCACCATCATTATGAGTTGAAAGGCTGGCCTGAGCCTCGAGTGATTGTGCGTTTTTGGATTATTTCATTGATTTTAGTGTTGATTGGTCTTGCGACTTTAAAAGTAAGATAACAGATAGGATTGAGTGGGTTGGTGAGTAAATTACAGTCACAAAAGCGATATGCGGTGGTTGGCCTTGGTGCTAGCGGACTCAGTAGTGTCCGTTTTTTGCTGCGTCACGGGATTTCTCCCTTGGTTTGTGATACCCGAGCAGAGCCACCGGGTTTGGTTAATTTGCCCACTGAATTGCCAGTAATTTGTGGCGAGCTGCCTCTGGCTCAATTACTCGATTGTGATGTGGTGATTGTCAGTCCTGGTGTTGCCTTGGCCCACCCGGTTCTACAAACCCTTGCCAAAGCAGGCATTGCTTTGATCGGTGATGTGGAGTTGTTTAGTCATTATGCGGCAGCACCAGTGGTGGCGATTACTGGCTCTAACGGCAAGAGTACCGTTACTACACTGCTAGGCGAAATGGCTAAACAGGCCGGTCTTAAGGTGGCGGTTGGCGGTAATATTGGCGTGCCCGCGTTGGATTTGCTCAATGATGAGGTGCAGCTATATGTATTGGAGTTATCAAGTTTCCAATTAGAGACCACCGAACATTTGCAGACGGCAGCGGCCACTCTACTCAATGTTAGCGAAGATCATATGGATCGCTATGATGATTTAGATGCTTATATTGCAGCGAAGCAAAAAGTTTATCAGCACGCGATGACCGCAGTTGTGAACTTGGATGATGTTCAATCGACACCAATTACCACGACTGAAAATAGACTTAGTTTTTCTGTCACTCAACCCGCCGACTTTTGTCTTAGCTGCGATCAAAAACAGTTACTTCGCGGAACTAAAGTACTGCTTGATATTAGCGATTTGGCCTTAGTTGGAACCCACAATTATGCCAATATACTGGCAGCTCTCGCCTTAGCTGAGTCGCTCGCCATTCCCATGCAAGCTTGCTTAGCCGCAGTAAAGCAGTTTGCTGGCTTAACCCACCGCTGCCAATTGGTTTCTCGTAAAAGAGATATCCGGTGGATTAATGATTCTAAGGCTACCAATGTTGGCGCCACTTTGGCGGCGCTCATCGGACTGAAAGATAGCGCGGCTCAACTCTGGTTGATTGTGGGCGGGGATAGTAAGGCTGGCGATTTAAGTGAGCTTAAGTCTGCATTTTCTGAAGTGGCAGGGGTGGTTGCCTTTGGTCGAGATAAGTTGCGTTTTCAACAATTGGATCCGCAAGTCGTCTTAGTTGATGACCTATCTGGAGCGTTGAATTGGTGCGCTGAACAAGCTAGAGCTGGTGATACGGTATTGTTATCGCCTGCCTGTGCCAGTCTGGATATGTATCGTAATTTTGAAGCGCGCGGTGAGCACTTTTGCCAATTGGTGGAGGCGCTATGAATTTACTTGCTAAACCACGCTTAGGATTTCAACTGTTGGTCAGTCGGTTTCAGGTGGAGCCTGCAGCGCGTGCCGAACCACAGTTATTCGATCGTCACTTATTGTGGTTAGCGCTATGTTTGATGGTATTTGGTTTAGTGATGGTGGCGTCTTCTTCTATCCCAGAAGGTATTGCCATCAATGACGATCCGTTCCGTTTTGCCAAGCGTCATGGTATCTACCTACTGATCTGCTTAGCGACGATGGCGGTGGTGGTGCAGATCCCGATCGCCTGGTGGCAGTCACATAACGCAACATTTTTGCTGCTGGCGGGGCTCGCGCTGGTGTTGGTGTTATTGGTGGGGCGGAATATTAACGGTAGTAGTCGCTGGATAGGTTTTGGTCCGATTAATATCCAGCCCGCTGAGTTTTCAAAGCTGGCGCTGTTTACCTACTTGGCTGGTTATTTGGTTCGCCGTCATGAACAGGTAAGAGAGAATTTAAAAGGTTTCTTAAAGCCGCTAGTGGTGTTTTTTCTGATGGCTGTTTTACTATTGGCGCAACCCGATTTGGGTAGCGTGATTGTGATGTTTGTGACGACGGTGGGCATGTTGTTTTTAGCTGGCGCGAAGCTGATCCAGTTCTTTGGTTTAATGTTTACCGGTGTGGTTTCGGTGGTGACTTTGGTGATTGCCGAACCTTATCGAATGCGTCGAGTTTCTTCGTTCTTGGACCCTTGGCAAGATCCCTTTGGTAGCGGTTATCAACTCACGCAATCTCTGATGGCCTTTGGTCGCGGAGATTGGTTGGGGGAAGGTTTGGGGAACTCAATTCAAAAACTTGAATACTTACCTGAAGCCCACACCGATTTTGTGGTGGCGGTGCTTGCGGAAGAACTTGGTTTTGTGGGGGTTTGTGCGGTACTCCTGTTACTCATTTTATTGGTTAGCCGAGCGATGAAAATAGGCAAGCAGGCTTTATTAGCAGAACAAGCTTTTGCGGGTTACTTAGCTTGCGGCATTGGTATTTGGTTTAGTTTTCAAACGATGGTGAATGTGGGGGCTGCATCGGGCTTGGTGCCGACCAAAGGCTTAACCTTACCTTTGGTGAGTTATGGTGGTTCCAGTTTGTTGGTGATGTCGATAGCGGTCGCAGTGTTATTGCGCATTGACCATGAGTTCCGTTTGGCTCGTTGCCAAGCCTATACGAGGGACTCCCATGGCTGAACAGAAGCGTCCCAAGTTATTGGTTATGGCCGGCGGGACTGGTGGTCATGTATTTCCTGGTTTGGCGGTAGCGGATCATCTGTGTCAGCAAGGTTGGCAGATATCGTGGTTGGGAACCGCCGAACGAATGGAAGCTCAGTTGGTACCGAAACATGGCTATGCTATTGATTTTATAAGTATCAAGGGGGTTCGTGGCAATGGCCTGTTGCGTAAGCTAGCCGCGCCTTTTAAGTTGTTGAATGCGATAAGGCAGGCGCTGTTGCTGATGCTGCGTTTGCAACCTGATGTGGTGCTTGGCATGGGCGGCTTTGCCAGTGGACCCGGTGGAATAGCGGCATGGTTGATGAGAAAACCTCTGGTATTACATGAGCAAAATGCCGCCGCCGGATTAACCAATAGAATGTTGGCCAAAATTGCCACTAAGACTTTGATTGCTTTTCCTGGTGCTCTCGCTAAGGGCAAAGTGGTGGGTAATCCGGTGAGACCTGCGGTATTGGCATTACCTGAAAAAAGCTTAAGCGAAAGTCGCGATTATAATCTGCTAGTGATTGGCGGAAGTTTAGGGGCGCAAGTTTTTAATCAGCATTTGGCTGCTGGAATTAAAGCCAGTGGTTTAGATCTTCGTATTTGTCATCAAGCGGGTAAAAATAAGTTGGCAAGTGCCGAACAAGCTTATCAGGATGCCAAGCTTGAAGAACACTTGAGTCAAGCGCCGAAAATAGTCGAGTTTATTGATGATATGGCAGCAGCTTACCAGTGGGCGGATGTGATACTCTGTCGCGCTGGCGCGCTCACGGTGTCGGAGGTGGCGGCCGCGGGTTTAGCTGCGATTTTTGTTCCGCTTCCCTATGCGGTGGACGATCATCAAACTAAAAATGCCCAATATTTGGTGGATGCAGAGGCTGCCCAATTGTTGGCTCAAAGCGATTTTTCGTCACAGCGGATAGCGACGATATTAAATGAATTTGCTGATCCGGGATTGCGCCATCGTTATGGTTGTAATGCGAGAAAGCAGGCGGCCATTGATGCGACAGAGAAAGTCGCCGCAGTTTGCCAAGACTTAATGAAGAGTAGTTAGATGAGTAAAATTGAATTAGCCAAATTACGGACCATGATCCCAGAGATGCGCAAGGTGAAGCGGATTCACTTCGTGGGGATTGGAGGTGCAGGTATGGGGGGGATTGCCGAAGTATTGGCTAATGAAGGTTATCAAATCTCAGGCTCGGATCAGGCGAAAAATACAATGACGGATCGTTTGCTGACGGTCGGTGCTGAAATTTATGTTGGTCATGCTGCAAGCAACATTGCGGGGGCACACGTGGTGGTGGTGTCAACTGCGATTCGAGACGATAACCCAGAAGTTGTTGCTGCAAGAGCTGCTCGGATTCCGGTGGTTCGTCGCGCAGAAATGTTGGCTGAATTGATGCGCTATCGGCATGGCGTTGCCGTTGCGGGCACCCATGGTAAAACCACTACGACTAGTTTGCTTGCCAGTATCTATGCGCAGGCTGACCGTGACCCCACCTTTGTGATTGGTGGTTTGCTAAATAGCGCGGGTACCAATGCACGCTTGGGCAGTAGCCGTTACCTTATCGCCGAAGCTGATGAAAGTGATGCCTCATTTTTGCACTTGCAGCCGATGGTTGCAGTGGTCACCAATGTTGAACCAGACCATATGGAAACTTATGGTGGTGATGAAGCTCAGCTGCATGCCACCTTCATCGATTTTTTACATAACCTGCCTTTCTATGGCGTGGCGGTGATGTGTATTGATGATCCTGGCGTGCAGGAGCTATTGCCTAAAATTGGTCGACATATTATTACTTACGGTTTTTCAGAGCAGGCGGATGTGCGGGTTCAGGCATTTGTGCAACAAGGTGACCGTTGCTCGTTTACGGTGCAGCGCATTGGTCGTCCAGCCTTAGAGATTGAGCTTAATATGCCGGGGCAGCATAATGCGCTTAACGCGGCGGCTGCAATCGCGGTCTCGAGCGAAGATGGTATCGAAGATCGGGCGATTATTGATGCTTTGAATGGTTTTGAAGGTATTGGTCGTCGATTCCAGCAGTATGGTGAATTTGCCACCGGCAATGGTTCTGCTCTGTTGGTGGATGATTATGGTCACCACCCAACCGAGGTATTGGCAACTCTGAAAGCGGCGCGAGCTGCTTGGCCAGAGCGGCGTTTGGTGATGGCGTTTCAGCCGCACCGTTATAGTCGTACGCGTGATTTATACGAAGATTTTGTGGATGTATTGGCTCAAGTGGACAGCTTATTGCTTTTGGAAGTGTATTCGGCAGGTGAGGATGTGATTGCTGGTGCGGATAGTCGTTCATTATGCCGTAGTCTACGCCAACGAGGTTTAGAGCCTATTTATGTGAAACAACCCGATGAATTGGCGAGTTTGCTTGCTGACGTGATCGAAGATGGTGATGTCGTATTAACCCAAGGTGCTGGTAATATTGGCGTCTTGGCGCGGCACTTGGGTGAGCTGCAGCTCAACATCAATAGAATGAAGAATAATTAATGGGTAGTTTAGTTATGAAACGAGTGGCGGTGCTGTTTGGTGGTGATTCAGCCGAGCGTGAAGTATCACTTAAATCGGGGCGCGCGGTGTTATCGGGTTTGCTTCGAGCAGGTATTCATGCGGAAGGTATCGATACTCAAGGTTTTGATCTAAACACGCTAAAACAGAATCACTATAGTCATGTGTTTATTGCCTTGCATGGACGAGGTGGTGAGGACGGTACTTTGCAAGGTGCCTTAGAATATCTGGGGCTTCCGTATACCGGCAGTCGGGTACTTGGTTCTGCCTTGGCGATGGATAAAATCCGTTGTAAGCAAATTTGGCAAACTCTTGGTCTGCCTACGGCTGCTTATCGGATTGTTGATCAAGCCTCTTATCAAGCTGCTCAGGCGGAAGATATTTTGCAACAGTTATCGGGAGTAGTGATTGTTAAACCCGCTTTAGAGGGGTCAAGCATTGGAATGGCCAAGGCGGAGACGGTTGAGCAATTGCAACAAGCGATAGTGAGTGCTTTTGAATATGATACTCGAGTACTAATCGAACAGTGGATTAGCGGTGCTGAATATACGGTAGCCATTGTTGGGGAGCGGGTATTACCTTCGATTAGGATGCAAACACCACATACCTTTTACGATTATCAGGCGAAGTATCAAAGCGCTTCCACCGAGTATTTTTGCCCAAGCGGTTTGGACGCGCAACAAGAGCAACAATTGGCAGAGATTGCGATGCAAGCTTTTAAAGCCACTGACTGTGAAGGGTGGGGACGAGTTGACTTGATGGCTGATCAACAAGGGAATTGGTATTTACTCGAAGTGAATACGTCCCCGGGAATGACCGAAAAAAGTTTAGTACCGATGGCGGCTGAACAGGCAGGCCTGAGTTTTGATCAGTTAGTCGCGAGTATTTTGGATTTGGCGCATTAATTATGCAAATGACCCATCAACAAAAGCAACTTTGGGCCTATTGGGCGGGAGTGACCTTTTTTGTGTCGGTTATTTTAGTATTGAGTTATGCGGCTTACTCGGTATATCGAGGGGTGAGTGATAAACGGCTTAGCCCGATGAATCGCTTATTGGTATCGGGTCAGCGCGAGTATGTATTAGATCAAGAATTACAGCATGCCTTAGCGGCATTACCTGAGGCTGGCAATTTTTTTAGCTTGGATGTGTCGCAAGTGAAAGCACAGATTGAACACTTGCCTTGGGTACGGCAGGTTACGGTACGTAAGCAGTGGCCAGATAAGTTATCGATCGCTTTACAAGAGCAGCAAGTCGTTGCTCGTTGGAATAATGCCGCTTTGCTTAATCAGCAAGGTCAGATATTTGATGCGCCACAGCAACGTGTAAAAACGGCCTTGGTATCTTTAAGTGGTCCGGATGAGCAGGCTGAAATGGTATTGAGCACCTTTCGACAATTGCAACAGCGTTTGCAGAGTCGAAATTTAAATATTGTAAGCCTTGCGTTAAATGAGCGCCATGCTTGGCAAATACAACTGGCTGGTGGTATGCGACTGCATTTAGGAAAAGAAGATAAGTTCAATCGTATTGAACGTTTTGTCGATATTTACCCGCAGTTGAAGAATGCGGCAGTCGCTTATGTTGATTTACGTTATGACACCGGCTTTGCCGTAGGTTGGAAGAAACAAGAAGGTTTGGTAATTAATGACCAAAGTAACGGATAGAAAACTGATCGTTGGCCTCGATATTGGCAGCGCAAAAATCACCGCATTGATCGGTGAGGTCTTGCCGAGCAACGAGATGAGCATTATCGGTGTAGGCAGTCATCCGGCAAAGGGTATGGATAAAGGCGGGGTTAACGACCTTGATTCGGTGGTTAAAACCGTACAGCGAGCACTGCAAGAAGCGGAGTTAATGGCCGATTGCAAGATTAGCTCGGTGTATTTGGGGGTCTCGGGACGCCACATCCGTTGTTTAAATGAAAAAGGCATGGTGCCGATTAGTGATGAAGAGGTGACTCAGGATGATGTGGATAACGCCATCCACACTGCTAAATCGGTGAAACTGCCCGATGAACACCGCATCTTGCATGTATTGCCGCAAGAGTTTGCCATCGATTTCCAAGAAGGTATCAAAAACCCGATTGGTTTATCGGGAGTTCGTATGGAAGCCAAGGTGCATCTTATTGCTTGCCATAACGATATGGTGAAGAACATCGTGAAGTGTGTTGAGCGTTGTGATCTTAAAGTCGATCAACTGATTTTTTCTGCCTTGGCTTCAAGTTATGCGGTGCTTACTGAAGACGAGAAAGAGCTTGGTGTGTGTGTGGTTGATATTGGCTCTGGCACCATGGATATTGCGGTTTATACTAGCGGCGCTTTGCGTCATACCTCAGTGGTTCCATTTGCTGGTAATTCGGTGACTCGTGATATAGCGACCGTATTTGGTACGCCATTAAATGATGCTGAGGCCGTCAAGGTTCGTTATGGTTGCGCCTTAGGCAGTATGGTGAGTAGAGACGATACCATTGAAGTCCCCAGTGTGGGAGGACGTCCGTCTCGTAGCTTGCAACGGCAAACTTTGGCGGAGGTGATTGAACCTCGATATAGTGAGCTGTTTGCGATGATTAAAGTCAAGCTGGATGAGCTTGCGGATGATTTACAAGCGCAAGGTACTAAATTGCAGTTGGGTGCCGGTGTGGTTTTAACCGGTGGTGCAGCACAGATAGAGGGCGTTGTTGAATGCGCCGAGAAAATTTTACAATGTCAGGTGCGAGTTGGTTCTGCCAATAAAGTAGCTGGTCTTACCGAATATGTACAAGCGCCTACCTACTCAACAGCTGTAGGCTTGTTACATTACGGAATGGAAAATCAAACTGAAAAGCCAATTGAAGCGAAAAATATAAGCAGCGTTGGTAATATCGCGAAGCGTTTACACAGTTGGTTTAAAGGTGAATTTTAGTTTTTGCTAATTGGCGAAAATAAAGCGGAGAGAGAACTATGTTTGAGATTATGGATAGTCATACCGATGAAGCGGTTATTAAAGTGGTTGGTGTTGGCGGTGGTGGCGGTAACGCCGTTGAGCACATGGTGGCGCAGTCGATTGAAGGGGTGGAATTCATCACGATCAATACCGATGCGCAAGCGCTACGTAACTCTGGTGCCGATAATACCTTACAAATTGGTGGGGCCATCACCAAAGGTTTAGGGGCGGGTGCAAACCCAGAAGTAGGTCGTGAAGCAGCGATGGAAGATCGAGATGCGATCATGAGCCAATTACAAGGCGCAGATATGGTGTTTATTGCTGCCGGAATGGGAGGCGGGACTGGTACTGGTGCCGCTCCGATTGTTGCGGAAGTGGCTAAAGAGCTAGGGATCCTAACCGTAGCGGTAGTGACTAAACCTTTCGGTTTTGAGGGCAAAAAACGCACCAGTTATGCTCAGCAGGGGATTGAGCAGCTGAGTAAGAGTGTTGATTCATTAATTACGATCCCTAACGATAAGCTGTTAAAAGTATTGGGTCGAGGGGTGTCTCTGCTGGATGCTTTTAAGGCCGCAAATAACGTATTACTAGGTGCCGTGCAGGGGATCGCCGAGTTGATTACTCGCCCTGGCTTAATTAACGTGGATTTCGCCGATGTTCGCACGGTGATGCGTGAAATGGGCACTGCAATGATGGGGACCGGGATCGCTTCTGGTGAAGACCGCGCTGAAGAAGCTGCCGAGCTTGCTATTTCTAGCCCCTTGTTGGAAGACGTAGATCTAGCTGGTGCGCGTGGCATTTTGGTCAACATCACCGCTGGTTTCGATATGAGCATTGAAGAGTTTGAAACGGTGGGCAACGCCGTGAAAGGTTTTGCCTCTGAGAATGCGACTGTTGTGGTTGGGGCCGTGATTGACCCAGAAATGAGCGATGAATTAAGAGTGACCGTGGTTGCGACTGGTATTGGTGCAGAACGCCGCCCTGATATTTCTATTGTTAAACCACAACAAGCGGTGAATGCGGAACCAGTTACGCGTACCTTACCAGCCGATTCTGCACCGATGATGGATGAATCCGCTGCGGTGGTAAATGCGGAACCTAGTCGGGCGAGTAGTGATGGTGATTATTTAGACATCCCAGCATTTTTGCGTCGTCAGGCAGATTAATCTGTTGGTTAATGCTGGAGATTTAGCCAAAAGTTTGTGGTGTATTTCAAACTTATGCTAAGATGTCCGACCATTAACATTTATTTGGTCGTAAAGCAGAGGAATTTTTATGCTTAAACAACGGACTCTTGAAAAGTCAGTACAAGCGACAGGGATCGGTTTGCATTCTGGGCACAAGGTCACGATCGTCTTGCGTCCCGCGCCAGCGAATACCGGTATCCTGTTCAATCGTACCGATTTGGATCCGGTTGTCACGATCCCGGCAAAAGCAGAATTGGTACGCGACACCATGCTTTGTACTTGTCTGATTGATGATGCGGGTAACCGTATTTCAACAGTTGAGCACTTAATGGCGGCAATTGCAGCCCTAGGTTTGGACAATTTAATTATTGATGTCGATGCGCCAGAGCTTCCAGTGATGGATGGTAGTGCTAGCCCCTTTGTATTTTTATTGCAATCGGCTGGTATTACAGAACAATCTGCGGCGAAGAAGTTTATTCGAATTAAACAAGCTATTCGTGTTGAACATGAAGATAAGTGGGCCGAGTTACTGCCGAACAACGACGGCTTTAAAATCGATTTCTCTATTGATTTTGCTCATCCTGCGATGGAAGGCCGTAATCAGGCGATTTCGATGATGTTTTCTGCCGATAAGTTTGTGAAAGAAATCAGCCGTGCTAGAACCTTTGGGTTTATGCGTGATATTGAGTATTTGCAATCTAAAAATCTAGCCCTAGGTGGCGGATTAGAAAATGCAATTGTGCTGGATGATTACCGGATTCTTAACGAAGATGGCCTTCGTTATGAAGATGAGTTTGTTAAACACAAGTTACTCGATGCGGTGGGTGATTTGTTTATGGCTGGTTTACCCATCTTGGGTCACTTAAGAGCACATAAATCGGGTCATGCCTTGAATAATAATCTGGTTCGAGCAATGCTTGAGCAACAACATGCTTGGGAAATTGTCACTTTTGAAGACAAGTCCGAAGCGCCTGCTGCATACCAACTGCCGGTATTCAGTTTCTAGTTATTTGGTCGGCGCTGGCTAACTCTCTCCGCTCAGCGCCGCTAATTTTTTCAACTTTTCCTTCAGTTCATCAGGCACATGCTTGGATAATTCTGTGATATGTCTAGCTGCTTCAGCGCTTAGCTGGCGTTTTCCAGTGCTTTTTACTTCAGGTTCTGGTTTAATGTGCTTTAACTCCGGATTTATTTTTAATTCTAAACTGACAACCCCCGGGATAGCTTTGCGTAAGTCACTCAGTAGTTCAAATCGGAACTGTTTTAGTCGAGTGAGCCAAGCGGAACTCGGTGCTTCGATAATAGCGACTCCTTGACGCATATTAACGATACGGCATTGCTGTAGTTTGTAGTGTGCCAAAATATCGCTGCCCAGTTGTTGCAGCTGAAGTCGGCGTTGTAAGGGCTGTTCGATTTGCGAAAATTGTTTCTGATGAAACAGACGATTAATCGAAATCGGTTGGTGTTGTCGCTTGGACATAATAATTAGTATATTTTCAATATGAAGTTAAGTTTAGTATACGCCCATAAAGGCGAGACCAGAACCATTCGCGTAAATCCCTTCCGTTTATTATGGCTGGGATTTCTGCTGGCACTGCTATTGTCCAGTATTGGTTTGTGGGGTGTTCAACAGTATCGAGACTTAGCACAGCAACAGGCGCGGTTGATTAGTCAGTTGGATAGTTTACAAGCGGAACCAAAGCTACATCAGTTTGAGCAACAATTACGTGAGCGTTATCGTGGGTTAGCGCTTCGAGTGGGGCAAATGCAAGTCGAGATGACCCGTTTGAATGCCCTTGGCGCTCGCTTAGTGGAAGATAGCGAACTTGCCGCAGAGTTTGATTTTTCTCATACACCTCCTATTGGCGGGCCGATGATGGACATTGACAGCAGTCGTGAACGCGATAGCCATTTGTTGTTTGGCCTGTATCAACTAGAACAACAGCTTGGTAAAAACAAAAAATCTCTTACCGCGCTTGAATCTTGGCAACAAAGTCTCCATTTATTAGACAATAGTTTTATCTCTGGTTGGCCGGCAAAAGGCCCCGGCATTTGGATTTCTTCACCCTTTGGTTCGCGGCTCGATCCTTTTACGCAGCGCTTGTCGGTGCATAATGGAGTCGATATTGCTGGGAAGGAAGGGACAGCGATTTACGCAGTGGGTAGTGGCGTGGTTGTTTGGGCCGGAACGCGTTCTGGTTATGGCAACTTCGTTGAAATAGCGCATGGTAACGGAATGGTAACGCGTTACGGGCATGCTAAAGCAGTATTAGTAAAAGAAGGTGATGTGGTAAATAAAGGGGACGAGATCGCGTTGATGGGCAGTACTGGCCGCTCAACCGGTCCTCATGTGCATTTTGAGGTGCTTAAAAATGGCCGACCTCTGAATCCCAGTAAATTTATTTATCGCAAAGCCAGTGCATAGAAAATTGGATTTCGTCTTAGCAGAAGTAGTTTTTCATGATTAGTAAATTAGTAACAAAGATAGTTGGTACCCGAAACGACCGTACCATCAAGAAGATGCGTAAAATAGTAAATGCTATTAACGCCCTAGAGCCCGAATACGAAAAATTGTCAGCAGAAGACATCAAAGCGAAGGCCGTCGAATTTAGAGAGCGGGTGGAGCAAGGTGAAACGCTAGAGTCAATTTTGCCAGAAGCGTTTGCGGTGGTTCGTGAGGCCTCAAAACGGGTATTCGAAATGCGTCATTTCGATGTCCAGATGATTGGTGGCATGGTTCTTAACGATAATAAAATCGCAGAGATGCGCACTGGTGAAGGTAAAACCTTGACCGCAACTTTGCCTGCTTACCTGAACGGGATTACCGGTAAGGGCGTGCATGTGATTACCGTGAATGACTATTTGGCACAACGTGATGCGGAATGGAATCGCCCTCTATTTGAATACTTAGGTTTATCCGTTGCAGTGAATATTGCGGGAATGGACCATGAAGCCAAGAAGGCGTCCTACGCCGCTGATATTACCTATGGTACTAACAACGAATTTGGTTTTGATTATCTGCGTGACAATATGGCTTTTGCGCCAGAGCAACGAGTGCAACGACCTTTAAATTATGCAGTTGTGGATGAAGTCGACTCGATCCTCATCGACGAGGCTCGTACACCGTTGATTATTTCTGGTCCAGCGGAAGATAGCTCAGAGCTTTATAAAAAAATTAATGATGTGATCCCACTTTTGGTTCGCCAAGAGGAAGAAGATACTGAAGAACATACGGGTGACGGTCACTACACCCTCGACGAAAAAAATAAGCAGGTTCATTTGACCGAAACTGGTCAAATTTTTGTCGAAGAAACCTTGATTGAGCGGGGCATGCTCGAAGAGGGGGATTCACTTTATAATGCAGCCAATATTAGCCTGTTACACCATGTGAATGCTGGTCTACGCGCGCATACCTTATTCGAACGTAACGTCGATTATATCGTGAGTGATAGTGGCGAGATCGTGATTGTTGATGAACACACCGGCCGTACCATGCCAGGGCGTCGTTGGTCCGAAGGGCTACATCAATCGGTGGAAGCGAAAGAAGGGGTGGCAATTCAAAATGAAAACCAAACCTTAGCGTCAATCACCTTCCAAAACTATTTCCGCCTATATCAAAAACTGTCTGGAATGACTGGTACTGCCGACACCGAAGCTTTTGAGTTTCAATCTATTTACGGCCTCGATACGGTGGTTGTACCAACCAATAAACCGATGGTTCGTGATGACAAAGGGGATTTAGTCTATCTGACCGCAGAAGAGAAATATCACGCCATTGTCGAGGATATTCGCGAGTGTGTGAAGGCTCAGCGTCCAGTGTTAGTCGGTACCGTATCGATCGAAAATTCGGAACTATTGTCGAATATTTTAAACAAAGAAAAAATTAAACATAACGTGCTGAACGCTAAGTTCCATGAGAAGGAAGCGGAAATTGTCGCCTCAGCGGGTATGGCTGGTGCGGTGACCATCGCCACGAATATGGCGGGCCGGGGAACAGATATTGTGTTGGGCGGTAGCCTTCAAGCCGAGCTGAGTGCTTTAGGTGAGGAAGTGAGCGAGCAGCAAATTGCCGAGATTAAACACCAGTGGCAGCAGCGTCATGATGCAGTATTAGCCAGTGGTGGTTTACATATTATTGGCACCGAGCGTCATGAATCCCGTCGTATTGATAACCAGCTTCGTGGTCGTTCGGGTCGCCAAGGGGATCCCGGTTCGACTCGCTTCTACCTCTCGATGGAAGATAGCTTGATGCGTATTTTTGCATCAGATCGAGTGACCGGAATGATGAAAAAACTCGGCATGGAAGAGGGTGAAGCGATTGAGCATCCTTGGGTCACTCGCGCCATTGAAAATGCTCAGCGTAAAGTTGAAGGGCGTAACTTTGATGTGCGTAAGTCTTTGCTGCAATTTGATGATGTGGCTAACGATCAGCGCAAGGTTGTTTACGAGCAACGCAACGATCTTATGGATAGTGAAAGTATTTCTGAAACCATCGAAGTGATCCGTCAAGATGTATATTCAGCGGTGCTTGATGAATACATTCCCCCTCAGTCTCTCGACGAAATGTGGCAAATCACTGAGTTGGAACAACGTTTGAAGAGTGATTTTGGACTGGATTTACCAATTCAAAAATGGCTGGATGAAGACGATAAGTTACATGAAGAAAGCTTGCGTGAGCGAGTTATCGAAGCAGCCGTGAAAGAGTACCAAGATAAAATTGATAAAGTGGGCGCGGATAGTATCAAACAGTTTGAGAAATCGGTGATGTTGCAAACTCTTGATCAGCTTTGGAAGGAGCATCTCGCAGCGATGGATCATCTGCGTCAAGGGATCCACTTACGTGGTTATGCTCAGAAGGATCCTAAGCAAGAATACAAACGGGAATCTTTTGAATTATTCACCCAGATGCTTGAAGCACTCAAGCTAGATGTGATTAGTATTTTGAGTCGGGTGCAGGTTCAAGCGCCAGAAGAAGTGGAAGCGATGGAAGCGAAACGTCGTGAAGCCGAACAACGCGCTATGGAATATCGTCATCAACAAGCTCAAAATCAGCTCGAGGATGAAGCAACAACGGCATCAAATCAACCGGTTGTTCGTGAAGGGCAAAAAGTGGGGCGCAATGATCCTTGTCCCTGTGGTTCCGGTAAGAAATATAAGCAATGCCATGGTAAGTTATCCTGATTTGAGGATAGTTATGCTGTAAAGAAGGAGAGCCTTGGCTCTCCTTTTTGTTGATGTGAGCTGCGGTTTAGATTGTGCTTGTGAGCGCAGCTCTTGGGGGGAGGTTGGTTATATGCGCCACGAGAGTGAAATTCGGTGTCGTTTTTGGTTTAGACGCGCCGTCAACGGTTAAGGGCTAAATTTGGGAGTAGCAATGAAAACAGTGAATGTGGCGGTAGGGGTTATCTTCAAGCAACAACAAATTTTGTTGAGCTTAAGGCACCAAGCGCAGCATCAGGGAGGAAAGTGGGAGTTTCCCGGAGGAAAAGTTGAGCCTGAAGAAACGGTGCTTGAAGCTTTAGCCCGTGAGCTAAAAGAAGAACTGCTGATCGATATTGATGTGAGCAGCTGTAAAGCGTTGACTCGTATTGAGCACGATTATGTCGATAAACGTGTGTGTTTACACGTTTATACCATTGAACGCTTTACAGGAGAGGCACAAGGCGCAGAACAGCAGGAAATACGCTGGGTGATGGCAAAGAATTTAAGTGATTACACTTTTCCTGAGGCAAATCTTGCTATTTTGCAGGCGATTGGGCGTTTAGAGACGAATCAGAGCTGAGGCCGTTAAAACTCCCAGCTGTCAGGTTTATCTTCATCTTCTACAATATGCTGTCCGGGAATGGCCTTCTCTTGGTTTGCCCATTCCCCTAAATCGATGAGTTTACAGCGCTCACTACAAAAGGGTCTGAACTCGCTACTGCTTTGCCAGATGACGTCGTCGTTACAAGTGGGGCATTTAACTACTGGGGGATTCTGGTTTTTCATTAGTTGATCTTACAGCAATAAAGGCGGCAGTGAATATTGTCTATTTCTAGATTGGCCGCACTGATGAATTTGATAGCAAAGCGGTGTTTATGTCCGCTCACGGTTGGATAGGCTTGATAGTCGGTATCGACTTCGATCCGTAATAGACCACAGTGTTGTGCTACGCCTTGATAGAAGCCCTTGTTGGCAATCACTTCAATGGCTTGATGTTGCTCGCGGACAAGTTTGAGCAACTGCTTAATCGCTTCAACGACCATTTGAAAGGGTTGTAGCCACCCTTCTACTTGAGCTCTAAGCTGTGACGGTGGTTGATTTAGCCTGTAGTGAAGGTAGGGAAGATCAAAACTACTATTCCCGCCCGGTAAGGCTAAACGTTGGCGAATGCTGGCTAATAAACGGTCATTTTTAAGGTGGTCGGTTACGCGAACATGTTTACTGATGGCTACCGACAGACTTTTAACCTCAAGGATTAGCTGCTCTATTTTGCTGGTATCAACATTTGGCATGGATGCCCATTGATCTAGTTTTTCGGTTTGAGTCGCTAAATCTTTGAGTAAATCACTGCGCCATTCACAGCGTTCTAAAACTTCGGCAACTTCAAACAAAATCCGAAAAAATTGCTGTTGTTGCAAAGGGTGTTGCAGGGGTTTAGCCAACATGAGTTGCTCAAATAACTGCTCTAAGCGTAAGTAGTTTCTTACTTTCTCATTTAAAGGGTGCTCGAATATGAGTGCGGCCATGACGATTCATTACACTAAGTTAAAGACTTATCTAAACTAGTGTACCCACTGATCTTTCAACTGTCATGGCTTTTGGCAAGATTAAGGTAAATGCGGTGAAATTCCTTTACTTTGTCGGCTAATAACGACAGTTCGCCATCGTTTACGATGATATCTGTAGCGGCGGCGAGTTTAGCCTCTCGATCCATTTGGGCACCAATAATTTGCTCGGCTTGGCTTTGATTGACCTTGTCGCGCGCCATGGTTCGGGCAATTTGTAGGGCAACTGGCGTATCGATCATGAGCACTCGATCGACAAGTTTATCCAGCTTGTTTTCTAGGAGTAGCGGGGCAACCAAGATCTTGTAGGGGCCTTCTGCAGCGTCAAGCTGTTGTTGCATTTGTTGGCGGATTAGTGGATGAAGCAAATGGTTCAGCCAAGTTTTTTGTTCGGGCTCACTAAAAATAATCTTGCGTAATGCGGCTCGGTCCAATTGACCATTCGCAAGCTGTAGCTGCGGGCCAAAGTGCTTGATGATCTGATTTAGTGCTGGCTGGCCGGGTTCAACCAATTGCCGAGCAACAACGTCAGCATCCACCACCGCCACCCCAAGCGCTTCAAACAGGGCGGATGCTTGACTCTTACCGCTGGCGATGCCGCCAGTTAATCCAATGATCATGCACGGTGCCCTCGTGTGCGATGCTCGGAGATGAGGCCCGCCATCACGCTAAACCGATGTAGTTGAAGTACCAATCTTGAATACTCTGGCCAAAAAATAGATAGGTGACGGCAGCAATTGCCAAATAGGGACCAAAGGGAATCGGTTTTTGTTGTTGATGTCGGCCGAACAAGATCAGTGCAATGCCAATACCCGCGCCGATCAGTGATGATAACAGGATGGTTAGCGGTAGGGCCTGCCAACCAAACCATGCGCCAATCATCGCCAATAGTTTAAAATCTCCGTAGCCCATGCCTTCTTTGCCCGTCAGTAGTTTAAACAGCCAAAATAAGCACCATAAGAAACCATAGCCAATTGCTGCGCCGAGCACTGCACTTTCAAGGCTGACAAAGCCGCCGACGAGATTCAGCAGCAGGCCAAACCACAGGCCGGGTAGGGTGAGTTGGTCGGGCAAATACATGGTATCTAAATCGATTAAGGCTAAACACAGTAGCAGCATGCAAAAGATACTGGCGAAGATGAATGGCAAGCTAAAACCAAACTGCCACCAGCAGGCTAGGGTTAAGGCCGCACATGCTGCTTCTACCAATGGATAACGGATACTGATTGGCGCTTTGCAGTTGGCACACTTACCGCGTAGTAGCAACCAACTGATGAGTGGAATATTTTGCCAGGCCAGAATTAAGTGATGACAGTGCGGACAAGTTGAGCGCGGTAGCGCTAAATTATAAGTTTGGGGAGAAACTGGCGTATCGTCATTAAGCTCATCGGCTAAAAACTGTCGACACTCTTGTTTCCATTGTCGCTCGAGCATCACCGGTAGGCGATGGATCACCACGTTACTAAAAGAGCCGATACACAGCGCGACTAACAAACAGAAACCCAGCGCTAAGGCTGGGTAAAATTCAATGAACTCTTGCATTTTAACCGACGACCGATCCCAGTTTGAAAATAGGTAAATACATGGCCACTACCATACCACCAACTAATACCCCAAGCACAGCCATAATCAAGGGTTCGATTAAGCTGGTGAGGCCATCAACCGCATCATCAACTTGCTGTTCATAGATATTGGCGACTTTATCGAGCATGCTATCCAATGAGCCTGATTCTTCGCCAATCATCACCATCTGGGTCACCATATCGGGAAAGATGTTGACGGTACGCATCGCCACATTCATCTGCATCCCACCGGTGACTTCCACCCGGATGGCGTTGATAGCATTGCGGTAGACTACGTTACCAGAAGCACCAGCTGCGGAGCGCAGCGCATCGATTAGCGGGATCCCGGCGGCAAAGGTGGTAGACAAGGTGCGCGCAAAACGGGCCATCGCAGCCTTGTGTAAGATGGGATTAATCACCGGAATTTTTAAAATAAAGCGGTCGGTGGCATCTTTCACCCCCTGCGAGCGGCGAAAGGCTTGCACATAGCCAAAGCCTGCCGCAAAAATCCCGCCAAAGAGGAACGGCCAATAATCTTGCAGGAAGCGTGAGATCCCGATAACGAATAGTGTAAAAGCCGGGAGTTCGGCATTAAAGCTGGCAAAAATTTCTTCAAACTGGGGGATCACAAATAGTAATAAAATGGTGGTCACGATGATGGCGACGATGATTACCGAGACTGGATAAAACATCGCCTTCTTAATTTTGGACTTCAGCGATTCGGCCTTTTCCTTATAGATGGCCACCCGATCATAAATCGTCTCGAGAGCTCCACTTTGCTCACCAGCATCGATCAGGTCACAGTAGAGATCATCGAAGTAGCGAGGATGTTTACGCAGGGCTTCGGAAAGTGCGGTGCCTGATTCTACTTCGGCGCTAATCTCTCCGATCAGTTGGCGCATCGCCGGCTTTTCGACACTCTTGGCGATAATATTAAAACTCTGCACCAGTGGCACGCCAGCCGACAGCATAGTGGCGATTTGCCGAGATACCACCGCGATGTCCATCGGCTTGATCTTATTACCCAATTGGCTAAGAAAACTCTCACTTTTTTTCTTGATTTTGGTAACGGTGATGCCCTGGCGACGCAGGTCGGCTCGTACTTGACTGATCGTCTCGGCTTGATACTCGCCATTCACCTTACCGCCTCGGCGATTAATCCCACTCCAGCTAAAGGCATTGATTTTTTTAACGGCGACTTTACGCTTGGTGTTTGTGGCGGCCATAACATCCCTGCAAACAATGAGTCTTAATTCATAGGTTTAATTTATCAAATAATTAACGGTGCCGTTTGGGTGAATCATACATTTGTGACTCGCTCGACTTCTGCTAAGCTGGTGACGCCTAAACGGGCTTTTTCTAAGGCGGACATGCGCAGCGAATACATCCCCTCGTTAATCGCCTGTTCGGCGATTTGAATGGAATTGCCTTGCTCCATAATCAGTTTAGCAATTGCACTGCTCATGGGCATCACCTCGTAAATCCCTACTCGTCCCTTATAACCGCCGGTACACTTATCACAACCCTCCGGTTCAAATAATTGAACTCCTGCGCTGATTTGGTCTTGATTAAAGCCGATCTTGGGTAATAAATGCGCCTCGATTATCTTCGATTTTTTACAGTGTTCACAGAGTCGTCGCGCCAAACGCTGGGCGATGATCAAGCTGACCGAGGATGCGATGTTAAAGGCCGGGACCCCCATATTCAGCATTCGGGTCAGGGTTTCGGCGGCGGAATTAGTATGCAGGGTCGACAGCACTAAGTGGCCGGTTTGCGCCGCTTTAATCGATATTTCTGCGGTTTCTAAATCGCGGATCTCCCCAACCATTACCACATCAGGATCTTGACGTAGAAAGGCGCGTAGAGCGCTGGCAAAGCTTAGTCCGGCGCGATTATTAATCTGTACTTGGTTAACCCCTGGCAGGTTAATCTCCACCGGATCTTCGGCGGTGGAAATATTAATTTCACTGGTATTGAGAATACTTAAGCCAGTATACAACGACACGGTTTTACCGGAACCGGTGGGGCCGGTGACTAAAATCATCCCTTGCGGGCGAGCTAAGGCGTCTAAATATAGCTTTTTTTGTTGCTCATCGTAGCCAAGCGCGTCGATGTTTAGCTTGGCCGCCGAAGAGTCGAGGATCCGGATCACGATTTTTTCGCCCCACATGGTGGGCAGAGAATTCACCCGCATGTCGATAGCCTTGTTACGGCCGGTCTTGAGTTTGATTCGACCATCCTGTGGTAGTCGACGTTCGGCGATGTCCATTCGCGCCATTACCTTGAGCCGAGCCGAGAAGCGATTGGCCAGGTTAATCGGTGGGCTGGCGATTTCGTGTAACAGTCCGTCGATGCGAAATCGGATCCGGTATTTATGCTCATAGGGCTCAAAGTGTAAATCGGAAGCGCCGCGGCGGATCGCATCCATCAAGATCTTATTGATATAAACTACGATGGGCGCATCGTCTTGTTTATTGGTTTGCTGCTCATCGAGGCGAGAGCCTTCATCACTAACTTCTAAATCATTGATATCGTCATCAGAAATCTCGCCTAAATCGAGGTTGGCGCTGTCATCGACTAGCGATTGAATGGCGTTAAATAGCTTGTTTTCTTCAACCAGCAGCGCTTCGACGTGCAGGCCGAAGCTAAAGCCAAAATCTTCGAGGGCAGTCACATTACTGGGATCGGCCATTGCCACATACAGGGTCTGTCCCTGGCTATAAACTGGCAAGACGTGGTGTTTAAAAATCAATTTTTCGTTGAGATATTTCTGCGGGATCTCACTAAGCTCGATGGCATCTAAATCTAGCAGTGGAATGCCAAACTGGCTCTCACAAAAATCCGCCAGCTGTTTGCTGGAGAGCAGTTCATTCTCGACTAATACGCTGGTAAATGCCCGTTGCTCTTGCTTACTGCGTTGATACAGTTCGACGAGTCGTTGTTCTTTGTCGGGAAAAGAAACGGCCAAGCTTGATGCTAGGCCGTTTAAACTTAAATTAGACATAGATTTCTAAATTAACAAAGGTCTGTGTTCGAACAAGTGATGGTCCAACCAACTCCTCCATTAGCATTTGGTGTTCCGACTAAAATATATGTATCTGTAGCAAGTATTCCATTTGCAGGGTCAGGAGTTAGAGTAATAGTTACAGCATTAGTCGTTCCATCTTGAGTTGCTGTCGCAGTAGCGATAAGGTCTCGTCCAGCAGCAGCTGCTGCTGCATCATTTACCTCGTTAGAGGTCGTTGTAGCACATGTTGTTATGTCGGTTTGCAGACAAACTTCAACGGTTGTCTTAATTCCTTGAGCTCCGCTAATGATATCTGTGTAGCGGGCTTTTCTCGTATAATTTTGATAAGCAGGCAGCGCGACCGCCGCTAAGATGGCTACGATGGCTACTACGATCATTAATTCGATGAGCGTAAAACCGCTTTGTTTGTTGGCTACTTTGATTTGAAGGTTTTGGACTGTTTTCATTGCGTCTTTCCTTTACACAAGTTTTAAGTTGTTTATCTACCGTTTTATTATCGGGTTGCAATAAATTAACGCCGTTAATTCAGCCACATCCCTTACTGTACGGTGCTGCAAATCTATACTGATTAAAGCACACGAATGTTATAAGTATAGTTATTTTTAGAAAAAGACAATTAAATCGTGATCTTAGGGGGGCTTTGATCTGAGAGGCTGTAAATGTATTTATACAGCCTTGTTTCACTAATCGATGTTATTCGGCGACAAAGCGCATACTTAGGTCTAGCGCCTTGACATGTTTGGTTAAAGCGCCTACCGAAATATAATCAACGCCTGTTTCGGCATACTGACGAATGGTGCTTAGGGTCATATTGCCAGAAGCCTCTAACTTTGCGCGGCCCTGGTTGAGCTCAACCGCTTGACGCATCAACTCGACGCTGAAATTATCTAACATTACCACATCGCTGCCTGCATCAAGCGCTTGGTTTAACTCGTCGAGGTTTTCTACTTCCACTTCCACTTTTTTCCCTGGTGACAACTGGCGCGCCTGGTCTATTGCAGCTTTAATACTGCCACAGGCCATGATGTGGTTTTCTTTTATGAGAAAAGCATCGAACAGTCCGAAACGATGATTATGACCGCCGCCGCAGCGAACCGCATATTTTGAGGCAAAGCGTAAGCCCGGTAGCGTTTTTCGGGTATCCAGTAATTGGCATTGGGTGCCAGTAAGCAAGTCACAATAGGCAGCCACTTGCGTGGCAATTCCGGATAGGGTTTGGATAAAGTTGAGTGCGCAGCGCTCACCGGTTAATAAAATCCGTGCAGGACCACTTAAATAGCAAAGGCTTTGGTTTTCGACAACCTTGTCGCCATCTTCAACCAACCACTCTATGCTGACTTGCCCACCGAGTTGGCGAAACACTTCATCGGCAAATTGGCGACCCACAAACACCGCATCTTCGCGGCTGATAATTTTAGCCTTATTGACTTGTTGTTCGGGAATCAGCCCCGCGGTGATATCTAGCTGCGGGTCTAAGTGACTTAAATCTTCAATGAGGGCTGCGCTGACATTAGCGCGCAATTGTTCGAGGTTCATGCATCGATTCTCTGATAGTTGCGATAGTGATGATGGTTTGTAGAGTATATACCCTAGCATGTAGCGCATTCTAACTTAGAAGGCTTAAGCTTGCATGGGCAAATATTGGCTTTATGATAAGCGAGTTGTCAGGCGCTATTGTTTTATGGCTAAGGAGAGAGTTTTGCAGATTAATCAGCAGCATCAACTGGTACAGGCGCAGCAGCTGCCAAGCCCATTTCATAATCAGCGACCCGAAGATGAGATCAGCCTATTGGTCGTGCATTGTATCAGTTTGCCACAGGGTGTTTATGGCAATGGCTATGTTGATCAGCTGTTTAGCGGTACTTTAGAGAGTAGTGCAGAGCCGAGTTTTGCCGATTTAGCTGGCTTAGAGGTCTCTGCGCACCTGTTGATTGAGCGTGACGGTCAATTGAAACAATATGTACCATTTAATCGACGTGCTTGGCATGCTGGGGTATCGACTTACCGTGGGCGGGAAGCTTGCAATGACTTTTCCATTGGGATTGAATTAGAAGGAACCGACCATAGCGCCTTTACTCAGGCTCAATATCAAGCCTTGGTTGCGGTGACTCAAACACTATTGGCGCATTATCCACAAATGAGCAAGCAAGCGATTGTTGGGCATAGTGAGATAGCGCCGGGAAGAAAATCAGATCCCGGAGAGGCGTTTGATTGGGAGGCGTATCTCGCGGCTTTATGAGCACGCTTGGTTTGCCATGAGAATTGACTTACTATTTGTTTGCATGGCAGACATTTATGGAGAGCAATCAATCAGATGTCATTAATATCACTATTATTAGCATTAAGTTTAGAGCGGGCCAGACGGATTGGTGCTAATTGGTGGTGGCAGCATGTCTTTCATTGGTGGTTGCAGCGCTTCGATAGTAAGACGGCATTTTGGCAAATTATGATGACGGTGATCTTCCCCACCGGATTGCTTGCGGGTTTGCAGTTTGGCTTAAGCGGTTGGTTATTTGGTATTCCTAGTTTGTTGTTGTGGATCTTTGTGCCGCTATTTACGCTAGGTTGTCCGCCTTTACAACAGGCTTACCGGGACTATTTACGTTTAGCTGCCGCTGGTAAGCAACAGGCTTGTCTCGAATTTAATCAATTATTGCTCAATCAAATGCATCCCATGCATCAAGTAGAGGAGAATCAGCCCTTGGCGGTCTCCACCGGAACGCAACTGATGTGGTTGAATTATCGTTATTATTTTGCAGTGATATTTTTCTATGTACTGGCGGGGCCCGCAGGCGCGGTATTTTATGGCTGTTGTCGTAGCTTATATTTGCATAAGAGCACTGAAGTTCAGGCTTTGTCTCCTGCGGTGAATGTGTTTATGCATTATATTGATTGGTTGCCAAGTCGCTTGGCGAGTCTGTGTTATTTAACGGTTGGTCATACTCATCCCGCGCTGCCGATTTGGTTGCGCTCATTAACCGATCGCCAACACAGCAATGGTTACTGGTTAAGCAAGGTGGCGGTTGCCGCTGAGCTCTCCAACAGCGATTTAGTGAGCGACATGTTATGCGTGACAACCACCAGTCGTTTTGTGAGTCTGGCTAAACATGGCATCTTATTGGCGATTGCTGTGATTGCCGCACTCACCATTGGTGGATGGTTGATTTAGGATTCTAGCCTGCAAGCCGTAGATTTTGTTTATCGATTGGGGGCGCAGATCAGCGCATTGATTTGCCTCAACGAAGCGCTCGTAGTCGATTGGCTTTTACTGCGAACAAGTCAAATTGAATTAAACTGATTAAGCAGCTGTGAAGTCGATGGCGTTCATCCCAATGGATACATTTCATCCGGTTATTTGCAGCACTCGCTGTGCTTAAATAAATCACAAATATACACGACCAGCGCTTGTTAAAGTTCTCTGAGGTTTTGATTGGCTGCTGGTGGTGCATAACGCGACGACATATTTATTTCACATTATCCCCCTATCTTTGGTTTTGTTGTTACATCATAGTGATCTATATCACAAAAAAAGGTCTGACCAAGTATATTTGTACGACAAATGCATTTACAATGAATTGGCTTTGTTGTGGGGCTATTTGATGTAGATCAATTTTTCTAGACAAGGTGTTTCCTATTTGTTAATTTGCTTCGGGTAAATTGGTAATACCAATCATTAACTAGATGGGAATAGATGAGCTACCAACGAATTAAGCCGCTAAAACTTGCTGAAGTGATTGCAAAGCAACTGGAGCGAATGATCTTAGAAGGTAGTTTACCACCAGGAGAACGCTTACCTGCGGAGCGAGAACTGGCGAAACAGTTTGACGTGTCTCGGCCATCTTTGCGTGAGGCGATTCAGCAGTTAGAAGCAAAAGGTTTAGTGGTTCGTAAACAAGGCGGCGGGACTTATGTACAACAGAAGTTGCGCGAAGCCTTAACCGACCCTTTGTTTGAGTTGTTGGCGAGTCATGATGAAAGCCAACTTGATTTACTAGAGTTTCGTCACGCCGTCGAAGGCATTTCAGCTTACTACGCTGCGTTACGCGGCACTGAAGCCGATTTGGAAAAAATCCAAGTTTGCCATGAGAAAATTGAACTTGCCCAACAAGATGGAAATACGACCAATGAAGCAAAAGCAGTCTTAAGTTTTTATGAAGCGATTACCGAAGCTTCACATAACTTAGTGTTGTTTCATTTAATTAGAGGTTTAAGCCCACTGTTGGAAAAAAACATCATGGACAATTTTCAGGTTTTGTATCGGCGTCCAAATGTTGCGGAGAAAATCCGTTACCACCGCGGCTTGATGCTACAAGCTATACTCGATAGCAAACCTGATGATGCCCGTGAAGCCTCACATAAACATTTGGCGTTTATTGAAGAAACGCTATTGGAAATCGAGCGAGAAGAGAGCCGAGTTGAGCGCTCTAATCGTCGTTTAAAACAATTGAAAGTTTAGCCCAAGCTTCGGTTTGGATAATCATAAATTACTGATAAGGAAACAGCCATGTCAGAGGTACTGAAGCATGATATCGACTCAGTCGAAACTGCTGAGTGGATAGATGCCATAGAATCTGTGATCAAAGAAGAAGGCGTAGAGCGTGCCCAGTTTTTGTTAGAGCAGGTTATCGCTAACGCTAAGATTGATGGTTTATCTGCCGCTGGCGGGGCCATTACCACGGATTACATCAACACTATTGCGGTTGGTGAACAGCCTGAATACCCTGGTGACAGCGTGATTGAACGTCGGATTCGTTCTATCATTCGTTGGAATGCGATTATGATCGTATTGCGTGCTTCTAAAAAAGACTTAGACCTTGGTGGCCATATGGCTTCTTATCAGTCTTCAGCGGCCTTTTATGAAGTTTGTTTTAACCACTTCTTCCGTGCGCGTAATGAGCAAGACGGTGGTGATTTAGTTTATTATCAAGGGCATATTTCTCCAGGGATTTACGCTCGAGCCTTTGTTGAGGGGCGTTTAACTGCCGAACAGCTTGATAACTTCCGCCAGGAAGTGGGTGGTAATGGCCTGAGCTCTTATCCGCATCCCAAGTTAATGCCAGAGTTTTGGCAGTTCCCAACAGTATCGATGGGTCTGGGTCCTATTTCTGCGATTTATCAAGCTCGTTTCTTAAAATATCTGACAGGACGTGGTCTTAAAGATTGTACCCAACAACGGGTATACGCCTTCTTGGGTGATGGCGAGATGGATGAGCCAGAATCACGAGGCGCGATTTCTTTTGCTGCACGCGAGAAGTTAGACAACTTATGTTTCTTGATTAACTGTAACTTGCAGCGCCTTGATGGTCCGGTTATGGGGAACGGTAAAATCATTCAAGAGCTTGAAGGCCTATTCAGAGGTGCTGGCTGGAATGTGATTAAGGTTGTTTGGGGGAGCGAATGGGATAGCCTACTGGCTAAAGATAGCTCCGGTAAATTATTGCAATTGATGAACGAAACCATTGATGGCGATTACCAAACCTTTAAGGCTAAATATGGTGCCTATGTGCGTGAGCACTTCTTTGGCAAGTACAGCGAAACCGCTGAGCTAGTTAAAGACATGTCTGACGATGAGATTTTTGCCCTGCGTCGTGGCGGACATGATCCAGTTAAACTTTACGCCGCCTTTGATAAAGCACGTAAAACTTCAGGTGTTCCAACGGTTATTTTAGCTAAAACCGTGAAAGGTTATGGCATGGGTGAAGCTGCACAAGGTAAGAATATTGCGCACGGCGTGAAGAAAATGGATATGAACTATGTTCAGCAATTCCGTGATCGTCTCGGTGTTGATGTGAGCAATGATGATTTACCTAGCTTGCCTTACATTGAGTTACAGCCCGGCACTCCAGAGCACGATTATCTGCATGCTCGCCGTAGCGAATTGAAAGGTTACACGCCAACTCGTTTAACTAAGTTTAGTCAAGCTTTAGATATTCCAGAGTTGAGTGAGTTTGATGCCTTATTAGGTGAACAAAAACGCGAAATTTCAACTACGATGGCTTACGTTCGAGCCTTGAATGTGATGTTGAAAAACAAAGGTATTGGCAAAAATATTGTACCAATTATTGCCGATGAAGCGCGTACTTTTGGGATGGAAGGTTTGTTCCGCCAAGTGGGTATCTATAATCCAGGTGGTCAGGTTTATACCCCGCAAGATAGAGAGCAGGTGTCTTACTATAAAGAAGATACCAGCGGTCAGGTCTTGCAAGAAGGGATTAACGAACTGGGGGCGATGAGTTCTTGGGTTGCAGCTGCAACGTCATACAGCACTAACGATGTACCCATGATCCCGTTCTACATTTACTACTCTATGTTTGGTTTCCAACGTGTCGGTGATATGTGTTGGATGGCCGGTGACCAACAAGCACGTGGTTTCTTATTGGGTGCCACGGCAGGTAGAACCACCTTGAACGGTGAGGGCTTGCAACATGAAGATGGTCACAGCTTAATTTTAGCGAATACCATTCCAAACTGTCTTTCTTACGACCCAAGTTTTGCTTTTGAAGTGGCGGTTGTATTACAAGACGGTTTACGTCGGATGTATGGTGAGCAAGAGAATGTTTATTACTACTTGACCTTAATGAATGAGAATTACCATCAACCTGCGATGCCAGAAGGTGCAGAAGAAGGTATTCGTAAAGGTATCTACAAGTTTGAAAGTAATCAGGGTAGTAAAGCCAGTGTTCAATTACTGGGTTCAGGTACCATCATGCAGCAAGTATTAAAAGCGGCTAAGGTATTAAGCGAAGAATACGATATTGCGTCTGATGTATTTAGTGTGACTTCGTTCAACGAGTTAACTCGTGAAGGGCAAGCGATTGAGCGTTCCAATATGCTGCACCCTGAAGCTGCTGAGCAAGTTCCATTTATCACCGAAACTTTAAGTGATTTGCCAACAATTGCGGCTACCGATTACATGAAGCAATACGCTGAGCAAGTTCGAGCCTATGTGCCGGGTAGCTATAAAGTTTTGGGAACTGACGGTTTTGGCCGCAGTGATAGCCGTGAAAACTTGCGTCGTCACTTTGAAGTGAATGCCGATTATATTGTGGTTGCCTCGCTAGCTGAACTAGCCAAAGCAGGTACTGTTGATAAGAAGTTAGTTGTTGAAGCAATTGAAAAATATGGCATCGATGCTGACAAAGTTAACCCTCTCTACGCGTAAGGGCGAAGTGATATGAGTATTGAAATTTTTGTACCTGATATTGGTGCCGATGAAGTCGAAGTGACCGAAGTTCTTGTCCAAGTAGGCGACAGTGTAGAGTTAGAGCAATCGCTTATTTCGGTTGAAGGCGACAAAGCTGCGATGGAAGTTCCGGCATCGCAGGCTGGTGTGGTGAAAGAAATTAAAGTTGCGGTGGGTGACAGTGTTGCCACCAACAGCTTGATTATGATTTTTGAAGCGGCAGGTAGTACCGCTGCGGAGGTCTCAACTGAGGCGGCTGCTCCAGTTGCAGCCGAGCCTGCTGCCAGTGCGGTTGAGCCTGTTCATGTTCCCGATATCGGCGATGATGAAGTAGAAATTACTGAAATCGCAGTGAAAGTGGGTGATGTGGTTGAAGCGGAACAGACCCTGATTTCTGTTGAAGGTGATAAAGCGGCGATGGAAGTTCCTGCGCCTATCGCCGGAACCGTGAAGTCGATTAGTGTTGCAGTTGGCGATAAGGTGACCACCGGTTCGTTGATTATGGAATTTGAAGTGGCGGGTAGTGCACCTGCGGCTAGCGCTCCTGTTGCAGCTTCTGCGCCAGCAGCCCCTGCCGCGAAACAAGAACAACAAGTCGTTATTCCAGATATTGGTGATGATGAAGTTGAAGTGACTGAAGTTGCGGTCGCGGTCGGTGACAGCATTGAACTGGAGCAAACTTTAATTTCGGTTGAAGGCGACAAAGCGGCGATGGAAGTTCCGGCACCGTTTGCTGGCGTTGTGACTGCACTTAAGGTTGCTGTTGGCGATAAAGTGAAAACGGGTTCGTTGATCATGCTGTTTGAAGTAGAAGCGGCCGCTGCTGAGGCTCCAGCTCCAACAGTCGCCCCAGCAGCAGCGCCTGCGGCGAAACCAAGCCCAGCACCAGTGGCGGCTTCAGCATCGGCGCAGGCCAGCGAATTTGTCGAAAATAACGCTTACTTCCATGCCTCTCCGGTGATCCGCCGTTTAGCCCGTGAGTTTGGCGTTGATCTCGCTAAGATTAAAGGCTCGGGCCGTAAAGGCCGCATCGTTAAAGAAGACGTACAAGCTTATGTTAAGCAAGCCGTTAAACTATTAGAGTCGGGCGCCAAGGCTGGCGGCGGTTCTGGTATGGACGTCATGGCGTGGCCAAGTGTAGATTATTCGAAGTTTGGTGAAGTGGAAGAAGTGCCACTTTCCCGAATTCAGAAAATATCGGGCCCTGCACTGCACCGTAACTGGGTTAAAATTCCACACGTTACTCAGTTTGATGAAGCTGATATCAGCGAAATGGAAGCTTTCCGTAAAGAGCAAAATGTGATTGCTGAGAAGCAACAAATGGGGTTCAAAATTACCCCGTTGGTGTTCATGTTAAAAGCTGCTGCGAAAACTTTGGAAAGCTTACCCAAGTTTAATTCGGCTTTATCGGATGATGGCAATAGCCTAATTATGAAGAAGTACATTCATATTGGTATTGCGGTAGATACGCCAAACGGTTTAGTCGTACCGGTGGTCCGTGATGTCAATAAGAAAGGTATTTATCAACTCTCTGAAGAGCTGGTTGAGATTTCTAAGAAGGCACGAGCGGGTAAGTTGACGGCTTCAGATATGCAAGGCGGCTGTTTTACTATTTCTAGCCTAGGCGGAATTGGCGGAACGCAATTTACACCTATTGTGAATGCGCCAGAAGTGGCAATATTAGGGGTATCGCGTAGCGAGATGAAGCCAAAGTGGAATGGCAAAGACTTTGTGCCTAAGTTGATGTTGCCATTGGCATTATCTTACGACCACCGAGTGATTGATGGCGCTGATGGTGCTCGTTTCATCTCTACGCTGAGTGGTTTATTGGGCGATATTCGCCGATTAGTACTTTAGTCAGTTGGGCTGGGTGTTTTGCATCCAGCTCTTCTTTTTTATCGTGATTAACCGTAAACTCAGTTGAGCTGTATGTACGAATACAAATACCCTACAGCGGCTTAACAACATAACAATACCAAGAGGTCATCGATGAGTAAGGAAATTAAGACCCAGGTGGTAGTACTAGGAGCAGGCCCTGCAGGTTACTCTGCCGCCTTCCGTGCTGCTGATTTAGGTTTGGAAACTGTAATTGTAGAACGTTACGCAACCCTTGGCGGAGTCTGTTTAAACGTAGGCTGTATTCCATCAAAAGCATTATTGCATGTTGCTAAAGTGATTGAAGAAGCAAAATCGCTGGCCGAACATGGCATCGTTTTTGGTGAGCCTCAGACTGACATTAATAAAATCCGTACCTGGAAAGAGAAAGTGATTAGCCAGTTGACGACTGGCCTTTCTGGTATGGCTAAAATGCGTAAGGTTCAAGTTGTACAAGGATTGGGTAAATTTACTGGCGCAAACTCTTTAGAAGTTGAAGGTGAAGAGGGTGTCACTACCATTAACTTTGACAATGCGATTATTGCCGCAGGCTCGCGTCCTGTGAAGTTGCCATTTATCCCGCATAACGATCCGCGCGTATGGGACTCAACTGATGCTTTAGAGCTGAAAGAAGTTCCGGGTAAGTTGCTAGTGCTAGGTGGTGGTATTATTGGTCTAGAAATGGGCACAGTATATGGAGCCTTAGGCAGTGCAATTGATGTTGTAGAATTTGCTGACCAACTAGTTCCAGCTGCCGATAAAGATGTAGTGCGGGCATACACCAAGAAGGTGAAAAGCAAGTTCAACATTATGCTAGAAACGAAAGTGATAGCCGTCGAATCGAAGACCGATGGTCTATATGTGACTTACGAAGGTAAGCAAGCGCCACATGAGCCGGTGCGTTACGACGCTGTATTAGTTGCAGTAGGTCGGGTTCCAAATGGTCTTGGCTTAGATGCGGAAAAAGCCGGTATCGAAGTGACGGAGCGGGGCTTTATCGAAGTGGATAAACAGTTGCGTACTAACGTACCACATATTCATGCGATTGGTGACATTGTGGGTCAACCGATGTTGGCGCATAAAGGGGTGCACGAAGGCCACGTGGCTGCGGAAGTGATTTCTGGTAAGAAACATTTCTTCGATCCTAAAGTTATTCCTTCGATTGCTTACACCGAGCCAGAGATGGCATGGGTTGGTTTAACCGAGAAAGAAGCCAAGGCGCAAGGTATTAACTACGAAGCCTCGGTGTTCCCATGGGCCGCTTCTGGTCGTGCGATTGCTTCTGATTGTCCCGATGGGATGACCAAAATGATTTTTGATAAAGAATCAGGTCGAGTGATTGGTGGTGCCGTTGTGGGGACTAACGGTGGTGAATTACTCGGTGAAATTGGTTTAGCAATCGAAATGGGTTGTGATGCCGAAGATATTGCCTTGACCATTCATGCTCACCCAACTTTACATGAGTCGGTTGGCTTGGCTGCTGAAGTATTTGAGGGAAGTATTACCGACTTACCAAATGCTAAAGCCAAGAAAAAGAAAAAATAGACCGAAAACCTCTAAATATATAGTTTAATAAAGGCAGCCTCGGCTGCCTTTATTGTTTTTATTTTCAAGGAATGAATGATGCGGACGCTATGCAATAGCTTGGTTTTTCTGGTTTTGGTGAGTGTCTCGTCCAGCCTTATGGCTCGACCCAAAATCGGTTTAGCCTTAAGTGGAGGAGGTGCAAAAGGTGCCGCTCATCTTGGTGTGATTCAGTTACTTGAAGAATATCATGTGCCCATCGACTATGTCGCAGGCACCAGTATGGGGGCGTATTTTGGAGCGATGCTAGCAATGGGCTACAGCGCTCAAGAAATTGAGCAGCGCACTTTTGCGCTGAATTGGGCACGTGGTTTTGTGGATGATGTGACGCGCAGTGAACTGTCGTTACGCAGCAAGAAACAGCAAGATAATTATCAGATCCCACTTCCGATAGGATTGAATAAGCAAGGTTTGCAGATGCCTAAGGGGGCAGTGCAGGGGCAAACCATGGCTGAATTATTAAGAGATGCAAGTGGTAATTTGGAGGCGCTGAGCAGTTTCGATCAATTAGCGATTCCCTATCGCGCGGTTGCTACCGATATGGCGACGATGCAGCCTTATATCTTAGGTCGCGGCGATTTGGCGGTGGCAATGCAGGCTAGTATGTCGGTACCAGGGGCGCTTCGTCCTGTAGAGCTGGATGGTAAGTTATTATCTGATGGTGGGGTTGTAAATAACCTGCCAGTCGATGTGCTGCAGCAGATGGGCGCAGATATTATTATCGCGGTAGACATTGGTGACCACCTTAAACCACAAAGTGAATTGTCTACCGCGATGGCGATGGTCGACCAGCTATCGACCTTCTTGACTCGTTCCGGCACCGAGCGGCAAATAGCATTGCTTGGTCCTGATGATCTGTTAATCAGTCCGGACATGAGTGGCATCGATACCGCTGACTTTGGCTTGATGCCGCTAGCGGTCGAACGCGGTAAGCAGACCGCGCGTGATCACATCGAACAATTAGCTAAACGTTTAAACTTATCTGCACCAGCTAAAGATTATGCTAAGTATCAACAACAGGTGGCTCAGCGACGGGCACAATTGAAGCTGCATGAGCGCTTCCTCGTCAGTCGGGTTGAGTTAAATAATCATTCAGCTTTAAGTGACCAAGTGATATTAACCCGTTTGCAGCTGCAAACCGGGGAGTTGTTATCGAAGGCCGAATTGGAACAGCGGATCCGGCAACTATATGCTTTGGGTACCTTTGAACGGGTTGATTACCGGATCAGTAGCGACCATGGCGATAATGTCATCTACCTCGACACCCAAGAAAAAAGTTGGGGACCTGGCTATTTCGATATGAAGTTTGCTTTACAAGAGAACTTTGTCGATCGAACCGAGGTTAATTTGGGCTTGGGGTTTAGCTTAAGCAACTTAAATGATTTAGGGGCCGAATGGCGAAGCGAAATCGAGATGGGCGAGATAAAACGAGTCTTTACTGAGTTTTACACGCCAATGAGTGATAATTTGCGTTATTCTTGGGCTCTTTCAGCTGAATATGAAAAACGCAGTCGCCGACTATATGACGAGATAGAAGGTAGTGAGTATCTTGATGCAGACTTTAGCGACACCAATTTAGCTAGCGAGCTGGCGTGGAATCGAAGACCTTGGCAGGAATGGGTGATGGGGGTCGCGGTTACACGAGGGGAGGTTAAAGCTGCAAGTGTGAATGCAGCGGCCAATTATTGGTTGTACGGGCCTTACTTCAGCTTTAGTTTCGATACCTTAAATAGTTGGGCCTTTCCTACGGACGGTAAATTATTTGAGGCCAGCTTGTATATTGATCACGAAAATATTGATGACTACTCCAGTGCTTTTGCGCCTAGCTTTGAGGCGCGCTGGAAATTGCCCTTTGGTCAAGATCAACATCATTTTAATTGGTTTGGTGAATACGGTAGTACCGGTAGTGACTTTATTATTCCAACTGACGCCCAAGATTTAGGCGGCTTCTTACGTTTATCGGGTTTTCAATATGAACGCTTATCTGGACGTTATAAGGCCTTGAGTGGTTTGATGTACTTTTATCAGTTGCACGATTATCAATCCCCGATATTGCAGGCACCGATGTTTGTTGGTGGTTCTTTGGAAAATGGTGGTGTTTGGAACGAGTCCGCAGATATCTCTCTGGGGAGTTCAATTTGGGCCGGTAGTGTTTTTGTCGCCTTAGATACCAGCTTATTGGGCCCTGTGGTCTTGTCCTATGGGCATAATCGGCAACAGCAATCCTTATATATATTTATTGGCAATGACTTCTAAAAATCCACTAAATGTGAACAAATTGTAACTTTTAGCTCTGTGGCTAAAGTATAATATTAATCTTAATCTATTGTTATATAAGAGTTAAATGATTTTACTGGCGTTTTAGCTATGAGCGTTATATTTTAATTTATGGTTAAAAAGGCTATAATGTTAGCCTGTTCGCCAGCCATATCTATGGCATATGAATACGGATATCCCTTAGGGGCATTATTACAATAAGGAGTGAGTCGTGCTAAAAAGCTACCGTAAACACGTCGAAGAGCGTGCTATTGAAGGTATAGTACCTAACCCCCTCAATGCTGAACAAACTGCCGGATTGGTCGAGTTATTAAAAGCTCCCCCTGCTGGCGAAGAAGCATTCTTACTAGATTTATTAGCCAATAGAATTCCACCAGGTGTTGATGAAGCCGCTTACGTTAAAGCAGGCTTTCTTGCTGCTGTAGCTGCCGGGGAAGTTAGCTCACCTATTGTTTCTCCGAGTTACGCTACCGAGTTATTAGGCACTATGCAAGGTGGCTATAATATCCAACCTTTAATTAGTTTGCTCGAGAACAAGCAACTCGCTCCGATTGCGACTAAAGCATTATCACATACCTTATTAATGTTTGATGCCTTTCATGATGTGGAAGAAAAAGCCAAAGCGGGGAATTCTTTTGCCCAGCAGGTGATGCAAAGTTGGGCCGATGCCGATTGGTTCCTGAGTCGTCCTCAAGTCGCCGAAAAGTCTACGTTAACGGTATTTAAAGTGACTGGCGAAACCAATACCGATGACTTATCTCCAGCCCCCGATGCGTGGTCGCGCCCTGATATTCCCTTACATGCGCTGGCGATGCTGAAAAATGCTCGTGATGGTATTGAGCCCGATGATGCAGGTAATATCGGTCCGATGAAACAAATTGAAGCACTTAAACAGAAGGGCCATCCTTTAGTTTATGTGGGTGATGTTGTGGGAACCGGATCTTCACGTAAATCGGCAACTAACTCAGTATTGTGGTTAATGGGGGATGATATTCCTTATGTTCCTAATAAACGAGCGGGTGGTTTTTGTTTAGGTGGAAAAATTGCACCAATCTTCTTTAACACCATGGAAGATGCTGGAGCCTTACCCATTGAGCTTGATGTTGAAGCGCTGAATATGGGGGATGTGATCGACATTTACCCATTCACTGGAGAAGTAAAAAAAGCTGGAACCGATCAGCTGATTACGACTTTTGAACTGAAAACCGACATATTACTCGATGAAGTTCGCGCTGGTGGTCGGATCCCACTGATTATTGGTCGTGGCCTAACGGATCGTGCGCGTATAGCAATGGGTTTGGCGCCTTCAGAGGTATTTAAGCGTCCGCAAGATGTTGTCGCTTCTAGCAAAGGTTTCACCTTAGCGCAGAAAATGGTCGGTAAAGCCTGTGGTGTTGACGGTATTCGTCCCGGTCAATATTGTGAACCTAAAATGACGACTGTTGGGTCACAGGATACCACTGGGCCAATGACCCGCGATGAGTTAAAAGATTTGGCTTGTTTGGGCTTCTCTGCAGACCTCACTATGCAGTCTTTTTGTCATACTGCTGCCTATCCAAAACCAGTTGATGTGACCACTCACCATACTCTTCCCGATTTCATTATGAATCGTGGTGGCGTGTCGTTACGCCCAGGGGATGGGGTGATCCACTCTTGGCTAAATCGGATGCTGTTGCCTGATACCGTGGGAACTGGTGGGGATTCGCATACTCGTTTTCCTATTGGTATCTCATTCCCTGCGGGTTCTGGTTTAGTTGCGTTTGCGGCCGCGACTGGCGTGATGCCCTTAGATATGCCTGAATCTATTTTGGTTCGTTTTAAGGGAGAAATGAAACCGGGGATCACTTTACGAGACTTGGTACACTCGATCCCTTATGCGGCAATTAAGTCTGGTTTGTTAACGGTTGAGAAGCAAGGTAAGAAAAATGCTTTCTCGGGTCGTATTTTAGAGATTGAAGGTTTAGAGAACTTAAAAGTTGAACAAGCCTTTGAGCTATCTGACGCTTCAGCAGAGCGCAGTGCTGCGGGCTGTACCATTAAATTGGCGAAAGAGCCGATTATAGAGTACTTAAACTCGAACATTGTGATGCTGAAATGGATGATATCCGAGGGTTATGGTGATCGTCGGACCATTGAGCGACGTGTGACTGCGATGCAAGAGTGGATCGCTAATCCAGAGTTGATGGAAGCAGATAAAGACGCTGAATATGCTGAAGTGATTGAAATCGATTTAGCCGACATCTCTGAGCCAGTACTGTGTGCGCCTAATGATCCGGATGATGCGCGTTTGTTATCAGACGTTGCAGGGCAAAAAATCGATGAAGTTTTCCTCGGTTCGTGTATGACTAACATTGGTCATTTCCGTGCCGCAGGTAAGTTGCTCGATAAGCATAAAGGTGCGCTGCCAACTCGGATGTGGGTTGCGCCACCGACAAGGATGGATCAAAAACAGCTTACTGAGGAAGGTTACTATGGTATTTATGGTCGTGTAGGCGCACGTACCGAAATACCGGGTTGTTCTTTGTGTATGGGGAATCAGGCTCGTGTTGCCGATAATTCTACGGTAGTTTCAACCTCTACTCGTAACTTTCCAAATCGTCTTGGCACCGGGGCCAATGTATACTTGGCATCGGCCGAGTTGGCTGCGGTTGCAGCTATTTTAGGGAAGTTGCCTACACCAGAAGAGTATTTAACTTACGCGAAGCAGATCGATGCAACGGCTGCTGACACTTATCGTTATTTAAACTTTGATCAAATAGGGGACTACACCAAGGTGGCGGATGAGGTGATTATTCAAACCGCAGTGTAAATTAAATGCCGTTGTTCACTAAAACGCAGCTTAAGGCTGCGTTTTTTTTCTTAATTTATAAAAAAATCATTAGATTTACTGTCGAAATAGTATATTTTTGTAAAACATTTAATGATAAATCATAAAATTTTCATAATAAACGATATTATACACTACCGATGTTGGATAACTTTAGCATTTACTGGTATAAAGGGTGAGCTAGACTTGACTAGCTCATTTGCTTGCTTTTGGGAAACAATATGTCCTTTAATGATGTTGTTATAGTCGGTCCTTTGACCGTAGATATGAGTCAAAATAGTATTGCGTTTAAGGATAAAAGTGCCTACTTGGGACCATTAAGAACCCACCTGTTGGGATATTTGTGTAAACACGTGAATCAAGTTGTAGGAAGAGATGACTTGTCTGACGCCGTATGGGGGCGCAGCGTTTCCGACCATACGATTAATCAGCACATATCCCAGTTACGTAAGGTGATTACCACTTTAAATAATACTGATTTAACTATCGCAACGATTCCAAAGAAGGGCTACATTGCGCGTTGTGAAACGCTTGCTAAACAAGCCAGCAGTAAACCTGAGTTGGTGGTGACTCAGCCGAAGGCTTTATTGCTTAGTGATCTGAAAACTTGCCAATTGGTTCGAACGATGAAAAGTGAAGGCGAGCTGAAAGGCCTCGATACGTTTTCCGACATTGCTCGCTTACCAGAACATTTAATGGTTAATGAATACCAAGTCATTATTGTTGATATGGATCTACCGCAAGGTGCTGGGCCTCAGTTGATTAAAACTACCCGTACTGGCCAAAGCTTGCTTAGTTCTGATATTGCAATATTAGCTGTATCCTCTGAAGCTAATAATCAACTACTTGGATTTAATGTATTAATGGACGTACAAGGCTTAGTATTAAAGCCATTCAATGGTGCGTTACTTGAAAAACAGATTAAATCAGCTATGTTGACTCGTTTTAAACTGAAGCCAAATGCTGCTTATGAGTTAGTGCCTACTTTGCTTCATAGTCGTGTCGAGGTAAGCTTACAGACACCCTGTATATGTAATTAGATTAAAACTTATGGAATTGACAATACGTCGTTCTTTAGACGGCGTTTTTTTTATTGATTGTGGAGACGAACAACGCTGCTTTTCGATGTGGTTGGAGCGTGAGCTTAATCATGATCAGCATTTTGTTCAGCATTTGCTTGAACAGCTTGAATCATTAAAGGCCTTAGATGAACTGCGTATCGATAGTGCTGAGTTTCGGTTTGTAGCAAACCTTGATGAAGTCGTGATTTCGATATCGACCGATGGCATCAGCGAGTCATCGCAAGCTTTCGAGCATGAATTGAACCTTGATACCGCGCAGAGTGCCTGTGGATATGAAGATTTCATTGCCTTGTTACAGGCCATCATTCGCTATTAAAGGGCGTTATCTGGCAACTATCTTATGACTGGTATGCCAGAAGATGGTTTGCCTAATGAGGTGTTTGAGGGCTTGTCTTAAGGTTCAGAGCCCTCAACTAACTATATCTGCGATTTAACATCAATAAAGCTAATTTTTATTGTGATAGTTTTTCAACTTGGGTGCTTGAGTCGTTCAAGCCACCCCCCCGTTTGCTTTCTGGTGCTAAATTGTTCCTGCGACGGTTCAGTTTTCTCCTGGGTTTATGCTAGAAGCTGTCACCTTTCTTCTATTTGAGATCTTTGTATAGATCCTCATCTAGGACCCTTTCCTATTGATTGACTTAGCGACTTCATTCGAGCTTGTTATTTGGCTCATATTTCCATCAACGGCAGCCAAGTGCACTTAATTAGTGCTTGTCAATGGATACCTGCGACAGTGTGACCCAACTTGGGTCAAGCAGAAAAATAATAGCACCTAATTGGTGCGAACGACTATTTCATTCGAATACAATATATTGTTAACTTATTGAATTTAATGCTTAAAATCGTATTGGCATGGCGTTTGTTAGTACTTATATGAGAAACGTTAATCGATGACTCTTTGGAGGAGCTCAAATGAAACTAATAAGCGCGATAATCAAGCCATTCAAATTGGATGACGTGCGAGAAGCCATTGCTGAAGTAGGTGTTGATGGTTTGACTGTATCAGAGGTGAAAGGCTTTGGTCGTCAGAAAGGTCATACCGAATTATACCGCGGTGCAGAGTACCAAGTAGATTTTCTACCCAAAGTTAAACTGGAAATCGCAACCAGCTCTGAAAATGTCGATCGCATTATCGAGGCAATTTCTAGCGCGGCTTACACCGGCAAGATCGGTGACGGTAAGATTTTTGTTTACGACTTAAGCAATGTGGTACGGATTCGTACTGGCGAAATGGATGCAGAGGCTATTTAAGTACAACTTAACTAGCTATTTAATAAGGATTACGGGGAAGTAATAATTATGGAAAACGAAATTTATCAACTGCAATATGCGATGGACACCTTTTACTTTTTGGTGTGTGGCGCGCTGGTGATGTGGATGGCTGCTGGTTTCTCAATGTTAGAAGCTGGCTTGGTTCGAGCTAAAAACACCACTGAAATTTTAACCAAAAATATCGCGCTTTACGCAATCGCTTGTATCATGTATTTGATTTGTGGTTACTCAATCATGTATGGCGGCGGTATATTCCTCTCTGGTATAGAAGCCTTCGATTTGGCGGGTGTTTTGTCAGCTAAGCAAGAAGCAGGCTTTGACGGTGGTAGTGTCTATTCAGCGGCTTCAGATTTCTTCTTCCAAGTGGTATTTGTGGCAACCGCAATGTCAATCGTATCGGGCGCTGTAGCTGAGCGTATGAAGCTTTGGGCATTCTTAGCATTTGCCGCTGTTCTTACTGGTTTCATCTATCCGCTAGAAGGTAGCTGGACTTGGGGCGGTGCTGATGTATTTGGTTTATACAACTTAGGCGACCTTGGTTTCTCTGACTTCGCAGGTTCTGGTATTGTTCACCTAGCGGGCGCAGCTGCGGCACTTTCTGGCGTTTTATTACTGGGTGCTCGTAAGGGGAAATACAGCAAAAACGGTGCGGTTAACCCAATTCCTGGTTCTAACATGCCATTGGCGACAGTTGGTACCTTCATTTTATGGATGGGTTGGTTTGGTTTCAACGGTGGTTCGGTGTTGAAATTAGCCGATGCTGCCAACGCTCACTCAGTTGCAATGGTATTCTTGAACACCAATGCTGCTGCGGCCGCTGGTGCTATCTCTGCGCTCATCGTCTGCAAATTGACTTGGGGCAAAGCTGACCTAACTATGTTATTAAATGGTGCCTTGGCTGGTCTTGTCGCGATTACTGCTGAGCCTTCTACGCCAACAGCGCTTGAAGCAAGTATTTTTGGTGCGGTTGCTGGTGTATTGGTTGTTGCTTCAATTGTGTTCTTTGATAAAGTTAAGATTGATGATCCAGTCGGAGCTATCTCGGTTCATGGTGTGGTTGGTCTATTTGGTTTGATGATTGTTCCATTGACTAATGATGGTACAAGCTTTACGGGTCAAATAGCGGGTGCATTAACCATCTTTGTTTGGGTATTCGCAGCGAGCTTCATCGTATGGAGTATCTTGAAAGCGGTCATGGGGATCCGAGTTTCTGAAGAAGAAGAGATGAGCGGTATGGATATGCATGACTGTGGTATCGATGCTTATCCTGAGTTTGTTACGGTTAAGTCTTCTAGCTAAATTCTAAATGCTATCATTAAGGCTCGCATCTGCGAGCCTTTTTTGTTTTTTGCAGATGGTGGATTTAACGAACCCATGTTAACATTAAGTTAAATGCAAATCGTTTTTATTTAATATCTGTATGACAAGGATGGTGTTGTGAAATATTCAGTGTTTTTAATTATAACGATGTTGACTAGTCTGCTGGCTCAGCCCTCATTTGCAGCGCAGGAAGTCAATCTCTACTCTTACCGTCAACCTAGTTTATTGCTACCTTTAACTGACGCTTTTACCCAGCAAACGGGAATTAAAGTGAACGTGGTGCATGCTGAAAAAGGCTTAGTCGAGAAAATTAAAGCCGCTGGGGCGAACAATCCAGCTGACTTGGTTCTTACTGTCGATATCGGTCGTTTAGAAGAAATTCGCGCGGCGGGTTTATTTGCCGCGGTTGACTCTCCCATCCTAAATTCGGTTGTTCCTGCCAATCTACGTCAGCCAGACAATCTTTGGTTTGCGCTTACTACCCGGGCTCGGGTGGTTTATGCCGACAAAGATCGCGTCGCTCCAGGTGAACTCCAGTCCTTGAATGATTTAGCCGATCCAAAGTGGAAGGGGCGGATCTGTACTCGCTCAGGTAAACATGTTTATAACATTGGTCTGATCGCCTCAGTGATTGCTGAAGATGGCGAGGCTGTTGCGGAAAGTTGGTTACGTGGCTTAAAGGCCAATTTAGCGCGTAAACCTCAGGGGAATGACCGTGCTCAGGCCAAAGCGATTTTTGAAGGTCAATGTGATCTGGCTATTGCAAACCTTTATTATATGGGAAAAATGTACTACAACACTAAGAGTCCTGAGCAGCAAGAATGGGCCGAACAGGTGCGAGTTGTATATCTGGATCAACAAGTGGGTGGGCGCGGTCAGCACATCAATATTTCGGGGGCGGGTTTACTGAAAACCGCTAAACACAAACAAAATGCAATTAAGTTGCTGGAATTTTTGGTGGGCGAACAAGCGCAAACCTTATACGCAACTGCTAATTTTGAAGAGCCGGTTCGTCAAGGGATCCAAACTGACGAGTATATTGAGAGTTTTGGTCAGTTTAAAATTGACCAAGTTTCTTTACAAGCCGTGGCTGAGCAGCGTGCTGCAGCTGCTCGTCTCGTGGATCGAGTGGGTTTCGACCTGTAAGGCATGTTTAAGCCTTAGCTCCTTGTTAGTGAATCAAAGCTGGCCCTTGGTCAGCTTTTGCGATTCAATCCGCCGTCATCGTATTTAGGAAACTATGAACATCGTTACCAAGTTTACGCAGAGGCGTTTTTTGGCAAAATGGGTGCTGACCGATCCTTGGGTTTGGTGTGGTTTGGTTATCGCATTGTTGGCACTGATGCCTATTGCTACTTTGTTCACTTTAGCCTGGGCAAGCAATCAGCAGATCTGGCAGCATCTATTGGATACGGTATTTTGGGTTTATTTAAAAAACACCTTAATACTGTGCCTGGGCGTTGCACTATTCACTAGTGTCATTGGAACTGGTGCAGCATGGTTAGTCACGCGCTTTGATTTCCCTTTAAAGTCGTTACTGGTGTGGGCTTTATTACTGCCGCTAGCTGTGCCCAGTTATATCTTAGCCTTTGTGATTACCGATCAGCTTGAGTACGCAGGCTTTGTTCAAAAAAGCTTAAGACTGCTGTTTGGCTGGCAGACAGCGCGCGAGTATTGGTTTCCTGAGATCCGCTCTATTGAAGGGGCAATTACAGTACTAAGTTTAGTGCTTTATCCCTATGTCTATTTATTGGCTCGGGCGGCTTTTGTTGAGCAAGCAGCGCAGTTGTATGAGATGAGTCGTTGTTTGGGTAAAAGCCAGACGCAAAGTTTTTTTAGAGTCGCTTTGCCCTTAGCCAGACCCGCGATTATTGTCGGGGTTACCTTAGCATTGATGGAAACTATTAATGAATTTGGCACGGTGGAGTTTTTTGCGGTGCCAACATTGACCGCAGGGATTTTCGATGTCTGGCTTAACATGAGTAGTTTGTCTGCTGCAGCGCAACTGGCTTTAATGTTAGTTAGTTTTTCGATTATTTTACTTGCTTTAGAGCGTTATAGCCGGCATGCGGGCAAGTTTTATAAATTGACTGGCCAATCCACTGCCATGTTTGCTGAGCCGCTAACTGGCAGTAAAGCCTATCTCGCCACCTTTCTGTGTGTATTGCCAATCGGTCTCGGTTTTATATTACCAGTAACGGTGCTGATTCATTATGCTTTGGGTAATCTTGACGCTGGCCTGGAACAATATTTAAGTAATGCTTGGAATAGCTTTTCTTTAGCAGCCATGGCAGCGTTGTTTACAACGGCTTTAGGTTTGCTGCTGGCTTACGGTGTTCGCCTATCGAAAAGCCATAAGATGCGCAGTTTAGCTGAACTAGCGACTCTAGGTTATGCCATTCCGGGGGCGGTATTAGCGGTAGGGATCCTCTATCCTTTGGGTTTACTAGACAACGCCATCGATGGTTTGATGATCGCCTGGCTGGAACATCCGGTTGGATTAATATTTACTGGCAGCAGTGCTGCATTGGTATTGGCTTACGCCTTGCGTTTTATCGCCTTAAGTTATCGAACGCTAGATGCCAGTTTGACTAAAATCACCCCTGAGATGGATGATGCTTCGCGGGTATTAGGCAGTCGTTCGGGAAGAACCTTATGGCGTATTCACTTCCCTTTGCTCAGACCAAGCTTACTGACGGCGATGTTGTTGGTTTTTGTCGATAGCATGAAGGAACTGCCCATCACTCTTATTCTAAGACCATTCAATTTTAATACTTTGTCCACCCAAGTGTGGGACTTAGCCTCATTAGAACAGTTAGAACAGAGTGCTTTGGCGGCACTCACCATTTTGCTGGCTGGTATTATTCCGGTGATCATCATGAGTCGCAATATTGGTTTATCAGAGCCTCGTCGATAAGGAAGTTTAGCCTCCATGAGTATAGAGTTACGCCAAGTTAATCATTACTACGGTAAGCAGCAAGCACTAAAAGATGTTAGTTTAACGGTGGATAGCCACCAAATTGTTGCCTTACTTGGGCCATCAGGTTGTGGAAAAACCACCTTACTAAGATTGATTGCAGGTTTAGAACGTTTGCAAAGCGGTGAGCTTTATTTGCAACAAAAATTAGTGGCAGCGCCCGCTAAAGGGATTCATCTGCCTCCTGAGCAACGTGCGATAGGCATGATGTTCCAAGACTACGCGCTCTTTCCGCACATGACTGTTCGCGCTAATATTGAATATGGTTTCGCTACTCGTCAAGACCTACCGCAACGACGTCAATGGGTTCAAGATAGCTTAGCAAACATGGGCATGAACGGTTTGCTGGAGCGCTTCCCACACACTTTATCCGGAGGTCAGCAGCAACGTGTCGCCTTACTTCGGGCGCTTGCTCCTGAGCCAAGTACGCTGCTACTTGACGAACCATTCTCGGCCTTAGATGAGCATTTACGTCAACAGGTGCGAGAAGAAACCCTCGATATTTTAAAGAAGAGTGATACGCCGGCGTTAATGGTCACCCATGATCCTTTCGAGGCAATGTTTATTGCCGATCGAATTGTCGTGATGGAGCAGGGTAAAATCATTCAAGATGACACGCCACAACAACTCTACAATCAGCCAAAGAATGCTTTTGTTGCCGCTTTATTTGGCCCGAGTAATCGATTTTCCTCCAAGGTGCGGCAAGGAAAAGTGGTGACGGCTCTGGGCTCATTTGCGGCAGAGCAATTTGCCGACGAGCAAGCAGTTGAAGTGATCGTGCGGGCCAAAGATGTCATGGTTCATCAACTCGAAAATAGTGAGATGATTGAAGCAACTATCATTTCAGTTCATCCCATGGGTAACGAAACCCATTTTAGGCTGCGATTAGCCGCGCTACCAGAGCAGGTTTTACATGCTCGCATGCGCGATCATTGGCAGGCTGAACCTGGGGTTAAAGTTTGGTTATCGGTGGAACATTTAGCGGCTTTTGTCTTCCCCAAAGCTTAGTTTGGGGAAGGGGCCATTAGGTGCTAACTGATTTCGAATAGTTCTTTGACTGATTGAAATACGTCAGCAATGTCAATTTGACGGGTAGGGGTGATAAAAATGGTATCGTCTCCGGCAATGGTGCCAAGGATCCCTTCGGCCTTACCTAAAGAATCCAATAGGCGAGCAATTAATTGTGCAGCCCCTGGGCTGGTATGAATGACAATTAGTGCATCGTTGAAGTCCATTTCTAAAACCAAGATTTTAAGTTGGCTAGAAACGGTCGGGACCCCCAATTCGGCAGGTAAACAGTAAACCATTTCCATCTTGGCATTGCGGGTGCGAACCGCCCCAAATTTGCTCAACATTCGTGAGACTTTAGATTGGTTAATGTTTTCAAAACCTTGCTCCTGCAAGGCGGTAACGATTTCAGCTTGCGAACCAAATCGTTCTTCTTTTAACAGTGATTTAAAGGCTTTTATTAACTGTTCTTGTTTATCGCTATATTTCATCGGTGATCCGAGCTTATAAATCCGCAGTTATTGTCGCCAACTTTAACTCTTATATCAACTTTATTCCCCTTTTGTGCATATAAATGCATAGTTTGGCACACTATTCGGTAGTGAAGTTCTCGCTATGAGTTGTTCGAGTGAGCAAAGCTGCATTATCATAGTTGTAAAGACATGATGAGTAATCACTTATGCGCTGCAAATTTTTGTTATTTCTATCCTTAATATTGATACATTTTGCTCAGGCAGAGGAGCTACCATTACGGGTTGTCACCGAAGCTTCATATCCGCCTTTTGAGTCGTTTGACCAAAATAAGCAGCTGGTGGGTTTTGATATCGATCTCGCGAAGGCCCTCTGTATGCAGATGAAAAGAGAGTGTCAGTTTTATCACCAACCCTTCGATAGTCTATTGGGCAGTGTGGCGGTCGGGCACTATGATTTTGCGATTTCAGCCTTGGATATTACTGAGCCTCGCCAGCGTTTAGTGAATTTTAGCCACGCTTATTTTGACAATATCGCAGTCTATATTACCAAAGCTGAGTATAAGCTCACATCTCAGTCGGTGGTTGCAGTACAGAATGGTTCCAGTTTCCAGCGTTTCTTGCGTCGCCAACGTAAAGCCATATTCTCTATTTCTTACCCTAGTTATCAATTGGCTTTGCAGGATTTGCTGCAAGATCGTATTGATGCTGTGCTGCTGGATTCTGCTGCGGCGCATTATTGGTTAGTAAAACACCCACAATATGTGCTCCAAACTGATAGAACTTATCCAGCAAGTGGTTTAGGTATTGCTGTGTCGAAACAAGATCAGCGTTTACTCCAGAAAATTAACGATGCATTGAAAGTGTTAAAAAGTAATGGCGAGTATCAGGCTATCTACCAAGCTTATTTTAAGTAGCAAATACAGTTAGACCAAGGTCTAAAACGAGTTGTTAAAGTGTGATTGAGTCGGTCTTTTAGTGTTTTATAGTTGCTTTAAAAATGTTGCTAAATTGTATTTCTTTATAGATTCCGCTATCTTGTGTGTGTCTTTAAAGATTACCCCTCTACCACAATAAAAAAGCATGGAGAAGTTGGATGAAAGTAGCCGTATTAGGTGCCGCTGGCGGAATAGGTCAAGCCCTTTCATTACTATTAAAAACTCAATTACCTGCGGGTTCTGAACTTTCACTTTATGATATCGCTCCTGTTACTCCTGGGGTTGCGGTTGATTTGAGCCATATCCCGACTCAAGTCGCAATACAAGGATTTGCAGGAGAAGACCCGACACCTGCCTTGGAAGGTGCTGACATTGTATTAATTTCAGCGGGTGTGGCGCGTAAACCTGGAATGGATCGCTCTGATTTATTTAACATTAATGCAGGTATTGTTAAAAATTTAATTGAAAAAGTTGCCGCGACTTGCCCAAGCGCGTGTATTGGTATTATCACCAACCCTGTCAATACGACTGTGCCTATTGCCGCGGAAGTACTAAAAAAGGCGGGTGTTTACAATAAGAGTAAACTTTTTGGGGTGACAACCCTCGATGTGATCCGCTCAGAAACTTTTATTGCGGAAGCCAGAGGCCTCAACCCTGCAGATATAAAACTTAATGTGATTGGTGGTCACAGCGGGGTGACAATTTTACCTTTGCTATCGCAACTAGACGGTATTGAATTTAGCGATGATGAAATCGCTGCCATGACCACGCGAATTCAAAATGCGGGCACCGAAGTCGTGGAAGCCAAAGCTGGTGGTGGCAGTGCTACGCTTTCGATGGGGCAGGCCGCAGCACGTTTTTGTCTCTCTTTAGTGAAAGCTGCGCAAGGTGAAGACGTGATTGAATGTGCCTATGTTGATGGCGGCAGTGAGCACGCTCAGTTCTTTGCTCAACCAGTTCGCTTAGGTCCGCAAGGCGTGGTTGAAATTTTACCTTATGGTGAAATTAGCAGCTTTGAAAAATCAGCTATCGATGGCATGTTAGATACCTTACATGGTGATATCGATAAAGGAATTGAATTTGTGAGTTAATCTTAGCGAATTCAGGTCAAGGAGTGCTTGCACTCCTTTTTTGTATTTGAAAAGTCGCTTTAGTTTTGTTTCAAAGTGCCGATAGCCTAGAGGTGAACGGTATAGGAACGGCAAATGAACAAGTATCTTCCCCCATTGTTACTGTTGGCGAGCTTAACGACTCCGGTTTTGGCTGAACCTATCGAGCCCTTGTCGGTGGATGCTGAATCCGAGCAAACTGCTGCACCAACTCAAATAGTTGATTCCACAGAGTACACTAGCCCTTCTGATATTGACGCGGTTCAGCTTTATAAACAAGGGGAGCTGATTTCTTGGATTAATAAAAATCAGCATCTGGCTCGCGTTAAAGCCGATGATTGTCAGTTGGTCGAAGATATTGAGGCTCGCGCCGAAAAAGTTGCAATTCCTGCCTATCAATTTTTATGGGGGGATATGCTGGCTTGGGGGGTCTGCGTGGAAGCAAACCCTGAACTCGGTATCATGTATATGTGGCGAGCCGCCAATCAAGGTTTAGCGGCAGCGATGGAACAACTGGGTCGTTATTATGCGACAGGAACGTTGGTGCAACAAGACGTGACCAAGGCTATTCCCTTGCTACGTGAAGCGGCTGGTCAGGGTTTTTTACCTGCTCAGTTGCGCTTGGTTTCCTTGTACGTTGAGGGCGAGGGCAGTCCTTATGATTACGAAGATGCCTATCGTTGGTTACATCATTCGATTATTGCAGACAAAAAGACTCACCTTCAGGCCAGTCAATTATTGGCGTCTTTGGCCCAAAAAATGCCTGATTATGTGGTCGAAAAAGCTAAAGCAAGCAACCAACCCTACTAAAGCCTTACTTAAAGCATTACCATAGGGCTATTCTATAAGGAATATCCCTTTATTTGCTCAACTTAGCAGGTTAGTTAATGCAAAATCAGGCTGTATCGGCCACTCTCAAAGTCAGTTTATTAGCGGCGCTAGAACAAGAAATGGCTCCCGTTTCTATAGAGTGGTTACAAGCTTTAGTGACGCCAGAACAGGCACCTCAATTCACTGCGACCTTGGCACACTTATTAGAAGAAGGCCTATTAGTCACTACTCGGATCGGCGCTTATACCTTGCCAGAGCGTTTGGGCTTGGTTACTGGCACGGTGATTGGTCACCGTGATGGCTTTGGCTTTTTGAATACGACTCAAGAAGGGCCGGATCTATTTTTGTCGGCCAAAGAAATGCGTAAGGTTTTTCATAATGACTTTGTGCTGGCCGCTCCATCCAGTATTGATAAGCGTGGTCGTCGCGAAGGACAAGTTATCAAGCTGCTTAAGCTGCGTAAGCTTAAACTGGTGGGGCGCTATTTTGTTGAAGGCAACCACCGTTACGTGGTACCGGAAGATCCTCGGATTAATCAAGATATTTTAATTGCTAAAAATGATACTGCCGGGGCGCGTCAAGGCCAAGTAGTGGTGATTGAAGTGTTGAGTCGTCCCTCGGCTCCGAAGCTTGCTGTTGGTAAAGTCATTGATATTCTTGGTGACAAAATGGCGCCGGGGATGGAAGTTCAGGTAGCGCTGCGCAATCACGATATACCACACGAGTGGCCTAAATCGGTGATTAAGGCGGTGAATAAGCTTGAAGAAGAAGTTGATGAAGCGGCTAAACAAAATCGGGTTGATTTACGTAAGTTACCATTGGTTACCATCGATGGGGAGGATGCTCGCGATTTCGATGATGCTGTTTATTGTGAAGCGAAAAAATCTGGCGGCTGGCGTTTATGGGTGGCAATAGCCGATGTATCCTATTATGTTCGCCCCGATGCAGCCTTAGATAAAGAAGCTCTCAATCGCGGGAATTCGGTCTATTTTCCCGATCAGGTGATCCCGATGCTGCCGGAGCAGTTATCTAATGGCTTGTGCTCGTTAAACCCCCAGGTGGATCGTTTGTGCATGGTGGCAGAAATGACTATTTCGGCGGCAGGGCGCTTATCGGGCTATAAGTTTTATCAGGCGCTGATGCACTCCCATGCTCGATTCACCTATAACAAGGTGGCCGCTATTCTCGATGGTGATGAAGCCTTGAGTGCACGTTATGCCCAGCAAGTTCCTCATTTACAAGAGCTACACCGTTTATATAGCGCATTAAAAATCAGCCGAGCTGAGCGCGGCGGTATCGAGTTAGAAACTCAAGAAACCCGCTTCATTTTTAATGCACAGCGTAAAATTGAACAAATTGTGCCGCTGACGCGTAACGATGCGCACAAGATGATCGAAGAATGTATGATTCAGGCAAATGTGGCGGCGGCTAAATTTGTCGGGAAACATCAACAGCCGATTTTGTATCGAGTGCACGATCGTCCTGGAAAAGAGCGACTGACCAATTTCAAAGGTTTTCTTAACGAATTAGGACTATCACTGGCGGGTGGGGAAGAGCCTCAACCTAAAGACTACTTCAAGTTGGTCGCCGAGATCCAACAGCGGCCCGATCTCGAGCTGATCCAAACCATGTTATTACGCTCGATGATGCAAGCGGTATATCAGCCCGATAATATTGGTCATTTTGGTCTAGCTCTGAAGTCTTATGCCCACTTTACCTCGCCAATTCGTCGTTACCCTGACTTATTATTACACCGAGTGATTAAATATTTGGTGGATAAACAGGCTGCTGAAGCGGCTGGTCAAACTTTAACAAATAAGTGGACGAGCAGTGGTGGCTATTGTTACCAAGTCGATGAGATGGACAAGTTTGGAGAAAACTGTTCGATGACCGAGCGCCGTGCCGATGATGCGACGCGTGAAGTCTCTGATAGTTTAAAGTGCGAATATATGCTTGACCATGTCGGTACAGTATTGCCTGCAACGATTGCTGCGGTCACTGGTTTCGGCTTTTTTGCTCGGCTTGACGAGTTTCATATTGACGGTTTAGTGCATATCAACTCTTTACGTGGTGACTATTATCATTATGATGCAGCTCGCCAATTGTTAGTTGGTGAAAAAACGGGCAAGCGCTTCCGTATTGGTGACTCGCTGATAGTGAAGGTTGCTTCGGTGAATATGGCTGATCGCAAGATGGAATTTATCTTGGTCAATAAAGATGGTTTAGCCGACGAATTTGAGCGCCCCACACGTGCAGGTAAAGATGGGGGGCGTGGTAAGCGCTTTGTTAAAACCGGTGAGCAAGACGAAACGAGTAAGCGTGCAGGAAAAGGTAAAAAGCCGCGGCATCGCGACCTTAAAAACAAAGGGAAACGACGTCAGCCCAGCGCGAGCAGTACGCAAGATAGCAGTGCGGAGAATAAAGGTGGCTTTAGCCCTTGGCAGCAACGGGATCCGGCAGCAAAAAAAGCCAAGCTAAGTCCTGAGTCTCAGGCGAAGCCGCGTAAAAAGCCGAAGAAAAAACGCAAGCAACGCCCTGGAAAACAAGAGCGCACAGCCGCTAAACAACAGAAGAACAGATTATGAGCCAACAAGTAATTTATGGCCTGCACGCGGTGCAAGCATTATTAGAACGCAGTCCCGAGCGCATTATTGAAGTTTTTGCCTTAAAAGGTCGCCAAGATGAACGCTTACTTCCTTTACTGAACGAGCTACGTCGTTTGGGCGCGTCGGTGCAATTTATGCCACGTAAGGCTTTGGACGATAAAGCCGAAAGCACTCAGCACCAAGGTATTGTGGCACGAGTGAAAGCCGGTCGCGGATATAATGAGCACGATCTTAAATCATTGGTTGAATCATCGACGGCACCATTATTTTTAATCTTAGATGGTGTCACGGACCCGCATAACTTAGGCGCTTGTTTACGTAACGCCGATGCCGCGGGAGTTGTGGGGGTGATTGTGCCGAAAGATAACTCGGTGCAGTTAAATGCGACGGTACGTAAAGTCGCCAGTGGTGCTGCCGAAACCGTGCCATTAGTCGTGGTTACTAATCTGGCTAGAACCTTGCGTGAGTTACAACAGCTAGGGGTGTGGATTGTGGGAACGGCGGGTGAAGCTGAGCAATTTATTTACGATACCAAACTGCAAGGGCCAATGGCGATAGTGATGGGCGCAGAAGGGAGTGGTATGCGCCGCTTAACTCGGGAAACCTGTGATGAACTCGTGAAACTGCCGATGTTAGGCGCAGTATCCAGTTTGAATGTATCGGTTGCTGCAGGTATTTGTTTGTTTGAAGCGGTTCGCCAGCGCCGTTAGGCCTGAATTCCCTCTTTTATAAAAGCTGATTAAAAGCCACTGCATAGTTAATCTTACGGTGGCTTTAATTTAGCTTGATTAAATTCTCGCCTTCACATAGAATCAGCGCCCCTAAAACAGTCATTTTATTTTTAGTTCCTTGCCTCTTCGGTTTGACTGTACCATGAACGAGGCTATAACCCGTAGGGAGCAATCATGCGTCATTACGAAATCGTATTCATGGTCCACCCAGACCAGAGCGAACAAGTTCCAGGTATGATCGAACGTTATTCTGCTGTTATTAATGATAACGGCGGAAACATCCATCGCTTGGAAGATTGGGGCCGTCGTCAATTGGCTTACCCAATCGAGAAGCTGCATAAAGCACACTATGTTCTTTTGAACATTGAAGCCAGCGCAGAAGTTATTGATGAATTGGAAACTGCTTTCCGTTTCAACGATGCTGTTATCCGCAACATGATCATGCGCACTAAAGCTGCTGTGACAGAAATGTCTGCAATTGCTAAAGCTAGAGATGAGCGTCCAGCTCGTCGTGATGATGAGCGTCCAGCTCGTCGTGAAGAAGCTACAGTAACTGAAGAAGCTCCAGTAGTTGAAGCTAACGAAGAGTCAGCTAGCGAAGAATAAGACGAATGTCTGAAAATAGGTTGGTTTTGCAGGGGCGGGTAATTCGCGCACCAAAACGCTCTACCAGTCCAGCCGGTGTTGCTCATTGCCAATTTTGGTTAGAGCATCGTTCGCAGCAGCAAGAAGCTGGATTTTCTCGTCAGGCCTATTGCCAAATAGCAGTAGTCGCAAGTGGCGATATTTTGAAGCAAGATTCATCGCATATAAGTATGGGGTGTGAGGTAAAAGTAAGTGGCTTTTTAAATAGCCACAAAGCGGCCAACGGTAGTTATCGATTGGTACTTCATGCTTCTGAAATTGATTTGTTATCACGAGGATAATGTTATGGCACGTTTTTTCCGTCGTCGTAAATTCTGCCGCTTTTCAGCGGAAGGTGTTGTAGAGATTGATTATAAAGATACTACAACATTGAAAAACTACATCACTGAAAGTGGTAAAATTGTACCGAGTCGTATTACTGGTACAAGCGCTAAATACCAACGTCAACTTGCACGTGCTATTAAGCGTGCTCGTTACCTGGCTCTATTGCCATACACTGATTTACATAAGTAAATCTTTGGCATTAGCCTAACTCAACCGAGATTATTCGAGGAAAGGTAATGGAAATTATTTTATTAGACAAAATCGCTAATTTAGGCGGTTTGGGCGACCAAGTTAATGTGAAAGCAGGTTACGCACGTAACTTCTTGATCCCTCAAGGTAAAGCTGTACCAGCAACTAAATCAAACGTCGAAGTTTTTGAAACTCGTCGTGCTGAATTAGAAGCTAAATTAGCTGAAACTCTAAAAGTAGCTGAAGCTCGCGCTGAGAAACTAAATGCTCTAGAAGCAATCGTTATCTCTGCAAAATCGGGTGAAGAAGGTAAACTATTTGGTTCTATCGGGACTCGTGATATCGCTGACGCAATTACTGCGGCTGGGGTTGAAGTAACGAAATCAGAAGTACGTTTATCTAACGGTGTATTGCGCAACACAGGTGAATTTGACATTGTTGTTCAAGTTCACGGTGAAGTCAGTGCAACGATTGCTTTACAAGTTGTCGCTGCAGAATAAAATTCTCAGCCACGACTATTAAAAACCGCGCCTCGGCGCGGTTTTTGTGTTTTTAGACTATGATTTTATTAAGTTTTGAAAGATTGTAGGGATTACTCCGGTTATCTTAATTAGTGAGTTTAACTCGAGTTGCTTGTGAACTGCTTAGCGATGATTTGGCTGAGTCCATCGTGCTGCAGCTCAGGGCTGAAGTCTAGATAAAGCGATGTGATTATCGCGCTATTTAACACAATAACAGGGAGCGTGAACGTGCGGTTAATGATGCTGGTGGTAGCCATTTTTATAAGTTCAGTGAGTTTTGCCAATTCGAGTTGGTCGGACATTGAGCAGCAGGCCAAAGGACAAACCGTTTACTTCAATGCCTGGGCGGGGGCCGATAACATTAATGCTTATATTCGCTGGGCTGGTGAGCAAGTGAAACAGCGTTATCAGATTAACTTGGTGCATGTGAAAGTTAACGACACCGCCAATGTGGTAAGTCGAATTTTAGCTGAAAAAAGCAGTGGCCGAGTTGATGGTGGCAGTGTTGATTTAGTCTGGGTGAATGGTGAGAACTTTCGCAGCTTAAAACAGGCGCAACTGTTGTATGGGCCTTTTAGTCAACGCTTACCCAATCTGGCGTTAACCGATCAAAGTAGTCCAGCACTTAAATTTGATTTTACCCTACCAGTTGAGGGTTATGAGTCCCCATGGGGCGGTGCCCAACTTACCTTTTACTACGACGCTGAGCGGCTTAATCAGGCACCCGATTCTGCACCAGCTTTATTAAGCTATTTGCAGATGCATCCTGGTTTATTCAGTTATCCCGCACCACCTAGCTTTTATGGGACGACCTTCATTAAGCAAATACTGTTAGAAACAATTGAGGATCCTCAGCGGCTTTATCATCCGGTTGATAAGCAAACATTTAGTGCGCTCACCGCCCCGCTTTGGGCCTATTTAGACCAATTACACCCTTTATTGTGGCGGGGGGGGCAGAGCTTTCCGAGCGGTAGTGGTCAAATGCAACAATTATTGAATGATGGTGAATTAACCATTGCTTTTAGTTTTAATCCTAATGATGCTGCCGCAGCAGTTAAACAAGGATTGCTGCCGAATACAGTAGAAAGTTATGTTCATAAAAATGGAACTTTGGGAAATACTCACTTTTTGGCGATTCCTTTCAATAGTGATGCGTCCGCTGCGGCGATGGTGGTGGCGAATTTCTTATTGTCACCAGAGGCGCAAGCGCGTAAAGCCGATTTGGCTTATTGGGGAGATCCTAGCGTATTGTCTTTGAATAAATTGACCAAGCCGCAGCGCGCGTTGTTTGCCAAGGCTCAATCAAGCCCGGCCAGTTTAAGTTCTGCCGATCGAGCTAAAGTACTTGCAGAGCCGCATGCAAGCTGGGTTGCGTTATTAGAAGCAGAGTGGTTACGTCGTTATTCTAGATGAGAAGTGGATGGGGTAAGTTTAGCGCGATATTTCCTATATTGACGGGGGGACTATTGTTAGTGCCCTTGTTATTTGGTTTTATCGAGACGGTGTTGCCAGCTTTCGATTATTTTCCGATTGCTGGAAAAAACCAAGCGAATCTTTCTCAGTGGCAGGCACTATTTTCTCAGCCTTCTCTATGGGCTTCGATTGGTTTGTCGTTACTGACAGGTTGGGTGGCAAGTCTGTTGTCGCTGTTTACCGCATTATGGTTGGCGATGCACTGTTATGGGAGTTCTTGGTGGCGTTTTTTGGAGCGCAGTCTCGCGCCATTTTTAGCCATTCCTCATGCGGCTTTAGCCATTGCGCTATTATTCTTATTGGCGCCTAGCGGTTGGTTGATGCGCCTTGTTTCCCCTTGGTTGACTGGCTTTGCTTATCCACCGATGTGGCAAAGCACTCAAGATAGCTGGGGAATCAGCTTAATTTTGGCTCTGTGGGCGAAAGAGTTACCTTTTTTACTGTTTGTGTTAATGGCGAGTTGCTCGCAAATTGCGGTGCAACGTAGTCTCGCCTTAGGCCAAAGTTATGGTTATTCGACCGTTCAGCTATGGCGAAGCATATTAATCCCCCAACTGCTGCCTCGCTTGAGGTTAGCGTTTTTTACGGTGCTCGCATTTTCTTTAACCGTGGTTGATGTAGCACAAATCATTGGTCCGAGTAGACCGACTACTTTTGCGATGCAGATATGGCAATGGCTTAGCGATAGCGATATTGAACGCCGATTGATGGGAACCTCCGGAGCCTTATTGTTACTCGGCTTGGTTATTTTAAGTTTGGCCTTAGCGTTAGTATTGGAGAAATTATATCTGCGGTGTAATTTGCGCTTGAGTATGCAAGGACGCCGCAGAGCGGCTTCGAATGTGAAGCCTGCTCGGGCCTTATTGCTATTTCTGGTGCTGCTATTACTGAGTTGCTTGCTGTTGTTAAGTATTTGGTCCTTTACTTGGCACTGGCGCTTCCCTGACAGCCTGCCTGCACAATGGAGCGCACACTACTGGCTGCAAGCGGGGAGCTATTTATCTCAGCCGTTGCTGAATAGTCTGATCATCGCGTTGAGTTCGGCTAGCATCAGTTTGTTGTTAGTGGTGGGTTGCTTAGAATATCAAATGCGACAGCTCAAATATTCTAAGTGGTGGTCGGTGCTCATGTATTTGCCACTGCTATTACCGCAAGTGGTATTCTTATTTGGGGTTCAGGTGCAGTTGTTCAAATACCGTTTAGACGGCACGATGCTTGCGGTAGTATGGGCGCATTTACTATTTGTTTTACCTTACGTTTATTTAACTTTGGCTGATAATTATCGTCGCTTTGATGTTCGCTTTATGCAAGCAGCAGTGAGCTTGTCACATAGTTATTGGCGTAGTTTTTGGCGGGTTAAATTGGCGATGCTGAGTAAGCCTTTAGGCCTTGCCTTTGCCGTTGGTTTTGCAGTGAGCATCGCGCAGTATCTACCCACCTTATTTGTTGGAGGAGGACGGGTGCCAACTCTCACGACCGAAGCGGTAGCGCTGGCTTCTGGAGGCGACCGGAGGGTGACGGCAGTGATGGTCATTTGGCAGAGCTTATTACCTTTATTAGTTTATGTTGCGGTGATTTCTTGGCCTAAATGGCGTTATCGTCACTATCGAGGAATGCAGAACTGATGTTGTTAATCGATGATTTTAATTTGTATTTGGCGAAACAGGTGCTGTTAAGTGGTTTTCACTTAAGGGTGGAGCGGGGAGAAATTGTCACCCTCATGGGCCCTAGTGGCTGTGGTAAATCGAGCTTGTTGGCGGCTATAGCAGGTACGCTGGATGGTAATTTTACTTGTAGTGGAACTATTCAGTTGGCCAATCGGGAGATTAGTAAGCTCCCGCAAGCACAGCGCCGAGTTGGAATGCTATTTCAAGATGACCTCCTGTTTCCGCATTTTAATGTGGCGCAGAATCTGCAATTTGCTTTAGCTCAACGGGAGCAAGCTTCGGCGTCATCTATCATTGCGCAGGCGCTGGTTGATGCTGGCATGGCGGGTTATCAGCAGCGAGATGTTGCCAGTCTCTCTGGAGGGCAACGCGCACGGATCAGTGTGTTAAGAAGTTTACTGGCACAGCCGCAACTATTATTACTTGATGAGCCCTTTAGTAAATTAGATACGCCACTTCGCCAGCAGTTTCGTCAGTTTGTGAAAGATAAAATAGAAGCGCTAAATATTCCCGCGATTGTGGTGACTCATGATGTAGAAGATTGCTTGCAAGCGTCGGCACTCCAAATTTTTTGAGCTTGGTTCACGGCTTGTTAGGCTTAAGCTGTTGCTATTTCAGATTATTTGCTAAGCTCAATTTAGCTGGGGTTAAGCTTGTGGAGAGCGTCTGGCATGTCCTGGTTTCATCAATAACAATAATGAGGAACATAATGAATAAATTGATATTTTCAATGGCGCTGATACTCTCATTTGTCGTATCAACAGCCAATGCCGCCCCAGCTAAGGCCATGATTTGTGCGGCTTGTCATGGCGCGGATGGTAAAGCTGTTATTCCGGGGTATCCTAATTTGGCGGGGCAAAACGAGCAGTATCTGATCTCTTCGCTAAACGCCTATAAGGCGAAACAGCGTAATGGAGGGCAAGCTGCGATTATGCAAGCCCAAGCAGCTTTGCTAAATGATGCAGAGATCGCTGAATTAGCAGCCTATTTTTCAAAAATGTAAGTACAGCCCTTGCATCTCAAAGCCAGCCTTACGCTGGCTTTGTTGTTTCTCCACTTCCGATAAATGTTACTTGGTGTGATGCTGATATTGGCGCATAATAGTCGGCTGTAATAAACAACCACATTGATAGATTATGGCAGCCAGCGAGCTCTCTCGTAGATTTAAGAATACAGATAAAAAGCCGAAAGATTCACAACTTGACCAACTAAAAGCCCCTCCCCATTCGATTGAAGCAGAGCAGGCGGTGTTGGGGGGGTTAATGCTAGACAATAATGCTTGGGATAATGTGGCCGAGCAGGTGGTTGAGCAGGACTTTTATCAACGCGCCCATCAGCATATTTTTGCCGCAATGACTCGTTTGGCCGAAGCTGGCCAGCCCATCGATTTAGTGACCGTTTCTGAAGAGCTGGAACGTCAAGAGCATTTAGAGGATATTGGTGGATTTGCCTATTTAGGTGAAATTGCCAAGAATACGCCTAGTGCGGCTAACATTCGCGCCTATGCTGAAATTGTACGAGAACGGGCGGTGACCCGCGAGTTGATTGCGGTTGCCAACGAAATTGCCGATAGTTGCTACGAACCACAGGGCCGTAAGAGTAGTGACTTATTAGATTTTGCAGAAAGTAAAGTATTCAAAATTGCTGAATCGCGCGCCAATGCCAATGAAGGTCCCGTTGAAGTTAAAAGTTTGCTCGCAGATACTATCGATAGAATTGAAGAGTTATACAAAGCGCCCAATGATGGGGTGACAGGGGTCTCGACTGGTTTTGCCGATTTGGATAAAAAAACCAGTGGCTTACAAGGCTCTGATTTGATTATTGTGGCGGCCCGACCCTCCATGGGTAAAACCACTTTCGCGATGAACTTGTGTGAATATGCCGCGATGACCCAAGATAAGCCAGTGTTGATTTTTAGCTTAGAGATGCCCTCAGAACAAATTATGATGCGGATGTTGGCCTCATTGGGGCGGATCGATCAAACTAAAATCAGAACCGGTAGTTTAGACGATGATGATTGGGCTCGCTTGTCTTCGACAATGGGTTTAATGGCCGAAAAGTCGAAAATGTATGTGGATGACTCATCGGGTTTAACCCCGACTGAGGTCCGTTCTCGCGCTCGTCGGGTTGCCCGGGAGTCGGGTGGTTTGAGCATGATCATGATCGATTACCTACAATTGATGCAGGTGCCTGGCTTAAGTGAAAATAGGACTCTGGAAATTGCAGAGATTTCTCGCTCACTCAAGTCTCTCGCTAAAGAACTGAATGTGCCAGTGGTGGCCTTATCGCAGCTCAACCGTGGTTTGGAGCAGCGTGCCGATAAACGTCCGATCAACTCCGACTTACGTGAATCGGGTTCTATCGAGCAGGATGCGGACTTAATTATGTTTATCTATCGTGATGAGGTCTACCACGAAGACTCGGCAAATAAAGGCATGGCCGAAATTATTATCGGTAAACAACGGAATGGCCCAATTGGCCGAGTTCCTCTTACTTTCCAGGGACATTTTTCGCGCTTTGATAATTGGGCTGGGGAATTCTTTGATGATGAATAGGCTGTTATGAATATAGTAAAGGCCTTCGTGTCGCTCTCAGCGCTACAACATAACTTTTTGGTCTTAAAGCAGCGCGCGCCACACAGTAAAATTTTAGCGGTGATTAAAGCTAATGCTTATGGTCATGGCATGCTCGAGATCGCTCAAGCTTTACGTGATTTGACCGATGGCTTTGCTGTGGCTCGAGCAGAAGAAGCTTTGACTTTACGTGCTGCGGGGATCGAGTCTAAAATTTTAGCTCTAGAGGGTTTTTTCGACGAAAAACAAGCGCAAGAGTTTGCTGAACAGAATATTTCTTGTGTTATTCATAGTGAACAACAACTGGCTGTACTCGAGCAGATTAGCTTGCCGCAAGCACTCGATTGTTGGTTAAAATTGGACACCGGAATGCATCGTTTAGGCTTTTTGCCTCAACAGTTTAAGCAACTGTTGCCGCGGATCCTAGCCTGCCCGAATATTTTTCCCGATTATAAATTAATCAGCCACTTAGCCTGTGCTGATGACTTAGAGCATCCTTTAACTCGCAGACAAATTCATAGTTTTAGCGAATTGTCTTCAGGACTAGATTGTGAACGTTCTATCGCTCATTCGGCGGGAATTTTGTTATGGCCACAAACCCATGCTGACTGGAACCGTCCTGGCATTGCGCTGTATGGTATTTCACCACAAGTTGATACCCAGGGGGCTGATTTTAACTTACAAGCTGTAATGACCTTGCAATCTCAATTGATCGCTGTACGTGAACAGCCGAAAGGTGAAAGTGTTGGTTATGGTGCGAATTGGTATGCCGAGCAGAACACTCAGTTGGGGGTTGTGGCTATGGGCTATGGGGATGGTTATCCACGTTGTGCGCCAAATGGCACGCCTGTGTGGGTAAATGGTCGTGTGGTTCCTGTGGTTGGTCGGGTATCGATGGACATGTTATGTGTTGATTTGGGGCCTGAAGCCTGCGATCAAGTCGGTGATAAAGTGGTGTTATGGGGAGCGGAACTACCGGTAGAAACTGTTGCGGCAGCCGTGGGTTCCAGTGCATATGAATTAGTGACCAAACTGAGCTCTCGAGTTCAACTCAGTTATGTTAGATAGTATTTACAAGTCATGTTTTTTAGACTATTAGTTGAATGCTGCTCTATTGAGCTCTTATTTAAAAAAATAGTCCAATCGAATTAATTTATTAGATAAATTCGTTTATTTTAGTAAATTAGTGCATTATTTGTAGCGAATATTAGTAACGTATTTAACAAGGAATAATGAAATGAGTGTTTTAGTTGGTCGTCCTGCTCCAGATTTTACTGCTGCTGCCGTGTTAGGTAATGGTGAGATCGTTGATAGCTTTACTTTAAGTGAGCATATCAAAGGCAAAGCTGCAGTTGTATTCTTCTACCCACTAGATTTTACTTTTGTTTGTCCTTCTGAACTTATTGCTTTCGATCATCGTTTTAAAGACTTCCAAGCAAAAGGTGTTGAAGTGATTGGTGTTTCTATCGATTCTCAATTTTCTCATAACGCTTGGCGTAACACTGCAATCGAAGATGGTGGTATTGGTGCGGTTCAATATCCATTGATTGCCGATGTGAAACACGAGATCTGTAAAGCCTATGACGTGGAACATCCTGAAGCGGGTGTCGCTTTCCGTGGTTCTTTCTTAATTGATACCGCGGGTGTAGTTCGTCACCAAGTAGTGAATGATTTACCGCTTGGCCGTAATATCGATGAAATGCTACGTATGGTTGATGCACTAAACTTCCATGAAGAGCATGGTGAAGTTTGTCCTGCACAATGGGAACAGGGTAAAGAGGCAATGGATGCGAGCCCAGAGGGTGTTGCTAAGTATTTGTCAGAGAACGCCGAAGGTTTGTAAATCTAAAATTTATTCGAGAACAAAAAGCCCACTCTTTAGTGGGCTTTTTTTATTCGCTTAGGCTGGTTTACTAAGTGTTTTCAAAGCATATCTCGATGGTGGCTGAGCCATAAACAGAAGTGAATGGGATGAGTACTTTAGGGCCTTCAGTTTTATGGGTAATGGTATGGGAGGGACCGGATACAACGACAGGGGTCGCCATATTAAAATCGTAACCTTTATCGGCTAACAAGCGTTTCGCGCCACCGGTGACCATATTGGTAATTTCGCCAACCATATCGGTCACTTCTTCGTTGATAGAATCCGGAGCTTCGCCTAACATGCGGCGCATGATCTCAATCGCAAGATCTTTCTCGAAACTAATCGATAACGAACCTTTGGTTTGTTGGCCAACCATGCCGATGAGTCCCGAGACATCACCACGTGCAATCTCATCCTTCTTCAACCCCGGTTTTCCGGGTTTTAGCTCCAACTGAGCCATCGTTTCTAGGACATTAAGAAGAGAACTGAGAAAAGGATTTACAAAATTTACGTCCATAAGGGCTAATGCGCTCCTGTTACTGGTGGTCTTAGTTTACTGATAAAGAGCATCGCTAAGCCACGAATCAATATTTGAGTAGTTTTAATAAGAATCGCATGAGATCAGAAGCGCTGCAACTTTAACTCAAAACTTTACGAGTCTTCTCACCATTATAGATGAAAACTAGCTATTTTTAGTGAAAAATCAAGCGAATTAAGTTGGCTACAGGGTGAAAAAAGTTTGTTTGAGAGATGTTTATGAGCAGTGAAACGATACGTAACAGAGTCAAACATTACCAAGTTAGTTCAGAGGGGGGTATAATCGTCCGCTTGTTGTCAGTAGGGGGCTCCAAACCTGACCGCCTACTTTTAGATGCTAGGGAATAACTTAGTGTCGTTGTTTTAATTATTTTTTAATATGTTGAGCCCATGACCCAAGTTTACTTATACCCCGCACATCGCTTTTCTGTTGCCCCCATGCTCGATTGATGCAATTTCTCTTGATAAATTCCTTATAATACAACTAGTTAAGTTGTATTGATTTTTCTTGGGGTCAACATAGGGGTCAAAAACAAGGTAAGCTGTTGTTTTACATGGTTATTTATTGTTGTTTATTATGACCGATTGTTACTTATTTTGACTTGCTACCTAAAATCCCTCCACAATGACTCTGCTTGCTTGCACTTAAAATTTATGTAGCTTGCAAGATCATCTACGTGCACAACAAACGGACTTTTAGCGCTTTCCCCCATCTTAAATACAGGAAAGGGGAGGTCGCCTGATTTCGCTCTTCTTTTCGCTGTTGCAGCACTCATCCCAAGATAAATGTCTGCAATTTCTTCAATCGAAATTACCACACGGTTAGAAAACTGAACCATCAACAGATGATGGGTGATCGTCAATCTGCTTATATCCATTTTTCGATGTTTATTTTCGACTACACGCTTTGAGAACGAACTCATAAGATGGCCTTTTGTCCCTAAATTGGGTACATTATGCCTTGTCTCTAATATAGGGACAATGAGCAAAACATTACATGCACCAGAGTATCGACAACTTATCGAATGGCTTAAAACTGCGAGAGCCGAGCGAGGCTTAACCATGCGTGAATTTGCCGCTGAGTTAGGCGTGCCTCATTCCTATGTCGGTAAGGTAGAACAGTGTGAGCGTAAGCTCGATGTATTGGAATATTTGAGATACTGTCAGGCGTTAGATTTGAATCCTGTCGAAGGGATTCGAGTTTTAATAAGCAAAGGCAGTTACGATGACCGTTAGTTTCTGATTAGGTTATATTTTATAGAGGGATTTATGGGGATTTTGATTAAAAGCGCACGTATTTCAGGTTTTCGTGGCTTAAAGAATATAGAAGTAGAATTGGAAAAAACAACTATTCTTACGGGTATGAATAATGCAGGTAAAACTTCATTTCTAAAAGCGATTCAGGTAGCTCTGGGTAATCGTCAGTTTATATCTCAAGATGATTTCTTTATTTTTCGTAATCAAAATTCTCAGAAAGTGACAATCGACCTACTGATTATTCCCTCTAATGGAGAAGAATTCTCAGAAGATTGGGAAGTTTTACTGACAACTGAACGACTACGTGTTGACGCAGAAGCCAATAGTTATGTTCCAATGCGAACTGTCGTAACTTTTGATCCTATCAATAACTCCTTTAAAACCGAGCAATTTATCCTTTCTGAGTGGCCAGCATTTAATAATGAAAATGTAAATTGGTTTGATTTTCCTGTAACCAGCAAATCAAGCTTTAAGTTTGATGAGATGCCATTTTTCTATATGGACGCTCAAAGAGACATCATTGAAGATACCAAACTTAAAAACTCATATCTGGGGCGGATGTTGTCAAAAATTGAATATTCAGATGAGGATATATTAGCGATTGAAACACAAATTCAATCTCTAAATGAAAGGACGGTAGAAGGCAGCCCCATTCTTTCTAACATCAAAAGCGCATTGCAGAATCTGGATTCTGCTTTAGGTAGCAATGGAGCTGGAATAGACTTAACGCCTTTTACCAAGAAAATTAGAGATTTAAGCAAAGGCTTGTCAATTTATTATACTGATAATGAAGATAGTTTCTCTATGGAGTATCATGGAATGGGGACGAGAAGTTGGTCTTCACTGTTAGTTTTGAAGGCATTTATTTCTCTATTAAGCCGAAATTCAGGTGCGGATAGTTCGGTTTTTTTCCCGGTTCTATGTATAGAAGAACCTGAAGCGCATTTGCATCCCAATGCCCAGAAAAAACTATACTCACAGATGAATGAGATAGAAGGGCAAAAAATCATATCTACCCACTCTCCTTATATTGCAGCAGCCGCTGAACTAAAACAAATCAGAAATTTTTATAAATCAGGAAATATTAATATTGGTGCAATAGATGTCACCCAATTGTCTTCGGAGGATGAACGAAAAATTAATAGGCAAGTGGTTAATACTAGAGGTGAAATGTTTTTCTCAAAATTAATTGTTCTTTTTGAGGGCGAAACGGAAGAGCAGGCATTACCAATATTTTTTGAAAAATATTTCGGTAAAACCCCCGTAGAGATGGGGGTCGACTTTATTGGTGTTGGGGGCTATACGTGTTATTTGCCATTTTTGCGATTTACCGAATCACTTAAAATTCCCACGTTGATTCTGAGTGATGCTGATGGGCAGCATATTATTGATAAGGTTAATAGCCAGTTCGCAACGGCCAAGCCTACAGAAAACCCTCTAGAATCTATAATATTCTTAGACAATGGAAATGATTTTGAACGACAGTTAATTGTAGACGGATTTCAAGCGAGTATCAGAAAGACGATACTTTCATTTGATGAATATACTAACGAACAGCATCGAAACGCAGCAGCGCCAAGAAGAGCATTAGAGGTTGAAGGGTTTAATGATGATATTCTTTACGAGAACCTGACAGCAAATAAAACTAAATGCGGTCCAGTAGTAGCTGAAAATATTATTCGGGATGAGGAAATGTTGCCAAGTAAAGTTACGCTACTGTTTGATAAAATTAGTGACACCTTATCAGCGGTTGAGGAGTAAAGGATGGTAAATGTAGTTGAGCTATCTGCAAAGCAAAGAGAAATAGTCTTCAGTCCGAATGTGGCTCTCTTAGTCAAAGCAAGCGCTGGAAGTGGAAAAACAAGAGTATTAACTGAGAGAATTCGCCATCTCCTTAAACAGACTAACAAAAAAGTGCTTGCTTTGACCTTCACGAATAAAGCAGGCGCAGAAATAAAAGATCGACTATCTGACATCGACAACATTGAATCGAGGGCTTTTATCGGAACTTTTCACGGGTTTTGCCAGTCAGTATTGGAGAATCATGGTTCTTTAATTGGTTTATCAACTATGCCTCATATTTTTGAAGATGAAGCTGATAGGCTTGAATTGGTAGAGCAAGCTATTTCGATGACACCCTCTTATGAGTCAGGTTATAAAGCCCAATCAAATAAGGAACAGAAAGCATTTAGGTATAGAGTCTTAGAGTATGTGTCTAAAGTAAAAAGAGAGTTGATTGATGATGGGCAAGCACTTGGTTTGCATACAGACGATGAAAATATAGTTTTGCTGTATCAAAACTATCAAGATATTTTATATAACCAGAATGCTATTGATTTCGATGACCTATTATTAAAAGTGCATAGCTTATTCGTCCGTTTTCCTAAAATTGCAGGTCTTTATCGAAGAAGCTTTTATGCGATTTGTATTGATGAAGCTCAAGATTTAAATAATTCTCAATATCAAGTGTTGCTTGCATTAACTGGTAACGAATATGACTCTGTTATGATGGTCGGAGATTCAAATCAGTCTATTTATCACTTTAATGGCTCATCTCCCACTTATATGACAGACCGATTCGTTAAAGACTATTCTGCAACAATTACAAATCTTTCTGAAAATTACCGCTCGTCATATTCTGTTTTGTCTGCGGCAAATAAGTTGATGCCAGATACTAAAGATACTACGGGAGTTGTTAAGCAGGGTATATGTGAAATCAATGCATATACTAATGAGTTTAATGAAGCAGAATCAGTGGTTAAAAGAATAAATGAATTGATTTTGTCTAAATATCATAATGATATTGAAGGTCAGATTTGTTATGAGAAAATTGCGATTTTAGCTAGAAATAAATATGTTTTTAACCAAGTTGAAGTAGAGTTAGAAAAGCAAGGGATACCTTACTATTATAAAATGACTCCCGGATCATTGAGATTTGAATCTGAGATAATGAAGACTTTTGATTTAGCTCTAAGGGTTAAATTAAATCCACAAGACCGATTGCACAAAATGAGGTTGATTGAACGATGCGGATCTAGAGCGGATGTGGATTTATCTTTAGATCAGATATCACACGAAGTAACGTCTACAGAGCTTAAAGATATACTAGGGCTAGTCCTTTCGGCTAGTGATGACGGTAATAATTTAAAGAGGCTTCTCGTTGGCTTTCTAGATTCATTAGCTATTGAAGATGAGAACGAAAAAAACATGGTTTTCAATGATATCAATGAACTAATAAAGCATTGGCTGAATTATGCTAAGAAAACTGATAATAAATCTTTGCACCAATTTAAAAATGCAATGGCGTTGGGACAAACTCATTCATTGACAGAGCATACTGGTATAACTCTTAGCACTGTCCATACAATGAAGGGGCAGGAGTTTGATATTGTGTTTGTTATTGGTTTAGATGATGAAACATTTCCCGATTATCGTGCTGTAAGAAATAAAGGTGTTGAACTGACACAAGAAAAGAACAACTTATATGTAGCATTTACTAGGGCTAAACGGTTTCTTTTTCTATCTTACCCTCAGCAGCGAACAATGCCATGGGGGGGGGTGAAAAATAGAAATTACTCTCGTTTTTTGCAAGTTTTCTGTTAACTATTCCTCCTCATTTTTAGTCATCGGTCCTACAATGTATTGGACCGATTGTAGAAACATAGACTTATTTGGTTCCTTCAACACTAAGTTTGCTCTGTCCGTCCAATTACTAATGGGACTGATAGTCCAACGAATCACAAAGCGGATTAGCTTAACCTTTTGATTTAATATGATTTTGTTTTTTGATACCAAAATTTATTTTGAATTATTGTTACTTATTCTACGAATATTTTGACCCCCAAATGACCCGGTAATCCTCCCATTATTAACCGCATTTATTCGTAGAATTCATGCTGCCGTTTTTAGTGGTGGGAACCCTCCATTTGCAAGGTGTGGTCGTTGATGATTGTAGAACCATAACCATTGGGTCGCCCGATCTTGAACCTCTTCAAGTGTGTCAAACAAATACTTACTCACTAAGCCAAACCTCATAGTACGGTTGAACCTTTCTATATACGCGTTTTGTTGTGGGTTCCCTGGCTGAATATAATCGATTCGAATGTCGTGGTTGTTGGCCCATTTAATAAACGCATGGCTAATGAACTCAGGACCATTGTCGCAGCGGATCGCAACAGGTTTGGTTCGTTGTTCGATGAGCTGCTCTAAGATCCGAGTGACTCGTACTGTGGGCATTGAAAAATCAGGTTCTGACGCCAGACCTTCACGTTTGTAATCATCTATCACATTGAATAAACGGTACTTCCGGCCATCAGATAGCTGATCATGCATAAAGTCCACGGACCAAACTTGGTTTGTTTTAATCGGCTCTTTAAGAGGCTCTGGCGTATGGCGATTCAGGCGTCGTTTTGGCCTAATACGTAAGTTTAGAGCCAATTCGCAGTAGATCCGATAAACCCGCTTATGGTTCCATGTATACCCTTTAACGTTCCGCAAATGGTGAAAACACAGGCCAAAGCCCCAGTCAGAGCAGTCTTCACTGTTGCACAGCGTTACTAACTCTTGAGCTATCAACTCATTCTCAGGTTGAAGCTTCGATTTATAGCGATAGCAGGTCTCGCTGATCCCAAACCAATAGCATGCACTTTTAATGCTGATGTGATAGTTCGCCACCGAACGCTGAGCCATCAATCGACGCTCACAGGGCTTCACCACTTTTTTGCCATCGCCTCTGAGATCACCTCTGCTTTAAGGCGTTCTTCCGCATACATCTTTTTAAGCCGTCGATTTTCATCTTCGAGTTCTTTCATCCGCGCCATAAGGGATGCGTCCATACCACCGTATTTCGAACGCCACTTGTAAAAGGTTGCGTTGCTCATTCCATGCTCACGACAGAGCTCAGGAACAGGTGTACCAGCCTCAGCCTGCTTGAGAATAGATAAGATCTGACTGTCCGTGTAACGTGACTTTTTCATGTTGAATCTCCTGTATTTACTATACGAGAAAATTCTACTTTTGCATGGGATTAATTTTCGGGGGGATTACCACCCCAAATAGCCTTTTTACCCCCTCTTTTTCTGATATAATCGCCAGTCTGGAAATGCCATTTCGATTTTAAATCTGTTATTTGGCTCTTTTAAGGATTTAATTTTATTAATTGGTATTTTTATGAATAATTACTCTTCAAATCGCTTCAGCGTTGCCCCTATGCTCGATTGGACTGATAGGCATTGTCGTTATTTTTATCGTTTGATGAGTCAGCATAGCTTGTTGTATACCGAAATGGTGACCACGGGCGCGATTTTACATGGGAAAGGTGACTATTTAGGTTTTTCTGAGCAGGAGCATCCGCTTGCATTGCAATTAGGCGGCTCTAATCCTCGAGATCTGCTGGAGTGTGCTAAACAAGCGGAGCAGTTGGGCTACGATGAAGTCAATTTGAATGTTGGCTGTCCTTCGGATCGGGTGCAAAATGGCCGTTTTGGCGCCTGTTTAATGGCTGAACCCAGCTTGGTTGCAGAGTGTGTGAATGCCATGCAACAACACATTAGGATACCAGTGACAGTTAAGACTCGGATCGGTATTGATGAGCAAGATAGCTATTCATTTTTAACCGATTTTATTGAGCCTGTCGCAGCAGCAGGTTGTAGTACTTTTATTATTCATGCTCGTAAGGCTTGGCTGTCGGGTTTAAGCCCTAAGCAAAACCGAGATGTGCCTCCCTTGGATTATACCCGGGCCTATCAAGTGAAACGAGATTATCCGCAGTTAACGATAAGTGTGAATGGCGGCATTAATAGTTTAGAGCAAGCTGAGCAACATCTCGCACAACTCGATGGGGTGATGCTCGGTCGAGAGGTCTATCAGAATCCCTATTTATTGGCGGTTGTGGATCAACGGATTTTTGGCGTTCAGCGGCAACAGCCTTCGCGTCATCAAGTGGTTCAGTTAATGTATCCGTATATTGAACAGCATCTTTCTAACGGCGGTCGTTTACAGCATATTTCTCGGCATATGCTGGGTTTGTTTCAAGGTTGTGTCGGCGCGCGATCCTGGCGACGCCACCTGAGTGAGAATGCCCATAAAGCAGGCGCAGGCATTGAGGTCATGCAAGCTGCATTAGCAAGGGTGCCTGAGTCGCTCGCGACTTAAGTTTGTTGCTTTACCGCCCCTTTGGCTCGAAATCTCTCAGCGCTTGATCATTGTTTGGCATAAGCCTTGCTATCACTATCCTCGAAGAGTCAGGTTTTTGGCAGGAGAGTGCAACAATGGAATTTCTCAGTCGTTTAATTGCGCGTTGGGGCATATTAGACATTTTAATGGCGTGGCTAGTGGTGACAAGCGCTTTATTATTGTTGATCCCGAGTTATTGGTTACCCGAAATGGGTTTTAATGCTCAGCTAAGTTTGGTATTTACTATAAGTTGTGTGGTGGGGTTGGCTTATTTTATCAGCCGTAGCTTACTATTAATCGCGACGGCTGTGGGGCGACATTTAAATGAGCGCCGCGAACACACCCGTTTAGCTGCGATGATTGCTTGTTTAGACCATTCAGAGCGAGCGGTGTTACGTGAGTTTGTGATTACCCGACGGAGTGTCCTTCATCTGCCTTTGGCGGAGCCTGCGGTGAAAAACTTACTCGAAAATGGAGTGTTGAAAGCGATGGAGCTGCAACACATTCAAGAGCAACGGACAAACGTTGATATGATGATCAATCTTGCTGCCCGCCCGATGCTTAGTTACAAGGCTTTGGGTTTACCGGTGGGAAAACTCAACGAGGAACAAATAGAGCATTTAAAGGCTATCCGTCCTCGTTTTTTGCAAGCTGATTATAAGGCCAATCGAACTCACTCGGGTAAGCTATTTCGGATCCGTGCTGACAATAGCGATGGCAGAACGGCTGCTTAACTTTGGCTTATTTAGTCCGATCTTTTAGATAGCCTGCATAATCGGGGACATCAACAGTAAACTCTTGGTTAAAATGACGGCTGGAGAGAATGAAGTCAGCCGTTGCCTGATTGGTTGCCATGGGGATGTTCCAAACAGCAGCTAGGCGAAGTAGGGCTTTCACATCAGGATCATGAGGCACTGCGTCGAGAGGGTCCCAAAAAAAGATCATTAGGTCGATCTTTCCTTCTGCGATCATCGCGCCTAATTGTTGGTCGCCACCCATTGGGCCACTGAGTAAAGCGGTGACTTCAAAGCCTTGTTGACAAAGAAGAGTCCCGGTGGTGCCAGTGCCAAATAATTGGTGTTTTTTCAGTTCGTCCTGATGAATTTTGGCCCAATTCATTAAGGCACCTTTTTTGTGGTCGTGTGCCACTAAGGCTATCCGTTTACTGACTTGCATGGTGCGGGTTGTTGTGTCCATATTCCCTCTTAACTACCAATAAATAAATTGCGATTATGCGAGCTATGGTACTGTTTGTGCTGATTATTAGCTAGCGGCAGAAATAAGTTCGTCGCTAGGATGTGAAGCGACAAACCTTGTAAGGTTTATTGATTAGATCGTGAATATTACACAAGGCCCTGATTTAGTCGGATGACCGATAAGATAAAGCTGTGCTGTCATTATTTCATTGGTCATTGTTTATTTGTTACAAGGGCTTAGAATGAAGGTCTTTAGCTGGGTTGCTGTGCCGCCGTTGATTAATGTATTTATTGAGTGGCTTTACTGAGGAAGGTGCAATGATTTACATATTTGGCTATGGTAGTTTAATTGACGCCGATTGTCGGCAACGAACTTTTCCAGGGGAACAGGCTTATGCCGCCCGTTTACATGGTTATCAGCGCTATTGGAGCGGTTTGAAAGGCGGTAATGATCGTTCTGCAGTGGTGATTAGTCCTGAGCCGCAAGCAACGGTGAATGGGGTATTGATCCCATTTGATGAAAAGTTTTTGCCCGAATTAGATGAGCGAGAACGAGATTATGAGCGAGTTTGCTTAAACTTACAGCAGTTGGAGCTATTACATCCCTTACCGCAGGCTGCTGTGAAAATTTATACTTATGTTGCCCATGAATATTGGCACCCTCAAGCGAATAGCCCTATTTTACAATCTTATCTCGATGTTTGTTTACGTGGTTGCTTGGAAGTCAGTGAGCAATATGCTCGGGAATTTTTGCTCTCTACAAATTACTGGGTGAGTCATTGGTTGGATGACCGGCATCAACCTATTTATCCTCGAGCCATGAATATCGATGCTTTAGCCTTGGAACAAATTGATTCTATTTTGCTGGACATGGAGCACTTAAGTGGGTTTCATCCTTTGGATCAGAACTCATAAAAAAAAGGCGCCTCAGGCGCCTTTTTGGATAGCAATCAAGCGAGTGATTATAATACGTGAACAGAAGACGTATTGGTGGTGCCTGATGGTACGAGTGCACCTGAAACCATAACCACGATGTCGCCTTTATTGGCTAACCCTGATTCAATCGCAAGTTCTTTACCAAGCATGTAGAACGCATCAGTATTATCGATGCTTTCTACAACGTGAGGAATCACACCTTTAGATAAACAAAGCTGAGCAGCAGTTTTTGCGTTAGTGGTAATCGCTAAAATATTTGCTTGTGGGAAGTATTTACGAACTGACTTCGCTGACTTACCACCTTCAGTAGCAACCACGATAAGTGGTGCCGCTAATTTTTCAGAAGCTTCTACTGCACCCTTACATACCGCTTCAGTGATACGCAATTTACCGCTATCACGTGCAGGATCTAGGTTAGAAGGCATCACGGCATCGGTACGTTCACAGATAGTAGCCATGATAGTGACTGCTTCTACAGGGTACTTACCTTTAGCTGACTCACCCGATAGCATAACCGCATCGGTACCGTCTAAGATTGCGTTGGCTACGTCGCCAGCTTCTGCGCGGGTTGGACGTGGGTTTTTAATCATTGAGTCAAGCATTTGAGTGGCTGTAATCACTAGCTTACGAGCACGATTACATTTCTCAATCATCATTTTCTGAGCGAAGATAACTTCTTCAACAGGAATTTCTACGCCTAGGTCACCACGAGCAACCATGATACCGTCAGATACTTCTAAGATTTCATCGAAGTTATCAACACCTTCTTGGTTTTCGATTTTAGAAATAATTTGAATGGTTTCGCCGCCATTTTCTTTAAGCAGTTGGCGAATTTCTAGAACGTCTTCTTTCTTGCGGATGAACGATGCAGCGATGAAATCAACACCTTGCTCACAACCAAAGATTAAGTCGCCTTTATCTTTTGCTGATAGAGCTGGTAGTTGTACGATTACACCAGGTAAGTTAACACCTTTGTTCTCGCCCAAATCACCGTTGTTAAGAACAGTACACTTCACTTCGTCATCAGAAACGGCAATAACTTCCATTTCGATAAGACCATCGTCAACTAAGATAATGTTGCCAACTTTTAAGTCTGCAGCAAGACCTGGGTAGGTAACGGCTACGCGAGTTTTATCACCAATAATAGTTTGGTCGGTCGTGAACGTGAATTCTTGACCGGCGACTAAGCTTACGTCGTTGCCGCCAGCTAGTTTAATCGTTCTGATTTCAGGGCCTTTGGTATCTAATAAAACAGCGGCAGATTTGCCGGTGTTTTTGATAACTTCACGTAGATTGTTGATTCGAGTACCGTGCTCGGCAAAATCGCCGTGAGAGAAGTTAAGGCGCATAACGTTCATGCCAGACTCAACTAATTGAGTTAGCATTTCTACTGACTCAGTTTTTGGGCCAATGGTACAAACTATTTTTGTTTTCTTCATTGAAGTGACTCTCCGTTAAGGATGCTGTTAAAAAATTCTGCGCATATTATACAAGATTGATAACAAAAGAATATGTAGAAAAATAACTACAAATCAGAACATCGATCAAAACATTGACGATTTTTTACCTCAGCAACATGATTGTGAGTTGTCTGAGTTTCGTCACCTTTATTCATGTTGCTCGTTATTTGAGCGCCTCACAAGTATAAAAAAACCTCGCGAAACTGCGAGGTTTTTTGTAAGTGAGCTGCTTATTCAATTTCACCACAGAAACGATAACCTTCACCATGAATGGTTGCAATAATTTCTGGTGTTTCTGGTATTGATTCGAAATGCTTGCGGATCCGACGAATGGTTACGTCAACCGTCCGGTCATGCGGCTTCAATTCCCGCCCTGTCATCTTCTTCAATAAATCTGCACGGGTTTGAATCTGTCCAGGGTTTTCTACAAAGTGCAACATTGCACGAAATTCGCTACGCGGCAGTTTGTAGGTTTCTTGGTTAGGACTTACTAACGATCGGCTATTAATATCTAAGGTCCAGCCGTTAAAGCGATACTCTTCTACAGAGCCCTTGTCTTCATTAGCCGATTGTCCATTGATGGTACGATTTAGTAGGTTGCGCGCACGAATGGTTAATTCGCGAGGGTTGAAAGGCTTGGTGATGTAGTCGTCGGCCCCAATTTCCAAACCTAAAATCTTATCAACTTCATTGTCGCGACCAGTTAAAAACATTAACGCGATTTGTTCACGATCTCGAAGTTCACGGGCAAGCAATAAACCGTTTTTACCTGGAAGATTAATGTCCATGATAATTAAGTGAACTGAATGAGCTTCAAGTACGCTGTTCATTTCATTGCCGTCAATCGCTTCAAACACGTTGTAACCTTCGGCTTCAAAAGTGCTTTTTAGCGTATTACGAGTGACCAGTTCGTCCTCGACAATTAGAATATTTGGTGTCATGGTCTTCCCCAATGCTATATAGAAAAAAGTTGGCTTGCGAACTGTTCGGTGTTTTATAGAAGATGAAGTAAACACTAGCTACAATGCCATGTTGAGTTTGTGTTAAAACTTCTCATATGGCAAAAAAAATAAACAAATAGTGTGCTCAAAACGAGACGTAAGTCAGCGTAAGAGATCTTCTGTATGCATGATTCGTTACAAGCAGTGAACATATTCTATGGGCTTAACAGTGATATAACAACTTGAGTCTGAAAAAAGCTTACGTTTTTTGAAGCGGATTTGATTCAAATCAATCGGAAATGGTCATAATGGCAATTTATACGCGTCATTACTGAAAATAAACTACATGTTTAATTTGTATAAAAACACTATATTTTTGGCAGATACAGCCCTTAAATATCATGGGCTTGCTGTTATTACCGCGAACAATCCTAAAGGGGTTACCCGATCTCAGCAGTTTAATCGCTGGTTAGATTGTCATTTACTTACATATTTGCGTGTCCATAAAATGCCTTGTTCTTGGGTCTTTGCAGGCGCTATTGATCTTAATCATTACGAATTTAGCGCGGTTGTTGAATGTTCGTTAATTGATGCGCAATATGTAGCAAAGGTTTTCAAACAGAGAGCTTTTTACTGGCTTGATGGTGATTGTTATCTCTATGATAGTAATGATATAAGCCGAGCATACTCATGTCTTGGCAATACCGCGAGTCGTTGGTTTGATAATCCACAGGGATATCAACAAATGATAAAGGAGTATCAGAATGCAAGATTTATTGCCGGAATTATGTGATCTCTATCCGCAACAGGTTCAGCTGTTAACCCCTATTTTTCGGTCTTATGGATTGAAAACTTGCTTTTTCGGTGAAGTGGTGACGGTTCGATGTTGGCGAGACAACAGTCGAGTCAAAGAGTTATTAGCCACTGCGGGCCGAGGGCGAGTATTAGTGGTGGATGGTGGTGCCGATATTCAACATGCATTGATGGGCGACTTGATCGCGGATTCGGCTTATCTTCAAGGATGGTCTGGGGTGGTCATCCACGGTGCGATTAGAGACGTATCGACGATTAATACGATTGACTTGGGAGTAAGGGCATTAGCTGCTTGCCCGATGAAAACCGAGCGAAAAGGTGTCGGGGATGTTAATTGCGAGCTGAATTTTGCTGGTGTAAAAATTCTACCGGGGATGTATTTGTATGCGGATGAGAATGGGATCTTGCTGAGCGAACAGGCCTTAAATCTGCCGGAAGGCTTCGCTTAAAAGCGATAACCTAAACCAAATTGAAGCTGTTGCTGGGTTTGCTTATCTTGTGCTTCAATTTGATAGACAGCTTTTACATCAATGTTATTGAGTAGGTGTAATGTACTCGATACTTCGAGGCTTTGTTCGGTGGTGTCATCATCAGGTTGGTGAATTTGTACCAATTTACTTTGAAGTGATAGGTGCCGTAGCGGCTGGTAATTTAAGCCTGTCGAAAGATTAAAGCCTCTACGTGTCGCAATATCGTCGTATTGATTGTTCACCCCAGCTTCGACAAAGAGTGATAATTCGTTACGCAGTTGATGCTGGTAACCGCCGTTAAAAAACCATGATTGAGTTTGATCCTGAGGCCCTGTGTAAATAAATTGTTTGTTGTTATAGCCTGTTACATACCAGTTTTTAATTTGACTGCGAGTTGATAGTTGTAGATGTTGGCCATCACCGTAGCTAATACTTAATTGGTTATCAATATTTGGGATTGCAGCGAACGCTGAACGACCCATGATCATCAAAAGAGCAGCAAAATAATACTTAAAACTAAACTTAGTCACTGCTGCTCCTTATTATTATTTTTCCCAATAACTATTATGGTCGATCTCATACAGAAGATCACGGTCGATCACAAAAAATATTTACGCGATGGCGGAACGAGTCACGGCTTGAAACTTGGTAGCTAACGGTTGATAAATCGGCAATGCCTACGGTAAGGAAAGACATCTTCAAATTGACCATTTTCGATGTTGCGTTGCAAACTTTGCCAATAGCTGGCCTGAAATAGCTCCGCATGCAATTCTCTAAATGCTTGTTTTACCGCTGGTTTCCCTAGCAAGAACGTTGCAAATTCTTCTGGGAAAATATCATTGGGACCAACAGAATAGCTAGGATGTACGGCCCATTGGTCTTCAGGATAGGGGGATTGTGGAAATTCTCTGAAATTACACTCTGTCATATAGGATATTTCATCGTAATCATAAAATACGACTCGCCCATGCCGAGTGACCCCAAAATTCTTAAATAACATATCCCCAGGAAAGATATTGGCTGCGGCTAGTTGTTTGATGGCGTTGCCATATTCATCGATCACTTGCCGAGTTTGCGTTTCGTCGGCTTGCTCTAGGTAGATGTTTAGCGGGACCATTTTGCGTTCGGTATAGAGGTGTTTAATGGTGAGTACGTCATTTTCTATTTTGAGCGCAGACGGCGCGACGAGTTCCAGTTCTGCAAGTAACTCAGGGCTAAAGCGGGCTAAAGGGAATTCAAAATTAGTAAATTCTTGAGTATCGGCCATTCGGCCGACACGATCGTGTTGTTTGACCAAGCGGTATTTCTCTTTGACGACCGCCCGACTGACCTCTTTGGGGGGAGTGAAGCGATCTTTTATCACTTTAAATACAACGTCATAAGAGGGCAAGGTAAATACGCTCATCACCATACCTTTAATCCCGGGGGCGAGTTCAAATTGGTCTTTGGAGTTGTGTAAGTGGTTTAAGTAGTGACGATAAAATTCGGTTTTAGCATGTTTTTGACAGCCGATTGCGGTAAACAGCTCATAATCGGTTTTATTGGGGAGTAGCTGCTTTAAAAAGTTTACAATTCGTCTTGGTGCGGGGGCGTCGACCATAAAATAGGCGCGGGCAAAGCCAAAAATAATACTCACCTGATCGCTATCGATTAACACGGTGTCTACCGCAACCTGGGCTTGCTGGTTGAGTAATGGAAATACGATGGGGAAAGACAGCGCTTCGCTTTGATAGTGGCCTATCAAATAGGCGGCTTTGTTCCGATAAAACACTGGCTGCAGCATGGTGATGCGGTGTAATGGTTGCTGCTTGAGCTGAGGCTGCTGTTGGAGTCGCTGTTGGATAAAATTGATATCGCGTGATAAGTCTTCGTATGGAATGGCGAAGTCATAGTCTTTAAATAAGTCGACCAGTAGCTGTTGCAGCTCGGTATGTTGGTAACGATGGGTGAGTAATTGATAGTCAAAGCGTTTGCTGCTACGACTTGGTCGAATAAATAGTTGGTCTTCTTCGATGTAGCGATGATGAAATAGTCTTTGATACACCGAATTAAAGAAAGATTCAGCGACTTCAAAATTTTCATGTTGGCTAATTAACTGGGAATACCGATATTTTACTGCGGCGCAAAATTGAGCGCTACGTTGTAGATGGCCAGTTAGTTGTTTGATGGCTGCCCTCGCTTCGGTGACATGATGATCATATAGCCGGATCCGCTCTCTAGATGCGAGTTGTACAGACATCCAGTCAGCGGTTTCGAAGCGTTGTTTCGCACCGCGGGTGACTTCTAAGAAACATTGGTAGAAGCTGTTGAAGCGTTGCAGCATCGTTTCTGCTGCGATGTGTTCCATCGAGTTTTTCATCGGCGTTTTCTTATTGTTGTTTTTTTATCCACTATGGCAGGATTTAAACGGGCGTTCAAATTTTTATCTCGGAAATGATTGTTGACTTGGATGAGTTTTGAGCTAAATAAAACTTGACTCTTTAGCCCAGCTGGTTATGGTATGAACATAATTGGAATTTAAATTTTTATTCAGATGTCAGTATATTTTGCTTACACAACCACCGGTATTATTACCCGCACCACCACATGCGGGACGGGCTTGTTGTAGCGATAAACTACATTGAAGAAAGCCCGTATCAATCACGATACGGGTTTTTTTTTGGGAGGAACAATGCGAGTTTTAAAATTTGGTGGATCATCTTTAGCCGACGCTGAGCGCTTTAATCGCGCAGCCGATATAGTATTAAGTAACCAACATCAGTCACAATTGGCGGTGGTACTCTCTGCTCCAGCGGGAGTCACCAACGATTTAGTTGCAGTGGTGGATATGGTTAGTCACGGCAACGATGGAGAGGGTTTATTAAATCGTATTGAAACCACCTTCCAGCAATTGCTCGGTGAATTAAAGAATAAATATGCAGGTTTTGCCATTGAGCAAATGCAGTTGATGATTCACCAAGAGTTGGGTGAATTACGCCAGTTACTGAAAGGGGTCGCCTTACTGCAACAATGCCCAGATAATATTCGCGCTAAGGTATTGTCTACAGGAGAAAAACTGAGCATTCACACCATGAGTTATCTGCTAGCAGTGCGTGGCCATAGTGCAGAAATCATTGTTCCTCAGCAAAAGTTGCTGGCCAGCTCGGGGGGCTACTTGGAGGCGGTGGTCGACATTCAGGCCAGTAAGCAGCGCTTGAATCAGAGCATGCTTCAGCAAGAGCTAATTTATTTGATGCCTGGGTTCACGGCGGGTAACGCGCAGGGTGAAACCGTGGTGCTTGGCCGTAATGGTTCCGATTATAGCGCCGCGGTATTAGCGGCCTGTTTAGATGCAGAATGCTGTGAAATTTGGACCGATGTCGACGGCGTATATAATTGCGACCCTCGCTTGGTTGAAGATGCCCGTTTGTTACGTAGTTTAAGCTATCCAGAAGCCATGGAGTTAAGCTATTTTGGCGCTAAGGTACTACATCCCAAAACCATTGCCCCGATTGCTCAGTACCATATCCCTTGCCTAATTAAGAATACCTTTAATCCTCAGGGGGAAGGAACATTAATTGGCGCACAAAGCCAAGGGCAAGATGATTTACCCGTGAAAGCTTTATCTAGCCTTGCCGAACTGACTATGTTGACGGTTTCAGGTCCTGGCATGAAAGGTATGGTGGGCATGGCTGGCCGTATTTTTGAAAGCATTTCTCGTAGTCATGTTTCAGTGGCGCTGATTACTCAATCGAGCTGCGAGTATAGCATTAGCTTTTGTATTCATAGTGTTGATGCGGTCCGCGCCTTAGCGGCTTTAAATGAAGAGTTTGAGCTGGAATTAGCCAATCAATTGCTGGAGCCGATTGAGACCATCGACCAATTAGCGATTATTTCGCTGGTGGGGGATGGCATGCGCCGTAGTAAAGGGGTTGCGGCACGCTTCTTTACTTCGTTAGCGGAAGTTGGGATTAATATTGTGGCGATTGCGCAAGGTTCTTCCGAACGCTCTATCTCGGCGGTGGTTTCCCAAGATAAAGTGGCGGAGGCGATCCGAGCTTGTCATCAAAATTTCTTTGAGAGCATGCATTACATCGATTTATTTTTAATTGGCGTGGGTGGCGTGGGTGGCGCGTTGTTAGAGCAAATTCATGCTCAGCAGGCGCATCTAAAAGATCAACAAATCGCGATCCGCGTTTGTGGCTTGGCTAATAGCCGCAAACTATTACTCGATCCTAAAGGCCTCGCGCTAGACGATTGGCAGCAGCAACTGGCCAATTGCAGCGAGAATGGTGGGTTTACGCTGGCCAATGTGAATGAATTAGTGGGACAAAGTCATTTAATTAATCCGGTGATCGTTGACTGTACCAGTAATGATGATGTTGCTGGCAAGTATGCTGAATTTTTGGCCAATGGTTTCCATGTGGTGACCGCGAACAAGAAAGCCAATACTTCAAGTCTCGAGTATTATCAGCAACTGCGTAAAACTGCGTTGTCGATGCGTCGTAAGTTTTTATACGATACCAACGTGGGTGCTGGTTTACCGGTGATTGAGAATTTGCAGAACCTGCTCAAGGCGGGGGATAAGTTAGAGCGTTTTAACGGGATCCTTTCTGGCTCACTCTCTTTCATCTTTGGTAAGTTAGATGAAGGGATGAGTTTTTCTGAAGCGACTTCCATCGCCCGAGCAAACGGCTTTACCGAGCCTGATCCGCGAGATGACTTATCGGGCATGGATGTCGCCCGTAAGTTGCTGATTTTGGCACGCGAAGCGGGTATGCCACTAAACCTTGATGATATCCAAATCGAGCAGGCGCTGCCACCTAACTTCGATGCCAGTGGTGATACCGAAGCCTTTATGGCGCGCCTCCCCGAGGCTGACGGGTATTTCGCCAAGTTACAACAGGATGCGGCAGCTGAGGGGAAGGTATTGCGTTATTTAGGTAGTATCGATCAAGGCGTTTGTAAAGTTTCGCTGGCGGCGGTTGCTGCCGACGATCCGCTTAACCGAGTAAAAGATGGCGAAAATGCGCTGGCTTTTTATAGCCGTTACTATCAGCCTATTCCTTTGGTCTTGCGTGGCTACGGTGCGGGCACGGCGGTAACGGCTGCTGGGGTATTCGCCGATGTGCTTCGAACACTCAACTGGAAGCAGGAGGTGTAACATGAGTATTGTGGTTTACGCACCCGCTTCAACGGCTAATGTGAGTGTTGGTTTTGATTCTCTAGGCGCGGCCCTATCACCGATAGATGGACAATTATTGGGCGACCGAGTACAAATTGAGGCGGCCGATGGCGCTGATGTGTTGATCGAGAATGTAGGGCCTTACGCGCATAAGCTACCCGCCGACCCGAAACAAAATATTCTCTATGACTGCTACCATTATTTTGCTCAGCAGTTGTTAGCGCATCATGGGCAAGTGCTGGGGTGCGTTAAAATGACCTTGGAAAAGAACTTGCCTATCGGCAGTGGTTTAGGCTCGAGCGCTTGTTCGGTGGTCGCAGCCTTAGAAGGCTTGAATGCCTATTTAGACTTCCCATTCGATAAAGAACAAATGCTACTGATGATGGGGGAGCTCGAAGGGCAAATTAGTGGCAGTGTGCATTATGATAATGTGGCACCATGCTATCTCGGTGGGATGCAATTGATGCTGCAACAAGCTGGAGCAACCAGCCAAGCGATACCACATTTTGAGGATTGGTATTGGATTGTCGCCTATCCAGGCATTAATATTTCCACTGCCCAAGCTCGGGCGATTCTACCCGCCCAGTATCGTCGCCAAGATACCTTGGAATACGGGCGAAATCTTGCAGGGTTTGTTCATGCCAGTTACAGCAAACAGCCTGAACTTGCTGCGTCTTTGCTAAAAGACAAAGTGATTGCTGAACCTTATCGGGCTGAATTGATCCCTGGTTTTACTGACGTTCGCAGCTATGCAGCACAAAGTGGTGCATTGGCGAGTGGTATTTCTGGGTCAGGTCCGACGGTATTTGTGGTCACGCCAGTGCTGGAACAGGCGCAGCGTCTAAAAGACTGGTTAGAGCAACATTTTATTCAAAATCAAGATGGATTTTGCCATATCTGTAAAATTGATGAACAAGGCACTCGAGTAACAGGAACATCGCTATGAATTTATACAACTTAAAATGTAACGACGAGCAGGTTAGTTTTACCCAAGCGGTAAAACAAGGTTTAGGTAAACAACAAGGGTTATTTTTCCCTGAAGCGATTCCTCACTTTGATGATATCGATAGTTTGCTTGAACTCGATTTTCATCCTCGTTGTGCCAAGCTATTGGCTGCGTTACTCGATAACGAATTGTCTGAACAAAGCCTATTGGAAATGGTCACTAAAGCCTTTATTTTTCCAGCACCTTTGGCAAAAGTGACCGAGCAGATCAGTGCATTAGAGTTATTTCACGGACCGACTTTGGCCTTTAAAGACTTTGGTGGACGTTTTATGGCGCAGTGTTTGGCCAAGTTCTCCGAAGGTAAAAAAACCACCATTTTAACGGCAACTTCGGGGGATACAGGGGCGGCAGTGGCACACGCATTTTACGGTATGGAAAATATCAATGTGGTGGTGCTTTACCCCAAAGGAAAAATCAGCCCATTGCAAGAAAAGTTGTTCTGTACCCTTGGTGGCAATATTACTACGGTGGCGGTTGAGTCGGACTTTGACGCCTGCCAGGCGATGGTGAAACAGGCCTTTGATGATCAGTCTCTAAAAACTGCGATTGGTTTGAATTCGGCGAATTCGATCAACATTAGCCGGTTGGCTGCGCAAGTGTGTTACTACTTTGAAGCGGCTGCACAGTTAAGTAAAGCAGAGCGGCAACAGCTGGTGGTTTCAGTGCCTTCAGGTAACTTTGGTAACCTCACCGCAGGTTTAATCGCCAAAGCTATGGGCTTGCCGATTAAGCGTTTTATTGCCGCGACTAATGTGAATGATACGGTGCCTCGTTATCTTGCTTCTGGTCAATGGGAGCCTAAGCCGACTCAGGCTACGCTTTCCAATGCGATGGATGTGAGCCAGCCCAATAACTGGCCACGCGTTGAAGAGCTGTTTAAAACTCAAGGTTGGTCTTTAAGTGACCTAGCCAAGGGGGTGATGACCGATGAACAGACTGCGGAGGCACTTAAAGCTTTGGATGCGCAGGGCTATTTATGTGAGCCGCATGGCGCAATCGCTTATCAGCAATTGAGCGAACAGCTGATGGATGGCGAACAAGGTTTATTTCTGTGTACCGCTCACCCGGCTAAATTTAAGGAAAGTGTTGAAGAGATCTTGCAGCGCAAAATCGATATTCCTAAACCGCTTGCCGATCGTGCGGATCTAGATTTACTGTCGAAGCAGATGCCTGCAGATTTCGCACAATTAAGAGCTTTATTACTGAGCTTATAATTTAATTTTCGGCTTCGTTAAAAAAAGCAGTGGGTGTGAAACCTATTGCTTTTTTTTGTGTTTGGGAGGCTGCTATGCAAGTGGTCGTTTTGGAATGCATTTCGTTATTGAAACAGTAATAAAGCTGAGCAAAGCAAACGAAATCTTCATCAATTTACGCACATTTTTATTTATCTTACTTAAAGGGCTGGTTATCATTAATCACTTAAATCTCTAGTCTATATGGTTTTTCTCTTGGTTAAGAGTTTCAAGCGAGAATCAAAATTGACCAAGCTGAGGCTTTCAAGTTTACCGAGCGCACTGTCTACCGTTATTTTCAGGTCTGCTCACATCATCGACGCTCGTCCCAACAATCTGTCTCGGGATACTTTATTTACGTTTTTAACATTAACTGTTATTCGCTTTGGCTGAGTTGATCTTTGCAAACTTCTCGCGCATATTGCACCGATTGACCTCAAAAATTACGATTATTATGAGTAAAGTGTTAAAAGATCTGCTCGAACTTTTGAGCTTAGAGCGCATAGAAGAAGGACTATTTCGTGGCCAAAGCCAAGATTTAGGTTTTGGTGCAGTGTTTGGTGGGCAAGTGATGGGACAGGCATTGTCGGCAGCCAAAGAAACGGTAGCCGAAAATCGCCAGGTGCATTCATTTCACTCTTATTTTTTAAGGCCAGGCGATCCGAATCACCGGATTGTATATGATATTGAAAGCATTCGTGATGGACGCAGTGTGTCTACTCGCCGAATCAAAGCGATTCAATTTGGCAAGCCAATTTTTTACATGACGGCTTCTTTCCAAGAGGTGTCTGCTGGTTTTGAGCATCAGGATGCGATGCCAGAGGTTCCCGCTCCAGAAGATCTACTCTCTGAACAAGAGTATGCATTTCAGTTACGAGAGATGCTGCCCGATGCGGTGCGCGACAAATTTATTTGTGATAAACCTTTAGAAATGCGTCCGGTCGAGTTTGTTAACCCTTTATTACCAGAAAAACGAGCTGCAAAACGCTGTGTATGGTTTAAGGCGAATGGTCAAATGCCCGATGATAGTCGTATTCATCGTTATCTGCTGGCCTACGCTTCAGATTTTAACTTCTTGCCGACCGCCTTGCAGCCCCATGGACGCTCTTTTATTGAACCGGAAATACAAGCCGCAACGATTGATCACAGTATGTGGTTTCATCACGATTTTCGCTTAGATGATTGGTTGTTATATGTGGTTGATAGCCCGGTGGCATCTCAGGGTAGGGGTTTAGTTCGAGGACAGTTTTATACCCGAGAGGGTAAGCTAGTGGCTTCTACCATTCAAGAAGGTTTGGTACGCGAGCGTCGTTAGAGCTAGGTTGGATCTCATGTAATAAAAAAGCATGCTAAAGCATGCTTTTTTTGTTTTTGCAGACTGCGTGTTATAGCGACTCAGTGAAAGTCCGAGTGATAACATCTTGTTGTTGTTCAGTGGTTAGCGAGTTGAAACGTACTGCATAACCAGAAACACGAATGGTTAACTGTGGATATTTTTCGGGGTGCTTCACGGCATCTTCTAACGTTTCGCGACGTAGTACATTCACGTTAAGGTGTTGACCACCTTCTTCCAGTGCCTGTGCTTTCATCGGTACTTCGCGATATTCGATCTGACCCAATGTATCGATGGCGACGACTTCATCTTCTGCAAAAAGTTCATCTTTAACACAAAGGCAGCGCGCTTGATTTTGTTCGTTATCTAACAGCCAAAAAGAACCAAGTAGGGCTTGATTGTTTGCTTTAGTGATTTGAATACCTGTGGTCATAACATACCTCATTAGCTTAAAAGTGTAATTTTATTACAGCATATAGCGATGCCTGAGCCATTACTTGAATCATTATCGCCACTTGCTGAAACTATACTACAATTGACCTTAATCAAAAAAGGGTTTTTTTTAATTTTTTTTACGGTGTTTGTTGACTCAGTGCAAGCCGTTAGCTTGGTAATTATGCTTGCAACCGAACATTCTTGACTAAATGCTGTACAAGGGGTGGGTGTTTGTTGAACAATAAGTCATATTGATTGTTCAACGCTCGTTTTGCGAAGCCTTGAACAGGGATTGTAAAATTTGTGAACTAGGCAAAGAGGCAATCGGTCTAATAGACGATCTAGCGCAATAATCTAAAAATAATAAGTACCTTATACTGAATCTAAGAGTGCGGTTAGCTAAGGAGCAGCAATGTTACAAAGTCTTCATCAAGACCATCAGAATATCGCCAAGTTGTTAAAAGTGTTGGAGCAGAAACTGGAGCATATTCGTAACGAAAAAGCAGTTAAATATAAATTAATTGCTCATATTATTAGTTATATGCAAGAGTACGCTGACCGTTGCCATCATCCTAAAGAAGATCTGATTTACGATTATTATACCAAGTATCGAGTTGTCGAAGATGACTTGTCTGGGCAACTAAAGCAGCAACATCTCGACTTACTGGAGATGACCGCTGAGCTCAGCGATATTATTGATATTATTTTATTGGACGCGGTGGTTCCTCTGGATCAATTTAGCGACAAATTAGAAGCATTTATTAAAGCCCAATGGGATCACTTGAATTATGAAGAAGAGGTGATCTTTCCGGCCTTAAAAAGACATTTAACGGAAGACGATTGGCGGGCGATAGAGCAAAGCTGGCAACATGGTAATTTCGAAGATCCTTTATTTGGTCATCGAGTGCAAGAGCAATATAAAGCTTTAGCTGAGCGGATTAAGCTCTCGGAACCGCATGAGGAAAGCCCTGGCGATTCGGTTTAGAATCGATTTGAATCAACCCGCTAAGAAGCGGGTTTTTAGCCTCAATTAGGCAGAATAAGTCAGAACGCTGTCACGGATCACTAAGCTTGGCTCTAACTGGATAATTTGGTTTGGTTGACCGGGATACTCTATTTTTCTTAGTAGGCTATCGACGGCCTGCTGCCCTAAGCGGTGTTTGGGTTGATGAATCGTGGTGAGTGAGGGAGTAATGTATTTGGCTAATTTAATGTCATCATAACCGATCAGCGAGAGTTGCTCAGGAACCTTAATACCGAGCTTGCTAGCGGTATTAATTACCCCCATGGCCATCATGTCATTGGATACGAATAACGCACTTGGCAGGGGAGCATTCGCATGAATGGCTCGAAATGCCTGCTCGCCGCCCTCGCATTCGAAGTTACCAGAGGCGACCCAAGCTGGATTTACTGGTAGCTTCGCCTGTTCCATCGCTCGCAAAAATCCTGCGTAGCGCTGTTGCGCAGTTTGTTTGTCGAGAGGCCCAGTAATGCAGCCAATTTGACGATGGCCCTGGCTAATTAGATGTTGGGTGGCTAATTGACCACCTTGCAGTGAATTATCTTGGATTTTGTCGCTGGGGAAGTTGACTGGACCCCAGTCCATCACCACCGTTGGGACTGGTTGATGGCGGCTAAATAAATCGAATTCGGGGTTTTCTAGTTCGCCGCACATGAGTAGTAGTCCGTCTACCCGTTTTTGTAGTAAGGCGTCCAGGTTTGATTTCATCCGCTCCTGGTCACCTTCGGTATTACACAAAATTAGATTGTAGCCGTGTTGGTAACAGCTGCGCTCCACGCCTTTAACCACTTCACCGAAAAAGGGGTTGGTAGATGTCGTGACCAACATGCCGAAGGTTTTGGTGTGTTGTACCTTTAAGCTACGAGCCAGAGCCGATGGTGCATAGTGCAATTGATCGACTGCGGTCATCACTCTAAGAATGATATCTTCGCTTACATAACGGGTTTTATTTAATACATGGCTTACCGTTGAAGTAGAGACTCCAGCATGCTTCGCTACATCTTTTATGGTCGCCATGGCGATTAAATTCTCCTGATTAATCAGACTATTAATTAACTATAGTCGCAGAATCTTGCTGTGCAATAAACTCAAAAACCTGTTGTCGATCAGGAATTGAAGGTTGGGCTCCAAATTTCGTGACCGAGAGTGCTGCAGCGGCATGTGCAAAACGTATTGCCGATTCTGCCGGCTGTTGTTCTAATAAAGCGGTGACCAAGGCGCCATTAAAAGTATCGCCCGCTGCCGTGGTATCTAGCGCCTTGACTTTATAGCCTGCAACTAGCCGGCCTTCACCTCGATGGCTGACCCATGCCCCCTGACTGCCCATCGTGATCAATACCCAAGGGATACCTTTAAGGTGTAAGACTTGCGCGGCTTGAGCGGCGCTGCTGGCGTTCACCACTTTAATCCCAGTGAGCGCTTCGGCCTCGGTCTCATTGGGGGTGATCATATCAATCAGAGCCAATAAGTCATCATCAAGTGCCCTTGCTGGGGCAGGGTTGAGTACGACTCGGGTTTGGTGCTGTTTTGCTAATTGAGCCGCAGCGGTCACCGTTTCGATAGGGCTTTCCAATTGCATCAATAAGGTATCGGCTTGCTCAATTAACGAGGTGTGAGCGGCTAAGCGTTGTGGCGTTAGCTGAGCATTTGCCTCGGCGGAGATGGCTATACTATTTTCGCCAGTTGCTGCAACTAAAATCATAGCAATGCCAGTAGGGCAGAGACTGATTTCCATTACCGCTTCGGTATTGATTCCGTCTTTGGCAAAATTGATACGGCTTTGCTGGCCAAAGGCGTCGTCTCCAATGCAGGCGATAAAGGCAATATCGGCCCCTAGGCGTGCGGCTGCGACGGCTTGGTTTGCGCCTTTACCACCCGCAACCACTTGGTAGCTGCTACCTTGCAAGGTTTCACCTGGTTGAGGAAAACTATTCACCTGTAATACATGGTCAGCATTGACACTGCCTAATACAACCAATTTGCTCATTTGTTACCTCGATGATTGCTACTTATGGAACTGAGCTGGAAGCTTGTTCTGCTCAGTTCCGGTTGATTATTTAGCTGTAAGTAAAGTGCTTCTTTAGGCTTATTTTGTGACCACTTTTAAAGGGACTGGAATGTATTTCTCTACCGTTTCACCTTTTAACATTCTATCAGCAGTCTCAATCCCTAGGGCTCCAATTTTTTCAGGCTGTTGGGCAATCGTTGCTGCCATCAAACCGCGTTTTACTGCAGCAATACCGTCGTCGGTGCCATCAAAACCAACGATTAGTACTTTTTTGCCTGAGGCTTGTACCGCACGCAAAGCGCCTAACGCCATTTCATCGTTTTGCGCAAATACAGCCTTAACATCAGGATTTGCAGCAAGCATATTTTCCATCACGTTCAGCCCTTTGGTGCGATCAAAGTCAGCTGGTTGGCTACCGAGTAACTGCATTTTGCTGCTTTCGACCGCTTGCATAAAACCTTGGCCACGCTCGCGTGCCGCGGAGGTTCCTGCGATCCCTTCTAGCTGAATTACTTTTGCAGTTGCGCCAGCCTGCTGCACTATAAATTCACCTGCCATTTTTCCGCCCGCGACATTGTCTGAAGCGATATGGCTGACCACATCGCCACGGCTAGCACCGCGATCGAGCGTTAATACTGGAATTTTGGCGTGATTGGCGATGCGGATTGCGTTTGAGACCGCATCGGAGTCAGTTGGGTTGATCAGAATTGCTTTTACACCACGTACTGTTAAGTCTTCCACGTTGGAAAGCTCGCGGCTTGGGTCATTCTGTGAATCCAAGACCAACAGATCGTAACCGAGTTGTTTAGCCTTTGCTTCAGCACCATCTTTCATCGATACGAAAAATGGATTATTTAGGGTTGATACCACCATCGCGAGAGTATCGGCGGCGGCGGTGGTGCTGATCGCAGTACCAAGTACAGCCATAGAAAGTAATGTCGTGAGCTTGTTCATAACGATGTTCCTTGTAGTTGAGGTTCTATCTATTATTTGTTTTTGTTGTCTACCATGACTGCCAATAAAATCACCGATGCTTTGGCGATCATTTGGAAGTACGAAGATACGTCTAATAAATTTAAGGCATTGTTTAAAAAACCAATGATTAAGGCGCCAATAAGGGTACCCATAATCCGTCCTTTCCCACCCATTAAACTGGTTCCACCTAATACCACGGCAGCGATTGCGTCTAACTCGTAGCCCATTCCTGCGGTTGGTTGAGCCGAGGAGAGCCGAGAGGTGACGATCAAGCCAGCTAAGGCTGCAAGTAGTCCACAAATGGCGTAAACACCAATTTTTACGCGATCTACATTGATTCCAGAAAGGCGAGTCGCCGCCTCGTTGCCACCGAGTGCATACACATAGCGACCAAAGCGGGTGTGATTTAGTAGGTACCAAACCGCAGCAAATACCAATGCCATTAACCAAATAGGCACAGGGATCCCCAGCATATAACCAGTACCGAACCATGCGAAGCTATCGGCAACGTCGGTAAAGCCTGTAGAGATGGGGCGGCCATCGGTGTACACCATGGTCACACCGCGTAGTAAAGTCATGGTGACTAAGGTTGCGATGAAAGCTTGAACCTTTCCTTTCGCAATAATCAGTCCACTCACCGCACCTAAAGCTGTTCCCGCTAACAGTGCGGCTGGCACCGCGATGTAAACGGGGATTTCCAAGCCAATCATTGAGGCGGCAAAGGCTCCACAGAGGGCTAAGATAGAGCCGACACTTAAGTCAATCCCTGCGGTTAAAATCACTAGTGTCATGCCAACCGCAATAATGGCGTTAACAGAGGTTTGCCGAAGAATATTAAGGAGGTTATCTAGGGTAAAAAAATTGGGATTTAGTATTGAAACGACGACGATGAGTAAAATCAGCGCAATCAACGATTTTTGCTCAATTAACCAATGCTTACTAAATATGCTTGATGTTTGGGCTTGGGGGCTTTGTTTCGCTAGGGCTTTGCTGTTCATGCTGCGTCCTCATTAATTTTTTTACCAACAGCGCAGGCCATTAGTGTCTCTTGATCGGCTTGTTCGGCGCTAAATTCACCGCTTATGGTGCCTTCGTGCATCACCAATATTCGGTCACTCATGCCCAGTACTTCAGGCATTTCTGAAGACACTAAAATAATGCTCATGCCTTCAGCCTTAAATTGATTGATTAATTGGTAGATCTCTTTTTTGGCGCCGACGTCTACGCCGCGGGTGGGTTCGTCTAAAATCAGGATTTTTGGACGGGTCATCAAGCCTTTTGCTATCGCTACTTTCTGTTGGTTGCCGCCTGATAAATTACCGATGATTTGTTCACGGCTGGGGGTTTTGATATTGAACAGCGTGATAAAGTCTTCGACGGCGATAATTTCATCGCCATGCTTCAATTGTGGCCCATTAGAAAGTTGTTTCAGGCAAGATAGAGACATATTTTCTTTGACCGATAGCCCCAAAACTAAGCCTTCTTTTTTGCGGTCTTCCGAGATGTAAGCGATGCCTAAGGCCAAGCCTTCTTGTGGGCTGCAAGGGTGAATGGCTTTTCCTTCTAAATAGACTTCACCAGAATCACGGTTGAGGGCACCATAGATCACCTTCATCAATTCAGTTCGACCTGCGCCCATCAAACCAGAGATACCGAGAATTTCGCCTTTATTTAAGTGGAAACTGACTTGACGTATGCCGGAGCCACTTAAGCCTTTTAGTTCAAGGCAGGTATTGCCATGCTGGTAGTTGATACGAGGGAATTGCTCATCAAGACGACGCCCCACCATCATTTCAATCATGCTATCTTCGTCGATATCGTCAATGCTGCGTTGACCTATAAATTTGCCGTCACGCAGCACCGTAATGTCATCGCAAATCTCAAATATTTCTTTTAAACGGTGGGAAATATAAACAATGCCGCAGCCCTGGTTTCGGAGCTCTTTGATCACGGCAAATAAAGCTTCGGTTTCGGTGTCGGTGAGAGCATCGGTGGGCTCATCCATGATGATCACCTTGGATTCAAAGGACAGCGCCTTGGCGATTTCGACCATTTGTTGTTCACCTAAACTAATCGAACCCAGCAATTGTTTGGCGCTGTGTTGAATTTTGAGACGAGCCAATAGTCGGTCGGCTTGTTGATACATGAGTGGCCAATTGATTCCGCCAAAGACATAAGTAGGTTCTCTACCTAAAAAGATATTCTCGGCAATACTTAGCTCAGGGATCAGGTTGAGCTCCTGATGAATGATACTAATACCTGCGCTTTGCGATGCGCGAGGGCCATCAAAACTGACTGGTTTATTTTGATAGTTAATCTTGCCGCTATCGAGGCTATAAATACCGGTGAGCACCTTCATTAAGGTGGATTTTCCTGCACCGTTCTCACCTAATAAGGCCATTACCTTACCGGGATAAACACGCAAGCTAGCGCCATCTAAGGCTTTCACGCCAGGAAAGCTCTTTTCGATATTGTTGAGTTCTAGGATCGGCTGAGTCATGAAAGCTCCAGATTCGGATAAAGGGCTAAAACACCACGCCTGCGTGGAAAATAACATTGGCGTAAGGGGTGAATTCGCCAGTTCTGACGACGGCTTTTGCACTTGCTGTTTGTTGTTTAAAAGTCTCATGACTCAGCAAATTAAGGCGGATTAACTGACCCGATAATTGCTCTTGTTGTTGGATTAGCTGGAGCAACTGTGCATGCAACTGTGGGCTATGGCTCAAGGTTTCTTCGGCGAGAGTCACGGCTTCAATTTGCATTTCACCAAGTACCGCTTTAACGGTGTCAATAAAGCTAGGAATGCCTTTAGTTAATGCGAGATCAAGGCGTTGGCAGCTGTCGGGGATTGGTAGGCCAGCGTCGCCGATACAGAGCTGATCTTGATGGCCCAATTTGGCGATAATGTAAGACAGTTCAGCATTGAGTAGGGGTGCTTTTTTCATGATAGTTATCATCTCTGTCAGTGATTAGGGAACGATTTTTATTTAGATTTACTCTTCATCGAAACGTTTGCGCAAACGTTTCGATGAAGAATTTAGCGCTAATTATTATAATTTGCATGTGTCGTTTGCAGTTCTTGAGGCTTAGCTCACGCTTTTTTTGTAGGCGAGATCAGGTGAGTCGTAAAAATTGACAAATAGTTTAACTTTTGTGCCGCAGAGGATGAGTCTTCGATGATTTCTCCCTTCCGTTGAAGGGGGGCTGTTGCGAATATAATAAAAACCCGGCTTAACCGGGTTTCCTGTCATATTCGTATTTCGTCACAGATTAATATTCGTATTCGGTATGAAGATCGAAACTATGGTCGATTGACTGTAGTTCCTTCTGTAAGCGGATTTTATCTTTTATTGCCTCAATTTCTCGCCATTTGCGCTTTTTGTTTGAGCTGCGAGAAGCCTTGCTGGTTTCAACAGTATCCAAGTCTAGCCTATCCATGGTTATCTCCTTGTATGTTGTTGCAGTTAATAAGTACCACAGGTTCAATGAAAGTAAAATACCAATGTTACAAAAAAGTTTCTGAGCTGCATTTTTTTGACTATAAATCGCAAAACATATAGCTATTTTGTAGGATTAAAGTGGTTGTTTTATAGCGTTAATGCCTTTTATTTATATATATGCACTTTTTTATCTTGTTTTTGTTATATATCAAAGCATGGTTATTGGTGCCTCTCTAAACTTCGCCTCCGCAAAAGTATGTTGAAGGTATGACATCAACGTCCAAAAAAGAGGTAAATAATAGGTATGAATGAAGTTATAAACTGGATGAATGATGTACTTTGGGGAAATCTACTAATTTATATATTGGTTGGCTCAGGGGTGTTATTTACGATTAGAACTGGGTTCATTCAGATTAGACATTTTGGCCACATGTTCTCAGTGATGAAGTCTAGCCGTAAGGGCGATGCTAGTGGTATTTCTTCTTTTCAGGCCTTATGTACGAGTTTAGCCGCGCGAGTCGGCACTGGTAACCTCGCTGGGGTTGCCGTGGCTATCACACTGGGTGGCCCGGGCGCGGTATTTTGGATGTGGTTAATTGCTTTCCTGGGCATGGCGACTAGTTTTGCAGAGAGTAGCCTTGCGCAGTTGTATAAAGTAAAAGATAGCGATGGTAACTTTCGTGGTGGTCCATCTTATTACATGGAACAAGGCTTAGGAAAACGCTGGATGGGCGTGGTTTTTGCCATCTGCCTGATAGTTGCCTTTGGTCTGGTTTTTAATGCGGTGCAAGCCAATTCTATCGCTTCCGCTCTCAATGAAGCTTTTGGATTCGATAAGGTCTTGGTGGGCCTGGTATTAGTGGCGGCGGCAGCCTTGATCATTTTTGGCGGGATCCGCAGTGTCGCTCGATTCGCGGAACTGGTGGTGCCCGTGATGGCTTTAGCCTACGTTTTAGTTGCCTTGGTGGTTGTGGTAATCAACATCGATAAGATGCCTGAGGTGTTTAGTCTTATTTTCCGCTCGGCCTTTGGTTTTGAAGAGGCGGGAGCTGGTGCTTTCGCTGCCGCAATGATGAATGGTATCAAACGAGGATTGTTTTCCAACGAAGCAGGCATGGGCAGCGCACCGAATGCGGCTGCAACCGCGACGCCTTATCCTCCGCATCCGGCTTCCCAGGGGTATGTGCAAATGTTGGGGGTATTTATCGATACTATTGTCATTTGCACTGCCACTGCGGCGATTATTTTGCTGAGTTATAATGAGTCTCTTGCGGGTGGCGGGATTGCGCTCACTCAACAAGCGCTTAGTAGTCAAGTTGGTGCTTGGGGGAGCTATTTTGTTGGTGTTGCGATCATCTTTTTTGCTTTCACTTCAATTGTCGGGAATTATTCTTACGCAGAGACTAACCTGATTTTTCTTGAGCATAATCATAAAGCTGGTTTGTGGATCTTTCGTCTATTGGTGTTGGCGATGGTGATGTTTGGTGCGGTGGTTAAAATTGATATTATTTGGAACCTGGCCGATGTATCCATGGGACTGATGGCAATTGTTAACCTCGTGGCGATCCTGATGTTGTCGGGCGTTGTGGTTAAGCTGGCAAAAGATTATAACCGTCAACTAGATGCGGGTAAGCTTCCTTGCTTTGATAGTAAGGACCATCCAGAATTGCAAAAGCAAATTGATCCAGAAATTTGGTCGAATCCGCAATCATAATTGTATTCAATTAATAAAAAAAAGCCTCGAATCTTTCGAGGCTTTTTTGAATGAATTATTTAGGAACAGAAATATTTAGTTTTCCGATGCCTGCATTGTCCAGCACATAATCTTTAACCACCGATGGATTACGGCCCACTGTATAGTTATAAGGAGGGGTCCAATCTAACTGGTTGGTACAAGTTTCTAATGCCCAACTCGCTGGCTCTTTATTTGCCAGGGCTGCTTTTTCTTTTTCTTTTGTTTGTAGCTCGGTACATTTATCTAAGGCTATTTGATTTAATTCTGTAGCGGGCTCATCATTAAACCAAGAGCCATTGTCTTTAAATTTACTTCCTTTATAAGCACCAATAATTGTGCTTTCTTCTGCCCCACTTCCTTGGAAATCAAATACATTACTTTCAGAAAGTATCGATGATCCATAACCCATTCCAATGGCATACAGAATGGGGTAATCGGCGTCAGTTGCACCTTGATGATAGTTATTAATTAAATGAACTTTGCCAAAGCGTACTCGTGGAGTGCGTTGTTTATTGTTCTTCCAATAGTTACCTTCGAAGGTAATACGATAGTCTCCGGTATCGCCATCTCCAGAGCCGATGATCATTGTCTTATCGTGTTCTGAAAAAATATTATAAGAGAGAGTAATATAATCGGAGTCATCTTCTATATCTAACAAGCCATCATGGCGTTGGACATGTTTACCGAAAATATTCTCTTCGTCTTTGTCAAGGTGGTCTCCATCAGAAAATGAACAATGGTCAATCCATATGTTATTACTGGCATTAATCGATACGGCATCATACCGAGCATTCCAATTACCAGAGTCACCATCGCCAGCATCCCACGCAGGAGCAAAATCACGGGGAGCTTGGAAAGTGATATTGCGAATAATAATGTTGCTGTTATCTGTGCGATCAAAGGTATGGCTCAGTGTATTTAGAGATAAATAGCCTTCAATTAACTTGGCATCATTGCCGACCCCTAACAGAGTCGTATTGGGTGGTACTTGAAATTGAATTTGTGATTTTTGATTATTGGCATATTGAGAACGTTGACCATTCTGTCTTTTTAACAGGTCAAGCTCCGTTTTAGCGGCCTCCGCATCAGCGCCATTTGCGTCGATGGTCGCTTGCAATTCATCGCGATAATCTTGGTCGAAAGCCTTCACATAGAGATCAAAATCAAATTTAGTTCTATTTGGTTTGGACTTATAGTATTCGGCATCCGCATAGCTACCATCGCTTAATTCATCACCGCGAATCGTACCTTGCCAATAGATGATTTTGGGCTCAAGTTTGGCTTTCAATTCGGCAGCACTATCTCCGGAAATATAGTTTTCGCTATTAATGTTATTCAGTGCATCTCTTAATTCTTGACGGCTAGAAACGACATAAATACTGTCTTCAGTGGCACCTGCGCCACCAGTAATTTGATGAGCATTACCGTCTGGATCTTTATATTGCGTAACCCAGCCAAAGGGAGCATTTTTAACTTGTAGATCTTGTTGCTGACTAGCATCATCCTTTCCATCAGCGGTGTATTCAATACTATCATTACATCCGGTGAGTAATAAACTGGATGTGATTAAGGCAAGGGTACTTAGGCGTAGAGTATTATTATTTATTTTTTTATAAGACATTTTATTTTTCCAGCATCCTCATGAACTTCGCGAATGTTTGATGTAAGTGGTCTTTAAATTTGTGATTAAATTTATTGGCTTGTTTTACAGGTAACATGACACTTCAATCGGTGCTTTTAGTCGTTAATATTAGTCATCAGTGTGACGCGTTCATTTGTAATATAATAATCTCTTAATATTTTTTTGTGATGAATGTCTTTGTATTTATTAAAATGAGCTAACACATTAATTTTATTGTATTAATTTCTAGTTTCATCACATATTTAGGGAAATATTTAGCGGATAGTTTTGGTTGTTTTTTGACCGGCGGGTTCGGGGTATCGACTTGATATATGTATGAGAGTGTTTTTATTCAATTTTTTACAGCTTTGTCATGAATTAAAAATTTTATGATCTCAACGTTATAAATAGGGGCTTTAAATATACTCGGTATATCGGATGACTTGTTTGAGATATGCTTGCTCGGTGTTTGAAATTGCCTGTGGGCAAATTGATTTTGCGCATTTATTCGCCTGATATTTGTGACGTTAATAACAGCTAATTGAATGATGATTGATATTTTCGCTGCGAACCACACCGCTTTCCGTTCATGAGAGGTTTAGCTGTTCTTTATGCGAGCAAGGAGTGAGTGGGAGAGCGCCTCGTATCATACCAATCTAGCTAATTATCAGTTCATTTTGCGGGCCTAAATCAGTGCTAATTACGTTATTCATCTTGTAATTAGATTCACTCGTTACTGCAGTTTATGCCTCGTTATCGACAACTTTATTTTGCGCAATAAATAGGTCATATCATGAATCAGATTGGTAGCAGTGGATCGCGTCCCTTGCTCTCATCGGCTTAAGTTGTTTCGCCGGATTTAAGGCTTAGGCGCTCAAACTTGTTCTGAACACCAGCTTTCAAAGATTAAGGCGGCCGCGAGGCTATCGACAGCACCTTTTTCTAGCGCCTTGTAACCACCTAATTCAAACAGTTTTTCCTTGGCATCAACGGTGGTTAGACGCTCGTCCTGCAGCGCAATGGGATAGCCGAATCGCCCATGTAAGCGATTGGCGAATTTTTTTGCACGGGTGGTCAGCTCCTGCTCACTGCCGTCCATGTTGAGGGGTAAGCCGATAACCAGCAGGTCGGGTAGCCATTGTGCCAGTAGTTTTTCCACCGTTTGCCAGTTGGGGATACCATCCTGAGCTTTGAGCGCTGCCAACGGTTTGCCGCTGGCGGTGAGCTCTTGGCCGATAGCTACCCCGATACTCTTGGTGCCAAAATCAAAGGCTAATACCGAACGTTCTCCAGCTCTTGCCATGTTAGGCGTGCCCCACTTCACTGGACAGTTGCCAAACATCGATCCCCAGGCTTTTGGCTGCAGCCTCCCAGCGTTTATTGCTGGGAACCTTGAAGATGATTTCGCTATTGGCTGGCAGGGTAAGCCAATAATTATCGGCAATCTCTTGTTCTAATTGACCCGCCTCCCAGCTGGCATAACCTAAGGTGACGATGTAATCCGAAGGCTGGGCGTCTGTACCAAGTGTGTCTAATACGTCTTTGGAGGTGGTGACCATCAGATCGTCGCTTACTTTCAAGCTGCTGCTAAAGCCATGCATGGATGAATGCAACACAAATCCACGCTCCAGAGCCACCGGTCCACCTTGGTATACCGGGCGGTCTAGATGCTCTCGATGTACTTCGGTAGCGTCATGTAGTTCGATTTGTGCCAGTAGTGATTCGACCGAGAGATCCACTGGTACATTAATGACTAAGCCCATCGCGCCCTGTTCATTATGCTCACAGATATAAACCACCGCTCGTTTAAAAAACGGGTCATTCAGGCTAGGCATCGCTAATAAGAACTGGTTTTGCAGTGTATTCATGGCTGACCACTTCACTTAGGTTGATACTATAAGTTTAGCTTCAATGGCATCCATTAACTTGCCTGTAATCGAAATATTGAAGGCTGCTTCTATTTCTTTAATACAAGTCGGGCTGGTGACGTTAATTTCGGTGACTTTATCACCAATCACATCGAGGCCGACAAATACCAGCCCTCTGGCTTTGAGTTCTGGGCCAATTGCGTTTGCTATTTTCCAGTCACTCTCTGATAGCGGTTGAGCCACACCGCGTCCGCCCGCGGCTAAATTACCGCGAGTTTCACCTTCTGAAGGGATCCTTGCTAGGCAATAGGGCATCGGCTCGCCATCCACGATTAAGATCCGTTTGTCGCCGTCGACAATTTCAGGAATAAAACACTGAGCCATGCAGTACTCTTGACCGTGGTTGGTTAAGGTTTCGAGGATCACGCCAACATTGGGATCGCCTTGTTTTAAGCGAAATATCGAAGCGCCGCCCATCCCATCCAGTGGCTTCATGATCACATCTTGATGTTGTTGATGGAAAGCTTTCAGACGCTTCATGTCACTGCTGACCAGGGTTGTCGGAGTGAATTCGGCAAACCAGGCGGTAAATAGTTTTTCGTTGGCATCGCGTAAGCTTTGAGGTTTGTTAATGATTAAACAACCTTCGCTCTCGGCGCGCTCCAAAATGTAGGTGGCGTAGATAAACTCGGTATCAAAGGGGGGATCCTTACGCATCAGGATCACATCTAATTCACTTAAACTTTGATCGACTTCTGGGCCTAATTCAAACCAAGACTGGGCATTTTCTTGGACTGCCAAAGGGCGCATAGCGGCTGCTGCGCGACCATTTTCCAGATACAAGTCTTGCATTTCCATGTAATAGATTTGATAGCCACGTGCTTGCGCTTCCATCAACATGGCGAAGCTTGAGTCTTTCTTAATATTGATTTGGGTGATGGGGTCCATCACGATCCCGAGTTTAATACTCATTTATGCTAAGTCTCCAAATTGACATTGCAAAGCCGTTATTGCTGTTAGTGCGGCAGTTTCGGTGCGCAGCACTCGTGGACCGAGTAGGGTCTCTTGAAAGTGATGCTGGTTACAGACCGCAATTTCTTGCTCTGTGAGCCCTCCCTCGGGCCCGATCAACAATCTTACGCCATGCAGCGGAATGGGGAGGGTCTTAATGCTATATGGGGCCTTTGGATGCAAATTCAACTTCATTGCTTGACTGTTTTCACCAGCCCACTGCTCAAAACTCTGTAGTTCGGCGATCTCGGGTACGACACTGCGCCCTGATTGTTCACAGGCGGCAATCGCGATTTTTTGCCATTGTTGGCGTTTTTTCTCAAAACGCTCTTGGTTAAGTTTGACCCCACAGCGCTCACTGGTGAGTGGGGTGATTTTATTGACCCCCAGTTCCACCGATTTTTGAATGGTAAATTCCATGCGGTCACCGCGGGAAATCACTTGTCCTAAATGGATCCTGAGGGGGGATTCGCTGGCATTAAGTTGTTGCGTTAATATTTTTACACTCACCTGCTTCTTGCCGCTACTTTCGATACTTGCGGAGTAATTGTTGCCGTCGCCATTAAATAGCTCTAAGTGTTGGCCTGCTGTCATCCGTAATACTCGACCGACATGGTTGGCGGCCTCGCTATCTAATTCAACGATTTGCTGAACGTTGAGTGGGGAGGGTTGATAAATACGAGGAATACGCATGCTAAGTGTCGGCTCCTGAGCGAGTGAAAATTGAAGCAAATAAGGTTGTTAAGGATAAACTGTTCGTCGCTCGAAGCCTAGCCTGCAAATCGTTGCGGTTGTTAGTGCTGCTCATTTGGCTGGCAAGTTATGGTTTATTGAGCAACCAAGGTTTGTTTACAGCGTTTACATTGATAGCGAGCCCCTTGCAGTACTTTATTATGACTGCGGATCCCCAATTGATGGTTTTGGCACTGGCAGCGATACATCACCGTGCTTAGCTCGAGAGTTTCTAGGGAGTAACGATGGGTGGTTGTAGGTGAGCAGTGGAACACCTGTTGCATCAAGGTTTGCCATTCTTTGCCGTGTGGTTTGATTCGACCATAGAGGGCGTGGCAAATTAGATGAGCCACTTCGTGAGGCACGGTTTGAGCGAGGAAGTGTTGTGGTTGTTGTTGGTAAAAATGCTGATTAAAGCGTAGTCGCCATTGAATTAGGTTGGCGCTGCCCGCAACTTTACTGCGACGTGCCGATAACACGATTTCTGGTCGTGTAAATGCACGTTGATAGAAGCGTTCTGCTTGTTGAAAGCAAGCTTCAACCTGTTGCGAAAGTTGTTGCACCTTAAGATCCAAAAAGCCGAAAGGATAATCGCTGATTATACGCTTTCGGCTGCTTCAAGCTAGTGAAGCTTGGGTTTATAGGCCAGCATCGGCTTTCAGGGCTTCGGCTTTATCGGTTTGTTCCCATGGGAACTCGTTGCGACCAAAGTGACCATAAGCGGCTGTGGCTTGATAGATGGGGCGCTCCAGGTCGAGCATTTTCAAAATACCATAAGGGCGAAGGTCGAAATGCTTGCGTACCAAGGCAATCAATTTGTCTTCAGCGAGTTTACCACTACCAAAGGTTTCGATACTAATAGAAGTCGGCTCGGCGACTCCAATCGCATAAGACACTTGAATCTCACAACGCTCTGCTAAACCTGCTGCGACAATATTCTTGGCGACATAACGGCCTGCATAAGCGGCACTACGATCCACTTTTGATGGATCTTTACCGGAGAAAGCCCCCCCGCCATGACGCGCCATGCCGCCATAGGTATCCACAATGATCTTACGGCCAGTTAAGCCACAGTCGCCCATTGGCCCACCAATGACAAAACGACCTGTGGGGTTGATATGGTACTGGGTTTTGTCATTGAGCCACTGTGCTGGAAGCACTGGTTTAATGATTTCTTCCATTACCGCTTCACGCAAATCTTCGGTGGAAATGCTGTCGCAATGTTGGGTCGAAAGGACTACTGCATCGATCCCGGTAATGATGCCATTCTCATAAGCAAAGGTAACTTGAGATTTTGCATCTGGGCGCAACCAGCTTAAGACTCCATTCTTGCGAACCTCTGCTTGGCGTTTGACTAGTAGGTGAGAGTAGGTAATAGGTGCTGGCATAAGCACATCGGTTTCGTTGGTCGCATAACCAAACATTAAACCTTGGTCTCCGGCACCTTGTTCTTCTGGTCGAGCACGGTCAACGCCTTGGTTGATGTCTGGAGATTGTTTCCCAACCACGTTTAATACCGCACAAGAATCTGCATCGAAACCCATGTCGGAGTGGGTATAACCGATTTCTCGTACCGTTGAGCGAGCTAATTCTTCAATATCCACCCAGGCTGAGGTTGTGATTTCCCCGCCAACCATCACCATGCCCGTTTTGACGTAAGTCTCACAAGCTACACGGGCTTTGGGATCCTGGGTTAAAATTGCGTCCAATACAGCGTCAGAAATTTGATCTGCAATTTTGTCTGGATGCCCTTCAGACACTGATTCTGAAGTAAACAAGTGTGTAGTCATGTGATTGGACTCTCTTAGAATGTAATGTTGATGACGTATAGATGGATGACCATCTGGACGTCTATTCTAGTTTCGCTGACTTTATTTTTCCACTCTATTCGCTCATTAAATCATGAATCTGCGAATAATCTGTGAGAATGGCTACCCTCGCGACTGAATCAGGGGGCTTGCAGCAATACTGTTACCGGGCTTAAAGCCCACTTTACTGATGATTTTTATTTGGGAAGCGCTGAATCAAATGTTATGTACCATATAACAAGTCGCTGCTGAGTGTTGCCGACGAGGGACGAAAAGAACAAGCTCAGCAATTGTGCTATCGTTCTTGGCGATGACTTTAACTTTGGGCTCGTGCTTTCCGATGTGATGGCTGTATATCTGGGTCATTTACTATTTTGAACCGTAATGCCTGATCCTTACGCACAGCGATTGCGAGTTTAGCTTGTTTTACTATCCTCGTGACTTTCGTTGATCTGACGTTTGATTTCAGGATTGTTACGCAGTGATTGCTTCAATAGTTCAGAATATAGTGATTTCCCTTTCAAGGCTTGGGCAATGAAGGTCGCTCCTAAACAAGTAACCAGTAACGGCAAAATGAGCTGGTAGTTATCGGTCATCTCAACCACTAAAATGATGCCGGTGACTGGCGCTCGAACTGTTGCGGCAAACAGAGCCCCCATGCCAGCAATGGCAAAGATGCCTGGTTCAGGAACCAGGTCAGGAAAATAACTTGCCATTAAGCTGCCATATGCTAATCCAAGCAGAGTGCCCAGTGCGAGCATGGGAGAGAATACTCCCCCAGGTGCAGCCGAACCAAAACTCGCAATGGTCGTAAATAAGCGAAGCACAAACAATAACAGGCAAACACCCCAAACAATTGGATTTCTAAACAACTCGGTGATGAGTTCTACTCCGCCGCCGGTGATATCGGGAACCAAGCTTTGCAGGGTCGCAAATACTGCACCAAATGCCGCACCTGTCATCACGATCCGCGAAATTCGGTTTTTTTGGAGCTGTTGTACTTTAGCCGTGGTACTCAAGACCCAACGGTTAAAGTTAACGCCAACAATACCAAAAATAATTCCTAGTAAAGCGAATAACCACAGAGAGTTGAGTGCTGGAATCGAAAAGTTCGGAATATCCATCACTGCCGATTGGCCATGAATCGAGCGCATCACAATGGTTGCCGCGGCGCTAGACAAGGTGACGCATTTGAATGAGGTAATGCTATAGCGAAATTGCGGCCGCATCTCTTCAATTACAAATAGCACGCCGGCCAAAGGGGCGTTAAAGGCGGCCGCTAAACCAGCGGCAGCACCCGCCGCTGTTAAGATATGGGTGGCGTGTTGATAACGTTTGGCCCTGCCGGCAAACATTCGACCTACCGAACCACCGATTTGAATCGAAGGACCTTCTCTTCCAAGTACCATTCCGGAACTGATGGTGAGCGCCCCAGCGAAGAACTTTATCGGTAGCACTCGACGCCAACGGATATCATGTAAGCCATCCAGAGCGCCTTCTAAGTGCGGGATCCCGCTTCCTGAAGCTTCCGGCGCAAAGCGAGCCGTTAACCAAAATCCCAAGGCGGTGATCAGAGCGCCAATCAAGGCACCTGCGATAATACTTAAGAAAGGACTTAGCGAAGCGCTCTCGACTAAGTGAATCCGAAAGTCACCAACCCAATTAATCAGTTCTTCAAACATCGCGATCACTAAACCGACGGTTGCGCCAACAAAGCCAGAAAGAGCAATCAGAACCATGTAATCGTATTGGGTGGTAAAGAATTTAGGGGTGGTTCGGTGCTTGATTAATCCACCTTGAAAAAACCGAAAGTTGGGAGACTTAGGCATTTTAAATCTAAAACCTTAATAGCAAGAATGACTTCAACGTATGAATAATTATTCATACGTCCATAAAATTAATCAGCGCTTAGTTGGGGTGAAAGTAAATCACCATGCTGTTTCGTTGGTGCCGACTCAGCGGTTCAAACATATAAAATAAGCTCTTGTCGCAGGTAACGGATGACGAAAATGAATTAAGGGGTGGAGAGGCGTAGAAGCCGATAACTCATCTATCAAAGGAATAATCCGTTATTGCTAATCATTTAATGTTTGATTGTGTTGTCACCACTCCAGAGCGAGGAGTGTGTAACTAGGTTACGTGCTTTTGCGACAGGTTGGTATGATTTTAATCAAAAAAACGTGATCGGTATCACTTAGACATTTTTGCGTTGGGACATTGTCTCTTCGGTTCTGTTATTTGCGCCATTATTTTGAGTAATTGTCCACGTGAGTACCCAATAAGTGGAACTCAGCCATAAATTTACCGATTCTTTTTAGATAATTATTGAGTAACATCGTTGACTTTGTGACAATACGCGCCTCTCGATACCCTATAGCCTATAATTTGCAGGAGAAATTCATGTCTTCTCGTCGTCAACTCGCCAACGCCATTCGTGCTTTAAGTATGGATGCAGTTCAGCAAGCTAACTCTGGTCACCCTGGAGCCCCCATGGGAATGGCTGATATTGCTGAAGTGCTATGGCGCGACTTTTTGAAACATAACCCGAATGACCCAAATTGGGCAGATCGTGACCGCTTTGTTCTATCGAATGGTCATGGCTCGATGTTGTTGTATTCTCTACTGCATCTTTCTGGTTATCAACTGCCTATCGAAGAACTAAAAAACTTTCGCCAATTACATTCTAAAACGCCAGGCCACCCAGAATATGGTTATGCGCCGGGTGTAGAAACCACTACCGGTCCGCTTGGTCAAGGTCTTACCAACGCTGTGGGTATGGCTTTAGCAGAAAAAATATTAGCGGCTCAATTCAACAAAGATGGTTTTCCTGTGGTTGACCATTATACCTACACCTTTCTCGGTGATGGCTGCTTGATGGAGGGGATCTCTCACGAAGCTTGTTCACTTGCTGGTACTCAAGGTTTAGGTAAATTGATTGCCTTTTGGGATGACAATGGCATTTCGATTGATGGTGATGTCGAAGGTTGGTTTACCGACGATACCGTGAAACGTTTCGAAGCTTACGGTTGGCATGTGATTGGTGGTGTCGATGGCCATGATAGCGACGCAATTGCGGCTGCGATTACGGCAGCCAAAGCTGAAACAAGCAAGCCAACCATGATTTGTTGTAAAACTGTGATTGGTTTTGGTTCACCGAATAAATCGGGTAGCCACGATTGTCACGGTGCACCACTTGGTGCTGACGAAATAGCGGCTGCTCGTGAATTTTTAAATTGGCCCTATGCTGCTTTTGAAATTCCTCAAGATATTTATCAAGCTTGGGATGCAAAAGAGGCTGGTGGCTCATCACAATCAGAGTGGAATCAGTTATTTGCTGGCTACGAAGCTGCTTACCCAGCACTTGCGGCCGAGTATAAACGTCGTATGAACGGCGACTTACCAAGTGATTGGACAGCATTTGCTGATTCGTATATTGCTGATTTACAAGCTAACCAAGCTAAAGTCGCGACGCGTCAGTCTTCACAAAAAACCTTAGAAGCTTTTTGTCCTAAATTGCCTGAATTACTGGGTGGCAGCGCAGATTTGGCTCCGTCTAATCTTACGATGTGGTCTGGTTCTCAAGCGGTGACTGCTGAGGACGCTTCCGGTAACTATATGCATTACGGTGTGCGTGAGTTTGGTATGTCGGCAATCATGAATGGTGTGACCTTACATGGTGGTTTAAAAGCTTACGGTGCGACTTTCTTAATGTTTATGGAATACGCACGTAATGCCTTACGCATGGCTGCATTAATGAAGCAACCGACTATTTTTGTGTATACCCATGACTCGATCGGTTTGGGTGAAGATGGTCCAACTCACCAAGCGGTAGAACAAACTGCGAGTTTACGTTTAACCCCCAACATGAGCACTTGGCGTCCCTGTGACTCGGTAGAGTCAGCGGTTGCTTGGCGTCATGCGATTGAACGCAAAGATGGCCCAACATCGTTAATCTTTTCTCGTCAGGGTTTGGCACCGCAAGCGCGTGATGCTCAACAACTGGCTGATGTTGCTCGTGGTGGTTATGTATTGAAAGATTGTGCTGCTACGCCAGAACTTATTTTGATTGCAACGGGTTCCGAAGTTGAACTTGCCGTGGCTGCTTATGAAGAACTGAGCGCTGCAGGTAAGGCTGTTCGAGTAGTTTCTATGCCAGCAACAGATGTTTTTGATGCGCAATCAGCCGAATATCGTGAATCTGTATTGCCTTTCGCAGTCCGTAAACGAATTGCAGTTGAAGCGGGTATCGCCGATTTCTGGCATAAGTATGTTGGTTTCGATGGAAAGGTCTTAGGAATGACCACCTTTGGTGAGTCTGCGCCAGCGGGTGAGCTATTTAAGTTGTTTGGCTTCACTCAAGAGAACCTCGTGAAGATGGCTAACGAACTGTTGTAAGACAGTCGTTAGTTATTATTTATGAGTAAAACCCTCTGAATTATAGAGGGTTTTTTGTTTTGTTGCTTATTTATGGAAATGCAAAATACTATGCAGCATCATCCTATTCGGGTCGCTATTAATGGTTTTGGCAGAATTGGCCGAAGTGTGCTTAGAGCGTTATTTGAGTCTCAGCGACAAGCTCAGATCCAAGTGGTGGCGATTAACGAGTTAGCTAGTCCAGAGGCTATGGCTCATTTACTTAAGTATGATTCTACCCACGGTACTTTTGCTGAACATGTCTCGCTACAGGGGGAATGTTTATCAGTGGCTGGTCAGCAGATCCAGCTGCTGCATAACCGTGAACCAAGTGCTTTGCCGTGGGCTGAGTTTAAGGTGGATATCGTGCTGGAGTGCACCGGACGTTTTAGTTCAGTCGCTGATGCGCAAATGCATATTGACGCTGGCGCTAAAAAAGTATTGTTCTCTCATCCAGCCGATCCTTGCGTTGACCACACGGTAGTCTATGGTGTTAATGAGCATATGCTGAATGCGGCGAGTAAGGTTGTCTCTAACGGCTCTTGTACTACGAACTGTATCGTGCCTGTGATTCAGGTATTGGATGAGGCCTTCGGTGTGGAATGTGGTACTATTACTACAATTCACTCATCCATGAATGACCAACAAGTGATCGATGCTTACCACAGTGACCTGCGTAGAACACGCGCGGCCGGGCAATCAATTATTCCAGTTGATACCAAGCTGGCTAAAGGTGTAGAGCGTATTCTTCCTAAGTTTGCAGGTAAGTTTGAGGCTATCGCTGTGCGGGTGCCAACACAGAATGTTACGGCGATGGACTTGAGTGTAACTTTGTGTAAAAAAGTTACAGTTTCTGATATAAATCAAGCCATTCAAGCGGCAGTTTGCGGTAAATTAGCGGGTATCTTGAGCTATACCGAAGAACCCTTGGTGTCTATCGATTTTAACCACAATAGTCATTCAAGCATTATTGATGGCTCACAAACACGAGTAAGTGGCCAACACTTAGTCAAAGTGTTGGCTTGGTGTGATAACGAATGGGGCTTTGCCAACCGTATGTTAGACACCACCGTTTTAATGAGTCAGATGGAATTATCGGCTTAGCCAAGCGGCTGGGTTGTAAGTTTAATTTAAAACTAAATGAGGACAGATAATGTCAATTATCAAAATGACCGACTTAGATCTTGCTGGTAAACGCGTATTAGTACGTCAAGATCTGAATGTTCCTGTAAAAAATGGAAAAGTGACTTCCGATGCTCGTATCTTAGCATCGATTCCAACCATTAAGTTGGCCTTAGAGCAAGGCGCTAAGTTGATGATTACTTCTCACCTTGGTCGTCCTACTGAAGGTGAATATAACGCAGAATTTTCTCTCCAGCCTGTGGTTGACTACTTAAATGAAGCTTTAGATGTGCCAGTACGTCTTGCGACTGACTACCTCGATGGCTTAGAGCTTAAAGCTGGTGAATTGGTGGTTCTTGAAAACGTTCGTTTCAACGTTGGTGAGAAGAAAAATGAAGAAGCTTTAGCTAAAAAAATGGCTGCACTATGTGATGTTTACGTGATGGATGCCTTTGGTACCGCTCACCGCGCTCAAGCGTCGACTCATGGTGTAGGTATGTTTGCTGAAGTTGCTTGTGCTGGTCCTTTACTTGCGGCTGAACTTGAAGCATTAGGTAAGGCAATGGATAAACCAGAACGTCCATTGGTTGCGATTGTTGGTGGTTCTAAAGTTTCGACGAAGCTAACTGTATTAGAGTCACTCTCTAAAATAGCTGACCAATTAGTGGTTGGTGGTGGTATTGCAAACACCTTTATCGCCGCTGAAGGTCATAACGTAGGTAAGTCTCTTTACGAAGCGGACTTACTTGAAACCGCTAAAAAATTGATGAAAGAGTGTGCTATTCCAGTTGCCACTGATGTTGCATGTGCTAAAGCATTTGATGAAAATGCTGAAGCTGAAATTAAACATGTTTCAGAAGTTCAAGATGATGACATGATCTTCGACTTGGGTCCTGATTCAACAGCGGCGCTTGCAGAAATCATTGGTAATGCTAAAACTATTCTTTGGAATGGTCCTGTGGGCGTATTCGAATTCAAGAATTTTGAAGCGGGTACAGCAGGCATTTCTAAAGCGATTGCTGAATCAGCTGGTTTTTCTGTAGCCGGCGGTGGTGATACACTAGCAGCGATTGATAAGTTCGGAATTAAAGACCAGGTTTCTTACATCTCTACTGGGGGCGGTGCCTTCTTAGAGTTTGTAGAAGGTAAAGTATTACCTGCCGTAGCAATGCTTGAGGAGCGTGCTAAAGGTTAACTGGCGACAGTGTGGAAGCTTTGCTTCCGCACTGTGATAAGTAATAAAGCACAGAAGTGTTCATAATTTTAATTAAATATAAGTAGATGGAATCATTGATATGTCTAAGATCTTCGATGCAGTAAAACCTGGGGTTATCTCTGGCGACGATTTGCAAAAAGTTTTTGCTATTGCTAAAGAAAACAAATTCGCACTTCCAGCGGTTAACGTAGTTAACACTGACACGATTAACGGTGTATTAGAAGCTGCAGCCAAGGCTAAAGCGCCAGTTGTTGTTCAATTCTCAAACGGCGGTGCCGGTTTCTTCACTGGTAAAGGCGTTAAACTTGAAGGCCAAGGCGCAGCGATTCAAGGTGCTGTTGCGGGCGCTAAGTATGTTCACGCTGTTGCTGAATCTTACGGTGTTCCTGTGATCCTTCACACTGACCACGCAGCTAAGAAATTGCTACCTTGGATTGACGGTCTACTCGATGCGGGTGAAGAATTCTTCGCTCAAACTGGTAAGCCTTTGTTCTCTTCTCACATGATTGACCTTTCTGAAGAGCCACTAGAAGAAAACATCCAAATCTGTGGCGAATACCTTGCTCGCATGGCTAAAATGAACATGACCCTTGAAATTGAATTGGGTTGTACTGGTGGTGAAGAAGATGGCGTAGATAACTCTGATATGGACGCGTCTGAGCTTTACACTTCTCCAGAAGACGTAGCTTATGCATACGAGAAACTAACCGCGATTAGCCCTCGTTTCACGATTGCTGCTTCTTTCGGTAACGTACACGGTGTTTACCAAGCGGGTAACGTTGTACTTACTCCTACTATTCTTCGTGATTCACAAGCTTACTGTGCTGAGAAATTTGGTATTGCTCCAAATGCACTTAACTTCGTATTCCACGGTGGTTCAGGTTCTTCTCAAGCAGAAATTCAAGAGTCTATCGGCTACGGTGTGATCAAAATGAACATTGATACTGATACTCAATGGGCTAGCTGGGACGGCGTACGTGCTTACTACGTTGAAAATGAAGCTTACCTACAGGGCCAAATTGGTAACCCTAAAGGTGCTGATCAACCGAATAAAAAATTCTACGATCCACGCGTTTGGTTACGTAAAGGTCAAGAAAGCATGGTTGCACGTTTAGAGCGCGCTTTTGCTGATTTGAATGCAGTAGACGTACTGTAATTTTATAGCGATACCGTGTGATATAAGGCTCGCCTCGGCGAGCCTTTTTGTTTTCAGTGTATTGATTATCATCTATTTTGCTTGTTCTCAAAGTTTCCACTCCCTTATTTGTCTTGATTAAAGACGCATTATCACCAACCCAAATTGATACTTATGCTGGGAACTTAGAGCTTATCGCTGCTTAATTGTGTTTATTGTGATAATACTTCTCTTCATTGGTTTACACCTTCTAGTTGATGAATGTTTTAGTTATTCTTTATAGAGTATGTGAATCAATCAGTTGTTGATTGGTGATTCTGTTATTGGTATGTGTTTCAGGGCCCTAGATCGCAAGTTAAAATTTGAATTAGTAAAATTCATTCGTTAAATGTTAATCTGATGGCTAAAATTTATACTTTAACAACTGTGTTATCTGTGAGTATTGTCGCCGCAGAAATCTAGAACATCGATCATGTTGAAAGGAAATAAATATGGAACAGAGCATTGCAACTTCAAGTGCAACAATCGTGTCTATTCAAGGGCAAGCGTTTGCTGTGGATGAACTTGGCAATATTAGGGCTCTGCAGCCAGGCGATCAAGTTCAAGCTGGGGAGTTAATTATTAGTTCCCAGGGAGCGCAATTAGGTTTCTATTATGGTGGTGCTGAATATCAGTTAGGAGAGAACAGCGGCACTCAGTTACCAGTAGATGTTACCACAGGACAAGCGCAGCAGCTGAGCGCGGTGAATGATGTTGACATCGAAGCCTTACAACAAGCGATTTTGGATGGTGTGGACCCCACGACTTTATTTGAAGCGACGGCGGCTGGCGGCGAAACAGCTGCAGTGAGTGAGGGCAATGGTGGTTTTGTTAGCATTGAGCGAGTCGGCAGCGAAATTATTGCTGAAGTCGGTTTTGATACCCAAGGTATAACAGTTAATCCGACTCCCACGGTTAATCAACTCGCAGCGAATGTTCAGGATACAACTGCACCTTTTCCGGATGACCAAGCACCCACCATTAGTATTAATACGGAAACTATTAGTGAAGGGGCGGTTGATGAAAATACAGTGGTTGCCAGTTTTGTGTCTAGTGATCCTGATGGTGATCCGCTGAGTCACAGCATCATCAATGATAGTCAGGGTTATTTTTTGCTTGATGGCAATCAGGTGAAATTGACCCCCGAAGGGATCGCTGCAATTAATAATGATCAGCTGAATTTAACCGAGTTAAATTTGACGGTTCAGGTCGAGGCTAACGGACTTAGTACTAACGATACAGCAACGGTTGTGATTGCTCGGGTTGATGCAGGAGACCAAGGTCCCAGTATCCAAGTTTTAGCCGTAGACAATATCACTGAAGACTCGGTTAGCACTGATACTGTGGTTGCTAATTTCAGTTCCAGCGACCCGGAAGGGGATGTTCAAACTTATCAGTTATTGAATAACGACGATGGATATTTGGTGATCGATGGTAACACTGTCAAGCTTAGCGAGGCTGGCGTTGCGGCAGTGAATAATGACAGCTTAAACCTTAGCCAACTGAGTGTTACGGTGGAGGTAACGGCTAACGGTCAAACAGATTCTGCCAGCGATCAGTTATCCATCATACATGTCAACGATGCCCCTGAGAGCAGCACAGTAGTCTTAGAGCCCATCGCCGAAGATAGCGGCGCGCGCATCATTAGCTCTGAAGAATTACTGGCCAATGCCAGCGACTTGGAAGGCGACGATTTAACGGTCAGCAACTTGCAGCTGAGCAGTGGTAACGGCAGTTTAGTGGACAACGATGACGGCAGCTGGACTTATACGCCGGCGGCCGATGATGACAGCAGCGTTAGCTTCTCATACCAAATTACCGACAATGGCAGCACCAATGGTCTCAGCGATCCACTAAGCGTGGATGCCAGCGCCAGTCTCGATCTCACTCCGGTGAATGATGCACCCGAATCAAGTGCGGTCGTCTTGACCCCCATCGCCGAAGACAGCGGTGCGCGCATCATTAGCTCTGAAGAACTACTGGCCAATGCCAGCGACTTGGAAGGCGACGATTTAACGGTCAGCAACTTGCAGCTGAGCAGCGGCGCGGGCAGCTTAGTGGATAATGGCGACGGCAGCTGGACCTATACACCGGCGGCCGATGATGACAGCAGCGTTAGCTTCTCTTATCAAATTACCGATAATGGCAGCAGCAATGGCCTCAGCGATCCACTAAGCGTGGATGCCAGCGCCAGTCTCGATCTCACCCCGGTCAACGATGCCCCAGAAAGTACGGCGCTTGTGTTAGATCCGATTGCTGAGGACAGCGGCGCGCGGATCATCACTAGCGAAGAACTGCTGGCCAATGCCAGCGACTTGGAAGGTGACGATTTAACGGTCAGCAACTTGCAGCTGAGCAGCGGCGCGGGCAGTCTGATCGACAATGGCGACGGCAGCTGGACTTATACACCAGTGGCCGATGATGACAGCAGCGTTAGCTTCTCTTATCAAATTACCGACAATGGCAGCAGCAATGGCCTGAGCGATCCTCTCAGCGTGGATGCCAGCGCCAGCCTCGATCTCACTCCGGTCAACGATGCACCCGAATCGAGTGCGGTCGTCTTGACTCCCATCGCCGAAGATAGCGGCGCGCGCATCATTAGCTCTGAAGAATTACTGGCCAATGCCAGCGACTTGGAAGGCGACGATTTAACGGTCAGCAACTTGCAGCTGAGCAGTGGTAACGGCAGTTTAGTGGATAACGGTGATGGCAGCTGGACTTATACGCCGGCGGCCAATGATGACAGCAGCGTTAGTTTCTCATACCAAATCACCGACAATGGCAGCGGCAATGGTCTCAGCGATCCACTCAGCGTGGATGCCAGTGCCAGCCTCGATCTCACTCCGGTCAATGATGCTCCCGAATCGAGTGCGGTCGTCTTGACCCCCATCGCCGAAGACAGCGGCGCGCGGATCATCACTAGCGAAGAACTGCTGGCCAATGCCAGCGACTTGGAAGGTGACGATTTAACGGTCAGCTACTTGCAGCTGAGCAGCGGCGCGGGCAGTCTGATCGACAATGGCGACGGCAGCTGGACTTATACACCAGTGGCCGATGATGACAGCAGCGTTAGCTTCTCTTATCAAATTACCGACAATGGCAGCAGCAATGGCCTGAGCGATCCTCTCAGCGTGGATGCCAGCGCCAGCCTCTATCTCACTCCGGTCAACGATGCACCCGAATCGAGTGCGGTCGTCTTGACTCCCATCGCCGAAGATAGCGGCGCGCGCATCATTAGCTCTGAAGAATTACTGGCCAATGCCAGCGACTTGGAAGGCGACGATTTAACGGTCAGCAACTTGCAGCTGAGCAGTGGTAACGGCAGTTTAGTGGATAACGGTGATGGCAGCTGGACTTATACGCCGGCGGCCAATGATGACAGCAGCGTTAGTTTCTCATACCAAATCACCGACAATGGCAGCGGCAATGGTCTCAGCGATCCACTCAGCGTGGATGCCAGTGCCAGCCTCGATCTCACTCCGGTCAATGATGCTCCCGAATCGAGTGCGGTTGTCTTGACCCCCATCGCCGAAGACAGCGGCACGCGGCTGATTACCAGCGAAGAACTACTGGCCAATGCCAGCGATTTGGAAGGCGACGATTTAACGGTCAGTAACTTGCAGCTGAGCAGTGGTAACGGCAGTCTGGTCGACAATGGCGACGGCAGTTGGACTTACACGCCGGTGGCCGATGATGACAGCAGCGTTAGTTTCTCATACCAAATTACCGACAATGGCAGCAGCAATGGCCTCAGCGATCCACTAAGCGTGGATGCCAGCGCCAGCCTCGATCTCACTCCGGTGAATGATGCACCCGAATCGAGTGCGGTCGTCTTGATCCCCATCGCCGAAGACAGCGGCGCACGGCTGATTACCAGCGAAGAATTACTGGCCAATGCCAGTGACTTGGAGGGCGACGATTTAACGGCCAGCAACTTGCAGCTGAGCAGTGGCGCGGGCAGTCTGGTCGACAATGGCGACGGCAGTTGGACTTATACGCCGGCGGCCGATGACGACAGCAGCGTTAGCTTCTCATACCAAATTACTGACAATGGCAGCAGCAATGGCCTCAGCGATCCACTCAGCGTGGACGCCAGTGCCAGCCTCGATCTGACCCCGGTGAATGATGCACCCGAATCAAGTGCGGTCGTCTTGACCCCAATCGCCGAAGACAGCGGCGCGCGCATCATCACTAGCGAAGAATTACTGGCCAATGCCAGCGACTTGGAAGGCGACGATTTAACGGTCAGCAACTTGCAGCTGAGCAGTGGTAACGGCAGTTTAGTGGACAACGGTGACGGTAGCTGGACCTACACGCCGGCGGCCGATGATGACAGCAGTGTTAGCTTCTCTTATCAAATCACCGATAATGGCAGCACCAATGGTCTCAGCGACCCACTCAGCGTGGACGCCAGTGCCAGCCTCGATCTCACTCCGGTCAACGATGCCCCTGAGAGCAGCACAGTAGTCTTAGAGCCTATCGCCGAAGACAGCGGCGCGCGGCTGATTACCAGCGAAGAACTACTGGCCAATGCCAGCGACTTGGAAGGCGACGATTTAACGGTCAGCAACTTGCAGCTGAGCAGTGGTAACGGCAGTTTAGTGGACAATGGCGATGGCAATTGGACTTATACGCCAGCGGCTGATGATGACAGCAGCGTTAGCTTCTCTTATCAAATCACCGATAATGGCAGCAGCAATGGCCTGAGCGATCCCCAAAGCATCGATGCCAGTGCCAGCCTCGATCTCACTCCGGTCAACGATGCCCCTGAGAGCAGCACAGTAGTCTTAGAGCCTATCGCCGAAGACAGCGGCGCGCGGCTGATTACCAGCGAAGAACTACTGGCCAATGCCAGCGACTTGGAAGGCGACGATTTAACCGTCAGCAACTTGCAGCTGAGCAGCGGCGCGGGCAGCTTAGTGGATAATGGCGACGGCAGCTGGACCTATACACCGGCGGCCGATGATGACAGCAGCGTTAGCTTCTCTTATCAAATCACCGACAATGGCAGCAGCAATGGCCTCAGCGATCCACTAAGCGTGGATGCCAGCGCCAGTCTCGATCTGACCCCGGTCAACGATGCCCCTGAGAGCAGCACTGTAGTCTTAGAGCCGATTGCCGAAGATAGCGGCGCTCGGCTGATTACCAGCGAAGAACTACTGGCCAATGCCAGCGACTTGGAAGGCGACGATTTAACGGTCAGCAACTTGCAGCTGAGCAGTGGTAACGGCAGTTTAGTGGACAATGGCGATGGCAACTGGACTTATACGCCGGCGGCTGATGATGACAGCAGCGTTAGCTTCTCTTATCAAATTACCGATAATGGCAGCACCAATGGTCTCAGCGATCCACTCAGCGTGGACGCCAGTGCCAGCCTCGATCTCACTCCGGTCAACGATGCCCCTGAGAGCAGCACAGTAGTCTTAGAGCCTATCGCCGAAGACAGCGGCGCGCGGCTGATTACCAGCGAAGAACTACTGGCCAATGCCAGCGACTTGGAAGGCGACGATTTAACCGTCAGCAACTTGCAGCTGAGCAGTGGTAACGGCAGCTTGAGTGATAACGGTGATGGCAGCTGGACTTATACGCCGGCGGCCGATGATGACAGCAGCGTTAGCTTCTCATATCAAATCACCGATAATGGCAGCACTAATGGCCTGAGCGATCCACTCAGCGTGGACGCCAGTGCCAGCCTCGATCTGACCCCGGTCAACGATGTGCCAGAGGCGATTAATGACCATTTCAATTTACTCGCATCGGGAGGTACTGTATCACTCGATCTTTTAGCGAATGATTCTGACCCTGAGGGTGATGCGATTAGCATTAAATCCATTGATGGTACTTTGTTAACTCCCGGATCCGCCCAGACTATTGCTGTCGAACAAGGGCTTGTGAATGTGAGTGCAGCGGGTTTAGTTAGCTTTACCGCGAACCCTGATAGTGGTGGCGATGTTCGTTTCTCTTATACGATAGAGGATCAAGGGGGTCAACAAAGCCAAGCGACGGTGAGTGGCAATATTATTGATTTGAATAGTGACAGCGCGCAGGTCTTTGAAGCGGGCCTGGCCACAGGCTCGGCACCTGGGGTTGCCAATAGTTCAGCAAGTGGAAACTTATTAGCCAACGACGGCGGAGATTTTTCCGAGTTATCGATAAGTAGTATTGCCTATGAAGGCAGCCCGTATACTGCTGATGTTAATGGCGTGATTAGCATTGACACTGAGCAGGGTGTATTAACGGTGTATACCGAAGCCTATGATGGCTTTGGTAAGGGAGACTATCAATACCAGTTAAATACCTCGCGCTTAGCGGGTGATGGTCAAAGCGAGAGTTTCTCTTATATTGTTAGTAATGCTCCCGCTGGTTTTACCAGTCAGGCGACACTTGAGGTGAGTATTGTCGATGATGCCCCTGTCGGTAGTCAGGTTGCATTGACTCTGGAGTCGAGCCCCTTGTCGGTCACGACTAATTTAGTCTTGGTATTAGACACATCGGCGAGTATGAATAATGGAGAGCATGGCGATGGGCTCGATTACTTAAAAATTGCCGTCGATGCTTTAACCCATTTGATTGATCAGGCCGACGATAAGGGCAATGTGAATGTACAAATCATTGGTTTCTCTGATTCTCAAGTGAGTAGTGGGTGGATCATTGATAACGTGGCCGACGCCTTAGACTACTTGCAAAGCTTAGCCTCCGGAGGCGGTACTCACTATGATTCAGCCTTGAATCAAGTTATTCAATCCAGCATCGTTGCCGAGCAACCGAGTGCCGATAGTACGCTGTTGTACTTTATTTCCGATGGTGAACCGAATCAGGGTTATGGTATTGACGAGACGGTCGAGTATAAGGGCTTAACTGGACAGGATGCTTGGGATACTTTTGTTAATGAGAATGTCGATATTAGCTATGGAGTGGGGATTGGTAATGCCAACTTATCGGTGTTACAAGACATTGCTTCAGATTCTGCGAATGATGAATACGCATTTATTGTAAATGATGTGACTGATTTATCGACTAGCTTGGTAGAAAGTTATTTAGACGAGGCAGTGAGTGGCTCGTTAGGCTTAGTTGACACGGCATCAACCAGTGGTTTCATGGTGGGAGCGGATAATGGCTACGTGAGCGCTATAAAGGTTGATGGTACCACTTATACCTATGATCCAGATGCTAGACCAGAGCAGCAACAAACCCTGAGTATCGCCACTGCTCTGGGGGGCTTGTTAGTCCTTAACTTTGTGACTGGTGCCTATAGCTATGAACTCAGCTTGAATAGTGATGGCTGGGCGCAACAAGAAAACTTCAGTGTCACAGTGTCAGACTTCGATGGTGACAGTGCTGTTACCGACATTGTAATTCATACTGTATTTGAACCAATTGTTGATGCTAATCGTGATTATGTGATCACTTCTCAGGATGGCACCAGCAGTATCAGTATTCCGAGTCTGGCCCTATTATGGAATGATCAGGGGCATGCGATTGAATTGAGTGGTGTTAGTGATGCGCAAGGCGGTAGTGCTAGTCTGGATGATTCAGCTAATATCGTGTTTGAATCCGATGATGGCATCGGTTTAGGTATTAATGAAAGTAATTTTGAAACTGAAGCCGTGGCCACAATCGCGATTGAAAATCCGCTCGATAGCGGTTTATCGCCAATCAATAATTCATTGTTAACGGCGGTTGATTTAAGTGACCGCTCTTTATTCAGTGCCAATGATCGCAATATCATCAATACCAATAACATTGACGGATACTCTTACGCTTTTCAAGGGACTTTAGAGAGTGATACTTCAGTCGTTGGTGGTGTTGACCAAGATTGGTTTAAGGTGACATTGGCAGTAGGCGAACAGTTACGTATTAATGTCAGCTCTAATGATGATGCTTCTCGGTCCGTGGATGTGGATGTGTATTTATATAATGAATCAGGAGAGCAGATAGCCGTTATCGATGATTACTGGGCCGGTGCCAAGGAAACTTACACTGCCGATTATCAAGGTGATTATTATATCCAAATTGTCGCGGAACAGGGTGCTGATAATGGCCAAGCTTATCAACTTGATTTAACTATTTTGACCGATACTGCGGAGTACAATAAATCGGCCGCAACAGATGTATTGGAGCAGTTTGATTATGGCATCAATGCTGATGGTCTCTCGGATACCGCCACGGTCGAAATTGTTGGTGAACATAGTCAAACGCTACAAGGTAGTGACGCCGATGAGATTTTAATTGGCAATGAGCATAGCGATAGTTTGCTGGGTGGCGGCGGTCAAGATGCTTTAATAGGAAATCAGGGTGATGATGTCTTGATTGGCGGTAGCGGCGAAGACTTACTCATTGGTGGTCAGGGTAACGATATACTTACTGGTGGTGATGATAGTGATATGTTTGCTTGGTTAGCAAATGATGATCAAGCGAGCGTGAATGATACGATTACCGATTTCACTGTTGGTGAAGGCGGTGATGTGCTTAACTTAAGTGATTTGTTACAAGGGGAAACGGAAGCCAGTTTGGAATCTTTCCTCTCCTTCGAAACGGTGACTCATGGAAGTGGTGTCGATACCATTATTTCAATTGATAAAGATGGTGGCGACAATGGTTTCAGTGTTCATCAGACTATTACCCTCGAGAATGTTGATTTTAGCGGTATGAGTGATAGCGAAATATTGACTCAATTAATTGAAGATCAACAGCTTAATGTCGATAACTAAACCTTTTTATTTGGGTTAATTTAATTACAAGAGTAAGCTAAGGCTTGCTCTTGATGTTTTATATTGTAAAGGATGCAAGGTGCAGGAAGCCAACCCACAGCAACACCATCACCGTGATTTAGATATTGCTGCTGAGCGCAGTGACCCCTTACTGAATAGTTTGGTATTTTTGTCCAAGTATTACGGCAAGCCTTTTTCAGCGAAGGCGCTTTCGGCTGGTCTACCGTTAAAAGAGGGCTTGTTGACGCCTGCGTTATTACCTCGCGCGGCATTACGCGCCGGAATGGATGCATCTTTGGTTAAAAAACCAATTGATAAAATTCCCGACTTATTATTGCCTTGTATTTTGCTATTAGAAGATGGTCGCTGTTGTGTATTGCTTGCTCGTAACCAGCAAGATATTGAAGTAGCTTGGCCGGAATTACCTGATAGCCACGAGCATATTACTTTAGACAAATTGGCTCCGAGTTATAGCGGTTTTTGTTGTTATGTTCGTAAACGTTATCGTTTTGATGCGCGTTCTCCGGAAGCTTTAAAGAGTAACCGTGGTCATTGGTTCTGGAGTACTTTGCGTCGCTCGGCTCCTATCTACCGAGACGCTTTGGTCGCATCATTATTTGTGAATTTATTTGCAATTGCTTCGCCCTTATTTGTGATGAATGTTTATGATCGGGTCGTGCCCAATTCAGCGATGGATACCTTATGGGTATTGACAGCTGGAATGGCGCTGGTCTTGGTGTTCGATTTCGCTTTAAAGCAGATGCGTGCTTACACTTTAGACTTAGCAGCTAAGAAATCAGATATTTTATTATCTGCCCGAATCTTCGAAAAATTGCTGAACATGAAGATGGAGACTCGTCCTACCTCGGTAGGTGCCTTCGCAAAAAATATACAAGAGTTCGATTCGATCCGAGAATTTATTACCTCCGCCACGATTGCCGCTTTAGTTGATGTGCCATTTTCTTTGCTGTTCCTTGCGATTATTGCACTGGTTGCCGGCCCCTTGGTATTAGTGCCTGCTGGGGCGGCGCTGGTGATGCTTCTGTATTCATTTTGGATCAAACGTAAGATGCATCAAGAGGTCGAGTTAGGCAGCCGATTTGCCAGTCAAAAGAATGCTCATTTAATCGAAAGTCTTTCTGGTATCGAGTCTTTGAAGTTAGCGGGGGCAGAAAGCCAATTCCAGCATAAGTGGGAAGAGTTAGTCGGTAATATCGCCACTTGGAATATGCAAATTCGTAAATTGGCGACTTCGGTGGGCAGCGTTAACGGCTTTGTTTCACAAAGTACCACGGTGTTATTAGTGGTGGTTGGGGTATTTCAAATCTCTGTTGGTGAATTGTCGATGGGGGGCCTGGTGGCGGCGGTTATGTTAACCGGACGCGCTTTGGTTCCTTTCTCTCAAGTCTCATTATTGGCAACGCGTTATAATCAGGCGCAATCGGCATTGCAAAATCTAGAACAGATTATGGCTTTGCCGGATGAGAATCTAGAGCGTTATATGCATCGTTCTCATTTCGATGGCGATATCAGTTTTAGCGATGTAGATTTCACTTATCCGGGTTCTGAAGTTCAAGTGCTTAAACAGGTAAGCTTTGCGATTAAAGCCAAGGAAAAAGTCGCAATTATCGGGAAAATCGGTGCAGGAAAGACCAGTATTGAAAAACTTCTGCTGGGATTTTATACGCAACAGCAAGGCGCTATTCGTCTCGATGGTGTTGATTTAAAACAGATTAGTCCTGCAGATATTCGTCAAAAACTGGGGTGTTTACCTCAAGATATTAATCTGTTTTATGGTTCTATTCGGGAAAATATCACCCTCGGGGTGCCGCATATCGAAGATGAGCTGATTTTTCGCGCAGCAGAGTTAGCTGGGGTGAATGAGTTTACTGATATAGATCCTGAAGGTTTAGATCGTCAAGTGGGCGAGCGGGGTCAATATTTATCAGGGGGACAGCGCCAGGCGGTCGCTTTAGCACGTGCTTTGCTGTTTAACCCTCCGGTATTAGTGCTCGATGAACCGACCAGCAGTATGGACGCTCACTCTGAGAATTTAGTGAAGGCACAACTGAAACAAGTTGTCGCCGATAAAACCTTTATTTTAATTACACACAAAATGTCGATGTTGGATTTAGTTGATCGGATTATTGTATTAGAACGTGGTCGAGTGGTTGCCGATGGCAGTAAAGCAAAGGTTCTAGAGCTACTGCGTACTGGTCAAGTGAGGTCACCAAATGGCCAAGCGTAAGCTAAATGTTTCTGAGAGTGATCTGCAATTTGTGGATGATATTAACGCCGCGATATTAATGAAAACGCCGCGTAGTTCGCGTCGTTTACTATGGTTGATCTTTATTTTGATGATCTGCGCCTTATATTGGGCTCATTGGGCCAAAGTGGATGAAGTTACGGTCGGCGCGGGGAAAGTGATCCCTTCCCAACAAATTCAAACCATTCAAAATCTTGAAGGCGGTATTCTTAAACAAATTTTGGTGAAAGAAGGCGATACTGTTGAAATAGGCCAGCCTTTATTGTTGATTGACGATACTCGTTTTCGTTCCGATTTTCGTGAACGAGAGCAACGCTTAATTAATCTTCAGTCTGATGTAGCGCGCCTGCGTAGCGAAATTACCAGTATTAAAATGCACCCCGAGTTGGACATGACACAGTGGCGTAAACAAGTATTAATTAGTGATGAGCCCATAGACTTTGATGCCGAGTTTAGCCAAAAGTACCCTGAAGAAGTGAAGGGTCAGCAGTTGCAAAAGATGGCTAGGTTGCGGGCCTTACAAAATCAATTGTCGATTACCGCAGGTCAAATTGAGCAGAAACAACAGGAGTTATTGGAGCTTAAGTCTAAGGTTGAGCATGCTCAGCGGAGTTACAGTTTGGTGCTAGAAGAGCTCGCCCTCACGAAACCCTTAGCCAAAGAAGGTATTGTTTCTCAGGTCGAATTGTTAAAATTGAAACGTCAAGCTAACGACCTTAATGGCGAACTTCAAAGTAGCAAGCTATTAGAACCAAAAATTCGCAGTGCTATCGCCGAAACGGTGTATAAGCGTCGAGATATTGCGCTCGCTTTTTTGAGTGATGCTCGTCAGCAGTTGAATAAAATTGAATCTGAATTGCAGCCATTAACCGAGGGTCAAGTTGGTCTGCGGGATCGAGTCGCTCGTACTTCAGTGGTCTCGCCAGTCAAGGGGACTGTGAAAAAAATCTATAGCAATACGGTGGGTGGAGTGGTGCAACCAGGGATGAGCATCATGGAAATCGTGCCTATGGAAGATAATTTATTGGTTGAGGCGAAAATTCAACCTAAAGATATTGCTTTTCTTCGTCCGGGGCTTAAAACTGTTGTTAAATTCAGTGCTTACGACTTTTCAATTTATGGCGGTTTGAATGGTCATTTAGAATTAATAAGCGCAGATACGATTTTGGATGAAGAAGGTCATAGCTACTATTTAGTGCGGGTACGTACAGATAAAAACTACTTAGGTAGTGATAACATGCAGTTACCAATTATTCCTGGAATGTTGGCCAATGTAGACATTATCACCGGTAAAAAGAGTATTTTGGATTATCTATTAAAACCGATTATGAAGGCGCGACAGACTGCGTTAAGAGAACGTTAATCGTGAACGTACCAGTTAACAAGGAGAGTTAATGAACAAGTTGTGCTTAAGCGTTACGTTTGGATTGATGATGAGCTGTAATTTCGCTTCGGCTCAATCTTTAGAGCAAGCGGTGGCCAAAGCTTTAACCGAGCATCCTCAATTACAATCTTCTTTTAACCAGTTTAAGGCAAGTGGTGAGCAATATCAGGGGGCAAAGGGCGGCTTTTATCCCAAGGTTGATTTGAATGCTGGCGCGGGGTGGGGGCAACGGGAAACAAACGCGTCAGGTACCAATAGCGCCAATCCTACAGAGCTTGGTATTAGTATTCGTCAGTTATTATTTAGCGGTTTTGCGACTACCGGTGAGGTATCGAGAACCGAGAATGAGGCGCGGGCCGATCAGTGGTTATTGTATAACGATGCCGAGAATATTGCGTTGCAGGTAGTGAATGTCTATTTAGAGGTGCTCAAGCAACAGCAATTGCTTACTTTGGCTGAGAATAATTTGCAAACTCATCTGGCGATCCAAGGGGATATTAAGAAGCGCACCGATGCCGGGCTAGGTTCTAGTGCCGATCTTACTCAAATTAACGGTCGAGTGGCTCGAGCGAACACCAATGCTCTCTCCGCTCAAAATAACCTATTGGATGCTCAAAGCCAGTTTTTGCGAGTGGTGAATAGTCTCCCTCAGGATTTGGTCATGCCGGCGGCCGATATGAACTTGTTACCGCCGGATCTTGATAGTGCGGTTGATGCGGCCTTGAAAGTTCACCCCGCATTAAAGTCTGCGCAATATGATGTTGCAGCCGCGAACGCCCAAAATACCGTGGCTAAGTCGCGTAATTACCCAGAGATTGCTTTAGAGTTAGATGGGGATTGGAATCGTAACCAAAACGGTCTCGCTCATACCAAAGATTATGAGCTAGCGGCGATGCTACGCTTGCGTTATAACTTATTTAATGGTGGCAGTGATTCAGCGGCGATTCGTCAGAGCGCTTATCAGGTCAATCGGGCCAAATCGATGAATGAGGATGCGCTGCGTCAAGTCACTGAGGGCACGCGCTTGGCTTGGAATGCCTGGGATGTATTGGTTCGTCAAAAATCATTCTTGCAGCGGCACGTTGATGCGAGTTACCAAACAGTGAGTGCCTACAAGAAACAGTTTAATTTGGGAAAGCGTAGTTTGTTGGATGTACTGAATACTGAGAACGAGTTATTTGAAGCTCAAAATGAGTTTATTGCTGCCGATATTGACGAATTACGAGCGAAATACCGTCTGCTGAATGCCACTGGGCAATTGCTCGAAGGATTACGGGTAGACCGACCCGAAGATTGGACTTTTTAATGCTTAAATTGAGCGCAGTCATCTTACTGGCGATCTTCAATCTGATGGCTTGTAGCCAGAGTGTTGAGCCTTATAGGGTTGAATTGGCGGGCTACGACCGTGCTGATCAAGATCGCGATGGGGTCATTAATCAACGAGATCTTTGCGTCGATACCGAATCTGGGGCTGAAATTGATAATAATGGTTGTGCTGCTTATCAATTAAATGTTGATAGTTATGAGCTGATGGTATTTTTTGAAAATGATTCGAGTCAATTGAAGCGTGAGTTTGAGCCGCAGTTACAGCAAGTCGCTGAATTTATGCGGCGTTATCCTCAGGTTGAAATTGGAGTTGAAGGTTACGCCAGTGCTAGCGGTCGTGCAGACTATAATCTGCAGCTTTCGCGGCAACGGGCGAAGGCTGTGAGCCAGGTACTGGTTGAGCGTTTTCAAATAAGTGAGCAGAGGATCCAACTACAGCCTATGGGCGAAAGCCAACAGTTGGTGGATGATGATTCACCTCAAGCGGCGGCTGCCAATCGTCGAGTCCGTATATTTGTGCAACAACAATACCGCAATGTGGTCCCTAAATGGACTATCTACACGTCTCAGTTAAAGCCGTAGGTTAGCGGCATGCGGCGCCTTTTTTCACGCTGGTGGCTGATGGCTTTAATTTGGCCAATGCTGCTACTCGCTTCGGCCTATCAACTGGAAGAGCTTGCCGCCACGGTCCGCAGTTTTTATGGTGAAAGAGCCGAATTAAGAGTTCGCGCCTGGCGTCAGTTGATTGCCGAGAGTCAAACCATTGCAGAGGCCGAGCAGCTCAATCGGGTCAATGATTTTTTCAATCAAATGTTATTTGTCGATGATATTGAAGTTTGGGGACAAAAAGATTACTGGGCGACTCCGGTTGAATTTTTAGGCGCAGCCGCTGGTGATTGTGACGATTTTAGCATTGCCAAATATTTCTCCTTAATCGAATTAGGGGTTGATGATAGCAAGATGCGCTTGGTCTACGTTAAGTCTTTGACTTATAATCAGTTTCATATGGTTGTTGCGTATTATAAAACTCCGGCTTCGGTTCCCATTATTCTTGATAATATCAATCCAAGGATCCTGCCTGCGACACAACGTGGCGACTTAGTGCCGATCTATAGCTTCAACGGTCAGCATCTTTGGCTAATGAAAGAAAAAGGTCGAGGTCAGTTGGCGGGTAACTCTTCTCGACTTAAATTATGGACCGATTTACAACAGCGCTGGCGGCTCAATCAATTGAAAAAACCAGTAAAGAATTTTGAGGGCTAGGGGACCACTATGACCTTATATCGCCAATTATTGATAGTCGTATTGCTGATTTATGGTGGCTTACTTGCCGTTGTATTTACGATTGATGTTAACAATACTCGAACTTATTTGTCTGAACAGCAGCTCTCAGATGTGAATAATACAGTTACCTCTTTGGGATTGTCTTTGAGTCCTTATCTTGAAGCGAATGATAAAGTGGCGGCCGAGTCGGTGATTAACGCGATGTTCGACAGTGGCTACTATCAGCAAATCAGCCTGAAAATGTTCACTGATAATCAATTGATTGATCGACGTAATAGCGCCAGCATTGAGGGGGTACCTGATTGGTTTATCTCGCTGGCGTGGTTTAAACCGAGCGCCCAACAGCAGGTGCTCACTAGTGGTTGGATGCAGTTGGGCGAATTAAATGTGGTTGCTCACTCTGGCTATGCCTACTTGCAGTTATGGGATGCCATGCTTGATCTCGCCAAACTGTTTGTGGTGGGCTATTTGGTTACAGTGCTATTGCTGATGCGAGCGCTACGTTATTTATTAAAGCCGCTAGAACAAATTCAAGAGCAAGCCAAACAGTTGGAACAGCGTAACTTTGGGCAAACCATCCCCTTGCCTCGCACTCAAGAGCTGCGCAGTGTGGTGGGGGCGATTAATCATATGTCAGATAGTATTGCCCAGCAGTTTGAGCAACAGGTCCGGGAGGCGAGCATCCTCCGTCAGCAAGCTTTTCAGGATTCGGTCTCAGGTTTGGGCAATCGAGCTTATTTTGTCAGTCAGAGTCAGTCTTGGTTGGCTGAATCCGGAGTGGGTGGTGTCGTCTTGCTCTCGCTTGATGTGATAGAAGCCATCCATCTGCGAGATGGTTTTGTCGCACGTGATCACTTGATTCAATCCGTGGGCGAATTATTTTCTAGTTATATCCAGCAACAACAACAATTGGTATTTGCTCGCATTAGTAAATTAGAGTTCGCTATTTTAGCGGAAGGCTTTGATAAGCAACAATTGTTAGCGCTGACCAAGCAAGTGCATCAAGACATTATGCAACGACTGGGGCCTTGGCAGCATTATCTTAGTCGGCCGATGGTGATGGGTTTAGTATTGCGCCAGCATGATGAGAATATTAGCCAATTACTGACTGCCGCCGATGCAGCTTTGCATGCCGCGCGTGAGCAACGTGAGGGGTATTATAGTCTGGCAGCGGTTGAAGATAATGCGATACCTCGTAGCCAATGGAAACAGTTACTGGAAAGCACTATTGAGCGGCAAAGTTTGAATTATAAAACCCAAGTGGTTCAGTTTATTCATACCGATAGTGTGTTACACCATGAACTGTTTACGACTATCGAGGTCGATGCTCAAGATTATGCCGCTGGGCAATTTATGCCAGCAATTGAACAATTTAGACTGGGCGCTCAATTTGACCAAATGGTGGTAGAAAAAGCCGCCATTGCCTTGCATCGACAGCTAGACTTAAGCTTAGCCATTAATCTCACCTTGTCGGCCTTGAGTGATGTTCAGTTTTTAAACTGGTTGGTTGGTTTTGCCCGGCAGCAGCAAACAGTGGCGAAGCGGATGGCTTTTGAGATCCCAGAGACCGCATTTTTGCATGAAAATAGTGAACTTAGCCGATGCATCGATTGCTTGCGTGACCTTGGTTTTCAGATTGGCATCGATCAATATGGTCGTAACCTAAACTCACTGAGTTACTTAAGTCGAGTCAAACCAGATTATGTGAAAATTGATTATGGCTATACCGCTCAGGCTTTGGTTGAAGGGGGCGATAGTCATTTCTTGAGTGCTATTTGTCGTGCGGCTAAAAATTTGCAAATTGTGACGGTGGCACAACGGGTGGAGAATCAACAGCAAGTTGAGCGTTTAGCCAGCCTACCGGTGGATGCCTATCAAGGTTATGTGGCGCCACCTGAAAAATTCAACTTGATTGGGGAGCGGCGATGAAGCGATGTTTGTTGATTGTTTGCTAAGGCAGATTGAGCGGATATATTTTCGGGGTCTGTTGCAGATAAAGCCTCTACTAAGGCGGTTCAACGGCTCCGTAAGGTTTTTTATCTAGAGAAGATTAACCATAAAAGATGAATATGCCCGAGGGCTTACGAGGGAATAAGATGAAGAATTATCTGTTAGCGCTAGTCATTTGCTGTTGCGCGACAGCTCAACCAGTGTTTGCCGCATTGTTACATACGAATGGTGAAGCGAAGCTATTGGTAATTGCCGATCAGGTACAACTTGATTTACAGGCCTCGAGTCTGGCGAAGACCGCTGGTGATGCGAAGCAACAAGTGGATAAAATCGTGAAGGTGACACAGTCAAAATTGGCTAATCTGCTCAGCGAATCTGATCGTTTCGAAGCTAGCCAATTACAAATTCAAGCTGAGTACCGCTATCAAGACCGCGAACGAATATTTGTCGGTTACCGTGCACAACGTAGTATCGTTGTAGAGCTCTCAAGTCTGGACTTACTCACTCGCGTATTGGATGCTGCGATGCTCAGTGGTGTGGATGAGGTTCGTCGCTTGCAATATACCAGCTCACAAGCTGAACAATATCAGCATCAGGTTCGCGCGATGGCTGTGGAAGATTCCTACGCAAAAGCCAAACAACTGGCCGATGCATATAATAGCCGTTTAGGTGCCGTCGCCGAGGTGAACTACCGTAGTCAAACGGCTGTGCCAATGATGAAAATAGAACGGGCGAATTTAGCCGCGGATGGGAATAGTAGTTCCTATCAGGCTGCTCAGCTAGTATTTAGTGATAACGTCGATGTTAGTTTTAACTTATTAACCGAAGATGATTGATTGGACAAGCGAATCATAAGTCCGAGCCAGAGGATGTAGTTGACTCAACCCAGTGACGATCAAGTAGCGGCCAGTATCCTTGTGCCGGACGGTTGATGAAAGATGCCGATTCTCAAACTTCACGGCGGACTACGAATAGGCTTAGCTTGTGGTGTACGAGTTGGCTTTCAGCAGCAGGTTTACGCTGAACCTGCTGAATTGGTTTGAATTGTCAGAGCACTTAACATGGATAAAAAGTTTAAACAATCGCTCCCTTTACTGCAGCTGATGTGGTTGGTGTTGATGATGAACTTTGCTTTGCCGCTGGCCGCACAGCCAGTGCCGCCCACCGAAGTCGAGTTTGTCACCATCGATTATCCGCCGCTACTGGGCAAGAAAGACAGTATCATGACCGATATTACAACGGCGGCCTTTAATGCGATGGGAATAGCCGTTACTTATAAAGTGTATCCGTTAGCGAGGGTGGTGAGAGCGGTTACCAGTAATAGTGTGGTAGGGGCCTTAGGCAGTAATAGTTGGTTTCATTATGCGCCCGCTGATGAACCGGTTGCTTTCATTCGTATGTATAGCCTGAATATGCTGCTCTTTTATTTAAAATCTCGTTTTCCCGAGGGACTCAAGTATCAAGATTTAAGCGAGCTCAAAGACTACCAAATCGGTTATATCCGTGGCGGTTCACTGATTCCTGTATTTGAACGTGAAGGGATTAAACCGGATTTAGTGAGAAATTTGAGCCAAAATGTGCATAAGGTTTATGCGGGGCGAGATGATATGTTTGCCGCTACCGAGCTTGGAGGCTGGGCGATTATTGAGCGCTACTATCCTGAGCATGTCGATAAGTTTTCGTCCGCAGAGCAAGCGATCCTCAACATTAGTGGGGATATTATTTTCGCGAGTCAACAGCGCTATTTGGCTGCGTTATTCCAACAGGGTTTTGAAGCCATCAAGGCGAATGGAGAATATTTGACCATTATTCAAAAGTACTACGGTGGGAGAGCTTTACCGCAACACATGCTCGATTTTATGCAGCAGCCAATTATCCTTGAAACACTTAAAGCCGTCGAATAAGCTTGGCATTTTGTGAGAACTCTCCAAGTCAAGTCCTGCCGCGTGGAATGGACTTGTGACTTGGAGAGTTGCATCAATATACGATTAGTCGGTCGACTTAATAGGCGGCATCGCTTACCACAAAGTCTTGGGCGTTGTGGGTATCAACCAGTTCGGCCGCTAAAATCACTCGTGATGGTGCACTGTGATACATTCTACCTAAATGTTCATGACGTAACCCGGTAATTGCTAACGCAATCCCTGAAGCAATCATGCTTGGTGGATAGGTCACTGTGGCTCTTACCACGGGGTTTCCATTAACGATCATGGCTATAATGTCCTGTGAACCTGCGCCACCTAAAACGGTTTTAATATCGCTGCGCCCAGATTCTTTGATTGCCTGCATCACACCCTTTAACATATCGTCATCTTGGCACCATACCGCATCAATTTTAGGGTGTTTTTGTAAATAGTTTTCCATGACAGCCAAGGCTTTTTGGGTCGACCAATCGGCTGGCTGACTGTCTAATATGGTGATTTCTGGATGTTTCGCTATCACTCGATTAAAGGCGTCTACTCGCTGCTTATTAATCGGAATGGGCATGCCTTCAATCACAACCACCTTTCCTTTGTTTTTCATTTCTTTTGCAAGCCATTCACCACTGACTCTGCCAAGACCTGCGTTATCTCCGGCAATAAATACATTTTGGGCGGGAACTTCCAGTTCTCGGTCAACCACGACGGTATAAATACCGCTGTTGTAGGCTTCTTCGATAACTTTCTGTAGCGTTGCTGGATTGTGGGGTAAAATGACGAGCGCATCGATCCCTTTAATCATTAAATCTTCCACATCCCCCACTTGTTTTGAGCCTGAGCTGGCTGCGACTACATAAAACTCCAGCCCATCTTCTTGCTGTTTAAAATCTTTGGCAGCTTTTTCTGCCCACCACAGCAACCCAGCGGTCCAACCATGGTCTGCTGAGGGTACCGATACTCCAATTTTGAGGTTTTTTGCTATCGCGATATTGATGCTTAGCGAACTGACAAGCACAATACCCAGTAGCAGTTTTCCTATGTGTTGTAATAAACTCATGACTTGCTCTCCTTCGTATTAAATTGACGGCGTGGCTTTAGCGGTCTCGTTTGAATTGCATTAATACCGCAATCAAAATAACCAAGCCTTTTACCGTTCCTTGTAGATAGGGAGAAACCCCTAATAAATTCAGCATATTATTAATAATCCCCAGAATGATGGCTCCAATAACCGTCCCCCATAAGGTTCCTTTGCCACCGGATAGCGAAGTGCCGCCAATCACCACCGCGGCAATCGCATCCAGCTCGTAAAATAGGCCCGCGTCCCCAGGGCTCACCGAATTCAGCCGTGACGAAAGCATGAGTGCGGATAAACCCACGGTAAACCCCACAATCACAAAGCTTAATAAGTACACGCCTTGTACATTGATTGCCGAGTAAGTTGCTACTTTAGGGTTTGAGCCCACCGCGCAAAGGTGGCGCCCGAACGCGCTGTGGCGCAATACCACATGGCCTAATAGCGCTAAACTCAAAAATAGCCAGACTGGGATCGGAATACCTAGCCAGTAGCCCCCTCCGAGATCTGGGTAATAGGAGTTTTGCGAGACCATTTCTCCAGCATCGCTAATGTAAAGGGTGAGTGAGCGAAAAATAGACATGGTGGCCAGAGTCGAAACGAAGGCGGCAATTTTACCTTTGGTCGTGAGCCAGCCGTTGAGCGCCCCAAAGGCTGCTCCCATTGCCATTGCGGCGACAACTACGATGACAACGCTAGTCCAACCATCCCCTAAATAGTTGAGTAACATAATGACTAATACACCGACCAAGGCCAGCATCGAACCGACCGACAAGTCGATCCCACCAGCGATAATCACAAAGGTCATCCCAAGGGCGATAATTCCGGTGTAAGAGACTTGGCGTAGTACATTCGTGAGGTTTCTGGGGATCAGAAAGTGTTCGCTCGCTAAGGCCGAGAGTAAGATCAAAATTAACAGCGCGAGGAGTGGAGCCCAATTTGAAATACTAAGTGTTGGCAATCTGCTGAGCCAAGTTCTTGCTCGCTTCGGCTGGTTTTTAGTTTTCATTTTTGCAAGCTCATTCATGCTCGCTCTCCTGTCGTTGAAGTGTGGTGGTGGTCGCTTGTGAGGTTAGCCCCGCTGCCAGAAACATAATTTGTTGTTCATTAATTTGGTGGGCCTTGAGTTCGCCTTGGATCCGACCCTCGCGCATCACCAGTACCCGGTGAGCAAGGCCTATTAACTCTTCCATATCGGAGGAAATCACTACGACCGCTAAGCCTTGTTCGGTAAGGTTTTGTACAAAGTGATAAATTTCTTTCTTGGTATTTACATCCACTCCCCGAGTGGGTTCATCGAGGATTAAAATTTGTGGTTGGGTGTCCATCCATTTCGCCAGATAAACCTTTTGTTGATTCCCTCCGCTCAAATACAATAATTCGCTATTTAATGACGCGGCTTTAATATCGAATCTCTTCACATAGTGTTCGGCTGTCTGGTGAGTTTTACGATGATTAATTAAGCCTTTGCAGTATTGGCTTAAAGAAATCAAACTGATGTTTTCGGGTAGGTTAAAGTTCATGGTAAGGCCACAGCCTTGGCGATCTTCACTTAAGTAAGCCAGACCGTGTTTTAGGGCATCCTTAATGTTATGGATCGATACCATTTGTTGCTGAACCCATATTTTTCCAGAATGGCGTCGGCGGAGGCCCATGATTGCCTCTGCCATTTCGGTTCGGCCACTACCGACTAAGCCAGCAAAACCCAGAACTTCACCCCGGCGTACACTAAAACTGATATCGTGCAGCAGGCCTTTGATTGAGAGCTGCTGAATCTCTAGTGCTTGCTGGGATTGAATTTCGGAGCGCAGAGGAAATACTTGATTAAGTTCTCTACCAACCATCTTACGGGCCATGTCTTGTTCGTTGATTTCGCTTACCTGTTCAATCGTGATGAGTGAACCATCACGCAAGATCATCAGCCGATCGCATAATTGTTTTACCTCTTTAAGCTTGTGCGAGATGAATAAAATAGTGACACCTTGCGCTTTTAACTTTTCAATCAGTTTAAATAACACCGTGACTTCTTGGCTGGTGAGCACGGTTGTTGGCTCATCCATAATCAGCAGTCGAGCGTCATTAACCAAAGCTTTGGCTATTTCGACCATCTGTTTTTCGGCGACACTCAGTTGCTCAATCAGGGCATCTGCTGATAGCTCGGTTTCAAGTAAACTTAATAACTCTTGAGTTCGTTGGCGCATCGCTTTTTTATTGAGTAATATTGGCCCCTTGAGTTCTTGCCCAAGAAAGATGTTCTCAAATACGTTCAAACTAGCGATGAGGTTAAATTCTTGAGGGATCATGGCGATACCGAGTGCTTTCGCATCGCTAGGGCTATTGATCTTTACTTGTTTTCCGGCGACTGAAATTCGACCGCCACTACTTTGATAAATACCGGAAATAATTTTCAGTAGCGTGGATTTTCCAGCTCCGTTTTCGCCTAAAATCCCCATCACTTCGCCGGGCATTATCTGTGCACTAATGCCATCTAATACAGGTACCCCAGAAAAGTGTTTACTGATTTTCTCTAGGCTTAGAATGGGTTCAGCTTGCTTCATGCCCATTCTCCAAAGCGGTCCACTGGCCGTTATTTTGTGAAGAAAACAACATTGCATTGATGAATTGTAAGCCTTCAACACCTTGTTTTACGCCCGGTAATAGGCTGTTGGCAAAGATTTCAGTGGGAGATTTTCCTGCCGCGCACAGTCGGATAGCTTGCGCGGTTTCTTGATATAAATTAGCAAAGCCCTCGAGGTAACCCTCGGGGTGGCCTGCCGGCGTTCTAACTAAATGGGGGGATCCTGATTGATAACCATAACCAGCTCGACTTAAGATCCGGCTTGGTTGCGCAAAGGGGCTGTAAATTAGCTGATTGGGCTGCTCTTGCGCCCATTCTAAACCGCCATCACTACCGTAGACCCGGATCCGCAGCCCGTTTTCATTACCGGGGGCGACTTGCGAACTCCACAACATACCGCGTACACCTTGCTCAAAACGCAGCATTGCATGTACGTTATCGTCTAATATTCGATTTTCGACGAAGCTGGTGAGTTCTGCGCTGACTTGTTCGACTTGTAAGCCAGAGACAAAGGTGGCTAAGTTGAAAGCATGGGTACCAATGTCACCTAAACAACCCGCAGGACCAGAACGTCGGGGGTCGGTGCGCCAGGCGGCTTGTTTATTACCGCTATTTTCGGTGGCGGTGGTCAGCCAATCTTGGGCATACTCGACTTGAACTAAACGCAGTCTACCTAAGATCCCTTCGCTGACCATTTGGCGGGCCTGCCGTATCATCGGGTAGGCGCTATAATTATGCGTTAATACAAATAATTTTCCGCTTCGAGTGGCCAATGTTTGCAGGCTTAAGGCTTCTTGTAGTGAGCAGGTCATTGGTTTGTCACAAATGACGTGAATGCCAGCCTGTAAAAATGCTTCCGCAATCGGGAAGTGTAAGTGATTTGGCGTCACAATGCTTACCGCTGTGATGCCATCGCTACGTGCCGCTTCGGCTTCGGCCATGTCTCGATAATCGAGATAACAGCGTGTCGGTTCAATACCAAGTTCTGCTGCCGATTGTTTGGCTTTGTTCGGATCAGCGCTGAGGGCGCCAGCGACCAGCTCAAATTGATCATCTAAACGGGCGGCTACGCGATGAATTGCGCCGATAAATGCGCCACTTCCCCCGCCAACCATGCCTAATTTAATCTTAGTCATACCTTGTTCCTTATAAACCTAAAATGCGTAAGTTGGCTGCTTGATCGATTGCGCTATCGGCAAAGTCGTCAAAGGCCTTATCGGTCACCTGAATGAGGTTTCTCTTGACAAAGGTTGCTCCCTCGGCAGCGCCAGCTTGAGGATGTTTCAGGCAGCATTCCCATTCCACCACGGCCCACCCAGTAAAGTCGTACTGTGCCAGCTTGGAAAAAATGCTCACAAAATCAACCTGCCCATCACCTAAGGAGCGAAATCGGCCAGCTCGTTCACTCCAGCTTTGGTAGCCTCCATACATACCTTGTTGGCCGCTTGGATTAAATTCAGCGTCTTTGACATGGAACATTTTTATACGTGGGTGGTAGTGGTCAATAAAGTCTAAATAATTGAGTTGTTGTAAAACAAAATGACTCGGATCAAATAGGATGTTGCAGCGTGGATGGTATTTAACTGCAGCTAAGAATCGATCAAAGCTCACGCCATCGTGTAAGTCTTCTCCGGGATGTATTTCATAACATAGATCGACATCAGCTTGGTCGAAGGCATCCAAAATGGGCAGCCAGCGTTTAGCGAGTTCGGCAAAACCCGTTTCAATTAGCCCTTTTGGACGCTGTGGCCACGGGTACATATAAGGCCATAACAAGGCTCCGGAAAAAGTGACGTGGGCGTGAAGCCCAAGGTTTTGTGATGCCTTTGCTGCCAGTAACAATTGCTCGACAGCCCATTGTTGACGCTCTTTCGGTTTGCCGTAAAACTGCTCGGGGGCAAAGCCGTCAAACATTTCATCGTAAGCGGGGTGTACTGCCACCAGTTGGCCTTGTAAATGAGTCGATAATTCGGTCAGGGTGAGACCGTGACCGTCAAGCAGCGCTAAAATTTGTTGGCAATATGCTAAATCGTTGGCAGCGCGCTCCAGATCAAATAAACGTTTATCCCAGCTCGGTATTTGTACCCCTTTGTAACCTAAGCTTGCAGCCCAACGGGCAATATTATCGAGGGTATTAAAGGGGGGCTCATCACTGGCAAATTGAGCCAGAAATAGCGCGGGTCCTTGTAGGTTTTTCATCGGTATTCCTTATCGATCCGTTGAATCAGTAATGACAAATGTAATCGATTACATTTTTGCATTTTAAGAGTTATCATGTTGTTCATTTACTCCGGTGGTTTATTTCGCTTCGTCATGTGTTTTTTTCATTGGTGGATAAAATCTATACAAGATGTTGGCTTTTATCTAGCGGTTGTTGCGTAAATGTGATCAATGTTGAGCTTTAATGGTCACCGGTTAAGAAACGTTATCCGTAAAGCAAATAGCGTAAAGCGCTTTTGCAAAAACCGATGTAATCCGTTACATTTAGATGGACTTACGGAGCGTCGACCGAAGCTTTGTGCTGGTGTTATTAGCAACTAGGACTGTTCATGCCAACCATAAAAGATGTTGCCAAGCTTGCTGGAGTATCAACTGCTACGGTCTCTCGTGCTATGACGGATCCAGCAAAAGTATCGGATAAAACTCGGCTTAAGGTTGAGCTGGCGATTGCCCAGTCGGGCTACGCTCCTAATGTTATCGCTCGTAACCTGAGGCGAAGTGAATCGAAAACGGTGGTCATTATTGTGCCGGATATCGCCAATATGTTTTTTGCAAATATTGTGCGTGGTATACAGCAGATTGCCTTACAAAATGCTTATAAAGTATTACTCGGTGACTCAATCCACACTGTAGAACAAGCCAAAGAATATATGGACTTAGTCCGCAGCAAGCAGGCTGACGGCATTATCTCTTTAACTGCCGAGCTACCGATGGAGATCCGACAAGGGACGAGCATTCCAATGGTTATGGCTTGTGAATATTTTCCCGATTTTCCTATACCAACGGTCCGCATCGATAATCGAGGTTCGGCTAAACGGGCGGTGGATTACTTGCTGGATATAGGGCATCACCAAATAGCTTGTATTACCGGTCCCATGGAAAATCCTATCTGTATTGACCGTAAAGCGGGTTATCAAGATGCTCTACTTCAAGCTGGATATACGCTCAATGAAGCGGCTTTTGAGGAGGGGGATTTTAGTTTTCAGTCTGGCTATAGTGCGTTTATGCGTTTACAGCAGCATTACTCGATGACTGCTTTATTTTGTTTTAATGACATGATGGCGTTAGGGGCGATGAAGGCTGCGACTCAGCTTGGTATTAAAGTACCACAGCAATTATCTATCGTAGGTTTTGATGACCTCCTGTTTGCCGAATACACTAATCCAGAACTCACGACCATTCGCCAACCGCAAGAAGATATTGGTAAAATAGCGATGCATACCCTACTAAAAATATTGACAGGTGGTAAAGTTAACCAAGATACGGTCGTGCCAACTCAGTTATTGGTTCGCTCTAGCGCAACCCCTCCGGAAATGATCTAACTAAACAGCTGAATGAGGCTGGCATTCCCACTTGATATGACTTTTAAACTCTTCCTCAGCTTTTGTTTGCTTGTTATTTAGAGTGTAAGTTAATCGGCGATCCTAAACATATTTAACATTTACTAATTTAAGATACTCGGCGAAGGTGTGGGTCGTGGTCGTGAGCATCTGCGATGTAAAAATTAGGTGTTTTGCTTTCTTTGGTTATACTTACAAAACTTATGGATTTCAGCCCTATTAGCTAATAGCAAGGCGGTGATGAGCGATGAAGGTTTGTTTTGCAAGACGACTCAGGAGCGTTTGCTTAATGCTCATTACATTTCTCATCGTGACCTCTGGCCGAGTTCAAGCGGACCCTCAACTAGATATCGATACCGTTGAGTTGGCGACAATAGACTATCCACCGTTAATGGGAGGTCGAGAAGCGATTCTTTCTGAACTTGCTAGCGCAGCCTTCGCAGCAGTGGGAATCAAGGTTAATTATCGGGTTTACTCTCTGCCCCGAGTGGTTCGGGCCGTTGCAACTAACGCGGTCGCCGGAGCCCTGGGGACTCATAATTGGTTCTACTATGATGATGCGAAGTTGCAAATATCATATATACCTATTTACTCCGTTAATATCCGATTATTTTATTTAAAGAGCCATTTCCCTCAAGGGCTGGACTACCAAGAGCTTCGTGATTTGCAAGGCTATAAAATCGGTTATATTCGTGGTGGTGCTTTACTCCCAGAGTTTGCTAAAGCCAATATTGAACCAGAATTAGTTCGAACTTTGCATCAAAATGTGGAAAAAGTGTATGCGGAACGCGATGATATGTTTGTTGCCACCGAGCTAGGAGGATGGGCTGTCATTAAGCAGCATTTCCCCGAGGATGTCAGTAAATTTGCGCAGGCTGAGGATCCCTTATTTATTGACGAAGGAGATATCATTTTTTCTCATAAGTATAAACATTTACAAGACATTTTTTGGCTTGGTTTTCAGATGATTAAAGAGAATGGCCAATATTTAAAGGTGGTTGAAAAATACTATGGTAAACACCAAGTTCCGGCTTATTTGCAAAGGTTTATTGAGTCGCCCTAAGGGCTAATTTCGCGCGAAGCTGAATCACATCAACATGTGCACTGGACTATCATTTTGCCAGCTTGATTTAACTATCACGCCAAAATTTCAAGATATGCCCTTTAAAAGGCGTATTTAAATAGTCAGTATGTAGCGGTTTTTCATGAGTATTAAGGTATCCATATTGGGTCATACATTGACTCAGCTTACTTTTTCGACCTCGACCGGGGTCAACTAAAATCACTTCGCATTTACGGTTGGCATGGTTTTCAATGAAATTTGCCAGTAGTTTAATATGCTCATCTTCATAAAGCAGATCACTGCCGATGATTAAATCAAACCGACCTAAATGATCTCGCTTGTCTGCCCAATCAACTCGTTGATAGTCAATGGATTTATCTCCATTAAGTAAGGTGTTGCGCTGCAAGAAAAACTCTGCTTCGGGGTGGTAATCGGTCGCGGTAATATCGGCATTTTGTTGATTAAGCAATAAACTAGAAAGCCCAATACCACAGCCTATCTCAAGAATGCGTTTGTTGCCTGTTTGATAGTCTGAAATATGATGGGCCAGTACCATGCTTGAAGGCCAAACAATACCAAATAATGGCCAAGTGGCTGACGAAATCCCTAATTTTAATGCGATACCATCTGGGTCGCTAAATTGCTGATTGTCACGCAAGGTGCAAAGGTGAATGTCGGTACTACCAAACTCGATAGTTTGGTAACGAAGCCGCAGTGCTGATGTCATAATTATCCAAAGGGATTAAGAAGGCTAAGCCAGCTATCTAGGATAAGTGACGAAACAGAGTACACTAAGAATATAGCAATTTGAGTCTTGTACAAGTAATTTGCCTAGACTGGTTTTCTATAGGCACAAAAAAAGCCAGCATTTAGACTGGCTTTTTTGCGACTTAGCGAATCAAATTAATGCAAAATACGCGCGCGTATTGTACCTTCAATTTCTTTTAGTTTCGCTATCGCTTGATCTGCTTGTGCTGTTTCTACATCAATTACGACGTAACCAATGTTAGCATTGGTTTGTAGATATTGAGCAGCAATGTTGATCGCATCTTCAGCAAAAGCTAAGTTGATTTTGGTTAATACGCCCGGTTGGTTATGGTGAATGTGTAACAGGCGGCTGGTGCCCGTATGCTCAGGCAGAGCCACTTCTGGGAAGTTAACCGCTGACAGCGTTGAACCATTGTCTGAGTACTTGGCTAGTTTCGCAGCCACTTCGATGCCGATATTCTCTTGGGCTTCCTGAGTTGAACCACCAACATGGGGGCTTAATAGGACGTTGTCGAAGTCACGTAGCGCAGAGACAAATTCTTCTTTGTTTGATTTTGGCTCGGTTGGGAATACATCGACAGCTGCCCCGGCTAATTTTTTACTTTCTAAAGCAGCAACCAGCGCTTCGATATCGACTACAGTACCGCGTGAAGCATTGATTAAAATTGAATTTTGCTTCATTGCTGCAAATTGAGCTTCTCCAAACATGTATTTGGTTTGGGGGGTTTCAGGCACGTGTAAACTAACCACATCACTCATCGCCAAGAGTTGGTTTAAGTCATTTACTTGGCTTGCATTACCCAAAGATAGCTTACTTTCGATGTCGTAATAGTAGACTTGCATGCCTAGGGTTTCAGCTAAGATCCCGAGTTGGGTGCCAATATGACCATAACCGATGATGCCCAATTTTTTACCGCGAGCTTCAAAAGAATTATCCGCAGATTTGATCCACTCGCCGCGGTGTGCTTTGGCGTTTTTCTCTGGAATACCGCGAAACAATAAGATGATTTCACCTAATACCAACTCGGCAACGCTACGGGTATTAGAGAAGGGAGCATTAAATACGGGAACGCCCTTTTTTTGCGCGGCGGCTAAGTCAACCTGATTCGTACCAATACAGAAACAACCAATAGCCACTAACTTATTCGCGGCGGCAAGCACTCGTTCGTTGAGGTTGGTGCGAGAACGAATACCGATGAAATGAACATCTTTGATTTTCTCTATCAGTTCGTCTTCTGCTAGCGAAGTTTTGATCATTTCTACATTCTCATAACCAGCTAATTGAAAGGACTGTAATGAACTCGGGTGCAGACCCTCTAATAACAAAACCTTAATTTTTTCCTTGCCTAACGAATACTTTGCCATGTTTGCTTCCTAAAACCCATGTTACCGCTTGAGCGAGTAAATTTAGCAAAAAAGCACCACTTAGGGAATGTAATTTTATTACATCAAAATTTATTCATATTTCGGCTAAAACACTGAGTTTGCCATGATTGATAGTTTTATATTTGGTATATTTGTACTTGGCTGGCAGTAATTAGAGACGAATTGAGACTGGTTGGAATATGTCACAAAAAAAGGAGTGCAGAAAGCACCCATTTTTTTGTTCGCTTGCTTATTTAGCGTTTTAGAGCGCCTTCTGGAGTACCAATCACCACATGATCTGCGCCGCGAGCGGCAAACAAGCCATTGGTCACGACACCAGCAATAGCATTGATATCACGTTCCATTTCAAGCGGGTTGATGATCTTCATACTATGTACATCCAAGATAACATTGCCGTTATCGGTGACAACTCCCTCTCGGTATACGGGATCGCCTCCCAGTTTTACCAATTCACGCGCCACATAGCTGCGAGCCATAGGGATCACTTCTACTGGTAGTGGAAACTCACCTAAAACATCCACTTGTTTGGTATTGTCGACGATACAAATGAATTTTTCGGCGACCGCTGCAACAATTTTTTCTCGGGTTAATGCCGCACCACCGCCTTTAATCATATGATTTTGGCCGTTAATTTCGTCGGCTCCATCGACATAAATAGACAATTGGTCGACGCTATTCAAGTCGAATACTTCAATGCCATAAGCCAATAGTTTTTCGGTTGATGCCTCAGAGCTGGATACGGCACCGATGATTTGATTCTTCATGGTGGCGAGAGCATCAATAAAATGATTAACCGTAGAACCCGTGCCAACACCAACAATCGTGTCTTTTTGTACGTAATCTAAGGCGGCCCAGCCTGCGGCCTTTTTCATTTCATTTTGTGTCATTGCGATGCTCCGAAGCGATAGTTGTGAGAATTTGCCAATAAGTTGGCTATTTGGCGCGCAGTATAACCAAGCACAAAGGTGAACGCCAATGTCGATTGTTGTTTTTAGGCTGCGCGTCGGGTGAGCTAAATTAGGCGCTTACCAGCGCCAGTCTTTGCTGGGGGTGAGGATCCGTTTTAAGGGCTGATCCCATACCTGAACAGGAACTGCATCGACTTGCTGGCAGTCGTGAGCCAAGCCAACCACCAGCGGGGGATCGGTTTCTATATTCGCCAATAAACGATCGTAATAGCCACCGCCCATACCCAGTCGATTTCCCTCGGCATCGAAAGCAACCAAAGGGGTTAAGATCAGTTCTAATTGCTGGCCGGGAATGACCGCCGCTGGGTCAAAAATGGGTTCGGCGATCCCAAAGCGGTTTTGTTGCATCAGTGTGTTGGCATGATAGTGATGAAAACACATGTTTCCATTGGTATTTGGGTCGACTAAAGGGACAAAGACTTGTTTGTTTTGCTGCCACAACCAGTCGATAATTAATGAAAGATCCAGTTCCCCATCAAAGGCTAAATATAAGGCGATTCGTTGTGGTTTTACTAGGGTGGGATCCGCTTGTAAGTATTCGAGGATCGCTTGGCTGGCCTGTTGCTGCTGGGTGGGGCTTAAGCTGCCGCGCTGTTGGCGGATCTGATGGCGTAATTGTTGTCGCCACTGCTGATCTTGCGCCGCATCAAGTTTGCTCATACCAAAGGCTTAAGTTGCTATTAGATTGTTTCAGTGTGCAATGAGATGCAGAGGGAAGCAAGTTTTAAAGTCCCCCAAGCCTGAGTGTATCAGGCTTGGTTGGTCCACTTGAGTTTATACCGAGCGAAACAAGATGCTGATCATAGGAGCGGGTTAAAATCGAGAAGCATGGTTTTTGAAATTGGGCGTCCGGTAATGGTGACTTCAATTTCAGCCTTGTTTTGTCGATCTTAAGCGGGTAACTTTTGATCATCAACTGATTTCAATTGGTATTAGTCAAGTTCCACGTTGTGATAAACGTTTTGTACGTCATCACAGTCGTCCAACATAGCTTGAAATTTTTCAAACATCGCCACATCATCACCGCTAATTTTGGTGTAGTTTTGCGGAATGAAGCTAATTTCTTCCATCTCAAACTCTAGTTCTGGTAGCGCTGTTATCAGTGAAGTTTTAACTTTGAAGTACTCAGTATGAGGAGCAAACACGGTAATCATGCCGTCTTCGCACTCTACGTCAGTGACTTCTACGTCATCCATTAATAGGATTTCTAAAATGGCATCTTCGTCGTCACCTTGAAAAGCAAAGATTGCTTGGTGATCGAACATGTGAGCCACGCTGCCTTGGTTGCCAATTTTTGATTTGGTTTTAACAAAAGCTTGACGAACGTCGGTAAAGGTACGGCTGTTGTTATCGGTTAAACAGTCAACAATCACCATACAACCGCCAGGGCCATAACCTTCGTAGCGGGCTGGTACGTAATCTTCACCTGCTCCACCTTTCGCTTTCTCTATGGCTTTATCGATAACATGGCTAGGTACCTGATCTTTCTTGGCGCGGTCAATTACACTGCGTAATTGCAGATTTGCGTCGATATCGGCACCGCCGTTTTTAGCGATAACATAGATTTCTTTACTGTATTTAGAATAAACCTTGGTCTTAGCACCTGCGGTTTTGGCCATCGAGGCCTTACGTACTTCAAAACTTCTGCCCATGGGTTGCTCTTTCTCGGATACTTAAAAATTCTGGGAGGGATTTTACCAGCTGAAACGCAGGGAACAAGGGCTGGGTAGGTTTCTGGGTGAAGAATGTCCTTAAACTTGTTAATTCGTGAGGTATTTAACTGTAAATACCTCACGGGCGAGGGGCGGGAGAGTAATACCGAGAGACTCGAATAAACGGGTGACTCGGTGGGGTGAAAACAATCTAAAATGTGAATTTACAATTGATCTAATGATTGTTTACTGAGATAAGCTGGATTGTAGTATTTGTCGGCTAAGCGATAGTCGGTGACGGATTGATAGTCAATCTGGGTACTTTTATAGCTTTGAATGCTATCTATCAGAGTCATGCTTTGTACCACGATTCTGCCATCGCGCTGACCCGCACTAAAATAGGCTTGTTTGGCTAGTTTCCCGGATCTTAAGTAAAGATCGGCCTGAAGTGGAAAGTTATTGGCTTGCTCCACCCACAGCTCTATTTTTTGATAAGTGGCTCCACTGGTTTTAGCCTGCAATTGTAGTTTGATAGCGGGTTTGCCATTGAGCTCGGCAGAGTCGCCAATTTTGCCTCGATAAGATTCACTCCAAGTGAGCGTCGAGATATCACCAACCGAGGCTTCGCCTAGTAGTTTTTGCATTGGTGTTATGCGAATCGGCCGTCGACTATTGGGCATTAATAACCAGTATTTATCACCCAACATTAGTAATTTTTGGCCGCGTTCGGCTGACGCTTTAAATACCACCAGTGACTTTTGTTCTGGGCGAATATATACATGATAGCGATGCTGCTTGGTTCGTTGTTGGTGCTTATATTGACTCACGATGGTCACTACTTTGGCCGAACGACTTTGCAGTCGATAAGAGTCGGCTTGCAATAAACGCTGCTGGATTTCGCTGTCGGCATGGGCGGCATTAAATGGCAACAAACATAAAAATAACCAATATTTCAATAAATTAAACATAAGTTAGAGCCTCTGTAATCGGTTTTTTTAGACCTTTTCGGGCTGCAATGGCTGAAGCTAGGCTGCAGATCAATACGACGCTCAAGGCAACGATGCCGGCGAGCGGCCAAGAAAAGTGAATCAATAAGGGGTAACCAACACTACGTCCTGGGGGGGCGGGCATTTGAATATCGGCAAATAGTAGCGTTAGGGATAGCCCTGCGCTCAGCAAGATCCCGAGGGCTGCACCAAACAATGCCAATATCACCGCTTCTAAGACAAAACCGTTTAGTTGTTCGGAGGGGGCGGTTCCTAAAGCGGCGAGGGTGCCAATTTCGCGAGTCCGTTCGGTGACCGACATGCTAAGCGTATTAAATAACGAAACAAATACCACTAATCCCATTATTAGGCCCAATACGCTGAAAATGCGGTTATATAAGTTGCGTACCGCATCATAAAAAAAAGCTTGCTGCCACCAAGGCCTGACCAACAGGCTAGGAAATTGCTGTTCCACTTGTCGTTGTAAAGTTGGAATATCTTGATCAGCGAAGGCAAATACCGACATCAAGCTCACTTTATCACTGCCCAATAAGGCTTGGCTTAAGCTTAGAGAGGTGTAAACCAAGCGTTTATCCAAGTCAGGTACGCCGGTGGACACCAAGCCCTGCACCTTAAAATCGTAAGCATTCAAAGCACCTTCGCTCGTGGTGGCGAGTAAAGTCAGCCAATCGCCGACTTGAACTCGCATGTAAGTTGCCAGTGTGTCTCCAAGTAAGATTTGTGGCTGCGTTGGATCTTCAGCTTCGGAGAGCAGTTTGCCAGATTTTAGCGTCAGAAATGGCCCCTTTTGGCTAAACTCGCTGGCTAGTACTCCTTGACCAACAAAAATGGCAGACTTCTCGCCGTGGCTAATCAAACCGCTAAATTCGATGCGCGGTTGTACAGCCTTAATTGCGGCGAAACTGAGTAAGCTATCGCGTTGTGCTTGCCAATTGTTTAAACCAAACTGTAGAGAATAGTCTTCTTGTTGACTTAGGTATTGGCGATTAGACAAAGTAAGATGGCCAGTTTCGCGAGCGGCGGCTTCGGCCAAAGATTGGTAAGTAAATAAACCGAAACCGCCGGCACTGAGCAGTGCAAACACCGCAATCGCAATTATGAGCAGTGACATGAGGCTGCGACGGCGATTACGTTGTACATTGAGTAGCGCATGTTTTAAGCGACGCATTGGCGATTTCCCCTACTTTGTATTTGCCCATCGTGAAGTCGTATTTGTCGCTCACAATGCAGACTCATACGGCTATCATGAGTTGCGATTACAAAGGTGGTTTGTTGCGCTTTACCGATGCTTTTCATCAATTCAATCACCTGATGAGCACTCACGCTATCAAGACTAGCGGTTGGCTCATCGGCAATCACCAAGCGAGGTTGATGAACCAGCGCTCGGGCGATGGCGACGCGTTGCTGTTGACCGCCCGATAAACATTCGGGTTTCGCCTGGGTAAAAGACGACATACCGACGGCGTCAAGGATCTGTAACACCTTTTTGCGGCGAGTGGCTGCACTCATTTTGTTGAGTAATAAGGGGTATTCCACGTTCTCATAGGCGCTCATCACGGGCACCAAATTAAAACGTTGAAAGATAAAGCCGAGCTGCTGTCGGCGCAGTAACATACAATGGTGAGCATTGTTGTGAAGATGCTCGCCGTCAAAATATAGTTCACCTTGATATGCCAAGTCGAGTAAGCCACAGATGTTCAATAAGGTACTCTTACCAGAGCCCGATGGGCCGCAGAGGGCAACCATTTCACCGTGTTTGATCTGGAGGTTGACGCCCGATAAAGCTTGGCACTTTACTTGTCCAGTTTGATAAGACTTGGCGATATTGTTGAGTTGCAACATGATAGCTCCTTAGCGTTTGCTATATTGAGCATATAATTGTTCGGCTTGTTGGCTATACGAGTCATCGATGCCACTGGCTCGCAGCTGCTTCAACCACGCTTGGGCCTGTGGCTGTTGGTCTTGCTTGAGGGCCGTTTCAATGGCAAAACTGTAGATCCAGGTGCTGGCCTGTCCGGGAGCGTTCAGTAATTGAGGATCCGCGAGGACTTGGCGAAATAACTCGAAGCCGCGTTCTTGGTAGTTAAAAAATTGCGGTACGCTGCTATAGGTAATGGCTGCCATTGCCTGCATATACAGCGCTTGTGGCAGGCTGCGATATTGTTGTTGCCAGTGGTTGGGGCCTATCATATTGAGGGCTTTGTCCATTCGAGCCAAACCATCTGCGGTGAAATTAAGTTTGCGCCACGGTAGCCAGGCATCATCACCCTTTAGCGTTTCCGTTGCGCCCAAATAAAACAGCGCCCATGCATCGCCGGGTTGCCCTTGCTGAGCAGTTTGCATTTCCTGATAGAGTTGCTCCAACTCAGAATAATCGCCTTGGGCGGCTTGAAAATAACGAGTTAGTAATTGTGGCTCTAAATCTGCCATGGCCGAGTAACTCACGATGAGTAATAGGCTTGCGAGCGTTAGTTTTTTCATGATTCATCCTTGGGATTGGAAAGTGACCGTTTAAGCCTAAGTGAGAGACGACTCGGGGACAGTGCTTTGCGATGAATTGCAGTTCAAGGCGATGAGCGGTTATATCTTGGTTTCGCCAAGGGCGTAGGAGGTTTCGGCGGGTGGCCCGAGTTAGTTTAGCTGCTAATTAGCATCGTTTAATACTTGCATTTTTGTTGAAATAGGCTGAGTCTAATGGGCAAGTTTTATGAGCAACTTACAGGATCGAGTATGTTGAATATGGACTTTAACCAAGCGGTGGCGATTAATACCCAGCAAATGGCCTGGCAAACTAGCCCATCGATAGGCGTATTGCGTAAACCTTTGGAGCGTGCGGCCAAAGAATCGGGTCATGTCACCAGTATTGTTCAATACCAAGCCAAGTCTCATTTTGCCGAACATCTGCATCCTTTAGGTGAAGAAATTTTGGTACTGGAAGGGGTTTTTTCTGATGAACAGGGAGACTACCCGGCAGGTACTTATTTGCGAAATCCTCCGGGGAGCAAGCATCGTCCTTTTAGTCAGTTGGGCTGTACTCTGTTTGTGAAGCTGAATCAATTTGCTCTGGCCGATACTAGTGAAGTGCGGATCAATAGTAATCTCGAGCCTTGGCTGTCTGGTTTCGGTGGCTTTGCTGTGCTGCCTTTACATCAGTTCGAACAACAGCAAGTCGCGCTAGTAAAATGCCCTGCAGGTAAGGTGATTAAGACTCACCATCACTTTGGCGGCGAAGAATTGCTGGTGGTTAGCGGGGAGTTGAAAGATGAACACGGTCGTTACCCACAACATACTTGGCTACGTAGCCCGCACTTGAGTCAACACCATCCTTTTGCCGAACAAGACACGGTTATTTTGGTGAAAAGAGGTCATCTAAGGCTGGATGCTTAGCAGGGCATCGTCACTTTGGGAAAGCTAAAGTGCGATAACAAACCCGATGTGAGCATCGCTACATGGCCTTAAACAGATGATGCGCACTACGGCTAACCGGATACTCATGACCATCGCTCAGGCATACGCTCAGCTTACCAAGTAAGTTTCTGCTCACCTGCTTAATGGCACTCACTCGCACTAAGCTTGCGCGATGAATTTGCCAGAACTGTTCTGGTTCAAGTTGTTTGATCAGTTCTTTGAGTGGGGTGCGGATAACATATTCTGCGTGTTGGCAGCGCACCGTGGTGTACTTATCTTCGGCAATAAAAGCCAAGATATTGTCAACAGCCACCAATTCCAAAGTTTCTCCTTTATTGACTCTGATCCACTGTAGATACTGCGGCTTTTGTTCGAGAGCGCTGACCAGAGCTGGTAAGTCAAACGTGTTTTTGCTGCGGGTTTGTGCTTTCAAGCGTTGGCAGGTGCGTAACAGTCGTTGCTCATCGATTGGTTTCAGTAAGTAATCAATGGCTTGTTGCTCGAAGGCTTGAATCGCATATTGGTCGAAGGCGGTGGTAAATACAATCTGCGGAGGATCCGCTTGTTGATTTAGCTGCTGTGCGACTTCTATTCCGTTCATTCCTGGCATCCGAATATCTAAGAATACGATGTCGGCACCTAATTGCTCGACCGCCGCCAATGCACTGGGACCATCCCCTGCTTTATCAACAATTTCAAGTTCTGGCCAGCACTCGGCAAGCATCTTATCCAAGTGGAAACGCAGTAGCGGTTCGTCATCAACAATTATGGCTCGCATAGAAACTCCAGTTCTAGGGTTAAGCACAAGTGGGAGCCAATGCCATCAGCGGCTAGGGCTGTGAACCAATGTGACTGAGTCGGGTACTCTCGCATATAACTTAGCTCTGGCCAGCACTCGGCGAGCACCTTGTCGTTATTCAGGTGGCAGCGCCGTCGCGGCTTGTTAGCAACAACTATGCCTCGCATGGAAATTCCAAAGTGGCCACAGTGCCTCCGCCTGTTTGAGCGCTTAAACTCAAGCGTGCTTGATTTTCGGGGTAAAGACTGACCAATCGTTGTCGAATGTTATTCAAGGCAAGTCCGTTGCCTTGTCGTTGCTTGTTATCGATACCAAGCCCGTTGTCACAAACTTGAATCTGCCAGCGTTGCTGCAACATGGCTATTTTCACTCGTACCTCACCACCTTCGGGTTTAGGCTCGATGCCATGAAATACCGCATTTTCAACTAGGGGTTGCAATAGCATTGGCGGTAGCTGAGCTTGGCTTAAGTCACCATCGGTGAGTTCAATGGCAAAGCTTAAGCGCTCGCCTAAACGGATCTGTTGAATGCTTAAATAAGCTCGGATGCCAGTCAGTTCGTCGGCGACGCTAATGCTTGCTTGGCGGCTTTTCTTCAAGGTGATCCTCAGTAATTCGGTCAAGGTATCGAGGAGTCGCTGAGCCTGCTCTGGATCGAGTGCAATCAGCGCCTTTAAGTTGGCTAAAGTATTAAATAAAAAGTGGGGTTCAATTTGGCTTTGCAAGAGTTTTAGTTGGCTTAAGGTGAGCGCTTGCTCAGCCCGAATTTTATCGAGTTCGGCTTGCTGAAGCGCCGAGAGCATGGCTAAGTTCTGTTCTCGGCTAAAAAAATAGTAGTACACGACACTGATAAAGACCAAAGAGATCAATATTATTTTTAGCATCAGTGGCCAATCAATGTTGCTGTAATAAGGATTAATCCAATACCAGACTTGCAGGCTTCCGATGCTTAGGGTGAGAGTGGCACTGAGGGTGAAGCTCCAAAGATGAGAGAGTTTTGGAAATCGAGCTCTCACAAACATACTGCTGAAGGTGCCAACGACACTATAGCTCATTGCAATCCGATAATGCATCGAGTAATGGCCACCCCAAATTGCATGAGTCATATAGGCGATCGGTAGTGAAAATAGCGCACAAATCAACAGCGAACGTAATAATGAATAAAAGGGTTGAGTCTTCAAAAGCGTGCCTCTAATTTTATCAAGCCGATGTAACGCTCAGGCAATAGTTGATACACCGCATCATTCTTGCCTCCAAGATAGCGCAGCTGAGCCCCTAGCGTCCAACCTTGACTGAATTCATAGTTGATTTTTGCAGTGCTGATTAGTCCGCCGTCGCTTGGCGAGAATAGTAGGTCGAGGGCGGGCTGCCAGTCTGTCAGATCGCGGTGCCAGTGCAGTAGCAAATTATGTTGAACTAGATTCTTTCCTTGAAATACCGCCGCTTGCGAAGGGCGTAGCGGATCAAATTGCGAGCCTAATACTTGCAAGTCACGGCTTAGCTGGGTCACGGCTCGCCATTGCCGAAGGCTGAGGGCTCGGTTATCAAACCAATACTCAATAATCAGATTATCACCCACTAAGTTTGCCCAAGTCATACCAAATAAGGTTTGCCAAGCATTTGCAAATTGCTGCTCAATAATCGGCGCTTGTCTATCCAAAGGGGGAAAATCAAGGCGGCTCATCATGTGGCTGTAATACTGTTGGTAGCGAGATTCGGCGTGCAGTTCCCAAGCATCTCCTAAGGTTGTGATCCAGCTGCCACCTAGGTTTAATCCGCGCTGATTATCCACATACGCTAGACCTTGCCATTCCTGATGACCCGTAAGTCGATAATTGCGGATCCCGATCCCGCGCTGGGCGAAAGCTGCACTATCATAGCTAAGATAGGCATCGGTATAAAATAAGGACAGTTCGTCAGCATCGCTAAATTGGCTAAGACTTACAACGGCAAGTCCTTGCTCAACTTGAATGGCGATAGGATTACGTTGGTAGGGCGAAAATATGTCTAAGGGACGAAAGCCGTAACCGACACCTAAGTTGAGCCTTTGCTTGCCAATCAGCAAATCTTTTCCCTTAACTTCGCCACTCCAAAATAGTTCGGCTACTCGTAATTGTGTTTGCTGGTTTTGCTTGAGGGCAACCAACTGAGCCTGCCACTGGTTAGTTTGAGGGAACCAACGCAGCGCCATATCGTTAAAGGTTTGATTCTGGCTAGCAAATAGGGGGCTGGTTGAGGCTTGACTATAACCACTCTCGGCTTCTAACTGCCAATGCTGTTGCCAGTTCATTTCTGCATGAGGAGCCCCGCTGAAGAATGCTAAGGTGCAGAGTTGTCGAGCCAGCTTTTTACTGAGTCGCATCATCGTGAATGGCCGCCAGTAAACTCATTTTTGAGTATGGTTTTAAGGAAGGGACTGAACAATGCGGCTTATCCTGCGTACAAGAAGTTGGTGCCAGTGAGCATAATCAGTCGAAATGGGAATCGATAGGGCTTGCGCTAAAGTGGGTTTAATGACGATAAAGTGTTGCAGGTGGTGACGAATGAATCAAAGCTCGCTCGGTTTGGGAGTGTTACAAGCCACAAGAAAACAAGCGAAGGTGACATCAAGTCACGCTTTAGAAATAAGAACCCGGGATGCCGCTGTTGATTTTAGCCCTTGAACCATGAGGTTCAAGGCGGGAAATAAATTTCATACCGTAGGCTTCTCAGTCGGGCTGAGCATGCTCAAAAGCAGAAAAAAATCACCCTTAAGATACAATTATCGGCTCAGGGACATCACCAACTGGCAAACACCCCAGGAAAACTAAACTCTTTTATCTAACTCTAGTCAAACTTCAGTTAGTGCGCTAACTGCTTTCGTCGACCTCGCCAGCGGGCAGGCTTTGTTCTAATAAAGCGCGCTCGATGGTATATTGTAAGTCCTTAATTCGCTGATTCATGTTATCGGCGTAATTTTGATTTTTAGCTTGCTCGTTATGTAACTCATAAGCGAGGTGCAAGCCGACCATAATCGCTAAGTGCTCGGTGCTGCTGACACGGCTCTTCTCTTTCAGCGTTTGTAAGCGTTGAGATAATTCGTCGGCGGCTTGGCGAAGTTTATCTTCTTCACCTTCCGGGCAAGCCACCCGATAGCTCTTACCTAACAATATTATGTCTACGCCCTGAGCCATGATTTGCCTTAGCTAAACTCTATTATTCGCTGAATATATAGCGCTGCGGCTTAACTTGCAACCGTTGTCGCCCCAGTAAGGGGCAAGCTGGAGTATTTACCAGCAATTTGCTCTAAAGCTAAACAAATCTAGATTGTTTGCGGCATAAAGCGTGGGCTTAGGCTTGAACATCGTGGTTTTATTGGCGACCATTGGCTTGATTATCGATCGGCTTGCGCTTTTGTGTCCGCATCGCTAAACATACTCGGCATAGGAAATTTGGTTTAATGACGCAAACAGGCATTGCAGCAAAGGAACGTCGTGGTTCCTATCGGGTTGTTTATCCAGTACGGCTAATCCAGTTATTCATCAAAATGGTGAATGCTAAAGCGGCCCGCGGAAATTTTATTGATGGCGTAGTTTCGGCTGAAAAATTGGCTCATATTGGTCAATTGATGCCAATGGTGCAGCTGGCTAAGCATGTTTTTCCAGTGTTAGATGTATCGGAAGGCGGCTTTCGTACCCAGTGGCGCACTACGGCTGAACCCTTGCCAATCTCAAGGCAAGTATTGCTTGGTCGGCTTATTTTCCATCAAGACTTTAGTCAGATTGTCGATTATTTGCCAAAGGAGCTTCAACAACAGTTTGCCGAGTTTAGCCTGTTGTATGGCCCCCAAGGCTATGAACACTCATTTCAGGCGCGTATCTCCCGAAAGATTGAAAATCAGCGAGATCCTTACCCGCAGTTGTGTTTGCAATTTAGCAAAACGAGCTACCTGCCTGCTCGCTTCGTTCGTCAGCAAGAAACGATGCTGATCAAATTATTTCGTGAGCAATATATCGAGCGGGTGAGAGTCCGTCGTCAACAACTCAAACGGACCTTACAAAAATAGTGATTTTACCTGTGATGTGAGTCAATAACATGACGACGAGGCTTGTCCAATGTTAGGATGAGCGGATCCAATACTTATAGGTATTCCACGTGACTAGAATAGTTTATCCAGACTACGAAGACTTAGCTGAGTTGCTACTGTCTTCAAAAATATTGATTAGCCCTGCAGAAGCGCACGGCATCTTAAGCGGCATGTTAGCCGCTGGTTTACCGACCGATGGCGACTGGTTAAGTCAAATGAATATGCTGATCAACGATGGTCAGGGTTTACCCGTTGATCTGAAAAAACAACTTACTCAGGTGATGGAGGCCACTTACGCAGGCATGAGCGATAGCTTATTGGGTTTCCAGTTATTGTTACCCGATGAGGAAGCCTTGGTGGAAGATCGAACCGAAGCTTTGGCACAATGGGTACAAAGCTTTTTAGTCGGCTTTGGCGTGGTGCAAAGCGAACTCAATAAGTTAGCCGCAGATATTCAAGAGTTGGTTAAAGATTTTACCGAAATCAGCCAGTTGTCATCGGATTTAGAAGATGATGAAGAAGAAAATGAGCAAGCCTTATTCCAGGTTGTGGAATATGTGCGGATTGGTGCGATTACTATTTTTGCGCATTTAACGGCGAGTGCTTCTGACCAACAAAGTCCAACTTTGCATTAATCATTTCCCAAGCCAAGGAGTTGCTGTGTTTATACAACGTCGTCAGCAGTTATTTGCTGCCATGTCCGATAATAGTGTCGCGATTTTTGTTGCTGCAGAAGAGCAAGTACGCAGTCGTGATACCGAATATCCCTTTCGTCAAGATAGTGATTTTTTCTATTTTCTTGGTTTTAACGAACCCAAAGCTCTATTGCTGTTGATTAAGCAAGCGGGCGGAACCCGCACCGTGTTATTTAATCGACGCAAAGATAAGCTTGCAGAAGTATGGCAGGGACGTCGTTTGGGTCAAGAGCAGGCCTTGCTGACATTGGCTGTAGATAAAGCCTTTGCCATTGAAGATCTCACCGAGTACCTGCATCTTGAGCTGGATGGTTTAAGTAAGGTTTATATGGCTCAGGGGCGTTATCCCGCTTACGACCAGCAGATATTTGCGGCCATCGAGCGCTTACGCCTTGGTTTACGCCAAGGTTGGCAGGCGCCAAAGCAAATTGAAGATTGGCGTCCCATAGTGGATGAGATGCGCTTGTTTAAGTCGTCAGAAGAACTGGTATTGATGCGCAAGGCGGGAACGATATCGGCCGAAGGCCATTGCCGCGCGATGCGAAGCTGCCAACCGGGGATGTGGGAATACCAATTGGAAGCTGAAATTCATCATCAGTTTTTAATGGCCGGAGCACGCTCACCAGCTTACGGCACGATAGTTGGTAGCGGCGAGAATGCCTGTATTTTGCACTACACCGAGAACGAAAGTCAGCTGCAAGCTGGCGACCTAGTGTTGATTGATGCCGGGGCCGAATATCAAGGTTATGCGGGCGACATTACTCGAACTTTTCCGGTGAATGGTCAGTTTAGTCGTGAGCAAGCTAAGTTATACAATATTGTTTTAGCCGCAGAGCTGGCTGCCATCGAGATGCTCAAGCCTGGGGTTTCGTTGTTTGAAGCGAATCAGCAAGTATTGCAGATCATGGTTGCTGGCATGGTAGAACTTGGGATCATGCAGGGTGACGTCACCGATTTAATTGAACAAGAAGCTTATAAAGAATATTACATGCATGGTGTGGGCCACTGGCTGGGCTTAGATGTACACGATGTGGGAGATTATCACGATAGCAAGCGTAGTCGTCCATTGGCTGAGAATATGGTCTTCACCATTGAGCCCGGCCTTTATATTCCGCTTGATGCAGAGGTTCCTGAAGCCTATCGAGGCATGGGGATCCGTATCGAAGATAATGTGGTCATTACCGCCACGGGTTGCGAAGTATTAACGGCTGCTGCGCCGAAAACGGTGGCTGAGATTGAAGCCTTGATGGCCGCGAGTTAGGAGCGATTCAATAGATGGATAAGCCTCTGCAAGCGTTTGATATTGTGATTGTTGGTGCGGGCATGGCTGGGGCTAGTCTGGCTTTAGCCTTGTCGCAGTCTCAGCAAGATAAACCGCTGAAAATAGCGTTAATCGAAGCGGCGCCGCTGAATTTTGGGCAGCATCCTGGCTTTGATGGTCGTGCGATAGCCTTATCGGCTGGCTCTGAGCAATGGTTACGAGAGCAAGATTTATGGGCAGCTTTGGCGCCCTATGCCTGCGCCATTGAGCATATTCACGTCTCGGATCGTGGCCATTGCGGCTGGACCAAGTTGGACGCCGATGAATATCACTTGTCAGCCCTAGGCCAAGTGATCGAACTGGAGCATGCCGGACGTGAGTTTCATCGTTTATTAGCCGAGCGTTCGGTTCGTCTATTTTGCCCGAGTAAACTGGTGAAATTGGAGCAACAGCAGCAACAAGTGCGGATTACTCTGGACGATCAGCAAAGCCTTACTGCTCGTTTACTGATTGGTGCCGATGGCGCTGATTCGCAGGTGGCCTTGCAAGGAGGCTTACAACAACAGCAACATGACTTTGCCAAGTATGCTGTGATTGCCAACGTTGAGGCCGAGCAAGCGCCTGCTGGTCGAGCTTTTGAGCGTTTCACCATTGACGGTCCCTTGGCTTTGCTACCGATGAATGGCCATCGTTGGTCGGTGGTGTGGAGTGTTAGTGCTGCAGAGGCGCAACGCTTACAAAATTTAGCCGAAGCCGATTTTTTAGCCGCGCTACAGCGAGCTTTTGGCTATCGAGCCGGACGTTTTATCGGCCTAGGAAAGCGTTATGCCTACCCTTTAGTACTGCGTTATTATCCTCGTCTATTTAACCATCGTTTATTATTGTTGGGCAATGCGGCGCATAGCTTGCACCCAATTGCAGGGCAGGGCTTTAATCTGGGCCTACGTGATGTCGCTTGCTTAGCGACATTGATTGAACAACACTGGCAGCAGGGCAAAGACATAGGTGGGCATGCGTTATTAGATGCTTATCAACAATCACGACAAGCCGATATAGAGCGTACCATTTTGATGACTTCGTCGTTGGCGAGTCTGTTTGCTGGTGATGATAAAAGCATGGTGATCCCGCGTAATCTGGGTTTGATGGCAATGCGCTTATTACCGGATCTTAAAGCAGTATTAGCCAAGCAAAGTCTAGGTTTGTTTTAGGCTAGTCAGCATGGGCATTTCGCTGGTGGATTCGCACTGGCCAAACAGCAACTTAATTTGATTCTAGGAAGGGCAATATGCAAGCGGTAGATATAGCGATTATTGGGGGTGGTATGGTGGGTTTGGCTTTGGCGCGAGCCTTGGCCGACAGTCCACTCCGGATCGCCATTGTGGAGCCTTCCCCTGCGCAGTCCCCCGATTTAGCTAACTATAGTTTACGAGTCAGTGCGCTCAGTTTATCCTCACAACGCTTGCTTGAATCACTCGGTGCTTGGGATGAAATTGTGGCTCAGCGCTTGGCACCTTATCACGATATGCAAGTGTGGGAACGTGACAGTTTTGCTAAGATCCGTTTTCAAGCCAAACAAGTGATGCTGCCTCAAATCGGCCATATCGTTGAAAATGAGGTGATTCGTTATGCTTTATGGCAGCAAGTGTGTAGCCAAAGTAATGTTGCGATCATCGAATCTTCAGTTGAAAAGTTGCATCGAGGCGAAACTGAGTCTTGGCTTAGTTTTGACAACGACCAAAGTTTAAGTTGTAAGTTGCTGGTGGCTGCCGATGGTGCAAATTCCTGGTTACGTCAACAACTCGATATTCCACTCACCTATTGGGATTATCAACACACTGCGATTGTTGCGACGATTAAAACCGAAATGCCCCATCAAAATTGTGCGCGGCAAATCTTTAGTCAGGAAGGGCCTTTAGCCTTTTTACCTTTGGCAGAAGCTGATCATTGTTCCATCGTTTGGTCGGTATCGCCGGATCGAGCTGCCGAGCTACAAGCCCTACCAGAGCTCGAATTTAATCGACAATTGAGCATCGCTTTCGACGCTCGTTTGGGGTTGTGTGAACGGGTTGGCGAGATAGCGGCCTTTCCATTGCGAATGCGTTATGCGCGAGACTTTGCGGGCCAAGGTTTCGCTTTAATTGGCGATGCGGCCCATACCATTCATCCTTTAGCGGGTCAGGGGGTGAATTTAGGCTTGATGGATGCAGCCGCTTTGGCGGAGGATATATTGGCCTTGCAGGCGACAGGCAAATCGCTATCGGATTATGCTAATTTACGTCACTTTGAACGCTGGCGGAAGAGCGAAGCCACGCAAATGATTGCCTCGATGGAGTTTTTTAAGCGACTATTTGGTAATAACCTTGCGCCGCTTAAGTTAGTGCGTGGACTAGGGATGAATTTGTTGGATAAGGCTGAGCCCTTAAAGCAACAAGCGATGCGCCGCGCCTTAGGTCTGGAAGGTGATTTACCTCGTCGTGCAAAAGTGAGGTCTTATTGATGATTGTTACCCAATGAGAGGCACGCCCTGAAACAGCGTTTCACGCAAAAAAAATCCAGTAGGGAAGGCTACTGGATGGTGAAGTTACATCACAACTTCAAGGAGGATCTTTCCTAGTTTTCACCAAGGAAAGCGCTCTGTTATATCGATGCCAGCAGTCGCTGCAAAAACTGGCATCGATAGTTACAGACTTTTCATTAACCCTGCATTAATCAGGGCTAAGTCATCTTGGCTTAAGTTGCCAGCGGTTTGTTTTAGTTCCAACATGTTTAGGATGTAATCGTAACGGGCGTTGGCCAGTTGATTCATTGCTGAATACAGATTGCGGGTTGCATCTTGTACATCAACAATGGTGCGAGAGCCCACTTCAAACCCCGCTTCGGTGGCATCTAAGGCACTTTTTGAAGACACAACTGTTTGCTGATAGGCTGTTACAGAACCGATACTAGAAGTGACATTATTGACCAGTGAATGGATCGAACTTTGTACCGAGCGGTAGCTCTGCTCTAGGGCTTCCGATGATTCAATATAACTGAGTTGAGCCTGCTTCACTTGAGAGTTAATACTGCCTCCGGAATATAGTGGCCAGCTAAATTCTAAACCGATATTACCGCTATTTGTGTCTCCCCCGTTGAGGGTGTTGTAGCTATCGTTACCATATTGATTCTTTTCATAGCCGATCCCCGCGGTCAAATTTAAGCTAGGTTGATGGCCGGTTTGGGCGAGTTTGATCTGCTGTTTAGCGATCTGTTGCGCGATGCGTTGGGCATTCAGCGTTAAGTTATGCTCACCCGCCGTGGAGAGCCAATAATCGACGTTGTGGCTCAATTCCCGAGGCTCAAAACGTTCGGTATTGAGTATCTTTAATTGACGGGCCTGAACGCCGGTCAATTCGCGCAGTGCCTCGTAGCTATTGGATAAGTCGTTATTCGCTTGAATTTCTTCCGCAAGGGTCCGGTCGTACTCAGCTTGTGCTTCATGCACGTCGGTAATCGCGGTTAAGCCAACCTTAAAGCGTTGCTTGGTTTGCTCTAGTTGTCGCCCTACCGCGGTTTTGGTGGCAGCCACAAAGTTGAGATTGTCCATGGCACGTAACACCGCAAAGTAAGCCTTACTTACTCGAATGATTAAGTTTTGTTGTTCGCTTTGGTAGCTGACATCGGCCTGCGAAGCATTTTTTTCAGCAATACTTAAATTGGTCCAATTACTCTGTGAATAGAGTGATTGGCTCAAAGAAACCGAGGCTGAACTATTGCTGATGCTATCGATAGCTTGATTGTCGGTATCGGTATAAGTCGCCCCCGCGCTAAACCCAATTTGAGGTAATAGTGAGGCCTTGCTTTCGCTGATTTGTTCAAAAGCAATGTCACGCTGTGCTTTACTCTGCAAAATCACCGGATCTTTCTCTTGAGCAAGTTGGTAAATTTGTAGTAAATCATCGGCTGATACTTGAAAGGCACTTATGCCGAGCAAGCTACCTAAGAGTAAGGATTTTATTTTAAAACTCATTTCATGGTTCCTTAAGTCGCGGCTTATTCGAGTAATACCGCCACCCTGCTAGAGGTTGTTGCTTCGATTTGGCCTCAGAAGGCTGAGGCCAAATGACTGCGAATGAATTAACTGGTTTTTGGTACTTTGATGCGATATATCAGGGTATAAATCACAGGGAGTACCACCAGTGTTAATACCGTGGCAAAACCTAAACCAAACACAATGGTGACCGCCATCGATTGAAAGAAGGGATCTGACAGTAAGGGAATCATCCCTAGCATGGTGGTTAATGCTGCCATTCCCACTGGCCTAACCCGACTTACTGACGAGTGATAAACAGCCTCATAGGGGCTTTGGCCTTCTTCGAGTTCCAGATTAATTTGGTCGACTAAAACAATACTGTTTTTGATGATCATCCCACTTAAACTGAGCATCCCCAAAATCGCCATGAAGCTGAGAGGAGCGTCTAGAGCCAATAGACCAAAGGCCACACCAATCACTGCTAGCGGTACGGTTAACCAAATAATTAAGGGTTGCTTAATCGAGTTAAATAGCAGCACCGTAAGTAAGAACATCGCCAAGTAACCCATTGGGATGGAACCTGCGATCCCTTGCTGGGCTTCAGAAGAGGTTTCAAATTCGCCTCCCCATTCTAATTTATAGCCGTCTGGCAAGGGGATAGCTTCCACTTTATCGCGTACTTTTCGTAACAATGAATCAGCGGTTTGACCACTACCAATGGCGGGGTCGGCTAATATCGTGATCAAGCGTTTTCGGTCGCGACGCATGATAATCGGATCTTCCCATTCGCTGTCGAAGCTAGAGACCAACTGGGTAATCGGCACAAAACTTTGGTATTTAGAACTCCAAACTTGTAGCTCGTTTAAACTATTGGCATTTTTTCGCTCGGCTGCAGGAGCGCGCGCCACAATTGGCAGCAGGTGTGAGCCATCGCGATAGGTTCCAATGTTTTGACTATCGAAGTTACGCAGCAAGGCCGCATCTAGGTCTTGTTTACTAATTCCGATTTCACGTGAGCGAGCCAAATCCATTTGCGGGCGAACTAACAACTGCTGGTTGCGCCAAGTATTTCGAATATTATCGGCTGAGGGCTCATTTTGAAAAATGATCACCGCCTGCTCCGCTAATTGACGCAGTACCACGGGATCATCACCATAGAAGCGAGCTTCTATTTTAGCTGCTGGAGAAGGACCATTTTCGATTAATTTAACCCGGTATTTGGCTTCCGGGTAGTCTTCTCTTAATTTGTGTTGCAGCCAAGGCAAGTAGGCCGAAAGACTCTGTAAATCTTGCATCTCGACGATCAATTGCGCGTAGGCGGCGTAGCCTTTCTCTGGTTGATAAGTTAAGGCATAACGCTGTGCACCTTGACCGATCACCGAGGTGATATTCACAATGCCTCGCTGGTCGCTCGTTTTGGCTTTGTCTTTGCTTAGGTCCTGCTCGATGCCGCTTACAAATTTTTCGGTGCCAAGAATATCGGTGCCTTCAGGCATCCAGATATCTACCATAAAAATGGGAGTGGTAGAGGCAGGAAAAAAGACATTCTTCACTTTACTCATACCTACAACGGCTGCTCCTAACATTGCGAGAACCAGAAGTATGCTAATGATTCGATTGTGCATAGCAGCATTAAGAATGCGACGATAAACGTTAAAAATTAAGCCGCTATAAGGTTCTTGCTCGGCGCTGTCTTGATCGCCATCCTTAAACAACAGATAACAAAAGAAGGGGGTAATGGTGATAGCCATCACCCAACTGATCGATAAAGAAATCAGCAATACCTGGAACAATGAGGCACAGAATTCGCCAGTGGCATCGGAGGAGAGTCCGATTGGCGCAAAAGCCATAATTGCGATAACGGTAGCACCGAGCAATGGCCATTGGGTTTGCTTAACAATCGCAGCGGCAGCTTCGGTACGGCTTAAGCCTTTTTTAATACCTATAATGACCCCTTCGGTCACCACAATGGCATTATCAACTAACATCCCTAAGGCAATAATCAGAGCCCCTAAGGAAATATTTTGTAACTGAATGTGCATTACATTCATCACAATGAACGTGCCAAGGATGGTAATGACCAGCACCGCACCCATCAAAATACCCGATCTTAGGCCCATAAAGACGAGTAATACGATGATCACAATGCCAACCGATTGCGCAAGGTTAACGATAAATCCGCTAACGGCCTTATCGACAATTTTACCTTGATCATAAATCACATTAATCTTCATTCCGATCGGCATTTCAGATTTAAGGGATTCTAGTTTGGCGTTCATTGACTTTGAGATGTCGACCACGTTTACTCCTGAGGAGTAAGAGATCCCCATGGATAAAGCCTTCTCGCCATTATCATGATAAAGCTGACTCGGAGTCTCGGTGGTGGCGCGATAAATATTTGCGATGTCGCCTAAATAGATCAGGTTGTCACTGCTTGGTGGGCTCACCAAAATGTTTTTCATTTCAGAGATATCGGCCAATTCACCGGTGGGGTGGATCCGGACTCGGTTATTGTCAATCAGCATTTCACCGGCGTTAGACACTACATTTTGGGTCTGCAATAAACCGTAGATATAGTCGGGTTCGAGGCCCAATGCACTCAGTTTTTGCTGGCTAATTTCGACCACAACTTGCTCTTGTGGGACACCGACTACCGATACCTTTTTCACCCCGGGAGAGAGAACCAATTCGCGGCGTAACAGGTTGCTGTAGTTATCGAGGTCTCGATAGCTGTATCCTTCACCAGTTATATTTAGCAAATAACCATACACATCGGAAAAGTCGTCAATAATTAATGGCGAACCGACTCCGGGAGGCATCTTGCCTTGCGTATCACTAATTTTTCGGCGTAATTCATCCCAGACTTGCGGTAAGCTATTCTTGTCATAATGATCATTCATCTCGACTTCAATTTGCGACAGCCCTGCGCTGTTAATTGAAGACACATGTTTGATCTGAGACATCTGCTGTAGTGCATCCTCTAGTGGCAGCGTGACTTCTTCTTCCACTTGTTCGGCACTGGCACCGGGATAATTGGTGATCACTAATGCCGTTTTGATGGTAAATTCGGGTTGCTCGAGTTGACCTAAACCAGTGAACGAGATCACCCCTCCGACCAACATCAACACGACCACCATCCAGCTGATCACTTTATGGTTAATACTATAGAGTGCTGCATTCATGGTTAAACTCCTCTAACCCAATGCAGTGGTTTGATTAACTCTTTACCTGTGAGCGCGTTGACTCCGCTGGCAACCACTCGGTCACCTTGATTGAGACCAGATAAGATCTCAATGCCATCGGCGCGAATTTTCCCGAGTAACACTGGAGTCAGTTTAAGTGATTGTGCATCGGGCTGGTAAACCCAAACCGAAGCGCTTAATGGTTGGCCTTCAGCGGCTTGAGTAATTGTATCGCTATCGCGAACCAGCGCCGTGAGCGGTAAAATAGCAATTGGGTTGCTTTCAGCAGAAGCCGCAGGCATGTTAATCGCGACCGAAGTACTCATGCCGGGTATCAGACGCATTTGCTCTGGCGCCTTAAGGGTAAAGGTCGTTTCATAGGTTTGAGTCCCTTGCGAGGCAAGGCTACTGTGTTCTTTATAGTGGACCGGAATGGCTTGTCCACCAAGTAAGTTGTCGAACTGCGCATAGGCTTGAATTTGCTCCAGCGCCGCATGGTTTTGTAAACTGAGTAACATGGATTCTGGAAGCTGAATTTTTAGCTCGAAAGTATCGGTGTTTTGCAGTGTCACAATCGCTTGATTTGGCTGAACCATTTGATAGTTGTCGGTATGTACCTTGGCAACTACACCAGAAAATGGCGCATATATCGTGGTATAGGCCAGCTGGTCGCGGCTACTACGTAAGTTAGCGTCGGCCGATTTTAAACTGGCACTCGCACTGTCAACGTCGGCGGGCGAAATCAGTTTGCGGGTTAACAAAGCTTTCTTTCGTTTAAAGTCGGCTTGAGCCAGTTCAAAATTTGCTTCAGCATTGAGCAGCGCGTTACTTGCATCACGTTTGTCTAATTGCGAGAGCACTTCGCCTTGCTGAACCTTTTGCCCTTCAATTAAATTAAGCTGAGTTAACTCGCCGCTAATTCGAAACGCCAACTCAGCCTGTTGGCTCGCATAGACTTTGCCTGGAAAACTGCGTTGCTTTGGCGGGATCGATTGGTCAATATCGATTAATTTAACCGGGCGCGGTTTCACTATGGCTTTGGTTTCTGCTTGGGCTGAAAAGTCGCATCCGGAAATCAAAGTGGATATAAATACCGCCATGACAATCTGATAAGGAGTGTGATTGAACATATTTTTCCTTGAGATCTGTTTTATATAATAAAAGCCGAGTATAGAGAGTTTATCTTTTACAAAAAACATGACTATTTGTAACTTTGTGTTCTGAAATGTGAAACTTAAGTGTTAGGCTCATCTAGAGCTACAGGGCTTCTAGCTGCAATTGTTATTAGACGCGAGAGAAAATACCGCCATGAAAACAGAAGACATTAAGTTATTTCACTTTATTGTGGATTCGGGAAATTTAACCAAAGCCTCAGAGTTGCTTGATTTACCGAAATCTAATCTTAGCCGTCGACTAAAAAATCTTGAAACTGAATTAAAGGTGAAACTATTTCATCGCCATCAGCGCTCGATTGCGTTATCTGAGAATGGACGGCAGTTTTATCAGCGGACCAAGCCGATCATTATTGAGCTTGAATCAACGATTGAAGACATGGTGCACGAGTCCTATGAATTGAGTGGTCATTTGCGTTTGCAGTTACTACCGCTACCCGGTATCAGTGTATTTGAAAATATTATTTTTGAATTCATGGAGCTTCATCCTAAGGTGCATCTGGAGATTATCACTAGCGCCGATGAGCGAAATTTAATTGAGCATAATATCGATGTTGCACTGCGCATTGGTGATCGTTTGGAAGATTCGAGTTTAATGGCGCGTGCGTTGCAAACCATCTCCATGGGTTATTACGCCAGCCCTGAATACTTAACAAAGTACGGTCATCCGCGCAGTGAAGAAGAATTGAAGCAGCACCAATTTATTATCCAGCGGATGCCAAATGGTAAATTGGCAAAACAATTTCCTTTATCTAAGGGAAAGTTTTTTGAAGCGAAGGGGCGACTGATTGTGAATGATATCGCCTTGGTGACTCATGCTTGTATTAAACACCAAGGCGTGGTGTGTCAACCGAATCATCTGGTAAAGCCTGAGGTAGAGGAGGGGCTCTTAGTTCATTTGTTACCCGAGACCAATTCGATTGTTAGCACTGGTTGGCTGGTATACCCAAACCGTAGCAGTTTGTCTCGGGCAGCCAGAGCTTTAATTGATTTTCTCTATCATGAGATTAATAAGCTATCCATCGAATAACTGGTTTTTGTTTTGTGAAATACGGTCTTGTTTGTGTAGGACCATTTGATGCGAAGCCTTGGAAAGTTTACCGCGACCTGTTGTGAAAAAATTCAGCTTGAAAGAGTCGACTCAACGAGCTGGCTGTTTGCTATCGGCTTTTAGTGTAACTGCTCGCTTCTTTGGTTGAATCGCAGTCTCCTGCGCAGCGCCATGTTGAGCTCATTTGCGCTCGGTTTCATCTTGCCGTTTTACGGCTTAGTCTTAGCAAACTCATTTATTTTAAGCTTTACTTGTCAATCAGGCGCTACGCTGCTGGTTTTTTGAACGTTAATTGTTGAAATATTTTTATTCAATTTTTTAAAGTGGATTAGTTTATCTAATCAATGGCGGGGTGGGGTGAAAAATAAATATGGTGGAGAAAATTGATTTTCTCAGTTTAAATTGGCGTTAAGTTCGATGCTTACCCAGAAATACTAGCTATTAATACTGTTTTTTGGCGTTTTGACAGGTTTGTTGTCAGCGTCTTGTTGTGCTTATGTAAGTGAATTGTTCAAGTTATCTATTAGCTCTATTTGGGATTGTCATTTTACAGTCGCATCGTTGTCGCTATAATCGTTCTGCATTGGCAGAAGGGTTTTTCCTTCTCTACCTTATGATAAAGAGAATAGCAGATGACACAGCAAACGGTTCTTCACCAAGCGCATCTCGATGCAGGTGCAAAATTAGTTGATTTTCATGGCTGGGAAATGCCTATCAACTACGGCTCGCAAATTGAAGAGCATCATGCGGTGCGCCAAACCGCAGGCATGTTTGATGTATCACACATGACTATTGTTGATATTCAGGGTCAACAAGCACAAGCCTTTCTACGTAAACTGTTGGCCAATGACGTGGCTAAGCTCACCGTGAAAGGCAAGGCCTTATATGGTGGAATGCTGAACCATGAAGGGGGGGTTATTGACGACCTCATTACCTATTATTTCAGTGAAACCGACTACCGTTTAGTGGTGAATTCAGCCACTCGTGAAAAAGATCTGGCTTGGATCAATCAACAAGCGGCCGACTATCAGGTGAGTATTATTGAGCGGCCAGAGCTGGCGATGATTGCAGTGCAAGGCCCGCAAGCCAAGCAACTCACCGCGGCGGTATTGGATAACGAGCAAAACCTTGCCGTAGAAGGTATGAAGCCTTTCTTTGGGGTGCAAGCCGGTGATTTATTTATTGCCACCACTGGTTATACCGGTGAGCAAGGCTACGAAATTGTGGTACCACAAGATAAAGCGGTTTCTCTTTGGAAGGCGCTGCAAGCACAAGGCGTGAAACCTTGTGGTTTGGGCGCGCGCGATACCTTGCGTCTAGAAGCGGGCATGAATCTATATGGCCAGGATATGGACGAGAGTATTTCGCCGTTAGCCGCGAATATGGCTTGGACCATTGCTTGGCAACCAGAAGACCGGGATTTTATTGGTCGCGCAGCATTAGAAGCGCAACGAATCGAAGGCAGCGATAAGCTGGTTGGTTTGTTAATGGAAAGCAAAGGCGTAATGCGCGCCGGGCAACAAGTGACGGTGGTTAACGAATTTGGCGAAGCGCTCCCTGGGGTGATCACTAGCGGTACATTTTCGCCGACTTTAGGCGTCAGTATTGCGTTAGCACGGATCGCCAATTGTGAGGTTGATGAAGCCTTAGTGGAAATGCGCAAAAAACAGGTTAAAGTGAAAGTAGTAAAACCTGTATTTGTACGTAATGGCGCCAAAGTTTAGCTTCGCTGAGCACTGATTTTTACTTTGAATTAACCCTTAAATTAGCAACCTAGAGGAAAAGAATTATGGCTACTATCCCAGCCGATTTACGCTACGCAAGCACCCATGAGTGGGTTCGTGATGAAGGTGAGGGTGTTTACACTATTGGTATTAGTGAGCATGCTCAAGAACTTTTGGGTGATATGGTCTTTGTTGATTTGCCCGACGTGGGTGACGATATTGATGCGGGCGACGATTGTGCGGTTGCCGAGTCGGTGAAAGCGGCTTCTGATATTTACGCGCCAATCAGTGGTGAAGTTGTGGCAATTAACGAAGATTTAGAAGACTCGCCAGAATTGGTGAACAGTGATGCTTACGGCGACGGTTGGATGTTTAAAGTGAAATGCAGCGACTCCAGCGAGCTTGACGAATTAATGTCGGCCGAAGACTACGCCTTGACCATCGAAGAAGATGAATAAAATCAGGTAAATGATGCGCTCCGCTAGTCGGGGCGCTTTTTTTATCTAAAAGAATTTAAATACCACTAAACGCAAACGCACTTTATTTCAGTTATACAGGAATACTTCAATGAACCCGTCTTTGCCGTTAAATGAATTAGAGCAAAACCAAGACTTCATTCGCCGCCACATAGGCCCCGACCAAGCCGAAGTGGCCACCATGTTGCAGCAACTAGGGCTAAATTCGGTTGAACAACTGATCGAGCAGACGGTGCCGGCGCAGATTCGCCTTAGCCAAGGTCTAAACATTGGAGAGAGCCAAACTGAACAGCAGGCTTTAAGTGCCCTGCGTGACTTAGCCAAGCAAAATAAGCTGTATCGTAGCTACATCGGGATGGGCTATCACAATACCCATGTGCCGCATGTGATTTTGCGTAATGTATTTGAAAATCCTGGTTGGTATACCGCTTATACGCCTTATCAGCCCGAGATTGCGCAAGGCCGTTTAGAAGCGTTACTCAATTTTCAGCAGTTAAGCCTCGACCTCACTGGGATGGAGTTAGCCAGTGCTTCATTACTCGACGAAGCCACTGCTGCTGCCGAAGCGATGGCGTTAGCGAAGCGGGTGTCTAAAAACAAAAAATCTAATTTGTTCTTCATTGCCGATGATGTGCATCCGCAAACCATCGACGTAGTTCAAGAGCGTGCCGACTTCTTCGGTTTCGATATTGAAGTTGGTCCCGCCGAAAGTGTCGTGGAACACAATATATTTGGTGCGCTGCTGCAATATCCAGGCACCAGTGGTCGAGTGCGTGACTTAAGCGAGCTGATCGGGCAAGTTCACGCTGATAAGGGCATTGTTGCAGTGGCCGCAGATATAATGGCCTTGGTGATGCTTAAATCACCTGGCGCGATGGGGGCTGACGTGGTGCTGGGTTGTGCTCAACGCTTTGGCGTACCCATGGGTTACGGTGGCCCGCATGCGGCATTTTTTGCCACCCGTGATGCCTATAAACGCTCGCTGCCCGGACGAATTATCGGGGTTTCTAAAGATCGCCGAGGCAAGCCTGCGCTGCGCATGGCGCTACAAACCCGAGAGCAACACATTCGCCGTGAAAAAGCCAACTCAAACATTTGTACCGCGCAGGTCTTACTCGCCAATATGGCTTCATTCTACGCGGTATTCCATGGCCCAGATGGCTTGCGCACCATCGCCCAGCGGATCCATCGTTTAACGGCTATTTTAGCTCACGGCCTCGAGGCTAAAGGTCTCAGCCCTGAGCATGCTCAGTATTTTGATACGCTGTGTATTCCGGTGGCAGATAAACAGTTAATTAAAGCCCGCAGTGAAGCCTTGGGCATTAACTTGCGCATGGATCTGGAGGGCCGAGTTGCTTTAAGCCTTGATGAAACCACGACCGCTGCCGATGTGAATGACCTATTTAGCGTATTGTTGGGCGAAGGCCACGGCTTGGATGCGGCGCGTTTAGATGTGGTTGTGAAGGGTGAGACTTGCATTCCACAAACCTTGTTACGCGATACGCCGATTTTAGAACACGAAGTTTTTAATCGTTACCGCAGTGAAACCGATGTATTGCGCTATATTCGCAAGTTAGAGAGTAAAGATTTGGCGCTTAATCACTCGATGATTTCGCTGGGTTCATGCACGATGAAACTCAACGCAACTGCCGAGATGATCCCAGTGACTTGGCCAGAATTTTCCAGCATGCACCCTTTCTGCCCAAGTGAACAGGCGCAGGGCTACCATGCCATGATTAGCCAACTAGAAGATTGGTTAGTTAACATCACTGGTTACGATTCAATTTGTATGCAGCCAAACTCGGGCGCGCAAGGTGAATATGCAGGTTTGTTAGCGATTCAAAAATATCACGCTAGTCGTGGTGATCATCATCGTAATATTTGTTTAATCCCCAGTTCGGCCCATGGGACCAATCCAGCCTCGGCCCATATGGCGGGCTTAAAAGTGGTGGTTGTTGCCTGTGATAAACTGGGTAACGTAGATATGGGTGACCTGCGGAGTAAAGCCAGCGAGCTAGCCGAGCAGTTATCTTGCATCATGATCACCTACCCAAGTACCCATGGCGTTTATGAAGAATCGATTAAAGAAATTTGTGACATTATTCATGACAACGGTGGTCAGGTATATATGGATGGCGCCAATATGAACGCCCAAGTTGGGTTAACTTCACCAGGCTCGATTGGCTCAGATGTAAGCCACCTTAATCTACATAAAACCTTTGCCATTCCGCATGGTGGTGGCGGTCCCGGTATGGGCCCGATCGGGGTAAAAGCGCATTTAGCACCGTTCGTGGCAGGCCACAGGGTTGTGAGTAATGGTAAAGTTAGTCATGCCAATGCCGCCGTTGCGGCCGCTCCTTACGGTAGCGCGTCTATTTTGCCGATTAGCTGGATGTACGTGGCCATGTTGGGCAACCAAGGCTTACGTCAATCCTCAGAGATTGCCATCTTAAACGCGAACTATCTTGCCAGCCGTTTAAGTCAAGCCTTCCCTATCTTATATAGCGGTAAAAATGGCTGGGTTGCGCACGAATGTATTATTGATATGCGGCCCCTTAAAGAAGCGACTGGTATCACCGAAATGGACGTGGCCAAACGCCTCAACGACTACGGCTTCCACGCACCTACCATGAGTTTCCCAGTTGCGGGTACGCTGATGGTTGAGCCAACTGAATCAGAATCGCTGGCCGAAATTGACCGTTTTGTTGACGCAATGTTAGCCATTCGCGGTGAAATAGCCAAGGTAGAAACCGGTGAGTGGACGTTGCAAGACAACCCGCTGGTATTTGCACCACATACCTTGGATGACATTACCGATGCCGAATGGCCACACAGCTACAGCCGCGAGCTGGCGGTATTCCCTAGCGCGGCAGTGAAGCAAAACAAGTTCTGGCCAACGGTCAATCGTATCGACGATGTATATGGCGACCGGAATTTGTTCTGTGCCTGCTTGCCGATGGAAGCGTACCAGGAGTAGATGATCACTTGTGAGGATCATTAATTAAGTTGGTTAACGATTTAATGAAGATGGTTATCTTAATGAAGTTGGTTAACTTCTGAGTCTAAGTCAAAAAGCGAACCGAATGGTTCGCTTTTTTTGAGGCGAATATCTGCTGGTGCTTAGCTTACATTCCATACAGTATGTTATTAATTTTCTGTATCTGGTAAGGCCTGAAAACACCCGACACTTTTTATGGTAAAAATGTAACTTCACTATAAAAGGTAAAACCATGGCCAAAGGCACACGCTATTCAGCAGAGTTCAAACAAGAAGCTGTTAATCAAATTACTGTTCACGGCTATCCCGTTGCAGATGTCGCTGAGCGCTTAGGCATAAGTACTAAAGCCTTGTATAACTGGATGCGTATCTATGCAAAACCGCCTAAACAGCGTGTTCAAGAGCAAGACCTTCAGGCTGAAGTCGCTAGGCTTAAGCGAGAGCTTAAACGCACACAGCAAGAGAGGGACATTTTAAAGGAAGCCGCCGTGTTCTTTGCAAGCGAGTCAAAGAACGCTACCCGTTCATAAAATCTCGTAGCAATCATTATCCCGTTCGGCTGCTGTGTCGGGCTTTGCAAGTGCACCCTAGTGGTTATTATGACTGGCTTAAGCAGCCACTAAGCCAACGAGAAAGTGCAGATAGAAAACTGCTAGGCCAGATAAAACAGTTCTGGATTGAGAGCGGTGGGCATTACGGTTATCGCAATATCCATAAGGATTTACTTGAAGCACGCATTACCTGTGGCCGAGACCGAGTGCTGCGATTAATGCGTCAAGCAGGGTTAAAAGCACAGCGTGGCTATCTGTCACCGAAGGGCTGTTATGGCGGTAAACCAGACATTATTGCAGCTAATACGCTTAATCGTGAATTTGCTGTAGAGGAGCCTAATCAATGGTGGGTCAGCGATATTACTTATATCCATACTCAGGAAGGCTTCCTGTTTCTTGCTGTAGTGATGGACCTCTATGCTCGCAACATCGTTGGGTGGTCTATGGGCGAACGTATGACAGAAGACTTGGTGCTTGATGCCTTAACTGCTGCGTATTGGCGGCGAAAGCCGAACAATACGGTGAACCTACATACTGATCAGGGCTCTCAATACTCCAGCCGTAACTTTAGAAAGCTACTGACTGAATTGGATATAAAGCCCAGTATGAGCCGTAGGGGAAATTGTTGGGATAACGCAGTGGCAGAAAGCTTCTTTAGCAACTTAAAGAAAGAAAAAGTACGCAAAACTAAGTACAAAACGAGGGATGAGGCTAGACAAGCTATGTTCCACTACATCGAAATGTTCTACAATCCGAAACGTCGACATACTAACAATGACCGTATGTCTCCTGCGGACTTCGAGCAACAGTATTTTGAGAGCCTAGAAAGTGTCTAGGATTCTCAGGCCTTACCACTATCACCACAACAGCTCTATGAAGGTTCTGTCCAAAAGAAGGTTAGGGCGGTTAACATATTTCTGCCCCAAAACAAGTTATGAACCAAAGTATGAACATAGATTTTCAGTTAACTTTGGCGTACAAAAAGTAATGATAGTCAAAAGTTAAGAACTGACGCCGCTATTAATATCTAATCAACTTTTATGTTTATACGAAGAAAACTAATTAGTAAGGTAGATAATGTCACGCAAAAAATTTATGGAATCTTACGGCGCAACTAATCGCAATGCTCGGTATGGTTGGGCCTTTGTGAATCACGAAGAAAAGGAAGTATATTTTGGCGCGTGGGATGTCAATACGGACGGAGACAGAGCGTTGATTTTATCAATGGGCTGGGAGTTCAATAACGAAGGGCGTAGGGTTAATGCCTTTGGCGAAGCTCTTGAGTATATAAAACTAGTGGAAAATGAAGGATATTCATTAAGAACATTCCCAATAATATGGGATGAAGATAACGACGGTTATACAGATACAGGCAGCGCTAAGATAAAAGAGTATGTAGAAGAAGTATCTGACATGTCTCTCGAGATTATTGGTGGTGACTACTATGCGGTTGGTAGCCATAAAGCAAAGTATTCAAAAATGCCTTTACCCAACGTAGCACAAGACGTCGATGATATATTCGGAACTACTATTGATAAGACTGAGCGCGAAAGCTTAGTACTCTCTCGTGTTGGGCAAGGGCAATTTAGACAAAACGTCATCAACTCATGGGGTAATGGTGAGAGTTGTGCGTTAACTCTTACAAGTGTACGCGAGATGTTAATTGCATCTCATATAGTGCCTTGGTCTAAATGCGAAAGTGATGAGCAGAGGCTTGATGGTGCAAATGGTATCTTACTCTGTGCTCATATTGATAAACTCTTTGACGCGCACTTGCTAACCTTCACTAAAAAGGGCTCAAAGTACATATCTCAGTTATCACCCAAGCTTGATACTTCATTGTTAAAAGGTTTGGGTATTCAAAGCGGTGAGGAACTTTGTTCTGAAGGGCTAAGCAAAGAGCATTGTGATCGATTTGAAAAGTATTTAGAAGCACATAACAACGAGTTCAACTTCAAGATCTTCAAGATCTTACAGACTAACTAAACTAACACGGTAATCCCCCCGAAAATTAATCCCATGCAAAAGTAGAATTTTCTCGTATAGTAAATACAGGAGATTCAACATGAAAAAGTCACGTTACACGGACAGTCAGATCTTATCTATTCTCAAGCAGGCTGAGGCTGGTACACCTGTTCCTGAGCTCTGTCGTGAGCATGGAATGAGCAACGCAACCTTTTACAAGTGGCGTTCGAAATACGGTGGTATGGACGCATCCCTTATGGCGCGGATGAAAGAACTCGAAGATGAAAATCGACGGCTTAAAAAGATGTATGCGGAAGAACGCCTTAAAGCAGAGGTGATCTCAGAGGCGATGGCAAAAAAGTGGTGAAGCCCTGTGAGCGTCGATTGATGGCTCAGCGTTCGGTGGCGAACTATCACATCAGCATTAAAAGTGCATGCTATTGGTTTGGGATCAGCGAGACCTGCTATCGCTATAAATCGAAGCTTCAACCTGAGAATGAGTTGATAGCTCAAGAGTTAGTAACGCTGTGCAACAGTGAAGACTGCTCTGACTGGGGCTTTGGCCTGTGTTTTCACCATTTGCGGAACGTTAAAGGGTATACATGGAACCATAAGCGGGTTTATCGGATCTACTGCGAATTGGCTCTAAACTTACGTATTAGGCCAAAACGACGCCTGAATCGCCATACGCCAGAGCCTCTTAAAGAGCCGATTAAAACAAACCAAGTTTGGTCCGTGGACTTTATGCATGATCAGCTATCTGATGGCCGGAAGTACCGTTTATTCAATGTGATAGATGATTACAAACGTGAAGGTCTGGCGTCAGAACCTGATTTTTCAATGCCCACAGTACGAGTCACTCGGATCTTAGAGCAGCTCATCGAACAACGAACCAAACCTGTTGCGATCCGCTGCGACAATGGTCCTGAGTTCATTAGCCATGCGTTTATTAAATGGGCCAACAACCACGACATTCGAATCGATTATATTCAGCCAGGGAACCCACAACAAAACGCGTATATAGAAAGGTTCAACCGTACTATGAGGTTTGGCTTAGTGAGTAAGTATTTGTTTGACACACTTGAAGAGGTTCAAGATCGGGCGACCCAATGGTTATGGTTCTACAATCATCAACGACCACACCTTGCAAATGGAGGGTTCCCACCACTAAAAACGGCAGCATGAATTCTACGAATAAATGCGGTTAATAATGGGAGGATTACCGCATGACATCGCGTAACCAGAAATGGTCGAGGCAGTGTCCGGTAATGACGTTCTGTTTGAGTATATAACTCACGAAGCGCCCTTGATGGCGCTTTTGTTATTTCTGGGGAGGAAAGTTCGCTGTCGATTGTAAAGAAGCAGTCATTTAATCTAGCTGACAGCGAAGTTTAACAGTGAAAAGAGTTCACCATGAACCGACTATACTTAACTGACTCTGAAATTAATTTGGAAAGACAAAGGTAAATGAAACGGGTGTTAACGTGGCACGCATAACTAGTTTTGTGTTGTTAATAACGCAGAAAGCGTTTAACAATAGAAGAATTTAGTAACTGTTGCAGCTCTTCAATCTATCCCAAGTGACCGTCAATTCAAGAGAATCCGTCTCGGACTATGCTAGTCATAGCGGCATACCAGCCCTTATAAAATAAGTCGCAACTATTGCTGAGTATATAGAGAATTATATAGCTCTTATTACGCATTATCAACCATGCACTTTGGAACAATTAAACGACTCTCATTAATTCGTTTGTTTACTAGTTACAGAACCAAGTCAGATATACCGCTAGTCACCAGTGGACTTCCCTTACCTTGTTTAGTTCAAGTTTAAGTAAAAGATGCAATTATTAGTGGTAGCGTCAAGATGGTAGCTTCTGTCATTTCGAGGGTGTAACGCTCAGTGAACTAAAGCTGAGTAGTTTCCAACTTGAATGTCAGAGAGACTTCAATTGCACTAGATGTTCTAGTGCAGTAGTTTCCAACTTCATTGGTTTTTAGGAAATTATAAGTTGTTGATTTCGGGTTCGGGTCGGTTTCCAACTAGAATTGCCGTGATCAGTTGGTTAACGATTTAATGAGGATAGTTATTTTAATTAAGTTGGTTAATAACTAATTAAAGGCTGGAGAAATAAAATCTATCACATAATGTCATCCACGACCCCTTTGTTTATAGGTGTTTCGGGTAACGATACACACTTAAAAGCACATATACAAGACTGCTTTGAAAACCACGTTTCTATTAAAAATAGACAGCTAGCCTACTGGGGAATATGGTTCACTACTGATGATCAAAGTGCGACTGCAAAATTATGGCGTAGACAAAAAGTTTATCCATTTAAAGTAGATTCCTACAAAGAAATTCCTAAGATTATTTTCAAAATTTGCCAAGAAGCATCGAAAATCGAATAAATGATTCCTTGAACAAACAACAGACCAAACTAAGATATACCAATTACTAACATTTACTGAATTAATGATTATACTGATTTATCCAACATATCTAATGATTGAAAGATACCTTCTACCCCATGATTGGGAAGGTCGGTAAGTACCGAGAGCCAATAATTTTTCCTTTCAAACTCGGATAGGTAGAGCCCCAGTAACTCCTAGTTACCTTCGATGGTTAAACTTACTACGGTTTAAATTACCTTGCTAATATAACGACCATCTTGTTTTGTTAGATAACGTACTTTGGTGATCTAAGAACTAAACATTGAACAAACTTGATGCTGAATTGAATTTTTAGTTAACCAACTTAATTCCACAAAGCTCGATAGATAAGACATCATTTTGAGGTAATTTAACCAACTTCCATTCTTGAAGAACGTTTTCGAGCCCTCTAAAGCTAAAGGTCTTGTTAACCAACTTCATTACATAACCTCAACTTGATCTCGTCAATTGAAGTAGGAAACTGACATCAGGCTAAAATTGGACAGAAGCGAGTGCTGCGAAAGTAGTGCTCGCTTTTTTGTAACTCACTATTGCCCCAAAATGAGTTCGCTTATTTTTTTGGGGAGCTGTTAGTCGCGCTTTTGTCATTTAGTTTTGGATCGATCTGTTAGTGAGGGTTTCGCCCTGACGGCGATATACTAAGCTTGCTTGGCTAAAGCTTAGTATACAAAAGAAAGGCCACCCAGCATCTTCTTAGATCCTCCGTTGCTCACTCACAAGGGCGTTGAAGTAAACACTACGCTCAAACAGACTTCAACTTTAATCCCTTATTCATTTGCGCTACTCGGCGAAGATGATGGGATTTAAAAGCGTAATCTTGGCTATCAAGAGTGTGAAAGATTTTTGCTTTTAGAATGGGTGTCTAGTTTATTGCATTATAATCGAACAGAAGAGCTTGATGCTTTGAGGTGAGTAACGCAAAAGCTTGCCGAGAACAAAGGCCGTTAAGCGTTGTTGTTGGTAAGCGCAGAGTGGGTAAGACGCGCTTATTGAAAGAACCATTTTTTAGCGCTCAGGATGGGAAGGAAGGCTCTGTACCTGTTCATCAGCCGAAAAAGTGAAGCGATGTTGGTTGATGAATTATCTAAACTGATTTCATCCGCGTTGGGGGTAAAGTTCTTTCGGCCAACTTCATTTCAGATCACCAAAACCTTTTAGTGTTTTATGATAGAAAGCGAAGCAGCGATGCTGCGCTTTTTTCTGCTTGTTTGGTTTTGTCTGATGTTTTTATTGCTTGATTAAATTGTTGTTGACTGCGTCAATATTAATGAGTATTTTATCAGTACACCAGCTATTAATAAAATTCTTAGGAATAACTCTTGATTTCGTTACTAATGAATGGCTCTGTGGGAGAGCGAGGCAAAAATTCTTCCGCTGATGTTTATCTGATCAAAGCCTTGTTAAATTCATACGCCCGAAATACTAAAAAAGCTGTGTTACCAATGAATGGCAGTGTTGATGCTGCAACTTTGGGATTGTTGGAAGAATTTCAGAAAAAAGTTGTACGAATGGCTAAGCCTGACAGATTGGTTTCTGTAGGTGGAGGCACTTTTAAGAAATTGGTTGAGCACCTTAAAACAGGTTTTACAGTTCAATCGCTTACAGCGCCTAAAAAAGGTTTATTAACTTGGGTGGCTGAAGGACACGAAGGCGGACTATTCCATAGCCGATTACTTCATGTTCCCAGTTCCAACTCTGGCTTAACAATAGGCCGAGGGTATGACATGAAAGATAAGTCGTCTAGTTTAGTCGCTTCCCAGCTGATGAAAGCAGGCATTGGCTCTACAGAGGCGATGAAAGTAGCAGCTGGCGCCAGATTAAAAGGAAAGGCAGCGAAAGACTTCGTCATTGCCAACGATCTTTTAGACTTTGAAGTTAGCCCAAAAACTCAATTGGCACTGTTTAATATTGTATATGGGGAGAAGGAAAAAACAGTACTGCGTATATGCAAAAAAGCTGATACGGTTGCGGCTTATGGCTTTGTTAATTGGGGTGCTTTGCCTGGTTCTTTATTAGAGCTATTTATTGATTTAACGTATCGGGGAGATTATTCGGGTACAACACGTAAATTTCTACAAAAACCTTTAGCTCAAGGGGACATACCAGCCTTGAAGTTATTATTTAATGACCGTTCTAAATGGGCTTCAGTACCTTACGAGCGATTTAAGGCTCGAAGCAAGTTTGCCTATTCAATTTCTAATATTTCACCAGCTCAGGTTACGCCATGAAACACCTATTAAAAACTATAACGCTTAGCTTAGTATTGTTTTCTGGCTCGGCTTGCACCCAAGAGAGTAAGTCTTTTCAAGCAAGGGACGAAGTTGTTGGTATTGTCGGTAGCGAAACAGTGACTTACACGAGATACAACACAGAGGAGCAGCCATGTATCACTCTGCGGCTAGAAAATGCAAATGTTTCTAAAACTCTATGTGACTTCACCGATCAACTAGGTAATACCGTAGACGTAAGGAAAGATGTTGCGGCTGTAGACTACCTTTCTCCAACATTTGCAGCTCAGGGTCTTGAAGTGACCTTAGATTTAATCTCTTATTACTTGGATTGTCGTATTCCACTTACCAAATCAACGATTGGTGAGCCTGTTTGCACATTTAAGGATATGGACTAATAGGAAGGCAAGATAGTTAGCCACCTGAGGTAGATTAGATAGATTAGACATCCACCCTGCTTACGGTCTTACAAGGGCCAAGTCGGAGAGGTCTTTGTGGGTGTAAAAGTCCCAGATAATTAGACATCCACTCAAACTAGCCAAATGACGATAATAATCTAAACTATCAATAGCAGATAATTAGACATCCACCCTAATTAGCCAAATGATGATAATAATCTAAACTATCAACACCAGATAATTAGACATCCACCCCAATTAGCCAAATGATGATAATAATCTAAACTATCAATAGTGTTTTTTTGGAGTTATTGCCATGCCTCGGTCAAGACAGTCGCAAGTGAGCTTATCGGATACGCCTTACTATCATTGTGTTTCCCGCTGTGTTCGGCGGGCTTTTTTATGTGGCGAAGACAAGCAAAGTGGTAAAAGCTATGAGCACCGTCGCCAGTGGGTGGAAGACTATTTGCTGCAACTTACTGCGGTTTTTGCCATTGATGTCTGTGCTTATGCTGTTATGAGTAATCACACTCATGTGGTATTGCACATCGATAAGGCCAAAGCCGAAGCCTGGTCAATGGATGAAGTCTTAGAGCGCTGGCATATTTTGCACCAAGGCACCTTACTGACTCAAATGTATCTCAATTCTGAGTTACGTCCAAAGTTAAGTGAGGTGCAACTACAGGCCATTCACGCCACCGCCGAAGTGTATCGGACTCGACTCTTTGATTTAAGCTGGTTTATGCGCCATTTAAATGAACATATTGCTCGAGCCGCCAATAAAGAAGACCAATGCACTGGGCGCTTTTGGGAAGGCCGTTTTAAATCACAAGCCTTACTCGATGAAGCAGCACTTGCCGCCTGTATGGCCTATGTGGATTTAAACCCGGTTCGCTCAAATATGGCAAGTACGCCTGAAACCTCGGACCACACCAGTATCAAACAGCGCATTCAGCAAGCCAAACAAGGTCAGCAACCCAAGCCGCTAATGCCTTTTGTCGGTAACCCCAGAGAAACCATGCCTAAAGGCTTGCCTTTCGAGTTACAAGACTACCTGCAACTGGTGGAACTTACCTGTCGAGTTATCAGAGAAGATAAACGTGGTTATATCGATGATGCACAAGCGCCCATTTTACAGCGCTTACAAATCGATGAAGAAAGCTGGTTAGCCTTAAGCACGGGTTTAGAGCATCACTTCGCCAGTGTGGTTGGGGCTGGTCACTCGCTAGAACGTTACAAACACCAGCATAAGCAACAGCGAATTAAAGGCATGGCAGCAGCTAAACGCTGGCTTGATGCTGGGTAAGTAATTTATAGTCTGATTTTTTGTCGACTGAGTAGGTATTTAGCATATCTCGAATCACTACGTTTTTCGCCCTCATGAATCGCTTCGCATTGACTAAAGCTTTGATTAACGCCCCAGTATGTAAGGTGTTTAAGAACAAGTTGGCTCTTCAAAGTTGATTTGAGTTGATGACATCGACTGATGCTCATTGGATAGTTAGTATGGCTGTCTAAATATTTAGTCTCTTAACTCATATCCAAGGCTTCCGGAACAGATTATTGTTAATTTGGTAAGTTTTTGTCACAATTAGTCACAGTCTATCGCTGCTTACCACGTATGATAACGGCCAGATTCATTTTCATCATAGGGGCGAATAAATTGAAACCTTCGTGCGATAGACATCCATCAGATAGTTATTCAGCCGATAAGAAACACATCATGTTGGTAGAAGATGACATCGAACTTGCTCATTTGATGAAAGACTACTTCACTCATCATCACTTCACGGTGTCTTTGATTCAAAATGGCCTTGATGCGGTTCCTGCAATCCTAGAGCAACAACCAGATCTTGTTATTCTAGATGTGATGCTACCCGGACAAAATGGCGTTGATGTTTGCAAGCAAGTGCGTCAGCAATATCAGGGAATAATTTTAATACAGACCGCGCTTGATGATGATCTTGACCAAATCACGGGCTTGGAGTCCGGAGCAGATGATTATGTGGTGAAGCAGGTGAATCCTCGTCTACTTTTATCCCGCATTCATTCTCTTTTCAGGCGTGTGAATCGGCAAGTTCAGGCGCAGACTAATCAGGATTCCGATCAGACACGTCAATGCGGGGCATTGACGATATCTTATTCAGATCGGAGTGTTAAAATTAATGATCAGATTCTGGCTCTCACGACTGCCGAATTCGAGCTTCTGGCATTATTGGCGGCTTCTCCGGGGAAGGTTGTAAGTCGAGAAACGATCATGCAAGAACTGCGTGGCTATGAATATGATGGCCTTGACCGTTCTATTGATCGACGTATTTCCAGATTGAGAAAAAAATTATCTGAAGACTTAGCTGAACAAACGTTTATCAAAACAGTGCATGGCAAAGGCTATCAACTCTGTTTCTAAGGAATCCGGTTTATGTTTCGAGCATTTTCAGGCTTATGGTTACTCGTTTTTATTCCCTTATGTTTTTTACTTTTCCCATCACGTTACAGTCCAATTCACTGGTTTAATCAACATATTGAGCAAGAACGGTATGTTCATCTCTATGGTGGAACACTGACCCTACTTGAGCAGCAGTTACTTATGCAGCCGCAGGCTGCATGGCCCCAAAAACTTGCTCATATTTCACCTTATTTTGGCTATGGACTATCACTCCAGCAGATGTCAACGCTATCCCTTTCTGAGTCACAGCAAGCAGCATTATCCGCGGGAAACATCTTGTTTATTAATGCTGAACCAGAGTACCTGTTGAAGCGGCTGCCAAACAGTGATTGGGTTATTCGTCTTTTTGTCGATATCACACAAGAAGAAGATATCGACAGGGCGTCATCTGGGACAATCTATCTGCTTAGGAAAGCTCTCGAGCAAACCCCTGTGACACAATGGCAAGCTTTGATTCAGCGACTTTCATCTCAATTTCATCTGCGATTACAAAAGCAATCAACCATTGTATTCACGCCCTCAGAGCAGGCTCAATGGGATAAAAGGGCCAGTTTTTGGCGATTTGATGCTACACATCAACTGGTTTTTTATACTGCAACGCCTGAAAAAGGGATGACATTGGTTGTATCATCGCTACCTTATTCTTCGAACACACCGATGGTGCTTTTAGTGGTTATTCTGATGTTCGTTTTATTGGTATCTGTCGGAATGTTTTTTTGGAGTTACCCGCTCTGGCGTGATCTGAAACGTTTGAGTGATGCGACAACACAATTTGGTCAGGGCGATTTGTCTCAACGCTCTCCGATTCCCAAGGTTGCAGCCGTGGCGAATCTTAGCCGGCAGTTTAATCAAATGGCACAACGTATTGAGCAAACTGTTCAGGGCCAACGCACACTTACCAATGCCATTGCTCATGATTTACGTCAACCCTTACATCGAATGAGATACTCAATACATCGTCACTCACTGCGTCTGAACAGGCAAGGTACCAGCAAAGCATTGAGCACAGTATGCAAGATTTGGATCATCTCATTAATCAAACACTTCAGCTTTCTCGTTATAGTCATGATCGCGAGCAAATCCGGTTTTCTGAACAGGTTTTGGCGCAATTGCTGCGAAAGGAGTGTAACCATGTTGCTCTCGCAAATCCGTCGCTGTCTGTGGTATTGCATGCTGCGCCGTTAATCCGTTTACGAACCACATGGATTGATCCAACAGCGATCCGGCGCGCTATCAATAATTTATTGAGTAATGCTTGCCGTTATGCCGTAACGACGATTGAAATCCATCTCAATTATGATGCAGAGCAAGATCAGTGGGTGATTGATGTGTGTGATGACGGACCAGGGGTTCCTCCTGAGCATCGTGAACAGATTTTCAATCCTTTTGTTCAACTGGATAACGCTTCCCGAACTCAGGAAGCTGGCCATGGCCTTGGGCTGGCAATTAGTCAACAAATTGCACACTGGCACCATGGGCAGCTTACGGTGAGCGATTCTCTCATGGGTGGCGCTTGTTTTACCTTCCGGTGGCCATGTCATCTTCAATTATTACCTGTTTCGAATTAGCCATGTATCGAGCTATTTCAACACGGATTTCGCCCTTTTTTGCCCCTCATTTGTGATTGTCTCAATCTGTCACAAATAGTCACGAAGGGGCTACAGACGCACCTGATACTTCACCTCTAGAATAGTCTCATTAAACATTTATCCATCCACAAGTAGTGAATAACATTATGAGAAATAAAGAAGTAAAAACCGTCAGAATTCTTTCTATGGTGATAGCGAGTCTCTTAGTTTCCGTGCATCAGCCTGTGTTTGCCCAAACGAATAGCTTTGGGCTGTCTTTGGGTATTGGTTCAATGAATGTAGACGACGAAGCAGACAATGATGAGACTAATACAGCCTGGACCGGGTCTATCGAGTATGAGCGACGCTTTTATCCATCTTTTGCTATGAAAGTTAGCGGACATATCGGGAATGCGACAAGCGTTAAAACCAAAGATATTGGTAAGACGACCACTTCAGAGCGAGATATTGACTACAAAGCTATCTCTCTGAGTGCCGTAGGATACTATCCTCTCGCACAAAACCATGAGCTTTATCTCTCTGCCGGAATCAATGCCAATGAAGTAAAAATGGACCCTAAATCGGGCCCATCTACCGATAAGGATGGTATTGGTTATACCGTGCAGGCTGGTTGGCAATATCATTTCAATCAGAGAACAGCGATGCATGTTGGCATACAGCGCTTGGGACTTAAGGATGTTGACATCAATACCGCCAATATCGGCTTAAGCGTGTCATTTTAAGTCATTCTGTTTTAGTTAACCCAAATTGGACACTTTCAGTTGCAATAAAAGGGGCAGAGTAACTATAAATATCTGCACCCTTTAGCGCCTTGCTATCTTAACTAAAAATGAAAAGAGAAGACGAAGATAACTAGACAGCCACCCCAACTACAGATTTGAGTTGATAACATCGACTGATGCTTATTCGATAGTTAGCATGGCTGTCTAAACTAGAATATCGGATGATTAGACCCGATTGCTCTTTGGAAAACAGCGGAAACGGGTCGTTAAAAAATATCGGCAGTTTGTCTATGAGGGATGTACTGGTCAACCCAAACTGGACACTTTTAGTTGAGAATTTTCAAACGCCACCGGTGATAAATCACCATTGGCCGAATGAAGCCGCTCTAAGTTGTAATACTTCATATAAGCAGCCACATCTTGCTTCATAAATTCTCGTGTTGGCTGATTAACTTTAAACAGCCAATCGTGTTTTAAACTTCCAAAGAATCGTTCAACAACAGCATTATCCCAACACGCTCCTACATCGCCCATACTGGCTCGAATATCAAAACCAACTAATAGCTTACGATATTGTTTACTGGTGTACTGTGAGCCTCTATCACTGTGAAAGACTAAGCCTTTAGGTGGTTGCCGTAAGTTGTAGGCTTTAATGAGTGCTTTGGAAATTAAGTCTGTAGTCATCCGTTTATCAATATGCCAGCCAACAATTCTGCGAGAGTATAAATCCATCACGACTGCTAAATACATCCAACCCTCGCCTGTTTTTAGGTAGGTCACATCACCAGCCCAAACCTGATTAGCAGCGCTTGGGTTAAAGTTCATATTTAGCAGGTTATCAGCGACTGCGTCAGAGTGTTTACGCTGCGTTGTCACTTTATAAGCTTGCCGTTGGGTCACTTTCAGCCGCAAGCGTTGCATCATTGTACGGACAGCATAGCGGCCTACTTGGTAGCCTTCCTTGCGCAATTTCTTCACCATCTCACGATTCCCTAGGCTACCTCGGCTTTTCTTGAATAACTGGCGAACACGGCGATAAAGCTTCAAAGTATCAAGGCCTATCACGTTCGCAGGGCGTTTAAGCCAATCGTAATAGCCTGATTTACTTACGTTCATGACTCGGCATAGCTGCGCAACAGGGAACTGATTTGAGTGTTTTTTTATGAAGCGACATTTTACTTCATTTCTTTCGCAAAGAAGGCGCTTGCCTTTTTTAGTATTTCTTTCTCCATGCGTAATTCTTTGTTTTCTTTGCGTAATCGCTTGAGTTCATCACGCTCAGACTCTTCTAGGGTGATGCCTTGCCGTTGGACTTCGTACCTTTCTTTCCACTTGTAAAGCAGGCTAGTGCCAACCCCTAGAGATTTTGCAGCATCAGCAACACTGTAACCTTGCTCCAACACCATTAGTACCGCTTCATCTTTAAATTCTTGTGGATAACTCTTGTGTGATTTTTTCAAACTCATATAGACCTCTTAATTCATTAACATACTGTCTCAAAATTAAGTGTCCGATGGAATTAGACCAGAACAGGAAGTGAGAAAGCCGCTTTATTCATGGATCCCCTTATAAATCTTCCAACCCTGCTGAATATCTCAAATTCTCTAGATATATTGATTATAGTGAATGATGGATGGTGGGGATGTAAGCATGACGTATTGGCTCCTCTTCCCTTATATTAAGACTTGCATCTTATGGTGTGTCTCTAGTTCGGCTAAACCTCGTTTAATGCAGAAGATTGAGACTTTCACCGGGATCATTATGTCTGGTTTTTTATGTCTGTCTTCATCATGTTGAAGGAGTAACATATGGAAGATTTAGAACGTCAAGAACATCTTCAAGCAGTAACAAAGAGGTTAGTATCTTTCACTGGGTTAATTTTGCTTATATTAGCGATTGGCTTGTATGGATTACATGATGATAAGAGGTCATACCTAGTCACATTAGTGTTTGCCTCTGGGCTGTTAGGCGGCTTTGTGAGCATTCAACAGCGACTACCGAAAATAAAATTGCAAGAGTTAAAGACATTATCAACCTCTTGGGTATCTATAACACTGATCCCGATAAATGGTGGAATATTTGCGTTAGTTCTTATGCTGATGTTTATCGGTAATATAATTCAAGGTGAATTATTCCCAGAATATCCGAACAAATTCAATATTTCTAACGCAAATGATTTTTACCAATGGATATCTTTGACTTACCCCAAAACAGGTGAAGATATAGCCAAATTGTTTTTCTGGTCATTTGTCGCAGGCTTTAGTGAAAGATTTGTCCCACAGATAATACGCAAAACAAGCGAAAACAAAACGTAGGCAATTCAACGAGCCCAAGATATTGCTGCTTGGAATAAAAGGAGGGAGGGCCTGATGTTCCTCGAATATACTCATGCTTTTTCAGTCCCGTATTTAGCTGGGCTCGTGTAGAGTATCTTTAGCGTATCTTTAGCGTATCTAAGGCTTTAGGCTAGTGAGCGTTGTTTAATCTGAGTCTTGTATCTTGGTCGTTTATTGAGCAAGTTATAGGGGGTATAGAGAACGTTGCGATGCTCAATTGAATTAGCCAGATAACGATAGTGTTTGCCCGCAGCTTTCAACGCTAGACCAGTGAAGTATAAGATGGGTGAGAGCGGCAATCCTGAGTAACATTCTAAGCCACCTTATGTCTTGGGTTCTAGATGGGTTCATTCCCAGCCCAGTTGTTACATTTTTAAAACTTCTTCAATTTGCATCCGAGTGGCGTAAATTTCTCTACAGCTTTCGGTGTAACCTGCTAGAGGCTTAATGACGTAGCAATCAACCAAGGCTCTTTCTCTTGAGGGAGTAATGGGTTCAGGTCTTGTTTTTTGCTTACAGTAGCTCAAGTTTTACTTAGGCTGTTTTTTATGGTGGCAGGATAATGATTAGACTTAATTGCTCTTTGGAAAGCAGAGGAAACGGGTCGTTAACAAATATCGGCGGTTTGTCTATGAGGGAGGCGAGAAAGCCGCTTTATTCTCGGGTAAGCAAGATAGTGGCTAAAAGCAAAACCTGACCCTGAGTTGCACACAAATTTGCTCATCGTTCTGGTGAGTAAACTCCTTAAGCTATCCAGTCCCAAAGCTCTAAGCCCAGAGGCGTGATTCATAGAATAAAGATGAAAAACTCAACCAGCTAAAATGCAAGGTTTACAGGTATAGATGAAAGCCTTCTTATGGCTGGCATAAGTTTTTTGCTGAGCTCGTCGAGGGAAAGCTGGATGAGGAACGATAACAATAGAAAATTAGCTATTGGTCAGACCTAGAATCTATTAAAGCATTTGCTAGTGAAGATATAGATGTTGAAAAAATTTACCCAGAAGATGAACAATATGAATTAAAGCCAGATACGCATGTGACACATTATAAGGTTCGTGAAAATAGTTGGCTCTAATTAATGCTAGTGTTATTCAGATCACAGAATTATTATAAATACCTAAGCATCTTTATTTGTACGCTATAAAAAAATCCCAATGAAATGCAAATATTTTGACATCATTTAATAATTAATGTTGTCATTAGTTGATTTCAGATTTGGCGTGATGCCAAGTTCAACCATGTTATTGTTTATTTTATTTGAAACACTTCACTGATATGTGTCTCGTCATGCTTGGCTGTGGTCTAGGGAGGTGGCGATGAGTTAAGTTGGTACCATTAGCGCAGCCATCCGCTCAGCGCGAGTTATTTTTAATTCCTGCGGGGATGTTACTCGGTGTGAGATGAGTGATCGCTAAGCGAGTCGCTCTCTGTCTCAAATCAATTCTATCGACTTGCCCATCGCTCTATACATCGACTTACTCGCGCCTACTATCGACTCAAATAAGGTTATTTTTGTAGACCATAGAAGGCTAACAATTAGCAAACCGCATTGGTCGTGAGTGTTTATTGATACTTTTAACTACTGCGTATTAACGGGGGGGGGGGGGGGATAGTTAAAATTTAGAATCTAGATCACAAATTTTGAATACAAATCTGGCTTTCTTTTCATTCTGGATTAAAGGCGTCTCGAACCTTACAAGAAGCAAATTGTCGATAACTAATATATTTTGTGCGCTAAATCTAAAATCGAGATTTTAAAAAAATAAAACAGTATTTTTATTTTGTTTTTCTTGTTAGTTTGTTTGTAGATATAGAGGGTTCCCAAATTATTTTTTTCAAAAAAAATGAAACGAGTATATGAGGGGGGAAACAAACTTTTTATGTTTTTTATATATCTAAAAATCAAAATTCTATTTGAAAATAGGCATCGGTTAGGAAACCGAAAATGTTTATTTTCAACATTATTCGGAGAATAAAATGAATAGAACGATTCTAGCTGCGTCATGTTTGGCGGCCAGTTTAATGACTGGATATTCAAGTGCAGCCACTATGGATATGGCAAGAGTGGTTATGCCTGCCAATGACGGTTGGGCTGCTGCTGAAGGTCCTGTTACAGGTGGAGCGAAAGCGACTGATGCACATGTTTATACGGTGAGCAGTCGAAAAGCGTTAGTCGATGCGTTGTTAGCTGCTGGCGACAATGCAAAAATCCTCAAAATCAAAGGTACCATCAACTTGTCATCTGATGATCAAGGTCGGGAATTGACTGAAGAAGATTACCGAGTTGCACCTTACAATTTTGAAGATTATAAAAATGCTTACGCGCCAGCAGTTTGGAACGTGAAGCCACTGATCAAGAAGCGTCCAAATAGAAAATTGACCGGCCCTCTTGAAGAAGCGCGTGTTGCCTCGCAAAAAAATCAGAAAAAACAAATCGTTATCGACATCCCATCGAATACCAGCATTATTGGTTTAGGCACTGATGCCAAAATCGTTAAAGGCATGCTACATATTGGCAAAGGCTCTGAAAACATCATCATTCGCAACATAGCCTTTGAAGATGCCTTCGACTACTTCCCAGATTGGGATCCAGGCGATAGCTTTAAACTTGACTCAAGCTACCCTGGCTGTCAGGCAGAATACGTTGATGTGAAAACCGGCCCACAAATGTGTTCAGGTGGCCGTTGGAACTCAGAGTATGATTTAATCTCTATCGCTGGCGGTAAACGCGTTTGGGTTGATCACTGTACCTTCTCTGATGGTGACCGTGCGGATTCAATGTTCCCACCGGTTTACCCATTCCCTCAGAATGAGATTACCCAAAAAGTTCAACACCATGATGGTTTGATCGATATTACTAACCAAGCTGATTTTGTAACTATTTCAAATAGCTACTTCCATGATCATGATAAAGCGTTTTTGATTGGTAATAGTGATAAGAAAAAAGCTGATACGGGTCACTTACGTGTGACGTTACACAGCAACTATTTCAATAATGTTGGCCAACGTATGCCACGTGTTCGTTATGGTAAAATTCACTCATACAATAACTACTTTGTAGGTGATGCATCTGGTGATGGTGTTGGTGATACACGTTATGCAAGACACGTAAGTTCTTTGAAAAACAAACCGCACCATAACATTTTGCGTCAAGCTTTGGGTGCCGGTAAAGAGTCTGCTATCTACTCAGAAGCCAACGTATTTGAAATCGCAAACGGTACAGCCGCTAATGCAATTGGCAACATGAAAGGCAAAGTAGCATTCGATACTGGCTCTATGTTCAATGGCAAGATGATTGATGTGATTGCTGAGGCAAATAAAGTGAGCAGCAAGAAGAAACAATTGTCTAAAGATGTCGGTTGGAAACCAACTCTTTATGGTGACGCGCCAGCGATGCCAGCAAGTGAAGTGGTTGAGTATGTGAAAGCAAACGCAGGTTCTGGTAAGCTTTAATCGCTTCAGAGCAAACCTTTAATATGAAAAGCCGATGCTAACGCATCGGCTTTTTTTATATCTAATTTTAAGCTCGCGATTTTCATTCATGTTTAGCGCGTTGGATGAGAGTTATAAACAACGCTTTTGTGAATAAAGCTAATCGACATCCTCTATTTGATTACGCATCTATATCAGAGCGAGCAGTATCAATTCAAATGGCTTTAAACAAGGTGCATGCTTACAGGCCTTCATCTTAAGGCGAGACCATGGAACGCAGCATAAAGCTATTTGAAACTTACCGACCAGATAACAGGACCAGTTTACCATTTGGTTTTGTTATTTCTAAGGGCTCCTCCATTGCGCTATTACTGGCTTTGAGTTCACCGCGTATTGCATTTTCAGGGGGACTCTCGCTGGTGCTTGTTGAATTTGATTTCACTCGGTAATGGCGACGTGTGGATAGCTTGGCTGGCGATGCTGAAAGGCTAAAATTTCTTCCTTTTGGATCACTCCGCGATCAATATTGATTGCTCGGCGAATGGTGTCACTGTTTTGCCAACTGGCGCGCCCCGCTGCGATCGCAGGGAGATGAACGATAAGCGCGGCAGAAATAGACCGAGAGGCGCTTTCCCACAAATAGCTTGGCGTATGGTCTACAGCGTAATAATCAACATTTTCAACGCTAAATATGGGATCTTGAAAGGTTGTGGGTTTAGCAAAATAAAATCCCATGCCATCGTCACAACTCACATCAATGATTAAGCTACCGTCTTTTAAGCAGGATTTTTCTGCCTCGGTGACAAAATGCACTGGATGATGGGTATCTTGATAAGTGCCATTAATAATAATGCTTGATTCACTAATCAGCTCTGCTAGTGGTCTTTCCGATCCATCGTGCTCGATGATAACCATTCGAGCTTCGCCCTCAGCTCCTTCTCTAAAAGTAACATAATGGCAATCAAGCACTTCTTCGCGCACTTCATGATCAGGACGTTGAATACAAATGGTAATATCTCTGAAGCCATGTGCTTTAAGTGCATAAATGGCACCACGACTTACCGCACCAAAGCTGAAGATAATCACTTTGCGTTGATTACCATAGTGTCCGTCAATGCCTTTCAGTTGCAGCGCATGAATCACCGCGCAGTAGCCCGCCATTTCGTTATTCTTATAAAAAGTATGTCGTCCGACTTGTCCTTGAGGGCCCCATACGTACATATCTTCGAAGGCTATCAAGGTTTGCTTGCGGTTAATTGCGGTTTGAGTGATAGCTCGTTGCTGAGTGCAATGCGGGTAACCCCAAAGAGTGCCGCCTTCTCGAAGTTGTTCAAAGTCGGCAAGCGTGGGTTTTGCAATAATGGTGGTATCCATGGTCTCGAGTATCTCATCTCGTGAGGCAAGCCCTGCTACTTGCGTGGTAAGTTCTGCATCGGACATTCCAAAACGTTCTCCGTAGCCAGTTTCAAAGGTTAGCTGTTTACGCAGTGCTTCTGGGAGTCGAGATAAATGCTCAGGGTGGATTGGAACGCGTCGTTCGTCTTGCTTTTTAGAGGTGCCTATTACGCCTATTGAAGATGTTTTCATAATATTTCCTTTGCTTGAGCGAGCGCGTCAGCAGGATGCTAACAATAAACGTCACAAGCTTAGTGGAGCTATATTGGTAATCGAGGAGGCTTGAAAATGAGAGCTCGTTGATGCGAGAGGGGATGCGAGTCATTTGATACCGTGGAGCGTAGTCTAACACAATTAAGCGCAAGTTTTCGGAGCATTGGCCAGATCCACTGGCGAACAAGAACCCAACTTGGCGAATAACTGAACCGTCATGCGCCTTGCAGGCGAGTCTTCAGCGCAATATTTTTTACTTAAAATATCTCTATTTTGCACTATTTAATATTTTTAACTGCGAATTAAATGTTGAACAAAAGTGAGTATTCAGCTTACCTGCCCTAAGGGATCTGCCGCCCCAAGAGTCAGCGGTGCTTGTTACACGCAGTATGTTTGAATTGAGTGATGAACATCATTGTTAGAGACGGAATGATTGTTATGGGTGACGTGATGGGGTGTAACGAGTAAACATCAGGGTTTAAATTGAGATCGAAATACGCTCATTGGTAGGGTAAATTTACTGGTATTTTGTTATGATTGGCGACAATTTGAACACACATAAAGGACATCTGATGATTGTAATTAAAACTCAACGGGCTCAGGATTTAGCTTAAGTCATTTCTTGTCAAAGCCCGTATCTCCGGGGCGTTTCACTACGCCTTAAAATTTCACAAATTATGTGTTTGGAGTAAGCTCAATGGGCACTTCTTTTTCTCTATCTCAACTAGGATGGAAACCTTTTTTTCAACAACAACTTCATTTCGACGAGCTCAGCTTATTTCGGCCTGCTCGAATATTTGAACAACATCGAAGCGAATATTTACTTGCTTCTGAACAGGGGCTGGAAAGGCTGGCGATTACCCCGAATATGCCAAAAATGGCGGTCGGAGACTGGCTGTTACTCGAGCAACGCCAGTTTGTTCGGCAACTTGAACCTACGACTCTGTTTCGTCGTAAAGCGGTCGGTTCGCGCGCCGAGTTACAGCTGATTGCGGCGAACGTAGATACATTGTTTTTGGTGTGCTCAGTGAACCATGACTTTAAGCTCAGTCGTATTGAGCGCTATTTGGCCTTAGCTCATGAAGTAAAGGTTGACCCAGTTGTGGTGCTGACTAAAGTGGATCAATGTGAGTCAGCGGAATCCTACATTGAACAAGTGCAACAACTGGATCCAATGTTGCTTGTAGAGGCGGTGAATGCCTTGGATGCACAGCAAGTTAGCCAGCTAGAAAGTTACTGTGGCGAAGGGCAAACAGTGGCTTTTATGGGCTCGTCTGGTGTGGGTAAGTCGACCTTAATTAATACTTTGTTAGGCGAACCTACGAGTCTTACGGCTAGCATTCGAGAAAACGATAGTAAGGGGCGGCATACCACCACTGCGCGATCGATGCATATCATGCGGCGAGGCGGCCTATTACTCGACACGCCTGGCATGCGTGAACTGCAGTTGAGTGATTGCGAAGAGGGCGTAAAGGCTACCTTTAATGATATCGTTGAATTGGCCGCCCAATGTAAATTTGCAGATTGTCAGCACGAGCGTGAGCCTGGTTGTAAAGTACGTTTGGCGATAGAACAAGGCCAGTTTTCTGAGCGTCGTTTAAGTAACTATCGAAAACTGATGCGAGAACAACAGTTTAATGCTGCCAGTATCGCCCAGCGTCGTGCCAATGACCGAGATTTTGGTCGAATGGTAAAATCGACTTTGGCTGGTTCGCGAAAGCGTAAGTCACAGTACTGATTTGTGGTGACTTTATTTTTCGATATGTTGGTTAAGGTCGATTAAGGTCGATTAAGAAAACCAAACTCATAGCGTATGACGCTATGAGTTTTTTATTTTTGGCGAGCTGGAGCAGTACAAGGGCATCACATTTCTCGAAGCTAAATGGTCGATTGCGAGATCGAATATTGCCTTCGATTTATATCAACTAAGCGAGATATTGCCTAATCATGGTCGACTTTTAGTTAGCATTTGTTTGCTTAAATGATGTTCATCATTGCGCTTGGCAAAGTGATTTTTCTGGTTATTCAATCCGCCTGCGGCTTGAGAGTTAAGATGTGCTTTTTTCATTAACCAGTGGTTCATTTCATTTTTGGCAAAGGCGCTTGATTGCTCTGCGGCAACGTTATACGAGATTAAGGGGGCGTATTTAGCGTGATTATTATGTTTGAGTCGTCAAACAAATCACCTTTTGTCATAAAACTGTCAAACAACCTTGTTTAACTACCGCCGCATTTATACATAAGGAACATGAAATGAAGCAGATCGTTAAACCCCTCGTTTTCGCCGCAGCCACCTCGATGTTTTCTTTTTCTGTTTTATCGGCAGAAATTAAGAACGTCATTTTAATGATTGGTGATGGCATGGGCCCGCAGCAAGTCGGGTTATTAGAGCTATACGCGAACAATGCACCGCATTCTATCTATCGCGGTGAAACCACTGCATTGTATAAGCTGGCCCAGGAAGGCGTGATCGGTTCTTCGTTAACTAATCCAGAGGAGGCCATCGTTGTTGACTCTGCATGTTCTGCAACGATGTTAGCGACCGGGGTATATACCGCCTCTGAGGTGATCGGAATTAACTCAAATGGCGATCATGTAGAAACGGTGCTGGAAAAAGCCAAACGGATGGGCAAAGCCACCGGACTGGTTTCTGACACCCGTCTCACCCACGCGACTCCTGCAGCCTTTGCTGCCCATGAACCGCATCGTTCTTTAGAAAATGAGATTGCGTCTGATATGTTGGCAACTGGTGCCGATGTGATGCTGTCTGGTGGTATTCGTCATTGGATCCCTAAATCTACCAATGATAAAGGGGAGACTTATAAGGCGCTTGAGTTATTGACTCAGGGCGATGTGAAGCTTAAGTCTAAGCGTAAGGATGAGCGCAATTTGCTGAATGAAGCGCAAACCCAAGGCTACAGTTTGGCATTTAATAAAAATATGTTGGCAAATGCGTCAGGTGACAAATTATTAGGTTTGTTTTCTTATTCGGGGATGAATGACGGCATTGCTTATAGCCATACTAAAAATGATCCGAAACGCACTCAACCAACATTGAAAGAGATGACAGACAAAGCTCTGGAGGTATTGGCTAAAGATCAGGACGGCTTTTTCCTTATGGTGGAAGGGGGGCAAATTGATTGGGCTGGACATAGTAACGATGCTGGCACGATGTTACATGAAATGATCAAATTCGATGAAGCGGTCAATTCAGTTTATGAGTGGGCGAAAGGTCGTGAAGATACCTTGATCATTGTGACCGCAGACCACGAAACAGGTTCGTTCGGTTTCAGCTATTCTTCAAATGACTTACCAAAACCAGAAAAACGTACTGGCGAAGCATTTCAAAAACGCGATTATGCGCCTAACTTCAACTTTGGTAAGTTTGATATTTTAGACGGTTTGTATAATCAGAAAATGAGTTATGCAGATATGCTTGCTCAGTTCGACAAATTGGATAAAGCGCAACAAACTCCAGATCATTTAGCTGAAATTGTGAACGCAAATAGTGATTTTTCGATTACCTCTGAGCAAGCAGCTCATGTGATGGCAACCAAGCCAAATCCATACTATAAAAAAATGCATAGCTACTTATCTGCGAATGATGTGCCTGCTATTAATGACTTCGACGCGTTCTTCCCTTATAACGACCGCGGTAACGTATTAGCGCGCCAACATGCGACGGGCCAAAATACGGTTTGGGGTACGGGCACGCATACTCATACTCCGGTCAATGTTTTTGCGTGGGGACCGTTAAAAGAAATCATTCCGGTTTCTCGAATTATGCACCACTCTGAATTGGGTCAATATATTAAAGATATGGTGAAATAGTCGGCGGTTTTCACGCTAATATTTACACGATGTTCTTGTCAAACGGTGCTAAGCAAAGGTTTAGCACCGTTTTTACATTTATAAATAAGAATTAGTTTATGGAGAATGCGCAGTGACCGAACCGCCAGCACTGTTCGGATTATCCTTTAGGTATCAGAGCCCAAAGGCTCTATCGAGCGTGTTCAGTTCGCTGCCTGCACCTAGTCTGACGAATCATCAATAGTAACAACCCCAAGCCGATTAACCAGCTGCTTTTGGGCTCAGGTACGCTGACCGCCGCTAATGTTAAACCAGTAATGCGCTCGCGCTGGATGCTGGTTGTGTGATTATCGGTTTCGAAGTTTCGGCCAAAGAACTCGATTGAGACTATTTTATCAGCCTCTGTTTCTGCAAATAAATTGACATAGCCATAAGGCTCGCGTTTATTTCCGCTCACTCTCGTTGGGCTGCCGTAGTGCTCGGGTTCCAATACGGCTGCATCTAAAATTTGGTGAGTGGCAAACATTAAGTTTTCAGACTTGGTGGTAATACGCAATTGATTACCACTATCACCTGCGCTCCACCAAAAACCAAAATACCCGACGGCTTGGTCAAAACTTAATTTTACAGCGCTGTTATTCGGAATAAATAGGTATTTCCCTTCGCCAAATGCCCCCCCATAAACCCCAAATTTGTGGATCTTCGCGGTGCCTTTATTTACCGAGTAATAGCCAAAATCGGCTTGGTAACCCTTGGCTAGGCTGTTGTTCGATAGTAGGTCAAAATCTTCGGTGAGGGTTAATCCGCTCACTTGAGAGCTTTGAATGCCTGGTTTTTCGATACTGTAGATAACGCCTGCCTGGCTGGCTAATGAAGTGAATACTGTTGTTAGAATGCTTGAACAGAGTGTGAATTGCATGAGTATTTTGTGAAATCTTGCTTGCATTTGATACCTCGACTGGATCGCGCTAGCGTTGGTGGTTTTAGGTGCTGTTGATTACCGAGTAATCCAGTTTCATGCCAGTTTTATTATATTTTTTATTTTTCAATTACTTATCGCTTAGTTCTTATTGAAATAGAATACATTTCTCGAAATGCAAACTAGGTATTCGCTTTTTGCAAATTCGATTATTCTTTTGATAGTTCAAGGGGGAAGTACAGTTTGTGGGAGAGGGACTCGTTATTGACTTGACGGTGCTCTCTTGGTCACTGAATCGTTTATTTAATTGATGATTTGTATTTGTTAGCTTTATGACAGGAAGGAATCATAGAATAATTATTGTCCCTGATAATTTTTGAGTTTAAATTGGCTTGTACAAGGATAATATTGTATTAGTTGTTTGGTTATATATATGAACCACAACTAATACATGCAGTTCTACTTTAGAAAACGGCATTATATAAGTGTCTATTTTTAATGGGTTTTTGCCTGATTTGTGTTGCGGAAATCTACTTTTGTATATAGAATTGTTTTTATATTATTATCGCTAAGCAAAGCTTTAAAAATACCAGCCAATTAGATTTAAATACATCCGCAGGTTGTGCCTATAAAAATTTAATTACATGTTTAAAAATAACGTATGGGGCTTAGATGAGTCAGTTAACTAGCTTAAGTCATCAGTGTACACTGTGACATCTACCTTATGCCATCGTTCATCCGCTTGAAGGCATAAGTAAGCACTGCTATTTGCCGCGCACGACCCTGTTCCCCCCGAGAATGCAGTATCGGGTTGTTTGTGATCGGGATAATCATTGTAAACAACTCTCAAGGCTGGTCTGGCAATCGACCACTTTGGGTGAGCAATGGTCAACAAGAGGTGAGTGTTGCAGGCTATTTTAGATGAAGCAGCAAAGCTAGCGATTAATGCTTTTGATTCCTCACGCATTATGTCGGTGATATAAAAAAGCAACTGGCCAATGCTTAGATGGCCGTCAAGCTCCAATCAAGCGCTAAGATTTATCTCGCTCTGATGCTTAAACCAGATCGACAGCTATACCTTGTCGAAGAGTGTTTTCCGCTAGGCTTATATTCTTAGCAGAAGCCAGATACCAATACTTATTCCCAAGCGTTTTCTTGTCGCTGCGTGAACAGAGAACTCTCAGTAACCCTTCGAGTAAATCTGAGGGTGGTTTATTCGCATCGATGATGCGCCTGTGGGGACTTATTCGAAGCGAACCATCGCTGCATTAGGCTTGGTATTCGTTGCGATGCGCTAAAATTATTTGTATATGCTGGCATTCAGGTGCGCATAAAAATAGCTCTAAATGGCTAGTAGCGGTTTCACATCGATAGGTGTCAGTTATTCGAGACAGCTCCCTTCAATTAGTTTTTATCAATTGGTGGAGCGGTATTTACTAAATGCTATTTTTAAATGAGTCGAGAATATATCGGACTCAAATAACGGCACTGGTCTATTGAATGCGATTTTGTATTGTAAAATATTGTTCTTTCTGGAATTGAACACTGTAGTCAACTCTATGCAGAGTTTAAATCCTCTGCAGCTGCCATATGGAATAGTGTTTTAATCTAGAATATATATTCTAGCGGTCTAATATATGGCATTTGTCTTATTCTAGGTATTTTGCTTATTCACAAAAAAATCACACCGGAAAAGTAAATGACTTCCCTCTGCCTTCATTGAGAGAAATTTATTAAAGGTTTTGCTTCTAAGCCCTTAAAAATCATCTAATATATATAAAAACGATAAACGAGAGGGTAAGCAGAAGTGCTACAATAATTAATCTTTTATTTCTATCTCCCATCTAAGTCATATATTCATCCCGGCCAAGTTAGGTCGAGATATTGACTGTTTTCTGATTTGTGAAGTGATACATAGAGAGCTTATATGAACAAATTTAAACTTCAAATTGTTGGCACGCTCAGTGCCATTATCCTCATCATCGTAGTGCTGCTATCGAGTCTAAGTTTTAATTCTTTCAGAACAGAAAGTATTTATTTACATGAAGAATTACTTCGTGAAAGAACGATCACTGTTGAGACTAAATTGAATGAAAAACTCAAAGCTTATAAGCAGATGTTATCTTCGATTCAAGTTGCTCCTAAGGATTTTTCCGACGCAGGCCTATCTGAAAAATTGGTCACTGAGCTGAAGGCATTACGTCGTTCGATGGGCAAGATAGGCGATGGTGTTGCGGTATTTAACAGAGATGGTGAAGTGTATTTTGAAACTGGTAAAAAGCTTAGTTTTAATGTGAAGGATTTGAACCGTGCATTTTACACGGCCTTGTTCAAACAAGGAGAAAGCTTTTTTGTCTCGCCTCCTTTTGAGTCGAAAGAAAGTGGTAATACGGTTGTCGCGATTGCTTATAAGCTCAGCGATTCAGCAGCCGTGGTGGCGAATGTATATTTGGCTTCAATACTTGAAGATATTGCGAACCGTAAAGATATGGTTTTATACACCGCCGATGGCACTATTTTGCTATCCGCCTATCCAGATTTTGTCGGCAAAAATATCTTTACCAAGCGCCCTCTATATAAACAGTTTAGCCCAGAGTCACCGAAGTTATCTTACGAAAGCGAAGTGAATGGCGAAATGGTCGCCTTCACTGCTTTTTGGGGAAAACTTGAACAGGCGAATATGAACTTTATTACTTACATTCGTAATGATCAAATTCATGAGAGTGCAGATGAGCAGTTATGGACATCTATTGTTATCGGTTTGTTTTGTCTGATTATTGCTATTTTAGTTTTATTAGTGGCCTTGAATAAGCTGGTGATTAAGCCGGTTGGCGGCGCTCCCGATGACATTGCAGCTTTAATGGAAAGTATGTCGAAGGGACATTTAAGTCAAAATCTAAAGGTGACGGGTCAAGAGACAGGGATCTATCTTTCATTGGTGAATTTATCCAGACAACTGAATGAGTTGGTTAATAACTCTCGAAGCATTTCTGAAAGTGTTTCTTCGGCATCTCAAGAGTTGAATGTGGTTATGAATGAGACTCAGAACAATGCCAATCAAGAGTTGATACAAGTCGAACAAATCTCAACTGCGATTAATGAGTTGTCATCAACCTCTCAAGAAGTGAGCAGTAAGGCGGGTTTAGCGGAACAAGATGCCGAAAAAGCTCAAGCGAATGTGTCCAGTGGGCAGTTGGTTTTAGAAGAAAATATTCGTCTTACGGATCAAATTCATCACTCGGTAACAGAGGCTGCCACTATTGTGGAAGAACTCAGGCAGTTTGCTATTGAAATTGGCTCGGTCACTGAAGTGATTACCAGTATTTCGGAGCAAACTAACCTTCTGGCGCTCAATGCCGCGATTGAAGCTGCTCGCGCTGGTGAACAAGGACGTGGTTTTGCGGTGGTTGCCGATGAAGTGAGAAACTTGGCATCGAAAACTCAATCATCGACAGTCAAAATTCAAGAGATTATCGAAAAACTGCAATCTCAATCGGATAAAGCAAATCAGCATATGATTGGGAATGTAGAGTTGATTGAAGGCTCAGTAACTTTGGCCGACCAGATCAAAGCATCTTTTGAAGATATTTCGACAGCGGTAACATCTATTTTGGACATCAATAGCTTGGTGGCCGAATCTTCACAGCAGCAATTCATGGTGACGGAAGACATTTCGAAGATTACGACACAAGCTTTTGACTCCGTGAATCAAAATGTTGCAGCGGTGAGTCAGACTTTACAAGCATCGGAAGAGTTAGCGCAGCTGGCTGAATCGCAGAAAAAAGAGTTGTCTTTCTTTCATTAGTAAATCAAGTTCGCTTGTGTTCAAAACTTGGCTTGGTCGCTTGAGACGGCAAAGCCAAGGGCCGAGCACTAGGCCCATCATCGAGAAAGGCTCATGTCTTGCTGAGTCGTGGTGGGCTCGAATAGCTTGATTGGCGTTGATAGCCTTATGGCGGATACTTCAAGTCGCACTCAAGGGTATCTATCCTTATGCGAAGCATTGATTTAAGGACTGGCTTGCCAGTGTTTTTTTAGTGCTGTAACAAACTGTTGATCCTTATGGTCAACATTGGAAACGTAAAGTATAAACTCACTACCGTCTTTTCGAATGACCGTCACGGTCGAGTTTTTGTTGACGGTTTTTGCCCAATCAACTTTAATCTGTCGGATCTCGCTATAGGATGCTAGCTGTTTGTTTATTCGTTGCTCATCGTCCTTCCAATAGGAGAACACATGGCGCTGGGTGAAGCCATTTCCATCATTTCCCACAAAGAATAAAGCATCACTATAAAAGTAATCTATTTGATCTCCGGGTTTAATAATACCCTGACGCTGCATGGTTTTTATATCGTGGTCTAGCAGCCATGTACCTTTCACAACGGTATCACTTGGAATGACTCCAAATGATGAACTTACTTGAAACATAAATAATGGGGCCGTTAATATCGTCAATAAATAGTGGCGGAAACGCCACTTTGAGTTTCTCAACATGGCTGCTGAATCTGGGCCATTAATAAATAAAATATAGTTTGCTAAAGGAATCACGAGGGCAACACTAAGTAATAATGAAAGGAGTTGCCAATAGTCTGTATTAATGATGAATCCACTTGCTGAATAAATCAAAGCAAGCAATATGGCAAGCCATTTATTGGGTAAGTGGCTTTGAGTAAAACGTTGCTCATTATCAGTTTTGAGTTTACGCCATAGTGGATAATACCAAAAAATACTGAAACAGGCTCTGGCCCAAGGCATTGAAGCGTTTTGTTCTTGCTGTTTTATATATTGAAAGTTCTGATAAAACCAATATACGGCATATAAGCCAAAGCTCAGTACCCACATCAGGGCTAGCTTTACTATCGAGACTGGAAAGAACAGCGCTTCAGTCTGGTCGGCAGTGTGCTTACGCTCCATGAGCCATAATAACATCACCAGTAAATAGAGCGCTCCATATACCATAAGTACGGTGGTAGCTGTTAGATACTGCATCAGCCAAGCGAGCGTCGAATTACCATCAGCTGCTGACGAATGACTTTGAATGATGCTATAGCTGAGGTGGTCTTGGGTTTTTTGGATAGCCTTACGATAAGCTGAGTAATCTTCTGGTGATATATGATCCAGTTTACTTTGATATTGATAGATTAAACTTAGCTGTTGTTTCGTTTTATTGAATTTGACCTGATGACTGAAGTGAAAAAATGGATTGTCTTCAACAAAGCTCTCATTATCAAAATTCCAGTCGCCGTCTGTTAAATCGATATCAATGGTTTGTTCTACGCGATGCGGATAACTGAGATAAAGCGGGTCAATCCGGCTTAAATCATCGGGAACCTGAAGCGAGGAACTCACTAAATTCGCATAAAAATCGGCTTGAGTGCGCTGTTGTTCGGAGTCGTTTTGCCAAAAGTTTTCAATTTGGTATTGCTCGTCGCTGCGCAATATATTCAGTTCGGTGTCATCCGTATATCGAATGGCTTGTGATACTGATGTTTTTGGGTAATACCCCTGAAAAAACTTTAAATAATCTTGCTGGATTTGCTCGAGACTATTTTCGGCTAAACGCTGGCGCTGTCTTTCGGCATCTTTACCGATATCTTGGGTTGTTGATAAGAACTGGCTTGGGCCTTCATCGGCAAGGATAAAGTGGTCGTGAACCAAAATGCCATGCTTGGCCTGAGAGACTTGCATCTGCGTTAATTGCTGGTGGTCTTTTAATAGCACCAAGGCCTTGCCAAAATCGGCTTGGTAAATATTATCGATGTGACCATGTTGAAAACTACGGGTGGGATCGAGCCAATAACGCCGTCCTTTATATTCAAGATAGGTAATCACATGATCAAAGGCCTGAACGTTTGGCAAGATGCTATCCAATTTGTCTTCGGTATTTACTAGCGCCGGATAAGCCTTAAATCCTAATTCTTTGAAGAGTGTGAGTAATAATACGGTTTTGTCTTTACAGTCGCCGTAGCGATTACGCAGCGTTTCGAAAGCAGGGGTGGGAATGTGTGAGTTTTGGTTGAGCTCGATGGCAAAGTAGCGAATTTCATCTTGAACGAAACGTAATGCGGCTGAAATTTGTGCTTCTCGATCGTGATGATGTGTTTGAATATCGCTGACTAAGTTTTTGATGTGTTGGTCGGCGATCATCGCATCCCGGTAGAATGGTTCACTCCAACGAGCGACTTCCGCCCAAGACTGAAGCTCACTAAAATAGACCTTTGCTCTGGGGTCGAAGCCAATCGGTGTATTGTCCTCAATTTTTAGCGCTTCAATCCAATTTTTTTGGATCAGGTATTCTGTCCCATGAACTGTTTGATTTTCGATGACCTCTTGCTCAGTATTTTGTAACTGGTAGTAAAGTAGTGTGGCTTTGTTCCATAGGATCCGTAACGAAAATTTAGCCAAAGGAACCGACCAATTGAGTAAGCGTTGATAGGCAAAAATATTTTGGTAGGCTGGATTCATGCCCTGGATACTGTAACTGTATTCGATAATATCGCCGACGCGAATATCATCGAGAATGATATTAAGTGTCATTTCCCCCTGATAGACCAGTTTTTCCAATTCTTCTTCACGTTGGAGCAGCTTGATAAGTGCCGAGTTGCGTTTATTGATGGGCTGCTGGTCTCTAATCACTTGGACCGAATGTAAGCGCAATTGTTGGTAGCTAGGGTCAAAGTCGATATTGATTTGGGAGTTATTTTCGACACCTGTTTGATTCACGATGTAATCAGCATAATGATAGTAGAACTGTGATTGTTGCTCTTCAACCTTGAGCTGAGTATCTGCTAATAAGTAATAGACACCATTTTGAATTTGATTATTTTGAATAAGCTCGGGATCAGGGAGAGCTATCTCGCTCACCCAGTTTGGTTTTGGTGCGGTGGGAATATGATCGTCGGCCTCACTCATCGCACAGAAAATCAACAGCAAGCAGAGTAATAATTGAAGGGATATTTTATTTTGAACAATCTTCATTTGCTGTGACTTTAATCCTTTAAAACAGCTAATTACATGAATGTTAGATTTTTGTACATTTTGTCAGTATGCCATTAGTTTACAGTTGACTCAATAAGATCAAAAAAAACAGACTCTTATGATCGAGCACAGCGGAATATACGTGATTAGGTGGTGCGATATAACAATATTTAAAAATGTGTGTGATGTTCAAGATATTTAATTCGCTCTATGGTGAACACCGTTCTATATTTTAGTGGCACCACATTGATTTCATACCGCAATAGTATGTTAAGAACGCTTATTGTCATAGTAAAGGGGAACCTATGTTCGCAACCAAATTGAAAGCAGAATTAGCCAAAAATATTGAAATGATGAGCGAACTAGAGGGGATAGTGTCTTCGATTAAAGCCAGTGTTGCCACCATCGAATTTTCGACAGATGGAAAGATACTCGATGCCAATCCTTTATTCTTAAAGACGATGGGCTATCAACTTGATGAGATAGTTGGTAAACACCATTCGATGTTTTGTAAGTCAGCATATGTCGCTAGTCATGAGTATCGCAGTTTTTGGCCCGAGCTGAGCAAGGGAGTTGCGCATCAAGGGACTTTTGAACGAGTGGCTAAAAATGGTCACACCGTTTGGCTTCAGGCAAGCTATTTTCCAGTTAAAAAGAATGGCTCGATTTTCAAAGTTATGAAAATCGCCAATGATGTGACGCGAGAGTATTTAGAGTTAGAGAGTAAAAACAACATTATGCAGGCCTTGGAACGGTCTTTAGCGATCATTGAGTTTGATCCCCAGGGAAATATATTGCGTGCCAATGATAATTTTTTAGCCACGGTCAAATACAGTCAGGAGCAAATTAAAGGACAGAAACATAAGATGTTCTGCGATGAGCTCTTTTATCAGGAAAACCCAAATTTTTGGGCCGATCTTGCCAAGGGAGAATTTAAGTCTGGGCGGTTTTTACGAAAGACCAGCTATGGCGAGGATGTTTGGCTGGAAGCAACTTATAATCCGATTATTAACCGTGAAGGCAAGGTGACTCGGGTCATTAAATTTGCGACCGACATTTCTGCGCAAGTCGCGAGAAACTTAGCCGTGGCAGAAGCCTCTGAAATTGCATTGAGTACTTCTATCGAAACCGCACAAATCGCCAAACAAGGCTCTGAGCTTTTACAAGACTCGGTTCGGCTTTCTGGCGGTATTGCTGATCAAGTCAAGCAAACTTCTGGGCGAGTACAAGAATTGAATATTAAGTCCCAGAGTATTGAGGCGATTGTTTCAACGATTAAAAGTATCGCCGAGCAAACCAACTTACTGGCCCTAAATGCGGCGATTGAAGCGGCCAGAGCTGGTGAACAGGGGCGCGGATTTGCAGTGGTTGCGGATGAGGTGCGCTCATTAGCCTCCAGAACCAGTCAATCTACTTCTGAGATTGCCGAAGTGGTATCAGAAAACCAGAAATTGACCAGTAGTGTCACCAAAGCCATGGAGGAAGTTGCGGCTATTTCAGCCGAAGGTATGGATAAAATCTCTGAAGTTTCAACGGTAATGGATGAAATTTATAAGGGAGCAGAGAATGTTTCGAATACGGTGACGCAACTCTCCGAAACTCGCTAGTCGTTTTACTGGCGGGATGACGCGTCATTCAGTTGTTGCCCTCAGGCAAGTTTATAGTATCTGGTTTGGCACTTTTTACTCGAGGCTGTCGTTTGACGCTTTGCTTGGGCTCTTAATTCGCAAGATTGGTCTCTTACTTTGCAGGATATAGTGCCCCCAAAATTGCTGCTCTGCTTGCTCCGGTGACCGAACTCGCATTGCCTGCTTGTTGTTCGATGAAGCAGCGAGCTAGCCAGGCAAATGCCATCGCTTCTAGCGCTTGTTCTGGGATCCCCAGTTCTGAGGTTCGACTGAGTCGTAAGTTGGGAAGGGCCTTGGCTAGTAATTCCAGTAAAAATGGGTTGTTATCGCCGCCGCCACAGACATAAACACAACCCTTATCATGCTTGTTCAGTGACTGAGCAATGCTTTGAGCGGTAAGGTGGTACAAGGTGCATTGCACGTCTGCAGGTTTGATTTTAGCGAATCGGGCTTGTTGGAGATGGGTATCTAGCCAAGCTAAATGAAAGTACTCTCGCCCTGTACTTTTGGGGGCGGGTAGGCAGAAATAGTTATCACTGAGCAAACAGGTCAATAATTCGGGATTTGGCTGGCCACTACGCCCCCAATGACCATGGTCGTCATAGGCTAAGCCTTTTGGGTGGTGGCGTTGAAAATGCTGGTCAAGTAAGGTATTGCCGGGCCCCGTGTCGTAACCGAGTAGCGTTTGGTTAGCGATGAGGCTAGTGATATTCGCAATACCACCGATGTTTAAAATAAATCGCGCCTCGCTGGGGTCACTAAAAATGGCTTGATGGAACGCTGGTACCAGAGGAGCGCCTTGGCCCCCTAAAGCCATATCTTTATTGCGAAAGTCGGCAATCACATCAATACCAGTTGCGACCGCAATGTGACTGGGGCTTCCGATTTGCAAGCTAAATCCGAGTTCAGGAAAGTGACGAATGGTTTGCCCATGGCTTCCAATTGCTTTTATTTGGGTGGGCTCAAGTCGAGCTTGTGCTACCACTTGGTTTGCGGCGTTTGCAAACAGTTTCCCCATTGCCACACTGGCTTGTGCCATCGCTGTTAATTCATTCGTTGCCGGACTACATAAGCGGTGCAGTTGGGTTAATAAAGTGTTAGGAATGGCCTGCTGGTAGTGGGCTAATAAACATGGTGGCTGTTTTGCGAAGTCAACCAACACCGCATCGACCCCATCCATGCTGGTGCCAGACATTAAACCAAGATAAATTTCGCTCATGTGAATCGCTTAATTCATGGCCAATAATACACGTTTGGTATTATCGAGTTGGGCAATCCGTGACTTAGCCGTAGGCAAGAAGCGTTTTTTCTTATCACCCTTAAGTGGCGTAGACGTCGGTAGTTTCACCGTTCGAGGGTTTTTATGTACACCGTGAACCAAAAACTCATAATGTAAATGTGGCCCGGTAACACGACCGGTAGCGCCTACCGTACCAATTATTTTCCCTTGTTTAATTCGTTGTCCAGTTTTTACATAACGTTTTTTCAAGTGCAAATATTTGGTGACATAGGCACTGCTATGTTGAATAAACACATAATTGCCATTGTATTGATTGTATCCTGATTTTATCACCCGGCCATCGCCTGCAGCCTGAACTGGCGTACCCGGTTTCGCCGCATAATCGATCCCATTGTGTGGACGAACCTTTCCTGTCACCGGATGTAAGCGGCGAGGATTGAAATTGGAGCTGATATATTTAAAATTGACCGGCGCGCGTAAGAAGGCCTTGCGCATGGGGCGCCCTTCTGGTGAATAGTAGTTATCATCATCGTCGTTGCGAACCGCTCTAAATACTTCGCCCTGATTAATAAATTCGGCGGCAATAATATTGCCATTGCCAGCATACTGTCCGTCAACATAGTATTCTTCAAACAACACCATAAAGCTGTCGTTGCTGCGAATGTCGAGCGCAAAATCGATGTCCCAACCAAAAATGGCCGCTAAAGCCATGATTTGTCCCTGACTGAGTTGTGCGCTAATTCCGGCATTCCAAAAACTTGATGTAATGTTGCCTCGCGCAAAATTGGTTCTAATTTCTAGCGCTTTTGTTTCCACTCTGGCCTGAAATTGTTGCTGTTCATCACGCTCAATAATTAAGGTTTGGTATTTTGAGCGTGGATAACGTAATTCTATTAACTGGTCATTTTCATCTAAGTAAAAATCTAGTTTATCGCCAGGATGCAGGGTTCGCAGTTGATGTGCTTCGCCGCCTAACTGATCGATTTGATAGAGGCTCTTTGCGCTGAGTCCAACACGAGAGAATAATAACGCCATACTATCGCCAGATTTTACAGTTTGTCGTTTTAGGGTATAAAAATGTTCTTCTTCGGGCTTGAGTTGGCTGCTCTCGATTGCTAAGTCTAAACGGTAACGAACACCACGTTGTAGTGGCTGTTTGGTATCGAATTGGCTGAGCCGTTGTTGCACTTCGCTTGCTTTTAGACTTTCCTTTGAGGCGTTTTCAGTTGCATTGAGAGTTAAGGCGCTGATTGGTTTTGACTGCAACGAAGGGCTTGCCTGTGGAGCCGCTGAGCTCGCTTGTTGTAAGTGCGCTTGGTTAGCGGTCGATTGACTGCTATTGGCTTTCTCGTGAAGATCTTGTGAGTTGTTTAAATCACTGCTGGCTGGCTCTGAGGTCTCATTTGAAGGCAAACTGATTTGAGCTACCGGAGCAGATAAATCGATAGGTTGGCGTGATTGTTCTGCTGATACGGGAGGGTCGCTGGGAAAGAGCAGTGCGGCCAGCACTACAATCAGCGCAATCAATAAGAGCCGTCTATGACGTTTTGGTAATAAGCTTGCCAATCTACTTCCAACATACAAACAAGAGATTAGGCCGATTGTAGCTAGATGCCGGTCAGAATGCCAGATTCAGTGCGTTTGCTGGCGATTTATCCATAATAAATTGAAGCTAAGACCCAATTTGGCGCAAGTTGACAAAAGGTGGTGCAAGCGTTTTCGCTTCGATTTATAAACATAATGTTGTGGTCGTTAAGCGCTCAGGATAATGATTGGTACACTGAGGGAAAGTTGAGTTATTGGTGAAATAAATCGCTAACAGGATGCTTATTGGAGGCTGTCTGTGTTGAAGTTTTGTTTATACTTATTGTTCAGGTAAAGCTGGCACAAGACTTTCATTAGTTCATCTGAAGATTTTTCTTCACTCGTATATGCTCTCGTCCCACTCAGTTATCTGAGTGGGTTTTTTTTCGAGTTTTTTCTAGAACATCACATAGCTCAGTTAAGCTTTCGAGAGTGCGTAGTGTTAGCCGATGTGCTTTATCGGGATCTAAATGATAGATGGTTTGCTGCTGTACTGCTTGTAGTTGCGGCCATTTATTCCAGAAGTGATTGAATGCCCACTGAGCCACAATGATTGCCTGTGGATTGGCGGCCAATACCAACTCTTCAGATAATAAGGGATAAGGTGCTGGCGCTTCGGCCATAATATTCTCACCGCCGCATAAGCGGATCCCATCGTTAATCCAACTCTTGGCTGAAATACTGCGTAGTGGATTGTGCCATAGTTGATAAAAGACACTGACCTTAGGCCGAGTTTGGTAGCGTTGTTGAAGTTGCTTCAGAATTTGTTGGCTTTGTTGACTGAGTCGCAGACCTTGCTGCGGCTCTCCTAGGGCTCGCCCCAATTGTAATATTTCTTGTGGTAGTTGCAGCAGTGTTTTGGGAGCCGATACGTAGACAGCAATATTGAGTGCCGCTAATTTCTGAGCGAGACCTTTTTGATTCCCCTGTTGCCATACCAACACTAAATCGGGCTGCAAGGCCAAAATGCTCTCTAAACTAATGTATTGGTAGTTACCTATTCGCGGTAGAGATTTCGCCGCCTTAGGGTAGTCGGCGTAATCTACGGTGGCAATCAGACGATTGCCAGCACCTAAGGAATACACTAGTTCGGTCAAGTGAGGGGCTAAGGATATAATACGTTGTGGTTTGCTTACCGCGAAGCTGTTAAAACTGAAGCAAAGTCCTGCAATGAGCAGCCAAATTCCTCTATAAGTAGACAATACGCGCCACATAGATTGGGCTGAGTAACAATAAAAATAACAAAGCACTCATATTCAGTTTTAAGGCTAGTCGGTCTAATTCAGCGGCTTTGGGATAATGTTTACTAGGGCCAAATCTAGCTTGTTCAACTTTTTTTTGTTGATAAAGGCGAGGCCCTCCAAGCTCACTTTGTAGACTAGACGCGGCGACGCCGAGCAATTGACCGCTGCTGCTGTAGGGCCAGCGAAATCCTTGCTTACCTGCTGTGAAGTTGCGTCCGTAATGACCATAGCAGCAAAAAATTAAACAGAGTATGCGGAAGGGGAGCCAGCTAAAGGTTTGATAAAGAATGCTCGCAGTGCGACCAAATTGTCGATATTGCACTAGCTTGGGGTTCCAAGTTTGATGTAACTCGCAGACTAAGCGATAGCTTAAGGCTGGAACGATACCGCCGACCATAAACCAAAAAATCACCCCAAACCAATTGCTAGCTAAGCGGAGAAGCAGCATCTCGGCGCTGGCTTTGGCTACCCCCACTGCCGAAAGCTCTTCACAATCGCGCAGTACCCAAGGGCGAAGTAAGCTGCGGGCTTGCTGATGCTGCTGCCTATTGATCAGCAAAGTGATTTTGTGATAGCTGTGCATTGGTTGTTGCCATTGCAATAAACACAGTAATAACAAGGGGTCAACCAGCATTGTTAAGGGATTCAGTTGATTAAACAGAACTAAGCCTATGGCTAAAGGTAGCACTAGGGTAAACAAGGCCATGCTGCCAGCTAGACGCTGTTGTCTGGTTCCATTACTGCTCCGATTGACTTTTTGCGCTAACAGCTCGGCTAAGCGACCAACAACCAACAAGGGTTGCTTGAACAGCTGGCCGCTGATCAGTCGCTCTAAGGCAATGCCGAGTAAAGGGATGCTAAGGCTGAACCAAAGCCAAGAGCTTTCATCCATTAGCGTTGCAGCTGTTGCAACATCGCTAGCACAAGGGCGGTAGAGTGCTTGGCTGCGGTTTCTAAAAATTCATCAAAAGACGCGGGTGATTCTTTACCAGCAATATCCGATAAAGCACGGATCACAACAAAGGGCACTTTGGCTAAATGGCAAACCTGAGCGATTGCCGCTCCTTCCATTTCCACCGCCATCATATTGGGGAAGTCAGCGCGGGCTTTTGCTACTCGCTCTGGGTCGGCCATGAAAATATCACCAGTACAAATTAAACCTCGGACGATTTGATGCCCCGATAGTTGTTGAGCGGCCTGCTCGGCAAGCTCAATTAACTTGCTATCGGCCTTATAGGCGGCGGGGTTGGCTGGTAGTTGACCCATTTCGTAGTTAAATGCGGTGAGGTCAACATCGTGGTAACGCAGCTCCTCAGAAATGACTACATCACCCACTTTTAGCTTGGGATCGAAGCCGCCAGCAGAACCAGTATTAATCACTTGGCTGGGCTGGTAGCGCTGCAATAATACGGTGGTGGCGATCGCTGCGGCAACTTTACCAATACCAGAGCGAGTGACCACAACGGGATGCTGATTAATCTCTCCACTATAGAACTCACAACCTGCAAAGCTGTAGGTCTCACAGTTGTTGATTAGTTCGCGAAGTGCTACCACTTCTTGTTCCATTGCACCAATAATTGCCGTTGTCATAAGTGTCTCTGTAGTTAAAGAAGAAATCCGCCAGATTTTATCATAAGCCGATGGGATAGACAGCTATAGATCGCGCACAAACACGTGTTGTGATTTGCGATGTTTAAAGCCGATATGTTGATAAAATTGGTTGGCCTGTTCACGAGTGGTATCGCAACGGACCCGAATTTCACCTACCCCGCGACTGTTTGCCCAATGGCGGCATTGTTTCACTAAGTGGCGGCCAATGCCTTGTTTTTGGTAGTTCAAGTCGACAGCCATGCCACTAATTTCGGCAAAAGGAAGTGAGCCTAAACGTAAGGCTACATAAACATGTACCCAGCCAATCACTTGCTCTTGTTCATTGAGGTAAACAAAAGATTGATGGGCAGGGTTTTCCAAAATGGCATGAATGTTCGGTAATACAGTTTGTGCCGTTGGGTGGTAGCCAAGTTGTTCAGCCAATTTGGCCACTGCGCTGGCATCTTCTTCACGAATGGGACGAATATGCATAGTTTTCCTTATGTTCGTTAAAATTCACTATTATTTTTATCAGTCAATAGTTACCGCCTTCTGCGGCAGACTGCAAGCAGCTTAGGTAAGATTTATGACTTTTTTAAGTCTGTTACAGGGATTTTGTTGCCAGAAGCTTGTTGCAAGTGTAATTGTCCCGAGAAATCAGCGGCGAAATCGGTATTCGTCTCATCATTAACTTCGCTATATTATCCTTGTTTATTGAGGGCTTAGTATTATCTATCAAGCTTTCTGACTCTGCATTACAGCTAGAGAGCTGCGAAATAATGTAAAACGGCGTGGGTCACATTTCTGTATCGCTATAGACAATAGTCGTATTGTAGGGCTTTCTAAATTAGTCTTTACTAATTTAAATTCTCAGCTTGTTATAGCAGGAGTTCGTTAGATGTCGCATATTGTGGTATTGGGTGCTGGATTGGGTGGTTTAGCGGGGGCTTACGATCTTAGAAATAGATTGGGTAAATCACATCAGATCACGGTGGTAAATGAGTACCCCGCATTTCATTTTGTTCCTTCTAATCCATGGGTGGCGGTGGGATGGCGAAAGCCAGAACAGATCTGTATTGATTTACTTAAGCCTTTGACTAATAAACAGATTGACTTGGTGGTGGGACGAGCGACTTTACTAGATGCTGCACATAATCGGTTGGAGATAGAAGGGGCTGATGACTTGCAATATGACTATCTGGTGATCGCAACTGGGCCCAAATTAGCTTTTGAGCTGATTGAAGGTGCAGGGCCTGTGGGCGGTTTTACTCAGTCGGTTTGTACCTTAGGGCACTCGATCGAATGCTATCAAGATGTGCAAAAGCTCATCGAAAACCCCGGTCCAGTGGTCGTGGGGGCTTTTCAAGGCGCGAGTTGTTTTGGTCCTGCCTATGAGTATGCACTGATTTTAGATAAGGCGCTGCGGGATGCGAAAATCAGGCATAAAGTCCCGATGACCTTTGTGAGTCCAGAGCCTTATATTGGTCATTTGGGGCTGGGTGGGGTCGCTGACTCTAAATCGATGTTGGAAAGTCAGCTGCGTAATCGGCACATAAAATGGGTGGTTAATGCCAAAGTTGAGCGGGTGAGTGAAGGGAGCATGCGAGTGGCTGAATGTGATCACCAAGGAGAGCTGAGAGACATCCATGATTTAGCATTTGTACATGCGATGTTGATCCCTCCTTTTAAAGGAGTTGAGGTGGTGGCTCAGGTACCAGAACTGTGTAATGAGAAAGGCTTCGTTAAGATAGATGAGTTTCAGCGCTCTCCCCATTATCCAAATATTTTCTCGGCTGGTGTTTGTGTAGCGATCCCGCCTGTTGAAGTTACCCCAGTGCCACTAGGCACACCAAAAACCGGTTATATGATTGAGTCGATGATGACCGCGATTGCAGAAAATATTCATGCCGATTTAACTCAGCAACCAGCCACAGCAAAAGGCAGCTGGAATGCGGTTTGTTTGGCCGATACCGGGGATGGTGGGATCGCATTTGTGGCGATGCCACAGATCCCTCCGCGTAATGTCACTTGGTTTGCCCAAGGCAAATGGGTGCACTTAGCCAAGGTTGGTTTTGAAAAATACTTTATGCATAAGATGAGAGCTGGAACCAGCGAGACATTTTACGAGAAGTTTGTGATGAAAAAGCTTGGCATCGAGCGTTTAGAAGATGAGTAGTTTATAGCACGCTGATCTTCGAGGATTGACCAACAATAAAGGTGCTGTATTTTGCGGCACCTTTATTGTTGAGTTCTATTGTTTAAGCCCAAATCACCAAGCTGAACAGCTTTTTACCGCGCTTTATTAAGGTGTATTTGCCAAACAATGCGCCGTTTGCACTCAGCTCTGCCATTGGGTCAGTGACTTTCTCGCCATTAATGGCAACCGCACCATTACCAATGAATTCACGCGCCATCTTGTTCGATTTTGCCAGTTCGGTGGCGGTTAATAGCTCAACCAAGCTGGCTTGTGTTTGCTCAATTTGACGACAGGGTAAGCCATCTTGAGCCAGCTGCTCTAAGTCTGATTCGCTGAGCGAGCTTAAGTCACCAGAAAATAGCGCTTGGGTGATCCGCTCTGAAGAGGCTAAACCTTCTTCACCATGTACTAAGCGGGTGACTTCACGAGCTAAGATGGCTTGCGCTTCAGGTCGGCCCTGAGCACTTTTATCACGCTCTTCAATGGCAGCAATCTCTGCAACACTTAAGAAGGTGAAGTAACGAAGGAATTGGTAAACATCGGCATCGGCGCTGTTAATCCAAAACTGGTAGAATGCGTAAGGAGAGGTACGTTTAGGATCGAGCCAAATTGTGCCAGTCTCAGTTTTACCAAATTTAGTGCCATCGGCTTTGGTGACGAGCGGCATGGTTAAACCATAGACTTTATTGCCATACATACGGCGCGCCAGATCGATACCGCCAGTAATATTCCCCCACTGATCGGAGCCACCAATTTGCAGGGTGGTATTTTCTTTGTCGCTCAACTCGGCAAAATCGAAAGATTGCAGCAACATATAGCTAAACTCGGTGAAAGAAATGCCCGATTCATCGCGGTCGATACGCTGCTTCACCGACTCTTTCTTGATCATTGCATTTACGCTGAAGTGTTTACCCACACCGCGCATGAAATCAATCACGTTGACGTTGCCAGTCCAATCGAGGTTGTTAATCACTTTCGCCGCATTGTCTTGCTCGCCAAATTCAATAAATTGGCTGACTTGTTTTTGTAGCTTAGCAACCCAACCAGTCACCACTTCATCACTGTTGAGTTTACGTTCGGCCGCTTTAAAGCTTGGATCGCCAATTAAACCAGTTGCCCCACCCACTAGGGCTAAAGGTTTATGGCCTGCCAGTTGAAAACGCTTCAACATCAATAGTGGCACCAGGCTACCAATGTGTAGGCTGTCGGCGGTGGGGTCAAAGCCACAATACAGGGTGCGGGCTCCACTAGAAAGGTGTTCGGCCAGTTCTTCGTCGGCAGTACATTGGGCGACTAAACCACGCGCCTTAAGATCTTCTATTAATGGATTAACCGTTGTTGTCATAATTTAACCTGTATCTATTGCTGTGCCCACGGGGGCGGTGAACAAATTTCGAGCCGAAGATTCTACACTTAAGCTAGCGCTAAAAAAACAGCTTAATGCCGCTAACTGGCCTATTTAAGCTGAACTTGGGATAAATTGCCTGGTGCTTGGCTCGTTTCGCCTGATTTTGCGCTTATTTTATTTTGCCGCTTGAGAGTTCTTCGGCGAGATCGAGAGGCGCGACAATGGTCCCTTCTCCAGCAAAGCTGGGAGCAACGGCAATGTCGAAGCCATCTTGGCTCATACCGGGCGCCCATTTCTCGATAAAATCGTCGAGCGAAATTGCAAGCGATTGAAAGCTGGAATGATCTTTACTGGCCCAGTGTTCCGCAAATGCAGGTTCGCTCCATAGTAACAGGACTTTTTCTTCGCCGGTTTCGATGATTAAGCAACCCTGCTCATCACTTAAAGTCCATAGTTGTTGCGCTTGGCGAGCCTGCTCTACAAACGACTGGTAACGTTGTTTGCTGGTGAGACGGTTGTATTGCTCTATGGCGGCATTGTCGCTGCTACTCATATTGATTCCTAGGTGATAAATTGCGGCGCACAGTATAACAGCTCTGTTTGATCAAAATAGCCTTTAGATCTGTCGTTGGATTGATCTATGCCGATGCAGTGCTCGGCGCTTATCGCTAGACTGGCTTCCGTGATTTTAAGCTGGTTTTGGTCAACGTAGGTAAGTAGTTGTTGTGCAATTAGATTTATATGTAAATACGCTCGGGCGTCACTTAAAGCAGCAGTTTGCTGGAAAAGTCCGCAAACTTAGTGTGGATGGTGATTTTACCTGTCCTAATCGCGACGGTAGTATTGGCGTTGGCGGCTGTACTTTTTGTAACGTGGACTCCTTTGTGAAACCCGAACAAAAACGTTTATCAATTGCTGAGCAGCTGACTGCGCGTAAAGCTGAAATGAAACATAAAAATATCGCTTATCTCGCCTATTTTCAGGCCTATACTAGCACCTATGCTGAGATTGAATATTTACGTTCGATGTATCAGCAGGCTTTAAATGACCCATCGGTGGTGGGCTTGTGCATTGGTACTCGCCCAGATTGTGTGCCAGATGCGGTATTAGAAATGTTGGCCGAATTTCAGCAGCAAGGTAAAGAAGTGTGGCTGGAGTTAGGAGTACAAACCGCCCACAATGAAACCTTGAAGCGAATTAATCGAGGGCATGATTTTGCGGCTTTTGAACAAACGGTGGCGCGGGCTCAGCGACACAAAATTAAGGTTTGCGCGCATTTAATTTTAGGTTTGCCAGGAGAAACGCTAACGCATTACATGCAATCGCTTGAGGCTGTATTGGCTTTGGATATTGCAGGTATTAAGCTACATCCCTTACACGTGGTGGAAGGCAGTACCATGGCTAAGGCTTGGCGAGCGGGTCGTTTAAGCACCATGAGCCAAGCTGAATACGTGAGCGCAGCGGTAAAGTTGATCCAGCATACGCCGCCACATGTGGTGTTTCATCGGGTGAGTGCGCATTCACGCCCTCCCATATTATTAGCGCCAGAGTGGTGCCAGAATAAATGGTGGGCACTCACCGATATTGCGAAAGCACTGGCTGAACAAGGCGCTCAAGGAACAGCCTTAGCCACTAAAGTTACTTAGTGTGTGACGTAATTACTTGTTTCATAATAGAATAGTTCCATATTTTGCATTATCAGGTAAAGTAGTCTACAGCTGCAGAAAAATGGACGATTGATGCAAGAGACTTTTTATCCGGCGATTTGGATGCAATTCACTATCGCGGCGCTAAGCGCATTGTTAATTACGGTGATTATTCTCTGGGGCTTGGCACGTCGACGGATCCTTATCCAGCAGGCTGCGATGGTCAAGTCTCCCGCAGCACAACTGATGTTAGATGCGAACACCAAAGAAGTTGTGTTTGCTAATCCCCGCTTTTGTGAGTTGCTACAGCTGACGAATAACGGTAAAGCTTGGGTTTTCTCTGAGTCTCGGCATCTCACGCAATTGATTGACTTGCTTCAACCTTATACGGCTTCACAGAAGATGGAAGGGGTACACTGGCAGCTCGAGTCTCCACCACAAGCCAAGGTATTATTACTTTACGCCAGTTTAAGTGTGCACGGTTGTCGAGAGCTATGGTTTATTAATGCTTATGAGAATGCGCAAGGCTTTGCCTATCTAAATCGAATAGAGCAAGAACAGAAGTTGTTTGCAGACGTACTTCATTCCATTCCAGAGTTTATTTATTTTAAAGATGCTAATGAACGTCTACTGGGCTGTAATCAGGCTTGGGCAGGGTTCCACGGCCTAAAACCCTCTGAATTAACAGGTAAGCGTTTAAGTGATTTTCTGACGCACTACGAGTTAGGGCGTAGCCAATTACATGATCAACAGGTGCTCGCGGGAGAACCATGCCAGTACACCGAGTGGTTTAGCGCGCCAGATAGCCGACAAATTTTATTACAAAATAATGTTTACCCACTTAAGAATCAGCATGATGAAGTCACTGGTGTACTGAATGTTTCTTATGATGTGACCAAGTGGCATGAGTTGAACCGTAAACTGGAACAAGAAAACCAAAATCGAATTAGTTCCGAGAAAAAGCTCGGGCGACAAAACAATCTGATCCGTACGGTATTTCATTCAACGCCAGACCCACTTGGGTTTATCGATGATAAAGGCAACTTTATTGGCGGGAATGAACCCTTTGCCAAGATGTTTGGTTACACCAGTGACGATTTGCATGGCAAGCATCTCACCGAAGTTTTAAGTGAAGAACAATTAGAGCAGCATCAACAGCAAAATCGACAAATTTTAGAAACCGGTAAACCGCTCCGTTATGAAGAGTTGGTTTATCTCGATGATGGTCATCAGATCTGGTATGAAGTGATCAAAGGACCTTATCTCGATGATGAGAGCGGTGAAAAGGGGATTATTTTTATCACCCGTGATGTGACGGAGCGAAAAACCACCGAACAACAGCTGGCTGATGCAATTATGCAGCTTCAAGAATTGAGTTTTATTGATAGCTTAACCCAGGTGGCCAACCGTCGTAGTTTTGATGAAAAATTGCAGCAGTTATGGGTCACCCATCGTCGCGAGGGAATTGAACTCAGCCTGCTGTTGTTAGATATTGATTGTTTTAAGCAATATAACGATAACTATGGTCACCAGCTGGGGGACGATGCGCTACGTCAAGTGGCGAAAATAATTAGTCGTTCGGTGAAGCGTGGTTCTGATTTAGTCGCGCGTTATGGCGGAGAAGAGTTCGCTATTTTATTACCAAACACCAGCTTGGATGGGGCTAAAATTATCGCAAATAATGTACTTGAATATCTCGATGAAGCACAAATACCTCATGAGTATTCAGGAGTGAAACCAATTATTTCGGTGAGTCTTGGGTTAGCTTGTATTGTCCCCGAGCAGGGGATGGATTATGGCGAATTAGTTCGAATTGCCGATTTGCAATTGTATCGCGCGAAACACCAAGGCAAGGCGCGTTTTTGCGCCGCCAGTGATAGTGTTTAGGGATGGCTCTATGCGATGTTGTTATTGTCCAGAGTAACCCTGCTTGATGCCTTTGGTCACAATGCTCACCGCATCGTGAGCATGTAAACTTTCTAAGTGGTTCACTCTCACCCAAAAATCACAGAAGTCTTGGCGTTGATTGAGACGGTGTTGTAAACGGCGAGCGGCATCTTCACAAAACATTAGGTTTTGTCCGTTAAGGCGAGCAAATTCTTGTTCGTCTTCGCGTTTTACGGCTGCTTGCACCGGGGTTTGTAAAGTATTTTCGACTTCATCAATTAAGCTAATTAATGGTAAGTCTTGAGCTTGAGTGCTTAGTTTCACTTTAATTTGGGCAATGCTGCGTTGGCTATGCGGGGTTGCGACTATTCCATCGGTGGTGCCCAACCAACGCTGAACGTCGGCTTTATCAACAGATTCTGAATCGAAGCGCTCGGCGAAGGCTTGCTGAATGAGTTGCCGTGATAAAGCAGCTGAGCAAGGGCAAGTCGAAGAGTAAGGGACTTCAACGCTGAGTTCGATCTCGGTGAGCTGTTTCAGACGGGTGGCTTTAATCTGCAGAGGATAGGCCTTCCAACCAGTTTTACCTGAAACTAAAGAACGGCGACGTAGGTGATAGTCGAAGTTAAAGCTTACTTGTGCGTGTTCGCTTAAATCTTGATGACTGGCAATAAACTGATCCAGTAAACTAGTTAAACCTGCATAATCTAATACCTGCTGATTTGAGAGTTGATCAAGGAGCAGGTATAAGCGAGACATATGAATGCCTTTGGCCTTTGGATCATCTAAGCTGACAAAGGCTTCGATGTGGGCGCTCACTCGACTGGGGGCCTGATCCTCAAATGCCACCATGATCGGCATTTCTATTTGGCTCATGCCAACCCAATCCAGTTGACCTTCTGTTTGGGCTTGGCTTGAATTAGCGATATCAGGCATTGCAGTAGACATGCACTTGGTACTCCACGGACGATTATGTGTTAATAAAGCCTTGTTCGATGGCTTTAGTTAAAAAAAGATGGGCTGTTATACCACAGAACCCTGTTTAATATTAACCATCTTTATCGTAGGGTATTTAGCTTGGCTACCCAAAAATGTAAGCGAATAGTGAAGATAAGGAAGCATTGTTAATGACGCCACTAAAAAAATTAGCCACCTATTATGTGCATTTATTGTCTCGTCTGGGCGTGGTTAAGTTTAGCATTAGCCTTGCGGCAGCGATTATCATGGTGGCTTTAGCGATTCAGATGAGCGTTACCTTTGCCCTTACCGGTAAAGTTTCGGCGGTGGATCTGATCCGCTCGGTATTTTTTGGTTTAATTATCACGCCTTGGGCGGTGTTTTTCATGTCGGTGGTGGTGGAACAAATTGAAGATTCTCGACAGCGTTTAAGCAAGGTTATTCGTAAGCTAGAGAAAATGCGTTCACGTGATTTACAACTTACCAATAAGTTAAAAGCCAACATTAGCCAGCTAAATAAAGAAATCGACGAACGTGAGAAAGCCGAGGCGGCTCGTCGTCAAGCGATTGTTAATTTGGAACAAGAAGTGAAACAACGTCAACTGGCTCAACAGGAGTTAGAAGAACATTCGGCCTTGCTGCGTAGCTTTATTGATAGTTCCCCTGACTTGGTTTATTACCGCAATGAACAAGGACAGTTTTCTGGCTGCAACCTTGCCTTGGAACGGTTGGTAGGCCGAACAGAAAAAAAATTAATAGGTTTGACCCCTTATGATGTTTATCCAGAGGATATTGCCGATAAAATTGTTGAAACCGATCACCAAGTGTTTGATAACGATGAGCCGCTGACCTACGAGCAATGGTTGGAATATCCCGATGGCCGAAAAGCTTTCTTTGAATTACGCAAAGTCCCTTTCTATGGTCGTAATGGTAATCGTTTAGGCCTATTGGGTTTTGGTCGAGATATTACCGAACGAATGCGTCATCAGGCGAATATAGAAAAGGCTAACCGCGATAAAACTCAGTTTATTTCTACGCTAAGCCATGAGTTGCGCACGCCACTCAATGGGGTCGTTGGTCTGAGCCAGATATTACTGGATACCGCACTGAATGATGCGCAGCGTAAGCATGTGAATACGATTTTATTAAGTGCCACCACGCTGGGTAATATTTTTAACGACATCATTGATTTAGATAAGCTCGATCGGCGTCGTTTTGCGGTGTCGATGGAACCTATGGATTTTAAGGCCTTGGTGAATGACATCGAAACCTTGACCGAAATGCAGTTGCAGAATAAAGGCTTAAGTTTTAAATTTGAACAAATAGGCCCGATCCCGAGCAGTATTGTCGGCGATCCGACCCGGTTGCGTCAGGTATTATGGAATCTGACCCAAAATGCGGTGAAGTTTACCGAAAAGGGAGCAGTCGGGTTGATGATTAAGGCACAGCCTTTGGCCGAGCAGCAAGTACAACTCGATATCAGTATTACCGATACTGGACCGGGCATTCCACAAAATCAGTTAGAACAAATCTTTGCCATGTATTACCAAGTGGAAGGCCGAAAATCTGCCACCGGTAGTGGTATTGGTTTGTCGGTGTCTCGTCAATTGGTTCGGGCGATGGGCGGAGATATTAAGGTCACGAGCAAGGAGGGGGAAGGCTCGTGTTTTACGGTCAGTCTCAAGGTTCAGTTGGACTCTATCCCCGATGAAGCGGAGCAAATAGACCATCCCCCTTTAGACATTTTATTAGTCGAAGATGTTGAGTTAAATGTCACCATCGCGAAAGCTTTGTTAGAAAAACTTGGCCACCATGTGGCGGTGGCAATGAATGGTAAGCAAGCCTTAGCGAGCTTTGATCCCGACTCGTTTGATTTAATATTGTTGGATATTCAGCTCCCTGATATGAGCGGTTTCGATATTGCTGAACGCTTACAACAAGACTACGCCAAAGAACAACTTCCGCCGATGGTGGCGTTGACCGCGAATGTGGTCAATAGCAAACAAGAGTTTGCTAAAGCTGGCATGGTGGATGTAATCCATAAACCGATCAACCGCAATGCGGTGGTTCATTGTTTGAATAATGTATTTGCTATTGGCCCACATGATGAGCCCTCCGAGACTCAACTAAATCCTAGTCAGGCCCTTAGTCGCAGTTCTCAACCGGTATTAGACTTGGAACTGATTGAACAGTTTTGTAGTAGCATTGGCTGTCAGGTGCTTACCGATAGTGTTACTTTATTCAGGCAAGTGATGCCCGATTATATGCAAGTACTTGAAAGTAATTTGTTTGCGAAAGACCAGCAGGGAATTGCTTCCGAGGCTCATAAGATCAAAGGTGCCGCGGGCTCTATTGGTTTGGCTCGCATCCAGCGTTTGGCCAACAAAATTCAATCTCCCGAATTGCCAGCTTGGTGGGATAATGTTGACGATTGGATCCATCAGTTGAGCCATGATTACCCAGAGGATCTGAAGTTGTTAGATAAGGCTATCGAAGATTTTAGCTCGGCGGAAACCACTGAATCTAAGGATAGTCTCAACTTACCGCTACCGCTTGACCAAGACTAAAATGATCCACCCATATTCAATATTCGTTTCATCGTGATTGAGTCGATATGATGTTGGTCGCTCCAGCGGCAGCCTCTCTAGCCCAGCTTAGTTTGCAGGCTTATTTGGCAGAACGAAAGGGGAGTGAGAGCAAGCCTTTGAGCTGCCGATTATCTTTGGCGTCGGGCCAGCCACTTAAGCCGAAACGAAGTTGCTGGTGGCCGAGTTTGGGTTGTGCAATGTAACTATTAAACCAGCGATCCCAGCATGACAGATTGAAGCCATAGTTACTATTATGCTCATTTATGCGTTGTGAATGATGTACCCGATGCATGTCGGGAGTAACCACGAATCGACGCAGTATTCCATCTAATTTGTTGGGGAGTTTCAAGTTGCTATGATTAAACATCGCCATACCATTGAGTATCACTTCAAATAAAAATACTGCCATCACTGGCGCGCCTAGCAGCAGAATGATTGCCAGTTTAATCGCCATCGACAGCAATATTTCAATCGGATGAAAGCGTAAGCCTAGGCTGACATCATAGTCTGGGTCGACATGATGCATCCGATGTATACGCCAAAGTACAGGGAGGGCATGAAATAAACGATGTTGCCAATAGATCGCAAAATCTAATAACAGAATACTCAGTGGGATACTCAAATAAGTATTGAAATTTAGTTGATTCAATACCCCCCATTGTTGCTCCGAGCTCCACATGGCTAAGCCGAAAGTACTGATTGGGAAGACTAATTTAACGCACACACCATTGACGATGATTAGCACAAAGTTAGCTGGCCAGCGTTGGCTGCGAGGAATTAAACGGGGGTGCCTTGGCCAGCGGATTTCTAGCAAGATAAATAAGCTAAGTAGGCTGACGAAAATGAGCATTCGCCATAGGTCAAAGTTGTGCATTGCTTGAGTATACCCGCTGGCTCTCAAACAACAACTCAACTTAGACTAAACTTAGTCACAGATATACACCCAGAGTCACTTGGAGTTGAGTATGTTAGACATTCAATTGTGGTTGAAGGATGCGATGGAAGATCTGGGCATGCAATTAGCCATTGTGAGTCAGGTCGAAGGTAATCACTACCGCGTCGTTGCAGCTTATTCGAGCTTAGATTTAGTTCGGCAAGGGGATGAGTTTGAAGTTGACTCTACCTATTGTCGTGAAGTATTACGACAAGCTCAAACTGTAGCTTATGAGCGCGTTGGTGCGATTACCGAGATGTGCCTACATCCTTGTTATCAAGCCTTACATCTAGAAAGCTATATTGGAACCCCTTTAGAGAAAGATGGGAAAATTTTAGGAACTTTAAATTTTTCTTCGCTGACCGCGAGAGCAGCAGCCTTTACTGAGAAAGAGAAGACACACGTAGAAAGTTTGGCCAAAGAGTATTTAGCTTCGGTTTGATGAATCAATTTGTAAGCCATCGCCCAAAAATCATCATTTGTCGCTTTGTTGAGATAGATAACATTCTACACTTTAAATAGAGGCTTTTTTAAGCATAGATAATGCTGTCAATAGGTGTGGGCGTAAGTGCTCTTTGATTGGGTTGATTGACGGAGCCGTGGAACCATATGGTGAATTCGAGCTATGACATCAGAGTGGTTGATATTGATGCCTTGAAAAAAGGTATGTTTGTTGTTGCCATCGAATCGCAAACTGGTCATAGCCATGTGAGCCAATCAGGACTGATCACCCAAAATAGACAAATTACCCAATTAAAAAGTAAAGGGGTAAAAACGCTCAAAGTTGATTGGGCGCGTAGTATGTTTGAACAGCCTGTGCCTGCCCCCACTAACGGGCTAGAACGATCTGCAAGCAAGCCTCACATATCCAGTGATGAAACTCAGAAACGTTTGGCGAAGAAGCTATTTCATGAAGCTAAAGTGATACAAGGTAATTATTTTAAACAATTACAACATGGTGAAGCGATTGATATTGCTCCGATGGAACGGGTCGCTGAGAAGCTGATTGATTCATTAGAAAATCAAAGTAATGCAATGTTATGTTTAGCAAGGATCCGCGCCAAAGATCGATATTTAATGGAGCACTCGCTTAACGTAGGTATGCTGCTGGCCTATTTTGGAAGTTTTTTAGGCCAAAGTAAGGGCTTGCAAAAACAATTGCTCATGGGCGGAATGTTGCATGACATCGGTAAGATTTATACCCCCAATGCAATACTCCACAAACCAGATAAGTTAACTGAGCAAGAATTTATAATTATGCGGGAGCATGTGGTTCACAGTTATTCAATTTTGAGAATGCAAAAAGGGATTAGCAAAGTGATGCTGGATATCGCTAGTAATCATCATGAGCGCCTAGATGGTTTGGGTTATCCCCATCAAATAAGCGGTGAGCAATTGTCAACTTATACCCGGATGGCGAATATCATTGATTGTTATGATGCACTTACCGCCGATCGTGTTTACAAAAGTGGTATGCCTCCGACGGCAGCATTCCGTATTTTGTTAAAAGGTGTCGGTAGTCAGTTTGATAAACTGTTGGTTGAAAAATTTATCCGTTGTATGGGGGTTTACCCGGTTGGTACCTTAGTGAAGTTGATATCCGGGCGTTTGGGTTTAGTGGTAGCTCGTAATCAGCTTAAACCCTTGCAGCCAGTGTTGAAGCTAATTTATAGCGCGGTCTCGCATACCCACCTTGAAGTGACGACTTTGGACTTAAGTAAAGTTGAAAGTGAGGAAATAGAAGGGGCGGTATCAGCGCGTGATTACGATATCTGTTTAGATCATTATTTAGAATTGGCGGTTGGCTAAGCGCTTAGCCTGATTTGCTAAAGCGCTTATCTTCAAGCCTTGTTTCTCTTGTCGTTATCGTGCATTTGTATCTGCAACAAACATGAAACGCCAAGGCTTAAAAGGCTCTTGCTCGTGTTACTGTGTCATTTTCATCATCGCCATGACGTTTTTTACCGGAACGTTCAGGTGCTGCTGACTGCCATCTGAAAAATTCAAGTACAGTTGTAGTTGCTCTCCCTCAACGAAGGCTTTCTGCAAATCAAATAACATTAAGTGAAAACCGCCGGGTTTTAACTCAATGGTCCCTTTTGCTGGGACTTCAATTTGCCGGACTTGACGCATCTGCATGATATCGCCATCCATTAACATAGTATGCAACTCGACTCGACCAGCAGCGGGTGTGCTTGCCGAAATTAAGCTAATCGCTTGCTCGGAAGTGTTATGCATACTGAGGAAAATAGCACTCGTAGGGGCATTCGGGGGCGTGGCCCGAGCATAGGGCTCGCTAACTTCGAGAGTATCCGCCGCGAAGGCTAACTGTGTACTTAAAATAAAACTCAGTAGAATTAATAGAGGGCGCATAAGTAATCCTTTTAGGGTAGTAAGCGCTGAATTTGCTTAACCAGCGGCTTTGGATCGAGGGTATGAGGAACTTTCGCTAAGAGCTGGCCATCGGCGTCGAGAAAGTAAAAGAAGGAACTATGGTCAACACTATATTCTAACTGCGAATTGGGTGTATCAACGTACTTATAATACACTCCCAGGGCATGGGTTAAACCCAGTAGCTGACCTTCGTTTGGACTTAATCCAATGATGTCGGGATGAAAATAAGCGGCGTAGGTACTGACCGTTTTTGCGTCATCGCGTTTTGGGTCAACACTGATAAATAAGCTTTGTATTTTTTGTTGCTGTGTTTCGCTGGCCCCTTGTAAGGCGGCACTGAGGATCGCTAGCGATGTGGGGCAAACATCTGGGCAATGGGTAAAGCCAAAATAAGCGATATAAATCTGTTTATCATGGCTAAGCTGATGAAAACGCCCATCATCACTGTTGATTTTAAATAGATTGAGAGGGACTTTGACCGGAGGAGCCGCTGCTGTCATGTCTGCATCTTGTGGGCTTGTGGTCAGCCACTGGTAACTGGCGATGCCAGCGCCAAGGCTGATAATAAATAGGGCAATCCATGCTAGGTATTTCATTGACTATTAACCTCAAAACTAAGGGCAACGGGCTGCTGCGGATCAAGGGATACGATGTATCCTTTCCAGCGCATTTTTCCAGTATTACAAATTGGTAACAATAATTGGCCTAAATAGACGCCGTCTGCATTGGGCTTTAGTTGAACTTTTACCTCGCCCATATACATATCAACACCTTCCAGGCGCAGTTCTAGTGGCGGTGGCTGAGTGATATTGGTGGTTAAACGGATCGGGTGGACCAGCATGGCGGCCAGATTATCTCCGGGTAGCTTGAGTAACCACTGTTGCTGCTGGTCTTGCCATTGACATTGCCCCAACTTGAGCGTTGGGCAATCAAGATAACTAAGTTTTGTACTCGGGTCTTGCCAATAACTAAAGCCCAGACCTAAGCCAAAAGCACTACACACAATCGTGAGTACCAGAAAAACACTCTTAGTTGAACCAGTCAATTAAACAATCCATTGTCATCATAATGTTAAGCCATGGTAAAGCTAGGCTAATTTACTCCGCTTGAAATGATCTCTCAAGGCTTAATGCTGAAATAGTCTACTTGCTTAGGTTTTTTTGTTCGATAGAGGCGCTGAGAGCTTATTTGTAAGAGAAAGCAGTGACCAGTGGCAAGGAAGGGATTGTGGCGCAGTAAGCGTTGATATTAATCGCCCCAATCTCGAATTGATAAGAAAGGGGCTCATGTCGACCACGATCATGGCGTGTCAAGACGCCAGGTTTGTACCAAAAATTAGCTTGAAACCAGCAGCGCGATTAGGCGGCTACTTTGAGTGGTGCGTTATTGTTTTGTAATGCAAATGGGCGTCCTACAGGTAAGATGGTACGACCATATTCGGCGTTAAGAACCAGTGCCATACCAAAGTACATTGCCGATAAGCCACAGAAAATACCTTCAAATCCAGCGATGGTGCCAATGATTTCATTGCCAGTAAAATCATGTAATGCTAGTAAAGCAAATAACACGGTAAGGCTACCAAATACAATTTGTTTGGCGGTAGGGTAGCGCAATGAGCCCACAAACATGAAGGCGGTGAATAGGCCCCATAGGGTTAGGTACCAAGCCATGAAACCTGCTGGGCTTGGCTCTGCGAGGCCCATTTTAGGGAGTACGATTAACCCAACCAGTGTTAGCCAGAAAAGACCATAAGAAGTAAATGCTGTGGTGCCAAAAGTATCACCGCGTTTAAAGCACATGATTCCAACGATCACTTGTGATACTCCGCCGTAGAAAATCCCCATTGCGAGAATCATGGCATCGATGGGGAAAAAACCTGCATTGTGAATATTAAGTAAAACGGTGGTCATGCCGAAACCCATTAATCCTAGTGGTGCTGGGTTCGCGGGAGTAGTGTTGGTCATTGTGTATATTCCAAATAAAAGTAGCTAAAAACGCCGGAGCTGGTCGGGCGAGCATTATCTGAGCGAGTCTAATACTTAGGCGTGATCTAGATCAACTTTCGTGTGGTTATTTTTTAATTGTATTACTAAATATTTTTGTTTAATGTAATTGCAGCTTATTAACACTGTCGCAACAGAGAGGAAAAGTAACGATGCCCCATTGTATTGTTGAGTATTCGGCGTCGATTGCCGAGCAAATTGAAGTCCCGAAGTTGTTACGGAAAACCTTTGAGATCATCCGAGATAGCGGTGAATTTGAGCCCGCCAGTATAAAATTGCGGGCAATCGCTTATGAGGATGTTTATAGCGGATTAAGTGAGCATAGCTTGGTGCATATCCGTTTATGCATTTTATCGGGACGAAGCACCCAGCAAAAGCAAGCACTCAGCGCTTCACTATTAAGCCAGTTGTCTGCTAGCTTAAATATGGTAAAAAGCCTCACCGTCGAAGTGGTCGATATGGATCGCGAAAGTTATGCCAAGCGGGTGCTTTAATCGCGGCTTGGCAATTTATCGAGCAAGGTGAGTCGGGTTAGAGCCAATTGTATGGGGGCTTCCGCTTGCTGAATAAATCGCACACAGCCAATTTCGCAGAAGAACAGCTTATCGGCCACAGGGTGAAGCGAAAATTGTAGTGTCTTATCTTGTAAGTCTTTGCATACTAATGATAAACCCTGAGGTTCCTGAGTTATCGACACATAATCCTGATGGTTACCATAGTCGCCGAGTAAGGCGTCAAATTTACCGGACACCGTTGCAGTTTGATTTGGATGCAAATTTTCTTGTTCTAACAACCACTGCCAAAAACTAGGACGGTTGTATAGCTCATCCCAAATATTGTGACCATGCTGTGGATATTGGGTAAATTGCAGGCTGGCGGTGCGTTCGAGTTGCGAGAGCTTATCGACTAGTTCTTGAGAAAAGTCTGCTGGGATGGTTTCATCTTTTAGGCCATGAGCCAGCCAAATGGGTAACTGCGCCAAGCGCTGATAGAGTTCGGCACATACTGGCCGGGCAGGCATATTCATGGACCAAGGTGCTAGGCGGTTTGGGTCTCCTGCAGCCAGTACAGCCAAAGCGGCGAACCGCTGCGGTTGTGCAAGTGCTAGGTTGAGTGCGCCAAATCCCCCCATGCTTAAACCTGTGAGGTAGACTCGACTGCGGTCGATATGATGTTGTTGTTCGAGTTCATCTAATAAACTGATTAATTCAGCGATTGCCCAGCCATTACGCCCTTTGGGAACCTGTGGGCTAACACAAATAGCATCCAGTTGATGCTGTTTTAAATAGCTGTTGGGGCCAAAATCCAGTAACAAGTGAATATCATCGCCAATTTCTCCACGGCCATGCAAAAATAATATCAACGGTAAGGCTTGATGCTTGTCGCGCTTTTTCGGCTGGCTCAACAAGTACTGATAAGAGCGCCTTTGTTGGTGGTAATGTTGTTGCAGTGAAATTTGATGAGGGTGGGGGTTATTCACGTTAAGCTCCTTGTCTTACCCAACGTGAACTATCATAGCGATTTTAGTCGCTTAAAAATAGAGACGAACCACCGATTCCACAACACAGGCAGGACGACGACAGCCTTCGATTTCTACAGTAATTTCTTTGACCAGTTCTAAACCGCGTTTTACTGGTGCCACTCGGGTGAGTCGAGTGCGTGCTCGGATCCGGTTATTCACCTTGACCGGGTAAGGGAAGCGGACTTGATTGATCCCATAATTGACCATCATTTTCGCCGAAGGATAGAGTGGTTGCTCGGGGTCGACACTCTCGGTTAATGCAGGCAGAAGAGACAAGGTTAAAAAGCCATGAGCAATGGTGGTCTTAAAGGGAGACTCTTCGGCGGCTCGCTGGGGATTGGTATGTAGCCACTGATGATCTTTGGTCACGTCGGCAAATTGGTTAATTCGCTCTTGGGTAATGGTGAGCCATTCACCCACATGCACTTCTTCCCCCAGTTGCATCGACAGTTCTTCTAGGAGTGCTTCGGCCTTGGGGTGTAATTCGATCGTTTCTTTAAAACTCGCTTGTTGCTCACTGTTGGCACTTAACTGGTATTCTCTCACCCAGTTTATCAGTTGGCTGTCATGCGCTTTATTCAGAAATTCAATCCAATGGTCACGAATAGCAGGAGATAGCCAATCTTTGAGTTCAAAGGGATTTTGAGCCAGCATTTCACGTTTTTTCTTAAGAAAATCGACAACTTTCACTTTTACTTCCTACTGCTTTTGGCTCAACAATGCCGTTATTCTAAAATATTCGACTAGTCAGTCAAATAAATATGAATTCAAATTGTAAGCGATTGTATCTAAATGTAAGCACTTACTTCTGATTTAGTCTTTTGTGTCAATGAATTATTGCGTTTTTATGTCAGCTATGGACTGTCAATAGTCGACCTGATTTCCTGCTGTTGTGATGCTGTTTCTAGGAGCGGCCGATCAATGGTGGCAGTGTTTATCTGAATAAACTATCTGGCGGCAGTGTTGGACGCTTTTCGTTGGTGATTGTCCGCTGAACTTGAGCCACTCAATGCTATCCTTTCTGCCTTGTATTCATCATCGAGCATTGCATAAAAACAACTCCCGAAGGGCAATAGGTCTTCGGGAGTGATGAGCAGTGTAAATGAATTTTACTCTAAATTTGCTTATTAGCGTAGCCATATTTGTAAATCACGTACGATGCGATTGCCGCTAAAAATAGGGTGCAGATCCTCAATTGGATCGAGAGCAAAATAGTCGCGCTGTTCTTCAGGGAGTGCATGATAGCTGCCCCACACCTGATATAGCCACGCTTCGGCATCCCAATTGAGCTGATGTTGTTGATAATATTCTAAAGCGGTTTGTCCTTTGGCGTGCTCGATGACCGCTAATAAATAATCTTCTACATCGCGCTTAATTTGTTGTTCTCGCAGGGTGAACTCGGCGACATTTTCTAGAGAGACCGCCTGTTCGGTATCACTGAAGGTTTGGTTGGAACGATGTTGCCGCTGGAGCTGACTCACCACCTGGAGTAGCTCATGCTCATGTTCAGAGTTATGAATATCGATGCTAGCACTGCGCATCAGCGGTGGGGCTTGGTTAAACAATGGCGCAACATCTAATTGGACCGTTGGATCGCGTGGGCTAAAATCGGGGTGCTGGGCATGGAATATCTGTAAGCCTTTGAGTAGTCGAGATTTGCCGCGTAACTCTCTAAACCGGCCAAGCAGCGTGAGTAGTCGGGTTTGCACCACAGCAAGCTCTTGAGTGCAGTCATATACTGCTTGACTGAGGGTTATCACTAACAGCCGCCTCAGTTCACGAATATCACCGGCAACTTGACTAAGGGCGTCGAAGTTCAGCAAGGATAAGCTATCGAGTAACTCGCTGACTTGTTGTTGGGCCAATTCGTTTTCGCGGATCTTGGCACTAAGGCTAGGGACATAACCAAATTCGTTATTAATTCTGCTCCATAAGACTCGTGAACTATGGCGTAAGCTCTCGGTGAGGCTATAGCAATGTTCGCTTAAATCACTTAGGTAGACATCGCTGGCGGCTAAGTCATCATGATGTAAGGCTTCTTTATAGTGGGCGGCCAAGGTTTTTATGGTTTCGAGTCGAGATCCGACATTGGCATCAATCTGTCGATTACGGGTATCGCTGAGGGCCTCTTCGAGTAGGGCCCGAAGGTTAGAGCTGAGATGTAAACCCTCATCGGCAGCGGGGCGCCAAATGACACCACTTTTTAATAGTGCCTCGACTTGTTTGTTACCGAGTTTGGTTTCATCTAGCTTGCCGTTGATATAGGCATGCATCAAGCTTTCGCCATGACGAGCGAGCAGTTTAAATAATTTAAGCCCAGCCTGTTGCAGATGTTGATTCACAGTAGCGACTCCTGCTGGCCAATCGCATCCATTGCTTGTTGTTCCAAGCCTAAACCTTCAGCCTCGTCGATAAAGCTAATCACTTCGAAGATATAGTCAACCTTGGCGGTCGCAATGTAGATCTGTTTTTCTTGGTTGGGGCGAACCAAGTATCCCTGCTCACAGAGGCGTTTAAATACCTGCTTAAGTTGGCCATCCACTTGACTACTGGTTGAGCCAAATAGTCGATATTGAGCGATTTTAGTCAGTTGTTCGCGTAGCGCTGGTGTATCTTCGACCACGCTTTGTAGCTCATTGAGGCGTAATGCTGCACCAGCACTAATCGGACTATCTTGTCCAAGGGCTTCTTGGCTTAGAATCAACCATTCGGTGAGCGGTAGTAAGCTGCTTGCTATATCATTAAATTGCTGGCTAATTACCTTGTGCTCCTGATCTCCTAACTCGCGATAGGCACAGAAGTACAGTTCGCCTTCACAGGCTTTGGCTAAACGCCGATTTAATACATGCAGGTGGTTGTCGATACGTTCACGGTTGGCTTCGTTACTGAGATAACTAAAGCCATCTTCATCGCTGATCTGACAAATAAATTGGCCGCTGAGTAAGGCTTCAAGCACCCTGCCGGTTTCGCTCATCCCCGTGGCAGATAATCGACTCATGACTCTATCTCCATTTGTTTAGCTTTGGCCGCTTTCAGTTTTTGTTGTAGCAAGTTAACTCTTGGTTGTACCACTTGTAATTGGCGTTTGTCGCGGTTGATGATGTAGCGGTGAGTGAATAGATCCAATACTTCCGATTCAGGGTTGGGGAAAGCTCCTAAAATGCGGATTTGATTGTGATCACAGGCGTCAAAAATTTTCTTCACATTACTCTGGTGTAAGGTGCCTAGCTCATCAATCGGCCAGTGGATATAGGTACTGGCATTCCCTCGGAGCAAGCGAGTAAAGGCGAGTAAGAACTTACACAAGATGAGGTAAGCCATCCCGTGGCTACTGGACTCGTTGAGCTGACGGTCGGTGCGGATCACCAAGTCACTGTTGCCTTCGCGCAGCGTGAGTTCGATCAGTAATAGCCGGGATACCCCTTCTTTGAGTGCGCTGCGCCCAATAATATCTAAAGCGACCCGCATGCTGTTCGCGTAATCTTCATCGGGCAATTGGCTAAAACCTTGTTGCTGCCAAGTTTGAAAATTATCTACGAAGGTTTTTAATTCATCCCAGAATTCGAGTTCGCTAATCTTAGAACGAATTTTAACCGCTGAATCGGAGACGCCATCGAGACTTAAATCTTCACCAATTTCACGGGTAATGCGACGGCTTTGGTTCAGGATCCGTTGGTCAATATCGCTTAAGTTTTGATAGAAGCTGCTAATGCTCATCCCTAAATTACGGCCGTGGTCGATCAGCCCTTGAACTTTTTGGGGGACCAGGCCATTGAGTAATTCGGCCAAATGAGGGACCAATTCGCGGTAGGCTAAGCTTGCTTCGCCATCTTCTTGGAGATGACGGTAAGCGGCCCGAGAGCGTTCCCAGGTTTCACTTAAATCGGAGCCAGCTTGCTGGGCTAATAAGGTGTCGAAATGGCGTACCGATTCGTTCACCTGCTCCAGTTGTTGATTGCGTTGGCTAATCCGCTGTTCTGCATCGCGAGCTCGTTCGGCAGGGGTTGCGTGTTGTGTTGCGCTGTTCGGCTCTTGCTGTGGCGTTTTAATTAAGCCCAGCTGTTTGATGCGACGAACCAAGTTTTGCGTCTGAGCATGCTGCTGTTGGCTGAATTCTTGTTGTTGCTTTAGCTCGCTTAACCGTTGTTGTTGGCTATCACGCTGTTGCTTAAAGACACTTAGTTGCTCAGCGAGTGCTTGTTTGGCAGTGGTTTGCTGTTGGCGCGCTTTTGCTAGGGCATCGTTGAGCTGAGGTTTTTGCTTGAGCCAAACCTGTTGCTGCCAAATTTTATATTCGCTGACTTCCTCGCGAAATTGTTCGGCTTCCTGGATTTGCAGGTTCAAATCACGTTTCTGCTGTGCTAAATCAACAATCAGCTGATCATCTAAGCCGAGTGCTTGTAACTCGCCGCGATACCATTGGTCCAATTGTTTGAGTGTTTGTTTTGCTTGTTGTTGGCGTTGGCTAATCGCGTCATGTGCCTGACTAACTTGCTGCGCCAGCACATCCACCTTTTCTTCCCACCACGCCATCTTTTCTAGCTTGGCCTCTTGATGTTGTTCGCGTAGTTCTTCAAGGTAGTTTTGGTGACGGGTACTGGCCTCTTGTAAATAGCTTTTAAGCTGGCTTTGTTGCTCACGCGCGGCCGCTTGGCGCAGCTGTAAAGCCTTCGAACAATTCTCTTTAAGTAGTTGTTTTTCTTCTTGGAGGCGCTTCAATTCGTCCTCACTATTGTGGTGAGCAGCGCTGGCTTCGGCGCAGCTTAATTCCTGTTGCTGTATTGCCTTGTTATAAGTTGTTAAGTTGCTTTCTGCTTCCTGTAGTTGTTTTTGGGCCTGCTGATATTGCTGCTTGAGTTGCTCTAGTTGTTGCAGTATTTGTTGCTCGGTGGCGGCGCACTCGGGCGCTTCGATGGCTTTTAGGTCAAGGTTTAAACCAAAGAGACTGTGGGTGTCGCCGTCGTGATGTGGTTTTAGATCGCGACGAGACAACAAACTGGGGTCGATCACCTTACCAATAGAGTGTTCCCATTGCGGATGTTCGCTGCGTAAATGTGCCAATAGGCTACCATCTGCAGGATGTAAACTGGCTTTTAAGTTTTCCAGTTGTTGCTCTAGTCGACGATTTTGCTGGCTGCGATTCGCCAATTCCTGATCGGCTTGGTAACGCTGTTGTTTTAGCTGCTGTAGTTGTTCACTGTGTTGGCGTAACTGGCTCGATAAAACCTGCTGTTGTTGACGCGCTTCATCCAGCCGATTATCCATGATGTTGAGTTGCCGGCTTTCTTCTTCGGTGTGCCCCATTTGCAGGCTGCCAGCTTCCAGTTGAGCCAGCTCTAATTGGTACTGATGTTGTTGCTGCTGAAACTTTTGCTCGGCTTGGTTTACTTGGCTTTGTTGCTGTTGCTGCTCATTATTTAGATCCGCTTGCTGCTGTTGGCGCTCTTGGGTGAGCTGTTGTTGCAACTGATCTTTGTTTTTATGTAATTTATTTAAGGCCACATTGAGCTGTTCGTTAATCAGGCTCTTCCGTTGATTCAGTTCGGCTTCAATATCACTGTGCTGCTCGGTCAACAATTGGTGGCGTTCGCTCACCTCATTTAGCTGTTCTCGCCACTGTGGGAGTTGTTCGACAGCCATCAAGGCCTGTTCTATTTGTTTGTCTTGCCAGCTCTGGTAATTGTCTTCAATGTGATTCAATTGTCGATCGTAACTGTTTACATCGGCACTTGCTTCAGACACGGCTTGATTGAGCACTTCGCGTTGGTCTTGCCACTGGCTTTCTAGCTGACTTAAGTCCTGTTTGGTTTGGTTGAGCTGGCGTTGGCCGTGTTCACATTGGGCAAACAATTCGGCTTCATCATTTTGCAGACCCTGTTCTAGCTGTAATAGATAGCTTTCACTGTGCAACAACTGCTGGTAGATCTGCTCGAGTTTGACAAATTTGGGGCGGATAGTTGCAAACTGTTGGATGAGTCGGGTTTCTTGGATCCAGGCTTGTGCTTTATTCGCATCAACCCATGTTGGCTTTAGGGTCACGCCTTCTTCTTCCAAAATAGCGGCAATCATCGATTTGATAGTTTCCATCTTGCCTTCTTTGGAGTGCACGGCTTTTGCCAATTTTTCGATGTGACGTAAGCTATGTTTTGGATCGCACATAGTAAATTGCCGCGCATAGGCTTTGATGTCGGAATCGCCGGTATTTTGTAAGCTGCGGTCATTTTGAATAATGGCGCGATACTCTCGAGTATTAAGAAAGCGCGTGGTGGCTAAAGGTTTACCCTGATGCGTGATTTTTTTGAGTTGTTGGCCGAGCTTAGCAGGCGCGAGAAACCAGCTTCCTTGTTCGTCTTGGCGTTCAATAAAATCGTTTAACTCAAAGGGCTTGCCAATAAAACGATATTTTACCCCTTGATCTTCTCTTCCTGAAGATAACACCACTTGGGCCAGTTCACCGTTGTAGCGTTGGTATTCGTAAATAATGTAGCTGGCTTCGCGTGGCAGATACCAGCGCTCGAAGCTATCTCGGGTACTGGGTACGACTCGACTCGGGTATTCACCGTAAAATACCGGTATCAATCGCTGAAGGGTGGTTTTACCCGAGGCGTTGGTACCGCAAATATTACTATGTTGGTCGAGTTTTAATTCTACTACCCCTTGAAGGTGGGTATCGATCAAGATGATCCGCAATAGGCCAGACAAAATGCATCCTTTTAAATTAGCTAAATAAACTACGGTCAAACTACACCATAGCTACGCAGAGGCATGACCGCACGCCAGCGCAATGACGCAGTGTAACTAAGATTGCCTAGGAAGCGAAAGAGTTGCGTGTTTGGTTTGCTTAAAAATTGCGAATCAGGTGCTAAAAAGTTGCAGGCCTAGGTGCCACTAGTACTTGCAGAGCGTTCACTGTTGTGGAATAATCCTGCGCCCTTGGGTTCTCTTACCCCAATTATCAAAAAGATAGGTCGTACTATTATGTGGTTTTTACAATTATCTGAGGCTGAACGCCGCAGTGTTTTTATCTTGGCTGTGTTTCACATTGTGACTATTGCTGCCAGTAATTATTTGGTTCAACTTCCCTTCACTATTTTTGGTTTTCACACCACTTGGGGTGCGTTTACTTTCCCGTTTATTTTTCTTGCCACCGATTTAACGGTGCGTTTATTTGGTGCCAGTCGCGCACGGAAAATCATTTTCTCGGCTATGTTACCGGCGCTGCTAGTAAGCTATCTGGTTTCAGTGTTGTTTTATCAAGGCCAATTTCAAGGTTTAGCGGGCTTGCTTACTTGGAATAGTTTTGTTGCACGGATCGCGCTCGCTAGTTTTATTGCCTATGCGGTTGGTCAGCTATTGGATGTGAAGGTATTTGACCGTTTACGCCGTTTAAAGCGCTGGTGGATAGCACCGACAGCCTCAAGTATATTCGGCAATGTAGTGGATACCTTGTTGTTTTTCGGGGTGGCTTTTTATGCCAGTAGTGATGCCTTTATGGCGCAACATTGGCTTGAAATAGCATGGGTTGATTATGGTTTTAAGTTAGCAGTTAATTTGGCTTTATTTGTGCCGCTATACGGTATGTTGTTGCACTTCTTACAAAGCCGTTTATCAGTGCTTAGTCCCGCCTAATTAATCGCAACATGGCTTGAGAGTCATCGCCAAAGAGCTGGTTACAGCTCTTATTAGAAGATTCCGAGTCTTTAAGTTTTAGGGCGCGTCTGCTCGCTTGGATGCCTACCCGTCAAAATAAAGTGCTTGCTTAGGGCTGGCCCGATTGTTTGGCTGCCATTGCTTTTTTCAACATGGCCTCGAGTTCACCGTGATGCTGCTTGGCGACCAGCGCGCTGGCGACAGCCGTTTCACGCATTAGCGTTGCGTTGAGCGCTTGAGTTTTTTGTCCCAAAGGGGTCTTGTAAAATGCAACCAACTGCGCCAGTTCTTCATCGGTGAAGTGTTTTAAATAGACTTCGGCAATTTTGGGTTTCATTTCTTCCCAGGTCAGATAATTATTGGCCCATTCGTTTAATATTGCCTGGAAGTCTTTTAAGGGCGGGTTTTGTCGCATTAATGCCTTGTTTAGATTACTGCGGATCGCTGCCATTTGTTGTTCACTATCATTGAGTGCGAGCAGGTCATCAACGGGGGTCGCTTGTAGTGAGAAACTGGCAATGATTAAGGCGGCACCGATAAAGGTTTTCATAAGGTCATCCCTGATTACTATGAGAGTGTGGGCAACACAAAGTCGCACTTGATAAGGACTAAGCCTACACTGTCTAGACCAAGGGGGAAAGCATCTGCGTGGCAGTTTTAGCCTCGTTTAGGCTAGAATAAATGATTTTTAAGTCTGCAAAAGGTGTCCATGGCTAAATCGAAACCTCAAGTAAAGCTACATAGTTACGGAATTTATAATCAGTGGGATAGTGAGGCCAAGGCGCTACCACAAATTGTTGAGTTTACGCAGCGAGTTGCCGCGCAAGTGGATGTCGAGTTTGGCTTGATTGTGAATATCAAAAAAGCCAAGGGGCAAAAGTTACGTTATTGCATTTATCATCCTAATATTCCAGATGATCATGGTCGAGTCCGCCCTCCATTTGATGGGGAAGTATATGTGCGCAATAACGATTGGGACTTCTATTTAGGGGATACAATTTGGCCACCAGTGAGCAATAAGCTGGGGACGTGGCGAATGACCATCGAATTGGCTGGCCAGCTGATTGCCGATAAATCCTTTGAACTCTACCAAGACCAACCCGGAGATCCACAGCAGTTTTATCGTCGCCGAGGGATGTGAGTGTTTACTTGTATCCAAGCATTAGCCATTACGCTCCCTCGCCGAACTATTATACTGGCTTTCATGCTATTTTTTCGGTCGTTTATTTGTTAGCTAAAAGCGAGGGAGGCTGCGCTTGAATTACGAGTGGATAAAAATGCCTAGCAGTTATCGCTATAGGCTAGCCTTGGCGAAGTAGTGACGGAATAATTGATAGAAGCGAGTGACATGTATTGGTTTCTCGCCTTTATATTGATGTAAAAAATAAAAATGCCAAGCTTTTCCTCTCACCTCTGGTAGCACTCGAATGATTCGTCCGTTAGCGAGATGAGATTGCGCTAAGAACTCCGGAAAAAATGCGATCCCCATATCATGCAATACCATCTCAAGTACTGTTGCCAGTGTATTTACTCGGGCGTGATGTGTCACTTTCACTTGTCGTTTATTTGCTTGATTATTATCAAATAATTGCAATTCACCATGTTGCCAAGGGGTCGCGATAAACTGCTGTTCGATTAACTGTTCAACATCTTTTAAAGTACCATGTTGTGTGATGTAGCGAGGTGAAGCGATTAATATCTCTGATACCTTTCCTATTGATAGTGCTCGGTAGCTGCAGTCTTTTATATTTCCCCCAAAAATTGCCGCATCTAGGTTGTGCTCTATCAGATCTTGCCATTTTCCCGTGACAAGAACTTCAGGCTGAAGTTTTGGAAACTCTAAACTCAACTGTTTTAATGCAGGAATAACAATATGTTGCTCAAAAAACGGAGGGACGGATACTTTAAAGCTACCGCTAGGCTGCGATTTGGCACTATTTAACTCAATTAAGGTCATATTTAGTTGTTCGCTAAATAATTCACTGCGGGCGAGTAACGCTTCTCCAACGGCTGTTAATACAAGACCTCGAGTATTACGTATCAATAATTGTTGACCGGTTGTTTCTTCTAAGCGCTTAATTTGTTGGCTAATTGCCGACTTACTCAGGCCAAGCTTGTTAGCCGCCTTTGTAAATGAACGTTGATTGGCCACTTCAACAAAAATTAATAGTAAAGGCGCTAATTTTACGCTGTTCATAAATTTAAACAGTAAGTTAATTATTGGGTTATTGTTTAGTGTTAATCGTAAGCATAAGCTATGTCAACTCAATCATTTAAGGATTTAGAAAATGACAAGTTTAGTGATCGTCGATGTGAGCCCTATAGATAAAACGCAACTATCAAAATACAGCGCCCTAGCTGCTGAAACATTGAAAGCCTTTGGTGGGCACTTCATCGCCAGAGGTGAAATAGAGAGCTTACATGGTGAAGTTGAGCACCCAATTAAAGCCGTCATCGAATTTCCAGACAAGAAAAGCGCCCAAAATTGGTATAACAGTGCAGCATATCAAGCGATTATTCCAATCCGAGAGCAAGGGATGCGCAGTCAGTTTCATCTCGTTTAAATTTGATTTAAACCGCCGGAGTGGCATGACCGAGGTAGGCAGCGCTAGCTGGAGGTGAAAGACCTCCGGCTAGCCGATTATGTTGGTGGTTCCGAGGTCGCTACTCTTTGGTTTTTTCGAATGAACAGCAAGTGCTGATTGTAAAATTCACTTTCGATACAAGCATGTTGCAACGCCTTCTTGTATATTGAAGCTACAAATATATCTGCCAGACTAAAGTGTGTACCTATAGCATATCCCGATTCATTACAGAGAGTTGCGCTTAGTCGTTCAAGGCAATGTATAATCCAATCTCCGCGGAGTTTTCGTTTAGATGGTTCATCGAGCTCAGGACGAAAAAATTTGAGCACAGTTCTATTTTGAGGTGAATGAATACTTGAGTTTACGTATTCACAAACACGACGAATATTGGTTTTTTGGTTGATATTTTGACTAAGTAAAGGACCGTTCTGAAATTTTTCCTCTAGATATTCGGCGATAGCCATCGATTCCGAAAATACAAAACCATCTACAGCCAAGGAGGGAACATAGCCAAAAGGGTTAATGGCTCGATAGCTGGTTGCCAATTCATTGGCGCTAAGCTCAATTTTTTGGTGTGGGATAGCTTTGAAATTGAGGATCCATTCTACTCTTTGCGAGCTATTTGATCCTTTCGCGCTATACAGCAATACTTCCATGTTTCCTCCGAAAGTATAAGTGTTGATTCAATAAAGTCCTTTATGCTAACAAGGGAATTTACTATTTTAAGGCTGTTGGAGAAACTCATATTACCACTTTCATTAGGATTTTAAGGAATTGAACGTATATCGACAAACGATAGATGCTCATAGGAAAGGACTCGTAGAAAGCTGAAAATGAAGAATACTAACTGACCTCACCGTGAACTGGTCGTTGCTTGGGAGGATGATAATAGGCAGTGATTGCGGGCGCATCAGCAGATAAATGACTGCTGATGCGCAAGTGCTGAGTTTTATTGGCCGCGAGCGAGATAGCCAATTTGGTAATATTGTTTTTGCTCACTTGGCTGGGTGCTGGCTTGGTTGAGCCAGTTCAGCTTCAGCGAAGACCAGTTAGAGCAGTCGAAGCCAATCAGATCGGCTGTATCTGTGCTTGTTGATTCGATACAAGCGTAAGCTTGCTGCTCTGGCATCTTTATTTCACCTTCAAGTAGCCAGCTTTTCACCGAAGGGCGACCGAATTGCTCACTCAACGCGGCAAAGCCAGGACTGCGCAAAAAGCTCGCCATTGCTGAGGTATCTTTCCATAGGTAAAAAGAGGCGTAACTATTGACCGTACTGAAGTAGTCTGGACTATCTTTGATTGAATATAAATAGGCCTTGAATACTAATCCGGGGTAGCCATCGAGTAGATGGGCTTTTTCTTTAATCCTTGTTTGAATATTGACCATGTTGTAATCGGCCGGAAGGATAATTCGATATTGCATGGCTATCATAGAGCCTCCGTAGTGAATATCTGACCTTGACTAAAAGACCAATCTTCAGCGTGGTTGAAACAAATGACCACCATTAAATCGGCAGGCGCGAGGTCCAATTGTTGCTGACACTGCTCTGCCAATTGTTGGTACAAGTTTTGTTTTTGCAGGCTGCTCCGCGGGCGCCCAGCGGTGATTTGAATGAGCACATAATCATCGCTTCTGCCGGGACTCAAATAGGTGGGGTGAATGACTCGATTCTCGCTCTCATATTCATCAAATAGTTGAAAACAATCATTGGTCGGTACTGCAAAGCAAGACGCTAAGCTTTGTTGTAGGATCTGGCTGAGCTTTTGTTTGTAGCTGCGGTTGTGTCCGCGGAGTAAAGATATTCTGACCATTGGCATGGAACTTACTCCTGTGGTTCGATACGAGAGAGGCTACTGACCGCCGCTGGCCAACCTGCGTAAAAAGCCAAGTGGGTGAAGAGTTCCCCCAGCTCTTCCTTGGTTAAGCTATTTTTTTCTGCCAGGGTTAAATGAAACGGCAGTTGTTCGGTTCGGCCTAAAGCTGCCAGTGCCGCTAATGTTATAAGGCTGCGCTCTCGTGGACTTAATAAGGGGCGCTGCCAAACATCAGCAAATAAGACTTGCTCGCTCAGTTGTTTTAATTTTGGGGCATAACGAAATAGTTGTTCGGTGTTGTTCATGATCTTTCCTCGAATTTTGGGGTTGCTACTTGAAATACCCATTGATTCTGGCATGATGTGTTGATACATAAAATCAAAACATTTTTGATTAATTGTTTTGAATTTCAGGATAGTTTGAGTGAGCCAACAAACCTTAGATCTTCAGGCCTTACGTAGCTTTGTATTGGGCATGGAATTAAACAATTTCGCGCTTGCTGCCAAGCGCTTACATCGTTCAAGTTCTGCGGTGAGCGCTCAATTAAAGAAGTTAGAGCAGCAGACGGGTTGTCCCTTAGTTAAAAAATCAGGTCGCCAGCTGTTGCCGACTGATAGTGGAGAGCAGTTGCTTAGTTATGCAAGACGCCTATTAGCATTAAATGATGAAGCGATGGCGGCTTTGGTGGTTCCCGAGTTAACCGGGAAGCTGCATTTTGCGATGCAGCAAGACTTTTCTGAGAGCTTTCTGACTCAAGTGCTGGGACAATTTAGTCGCGCTTATCCGCAAGTTCAATTGTGTACTAGTGTGACCCGTAATCAACAGTTAGTTCAAGGCATTGAGCAAGGGCAATATGACTTAGCGCTGGCCTGGGATGCCGGTCAAAGTTGCGCTAATCAACAAGTTTTGGGTGCGCTTCCCTTGCTGTGGTTAAGCCATCCTAACTTGTCGCTGGAGTCATTGTTGCGACGTCGACAAGCCCTACCTTTGGTGATGTTTGAAGCACCCTGCTTAATGCGGGAGAAGGCCACTGCAGCACTCGATAAAGCGGGAATTCCCTGGAAGGTGGTTTATAGCAGTCAGAGTTTGAATGGAATCTGGGCTGCGGTGGAGGCGGGTTTGGGGGTCACCGTACGCACCAGCATTGGCTTGCCAGCCAGCCTTTTGGCCATTGATGATTTATTGCCATCCTTGGGGAATTTAGGATTATTAATGCATCGCACCGAGGGAGCGGAAAAGCCGGAAGTTGTTCGATTAGGAGAGATTGTGCGCCAGCAAGTCGTTAGTCGCTGTTTAAAGTTGCCGGCTTAAGCCCGCATTGTTGATGGTGAGTGAGGTTTGTTGCATGGTGATGATGCAGGCTCGCGATCAAGCATTTAAGCCTAGTCAATGGTTCGTCTCAGGGCCGCCCTGAGCAGGGCAGCCCTTGCTTTAATGAATCACAAATGGCACTCAAAATTGCGCTCGTATTTAGCCCATCATTAGCGTGCTAAAGTAATACACTGCGGCATAACCCACGGTGTAAGAAATCAGCAAATACAGGAAGTAGCGTAAATAACTACCAAAGGTTAAACCATCAATTTTACTCATGGCAACAATGCCTGCAGCTGAGCCGATCACCAGTAAGGAACCGCCCACACCAACTGCGTAAGTCAAACCCAGCCAATCTGGCGCTGACATGCTAATACCGGCTTTCAATAAGGCCGCGGTGAGTGGCACGTTGTCGATGGTGGCAGACATTGCGCCCATTAGATAGTTAGCGGCGATTGGTGGTAAGACTTCGTATACCGAAACCAGCTGGTCGAGTACATCTATTTCTTTCAGCATGCCAACCAATAGCAAGATCCCGAGGAAGAATAGTAGGGTTTCAAATTCAATGACTCGAATGTATTCCAAAATCGAATCTTCGTCTTGGTCTTCGTTAAAGAAGCGGGCGGTGAGGAACATTAACGACATGCCAAATAGGAAACTAAGCACAGGCGGGATTTGATAGAGCGCATTGCCAAAAATGGTACAAACAATAGTTGCTAGAAAGATCATCGCAATAACCGCATCTACTTTGCGAACTTCGGTAATATGACGTTTGATTTCAATCGTATCTTTCATGCCAACAGAGAGCATTAGTGCTAACAGTAATACCGAGAAGAACGAAGGGATCGACAGTAATAATAGATCGGTAATGGTGACCTTATTGGCAAGGAAAATCATCAAAGTTGTAACATCACCGGTGATCAATGCTACCCCACCAGAGTTGACTGCAAATACCACCAGAGTGGCAAAACGCAGGGTTTTCTTGCGGCTTAAGTTGAGCGATAGGATCAAGGTAACCGAAACGAGTGTGGCGGTGATGTTGTCGGCTAAGGAAGAAAAAACGAAACAGAAGACAGCAGTTAGAAACAGTAGCGCTTTTTCACTAATTTGTTTTGGTAAGAAAAAATAGATAAGATTTTCAATCATACCTTTTTTATTTAAATAGGCTACGAAGGTCATTGCCGCCACAAGGAATAGCCATAATCCAGCAATTTCTGAGATGTTTTCCCCAAGCCCATCGATGACTTGTTGATGCTGCTCCCCCTGTCCCTGAAAGATGAATAACAGGATCCAGGCCAAAGTCCCCAAAAACAGTGTGACCTTGGCTTTATTGACGTGAATTACATCTTCTAGAACTACACCTAACAGCGCCAGTACGGCGAAGCTGATCAGTACTACCTCTAAGATTGGAGACATCTTTTTTCCTTGTTAATTAGCTAATGGGTCGGCATTGCTTAAAGCGATCGTCGGCCAATGAGTGCGGCAAACAGCTATGGAGAAGCGCTGTTGATAGAATAAATTGACGGCGAATTATAGGACTAAAGTGCCAGCAGAAAAAGCCTTGTAGCATTTTAGATCCATTTTTTTTACAAAACTCTTTTTATTCATTTACTTGTCGCTGTGGGTGTTTGAATTGTGTTGAGCTTTGTGGGTTGGTGTAACAAAGGGCGGTTGGCTGTAGTTTAATTGGGAGGTTAGAGAGGAACTCAGCGAGGATGATAAGCTTAGTTGATCAGGGGGACTCAAGCAGCCAAGATTTTGGCTGCTTTTTTGCTTCACCGTTAAAAATCAGGGAAGCCCGAAGCTTCCCTGATTGTTACATAAAAGGTCTGCATTACTACCGATTAGTAGTCGTCATCATAATCTTGATCGAGATGGCGTTGTAACTGCCTACGCTCGTGGTATTCATCAATGCGGCGACGAGCTTTGGCTTTGTCCCGCTGAGTTTTATGACTTTTTGCGTTATGGAGTAGGTCTAGTTCGTCCCATTCGTCCATATCGTCAAAGCTTGGTTGTTTCATAAATCTGCTCCAACACTGACTTCATCGAGTTCAAGCGCGCTCTCATTATCTCTGGCTGTTGTGAGATACGAAAAATGTACCTTAAAAGTATAGCCTTGAAAGTGAAGCTTTTGTTAAGTCTTAACACTTTTGCGTAGTGGGTCGAGCTTGCTTTTGTCAGGAATTCCATTACCTTTGTAGCTGAATGTAGTGTGATGTGGTCTTGCTGTTATCTTTGCTTCTAATAAATAGAACATTCCTTAACATTAAATTCGATTTTATTAGATGGCGTTATCGGTAATGCTAATCCACTAGAAAATGTTAAAGCAACAAAAAGGACTGTTATGCAGTTTCGTAATACCGCCAATGGCTATGGTTTCATCTCGATTATGATCCATTGGCTCGCCACCATCATTGTGCTGATGTTGTTTGGTTTGGGCCTGTTCATGGTGGATTTGAACTATTACTCGAGTTGGTATCAAACCGCGCCGATGATCCATAAAAGTGTTGGGATCTTATTGTTTATTTTAATGGTTTTTCGCTTATGTTGGCGCTACTTAAATCCTCAGGTCTTAAGCCTTGAAAACCATCATCCCTTGGAAAAACGTGGCGCTAAAGTCGGGCATTTTCTGCTTTACTCTGTGATGTTTGTATTGATGGTTTCTGGTTATTTGATTTCCACTGCCGATGCTCGTCCCATCTCTGTATTTGATTGGTTCGAAGTGCCGGCTACCTTGCATGGTATTCCTCAGCAAGAAGAATTTGCAGGCAAAGTACATGCGTTTCTTGCTTGGAGTTTAATCGCTTTGGCGGCCGGGCATGCCTTGGCTGCTGTAAAACACCACTTTGTAGATAAAGACCGAACATTAATTAGGATGTTGAAACCCGCTCGTATACTAATGAAAGGAATAAAAAAATGAAAAAACAGTTTATTGCTGCTGCATTTGCGGCAAGCATGTTCGCTTTACCGGCCAGTGCCGCAGATTATGTCATTGATACCCAAGGCGCTCATGCCTCGATTAACTTTAAGGTTAATCACTTAGGTTACAGTTTTGTGGTTGGACGCTTTGATACTTTCGATGGTGAATTTAGCTATGATGCGGCTGCTCCAGAGGCGACTCAGGTGAAAGTTAATATTGATACTAAATCGGTAAATACCAATCACGCTGAGCGTGATAAACACATCCGCAGTGGAGACTTCCTAGAGGTTGATAAATATCCGCAAGCGGGCTTTGTGAGCACCAAGTATGAGGCCAGTGATGCAGAACATGGCAAGTTGTACGGTCAACTTACCTTACGCGGGGTGACGAAAGATATTGTGATTGATGTGAGCAAAGTTGGTGAAGGTAAAGACCCTTGGGGTGGTTACCGTGCTGGTTTTGTTGGTTCAACCCAGTTAGTGATGAAAGATTATGGTATTCCGATGAATTTAGGCCCTAAATCCACCTCTGTAGAAATGGATTTAGTGATCGAAGGTCGTAAAAAGTAATCCTGTTGTAGCCTAAATGCGCAGCATAGCCTCCTAGCTAAGATGCCCAAGTGAATATCTAAACTTCACTTGGGCATTATTTTCTCAAAACCTACCCTGCTTCTTGGTTGTGACTTTTAACCGATGGAGAAGTATTTTCTTGAAACGGTTTTCAGTCTATTTATTTGTGGTTCCCCCTATCAAAAACACATAAATTTTTGATTAATAGCCAAAAATTTATGTTTGCCATTGTCTTTCTGAGGCATCACATTTACTCTTATTGAGTTTTTTATCTTCATATCTGAGCGATGTAGAACGGATTAGCTGAAAGCTCAACACAAGGAGTGTGGTGTGATAATTGGTATTATGTTTGGTTTAGTCATCGCTGCGGTATTGGTTTATCGACTGCGCTACATTCATTGTACTTTTGTCTGTGAGCTACGCTCTGGCAAAGTGAATGTTATCAAAGGCCATCTACCGAGCTCATTTATTTATGATTGCCGCCAAATGATGCGGGGAAGAAAAGTACTCGGTTTAATCAAAGGGATTGAAAGCAATCAACGATTACATTTGCATTTTTCTTCGTCTATTGATGTGGCAGACCAGATCTATTTGGAAAAGCAATTTCCGCACAAACTTTATAGTCAAAAAACTTCAGAGACCAGCAGTAGCGTTTTTCTCGATTAGCCTGCGGCCTATTACCGAGCTTTTTTACTCTGGTGATGTTATCGACCCATCACTTCAACTGTTGTGATATATGGCTGTTTTTTAGCGCTTTAGCTTTTTGGGTAAAGTGAGTAGATGAGGCTGATTTAGAGCGCGTTTAATAGTTTTTATCAACCATATACAAAATATCATGCAGAACATCATCGATAAGGCGAGCGCTATATTTTCGAGGGTTGAGAGTTCTTTTGCTGGCCAGCCATGGTTGGCCATAGCTGGGTTCGCTATAAATAATGTTGCAGCCGATGCTGCGAGAGTCAATTGATGTTTCATAAAGCACCATATGTTAAATGATAACCATTCGCATTTAGTGTATAGTGCTTTTTCTCAATATACAAGTGACTTTTGTTTATAGGTGAGAGGTGCGTAACTTAAACATTCTTTTTGCTTCCGTAATGACTAAGTCGCGCAGCGGGTTTTCTGGTGTATCGTTCCGCCAAATAAAAGACAGTGAGCGTTCAATGTTAAGTTCAGGTACATTGAGTACGACCAATTCGCCACGCTCTAAAGCTTTTATCACATCCAGATAGGGCAGGCAGCTAAGATAACTATTGTTAGCGACCAAAGAACGAAGCACCGGTACATGCTCATATTCGCGATGCACTTTTAGGCTTTCGATGGTGCCTTGAATGGCACTATCAAATACTCGTCGTGTGCCTGCTCCGGGCTCACGTAATACCCAACGTGCTTGCTCCAACTGAGCAATGCTGACTTTTTCGAGTTTGGCGTAAGGATGGTGGGAGGCGGCAACAATCACTAAGTGATCATTACACCAGATGTGGTGAGCGATACGGTCGTCATCACAACGCCCTTCAATGACCCCAAGTTGGTAGTCGTAGTTAATTAAGCCATTGATCACTTCAGCTGTATTTTCTACTGAAAAGTTAATTCTCAATTGAGGGAAATCGTTATCGATCGCGCTAATTAGGTCGGGGATCAAGTGTTCCGCTGCGGTTTGGCTGGCGCAAAGTTGTAGTTCACCACTCACCAAGTGCTGGTTTTCGAAACCTTCTTCTATTTGCATTGCATCGAGTAATAGCTGTTTGGCTTTGGGTCTTAGCCATAGACCCCATTGACTTAATACCATCCGTTTGCCTCGACGGTCAAACAAGGGTTTACCTAACAGTTTTTCTAATTGTGCGAGCGACATGCTGGCTGCTGACTGGGTTAATGCGAGGTGTTCAGCTGCTGCGCTGACACTACCATGGGTGGCAACGGCTTCAAACACGGTTAATTGCTTTAGGGAATAACGCATTAATCACTCCAGTGAGTATCGGATGACGGCCAACTTTCAAGCCTAGCATAGTAAAGCTAAGTGCTATCAATAGTTTTGATAGCGGTCATAAAAATTATGCGCTTACTGCGGAGCAATTATCTGTTTAAGGTAGTGTCACGATTAGCTACCGAGCGGCTGAGCTGCTTTCAATAAAGGTTTTTGTGGGAATGAATCAACAGCAACCCGAGCGTTTTAATGCCCCATTTGTAGTATCAACAAGTAAGCCAAGTGCCTTGCCTGTTCATGCTTCAAATGCTGCTTTAAGCCCGGATCAAATGACACAGTACGCCGAACAGTATGCCTATAAGAAGGCGAGTGGCAGTACTGGTAAAACTTTGAGTTTAGCAATTAGCGCAGGAATATTTATTGGTCTTGCTTTCGTTTTCTACATTACGGTGACCACTGGCTCAGGACAACAATTGGGCTGGGGCTTTAACCGCCTATTTGGAGGTTTAGCATTTAGTTTAGGTTTGGTACTGCTAGTGGTCTGTGGCGGTGAGTTATTTACCAGTACGGTATTGTCTATTATTCCTCGGGCCAACGGTAAGTTGAATACTCGGCAGATGCTCGCGAACTGGAGCAAGGTTTATTTAGGTAACTTTATTGGTGCCATCTTACTGGTTGGAATTGTCAGTGGCGCCAAGCTTTATCAATTGGATCATGGACAGTGGGGCTTAAATGCCTTGGCGATCGCACAACACAAATTAGAGCACAGCTTCTTGCAAGCCGTATTGTTGGGAATGTTGTGTAATTTGTTGGTGTGTTTAGCGGTATGGATGACCTTTAGTACCACGTCGAGTGCAGCCAAGGGCGCATTAGTGATTTTGCCTGTGGCGATGTTTGTGAGTACCGGTTTTGAACACATCGTGGCCAATATGTTTATGGTGCCTTTAGGGATCGCAATTAAAACTTGGGCTGAACCATCGTTTTGGAGCGATTTAGGGATTCAATCCAGCGCTTTTGCTCATCTTACTTGGTCAAACTTTTTTTGGCACAACGTCATTCCAGTCACTATCGGTAACATCATTGGTGGCGCAGTGATTGTGGGCTTGGGCTATTGGTCAATCTACCACCGTAAGCCACAAGCAAAAATCCATTCAAGTTCTATATCTGTTTTATCAAATCAAATTTCTGGTCCTATCGGAGAACCAATTATGCAAAACTTAAAATCGATGACTGTTGCCGACATTATGTCACCGGTAACCACCCCCTTAAGCCCGGATATGACTCTGGCGACAGCCTGTGATGCATTGTTGGCGAATGGCTTGTTTGGCTCTGTGGTCGTGAATCAACAGATGGAATTACTTGGGTTTGTTTCTGAATTAGAAATTTTACGTAAGTTATGGCTGGAAGATTACAGCAAACCAAGTGCGACTAACGTAGAAAGTATCATGCAAAAGGACGTAATGACCGTGGCTCCTAATCATAATTTACTTAAACTAGCAGAATATATGAGTGTTGATGTTGCTCAAGTGTACCCCGTTTCTGATTCAGGTGTATTGTTGAGCAGCACTCATCAACCACTTGAAGAGCGGCTACGTAACAGCAGTGTTTACCGTCCGAAGATTTTCCCTGTTGTTGATAACGGTAAGTTAGTCGGTGTTGTTACTCGTCATCAAGTACTGAAAGCCTTGCGTCCAGCACTCGGTGCGCCAGCCAAAGTTGAAGCCGAGACTTTTAAAGCAGTTGCTGAATCATCAGTAGCTTAAGGTAAACTAAGCGTTTGTCGCTGCTGTAAATAGCGCAGCACTTGTTGGCTGATAGAGGCGGTTGAAGATGATTCTCCCGCCTTTTTTAATGCCTGCTCGGCCTCGGGATAAGGTTGTAATTCCAGATAGAGCAAACCGAGGTTCAAGTCGTTGTGGGCTGGTTCGGTGTCGGGATAGTCAAGCGCTCGCTGTAAGCTATTGATACTTTGCTGCCATAGCCTTTGTTGCGCTTGTGCATAAGCGAGCTGTTGATAATGTTTCCCGTTCGGCTCAAGATTGAGCGATTGACTAAAACAGCTGGAAGCTTGCGGGTAGTCTTTGGCGCTTAGCCATAATTGGCAGCGTTTTTGGCGTAGTTTGGCTTGCCCTGCCATGCGCCCTTGCTGCATGCCTTGTTGTAATACCAAAGCTGCTTGATAAGGCGCGCCTTGGCTTTGCCATCGTTGACTGAGTAAAAGGTAGGGTTCGCTATTTTCAAATAAGTTGGCTTGAAAGGCTTGCTGTAAGTAAGCCAGCGCTTTATCGGGCTGTCGTGCTTGTTGTAACAGTGCTACCAGAACCAGATAAGCTTGAAGTTGCTGTCCTTGCCTCAATAATACTTGCTGTTGCACTCTGATGGCTAAAGGCCAGTGTTGTTGTTGGCTATAAATACTGACAGCCAGTGGTAGCCAAATTAAAGGAGGCACCGCGGGTTGTTTGGTTAAAGCTTGAGCGATGTGTTGTTCTGCTTTATTCCAATGTCCTAGCTGAGCATGCGCCTGCGCCAAGTAAAATTCACTATCGGCCAATACAGGGGGGGGAGCTGTTGTGCTTGCCAAAGGGAAAAAGACGTAATGGCGGCCGACCATTGCTGCTCTTGTAATTGTAGCTGCGCAATTTGGTAGAGAGTGCTGTTTTGTTGGTCATCGGAAAGTTGCTGTAAATGGTAAGCCTCTTGCAAATTGTTGAGCGCTTGAGCATAAGTTTGCTGTTCCAGAGCAACTTGACTTCGATAAAGCAAAGCAACGGTTTGTGCGTAAGCCCGTTTTTGTTGTTGATATTGATGATTTAACTGCTTGAGATAGTGTTCGGCCTCTGTGAATCGTTGTTGTCGCAGTCGTTGTGCGGATTGTAGCTGACGGCTTTCGCTTTGACTTAATTTGGCCGCATTGCTGCTAAATGAAATAAATATAATTGATAGTACGATTAAGTATTTACTGTTCATGCAAATTAAACTCAGTCAGCTGGCGCGTTATAAAGCTTACTGACCGTTGTTGTTGATACTTAATGGGGAAACGCCAGTTCTGCACGGCACGGCGTGCAGCCTGTTCGAATATCAGGGCAGGCTCGGCCGCTAGTACTTTGATGCTTGAAGCCTTTACTCTGCCATCGGAGCCGACCATAAATTCTAGTTCAACCTTGCCTTCGAGGTTGCGTCGTTGCGCATTGAAAGGATATTGCGGTTTTACTTGGTAGCTCGGTTGAATTCCGAGTATGAGGCGAAGCGCCTTGCCTTCGCTCAGTAGGTTATTGGGGAGCTTAGCTCGGCCTTGGTCACGCTTGCGGTAAGAGCCGGTAGTTTAAGGGGGCTAAGACTAACTTTAGCGAGGGGGAGAGCGATCGCTGAAACCGAGAGTTCTATATTTGCTTGTGTTTGGTGAACACTGGTTGCTGGTGGACTGAAATGAAACTCCGTTGTGGTTGGCGCTAAATGAGGCGGTACCAGAGGTCGACGCTGAACCAATTCGGGCTTGCGGCTGTGGCGTTGAGCAAATAACTGTATAGCAGCTAAGGGTTGCGCTTGGGGGAGCGGCACTTGTTTGAGTCCCGAGATGTTAGCCAGGAATACAAAAAAACTGCCCGCTACGAGCAGGCCTGCGGGAAAGGCGAATAAAAGGCGTAACATTAAGGTTGACTCGCTTGGGTTGCTAGGCGATAAGGAACTTTGGCTAAGCGAAGTTGAGCTAAAAGTGCCACCAATTGCCCGGTTGTGGATTGTTGGTCGGCCTTGACTAAGATGGCAAAATTGGTCCGCTGCGTTGTTAATTGCTGAAGTTTTGTCTTGACCAAGCGTAGGTCGGTGCGCTGGCCATCGAGTTCAATATTACCATCGGCGGCTAGGCTTAAGTGGCTGGCCGAGTCATTTTGTCATTGGCCAGTCTGCGCACTTGGAGGATTCACTTCGATACTACTTGCTCTGACAAAACTGCTGGTGACAATGAAAAAAATCAGCATGATGAATACGATGTCCAGCATTGGTGTCATGTTGATCTCGGCGTCTTCTTCCGGTTTATTGATGATATCGCGCCGTTTCATCTAGGCATCCCTTTTTATATTCGCTGGACGTCGTTGCAGCGCTAACTTACTGCGAGTGGTCCAGCGTTTAATATAAGTAAAATTGATTAAGCCGATGACGGCGATACTCATGCCTGTCATCGTGGGCAAACTTGCCCGAGCAATGCCTGAAGACATTAAGCGTGGATCGGCGCTGCCCGCCAAGGCCATATTGTCAAAGACTTCAATTATGCCACTGACGGTGCCGAGCAAGCCCAATAAAGGACACACACTGATTAGCGTTTTGATTAAGTTCAGGTGTTGATTCAGTTTAAGTTCCATATCGCAGCGTAGGTTAAGTCATTGATCGCGGTGTTCTAGGCCTTTTAGCTGAGTTTGGTAAGCCTTGTGTTGGGCTGGATAGCTGATCAGTCGAAACCAGTCACGTTCCAATAATAGGCTCGCTAGTAATACCGAGAGGCCGAGTAACAACGATAAAACCCACCCTCCGAGATGCAACAGCAGATGTAGGCTGTCGAGGCTTGAGTGCAGCAACATCAGGCCATGCTTCATCATTTATTTGTCGACAGCATTGCTGGACGGTTCGTGTCGGTGTTGCTGAGCAAGCAGCGCTAAACCTTTCTGTTGAATCACTTGCAGTAATATTCGACTGCGAGCGCTCATCAGGCTATGGCAAAACAACAAGGGAATAGCGGCGAGTAGGCCCAGTACTGAGGTGATCAAGGTTTGTGAGATCTTTGCCGCTAGAAATTTAGGATCGCTACTCCCATAAGGGCTAATATTTTGGAAAGTCGTGATCATGCCTAACACCGTGCCCAGTAGACCCAGTAGCGGAGCGAGCCCAGCGAACAACTTGACTAAACTTTGGCCTCGCTCAATCTTTGGTAGTTCGCCTAATATTGCTTCATCGATACGTAGCTCTAAGTCCTCTAGGCAAGAGCTTGGTCCTTGGGCGGCGCTTAATACCCGAGCTAAGGCGTTATTGGTAGACAGCTGTTGGGGATGATTTAATTGTTGTCGTACTCTCCGTTCATTTTGTAAGAGTATGAAAAGACGGAATAAACCGACTACTAAGTCGACTAGTGCGAGCACCATGATTAGCCCAGCTACGGGACCGGCTTGTTTTAGTCGTTGTTGCCAGTTGGCTTGTTGCTTGGGTTGGCGGGGATAGAGCTGTAATTTTTTAGTGCTGCCTGCCATTCCAAGTATTGGCCCTGTTGATTGATAATATTAAAGCTACCAATTCTTAGTAAGTGCTGTCGCTGCACTTGACCATCGCTATCGATCATATCGGTATCAAAAAAACTGATACTGGCTGAATATTGCAGTTGTGCCAGTAACACCCGAGGGAATTGTTGTATCTCGGCCGCAGTGGGAAGACCTTGACGTTTGGCAAAGTCTAAACGCTTGCTGGCATCGGGGTACTCTGCTGCCACTAAGGATTTATCTAAGGCTATTTGGTTTTCTGTCGCCTTGGCCTTGATCAGTTCAAATACTTTTCCAAGTTGGCCACTACTTTGTTGAAGTTGCTGCTGGCTCAGGCTCATTGCATGTTCATTGTTCACAAACTGTTGTTTTAACAGCTGTTGTGTGGCTTCAGCCTGCGCTAAACGTTGGCGAGTTTGCTGTAATCGCAGTCGTTGTTGTTGAAGAGCTTGCTCAAATTGCTGTTCGCGTTGCTGGTTTAGTGCTTGGCTTTGGCTGAGCTTGAGTTGATTATTCGCCCAGCAAGTGATGTTATTGAAGCTGAGCTGCGAAATCATCAGTAATTTGGCCGGAGACAAATGCATTTTATGGTTCCGACTTGTTGATGTGGTTTGATGGAGGTGGTATCGGTAAGCTCAGTAGGCGAGGCGCTTGTCGTTCTCAAGCAATAGCGATGGCATCCTTAAACTGAGGTTGTCTGTAGGGCTTAAAATTTGCCATTGTTGCGTCGCTGGATCCCACAGTGCCGACTGCTGTGCGTTGAGCGTTTGATAGTATAAAGCGGTGCGATCAAGCCGAAAGAAATTGACCTGACGCTCGTTGAGCATGGCTTGATATGCCTCGATGGTCTCCCCATATTCCATTTCGATTTGGTAAGCATCTAATACTTGGCGATATTTTTCTGCCAAGTTCATATCAGCTCTGTTTAAAAGTTGCACGAGGTCCTGTAAGCGTAGCTCTCGTTCTTGGCTCAGAAATGGCAGATCTCTGGCGACAAATGGTGTGAGTTCATTCAACATCTGATGCACCAAGGGAAGGGCATGTTGTTCGCTTTGGGCTAAGGACGTGAGATCGCCTTTGAGTTGCTGTAACTGTTGTTGCTGCTGAAGGAGCATGGCATGTAAGTGCAGGTTATATTGCTCTAAGAGTTCGCTTTGCAAGCGTAATTGACGTTTTTCATTGAGGGTCGCTTGACGTTGTGCATCTAATTGATCGATTTGCTATTGTGAGCTTCGATTAAGTTGTTGGAGCTGGCGTTGATCTGCCAGCTTTGAAGGCATTAAGTGTTGCTTATTTGCTAGTACACTCGCTGAGGCCAGTAACAACGTAAATAGCATCAAATATTGATTCATATCCTCCGTCCTTGCAATGAATAGTCAATTGTCGTTACCAACACATTCATACCTTAATTTGAGAGAGCCAAAGCCAGCCAAAATCGGTTTAGGCTCATAACTTAACAAGCCGCTAGTATCAGATAAAATGACTCGATGAAGCTGAATTCTCTGCATGATTGGAGCCATTATGGGGGCTACATTTTCAATTGCTGGGGTCGATGCCTGCTGATCCATTGGATATTGACTCGAATTATGATGAGTTCTGAAATTGGCCACAACTTTAGTTGTCGCATCTTGCTGAATATGATGTAGAGTTAAACTTAATTAGCATATTTCTGGCTGGCATGGATGACTCGGCGGATTTCCCTCAAATATATTTTGTTTATTATTTGTATGATGGCGGCTTTGCTGCCGACTTTGATCGTGAGTTCTTGGTTACAACATCGAATTCAACAAAGTGACATCGCAAGTGTGCAACAAAAACATCGACTGCTGGCCAAGACGACTAGTTTTAACTTGTCGCGCTATGTCACTGACAGCGCAGCAATGCTGAGTGCTGTCAATCAGCAAATCACTTCTCAGCCTTTCCCCCAAGCGTTTTCTACTTTGCTACGTCAAGCCAATATCTATGCCTTATTTGAGTGGCAGATGAGCCGTGGGCAGCGTTTTTTTTATGCGGATCAAGCGCTGAATATCTTTGATGACGTACCGTTGCAACTGCGCACTGCAATGGCGCAGGCGAGGACTGATAAGACTCGAGTTGCATATAGTGCGGTGGTGACCGAAGGATTACCGCAAGCCACTATCTTTATGGTGATTTATCAAGGTGAAGATCGCTTTCTGATCGGGGCGCAAAGTACTGAGTTTTTAGTGCAAAGCCAAGCTGAGATAAGCTTTGAACAACAAGGTTATGCGATTTTAGTCGACCAAAATGGTCGCGTATTGGCGCACCCTAATGCTCAATGGTGGCAACGCGCTAAAGATTTATCGAGTTTAGCGCCGGTGATCATGCTTAAACATCACCGCGATGGGCTGAGTCAGTTTTATTCCCCTAATTTGCAAACAGAAATGGTCGCTGGATTTGCTAAAGTTGCAGAGACAGGCTGGGGAGTATTGGTGGTGCAGCCTGTTTCTGAATTGCTCTTATCTTCTCACCAGCTAAAGCAGTTTACCTTTTGGTTGTCGCTGCTATGTGTATTTGTGGTGGGGATGGTGAGTTGGTATTTAGCTTGTATGTTGATCCGTCCCATTTGCCAAGTCGTGGAAGCTGCTCAAGGCATCTCTCATGGAGAAATGGGGAAGTATGTGAATGTTAATCGACGTTTTATGCCAACCGAAATAGAAGCCTTACTGGTTAAATTTAATGCTATGGCGAGTGAAGTGTACACGAGTCGAATGTTGCTTGAGCAGCGGGTGAAGCAACGTACCGAAGCCCTGAGTAAAGAGGTGCAGGTTCGCAAAAAAGCGGAGCAGAGAATATGGCAACAAGCCAATTTTGATGCGCTGACGAAACTGCCAAATCGGCGCATGCTTAATCGTTTACTCAGTGACGCCTTGGCTAATCGTCGTCAGCAAGAGTCTGTTTGTTTAATGTTGTTAGATTTGGATCAGTTTAAGGGGATTAACGATACCCTTGGTCATGATATGGGCGATATGCTATTGCAAATAGCGGCTCAGCGGATCCAACATTGTATTGGCGAAGGTGAACATGTGGCTCGGTTGGGGGGGGATGAGTTTATCCTTTTACTCACTGACAGTGGTCGCGAGCAGCGAGTCACGAATTTGGGTGAGTTACTCTTAAAAACGCTGAGTACGCCGTTTCAACTTGGAATTGAACGAGTCTACATCTCGACAAGTATTGGGGTTGCCTTTGCTCCTAAGGATGGAGATACAATCGATGACTTGCTAAAACATGCTGATCAAGCGATGTATGTCGCCAAAAAGCAAGGGCGTAACCGTCTCAGCTATTTCACAGCATCTTTACAGGAGCAGGCACAACTGCGACGCTTGTTGGTTAACGACTTACGAATGGCGCTGGTCAAACAACAGTTGCATTTACGTTTTCAGCCCATCGTCGATTTAAGCAATCATCAGTTAGTCAAAGCCGAAGTGTTGGTGCGTTGGTTACACCCAAGTCAAGGCTGGATAAGCCCTGATGATTTTATTCAGGTTGCAGAAGAAACTGGGGTTGTCGTAGATATTGGCAACTGGGTATTTAGTTGTGCAGTCGCGCAATTACAACGTTGGCAAGAATTAGGTTTACCCGCGGTGCAATTGAGTATAAATACCTCCCCCAAGCAGTATTTTGAGAGCGGCTGTGATGTGAATGCTTGGCTCAATGAGCTGAGCGAGGCTGGGTTGTCGAGTAGTGCGGTTGTGATGGAAATCACTGAAGGTTTACTGATGAATAATAGCCCCACCGTTAACGAAAAATTACTCACCTTAAGCAAGGCTGGTATTGAAGTGGCACTAGATGACTTTGGTACGGGCTATTCGTCCTTGGCTTACTTGCAAAAATTTGCCATCGATTATTTAAAAATCGATCGTATGTTTATTAAAAACTTGAGTTTAGAGAGTGATGATTTGAGTGTTTGTAAAGCGATTATAGTGATGGCTCATAAATTGGGCATTAAAGTGATCGCTGAAGGGATCGAGACTGAAAATCAGTATCAGTTGTTAGCGAACGAGGGTTGTGATTATGCTCAAGGTTATTGGTTTTCTAAGCCCTTAAGCCAAGAGAGTTTTGAATTGCTGCTCAAATCTTCATCTCGAGTGTTACCCTTAGCGAGTGAGTCATATGGCCTGGTTCATGACGGTGGCGCTCGTGAGTGACATTTTAAACTGGGGTACACTTTACTTTAAGCCGCATATTCTCTGTTTCTCGGAATACGAGTACCAATTAGGCTTTAAATGGCTGTTGTTGGCATAACGAGGTGGTTGCGAGTGATAGACTTAGAGTGCTAGTCTGCGCGACAGCTGTCGCGATTACACATTTATCCGCGTCATCATTAATCGCCCAAGTTAAATTGACTTTGAACCCGATTAATACTCTTTAGGAATGGTTTAATCAGAAATGCTGGAATTATCTAATAAGCTAAGCTTGGCCGATTGGGAATTGGAATTTACCGCTATCAGAGCTCAAGGCGCTGGAGGTCAAAATGTTAATAAAGTCTCTAGTGCTGCCCATTTAAGGTTTGATATTAAGCGTTCAAGCTTGCCTGATTTCTATAAAGAACGTTTATTAAAGTTATCTGATCAACGGATTACCAAAGATGGGGTCATTATCATTAAGGCACAAACCCATCGTACCTTGGAGCGAAATAAGGAAGAAGCCTTACAACGTTTAAAAGAACTGATCCTTGATGCGACAGTGGTACAAAAGAAACGTCGCCCCACCAGAGCAACCTTGGGTTCAAAACGTCGGCGGATGGATCAGAAGACTCAGCGTGGTCAAACCAAGCAAATGCGAGGAAAAATCAATTATTAAGTTGCGCTTGTTCTGATCGGTGCTGCCCTGCGCTGATTCATATGATTTGTTTTGCATCTATGATTTCATCATGGCTTTGGTTCTGTTTGAAATGTCGCAGTATTTTTGCAGTCCGGTTTTGCCTTGTTTGCGGATATTTGCCTTTATCTAGTCAGAATGACTTTGAATGTGAAGCAAATACAACGGTTTCTTGCTGGTAAAGAAAAAGAGTCAAACATATGGAGACCAAGTCTTCGACCCCACTAATCGCGTATGGATGTGACCTTTCATCTTATAAGCTTTGTCTTAATGAACCACCGAGCGCAGAATAAACCCATTAAAAAAAGGACATTTTTTCATGGTCTTTGGTGGCGTTTAAAACTGAATTCTCATTTGTTTTCTAGCTCAGTAAACGGCGCTGTTTCAAAATTTGTAAACCACTGTAAAGGGCGCTTAAAGCTTTGTAAAGTCGCTTACTTATTGGTTCTGGCAGTCTTATATTTAAGGTGAAGTTTGATTACCCAGAGCCACCAAGGAGGTTCACATGTTTAGGTCTATTTTTATCGTATTTAGTTTCGTCATCGCCGCTTCAGTTAATGCTGCATCGCTAAGTAATTTGGTGCAACAAGAGCAGTGGCAAGAAGTGGGTGTGCTTGACGGACAGAATGGTCACCATCAACGTACCAGCATCGAGTTAAGTCAACTCAAAGCTTTGAGCCAAGATCAAGTTGCCAGTTACAAATTAGGTTATAGCGAAGGATTAACGCAGTTTTGTTCCGTTGATACTGCCTATCAGGCTGGAAATTCAGGTCAGTCTTATCGTGGAGAATGCGTAAACTTTAGTAATGAAGATGAGTTGGTACTTAGCTGGCAAGCAGGGCTGTACGATTATGAGCAAATGGAAGAGGTTATGGGCATGTTTAGCGATTAATCAGCACATGGTTTATGGTGCAGTTATTTATAGCCCCCAAAAAAAGATCGCAGTCGCGATCTTTTTTGTATCTCTCGAATCTGCAGGATAAAGTACTTAGGGTGTTTATCTACACTGTCGAGTCATCATAGAACTATCAGGTCATGCCGACTAAAGCTCTCTTCTCACAAAGTTTAAGCAACTCGAAGGTGCTAAATCCAAGCTGCAATAACAGCACAATTATTCTTAACCCATAGCTTATTAGTCTGAATATTTCTACATAATTGGTATTTTTTCTCGATCTTTTACTCGGTTTTGTGATATGTATTTGATACGAGCTTTCTTATGTGCTTAAAAAGTACGGCAGAAAACGCTAGATAATGGAACGGCTCGGCCGAGTTGTGGGTACAAGGAATGATGGAAATGAATTTATCGGTAGTGATGCGAACCTTGTTAGGATTTGTTGTCTTGTTGCTATTATTAGTGGTTATGGCTGTGATTGGCCAAATCAATATGCGAGGTGTCGAAGCGCAGCTGAAAAGAACCGTTGAGCAGCTTACGCCGATGACCGAGCGCGCTAATCAATTGTCGGGCTTATTGCTTAATTCTGCGCGGATGGTTGGTTTACATAGTGGAAAAAAGCAAGCCTCCGAACTCAGCGACTTAGAAACCAAGTTAGCGTCGCTTAGTCAGCAGTATCTAAATAGTTTTCAACAATTACTAGAGCTGGGACGTGATGATGCGCAATTGAGCGAAGGCCTCTCGGAATTAGCTAAGCAACAACAGCTGATTAGCAGCACTTCGGCGCAACAACTCGAAACGCGTCACCAGTGGTTAGCCAGTACTGAAAAATTAGCAGGCTTACGCAAACACTATAATCAAGAATGGGTCTATTTTAAAGATGATGCAGAACTCTTAGTTGATAGTGTTGAAGATGGCGCTCAATGGATTGCCAAGGGGATCTTAGGTGATGGGATGGGTTTGAGCCGCACGGTGAATAATGTGTTTACGGCGCAAACTGCAGAAGATAGTCAACGTTTGTTAGGCGTGATTCATACCTACTATGATTCAATGCTAAGCAAGCGTGAACAGTTGAAAAAAGATGATCCGGTGAGCGCCGGTGACTTAGATGCTTATTTCGATTTATTAGCTAAATCTTTTAGTGAACAGGGCCTATTTGCAGTGGTCGCTAGCATTAGTCAATTACAACATCAGCAACAACTTAATTTAGCGCAATTAAATCAACAAACCGACACCGCCTTAGCGATGTTGGACAGTATTAATCAGCAGGTTTCATCGATCATTCATTCTGCGAGTGAGCAGGCTCGTCAAAGTACTTATATGGCAACCTTGCAGATGCTGGCCGCGATTGCAGTTTCGTTGGTGATTGCCTTAGTGGTTGCCTGGAGTGTGACTCGAAGTATTCGATTGCCCTTGAAACGAACCTTGGATCAAATGAAACGTTTGGTTGACGGTGATTTTAGTCAGCGAGTCAAGTTACAGCGTAATGACGAGTTTGGGCAAATTGCTAACCAATTGAATACGCTTACCGCGCAGCTTAGTCAAACCATTGAAGCGATGGTTAGTAATGCCTCACAATTAGAGGGGAGTGCACAGCAAGGCTTAGCGGCAAGCCAGCATACTCGTGGTTTGATCCGTGACCAACAACAGCAAACCGATCTGGTCGCGGAAGCCGTCACTTTGATGGAAGTTGGTGTGCAAGATGTGTCGCAGCAAGCTAACGTTTCACGAGATGAAATCAGCGCGGTATCGGCTTTAACCGAGCAAGGGCGGGTTGCGGCGCAAAGTACTCGCGAGACCACCAATCAATTGCAATCAACCATTACTCAAGCGAGTTCTCAGGTGATTGATCTTAAACAGCAATCTGATGGCATTAGTTCTATTTTGGATGTTATTCAAGGGATTGCTGAACAAACCAATTTATTAGCCTTAAATGCCGCGATAGAAGCCGCCAGAGCGGGAGAGCAAGGTCGCGGTTTTGCGGTGGTTGCCGATGAAGTTCGAAGTCTTGCGAGTCGGACGCAAAACTCCACGGTCGAAATTTTTCAAGTAATTGATACCTTGCAAAAAGGTGCTGAGTCAGCAGCCAAGTTGATGCAGCAAGGTGAAACCATGGTTGATAGTTGTATGGTGCAGGCCGAGCAAAGTGACCAACAGTTACAATCAATCGCCGAATTACTGAGCCAAATTAGCGAACGTAGTCAAGATATAGCCAGAACTGCGGAAGAGAAACTCACGGTAGCGACTCGGGTTGCCAGCAACGTGAGCAAAATTGTCGAATTGGCTGAGTTAGCTAACCGCGATGCTCAAACCAGCGAAGATGCCAGCCATGCCCTTAAAGCGCAGTCGGCACGACAACTTGGTCAGCTAGCAACCTTTACCTTAGACGCCGCGTCTTAGTTTGGTTGTTTAAGAGCGACTGCATATATTGATGGAGTCGTTCGTTTAAACAGCGAAGTCATGATAAACGCTCCCCCAGCGGTTAGTGCATTGCTTACTGAGGGCTTAAGGCTTGCCCTCTCTTTATTTCCGCTAAGCAAGCTCTCTGGCTGAAGTGACTTACCTTGTGTAAGGTGAAACGATAGTGGACTTAAGTCTGATCGCTGGAACAACTTTATAATAATAGTTTGATAGTCATAACTTTTTTAAATATTGCTCATTGCTTCGCCAATTTAAGCATTGCTATAGTTCTCCCTCTAATTCAATTTGCCTCAAGATAGTTTGATTCATCTGATTGCTTACAACTTATTTTCGGCGGATTTGAATAATTAATTTGGGTCTGCTGATATACGTAGTATTGGGCGTCAATAATTATATCGGCATATCCTTTGATTTTTATAGTTTGTTATATGAGTTGATGGCAATAAGTCTCTGGCTCAGGAGGCTCGAGGAATAGCATGGATGGCAAACAGTTACACTCTCTAGCTTGTCAGTTGATGATCGAAGGTGGCACATTAGACTCGTCATCCTTCGCCGAGTATCTCAGTCAACATACAGACGCAAGCTTTAGCCAAGAGCAGCTTGAGCTAGCGATCACTGCCACACATCAGCAGCTCAATAAAATGTATCGTCAGCAGCATGCCATCGCCGCCTTACCCAATGGCTTTGCCGATTCTCTGAATCAATGGTTTGTCCAGCTCAATCAATCTATCGAGGCGCGGGTTGATAGATTGACGCAAGAAAAACAACAGTCTTGGGATTCTGGGCGGCTTGAGTTAATGGCCCAACATCAGCAGCAATTAGGCGAACAAGCCACTAAGTATCAGACTTTGGAAGCTGACATGATTGGCTTACGTACTCAGTTAGCAGGAGCGGTTGAGAAAACCAGTGAACTACAGACTGAAGTTGATCAATCCAAGCAGCAGCAACAGTTGCTCAAGGCAAGTTTGGAAGAGGCAGAACAAGCGCAAATGCAGGCGCAGCAACAACATGCCAGTTTGAGTGCTGAAAATCAGGCCTTAAGCCAAAACTTACAGCAAGTACAAAGCCAGCTTGAAGCTTATCAACAGCTTGAAGAAGAGGCCGCCTTAGAGCAATCAGAGCATGAGCAGCATTTACGTCAGCAACTACAAGCCAGCCGAGAAGCGCTCGAACAAGAGTTGGCGCAGGGCAAGTTGCGGGGAGAGGCTCAAAGTGAATTGAGTCATCAAGCTCGCGAACTTGCGACACGTTGTCAACAGTTGGAACAACATAACCAGCACTTAGATAGCAGTAAGGCCCTACAACAGTCTCAGATTGAGCGATTAGAGCTACAATGTCAGTCTTTGGCTGAGCAGTTAAGTCAACAGACCGCGCAGCAGGTTCAGCGGGAGCAAGTGGCGATTGAGAGCGAAACCGTGTTACGTGAGCAGCTGACTATTTTAGAGCAGGGCAAGCACGCTGCTGCTCAGCAAATAGAGCGTTTACAACAACAGTTGCAAGAGTACGTCGCTAAATTGACTCAACAAGAGGCGGAGAGGCAAGCTTTAGTCGAGCGTCGCCAATCGCTGAAAAATCAGCTAGCACAAGTCTTACCGGAACTTGAGCAATATCAGCAAACAGAAGTAAGGCTTCAGCAGCATGTCGCTCAACTAGAGTCTAAATATTTGGATAATACGGCTGAACTGAGCCAGTTAAAAACCCAGCTTGCAGCAGCGAAGTCTCAGCTCCAGTTGAGCCAGGATATGGCGGAGAACGAGCGTCAACGGCAGACTGAACAACAGCAGACAGAACTTCAGCAACAGTTGGGTCATTTACAGGCTAAGTTTGGTAAAGAACAACAGGGTCATCGCTTAACAAAGTTAGCGTTAAGTCAACTGGAAGAACAGTTGCTTGATGCGCAGATAGAAAATAGTACTTTTCCAGGCAAGTTGAATGTGCTTACCGAGCAGTTGAACGCTGCCGATTTGCTGAATGCCCAGTTACAACGGGAGGTGAAAGAAGCCAACCAAGATATTGCGAGTTTGAGCGATGCGAATAGCAAATTAAATCGTTTATTGAATCATTCGGCGAGCAAAGGAAAGGTCTAATACTCAATCTCGTGTATCGCGATATGGGCTTCGGATTAAGGCTTACACTGCTTATTTAGCCATAATGAATGCACTCTGTATAAAGGTCTGGCTTAGCTCAATAAAAATGCCTGAGTCGTTGCAACAAAATTTTCTGAGCGCGGTGTTGAAAAGCTCTTTTTTATCACGGCTTCGGCTGTCATCTTATGATTTAATGCGTTTTCGACTAATTGCCGATACAAATTGAACTGCTGTTCGGCATATTTTAATTTATATTGTTCCTTAATATAAAAATATTGCTCAAGGTTATTTTTATACAATGCTAATAAGCTTTCTGCGACTTCAAGTTCTTTATATGCTCGTCTAATAATCTCTTGCTTGGTTAATCGCAGTTCCATGAATAAGTTTGCGTTGTAGCGCCAGGCATTTCTCTCTTTTTCGTAACGCCACATATCAAGATAGCCTGAACAGGCATATATCTCGGTGACTTGTTGGTCAAAATGTGGTTCTTTAATCAGCCTGGATGTGATGTCTGCTAATGACTGAATCTTATTCCCCATTATCTTTCTGACAGACTTTAGAATGTCATTGGTAATTTCAGTTTGCTTGTTAATTGGGTTAAAACTTAATGCAAAATCAATTTCTTCTTTACTTGCTTGGTATATGCAGTCTTTAATCACCGAGACACGCTGTGAATCAGCGATATCCTGAGGGAGGCAAGTATCACTATTGGCAACTAACGCCAAACCCGCGTATTCATAAGACTTAGCCACCAAACGAGAACAAAACTGCTTTTTGGTTTCTAGTTTGGAAAAAAATTTTGCGCCCGCATTCACAGCACTTAATCTTGAATAGGATGAGCCAACTTGTAGTCGAGCAAATTCAATGGCTTTCTTGATGGGCTGAGGATCGTTAACTCTTACCACCTGGACATATTCAGGTTGTTCCAAAATCATCCGTTGTAAATTTCCGGAATGCACCCCTTCAGGATCAGAATGAATATAGCTAGATTCACCGACATATAATATGACATGTGAATACGCCGACCTCGTTAAGGTTCGTATGGTTTTACTTGGTTTTTTGTCGGAACAAGTAAGAATAATATCCCCTTGTTTTAATCTTTCCCTATTTAAGAGATACATGCACCACCCTCTAAACTAAAAGCTCATCAGGAGGGGAAAATCCTCTATTGTTCAGGGACTTCCCCAACATAACTCAATTGATAATTTAAAAGCTAACATATAATGGGCGATTAATCAGTAGATTAAATTTCGAACTTTGCGCCTAAAATATGATCTGAATCAGTGCTGGGCGTGTTGAGCTAGCTGTGCTTGGCCGAGCAATCTCATGTTGAGCACGCAATATCTGGAAATCTTTTGTATTACGGAAAGTACTCTCTTGGTTCTTTGGGGGATTTGTTGCGGCGTAGCTGACAATCCAATGGCTTCATTGTATTTGGATATCGCTTTACCTTACTTGCCATTAATTTTGGTGATGCAAGTGATAGGGGGGTAGCGCTGTGGCGGGCTATAGAGGGCATAGCCCAATTTTTTGGGGAGCCCTTTGGCTGGTATTTGTGGCGCATTTCTACAGCATTATTGCCGATTGATATCGAATGAGGTCATCAATCGGCTTTGTCTTGATTTAGATAGCTTGAAAAATTATCCAACTAACCATTTGCTAAGATCAAGCAATTCTAGGAGCATCCAAAAATTGAGTGGGAATTAAATCTTCAATATGTTTTGCGATGTTTATGGCCATTAAGTCATTCCCTCTATCCGCGACAATTTGAAGTCCTACAGGTAATCCGTTGACTTGACCGCAGGGAATCGACAATGCGGGTTGCTGCGTGAGATTAAAGGGGTAAGAAAATGGCGTCCAATCCATCCAGTGTTTTTGCTGTTGAGTCTCGGTGTTTTGGCCTGCTTCAAAGGCCGTACGAGGCAGAGTTGGGGTGATTAAAATGTCGTAGTTTGAATGAAAGGCCTGCATGGTGCGTCCTAATTCGGCTCGTTGTTCGACAGCCTTCATATAGTCGACGATGTCAATCTTACTCCCCTGTTCACCAATCTTGAGAAAACCAGGGTCGAGCAATTCGCGTTGTTTTTGACTGAAGCCAGAGATTACTTTCGCAGCCCCAGCAAACCAAAGCGTTGAAAAAGTATCGATGGGATCTTGGATGTTGGGCGTGACTCGCTCCACCTTTGCGCCCAGTTGCTCAAGTGATGTGACAGCAACATCAATTAGTTTGAGTATTAGAGGATCAACATCGACGTAGCCAAGCGTTGGGCTGTAGGCTATTTTGATGCCATCGAGAGGCTGTTTATTGGCATCGCTCCAAGTCCCGCTAAAAACACTGTTTGAGTACCAATCCCTGATGTCGGGGGTCGCGACGATATCCATCATTAACAAGCTGTCTTGAACCGTTCTGGTGATTGGTCCGAGGTGAGAAAGAGTTGTCATCGCGCTTGCGGGCCATTGAGGTATGTAACCAAATGTCGGTTTTATACCAAATACTCCGCAGAAGGAAGCGGGGATCCGTATCGAGCCTCCAGCATCACTGGCCTGGTGTAGAACCCCCATGTTTAAAGCTGCTGCGACAGCAGCACCACCAGAAGATCCTCCAGAGGTTTGAGTTGTTTTCCAAGGGTTTCTGGTGATACCGGTCAGTCGACTATCGGTTACGCCTTTCCAGCCGAACTCGGGGGTGGTTGTTTTACCAAGTATCACCGCGCCAGCCTGTCTCATCTTTTGGGTAAACGGAGCATCGACGACAGCCAAGTCTTCAGAACTGGTCAATGAGCCGCTACGGCTCGGCCATTTAGCGACAGAGGTTAAGTCTTTGATAGAGCTAGGTATACCATCAATTTTGCTGAGCGGGGCTGCTTTAAACCAACGCGCTTCAGATTGTTTTGCAGCCTTGAGCGCATCCTGCTCAGCAATAAAGCAGTATGCATTAACCGAAGAGTTACACTGCTCAATCCGTTCCAGTGAAGCTTGAGTCGCTTCAACCGGAGAAAGTGCTTTGGATTGGAACAGCTGGCTGAGTTCGACCGCTGTCATGTCTGCTACATGAGTATGTTTGGAATTAGTCATTTTCGAAGACCCCAGCAGCAGATAATAGAACATTCAGTAGCACAGAGGCTCCAGCACCAAGGTCTTCTGCCTTTGCTCTCTCGAGTTCATTATGACTTATCCCTCCCTCACAAGGGACGAAAATCATTCCGGCAGACGTCACGTCGGCCATAAAAATAGCGTCATGTCCCGCACCACTAACAATATCCATATTCGGGCATCCTAAGTCGGTGGCCGCAGTTCTTACTTGATCGATACATTGGCTGTCAAAGGAGATGGGAGGAAAATCGGCAGTTGCGCTTATGTTTATTTGAAGGCCGTATTTTTGAGCCAAGGTATCCACTTTGCGGTATAAGTCTTGGGTCATTGCTTCGAGTACTATTGAATCTAAGTGTCTGAGATCGGCCGTCATTTTTACACGACCAGGAATCACATTGCGAGAGCTTGGAAATATCTCAAAACAGCCAACTGTTCCTCGGCCATGAGGCGAATTTTGCAGGGCTAATTGATGTATAAATTGGAGTAATTCAGCACCAGCAACGGCGGCATCTTTTCGAAGGTGCATGGGGGTTGGGCCTGCGTGAGCTTCTATTCCCGTTATTTCTATATCAAACCACTTTTGGCCAAGGGCTCCAACCACAACGCCGATCTGTTTCTGCTGTTCTTCCAGTACTGGACCTTGCTCGATGTGTGCCTCGTAATAAGCGGTGACTTTATGGCCAAGATGGCTTTTGCTACCGTTATAATCAATTTGATTGAGCGCATCTTGCACTGAGATCCCTGCATCATCTTTTGTGGATAGCGCTTCGTCGAGTGAAATTTTTCCAGTAAATACACCAGATCCCATCATGCATGGCGGAAATCTTGAACCTTCTTCGTTGGTCCATGCGACAACTTCGATCGGAGCAATCGTTTGTATGTTCAGGGCGTTCAAGGTACGTATTGCTTCTAAACCAGCCATCACACCAAAGCAGCCATCAAACTTACCACCAGTTGGTTGGGTATCAATGTGGGAACCTGTCATGACAGGGGGGAGATGATTGTTTTGACCAGCTCTTCGTGCAAAAATATTACCGATCTCATCGATTAAAACCGTACAGCCCGCGTCTTCACACCACTTCTTAAATAAGTCTCTGCCTTGTTTGTCTCGCTCGGTTAGCGCCAAGCGATTTAAGCCACCTTTTAGGGTATGGCCAATTTGTCCATGGGTCATCAAACTGTCCCAAAGACGTTCGGTGTTTACCTTGATCTTCCCTAAGCTAGGTGATCGTTTATTCATTTGCATACAGCGTTTCTTCCACTAAACCGCAAGATATCGATTTTTAATCTCGTCTTGTTTGCTAAATTCTGTTTGAGAGCCTTGGTAAACAATTTCACCAAGCTCGATCACGTAGTGTTTGTCGGCTAACTTCTCGCATACCGATAAATTTTGCTCAACCAGCAGCACGCCAACACCAGCTGCGCGAATCTGAGCGAGGATCCGGATGATTTCGTCAACGATGACGGGGGCGAGACCCTCTGTTGGTTCGTCAAGTAGCAGAAATTTTGGGGCATTGACTAAAGCGCGCGCGATCGCGAGCATTTGTTGTTCACCCCCAGATAGGGCGTTGCCACCGTTCTTTCTGCGTTCTTTGAGGCGCGGGAACATTTGATAAATGTCTTCAAGACTCCAGGGACTACGCTTGTTGATTGCAATTTTGAGGTTCTCTTCAACGGAAAGAATGCCAAAAATGCCTCTGTGCTCCGGTACCAAAGCAATCCCGCGTCGTGCGATTTCGTATATTTCTTTACCAACAAGGTTTTCCTCATCTAATAGCACTTCTCCTTGCTGCGCTTTAACGATACTCACGATAGTTTTTAGGGTGGTGGTTTTACCGGCACCGTTTCGTCCCAGCAGTGTCACAATTTCACCAGACTCTATTGCCAAGTCAATTCCGTTTAAAATATGGCTTTTACCGTAAAAAGAGTGCAGGTTGTTGATCACTAATCTACTCATTGCCACTTTCTCCTAAGTATGCTTTTTTAACCAATTCATCCCCTTTGACTTCTTCAGGAGAGCCTTCGATTAAAATATTGCCTTGGTGCATCACGGTGATCCGGTCGGAAATAGACATCACGAGTCGCATATTATGCTCAATCAGCATGACCGTATGATCTTTGCCTAGTTCTGAAATTAAGCCGGTCATCATTGGGATATCATCAACGCCCATTCCTGAGGTCGGTTCATCAAGCAATAGTAATGATGGGGATCCGCAGAGTGCCATACCAACTTCCAGTATTCGTTGTTGTCCATGTGATAACTCACCGGCCAGTTTGTCAGCCCACTTATCTAATTGAATTCTTTCCATCACTTCATCGGCTTTTAGCAAATGCTTGTGGTTGGCGGTTTCAGGAACCCAAAACTTGAGCGCACTAAGGCCGTCTCGACCCTGAGCGGCGATACGTAAATTTTCACGTACATCTAAGTTTTGGAAGAGACTGGTTACCTGAAACGAGCGAGACATCCCTTTCGATACTCGTTTATGTGCCGCAAGATAAGTCAAATCTTCGCCATTAAAAAAGATCTTTCCACGGGTTGGTTTTCGTTCGCCAGTTAAGCAGTGAAATAATGAGGTTTTTCCGGCACCATTTGGGCCGATCACCGTATGAATTGAGCCTTTCTTGATCTTTAAATCAACACTTCCTACCGCAGAAAATGCCCCATAATCTAAGCCTAATTTAGAGGTTTCTAATAAGTAACTTGAGTTCATTTGGTCACCTCGGAAATAGCCTCTTGCTTGGATTTTTTAGATACCAATAATTTGGAACTTAAAGACCTTAGCCCCCCCCACAAACCCTCAGGAAGGAACAATACGACCGCTATCAATGCAGCTCCCAAGATCATCATCCACCTCGGCCATATCGATGAGAGTAGATCTCCTATCAAGACAATTGAGCCAGCCCCCAGAATGGAACCGAGTAATGAGCCGGTTCCTCCGATGATGGTCATAATCATGATGTTTTCTGACATGGCTAATTCAATGTTTGACAGCGGGGCGAAGTTTAAAAGAAGCGCGTAGAGAGCCCCAGCAAGGCCGGTTATCGCCCCCGAAATGACAAAGGCCATTAGCTTGAAATGGTTGGTTGAGAAGCCGACCGCCGAAGAGCGGCCTTCGTTTTCTCGAATTGCCACAAGGGTTGTTCCAAAGGGCGAATGGATCACTCTTCGGGCAAACACAAACACAATCACAAAAAGGCTTGCGACAAAAACATAAAATGCTTCGCTGCTCTGTAGATCGCTGATTGTCATTCCAAAGATTGCGAGCGCAGGCCGAGGTACATCGAGTAGCCCGTTATCGCCGCCAGTCCATTGACTAAATGTATAGGCTAAGAAATATGCCATCTGAGTGAAGGCCAGCGTAAGCATGACAAAGTAAATCCCAGTTCTTCTGATCGACAAAGCGCCAACGATTAGAGCCAGTGATGCACCAATCAAAATGGCCGTGGCTAGGGCTGCTATTAATCCAAAATTTAGATGGATCATGACTAATGAAGCGCTATAAGCGCCGCCGCCAAAAAAGATCCCCTGTCCGAATGACAAGAGGCCGGTATAACCTAGAAGAAGGTTGCAGGCTAATGCGGCGAGAGCAAATATTAGAATCTCTGTTGCGAGTGTGATGGAAGGAAGTAATATCGGCATTAACACAATCAATGCTAAGGCTAGGATGGTTATTCCGCCAAAAATAGAAGTCTTCGTATTCATCTTATGCTCTCCCGAATAATCCGTAAGGACGCAATAAAATGACCACTGCCATCGCGCCATAAATCATTAAGCTGGCACCTTGCGGCCAAATGGTGGTCATTAGACTTTGTACCAAGCCAACCAATAACCCGCCGACTAACGCGCCAGTGAAAGAACCCATTCCTCCAATGACGACCACCACGAACGCAATCCCAAGAACTTCTGGCCCTACAAATGGACTCACGCCTCTAATGGGTGCTGCGAGTACGCCAGCAAGACCTGCAAGACCGACTCCTAAGGCAAAGGTAATTGAGAATAAGCGATGGGTATGGGTTCCTAATAGTGAAACGGTTTCTGCGTCTTCACTGCCGGCTCGCACTAGTGCGCCAAATTTGGTTTTATCTAGTAATAGCCAAACCAGAATCGCAACCACAGCCGAAAAAGCAATCACAAAGAGTCGATATTCTGGATAGAAGAAGTCTCCGATTTGAAATACACCTTTCAGAGAATCAGGAGGCGCAACGTGCTTCCCTATTGGTCCCCATATTGAAATACAGAGCTCTTGAATGATGAGGGCAACGCCTAAAGTCACTAGAATTTGATAGGTGTGTGGAAGATGGTAGACCCTTTTGATCAAGGTTCTTTCACATGCCCAGGCAATGAGTGCTATACAAATGGGGACGGCAACCAGTGCCAGCCAGTAATTTCCAGTTACTGCGACGGCGGTATAGCTCAGGTATGCTCCCAGAAGATAAAAAGCACCGTGAGCAAAGTTCACAAAGTTAAGTAGCCCAAAAATGATAGTAAGCCCTACCGAGAAGAGGAAATAAATCATTCCAAGCCCTATCCCATTTACTGCCTGAAATAAATACAGGTTCATAATTCACCTCTAACAATATTGACGCGCCACTTCGTCAATTGAGCAAAGTGGCGTGGAACTTTTAAAGAGCTTTGCACTTGAGCGATGATTGGTCAGGGAAAGACTGTCCATAGCTGATAATGTCTGCAAAATCATCTGCATTTTTCATTTCTGAAGCGGCTTTACCTTTTAATAGGTAGTAGTTTTTCAAGACTTGGTGATCGGCGGCTCGAACGGTTTCGGTTCCAGTTGGGCCCGCATAAGACTTGCCCTCTAAAGCCTTGATGACAGCACTCGGTTCGGTTGAGCCTGCATCTGCAATGGCATCTAACAGAAGTTTGGTACTGGTGTAATCGGCCGCTAATGGGTAGTTGGGGGTGATACCATATGCATCTTTAACTTGCTTGACTAGGGCTGCATTGAATGGGGTGTCAACGGTGTGCCAATACTGTGCGCCGAAGTAGACATTTTCTGTGATATCAGCACCGAGTTCTTGGAATTGATCTAAGCCTGATGACCAAGTGACTAAGATGGTCATTCGATTTTTTAGGCCGAAGTTAATCGCTTGGCGTAAGGCATTAGAGGATTGAGCGCCGAAGTTTAGTAATAAGAGAACGTCTGGTTGAGCCGCCATTGCGTTGGTGAGGTAGCCAGAGAATTCTTGCTCTTGTAACGAGTGGTAACTATTACCCACATGCTCAATGCCAAGTTCATCAAATACGGCTTCTGCATTAGATAGTAGCGCTTCACCGAATACATATTGAGGGGTGATGGTATACCACCGTTTTTTTTCTGGGTGCTCTTTAAACAAAGGGATCACGGTTTCTCTGATAGCGCCGTAAGTTGGCACCGACCAACGAAATGTGGCGGCGTTACAATCGACACCGGTTAGCTCATCAGCACCTGCTGGCGTGATAAAGACGCCGCCAGATTTATTGATTTCCTTACCCAGTGCCAGAGACGTTGAAGATAGGGTGCCGCCATCAAAAAACTTGGCTTTATCTTGGCTAATCGCTTCTTGTACTTTACGAAGCGCTTTCCCTGCATTACCTTCGGTGTCGATCTCTTTATAAGTGGTTGTTTGTCCAAGCAATTTTCCATATTGCTCAACTGCTAATTTCGACCCCATATCTGCATACTTACCATAACTAGCAAAGCCTCCCGATAGAGATTTTACGCCATAAATTGTTACGGCTTCGTCTTGGGCAAGTGCAAGGCAAGAAGCGGATGCTATTGAGAATACAAGTGCAGTATGTTTCAAATATTTTTTAATCATCTTTAGTTCCTTTGGTGATGTTGGCCTTAAGGCTTGGTTTCATGGCTTGTAATTTATATTTAAGATCTCTTACATTTTTTTAGAAATTTCTCCGTCAAGCGTGACAAAGTGCATTTCTGCTTCACACATGTGCTCCCCCATCAGGGTTCGAACCTGGGTTTTATCTTGTTTGTCATACGCACTAATGAGTGCGTAGTGATAATCAACATTCGACTTTGTGAATGCGTAGTAGTCGATTAAATAGGCTTTTTTTAATACGACGAGATCTCTCAATAATTCGTTTAAAAATCGTCCAAAAAATCCCAGAACTGGATTTGGCGAAGCATCCGCTAATACATTGTGGAATTCCAATTCGGCGATTTTCTGCAGTCGCTGCTCTTCTTCTGTGCTTGGTTTTTTACTGCACTGATTGGTGTACTTTCTCAGCAATGAAAGTTCGTCTTCCGTCAAATGTCCGACCACAGACACAGCTATCTCAACCTCAACTAGTTTTCGCATTTGATACAGTTGTTCTGGGCTGATGTGACGAAAGTAAAGGTAGTTTCGCAAGGCTTTACTGGCTGGCTCGGTGCCAACTTCAGTCAGTGATGCACCGCCACCTGGACCTGGTTTTGTTTTGATCAAACCCTCAACTTCCAAGGCTTTTAATGCTTCTCTCACTGTTCCTTTGGAGATCTGATATTGCTCGATCAAATCTTTTTCACTGGGTAGACGATCCCCTGGCTTGAGTTCTTCAGACACAATCAGCCGTTTTACTTCATCGACAATTAAGTCTGATAGTTTTCGTTTGGTTTTATTCTTGAATTCGGATGTCATTTCAGCTCCCAAAAGATGCATGACAGAGTGCAAAATATTAAATACAAATCATTATGATTAATTACTTGGTTAGGTTTTCTGCAAATTGAGTGCCGAAGCTCCAATGAGAACTTGAATTATGCTGCTTTTATAAGCAGGTAAATAATTGTGTAACTTATTATTTAATTTTAAGGGTGTTTTTAAGTTATTAATTTTATGTAATTTTTATGTTTTTTTGTTTATTCGTATATGAAATAAGATTTATTCAATCAATTGGTAAGATGACAAAATTGGCTGGAAGGAAAGTTGCCTATCAAACAAATAAAATCATCGAATTGAACCAATTAGGTGCATTGATGAACATTTATGGGAGGGTTTTGCTTGGTGGATTGTTGCAGATAATTGAAGTGAAGCTGACCGCAGCATGTGGAATACCTGCGTGATTAAGGGCTGCTCTTCGATTGAAGCAAGAGTAGCACGCGACCAAGCAGGGGTCTTGCCGTTGCTTGGTCGAGCAAAGCATATTAAGCGTCGCTTCTCAAACATGAGTTTGCGTGATTGTTGTGAATAACCGAGGACTCGGCTGCGAAGCGGTCAGCTTGATGGGCAGCTATCGCGGAGTTAGCACGGTGATCCCTTTCTCTTGTAACTCTTGTTGAATGCTCTGTGGAAAACTTGAATCGGTAATGATGATGTTGAATTGATTAATGTCTAGGGCGTGAAAAGTGCCTACTTTTCCGTATTTTGAGGCATCAGAAACTAAAACGACATTCTGCGCGGCTTGCGCGATGGCTTTTTTCACGATGACTTTGGGCTCACTGGGGGTGGATATTCCTTTTAAGTTCCAAGAAGACGTCGACACAAAGGCGATATCGATATTCATACCAGATAGAAATTCAGCTACCTTGCTGCCAATACAAGATTGATTTTCTCGATCAATTCGCCCGCCAGTATGGTAAATCTCACTGTGACTATGCTGGATCAGAAAATTGGCAATCACAAAATCATTGGTGACGATCACTAAATCGGAACGCTCACTAATTAAATGGGCTATTTCTAGGGTTGTCGTTCCTGCATCCAAATAGACGGTACATGCTTTGGGAATGAGAGGGCTGGCTAGGGCGCCAATGGCGACTTTTTCCTGTGCGTGCAGGGTGGCTTTTGCATCGTGAGAGGCCTCTTGATGGATTTTTTGAGTCAGTTGAACGCCACCGGAAACCGACAATACTTTTCCTTTTTGTTCTAGCTTTGCGATGTCTCTTCGTATTGTCATATGCGAAACATCTAATTTTTCTATCAGCTGGTTAATGCTGATGAGCTGCTGCTGTGAAAGTAGTGACAAGATTAACTTATGGCGTTCTGCTGGGATCATTCAGATTTATTATTTATGAGAGTTGGTGATGTTTGTATCTTAACAGTAAGGGATAAAACTGTGAAGTTGTGTTAATAATTGTTAGCTAGAATATTGTCTTGGCAGATGCTAAGCGGGTTTGTTAATGGTAATGCGATTTTTTTACCTGAATTTAATATTAATATTGCTGTTTGTGAGTTATATCTCAGGTTTCTTCACATTAATTAACATATAATCACACCATGGAACATAAATTAACACACTGTATTCAACATGTTTTGGGAAAAGACGATGGATAATCAAATAGTTAAATCGGTAGCTGTGATTGGTTTAGGCTCGATGGGGATGGGGGCAGCGAAATCTTGTGTCCGTGCAGGTCTCGATGTTTATGGGATTGACCTTAATCCAATGGCTTTAGAGACCTTAGATCATTTTGGTGCCAAAGGTGTATCGACAGATGCGAAGCAATTTGCGCCGCTGCTGGATGCAGTGTTACTGCTGGTGATAAATGCCAAACAAGTGACATCGATCTTGTTTGATTCCGGTTTGGCAGAAAATTTAAAGCCAAATACGGCAGTCATGGTTTCGGCCACTATTTCAGCTCAAGATGCGCAGCAAATAGACGCAGAGTTGAAAAAACATGGTCTGTTGATGTTGGATGCCCCGGTATCGGGAGGTGCAGTGAAAGCCGAAGCGGGTGAGATGACCATTATGGCTGCCGGTTCTAGTGCGGCGTTTACCAAGCTTGCGCCAGTATTGGATGCGACAGCTGCAAAGGTTTACAACATTGGCGAAGCCATCGGTTTGGGGGCAACCGTGAAAATTATTCATCAGCTTTTGGCGGGAGTGCATATTGCGGCGGGGGCCGAAGCTATGGCATTGGCAGCACGGGCGCAAATCCCATTAGATGTGATGTATGAAGTGGTGACCAATGCTGCGGGGAACTCTTGGATGTTTGAAAACCGTATGAAGCATGTGGTGGATGGGGATTATACACCCAAATCGATGGTGGATATTTTCGTGAAAGATCTCAATCTGGTGGCGGATACGGCGCAAGATTTTAAATTTCCATTGCCGCTAGCCAGCACCGCCTTGAACATGTTCACCGCTGCTAGCAATGCTGGTTTTGGCAAAGAAGATGACAGCGCGGTGATTAAAATTTTTGACGGTATCAAATTGCCCGGCATGGAGGAGTCATAATGTTACTTGGTGTGATTGCAGATGACTTTACTGGTGCCACCGATATTGCCGGTTTTCTGGTAGAAAATGGTATGCGAACGGTACAATTAAATGGTGTTCCGAGTTTGCCGATAGAGATTGAAGCAGATGCTGTAGTGATAAGCTTGAAATCACGTTCTTGTCCGGTCGATCAGGCAATATCCGACTCACTGCTGGCTTTAGCATGGTTGCAGGCCAAAGGTTGCCAACAGTTTTACTTCAAATATTGCTCAACCTTCGATAGCACGGCACAAGGTAATATTGGTCCTGTGACGGACGCGTTGTTGGCAGCACTGAACGAAAATTTCACGATTGTTTGTCCGGCCTTGCCTGTGAACGGTCGCACGGTGTTTAACGGGCATTTATTTGTGTTCGGTGAGCCGCTGCATGAATCTGGAATGCGTCATCACCCCGTCACTCCAATGATGGATTCAAACTTGGTTCGTCTGATGAATGCGCAGTCTGATGGCGATGCTGGTTTGGTGAATTATCAAGAGATTGAGCAAGGTAGCCAAGCACTCAAGGCAAAATTTGCTGAGCTACAACAGCAAGGCTTTCGTTACGCAGTGCTTGATGCGTTCAATGCGCAGCATTTAGCGACAATAGGGGAGGCGATTCAGTCGCTAAAATTAGTGACCGGGGGCTCCGGTTTAGCGGCTGACATCGCTCAACATTGGGGGCGAAGTGTGGCGGAGCAAACTGCAGCCAAAGCGCAAGGCTTACCTCGTCAAGCAAAAACGGTGGTGCTTTCTGGCTCATGTTCAGCGATGACCAATCAACAAGTTGTGGCTTACCAAGCGCGAGCGCCACACTTTGCGGTGGATGTTGCTGCGTGTATCAATGATCCATCCTACAGCGAAAGTGTAATGCAGTGGGTCATCACGAACCTCGACGGTGAATTTGCCCCCATGGTTTATGCCACGGCCGATACTGAGACACTCAGTGCAATTCAAAGCCAATACGGTGCTCAAGCCTCAAGCCATGCAGTGGAGTCCTTTTTTAGTTTGCTCGCTCACCAACTAAAAGAGCATGGTGTGGTCAATTTTATTGTTGCTGGGGGCGAAACCTCCGGTACGGTGACCCAAAGTCTTGACGTTGCGGGTTTTCACATTGGTCCTCAAATCGCTCCCGGTGTGCCTTGGGTCAAATCCCTTGATGGCTCGCTGTCGTTGGCGCTGAAATCGGGCAATTTTGGTGATCCGCAGTTCTTCTTTAAAGCACAAGGTTTTCTTGCATGATAGAGCAACAAATTAGACAACAAATGGTCGACTTAGCTCGCTCTATGTTTGAACGAGGCTATGCGACGGGTGGCGCGGGAAACTTATCCGTTAAACTGCCCAATGGGCACTTCTTGGCGACGCCAACCGGATCATCATTTGGCCGATTAGTGGCTGAGCAGCTCTCGGTCGTGGATATCGACGGTCATTTAATTTCTGGGCATAAGGCATCGAAAGAAGTCGCTTTTCACTTGGCTATTTATCGTAATAATCCAGACTGTAACGCCATTGTACACCTACATTCGACTTATCTCACGGCATTGTCGTGTTTGGATAATTTGACGGTGGAAAATGCCATTCGCCCGTTCACACCATATTACGTGATGCGAATTGGGCAGCTGCCAGTGCTTCCATATTTAAGACCGGGAGATCCTAAAATAGCCGAAGACTTGGGTAAACAAGCCGCCGACTATCGAGCGTTTTTACTTGCCAACCACGGACCGGTGATCACCGGTAGTGATTTAGTGGATGCAGTTGACAATGCCGAGGAGCTGGAAGAAACAGCAAAACTAATGTTCTTACTGAAGGACTATCCAATTCGTTATCTCAGCGACGCAGAAGTCGAAGACCTAAAAGGGAGAGGCAAGTAATGGCCAAATTCGCAGCAAATCTAACGATGTTATTCAACCACGTGGACTTTTTGGAGCGTTTTGAGCAAGCCCATCAAGCGGGTTTTAAAGCGGTAGAGTTTTTGTTTCCCTATGCCTATGAACCAAAAGTATTGGCAGATAAGTTAAGTCAATTTGGCCTTGAGCTGGCGCTGTTTAATATGCCGCCGGGTGATTGGGATGCAGGGGAGCGGGGTTTTGCGGCTATTCCTGGACGGGAACAAGAGTTTAAGCAAAGTGTCGACACTGCGATGATGTATGCGCAGGCACTCAACTGCAAAAAAGTCCACGCCATGTCAGGTCTTGTGGATCCGCAATTTAGTGAGCAACAGCATGTCGACACATTCATCAGCAATATTCGTTATGCCGCAGACCGATTTGCTGAGCAGGGAATTGAGCTGATGATCGAGCCGCTTAATTCTCGCGATGTACCTGGCTATTTTGTGTCCCATCAGCGGGACGCCGTCGCGCTTATTCAGCAAGTTGAACGCACCAATGTAAAACTACAATTTGATTTGTATCACGCACAAATCATGGATGGAGACGTCACCGTGTTGATGGCGGATTTGGCGGACGATATTGGTCATGTTCAAATCGCTTCGGTTCCCGATCGCAATGAACCTTCAGATGGTGAACTGAATTATCCATATTTGTTTCAAGTATTAGACAAGGTGGGGTACCAAGGATGGATTGGCTGCGAATACAAACCTAAGTCAAGCACTGAAGCTGGTTTAGGCTGGGTCAGACCTTACCTTTAAGCAACACATAATAAGAACGACAACCAAACTCACTGCCTCCTTTCAAGGAGGTAGTAGCTAAACACAACTGAAGAAATATAATCTGATAGGTAGGACAATATAATGGACGCTGCTCTTATAGGAATTATAGTCGGGATCATTGCCATGATGGGGATGATTATTAAAACACGGATCCCCGTGGCATTGGCGATGGTTATTGCCAGTATCATCATGGGTTTATTTGCCGGAATGGCACCAACGGAACTGATTGGTGCGATTAAAGCGGGTTTTGGTGGAGTGCTTGGTGGCATTGGTTTAATTATCGCGTTTGGCGTGATCATGGGGGCATGTTTTGAGCGCTCCGGGGCGGCGATTCGAATGGCAAAAACCTTCGTGAAGCTCTGTGGTAAAGGACGTGAAGATATAGCGCTTGGTCTCACAGGGGTGCTGGTGGCGATCCCTGTATTCTGTGATTCGGCCTATATCATTTTGCACTCACTGGTGCGTGCCATTTCACGCAATACCGGAAAATCTGCCGTGGGCTTAGGGGTCACATTAGCGCTTGGTTTGCTGATCACTCACGCCTTAGTGCCGCCAACGCCTGGCCCAGTGGCAGTTGCTGGCATTCTTGGTGTGGACTTGGGCGTATATATGTTATGGGGATTATTGGTCTCTATTCCGATGATGCTGTTGTCCTTGTTTTATATTCGAAAAATAGGCAAAGAGTACTACCGCGTGCCAAACGGTGAGCAATGGATTACTTCCGAAGCGGCTTGGGCGAATTTAGATACCGTGCAAGCAGCCGACGAGAAAAAACTGCCAAGTAACTTTCTATCTTTTGGACCGATCCTGATCCCGATAGCGCTGATCTTGGCGAATACTATTGTTGGTAAAGGAGATTCGACTTTCCACGCCTTATTGTCATTAGTCGGCAATCCTGTCGTGGCGGTAGGGATTGGCGTATTAATGGCGCTCTATGGTCTAACGCGGAATATCGAACGCAAAGATATGGTGGGATCGATGGACGATTCGCTGGCCACTACCGGTCTTATCTTAGTGGTCACTGGTTGTGGTGGCGCAATGGGCGCAGTGCTCAAAGCATCCGGTGCTGGCCCTCAGGTGGCAGAAGCGATTTCAAGTAGTGGCATACCTCCTTTATTGGTGCCATTGGCGATAGCCTCGATGTTGCGTTTGATCCAAGGTTCCGCGACGGCATCAATGATGGTTGCTGCCACCATGGCATTACCATTGGTGGAAACCTTGGGTCTGGATCCGGTCTTTGTTGCATTGGCATGTGCGGTTGGCCCGGTTGGCTTCTCCCATCTAAATGACTCTTACTTTCATATCATCAGTCGTACTTTGGGGATTACCGAGTTGGGGGACCAATTGAAGATCTGGAGTGTGACTTCGACCATTGCTTGGGCAATTGGCGCGAGTATTGTGATGCTCCTAAACCTTATTTTTGGTCAAGGGGGGACCCTGGTGGATCCGATCGTTCCTTTCGCGGTACTCGGTGGCATTATGCTTTGGATGAAAAGCAGAGAAAAACACGGCAGCTTAGTATCGCAGCATTAATTTAAGCCATTGAATTATACCAATCGGATTACTTATATGAGCCATTTATTATGCAGAATAAATCTGCCGATAATGAGTTAGATGGGTATTAAAAGGCGGTCGAAGATTAACTGCCCTCAGTAAGTGAATGAAGCTTATTGAGGGCGGTTGTTTTTTACTTAGCAATGGGGGGCTGAGTTCTTGAAAACTATCTCTGAACCATCCTGTTTGTTGTTTCACTGCTCAGAGTGATGTTGGTTTGCCTGAAACTTAGTGGCGCAAAGGACATTTATTCGTCTTCATCTTCGGCAAATTGTTGGGCAATTTTTATAAAGGACGCTTCTAAGGCGATAAAGGCATCGACTAAAGCGGGTTCAAAATGGCTACCGCGTCCCTGGAGGATGATCTCTTTGGCACTTTGGTAACTAAAAGCTTGTTTGTAGCTGCGCTTATTGATCAGTGCGTCATAGCAGTCGGCAATGGCCATTAGCCGTGCCGAGAGCGGAATTTGCTCCCCCGATAAACCCCGAGGGTAACCGCTACCATCCCATTTTTCATGGTGGTTATAGGCAATCTCTTTGGCGATGCTTAAAAAACTGGACGGTCCATACTCTTTCTCGGCCTTTAAGATGGCATCGCGCCCATATTCTGAGTGTTTTTGCATTTCTTGCCATTCAGTTGCATCGAGAGGCCCGGATTTAAGCAGAATTGCATCGGGCACGCCGACTTTACCAATATCATGCAGCGGTGCAGATTTAAATAATAGTTCAACGAAGTCGTTGTCGAGCTGAGCGGTATAGAATCCTTGCTCTCTTAAGTACTCTGCCAATAGTTTGATGTAATGCTGAGTTCGTCGCAGGTGTTTACCGGTTTCGTTATCACGGGTTTCAGCGACCGAGGCCATGCAATAAATCGCCACATCTTGGGTGCGCGAGATCTCTTTGGTTCTTTGATTGACCAGCTCTTCAAGCTGTGAATTCTGCTGTTGTAAGGTTTTGTGCATTCTGGCTAAAACCATATGGGTGTTCACTCGAGCACTCACGATTGGCAGGCTAAAGGGCTTGGAGATGTAGTCGGCCGCTCCTAGGTTGAAACCATGAATTTCCGATTCCACATCGCTTTTGACGGTTAAGAAAATAATCGGAATGTCTTTGGTTTCGGGCATGGCTTTGAGCTGTTGGCAAACCTGATAGCCATCCAATCCCGGCATTAATACATCCAATAAGATGAGATCAGGTAAGAAGCCACGTCTGATCCGCTCTAAACCTTGTTCGCCATTTTTAGCCACCGAAACCACAAATTTCTGGGCGAGCAACTCCACTAGCACATCGATATAAAATGTTTCGTCATCAATAATCAGTATTTTTTCTGTTGGCTTAAGCATGCTGGTGTAACCTATCCTTTTTTATTGATATGTTCGTCTAGCACCGTGAGGGCATTGTCGAACTCAAATTCGTTGATCAGTCTGACGAGCTCATCATAGAGTATACGCGGTAGCTTATTTTCAAATTCAGTAATGGTTTTCTTGGCCTGTGGATTGCCTTCTTCTAGTAATTCTCGAAGCGGCGTTAATAGAGCTTCGGCGCTAGTATTGAGCACAGTTGTTGGTGATTGACTGACGATTTCAGGGGCTGAGCTGGGTGGAGCAAGACTGCTGGCAAGTTGTTCGAACAAGTGCTTAAACTGGTGCTGAAACTCCTGCCATTGTTGGCTGGCAAAAGCTTGCTCTGCTTGGGCGATGAGCGGTTCAAAATCGGTTGCTGCTTGTTCAAGCGATTTGGCACCAAGGTTACCTGCGACCCCTCTAATGGTGTGAATAATGCGTTTTACATCGTCAAATTGTTGTAGCCTACACGCTTGAGAAAGGGTCTCTAATTCTTGGTGATGCCTGCTATAAAAATCACTCAGTAGTTTTTGGTAAAGCTGTGCATTGCCGCCGACTCGGGTGATCCCCCATTGGCTATCTAAGCCGTCAATGACTGGTAATGGATCTTCGGCTGGAGCGTTTATCACCAGCGCTGGCTCAGTATCTGGCTGCGCTTGAGGCGCAAGGTATTGGCTTAGTACTGAGAATAATTGCTCGGGATCGATAGGTTTCGCTAGGTGAGCGTTCATGCCTGCTTCGAAACATCGTTGCTGATCTTCTTTCATTGCATGAGCGGTCATGGCAATAATCGGGAGTGTGGCGAAGCGGCTATTTTTGCGAATGGCTCGAGTGGCTTCAAAGCCATCGAGTACTGGCATTTGTATATCCATTAAGACTAAATCGAAGGGTTCAGCTTGCAGCATATCGATTGCTTGTTGACCATGCTTGGCAATGCTGGCTTGCAGGCCCATTTGGGTCAGCATTTCTTTGGCGAGTTCTTGGTTAATGGGGTGATCTTCCACTAACAATACCTTGCCCTCAAGTAAGTGGGGCACCATCGCTTGAGTTGCCAGTGAACTGCTTGGCTGTTGATGAAATAGCTTCATGATGCAATCAAATAATAGTGAAGCGTTGAGTGGTTTAATTAAGAAGGCGTCAAGTTGTTCTTTTTCTACCTGCCGCGATACATCTTCACGCCCATAGGCGGTGACTAAAATGATTGCGGGCATCATGCGAAGAGGCATTTCTTTGATGTATTTACTCGCTTCAATGCCATTCATTCGTGGCATTTTCCAATCCATTAATACCAAGCGATAGGGATCTTCCGGTTCGATGTTGTTGTGTCGGTCAAGCATATCGATGGCGGTTGCAGCGTTACTCGCGCAATCAACTCTAAATGAGAAGGAGTGTAATATTTCGCTGCTAATGTCTCTGGCCAATTGGTTGTCGTCGACCACCAAAACTCGCATATCTCTGAGTTCGGCTTGCAACTGTTGGTCGTATTGTTTGTCTTCGGAGTAAGCTAAGTTAAGCTGAAAGCTAAAAGTACTGCCTTGATTTTCAATGCTGGTGGCGCGGATTTCTCCCCCCATCAGCTCGACTAATAATTTGCTGATGCTTAAACCCAGGCCGGTACCACCATGGGTTCGAGTGAGGCTGTCGTCGGCCTGAGCAAAGGGCTGGAATAATTTACTGAGGTTGTCTTCGGAGATCCCAATGCCGGTGTCATTGACCGAAAACTCAAGGGTAACCCGGTTTGGCACCGATTCGAGCAGTTTGATCTTCACCACAACTTGTCCCTGCTCTGTAAATTTTATGGCATTTTGAGTCAGGTTAATCAGGATCTGTTCCAGCCTGAGAGGGTCGCCAATCAGGATATCGGGCACTTTCGGATCAACATCCATGAAGATATCTATGTTCTTCTCTATTGCTTTTGGTGCCAAGAGATTTGATAGGTTGTAGACAATTTCACTTAAATGGAATTTGATTTGCTCTATTTCTAGCTTGCCAGCTTCGACTTTAGACACATCTAAGATGTCATTGATGACGCCCAGTAGGGTGAGCGACGCGCGTTTTATTTTGTTGGCGTAGTCTTGCTGGGTATCATCCAGTTTGCTACTGAGCATCAGATGTGTAAAGCCGACGATAGCATTCATCGGGGTCCGGATTTCATGAGACATATTGGCTAAAAACTGACTTTTAAAGTTATTGGCCTGTTCTGCACTTTGTTTGGCTTGTGCGAGCTTTTCACTACTCAGCTTTAATTTATCCTTGGCGATAGCAAGTTTTCTATTCCAAATGAAAATCACAATGATAATTGGCAGTGCAATCATGCAAGTGATTAGAATGGCTCGCCAAATTAAGTAGTTATTTGCTTGATGCTCAAAGTCAACTGAAAACCAGTGGTTCTTGATCTGCTTCATTTGTTGTGCCGATATTCGGTCGATAGCCTGATTGAGGATGGGCATTAATTCAGGCCAATCTTTACGGACGCCAATCGATGCTTGGTAAGAGTAGGGACTGGGTGCGGCTATCTTGATATCGGCGATGCCTAACTCGGTTAATGATAAGGAAGTGGAGTCCAGGATCCCGATGTAGGCATCAATTTCGCCAGCACTTAAGCTTAACAAGGCTTGTTGAGGTGATGAGAAAGGAAACTGTTCGAGTAGTGGGTAATCTACCTGTAGTTGGTTTTCTAAGTTGTGGTGATTGAGCACCCCCACTCGATGTCCGACGAGATCTTCAACACTGCTCACAAATTGGGTGTTGTCCTGCACAAATATCATATAGGGGCGAGTTAGGTAGGGCTTACTGAACAGCATTTCTGCTGTTTCTTGTTGATTTTGTTCGACATAGGGAACCGATGGGACGATATCGACCTCGGCTTGCTGGAGAGCTTGTAAGGTATTTGACCAACTACTTGTTTCAGAAAGTTTATAGCTTACGCCAATAATGTTGGTCACGATATTCAGAACTTCTGAAGAGATACCGCCAAAGGAGCCTTTTTCATCCACAAAGCTCAAGGGGGCAAATTTAGGGTCTACGCCAATGTTCCATTGTTGGTGCTGTTCTAGCCAAATATTTTGTTGGTTGCTTAGATTGAGAGGGAGGGCATTGATGAATTGTTGGCGGTTGTTTACCCAGTGACTGAGTATGGCTTGGCGTTCGGCAACGCTGATACTGGCTAAGGCTTTATTCAGAATGCCGACCAAGGGTTGCCATTGTGGGTCTTGATGTACCGCAAAGCGTTGTAAGGCGAAAGGCAGCTGAGGGTCACCGCTAAAGGAAATATTACTGAGCTGTAAGTTTTGTTTTAACCACGAGATTACCGCTTGATTTCCCACATACGCATCAACTTGTTGAAAGGAGAGAGCCTTCAAGGCATCAGCGGTGGAAGGGTAGGTTTTTAAGTTGATCTCGGGATGACTTTTACGCAGTACATCGATAAGGAAGAAGCCATCTTCAATGGCTAGCGTTTTCCCCGAGAGCTGAGCTAAGTCACTATATTGCTTGCCTTCGCTGTTGCTGACTATGACTTTCACTGCGCTGAAATAGGGGAGGGTGAACCATAAGTCTTGTTCTCGGTCTGCGGTTTGTACAATGGTAGTGCCGAGCTTAATTTCTCCTTTCCTTAACTGCTGAACCATGTCTTTGAAACGAGCATTGCTTTTCACTTTTAAGCTGATCCCTAAACGGTTCTCGATAAGCTCTAAATATTCGGAGAGGACTCCGCTATGTATGCCTTGTTGGTTGGTAAAGTCTACCGGTGGCCAATTGCCATCAACGCCAATGGTGATCTCTGGATGTTTCGCTAACCAGTCTTGTTCTGTCGGGGTTAAGTTGAGCTGAACTTTGGCATTATTGATAGCATTTAATTTTGGGGGCAGATATTCCCAGTGAAAACCGCTCCATTTTGCAGAAATAGCATTTTTGTCCTGATTGGATATATCTGCCAAGTGGCGATTAATTTTAGCTAACAACTGTTGATTATCGCGCTTTACAGCTGCGCGGTAGGCTCGGTCATACAGCACCGACGTAAAGGCTTCAAAACGAACGCTCACCGGATGATCACTGAGGTATTTTTTTAGATAGATAGCTTGGGTGATGAACAGCTCAATCTCTCCAGTGATTGCGGCTTCAAATAGCTGGTTGTAGCCGGAATAACTATGTATATCAGCCTTGGGGTAATGTTCTAGCAGCCATTGATGATGGTAGCTACCCTGAGTCACGCCGATGGAGCGTTGGTTGATATCGAGGTTGGTATCAAGTTGAGTTAAGTTGGGGTTGTAGTATAGGGAATAAGCGCTATGTAATAAGGGCTTAGAAAATGCCATTTGGGTTTCACGTCGGGCGCTGCTGAACAGGCCTGCAATCGCATCCACCTTTCCTTCATTTAACCAGCGTTGAGTTTCACTGTTGTTTCCTCCGATAAACTGGATAGATTGTTGGCTCTTCTCGGCCCATATTCGCCAGAAATCGATCAGAACGCCGCTGGCTTGACCAGATTCGTCTTGATATTGAAGGGGGGCACTGTCGATCCGATAAGCAATTTTGAGCGGTTGTTGCGCATCAACTTGAGCGAAAGTCGATTGGGGGGAAACAATCAGAAGTAAGCAAATGAGACAAGTTGCGACCAAACAAAAAACACTTTTGCCTTTTATTTTCTGCATGCATCCTCGCTTAATTTGCTAAGTCATCGTTATTTAGCTGCGCACGATTTATCCCTCTATGGGGTCATCTGTTAGGGCTAAAAAGAGCGTATATCTTATGGGCTAGATGAAAATTCCTTTTGTTTATTTAATATACCGACTTGATATATCGGTGACAAATAATAATCATTTATCGTTTAAGTAATATGTTTTATTTTAGGGCTAGCTCATTGTTTTAACATTCATTATCGAGTTAATTAAAGATTAGACTACAGGCTTTTAATCCCATAGTAATCGTCGCTATCTTGGGGACTTTAGTTAAACTTCATAAACCTCGGTGGCGTAAGCTCGATAGCTATCTAGAACATTCTGTATTGAGCGAGATGGGTCGTCTATTGAACATCGGTCGGCCAAGCTCGCTAAAAATGAACAAGTTTAGGATATGAAAAGGCTCCTTTGTTTTGCTGATTCGAATACTTGGGATTATGAGCCTCAGCGGCACCCTTATGCAGGTAATCAATGGTGACAGGGATGGAAGAGATATGTCAGGGGGAATCCCCAGCTAAAGTTTTGCCCTGCAAAGTCAAAGGTCCTGTTCGGTTCTGTTAATTTTGTCGCGTCAGCGCCTGTTCTTTTCGCGCTTTGTTTAAGGTGTATCTGTTTGATTTTCACGCGCGCATCGGAGCGAAGGAGAGTATGGCTGGCGCCGCCTCTCCCTCTTTGTTTAAAGTTCACGCCGTGCATCGGGATGGAAATGGCTGGCATCTCGATGGGCCATTTCTTCGTAGGTGGCCCATTTTTGACGCGCCACCTGCTCGGCAATATCCATTAAACGTTGCGCCTCTTCGGGCTGGCTCTGGGCTAAGATCTGGTAACGATTCTCCTGTTCTCGGTAGTGTTTTAAGGGCACGCTGGGGCGTAAGCTGTCTAGGGCAAAAGGGTTCGCTCCCTGCTGGCGCAGCACTGGGTTATAGCGAATTAATGGCCAGTGCCCACTGAGGACTGCATTTTGTTGCTGCTCTAAACCTTTTTGCATATCAATACCGTGGGCAATGCAATGTGAATAGGCTATCACTAGTGAAGGGCCGGGATAGGCTTCGGCTTCACGTAAGGCCAACAGCGTTTGCTGAGGATCGGCGCCCAGCGCGACTCTTGCCACATAAACATTGCCATAGGCGATGGCTTGCAGGGCCACATCTTTTTTGGCCATGGTTTTTCCGCCGGCGGCAAATTTAGCCACCGCGCCTAGCGGGGTTGATTTACTCATTTGGCCACCGGTATTGGAGTAGACTTCGGTATCCATGACTAAAATATTCACGTCTCGGCCGGAAGCCAATACATGGTCTAAGCCGCCAAAACCAATGTCGTAGGCCCAGCCGTCGCCGCCCACTATCCATACCGAGCGACGTAACAGATAATCTAATACCGAGCTGAGCGTTTGTGCGTGAGCATGGCCTTTAATTTGTTGCATTAGTTGCTGCAGGCGTTGACGTTGTGCTCTGAGTTGGGATTCAAACTGCTGAGGCGCGTTGAGTACCGCTTCGATGAGTTTTGGATCGAAGGCGGGTTGCCATTGCTGTAGTTGTCTCTCGGCTTCGCGTCGCTGTTGATCGGCGCTGAGTCGCAGACCCAAACCAAACTCGGCATTGTCTTCAAATAGCGAGTTTGACCAAGCGGGTCCTTGGCCCTCGGCATTTTTTGACCAAGGAGTGGTGGGTAAATTACCGCCATAAATAGATGAACAGCCGGTGGCATTGGCAACTAACATACGATCGCCAAATAGTTGGGTAATCAGTTTCAAATAAGGTGTTTCACCGCAGCCACTACAGGCCCCGGAAAATTCAAACAGCGGCTCAAGAAATTGCACTCCATGCACAGTGGAAAAATCCACACGACTGCGATCGTTGACTGGCAAACTTTCGAAAAAAGCCAGCGCGTCACGCAGCGGTTGTTGCTGTTGCGGTTTGGGCTGCATGGTGAGCGCTCGCTGTTGTTCGGGGCCGCGCACCGGACAGGCCTCGAAACATAATCCGCAACCAGTACAATCATCCCCGTAGAGCTGCAAAGTATAGTGGGTATCGGGAAAGCCTCGGGCGGCCAGAGCTGCCGACGCAAAACTGCTGGGCGCCTGGGCTAAGTAAGCTTGATGATAGAAACGGGCGCGCAGCGCCGCATGTGGGCAAACGATGACACAGTTTCCGCATTGAATGCAGGCCTCGCTGTCCCATTTGGGCAGTGTGGCGGCAATGTTACGTTTCTCATAACGGCTAGAGCCGCTGGGCCAAGTGCCATCATCGGGCAGCATCGATACCGGAATTTGATCGCCTAAACCACGGATCATCTTGGCGGTGACCTGTTGCATAAAGGCCGGAGCCTGCGGGCTGAGCGCGGGGCTCAGTTGTCGTGCCGAATTTGTCTGGCCTAAAGTCACTGCTCGTAGCGCGGCGATACTAGCATCGACAACGGCATGGTTGGCCTCGACAACTTTAGCCCCCTTGCGTTGATAGCTCTTGGTAATGGCTTGTTTCATGGCGTTTAAGGCTTGCTCGAGTGGCAGAATGTTGGCCAAGGCAAAGAAACAGGCCTGCATAATCGTGTTGATTCGGCGCCCCATGCCGCCAGCGAGGGCGACCGCGGTGGCATCAATCGCATATACCTTGATTTGTTGCTCAAGAATAGAGTGCTGAGTATCTGCGGTGAATGAGTCCCAAAGTTGTTGGTCATTCAAGCTGCTGTTGAGCAACAAACAGCCTTGTGCTTTGATTTTGTTCACTAAGTCCATTTGTCGTAATAATTGCGGTTGGTGAACCGCGACTAGGTCGGCGTGTTCCAGCAAATAGGGCGCATCTATCGGTTGTTGGGCAAAACGTAAATGCGAAACCGTGGTTGAGCCAGACTTTTTAGAATCATAAACAAAGTAACCCTGCGCATAATACCCCGGACGTTCGGCGACGATTTTAATGGTGTTTTTATTGGCCCCAACCGTTCCATCGGAACCTAAACCATAGAACAGTGCGCTACTGACGCCGGTTTCTGGCAAAGTCATTTTGCTATCAACTGTTAGGCTGAGGTGACTCAAATCGTCGTTGATACCAACGCTAAAACGAGTTTTAACTGGCGAAGCGCGTAGGGATTTAAAGACCGCATCGGCCATGGCTGGGGTGAATTCTTTGCTGGATAGGCCATAGCGCCCACCACAGACCTTAATATGCAGGCGCTCGGGGTGTTCGTGGATCACCGATTGAACATCCAGTAGTAATGGTTCGGCTTGTGAGCCGGGCTCTTTGGTGCGATCAAGCACTGCTATCCTTTGCACCGTATTTGGCAATACCGCCAAAAAGTGTTCGCTGCTAAAGGGACGGTATAGCCGTACCGTAACCACACCAACTTTTTCGCCTTGTTGACAGCGGTGCGCGACCACTTGTTGTACAGTGATGCTCGCCGAGCCCATCACCACCAGTACTTCGCTGGCGTCTGCGGCACCATGATAATCGAAGGGGCGATAAGGTCTACCGCTTAGGCTCGCGACCTGCTGCATCACATCGGCAACGATGCTGGGGGCGTGTTGATAATAAGGATTGACGCTCTCGCGAGCCTGAAAATAAACGTCGGGATTTTGAGCGGTGCCTCTAATTTTTGGGCGTTCTGGTGAGAGCGCGCGTTGGCGGTGTTGCCACACCCAGTGATCGTCGACCAGCGGCTTAATTTGCGTGGCGTCCAGAGCGGCAATTTTATTGACTTCGTGGGAGGTTCGAAAGCCATCGAAGAAATGCACAAAGGGAATGCGGCAGCGTAGGCTTGCGAGATGGGCCACTAAAGCCATGTCTTGCGCCTCTTGCACCGAGGCCGATGCGAGCAGGGCAAAGCCTGTGGCGCGCACTGCCATTACATCTTGATGGTCGCCAAAAATCGATAATCCTTGAGCAGCCAAGGCGCGAGCGGCTACATGAAATACCGCTGGGCTTAGCTCTCCAGCAATTTTGTACATATTAGGGAGCATTAACATCAAGCCCTGAGAAGCGGTAAAGGTGGTGGCTAAAGCGCCGCCTTGCAGCGCGCCGTGAACCGCGCCAGCCGCACCGCCTTCACTTTGCATCTCAATGATTTCTGGTATTTGTCCCCATAGGTTGGGTTTTCCTTGATTGGCCCATTCATCGGCCAATTCAGCCATGGTTGAAGAGGGGGTGATGGGATAAATGGCACAAACTTCACTAAATAAATAGGCGATTCGAGCCGCTGCTTCGTTACCGTCGAGGGTGAGCATGCGTGGTTTCATTGGTTTTCCTCCTCCGTATCGATCATGGTCATCGCACCACAAGGACATTGGTTTACACAGGCTTGACAACCAGTGCAACGTTGATAGTCGATGGCATAACCTTGTCCTTCGCCTTGCTTACTAATGGCTTGTTGTGGGCAAGCGCCATAGCAGCTGTCACACTCAAAGCAATTGCCGCAGGAGTAGCAGCGTTGGGCTTCAAATTGAGCCTGTTCAGCGCTTAAACCTTGAGTGACTTCGCTAAAATCATCAACCCGTTGTTCGGGGGAGAGTTGATTTTTGGGATTGACAGGGGCATCAGTTTGATACCAGAGGTGAAGCTGTTCGGCGGTGGCGATTTTTGCTTTTGGGGGCGTGGTTAGTTCTGTTTGTTGTAACCAAGTATCGATGCAATGGGCGGCCTTTTTGCCGTGGCCTGTGGCAATGGTCACAGTGCGTAGCGAAGGCACCATATCACCGCCGGCAAAAATACCTTCGGCACCGGTCATCATGTGTTGATTTACTTCCACCACTCCATCGTGATAACGGATCTGTTCGAACTGGCTGAGCAGGCGAGTATCGACGTTTTGTCCGAGGGCTAAGATCAGGCTATCGGCGGCAAGTGTTTCAAACTTACCGGTGGGTTGAGGGTAACCTTGTTCGTCTAATTCCATCAACTCGACGGTGAGTTGTTGTTCGCTGAAGTCTTTGATGGTGCGTAACCAATTGATTTGCACTCCTTCTTCCAGCGCTTCATAGGCCTCAAACTGGTGGGCGGGCATATTCGCCATGTCGCGGCGATAGATGATCATTGGCTCGGCGCCAAGGCGTTTGGCACTGCGGGCTGCATCCATGGCGGTATTACCTCCTCCGTAGATGGCGACTCTACGACCGAGATTGAGTTTTTGGCCCTGTTCGATGGCTTCTAAGTAACTGACGGCATCGATGATCTTGCTCGCTTCTTGGGCTGGGATCTCAGTTTTCTTGCTGATGTGAGCGCCAATGGCAACAAAGGCGGCGGCAAACCCACCTTGTTCTCGCTCCTGTTTTAGATCGTCGACTCGGTGGTTGAGAGTGATTTTTACCCCCATTCTAAGTAAGCGGTAGATCTCGCCATCCAATATATTTCTCGGTAAGCGATAGGCCGGAATGCCAAAGCGTAGCATGCCGCCAGCGCTGTTGCCGGCATCGCGTATTTCTACGCTGTGTCCTAAACGAGCTAGGTGGTAGGCGGCGGCTAAGCCGCTGGGACCAGCCCCCACAATCAAGATGTTTTTGCCACTCGGCGTGGCATTGTATTCTGGTAGCCAGCCTTCGGCTAAGGCGACATCGCCTAAGTAACGCTCGATGGCGTGTACCGAGACGGCTTGATCCACCTCATTGCGATTACAGGCTGCTTCACAGGGATGGTAGCAAACTCGGCCATGGATCGCTGGGAAAGGATTGTCGTTCATCAATACCTGCCAAGCTTGTTGTATATCACCTTGTTGAGCTAGTGATAGCCAAGCTTGGATATTTTCTCCCGCCGGACAGGCAGCATTACAAGGTGGCAGCAGCGATTGATAAATTGGTTTTCGTTTTGCGACGGCACCTGTGCCATGGCTCAAGGTAAGGTCGGGAGGACTTGATAAATCGACAGATTTTGCTTTCATCAGGGTTCCTTAAGTTCAGTGCACCATCTTGCCGCGCTAAGAATAGGCAATAGCTTGCCATTCGTTAGTCGCTAACGATGCTATGGCACGGTGTTATGAAGGCAGGTGATTCACTGCCGACGCTAAATCTTAAGAAATCAAAATTAGTAAAAATTTAGCATACGCTGCATTTTATGAGAGCTATCTAGATCAAAATTTATCAAAGGATCCATGTAGGGAGTTCACAGTTTTAATTTATATATTAGTAATGTCTAAAATAATTTATGGCCGCTTATTAGCAATGCTTTTGAAATAAAGTGAAAATGTTTTTGGCTTCGCCGAATTTATTATATGAATCAAAGATATTTCTAAGTTTTTGAGTTTGATTGAGAACCTTAAAGGTTCGATGGCTTTTTGATTTATCGGCCTGGAGTGCGAATCTACGGGGATTGTCGTGGATACTTTAGTTTGCTAGTTAGTTAAATATATTAAAAAAACCGAGTGATGAATATTCATGGTTTTATCTGTTGAAGACTGTTTTTATGACTCTAAACATATTATTTCTACGGATAGCTATCAAAATTCAGAGCAATATTTTGAAAAACAAACTAATGATAAAATAGAAGACAAATATCAGTGTATTACATATTTGTTAAATACATAAATTGTTTTTTTTATGTGTATTTTTTTGTGTATATTTATATCTTTTAGATTTAAGTATTCGTTATGGCAGTACAACAGCACGTAACTCAACAAGAAGTCGATTACTCTGAATTTGACAGTCTGATCTCTACCACCGATAACGATAGTTATATCACTTATGCCAATCAAAGCTTTTGTGATGTAGCAGGTTACTCGGCCACTGAGTTATCTGGTCAACCACATAATATTATCCGACATACGGATATGCCCAAAGTGGCCTTTGCCCAGATGTGGGAGTACTTGCTATCGGGCCGAAGCTGGATGGGTTTAGTCAAAAATAGCTGCAAAGATAGCGCTTATCACTATTGGGTGAGTGCCTTTGTTACGCCGATTAAAAATGAACAGGGTGAAACCATTGAATATCAGTCGGTGAGATCACGCCCTGAACGTGAACAAATTAAACGAGCGGATGCGGCCTATAGTCAATTGCAGCAAGGAAAAAAACCGCAGCGTTTATTGGGCTGGCGACATCACTATGCTTCCTATATGTTGCTATTAACGCTAAGCATGTTGGGCTTGCTGGAATGGCAGGCTTTGACTGCGGGAATGTATTGGTTGGCCGGGGGAGGCGCTTTACTTGGTGCTGCCAGCCTATTTTTCGGTTGGCGACAACGCTCGCGGATTCAACAACTGAATCAACGAGCCCAGCAGGCCTACCACAACCCTTTGATGGAAAATCTTTACACTGATCATTATGATGAGTTTTCGGCCATTGAATTGGCCTTGCGGATGCGCCAAGCTGAATTGCGTGCAGTGGTGGCTCGCACTGGGGAAACCACAGGCGATATTCTGCTGTCTGCCGAGGATGAATTGGCGACCATGCAGTCTATGAAACAGAGTCTCTCTCAGCAAAACGATGAAACCACTCAGGTCGCTACAGCGGTGACCGAGATGGCCCATGCTACTCGAGAAGTGGCGGAAAGTGCCGAGTCAGCATCGCAGCTGACCAGCCAAGCCAATACCGCGGTGGTTGCAGGGCGACAACAGGTTGATACCACGATCGACTCGGTGCAGGCTTTACATAAGGAGTTAGCAAACTCCCAAGCAGTGGTGAGTCAATTGGCTGAAAGTAGTCAGCAAATTGAAGGGATCCTCGATGTGATTGGTTCGATTGCCGACCAAACCAACTTGTTAGCTTTGAATGCGGCCATTGAGGCCGCTCGAGCTGGCGATGCTGGGCGCGGTTTTGCTGTGGTGGCGGAAGAGGTGCGAAACTTAGCCCAGAAAACGCAAGTTTCTACCGAAGAAATCCATACCATGATTAATAATTTGCAAACTACTGCTGAGCAGGCAATTTCAACCATGGCCTCGGGTGAGGTGCTCTCTGAGCAATGTTTAGTGAATGCTCAGAATACCGGAGATTCGCTGATTGAAATTGGTGATATGTTGCATCGTGTGACGGATACTAGTCATCAAATTGCAGTGGCAGTAGAAGAGCAGGCCACGGTGACCGAAGAAATTAATCGTAACTTGATTAATATTAATAAGCTAACCGAGGAAACGGCGGTGACAGGGGATGAGTCGGTCGAGCGTACGGGGATGTTGGTCGATAAACTACAAGCCTTACAGCGCTTGATTCATCAGTTTCAGGCTTAATATGCCAGAAGCGAGGACTTGTAGACTCGAAGTGGTCGATGTTGCTTCGAGCTGAGTTTGTTTGCAGAAGGCGGGGATTCTTCTGTTCAAAGGCTGATAGGTATAGCGCCTGAGCTGCGATTAAAGTGAAGCGGTAACATAGTCTGGTCGCTGAGCGCTTTGAACCGAGCGTTGGGATGATGTGCGGTTCTTAAATAAATCACCTCAAGGGAGAGTTTGGTGTAATTTATTTGAAGCAACAATTGTCGCGAAAATAGTCATTCCAGTGTCGTCGTTTTGTACAGTCAACACTGCAGTGGAACTGCATTGTTGACTGTACACCAGATTAGTTTTTACGACCCCACAAAATGCCATTGAGGTAAGGGTTGCCGGTGATTTTGGTCATGATGATCACCGCTGAAACATGGATTGCAACGGCGATCATACACAGATCAGCTAGTAATCCATGGACTTTCTCAAGCCACTCCTCTCCCCAGAATAGATCGGTCTGGGTTGCCCAGCCCGAAAGACCAGTAGCAATCAGTAAAAACCACATGAGCCAGATCATCAAAGCACCTGCGGGATTGTGCCCGTGGTGTTGATCTTGCCTGCTCACAAGCACCTCCTTTAGGTGAGCAATACCTGCTGCGATTGACGGCCTAAAAGTACTGAGTCGAGCCGGTGAACGGGTAATCAAGCCCCAGACTAAACGCGTCGCAATAGCGGCTAAGACCCCATAGCCTGCCCACTGATGCAGTTCGCTGCCTTCTTCCAGCAATAAAAAGTTACTTAAAAATAGTATTGCAACGGTCCAGTGAGTCAGTCTTACTAGCCAATCCCAAACGTAGTGTTTAGTCATCGATTTCCTCTTTTACTTTTTCCATGTTGGTTGGGTTAAAGTAAATTTCTGCTCGTTTTCCTTGCTTGGTATGACCGTAAAGTTCATAGCAACTAGTGTGGGTTCTTTTAAATACTTTGATTTTGTAACCCATTTCTTCAACCCGCTGTTGGGCTTGTTCGATGGGGATCCAAGTACTTTCAGGCTGTTGAGTACAAGTAGGGTCGGCTAAAGCCACAAAGGAGGTTGCGGCTAGGATACATGCAATAAGTTGAGTTGACATTTTAATCGGTGACATCTTGTTCTCCTGTTCGTTTAGTTTCAACTTCATCATAAGTTGCAAAACTTAAGGAAGACTTAAGGTTTGACAAAATAGGCTAAAAAGAGCTGTTTGTAAGTGAACGACAAGGGCTGAATATATCTTCAGAGGCATGGTATTCCTGAGTCGAGACATCCATTAAACCGAGTAAGGAATGAAATAGATTGTCGTGGGAATAAGGCTTATCACGAGAAGCGTTTAAACAGCTTGAGTCGATATGTTTTTGCTTCGCAAAACCTGGAGACATCCAAAACAGCAAGGGAACCTTGGTTTGAGTTTCTGGGGCTAAGCTGTAGGGCATGCCATGCAGAAACAGGCCATTTTCACCCAGTGATTCTCCATGGTCTGAGACATAGATCAGCGCAGTATTGTATTGTTGCAAACTTTGTAAGTGTTTTATCACTTGTGCGGTGACAAAGTCGGTGTAGCGAATGCTGTTATCGTAACTATTTTGAATTTGCTCTATCGAACAGTTTTCAATATCGGCTCGTGGACAATCGGGTTGATAGGTTGCCATTGAACTTGGGTAGCGTTGAAAGTAGGTGGGGCCATGGCTCCCCATCAGATGCATCACAATCATACGATTCCCTGACATCGCCGAGATTTGTTGATCGAGATTTTCCAATAGCACCATGTCATAGCAACTATGACCATTACATTGTTGATCTTGTCGCGAAGTATCTATATTGATGAGAGGAATGTTTTTTGCGACTGCTTTATCGCCTCCATCATTTTCCTTCCATAGTAAGTTAATACCAGCTCGTTGCAGAATATCTAACAGGTTGTCTTGGTGATCGGCTTGCTTGCGATTGAAGTTAGCTTTATTCATGTTAGAAAATAAACAAGGTACCGATACTGCAGTGGCTGTGCCGCAGGAGGACATATTGGAAAAGAAGAACGGGTGATAGGCTTGGGTATAAGCGTTAGTATCACGAGCATAGCCATGGTATTGATAGTTTTGTGCGCGGGCGGTCTCACCTAATAAAAAGATGATTAAGTTCGGCTTATTTGCACTTGTGTTCGCAGCAGCATTTGCTATTTGTTTGGCGTCGGTTGCGAGGGTTTTATAGACCATGGGTTTGCTAAAGTAGCTGTCTTTGACCTGCCCATAGGCACTGTAGACAAACTGGGTCGGAATAATCATTTTGTTTAAATAGGAATTATTTCGACCGACCGACGAGTAGTCTTGATAATACAAAGCTGCGATTAATAGAATACCCAAAACAGATAGGATCATGGCTAAGCATTTTTTAGCGATGAAACGAATAAAGGTGCGCTCTTTTTTTATTGGTAATAGTGCGAGTAGAACACTTGGTAGAACGCCTAAGCCAAGGATCCAGGTTAGTGAATATAAGCTGATATATGAGCTGGCTTCACCAGCATTGGTTTCCAAAATATTAACCAACATATCCTGGTCAAAAATGGTGCCATAGTTAAAGCTACTGTAGCTGACAATACTCGATAATAAGATCAATAGAATAAAAAATGGTTTAAACAGAAACGGCCAAGAGAACAGCTGAAATATCAGGTTTAAAGCGAGTATAAAAAATAGCGGAATGCTTATGATGAAACCTAGTTTTACTTGTTCGAGGTGGCTGAATATCTCACTTATTTTGGCGTATATGGGAAGGTTAAGTACCACTGCAAAATACAGGGCGATGAACAAAGTGGCGAGCCAATAGGGTAAGGCGAATCTAGTGAATGAACGCATGTTAAATGAGAATCCAACTCCAAGTAAAAGCAGCGAAAATGAGAGATGTAAGCACTGCGGCTGAGGCTATGTCTTTGGCTTGACCACTCAGCTCGTGCCATTCAGAGCCGATGCGATCAACCACCGTTTCGATGGCTGAGTTGAGTAATTCCACAATCAGAACCAGTATCAGGCTACCAATAAGCAAAATCTGCTCACTCTTGCTTACAGGCAGAAATAAGGCTGTGATGGCTAAAGGCAGTAATAACGTGACTTCCTGCCTGAGAGCGGCTTCACTTTTCCAGGCGGAAATGAAACCATTTATAGAAAATCCTGTGGCATAAATAATGCGTGCGAGGCCAGTATGAGTTTGTTTCATAAGTCTTAATCAGTGGTTAATTTTAATAAATGAAGCTTTCCTCATGGCTCTGTTAACAGCAAACGAGGATCAGCCTGAACGCAGAGAGCTTAAAATTGTTTTCTTAAGAAATACTTAAGAAAGCGGCTTTATATTGCTGGCTGCCGACCGGCCGCAAGTGAGACTAATGATTGGGGAGGCGGTATTTTTGCGATTGACCAATATTTTACTTTGGAGCAAATTGTTCAACTTTCCTTGGCTGTGGTCGATAGCAAAACCAGCGGCGCTGAATCAACTCGTTATCCCTTGAATAGTTGATACTTCTTCGCTTTGTGTTTTGATTTGGAAGATTGCTTATATCTAATCCATGCTTTCTTCAAGCAAAGTACTGTTTTATTGATTCTTATCAAATAGATTGTGAATGATAGTTAGCTGCTTGTTCTAGTATTTAACTATCAGCAACGGTTCATATTGGGGGGATTCTTTTACTGCGGTTTATGGTGTTTTTAAGCAAGGTATGCCATGTGAAATTAGTTATCCATATAAATGGTGGTTTAATGCGCAACCAATGCACCGCAGGGTTTGATTAACAGGGTTTGACGCTGTTTTGGAAGATTAATATTAAGATACGTTTGTTTTGAATAACACTGACCGTGACGAATAAGGGATTTCGAGCCAATTTTGGTCATTTATTCAAATTTACGGTGATTTGGGTTTTCTCTCACATGGAAGGATTTATGCGCACAGTTAGTTTTCGACTTAAAGTTATCATTTTATTATTTCTTATTGCCTTTGGTTTTTTGGCTTATGAAGGTATTACCGGGATGAACCGAGAGAAAGCCGCAATAGAAGATTTATATACTCAAGGGATACAACACACCGTTCGAGCTGGTAAGATTTTGGATAATATCGGCAGTGCGCGAAGCTCCTTATTATTGGCCTTTCAGCACGATCCCAGCTCTGAATTTGCAAAAATGCATGACCATCCTTTAGGTAAACATATCGATGCGATTCAAACTAACATTGAAGCCTTGCATCAGCTGATTGACCGGGAAATATTAGGTTCAGATTTATCGGATGAAGAACGCAGGGTTACTCAGCAGCTTGCGAAAGAAGTTGACCAAGTGACGCAGCGTGGTTTTGAGGTTGCGATTAAAGCGCTACAGCAAGGCCAGTTTACTGATGCTAATTTGGTATTATTAAAGGTGATTAACCCTGGTTATGCCTCTGTCACCAAGGCCGCCCAACAATTCTTAAAGCTGCAAATAGATGAAGCCGCTAAAAACTTTCAACAGGCCGAAGCTGATACCGAACATTTCATGTGGTCGGTTGGTATTATTATTAGTTTAAGTTTGTTGGTGATTATTGGTCTGTCGACACTGATAGTGAAGCGCGTTTCGGAAGCGGCTCGTCAGCTTCAAGCTAAATCGAGCTTGATTGTTGCGGGGGATTTAACCCAGCGAATTGATGTGGATGGAGAGGATGAATTTACTGATATTGCCAGCGATGTGAATACCATCGTGGCTAAGTTTCAACATGTGGTGAGTACCAATAAGCAGTCGGTTGAAGTGCTTGCTAGTTCTGCAGAAGAAGGTTCATCGGTTGCGATGCAAACCAAACAAAACATTTTTGATCAACAGCAACAAACTCAGTTAATTGCAACGGCGATGCACCAGTTTACGGCCACTGTTCATGAAGTCGCGCAAAGCGCCAGTACAGCCGCCGAGGCATCGGAAAAAGCCGATTTGGCCGCCGCCGATGGTCAACAGGTGGTGCGGCAGAGTATCGCGATGATCGAAAGTTTGTCCAATGAAATGCAAGACTCGGTTAAAGAAATGCAAAAGCTAGCGCAGCATGCGGAAGAAATTGGTAGCGTAGTAGAAGTGATTCAAAGTATTTCAGAGCAAACTAATTTACTTGCGCTTAACGCGGCAATCGAAGCGGCTAGGGCAGGTGAGCAAGGACGAGGTTTTGCGGTTGTGGCCGATGAAGTTCGAACGCTTGCCAGTCGCACTCAACAGTCGACAGGGGAAATTCAGCAAACGATTTCGCAATTACAAGAGGGCAGTCGAGAGTCGACCCAACGGCTTGAACAGGGGGCTAATAACGCCACGTTAACAGCCGAAAAATCTTTACAGGCGGGGGACGCTTTAGCGCAAATTACTCAAAGTGTTGATCATATTTCGGCGATGAATGCACAAATTGCGACTGCTGCTGAACAGCAAAGCTCAGTCACCGAAGAGATCAATCAGAACATTATTGCGATTAGTGATATCTCTAATGAAACGGCTCAGGGAGCCGAGCAAAGCTCCAGCTCAACGATGGCTTTGGCCAAGTTAGCTGAGCAATTAAAAATGGAAATCGAAGCCTACTCCGTATAGTGGGAGGGTCTTTGAACGGCACAGTTAATCTTGCGAGTGTCCATCGGATATGACGGGACGGCACTCGCCATCTCAGAAATTGAATGCAATTGTGCTCCATTAATCTTTAAAAGGTGATTCATGCCGCGTACTCAGCCGAAACCGTGTTTAACTCAAGCGTGGTTACAATATCAAACAGTTTTGTTGGGTTGGTTACTCTCACAGACCCAAGACTCCTTGTTAGCAGAAGATGTGCTACAAGATGTTTTTGTGAAAGCCTTACGCCAGAAGGACAAGTTTTGTCGTCTCGATAATGTGAAAGCATGGTTGTTTAAAGTTGCGAAAAATCGTTTAGTCGATCACTATCGCGAGTCTGCAAAGTTTATTAGCAGTCGTGATTTGAATCGTCTTGAGCAGCCACAAACGGCGCTTGAGCCGATCGATGCCTTAGTTCAATGCTTACCCAGACAGCTCGAGCGATTAGCGAAGCGCGATCGTCATATTATTCAGTGCTGTGACATTGTAGGGATGTCGCAACAAGACTATGCGAGGCAGCATAAACTGAGTTTATCGGCGGCTAAGTCTCGTTTGCAGCGCGCCAGAGTGAAGCTTAAACAGCAACTTAATTGTGCATGTCAAATTGCTTATGATGAGCAACAGCAGATCTGTTGCTTTAAACCGAAGCGCTCTTAAATCAGCTGGCTTACTATCGAAGGACACTATAGTTTGATGGAAAAATGCAGTCATCTTGGTCTGTAGCGGGCGTTTAATGAATACTAAAGCTTGCTCACTTCCAAATTCATTGTTGGACATTGCTTATTAAAGGGGGATTGGCTCGGAAGAATGCTTATCAGTTAATGCCAAGGTATAGTCTGGCTGCAACGCTGGGTAAGTTTTTTGACAAAAACACGATAGAAATCATGCTCTAATCGTTGATTTTCGACTTACTGATTACTTGTAACCCAAAGCAGTTACACAGAATTATTTACAGGGTCAATTACTTGGGAGCACAATTATGTGCTCTTAGTTTCTTACAACGTCAACGATATTTCTTTTTTTGTCGATGAAACTATGAAGAGACTTCAACGTAAATCCTCCAATCATGACTGCGCTGTATAACACGCAGTTTTTCATCGCTACCAGTGGCATTTCATAAAAATCAATAGATATAAAATAGATCTGGCCAGCTATACCAATACCTATTGCCATACCTATATGTTGCAATGCTTGCATTGCACCTGAAGCAGTACCAGAATCTTCTCTATCTACAGTGCTCATCATGCTTTGAAATAACGCAATTATTGCGCTTCCCATTCCAAGCCCTCCTATGAATAAAGGCAATGAAATCCAATATAACTCATCAAATACAGAAACATAGCTAATTGTGAGATATAGTATTGACCATGCAACGGTAAGTCCTAAACAACCACCAAAGACTCTGTAGCGTTGCCATGATAAAGGGCTATTTTTTAGCACTGATGAAGAGATAAGAACCCCTAAAGGGAATGCCAAAGTCACCGCTCCTGATTCAAACGGACTAAAGCCAAGATGCCTCTGCATGTAATATGTTAGAACAAAGAACAACCCAGGAGTCGTGGTACCAAACAACATCATGAACATAGCTTGGTTGATGAAGAAACGGTTTGTATACAGGCTAACAGATATCAATTTAGGACGACTACTATCTGCTGTAGGCTTCTTCAACCAAAGGTTGAGACCCCATATACTAGGTAGAGACATCGCTAACACAGCCAGTATCCATGGTTGCCAGCCTAAGCTGTAGCCTTCAATGAGAGGCACAATAAGAGAAATACTCATCAATATAACTAGACTATTCCCTAGCCAATCTATTCGTAATCGTGACCTTTTCACTTCGTTCGCTAGATTTCTTTTCACGCCAAAATACGCGATTACTCCAATGGGAATGTTTATAACAAAGATAATTCGCCAATCAAGGCTGAATAGATTGAGTGAAATCAACATCCCTCCGACGACGGGGCCAAGGATTGACGCTAAACTTCCCACAATCCCCACATAACCAAACATCTTTGTTTTTTCTTCTACAGGAAACATTGACACTGCAATGGCTAACACCTGTGGAACCATCATCGCACTTGCAAAACCTTGAAAAAACCGGCTGAACATTAGCATCTCAATGCTAGGAGAAACCGCACACATCAATGATGTCGCCATAAAGGCGATTAGCCCGCTTTTGAATAATCGCAATTTGCCATACATATCTCCCAGCTTACCCAAAGGAAGCAAGCAGGCAGAGAAGCTTATCAAATATATGATTGATACCCATTGTGCTTGAGAATGTGAAATATCCATATCTTGGTAAATCCGCGGAATAGCAACATTAACAATGGTCACATCCAATATATTGAGGAAGTTGGCAAGCAACAAGAAGAAGAGTGCTTGCCATCTGTTTGGTAGATATTGATCGTGCATTATACCCAACTCATGTAACTTCAAATGTATCGTGAAGCTCATTGTATTTTCATGTATCTTTAAAAGCAACATGAAAGGAGTTAGCGATGCGAACCGATTCTCGGCTATCAAGAGTTATTCATGCCTTACTACACATGCACGATACTCAGCAACCTTTAACCTCTGAAGTTTTAGCTAAGATGCTAAACACGAATTCATCTGTCATCCGGCGAACAATGTCAGGGTTACGTGATAGAGGTTATGTTATGTCCAACAAAGGGCATAATGGAGGCTGGATATTAACGAAACGCATCGACGAAATTACGTTGCTTGGGCTTTACGAAGCCTTAGGTATGCCTCGCTTATTTGCAATATCAAGCGATTCCGACAATCCAACATGTTTAGTACAGCAGATAGCTGATGAGTCTCTTAACAACGCTCTAGAGATGTCTCGACGTGTGTTTATCGCTCAACTTGAGACCGTTACACTTGCAGAACTCAATATGCAATTTAAATGTCGTTTAGAAAGTTTGGATAATGAGCGGGTTCATAAGTCAGACCCACATGAATGACAGTAAATCTGCTCTAGTAAGCCAGATTCACAGTCACATTATTATAATTTGGACACAGGTTGTTTGTTTGCCAAATATCTCGTATGACTTCCAACTTGATGTATGGGATCCACTCCCTCCTTTGCCAAGACTAGACTTAGGAGAATGAAAAAAACGAGGATCCCAGTATGTGGTAAGGCCTTACCAGGTAGCGCCTTCAACAAGAAGCCGAATATACGTACGTATCTTAACCGTCTATTGAAATGATCACTTTGTAAATACGTGGATCCCATATATGTTTGGGTTGCGATTCTTCGCTGTAACACGCCTCTGGACAAAAGTGAGTTACGCTGATTGTTTGTTCAAAGGTATGCTGGATTAGATTCAGTATGGCTGAGACGGAGATAACGCCGAAAGCAGCGGCGTGCGTTAGCGCATCCAGCCCGTAGGGCGATGCTGCCTATGTTTGTGTACGCCCATGGGCATGAACTTACTAGCGAATGGCAAGGGCGTTACCGTGAGGGAATGTCTGAAGGAAGCCGGACGCCTTTTTATCTAAAGAGAAGGCGAGCTGATGAACAAGAACATCATATGAGGCGTAGGCTGGAGGCGAGTTGGCACAAGACAACGAAGCCATGTGATCTAACGGCCACCGTAAATGATGCAGCAGTGCAGAGAAAAGAAAAAGTGCATGTTCTACTTCTTATAAACAAAGAGTGGGAGATCTGCTTAGCAAGCGATTGTTTAACTCACGCTATGGCGATTTAAGCAGACGGCTTTTTTTAGATAAAAAGTTCCAATGCCGTTCTATTGTGTAATGGTTGGGACATGGTGAAGGCCTGAACCTGAAAATCAATGAGGAGCCTGTGCAGCTCATTGTCTCCGTATCCGACCGGACTGAGGAGTCATGGCGCAAAAAAACAGAAGCCATCATTGGAATGCAAAGGAGCTAATCGGCCGTTGTATTTTAACCGTTTTCAGGAAACGCCCTGTGCGGAGCCGCATGCAGGGTGTTGTGGGGGCTGGAGGTTAGATACCTCCGGCTACCCGATTATGGTGCATAGCCTAGTGGCACCGAAAAGAATAATGTTAGAAAACCAACAATGTAGATGGCAAAGAAAACCAACATAGATTTGCCCAACGTTGCCAGCCCTGAGTCATTTAGCTCTCGCCACTCTCTTTTAAAGAGAAACTTCATGAACGTAATATTGCTAGAAAGTGAACTATTCATGATGAGGCTTGGTTTACCCATAGATTCATATTTTTCGGGATGCCTAGTTTCTAATATTTTGAATAGTCGGTAGCAAAGGAAAAACCAGACAAATACCGAGCAAAATAAGACTCCGAACATTATTGGGAACACTTCTTTCACTTCATACTCCTTGAACCATAACGCCGCAATCTAGCGAATCCCCTCATAATCTCTTGAGAATTCATATAAGTAGACGCGCACCCCGTTGTTTGATCTAATTAATTTCGCCAAAAACCTTTCCTATCAAACCTGCACGGAGGCAGTCGGGATGCGCGAAACTCAAATTCTACACCAAATGCTTATTGAGCTGGCCTCAATATTCACAAAAAACGCCTTAACTCTCTGATGGTTGCAACAACATCGCTATTAGATGGCGATAAATTGTCTCTCACCGAGTTAGGGCGTAATATCACCAGCCGTACCTCACCTAAACACTGCATTAAACGCATGGACCGCTTGCTCGGTAACCACCATTTAAATAGTGACCGTTTAGCGATATACCAATGGCATGCTCGGCAGATTTGCGGGGGCTAATCCCATGCCTGTGGTGCGAGTCGATTGAGCTGATGTGCGTGAGCAATGACGCATGTTTTGTGGTGCTTAGGTTTAGTGGCTCAGCAAGTGGGTTGGCAACGACACTTTCAGGCCAATACCATCCGCAAACGGGCGGTTTTATCGGTAGTAAGGTTAGGAAAAGAAGTACGGCGAAGGCCTGAGTATGTGATAACAGAACAGCGAATACGTTGGGCAATTAATGCGTTTCGCTGGTTAACTCACCCTTCAGGACTCAAAGATTTATGAGGGGATCCTCCAGCGCCGCAATAAACTGCGGAATAAGTTGAACCGCATTTTTGCAGCTCTTGTTTTTAGCAAAAATCGGGTTGACTTATGGAGTCAGCTTTAATTGCCTTGTGTACGCCCAGCATGGGCATGAACTAATGAGGTGAAAGTCCTCTGTAGGAAGGTCACCGTTTAATAACATTCTTATTATTAAACGCTAACTACTAGCGAATGGCAAGGGCATTGCCGCGAGGGAATGTCTGAAGGAAGCCGGACGCCTTTTTATCTAAAGAGAGGGCGAGCTGATGAACAAGAATATCATATGAGGCGTAGGCTGGAGGCGAGTTGGCACAAGACAACGAAGCCATGTGATCTAACGGCCACCGTAAATGATGCAGCAGTGCAGAGAAAAGAGAAAGTGCATGTTCTACTTCTTATAAACAAAGAGTGGGGAGCTCTGCTTAACAAGCTGATCGTTTAACTCACGCCATGGCGATTTAAGCAGACGGCTTTTTTTTCAGATAAAAAGTCCCAATGCCGTTCTATTGTGTAATGGTTGGGACATGGTGAAGGCCTGAACCTGAAAATCAATGAGGAGCCTGTGCAGCTCATTGTCTCCGTATCCGACCGGACTGAGGAGTCATGGCGCAAAAACAGAAGCCATCATTGGAATGCAAAGGAGCTAATCGGCCGTTGTATTTTAACCGTTTTCAGGAAACGCCCTGTGCGGAGCCGCATGCAGGGTGTTGTGGGGGCTGGAGGCTAGATACCTCCGGCTACCCGATTAGGTGCTTGCATCGGATATAGCTGTCGAGTGAGCAGCAATAACTTGCCACTTACCACTTTCAATTTTTTTCCAAATACGGGTGAAGCGGAAAAGTGCATTAGCTTGAGCATCACCAAATGTACCCTCTATTAATGAAAGGACAGATACGACAACAGTATCACCAAACACTTTTACGGTTTGATCTGATAATTTGATTGAATTGATATTAACAAAGCCTGAACGATGTCCCTCTATGTCATCAGATTTAGACATAAGCTGCCCAAAATGATTTGTAAAAACAAGCTCTTCAGATAAAAGTTCGTTAAGTACCACAACATTAGAATCTAACATGGCTTCTTTAAGGCGACTTTCATAATCAATTATTGTTTCAGTTTTCATAAAAAATTCCTAGTATTCAGAGTTAAGACACCTAACGCTAAGTAGGCCGCACGTGCGGCCTATCCCATTCAATGAGCGTGCGGCCTATCACAAAAAAACATGACCTTCATCACATTCGCTCATCAATTAATGATTTGATATTAACCCATTGTCTACCTTAGTTTTTTACTCGGAATCAATCAATCGTTGATCCATTTCTATCATTGATTACTTTGACAAATGACGCAAACGAAACTAAGAATGCTGTATATATACAGATAAAAAGTGCGCAACATGTCAAACACACCATTGCGGCTCCAGCAGCGATTTAGAAATACAATTTATCAGCACAATTACAGTATTCGCACCGAGAAATAAACTAGACACCCATTCTAAAAACAAAAACCTTTCACACTCTCGATAGCCAAGATTACGCTTTTAAATCCCTTCATCTTCGCCGAGTCGCGCAAATGAACAAGGGAGCAAAGTTGAAGTCTGTTTGAGCGTAGCGAGTTAGTTCAACGCCCTTGAGAATGAGCAACGCAGGGTTTAAGAAGATGCAGGGCGAGCTTTCTTTTTGCTTCGTTTTTCTTTGCTCGCCAAAGAAAAATGACGTCGCCGTAGGCGAAAGCTTTGACTCCGTAGCTAAAGAAATAAACTAGACACCCATTCTAAAAATAAAAACCTTTTACACTCTCGATAGCCAAGATTACGCTTTAAATCCCATCATCTTCGCCGAGTAGCGCAAATGAACAAGGGAGCAAAGTTGAAGTCTGTTTGAGCGTAGCGAGTTAGTTCAACGCCCTTGAGAATGAGCAACGCAGGGTTTAAGAAGATGCAGGGCGAGCTTTCTTTTTGCTTAGCTAAGCTTTGCTCGTTGAAGCTTAATGACGTCGCCGTAGGCGAAAGCTTTGACCCCGTAGCTAAAGAAATAAACTAGACTCCCATTCTAAAAACAAAAACCTTTCATACTCTCGATAGCCAAGATTACGCTTTAAATCCCATCATCTTCGCCGAGTAGCACAAATGAACAAGGGCAGAAATAAACTAAAATAAACTAGACACCCATTCTAAAAACAAAAACCTTTCATACTCTCGATAGCCAAGATTACGCTTTTAAATCCCTTCATCTTCGCCGAGTAGCGCAAATGAACAAGGGTGCAAAATTGAAGTCTGTTTGAGCGTAGTGTTTAGTTCAACGCCCTTGAGAATGAGCAACGCAGGGTTTAAGAAGATGCAGGGCGAGCTTTCTTTTTGCTTAGCTAAGCTTTGCTCGTTGAAGCTTAATGACGTCGCCGTAGGCGAAAGCTTTTACCCCGTTGCTAACACAGAACGGGGCAAATACGCATTAGTTTAAAGTAACTGGCACTTGGACAGGAATTCGATGAACCATGGAGTGATCAAATTTTTCCGTCGACACTTACTGTGCTTATTATTCCGATTTTCGCTTCCGTTATAACTGTGATTCGCAACCAGTGTGGAGCATCGAAGTTTAACTATCCTTAAGAGGGAGCATATATTTTTGCATCTTTTCACTTCCTGTGCCGTCTTACCCTAAAGACACTGCTAATCGAAAATTACAAGTGAGTTCACCATGGTTGCATTGCCGATGGTGTGAACTCTAGGGGAGACAATGATGTTCTACTATTTTAGCTGGTTCGCAGACTGGTTTACCTACCGCTTATTAAATTTAGAACCTGATGAGCGATGGGCCACTGCGGTACATTTTTTTATTGAAGATACCACCAAGATTTTTGCCTTGTTGCTGGTGATGATTTACTTCATTGGCTTATTAAGGGCGTCTCTAGACGTGGAAAAAGTAAGGGATTTTCTACAGGGTAAAAGCCGCGGGTTTGGCTATGTATTGGCGAGTGTCTTTGGCGCGATTACTCCATTTTGCTCTTGTTCTAGTATTCCAGTGTTTTTGGGATTTAGTTCAGTTGGGATCCCTTTGGGCATCACCATGGCCTTTTTACTGACCTCGCCGCTTATCAATGAAGTTGCCATATTATTGCTGATGAGCCTGCTTGGGTGGAAGTTTACCCTACTTTATTTGCTGATAGGGATGTCGGTTGGGATCCTTGGCGGGCTGTTTCTTGATGCCATTCATGCGGAGCGATGGTTGCAGTCTTTTGCGGCCAAGGCCTTACAAGAGGGACAAAGCCAAAGTGCACAGCCTTCTAATGAGCAACGTTCTACACGTTTAAGTTATCGAGCTCGCCATCAATTTGCTTTCGATGAAACTCGAACTATTTTTTCTCGTGTCTGGAAGTGGGTGATTATCGGCGTTGGAGTTGGTGCAGCCTTACATGGTTTTGTTCCTGATGGTTGGATAGAACAACATTTGGGAAGTGGTCAGTGGTGGTCGGTGCCTGCTGCGGTGGTGATTGGCATTCCCCTCTATTCGAATGCGACAGGGGTGATCCCCATCATGGAAAGTTTGTTAGTGAACGGCTTACCTTTAGGTACAACGCTGGCTTTTTGCATGAGTACTGTGGCCGCCAGTATGCCGGAATTTATTTTGTTAAAACAAGTGATGCAATGGCGTTTATTAGCCATTTTATTCGTGACCTTGTTGTGTTCCTTTACCTTGATTGGTTGGATTTTTAATTTTTTAAGTACTTTTATTTAGGAGTGAATCATGAAACATTTTAAAGTTTTAGGCTCAGGTTGTCGTAACTGTAAAAATACCGTCGCTTTATTAGAAAAAGCCGCCAATGAATTAGATAGCGAAATTAGTGTGGAGAAAGTCGAACAGCCAGCTCAAATTATGGCTTATGGGGTGATGTCGACACCTGCGGTGGTGCTTGATGAACAGGTGATACACAAAGGCAGTGTACCCAGTTATCAACAAGTGCTTGAATGGCTACAATGAGTTATTTATAGCAAGCGTTATCTGTTGAGGTATTTCAAGGATATTTGATTGCGATTTAAGCCGAGAATTTGCAGCACCTTGAGGTTTTGGTGCTGCAAATCGAAAGAGCTGCGGATTTGTTTATAATAGAACCCTGTAAATAGGATGGCTTATAAACGATAAATAAGTTTTATACTGAAAGCGTCAATATCGTTCTCAGAAATGAAATAATGAGCGTATCCAAGGCCTAGGCCCCATTGAGGACTTAATTGATAAGCGGCTTGTAGACCGAGATAGGGATCGGTGGCGGTTTTATCATGTTGGATCTCACTGTCTTGCACAACGCTTTCTAACTGACTTTTCCAGCGGAACAGGCCTAGGCTGCCATCAACCAGAATATGTTCGTTATTCAGCAGTTGGTAACTCAAATCACTTGCGAAACCATGGCTAAGTACTGGCGTCGCCTTAGCGACGGCTTGGTGGTATTCCTCGGGTGAGAGAGTCTCCGCTTTTAAAGTGGCACTGCCCTGACCAAGATCGATGTAGCGAAGGGCTAACTTCCACTTGGGTTTGAAACGATAAGCAATTCCAATGGACCAAGCAAAATCTGAGTCATCAGTATCCATGACTTGTACCGAAGGAATGTTATCGAGTTCACTGTTGTGGTGTGCTTTGGCATAGCCAAGTTCTGTTTCAACTGACCATCGGTTTGGCTCTGCTTGTGCCTGAGCGCTAATGATAAGTAATAATAGCATGCTGACTATTTGTTTATGGCGACGTAGCAGGAGCAAGCCTGCGAATAACAACATAGTGACTCCCATAGAGCCTCCCGAAGAGTTTTCAACAGTAGTTGATACATAGGCTTTCACCGTGACCATTACCGTGCCTTGTGCGCTTGCTGATTTTTCATCTTGTATGCTGTAAGTGATCATATCCTCGCCATCAAAACCTAGTTTGGGTGTATAAGTTAAGGTTTGATCATCATTGATGACTACGTCTCCATAGTTTGCGCTTGCTTGAGTGAGGGTTAGTTGATCATTGTCGGCATCGAGATCATTGCTCAGGACCGAAATTTTGATTTGACTATGGTCGTCGGTCGTGGCGCTATCTTGATGGGCTATCGGAGCAAAGTTGTTGACAACTTGGATAACAACGGAGCTGTAAGCTGATCCACCATGGTTATCGGTAATGTTGTATTGAATGGTTGCTTTATCGAAAAAGCTATCTGACGTGGTGTATACCAGTTGCGAATTTTCAATGGATAATTCGCCAAAGTCGACCGTTGCGGCAGTGATATTAAGTGTATCGTTATCTGGATCGGTATCATTTGCGAGAACGTCAATAACAATACTCTCATTCCATTTTACGGTCACACTATCGGGCATTGCGACAGGAAATTGGTTGTTACTTAAGTTTATGGCGACTCCGCCCGGATCGGTAATACTGGCATTCACAAGGCCATCATCGTCATTTGGGCCTCCATCTTGAATGGTTAATTGCACACACCAATATCCAGCGTTTAAGCCAGCAGCCCACTGTGGATCATTGGGGGGCGGACAGTACCCTTGTTCGCCAGCCGCAGAGCGGACTGTATTATTTGTATCTTCGACAAAATTAACCCATTGTCCGTTTTGAAATTTTCGATAAACAGCACTTTCGGGGATAGGTAAGCGTTGGGGGAGTACTACCGTATAGTTTTGTCCCGGTGTCGCTAAACCCGTCGCAATAAAATCAAATATACCACCTACATTCGTCATCTCATCATTGGCGAGTAGCTCGTGTTCAAGTAATTGCGCGCCGCCTGTTTGATTTCCAGCAATGGTGACTCCTTTGTGTAAACAAACGCCGGGCTCTGCTTCTACTAAGAATTGATGTCCGTGTAAGACTTGTTCTTGTAATACATTGCATTCATCAATGGCGTCGAGGTAATCAGGAACTCCGTCATTGTCAGAATCTTTATAGCCCTCTTGGGCATCTGAGATCAGATCATTATCACTGTCTTCATTCCCCAGTTCGGCGAGTGCGTTGGTCACCTCAATATATATATTTTGTTTGGAGCTGAGAGCTTCGGGGGCATCATCACTTACCGTTGCGGTTAACGGGTATATTCCAGGAACTAAGGATGTTGGGTTAAAAATGAATTGATCCTGTTCGGTCGCTAAATTAATCATCTCTGAATGCTTGGGAACCCAGACTATAGTGTGATTATCAGCTGGGTTAGCATCGGATATTAAGGCTTTAATGAGCACTAAGTCTTGATTATTGAGCACTAAATGCCGCTGTTCTCCAGCTTGTGAAACTTGAAGCTCCATTTCTGGGGCCACATTGTTTTCAACAATCGTTAAAGTATGTACCGACTTATTGCCTAAGTTGTGCTCGCGACTGAGGTGAATTTCAATGGTTTCATTTCCTTCTGTTTGCGAATCTTGGTAAATGAATAATGGAATCACCCCCTCCGTTCCCTGCTCAATAATAAGTTCCCCGTCACTTAAATCATGGTCGTTCTCATCTGCGGTTCCCGAAACGCTATAAGCAATGCGAACCGGGTAGTCAGGGGCTTTACCATTCAGGTATACCGTAACCTGTTGCTCTGTACCTTCAACCACTTGTTGGTCTTTAGCGATTGAAATTAATGGATTTACTTTTATATTTTGGCTTAAGATCACGGTGTTGCCTTGAGCATCACTGGCTTGCCAATGTACGGTGTTATTGCCGGGAGGAAATAAGCTCGGGCCATTCACCAGAGAAACTGGAATCGCTTCACCTGCTGCATCAATCGCACTTGCCTTTCCGATATCAAGTTTTGTAAATAAGCCCGTGGCATTTGCGACAACATCCTCAGGTGGACTTAATATAGGTAATCGCTCATTGGCAATCGCCTGCAGTAGTAAAGAGACTTGGGCACTGGCACTTGCTCCCGTTGGATCTTGAATCATGTAGTTAAATTCGACTTTACCCGCGGTGCCAATAGGCGCTTGATAAACGAGTTGCTTATCTTTAATTCGCACTTCTCCTACACTCACCGAGGCTGCAATAATGGAAATAGGGTCGCCATCGGCATCACTATCATTGGCTAAGACGTCTATTTGATAGCGGTTCTCATCATTGGTTTGTAAAATTGGTAAATCATCTTCGGCAATCGGTTTGTCGTTAAGTCCGTTAACATTCACGGTAATGGTTTTTGTTGTTTGATAACCATTGTTATCGGTGAGAGTGAGGACAAAGCTATCATTACCAAAGAAATCCGCTTCGGGTGCATAGCTCACGCTGGTGCCGTTTACGCTCACCGTACCATGGCTAGCTAGGCTGCTAACACTCGCGACCACGGTATCACCGTCTAGGTCTGAATAAGTAAAACTCAAACTTTGGCTATTATCTTCATCGGTGCTCAAGGTGGAGCCCATGCTAATGCTGGGCGCATCATTCACCGACGCCACGGTGACGTTGATCTGCTGGGTGGTGCTGTAACCATTATTATCGGTTAGGGTGAGGGTAAAGCTATCCGAGCCAAAATAGTTCGCTACGGGGGCATAGCTGACGGTGGTGCCATTTACGCTGGCCGTACCATGGCTTGCTTGGGTGGATACTGAAGCGACTACTGTATCGCCATCCACATCCGAGTAGCTAAAACTGAGACTTTGGTTATTATCCTCATCGGTACTTAAGGTGGAGCCTATGTTGATGCTCGGCACATCATTGACTGAAGAAACGGTGACGTTAATTTGTTGGGTGGTGGTATAGCCCGCATTATCGGTGAGAGTGAGGGTAAAGCTATCACTACCGAAGAAATTCGCTTCGGGTATATAGTTCACGCTGGTGCCGTTTACGCTGGCTGTGCCATGGCTTGCTTGGGTACTGACACTTGCGACGACCGTGTTGTCATCTACATCTGTGTAAGTAAAACTTAGGTTCTGGTCATTATCTTCATCGGTACTGATGGTAGAGTCAATGCTGATACTGGGGGCATCATTCACCGCGCGAATCGTGATATGTATGGTGGCTTGATTGGAGCGCCCCCCTTCATTGTCACTGATGGTATACATGAAACTATCTAGGCCACTGGCATTTGCCTGAGGGATGTAGGTGATCGACTCATCGCCATTCACGGTGACCGAACCTAAACTCGGAGTTGTTACGATCATCAAAGATGTGGTTTCCAGTGAACCATCAACATCGCTGTCGTTGCTGGTTACATTTAGGCTGACCGGCTGATCTTCTTCTGTTGAGGCTTCATCGTTATTCGCTATGGGGAGGTGGTTCACCACATTATTGGTCAGCGTCACGGTGGCCACATTAGAAATGGCACCTGAGTTGTCGGCAATCGTATAGGTAAAGCTGTCTTCTCCACTAAGATGTGTGTTTGGGGTATATTGAATCAGGCCAGAAGCAATCACTGTGGCAAGCCCTTGCGTTGGCGTTGCTACGATAGAAATCGAACTCAGATTGAGTGTGCCATCGATATCACTATCGTTCCCCAACACATTGATGCGATGGGGAATATCTGCCTGCAGCATCGCGATGTCATCGCGGGCAACTGGCGCGTCATTGAGAGAATTGATGGTCACCGTGACGGTGGTTTCTGCAGAACTAGCATGTAAATCGTCTTCAACAACATAGGTGAAATTATCACCGCCGCTATAGTTAGCCTCAGGGGTAAAGGTCAACACTCCACTGGCATTTGCACTCACCGAACCATGCGCTGGTGGCTTAACTATTTGGACACTGGCGACATCAATTGTGCCGTCGCTATCGGTATCGTTGACAAGCACATTGATATCAATGTCATGATCTTCGTCTGTTGTGACACTATCTGCAACGCCGATAGGAGCCTCATTTGCTCCAGATACATTGATCGTGACCGTGGCAAGGTTCGACACTCGCCCAGTGCTATCTGCAACGGTGTAGCTAAAGTGATCTGTCCCGGTAAAATCAAGGGAGGGTGTATAGTTCACTTTGCCATCAGCTACCATGGCACTGCCATGTTTGGGTGGTGTGACTACAATTTGAGTGGTATTTAGTATATCGCCAATATCTGGGTCGGTATCATTGGCAACAACGTCAATTGGTAATAAGGTATCTTCCGTTGTCTCTGCAACATCATTGAGCGCTACCGGATCATCGGCAACAGGTGCCACTGTTAGGGTAACTGTTGCGGGTATGGATTCGCCTCCATAGATATCTTCAACAGTGTAGGTAAAGCTATCGCTGCCGACATAATTAGGATCTGGTGTGTAGTTCACGACTCCCGTTCCGGTATTCACGCGGGTAATGCCATGAAGCGGCTGGCTATTAATCGTCATACTCGCTAAATTGATTGGACTATCGTCGTCACTATCATTCTCCAAAACAGCAATCGCAACTTGATTATCTTCAGCGATTGAAACGGTATCATCGGATACATGAGGGACGAGGTTGTTAATGGTGAAGTTGTATGAGTTTTGTGTCGAAAAGCCGCTAAAGGTGTTGCCTGCGCTATCTTCTAGGGCATTGTTCCCGATCAGCACATAATAACTGTGAGTAGGCGTAAAAGTGGCGGTAGGGTCGATGGTCACAACTTGCCCAGTCATGATTATTTTCGAACCACCCACCGCTATGGCTTCGAGTAAGCTATCATCGGCGCTGTCAAAAATCGAAATATTGCCACTCCCGGCAACGATGGTTTCGTTAAATGTGATCGCCAACGACGCATCCTTAGCCACATTGGCGCTGTTATCTGCAGGAAGCAATGCCGTAATATAAGGGGAGGTTCCGTCATACTGAATATGCTGAGTTGTTGACGCTACATTCAGGTTCCCAGATGCATTGCTGAAGGTATCTGCGGCAACGGAAACGTTTATTTGACCCTCGACCGTGGGGGTCAATGTGACAGTATAGCTGGTACCAGAACCAGATAATCCACTTAAGGTGCCGCCCGTAATAGAGATATCGCCGAGCGTGAAGTCGCTGCTAGCTTCACTTAAAGTTGCAGTAATGGTGGCGGTTTCACCGACTTTTAACTGGGTTTTATTACTAGAAAGCGTCACGCTGGGACGCAGGGTATCCACTGCGATATTCAGTTGAGTGGCAACCGTATTGTTGTTGCCCGCAGCATCGGTAAAGGTATCTGCGGCCACATTAATGGTTGCCGCCGAGGTACTGTTTGTGGTTGGCGTAAAGGTGGCCGTATATAGTGAGCCACTGCCACTAAAGCTTGACAGGCTGCCACCCGCTACGACGATATCCCCTACCGTAAAGTCACCACTGGCTTCACTCAATGTTGCGGTAATGGTGGCGGTTTCACCGACTTTTAACTGGGTTTTATTACTAGAAAGCGTCACACTGGGCAGCTGGGTATCTACTGCGATATTCAGTTGAGTGGCAACCGTATTGTTGTTGCCCGCAGCGTCGGTAAAGGTATCTGCGGCCACATTAATGGTTGCCGCCGTGGTACTGTTTGTGGTCGGTGTAAATGTAGCCGTATACAGTGAGCCACTGCCACTAAAGCTTGACAGGCTGCCACCTGCTACGACGACATCCCCTACAGTAAAGTCACCACTGGCCTCACTCAATGTTGCGGTAATGGTGGCGGTTTCACCGACTTTTAACTGGGTTTTATTACTAGAAAGCGTCACGCTGGGACGCAGGGTATCCACTGCGATATTCAGTTGAGTGGCAACCGTATTGTTGTTGCCCGCAGCATCGGTAAAGGTATCTGCGGCCACATTAATGGTTGCCGCCGAGGTACTGTTTGTGGTTGGCGTAAAGGTGACCGTATAGCTGGTGCCTGAGCCGGTAAATCCACTTAAGCTACCGCCGATGATCGCGATATCACTGACCGTAAAGTCACTGCTCGCTTCGCTTAACGTTGCAGTAATGGTGGCGGTTTCAGCGACTTTTAACTGGGTTTTGTTACTCGACAGGGTCACGCTGGGACGCAGGGTATCTACTGTCATATTCAGTTGAGTGGCAACCGTATTGTTGTTGCCCGCTAGATCGGTAAAGGTATCTGCGGCCACATTAATGGTTGCCGCCGTGGTGCTGCTTGTGGTTGGCGTAAAGGTGGCCGTATAGCTGGTGCCTGAGCCGGTAAATCCACTTAAGGTGCCGCCCGTAATAGAGATATCACTGACCGTAAAGTCGCTGCTCGCTTCGCTTAACGTTGCGGTAATGGTGGCGGTTTCAGCGACTTTTAACTGGGTTTTATTACTAGAAAGCGTCACGCTGGGACGCAGGGTATCCACTGCGATATTCAGTTGAGTGGCAACCGTATTGTTGTTGCCCGCAGCATCGGTAAAGGTATCTGCGGCCACATTAATGGTTGCCGCCGAGGTACTGTTTGTGGTTGGCGTAAAGGTGGCCGTATATAGTGAGCCACTGCCACTAAAGCTTGACAGGCTGCCACCTGCTACGACGACATCCCCTACAGTAAAGTCACCACTGGCTTCGCTTAAAGTTGCGGTAATGGTGGCGGTTTCAGCGACTTTTAACTGGGTTTTGTTACTCGACAGGGTCACGCTGGGACGCAGGGTATCTACCGTCATATTCAGTTGAGCTGCAACCGTATTGTTGTTGCCCGCTAGATCGGTAAAGGTATCTGCGGCCACATTAATTGTTGCCGCCGTGGTACTGTTTGCGGTTGGCGTAAAGGTGGCCGTATAGCTGGTGCCTGAGCCAGTAAATCCACTTAAGGTTCCGCCCGTAATAGAGATATCACTGACCGTAAAGTCACTGCTCGCTTCGCTTAAAGTTGCGGTAATGGTGGCGGTTTCAGCGAGTTTTAATTGGGTTTTATTACTCGACAGGGTCACGCTGGGACGCTGGGTATCCACCGTCATATTCAGTTGGGTTGCACTGGTATTGTTGTTGCCCGCTAGATCGGTAAAGGTATCTGCGGCCACATTAATGGTTGCCGCCGTGGTACTGTTTGTGGTTGGCGTAAAGGTGGCCGTATAGCTGGTGCCTGAGCCGGTAAATCCACTTAAGGTACCGCCGATGATTGCGATATCACTGACCGCAAAGTCGCTGCTCGCTTCGCTTAATGTTGCGGTAATGGTGGCGGTTTCAGTGACTTTTAACTGGGTTTTGTTACTCGACAGGGTCACGCTGGGACGCAGGGTATCTACCGTCATATTCAGTTGAGCTGCAACCGTATTGTTGTTGCCCGCTAGATCGGTAAAGGTATCTGCGGCCACATTAATTGTTGCCGCCGTGGTACTGTTTGTGGTCGGTGTAAATGTAGCCGTATACAGTGAGCCACTGCCACTAAAGTTTGACAGTGCTCCTCCCGTAACGACGACATCCCCAGAAGAAAAATTACTACTTGCTTCACTCAGGGTGAAGGTTAGGGTTGGCGTCTCTCCCATTTTTAGCGCGTTATCTGATGTGGTTGTCACCACAGTGGGGGATATTTTATCGAGCGTGGCCGTATCGGTGACCGCTGTCGCCGCATTGCCTGCCGCATCGGTCACAACCACACTCAGGGTTAATGTCCCATTATTCAGCCCTGTGACATTCAAAGAACTAACCGTATCTACGGCCGTGGCAAGTGTGCCTGTCCCCGTAATTGCGCTCCCGCCCCCAGTTGATGTCAGGCTATAACTGTAGTTTGCTCCAATTTCACCACTAGCAAACTGGAAGGATAGGCTGCTGGCTTGAGTCGCGTTATAGCTTGTTTGATTCAAGGCGACACTGTGGCCACTGGGCGGAGTGATATCTCCTGTCACATTAATCGTCACGGTCCGAGTGAGGCTATCATCAGTCCCATCGTTGATCACCACCGTCGCGCTTCTGGCGCTCAGATCCGGAGAACCCGCCGTATTGTTATAAGTGATACTTTGCAAAAAAGTAGCCACTTGTGCCGTGGTCGCTGATGCGCCTGTTATGCTAATGGTATTTTGCAGCACACTGTCACTTTGTCCACTGATACCACCTAGTGCATTCTTTGCTGCGGCCGTCACGTTCAAGCCTTCTGCACTTCCGTCCGGGCGACTTGCCATCGTGACGGTGATAGTACTCATGGTATCGCCATCACCATCGGTGACCGTCGCATCGGGGGCAATGGATACAGTACTGGTGCTAAACGAGATCGTGTGATCGTTACCCGCGCCAACACCATTTAAATCAAGGGCTGGGGCCGTGTTAGTCGCAGCGACAAAATCCGAAATCGTCACGCTGGATATAGCTATTTCTTGATAGCCAGCCGTTCCTTGGATCCCGGTCGTATTCCCGGCAACCTCAGTTGGCCAGACTATCACCACTTTATCTACCGATTGCCATGCGGGATTGGCTGCCCAAGTGCCTGAACCTCGGGTAAAGGTTTCGGCAGCAAAGGAGCCAGTAATCACCCAAGTTAGGGTATCTGAAACAACTTGTGAGCCATTATCAAAACCAATCAGCGTAAAGTCTTCGGTATTCCCATTCGCTGCACCTCTTCGAAATAGTTCAAACGCATCCAGCGAGAAGTTGCCTGTAGCGGTGAGTTGCAATCCTCCGCTTCGATTATTATAAAAAGTGTCATCCACATCAACGGGACCAACCGCTCCGCCAAGCGCTGTTAACTGCTGTACCCGACTATTTGTGTATACATTACTGCCTTGGGTTCCCGTTCCCCAGTCGATGGTTAAATCGACGGTGGGAGAAATATTCACGGTCATTGTCACATCATCAACAATCGCAGAACTGATGTTTCCATATTTCACGACTTGTTGGCCAAGCACGGTTGGATAATCTGCCAATAATAGAGCGTTTGAATTAAAGAGGTGCGCCGTATTTATCTTGCCGAACTGACGCTCAAGAATCCAGTTTCCCCCTTGCTGAACACCCCCGGTATTATCAATAGATGCAGCGACATCGGTTTGAGTCAGTTGGGCTAATGCGCTAACAAACTCGGCACCTTGCGCACCTTGACCAACTTGGCAGCCATAAATAAGCAGGTCACCGCTTGGTTTGAGTGCGTGTTTCAATGCTGCGAGTAATTGATTAGAGGACCGAAGGGTGTTTGAGGAGAGAGTTTCACCCAGCAAGAATAGTTGTCCGGGTGCACCATGTGAGATGAGATGAATCGCGTCTAGATCTACAAAACTTGCCAGTTTTTCGCTAAGCGTGGCTAAGGTATCTAGTGCAGAGAGCTGAATAATCTGGTTATCCATATCCATGCCAAAAGCTCTCTGTAATACAGCACTGTGTGGGACGTCTGCATCGATGATCACGAGCCGGTCAAATGGAACCGACTGGAAAATGTGTTGATCTTCGCCAACCAGAGGGCTTAAGTGATGCTTGGCCTCTTCAATTGACCGCGTGGTAATAGACGGTTCCCTGTCCGATGATGAGGATGTTTCCCAGCTATCTGCACCAAAAGCGCTGACCGAGACAGTGATAAGTAATCCAGCGAACGCGGAGGTGAGATCAATCATCTTTTTATTCCTTTTCATTCGAGTCTTCCCTATCAAATACAATTATCTTAATTGCCTTAACTCACTTCGATGCGATACCTTTCGCTGTTTGCAAATCAATGGCGAAGTTGTTGTTCACTGCGCCATTTAGATTTCAGGGACGAGCTAAGCTCTGGGTGGGTACAGTCCATCCAACGATATTTGCCAGTTCACCACCTGCACCGGATTAGTAATATCAATGGCATTACCACCTCCAGTGTTGTCTACAGTCACGTTGCCACCAGTGCTTCCTTGCAACTCTACCGTCAAGCCTTCTATCTCGGTTAGGGTGGGGGGTTGAAAGCCGGGTGCAACGTACATACTTGAGGCTCCAGCAGCGAGGTGGGTGTTCGATGCTGGGGTGGTCGTTGTTGCAGTGTCAGTGGCAGCCTGCAAACTACTTGAGACTGATATATTCCCGCTCGGCGCGAATGTTGCTGCGTGCGTATGTTCCGGCATTTGTGATAGCGCAAGAACAGCGTACTCGTTACCCATCATGTGTCCTTGATAATAGGTTTTCCCGCCAGGCCTTGTGCCAACACCGACAGGGGAGCGGCCACGCATATCGGGGATCCCAAAGGTGGTTCGAGCATCCCCGCCGTACGTCGCTCCGAGTATTGAGAAAAGTGACGGGTTTTGCGAAATAGCGACCAGTTGTCCAAGACATATCGCAAATTTTTCGATCGTGAAGGTGCCAGCAAATGGTGTCATGGTGCCTAGATAGGGTTCAGCAGACATAATTAATCCTCATCATATTGATTAAACGTGGTTTACTTTGCTCAGCTTCATGCATGTTAAAAGGCGTATTTTTGCCGATAACGATACATGTGTTGCCGTTGTTGGAAAGCATAGGGTGAATGTTCATAGGCTTTAAATCGGTTCACATTTTTCTGGTAAGTCGACCAGAAACACCGGCGGAATAAAAAATTCAGGTAGCGATATTTTTCTGGCTTCGCCATGATGGACTTTATCCAGGCACAGAGTGCCTAATTCATTGACACTGATATCCAGCTCGGCATCGCTTTCTGCACTTGGAAATCGCCAATATAATTCTGTTGTTTTATAACGGAGCAATACCATCTGTTGATAGTGATCAAAATCACTAAAGGTCTCGGTAAATTTGTCATGGCAGTTTTCAATTTTTTGCTGACCTAAAAAATGGATGAGTAACTCGCCCATCCCCGGCACGAAAACAATGGTGGCTTCTCCACTGAGCACCTGAAATGACCCCGTTCCTTTTGATTTGGCGATACGCTCTGTCTCTGAAAGCTGTATTGAATCAGGGAGCAGCCCATGGTTGTAAGGTAAAATGGCCAATTGATAGAGGTAGTGATTGGTAACATTAACTTTGATCTTCATCGCTCTCTCGCTTCTAGGTTAGGGTTTCAGTCGAGATATGATAAATATATCGCTAAGGCTATTATCGTATCTGTCTAAATTTGCTGTTTATCTCTCTATTCACTTATTGTCAGAGGGAACGCTTTAGTCAGTGCTCTCCATCTCTAAACATTATTTTTTCGATGAAGCGCCATGTCGATGCAGGTGCCAGCGTCTAAACCAAATAACAAAGCAAAACGGTAGCCATCAAAAAAGCCCTGTGGGCAGGAAATGATGTCTAGCCTTAGCGCGCTATCTTTGGTTTTTATGAGCATTCCCGCTTGAATGCTCACCTCTAAAACCGTTCCAACAGTTATCCCTGATAGTTCACAGTTGACCTTGCTTGCTTGATATAGATGAAAGTAACCTTGGGGAAAAGGCAGTATTACGCCCCCGCAATCGCTATTTCCTGCCCGAGCCATATTGACAATGTCTTCACTGGAGTGACGATGCCAATCTACTACTAGGTCTTGTTCGCTGATCTTCGGCGCGCCAGTAACATCTTTCTGCGCTTGAGCTTGCCAACAGATATCATCAGATTGGATAGCGTCCAATAAGCGTTCAATGAGCTGCGGTGCATATTGTGCGGCCTTTTGATATAAACATTGCAAGCTATCGAAGGGGTGGATTGGCACGAGCTGTTCCATGCCAATATCCCCACTGTCAAATTCGGCTGCGACTCGATGTAGGGTTAAACAAAGTTGCTTCTCTCCATGACGCAACTGCCAATACAGCGGCATTGGTCCTCGGTAATCGGGCAACTTTCCTGGGTGAATATTGAATAGCCAACCGTTGAAAAATTGGATGACTTGAGGGCTGATCTTATGCCTGAACCAGTACACAAGACCAGCGCTGACTTGCAATGCATCAAGCTCTGCCAATAATTGAATTTCACTTTGGAGGGAATATTGCAACGCTTTTATCTGATGTTGCGCGAGAAGCGTTTGTAACTGGGTCAGATCTGGATTCGCTGGGCTATTCACCAGGACGACACAAGCCAACATATCCAGCTGCTGCAATCGCTGAATCGTGGGAAATGCAAAACAGCTACCAGTAAAAATTGCATATTGTTGTTTCATCATCATTCCCTATAACTTGCTTGCTATAAAACCAGGTAATCCTGTGAGTTGATAAAAAAACTGCACTGTATCGCCACTGTTTGCGACAAAATAAGGGTGATCAATTTGATTTGGCTGGGCATCGATGTAAAAGCTCATATCCGGTCGAGGATGAGTGATACCTGAGTCATACTGCTGAACCGTTTCTTGGCCGTAGGTATGAATATGCGCATAAATGGCCAATATCCGCTGAGGCATATCTTCAATGCCTTTTGGAATGGTCAATTGGTTGGCTGTGAGAACCTTTATCCCGCCATCTAGAGCAATTGGCTGTGCCTTTAATAAGCTGGATTTGTTGACCTTGAAAATCTCACCAAGTTCAATACGGTCGGCTTGTGCCGTTGGGTCTACATTGAGTGAGTGAGTAAATGCTGCACTTTGCCATTGATGGCTAAACTCGGTCTCTCCAATCACCATGATGCCGCGTACCGACACTTGTTGCGGGATCAGGCTACCTTCTAGGTCTAGGTAGTGCACCAGGTGTTTGGCAATACTCAGCTGTCCTTCTCGAGTGAAACCATGTTGCATTGCTTCCAAGATCAATAAATCGATGCTTTGTTCGGGAATATATTCGGTGGCGTCTTGCTCGACGATGTCGCAGATATAGTCAGTAATCTCCAGATCACTCACTAACTGGCGAAGCGAGAGGATCGCACCAGCTTGTATATCGAGCAGAGTAACTTTAAGTTGGCCCGCTTTGATCTGACCGTGTTGCTGATAATATTTAAGTAAGGGGAGTAATAGCGGGGCGAATGGGCCGCAGGCAGGGTAGAGAACATTTACTACTGATTTTTGACGTAGCTGTTGTTTAATTGCGAGATCGATACCACGCACATAACCTTGAATACGATAAACATCTTTAATGGTGTGGCGACAATTGAGAGGCGACATAATAAGTCCGCTGCTCGATACGTACTGACGGGTCAGTAATTCTTGACTTAATTCAGCTAAAGCCATTGATTGCGTCGCCGACTCATACATTTGCTCAAAGGCTGCAACTAACTGCTGATGTTTTGCTGATTTGTCTGCGAGTACTAAGGTTATTGCCTCAACAAAGCTTTGTTGAAGTTGATGTTGTCGCTGCTGAATCGTCATTTCAGTCTTGAAAAGAGACTCAAGTTGCGTTCTGAGTGAGTATTTTAACAGCTCGTCGGTTAAAGGATCCGCAAAGGTGAGTGGACGGACATTTGGATCGTTATCAGCTTGAGGGTTTTCCATTTCTGTCGCCTATTAAGCCTTGAAAATCTCATTAAGTATTTAGCTAAATGGTTGCAGCACAAGTATGCAATTTCATCCCTAAATAACATAAATGTCAGAATTAACTATAGTTGGCCATATTAATTTTGCGGTTATTAATTTGTTATTGGGATCACAAACTAATCTGATGCTTAGCTGAGTTTGTTTTTGTTCAGTTGTCTCGATGAGGGAGCATGGGCTAGGTTTACTGAGTTTTGGTCAGATATTTTCGTTTCAGATAAAATTTGTCGCTGCATTTGTTCGACAGTGTTGGTGTTCAAATTATTGTGCGCCATCTTCAATGGTTCGGCTGTTGATTGGATGTAAAACCTCGCTGAAGCGCAATCAGCTTTAGGGTCCTGTAGGACTTTGACGTTTGAACTTACTTGTCACAACGCTGAATACTGAAGTTAATATTCAATTTTGATGTTTGCGTAAAATTTAAATAAATATTCATTTTTGTTCAGTTGCTTGTGCTGCTTTGGAGAAGTATCACGGTTTTATTAAGTAATTTAATCATAAAAAAGTAGCAGACAATAGTGAGATTTTTAAATTTTACTATGTTTATTACTAGCCCTCCCCCTTCATTTTTTTGTTATTTATTATTGTGCTGAAAAGACGCTGATTTAATTTTATGTTGTTGTTTATTTTATAAAAAAATATTTCTGTTTTTGTGCGCTCGTCTACGCACCCAACCGAAAGGCACTATATATGGGCTTGCTTTTGGTGCGCGCGCACTAAATTGGTTCCATTTTTCGTGCTTGGTTTTTTAAAATTGTATGATTTATTATTTACCGCACTGGCTTGGTGCTTATTTTGCTTGGCTGGCTTATTGATTGCATTGGCGTGACTCAATAAAAATAATTATGCGAGATAGACGGATGAATTTGACTAATGCAGAGCGGCGTTGGCTCCCCTGGATGGGAAGTACCGGTAAATTGGCTATGAAGAAGGCAACTTGGCTAAATCGAGGGAGAAGCGAGTTGTTGGCGGAAACTTTTGAAAGTATTGCGCAAACCAGAGTGCAAATATTGCAAGCCTGGGTGAATAGTCAGTGGGCTTTCTTAGAAAATGCTGCGCTTTATTTACAGACCAAGAAGACGCAAGATAAAGTTGATACCCTGCAGCATTTAATTTCTCGTGGTGCAGATTTCTCCGAGCTATTTTTAGTCGATCATAAGGGGAAGGTAAGTCATTCATCGGCTGCGATACTGGCCGAAACCCAATGCGATAGTAAAGCCTTACAACAAGGTTTGCAGGACAAGTTTTTACATGGCCCTTATGTGGATCCGCGGACCTTAAGCTTAGGGGCTTCCAGCTCGTCTTTTCATGACGCCGTGACTTTGATGTTTTACCTACCTCTGTTTGATTCAGATAAGCAGGTGAGTGGCTGCTTATGTGGTCGGGTGCCGAATGATGTGCTAGGCGATTTGATCCAACGCGAAGCGGGTCATATTTATAGCGAATCTGGCGATAATTATATCTTTATGGTGGAGTCGAACTTTGATTCGAGTATTTTGCCCGGAACCGCTCTGTCCCGCTCTCGTTTTGAAGATAATACCTTTTCCCATGGCGAAAATTTAAAGTCAGGGGTGAAAACTGAGTGGGGAACGGTAAAAGTTCAGCAACATACCGAGTTTGAGATCCGTTTTACCGATCCTGCCACCGGACAGTTACATCCCGGGGTCAGGGAAACCATCGCCAATGGCAGCAACCTTTACGTCGACTATCCTGGTTATTCAGACTATCGGCATATCCCGGTTATTGGCAAAGGGGTCACCTTTCAGATGCAGGGCTCTGCTGATAGATGGGGAATGATGTGTGAGGCCGATCTGGAGGAGGTGTATCGTCATCGCTCGCTGACCTATAGCTTAACCCGACAATATGTACTGTGTATGTTGATGGTGTTATTTGCTCCTTTGTTGGCGAATCACTGGCTGGAGATGGGCCTAGTGGGCCAGTGGGGACTGAGCCTTTCAATGGCCTTATTTAGCGCCTTGGCTTTTAAGCATTTTTGCGCATCTCCGGTGACTCAGGGCCTGAAGGGGATGACGCGAGTGATTCAAACCATCGCCGAAGGGGATGGCAACCTAAATCAGCGTTTGGATGCCAGTCAGTTTAAGGCCGATGAGACTGGTGATATGGGGCGTTGGGTGAATAGTTTCATCGATAATCTGGAAGAATTAATGGGCCGACTGGTTCAGGCCTCCAATGAAGTGCAACAGGTCTCGGCTTCGATGTTACGGCGTTGTCAAAAAATGGATGGTGCCACAGTGGAAACTGCTGAGTCTATCGACTCAATGTTGAACTTGGCAACTAGCCAGCAAGATGAAATTGCGCTTGCCAGTGACTCTGCGCATACCATGCAGGCGGTGATGCAACAGGTGGTTGATAGTGCTCAGCAAGAGTATTTTAAAGCGTTAGAAGGAGCGAACACCATTCGTGAAATTGTTGAGTCTTCAGCTAAAAGTGTCAACGATATTAATAAAGAAATGCAAGAGATCGGTGGTATTGTTAAGTTGATTACCGAGATTACCGACCAAACTAACTTGCTGGCCTTAAATGCGGCGATTGAAGCGGCGAGAGCTGGCGAGCATGGGCGCGGATTTTCGGTGGTGGCTGATGAAGTGAGAAATCTAGCAGATAAAACTTCTCAGGCGGCCAATCATATTGGCGAGTTAATGAATAAACTACACCGAGAGTCTGAAACTGCGGTTAAATTTATGCAGCAAGGCATCGAGAACGTTGACAGTAGCAGCGTGAATAATGAATCTTCTAACCGCAACGAGCAACTGCAAAAATCCGTATCGTCTCTGTTCGATATTATCAACGATTTATCAGCGAATAGTGAGAAACATAAGCAAACTGCCTGTGGTGCGCAGGATATTACCGTTCGTCTGCAAACCTCGGCCCAACAAATGTCGCGTCGTACCACCTTAATGGAGAATGCGATTCAGCGTTTAGAGCTATTAGTGGGACGTTTTGACGTGTCTCGTATACATTAGCTTGTGTGTTTTTGAGTGAAGCCCTGAGCAACATGAATGTTGTTCAGGGCTTGTAAAGCCTATCTTATTATTTTCGTTGAGAGGCTGCTATGTGCTATGAATGATAAGCGTCGCTTATTGAACTTTATCCAAGTCGACGATTAAGTCCATGCTTTGCTTCAGCTCTGTGCCTTTTTGAATATTTTTAATTTGAGCTAAAGAAGACTTCACTTCTTGTTTATTCCGTAAAACCGTATAGCTCACATCAAAGTGTTTAGTTTCTCCTGCTTTGATGGTGGGAACTAAACCAAGCGGACGTTGAAATTTGGTGTTATAGGCATAACTAGTGCCGGGCTCAATACCAGTGACGTAACCCTGTTGGTCGGTATCGGTATTTTTCCACAGTGTTAATACGGGCAATTGTTTTACGTTATAGCCAACCGCAACTCCCTGATTACCCTGTTTATTGTGCAGCACCACCAAGCTGTTGCCTTGTTTATCGCCGATGGGTTTCAAATTGAAGACCATTTCGTCATAGTCTTTGGTGGGGCCTAAATAAGTTTGCCAATCTTTGAGTCCAGCTTTGGCATAACTATTAAATGGCGATATTTCCTTGGCGGCAGCAGTGACTTTGGCGCCTTTTTCCAAAATAGGACGACCAAAGTTGGAGTGATAAATGATTTGGTATTCATCATCATAATCGGCTTTATTGGTGAGACTGTCGTGCAAGGAGAAGCTGTTTGCACCTGGCGTCACCTGAAACTCAGTCATGGTGACCAGCTCTGCTTTTTTAAAGGTCCGTTCGCTCACTTCACCCTGAATGGTAATTTTGTGAGGGGGGGTATCGTCAATAATCACTTTTACTGTGGAAGCAGGGGTGTTCTGTAAGCGGCCATGCAGGCTGAGCAATTGACCATTATCGTCAACGCCGGGATGGCCCGTCCATTCATAGCCGCAGCGGACTAACATTTCATTAAAACCATCTAACCAACCCAAACCGCCGCGACTCTCTAAGTCAATGAAGGCGGGGTTTACAATTTCTTTGACTGGTGAAGTCCAACCTAGAATGCGTTTACCATCCATTTGTACATTGTAGATCCCCATGCCGCGAGTCGGCACAAGGGTAATCGACATTTCTCCATTATTGATGACCAATACATCGACACCGGTTTGTTTGCCACCCTTTAGGCTGCGTTTTTCAATCGAGAATGGGGTATCACTTTGATAGCCAAGAGAGGCACTGCTTACTTTCCAGTCCCCTACATCTAAAGACGAGCTGGAGTCGGTGAGTAGGAATTCGGCTGAGTAAGCATTTGTAGAGCATAAACCTAGAGCAACAGCAGCTAACGAGTATTTAATGTTCATTGAATATTCCTTCATTAATTATCTAAGTACACATAACTGAATCGATTCAGCAAGACCATACGCTTACCGATGATTTATTCAATAAGAGAATGAGTGAACGTGATTTCAGCAAGGTTCAGCAAGCAACACAGTGTGATAATTGATTGCTGAATCACTTTCAGCAGCATTTCACTTGGCTGGTCGAAAGGGCGACAGAGCGCTTGGCTCAGTTATTTATCCGGGTGTTGTAAAGGCACCGCTTGGTCGGGCCTGATTATTCAGGTTTCGTTGCGTTTTAGGCATTAATAAGCCACCAAAAAATAAAATATTTCTATTTATATCAATTATTTATATTATTTTTTATGGATTTTACCTTTGCTGGATTGGTTTTTACTTTTTTGCAATGGTCGAGTCATATTCGGCATATAAGGTCTTGGCTCTTCAAATTTATCACTTACTTATTGCTGACAAAAAATATGACAACATTTGCAAACCATAAAATACAATTGAGCCTGGCTTCACTGCTGATGCTTAGTCTGCTGGGCTGTAATTTTTCTAGCTCTTCATCCCCTTCGCCGACGAAGCCAAATAAGCCTGAAGGAGTGGGCCATGAACTCGATGTGGCGATTCCGTCTCGCGTTTATCCTTTGCCAGTCGTCGAGCATGCCGAGCATAATGCTCAAGATCCCGAACGGTTTATGATTGAGCACAACCCTGTAGCCACCATCTTAAATGGATTTAATCGTATCTGGCAGCTGGGCTTAGCGGGCTGGCAAAACGATGCAAATGGTGATGGGCCGGAAAGCTTCAAGGAGCAAAAGATCATCGATGCCGATGCCTGGCGACATAATATGAGCTACGTGTTGCAAGTGACCGAGCAGCGAACCCCGGAACAAGCCATCGAGAGTTATTCCGATGATCGGCGTAGTAAAAACTACAGCGTCATCGATGGTTTTGGTCCCCTGACTCATGCCTACCTTGCGGGGAGTGGTGCCTATGTCGATCTGGATGTTCCACGGGTGAGCGATGTGCTTGAAAATGAGAACTTCTTTGCGGTTCATAATGATGGTGGCGATTACTCAGGTGATATTCACGCCGACCTCGGCGCAGTGGTGCAGTTGGTGAACGATTTTCGCCAAAATTCGCCAGCTTCGGCGAATGGTTCTAAATATATTTTCTCTAGTCCTCGGCCCTGGCGGATGACGGCATCTGGAGAAGTTGACTATCTGGGGACCTATCTTCATCACTGTGAACAACAGGATGGCAGCACCGAGCAAAGAATTTACGACCGGTATCAGAGTCCGGTGAAGGTATTGCCGGGTCTGCGCTGCGCCGCTCGGCATCATGGAAATGATCCCTTAACTGATGAAGGGGAAAATCGTCGTAAGGACGGTGGTTACCCCAGTGGCCATACCAATGCGGGTTATTTGGCAGCCATGGCCTACGCCTACGCCTTCCCGCAGCGTTATGCAGAGCTGTTGACTCGTGGCTCACAATTGGGTGAGAACCGAATCATTACCGGAATGCATTCTCCCTTAGATGTTATGGGCGCGCGGATACATTTTCAAACGATTGCGGCCTATGCCTTAGGTCAGGACCACATCTATCAGAATGCACAAGCTGCCTATCAGCAAGCGCAAGCGTATTTTGCTGGGCAAGCGCAAGCTGAAGGACTAGAGCTGTATGATTACGCACATCGCTGGGTCGAACATGAGTTAGGTTTTATTGATGGCGATAACATTATTGTCGAGGTTGGGAATAATAATCGCTATGCAGATCGTCAGGCGAATAAACGGGTTTATCGTGAACGTTTAAGCTACGGGTTTAGCCAAAACCTTCAACTTGCGGGTCAAGCGCCAGAGATCCCGGAAGGTGCGGAACGTTTGTTAGAGACTCGCCAGCCCTATCTGAGTGATATGCAACGTCGTGCGGTGTTATATACCACGGCGCTCGATTCCGGTTACCCTATTTTAGATGACAGCAAAGGTTGGGGCCGGCTTGACTTAGTCACCGCTGCCGATGGTTATGGGGCATTTATCGGCGATGTAACGGTTAATATGGATGCGCGTAAGGGCGGTTTTCACGCTCGGGATTGGTGGTATAACGATATCAGCGGGGCCGGCAAACTCACCAAGCAGGGCTCGGGCAGCTTGCATCTTGCCGGAAATAATTCTTACCGCGGCGGCAGCTTAATTGAGCAGGGTAGGATTGTTGCCGAGAGTGCTCATGCGCTAGGTTCCGGTGATGTTTATTTGTTAGATGGCGGTCTAAGCGTGGCTCTGAGCGAGCCTTTAAATATTGCTGGTCACTTTACTCAGGAAGGCGGGATTTTAAAGCTGGTGCCAGGGGCTGATTTTACGCCGGTCAATGTTGCGAAGCAGTTGTTTATTGAGGGGGGAGAACTCCACTTGGATCTAAGCGCGCTGGACTTAAACGCCGGTGATGCAATTCCTCTCATTGAGGCCGGTCAGCGCTATGGTGAGTTTACTCGAGTGGATGCCGGAGACATTGAGCTTCGGCTTGAGTACCGCAATCAGGCGGTGATCGCTCATATTCTCTAAGTCGCTTGAGCAGCCGTCAGCTGGCTCGCCAGAGGCTTGAATGTTGTGGCAGGCTGGGCTCACGATGTGAGGGTTGGCTCGAAGCGTTGGCCCTCGGTACTTGGGTAAAGCCGTTGCAGACCAGAGATCTGGCGCGTTGACATAAGGGACCCTGGCGGGTCCCTTTGGCATCGGCGTGGGGAGCGACGTGGTTTAGCGCATTTCAAAAAGTTCTTCGTGGAAGTGTTTGAGTGGATAGTGGATGGCGGCGAAGTCACGTCGCAGATCGCCGGAAAAAGCACTGGGGCCGCAGAACCAGGTTTTACGAGCGAATAGATCCCCCACCTCTGCCTGAAGTTGGGCGACACTGAGCCGAGCAGGCAATGTTGCTTGCTGTTTACAGCGGTTGATGATCCGCAGGTCGACCCGAGCGCGTTGCGCTTGTTCAATTAAGTTCTCAATCAAGGCCTGATTGGGGGCGCTGGTACAATAATAAAGTATCGCATCAGGACTATCTTTACAGGACTGACGTTCCTCTAAGATGGCCTCAAATACGGCGATGCCAATGCCGCCGGCGATCCAAAGTTGGGGGGCCGGATCTTTAAAGGCGAGGTAGCCATAGGGACCTTCTACTCGAAGCTTATCTCCCACTTTTATACGGTCTTTCAAGGTGGAAGTGAAGTCTCCGAGTTCTTTGATTAAGAACCGTAGTTGCCCACTTTTATTGTTGGTAGAGGCAATGGTAAAGGGGTGAGGGGGCTCGCCAGCAAAGCCTAAAAAAGCAAACTGTCCACTTTGGTGGCCTTGCCAAGTGGGGGCTGCTAGTTGTAATTCCAATACCTGATTATCGGGGCTGAACTTGAGATCGCTAATCCTAGCCTGATGTTGACGGGACTTACCGATCAAGCCCAATAAACTCCAAAGCGCGGCCAAAGAGCCTAAGACAGCAAGACCGATACAAATATAGGTGATTGGGTAAGGCCAATAACTGTGTTTAATTAATATGAGCGAATGCATCGCAATCGCCAAATAACAGAGCGACATGAAGCGATGGGATATTTTGAATTTGCTGTAACGGATCGCGCTAATTAAGGCGATGGTCGCCAGAATAACGAAGGCATAGAAAGCCCATTCACCAATATCTTCGGCGCTATGGCGTAGCGGTTGAATGACTGCATAGAAGGAATCGGGGTTGCGTGGACCATGTGAGCGACTTGGCCGACTGAGAATTTCCCAGCTCACTAAGTATCGTGGAATAATCGACAATAGCCAGTGGCAGATCCCGGTCACCAAGGCCGCTATGCCCAACCATTTATGCAGGCGATACGATTTATCTAAACCCTGAGTGAGCCTTTCTACAAAGGCTAATCTCAAAGCCAGGATCATCGTTAGGGTCATTAACGCCAGTGCGAGCATGCCACTATATTGCACCAGCGCCGAGCGATATTGAAAGAAGTTGTCATAGGACCAGAGCTGAGGCTCGGCTTGCAACCAAAATGCTGACAAAACGATTAACAATAGCGCGGCAGCATAATAAAGCTTTTTCATGGTGGTTCCCAAATACATATCGTCACTTTAAGTTTACTGAATACAATCTTGTAAAACGTCAAGCTATGTAAAGAAATGTAAAACGTCAGCTATTTTTGCGGCGGATAGATTGATGTTCACTGGGAATAGTTGTTTGATCATGCTCAACGGTAATCATGAGTCGCGACATGTTGAATGATATGAACCGAATGTTGAATTTAGCCTGAGTTTACTTGGTGGAATTATCGATACAGAGACTCGATGAAGGAGGGATGTGGAAGATAAATATTCAGGCTGAATACATTGTTTAATGATTGACGCTTAGGGATAAACGATTCGATGGCATTTGTTTATCCCTATGAAGCGAAGAAGATTACTCAGGCTTACGTTTGCCGGTCATGTAGGCCTCGAGAATTTCCGGCGTGAGTTCACCAGCTTCTTCTAAGCGTTTTAACTCTGCGACAACTTTTTTCTGCTCTTCGATGCTAGGAATGGGGAGTTCAGGTTCCTGCTCTATGTTTTCGGGGATTTTAAGATTGTCTAACATGTACTGGTCTCGTTGCTAAAACTAATTGCATAAGTATACCAGTAATTTGTTTGATCATTGCACTGCTTTTATTCCAAGCCCTCAGGGCTGACTTAGCAGTATTAGCGTTATCGAATAAGTCCTTGATAGATCTTAAATTGATTAGAAAACACGATCCCTAGCAAGGTAAGCAGACCGTTTTGTGGTTTTAAAAAAGCAAATATTGGACGCGCGAAATCGAACGTCGAGCCGCTTGTTATCGAAGTGCACTTGACCCTTAATGATGATTTCGGCGCTTGCTTGAGCACTATTTAGTTGTGCAGCGTGATCAGTGTCAAATCAATCAAGGATCGCTCTAGCAAGAAAGCTGTGGCTGAATTTATTCTCTTTATGTTGGATGGGAAAGTTGCAAAGTCGTTGCTTAGAAAGCTCTATTTTAGAGTTTTCGCTGCGATTACAGATTTGGTTTCGAAGCAACATGCACCGGTAGGCCATTATCGCTCATTCATGGACTCTAAATGATAAAAATAATTACTTAGATTTATTTATAGTACTTAATTAAGTTGTCATATTCACCTCCCACACTAAGCGCTGTAAGTCATCTGACCACTTTTTATTTAATGCTAATGGAGTAGTAATGGCAGCTTCAATTTCTCGTCGTAATTTTTTAATCATGTCTGCCAAAGGCGCAGGCGCAGCAGTAATTTCTTATGGTTTAATGGGCTGTGGTAGCAGTCAAGAATCGGCAATACCGGTTGAGTTTACGCATGGTGTGGCAAGTGGTGATCCACTTGCCGATGCGGTGATCCTATGGACTCGAGTTACGCCCGCGTATGCGGGAGATATTACCGTTTCCTGGGAAGTGGCCAGCGATGAGGCGTTTACTCAATTGGTGAGCAATGGGCAAATGGTAACCAATGCATCTCGCGATTATACGGTCAAGGTGGATGTGATTGATTTAGAAGCTGGGAGTCGCTATTTTTATCGTTTTATTAGCGCAGGGCGTCAATCGCCAGTGGGGAAAACCCGCACCCTAGTACAAGGTTCTCCAAGCTCGGTTAAACTGGCGGTAATGTCTTGCTCTAATTATCCTGCGGGGTATTTTAATGTTTATGATTTGGCCGCGCAGCATCAAGACTTAGATGCTGTATTGCACCTTGGGGACTATATTTATGAATATCCGAGAGGCGGCTATGCCAGTGCTAATGCAGAGCAAATCGATCGCCAAGTATTGCCGATTGGAGAGTTATTTACACTGAGTGATTACCGTACTCGCTATGCTCAATATCACACGGATTTAAGCTTACAAAAACTCCATGCACAAGTGCCTTTTATATGCGTTTGGGATGATCATGAGGTCGCGAATGATACCTGGCGTGAGGGGGCCGAAAATCACAATGATGGCGAAGGTGATTTTGAAGAGCGTAAACTGGGGGCCTTACAAGCGTATTTCGAATGGCTTCCGATCCGGCCGTGGAATGAAGGGAATTATCAGGAAATATACCGAAGCTTTAGCTTTGGTGATTTAGTCGATTTACATATGTTAGATACCCGGGTCTTAGCAAGAGACAAGCAACTCGATTACGCGGATTACTTCGATGCTGCGACCGGGAATTTGGATCAAACCACGCTGACCAGTGATCTGAGTGATCCAACACGTACCATGATTGGTAGTGAACAGCTTCAATGGTTGCAAGATAGCGTCTCGGCTAGTGGTGCCCGCTGGCAGGTATTAGGTCAGCAAGTCTTAATGGGGAAAATGCACCTACCGGCAGCGATCGTACTGGGTTTAATGTCGGTTGAAAGCTATGCCTCATTGGGCGCTTTGGCTCAGCTTGCCGCACGTGCAAACGCTGGCGATCCTAGTTTAACTGCCGACGAATTGTCTTACTTAGCCGCTAACGCTGACAAATTGACCACTGAAGTGCTCGCTCAGTTACAGTTGCCGAATATTCCCTATAACTTGGATGCTTGGGATGGCTACGCTGATGAGCGTGAAGCAATATTACAACTCTTTAAGCAGCAATCAAAAAATTTAGTGGTGTTAGCCGGGGATACACATAATGCTTGGGCTAACGATTTAAGTGACGCAAGTTCAGCGGTTGTTGGAGTCGAGTTTGCCACTTCATCGGTGAGCTCTCCCGGCTTAGAAGAGTATTTAGCCATTGATGAAGCTGCGGTGCCGAATGTTGAGGCGGGTCTGGTTTCTTTAATTGACGGTTTAAAATATATGAATGTTAATAATCGTGGTTTCTTAACGGTGACTTTTAGTCAAACCAGCGCCAGTGCAGATTGGTATTTTGTGGATACGATTTTATCCACTCATTATCAGCCATTAACTGCACGCCAAATGAGAGCAACAACGACAGCGGGTCAAGCTGGCCTCACGATGTCTTAAATATAAGCTGTGATATATGGTTGAGTGGTATAGACAGCATTAAACACTGTAAATCTGCACCAACTCCGGCGGTTAAAAAAGCCTTGGCAATCACCAAGGCTTTATGGAACCGTTTGAACTTAACTGCGGCTGGTTATTTCTAGCAGATGATAACCAAATTGGGTTTTGATTGGGCCATGAACGGTGTTGAGCGCTTCGTTAAATACCACCTGATCAAATTCTGGCACCATGTCGCCTTGGCCAAACTCGCCGAGTTCACCGCCATTGGCGCCTGATGGGCAACTCGAATGTTGCTTTGCAATTTCGGTGAAGGCTGCGCCATTCTCGATTTGCTGTTTCAGTTCTAAACACTGTTGTTCGCTATCAACCAAAATGTGACGAGCACTTGCTCTAGCCATGAACGTTCCTTAAATCTATTGAAATGATGAGCACTACACACCAAGCGAGTACGATGATCTGCAGTGAGAGTGTGCAACTTTAGTTGCAAACTTACTGAGCTGTCAAATTCGCGGAGGCTTTTACCATTATCGGTCTGACTTTCGGCGATTGAGTTTGATGGCTATCTCTGGATGATTGACTGGTTACAGAGGAGCCATATCGGTACTAGGAAAATGATTTTAACTAGCAGGTCTATATGAATCACCAATTGAATGCAGATTTAGTGCATAGGCCAAGCTTGTTTTGGCTTCGATGCTGGTCTTATCAAGGGCTATTTTGAGCATATCATGAGGTGAGTTTAGCTAAGGTGTATATTCGTTCTAGCCAGTTGTGCAGATGTCTGATATATAGATGAAGCATTTTTGCTGTTATTCAAGGCATTTACTAAAAGGAAGCCCCATGTTTGAAGCCATCGACCAAGCCAAAGACGATCCTATTTTATCTTTAGGCGTTGCCTACCAGCAGGATCCTCGTCCTAATAAACTCGACTTAGGTATTGGCGTTTACCGTAACGAGCAGGGCATTACTCCTGTGATGCAGGCGGTCACTTTGGCTTCGGAGCGTTTGTTAGCGGCGCAAACCACTCAAGCCTATCTGGGCTTAGCTGGAAACCAAAGTTATAACCAAGCCATATTAGATCTCTTGTTAGGCGATACGGCTGCGCATGCTCGCTCTATTGCTATGCAAACGCCGGGCGCCAGTGGTGGCTTGCGTTTGTTAGCCGATTTAATCGCCAGTATTCGCCCTGATGCGACGGTGTGGGTATCAACGCCTAGTTATGTGAATCACCAACCGATCATGGAAGCGGCAGGTTTGAAGGTCGCCTATTATCCTTACTTTAACCCGCAGACTAAGCAGGTTGATGAAGCCGCAATGTTAGAACAGGTGGCGAAGCTAGGCCCTAAGGATGTATTGTTGCTCCACGGGTGCTGTCATAATCCTACTGGTGCCGATATTTCTTATGCGGCTTGGCAGCAGATTAATCAGTTGGCGTTAAATCATGGATTTTTGCCTTTTATCGATTTGGCTTATCAGGGCTTTGGTCAAGGGGTCGACGAAGATATCGCAGGGCTTCGACTGTTAGCTGACAGTTTACCTGAATTAGTCATGACTTGTTCTAATTCAAAAAACTTTGGCCTTTACCGTGAGCGGACTGGCGCAGCCATTGTGGTTGGGAAAAGTTTACAGCAAGCGATGAATGCGCGAGGTAAATTATTTGAATTGGCTCGACGTAGTTACACTATGCCACCAAATTGGGGGGCTGCAATTGTGAGCGAAATTTTAGGGGATGAGCAATTGCGAGATTTGTGGCAACAAGAACTGAATGTTATGAGTGTTCGAATGCGCGGCCTTCGCCAAGCCTTAGCCGAAGAGTTTAGAACACAATCTAACAGTGAGCGCTTTGATTATTTAAGTGCTCATCAAGGAATGTTTTCGCTCACTGGTTTTAGTTTTGAGCAAACCGAACAGTTGCGTGAACAGTATGGCATTTACATTGTGGGTGGTGGCCGGATCAATATTGCAGGGCTAGCGCAGCAGTCGATTCCGCAATTAGTGAGTGCTTGTTTGGCGGTTGGTGCTTAGCGACTACCGCGGGCTAAGCTGGTAACTGTAAGCTTTGCAGGCCCTATTGTGAACATTTTGAGCGGCTTTCCTCGAATGGATAGCCGCAGCGTTGCTCTTGGATATTGTTTGCGATCAATGTCGATCTATCTGGGCTTATATCAATCCCACTAATTATCTGTTTACTCTTGCTGGCCTAAATATCACCGCTAGTTGCATTCTGAATCGTGGGACTAGAATCACGAATTATTGCGCTTCACTCCTCGTTATCGGCAGATTTATTCTGTGCAATAAGCCGATTATATCATTCGTCAGATTGGTATTTGATTTAGTTCGCGACCGGGCTGAGCAAGAAAAGCCTTCATGCCGCTTCAATATCAGCGATTTTGCTACGATTTAAGGTGATTTTATAGCGTTGGTAAATTGGTTCTTGATCACCATCGGCGATGGCCAATATCAGATTAATTTGATAACGACGTTCGATGGATTCTTTGGATATTTTCCCCTTGTCTTCTTGATAAACCACGCCTCGCCCTCCTTCCAAATAACGAGCGAAGGGTCTTAAATTGAAGTACAAGGATTCGTTAATCGCGCTATAACCAGCCCTAAAATTACGGCCAAACACCCGGCTTTCTATCCGGTAGTGGAGTAATTCTTCAGCTTGGCGATTACGGCGATGGCGGTGGGCGAGTATATCGGCCACTGGCACTGGTAAATGTTTGGTTCTAATATAATCGAGCCAAATTTTTTGCTTGGCAATCAAGGTATTGTTTGCGCTATCGTGTAGTTCTCTAGACCATTTTGCTCGTCCTTTGCTAATCCATCGCCACAGGGCATTTTTTAAGTCTTCTTTAAAGACCTCCCTCACACCATAAATGGTGGCAAGTACAACTACCATTAAAGCCGTTAAACCACTTAAGGCTCCCTGAGTCTTGATGATTAAACTTAATACCACCACCATGATTAAGGCTGTTGCCAATCCAGTGACAAATTTTCGGCTGGTATTGCCAAGGGCATAGGTCTTTTCTTTAAACACAACGCCGTACTCAATTAGGCGGCGAATTAAACGCATCTTATTGGCAATTCGGTTGGGGTCTTTAATCGTTGCTGTCGAGTTATAGGCTCGCTCGGTACGATAGTTTTTCTCGCTTCGCGTATAATCTAAGATAAGCTTCAGTTGCTCTGAGAATTCACCATTGCGAGGGCGAGTTGCGATGAGTTTCATAAATACTTGCTCGGTATGCCAAGATAAGTAATTGTCGGCATTTTCGAAGTGAGCCAGTTGGGCTGCTCCGGTGGGGGTGCTACGGCGAAACTTTTTCAGCAGAGAACTACTCTGCTCCATCAGACTATTCGCAAGATTGTAGAAATTTTCGATGTCTTGCTCTTTTAACAACAGCCTTAAATCGACGTCGAGTGCAACTGCATATTGATAAGCAAACAGATTTAAGTTGACGCGGTACTCTTCGATGGCCAAATTATTCATGCTGGCAAAACGGCTTTGCAATAAAGGCAAATGTAAGCCAGGGCTGTAATAACTGTGTTTGCTGATGACGTTGCTGGTAAAATAATTGCTTTCTTTTAATGTTTTGGCACTAATCCCCATTTCTTTGGGAAGGGACAGGTACACATCAACCCGTCGATGGGTGTGCATTTCCATTTGGTGGTTAATTTTCACCACCATCTTGTCTTCTTGTTTTAACTGAATATTTGGCAATAAGCTAACCTTAGAGAAATACGAGTAGAGGGAACCGCTTCATTTTTAATGAGAAAATGAAGCGGCTTAGTAATATTGATTATAATACAACTAGTTGGCTTGGCTAAGCGCTGGGTTTATTTTTGTTACCGCTTGGCGTAACTGAGCCGATACGTGGTGAGTTAAAGAGTTTGTTGCTTGTCGTCATTTTAGGAAGAGGTGCCCGCTATCGGACGCGGAACCATTTGGTTTATGTGGATAGGGATAAATCACGCGGTGCGGAGTCAGGCGCAGGCTCTGTAAGGCGCTGCGCCGATTAAAACTTTTCGCTTCAAATGACTCTGTTGTGGTTATCTCTTTTTATTCTTCGCTTAAAACCAATGCTGAATTAATGCGAAGTAAACAGGGATCCCTACCAATACATTGAAGGGAAAAGTAATCGCCAGTGAGGCAGTAAGGGCGACACTCACCTTCGCATTGGGCAGCGCCACTGCGAGGGCTGCTGGCACTGCGATATAAGAGGCACTGCTACCTAACACCGCTAGCAAACATGTACCGCCTACCGAAAGGCCTATCGCAGCACCAAGCATGGCGCCTAAAAAGCCACCGATCACCGGCATCGCGATACCAAAACTAATTAGAAAGGCACTTTGTTTACGAATATCACGGATCCGTTCGGCTGCCACACGACCCATTTCCAGAAGGAACAAGGCCAGCATCCCATGAAACAGTTCGCCAAAAAATGGCATGATAGATGCCGTTCTAGGCCCCGCCCAAGCGCCGATTGCAAGCCCACCTAACAGCAGTATGACCCCCTTATTCAATAGTGCTTCACGTAGCACTGGCAGCATTTCTTTCCACTTGAATTGGTTTTGCGCGAGTAAAATTCCAACTACAATCGCTGGCACTTCGAGTAGCGCCACAAATAGGGGTAAATAGGCTTCATAAGCGAGCCCCAATGATTGAGCATAGGCAACTGCGACGGCATAGGTGCCAACACTAATTGAGCCATAATGAGCCGCTGTGGCGGCAGCATCTAAGCGTGACCAACCTGCAATAAAATACAATATTGGAAAAGCGAGTAAGGGTAATAGCGCACCAAAGATCATCACCGCGAGTGATTGTGGCAGGATCTCTAAACTACTGTTGGAATGTAATGCCATACCGCCTTTAAGGCCAATGGCAAGTAGTAAAAAAATCAAGCAGCTTTGATACAAGCCCGAGGGTAATTTTAAATCGCTTTTTATCAGTTTGGCGAATGCCCCTAACACGAAGAAGCCGACAACAACATCGATTTGCATGCTTAGGGATTCCCATTGTAGTTTGAGCTAGTCAGGGCATGTGGCGCTTGTCGGTGAATATTTTGCTTGGTTTGTTTGATCAGCTCAATTGACCAAGATATTAAGTTGAGGGCACAAAGGCCTAGTCCCACCATGAGTAATGCGGCACTGGTGAGTTGTTGTTGCCAAGTTGTGATCCCAATGGCGCTTAATATTAAGCCGATACTTAAGCCAAACAAGAGTTGAGTTTTAGTCATTGAATAAGCCCTGTTGATATAGGAACAAGGATTATCTACTTCAATCATAATAGATAAAATTAGATATTAACTATAATATACATAGATAAAAGTCTATGAGTTGTTATATGAACAATCCTTATCGTTCGCATTCTCAAGTGGGAACTGTACGCCAACTAGAGTTGTTGGTTGTGGTGCATGAGCAAGGCAGTATCACTCGTGCTGCGGAAATTTTACATCTCACTCAACCGACGGTGTCGATGCAGCTGAATAAATTAGCAACGACTATCGGCATGTCGCTTTATTACACTTCGGGGAAAAGGCTACATTTTACTGAAGTAGGCAATATGCTTGTAGAATCTGCGCGCGAGATCCTTAAACAGTTTAAGTATCTTGAGATTAAACTCGATAAGTTTAAAGGCTTAGATAGTGGGGTGCTTTCGTTGTCGGTGGTGACCACTGCACAATACTTTATCCCCCGTTTAGTCGGCGATTTTTCAGAGCAATACCCCAATATCAACATCAAATTTAAGGTGGGAAATCGCGCTGAAACTATCACGCGAAGTTTTGCTGACGAAGATGACTTTTATGTATTTAGTCACCCCCCTGAAGATCCCGATTTAGAGTTGATCGATTTTCTACCGAATCGCTTATTGGCGATTGCCCCAGAACATCACCCTTTAACAGAACAAGCACAAGTCTCTCTGGAGCAATTTGTCAGCTACCCTTTTTTAATGCGCGAACCCGGTTCTGGCACCGCCCATGCGATTCATGGTTTTTTAAGGCAGCAGAACTGCCAATTGAATGTACGAATGACGATTGAGAGTAATGAAGCTATAAAATATGCGGTGATGTCGGAACTTGGGGTGTCCATATTATCGGAACACACCTTGAGTTATGGCGGCTTAGAAGGCTTGAGTATTGTCAATGTTGAAAATTTACCAATAGTCACTCAATGGTATCTAGTTCGACGACGTTCTCGTCCGATGTCGCCTATTGCAGAAACGTTTCTGCAATATGTGAAACAGCATGGTTCATTATTACTCGACAAGTGAGTCTAGAGCATCGGCTTATCTGACACAGGTTTTATATATCCCGATACAAACTAAGCTGTTTATTTTGTTGGTTTTGTTGTTATCGATTCTATTGTGATTTAGCCAAACCCTTCGGACTGTTGTTTGCCATTATTATTGTAATGGGTCGGTATCAATGAGCAAGCCACTGAGTGACTGCTGATAGTCGTGAGATGAGTCTGTGCCGTAAAAGTTATTTCACCACGTTAAGAACTATGCCGATGGCTGTATTTCGAAATGAGTATATCAAAGCCTATTGATCAAAGAGTTGTCTGAATACACATCGACTATGAAAAATGAATAGGCGCGAGGCATGCTGAGGGGGTTGCGTGACTGGCTGTGGTAAACGTGGATGATTTCATAGACCTTCATATGTTAAGGAATCGATGCTGATTTAGAAAACTGTGTTGGGAGTCGCTAATTAATGACAAATATACTCTTAATTCCCTAACATAATTGATAGTTGACTTATATTTAAATCACCGATGAAGATTATTGGCAATTCAATAATGAAAATTACTGATGAAGAAGTCTTGTTTAGTACCAGCCAGCAGCTCGTTTCAACGACTGATTTACAAGGGGATATTACTTACGCTAATGATGATTTTTGTGAAGTGGCAGGTTATTCCTTAGATGAGCTGATGGGACAACATCATAATATTGTACGCCATCCCGATATGCCTAAAGCCGCTTTTGCTGATTTGTGGCTTAAGCTGAAGGCAGGTCAGGCGTGGCGCGGAATGGTGAAAAATCGTTGTAAGGATGGTCGTTATTATTGGGTCGATGCTTATGTGACTCCACTTTATGAAGGGGGGCGTCATGTTGGCTACCAATCCGTTCGGGTTTCGGCTAAACCAGAGTTGAAACAGCGTGCCCAGCTGATCTATAACAAGTTAAATCAGGGAAAAGCCATTGAGTCTGTATGGCGAGGTTCCAATATGCGTATTGGAGCCACAATGCTGGTATTACTGTTTGCTTTCATCGGTGCGGTAAGTGAATGGGGAATGGCTGCCGCTGGTTTTTTAGCATTACTATTGATATTGTTAGTTGCCATTAACTTTGATGTTTTGGTGAAGCTCCCGAATCAGATAAACGAACTTAAAGCATCTTTTGACAGTCCTAGCCGTTACATTTATGAAGGCGCGAAACCCTTCGATATCGCTCGTTTTCATATCGGGTTATTGGAAGCGAGAATTAAAACGATTTTGGGTAGAACCGCTGATTCGACCAAACGTTTGCAGTTATTATCTAAAGAGTTAGCTTCTATCTCTTTAACGACCAGTCATAGTGTGGATGTTGAAACGCAGGAGTTGGAACAGTTATCAGCAGCCATTCATCAAATGTCGATGACCGCCGCTGAGATTAGTCATTCTACCGTGACCGCCAATGACAAAATCACTGAAACACAGAATCATTGTCTGCAAACGCAATCCAATATGAGTCAAACCACTGAACAAGTACAAGCTCTTTCACAGGATGTAACTCAGGCGGAAAACTTAGCCAATGAGCTTACACATGATGCTGAGGAGATTGCTCGGGTTATGGGCGAAATTCAGGGTATTGCGGATCAAACGAATCTACTCGCCTTAAATGCAGCGATTGAAGCGGCAAGGGCGGGTGAGATGGGGCGAGGATTTTCGGTGGTGGCTGATGAGGTTAGAGCGTTGTCAACGCGAACTCACGAAGCGACGGGGTTAATCGAAACATCGGTGGAAAAAATGCAGCTGAGTTTGGCAAGTTGGGGGGCTCGAATGAAGTCGAGCCGAGAGCAAGCAGAGCAGTGTTTAAATACGGCTAACTTAAGCTCACAGTTAGTCGCTGATATCTCAAACATGATGAACGAAGTGTGTGATATTTCTACATCAATTTCGGTGGCCGCTGAACAGCAGTCTGTTGTTAGCGCTAATATTTCTGAAAATGTTTCAAAAATCAGCCAATTAAGCCAAGAAACCAAACAGCATGCAAAAGAGCTAAAGGCGAGTAGCAATGATCTAGCGAAAAAGTCAGACGATATTGCATCTCTATCGGATATGTTTGCTTAAATTACTCCGCTTGTGGTTCGGTATCGTTGCTTTTATAGCTAATAATTGAGACATCGGCAGCCTGTTCTCGTAGGGGGATGAGAGCCTGATAAGCTTCTGATTGAAACCAGCGCTCTAGCTCTGTGACTTGTTCAAACTTAATCACCACAGCGAACTCGAAACTGTTGTTGCCGGCGAGCACTTGATGTTGTTCTCCACGCATGAGTAGCTTGGCTTTAAATGGTTCTAGGCTGATATCCACGCCCGCTACATAGCGCTTCCATCGTTGAGGATCTTTAACTTTTATTTGACCAATTAAATAAGCAGCCATGGTTTCATCCGAGCCAGCAGGGTAAGTGCTTAACTGTAGTCTGTATTGACAACTTATGCTAAGCCAGTTGAATAGGCTGCCTAAAGCTTTTATTTGTGTGAACTGGGTTCACTATGGCTGAACCCAAATTTGGGCTTAGTGTTCGCTCTTCATTTGAGGAAAATGTAAGACCCAGCCAAGGATTGGCTGGGGACTGACGAATAACGCTTGGTTTGTGCTTAGACTTCATCAAGCGATGCATATTGTGGTTTATGGCTGCTGCTTTGCCATTCTGGTTTCATTAGACCGTAATAGATAACCGAGGCGGAAATACCACCAATGAATAGTGCGAAGTTCGCCATTTCGATAATAATAAAGGAAGAGATTAAGGCGGCGAATGTTGCCGGAATCAAGGCATATAGCGCCTTTGGATTGATACCACTTTGATACCAGTAGCGACCTTTAGGATCTAAGGTATAGAGAGACGCTAGGTCGATTTGTTGCTGTTTTACTTTAAAATAGTCAACGATGACAATCCCGTAGATCGGACCGATCATGGCCGCTAAGATATCCACCGTATAGTGGATCATCTCGGGGTTGTTGAATAAATTCCAAGGCGTGATCAGTACAGAGCCAAAAGCGGCCAAAAATCCCCCCGTTTTAAAACTAATTTTATTGGGGGCTACATTTGAAAAATCAAACGCGGGCGCGACGAAGTTAGCCACAATATTGATGCCAACAGTGGCGAGAATAAAGGTGAGAGCGCCTAAGATAATCACCAGTCCTGAATTGAGACGGCTCACGGTTTCGATTGGATCGGTAATCATTTCTCCAAACACCGGAATTGAAGTTGCCACGATAATTACACTGAAAAATGAGAACAGAATAAAGTTGAGGGGTAAACCTAAAATATTACCTATTTTCAACTCTTTGTAAGATTTGCAGTAACGGGAAAAATCACTGAAATTTAAGCTTGGTCCTGCGAAATAGCCGGCCACGAGAGCTGTGGCAACCAGCATCTGGTTGAGGGCTTGCCAGCCGTTAAGGCGTTGCTCGCTTAGATTTAAATCGATGTTTGACCAACCAGCCTTGTAGACCATAAAGGCGGTCAATAATGCCATTGCAAGATAAATGGCGGGTCCCGACCAGTCAATGAGCTTTTTAATTGCGCCCATGCCAAACATGAAGACTAAAGCTTGAACCACCCACATAAACAGGAAGCCAAACCAGCCCAGCGGGGATAAGCCCAAAATCCCCCCCTGGGTATAAACTTGGTATTCAGGCTTAAAGTACAATACTAAAACGATAAATACACTGGAGGCGAGAAAGGTTTGTATGCCGTACCAAACCACTGCAATCAATCCGCGGATTACGGCAGGTATATTGGCTCCCAACACCCCAAAAGACATGCGACAAACCACTGGAAATGGTACGCCAGCCTTTTGTCCTGGTTTGCCCATTAAGTTTGCAAAATATAACACAATCATGATCCCGGCAATCAAACAGCAGAATACCTGCCAACTGGCGAGCCCCAAGGCGAACAGACTAGCCGCAAAAACGTAGCCGCCAACTGAGTGAACATCGGACATCCAAAACGCAAAGATACTATACCAACCCCATTGTTTTTGTTGGGTAGGGGCTAGGTCGGGGTTAATGAGCCGGGCGCTTTCTTTAAACTTAGTTGTCACTGTAGGCATAATGGTCCTCCATTTTGTATACAATTGAAGGTACAAGTTGTATGCCAACTTATAGCAGTCGTTAAATTCAATAATTACTAAAAATTAAACCTTGCTTATCATTTTAGCGAGCTGTTTTGGTGCAAGCTTGAGCTGGACTAGTGCAGTCATCATCGAATTTATTATTAAGCGCAAATAGTGATTGCTATCCAATAAAAAATTGGATTAGTCTGATTGTATACGATTGGTAATAGTGGCTTCGATGATCCCATACGAAAAAATACATAATCAAATTGTGTCGGCGATTGTCGCCCAAAAGCTTGAACCTGGTGCTCGCCTTCCCGAAGATAAGTTAGCCGACTCGTTTAAGGTGAGTCGTACTGCGATCCGTAAGGTATTACAGCAGTTAGCGGTGGAGCATTTGGTGAGTCTGGAGCCAAATAAAGGGGCGCAAGTTAAGCGCCCGAGTATTGCTGAAGCGCAAGAGATTTTTGACAGTCGAGGTCTCATTGAACCTCAGTTGTTACCGATGGTGATGGCTAATTTTAATCGCTTACATCAACAGAATTTAAGCGCCATTATCATCAAAGAAGGGCAGGCCAAACACAAAGGTGATTTTGCCCAATTGGTGTTGCAAACGGCTTATTTTCATATTGAACTTTCCCGAATTACTCACAATCGTAGTTTGAGTCAATTTGTGCAACAACTGGTCTATCGTTCTTCGTTAATTATTGCGGTTTATGGATCAAAGCATAGCGTTGGCTGCAATTGTGGGAATCATTCTGAATTGCTCCGCTTATTGGAACAGCAGGATAGTGCGCAAGCGATGGCGTGGATGACTCAACATCTGGAGATGATTCGGCAAAGTCTTTGTTTGGAGCCCCGTCCCCAACAGTCAATAGACTTTGACCGCTTGTTTTCTCCAGAGGTTTAAGTTTGGCTAATGGTGCTTCGGATGGGCCGTTGGGTTTGAGTACTTAAGTATGGCTTAGCCTTGAGTGAATATGCCCGAGGTTATTTCAATAATGGTTGGATTAAAAAGGAATCAACATGAGTCAACAGCAAGGATTTCCGGTAAGGGATATGCGCGGTTATGCTGGTCAGCCGCCTCACGCCAATTGGCCTAAAGGCGCAAAAATCGCAGTGCAATTTGTATTAAATTTTGAAGAGGGGGGCGAGAACTGTGTATTGCATGGAGATCCTCATTCGGAAACATTTTTATCCGAGATAGCTGGTGCGGAAGCTTATAATGCTCGGCATATGAGTATGGAATCGATGTACGAATATGGTTCTAGAGCAGGTGTATGGCGAGTCTTGAATGAATTTAAACAGCGTGATTTACCCTTAACTATTTTTGCTATTGCGACAGCATTACAGCGCAATCCCGATGTGACCAAGGCGCTTGTTGCTGCGGAACATGACATTGTTTGCCATGGCTTAAAATGGATCCACTACCAGCATATGCCCCTTGAGCAAGAGCGCGAGCAAATGCAACAAGCCTTAAGTTTGATGCAACAATTAACCGGTAAGCCGGTCAATGGTTGGTATACTGGGCGAGACTCTCCCAATACTCGGGCGCTGTTAGCCGAGCATCAAGATATCATTTACGACTCGGATTATTATGGTGATGATTTGCCATTTTGGGTATCGCAGCCCTGTGAGCAAGGCTCCAAGCCTCATCTTATCGTGCCTTATACGCTAGACACCAACGATATGCGGTTTGCTTCACCTTATGGGTTTAGTCATGGTGAAGAGTTTTTCCAATACTTAAAAGATAGTTTCGATTGTCTGTATGCGGAAGGTGATAGCGCCCCAAAAATGATGTCGATAGGCTTACATTGTCGAATTATTGGTAAACCTGGCCGTTTCCAAGCGCTTAAGAAATTTTTGGATTATGTGCAAGGACATCAGCAGGTTTGGGTGGCAACTCGTCAGCAAATCGCCGAACATTGGATTGCCAACCATCCTCCTGAGTTAGCTTAGCGCTTAAGTTTTTGAAGCTAAGTTTAATCAGCTGCTCGCTAAATGGCCCTCGCGATAGCTGTATTTTTAGCGGCCACGATTAGCATATAGATGCAGGTGCTGGCAAAAGTTGCGGCTAAATAGAGCGGTAAGCGAGCAATAGTTGTTTCTCCGAGTCCAGCGATGAGCGGCCCAATGATCGAACCAATGCTATAACTGAGTAACATGAGTTCGGTAATGGCGACAATATGTTCGGCTTTAGCCTGAAGACTCGCCTGACAAATAGCCACGGGGTAAAGCGAAAATGCAGCGGCTCCCAAAGCAAATAGACTGAGGCCAAGGCTCAGCAAAGAGTTAGCCAAGGTTATTGCAATGGCGGCTGCAAACCCCATCAAACAAAATAAAGCCTGAAGCAGAGTCTTGCTGAATCGAGCCGATAGATAACTAGCTAAAGGCTGGATTAACATACCACCTAAAATCAGCGTCGCCATCAGTTGACCGAGTTGGTTTTGCCATAAATCATTATCGTTAAGAAAGCTTGGCATCAGCCCATAGATGGGGCCCAAAATTAAGCCTGAGACTAGGCAGCCGATTACTGCCGGGGCCAATGGCTTTGAGTGACAAGGACTGGTGTCGAGTCACTTGTGGTGTTGTGCTGCGGCTCAATATCGGCGCCAATATCGCCAAGCTGAGTAGGCTGATAATACAAACAAAAGGGAGATGACCTTGGCTGCCTAAGTGTTCAATAAGTAGTTGATCGAAGGCGTTGCCTGCATAGAGTGTCACCATATATAAGCCAAGACGCTTCGCGCGCTGTTTGTCATCATCGACCAGCAATAACCAAGACTCTATCACCACAAATACGCCTGCGGTGGCTGCGCCAGCGATACCTCTAAGGATTAACCATACGCTTGAGTACGAAAGGAGTGGCATTAATAAAACCGTTACCAGAATCCCGCTGAAGAATAGGATAAGTGCCCGTCGATGCCCCAGTGTATTAATCACTACTTGTATTTTTAGCGCGCCGAGTAGCAGCCCGGAGTAAAACGCACTGGCAAGCCAAGGACTTAATGATTTGTCGAGCTCGAAATAACTTAAAGCCAGCGGTAAAAGGCTCATTAGGTAGCCAGTCGCTATCGCAAATAAACCGAGGCCAGCTAAGGGGGAAAGCAGTCCGGAAGCGTGCGAGTTGAGGGAATTTGAATGTAGCATCAGCGTATACCAGAAGGGTTAAAGATCAGTCGGTTTGTTGGAAATTGGCGCGATGATGCCAGCGATCACTTAGTAGGTAAAACAAAGCTTATTTGTCGTCACGATTAAGATAAATTGATGGGCCTTATTTTCTTGGTAAATCAATAACTGATTGTTTTTGTTATCTTTATGTGCGTTTCTGTCGCTTTGTTTCAATTTTAATTTGTATTGACCGATGGCCGGTTTTATTGCACATTTTTAGTACTCGTCGTGGCGAGTCGCTGGCGCTTAGTAAAGTTAGGTGCCGATATTATTAGATGTTTAATTGGGTTGAAGAGTCATGAAATACTCACAGTTTGATGATATAGATGAATGGGACTTAGAAGATAAGGCTCAGTATTCAAAGCAGAACAAGAAAGCCAAAAGTGATGTTCGGGTTCGCCGACGTATCGATGAATATAACGAGAAAAAGCAGCTAGATAACTATATAGCAGATTTTGTCGACTTTTCGTAAAGTTGCGTGATCAGCTTAGCTTGGCTTGTGGGCGGCGAAAGTGCATCCAATTAAACTCAAGAGGATGCTTTTAGATAGCGTCGCTTGGGCTGCTGAGTGAGCGTTAGCTGTGTACGTCTCTGGCAATCATTGATTTTAGATTGCCAGTTGGCTTGAAAGGCCTACGCCACAGCATAAGAAACGCCACTGTTAAGTGGCGTTTTAGTCATCTCTGGGGCGCCTTTATTTGGCGGTCATTTTGCGTCATCTGCTGCTAACTGTTTGGCTAAATGAAAGGCTTCGATTTCTTCGCCAACTAAATTTTCATCGAGATCGATGGCCACTAAGACTTTGTCTTCGTCTAAGTTTGGCAACCATTGTTCAAAAAACTCTTCTAAATTGATGGAAACAACCTGGTATTCACTCCAATCATCAAGGCATAGGGCTTGAGCCTTGGCCGCCGTTGAAAACAATGGCATCACGTCGGTATTTTCATAATTAATGGAATCAACGACTACAAACTCGTCGTCGGCACTAAGTACCCAAAGCTCGCCAGCTTTAATCACGGCCTTGCTAAAGTCTGATAGGTTGTTTTCTGAAGTAGACATTTATTGCTCCCAAATTATTGATTGTAGATCGTCGTCGATTGCGTGATTTTAGGCAACTATTATCTATATATATTTTGCTGTCGAAGTCGCAATACCATCCCAGTTAACAAGCAAGCTAGCTGGTGGGCGTTTTGGCCGATGTTTTGAGCGGAATACTTTTACGGTAAGGGATATTTCTGATGCTTATTAAATATTCTGCCTAATTTGGACTCGTTTAAGGGTTGGAGATTTTGTGTGTTTAGCCGGATAGGAGGGGTTTACTGCTGGCTGAAATATAATCTAGCGAGATTAGGTTATCGAAATTTGAGTAGCAAAATCCATTTTGTTAGCTCGATATAGCGAATTTATATATTACAGGATTGACTTCGTGCGGGCTTGTCACTAATAGTAGTGACTCACTGGCTTTCTTTATATGCAAAGGAACATCATTCAGTCATGCGGAAGGTAATCTGGGTCGTTTTATTGCTAACGGTGGCAAATAAGACTCATGCTGCTCAGTCAAGTTGGCAGGTTGGCCGTTCAAATAAGCAATATATTTTAAGCCAAGCGATTATGGACATGTTTATAAAAGCATCGGGTGTGACTAGTGTGAATCATTACCTTCCCTTCGCTCGCCGTTTGCGAAGCTTAGAGTTGGGAAGTATTGATATTAGTGCTGGTCTGCATAAAACCAAGGACCGTGAGAAATCACTTTATTTTTTGAAGCCCCCTTATCTAGATTCTTCTCGCCATTTCTTTGTCTTGCGAAAGCAGGAATTACTACCTTTAGCTCGCTATAAGGACCTGTATGCCTTGAGAGTTGGGGTTAAGTTAGGTGCCAGTTATTTCGAACCTTTTGATCATGATAGCAAAATGACTAAGGTGAGTTTAAATGACAATAGTGCTTGCTTAGAACTGTTATATCGTAATCGGCTGGATGCTTGTATTGTTGGTGAAGTCGGTCGACATTTTGCTCTTAATGGCAAGGTTTGGAAGGGTCGCTTTAAACTTGCCAGCTTTCAGGGGGGGAATGATACGCCGGTGTATATTGCTATTTCTAAGCGTTCAAGTTTGTATGTCGAAAGGGAGCAATTAGACGCGTTATTGCAAGGTTTAACCGATTCCGGTGAAATCAGACAGGTGATCGATGATTTTTATCAATCTCGTAATATCGCCACGCCGATTGATGATGAGCCAAGTCTGGAGTGATTTAGCGGATTGATTAGTGGCGCAGCCGACCTTGATTATTATTGCTTGGGTCCGGATTGGGACGCCATACATTACGCAGGCGTTGTAAGATGTTGTCCGGGATCGAAGATGAACACTCTAAATTTATTTGTCGTCCTCGGCGCATGCCATAGAGTTTACCGTTGATGGCGCCGCTATTGCCTTGAAGTAGTTTTATTTCACGAATAAAGTACTCGGGCACTCGGCCTTTTGTCACCTCAACTCGGATCCCATCGATTTTTATGACAAATGCTGCACTGATTGCTTTTAACATCTATCCCCACTTTCTGATTTATCGATATTGCTTCTTATCATAACAAAACTATATTGCCAGTGGCCACTTAGGTATCTGTAGTCTATCCATGGCGGTTGTGAGGGGAACCTTTTATTTTGATTTGAAGTTTGTACTTACTTTTAGTCTCAAAGCTATTTAAGCTTATAGGACGTTCGTGATGAAGGGGCGCTCAGCAGGCTCGGTGGCAATAGGCAACACCAAGCACTAAGGAATCTGTATCAAAATTTTAAGTCTCAATTTATTGAACTATGTGGCGCCGCCTTATGCTGCCTACGAGTTTGATAATATCCTCGATAGCCAGCAGTGGCAGCAAAAGCAAGCGTGGTTAATGGGCTTGATTCATCAAGCTCAGCCCGATGTGATGGCTTTTCAAGAGGTATTTAGCGCAGAGGCGCTCGCGCTGCAGTGTCAGCAATTAGGCTATCCCTATTTCCTGGCGACTGCTAGCGTTTTAGATGAGTCAAGTTATGTTTATCGTAAACCCGGCTTAGCTTTGGCCAGTAAGTATCCTTTGCGGCAAGTGAGTTTGTATCAAAGTGCAAGATCTGAGCAATTTAGCCGACAGCCGCTAGTGGCGAGAATAAAGCTGCCAGGGATTGCCTGGGTTAAATGTTACGTGCTGCATCTAAAATCTAAACGACCGATGCTAGATGACTTACCTGAGCCGATTAGTGATATTGATGAGTATCTTGGGCGCTGGAAGGCAGATAATTTGCGGGCAAAAGAAGTTCGTTTATTACTACAAGATATTGTTGCTTGTCGTCGCCATAAGGTTGAGCCAGTGATCATCATGGGAGACTTTAATGATGACTTGTCGGCGGGAGCGCTAGCGCATATTTTTGATTGTCCCCAGCCTCATAATGTAGGAGTGGAAAATACTTGGCGTTTGCATGATGGTTTTGCTTTAAGTCTGCAGACCGACTTGCGGTCTGCCACTCATTACTGGGGAGGGCAAGGCAGTGTACTTGATTATATTTTGTTGTCGGCAGAGTTTGCCCCAGATTATCAGCAACAAATGGCCGAAGTTGTGCGCTATCAATGCTTTGATCGTCATCTCACTCACGCCGATTTTTCCATCGACAGTCAAGCCAGTGATCATGCAGCGGTGATGCTTGAACTTAGGCCAAGAAAATAGTGAACCAATAAGCTTGTGAAGCGCAAGCAGAGCCGCGGTTATGGTGTTTGTTTAAAGCTGTGAGTAAGGACTTGGTTATCTTACTGATTCATAAGTTGTTAACTAGTTCATAACTTGATGTAATGTTGATAAAAGCACTAGCCTTGGCCTAGGCTTTTGATTAACCTGTAGATTAGTGGTCGTCGAGCTTTGGCGCTTGTTTTTATCTGGAAGAGAAGATCGATACTCAAATTCAACAGGCCCTAGTGTAGCAGTCGAGAGTGTTCGCTCGGACTCGTATCTTACAGCAGGTAATCTATGTTAAAGCCTAAACGCCGTTCTCAGTGGGCTTGCCTTTCTGCAATGCCCGAGCAATTATCCCACAGCACTATTTTAGAGCACGGGCTTGGTGATGTTTCGCTGATGCGCTTTAATGATACTCGCGAAGCTGAGCCGATTTTATGTCCCGATTTAATCGCTATCGAAGAGCCTCTGCTGCTGAATTTGACATCTTATTGCCCGAAGCAACAATGTTATCAAACAAGACAACTGAGCTTAACGATGCGCACGCCCGGTGATGATTTAGCGCTTGTCATCGGTTTATTGTTTAGTCAAAACATTATTAGTCGTCTTGACGAGATCGAGGCGCTACAGTTTGTGAGCGAAGCGGACGCCACGCTAAACCAAACCAATCATATAGAAGTGCAGCTAGTTAAAGGCTTGGTGCCTGATTGGTCTATTTTACAGCGTAACTTTGCCAGCTATTCCAGTTGTGGCTTATGTGGTAAAAGTAGTGTTCAAGCTCTGGCATTAAGTCATCAAGCGAGCATCGATTGTCGCGCTGAATGGCTCGATGAGCAGTTGCTTTATCAACTGCCTAGTCAGCTACAAGGTTTACAAACGCTTTATCCTCAAACAGGAGCTGTGCATGGTGCGGGGTATTTCGCGGATCAGCAGTGGTTCATTGTAGAAGAAGATATCGGTCGACATAATGCCGTCGATAAAGTGTTGGGGCAGTTGTTATTACAGGACTGTTATTCCGAGCGCTCGGTTTTAGTGTTAAGTGGTCGGGTGAGTTTTGAGTTAATGCAAAAAGTAGTACGCGCTAATATTCCAGTGGTGGTCGCGGTAGGGGCACCATCGAGTCTAGCCTTAGCGGTGGCACGGCAGTTTAATATTAGTTTAATTGGTTTTACCAAAACAAAGCAGTTTAACGTGTATCACGCGCCTTGGCGGATTAAATATAAGTAGGTGAATATTGATGAGTCATAAACCTTATACGGGGGCGGCGGGAGGCTGGGCTGCCTTAGCGAGTACAGCAAAACATCTTGTTAAAAGTGAGAATGTAGCCAAAAATTTAAAAACCTTGTTAAAGACCAATCAAGACCATGGCTTTGATTGTCCCGGTTGTGCTTGGGGAGAAAAGGGCAACCGGGCCACTTTTCGTTTCTGTGAGAATGGTGCTAAAGCGGTGAATTGGGAGGCTTCGTCGCGTCGCGTGAATGCCCAATTTTTTGCTGAGCATTCGGTGGCTTGGCTTGCCAAGCAGAGTGATTACTTTTTGGAATATCAAGGTCGTTTAGCGGAACCCGTGGTTTATAACTCGCAGAGTGGTCACTACCAAGCGATTGCTTGGGATGAGGCTTTTCAATTGATTGCAAAGCATTTGCATCGCTTGGAAAACCCTAATCAAGCCGAGCTATATACCTCTGGACGAGCGAGTAATGAAGCGGCATTTTTATATCAGCTGTTCGGCCGTCGTTTGGGCACAAATAATTTCCCTGATTGTTCAAATATGTGTCACGAAGCTAGTGGTTATGCGCTTAGTAGCAGTATTGGCACTGGTAAGGGCACTGTGACCATTGAAGATTTTGAGATGGCTGATGCCATTTTTTTGTTTGGTCAGAATCCTGGAACCAATCACCCGCGAATGCTCGAAACACTGGCTCACGCAACGCATCGTGGTGCCAAGGTGGTGGCCTTTAATAATTTAAAAGAGCGTGGATTGGAGCGTTTTGCCAATCCTCAAAAACCAGCAGAAATGCTTAGCGGCGGCTCAAGTCCAACTACCAGTCATTATTTCACTCCTAAGTTAGGTGGTGATATGGCAGCGGTTCGGGGGATAGTTAAGGTGTTGTTGGCGCGTCATCAGCAGGCCCTGCTGCACGGCGATAGTGTATTCGATTTGAATTTTATTAAGCAACATACTCAAGGTTTAGAAAGTTACTTGATTGAAGTCGAACAGACTTCTTGGCAGAAGATTGTTGAGCAATCGGGGCTCAGCCAAGCCCAAATTGAATCGGCTGCAGATATCTATCATCAGTCAGATCGAGTGATCATTGCATGGGCCATGGGAATTACTCAACACAAACATTCAGTAGCCACCATCCATGAATTAACCAACCTGCAACTCTTATTTGGTCAGATTGGTAAAGATGGTGCAGGTCTGTGTCCAGTACGTGGTCACTCGAATGTGCAAGGCGATCGAACGATGGGCATTAATGAACGTCCCAGCAGCGCCTTTCTTGAAAGCATTGAGCAGGTGTTTGGCTTTACGCCACCAAAGAAACCGGGGCACAATGTAGTGCAGGCTTTAACGGCGATGCTCAAAGGGAAAAGTAAGGTTTTTATTGGACTCGGTGGAAACCTTGTTGCTGCCGCGCCTGATACGGCATTAAGTACTCAAGCCTTGGCTAACTGTGAGCTCACGGTGAGCATCGCCACCAAACTCAATCGTACTCATGTTACCCCTGGTCAACAGTCTCTCATTTTACCTTGCTTAGGTCGCACAGATGTCGATGAGCAACTCGCAGGTCCACAGCGAGTGACGGTTGAAGACTCCTTTTCAATGGTTCATGCTTCTGCTGGATTAATTGATGAAAGTCGTGAACATATGCGCTCTGAGCCCGCGATTATTGCTGGTATTGCCAATGCGGCCTTTGGGGCTTCGCCAGTTGATTGGTTGTCGCTGGTGGAAGACTATGATCGGATCCGGGATCTCATTGAGCAAACGATTCCTGGTTTTGAACGTTTTAATCAGAACCTACAGCAACCTGGTGGTTTCTATTTAGGTAATAGCGCGCGTCGACGAATTTGGAACACCGCGACTAATCGAGCTCAAATCAGCTGTCATTCACTCCCCGAAAATATTATTAGTGCTGAAGTGCGAGCCTTGAGTGATAATCGTATTTTTGTGTTACAAACTTTGCGTTCTCATGATCAATACAATACCACTATTTATGGTTTTGCAGACCGTTATCGGGGGATCTACGATGAGCGAGAGGTATTATTTATTAACCCGCTCGATATTGCTGAACTTGGCTTTAAAGAAGGAGCTCTGGTTAATATTGAAACCCTCTGGGCCGATAATATTGAACGCAAGGTGAAGGGTTTTAAACTGATCGCATATGATATTCCACAAGGGAATGTTGCTGCTTATTTTCCAGAGGCAAATCCGCTTGTTCCCCTAATGAGCAAGGGCGACCTGAGTGACACGCCCACCTCTAAATCCGTGGCAGTGGTGTTGACTACGTCGGCCGACTCGGAGATTGCGATTGCGCTTAGTTGAGATTGTTGGCAAATTGTTGGTCTAGCGTTGCCGTGTCGCTTTCTCGCGAGGTCGCTAGCCAGCGGATGATTCGTTGCTGATGTTCGGGATGGTCACGGGTCAGGGCTCGCGCATGCGCGCAGGACTCGAGCCGCCAAAAATCCTTGTTGCCTTTAAGTTGCTGGTAAATCGTTTCTCCAGCTTCGATAGGGACCACTTGATCTGAAGCACAATGAATCACCAGCGAGTTGAGTCCTGGGAGCCGAGACAGTGACTCAGCACTGGCGTAGTCATCCCGCATTAACCAACCTGCCAGCCAAGCATAAAGCTGACTTAACTTACCTTTATTTAGGATGTATTTGGTTTCTTCAACATAGCTACTAAAGGATGAATCGATAATCATACCGTCGATTTGAATTGGGTTATCAGCTAAGGCTCTCATCAAAATATTACCGCCGGTGGAAGTCGCAATAATAAAGCTGGCTTGTTGCGACTGGAGCGCAAGCTGCTCAAAGTAATCTAATATACTAAGCGCGTCTAAATAGGCAGCTTGGTCACTGACTTGACCACTAGAGTGGCCGAAACCAGAGTAATCAAAAACCATGACGTCGTAGCCGTGTTCGATTAACCAATCAACTTTTTCTTTGGTTTGTTCCATGTGCCCACTGTTGCCATGAAAGTGGGCGATGATGCCTGCAGGTTCAAGCTGTTGACTGCGAGGAAGCCACAGATAGGCGATATCGTTACCGGAACGAGACTTCATCCAACGAACTTCTGGATTGATGGTGTCCGGTTTTGAAGGGGAAAAGAAGAGTTTGTTTGAGCAGCCGCTAAGACTTAGAAATAACAAGCTGATAAATATAAGGCGCATCGCATTCCTCCGTTTATAACATTTACGGAGGCTTATCATGAAAGGATCAGTTGGTTTTATTGAGCTTTAATTGGGTACCAGGCTCAGTGATTTAGCTTGGATGGTTCTATCAGTTGTCTAACTTGTTCGACAGGCAAGGGTTTTGCGAAGTAATAGCCTTGCAGGTAATCAACCCCTAACTCGGTTAATTGATTCATTTGTCGTTCGGTTTCTATGCCTTCGGCAACCACGCTGTGGTTCAGGGACTTGGCAATATGCATCACGGCTTTAATGATGGCATAGCCATTGGTTTCCATACGACTGACAAATGAGCGGTCAATTTTCACGGTATTAACCGCTAAGTCTTGCATTATTGATAATGAAGAATAACCCGTACCAAAATCATCGATAGAAACTTTTATTCCCTTATCTTGTAGATCTTTAATTTGCTGCGAGAGCAGCACAATATCGGAGGTGAAAACTGATTCGGTCATCTCGATATGTAGTTGTTCAGGCTTTAATTGACTAGCACTTAATGCGTGCTCAACAATCTCAATAAAATCTTGATCTTGAAGTTGTATGACTGATACGTTCACACACACACCGAATTGCTGTTGGGCGGGCCAAAGAGAGGCTTCTTGGCAGGCTGAATTTAACACCCAGACGCCTATTTTGCTAATTAATCCATATTGCTCGGCAATACTAATGAATTCATCGGGTGAAATCCATTCACCATTAAATTGCCAGCGGATTAGCGCTTCGAAGGATACTATTTGTTTATCAGAAGAGCGTAAAATAGGCTGAAACACTAAACTGAATTGTTGTTTATCGATGGCCTGACTCAGTCCATCTTTCAGGCGTAATTCTCGGTGAATTTTCTGCTCTAATTGTTGCGAAAATAGGCCCACTGTAGAAGGACTTAGTTTTTTTTGCGCATACATCGCTGTATCGGCTAAACGGATAAGACTGTGTTCATCTTGGGCATGTTCAGGATAAAAAGCGATCCCGACCGTAGCGCCCACCGATAAACGATTATTTTCAAAGCTATAGGCCTCTGAGAGTGTTTGTATCACCTTATTTGCTAATGCAATGGCGGGTTGATGGTCGCTATTTTCTAGTGCCAATAGAAATTCATCGCCGCCCCAACGACAAAGTAATTGTTGGTTGGTGGCTAATTGTTTTAATCGAGTCGCGGTATTGGTCAGCACCTGATCTCCGGTGTCGTGACCGATGGCATCGTTAATTTTTTTGAAGCCATCTAGGTCAATAAATAGCAGCGCGAGGTGTTGCTTGGCTTGGGCACTTTGTTGAAGTTGTTGTGCTAAATGCTGTAAAAATGCGGAGCGATTAAATAGACCGGTGAGTGGGTCTAGATTCGACAACTGGTAAATAGTCCGTGTGCGTTGTTCTACTTTTTTTTCCATCTGTTGGACTAAGGTGACATTTTGGTTTTTGAGCATAATTGCTTGCTGAGTGAATGCTGCATTGCGTTTGGCAACGACTAACATCGCTAAGCTGCAAATAATACCTAACATGCCTAAGATTTGTCGTTCGTACTGACCTGATAGCAACAGCGCTAAGGCTGGAAACGCAACCGTGCTCGACGCATAAAACATGGCGGTATATTTATGTCCAGCCAGCGTCGTGGCCGAGCCTCCAGCCATTGCTGCAACGATAATCATATGTGTGCTTAGATCGAGATCTGAGCTGTATTCACTGCTTATAATATACACAATATAGGTCGACCACATTAAAGCGGTTAGATTGGCACCGATAATAAAGCGTTGAATCGCTTTTACTTCATCGAGTTTGGTACTTTGCTGGTGACGTTTCCACCACCATAAATCGATTAAACGCAACAATAACAAACTGCTCATGAGTAGCCACCAAGCATGTTTAAACGATTCAATTTGGGGGATATTAAAGGCGAACACGAGTATGCAGGAGGCAATTATTGAAATCGATACTCCCGAAAAAGCGTTGTCATAGAGTAAATTAGCCGCATCTCGTTGGCTATGAGCGATGAGTTGGTCCTGATTGATGGTTGTTTACCTTTAGGTTGTTATTTAATCAAAATAGATCGCCAAGTAGACGAATAAATTTTACCCTGCTGTTACTTATCAGCCTTTAATCTCGAAGCTTTACTGGCTGATGATTAAATGAATCTTTTGGTGTTCAAACAAAGCATAGACCTAATGTGTGAAAGCTAGCAATCATCGCTTTACTCTAAGCTTTGTCGCCGTTAATAATAGAAATCACTAATAGTTTTTTTGAAAGGCATATGCAAAATGAATATCAAGAAGGTCGATCTGAATCTTTTGGTGTATTTAAATGTGCTATTAGAAGAGCGTAACGTCTCTCGTGCGGCGAATAAGCTTGCTTTGACTCAGCCTACCATGAGTAATGCTTTAAAGCGTTTGCGTGAGCTGTTCGATGATCCTTTGCTGGTGCGTACAGCAGAAGGGATGAGTCCCACCGAAAAAGCGACCAAATTGAAACCTGAGATCGTGAGTTTATTGAGTCTGGCGGAAAAAATAACTCAGCCAGATAAAGACTTCTCGCCCGCACAAAGTCGGCTTACGTTTCGTGTCATGTGTAACGATTATATTGAGGCAGCCTTGTTAGCACCATTTATTCAAAGTTTGTTAGAGTGCGCGCCCAATCTTAGTTTCGACTTGTATGGACCGGGTGATATTGGACTGGCCGATATGGAAAAGGGCCACATTGATTTAGCCTTGAACCGCTTTACCAGTTTACCGAAGACTTTTCATCAATCGAGTATTTGGCGTGACAACTTTTGCTGTTTAGTACATCAGGAGCATCCTTATGCGCAGGCGCTCGATCTAGACAGCTATTTGACGGCAGAACACATCTGGGTAAACCAAACGGGTTGGGGAGCGGAAACTTCGCTTGCGAACAATAGAGGAGGGCAGCAATTTTCGTGGGTTGATGAAGCGCTCGCGCAACTGGATAAAACGCGCAATATTCGAGTTTATACTCGTCACTATGGCCTTACATCTTGGCTGTTGAGGCAACCTAAGCTGATTGCGACACTGCCTCGCCGTCAGGCCATGTTATACAAAGATGATCCTCAGTTACGATTGGTTCGAGTCCCATTTCAAATTGTCCCCATAGAAATTAAGATGATTTGGAGTCCTTTGCTGCAACATTCGAAGGCGCATCAATGGTTGCGGCGTTCGTTATCGACCTTTGCGAGTACTGTGGTTGACCGTTGAGCGATTACTATTCATAAAATCTATACCTTATATTGAAAAGTAAAATTTTATTTAGTTGTGTATGGGCGTTACCTTAAAGGTGAAGCTTGGTTGAGCGGCGCTTGATTCAACACAACAGAATAATGATTAGTATAAGGAAGTTAACCATGAATATATCACCCCAAAGCACTCAAGGTTACCAACATCGAGATGAGCTTTTTATTGACGGGTCGTTACTTGTGTTTGTCGAACAACAACTCTCAAGTCATGAGGGGGAGGCTGTGGATGACTTTCTTGAAGCCTTAGCCATTTTGGTCGACGAATTTGGCCCTCGTTATCGACGCTTAAATCAAAATAGTCAGGAGATGAGCTGTGATGAACACCTCTCTCGGTGTCAGCAAAGTTTAACGATGTCCACGGCAATTAATATTAGTCGCGGTAGTAGTAAGGCGGTACTGGATCAACACAGCTGTGCGATCCCAAGTTGTATTTTTGATGCGCTATTGACCGCGATGATTGCTCATCAGCGTGGATGGGTATTGTCCTTAAGTACGAGCAAGCCATTAGAGGCTGTTCTGATGGAAGCATTGTTTAAGCGTGCTCAGCAGTTAATGAATCTGAGTGATGTGCAAGTTGAGGTATTACCTCCATTAGATAATGTGGCCTGTATTGCACAAGCTCGTCAGCAAGCTACTTTTTCGGAAGGGTCTTTAGTGAGCCATGCATAGGGCTGTTGAATTTTGCTGAGTGCACGTTTTTTATTGCGGTAAGCCGAGAGGTCCTCTTGTGAGCGACGCAGATAAACACGTAAAAGCCTTGAATTGAATTCTTCGGACACCGCAATTGACTATTTTTACAGCTTTATTATCTTCTTTGCCGAGAACGATATAGCGAAGACGGTTGCGGGTGCCAATCTAATCTTCACTAAATGGCTGAAAAATCACATACAAGCTTAACCGGCGGTGTCAGCGAAGCGCTTATAGGAAGGGCATACTTGTGGTGATTGATCAACTGTAAAACAGCGGTGAGTGCATATATATGTATGCGCTATATGCCTTTGATGAGCTATTCTTCATTGAGCATATTCTAAGTATATTTTTTCATAAATTCTACGAGTGGTAGCGGTTTGTCAAAATAGTAACCTTGATAAGCATTAACACCACGACTGAGTAGATAATCCAGTTCACTCTGCTGCTCAATACCTTCGGCGATGGTTTGTACTTTCAGACGTTGGGCCAGATCGATAATATTTTCCAGCAATTTGATTTTATGAGTATCATGAATTGCTTGTACAAAGCTCCTGTCTATTTTTAAGTAGTCGGTGTCGATTTGATGTAAATACTTTAATGAACAGTGCCCCGTGCCAAAATCATCGAGAGCAATTTTTACGCCGATTAACTTTAGCTTATCAATCGCGGTGAAATACAGCATGTCATTGGGGAGTTCTTCACGCTCGGTGATCTCAATGATGAGCGTGTGTCCATCTTCGGCGAAGTTCTTGATGAAACGTTCGCACTCCACAAAAAATGCGGGTTCTGTTAATTGCACAGGGCAGATGTTGAATGCGATATGTAAGGGCTTACGGTTGGCGACTGGAATGTTGATCAGAGCGGTAGTCACTTGTTCAAATAATAGTGAGCTAATGGCACTAATTTGACCACTTTTTTCGGCGATAGAGACAAAGTCTGCGGGCAATATTAGCCCCTTGGTAGGATGCTGCCAACGCACCAATACCTCTGCGCCATTCAGCTTTCCAGAGGCATCAATCACTGGTTGAAGATAAGCGGTAAAGTGCTTATTTTTTATGGCTCGTGAAATACTAAAACTTAGCCAATTAAAGGCATCGATATATTTATAAACCGCCCTTGCACCTATATTACAAATGACCAGCCATAGCGCTATCATAAGACCAAATTTGTTGAACACGTAGTGTACATAAGTTTTTAGGGAGTACTGGTAGTACACTTGAAATAAGTCATTGCCATAACTGGCTTGAGGTAGCGTATTGAAGTCCTCTACCTTGACGACGCTGGTGTGACTAAAAATGTAATCGTTGATCCTTAAATAGCTATTGAAGTTGCCTTCCACATTCTCCAGCATTTCTTTGATATGCTTTGGGTGTATTCCAAAATCGATAAAGTTGCTACCGGAAACTGGGATGGCAATTAGTACCACGCCTTTTTCTTGCTCTTGATCATAGACGTCAAAGATAGTTGAAGGGACAAAAAACATCCGTTTTGATTGCGCAGCATGATTATTGTTCGAGAGCTTAATATCTTGATAGTTCGGTAGTGTGCTGCATTGTATTTGTTGTTGATTTACCCAACTGATACTTCTTATATTGGAGCTACTTAATACCGCATTTTCTGCTCGAGCCTTAAACAACGGGCAATCCTTGGGCATTTGCATATCTTTAAATGAATACTCATAAAAGTTATTCATATCTTTGGTCATTGAATTGAGTTGTTGGTAGATGGCGGCGGAGTGGGCCATCCCTTCATTCTCAACATTTTGGTAGGCTAACAGGCAGATGAAAGCGAGTCCAAAAAAGTTCGAAATCCAAATAAAGGTTCTGCTACTGATATAGGTCGATAATTGCATAGTGACGATGTGCGGCGCTTTATCTTTTTTACATACTATGTTGATATAAACGATGATATGCAAGTTAATTTATTGTCGATGATGTCGCCGTTCTTATCTGTTCGTATCGCTGATCGCTCACACTGTAAAATAATTGTAAGATCTCGCAAAATTATTATTACGCAGCATAAGGTAGCAAAAAACCGTTTACCTTGATCAATTAACCATATTTTTGGATAAACGCTGCGAGCGCGAGCGGTCTATCAAAGTAGTGGCCTTGATAATAGTTTACCCCTCGACTGAGCAGAAAATCGAGCTCACACTGTTGTTCTATACCTTCGGCAATCGTTTGCACTTTTAGGCGCTGAGCGAGGTCGATAATATTTTCTAGTAACTCTATTTTGTGGGCATCGTGGATCGCTTGCACAAAACTCCGGTCAATTTTTAAATAATCAGTGTCGATTTGATGTAGATATTTGAGAGAACAATGGCCAGTACCAAAATCATCGAGGGCCATTTTCACGCCGATTGATTTCAATCGTTCGATCGCGACAAGATACTCATCGCCATTGGGGAGTTCTTCACGTTCCGTGAGTTCAACGATCAAAACATAGCCATATTTGGCAAAGTTTTCGATAAAGTGCTGGCAATCGGTAAAAAAAACGGGCTCGGTTAATTGGATCGGACAGATGTTGAAGGCGATATGTAAGGGCTTACGATTGACCTCGGGAATATTGTTTAAGGCGATACTCACTTGTTGAAATAATTGACCACTAATGGCACTGATTTGCCCTGTTTTTTCTGCGACGCCAACAAAGTCACTCGGCAAAATCAGTCCTTTATTTGGATGTTGCCAGCGCACTAGCACTTCACCGCCAATTGGCAGGCCTGAGGCATCAAATACGGGCTGTAGATAAGCGGTAAAGTGCTTATTTTTTATGGCTCGTGAAATACTAAAACTTAGCCAATTGAAGGTGTCGATATAGTTATAAACTGCTCTTGCTCCAACAGTGCTGATAATGAGCCATAGTGCCATGAGTATGCCGAATTTGTTGAAGAGGTATTGCAGATAAGTTTTTAATGAATATTGATAATAGACCTGAAATAAGTCATTGCTATAACGTGGCTTAGCCAGTTTTTTGAACATTTGGACTTGGCTGATAGATGAACGACTAAAAATGTAATCTCCTAGCGTTAAGTAACTATTAAAGTTTGCTTCAACATTTTCTAACAGCCCCATGAGATGCTGAGGATGTATGCCAAAATAAATATAGTGCTCGTTTGATACCGGGATCGTTATCAGTACCACCCCTTTTTCTGCAATCTGAGAATTAACACTAAAGATGGTCTGCGGAACAAAAAATATCTGTTGATGCTGGGCCGCACTGTATTTGGGGGAAAGTGACACGCTTTGATAATTGGGTAAGCTACTGCAGAGTAATGTTTTCTGATACACCCAGCTAACACTTCTCACCACCGAGCTGTTGAGTATGGTATTGGTTGCCTGCTGGATAAACAGAGGGCAGTCTTCGGGTAAATGGATATCTTTAAATGAAGTGCTATATAAGTCTTTTACCTCACTCATCATTGAATTGAGTTGTCGGTAGATCGATGCGGAGTGCGTGCTCGCTTTGTCTTCGATGTCTTGATACGCAAATATACAGATGAAAGCGAGTCCAATTAGGTTTGAACTCCAAATAAAGCTTCTCATGTGAATATAGCTTGATAATTGCATAGTGAAGGTTATTAATTTTGTATTATAAATTTACTATGTTGACATAAATATTCACTCTTAAGTTAATTAATTATCAGTTTTGAGTGCTTGCTCAATTGCTCATGTATCAGTATTCGCGCTTGAACACCATCTTGGGTCATAAAGAGCGAAGTCCAGTTTACTATCGTGGGCAACAAAGGTGGTTTTGGAATAAGTAGTACTTTGTGAGATGGATCACTTTTAGACATCGTTGAGAGTACCTGTATTCAAGACCTCCAGTCGGACGACTCCCCAGACTGTCAGAAGGTAAATGCCTTTATCCCTTGATATTTTACATATGTTTGATCACTGCCACGCCGAATTCAGAACAACTGACTTCGCTGGCTTGCTCAATCATTCGGGCAAAGTCGTAGGTGACGGTGCGGGCCGCAATGGCCCCCTCTACGCCTTGGCTAATCAGTTGTGCGGCTTCCGTCCAACCAATGTGTTTCAGCATCATTTGGGCGCATAGAATAATTGAGCAAGGATTAACCTTATCTTGCCCCGCTAGACGTGGGACCGTGCCATGGGTGGGTTCGAAAAAGGCCACTTCACTACTTAAATTAGCGCCAGGGGCAATGCCTATACCGCCGACATGGGCGGCTAGCGCATCGGCCAGTAGATCGCCATTTTGGTTCATGGTGGCAATTACATCATAGTGCTCTGGATGTAAGGTGACTTGTTGAAACATATTATCGGCAATCACGTCTTTTAGTACCAATGGTGCTCGTCCATCGTCACGCGGGATTTCTAACCAATAGCCATTGGGATGTCTTTGCGCAGCAAATTCTTGTTCGGCTAATTCATATCCCCAGTTTTTAAAGGCTCCTTCGGTGAACTTCATAATATTGCCTTTATGCACCAGGGTCACCGATTGTCGCTGGTGGTCTAAGGCATATTGGATGGCGTGGCGGATCAGTCGCTTGGAGCCCTGCTCTGAAATATGTTTAATGCCAATGCCGCAGTGTTCACTAAAACGTAACTTGGTCACGCCCATTTGTTGTTGTAAAAATTCGATGATGCGCTCGGCATCAATACTATCGGCCTTCCACTCTATGCCGCTATAAATGTCTTCGGAGTTCTCTCTAAAAACCACCATATCGCTTAGTTCAGGATGTTTGAGTGGGGAGGGCACGCCTTTAAACCAGCGGATTGGGCGAATATTAACGAATAGGTCCATTTCTTGGCGAAGCGAAATGTTTAGAGAACGAAAACCGCCGCCAATGGGGGTTGTGAGGGGTCCCTTTATGGCAACTCGGTGTTCTCTAATCGCGCCGAGAGTTTCTTGTGGAAACCAATCGCCGTCGTACATGGCAGCCGCTTTTTCACCATTGAATACCTCCATCCACATGATCTGACGTTGCTTTCCATAGGCCTTGGCCACTGCGGCATCGACCACCTTAAGCATCACAGGGGTGATATCGACTCCGATTCCGTCGCCTTCGATATAGGCAATAATTGGAGTATTGGGTACTTGCAAGCCATGCTGTGGGTCGAGGGTTATTTTTTCTCCGCCAGCGGGAACGACAATATGTTGGTAATCCATTCGAGTGGCCTTTGAGTGTAACAACAAATGTTTACTCTACTTGGGGCGAAGCTCAAGGGCAATTGTCGTCACCGCGAGAAGTGAACTTGTCGCGGTTTTTATGACGGACTGAATAAGCAAGCGACAAACCTTGGCTCAGTTCAGCTCTGTTTGGGCTTGCTTAGTCTGGCGCAGCTGCCGGCGCAAAATTTTACCAACATTGCTTTTAGGCAACTCTGTTCGGTACTCGATCAATTTGGGGATCTTGTAACCGGTGAGGTGTTTACGGCAGTGCTTTTTAATCTCTTCGCGACCGACTCTCGCCTTACAGACTACAAATAATTTGATCTGTTCTCCGGTGATATCATCAGCAATGCCAATCGCTGCGGCTTCGACGATCGAGGGGTGTAAGGTAGCCACTTCTTCAATCTCGCTCGGAAATACATTAAAGCCAGACACAATAATCATGTCTTTCTTACGATCTTCGATGAAGAAATGCCCTCTTTCGTCCATCCGGCCAATATCTCCGGATTTAATCCATCCATCGTCACTAAGTACTTCGGCAGTTTCTTCGGGTTGGTTCCAATAGCCTTTCATCACCTGCGGCCCCTTGATTTGCAATTCGCCAATACCGCCCATTTCTAGTTCTTGTCCTTGTTCATCGACAATGCGTATTTGCGTGCTGGGCATCGGCACCCCAATAGATGCAATGAAGGATTGCTGCTGGTGGGTTCCTGCTGCAACAACGGGTGAACATTCGGTTAAACCGTAACCTTCAATTACCGGCATTTGGGTGAGTTCTTGCCATTGTTCGGCGATATGCTTTTGGGTAGCCATCCCGCCACCGATAGTAAAGCGAGCCTTCGAAAAATCCAGTTGGCGAAAACCAGCATGATTGAGCAAGGCATTAAATAGGGTATTCAGGCCAAAAATCATGGTGAAGGGGTAATTACGCAAGTCTCGAACAAAACTGTCGAGGTCGCGGGGATTGGTAATCAATAAGTTATTTCCGCCAATATGCATAATAAACATCATGCTCACAGTATTGGCAAAAATATGGTATAGCGGCAGCGGCGTCACGGCGTGCTCTTTATCATAGAGGGTGCGAGGCCCAAAGTGATAGTAGACTTGCAGCACGTTCGCGACGACATTGTGATGGGTGAGCATTGCGCCTTTAGCCACGCCAGTGGTTCCGCCAGTATATTGTAAGTAGGCGATGTCATCGCCAGTGAGATGAGGTTTTTTGTAAACGAAGCTCTTGCCTTGGGTGAGCGCTCTACGCATCGAAATTGCGCCAGGCAGATTGTATTTAGGCACCATTTTTTTAACGTACTTCACGACAAAGTTAACCAGTGTTCGCCGATGCGGTGCTAATTGATCACCAATGCTGGTGAGGATCACATGCTTGAGCTGGGTCGACTTAATCACCTGTTGTAGACTATTGCCAAAGTTAGTGACCGCGACGATTGCTGTGGCGCCAGAATCACGTAGCTGATGTTTTAGCTCGCGCGGGGTATAAAGTGGATTTACATTGACCACCACTAAACCCGCCCGCAGAGCGCCAAATAAAGCGATAGGATATTGCAGTAAGTTAGGCATCATCAGCGCGATCCGCTCCCCCTGCTGCATGCCTAAATATTGCAGGTAAGCGGCGAAGGCAAGAGACTGTTGATCGAGTTCTTGGTAGCTGAGTTTGTGCCCCATGTTGACAAAAGCGGTCTGCTCAGCATATTTTTTGGCACTATGGTCAAATAATTCCAAAATATTTTGGAAGCGTTCCGTGTCAATGCTTGCCGGAACATCTTCTGGGTAGCTTTTTAGCCAAGGTTGTTCTGTTGAATTCATTTTCTATCCTCGCCCTCGGTTTAGCATTGCGACAGCTTGATCAAATTCAGCATCAACAATGGGTTAGTGATCTCACTAACGATGGGCTACTTGTTAACGCTCGCAAGGTTAGCCTATCAGCTGCATAAACCCTAGCGCATTTTTGTAAATGGTTGAGCTAAATCGTCCGATTATTGGGAGGTTTTATAGCTTTAGCCAAATTTTCAGCAGAAATCTTATGAATACAGTAGCTTGTTGGATTTTTAACCTATATATCTTGGGCCACTAATTAGACTGGTGTGGAGGTTTTGTCTCATTGTACCTATGACTGGTGATTGCGATTAAGGGCGCTGTAATTTACGTAACATCCTGTGGTCGTTTGCGATATGATCGAGCCGCATAGCTAGTTTTAGAGGTTTACAATGGCGCGTCAGGTTACATACACCTATCAAAACACCACCAAGGTGATTAATTTTTCTTTCGATAAATATTATGACATTCACGAAGCGGTGGCGGCCGCGGAAGGGATCGATCTTCATGCTTTCTTGGCAATGGAAAAACAGCTTGCCATGTCAACTCGCGATAAAGGAACCCTGAAAGCATATCGTGAAAAAGAGTTTCAACGTTTGGGCTTTAGTCATATTCGTTTTTTAAAAGATGAAGAAAAAACTTAGGCTTGCTGTCGTTAGTTGGGCAAGGGCAGCTGTTTAATCAGAGATGGGGTTCAACTAGGTTCTTAAGTGGAAATACGGCGCACAGCGCTGTTTGGTTGATTGGCATTAAGCAGGGTTGGCAATCTATATGCGGACAACAATGCTGTTCCCTATATTGAGGGGGAGAGACAAGGCTCTCTGTGGCTGTTCGATATTTATCGATGAGGGTGGGACCTACAAGTTAGCAGGCACCGTCTGTTGGCCCATTTCCACCATGGCTTGACCAAGTTATAGCAAGCAGTGACAGCGAGCTAGAAGATGAAACTCTGTGTGCCCAACCAGTCGTTGATGCTACCTCTTCCGGTGGGGGAGCCTTTGGTGGGGTGCGGTCGGCGATGTTGGCTATTCTGTTATGGGGTCGCCGCGCGCGACGCTAAGTTAAATAGAATCAGCTGAGTCGTTTTTTAGCTATTTCGCTGATTCTTTATATTGCCCGAGTTGATCTTACCGTTTTTATTGATTTGGCTTTGATTGACTCAGGGTTTATTTGGCCGAACCATCATTTGTCGCTGGAACCATAGAGTGACATAATTGAATCATACTGTGACATAATTTACCCATAGTGTGACAAATTTGCCCCATACCTTGACATAAGGTATCTTGGTTTAAGGTTTGTTGCACATGGGTATTTTTATGTACATCAGAAGCTTGTGAAAACCCTCACCGAATAAAAACATCTTTAAGTTTGTTAGCGTCAAAGTTAACCGTGCTAACTGAATGCGCCGCAATACGTGTTTGGCGTTACCCCGTAAAAAACCATAATCTCTCACCCGCTGTAAGCCCTTGGGCAATATATGCTGCAAGATAAGCTTTAAGAATGTGAAGGTCGGCAAGGTCATGTATGTCGTGCTGGGTAAGCATGCATCTAATGAAGAGTGATGACTAACCAATAGTTTTTGTCGAGTTATCGCAACACTAACGTGCTTTTGCCCCAAAGTGAGTTAACTTATTTTTTGTGGGAGCTGTTAGTCTCGTTTTTATCATTTAGTTTTGGATCGATCTGTTAGTGAGGGTTTCGCCCTGACGGCGATATACTAAGCTTGCTTGGCTAAAGCTTAGTATACAAAATAAAGGCCACCCAGCACCTTCTTAGCTCCTCCGTTGCTCACTCACAAGGGCGTTGAAGTAAACACTACGCTCAAACAGACTTCAACTTTGCTCCCTTGTTTATTTGCGCTACTCGGCGAAGATGATGGGATTTAAAAGCGTAATCTTGGCTATCGAGAGTGTAAAAGGTTTTTGTTTTTAGAATGGGTGTCTAGTTTATTGGCGATCAGTGTATAAGTGAATTGGTCCACATTCATGTCTGTTTAGCGCATGGTTTGCAATATCAGAGGTGAACCGAACAGTCAGATTGTGTTTTAGTTTGTAACTCGGTTTTGTCCATCTTCGTTTCAGCCTGATCGGGCTGAAACATTTCTGCCCCATTCCGTGTTACGCCTTCTAACGAACAACGCAATCACCCATGTTTCTTTCCATACCAAAACAATGGTTTTGAATCAGATTTTACGAGCCAAGTTTAATCACCAGCTAGAATGCAAAAACCTGTTCGATGGTCTTGTCAAAAATCATCTATTTTGCAACTTGAACCAAGCACTCTAAAGGGCTTTTGACGCCCGTGGTATGACGACCGATAACATGCGTGTAAATCTCAGTCGTTGTTACATCCTGATGGCCAAGTAATTCTTGTATAGTTCTTAAATCAGTCCCTTGTTCTAATAAGTGGGTGGCAAAACTGTGCCTAAAGGTATGGCAACTTGCAGGCTTATTTATACCGGCATTACGCACGGCTTTGGTGACTGCTTTTTGGAGCACACTATGATGAATATGATGGCGTTTGAGCTCACCTGTTCTAGCGTCGATACACAGGCGAGTTGAAGGAAACAAAAACTGCCAAGAAAACGACCGTTGAGAATGTGGATACTTACGGGCTAACGCGTAAGGCATCGTCGTTCCAGCATAATGTAGACTCATATCGTGAGCAAAAACACTTTTGCTCACGAGAATGTTATCGCGAAGCTTTGGGATCAAGTTAGGGGGTAACAAAGTCACGCGATCTTTATTTCCTTTGCCTTGCCGTACGGTGATTGTATTTTGATCAAAATCTAAGTCTTTAATCCGTAATCTCAAGCATTCACTGAGTCTTAGTCCCGAACCGTAAAGCAGTGAAGCCATGATCTGATAATCCGCGGGTAAATTCGCAATCACTTGGCTCACTTCAGCTCGAGTAAAAACTACGGGAATGTTGACTTGTTTTTTCGCGCGTTTCGCCTGAATTCCAATCATTTCGATACGTAGTACTTTGTTATAGAGAAACATTAAGGCATTAAATGCGATGTTTTGAGTCGCCGGAGCGACTTGCCTATCGACCGCTAGATGAGTTAGAAATCGTTCAATATCAGCAGCTCCGAGCTTTGCTGGGTGCTGCTTGTGATAAAAGTACAAAAAACGTTTTATCCAATGCCAGTAGGTTTGCTCGGTGCGAATACTGTAATGGTGCTGATAAATCGTATTTCTAAATCGCTGCTGGAGCCGCAATGGTGTGTTTGACATGTTGCGCACCTTTTATCTGTATATAAATGGCTCTTCACCGTTCTTGGTGGAAAGTCATATCAAGCCCTCCAAAGTGAAATAAAATAGCTCGCTTAAAGCGTTCTTTATTTCTAAAACCCATCGAACGTATTTTTAGGCGCTGAATGTTTCCATTTATCGCTTCCGCTAAGCCATTTGATACCTTATAACGCATCGCATTGATGATGCCCTTTAAGTGCGTTTTCACGGTTTCTGCTGCTGTCATCATCGGCCTGATTTGACTGACCTTTATGAGTGCTAACCAATCATTCCAAGCCGCTTTGGCGTTAGCTGCATCGCCATACCAAATGGCTCTTGCTTGCTCTTTAAATATCCAGCTCAAGCCTGTGTTTTGCATCATTTTGGCCAGCGCACTCACTCTTTCTCTCAATGTCCCATGTAGGTGGCTGTTTCGTTTTAACCATCCATACCGTGTTTGGTGGCACTCTCTTTTTAAATGCTGGGGCAACGCCATGAGTTCGCTTTTTCTCACTTCATTAACCGCTTTAGTGAGGACCTTTGCGATATGAAAATGGTCTATGGCTATCATTTGCTTAGCCCGCTCACCGAAGTAGTCATATGCTGCGTTTATATATGCTCTGCTCATGTCCATCGATATGGAACGTGTAACCATTGTTGACTCAGGGGGCAATGCCTTAAAGCAAGCAGATAAGCTCAGGCCTGTTCGACCGTCTTCAACCGATATCACCTGACCATCACGATTGGATAATACCGTGACATAGTCATGGCCTTTCTTAAATGCCGTTTCATCGACCAACAGGTCTTGGTAGTTGATGGTGGTTCTGGCTGTCAGACCACGTTGAACGGCCCGAGTCATCATCCGGTCAATGGCTCCCCAGCTAAGCCGATAGGTTTTACTCACCGCGTATAATGAACTGACTTTAAGCATCTCTATAACGCGAGCCTCAAACAGCTCTGTGTAGCGGCTCTTACTCGTGGCCCAAGGCACTTGAAGTGTTTGTACCCCATGCTCGGGGCAATCAGCCCTAGGTACTTCAGCCTCAATACGTGTTTCAAACTGACAGGTATCTAAATGTCGCCAAACCCGCCGCCGAGTATCGTGTCGACGAACAGCCTTACCGCAAGAGGGGCAAGCCGTTAATGAACCTCGGTCATAGTCAACGCGTACGGTGATGGTTTGGGTTGACTCATTGAGTTCAACAGATGAAACAGCCCAAGGATGAGTTAATCCAAGAATAGATTGATAAAGCGTCGTGTCTTGCATGGTCGCGAGGTATTCATGAACGTTTACTTATTATCTCGCTCATTAATGTTTGTTGAAAGTGTTTCCACTACATTCGGTGAAGAGCCATATATATACAGTATTTTTAGTTTCGTTTGCGTCATTTGTCAAAGTAATCAATGATAGAAATGGATCGATGATTGATTGATTCCGAGTAAAAAACTAAGGTAGACAATGGGTTAATATCAAATCATAAATTGATGAGCGAACGTGATGAAGATCATGTTTTTTGTGATAGGACGCGCGCTCATTGAATGGGATAGACCGCACGTGCGGCCTACTTAGCGTTATACGTAAATGGAGGTATGTAATGGCATTGGAAAAAATTGCGAAAAATGAAGGTCTCATTAAGAACATCATGCAGTCGCTAGCTTACTTCTCCTTCATGGGGGCCTATTTACGCCTTGGCTTCCCTGAGGTACAGGGGAAGGTGGCGCTAATCGTACCGTTCATATCGATTTTTCTGGGCATGATGCTCGTAACCTACATTTTCACTATTGCACATGTATTGAGGCCAGTGGTTCAAACGTACTTCCCGGAGTTCAAGATACGGAGAATCGACGAGGATTATCAGCATATTCCTGCATTTCATCCTTCAAACATACTATTCACTTGCCTGTTTTTGGCTTTTGTTGGCATAGGCTTGTTTGTTGTTGGATTTGGCGTGAACGTATAACAATGCAAGTCACTAACTCGTCGCTTTGCTCCTCGGGGACAACGAACACGACGCGGCGAGCCGCTGTTCGTTGCCCGTGCTTGCGGCATTATATTTTTATGGAGATATCGCAATAAATGGGAAATTTAAACTTAGGAACTATTGAGTGCCAAGAGTGTGAAAATACATTCTCATGTAGGATTGGTTTATCTAATAGAAGTGAACAAGAGTTAAATTTGAGTTGTAAAGAATGCGGAGCAATATCAACATTTCATGTTTCAGAAATGCAGAAGCTATCAATGACTGGGGTAAAAAAATCCATAAAAGAACCAAGTTACCATATAGATCTTCATTTAGATTTTCCTGTTTTTGAACATGATACGCACCCTTTAATATCTCCATTTATGATGTCTCATATTATGGGAGGCGAACTGAATACCTCGAAACATGCTCATGATATGCATCTTTTAAATTCTATTTCGGACAATATAGTAGATATAAAAAATACACTTGGTTTTTATTTAAAAAAGAAACATAAACCATTTTCAAGAAAAGTTTCATCCTACCTGAATATTGAAGAAAATAGCTTAGATAACATTCAAGCAGAAATGCTACTTTTTAAATACTTATTCGAAATAATTGAACCATTTAACTCTCAAGAATTAACGAATACTTCAATTGATCTGTTTCTAAATAAAATTAAAGAAATAGAAAAAGTATCAAGTACTGCACTGAAGTCGTTTACTGATGAGGTTAGTAACAGTAAATTTACTGAACATTCAATAAACGATGCCGTCAAAATATATCAAAAAATATTGTCAAAAGAAGTGATATTTAGACCATCATTATTCTTAGATCATGTTGATAAATATGAAGATGAGAAACTACCTTTTTTGTTATCTACAAAAGACTTTGAATACATTAGTGATCTATTTAAAGATATATCAGAAGTATTATCAAGACAGCTTGTGACTGTTGCTGGTTTAAATAATTTATTAAAAAGAAATGACCATAATAAATTTGAAGTTACTCTTTCTGCCAAAAACAAAAACTTGGAACCCAAGTCTTTGAAAGCTTACGCAGATCTTGATTTTGGTAGAAAACTTAGTTTTATTGACTCTTCTTGGCTCAAAATATCCAGTGATATTGCAGATAATCAATTAAGAAATTCTACTGCTCATTATAAATGGGAGTATGATCCCTCTAATCAGGTGATCAAATATTACCCTAAAAAAGAAGGGCTTAACCGAACTGTAAGTAAAGAACTTTTACTGATTGATTACTGTAAGAAAGTAATTGAATCCTTTAGAGTATTTCATGAAATAAACTTCTTATTACACATGGTTAATTTAAAATCGTTGAACAAAATATAACAAATAAGAATAGGTGTCGCGTAGCCGCCACCTTATTTGGGTGTTGAACAAGCCCGATGCTCCCTTCTATAGTAAATAACGGTATTGATGTTGGCGGGGCCAAGGCCTTGTTACTTTTTACAAGGCGAGTTTGGCTAAGACTGGGTAAATGGCGTTAAGCCTTTACCTGTCATACATGGTGCTAAGCTGTTATTTTTTTATGTATTCATCCTCATGTTAAGCCCTGCCATTCTCCTTATCCTGTTCGCCTTTCGGCTAGCTCGTTCGACTCACGCCTGTGCAGTGCATGGGGTGCTGGCAGCAAGGGCATGGCCGGGTCGCGCTGTGGTTGTCGGTTTGGAGCGCGGCGAGGTTCACGCGTTGCGGCACTCGCAGGAGTAACTGAATGCGCCGCAATATGTGTTTGGCGTTGCCCCGTAAAAAACCATAATCTCTCACCCGCTGTAATCCCTTGGGCAATACATGCGCCAAGATAAGCCTTAAGAACCTTAAGGTAGGCAAGGTGCGGATTTTGGTGGTGTGGCTTTGGCTATCTAGATACCTAAAACTCACTTGGCCGTTATGAGTACTGATGATGTCGTTATCGGATAAGATCCCGCGATACAAGTAGCGAGATAAGTACTGTAGCGCGGGCAGCCCAAAACCTACGTTGCGACAATCGACCACCCATTTGGTGGGGATATGCGGGGGCAACTTGATGTTTGGGTGTTGATTGAGCGCATCTAGCATCCTCCCTCGCCATACCTTGGCCAGCGCAAAGGCGTTAAACAAGTACTTCTTGTTGCAGTGATGCCACTGCTGCTTCGCACGGTGATAGCGCCCACCGGCCACCAATACATGTAAGTGGGGATGCAGATTACGCTGGCGGCTATGGGTATGCAGTACGGCGGTAAACCCTAATTCCCCCTGGTTCTGGCGTTTGGCAAAGTCCTTTAACAGGCTTGATACCACCTTGAACATGATTTGGTATAAGGCTTTAGGCTGCACGCGGGCTAAAGCCCTTAGCTCATGAGGCAGGGTGAAGGTCACCATAAAGTAAGTCGTGGGTAGCAGCTTGTGTTGTTGGCGAGTTAACCAGCCAGTGGTGCAATGGTGTTGGCACTGCGGGCAATGCCTATGGCCGCAAGACAGCGTCAATTGGTCTTGATGCGGGCAATGTTCACACTGCCAAAGGCTGTGACCTTGTTGCTCAGTTTTACAACGCAGCATGGCATACATTGCCCGTTTAGCATCCGCCCTTAAAAGCGGTGCAAGCTCGGCCTCATGTTGGTGAAGTAAATCAATAAAGGTGCTCATGGTTACGGCCACATGAGAGTGAGAGAGTCAGTGAGCTTATTCACCGCCTTTACGGCATCTAATTGCTTCACTTGAGTCAACACTGGGTATAACGTGCAGTGGTATTTAAACTGGCGTGTCCCAGCAAGTGTTGCAAGGAGCGTAAATCCAAGCCTTGTTCAAGCAGATGGGTGGCATAACAATGGCGCAGCGAATGCGGGCTAATGGGTTTATGAATACCGCAATCGCGCAATACCCGCTTCAAGGCTTTTTGTACGCCGCCTTTATCCATGGGCACTTGCGCGTTATTGCCTTGGCGCGGAAATAACAAACGCGCATGCCGATGGCTTTGCCAGTGAGCACGTAAAACCTGAAGGGTGCGATGCGGCATGGGCACGAAGCGGTCTTTACCGCCTTTAGCATCCCGAACATGGATTTGCATGGCCTGACTATCAATATCATGAATGCTTAAGTGTAAGCCCTCGCTCAAGCGCAGCCCCATGGAATACAACACCAAGAAGAAGACTTGATAGCGGGGTTGCGACGTCATGCTAATCACGAAGCCGACTTGCGCAGGGCTTAAGATATCGGGTAAGCGCTTCACTTGAGGAGGCTTCACAATGTTTAACCACTGCCATTGTTTCTCGAGGGTGTAGCGATAAAAAAATTGCAAGCCATTGCGGTCTAGCTTCACGGTGCTCCAAGAATGGCTGCTAATGAGTTGAGCAAAATAGGCCTTTAAATCAGCGGTGCTTAAGGTATCGGGGGAGCGGTCAAAGTGGGCAGAAATCCGACGTACCGCACGCGAGTACGCATCAATGGTGGCTGGTCGTTTCCCTTGTAAGGTTAAATTGGTAAGGTGTTGTTTATATAAAACATGATAACGATGTTGTTGGGTAGGGTTCATGCTGCATACTCCGATTCATCACGACCGATTGGCCGTGTCACATTGAGTATGAGATATCAGGTGCTATGCACTCTGCCGCAGAGCGGCTTCGTTCAATCGGGTAGCCGAAGGTATCTAGCCTCCAGCCCCCACAACACCCTGCATGCGGCTCCGCACAGGGCGTTTCACTTAGAATGGTGAAGCTTAATCCATCCATCTCGAAGCGCAAATAGACCTTGGGATGCTAAATAAGCATTCGATAATGCTTGTTGGATCCCCGGTGTTTTCGAGCTTCTCCATGGGCCTTTACTGGTTATGCCACAGGCTACCGCGGCTTGAACATGTACTCCTCTACGCATCAGATTTCTTACTTTGGTTCTCGGTTTTCGCCACTGTCGCCAGTAGGCCATTCGCACTCTGCGCCTTATCCAGTGATCTAGATCTACGCACAGTTGATAGCAATTCGCGATCCCAAAGTAGTTTATCCATCCTCGCAAGTATTGGCTTACTTTAAATAGCTGATAGCCCATCGACACGCCCCAGTTACGGTTTGTTAGACGCCTAATTTGTTGTTTAAAACGGTGTAACGTTTTGGCATGAATTTGCAGCCGTCCCGCTTTAAAGGTAAACCCTAAGAACTTACTCTTCGCCGTTTTAACCACCTGACTTTTGGCTGTATTAACCACAAGTTTTAAGCGCCGTTGCAAGAAGCTACTAATGCTCGTAAGCACTCGTTCACCCGCACGCTGACTTCTCAGCAAAATGGTAAAATCATCGGCGTAACGAGCAAACTTGTGCCCTCGATTTTCCAGCTCTTTGTCCAATGGATCGAGCATGATATTGGCCAGCAAGGGCGATAATGGTCCCCCTTGCGGTACACCTTCTCGACTTTGCTGATAGCACTGGTTATGGATAAAACCCGCTCTCAGGTATTTTCCAATCAGTGTCAGTAGCCGTTTATCTTGAACTCGATTTCCCAGCTGACTCATGAGCAGATCATGGTTAACTCGGTCAAAGAATTTAGATAAGTCCACATCAACCGCAAAACGTCGGCCTTGCTTGATGATGCCTTGAACTTGCTTCACTGCTTGCTGCCCATTCTTATTTGGCCTAAATCCAAAGCTATTAGCTGAGAAACTAGGGTCAAAAATGGGCGTAAGCACTTGAGCTATGGCCTGTTGAATAACACGGTCTAGCACCGTTGGGATCCCCAGTTGGCGTTTACCGCCATCGGGTTTGTCAATCTCCACACGGCGAACCGGTTTAGGCTGATACTGGCCATTACGCAGCGCAGCAGCAACCTGCTTCCAGTGTAGTTTTGCCCAAGAAGGAAATGCATCAATGGACATGTTATCCACTCCAGCAGCCCCTTTATTGGCTCGAACACCTTGCCACGCGAGCTGAATATTCTGCCGCGTTAGCATATGTTCGAATAGATGTTGGCTAAAGGTTGGCTGCGAGTTATTACGCTGAATCGCATCTACGCTGGACGGCGAATGGGTGTTCAAGTTTAACAAGGCTCCTCCTTTATTCTAAGTGTTCAGGCCTTCACCGTGTCCCAACCATTACGATGGGCGTTGGGCTACTATGCCGTCTGCTGACTTCTGCTTAATCACCGTTTGAGTTACCCCAAATAGCGCTATCGTTGTTCATCGTATTTGCTCACTTAAGTTGATGAGAATTAAGTGCCGGGCCTGTTGAACTAGCGGCCAAGCTAGTCAGTTTAACGATCGCCTGTTAAGCAGATCTCCCCAGATAAGAACATGCACTGTCTCTGCACTGCTGCATCATTTACGGTGGCCGTTAGATCACATGGCTTCGTTGTCTTGTGCCAACTCGCCTCCAGCCTACGCCTCATATGATGTTTTTGTTCATCAGCTCGCAGATTTGCGTCCGGCTTCCTTCAGACATTCCCTCACGGTAACGCCCTTGCCATTCGCTAGTAGTTAGCGTTTAATAATCAAAGTGTTATTAAACGGTGACCTTCCTACAGAGGACTTTCACCTCATTAGTTCATGCCCATGCTGGGCGTACACAAACAATTTAAGAGGGATTCTCAACGCTTGGCACTTTTGCTTCTACTTCAGTTTTAGTGTTTATGGCACAATGCTTTAGGTTTGGGTGAAGGCGTTGTTCACCCCTTAATTGGGCGTTAACCCATAGAAATTTTTATCCGAAACAGACGCTTTAGAGTTAAGGCTTTAACTCGGAAATGTCCAAAAGTGTGTTTGGGGGCGGCAAACATACGAAATGCACTATGCCATATTATGGTTCTATTTTATGTCAAACTATGGTTCAAATTTTGGATTTGCATTAGATGTAACGCAGGTCCTTATGTCACTTTATAGTTCCAGCGACACCATTCGCCCGCTTTCTAAAAAACTGTCAAAATAAACCTGCATCGAGCTGTCATTTCTGGTAAATTACGCTCGCATTTTAATATGCCACTAACAAGCTGTCTCAGGGAATACTGCATTGCAGTTGAGAGCGTCCACCCCAAGGAGCGGGCCAGCAATTTGGACGAACCAGTTCGCTTGTTAATGAGAATCTTATGCAACATTTATTTGCCAATATCGTCGGCCTTTCGGGGACCGCTTTAGTCGTAGGAGCTTTCTTCCTACTCCAGTTAGAACGCTTAAACCCAAAACAGCTCAGTTACAACTTAATGAATCTCAGTGGTGCAGTATTGTTGCTGATTAGCCTATGCATCAACTTTAATTTAGCCAGTTTTATTATTGAGCTGTTCTGGATTAGTGCTTCGCTAGTCGGCATTGTCAAATTCCTTAAACGCTCGCCTACGATGGCTTAAGTCCCGTGTAGTTAAGCATTCTATATACGGAGTGCTTAACTTTAATGGCTATCCTTCTATCCTTTAACATATAATTTACCGTCTTGCTTAAAGCGATCTTGTCGGAACTCTAGTGACGAACATTGCCTAAAAACCTGAAAGCTTTGTATGCTAATACTATGGCTTATTTGCAGTAGACGCATGTGGCATCCTTACATCCCGAGTTACAGGCAATTAGTTGTCAGCTAGAGCAACAGCTTTTAGGTAAGCCGCAAGTGGTGCGTTTGGCTTTAAGTTGTCTACTGGCTAAGGGGCACTTATTAATTGAAGATTTGCCCGGAGCAGGTAAAACTAGCCTCGCAAAGTGGTTGGCCAGCAGTTTTGGTTTGAGTTTTCAACGGATCCAATTTACCAGCGATTTGTTGCCCGCCGATATCATTGGAGTATCGGTATTTGAGCCATCGACTCAACAATTCAGTTTTCATCCGGGTCCTATTTTTCATCATTTGGTGCTGGCCGATGAACTCAATCGTGCCAGTCCAAGAACCCAAAGTGCTTTGTTAGAAGCAATGGAAGAGCAACAGGTGAGTACCGATGGCAACAGCTATCCACTGGCTTCACCATTTTTTGTGATCGCCACTCAAAATCCACGCGAACAGCTCGGCACTTTTGATCTACCTGAATCGCAGTTGGATCGCTTTGCAATGCGCCTCAGTATTGGCTATCCCGACCTTGGGTCTGAAATGGTGATGCTGAAACGGGAGCAAGATGCCACGCCAGCCCTATCGTCGCTGACCATTGAGCAATTATTAGCCCTGCAACATGAGGTTCAACGGCTGCATTGTAGTGATGCCTTGCTCGATTATTTATTACGCTTAATTCACTTTAGTCGGCAATTGGAAGGCGCTCATCCTTTGTCTCCTCGCTGCAGTTTAACCCTGTTAGCTTGCGCCAAAGCTTGGGCTTTTGTTCACCATAAGAAGCATGTTTCGCCAGATGATTTACAGGCGGTTTTTACAGCGGTTAGCGCTCATCGTTTGGGACGCGGTGACAGTGGTGAAGCCTATGCTAAACATATTTTGGCAGAAGTTGATCCCTATCGCGATTTACCTTCGGGAGAATAGCATTGCGGCTGACTGAGCGATTAAAGCATTGGCGAAAGCAGCGAGTGGAGGCGTGGTTGGCTCGGCGGATCCCAGCGGCGTCTTCGTTGACGCTCAATCGAAAGAACTTATTTATCTTGCCAACCGCCTTTGGTTGGTCTTTTTTATTGACCCTAATGACCTTACTCACGATTGGGACCAACTACCAAAATAACCTTATTTTGGCTCTGAGTTTGTGGCTGTTGGCGTTGTGGTTACTGTGTTTAATTCTCTGCCATCAGAATTTGTCAGGGAGCCTGCTGCAGTTACGTTATACCGCTGAAGGTCAATGTGACCAGCCGTTACGTTTGTTGTTAGCCTTGGATAAAACCGCCGATAAAAGAGCCCTCGCAGTCGTGGGGCAATTAAGCGCTTGGCAGGGGCCTCAGGCGAGTGAGTATAGCGCTGGGTGCTTGGCGATTGATATTACCGTGAGTCAACGTGGCCATTGGCCCTTGCCTCGAATTGATATTTCGAGTGTTTATCCTTTAGGTCTATTTCGATGTTGGACACGGGTTGATTTTAACGCCACGATCACAGCTTATCCGGTACCTCTTTCGGGCTTTCCTTGTCCTGTGGCTGAGTTGGCCGGAGAGCATGATGTTGAACAACTGAGCACCGGTCCACAACCGAACGAGTTTTCTGGCTTAAAGGCTTATCGTAGTGGTGAGCGTAAAAGCTTGTTAGCCTGGAAGCAATTTGCCGCAGGTAGAGGTCTACAAAGTAAGGAATTTAGTGATAATCCGGCACTCGAGTTGCAGCTGACCGATCGCGCTTTAGTTCATTTACCCTATGAGCAGTCCTTATCGGTCCTGGTCTTCTGGGTTCGTCAACTAAATCAGCAGCAACAAGCTTTTAGTTTACAGTTGGCGCAGCGACGGCTTGCCAGCGCTAGTGGTAACCAACACTTACAAGCTGCTCTGCGGATGCTAGCGGGGGCTGAGGTACCTTGATGAACACTTTAGGTGCTCGCAGTATTCATTTATCTCTGGTTTGTTACTTGGCTAGCGCCTTGATATTAATGCCACATCTGCCTTGGTTGCTGGTATTGGTGGGAGGCGCTTGTGGTTGGTGGCGCTTACGAGTGGTACAAGGTTTAGCTAGCCTCCCCAAACCCAGGTGGGTGAAGTTGATCCTGTTATTGATGGTATTGCTGACCTTATGCTTAAGTTACTCGATGGATTTGTTCGACAAGTTAGTGAATGTGGTGATGCTCGGTTATAGTTTGAAATATATTGAGTTACATCAACGCAGAGACTTAGAAGTTTTTGTTCTTACTGGATTTTTTTTAGCATCATTTTCGTTAGTGTTTTCCAGTCAGCCTCTCGCGGCAGTGTTGGCGCTGTTGGTTTGCTTCATCCATTTGTTGCTTTTGCTCACTCTGGATGTTCGTTTATCGTTTAAACAGGGAAAAATGCTGGGGCTATGGTTGTTGGCAATGAGTCCTTTAGCGGTGGCGCTATTTGTATTGACACCGCGGCTTGCACCCTTATGGAAAATGCCTCGTCCCGACACTGCTCAAACCGGTTTGTCCGAGGTGGTTCGAGCGGGGGATATTAGTCAGTTAATTCGCTCCGACAAACTTGCATTTCGAGCCGAGTTTAGCCAAGCACAAATCAGCACATCGTTGTATTGGCGGGCTATGGTATTAGATCAATTCGATGGTGAACAATGGACCCGCAGTGCTTTAGCTAAACAAATTGTTGAGCCGCCCGACGCGCCGCTCACTACGCTCCCAAGCTACCAATTATTGTTGGAACCAGCGTCCAATAACTGGTTGGCAACTCTTCATCCAAGCGTGCTAAACGGCAGTGGCGCGCAGTTTCAAGCTGATGGTAGCTGGTTGCGAAGTGGTGATAGCTTTGCTCGACAGTTGCTGCGTTTTGGGCAACTTTCCGATGCCGAGTTACAGCCACTTCCGCAGGCTGAACAGCGTCGCCTAAGCACTTTACCGCCAGGGACCCCTGATGCTGTTAGTCGTTTAGCCTCGCAATTTAGCGCCCAAGCTACCGCTCAAAGCTCCGTTCTGCGCACCGAACAAGCGATTGCAGCGATGCAACAGTGGTTTTTAGCACAAGCTTTTGTTTATACCTTAAACCCGCCCGCGTATCCCGCTTGGTTAGGCGTCGAAGATTTTTTGCTTAGGCAGCAGCGTGGATTTTGTGTGCATTATGCGCAGAGTGCTGTGGTATTGGCTCGTTTGATGGGGATCCCTGCGCGAATGGTTACTGGCTACTTAGGCGGGGAGTGGCAGCAACCGGGATTGCGAATATCGGTGCGTCATTATGATGCGCATGCTTGGGCAGAGTACTGGAATGGCCAGCGTTGGCTGCGGCTTGATCCTACCGCTTGGATTGCTCCGGATCGGCTTGAATTTAACTTGCAGCAGAGCCCGTCGACAGCAGCTCAGTGGCAAAATATTCATAGTTGGGGACAAGGTTTATGGTATAGCCAAGGTTTAAACCAATTAAGGTTGCTAATGGCACAAGCCGATTTTTGGTGGGCAACTTGGGTGCTCAATTTCGATCAAACTCGCCAGTTGTCTCTATTTTCCCGCTTATTAAAGCGTTTGCCGGGAAGTTCTTTGTGGATGTTAACGACTTCTTTATTGTTGCTTGGGATCTTGCTTAGTGCAGTGGCACTTGCCAAACCCTGGCGTTGGCGTTTACCACCGGCGGAGCTAAGGGCGCTACGTTGGCAGTTATACTTACTCGAACGACATGATATTCATCGTCGCTCAGGGGAGACCCTTGATCAGTTTGTGGCGCGTGTCGCGCTAGAATCGCCGAAACATCTTGCCGCCTTACGCCAAACGGTGCGAGCTTATCAGCAGCGTCGCTACCTTGAATAACGGTGAAACGCTTTATTGACGGCTTGCGATCAACATAGCTGGGAAAGATCTTTTTAAAAGTGTAATTCTTTTGATTTTTTGTTTGAACTAACCAGATTATTGTCTGTCTGGCTCGTAAAGTGTCCAGCGATTAGAGTGCAGTAAAGGGAGGATTAATGGATTGGGTTGAATGGTTTGGTTATTTGGCTTCGGTGGTCGTGGCAATATCGTTAACCATGAGCTCGTTGGTGAAGTTACGTTGTTTAAATATGTTCGGTGCAGCGCTGTTTTCCAGCTATGGTTTTGTGATTGGCGCAATGCCTGTAGCGCTCCTCAACTTGTTTATTGTGTTCGCCAATATTTATTACTTGTACGGTATTTTTCGTCGTGTTGACCTGTTTCATATGGTTGATGTCGGGGCGAACAGTCCATTGTTGGCATTTTGGATCAAACAGCATCAGGATGATATTGAGCGGTATTTTCCGCAGTTTAGTGAAGCCTCGGTTGCGGGGCAAGAATGTTATTTGTTGATGCGAAATTCTGAACCTGCCGGTATGTTAGTGGGTTTGCGGCAACAACAAGAGTTCGATATTAAGTTAGATTATGTGTTTCCGGCTTATCGAGATTTTAAAACAGGTGATTACCTTTATCATCGTTCTGAATTTTTTCAGCGTTTAGGAGTGACTAAAATAGTCAGTTACACGACAATTTCTAAACATCGGCAGTACTTAATCAAGATGGGATTTAGGCCTTATCGTCATCGTGATGATTTGTTTGTGTACCGCCTGAGTTAAGGGCGCTATTGGTAATTGGCTTGTTAAGCCCAGTAATTGCTTACTTTTAATCAACATATTAAGTTAAAATAGTGAGCGGTTTGAAACTATTCCAGTTAGGCGATGTTATTTCAGCCAATCTAAGTTGGACTCGCCTGAGCCGCTGACTAAACTGAGTTCAATCATTAAAATAACAGCAGGCTTTACGATGTTAATCCAATATCCAGTGACTGATTTACACCGCCATCTCGACGGAAATATTCGCGCCGAAACTATTTTAGAGCTGGGTCGAAAGTTTAATGTAGCCTTACCAGCTAACCAATTAGCTGGATTGGTTCCACATGTGCAAATTACCAAACAAGAACCGAATTTAGTCGCCTTTTTGTCTAAGTTGGATTGGGGCGTTAAGGTACTTGGTGATTATGAAGCTTGCGCGCTGGTGGCCGAACAGAACGTAGAAGATTTGATGAAGGCGAAGATTGATTACGCCGAACTGCGTTTTAGTCCGGGTTATATGGCGATGAGTCACCAGTTGAAGCCCGAAGGTGTGGTAGAAGCGGTGATTGAAGGCGTTCGCCGAGGCATGCAAAAATATGATGTGCAGGTGAAGTTAATTGGCATTATGAGCCGCACTTTTGGTCAGCAGTTTTGTCGTGAAGAGTTGGCTGCCTGTATGGCCTTTCGTGAGCACATTGTTGCAGTTGATTTAGCGGGTGATGAGTTGGGCAAACCCGGCGGGTTATTTGTAGAACACTTCTCTCACGCTCGTAATGCTGGTTTTGCGATCACTGTGCACGCTGGTGAAGCTGCTGGGCCAGAGAGTGTTTGGCAGGCGATTCGCGAGTTAGGCGCGACGCGTATTGGCCATGGAGTGAAGATCATCGAAGATCCGAAGTTAATGGAATATGTGGCGAAGCATAAAATAGGCGTCGAGGCCTGTTTGTCATCAAATTTTCAAACCAATACCGTGGCTGACTTAAGCCAGCACCCTCTAAAAGCTTTTTTAGCGGCGGGTATTCGAGCTAGCCTGAATACTGACGATCCCGGAGTCTCGGCTATTGAGTTGTCTGATGAGTATCGGATTGCCCGAGAGATCTTAGGTTTTGCTGATGAGCAAATTGCACTGTTACAAAGTAATGGCTTAAAAATGGCTTTTGTGAGTGAGCAAGAGCGCAGAAGACTGCGCGAGAAAGCAGCAAAACGCATAGCGTAAATTCTGTCAATGAACAGCTGTATTAGGCTGATGCGGCTTCTGCCGACTGTCATGCACTGAAATTGCTTGTTGACCATGAAATTAATTCCATTTTGATTTCATCGCAATTGTAAATGCTTTTAATGATAAAGCAGACATTAGCGGGCGGGGAGTTTTTGATACCTTGGTGCGCTTTAAATCCGTCATTTAGTGGAAGAGGAAATGGATGACAGTGAGCAATTTATGGTCGTGCCTGTTGTTTGATATGTAACATCAATGACTAAACGAGTCTTCATCTTCACTTGTGTAAATGTATAGATGAGGCGTCAGTTTTTGATGATTTAAATTGAAGCTGAGCGGCAGAAATGGATTGGCTGATGATGGATGTTTTAATTGAAAATAGAGCCAAGCTTTTTGCTGCTTGGCTGTCAAATATTTGAGATTTTTTTAAGCGGGTTCGTGTTCTGGTTTGGTGTTCAGAACCGCCAGTAGTCTTTGCCCATGCTCCAATACTTCAACGCCTAAATCGGTAAGATACCCGCCATCGGGGAGCGTGGTTAGCCCCTTGTCAAATAGGCTTTGGGCGGCTGCAACTAACTCTGAAGGGGCGTCTTGGTGAACTTTAATGCCAGTTTGCAGGCTGCTGCTATCAAACTGTAATAACAAATTTAGTTCGGCGATATTGGTCGTCGCAAATTTCATAGGGTGTTCCTTTATTATTGTGTTGTTCTCACCATAAAAAGACTGTTCGCAGCGCGCAAGCGAAGTGGCACAGAAGTGATAACTAACGCAGTGTTTTTCTCGATAGCTTTCTCATCGGTCGATAACTTAGCGCAATTTTGTTCAATAAAACGTTGAGGCGATCCTCTATGTTAGCGTGACGCATTGAATGGGGAGGAACGAGATGAGTGTGTTTGTATCGATGTTTTTGTTTGCCTTGATTGGGGCGATAACGCCGGGACCGGTTAATATTATCGCGACGGGTGCCGGGGTAAATTTTGGTTTTCGTCGCACACTACCGCATGTGCTTGGTGCCAGTTTAAGTTACAGTGGTGTGGTGCTGCTGGCAGGGCTTGGTTTGAATAGCCTCAGCTTGGTGATGCCATTGTTGAACCCCATATTGCAATATCTTGCGGCGGCATATTTATTGTACATGGCCTTGCGCATTGGCGCTGCGCCAGTGAGTCAAACAGCGCAACTCAGCTTAGCAATGCCTCCAAAATTGCTGGAGGGGGTTTTGGTTCAAGGCCTCAACCCTAAAGCCTGGCTGGTGGCGATGTCTGGTGTAAGTTTGTTTGTATCGAGCCAGCAGCCAGCATTTTATTACTTGTTGGTTTTTTGTCTGGTTTCTTTTATGGTGTGTTTATTTGGGGTGGGTGCTTGGGCTGCGCTTGGCACCTTAATTTCCTCCTTTTTAGCGACTCCGCGGCGGATGCGCGGCTTTAATTTGTTGATGGCAAGCTTATTGGTGTTATCGGTGTGTTCTTGGTTTTGGTAATTCAGCTTACTGGTCTAATCGACTTGCAGAGGGAGGGGGAATGGCGTCAAGCGAGAAAGTGATGTTGAAACGCAGTATTGGTTTACCTAGCGTGGAATTGCGTCAGGCTTACCAATCGCAGGCTTGCTACCACCGTCACTCTCATGATGAGTTTTCTTTTGGTGTGATTGACGCTGGAGAGGCGAACTACCAGAACTTGCGTCAGCTGCATCGTATTCAGCAAGGGCAGGTCGTCACGATTAATCCGGGCGATGTTCACTCTTGCAACCCAAAACAAGGTGCTTGGTCCTTCCGGATGTTGTTTGTAGATAGTCTGTGGGTCGGTCAACTACAAGCTGAAATGTTGGCTAAACCGGCAACTGACTACCATGCCTTTGGCCAGGATTATTTGAGTTGTGGGGCCAGTTATCGAGCTATTTCGCAGTTGTTTAATCGTATTGCCCAGGAGCAGGAGCTTTTATTACAAGAAGAGTTGCTGATCGGTTTTTTTGAGCAGCAATTTGGCGCTAAACAGGGGTTACGTTCTGATGTTGAGCGCTTAGCGCTACCTCAGCTGGCAAGGGTGCAACAGTGTATTCAAGATCAGTTGGCGGAGACTGTTAATTTAAGTGAATTAGCCGATGTCGCAGGTTTAAGTCGCTACCATTTGGTTAGAAGCTTTAAGCGAGTTTATGGCTTATCACCACATGCTTTTCAATTGAATCAACGGATCAATCAAGCCAAAGCCTTATTACGCACCGGTAACAGTATAGCCGATACCGCCTTACAGCTCGGTTTCGCCGATCAAAGTCATTTTCAACGTAACTTTAAGAAACGGCTGGCCTTAACGCCTAAGCAGTATCAGGGATTTTTTGTTTAGGCTTGAACTTAGTGTCAACAAATGCTGAATAGGCAGTTTACCAAGGCAGTTTTTGCCCATCCCAAGACCAGAATTGACCACTATCACAGGCTTTGAGTTGGTGTAGTATTGCCAATAGATAGTTGGCGCTTTGCCCTGGCGTAAACAATTGTGCTGCGGGTACATTGTTTTGATAAGGCTGGGATAGCGGGGTATCTGTGGTGCCGGGATGCAGTGCTGCAACACAGCAATTTGGATGGCTGCGCCGCCATTCGATACTAATGTTTTTTAGCGCCATATTTTGTGCCGCCTTGGCACAACGGTAGCTATACCAGCCGCCGATACGATTATCTTCAATGGAAGCTAATTTAGCTGAAATACTCGCGAATATCGCTGTTTTGCTTTGTTTGAGTAACTTAGCGCTATGTTTTGCCAACAAGATGCAGGGCAGTGCGTTGATATGCATGTTGAGCATAAAGGCTTCACTGTGGCATTCAGCGAGACTTTTTTCTGGTTTAAGTGCTGAATTGTGTAGTAGACCAGCGCTATTAATTAGCCAATCGAGTTGTTTCATTTCGGCAAATAGCTTTGAGATATCATTTTCTTTGCGGATATCTAGTTGTGTCCAATGGAGTTTTGGATGTTGGTAGTTGGCAGGGCGAGAATGCCAAGTGGCGCTAACGCGAGTAAAACGAAGGTCTTGGCAAAGCTGTTTGACTAATGCCAAACCAATACCGCCTGAGCCGCCGATGACCAGAGCATGCATATACAATCGCTAGTGTTTGGTGAGTTATGGCACTAATACGTAGTGCTGAACGATAAAGTTCACCGATCGAAAAGGAAGGGCAGAGCTGGTGCAGCGATGATGAATTCGCTCATCATCGCTTGGGTAATCTTAGAAAGACTTGAGTGCTCTAGAAAGAATAGTTGTATTGCATCGAGTAATAAGCTGCGTTGGAGCGGGTGTGACCAACGACTTGACCAAGCCCTGGAATACTACTGTTTTCTTTGACTTCAACATCTTCCCCTCGAACCAAGGCTAAACCGAAGTCGATGCTACTATGACGGCTGAGGTGGTAGGTAGCGCCAGCGGTATACCAGTTACGGTCGGAATCTGGGATGGATAAGGAACTTAACTCATCGACCACGCCTTGATCATACATGTAACCCGCGCGGGCGGTCCACTTGCTGTTGATCTGATAGGTGGCTCCCAGGCTAAATAGCCATGAGTTTTTCCATTGGTAGCTTTTTACGGTTTGCTCGGCTTGAGAGCCAGTAACGGTAATGTGATCAAAATCACTCCAGCTGGTATGTTGCGTGGTATAGTGAACCGCCCACTGTGGGTTTAACTCATGGTAGCCGGCAATTTGCAAGATATTGGGCAGTGGAATATGGATTTCATCGTAACTTTGACCGCCATAATTAACTTTTCCTTCAGCGACAAACTCGGGGCTGATCCGATAGCTCATACCTAAGCGGTTTTTATCATTGAACTCATAAGTTGCGCCGACAATACCGCCAATCGCCCATCCATCGGCTTCGACATCAACTAAAGTGCTTTGCACTGTGCTGCCACCAATCACTTCACCCGTTCGGTTGAGGGTGCCTTCTCCGTAAATCAAGTCAAGGCCTGCACCCACACTTAGTTGTTGATTCACTCGATAAGATAGGCTGGTATTAAAGTTCATGGTGACAATTTCGGTTTTACCGAATAAATCAACCGGAGTCACTGCTGCGCCACTGTTGTTGAGTGCACTAATATCGGTGCCGGTACCAAAATTACTAAAGGCGGCTACCCCAATAGCTAAACGTTCATTGAGCGGATGGATGTAATAGGCATTGGGAATGATTTTATCTTCTGCTGCGTCGCGCTCACTGCCATAGTTGATGGGACCATAGTTCACGTCTTTAATCGTGACATCAATATCGGCATAGGTGAGGCCGAGTGACAAGGCTGGGCTATCAAACATGGCCATTGAAGCAGGGTTACGCGATAATACGGAGGCGTTATCGGCGATCACCGCATCACCGGAAAATGCACGACCAATCCCTGTCGCAGATTGGCTGTTGAGTTGAAAGCCTGCCGCCAGACTGTGGGCACTGATTAATGAAGCACTAATAGACATTAGGCCTAATATACGTTTATTCATTGAGAAATGGTCTCTAAGTAGGAGCTTTTGCCGATGGTTAGCGCAGCTTTTATATTATTGATTGGAATTTGCTGGCGCATCTTAGGCAAGTCAAGGCTTTGCTACAACTCCGACCAGATGGAATATTATGAGCTTATCCAGCACCACGACATTATTTATTCTAAAATTTATTGCTTTCAATGGTTTTTTTAGTGAATTATTTTTCTACCCTGCTTTTTTTAGGGACTTGTTCGAGGTAGGGGCGGGTCCTTGTGATAATGCTAGCTAGCTCCCATTGTTTCATTCTGAGTTTAATTTGCAGACTAAAGTACATCTAGTCGTTGATTTTAAGGGTTGCTATTTAGCCTCGTGGCTCATTACATGAGTTTTGTTTGCTTGGATCGATAATTATTAATAGGAGAGAATTCAGTATGTTTCAGGGGATCCATCACATTGCGATTATTTGTTCTGACTATAGCCGCTCTAAACAGTTTTACAGTGAAATTTTGGGCTTGACGATTGTGGCTGAGCATTATCGAGCCGAGCGTCATTCTTACAAACTCGATTTAGCCTTGGCTGACGGTCGTCAAATTGAGTTGTTTTCTTTTGTTGGTGCGCCATTACGCCCAAGTTACCCAGAGGCGCAAGGCCTGCGACATCTGGCTTTTTCGGTGGAAAATATTGATCAGGCGATTGGCCATTTGGCTCAGCACCAAATCGCGGTTGAACCTGTTCGAGTCGACCCCTATACCCAAAAACGTTTTAGTTTTTTTCATGATCCTGACGGTTTACCTTTGGAGTTGTACGAGCAATAAGCTGTCGAGATAATTCAGGTCTGGGTTCTCAGTCGAACAATGGGCGAATCGCTTAAGCGGCTGATCAATTTGGTGAGTCGCTACGTAGTACAGCTTGAATATAATAATCGCGAAAGGGATCCCATGGCCACCCATTTGGTTTGGTTTAGAAACGATTTACGAATTAAAGATAATCAAGCGCTGAGCACTGCGATTGCCGAGGGCGGGGATGTGTTAGCCATTTATATTGGCTGCCCTGAGCAATGGCAGGCGCATGCAATGGCACCAATTCAAGCCGATTTAATTGGGCGACGTTTGCAAGTTTTGCAAAGAGATCTCGCGGCTTTAAATATCCCACTGGTGTTACGAGAATGTCCGCATTTTAGCGATGTTCCACAATGTTTGACTGAGCTGTGCCAGCAATATCAAATAGTTGCTGCGCACAGTCATTACCAATATGAGCTGAATGAGCAGCGCCGTGACCAAGCATGCCAGCAGCAATTGTTAGCCGTCAATGTTCAATGGTGTCAGTATCATGGCGAATGTGGTATTGCGCCAGGTTCGCTGAAAACTCAAGCGGGTAATTTCTTTAAAGTGTTTACGCCGTTTCGCAAAGCCTGGTTGGCTCACTTGAGTGAAAGCGAGCTGAGCCCACTACGCAGCCCAACTGCGCTGGTTAGTCGTCGCTTGAGTACAGGCATTAGCCATTTGCTGGCTCACTCAGCAGCAATCCCTGACATTAATTATCCGCGAGTAGATAGCAGTGCCTGGGCAGTGGATGATGAGGCGATCATTACTCAGCTGAGACAATTTAGCGCGAGTCAAGCAACTGCCTATAAACAGCTGCGTGATTTTCCAGCTGAGCCTGCCACCAGTAAATTATCCGCTTATTTGGCCTTAGGAATGTTAAGTCCAAGACAATGTCTGGCTCGTTTATTATTAGACCATCCCCACTGTTTAGTTGAACCTGAGGGGGGCGCATTTTGCTGGTTAAGTGAGATTATTTGGCGTGAATTTTACCGCCACTTACTGGCTGCAAATCCACGTTTATCGATGTCTCATGCCTTTATCGGTTGGACCGAGGCGATCCCCTGGCATGAGAATCAAGACTTGCTAAAGGCTTGGCAGCAGGGACAAACGGGTTATCCGATTGTTGATGCAGCGATGCGCCAGTTAAATCAGACGGGTTGGATGCACAATCGTTTGCGGATGATCGTGGCGAGTTTTTTAAGTAAAGATCTGCTGCTCAATTGGCGGCTGGGTGAGCGTTGGTTTATGCAGCATTTAATTGATGGCGACTTCGCGTCGAATAATGGCGGTTGGCAATGGGCGGCGTCTACGGGTACCGATGCTCAACCCTATTTTCGTATTTTTAATCCGACCACTCAGGGCCAACGTTTCGATCCAGAAGGTAAATTTGTTCGCCAATGGGTGCCTGAGCTAGCGGATATTCCTGGCAAGTATGTGCATCAACCCCATGCTTGGGCGAATAAAAATAAGCGGTATATTGATTACCCCTTACCCGTAGTGAACCATGCCGAACAGCGTCAATTAATTTTAGCTTACTTCGAACAGGCTAAAAATTTCGCTTGACCCTCCCGTTATGGGAGGGTTAACACTATACTCATCACGAGGTTAATTTAGGGCGTTGATGATGAGTGCTTCACTGGTGTTTCCTTTACAGGGTTTACGCTGTGCTGGATGTGTACGAAAAGTTGAAGGGATCTTAGCCGAGCAAGCTGGGGTAGAAGAGGGCAGTGTTAATCTAGCCTTGAATCAGGTGCGGATCCGCTCACCACAAATTTCGGTGCTACCAGCGCTGCGTCAAGCCTTGAGTGCCCAAGGTTTTGAGATCCCCTTCGAGCATCATATCTGGCAGATTACTGGTCTTAATTGTGCAAGTTGTGTGACGAAGTTAGAAAGCGCACTGAATCAACTGTCAGGGGTTGATAAAGTGAGTGTTAACTTAGCCTTAAATCAACTGAGCATCGACATACTGCCAGAGGCTCAGCATCTGAGTGCGGTGAAACAAACCATCATTGACTGCGGTTTTGCGGTTCAGCAAGCGCAAAATGAAGTGCAAGGGCATGCTCAGCAAGCTGTTATTCCTTGGCGCTTATTGTTTAGTTTGTTGTTATCACTACCCTTATTACTTCCAATGTTGCTTTCTTCCCTCACTTTAGCGCCCTTATGGCAGTGGTTACTGGCCACGCCTGTGCAGTTTTATATTGCCTTGCCTTTTTATCGCGGTGCCTGGTTAGCCTTAAAGCGCGGTAGTAGTTCAATGGATACCTTAGTGGTGATGGGAACCAGCACCGCCTATGGGTACAGTGTTTATCTGTGGCAAAGTGGTCAAACGGGGCATCTATATTTTGAAGCGGCCGCAGTGATTATTAGCCTTATTTTACTCGGTAAATACCTGGAGCAACGGGCCAAATACCAAGCGGCTAGCAATATTGCCGAGTTAGTTAATTTAAGCCCCCAGCAAGCGCTGCGTTTAAATGAGCAAGGCATTGCTGAACAAGTATCGGTTGAAAGCTTAAAGGTGGCAGATATCATCTTGGTGAAGCCGGGAGAAGTTTTAGCCGCCGATGGCGATGTACTGTGGGGCAGCAGTGAAGTGTCGGAAGCGGTGATTACCGGAGAAAGCCTACCCTTGAAGAAGCAAGTGGGAGATCGAGTTCTGGCTGGTAGCATCAACGGCTCGGGTTTACTCAAGGTCACTGTGAGTGCTGAAAACCGCGACAGCACCTTGAGTAAAATTATTCAATTGGTAAGTGAAGCACAATCGGGTAAGGCTCCGATCCAAAGCTTAGTCGATAAGATCAGCCATTATTTTGTGCCCGCTATCTTATTGGTTGCGCTCACAACTTTGTTGGTTTGGAGTCTTCTTGGCCAGCCTGCTCAAGGGTTGTTAGCGGCGGTCTCGGTGCTGGTGATAGCCTGTCCTTGTGCTTTAGGTTTAGCTACGCCAACTGCGCTGGTGGCAGGCACAGGGCGGGGAGCGAAACTAGGGATCTTATATCGGAACATTCAGGCCTTAGAGCTGAGTCATAAAGTGGATCAGGTATTGCTCGATAAAACCGGTACCTTGAGTGAAGGCCAGCCTAAATTGGTGAACCGTCATAATTTCAGTGAACTGGCCGACAGCGATTTACTGCGCTTATGCGCCAGTGCACAGCAAGGGAGTCAACATCCCTTAGCGGCGGCGATGATCGCGGCAGCTGACTCGCAACAGTTATTCGCATTAGATTATTTTAATAGTTATCCGGGACTTGGCATCGAAGCGCAGTTACTACAACTGCCACAAGGTGAGCTGCTTGTGGATCGACTGTATCTCGGAAATCAGCGCTTCATTGAACAGCAAGGTATAGTACTTGGCCAAGCTCAGTTAGATATAGCTGAACAATGTTTGCAGCAAGGCCTCACGGTGGTATATGTAGCGAATCAGCAACGACTACTTGCTGCTCTGGCTTTTGCTGATGTACCACGCCCTAGTGCCAAGTTAGCGGTTGCAATGTTAAAACGGCTTAAGCTTAAAGTCAGCATGTTGAGTGGTGATGCCCCACAGGTGAGTCGGAGTTTAGCCTGTGATTTGGGAATTAATGACTGGCACGCGGGGCTACTGCCCGAACAAAAGTTAGCGCAGATTAAACAACGACAGGCTCAGCAGGCGACCGTGATGATGGTGGGTGATGGCGTGAATGATGCGCCGGCACTGGCGCAAGCAGATGTTGGTATCGCCATGGGGGGCGGTAGTGATATCGCGCTAAATTCGGCAGATGTGGTGTTAATGCGTGATGATCCCTTGCTGATTGTTCAGGCTATTGCCTTGGCCAGACAAACCTGGCGGATCTTAAAACAGAATTTGTTTTGGGCTTTTATCTATAATTTGCTTGGCGTACCGATTGCCGCCATGGGCTGGCTTAATCCGGCATTTGCGGGCGGAGCTATGGCCTTAAGCTCGGTGTGTGTGGTCGGCAATGCTTTACGGCTTAAGTATTGGCATGCCCCTCAAGGAGAGACCGATGTATAAGATTGGTGAAGTGGCTAAGCTCACGGGCTTGTCGGTGAAAACAATACGTTACTATCATGATATTGGCTTGGTCGAGGCGCTTAAAGGCGACAATGGCTATCGTTATTATCAGCCAGTACAACTTGGTCATTTGCAATTTCTTGGGAATTGCCGAGAACTTGGTTTTAGCCTGCCGCAAAGTAAACAGCTGCTTTCTCTATATGGTGATCAGCAACGTCATGCTGCGGAGGTGAAAACTATCGCCATGCAACATCTTAAAGAGGTGGAACAGCGGATTCAGCAATTACAGCAGTTGCGATCGAGTCTTACCGCGATGGTCGATTGTTGCCATGGTGGAGAGCGGCCAGAGTGCCCTATTTTGGAAGGCTTGGCTGGTGCGAGTCGCTTGCAGTATTTAGCTATGCCGTAGACGCACCACTTTCATGATCTCAAAATCAAATCCGCCACGACTTTGCGTACTCGGATAATAACTTAGATTGACTCTCGCCCCGACTAAGTCTTTATATCGTTGTTTGCGCTTGTAGATAAAGGGCACATCGTAATTGCTGATCATCAGGGTATGTAAGATCCAGTCTCCTTCTTCGCGCTGTACATGCGAACTGACTTGCAAATGCTCGGAGTGGATCAGTGCTGGGCGCTTTTTTAGAAGGGAGTCGGGATCTTTATTCATCATGAAGACCTAGCCGTACACACACAAATAGGCGGTTTCGCAAGGTACCTTCAATTGAAACTTTGCATTGCCGGGCACATTAAATTGTTGACCGTCTTTGAAGCTTCGCCATTCCTGTTCTGCGGGTAGTTTGACGATCAATTCACCTGATACAACCACCATTAACTCTGGTTCGGCGGTGCCAAACTCGTATTCACCCACAGCCATCACGCCGACTGAACTAGGCTTTTCTTTCCCTGCAAAGCCAATAGATTTCACTTGCCCGTTAAAGTACTCGTTACTCTTTAACATTAAAGATCCTTGTTTGAATTGATTGTACAAAATAGCAGGCTAGCATAATGTGAGCTAATTTGGATCGTCCTAAGAGTTAGTTGAACAATGAATGAACAGAATTTGAATCCCTGTGAGCCTTTTGATAAGGCGATGTTAGTCAAAATAGCCCGGCATAAAATGCCCTTTGGCAAATATGCTGGGAGAGAAATTATCATGCTCCCCGAAGAATATTTATTATGGTTTCTCAATAAAGATGGTTTTCCAGATGGTGAGCTGGGTCAGTTGATGGCCTTCGCACTAGAAATAAAAATAGCCGGCTTAGAGAAAGTGATTTGGCCGCTGTTAGAGAGAAAAGTCGATTAACTTTCGTCTATACTTGGTTGTTTTTTGCTCATCTCTTTGCTAGCGTATTAAATCTAAGTACTCTTATTATGCATTTAATCAAAATTAAGTCGTAAGTAATTGATTGAAAAATGCACTGATTGAGTATTTAGTAGAGAATGTAATGCGCTGTAGCAATGCTTGTTGATATGTCAAAGGTTTTAGCCTGTCTATTTTAGGTGTGGTTAACTTTTTGTCGCTGGCTTGCCTAGCTAATACGTTAATTTGCACATGATATATGAGAGGACGATAATGTCAGGTCAGGTATTATCAGGAACCGTGAAATGGTTCAACGACGAAAAAGGTTTTGGTTTTATTGCTCAAGAGAAAGGTCCGGACGTTTTTGTTCACTTTCGCGCGATCAATGGTAACGGTCGTCGTAGTTTGGCAGAAGGTCAAGCGGTGACTTTTGAAGTGGTACAAGGTCAAAAAGGCCCTCAAGCTGAAAATGTAACTGCCATTTAAATCGTGCAGTTAAGATTTTTAGTCAAAACGCTATCTTTCAGATGGCGTTTTTTTTTCTTTACAGTTCGTTTGATTAAGGAATAGTTCAAGAGTTGTCAGGTAGTTAGCCACTTTGTTAGGGTAGGACTTTGGTAATTAGCAGATTTTTAGCTTTTTTAGCTTTTGATCAGGCATAAGAATATTACTTAAATTGGTTTGACATGGAGTGAGTTAGACTATGATGCAAGAATCTTCTTTAGTACCGGAACAGCAGGTCATCGTCGATCAGTTTTGGCGTTACTCCCTACAAGTTTATGCTGCGCCAGAGGTAAAAAGCCTGTGTTTGTCCCTACAAAATAAATATCAATGTAATGTCAATTTGCTACTTTGGTTAGGATTTTGTAAGCAGCAGCGATGGATGGTCAATCTTGATTATTTACAACGAAACATTGACGATAGCGAACAAAAGCTGAAGCAATTTCGGGATTACCGCAGCGTGGTGAAGCCCTTAATTAGCCAACGTCAATATGATCTGTTATTACAGCATGAATTAAAATTGGAGCAACGTCAGCAGCAAAAGTTGGTGATTAGCCAACAACGCTATCCTGGTGGGCTGCCCGCTGAGCAGGCTTTATCTGCGTACCTTGAACAGGTAGAGCTGAGTCCAGAGGAATATTTACAGCGAGTTGCGCTCGCCCTTGGCTAGTCTCACTCGGTTTGGTGCTGATAAAGGGTTTGATATAGGCCCTGTTGTTGGATCAGTTGTTGGTGTTCGCCTACTTGGCTAATTTGCCCATCATCCAACACATAAATTAGATCGGCCTGTTTGATAGCGCTTAAACGGTGAGCAATAATCAAGGTGCTACGATTATCTAAAAATCCTTGTAAATTACGGTGAACCTTCGCTTCGGTCTCGGTATCTAGGGCCGATGTTGCTTCGTCTAGAATCACCACCGCAGGTTTTGCTAAAATCATTCTGGCAATCGCTAAACGTTGTTTTTGTCCTCCAGATAAACGTACACCGCTGCGCCCTACGATCGTATCCAACTGCTCAGGTAGTTTCTGGGTGGTGGTCTTCAATTCTGCGAGCGCTAGGGCCTGCCATAATTCGCGGTCGTTATGTTGTTGCCCCATATTGAGATTTTCTCTCACGCTGGCATTAAATAAGATTGGTTGCTGTAATACTGTGGCGATATTGCTACGGACCGTGGCATAACCAACGGATTCAATAGGGTGACCTGCAAAATAAATTTGACCACTGTCTTTTTGGTAGAGACCTAACAGTAAGTTGACTAAGGTTGATTTTCCGCCTCCACTTACCGATACGATGGCCACTTTTTTCCCAGCGGGGAGCTGAATATTAATGTTTTTTAATACAGGGCTTTCGGCCGTGTAACTGAAACAAAGATCTTCAAAACGAATGTCGGGCGCTTGCGATTGGCTAAAGGGATTTACTTGACAGGGGTAACGAGGTTCTTGCTTTAACTCAAATATTTGGTTGAGTCTTGCCATCGCTGCATTGGCACTAAAGTAACTGTATTGAATATTGAGTATTTCTTGAACGGGGCCCATCATAAACCAAAGGTAGCCGAATACAGCGAAGATTTGGCCAACCGTTAAACCGGAAAATATCACCATCAGCATGGCTACGGCGCGAAACACTTCAAAACCAATTAAGAAGACAGTAAAGCTTAAACGATTAACCGCATCGGTCTTCCAATGCGAGGCGATCGCATGATCTTTGAGTTGGCTGGCTGCGGTGACCACCCGTGAGAAGTAATGGTCTTCGCGCTGGCTTGCGCGTAATTGTTGAATGCTGTCTAGGGTTTCAATCAAGGCTAATTGAAAAGCCTCAAAGGCTGCGTTTTCTTGTTTTTTAAGTTCTTTAACATGCTTGCCAAAAGATCGAGAAAAATAGATGACTGCTGGGTTAAGCAGCAGAATAATCAGCCCTAGCTGCCAATCTATCCAAAGTAAAATTGCCGCAGTACCGATGATCGTGAGCACCGCCACTAAAAACTTTGACAGGCTTTCGCTAATAAATTTATCCAAGGTTTCCACATCGGTGATGCAACGGGCGCTGATCCCACCGGATCCTTGAGTTTCATATTCTCGGAGCTGAACTTTGGGTAGGTGTTCGACTAAACGTTGACGGATTAAAAAACTGATCTGTTTGCCGATGAAAGTAAATTGTCTAGATTGTAGTACTCCAACAATTAAAGATAGTAGTCGCAGGCTAATCACTAGGGCCAAAATCGTTAGAATATAACCACTGGGTTTGTGCCAAACTTCGGGAAGCAGTGTTTGCATTATCGCAACGGCGGTTCCCGGTTGCTTAAGTAGCACTTCATCAACCAGTAGCGGCATCATTAACGGGATTGGTACGCTGACCAAGGTCGCGATGATGGCAATCAAGTGAGCATAAGCGAGCGGCCGTTTGTATTGGAAAATTTGTTGGCGAATGCTTGCCCAAGTAAAAGTCGGAGAGACTGAGGCTGAATCCATAGTTTAAATAAGAATCTTTTTCATTTGAGATGCTGCCAAGTCTACGGACACTTGATTGAAAAAGCTAGCCGCAGGGTACGGCTAAAGAATTAGTGGTACCCTGAACAACTTGAATTTAATCGCTTTTCTTCTGGCGAACAATGGGGGCATCACCCATATCGGTGCCAACATCAAAGGTTCGATTCGATTTTATTACTTTGTCTTTTTTAATTGTGCCGCGCTTTTTGTTCGCCGCAGGCTGGGCTTTGTGTTTCATTTGCTTCTTCGTTGGTGCTCGTAAGCCTTTAAACTTGGCCTTTAACTCAGCCCCTTCAAGTAGGCTAAAATCAACTTTTTGTTCCAATAAGGCTTCTAAGCTTTTAAAGCTCTGCCAATCTTTTGGCCCTATCAAGGAATAGGCGGTGCCTGAGTTACCCGCGCGCCCGGTGCGACCGATACGATGCACGTATTCTTCCACATGTTTTGGCATATCAAAGTTGATGACGTGGGAAACTTGCACAATGTCTAAGCCTCTAGAGGCTAAGTCGGTGGTAAACAAGACTTGTTGATGGCCGCGACTAAACTCATCCATAATTTTGTTGCGAGCCCCTTGGTTGAGATCTGCATTCAAAGCCGCACATTTTAAGCCTTGTTGGTTAAACTCTTCGGCCAAGCGCTGAGTGTCGGCACGAGTGGCGGTAAAGACAATGGCTTGTTTTAAATGCGCCTGTTGCAGTAAGTGGCTTAACTGTAACTGTTTTTGTTCCAAGTTATCGCTTAATACAAAATGTTGGCTAATGTCTTGGTGCTGAGTAAAGCTAAAGCCAACGGCAATCCGCTCTGGCTCATTAAGCAGCTTGAGGGCGAAAGAGTTAATCGCAGCATCATCTAAAGTGGCCGAGAACATCAAGGTTTGACGTTTACGATGGTTGGCTGCTTGGTCAACAATATTTAATTGTTCGGCAAATCCGAGATCGAGCATTCGATCGGCTTCATCTAGGATCAGCAGTTCTAAACCTTCTAGATATAAATGACGTTTACTCAAATGGTCTGCTAAACGACCGGGGGTGGCGACAATAATATGTGGGTCTTTGCGCAAGACTTTACTTTGATCATTAAAATTCTCTCCACCGCTGATTAAGCAGGCTCGCGTTTGCGTATTGGCAACCAGTAGGCGCAGTTGCGCAAATACCTGTTTAGCTAGCTCGCGAGTAGGAGTGAGGATCAAGGTCCGAGGATCTCGTTTGGAAAGTGCTCTGGTTTTTAACATCCGCTGCATTGCGGGTAGCAGATAAGCTAAGGTTTTACCGGAGCCTGTCTTTGAAGATGCGAGCAGATCCTTTCCTGCAATGGCTGCTGGAATCGCTCTAGCCTGTATTTCGGTTGCCTCGGCAAAGCCAAAGTGCTCAATGGTTTTATTTAAGCGAGGATCTAAGCCAAGTTCGGAAAACTGCAAGTTGTTACTCTCATATGATGAATGTGTGTTGATTATAACCGTAAAGCGGAATGCTTACCTAAAGGATTCATAGCCATGGGGTTAATTTGTTGGTTTATCGCGCGATTGATTGACTATCAGGCTGGGTTTGATGAATGAACCTTTTTGGTTACATATCAATTTAACGACGGGTTGTACTTGCCTGTATTGGCTCATGTTGCGATAGTTATCAATTAGGACAGAGCTCTTTATTGATGGATCGATCATGAACACAAATCAAAATATAAGTGAAAAACCCGCTTGGCGATTTTCTTTTCACATTCACCTGGTGTGCGTAATGATGTTTATGTTGATTATGAGCGGCGTGGTGATAGGGGCGCTCAATTATTACCATACCAGCGATATTGTGAGTAAAAATCAGGCCCATGCCTTTGAGCAAGTTGGGAACGCTACGGTGTCTGAATTAGAGGGGCTTATTTATCCGGCGCAGCATTTCATCCGCGATTTAGCGGCACTGGATTTAAGTATGCAGCAGCTTGATCAACAAGAGCTGCGTTGGTTACCGATGCTGTATGCCAGCCTGAACCAGCAGCGGGGCTTATCGGCGGCTTATCTGGGGTATCAAAACGGTGACTTCTATTTAGTTCGTCCGCTGGATACCCTAGAAAAGCATCGCCAACTAAAGGCGCCCTTAGGCGCTGTGGTATTAGTCACCAAAGTGGTGGCGGGAAAATCGAGTTTGACTTTTTATAACAAAAAAATGCAGACCTTAGTTGATTCGCACACCCGAAATTATCAGTTAGATCCTCGTGAGCGGCCATGGTATCAGCTGGCGATGAGTAAGCCTGGTTTGGCGACAACCAAACCCTATGTGTTTTATACCACCAATGAGGTCGGGGTGACCCTCGCCACCGCAAATACCAGTCAATCGATGGTCGTAGGGGTAGATATTACACTGGCCAGTGTATCTTCCAGCCTGCAAAAAAATATTATCAGTGGATCTTCGCAGTTGGTGATGTTTGATCAAGATTTTTCGGTATTAGCCCATCAACAACCGTCGTGGATTAGTGAACACTTGCAAGTGAGTGACGCGGCGGTGGTTTTACCAAAACTTGAACAGCAAGACTTAGGGGTACTGTCTTGTTTAACCAAGCAAGCGAATTTAGTTTCTGGAGAAAGCTTCCTGTTTGACTATCAAGATCAACAGTGGATGGGAAATGTGATCGAATTGAAGCTGGCGGGGGCTCGCTCTGGGAATGAACAAGGCTTAGAAAATCTGTATTTAGGTTTGGTCACTCCTGAAGATGAGCTGTTAATGGACGTAAGAGCGATACGTGATCAGTCGGTCATATTTAGCATTATCATTATTTTAATTTCGCTACCTGTTGCTTGGTATGCCTCGCGCTTAGTTGCTACGCCGTTACGGGCGTTAATGAAACAAAGTGAAGCGATCATGGCCTTCAATTTCGATGCCACTGTACCCGTGAACTCGGTCGTATTGGAGGTGGATCAGCTGAGTAAAATTACCGAACAATTAAAGAAAACCATTCAACAGTTTGCCGATGTTTCAACCATGCTCGGTGAGGAGAGTAACTTCTCTCGCTTATTAGAAAAAAGTGTCCAAGAGATGCAAACAGTGGCGAACATGAACAATGGGGCCATATGGTTGAAGCAGGATCAGCAATTTGTGTTGCAAACCCAATCTGGTAATACCATCTCTTTGCCCAAGCAGTTTGACTATGTTGATAGCTTGTCACAACCTCTCGTAAAGCATTTGTTAGATGCTACGACGACTGCCACCAGCAAATTCGAACGTTTGAATTTTCAACAGCAAAACTTGAATTTAGTCGTGTCGCCGTTAATTAATCGTCAACATAAGTTGGTCGGTATTATTGCCACTTTTGGTTTCGAAAATACCGAAGTATCTTCTCGAGTCCTGTCGTTTATCGACGCCTTGAGTAGTGTTGTGACGATTGCCATTGAAAACAGTCATTTAGTGGAATCACAAAAGCAATTACTTGAGTCTTTCATTCGTCTGACCGCCGGTGCAATTGATGCTAAATCGCCATATACCGGCGGGCATTGTCAACGCGTCCCCGAGTTAACAAAAATGTTGGCGAGCGCTGCGGTTGCGCAACAACAAGGGGTGTTTGCTGATTTTTCCATGACTGAGCATCAGTGGGAAGAACTGCATATCGCGAGTTGGTTGCATGATTGTGGCAAGGTCACAACCCCTGAGTATGTGGTGGACAAAGCCACTAAATTGGAAACCATCTATGATCGGATCCACGAGTTAAGAATGCGCTTTGAAGTGGTAAAAAGAGATGCACAGCTACGTTATTGGCAGCAAGTTGCTGATGGAATTAGCCAGCCAGAGCAGGAGCGTCTTGCGCAACAGCTAGCGCAGGAACTGCAGGTGTTAGACGATGAATTTGCTTTTGTTGCCAAGTTGAATATTGGCGGTGAATTTGTTGGTGTAGATGACATCGAACGTTTAGAGAGCATTGCCCAACGAACTTGGTTGAGAACATTAGATGATCGTTTAGGTTTATCTCATGTGGAGTTAGAGCGTCGTAGTGCTGAGGTATCGCCACTGCCTGTTAAAGAGAAGCTGATCGATGATAAACCAGAACATATTATTTATCGGCGAGAAGATGAAAAAATTGCTGATGATAATCCTTGGGGTTTTAAACTTGAGGTTCCTAAATATAAATATAACCGCGGTGAACTCTATAATTTGAGCATTGCACGCGGCACTTTAACGGAAGAAGAACGCTATAAAATTAATGATCATATTGTGCAAACCATCATTATGTTAGAGAAATTACCTTTTCCAGATCATTTACGGCGGGTTGCCGAAATCGCCGGTGGCCACCATGAAAAAATGGATGGCAGCGGTTATCCCAAACAGCTGATCAAGTCTCAAATGCCTTTCACGGCCCGGATGATGGCGGTGGCGGATATATTTGAAGCTTTAACCGCCGCTGATAGACCCTATAAAAAAGGTAAAACGTTGAGTCAGTCGTTGATGATTATGTGTCGCATGTGTGAAGATCAACATATTGACGCAGATGTGTTCCGTTTGTTCTTAAGTTCGGGGATCTATCTTGATTACGCCAAGCATTATTTAGCTCCAGCGCAAGTTGATGAGATTAACGTTGATGATTATATGCCACAAGGCGTATAAGGCTTCGACAAGTCATGATTTGCTCACTCCGGTGATTCTTTGTGAGTAAGTGACTCGTCACCAACGACAATATTCCGTCCAGCACTTTTTGCGTGATATAACAATTCGTCGGCATAATTGAGCTGAGCTTCTAAATGTTCGTGGTGCTGGTTGGTTACGCCAATACTGACACTGATCGATAATATTTGGTCGTTGTAGTAAAAATCAGTGGCTGCCACTTGAGCTCGAAAAGCATCGAGTAATTGATAAGCCTGATCGTTATTTAATCCGGCTAAGGCGACATTGAACTCTTCGCCTCCAGTTCTAGCGAACAAAAAATTTGTTAATCCTGACTTTAGTAGGCGGGCGAAGTGAACTAACACCGCGTCGCCAGCTTCATGTCCATATTGATCATTAAAATTTTTGAAGTGATCGATATCGAGCACAGCTATTGCAAGTGGCGAGCCTTTCTGAAGAGCCTTTTGGTGTAGTTTTCGGCCATGTTCAATAAAATAACGTCGATTGGGGATGACGGTTAAGTAATCTTGATAGGCTGCTTTTTCTAGTTTTTCGACCAAGGCGAGAGTATTTAGGCAGTGGTTCACCCGACATTGAAACTCTTCAATGGAAAAGGGCTTTGGCAGATAATCATTGGCACCATTTTTAATAAATTTACTTGATACTTGGGGATCATCCGCCGCAGAAAGTCCTAAGATGCTGATCCGTCGCTGAGTCATTTCGTGACGGACTTTTTGGACTAATTCAAAGCCATTTAAGTGTGGCATTTGGTAGTCACAGAGCAGTAATTTAATCTCAGGTTCCTGTTGCAAAAGTTGATACGCACTTGGTCCGTCTTCGGCTTCAAATACTTGGAATAATTGGCGTTGCAGTAAACTGCAAATGTGTTTCCTTGCTAAGCCAGAATCTTCGGCAACCAGTACTTTAGTATGGCGATTTTGATAGAGTCGATTAATTGAATCGAAGGCAAGTTGGTAGGCATAACGACCTTCTTTTAATACATAATCAACCACACCTTTATGGATTAAGGATTGGCTCTGTTGATTAAATGAGCCTGAAAGAACAACGGTTGGTAAACCTTGTTCAAGTAAGTAATCGATGAGTTCGCCATTAGGGGCATCGGGCAAATTGAAATCAGCGAGAGACGCAAAGAAATGCTCTGGGTGTGCCGAATACGCTTGTTTTGCCTGCTCGAAGTCGGCGGCAAAAACAGGAACTAAATCACGAAGCATCGGTGATAGATGACGTAGTATTTTTAAAACTGTGGCACTGTCTTCGACAATGAGTACTTTTTGCATTGTATGACTTCCAATAAGCGCTTGTTTGATTGTAGAGTAAGAGAGCTTAAAGTTTAGTAAATGACCCAAGTTTTTCTCAATATAAATACCAAGGGCTGGTTGAAGGTGGCCGTTTGGAGAGACGCTTGCTCTTCAATGTATAATGGCCAGGAGCTGCGCTTGTTGTGCTTGTCGCACCATGGTTATGGGCCTTGGAACAACAGACTATGATTGTGAAAAGTAATCGTTGTGAAAGCTTTATTTGCTGCGTGATTCAGCAGTTTCACTCAGCTTGCTCTGTGACTCTCTGGAGCGGAGATATTGGGCTTGTGTTTGTAGATAGTATTGTTCAGGAGGGAATGTGATGTATTGGATGGAGTTTTTGACCGTAGTCGTGGTTCATTTATTGGCTGTTGCTTCACCTGGCCCAGACTTGGCAGTGGTATTAAAGAATAGTATTGGCGTGGGGCGGCGGGCTGCCGTTATGACGTCGTTGGGGGTGGGCTGTGGTATTTTGATTCATGTGGTCTATTCGGTACTTGGTATTGGTTTGGTGATTTCACAATCTATTTGGTTGTTTAATGTAATCAAATGTTTAGGTGCCGCTTATCTATTATGGATTGGCTTTCATGCCTTACGTTCCAAGGCTCGAACCGAACACGATCTTCACCAGACTGCGCCCGTAGAACTCAGTGATCGCAGCGCCTTTATCAGTGGTTTTATGACCAATGGTTTAAATCCTAAAGCAACCTTATTTTTCTTGTCATTATTTACCGTGGTGATTAGTCCTGCAACCCCGATGTTAGTTCAAATAGGCTATGGTTTATATATGGTTATGGCCACCGCTTTGTGGTTTATGATGATCTCTTGGTTGTTTAGCACTCAGCGAGTCAGGCGTAAGTTTTTGCAAGTGGGTCATTGGTTTGATCGCAGCATGGGGCTGGTGTTAGTGAGCTTGGGTATTCGCTTATTGTTTAGTAGTCAAAAGTAAGTCGAGGTAAGTTAGTTTTATGGGAGCGCTATGAGTTTAGTTGGATGGATAAAACTACTAAAAAAACGTTGGCAGACCTTACGGCCTTGGCAAAAGATAACCAGCTATTTAGCGCTCACTTTTATATCGTATTTGTTGTTGTCTCTTACTTTCTTGCCATGGCTATTGAAACAGCAAATTGAGAGCCAACTCAGTCGCAGTAGTGGCCATCCGGTCTCAGTGCAAGCACTGAGTTATCATCCTTTAAAGCTTGCATTAACTTTACGCCAATTCTCTTTGGCCGAATTGGCGGTTCAGCCATCTCAACCCCTGCTTGGTTTTGAACGACTGTATATTGATTTCAGTCTGAGTTCCCTATTTTATTGGCGCTGGCAGTTTGACAAAGTTGAGCTCGATGGCTTGTTTGTTCATTTGAGTCGCTTGCAAGATGGTCGTCTGAATATTGATAGCTTGTTTGCGACAGCCGCTGAACCCGAAATAGAACCAACGGATATCTCTGGTCGCAGTTTACCAAGGTTTGGATTCGGGAAATTTTTGTTACGTGATGCGAGTTTGCGGATCAGTGACTATTTACCTGAGCAAGCAGTAGATTTCGATATTTCGGAAGTTTCTTTATCCTTACAGAATTTCTATAGCCAAAAAACCGGTGCGGGCGTTAATGCTTACCAAGTGAATGCTCAGATTGGAGATAAGGGGCGCTTAACGTGGAACGGTTATGTGGACTTACCCGCTTCGCAAATCTCTGGTGATGTGAGTTTAGAGAACTTTCAGTTAGCCAATGCGTTCGCCTTTGCTCGTCCTTATACTGATTTGCGCATCACTCAGGGCAATTTACAACTTAGCACTCAGTATTTAATTGATTACCAAGATGATTTTCAATTGACTACGGAGCAGGGCCAGTTGCTTATTGATACGCTGAGTTTACAGGCGCTGCAGCAAACCCGTAGTCATTTAGCGCAGCTTAAATTAAAAGGTATCGCGCTCGATCTGCGTCAACGGCAGCTTGGCCTCGGTGACATCCAAATTAGTGATGGCATGTTTAAGGGGATGCTTGATCAACAAGCGCATTTAGACTGGTTGTCGTGGTTTCATTTCGATAGGTTATTGGCGGAAATGAGCGGGGCGGCTGAGGTCGAGCCAGCGAGGTCTATCAGTAATGCGCCAGAGGCAGCTGTTAAGCCTTGGGAAGTGAGCTTTTCCAGTGTGTCGTTGCAGCAGTTTGCCTTGAATATTGATGAACAGTGGCAGGCCGAAAGTAAAAATCATTTACTGTTGTTACAGCAATTACAGCTCGGTGCTTTTTCCAGTGCAATGAATCAAACCACAGATGTGCGTTTGGCGGCCCAACTTTATGGTGAGAGTCCAATTCGAGCCGAACTACAGTTTCAGGGGCCTAAACAGAAACTAAATGGCCAACTGAGCATCGCTAATTTGTCGATAGCCGAGCTGCAAAAGTGGTATTCCCCTTGGCTTCACTTACCTTCGGCCAAGGGCAAGCTGGCTTTTAGTAGCCGGTTATCCATTGATCTGAATGACTTCATGAGTTTTACCTCTCAGCAAGGTCGGTTGGAGCTCTCTGAGTTGAGGGTGTTAAATTCGCCGCATGATGGCGCTAAAGCTTGGATCATTTGGCCAACATTGCAGGTCGAAGATATAGGGGTCGACCTTGCCACACGCCAAGTTCAAATTGACAGGGTCAATAGCGAAGGTCTTAATTTGTCGATGAGTGTCGATCAAGACGGCCATTTCGATGTGCTTGAGCAGTTGCTGGTGACTCAGACATCATCGCAGAGCTCTCCTCATTTAGAGCCTGCTGCGATTTTAAGGGATAAGGCCAGCGATGATGGCTCTGAACCTGACTGGCAAGTACGGATTAAACAGGTTCATGCGCAGAACTCCCTGTTGGCTTTGAGCGAAGTTTTTTCGGGGCAAGCATTGAGCCATCACTGGCAGATCAAAAGTCTTAATGTAGGCCCTCTGGATTCGAGTTTGGCACAGCCGGTGAATGTTTCGGCAGCGCTGAGTGCACAACAAGGTGGGAAAGTGCAGCTGCAAGGGCTGGTACAATTAGCTGAGCAACAGGCTCAACTTGACGTCACGCTTGATGCACTCGCGCTAAATCATTACCAACCCTATATCGCGCAATACTCCGAATTGGAACTTATTTCGGCCAAGCTAAGTTCACATTTACAGTTAAGTTTAAACTGGCAACAGGCTTTTGCGTTGGCGATGCAAGGTGAGCTTGGTGTAGATGACTTGCAGTTACAAGATGCGCGGACTCAATCTGAGCTGTTAAAATGGAATCAATTGAAGCTGAGTCACCTCGAGTTTAATAGCGCCGAGCGGCGCTTGGCCTTGGGTGAACTGAGTTTTATCAAGCCGTATTTCCTGGTGGATATCGATGAAGATTTTTCGACCAACCTGAATGGCCTTATTAAGCCGATTGAAGCGGCGGAGCCTGCTAAAGTGGCTCGTCATAGGTCAACGGAATCGAGTGTTTCCGAAGAACCAGACGATTGGCGGGTGAGTATCGAAAAAACCGAATTTAGCGACGGTTTGGTCAATTTCACTGACCGCTCATTAAAGCCTAATTTTTCAGCCGATATCGAACAGGTTTCTGGTCATATTGGTCAGTTAAGCCAAGCGCCTGGTATGGCTGCCGAAGTGGCGTTGAGCGGGCAGGTTGATGGTTATGCACCGGTAAATTTTGTGGGTAAAGTCGCCCCGTTAGCTACCGAGCCAACTTTTGATGCGGAGCTCGATTTTAAACATCTAGAATTAACCCGCCTAAGTGCTTACTCCGGGACTTATGCTGGCTATGTGATTGAGCGTGGGCAATTGTCTTTATCTCTCGCTTATCAGATGGAGAAGAATCGGCTACAGGGCAATAATCAGATTTATATCGAACAGTTACAGTTAGGTAAGCGCACTGACAGTGAGAAGGCCACTTCATTGCCGGTTTCTTTGGCTATTGCTTTACTGGAAGATGATCAAGGGGTGATCGATCTCGGATTAAAAGTTAGTGGCGATGTGAATGATCCTGAGTTTAATGTTGCTGGTTTAGTGTTTAAAGCCTTGGGGGGCGCGCTGACTAAAATTGTCACGTCACCCTTTGCCATCATCGGCTCTTTAGTTGGCTCTGACGAAACCTTAAATCATTTTAGCTTTGCGGCTGGTAGTAGCCAATTAAGTGAGAGCCAAACTCAGCAATTAGCGCAATTAGTGAAAGGTTTAAATAAACGACCGCACCTAAAAATTGCGTTAACAGGAACGGTTGAAAATGCACAAGATGTGCCAGCCTTAAAACGTCAGCAACTTGCATCTTTGTTGATCGAAGCATCGGGTTTAACGCTGCCTATCGAGCAAGTTAATTTAAGCTCGGTATTAGAGGATACGCGCTTGCGCAGCGCATTAGTGAATTTGGCTCAGCAAAATATAGAAGAAAGTCGTCGAGAGCTCGATCGACAAACCTTGAGTCAGAGTTTAAAAGAACAGCAACAGTTAAGCCCTGAACATCTCAATCAACAGTTACATAGCCTTTGGTATCAGTATCTGGTGCAAAAGATGACGGTGAGCGAAGCGCAGTTAGAAACTTTGGCCGAACATCGAGCTATCACCGTGAAGGATGCCTTAACCAAACAATATCAGTTGCCCAATGAGCGCGCCTTTGTACAGCGCCAAACCTTAGATAAACAGCCTTCAGCGATGATAGTGACGCTGAGTGTGATTGCGGATTAACAGGGTCTTGGGCTTGCGTTAATTAAGGGGGGGCGGATAATAGCGCTCCGTTGTTAAGGAAGCCTGTCATGCAGACTCTAGTTTTAGTCGCCGAACATCCCGATTTTTTAGTGCTTAATAAACCTTGTGGACTGAATTTTCATACTGAAGATGGTGCGCTGGGCTTGGTTGAACTTGCCAAGCTGCAGTTTGCAATGCCGCTGTGGCCAGTGCATCGTTTAGATAAACTTACATCGGGCCTGTTATTGTTAGCGAAAACCAAGCAGGCTGCGAGTGAGTTTCAAGAATTGTTTAGCCAAGGTCAGGTCGATAAATATTATTTAGCGATTGCCAGTGCTAAGCCAAAAAAGAAACAAGGTCTGATTAAAGGCGATATGCTGAAGGCGCGTAACGGCAGCTGGAAGCTGGCAAAAACCAGCAATAAACCCGCTATCACTCAGTTTTTTAGTTACGCGGTGCAGGCTAAGCGGCGTTTGTTTTTGCTTAAACCTCGCACCGGACGAACTCACCAATTGCGAGTCGCTCTAAAAAGCTTAGGTTCACCAATTTTAGGCGATCAGCGTTATGCTGGAGAGGCAGCAGAACGAGGTTATTTACACGCCTATGCTTTACATTTTGTGTGGCATGGTGAACCACAAAGTTTTATTGCTGAAGAAAATCTCGATGGTGAATTTGCTGCTACGGCGATGGCAGAGCAAATTAGACTGTTGGCTAAACCTTGGGATATTCCATTTCCACGCCTTGGAGCGAATTGACGGTGATCCGTCAAGCTTAAGTTTTCATCAAAAGCGAAGACTTTAAATCTGGTTGTGGCTCAGCGATTCGCTGGGTCGATGTTGTTTCGTTGATCGATGGGGTCCTATCTAAACCGTTATTGGTTCGCGGCATGGGCAAAGCTTGATAGGGAAACGAGTGAGCATGGCTTGCTGTAGTTGAATGGTTGATGCCTAAGTGCAGAGCCTTTCATGTGGCTCTGCACCTAGCTTTAATACTTAAACTTTAAGCTTTTTCTCCTGAGCCGATTGAGGTCTCATCCTCGTCGATGTCACTTTCACCAATGCCTTTCATACGAGCAATCAGTAAACCGGTAATCACCAGCGTGGTCACACAACCAGCAATGGTTGAGATGGTCATCGGTAAACCAAAGCCTAGCGTGCTTGAGTTTAAGATGAACGTGAGAACCACGGTGGTCATAAACATTGCGGGAACAGTGCTTACCCAATGGAATTTGTTATGGCGCAGTAAGTAAGCACTGGCGGTCCATAACATCATCACTGCGGTGGTTTGGTTAGCGAAACCGAAGTAGCGCCAAATAATCCCGAAGTCGACTTGGGTGAGAATGCCACCAATCACGAAAATCGGAAGGGCGATCAACAGACGATTTCTAATTGGTTTTTGTGATAAGTTGAAATATTCGGCCAGAATCAGACGGCTGGAACGGAATGCTGTGTCGCCTGAAGTAATCGGCAAGATCACCACGCCAAGGAAGGCTAAGATCCCACCAAACACGCCTAATAAGCCAAATGATGCATCATATACCACCTTACCTGGACCACCGCTAGATACTGCGGCTTGTAGCGCGTCAACTGAGTCGAAGAAAGACAGAGCAATGGCACACCAAATCAAGGCAATCACCCCTTCACCAATCATGGCACCATAAAACACAAAGCGGCCATTGGTTTCATTTTCAACACAACGCGCCATCAGCGGAGATTGAGTGGCATGAAAACCTGAAATTGCGCCACAGGCGATGGTAATAAATAGTGCGGGCCAAAGCGGTAAATCTCTAGGGTTCATGTTACTGAACATTTGCGATACTTTGTAGTCACTCATCAGCGTGTGTTCGCTGGAGAACGCTAAGGCAGTTACCAGACCAACCGACATAAAGATCAGTAGTGCGCCAAATAAGGGATAAAAGCGGCCGATGATTTTGTCGATGGGAACAATGGTTGCAACGATGTAGTAAATAAAAATTAACGAAACCATGGTACCAAGGCCGAGATTAAGGCCCGCTTGGTCGTTAATCAGATTGGTTAACATGCCAGCGGGGGCGGAAACAAACACTACGCCCACCAGTAGCAGCAATACAATGGCAAAGATATTCATGAAATGGCGAGCGGTTGATCCGAGGTAGCGACCCGATAACGCGGGGACAGAAGCCCCACCGTTGCGTACCGATAACATCCCTGAGAAATAGTCATGTACTGCGCCAGCAAAGATACAGCCAATGACGATCCACAGCATCGCTGCCGGGCCGTACAATGCGCCCATAATCGGACCGAAGATTGGGCCGACACCAGCGATGTTGAGCAGTTGAATTAAATACACTTTCTTCTGCGACATTGGCACGTAGTCAACGCCGTCTTGTTTGGTATAAGCGGGGGTTTTCCGTTGTTGTTTAACACCGAACACCTTCTCGATGAAAGCGCCATAAATGAAGTAACCGCCGAGCAGTGCTGCGACGCAGAATAAAAACCAAAGCATGTCATCCTCTCAATACTTAGTTGTAATTACGCCTAGTGTAAGCAAGTCATTAGATGGATGCCGTCGTGCTTTGAGTGAGTGGTCATATATAAGAGTGAGTGGTCGAGAGAAGCTCTGAGTGGCGGCAATAGTTATTCTTTGGACGTCGTCGCGATACTTCGTTTGAGAGCACTCAAGTGAGTTTATCCGATACGGTTTTCTATCAAATCATGGGGCTAGGATGGCGGTTTAAGTCGTCATTCTCTCGCATTCATGTCCTTGCCATTGGCTCGTTATTAGATTCTAATTATCAATCGCTTATGATCAATTGTGTTTTTTCTATAAAAGACTCCCCTTGATTAATATACGGCTACGCTATATGAACTTAGTTAGGTTCATCTAAGCTCCTCTGCACATTTTACTTCCATTAAAATGGAATTCTGCCTCGGCAGGTTGCTCATGGGTTATATACATAGGAATGAAAATATGAATATTGCAGTACTCACTTTTGATGGATTTAATGAATTAGACTCATTCATTGTCGCGGGAATTTTGAATCGGATGAAAGAGTCTGGTTGGAACGTACAAATCACCAGCCCTAGTGAATCCGTCACGTCGATGAATGGTGTCAGTATATGTTCTCAGCAGCCTTTAGAGTTTGCAAATACCGCAGACGCAGTGTTATTTGGTAGTGGGCTGCTGACTCGAGATATTGCGAAAGATAGCGGTTTGTTATCAAGGTTAAAGCTTAAGCCACAAAGTCAGCTAATTGCTGGCCAGTGTTCGGGAACATTGCTGATGTCGGTTCTCGGTTTGTTAGATAAAGTCCCAGCTTGTACCGATTTGACGACCAAGCCTTGGGTCATTGAGTCGGGTGTGGCTGTTTTAGATCAGCCGTTTTATGCACAAGGCAATCTGGCTACCGCTGGTGGTTGCTTATCATCGAAGTACCTCGCAACATGGGTTTTATGTAAGCTGGCAGGGCTGTCCCAAGCTGAATCCGCAATTCATTATGTTGCTCCGGTTGGTGAAAAAGAAAGTACCGTGAAACATTGTATGTCACTGGTTAGTGCGTATCTGTAGTCGAACGACAAAACTCACATTCAACTATGTGTTGTTGGGTATGAACGTTCAAATAACTCGCTGATTAGCGTTGTGCATCGCAATTTTAATTCAATTGCCCTACATTGCTTATAAGCCGAAGTGTTCTTTAATGGCTTTAAAATAGCGACGGCTCACTGGTAGTTGATTGCCGCTCTTGGTGGTTAACAGGGCGCCACCATGTTCTTCCAAGCTAAGTTCTGAAATTGCATCAAGGTTCACCAAGTGCTGGCGATGGCAGCGTAGTAACGGAGATTTTTCTTCCAGGACTTTGAGCGTGAGTTGGGTATGATTTAAGCCTTTAGCGGTTGCGACATGCACACCACTTAAGTCACAGGAAGCGTACTCGACATCTTCTAAACGGATCAATTTGACGCGCTGGTTGAAATAACAAGGGATCAGGCGTAGCGCCTGATCTTTGAGCAACTTTTGATAAGCGTGAGGTTCTTTAGCGAGTGGCGGGGTATCATTGCCCTGTGTATTGAAGCGTTGTGTTAAGCGAACAATCGATTTTGCTAAGCGCTTGCTATCGATTGGCTTGAGCAGGTAGTCGACCGCATTTTGTTCGAAGGCATCAACGGCAAACTGATCGTAGGCGGTAACAAAAACAATTGCTGGCGGCTCCTCGTTATCGAGCATGTTGGCCAGTTCAAGACCACTAATTTGAGGCATCTCAATGTCCAGAAATAGCACTTCCGGTTTGAGTTTTTTAAGATTTTTTAAGCATTCAATGGCATTGCCAAATTGGCCAAGCAGTTCGATTTGTGGGTGAGCTTGCAGCATTTCGGCAAGCTCTTCACGGGCCAAGGGCTCGTCATCAACAATAAGGGCTCTCATGAGCTTGGCTCCTGGGGCAGCGAAATAATGACTCGTGTATACTGATTCAGTTGGCATTCTACTTGTAAAGCGTAAGCGCTACCAAAGGCGTTACGTAAGCGGGTATCCACGATGTGCATACCTAAGCCATCACTGCTGGCCTGTTCCTGCTTTTGGTACAAGCCTGCATTATCTTCGATAACCAATTGTTTTAAGCCTGCCTTCACTCGACTGTAGATGGTGATTTTCCCTCTATCTAAGAGGTGAGCGGTACCGTGTTTAATTGCATTCTCGACTAAGGGTTGCAGGGTAAATGTGGGCAGCTCTAGTCTTAGAAAATCATCAGCGATGTGTTGTTCCACCACTAAGCGGTCGGCAAAGCGAACCTGTTCAATATGCAGGTAAGCATTCACATGTTCAAGTTCGACACTCACAATACTGGTCTGAGAATTACGCTTTAGGTTGATCCGTAAAAATAGCGCTAGATCGGCAATCAATTCGCGCGCGGCGCTAGCATCACGTTTCACCACCGCACTGATGGTATTTAATGCATTAAACAAGAAGTGTGGATTAATTTGGGCGCGTGCTAGTTTGAGTTCGGCTTCGGTGAGTAGCTGTTGTTGCTGTTGCACATGGCTATCACGTAGTTGTTCGGCAATCACTTTCGCAATTCCTTCCCCCAGCGTTCGGTTGATATGTAGGAATAGCCGCCGTTTGGATTCATACAGTTTTACGGTACCTATTACCTCGTTGTCACTCCCTCGGATTGGCACCACTAAGGCTGAACCTAATGGACATTTATCGTGACGACTGCAGCGGTAGGGCTCTTCTACGCCATCGGCAAATACCACTCTATTTTCACTAATGGCTCGATGAGTTTGCTCAGAGGAAATTGGACGCCCAGCTTGGTGATGGTCTGAGGCTAAGCCAATGAAAGCTAATACTTTTTGAGTATCGGTTATTGCCACCGCCGATACGCCCGTTTCTTCGTGAATAATATTGGCAATACGCACCGCATCATCTTGTTTAAAACCGTGATGGAATATCCCGACCATGCGTTGTGCAATGATCAGTGCCTTGGCCGAAGAATGACTACTAAATTTATCATATAGGTGGCGACGGTCACGGATCATCATCATAAATAGCGCGGCGCCAACGGAGTTTGCTAAAACCATTGGAATGGCAATTTTTTCAACTAAGTCTAGTGCTTGATCAAACGGCTTAGCAATGGCTAGGATCAGCAGCATTTGCATCGTTTCGGCTAAAAATGTGGCAATAAAAGCAATGCTGGGGGAAAAAATATGCTCGTTGTGGTGACTTCTACGGCGGATCCATAGATGGAATAGTCCGCCAACCAGGCCTTCGAAGGTTGTTGATACGGCGCAAGCTAGGTCGGTGAATCCACCCATGGAATAACGATGGATACCGCCAGTTAAGCCCACCAGTAAACCTAAAATAGGCCCACCAAATAAACCGCCCAGTACGGCTCCAACTGCTCGAGTATTGGCAATTGCGTCATCAATACCTAAACCGAAGTAAGAGCCGAGGATGCAAAAAACCGAAAACAAACAGTAAATGGTAAAGGCATTGGGTAAGCGTGGCGACAGATTCGAAAGCGGTAAAAATGCGGGTGTTTTACTGAGTAAGTAGGCGATTACTAAAAAGACGCTCATTTGTTGAGCTAACGATAATAGGAGAGAAAAATCGCTGATTATCATTGATGATGAGCGCCTCGGTTGTTGGCGGAAGGATATATGTTTTTTTTCTAAGATTACAGGATATTAGCATACTGTTTGCAGCAAGCTATAGGACTAAGCACATTCTTGGTGAAAGCTTGTGGCAACAGAGTCATGTTTGTCTGCTTGCAAATGGTGTAAGCACTGGTATGGTGATGGGTTTTCATAATAATTAATCCCCTTAAGGGGAAGGAATGTGTGGACGCAACGCCACCGGAGTATAAGAGCAAATGCAAAACGATCCGATCAACGATATTAATATTTCGTCAGAACAAATCTTAATTACCCCAGAACAGCTTAGAACAAAGCTCCCTGCCTCACCAGAAGCGCTCAAGTTTGTGCTCGAATCACGTAAAACCATTGCGGAGATCTGCCATCACCGCGATCCTCGGTTATTGGTGATTACTGGCCCTTGTTCTATTCATGATCTAGACCAAGCAAAAGAATATGCGACTCGCTTAAAAAAATTACATGATCAGTATCGGGATCGTTTGTTTATTGTGATGCGGGTGTATTTTGAAAAACCACGTACCACCGTGGGCTGGAAAGGATTTATTAATGACCCACATATGGATAATACTTTCGACGTGGAAACTGGCTTACATAACGCCCGTGAGTTGTTGACCTGGACAGCGGAGTTAGGCTTACCAGTCGCAACCGAAGCCTTAGACCCTATTAGTCCTCAGTATTTATCTGAGTTATTCTCTTGGGCTGCAATTGGTGCGCGTACCACGGAGTCACAAACTCACCGTGAAATGGCGAGTGGCTTATCGATGCCTGTTGGCTTCAAAAACGGCACCGATGGCAATCTTGGAACAGCGATTAACGCGATGCAATCGGCGGCACATTCACATCGCTTTATGGGGATAAACCAGCAGGGGCAAGTGGCTTTGTTGCAAACCCAGGGTAACCCTGATGGACACGTGATTTTACGCGGTGGTAAACAGCCAAATTATGATTCTGTGAACGTTGCCTTAGCCGAACAGGCGATGGTTAAAGCGGGTTTAAGTCCGAGCTTAGTGGTGGACTGTAGTCATGCAAACTCGAGTAAGAATCACGAACTACAGCCTTTAGTGGCAGAAAATGTGATTAATCAAATTGAAGAAGGCAACAAATCAATTATTGGTTTAATGTTAGAAAGCAACTTGGCTGCAGGTAACCAGCCAAGTGAAGCACCTAAATCAGATTTAAAATACGGTGTATCAGTAACCGATGCTTGTATTGATTGGGACTCTACCGCCACATTATTGGAAAAAATGTTTAATGAACTTGGCGATAGCTTAGCCAAGCGTTTGGCATCTTAGAAGACGGAAACGACATGGTTCAAGCTCTAAATCTGTTGCGTGACCAAATTGATGCGGTTGATCAGCAACTGCTTGATTTACTGCAGCAACGAATTCAATTGGTGCATAAGGTTGGTGAAGTTAAAACCCAACATGGTTTACCCATTTATGCCCCCGATCGTGAGGCTGCAATGTTGGCCAAGCGCCGTGAAGAAGCGGCGAATAAAGGCGTTCCTCCAGCCTTAATTGAAGACGTTTTACGCCGGGTCATGCGTGAATCTTATACCAGCGAAAAGGACAGCGGTTTTAAAACTGTGAAACCAGCGCTGGGCGGGATCGTGGTCATTGGTGGTCGAGGTCAATTAGGTAGCCTGTTTGTGCAGATGTTTCGCTTATCGGGTTATCAAGTGGATGTGATTGGTAAAGATGATTGGGAGCAAGCGCCCGCGCTGTTTGCTAACGCTGGCCTAGTGCTCGTGTCGGTACCAATTAATCTGACTGAGCAAGTGATTTCCCAGTTAAGTGAGTTGCCTGCCGATTGTGTATTAGCGGATATCACGAGTATTAAGGCGGCACCCTTAAATCAAATGCTCGCGGTGCATCGAGGGCCGGTGGTGGGTTTACATCCAATGTTTGGCCCGGATGTGCCGAGTTTGGCCAAACAGGTGGTTGTCTATGCCGATGGTCGTGGAAGTGACAGCTATCAATGGTTGTTGCAGCAGATGCAAATTTGGGGGGCTCGCTTACATGCGGTGGCTGCCGAAAGTCATGATAAAGCGATGACTTTGATCCAATCGTTGCGTCACTTTACCTCGTTTGCCTATGGTCAGCATTTGGCTGAAGAAAATGCCGATTTGCCGCTATTGCTGGACTTAAGCTCGCCTATCTATCGTTTAGAATTGGCGATGGTGGGACGTTTGTTTGCACAATCACCAGATCTTTACGCCGATATTATTATGGCCTCAGAGCAGAGTATCTCGATGATTAAACGTTATCATCAACATCTGGGACAGCTGGTGGATTTGGTTGAACGTAAAGATCGAGATGGTTTCATCGCGTCTTTTGAGCGTGTTAGTCAATGGTTTGGTGATTACTCTCAAGAATTCTTGCAAGAAAGTCGCAGCCTGCTACAACAAGCCAACGATAGTCGCCGTTTATAAGTTCGATTTATCTAGGTTTTATCCGAAGCCAGTCTATATGACTGGCTTTTTATTCGGTTTTATCCCAACCTGAATTTGCTTGTGATTGCGACAGGCTTAAGCGGTTTTCGGTTTGGCAATTTTTTGCTCCAACCATTTTAATGCATCTGTTCTATGAGTGAAGAATTGCACGGTTTCATGGCCTTCTCGGTAGGTTTTTTTTAAATGCCAAACTGCCACATCACAAATGTCTATATCAGAAAGCACGAAGGCGGTGGCAATTCGGCCACGTTGTTTATCATCTTTTAACCATTCGATCAGCACATTGGCTGCCTCTTCCGTATAAAAAGTATCGCCATGAAAGGTCGCAAGTACCGCCCAAGGCGCACCGAGTAATTGTTGATGTATCGGTTTGGCTTTCATCGCGCCTTGTTGCAAGAGAATGAGGTTCCAGGGTCCGGTCCCTTCAATCTCCATAATTTTCCCATGAACGGAGAACGTCATGGAACCATGTGGTTTAAGCAAAGTGACTGACTCCAGCAAAATTATCTGTCGGAAATGGCGATAGCTCTGTATGAACTTGAACTGGGGATAAAAGCATTGTGAACAATGCGGTTTATGCCATGTTCAAGTTAACTTATCTTGAGTTACTCGTTTCAGCAATAGCCGCGTGAAAAATCAACCCTGGGATGTGCATTCAATCTCCATATGATGGTTTGCTTAACGGTTATTGAACCAAGTGAGTATTTATTTCGCAGTGTTTTAGTTGAGCACTCAATGACTTTTTAAGTTGATTAATACACCAGGATTTGGCCTGTCCCATGGGATCTCTTTTCCAAGCCATAACCACATCAATGGTTTTATTCGGACCAATCATGACCAGCTCTTTAGAATGCAGATAGGGCTCTATCATAAAGTAAGGCAGAGTTCCGATCCCCAAGCCTCGGATAATGGCTTTCACTTTACTATGGAAGTCTGAAACGCTAAGAAACTGTTGGCCATCTAAAATGTTGTGGTTCAGTGGTGGGAGTTCTCTAGCACTATCGGCCACACTAATGATGCGAAAGCTTTGGCGGGTTTCAGGCGTTAAAGGATCGAAGGCCTGGTGAATCGGATGTTGGGGAGCCGCAACCCACACCATGTCTATTTTACCCACCTGAGCGACTTTCGTTTCAACGGGCGCGCTTAACGAGGGTGTTGCAATAAGAATATCCGCATGCTCATAGCGAAGCGCTTCCCAACAGCCTGCGAGTACTTCTTCACGTAGAATTAATTGGGTATTGGCAATTGATGCGAGAGACTCAACTAATGGGAACAATGCTTCACAGCCAATAATGCCATCGTAAGCAATGGTTAACTTCGATTCCCAACCATTGTTTAAGGCATTGGCTTCTAACACCAAATCATCCGCTGCTAATAACAACTGACGGCCGCGTTCTAACAAGAGTTGTCCTGCCGCGGTAAACTTTGCTTTATGGCCAGAGCGATCAAAGATCATCAGGTCGAGTTCTTGTTCTAGTTTTTGAATTTGATAACTTAAACTGGATACAGAACGATTCAGTTGCTCTGCTGCAAGAGAGAAACTGCCATAGCGCTCGATAAGATCAAGCATCATAATGCTGCTTAATGAGAGGGGCTTTTTCACGACGGATCCTTTAAGTTTTTGTTCTTTTCTGCGTAAGCATGGCAAATGGCAGAGTCAATCCTCTTACTGGGATTGATTCTGCCATCATAATATAAGCTGTAATGATGTGCTCGCTTAACGATCGCTTCCCCATTGTTGATAGCTAACCGGAGTGGTCACGATGGCTTTATAGGAGACCGTACCCTGTTGAGTCGATAATTCTTCTACTTTTACGGTGCTTTTGCCTAACTCTACTTTGCTGTTGAATTGTTGTTGGCTCAAGTTTAGTTTTTGATTTAAATCTCTTGAGCTTAAGTCGTTGAGTTGTGCGACCAGTTGCCAACCTTGGTCAAAAGCTTCTGCTTTGCTGGAAAGGCTTTGAGTTTCTAGTGTGGCACTGCTGTGTTGTATATTGTTAACTGAAGCTTGCGTAAAAAAGCTGGCGAATAACATTGATAGTACGATAATTTTTTTCATAATTTAATCCTTAAGTGTTTGATTTATATTCCTGAAACTGTTTGTTCAGGCATGTATAAATAGTAAGACTAAGGCTGTGGAGATGATATCGGGAAAAACAAGACAAGTTGTTCGGAATATTCGAACAAGATTGAGCGCGACTATTGAAGCATGTTTGAGTTAGCTGAATTGGTCTGCGACCTTGCAGTTGCCTTACTATGAAACTTTGGCCTGCCCTTGTTCTAAAAATAGATAATCATACAATGGCAATACCTAAATGAAACGGATGAATATAGATGTCTCAACTATCGGATAAGTTTTTGCAGCAGCTCAACTGGGTTTGCGGTCAGATGCCTCGTACGGAACGGGTTTTAAATGAATTTTCTAGCCTACCACCAGTCAAAATCGCCATTTGCACCCACCTTGATATTAAGATGGTCCCGGTATTTGAAGGTTTGCTAAATGCGGGTTGCCAACTCTTTATCACCACCTGTGATCCGAATACAGTGCGTGATGAAGTGGTTGCTTACTTAGTGAGTAAAGGCGCAGAGGCCGAAGCTTGGAAGGGGATGTCACAGCAAGCGTGGTTGGCTTCCTTAGACAAAGCTGTGGCTTGGCAGCCACAATATATCTGTGAATTTGGTGGCGAGCTGACCGCCCTCTATCATCATCAGCAGGCTTCTGGTCTGGTGGCTGCGATGGAAGGCACAGGCTCTGGTGTTGCCAAATTAAGGCCCTTAGCTTTGTCGGTCCCTGTATTGAATTGGGATGATTTGGATGCCAAAGAGGGCTTACATAATCGTCATATGGTGGGACTCACCGCCTGGCAAGCGTTCTGTGAGCGTACTCATTTAACCCTGCATGAAAAACGAGTGACCTTATTAGGTTATGGTTTGGTCGGGCAGGGCGTTGCGGCGGCGGCGCGGGCCTATGGCGGTCAGGTCACAGTGATCGAACGAGATCCGGCACGCCAGCTTATGGCGGCTTACGATGGCTGGGCAACCGCAGCGCTTGACGATGTACTCGCCAGTACCGATGTATTGGTGACGGCCACTGGCGCTAAAGCGGTGGTTGGGCGTTCGCAATTAAGTCGACTCAAATCCGGTGCTTTTGTTATGAATGTGGGCCATGGCAGTGGTGAAATTAAAATGGCTGAGTTAAGTGATGACCCCGTCAGCGAAGTGATGCCACATATTCACCAATACCATATCGATGGTAGATCGGTGTATGTACTAGCGAATGGTGCGATGTTTAATTTAACCGCTGGGTTTGGCGATAGTATTAATGCCTTTGATGTGACGCTGGCGATTATGGCGGGAGGATTGAAATACATGTTACTTCAAGGGAAGGATTTACCCGTGAGCTTACATCTCTTGCCCGAACAGGCTTGGAAGTCGGCACTCTCATGAGTTTCATCTTAGTTTCAGTCGTGTGAGCAGTTTTGATGAACCGTCAGCGTTGACTCGATCTCTTGGCTTGAAAGGGCTCAGCATCGCCTTTTTATGCTTTTCCTGATGAAGTATGCAACACCCTCGAGAGAGACTGCGGTGCAAACCAACCTTGATTGTGGTGTAAACAGCGGATAAATTTTGATTGCTATCGTGCTCACAAGGCGCATTATTCCCAGTTCCACTTAAATAACTACTTTTTTAAGTGGATCCTGATTTCAGCTATGTTTATTCCCTGCATAATTGGTTAAAATTGCGCGTTTTTGGTACTCAGACGTAGGTCATTACAAGATGTTTGAAATTAATTCGGTGAATAATTCTCTGGCAGATATTAAAGAGCGTACAGAAGTACTCCGGGGGTATCTTTGACTACGATGCCAAGGCAGAGCAGTTAGAAGAAGTTAGTCGCGAATTAGAGCAACCTGAAATTTGGAATGATCCCGCTCGCGCCCAAGCTTTAGGTAAAGAGCGCTCGGCTTTAGAGTTAGTGGTAAAAACCATTGATAATCTGACGCAAGGTATTGAAGACGTTGCTGGTTTGGTTGAACTAGCGGTGGAAGCGGAAGATGAGGAAACCTTTGAAGAAGCACAAGTAGAAGCGGCGGACTTGGTGACTCAGTTAGAAAAACTCGAGTTTCGCCGAATGTTTTCTGGTGAAATGGATGAAAGCGATTGTTATATCGATATTCAGTCCGGCTCCGGTGGCACCGAAGCACAAGATTGGGCCAACATGATGTTGCGCATGTACTTGCGTTGGTGTGAGGCCCATCAGTTTAAAACTGAAATTGTCGAAGTCTCTGATGGCGACGTCGCGGGGATTAAAGGTGCCACCATTAAAGTGAGTGGTGAATATGCCTATGGCTGGTTACGGACTGAAACTGGGGTACATCGTTTGGTTCGTAAGTCGCCTTTCGATTCGGGTGGTCGCCGCCATACTTCATTTGCATCGGCATTTATTTACCCTGAAATCGACGATAGTATCGAAGTTGATATTGATCCCGGCGATTTACGGATTGATGTTTATCGTGCCTCTGGCGCAGGTGGTCAGCACGTGAACCGAACTGAATCTGCAGTACGGATCACCCACTTGCCTACCAATACTGTGGTGCAGTGCCAAAATGACCGTTCTCAGCACAAGAATAAAGATCAAGCGATGAAGCAGTTAAAAGCCAAGTTGTTTGAACTGGAACTGCAAAAGCAAAACGCTGAAAAGCAAGCAGCAGAAGACACTAAATCGGATATTGGCTGGGGCAGTCAAATTCGTTCCTATGTCTTAGATGATTCACGTATTAAAGATCTACGTACTGGTATTGAGAACCGAAATACTCAAGCAGTATTAGATGGTGATTTAGATAAATTTATTGAAGCTAGCCTTAAATCAGGGCTGTAACGAGCAAGGTTTTCACATGTCGGAACAAACAGAACAAAGTCTGGAACAAGTAACACAAGAAGAAAATAAACTAATTGCAGAGCGTCGCGCTAAGTTAGACAAGATCCGCGAAAACTGTGCAGCCAATGGCCATCCAAATCATTTCAAACGTGAGCATTTAGCAGACAGTTTACTGCAAAGTTTTGGTGAACTGTCTAAAGATGAGCTTGAACAAGCCGGTAATGTGGTGAGCATTGCAGGTCGTATTATGGCGAAACGTGGTCCATTTTTGGTGTTACAAGATGTTTCTGGTCGTATTCAAGCTTATGCGCCAAAGCCGGTACAACAAGCGCTTAAAGAAATCGGTGGCTTAGACATCGGTGACATTATTGGTGTTAAAGGAGCGCTACACAAGTCGGGTAAGGGCGATCTCTATGTGAATATGGATGACTACGCTTTATTGACCAAAGCCCTACGTCCCTTGCCTGAGAAGTTCCACGGTTTAACCGACCAAGAGCAACGTTATCGCCAACGTTATGTTGATTTGATCATGAATGAAGATTCACGTACGACCTTCATGATCCGCTCTAAAATTATCTCAGCCATCCGTCAATTCATGATTAAACATCAGTTTATGGAAGTGGAAACACCGATGATGCAAGTGATTCCTGGTGGCGCGACTGCGCGTCCATTTGTGACTCACCATAACTCCCTCGACCAAGAGATGTTCCTGCGGATTGCGCCAGAGCTATATTTGAAGCGTTTAGTGGTGGGTGGCTTTGAGCGAGTGTTTGAGATTAACCGTAACTTCCGTAACGAAGGTTTATCACCTCGCCATAATCCAGAATTCACCATGATGGAATTCTATATGGCTTATGCAACCTTCGAAGATTTAATGGATCTCACCGAATCGATGTTGCGCAGCATTACCCAAGAAGTATTGGGTTCAAGCGTAGTGCGTTATGGTGACGAAGAATTTGATTTTGGGAGTACCTATCAGCGTATTCCAATGAAGCAATCGATTCTGGATTTCAACCCTGAACTGGGTGTTGAACAGTTGCAAAGTCTCGAGGCTGCCAGCGCAGTGGCGAAGCAACTTGGTATTGAAGTGCAAGCCAATTGGGGTCTTGGTAAAGTGATTACCGAAATCTTTGAAGAGACCGTTGAGCACCGTTTGATTCAACCGACTTTCATTACCGAATATCCAGCGGAGGTGTCTCCTTTAGCTCGTCGTAATGATAACGATCCGATGATTACCGATCGTTTTGAATTCTTTGTGGGTGGGCGTGAAATTGCCAACGGTTTCTCTGAGTTAAATGACGCACAAGATCAAGATCAACGCTTCAAAGACCAGGTTTCACAAAAAGATGCCGGTGATGATGAAGCGATGTTTTACGATGCAGATTATATTACTGCGCTAGAACATGGTTTAGCACCGACTGCTGGGCAGGGGATTGGCATTGATCGCTTGGTGATGTTGTTCACCAACAGCCATACTATTCGTGATGTTATCTTATTCCCAGCGATGCGCCCGCAAGCTTAACTATTTAAAAAGACTGAACAAGCCAAGCACTTTTAGCGAAGTGCTTGGCTTTTTTTTGCTTTACAGTGAGCTATAGTCGTGAATACAGGTTTGAGTGGTGAATAGGCGAGATAATGAAGATGGTGTTGCTTGGGACGGTTTTGGTACTACTGGTATTGCTTGGGGGGATGAGTTATCAAAACCTCAAAATGCCAAGCAACCTCGGCCTCAAGGATGGGTCATTTAGCTGCGCTGGCGAGCACGCCTAATGGCGTGTCAACAGAAGCTCAAAACGAGAGTAAAAAAGTTGCGGCGTTACCCTTTAAAGGGGATTTAAAACAAACTCAATTGGCTGCTTTAGGCGCGTTGGCGAAAATGGGGAACAACCAAGTGATGCTCCGTAATGAAGTTTATGTTCACACGGTGTTTATTACCGCTAAGCTGCGCTTTCGCGACGATGTTGAGCTGTACTTTGACCCGCGACAACAGCAAGTTCATTTTCGTTCGCAGTCTCGAGTCGGTTACTCTGATCGAGGAGTAAATTTGGCGCGTTATCGGCAGTTTGCCAAGCTCTATACGGAGCAAGAGTGAGCAAATCATAGCGCCTCGCTTTTAACTTGAGACTTAGCGGTGTTGTCTAGGCATGCTTGTTTTACATTTACCGATAGGAAAAATTCAGCGCTTACTGGGTACTTTCTTTTTCAATAAAGCGTGACCGAGTGTCCAAATGCTAGATGTTCTCTTTACCAAGATCGATTTGTTGTCTTAGCTTATTAAAGGATTATCACTAGACGCGGTATCAGCATGAAGTCTTTACTGACTATTTTAACGGTTTTTATTCTGAGTCTTGGGACTATGGCGCAGGCGCAAAAACTCCGTTATTTGGTGATCCCCAAAAGTGTCGACTCTCCTTTTTTTGATGCCGTGGAAAAAGGCTGCAAGCAAGCTGCGATCGAGTTAAATGTTGAGTGTCTCTATCTCGGGCCCGAAGAAGCGGATGCTCGCTTTCAAGATACCATCATTCGTCAGCAAATAGACGCCGGGATTGATGGGATTGCGGTTTCGGTGATTAACTCTCGGGTGTTGGTTAACCGTAGTATGTTGTTGGCAGCCCAAAAAAACATCCCGGTCATTAGCTTTGATTCGGATTTTTCGGAGCAAGCCCTGCAAGATAATCCTCAATTACGTTATAGCTACATTGGCAGTGATAACTTTCAGTTTGGCTATCAATTAGGCCTACTAACCAAGCGCTTAAAACCGAAAGGAGGGGTCTTTTGTATTTTGTCTGGACATCGAGCTGCGGCGAATATGGAAGAGCGCATGGCTGGCGTGTATGCGGCTTTAAAACTCAATGATGAGCATAAGAATGAGCTTTGGGAAGAACATACTCGCTGCCCAATTTACTCTGATGATGATGCACATAGAGCACTCTCTAATTTAGAAAAAATGCTGCGCTTACATGCCTATGCTCCTGAGTTATTAGATGTGTTAATTAATCTAGGTACCGGCGCTCAAACATTAACATTAAAATACACCGACGTTGTTAGCCCCTACCTCAAGGAACTTAACTCACGACAATTGATCTTGCTGTTTGGCGATACCTTACCTAAGCAAAAACAGTTGTTAATCGAAGGCTTAGCTCATGGAAATGTAGGCCAAAGGCCCTATGATATGGGGTATCAGGCGATTTACGCACTACATAGCATTAGGCAGGGCAAAACACTTGCGCCAATCATTTATACTGATTTAGAAGTTTGTGTGCAGGGGCAACAGCCACTTTGCCATTGATGTAGTGCGTGGCTTTCGCCGAGCCTCGGGCGTTTTAGCATTCCTTAATAACCGTTTTGTCGACTGGTTAATGCTTTTGGCTTTAGCCCTCAACAATGATTATAAGGTTTACAATCAGCATCGCAGAATACTGAACGCCCTCTACTAAGAGCCGAGAATCCACTACGGTTGATATTCATAGCGCTTACCTCTTATCTGTTTGTTTGTCTTTACCATACAAAAAAACCAAGCCATCGGCTCTCCCTTTTCAATTTCCGAGCGATGCGTTCCGTTAATCAACAGACTCGTTGAACCTCAAATAGTTATTTTTAGCTGCGGATAGATTGTATTTAGTGCTTATTTTACGCCTCCCCTTCACAAAGCGTGATCAGGTATTCAAATGCTGGATATTCTCTTTACCAAGGCTGATTTATTGACTTAGCTTATAACAGTGCTTAATCAGACGCGGTGTCACCATGAAATCTCTATTGATCATTTTAGCGGTTTTTTTTCTGAGCTTTGAGGCGATGGCGCAGCAGCATAAACTCCGCTATTTAGTGATCCCAAAAAGTATCGATTCTCCCTTTTTTGATGCTGTGGAAAAAGGCTGCATGCAAGCAGCGGCAGAGCTAAATGTTGAGTGTCTCTATCTAGGCCCCGAAGAAGCCGATGCTCGCTTTCAAGATAAGATTATTAGTCAGCAAATAGAATCGGGAATTGATGGGATTGCGGTTTCGGTGATTAACTCTCGGGTGTTGACCAAGCGAAGTATGCTGTTAGCTGCCGAAAAAAATATCCCGGTGATTACCTTTGATTCGGATTTTTCTGAAGTCGCTTTGCTGAAAAATCCTCAGTTACGTTATAGTTATATCGGTAGCGATAACTTTCAGTTTGGCTATCAACTGGGCCTACTTGCTCAGCGTCTTAGGCCACAAGGCGGGGTATTTTGCGTGCTTTCCGGTCACCGTGCCGCGACCAATATGCAGGAACGCATCAGTGGCCTATATGCCGCGTTAGGGAATAATAATCAAGATGAAGCGCCGCTCTGGGAAGAGCATACCCGCTGTCCTATTTTTGCCGATGACGATGCCGATAGAGGGCTGACGACTTTAGATAAAATGATCCGTTTACATATGTATTCTCCAGACTTGCTAAATGTATTGATTACCTTGGGTATGGGGGCCCAAGCAACGCCCTTAAAATATACTGACTCGGTCAGTCCTTACCTTGACCGACTTAACTCACGCCAATTGATCTTGCTGTTTGGGGATACATTACCGAAGCAAAAGCAGTTGTTAGCGGAAGGTTTCGCCCATGGCAATGTCGGCCAAAGGCCCTTTGATATGGGGTATCAGGCCATCTATGCACTCCATTCAATTGGTCAGGGTAAAACACTTGCGCCGATCATCTATACCGCTTTGGAAATCTGCGAACAGGGGCAACAACCGCTTTGTCAGTGATAAGCTGAGCTTGCCTTGCCTTACTTGCCTCAGATGATACCGACCGGTACGTCGCGCTTGCAGCTGTTGTTAAAACTGATGATTTGTTCCAGATATTTTGAAGAGGCATTTGTGGGCGTAAATTTTACTTTGCTTAGCTGAACAAGTTTATCTCGACTTAATGGTTGGTGTTTTGCTTAGCAGGCCGTATAAAAGTCATCAGCATAATTTTATGACATATCGTGTAATCAATAAAAAGGAAATAATGAATGAATAAGGCTTCGATTAAACTGAGTGTATTGGCTTCAGCGCTGCTTATATCTAGTACCGTCATTGCTCAAGAAGGTAATCATTGGGGCTATACCGGACATCAAGGCCCGGAGCATTGGGCTGAATTGTCACCCGCTTTTGCGACTTGCGCGAGTGGTGTCAATCAGTCACCTATCGATATCAGTGACAGCGTCGAAGGCGAATTAGCGCCCTTGTCTTTTGACTATCAAGTGGCGGGTCAGCAAATTTTGAACAATGGCCATGCGGTGCAAGTCAATTATGCAGCTGGTAGCAAACTGAGTGTTGACGGTCACAGTTTTGAGCTGAAGCAATTTCATTTTCATGCTCCGAGTGAAAATACCATTGAAGGCCAGTCTTTCCCAATGGAAGCTCATTTTGTACATGCCGATGCTGAAGGCCATTTAGCGGTTGTGGCGGTGATGTTTGAAGAAGGTAAAACAAATCCAGAGCTTGCCAAAGCGTGGGCACAATTGCCGCATAAAACGGGTGAGAAATTCAAGCTTGAGCAGCAAGTGAGTGCCCTTAGTCTGCTTCCGGAAGATCATGATTACTATCGTTTTAATGGCTCGTTAACAACGCCGCCTTGTAGCGAAGGTGTGGTTTGGTTAGTGATGAAACAGCCGGTGAGTGCATCGAAACAGCAAATCGAGCAATTTGTTGAAGTATTACATCACCCTAATAATCGCCCAGTACAGGCGCGTAATGCCCGCGTTGTGATTAAATAATCCTCGCTTGTTAGTCAAACTTAGTGCCCATGGCGCTAAGTTTGACTCCCTTATAGAATCTTCTTTTTCATTTTTTTCCAAGTTTGATTTGATCATTGTTGCTTGAAAATACATGAGGTTAAACTAAGAAGGCTTTATTGTTCTTTGTTTGATTGCGTTGGCGCTCATAGACTTTTCGAATCAAGATGTTGTCGCTGAATTAGCCAAAAATCTGGGTCATTCACACTTGCAAGTGGCCGGAGACTATTGGCATATTTAAAATTTATTGAGTCTACAGTGGTTGCTATTAGAACATGTCGGCTCGTCATCGACATTGTTACTTGCAATCACGAGGCGAAGCATAAATTTTTGTTGGCTGGACTAAGAAAATTGTTGAGGCTATTTGGCCATGATCATCGGTATTGCAATCGAGTTAGCGAGTGCTTGCCCTTTAATTTGTGCCACTAGCGCCAGGCTAAATTCGATGGCTGTTCCCGGTCCTTGACTAGTAATGAGTTTATGGGGGTGATCCACCACCACTCGTTGCTTGGTTCGTTGCGTTTTGGGCAGTCTTTGTTGAAAAACCGGATGACCCGTTACCTGAGCTCGACCCAGCAGCTGATGGTGTGCCAGTACGATAGCGGGGGCTGCACAAATAGCCGCTAACCACTGCTGAGCATGGCGTTGTTGCAGCATGGTGATTAAGCCTTCACTATCTCGAAAACGTTCGCTTCCGGGGACCCCTCCCGGTAGTACAAACATACAATAGTCGTTAGCGGAAATCTGCGAGAGCAACTTGTCTGCGACCAGCTTCACACCCCGAGACGCTGTGATTTGTAGTTGTTCATCGGCATCGACGCTGACTACATCGACCTCTATTTCAGCGCGTCGTAATACGTCGATTATGGTCACCGCTTCTATTTCTTCACTGCCAGAAGCAAGTGCTACCATCACTTTATCCATGGTGACTCTCCAATAATTTAATTTGTTCCAACAATGCTTTATGGTGCTGACAAGGCAGCTGGTGGATTTCGGCTAAGCGAACTACATAACCATTAATGTAGTCGATTTCGCTGGGTCGGTGATGTTTTATGTCTTGCTGCATTGAGGAATAGTTGTGGGCGGTATTGCTAGCCACCATCAATACCGTGTCAGTTAAGGTTTGCGAAGATAAGTTTATCCCCTCGGCTTGGGCCACTTGGCTAAGTTCTTGGTTCAACGCGCCGATTTGTTGGCGGTAGCGCGTTTGTAGGAGCTCGCCATTGGTGCAATTGTGGATGGCTGTGAGCGGGTTGATGCAGCAGTTTACTGCCAATTTTAACCACAAGGCTTGATAGATATTGTCTTGCCACAGTAAAGGGGCGATGGCGTTTTGAATCGAGTTGAAATGCTCAGGTGCAGCCTGACTGCGGATCACCGAGCCGATGTCTATTCTACCTAAACCGGTATGTTTCACGCTTAATTGCCCGGCTGTTTTTTGTTGTAGCAAAACGCCATGGGTATTACTGGCCAAACAAAGATGACCCGTGTCAACGCGGCTTAATAGTGGCGTGTGGGCGCCTAAACCATTCACCATTAGTAATACTTGGCAATCTTTGGGGAACTTGAGGTGTTGGATGGCTGGGCGCACTTGATGGGCTTTCACGCAGATAATAAGCCAATGACAGCCGGGTATTTGAGTGAGTACCGGTACATCCAGCTGGATTGTACCTTTGATTAAACTGGTGACGCTCAGCGCTAACTGGCTGGGAACTGTTTGTCGACTATCGACAAAACAGACCGAATTTTGCAGCCCTATATGTCCGGCCAACCAGCCCCCAATGGCACCAGCGCCGATTATTGCGCAGTGATACATCGATTCACCTTTTTCAATAATGCCCAACGACTCAACCATAGATAACTACCAATGCCCAGCAAATCGGCCAGTAGATCTGCCACCGATGCTTGGCGATAGCTGGTAAAACTTTGGCATAACTCGATCAGCGCACCAAATGCTAGCAAGCAGAGTAGGTTTATTTTATTTGAAAATAGGGCTAATTGAGCTAACCAAGCCAAATAGAAGAAGCAGCCGTAGTGTAAAATTTTATCGGTGTTTTGTAATGGGCCTTGCAGTGCCATGGGGCGTAGCGCTAATACAAATACTGTAATTAGACTAATGAAAAATAGGCTACGGAAGATTAATCTGCGTTGGTTCGCCACCACACCATACTCTTTTGCTGACAAAGGGATATAATGCAATATTTTCGCATAAGGCCAGATCTAAAGGGAGAGAAAACATGCCTTCTTTTGACATCGTTTCAGAAATAGAAAGCGCAGAAGTTCGTAATGCGTGTGAGAATGCCGCTCGTGAATTAGAGATCCGTTTTGATTTTCGCGGGGTGGAAGCCAGCTTTGAATATAAAGACGACAGCGTCAAAATGACCGCCGAAGCTGAATTTCAGCTTAATCAAATGCTTGATATATTGCGGGGAACTTTAGTGAAACGCTCGGTTGATACCAAGGCTATCGATCTTGCGGATATTGTTCATACTGGCAAGACTTATTCGCAGATGGTTAATTTTAAAAATGGTATCGATCAAGCTATTGCTAAAAAGGTCGTCAAGCAAATTAAAGATGCAAAATTGAAAGTGCAGGCCTCTATTCAAGGTGACCAAGTTCGAGTAACGGGTAAGAAACGCGACGATCTTCAAGCGGTGATGAGCTTGATGCGCGCTGCTGATTTTGAACAGCCCTTTCAGTTTAATAACTTTCGCGATTAAAAGGTGTATTTAACTTTTTATTACACCCTTCGTTAGTTTTTTGATGATGCGGCTTGGCATTCACTGATCGTGGGTGATGGATCCGTGGCTTGTTGTGCTCGCTCGGGTCGAATCGCTTGCGTGGCTAGTGCGGGCCGTATTACAAGTACGATTCGTACCAGTGAATTATTTATTTGCGACCGATAAACGCTGTACTAAAGTGGGCACAAAAATCTGTATGTCATTATAACATGGCTCTTTGTTTGCCAGTTTTAAAGCTAAATTAGCCGCTTTTTCTGCCATCATTTGGATCGGATAGCGGATCGTGGTTAATTTGGGATGTAAGTACTTCGCAATCAGGCCATCATCGAAACCAATTAATGACATCTCTTCAGGGGCCTTGATGCCATTTTCCTCAATGATTGATAGTGCCCCTGCTGCCATATAATCGTTATAGGCTGCCACTGCCGTAATGGGTAAGTTTTTGGTCAGTAGATTGGTCATGGCTTGCTCTCCACCTTTTTCATCGGGAGAACCGTATTCGATATGGCTTGCACTGTGCTCAAGCTGGTAAGCCTTGAGGGCATCGATGTAGCCATTCTTCCGCTGTTCTACATCTTCAATATTGTGATTCGAACAAATATAGCCGATGGATGTGTGGCCTTTTTTTATCAGAAATTCGGTCGCGAGATAGGAGCCTTTGTGGTTATCCAAGGCAATACAGCGCTCAGCTATTTCGGGGATAAAGCGGTTGATCAGTACCATCGAAGGTATTTCATGGGCAAATTCTATCAGCTCTTCATTACTCAAGGCTTTACTATGAACAATCAGTGACTCGCAGCGACTATTAATTAACAGTTCAATGGCTTTGCGTTCGATCTCGGCATTGTGGTAGCCGTTACCGATGAGCAAGTGTTTTCCATGTTGTAGCGCGATGATATCGATTGCTTTGACGATGCCGCCAAAAAACGGATCGGAAACATCGCCAATTAATACCCCGATGGTATTGGTTGATTGGTTGACTAATGCTCTGGCGTTGGCGTTGGGTCGATAGCCAATGTCTTTCATTGCCGCTTTCACCGCAACCTTGGTTGCCTGGCTAGATTTCCCGGAGTTATTAATGACTCGAGATACAGTCGCAACGGAGACTCCCGCTTGCTTGGCGACATCCTTGATGGTTGCCATTATTACCTCTTTGTATTAATGGGCTGTTGTGACGCATTCCATGCGTACAATCATTGAAAATTAGTTTCTCATTAAACATGAAAATGAGCATATTTAACACTAGGGGCTTAGCAAAAATGATAAAAGCACAGCTATTTTGGGGCTCTTATCGATCGGTCGATATTTCGCGCTAAGAACCATGAAACAGAGTGAACAGCGCAAATATCGTTCAATCACCACTTAAACTGCCAGGCAGCATTTGTCGAGGGAAATATTGCCTGCTTTACAACTAAATAGCACAGGTTTCTCCTTATCGAAACAGTCGACAAACCGCTGCAGCAATCATCTTGAATACTCCGCTGACCTTAGGCGTTGGCTGCGTTTTCAAGGACTGGTTTAAATTGTTTAATATTTTGCCCTTGCGGATTAAATACATGAATAGAATCAGTATCGGTGTAAAGCGTCATTGATGTATAAGGCTTGAGTGGGCAATCTCCAGAATTAAGAAATTTAAAGTTTTCGATGCCATAGCTTTGACCAAATACATAGGTGCTGCTGCCTAAACGCTCGACCACTTCAGATTGAAATTCGATAGCAAACTCACCTGCATCTAGGTTGAGGTGTTCTGGTCGGATCCCTAAAGTTAACTCGTCACCTAGTGCGCATTTCTCGGTGCTAATATTTAAGCTGGTTTCTTGGGTTTGCCCTGCAATTTTTACTCGAAGCGTTTCTTCTGACCAATGGCAGACGGTTGCGGGTATAAAGTTCATTTTGGGTGAACCGATGAAACCAGCTACAAATTTATTCGCTGGATGGTAATAAAGATCCATTGGACTCCCAAATTGCTCAATGGCTCCTTCTTTAAGCACCACTATTTTATCTGCCAAAGTCATGGCTTCGACTTGGTCATGGGTAACATAGACCATGGTTGATTTTAGTTCTTGGTGCAGTTTGGCAATGTGTAGCCGCATATCGACTCGTAGTTCGGCATCTAAGTTGGATAAGGGTTCATCAAATAAGAATACATCTGGGTTACGAATAATTGCTCGACCAATGGCGACGCGTTGACGTTGACCGCCAGATAGTTGCGCTGGTTTTCGGTCTAACAAGGCTTCAAGTTGCAGGGCTTGCGCCACTTGGTGAACTTTCTTTGCAATTTGTTCTTTGGGGGTTTTACTCACTTTTAGGGCATAGCCCATGTTTTCGGCGACGGTCATATGTGGGTATAAGGCATAGGATTGGAAGACCATTGCCACGCCTCGTTGGGACGGTTGAACATCGTTAACGACCCGATCTTTAATTGATATAGTACCTTCGCTGATATCTTCTAGACCCGCAATCATACGTAGCAGGGTTGATTTACCACAACCTGATGGTCCAACAAAAACCACAAATTCCCCATTATTAATGGACAGATTTACATGATGGATTGTCTGTGTCGCGCCAAAACGCTTTACAACATTCTCTAGTTTAATTGAAGCCATAGGGGATTTCCTCGAGTTAGTTTTCGCTTTGCCATATGTTTCATCAGAGGACAAAGGCGTTTTCCCAAATTAGATAGATAAGGTTTTCATTGGATTATACGTAGAGAGTGTAAACGTTACCCCTTTTTTTCTTTTTTTTTGCGTATGTGCTCACGAATATAGTTATTTAGTGTGGAATTTGCGCATTGTGTAGGCGTATCTTTGCGGTGTAATCGTTTTCTCTGGAGCAGGGCTGACGACAATATAAGCGATAAATCCTACACAAATAATTCAGGAGACGTGATGAAAAAACTTACGATTTGCCAAGCAGTATCGGTCGCACTTATTGCGGGGAGTGCCTTGAGCTCTGCAACAGTGTTTGCTCAATCTAAGTTGTTGGTCTGGGAAGACATTCAAAAAGCAGTTGGTAATGAAGAAGCAACGAAGCAATTTGAACAAAAATTTGATGTGAAAGTGTCGGTTCAGGAACTGCCATATGGCGGTCAAGTTGAGTCATTACGGATGGATGGCCCAGCAGGGACTGGTCCTGATGTGATTAACTTACCTCACGATCAAATTGGTAGTGCGGTGGTTCAAGGTTTGTTGGTGCCGTTGAAGGTGGATGCTGCAGTTCTTGATACTTTTACCAAATCATCGATAGACGCCTTGAGTTACAAAGGTCAGTTGTATGGGATCCCTAAGGCGGTAGAAACCGTAGTTATGGTATATAACAAAGATTTGTTACCCGAACTGCCCGCCACCATGGAAGAGATTTATCAGTTGTCGTTAAAAGCCCGCGAGCAGGGTAACTATGGTCTGTTGGCTAAATGGGACGAGATTTATTATGCCTACGGAATTGTGAAAGCAATGGGCGGCGATATCTTCGCTAAAAACGCCGATGGTTCTTATGATGCGAAGCACTTGCTATTGAATACTGATGGTGCGGTTGCAGGTGGTCAATATATCGAGAAATTCTTTAAAAATGGTGCATTTCCAAGCGGTATCATAGGCGATTCTGGTGCGAATGCGATTGATTCACTATTTACTAGTAAAAAAGCTGCCATTGTACAGACCGGCCCTTGGTCTTTTAAACCTTATGAAGAAGCTGGCATTAACTTCGGTGTTGCGCCGCTGCCGACTTTACCTAACGGTAAACCGATGAGTTCGTTCATGGGGGTGAAGAGTTACAGTGTTTCGACCTACTCTAAAAATAAAGATCTAGCTCTTAAATATATCGAGTTCATTAATAACTATGACAACGCCAAACGTCGTTTCGAACTGACTGGTGAAGTTCCAGCAGTAAAAGCTTTGATTGATGATCCGATTGTTAAAAATAATCCTGGTGCGAGAGCGGTTGCTATGCAGTCAGCACATGCCACTCCAATGCCGTCGATTCCTGAGATGAATGAAGTGTGGGGGCCTGCTAATAGTGCCTTGCAACTGATTGCTACAGGTAAACAGACGCCAAAAGATGCATTAGATAGTGCAGTACAAGCGATTGAAATGCAGATTGAAGCCAATCAAGCGATGATGGGCCAATAGTCTGTGGTTGTCAGCCTGAGTGTTTCAGGCTGACATAGTTGTATAGGAAAAATTTATGCCTTCGATGTCTCAAGATATATCACCGAGCAATATTAATTCTAATACTCAGCACCGTATTTATGCGGCTTGCTTGTCTATTATTCCCGGGCTAGGTCAGTTATATAATAAGCAGCTGGCAAAATCGGTGATATTTTTTATTTTCGTACTAAGTTTTGTTGGGGTTTTTCATGATTTTTTAACATCAGGCTACTGGGGGTTATTCACTTTAGGTGAATCACTGCCAGAAGATAACTCTGTGTTTCTACTTGCCGAGGGTATTATTTCGGTGATCGTTTCTGTGTTTGGGATCGGGGTTTACGCCTTATCGATTTACGATGCCTATATTAATGGAAAACTGAGAGATCAAGGCAAAGAACTTAATTCTATTCGTCGCCAATATCGTACGGTGCTAGAGTCTGGTTTCCCCTATTTAATGATTTCGCCAGCTTTTATTTTGTTGGTATTTGTGGTGGTTTTTCCCATCGTTTTCGGTTTTGCTATTGGTTTCACTAATTACAATTTATACAATTCTCCGCCAGCGAAGTTAGTGGATTGGGTTGGCCTTAAAAATTTCATCAATATCTTTGAAATTAATCTATGGCGGAAGACCTTTATAGATGTGTTGCAGTGGACCGTGATCTGGACCTTGCTTGCGACCACTCTGCAGTGCACGGTGGGGGTTTTATTAGCGATTCTGGTGAATCAAAAAGATCTTAAGTTTAAACCGCTGATTCGAACTATTTTTATCCTACCTTGGGCGGTCCCCGGTTTTGTGACCATCCTTATTTTCACTGGGATGTTTAATGAAACCTTTGGGGTAATAAATAACGTCGTATTACATGCCTTTGGGATTGATCCTAAGTCTTGGTTAACTGACCCTTTCTGGACTAAAACAGCATTAATTTTAATTCAAACATGGCTTGGTTTCCCCTTTGTATTTGCGATGACTACTGGGGTACTACAGGCGATTCCGAATGACCTGTATGAAGCGGCGACTATTGATGGCGCGAGTAAATATCAGCAATTAAAAACCATTACCATACCTTTGGTTTTATATTCGATAGCACCCATTCTAATTACTCAATATACCTTCAACTTTAATAATTTTAATATTATTTACTTGTTTAATAATGGAGGTCCGGCGGTGATTGGCAGTAATGCAGGTGGAACTGATATTCTGGTGTCATGGATTTATAAATTAACCATGTCTTCTTCCCAATATTCTATCGCAGCGGCGATTACTCTGCTTCTTTCTATCTTTGTAGTGGGTATTGCTCTATGGCAATTCCGTATGACCAAGTCTTTCAAAGAAGTCGCTTAAGGGATTCACGATGAGCATTAAACGTAGTAAATATATTCGGTTATCTTTAAGTTATCTGCTAATTATCGCGATAAGTATCATCATTATTTATCCCTTGATGTGGACGGTGGGGGCATCTTTTTATCCAGGTAATAGCATCATGGGCGATTCAATATTCCCTGATCAACCGACTTTAAGTCATTATTTGACCCTATTTAAAAATGACAAAGTGTCTTATTTAACTTGGTATTGGAATAGTTTGAAAATTAGTGTCATGACTATGGTCTTAACGCTAATTAGTGTTTGCTGTACTTCTTACGCCTTTTCTAGGTTTAGGTTTAAAGGCAGAAAGAATGGCTTAGTGCTGTTTTTGCTGCTGCAAATGGTGCCGCAATTTTCAGCCCTTATCGCCATTTTTGTTCTGGCACAAATGTTGGGACTCATTAATAGCCATATCGCTTTGGTATTGGTTTATGTCGGCGGAATGATCCCAATGAATACCTACTTGATGAAAGGTTACTTGGATGCGATTCCTAAGGACTTGGACGAGTCTGCACGAATGGATGGTGCGGGAAGTTTTCGGATCTTCATCGAAATCATTATGCCTTTGTCCAAACCGATTATTGCGGTCGTCGCTTTGTTTTCCTTTACCGGACCATTAGGCGATTTTATCTTGGCGACCACTATTTTACGTACCCCCGACAATTACACCTTACCAATTGGTTTGTACAACTTGGTTGTCGAAAAAATGGGTGCCAGTTATACAACTTACGCAGCTGGAGCAGTATTGATATCTATTCCAGTCGCCATTTTATATTTGTCCCTACAAAAATACTTTGTATCAGGATTAACCGCAGGAAGCACAAAAGGGTAACCATGAAACATTTAACTCTACTTTCTTTGGCAGCCGTGTTGTCAAGCTCTGTTATCTTAGCGGGCTGTCAGTCAGTCACGTCTTCGTCAGCTCAGACCAATGCTGAACCTCAGCTACAGTCAATCGTTCCAGCTCAGGTACGCAGTGACTTTATTAAAGGGGTAGATATCTCGATGATCCCCGAAGTTGAGGCGCTTGGTGGAAAATACTATCAAGATCACCAGCAGATGGATCCCTTAAAAATTATGCAGCAACATGGGATTAACTATGTACGTATGCGGGTGTGGGTGAATCCACAAACGCTAGACGGTAAACCTTATGGTGGTGGTAATTCGACCCTAGCTCGGGCAATTGATATTGGCCAACGCGCTCATCAACTCGGCATGAAGTACTTGTTGGATATTCACTACAGTGATTTTTGGACCGATCCGGGAAAACAGTTTAAACCGAAGGGCTGGGAGACATTATCTTTTGAGCAATTGGTAGGCAAAGTGGGGAGTTATACAACCGAGGTGATGCAGGCCCACCGTGACGCTGGGGTAATGCCAGATATGGTGCAAGTGGGAAATGAGTTAAACAGTGGCATGTTATGGCCTGAAGGAAAAAGCTGGGGAGGCGATGGCAAAGAATTTGATCGTTTGGCTGCGTTACTTAAATCAGGTATCACCTCAGTAAAGGCCGCCTACAGGAGTGATCAGCAAGTAAAAATTATGCTTCACCTCGCGAAGGCGGGTGATAACGGTCTGTTTAGATGGTGGTTCGACGAGATAACCAAGCGTGATGTTGATTTTGACATTATTGGTATGTCTTATTACCCCTTCTGGCATGGGCCTGTGGCGGCGGTGAAAGCCAATATTGCGGATGTCGTGAAACGCTACCACAAACCGGTGATTATTGCCGAAACGTCTTACGCCTATACCGCTAAAAATGGTGACCAGTTGGCGAACGCTTATACCGGTGAAACGCCTGCTGAGGGCTATCCGGTATCGGTGCTTGGCCAAGCTAAGTTTCTCAAAGACATGATGGAATTACTAAATAATGTGCCTGATCAACAGGGCTTAGGACTCTTCTACTGGGAACCTGCATGGTTACCGGTGGCAAATGCAACTTGGGCAACTGAAGAGGGTATGACTTACACCGATGATCATTGGCAGGCGGGTAATTCTTGGGATAACCAAGCCTTATTTGATTTTGAAGGAAATGTTTTGCCTTCAATGCAAGTGTTTAACGGTCAGTAGTCATTGTTTTAAGGACATATTATGAGTCATTTTTCGCCAATTATTCCAAATGTAAAGGGTTTGCTCCATGGGGCGGATTATAATCCAGAGCAATGGTTAGATCGTCCCGATATTCTCGAACGAGATATTGAATTAATGAAGCAAGTTCGCTGCAACGTGATGTCGGTTGGCATCTTTAGTTGGGCGGCGATAGAGCCTCAAGAAGGCCAGTTCAATTTTGGCTGGTTGGATCAGGTGCTGGATCGTTTGGCCGAGAACAATATCTCGGTATTTTTAGCAACCCCTAGTGGCGCTCGTCCAGCGTGGTTATCGCAAAAATATCCCAGTGTGCTGCGCGTGAACAATGCACGGGTGAAGCAATTGCATGGCGAACGGCATAACCATTGTTATACCTCGGTCGATTATCGCGCCAAGGTGGCAATGATTAATCAGCAATTGGCTGAGCGTTATTCCTCCCACCCAGCGGTGATAGCATGGCATATTTCTAATGAATATGGTGGCGATTGCCATTGTGATGAGTGTCAAAGTGCATTTCGACTTTGGTTACAAAATAAGTATCAGAGCCTGGATGAGCTGAATCAAAAATGGTGGAGCCAATTTTGGAGTCATAATTACTCGAGTTGGTCACAAATTGAGTCGCCTTCGTCAATCGGCGAAAATTCAGTGCATGGTTTGAAGTTGGACTGGAAACGTTTTGTGAGTGAACAAGTCACCGACTTTTGCGTGCAAGAAGTTAAGCCCTTGAAAAAAGTGAATGCCAAGCTGCCGGTGACTGCAAACCTAATGGAGTATTTCTACGATTATGATTACTGGAAGTTAAGTCAGGCCATTGATATTGCTTCTTGGGATAGTTATCCCTTGTGGCATCAGGGGCAGGATGATCTGGGTTTGGCCTGTTATACCGCAATGTATCACGACTTAATGCGCAGCTTGAAAGACCAACCCTTCCTATTAATGGAGTCAACGCCAAGCCAAACCAACTGGCAACCAGTGACAAAGTTGAAGAAACCAGGGATGCATTTGCTTGCCTCAATGCAGGCTGTTGCTCATGGTTCAGATTCGGTGCAGTATTTTCAGTGGCGTAAGAGCCGTGGTTCGGTAGAGAAGTTCCATGGTGCAGTGGTCGATCATGTCGGTCATGTTGATACTCGAGTCGGTAAAGAAGTGGCACAAGTCGGCCAACGACTACAACAGCTTTCGGGACTCGCCGGCAGTCGAACGGCAGCAGAAGTTGCCATTATTTTTGATTGGGAAAGTCGTTGGGCTATGGATGATGCGCAAGGCCCACGTAATGAAGGTTTGTTTTATGAGCAAACGGTGAATGATAATTACCGTGGTTTTTGGGAGCAGGGGATTAACTGTGATGTCATCGAACAGTTATCTGACTTCTCTACATACAAAGTGATTGTCGCTCCAATGCTTTATTTGATTAAACCCGGTGTTGCAGAGCGTATCGAAGCCTTCGTTAATCTGGGGGGGGTATTTGTTGCCACCTATTGGAGTGGCATTGTTGATCAAAATGATTTGTGCTTTTTAGGTGGATTCCCTGGCGGAAGTGACAGTCCTTTACGTCATACCCTTGGCATTTGGGCCGAAGAGATAGATTCCCTTTACGATGAAGAGCGGATAGAAGTTGTGGCAGAGCCAATTAATCCATTGGGTCTGAGTGGAGCATACCAAGCGCGCCATCTATGTGAATTAATCCATTGCGAAGGGGCTGAGATTATCGCGCGATACAATAGTGACTTTTTTGCGGGGATGCCAGCTGTCACCTGTAATCGCCAAGGCGAAGGTTACGCCTATTATATTACGTCTAAGAACAGTCTCGATTTTAACCGTGACTTTTATCAAGGGATTATCCGCCGCCATCACTTAACGAGGGTGATCAATAGCGAATTACCTCAGGGGATATCGGTCACCAAGCGTCACAATCAAAGCACTGAGTATCTATTTGTCATGAATTTTTCAACCCAAGAGAAAGAATTATTATTAGATGATACAAACTATGTTGATGAAAGTACTCAGCATAGTTTAATAAATGCTCAAATTAAACTTTCTGGCTATGAAGTAAAAGTATTTAGCAGACCAATATAGCCTTATAAACCTTATTCCTTGTAATGTCTTAGCCAGCTTATTAAAAGCTGGCTTTTTTTTAGTTCCATCAATATATGTGACTCATATAGCAAAAGTTAATAAAATTAAGTAAAAAATGTAAACGTTTCCATTTGTTGGGTGAATGTCGCGAATTTTTGTTGTTTAATAATATTACAATGTGTTCTGGCTAAGGCTTGTTATAAAAGCAAAGCTAGATGCAATAATTACAAAAAGTATAAGGATGTTATGATGAAAAATAGTTTAAAACCGGTTGTTTCTGCGGTACTTCTTGCAATGGTGGCAGCGCCAGCGTCTGCGGTAGATTTTAGTGGTTATGTGCGTGCTGGAATAGGTATTGATACAGCCGGCGGCGGTGTGCAAGGCGGCGACGAATTTCAGAAGCAAAAGCTTGGTCGTCTAGGAAATGAATTTGATACTTATTCTGAAATTGGCCTAGGTCAGGAATTATTTAACGACGATGGCAAGAGTGTCTATTTTCAAAGCATGTTTGAAATGTCATCCGATGGTTTTTCTGAGACAGAAAAGACCACCGATGACAGTGCGAACTTCTCGATCAAGCAGTTAAATATGCAAGCCAAAGGGTATATTGCTGCTGCTCCAGAAGCGGTCGTTTGGGCGGGTAAACGTTTTTATCAGCGTCATGATTTGCACATTATCGATACCAAATACTGGAATGTATCGGGTTACGGTTTTGGTCTGGAGGGGGTTCAAATGGGCCCTGGTGCATTGTCTACGGCAATTATTCGTGGTGACCAGGATGGTTTAAACATCAACTATGTTGATGTTCGTTATGCGGGAATGAAACCTTGGCAGGGCGCTTGGGTAGAAGTTGGTATTGATTACGGTATGACCAATCCTACCGACCAGCAAGAAAAGGATAACGTAGATTTTGACAATGGCTTGATGCTTACTGCAGAACTAAGTCAAAGCTTCTCTATGGGTTACAACAAAACTGTATTGCAATACATGGACAAAGGACTGGCGCAAAACGCGGTCTCGCAAGGCGGTGGTTGGTACGATGTATGGAGTGGTGATGTAAATAGCGCTAAAGGTTATCGCTTGATTAATACTGGTGATATTAACATTGGTGATAATATCATTATTGATCATGTGTTTACCTACGGTTATGCGCAAGACCACGGTGTTGTAAATGGTGTTAAAGTTGACGATGAAACGCTGCTTTCGTTAGTCGCTCGCCCGACCTATAACTGGTCTAAATACAATAAAACAGTATTAGAACTAGGCTACTTTACGCAAACTAAGAAATTGGTTAGCGGTTCTGAAAGCAAAACTGGTGGTAACAAAGTGACTATTTCACAAGTCTTAGCCACTGGTGAAGGCTTCTTTGCTCGCCCTGAAATTCGTTTCTACGCAAGTTACTTTAAAGATACCGAAGGAAAATCTTTTAATGTTGTTGATCAGGTTGCTCAAGATGAAGATTCAGTCAAACTAGGTGTTCAAATCGAAGCTTGGTGGTAGGCCGATTAGAACAGAGCGGTGCATGATTGCACCGCTTTTTTTCGTTTTTTATCAAACGGTAGCAGGCAAGCTTAGAGCTGAATGGACTTTAGATCGTAATAGAGTGCTGTTGCTTATGCTGAGTTGAGGTTATTTAGGATCGTAAATGAATGAAGTATCTCTCGTTTAAAAACAAGATCATCGCCTTGATGATAGCAACCATTATGGTCACTATCATTTCATCCTACTTTAGTGTTCGCCATGTGATTAGTGCCTATATTTATAAATCCTATGTGAGTGATGTAGAAAGTCAGGTCAACTTGATCCGTGGAGAGGTTGAAAGAAGTATTCAAGCGAAAGTTGATCTCATTCAAAGTGTCGACTTTGGAATTATGGCGATCCGTTCAACCAAGGATAAATTGGGGTTTTTAAGTGTCGTAAAGGTGATTAATAATTTAGCCCTTAGTGATAAGGGAAGCATGCCTAAAGCAGAAGCGAGCCTTTACATCAAGCAGGTTAAAAATCACCCCGATGGTATTCAGGTTAGCCAGGTATCGATATTAGATGGTGTACCTGTCGTTATTATTTCGAAGAAGAAAAATAATATTGTCGATTTTTTTACGCTTGATTTGACATACTTAGAATCTCTAGTTAAACGTTTTCATAAAATCAACACTTATTTGCAAATTACTTCTGATAATGACACCTTGATTTATTCAAATAAGCCAAGTGTTAATTTAGAAGTGAATGAAGGAACATTAAATTTTTATGGCCAGACTTGGCACTTAAATAGTTTTATCGACGTGGCGGATATACATAGAATCACCAAGTCTATTAATGAAAGCATCAACTTCTATTTGATAGTCTGTGCCTTGATTATGCTTTCTCTGAGTATTTTTATATTACATTTTACCTTTAAACCCTTAATCCGTTTGCGAACTCTGGTTTATGGTCTTTCCCAGGGAGAGGGGGATTTAACTCAGCGCTTGGAAGTTAAATCTAAGGATGAGTTGGGAGAGATTTGTCATTCAATTAATATGTTTACCGACCAATTGCAGAAGATTTTTGTACATATCTCAGAATCTAATGTGCATATTAACACGGTGATCCAACAGCTTAGTCAGCAATCTAAGCGTAATATTTCGGCGATTGAGGAACATAATGCTGAAAGCCGAGAAATTGTACGCTCTATCGAGCAGTTGAGTGCTTCTTCCGATAATATCGCAGAAGGGGCCAACGAAACCGCCGAATATACCCAAAATGTTCGTGTTAATGTTGAGCAGTCCAGTGAGTCTAGCAAGCAGGCTGTTCATAGTGTGCAAGTGTTAATTGAAGATATTAGTGTTGTGGCGAACTCGATATCTGAGATGGATGAAGGGGCCAAAAATATTGGCGATATTCTTTCTACCATTGGTTTTATTGCCGATCAAACAAACTTACTGGCTTTGAATGCGGCGATTGAAGCAGCCAGGGCAGGCGATAAAGGTCGAGGTTTTGCGGTTGTGGCGGATGAGGTGCGAGCCTTGGCGGCAAAAACAACGGCGTGTACCACCCAAATCAATGACATGTTGAATTTTTGGGGGAGAACCAGTCATCATATTAGCTCCAGAATGGATGATACTCATGCGAGCTGTGATTCTTCTCAAGCTATTACTCAAGTGATGATGGAAAAACTCGATTTGATGCGTGAATCTACTGAGCGAATTCATCAATTGAACGCTAATATGTCAGGCTCCGCTAATCAGCAAAATACTATTATGCAGGAAGTTCGAACTAACATGTCTCGGGTGGAAAGTTTTGTTGAAAAGATCCGTAGCAATGAGTTGACGAGTATTGAAATCAGCGATGAGCTGCAAGATGTATCTAATGAGCTGACTCACTTTATTGCGCGTTTCAAACTTGCCTAGCTGATGAGTGATTGATAGCGCGAGTCAGCACCTGACTCGCACATGCTGGGCTTGTATTAAGACAGCAGTATGATTTCGATTAAGTAGTAACTAAAAAGGCTGATCAATACGATACCGACGAGGTTAAGCATAAAGCCAGCTTTAACCATTTGTTTAATATGTAATTGACCAGAAGCAAATACGATGCTGTTGGGTGGAGTTGCAACGGGCATCATGAAAGCACAACTGGCAGCTAAGGCTGCCGGAACCACTAATATCATCGGGTTCGACCCCATCGACTCGGCAATTGGCCCGAGCAGTGGCAGAAAACCTGCCGCGGTGGCGGTATTACTGGTGATTTCGGTAAGGAAGATGATTGCTGTGGTGACGATAACGATCACCCAAATCAGTGAATAGGTAGAGGCTGCGCTTAAGCTGAGGCCGATGAAGTCAGCCATCCCCGAACTTTTGATCTGGGCCGCTAAACTTAAGCCTCCTCCAAATAACATCAATACTCCCCATGGCAATTTTTTGGCTGTATCCCAGTCCATCACCATGACTTGTTTACGCCAATCCACTGGAATGACAAACAGGCTGACGGCAGCCATCATGGCGATCCCGGTATCGCTGATCGCCAAGCCGCTATAAGACGCCAACAAGGGGCGTAAGATCCATGCACAAGCGGCTAGGGTAAATACAACGGCGACAACTTTCTCCGGTGGCTTCATTGGGCCTAATTGATGGAGTTGCTGACGTAACATTTCAGCTGAGTTTCCCTGGCTTCGATTGGGTAAGCGATAGTTGATTCGAGTTAGCCATATCCAAGTAATGAATAACATCGAAATTGAGAGTGGCAAACCGATGAGCATCCATTCGCCAAAGCCGATGTGGATATCGTAGGAGTCGGCTAAATACGCTGCGAGTAAAGCGTTGGGGGGGGTACCAATCAGGGTGGCTACCCCCCCAATACTTGCTGAATAGGCAATGCCTAACAGTAGCGCGGCACTGAAGTCTGGTTGCTGCTCTTGTTTGGACATCATCCCAATGATCGACAGCCCTATGGGGAGCATCATCACTGCGGTGGCGGTATTGCTCATCCACATGCTTAAAAAAGCGGTGATCAGCATAAATCCGCCTACTTGTTGCGCTGGTTTGTCCCCGACGGTGAGCATTGCGACTAGTGCTATTCGTTTATGCAGCTCCCATCGTTCCATCGCCAGACTCAGCATAAATCCGCCCATGAATAGGAAGATTAAGGGATGAGCAAAGGATGCGGTGGCAGCTTTTAAACTGGCGATGCCGAGTAGTGGGGACAAGACCATTGGTAAAAATGAGGTGACGGGGATCGGAACTGCCTCGCTGACCCACCAAATTGCCATCATGGTGGCCAATCCCATGGTCACCCATGCTTGTTGGGGCAGCCCTTCAAAGGGAGGTGGAATAAAGAGAGTCGCAATTAAGCTTAATGGGCCAAGTAGTAAGCCGCATAGTTTGGCGAGGTGTTGATGTTGATAATTGGGATGGCTGACCATCGAGTTCATAATAATACCTTAAGATTTAAGGGGTTTTCTGCTATTAGCTATAGCAGAAATTTATCGACTACGCCGAACAAAAAGGCGTGTTTGCGTTACTCATTGATGGCTTCTGTGTAAAGCAATAGCAAGTCGTTGTTCTAATCTACTTATTTAAGTGATGGTTTATCGTCCAATTTAGAAAAGTAATTCTATTTAGAGGTCGTTTATTGTTGGTTTAACTAGGGATTATTGGGGTCTTTATAGTAAAAATATACAAAGTCTGCTTTTATGATGATTTTAAAATTAGTTAATTGATTTTAAACGGTATTTTATAGATATATAATTATTTTACTTCATAGTTTCTGGTTGCTTTGAATGGGGGGCAAGATATTTAAGGGTAAAAAATATGCATTTTTAGTCACAAATACAGATGTGTATATAGTTGATATAGGTTTGACAAAATTTCATCGGGGGAACATTTGTTAGCATCAATTGTTATAAATGGCATTTTCAGTGAATATTTACAATAAATTCGCATAATGGTAGGTTTTGTTTGAATGGGTAAAATGTAATTGATCATATATAGCGTTAATGGATGATGCAGCAACAGTTATTGAATCAGCTTAAAACTGGCGATTTAGTCTTTTTTTCGAGTAAGGGGCTTGGCAGTAGTCTCATTCGTGTGGGGACTTTTAGTCCTTGGTCACATGTCGGCATGGTATTGCAGTTAGCAAATTATGATTTTGTAACCTTGTGGGAGGCAGTACCGAGTCGAGATGGGTTTTGCCTTTATGCTCAGCGCGCGAGTAAGGGCGTGCAGGTGGTTGCCCTGGAAGAGCGGGTTGCACAGCATCAAGGTGATGTTGCGGTACGCCAATTGATGGGCGAAGAACTTAATCAAGCCGCGTTAGACAATTTGATGCAATTACTGGAACAGCTACAGGGGCGCCGTTATGAGCAAGACTTCTGGCAATTGACTCGTGCTGGTTGGGATGGGCCATGGGGTGAAAATAGCCAAGACTTGTCTTCATTATTTTGCAGTGAGTTAGTGGCAGCGGCTTACCAGCGCTTAGGTCTTCTAGATGAGACTAAGCCTGCAAATGAGTATACCCCAGCTGATTTTTCTGAAGATGCGCTGCGAGAGTTAAATTCCGGATTCTACTTATCCGAAGAAGTTGAGCTGCTTAAGCAAGAACCGTCCATTGGTGAATTTAGCTTTAGTGTCTAACTAAATTAAAGCAGTTGTGAACGCCATTGGTGAACCCCTGCATCGATGGCTTCGCAGCGTGAGTATTCAGATCTGTGAAGTCTATGTTTTGTCCTCTCTCTTCTATATCAACCTAACTACCGTTATCGTGCGCCGTGATGTTGTTTCATTGTGTCTGAATGATGGTGCTTGGTTTTAGTCCGCGCGATCATATGCAGATGCCGGCATCGGGATCCATCTTGGCTTCGGCTGCAGCATATCCTCAAACTCAAACTCAAACTCAAACTCAAGCCAAACCAAGCCAAAGAGGACGGTTAACAGCGTTTTATGTGTCATTTTCTTCGGTAAAAAAGGCTTGGGTGCTTGCTTGTTACTTAAGCGTGATAAAGGGGAGTTTGCTTAATTATTTGTGACGAGGATCGGTCGTTTATGACTCGGCATCGCTTGGCTAAAAAAAGTTTTTGTGATGTGTCAATTTAATATCGATCTTTTGTTTAAAATTAGTGCTTCATACTATATGGTTGCGCCTTAACCAACAATATAGCTTCCATCAAGGATAATAAGAAGCATGAATCAACATTCAAACAACAACATATTTAGCTTTATAACTAAAGGTAGCCTCGTGCTACAAATCCTGATCGGTATTATCGCCGGTAGTATCTTGGCCGTTGTCGCGCCAGAGTTTGCCATCTCTTTAGGTTTATTCGGTAGCCTATTTGTTGGTGCACTAAAAGCGGTTGCACCAGTGTTAGTCTTTGTATTGGTGGCGGCGTCTGTTGCGAGCCATAAACGAGGTCAAGATACTCAACTAAAACCAATTATTTATTTGTATTTATTTGGTACCTTTGCCGCCTCGCTGACTGCAGTTGTCATGAGCTTTGTTTTCCCCACCGAACTGGTTTTGGTGAGTACCGATACCGTGGCCAATCCACCACAGGGGATCGGTGAAGTATTACATACCTTATTGTTTAAAATTGTGGATAACCCAGTGAGTGCCATTATGAATGGTAACTACATTGGTATTTTGGCATGGGCAATTGGCTTAGGCGTGGCGCTACATAGTGCTTCTGCAACGACTAAAGCTTTGTTTAATGATGTTGCGGATGGCGTCTCTAGCATCGTGCGTTTTGTGATCCGCCTAGCGCCACTTGGGATCTTTGGCCTGGTGGCAAATACTATCGCGCAAACTGGTTTTTCGGCGCTATGGGGCTACAGTCAACTGTTATTAGTGTTGATAGGTTCTATGCTGTTGATTGCTTTGGTGATGAATCCATTGTTGGTTTTCTACAAAATTCGTCGCAATCCCTATCCTCTTGTCTTTAAGTGTCTTCGTGAAAGTGGTGTGACTGCTTTCTTTACCCGTAGTTCAGCGGCCAACATTCCGGTGAATATGGATCTTGCTGAGCGGCTTAATCTGGATGAAGACACATATTCAGTCTCTATTCCGCTAGGCGCAACCATTAATATGGCAGGTGCCGCAATTACCATCACGGTGCTATCACTTGCAGCAGTACATACCTTGGGAATTCACGTCGATTTTGCGACCGCATTATTGTTGAGTGTGGTTGCTGCGGTATCTGCATGTGGTGCTTCGGGTGTAGCTGGTGGTTCATTGTTATTGATCCCGCTGGCTTGTAGTCTATTTGGAGTCTCGAATGATATCGCGATGCAAGTGGTTGCTGTCGGTTTTATTATTGGTGTATTACAAGATTCGGCTGAGACTGCATTAAATAGCTCTACCGATGTTTTGTTTACCGCCGCCTGTTGTATGGCAGCGGAAGAACCATATGCTCAGGTCGCAGAAGACCAACGCTAGGTTTATTTACTTGCAAGTAAGAACAGCGCCGTAAAGCGCTGTTTTTTTATTACTGCTGTCAGAGGTTGGCGTAGCCACCGGCCTATCGAGGTTCACTTCGATGGCGAACTGGTAAACCAAGGCGATTATTTCGATGATTTGAGTCCAGTGGGCTGAAGATGCGCGTCATCGTCATTAACTCAATAGATTGTGAGTTTTCTCTGTTTTCACAGATGATTATTTTATAGAATCGCCGGCTTCTGGCGGTAGATACTTATAAATATAATTTTCTCCAGTAGCACAACATTATTCATATATGGAAGTCAAAGTGCATTTTAAACCATTCTCTTTGACTTTCCGTTTAAGCAGTTTGAGGTAACAAATATGAAACGAGAACAATGGGGCTCTCGGGCAGGCTTTATCATGGCGGCAGTTGGCTCCGCTATTGGTTTAGGTAACATTTGGCGTTTTCCCTATATGGCATACGAAAATGGAGGGGGGGCATTTTTTATTCCCTATCTGTTTGCGATGTTGTCTGCGGGGATCCCATTTATGATCATGGAATTTAGCCTTGGTCATAAAATGCGTGGTGCCGCCCCTCGGGTATTTGCCAAATTGGGTCGACGACTAGAGTGGCTGGGCTGGTTTCAAGTCTTAGTGGCCTTTGTGATCGCGGTGTATTACGTAGCGGTGATCGGCTGGGCTATTTCCTACCTCGGTTTTTCTTTCTCACAAAGTTGGGGGGCAGATCCCAATACCTTTTTCTTCACCGAGTACTTAAAGCTTGGCGATAATAGCCCAAGCCGCTTAGGCGGCATACAGCTACATATTGTTGTACCTGTGATCTTGGCATGGCTGATCACTTACTCTGCAGTATTTACTGGGGTAAAAGGAGGCATTGAAAGAGCAAGTAAAATCATGATGCCGCTATTATTTGTCATGGTTTTGGGTCTCATTATTCGCATGGTGTTTTTGCCCGGCGCACTGGAAGGCCTAAATTACCTATTCAAGCCGGACTTTAGCAAAATTCTTGATGTTTCCGTTTGGTCGGCGGCCTATGGGCAGATCTTCTTTACCTTGAGTGTTGGTTTTTCAATTATGCTGGCTTATTCCAGTTATTTGCCAAAAGATTCCGATATTAGTAACAATGCCTTTATGACGGTGTTGATTAACTGTGGTTTTTCTATCATGGCTGGCATCATGATTTTTGGCATTCTAGGTTACATGGCTAATCAGCAAGGGGTTGCCATTACCGAAGTGGTGAAAGCGGGAGTCGGTTTAGCTTTTGTGACGATCCCGACAGCAATTAACCTGCTACCTGCGCCTTATATTTTGGGGCCTCTGTTTTTCTTCGCGCTCACCGTTGCAGGCTTAAGCTCGATGATCTCCATTATCGAAGCAGTCACTTCAGCTGTGATTGATAAGTTTGGTTGCGACCGTCGTAAAGCGGCCACTTTGGTGTGTGGTGTGGCTTTAATCGTATCCTTGGCCTTTACCTGTAACGGTGGTTTGTTGCTGTTAGATGTGGTGGATTACTTCATGAATAATGTAGGGATCTTAGGTAGCTGTTTATTGGAATTGCTGATTGTTGGTTGGATGCTCAAAGGCTTGCCTGAGCTTCAAGAATATGCCAATCGACGCTCTGAATTGAGAGTTGGTGACTGGTTTATTTGGTGCTTACGTTTTATTAGCCCTGCAATTTTGCTGATTATCTTAGCAACCAACTTTGTGTCGCTATTATCAGAAGGTTACGGTGGTTATAGCCAATTTGACTTAATGAGTTTTGGTTGGGGCCTCGTGGCAATTATGGCGGTGCTCGCAATTATTATACGTAAATTACCGACAGCTGAACTTACAGCGGAGGAAAACTAAGATGGAATTAAGTGCCATTGTGATGATGATCATCGGTTTGGGTTGTACTTGGGGCGGCGCGATATTTTGTATTCGCCGTGCCATGCAGGCAGATAAAGGCTAGTGGTTTAAACCTGCTATGAGTTAAAAGGCCAAGCACTTTGCTTGGCTTTTTTATATCGATATTATACCAATCTAACTCATTATCTGTTCATTCTTAGCTCCGCTAAATCATCGCTAACTAGGTGATGTATCTGGCCATGAGAGCCACCCCTTACTGCGCTTCATGCCTCGTTATCGACAGATTTATTCTGCGCAATTAGTTGTTCATATAATGAATCAGGTTGGTATTAAAGCGGTGTTTTCGGCGGAGCACCAGCACACGTTGCTATCGAAATAAAAAGAGTTAAGCTATTTTATTGATTTTATAGTTAATTTTTGCTTAAAATTGAGTCTCTATTGATATCTAAGGATGATGTGTGAAAGGAATTATTAGTGGTGTTTTATTGGCGCTGGCCTTAAGTGGTTGTGCGATGACAAGACCGAGTGTTGAAGAGGTCGCAGACAGTTATCATTCTGAGCTCAATACTCCACAAAAAGAAACTATACGTGAAACTTTATCTGAGCATTGTTCATCTTTGGTATACAAAGATAATGTAGTCAAAGTGAACTGTTACCTTTCTGGTGATGTATTGGTTTACAATGCTAATTTAATCAATCGACGCTGGGAGTGGACTCCTCAAGCAGCGGCTGCAAACACTAAGAATATTCTTAAGAATATTTGTGAACAAGATGTTCTTCAGTATGGCTTTGCTGTATTGGTGAATCTTGAAGGTGAAAATGGTTTTGTAGGTAAGTTAAAAACCTACGACGATTGCTTAAATTTATAGTTTGCTGTTCGATTGATTGAATAAAGGCTTCCGCTTTATGTGGAAGCCTTTATTAGTGGTGAATTGCTTGGTATAAGAAACATGGTCATGGATCTTCTTGTCCTCATTTACCGCACTGTGTCTCGCGTATTTAGATACTTTTGAGTTGAAAGTGCGGGCGAATATTACTGCGCTGAATATGCGCATCAACATCTAAATCGCGTAGAAAACCATGCTGGGTCACCAATACGCTTTTAAATCCCATGGCGTTCCCACCTAAGATATCGGTATGCAGTGTATCGCCAATCATTGCAATACGCTGTCGGTTGATGTTTGCCAGACGCGGTTTAATTTTTGCTAAAACGGTGTCGAAGATTGGTGCAAAGGGTTTGCCAAAGCAGCGTACCTGTTCAAATAAATGAGCAGGTAGGGTTAATGTATAACTGCCGGGTTCTTGGGAAACTCCATTTTCTAAGGGGGCAATTAAGTCTGAGTTTCCAACCCAGACTGGACGTGGTCGGTCATTCAAGGCTTCAATAAAGCGTGCCTGACGCTGAGCATTCCAGGCTTGGCCACTTAAAAATAGAAACTCGTCGGCTTGCCAAAAAGCTTCATCTTCTGGGTAGTAGCAGGGGCGGGCTAAATCTAAGCGAAACTCGGATAAAGTGATAATCCCTAGTGGGCTGTCTGCTGGCTGCGGCATATGCTGCAGTAATACTTCACGACTATTGATGATTTCTTGGTCGCTAAAGTCGAAGCCGAGGCGAATGAATTTTTGAAGTAGTTGAGGTTTACTTTGAGTCGCCGCATTGGTCACCACATACACCAGTTTTCCGGCGGCTCGTAGCTTAGCGATTTGGGCTGCAGCCCCCGCAATGGCTGTTCCTCCAACGTTTAACACGCCGTAGGCATCAAATAAAAAAACGTCTATATCATCGACCAAATCGGTGATTTGTTGGATGGTTTGGCTTGAGGGGACGGGAACAATGGCGGGTAATCGTTGCGCCATATCCAAATAAGCGGAAAAGGCCTCCGTGGGACTAAAAAACATTGCTTTCACCTGTCTAAAATCAAGACCAGATTCTAACAAGAAGTAACAGCCGACGCGTAACTAAATCATTTCGTAACCGTCTTTTGGAGTGGGCATATATATACATTGGTTGTTTGCATCAAGTCGTGGACAACCGTGCTTGGCATCTTAACTTAAGATAAATTGTCTGTGGATGCTTGCGAGGTATTTGCCGAAAGTGCTAAGCTGCCGCGCCTAAATTAAAGATTAACATCTTGTAATTTAAGTAAAATTAAAATATTCGTTCAATGGCCTATCTGGCCTATATCAAATTAGAGTGACTATGGCGTATTTAATTGCGATTACCTTGTTGTGGGCTTTTTCTTTTAGCTTGATTGGTGTTTATCTTGCTGGCCAAGTAGATGCGTGGTTTTCAGTGTTGATGCGAATTGCCCTTGCGACCTTGGTGTTCTTACCTTTTTTAAAATTTAGAGAGTTAGCTGCCAGTACCGCCTTGAAGTTGATGGCGATTGGAGCGGTGCAGCTTGGTTGTATGTATGGTTTTTATTATCAGTCCTTCTTATATTTGTCGGTGCCAGAAGTGTTGTTATTTACGGTGATGACTCCGATCTATGTGACCCTCGTCAATGATGCCTTCGAGCGACGTTTTAATCAGCGTTTCATGTTAACTGCACTGCTCGCAACTATGGGGGCGGTGGCTATCCGTTATCAAGGCATCGATCAGGGCTTCATTACTGGCTTTTTATTGGTCCAGGGGGCCAATTTATGTTTTGCCAGTGGGCAAGTTGCCTATAAACGTTTGATGGCTCGCTTACCGGTAAAGTTGGCCCAGCAAACGGTATTTGCCTGGTTTTTTATCGGAGCTTTACTGGTGGCCAGTATGGCTTTTGCACTGCTAGGTAATACCCAAAACCTACCCAGCACAAACTTGCAGTGGGGGGTATTGGTTTATCTAGGGGTCATCGCCTCAGGGCTTGGCTATTTTGCTTGGAACAAGGGCGCAACCATGGTCAATGTTGGCGCCTTAGCTGTGGCGAATAACTTGCTGATTCCAGCGGGTATTGCGGTCAATTTGCTGATTTGGAATCGTGATGCCGATATTTTGCGTTTAAGCATTGGGGCGGCGATTATCCTCGGAGCCTTGGCATTGAATCAGCGTTGGGCGAGGCGGGTTTAGCCCAAGGTGCTTGAGCATATAGCGCTGGCGCAAGTTTGATGGCTGTATCACGCCGCTGGTAATGGCGGTTGTTTACGACTGCTAACGGGCTTTACTCAAGCGGCGGATTGGCCACATAAACAAGCCGCCAATTATCAGTGCCACTAATACACTGTAGCCCACAACCATCGGTTCAAGGGGGATGCCCGGTTTAAAGTTTTTTAAAACCTCGTTCAATCTTGACCAACGTGCTGGCGCAAAAATATAGATGGTTTTTTCTAGTAAGTTACCATGTTGGAGAACCTCAAGGGCTTGGGCTAAGTCAGCGAATTGGTGCAGAGTTTGTTGTTTTTGTTCAGCATCGGCTCTAACGGCGGGATTAGAGTTATGCTTAAAATCTTCGATCATGGCATCGACGTCGGCATAGTGATAAGCCGTCGCATTGCGTTGGTAACCTTCGACCTGAATTTTAGCCGCGCTATAGTAACCACTGATAAACTGTAAGTAGTGATTGCTCAATATCGGTAGTTGAAAAAAGACCAGTAATAGCACAGTGAATATGACTTTATCTAGGGTGTTGAGTATCAAAGTCGATCCTCGCATCAAAGCCGAAACCAGTTTAGCTGGCTGGTTTAGTGATATTTTGAGTGTTTGATCCTACGCTGTTGCGATGATAAGAGTAAATGATTTTATCGTCTTGCATTTGGATATTTGAGTCGTGTCCGATAGGTAAATCGTAAATCGCGCTTTAGTCTTATTTTTTGCGGTTTATTATTTTGAACAGAGGGAGCAAGATCCTGAAATAGTTTTATATTTTGTCACAATTTGCTCATTCGAATGCTCGACTGATTCGAGCTTTGAGTAGATAGATAGCAATTATTCAGGAATGTGGCGGATGTAACACCTGCGTAATGATTCTAGCAAATCTGCGCATGCGAGGTAGTTTGCTTCGTATATTTAAACCTAAATATTGCTCGGCTTTTATCGTTAGTATTCATTATTCTTGAAATAAAAGGTAAATCAGATGCAACAATCAAAACTAATCCGTTGGGGCATTATTGGTGTCGGTGATGTTTGCGAAGTCAAAAGCGGTCCTGCATTTTATAAAGCAAAAGACTCGCAATTGCTTGCGGTGATGCGGCGTAACGGCACAAAGGCCAAAGATTTTGCTTCGCGCCATCAAGTGCCACATTGGTATGACAATGCCGAGGCTCTGCTCGCCAATCCAGATATCGACGCGGTATATATTGCTACACCACCAGCACAACACAAAGATTACGCTTTAGCTGCGCTAAAAGCAGGTAAACATGTGTATATTGAAAAGCCGGTAACACTGAATGCAAAGCAGTGCGATGAGCTTATCGAGGCTCAAAAAACGGCTGCGACTAAAGTGGTTGTGGCACACTATCGTCGCCATGTACCCTGTTTTTTAAAAGTGGCTGAGTTGCTTAAGAATGGCGCTATTGGCCGGCCCTTAATGGTTCAAATCGATACACTTCAGCCAGCGGCATCAGATATTATTTCTAGTAGCGAAGACAATTGGCGGGTCAATCCTGAAATTTCTGGCGGTGGCTTATTTTATGATCTTGCTCCCCACCAATTAGACTTAATTCTGCAGTGGTTTGGCCCCGTCGTTTCAGCCCAAGGGCTTAGTGTTAATCAACAGCAACATTCAGCGGCTGATGACTGTACACATGGTTGGGCGTGTCTGCAGAATTCACTGATCCTACAAGGGCGTTGGCATTTTGCGGTGCAAGCGCAACAAACTCGCGATGTTTGTGAAGTGATTGGTAGTGATGGCAAGCTCAGCGTTAATTTTTTTGGTGAGCAAGTGATTCGTTTAGAGAACGCACAAGGCACGCAAGAGTTTATGATTAACAACCCAGAGCACATTCAACAACCCTTTATTGAGCAAGTGAATGCTTATTTTCGCGATGAGCGAGACAATCCTTGTCGTGTGAGCGAGGCGAGAGCGGTGATGGCCTTAATGGATTGCTTCGCTCACAGGTAGTGAGTTATCGGTAGATTTGTTATTGGTTATAAGTTGTTGATATTATTGGTTGTTTTATTGTTTGGATTGTGTCAAAAGCTTCGCGGTATAGCTAGGTTGCACTGCATTTTATGGCTGACGAATGCAGCATGGGGAAGAACAAGGCGAAGATAATAGTGATGTATAAGAGCTGGCCGTAAAAGTGTGGATTGCTTGCCTGAGACTCACCAACGATTGATACGGCGCACAATATAGTTTGGACTTCTTTGGCTTTGGCCTTACTCTTAGCGCTGAGTTGACTTGAGCTTATTGTGTTCAAGTCGTTATATTGAGCCTAGGACTTTCTATGAGCAATCCATACCACAACAATCCTTTACATGGCCTTAAGTTAGAAGTGCTTCTAGATGAAATTGTCGCGCATTATGGTTGGAAAACCTTAGCCTTTGCGATGAATATGAATTGCTTTAGAAACAAGCCTGATCTTGATTCTTGCCTAAAGTTTTTGCATAAAACCAAGTGGGCGCGTGAGAAAGTTGAGGCTTTTTATTTATATCGTTTTAAACATTTACCGCGGCCCGACGATCGTCAATATGCTTTGCCGCCGCGGGAGCGAATCATCCCCTCAGAGCAAAAACCAAGAGCGCCAGTGGTGATAGATATGAGTGCTCCTGCACAGCCGCAAAATAAGCCGAAGTCCAAGCGTAGCGCTAAGGCAAAAGTAAGCGCTCAGGGAAATACACCCTACAAATCGCGCGATGTTAATCCCCGCGTCGATGATGACAAGCCTTTTGATCCTTGGGCTGCGTCTCGCTAAGTAATCACAGTTTCGCTGCGTCTTTGTCGGCCTTCAGGTACAATTGACGACTTAATACTTGACTCAGCCTTGAGTGCTGTTAGTTAAGTCGGTTTAGTTAATTTTGTGCGGTACGATTTATGTCTCAAACTCTGGTCCATATTGGCCTAGTTAACCCTAAAAGTCCCAGTAATGTGGGCTCGGTGATGCGCGCTGCAGGCTGTTTTCAAGCGGATGCGGTCTTTTATACGGGGCAGCGTTATGCTCGCGCAGCTCGGTTCAATACGGATACCAAGAATCAGAGTTTGAATATCCCACTCTCGGGGGTGGATTCATTGGTGGCACAGGTAACACCAGACATGCAAATTGTTTGCGTGGAGCTGGTGGAAGGGGCCATTGCTTTGCCAGAGTTTACTCACCCAGAAAAGGCTCTTTATATTTTTGGTCCGGAAGACGGTTCGCTAAGTCAAACTGTGGTGGATCAAGCTGATTCGGTGGTGTATATCCCGAGCCAAGCTTGTTTGAATTTAGCGGCAACGGTGAATGTACTGCTCTACGATCGGCAGACCAAATTAGCCCAAGGCCTCGCAGGCGATCCACTGATCCGCAAGAGTCGCGATGTGAATAATCGCCTGAAGGCAAAGTCGCAGTGATGAGCAATAGTGGTTATTCAGCTGATTTTTCCCGTTGAGTTCGACGTAGGCGCAGTTTTTGTTTGCGCCGTTGCTCGCTGTGTTTGCTAGCTTCCATACCCACATGTTGTTCGCCGCGTTGCTTAGCCAAATTCACTTGTTTTTCACGTTCCATAAAGCGTTGCTTTTGCTGTTGGCTTTGTTGAGCATGACAATGTGGGCAACTGAGGCCGGGCACAAATAGTGGGCTTTGCTGTTGTGCAACGGAAACGGGCATTCTACAGGCTTTACAGAGCTGGTAATCACCTGGTTGAAGTTGGTGATCGACACTCACTCTTTCATCAAACACAAAGCAGTCGCCTTGCCATAGAGAGTCTTGCTCGGGGACCTCTTCTAGATATTTTAGGATCCCCCCTTCTAGATGATAAACTTCTTCAAAACCTTGCTGTTTTAAATAGGCGGTTGATTTCTCGCAGCGGATCCCGCCAGTACAAAACATCGCAACTTTTTTATGCTGCTTTGGATCTAGGTGTTCAGCAACATAAGCTGGAAATTCACGAAAGCTCTCTGTATTGGGATTTAGTGCGTTTTTAAAACTACCGAGTTCCACTTCATAGTCATTGCGGGTATCAACCAGTAGCACTTCAGGGTCACTGACTAAGGTATTCCAATCTTTTGGTTTAACATAGCTGCCCACAACTTTATTGGGATCGATACCTTCAATGCCCATGGTTACGATTTCTTTCTTCAGTTTGACTCGGGAGCGTTTAAAGGGTTGCTGTTCACTATAGGAGCGTTTTTCCGACAAATTGACCAAACGAGGATCTGCTGTTAGCCAATCGAGTACTTCTGCTATAGCGCTCTCTTGACCAGCAATGGTGCCGTTAAGGCCTTCTTCAGCAAGTAATAAACTACCGCGTACCTGATTATCTAGCATTATTTGTAGAAGGGGGGCTTGTAAGTCGCGAAAATTGTCTAAACGAACAAATTTATAGAGGGCGCAAATTGTGATTTGACTCATGCAGTTTCCTTGTTGCCAAGCGGGGCGTAAACCCGAAGCAATGGTTAAAAGCGGCTATTGTAATTAAATTGCTAATAATTGCAGCTATAATGTGAATCTGTGTTACGTTTTTGTGGTTGCTGTTTCGAGGGGACAAGTGGTAAAAATGTGTGCTAGGCCGCTAAATTAAGGTACCGTTGGTGCTAGAGATTTTATTGCTTAGCCTAAGACCGCTATACTCTATGGACTAAATATATTGAATAGGTTGGGTAGTATGTCAGGTGTTTTAGCCTCTGTGGATCAACGCACCCAGTTGGTGGGCGAAAATCGCTTAGAATTATTGATATTTAAACTCAACTCAATGCAGTTGTTTGCGATCAATGTATTTAAAGTGAAAGAGGTCGTGAAATTGCCTCGAATGAACAAACTACCCGGCTCACATTCCAATATTTCTGGCGTGGTTAGTAGTCGTGGTCATTCGATTCCGGTGATTGATTTACGTGCGGCCATCAAGATGCCTCCGTCTAAGACTCAGGAAGATTGTAATCTCATCATTACCGAGTACAACCGCACCGTGCAAGGCTTTATGGTGGGCGAAGTAATGCATATTGTGAACACTTCATGGAAGGATATTCTACCGCCACCTTCTACGGTAGGCCGGAGCAATTACCTTACTGCGATCACTCGTATTGAGCATGAAGATACCAATCGCATCGTCGAAATTATCGATGTTGAAAAGGTATTAGCCGAAATTGTTAGTTATAACGTGACTATCTCGGAAGAAGCCTTAGATTCTCAGGTTACAGAGTATTTGAACGGTAAACGTGTATTAGTTGTTGATGATTCATCAACTGCGCGGGGCCAAGTTAAGGCTACCCTTAGTCAACTTGGCATGGAGATCATTGAAGCTGAAAATGGCTTACAAGCCTTGAATATGTTGAAAGGCTGGGCCGATCAAGGCAAGTCGGTTTACGACGAAATATTGTTGATGATCACCGATGCAGAAATGCCGGAGATGGACGGATATCGTTTAACTGCAGAAGTCCGTGGAGATAAACGGATGAACGAGTTGTTCATTGCTTTAAACACTTCATTAAGTGGCAGCTTTAATGATGCCATGGTAGAAAAGGTGGGATGTGACCGATTTATTTCTAAATTTCAACCCGACCTTTTGGTCGATGTTGTACAGGAGCGGATGCGCCAATTGCTCTAACTGAGCGAGTACTTTTGGGCGCCTCTGTTGAGCTTTAAAGTTGCATTCGTTTCTTTGTAAATTGAAGATAAGCATCACGTTTCGTGGTGTTTTTTTTATTGTTACTTGTCGAAAATCTATCAAAAATGACTAGTTCAAACTAAAGTCTACCTATCTAGTTTATCATTTGTGACCCGCGCTTATTAACTGCAGGGCGATAATCACTGGAGGTTAACGAAGGCTGGCGGTATGAAGATAAATAGTCGATGGCTCATATTTTTGGTGAGCTTAAGTGTTATCACTTTATTGCAGTGTAAAATGACTGACAATATTCAGTGCTTGTACTTGATATTGATGGTGTTCCTAGTGATTTTGGGGTGGCATGGCTTGCTGCTAATCCCCATCGCTCAATCATCGCAAATCAGTGGGGCGATTCTTGTTTCTGAAGTAAATATTGCCAACAAGGGTATTGTCTTTAGCGTTGAGCACTCCGGTGGACGTGGTTCGAACCCGTCTAAGCAAAATGATGTAATGCAGAGTGGTCGCAAACAGTCCGCAGCGGATTGCTGTCGTGGAAAGCAGTCGGTGCAAGGTGGGATACAGGCGATTCAAGATTTACGCTCCGCTGTTAGCCATGTTGCCAGTGATCTCACAAGGCTTAAAAATAAGGCCTTTCAAGTTCAAAATTTTGTAGCGTTGACAAATGCGCTAGCGCAGCAGGCAGAGCAATTAGCCGATGATGCCCAGCAGACTGTTTTTAAAGCGGGTGAGCAGTCTGGTGAGCGGGCGGCGATGGCCGATCAGTTGAAGCTGTTCGCTAAGCATACCGCTCAGATCAGCGAAGATATTGCGGGTGCATTAACCAATTTTGGCGATGATACGGCGAATAGTCGCCAGTTGATGGCACACATGATCGATAAAATGGACACCGTAGAAGACTGTATTACACATTTCGAACGAGTATTGAGTCGCACAGAGAAAGCCGTAGAGGCGTTTGCGCAGATGCAGATAGAGCAATCGTTGCGGCAGCAAAGTGGTACTGGTGAGCTTATTTTTATGTCGCTTGATACCGATCAAAGGGATATGTTTGATCAACGGATCTTAAATCATGCTCGGGCTGCGGCAATGGCTTGTGGCGGTTTGCTCGAGCAGGCCTTAGTTGAAGAGAAATTTACTGAGTCGCAGTTATTTGAGCCTGATTACCAGCCCATCGAAAATACCGAACCAACCAAGTATAGCACTGCGTTTGACAGCTATACCGATCAACACTTCCCCGATGTACAAGATCCTATTTTGCAAGCCTTGCCCAATATCGTGTATGCCGGTGCTGTGGATAAGCGGGGGTATTTTCCAACTCATAATCGCTGTTATTCTCAAGCCCTGACGGGCGATTACGAACGTGATATAAAGAATAATAGAACCAAGCGAGTGTTTGATGATCCTATCGGGATCCGCAGTGCGACCCATTGCAAAAGTATGTTATTACAAACTTACAAGCGTGATACAGGTGAGGTAATGCATGATTTATCGGTACCAATTTGGGTTGAGGGAAAACATTGGGGCGCTTTTCGGATTGGATTCAAGCCGAGTTGAGCGATTTCATTTGCATAAAAAAACCAGCGACGTCGCTGGTTTTTTTATTGGTTTTAGTGAGCAACTTTATCGGAAAAACAACTGACTAAAGGGGTTGAGTAAAGATGCTAAACCCGAGGTAAAGTGTAAGGGAGCATCTAATAGAGTTAAGCACAGACAGTCTTGATCCGCTTCGGTTCTTGGCGTGTGGGTATGCTGAGTATCTCGGATTACAAAGTCTCCCGGGCCATAGCTGCCGCCATTGTCAATAAAGCGGCCTGCTAATACCAGTGTGACTTCTTGTCCCTGATGGGTATGTTCAGGGAGTGCACTGTTTTGATCCATATAAATAAAGTTCATTTTACTGTCACCGACAGCATCAACTCTGGCTCGCTGCAGTTTACCTGGCAGGCGTGCCCACGGGCCAATTTTTTTAGCATGGGCCTGTAATACACGGGGCAGTGCAAAGCTTTTATCATCGAGTTTGATTTTGGCTTGAAGCTGTTGAGGCTCCGTGGGTTGCGACGGTATAGTTTGCTGCATAATCATTTGCATCATGCTATCCAGCTGAGGATTGATTGCCACTGGTTCAGCCTGTTGTAGTTGGCTGGCTAAGCTGTTTTCCAGCTGCGCAACTCGTTGGCGACATGCACCACAAAACTCCAAATGGGCACTTACCATAATGCTCATGGACGGATCGAGTAAACCTGCTGCGTAAAGCTCAAGGCTGTTATCCGAGGGATGAAATTGAACATTAGTCATTCAAGGTCTCCTTCATTTTTTGAAGCGCTAATCGTAGGCGACTTTTTACCGTTCCTAGAGGTAGGTTAAGCATTTCGGAAACCTGTTGTTGGGATTCACCGTGTAAGTAAACTCGCCTCACAATATCGGCTTGTTCTTTGGGTAATTGTGAGAGGACCTGTTGTAACTCTTCGCGTACCAACGAATGATCCTCCGATGCAACTTTGTCGTGGTCCTGTTCTTCCGCTAAAGTCGGCCATAGATCATCGCCTTGTACCCAACTTTGCTGATGTTTGCCTTTGCGCATCAGGTCAAATTTAACGTTTCTTGAGACTGAAAATATCCAAGTCATTGCGAGTCCCTTGGAGGCATCATACAAACCGGCTTTTAGCCAAAGTTTAAGCATGGTTTCTTGCACCATTTCTAGTGCCAAGGATTCTTCAACAAATTGCTTTCTTGCTAGGTTTAATAAACGAGGCGCAACCTCTCGAAACAACCGTTCATAACTAGCACGACATTGTTGCTTGGCAATGTTGTCAAGTAACAAGGCTATCTCATCATCTACATGGGGCTTAAAACTGTTAGAAGCCATGGCTGTTTGATTACCGCCGATCGTCGTTTGGGGTTTAGATAATTCCATATTGCCAAATTCGTTGTCGGATTAATAACTGATTAACGTCGTAAATGAAGAAAACGATCGTTTTGTCGCAAAATAAAATTTAAATAGCGGATACATAGGGCTGGTGTCGCAGCTTTGAGTAGGCGTTGTTTGGTATCAATCGAGAGAGGGAGTAACTCTAACCAACGCCAACATAGCAGACGGACATCATTTAGGTCTTGCGCTTGATTGGGACAGTAAGAGTGTAGCTCGGGGTAGAGACGTTTTACCTGTAATAAGGCTTGTTGCAAATGAGGCTGTGGCGGATAAGTCTCGGGCGTTGGCCAAAGAATCAGTTGCTGGGCAGTGATAGTATCGGTGAACCATTCCTTAGAAAATTCCGGATGGTTAGTACTAATCAACCCCCAGCCTGTGACATTGAATTCAACGATAATTTGTTTTCGACTAAGCCAGTCCACCTGCTTGATCTCGCCTCGGCTTACCAAATCGTGTTTGCTAATGGCACAATGACCGTTACTGTCCTGAAACGCTAACCACATCCCCCCAGCCTTTTCGGCTGCACGAATGCTCGCGATAAATTCACCTCCTTGACCACTTAAGCGACCTTGGCGTTCCGGCATGAAGTGTTCGCTGTTAATGATGAGTGGTAAAACCTGATGGCTGTTCAAGGCAAAGTCCTGCGCTAAAGAGTGTCTTTGTTACTACGCAGTAAAGCGATAAAAAGATGACTGATCTTTATTCGTACTCTTCACGTACTATGATTAACGATAATGGAAACAAATGCTTATATTTTTTAATGGTGGAAAAACTGATGTCAACTCAGGCCATAGTACAGCAACTCGAAGCGTTTTACTTACAGTTAGATTTAGCCCAGATGAAGCATTTGGATGACATCTACACTGCGGATATTGAGTTTATTGATCCGCTGCATCATCTATTCGGTTTGGCGGATTTAGGTCACTACTTTGAGAATTTGCTACAAAATACTCAGCAATGTCATTTTATTTTTGACTCTCGTTTGGTCACTGAAGGAGAGTTCACTCTGACATGGCAGATGCAATTTACTCATCCCAAGTTAGGCAACGGTCGAACCATTGAACTGGACGGTATCAGTCACCTTAAATGTCGCGACAAAATCTACTACCACCGAGATTATTATGATGTGAGTGCAATGTTACATGACCATATACCGGTGCTTGGTTGGGTATCCAAGAAGCTAAAAAATGGACTTGGTCAATGAATATTTTAATTACAGGTGCCAGTTCTGGGATTGGTCGACAGCTAGCCTTGGATTTTTGCACCCAAGGGCATCAGGTATGGGGACTAGGCCGAGATAGCTCTCGCTTGCAAGCAATTGCTAAGCAGGGTGTGAAGCCGTTGCAAGTTGAACTGGGTGACTTGCAAGCCCTGCGTGAGCTGGTACTCGATCTGCCCGCGATGGATATTGTGGTGTTGGGGGCTGGAAGTTGTGAATATCTCGATCCGCAGCGTTTTGACGCCAGCCTATTTGAGCGAGTTTGGCAAAATAATGTGCAAAGCATGGCCAATTGTTTGGATGCCTTGTGGAGCCAATTGAAGCCGGGGTCGCAGTTGGCTTTGGTGGGAAGCCTGGCGCATTTATTACCTTTTAGTCAGGCTGGTGCTTATGGCAGTAGCAAGGCTGCCATACACTACCTCGCTCATGCCCTACGCACCGACCTAGCCGCCAAGCAAGTCAGCGTGCACTGTATACAACCCGGTTTTGTTAAAACGCCTTTAACTGATAAAAATCATTTTTCTATGCCTTATTTAATTAGCGTAGAACAGGCTAGTCAAGCTATTATTAAAGGGCTCAGTAATGGTCGTTTAGTGATTAATTTTCCTACGGCTTTTAGTTGCTTATTACGGCTATTACATGCTTTACCCTTAACTTGGCAGAACAAAATTTGCTGTCGCTTAGCTCGCAAGGAAGGAACCCCATAAAATGAAAATAGCGATTATTGGTGCTGGTATTTCCGGGATGACCTGTGCCTATCTGTTGAAGCAACAACATCAAGTCACTTTGTTCGAAAAAAATGATTATCTCGGCGGTCATACTGCCACCAATGAGCTAACCGTGAATGGTCAAAGTTATGCTGTAGATAGTGGTTTCATCGTTTTTAACGATCGTACCTACCCCTTATTTAATAAGCTTTTAACGAAATTAGGTATTCAGGCTCAAGCCACCGAAATGAGCTTTAGTGTGGTTAACCCTGAGTTGAACTTGCAATACAACGGGCACGACTTAAATACTTTATTCGCCCAGCGGCGTAATTTGTTGCGGCCTTGGTTTTATCAATTTATTCGTGAAATATTACGTTTTAATACTCTTGCCAAACAGGCTGTGGATTTAGATACCTCGGTTAGTCTAGGACAATTTTTAACGCAACATGGCTTTTCCAAACGCTTTCAAGAAAACTATTTGCTGCCGATGGGCGCGGCCATTTGGTCTTCTTCATTGAACGGGATTCACCAATTTCCAATGCAGTTTTTTGCCCGTTTTTTTGTCAATCATGGTTTATTAGATGTGAGTAATCGTCCGCAGTGGTATGTGATCCCTGGGGGCTCTAAACAGTATATTGCGCCTTTGCTCGCGGGATTAGAGCAGCAAATCCGCTTGAACAGTGATGTGGTTGCAATTCACCGAGACTCGAAAGGGGTCAGTATTGATTGCGCTGACGGTTCGCAATGGCAAGGGGATGCGGTGATTTTTGCTTGTCATAGTGATCAAGCGATGTCGATTTTGGATTCTGCTGCCAGTGAAGACGAACGACAAATCCTCTCTAAGTTGAAGTATCAGGCCAACCAAGTGATTTTGCATACCGATGATACGGTATTGCCAAGCATTCATCGGGCGAGAGCAAGCTGGAATTACTTGTTGCCGCCGAGTGACCAACGCGGCGACCGTTTAGCCTGTGTTAGCTACGATATGAACCGTTTACAGGGGTTAAAAGATGCACCGCAATTTTGTGTCACCCTCAATCCCTTGCAGCCCATCGCCGAAGACAAAGTGCTGAAACGCTTTAATTATATGCATCCGGTCTTCTCGGTCGATGGTTTTAAGGCACAACAGCAGCGTAGCAAGATCAATGGTCAACACCGAAGCTATTTTTGCGGCGCTTATTGGCACAATGGATTTCATGAAGATGGGGTTCGTTCTGCGGTGGAAGTTTGCCAGCAATTTGGGGTTGAACTATGAGTCTAAAACACTCCGCGATCGCATTTGGGGATACCTTTCATCAGCGCTTTGTGCCGCAAAAACATGGTTTTTCTTATCGTCTTTATTATGCATGGGTTGATTTGGCAGAAGAACAGGCGGTGCAGCAAGAGCTTAAAGCATTTGGTCGTTGGCTACCGTGGTTTCGGTTGCGAGCGAGTGATTACTTAGGCCATCAGGCGGGCAGTATTTTAGACAAAGCGATCGCTGCCCAACAGCATTTTCAGAGCGATTATCAAGCCAAACAAGTTGTGTTATTAGGGCAACTGCGTTGCTTGGGCTGGTATTTTAGTCCGGTTAATTTCTACTTGTATGGTGATGGGACATCTTTTGATTACATGTTAGCCGAAGTGACCAATACACCTTGGAAAGAGAAACACCAGTATTGGCTAGATTTAAATCAGCTGGCTGCACACGATAAGGCCTTTCATGTTTCGCCCTTTAACCCGATGGATATGGTTTATCACTGGCAAGTAGAATTGCTGGAATCACAACTTAGAGTGGTCATTGACTGCTGGCGTCAACAGAAAGAATTCAGTGCTGGTATTCGTTTATTTAAGCAACCATTGAACTCTTCTAGTCTTCGTCGCGTAATTCAATCATATCCTTTACTCACCTTAAAAGTGGTGGGCGGTATTTACTGGCAAGCGATGAAGTTGTGGTGGAAGAAAGTTCCTTTTTATGGCCATCCGATCAGCGCCAAAAACAAATAAGACATGTCTTTAAGGAAAAGCTATGACGACTGCAAAATCGCTCTCTTCGACAACTTTTAGCAATAGTTTAGATTGGACTCGGCATCTGGTACTTAAAACTTTTGATGGTTTAAAAGGCGGCGCAATTTTAATGAGTCAATCGGGCTACCCCTCGGTGCATTTAGGAGAGAAGGACCATCCGCATGCGGTTGAAGTTCATATACTAGACAGCCAAGTGTTTTCGAAGATCCTTAAAGGAGGCAGCATCGCGGCTGGTGAAACCTATATGGAGGGTTTATGGCGATGTTCCGATCTGCATCGTTTGTTGCAGCTGTTGGCGAATAATCAAGCTCATCTGGATAATCTAGATCGCCGTTTACACTGGCTCACTAACGCATGGTTTAAGTTACAACATTTTTTTCGGCGTAACCATAAACGCCAGGCCAAGAAAAATATCTTGGCGCATTACGACTTAGGGAATGACTTTTATCAGTCTTTTCTCGATCCGCAGATGCAATATTCATCGGCTATTTTTGGCGGTAAGCCCTTAAGCCTCGCTGCGGCCCAACATAATAAATTAAGCCGGATCTGTGAGCAGTTACAGCTCAAGCCAAGTGATCACTTATTGGAGATTGGTACTGGTTGGGGAGGTTTGGCGATATTTGCGGCTCAGCATTATGGCTGTCAGGTAACCACCACCACCATTTCCGATGAACAATACCATTATGCCTGTCAGCAGGTAGAGCAAGCAGGCTGCGGTGACTTAATTACCGTCCTGAATCGAGATTATCGAGAGTTGAGCGGTACCTTTGATAAACTGGTGTCAATTGAAATGATCGAAGCCGTCGGAGAGCAATATTTACCCGGATTTGCTCAGCTTTGTGCCGAGCGCTTAAAAAGTGGCGGCTTAATGTTGTTACAAGCGATTACGATTGAGGAGAGTCGTTTTGCCGTTTATCGTAATAGTGTGGACTTTATCCAGCAATATATTTTCCCCGGAGGATTTCTACCTTCTCCATCCTTGTTAAAGCGTCTTTTTAGCCAACAGGGCTTGCAGCCAGTGCAACGTTTGGAAATCGGTCTTGATTATGCCCAAACTCTGCAATATTGGCATCAGCGTCTGCAGCAGCACCAACAGCAGTCGCTCGACTTTGGTTTTGATGAACAGTTTTATCGGCTTTGGCACTTCTATTTCGCTTATTGTGAAGCGGGTTTCCGTAGTCATAATATTGGCACCGAGCAATTGACTTTACATAAGGCTTGGTGAGGCATGCAATGGCCAGTTCTCATCGCTTTTAAGCTAAATTGGTTGAGTGCCTTTTTCTGGGGGGACCATGCTCAGCCGATCCTAGTGGCGGGTTTGTTGCTGTTGATTATCTTGCAAGTGAGGAACTATCGCTGGCGGATCTTAATCCCTTGTAGCATGTTGGCGATGCTTGGCATATTGCTGGATTGGAGTTTGGTCACCTTAGGTGTCCTTGATTTTGCACAACCGGGTCTACCGCTTTATATGCTGCTATTGTGGGGCAGCTTTGCCTTGTTGTTACCCAGCTTACGGATTTTCCCGCAACCTTTTTTGGCTTTGTTGGTGAGTATTTTGGGACCGCTTAGTTATTATTTGGCAAGTACAGCACAATTATTTTCCTTTCATTCGGGGGTTTGGCAAGGACTCGCTATTTTATTCCCGCTATGGGCGGTATTTGCTTATCTCGCCCACCGTTTGCTGGAGAACAGCGATGTTTAATTTGGCTTTGTTTGCATTGATGCTTGGCACGTCCATGAGCAATTCGATTGAGCATTTAAAGCTAGTCGGTAATGCTCAATTAAAAGTTCTATTTTGGCCGATTTATAATGTCAGCCTATACAGCGCTGATGGGCGCTATCAAGCGGACCGCTATCCCTTGCTTTTGAGTATTGAGTATTTGCGTGATATTGAACGACAAGCCCTATTAGACGCTACTGAAGAGCAGTGGCAAAAGCTCGGGGTTTGTCAGCAAGCGCCTTGCCAGCAGTGGTTAAGCAAACTGGCAAATATTTGGCCAAATTTAAGGCAAGGAGATCAATTACGTTTGGTGGCCGATTCTGCTGACAGTGGGCGTTTCTACCTGAATGGTCAGCTCATCGGTCATTTAGAAGCGCTGCGTTTTAGTCAATATTTTTTAGATATTTGGTTATCTGAGCAGAGTCACTTTCCTAAGCAACAACGACAGTTAGTGGGGGCAAATTAATCCTGCAAGCTTTGCTCAATCACTTGTATCAGTGTGTCACTGTTCTGCGCCCCAGACAGTAAGAAGCGTTGATTAAAGATAAACGCGGGGACCGCCTTAATCCCTTGGTTTTGCCAGCTATATTCTTTCTCTCTTACTTCTTCGGCATATAGTTTTTCATTGAGTACTTGCTCCGCTAGGCTGCTATCGAGTCCCACTTTGGCGACGACAGCGAGTAAGTTTTCTCGATCGGAGGGGGCCAGTTGTTGGCTAAAATATGCTTCGAATAGGGCTAGTTTTAATTCAGTTTGTTTTTGATAAGTCGCCGCCCAGTGCAGCAGTTGGTGAGCTTCGAAGGTATTGTAAATACGCGAGTCGCTATTAAAGTTAAAATCAAAGCCCAAGTCAGAACCAATCTGTTTCAGTTGCTGACGAGCCGTCTCACTTTGTTCCACGCTACTGCCATATTTTTGTTGAATGTGTTCTCTTAAGTTTTGCCCTTCGGCGGGGAGGTGTGGATTTAGCTCAAAGGGTTGCCAATGTAGCTGAACATTCAGCTTGGAATCTAATTTTGCCAAAGCTTGCTGTAGCCGTAAGTAACCGACAATACACCAAGGGCAGACGACATCAGAAACAATATCAATTCTTAAATCTGTTATAGCGGGCATAGTGCCTCCGTTGGTTACGACAGCCTTGAGTTAGCTCAAGGCAAGATCTCGGACAGAGCGATGGATTGCTGCGCTCTATTTTAATTCGTCTGTATAGCCTTTGGGGGGCGGCGTCCAACCCCGTTCGCTGCGAGAGTGAGTATCACTTCTATCACGATTCATCGCTTCACCGAGTAATTCTTCTAGTTTTAAAAATAATTCACGGTAGTCTGTGCTGATGTGCTTATCATCGCTGCTGGCCAACCATGCTTGGTACAATTTATCTTTATTGTCTTTTTCGATTTGATCAAAAGTACTCTTAAGCTGTTCTGCTTTAAAAGGGTGAAAGCCAAGTTCGGTTAGCGCTCTGCCTCCCATTTCCAGTGCCGAGTAGTAAGCTTCGGTGATGATGTGGTCTGCTCCTAGGCTGCGTAGCTCATAAGCGTGGCCACGGTCAAAGGCCCTCACCATTAAACGAATATGTGGAAAGGCATGTTTTACATATTTAACGATGTCTCTGACTCGTTCTTTATCGTCGATGGTTACCACCATTAACTTCGCTTGTTCGATGCCTGCACGATGTAATAGTTCGGGTTGGGTTGCGTCGCCAAAGTAGCTCTTAATGTTAATTTTTCTCATTAGTTCAACTTGGCCCGCTTGATGATCGAGAACCACAGTATTGATCCCATTGGCCACCAAGAAGCGGTTTACAATTTGCCCAAAACGACCGATACCAGCAATGATGACGGTGCCTTTCTCGTCGATCTCATCGGGCTCTCGCTGGTTTTCGACCCGTGCATAACGTGGCAGAATCACCTTCTCGTAGAAGATAAATAAGCCGGGTGTTAAGAACATCGAGAAAGCGACCACCAATGACAGAATCTTTGCCAAGTCTTCCGGAATCACGTGGTTTTGCTGGGTATAGTTGAGCAATACAAAACCAAACTCTCCCGCTTGTGCCAAGCTTAAGGCAAATAACCAGCGGTCACTATTTTTGATTTTAAAGGTGATGGCTAAGCCAAAGAGTACCAACGATTTGATGAGGATCACTGCCAACGTAATCGCGAGCACTACTGGTAAATGATTACTGAGGACTTCAAAATCGATGCCTGCGCCTACGGTAATAAAGAACAGTCCTAATAATAAACCTTTAAATGGTTCTATATTGGATTCCATTTCGTGTCTAAATTCACTGTTGGCGAGGACGACGCCCGCTAAAAATGTGCCGAGAGCGGGGGATAAACCCACTAAACTCATGAGTGTCGCAATGCCTATCACCAACATTAAGGTTGCGGCGGTAAATATTTCTCGTTGTCCTGAGTTTGCAACAAACCGAAATATCGGGCGACTGAGGTAGTGCCCGCCAATCACCACCGCCACAATCGCGCCAACTACCACTAAGGCATAAGCCCAGCTGGGCAGGTGGGGTGCAAAATTAAGCTCGGAACTGTGGGCTGCGGCTTGGTTTCCTAAGTGCTGGGCCTTTTCAATTAGTTCCGGCAGTGCGAGTAGGGGAATTAAGGCCAGCATCGGAATCACCGCGATGTCTTGAAACAGCAACACTGAAAATGAAGAACGGCCACCGTCGGTACGGTTGAGTCCTTTTTCATTAAAGGTTTGTAACACGATGGCTGTAGATGAGAGTGAAAATATCAGGCCGATAGCCAAGGCAATGGTCCATGGAAACTTGAATAATAGGCATATCAACATCACAACCACAGTGCTTAAACTCACTTGTAGCCCACCCAACCCCAGTAGTTTGTGGCGCATGCCCCAGAGCATTTTGGGTTCTAACTCCAAACCCACAACAAACAGCATCATCACGACGCCAAATTCGGCAAAGTGCTGAATGGTGGCGGTTTCGGTTCCCACTAAACCAATCACTGGTCCAATAATCACGCCCGCAATCAGATAGCCTAAGACTGAGCCTAAACCAAATTTTTTGGCCAAAGGCACACTGATGACAGCGGCACATAAATAGACAAAGGTCTGTAATAAATAACCTGTCATAGTCGCTCCTTGAACAGTGCTAGGTGCTGCTGGTTCAATTGAGGAAGGTGGGCCGCCATCTCAAGATCGATTTGTCCATGCTGTAGGGCGCTTAACAAATGATGCCAATTATCGAGATGTTGCTGCAGTCGATTTTCTTCAACCGCTGTCCGTGAGCCGAATAATACAAAGGGGGGTAAGTAATGCATGCCAGTTAATGAAGCGGTTTGTTCAATCGGACTAAGTAATTGCCTGATGGTAAAATGGTTATAACCATCGGCTGTATAGGCCGATTCGGCTCCTCCCGCCGTGATTGCGCACAGTAGTGTTTTTCCCTGTAGCTTGTTCCCTTGATGACCATAGGCAAAACCGTACTCGAGGACTAAGTCTTGCCATTCTTTTAATAAGGCAGGAACTGAGTACCAATAGAGGGGAAACATCATAATAACAATATCGTGTTCGATTAAGCGCTGCTGTTCTTTATCAATATCAATTTTAAAGCTGGGATATTCCCGATAGAGGTCAACTGCGGTCACTTGTGGCAGGGTTTGTGCGAGTTCAAACATCGGTGCATTGACTTCAGAACGCTCGAGTGAAGGATGGGCAAATAATAAAAGAATGCTGTTGAGCGCGTTCGGCATAGTGACTTCCTTTAAGCTATGCGGTAATGCAGATAAGTCAATATAGGTAAATTAGGCCCTTAGATACAAGCGAAAGTCATTAAGTTTTTTGTGAGCTGCTGTGGCGTAAAGCTGATGGCTCGTTGAATAAGCGCTTATCATCAAGCGCTTATTCAGGGGGGATGTGATTAATCCGTTCGAAAGCGCATCGATGTGTAGGCTCAAGAAAGACCTTTCATGCGTAAATATAGATTTTCTACCTTGTCGCGAGCCCACGGAGTTTTTCGCAGAAACTTGAGACTAGACTTGATGCTGGGATCAAGCGTAAAGCAGCGAATATTAATTCGAGCGCCGAGTTCTTCCCAGCCATAAAAGTCGACTAGTTCGTTGACAATGGTTTCTAGCGTTTTACCGTGAAGAGGATTATTTGCTTGCTGCATATGACAGAGACCTTAAAAAATAGCGTTCTATTGTACCATTGCTTTGGTGGGGGTAAAGTACAGTGTCAGCCGCTATTTATGGACTAATTGAGCGAGATTAAGTTAGCGTAAATTGGGGCGAAGTCCCTCGGGTTAGATATCTTTAGTTTATATAAAATAGTTCTAAAGTTTTTATTCTAGCGGCCGATGAGTAGCTGATGTCCATGAAATAGGAGGTAGAATGGAAATCAATAGTACAAATGCTTCGCAGTCTATGGAAGTTATTTCAGCGCAGCTGGCTAAAGGTCAGCAGCAGCAAGATGGTAAGGCGGTGCAAGAATTAGTGGCCGCAACCGATATTTCTGACGCCGCACCAGCGAGCAGACCGGGACTCGGTGAAACTATAAATATTAAAGTGTAAATAGACTAAGCCGCTGTTGCGGCTTATTTTTTGGCGACCAGTAAGCGTCCATTCTTGACAGCTTCGCTCATTTTATCGCTTGTTTCCATGTAGGCGTTAACGAAGACCTGTTGGTTAAGCTCTAATTAAGGTTTTTACCCGTGCCACAATGTTGGCTGTCGCATTTTGTATGACGACCCACTAGTGCGGAGATACGGTAACGGTGCTTGGCAAATAATAAGTAGCCTCGATCGGCAACGCAGCGAATGATTGGTTTACGTAGCCATTGGATCCAGGGTTTTTGCTGGACTAGGCCCCAAGCCTTGGCGGTCACATCTAAACCGAATAGAAGCTCGCCTTGAGCATTTTCTGCGTGCAAAATGTTTGCGGCTTTACGTCTATTAATATGAGGAAAGCGCTGCTTAAAGTTGGTTTGATTGATGTCTTGTAATTCGATCAATTGGTGGGTATCAAAGGACTTCAGCTGGCGCATTTCCGCCGCACAGAGTGGACATTGAGCATCATAGAAAATTCTTAACTGCATTTCTGTATCCTGTCATTCAAAAGGTGAATATGCCAAATCTTTACTCGGATCGATCCCAAACAAATCCGTTTCGAGGATTGTTGTTGGTTTTAATCAATGATCGGCGGTGGTGATTCAGCCAGCATGTGACTGACTGATACCGATCTAAGTCATTATCTGTTTATTCTTGCTGGCCTAAATCACCGCTAACGGCGTGATGAATCTTGTGATAAGAGCCACTAGTTATTGCACTCATAGCTGATTATCGACAGATTTATTCTACACAATTAAGTTGATCACATAATTAATCAGATCGGTATTATAACTACGAATAGACTTGACCAAGCGATCATTAGTCTAAAGGGAAATGATCGCTCGATGGGCTTCTGTGTGATTGGCTCAATTTAGCTTTCGTCAAGATGTATATTGGATGATTGAAGTCATGTTGGAAATGCGCAGTTCGTTGCGGTCTGCGCAGTGAGGGCTCAGCTTAACTGAGTCGTCTATGTCACTTTGCCTCGAGATCATCAGCGTGGTGAATCATGCTGCTTCTCTCGAGTGGCGGTAAAATAACAGTTCTAATCTTGCTCTGAAGGTTTGTTTGGTTGCTCGCTGACTTCAGGCCAAATAGAAGCACTTGCTGCTGTAGGGGCATGGCTGGCGAGGGGATTTTCTGCTGCTTGTTTCACTCGGATCTTATTGCCTGCTATCTTTTTGCCGTTTAAAGTTTTTATAGCGATTTCAGCTTCCGTTGGATCCGCCATTTCTACGAAGCCAAAGCCTTTCGACTTACCAGTTTCATTATCGAGAACTAAGGTGCACGCTTGCACATTGCCCTGCTCTGAAAATAGAGCGAGTAACTCAGCTTCACTCGTGGTGCGGGCAAGGTTGCGAATTAATAACTTCATCGATGATCCATTGTTTGGCGATTATAAATAATTGCCAATTGTCCCATATCATGTCGCGCGAAGCTATCAAACCTTCGGTTCGTTTTTATGCTGCCAGTTAAAACTGTTTTTGTGCGACGCGGCGAAGAAAATTAGGCACCGCGGTTTTACTTTTAGCACTAATTTGCTGCATCAGCTTAAAGCTTGGTGAAGTGATTTGGTGACCTGTTTGTAACTCTTCGAGGAGGCTTAACCATAACTTTGCGGTCATCTCAGAATCGGCTAAAGCGCGGTGAAATATGCCGTCGTTGGCGATATTTCGATAGGTCACTAAACTAGCTAATTTATGATTGGGCGCCGCTGGAAATATACGTCGCGAAAGTAACATGGAGCAGCTAAATTGCCCCGTATAGTGACGATTAATTTGCTTGAGTTCTGCATCGAGAAAACGTTGATCAAAAGACGCATTGTGAGCGACTAAGTTGTGCCCGCCAATAAAATCACAGAAACGTTCCATCACTTCTTCGCATGGTGCGGCATTGCTGATCATCCGATTGCTAATGCCGGTGTAATTTTCAATAAAGGAACTAATTCGAAACCCGGGATTCATTAGTTCTTGAAAGCGTTGGGTGGCTTGTCCATTTTCTAGCAATACGGCACCAATTTCGATGGCTCGGTCACCTTGATTTGGCGATAGTCCAGTGGTTTCGAAATCGAGAATAATAACCGTGTTAGCAGGGGTAGATGTACTCAAAAGGCGGATTCACAGATTTGAAAAGAAGGGGGGATTTTACCCAAGCTCGATTTATATTTCGAGGTTATTTTTAGCGTTGTGTATTGCGGTTGATAGCTGGTTCCACAAATGGTTGCGGCCAATCGCTTGTCACCTCGGCTCGGCCTTGCCTAAATCAACCACAAACGGCGGTAAAATAATCACGAACAGGGCTCATGGCCATTGTTTTGTGATTTTGGTTTGTGAGCCCTAGAGGCTTGTTTTCCATGAGTTGGTAGTTCTATGGTAAATAGTGCACCGCCTAAGGGGCTATCGCCGACACTGACATTGCCGCCGTGATTAATCACAATTCTTTCGACTATCGATAGGCCTAAACCGTGGCCGCCACTTTGCCTGCTACGACTATCATCGACTCGGGCAAAGGGCATAAAAATTGACGAGCGGTGCTGCTCTGGTACCCCGATGCCATCGTCGTGAACCTCAAAAAATACCGATGTTCCACGCTGATAGGCTCGAACTAACAGTTGCGATTTTGCATACTTTTGCGCATTTACAATTAAATTGTTAAGGGCTCGGCGTAGCAACTTGGGATCCACCATTAATGATAAATCTTCAGTACATTCAATTTGAATATTGAGAGCTGGATTTAATTTTGCGAAGCGTTCACAGTCACTCACGAGCAAAGGATTAGGCTTAACGAATTCAAGTTTACTGGTGGTTGCTTTCGACAGCTGGGAAAAGCTGATTAATTCATGAGTCAGCTCTTCAAGGCTATCTAGATCTTCGTCCATATCTTGAATATGTTGGTGCATGGTATGCATATCATGAATCGATCGGGTCATATCTAAAGCAAAGCGCAGATTATTAATCGGGTTCTTTAGTTCATGAGATACCGCCATGGTCATGGCGTCTTGCTCTTGGATGAGGGTTTTCAATTGGTAAGCCATGGCGTTTAGGCTACGCGCCATATGGTTGATTGGTGCAGGGGTTTTCTCATTGGCGGTGACGTCGAAATTACCTTCGCCTAATAACTTGGTTATTTTCGCTAAGTGATAGGTATGGCGGGTCATTGAAAAAGAAAACCACATCACCGTTGCCGCTAGGCTCCCAGTAATAAATACCACCATATACCAAAATAGCCACCCGCCGCGATCGACAAATTTTTCATCTAAAGTCAGTTCCAAAACTTGTTGATTTGGCCATAGATAATACAAGGTGATTTCGTCTTCATTAAAAATATGCGTCACAACCTGTATGTATTCTCGGTGGCGTAGCAGCTGCAAACGTTTATCTTGATCAATTTGACTCAGTGGCATCAGTCGAATGAAAAAAGGAAACTCTTGTTGGTACTTTTCTAGGATCGCGTTGATATCGGGTTGCTTGGCTTGAAGAATATCTCGTTCTAATAAATAGTAGATGGGGAGTACGACTTTGCGGATTTGTTGGCGTTCAATTTGTTGGATATGCTCTTGTATCAAAGAGGCATAGAGGATGGTGGCGGCAAAGATCGCAAAGATCGATGATAAGAATAAACGAAGAAATAGGGTTAGCATGCTAAGAACCTTAGCTGAAGATCATTAAGTTTCTTTAACAAACAGATAGCCTCTTCCTCGAACTGATTTTATATAGCGATAAGGTGGTGCATTGTCATTTATTTTTTTGCGTAGGGTGGATATTCGCATGTCTAGAGAACGGTCTAAACCATCATAGTCGATACCTCTTATTTCTTTAAATAAAAGGTCTCGGGGAAGCACGTGTCCAGCATTATCCATGAGGAAATAGAGTAAGTCGAATTCGGCATCAGTCAAGTCGAGCAATTGGTCCGCTAACCAAATTCGTCGCTGAGTTTTGTCGGCCAGCAGCTCTTGATAAACTATACGGTTGGGGTTGGGGCGAAACTCTGTGTAGTTGTCAGTTTCTGCTAAGCATTGACTGCGGCGTAACATCGAGCGTAAACGCGCTAATAATACATGTGGCCGCAGCGGTTTTTTTAAGAAATCATCAACCCCTAGATTGAGCGCCGATACTTCGGTGACCTCATCACCTTGAGCTGTCACCATTAAAATCGGCCCCGTATAAAACTCTCGAACCTTTTGGCAGACTTGGATACCATCCATACCGGGTAGCATCAGATCGAGTAGCACTGCATCGGGTAAATGTTTCGCTATTAATACCGGCGCATCATCTCCTCGTTCCGAGGAGATCACATCAAAACCTTCACTGCGTAAAAATGTAGCTACCAATTGCTGTTGTCGAGAGTCATCTTCAATTAATACGATCCGTTTTCTGTCTTGATTCAAATTTTATCCTCCCATGCACAAATGTTAGCCAAACCAGTCATTCTAGAGAGCCGCTTGCTTGATGCAATGAGTGCTGACAAAAAAACGACAAATATCATGACTTGATGAATCATAGATAAAAAGACAGCATAAATGCTCGCAATATTCGTATATCCAGTATCTTTATCTGAAAGCTGGATTTTATAAAGCATTTTTATTTTTTATTAAAGTTTGGCTCTCGCTTTTTTATTGAATAATGGTTTGCTAGTGCGAGCGATTGGAACGGCAAAAATTGATGCTAAAGTTGGTTTTTGTTAAGCAAATCAAATACTATAAAAAATTTATTTGTCAGTAGCTTAAACCTAACCTTTACTTTTTATTCCCAATAGGAATCGATTACATGGAAAGTCAGCAACAGCCGCGTTACCAATTTACATTCTTAGGGCGTGCCGGTGAATATTTTGGCATTTGGATCGTGAATATCTTACTCACCGTTATTACTTTGGGGATTTATTCCGCTTGGGCTAAAGTGCGCAATAAGCAGTATTTTTACGGCAATACCGAACTTGCCGGTGAGTCTTTTGAGTATTTGGCAAAACCTATACAAATTCTTATTGGCCGAATTATTGCGGTAATTTTGGTGCTTGGGTGGCTTACGCTACCTTCATTTCACCCCACTATTGGTGGCTTAATGGTGCTTTTGTTTGTGCTTGCTACGCCTGTGTTAGTGGTGCGTAATTTACGTTTTGATGCTCGGATGACGCGCTATCGGAATGTTCGATTCGATTTTGTAGGCAGTTATGGCCGTGCTTATATGGTGTTATTGGTACTGCCTTTGTTATATTTTGTTGGCTTCGCTATCGCTGCCGGGGGATTGACATTTCTCGCCCAAATGAGCTCACCGTGGATCCTCGGTATCATTAGTATTGTGGCCTGTGGACTAGGTTTAACCTTTATCTATGCTTTAATTACCAGCCAAATGAGTCAGTTTATTTTAAATGGCTATCGCTGGGGGCAGCAACAATTTGGCGCAGAGATTGGTACCGGACGCATATTTAAAATCTATTTAAAGACAGCGGCTATCGGCTTAAGCGGTTTGTTAGTCATTGTTGCAATCGGAGTCGCTATTTTTGTGGGTTCGATTGGTATTGATTTCTCTCAGTTGGGGGGATTAATACAGCAGCTTAACCCGGAAAACTTAGAGAGTGATCTTGGTGCTCACTATGGTTTGTTTGGGGCTATCTTGGCAATTTATATCAGTATGTTTTTGCTTGGCTGGTTTGTGAGTGCCTATCTAAAAGCCTGCTTACGTAACTATCAATTTGGTGAAACTGTTTTAGCTGATAAATTGCAGCTAAATTCAACAGTGAAACCTTGGGCGTTTTTAGCTTTGCTACTTAGCAATTTGTTGCTTACTGTGTTTTCTTTAGGTTTGGCCTTACCCTTGGTAAAGGTTAGGTACGCCCGGTTTATGGCAAATGCCACCGCAATTGACGGCGATATCGATCAACTGATTACTCATAATCAAGTGGATGACGGTAATGTTGCGATTGCCGATGAAGTAGCCGATGCATTTAGTATTGAAATTGGCGTGATTTAGGACTGACATGCTTATTTCTGGAAAAGTGTTTGTGGCGAATAGCTCGCTAATTCGAGCCGCCTGTTTAAGTTGTTCCGATGAAGGGAAGCTGGAGCTTCGTGATGAGGAAGGCTGTATTCGAGCATCTTTGGCCGAAGTCGAAGTGTCGATGGCGATTGGCCGTCAGCCACGTAGTCTGATATTTGCCAATGGTCACCGCTTTGTCGCGGAACAGCCCGAGCAGTTAGCGGCCTGGTTAGAGCGCCATGGCAAAGGTTCTCTGGCGAAGCGCATCGAGAGCAACCTTTTAGCGATAGTGTTTGGCGTGCTGCTGAGTGCCCTATTGATGTTTTGGAGTATCGATAAGGGACTGCCGCGTTTGGCACACTATCTGGCCGGTTTTGTGCCGTATTCAGTTTCGCAAGAATTGGGTCAACAAACCTTGAGTCAATTGCAAGCTTTCGGCTTTCAAGACAGCCAGTTGGATGCGTCCCTACAACAACAAATTAGCGCAAACTTTGCGCGCTTAGTTGAAGGAACTGGGGAGCTACCAGGCGAGCCAAAATTGTTCTTCTACAACATGGGTGAACAAGCCAATGCTTTTGCCTTAGCCGACGGCAGTATTATTGTGACCGACCGTTTAGTTTCACTGATGCAACAGCCAGAGCAACTGAACGGCATTTTACTGCATGAGCTGGGCCACTTTGTCCACCACGACGGGATGACAGCCTTGGTTCGTTCGACTCTGGTCACTAGCGCGGTGATGCTACTGGTGGGTGATGCGAGCGCCTTGGTTGATGGTTTAATGGGGGCCGCAGTCTTGGGCTTAAATATGGGGTATTCGCGTGAGGTTGAGAGCCGAGCTGATTTATTTGCTTGCCATAGCGCGGCCCATTTAGGTTTATCTGGCGGGCAAATACTGGCGGGTTATCAGCAGCTGTTTAACCAGCAACAGACCGCAATACCACAATGGATAAGTAGCCATCCAGAAGACCAGCAGCGGATCTTACAATTGAAGTCTTGCTTGCAAATGGAATAAGCCGAACAGACTGCTCTACAACGTTTTTATTGATTGTAAATTAGTGGCCTTCGAGCTACTTTTTCTTTGGCGGGGATGCTTACTCTGCGTTGCTTATAGCTTTTGGTGAAACTTTTCTTGATATAGTCGGAGAGCATTGGGCTTGGGGAAACCGTGCTCATCAGTTTATAGAACAGGGATTGTCTATGGCTAGAATATTTGTTTTGATGCTGGCTTGGACGGCAGCATCGTTTAGTGTTGATGTGCTTGCTGTGTCGGTCGCGAGTTACCCACAAGATTGGCGTTCTTGGCCGATTGCCAATGTGAGTATGGTACCGGGCAAAGATGTGGTGTTGCCTGCCGATACGCCTTTGTTTATTCAAGAAGCGGTTGCGGCTTACAATTGGATTAACGATGGCAAAGGCACCAAACTGACGACTTATGTACACCCCGATAAGGTCGCCCAATATGCCAGCCACGGTCCGTACAGCGATGGGGTTACGGTGGTTGGCGTATATGAAACTCCTGGCGTAGTGTTTGTGACAGAGCACATCGCAGGGCAAGCCATTTATGGAACCTATGATACGAATGGTCAGGATATAAGCGCCCTGCATCCCACCTTTGAGCCGGAATTTTGTGGTCGTTGCAAGCCCTTAAAAAGTAAATCTGAATTCGCCATATTCAAGCTCACTATTACAGCGCCAGAGCAGCCGTTTACTGGCTAATGAGGCTGGCAGATGGTTCTGGCTGCTTGGTCATCAGATAATCTGGATTAGTCTGGACTCAACCTGCCACTTTGCTTCGCAAGGGGCGATCTGTTCTGACTGGTTACTCTAACCCATTTATGCCCCGTTCTGTGTTAGCTACGAGGTAAAAGCTTTCGCCTACGGCGACGTCATTAAGCTTCAACGAGCAAAGCTTAGCTAAGCAAAAAGAAAGCTCGCCCAGCATCTTCTTAAACCCTGCGTTGCTTATTCTCAAGGGCGTTGAAGTAAACACTACGCTCAAACAGACTTCAACTTTGCTCCCTTGTTCATTTGCGCTACTCGGCGAAGATGATGGGATTTAAAAGCGTAATCTTGGCTATCGAGAGTGTGAAAGGTTTTTGTTTTTAGAATGGGTGTCTAGTTTATTATTTTTAGTTTTGGATAGATCTGTTAGTGAGGGTTTCGCCCTGACGGCGATATACTTTTCTTTGCTGGCCAAAGAAAAGTATACAAAAGAAAGGCCACCCAGCATCTTCTTAGATCCTCCGTTGCTCACTCACAAGGGCGTTGAAGTAACTCGCTACGCTCAAACAGACTTCAACTTTGCTCCCTTGTTCATTTGCGCTACTCGGCGAAGATGATGGGATTTAAAAGCGTAATCTTGGCTAGCGAGAGTGTAAAAGGTTTTTGTTTTTAGAATGGGTGTCTAGTTTATTCTGTTTATTCTATTGTGGGAGCTGTTAGTCTCGTTTTTATCATTTAGTTTTGGATAGATCTGCTAGTGAGGGTTTCGCCCTGACGGCGATATACTTTTCTTTGCTGGCCAAAGAAAAGTATACAAAAGAAAGGCCACCCTGCATCTTCTTAGCTCCTCCGTTGCTCACTCACAAGGGCGTTGAAGTAACTCGCTACGCTCAAACAGACTTCAACTTTGCTCCCTTGTTCATTTGCGCTACTCGGCGAAGATGATGGGTTTAAAAAGCGCAATCTTTACTAGCGAGGGTGTGAAAGGTTTTTGTTTTTAGAATGGGTGTCTAGTTTATTTATTTGCTCCATTGTTAGCTACTGCTCAAGGCAAGAAGCTTGGTCGACCAAGAGCTTACGGTAGCACAAGCGCAGTCTAGACCAAAAAAGCAGAAGGTCTATCACAACGTAAAACTGCAGAAGTGCTTGGTTTGGAGATTACGACAGTTAAAAGGCATTGGAATGTTACGGGTTAAGTCTATGTTTTAGATTAAAAATATTGATATTATAGGTGGTTTCGTCTATATTTAATTCACTTTACGCGCTTGAAGCGTGACCAGCTTCATCTGGTGTATCACCAGAGCTTTAAATTGTGTTTTTTTATGAGCACGATCACCACGAAAATCGGCAAGCCGATTTGTCGTGGCGTCCGTGCCCTTTAAGGTAAAGTTACAGAAAGCCCCGTAGTCAGGGGCTTTTTGTTTTTCTGGCGATCTATGTTTGTATGACTGAATTTGAAACCCATTTTGATAATTACCTAACGGCTTTGGATTATTCAAAGTTGCGTCTAATGAATGCACCAAACTTCTTGTTTTTGTGTGGTGGTCAAACAGGTACCTACGAAACAGGTCAGGATGGTGAGTCTAAATACTTTTCAATGAGGGGGGCAATTCTAGATACTATTGTGACTAGTTACGCCTCTTTGAGTGACAAGGTTCAATGTGCTGAAGAATACCAAGATTGGCTAGAGCATGGACAAGTTCAAAACCTGATTGATTTTGAGCTTGCAATTGCCGATATGGCAGGTGCAATAGTTCTCATATTGGAAGGGCCTGGTGCATTTGCAGAACTAGGTAGTTTTAGTGTTTTAGAAACATTGTCAGAAAAGCTCATACTTGTAGTTAATACTAATATTGTAGAAGAGAATACATTTATTAACTATGGTCCTATCAAGTATTTGCAAGACAATAATAAAGTAGTTTTAAAGTATCAATGGGATGTGAGATATTACATCGGCGGTGTAAATCAAGATAAAGTTTCTTCAAAAGTTAATGCTAATAAAGATACCACCTTGTCTGTATCCGGTAGAATTACAAAAAAAATAGAGGAAGAAATTAGTAAATTATCTACGGGTAGTCCTAAACTAGATCTAAGTAAAATTGGTCACATTTGCTTTGTTGTTGGTGATTTGATATTTACCTTTGGTTCTCTACGTATTTCAGAAATAAACAACGCCCTAAAAAACCACTTTAAAGTGGAAAGTAACTACTCGCTCGTAAAAACCTGTACTTATATACTGGAAAAGTTCGGTTTTATAAAGAAGGTTGATAGTGGCGATACTTATTATATCGCCACTAATGAGAATAAAGGATTTATAAAGCATTATTATTATGCTGATTTAAAAGAGTTAATAGACAATAAAAACCGTACAGATTTTGTACAGGACTTGCTATGCGTTATGGCTGATCATGATGAAGATCGGTTTGCTTCTATTACGGAGAATTGATATGGCAAATCTATTGAAAGAAATATGTAGTAATGCAAGTTTAAGTATTCAAGATGTAATAAAAGGCCTAAATACAGCACCATTGGCATATAAAGTATATACAATCCCAAAAAGAATAAAGGGGGAGCGAGTTATTGCTCAGCCAAGCCCGTTTGTGAAGGAAGTTCAAAGAGCTGTCGTTTCTGTTTTTCTATCAAAATATAATCCTTCTGAGGTCAGTACCGCTTATGTAGAAGGTAAATCTATAGTAGATAATGCTGAGCCACATAAAGATAGTGACTGGATACTAAAATTAGACTTTAATAACTTTTTCCCATCATTAAAGCCTAATGATCTATTTTTATTTCTTGAGCGTGAAGGAGAAGTTATTGGAGAGTTTGAAAAAAAAATACTTTCATCTTACTTGTTTAGACGAAACAATAAAAAATTAGAACTGTCTATTGGAGCTCCATCATCGCCATTGGTTTCTAACTTAGTTATGAAATCAATTGATAGTAAATTAGAGAAATACTGTAACGATAATGGTGTTGTTTACACTAGGTATGCTGATGACTTGACTTTCTCAACTATGGACTTTGATAAAATTGACGAGTTGAATAAATATATAACCACTCTCTTATCTGAGACCAAGAACCCTAAGTTATCAATTAATGAATCCAAAACGAAAATTATTGGTAGAGGGCGTTCTAGACGTGTGACAGGGATAGTGCTTACTCATGAAGATAAAATTTCTGTTGGTAGATATACTAGAAAAAAAATTAGAGCAATGGTGCATCACTACTATAATAAAACAATAAAAAAAGCTGATATACCTTATTTGCATGGGATAATTTCTCATATGATGAGTGTAGAGCCAGATTATTATAAGAAATTAGAAGAAAAATACGGTTCTGACTTTTTTATAAAGCTGGCTAAGGATTCTTATAAAATTGCTAAAGCAATTAAGCAGAGGAATCTAGTAAAATAAGTGACAATATTTATATATTATAAGAAAAACCAGTGGGTTCAGGTCTTGCCCTTTTCTATCTAAGGTTTCCTATACTTTAGTTAATTCAGAAGGAAGTACAGGGTCAAGTCTTTCCTTTTGCGCCTTGAAGTTATTGCGTACTTCAGTTAATCCGTCATTTGCTAAATTAGCAAGCCAGCTGACTCGCTTTTGTCCAAAAGTGAGTTGGTAATTTAGTGTGTAGCTTGTACGGTTAGGTCACGCTCGGTAATCCGCAGTGTCAGATTGTGTATGAGCTAGTACCGATAATCACACTAGTACAGATAATCACTCATCAACTCATCAACTCATCAACTCATCAACTCATCAACTCATCAATTCATCCACTGATCATCGAGAGAGCGGCGCTTGTGGGGGGAAGGTTTATTACGGATGAGGCTTTAGCGATCCAAATAGTCAGGCTAGCGGTACTTAATTGCGGCAGAATCATGCCCTCAATTAGGGCTTCAAAAAATAAACAATAGGCCAACATTTTGAATGATAGCAGACTTGATAAGTCGCTCAATTTAACTGCGCTAATTGCCTCGCAGTTGCCGTATAACGGTCACGAATAGGGGGGCTCAATCCTTTGAGCGCTGCGCCAGCACGGGTTTGTTGCTGGCGAAAGCAATTTACTGCGCCTTTTGGGCTGGCCAGATGGCGCAGTCCTTGGTGATTGGGAGCGCCAGCGCGTAGGCGCGAAGCGGTTTAAGATGTATCTTCTACTGGCTTTGGTTTGGTGGGTGACCGCTTCTGCTCAGTAACAGGATCAAGTAACTGCCACCTAATATAGAGGCAATGGTGCCCGCTGGCATCTGTACCGGATAGAGCAAGACTCGACCTAACCAATCGGATACCAACATTAATAATGCGCCAATGATGCACGCCAGTAGTAACTGCGGCGCAGCTTTCTTGGCGCCAAGCATCACCGCCATATGCGGTGCTAATAAACCCACAAAGGCTAAGGGGCCAATCACGGCGGTTACTAGTGCGCATAATAGCGCCACGATGATGAGTAATATCAGCCGAGCCTGGCTTATATTCAGGCCTCTCGCCTTAGCGATGTCATCTCCCGCCGAAATCAGAGTTAACCAGCGACTCAGTGACAGGCTGAGCAGCCCTAACAGCGTCACCGAGACGAGCAGCAAGATGACCTGTGAGGGAGCCACGCGATAGGTGGTTCCGGATAACCAGCCCAGGATGCTATAAACCTCATCACTGCCTTTGGCCAAAACAAAGGCGATGAGGGCGTCGATGAGTGCCGCTAAAGCAATGCCAATTAATACCATCATCGCGGGTGAAAACTGATGTTTTCTACCCAGTAACAGCAATAGGGCGAGGACCGCGCTACTGCCAATAAATGCGACTAAACTTCCCACCTCAAAAATTGACGCACCGGTGAAGATAGTGGTGATGACCAAGGCAAATGTAGCACCAGCCGACATCCCTAAAATGTCGGGGCTGGCCAAGGGGTTGCGGATCAGTCGCTGTAAGATTACCCCGGCCATGGCCATCGCTGCACCGCCCGCCACGGCGGCAAATACTCGTGGCCAGCGTAGCTGCCAGGTGTGTAAATTACTGATGGATAACTGCCAGCCATGCAATGAAGGTGCAACAAATAAGGCGACAAATAATATGCTTAACAATAGGCAGATTAAAGCTAGGGGCAGATGCTTGTGTAAGCTGACGGCGCCTTTTGGCAGGCTTAGACTTTGCTGGTCTTTCGCGCCTAGTTTACCACGGCTAAACCAAATCAGTGCTGGGGCCCCAATTAAAGCCGCCGCGGTGCCACTTGGGATCATATTGGTTGTGTAGCCGCTGGCAATCAGGGCAATCATATCGGTTATTAGCAGCAATAAAGCGCCAATTAAGACACTAAAGCATAATTGGTCACGGGCTGTTCTGGCACCTAAACTACGCACGATATTGGGTGCCAGCAGACCAATAAAAGCGATTAATCCCACAGCGGTAATCGCGCAGGAGAGCATCCAAATGGCGAAGCCAATCAGCGTGACCATGGTGGGAATGAGGCTTAAACCACGAGCCCCGGCCGCCTGTTCACCTAAACGTAATAGGCTGAGGGGGCGAGGGGCAAAATATAACAACAGGGGCATGGGCCACAACTTTGGTAGTAACCAAGTCACCCAACTCCAGTCGCTTTGAGTGAGATCACCAGCACCCCAAATAAACAGGTTTTTCGCATATTGATCATGTGTCATCACGATAGCCGTCGCGATGGCACCTAACAGCAGATTGATGGCCAAACCCGATAAAATCACTGGTAAGCCCCCCAAACCCTGACGACCCGCAATAAAAATGACCAGCGCAGTGCTGAGTAAGGCGCCTCCCATGGCAAACCAATGCCCATAAAGGGGAACTAGGCTGGGTAAGAAGACACTTAAACAGACCAAGCCTAACCACGCGCCAGAAGACGCGCCTAAGGTCATCGGCGACAATAAATAGTTTTGCGTTAATTGCTGCAAAAGGCTACCGACCAAACCCAATACGCCGCCCACAATAATCGCTAAGCTGAGTCTTGGCAGGCTGGCATACAAAAACATCACCTCGGAAAATTGCTGGCTTTGCCAGTGGTGAATCAGGCTCAGCTGACGGAAGAGGCTGGGTGCCTCGCCTATTTGTAAATAGCCGAGGGTAGCGACGATGAATATGCCGCCACTAAGGCTGTATCTGGATAATATGCTCATCGGTGTTGGGTTTACTCAGGACTGTTGATGTTTAATAAACTGTCGGTAAGGGCCTGAGCGAAGTAGCCAACCGAGTTTACGCCACCATAACTCCAGATAGCTTCCATGGTGGTGTAGTGGCCTTTGCGGACAAACGGCAGAGCTTGCCATAGCGGTGAGGCTTGCAACTGTTTTTCTTGATCAAAGGGTTTAATGTTGACCACGATGCCCTCTTCAATTTGAGCTAAATCGCTTAGTTTCTTCTGGGCGATCCCCCATTTGGAGGGGCCTAAAGGGAGCGCGGGGGCGATCCCTAATTGCTCGGCTGCGGCTTGGGAAAGTGAATTATCTCCATAGACGATAATCGTTGAGGCATTGTTGAATCGAATGGTGGTTACTTTGGGGATATGCCCCGAAAAATGTTGGGATATTTGTTGTTTTAAATCTACAAATTGCTTCTCTAAGGCGGTGAGCTTTTGTGCGGCGACCGTTTGTTTATCAAATAACTCGGCCAATTGCATAAAGATTTTTTTGGACTTTTGATAGTTATCCTGGCTGGCGTTAAACGAATCAAAAAACAGCGTTGGTGCAATTTTTTCTAAACGCGGCAGTAGATCGGCCTGTGAGCTACTCAGTAAGATGACATCTGGTTTGAGTTCTTCGATTAACTCGAGATTCGGCTCCATGCGAGTCCCCACATCGGTGACGCCTGCCGGAATGGCTGGTTTGACGACCCAGGTTTGGTAACCAGCAATATCGGCAATACCCACCGGGACAAGACCTAATTCTAATACGTTTTCTGCCATGGACCAGTTGAGTGCAACAATGCGTTGCGGCACCTTAGCAAAGTGATGCGACTTGATGTCATCGTTGATGGTTAAAGCCATTGCCAGGCTTGATTGAAGCACTAGCATCAATAAAACGGTTTTTATGATGAATGGAGTTCGGCGACAATGAGTTTGAATCATAATTGTTCCTCTTCGGGATAAGCGACCGCGGCCACGGGGAGGTTTTGCTGGGCTTGTTTGATTAAATCAAAATCCAAGCCATAAATTTTTCGCAGGTTCGCAGGTGTCAGTAATTGTTGAGGTGAGCCATCAAAACAGATTTGCCCCTGTTTTAAAGCCAGAATGCGATCGGCAAAGCGACAGGCCAGATTGACATCGTGCAAGATCACAACAATACCGCGCTGCTGCTGTTGGTTGAGCTGACGCAGTAATTGCATTAAGTCGTATTGATGACTAAGGTCTAAGGCGGATGTCGGTTCATCAAGCAGCAGCATCGGGGCCTGCTGGGCAAGTAACATGGCAATCCAGGCGCGCTGACGTTCCCCCCCTGAAAGTTGATCGGCTAGCTGCTCACCGTAGTGGCTGACATTGGTTTGCCGTAGGGCTTGCTGGACTGCTAAATGGTCACTGGATTTCCAGCGGCCTAAAGTTCCACGCCAGGGGAAACGGCCTAAACGGACTAATTCGGTCACCGTTAATCCCGCAACATCTGGAAGTCGTTGTGGCAGATAGGCCAGCTGCTGAGCCAATTGGCGCTGGGAAAGCCTCTCCAAGGAATGTTGATTTAAACAAATACGTCCTTGAGTTGGGTTTTGTTGGCGCGCTAATAGCTTCATTAAGGTCGACTTTCCGGAACCATTGTGGCCCAGAATGACGGTGATTTGCTGCGCAGCAATGCGCAACTCTGGAATATTTAACACGGTGTTTTGTTGATGACGTACGATGACGTGGTGTAGCTCTAACATCGGAGGTTTACTTTTTTATGGCTTACTGAACATGCCGCGCTGGGGTTTAACATGTTTGCAAGGATTGTTTATGTGCCGCTAAGCGCTGTGCTAACTCGGCGCGTTGCAGCTTCGGACAGTTGAGGCAGTAATCACCATCGGCTCGCCGATAGTGCTGGCAACAGGCTGAAGGTTTGGCCAGAACGGTACTGCGTTCTGGGTTTAACTCAAAATCAAAAAATGGTGATTTGGGCCCGAGTTGAAGTTGTTCACTCCAGGGACTTAATAAATGGCTGAGTGCCACACTGTTGAGTTGCGGGAATGCTGCAGCTAACTTGAGCATCAGATTAGCGATTTGATCTTTGACGAGACGCATGGCGACGGCTTCGCTCAGTCTACCCTGTTGTCCTAAGGCTGAGCGGTAGTCTTGTAATAATTGGCTTAATTGGCGACAGCTTTGATTTAATACCCATTGCTGATCATCAGCCGCTGTGGGGGAGCTAAGTTGCAGATCCAGATAGCCACTCACAATGCCACTCTCTAAGTTAAGTCTTTGCTTGAATTGGCTCAGGTCTAAACTGGTTTGGCGGGCATATACCGCAATCAATGTTAGTGTAATGGGTTGCCAAATGAGCATCCTCCAACTTTGGATGAGCCAATACACTTCGCCAGCTTCGGGATGTTGATGTTGCCAGCTGCGATACAATTGGCAAACTACCTCACTTATTTGTGGGGATTGGGCATCAATCAACGGCTGCGAGTTAAGCTGGTGAGTGTGTAATTCAATTAAGCTGGGGCTTAAATGTCGCGCCAGTTCAGCCAAAGGCTTGCTGCTTTGAAAAGCGGCGAGCAGGTATTGGCTGATGCTATCCAAGTTAGACGATGTCATGAGCAATATTGGCTCAATTGGCCTGCGGCGAAAATGCACGGAGGCCATGGTTGAGTCCTAAAAATTGTATCGAACATCGGCGGTGACGTATAAACCTTCACCATAACCAGTGGTTCCAGAGGTAGACGCATATGCCACGTAAGTCTTATTGAATAAGTTTTTCGCGTTTAAGCTCAGATCCCAGTGACCGGTTTGGTAAGCGGCCATGGCGTCAAATAGAGTCACTGATGGTACAGTGTACAGATCAGTGCCATCGGTGGTATCTCCTACATAACGGCTTCCTAAACCGACTCGTAAACCTTCAAGCGAGCTTTTGAATTGATAATTCGCCCATACCGAAGCGAGTCTATCGGGCACATAGGCGATCCGGTAACCGGTTTCTTCATCTTCAGTTCTTTGTTCGGTATAGGTGGCAATTAAATCAACTTGTAACCATTTTTTATGAACTTCGAACTCAGCGCCTTGAATACTGACATCAGCCAGTGGCCGAACACCACCATTGGGATTGGTTTGAACTCGATTTTTCTGGGTAATGTCATACAAAGAAACGGTTGCAAGTAGGTCTGAACCAGTGGGTTGATATTTTATGCCCGTTTCATATTGCTCGCCACGTAGCGGATCGAGGTAGATCAGTTTACCGTTATTCATATCCGAGACAGCTTGCTGAGGCTCGAATGATTGCGAGTAGCTTAGGTAAGGAGAGAGTCCGTTATCAAAGTGGTACATTCCACCGAAGCGTCCGGTCACCGCATCTTCGCTAGTATCGGCGATACTACCTTCGGTTTTGGTTTTGGTGGTGTCGTAGCGTAAACCAGCATTCACCGACACTTGAGCAATATTGACTTGGTCATTCAGATAAATACCAAGTTGCGAGGCCGTCACTTCTGCCCCAGGTGTAATGGTATAGCCGCTGGGAATGTTGCCATAAACCGGATTATAAGGGTCGATGGTACCACCGCTGCCAAACCAGACATCGTCACGTGTTTTTGCCTGCTGGCCGTCTACGCCGATTAATAGCGCATGTTCTGTCGCACCCAAAGAAAAATTAGCCAAGGCGCGCACATCGCTGGTGAGCACTTTGCTATTTCCTTGCTTATGGTACGCCGCACGGTTGATCGTGCCATCGGGGTTATACATAATCGGAGCGCCATCACTACTGGTACTCGGCGCATAAGACCACATGGAGCGGTAATCGGATTCACTATCGGTGTAGCGCATATTGGCTTGCAATGACCAGATCTGATTAAAACGATGGTCAAATAAGGCCGTTAGCGATAGTTGTTCGGTGTCATAACTATCCCAGCCGGGCTCACTTAAAAAGGTGCTTTTGTCGATATACTGGCCATTCGGTCCCGCGAACAGTGTACCTTCGGTAGGTAAAAATTGAAGTACTGTGCCCGATTCGTCGCGTTGATAGTTGGCCAATAGGGTTAAATTGGTTGCGTCACCCATCATCCAGGTTAAGGAAGGATTAATCAGGTAGCGATTGTCTTCGGTATGATTAACTTGGGTATCACCTTCGCGCGCTAAAGCGACCATTCGGTAGAGTAGGTTGCTGTTAGCAATTGGTCCGGTCGAGTCAATTGCAATTTGGCGTCGATTATGGGAACCGCCTTGGGCCAATAGTTGATGACTGGCCTGCTGTTGTGGCAATTTTGACACCAGATTCACAATGCCCCCAGTAGAGCCTTGACCAAATAATACCGATGAGGGGCCTTTGAGAACTTCAATTCGTTCCATAGAGAAGGTGTCGGGGCGAATGTTGTTATAGTAGCCAAACAGTGATTTCATGCCGTCCACATACTGGGTGGGGGCGACACCACGGACCAGACTCCAGTCACCACGTGAATCTAAACCAAAGGCACTACTATAGACACCGGAAGTATAAAGTAATGCGTCCTGTAGGTTTTTAACGCCGGTATCTCGCATAAATTGTTGGTCAATCACTGCAACGGAAAATGGTAGTTCTTTGATCGGAATATCCATTTTGCTGCCAGTTGTGGTTGAGTTAGCAATTCCTTTTTCAGCGACGACGGTGAGCTTATCACCAACCTCTAATTGCTCGTGATTGGCAGTGGTTTGTTCAGCGTTGACATTTTGGCTAAGTACGGCTGCTAGCAACACCGATATGTAAGTACGGTTCATCCTTAATTTTCCTGCATTAAGTTAATTCAGTGAGTTTCACTTCCTTTCAATAAACGGTATGATATTATCAAACACAAATAAGAACAATTCTTATTTGCGTTAATGGTTGTGGTTGCTTGTTGGTGAAATGTTGCGACAGGCTGAACTTGTAAACTTTTTGTTGGTGGCGAATTTTGATGATAAATGTCGCTGCCAGCACTAAGCATTCGTGTTGTTATTTCATCGACATGCAATCTCTGGGTTGTTGGGATCCTCATTATTCATCTTGTGAAAGAATGTTTATCAGTGGTAAAAAAATGAAGATATTAAAGGGCCGGTTGAGCTGGTCATGTTTACTCGCCGGAATGTGCTTGGCTCATGTGGTACAGGCGAGTGAAATTGATGCCAGTCTTAAAACAACTGAGCAAAGTCATCGGAAAAATCAGCAGACTCAGTTGAAGCTTGATGGTTTAGATGAGCGGGCACAACAAGCCTTTTTAGATTATCAGCAAAATCAGCAACAAGCCGATTTAGTAGAGGCTTATAACAAACAGTTGAGCTTGATGGTGGCTTCTCAACAGCAAGAGCTGGATGATTTACAAAGTCAGCTTGGCTCTTTAGAGGCGACTCAGCAAGCGGCCTTACCCTTGTTGGCTGATATGCTTGAGGGCTTAGCCCATTTTGTGGCGCAAGATTTGCCCTTTTTGCCGCAGGAACGTCAGCAACGTTTAGCTAAACTGCAAAATAATTTAGTGCGAGCTGATGTGAGTTTGGCCGAGAAATACCGTCAAGTATTAGAAGCCTACCAAATTGAAATAGAATATGGACGTACCATTGAGGCTTACCAAGGTAAGTTAACCAGCGCTGAATTAAAGTCTTTTAAAACATTGCCTACCCACGATGGTGACGAACTGCAAGTCGACTTTTTCCGCTTGGGTCGAACCGCCTTGTATTTTCAAAGTTTAGATAGCCAGATTAGCGGTTTATGGGATCCTCAGCAACAAGCTTGGGTGAGTTTACCTAAACAACACAATTTGGACTTACGCTCGGCGATTCAAATCGCTTGGCAACAGAGTATTCCCGAGCTATTAACACTGCCACTTAATCCGATCGAGCGGGGGCTGTAATGCGCATTTTGTCGATCTTATTATTTACCTTATTCAGTTTTTCAACACCGCTATCAGCCGCCGAGCCTAGTCATCGTTTAGCATCGCTCGCGACAGACATTCTTCAGCATGATGGTCAAGTCAATCAGCAGCGTTTAGCCGAATTTAAACAACACCTAGATAGTCAAAAGGCGCTATTGGCACAAAGCCAGCAACGTTTGGCCGCGGCGAATGCTCGGCAACTAGAATTAAAGCAAGCCTTTGACCAAAACGAACAGCATTTAACTGAAATACAGCAATTGTTGACTCAGCGAAGTGGTCAGCTCGGCGAAGTGTTTGGTGTCGTGAAGCAACAAGCCAGTGAGGCGCAAGGGCAGTTGCAGGATTCTTTGGTTAGTGCGCAGTTTCCGGGACGCAGCAAACAGCTAGATTTTGCTTCGGCACAACGAATTCCGAGTATCGATGAATTTAAGACTTTGTGGGTTAGCTTATATGATGAGTTAAATGAATCTGGAAAAATCGTTTTATTTGAGCGGGATGTGGTGGAGCCTTCCGGACAAACTCGCAGTACCCAAGTGTTGCGCATTGGTAATTTTCAGTTGCTTGACCAACAAGGGCATTATTTGAGCTGGCAAAACAAGCTGGATCAATTATTGGTGTTGAGTCGTCAGCCAGACGGCGCGGCGGTGAATCAGGCGAAAGCCTATATAGAGGGCAAGCAAGCCAGCTTAGTGATCGATCCTACCCGTGGCCAATTATTGGCCTTACTCGGCCAAGTGCCCAGCTTAGAGCAGCGAATTAAACAAGGTGGCTATGTGGGCTATATCATTTTGGCCTTGGGACTGATTGGTTTGGTGATGGCCCTGTGGCGGATGTTGCTGTTAAGCATCACCGAGATGAAGGTGAAGCGCCAGTTAAAAAACAGTTCAGGCCAACTATTCGATAATAACCCTTTAGGGCGAGTATTGAATAAAGCCCAGCAAAGTGAATTAGCAGTGGACGATTTAGCCTTAAGAGTTGAAGAGTCTATTTTAGAGGAAGTTCCTGGCTTAGAGCGAGGTCAAAGTCTGATTAAGTTGTTTGCGGCAGTTGCGCCTTTATTGGGGCTGCTGGGCACCGTGACCGGAATGATCGGCACTTTCCAGAGTATTACGCTGTTTGGTACCAGCGATCCGAAATTAATGGCAGGAGGGATTTCTCAGGCTCTGATTACCACGGTACTGGGCTTGATTGTGGCCATTCCACTGTTGTTTAGCCATAACTTGTTGAGTAGCCGTTCTCGCCGAGTGATTCAGATATTACAGCAAAAAAGTACCGCTTTATTGGCTGATCGACGTGAAGCTCAGCAAGTAAGGAGCAAACATGCTGCTTGATTGGAGTCGCTTTACAGCCTTGCTGCTGCAGTTTCTTCATTCCGGTGGTTGGGTGCTGAGCCTTATTTTGGCTTTAGCTGCTTTGTTGATGACGCTTATTTTGGAGCGTTATTGGTTTCGTTGGTTTAGTTTTCCAGTGTTGCGGCAACAATTTAATCAGAACGGTGCCTCGCAACGAGAACTGTATCGCTGGCAAAGTGAATATTGCGATTTAGATCTACAGCTTAAACAGCATTTATCATTTATTAAGTTATTGATTTCACTGTGCCCTTTAGTAGGCTTGCTGGGCACGGTCACCGGTATGGTACAGGTTTTTGATAGTTTAGCGCTTAACGGAACAGGCAATGCTCGTTTAATGGCAGCAGGCATTGCCAAAGCCACCTTACCCACTATGGCAGGTATGGCTATCGCGGTTTTTGGGTTGATTTTCCATACGCACTTGGCACGTTGGACCATTCGTCAACGGGCCAGCATTCAGGCGAGTGCGGCCTCACTAGGGACTCAACATGGATAATCAAAGATTAAATAGTAGAGTAGACAATGAGACAAACTAAGTTTTTATTCCAGCAAGAGGATGAAGCGCAGATCGATATGACGCCGATGCTGGATATCGTGTTCATCATGTTGATATTTTTCATCGTCTCCACTTCGTTTGTGCGTGAAGCCGGTATTGAAGTGAATCGACCCCAGTCGCAAACCAGTACCGAGCAAAGCCAAGGGGCGGTGATGGTTGCCTTAAGTGCTAAGGCCGAAATTTGGTTGGATGGTCAGGCGATAGACATTCGTATGTTACGTCCAACTTTGGAGCGTTTAAAGTCTGAGCAAGCCGATTTAGCGGTCGTGGTGCAAGCTGACGAGAAGGCCAGCACTGGTGATTTAGTGAAATTGCTGGATCAATTGCGCTTAGCAAACTTGCCGTACTCGGTGGCAACCCGGATGGGTGGTTAGTTATGTTGCGCTTGCTGGCATTTTCGCCTCTGGGTATTTTGTTTGCCTCGAGTTTTTTCTGGGCCTTAGCGCATCTTGCTGGCATCGGTCAAACGGCGAAGTTTGAACGCAGCGAAGCGCCGCACTTAAGTTTTTTGGCTGTAAAACAAGATAGCGATGTAGAACATCGCTTACGAGAGCGACAAAAACCACCAGAGCCAGAGCTCGAGGCTGTCCCAGAACTGCCACCAATGCCCTCGCAAACTTTAAGCCAAGCGCCACAGCCTAAAATCGATTTAAATTTACCGAGCATCAGTAGTACGCAAGTCGCGATTAGTTCGGTGAGTAATCTAATTCATATAGGCCCACCGGCTCCGGTTGCGGTGACGATTGATCGCAATCCGATGGCTTTGTCTCGGGTATCGCCAATTTATCCCCGCTCAGCGGAGCGACGCAAGATTGAAGGTAAAGTCACGGTGCACTTCACGGTAAAAGAAAATGGTGAGGTCGCGATTGGCAGTATTAAGGTGGTGAAATCGGATCCCAAAGGGGTGTTTGAAGCGTCGGTTAAGCAGGCTTTAATGCGTTGGCGTTTTCAGGTTAAAACCGAGAATGGTAAGGCGGTTTCTTTTAGAGCCTTACAAACTTTCGAATTTACTCGCGGTGATTAAGGAATGTTTATGTTAAAGCATATGATACTGCTGGCTTTACTTTGCGTGAGTGCTGCGGGATTTGCCAAGACTAATCAGCTCAATCAATATGAGTATAAGCAAATCAATAGCGCCTTGAGTTTGATTGAGCAACAGCAGCCTCAGCAGGCGAAGCGGGTGTTAGTGAAGCTTGAGCAGACACTCAAACCACTTGCGGCGCGGGCCTATGCTCTGGCAATTACTCGACTTAATTTGGCGCAGTTAGCCTTGAGCGGTGATCACTACCAACAGGCTCTTAATTATTATCAGCTCGCGGTGGACTCTAATACGCTCGAGCCAGCACAGCTGTTGCAACTGATGCTAGTCAGAGCACAATTAAATCTAGCCTTACAACATTGGGCGATTGGCGCTGAGCTATTGGAGACTTGGTTAAGCCAAGCCGAGCCAAGCTCAATTGCGGCTAGCCATTATCAGCTGTTGGCTCAGGCAAAATTGCAGCAGCAGCAATGGCGCGCTGGGGCGGAGGCGATTGAACGGGCCATCAGTATGCAAAAATCAGCAACGGTGCCGATAAATTGGTATCAGATGGCGATGGTCAGTCGCTCTCAGCTGTCGCAATGGCGCTTGGCGATCAAATGGCAAAAGCAGCTGCTGTCAGCCGAGCCGAAAAAAATGTCGCACTGGTATCAACTTGCGGCGTTGTTGATGCAAAATAAAGATGAGCCTGCTGCTTTGGCCAGTTTACGCTTGGCCTATCAGCAAGGATTATTTGAGAAGCCAAGCCAGTACACCTTGTTGAGCCAATTATTGATACGTCAAGGCAATGCCTATTTGGCGGCGCAGATCTTAGAGCAAGCGATGCAGCGTGGGCAGTTAAAGCGAAATAAGCGTTATCAGTCTTTGCTTAGTCAAGCTTGGTTGCTGGCCAAGCAGCAAAAGCAGGCGAGTGCTGCCTTAGCGCAACTTTTGAAAATTGACGATAGTGAAGCGAATTTACGTCAGTATGCGCAATTGTTATTGCAGCAGCAACAGTGGAATAAAGCACTTGATGTGTTACAGCATTTGGCGGATAAACAAGCTAAAGTTGAACCACGCTTGTGGTTAATGATGGGGATCGCCAATATTCATCTGGGGCAGTTAAGTAGAGCGCAACAGCTGATTGCTAAGGCAGAAACCGATGATAAGTTACGCAACGAGAGTCAAGTGTGGCTGAATTACATTAGTCAGGTACAGGCGGGCTAGCAGCCTGTTTGAGGGGCTCCGCTTGATACTCTCTAGTTGTTGCCTCCTTCGCTGGCGCTGCCGCTCAAGAATCTAAAAACGACGGTAGACACGATTTTTTATATTCTATGCAGTTAAACGTATGTTTTATCTGCTTTTACTTAATTTAACAATTGTGATTCCGCTAACGATAATCCTTGATTAAAGATCGTATTTTAAACCGATGTTTCATTTTGGTTTTAATCAATTAAGGATGCTTATGAAGCCACTCGTTGTTGCCAGTTTACTGAGTGCTGTAATGGCACTAACACCTCAGTTACTGCATGCCAAAGCCGCCGAAGGCGCGACGTATCAAATGCAAGCATTTGACCAAGCCCAGCGTAGTTTTCCGGTTTTTTATCAGAAGCTTAAACAGCGGATGCCATTTACCATGAGCTGGGCAAATAACCAACTGAGTCCCCAACAGTGGCGGGAGCAAGGTTTAGCCAAAGCGCGTGAGTTGATCCTCCCTTATCAAGATGACACCCCCTTTAAACCGATGGTGATCGACCAAGTTGATCGCGGCTCTTATATTGCGCAAAAGGTGGTGTTTAATATCAGTAACGAGAGTCGGGTGATGGCGTTTTTGCTGACGCCGAAGGGCGAAGGGCCATTCCCCGCCGCGTTATTTCTGCACGATCATGGCAGTAAATTTGATATTGGCAAAGAAAAGTTTGTGCAAACCTGGGATGACGAGGCTCGTTTAGCCTCTTCACAAAAATGGGCCGATAAGTTTTTCACCGGGCGCTTTCCGGGGGATGAACTGGCAAAACGCGGCTATGTGGTATTGTCCATCGATGCCTTAGGCTGGGGCGATCGTTCGGTGCCTGGCTTTGTCACCGGTTCACAACAAGCGCTGGCCTCCAACTTGTTTAACTTAGGTGCTTCCTTCGCCGGTATTATCGCGCTGGAAGATGTACGCGCTTCAGAGTTTTTAGCCAGCCAGCCGCAGGTGGATAAACAGCGGGTTGCGGCCATAGGTTTTTCCATGGGGGCATTTCGCTCGTGGCAGGTGGCTGCCTTATCGGATGCGATTACCGCCAGCATTGTTGATTGCTGGATGGGGACGATGAAGGGCTTGATGGTACCGGGTAACAATCAGCTGAAGGGGCAATCGGCTTTTGCGATGTTGCATCCCTATATTGCGCGTTATCTCGATTACCCTGATATCGCCGCCCTGAGCGCGCCGAAACCGATGTTGGTTTATGCGGGCGCTAAAGATAAGCTGTTTCCGGTGGATTCGGTGAAGTCGGCCTTCTATACCCTGCATTCGGTTTGGGACGCCAATGGTGCTGGCGATAAGCTAGAAACCAAGTTGTGGGCCGATAAAAGTCATACCTTTACCGAAGATATGCAGCAGGCGGCCTTTGATTGGCTAGATAAGCAGTTTGCTCGCTAGTTGTGGTGAAGGGGGCTTTCGCTTGCTTGAAGCACCCTTGAGTCAATTCCAATTTCATTCGCGTCGCTCGCAGGAAGTACCACCACGGCAGGCTGAGCGCGTTGTTTCGATTGGCTAGATAGGCAGTTTGCTCGCTAGTTGTGGTGAAGGTAGTTGTTAAGGTAGCGGTTAAGGTAGTGGTGAAGGGGGCTTTCGCTTGCTCGAAGCCCCCTTGATTCAATTCTACTTTCATTAGCGTCGCTCGCAGGAAGTACCACTACGGCAGGCAGAGCGCGTTGTTTTGATTGGCTAAATAAGCAGTTTGCTCGCTAGTTGTGGTGAAGGTAGTGGTGAAGGGGGCTTTCGCTTGCCTGAAGCACTCTTGAGTCAATGCTGCTTTCATTCGCGTCGTTCACAGGAAGTACCACTACGACAGGCAGAGCGCGTTGTTTCGATTGGCTAGATAAGCAGTTTGCTCGCTAGTTGTGGTGAAGCTAGTTGTTAAGGTAGCGGTTAAGCTAGTGGTGAAGGGGGCTTTCGCTTGCCTGAAGCACTCTTGAGTCAATTCTACTTTCATTAGCGTCGCTCGCAGGAAGTACAACCACGACAGGCTGATCGGGTGTGTGGATCGAGCCTGCTGCGTTGCACCTTGCAATAGGCATTTTTCAGTGCGCGGCGTGCAGCAAACCAATCTTCGGGTTTGCTTAGTAACAGATTCCCCATGAAATTCTTCATTAAGGCTTGCCGATATTGCTCGATAAAGATTTGATCGTAGTCGATCTCAAAATAGCTTAGCGCTTGCTCTATACAGCTAAAACTGGCGATGGTTTGTTGGATCTGTGCTTGGCTCATGGTGATTGATCATACAAAACTTTGAGTCCCAGTGTAGCCAAGTTTCAAGGGACTTTTTTTGATATCGCCCCGTTCACCGGCATCATCCACTGAAAGTTTTGGTAAGGGCTTCACTTTTCCCGAGGAAGCAAACGCCTGCGAGGCCTATTGAAACATGGCATAATCGAGCTCATCTTTATTAATCGCAGGAACCCGGGCCTTTCATGTTACAACTGCGCGATTATCAACAAGCGGCGGTAGATGCTGTATTGAGTCACTTTCGTCAAAGTGATGAGGCTGCCGTTGTGGTATTGCCCACCGGTGCAGGAAAAAGCATCGTGATCGCCGAGCTGGCGCGCTTGGCACGACACCCCATCCTAGTATTGGCGCATGTTAAAGAGTTGGTCGAGCAAAACCAGAGTAAGTTTAGCGCCTATGGCTTCGAGTCGGGCATTTTTGCGGCGGGCCTTGGCCAAAAGCAAGCGCAGTTTCCGGTCACCTTTGCCAGCGTGCAATCGCTGAGTCGTAATCTGGGGCAGTTTAGCGGCTACTATTCGCTGTTGGTGATTGATGAATGTCATCGGGTGAGTGATGATAGCGACAGCCAATATCAAGTGATTATTGAGCATTTAAAACAGCAAAACCCCCAGCTCAAAGTACTCGGCCTGACCGCAACCCCTTATCGCTTAGACAAGGGCTGGATTTACCAACAGCATTATCACGGCTATGTACGCAGCGAGCAGGCGCGCCCCTTTCACAAGTGTATCTATGAATTACCTCTGCGGCATTTGATAAACAAAGGTTACCTAACGCAACCCTTGTTGGTTGACGCTCCCGCGGCACGCTATCAGTTCGACGAGTTGCCCAGCCAATACAGTGAAGCCCAGCTGGATCAATTTTTGTCTGGCTGTCCTCGAGTGACTCAAGCCATCTGCCAGCAATTACTCAAGCTGGCCGAATCGCGGCGCGGGGTGATGGTATTTGCTGCAACGGTTAATCACGCCAGGGAAATCGCTCACTATTTGCCCGACGAACAAACGGCGGTGGTGACGGCGGAAACGCCGCATCAGCAGCGTGACCAGTTGATCGAACAATTTAAACAGCAGCAGCTTAAGTTCTTGGTGAATGTATCGGTGCTTACCACTGGCTTTGATGCACCACATGTTGATTTAATAGCGATTCTGCGGCGCACCGCCTCGGTAAGCCTGTATCAGCAGATTGCCGGGCGGGGCTTACGTTTATATCCGGATAAAAGCGACTGCCTAATCGTTGATTATGCGGGCAATAATTACGATCTCTACCAGCCGGAAATTGGCGAAACCAAGCCCAATCCGAATAGCACTTTGGTGCAGGTTGAGTGTCCGCAATGCCAGTTTGCTAATATTTTCTGGGGACTTACCGACAAAGATGGCGACATCATTGAGCATTATGGAAGGCGCTGTCAGGGCTTAGTTGAGGATCCAAATTATCCCGAAAAATTAGTGCAATGTAACTATCGTTATAAGTACAAACAGTGTTCGCAATGCAATGCCGAAAACGACATCGCCGCGCGTCAGTGCCACGCCTGTGGTTTTCAGATGATTGACCCAGATAAGCAGCTCAAAGATGCGCTGCAACTAAAAGATCGTAAGGTCTTGCGTTGCAGCGGGATCTCGGCAAGTTGTGCTGGCGACAAGTTGCGTATTACCTATCATGATGAAGATGGCGCAGAGCTCAGCGAAAGCTTCAATTTTAGTTACGCTAAGGCCAAGCAGCAGTTTAATCAGCTATTTTGTCGTCGTGTCGATGGTGAAAAGCAGACGCTTGATAGCGCCATACAAGCCGAACAAGCGATCCAGCACTTGGTGGCCCCCGATTTTGTGATCGCCAAACAACAAAAACACTATTGGCGAATTGAGCATCGCATCTTCGACTATCAAGGCAATTTTAGAAAAGCCAATCAGCAGTACTAGTGGCTGTCGCTGAGGACCTCGATGGCGATCCACGACCGAGTAGGGCCGCTTTTAACACCGGAGCTTATGAATATCAGCACTAAGCGGTGAGTCTTAATAAAGATAAAGCGGCCGATCAGCCGCTTTTTTGTGTCTGGGAGTGGTGCTGAGGAGCAGCAGTTCGTTTATTTTGTTTGTTCGGTTTTGATTAGCGGGGCGACAAAGGGTTTGTGTTCGGCGATTTCTGCGGGGCTGAGTCCGGTGAGTTCGTAGGGAAATACCAGCCACTGCTCGGTTTGATGCAGACAAAAGTCGGGTTTTAGCTTGGTTTGGTTAAACTTGGGACGCTCCCAAAGGGTGGCAACTTTCACCTGCGTTGGCATGTTGCGTTTTAGTTTACTTTGCAGCCGATTAATCACCGCCACAACGTTATGACCACTGCTAAACACATCGTCGACAATAAGCAGACTATCATCAACATTGAGGTTTTCCAGGAGGTATTGAATACCGTGCACCCGAATCGAGTCCGGTTGCTCTAAGATTTGCTGATAATTGGCTTGGCCCTGATAAGAGGTACGCACCGAGATGTGATCGGTGACTAAACCAAGGGTTTGCAAACACTCTTGCACGTAAATCCCCACTGCGCTGCCGCCACGCCAAAGCCCGACAATAAAGCTTGGACGGAATCCGCTTTCAAATATCTTCACGCCGAGTCGGAAAGAGTCTTGGATCAGCGTATCTTCATCTAAATAATGTTTTTGCAGCTGGTCTGTGGGCTGGTTCAATGGCATCTTAGTATCCTTGAATAAGCGGGCTGATTAATGCTAGTTTTATACTACAACTTTGACCCTGAGGTCAGCTTTTTAATAGGATACATGGAAATGAGTGAAAAACTCTATATTAGCGGCCAAGATCTTTTAGAAGACTCATTCCGTTTGGCTGAGCAAGTGCTGAGCAGTGGCTTTCGTCCCAGCTTTATTATTGCGGTATGGCGCGGCGGGGCACCGATTGGTATTGCGGTACAGGAGTTTTTGGCTTATCACGGTATCACTAGTGACAATATTGCCATCCGCACCGCTTCTTATGCTGCGGCGATTGATAATCAGGCCAAAGAGGTCAAGGTGTTTGGCCTAAACTATCTGGTGAAACATGTGCAGCAGCATGACCGCTTATTGATTGTTGATGATGTGTTTGATACCGGACGTTCTATCGATGCAATTATCAGCGAGTTAACGCGTTTGGCGCGGCTGAACACGCCCAGCGATATTCGTGTGGCCGTGCCTTATTTTAAACCGGAACGCAATAAAACCGAGCGGGTGCCCGATTACTTCTTACATGAAACCAGCCAGTGGTTGAAGTATCCGCATTCCTTGGAAGGCTTAAGTCCGGATGAGATCGCAGAGTATCGTCCCGAGCTTTATCAAATTATCAAAGCCCACCTCCCCAAAACTTAACTGCTGTTTAGCTCTCAGGTATTTGCTTTCCTGACCAAGCAGATACCTGATAGTGATGAAACTGCTTTTATTTCGTCTCGAAGCTATCTTCAAAGTCGGTGTTCCTTGCGCATCCCTGCAGATGGATGTTGCTGAGGACAGCCGTAACACTTCCGCAATACTAAGAGGTCTTTAAACCGCAGTTCTGCCTTGAACGAGCCTGTTGGTGAGAGAGGTACACGCCGCACTGAAAACTACCTATAAAGTAGTATTTTTCATTAAATTGAATGACTTAGGCTATATATTGGTGCGTTTTATCTTGGCTGTTGCTGGTGATTCCTAGACTTAAACGTTGCTCGATAGCTTACTGTTACTGATTTGTTATCAATTTGCTGGAGGTTGGTTCTGCTTGGCTCAGCAATTGCTATAGAGACTATGTTGCGCAAGCAAAGATCGCATCAACCAGTTGCAGTGATCCTTGATACTGCTTTGTAAAGGTGGGTCGTTGGTCTTATGAGCCATCAGAAATTTTATTCAATTAGTCATAAAGGGAAAGTTATGTCTTATTTAATTCCAGCAGAATTTGTTAGCAAAATGGTCGACGCGGGTGAATCTAAAGTATTTATGTCCACTCGCGATACTGTGATTCGTGCATTTATGGCGGGGGCTATTTTAGCGCTGGCTGCTATTTTTGCGATTACCATCGCGGTGAATACCGGACACTTCTTACTGGGGGCCATTTTGTTCCCCGTGGGTTTTTGTATGCTCTACCTCATGGGTTTTGATTTGCTCACCGGGGTATTTGTACTGGTACCGCTGGCCTTGCTCGACAAACGCCCCGGGGTTGATGTGCAGGGTTTACTCCGCAACTGGGGTTTAGTGTTTTTGGGTAATTTTGGCGGCGCGTTAAGCGTGGCGGTGATGATGGCCTTTATTTTTACTTACGGCTTTAACGTTGAAGCTGGCGCGGTGGGGGCAAAGGCGGCCAGCATTGGTGAAGCACGTACTCTGGGGTATGCAGAGCATGGGGTTGCGGGCTGGTTTACTATTTTTGTACGCGGCATGCTATGTAACTGGATGGTCTCAATGGGGGTTGTTGGCGCGATGATCTCTACCTCGGTGAGCGGGAAGGTGATAGCGATGTGGATGCCTATCTTCTTATTCTTCTATATGGGCTTTGAGCACTCGGTGGTGAACATGTTTTTATTCCCCTTCGGTTTAATTATGGGGGGAGACTTCTCGATTATGGACTACTTCCTTTGGAATGAAATTCCAACCGCACTGGGTAATCTGGTTGGCGGCTTAGCCTTTACCGGTTTAACTCTGTATACCACTCACGTGAGAACCGCACCTAAACGTCAGCTGGCGAAGGCACCTCGTGTCACCGCGGAAAAAGCCAGCGCTTCAGTGAATGCTTAAGCAAGGTTGACGTCACGATGACCAGCCTATTGCAAGTGAGCATTGGCAGCTATTCTGATAAGGGGCGCAAGCCCCTGAATCAGGACTGCCATGGCAGCCTGATCCCTCGCGACTCGTTGCTTGCCTCCAAAGGCGTGGCGGTGGTGATGGCCGATGGGATCAGCTCCAGCCAGCTTAGTCATATTGCCAGCGAGACCACGGTGAATAGTTTTTTAGATGACTATTATTGCACCTCAGAACTCTGGTCGGTTCAACATTCGGTCGAGCGGGTACTCGCTGCCAGCAACGCCTGGTTGTTTAGTCAAACGCAACACAGCCCTTACCGTTACGACAAAGACAAGGGCTACGTATGCACTTGCAGTGCCTTGGTTGTGAAAGGTGATGTTGCCCATGTGTTTCATGTGGGGGATACCCGGGTATATCGTTTGAATCAGCATGGCTTGGAACAGCTCACCCACGACCATCGCTTATGGGTTTCTGAGCAGCAGAGTCATTTAAGTCGTGCCCTGGGCATTGAGGCTCACTGCCCGTTCGACTACCAGTCGCTGCGGGTACAGGCCGCTGACGTGTTTATTCTGGCCACCGATGGCGTCTATGAATTTATTACCGCCGCGGTGCTTGAACAGGCGCTTAGCCAGCATGCAACCGACTTACAGGCCGCCGCAAAACAGATTGTCGAGCAGGCCTATCAAGCGGGGAGTGATGACAACCTGAGCCTGCAAATTGTTCGGGTTGAACAGCTGCCAAAGCCCTTGGCGCATCCCTTACTGGAAACCCTGGGTTCACGCCCTTTTCCACCCGACTTAAGTGCTGGTTGCTCATTTGACGGGTATCGAATTGTTCGTCAATTGCACGCGAGTCCCCGCAGCCATGTGTATTTGGCCATAGATGAGCAAACGCTCAGCCAAGTTATTTTAAAAACGCCGTCGATTGAGATGCGTGCCGACCCCGCTTATTTGGAGCGTTTTGTGAGCGAAGAATGGATCGCTCGCCGGATCAACAGTGCCTATGTTGTGAAGGCGGCGTCGCAAACGCGTCCGCGCCAATATTTTTATAGTGTATTTGAATACATCGAAGGACAAAGCTTAGCGCAATGGATCACCGATCATCCCAAGGCCGAGCTCGGCACGGTAAGGGGCATGGTGGAGCAAATTGCCAGGGGTTTACGCGCCTTTCATCGTATGGATATGTTGCATCAGGATCTAAAGCCCGACAACATCATGATTGATGCCACCGGCACCTTAAAGATCATTGATTTTGGCTCGGTGTGGGCGGCGGGTTTAGCCGAAACGAGCAGTGAGGGGGAATCCTCCTGTTTGCTTGGGACCGCATTATACGCTGCGCCGGAGTATTTTTTAGGTGAGCTGGGAAGTATCCGTTCCGAGCAGTTTTCTCTGGCGGTGATTGCCTACCATATGTTGTCGGGGCGTTACCCCTACGCAACCAAGGTGGCGAGAGCGAAAAGCTCTGCCGCGCAGCAGCGTTTGCATTATCAATCGGTGTTAGACAAAGACCGCGAGATCCCCGCATGGATCGACGATGCTCTAGCCAAGGCCCTGCAGCTGAATCCAGATAAACGTTATTCAGAAATTAGCGAATTTCTGGCCGATCTACGCCGGCCAAACCGCCAGTTTTTAAACCAAAGCCGAGCGCCGCTGGCCGAGCGTAATCCGCTAGCGCTATGGCAGGGGATCGCCGCAATGTTGGCGATGCTGGTGATTTTTTTACTCACGCAACTAAACACCCGTTAAAGCCCTCGGCTTGTTTCGCCGGGATGCTTGTTGCGGCGCGTTTGGCTGTGATTTCAGCAAGGCGGCAGCCCATGTTGCTGGTTCGGGAGCAAATACCAGCTAAAGGGGGATTTGTCTCGTTCAGGCGCAAATAAGGGGCTGGATCCAAAAACGTCTGGTTTGTCCACCCGTGAGTCCGCCTTAAATCGACCCTTATCACTTAATCAGAAAGGATGCTGCAATGATTACCAATAGAGAACAAGTAAGCCAACTTATTATGGCGGCGAAAGTTGCCAAGGGACTCAAGTGGGCCGAGCTAGCACAGGCCATTGGCTTGTCTAAGGAGTGGACCTCCGCCGCCTGTCTGGGGCAAATGACCTTAAATAAACGTCAGGCCGAGCTTATCGGTGAGCGCTGTGACTTGCCCGACGAAGCGGTGGCCTGGTTGCAAATTGCCCCCTATAAAGGCTCGTTGCCAACGGCGATCCCCAGCGATCCACTGATTTACCGCTGGTATGAAGTGGTGAACGTCTATGGAACGACCATTAAGGAGCTGATCCATGAAGAATTTGGTGATGGCATCATGAGTGCTATCGATTTTTCAATGGATATCAGTAGGGAGTTAGATGAGAAGGGGGATCGGGTAAAAGTGATCCTGTCGGGAAAATTCTTACCCTATAAATCTTACTAAAATATGCGTGAGCGTTGCCAGGCAGGGATTTAGTTGTAGTAAGGGTGAGCAAACACTCACCCTCTTTCCAGCCGACTAGAAGTGCCATTTCACCAATAGGGAAGCCACTCGTTCGTCAACATCGGTTCCGTATTTATTGTTCCAATACGCATATTCGATACCGACATAGAGTGGTGAGCTGAAGCCTAAGTTTTTGCCTGCATTCCATTTAATTTGGGGGGTTAAGTTCATTTCTGACTTGTTGGTTTCGCTGGCCGAAGACCAATCCATAAAACCATCAATCAGGAAGTCTTGTGAACCAATACTAAATGGTGCCCCCCAAGTGATGGTGAGCTGTTCATCGTTGGCGCTGATGTCGTTGTTCACCTGATAAACATTTACATTAAAGTATTGGAAACCAGGCACGGTGATATCCACTCCCACGCCATATAAATAGTTATTAAAGCCGTCGCCCATTTCCCAGGTGCTGGCGAAGAGTACATCTTTAATTGGTCCGAGCGAAAATGTGCTGTCGGTGAGTTTGTTGAAACTTAGGCGAGGGGAGAGCTCACCGTAAAAGCTGGCATCGCCGTCCTTTGGCATGGTTCTATCGATGAAGAAGAAATTATCTCCCCAACTATGGCCACTGGCATGCTCAACCGTCATCACCTGCATTTTACCGTTGGGGGTAAACTCATATTCAGTACCATACAGGTAACTCAAACTAAAGGTACTCCATTGCATTTCTGCTGAGGCCTGAGTCGCTGAGAATAATCCAGACAAGGCAATGCTTGCCAAGGCTATTTGTTTTTTCATTGTGTATTCCTTTACTTAAATAACGAACCAAAATTAAAACTGACTGTGTGGTCAAGTCTGTAGAGTTAGCAATAAATTGGCCAAGTGGTCAGGTTATTACAGGGAGAAACTGAGATGCCTTTAACTTTTTCTTTAACATTAAGTGCTTGCGTGAAACAAAAAATTAAAGTTAGGCTAAGTTTTGTTGAATTTAGTGATATAAATTTGCACGAAAACTATGCGTAGATCACATTTTCTCCCCAATTTAAGGCGCTCTCTGTGCTGCGAATGGGTCGCTAAAAATGTACTTCTGAGTGGATAAATGATGTTGAATGGGCGCGTTGTGAGCCTCGAAAATCTTCTCCTGCGGTGCTTTTTAGGGGAATTTAGGCGCATTTAAATAAACTTTTTAAATGTATTTAATCAACAAGCTATTGAAAAATAATTTGTTGACCTCATCTTCAAAAATCGGGTAGCTTGTTCTTCGGGTTGGTTTTTCTTTGGTGGTTAGCGCTTATTGCTTGGCGACTGGAGAGAGATAAATGGACTTCAAGTTTGCAAATATTATTGATGTTTCAGACTTAAACGATCAAGCGAAGCCGTGCATGCGATGAGTTTGCTGGCGATGACTGAACCGATAATCTAAGATCGCCCAAGGCGATGCTTTGGTTCATCAGCTGGGACTGGTTAGTCTCATCTTGGATCTGATTATCGAGTTAGTCATTGTTTGCCGATGAGTGCTGTGCAGTCGTGTTCAGCGAATCCCTTGGGTAGTTGCGTTCTGCTCATTGGCGATAAGGAAGGAGTAAACGAAGGAAGTTAAAGCAGCAGTATCATCAAGCTGACAATTGTTTGGTTTTTCCAACACACTTTGTCTTTAGCGGATGATGCCGAAATGGAAGTCATTGTTGCCAGAATTAAAATGGTGTTTTGTAAGACCCCCTAATTGCGCATAAAAGCTAAGGGTGGAATTACTTCAATGTCGTCCTGAAAAGGCACAACCGTTAATTTTAAGTTAGTCAAAGTAAAAGGTGTGGAGGAAAAAATGTATCGTAAAATTTCTATACTCGTTTTATTGTTGTTCACGCTAGGCGGCACCCAAGCCTACGCGGCAATTCCCAATGTAACCACTGAAGGTAAGCCATTCCCTTCATTGGCGCCGATGATTAAGAAAGTTCATCCTGCAGTGGTTAATATCGCCACTTTTTCAACTCAGCAATACCGTAATAACCCACTACTTAACGACCCGTTTTTTAGGCATTTCTTTAATATTCCAGAGCAACAACAGCAACCGCAGCAACAACCACAAAAGCGCCAACAAAGTGCTGGCTCGGGGGTGATTATTAACGCCGATGAAGGCTTGGTGATGACCAACTACCATGTGATTAAGGGCTCCGATGAAGTACAGGTCTCTTTGGCCGATGGTCGAAGTTTTCAAGCGAAGGTTCTGGGACAGGATGCTGAGTTAGATATTGCGATTTTAAAAATCAAAGCCGATGATTTGGTCGAAGTTAAATTAGCCGATTCCAGTGAATTGGAAGTGGGTGACTTTGTGGTGGCCATTGGGAATCCTTTTGGTTTAGGACAAACGGTGACCACTGGGGTGGTGAGCGCCTTGGGTCGCAGTGGTTTGGGCATTGAAGGTTACGAAAACTTTATTCAGACCGACGCTTCGATTAACCCCGGTAACTCAGGGGGAGCCTTAGTTAACTTAGCCGGCGAGCTGGTGGGCATTAATACCGCAATTATTGCGCCTTCGGGCGGTAACGTGGGGATTGGCTTTGCGATCCCGATTAACATGGCCAAGGCGAGCATGGAGCAAATCATTGACCATGGTGAAGTGAAGCGAGGTCAAATTGGTGTTGGCATTCAAGATATTAATGCTGATTTAAGAAAGGCCTTTGAGCTAGAAAATGGTCAAAAAGGAGTGCTGGTTACCAGTGTATTAGAAGATTCTCCAGCGAAGAAGGCCGGGATTAAAGCGGGAGATGTGATTATTGCCGTTGATGGCAAAACCACTGGTTCCACCGGACAACTTCGCAGTCAAATTGGTTCGAAAGCCATTGGTGATAAAACCAAGTTAACTATTTTGCGCGATGGCGAGAAACTACAACTTAAGGTGAACATTGCCAAACCGCAGTCAGCCGTGAGCGCAGAAGGCAAGTTGCATGATTTGCTCGACGGCGTGCAGTTTGCGAAAGATCCAGAGGGTAATGGCGTATTGGTGGCAAATGTAGCTGCGGGATCGATTGCAGCCTATGGTGGATTGCGTCCGAACGATGTGGTTGTGGCCGCCAACAAACGGCCGGTAAAAGACATTGCCAGCTTGCAAAAAGCTTTGTCGCTGAATAAAAAAGCGGTGCTATTGCAAGTGAATCGACGTGGCGGTTCGTTGTTTATTGTACTTCGTTAAGCCAGTAGGCCAGCTTCGGCTGGCCTTTTCTGCAAGGCTTGTCTCAGGCCCAACGCGCTGAACTAACCTGCCATATGTTTAAACATTATGGTTTAAGCGGGCATTCAATCTTCCAATCAAGCTTACATAGTTGTTGAACAAACCAATCAAAGGCTTTACCCGTTTGCTGTTTGTGCCAGGCAATATAAATATCTTGTGCGGGCCGAGGCAAGTGACAGTTTTTTTCTATCAACGATCCATCGTCTAAGTGAGACTTAATTAGATGTTTCGGTAAAAAGCCAGTCCCTAAACCTTGTTGCTGGGCAACAATTTTAGCATGCATGGTATTTACCCGTATGACCTGTTTACTGATAAACAAACCGCTATCGCGTACCGGTAATTGCTGTGAGGTATCTGTCACCACAATTGCGGGGTATTGCGCCAGTTGTTCGGCACTGATCGGCGTTTCTACAAGCGCTAGCGGATGTTCAGGCGCGACGCAAAACACGAACATTAAGCTGCCAATTTTATGCATATTAAACAGGCCTTTGGGGAGTTCTCCATTGGCACCAATCACAATGTCGGCACGGCGACTGTGCAGCGCGTCCCAGCCGCCGCCGAGGGCTTCCACGCCAAGAGTGATATTGACATGCTGCTCCAGTTGACTAAATTTTTGTAACAGCTGAAACAGGGGGGCACTTGGGATCACGGTATCGCGAGCAATGCGGAGCTCACTTTCCCAGCCGGAATCTAGTTGTTGGATCGAATCCAGCATCCGTTGACTCGCGAGTAACAGTTCTCGACCGTGTTGTAAGGCGAGTTTCCCTGCCGGGGTTAGCGTGGCGCGTTGCTTGCTTCGATCAAACAGAGCAACGCCGATGTCTTGTTCAAGTTTCTTTATGGTGTAACTTAAGGCTGAGGGCACTTTGTATAAAGATGCGGCTGCAGCAGCAAAGCTCCCCTGTTTATCAATGGCATCCAGTGCTTTTAAGGCTTCGAGAGTAATGACATCATTCATGATTGGCTCCATATTCAAATTTTTTGAACTTAAAGCTCAAAAAGTTCCGTTTTTTAAATCAGTTTAACCCGCTTACACTTAAAGTCGTTAATCGGTAGCGACCTGTTTGCTAAGTTAGCGATTAAAAAATATTGATGTGATTTTGGCAGATTAAGTCATTATCACCCTTCAGACTGGAATAGAGGAGACTATCTTATGTTCACAAAAAGAGCCGCAAATCAGCGTGGCCGAGCTAACTTTGGCTGGTTAGATAGTCAACATAGCTTTTCATTTGGTCAGTATTACGATCCGCAACAGATGGGGTTTTCTGCATTAAGAGTGATCAATGATGACGTCGTTTCAGCTGGCGCAGGGTTTGCTACCCACCCGCATCGTGATATGGAAATTATTAGCTATGTGCTTGAGGGTTGTATTCAGCATAAAGATAGCGAAGGCAATATGCAGAATTTACCAGCTGGAGAGTTTCAACTGATGTCGGCGGGGCGGGGGATCTACCATAGTGAATTTAATGCCTCGGCCACCGAACCATTACATTTCTTACAAATTTGGATTGAGCCGGATATTTTTGGCAAGCAACCGGGCTATCAACAGAAAAATTTTGGTCAAGAGCCCGGCTTAACCACCGTGTTAACACCGACCGGTGAGCAGGGCAGCTTGCAAATTAAGCAAGATGCGCGTTTGCATCAGTTGATCCTGGAGCCGCAACACAAGCTCAGCTTTTCCATTCAAGCCGGACGGCGACTTTATGTCCATCAAATTACAGGCCATTTAATGGTGGACCAATTATCGCTGCAGGCTGGGGATGGACTAAAAGTTGAAAACTTGGAGCATCTAGAGTTCATCAATAATGGGGAGCAGCGAGTGCTAGCGCTATTGTTTGATTTGCCTTAGGCAGACCGACAAGGGCTTTGGGGATGTTGAATCGTGATATTTTTGAAGAAAAAGCAGAGAGGTATTCGCTAGCTTTACTGAGCTGAATACCTCTGGTTACGCTAAACGCTTTTAGCTTGAAATATGTCGCATTTTAACGCATTAATTAAAATTAGGTTGGGCAAGATTAACCCCACGTTGTTCAACGCTATCGGCAAGTGCTTTGTTATATTTCGCTAAACGTTCTAAGGTTTTTTGTTTTTTTAGCTTCTCAGTTTCACGCTTCACCACGGTCATCACCTTGCTTGGCGATTGCATTCCAGTATCGTAATATTGCTTAATCGCATTACCGATAGAAAAGTAATAAATTGATATTTCAGATAGCAGTTTGGGTTCAAGTTCAAAGGTTGAATCAGAGTATTTTGCTGCCTGAAACACATAATCATTGAGTTTAATGCCAGCAATATGCTCTTTATAGACATACTCCTTGGTTTTTACGCGCTCAATGTATTTATCCATATTTTCTACATTAAAATTTAATTCTTGATACATGGATTCGGCAACATAATAGGTACCTCTATCCGCTTTCACCAACTCCAGCTTTAAAGCAACGTCAAAGCCAACAATCGCAGCGTAGTAGACGCCGATAATGGTTGCTGCAATGGTAAAAAAGTGGCCGATCCAATAAGCTGGTGAACGTAAATCACTCATGTGTACTTCCTTTTCGTTCATTGAAATAATGGTATTATTTACTGCGTGCCAATCGTTTGCTCTAAGAGATATAAATCGGCTGATTGTGTTATATATAATTTAGATGTTTTAGTAAACGATTCTCGCTTAAAAATTAAATGCGACTGTGAGCGTGAATCGTTAGATGTCCACAATTCTTAAAATGAATCATTTGCTAGCAGGAGCTTTGGGTACGGCTCTACCATGATACTGGTAATCTCCTTGGTTATCTAAAGCTTAAGGTGGGAGTGATGAGGCCACTTTGGAGTATGAAGCCGACACTTATCGATCAAAGATCATGATGCTTGAAAGTACAGGCTGGTGAATAATCCAAAGCTAAGTTTTTAAATGATAGTCATTGGTTTTTACTTTAAATGTAATGGGGTGGCGTTTAGTTTTTTAGGTGAGTGTTTTTATTTCGGTTTTCTATTCTTCCTTATGGCGTGGGTGCCAGTATTAGCACCCGTGTTATTTAATATCGGGGTGTTATATTAATCATATTTAATATTAATGATAAACATCGCCGCTAAATCATCAATACCTTCATTTGCCCAACTTATTTGGCAGCCTAAGTCGGTATATTTACTCCATTGGTAATGACTTTTAGCATCTAAGAAGCTTGATCTTAAATTTTCCGATGTCCCAAGGTAGTTATCTATATTCATATGCCCGGCAGCAAATTGTAACTGCCACGCTTTGGAAACTTGCCAATTTAGGCGGCTGGCGATGATTTGACCGTCGTTATCTTCATGACCGAGGCCACCAAAAAACTGTCGATAAATAGGGCTGGCATCATTGCGGTTGCTATTGTTGATTAATCCAGAGTAGGTGTCGAAGCCGCGTCCTATTAGTCCACCATCAATAAAGCCTAGCGGGCTTGTAGTTGAAATGCGGGGCTGATTTGATAGCTGGTTTCGAGGAAGCCAGCATAACCATTATTTCCCCAAGTGGTGTGTAATAGCCGTTTTTTCATTTCATAGAGAAGAGAGCTTAGAATTCACCCTCCAGATGCGCCAAGTGGGTGACCTAAGGCTATTGCGCCACCATTCACATTCGTTTTATCTTCAAACCAATCCATGTTGACCTGATGTTCATCGCATAGACCATGCATCACCCCTACTGCCTGAGCGGCAAAAGCTTCATTAAGCTCAAGTAATTGTATTGCTTGCAGCGACATATTCGCGCGAGTGAGTGCTTGTTTTATCGCGGGCTGCGGAGGCTTTATCAATATTACCCAAAATGCCAAGCAAGTGTTGTTTGTGGGACATTTACCGCCGGTAGATCACGCATTGAAACGGGTTACGGAAAGCTAACGATTATCCAAGATGGACCGATTAGGAAGTTTATAAAGCAGGTTCAACAGATCACCTTTGCGTCGGATATCGCCCGTAAAAATAATAAACCGGTGTTATATATTACCGAACGAGCGGTATTTCGCTTAGCGGCGGAAAGTTTAGAATTGATTGAAATTGCGCCGGGAGTTGATTTGGAAAAAGACATTCTGTCGCAGATGGACTTTAAGCCGCAGATTAGTGTTAACTTGAAGCTAATGGATGCGCGAATATTTTATGAGCAAGCAATGGATTTAAAGATTGAGGTTCTCTACCCTGTATGCGGTACGGTAAAGCGAAAATTGTGGCTTAGTTTTTCCGGGCCCACTTGGTGCCTTGTGGTGAGTCTTTTCTGCAGAATATTTTGTTATACATCAATGTAATAACAAAGTTTTTTATAGAAGAAAATTAGCGATGACTTATACCATTCATCAGCTTGAACTTGGCCAACAAGCAAGCTTTGAAAAAACTATCAGTGAGTCTGATGTTCAACTATTTAGTGGCATTAGTGGCGACATTAATCCGGTTCATGTGAGCGCTATTGCGGGTAAGTCGAGTGTATTTGGCGACCGCGTTGCGCATGGCATTTTGGTTGCTGGATTAACCTCTGCGGTATTAGGCATGCAATTGCCTGGGCCTGGCACCATTTACCTTGGTCAGGAATTACGCTTTACTGCACCAGTGTACATTGGGGATACGATCCGCGCCGAAGTAGAAGTAATCGAGATTAATCTTAAAAAGAATATCGTGAAACTAGCCACTCGCAGTATTAATCAGCATGGCAAGCTAGTGATCTCAGGTGTCGCAACGGTAATGCCACCTAAATTGAATTCGTAACCTTCGGAGTATCCATGATTATTAAACCTATCGTGAAAGGGGTGGTTGCCCGTTCAGCACATCCCTACGGCTGCCAACAGTCGATCAAGAATCAAATTGACTATGTACGAGCAACCAGCAAAGTGCTTAATGGCCCTAAGAAAGTCCTTATTTTGGGCGCCTCATCTGGTTTTGGTTTAGCGTCTCGTATTGCGTTGGCCTTTGGTGGCGCAAACGCCGACACCATTGGTGTTTCTTTTGAGCGAGGCCCAAGTGAAAAGGGGGTGGGAACCGCTGGATGGTACAACAATATCTATTTCCGCCAACAAGCAGAAGCAAAGGGCCTCATTGCGAAAAATTTTGTGGGCGACGCTTTCTCAGCGCAAATGCGCGAGCAAGTGATTGACTATATTAAGCATAATTTTGGTGGCAAGGTCGATTTAGTGGTTTACAGCTTAGCGACCGGGGTTCGGCCTAACCCAGAAACGGGAGAATTATGGCGCTCTGCAATTAAAACCACTGGCGAAGCCGTGACCGGGCCAACTATTAATATTGAAACTGAAAGCATGCAGCAAATGACGGTTGAGACCGCCACCGAACAAGAGATCTATGCGACAGAGAAGGTGATGGGCGGTGAAGATTGGATCAGTTGGATTAATATTTTAGAAGATGCCAAGGTACTTGCCTATGGATGTAAAACCGTGGCTTATTCTTACATTGGGCCAAAGGCGACTTATCCTATCTACCATAAAGGAACGTTAGGCAGGGCCAAAGCTCATTTACAAGCTAGCGCGGATCAACTTCACCAGCAGTTAGCGACTATGGGCGGAGCGGCATATGTCTCGGTGTGCAAAGCCTTAGTCACCAAAGCCAGTGTTTTTATTCCGACTTTTTCACCTTACATGCTGGCTCTATTTAAAGTGATGAAGGCCCGTGGAACCCACGAAGGTTGCATAGAGCAGATGCAGCGATTGTTTAGCCAACGTTTATATAACGATGAGAATATGGTTGTTGTGGATCCGCAGCGTTTAATTCGAATCGATGATTGGGAACTCGATCCACAAACTCAGCAAGAAGTCGCGGCATTGATGGCTCAGATCACCCCCGAAAACTTTAAAGAAGTGGGCGATTATCAAGGTTATATCAACGACTTTATGCAGCTGAACGGCTTTGGCTTGGCGGGCGTGGATTATCAAGCGGATATTAGCTTAGGCGAGTTACTTGCATTAAAGCCATAACTGCAATTTAGTGCATCTAAAAAGGCCTCGCATTCTAGCGGGGCTTTTTGTTGGCTCTTAAAAATCTTTATAAACAAATAGTTATATGTTTTTGCGATGAGTTTCACACAATGCATTAATGCGAATTCAGGATAATGAGGAGGCTTATTTTTAGTAAGATAAAAGCTGGATTTATTACTTGAATACAGCCTAAGATGACCACTTCTAATGCGAGCGTTGCTTACGGTGCCGCATTTATGGCCGGTTTCTTTATGTTTGCGCCGATGACGGCTTTAATCACCCTCCCTCAAGAATTACCCAATATGACTCCCGCGCGCATCACGGTGGTGTTTGGTATGTTCTGGTCTATTTCTTATATGGTGGAAACCGTGCTGATGTACCTTGCGGGTTGGATTGCAGACTCAAGCGGTAACATAGCCATTGCCGCATCCTTTGCAGTGCTTTGTTCATCTACCTTCTTCCTTGCTAGCTTCTTCTTACCCGAAACCGGTAACAAAAGTCACGACAGCAATGTGAAGTTATCGACCACCAAAGCTTAAAGAGAGCATGATGCGTAAAGTAAGTCCAAAGCTTATTCCATGGTTAGACGAGTTAAATCAACAAGTCGCTACTTTGATCGAAAACGGATTTAAACCCACCGCAACCAATGCCCGTGAAGGTTTAGAAAATTTAACCCGAGGACTGGTGGGCGATAGCCCAGCTATCGCATGGGTTCACGACGATTTGGTCTTGAGTGACGAATATAACGTACCGGTTAGAATTTATCATCTGGCGCCCGAACAAGCCCTGCCTGTCGTGATTTACTATCATGGCGGAGGGCATATGGCGGGGAGTGTGACGGTTTATGACCCGATTTGTCGTAAGCTTGCTCAAGCGTCGCAGCATATTGTGGTGTCGGTTGAATATCGCCTCGCACCAGAATGCCCTTATCCCGCGGGGGTGAATGACGCTTATGCGGTGGCTAAAAATATAGGGGCAACTTTAGCGGGACTCAATGTACGCTATCTTCCTCGTTTGTCGCTTGTGGGAGACTCCGGTGGTGGCGCACTAGTTGCAAGCGTTAGTGCAAAAGCTCAATTTGATAAATCGCTGCAGATCGACAAGCAGGTGATGATTTATCCAAGTCTCGACTACACGATGAATAGTCATTCCATGGAGCAAAATGGCAGCGGTTATTTATTGCAAAAAGGCAAAATAGCTTGGTACTTCGACAACTATTTTCAGCACCATGAGGATCGGAGGCAGGCGTCTCCCTTATACGGTGACTTTAGTGCCAATTTACCCAGCACCTTCATCATTACCGCTGAGTTTTGTCCCTTACGAGATGAAGCCATCGCCTATTGTGAAAAGGCCAAGCAGGCCGGGGTGGCGGTCGAGCAGCTACATTTTTCAGACATGATCCATACCTTTATCAATATGGAAAACTTAGTTGAAGAAGAGTGCGCCAAGGTATATCAGAGCATTGCCGAGTTTTTGAATCGCAGCAATCCGGCCATTGCCGAGTAAGTTTAGTGAAGGTCGGGGTGTATTGAGCTTTCATTATCAATCCTCCCGACCATCGACTGGTTGGGAGTTTTAAGATTTGCATGCCGCCGCATCGTGATCTGTCGGGTGATACCGCAATGGGCATCAACATCAGGGATGGGCAAGGGCTAAAGCCTGCTCACTTGCTTAAAAACGGGCAGTTCAATTACAGGAAAATACTCATTTTGCAATTTTACTTTTTTCGGTAGAGTGCAACCACGCTTGAATTGTTGTGAGTATCGCCCTGTATCGAAGGGCTTTTTTTGCGTTTAATCAAATGCTTGTCTAAGTTTTTGCAACGATCACCGCCAAACGCTTTCTTATTTTTTCTATTTTGATATAAAAGATATTAAATCCAGCGTGGTGATAATAAATGAGCCGTCGAGATTGGTTTATCGAATTGATCGCCTATTGGGAAGGGCGCTTAACTACTCGTCATTTATGCGAACAGTTTGGGATTAGTCGCCAACAAGCCAGCAAAGATCTGGGTGCCTATAATCAGGCGAGCGCAACTCCGTTAGTATATACGGCCTCGGTAAAGGGCTTTGTACCCCCCGACAATTTTAGCCCCCTATTGCTTACTACTCAGGCCGATGAATATCTCACTTGGCTCGCTTCTTATTCCCCCTATAGCAGTATGACCGAAACCGCGAAACATACCTTTCAATTGTCGCCCCCGCAACGGCAGGTATCACCGAACGTGATGCGTGGCTTGGTCGCAGCAATGCGCCAACAACGTCGCTTGGAAGTTGACTATGTGTCTTTGTCTCACCCCGATCGGGAGGGCCGGATCATCGTGCCGCATACCTTTGTTGATACCGGCGCGCGTTGGCATTTGCGCGCCTGGTGTGAGAAACATGCCGAGTATCGCGATTTTGTGTTGAGCCGTTTTCGAGGCAAGCCCGAACTTGCAGAGCGTTCTTCACAAGGTGTGAGTCACGACGTGGCATGGAATACCCAAATAGAGCTGATTTTTAAGCCAGATCTGCGTTTAAGCCCTGCCCAGCAAGCGGTAATTGCCGAGGATTACCAAATGCAGCAGGGCCAGCTGCATATGACCACTCGGGCAGCCCTCGTTAGCTATTTGCTCAAGCAGATGCAGGTAAATACCAAAATGATCGACGCAAACCCACAGGCTCAGCAATTAATGTTAGACAATTTAGATGACATTAAACCCTGGCTGATTGGGTGAATACCGTGCCATACACGTAAAACATGTAAAGTGAGTTTACCTGATTTTTTACTCAGTATTTAAATGGTCCGTGGTTAATAGTAATTTTAAGGAACCGTTCAGATGAGGCAATGTTTATGGAACCTATAGCGCATATTAGAAAAAGTGATCATGAGCTGCAATCAGTTGAAGAACACCTTAATGACGTCGCTGCACTTGCTGCATCATTTGCCGATAAGTTGAACATCGGTGATGCTGGTCGGATAATTGGCTTGCTTCACGATTTTGGCAAGTATAGTCAACAGTTCCAACAATATATCGGTTCAGCAACAGGTTGGATCGATCCTGATGAGGATGATTATGTTGATGCTAAATCCCAAAGGGGGAAAGTGGATCACTCTTCAGCTGGCGCGCAACTTATTTATCGAGAACTAAGCCGATTTGGCGGAAGTGGACAGGGTGAGATTTGTGCACAGATCTTAGCGCTATGTGTGGCGTCGCATCACAGCGGGTTAATCGATAGCTTAGCATTGGATGGCGACAACACATTCGCGAAGCGTATGGATAAACCGTTTGATAAAACGCACTTACCAGAATGCGAACGTAATGCGGATAATCGCATCGTGCAGCTTGCTATTGGGCTGTTAAGTCAGAACACGGTTGGGGTGTTATTCGGTAGGCTACGAGAAATAATCGATTTTCAATCTGCGGCTCGAAATAACGGCGAGTTATCTAAGCCGGATGCATTTTCTCTGGGTTTCTTTACTCGATTTCTGTTCAGCTGCTTAATTGATGCTGACCGGTTAAATAGCGCAGAATTTGAAGAACCAGAGCGTAAGCGTTATCGCGAGAAGCAAGCAAAGTGCTTCAATTGGCAAGTGGCTATAGACCGCCTTGAACTGAAACTGGCTGCATTTCGAGGGGACAAACCGATAGACAAGATACGCCGCCAGATATCAAATACCTGTTTAAATCGAGCGTGCGATCAGCAGGGTTGTTACACACTCACAGTACCGACTGGCGGCGGAAAGACATTAACTAGCTTGCGTTATGCGATACATCACGCTAAGCATCATCGTTTAGAGCGGATCATCTACATTATTCCGTATACCTCCATAATTGAACAAAATGCGCAGGCTGTTCGAGAGGTATTAGAGCAAGCAGGGGATGAATTTCCGTGGGTATTGGAACATCACTCTAATATCGAGCCAGAAAAACAAACGTGGCATTCAAAGCTAGCAGTAGAGAATTGGGACGCCCCGATTGTATTTACCACAATGGTGCAATTCCTGGAAACCTTGTTTAGTGGGGGCACTAGGGGAGTTCGACGCCTACATCAGCTCGCAAATAGCGTACTTATTTTTGATGAAATCCAAACTCTGCCGATTAACTGTACCCATCTTTTTTGTAATGCGCTTAATTTTTTGACCCAACACTCTCGAACAACAGCCGTATTATGCACGGCGACCCAGCCGGTGTTAGACCGACTTCGCTCGCCTGAAAACGGTCAGTTAAAACTAAGTGACCATTATGAACTGGTGGACGCCGAACTGTTATCGCAATCGTTGCGCCGAGTTGACGTCGTCAATGAATGCAGAGTCGGTGGTTGGAGCGAGCAAGATATAATTGAACGGGTTATTGAGCGGTTTAACCAAACAAAAAGCTGCTTAGTGATCGTGAATACGAAAGATTGGGCGCAGCGTATCTATGTTAACTGCAGAGCTTCAGTTGATAGCGGCGCTTTGTTTCACCTAAGTACCAATCAATATCCGGCCCACCGCAAAAAACTGCTTGGTGATATTAAAAATCGGCTGGACCAAGGTTTACCTGTGCTCTGTATCAGCACTCAGTTGATAGAAGCTGGGGTTGATGTTGATTTTGCTACAGTCATTCGCTTTTTGGCAGGGCTCGATTCGATTGCACAGGCTGCGGGGCGTTGCAATCGCAATGGCAAATTAAAGGACGCCACGGGGGGCTATGTGCGGGGCCAGGTCAGCGTTATTAATCCACGAGATGAACCCATCGATATATTGGTGGACATTAAAGAAGGGCAGCGTAACTCTGAGCGCATTTTTGCAGAAGTAGCGAGTGACCAGCTGCTTACTCCTTCAGTTCTTAGCCGTTATTTTGACTATTTCTTTTTTGAGCGCAGCAAAGACATGACCTACCCATTGCCTAAGCAGGCAACGACCATGCTTTCATTATTAGCTAATAACTCGACCAACAATGGTGCGAAGAATAGCCAGCGAGTAAAACAAAGAAAACTACCGCTTTTACAACATTCATTTATGGCCGCTGGCAAAGCGTTTAAAGCCATAGATGCACCAACCCAAAGTGTGATTGCTGCGCACGGTGATGGCATTGCATTGGTCACAAGGTTGTGTGCATTAGCTAAAGAATATGATGCAAAAACCTACTATCAAACACTGAAGTTGGCGCAGGCATATAGTGTCAATGTTTTCCCCAATGTCTGGCAAATGTTACTTGAAGCCGAGGCGGTTGTTGAAACTCAGCAAGGGGAAGGGATTTACTACTTAAAATCCGAATTTTACAGCAAGGAGTTTGGGCTTAGCACTCAAGCCTGCTCGTTGTTCAATGAATTGATCTGTTAAGGGGAGATGCCAATGAAAAATAGCATTAGCTTTAGGTTATGGGGGCGGTACGCACTGTTTACCGACCCGATTACCAAGTTGGGCGGGGAAAAGTGCTCCTATCACTTGCCCACATACGAGGCGCTAAAGGGCGTGCTTAAGTCGATTTACTGGAAGCCAACACTGATTTGGCATGTGGATAGAGTCAGAGTGATTAAACCACTTCGAACGCAAACCAAAGGTACTAAGCCCTTAGTGATGAACGGCGGAAACAGCCTAGCTATTTATACCTTTTTGCATGAAGTTGAATATCAAATTGAAGCGCACTTTGAGTGGAATACTCATCGACCAGAATTAGCAGCAGATCGGATTAACGGTAAGCACTTTGCCATCGCTAAACGTGCGTTATCCAAGGGGGGGCGACAAGACATATTTTTAGGCACTCGAGAGTGTCAGGCCTATGTCGAACCCTGTGAATTTGGTGAAGGGGTGGGGGCCTACGACGATATTCCTGAACTTGGGTTTGGCATCATGTTTCATGGGTTTGATTATCCTGACGAAACCGGTACCGACGAATTGTTCAGCCGTTTTTGGTCACCCACACTGAAACAGGGCGTATTGAACTTCCCCAGGCCAGAACAATGCGAACACCGCCGGTTTGTTCGCAAAATGGCAGTTAAGGAATTTGAACTCGATGAGAACGTCTTACCGATAGCGATGCAAGAGGAGGCGCTATGAGTTGGATGGAAAGACTCTATCGTACGTATGATCAAGCGCTTGAATTAGAAGTTGATATAGCAGAAAAGTTATCTCCGATTTGCCATACGGTTCAGAATGCACATATCAATATAGTGATAAATGGCTCCGGTGAGTTTCGACGTGCCTCGGTGCTGGAAAAAACTCAAATACTATTGCCTGCGACAGAAAAATCTGCAGGTAGAACGAGTGGTGAAGAACCTCACCCATTAAGTGATAAATTGCAGTATGTCGCTGGAGATTATTCGGATTTTGGGGGGCTCAAAGGAGCATATTTTGGTAGCTATCAACGGTTGTTGAACGCTTGGGTTGAGTCCGATTTCTCACACCCAAGTTTGAAAGCAGTTCTTGCTTATATCAGTAGGAAAAGGGTCATCCAAGATTTAGTTGAGCATCAGCTGGTTTATCTTGATGATACAGGGCAACTATTGACACAGTGGGCTGATGACAAAAACGTTGACGTACCTCAGCTTGTCAAAATATTACCTAAAGATAAGAAGAAGTTTGATTTTGGTAGTGCGTTGGTGTGTTGGACTGTTGAGTCATCGGAAGTGCGCTGTCCAAAAACTTGGCTAGATCCTCAGCTATATAGGACGTGGAATCAGTTTCTGGCTCAATCCAGTACCGACTCGAAACTGTGCTTAGCAAGTGGTCATAGTGAACCCATCGCGTTAAACCACCCTGCGAAACTAAGGCATTCAGGTGATAAAGCGAAGTTAATCTCGGCAAATGATTTAACAGGCTTTACATTCAAAGGGCGATTTACGGATACCAAAAAATCAGTAGAAAAACACGGTTATCAGGGGGCAGCAATTGGTAGTTTAACTACTCAAAAAGCCCATAATGCCTTACGCTGGTTAATTGAACGGCAAGGCAAGCGCAATGGTGATCAAGTTATTGTTGCCTGGGCCGTATCGTGCACAGAGATACCATCGCCGCTAGAAGAACCATTTGAGTATGACTTGGACGACCTGTCGGTTAATGAATCTGCGGCTGAGGTCGATGTGCCTGAATCAAAAGATTTCACCCGTGATTTGGGATTTACCTTCGCACAAAAATTAAACCAAACCATGGCGGGTTATAAAGCTAAATTGGATCGAGCCGATGACACCGTGGTGGTCATGGCTATTGACTCTGCCACGCCGGGACGAATGGGAGTGGTTTATTACCGCGAGCATGCGCCACATGACTATATTGATGTGGTTGCACGCTGGCATCGCGATTTTGCTTGGCCCCAGCGTCATAAAATAGAAATCCCTCAATTGAGAGGTAAACCGAAAGAAACAACGGTCTGGCTGCCCTTTGCACCAACGCCGTGGCTGATCCTTAACACCGCCTATGGCGACATTATTAAAAGTAACGAAACCCTTAAGAAAAATCTATATGAGCGCTTACTGCCTTGTATCGTCGAAGGTCGAAACATCCCTCTCGATATCCTTAATAGTGTAATTAGGTCTGTATCAAATACTCAGCGAAAGCGCATGCCTGAGCAATACTCAACTATTCAAAGTGAGCAGGCTGCTTGGGAACGAGACCTTGGTGTAGCCTGTGCGCTTTACCGGGGATTTTACCAGCGCCAACCAAAACTGTCGGAACGGAGGAAATATTCCATGGCATTAGATCGAACCAATACATCGCGTGATTACTTATATGGCAGGTTGCTGGCTATGGCCGAACGAATTGAAAGCGTTGCTTTAAATGCCGCTAAGGTTAATCGCCCAACGACGGCAAATCGTTTGATGCAGCGCTTCGCCGACCGCCCCTTTTCAACGTGGCGTACGGTTAATCAGCAGCTACAGCCGTATCTGCAGCAACTGCAGAATTCTCGGACTGGATTTTTGGTCAATAGTAGCAGAGAGATGGACGACATTATGGGGCTATTTTGGGGTGATGACTTCACTAATGATAAAGCATTAAGTGGTGAATACTTGCTGGGATTTCATTGTCAGCGCTTAGCGTTACGTGAAAGCAGTACTAAAAGTAATACCGATTCAGTCACCGAAATTCAAGAAGGATAACAACATGAGCTTACAAAACAAAATCGATTTTGCTGTCATTTTTTCTGTCAAAAATGCCAACCCTAACGGTGATCCACTGAATGGTAATCGGCCACGCACTGATTACGAGGGGTATGGAGAAATATCAGACGTATGTATTAAACGTAAATTACGAGACCGGTTGCAGGAAGCGGGGCACGCGATATTTGTGCAGTCTGATGAGAAAAAAAATGACGGCATGACAAGCTTAAAGAATCGCGCCGAATCGGATGAGTTTGGTTTAGGAAAAGAGACCTTTAATGCGAAAAAGACATCGCCAGATGTAGCGGCTAAAAAAGCCTGCGAGAAATGGTTTGATGTACGCACCTTTGGGCAACTGTTTGCCTTTAAGGGAGACGGAAAGGATGGCGTGTCTATTCCTATTCGTGGTCCAGTGTCGCTTCAATCAGCTTTTTCTTTAGAGCCTGTAAGTATTACCAGCACGCAAATCACTAAAAGTGTGAGTGGGGAAGGAGATGGTAGTAAAAAAGGATCAGACACCATGGGAATGAAGCACCGTGTAGACAAGGCAACTTACGCCACCTTTGGCGCAATGTCGCCCCAACTAGCTGAAAAAACCGGATTCAGTGAGTCCGATGCTGAAACTATCAAGCAATTGTTACCACGTTTGTTTGAAGGCGATGCCTCTTCTGCACGTCCTGAGGGTTCGATGGCCGTAACCCATGTTATCTGGTGGAGACATAACTCTAAACTCGGTCAATATTCATCAGCGAAGGTTCATCAAACGCTGCGGGATCATATTGAGAGCGATAAGCCAATTGATACCTCAAACTTACGAGACTCTTTGGCGACGGTTCTTGGCGACTTGGAACCAGAAATATTGGAAGGTTTTTGACCTTTGACAGACCAGCGCCTTATACCACTCTCTGCCTTGCAGCATTATGCGTTTTGCCCAAGGCAGTGTGCTCTGATCCACAACGAGCAGCTTTGGGCCGAAAACTACCTCACGGCTCACGGCCAGTTGTTGCATCAGCGAGTGGATAGTGGAGAACCAGAAACACGCCAAGGCGTTCGTTTCGAGCGTGGTGTACATGTGAATGCTCCGACGCTCGGATTGACTGGTAAGCTGGATTTAGTGGAAAAAGATCTGGCTTCTGGTCAATTAACACCGGTGGAGTATAAGCGAGGGAAAGCTAAACAAGACAATATTGATGCTATACAGCTCTGCGCACAGGCGCTGTGTTTAGAAGAGATGACAGCCACTTCGGTAGAGCAGGGAGCGCTGTGGTATTGGCAAACTCGTCGTCGAGAGCTGGTTACTATTGATGCTTCGTTGCGGCAACAAACATTAGCCGTGATTGCTCAAGTTCATGATTTATTCTCGACAAAGCAAACGCCAGTAGCGGAGTATACAAAACGCTGCAAAGCTTGCTCTTTAATTGAACCCTGCCAACCACTGCTATCAGCTAACGATCCCAGTTCGGTTTATATTCGCCAGCTTTACGATGATGAGGTTAGCCAGTGAAGAAACTTCAAAATACCCTGTATATTACCCGCGATGGTGCTTATTTACACAAAGCACGAGAAACCTTGCTAATAGAGCAGCGGGTTGATGGAGTGAAGCAAAAATTGATGCAGGTGCCCATCCACTCGATCAGTGGTATTTTTTGCTTTGGCAATGTCATGGTATCGCCACAATTGATGGGATTTTGCGGAGAAAATGGCACTGGCCTGGCATTTTTCGATCAGTTCGGTCGATTTCAGGGACGGCTGGTGGGTCAACAAAGCGGCAATGTTTTATTGCGACGGGCTCAGTTTGCGTTGGTCAACCCCCAAAAAGTGGGAATTGCGAGAGATATTGTCGCCGCTAAAGTACAGTCTTCACGCGCGCTGCTGTTACGTCACCGGCGAAATCATGGAGAAAACGCAGCTCTTAGTCGAACCTTAAAGCGAATGAAACAAATTGTCGAAGCGCTAAAAATTCAATCCGATTTAGATAAGATTAGAGGCTTGGAGGGAGAAGCTGCCAGCCAATATTTTGGTGTTTTTCAAGGCTTGATAAAAGTGGATGATCAAGCGCTGCGGTTTAATGGTCGAAGTCGACGGCCACCGAAAGATCCCATTAATGCCATGCTCTCTTTTTTGTACTCCCTATTAGGGAAGGAAATCAGCGGAGCGCTGCAAGGTGTAGGGCTCGATCCACAAGTTGGTTTTTTACATGCAGAGCGACCAGGTCGAGACAGTTTGGCTCAAGATTTATTGGAAGAATTTCGAGCCTATATTGTGGATCGAACAGTACTTACTTTAGTGAACCGACAACAAATAAAGGCTAAAGATTTTACGGTAGACATGCTTGGCGGGGTTACCATGAAAGATGAGACGCGAAAACTGTTACTCCAGTCTTATCAGGCTAAAAAGCAAGAAGAAATTCTTCATCCATTTTTGAAAGAAAAAATTCAAATCGGCTTATTACCCCATGTGCAATCGATGCTTTTAGCGCGGCATATTCGAGGTGATTTAGCGAATTACCCTCCCTTTTATTCGCGATAGGTAGACTTTTATGATGGTACTGATTACTTACGATGTAAGCTTGCAAGATGATGGCGGGCAACGCCGTTTACGTCATTTGGCGAAAACCTGTTTAGATTACGGTGTGCGGGTGCAGTACTCGGTTTTTGAGTGTGAGATTACCTACGCACAATGGTTAAGTTTTAAGGCGAAGTTGCTTAATATTTATGATGAAGAAGTCGATAGCCTGAGATTCTATAAGCTTGGCAAGGGCTGGCGAAGCAAGGTTGAGCACCATGGTGCAAAGCCTGCACTAGACATATTCAAAGATAGTTTGATTATTTGAACGCTAACCCCCAGTGCTCTTTAAAAACACGGTAGTTTAGCGCTTTTTTAGCGCATTGAATAATAAAGGTTTAATCGAGATAGTGACCGTTGCAGCGTGAGAACTCGGGTTCTTAATGACTAGGCTAGCGAATCATGGCTTCTCAGGTTAAGCTACACCTGTGTCGCCCCTCACGCAGGGGCGTGGATTGAAACGTAAGTCCAGTACTAACAGCAGCGGGTACCTCAGCGGTCGCCCCTCACGCAGGGGCGTGGATTGAAACTCGAATTACTATGTCTGGCAATCCCAGTCGCTATGGTCGCCCCTCACGCAGGGGCGTGGATTGAAACTACATAATCTACGTCACATTATGCGCCTTAAGGAGTCGCCCCTCACGCAGGGGCGTGGATTGAAACCTGACATGGAGGGCCACCAATGACCCCAGCAAATGTCGCCCCTCACGCAGGGGCGTGGATTGAAACAACAGAATCAGCAATGTTAGCAGTATTTGCAACGTCGCCCCTCACGCAGGGGCGTGGATTGAAACTGTCAGCATAAACTCAATCCATTAAGTGCAAACGTCGCCCCTCACGCAGGGGCGTGGATTGAAACGTTAGAGCAAGGCCGTCAATTACCACTCACTCCAGTCGCCCCTCACGCAGGGGCGTGGATTGAAACCTGAACATTGTCAAAACTATTAAATTCAGCACCGTCGCCCCTCACGCAGGGGCGTGGATTGAAACACTTCGATACCAAGTGAAATCATCAACATCAATGTCGCCCCTCACGCAGGGGCGTGGATTGAAACGATAAATTCGAATATCTTTATTAAGCTTATCTTGTCGCCCCTCACGCAGGGGCGTGGATTGAAACTTAGTCATTTGACTAACATTTAAGTTTGAAAACGGTCGCCCCTCACGCAGGGGCGTGGATTGAAACTTCAAAGGTTCGCGGCTCTTATGAATCTTCTATGTCGCCCCTCACGCAGGGGCGTGGATTGAAACTGGCTATGTGCTTATCTCACAGACCGAGTATCAATGTCGCCCCTCACGCAGGGGCGTGGATTGAAACCGGTAGTTACCTGCCAGCACTTCCATCAACTTCAGTCGCCCCTCACGCAGGGGCGTGGATTGAAACTGTTGATGTATCATAAACAGGTATTGTAGCCATGTCGCCCCTCACGCAGGGGCGTGGATTGAAACAATACACCACCACTACGCCGCCGATTGTCACAGTCGCCCCTCACGCAGGGGCGTGGATTGAAACCAGCTTGCGCATTTGTACCTTAACCGCTGGTTGAGGTCGCCCCTCACGCAGGGGCGTGGATTGAAACTCTCAAGTCTGTTGAAAACATTGCGGCAGATTCAGTCGCCCCTCACGCAGGGGCGTGGATTGAAACGCTAGTACGAGCTTCATCAGCAATAACTTGGTCAAGTCGCCCCTCACGCAGGGGCGTGGATTGAAACGGCCCGACAGACATTAAACTATGCGCTACTGAGGTCGCCCCTCACGCAGGGGCGTGGATTGAAACATATTTTTTATCCAAGTTTTTTAAAAGCTGTAAAGGTCGCCCCTCACGCAGGGGCGTGGATTGAAACACGCTAGCCACATGTCAGCAGTAAGCAGAGGGAAGTCGCCCCTCACGCAGGGGCGTGGATTGAAACGTAACAACAGGCCAAGAGCGGCACTTACATCACGTCGCCCCTCACGCAGGGGCGTGGATTGAAACAAGTTGATTCATTTGTTTACTCACTTACCAACCCTGTCGCCCCTCACGCAGGGGCGTGGATTGAAACCACGGATAATCACCAGTGACGTTATATGTGCCTGGTCGCCCCTCACGCAGGGGCGTGGATTGAAACAACATTATCAAATGAATACAAGGTCATAGAATCGTCGCCCCTCACACAGGGGCGTGGATTGAAACCCTGGAACAAGAGTGCAAGTATAATGAACACACGTCGCCCCTCACACAGGGGCGTGGATTGAAACCCTGGAACAAGAGTGCAAGTATAATGAACACACGTCGCCCCTCACACAGGGGCGTGGATTGAAACATCGCCATTGGTTAGCATCAATAAAGTGGTAAGCGTCGCCCCTCACACAGGGGCGTGGATTGAAACCAGTTAATGTTGCAATGCCATATGGATGCCTGCGTCGCCCCTCACTCAGGTGCGTGGATTGAAACACAGGTTCGCTAAAGCCAGTTCCGAACGTGTAAGGTCGCCCCTCACGCAGGGGCGTGGATTGAAACATGTCAAAACGCAAACCGACCCAATATCGTTACGTCGCCCCTCACGCAGGGGCGTGGATTGAAACCAATACGCTTCATTAGCGCCACCCTCAGAATCACGTCGCCCCTCACGCAGGGGCGTGGATTGAAACAAAGAATATGGACGCATGGCAGGGGCAAAGGTCGTCGCCCCTCACGCAGGGGCGTGGATTGAAACTTTCACCTTTTGATAAATCTGCATCATAAAAAGGTCGCCCCTCACGCAGGGGCGTGGATTGAAACGATCCATCAACCATTACAACACATCATCGCCATGTCGCCCCTCACGCAGGGGCGTGGATTGAAACACGTAGGCCAAGCAAGCGCTCACCATAATCTACGAGTCGCCCCTCACGCAGGGGCGTGGATTTACATACTTTGTATTGCTAAGGCGAATTACAGGTACAAAAAAAGACGCCCTAAGACGTCTTTCTTTGTGGTATTGGTGGAGCTGGCGGGTTTCGAACCCGCGTCCAAAACCATTCTAACCAATGGCGCTACATGCTTAGTTTGTCTTTATTCTCGTTAGCAAGCTGCGAACAAACACGCCACTTACTCACATACCAGAATTCTATTTCGCGGTTCGGCTCTCTAGTCAAAGCGTCCCTCGCTATCTTGTTTGGGTTTGAACTTCTATGATTCCCCGTCTTACAAGCGGAAGCTAGGGTAGAAGTGCTCTAGCAGGTTATTAAGCTGCTAGTGCGTAGTTTTCGTCGTTTGCGACTATTTTTTTGCGGCTTTTTACGTGGCAAACCGCCCCACGACATGCTCCACAAGCCTTCCTGATCCTGTCGAATCCAATTCAGCCCCGGAATTTCTAGAACATTCTAACACAAGCCTGATACAAACCGATAGCGGCTTGGGTTTAAATGCTGTTTATTTGTCCAGTTGAGTGTTTATCTAAAGCTGTGTTTCATCACTCGGTCTTTGGTGCGTTGCCATTCGCGATCTTTCTCGTCTTCGCGTTTATCTTGATCTTTCTTACCTTTGGCTAAGCCTATCTCTAGTTTGGCCCAAGAGGCTTTCCAGTAGAGCGCTGTGGCAACAATGGTATAACCTTGGCGTTCAACCGCGCCAATCAGTTTATCTAACTCGCGTCGGTTTAGCAGTAGTTTGCGGATCCGGGTTGGGTCGGCAACCACGTGAGTGGAAGCCGATAATAAGGGTTGAACATTTAAACCGGAAACAAAGGCTTCACCGTCGCGAACATATACGTAGCTCTCGGCGATGTTAACCTTACCGGTTCTCATTGATTTAACTTCCCAGCCTTGAAGTTCAATACCCGCTTCGAATTTATCTTCGATACGGTACTCATGGCGCGCTCTTTTATTCAGCGCGATGGTATTTGAACCGGCTTTTGATTTTGATTTATTCTTACTCATAGGCCGCTATTATACGCATGCAGCGAGGGTTTAAAACTGATATTGTGCGGTTTAGCCGTGCGAATGCTAAAATGTTGCCAGATTTGAAGAAAGAGTGGGTTATGCCGCAAGTAAACCGTAGTGCCTTGGTGATGTTTAGCGCCAAGCAAATGTACCAATTAGTGAATGATGTTGACGCTTATCCCGAGTTTTTACCGGGGTGCGTGAGTAGTGAAATTATTGAGCAAGGCCCGTTGAGCATGGTGGCTCAGGTTGGGGTGGCCAAAGCTGGTATTAAAAACAGCTTTGTGACGGAAAATACTTTAACTGAAGATCAATCGATTCAGATGAATTTGGTGAATGGGCCGTTTAAGTCCTTAACTGGAGTATGGCATTTTGTCGCTTTAGATGAGCAAGCCTGTAAGGTGATGCTGGATTTGAACTTTGAATTTAGCAACAAGTTGATTGCAGCGGCCTTTGGCCGAGTCTTTCAAGAATTGGCCGGCTCGATGGTGCAGGCTTTTGTCGACCGAGCAAAACAGGTGTATTAGTGGTGAGCGAAAAAATTAATATTGAAGTGGTATATGGCTTACCAGCGCGTCAAGTATTACTGGCTCTGAGTGTTGCACAAGGCTGCGATATTTTGGCCGCCATTAAGCAGTCGGGTATTGTGGATCACTTTCCAGAGATTGAGCCCGAGTCGGCTTCGGTTGGCATTTTTAGTCGAGCGGCTAAACTGGATCAAACTTTGCGTGATGGCGATAGAATTGAAATCTATCGTCCCTTAATTGCCGATCCTAAAGAGCTTCGTAAAATTAGAGCTGAACGCGCAAAAGCTGCGGGGAGGGCAGATAAAACCACTGGTGGCAGGCCCAAGCAACGCGCTGAAGCTTAAACCAAAAAGCCAGAACGATGATCTGGCTTTTTTATATGCTTGGGGGCAGTTAGCTGGTTTCGTCTTCGAGAGGTACCATAAAGTCTTTACTAATTTGGTAGTCACCTTCAACCAGCGCTAGGTGGTTATTCACAAACTCAACCACCAAATTTCTTCGTTCGAGTGAGCCATTACCACTTTTGTAACTGTATAGGTAGTACCAACGTTCTTGGTCGAAAGCATCGACTAACATCGGTGAACCCAATACAAATTGAACCTGCTCCTTGGTCATGTTGACGCGGAGCTGTTCTACTTTGGCATCGTCGATGTAGTTACCCTGTGGGATATCAACCTTATATACCATCCAATCGAAGGCTGAACAGGCGCTAAGCCCGAGGCTGGCAAGTAGAATAAAAATTTTAGCTGTGAAACGCATTGTTAATCGAAGCTCCTTGTTAAGGAAGGCATCATAACCAAGCCCCGCCCGAAAAAGAAGCGTCTACTACGAAGAATTTAGTCTTCAACCAACAATTCTTGCGCATTTGCCAGTGCTGAAGGGGTAATTGCATCGCCGGCGAGCAGGCGAGCCAATTCTTCGAGACGTTGTTGGCCGTTTAAAGTGAGCATGTTGGTGATGGTTTCATTTTTCTTCTGTTGCTTACTCACTAACATCTGTTGATGACCATGTCCCGCTACCTGTGGTAAGTGGGTCACACACAATACTTGGCACTGTTGCCCAAGTTTTCGTAGCATGCCGCCCACTACTGCGGCGGTTGGTCCACTAATGCCTACGTCAACTTCATCGAAGATCAGGGTTGGGGTTAAAATACTGGCTGAGCAAATCACTTGAATGGCCAAACCAATACGGGAGAGCTCTCCGCCAGAGGCCACTTTATCAATACTTTGCATCGGCTGACCAGGGTTGGTGGTGACCCGCAACTCGACGCGATCTACGCCATTTGAATTGGTGAACTGGCTGGCATCACTTTGTAGTGCAAATTCACATTGGGCTTTCGCCATACTGAGTTTATGGATTTCTTTGGTGATTAATTTACTGAGACTACTGGCGGCACGTTCGCGACTTTTCGATAGTTTATTGGCCTTACTTAGATAAATCTGCCATGCCTGCTCAATGTCTTCCGTAAGATGCTCGAAGCGCTGGCTTTGTTGGCTCAGCTGCTCTAACTGTTGCTGTAAATTCAAATGTAGTGCTGGCAGTTGTTCGGCGTTGGTATGGTGTTTTCTGGCCAACTCAAGGGCTTGGCTGAGTCGCAGTTCTAACTCGGCAAATAACTCTGGGTCGTAGTCTAGTTGCTCGCTGTAATGGCCTAACTGTTGGCCGGCTTCTTCAATCTGAATCTGTGCATCGTGTAACAGATTGTTGATGTTTTCGAGTTTGGGATCGAGCGCGAGAAGCTGGCTGGTAGTTCTACAGGCTTGGCCTAGCATGTCTAGTACATTAACTTGCTCATCTAAGGCTAGCAGCTGGCTAAGCTGAAAACTACTTTGTTGCAGCTCGGTGCTGTGAGAAAGACGCTGATGTTGTTGTTCTATGGTTTGGTATTCCCCTTCTGCCAGAGAAAACTCGTCTAATTCTTTAACCTGATATTCAAGCAGTTGTTGTTGGGCCAGCAGTTCTTTTTGTTGCTGTTGGGCAAGTTCTTGCTCGTTACAGAGGCCTTTCCAATGCTGGTAAGCTTGTTTCACTTCACTCAGCAATTGCGGATGAGCGGCATACTGATCGACAATCGCCAGTTGTTGGCTGGGTTTAAGCAATAGCTGATGCGCATGTTGCCCATGAATGCTAACGAGGTATTGCCCTAGTTGTTTGAGTTGTGCCAAGGGGACCGCAGTACCATTGATATAGGCTTTAGAGCGACCTTCTTTGGTGACTACTCGGCGTAATATGCAATCATCGTCGCTTCGCAGCTCATTTTGCTGCAGCCATAGCCGCGCGGCTTGGTTCTGGCTGATCTCAAATTGCGCACTGACTTCTGCCTTACTGGCACCCTGGCGCACCATGCTCGCTTCCGCTCGGTTACCTAAACACAAGCCTAAGGCATCGATTGCAATTGATTTACCTGCGCCAGTTTCACCAGTGATGGTGGTCATGCCTCGGCTTAAATCGAGCTCTAAGAACCGAACAATTGCAAAGTTTTGTACGCTGAGTTGAGTGAGCATTCCTATACCTGTTTATCCATACAGTTGCTGTATAAATATATAGCGGTATTTTTGTGCATGCAAGTGCAAATCGTAAAAAGCTGGTTTACTGGTGCTAAGGATGGGGCAAGGGATATTTTTATACGCTTATGTCGCCGCCCATAAGAGAGAGGATTACTCTGGAACTCGGTCACTCATTTAATTGATTTAATTATATAAAGTAGCAAATGGCCGATGATTTGGTGGTTACTGGAGGTATTGTATGCAGGTAGCATTGTTAGCTGCCTATTGCCGATATAAGTAGCACAATTCACTGCTCGTTAACTTCTGGTCATTGGTTATTCTGTTATCTAGAATTCATATTTTTGTCACAATGGGTGGTTTTTTTGGCCGTTGTTTTGTCAGGTAAGCGCTTGTTTTAAGGCGGCCAGGCTGGCTTTAGCTTGATTTTTATTCATTTTTTAGTTGCTTGCAGCTTCACATTTGTGTCATAAAAGTAGTGCATGTTTATCAAATAGTTGTTGTATCGCTGCTGTATTAGTCGGCAGCCCAATTAACCTTAGAAATACATGGAAGATATTATGTTGAATAAACGTTTTGCAATAAGCAGCTTGTTACTTGGTATGGGAGCCATGGCAAGTGTGCAAGCCAGTGCCGAAACACTTCGTTTACTAACTTGGGGCGGTTATGCGCCTCAAGAGGTGATCGATTTGTTTCAAAAAGAAACTGGTATTGAAGTAAAAGTCACCAAATCAAACAACGAAGATATGATTTCTAAGTTACGCGCAACAGGCGGCTCTGGTTTCGATTTGGCGCAACCTAGTCAAGACCGTATCACTGGTGTGCAACTACAGTTTGGTATTTATCAGCCCATCGATTTAGCCCGAATTGACCAGAAACAAATTATTAGTTCAATGCTCGATGCGACCAAGAAAAATACTGCCGTGGGCGATAAAGTATTTGGTGTTCCGCATGTTTGGGGAACCAGCGGTTTGGTGGTGAACGGTAATATGGCCAAAGATGTAGCTGACTATACCGATTTATGTCAAAGCAAGTATCAGGGCAAAATTTCTTATCGTTTGAAACGTCCTACTTTAATTGCTTTTGCTTTTGCTCTTGGCGAAGATCCTTTTGCGGCTTACGCCGATCCTGCCAAATACCAACAGATCTTGGATAAGGTTGAAGCGAAGCTTGTGGAATGTAAGCCCATCGTGAAAACTTACTGGTCTGGTGGTGATGAGTTGATGAACCTGATGCGTGCCAACGAAGTGGTTGCCGCGATGGCTTGGGATGCAGGCGGTTGGAAGTTAAACCGAGATCAAGCCAATATTCAGTTTGTTGCACCAAAGTCTGGTGCGCTAGGTTGGATTGATACTTTTGCGATTCCACGCAAGTCAAAAGCCGTCGATGCCGCTTATCAATGGATCAATTTTGTGATGCGTCCAGAAATCGCAGCAAAAATTACCGAGTCTGCGGGTAACTTCACCGCCTCGAAAGGCTCCGATGCCTATGTGAACGAAGTGGCTAAAGCACAGTTTAATGCCAGTTTTAGTAGCGATGATATTGATAATATTAAATGGTATCCCGCAGTACCTGCTGGCTTAGAAGCCATGGAAGGCAAGGTGCTGGATCGCGTGCAAGCGGCACAATAAGCACTTATCAATGGGCCGTAAGGCCCTTCTTTTTTTACCTTTGGATGTACTTGTACTATGGCGGGAAACGCTAAATTTGATCTTGAATGTGAACACCTCTCTAAACACTTTTCTGATTTTACCGCAGTAGACGGTTTAAATTTTAATGTTGAAGCTGGGTCTTTCTTTTCTATTTTAGGGCCTTCGGGCTGTGGTAAAACCACCTTGCTAAGGATGCTCGCTGGTTTTGAATTCCCCAGTGAGGGCGAGATCCGTATCCATCAAAAGCGAGTCAATGAGCTGGCGCCCAATAAGCGTCCGGTGAATATGGTGTTTCAGCACTTGGCCTTATTTCCCAACATGAATGTGGCTGAGAATATCGCTTATGGTTTAAAGCGTCGTGGTGTGAAAGCGGCTGAGCGAAGCGAAAAAATTAAAGATGTACTCAGCCGAGTGGGTTTAGACGGTAGCCAACAGAAGCAAATTGCCCAGTTGTCGGGTGGCCAAAAACAACGGATTGCGATCGCCCGTAGTCTGGTCTTAGAGCCGCGTTTATTATTACTTGATGAGCCGCTAGGTGCTTTAGATCTAAAACTTAGAGAGAAGATGAAGGTTGAGCTTAAACACTTACAACGTGAGTTTGGTACCACCTTTATTTACATTACGCATGATCAGTCTGAAGCCTTGGTGATGTCGGATAAAGTAGCGGTGATGAACCGTGGCCGCTTCGAGCAGGTGGCAAGTCCGCAGCAACTTTATTATCAACCGCAGTCAGCCTTTGTGGCTAAGTTTGTTGGACAAACCAATCAACTATCGGCGGTGGTGGTCGAGCAACGGCAAGCGGTGGCGCTATTGAAGACCGCCCGAGGGCGACACTTGATCGTTGAAACCGATGTGCAGCAGCGTCCGCAAACCACCGTAAATGTATTTGTTCGGCCAGAGGCGATTGGTATCGCCAAGGTGGGTGAAGATGTGAAAGCGGATAATCAGTTTGATGTGAAGGTTGAGGAGTGTCTGTTTGATGGCGCCAGCTCGACCTTAATGGTGAGAGACCAGCATCATGATGAGCTTTATCGGGTTTCTCCTGGCGCTGACTTTGCTTTGCAAAATATTGTGGTCGGTAGCCCATTACGTATTTATTGGAATGCATCTCAAGCGCGCTGTATCACGAAAGAGGTGAACGGTGAAAGCTAAAACTCTGGGCTTTTATTTATTAATCTTGCCTTTTCTGCTGTGGTTTGTGCTGTTGATTGTATTGCCACATTTGCAAATGTTAGAGCTATCTTTAATCAAGCGTGATTATAGTGTGGGTGACAGTGTTGGCCTTTATCAGTATCAGCAGTTCTTTTCTGAACCCTTGTATTGGCACACCTTGTTACGCACCGTGTGGATGTCGTTATTGGCCACCTTTATTACCTTAGTGATTAGTTTTCCAGTTGCATTTTTTATCGCAAAAGTGGCTAAGGGACGTAGCAAGCGCTTGTTATTGCTGAGTTGTTTATTGCCATTTTGGGTGAGTGAGTTAGTGCGAACTTATGGCTGGATGATCCTGTTGCGCGAATCTGGAGTGATTAGCCAAGGCTTAATGGCTCTGGGTTTAACCGAGCAGCCAATCGAGTTTTTATACAATGATGTGAGCATGTTGATTGGTTTGGTTTATACCTCCATGCTGTTTATGGTGGTGCCTTTGGTGAGTACGCTGGAAGGCTTAGATCAAAGCTTGATTGAAGCCGGTTATGATTTAGGTGGGAACGGCTGGAACGTGACTCAATCGATTGTGATCCCTTATGCCATGCCTGGCATCGTCTCTGGATGCATTATGGTGTTTATGCTGTGTTTAGGGAATTACTTAACGCCGCGCTTATTGGGCGGAAAAGATAGCCTATGGTTTACCGAGCAAATTTTCACCCAGTTTATTACTCGTTTTAACTGGGAGTTAGGGGCTGCTTTTGGGGTGGTGTTATTGGTGGTTTCTTCTGCGGTGGTCGCCTTGGGGCTGAAACTGAGTGGCCAATCATTCAGTAAGACGCTGGGGCGTTAAAGGACTTTAGTATGTTGCATCAGTTACGCGGGCCAGCCAACACGGTTTACCGTTTCTATATGGTTGGATTTTTGGTTTTTTTGGCTTTGCCTTTGAGCATTGTTGGTTTATTTGCTTTTAACGATAGCTTGTATGCGTCTTTGCCTTGGCAGGGATTCACCCTCGATTGGTTTATCGGTCAGCAGCAACCCAAACTGGGGATATTTTACGATCAGCCTTTGCTGTCTAGTATTGGCGTAAGCGCCATGATCGCCTGTTTGGTTACGGTTTTTTCGTTATTGCTATCTACGGCCAATGCTTGGCTATTTGTACGTTTCGATTTTCCGGGTAAAAACTGGTTATATATTGGTTTGTTATTGCCCTTGGTCATCCCTGGAGTCATTTTGGGGGTTGCAATATTGGTGGCCAGTAGCCGGCTGGCCAATGGTTTGGAAGAGTATTTTTTATGGGAATGGGAGTGGTTGCGACCGGGATTTAGTTTAGTGGTTATTGGCCAGGTGGCTTTTATTACGACGATTTCAACGCTGATTATTTTGGCGCGTTTACGTAAGTTTGATTTTAGTTTTGAGGAAGCTGCACTCAATTTGGGCGCCAGTCGTTGGGTTGCTTTTTTTACTGTGGTACTGCCTTTTTTAAGCCCAGCATTAGTGGGTGCCGCAGTGGTTAGTTTTTTGATGTCATTTGAAAACTTTAATACCACTTTGATGTTAGTGGGATCGGATGCGCCACTGACCATTGCGATGTACGACCGTTTAAGAGAAGGCTCAACACCGGTACTGAATGCAGTGTCGTTGTTACTGATGCTTAGCTCAGCGGTAGTGGCTTTGCTCTCGATGTTATTGAGTCATGGCAAGTCTGAAGATTAGTACTCAGGCTGAACTATAATACACAGAGTCTGGACTATTTCTCGCCTTGGGTTTTAACGGGTTTATTTTGATGATTGCTCTGCCGAGGCTTTGCTTTTGCTTGAGGCTTTGCTGTTGAGTTTACTCGTTAGCTGTTGGCTTAATTGTCAGCGTTCAGGCTGAGCTTTTCATGCACAGCTAAGAGTCGCTTGATTGGCTTATTTTTCGCGCAACTAAGCGGATTATTGTTATTGCTTATCGCAATTGTTGTTCAGCTCATGTTATAAGTTGAGTTGGATCACATTTTTAAAGGGGCTATTGTGGGCACGACTCCGGCACACTCAAAAGGGTTTATTGTTCTGTTGGCATTAATGATGTCGTTGGTTGCCTTGGCTGTCGATGCCATGTTGCCAGCCTTAGTGACAATTGCCGAAGACTTCAATCTCAGCCCTGCAACTCAAGTGCAGTGGACCATTACCGGGTTATTTGTTGGCTTGTCTATTGGCCAATTAATTTATGGCCCTTGGTCGGATGCGGTGGGCCGTAAGCGCCCTATTTATTTAGGCTTTGGTTTGTTTATCTTGGGGAGTATTTTGTGCATTGTGGCCGATTCATTTGTTTGGTTCATCGCTGGACGGGTGCTACAAGGCATGGGGGCTGCGGCACCAAGGGTGATCACCATGGCTTTGGTGAGGGATCAGCTTAAAGGCGCGGCGATGGCGCGCGTGATGTCGGTGATATTTTCGGTATTTATTGTGGTTCCTATTATTGCGCCGGCACTTGGTCAGTTAGTGATGAGCATTGCTCATTGGCGTTGGATTTTTGGCGTCTTGCTACTGATGGCGGTTGTGACGGCTCTATGGTTCGGCTTTTTTCAAGAAGAAACTTTAGTGCCAGAAAAGCGTCGACCGCTGACGCTTAATAGTTTTGTGGATAGTTTAAAAGTACTGATGAATGAGCGAGCTGCTTTGGCCTATACCTTTGTCTCTGGCTTGATATTTGGGGCATTTATGGGGTACTTGAACAGTGCGCCACTGCTATTTATTCAACTCTACCATCAGGGTAGTAATTTTGCTTTACTGTTTGCGTTGGCCGCTGGCTCGATTGGGGTCGCATCGCTGGTGAATGGTCGTTGGGTGATCCGTATTGGGATGCGTAAAATGATCCACATTGCGTTGTGGTGCCTACTGAGTTTAAGTGTTTTGTTTGTTGGCGTACTCATCAGTACCAATGGCGTCCCGTCGCTCTTTTTATTGATGGTTTATATGATGCCGGCATTCTTTTGTATTGGTATTTTATTTGGTAATTTGAATTCTTTGGCGATGGAGCCTTTAGGGGCTATCGCGGGGATGGGCTCAGCTTTTGTTGCTTTTATATCAACTCTGGTGGGGATCCCAATCGGCAGTTTAATCGGTTTTAGCTTTAATTTTACCTGTTACCCGATTGTACTTGGTTTTTTATTGGTGGCCTTGGTTAGCTTAATTGTAATTCGGTTGTTTGATCATCCGCAGAAGGCCGAAGTCGCTTAGTTTTATTGCGATAGTTTTATTACCATTAGCACTTAAGGATAAAGCCTTGCTTTGCCTTTATATGTCGAGCGCTAGATGCTTGAAAATGTTATCTAGCGCGACTTTCCCTTCGAACTTGATGCCAACGGCGAGATGATTTAAACCATCTCGGCTTTGGCTTTTTACGCTCCCTTCGATCACCACATTATTGTCCATTTGAGTGGGGAAGCGGATATAAACAAAGATGTTTTCTAATAAAAATGGACCGTAACTTTCTGGCCATTCCAGTTTGAAGCGGCAGCCTCCAGCGGACAGATCCAAAATAATCCCTTCAAAATTTAAATCATGTTCTACTTGTTGGTCGCTCACCGAGGAGCGGTGGCTAATTGTGGCTGGGAGGCGAATCGCTACCCGCTGTTGCTTACGTAGGCTGAAATGTTCTATTTCGTTGGGGTATTTTACAAAAATTAGGTGCTTGGGGGATTTGATGATGTCGGTAATTACACTGCGAAAGGCAATACATTGGCCCGCTTCTCCTTCTATAATGGAGCGTACAATGCAGTCCATGCCTTCGACGAGTACATCATTGTGACCCTGTTGCGCATAGCGAGGAATGGCAAACATTAGAAAGTTAGTATCATCGAGACCAAGCAATTTACACTTGATACGCACATTCCCTTGTTTGACAAACTGTACGTCTAAAATGTCGCTAAACTTGAGGTGGCGCATGATCTCAACCACTTGTTGGCGATTCTTAACAATTGGCGTGGCGGTATTTGTCAAATTCTCAAATCCTTTGTAGCTGCTGCTGTTGTTATTAGAAAAGTCGGCTTCCCCAGCCCAATTTAGTTTGCAAAATCTTAAAATAGTCGTAGTTGGTTGGGTGAACTAAGCGCAGCGGATTAGCTTGTTTGCGAATAATGACTTCATCGCCTGGCAACACTGGCAAAGAGATATGGCTGTCACAGCTGATATGCATGTGTTCACTGTTGTCATGTGACAATTTTAATTTTACTTCACTTTCACTGTTCACCACGATGGGGCGTGAACTTAAGGTGTGAGGAAACATCGGAACTAAAGCAATGGCATCTAAATTTGGGGTTAAAATTGGTCCGCCAGCGGAGAGTGAATAGGCGGTTGATCCAGTGGGAGTGGTAACAATAATTCCGTCAGCACGTTGACTTAAGATAAAGTGTTGGTCGATGTAAACTTCAAACTCAAGCATGGTGGCAACTTTGTCGAGGTGTAATACCACTTCATTGACCGCGCTATTACTGCTTTTTACCGTGTTATGTCTAAGCACTTGTGCTTCTAATAGGAAACGTTTCTCGGTAACAAATTGACCATTCAGTACCTGTTGTAAGGGTTGTTCGAAGTTATCTGGATCTAAATCGGTTAGAAAACCAAGGTTGCCACGATTCACGCCAATCACCGCAATGTCGTAGTCGGCCAATACTCGAGCTGCGCCTAACATATTGCCGTCGCCGCCTACCACGATGGCTAGGTCGGCCTGTTCTCCCAAATTGGTAATACTGACTAAAGGTAAGTCACTAATTGCCAGTTGGGCACCGGTAATTTCTTCTACCAGTACTGTAAAAGATTGCTTTTTTAACCACTGATAGAGTGCAGTTAGGGTGTTATTGGCTCCCTCGTGGTGAGGTTTTCCGATCAAACCAATAGTGTTGAAAGATTGAGTCATAACTTGTTGATTTAACGTTGTGTTACTGACGATTATAACGCGGGTAAATCAAACTCAGCTAGTTTTATCGTGACTATCACTTGAAACAACGGCTTTGATCCCCATAATATGCATCAGATTAGTGTTATTTGTGAAGAATTACGGAGACCCTGCATGAGCAGTGAGCAAAACAAACCACAGACTGAAGACGTGCCGCTAGAAAATGACAACGAACAAGTCGTTGATGCCGTTGAGGCAGAACTTGTCGAGCCAGAAAGCGCAGAAGAAAATGAGTCGGCGGCTGAAGAAATTAGTATTGCAGAGTTATTGGAGCGTTTAGCGACAGCAGAGCAGACCGTTGCCGATCAAAAAGACAGCGTTGTGCGAGCCAAAGCCGAAGTGGATAATATTCGTCGTCGTTCCGCTCAGGAAGTTGATAAGGCGCGTAAATTTGCTTTGGAAAAGTTTGCCAATGAATTACTGCCAGTTATCGATAATATGGAGATGGCCTTGCAACATGCCAATCATGAGGATGATGCGCTTGCTGCAATGATTGAGGGGGTTGAATTAACCCTGAAAGCTTTATTGGATGCAGTGAAGAAATTCGGAATCGAAGTGATTTCTCCACAGGATCATACCTTTGATCCTGCGAAACATCAGGCAATGGGCATGCAAGAGGTTGAAGGTGTCGCACCTAATACTGTGGTTGCGGTATTGCAAAAAGGCTATGAGCTAAATGGTCGCTTGTTACGTCCCGCGATGGTGATGATCTCCAAAGCTGCATCGGTCGATACCAACGCCTAAGCTGGATTTGTTGATGATTGATGAAAGGGACCGAGTATGGTCCCTTTTTTGTGGGCCTTATTTGGTCAGAAAGTTATCTTGATTTTGTACCAATCTGACTCATTATCCGTTGATTCTTGCTGGCCTAAATCAGCGCTAACAGCATGATGCATCTTGTAATTGTAGCCACTGCTTACTGCACTTTATGGCTGATTATCGATAGATTTATTCTGCGCAATAAGTTGAGCATATCATTAATCAAATTGATATGACCTGCTGCCACGACTTATCTTGAGCCGCATTTACGATGTTTTTTTGACCTGATCGGGTAAGCTATGCCATGGTTAATAACTAAATAGAAATTGTTCGTATTGTTGGTCGTAGGCGTAGGGCTTCGCTAGATGGAACAGCTTGAGATTTTTGATATCCCCAATCCTTGTCGTGGTATTTGCCAGACCAATAGTCGTGGTTTGTGTTTGGGGTGCTTTCGTAGTCGTCAAGAGCGATTTGCTTGGCAAACTTTGGATAGTTCCCAGCAACAAAATATTTTGCGGTTAAGTAAGCAACGTCGGCAGCGTTATATTCGAAAACAACGTCAATTACTTGCTGAGCAGGCAAAACAACAAAGTGGCACCAGTCAAACTGAGTTTCCTTTTTAATTGTACTTAAACAGTAGCGGTGAACTGCTGCATCGGGCAATATAATGGCCAATATTAACGAGGTAAGTGTAATTGAGGTGTTAATGAATAGTTTAGATCTGCTAATAAACAATAATCGTAGTTGGGCAAAAGATATAAAAGAGCAGAACCCCTCCTTTTTTACTGACCTATCCGAACAACAATCACCTGAATTTTTATGGATTGGCTGCAGCGATAGTCGGGTTCCGGCCAATCAGTTAGCGCGATTACCGCCAGGGGAAGTTTTTGTTCATCGTAATATTGCCAACGTGGTTGTGCACACCGATTTAAACTGTCTCTCGGTGATTCAATATGCGGTTGATGTATTGAAGGTGAAGCATATTATTGTCACCGGCCATTATGGTTGTGGTGGCGTATTGGCTTCGATGGAAGATGAACAGAAAGGCATGATCGATAATTGGTTACGTCACATCAAAGATGTTTACCGTTTTCACCAAGCAGAATTGGATGCAATTGAAGATAAAACCAAACGTGGCGATCGACTATGTGAACTAAACGTGATTGAGCAAGTAAAGAATGTTTGCCAAACCACCATCGTGCAAAATGCTTGGGAGAAGGGCCAACTCTTGGCGGTACACGGCTGTATTTATTCGATTCAAAATGGCATTTTAAATAATTTAAATATCACTCAAAGTGGCTTGGAGCAAAGCTAAGTTTTGCGGCATAAAAAATGCGGTCATTGGACCGCATTTTTTATTGGTTCGGCTTTAGGCTTTTTCTATGTCGCGCGGCATATCATTTGCTAATTCGTGAGGCAGGCGCACCTCTTCTTCTGATAAACCCGCGAGAGGGTTGTTGTAGGTCTCTAAGTTTAAGTCCCCCTCAGACTTAGCAACTGCAACGGTCACCATGCTATCTCCGGTAATATTCACTGCGGTTCTAACCATGTCTAATAAGCGGTCAACGCCAATGATTAAGGCGATCCCTTCTACCGGCAGTCCTACTTGCTGTAACACCATGGCGAGAGTAATCAGGCCGACGCCGGGGACTCCTGCAGTACCTACCGAAGCTAAGGTTGCGGTCACAATCACCAGCATGAAATCACCAGCACTTAAATCGATACTGTAAACTGTTGCAATAAAGATGGTTGCCACGCCCTGCATAATAGAGGTGCCATCCATGTTAATCGTTGCACCTAAAGGAATGGTGAAGGAAGCGGTTGAGTTACGTACGCCCAACTTATGGGTTGCGGTTTCCATGGTGACTGGAATAGTCGCATTTGAAGATGCGGTACTAAACGCAAATACAATGGCTTCCCGCATTTTTTTGATAAACAAAAACGGATTTAAACCGGTTAGCACTTTAAGGAGTACTGGATAGATCACCAATGAGTGAAGCAGCAGCACAACTAATACCACCATAAAGTAACTCATGAGGCTAGCAATTGCGCTAAAGCCTATCTCGAAGAACAATTTGGCTAGTAGGGCAAATACGCCATAGGGCGCTAAGTTCATCAGGATCGTGACTAATTTCATAATCACGACATTTAAATCTTCAAAATGGCTCGCAATACGCTTACCGGATTCGCCGGAAATCGCGATAGCGACCCCAAATAACAATGCAAACACAATGATTTGCAACATGTTGCCCTTTGCCATAGAGGCAATTGGATTATTCGGAAACATGTCGATGATCACCTGGCTTAGGCTCGGCGCTTGTTTGGCATGAAAAGCGGCATCGCTTACCATTTCTAGACCTGAACCAGGGCGTACTAATAGAGCCACGCCCATCGCTAAAGAAATGGCGATGGCGGTAGTGGCTAAATAAAGCAGCACCGTTTTGCCACCTAATCGTCCAAGACGCGCGGTGTCTTTCATGGAGGCAACACCACACACCAACGAGACAAAGACCAAGGGAACCACTAACATTTTTAAGCTGGCAACAAATATAGAGCCCGTAATGTTGAGGATCCCATCCACGATATAGCTTTTTACAAAGGTCGATTCAGCAAAAAAAGTTTGCAAGAACACACCAAGCGCGATGCCGGTAATCATCCCAATTAATATCTTATGAGTCAGACTTAATTTAGAGGTATTCATCATTTCTTTTCTCTATTTTTATGCAGGATTTTGGCCTGTATATAGCTTTAAGTTTGGCGCATAGTACCACAGGTTATAAGAAAATCCATTTTAGCTGCTTAATCCTATAGGTTGATTGGTTTATTTAACTGCCAATGATGTTTGTTGGTGAGTGGAAGTGCGCTGAAAGAAAATAACGAGATAGTAAATTTTGCTTATTTTTTTTGATTTTTCCCTTGAAAAGAAAAATGACGCCCCCAACTTATGATCCAACAAAGAATATTAGTAATAAACAGAATTTGGAGAACACCACCATGGGTCGAATTATTGGTATCGATTTGGGAACCACTAACTCTTGTGTTGCAATTTTAGATGGCGATACCCCTAAAGTTATTGAAAATGCCGAAGGCGATCGTACTACGCCGTCGATCATTGCTTATACCGAAGATGGCGAGACTCTTGTTGGTCAGCCAGCGAAACGTCAGGCAGTCACTAACCCTAAAAATACTTTATTTGCGATTAAACGCTTAATTGGTCGTCGTTTTACTGATGAAGAAGTACAACGTGATATCAAAATTATGCCTTTTGCAATTACTGAAGCAGACAATGGTGATGCATGGGTAGAGGCTAAAGGTGACAAAAAAGCGCCGCCACAAATTTCTGCAGAAGTTTTGAAAAAAATGAAAAAAACTGCCGAAGATTACCTTGGTGAAGCAGTTACTGAAGCCGTGATTACGGTTCCTGCATACTTCAACGATTCACAGCGCCAAGCGACTAAAGATGCTGGCCGAATCGCTGGTCTAGACGTTAAACGTATTATTAACGAACCAACGGCAGCGGCATTTGCTTACGGTGTGAATAACTCTAAAGGCGACAATGTTGTTGCGGTATACGATTTAGGTGGTGGTACTTTCGATATCTCTATCATCGAAATTGATGAAGTAGATGGCGAAAAAACCTTCGAAGTATTAGCGACCAATGGTGATACTCACCTTGGGGGTGAAGATTTTGATAACCGTTTGATCAACTACTTAGTTGATGAGTTTAAGAAAGATCAAGGTTTTGACTTGAAGCAAGACCCACTAGCGATGCAACGCTTAAAAGAAGCGGCAGAGAAAGCTAAATGTGAATTGTCTTCAGCACAACAAACTGATGTTAACTTACCATACATCACTGCTGACGCTTCGGGTCCTAAACACCTGAATATCAAAGTGACTCGCTCTAAGTTAGAATCTTTGGTTGAAGAATTAGTACAACGTTCACTAGAGCCACTACGAATTGCTTTGAAAGATGCGGATCTTTCAGTTGGCGATATTAACGATGTTATCTTGGTTGGCGGTCAAACTCGCATGCCAATGGTACAAAAAGCGGTTACTGAGTTCTTTGGTCAAGAACCTCGTAAAGACGTTAACCCTGATGAAGCGGTAGCGATGGGTGCAGCGATTCAAGGTGCGGTATTGTCTGGTGATAAAACCGACGTATTGCTACTTGACGTGACGCCTCTATCTTTAGGGATTGAAACCATGGGTGGCGTAATGACGCGTGTTGTTGAGAAAAACACCACCATCCCAACCAAAGGGTCACAGGTATTCTCAACTGCAGATGATAATCAAAGCGCAGTAACTGTACACGTGATTCAAGGTGAGCGTAAGCGCGCCGCAGATAACAAATCTCTAGGCCAATTCAACTTAGAAGGTATTCGCCCTGCACAACGTGGTGTACCACAAATTGAAGTGACTTTTGATTTGGATGCCGATGGTATCTTACACGTATCAGCGAAAGATAAAGATACGGGCAAAGAGCAAAAAATCACCATTCAAGCCTCTTCTGGCTTATCTGATGATGAAATCAGTAAAATGGTGAATGATGCAGAAGCTAACGCTGAAGAAGATAAAAAATTCGAAGAGTTAGTACAGGCTCGTAACCAAGCTGATGCTTTAGTTCACGGTACTCGTAAACAAGTAGAAGAAGCGGGCGAAGCGCTTCCTGCTGATGATAAAGAGAAGATCGAAGCAGCTATCGAAGAGTTAGAGACCGCGCGTAAAGGTGAAGATAAAGCCGAAATCGAAGCGAAGACTCAAGCGCTGATCGAAGCCTCTCAAAAACTAATGGAAGTTGCTCAGCAACAAGCACAAGCGAATGCGGGTGCTGCAGATGCTGAACCAACTGCCGAGACTCAAGATGATGTTGTGGACGCCGAATTTGAAGAAGTAAAAGACGATAAGAAGTAATTCTTAAGTCTGATTCAAATGAACACAATAACGGGCGTTGTGCGAGCAACGCCCGTATCTCTATCATCTATCACAGCCAATACTTGCGGTAGCCAGAAAGTAGAACACCAACTATGTCAAAACGCGATTATTACGAAGTTCTTGGTCTAGGCAAAGATGCCACTGAACGAGACATTAAAAAAGCCTACAAACGTTTGGCGATGAAATTCCACCCTGACCGCACTAAGGGGGATAAAGCTTCTGAAGAAAAATTTAAAGAAGTGAAAGAAGCCTACGAAGTGCTTAGCAATGCCAATAAAAAAGAGGCCTATGATCATTATGGTCATGCAGGGGTTGATCCAAACCGTGGTGCAGGTGGCTTTGGCGGCGGACAAGGTGATTTTGGCGACGCATTTGGTGATATCTTTGGTGATATCTTTGGTGGCGGTCGGGCCGGTGGTGGACGTCGTCAACCGCAACGTGGCTCAGATTTACGTTACAACTTAGAGTTAAGTTTAGAACAAGCCGTTAAAGGTATTAAGAAAGAGATTAAGGTGCCAACCTTAGTTCACTGTGAACAGTGTAACGGGAGTGGTGCGAAGAAAGGTTCTCAGCCAAAAACCTGTGGTACTTGTCATGGTCAGGGCCAGGTGCAAATGCGCCAAGGTTTTTTTGCGGTGCAACAAGCCTGTCCAACCTGTAAAGGTAAAGGTTCGATTATTTCTGACCCATGCCATAAGTGTCATGGCGAAGGTCGTTATGAGCGCTCTAAAACTTTGTCGGTTAGTATTCCTGCAGGCGTTGATACAGGTGACCGAGTTCGTTTATCCGGTGAAGGTGAAGCGGGCGAAAATGGTGCCCCAGCGGGTGACTTGTATGTTCAAGTTCATGTGAAAGAACACCCTATTTTCCAACGTGAGCAAAATAACCTCTATTGTGAAGTTCCTATTAGCTTTACCCTAGCAGCTCTCGGTGGAGAAATAGAGGTTCCAACTTTAGACGGTCGCGTGAGCTTAAAAGTGCCGAACGAAACGCAAAGCGGACGGATGTTCAGAATGCGTGGTAAAGGTGTGAAGTCGGTTCGTGGTGGTCCAATTGGAGACTTGATCTGTAAGGTGATAGTTGAGACGCCAGTGAAGCTTAATGAGACTCAAAAACAATTGCTTCGAGATCTTGAAGATAGCTGTGGAGGCTCTGCCAGCAGTAAACATAAGCCTAAGGCTGAAGGCTTTTTTGATGGGGTAAAAAAGTTCTTTGATGACCTCACTAGCTAACGAGTTATAGATGAATAAGCGGCGATAGCCGCTTTTTTTATGTCTTCATTTTAGGGCTCGGAATTCTTAAATCGAATACTCAGGCGATATTGGTCTATGTTATGATTTTGGCAAAGGGTGCTTTGTGTGGCGAGGGCGGCGACTAGAGAATACTTATTATAGCGAGTCGAGGACACGACTTGTGGTTAATGGCAGAGTCCCCCCTTTTGTTCGTGACCAGAGCAATGGCTTTAGTGGCTTGGTCTTATCGTTGGCTCAAATGGTGGACTAGACTGAGGATATTGATATCTGGGTGGCTTGCTGCACTGTCAAATATGGAATTATTTCATGAATAAATCGCTTAAATTGGGGCTGTTAACCAGCTCATTGTTAGTTTTACTTAGCTGCTCTTCCTCGCCAACAGGGCGAAAGCGGGTATTACTTTATGATGACTCGGAAATGAGTTCATTGGGAGCCCAATCTTTTGATGAGATCAAAAAACAAGAGAAAATCTTTCACGATCCGGCGACCAATGCCTATGTGAGTTGCGTGGCGAATGCCGTGACCGCAGAGATCCCAGGTGACTATGGTCAACAACAATGGGAAGTTGTGGTCTTCGATTCAGAACAAGTGAACGCTTTCGCTTTACCAGGAGGGCACATTGGTGTTTACACGGGCTTAATTGAGCTTGCTGAAACACCGGATCAATTGGCGACAGTGATCGGCCATGAAATTTCTCACGTTTTAGCTGAACATAGTAATGAGCGCTTATCTCGCGGACAAATTGTTGGTGTTGGAACAGCGGTTGCTGCGGTGGCTATTGGGGTGAGTGACAGCATCGATAATAAAGGCTTGGCGATGGCGGCTCTTGGCTTAGGCGTACAATATGGGGTGATGTTGCCCTATGGCCGAACTCAAGAGAGCGAAGCCGATTTGATGGGTTTAGATTTAATGGCGAGCGCTGGTTTTGACCCAAAGGCTAGCGTGACTTTGTGGCAGAACATGGCGAAAGCTGGCGGAGCTTCGGTTCCTGAATTTCTTTCTACTCATCCCTCAAATACGACCCGAATTGGTGATTTAGAAACTCGGCTCCCGCGGGCGGAACAATTGACTAAGCAAGCTCTTGCGCAAGGGAAAAATCCGCAGTGCGTTCGGCCTGCTAAGCCTAGCTGAACGAATGAAAATCCAGTTAGCACAGGCTGCCGATGCTGCCGCTATTTGTTTGGTGCAGCGGCGAAGTTGGCAACACGTTTATGACCATCAGTTGATAGAAAATATGTTGCAGGCTTTACCGGTCTCATTACATCAACGGTTGTGGATGCAGCGTATAGCCTCAACAGATTGTAGTACATGGACAGTGAATACCCCGCTTGTTTCAGGTTTGTTGATGTTAGAGCAAGTGGATCAGGAGCTCGAACTTGCGGCACTGTATCTGGACCCCGATGCGATTGGTCAGGGGTGGGGAAGGCTGTTGTTCGAGCATGCCTGCCATGAAGTAAATTCTAAAGCACTATATTGTTGGGTGATGGAAGACAACCACCATGCGCAAGGGTTTTACCAACACCTCGGTTTTGAATTTAGTGATGAGCGACGAGAATTTAATTTTTGTGGTAGTCATTTTATTCAAAAAAAGGCGCAATTAGTCCGCTAATCGCGGTTTTTATAGTAACTTTATGTTAACCTTTGTGGTTTTTAGCAAGTAGATTTAAGAGAGCAAATGAGCGATAAATATCAAGGCGCTGCTGCGCAAGCAAGTTATGGCTACGGCCTACAAATTGGTGAGCAAATTGGGCGTGCCGCATTCGATGGTTTAGAAGTAAACGCTATGCTAGATGGGATCCGTGACGTCATGCAAGGTGCGGAGCCGCAAGTTGAAGAGGCTTTAATTGCCGCAGCATTCCAAGAAATCACCAAAGAAATCGAAGCCAAGAAAGCCGAGCAACATAAAGATGCAATGGCAGAAGGCGAAAATTTCTTAATGGAAAATGGCCAACGCCCAGAAATCAATAAAACCGAAACTGGCCTTCAATATGAAGTCTTGGTTGAAGGTGATGGTGAAACGCCGAGCGCAAGCAGTAAAGTACAAGTTCATTATGAAGGTACTTTAATTTCTGGTGAAGTGTTCGACAGCTCGGTAAAACGAGGCCAACCTGCAGAGTTTCCTGTGAATGGTGTTATTAAAGGTTGGACTGAAGCCCTACAGCGCATGAAAGTGGGTGATAAGTGGAAGCTATATATCCCGCAAGAACTTGCCTATGGCTCTCAAGGTGCTGGCGCAGCCATCCCTCCTTTTGCAGCTTTGGTATTTGAAGTTGAGTTATTAGCCATTCTTGGTTAATCGCACCTTTTGTTGATAAACCGGCTTTATGGCCGGTTTTTTTGTGCCAGCGATCCCGGCGCAATAGGAATGGCTTGCGTGGCATCTTGCGATGTTTGGTATTTGCTTGACCCACTGTTTATATCAATCTAACTCATTATCAGTTGATTCTTATTGGACTACATCATCGCTCACTGCGTTATGCATCTTGTAATTTTGGCCGTTAGTTACGGCACTTACTGCCTCGTTAGCGGCAGATTTATTCTGCGCAATAAGTTGATTATATAGTGAATCAGATTGGTATTAGATTTGCTGTTACTGTTGATTTTGGGGGAGAAGATTACTCTTCGTGGCTTTAGCTGAGGTGTTTTCAAATCATTGCGAAGCCTCGTTTTATCTTATCTGCTTTGCTATAGTCGACTCCAAATTGCGGTCGCAGAGTCTGATTCGAAAAGGAGAGTTAAAATGTCGCAAGTGAGAGTAGCGATTGTTGGATGCAATGGACGAATGGGGAAAAATTTACTGGAGGCTGTGAATCATAGTGATGCTGCGATCTTGGGGGCCGCAACAGAACGACCCGGTTCCAGTTTAATTGGGGTTGATGTGGGTGACTTAGCGGGTTTTGGCAAGCTGAATATAGCGATTGTCGAGAATTTGGAACGAGTGAAAGATGACATCGATGTGATTATTGATTTTACCGCCCCAGCCGTTACCTTATCTCATGTTGAATGGGCTCGGGCTAACCACAAAAAGATGGTGATTGGCACCACTGGTTTTAGCGATGAACAAAAACAACAGCTAGAAGAAGCGGCCGACGATATTGCCATTATGTTTGCGCCGAATATGAGTGTTGGTGTGAACTTAGTCTTTAAGTTGTTGGAAATCGCAGCCCAAGTGATGGGAGATTACACCGACATTGAAATCATCGAAGGTCACCATCGACATAAAGTAGATGCGCCTTCGGGAACGGCTTTAGGAATGGGTGAGGTGATTGCTGACACCTTGGGCAGAGACCTGAAAAAAGTAGCCGTTTACGGTCGAGAAGGGATCACTGGCGAGCGTGATCGAGAGACGATTGGTTTTGCAACCATTCGTGCTGGAGATTTAGTGGGAGAACATACCGTGATGTTTGCCGATATTGGTGAGCGAGTTGAAATAACTCATAAAGCATCTAGTCGAATGACCTTCGCCAATGGCGCTGTAAGGGCTGCAGTGTGGTTACAAGATAAACCGTCGGGATTGTTTAATATGCGTGATGTATTAAATTTAAACGATTAAGGTTTTCTTATTGGATTTTAGAACGCCGCTTTGCGGCGTTTTTTTTTGGAGCTGAATTTAACTATCGATATAATATACTAAAATGATATTTGAAAGCGTTATCAAAGAATGTTTTGAAACCGTTTTCAAGAATTATGTGCTTGATCGGCCTCACAAAGGTTATAAAAAATACAGGTGACTTACGCTGTGTTACATAAAGTTACGCTGAAGTCACAGTCCTTTTTTTGTTGAAATTCTACCTTATTGTCATCTCGTCCAATGGAAGGCGAGAACCAAAAAAATCTAAACAGAGTTGTTGAAGATTGGATTAGCAATGAGGAAAGGAAGGTTAACATGGACATAAAAATAACGAAGCTAGCAAAGCTCACCATGCCATTTATTGCGGCAGTAGCAATGATGGGTTGTGGGAGTAGTGATGATTCGAGTGGTTCAGGTAATAGTGGAGTGATTGATGGGCTGTACTCTGCCGCTGAAAATGAAGTCGTTATCTATTATAAGCGCGATGATGCACAGGCAAAGGTTAATGAATCAGCCTATGCAGGTTGGGGGCTGCATTTGTGGAATGGTGAGGGCTGTACCAGTACTGATTTGGAAGCGATGGGTGTCGCCGAAGCGGGAACGGATTGGTCTTCACCTTATCTTGCTACGGGTATTAGTGAAACTTACGGTGCCTATTATGTATTAAAAGTTGATCCCGATGCTAATGACCCATATCAGTGTATGAATTTTATTCTGCATAATGGAGATGACAAGGCATTTGGAAGTGCAAATTCAAAAGTAGAATTAACAAAATTGGGTGAGTCTCAAGGTTTATTCGGTTTTCATGGCAGTAGCGAGATTTTCTATGCGCCGATTGCCGAACGCCCGGTGGCAATTGATGGTGCTAAAGCGCACTGGGTGGATGCAAAAACCATCGCCTGGGAATCTGTTGGTAGCGCGAGTTCTTTAGAGCTACGCTATGATCTTGAAAATAAAATCGCAATGGATCCAGAAACCAAAGAAGTTAGCGGTGGTACCGCAGTTACTTTGAGTGAAGGAACCTTGAGTGATGCAGTTAAAAAGCGTTTTCCACATTTAGCGAGTTTAGCCGCGGCCAGTATTGACGTTGATGATGCAACGCTTAAAACTATTTTGAAGAGCCAAATTGTGGTGGTGGCAAAAAATGCCGAAGGGAAAGCGACCGCAGCCACTCAAGTGCAAAAAGCGGGGGTGATTGACGCTGTGTTTGTACAGGGTGACAAAGGTGCTCTGTCGGAAGAGCTCGGTGCTATTGTGAGCGATGATGGTGTGACCTTTAAGGTGTGGGCACCTACGGCGCAAAATCTAAAACTGTATCTGTATGACGACCAACTCAAGGCTTTTGGTCAGCCTGTTGTGATGACTCAAGCTGCAAACGGCGTGTGGTCGGCTCAGCAATCGGACGTCGTTGGTAAATACTATCGCTATGAAGTGACGGTTTATCATCCTACAACCAGTAACATTGAAACGCGTATGGTGACCGACCCTTACTCCTTAAGTTTGTCGGCTAATTCCGCTTATTCTCAAGTGGTTGATTTAGAGTCTACGGATTTAAAACCAACGGGTTGGGACAGTGATGAAGTACCCAAGCTAGCCAAAGATATTGACCATGTACTCTATGAATCTCATCTGCGTGATTTTAGCGCCAGTGATAGTCTTGGTACCAAGGCATACAATGGTAAGTACTTAGCTTTGACGGAAGCTGAACGGGATTCGGTAGTTCATCTTAAAGAGTTGCAACAAGCTGGATTAACCACCTTACATATTATGCCTGCCTTTGATATTGCAACAGTAGATGAAGACCCCGATAAGGTGGTGAACATCACCGATACTGTGGCTAAGCTATGTGACTTAAAACCCAGTGCTCAAGTTTGTGAGACTGCCGATAAAGGCAAAGTTATTGAAGATCTATTAGATTCTTACGACCCAACCACGGGTGACGCACAAGCACTGATGGGAGATTTACGTGCTTTAGATAGTTTTAACTGGGGTTATGACCCTTATCATTACACCGTGCCTGAAGGTAGTTACGCAACAGATGCAGAAGGCACGACTCGGATCAAAGAGTTCCGAGAAATGGTGAAGGCAACTCACGATATGGGACTGCAGGTTGTTATGGACGTAGTGTATAACCATACCAATGCTTCGGGAGTAGAGGATAAGTCGGTACTCGATAAAATTGTCCCCGGATACTATCATCGTCGAAATCCTAATACTGGCGATGTGGAAACCTCAACCTGTTGTGACAACACTGCTACCGAAAATCTGATGATGGGTAAACTCATGACCGACTCATTAGTGACTTGGGCTAAAGAGTATAAAATTGATGGTTTCCGTTTTGATTTGATGGGGCATCAGCCGAAAGATTTAATGGTTGATTCTTTGGCTGCAGTTAGAAAAGTGGATGATGATACTTATTTCTATGGGGAAGGTTGGGACTTCGGTGAAGTCTCTAATAATGCTCGTTTCGAGCAATCAACCCAATGGAATATGGCCGGCACTGGTATTGGTACCTTCTCCGATCGTTTACGCGACGCGGTACGTGGGGGGAGTCCATTTGATAGTGGTGATGGCATTCGTAAAACTCAAGGCTTTGGTAATGCGGACACGCTGAACGATCTCAATTCCGATGCGGATAGCTTCCGTGCTGATGCACTCCACAATCAAGACTTAATTCGTTTGGGAATGGCTGGCAACTTACAGAAATTTGTGTTGTTGGATGCAGAGGGGAATACCAAGCGCGGTGAAGATGTCGATTATAACGGCGCAAAAGCGGGTTATACACTGAGTCCTTCGGAAAATATCTCCTATGTTTCTAAGCACGATAACCAAACGCTTTGGGATAACAATGCCTATAAAGCGACCACTGGAACTTCTCCCGCGGATCGTGCCCGGATGCAAACGGTGAGTTTATCGACGGTGATGTTAGGTCAAGGGATCCCATTTATTCACATGGGATCTGAATTACTGCGTTCTAAGTCGATGCAACGAGATAGTTATGATTCGGGTGATTGGTTTAACCGAGTCGACTTCTCAGGTCAAAGCAATAACTGGAATGTAGGCCTACCGAGAGCCGATAAAGATGAGGCAAACTGGGACTTAATCAAGAAGATTATCGCCGACCAGACGACGCAAGTTAAGCCTGCTGATATCGCATTAACTAAAGAGCAGTTCCTTGAGTTATTAAAAATACGCTCAGGGAGTGAACTATTTAGATTGAAAGATGCGGATGCGGTTAAAGCGAGGGTTGATTTCCGCAACGTTGGTAAAGAACAGGTGCAAGGCCTGATCGTGATGTCGATTGATGATGGCACGAGTGCTGGCTCAGACTTGGATGCAAACAATGATGCGATTGTTGTGGTACTGAATGCTACAGATGAGGAGCAAAGCTTTGAAATAGCGGGTGCTAGCGGTTTTGAGTTACACCCCGTTCAGAAAAATTCTGCTGATGATGTTGTGCAAGGCGCAAGTTTCGCTAACGCAAGCTTTACTGTGCCAGCACGCACCACCGCGGTATTTGTACAACCGCAAGATGGCGCGCAAGGTGCCGGTTTACCAGTGAATACCAGTAATAAAGACTTAACCACAATACCGCCATTTAACCAGACCGTTTATGTGAAAGGTAGTATGAATGACTGGGCCGATAACGATGACTATGCCATGACCTTTAAAGGGGATGGCATCTATGAGTTGACGGTTAGTTTGAATGCCAATGATGGTTATGAGTTTAAGTTTGCTGATTCATCTTGGTCGAGCCCAAATATTGGCTGTGATTGGGCGACTCAGGCCGAAACTTCAATTAGTTTAGGTGATGCGGAAAACTGTAAATTGCCAGTAAGCGAAGACGGTCTGTATAAGTTCACTTTAGATGCGAAATATGTACAAACTGACAGTGAGGATGATAAAGCGATTGTTTCAGTAACAAAATCTGAGCAAAGCTTAACTCCAACTTATAGCTCCGATATTTTCTTGCGCGGAACCATTACCACTTGGGATACGCCTGCAGAGGATTCAAGTGCCAAATTTGCTTACACTGCTACTAATGCTTATCGTTTGACCTTGGACCTTACGGTTGGAGATTACGAGATGAAGATTGCAGATGCAGCGTGGACCGCAGCTGTTAATTTTGGGGCAGATACTAGCGTCGCTCTAGACTCACCAGTGACTTTAGATGGCGGCAGCGCAAGTGCCAATATGAAGTTCTCGGTTACGGAAGCGGGGAGTTATACTTTCACACTTAATACCGCTAATGCGGATGCACCAGTGTTAACTGTGAGCCAATAACAAAATTTCTTAAACTGATTAATTGCCGACCCTTAAGGTCGGCTTTTTTATGCGCAATAAATTTCAGTTGGTTTACATAGTTATTACATTTATTGTTATTTGATGAATGAAGTACAGGCCCAAGACTGAATTGATAAGCTTGTGTCAGAACGTTGTAGGTGAAAATCCGCTTTTTGTTTAGTAAAAGTTGTTAGAATATTTATGTGGATAATTAGCATTCTTATATTATTGTTTTTATCATTTTAAGTTTTCAATTGGAGTGGGAAAATTGTATTTATCGCTATTAAAGTCGTATTTTCAGCTAAATAACTTATTTTCATAAGTTTGTATAAAAAACAATAGATCTCTTGCCTTATCTCTTCTATAATCCGCGGAATTTGCCAAATTTTTATTGTGTTGGGCTAAAGTTAGGCTTTAGTTCAACTTTGTCGTATCGACAATTCTTTGTTAGGAGGTTGCCTTGAGCAAATCAGCGCTGCTGGTATTAGAAGACGGTACCGTGTTCCGTGGTACTGCAATCGGAGCCAATGGAAGTGCCGTTGGAGAAGTTGTTTTTAATACTTCGATGACCGGATATCAAGAAATTTTAACTGACCCTTCATACGCTCGCCAAATAGTCACCCTCACTTACCCCCATATTGGAAACTACGGAACAACACCTGAAGATGAAGAGTCTTCGAGTATTCATGCCTGTGGTTTAGTGATTCGTGATTTACCTTTGTTAGCGAGCAATTTCCGCAGCCAGCAAAGTTTGAGTGAATATTTAGAGTCTCGTAATGTGGTGGGGATCGCTGACATTGATACCCGTAAGTTAACCCGTATTTTACGAGAGAAAGGTGCTCAGGCGGGTTGTATTGTGGCTGGGGAAGATCTGGACCAAGCAAAAGCTCTAGCGGACGCGAAAGCTTTCCCGGGTCTAAAGGGCATGGATTTGGCTAAAGAAGTAACAACTTTGGAGTCTTATTCCTGGGCGCAAGGCAGTTGGGACTTAGTCAATGGCTTACCGGTAGACAGTGAAGATAATAAATTTCATGTGGTTGCTTACGACTTTGGCGTGAAGCGTAATATCTTACGTATGTTAGTAGATCGGGGTTGTCGGCTTACGGTGGTGCCAGCGCAAACTTCTGCAGCAGAGGTTTTAGCACTGAATCCCGATGGCATCTTCTTATCAAACGGCCCCGGTGATCCAGAGCCATGTGATTATGCCATTGCGGCGGTTCAACGCTTCCTCGAAACAGATATCCCCGTATTTGGGATCTGTTTAGGTCATCAAATTCTTGCTTTAGCCAGTGGCGCTAAAACCGTGAAGATGAAATTTGGTCATCATGGTGGGAACCATCCGGTGAAAGACATTGAGCAGAATCGAGTCATGATTACCGCACAAAACCACGGTTTTGCCGTTGACGAAAAAACCTTGCCAGATACGCTAACAATGACCCACTTCTCACTGTTTGACCAAAGCTTACAGGGGATTCATCGCACCGATAAGCCTGCGTTTAGTTTTCAGGGTCATCCTGAAGCGAGCCCTGGTCCGCATGATGCAGCGCCATTGTTTGACCATTTCATTGAATTAATTGAGCAGCGCCTTAACGGCCAAGCGTAGGTAGAGAGCAGCAGAACTTATGCCAAAACGTAATGATATAAAAAGCATTTTGATATTGGGCGCAGGCCCGATTGTTATCGGTCAGGCCTGTGAGTTTGACTACTCTGGTGCCCAGGCTTGTAAGGCCTTGCGTGAAGAGGGTTACCGAGTCATTTTGGTTAACTCTAACCCCGCGACCATTATGACTGACCCGGAGATGGCTGATGCCACCTACATCGAACCGATTCATTGGGAAGTTGTAGAACGAATTATCGCCAAAGAACGTCCGGATGCAGTTCTGCCGACGATGGGTGGTCAAACCGCATTGAACTGTGCGCTAGAGCTTGAGAGCAAAGGCGTACTCGAAAAATACAATGTTGAAATGATTGGTGCTACAGCGGACGCGATTGATAAAGCAGAAGATCGCAGCCGTTTCGACAAGGCTATGAAAAGTATTGGTTTAGCTTGTCCAAATGCTGGTATTGCTCATTCTATGGAAGAGGCTTACAAGGTCTTAGACGAAGTCGGCTTCCCTTGTATTATTCGACCCTCTTTCACCATGGGGGGTACCGGTGGCGGTATCGCTTATAACAAAGAAGAATTCGATGAAATTTGTACTCGAGGCTTAGACCTTTCTCCAACCAGTGAGTTATTGATTGACGAAAGTTTAATTGGTTGGAAAGAGTACGAGATGGAAGTGGTTCGTGATAAAAACGACAACTGTATCATTGTCTGTGCTATTGAAAACTTCGACCCAATGGGCGTACATACCGGTGACTCAATCACGGTTGCTCCTGCACAAACGCTTTCTGACAAAGAATACCAATTGATGCGTAATGCCTCGTTAGCGGTTTTACGCGAAATTGGCGTAGAAACGGGTGGATCTAACGTTCAGTTTGGGATTTGTCCAAACACTGGCCGTATGGTGATTATTGAGATGAACCCGCGGGTATCGCGCTCATCTGCACTCGCGTCTAAAGCAACCGGTTTCCCCATCGCAAAAATTGCAGCTAAGTTAGCCGTCGGCTTTACCCTTGATGAGCTGCAAAACGATATTACCGGTGGTCAGACACCAGCGTCGTTTGAGCCTTCCATTGACTATGTAGTCACTAAAATCCCTCGCTTTAACTTTGAGAAGTTTGCTGGTGCTAACGACCGCTTAACCACCCAGATGAAGTCGGTGGGTGAGGTGATGGCGATTGGTCGTAACCAACAAGAGTCACTGCAAAAAGCGCTACGCGGCCTAGAAGTTGGGGTGGATGGTTTTGACCCGATTGTTGATTTAAATGCGCCTGATGCCATGGAAACTATTCGTCACGAATTGCAAAACGTAGGCTGTGACCGTATCTGGTATATCGCAGACGCATTCCGTGCCGGAATGAGCGTTGAAGATATCTTTGGCCTGACCAATATTGACCGTTGGTTCTTGGTACAAATTGAAGACATTATACTGCTGGAAAATCAAGTTGCCAAAGCCGGCGTAGCCAGCCTTGATGCGGCGACGATGCGTAAACTTAAACGCAAAGGTTTTGCCGATGCACGCTTAGCCAAATTGACTGGTGTTTCAGAGAAAGAAATACGTAAGCTTCGCCATCGTTTAGCAGTGCTGCCGGTTTACAAACGGGTGGATACTTGCGCGGCAGAGTTTGCAACTGACACCGCTTACATGTATTCAACTTACGATGAAGAGTGTGAAGCCAATCCTACGAATAATAAAAAAATTATGGTCTTAGGCGGCGGTCCTAACCGTATTGGGCAAGGGATTGAATTCGACTACTGTTGTGTTCATGCCGCGCTTGCGATGCGAGAAGACGGCTACGAAACCATTATGGTGAACTGTAACCCAGAAACGGTATCGACCGATTATGATACTTCTGACCGCTTGTACTTTGAGCCAGTCACCTTGGAAGACGTGCTGGAAATTGTCCGTGTTGAACAGCCGACAGGCGTGATTGTACAATATGGCGGCCAAACCCCGTTGAAGCTCGCACGTGAGCTGGAAGCGGCTGGCGTGCCGATTATTGGTACTTCGCCGGATGCGATTGACCGTGCTGAAGATCGTGAACGTTTCCAATTAGCCGTTGATCGTTTGAAGCTTAAACAACCTGAAAATGATACGGTAACTACGACTGAAGAAGCCGTCATTTCTGCAGGGCGTATTGGTTACCCCTTGGTGGTACGTCCTTCTTATGTGTTAGGCGGACGAGCCATGGAAATTGTTTATGACGAAATCGATTTACGTCGCTACTTCAAAGAAGCGGTTAGTGTATCGAATGACTCGCCAGTACTGCTTGATAGCTTCCTAAATGATGCCATTGAAATCGATATTGATGCCATTTGTGACGGTAAAGATGTGGTGATTGGCGGCATTATGGAGCACATTGAGCAAGCGGGAGTTCACTCGGGTGATTCTGCCTGTTCATTGCCTGCTTATACCTTAAGCCCACAAATTCAAGATCGAATGCGTGAACAGGTGAAAGCCTTAGCTTTAGAGCTGGGTGTGATTGGCTTAATGAATACCCAGTTTGCAGTGAAAGATGACGAAATTTACTTAATCGAAGTCAACCCTCGTGCTGCGCGTACCGTGCCATTTGTTTCTAAGGCAACCGGGGTTCCAATTGCTAAAGTGGCTGCTCGGGTTATGGCTGGTAAATCCTTAGCTGAGCAGGGCATTACCAGAGAAGTGATCCCTCCTTTTTATTCTGTTAAAGAAGTGGTATTGCCGTTTAACAAATTCCACGGTGTTGACCCTATCTTAGGCCCTGAAATGCGTTCTACGGGTGAAGTGATGGGGGTAGGTGATACTTTCGCTGAAGCCTACGCTAAAGCTGAGCTAGGGATTGGCAATGACGGACCGAAGAGTGGTCGTGTGTTGTTGTCGGTGCGTAATTCCGATAAGAAGCGTGTGGCAGAGCTTGCGGCTAAGCTGGTCGAGTTGGGTTATCAACTCGATGCTACTCATGGTACAGCTGTGGCGCTTGGCGAAGCGGGTATTAATCCTCGTTTGGTGAATAAGGTACACGAAGGTCGGCCACACATTTTGGACCGTTTAAAAAATGGTGAGTACAGTTATGTCATCAATACCACTGAAGGGCGTCAATCTATTGAAGATTCTCGTCAATTGCGGCGGGCTGCTTTGGTGCAAAAAATAAACTATACCACCACTTTAAATGGGGCCTTTGCAACTTGTTTGGCACATAGTGCCGATGACCGTGGTACTGTGACTTCCCTCCAAGATTTGCATAAACGTATTGTGTAATCATTAGTAATCGCGATGACTTTGGCGGTGAATCACTTCACCGCAGCTTAAAATCGCGTTACACTGCATCTATAAATAAAAGTAAATTGGCTGTCATCGACAGCCAATTTTTTTCTGTTTTTCTTGTTTGATTGAGTTAGTGAATATGAAACCTGTTCCAATGACGGTGCGTGGTGCGACGCAATTACGTGAAGAGTTAGAACATCTGAAAACGGTTGTTCGCCCTAGAATTATTGAAGATATTGCCACTGCTCGTGAGCATGGTGATTTAAAAGAAAATGCTGAATATCATGCGGCTCGCGAGCAGCAAGGTTTTTGTGAAGGCCGAATTCAAGATATTGAAGGCAAGTTGAGTAATGTTCAGGTGATTGACGTTACGAAGATAGTGAATGCTGGTAAAGTGATTTTTGGTGCCACGGTCACCTTGTTAAATGTTGAGACCGATAAAGAAGTTACCTATGGTATTGTGGGTGATGATGAGGCTGATTTTAAAAAGAATCTTATTTCAGTTAATTCACCAATTGCCAGAGCGTTGATCGGTAAAGAAATGGATGACTGTGTCAATGTGATTACCCCTGGCGGTGAAGTTGAATACGAAATTGTTAATGTTGAATATAAATAACCTAGTTATTTGATTCACTTAAACGCAGCAATTTGCTGCGTTTTTTGTTGGAGATGCGCAGTGTTAGATATTGATTACTCGAAATACGATGCTTTAATTTTTGATATGGATGGGACTTTAGTTGATTCGATGCCTGCGCATTTAGCGGCTTGGGAACAGGCCTTGGCAAAGCAAAATCTACCGGCATATATCGACTTTATCGGCCAACGAGGCGGTATGCCGACCTTAAAAATTGCCCAACAATATCAGCAGCATTTTCAGCTCACACTCGATGCTCAGCAGTTATTGATGGATAAGCGAGCCTGCTTTGAAGGCCACTGGGAACAGGTAAATAAGATAGAAGTGACTTGCCAACTCTTGGATCGCTTTAAAGGGCATAAGCGCTTTGCATTGGGAACAGGAGCCGAGCGAGTTAATATGCAGCGTATTATGGATAATTTAAATTTAACTGGACATTTTTCGGCTTTGGTCAGTGCCGATGATGTGAATGCGCATAAGCCTGAACCTGATACCTTTCTTGAAGCCGCAAGGCGGTTGAATGTGCCTGCCAAACGCTGTTTGGTGTTTGAAGATACCCCTTTTGGCTTACAGGCCGCACAAAATGCGAAAATGGATTGTGTGCTGGTGAAAGATTTTAGTTTGGCTGAGTTTGTTGCCGCAGGTTAAATAAATGCGAGCGTTTGTTGTATCTGGTGGTGATACTCGTTGACGATTTCGCTTCGTTGGCTAAGGCATATAGAGAGAGTTGCTCAGCGCCATGAGCCTTTACATACTCGGTAATCGCTCGAAATTTATCGGTAAAACGGCTGCTCGTCGAGTCGGGGCAAAGAGGTGTTTTAGTTGGCAATCGATGGGAGCATACCCGCGAAAAAAAGCTGGGTGTTGCTCTTAAACTAACGCGTTGTTTCTCGCATCATTGATGACTTGCTGCAGTAACCGCCATCAGAGTTGGTTAATTTCACGCAAAATAGGGTGCTAGCCAGCATCCAAGCTCAGCGTTTTCTCAAGTACTGAAATTTGCAGTATAAAAAAAGCGGCTATTGCCGCTTTTTTTATTTCTTAGGTAATTCTATTTTTTGCGCTTCACTCGGACGGTAAAGAATTAAAATGTGACCAATCACTTGGACCTTGACCGCTTCCGCCTTGCTGACGATGGTATCGGCAATTAATTGTTTCATTTCTCTGTCGTCGGTTGCAATTTTCACCTTAATCAGCTCGTGATGCGCCAAGGCGATATCAATTTCTGCTAGAATTCCTTCGGTGAGTCCATTCGACCCAAGCATCACAACTGGCTTAAGGTTATGAGCCAAGGATTTTAGGTGCTGTTTTTGTTTGTTAGTCAGTCGCATGAAACTTTCTGCTTACTCGGGGTTGAAAAAGGCACATTCTAGCGCCATCTATGGATGAATACTATTTTATAATCACTATACGGTGTGGTTTTGTAACTATAGTGGAAACTATCTGTGACCAATAAAAAACATACGGCGAGCTCCAAACGCTGGTTAACCGAACATTTTGATGATCATTATGTTCAAAAAGCTCAGAAACTTGGGCTGCGTTCTCGCGCAGTGTTTAAGATAGAAGAGATCCAAAATAAAGATAAGTTATTAAAACCTGGTATGACGGTGGTTGATTTAGGTGCCGCTCCTGGCGGTTGGTCGCAATATTGTGTTGAGCAACTAGGCTTGAATGGGCATGTAATTGCTTGCGATATCTTACCAATGGACCCGATTGCTGGCGTTGATTTCTTATGCGGAGATTTTCGTGAAGAAGACGTGTTAAATGCTCTGCTCGAACGAGTCGGTGAGAAGAAAGTAGATGTGGTGCTTTCTGATATGGCACCGAATATGAGTGGTAATAGTAATGTTGACCAATCACGAGCGATGTATCTGGTTGAGTTAGCTTTAGAGATGTGCCGTGAAGTATTAGCCCCCAAAGGCTGCTTTGTGGTGAAGGTGTTTCAAGGTGAAGGCTTTGATCGATATCTGCAAGATGTGCGTTCTATGTTCAGTAGTGTAAAAACGCGCAAACCAGATTCCTCTAGGGCTCGCTCTAGAGAGGTCTATATAGTAGCTAGTGGCTTTAAACTATAGTACGCTAGGTAATAATTCGTATTTAAATAACCGATGAGGTTTTCGTCTTGAGTGACATGGCAAAAAATCTGATTCTGTGGCTAGTGATTGCGGTTGTATTGATGTCCGTATTTCAAAGCTTTAGTCCTGATTCAAACAATGGTCGGCAAATGGATTACTCAACCTTTGTTAAGGATGTGAATCAAGAGCAGATCCGTGAAGTGAGAATTAGTGGGCAAGATATTAAAGGTACTAAGCGTACTGGCGAGCAGTTTACCACCATTATTCCTTTACACGACAAAGACTTACTAAATGATTTGATTAATCATAATGTGAAAGTGTTGGGCGAGCAGCCAGAAGAGCAAGGCATGTTGGCGCAGATCTTCATCTCGTGGTTCCCTATGTTACTGCTGATTGGGGTATGGATATTCTTCATGCGTCAAATGCAAGGCGGCGGTGGTAAAGGGGCAATGTCTTTTGGTAAAAGCAAAGCACGCTTGATGAGCGAAGATCAAATTAAGACTAATTTTGCTGACGTAGCTGGTTGTGATGAAGCAAAAGAAGAAGTTGCTGAGTTAGTCGATTACTTGCGTGACCCAACTAAATTCCAAAAACTGGGCGGAAAAATTCCCACTGGTATTTTGATGGTAGGTCCTCCTGGTACAGGTAAAACGCTACTCGCCAAAGCGATTGCTGGTGAAGCAAAAGTACCTTTCTTTACCATTTCTGGTTCAGACTTCGTTGAAATGTTTGTTGGTGTGGGTGCCTCACGGGTACGAGACATGTTTGAACAAGCTAAAAAGTCAGCGCCCTGTATTATTTTCATCGATGAAATCGATGCAGTTGGTCGCCAGCGTGGAGCTGGTCTCGGCGGCGGACATGATGAGCGTGAACAGACTTTAAACCAAATGTTAGTCGAAATGGATGGTTTTGAAGGTAACGAAGGGATTATTGTGATTGCGGCAACCAACCGCCCCGATGTACTTGACCCCGCTTTGTTACGTCCTGGTCGATTTGACCGTCAGGTCACTGTTGGTTTACCAGATATTCGCGGTCGTGAGCAGATCCTTAAAGTCCATATGCGTAAAGTGCCTTTAGGCGATGGCGTCGATCCAAGTGTCATTGCTCGTGGAACGCCTGGTTTTTCTGGTGCCGATTTGGCTAACCTGGTCAATGAAGCCGCATTATTCGCTGCTCGTGGTAGTAAGCGAGTGGTCGCCATGGAAGAGTTTGAAAAAGCCAAAGACAAAATCATGATGGGTGCTGAGCGCAAGTCAATGGTGATGACTGAAAGCGAAAAAGAAATGACAGCCTATCACGAAGCGGGTCATGCGATTGTTGGCCGCTTGGTGCCAGAGCATGATCCAGTTTATAAGGTGAGTATTATACCACGTGGCCGCGCACTGGGGGTAACCATGTACCTGCCTGAGCAGGATCGGGTGAGCCATAGTAAACAGCATCTTGAGAGCATGATCTCGAGTTTGTATGGCGGACGCCTCGCGGAGCGGATTATTTATGGTGATGAGAAAGTTTCCACAGGTGCCAGTAATGATATCGAACGCGCCACTGAAATTGCTCGTAAAATGGTGACTCAGTGGGGCCTGTCGGAATCGATGGGGCCATTGTTGTACGCTGATGAAGAAGGTGAAGTGTTCTTAGGGCGTACTGCAGCGAAAACCAAGCATATGTCCGACGATACTGCGAAAGCCATTGATCTTGAAATTCGCTCGGTCATTGATCGTAATTATCACCGTGCTGAATCCTTGCTTGCAGAAAATATAGATATTTTGCATGCCATGAAAGACACCTTGATGAAATACGAGACGATTGATGCGAAACAGATTGATGATTTGATGATGCGTAAAACGCCTCGTCCACCAGCGGATTGGGATGATGGAGACACTCCTTCTAAAGCGGATATTAAGCCAGATGACAACTCGTCTGATTCGGTAGATCAGCCTAAGTCTATGGGCGAAGATCCAGCACAGTAATTGCTCATTGAGCTATTAGCCCTGTAAGTTACTTACAGGGCTTTTTTATAAGTAAAATGATATGACACAATCCTTTCAAATTGGCCCTCACCAATTCACTCGTCCAGTTATCATGGGCATTCTTAATGTTACCCCTGATTCATTTTCAGATGGTGGTCAGTATCTCTCTAAGCAGCGGGCATTGCAGCGAGTTGAACAAATGTTGGCTGAGGGTGCCGACATTATCGATATTGGCGGGGAATCAACTCGCCCTGGCGCGCCAGCGGTGAGCCTAGAAGACGAATTAGCCCGCACCGTAGACTTAGTTGCGGCGATTAAACAGCGCTTTTCATGCCTGGTATCTATCGATACCAGCAAGGCTGAAGTGATGCGTCAAACGGTATTAAATGGCGCTGACATGATTAATGACATTTGTGCACTGAGTCAGCCTCAAGCATTGGAAGTCGCGGCAGAGCTAGCGGTACCCGTTTGCTTAATGCATATGCAAGGGCAACCAAGAACCATGCAGGCGAATCCAGAATATAAGGATGTTGTTACAGAGGTGATTGATTATCTAAAAATGCGAGTTGAGAACTGTGTAGCAGCAGGAATCGTTCGTTCTAATATAATTGTTGATCCTGGCTTTGGTTTTGGTAAGAGCGTACAGCATAATTATCAACTGTTAGCGCGCTTAGCCGAGTGTCAACAGTTGCAACTGCCAGTGTTGGCCGGTATGTCTCGTAAAAGCATGTTTGGTAAGTTGCTGGATCGGCCGACGGAACAGTTGTTGGCTGCGAGTATTGCCGGCGTTATGCTGGCTGCTGAACAAGGGGCGCAGATCTTTCGTGTGCATGATGTGCAAGCCACGGCTGACGCTTTAAAGGTTTTTTCTATGGTACAGATGAGTAAATAATGACAAGAAAATATTTTGGCACGGATGGTGTCCGCGGTAAGGTGGGTGATTACCCAATTACCCCAGAATTTGCATTAAAATTGGGTTGGGCTGCAGGGAAGGTATTGTCGAGTACTGGCACTCGAAAAGTATTAATTGGCAAAGACACGCGGATTTCTGGTTATATGTTGGAATCGGCCCTAGAAGCAGGTTTATCCGCAGCCGGTGTTCAAGCCAGTTTTGTGGGGCCTATGCCCACTCCTGCGGTGGCTTATCTAACACGCACCTTTAGAGCCGAAGCTGGCATTGTGATTAGCGCTTCACATAATCCTTATTACGATAACGGCATTAAATTTTTCTCTGCGGGTGGAACCAAGTTACCTGACGATGTTGAACTGGCGATTGAGGCAGAGTTGGACAATCCCATGACTTGTGTCGATTCAGCCAGCTTGGGGAAGGCCAGACGTATTGAAGATGCAGCTGGTCGTTATATCGAATTTTGCAAGAGTACGTTTCCTAACAAATTTAGTCTCGCGGGCTTAAAAATTGTGGTTGACTGTGCGCATGGTGCGACTTACCACATTGCGCCGAAGGTCTTCAGTGAACTGGGTGCCGAGGTTGTCGCTATTGGTAACCAACCCAATGGATTAAACATCAATGACAAGTGTGGTGCGACCGATACCCGTTTATTGGCGGAGCAAGTATTAGAGCATCAAGCAGATTTAGGAATTGCCCTCGATGGTGATGGTGACCGCGTCATGATGATTGACCAATATGGTGTCGAAGTTGATGGTGATGAGATCCTTTATATTTTAGCCAAAGATGCCCAGTTAGGTCAGCGCCTAAGCGGTGGTGTTGTGGGGACTCTGATGAGTAATTTGGCGCTTGAGCAAGCCTTTTTTGGCATGGATATTCCGTTTAGTCGAGCCAAAGTTGGTGACCGCTATGTCATGGAGCAGCTCTCAGAGAAAGGTTGGTCTTTCGGTGGAGAAAACTCAGGACATATTATTTGTTTAGGACATACCACCACCGGTGATGGTATTGTTGCCGCCTTACAAGTATTAGCGGCGATGTTGGCTCAAAAGCAAAGCCTACGTGGTTTGTTGGCTGAGCTCACTCTTTATCCTCAGTTATTGGTGAATGTTCGTTTTAAAGGTGAGTCGGATCCCTTAAATAGTGAACTGGTTAAATTAGCGCAGGCGAAAGCTGAACAACAATTGGCCGATAGTGGTCGAGTTTTATTGCGCAAGTCTGGAACCGAGCCGTTATTAAGAGTGATGGTCGAAGGGGCTGATTCAGCTCTGGTTGAACAATGTGCCAATGATATTGCCGAAGCCGTGCGCGCCGCATGTGCTTAATATTTGTTTGAAGTGCACGATATTTAAACGGTTGAACGAAGAATGTGACTTTTTTTAAGTTGTTGCTTGTATTAAACGCATAGGTTCGCTAATATCTCGCCCGCTTTGGTGACTTGTGTTTCACTAATTGACGGTCGGAATAATGACCGACCCACACTTAGGTGAAAGAGAATGTACGAAATTTTATTAGTAGTTTATTTGTTAGTGGCATTGTCGTTGATTGGTCTCGTATTGATCCAACAAGGCAAAGGCGCTGATATGGGTGCATCTTTTGGTTCCGGTGCATCTAACACAGTATTTGGTTCTTCTGGTTCAGGTAACTTCCTAACTCGTTCAACCGCTATTTGTGCAATGTTATTTATTCTTATCAGCTTGGCGTTAGGCAACCTTTCAGCCAAACAAAGTAAACAAGTTGATGAGTGGAGCGATTTGTCTCAGCCAGTTGCTGAGCAAGTAGTACCTGAAGGTGATGTACCAGCATTGCCGGCTACACCAGGTAGTGACGTTCCAAACTAGTTTAAACTGCCGAGGTGGTGGAATTGGTAGACACGCTACCTTGAGGGGGTAGTGTCCTATGGACGTGCGGGTTCAAGTCCCGCTCTCGGCACCAATAGTTATTTTTGCATCCTTGACGAGTGATTGGTATAATCTTCGGCAATTCGGACGCGGGATGGAGCAGTCTGGTAGCTCGTCGGGCTCATAACCCGAAGGTCGTCGGTTCAAATCCGGCTCCCGCAACCAACTATTCAACACCTGGTGTGAATAGTTTTTAAAGGCTCAGAAATTTAAAAGCCCCGCTTCATCGGGGCTTTTTGTTATTTTTTCGCCGCACCTTAGGTGCTAGAACTGGGCTATTACGCCCTTTTTTTGTTTCTGGAGGGAAACCTTGGCAACTGTAGAACAAAGACTCACTGACATGCTTACACCAGCGGTTGAAGCGCTAGGGTTTGAGTTGTTAGGCATCGAATACGTAAGTGCTGGCAAGCATTCTATTGTTCGTCTTTTCATCGATCATGAAGATGGGATTAATGTAGACAATTGCGCGGATGTTAGTCGACAAGCTAGCGCCATATTGGATGTAGAAGATCCAATTAGTACAGAATATAACCTTGAGGTGTCATCTCCTGGTTTAGAACGTCCTCTGTTTAAAGCAGAGCATTATCAACGTTTTATTGGCGAAATTGTATTTATTCAATTACGTATGCCAGTGAGTAACCGTCGAAAATGGCAGGGCGAAATCATTGCTGTTGAAGACGACACCGTCGTGCTCGCAGTTGCATCAGAACAACATCGGATAGCGCTAGGCAACGTGCAAAAAGCGCATCTAGTTCCCCAATTTGATTGAAGAGGGTGAGGAATGAACAAAGAAGTCTTGTTGGTTGTTGACGCGGTATCGAATGAAAAAGCATTGCCGCGCGAGAAGATTTTTGAAGCTATGGAAGTGGCTTTAGCTACAGCAACCAAGAAAAAATACGAAGGTGATATCGAAGTTCGTGTCGATATTGACCGAAAAGACGGTAGTTTTGAAACGTTCCGTCGCTGGCGAGTGGTAGAAAATCAAGAAGCCATTGAAAATCCATATCGTGAAATCACCCTAGATGCGGCTCAATATGAAGAGCCTAGCATCGAACTTGGTGATTACGTTGAGGAACAAATTGAGTCGGTTGTATTTGACCGGATTACCACGCAAACAGCTAAGCAAGTTATTGTTCAAAAAGTACGTGAAGCAGAACGTGCTCAAGTGGTCGAACAGTACTTTGATCAAGTGAATGAATTAGTAACCGGTATTGTTAAAAAAGTAAGCCGCGAAAATATCATTGTTGATTTAGGCAACAATGCAGAAGCGGTTATCCATCGCGAAGAATCGCTACCGCGTGAAGCGTTTCGCCCCGGTGACCGAGTACGCGGTTTGCTATACGAAGTGAAGCCGGAAGCTCGCGGTGCTCAGTTATTTATGAGCCGTACTCGTCCGGAAATGTTGATTGAGTTATTCCGCATTGAAGTTCCAGAAATCGCTGAAGAGATGATCGATCTCGTCGCGGCTGCTCGTGATCCTGGTTCTCGTGCAAAAATTGCGGTGAAGAGTAATGACCGACGCATTGACCCTGTGGGTGCTTGTGTTGGTATGCGTGGTGCACGTGTTCAAGCCGTCTCGGGTGAGTTGGATAATGAGCGTGTTGATATTGTATTATGGGATGACAACGCCGCACAGTTTGCGATTAACGCAATGGCTCCAGCGGAAGTTGCTTCTATCATTGTCGACGAAGATAGCCATTCTATGGATATCGCCGTTGAACAAGATAATCTAGCTCAAGCAATTGGCCGCAACGGTCAGAATGTTCGTTTGGCTTCACAGCTTACTGGCTGGGAACTGAACGTAATGACAGTTGAAGAGGCAAATAACAAGCATCAAGCGGAAGCACAAAAAGCCATCGATACTTTTATTCAATACCTTGATATTGATGAAGAGTTTTCAACGGTACTGGCTGATGAAGGTTTTACCACTTTAGAAGAGATCGCTTACGTACCAGTGAATGAGCTGTTAAGTATTGATGGTCTTGATGAAGACACGGTTAATGCCTTGCGTGAACGAGCCAAGGCGGCATTGGTGACCGAAGCTTTAGCGAAAGAAGAGTCTTTGGATAATGCTGAGCCTAGCGAAGAATTACTCGCTCTCGAGGGAATGGAGCGCCACTTGGCATTTGTTATGGCAAGTAAGGGGATTGTGACCCTTGAAGATCTCGCAGAACAAGGGATTGATGAGCTAGAAGATATTGAAGAATTGTCGGACGAAAAAGCCGGCGAACTAATTATGGCTGCCAGACAGATTTGCTGGTTTGGCGACGAAGAATAAGGTCGACGGAGGATAATAGCCCGATGACAGAAGTTTCAATTAAACAACTCGCGACCGACGTGGGAACAAACGAAGATAAGCTAATTCAGCAATTTGCAGATGCAGGCATTCAGAAATCTTTAACGGACTCGGTGACTCAAGAAGAGAAAGCTAAGCTTCTTGAGCATCTAAAACAACAGCACGGCGAAGAGAGCTCTCCAAGCCGTATGACACTTAAACGCACCACCAAGAGCACCTTGAGTGTCGCGGGTAGCGGCGGTAAGCGCGCAGTGCAAGTTGAAGTGCGTAAAAAACGCACTTATGTCAAACGTAGCACCGTAGAAGAGCAAGCGAAACAAGAAGCCGAAGAAAAAGCGCGTCTTGAAGCGGAAGAACAAGCACGTTTAGTTGCAGCTGAAGCGGCTAAGAAAGCGGCTGAAGAAAATGCTAAGCGCGAAGCTGAAGAAAAAGTGAAACGCGAAGAAAAAGCTGCCGCTGCAGCGAAAGCCGCTAAAGCGAAGGAAGCTGAGAAGCAACAGGCCGATGCAGCAAAATCACCAGAGCAATTAGCTGCAGAGAAAGAAGCGGCTGATATTTTACGCAAGCAAGAAGAAGCTGCAGTGGCTAAAGCTGAAGCTGAAGCTGAGAAAAAAGCAGAAGAAGCTAAAAAGCTAGCGATTGAAAACGCTGCGCGCTGGGCTGAAGAAGAAAAACTACGTAAGAAGCGAGAAGAGTCAGCTGATTACCATGTAACAACGTCTACTTATGCGCGTGCTGCTGAAGATGAGCAAGAGCAAAAAGCCGAAGCTCCTCGTCGTAAGAAGCGTAAAGCGAAGCAAAACGACGATAACAACTCTCGTCGTGGTGGCCGCAAAGGAAACAAACGTCAAGTGGCTACGCCTACAGCAATGCAGCATGGTTTTAACAAACCAGCTCAACCAGTAGAACGTGAAGTGCGCATTGGTGAAACCATTTCTGTCGGCGAGCTAGCCTCTAAAATGGCGGTAAAAGCGACCGAAGTCATTAAAGCGATGATGAAGATGGGTGCAATGGCAACCATTAACCAAGTCATCGATCAAGAAACTGCAACTTTGGTTGCTGAAGAGCTTGGTCATAAAGTGGTGCTGGTTAAAGAAAACGCGCTTGAAGAACAAGTGATGCAAGAAGCTGAATCGACGGGTGAGAAAACAACCCGTGCGCCAGTTGTGACCATCATGGGCCACGTTGACCACGGTAAAACATCCTTACTTGACTATATTCGTCGCGCTAAAGTTGCCGATGGTGAAGCTGGCGGTATCACCCAGCACATTGGTGCTTACCATGTAGAAACTAATGGTAACATGATCACCTTCTTAGATACTCCGGGACACGCGGCGTTTACCTCTATGCGTGCTCGTGGTGCTAAGTCGACTGATATCGTGGTATTAGTCGTTGCTGCTGATGACGGTGTGATGCCACAGACTGTAGAGGCCGTCCAGCACGCTCGCGCAGCTGGCGTTCCGTTAGTGGTTGCTGTGAACAAGATGGATAAAGAAGGCGCTGATCCGGATCGGGTCAAAAATGAGCTTTCTCAACACGAAGTTATCCCAGAAGACTGGGGCGGTGATGTTCAGTTTGTTCACGTCTCGGCGAAAAGTGGTGAAGGGATCGATGAGCTTTTAGAAGCCATTGTATTGCAGTCTGATGTATTAGAGCTTACAGCGAGTCATGTCGGTGCTGCATCGGGTGTGGTCATCGAATCTCGTCTTGATAAAGGCCGCGGCCCGATAGCTTCAATCTTGGTTCAACATGGCCAATTGAAACGTGGTGACATTATACTTTGTGGTTTAGAGTACGGACGTATTCGCGCCATGAAAGATGAAAATGGTAAAGACATCGAAGGTGCCGGACCGTCTATTCCTGTAGAGATTCTTGGTCTCTCTGGTGTTCCGCAAGCGGGTGATGAAGCAACGGTTGTTCGTGATGAGAAAAAAGCGCGTGAAGTTGCCTTGTATCGCCAAGGTAAATTCCGTGATGTGAAACTAGCGCGTCAGCAAAAATCTAAACTAGAAAACATGTTTGCCAACATGGAAGAAGGTGAAGTTCAAGAATTAAATATTGTCTTGAAGTCTGATGTACAAGGTTCACTAGAAGCGATTTCGGATTCATTGCAAAAATTGTCTACTGATGAAGTCAAAGTTAGTATCATTGGCCGTGGTGTTGGTGGTATTACCGAAACTGATGCGACTTTAGCTGCCGCTTCAAATGCGATTGTGCTTGGCTTTAACGTTCGTGCCGATGCGACCGCTCGCCGTATTATCGAATCAGAAAACGTTGACTTACATTACTACAGTGTAATTTACGATCTGATCGATGAAGTGAAGAGCGCAATGACCGGCCTATTAGCGCCAGAATTCAAACAACAAATTATGGGCTTAGCTGAAGTTCGTGACGTATTTAAGTCACCAAAACTGGGTGCGATTGCTGGTTGTATGGTTCTGGAAGGTAGCGTGAAGCGCTCAAATCCTATTCGTGTATTACGTGATAATATTGTTATCTATGAAGGCGAGCTTGAATCATTACGTCGCTTTAAAGATGATGTGAACGAAGTTCGTAACGGTATGGAATGTGGTATCGGCGTGAAGAACTATAATGATGTTCGTGCTGGCGACCAAATTGAAGTATTTGAGATTGTTGAAGTTCAACGTACACTTTAGGTGTAAGGTTTAACGATATCTCTTAAATGGGGGCTTGCGCCCCCATTGTTGTTTCTACGCTCCCTATGGGAGTGGTATCAGGAGAATAATGATGCCTAGAGAATTTAGCCGTCCAGACCGGGTGGCCCAACAAATTCAGAAAGAAGTCGCGGTGATATTACAACGCGAAGTACGTGATTCCCGTTTAAGTCTGGTCACGGTGTCTGCCGTTGATGTGACCCGTGATTTATCCTATGCCAAAGTGTTTGTCACTTTCTTAGATGACAGCGAAGAAGCGGTTAAAGCTAGCTTGGAAGCGTTAAGTGAACATCAACCCTATGTTCGCCACTTGTTAGCCAAAGCAATGCGTCTACGTGCAGTGCCGGAACTACGTTTCCAATATGATGGTTCTTTACGTGAAGGTTTGAGGATGACTGAGTTGGCGAGTAGCGCAGTGAAAAATGATCAGCAGAAAGCCGCTGCATCGGGTCGTACTCTTGAACAAGAACAATCAGATGAGCAAGCGAAAGAGGACGAGTAATGGTGCAAGGGCGCAGAAAAAAGGGCCGTGCGATTGATGGCATCTTACTGCTAAACAAACCGACGGGGGTCTCCTCAAACGGTATCCTTCAGCGAGTGAAGCGTATTTATTTCGCCCAGAAGGCTGGACACACTGGCGCACTTGATCCACTGGCTACCGGTATGTTACCGATTTGCTTAGGTGAAGCGACTAAATTTTCTCAGTTTTTACTCGATTCAGATAAGCGTTATCAGGTGACGGCTCAGTTAGGTGTTCGAACCAATACTTCAGACTCGGATGGTGAAGTGGTCGACACGCGTCCGGTTCAGGTGACTAAAACTCAAATTGAGCAGGCTTTAGCTTCATTTCGCGGACCCATTAATCAGGTCCCATCGATGTTTTCAGCCCTAAAACATAATGGTAAGCCTTTATATAGTTATGCCCGGGAAGGGATCTCGATTGAGCGCGAGGCTCGACCGATTACGGTTTACGAGAATAATTTAATTGCGCTTGATGGGGATATGCTGACTCTGGATGTTCATTGCAGTAAAGGTACCTATATTCGCACCATTATTGATGATTTAGGTGAGATGCTTGGCTGTGGTGCGCATGTGGTGAAATTACATCGCTCACAGGTGGCTGATTACCCAAGTGAGCGGATGGTGACTCCCGAGCAGCTTGATGCGCTGTTAGAGCAAGCGAATCAAAGCGAGATTGCACCTAAAGAATTGTTAGACCCGCTATTGTTGCCGATGGATTCGGCGGTTGCGCATTTAGCTGAGGTAAACATTCCTGAAGACTTAGGCGGCTACTTAATGCAGGGACAAGCACTACAAGTTGCCGGTGCGCCGCTGAATGATGTATTTAGAATCACCATTGGTGAGCCTGCTCGTTTTGTGGGAATAGGCCAGCTGAATGATGATGGTTTGGTCGCACCGAAGCGCTTAATTCAGAGCGTCGATAGTTAAGTGTTTCGCTTGCAACTACAAATTTAGCGCTATATAATGCGCGTCCTTCATCGCTGAGTTAGTGATTGGCGATGAGTAAATTTAAATTTTTAGGAGTTAGTATGTCACTAAGTAGCACAGAAAAAGCAGCAATCGTTGCAGAATACGCGCGTGAAGCAGGAGACACTGGTTCTTCTGAAGTTCAAGTTGCTTTGTTAACTGCACAAATCAACCATTTGCAAGGTCACTTCAAGAAGCACATTCACGATCACCACAGTCGTCGTGGTCTACTACGTATGGTTAGCCAACGTCGTAAATTGCTTGACTATTTGAAGCGTAAAAATCAAGCGAGCTATGTTGAATTGATCGCTAAATTAGGTCTACGTCGCTAATCATAGACCTTAGCAAAACAGAATATCTAAAGGGAGCCTAATGGCTCCCTTTTTCGTTCGCTTAATAAAATTCATAAAACCAGCCCGATAACAACGGTTTTAGTAAGGATAAAGTTATCTTTTGGCATAGCATTGTTTTATACTTTAGCGCGAATTAAAAGAGCACATAAATTAAAGGAAATTCACGTGAATCCTATCGTAAAAACGTTTAAATACGGTGAGAATACAGTCACCATCGAAACTGGCGCAATCGCTCGCCAAGCAACCGCTGCTGTAATGGTAACTATGGATGATACAACAGTATTTGTATCGGTAGTGGGTAAGAAAACCGCTACGCCTGGCCAAGATTTCTTCCCGTTGACTGTGAACTACCAAGAACGTACTTACGCAGCAGGTAAAATTCCTGGCGGTTTCTTCAAACGCGAAGGTCGCCCTTCAGAAGATGAAACCTTAATCGCACGTTTGATTGACCGTCCAATCCGTCCACTGTTCCCTGAAGGCTTCGTCAACGAAGTTCAAGTTGTTGCGACCGTGGTGTCTGTCAACCCACAAGTGCAGCCTGATATTGTGGCTTTGATTGGTACTTCTGCAGCGTTAAGCCTTTCTGGTATTCCATTCAATGGCCCGATTGGCGCGGCTCGAGTGGGTTACATTGATGGTAATTACATTCTTAACCCAACCACCGAAGAACTACCAGAAAGCAAACTAGATTTAGTTGTTGCGGGCACTGAAAGTGCAGTATTGATGGTTGAGTCTGAAGCTGAGCTATTATCTGAAGAAGTGATGTTAGGCGCGGTAGTCTACGGTCATGAGCAATCGAATGCAGTCATTACTGCGATTAAAGAACTATGTGAAGAAGCAGCTAAACCCGCATGGGATTGGCAAGCGCCGGCAGTTAACGTTGAACTTAAAGATAAAGTCGCGGTACTTGCTGAAGCAAAATTAACTGCCGCTTATCAAATTACCGATAAAGCTGAGCGTTATGCGAAAGTTGGCGAAATCAAGAAAGAAGTAATCGAAGCCATTAGTGCCGAAGATGTTGAACTTGACTCACAAGATATTGGCGATGAACTCGGTAAATTAGAGAAAAATGTAGTGCGTTCACGCATTATTGCTGGCGAGCCTCGTATCGATGGTCGCGAACCTGATATGATCCGCGCGCTGGACGTGATGACTGGTGTATTACCGCGGACTCACGGTAGTGCGGTCTTTACTCGTGGTGAAACTCAGGCCTTAGTGACTTGTACTTTAGGTACCGAACGTGATGCTCAGATGATTGATTCATTGGCTGGCTTGCAAACCTCTCGCTTTATGTTGCACTACAACTTCCCTCCTTACTGTGTTGGTGAAACTGGCTTTATTGGCTCACCTAAACGTCGTGAAATTGGTCATGGTCGCCTGGCAAAACGTGGTGTTGCTGCGGTAATGCCAAGTTCTGAGGAGTTTCCGTATACAGTACGTGTAGTTTCAGAAATTACTGAATCAAACGGTTCAAGCTCAATGGCTTCGGTTTGTGGTAGCTCATTGGCATTGATGGATGCTGGTGTTCCAATTAAAGCTTCGGTTGCGGGTATCGCAATGGGTCTGGTGAAAGAAGGCGATAACTTTGTTGTGCTTTCTGACATTTTAGGTGATGAAGATCACCTAGGCGACATGGACTTTAAAGTAGCGGGTTCTTCTGAAGGTATCTCTGCATTGCAGATGGATATCAAAATTGAAGGTATCACCAAAGAAATTATGGAAATCGCCCTACGTCAAGCACAAGGCGCGCGTTTACATATTTTGGGTGTGATGGACCAAGCGATTGGTACTTCTCGTGAAGAGATCTCCGAATTTGCACCACGTATCCACACCATTAAGATCAGCCCAGAGAAGATCAAAGATGTGATCGGTAAAGGCGGCGCAACTATTCGTGCATTGACCGATGAAACCGGCACCACTATTGAAATTGAAGATGACGGTACCGTGAAAGTTGCCGCAACTGACAACGCGCAAGCGCAAGAAGCGATTAAGCGTATTCAGCAGCTCACCGCAGAAGTTGAAGCGGGTCAATTCTACGAAGGTAAAGTGGTTCGTCTTGCAGACTTCGGTGCATTCGTTGAAATTCTTCCTGGTAAAGATGGTTTAGTTCACATCTCGCAAATTTCTCAAGAGCGAGTTGCTAACGTTTCTGACCACTTGACTGTTGGCGATATCGTTAAAGTTAAGGTGTTGGAAGTAGACCGCCAGGGTCGCGTTCGCTTGAGCATTAAAGAAGCTGCAGCACCAGCTGAAGCCGCCGTGGAAACCCCTGCTGAATAAGCGGGTTTACTGAACGAAAAAAGCCGACCTTGGTCGGCTTTTTTATTGCCAAAAAATCAAGTTATAGAGTAAGTGTGCCTAGTTGGCATGAGGATGCGCTGTTCGTTGAGCTTTAATGGCTTTCGGTATGACGAATTATCTGTTCATTTTTGCGAGCCTAAATCGCCGTAGTAGCGTTATACGCCTTAGAGCGACCAATGACAGCACTTTATACCTCGTGGCTGGCCGATTTATTCTGTGCAATAAGTTGATCATATTATTCATCAAATTGATATTAATCTCCTGCTATAAAAACAAAGGGCAGAGTGTCTTTCAACTTATAGTGGTTCAGGTTTACAATAGCGACCCGATTTTGTTGAAGCTGAGAAAGCCTTTGGATACGACAGATATAGACTGGATGAAGCATGCCTTGGCTTTAGCCGATAGAGCTGAACAGCAAGGTGAAGTGCCAGTGGGGGCTGTGGTCGTGCATCAAGGGAAAGTGGTTGGAGAGGGTTGGAATCAAACCATTACTCTGAATGATGCCACGGCTCACGCTGAAATATTGGCGCTACGTGAAGCGGGAAAAAAAATTGGGAATTACCGGCTGCTTGATACAACCCTGTACGTCACTCTCGAGCCTTGTACGATGTGTGCTGGTGCAATGGTTCATGCCCGAATAAAACGCCTGGTATTTGGTGCTCAGGATTTAAAAACGGGGGCTGCTGGTAGTGTGTTTAATATTGTCGACACAGAACAGTTAAATCATCGTGTTGAGATTGAAAGAGGGATATTAGCGGAGTGTTGTAGTGAGAAACTTAGTCGTTTTTTTCGCGGTCGTCGTGAACAACATAAGTTGCGAAAAAAACAACAGTTAAAGTGAGTTATTCAGCGTAACTGACGAACTCCATCTCTGACAAGGCATAAGAGCGTTGTCTTAATAAAACCTTACGATGCTGACGAGCCAATTGAATACGGCGACGTGGCGAATGAAGGGTAACACGTTTTCTTCTTATCATACTATCCTCTCTAGGACGCTTTTACATTTTAATCTTAAGCAAGATTAAGTGTAAAACATGACAAAATTATGACATTTCGTCAAGATGATTCTCTAATCTTTGGTGCTTACCTCTATTTTGTTCGGAATATTATGCTCATCTTCGAAGTTATCGTCTAAGGGGGGCTGCATATTTTGTATTAATTGCTGTTGGCGCTGTTCTTCTTTTTTCTGCGCTTCTAGCCATAACAAGCTTTGGTAATATTGCCGAATATTATTCACGTAGTTATAGGCTTCTTGTCCTCGTGCATAGCCGTAGCGGGTTTGTTGGTACCACTTCTTGCGCATTAACAAGGGTAGACTTTCTTTGACATCTACCCACGCATTTGGGTCGCCCCCTTGGATGCGAGTGATTCTGCGGGCATCCAGCATATGACCAAAACCAATATTATAGGCCACTAAAGCAAACCAGATCCGATCTTCGTTATGAACACTATCTGGAACTTTTTCAATCAGCTTTTCTAAGTATTGCGCACCTCCGCGAATACTTTGTTCGGGGTCGAGTCGATTGGTCACACCCACCGATTTTGCTGTGGGGAGGGTGAGCATCATCATACCACGCACGCCGGTAAATGATTTAGCCTGAGGTCGCCAATGAGACTCTTGATAGGAGACAGAGGCTAACAAACGCCAATCTAGCTGTCCCGCATATTGTTTAAACCAATTATTATATTTAGGTAGGCGAGATGCTGTTGCTCGTAAAAAGGCTCGGGTATCGACATAGTCAAATCGCTGAATATGGCCTAAATAGCGTTCATAGAGTTGAGTAATATCGCCGTTTGCGTGCTTTTGACCGATGTATTCGATTAACGCGCTATAGAGGCTGTCATCACTGAAGCGTTTCACCATCCATACCACGGGAGCGCCCTGATGAAGGGTAAAGGCTTCGGCTAAATCCGGATAAAAGCGTTGATGTAGGGAGAGGGTCGTATTGTCGACCAAGGCAAAACGGATCTCTTCATCGACGATGCTTTTTAGTAATTCGCTGCTATCCAGACGATCAGTGACTTCAATTTCTAGTTCGGGATTGTCCTTTTTATAAGCGTTTAACAAGGGTTGATGGTAACTTCCCGCGGTGATCCATATGGGCGCATCCACCTGGCTAATATCTCGTGGTCTAAAGGTGTTCTTTTTATAAACCACCTTGGCATCTACTTGGTAAATTTCTGGTGAGAAGCGAAAGTTTTCGGCGAGTGCCGGTGTTGGGGAAAGCGCAGCGCCCAGTAAGTCGACCTGTTGATGCTGTAATCCACGATACAGTTCGGTTTGATTATAGAGTGGCACCATCTGTAACTCGACACCTAAGTAGGTAGCAAAACCTTCCAGCAGCTCATATTCCATACCAGCAGGTTGTTCATGCTGATCGTAATAAAATACCTGCTGATTATATAAGGTGCCGACTCGCAGTTTACCACGTTGACGGATCTGCTCCAGCTCAGAACTAAAGGGTTTTGGGTCACAGCCTTGTAAAAACAATAAGGCAAGCAACGCTAATAAGATTGCTGAGCGCTGCTGTTTCATCATTTAATGTGCTTCCTATTTCTATAATTAGCTTTGATTTTATGGATATCTGGCTAGCTGTCTAGCATTAAGCTTGCTTTTCCTCGTTAAGCTAACGTTTTGTTTACCATTGTGGCGGTTTTTATCTATAATACGCGCAATTTTCCCCCTCCCACCTCCATCTGGAAAAGCGAGCACATTAATATGTTGGTACTACGTGGTGCACCTGCACTGTCTGAGTTTCGAGTTGCGCAATTGCTAAAACGTTGCGCAGAGCAAGATCTGAACATTAGTTCTATTTATGCTGAGTTTATGCATTTTGCTGATATTGCTAATGATTTAAGCGATGTCGAGCAGCAAATATTGGATAAGCTGTTGACCTATGGTCCGACTATTGCGGAACATCAACCTGCAGGGCAATTACTATTAGTCACTCCTCGCCCAGGCACTATTTCTCCTTGGTCCTCAAAAGCGAGCGATATTGCGCACAATTGTGGTTTAAGCAATGTGCAACGTTTAGAACGCGGGATAGCTTATTATATTGAGTCAACTGAGACTTTAAACGAAGCTCAGTTGAGCCAAGTGAAGGCTTTAATTCATGATCGCATGATGGAAGTTGTATTTGCTGAAATGGAGTCGGTGGCGGCTTTATTTGAACATGCTAGCCCAGCGCCTTTTGCATCGGTCGATATTCTTGGTGGCGGTAAGGCTGCTTTAGAGCAAGCCAACCAAGCCTTGGGCTTGGCGCTTGCGGATGACGAGATTGACTACTTAGTGGAAAATTTCGAGAAGATGAAGCGTAATCCGAATGACGTCGAGTTGATGATGTTTGCGCAAGCAAACTCGGAACACTGTCGCCATAAGATCTTTAATGCAGATTGGACGATTGACGGGGTGAAACAGCCTAAGTCTTTGTTCAAAATGATCAAAAATACCTATGAGTTGAATAGTGATTATGTGTTATCTGCCTACAAAGATAACGCCGCGGTAATGACTGGTTCGGTGGCTGGGCGTTTTTTCCCGAATAGTGAAACTAAACAATATAACTACCATCAAGAAGCAATCCATATTTTGATGAAGGTTGAAACTCATAACCATCCCACGGCGATTTCTCCCTATCCTGGTGCCGCAACCGGTTCTGGTGGTGAAATTCGTGATGAAGGGGCAACTGGCAGAGGGTCAAAACCTAAATCTGGTATGGTTGGTTTTACCGTCAGTAATCTGCGTATTCCTGGTTTTGAACAAGCCTGGGAAAGTGATTTTGGTAAGCCAAGCCGCATCGTTGACGCCTTAGAAATTATGATTGAAGGGCCATTAGGTGGCGCGGCCTTTAACAATGAGTTCGGTCGACCGAATATTTTAGGTTACTTCCGTACTTACGAAGAACAAGTGGAAAGTTTTAACGGTCAAGAAGTTCGCGGTTATCACAAGCCCATTATGTTGGCTGGTGGTTTGGGGAATATTCGCGAAGATCACGTAGAAAAAGGCGAAATTCCAGTCGGAGCCAAAATCATCGTGCTGGGTGGCCCAGCTATGAATATTGGACTTGGCGGCGGTGCAGCCTCTTCGATGGCCTCTGGCCAATCCAGCGAAGATCTCGATTTTGCTTCGGTGCAACGAGAAAATCCAGAAATGGAACGTCGTTGTCAGGAAGTGATCGATCGTTGTTGGCAAATGGGGGACGATAATCCCATTGCCTTCATTCACGATATTGGTGCTGGTGGCCTATCCAATGCTTGTCCTGAGCTGGTCGATGACGGTGGCCGTGGCGGTGTGTTTGATTTGCGCGCGGTTCCGAATGATGAGCCAGGCATGTCACCTTTAGAGATATGGTGTAACGAATCACAAGAGCGCTATATGTTAGCGGTTGCTCCGGAACATCTCGAGGTATTTGACGCGATTTGTAAGCGTGAGCGGGCACTTTACGCAGTGATTGGCGTGGCGACCGAAGAGCGTGACCTTATTTTGCATGATTCGCACTTTGCCAATGATCCGATCCGTATGCCCTTGGAAGTTTTACTGGGTAAAGCGCCGAAGATGCATCGCGATGTGCAAAGCGCTCGCTTTAACGGTCCCGCTTTTGATACCGCAAAAATTGAGCTAGGTGAAGCGGCTGAACGCTTATTGCGTTTGCCAACGATTGCTGAGAAAACCTTTCTGATTACCATTGGTGATCGCAGTGTGACTGGACTGGTGGCGCGAGATCAAATGGTTGGCCCTTGGCAGGTGCCGGTTGCCAACTGCGCCGTAACGGCCGCCAGTTACGATAGCTATCATGGTGAAGCGATGTCTGTGGGCGAGCGTACCCCTGCGGCCTTGATTGATCATGCCGCCTCGGCGCGTTTAGCGGTCGCCGAAGCCTTAACCAATATTGCAGCTACAAACATTGGTTCACTGAATCATATCAAGTTATCGGCTAACTGGATGTCGGCTGCTGGCCACCCCGGCGAAGACGCGGGACTTTATGCAGCAGTCAAAGCGGTGGGCGAAGAGTTATGTCCAGCGCTAGGGCTTACTATTCCGGTGGGCAAAGACTCGATGTCGATGAAGACTGCTTGGCAAGAAGATGGCCAAGAGAAGTCGGTTACGGCACCACTTTCACTGATTATTAGTGCTTTTGCTAAAGTTGACGATATTCGTTTAACGGTCACGCCGCAGTTGCGTAATGACCAAGGCGATAGCGACTTGATCTTGATTGATTTAGGTCAGGGTAAAAACCGCATGGGCGCATCCTGTTTGGCTCAGGTTTATAAGCAGCTGGGTAATCAAGTTCCTGATGTGGATTCGCCAGAGTTATTAAAAGGTTTCTTTAATGCGATTCAGGTATTAACCGCAGAACAGAAATTGCTAGCCTATCATGACCGGAGTGATGGTGGCTTGTTTACCACGGTTGCAGAGATGGCTTTTGCTGGTCACTGTGGCGTGGATATCGCGCTTGATTTGTTAGCAGGTGAAGTGGTTGATGTATTATTTAGTGAAGAGTTAGGCGCTTTGATTCAGGTGAAAACTGAACACAAAGAAGCGGTACTTAATATCTTGGCTGGTCATGGTTTAGCCAGCTGTAGTCATGTGATTGGCTCACTCAATAGCGATGATGCGATCCGCTTTACTCGCAATGGGGAAGTGGTGCTTGCCAATACTCGCACTCATTATCGGAGCATTTGGGCGGAAACCACCCATCAGATGCAAGCCTTACGTGACAACCCTGAGTGTGCCAAGCAAGAATTTGATGCCAAGCTAGATGCTGCCGACCCTGGTTTAAATGTGGGCTTAAGCTTCGACATCCATGAAGACGTTGCTGCGCCTTATATCCTTAAAGGTTTAAAACCAGAAATGGCTATCTTGCGTGAGCAAGGAGTGAACTCGCATCACGAAATGGCCGCCGCCTTTGACCGGGCGGGCTTCGCTGCGGTGGATGTGCACATGAGTGACATACTGGCAGGGCGCGTCAGCTTAGATAAATTTGCAGGTTTAGTGGCCTGTGGCGGTTTTTCTTATGGTGATGTTTTGGGCGCGGGTGAAGGTTGGGCGAAGTCCATCCTGTTTAATTCGCGGGCTCGTGAGCAATTTAGTCAATTCTTCCAACGCAATGATTCCTTCGCTTTGGGGGTTTGTAACGGCTGTCAAATGCTGTCTAATCTAAGTGAATTAATTCCAGGCGCTGATTTGTGGCCACGTTTCGTGCGCAACGAATCAGAGCGTTTTGAGGCTCGCTTTAGTCTAGTGGAAGTTCAGCAATCGCCATCAATCTTTTTGAATGGGATGGCGGGTTCACAAATGCCCATCGCTGTATCGCATGGTGAAGGGCGGATGGAAGTGCGTGACCAAGCTCACCTCGACGCACTGGCGCAAAGTGGTACGGTTGCACTGCGTTATGTGGACAACTATGGTGATGCGACCATGCAATACCCAGCCAACCCGAATGGTTCGCCTTTAGGTATTACCGGGCTGTCTACTGCCGATGGTCGAGTGACGATTATGATGCCTCACCCAGAGCGGGTGTTCCGGACGGTTGCCAACTCCTGGCACCCGGATGATTGGCGTGAAGATAGTCCTTGGATGCGGATCTTCCGCAACGCACGGGTTAACGTAGGTTAAAGCGCTCGTTGATAAAATAGCCACCGTAAGGTGGCTTTTTTATGTCGCGATTGGCTTGCCTTAAGCGAGTGGCTTATAAAGTAAAGCGTTTCACGAGTGCTTCGAGTTCTTCGGCGCGTTGTTTCAGGTTGAGACCGCTGCTGCGATTTTCTTGGGCCAAAGTAGCAGACTCGCTGGATTGGTCGGCAATTTGCACGACCCGTTGTGATATTTCGTGTCCGACATGACTCTGTTGATCGGTGGCGGTTGCGATAAGTGCATTCATATCCATGATGTGCTGGATCGATTGTTTAATTAATTGCAGTGCATCGCTGGCAGCATTGGCACCACTCACCGCTTCAGTACTGCGTTGTTGGCTACTGTCCATGGCAGAAACTGCGGCATCGGAGCCATTTTTTAAACGTTCGATCATGGTGTGGATCTCGCCAGTGCTTTGTTGAGTGCGGCTGGCAAGCTGGCGGACTTCATCGGCAACCACCGCAAATCCTCGGCCTTGCTCACCGGCTCGCGCGGCTTCAATCGCTGCATTTAAGGCGAGTAAGTTGGTTTGTTCGGCGATCCCTTGAATTACGCTTAAGGCCGAAGAAATATTTTGTACATCACCTTCGAGTTTACTAATCACCTCACTGGCTTGGGCGATTTCATCGGCGAGTGACTGTACGGTGGTGACGGCACTACCAACGGTGTTCATCGCCTGTTCGGCATTGCTGTCGACTTCTTGAGCTGAGTGTGCCGCTTGGTTTGCGTTATCGGAGACATCATGGGCTGAGGCTGTCATTTCGGTCATCGCGGTAGCGACTTGTTCGGTTTCTTCACGCTGTTCAACTAGTAGTTGGTCAACTGAGCTGGCTCGTTGAGACATTGAGGCGGTCTCTGTGGCGACATCATGCGCGACCTTTCCAACCATGCCGATAATCTCATGCAATAACGCGATAAAGGAATTGAAGTTCGTTGCCAATTGACCAAATTCGTGGACGTAATCGGTTTCTAGGCGAGCACTTAGGTCGGCGTCACCACTGGCTAACTTAGCGAAGGACTGATTTAAGGCTTGTAAAGGTGCCATGATACTTTGGTTGATTACATACCCAATTACTGTCGCAACGATCAGCAAGGCCAGGCCGATTAAGCTGATAAATAACATCGATGATTGTAGGCTTTGTTCGGAGTGTTCTTTTAAGCTTGAGATGAGCGTATCCACATCATCCGTATAAAAACCAGTTCCGATGGTTAGATCCCAGCGCTCAAGGTAGATGGCATAGCTAAGCTTCGGTTGAGCAACATCACTACCAGGCTTTGGAAAGTAATAGGTATAGAACTCGCCACGTCTGGCAGCTTTTATTAGACCTTGGATGAAGTATTGGCCCTTTTTATCTTGCAAGTTCCAAAAGTTATCACCGAGTCCTTTATCACTCTGTCCGAGTACCCAGCGCTTGCCTTTTGAATCGTAGGCAAATAAGTAGCCGTTTTTGCCAAATTTTATATTTCTTAGGATAGGCGCGGCTTGCTCCAAGCTCCCCCCCTGTTCGTAGATGTGAACGATTGCTGAGTAGCTGAGATCGAGGTAGGCTTTGAGCTCTTCCTTTTTCATCTCAATTAAGCTGGCCTCGGTTTCAATGCTTTGAGATTGGTTTAGTTTCTGGGTTTCGTGATAAGTGAGTAACAACATACTCGCAGCTAAGAGTAACACCGGCGCTAGAGCTAACACCGATAAACGTTGGCGGATAGTTAGAGACATACGTGGATCCTTCCTGGTTCTCAACTTGATGTTTTAATGATGAGTTATTTAGATTACGGATTAATGCCAGCATAATCGATTTATCGGCAGCTATGTTAGGCTTTTGTAGTATAAATAACGGATATATTTACTGTTTGTTTTATAATTAACTGTTGCTAGATGATGGCATGACTCTGAGTTTTCTTGGGGGGATCGATAACTTGTGTTTATTTTCATCTCATGGATAGCCAAATGGAGTTCATAGCTCTATTTGGCTATTTATGAGATGAGTTTTCCAAGGTCGATATATTGGCCTTGGAAAGTCTCTAGTTCTGTTGTGCTTAGCTTCGTTCCTCAATCTTTAGGGTTAAACATATGGGTTTGTAGTTTTTATAAGGTGAAGCGATTTACTAAGGTTTCTAATTGTTCCGCTCGTTGTTTTAATTTGCTGCTACCACTGCGGTTTTCTTGAGCGAGTGCTGTCGACTGGCTGGATTTATCGGCGATATGTACGATGCGTTGTGATATTTCTTGCCCTACGTGGCTTTGTTCATCGGTGGCAGTTGCGATCAATGCATTCATATCCATGATGTGTTGAATGGATTGTTTAATCAAGAGTAATGCATTATTGGCAGCATCGGCACCAGTGACGGCTTCAGTACTACGTTGTTGGCTCGTGTCCATGGCCGTAACCGCGGCATCAGAGCCATTTTTTAAACGTTCGATCATGGTGTGGATCTCGCCGGTGCTTTGTTGGGTGCGACTGGCAAGCTGGCGGACTTCATCGGCAACAACGGCAAACCCTCGGCCTTGTTCGCCAGCTCGCGCGGCTTCAATCGCTGCATTGAGAGCGAGTAGGTTGGTTTGTTCGGCAATCGCTTGAATTACGCTTAAGGCTGAAGAAATATTTTGTACATCACCTTCGAGTTTACTGATGACCTCACTGGCTTGGGCAATTTCTTCTGCCAGGTCTTTTACCGTTACTACCGCACTACCAACCGTGTTCATTGCTTGCTCTGCGTTAACATCCGCTTGATGGGCTGAGCTTGCCGCCTGGGTGGCATTGTCTGAGACATCGTGTGCAGAAGCGGTCATTTCGGTCATTGCAGTGGCCACTTGTTCAGTTTCTTCACGCTGCTCTGTTAACAATTGGTCAACGGAATTTGCACGCTTGGACATAGAGGTTGTTTCTCCTGCGACATCACGGGCGACTTTGCCAACCATGTTAATAATTTCATGTAATAAAGACATGAAAGCGTTGAAGTTGGTTGCTAATTGACCAAACTCATGCACGTAGTGTGTTTCCAGGCGAGCACTTAAGTCGGCATCGCCACTGGCGAGTTTTTTAAAGGAGTGATTGAGGTCTTGTAGTGGGGTCATGATGCTCCGATTGACAAGATAGCCAATCAGTAGCGCTAGACCTAATAAGATCAATGCAGTAATTGTTATAAAAGTAATGGAAGATTTTAGGCTTTGTTCTGCTTGTTGTTGTAATTGGGAAACAACCGCATCAACATCATCGGTATAAAAACCGGTACCAAGCATTAATTGCCAACGCTCAAGATAAATGGCGTAGCTTAGTTTGGGCTGGGCGATATCACTTCCCGGTTTGGGAAAATAGTAAGTATAAAACTCGCCTTTTTTTGATGCTTTAATCAGGCCTTGAATTAAGTATTGTCCTTGTTTGTCTTGCAGATCCCAAAAGTTATCCCCGATCCCTTTATCCACCCCGCCCATGAACACGCGAACACCTTGGTTGGTATAGCCGAAAATATAACCACTGTTACTATATTCAAGGCGTTTCAGGATTGGTAAAGCCTGTTCGAGCGTTCCTCCATTTTCGTATATTTCGGCGATGGCAGAATAACTCATATCCATATAGGACTTGAGCTCAGCTTTTTTCATTTGCAGCATACTTTGTTTAGTGGCAACCGATTGAGCGAGACTGAGTTTTTGCGTTTCAGAAATGGTCAACGCGAGCATGCTGGTGGCCAAGATAAGCACTGGCGCGAGGGCTAAGAATATTAACCGATGTTTGATGGTGAGTGACATAATGCTGCTCTCTTTTGTTGATACAACTTTGTATTCTAGTGTAGCTTTTAGATTACAGCCAAAGTTAAGTGAATGTTAATAAAGTGTATTTTTTTGGAAAGTTTGAGCTAGTCGTGGTTATGTTGGGTTTGGGGGAGTGGGCATTGTTGATGCCAAATCTTGGTCGGTACGATTTGAATTGCAGTTTGATAGCCACTATCAAATAGCTTGAGTTTGGCTTCATCGGTAAGGTGAAAGTCTACTGGTGAGGTATTTCCGGTATTGACTACGATAGTTCGATGCCAAAATTTCTCATTGACATATTCGCGGGAAATGGTGGTCATGAAGGTTCGAATAAGCAGTGAAATATAAGCCGCTAGAGGAAATATACCGTTGGTTTGCAGGGGTTTGATGTCATTGTCTCCACGTAAGCGAAAACAGATCACTGGCGTCCCGTCGGTCGCCCAGTCTTGATGTAAAGCGTCTTCGGATAGGATACTTCCATCGACCATTAGGTGTTCTCGATAGGGCTTAAAAGAGAAGATAAGGGGGATCGACATAGAAAATCGCACCGCTCGAGATACTTTTTCTTTGGGAGTTTGAATCGCGTCGAACACGACCGGTGAACCGGAACGAACATCGGTGGCTACCACGTGTAGTTTCACGGGGAGCTCCTCAAAGGTGACTCCGCCGAGTAAATCATCTATCCAAGCTTCAAATTTGTCTCCTGAGCACAATCCACCGTTACGTAATAAGCTCAGTAGTGAGAATCCCTTAAATTGTTCAAAATCGGTGTCTAGTGCGATAGCCTTAATCTGTTCAATTGTCATGCCGCTGGCAAATAAGGCGCTGATGATACTGCCGCCTGATACTCCGACAATATGCGAAAACTGGACATTCAGTTCTTTTAGGGCCGCCAGAATGCCAATATGGGCGGGTAAGCGAGTCCCACCTCCGGCAAATATTGGGACTAAGATCTTCGGTTTTGCTGATTGCATTCGGATCTTCCTTGGCAGATGATAGCTAAAGTATGTCGCATATTTCTGATATCGCTAGACTTTCTTTTTAGCGTAAAGGCCCACAAGTTTGATGGAATTCAAGGGCATTATATGACCACCAATGATGAACTCAACAAAGAAGTTATGCTGCACAAATCGCCGAACAAATTGAAGACTTTCTGGTTTGCTACCGTGATTCGGTGTTTTACTGTGATTTTGCTGTTCTGCTCTATCGAAGCTCAAGCCTTATGGACTGGCTGTGAAAATCAAAGCTTAGAATATACAGCTGCTTCCGCTGAATTTGCGCCAAGGCCTCCCAATAAAACGTCATTTTATTTATTGGTTTGGAATAGTTATAAAGGGCAGCAGCACTCCTGGTTGGCTACGCTGAGTCAGCTGAGTCAGCAAGCGGATTTCATCTTATTACAGGAAGCGAGCCGTAAACAAATGAGGCTTTGGCCCGATCGGCAACAGTGGTATCGTTATCAGGCAATCGCCTTTGAGTGGCTCGGCGATGGGTTTGGTGTCATGAACCTAGCCAAGCAGGCGAGCTTAGATAGTTGTGTTGTACTGAGAGCTGAGCCATGGATAAGAGTACCGAAATCTGCTTTGATTCAGCATTATCATTGGCAGGGCAAAGATTTGCTGTTAGTGAATATCCATAGCATTAATTTTACTTGGGGCGAACAGGATTACCGTGAACAATTACAACAACTTAATATTTGGTTAGCCAGCTATGAGGGGCCAATGATTTTAGCCGGAGACTTTAATACTTGGAGTTCCGAACGTTTAACCCTGCTGAAGCAACTCGCGCATCAATATCAGTTGAATGAAGTAATTTTTAGGCCCGATCAGCGGAGTCGCTTTTATGGTCAGGCCTTAGATCATATCTTTTACCGAGGGCTTAAGCTTGATCAGAGTAAAAGTATCGTGAGCGATGCTTCTGATCACAACGCATTATGGGCAAAGTTTAGTTTTACTAAGCACTCACTTCAGCTACGTTAATATATAACTTTAGTTTTTGCCCTGGCTTTAAATAATTATTTTTGTTGAGTTTATTCCACTTGAGCAAGTCTGATACCGAGACCTTAAATTTTTGGGCGATCCGTGATAAGGAATCACCGTTTCGCACTTGATAGGTGATGGTTTGGATCCGTTGGTCACTTAGTTTAGTTTTTTGCCAAATTATCAGTTTTTGACCTGGTTTTAGCATATCGCTAGGGGCCATACCATTCCAGCTCGCGATGTCACGATGGTTGACTTGGTGGGCTTTGGCAATACTCCAAAAACTGTCACCTGATTTTACGCGATAGCTTAGTTTGATATCGCCATGCGGTGTTTTTTGTTTACTGGCTAAGCGTTGCGTTTGACTGAGTGTATAAGCGCTTTGTTTACGTGATGATACCGGGACTAATAGGTGCTGACCCGTTTTGATCTTATTGCTGCTGAGTTTGTTTAATTCTTTGATCTGTTTGCTCGTCGTATTATAACGTTTAGCGATGACACTCAAACTGTCGCCAGATTTAACCTTGTAGCGAGCCCATTGCATGCGGTCTTGTTTGGTTAAAGAGGCAAGCGCGAATTCAAAATTAGCCGCTTTCTTTTTTGGTATTAATAAATAGTGTGGGCCATTAGGTGCTGTGGCCCAGCGATTAAATGCTGGATTGAGTTGGTGAAGTTGTTGCAGTTTGATATCTGCTAACTCGGCGGCGAGTGCGAGATCAATTTGACTGTGGGTATCGACTTGGCTGAAGTAGGGTTTATTGCTGATGGCGGGCACGTCTATCTTATACTCGATACGATGTTGTAATAGTTGACTCAGTGCTAATAATTTTGGAACGTAAGCACGGGTTTCTCTGGGTAAGTCTAAAGACCAAAAGTCGGTTGGTTTGCCTTTCTTTTTATTGGCTCTAATCGCCCGCTGTACTCGACCTTCACCGGAGTTATATGCCGCTAAAGCATGTAGCCAATCACCATCAAAAAACTTGTTTAAATACTCGAGATAATCAAGCGCGGCACGGGTTGAGGCATAAATATCTCGCCGTCCGTCATACCACCAATTTTGCTCAAGGCCAAAGCGAGTCCCGGTGCCGGGAATAATTTGCCAAATACCAGAAGCGCGGCCATGCGAGTATGCGAAGGGCTGAAATGCGCTCTCGACAATGGGTAATAGCGCTAATTCTAGCGGCATGTCTCGGCGTTCGATTTCTTCTACAATGAAGTACAGGTAAGGGGCTGCACGTTTGGATACCCGAGCCATGTAATCTGGGTGTTTTAAAAACCAATTGAGCTGGGCTTGTAGGCGCTTATTTTTTTGTGGTAGTGGAAGCTCGAATTGTTGTTCAATTCGTTGCCATAAATCATCATATACTATCGGTACCACTGGTTCAGCCGCTGCTGCGATTTGTGGTGCGATTAAGCTTTCACTCGAAGGCCTATCAATTTCTGACGCTTGCGAAGTTGATTCGGACCGAGTATCAGCGCCTGGTTGCTGTGCTATACCGTTGTCGGAACTAGGTGTAATAAGTTGGCAAGCGCCCAATAATAAAGAAAAAAGGCTAATGATGAGCGCTTTCATGAGTGATCCGTTCGTTTCAAATAGCTGACAATGGTATTTAGGTCTAGATGAATTAGCAAGTCAGAAGCGATCTTTCCATGATCTTAAACTGGTAAACACCGCCACTTCATTGGTGAGTGCTTGCATCTGCGCTAAGCTTACGGCGCTGCTAATGCTAGTTTGCTCACAGCGTAGAAAAGGGTTGATCGCTAGTTGTTGTTCAAGCGTTGTGGGCAGGGTTGGTAAGCCCATTTGTCGCTGTTTACTAACTTCTTGTTGGTATGTGATTAATCGCTTATTATCGGGTTCAACCTTTAAAGCAAACTGCAAATTGGCTTGGGTGTATTCATGGGCGGCATACAATAAGGTTTGCGGATCCAAAGCTTTTAATTTATTTAGTGAGTGATGCATTTGTTCGGCGCTGCCTTCAAACAATCGACCGCAACCGGCTGAAAATAAAGTGTCTCCAACAAAAATATGCTGATTACATTGGTAGGCTACGTGGTCTAAAGTATGGCCTGGTAATTCAACAACCGTGAATGACTGCGACAAGCCTGTGGGGTGGATTGTCATGGCATCTGTGACGATGGTGTGAGCAAATTGATATTTGGCGTTATTCGGTGCAAATACTTGTGCTTCTGGGAAATGCTTGAGAAGTTGATTGACGCCGCCAATATGATCATGATGATGATGGGTAATGAGGATGTTACTCAGGCGGCCATTTATTTCCGCTAAACGTTGCAGTACTGGTTCCGCATCGCCTGGGTCGACAACCGTACAGGCATCACTATTGGGTTCTTTGATTAACCAAATATAGTTATCGCTGAATGCTGGAATATGGATGATTTGCATTATGCTATCTCTGTCGTTAAAGTCGATGACGCATTATTGCCTTAACTGCAGTAGATTGGTATGAGGAATTGATGAAGCCCGCGAAAATTCGTGACGTAATTGACAGCCCCGACTTTTGGCAGGAACTGCCCTTAGGTGATTGGTTGATGGATCAACAGCAAAGTTTGCTTGATCAATATTTACCTGCGGTATTTGGCTATCATCTACTAAAATTAGGAAATCTGAGCGCGCAACTTAACTGTCATGCTTCGATGATCCGCCATCAACTGAATGTGGCAAAACGCGGTCATTTAATTGGTTTGAGGGCAGAGCCTGAACAGTTGCCTTTTCAAGAAAGCAGTTTAGATCTTTGCTTGTTGGCCCACAGCCTCGATTTTTCGAAAGATCCCCACCAAGTATTACGTGAAGTTGAGCGAGTCTTAACTGCCGATGGCTATCTGATTATTAGTGGATTTAATCCTTTTAGTTTATTGGGGCTAAGGCGTTACTTTCCGTTTAGGCGGCGAGGACTCCCTTGGTCGTGCCGTATGTTTACACCAGCAAGGGTAAAAGATTGGCTTAATTTACTGGGTTTTGAAGTGCTTAATGATGAGCGTTTTGGGTATACTTCTTTTGTGAATAGCAGACCTGCACCGCAATGGTTTGAGCGCTGGGGAAAACGCTATTTTCGTGCCACAGCATCGGCCTATTTCATTGTCGCTCGAAAACGTCGGGCCCCCTTAACACCGATTAAAAAAGCTTGGCGAGTTAAACGACGGATCCCGGTGACTTCGTCGGTGGGGGGATAGGCTGTGATTGTTCGTAGTCGCAATCTATTTGTAGCGTTTGTGCAGTGGCAGCACTGCGCGCGAGTTGGTCGACTCGTTCATTTTCAATATGCCCTGCATGCCCTTTCACCCAGCGCCACTCTATCTGGTGGATTTGGCTGACTTTATCTAAGCGTTGCCATAGGTCGACATTTTTGACCGCTTGTTGGCTTGCCGTCTTCCAGCCGCGCTTTTTCCAATGATGGATCCATTGTGTAATGCCTTGGCGCAGATATTGGCTATCGGTGGTTAGTATCACCTTGCAACTCTGCCGTAGACTTTCTAAACCGACAATGGCTGCGAGCATTTCCATGCGATTATTGGTGGTAAGCCGATAACCTTGGCTTAATTCTTTTTGATGCTGTTGATAAATCAATAGCGCGGCATAGCCGCCAGGGCCTGGATTACCTAAGCAGGAGCCATCGGTAAACAAGTGAACTTCTTTTACCATATCTTTGTTAAACTAGAATATATATCTGCTTAGTGTCGCATAGGAGCTGTTGTGAACCAATCGAAGAACCATCGCTTAGTTATATTTGATACAGAAACCACTGGGATGAATGATAGTGGCGGTCCTATTTATCAGGGCCATCGAGTGATTGAAATTGGTTGTGTGGAAGTGATTGACCGAAAATTTACCGGAAATACATTCCATGTTTATATCAATCCTGAGCAGCTGATCGATCCTGAAGCGATTCAGGTTCACGGCATCACTGATGAGTTTGTTGCCGATAAGCCTTTGTTTCGCGAGATCGCTGCAGATTTTATTGAATTTATTCGCGGTGCTGAGTTGGTGGCGCACAACGCAAACTTCGATATAAGCTTCCTTGATCATGAGTTTTCCATGATGTCTCGAGGCTTGATTAAAGCGCTGCCAAATTGTGCCGATATTTGTACTATCACCGATTCATTGTTGGTGGCTCGTCGTGGAGAATACAATAAACGTGAGATCCAGTTAGCTGGCAATAAGCCACTTCCATCACGAAAGAACTTGGATTCCTTGAGTGATTACTATGGGGTCGATCGCTCGTCACGAACTTATCACGGCGCTTTACTGGATGCGGAATTGTTAGCCGATGTCTTCTTAAAGATGACCGGTGGGCAAAATAAGCTGAACTTGAAACAAAAGGGGAGCGGTGATGGTTTGGGCGTGAGGCCCATTAGCGCAGAGCGCACGCCCTTAAAAGTTGTATTCGCGACTGAACAAGAGCTGCAGAGTCACCAACAACGATTAGACTTAGTCGAAAAGAAAGGAGGTCAGTGCCGCTGGCGCGACTCATCTCAATGATAAAAAAATTTTTGTGGTTATTGCTTTGGCTAGTTTTACCCTTACAGGCCAGTACGATTTTTGAGAATCGAGATATTCCGTTAATCGATAATCGTTTTCGGCTCGATGAAAGCATCGATAAGGTGACCTTTTTGCTTTATCGCTCACCAGGCTCACCTGCGGCGATCTTGGTCCGGCCCGATGGTAGTAAAATTTACGCTTGGCAATTACCGAGCAATGTGAGCTGGTTAGAAACCGATGAATTAGACATTGTCACCATCGAAAAGCCAATGCGCGGGCCATGGCAGGCAGTAGCTGAAAATAAAGGCCGTAACCGAGTTCGTATTCTCAGTGATGTAGAGATGGTGACTGACCCCATTCCTCATCAGCTTTATCGCGGTGAACGTTTACGGATCCGTTCTCGCTTAATGAATAAAGGAGAGCGGATCGATTTGGGGGTGATGCTTAAAGATGCGATCCTTGATGTGGCTTTAAGCCATGAACAGCTATTGGATGATCAAACCCTACAGGTTAGGCAGGAAAGTTTGGGTAAGTTTGCCGATGATGGTAAAAACTATGATGAGGTTGCCAATGATGGCGTATTTACGACTTATGTGAGTTTAGATACCCAGCCTGGCAAATACCAAATGATCGTCAGTACTTTAAACCAAATTTTTACTCGAGCACAATCCACATCAGTGTTGATTTATCCAAACCCGGTAGCGATTCGAGTCCTTTCACCTAAAGATGAGCAGCGTCAGGCTCGTATGGCCTTAGTGATAGATGCCGATGAATTGAGACCAGAAACTGTGGTGATTACAGGAAAGGTATTTAATAACGTTGGTTGGCAGCAAGACTTTCAGGCTTATGCCGATACTCACGAATTCACCATCGATTTACCGACCCCTGCGTCGCAGGGCCGTTATCGAGTCAGTGGAACTTTGTTGGCAACGACTTTACAAAACCGGGAACTGGTGATTGAGTTACCGGAAGAAGATTTTGTAATTTTGCCACCGCCGCCACCGCCGCCACCGCCAGTGGTTGAAAAAGTAGTGATTCCTGAACCACCAACGCCTTTGTGGTTGATTATCTTGTTAGGCATATTAGGTTTTGCACTTTTCGCAGGGGTCATCTTCCTGGTAATTTGGTGGCGTAAACGTAAGGCATTTGCTGCAGCCTTAAAACAAGCGCGAGATGCGCCGCCAGCAACACCTGAAGTAGAGCCTAAAATGGAAGACTCAAGTGATTTAAAGATACCTTCTGAGTGATTTTTGAGTGCATTGGCTAAAACATCGGCGCTTAAGTGGGTTTTTAAAGAAATAAGACAATTCTTTGTTGACTCACCATAGCCATAACCGTATTATCTGCGCCGCACCAGACGAGATGGTTCTGCGGAGTGGTAGTTCAGTTGGTTAGAATACCGGCCTGTCACGCCGGGGGTCGCGGGTTCGAGTCCCGTCCACTCCGCCAAGTCTGTTTCTGTGTGCATGTTTCGATGTTGCGGAGTGGTAGTTCAGTTGGTTAGAATACCGGCCTGTCACGCCGGGGGTCGCGGGTTCGAGTCCCGTCCACTCCGCCAACGACGAAACAATTTAATGCGTAGGAGTGGTAGTTCAGTTGGTTAGAATACCGGCCTGTCACGCCGGGGGTCGCGGGTTCGAGTCCCGTCCACTCCGCCAGCATTGAATGAGTAATACCATGTGACTTTTAGTATATGCGGAGTGGTAGTTCAGTTGGTTAGAATACCGGCCTGTCACGCCGGGGGTCGCGGGTTCGAGTCCCGTCCACTCCGCCACTACTAAACAAGAGCCTCATCTAGATGAGGTTTTTTTTTGTCTGTTATTTCAGTGCATGCTCAGATTGTGGATCGTGCAGTCATCACAATCATCGATGAGGGCCATCAATCCTGTAGCTTGATTTATTAGCCTTGGTTTAAACGAATTATTTGATCGTGAAATAAGGCTTACAAAACTTGAGCACTAGTCTTGATATTTGTCGCGGATCGCTTGAAATTTTTCGAAATTATCGAGTAATACACCGATTAGCCGTGGTTCAAATTGCCGCCCGCTTTGTTGTTGTAGATAGTCAATGATTTCTTCATCTTCCCAGCGCTGCTTGTAACAGCGAACGCTTCCCAGTGCATCAAATACATCTGCCAATGCTGTTAAACGGCCACAGAGAGGTATTTGTTCTCCTTTTAAACCCTCTGGGTAGCCACTACCATCCCAGTACTCATGATGGGCGCCAGCAATCTCTGCGGCTAGTCGCATAATTTCAATACTAGAGCCACTGAGCATCTTCTTACCAATAAGCGCATGAGTCTTCATCTGTTCCCATTCTTCTGAGTTCAGCTTTCCAGGTTTGTGTAAGATAGCATCGGGAATGGCGACTTTTCCTACATCGTGTAGTGGCGAGGCCAATTTAAGTTGATCGACTTTCTCTGGTGGTAAGCCAATTTGTTGGGCCAATAAAGCTGTATATAGAGCGACTCGACGCACATGCTTACCTGACTCCCTCGAGCGTGTTTCGACAATCTCACCGAGCCGATAAAGAACTTCTTTTTGATTGCTGCTAATGAGTTCATTGAGTCGAATGTTTTCTAACGCTGCGATGATATTGTCACTTAGCAAGTTAATGAAATGCTGTTCATCCTCATTGAAGGCCTGATTACGGGTGATTAAGAACAATAAGCTATTGGCTGAGTTTTCACAGTAAATGACCAACGCTTGATCTTCAAAAACGTTGAGTTTGCTTTCAATGGCTTGTTTTAGGAGTCGTTGTGGGGGATCCGAAAAATCATTAATTGACAAGTTCTCAACTTGAGGGCGGTGCTTGCCTTGATAAGCTAGGAGTTGTAGCTGGGTTGAATGTACTTGATAAGCAAACTGTTCCACTTGGTAGATACAGCTATCTTCAATATTTAGGATGGCGGATAATTGTTCGAGAGCACCTTCAACAAAGGCGAAAAGCGCGTGTTTTTCAAATATGCCGCGGGAGGCCTTAACGACTTTTTCTAGGCCTAACTTATGTCTTTCTAAGGCGCATATATCTCGATATGAGCGTAAGCTGGCGCGGATCAGGGTGCGCAGCTTTTGTGAGGTTAACTCGGTTTTATCTTTATAGTCATTGATGTCATAGTTTTCTACCACTTCATCTTCTGGCGCTTGCCCTGGCTGCCCGGTTCGTAACACAATACGGACGCTCTTATTGTTTAACTGTTGGCGAATGTAGTGGACTAAGCGTAAGCCTGCATCGTCGGTTTCCATGACCACATCGAGTAGAACTAAAGCGATATCGGAATGAGCATTGAAAACTTCTTTGGCTTCTTTTGCTGAGTTGGCATGTAAGAAGTGAAGGGTTTTATTATCGAAAATAAACTGAGACAAGGCCATCGTGGTAATGTGATGAACTTCGGGCTCATCATCTACCACCAATAGCTTCCATTGGGCCCGTGGAATAATATCATCAGGAGCACTGTCAGCTAAAACAAAGAAGTCATCTTCCATTACAATCCAAACTTATACTTTTGATTAAGTAAAGGATATTCTCGGCGTAAATTCAATTTAATGATTGATTTTATCGATATAAAAAAAGCGAGCTAGGCTCGCTTTGGTTTGAGTTTGCCATTTAAGCGACCGACCCTAATCTAGACCTTTGGTCTTGTGCAGGCTGGGTGCTGTTCTCTAATTGTTGATGCGCAAAATCATCGACGTTAATTGCGTTTAAACGGCCTTGCTCGGTGCGCCGCATTAATTCGGCTTCAGCTTGAGTGATGACTTCTAGCGTGAGGCCTTCAAGGGCAAGTTTGTCGAGCTGGGTGAACGGACGCTTTTCACCGATCGCCTTGCAAATTTTGTCATGCAGGCCTTCACAGGCGAGCACGTCTTCTAAGGTTTGCTCTAATTCGCCATAAACATTACCAGCGACTCGACTGGCAAAACGACCTTGACCAAGTCGCTCTCGGGTTTCACTTGGTTGTTGTAACATCTGGGCTAGTTGATGATCCAACTGGTCGCTAGGCGCATGTAATGGCTTGCCTAGCGGGAACACCACGAGTCGCATGAATTTGCCTACCCATTTGTTTGGGAAGTTGCGAAGGAGTTCATCTAGAGCGGTTTGTAACTGGAATAAAGCTTCTTGCATGCTCCAGTGTAGCAGGGGGAGATCTTCTTGTTTTCGGCCATCGTCAGCATAGCGCTTCAGTGTTGCTGAACAAAGATAAAGCTGACTAAGAATGTCGCCTAAGCGTGCAGAAACACGTTCTTTTCGTTTCAGACTTCCGCCGAGGGTGCCCATGGCCACATCAGAGAGCAAGGCTAAGTTGCTACTAAAGCGAGTCAGTTGTTTATAGTAGATTGCTGTTTGATCGGAATAGGGCGCTTTTAGCAGCGTATTTCCACTCAGGCCAAACCAAAAACTACGAATAAAGTTACTCACCGCAAAACCTAAATGACTGAATAAGGCGCTATCGAACTGTTGAAGGCCTTGATGAAAGTCTGGATGCTGCGCTGCTTCCATTTCAGCGAGCACATAGGGGTGGCAACGAATGGCCCCTTGTCCATAGATAATCATACTGCGGGTGAGGATATTCGCACCTTCAACGGTAATGGCAATCGGTGCACCTTGATAAGCTCGGGCGAGGAAGTTTTTTGGCCCAAGGCAAATCCCCTTGCCGCCGACGATATCCATGGCATCGATGCTGGCGCGTTGTCCTCGATGGGTTAAATGGTATTTAACGATAGCTGATACCACCGAGGGTTTTTCACCTAAATCGATGGCAGTCACGGTTAGATCCGATGCCGCGCCCATCATATAAGCGTTACCGGCGAGACGAGCCAATGGCTCTTCAATCCCTTCCATCTTACCAATGGGCAGTTTAAATTGGCGACGTATACGGGCATAGGCGCCAGTCGCTAAAGCTGCATTTTTAATACTGCCAGTTGCACTTGAGGGCAGGGTGATGCCGCGACCGACCGATAGGCACTCGACCAGCATTCGCCAACCTTGGCCAGCCATGGCTTGGCCGCCGATAATGTAATCGATAGGAACAAATAGTTGGTTAGCGGTTGTAGGGCCATTCATAAAAGGGATATTCAGCGGGAAATGGCGACGACCGACCTCAACGCCTTCAATATCGGTGGGGATTAGTGCGCAGGTAATCCCAAGCTCTTTTTGATCGCCCAGTAATCCCTCGGGATCCGAGAGTTTGAAAGCCAGCCCAAGAATGGTTGCTACAGGCGCGAGGGTGATATAGCGTTTATTCCAGGTAAGTTGCATCCCCAGTACTTGTTCACCTTGCCAGTCACCCATGCATACAATGCCTGAGTCGGGGATTGAGCCCGCGTCGGACCCAGCTTCTGGACTGGTGAGTGCAAAACAAGGAATTTCTTTCCCTTCGGCTAAGCGTGGCAAGTAATAGTCTTGCTGTTGTTTGGTGCCATAGTGTTGTAGCAATTCACCGGGACCTAAGGAGTTGGGGACTCCGACGGTACTTGATAGTACGGCAGAGATACTGGCTAGTTTTTGTAATACACAGGACTGTGCGTAGGCTGAAAATTCGAGGCCACCATATTGTTTCTTGATGATCATCGCGAAGAATTTATGGGTTTTAAGAAAGTCCCAAATTTCCGGAGGTAAGTCAGCGAGTTCGTGAGTGATTTGCCAATCATTGGTCATGGCGCAGACCTGCTCTACAGGACCATCGATAAAAGCCTGTTCTTCCGGGCTGAGACGGGGTGCGGGGTAACTGTGTAGCACTTTCCAATTCGGATCCCCACGAAATAATTCACCTTCCCACCAGGTGCTGCCCGCATCAATTGCTTCTTTCTCTGTTCGTGACATCTCTGGCATGATCTTTTTAAAGATTTTAAATAGTGGTTTGGAAATGAGCTGTTGCCTTAAAGGTTTAAAATTAATCCCTCCGACTACAACTAAAAAGCCGAGCCAAAAGATTTCACTTAATGGTGTGATGGCGCTGTAAGCCACTAAAGCGGCAGTAACGGCGAGGCTAAAGGCTAATAACGAAGCCCTAAAGTAGGCTAGCCCACAGATGAGTAGGCCAATACCAACAATGGCAAATAGCGGTGAATAACTTAGCATGAATATCTCCTTGGTCTCGTTAAGAGGTCTGACCTCTTGCTATTTGTAACTCAAAGGTTAAAAGATCGCAAGTAATTTACATTTGCTCAACATGTTGGTGGCGTAATATCTGTTTAACAAAATGAGCATTAGGCTCGTTTTGAGCGCTGAATATCCTATTAAAAAACGTTATAGTGTCAGCCTGATAGCTTGCATAAAATGAGATAGTTTTAATGAAAAGTCTGATAGTTGAAGAGTTACAAGAAGCCGCAAACGTGTTGAATGCTTTTATCACGGATCAAAATAATATTGACGCCATCGATAATGCGGCTCAGCTACTTGCGGATAGCTTTAAGCAGCAAGGTAAGGTGCTTGCCTGTGGCAATGGTGGCTCGCATTGCGATGCCATGCACTTTGCTGAAGAACTCACGGGTCGTTACCGTGAAAATCGTCCTGCGTTGCCTGCGATCGCGATTTCTGATCCCAGTCACCTCTCTTGTGTGAGTAACGATTATGGCTATGAATTTGTTTTCTCGCGTTATATCGAGGGCTTGGGCCAGAAGGGCGATGTGTTGTTTGGGATTAGTACCAGTGGTAATTCAGGTAATATTATTAAAGCAATTGAAGCGGCCAAAGCGAAAGGAATGAAGGTGATTATTCTATCGGGTAAAGATGGCGGGAAAATGGCTGGTCAAGCGGATATTGAAATTCGGGTACCACATTTTGGTTTTGCTGATCGTATCCAAGAAATTCATATTAAAGTGATCCACATTTTGATCCAATTAATTGAAAAGCATATGGCTCAATAAGCCATTCAAATAGCGTATTGAGCGAGCGGTAATATGTGTGAGTTATTGGGAATGAGTGCAAATGTACCCACCGACATTTGTTTTTCTTTTACTGGATTAGTGCAGCGTGGTGGGGTGACTGGCCCGCATGTGGATGGCTGGGGGATTACCTTCTACGAAGGCAAGGGCTGTCGTAGTTTTAAAGACCCAGCCCCAAGCAGTGAGTCTAAAATAGCTGAGTTAGTGCAGGCTTTTCCGATTAAGAGTAAGGCGGTGATTGGCCATATTCGCCAAGCCAACCGGGGGTGTGTTTCTTTGGAGAATACCCACCCTTTTACCCGAGAATTGTGGGGACAAAATTGGACCTACGCGCATAACGGCCAGCTAAAAGGCTATAAACAGCTCGACACCGGTTTTTTTCGCCCGGTAGGGGCCACCGATAGCGAACATGCTTTTTGTTGGTTATTAGAGCAATTACGCCTGAAATACCCGCGTAAACCCAACAATATGCAAGCCATGTTTAAGTTTGTGGCAAGCTTGGCGGAGCAACTCAGGTCGCGGGGCGTGTTTAACATGTTACTGAGCAATGGTGAATATGTGATGGCTTATTGTTCCACGAACTTACACTGGATTACTCGTCGAGCCCCCTTTGGTGAAGCACAATTAGCCGATGCCGATGTCACCATCGATTTTTGTAAAGAAACCACACCCAATGATGTGGTCACGATGATTGCGACTCAACCTTTAACCAATAATGAACAGTGGCAAAAAATCGCCATTGGTGAGTATGTGTTGTTTAAGGAAGGCGAAGTGCAATAAAAAAGCGCCTGGTTGGCGCTTTTTTAATTATTGGCGTAACCACCACTTGGTAGGATATGACCGTCGAGTACCGCTTTACCTTGTTGCATCAGCAGTCGTTGTTCCACAAACCAGTTCACCACCACCGGATAGATAGCATGCTCCTGAACTTGCACTCTGGCAGCAAGTTGATTGGCATTGTCTTCGCTAAATACTGGCACCTTGGCTTGTAAGATCACCGGTCCGCCATCTAATTCCGGCGTCACAAAGTGGACGCTGCAACCGTGTTCTTGATCGCCAGCATCGATAGCGCGTTGATGAGTATGTAAACCTTGATATTTTGGCAATAACGAAGGGTGAATATTCAGCATTTTTCCGCTAAAACGTTGCACAAATGGTTCACTTAAGATCCGCATAAAGCCAGCCATTACGATCAGATCAGCTTGCTGCTGTTCAATGATATCGCCTAAGGCTTGATCATAAGTTTCGCGATCAGTATACGGTTTGGGGTCGAGTACCACCGTATGAATGCCTGCTTGCGCTGCTCGTTCTAAGCCATAAGCTTCCGCTTTATTGCTTATTACTGTGCAAATGGAGGCGTTGACACGCCCCTCATTACAGGCATCGATAATGGCTTGCAGGTTAGTCCCTGAACCTGAAATTAATACAACAATGTTGCCAGCCATTATGTATCCTATTTGAACTCGACTTGATTCTCGTCAGTGGCTACATCTTCAATGTGACCAATTTTCCAAGCGCTCTCGCCGTGTTCTGCTAACAGAGCTAAGGCCGCCTCTACTTCTGCTTCAGGAAGCGCAATCACCATACCAACCCCACAGTTAAAGGTGCGGTACATTTCTTCACGAGCAACGTTACCGTGTTCTTGTAGCCAGTTGAATACTTCAGGCCACTGCCAGCTATTCTCATCTACCACAGCTTTTGCACCTGCAGGTAATACCCGAGGAATATTTTCCCAGAAGCCACCACCAGTGATATGCGATAGGGCATGTACTTCACATTGCTTGAGCAAGGCAAGTACCGACTTCACGTAGATTTTGGTTGGGGTTAACAGCGCTTCACCCAACGTTTTCTCACCTAACATTTGCTTCGGATCGGCATTCGAGACTTCAAGAATTTTACGAATCAATGAATAGCCGTTTGAGTGAGGGCCGCTTGAAGCGAGTGCAATCAGCGCATCCCCGGCAACCACTTTAGTCCCATCAATGATTTCGGCTTTTTCTACAACTCCAACACAGAAGCCTGCGATGTCGTAGTCGTCACCGTGATACATGCCAGGCATTTCCGCGGTTTCACCACCGATTAGAGCGCAACCGGATAACTCACAACCATGACCTATCCCTTTCACTACGTCGGCAGCGGTATCGACATCGAGCTTGCCGGTGGCATAGTAATCTAAGAAGAATAGTGGCTCAGCCCCTTGAACAATTAAGTCGTTGACACACATGGCGACTAAATCAATCCCGACGGTATCGTGTTTTTCTAAGTCTAAAGCAAGACGAAGTTTAGTACCTACACCATCGGTGCCTGCAACCAATACCGGTTCATTGTAACCGGAAGGTAATTGACATAAGGCACCAAAGCCTCCGAGTCCGCCCATCACTTCCGGACGTTGGGTGCGTTTACTCACGCTCTTGATTCGTTCAACTAATGCATTACCAGCTTCGATATCAACGCCAGCATCTTTATAGCTCAGAGGGGTGTTTTGTTTGGTCACAGGATTACCTTGCAGCGAACTGAGAAAAATTTGGCGACATTTTAGCAGTGTTAGCTGCGCTGGAACAGTAGTAAACGAGAACTAAAACATTTTGTTGATATTTGCTAACATATCTTGATTGAGCTTGGTTTACACTGGCGGCTCACAATTCGCTAAATTATAGGAATAAACATGAAAGTTGTTGAAGTAAAGCACCCACTGGTTCGTCATAAAATTGGCTTAATGCGCGAAGCCGATATTAGTACTAAGCGTTTTCGTGAGTTAGCGCGTGAAGTCTCTACTTTGCTCACTTATGAAGCAACGGCTAATTTGGAGTTGGAAGAGGTCACAATTAATGGTTGGAATGGTCCGGTGACCATTGAGCAAATTAAAGGTAAAAAAGCCACAGTGGTCCCCATTTTGCGCGCTGGACTTGGCATGATGGATGGTGTGTTAGAGCATATGCCTTCAGCAAAAACCAGTGTGGTAGGGATTTATCGGAACGAAGAAACTTTAGAGCCTGTGCCGTATTTCCATAAATTGGTGGGGCAAATAGAAGAGCGTTTAGCCATTGTTGTTGATCCGATGCTAGCGACTGGTGGATCGATGATCGCGACCATCGATTTGCTCAAAGAACAAGGCTGTAAGAATATTGTGGTATTAGTATTGGTCGCTGCACCAGAAGGTTTAAAAGCCTTGGAAGCTGCACATCCTGATTTGGTCTTGTATACTGCATCGATTGATGAAAAATTAAATGAGCATGGTTATATCCTTCCGGGATTAGGCGATGCGGGTGATAAGATCTTCGGTACTAAATAAACGGTAGCGGGTCAGGATCGTTGATGAGTTTCTCTGGGAGAACGTAGTGATAAAACAGTGCTGGTTGGTATTGAGTTTGGCCTTGGTATTTTTGCCGGTTGAAGCGTCCCAACAAAACGACTTATACCGGGTTGAAGCTGTCGCCAGTGGCGATAATAAGCAAGATCAACAGCAAGCTTTTGAATTATTATTACGGCGTTTAACGGGGGATTCGGCGAGTCATTCCAATCCCTTGGTGGTGAAGGCTAAGAAGAATATAACTCCATATATTCAGCAGTTTAGTTTTGCTGAACAGCACATATCTGTGCTATTTAACGAAGCCAAAGTGAATCAATTATTGACCCAAGCCCAGCTACGTCTTTGGGGGAAGCAACGGCCTGATATTCTATTGTGGTATGCGTCTGAGCAAAATTTCAATCGCCAATTGATGGCCGATAGTGCTGAGCAAAGTTGGTTTGTGCATGGGCGACAGCAGGCGCAGTTATTAGCCTTACCGATCCGCCTACCAGTGATGGATTTGAGCGATAGTATGGCTCTTAGCGTCAATGATGTTTGGGGGGGCTTCGATGGCCCTCTATACACCGCTAGTGCTCGATATAATACGCCTCTCATCTTGAGCTTTCGCCAATATCCACAAGGACAGAATTGGCAGATACAGTGGCGTTTACTCGATAGTGCTAACCAAGTTCAGTTAGCCAGCGGTCAGGTGCAAGCACCTCTTGAGGAAGTCGCTGCCGCGGCCATGGACGCGGTAAGCGCTAGCTTGGCGGAGCGTTTTGGGGTGGCATTGGGTGAAAGCACCGATGAAGCTATCGTACTCAGTTTTGCTAATATTACCGGCATGAATAAATATGTGGATTTAGAACGTTTTTTGAATCAGCAGCCTAGTGTGGCAAGTGTCACTCTGGAACAAGTTAACCATGATACCTTTACTTTTCGGGTTCAGTTATTAAGTCCTTGGCAGGATTTAAAATCGTCCCTAGATATCTCCCCGCGCCTACAAGCCGATGATATTCGCGATAAGCTATACTATTTCCAATAGCAAAAATTTCTAATCTTAAGGCCTAGCTGATACAATGGCGCAAGTTTTGTATCGGCTTTGATTTGTTACTTTGAGTTTTTCCCCACAATTATCACTTCCTGTGCATTTACCTGATGATGAAACCTTGGTGAGTTTTTACCCGGGAGATAATCAGCAGTTGTTGAGTGCCTTACGTAATCTTGCCTTAGATAAGGGGGAGAGAATGTTGTATTTGTGGGGCGCGGAAGGCTCTGGTCGAACCCACCTGCTGCATGCCAGTTGTACTGAGATGGCTGATATGGGGGCCGCAAGCGCTTATTTGCCGCTAGATTTACATGCAGCGATGTCACCGCAAATGCTTGAAGGTTTGGAAACCATGGCTTTGGTGTGTTTAGATAATATCGATGCCATTGTCGGTATTCAGGCATGGGAAGAAGCAATTTTCGATTTTTACAATCGTCGTAAAGAGTTAGCCTCAACGACTCGGCTAATTGTGACCGCTAATGCACCTGCGCCACAACTCTCTTTTGCTTTAGCTGATCTGCAATCCCGTTTAAATTGGGGGGTCACTTATAAACTGCATGAGCTTGATGATGAGCAGAAACTGAGCGCCTTGCAGTTACGTGCTGAATTACGCGGTTTGAAAATGCCCTTAGAGGTAGCTCGTTTTTTACTTAAACGTTTGTCGAGAGACATGCCGACCTTATTGAAGAAACTTGATGTATTAGATCAAGCTTCGATCACCGCGCAACGCAAACTTACAGTTCCTTTTGTGAAGGAAATTCTCGAAATTTAGCAGATAGAGGGCTTCTGTGTGGCTTAATTCGCTTAAGCTTTGAGGAAACTTTTATTTCAAATCGCGTGAATCAAGCGTCTTCGAGAGCAACCGTTTCTTAGAGCCATGGGACGGGCGTTCAAGTCACTACATTGAACAAATCCCAATTTCTCTAGCTTTTGCTACCCATTGATTTCCATTTGTTCGGTAATACGCAGTTCTGTAGCAAATGCTGCCAGATAATTTACGCCATATGACCGAATGCTAACAGTGAATGAGCCATGTCTGGTTTGCTCTTCTGGTCGTGTGTCTGTCAGCAGCTGATTTGTAGTGTCTTTTGTTTGAATATTTGCACAAACCATAAAATTAACTATAGTTAATTTGCTCAATAACGAGAGCTTAAGAAAAAGGAAACTGATATGGCTAATCAACTCGCGGGTGGTTGGAGTCCTTTTCATGAACTATCAGACGAAGATAACCAAGTATTTGTGCATGGGATGGAAGGGTTTGTTGGTGTGAGTTATAAACCTCTGGTGGTTGCGACTCAGGTGGTTGCAGGTTGTAATTATGCATTTTTCTGTAATGCTGAAGTTGTTTATCCTGGTGCACAACCTTACCCTGCCATGGTTCATATGTTTAGTGACTTACAAGGTCATGTAGGGATCACGCATATTCAACGTCTTGATTTCTGAGTCGTAAAAGCCAAGCACAATCAAGATTGCTTGGCTTTCCAATCTATTAAAACTTATGTGTTACTTGCGATACACGCTCCCCAACTGGCGAATAATGCTTAAATCGGGGGGAGTTGCTATTCGTGGTTTGTGAATTATGGTTTTGCTTGCTCAAGATAGGCTAGATTTTATCTAGCTACTCCTCCTTTCGGCCTACATTTGCTACCATTATTCCCGAACTTTTTATCGAGTATAGGTAAGCCACCTATCACATCACTTGCCATGGGCCTCATTGATCAATCGGGTGATTTATCTTTGAGTTTCTTTAAACCGATACCAAGTTCTTTGCCGCGTTGTTTGGCGTAGCTAAGGCTAGAAATAAAGGCGGTGAGTACCAATAGCAACTCGACAGCAGCCATGCCGCGTTCGTTGTTTGAGGTGGCTAAAAGTGTGGTGCTGTGCAACACATATAACAGCAATACAAAGCAGCTCCAGGCATAGGTGTAGGGTTTGCCAGCCAAAATCCCTCTTAAGGGGAAAAGTAGGGGAAGTACCCAGAATAGCAGCATTAAACCGATACTGATGTCTACTGGCGGTGACAACCATAGGTGCCATAAACAGACCCAGGCGAGTAGACCAAGGTAACTGGTTTTGGCCAGTAATAGCAGTTGTGGACTGGTGAATCTAGACAATCTCTAATACCTGTTGAGGAGGTCGACCGATCCGTGCCTGCTGTTGATTGATGACGATGGGGCGTTCAATCAATTTAGGGTTGGTGTGCATTGCGGCAATCAATTGTGCTCTATTGAGAGACTCGTCTGCTAAGTTAAGTTGTTTATATAGCTCGTCTTTAGTACGCATCAATTGGCGAGGCTCAATGCTCAGCATGTTTAAAATAAGGTCTAGTTGCTGTTCGCTGGGAGGCGTCTCTAAGTACAAGATAATTTCTGGCTCAATGCCTTGGTCGCGAAGCAGTTGTAGTGTTTGGCGGCTCTTCGAGCAACGCGGGTTATGCAGTATTTTTATTTCAGACATGGTATTTCCTTAAACCTCAGATTAGTTCAGTTCTTCTAATTGTTTTTCAGCAGCTTCAAACTGTTTGATTCTCGCCTCAATCCGTGCCAGCTCGAGCTGATTTTTAGTTAAGTTATAGGCACTATGCAATTCATCAATGGCACGTCGATAATCTGAATGTAATGATAAATACTCGGCTTGAGCGATATGGCTTTCCAGTAAATTATTTAGCCGCCCTTGTGCTCGGCTAAGCTCCCCCCAGGCCAAACTATCATCTGGGTGATGGCGTAAATAACGGTCGAGCAGCTTAGCGGCCTTGGTAAATTCGCCTTTTTCACTATAGGCGTGAGATAAATTTAATATGATGACTTGATTATCGGGGTAACGAGATTGAGCACTCTGTAGACGAGCAATCGCTGATTCGAAGTGTTGTTGAGCGAGGTCAATATCACTCAGGGTATCGATCATAAATAAGTTATCGGGATGACGTTTGGCGAGCTCATCAATGATAGTTTTAGACTCCGGATATTGGCCTAAGCCAAATAGGGCAAGTGCTTTACCATATAAGGCTGCGTCTTTGATACGATATTCTTTACGTTGCAGTTGTTGTTGATAATAGTCTAAGGCGGCTTTAGCGTCTAAAGTACCATGACGGACGATGATCCGGGCTTTGGCAAACTGGAATGCTAATGAGGGCGCAATAAAGTGCTGTGGGTATTGATTGGCTCTGGCACGCGCCTCACTCACCCTAGTTTCTGGTAAGGGGTGGGTAATGAGCATTTGTGGTGGTTTGCTAGCATAACGATATTTTTCGGCAAGTTTACCGAAAAAACTACCCATGCCAGCGGGATCGTAACCCGCTCTGACGAGGGTTTGTAAACCGATACGGTCGGCTTCAAATTCGTTTGCCCGAGTATAGTTAATCGAATTTTGGATGTTGGCTGCCATCGACGCCTGCAGCGCTGCTATACCTGCAACTGGATTCGCGATCCCTAATAGCACTGAACCTAACATACCTGCGAGGGTTAGGTTTTGCGCAGCGGCTTGGTTTTCGATACTACGCGCAATATGTCGTTGGGTAACGTGGGCGATCTCGTGGGCAATCACCGAGGCAAATTCACTCTCGGTATTGGCATATAGAAATAAGCCGGTGTGGATCTTCACATAACCGCCGAGAAAGGCAGCCGCGTTAATTTCATTGTCGGACACTAAGAAAAAATGAAATGGTGTGCGAACTTGCTCCGCTTTGGCGACTAAGTGATTTCCGAGTTCGCTGACATATTCTGAGAGTACAGGATCATTGGTCATGCGGTGACTTGCTCGAATCAGTCGCATGTAGGCTTTGCCGTAAATAACCTCTTTGTCGATGGATAATGCCGACGCCCCAGCCGTACCTATTTCAGGCAATTGGTTATTGGCAGATATGAAGGGCGTATATACAAACAATATACCGACAAAAATAAGCTGCAAAAGACGGATCATTAGTTTCCACTATCTATTTTTCTTATCGGCGAGAATACTCTGATTTTGTTTGTTATTCAAAAGCTATAAATGCCATTCTTGATGATAAACTATGATCATTTCATTGTTGCTATGGGTAAGATGCATGCGTTGTCTTAACTTTGAAGATCAAATTTGTCCAATTCCTCTGCTGCAAAGTAAATTGTGGTTAAAGCAAGCGCAGCAGGGGGAGCAGTTAAAGTTATGGCTGGCCGATCCGGGGTCATGTCGGGATATTCCTAAGTATTTTCAAGGTTTAGGCCATGAGGTTAAAATCGAGCAAAATTCCCAGCAGTTTTGTGTCACAATCACCGTTCATATGCTTAAGGATTAACGCAGTAACTATGTTTAAAGTCATATCTCTTTGGTATAACCGGATGTTTTCAGATCCGGAAGCTGTGGCAATGGCCTTGGTGTTTGTCATCGGTTTTGTCATGCTTTACTTTTTTGGTAATTTACTCGCCCCTTTATTAATCGCCTTGGTATTGGCTTACTTATTAGATTGGCCGGTGAGTTTTTTAGCAAGTCATGGTTTTCGCCGTGGGATCGCAACGTCGCTGGTTCTACTGGTATTTTTTCTGATTGCGACCTTTATTGTATTACGTGTGCTTCCGACGGTCTGGGGACAAGGGATGAATCTGTTGACCGAGTATCCGGTGATGCTGAATAGCAGTCAACGTTGGTTGGAGTCGCTTCCTGAGCGTTATCCAGAGTTTATTGATGGGGCATTAGTGCAGACTGTCGTGGATAATGTCAGAACCCGTCTGATGGGGGTCGGTGAGCAGTTACTTCAATCTTCCGTCTCATCGATCATCAACCTGGCCACTGTGATGGTGTACAGCGTATTAGTGCCTTTGATGGTATTTTTTATGTTGAGTGATAAACAAGTGTTAATGCGAAGCGTGACTCGTTTTCTCCCGAATGACCGTCGTTTGCTCGCACAAGTTTGGATGGAAATGAATGGTCAGGTGATTAATTATATTCGTGGTAAAGCCATTGAAATATTGGTGGTTGGCGGTGTGAGTTATATTGTATTTGCGCTAATGGATTTACGGTATTCAGCTTTGCTCAGTGTCTTAGTTGGTTTGTCGGTGTTAATTCCATTTATCGGAGCTTTTGCGGTTACCTTACCAGTGGCGATGGTCGGTTTATTTCAATGGGGAGTGAGTCCTCAGTTTGGCTACTTGATTCTGGGTTATGGCATCATTCAACTATTAGATGGCAATGTGTTAGTGCCGATTTTATTCTCAGAGGCCGTTAACTTGCATCCCTTAGCGATAATTGTTGCGGTATTAGTGTTTGGCGGTCTGTGGGGATTTTGGGGAGTATTTTTTGCTATTCCGTTAGCAACTCTCGTCAAAGCAGTGATGAATGCTTGGCCACATGCCGAAAAAGCTGAAGTTGATCAGCCTTCATCCTAGCGGCGGTCGTTCTCTCCTGGTGCTGCTGTGATCGTTTATGCTTGATTTAGGGATTGCTGAACATATCAAATGTAGTCGCTATGAATCATGAGCAACGCTGCATTGATAAACAACTTTGACTGAAAGCTTTAATTACAAGATACATCAGGCTGTAGGCGGTGATTTAAGCCAGCAAGATCAACAGATAATGAGTTAGCTGGGTATCAATATGACTCGCGGTGACGAAAGCCTAAATGGGTCGGCAAAAATCCATATACGCGAGTCTTATCTGACTAGCCTGCTAAATAGTCGAGTACAACTTGGTGGTGCTCTTTGGTTTTAAATTTGTCAAATACATGTTCGATGATACCTTGCTCGTCGATCAAGAAGCTAATGCGGTGGATGCCGTCGTATTCTTTTCCCATGAATTTCTTCAGTCCCCAGACACCAAACTGTTCGGCAACTTGATGATCTTCATCAGACAAGAGATCAAAATTCAATTGGTGTTTTTCAATAAACTTCGGTAAACGTTTCACTGGGTCAGGGCTTATGCCAAAAACCACGGTATTGGCATCGGATAATTGCTGAATACTGTCTCTTAAGCCACAAGCTTGAGTGGTACAACCGGGTGTTAAGGCTTTAGGGTAAAAATACACCAACACCTTTTTTCCTGCGTAATCACTGAGCTTGATCCGCTTTTCATCTTGGTTGGCTAAATCGAATTGTGGTGCGGCATTGCCGGCGGTAAGCGTATTCATTGCTGATTCCTTTTGTCTCGCTTCATTAGATAAAAACTGTAGGCTAAAATCGTGACTACCGAGTGTTTGGCAAAGTTTGGCAAATTGCTGTTCAATGATTTCTGTTTGGTGTTGCTGATTCAGCTTGACCTCGAAAGAAGCGTGTAACATTTCTACTTCTGCCTGGCTAAATAGATTGGACTTCAAGCTCACCATATTCATATCATGATCGCTAATAAACTGAGTTACTTGACTAATTACCCCAGTGGCATCGGGCAACGTTAGCTGCAGTATGGCCGCATGTGAATAGTTGATCCGTTCATGTCGTGAAGTTTTTTTTAAGACACTTAATAGCTGTAATTCTTGTGCGGTGACCGGCAGTCGAGTTTCGATTTGAATGATCGCATTATGTGTGCCCGAGACTAACATAATAAGGGTAAATTCAGAGCCAAATAGTGCCATTCGGCTATCCACGATGTTGCAACCGCAAGTTGATACCAGTTGAGTTAGTTGATTTACGATGCCGGGGCGGTTGGTACCCACCGCGGTGACTACAAGGTATTGGCTCATATTCTATTTTGTTTGTATCGCTAGATAGATGAGTTCAGGATACTTGCTTAAACAAGGGATTTCTAGCGGATAAAAAAATAGCGGGCTGTAAATGCACCGTTTCTATCAAACACTGATAGTTTTCATCTTGTGTTTATGAAAGTGGCTAAGTAGTATAGCGCCCTTACTCTGGATTGTTTTCGCCTGTCGAAGACAAATACCAGTCAAATTATTAGTTTGTTGATGTAGTGGAATATGCAACTAGTTTCTTTTTCAGCGATAAAAATCGTGTTATCAGCGACTCTCGTGACTAGCTTGGTGGCGTGTTCAAGCGGTGGTGAGCAGTTACGTCAAGCTGAGCGTAATTTTGATTATTTGAAGGCGACTCAGATCGAGCCTTTGTTTATTCCTGAAGGTGTCTCTCCACCACAGCAAAGCAAAGATTTTGTGATCCTCAATGCCCAGCCTAAAGGTGAGCCGATACTCGGATCACGAGTTGATGTGCGGTCACCGATGCAGGTGATTCCGTTGATCGCGGGAAGCCGAACAGAGAGTAGCGATGCAGGTTTAATTTTTTGGTTTGATATCTTGCTCGCGCAATCTGCCGAAGAAACCAGCCAAACGGTACTAAACCTGATTCGAGACTATATTGGTTTTCGTCAGTCATCGATTGCACGTTTAGACGAACAGCAGCGGATTGTTGAGTCAAATTGGTTAGTGGACCGAGAAATGGTCGACAGTGGCTGGTTTTTCATCAGCGATAAGGCTGTGGAGCAACGGCAGAAATTTAGTTATCAGCTACAGGTTAAGCCTCATGGAAGAACCGTTGGTTTAACAGTTAAATTAGTGGATGCAGAGCTATACCGAAATGATAATGATGTGGTCGTTGATCTGGATAGTTTTGATCGACGACGTTTAGAGATTATTGAGCTAAACCGATTAATTGGCTATGTGAATGATCGTCGAGAAGAGTTGGAAGCGCAGTTGGCAGAGAAACGTGAACAAGCGCGTTTGGCTAGCATGAGTGCGGCAGAAAAAGCACGCTTAAACGATCCTTCGGTTAGTTTGTTATTGGTTAATGATGGTGGAACGGCTTACTACAAGGCACGGGCTAATATGGATAAAACCATGAAGCGTTTGCGTATGGCTCTGCCGATCGCTGGTTTTACGATTACCGATTATATCGAGACTTCGGGTAGCTTGTATCTTACCTATAAGCGTCCAGATAGTGAGCTCTTGGAAAAACATGGTTTATCCGGGATGCAGTTTGAAGAGAAAGATTATATTTTCACTGTTGGCTCTAATGATAATATTACCCAAATCACCTTAGCAGATGATGAGGGTAAGGTGCTTAAACCTAGGGAAGTGAGCAAGTTGTATCCTTATTTGGCGATTTTGATGAAAATGGGACTGGATACGACGAATAGCTTATCGCACTAGTTCTTGTGAATGTTTCAAATAAAAGGCCCCAAATGGGGCCTTTTTAGTCTTAGCGCCTTGCGACGAATGGTATTTAAAGATTCAGTTAACAGAGCTTTAGGCTTGAATTTAGGCTGATGAGAAAGCGATTATTGCCAATCGAAATTACTAATGGCAGCAATCGGGGGAGCGGCCTGCGAAATAGGCGACATGAGAACCTTGAAGGGCTTCAAGGCATGTACAGGGGATCGTTATTTTCATCCAGTTTGATATGAGCAAATACTTGATCGAGGAGCGGCTAACTATTGTTTTTCATCCTGCGCTTGCTGGTCGGCTCTAAGATTGTTTTGCTCAATAGTTTTACGCAACTCAGCGCTAATATTAAATTTTCCTATATGCCTTAACATCATTAAATTTCCGACAATAAAACCTAATATTAAGACAATGATAAGGATCACGTATCCGCTACTCATGGCATCTCCTTAGCCGCTAGGTCGCGAGGCCTTGCATTGCAAGACTTGAAGTAAAGCTTAGTACAACCACAACGAGTAGTAAGCTGGCGGGGGGAGATTGTTTTTTAAATTGAGGGGCTAACCAAAGCAGAACCGCTAAGGTTAATAGTATGGCGACAATAACGAATTGTTTTATTTGTTGAGGATCTTGGCTCAGTTGGGGCATCGCCAGTAAATAGACGCATAAACAGAGTATGCTTAACATGGCACTGACGATACCTAAGCAAGGTAGTACTTTGTCAAACTGACTTAAGCGGTGCTTGGCTTTCACCATTAACCAGTGCGCCAAAGCAGTTGCACAGACTAGGTATGTAAATAAAAATAGCGGCTGTTGATTTAATACGACGAGCCCTGCTGCCAGCATTGGGATCCCCATGAACCACCATAACTTGAGTTTGAGGCTGCGTTTATGCTTCAGTTTATTTAGTTGAAATAGTAAGGCCCAGCCCGCAAATGCAGCGACTAGGATCAGAGCGCTTAGCCAGCTACTTTGTTGGCTTTCTATGCTAGACAAAGCCGCTAGGGTGATGAGACTGACAAGGGTGCCTAATTGACGCTGAATACGGCCTGTTTGACCGGGGCACAGTTGGCCTTTGTAAAGTACGAGCATGAGTAGTAGAAAGGCTAGACTAGCGCAACTAATTAAACTGAAGAATAGGGTTGAATAGACGCTTGGCATTAGCTCTCCGGTAAACATATATTACGAACATATTGCTCAAATATTTGCTCAATATGTTGCTCGATGGTGGTGAACCCTGCCACTTGTGCTTCACGTAAGTGGCTTAGGAGTGTGTCGGTTTCGAGTCCACTTAGCTTGATTTGGCTGCAGGCTAAGTGGCTCAGATGCCAAGGTTCAAATTCGACCCCGCCCTGAAAGCGCTGATAAGGAAAAAAGAAGCCATAAGATTTTGCATGTTGTTCTAACCAGCAAGCAAAGGAATGTTGGCAGCCCCCTGCTGCATATTCTTGAGGAATCAGTGCTAGCGAGCTGCCGGCGGGGAGTAACTGGGGATCATAGAGATCGAAGTCGGTTCCCCAGTGGTGGCGACTGGTGCCTGGCAGGGCCGACCAGCGTAAAATGGCATGCATTTTTTGTTCATCACTTAGCTCAGCTAGGCTGATGGGATGGCTGTGTTGATCTAATATGGGGCGTAAGCCCTGCCATTTATGGTTCCAGATGAGGCTTTGGCGATGGAAGTCGCGATAGCCACTATATACAGCAAGCTGGAAACCAGCTTGCGTGGCCGCGCTTGCTAAGCCGCGTAAATCCTCTAACACACCCGGATGTATCCAAGCAAAATCAGCACTGTTAACTAAACCTTGTTGGTTTAGTCCATATAGGCCTGCCTGGTGATTGGATGTGTTCATTTGGGTCCTAATACGTTCACTAATAGTTCAAAGTACATGTCAGCGAGCTGCTCTAAGTCAGCAACTTTAACAGATTCGTTCACTTTATGAATCGTTGCATTTATGGGACCTAATTCAACTACTTGGGTGCCCATTTTGGCAATAAAACGTCCATCTGACGTGCCGCCTGTGGTCAGTAGCTCAGGGGCTTTTTTGGTGACCTTGGTGACCGCTTGGCTCACCGAATTTAAAAAATCACCTTCTTCGGTTAAGAAAGGTTGGCCATTGTAGGTCCAGTCGAGTTGGTAATCTAAGCCATGACTGTCAAATATATTATGCACCCGCTGAACCAGCTGTTGATCGGTGACTTCGGTGGAGTAGCGGAAGTTAAATTGAACCTGTAATTCGCCAGGAATGACATTCGACGCGCCAGTGCCGCCGTGGATATTCGCGATTTGAAAGCTGGTTGGTGGGAAAAACTGATTTCCATTGTCCCAGTGCATGGCGGCTAGCTCGGCCAGAGCTGGTGCAACTTCATGGATAGGGTTTTTCGCTAAATGAGGGTAGGCGACATGGCCTTGCATTCCGTGTACATGAAGATCGCCAGTGAGTGAGCCTCGTCGACCATTTTTAACGACATCACCTACATGATGCGTCGAAGAGGGTTCGCCTACCAGACACATATCAATTAGCTCATTGCGGGCAATGAGGGTATCAACGACACGAGTGGTACCATTAATGAATGGGCCTTCTTCGTCTGAGGTGATAAGGAAGGCAATCGATCCTTGATGATTAGGGTGCGCTGCGACAAAGCGTTCGGTTGCAATAACCATTGCGGCCAATGAACCTTTCATATCTGCGGCGCCACGGCCGTGTAGTACTCCGTCGATCACTGTCGGCTCAAAAGGGGGCGTATGCCACTGTTCTGCTGGGCCCGGTGGGACCACATCGGTATGACCGGCAAAACAAAATAAGGGGGCTTGTTGCCCCTTACGGGCCCACATGTTAGTGGTATCCTCAAATATCATCTCTTCGATAGCAAAACCGACGTCGCTGAGGTGTTGGGCCATGAGTTTTTGGCAATCACAGTCTTCTGGTGTAACCGAAGGGCGGCTGATGAGATCTTTTGCGAGTTTTAAAACTGGGCTGTCTGACATTGAATTTAGCTTTCCGAAAAAAAGAGTTGTTGGTAAAGCTCGGCTTTAAAGCCAAGTGTAAATTGCTGATCGATTTGTAACAATGGCCGTTTGATCATCGCAGGATACTGTTCTAACAGTGCAAGTGCGGTATCTTCATCTAAATTCGCCTTTTGTTGATCACTGAGTTGACGAAAGGTGGTGCCACGTTTATTGAGTAAAGCTTGCCAACCGAGTTGTTGAGCCCATGCCTGCAGTTGCTGACTATCCAAACCATCTTTACGATAATCATGGAAAGTAAATTCTAAGTTGTGTTCATTGAGCCAACGACGGGCTTTTTTAATGGTGTCGCAGTTGGGTATGCCAAACATGACAATCTTGCTTATAGACATGTAAGTTTCCTGTTATATTTTTGCTAAGAATACCAGAGCTGGGCTGAAAGCTCATTGGGGATTTACGCTTTATGGTATTGATTTATTCTTAAACAGAGTGACAACTTAGAGCAATGGTATTGCTCATGGGTAAATTGGGGACAAAAAAAACCACGCATATAGCGTGGTTTTAGAGAGTCATTCAGTATTATTTGATGATGCGTAATACTGGTGTTTCGCTAATGGTGACAGGGCCAGACATCTTAACTAGCTCTTTAATTTCATCCATATTTGAAATGACGACAGGAGTTAGGGTTGATTTAGCTTTTTCTTCCAATACCGCCAGATCGAATTCGATGATCACATCACCTTGTTTTACTTCTTGGCCTTCGGAAGCGATGCGGGTAAAGCCTTCGCCTTTTAACTCAACAGTATCAATACCAAAGTGAACAAATAACTCGATGCCGTCGGTTGATTCTAGAGAAAACGCATGGTTAGTCTCAAAGATCTTACCAATGGTGCCGTCGCAAGGGGCAACCATTTTGTTACCGCTCGGTTTAATGGCAATTCCGTCACCTACGATTTTCTCGGCAAACACCACATCTGGCACTTCTTCAATTGGAACAATTTCGCCAGATAGTGGGGCGATAATATCAATACCGCTTTTAGTTGCACTGTCATCTGAAACCATTTTTTTGAATTTGTCGAATAGACCCATTATAGAGCTCCTGAATTCTTATGTTTATTACTGCTATCTTAACAGATGGTATTTTGTTTAACAAAAGTATCAACTAACGTTTCAATTTCTGCCGCTGTTGGTAACGAAAGAGCTTGATCGGCTAATTTCTTCACTTCAGCATAATTCGAATTACGGATTAGTTTTTTGATCCGAGGTATAGAAATGGAACTCATTGAGAATTCATCAAGGCCCATACCCATTAGTAATAAGGTTGCTGACTCATCACCGGCTAATTCACCACACATACCCGTCCACTTACCTTCCGCATGTGAGGCATCTATCACTTGCTTAATGAGGGTTAATACCGCAGGTGACATTGGGTTATATAATGCTGAAATCAATTCGTTACCACGATCAACTGCTAAAGTGTACTGGGTTAAATCATTAGTTCCAATACTAAAGAAGTCAACTTCTTTAATTAAATGATGTGCAATTGCAGCGGCGGCAGGTGTTTCCACCATTACGCCAATTTCAACGTCTTCATCAAAGGCGATATCGTTCGCTCGTAGATCCGCTTTTAGGCTCTCTAATACTGATTTTAACTTGCGGATTTCTTCGACCGCAATAATCATCGGGAACATGATGCGAACTTTACCGAAGGCTGACGCTCGGAGCAAAGCGCGCAGCTGAGCATGCATGATTTCTTCACGATCAAAGAAAATACGGATTGCACGCCAACCCAAGAAAGGATTCATTTCTTTAGGAAGGTCTAAATAAGGCAAATCTTTATCACCGCCGATATCCATGGTACGGATAATCACTGGGTGACCTTGCATCGATTCAACGACTGCTTTATACGCTTCAAACTGCTCATCTTCTGTTGGCAGTTGATCGCGGTCCATAAATAGGAATTCAGTACGGTAAAGACCCACACCCTCTGCACCATTGCGGTGAGCGCCATCAACATCTTTAATCGTACCAATGTTGGCGCAGACTTCGACTTGATGACCATCTAGAGACACAGCAGGTAAGTCTTTCAGTTTGGCTAGTTCTAGTTTTTCGTCTAAGTAAGTTTGTTGACGTTGGCGATAAACGGCTAACTGTTCTGCACTTGGGTTGATTATCACTTCATTGTTAATTGCGTCTAGAGCGATGATATCGCCATTGCTTACGCGTTGAGTGATGTCATTGGTGCCAACGATCGCCGGGAGCTCTAAAGAACGCGCCATAATTGAAGTATGTGAAGTTCTACCGCCGATATCGGTTACAAAACCGAGCACTTTATCTAAGTTGATTTGTGCAGTTTCTGAGGGGGTAAGATCATTCGCAACTAACACGACTTCTTCAGTAATAGTGCTAAGTGAAATGATCTCAATGCCTAGAATATTTTTAACTAAGCGCGAGCCGATATCGCGAAAATCGGTGGCTCGCTCTTTTAAATAGGGGTCATCTAACTCAGCTAGCATTTGGGCATTTTGCTCAATAATAGTATGAGCCGCTTTGTCTGCAGTCACTAAGTTGTCTTTGATGCAGGCTAGAATTTCTTCTTCAAGCTCTTCATCTTCTAATAGCATGATGTGACCTTCGAAGATGGCTTCTTTTTCTTCGCCGAAAGTCTTGCCTGCCATTATTTTAATTTCTTCGAGTTGAGCAGACGTTGCATTACGTGCATCGAAAAAACGTTGAATTTCGTTTTCTACTTGCGCTGCTTCGATATGAGCTTGGTTAATCACTACTTCTTGCTCTGCAAGTAGCAGTACTTTACCAAATGAAATTCCTGGAGACGCCAGAATACCTGAAATCATAACCTACACCTATTTAGTTGAAACTCGTTAATGGATAAAAAGCGACCGTATTATTCTAGTTCATCCATTAGCGCGACTAATTTTGTAACTGCTGCGGTTTCATCTGCGCCTTCAGCGCGGATAACGACACTAGTGCCTTTGGTTAAGCCTAGGGTTTGTAACTTAAATAGGCTTTTGGCACTGGCCGATTTGCCGTTACTTTCAACAGTGATATCACTTGCGAATGCTTTGGCTTCTTTAACAAATTGAGCGGCGGGACGAGTATGAAGGCCATTCTCTGCGGTAATTACAACACTTTTCTCAAACATACATACATTCCTTAATTTTGTTTTGTTGTCTAAATATTCAGTTAAGCTTAGACGTTTATAAGTAAAATATTTCCGCCAAAAAATAACGTAAAAAATGACGTCGAAGTTTAATCTATGTCAAGTTTTTAGGCTTAGTTGTACACTGTTACTTAATATTACATCGTTAAATTCAATTTAAGTTATTGATTTTTAATTACTTGTATTAATTTATCGACGTAAACAATGTATCCGTTTTGATACCTCTGTTACAAAACGATACATTGAAAACGCTAACATTTGGCGCGGGGGAGTATAGTTTTTGCAAAATTATAGCACAAGACCAGAGAGTTAATTTTCTTTGAGAATAAAGCTGTTTGACCAAAAAAAAGACGACTGAAAATTCGTCGTCTTAATATAGAGCTATTGAGCTATTGATTGATTTATTGAACGTTTTCTTGTTCAGTAAATGTATCTGCAAATAATGCACTTGATAAGTAGCGTTCGCCAGAGCTAGGTAATATCACGACGATGGTTTTATCCGCGTACTCTGCTTTTTCAGCAATCCGGTTCGCTGCGACCACTGCTGCACCAGAGGAGATCCCTGCAAGAATACCTTCTTCCTCCATTAAGCGCTGAGCCATCGCAATCGCATCTTCATTGCTCACTTGTTCGACCAGATCGACTAAATCTAAGTCAAGGTTACCAGGAATAAAGCCTGCGCCAATCCCTTGGATCTTGTGTGGTCCAGGAGTAAGTTCTTCACCCGCTTTGGCTTGAGTGATCACTGGAGAATCTACGGGTTCAACCGCAACGGAAGTAATACTTTTTCCTTGTTGTTGCTTGATGTAGCGGCTCACACCGGTGATGGTTCCGCCAGTACCAACGCCTGCGACAATGACATCAACTTCGCCGTCGGTATCTTCCCAAATCTCAGGCCCAGTGGTTTTTTCATGAATTTCTGGGTTGGCAGGATTGTCAAACTGGCCAAGTAAAATGTATTTTTCTGGGCTACTATCGCGGATTTCTTCCGCCTTGGTAATTGCCCCTTTCATGCCTTTAGCACCTTCGGTTAAGACTAGATTTGCTCCTAAAGCTTTGAGTAATTTACGACGTTCTAGGCTCATGGTATTAGGCATCGTTAGTGTAATTGGATAGCCACGAGAGGCTGCCACAAAGGCTAAAGCAATGCCGGTATTACCACTGGTGGGTTCAATGATTTCTTTTCCAGGACCAAGCAAACCTTTTTTCTCTGCATCCCAAACTAAGTTGGCACCAATACGACACTTCACACTGAAGCTTGGGTTGCGGCTTTCCACCTTCGCAAGAATGTTGCCTTTGTTGACTCGATTAAGACGAACTAATGGCGTACGGCCAATGGTTAGCGAGTTATCTTCATAAATTTTACTCATTGAAACTTCCTTATGGGCTAATGACGGTTGCTACAATCAGTGGTCAATGGCACTCAGCAACATAAATCGTAGTACTAGCATAGCGTGCTTATTTGTAAGGTGAAGTAACGTTTATTTATAACGTTATGTAATTAAGAGATAAATTGATATGAGTTTTAGTGTCTGAAGGGCAAAGTTTTCTCTACGATAGTCGGTCTATAGATTGAACCCCAACAGCAGCCTATCAATATTGTAAGTGCGAGGTTTAACTGGCGGGACGTGATGCATCCATTTACTGAAGATATTAAAGTGCCTATTTTGAGTTTAGCTTTTTTAGCTAGTCATACTGAAGCAGGCTATAGTGGAGGCGGGAGTAAAGCGTTAATTGCGCTGAGTTAAGGAACAATTGGTATGAATAGAGTGAGTGGCTTAGCGATTAAACATTGGCTGTTGGCGATGCTGTTATTTGCCGTTTATGGGATTCAAGTATGCCCTTTTTTAGAAGCTCAAACGGTATTTCAGTTGTTACTTCCGATTGTCATTAGTTTTATTGTTACCTCTAGCGTTCGAATTATTGCGATGCAATTTATCGAAAACTCAGAGTTGGCGCGGCAAGTGCGGCTTCAATTCAAGTTGGACTTTATACTCTTTATTTTGGCTGCGTTGATGATTGTTGGCTATAACAGTTATTTTTTTGATCCGCCCTGGGAGTCACACCTAAAAGTTATACTTGGCCTGACGGCGCTTGGTTTTTATGTCGCTAGTGATTTAGCGCTGGCGAAAGAATGGGATATTGCGAAGCAATTAAGTCGTCATCAGCTACATCTACCTTTAAATAATAAAGCGTTATCGGTGAGTCAGAAGTTTTCTGCATTTGCGGCGATTAGCACCCTTATATTGGCGGGGGTGATTTTTTTAGTGATTAACAAGGATCTTGATTGGTTAGTGAATGTAGGAAGTGAACGTTACCCATTGGCTACGGCCCAAAGATACATTGTTATTGAGGTCTCCTTTGTGTTGTTGGTGGTGATGTCCTATGTGTTGCGGGTGATCATGAGTTATTCGAAAAATTTACAACTGTTATTGGAAAATGAGAATCAAACCTTAGCGAAGGTACAGCTGGGACAATTCGATACCCAAGTTACGATTAGTAGTAATGATGAGTTTGGACTGATGGCCCAGCGAACCAATGCCATGATTAGTAGTTTGCAACACAGCACCCGGGCCTTGCAACAAACCCGAGATATCACCATCCATAGTCTCGCGAGCCTTGCTGAGACTCGGGATAACGAGACCGGAGCACACATCCTACGGACAAAATATTATGTGAAAGCCTTGGCTGAGGCTTTACGTGAACAGCCTGATTTTGCCGAGCAACTCAGCGATCAAACCATCGATTTGATGTATAAATCTGCGCCACTGCACGATATCGGTAAGGTTGGGATCCCGGATGCTATTTTATTGAAACCAGGTCAGTTGGATACAGAACAGTGGGATACGATGCGTCAGCACCCACAAATTGGAGCAAATGCTTTAGCTGCGGCTGAGCTGCAATTCCCTAGTGAAGACACCGCATTTTTACAATATGCAAAACAAATCGCTTTATCTCACCATGAAAAATGGGATGGCTCGGGTTACCCGCAAGGTTTATCTGGGGCGGCGATCCCCTTGAGTGCGCGCTTAATGGCCCTGGCTGATGTTTATGATGCCTTGATTAGTAAACGAGTCTATAAGCCTGCGTTCAGTCACGAAAAAGCTAAGCAGATCATTCTTGAGGGGAAGGGAAAACATTTTGATCCAGCGGTGGTTGAAGCATTTTGTCAAAGCGAGTCGCAATTTTTAGATATTGCAGCTCGCTATCAAGATAAAGAGCCACAAGCAGTGGCTTAGTTCAGCCGCGGCTAAGGGATTATTGTTGCTGTTTTTGTTTAAGCAATGGTTTGCGGTAGATATCGACCCAAATAGCGGTCGCACCGCACACGGCGACTGGCATAATAATAAGATTTAATAGCGGTAGCGTGCTACAAAATAACACGATTGCACCAAAGCCACTGTTTCTTAAGCGATGTTGTTTTAATTGGTCGCGCATCGTGGAGAAGGGAATTCGATGATTATCAAAGGGGTAATCGATATATTGAATGCTCATCATCCAAGCGGTAAATAGAAACCACAGTACGGGGGCGATGGTTTGGCCGATTGCCGGAATTAAAAACAATAGTAGCAGGCCCAGCGCTTTAGGTAACCAATACCATAATTTTTGCCATTCTCGCGAAAAAATTCGCGGTAAGTCTTTTACTAATTCGAGCAGTGAAGTGTCGGCAATTTTTTCACCACAGAGGTGTTGCTCAACTTTCTCTGCCAGTAAGCCGTTAAATGGTGCCGCTATCCAATTGCCGATGATGCTAAAGGTAAAGCCAAAGACCAGCATAATTGCAACGATGGCACTGGGCCAAATGAACCAGCTTAGCCAATCCAGCCAGCTGGGGAGGTAGTCGAGGATTTGCTGAACCCAGCCCCCGAGTTGTTGGTATAAAACAATAAAGGCCGCGCTAAATAAAATGATATTAGCGAGTAGTGGGATCATCACAAACAGTCTTAGTCCAGGTTGACTGATAAGCTGAAAACCCTGGGCAATATAAGAAATACCGCTACGAGAAGCTAGCGAGGTGTGCGCCATTATTGTGATCCTTGAATAGTTTATAGACCGTCATATTACAAAGCGTTGGCCGCTCTGGTAAAGTCTCGGCTAATAATATAAATCGATAAGCAAACTAGTGTATGCGTTTGAAACAAATTCGCCTAGCCGGATTTAAGTCTTTTGTTGACCGAACAACAATTCCCTTCCCGACCGACATGACCGCGATTGTCGGGCCGAATGGTTGTGGTAAATCTAACGTGATCGATGCGGTGCGTTGGGTACTGGGTGAAAGTAACGCTCGCCACCTGCGTGGTGGCGCGATGACCGATGTGATCTTTAATGGTTCTACCAAACGGGCGGCGGTGTCGAAGGCGATGGTAGAGTTGATCTTTGATAATAGCCAAGGGCGGATCGGTGGAGAGTTTGCTAGTTATGCTGAAATTGCGGTTCGCCGGGAGGTGAGTCGAGATGGGCAGAATCACTACCTGTTAAATGGTAGCAAGTGCCGTAAGCGCGATATTACCGATTTGTTTTTGGGGACGGGCTTAGGGCCGCGTAGTTATGCGATTATCGAACAAGGCATGATTAGTCGGCTCATTGAATCCAAACCGCAGGAATTACGGGTATTTATCGAAGAAGCGGCGGGTGTCTCTAAATATAAAGAACGTCGTCGTGAAACCGAGCTGCGGATTAAACATACTGACGAAAATATTTTGCGTTTACGCGATATTGAGTCGGAATTGGCCCAGCAGGTGAATAAGCTTAAAACGCAAGCACAGGCAGCAAAACGTTATCGCCAATACCGGGCTCGTCATCGAGAGCTTAAGGCCTTGTTATGTTTACAGGAGTTACGGAAGTTAGACAATAGTATTGATGGTGGCGAGCAATACCATGCTGATGCCGAGCAAAAACAGCGTGCCGAAGAGCATCTGCTTAGCCAATGTGAAAACCAATCAACCTTGCTAGCGAATCAAATCCTTGAACAACAACAATTACAACAAAATTTGCAACAGCAGCATTTCGAACTGAGAACACAGTTGGCGAAGTTGGAGCAGCAGCAACTGCATACCAAGCAACAGCAAAGTCTGAGTCAGCAAGCTCAACAGCAGAATATTGAACAGCAGCAAGCGCTCGAACAAAACTTAGCTTTACTTGAAACTCAGCGGGTACAGGAGCAGCTGAACCTGCAACAGCTTGAAGCTGAAATGGACTTACAACAACAGCTGATGCTGGAAATGATGCCGCAACTGGAAGCCGCTGAGCAGCGGCATCGTCAGTTAGAGGCTGAACAAGGCTTAGCGAGCGCTCAGCAGCAGCAAGTTCAACAGCAGCTTCGGCAAACCGAGTCTCAGTTGGGGCATTGCCAGCAGATGCAGCAACGTCATCAGCAGCAAATTTCGCAACTACAACATCAATTATCAACTTTAGTTGCTGTTGATGTTGAGCAAATCGCTTTACTGCAACAACAATTACAACAGGGGGAAGCGCAGCAGGAGCAATTGCAGCAGCAGTTCACTCAAGTGAGCAACGATTTACAACAGCAGCGAGCTGAACTTGAGCAACTCAAGTTGCAACAGCAACAACTTCAATTAACTTATACTGCGGAGCAGACCCGTTTGCAGGGAGTGAACAAATTGTTGGCGCAGGTTGATAGCAAGGCCAAGCGTCCGCTAATGGATGTTCTTGGGGTGAGTGAAGGTTGGCAGCGTGCAGCGGATGTGGTTTTAGCTGGATGGTTGCAAGCTGAATGGTGTGAACAGCTTGACTCAGATTATCCTTTGGCCTTAAGTGCGGTTGCAGCGCCTTTAAAATTGCCTCGGGCGCCTCAATTGCAAGGTTTAGCTAGCTTGGCCGAACATTTAGAAAATGTCGAGCTGAGTTATTTGTGTGAATCGGTGTTGCTGGTGGAGTCGTTGACCCAGGCGTTTGAGCTTCGAGAGTATTTAAGCCCTCATCAGTCTTTGATTACGCCACAAGGAGAGTGGTTAGGTAAATATTGGCAGCGCCTTAAGGTTCCTCATCAGCAGCTCTCGGTGCTTAGCTGGCAGCAGGAACGGCAGCATCTGCAACAGCGTTTAGCGGAAATTAAACAACAAGATGAGCGCTTAGAACAACAACTTAAGCAACAAAGCCAAAATATTGAGCGCTTACAACAGCAGCAACAACATGAGCAGTTCGCCTTAGATACTTTAATCATCGAGCAAGCCGATTGTCGCAGTCGTTTTGCTTTATTAGAGCAGCAACAGTTGTTTTCGCAGCAACAACGGCAACAGTTGAGCCAACAAGTTGATGAATTAAATGTTCAATTAGAACAAGATCAAGAAAGCCAACTGCTGTTAGAAGAGCAATTAGAGTTGCAGCAAGCTGAGCTAGATGAAGCGCAGTTTAAGCTGACACAACTGCAACAGCAAAATGATACCGCCGCAGACTCGGTCAAGCAGCTTGGCCATCATACTCAGCAGCAACAAACTCGGCTGCATGAGTTGCAACTGGCTATCCAGAAGCAGCAGGCGCAATATGCGAATCAGCAACAGCAGCAGCACTATCAGCAGCAACGGTTGCAGGAGTTGGCTGAGCAACTGTTGACGCAACCGGAAGTATCTAGTGAGCAACTCGAAATTTTGGCGGAGCAAATCGAACAATTGCTAGAGCAAAGCTTAGTTATCGAAGACCAGCAGAGCGTTGTCGCCAGCGCGTATCAACAAAGTATTGCAGAGCAACAACAGTTACAACAAACTATCAAGCAGACTCAGCTTACCTTGAAACAGCTCGTTGAAGCCGGCACCGAGCGACGTATTCAGCAGCAGAATTTATTGGCAAGGCGAAGCTTACTATTGGAGCAGTTAGCGGAACAGGGTGAGAACCTGAAGCATCTAGAGTTGTCTTTACCCGAGGCGAGTCTGGAAGACGACTACGCCACTGAATTAGCACAGCTTGATCAACGTTTGAAACGTTTGGGTGCGGTAAACTTAGCTGCCGAAGAAGAATATGATCAACAGAATAGCCGTTATCAAGAGTTGTCGGCCCAATTATTAGATTTAGAATCTGCGATTGAGGTCTTGAGAGCTGCGATTATGAAAATTGATCGACAAACCCGTTCTAAATTTAGTGAAACATTTGCTAAAGTAGATGCGGACTTACAGCTATTGTTCCCGAAAGTGTTTGGTGGCGGTAAAGCCTGGTTAGAACTTTCGTCTGACGATTTACTGGAGACCGGCGTGACGATTATGGCTCGTCCTCCGGGGAAAAAAAATGCTAGCATTAGCTTATTATCGGGAGGGGAAAAGGCCCTTACCGCATTAGCCTTAGTATTTGCGATATTTCGCTTAAATCCGGCACCGTTTTGTATGCTTGATGAAGTGGATGCACCCTTAGATGAAGTAAATGTGGGACGTTTTGCTGATTTAGTGCATAGTATGTCCGATTCGGTACAGTTTATATTTATAAGTCACAATAAAGTGACCATGGAGAAGGCCTCGCAACTTGCTGGGGTTACAATGCAGGAGCCAGGCGTATCGCGTCTGGTGGCGGTGGACATCGCAGAAGCGATAGCCATGGTGGAATAATAGGTAGAGAATAGTTAAATGCAGGAATTACGCATCGTACTTATCGTTGTTGGTGTTATTTTGATTGTCGCGTTATTAGCGCACGGTTTTTGGAGCAGCCGCAAACAACGACCAGAAAAATTGCTTAGTCCTAAAGTGTCAGCGAGTAAGGCACCTATATCGACCAGAGATGATTCGGGTTTCGACGATTTGGGGGTGGGCCAAGCTCGGGTGATTGGTGATCCGATTGACGACGCTATTTCTAACCTTGATGCGGCAGAGAAACCGGTGCTTCATCCTTCAAGTGTTGAGCCAGAACTAGAGCCAGAGGCAGAGCGAGAGCAACGCAAAGAGCCTGCATTTCATTTTTCTGCCGTTGATAGTGCGCCAGAGGTAAGTGATGTTCAGGGTTTAGATGGCTTAGTCAAAACCGTTAAAACAGAGGCCGAGGCAAGCTTATCGACTGTGGATGTAGAGTCAGCTCCGGAAGTTGAGCCCACGTTTGTTTATGATATGGATGAAGATAATGAGCCTGAGCCGCAGCCTAAAACTGAGCCGACTCAAGATCCAAATGCACCTGATGATGTATTCATTCTGAATATAATGGCTCAATCTGGCCGTTATCTTAAGGGCCCTGCGTTACTCGCCAGTCTTGATAAAATTGGGTTGCGCTATGGGGATATGGATATTTTTCATCGCCATTTAGATAATCGTGGCAGTGGCCCGATTATTTTTAGTCTGGCGAATATGCTCAATCCTGGCACCTTCGATTTAGATAAAATTGAGCAGTTGGAAACTCGTGGCGTCACTTTGTTTATGACGGTGCCGTGTAAAGGTGAACCCACTAAAAATTTTGCATTGATGCATAATGCGGCGACAAGCTTAGCCAAAGATTTGGATGCGATTATTTTGGATGATCAACGCAACCCTTTGACTCGGCAAACGGTGAACCATTACGAGCAGCGAGTACGTGAATATGAGCGTAAGCAACTTCTCGTAAACTAAAGTTATTATGTTTTTAGAAGCCTTTCCAATCGGTTATTTTGGAAAGGCTTTTTATTTTTTTAAGGTCGACGATGGACAAGCCAGAACAACAAATTAAGCAACTGATCTCCCTGCTTGAGCAATATAATTACCATTACTACGTGCTTGACCAGCCTTTGGTTCCCGATGCCGAGTATGACCGAATATTTCGTCAGCTACAGGGTTTAGAAAAAAACCATCCTGAGCTGCTAAGCAAGGATTCTCCGACTCAACGAGTCAGCGGAGTGCCTTTGTCGGTATTTGAGCAGGTTCAGCATGAAATGCCGATGTTGTCTCTCGATAATGTGTTTAGCGAAGCTGAATTAAGCGCATTTAACAAGCGAATCTCAGAGCGTTTACAGCGCACTGAAGCCATTGAATATTGTGTAGAACCCAAACTCGATGGCTTAGCGATAAGTTTATTGTATGTGGATGGTATGTTGGTGCAAGCGGCAACGCGTGGTGATGGGAGTACTGGCGAAAATGTGACCGAGAACGTCAAAACCATTCGTTCGATCCCTTTGCGGTTGCGTGGAGAACAATGGCCGGCTCGTTTAGAGGTTCGGGGTGAAGTGTTCATGCTGAAACAAGGTTTTGAGCGGCTCAATTTACTCGCTAAAGAAAAGGGTGAAAAAGGTTTCGCTAACCCACGTAATGCTGCCGCTGGAAGTTTACGCCAGCTCGATTCGAAAATTACCGCCACCCGTCCATTAGCCTTTTATGCTTATTCGCTTGGTGTGGTGAGTGAGCCTTTGAGTCAGAGTCATTACCAGAATTTGCAGAAATTAAAAGATTTTGGGCTGCCAGTTTGTCCTGAGGTTCGAACGGTGAGTGGCCATCAAGCTTGCTTTGATTATTATCAGGAAATCGGCGAACGTCGTAATGATTTAGCTTATGAAATCGACGGTGTGGTGTATAAAGTTGACGCCCTCGCTTTACAGCAACAACTGGGGTTTGTTGCGCGAGCGCCGCGTTGGGCGACGGCTCATAAATATCCTGCACAAGAAGAGATCACGGTGCTGCGAGATGTCGAGTTTCAGGTTGGGCGTACTGGTGCGATTACTCCCGTAGCTCGGCTTGAGCCAGTATTTGTGGGGGGGGTGACGGTAAGTAATGCAACCTTACACAATGCGGATGAAATCGAGCGATTGGCGGTAAAAATTGGCGATAGTGTGGTGGTACGCCGCGCTGGTGATGTGATCCCTCAAATTGCAGGGGTATTGTTAGAGCGCCGTCCAGAAGATGCTAAAGAGATCGTCTTCCCGATGACTTGTCCAGTATGCGATAGCGAAATTGAACGTATCGAAGGGGAAGCAGTGGCTCGTTGTGTTGCAGGCTTACGTTGCGGCGCACAACGTAAAGAAGCTTTAAAGCACTTTGTCTCACGTAAGGCCTTAGATATTGATGGTATTGGCGATAAGTTGGTGGAACAGCTGGTCGATGCGCATTTGCTAGAAACACCACTCGATTTGTTCCATCTCGCGGATAAGCAAGACGCGCTCATGGGATTGGAGCGAATGGGTGAAAAGTCGGTGAATAAACTGCTGGAGGGGATCGATGCTGCGAGAAATACCAGTTTGCCACGTTTTATCTATTCTTTGGGGATCCGCGAAGTGGGTGAAGCGACCGCTAATAATCTAGCTTTACATTTTAAGCAACTGGACGCGATTATTGCCGCCAGCCTAGAGCAGCTACAAGACGTGCCAGATGTCGGTGAGATTGTTGCAAAACATCTTCGATTCTTTTTCACCCAGCAGCAAAATGCTTTATTAGTTGAAGCTTTAGCCAATGAATTGACTTGGCCTGCAATTGAGTCTGTTGTTGTCGAAGATCTGGTCTTAGGCGGTAAGGTGGTGGTACTGACTGGTACCCTCAGTCAGTTGGGGCGCAGTGAAGCGAAACAGGCCTTACAAGGTTTGGGAGCTAAGGTTACGGGGAGTGTTTCCAAGAAAACCGATATCGTGATTGCCGGGGAAGCCGCAGGGTCTAAGCTGATGAAGGCTCAAGACTTAGGCATCGAAATTTGGGATGAGCAGCAGTTAGTGGATTTACTGCAAAGTTGAAGCTTGCATACGGTTGTCCTGCTTAAGGGCTGCTAGCCCTTAAACCTAGTTACTTTAGTACACCTTCCCGTGAGTTGATGTGCTAAAGGATGTTAACTAAATTTAATTAAATAAAGTGAATAATATGAGCCAGTTTGATTCCTTACTGCCCCCACAAATGGCTGAGAAAGCCGCTGAAGTGGGTGAGAGCAAAGCCACCAAAGATCCTTTTAAAGCCTTTATGTTGGCGCTGACCGCAGGCGTGCATATTGGGATCGCCTTTGTGTTTTACACCACGGTTACCACCGGGGCGGGTGATATGCCTTGGGGGTTTACTCATCTGATTGGTGGTTTGGCGTTTAGCCTCGGTTTGATCTTAGTGATTATTACCGGTGGTGAACTGTTTACCAGTTCGGTATTAACTTTGGTCGCCAAAGCCAGTGGTAAGATTTCATGGCCTCGGTTGGCAATGAATTGGTCCTTGGTTTATTTAGGCAATTTGGTTGGGGCTAGCCTATTGGTGATCCTGATGTTGGTCAGCAAACAATACACTTTTGCTGCTGGTGAGGTTGGAATTAATACCATGCGGATCGCCCAACACAAGCTGCACCATGACTTTAGTCAAGCTGTTGCACTCGGGATTATGTGTAATGTATTAGTGTGTGTCGCAGTGTGGATGACCTTCAGTGCCCGCAGTCTTACCGATAAGGTGCTGGTTACTATACTCCCAGTGGCGATGTTTGTGGCAGCAGGTTTTGAGCACTGTATCGCGAATATGTTTCAGGTACCGATGGCGATTGGTATTAGATATTTAGCCAGTCCGGAGTTTTGGGCTGCGACGGGACTCAGCCCTGCTGATTTTGCTGACTTGACCTTCTCCAATTTTATTTTTCATAATTTGATCCCGGTGACCTTAGGCAACATCCTTGGTGGTGGGGTGTTTGTTGGTCTAGGATATTGGCTGATTTACTTGCGTAAACCTTAGTATTCGTAGGGGCGTATAAACCTTCGAATAAGCCAGAGGGATATCACTCGTTGTTTAAGCAAGGACGTTTATTTGCGCGCTAAGTTGGTGCGTTATTGCTTCATTCGCTTTCTGCAGCGGTTTATTGGTGCTCTTATTTAAGAAGTCTCAAGCCAAGAGAGGACTATTTGTAGGCTGGACCGAGGAATTGTCTGCTTTGGTGTATATTTTGCTTCGAGTAGTCTAGCAAGTATTTGCTGTTGTTGGATTTTTAGGTGGTTTATGTCGGTTTTATCTCCAAATAGTGTGTTTACGTCTTTACAACAAGAGGGACCATTTGCACTGACTCGTGATGCGGTGGTCGCTCATCGTTTTTCTCCTTCGGTGCGGCAGTGGGTAAAACGATTGCAACAAGATGGCAATAACGTTTCTAAGTATCGCGCCTTGCGGAGTCAAATATTCGAGTTCCTTGAAATTGATGACTTTTCTCAAATTCAAAGTTTGATTGATAGTTCTAAACTACGCAAAGAGCGCAGCGAACGCGCACTCAAATTACTCGGTAATATGTTTGGCTTAAATGGTAACCTTAACGAAATCTCTAATCGGGTTGATGAGTATGCGCGTACCGCTGATGCGGTGATTCATTCTATCAAAGGCAAAATTCTCGCCCCTTATGCCTCACACATTGAAAATACCAATGAAATAGAAGTTACCAATAACCCTGTCGAACTATTATTGATTATGTTCAATAATCAATATCACAAGAAAGCTCGCTTTGAGGCTCGTCGTAAACTGATTTTAATGACTCTCGCTGGTAGCATTGAGCAGCGAGAAAGAGAGACCGAAATAGAGGATAAATTTTCTACTTTTTTAGCTTTTTTGAATGGCTATGTTTGGAGTTCGGAGCTGAAAATTGGTGAGTTAGAGCCAGTGTACCTGCACTCTAAACATCAGGCGGAAGACTATGCTTGTAGCGAAGTGAGTGTGTTAACCCCCCAGCAGGCAAAGCTTATCCAAGATCAGCCTCGAGAGAAGTTAACCTTACTTAAGCGACGCAGTTTTACGGTTGGTGAGCGGCGGGTTCCCATCTATGTGTCTATCCGTAAGAAGCCACCTGAAGCCAAGGTTCTTAAGCTATTGCGTAAGAATCAAAAAAATCCGGCGGTGGCGGTGGACGACGAACTTGGGCTCATGGCGGTATTGGATTCAGTCAGTGATATCAAGGCCTTTCAAAAACATCTCACTCGCAGTGCTTCGAGGGCCAATTCCTTGATGGTATTAGAAGATATTTCTGATTCACTCACAGATAAGTCGGTGTATCGAAGTCGTGCGGTTGGTTCTAGCGATAAAACTCCGATGATGAAATTTTTTGCTCGTTTAGGAGGGATGCGAGTGGAGTTTATCATTCATACCAACCGCACTTGGCTGAACTATCGTTATCAGCAGGATGTGGCACATAATGAGTATGAGGTAAAACGAATGTTTGATACAGGGGTGATTGAACTGTTGTTCCCGATGGATATTTTTCATCTGAATCACCGTAAAACCCGTGATGAGATGATCCAGTTTTTTAGAAAGCAGATCGAGTCTTAACTCTTTTAGGGCGTAACAAAAATAAGGCCTGCCATAATGCAGGCCTTTTGTTGTTGTATTGCAAGCAGTCACAATTAAGATAGTTTTATCACGAATATCAATGAACCATTCAGATCCTTTTGAATGGAATAAGCGAAAAACGTTTATTGGTCAATATCGAGGATGGAATTTGCCACGATTGGTACTGCTGATATGATGGATTACTTGGCGTGTTAAATTATTTCGTCATAGTGTGGGATGAGTTTAAATAGAGGACGATATTTGTGGCTAAGATTTTGTTTAGTGCTTGTTTACTTGGGTGCAAAGTACGTTATAACGGTCAAGATTTAAAGTCAGAAAATCAAGATGTAGATTGGCTGATTGCACATCATCAAATCATTTCGTTTTGTCCGGAGGTCGCTGCTGGTTTACCGACGCCAAGAACACCCGCGGAGATCCAGTTGGGGGGTGGGGAAGATGTGTTACGCGGAGATGCTAAAGTGGTGGGCCAAGATGGAACAAATCTGAGTGATGAATTTGTGTTAGCAGCGGAATTAGCTCTGAAGCAGTGTCAAAAGCACCAGATAAAATTTGCGGTACTTAGCGAGTCGAGCCCATCCTGTGGTAGTCAAACCATCTACGATGGACGTTTTCAAGGTTATAAGAAGCCAGGTAAAGGCGTCACTGCTGCGTTACTGAATGAACACGGCATCATGGTTTATAATCAGCATCAGGCGAGTGCGCTCAAATCTAAGTTGCTTGCTTTAGCTGAATAGACCTTTGAATGGAGGGCTTGAATCATAGAGCTCGCCATATCATACCAATCTCACTCATTATCTGTTGATTCTTGCTGGCGCTAAATTAGCGCTAACTGCATTATGTATTTTGTAATTAGAGCCACTAATTACTGCTCTTCATACCTGGTGTCGGCAGATTTATTCTGCACTATAAGTTGATCATATCATTCATCAGATTGGTATGATGCGCTTTGATATTCAGTCCATTTATCCCCAAAACATTACGTGACAGCAAGCCAAGGGGCCGCATTGCTCAGCGAATAATGCAGGCCTTTGAAGGCGTACTTGCTCGTGTGGGGGCTTGAAGCCGTGATTATCGGGTAAAAAAAAGCCTGCAATGATGCAGGCTTTAGAAGTGGTGGTCGCTACTGGGCTTGAACCAGTGACCCTCGCCTTGTAAGGGCGATGCTCTCCCAACTGAGCTAAGCGACCGAATTACTTGTTACTGGCAAATCGTTTGTTCAACCATTTGCTTAAATATGGTGGTCGCTACTGGGCTTGAACCAGTGACCCTCGCCTTGTAAGGGCGATGCTCTCCCAACTGAGCTAAGCGACCGAATTACTTGTTACTGGCAAATCGTTTGTTCAACCATTTGCTTAAATATGGTGGTCGCTACTGGGCTTGAACCAGTGACCCTCGCCTTGTAAGGGCGATGCTCTCCCAACTGAGCTAAGCGACCGAATTACTTGTTACTGGCAAATCGTTTGTTCAACCATTTGCTTAAATATGGTGGTCGCTACTGGGCTTGAACCAGTGACCCTCGCCTTGTAAGGGCGATGCTCTCCCAACTGAGCTAAGCGACCGAATTACTTGTTACTGGCAAATCGTTTGTTCAACCATTTGCTTGAATATGGTGGTCGCTACTGGGCTTGAACCAGTGACCCTCGCCTTGTAAGGGCGATGCTCTCCCAACTGAGCTAAGCGACCATCTTGTGGAGGCGTATTATAGGGTGGTCTACGAGTGTGTCAACGCAAATTTTAAGGAAACTGACTGCTTGTGCAAAATCTCATCAAATTGATTGCTTTCACGGCAAGCAGATACAAAGTTTCCACTGGATTTAGTCTCGCAGAGGCTGCTCTTATCTAGCGAATTCTTGCTAGTGTGTTAAAATTCGCGCCATTCATATTGCTTAATTATTGACTTAGAGAATACTCATGACAGTTCGCACTCGTGTTGCGCCTTCACCAACTGGTGACCCACATGTAGGGACCGCCTACATTGCCTTATTTAATTACTGTTTTGCTAAGAAGCACGGTGGTGAATTTATTTTACGTATTGAAGATACAGATCAAGCTCGTAGCTCTACAGAGTCGGAACAAGCGATATATGATAGTTTAAGCTGGCTTGGCTTAAGTTGGGATGAAGGTCCTGACTGCGGCGGTGCTGTTGGTCCTTATCGTCAAAGTGAACGCAGTGATATCTATAAGCAATATGCACAGCAATTAGTTGATGAAGGTAAAGCATTTTATTGCTTTGCAACTGCAGACGAGCTTAATGAAATGCGTCAGCAACAAATGGCTGAAGGCTTACAGCCTAAGTACGACGGTCGTGGTTTACATTTAAGCGCTGAACAGGTTGCTGCTTATTTGGCTGAAGGGAAACCCTACGTGGTGCGCATGAAAATCCCTGAGTCAGGTAGCTTCAGTTTTAATGATTATCTTCGAGGTGAAGTCGAGATCCCATGGGAGCAAGTGGATATGCAAGTGCTGCTTAAGGCAGATGGCTTACCCACATACTTTTTAGCCAACGTGGTTGATGATCATTTAATGGGGATCACACATGTTTTTCGGGGTGAAGAATGGCTGAACTCAGCGCCTAAGTTACTCAAGTTATATCAAGATTTAGCTTGGGAAGCGCCGATTCTAGGGCATATGCCGTTATTACGTAATCCTGATAAGAGTAAATTAAGTAAGCGTAAGAACCCAACCAGCATTAACTATTACCGTAAAATGGGCTTTTTACCTGAGGCCTTACTCAATTATTTAGGGCGTATGGGCTGGTCGATGCCTGATGAGCGTGAAAAGTTCACTTTGGCAGAGATGATTGAACATTTTGATATGAAACGTGTTTCATTAGGTGGGCCGGTATTTGATGTTGATAAGTTGAAGTGGCTTAATGGCTTGTGGATCCGTGAAGAGTTAAGCGATCAACAATTGGCAGAACGATTGATTGAGTGGGCCTACAATCAAAACACCTTAATGGAAATTATTCCACAAGCTAAAGCGCGCCTAGAGGTGATGAGTGATTTAGCACCATTAGCGGGTCACTTTGTTGCCGGCATGCCTGAATATGCGCCAGAACTGTTAACTGCGGGTAAACTTGAAGAAGAACAAGTTCGTCGTCTTTTACAAATGTTCATTTGGCAATTAGAAGAACAGCGACAGTGGAATAAAGACATTGTATTTGCGGTGGCGAAACAGTTGTCTGCTTATCTTGATGTGAAAATTCGTGATTTCCTAGAGCCTGTATTTGTCGCGATTACCGGTAAAACCAGTTCAAGCTCGGTGGTTGACGCGATGGCGATACTGGGCTCGGATATGAGTCGCGCACGCTTACGTTTTGCGCTCAGTCATATTGGTGTGAGTAAGAAGCAAGCTAAGTCGCTAGACAAAGCCTATCGTGCCTATAAAGCAAGTTGTTAGATCTGCAAAATAAGTCCCGAATTGGTTTTAGAGACCGTTGTGACAAAATATTTATTCAAATCGCTATAAAAAAGCCAACTCGATGAGTTGGCTTTCCTTTCTAAAATCTTCTTATACCAATAATACACTGCCGCAGGCTGTAACCAATAAACCTAGCGCTAGCAGAAACTGCAATTGAAGTTTGATACTCATCGTGTTCCTTTAAAATGCATCAGTAGATGGTTCATCTTGCAACAAGCGGACTAGTTAAAACCATGAAACACTTCACAGTTTGTTTCTTGAGTGTGTTTTGAGTTAACAAAATCACATCTAGGTCTCATCAATTTTGCACCTTGTTGTTGATTTGTTGGGGAATGGTGTCAAAAGTAACACTGTTACTTGAACCGTTTGTGTTGAGCCTAGGTCGAACGAAGAGTTAAATATCCTTTTTGTTAATAATGTGCGTGGTTCAAAGTTTTTAATTGAATATTTGCTATGGTGGGTAATACTAAATCGTAGTTACGCTTTGTTTTATGAAATAAAACAGCGAGTTGTACGAATAAGAGAACGGTGCCTGACAGGTTTTATCGGTTTATCGAGTAAGGTGCCATTTACTTAAAATAATGACCTCAAAGGAGTGGGTATGTCTATTACGAGCCAATTAAGTCAAGAGCTTGACCTATTAATTATTTGTGTATCTGGTCGCTTCGATTATTCTCTACATCGAGAATTCCGCGCTTGTTATGAGCATGTTTCGGTTGAAGGCCTTCGGTTAGTTCTGGATTTAAGTCAGGCTGAATATATGGATAGTTCGGCACTTGGGATGATGTTATTACTGAAAGAACATGCGGAGAAAAGTAACGCTCAAGCCTTTACGATTCGCAAACCTTCCGCTGCTATCTTAAAAATTTTAGAGGTCGCAAACTTTGATAAATTACTCAAGATTGAAAACTAGTGGCAGATAGTCATCACTTGAGTTTTCTTCAGCGTGAAGTGAAAGGTAATGCGCTGGTTGTGGATAGTGCTCGTATCGATCGCCTATTGTTAGGAAAAGCGCTCAGTGAAATCGGCTATCAAGTGGTTTATGCAGAAGACGGTGTTCAGGCGCTGGCTGCGTTTGAACAACAACACATCGATATCGTGTTTATCGATGTGTTTATGCCACTGTTGGATGGTTACTTGGCAACCGAGCAAATAAAGCTGCTTAGTGGCCAGCGCTATACTCCGGTGCTATTTGTAACCGCTCAAACAGAAGTTGATGTTTTGGTAAAGTGCATCGCTTGTGGCGGAGACGACGTGTTACTTAAGCCTGTACATCAATCTATTTTGAAAGCAAAAGCGTTGGGGTTTGAGCGCAGTAAAGCTATCTATAACGAAATAAATCAATTAAATAGACAATTTCATGAGGAAGAAGAATTTGCTGAGCGAATATTTAGCAATGCGGTGTCTAGTTCTAGTTGTGCAGATCATGAACTATTAATTTTTTTGAGTAGTGCTTCAAGGTTTTCTGGGGATGTGATTTTTGCAGAGTATCGTCCAAATGGTGATATTCATGTATTACTTGGTGACTTTACCGGACATGGCTTACGGGCTGCGATTGGCGCGATGCCAGTGGCTGACATCTTTTATAGCATGACTCGTAAAGGATATTCAGCAGAGGTTATTCTAAAACAAATTAATCAACGGCTCTATCGGTTGCTGCCTACCGGGATGTTTATGGCTGCCACCTTCGTTGAAACTTCGGTGCAGCAGCAGTCGCTGATAATATGGAATGCTGGAATGCCTGATTTATTAATTTTTAATTCACAGCAACAGCAGATCCGTGAACAGATCAGTTCTAATAATATTCCCTTAGGAATTGATAAAAATGTTGAGTTTAATTTAAACGTTATTCAATGGCTAAAGGGGGATCATGTGTTGCTGTTTAGTGATGGTGTGACCGAGGCGCTTAACTCTAAGCAACAAATGTTTGGTCTGCAAGGCGTCGAACAGGCGATTATGGACCCGCAGCAACAACCCTCGTTTATTGCCAGTATTCAGCAACATTTAGACCAGTTTTGTGGTGGAGAGAGTCAATTGGATGATATTAGTATGGTGGAGATCCCTGATTTATTGAGTCGTGCTGGTCTGTACGCTGAAAATGCCTACCCTGCAACTCCTCGAGCGGAAGGTCGATGGCGTTGGCAACTTAGTTTAGATGCGCAGCGTTTACAAAGAATAACTCCTATTCCGTTGTTGATGACGACATTACAAGAATTGTCGGTGAATGAAACTGATCGAAATATACTTTTTTGTATTGTTAGCGAGTTATATAACAATGCCTTTGAACATGGGGTATTAGCGTTAGACTCGTCTCTAAAAAACTCCACGGATGGTTTCGCTGAGTATTATCAAATGCGAAAACAACGGGCGGTTCAGCTTGAACAGGGGTGGGTTAATATCTCGATTGAGTACCAAGCTGATGAAAGTCGTGAGTTTATCATCGAGGTTGAGGACAGTGGACTTGGTTTTGATGAGACACAGGTGTCGCAACTTTGCGAGCAATGGCCTTATTCTGGTCGTGGTTTGGCGCTGGTCGCATCGCTATGCGAATCACTTGAATTTTCTAAACAGGGATCTTTTGCTAGAGCCGTGTATCGTTGTCAATATTGAACGAGATGAAAGTAATTACGTGTAAATCGTTGACTAAATGAGCAACTGGCATGATTCCACTAAAAAGCGGTTGACACTCAAACCTCTGCTGCTTAGAATTCTGCTCGCTTTCAGGTTTAAACGCCTTAAGAAAGTGATGTGACTTGGGGCTATAGCTCAGCTGGGAGAGCGCTTGCATGGCATGCAAGAGGTCCGCGGTTCGATCCCGCGTAGCTCCACCAATTCACACCCTACCGTTTTTCGGGGCTATAGCTCAGCTGGGAGAGCGCTTGCATGGCATGCAAGAGGTCCGCGGTTCGATCCCGCGTAGCTCCACCAATTCTATTACTGTTCGGCTCGTTATTTTGCTTGGCTTCAATTAAACCTTGAATCAGTGACGTAACGATTTCAGCCGTTTTGTGGTTTGTTCTGAGCGATGGTCTTTTCCTTGAGTATTCCCTGCAATTAATATCTATTTTGTTATTAATAGATTGACTTATATAACAAAAATGACCAAGTAACTGGCTAATTTTGGGGTTTGCCAGCCATACTCTAGGTTCTATAAATAAGAATTCAGAGTATGCATAAACACACCTTCGGTACTCAACAATGGGTAGAAAGGATCAGCGAGCATGAGTTACCCGCACTTGCGGCTACAGTGCGCCTATTGGAAAAACTCGCAAAAGATGACACTTCCTCTCTGGCTGTATTGGGACAATCGGTATTACATGATCATGGGCTAACTTCACGTATTCTGCGGGTTGTGAATAGCATCAGTTATAATCGAGGGAGAACTCAAATCACCACCGTAAGTCGCGCGGCGGTGATCCTAGGCTATGATCGGCTGAAGCATATTTGCATTACTGCTCGGATGATTGATGGGTTATTGTCTAGTCGAGGTATTAGCGAGGCGGTATACCAGCGAGTGTTAAAGCTAATGGCCTGCTCTTTTCATGCGGCGATGCTGGCGAAGATGATGTTGGCGGATTATGCCGAAGATACGCAGGAAGAGGTGTATATTGCGGCATTGCTGCATAACCTAGGTGAGGTCGCATTCTGGAGTATGGGGGGCAGCATTACCGAACAGCTGGAACAGCAGTTACAGCAAAATGAAGAACCAGAACAGCAGTTAGTCTCAAAGCTACTAGGGACTAATTTTACTCAACTGAGTATTGGTTTGGCGAGTCATTGGAATATGGGGCCGATGTTAGTGAAGTCATTGGCCGAGCCGGAGCGTCGCTCGCCTGAGTTTCGTTGTATTCATTTGGCTCACCAGTTTAGTAAAGCGATGATTGAGCAAGATCTAGCTGCTCGCCAGCAAGTTTTTAAGTTGATCTCAGAACAAATGAAGTTGCCGATGCCTAAGTTGATTGAAATGGTCAATCATTGTTCTGAGGAAACCAGACAATTGGCCGTCTCGTATGGTGCAATTGTACTTAAACCCTACTTAAACTTTGGTGACTCGCCACCTCTGGAATTGGATGACCTTTCAGATGCAACGGCAAGTGATGTCTTATCTAAACAACATTTACAATTGCAGTTATTGCGTGAACTTACGCTAGTCACCACTGAAAATCCTGATTTAAACTTAGTGATCCATACTGCGATGGAAGGGATCCAGCGGGGGATTGAGATGAACCGAGTGATGGTTCTGATGGTGAATCCGGCACATGACGCGCTAAAGCTTCGTTTCGTGGCAAGCCCACAGCCAGAGCAAGACAAAATTGATTTTCAATTGAGCTTAAAAGGGGCTGATACGGTATTTATTCAAGCCTATCGAGATAAACGTAATATCTGGATGAATAATGCGACTGGTTCGCGTTTTGAAGGCTTGCTAAATAATCAGATCCGTCGAATCACTCAAGCGGGCCCATTCTTTCTAGCACCGTTAATTATTGAAGGACGCTGTATCGCGATGATTTATGCCGATAGGCTTGTGGGATCGGGTGCTGAGCCGCTCAATAAGGAGGACTTCGACAGTTTTGTACACTTTGCCAAGCAAACTAATTTATGTTTGTCAGTCATTTTAAAATAGGATGCTTACTGTCGCGATATGGTTTTGATATTAAAATCATAAATCAAGGCGGCTGAGTATGTTCAGCCTCCTTGGTGTGATTAACAACGGCGTGATTATTGAACTTGTTTCAACCAGGTATCGTCTTTAAACCACTTGTTATAGATTCGATCATAGGTTCCGTCCCCTTTAATTTGGCGTAAGTAGCCATTTAAAAAGTTTAGAAAATCAGGATCGCCCTGGCGTATGGCCCAACCGAGAGGCTCATAGGTGAAGGGTTGGTCAAGATGAATGACTTGAGTTTGGTGTTGCGAACTATAAATTGCATTGTAGGGTAAGTCGTAAATAAAGGCATCTGCTTTGCCATTGGCTATTTCCAATACGGCGTCAGCTTGAGACTCAAATAAGTTAACTTTAGCTTTTGGCAGGTAACGTTTAATGGCGCTTTCACCGGTGGTACCGAGCATGGTCACAACGGTGTATTGGTCGCTATTTAGGTCTCGGTAACTGCTTACTTTGCCTTTCAGTTTTGGATTTAACAATACCGACTGACCAACGACTACGTAAGGGTCTGAGAAGTTTACTTGCATGTTACGTTGTGGCGTAATGGTCATTCCGCCAGTAATAATGTGGCATTTACCCGTGAGTAGTGTTGGAATAATACCATCCCAAGCAGTATTAACTGGCACATATTTAACGCCCATAGCGCGAGCCATTTGTTTGCCTAAATCGATATCAAAACCGATAAATTGACCATTTTTAGCTTTGATTTCAAAAGGCATATAACCGGCCTCAAAACAGACCCGTAGTTCACCTGCTTCAGTTATCTCTTGTAATAGGGTTTGTTGCGCAAATACAGAGCTGGATAGTAAGGTGATGGCGGCAAGCGCCGAGTGAATAACGCGTTTCATAGTCGTCCTTGTTGTGTGGTTATGTTTGGCTTATTTTGGATTTTATATGCTGTTTTGTTTGTCAATGTAGAGATAAATCCAATTTATCCTACATCTTTATAGCAGAATAAACTGATTAGTGATAGTCATCGCCTGTTCATTTAAACCCTAGATATTTTTAATTCATCAAGGCTTTTATCGTTATTACTAGATGAAATTGCCAGGGCAGGTGCATTGAACTGAGAAATTGTTTGATTTATGTCTTTATGAGGGCTGATTGCTAGTTGGATATATTTTTTTGTACTTATTGGTTTTTGTTGGTTTTAAGAGTATTTCTAGGTGAGGCATCGGGCATCGGCGGCCCAGCAAAGCCAAGTTTGCTGGGCCGCTGTGGGTCTATAACACCATTGACAAAAATTGTCGTAGTCGTGGGTGAGCGGGTTGGTCGAAGAACTTTTCAGGTGAATCTTCAACGAGCAATTCACCGTCCTCCATAAACAGTACTCGGTCTGCCACTTCACGGGCAAAGCCCATTTCGTGGGTGACCACCACCATAGTCATGCCGTTAGCGGCCAGGCCTTTCATTACATCCAGAACTTCCCCCACCATCTCTGGATCAAGCGCTGAGGTTGGTTCGTCAAATAACATAATGTTGGGCTGCATCGCTAAAGCACGAGCGATAGCGACTCGTTGCTGTTGCCCGCCAGACAAGTGCGATGGATAGTTATTCATACGTTCCGAGAGACCGACTTTAAGCATTAAGGCTTTAGCTTCATCTTCTACTTGTTTTTTAGGTCGTTTAGCGACTTTGAGCGGCGCTAACATCACATTGCCTAAAGCAGATTTATGCGGGAACAAGTTGAAGTTTTGAAAAACCATGCCAACTTCTTCGCGTAAGCTATTAATATTGGTTCCCTTGGCGTACATGTCGGTTCCATCAATGCTGATGCTTCCGCTGCTAATTGTTTCCAGTTGGTTGAGGGTACGTAAGAAGGTTGATTTACCCGAACCTGAAGGGCCCACGATTACCACCACCTCACCGCGAGACACGGTTGCTGAAACGTCTTTTAGAGCGTGACAGCCATTGGGGTAAATTTTATTGATTTTTTTTGCGACGATCATTTCATCGCCTTGATAATCTTTAGTCACTGGCTGCTAACCTCTTTTCTAAGCGTTGAATTGCCCAAGATAAACTGCTGGTGAGTACTAAGTAGAGCAAGGCAACAGTAAACCAAACTTCGAAAGGGGCGAAACTACCACTGACCACTTCTCGGCCTGCTTTGGTTAAGTCGGTAATTGAGATCACCGAGACTAAGGAAGAATCTTTAATTAGGTTAATGAATTGGCCTGCCATTGGGGGCAGGGTACGTTTAAAGGCCTGTGGCAAAATGACATTAATCATCGCTTGGGCATAATTCATACCTAGAGAACGAGCCGCTTCCATTTGTCCTTTGGGAATCGATTGGATCCCCGAACGGATTATTTCCGCTACGTAGGCGGCGGTAAACACCGACAGAGCGATGACTCCAGCAGTAAAGCGTTCAATATCAAACACGGTGCCGATAAAGAAGTAGACGATAAAAATTTGTACCAATAACGGTGTGCCGCGAATGATCTCAATATAGGTAACCGCTAGTTTCGCCAACGTTGGATTGGCAGCGATACGCATTAAACCCACCATTAGCCCGATGATAATTGCGAAGAATAGCGACCAGATGGAGATCTTGATCGTCACAATTAGACCTTCCGCTAACGGACCCATTCGCCAGGATTCTGAGGATGCGAGCTGATCACCTTCGAATACTAGGTCGCCTTCATATACGGTTACATTTTGGTAATCGCTGAGTTTTACCAGGATATCACCGCTATCTGATACTAGTGCTAGTTTTCCCGAGGCATCGCTGTGAATACTTCCATCTTGCGGTGCGGTAATACTAGATGCTTCGGTATTGATTATGTAGGGAACAACCCGTTGCCAATTCCAGTTGTAGTCAATTTTTTTACCGGAAAGATAAATCAGTACACACAGGCTGATGAGAATGGCAGCAAATAGACCATTCCAGAGAATATTTTTTGTTAGAGTTTTCATCTGAAGCTCTTATTTTTCTTTATATATGGCATAACTTTGCGTAACTTTGAGGTTTATCCCCTCGTTACATAAAGAAAGTGGCTGGATAAGCCAGCCACCGAGATCTATCTATTGTACTTGTTTTAACCAAGCGTCATCTTTAAACCACTTGTCGTAGATCCGTTGGTAAGTGCCATCACCTTTGATTTGGCGTAGGTAGCCGTTCAAAAAGTTTAGAAAATCTGGATCGCCTTGGCGGATTGCCCAACCGAGGGGTTCGTAGGTGAAGGGTTGGTCTAGGTGCTCCAATTGACCTTGATGCTGGGCGGCATAGATGGCGTTAAAAGGTAAGTCGTAGACGAAAGCATCCGCCTTGCCGTTGGTGACTTCGAGTACAGCATCCGATTGATTTTCAAATAAGTTGCTTTTGGCTTTTGGGAGGTAGCGTTTCACTGCGCCTTCGCCTGTGGTACCAAGTTTGGTTACGACGGTGTATTTGGCATCATTTAGATCCCGATAGCTGCTTACCTTTCCTTTTAAGCTAGGGCTAAGCAGAATAGATTGACCTATCACCACATAAGGGTCGGCAAAGTTAACTTGCATGTTACGTTGTGGCGTAATTGTCATACCGCCCATAATGAGATGACATTTACCTGTCAACAAGGTGGGAATAATACCATCCCAAGCAGTGTTGACTGGCACATATTTTACGCCCATCGCTCGTGCCATTTGCTTACCTAAGTCGACATCAAAACCAATGAATTGACCATTTTTGGCTTTCATTTCGAAAGGCATATAACCAGCATCAAAACAGGTGCGAAGTTCTCCTGACTGAGAAATTTCTTGTAATAAGCTTGGTTGCGCAAATGCGGCACTAGAGAGTAGTGTGAGAGTGGCAATAGCCGATTGAATGACACGTTTCATAGTTGTCCTTGTTGTGTTTTCGTAGTTATTTTTATTGTGGCCATGTTCTGTCTAATCCGTTCAAAACAGTGATACGCCATCGTCTTTTAGGGATGTTATAGCAGAATATACTAACAAAAGGTAGTATCGGCTTTGGGGTAAAAAAGCATAAAAGTAGAATAATTATTAAGTAAACAGCCATTTAGTTGGTTAAATAGGCTTATTTTTAGATTTATGATAAATGCTTGTCATCGGCTGAACTAGTTGGAAAATCTTAGATATGATTAAATCACAGCGAATTGATGGTTAAATGTTATTCGGCAATGTTTTTTTTGGAGTAAATAACCGCGTGCGCTTGAAGATACCGAAGTTGTCTAGGCTCTCCAATAACGCCTTATGCAAAGTGATATAAATTGGTGCTAAGCTCGCCTTTATTCGGTTTACATTACTATTTTTGACGATTTCCATTGAGTTTTTTAATCATGCAATAGCTTATTAGTCGTGTTGCAATGACTGGGTGATTGGCTTAGTTTGTTGTAGGTTAATGAAGTCGCCTCAACAGATCCTGGGAGGCTGTATGCTAGATATGGATAGGCGAATGGCTGATAGTTTCTTATTATTTGATCCGCTTGAGCATGACTTGGTCAGCAATAAAATTTTACCACTATTTACTCAGGTGGTACTACCCAAGGGATGGGATCCACAACAGCCGCCAATATTTGAAGCGGATAGCCTCGTGTATTGCTATTTAAGTGACGCGCAATTGTCATTGGCAATTGCTTTAGCGCTTGAACAAGGATGGACTCTTGCCATCTTGCCACACCCTCTTGCGAGTCATGCGAAACGGGGTTTTGCTTTAAGCTCTGATCTTGAAAAGTCGATAAATCATTTACAGACGGCACCCACTATCAACGTAGACGTATTACGTTGTAATGGGCTGGTTGTGTTGAATCATCTGGTGGTTGGGCATAGTTTTAATTTGCGTCCTGGTGGTCATAACGCGCCATGGCGTCAACGGGTGCTGCAAACTTGGCGTAACCTTCTTAAAGTCTCAAAGATCATGCCTCAACGACTGCGTTTAACGACCGCCAGTGAGACAATTTTAGACACCACCGTAGTCGGCGTAGTGATACTTGAACATGCTCATGGCTCGATGTTATCGAAGCAAATTTTACAGGACACCCACGCTAATGACGGTATGTTGCAAAGTATGTTGATAGCGCCACGTAGCATCATGGAAATGTTACGTTTTTTATTGTTAGCCATGTTTGGTCGGGTGGTAAAAAAACCGAGCTTTCTTAGTTTGATCAAATCTAAATCGATTGAAATTGAAGCGAATCATCAGTTTGACTATTGGCTCGATGGTGTCAAAGCATCCAGTCAACGGCTGCATGTTGAATGCTGTCATCGGCAATTACGGCTGCTTCCTTCTGCCGATTTTGTTTATCTAGATAATGTCACGGCAGTCAAAGAGAATCGTAAGATTGGCAAACTTCCTCGGGGAGAGGCTATTGCCGCAATGGCCGCACATCCACTGCCTTTAATCGCGCATGCTGCAACTGAAGAGTTTAAAGAGCTTTACCAATTGCTACGTGACAATGCTACCACCTCGTCAGCCTTTTTGATGTTAATGATTTTGTCTACTTTATTGGCGAGTATTGGTTTGTTTGCAAATTCTGCACCGGTGATTATTGGGGCAATGATATTGGCACCGATGATGGCGCCTATTATTTCTTTATCAATGGCCTTAACTCGACAAGACTCTAGCTTGATGACTAAAAGCATCGCAAGCTTAACGACTGGTTTGTTTGTTGCTTTGGGGTTTGCTGCCTTGGCCAGCTTCATTATGCCTATGGAAGTTGTCACTTCTGAAATTGCTGCTCGATTGAGTCCCAATTTACTGGATCTGGCGGTCGCTATTATCTCCGGCATTGCTGGTGCCTATGCGCATGCACGTGTTGATGCGGCCAAAAGCTTGGCGGGGGTTGCTATTGCGGTGGCTTTGGTTCCACCACTGGCGGTCACCGGGATCGGTCTTGGCTGGTTTGATCTGAATGTTGCGGGCGGTGCATTTTTATTATTTCTAACTAACTTTGCGGGAATTGTCTTTTCTGCGGCTTTAACTTTTTTAGCACTGGGTTTTGCTCCTTTTACGCGAGCGAAGAAAGGTTTAGCAATTGCCTTGCTTGCGGTGACGGTGGTTAGTATTCCTTTGGCTTTTAGTTTTATGCGTTGGTCTGAAGAAGCGCATATCGTGCAGCGCTTGCAAGGGCAAAGCTTTGAGTTTTTATTGGTTCGTTCGGTGCGTGTGCAAAGTGTTGAGCCGCTGGTCTTAAGTTTGCAACTTGTGTCATCTCATGCGGTGAACGATGCTCAGTTAGATCAACTAAAAGATCAAATCATCCAACAATTAGGCAAGCCTTTGCAGCTGGAAGCGACAGTGATCGTGAGGCGCTAGAATTTACAAATATAGCGGGGTCATTTGTCGCCAGTAACGGCCACGGTGAGCTCGCCCCTCCCATTCAACCAGATGATGCTTAATCCCTTTGTGATGTAGAATGTGACTGAGCACATGATTGTTTTGCAGGAAGGGATCTTGGTTGCCAATGGTAAAGACCAGTTCGGTATTGGCCAGCTCTGAGAGCCGTTCTGGGCAATTCATGTTTACCAAATAATGGGTCGGTGTATGAAAATAAATATTTTCATCGTAGAAACCATCAAATAAATCAGTAAACGACTCTACTTGCCAAGTCAGGTCAAAGCGCCCGGAAAAGGCTGCCAATTTATTAAATAGATGAGGATGGCGAAACACGATATTCGCGGCATGAAAAGCGCCCAGTGAACAGCCATGAGAAATTGTGCAGGGATGTTCATTTTTTGCGGCCATCAGCGGAAGCACCTCACGTAATATGTAATTTTCGTATTGCTGGTGGCGGGTAATTCGCCCCGAAGGGTGCGCCCAAAAACAATACATGCTTTCGGCGTCGATGCTATCTACGCAATACAGTTGTAATTGGCCTTGGTTTATTTTGGGGGCAATAGCATTCACTAAGCCCAGGTTTTCATATTCATAAAAGCGGCCGCCACGGGTTGGGAAAACTAATACTTTTGCGCCTGCGTGGCCAAATATAAGCAGTTCCATGTCTCGGTTGAGGTTGGGACTCCACCATCGATGATATTCACGATTCATAAGGTTCACTCAAAGGTTCAAAAAAAAGTTCCAGCTCTTGCTCTAACTGTTGGCGTTGCTGTTGTTTTGTGGGGTAATCAAAATGACCAGCCCTAAGCAAAAAGCGTTGCTTTGGCTGCGGCGCTTGGTTGTAGGCAGAGAATTGACCGGGGGGGGCAACACAGGGATCGAATAAGGCTAAGGCCCAATGGCTGGGAATGCTGAGATAACGGGCGGCGGTTGCTGAATCAAAGTAACGTAGGGTCGACAGCGCCAACTGAGGCTCAGCGTTATAAAATTGCTGCAAGGCTGCGCCGCTGCCGAGGGTGGGTAATTTTAAGCGGAGTGGTACATTACCAAAAGTGGGGACATGGAAATGCGCCCGCTGAATTCGCTTATCAAAGGCGCAGGCAAAAATGCCAAGCCCCCCACCAAAGCTACTCCCCATAAATCCCAGGTTGTTAGTCACTTGTGGAAATAAACGGATTAGAGCAGTCGCTGCGCACCACAAATCTTGTACACATCCGCCGATGATATAACGTTGTTTGTCTTGGATATTATGTAATACGTGCCACATTGGGTTATCAGATATCGGCGCTTTGGCACTGCGGCCAATGCCGCGAACACAAGGCATTAAGATCGCAGTATGTTTGAGCGAGAGCCTTGAGTTAAGCTCACGAATGCCACCATAACCATGCGCACTAATTATGGCTGCGTTAATGTGGCCAGACTTTGGCAGTAGTAACCAGCCACCGCAACGGACTTGCTTGGTAGAGTTGTAATAACAATCGAAAATGCGCCAGGAACCACGAACCTGCTGAGTATCTTGTAGCGAAAGATAGGGCGCAACCGCTAAGGCTTGTCGATACTTTTGTTGCCAAAACGACTGAAAATCTTCAGGTGCGTCATTTGGCTGAAGTGCATCTAGTTCGGGCAAACTAAAGCCATAATCGGGCTCAAACTCAAAAGGATGCTTTAGTTTGCTTGGCATGATAGGCAGGTCTCGGCAATCAACTCATGAAAACTATAAACCGTTTATATGACGTTTTTCCAGACAATGCTTGTATTTAATATTAAAAAAATCAACAACTGGTCCTCGCGATTCATTGCGGTAGTGAGGCTGGCGTTTGATAGTTGCAGTGAGCGGGTTGCAGCAGTAAGACAAGCCAAGGGCCGGTTTTGAATGCCAGACTCCAGTCGTCACCGTCTCGGAAGGTGGCTTTGGTCGCGTTGTAATATTACCGATCCATCTGGAGCGGGGATAATGCAAAAAATATTACGCAGTTAGTGTCAAGTGTGGACGGTAAATATTTAACTCGACATTTTTGCTGGTCGCAGTGGAAAACGAAGCTGGATAACGGAGCGAAGCTAACAAGCATGTTTAGTATATAAAAAGCCTCAGTAAGATCCCTGAGGCTTTTACTTTTTGCGACATTATTTGCCCGGATGACTAGCATCATAGGAAGTTTGAGCCAGTTTTACCTGATAAGTGTTTTGCTCAGTCCAACGCGCAAAGTTTTTTATCGTTTTGGAAAAGGACTCTCCAAGGGAGGGCTGATACTCAACAGTCACCAGAACCGTATTTTCTGGGAAATGCCTTTCACCTCACTTTTTATCCTATTGAAGCGGCGTGAACCTTTTGCGAGTAGCTCTAAGATAAGTTGTATCCAACTGTCTGCGAAGCTATCGAAAAAGCCCTTGCGGGACAGCTTTTGGAGTCAATATTATAGGCGCCGTAATTGTGCTCGGTGTTTGAGGACATGAAGTTGATCCCTTGTTAATTTGGTCATTGTGTTTATGCACCAATTTTAAACTTGTTTCGCCTGAACTTCAGAATATCAAGGATGATGCCGATAAAGGCCGCTCCCAAGCATTGACCAAAGGTTTGTATAAAGGCCAAAACTCTCGATGCATTGCGGCTGTTTTCACGAGAGATATTGGCCATTATTCCAGGGTTATAGGACTTTTAAACGAAGATTCGCATCTTAGATATCGATAATGACACGTTGAACCAATTGCAAGGCGGTGTCGATACCTGTCATGTTTGTATATAGAATACCGTTAGCCCCAGAATAATGCCCATGACCTATCGGTTTCATTAGATAAGTGCTTTGTGGATCATCTAAATCGATTGATGCTGCATAGATCACCGAGGGTTGTCCAGATGAACCAGAACCACTATAAATAGGGTCTTGAGGATATTTGTCTTTGGTGTAATAAGAATTGAAATCATAAGAGCGATTTATTTCCATCATCACTCTAAACTGTCGCAAAGCGCTGTTCACTTTACTGTTAATATCGTAGTTTCCGAGGGGAGTTGCACCAGTCACGCCATCTAAATCAGTATTATTAGCATCCGGCACCATGAGGTTGTTTTTATACTTTACTCCACGTTGATGTGCCCAATAGGGGAGGGCTTCAGGGCGACTCACCAAGCCAAATAGATCCTCGTTAGGAATAAAACCGCCATTACTGGTTTTTTGAGTAACGTATAAAGTATCAATATAGTGACCGGCCAAATCTTCAATCCAAAAAGCGACCTGGGGCACAGTGGTGTAAGTCATGCCTAAAAACAGTGCTTGTGGTTCCGACTCATAGTGCTCCCCTTTACGCAATTCAATTGAAATTGGAAGACCATTGCTGCCAATGTGGGTGGTTAATGTTTGATAACTTCCTTCACTAAGAGTCACTGATTTACGAAGTTCTTGACCAAAGCTTAATACGCTACTAAATGGTGGGACTGCTAATATGACTCCGAGCGTAAGGCTTAATATACTCACCACACTGGTGGTTAACCAAAGCTTAGCTTTATCCTGAGTTAAATAAGTGAGGATAACTCTAAAGTTGTTCCGTAAATGGAATGCCATTAACAGGATGAATGCAATACCGAACCAAGTATGTATACCTGCTATTATTTCGTTATAAGCCATTCCATAAGAAAGTACACCAGTAACGGCCATGCCCATTAATGCGCCAACAAGGTTAATACTCACCCAAGATCGACTATTACCATTTCGTTTTTTGGTTTTTGACCTAGAAGCCGAAGGTCGCGCATGTGTTGAATGTTCACGCATAATATTTCTCCATAACTAAGTGTGTTGTTCAAACTCGCGGCGAAACTGATTGATTAATTTGAACAGTTGTTGAATGTCGACCAGGCTAAAATTAGGGGCAAATGATTTAAGGACAATATCAATCTGCGTTAAGGCGTTTTGGTGAGCGATACGTCCTTGTTCGGTTATTAAAATTGTTTTTTTTCTCGCATCGTGGTCGCGGATCTGTAAGGAAACATAACCTTTATTGCTTAATTGCTTAATTATTTGACTCATCGCAGACAGGCTCACATGTGAATTTTTCGCTAGCTGGCTGGCGGTCTCTTGGCTGTTGGTTGTGTAAATAAGGTGATTGAGTAATTTGAACTGGGAGGTTGGCAGTTCAGATGGCAGGTTTTCCTTTAAGATAATTTCCATGCGCTCATGAATAATGGCTATTTCTCGAAATGTTGCTGTAATCAGTTGGGGTAGATGGTCCATATTCGTTAAGCGCCTTTAAGTGTTAAAAATAGAGCATTGGCATTGATTGCTAACAGTGGGTAATAAGAATGCTTAAGCATCTTAATGGTTAAGGTGCTTAAGTGTATTTAGAAAGGAGAGTAAAAGCAAGTATTTTAAAATGCATCAACATCGTTTAGCGAATGAGTGACGCCGCCTAGTGTATTTCTGCACCCACCAAATGGATAAGCTTGCGGCAAGGACACAAGGCTAATTTTAATTGGGCAATCAAGTTGGTTCATTTTTTAGAGCCTGCAGGTTCATTGTTTGCTCTATATGAATGCGTCATTAGCTCTTGGTAGCCAGTGGTGAATAAAATTCACTGAAAACATCAGCGACAAAGCGAAGCAGTCTTCATGCTAGGTGCCTTCGGCGACGGCGGCATATACCCTTGCCCATAGAATCTCGACCAGCAGGTCGGGTACTTTACGCTTTGGCTCGGTAAAATTGGTTTGATAAAGCTTTAAATACAGCATTGAATATAAGTGCCTGATAGAATTTACTTATCTAAGTACTCACAAGATTTACTATCTTGGTTTTAAGTAAATCGTAGTGAGCGCTTAACTGACAATGAATTAAGGATTGTAGTTTGGTAGAAGATTTTTCATCAATTTGGCAGAGAGCCGCCGAGCGTAAAGGTGGTGATGCAGCACTTCAACATCTCTTAACTGCGCCATTCAGTTCTGAGTATTTATCCACCGTGAGTGATGACCGTTGGTTGTCGATGTTTACTAAAGTGATTTTTCAGTCGGGCTTTGTATGGCGAGTTGTCGAAAACAAGTGGCCCGATTTCGAACGAGCGTTTTTTGATTTTGAGCCTGAAAAAATGTTGTTGCTGGATGATTCTCATATTGAGCGTTTATCTAATGATGCCAGCATTATCCGTAATCGTCAGAAAATAATCACAGTACCAGTCAACGCGCAGATGATTTTAAAACTTGCGGCTGAGCATGGCAGTTTTGCTAAATTTATAGCGGATTGGCCCAACGATGATATTGTTGGTTTGTGGCTATATTTAAAAAAGCAGGGCGCTCGCTTGGGGGGGAATTCAGCGGCCTATGCCTTGCGAAGAATGGGCAAAGATACCTTTATTTTGTCTAAGGACGTGGTGGCTTATTTGGTGAATCGTGGTGTTGTGGATAAGCAGCCGACTAGTGTGAAGGGTTTAAATACGGTGCAACAGGTGTTTAACCGTTGGCAGTTGCAAAGTGGTCTACCTTTGGCCACCATTAGTCAGACGCTCGCATACTCGGTGGGTGAGAATAACCTTGATTGAGCACTATATAAGAGTGCTTGTTCGAGTTGCTCTTGGCGGCGTCTTAGTGAACTTGCCGTTAATTCTTCGCCAGGATTTCTTTAAGTGCATGATTTATTTCTTTATAGCGGAAGCTAAAGCCATCCTCTCTTAGGCGAGCAGGCAGCACTTTTTGCCCTTCAGTGATGAGACTGGCCATATCGCCTAAAGCCGTGTTGAGTAACCAAGCCGGAGTTCGCACGAAACAGGGCCGCTTTAGTTGTTTGGCTAAGGTTTGACTAAACAGCTGGTTGCTCACTGGGGTGGGGGCTGTAAGGTTGTATGGGCCGTGACAGTGTTGATTTTTTAACAAAAAAATCACGGCATCGACCAAGTCACTAATATGGATCCATGACATCATCTGTTGACCATTGGCAATCGGGCCACCTAAGCCGAGTTTAAATGCTGGCAACATTTTGGCTAATGCGCCACCTTCGATGCCCATCACTACGCCGGTGCGTAATAAACACACCCGGGTATGACTTGACTGGGCTTGTAGCGCAATTGCTTCCCATTGTTTACATACTTGATGAGGAAATGAGTCATCCTTAATCATGCTCGATTCATCAAGATCCTGTTCTCCTTGAGTGCCATAATAGCCAATGGCGCTGCCGCTAATAAAGGTATGGGGCGGCTGTTGGCTTTGTTGAAATAAAAGCAGAAGTTGTTCCGTGATTTGCCACCGACTGTTGCAGATCTGCTGTTTTTGATGTTTGGTCCAGCGTCGATTAGCAATCGGCTCTCCGGCTAGGTTAATTACCGCATCAAACTCATTTAAGTCGGTTAAATCCTTGAGCGAAGGGATTGCCAATAGATTGTGCCCTAGCTTCTGGTAGGCTTTAATGGGCGAACGTGATAGAACGGTTAGTTCATGACTAAACTGTAGATGTTTTACCAGTCGGCTACCGATAAAACCAGTTCCGCCTGTGAGTAAAATTTTCATCGTTAACCACAACTCCTTATATAGAGCTTGTAATATTACGCCTTAATTTAGTCAACAATAGCAGAGTTTTATAGGAAGGGTAGAGCATGACGACTGTTTTAATCACCGGGGTTGGCCGCCGTTTGGGTTTTTTTCTTGCACATCAATTTCTTGACTTGGGTTATCAGGTTATAGGCCAATATCGCAGTGAGCGAAGCGGGTTAGATGAGTTACGCGCACGTGGCGTGAGTCTATTCCAAGCCGATTTCAGTCAACGTTCGTCCTTGTTGGCCTTTATTCAAGCGGTGACTCAGCAATGTACTCGTTTAGATGTGCTGGTCCATAATGCTTCATTGTTTCTCCAAGATGAGCAACAACATAGCCTTGAACAACAAGCCGATTTTTTTGACGCGATGTATGCCGTGCATATGTTGGCTCCTAAATTGTTGAATGAAGCCTTGCATCCGGCTTTAGTTAGGGCAAAGGGCAGTGTAGTGATGTTAACCGATATTTATGCTGAACAACCCCACTCGGCATTTCGTAGTTACTGTGCGTCGAAAGCAGGTTTAGCGAATTTAATGCGGTCTTATGCGACCCATTGGGCGCCTGCGGTTCGAGTGAATGCGATTGAACCGGGGCCGATGCAATTCCTAACTGAACATACTAAGGTGCATCGCCAGCAGGTATTGGCACAGACGCCTTTGGCGAAAGAGGGGGGCTTCGCACCCATCTGGCAAACCATGATTTTATTGATTGAAAACGACTATTTGACCGGTTGTTCTATCAAAGTTGATGGTGGTCGGTCCTTGGCCCAATGGTAAACCTGGCTGATGATCAATGCATAACTCAAACTCTACGACTTGCTGTAGCTCGACGTTTTGACCAAATAACTGTTGATGTAGTGGGATTAAAAATTCATCTGGATGTAACAGGCTTAACAATTGAGGCTGCTTAGCTGCACCGATTAAATCAATATCTAAGGGGCGGTCTTTGTCACTGGAGAGGGGATCTTTGCGATTGCGGCCATGAAAATCTTCTAGTTGATTGAAAAAACGTTTTAGCGTGGGGGCTGATTGATGGGAATGAAACCAGGCCAAGCCATTGATGAAATCATGTTTTGATTGCAGTTGTGAGGGTGCGGTTTGTATAAAGGCACTAAAGGTGATGGGGTGCAAACGAATACAAAGCTGCTTTACTGCCTGCGGTATGTGTTGCAGCGGTTGAATATTGCTCCCCAGACTACAAAGGTAATACATTGGTGACCCCAGATGATTGATAGGTTTTTATTTAGCCTTTTCGCCAGCGCTGATGCAAGCTAAACTGCTGAGCATCAAATAATATTTTAGGAGTGTTCGGTGAATCAACCAACTTCGATACGCCATGGTTTGGTGACCGCAGCTGCCCTGATTGTGGTATTGGCTGGATTAAAAGCTGCAACCCCAGTGCTGATCCCTTTTTTGTTATCTCTATTCATCGCCATTATTGCCAGTCCGGTGGTGAGTTTTTTGACGCGTATTCGTATCCCGCGGGTACTTGCTGTGATGGCAGTGTTACTGTTGATCGTGAGCGTTATTTTGTTATTGGCTGGTGTAGTGGGGAGCTCTATTAGTGATTTTAGATCGTCTATTCCAGCCTACCGAGAGCAGCTACTGGTTCATCTCGCGAAGTTGATTACCTTCGCCGCAAGGTTTGATATTGATCTATCGATGAGTGTGGTCACTGATTATTTCGATCCTGGGGTGATATTGGGGGTATTCGCCAATACCTTAACTGGTTTAAGTGGTGCAGCTGCTAATATTTTTATCATTTTATTGGTGACGATATTCATGTTGTTAGAGGCCGATACGATGCCGCAGCGGGTACATGATGCGATTCATAATCCCGATGTTCGCATGTCGCAGGTGAACAAATTTCTCAAGTCGGTCAATAGTTATATTGCGGTTAAGACCATGATTAGCCTTGGCACGGCCATCCCCATCACCATTGTCTTGAGTTTGCTCGATCTGGATTATGCCGTGTTATGGGGCATTTTGGCTTTTTTACTCAATTATATTCCTAACGTTGGCTCGCTGATTGCTGCCGTACCCGCTGTGCTATTAGCGCTACTTCAGTTAGGGCCGAGTCAGGCTTTGGCGGTGGCTGGGCTATATGTAACGGTTAATCTGGTGATGGGTAATATCGTGGAGCCACGTATCATGGGTAAAGGTTTAGGTCTGTCCTCCTTGGTCGTAGTGTTATCATTGATTTTTTGGGGATGGTTATTTGGTAGTGTTGGAATGTTACTATCGGTGCCGCTAACCATGATCGTAAAAATTGGCCTTGAGTCGAGTAATAGCGGCCATTGGTTTTCACGGATCTTAAGCCACCCAGACGACCTAAAAGAGAGTTAAGTAGTAGATGAGAGTAGAATTACCCACACTCGATGGGCAAGCCTTGCGAGTGCTGCATGGTAGAGGGCATTGTATCGCTGGTGCCGAGGCATTTAATATTGAATGGCTTCCGCCAGTGATGCTGATCGTTGCTTACGCGCCATTGGCTGATGAGCTGTTAGCCGAATTGGTTGCTCAACTCAGTGAACCGTCCTTAGTAGAAGGCGTTTTTTTACAACAGCGAGATCAGCCGATGGCTCCGGTTCGCCATTTGTGGGGCAGTGAACAGACACCTGTTGAGGTGATGGAGCAGGGTTTACGTTATAAGGTTGAACTGGGACGACATCAAAACTTTGGGTTATTTCTTGATATGGCCAGTGGCCGACGCTGGGTCAGAGAGCAGGCCAATAATAAGCGAGTTCTTAACCTGTTTTCTTACACCTGTGGGTTTGCCGTTGCTGCGTTGGCTGGTGGTGCGCAAGCGGTGGTGAATATTGATATGAGTAAGGCTGCGCTAAGTGTTGGCCGGGATAACCTAAGACTCAATCAACTTGATGATAAGAAAGCCCGTTTCTTTGGTCATGATTTGTTTAAATCTTGGGGCAAGTTGCGTAAACATGGTCCCTATGATTTGGTGATCGCTGATCCACCATCAATGCAAAAAGGTAGTTTTTTAGTCGAAAAAGATTACCCTCGGATAATTCGTCAACTCCCGAGTTTATTAGCGGAGGAGGGCTTGGCGATGCTTTGCTTGAACGCCCCCTGGCTTGGTTGTCAGTTTCTCATTGATGTTGTTGAAAGTGAGTGCCCCCAACTGTCGTTGCTGACGACGCTTGAACGTCCCGAAAGGGTATTGGAGAAGTCAGAGGATGACGGCCTAAAAGTACTCATTTTTAAAAATAATCCAGTTTAAACGGCCACCGCCCTCACAGTTCGAGTGATACCTTATGGTCATTGTCTCGAGCTGGATTTTGCTCTGCTACGCTTGATATAGGGCTTATTTCAGCTCAAAGGCGTGGTATGGGTTTTCGGTTCTCACATTTTTTTTCATCTCTGCTTAAAAGTATTCGGGACATTTCGCCGATTGTATTCGTGATCCTGTTTTTTCAATGGTTTGTATTAGACAGTTCATTGCCAAATGTTCTACAGATCCTCGGCGGTACGGTGATGGTCGTGGTGGGTTTAAGTTGTTTTGTGATGGGCTTGGAGCTTGGTTTATTTCCGATTGGCGAACAACTGGCGCATGCTTTTGCCAATAAGGGAAGCTTGGCTGCGCTATTGGCTTTTGCATTCTGTTTGGGATTTGGGACAACCATTGCTGAACCTGCCCTGATCGCTGTTACCAGGGAAGCGGCTGAGGTTGCAGCCCAAGCGCAGCATATTTCATCGGATAAGGGGAGCATGGATGAATATGCCGCAGGCTTGCGTTTAAGTGTTGCCTTTGCGGTTGGCTTAGCCATTGTGATTGGGGTGATCCGTATTATTCAAGGGTGGCCGCTTTATCTGATGATCATCGCGGGTTATGGCTTGATTGTGATACTTACCATATTTGCTCCCGAAGAAATTATCGGTATCGCCTATGATTCTGGAGGTGTCACCACCTCGACAATCACCGTCCCCTTAGTTACTGCACTTGGGATCGGTTTAGCGGCTTCAATTGAAGGAAGAAATCCCTTATTAGATGGGTTTGGTTTGATTGCTTTAGCCTCGTTAACGCCGATGATTTTTGTGATGCTTTACGGGATTATTTATTGATGCGCTGGTGGCTAGAGTTTTTCGAGACCTTGTTTTCCACGCTAGGCGATATTTTTCCGATTGTACTCACAATTCTAGTCTTTCAATATCTGGTTATTAAAAAGCCGCTTCATCAGCCTCGTCAGTTACTCATGGGGATATTTTTTGTCGTGCTGGGGATGGTATTGTTCTTATTGGGTCTTGAGCAGGCTTTATTCCCTTTGGGGCAAACTATGGCGATCCAATTAACCCATCTAGGTTTTGTGTCGCTGAGTGATGCCCCTGGGAGTCATTGGCAGGCCTACCTATGGGTTTACATATTCTCTGCTGCGATCGGTTTTAGTACCACGATTGCAGAACCGTCGTTATTGGCCGTGGCGATTAAAGCGAATGCCGTTTCTGGGGGAGTGGTTTCGATTGGTGGTTTACGTATTTCGGTTGCTTTAGGTGTCGCTTTCGGCCTCGCCCTAGGTTCTTACCGAATTGTGGTAGGTGACCCGCTGCAGTATTACATTATTTTTGGTTACGTATTGGTTGGAATACAAACCTTGTTTGCTCCGAAAGCGATCATTCCCTTGGCCTATGATAGTGGTGGAGTGACCACTTCGACAGTGACAGTGCCTTTAGTGACTGCATTGGGATTAGGTTTGGCTGATGCTGTGCCTGGGCGTAGTCCACTCTTGGACGGTTTTGGTCTGATTGCTTTTGCTAGTTTGTTTCCAATTATCTCGGTATTAGCTTATGCACAAATTACTCATTATTTAGCCCATTCTGATTTATCTGGAGAATAAGATGAAATTTAAGTTGATTCTAGCTTTTGTTGACGATCAAAAAACCAGTTTGGTATTAGACTCGGCTCGCGCTGCTGGCGCGACAGGTGCGACTGTGATTAATAATGCGCGGGGGGAGGGAGTGCATCGTAAAAAAACGTTCTTTGGTTTGAATCTCGAGTCGCAGCGCGACGTCTTATTGTTTGTGGTAGAAAGTCATTTGGCGAAACCTATCTTAAATACGATTAGTGCTGTGGCTGATTTTGATCAAGAAGAAGGTCAAGGCATTGCGGTGCTGCTGGATGTGGAAGACGTGGTTGGCGTTGCACATCAAATTCACGCGCTCACGCATCGTGGTCCTGATGATGATTTAAGTGGGTTGTGAATAAATATAGTGAATTATGTCAAATAAATACCGGGAGCTGTGTATAACTCTCATTTTATATAATTCTTATCCACATAATCTGTGGATTAATATGTGAATGAAGTGGTTTTTTGATTCTATATTTATGTTTTTTAAGGTTTTTTTGGTTTGATTAAAAATGATTCGTTCACTTATGATTGTTAAGATACGAGCTGGGGCTGTGGGTTTATCAGCCAAACAGAGATGACTTTTAAACTTAAGTTGACGTAGAACAAGAGCTTTAAAACCCTTGAAGTTAGCAAGTGCTGCTTTAAGAGATCGATTTTAAAGGTATTTGCTGTTTTTCCTTGGCCACTCATTGGTTAAACAGTATTCGTTAGTGAAGGTAGGTGCACAAGATTGAAGCGTTTTATTGTTAGCGCTTATGCTTATCTGGCGATCGGTATAAATAAAAATACCGCTCAATTAAATTGAGCGGTATTTTTGCAAAGCAAAACGCTTAGCTTACTTTCTTTGGCTCGCTTGGATCGCTGTTAAAGCGATCGTGTAGACGATGTCGTCAACTAAAGCACCACGTGACAAATCATTCACTGGTTTAGCCATACCTTGTAGCATTGGCCCGATACTGATTAGGTCGGCACTACGTTGTACTGCTTTGTAAGTGGTATTACCAGTATTCAAATCAGGGAAGATGAATACCGTTGCTTTACCTGCCACAGGGCTATTCGGTGCTTTACTCTTGGCAACGTTTTCCATGATAGCCGCATCATATTGCAATGGACCGTCGATGATCAGATCGGGACGACGTTCCTTGGCAATTTTTGTGGCTTCACGTACTTTCTCAACGTCAGAGCCTGAGCCTGAACTACCCGTTGAGTAACTGATCATTGCGACCCGAGGTTCAATTCCGAAGGCAACCGCTGATTCTGCAGATTGAATTGCAATATCTGCAAGTTGTTCAGCGCTTGGATCTGGATTGATCGCACAGTCACCATAAACCAATACTTGATCCGGTAACAGCATGAAGAAGATCGAGCTAACTAGGTTGTAACCTGGTGCCGTTTTAATCAACTGAAGCGGTGGGCGAATAGTGTTCGCTGTGGTATTGACCGCACCAGAAACCAAGCCGTCAACTTCGTCGTTGGCTAGCATCATGGTTCCCAGAACCACGTTGTCTTCAAGTTGCTCTTTGGCAACGACTTCGGTGAGGCCTTTACCCTTGCGTAACTCTACCATTGGCGCAACATATTTATTTTGAATTTCAACTGGGTTGAAAATTTCAATATTGTCACCCAGAGTGACACCTTGTTGACCAGCGATACGATGAATTACTTCAGGATTGCCAAGTAATACCGGTTTAGCGATGCCACGTTCAGCACAAATAGCAGCTGCTGCAATAGTACGCGGTTCTTCACCTTCTGGTAATACAATACGTTTATTGGCACTGCGAGCCATTTCGGTGAGCTGGTAACGGAAAGCGGGTGGCGACAAGCGACGCGCACGGGCAGAAATAGCCGTTAATGACTCTATCCAATGTTTGTCGATGTGGCCAGCAACGTAGTCCTGTACCAATTCGATCCGTGAGGCATCGTCAACGGGGATTTCAGCATTGAAGCTTTGTAAGGCTAACGAAGTTTGCCAAGTGTTTGACTCAATCAACATCACTGGTAAACCAGTGGCAAATGCACCTTCACATAGTTTTAAAACTTGAGGTTCTGGTTGATAACCACCAGTCAGCAATAAGGCTCCAATTCTAACACCGTTCATGGCTGCTAAGCAGGCTGAAACAATCACATCGGAGCGATCGCCAGAGGTCACTAACAGGCTACCCGCATTAAAATGTTCGACCATGTTATGGATGCTGCGAGCACAGAAAGTCACTCGTCCTAAACGAGTATCCATGTCACCTTCGTTAATCACTCGAGCATTGAGGTGATTCGCCAGATCTCGCGCACGTGGTGAAACCAGCGGCGCATTCCAAGGAATACAGCCTAAAATACGCAGTGGGCTTTTGCCAAACATCTGCAGCACTTCAAGATTAGTCGAATGGTCTGATTTATTATCAAACATTTCGGTGAGGTCTGGACGAGTAATTTCATGCTCGTCGATAGGCGCACCAACTTTATTGATAATACAACCAATAATACGTTTGTTTTTTAGACCGCCAAAGTTATTACACGCAATTTCCATGCGCTCTTTTAACTGTTGCGAAGTATCGTTACCTGGGTTGGTAACAAATACCATATCGGCATCTAAAGCTTTGGCAATACCATAGTTAACATTGGTTGCGTAAGGAGATTCAGAGGTCGGGACTAGGCCTTCTACCACAACAATCTCTGCGCCAGATGTTCCAGAATTAAAACGAGCCACAATGCCTTCAAGCAAATCATCAATTTGATTGGCGCTGATAAGGTTTTCTGCATAGGCTTGGGTAAAAGGTTCTGGGGGAATAATATTTGATGCTTGGCGAATGATCGCTGTAGAACGTTCAGCGCCTTTTTCGCGACTTTTCGGTTGGGCAATGGGTTTAAAGAAATTAACGTTGACGCCATTGCGCTCCATCGCGCGAACCATTCCCAAACTGACGGATGTTACACCAACACCAACGCCAACAGGGATTAACATAATTGTACGAGCCACGGCTGTACCTCTTAAGTTAGGTGAAAGAATAAGGCTAGACTAAAATCTAACCTTAGATACAAAGTATGTTTTATTACTGAGTTAATGCGACAGCATCTTGAGCAATAACCATTTCTTCATTTGTTGGAATCACTAAAATTGGGCGGCTAGTACTAGTGGCGATATTGCCAGAGTTACCAAAACGTGCAGCTAAGTTTGCTTGCTCATCTAGACTAAAACCAAGTAGCGCTAGTTTTTCAACGGTTAATTGACGAACTAAAGCTGAATTTTCACCAATGCCACCAGTAAAGACGAGAGCATCTAGCTTACCGTCCATTGCTGCAGCGTAAGACATAATGGCTTTGGCTAAACGGTAAGTGAATACGTTCATCGCACGAAGCCCGGCGTCGCTGCCTTTTTGGTAGCCTTCTTCGACAAAACGACAGTCACTGCTTTCTTCCGTGAGGCCCATCAAACCAGACTCTTTGGTAAGCATGTTGTTGACTTGCTCTAATGTATAGCCTTCATTGTCGACTAAATGGAAAATAATCGCAGGGTCGATATCACCAGAACGAGTGCCCATTACCAAACCTTCGAGCGGCGTGAGCCCCATGCTGGTATCAACACTTTTACCGTTCTTCACGGCACAGAGTGAGGCGCCATTACCTAGGTGAGCGGTGATCACATTGGTCTCTTCTACAGGCAAACCCAAGGTTGCCGATGCTTCACGAGATACAAATAGGTGACTCGTGCCATGCATACCATAACGGCGAATGCCTTTTTCGCTATATAGCTTATAAGGTAAGGCATAAAGAAACGCGCTTTCTGGCATGGTTTGGTGGAAGGCGGTATCAAATACTGCAACGTGTGGTTGCTGAGGAAAACAATCTTGAGCCGCTCGAATGCCGATTAATGCAGCTGGATTATGCAGTGGCGCTAAGCTAGCGCAGTCTTCGATACCAGCCAAGACAGCTTCGTCAATAATCGCTGATTGAGTGAACTTTTCTCCGCCATGAACGACGCGGTGACCAACGGCCACAATATCGTTCAAAATTTCAGGATTTTTTTCTAAGAGGTTGCTTACAATAAATTCGATAGCTTCATGGTGTGCGGCATTGGCACCTAGCTTTGAATCCCCTTTTTCGCCATTTAACTTCCATTTGATACGTGCATCTTCTAAGTTAAAGCATTCTGCCAAACCAGAAAGAATCTCGTCACCGCTAACAGCGTTTAGCACTGCAAATTTTAATGAAGAGCTACCGCAATTAAGAACGAGTACCAGCTTATTGCTCATTTATAGACACCTGTTGTTGAATTTGTTCAATTATAGACAGTGGCTCAAAAACGTAGAGTATTAGAAGACCCGTTGTTTGAACCGGAAAACCAATCTTAAGCGCCGCCAAAAATTGATTTGACCTAGTGCCAAGGTCCCATTCAAGCTACACTTAATATATTAAGGTGATTTATATGAAACCGGCTGTCTGCCAATGATACCTGAAACGGATTTTTAATCATATATGTCATACTAATAACTAAGTGAATTTGTAAAAAAATTACTAATTTATTGGTTTAGGTCAATTTTTGGTCGCGAGGTGTCCATGGGTAAATTCTCTGAAATGTTAAATGATGGACATAACTATATGAAACGCTGGCCAAATCAGCGTGTGCTGTCACCCATTTTTCCTGAGAATCGAGTTATTTTTGCGACTTCTTTAGCGATGAAAACGATGCCAGCGATAGCGGTTGTCACAGTTATGCTGCCGTATATGGCTAATTTGACTGAAATATTACCACAATCAGTGATGATGGCGACGGTGATATTTTTAATGCCTTTACATGGTTTATATTGGTTGGGACGTCGAGCAAATCAGTTATTACCGCCCAGCTTAGCTAACTGGTATCGTGATCTACATCAAAAATTGGCCGAGGCTGGTGAGCGTATTTCACCTCTGGCGGTGAAACCTCGTTATAAAGAATTAGCAGATTTGTTGCGGAAAGCCTTCAAGCGTTTTGATAAAAGCTTTGTGTTAGCTGAAGACTTTACTGATTACCCTCGTTGATATAATTGTAATACAAATTCAAAGTCAATTTCGAATTGTGATTGCGCTAATTGCTGTTGTTCTAGCAGTTTGGTATTTTTCCAAGCAAATGGCGTCATTTTAGTTAAGGCAGACATATCTTCTTGATTTAATATGGCTAACTGACTTATTTTTTGTTGCTCAGTGAGTCGCCAGCCAGCTAATTCTTCAGCTTGTTCTTGATGCGCTTGCAACTCCTTGTAAATCAAACGTCGTAATTGCTGTAAATGCCTGGCTCCTGGGACGACTTTGAGTAAAAAGCTATGGTTATGTGAGATACGCAGTAACTCCTGATTATCGCTGGGGGCAAATACACGAACGATAAAATCAATGCTGGTATCGGCAATTGGTAATCGGTGGTTACTAGCCACAAAAAATTGGCAACTTTTGTGACGTTTAGCTGCCATTCTGATCCCATCTTTTGCTATATCTACACCTATCACTGCGTCTGCTTGTGCCTGCTCCTGACGGATGGCTGCCGTGTAGTAACCTTCTCCACAGCCTAAATCAAGAATGCATTTTGCTTGGTGAAGCGAAAGTAGTTGATTGATAGCATCCGCTAAGAAATTAAAATGACCTTGATTGAGAAAATGTTGGCGTGCTTGCAGCATCGCTTTGCTATCTCCTGGCTGCTTCGAATTCTTATGTTGCACGGCCAGTAGGTTGGTGTAGCCTTCTTTTGCTTGGTCGAAACAATGGCCTTTAGCACAAGACCACTGTTTGTTTACTTTGCTTAGCCGAAGCTGGCAAATGGGGCATATCATCATCAAAAAATAAGCCTTAATCGCGTGAAACTAGTAGATAACCTTGCTGTGGTATTGTTGCAAGATCCCTTTAATGGTTTCCATCGTTTCTTTGCTCGGCGGTTTTACGCCAGCGAGTGGGTAATCTTCTCCCATGGCGGTCCATTTGTGTTTTCCGAGCTCGTGGTAGGGGAGTAATTCAATTTTTTCTACGTTGTCGAAAGGTGCGAGAAACTGACCTAAGTCATGAGCCGATTGTTCATCATCGGTGAAACCAGGAACCACAACATAGCGGATCCAAGTGGTTTGGCCTACTTTGTGTAGATAACGAGCAAAATCCAGCGTTCGTTTATTACTGACGCCAACCAATTCTTGGTGTACTTCATCGTGGATTTGTTTAATGTCGAGCATCACCAGATCGGAAGCATCAAGTAGTTCGTCAATCACTTCCGTATGTTTACGAACGTAACCATTAGTATCGAGGCAGGTATGGATCCCTTGAGCCTGACAGGCTCGAAATAAGTCTCGAACAAACTCCGCTTGTAGGATGGCTTCGCCACCACTGGCGGTTACACCACCACCACTAGCATTCATGAAACGGCGATAGGGAGTTAAGTCATTCATTAAATCGTCTACAGAAATTTCTTTACCGTCATGTAAGTCCCAAGTATCGCGATTATGACAATATTGGCAGCGCATTAAACAGCCTTGCATAAATACGATAAACCTGATCCCTGGTCCATCGACGGTACCGCACGATTCTGTTGAATGAATTCGCCCAATTCTAGACATTTGTTTCTCCCAAAAAAAAACCTTGCCCAACAATGAGGGCAAGGTCAATTATAACCGGAGTTTCTGCTAAGCAGAAACTACTAAAGCTAAGATTAGATGCTTTGCGTAAAAGTACGAGTGATTACGTCTTGTTGCTGCTCAGCTGTTAGTGAGTTAAAACGCACTGCGTAACCCGATACACGGATGGTTAACTGAGGGTATTTCTCAGGATTTTCCATCGCGTCAACTAACATTTCACGGTTCATCACGTTCACGTTGAGGTGTTGGCCACCTTCCACATCAGTGTTGTGGTAGAAGTAACCGTCCATCAAACCAGCCAGGTTGGTTTTTTGAGTATCGTCATCTTTACCTAGAGCGTTTGGCACGATAGAGAAAGTATAAGAAATACCGTCTTGTGCGTTAGCAAATGGTAGTTTAGCGACCGAAGTTAATGATGCTACAGCACCTTTTTCGTCACGACCATGCATTGGGTTTGCTCCCGGTGCAAATGGAGCGCCGGCTTTACGCCCATCTGGTGTGGTACCTGTTTTCTTACCATAGACCACGTTAGAAGTGATGGTAAGTACAGATTGAGTCGGAACAGCATCACGGTAAGTTTTAAGCTTACGGATTTTGTTCATGAAGCGCTCAACCAAGTCAACTGCGATGCTATCTACACGATCATCGTTGTTACCAAATTTAGGGTAATCACCGTTGATTTCAAAATCTACAGCAATGCCATCTTCGTCACGAATTGGCTTCACTTCAGCATATTTAATCGCTGATAGTGAGTCTGCAGCAACTGATAATCCAGCAATACCACAAGCCATGGTACGGTATACGTCACGATCATGAAGTGCCATCAACGATGCTTCGTAGCTGTACTTGTCATGCATATAGTGAATGCAGTTTAGAGCGGTGACATATTGCTCTGCTAACCAATCCATGAAGGTGTCTAAGCGAGCCATGATGTCGTCGTAATTTAATACTTCATCGGTTACTTTTTCGCCAACAGGACCTACTTGGATTTTTAGTTTCTCATCCATACCGCCATTCATGGAGTACAGCAGGGTTTTTGCTAAGTTCGCGCGAGCACCAAAGAACTGCATTTGTTTACCAACAACCATTGGTGATACACAACATGCGATGGCGTAATCGTCGTTATCAAAATCAGTGCGCATTAAATCATCATTTTCGTATTGAATTGATGAAGTATCGATAGATACTTTGGCACAGTATTTTTTGAAGTTAAGCGGTAATTTCTCTGACCATAATACGGTAATGTTTGGCTCTGGAGAAGGACCCATAGTGTATAGGGTGTTCAAGAAACGGAACGCAGTACGGCTTACTAGGGTTCGACCATCAACACCCATACCACCCATTGACTCAGTTGCCCAAATTGGGTCACCAGAGAACAAGTCATCATACTCAGGAGTACGTAGGAAACGAACCATACGTAACTTCATGACCAAGTGGTCAACCAGTTCTTGCGCTTCACTTTCAGTGATCAGGCCAGCAGCCATGTCGCGCTCGATGTAAACGTCTAAGAAAGTTGTGGTACGGCCAAATGACATTGCCGCGCCATTTTGTGACTTAACGGCGGCCAAGTAACCAAAGTAAGTCCACTGAACGGCTTCTTTTGCAGTTTTAGCTGGCACTGAAATATCACAACCGTATTTGGCTGCCATTTCTTTAATTTGAGCTAAAGCACGATACTGTTCGTTGATTTCTTCACGAAGGCGAATCGTTGCTTCTAAGGTGTCACCTTTAATGAGATCTTTTTCTAACGAACGATGCTGTTTTACTTTATCGGCCATTAAGAAATCAATGCCGTATAAGGCAACGCGACGGTAGTCACCAATGATACGTCCACGGCCATAAGCATCAGGTAAACCAGTTAATACGCCTGATTTACGACATTTCATGATCGCGCCAGTGTATACGTCGAATACACCTTGGTTATGGGTTTTACGGTACTCTGAGTAGATCTTGCTAACCGCAGGGTCTAATTCACGATCGTAAGCTTTACAAGAACCCTCGATCATCCGAATGCCGCCATTTGGGATGATCGCACGTTTCAACGGTGCTTCAGTTTGCAAGCCAACAATAGTTTCTAAATCTTGATTGATGTAACCAGCATCATGTGAGGTGATGGTTGAGATAACTGAAGTATCGAAGTCTACCGGCGAGTGAGTGCGGTTTTCCTCTTTAATGCCTTCCATAACTTTTGCCCAAAGCTTATCCGTTGCTTCGGTTGACCCTGCTAAAAAGCTTTCATCGCCTTCATATGGGGTATAGTTAGTTTGAATAAAGTCACGAACGTTAACTTCATTTTGCCATTCGCCAGTTTTAAAACCTGCCCATGATTCAGCAAAAACTTCGTTCTTCTCTGTCATTTCTTGTTCCACCTATAAGTTGGTATACAAATGAATAAATTACGTTGTATAAAGTAGCGCGCAAAGCGCTACTCCTTTTAGCCTAGAACTAGTATAGCGTTTGTTCTAAGCGATAAAGTCTTTCTCACTATAATAATGCTGGAATGCCATATTTCCCTTCCAACATCCCTACTGCCAGCATTGCAGCGGCGCAGACAATTAGGACGACAGTTGGAATAATGATACGGTCCAATTTACTTAGTTTTTTCGGACGTTCTTTATCGCCAATGAGGCCATTATTGTCTAACAGCATAGTTAATGCCCATGCTAATACCGGGTTGGTTACCATCGCAGCAAACACACAAATACCTGCAGACTGAGAGTCTTTAGAATCTTTAATCATTTGCATGCCAGCTTCTAACAACGGCAATGAAACACCAACCAATAACGCGATACGCATTACCGGTGGCCATACAGCGGCATCCATTGGGTAGCCAACAATAGCAATGATCATCACTAAAGAACCGAGGAGGATTGCGCCGCCGGGGATTGGACGCTTGGCAATTGCTGCAGGGATCATATAAGTCCCCCAGCTGGAAGTGATGTTACCACCACCGACCGCGGTACCAACCATTTGACGAATCGAACACATGGTCATGGTGTCATCAACGTCCATCAATACTTTGTCAGTTTTTTTCGGGTAGTTCAGTTCTTGGAAAATGCGATGACCTAAGAAGTCGGGTGACCACATCGCGACCGCTAAGATGGCAAAAGGTAATGAAGCAATAAAGTGCTCAATGTTTGGTAAGCCTAACATCCATCCTTCTTCAGTGGAGCCCCACCAGTATGCAGGATTTAAGTTTGGTAAACCTGGCTCGGTCGTAAAGGTTAAATCAAACCCTGCACCAGCGAGCATGGCCACCACAAATCCGGTGACAGCACATAAAGGGATCGCTAACCAGCGTTTACCAAGCTTGGCTAATACGGCGTAAACAACAACAGTAATTGCTAGTACAATCAAGGCAATATAGCCCATGTCGCCTGCTGCTACGCCTTCGGTTTGACTGCTAAGTCCATTGGCCCAGCCAATTAAAGAGTTGATTTGGCTTATTGAACCGGTAAAGCCCAAAAACACCAATAGTCCACCTGCAACGCCTTCACTGGTTAAGTTAACCAGACGGGAACCGCCTTTAACTGCGCTCAATATCAAGCCAAAGACGCCAATTAAAATAGCCAACGCTAATGGATGAGCCCCAGCCATGGCAATCATGAAAATCATAGGAATCATTGGCCCGTGGTTACCGGCCAAGTTAGCTCTTGGGTTTACAAAACCAGAGGCTAAAATACAGAATAGAAATGCGGGAATGATCATTTCTACACGTGAAACTTCAATAGCGAACTCTACGCCTAAATTGACATGCTCCCATTTATCAGAGAGACCTGCTGCCCAAGCCATCATCACTGCAGAGTACATTGCGATAATACCGATGGTGCCAGCAATTGCTGGGACTAAATCTTCCAGTTCAAAGCGAAAGTCACGACCGGGTAAATTTAAACTATAACGACGTGGCTTCATGATCTGAAGTTCATGGTCTAAATAGTCAGAACGAGTTTCAAATTCAGATGCAGGGCGGTGTGCTTCTGAGTAGCTCAGCTCTTCGTCTTGAGACTGATGGTTGTTACTGGACATAGTTTCCTCAAATAACAAAATGTAAATCGGTTAATCGCAGGTGCTCATAAAAGCGTATTTCGCTTGAGTTCCCTCTCACTCGCGATAATCGTCTCATCTAGACGAACAACATAAAGGACTGTGAGTGTAGCTATTGAAATAACTCCAAGCTTTGTGTTTAAGAAATTTAGAGGATATTCGTATTGGATAATTGCGTATATTTAACAAAAATCAGGCGGTTAAAGATAAATATTTATCTGGGTAAAAACCGACAGTTTTGTTGTTAACTCTCACAACATATTACCTCATATTTTTCTTAGCAAAATTGTAGCAAAGCAAGCTGGATTTAGAACTTGATCCAAGTCAATAAAGGCCATAATTTCTGTAATTTTATTACCTTTTTAGGGGCTCGCTCTGCTAATTAATAGATTGTCAATGGGGTATTCTGTAATTTACTTACTAAAAGTATGGGCTTTAGACTGAGATCTAGCTCACCTTATTTGAATCTTAATAGACTAAGGATTTTACACTGATTTAACATTTAAAGTGGGCTGTTTTTGCGATGGAATATATTAGCTAGTGTTTACAAAAAACTGAGTTATCATTCTAGGTATTGAGAAATAATTCGGGTTATTTATTTCTATCAGCTTAGACATGCAGTTTTCGTGAATATAAACATGCTGTGAAAATATAGCTTTAGGGTGTTTTGTAATCACATTAATAGATATCGCCCCATAAAATGTTGAGTTTTGTCTTTTGGGGTGATACTTTTTGTTGAGTTGAACGTGTAACAATTTATTTAACAATAATGCGTGCCTCGGGATAAGGGCTTGGTTGTTTTGACAGCCATTAACAAGGTAAATAACAATAATATGAATGATGCGGCTGCATTAGATGTCTCTAATATCCATAAAGTATTTGGGGATAATGAGGTTCTTAAAGGGATCGATTTAACGGCTAGAAAAGGCGATGTTATTTCTATCATCGGCTCTTCGGGCTCAGGTAAAAGTACCTTTTTACGTTGCATGAACTTGTTAGAAACCCCTACTCAAGGGGAGATTTTGGTTCATGGCGAGCAAATTGCGTTTAAGCATTTGCGTAATGGGGAACGAATCCCTGCAAACAGTAAGCAAGTTGAGCTTGTTCGCTCCCGCCTATCGATGGTATTCCAAGGGTTTAACTTATGGTCACATATGACCGTATTGGAAAATATTGTGGAAGCACCTATTCACGTCTTAGGGGTACCAAGAAAAGAAGCGACTGAGCAGGCGGAAGCATTGCTGGAGCGAGTCGGCTTACATGATCGTAAAGATTATTATCCTGCTCATATGTCTGGTGGTCAGCAACAGCGCGCTGCGATTGCTCGAGCATTAGCGATGAATCCTGCAGTCATGTTGTTTGACGAACCCACTTCTGCGCTTGACCCTGAATTAGTGGGTGAAGTACTTAAGGTGATGCGCAGTTTGGCGGAAGAAGGCCGCACTATGCTGGTGGTTACTCACGAAATGGCTTTTGCTCGTGACGTTTCAAACCAAGTCCTATTTTTACATCAAGGCGTGGTTGAAGAGAAAGGCTCTCCGCAAAAAGTTTTCGAAAATCCCGATTCTGAGCGGATGCGTCAATTCCTCGCGCCCAACTATTAGTTTATGGAAGACAGGCGTTAATTCGCTGATAATGCAAACATTATGGAGTATTAAAATGAAAAAAACAGTAATCGCGATGATGGGTGTTTTGGCGCTCGCAAGCACGCCATTAATGGCCAAAGATTGGAAAGTAGTGCGTTTGGCGGTAGATGTGCCTTACGAACCTTTTGAGTACAAAGCGCCAGACGGCTCGCTAACTGGTTTTGAAGTTGATTTAGGGAATGCGGTTTGTGCTGAAATGAAGGTGAAGTGCGAGTGGGTTGTGCAGGCTTGGGATGGCATTATTCCTGGTTTACTTGCGCGTAAGTACGATGCGATTTTTTCTTCAATGTCTATCAATGAAGAGCGTGCGAAGAAAGTACTATTCTCTGAACCTTACTATATCACCCCAACTGGTTTTTTTGGTCCTAAAGCAAGTACCGTTGATCCTGCTAAGCCTGAAACATTGAAAGGTCTTAGAGTAGGGGTACAGCGAGGAACGATTCAAGATACCTACGCAACTGAGCATTACTCGAAGGTTGCGGATATTAAACGTTATACCACTGGTGATGATTTAGTGGTTGATCTTCAAGGCGGACGTATTGACCTTGTGGTGATTGATTATCCGGTAGGCGTAAGCTCGATTTTAGATGTCGATGCAGACAAAAAATTTATGTCAGTGGGTGAGCCTATTCCGCTTGGTAATGGCGTTGGTGTTGCTGCTCGTAAACGCGATAAAGCGCTTATCGAGATGTTTAACAAGGCGCTTGCTACGGTCAAGAGCAATGGAACCTACGATAAAATCAACGATAAGTACTTTGATTACAGTATTAAAATGTAGCTTTGCCTGACCATTAACCCGAGTATGACTCGGGTTAATTTTTAAGAGATTGATTATGCTTGACCTATATGGTTACGGCCCCTCTATTTTTATGGGCGCAATTGTCACCATCGAAGTGGCTTTCTTGTCTTTGGCGGTTGCCTTAGTGCTTGGTTTGTTGGCGGCAGTAGCCCGTCTATCTAAACATTGGCTGGCCAATGCTGTTGCTACTATTTATACCACGGTGATCCGCGGGGTACCCGATTTAGTATTGATGTTGTTAATATTTTTCGGGGCACAGATCATGGTTAATTCTGTTTCTGACTGGGTATACGATCGCTTTGATATTGAATATTACATCAACATTAATGAATTTGTAGCTGGTGTGACCACCATTGGATTTATTTTTGGTGCTTACATGGCTGAAACTTTTCGTGGCGCATTTTTGGCGGTCGATAATGGTCAAATTGAAGCGGGTAAGGCTTATGGTATGACTGCGTTACAAATATTTCGTAGAATTACGGTGCCACAAATGATGCGTCATGCGATCCCTGGGATCGGTAATAATTGGTTAGTCATGGTGAAAACGACCGCTTTAGTTTCGGTTATTGGTTTGGCCGATATGGTTCGTCTTGCCAAGGAAGCTGCGGGTGCGGTGCATGAACCATTTATATTCTTTATTCCTGTGGCTTTCGTTTATTTAGCCTTAACCAGTGTTTCTGAAATATTCTTAAAGCGTTTAGAAATTCGTTTTAGTGTGGGTACCGACAGGTAAGGTCTTAACTATGTATGAAATGATCGAGAACTTACTGGCGAGTAATGAGATCTTCACCTTAAGCACCGTTCTCACTTATTGGGATGGTCTGGTGATGACTGTTCAATTAACCTTTATGTCTCTAATTATCGGCCTTTTGTTGGCTATACCACTCGCGGTACTGCGGGCTTCTGATAATTTTTTTGTAAGCCGTAGTGTATGGATATTTACATATTTTTTCCGCGGAACACCTTTACTGATTCAGTTATATATTATTTATTATGGCGTCACCTACATCGAGGGCATTCAAGACTCAATGTTCTGGCCGATTGTGCGTGAAGCATTTTATCCTTGTTTATTAGCTTTTGTATTGAATACAGCTGCTTATACTACCGAAATATTTCGTGGAGCCATCGTGGCAACCCCTCGAGGCGAAATAGAAGCCGCTAAGGCCTACGGGATGTCTAATTTAGGCGCGATGCGTCGTATTATTTTACCAAGTGCTTTGCGCAGAGCATTACCAGCGTACAGTAATGAAGTGATCTTCATGTTGCATGCCAGCTCTATTGCGAGTGTGGTCACTATTATCGACCTCACTGGCGCTGCGCGGGACGTTTATGCAAAGTACTATGCACCATTTGAAGCATTTACTTTTGTAGCTGCGATATATCTTTCGCTTACTTTTATGTTGGTCTATGGTTTTAAGCAGTGGGAAAAGCGTTGGCACAGACACTTGCGCCCATTGAGTTAAGCCCTGTTTTAATCATACGATAGCAAGGGGCTTTGCCCCTTTTTTCATTGTTAATCTTTAACCTTCTACTGTTGGCCACTTTATAGGATGGACAGTGAATGATTACATTGCTAAAAAATGCTCAGATTTACACGTCACAGCTCTTTGGCAGGCGTTGTTACTTGTTCCATGGGCTGGATGCAGTTATCCCGAGTTCTTCGCTTACTTTATCTAGTGACCTGACGAATAGGCATACCTATCAGTCTAGTTATTCGGGTGAACGCTCCTAGACTGGCCATCATTTGTCCCCCTTACGTGTTGTAATGACGCAAGCTCAATTTTCCACTCAGTCGCTGCTTATAAAGGTACATTGCCGTTTCCGACAAGGAGCATTTAGATCTAGCGATTATTCAGCTTTCTCTTCCCCATTGCCATTAAGCTTTGTCCGAATATGTATTTCTTAATGAGGGCGGTACCATCGATCTCGTGGCGAGTATCAGCCCGCGATTTATCGCGCAGGGAGAAGTCTGCAGCGCTAAGGTTCTAGGGATTATTTTGAATAGCGGTTTAGATTGGCAACAAGTCAGTTTTGGAACGGAACCAATGTAAGCTTACTCTGAGTTTAATGCATAAGGAGAGTTGATTAAGATATCGTGTGGTGAATTGATTCGTTTTTATTAGCCAAGTGTGGTGTGGAACTCAAGGAGGATGAGCCTTTGGTGGAGATAGCGCTTTTGCTGATGAGTGAACATATCGCAAGATACAGGTTTTATTAGATAAAGGGCGATGGGTGGAGCGATGTTGCCGATTTAGTTGTGTTCGCTCGCGATCGTTCAGACATCTGCAGGTCGTCGGGGAAGGGAAATCTATTTGTCGCCGATGATTTTGCTGGCTCGTTTTTCATTGAGGCCTAGTGCATAATAGTGTCACTTGGTTTTTAGTAGAAGTAGCCCTATGACGTTTAAAGGATTTACGACTCAGCTGGTTCATTGTGACCGCCTAGCTGGGATCGAGGAGGGAGCGGTGCACGCGCCGATCCACAACTCGGTGCCTTATGGATATGCAGCCACTCAAGATCTACTTGATGTATTTCAAGGGAAGCAAGTCGGCCACGCTTATGCCCGCCAATCCACTCCTACCTTAGATTATTTGCAAGGCCGAATTGCGATGCTTGACCAAAGCATCGCCAGTTTGGTGTTTGCCAGTGGCATGGCTGCAATTGGTACGGTATTTCTAAGCTTGCTTAAGGCTGGTGATCATATCGTCGCGAGCCGTTTTCTATTTGGTAATACCAGTAGCATTTTTGGTACGCTCAAGGGTTATGGTATTGAGGTAAGCTTGGTTGATGCCACGGATCGAGAAGCGGTCGCCGCGGCTTGTCAAGTCAATACCAAGATGGTGTTTGTTGAAACGATTGCTAATCCGGCCACCCAAATTGTCGATTTACAAGGGATTGGTGAGTTATGTCAGCAGCGCGGATTAGTTTATGTTGTCGATAATACCTTAACTTCTTCCTATTTGTTTCAGCCAGCTTCCGTGGGCGCAAGTCTTATTGTCACTTCCTTGTCTAAGTATGTGGGCGGTCATGGCAATGCGCTTGGTGGCTCGGTGAGTGACACGGGGTTATTTGATTGGTCGAAGTTTCCTAATATTTTTGAGGCCTACCGTAGTGGCGATCCTAAAATGTGGGGGATTAATCAGATTAAGAAAAAAGGACTTCGTGATTTTGGTGGTGCCTTAAGTTCACAGGCTGCTCATCTATTATCGGTGGGCTCAGAAACGATGGCCTTACGGATGGAGCGCCAGTGTGCCAATGCAATGGCTTTAGCACGTTTATTAACCAAACACCCTAAAGTGGCTAAAGTGTATTATCCCGGCTTGGAGAGCCATCCTCAGCATCAACGCGCGAAAAGTTTGTTTAAACACTTTGGTGCATTAGTTAGTTTCGACTTGATTGAAGGGATTGATTGCGTTGCCTTTTTAGATAGGCTTCAGATCGTGATTAATGCGACTCATTTGGGCGACAATCGAACTTTAGCGCTGCCAGTCGCTCAAACTATTTATTACGAAATGGGTTTAGCAGCACGTCAAGCTTCAGGGATTAGCGAGACGATGATCCGTTGTTCGATTGGCATCGAAGATACGCTCGACCTAGTGACTGATTTTGAGCAGGCCTTATTGCAGTTTTAGATGGTGCTAGCACCGTGTTTAAAAAGCCTTGGCAACTGTTGCTCGGGCTTTTTATGAGTTATTTCTAGATCTATTTGGCTTGAGATGCCGAATGCTTAAGGGGTATCAATAGAAAGTAACTCCACTTCAAAAATAAGGGTCGATCCCGCTGGAATTGAGGCGATGCTGCGTTCTCCATAGGCTAAGTGGCTAGGGATAAAAAAGCGATATTTGTCACCCTCATGCATCAGTTGTAAGCCTTCGGTCCAGCCTCTAATGACTTGCCCTAAAGGAAATTGCGCCGGTTGCGCTCGCTCAACAGAGCTATCAAATACTAGGCCATTGAGTAGGCTCCCGTGGTAATGCACGGTCACGGTGCTGCTTGCTGAAGGTTTCGCTGACTTGCCTCTGTTTTCAAGAATTAGATATTGTAAGCCGGAGCTGGTACTTACAACGCCTTGTTGTTGAGCATTATTAGCCAAAAAATATTGACCAAGTAATTGATTACTTTTAATTATTTTTGCATGATTCTGCTGGCGAATATAAAACACAACAATCAAAATAGCGAGTATTGCTAATACAATAAATTTCAAAAAACTATCCTTTTCTATCAAGGGGGGCGGTTCGCAATAGCGACCAGTTTAAAGATACTGCCTACGGCTATAGCGCTGAGGTGAATCTTCAACTTTAACTGAAGTGTTGATTAAAATACATCACGAGTCACCGAAAATAATGCTGCTCATGGCGAGCTAGCGAGTCATTTTCTTCACAAATACTACAACAAATAAGGCGATGATAAAGCTACCGCTAAAGGCTTCTATTGCTGCAAAAACACGAGATAATCCTACAGGGGTAAAATCCCCATAACCTAGAGTCGTGAAGGTCACGACGCTGTAATACAAACATTCAAAGAAGGCGACCATGTTTTGAGTTGCTGTTTGATTAAGATCAAAGGTAACAATATTGCCGTTGAAATGGATGCCGGTAAACAGATAGACCAGAGCACTACTAAAAATAATCGCCAGAGAAGTAAAAATAACTCGCATCGGTAATTCACCATAGCCGCAGACTAAGTCGACTAGCTTTGAAATGGCTCTTGGATAGGAATACTTAGGCATTTGATAACGGCGCATGGTGAGTTCTTTACGTAAGAAATGTCCTGCGGTGGTAAACAGCCCTTCAGCCTCAGCACTTTTACGTAAACTTCGATAGACTTCTTCTGCTTGCTGGTAATAGTCATTCATTAACTCGATATCTTGCTTTTGTTCCGCTGTTAGGGCCAACTTTTCTTGCATGACACGCGCTCCAACCTTAAGGCTATCACACTTACAACCTTCCATTTTTGCACCCAGCAGGTTGGTTTGAGTTAGGTTTGCGTGATTAAGGTTAGCGTCGCGAAGGTCTGCCTTCATTAAACTGCCACCCTGAAGGTTAATATTAAACAAGTGGGCGGCTTTGAGGTTACAGCGATAAAGATCGGCACCAGTCATATCATAGCCTTGTTTACTGTTGTATTTGACTAGATTGATATCGCATAGTTGGGCTTTTTTAAGGCATATTCCACGCATTAATCCGCCATTTTGGGCGTAGCGTTCTAGTTGTTCTTTAATTTCGGGGCCAGTTTTATTTTCATTGGGATCGTGCCAAAAACACAATCCATTGCTCAAGGCCTTTTCATGGCAAGGGAGCCCTGAGTCATCTTGATACGAACATTGGTTATTTCGAACCATCTGATTCGCCTTCTTTGATATGTTTGCTCTGAGGTCGTGAGCAAGCCAGTGTTGGTTGCTTATTTAAGTGTAAGCCAAAAATTAGAGCTGTGAGATCTACCTTGATAGAAAATGCTAAAGTTGTTCAATAAAAACAATATATTAACTTTTGTTTTTACTACCAAACTGCTGAAATTCGTTCTTTAGCGTTGAGTAACGCTCGGCGTGATTTTCGTTGAGCTTCAAGCCATCGAGTAATTTGATGGTAACTTTACAATCGTTTAGCAATTGCCCACTGACGCCCTTATCTGAGAGATTGATTTGTTTCAAAATCGCTTGGATTTTATTGAGAATAGCCCCGGTGTTTCCCGGTGCGACCTGCAGGGCCTTGTCAAAGTGGCTTGTCGCTTCGTCATAACGTTGTTCTTCGTAGGCATCAATGCCCATTTTGTTGTATTCGCGAAACAGCCCAAGTTTCTGTTCAAAGTCCTCATCTTTTAAAACTTTATGTGCTGAGGATAGCGATATTGGATCAATATTATCGCGTTTTTCTAACTCTTCAGCAAAGGGCATTGCATATTCAAACTCTCCCACTGAATTTAAGGTGAGGAAGGTATCGGGTAGTAACTCAACCGCAACTTTTTCCGGAGAGTCGAGTAGGCCATCATTGCTGCTAAACAAGAGTCTTTTAGCTTTGTTTAATTCGCCTTTGGTCGCGTGTACTCTTGCTTGACTGATCCCTTCGAAAGCATCGAAATTAAAGTCTTCGTCTTTGCCTTCTTCTCGTCTGGCATGAAACAGCACTGAATTTACTTCTTGTAGTAAGCGGTTTTTACGGTATAGGTCTTCTTCGCCTTGGGCTTCATCAATTAAACTTCGTACATAGTTACATAAATGATGTGGCCCCCGATGAATAGAGCGGCGTGCCAATTGCAAAATAGTTGAGAATGTTTCTTTCGCTAAACTCAGTTCTCCAGCATCAATCGCTAGCGAGGCCAATAGTTGTTGGCGTTCAAGGCTGTTTACGGCTAATTTAGAAGCTTTTAGCACGGTTTCCAGGGCTTTTTCGATATTTCCCTCAGCGCGGTAGGCTCGAGCTAACCAGTCATATGCGGTGAGTAACAGTGGGCTTTCTGCGATGGAGCGGCTGAGCGTATCAATTGCTTTTTTATTTTCATCGAGTAGCAGATATACCCGGCCTAAGGTCGCTTTGGCCCAAGTTTGTTTTCGCTCTTTTAGGATCGCCTCTAACGCTAGTTTGGCGTTTTCATATTCCCCTAAAGCAATTTGTGCTTCTACCTTTAAGTTTTTACAGTAGTTGCTGTAACGACTCTCTTTCTCGATTTGTTGGTCACATAGCTCAATTACTTTGCTATAGTTTTTATCGGCCAGTGCGTGATAAATATCACGTAAGGACTGTCTTTTCAGGTGGGCTCTGGCTAAGCGATTGTGTAATTGAAACTGTGAAAATGGTTTGGTAATAAATTCGTCAGGTTCCATTTCAAGTGCGCTGAGCACCATACTCTTATTATTATCACCACTAATAATAAAAAATAATGCATCCACTTCGAGTAGTTTGCTGACGCGTAACTCTTCTAGTAATTGTCCGCCGTTTTTACCTGTACCTAGATTATAATCCACCAATAGAATGTCGAACTTTCGTTTTCGGCAAGCTTTAACGGCCGCTTCTCCAGTTGTCGCAAAATAGACATCGCTTGCTCCAAAGTTTTGTAGCATGGCTTTAAGCATCACTTGAAAAGCGCGCTGGTCATCAACGATGAGTATTTTTTTTCCGCTATAGTTGTATTGCGTTGCCATTACCGTGTTATCTAATCCTTTTTCGATATCCTAGCACAACTTTGCCAAGGTTGAAGCTGTGTAAGTATAGCGGCCTAGCTGCTTAAGCTTATCATTTATAAAACCTTGCCAAACTAGCAGTGCTTGATTTACTATTAAGGCGTTGATGAGTTTTTTAGCTTGTCAACACTGAGTCAAAGCCAAACTTGGAGTGATCCAAGGTCGGAAAGTTACAGATCTTGAGAATTATATTCTTAAGATGGCTGGACCGCCTTAGTTGAGTGGTTTTATTTACAACATTGTTGTTTAACCTCTCAGTGAGTTAGTCTATTTACCGTTTATTACTTTCCGTATTTGGTTGGAACGCCAAGCTAAGTTAGCTTGGCGTATTTGTTTGGCGCTTAGTCCTAAATATTTTCTCGTTCTATCTTCTATCTTCTGTTGCAAATCTAACTACTGATTTTCTGTCTTATTTTAAAATCTATTCATGAGCGGTTTACTTGGGTTCGGTTAAAATGAAGGTTAACCTGATTGTTGTGCAGCATCGCCATAACTTAGTGAGCATATTACTTGCTCGGCATTACTGAGAGGTTATCAAGCATGATGCTAAATTTAAGACATAAAAAAAGACACCTAAAGTGTCTTTTTTTATCAAGATGGTGGAGGGAGGTGGATTCGAACCACCGAAGCTTTCGCGACAGATTTACAATCTGTTCCCTTTGGCCACTCGGGAACCCCTCCTGCTTGTGGAGCGGCATATTACCAGAACTTGTTAAGCTGTAAAGTAAAAAAGGCGATAAATTTTATAGCTTAAGACTGTTTGCTTAATATCTGTTCATTTCGTGAATGTGAACTAAAGTTTTGTGTCTTTCTACCGATATAGGTAATCAGTAGAAGGGGGCGCAATGTTAGTTGAGCAGATAAGAAATCATAGTTTGTGTGATGAGTTGCAGTTAGGCGATACGCTTAATCGTTGCTCTCAGCAGGGTGATCTTGCTCATTTTCATCTGCTATTGAGTATGTTGAGCCAAAACGTTTGCGATCAGGCTCAATTTTCCATGCAAAAACCTGCGGCCGAACAAGTACAGCAAGATCTGCGAGCTCAATTGCAGCTTCGTGAAGCTCGCCCTCTAATTGCTCAGGCTGATGAGTTCGAAGTGCAGGCGAATTGGAGTCAGCATTTACAAAAGGGCTCAATTGATACGATTCGTTTGGAGCAAGCCTTAAATGGTTATGCCGCCTGCGCGGACGATACGCTCGATGGAGTTCGTGAAGAGGTCATGAATAACGTGAGTCTACTGACGCGGTTAAAACATGGCGCGGCTAGTAAACCACTGCAAGTCATACCCGATGTAGAAGTAAAAGGTAGTGAAATTTATCAAGTACTAAGCAACTTCGATTATTCGAAGCCGCTTAAAGTTAAATATTATAATTAGCGAAAAACTACAGTTCGATTCCCGTAAACAAATACTTTCTCATCGAGCACTTGTTGCATGGCGCGACTTAATACCGACTTTTCTACATCTCGCCCAGCTTTTGCCATTTCTTGCGCGCTGTAGGTATGGTCAATATGAATCACGTGTTGCTCTACGATAGGACCTTCATCTAGATCGTTATTCACGAAGTGAGCGGTAGCGCCAATGATTTTAACCCCTCTATCGTAGGCTTGTTTATAAGGTTTAGCACCAATGAAAGCTGGCAAGAACGAGTGATGAATGTTTAAGATCTTATTGCTGAACGCCTCGACAAATGTTGGTGTGAGGATCCGCATGTATTTAGCGAGTACCACATAGTCGGGTTGATATTGTTGGACAGTTTCAATGATCAGCTGTTCATGTTGCTCACGTTTTAATCCTTCATGACTAATGTAATGGAAGGGGATGTCAAATTTCTCAGTGAGCGCTTGTAGGATATCGTAGTTGCCTACAACTGCGGCAATTTCAACATTCATATCACCGTATACGGCTTTCATGAGTAAATCGCCTAAGCAATGTGCTTCTTTGGTGACCATGATCACGATGCGCTTGCGTCCGGCCCCGACTAAACGACGGGCGCTGCCAATAGGTAGTGCATTGTCTAAATCAGCGAGCAAAGTTTGGTCGTTAAAATAGCCTTCTAACTCGGTACGCATGAAGAAACGTCCCACTTCATTATCGACAAATTCGTTATTTTTAATAATGTTGAGTTGATGCTTGGCACAGATGTTGGTAATGGTTGAGATTAAACCTTTGGCATCTGGGCATTCGGTTAAAAGAATTTTTCTTTCCATGGTGTTTTCGATTTATTCAGCTTTAAAGTTAAGATTTTTTACAGCACTGTTTCAGTTTCTTCCCGCTCCCGCAGGGGCACGCAGCATTGCGAGCCAAGGGTGAAGGAGAAAATACACCATCGGTATAAAACCAATGTTCAGCAATTTTTGTGAAATTAGAGCGTTCATGCAAAATATTAAGTTGGCCTTGCTCGCGAAAATGAGCTTTAAACTCCACAATTCCGCTGTTGCCATCGAGTCGGTCGCAACTAAATAAAATTTCGAGTTTCTCCCATTGTGTCGCTTCCTCGGCGTTGAGTGCTAAGGGCTGCTCACTTGGACGAAAGTCCGGATGATGGCTTTGCCATAAGTAGTTCGCATCACCCAGAGTATAGGCACTATAGCGGGAACGCATTAGTTGCTCACAATGAGTCGGGCTTGATAAGCCGCTGATATAGGGTTGACAACATTGAACAAAGTTCAAGCCGCTACCGCAAGGGCAAACTAACACTCTGGAACCTCTAATTTGACTGAGGGCGAAGTGTAGCAAGAAGTTGGCAATAACACAGCTGAAAATTGCTTAGAGTTCGTTCGTTAGCGGCTTTCTTTTAGGCGGTGACTTTGAGATGTCGAGCAATAGAAAGTGAAAACTTGTATTGTAAATCGTTTTTTTTTAAGCCTTCATCTGCGATCTATGGCTGGCTTGCTTAGGGACAAGTTAATCTTTGATAAATACATGTTTTGGTTAAAGCTAAGGCTTAAACGAGTTAAGCTTAAACGAGGTATTATGATTGCTAGGGAATTGAATTTGCGTACTAAATTTGTAATTGAGCCTTTGCAGCTTGGTTTGGCAGAGGCACTGCAAAATAAGATTGATTTGAAGACCAAGCCACAAGGTTCTTTGGGCCAATTGGAGTCATTAGCTTGTCAGTTAGGCCTGATACAGTCGACCCTTGAACCTGTGATCCAGCGCGCAAAAATGATTGTATTTGCCGCCGACCATGGGATTGCTTTAGCTGGGGTGAGTGCTTATCCACAAGCTGTGACGGCGCAAATGGTGCAAAACTTTGTGGAAGGGGGTGCGGCGGTTAATGTATTTTGTCGCCAGCACGGTTTTGCTTTTGAGATTGTTGATGTTGGTGTTAGCCAATTACTTTCAGAAGAGGGGGTTGCGTGTTGTAAAGTGGCAGCTGGAACAAAAAGTTTTTTAAGTTCAGACGCGATGACCCAAGCGCAATCGGAGCAGGCGATGGAGGTTGGAGTGGCTAGAGTTCGTCAAGCGGCCTTAGAGGGATCTAATTTATTGGCTTTCGGTGAAATGGGGATCGCCAACACAGCCAGTGCAGCCGCGTTGATGGCTGGTTGTTTGGGACTCCCGGTTAGCGATTGTGTTGGACGAGGCACTGGTTTAGATGACCAAGGTTTGGCACATAAAGTTGCGGTATTAGAGCAAGCAATGAACCATCATCGCGGAGATTATACGGCCGAACAATGGTTGGCGAAGGTTGGCGGTTTAGAAATAGCGGCCATTGTGGGGGCGATGCTTGAAGCCGCGAGTCGGCGGATGGTGATTTTGGTGGATGGTTTTATCTGTTCAGCTGCAGCGTTGGTTGCTTATCAAATCAATCCTCTGGTGAAACAATATATGGTGTTTTGCCACCAAAGCGCGGAACAGGCACATCAGCGTTTATTGAAGGCGATGGATGCTCATGCCTTGTTAGAATTGTCCTTACGTTTAGGTGAAGGGAGCGGCGCAGTATTAGCTTATCCCTTGGTTTGTTCCGCTGTCGCCTTTCTCAATCAAATGGCCTCATTTGAATCGGCAGGGGTGAGCCAACAGCAGGGCTAGCTAAGGTCCAAGGCTATTCTTGATTTTGCATGCAGAGAACATCTAGGCCATCGGTTTAAATCAATCGATGGCCATTGCTGCAAGTCGTTAATATTGAAAAGCAATCCTCGGTCGACTTGATATGGCTTGGCTCGACCGCAACACTGGAAGCGCTGAGTTAAGTGAGTTGTGCTTTCCTTGCCTGTTGGCAACCTTCGATGGCAGGGGCCAGCAGTTCTAAGGCGCTTTGATTACAAGCGGGCAGGCTGGCGGTGGATTGTTTGATTGGCGTCACTCGTTTTCCCCAGCGAATAACGGCCGCTCCCCAGGTGAGTCCTGCGCCAAAAGCTGCTAATAAGACATTGTCACCGGGCTTAATTCGACCTTGCTCTAAGGCTTCACATAAGGCGACAGGAACCGTTGCTGCTGAGGTGTTTCCGTATTTTTCAATGTTGATCATGATGTTTTCATCGGGGGCGCCAATTCGTTTGGCGAGAGCGTCGATGATCCGTAGATTGGCTTGATGAGGCACGATGAAGTTAAGTTCATGATTAGCAACTTGTGCCTGAGCCAAGACATTGCTGGCAGCTTCTCCCATACCTTTTACGGCACGTTTAAAGATTTCGGGCCCTTCAAACTGGAAGTTGTACAGGGTATCTACACCGCTAAAACGTTTGCGGTTGGTACCAAAATCCGCAATTGATAAAATTTCCCGTTTTTCACTGTCACAACCTAACTTAGCGGCTAAAAATCCAACTTTTTCTGGATCATCATTGGCTTCGATGATCACCGCTCCGGCACCATCACCGAATAACACAGCAGTATCGCGCTTGGTCCAATCGAGCAATTGACTGAGGCGCTCGGCACCAATTAACAATATTCTTTGCATTGCTCCTGTTTGAATTAAGGCCGCCGCAGTTTGTAGGCCGTAAACAAAACCGCTACAAGCAGCATTCATGTCAAACACGGCCGCTTGATCGGCATGTAGTAGCTGTTGCACGCGACTGGCACTGTTTGGCACTGTTGTTCCAGCTGTGCAGGTACACAAGATAATTGCATCGAGTTGTGCTGCATCTAAGTTTGCCGCAGCGAGAGCTTGCAAACCTGCATTGGCAGCTAGTTCGGCGATATCCACATGCGATATACAACGCTCTTTAATACCTGTTCGGCTACTTATCCACTCATCGGATGTGTCGATAAAAGTACTTAAATCGTGGTTAGATAGACGTGCAGGAGGCATACATTTGCCCCATCCGGTAATTTCGGCGTGATACATAAAGGCTAGAAACTCTCATACTATAATGTGCCAAGGATTATGCCTGATGCATGCTAAATAGCCAAATTGTCTGATTCTTGAGCTTGACTGGTTGGTTTTATGACTTAAGCTAGATATCCCAGTTTGAGTCTATTTTTTCAGACTTAAGTGTAGGCAAATTGACTGCTTGGTTTGGGCTCATGGATAGCTTATAAGCTCTGGTATAACTAGATTGAGGTCTTATATGACGGTGACAGGTCAACAATTCGCGTCAGCATTCCCAAACGACGATAAAATTGAATGCTCGCGCTTTAATCACCTTACTCGCTATTTTGAACTAAGCATTGATATCTGCGCCGATCCCTTGACTCGGCTCGCTTTTGCTTCTGAACAGATAGCGGCCTTGCCGCTACTTAAAAAAGTCGCGGTAAATGGTGAGCTGGATGATATAGCCGTGTTTTTCGCTGAGATGTTTATTTGGCCATTGAGTGACATTTGCGAAGTGAGAGCCCCAGTTCCCTTAAGGAGCGAGGAATGGTTATTACTCGATGCGGATGAGGTAGGACACTCATGAGTGTTCAGCCCTAGTTTGGGGGAACGCTCACGATAAATATGCTTGATGCGACTTATGGTGAGCGACTAGTCGTCTTGTTAATGCTCGCAAGCTTTTGTTTTATTAATAATTTCATTCACGTAAACAATCGCTTGCTTGCATTTATTAAGCTTGCAGTGAACCGTATTGTCGAGCTGCCGTCACAACTATTATAAATAACGAGCTTGAAGGTGTTGTTTAAAATACTGGCTATTTAAGTTTTCGCCAGTGGCGCGGCTGACTAGTTCATCGCTTGGGTAGAAACTGGCTTGTGACCAGATGTTTTTTTGTAACCAGGCAAAGACCGTATCGTAATTACCGGTTTGAACTTGAGCGGGTACCTCCGGATGTTGTTTCACCAGCGCTGTGTGAAATTGTGCAGCATACATTGCACCGAGTGAGTAGGACGGAAAATAGCCGATTAAACCAGCAGGCCAATGCACGTCTTGCATGCAGCCATCTTGGTAATTGCCTTGTGTAGATAGTCCTAAATACTGTTGCATTTTGAGATCCCATAACTCCGGGATATCAGCCACGGTAATTTTTTGGGTAATCAGGTCTCGTTCTAATTCGTAGCGCAACATGATGTGTGCAGGATAGGTCACTTCATCGGCGTCAACTCGAATATAACCGGGCTGTACCTTAAGGTAGTGTTGTTTGAGCTCGCTTAAGCGCATTGGCTGCTGATGGCACAAATGCTGATTGACTAAGGGGAGTAGTTGTTCAATAAATGCCTGACTGCGACCCAATTGCATTTCAAAGAATAGGCTTTGGCTTTCATGAATGCCCATTGAGCGGGCCTGACCCACTGGTAGATCGAGGAAATCTAAAGGTAGATTTTGCTCATAGCGAGCATGACCCGTCTCATGCACTATTCCCATCAGCGAGCGAGTAAAGTCTTGTTCTTCGTAACGGGTGGTAATTCGAACATCCTGAGGGACTCCACCACAGAAGGGGTGAGTACTCACATCGAGGCGACCATGATTAAAATCGAATTGCAGCTTCTTCATCACTGCTAAGCCGAGTTGCTTTTGTTTATCACTGGCAAAGGGCGCATTGAGCTGAAGCGCGGGCCAACTTTTTTGTTGTTCGACGACCTGTTGGATCAGTTGGGGGAGCCAGGCGTGTAACTCACCAAATATTTTATCCAAACGCTGCATTTGCATGCCGGGTTCGTAGAGATCAAGCATCGCATCATAAGGGCTTAACCCAGTTTTATCGGCTCTGATCTGCGCTTCTTCAATGGCTAATTGCATCACCGCTTGTAGGTTAATCTGAAAGGCCTTCCAGTCGTTGTTGCCACGCTGTTCACGCCAAGCGTGTTCGCAATGTGCGGTTGCCAAAGATTTTGCTTTGACGAGATCGCTGGGGAGGGCAGTTTGCTGTTGCCAATGACGTTTCATTTCTCGTAACGAGGCCTGTTGTTGCGGATTTAGGTTTAGTTGTTTGGCTTGTTCTAGCCATTCTGGCATTGCTGAATGGGTGGACTTTTGATGGATTAATACGGCGAGTTCTGCCAGTGCTTCGGCACGGGCTTGATTTCCACCATTAGGCATCATTGTCGCTTGATCCCAGCTACAGATAGCATTTAAATGCGCGAGCTTAGATAGATGTTGAAAGTGCTGGCAGAGTTGTTGGTAAGCGTTGGGCTTTGTCATAATTATTCCTTGGTCGATGTGAATTTAACGGATTCGGCGAGCATGACGTTCGCGGTTATCGAGTTTTTGTAATTCACTTTTTTTCAGCAGTACGTAGATGGCACCGCTGCCACCATGTATGGCCTGAGCACTATGTATCGCTAATACCGATTCAATTTGCGGTAGCCAGCCACTCACGTAGCTTTTTAGTAATGCTGGTGGTTGGCTATTTGCGCCTTTGCCGGTAATGATTAATGCGCTACGAATGTTTAATTGCTGGCACTGTTTGATGAAACTTATAATTTCGTTACGCGCTTGCTCAAGGCGAAGTTTGTGTAAATCTAACTTGGCTTGGATTTCATATTTGCCCAAACGGAGCTTCTTGAATACACCTTGCTGTAGTCCAGATTTTTTGTAACTGACGGGATCGTCGGGGCGTAATAGTTTAACCTGTTCCAGTGAAAGGTAATCTTGATGACTCGCTGCCTGTTGTTGGGCTGCTAATTGACGAGCCTGCTTTGCGGCGGAATCTAAAGTTGCACTACTGCCGATGATGGCGTCTTGCTTTAAGGGCTTGATTCCAGCAACTTCTTGCTGAAATAGATCAAATTCTTCAGACATAAAAGAACTCCTGAACAACGAAGTCCCTTCTTTATAGATGAGAGCATGCAGCGGCGCAACCGCTGCGTTCGCTTATTTTTGTGGTGGTTCGCTTTGGCTGATTTTTTTTAGGAAATAATAAGTATAAAAAATCATCAAACCAATTGTAATCGCGATCACCGAAATAGACATTAAACCAATGCTATTACCAAACAGTAAGTCTAACCAAAGATCCATGCTAAAGATTCCTTCTTATGAGGTCACCTGAGCATAACTTGGTTGAATATTAGCCAAATTGATAGTGATCAATCTGTGTTTGGATCAACTTCACGAATTACATAACCTTGTTGTTCTAAATTACTGAGTAAGCCTTGTTCGCCATATAGATGCATGGCACCAACGACGACAAAACTGGTGTTATTGAGTTCGGTGAGTTGTTGCAGCCATTGCTGGTTTCGCTGGTAGAGTAATTTATTGATCACCATTTCGGCTTCTTGTTGGAACATTGGATCTTCACCAAGCAGCGCAAATAGTTGTTGGTTATCCCCTTTGTTCCAGTATTCCACGAGTTGATTGAACATCTGAGGAACCTGTTCGAATTCATCGAGAGTTTGCTGTAAGAGAGGAATTTGAATACTCTCAAGGCTGCTTAAAGCTTCCAATTGTTGTTCAAAAGTCTCAAGTGCGATAATTGGCTTGTATCGTTGTTTTGCTTGTTCGATGAAGTGAAGATCAAGTCCAAGCTCAGGTTTAAAACCTAAGGCTTGCATTTGCAATTGGCTGAGTACAATGGCGGCATACCAAGCTCGCATATTGCTAAATAGTGTTTCGGAAATACCTAGTTGTTGGCTACGTTGCTTTAACAGTTGCTGATAATGAGGGCTTAAATCATCGTTGAGGCTGCGATTAGCCGGTTGCAGTGTTCTGGTGTTCAGCATTTGCTGATCACTCGCGCTTAGCTTTGTGATATCAGTTTCGATGATCAGTTGTTGGCTGTGCTTAAAGGCATCGATAAATGCTGCAGGTAGTGGATAAAACTGCTCGCTACCTAAATGGATCGAGCCGAACAAATAGAGGCGTTGTTGTGCTTTACTGGCCACCCAGAGTGAAGGCTCAGCAGCCAGCTGAGTACTCGAAAGGATTAGTAACAGCGAACCTAAACGCTTTATCCAAGTTGACATAATAAATCCGTTATTGAAAAGGTAAGCCATTTTATCATGCGTACTTAACTTTTTCTGAGTATTGCATCGAGCCAAGTGACTGGTAAACAACGACGCAATAAAGCAAACAGATGAGTGGGGGAGGTCACATAGTAGCGAACTTTCGGGCTTGGCGCTTCTAGGGCATGCAGTAGTGCGTTAAATACAGCGCTAGCAGGTAAGGTAAAGCGAGAGCTAGCTCCTTCTTGGCCGAGACGTTTTAAGGTATGTTGGTAAGCTGCTTGGTGGCGACTTTGCTCTAGTTTGATTGATTGCTCGAAGGCAATTTTGGCATTTTTTCTAAATGAACTGATAATCGGTCCTGGTTCGATCAGGCTTATCTTAATTGGCGTATCGGCTAATTCTAGGCGCAGGGTATCTGTGTACCCTTCTAGGGCGAATTTACTGGCGTTGTAAGCGCCACGATACTTCATTGCTACGAGCCCTAGCACCGAGCTATTCTGGATAATTCGTCCTTGTTGTCGCTCAAGCATATGAGCAATCACTAAGCGGCTCAGATGATGCCAACCAAACAAATTGATTTCAAACTGCTGGCGCAGTGCTTCAGTGGGCAGATCTTCTAGCGCTCCGGGTTGTCCGTAGGCACCATTGTTAAACAGGTAGCTTATCTTTCCGTTAGCCATTTTTAAGGCTTGTTGCCAGCCTTGTTCGATGGATTGCTGACAGGCTAAATCTAATTGTATACAGTTTAAGCCCATCTCTTGGAGTCGTATAACATCGGATAAATAGCGACAAGATGCGATGACGTGATAGTTATGCTTTGGTAGTTGTTGAGCGCAATATAAACCAATGCCACTACTACAGCCGGTAATCAAAATGCTTGCTTGCTCTGGTTTCATGTCTTGCCTGCTTATTGTTGAAAGATTTACGCTTGGATAGATATACAATTGGCAGATCCTTGGCAGCTTGGCTTTGGAGCAATTGGTCGCCTACTAAAGATGAAATGTCTTTCGGTCGACTTTTAAATCATGTTTGGAGTCAAACCGAAGCTTACTCATTTGTACATATAGGTAAGGCTTATCTTGGTGTAAAGGCAGATTCAGTAAGGTTTGTGTATTTCCAAGAGGCCATGATAAGGCTTAAATCAATCCGATAGGGATTGCCTTCGAGGATACGTTTGACTTGATGGGGGCAATCTTTTGCTCAAATTTATCGCGCTAGAGATAATGTCAAATTTACCCATAGAAATGCTCACTTACAGTCGGAGTTTAACCGAATATGTAGGTGAAAAACACTTTGTTCAGTGGACAAGGCCTGAACTTTACAAATCAAACCTTGTACTTATAGCGTTTTGACGCAAAATTATTTTTTCCAAAAGGATTTACTCGCTTCAATGTTGGCTTGCCTACGACTGACACCAATGTCTCTGAGTAGGTAATCGGGCAGGCTAGCTAGCTGTCTACGCAGCTTGGCGCGCTCAATACACTGTTCGTAGTGTGCCGCAAAATACTTGATGCTAAACCAGAGTCGCTGGATTAAAAGTAAGTCTGGTTTAACTCTAAACTGACTCATTTGCTGATGTGTTCCACTGTGTCTATTCATTTTTGATGCTCCTATGCTGTTTGCACTTAAACATTATTTGATTTTAGGTTAGGCTGACAAACGACTTAAACAGACTGTGAGTTAAGGAGAGCTTAAGTGAGTGAGCGTTTGCCCCCTTTGCAAGGGCTATATTGCTTCTATATGGCGGCTGAATTAGGCAGCTTTAAGCAAGCTGCGGCTAGGCTATATGTAACGGCTGCGGCGATGAGTCAACAGATCCGCCAGTTGGAAGAGCGACTTGAGGTTAAGTTATTCGAGCGGCAGCATCGTAAGGTCGTGTTAACCGCTGAAGGGGTCACTTTATATCACTATGCGAAACAAGCCTTTGTGAGTTTACAGGATGGAGTTAGGCAGCTGAGTCAAGATCCTAACCCAAATACTTTATCGATTTCGGTACTACCTTCATTTGCTCAACACTGGTTAGTGCCACGCTTGGGTGATTTTAGTCAGCAACATCCCGACTTGTCGGTGATGTTGATGCCGAAAGATACCTTGATTGATTTTCGCCAAGAGCCTGTGGACCTATGTGTGCGTTACGGGTTGGGGGAATACCCTGGTTTAGCATCCGAAAAGCTAATGGATGACCATATTTATCCAGTTTGTCATCCGCTTTACTTTGAGCAACACCCGGGTTTATCCCTTGATGACTTAAGTGGACATACGGTGATAGATGATGCTCGCCCAGATATGAACTGGCAGTATTGGTTACAATTGGCGGGTTATAAACAAAGTCCTACCAAAGCCAACTTAATCTATCAAGGCGCCCACGTGGTGTTAGAAGGAGCTTTATCTGTGCAAGGGATAGCTTTAGTGAGACATAGTCTGGCTTGGAAATACATTCAGCAGGGGACTTTAGTTCAATTAGGGAATATTGCGGTGCGTTCCAGTTATAGCTATTTCTTAGTCGCTCCAGAGCCCTATTTAAAGCGAGAAAAGGTGCGCCAATTCAGCCATTGGATCAGTGCTGAAGTGGAAAGTTTTTGGTTTGACAGCCAAGCTAAATCTACTGATATAAAGCTGGTACAAGCCAAAGAGTGCTGTTAGTTCGTCGTTGAGGTGCTCGATTGTTTACAGCGATTTTGCCGTTTGCTGCTCTGGTGGTGAACTTTGTTCAATCGTAATTCGAGTGGCTTCTAAGGTTGCCCAGCTTTTGTCATTACGAATAATCTCTGCTTTCACCAGTTGATAATCAAGCGCTGGTGCAAGCCATAACCAAGTTTTGCGGCCTTCCCGCTTTTTTTGTTCAAGCTTAAGCGTTTTGAATTCACCTAGTTCGGTGTTGATCGTTTCTTTTCCGATGACATTGAAGCGGTAGTTTTCAATTTCATCAATGGCGTTGTAATGATAATTCATATCGGTGAGGCCATTTTTTAGGTCATTTTGTAGTTGCACCGAAAAGCCAGCGGTATCCATTAATTGTTTTACGTCTTCGGGCGCTTCAAAGTGATGACTCTTGCCATTAATTTCAACGATTAATCCACCTTTACGGTCTGGGTGACCAATTGCTTGTAAGTGACTAAATAAACTTTTTTGCTTATGAACAAAACCTAAGGTTTGCACCTGCTCCTGTTGATAGGAAAAGCGCGAGGTATCATCGTAGGAAAATCCCCCGCCTAAAGCACTGGCACGGCTTTTTATTTGAAACACATTGTGATTGAGTTTTATGAGCTGTCGGTAGCCAGTAGCGATTGGGATCCCTTTAAAGCTTGCTGCATATTCAGCTTCAAAGGGAAGGATCTGTGCCACGGTGGTGGTACTCAATAACAAACTTGCAAAGCTTACGGTTTTTAATAACGACATAACAATTCATCCAAAGGGTGACATGCTTATTATACCTATCTAACTCATTATCTGTTGATTCTTGCTGGGCTAAATCTGCGCTAACTGCGTTATGTATCGTGTCATCAGAGTCATTCGTTACTGCACTTCATGCCTAGTTATCGGCAGATTTATTCTGCGCAATAGGTTGATCATATAATGAATCAAATTGGTATTATACTGAGCTAAGTATGACAAAGCTTCGAGTGAAACCAAAAATAAAAAGCCCCGCATCAGCGGGGCTTTATGATCACTTTGAAATTAACTTAATAAAATTAAGCTTTTGCTTTGCTTGCTTTTTTAGCGGGCGCTTTTTTTTCAGCTGCTTCACGTTCTTCGGTTTCTACGTAAGGACGACCGTAGTACGAATCAAGTAGCACTTGTTTTAATTCAGCGATTAATGGGTAACGTGGGTTTGCACCAGTACATTGGTCATCAAACGCGTCAACCGCTAACTCGTCAACTTTAGCAAGGAACTCTGCTTCAGGAACACCCGCAGCTTGAATTGATAATGGGATATTGATTTCAACTTTAAGTTCGTCTAACCAAGTTAACAATGCATTAAGCTTGTCTTCAGTATTCCCTTCGCGGAAGCCCAAGTGCTCAGCAACTTCAGCATAACGAGCCCGTGCTTTCGGACGGTCGTATTGTGAAAATGCGGTTTGTTTGGTTGGTGTATTGGTTGCATTGTAACGAATGGTATTGGTAAGCAACAAAGCATTTGCCAAACCGTGCGGTACGTGGAATTCTGCACCCAATTTGTGAGCCATTGAGTGACACACACCTAGGAAAGAGTTCGCAAACGCGATACCAGCGATGGTTGCAGCATTGTGTACTTTTTCACGAGCGATAGGGTCAGACTTACCATTTTTGTAAGAGCTTGGTAGGTATTCTTTCAGCATCTTAAGTGCTTGCAGAGCTTGACCGTCTGAGTATTCGTTCGCTAAAACAGAAACATAAGCTTCCATGGCGTGCGTTACCGCATCGTAACCACCAAAGGCACAGAGTGACTTAGGCATATCCATCACTAAGTTAGCATCGATTACAGCCATGTTCGGTGTTAACTCGTAATCAGCTAATGGATATTTTTGACCCGTTGCATCGTCGGTTACCACTGCGAAAGGTGTGACTTCTGAACCAGTACCTGAAGTTGTAGTGATACAGACAAGTTCAGCTTTTGACCCCATTTTAGGGAACTTATAAATACGTTTACGGATGTCCATAAAGCGCATTGATAGATCTTCGAAATCAGTTTCTGGGTGCTCGTACATTACCCACATGATTTTCGCAGCATCCATTGGTGAACCACCACCAACCGCTAAGATTACATCTGGTTGATAGCTGTGACAGGCTTGAGCACCTTTTTTCACGATGGTTAATGTTGGATCTGCTTCTACGTCATGGAATATTTCTACTTCCATACCTTTTTCTTTAAGGATTGAGCGTAGATCGTCGATGTAACCGTGGTTGAACAAGAATTTGTCAGTCACGATCATTGCGCGTTTCTTGCCATCTAAATCGTCCATGGCAACAGGTAATGAACCGCGGCGGAAGTAGATTGATTTAGGAAGTTTATGCCACAACATATTCTCAGCTCGCTTAGCAACAATTTTCTTATTAATTAGGTGTTTTGGACCCACGTTTTCAGAAATCGCGTTACCACCCCATGAACCACAACCAAGAGTCAATGAAGGTGCAAGTTCAAAGTTGTAAAGGTCACCAATACCACCGTGTGAAGAAGGGGTATTAATTAAAATACGTGCCGTCTTCATTTTGTCGCCAAAGTAAGCAATACGCTCGGCATTTGCATCTTGGTCGGTATAAAGAACAGAAGTATGGCCTACACCGCCAATATCTAACACGATACCCGCTTGGCGAACCGCATCTTCAAAGTCTTTCGCTTTGAACACACCTAAAGTCGGAGATAGTTTCTCGTGAGCGAACTCATCATCGAAAGAAGCTTCTAAGCCTTCGCCGATTAGAATTTTAGTTGACTTAGGTACGGTTACACCGGCTAATTCAGCAATTTTATAAGCAGGTTGACCAACAATTTTTGCGTTAAGAGCGCCGTTAATCATTAGTACTTTACGGACTTTGTCTGCGTCTGACTTGCTCAGTACTGCTGCGCCATATTTAGCGAACCGCGCCAATACTTCGTCGTACTTTGATTCAACGATGATTGCTGCTTGCTCAGAGGCACAGATTACGCCGTTATCAAAGGTTTTAGACATCAGAATTGAAGAAACAGCACGCTTCACGTCAGCTGTTTCATCGATCACTACCGGTGTATTACCCGCGCCAACACCGATTGCTGGCTTACCTGAAGAGTAAGCTGCTTTAACCATGCCTGGACCACCAGTAGCAAGAATTAAAGAGATGTCATCGTGCTTCATTAGTGCGTTAGACAATTCAACAGAAGGTTGATCAATCCAGCCAATGATATCCTTAGGTGCACCAGCTTTAATTGCTGCATCTAGTACCAGCTGTGCGGCAAAGTTGGTTGAGTTTTTAGCGCGAGGGTGTGGAGAGAAAATACAACCGTTGCGGGTTTTCAAGCTGATTAAAGCTTTGAAGATTGCCGTAGAGGTTGGGTTGGTAGTCGGTACGATAGCACAAACGATCCCTACTGGTTCAGCGATGGTAATGGTACCACCTTCTTCATTACGTTCAATGACACCACAAGTTAAAGTATCTTTATATTTGTTGTAGATGAACTCAGAAGCGAAGTGGTTTTTAATCACTTTGTCTTCCATAATGCCCATGCCAGACTCTTCAGCGGCCATGCGAGCGAGTTCAATACGGGCTGTAGAAGCTGCGAGTGACGCGGCGCGGAAAATTTTATCCACTTGCTCTTGGCTGTATGTTGCGAAAATAGCTTGCGCTGCCTTCACTCGAGCAACCATTGCGTTTAACTCATCTATATTACCTACAGGCATCCTGTTCTCCTCATTTAAACTAAAATTAATTAGTAAACCGAAATGGTCAAATAAACTGCCACATTATAGACCCTAAATAGACGCTTGAGTGGTTTAGTAATTAACTTTCACCAGCGATTATAATAGCCATTCGTTGCTTTAGCTTGATCCAGATCATGTGTTACTAAGTTACAAATGTAAATAAATAACGTTTTATTTACCTATATAGTGGCCTATTTGTATTATTTAATACAAATAATGTAATTTATTTACTGTTTTCATCTCATTTGTTCTGTTTGTCTTTCAGTTATGCTTTCATGTTGAATTGATTCGGTACCACCTTAATTCTTAGGCTTGGAGCGATAAACTAATTCATACATATTATGTAAATAGTTAGTTTGAGCCAATCACAAAAATCAACTTATTATTTGTTGTTTTGTTTCTTCGGGTGTAGCATCTTGCGTGATTGTACGTTTTTTCAGAACATTATACTGATTTAATATTCATGAAAAGTGAATGGAAATTACATGGTTAGGCTCATTGTAGCTCACCGTGTGGAGATGGAGATTAAAATGAAAACTGCTAAAACCCTTATTGGTAGCTTAATTGGCGCGGCCATATTCGGCTCATTCGCCATGACTACTTATGCTGCCAATGTTCCTGCTGGTGTAAAATTGGCACCTGTACAAGAGTTAGTACGTGGCAATGGTTCAGAACCAGCGTCTCTTGACCCCCACAAAACCGAAGGCGTCCCTGAATCGAATGTGATCCGTGAGCTTTTAGAAGGTTTAGTTAACCAAGATGGTCAGGGTAATCTGGTGCCAGGTGCAGCGGAGTCATGGGAAACAAAAGACAACAAAACATTTGTGTTTCATTTGCGTCACAATGCTAAGTGGTCAAATGGTGACCCAGTGACAGCTCACGATTTTGAATATAGCTTCAAACGTGCAGTTGATCCTAAAACAGCTGCACCTTATTCGTGGTTTTTAGAAATGACCACTATGGTTAACGCTGCAGACATCATTGACGGTAAAAAACCGGCTTCTGAGTTAGGAGTAAAAGCACTTGATGATTACACTTTACAGATCCAGCTGACGGAAGCATTGCCTTATTTTGTGGCAATGACCTCACACACCACCATGAAGCCAGTCCATCAAGCGACTGTTGAAAAATACGGGGATAAATGGACACTACCTGCGAATTTCGTTGGTAATGGGGCTTACAAAGTATCTGAGTGGGTGGTGAACGAAAAAATCGTGATGGTCCGTAATGAAAATTACTGGGACAACGCGCATACCGTGATTAACAAAGTGACTTATTTACCTATCGAAAGCCAAGTAACCGATATGAACCGTTTCTTAGCGGGTGAAATCGACATGACTTACGAGATGGCTAACGAACACTTTAAACGGATGCAAAAAGAACAACCTGAATCTTTGAAGGTGACGCCTTACCTCTGTTCTTACTACTATGGTTTTAATAACAAGAAAGCACCATTTGACGATGTTCGTGTTCGTAAAGCGTTGTCTTACGCCATTGACCGGGACGCGGTTGCAAAATATATCGTCGGTAAGGGTGAACTGCCCGCTTACAACTTCGCCCACCAGAAAGTCGCTGGCCTACATTTCGACAAACCAGAATATGCAACCTGGACTCAAAAAGAGCGCAATGCGAAAGCTAAAGCTTTGTTGGAAGAAGTGGGTTACACCAAAGACAAACCTCTAGAGTTTAGCTTGTTATATAACACCAGTGATAACCATAAGAAGATTGCAATTGCAGTCGCGTCGATGTGGAAGAAAACCCTCGGAGTAAAAGTTAACTTAGAAAACCAAGAGTGGAAAACTTTCTTGGATAACCGTCGCAACGGTAATTACGACGTGACTCGTGCGGGTTGGTGTGGTGATTACAATGAAGCGTCTACTTTCTTGTCGTTGATGCAAAGTAACAATGGTAATAACGACCAGTTTTATAATAGTCCTGCCTATGATGGTTTCATGAATGCGGCAATGGTAGCGGTTGATCCTGCCGTACGGAGTGACAACTACCGTCAAGCTGAAGCGCAATTGGCAAAAGATATGCCTTTAGCTCCTATCTATCACTACGTGAATGCGCGTTTGGTTAAACCGACTGTTGGTGGTTACCCGATGAACAACGCAGAAGACAAAGTGTACAGCAAAGACCTATACATCATTGCTCAGTAATTGATGATTAATAATAAGGCACCTTTTCTTAAGGTGCCTTATTTTGTTGTGGCTAGAACTTAGTCGCGACAACAGAGTTTAATAGTTGGAAATAGTATGATTAAGTTCATCTTTAAAAGAATATTAGAATCAATACCAACTTTGTTGGTATTGATCACCGTTACCTTTTTCATGATGCGTTTTGCTCCAGGAAGTCCTTTCTCTGGTGAGCGCTCACTCCCGCCTGAAGTCTTAGCCAATATTGAGGCGAAGTACGGTTTAGATAAACCGGTGTTAGAGCAATATTTGACTTACCTCGGTAATTTAGTTCAAGGCGATCTTGGCCCATCATTCAAATACAAAGATTACTCAGTGAATGAGCTGGTTGCACAAGCTTTGCCTGTCTCTGCCAAGATTGGTTCCATCGCCTTTGTTTTTACGGTGTTGATGGGCGTGTCGGTTGGCACACTGGCTGCTCTCAAACAGAATACCTGGATGGATTTTAGTATCATGTCCACCGCAATGGCGGGGGTGGTGATGCCTTCATTTGTGCTTGCGCCAACCCTAGTTTATATCTTTGCAATTAAATTACAGTGGTTACCTGCAGGGGGCTGGAATGGAGGGGCGATCCAGTACATCATTTTACCAATGTTGGGGATGTCGTTGTTGTATGTGGCATCTTTTGCCCGAATTATGCGCGGTAGCATGATTGAAGTCTTGAGCTCTAACTTTATTCGTACGGCCAAAGCGAAGGGTTTACCATTTCGTTATATCGTATTACGGCATGCGCTGCGCCCCGCTTTGCTGCCTGTGGTCTCTTTCATGGGGCCCGCTTTTGTGGGAATTATCACCGGATCGGTGGTGATTGAGACCATTTTTGGTTTGCCTGGTTTTGGCAAGTTGTTTGTAAATGGTGCACTGAATCGTGATTACTCTTTGGTATTAGGCTTAACCATTATGATTGGTACTTTTACCATTTTATTTAATGCGATCGTAGACATCCTGTATGCCTTTATCGATCCTAAAATTCGCTACTAAGAGGCTGTTATGTTAGACAATAAACAAAATAGCGACGCAATTAGCGAGTTTGCTCAAAATTTGGAAATTGAAGGTCGTAGCCTATGGCAAGATGCCCGGATACGCTTTATGCGCAACCGCGCTGCGATGGTTAGTTTAACCATATTAGTTGTAATTACCTTATTGGTTATTTTTGGCTCTCACCTCAGTGACTTTGTGTTTGATGACACCGACTGGGGGGCGATGCACCAAGGCCCTTCGATTGAAAACGGCCATTACTTTGGCACCGATGCCTTGGGTCGAGACATGTTTGTTCGGACTTTACTTGGGGGGCAAATATCGCTGTTAGTCGGGGTGATGGGCGCTTTTGTTGCGGTGTTAATTGGCACTTTATATGGTGCAACCTCCGGCTTTTTGGGCGGCACGGTTGACCGAGTCATGATGCGGTTGCTGGAAATTCTTTATGGCATCCCCTTCATGTTTTTTGTGATTTTACTGGTGACCTTTTTTGGCCGCAATATTTTCTTAGTATTTGTGGCGATCGGTGCGGTGTCATGGTTAGACATGGCGCGGATTGTTCGAGGTCAGACGCTGAGTTTAAAAAATAAAGAGTTTATCGAAGCTGCTGAAGTTTGCGGTGTCTCTAAGTGGAAAATTATTACTCGCCACATTGTTCCTAATGTATTGGGTATCGTTGCGGTTTACGCCACTTTATTGGTACCACAGATGATTTTAACCGAGTCATTTTTAAGCTTCCTTGGTTTAGGGGTACAAGAGCCGATGACTTCTTGGGGCGCCTTATTACAAGATGGTTCACAAACCATGGAAATCGCTATTTGGCAGCTGCTTTATCCAGCTGGATTCATGGTAGTGACTTTATTTAGTTTTAACTATGTAGGCGACGGTTTACGTGATGCCTTAGATCCTAAAGATCGTTAAGGCAAGGGTAGAACAATGAGTTTATTAGATGTGAAAGACCTTCGGGTGGAGTTCTCAACTCCAGAAGGCAGTGTAACCGCGGTGAACGATTTAACCTTTTCACTGGAAGCAGGGCAGACCTTAGGGATTGTCGGTGAGTCAGGCTCGGGTAAAAGCCAAACCGCTTTTGCTTTAATGGGGTTGTTGGCGAAAAATGGCATCATTACTGGTGAAGCGCTATTTAATGGCCAGCAAATTTTGAACTTGCCAGAGAAAAAGCTGAATGCCATCCGGGCAGAGAAAATCGCGATGATTTTCCAAGATCCGATGACTTCTCTTAATCCTTACATGAAGGTGGGGGAGCAGCTTAAAGAAGTATTACGCCTGCATAAAGGGATGAATAATAAAGAAGCGCATGTTGAAGCGCTGAGAATGTTAGATGCGGTTAAAATGCCCGAGGCTGAAAAGCGTATGGCGATGTATCCCCATGAGTTTTCTGGTGGGATGCGTCAACGGGTGATGATTGCAATGGCACTACTTTGTCGACCACAGTTATTGATTGCCGATGAACCTACCACCGCCTTAGATGTGACAGTGCAGGCGCAAATCATGACCTTACTGAATGAGCTGAAAAGTGAATTTAATACCGCCATTATTATGATTACCCATGATTTAGGGGTTGTGGCTGGTCTATGCGAGAAAGTACTGGTGATGTATGCCGGTCGTACCATGGAATATGGCACTGCAGAAGAAGTATTTTATCGCCCAAGCCACCCTTATACCGAAGGTCTGCTAAAAGCGATCCCTCGTTTAGATACAGAGGGCGAAATTTTACCGACCATTCCTGGGAATCCGCCTAACTTACTTCGCTTACCGCAAGGTTGTCCTTTCCAAGAGCGTTGTCATCGTGTTAGTCAACGCTGTTTAGATGAAAGTCCGATCCTGACTCATTTTGGTGGACAACGTCAGCGTGCTTGTCATAACGATTTTCATTTATCGGGAGGACAATCGCATGAGTGAAAAAAACTTGTTGCTTGATGTCGTAGACTTGAAAGTATACTTCCGCATTAAAGATGCAAAAGCATTGCCTTGGACTCCCGCAGCTGCCTTGAAAGCGGTTGATGGTGTGTCATTAAAACTCTATCAGGGTGAAACCTTAGGGGTGGTTGGAGAATCGGGCTGTGGTAAATCGACTTTTGCTCGAGCGGTGATTGGTTTGGTTCCGGCCGAAGCAGGCAAAGTGGTGTGGTTAGGCCAGGATTTAACTCGCTTGCCACATAAAGAGCTGCGTGAGAAACGCAAAGAAATTCAGATGATCTTCCAAGATCCATTGGCCTCGCTTAACCCGCGGATGACGATTGGCGACATCATCGCCGAGCCATTAGAAACCTTTTATCCCAAATTGAACAAGCAAGAAGTCAAGCAGCGGGTTCAAAAAATGATGATGAAGGTCGGCTTGTTGCCTAACGTGATTAACCGTTATCCACATGAATTTTCTGGCGGACAATGTCAACGAATTGGAATTGCGCGCGCGCTGATCCTCGAACCAAAGATGATTATTTGTGATGAGCCAGTGTCGGCGCTGGACGTTTCTATTCAAGCGCAAGTGGTTAACTTGCTGAAAGAGTTACAAGCGGAAATGGGCTTGAGCCTTATTTTTATTGCCCATGACTTATCAGTGGTTAAACATATTTCTGACCGCGTTTTGGTAATGTATTTAGGTAATTCGGTTGAACTAGGCACCTCCGATGCCTTGTTTAATAAGCCAAGTCATCCTTATACCAAAGCCCTGATGTCAGCAGTACCAATCCCGGATCCGAAGTTGGAGCGTAGTAAAACAATTCAACTATTGGAAGGCGATCTACCTTCGCCAATTCATCCTCCTTCGGGCTGTGTTTTCCGCACTCGCTGTCCTATTGCGACGGAACAGTGTGCGAAAACTAAACCGCAGTTGCTTGGCAATGACCAGCACTCGGTCAGTTGTCTTCATACCAGCGTGTAAAACGCCTTGGTTGGTATCAAAAGCTAGGCTAATAAGCCTAGCTTTTTTATTGGATAAGGTCCCTCATAAGCTGTCTCTTCAATAGGGGAGTGGCGCAAGCTATTAATTTAACTTAGCTGTTCAACTTAGCTAACTTGCTACTTACATTTTAGGTTTAGTTTATTTACTTTTTAGGCGTGTGGCGTGAGCTGACTCTGACTATTTGTCACTGCTTATTTTGTGTTAGTAGAGTGTGAAGTATTTGGCATAACCACATCGACACTCAGTGGAAAATAGCGCTAACGCTATCATTTTAAGGGATCTATTGATGCTGTATTTTGAGTTTCTATTTCTGTTGCTCATGCTCTATACCGGCTCTCGTTACGGTGGGATTGGATTAGGGGTTGTCTCGGGGATTGGTTTGGCGATTGAAGTCTTCTTCTTCAAGATGCCACCAACCTCACCGCCAGTCACCGTGATGTTAATCATCTTGGCGGTGGTGACCTGCGCTTCAATTTTGGAAGCTGCCGGCGGCTTAAAGTATATGTTGCAGGTGGCCGAGAAATTGTTAAGAAAGAACCCTAAACGGGTGACTCTTATTGCCCCTTTTGTGACTTATACGATGACTTTTCTTTTAGGCACGGGTCACGCAGTGTATTCCATCATGCCGATTATTGGTGATGTGGCTTTAAAAAATGGGATCCGGCCTGAACGACCTATGGCGGCTTCATCGGTGGCTTCGCAAATCGCGATTACCGCATCGCCGATTTCTGCTGCAGTGGTTTATTATTTGGCTCAGCTAGCTGATCTTCGGGCCGATATTACGTTGCTATCTATCTTGATGGTGACCGTACCGGCAACCTTGTTTGGCACACTATTGATGTCTTTATATAGCTTAAAACGCGGTAAAGAATTAGATCAGGATGAAGAATACCAAGCGCGCTTAAAGGATCCGGTATGGCGTGAAAAAATACTCAATACCACAGCGACTTCTTTAGATGAGGTCTTACCGAGCAAAGCCAGAAATGCCGTTCTGTTATTTCTAGCTGCGATTGTAACGATTGTGATTATCGCCATGGTGCCAGAGATCCGCACCATCGTTGATGGTGATAAGCCGATTAAAATGTCGGTGATTATTCAAATGATGATGTTGGCTTTTGGTGGGGTGATTCTACTCGCAACCAAGACTGACCCACGTGATGTTCCTAATGGTGTGGTATTTAAATCGGGCATGGTTGCAGCCATTGCTATTTTTGGGATTGCCTGGATGTCGGATACCTATTTCCAATACGCCATGCCCCAATTTAGAAGTGGTATTGTGGAGATGGTGACTAATTATCCATGGACCTTTGCATTGGCGCTCTTTATTGTGTCTGTGGTGGTGAATTCTCAAGCTGCTACCGCGCGGATGATGTTACCAGTTGGCTTGGGTCTGGGCTTAGAACCGGCATTACTGATTGGTTTAATGCCTGCGGTATATGGTTATTTCTTTATTCCAAATTATCCATCCGATATTGCAACGGTTAATTTTGATACGTCTGGAACCACTAAGATTGGCAAGTGGTATTTCAATCACTCGTTTATGTCGGTTGGCTTAATTGGCGTGATTGGTGCGAGCTGCTTGGGATACGTACTGGGACAAATTATTATTGGTTAGCGGTTTGATTGGGGGGCTCATCTTGAGTGACCCTTGTTCAAGCCAAAAATAATAGGGAGGCTTTAAGCCTCCCTATTATTTGGGGGATGAGTCGCCCGATAAAGCAAACGATACCGCTTTTAGCGTTGCGGTTGTTGCGGGTCGAGTAAATATATAAGTCCTTCCGGTAATTGGGTTCGCCAAGCCAACATGTCATGACCGCCAGCTATTTCACTGAGCTGACTTTGATACCCTTTGGCATCTAACAGGCTTTTTAAACGTCGGTTTGGGGGCAATATCCATGTTTCTTCAAACAAGCCAGCACTAAGATACCAGCGTACTGTGCTGGTTGGTTTGAGCGCAAGCTGTTGAGTGAGCCATTCAGGTTGATGCTGGCGACTCGGGTCCATCTTTGGCCCCCACCAAAATGAACCGGACAAGCTTAGAACGCCGCCAAATAACTCGGGATATAGGGTTGCTGTGCATGCTGCTGTTAAACCTCCATAGCTAGAACCTGCTAAAATGGTTTGTTTTGCAGGTGCCGTAATGTTTTGCTGCGCGAGCCATGGCAGTAATTCTTTTGCTAAAAAAGATGAAAACTGAGGGTTGCAGGCTAATTCTGTTGCGCGGCTTTGGGCGCTGGGGTTACTGATAAATACTGCGTTCAGCGCCGGTATTTTTTTAGCATTGACTAAGTTATCCAGCAGTTGTGGCGTTTGCGCTTGCTGAAGATAACTCTCGGCATCGAAAAAGATAACTAAGGGCAGGCTAGAATCAGCAGCGGGATTGGCACTGCGATATAGATAAACATCGCGGCTATTGTTTAATATTTTGCTGCTTATTTGGCTTTGGCTTAGCGTTCCCTGATGTGTTGCTACGGGTGTTAGCCAAGGCTCTGCGGGGGCCGCAGCCAGGCGTAATATCGATTTACTGGTATATTTATCTTGTCGTTCAGAAAAATGCCAAGTGTTCGGATTGAAGGGGTCCCGTTGCGCAGTACTTAAAATCGCAACGCGTTGTGCTCGGCCACTTTCAGCAAGGGTTGGGACATCGGGGGCAATTTGATAGGAAAATAGACTGTTGTTGGGCAAGCTTAGACTTAAATACCAAATGTCGCTATCCTCAATTTGCTTGAAGGTGTGATGTTCGTGACCGGGTCCGCCGAGCAGTTTGACATTGTGTTTGGCACCTCGCCAGAGGAAGGTGACTAAGGAACTGCCCTTTGGCTCATCGATGCGATGGGGCGCAATGGCTTCGATGAGTGGGCTGCCGATATGCGATATCTGTTGCCAAAATAATTCGGTATTGCCCGCTTTGACATATTGATCGATCAGCTCTTGCAGGGTTTGGCTGGCGAGTGTGGTTTGAGCAGTTTTCATCGCTAAAGCAGGTTTACGTAATTTTAGGGTCAGCTGATTCGGGACTGCGGCATTGGTGAGTGTTAACTGATAATTGCCACTTTGCTGGGCGACTAAGTGAAGACTTTGTCCTTGACTCGGGCTGAGTAATAATTGCTTTATCCGCTTGCCATTTGGGTCATCTAGGGTGGCTTGTTCGAGTTTATTGGTGGCCGAAAACTTACCGCTGAGATAATCCCCAGACTGAAGTGCGATGGACCAAGAATGGGATTGATGTGCATCTAAGGAAATCGTTTGCTCGATGGGAAGGGGGGCCGCGGCGAGTTTTAAGCTTAATAAGCAACATAAGCTGGGCAATTGTTTCACGAGTTTTCGGGATGTTTTTTTTCGAGAAAGAGGCATAAAGGCTCCAAATTGACAAGGAATACCAAAGCCAGCAAGGCTTTCAGGAAGCCTTTGACTGACTTTGGTATGGCTAAAAGTGCGTTAATTTAGAAGTCGTAATTAGCACTTAAGTAGACATTTCGCCCTAACTCATGACCGCTAAAGTCTTGCGATTTTTCGTCTAAACGAAGATCAAACAGATTTTTAACACCAGCTTTAAGGTTTAGCGCAGTGGTTGCCTGGAAGGCAAGGCCTAAATCCACGGTGGTGTAAGCGGGCAGCTCGGAGCCCGAATTATATTGTTTGCCGGTGTATACCGCTGAAACGATGCTATTGAGTCGTTCGCTCACCCACCAGTTTAGATTGGCATTGGCCACATGTTCAGGGCGATTACTTAATGGGTTGCCTGCGTTGTCTTCAGCATCTAGATAAGTGTAGTTACCCAATAAACTAATATCTTGGGTGATATCTACCGCACCCGACAGTTCGACACCTTGTAGTGTTGCTTCGCCAACGTTGTCCCACCATCTGCTTGGCGTACCATTGATGACCGCATATTGTGCTTCAATTAAGTTTTCAACTTCGCTGCGATAAAGTGCCACGCTGACATCCCAAGACGCTTGAAGATACTCAAAACCTAATTCATAGTTGACACTGGTTTCGGCTGCTAAGTCAGGATCTCCTGAGATTGAACAACCACCACCACAGCTAATAATCTGATATTCAGGATTGGTTTGATAGGTTTGTGGTGCTTTGTAGGCCTTGCTTACCCCACCTTTTAGAGTTAAGGCATTGCTTGCTTGATAAACCAGGTAGGAACGAGGTGTAAAATGACCACCAAATACTTCATGATCATCGTAGCGTCCGCCCAAAGTTAGGGTTAATTTATCACCTAAGCTCAGCTCATCTTGCAGGTAGACTGCATACATGGTGGTATTGGCTTCTCCGCTGGGTTGGTAACCAACTGGATCTTTGATTTGCTGCTGTTGTAACTCTCCACCTGTAGTGATGTTGTTGAATCCGAGCTCGGTATTTATAGAGCCGTTAATGAGCAAGTTATTTTCTTTGACTTGGCGTTGTTGCGGGGCGTCGTAGCGATTGTTGTAATCATCGATGGTACTGGTTTCATAATTTGCGTAGAGCGTTGAACTACCCCAGGCCCATTGCCCGCGGTGTGTTGCGCCAAAGGTCATGCGATCAATCGCCTGAGCACGAAGCGAGCTAATATCGCCATAGCTTGAATAGGGCCGCTCATCATGGTTATAGTTGAAATCAAATTCTGCTTGTTGTTGGCTATTGATATCCCAATACAAAGTGGTGTAAATATTTTGGCTATTTTTGGCTTCTAGGGCGGGTGCTTCTGTCCCCATATTTTCATCTAAGTACCAAGCATCTCGGTCGTAGATTTCACCAGCAATTGATAAGCTGAGCCGATCATTGAGCTGTCCTGAAGCGTACAGGTTGGTTCGGCTCTGAGCGCCTTCGTCACCGGATGTCATCACAACATTATCTTGACGAATGCTTCCTCCCCAAACTTTACCTGGTGCCTTGGTGATGATATTGATCACGCCTCCAATGGCATCGGAGCCATATAGGGCAGACATCGGGCCACGAACAATTTCTACTTGAGCAATCGCATCTAAGGGGATTGAGCTGTAATCAAAATCACCGCCCCGCCATAGTGAAGCAGAAGAGGATACCCGCTTACCATTGACCAAAATAAGGGTGTAACCTTGATCCATTCCCCGAATGTAAATGGCATTGCGGCCACTGCTATCGCTGTTATTGATAATGCCTGCGTATTTTTCCAAGATATCGGGTAAACCGTTAACCGGTGAAGCTTTAATATCTTCAGCGGTAATTACGGTGGTGAACGCGGGGGCAGTTTGTACTGTATGTTCGGTTGACGAAGCGGTCACCACCATCACCGGGTTATCAAGCGGGGCATCAGCCGCGATGCTGCTGTGAGAATTAAGTAAGACAGCAGCGACCAGCAATGCCAGTTTACTTTGAGTGAGGGAGAGGATCGGGGGAAGTGAGTTATTCATAACGCTCCTTGTAGCATAAAGTTTAGTTTTAAAATTTGTTGCTGATTTTGGGAAGGTCATCCAATTGAAAAATTCATTCATGAAATCAGACTATTACTCAGTGTTCGTAATAGTATCAATATTGAATACAAATAAGAATGATTTTTATTTGATATTTGTAGTGGATCTTAAAAAAGGAGTTTTTAGATCATTTTCGCCAGATTTATTTAATCGTACCGTTTAAATAAATCGGCTGAACGAGTTTATGTGACGCTGACAATATAGTTATTTTAGTCATTACTTTACAATTCGCATGAGAATGAAATGTGAAGAAGACTAGGGTCGCTTCATGTTTCGTGGTTCATTTTGTTCGAAAGAATATAGAAGTTGAGCTTAACCTCTGCGGTATTGCTTAAGCCGTTTTGAGTGTAAAGTTTGGTTGAATTGCTTGTTCTTGAGATATCACGCACTGCACCGAAACTTCCGTGGATAAACATGCAAGCAGAAGGGATCATCATCTTCAACCTTGAATAGCCTGAGGAGGCGATTAAACAACATGCCCCGAGTCGATCATTTTTCACAACGTATCGAGACCGAATGGAAGAGAGCCCAGTGCCGTCAAGCGAGTTTTAGTTTTTATCAAAGTAGCGACGCAGAGAGTCTTGCTCGTTGGGCTTCTGCATTTGCCGAGCAACAACAGTTATCGTTGAAACTGATTAGCCTGAATCAGCAAAGTATTTACTCTCCTTACCGAGCCTTGTTTGCCTTGTTTATGCATCAGTTGCCACAATCTAATTATTCAGTGGCAGCCTTAGTGAAGCTTGCAACTGATTTTGTTCCCTTACAGCAGTGCTTAAGTGGGCTATTAACCGGAAAGATTAATCCTCGAACTGAATTATTGTTAATGGATGATTTGTATTTTGAGCAGCGAGCTTTACAGCAGGCTATTTTACGTTTAGTCGAATTGTTGTTGGATGAACCTTGTATTTTGGTGATGACGGGTTGGCATTTCGCTTCTGCTTCCGCGATTCAAACTTTAATCGGCTTAGTCAATCATCAACTGAAAAATCCAATTATGGTGATGATAGAGGTGGATACCCAGTATGCACTTAGTCATCGCCAAGATGACGAAGCATGGGAAGGTTTTCTTGATTGGTTGGATGATATGACTTTGTTGTATCGGGTTCCTCCGAGTCAAGCCTTATTAAAGCCGATTTGGCACTATCGGGAACAGGGTGAAGTCTCGATGCAATTAGTGGCAGAGAATATCCAGAGTATGGCGTGGCCAGAAGCTGAAGCTGCTGCAAGGGTGTTGCTCGATGCGGGGGACGTAGCAAGCCCGGCTGTTGAACAGTTACAGTTACAACTTGCTGAAGCCTTACTTTATCAGGGAGAATTGAATGAGGCGGTGACGGAATTAGAGTTAGTATCGGTTTCTGAAGCGTCTCCCTGTCGCACGGATGATAGGGTAAAGCAGCTTAACTTACTGAGCCTAAGTTTAGTCCAACAGCAGCGTTTTGAAGAGGCAATGCAGTATTCAGAAGCCGCTATCGAAGTCGCAGAGCAGGCGGGTCATGGGCGGCTATTGGCTCAATCTTGGTTTGTGAATTATTACGCCCATGATAAGTCTTCGACACCTGTACAGCTAAAGCAGTTTGAGCTGCTTGATAAAACATTGCATCGTTATCAGATGAACTGCTCCCGATTATATGCTCTACGTAATTACTATACCTATTTACGTTTTTATGAGGAGCTGGAGGCAACGCTGGCACTGGAGTTTACTCAGAAAGCGGTTAATTTAGCGCGTAAAATTGGCCATCATCAAGGTATTGCCGCCAGTTATCATAGTAAGGGGATCATCTATTCCTATGTGGGCCGTTATCATGCGACTTTTCGATGTTTTGCGATTAGCTCTCGGATCCGGGAAGCATTGGGGGAGGCCAGTGAACGGGTGCGAATGTATAATGGGACTGGTTATTTTAACACCTTGCTTGAGAAGTATCCCGAAGCGCAACAACAGTATTTGGCCGCCTATAATATTATTCGCCATAGTGGCGATTATTCAGAGCTGGTGGCAACTCTTTACAATTTTGCTTGGTTGTATTTTTGTACTCGAGATTATCAGCAAGCCAGTGACGTGCTTGAGCAGTTGGTTCGGGTGTGTCGGATTAGGCAAATGACTCACTTCCCATTTCGTAACCTCTATGATGTATTTAGTCTGAAAGGTTTTTGTCATGCGAAGTTAGGTGAGTTAGCAAGAGCTCAGCAATGTCTAGAGCGGATGCAGGGGCTACCGTTTAAACCCTCTAGCACGGGTGAGTTTTTAATGAGCTTGCTACAAGGCGCTTTATATGTGGCAGATGAGCGCTTAGATGAAGCTCGGCAAGTATTTGAAGCTGCCCCCGCCATTTTGGGGGACGTCGTGGATATGGATACTCGTTTATTGCCGCAATGTAGCTGTGAATTGCTAGAAGTGTATAGTCGTCAGGGGGATTGGCTAGGCTGTGAACGGCTATTAAGCCAAAGCTTAGCGATGTGTGAGTTATTAGACTTACCTCATTTTTCCCAAATTTTTATCGATATTCAGCAAGTTATCAGTCAGCGAAACGTCTTTTATTCTCGACAGATTAAAGCGGTCCGTTTATTACCGGTACAGCTTTATCTCGAAGACTTGGTGCGAAATGCGAAGCAAGGGATGCAGTTACGCCAAGTGCAACAGCGTTTGCGAGAGATGCAATTGATTAGTCGAATGCAATCTCTTCCAGAGCGCTTTGACAATAGTCAGGATCTAGTCAACGAAAGCTTGAAATTAGTTTGTGGTAATTTCACGGTACAGCGAGGCATGATCCATTACCTAAACGTTGACCAGTGGCAGGCGTGGACCGAGGTCGGTCATAGTTTGCCAGACTCTCAGGTACAGCAATATCTTCATAAGATTAAAGAACACCAGAACATTTGGGTCGAAAATAGTTTCTTCTCTAAGGGAGAAGATGGCAAGCGTGCCACCTATAACTCGCTGGTGTGTTTACCTATTTTTGTGGATGGGCACCTTTATGCGGCAATGACTTTGTGTAACGTCAATAGTAATCGCTACTTCGATCGTCAGGATCAAGATACCCTGCAATTGGTGAGCCGACAGCTTGGCAGTCAATTACAGCAGCTAAGGCATCGAGAAAATCTGTTAAAAATGTCGACCACCGATCCTTTAACGGGCTTGTTTAATCGTCAAGCCCTATTGGCTCGCCTTGAACAAGAGTTAGTCATTTGTGCGCAGCAATCTGGCAGTTACTATTGCTCTTTAGCCTATATAGATTTAGACAACTTTAAACTTGTGAATGATTTGCTTGGTCACGATGTGGGGGATCGCGTACTTTGTGCGTTTGCCGAGATACTGATTCAAACGATGCGAGCCAGTGATATTGTTGCGCGTTGGGGCGGGGATGAGTTTGTGGTGGTATTCCCAAATGTGAGTCACAGCCAAGCGAAGATAAGCGCAGAGCGTTTATTAGATAACTTACAATTACACCATTATTTAAAACCACAATTAATTGAGTGGGCCGACAGCCTTGAGTTAGTGGAGAATCTACCTGATTTAACCTGCTCCATCGGGATTACCGATTGCGGTGGTATGGTGCATACGGACTTAAATGAAGCGTGGTTGTTAAAACAAGCAGATAAAGCTTTGTATAAAGCCAAGGCCGAAGGAAAAGGCCGGGTGAAAGTGATCAGTCGATGAAGTCGGCTAGGCGATAAGCAACGCTTTCATTGCGGACTAACGCCACTCAAAGTTTGGCAATATATTGGTCGCTTATCGCTCGCTTCATTTACCATAAATGAAACATAAGCTTAGTTTGTTCAAACAGCGTGGTGCTGCCAACCTTGTATTTGCCTAAGCCCATCTTTAAACTGTTGATTATCTCATTATTTTTATGAAGGTTTGTGATAGTCATTACTCATCTTTTGGGGGATAGTGAGTCATCGACCATTCATGTGTTTGAACATAGGGAATCTTGTGGCAGTGACAGTTGTACAAACTTTGCTTGTTGGAATTGGTGCAGTAGCGCTCATTGCGTGTAGTGTTAGCATGAGTAAGCAATTCAAAAATAATCATATTCCAGCGATAGAAAAAAACCCATTAAAGTTCTTCTATGTTCGCTACTTTGGTGAACCCAAGTGGGCCGACCAAGCGGCCCAGGCAGCAGATATACCGCGCCAGTCTGTCGATAGCCAATTAATTAATCGTGTTGATGAGGCGACCAAAATTACTTGGTTAGGCCACTCTAGTTTTTTGATTCAAGTTGCTGGAGTGAATTTTTTGACCGACCCGGTGTTTAGTGAACGAGTTTCACCGATGTCTTTTGCTGGACCGAAGCGCCTTGTCCCACTTACCTTCGATTTAGAAGATCTACCCAATATTGATTTTGTGTTGATATCGCATAATCACTATGACCACTTAGATGAAAATACCATTAAACATTTGGGGAATCGGACCAATTACTTTGTGCCTGAAGGCCTAAAACCCTGGTTTGAAAAACAAGGAATCGATGCTCAGCGAGTCAATGAACTTGCTTGGTGGGACCATCAAACCTTTGGTGCGGCGAGTATTACCGCAACCCCGAGCCAGCATTGGTCTGGAAGGGGGGTATTTGATCGAAATAAAACCCATTGGGCAAGTTGGCTAATTGAACTGGGCGGCAAACGTTTATGGTTTGCTGGTGACACCGGTTATAACCCTTATGATTTTAAAGAGATTGGCCAATGGGCAGGCGAAATTGACGTAGCCTTGATTCCTATTGGGGCCTATTCCCCTAGGGGTTTTATGAAAGATCAACATGTTGATGTGGCAGAGGCGATAAAAGTGCATCAAGATGTGCGTTCAAAATTATCCATTGGCATGCATTGGGGGACTTATCCATTGACTGCCGAACCAGTGATGGAGCCTGCTGAACTGCTGGATAAACTGACTCAAACGCAATTGGATGATAATAGCCAGTTTATCCATATGGCGATTGGTGAAACCCGAGTCTTTGAGCGAGAGTGATTTGCTTGCCGAGATTTGTTGCCTTGATTTTAGGTGTGCTGCTGGTGGCCCTATAGAGGGGCGAAGTCAATCATCCAAATTGATTTCGAGTTTCCGTCTCTTAGGGTAAAATCCCCTGCTGTTCCAATAGATGAGATATGTGGCGATTAATATTAAAATATTATCCGAAACTGAAGTCAGCTGTTCTAATTGCCATGCTTGCTGTTGTCGATTAGAAGTTATGATTATTAGCGACACAGGGGTTCCCGACCATCATATTGTTGTTGATGAATGGGGCGGTGAAAGCATGCTACGTTTAGATGATGGCTGGTGCTCAGCGTTGGATCGTGAGACTTTACTGTGTTCTATATATGAAAACCGGCCTTGGATCTGTCGCGAATTTGAAATGGGATCCTATCAGTGTCGAAATGAGAGAGCGCTATCGATGCTCACTTGATTTCCCATCGAGCTAGAACACAAAGTTCATTTATTTTATCAAGCATTTCACGACAGAAGCCTTGCTGGATAGTCCATTCGAAGTTTATGTCGGCATTTCAGTTACAAAGGATGATGTTAAAACATTCCGCAGGATGCACCATTTCGCTTCGAGCGATGGAGCGTGAATGTGGTATGGAGATGAAATGAAAGAAAGCTGTTTGTGTAGTGAAGTCTCATTTATCTTGTCTGGAGAGTTACCTGCGATTTTTGTCGTTGTTGTGGAAGCTCGGGTCCAAATACTTCATCGGATTTAAAGTTCGTTTGGGGGCTGCTTGGTTTATTCTCCACACGGATCAAGGCAGACGTTGCAGCTTATGTTTATGTTGACTCAAGAGCTGATTGGAATTCTGATTTTTTTGGGGGGATTCTGTACCCAAATTTAAGAGATGCCAAGTGAGCAAGCGTGGTTAGCGCTGCGCAATAAAAATATCTCGAACAAATAGCCCGTAATGTCGCACCAACAAGGGCTAATTTTTACTTAATCTAGCGTATGTGGTCCCTATAAACAGGCGATAGCCAAAGTGTTTGCTCTTAGGCGTGGCATTCGGTGAGTTAAAACGCTGTTTCCATACCTTTGCCCATCATATGAATTAAGCCTTTATCTCAGTAAGAGCTTATCTAATTAGAGTGATCGGTTCTCGATGACGACCGCCCTATGCCAGCTTGTGGTTCCTGGAGTGAGTCAACTTTTTTGGGGGAGTTAGTAATGATGGGTAAGTTTATTAAAATAAAGGATATTTTTTGCTACGGAAGTTTGTTTTTGTGAATCAATTCAAATCATATATAGAAAAACCAGACTTCGATCTTCTTTTTTAAAACTGCTTTTTAATAATATACAACCATCGTTTCTTAAAGCTGTACCGATATAGTTAGCTGAACTGGGTCGTCATTGGTCATTCAATGGCCAACCGTAAAAGTGCTAGCGATGTTTTATTTTGTACAGAGCATTTGTCGATTATTTCATTGGCTGTGGTAAAGCAGAGAAGCTTGTCGACGACTAAACATAAGTATTTGGAGAAGCAGAATGAAGTTGGTTAAAAAAACTTATTTAGCCCTGATGCTGGCAGCCGCTTGCACTGCAAGTTCGGCTTATGCAGAACAAGCCGTGACTTGGGAAAATAGTGACTTACATACGGTTTCATTGATCATGAGTGAGCCGATGATGAAAGTCGACGGGAGTTATCATGAGCTACTGGATGCTTATTATCTAAAACCACTGATGACTAAAGAGAAGGTGGTGATAGCGCCGTTAGACGATATTTTTGATGAATTAAACGGTGAAATGTCTTTTGATGGTAAGACGGTTGAGTATCGTTTAAATAAAAAAGTTGTGTCGATGGTGCTTGATTCTGCTGATGCTGTAGTGAATGGTAAAACGGTCAAGGCTCCAGCCGCACCCCAGATCATAGAGGGGGCCTTGTATGTGCCATTTCGCTTTGTATTTGAAGGACTCGGCGCTAAATATACTTGGAATTCATCTAGACACATTGCCGAAGTAACGCTACTACGCCCTAGCGGTACCATCTTTAAAGCGCATAAGGGCAAAATTTCGGCCAAGACTATTCTCAAACAAAAACCAGAGTGGTTTGCCTCTAAAGAAGCGAAGAATGTGGCAGAGGCTATGCTAGCTAACCAAAATGTAGATGGCGGCTGGTTTAAGATTGGTAGCTCTAATGATTTATCGGTTGCTTATGATCGTGATACTTTTCCCACTTATCGTCAGAAATCTACGATTGATAACGATGCCACGAACTTGCAAATTGAAGTGTTGGCGAAGATTAACCAACAGCATTCAGATCAACGTTTACAAGAAAGCATCATTCGTGGGGTTGAGTATTTAATTAATGGGCAATATGACAACGGGGGTTGGCCACAATTCTTCCCACAAACTCGAGGCTATCATCGTCATGTGACGTTCAATGATAATGCTATTTCTAATACGCTCAATATTTTAGAAGAAGTGGCGAATAAAACTAAAGATTTTGCTTTTGTTTCTGATGACCTAGCGACCCGCGCGAAAGCCTCAATGAATAAAGGGATCCGCTTTATTCTCGATAACCAAGTGGTCGTGAATGGCGTGAAGACCGGATGGTGTGCCCAATATAATGTGGATACGCTTGCCTGTGAACGCGGTCGCTCATACGAGCTTGCATCAATTAGTGGTGATGAGAGCGTGAAAGTGATCAAATTTTTGATGAGCATTGATAAACCATCATCAGAAGTTGTTGATGCGATTAATAGTTCTGTGGCTTTCTTGAAGTCTCAGAGCATTAAAGATAAAAAATTAGTGAAGACCAAAGACGACACTCTTGAATTTGGTCGCAACCGAATTGTGATTGATAAACAAGGTAGCACCGTATGGCCACGTTTTATCAATACCGAAACTCTGCAACCGCTATTCTCTAATCGCCAAGGCGATCACTTGGATGCTTACGAAAAAGTAAGCTACGAGCGTCGGGTGAAATATAGTTGGTTGGTAACGTCACCGGGTAAATTAATTAAAAATAATTATCCTAAATGGCAAGCGAAATACTCGCCTAAGGTGAACGTTTTAGCTGAGTAAATAGAAAGACCTTAATCCTGTTCTTTAATCCTTGTTCCTGTGTTAAGTAAAAGCTTTAAGCCGAAAGGCTTAAAGCTTTTTTTTGTGAAATAAAGCGCTGTGATGGGCCTTATTTTCAAAGGCTATAGCGTAACTTCAGCTGATTTGGATGCGGATTTAGGTAAGCCTGCATCGCAACATAGTGATTAGGGTGCTCGCGCAAGTAGTGTTGAATTAAACTAATCGGAACCAGTAAGGGAAGTAAGCCTTCACGGTACTGGTGGATCCGTTCACTCAGCTCTTGTCTTTGTTCCGGATTTAATTCGCGTTTGAAATAACCTTGCAAGTGCAGCAATACATTACAGTGATTTTTACGGCTGCAATTGTGTTTAAGAATTGCCATAAACTGAGCGATGTAGGCGTTAAAACCGCTCTGGTCATGATTACCGTTTAAATTCGCGACTAAGGGACCCAAATGACGATATTTTTCTGGGTGGTGGGCCATCAATAGGTACTTGAATTTTGCATGAAAGCGCTGTACTTTCGCGACACTCAGGCCCTCGTCGGCCAAGCTTTTCCACTCATGGTAAGCAAACACTCGGTTAATAAAGTTTTCCCGAAGTAAGGGGTCATTCAGCCGGCCATCTTCTTCTACAGGAAGCAAGGGATAGGCCTGCATTAATTTAGCGGTGAATAGGCCGCTGCCATCTTTAGTTGCGTTGTTCTTCTGCGGATGATAAACACTGACTCGTTCCATGCCACAGCTTGGTGATTTAGCGCAGACGATATAACCGCTAAGATGACCGAGTTGCGGCAAGCGACGCTCGGTATAATCATGCATTTTTTCAGTGACATCGAAGCTGCCATCACTGGCCTGCAGACTGATCCGCTGGTCATCCTGAACTAAGCGAATCGCTTTGCGAGGGCTACCCATGCCAATCGCCATCTCTGGGCAGGTGGGCTCGAAGCTAAAAAACTCAGCCAACTCGACACGACAGAAGCGTGATTGCTTATGTCCGCCGTCGTAACGAACTTCTTGGCCTAATAAGCAGCTACTGATGCCGACGGAAATTTTGTCGCTAGAGAATCGGTTCATGATGCTTTCCCCTGGTTGTCTTCATTCTTAATACGCAAGTGAGCGTGGGGCGATCACTTTACGCTGAAAAAAATTCGATCTTTGGTCGTGTCTGTCTATCCTAGTTGTTGATTCAGTTTGGCTGCGAGCCGGAGGCCAGCTTTGACGATTTGTAATTCTAGGCTTGCCCGGTGACGATTAACATATGACTGGCCAAGTCGAGGACTAGAAAATTGATAGGCCTGTGGCACCAGTTGACGAGTCTCGGCTATCCACTGAGGATAACTTAAATGAATCTCGAAAGTTTGTTTGGAATAGTGTTTGATGAGCCACTTGGCATAGTTCTCAGGGGAGTCGTCGCGGGTATTTAATAGCTGACTATCCCAGACTCGATGGAGGTTTGAGGGTTTACCGTACCAGCTAATTTTGCGGGTATTTCCGCCGCGATCTTGGGCATAACCAAGGTGTAAGGGTTGGTGAAGATCGGCGAGTAGGTGTACATAAAACTTTAAGGCTTGCTGTTGTTTGTTGTGGCTCGCTGCTTGAGCGAGTTGTCGCTCGAAATACTCGAGCTGGCTGAGCACATCACCTTTTGCTGAGCGCCGTTGTTGAGCAAGAGTTTTCCCCTTGTCTATATTCAGGTAATGCCAAGGTCCGGTATGTTGCCATTGTTTTTGGTCACGAATTTTATCGGCCCAGCTTGCGACGTCGACCAGTGACTTTCCATCGAGAATATCGCTCACCCGTTGAGTGACGGTAGGCGTTAAATTCTGTTGGGCAATATAAGCCACTAACTGATGGCCCAAATGACCAAAAGCAAAACAGGGAAAAGAAATCAAGCAACAGCACAATAGCAGATGAAAACGTTTCAAGTTGCGACCTCAATGTCGCTAACAGTTCACTCGAAAGCTGTTAGCGAGCGTGATTAGGATTTACAGCAAGTCTAAAATGGTTTCTGCTTTACTTCGCTCAAAACTTTTTGCTTGTTCAACATTCACCGTTGTGACCGTTAAGTCGTCGATAATCAAGGCATAGCGTTGTGAACGAATACCGCCAAAACTAGCGGTGTCCATTTCTAGACCTAGCGCCTTGGTGAAGCTCGCATCTCCGTCGGCTAGCATCATTATTTGCTCAGCATTTTGCGCTGTTCCCCAGGCTTGCATTACAAAAGCGTCATTCACTGCGACACAGGCGATAATATCCACACCTTTAGCCTTGATTTGATCGGCTAAGATCACAAAACCTGGTAGATGGGCTTCGGAGCAGGTGGGCGTAAAAGCACCGGGTACCGCGAATAAGACCACTTTTTTGCCAGCAAACAATTGATTCAGCTTATGGGTTTTCATACCGTCGGCGGTTAATTCGCTTAAGCTAGCTTCGGGTAACTTTTGTCCAACTTCGATCATGCAGACTTCCTTTTAGATTGAATCAGGTGAATACTCGATTGCTAAGACTAGAGCCTATTCTTGAGTTGGGCAAGCAAGTCTTGGCTGGGATTGAGACAGCAGGCCAGTAACTGATGATTAAGTTGTTCGAGTTGGGGCAGGTCTTGACCAATCAGTTCTAGTTTGTTGATGGTATTGGCAGGTAAGTATTCGATGTGAGTGTGTTGTCCAAGGCGATTCAGTAACAAGCTTCCTTGGTCACATTGGCATAGGACTTTGGCTCGAAGTAACTCTAATGTGTTAATAAATGCAGCTAGTTGTTGCGCTTCAAAACGATATTGTGCAGGCAAATGCCAGCCGATACTGGTATATCCTTCAAGGTGCTGAACCTTGCAGATAGCTTTAGTTAGCGGGGCTTGTTGATCGTTTACGGCTGTGAGCGCTTGCTCTTGTAGAGACCCATCGAGTGAATTTGAGCCTAGACTGAATGGCTCTGGTTCCTTTGCTTTAGACCCGTTTACATCTAAATAGTTTAGAGCTAACTCTCCTCTACGGATTGCGAGTAAGGGGGTGGCAGATAGCCCGAGCTGCCGAAGAAAAGCTTGCAGTTCTTCTAGGTCCTTCGATTGATAGCTTTCGCTTTTGCTGGCAAGGATCAGATCTGCAATTGCCAACTGTGCTGCAAAATTGGGGTGTGAGGTATAGCGGGGGTCGGTAATTACTCGAGCATCTACTAAGGTGAGTGTCGCCGCGAGCTGTAAGTGTGCTTGAGCACTTAAGCTTTGCAGGCGTTGCCGAATTTGTTTGGGATGGCCGAGGCCGGTCGGTTCGATTAATAAACGGTCTGGTTTTGCCGTTCGTAATAGTTGTGTCAGCGCCACCTGAAACGGCACCCCTGCAGCGCAACATAGGCATCCTCCGGGGACTTCTTTGATGAATACCTTTGAGTCGGGGTCTGCGGCGGAAATGAAGTCGGCATCGAGACCTATTTCGCCAAATTCATTGCTTAAAACGGCCCAACGTTGCTCTGGAGGCTTGTTGGCCAGCAGATGTTTAATTAAGGTGGTTTTTCCTGCACCTAAAAATCCAGAGATAAGATTGGTTGGCACAGCTTTAGTGATGATTTGCATATAACTTTTACCTAGAGATCGACTGCGCCAATTTATAATGCAGCGTTTAGTCGATTATTCTTTCATTAGGGCTGACTCAATGCCGCTAATTTATCACAGATGTGCGCGCCAATTGGAAATGCTGAGGTTGCCGCAGGTGAGGGGGCATTACAAACATGTAAGCTACGTGCGCTTTGGGCAAATAAAAAGTCATGTACTAAGGTGCCATCACGAAGTACAGCTTGGGCGCGGATCCCGGCTGGGTAGGGGCCAAGATCATGGCGCTGTAGGCTCGGGCAGTATTTACGTACACGCTGCAAATATCCAGATTTAAAGAATGAGTCTTTGGTTTCACTCAAGCCACTGCGAAAGTGTTGTTTGGCGACCTTCCAAAACCCACTGAAAGCTAGCATTTGCTTGATATCACAAAGATTAAATGCGCCTTTTTGATAGCCTTCGCGAGACCAACCCTGAACTGCATTAGGCCCCACCGTAATGGAACCGTTGATCATCTTGGTCAGATGTACGCCCAAAAATGGAAGTTCTGGATCGGGGATCGGGTAGATCAGGTGTTTAATGAGTTGATTATGGCGCGCAGTCAATTGATAGTACTCACCGCGATAGGGAATGATTTGAAAATCGATGTCTATGTCTAACATTTGGCATAAGCGGTCGGCCATTAAACCACCACATACGACTAGATACTGGGTATCAATGCTCGTTTGTTGGGTCGTAACGCGGATCCTGTGGGGATCTTCGTTTAATTTTATTACTTGCTGAGCGAGCTTTATTTCACCGCCTAAGTCTTGAAATAGTTGCGCTATTTTAAGGCAAATTTGTTGGTAATCGACAATCCCTGTGGCGGCTACTTTGAGAGCGGCTAAGCCGCAAATGTTCGGTTCCAATTCCCTGAGCTGCTGGCCATCGAGTCGTTCAACTTGAATGCCATTCGCTTGGCAGCGTTGTTCGAGTGCCTGCATTCTACTGAGTTCTAGGGGATTACTGGCAACTAACAGTTTTCCACATTGTTCTACCGGAATATGATGCTGCTTACAAAACGCGAGCGTTTGCTGGTGGCCTTGTTTACAAAAGTTGGCTTTCAGGCTGCCCGGTTGGTAATACACACCCGCATGGATCACGCCGCTGTTATGGCCCGTTTGATGCTGCGCCAATTGAGTTTCTTTTTCGATTAGCAGGATCTTGGCTTGCGGGTGGTGTTGCTGAAGCTGCCAAGCGGTAGAAAGTCCAACAATACCGCCGCCGATAATGATGTAATTGTACATTTTAGTTACTTTCCGTTTCGAGCATCATGCTGTCATTGTGCCCGAGCACTGCTGTTGATACAAAATTAGTGTGAGCAAGATTAAAGGATACAAGATGTTAATGATTATTGTTTAAGGCAATGCTAAGGTGAATTTATCGATGAGGAGTTTCGTTTAATGATCGACTTTACGATTTGGCATGGTTTGTTGCTGTTGGGAGTTGGCTTGGTAGCAGGGGTCATCAATACTTTAGCGGGGGGCGGCTCAAATTTAACGCTACCAGCCTTAATGGTCATGGGAATGCCCGCCGAAATCGCCAATGCCACTAACCGTGTTGGTATTTTTTTACAATGTCTCACGGGAGCCTTAGGTTTCAAGAAACATGGTCAATTAGATATCGAAGATGTGGTTCCTATCTTGTGGCCAACCATGGTGGGGGGATTATTTGGGGCCGTTGCTGCTTCTTATGCTCCCAGCTGGATCATTAAATATTTGTTGCTGGGTGCGATGTTGACGATGGCTGGACTGATACTGATTAAACCCAGTGTCGTTGCTGCGGAACCGGGAACCCAAGCTAAAAAAGTAAGGCAGACGCCCGCCGCCAAATGGAGTCTGGCCTTGTCTGGTTTTTACGGGGGCTTTGTTCAAGCGGGAGTCGGTTTCATATTGGTCGCGGCCTTAGCTGGCAGTCTACGCTACGATTTAGTGAGAGCAAATGCACTTAAGTTAGTTTGCACTTTGGCATTTACTAGCATTGCCTTGGTGATCTTTATTGTTCGTGACCAAGTGTTGTGGTTACCAGGGAGCGTATTAGCGGTGGGTTATATCATTGGCGCGCATTATGCGGTTAAATTTGCCATTAAGGCTGCCCCCACAACTTTGAAGTGGTTTTTATTTGCGATGACCTTAGTGGGCTGTATTGCGGCGCTTTGGTTTTAATTTGGAAGCATGCTCATGAATCGTTTGTTACTGGTTTGCTTTAGTCTGCTGTTGATGTCTGCTTGCACTGCTAAGCCTGAGGGTATAGAGCCTGTAGACAACTTTGATTTGTCTCGTTATCTGGGGACTTGGTACGAAATTGCGCGCCTCGATCATTCCTTTGAGCGAGGCTTAAGCCAAGTGACTGCGACTTACAGTTTAGCTAGGGATGGCCGAGTGAGAGTGCTCAACAAAGGCTTCTCTGAGCAAAAACAAACTTGGTCTGAGGCGAAGGGCATCGCCAAGTTTGTCGATTCACCAAAGGTTGCGCATTTAAAAGTCTCTTTCTTTGGTCCTTTCTACGGAGCCTATGTGGTTTTTGTATTAGATAAAAACTATCAATATGCGTTGGTTGCTGGACCCAATCGAGATTATTTATGGATTTTGGCGCGTAATCCCGAGATCTCCCCTCAGCTTCGAATTGATTTATTAAAGAAAGCCAAAAGCTATGGTTTTGATACCAGTCAATTGATTTTTGTCGAACAACGCCGGCGACGATAAATCATTGTTGAATCAAATTTGGTGCTATTCCTGAGCTGAGAGTTATGCGCTTTATGAGCAATATAACAGTGTTGCATATTTTGATTTAGTCACGAGGGAACCATGATGTGGACTAAAGGTTTGGTTATACAACGTATTGATTGGAATGAACAATTATTTAGCTTACGGATAAAAGCCGATATTGAACCATTCACTGCCGGCCAGTTCATTAAGTTATCGGAAATGCGAGATGGAAAACGTATCGCTCGAGCTTATTCTTTGGTGAATCCTCCTGACAGTGATTATTTAGAGGTTTTAGCCATTAAAGTTGAGCAAGGTTTATTGTCGCCCAATCTACATTCCCTGCAGCTTGGCGATTGTATCGAAGTATCCAGCAGAGCCTCAGGCTTTATGGTTTTAGATGAAGTCCCTGAGGGGAAGCATCTATGGCTGCTCGGCAGTGGGACGGGGATTGGTCCATATTTTTCAATGTTAGAAACTGCTGCGGTATGGCAGCGCTTTGAAAAAATTGTATTAGTTTATGCCGTCAGTTACGCTCAAGATATCGCCTATCAACCGTTGATTGATAAATATAAAGCTCAATATGCAGAGCAATTTATTTTTCAAGCAATGGTGACTCGCGAAGTTTATCCTGATGCACTCAAGAGTCGTATTCCTTTGGCGATCGCCAATGGGGCTCTGGAGCGCGCCGTTGGTTTAGAGTTTAAGGTAGACAATTCGCAAGTGATCATCTGTGGAAATCCTGAGATGATCGCGGATGCACAGCGAGAGCTAGAGCATAAAGCTTTGATTAAAAACCTGCGCAGGAAGCCCGGACAGATCACCGTAGAGCGCTATTGGTAGTGTGGATTGACTTTATTGTGATAGAATCGCTTGAAAATTACACTGCGTTTACAGCTGCATTCAGTTTTGCGGCATGTAAAGCAAAGGAATCATTTGTCAGCTTTTTTTACACTTAGCGTTTAAAATATCAGGTTTGGTTTGTAAGTTATTGTTTAAATAGATTAATTATAGTTGGCTTGAAATTTGCTTTGTATGAGGCAGTAAAAGATTAAATTTTAATAGCAGGATGCTAGTTGGGAGGCGTTGTGTTTAAACATATTTTGTTAGTAGCAAGTTGTGCTTTATCTTTGTCGGCTGTTGCTGCAGAGCAAGTGTGGGATTTCGATGATGGAACTCTGTCCGGAACAAATTATGGCAATACGCTAGATTTAGATGGTTTGAGTGTTCAAGGTTGGTCCGATACCGGGACTCGTCGCGAAGATGAAACCTTAGCGAATACTCGATTGAGTTATAGCGATTATTGGGGCCTGATGTCTAAAAATCAGGACGAACGCTCTGGGTCACCGAGCCATGCTATCGACAGCTTTGGTAATGACCATGACATGGTGCTATTAAGCTTTGATCAGTCAGTTAACCTGTCTGGTTTTACGCTTGGTTGGGCCTATGAAGACTACGGTTATAGTTCATCAAGTAGTGCCGATGTTAGCGTTCTCGCCTATTCCGGTAGTGATACGCCAGTTTTATATGGCCAAACTTGGGACGATTTGGCTGGCTTGGGTTGGACCACCGAAGCGGAAGTTGCGGATGCAGATGAATTTGCCTATCAGGCCATTGACTCCAGTGCTAGCTCTAAATACTGGTTGATTGGGGCATACAATCCGATATTTGGAAGCTTCGGTTGGTCTGATAACAACGATGCCTTTAAATTAGCGGGGGCTAAGGCGACTCCAGGTGAAGATCCTTTACAACCAGCAACCAGTGTTCCTGAACCTGGCACGGTGATGTTGTTAGCCATGGGTCTATTTGGACTTGCTTTACGTAAGAACAAGCGCCAAGCATAATTTAACTGAACTCCTTTTTAGTTTAAAAATACGAAATACGCTGTATTTCGTATTTTTTTGTCTTTTTTTTGCTGCTTGTTCATTAGATACTGCTTGTTGAATCAATTGATTGTTCACGCGAAGTAAAGGAAATGCATGTTAAGAATGAATAAAACGATTATTGCTCTCACGCTGCTGTTAATGGGAAACGTTACCTTTGCCGATGAACAAACCAATAACTATGAACTGGCAGTTAAGGCTTATCAATTAGGTGACGAGAATGAAGCCTTCATTCATTTGAAAAATGCCTTAAAAGCAAATCCACAACATCTCTCTTCTAAATTGTTATTAGCTAAAGTGTATTTTAATGCAAATAACTTAGCTGCAGCAGAGGAGCAGTTAGAAGAAGCTTTATCTCTAGGTGCGGATATTAATCTGGTTCTCCCCTTGCTCGGTAACGTGCTATTGCTGCAAGGGAAAATTGACGCTGTGTTGGCGCTAGAGCAACGTTCTGCTGAGTTTTCAAAAAATAGTCAATTTGAATGGAAGCTATTACGTGGACGCATCTATTTACGCAAATCACAAGTTGAGCTCGCGAAGTTAGAATTTGAACAAGCACTGCAGTTAGCGCCGAATCAATCGAGTGCAATCAATACGCTGGCAACCCTTTATTTAGCTCAAAAGGAATACCTTTTAGCGGATAAATTAGTCACTCACTCCTTAGCAATTAACAATAATAATGAACGAACCTGGAAGTTGAAGGGTGATCTGGTCGCGGCTCAAGGCATGCTCGAGCAAGCTTTGGTGAGTTATGAACATGCTATTTCCATTGATCCAGAGGATCCTAAGATATTGCGTAGTTTGGTGATGACCAATCTTAAGTTGAATCGTCTTGAGCAAGCTAAGCATTACCTACAGCGTATTCAAAAACAAACCCCCAATGATCCGACTGCCATTCTGATCAATGCGACCTTACTCGCGAAGCAAGACGAATTTGAGCTTGCAGAGCAAAGCCTGGCCGAGTTATCCCAGAAAATTTCTGCAGCGGAAGGGAGTGAGTTAACTGACCCCAGTATGCTGCTGTTTATTCAAGGCGCATCGGAGTTTATTCGCCAGAATGATGAAAAAGCGCAACAGTATTTGAGTCAGTATTTAAAGGCAAAACCGAGTGACTTAGGGGCGACTCGAATGTTGGCCAAGGTTTACCTTCGCTCAGATCAGGCTTATAAGTTGCAATTATTGCTACAAGATAATTTCGAATACATTCTTCCCGATCTGGGTTTATCAGCACAGTTGGTCTATTTGTATATTGAATCCGGACGAATTCGGGCGGCGCAACAAGCTTTTGAACAGATGCGGGCGTACCATAGTAAATCTAATTATATTGGTATTTTAGAAGCTGAGTTATTACGCGCGAGTGGGGAGCCTCAACAAGCATTTTTGCAGCTCACGTCTTTGCCTTATAGTGATGATCAATCGCCTTTAAAATGGTTGCAACTCAAAGGAGAGTTGGCTTTAGAAATTGATGATATAGATGCGGCGAAACTAAGCATCGATAGCCTGATTAAACGTAAGGTGAAAACGACTCAGGCCCAAAATTTGATTGCCGCCTATTATATTAAGATGAATCAAGCTGATTTAGCTCTTCAATATCTAAATAAAGTATTAGCGAAAAGTCCAGAGAATATCAGTGCAATGTTTAATAAGGCGCTGATTTTTCAAACGAATAATGATCTTGACCAAGCCTTGACCATCTTTCAACAAATTCTAAAAATTGAACCTCAGCATTCACCGAGTCACTTAGTTGCCGCCCGTATTTACTTCCAACAACAAGCCTATGCTGATGCGACAGCTCAGCTAGATAAAGTATTGATATATGAGCCGGATAATCGTGTAGCGAAAGAGTTGAAATTAGATATTTATATGCAAACTCAACAATGGCCTTTAGCCTTAACTTTAGTGGAAAAGTTGAATAGAGAATATATTCTAAATGAGGCTTACCTGACTCGTTATGCCGAGATCTTGATACAATTAGAGCGCTATCAAGATACAGCCTACCCTTTAGGTTTGTTAGATAGTTTATGGAAGGAACAAGCCCCTAAACTGAAGTTGCTTGCAAGCTTGCAAGTAAGAGCGAAGGATCTTGATGGGGCGAAAGCGAGCTTGGCAAAAGCCCGCGCTTTAGCCCCAGAAGATATGTCAACCTTGCTCATGCAAGGGCAAATCGACTTGGCTCAAGCAAACATCGCCAGTGCTGAAGTTGTGGTGAGCCAATTGACAGAACAATTTGGTGAAAGCAGCGAATTATATGCTTTGCAAGGTGGCATATTTCTCGCTAAAGATGATCCCTTGGCAGCCCAGAAAGCTTATAGCCAAGCCTTGACTCTAAATAAATTTAATCGAGGTGCTGCAATTCATCTATATCAACTGGCGCAACAAAATATAGCAGTTGATGAGTTCACTGAACAGTTTGAAGGTTTACTTGATAATAGTTCGCAAATGGCTTGGCATCGCCGCTTGTTAGCCGATACTTATATGCGGCAAAAAAATTATGCCAAGGCCCAATCGCACTATGAAGCCTTGCGTAAATTCCCAAGCCTAAAAGATGAGCCTAGTTTAATTAATAACTTGGCTAATATTTATGCGAAGAGTGATTTAGATAAGGCTTTTGCTTTGATTGAAATTAGCCTTCAACAAGGTAGTAAAAGTTCAGCGACGCTGGATACAATTGGTTGGATAGAAGCCCAGCGAAGTCACTTCGACCAAGCCTTGTTGTATTTGCGGGAAGCTTATACCACCGATTCCTCGGATCCAACGATTCGTTATCACCTTGCCTATGTTTTAGCCAAGCTAGGTCGTGTCACAGAGGCCAAAATTGAATTGAAAGCGGCTTTGGCTATTGCGCAAAATTTTGCGGAATATGAAGACGCAAAACAATTGCTCAGCGATTTAGAAAAGAATAAAGCCTAATAAACAAAAGTCATCTGGGAGCGTCTTATACTCATAATCCGAGAGATAATACCCTCTCGGATTTTTTATTGCTGCTCCTTTGCCGTAACAGTGAATATTCGCCATGCGAGTGGGGCCATTAATCGCACTATTTAGTACATTCTTGGCGCTGTCGAATATGCAGCCTGTTGCGCGGGATCTGTCTGTTGAAGACGCTGTAAGTTTTTCAGCTTTACTTCGCAAAAGTAGATTTTTCGCTTGTCTACGGGTTTTTGATAACAAGAAAAACCGTTTTGCTATGCCATTTACTCTTCGAAATTAAACGGGAAAAGGCTTAGCAAGTCCCAATAAGCACAGCCCAAGGATCGGTTGGCGTAAATCGACAATTTGATTCGGCCAAACGAAGCAGGCCTAGAAATAAAAATGCCGTTCAAGAGCTATGAACGGCATGACTTGCTTGGTGAGGTTGCTAGTTGATCCGTTTGTACTTGATACGGTGCGGTTGAGCCGCAGCTTCACCAATGGTTTCTTTGAGCCACGCTTCATACTCGGTAAAGTTACCAGCATGGAAGTTCACCTGTCCCTCATCTCGGTAGTCGAGAATATGGGTAGCAATGCGGTCTAGGAACCAACGGTCATGTGAAATTACCATGGCACAGCCGGCAAACTCTAGCAGTGCATTCTCCAGCGCACGTAGGGTTTCAATGTCTAAATCGTTGGTCGGTTCATCGAGCAGCAATACATTGCCACCCGCTTGTAATAACTTGGCTAAATGTAAACGCCCGCGCTCACCACCAGAGAGTTCTCCAACCCGTTTTTGCTGGTCGGAGCCTTTGAAGTTAAAACGTCCCACATAGGCTCGGCTTGGGATTTCGATATTACCGATCTTGAGAATATCGGAGCCTCCAGAGACCTCTTGCCAAACGCTTGCTTTATTGTCCATGTCATCACGAAACTGATCAACACTGGCAATTTGTACGGTATCTCCCACCTCGATATTCCCAGAATCTGCTTGTTCAACACCGGTAATCATTTTAAACAGAGTCGACTTACCTGCACCATTCGGTCCAATGATCCCAACAATAGCTCCCTTTGGAATGCTAAACGATAAGTCGTTAATCAGGACTCGACCATCGAAGGACTTACTGAGATTGGTAACATCAATCACCTTGTCGCCGAGTCGCTGGGCGGCAGGGATGAATAGCTCATTGGTTTCATTACGACTTTGGAAGCTTTGGTTATTTAGTTCTTCAAAACGAGCCATACGAGACTTACTCTTGCTTTGGCGACCTTTAGCATTAGAGCGAACCCATTCCAACTCTTTCTGAATCGATTTCATACGTGCTTTTTCTTGAGATGCTTCTTGGCTTAAGCGGTTTTCTTTTTGTTCTAGCCAAGAAGAGTAATTTCCTTCCCAAGGAATACCTTCACCGCGATCGAGTTCAAGGATCCAGCCAGCGACATTGTCGAGGAAGTACCGATCGTGGGTTACGGCAACAACGGTGCCTTCATAGTCATGTAAGAAACGCTCCAACCATGCGACGGACTCAGCATCCAAGTGGTTGGTTGGTTCATCGAGTAACAGCATGTCTGGTTTTTCTAGTAATAGTCGACATAAGGCGACGCGACGTCGCTCACCACCGGAAAGTTGTGCTATTTTTGCGTCCCAATCAGGGAGGCGTAATGCGTCGGCGGCACGCTCTAATTGGTTGTCGAGGCTATGCGCATCATGAGTGGCTAAGATAGCCTCCAATTCTCCTTGCTCTTGGGCGAGCGCATCAAAATCAGCGTCGGGTTCGGCGTAAGCTGCGTACACTTCATCGAGTCTAACTTGGGCGTTTTTAACCACCGCAACCGCTTCTTCTACAACTTCGCGAACCGTTTTGCTTAAATCCATTTGCGGTTCTTGAGGAAGGTAGCCAATTTTGGTCCCAGGGTTAGCACGGGCTTCACCTTCAATTTCAGTGTCGACCCCAGCCATAATGCGTAACAAGGTAGATTTACCTGCGCCATTTAAACCTAATACGCCAATTTTTGCGCCTGGGAAAAAGCTTAAGGAAATATTTTTTAGGATATGCTTTTTAGGGGGAACGATTTTACCAACACGGTTCATCGTATAAATAAATTGGGCCATTCGCCTTTCCTTTAAGATGTCTTAATAATTTGCTGTGTTTTGTAAAGATATAAACAGCTTCAATACCATAGGACGCTATGATACTGGCTTCGTTAAGGGATACTAGGGGAAGAATAATTTATTGTTTAAGTTTTTGAAGTGACATGATGGATCCTTCACGATGTTCTGAGCTTTATCATTTTCTTTATTCATTTAAAGCGTGTTCCAATTTATCGGTATTTAGTGTTATGTTTGTCATACATTTATCAGACTAAAGTTACTCATGAAACGAATGCTGTTTGCTTGCTTGGCTCTATGCTTAGCATTTTCTGCTGCTGCTCTCACCTATGACTTACCAAACGAAGGAAGCCGATTGATTGGCGGAAATCAGTGGCATACGGTACAAAAAGGTGAAACTGTTGCGATGATTGCCGAACATTATCAAGTCGGTTTTTTAGCGATGATGGCTGCCAATAAAAAGGTGGATCCCTTTCTCCCCAAACCGGGTACCAAGTTGTTGATCCCCACCCAAATTCTGTTACCGAATGCAGAATATCAAGGGGTGGTGGTTAACTTGGCTGAATTACGTTTGTACTATTTTCATCCTGATTCGCGCAAAGTAGATGTTTTTCCTATTGGTATCGGTCGGATCGGCAGAGAAACGCCGGAGATGAAAACCGTGGTTAGCCAAAAACGTGAAAAACCAACCTGGACTCCAACCCAAAATATCCGTAATGAATATGCAGCGAAAGGGGTGATTTTGCCAAAAGTGGTGCCAGCTGGGCCCGAAAATCCTCTCGGTGAATATGCATTAAGGCTTGCCTATGGAAGCGGCGAGTATTTAATCCATGGAACTAACAAAGAGTTTGGTGTGGGCTTAAGAGTGAGCTCAGGTTGTATTCGTTTATTTCCTAAGGATATCGAGTATTTATTTAAGCAGGTCGCGCTAAACACACCAGTCAGGATTATTGATCAATCTATCAAACACTCTGCTGAGCCCAATGGCGAATATTTACTTGAAGTACACCAACCTTTAAATCGTTCGATAGAAGAAGTACATCAAGCTACTTCTTTGAAGCTGACTCGCGAAGATATAAAGTTTGTGACGCAAACTGGCGTGGATAGTGCCATTGTGAATCAAGCGCTGAAAAATCAGCAAGGGATTGCCCTGTTGGTCGGCGAAAAACGCGGATAAAAAAAGGTGATGCTAAGCATCACCTTTGACTACATCAGCAGTTACTTACTTAGTGTAAGAAGATGCGATGTTATTAATACGTTCGTTGGCACGCATCGCTTCAGCTTTTGCTTGATCAGCACTCATTTGAGCTGATTTGATGTCGCCACTTAAAGAGCTTTGCTCAGTACGAAGAGCTGCAACTTCGTTAGACAAGGCGTCTACTTTGTCGCTTAAAGATTGTACGTTGTTTTCTAGAGCTGTGGTGTTAGTACAACCCGCTAGTAAAATAGTAGAAGCAATAGCGCCTGCAACTAAAAACTTATTCATGGTAAGTCCGTCCTTTTTTATCAATTCTAGCGATCGATATTAGATCGTCGATTTGTTTATGCAAAGCCATTCACTGCGAGCAGTGAGCCGCTGCTATGATTATGGCTCAATAATATCAAGCTGCAAGCCTTTGTTGATAAAAGCAAAAGAAAATTGTGTGTAATACAGGTATTTAAGTCTTTCGGTAACAACTTATTAACATGTTGGTGGAACCTTTCAAAAAATATGTTAATACAAACGCATTGTTCAGATTGTGTGAATATTGGCAACTTTATTTAAGCAGCTTTATCAACTTTCTAAGCATAGACATCAAGTATTCGCTAAGCCACGCACTGCGTTGTGCTTAGCAAGATGAAAAATGTTTATTGGCGTAAAAGTTAAGTCGCAAGCGTTCTGCTACTGAGTTGCAGGCACTGAAATGCCCGCTTGTTCCCCTTGCTGGTTGAGCTAAGTGTATTTTTATTGAGCTAGGAGATATGTAGCTTGCTTCATTTGCGTTAACCTTGGTCGCTGTTCCTTGTAAAAAGGTTGCTACTGCAGTTTACTCGTGTTTCGGCTGATTGCCGTTGTGCGTAGATTGATCGACAATGCCGATGATTTGCATCATCTGCTTTGTTTAAATGCCATCATGACAGATGCTTAATCGTCCTTAAATAGTCTGAGCGGGTATAGCTAATTAGCTTTTGTTAGAAGTTTTTTAAAGGTGAATAAATTTCATAAACTTTAAAGCAAGTGAGTAAAAAATTGCTTATTCTCGCTAGAAATCTCATCATACTTCGGTGAAGATGAGTGAAGTATTGGCTTGAATGCTCCTTTGTGGTGACCGTTTATAAGCTAAAATTTTACTGTGATCTGTAAGGGACTCAGGTTAGAATGCGCCTTCGCAAAATCACCCACCAACATGTTATATAAGAGTCAGGAGATACTGATGTTAAAGCGTGATATGAATATCGCCGATTACGATGCCGAACTATGGCAAGCCATTACGAAAGAAGAAGTTCGCCAAGAAGAGCATATCGAATTGATTGCTTCTGAGAACTATGCCAGCCCACGTGTAATGGAAGCACAAGGCTCTTACCTCACTAACAAGTACGCTGAAGGTTACCCTGGTAAGCGTTACTATGGTGGTTGTGAGTATGTTGACCAAGCAGAAATGCTCGCGATTGAGCGTGCAAAAAAATTGTTTGGTGCCGATTATGCTAACGTTCAACCTCACGCTGGTTCACAAGCAAACTCAGCTGTTTTTATGGCTTTACTGAATGCGGGTGATACGGTTTTAGGAATGAGCTTAGCGCACGGTGGTCATTTAACTCACGGTGCGAGCGTTAGCTTCTCTGGTAAAATCTATAATGCTGTTCAGTATGGCATTAATCCAGAAACTGGTGAGTTAGATTATGAAGAAGTTGAGCGCTTAGCAAAACAACATAAACCTAAAATGATTATAGCTGGTTTCTCTGCATATTCAGGGGTCGTTGATTGGCAACGCTTCCGTGATATCGCGGATCAAGTCGGTGCTTACCTATTTGTAGATATGGCCCACATTGCTGGTTTGGTCGCTGCAGGTTTATATCCAAACCCAGTGCCAATTGCTGATGTGGTGACAACCACAACGCATAAAACTTTAGCGGGTCCACGCGGTGGTTTGATTTTGGCTCGTGCTAACGAAGCCATTGAGAAAAAGCTAAATTCAGCGGTATTCCCCGGTGGTCAAGGTGGTCCTTTGATGCATGTGATCGCTGCTAAAGCGGTCGCTTTTAAAGAAGCGATGGAGCCAGAGTTCAAGCAATACCAACAGCGCGTCTTAGATAACGCTAAAGCGATGGTTGCGGTGATGCAAGAGCGTGGTTATAAAATCGTGTCAAATGGTACTGAAAACCATTTGTTCTTGGTCGATTTAATCGACAAAGATATTACGGGCAAAGATGCTGACGCAGCTCTGGGTCGCGCCAATATTACGGTGAACAAAAACTCGGTGCCAAATGATCCTCGTTCACCTTTTGTGACCAGTGGTTTACGTATTGGTACTCCAGCAATTACTCGTCGCGGTATTGATGTCGCAGCTGCAAAAGAGCTTGCGGGCTGGATGTGTGATGTACTGGATAATTTACAAGATGATACTGTTATTGAGCGTGTCAAAGGCCAAGTGTTAGAACTTTGCCAACGTTTCCCTGTCTATGGTTAAGTAGCCAGTGAAATAGTTAGGGACTAACAGTGTTAAAAAAGGAGGCTTTGAGCCTCCTTTTTTTATTGGTGTGTAAAATAGACTTTGTTGTCAATAACTACTATTGTTTTATTTATTACTAGTGGGTTGAGTTCAGTAATGATACTACTTTATTATTGGTGCTATTTTTGCTTGTTATCTCAAATAGTAAGGAACAGTCAAATTACTACCGTGGTTGGTCAATTCTAAGAGAGAGAAATGTAATGGATATGAGCACTTTAAAAAATGCAAAGCGTTTGGTGATCCTACAGTTGTTTATTTGGGGGGCTTTTATGTTGTTAGTGCTTGCTAATTAGCGAAGGTAAACCGCTATCGTGCATTTTTATATGTGCAGTCTAGCTATTTTCGTCGAGCTGCTTGCATACGGCGGCGTTCGCTATCCTACTCTTTAACTCTCAGTCTTCGGGTTCGAGCCTTACAGGTTTATGTCTCGTAGGTTAAACTATGCATCTTCATTGTATCAATGCCTCGTATTTAGAATTAATCATGCGGTGATATTTTTAGCCGGGTAATTATTTTGCCGTGAGCAAAGCTACGCTATCCCAATGGCCTTACTACCAGAGTTTGTTGCTCTTTATAAACATGTAATTTTTATCCTTCTCAGGGCGGGCGAGAGCGTGAATGCCGATTCATTGAGCAAGGTGATGGTGTTGCCAAACGAGTGTGTAAATCATCCATTTAGTGTGCAACTACTGTTTGAGTATCGATCAGAGTCAGCTCCAATAAAGTTGGCTTCCTCCTTGGTGATTCTTTTGATAAGAGGATTACTTTTGGTCGAACTGGAGTGAGCAAAGCTTATAGTCAAATATACTCGTAATAGCGGTAAGCATATTCTAAATATATCTAGTTAGTTGATACTGTGCTTGGAATCGTTGAGTTGTGAGCATTATTATTTGGCTAAATATAGGTATTTACTGTTGTAGATGAGCGCTATTTTGGAACGAGCTGATAAACTATGTATGGTGTGATTCATCAGTGCGAATGATTTTAAGCTGCAAAATATTCCTCACTTAGCTTATAGCGAGCCTGTACCTTCGTTGCCTAACCGGATAAAATCACGGCAGGTTTTTTAAAGGTTATGCGCATGTACTGTCCATTTTGTTCCGCTCATGAAACTAAAGTTATTGATTCTCGTTTGGTTGCTGATGGCCACCAAGTGCGCAGACGTCGAGAATGTTTAGAGTGTCATGAGCGTTTTACCTCATTTGAAGTCGCGGAACTGGTGATGCCCCGAGTTATCAAAGGCAACGGTATTCGCGAACCTTTTAATGAAGAGAAAATGCGCTCAGGTATGATGCGCGCGCTAGAAAAGCGTCCTGTGAGTGTTGATCAGGTTGAACAAGCGGTGAACAAAATAAAGTCTCACCTTCGAGCCACTGGTGAGCGAGAAGTCGAGACCAAACTGATTGGTAAGGTGGTGATGGAGCAGTTGATCATGTTGGATAAAGTCGCTTATGTGCGGTTTGCATCGGTTTATCATTCTTTTGAAGACATTAAAGAGTTTAGCGAAGAGATTGCTAAGTTGGAAAAGTAGCGAATGTTTTCTGCACTTGATTGTCAATTTATGGCTCGGGCGATAGCCTTAGCGAAGCTGGGCCGATATACCACGGCACCAAATCCTAACGTTGGTTGTGTCATTGTTAAAGATGGTCGTATCATCGGTGAAGGTTACCATCGACAAGCGGGTCAAGAACACGCTGAGGTAAACGCAGTTACGGATGCAAAACAAGCCGGTTTCAGCCTTGATGGCGCGTGTTGTTATGTCACCTTAGAACCTTGTAGCCATGTAGGTCGAACTGGTTCTTGTGCTGCCATGATCGTCGAGCTAGGGATCACGGAAGTGGTAATTGCTATGATTGATCCCAACCCACAAGTGGCGGGCAAGGGAATTGCCATGCTCGAACAGGCAGGCGTTAAGGTTCGTCTTGGCTTAATGGAATCGGCGGCTCGTGCGTTAAATCCTGGCTTCTTGAGCCGAGTTGAGCGAAAGCGACCCTTTGTACGCTTAAAGCTAGCGGGTTCTATCGATGCTAAAACGGCATTAGCCAATGGTGAAAGTCAGTGGATTACCTCGACTCATGCCCGCAGTGATGTGCAACGAGAGCGGGCTGCTAGTCACGCTATATTATCCACTGCAACAACTGTCATTCGGGATAACGCAAGTTTAAATGTACGTCATCATCAACTGGGCAGCTTGGCTGAACAGCTCGATCGATCGACCTTACGCCAGCCGCTTAGGGTGATTATCGATCGTCAGCAACGCTTGAACTCTGCGCCAAAAACACTGGATATTTTTAAGGACCCATCATCGCTATGCTTGGCTGGGTTTGCTGAGCAAAACCAACTTGATGTGGCGAAACAATTCACAATTGCTAAGGGTGAGCATTGGTTAGAGCGCCTTATGGCAGCTTTAGCTTCCGCGGAGATTAATGACTTGTGGGTCGAAGCTGGGGCCAGTTTGGCGGCAGCTTTACTCAAAGCAAATTTGGTTGACCAGTTGATTGTTTATCAGGCGGGGCTACTGATGGGCGCGGATGCTCAAAGTTTGGTGGCTCTTAACGGATACCAACAGATGAAGCAGCTTCAATCTTGGCGTTGCCTAGATATTCGTCGTATTGGTCCAGACACAAAAACCATCTGGGTTCCCCAGAATGAGGAAGCGTAATAATAATGTTTACTGGTATCATTGAAGCTCTCGGTGAAATAAAGAGCTTGGAGCATCGTCAGGGTGATGTACGTTTGAGAATTGCCTGCGCCAAGCTAAATATGGAAGATGTTTGTTTAGGGGATAGTATTGCAGTTAACGGGATTTGTTTAACTGTGGTTGAGTATGGCGGACAATATTTTTGTGCAGATGTCTCAACTGAAACCTTGAGTCTAACTTCTTTAGCTGGTTGTAAGCAGGGTGATAAAGTGAACTTGGAAAAGGCGATGTTAGCCACAAGTCGCTTTGGGGGACATATTGTTAGTGGACATGTGGATGGTTTAGCCGAAGTACTTAGCATTAGTCCTAGTGCCCGTGCGGTGAACATTTGGCTACAAGTCCCCAAGGATCTCGCGCGTTATATTGCCCATAAGGGTTCGGTCACTGTCGATGGCATTAGTCTCACGGTTAATGAGGTCAATCAGCAACAGTTGCGCCTGACTATCATTCCGCATACAGCTGAACAAACAACCATTGCAAATTGGTCTGTAGGTCAAAAAATTAACTTGGAAGTCGATGTCATCGCTCGCTATGTGGAGCGATTATTTGGTTACGCAGAAGAGAATAAATCATCATCGAAGATCGATGCTGCATTTCTAGCGCAACATGGTTTTGTGAAATAAAGCGGTGCCTAGTGCTCCAAAGGCTAGCACGCTAAATAGGCCCCCTTATTAAGTTTAGAAGGTTTGTTATGTCATTAAGCAGTATTGAAGAAATTATTGAAGATTTACGCCATGGAAAAATGGTGGTGCTCATGGATGATGAAGATCGTGAGAACGAAGGCGATATTATTATGGCCGCAGACATGGTGACCCCAGAAGCGATCAATTTCATGGCCACCCATGGTCGCGGTCTAATTTGTTTACCCATGACGAGACAGCGTTGTCAGCAACTCAAATTGCCACTGATGGTAGATGTAAACACCGAACAATTTTCAACTAATTTTACCGTTTCTATTGAAGCGGCAGAAGGTGTAACTACCGGCATTTCAGCCGCCGATCGTGCTCGCACTGTACAAGCCGCCGTGGCTGCAAATGCTGGGCCTGCGGACATCGTGATGCCTGGGCATATCTTTCCTTTAATGGCTCAAGAAGGTGGGGTGCTAACCCGTGCCGGGCATACTGAAGCGGGGGTTGATCTTGCGCGTTTAGCCGGGCGAGAACCAGCAGCAGTGATTGTTGAGGTTTTGAATCAAGATGGCAGCATGGCGCGTCGCCCAGATCTAGAAGTTTTTTGCCAGCAACATGGTTTAAAAATAGGCACAATTGCTGACTTAATCGAATATCGTAACAATCATGAAACCACCATTGAGCGAGTAGCTGAGTGTGAAATGCCAACCCGTTACGGTAATTTCAAATTGATTAGCTACCGAGATACCATCGACAACAAAGTTCATTTTGTGATGCAAGCGGGTGAAGTACAAGCCGAGCAAGCAAGCCTAGTGAGAGTTCATTTACATAATCCTTTCAGCGACTTACTGGCAAGTGACCGGGCCGGAAAAATGAGTTGGCCACTTGATAAAGCCTTAGCCAAAATCGCCGATGAGAAAGGGATATTAGTATTACTGAGTACCGACGATAATGGTGATAATTTGCTTGAACAGGTGAAAGCTTTTGCTTTGCAAGATATCGGTGAAACACCAGCCCCAAAAGAAGCTCAAAGTGCTTCGCGAATGGTGGGCGTTGGTTCGCAGATTTTAGCTGATCTTGGGGTAAGTAAAATGCGCTTGTTGAGTTCACCTAAGCGTTATCACGCCCTCTCTGGGTTTGGCCTTGAGGTGGTTGAATATATCGACCAAGAATAGCTCGCACAAATTTGAGCAAATGAATTAAATTACCAGTCTATCCTTATTGTTGTGCTAGAATAGCGCGATTTTTTTGATGGACTCAAAGAAAAGGCAAAAGATTTATGAAAGTAATAGAGGCAAATTTAGCGGCTCCGAATGCTAAAGTCGCGATTGTTATTGCTCGTTTTAACAGCTTTATTAATGAGAATTTGTTATCAGGGGCTGTGGACACATTGACCCGCCAAGGTGGTTTGAATGACGATAATATTACCGTTGTTCGCGTCCCGGGCGCTGTAGAAATTCCTTTAGCAGCCAAGCGTATCGCCGCATCTAAAAAGTACGATGCAATTATTGCTTTAGGTACCGTGATTCGTGGCGGTACTTACCACTTTGAACTGGTGTCTAATGAATGTCATAAGGGCTTGGCTCAAGTGATGTTGGAGTTTGATATTCCGGTATCGTTTGGAGTGTTAACTACCGAGTCTATTGAACAGGCGATTGAACGCGCTGGTACTAAAATGGGTAATAAAGGTACTGAAGCCGCCCTAAGCGCTTTAGAAATGATTAACTTAGTTAATCAGATAGAAGTTTAAATTGAGGATCTCTCTGTGAAACCAGCTGCACGTCGTAAAGCTAGGCAATTTGCTACTCAGGCAATTTATCAATGGCAAGTGACCAAGGACAGCGTTGCTACTATCGAACATCAGTTCTTAACCGAACAGGATATGAGTAAAGCCGATGTTCCTTATTTTTCTACTTTAATTGCTGGTGTTGTTGGCAATAGTGATAAGCTGGATGCAGCGATGAGTTCATCGTTATCGCGTAAGTTAGAAGAGTTAGATTTAGTTGAACACGCAATTTTATTGATTGGTGTTTATGAGTTGTTGATGGTAACCGATGTTCCACCCAAAGTGGTCATCAATGAAGCGATTGAACTCGCAAAGTCTTTTGCTGCCGAAGATAGCCATAAATTTGTGAATGGCGTATTAGATAAAGTACTTCGTTTACAACAATTTAAGTCATAGTTTTATGCGTTCTTCGTCACCTCTTGGTGAATTTGATATTATCGAAAAGTATTTCCAGCAAAGTAAGTTGCGCCAAGATGTATTGCTTGGTGTTGGCGACGATGCGGCGCTGGTGATACCCGCAGAAAACAGTCAGATTGCAATCTCAACCGATACCTTGGTTGAAGGCGTACATTTTTTCTCTGATATTCCTCCGCATGCTCTCGGCCATAAAGCTCTCGCTGTGAATTTGAGTGATATGGCAGCGATGGGAGCAGAACCGCGTTGGGTGACTCTGGCTATCACTTTACCGGGTGTAGATGAAACTTGGTTAGAGCAGTTTTGCAGCGGATTCTTTGACTTGGCCGAATACTTTAATGTCAGTTTAATTGGTGGTGATACGACCAAGGGGCCATTAAGTATTACGGTGACTGTTCATGGTATTGTTCCTGCCGGAAAAGCCTTATATCGCAGTGGTGCTAAGCCCGGAGACCGAGTTTATGTTACCGGGAGTCTGGGTGACTCGGGCCTTGCATTAGCGCATTTACAGCAGCAATTGTCTTTGACGCCTCAACAATTAGAGTTGAGTTTAAAACGACATTATTATCCTCTTCCTCGGGTATTAGCAGGTTATGGTTTACGTGATGTAGCTAGCGCAGCGATCGATATTTCTGATGGTTTATATAATGACTTGCAACATATTCTTAGACAGAGTCACTGTTCAGCGACTTTGAATTTGGAGCATATCCCTATGTCAGAAACGCTTAGCGAAGCGGTTGGGGTCGATCGGGGTTTACAATTTGCTTTAACTGGCGGAGAAGACTACGAGTTATGCTTTACCGTGCCAGAATCTAACAAGGGCTCCTTAGAAACCGCTTTAGCCTATAGTGGTGTTCCCTACACGGTGATTGGCCAATTAGCTCCCGGTACAGGTGAAATTAGACTGCACTACCAAGAGCAACCCTATCATTTGGAAGGGCTGGGTTGGGATCATTTTAGTCATGAAAACAAATAAGTCGTACTAATGGATAATCCTGTTGCTAAATTAAATTTACGTCACCCCTTACATTTGTGTGCGGTGGGTTTAGGCAGTGGTCTTGCCCCCAAAGCACCCGGTACTTTTGGTACCTTGGCGGCGATTCCTTTCTACCTATTGCTAGCCCAATTACCGTTATGGCTATATTTGGCTGTATTGTTATTGTCGTTTATTTTTGGTATTTGGTGTTGCAATAAGGCGAGTCAAGCAATGGGCGTGCATGATCATGGCGCTATTGTTTGGGATGAGTTTGTCGGCTACTGGATTACCATGACTGCAGTACCACTTTCTCCGCTGGCGGTGGGTTTAGGGTTTGTGCTATTTCGAGTCTTCGATATATGGAAACCTTGGCCGATTAAACTACTTGATAAAAAGGTACACGGTGGCTTTGGGATCATGATTGATGATGTGTTAGCGGGTATTTTTGCGGCCATTTGTTTACAACTTATACTCCCTGTATTCGCTTAATACGCTTTCAGCCATACTTCTTGTGCCACCTATCGCGATTGTTGAACCGAAGCAGACAAGTAAAGTAGCATGCGCATAAAATCTACATTCTTCCTAAGATTTGAGTATATACTCTATTTTGGAAGTTAGTTGTTCGATAACTATGGCGCGAAGTCACTCGTAAAATCTCATATTTATTTCAATTTTTCCAAACCAATATTCAGTTTATTTTTATATCAAAACCGCATAACTATATTCCGCATTGCATAAATATGATGATATATCGAATCTATAATCACTTTATCTGTTTGTTTTAGCTTTTACTATATAAAATCCTGTATATGCTATTTACAGCGGCAGATAAAAATACTAGTTTAATATGGCAAAAAAGCGGATCGGGCTTGTTTAAGCTTAGCCTTACCATAAAATGAATTTTTTTTGTGAGCTAAGGATTAGGTTTAACAAAAACTAAAATTATTGGTCTATTCGCAAACACACTGAAATGTGACCATAAAGGTCACTGCTATGACATGATGTCACATGGAGAATCATAATGAAGAAAGGATTAGCGAAGCTGTCTTTAGCATTAGTTGCTGGCGCAGTAGCTATGAGCGTACAAGCTCAAACATTTGTCTTCTGTTCTGAAGGCAGTCCAGAAGGGTTTAACCCCAGTTTATATACTGCAGGAACTACGTTTGATGCGTCGTCTAAGACCATTTTTAACCGTTTGGTTGAGTTTGAGAACGGTACAACCAATGTGATCCCTGCTTTGGCTGAATCATGGGATGTGTCGGAAGATGGTTTGGAATACACCTTTCATTTACGCAAAGGTGTGAAATTCCATACCCAGAAGAAAGGTTTTAAGCCGACTCGCGATTTTAACGCTGATGATGTGGTCTTTAGCTTCGAGCGTCAGGATGATCCAAATCATCCTTACCATAAAGTCTCCGGTGGCTCTTATGAGTATTACAGCGGTATGGGCATGGAAGAATTGGTGAAAGAAATCGTCAAAGTAGATGATTACACCGTGAAGTTTGTACTAAGCAAACCAGAAGCACCATTCATCGCTAACCTTGCGATGGATTTCGCGTCAATTTTCTCAGCTGAGCAAGCCGATGCGCTGATGAAGGCGGGAACGCCAGAAAAACTGGATCTTGACCCTGTAGGCACCGGTCCTTTCCAAAAAGTACAGTATCAAAAAGACTCGTTAATTCGTTACGTTGGTAATAAAGAATACTGGAACGGCGCACCGGCTATCGACCGTTTAGTCTTCTCCATTACGCCTGATGCCTCAGTGCGTTACGCTAAGCTAAAAGCGGGTGAGTGTCATGTGATGCCTTATCCTAACCCTGCTGATGTTGAGCAGATGAAGAAAGATCCGGATATTAATCTGTTAAGTCAGGAAGGTTTGAACATTGGTTTCTTGGCCTTTAATACTCAAAAAGCACCGTTTGATAATGTGAAAGTTCGTCAGGCTCTAAGTCTTGCAGTGAACAAACAAGCGATTATCGATGCGGTCTTCCAAGGTAGCGGTAAAATCGCGAAGAACCCAATTCCACCAACAATGTGGTCTTATGACGAAGACACCGTTGATTATCCATATGATCCTGTGAAGGCGAAAGCGTTGTTGGCGGAAGCAGGTGTTACTAATCTAAAAACTAATATTTGGGCGATGCCTGTTCAGCGTCCATATAACCCTAATGCACGTCGTATGGCTGAGATTATCCAAGCCGACTGGGCGAAAATTGGTGTCAAGGCTGACATTGTTAGTTACGAGTGGGGGGAATACCTCAAGCGTACCAAGCAAGGTGAGCATGATACTGCCTTACTAGGCTGGACTGGCGATAATGGTGACCCAGATAACTTCCTAGGTGTGTTGTTAAGCTGTGATGCGGTTGGCGGTAGTAACCGTGCCATGTGGTGTTACAAACCCTTTGACGATATAATCAACAAAGCTAAGCAACTATCGGTTCAAGCGGATCGTGCTAAACTTTACAAACAAGCGCAGAAAATCTTCAAAGAGCAGGCGCCGTGGTTAACCATCGCCCACTCGGTGGCTTACAAGCCAATTCGTAAAGAAGTTCAAGGCTTTAAAGTTGACCCACTTGGCGGTCATTACTTCTATGGCGTGTCACTAAAATAGCCATATCGAAGGGGCTGGATTCAGCCCCTTTCCTTCCTTCAGACACAGAGCTGTAGTTATGTTCCAATTTATTATAAAAAAATTGATGTTGGTGGTTCCCACTTTCATCGGCATTACTCTTCTTACTTTCACGCTGATCCGGATGATACCTGGTGATCCTATCGAAGTGATGGCAGGGGAAAGAGGCGTGTCACCTGAGCGTCACGCAGCCTTGCGTGCCGAATTAGGCTTAGACCAACCCTTGTTGGTCCAATACTTTGATTATGTAAAAAACATTGCGAGTGGTGACCTTGGCCGTTCATTAATTACCAAGACACCCGTTACCGAAGAATTTCTTACGCTGTTTCCAGCGACTGTGGAATTAGCTTCTTGTGCAGCCTTGTTCGCTATTTTTGTGGGGCTGCCCTGCGGAATTATAGCGGCGGTCAAACGAGGGTCGATATTTGACCACTCGGTGATGACCTTTTCCTTAACCGGTTATTCGATGCCGATTTTTTGGTGGGCCTTACTATTAATGCTGGTTTTTTCGGTTAACCTCGGCATTACCCCAGTCTCCGGCAGGCTTGACGTGACCTATTGGATTGATGAAGTCACCGGTTTCATGTTAATTGATACCTTGTTGTCGGGTGAAGAGGGGGCTTTTGCTTCTGCTGTGCATCATTTAATTTTACCTAGTATTGTACTTGGCACCATCCCGATGGCGGTGATAGCCCGGATGACTCGCTCGTCAATGCTTGAAGTATTAGGTGAAGACTATATTCGAACCGCCCGTTCCAAGGGAATGGCACCGATGCGGGTGATCGTGGTTCATGCTTTACGTAATGCACTGATTCCGGTGATTACCGTGATTGGCTTGCAGGTGGGGATCTTACTCTCAGGAGCGATTTTAACCGAAACTATTTTCGCTTGGCCGGGGATTGGAAAATGGCTCATCGAATCGATCGGTCGACGTGATTACCCTGTCGTTCAAGGGGGCATTCTAATCGTGGCGACGATCATTATTCTGGTCAACTTGTTGGTCGACATTCTTTACGGCGTGGTAAACCCACGGATCCGTCACGGCAAATAGCGGAGTACTGTTAATGTCTGAACAAACTGTTCGCCCTGAAGTGACAGGGCCAAAAGTACAAACCCCCTTACAGGAATTTTGGAGCTATTTTAGCCAGAATACCGGTGCGGTGATTGGTTTGATTTTCATTGTCTCGATGATCTTGCTTGCGATATTCGCGCCGCTGATTGCTCCCCATTCGCCTATCGAGCAATATCGGGATGCCTTATTAATACCCCCATCTTGGGCAGAAGGCGGCAATAGCACTTATCTGTTAGGAACCGATGCGTTGGGACGAGATATTTTATCGCGTTTAATTCACGGTGCTCGGTTGTCGTTATTTATTGGTGGTCTGGTGGTGACGCTCTCTTTGGGCTTTGGTGTACTACTTGGTTTAATTGCTGGTTTCTATCGCGGTGTTGTCGAAACGATCATCATGCGGGCCGTGGACATCATGCTGGCCATGCCCAGTTTATTGTTAGCGATTGCGATTGTGGCGATCTTAGGTCCCAGCATTTTTAATGCGGCGATGGCCATCGCGATTGTCTCGATGCCTCACTATGTTCGCTTGACTCGCGCCTCAACCATTGCTGAGATCAATAAAGATTATGTGATTTCTTCGCGGGTTGCGGGCGCAGGCTCTTTTCGTTTAATGTTTATCACTATTCTGCCCAATTGCCTGGCACCGTTGATTGTGCAAGCAACGTTGGGCTTTTCAAATGCTATTTTAGACATGGCTGCTTTAGGCTTCCTTGGTTTAGGGGCGCAGCCTCCGATGGCAGAGTGGGGAAGCATGTTGGCGGATGCCTTGCAGTTTGTGCAGCGGGCCTGGTGGGTGGTGACCTTCCCGGGACTGGTGATCTTACTGACGGTGTTAGCCTTTAACCTGATGGGCGATGGTTTACGTGATGCCCTCGATCCAAAACTGAAGCAGTAGGAGATAAATCCGTGTCTTTATTAGAAGTGAACAACCTCACTGTTGAATTCGGTGATGGCCCCAATCCCTTTCGTGCGGTCGACCAAGTGGGTTACAGTGTTGAAAAAGGTGAAATTGTTGGGATTGTAGGGGAATCAGGTTCCGGTAAAAGTGTTAGTTCCTTGTCGATCATGGGGCTGATTGATTACCCAGGAAAAGTGAGTGCTGATACCTTGAAGTTTGAAGACCAAGACTTATTAGCGATATCGGAAAATAAGCGCCGAGCGATTACCGGGGCTGAGATCGCGATGATCTTTCAAGAGCCAATGTCGAGTCTCAACCCTTGTTATACGGTTGAATACCAGATTAGCGAAGCGCTGAAAATTCACCAAAGTGGTAATAAGAAGTGGCGTCGCCAGCGGGTAATCGAACTGTTGGAGCAGGTGGGGATCCCTGATCCCGAGTCACGTTTAAAAACTTACCCTCACCAACTCTCTGGTGGGATGAGCCAACGAGTGATGATTGCGATGGCGATTGCCTGTGATCCCAAATTGTTAATCGCCGATGAACCCACTACCGCATTAGATGTGACAATTCAGGCGCAAATTGTTGATCTGTTATTAGATCTACAGAAACAAAAAAATATGGGCCTAGTGTTGATTACTCACGATCTTGCTTTAGTCGCCGAATCAGCCCATCGGGTGATTGTGATGTATGCAGGGCAAGTGGTCGAAACTGGTCCTGCCGATGCTATTTTTTCGAATCCTAAACACCCATACACGCAGGCCTTGCTTCGCTCGTTGCCGGAGTCCTCTGCTGGTAAGGCGCGTTTAGATGCCTTACCCGGAGTGGTTCCCGGTGCCTTTGATCGTCCGGTTGGCTGTTTGCTCAATCCTCGCTGCGCCTATGCGAGCGATCGTTGCCGCAATGAACGACCGACGATGCAGCACGATGGCGAGCGTCAGGTGCGTTGTTTCACCCCCCTAGATGATGCTGGGAGACCAAGTGCATGAGTGACAGTATTATGAAAGCCGCAGCACTGAGTACTGTGAACACTAAGCGTGAAGTATTGGAGCCAGTGTTGTCAGTGAATGCTGTGAAAAAACATTATCACGTGAAAGCAGGGATGTTTAAGCCCGATGCGACGGTGAAAGCCCTCGATGGTGTAAGCTTTGAATTAGCGAAAGGGAAAACCTTGGCGGTGGTGGGAGAGTCGGGCTGTGGTAAGTCGACCTTAGCCCGAGTATTGACCATGATCGAAACTCCCACTGCTGGTGAGTTGTGTTTTGATGGTAAAGACATCTTAAGCTTAGGTAAAGATGCAGCGAAGGCGCTACGGCAGAAGATCCAAATCATCTTTCAGAATCCCTATGGTTCGCTCAATCCGCGTAAGAAGGTTGGAACGATCTTAGAAGAACCGTTATTGATTAATAGCAGTATGAGCAAGTCTGAACGTAAACAAAAAGCACAAGCAATGCTTGCTAAAGTTGGTTTACGTCCCGAGCATTACGATCGTTACCCGCATATGTTCTCGGGTGGACAACGGCAACGTATCGCGATTGCTCGTGGTTTAATGCTCGATCCAAAGGTGGTGGTTGCCGATGAGCCAGTTTCTGCCTTAGATGTGTCGGTACAGGCACAGGTACTTAATCTGATGATGGATCTGCAAGAGGAGATGGGCTTAAGTTATATCTTTATTTCTCATGACTTATCGGTAGTGGAACACATCGCTGATGAAGTGATGGTGATGTACCTTGGGAAAGCGGTTGAATATGCTAGTTGTGAAGAGTTGTTTGCCAATCCCAAACATCCCTATACTCAGGCTTTGTTGTCGAGTACACCGCGGCTAAACCCGGCGCATCGTCGAGAGAAGATAAAGCTGGAAGGGGAATTACCCTCACCGCTAAATCCGCCTGTGGGCTGCGCTTTCCATGCGCGTTGTCGTTATGCTAAGGAACGTTGTTACGCCGAGCAACCGTCGTTGGTTGTTGATGGTCTAGCTCAGGTAGCTTGTTTTGCTCGAGAAGAGGGGCGAATAGCCTAAGTTATTTGAAAACCATGACAAGCGGGCGAGTCCCGCTTTTTTTATTGCTTAATCCGGTGTAACTTAGCCAGAAAGCTAAGAAAGCCATTAGGATCTCCGATTGCGTAGTCGTTACAAAGCAAGATTAAAGCATTTAGGCTTGATGCTAGTGTTAAGCTGTATTGGGCTGACTCAGGTAGAAGCCAAATTATTAGTTTGGGGGACCGCGTTTCAGACAAGGCCAAGCGCTATCGTGGACGAAGTTGACGCCAATAGTAACTTCATGAATCATCTATTATTTGATCCACTTTTTTTACTCGATCAACAGGGCCGAGTAACCCCGCGTTTGGTGACTAAATGGAAAGTTATTTCGCCAACCCAGATCCAATTTCAGTTACGGGAAAATGTGGATTTTCATTCTGGAAACCGCTTAAGCGCAGAGGATGTAGCATGGACCTTTGAACAATTACGTTATCTGCCCCACCTACAAGCACTATTTGCCCCCATTAAGAGCATCACTGCGCTTAACCAATTACAGTTTGAAGTTCGCACCTATCGACCATTTTCAGAACTTATACAAAGGCTTAGTTTTATTTTTCCGGCGGATAAACAGTTCTATTTATCCCATTTAGAGGAAGGTTCTGAATCATCAGAGCAGTTACCAATTGTATCGGGCACTGGACCATTTAAGTTAAGTCGCTATGTGCCAGGAATTGTGACGGAGTTTAGTCTTAACTCTGACTATTGGCGGGCGAATCGAGGCAACATTACTCAAGTTAAAGTGGTGCCGATCAAGCAGGCAACAATGCGTATGGCGAGTCTATTCTCTCGTGATGTTGATATAGTTGATCATGTGCCAGATAGTTATGTCGATATGCTAAATAAAGATAAGCAATTACGGGTGATCCAAACCGAAGGATTGAAATGGCTGGCTATTGAACTGAATCAAAGGCATCCCGCTTTGGCCAATCGGGTGGTGCGCCAAGCGCTTAATCTAGCCATTGATAATGTTCATCTAGCGGAGGTACTTGGGCCTTATACTGTGGCTTCCACTCAACTCAGTATTCCTGGGCAACTGGGTTATAACTCGAATTTAGTGCCACGTTATAACTTGCAGCTGGCGCATCAATTATTGCAGCAAGCTGGCTATGCAAAAGGTTTTCAATTGAGTATGGCAGTACCAAAATGGATCTTTGAAGATAACGCCAAGGTGGTTCAGCAGTTAGTGACGATGCTGGATAGAGTCAATATTAATTTGCAGCCGGAATGGCTGGATGAGCAGCAATATCAGCAAAGTATTGAGCACTGCAGTAGTGATGTAATTTTAACGCGTCGTCAGAGTGATGCAGGAAATGTTTTAAGCATCGCTCGCTCGATGTTTTTGCAAGATCCTGAAAGCTATGCAGAGCCCAGTCGATGTGCCAGCTATCAAAGTGATAAAGTTGAACAGCTTATCTTAGCTGGCGAACAAGAGTTGGATGAAGTGAAACGGGCGAAGATTGTTCAAGTTCTAGAGCGACAACTTTATCAAGAAGCGGTGTTTGTGCCACTTTATTGGCAACGCACTATTTGGGCAATAAATCAGCAGGTTAACTTTGAAAGTATTAATCCTGCGAGTCCAGTTCCTTTATTTGAACATCTAGAACAGTTTAATTAATCGTCAATCATCAAGTGACTAAGCAACACGCGCTGGGGCGAGTGACTCAATCACTGATGTCGACTTTGTAAGGCGCTTAGTTAAAGCCTTGAGATTTTAGGCTAAAAGCTTCAATTTGTTGACGGATCCCGTCACTGTCTAGTTTTAACAGCTGATAGATTTCTGCTTGGCTGCCTTGTTCGATGAAATGATCGGGTAAACCGATATTTAACACCTGCACTTGGTTGAGCTGCTCAGCGAACAAAAACTCGTTGACCGCTGAACCGGCACCGCCCTGAATCGCATTTTCTTCCAAGGTGACCAGTAGTTGGTGTTGACCCACGAGGCTACGAATACAATCTTGGTCGAGAGGTTTGATAAAACGCATATCGATTAAACTGGCGTCTAAGGCTTCCGCAACGGGCAGGGCTTTGGCTAATAAACTGCCAAAGTTCAGTATCGCAATCGAGCGACCTTTTCGGATGCTACGCGCCTTGCCAATTTCTAGCGCCTGCATCTCTGGGTTGATGGGGCTGTTATCTGCCCCTCCTCGAGGATAGCGCACCGCTGCCGGGCCTTGATGTTGATAGCCAGTATAAAGCATTTGTCGGCATTCATTTTCATTGGCTGGAGCCATAATCACTAAATTTGGAATGGCTCTGAGATAACTCAGATCGAAGGCTCCTTGATGGGTTGGGCCATCAGCACCAACAATTCCGGCGCGGTCGATAGCAAATAATACCGGTAAGTTTTGAATGGCTACATCATGAATGACTTGGTCATAGGCACGTTGTAAAAAGGTACTATAAATGGCGACCACAGGCTGGTAGCCAGCAATTGCCAAACCTGCTGCAAAGGTTACCGCGTGTTGTTCTGCAATCGCAACATCGAAGTATTGTTCGGGAAATTGTTTGGAGAAGCGCACCATACCTGAGCCTTCTCGCATGGCAGGAGTGATGCCCATCAGCTTATCGTCTATTGCCGCCATGTCGCATAACCAGTCGCCAAATACCTTTGAAAAAGTGGGGGCAGAGCCCTTGCTTTTAGGTAGGTTATCTTGGCTCGGGTCAAATTTGGGAACCCCGTGATAACCAATCGGATCCTGCTCTGCGGGTAAGTAGCCTTTGCCTTTTTTGGTCATAATATGTAGCAACTGCGGACCTTTAAGGTCGCGCATATTGCTTAAGGTTCTCACCAAGCCTTTGACGTCGTGTCCATCGATAGGGCCGATGTAGTTAAAGCCAAATTCTTCGAATAAGGTGCCTGGGACAACCATTCCTTTCAGGTGTTCTTCGGCGCGGCGGGCGAGCTCTTTAATGGGTGGCATGCCGCTGAGTACTTTTTTCCCTCCTTCTCGAAGTGAAGAATACAGCGATCCGGATAAAATATTTGCTAAGGAATTGTTTAATGCGCCGACATTTTCAGAAATCGACATCTCGTTGTCGTTTAAGATCACCAGCATGTCATTGTGAGCGGCTCCCGCGTGGTTGAGGGCTTCAAAGGCCATGCCGGCGGTAATTGCGCCGTCGCCAATGACCGCGACTACTTTACGGTCTAATTGTTCTTTCTCGGCCGCTATGGCGATGCCTAGGGCTGCACCAATCGAAGTGCTGGAATGCCCCACGCTGAGCACATCATATTCGCTTTCTTCGCGCCAAGGGAAAGGGTGTAGTCCCTTGAATTGGCGAATGGTCGACATTTGCTCACGGCGACCAGTGAGGATCTTATGCGGGTAAGCCTGATGGCCGACATCCCATACCAGTTTATCGAAGGGAGTATTGTAGACATAATGTAGCGCAACGGTGAGTTCTACTGCACCGAGTCCTGAGGCCAAATGGCCACTCGATTGGCTGACACTGTTAAGCAAATATTGGCGAAGTTCATCACACAGCTGAGGAAGCTGTTGTAGCTCTAGTTGACGTAATTGTTCTGGCAAATCGGCTAAGGCTAAAGTTGGGTAATTTTTTATATTCAGTGTCATAAAATGCTTATCGTTTTTTATCGTCTGCGACTAGTTGTCTCGATGCACGACATAATCCGCCAAAAGGGCGAGCTGTTCGCCATTGTAAGGCAAAGTCTCTAAGGCTTGAAGTGCTTCTTTACCAAGAGTTTCGGCTTTTGCGATAGCGCCCTCGATACCCAATAAACTGGGGTAGGTACTTTTATTTAAAGCTTGGTCTGAGCCCTGTGGTTTACCTAGGGTATCGGTATCGCTAATAATATCTAAAATGTCATCTCGGACTTGAAATGCCAAGCCTAACGCGTCGGCGTACCGAAGCAAGGCTTGCTGTTCAGCATGGCTGATATTGGCACAAATTGCGCCCATCATGACCGCTGCCTGAATCAATGCACCAGTCTTATGTTTATGCACGGTTTCTAACTGTGCCAGCGTAACCGTTTGGTCGGTCGCCGCAATATCTAAGGCTTGTCCGCCACACATGCCATTGTAACCTGCCGCTTGGCTCAATACTTTTAACATCGCCACTTTTTGCGCATCATTCACGGGGGCTTCGGCGAGTAAGTTGAACGCGAGGCTTTGTAAGGCGTCTCCAGCTAAGATGGCGGTTGCTTCATCGAAGCTGATATGACAGGTCGGCTGGCCGCGACGTAATGCATCATCATCCATGGCTGGCAAGTCGTCATGAATTAAGGAATAGGCATGAATACATTCAACTGCGGCCGCCGCGGCATTCAATGCCGCCATTGGGGCTTGATTGAGTTGGCCCACTAAATAGACCAATAGAGGACGGATCCTTTTTCCACCTAATAATAGACCATGCTGCATCGCCGCTAATAAACGGGGATCACTGACGGGCTGCTGCTGTAATACCTGTTCTAAATAGGTATTGATTTGTGTTTGATAGTGGCCGAGAACATGAGCCAATTTGTGATTCACTCAGTGGGCTCCTGTGTTAAGGGCTCTAAGCTATCTCCATGGTGTTGTTGGCGGAGAATCTCGACCTGTTGTTGAGCCTGCTGCAACTTACTTTGTCCTGCATTGGCTAGACTAATGCCGCGTTCAAATTGCTTGAGAGAATCTTCAAGGCTCAGTTCACCTTGTTCTAGTTGTTGAACAATATCTTCGAGTTCGTCTAAGGTCTCTTCAAACTTCATTTTTTCGGGTTTTTTGGCAACCATTGCTAAGGCCTCCATGATGCTTCTGCTGGCGCAAACTTACCCTAGGCGTTTAGGTAGGTCAAACTTGTGATTCAAGTATTTTAATTTCGGTCGATAAATAAAGAACGATAGACTTTTTCAAGATATTGATAAACGAACACAAAAATACCTTCGATTCTGTTTTGAGAGTAGACTAGTATTAGTTTAATTAGAGTTTCCAGGCTACCGGTTAAAAGGAATAAGTAGTGGATTTAGCAACGCTGATCGGGATTATTGGTGCATTCGCGTTCGTTGTAATGGCGATGGTGATGGGGGGCGGGATTGGGATTTTTGTCGATGTCCCCTCGATATTAATTGTTTTTTGTGGCTCTTTGTTTGTTGTATTGATGAAATACAATTTAGGACAGTTTCTGGGGGCTGTGAAAATAGCTGTAAAGGCTTTTATGTTTAAGACCGATAAGCCTGATGACTTAATTGAGCGCTCGGTGGAGATGGCTGATGCAGCTCGTAAAGGTGGTTTTCTAGCTTTAGAAGAAGCAGAAATTACCAATCCCTTCATGCAAAAAGGCATCGATATGTTAGTTGATGGGCATGATGCGGACGTGGTGCGCGCTACCATGGAAAAAGACATTGCGCTAACCACCGAACGGCATGAGTTTGGTGCTGGGATTTTTACGGCCATTGGCGATGTAGGGCCAGCGATGGGGATGATTGGTACTCTGATTGGTTTGGTGGCGATGCTATCCAATATGGATGATCCAAAATCGATTGGACCTTCGATGGCGGTCGCGCTGTTAACCACGCTTTATGGTGCGGTTTTAGCTAACATGGTCGCGATACCGATTGCCGATAAGTTGCGCTTACGAGCGGGTGAAGAAAAGCTCAATCGTAGTTTAATTTTGGATGCGGTTTTGGGAATTCAAGATGGCCAAAACCCGCGGGTCATTGAAGGTGTTCTGAAAAATTACCTTCCTGAAGGCAAGCGTTCTTTGGGTACCACTGACGAATAGGTGATTGAGTATGGAAGAACCTTGCAAATGTCCTCCTCCTGGTCTGCCTGCATGGATGGGTACCTTCGCTGATCTAATGTCTTTATTAATGTGTTTCTTTGTATTGCTTTTGGCATTCTCTGAAATGGACGTAATGAAGTTCAAGCAGATTGCAGGCTCGATGAAATATGCCTTTGGGGTACAAAACTTACTTGAAGTGAAGGATATTCCCAAAGGGACTTCGGTGATCGCTCAGGAGTTTCGCCCTGGTCGGCCAGAGCCAACTCCGATTGAGACCATTATGCAACAAACCATTGATATGACTCAGGCAAAGCTTGAATTTCATGATGGTGAAGAAGCCGATGCCGGGGGCCAAAATAAGACTGGGGAACAAAGCGGTGGACGGGCCACGGCCACTCAAGCGCAGTCTGCACAAAGTCAGGCTCAGCAGCAGAGTCAGCAGAATCAAACGGCTAAGCGGATTGCTCAACAACTGCGCGATCAAATTGAAGACGGGGCGATTGAAGTTGAGTCTCTGGGCCAACAGATTATCATTCGGGTCCGAGAAAAAGGAGCCTTTCCTTCGGGTTCGGCATTCTTACAACCTAAGTTCCGTCCAGTGATCCAGCGGGTTGGGGAAGTGATTAAAGATATCCCCGGGGTTGTCACAGTCTCTGGGCATACGGATAATCAACAAACTGAGTCGGAATTGTATCGTTCTAACTGGGATCTCTCTAGCCAGCGAGCGGTTTCGGTGGCTCATGAATTGATTAAAGTGAAAGGGTTTGACGAAAATCGTCTGATTGTTAGCGGTATGGCCGATACCAAACCTTTGGTTAAAAATAACACCGAAGAGAATCGTCGACGTAATCGTCGAGTGGAAATAGGTATTATGCAGGGGAAAGCGGCGCAATCGGGTGAGATTGCGGTCTCCGAGCAATAATCTTTTTATAGCGTATTTGGTAAATAGCCGTGATTAATTTCGTCTTGAAACGAATCGCGGCAATCGTGTTTTGTTTGCCGCTTGGCGAGTGTCTGTTTTCAATTCCAAGCATATTTTCTGTCGTTCTTGGTGAACGAAGTCTTCCCTGTTAAGGGGGCTTTTTCTTGTCATCTCTTGTTTGCATGTTATCTCCCTGTTTGGCTGCGCGTTTAAGTTTGGGTCTACATTAAACAAAATTGGCTCGTTGGCTGAACTCGCGTTATAATTCGCGGCCAAATTTGTCGAGGCCCTGAGTTATGAAGTTTATCGTTAAACTATTCCCTGAAATTGCTATGAAGAGTAAGCCGGTGCGCAAGCGCTTTAGTAAGATCCTTCAAAGTAATATTCGTAACGTACTCAGTCCTATTGATGAAACGATTCGGGTGCGCTTAGATTGGGATCGGATGGTTGTTACTTCTCGTAACGATAGCGAACAAAACCGAGAGGCCTTGATTGAAGCTCTGTCGTCGACCCCCGGTATTGTCCATTTCTTAGAAGTGTCTCAGCAAAGTTATACCGATTTACATAGTTTGTATGAACTCACTTACGACGTGTGGAAAGATCGGCTCAAAGATAAAACCTTTTGCGTGCGAGTAAAGCGCAGTGGCAAACAAGACTTCTCATCGATTGAAGTGGAGCGTTATGTTGGTGGTGGTTTAAATCAACATTGTGAGAGTAATGGGGTTCGGCTTAAAAACCCAGACGTGACCGTGAAATTGGAAGTAACCGATGATTGTGTTTACCTAGTGCAGGCAAAACATCAAGGTTTGGGTGGGTTTCCAATTGCCACTCAAGAAAGCGTATTATCTTTAATTTCTGGTGGTTTTGATTCTGGTGTGTCCAGCTACCAGCTGATTAAGCGAGGGGCGAAGGTTCATTATTGTTTCTTTAATTTGGGAGGCCGGGCCCACGAATTAGGCGTGAAGCAAGTTGCCCATCATCTTTGGAAACGCTTTGGCTCTTCACATCGGGTTAAATTTGTTGCCGTTGATTTTGATCCGGTGGTGAATGAGATCTTGGAAAAAGTTGAAAACGGCCAAATGGGGGTGGTACTGAAACGGATGATGGTACGCGCAGCCTCCAAGGTGGCTCAACAACTCGATATCCCTGCCTTGGTGACAGGTGAAGCTGTGGGCCAAGTTTCCAGCCAAACCTTAGTGAATTTAGGCATGATTGACCGAGTTTCCGAAACATTGATCCTGCGGCCACTGATTGCAACCGATAAACAAGATATTATCGATATTGCCAAGCGTATTGGCACCGGTGATTTTGCTGAAACAATGCCAGAGTATTGTGGGGTAATTTCGAATAAACCGACCGTGAAGGCGGTTGAGTCAAAATTATTGGCAGAAGAAGAAAAGTTCGATTTTGGCATTTTGGAGCAGGTTGTCGAAGCATGCCGGATCACCGATATTCGAGACATTGTGAAAGAATCCGATGCGCAAATTCACCAAGTTGATATTGTTGAACTTGAAAATGACAAAGAAGCGGTTGTATTAGATATTCGCTCACCAGAGGAGCAAGAGCTCAAACCTTTTACCATGGATAAGGTGGCGGTGATTCATCTTCCCTTCTTTAGACTGGCCACTCAATTTGGCGACTTAGATCAGAGCAAACATTACCTGCTGTATTGCGATCGTGGCGTCATGAGTAAACTGCAAGCTTTGTACTTACAAGATGCTGGTTTTAGCAATGTAGGCGTCTACCAACAATAGTCGCTTTGTGCTTGAGCAGCACAAACTATTTCTGTGAGTGAAATATAAAAGTAATTAAAAAATAAAGTATTTTGTCCTTATTTGGTATTTTTGAAGGCTTTTACTAGATACACCATCAAAAAATGGCTTTGGTCACACTGTTCGCCCCTATTTGGTATAGACTTAAATTAGGTTTATAGCAAAAGGGGTAGGCGTATGAGCGCGCTATTTTTAGTTTCTGTTATTGGTGAAGATAAACCAGGCACACTCAATAACTTGGCTGATTTGACCCACTCCTACCAAGGAACTTGGTTGAGTAGTCGAGTGGTGAACCTTGATGGCCAGCTTGCGTGCATCTTTAAAGTGCAAGTACCGCAAAAGAATAATCAAGCCTTGCAACAAGCCCTTCAAGATCTGCCCGATGTACAATTAAGTATTCGTGAGTGTAAGGCTGCCCACCTTAGTCGTGCTGATGCGGTGAGCTTAGTGATTGATGCGGAGGACCGCCCTGGTTTGATTAATGATATAACCCGTTTATTGATGGGGCATGGGGTGAGCGTCAATAAGTTAGAGTGTCATCGTATGAGTGTGCCAGATGCTGGAGAAAACGTATTTACCGCAGAGCTTGACTTGATGATCCCTGATAGTGAAAACACTCTAAACATCATTGCTGAGATTGAAGGTTTACAAGAGCAAATGGTGGTGAACCAAACTGCTTAGAAGCTTGCTTTAAACGTCACCAATAGGCAACGGTTTGCTGCCTATTGGTATATAAGTGCGAATTGCTGCTAGCTTATATTAAAGTCTTTTACTGCATTCAGAATACTGCGGATACTATACTGACCAATAAATTTGCCGTCTTTTACGACTGGTAATCTGCGGCGCTTATCGTTGATGAGTTTTTCGGCAACGGCGAGGATATCCATATCTGGGCTCACGCTATCCACTTCTTCGGTCATAAATTCTTTTACCATGCCACCGATCTCTCCATGATAGGTGCCTTTTAGGATGGCTTGTAAACAGTCTATCTCAGAAATTACCCCTACGACTTCACGCTGTTCGTTGAGCACAGTTGCACCCGATACCTTAGCAGCTAACATGATATCAATAGCTTCAAAAAGTGAGGTCGCCGGTTTTACTGTTACCGGATTTTTGGTCATGTGGTCGATTGCTCTCATAGAACTTAAGGCCATGCTTTTTTTCCTTAAAATTGCAGGGTTTGTTTTGTATCAACATGCCCTAGGTATGAATAAAAAACACTTTTTTGTCTAGTTATTTGTTTGAAAAAGTAGCTCAACTTAAAAAAACTTAAGTTGTTTTGTGTTTATTGTAGTTGCTATGTTGCAAGGTGGCTTCGATTTTCATCAGGCGGCATCTATTGAGCCAGTGGCAAATTTAAAATTTTCTCGATTTTTCAGCTATAAATGTTGGATGGCGCTAGTGGATGGCTTGAGTTTGGCAAACGACAAAGAGAGTTCTAATTACGCCAATGGGTGAGGTGATTTCCGGATGATTCTGGGGTATTGATTCTTCGCTAATCGCGCTCAACGGTTTTTTAGAATTTTCTCTTTTAAAGGAAGTCTGCAAGGGAATGGCTTATTAAACCAAGTTTTATATCTTTCTACACGATTAACGTAGTTTTATTTTGAGCTAATATTGATCGTATTAGTTCAACAGGCCCTAGTTAAATTATTTAATGTGAGAATTAAAGAATGAGTCAGCGAAAGCTCCACGATCTGTTTTCTCCTCAATCGATAGCGGTTATTGGCGCCTCGAATCGAAGTTTACGCTCGGGTAATGTGGTTATGAAAAATTTAATGAGCGCTGGCTTTAATGGACCCGTGATGCCAGTGACGCCAAAATATAAGGCGGTGCTCGGGGTGCTTGCTTATCCCAGTATTGAGAAATTACCTATACGCCCCGATTTAGCCATTCTGTGTGTGAATGCCGCGCGACTTCCAGAGCAGATTGAAAAGTTAGGCCAATTTGGCTGCAAAACCGCAATTATTACGGCAGGAGTTTTGGACAGTGCTGAAGACGAAAATGAGTTAAAAGTTCTTGAGCAGTTACGAATGTTTGCCCAGCGCTATGGGATGCGAATATTAGGACCAAATAGCCTTGGTATTATGTTACCAAATATCGGGCTAAATGCTTCTTTCGCTCACACTTACTGCCGATCTGGAAAAATTGCGTTTGTTTCACAGTCTGCTGCGGTATGTACCACGGTCTTAGACTGGGCGAATAACAAAGGGATCGGCTTTTCATCGTTTATCTCTCTGGGAGATGCCTTAGATATCGATTTTGGCGAATTACTGGATTATCTTTCACGAGATCCGAAAACCCAAGTGATCATGCTATATATTGATTCGGTCAAGGATACCCAGCGCTTTATGTCGGCGGCACGTGCTGCGTCGCGTAACAAGGCCATATTGGTGATTAAGTCTGGTCGTAGTCGATTAGGGGCACAGGCTGCGGCGTTGCACACTGGCGGGCCCGTGGGGAATGATGCGGTTTATGATGCGGCGTTTAAGCGCGCGGGGATGTTACGAGTCAATGACTTACATGAATTGTTCGCCGCTGTTGAAACATTAACTTATGCCAATCCTTTAAAGGGTGAACGTTTAGCGATCATTAGTAATGGTGGTGGGCCTGCAGTGTTAGCGGTTGATGCGCTATTGGAGCGGGGGGGAAAGCTCGCTCAGTTTTCTAGCGCTACTCTGGCTCACTTGGCCAAGGTGTTACCTGTTGGTTGGTCTGGGCAAAATCCCTTAGATATTATTGGTGATGCAGATCCGAGTCGTTACGCGAAGGCCTTAGATATAGTTGCTGGTAGTGGCGAAGCGGATGCTTTGTTATTGATGTATGCGCCCTCGGCCTTGGCGGGAGCGGAAGCCACCGCTACGGCTTTAATCGAGGTAATTAAACAAGATAGCCGCGCTCGACGGCTTAATATTTTGACCAATTGGATGGGGGAGAAAACGGCTTATCCTGGTCGTTTAGCGTTTAGCGAAGCTGGGATCCCAAGTTATCGAACACCTGAGGGTGCCGTGGGGGCGTTCATGCATATGGTCGAATTTAGGCGCAATCAAAAGCTGTTATCGGAAACTCCAAGTACGATGGACGATCCCATTTTCGATCCCGATGGTTCTGCCAAAGCGGTACTGCATCAAGCCTTAGAGCAACAGAAAATGGTCTTGGAAACTCATGATGCGAAGCAATTACTACAAGCTTATGGCTTGCAAACCATTGATACCTGGTTGGTGCCTAACGTTGAAGAAGCGGTGCGGTGTGCTGACGATATCGGTTACCCTGTCGCCTTAAAAATACAATCACCGGACATTCTACATAAGTCGGATGTGCATGGTGTGAGCCTAAATATCAATAATCGACAGGAGTTGGCAATTGCAGCCGAATCGATGTTGGCGCGAGTGAAGCTGGCTTTTCCTGACGCCAGAATGGAAGGTATGATTTTGCAACGAATGGCGCTGACCGCAGGCGCTCAAGAACTGAGAGTTGCGGTGATTACCGATCCGGTGTTTGGCCCTGCGATTTTCTTAGGCGAAGGCGGCTCGGAATGGGACGAAACCAAAGATGCTGCCGTAGCACTGCCACCATTAAATATGAGCTTGGCGCGTTACTTAGTCATTAGTGCCTTAAAGACTCAAAAGATCCGAGACCGAAAATTGCCCAATGGCCTGAAAATGGAGGCTTTATGTACCATGCTGACTCGACTCTCTAATTTGATCATCGATTGTCCAGAAATTGCTCGTTTAGATTTAAATCCGGTTCTTGCTGCTGGAGATAGCATTATTTTACTCGATGTTAATATGCGCTTACAGAATGCTGAGCAACCGAGCGTACAACGTTTAGCGATTCGTCCTTATCCTAAGGAGCTGGAAGAATACTGCCAAATAAAGAGTGGCACTCGGGTATTGCTGCGGCCTATTTTGCCTGAGGATGAGCCGAATCATTTAGCGTTCGACTCTTCTTTAAGTGAAGAGGATCGTTATAAACGCTATTTTGGCGCTCGTGGACAAATGACCCACGAAGAAATGGCCTTGCTCACTCAAATTGATTATGCCAGAGAAATGGCTTTTATTGCTGTCGATGAACAAGCCTGTGATAACCGAGCCATTTTAGGGGTGGTTCGAGCCTCTATTGATCCCGATAACCTAGAAGCAGAATTTGCCATGGCGGTTAGGAGTGATTTACAGGGGCAGGGAATTGGTAAGCAATTGCTACAAAAATTAATTCGTTATTATCAAAGTATGGGAACTCAGACCTTAAGTGGTATTACGATGATGCAAAATCGAGGCATGGCTGGATTGGCTAAACATCTAGGGTTTCGAGTTAAATTTGAATTAGAAGAAGGGGTCATCGAAATGCATCTTGATTTGCAGTCAGAGTCTGATAATAAGCCTGAATAAGCGTGGCGGTTATTGCGTTTTCGTGGTTTATTTTAGTGGTTTATTTTAGTTCGAGATAAACGTGTACTTATCATCGAAGCGAGTGCTAGGTGCTGACTTAAGGAAGCGAACCGGATGAATTTTTGTCGGCAAGAATAAGCGTCTAAGCTACGACATCTAAGTGCCGACGCAATCCTGTTGTTACTGGCAGTTTTACAGTCGGGTTCGCCCCATGAACTATGTCGATGACGAACTTTCATGGGGCTGGTTGGCAGACATCCACCATCAGTATATTGTCCACACTTATCCTCGACGATTCATCCCCCTCAGTCTGGCAATATTCAGACTTGTTTGGTGTGATATTCGATCGATGCACTAACAAATTGCTGCATCACTGCGCAGTTCGCATTGATGCGCTGATCAAAATCTTCTAAGGCTGGTGTCTCACTACAAGCACCGCGTTTGGCTCCTAGCTTAACTAAACAGGATTCGAACGAGCTGTCGTAATGATTATGGATCAAACCATCTTCAAGCTTGCAACCATCGATACTTTCATCGGCGGCAACTGGGAAATATTCAGCTAAGCTATCGCGTAAGGTATAGCTGAATGGACCTGCTGCGGCCTCCGGCTCAAAAGAGTAAACATAACAATTATGTTGTAATACATCTTCGTGACAAGTGAGGATCCCATCTTGGCTTAAGTTTTTGAGCAGGGCTTGTTGCGCGATTAATAGCTGTCCTTCCCGCGAGCAATCTTCTGCTGGTTTAGCACGGCCTTTGTCGACAAGAAAACCTCGGTTAGGGTTCTCGCCAAATTGATTAAAACGATGACCGGCTTTAAATCCGGTGGGATTCACCAAGGGCAACAGGCTCAGGTTGAGTTGCTCAGTGATACTGGGTTCAAGTGTGGATAAAAACTTGAGCATTCCCCAAGGGCCGGCTGCTTCTTCGCCATGAAAACCAGCGCTAATCAAAACATTTGCCAGTTTCGGTTGAGGATTAGCAGATTGATATAATTCCAGCGGATAGCCTTCAATATGACCCAGGGTCTTTTTGGTCAAGGCTAAACCTTGCATCTGTTCGGCGAGTAAGTGGTAAAAAGCATGAATGTCATTACTGGCTAAGGCAAATTGTTTCGAATGCCAGTGAAATTGTTGGAAAGAAGAGCGACTCAAACCTATCCTCCTGCTGTGGTTTTGCATCATTGAAGCATAACAGTAGCAGCAGTTGAATTGCGGCACTACTAACTTTAGAAAATTAGTTAATTAGGCTAGGCGGCTGTTAGTGTCTCATGATTAAGTTTTTTCTATTTCAATGCTCGTTTAGTCCGCTTAAATCAAGTTAATTTCTTGGTCGGGGGCGTTATTTCAAAGTGTCATCATCGGTATGTTGCTGAATGACTTTTCGTAGTTGCTGCTCAAATGGTTCAATTAGATGTTGGTATTGTTTATTTAAATAGAAGTAGCTTTGAATTTCTATATAGGGATGTTCAAAACAAGCTTTAAGATCGGTGCGTTGCACTTCGTTAAACAAGTAAGCTACTGCTTTTTTCGATGCTGGAAAGTAGTCAGCTCGTTGACGGTTCAACATTTCTAGCATTGACTCTGCATGTTGTACTTTTGCATGACCAACATTGGAAAGCTGATAAAACAGTTCAAAGTAGGGGATCCCATTGACTCCAACGGGTTTCAGTTGGTTGAGTCGACGATGATCGCTAAGGCATGAGTTACTTTTGTGAACCCATACCCAAAGCTCTGTTTTTTCGATGGGCACATTTACTTTCATCATGCTGCTCGCTTGACGGTTCGGCAGGTCGTAGGGAAATGCTTCTCCTCCTAATTGACCTTCTTCTGCCAGATGATGCGAGCGCGCATCGGGGAGTTGTATTAGTTCTAGTTGTACGTTTAAGGTCTTAGCGGCTTGCTTAAGATTAAGTAGATGAGGCTCTTCTTTATTATTATCGAGGTCGAGGTCGACCACCCCTACTTGAATTATTGTCTCTGCGTAGGCCTGCCCGATAGGGAGTAAAAGACTTACCAGCAAAATGGTAAGAGGTATTTTCAATCCTGTTTTCATTACATGAGTATAGAATACAGGTTCGGGTTTCTAGCACTTATTTATCAAGAAGAACTATTGTTTGGTGAGTTGCTTGTTTGAAGGTCTGAAGACCCTGTAAATAATTCTGTGTAACTGCTTTGGGTTACAAGTAATCAGTAAGTCGGTCTTCAAACATAATCATAAAGCGATTGAGAGCCTGTCGCCAGTTTCTTATTGGCATCGACCAGCGTTTCGATGCATCCATAATTGCAAGATAGACAACTTTCCTCGCTGATTCATCCGTGGGGAATAGCTTACGCTTCTTTGTCGCTTTGCGTATCACACTGTTCAAGGACTCTATCGCATTCGTCGTGTAAATGGCTTTACGAATGTCCTGAGGGTAGCTGAACAATGTATTTAAATTATCCCAATGCGCTGTCCAAGAGCGGCTTATCTGTGGGTATTTATCATCCCACTGGTCACCAAATTGTTCGAGGGCCAGAAGCGCTTCTTCCTCGGTATTCGACTGGTAAATACCTTTGAGATCTGCCGTTACAGCCTTGTAGTCTTTCCAAGGGACATACTTCATTGAATTGCGCACCATGTGGACGATACAGAGCTGTATTTGGGTTTTTGGGAATACGGCGTTAATAGCATCTGGAAAGCCCTTCAAGCCATCAACACAAGCGATAAGAATGTCGTTGATACCTCGAGTCTGGAGTTCAGTGAGAACGCTGAGCCAGAACTTCGCACCTTCCGTTTCAGATATCCACATCCCCAAAAGTTCTTTCTGACCTTCGATATTTACGCCCAGAGCCAAGTAAATCGCCTTATTGACGACCTGTTTGTTTTGGCGGATTTTCACCACGATGCAATCAAGGTAGACGATGGGATAGACTACATCCAGTGGCCGTGATTGCCATTCAACAACCTGCTCTAGAACTGAGTCGGTAACTTTAGATATGAGGCTTGCAGAGACATCAGCATCGTACATTTCTTTGAACGTAGCGACGATTTCACGAGTTGTCATGCCTTTGGCGTAAAGGCTTAATATCTTGTCATCCATCGATTGAAATCGAGTTTGATGCTTACGAACAAGCTTCGGTTCAAACGAGGCATCTCGGTCTCGAGGTACATCCAGTTCAATCTCACCATCGTCGGTGATCAAGGTCTTGGATGAATAACCATTACGACTATTCTTATCGGGCTTTTCAGCGTGTTTCTGATAACCGAGGTGGTCATCAAGCTCAGCATTTAACGCTGTCTCAACAGTCACCTTGGTTAACATTTTACGAAAGTCATCTAGATCTGAAGGGGTCTTGATTGACTTAGCGGCTTCACGAGCAAATGCTTCGAGAGCTTTCTTATCCATGTTGCTTATCCTTAGCCTGTTCAGGCCTAATTATAAGCAATTACACAATTTAATTTACAGGCTCGGTCTGAACTCTATGTTGAATGATATGGTTTTGCGCAGGGGTTGCTTTGTCGGCAAAATAACCATTCAATTGAATCGATGATTGATCCGTTAATTTGTATGAAAGTGGACGCCAATATTTGAATAAGGTCTGAAGTCTAGATGCATGTAAGTATTTCACTTTGTTGGATTAATATATCTTTAAGTGCAATTACGCCAACGCAAACACCGCTAGAGCCGACCACCACCACCACCATATCAGGATCCTCGATGAGTTTAGGATAGAAATGTTTAACTGGGGTATCCATCGAAACTTCTAAAAAGTTTTTACTCATCACTTGATGAACTCTTTTATTGAGTGTGACTAAATCTCTATGTTGCTCTCCTTTGGTATTGAGGTAAGGGCTAATTGCAGCATTCACATCACAGATATGTAATATCCCTCGACACTGACTATGTTCGATAACGATGAGCTGCTTTACCTTGTGTTTGGTAAATGACTCGAGTGCTTTTTTTAGTTTGTCATCGGTGGATATTTTGGGAAAGTCACGCCGCATGATTGCCTGTGCATTCTCAGCATTAGCGCGAGACAGTAGCGTCTGAAACTGTAGGAAAGTTCCATGAGTTGGGGTACTGAGTATGTCCTGTAAGCTCTTTGGTTTATCAAATATATAACCTTGGATCATATCAACCCCTAAGCTGGATAATAGGTGAAGCTCTTGTTCGGTTTCAGCGCCTTCAGCAATAATTTTTCCGCCAATTTTATGTGTTAGCCTACACAACATATTAATCATTTCATATTCATTGGATTGCTTGGTAAGGCCAGACACAAAGGAGCGGTCTATTTTTACAATGCTTACTGGAAGCTGACGTAAATAAGAGAGAGAAGAAAAGCCGGTACCAAAATCATCGAGAGCGATAGAAACGCCATGAGCTTTTAGTTTATTAATCCATTTAGCATGATAGTTTGAATCTTCGAAATATGCGGATTCAGTGAGTTCGAGGGTGACTAGGTTTAAATCAACTTTACTTTGTTCTAAGATCTTAAGCGTATCTTCTAAGCAGCAGTGAGCAATGCGATCATTGTTGACCGAACGATTGATCGACAAGCCTATTTGGTCGTTCGCGTAGTGTTTTTGTAGCAAGGGCAAAACTTTTAAGGCTTGTGTTGTGACTAAGTCATCAATTTTGTCTATCCAATTAAATTCTTCGGCAATTTCGATAAGTTCTTGGGTGGAATAGTTTATGTCTGTTTCTAATTGTGCCCGGAATAACGCTTCAAACTTGACTATTTTAAGCTCAGATATATCGACAATGGGTTGATAGTAAACCGCAATATTTTTTTTTGCTAAGGCCTGCTTTAACAAGGTGGCTAAAGTATTTTTCCGATCAAAACGTTTGGTTAGGCGTCGGTCAAAATAATACAGTGAGGACTTTGCCAGACGGCTGTTGGCGATTAAGGCTTGGACCGAGTGACTGAGTAACTGAGTTGGACTTTTGGCATCGATATAGAGTACTGATACTCCAGCGGTAATGTTGGCTGATAAACCCATGTTATTGCTTTCATCATTGCCTTCTAAGACGAATATGACTTTTTTTAGGGTTTGGTCAATCGGCTCGACTTGCTTGCTTACAACAAAATAGGCTGCATACATACTTTCGTTGACTAAGCCTAAGTGACCAGTAAAGGTTAAGCGAGCAAAGCGTTGAGATATCAACCAGTGTTGTGTGAGTTTACTGAGTGTTTGTAGCATTTGAAGGTCGAAAGTAATGCAAATTATGGTCATGTCATGACTCAGCTGTTTAAAGCTTTCGTCTAGTAGGCTAATAAAGGATTGTTTATCGGGAATATGAACCTTAGAGACTTCTTCGAGATTATCGTGTTGCCACATATGTGTTGATACATCGAGTTTGTGGCTCGCCGAGACATATACATGGGAAGAGTCTTCTAAGTCGATGCGTTGTATTCTGCCCTCATGAGCAAAAATTTCACCTTGTTTGGTTTTAGCTAATCGTTCACCAAACCATATTTTATGTTCATCGACGTATTGCCATAGTTTTTCATAAAAGGAGAACGTGTAGCGACCACTTTTGAGTATCGATGCTGGCTTGCCAAGCAGCTCATGTTCGGCGTAGCCAGTAACATCACAAAACGCTTGGTTCACAATCAAGATACTATGGTTTGCATCGGCAATCATGAATGCTTCGCTAGACTTAGAAAATAGTTTTTTAAGAAACTCAAGTTCTTGCTGTTTGGTTAGAAAATACTGCGTAAATTGAATGCTTCCTTTCACCATACTTCCGTTTTTAGGCATGTCGCAAATCATTATTTCGGCGATATAACGATGTTTATATGTATTGATGACGGTGGTTTGGTTCAGTCCAATCCCGGTTTCTCGAACTTCAGCGATATGTTGTTTTAATAGCTGTAACTGTTGAGTTTCAAAGGCGGCATAAAGTTGGGATAAAGTGAGCATGTTTTGCTTTGGGTAACCCAGAGCGCTCATGAGTTGACGAGAGCAGTTTAATCGTTGGTTATCGAGGTCAATTGACCAAGGCTGTGGGCTAAAGTCTTTAACTTTTTGAAATAAAACATCATCGACAACCATCATATTCCTTTGAATTTAGCTCAAATTAGTATTAATGAAGTAAATTATAGCTAGTTTTAACAATGTTTGAATGGAAGTAAGTAACGTTTTTATCAGTTAGTCGTAATAAAAATGATTAAACTTGTTTAAATAAGTATTTTTAACCAATTTATCAAATGGTTAATAGAATAAATAAGCGATTTGTTATTATTTTATCCGCTGCGCTATCGAGTGCTATGGTTGTTGTTTTAAATGGCTTGCAGGTCGGTGTTGTGATAGGTGCATTTTTATGCCAACTGGAGGTGAGCAGTGAGTATCACTTGAGCAATGGCTTTGGCATCGAGTGGCGAATGATAATCACCAGTAGTGTGCGCGCCAACAATCGCCCCATCCACAAGGATTGAGAGCTGGCGAGCGATGGCTGCTGAGTGATTGAGTTGTAAATCGCTGAGTAGATCTTCAATGAAGTTTATAACTTGTTCTTTGTGAGTGGCGCAGGTGATGTGGACCGGGTCATTGTGACGTGGATATTCAGCTGAGGCATTAATAAACATGCAGCCAAAAAAACTATCAGAATTAATCCAGTGATTTAAACCATCAAAAAAGGCCATGATAGGGGCCAACTGTGGAGCACAATCTTGCTTGCTCGTTAAGCGTTTCACTTCTGCTTGTAGTAAATCCATAAATTGCTGGTCACGCCTTGTTAAGGTGGCAATGATTAGCTCTTCTTTAGATTTAAAATGATTGTATAGCGTTTTTTTTGCGACCCCCGACTCAGCTAATACCGCATCGATACCAGTGGCACGAAAGCCATGTTGGTAAAATAGTCGTTGTGCGGTATCGATAAGCTGGTCTCGTTTGCTGCTCGCCATCGTAAGTCCTGTTTTTCTTTAGTATACCGTTCTGTCTCTCATTTCGACAAGTTGATTTTGAGCACCTCTTTTCATTTAGGTGGCGTGAAAATTTAGTTGACGTAGACAGATTTGTCTCCTAGACTAGTTTCGAAGTAGACAGATCTGTATACTTTGGCTGGCGCTTAAAGGTGCAGCAAGGGAAATAAGCATGTTGAAATTGTACGACTTTGAATTGCGAGAGAAGGTCCATCGAGTTCGCTTGATGTTGTTATTCTTGATCTTGTCTTATCAAAGCGTGGCCTTAAATTTTGCTAAGGGAAAAATCACCAACAGGCTATTTATTTTTTACTCTAATGAATCTCTAATATTGAAGGATGACAATGAGCACTGAACAACGTTTACCACTACCACCATTTGACGCGCAGAGCGCAGCACAAAAGGTTCGGATGGCTGAAGATGGCTGGAATTCTCAAGATCCGGTTAAGGTGGCCTCGGCTTATACTAAAGATTGTCAATGGCGTAATCGCGCTGAGTTTGTGACGGGCCGAGAACAGATAGAAGCATTTTTGCAGCGCAAGTGGGAGAAAGAACAGCAATATCGTTTGATTAAAGAACTATGGGCGTATAGCGATCATCGAATTGCGGTGCGTTTTGCTTATGAATGGTGTGCTGCCGATGGCCAATGGTACCGGGCTTACGGGAATGAGAACTGGGAGTTTGATGAGCATGGTTTGATGCAACTTCGTATTGCCAGTATTAATGATTTGGCCATTGATGAAACGGAACGAAAGTTTCACTGGCCCTTAGGGCGTCGACCAGACGAGCATCTCGGGCTAAGTGAGCTTGGTTTGTAGGTTTATGGTATCGACAATTGAGGCGTGATCATTCAGTAAGGAACAGCAGGATGCACAATCCCGAGCCGAGTTGGTCAGCCGACAAGTGTTACCTGCAAAGTGAATTTTGGCGGGTTTGTCTGTGGAACTCCGCTGAAACCTCTGAGGTCGGCGGAGGGGGTCACTTCTAAAATATGATTTAGTGCAAGATGAACCTCTCGGCACTAGGTATTTAGATGACAGCGCTAAAATCGAAGACTTCTGGCCTCGCTAAACTTTTAAGAAGGCCAGAGCGTTGCATCATATTAGGGCCTTGGTCAACAATATAGTCATGACCGACCGCCACATCTGGAACGATAAAAATCGGTTCATTGACGCCAACATTAAAGTCAAATGACCAACCACCGTCAACCACCACTGGCATAATTGGGTTCTCGGGAGTGGCTCCGGGTAGCGCGCCCTCGCGAATCGCAAAGCGCCACACTCTGTCTTCATCGGTATTGGAAGTGGTGGCCAAATTACCAATTTCGGCACTGAATGAGCTCGATAAGGCAAAGTAGTTTTTGCCATCTCCTGCATCGTCGCCTGCTTGCGCTGGTGCTCCACCAAAATCACCGCTACCATCAGAGGCATCACTAGTGGTCCAGTCTAGGTGATCGTAGCGAAATTCAACATTAAAGTTGCCTGTACCCTTATCAGATCGGTCGATCAGCACTGCTTGGAAGCTATTGGTTTTATTGTCATGATTTTCATCGTAGCCAACATTATCCCTGGTCACGGCCACAACCCATCGGATGGGCTACCAACATAGACCGAGCCGCAATCGCCACAACGTTGTCTATGTCGGCCCAAAATGGCCTAATCATCGCTTGGTTCGCAAGCGGAAGGGGTTGCGGCGTACAACCTTCGAGTGAGCTTTCGAAGGTGAGCTTACCATTATGATTAACGAAGAAGCTTTGGTCATGATTTCCAAAATAGTTAACCTCGAAGGGAAGGTCGAGTCGATTAGACGAGCTATCATCGTTGCAGGCATGGCAAGCTCGCCATAACCAGCGTCTCCGCCAAAACTGGTCAACATACTCGCTTGGATAACAATCGTTGTAATAGCGGTCAAGGCCAGAATTTTCTTATTCACTTGTTAATTTCTTTTAATATGCTCAAAGAAGAGTTCCGTTACTGTCTTATTATTTTCAAGTTCTTAAGTAAAAACGCTCTAAGTAGTAATGCATTTAATATCATTCGCTTAGGTATTTCTGTTGATAATAGAGTTACTTTTTGTAAACTTTACTGATACATTCGTTTGTAATGTGGTGTGATGAATTGATGAGTTTGTAAGGTTTTATTTCAGCGACAGCTTTGCGGTTTGATAGCTGCTGAGGCCTTCTTGATATCCTTCAGTAGCATTTTGCTACCCATCTAGTGAAGAGGGTTGCGAAGCGTTCCAATGTGTCAGTTACCGACTAAGCCTGGCTAAGCTTAAAGGAACGAGCGGCGAGACGGCTAAAAACTCTTTTTCTTCGGTAAGAAAGGCGCGCCATATTTGCTTCTCACTTTGATTGGCAAGGTGCGGGTCGAGATTAAAAATGGACCGTCAAAGCGCACTAGAGCTTAGCGCTGGCGCGATTTTGTTTGAACCGCGATCAGGCGAGAATATGGCAAAAATAATATCTGTATTTTTGACTTATACTCAAATAAGCGAATGGCTTCACTGGCACTAGGAGGCGCTGTGAAATCTTTACTTATGTATGTGGTGCTTACGCTGTACTTTGTTGGCTTATCATTTTCTAGCTTAGCGACCACCATTTACACCTGCCGTGGGAAGGAAAGCCCCAATGATATTCGCGCAGAGTACGATATTGCACTGTTTCGTCTGGCATTAGATAAAACCGTCTCGACACATGGTGAATATCAGTTAAATATTATTCCTAACATGAATACATCTCGAGGATTAAAAGCTGCATTAGCGAATACTTGGCCTAATTTTTTTACCAAGCAGTCGGTCTCAAAGAAGCGTTTAGAGCAACTTAGTTATGTCGACTTTCCTGTGGACTTAGGAGTTGTTGGCTATCGGATATTTTTTGTTTCGCCGCAAGCAAAAGATAAATTGGATGAAGTCGAAAATATAGAGCAGCTTAAGTCTTTTACGATTGGGCAAGGTATTGGTTGGCTGGATAGCGAAATTCTTAAACACAATGGTTTTCGCGTGATTCTGGGCAGTCCCTATGAGAGTTTATTTAAGATGGTTGCTAAAGGTCGTTTCGATCTATTTTCTCGCGGTAGTAATGAGATCTATGCAGAGTATCAGGTACACCAGTCGATAGGCGATTTATTGATTGATAAACGGCTTGCCCTATATTACCCCTTGCCAAGATTTTTCTTTAGCCATCATTCGAATGTTGAAGCGACTCAAAGAATCAAACAAGGATTATTAATGGCTTATGATGATGGCTCTTTGATGAAGCTTTGGAACCAGTATTATGCAGACAGTATTCGCTTGGTCGAATTGAAGAATAGAAAGATTTTTCAGATTGAAAATCCATTTTTACAAGGGATTGATAACAGTTATCAACAGTATATTTATCAACCCTAATTGATTTATACAATTTATTGCTCCCAGAAATTTTATAACTTGCGATAGAGATAAAAGATAACGCTGAGTGAAACATTACACTTAAGCATAGTTAATATGTATTGAGGAGTATGCGTGGGCTATTTTTTGCGCAATGGCCTAGTTGGCCTTTGTTTACTGATATTATCATTACCTTCTTTTGCGCTCACAACCTTTACTTATCGGGGAAAAGAGCATGTGAATGATACGCGTAGTGAATATAGTATCGCCTTGTTTCGGCTTGCTTTAGAGAAAACGGTGAGTTCTCATGGCAGCTATAAACTAGATCTCGTGCCTCGAATGAATTCTAGTCGAGCCTTGAAGTCCGTTGAGGGGAATTTGTTTAGTAATTTTTTTACTAAGTTGTCGGTCTCAACTGAAAATCTTAAGCAATATAGTTATGCAGATTTCCCCGTTGATTTGGGCATCGTGGGTTATCGTGTATTTTTTGTTTCTGCTCAATCTCAGCAAGCGCTTCAGGCAGTGGATAATATTGAGCAATTAAAAGAGTTTACGATTGGGCAGGGGGCTGGGTGGCTTGATAGTGAAATCTTAAAATATCATAATTTTAAGGTAGTGCTTGGTGGTACTTATCAAGCGCTATTTAAAATGGTCGCCAAAGGGCGCTTTGATTTATTTTCTCGGGGTAGTAACGAGCTCTTAGCTGAGTATCAAGCACACCAAAACATTGAAGGGCTGCTATACGATAAACATATTGCGCTTTATTATCCTTTGCCTCGATTTTTTTTCACCAATAAAGCAAATGCTGATGCGGCTAATCGAATTAAACAAGGCTTGCTTAAGGCCTATTACGATGGCTCTCTAATGGCGTTATGGAAAAAATACTATGGCGAAAGTCTCGATTTTGTGGATCTTCGACATCGTAAAATATTCCGACTAGATAATCCCTATATCGAGGGCATCGACCCTAGCTATCAGCAGTATATTTACCAGCCTTAATGCACATGGTCTCTGCGAGTTGAGCAGCGCTTGCCGCTTGCGGACAGCGATTTTGTTTGGTAATTTTGCCGCCTCATTTTTAGTTTGCTGGTTTGCTGTTTCGATGCGTCTTCTTCAATCTACCGTTCATCCTCAAATTGCCAGTCTTGAAGGTCGTAGCCTCGAGCGTTTGGCGGCACGTGCGATTGTATTAAACGGCGATGATATTTTGCTAATGTATACCGAGCGTTATCATGACTACAGCTTACCTGGCGGAGGCGTCGACGCTAATGAAACATTAGTTGCGGCATTGCGGCGGGAGTTGAGAGAGGAAACTGGTGCGCAAAACATTCGTGACATTGTGCCCTTTGGTTGCTACGAAGAGTACCGCCCCTGGTATAAAGAAGACGCCGACTACTTGCATATGCGGTCTTATTGCTATACCTGCAACATTGATCCAAAGCTTGGCAAAACATCATTAGAAGATTATGAAGTGAACAACGGGATGCAGCCGCGTTGGGTGAACATCGAACAAGCGATTGCCCATAATCTGGATACGCTGGCTAATAACCCCAAAGCAGGCATGTCGATTGAGCGCGAAAGCTACTTATTACAGCGAATACGTGATGAGTTAGTCTGTGCTTGCAGCCTTAGCGCTTAAGTGGTTGGCTTGCACTCGGGCACAGCCGTGATACGCTGCCGCCCGAATTCAAAGAGCTTACTCAGAAAACAATAGCCTGATGGATTGGCTTAAGTTTTGTTCGACACAATTAGCTTCTTCACCACTGCGGTCAATCACTAAAAAGTCACTAACTTGTTCAAGGCTAATCAGCGGATGGTGCCATACACCGCTGTGATAATTCACCCCTTGATTACCCTGTGCCAAAAAGGCTTTGATTTGCCCTTCTTTTAGCTCGCCTGCGGGGGCAACCACCACCACATAGGGGCGTTGTTGCAGGGGCATAAATAACTGACTCCCGTAAGGATGGTGCTCCATCATCTTGATGCTGAGAGGCAAGTCAAAGGCTTGCCCTCTGAAGATTGAGGCAATCATTTTGCTGTGGCGACCACTGCATTGTAGGTCGGCTAAGTTGTGATAGCGCTCGGTGCTGCCAGCATTGATGCTGAAATGCTCGCTGCCATCGGTTTGTATCACCTCGCCAAAGGTGCTAAATGCGCTTTGGCTGAGAGGCTCCAGATATAAATCAATGTGATTTACCATATGACTTCCTATGCCTTACCCCACAATCTGACGCGACTGATCCCACCATCGGGATAGATGTTAACTCGAATATGGGTGATCGGACCCAGTGGATTTACTTGGCTGAAGTGGTGATCATGATCAGCGCTGAGTGGCTGAGCTGCCAATAGTTCCGGCCAAAACATACTCTGGCTAATTAGGCTTAAATCGTTCGGGTCACTAATGTGCGCCGCTTGAATCGATAACTTATCGGGGAAGTTACCTTTAAAGTGGGTGGTGGCGATTTCAATTTCTTCAACGCTGCCAGCTTGACCCAAGGCGATAATACACCAGTCGTTACCGGGTTCACGGCGACGGCGGGTTTCCCAGCCATCTCCCATGTTGACGCCTTTGCCTGGTGCCAGCAAATTACTGGGGGTACCGTAGTGGGCATCGTTAAAGCCAACCACCCGGCCACCATTAACTAAGGCGACCAAATCGATTTTCTCGCCACTTTGAATATCGGCTTGTGGCAGGCCAAATACTCTTAAGCGAGCAATCCCGCCATCGGGAAAAATATTCACTCGTATATGGGTCACGGCCTGAGTTGTGCTCACTTCAAAAAACTGGCTACTGTCGCCTGCGAGCGCGCTGGCAGGGAGCAGGGCTTGCCATTGGGTTTCGCTGTCGGGTTGTTCCTGTTCGCTATGACAAACTTCCAAACTTACGGCGGGGGCAAAGTTGCCGGTGAAAAAATGGGTATCTACTTGTACACCTTTCACAATACCTTTTACGCCCAGTTTCACAATGCTCCAATCATGGCCCGCATCGCGGCGACGACGGCTTTCCCAACCATCCATCCATTTACCATTATCGTCATACTTGTCGGGATAAAAAACCGCTGGTAGGTGATTCAGCATGCGGTCGGCTTTGGCAAAAAAGTCATCACTGACTGCAACCACAGTGCTGCCGAGGCGGTGATCGGCTAAGTTGATAAATTGACGGCTAAACTCTGGCGCATCGGTGTTGGCGCTGGCGGTGATTACTTGGCTCATGATTGTCCTTATCGTTCTCGTATGTTGTGTTCACAGACTCAAGATTTGAGTCAAATGCATCTAATTTAGCATAACTAGAGGCAATCGTTTCATGGTCGATGTTAAGCAGTTCCAAGTTTGATTACTAATATGACATCGGCGCATAGGCCCGATGTCTAGATTGAGTAAAACTTGCCTTAGTTATAATGCTCTAGTTCATCCAGCAACTGATATTGCTTGCTGATTGCGGCACTACGTTGCTGCGCAGCAGTGCCCAAATAGTCGTAAATTTTATTACTTAAGTGTGCCAATAAACTCATCGGTGCCGCATAACTGTCGAGTGCTGTATGGTTGCTCATCGGACAAACTAATAGGTGTTTTACGTCTTTGGCATAGCGTTGTCCCGATTGGTCAGTGATCAGCACACTATTACAGTGACTAATTTGCTCAATTAGCGCGGAGAACAATTTGGGGCGACGGCGGATCCCAATCACGATGACTAAGTCATCAGCCCTAAGCTGGCTGAGATCTTCACCAATACTTTGCCCTGGCAGCGGTAGCAAATTCACGTTTGGCCGACATTGGGTGAGTTGTTCGCGCAGGTGCATCGCTAAAGGGTAGCTATTGCGGTAGCCAATAATGGTGACCGCTTTGGCGTGACTAATTTGTTCGACTAGTAAATGGAAATCGAGAGGCTCTAGTTGTTGATAGAGCTGATTGATGCTCTGAATATCCTCTTTATCGCCATGGCTGCCCGGCTGATTGGTGAGCAGCGGTTGGCCCCATTCGCGCTGCTGGCGCAGTTCATCGCAAACTTGCTGATGGTCTTGATAACCGAGCTGGCGAAAAAATCGACTAACGCTGGCTTTTGAAACTTTACAGGCCTGAGCAATTTCTGCAGTGGATAAAATTAAAACCTTGTCCGGGTGGTGCTGTAAGTAATCGGCCACCACTCGGGCGGTGCCAGATAGCTGTTGGTAATGCTCTACAATCCGTTGGTTAAACGGACAAACCGATTTACTCATTGGCCACTCACTCCTTGGTTTCGCTATGGCTTGATGCGATTACAGCACCGCCGAAATAAAGCTTTGTAATTCGCTGGTCTGAGGATTGGCAAAAACGGCCTTACTCTCGCCTGTTTCCCATACTTTGCCTTGGTGCATAAATACCACTCTATCACCCACATCACGGGCAAAGTTCATTTCGTGGGTCACCAAAATAAGGGTCATGCCCTCGGCGGCGAGCTGCTCCAGCACTTTGAGAACTTCTCCGACCAGCTCCGGGTCAAGCGCTGAGGTGATCTCATCACACAACAGCACCTTGGGCGACATTGCCAGCGAGCGGGCAATTGCCACACGTTGTTGCTGACCACCCGACATGCTGGTGGGGTATTGGTCAAACTTATCGGCCAGGCCAACTTTGGCTAATACCGACTCGGCCAGGGCGCGGCATTCGGCCTCATTTTTCTTTAATACCAATTTCGGCGCTAACATGATGTTTTCCCCGGTAGTCATATGGGGGAATAAATTAAAGTTTTGGAACACCATGCCCACACTACGACTCAGTAAACGCAGCTGTCTTTCATCATCGCCCACGGCTTGTTTGTCGACAATAATAGCGCCACCTTGAAAAGGCTCCAAGCCATTAATACAGCGCAATAGTGTGCTTTTACCAGAGCCACTACGACCGATGATCGAAATGACCTCTCCGGCCTTCACTTTTAAGTCGACGCCTTTTAAAACGTGGTGTTGACCGTAATATTTATGAATTTTTTCAATACTAACCAGCGACATTGAGTTTTTTCTCCAGATACTTGCTGTACAGCGACAGTGGAAAACACAGTAGGAAATATAGGGCGGCGACTAAGGCAAATACCTTAAAGGGTTGAAAGGTGGCATTGTTCAGCATGGTGCCTGCTTTGGTCAGTTCAACAAAGCCGATAATGGAAGTGAGGGCGGTGCCCTTAACCACTTGTACCGAGAAGCCAACGGTTGGCGCCACGGCCACCTTGAGCGCTTGCGGTAGAATAATATAGCGCATGGTTTGTAAGAAGCTTAAACCCAGGGTGCGAGCCGCTTCCCACTGACCTTTGTTGAGCGACTCAATACAACCACGCCATATTTCGCATAAAAAGGCGCTGGTAAACAGGGTTAAGCCAATAATGGCCGCCGTCCAAGCGTTCACATCGACCCCGACTAGGGACAAACCAAAAAAGATCAGGAATAACTGCATCAGCAGAGGCGTCCCTTGAAAGAGTTCTACGTAGCCTCTTACAATTGCCCCCAATACTGGGTTACGGCTGACCCGCATAAAGGTAAGCAGCAGGGCCACTAAACCACCGCTGGCAAAGGCGATTAGCGATAATAAAAGGGTCCAGCGTGCTGCCAATAATAAGTTACGTAAAATGTCCCAATCGGTAAATTGCGTCATTATTGGGCTTCCTATAAGCTTGGGTTTTTGAACATGCGTCGAGCACCGAGTTCGAATAACTGACGCATTGCAATAGCTAGCAGCAAATAGATCAGTGCGGTGACCAAATACGATTCGAAGCTTAAAAAGTTTCGAGACTGAATAAAGTTGGCAGAAAAAGTGAGTTCTTCAACCGAGATTTGCGACACCACAGCCGATCCCAACATCACAATGATGCATTGGCTGACCAGCGCCGGATAAATCCGTTGAAAAGCCGTTGGTAAGACTACCCGGCTAAAAATTTGCCAATGGCTTAGCCCGAGCGTTTTACCAGCTTCCCACTGACCTTTGGGAGTGGCTTCTATGCCTGCTCGAATAATTTCGGTCAGGTAGGCACCCAGGTTGATCACCATCGCTAAACAACCCGCTTGCCAAGCACTCAGCTTAAAACCCAGTGCGGGCAAACCAAAGAAAATAAAAAACAACTGCACAATAAATGGAGTATTACGAATTACTTCAACGTAGCTGCTAATGAGCCACCGCAGCCAAGGTTTCTGACTCACACGGCCAGCAGCCCCAGCGGTGCCAAGTAAAATACCGGCAACAGTGGAATATAAGGTGAGCTCGGCGGTGGTGAGTAAACCTTTGCTTAACTCCGGTAAATAGGGCACTAGGCCCGCAAAATCCAGCTGGTAGCTCATTAGTCTCTCCGATTTAAAGGCCTGCAGGAAGGGAGGTTTTAAACCAAGTTAGTGATAGTTTTTCTAGTTCACCTTGGCTTTTAGCTTTGGCTATCAGGCTGTTCACCTTGGCAACTAAGGCGTCTTCACCCTTCATTACACCCACATAACAAGGCGAATTCTTCAGCATGAATTTGGTCATCGGTTTACGATCTGGGACGCGTTTGGCAATTTCGGTAGCCACTAGGTTACCGGTAGCGATTAGCTCCACTTGACCGGATAAGTAGGCCGATAAGGTGGTGTTATTATCTTCAAAGCGCTTAATGGTGGTCGAGCTATCGACTAACTTGCTTAGTTCAATATCCTCTACTGCACCTCGGGTTACCCCAATGGTTTTTCCAGCGAGATCAGCGGCGCTGGTCACTTTCACGTCTTCGCTACCAAATACACCCAAGAAAAATGGCGCATAAGCATCACTAAAGTCGATGGCTTTTTGGCGTTCTGGGTTTTTACCCAGACTCGAAATAACCAAATCAACTTTACGCGTTTGTAAGTAAGGAATGCGGTTCGCGCTGGTGACGGGCACAAGCTCTAATTTCACCCCCAGTTCTTTCGCAAGATAACTGGCCATATCGATATCATAGCCCTGAGGTTGCAGGTCACTACCTACCGAGCCAAATGGCGGAAAATCTTGTGGAACCGCCACTTTTAGTACGCCGCGCTGGGTTAAAGTGTCAAGCTGATTGGCTTGAACCAAAGTTGAGCTGAACATGCTAAGCGCAATTGCGGCGCCAGCGAGTAGAGATTTAATTTTAAACATAGTGCTTCCTTTGCGAGTGTATTGAAATAAAGTTGAAACGATTGAATCTTGTGGGTTTGGTTTTGCAACAACTGAGCCAGTCACCAAAATATCCATTTAAAATTTTAATTCGTAATAGATTACAAGGGCTTAATTCGGTGTTGATGAGACGGAAACGGTCGCTCGCGGAGATTTTTAGCTTGGTTTGTATGACGAATTGCACATTTTGAGGGCAAATGTTGCACTTCGGTGCAGCTCTGTTAGCGCATCAAGCGATTAACGAAACGCCTAATGAAGCGTTGAGCGTGACTAATATTGGGCAGAGGGTAGGTTTTAAGTGAGGTGAGTCAATTACTTTTATCTTTAATTGATTGTTAAATAAGGATTTTATGGCCTGTGATAAAAACGTGATAAGTTCGTGAGCTGCTTGGGATAGCTGCTGTTTAAGCTGAGTGCGACTGTTAATTTAGGACCACAAAAGGAGCGAATCATGGATCTCAAGTCATCTTTATTGGCACTGCCACTGCTTGCGGTAAGCAGCTTAAGCCACGCCGCAATGCTCGATGTAAAAATTACTAACCTAACACAAGGCATTTACTTCACCCCATTACTCGTGACCGCACACGCTGCCGATAGCCATCTGTTTGAGGTGGGTCAAGCGGCTTCAAGTGCACTGCAAGCGATGGCCGAAGGCGGAGATATTTCCGGCTTAGTTAGCATTGCCGATGGTATTGCTGCGGTATCGGTGCAAAATCCGGCCAGCGGTTTATTAGCGCCAACTAGCCAAGCCATGCTGAGCGATATGGATACAGGTGCCAATACTCAGTTGAGCATTGTGGCGATGATGTTGCCGACCAATGATGGTTTTGTTGGCATCGACAGCTGGCAAATTCCCAGCGAAGCGGGAACCTATACCTTTTATATGAACGCTTATGATGCGGGAACCGAAGCTAACGATGAAATCATTAATGGCGGCGGCGCACCGGGGACTCCGGGAATTCCGGCCGATCCGGGAATGCATGGCGGAACGGGGGCTAGCGGCGTGACGACTGTTTCTAGCAACAGCAATATTCATATTCACCCCGGTAATGTGGGCGATAGTGATGCCAGCGGCGGCATCAGTGATGTAGATAGCCGTATTCATCGCTGGTTAAACCCAGTAGCTAAAGTACAGGTTACCGTGAAGTAAGGAGCAATGATGGCTATCTTAAAATTTACTCAGCGAGCCTTGACCATCGGGCTGCTGGCAGCAGGCTTAAGCGCCTGCGGCACTGACGATGTAAGCAGCAGCGCTGCGATGCAAAGTTATCAAGTTACCATATACAACGATACCGCAGCGCAGGCTTTATCGCCAGTTATGTTAGCGATCCACGATAGCGCGATACAGCTGTGGAGCATTGGTGCACCGGCAAGTTTGGCTTTAGAAACCTTGGCTGAAGGAGGCGATGCAAGTGCTTTAGTAGCGATGTTTAATGGCAAGGATGTGGCCATGCTTGGCGCTGGGGCGGTTGGCCCCGGCGACACAGATAGTTTGATGATTACTGCAGCGGCGCGCCACGATATGCGCTTGTCATTGGCAAGTATGTTGGTGAACAGCAATGATGCCTTTAGCGGATTGAATGCTTTGGATATCTCCAAGGTGATGGTGGGTGAAACCCTGACTTATCCTTTGCCCGCCTATGATGCTGGCACCGAAGCCAATAGCGAAGCGGCTGGCACCATTCCCGGTCCAGCCGACGGCGGTGAGGGATTTTCGGCAATTCGTGACGATGTGATGAATAAAGTTTCCCGTCATCCCGGTCTAGTGACTCAAGCAGACGATGCAGCATCGGTATTAATGCCCCAACATCGTTTATCGAATCAGGTCGGGCGGGTGGTGATCACTCGCATCGATTAAGCCCCCATGGGTACGTCCGCAACTTTGCGGACGTACCTATTTAAGCTGCTATGGAGCATTTATGTCAGCACGGATCTTGGTGATTGAAGATGACCACGATATCAATAATTTAATCGTTATGAACCTCGGTGACCTGCTGTATCAGGTGGAAAGTTGTGATCATGGGGGCCAAGGTTTTATCCAGGCCAGCCAACAAGCCTTCGATTTAATTGTATTAGATCTGATGTTGCCGGGGATGAATGGCCTGGATATTTGCCAGCAATTGCGGGCTCGACAGATTAATACCCCGATATTAATGCTGACCGCACGGGATTCTGAAGCCGATCGGGTGGTGGGTTTAGAGATGGGAGCCGATGACTATCTTACCAAACCTTTTAGTGTGCGTGAGTTACAGGCGCGGGTGAAGGCGATGCTGCGCCGAGTTGACCTGTTGCAGCAATCGCAGAATCACCCCGAACCGCAGTTAATGCAGCACCAAGACTTAAGCATCGACGTGGCGCGGCGTCAGGTATCGGTGGCTCAGCAAGTGGTGGAGCTTACTTCCACCGAGTTTGACTTGCTTTATTATCTGGCTAAATCGCCGGGTTTAGTGTTTAGCCGCACTCAATTATTAGATGAAGTGTGGGGTTATCAACACAGCGGCTATGAGCACACGGTGAATTCGCACATCAATCGCTTGCGCACAAAGTTGGAAAGCGATCCCTCTCATCCTCAGTATGTTCTCACCGTATGGGGCGTGGGGTATAAATTTAATGATGTTTAGCTTGCTCAGCTCTTTCTATAGCAAATTAGTGTTGGCGGTTGTGGCTTGTTTTATCTTGGCGGGGATCTTGCTGCTTGGCTTGGCCCATCAAAGCTCACAACAGTATCAAAATGAAATCGAGCAGAAGTTACACCTAAAGTTGGCTGAATACCTGGTGAACGATCAACAGTTGTTTCAAGATGGTCAGCTCGATTCCAAGGCGATTGAGGCAGCTTTTCATTCGATGATGATCCTGGGGCCAAGTTTCGAATTTTATATTCTGGATCCGCAAGGTAAGGTGCTGACTTATTCAGCCGACCCGCAAAAAATTAAACGCACCCAAATTGACTTAAGCCCGATCCGGGCTTTCATCCAAGGGGGGCATGTGGTGCCAATTGTTGGTCAAGATCCTCGTTCTAACAGCCGGAGTAAAATATTTTCGGCGGCAGAAATACGCGATGCAAGCGGGCTAAAAGCTTACCTATATATCATTATTGGTGGCGAGATCTACGACAGTGTGGCTGAGCTTTTACAAAGTAGTCATATTATGAAGCTCAGCCTGCTTGGTTTGTTTTTCATTTTGGGCTTTAGTTTGTTGGTGGTGGTGTTGGTATTTGGGCTGCTCACCAAGCCATTGCGTCGCCTCGCCAAAGATATCGATCAATTCCAACAAGAGGGTTTAGAGAAAAACGCCAACATTGCCGAGCATTGGCAAAATAACTCCCACGACGAGGTGCAAAAGCTGGGTGCGGCCTTTAGTCATATGGCCACCACCATTCAAGGTCAATATCAAAAGGTGAAGGATACCGACCAATTGCGCCGTGAGTTAGTCTCTTATGTATCGCATGATTTAAGAACGCCGCTGGCATCCTTGCAGGGTTACCTAGAAACCTGGCAATTGAAACATCGCGATTTAAGCATCGACGAAGGCGAAAAGTTGATTCAGGTAGCACTGAGTAGTGCCCGTAAAACCAGTGCCTTGGTGGAGCAGCTGTTTGAACTTGCCCATCTGGACAGCGAATCGGCGACGCTCAATCAAGAGCCGGTGGCGATTGCCGAATTGGCGCAAGATGTGATGCAAAAATTACATTTAGCTGCGCAAGCCAAGCAGCTGCTGATGCAGGTAGAGCCCCAGGACCCATCGTTAATGGTAAACGCCGATATTCAACGGATCGAGCGAGTATTTACTAACCTGCTGGAAAACGCCATTCGTCATTGCAGTATCGGCGATCGAATTAGCGTGCGCATTCAGCAACACCAAGAGCCACACAAACTCAATATTGTGGTGAGTGACACCGGCTCAGGCATTCCCGCCGATGATCTACCGTATATTTTTGATGCCCATTATCGGGCGGAAAACCGAACTCAGGATCGCAGCGCTCACGGTGGCCTGGGTCTGGCCATTGCGAAGCGGATTGTGCAATTGCATCACGCCAGCATTACCGTTGATTCTTGTTTAGGTGAGGGAACCCAATTTAGTTTTGCGCTGGATAAACCGGCTTAACTGGGGCTCGGCCAGATGGCGAAGCACTGGCACTGTTAAGCACGGTGCCCAAAGTTAAGCTTGGCGGGGGACTTGGAAACTAGCGGTTTAAGGCTTGGCGTGATTGAGTGAGTCTCGAAACTGACTGGGGCTTTGGCCAGTCACCCGTTTAAATTCACGATTAAAGTTAGATTTAGTTTGAAAACCGGCATTCAGGTAAATTTGAGTGAGGGTGTCATGGCTATTCGCCATTAAGTTTTTGGCTTGGGTGATACGGTATTCGTTAACCACCTTGGACACGTTGCGGCCGTATATTTGATTTACTGCAATCGATATTTTTCGCGCCGGGATCCCCAGTTTACGAGATAAGCGATCAAGGGTTAAATCGGGGTCGAGAAAGGCTTGTTTATTTAGCATCAGTTGATCGAGCTGTTGCACTATTTGCTGGGCTTGTTGCTGGCTTAAGGGAGGCGCGTTTTGGTCTTTAGCCGCGCTTTGCAAATCGCTGGGCTTAAGCACTGCTGCACCAGTTTGCTGGTCACTGGCGCGGGTACTCAGGCTCACAAAAACCACCGCCAACGACAGCATCGGTAACAAAAATGCGTGCCCAAGGCTCAGAATATAGCGAGCATGTTGTCCTTGGTACCAGGCAAAATCTAAGGAAATACTGGTATCGATCATCGCCGAAAATAACAACATCAGCCCGGCGATGCGCTCTGACTTTCTTGCCCATTCAATCGCCGATAATTGTACTTGTTCCGGCAGTTCATCCTTGGCTAGGGAGCTTCGCAGCAATGCAAGCCCATAAGCCAGGTAAAGTGTGGTTAAGGCGATATCTAATAGGGGGAGCCAGCTATGAATAAACCAGGCGAGGGTCACCAGTATTGGGCCCAAGGCATGTAATCGTGATAAACCTTTGGCGTGATGGGCTTTGCTAAAACAATACCAAGCGGCAACCGGGATCAAAGACGCCAAAATGGGGGCTAGGAAATGCAAAATCGTCGCATCAACTGTCCAACGTAAGCCAACCACCGCGGTGGTTAAAGCACACAGCAGTAAAAATAAGCCACCATTTTTTGCTTGCTCGGGGTTTTGCACCATCAGGCTCAGCGCCAGCATCACCAATAACAGAGATACCACCATGGGTAAGGGGATAGCCAACATAACAATTCCATTTTCCTTTCAAGGCTAAGTTGTCATTTTCATTAGGCAAGCATACCTAGCTTCAGCGGTGGGGAGAAGCGCCCCGCGTCCTTAAACCCGTTTTAGGGCGTCCTCGAACCTGTTCTAGGACGCTTCATTCCCCCAATTACCGCATTCTAGGGTGGTTTAGCAGCACATTTGCTGCGTATCGCTTAGCGTTTAATTGTGGAGAATGAATCATGAAATGGTATTGGCAAGCATGGAAATATGCGTTGGTGTTTAGTGGGCGAAGTTCCAGAGAAGCATTTTGGATGTTTTTTGCGGTAAACCTGTTGGTGGGGCTAAGCGTACTGATTTTGGAGCTCACTGGAGTGACGCCCGCTTGGGTCGATATTGTGTATAGTTTGAGCTGTTTTCTCCCGATGCTTGCGCTAACTGTTCGACGTTTACATGATACTGGGCGTTCGGGATGGTACTTGTTATTGATGGTGATTCCGCTGGTTGGGCCCTTGTTGCTATTGTTTCTTTTGGCCCAGCCCGGATTACCGGGTCGCCATGCATTTGATCAATTTCCGTTACAAGGGAGCCATTTATGAATCACAAATTGATGAATGTTGGAGTGAACTTATCGTTGCTATTCAGCTTGATTTATTTATTAACGCATATTCCCTTTATTGTGGCGAAAGAAGTCGACTTGCTAAGCATTCCTGCTGGCGCACAGGGTGTGGTTTATGTTGAAAATGCCAGCGAAGGACAGTTGTTGTACTTGCATGGGATCAGTGGCAAAGGGATCTATGTGGCCAAAGGCGAGCCCGGCGAAGTGTGCGTGATCCCATCATTTCCAGTGATTGCGGGTGGCTTTGATGGTCAGGGGATCGAGATTGCCAAAGCCAAGCCGATCCGCTTGGTGGTTTACAGTAAAGCGGTATCTGAGCGCTTGAAAGCTGGCGAGCAAGTGGTTAGTGAAGATTGGGTCCTGAGCCAGCCCAATAGTGCTGTGCGAGGCGATATTGGGATCGAGTCAGGGCTAAGTTTGCAACAGGGTTTTATCTTACATCCGCGAAAGTTTTGGAGCTCGTGGTTTAGCAGCCGTTGGCGTCAAGCGAGCTGTAAGGCGGCAGCGCATTTGTAAGGTGGCAGCGCATTTTACCGCGGCAGTGGCGACTGGCAAATAAACCGGCTTAGTTTGTTGGCATCGCATCGGCGCAGTCATACGGGACTGCGCTCGTTTTCATTTGAGCTAAAGCCGATTTAAATCGAGTCTCAGGGGCTAGCGAGGTCATCGACCCGGTATTTAATAGATGAGTATAGATTTGGGTGGGTCGGATATCGCTACGCCCCAGTTGCGCTTGAATGGTTCTAATGTCGGAGCCTCGTTGCAATAGATGGGCGTTGCTATAGATGGGCTTTGCAATAGCTGGCTGGCAAATGACAGGCTCAAAAATACCAGTGCATTTAAGGCAAGGGCCTGACTTTGTGGTGCGAGCTCCCTTTGGTTAGCGAGCTCGCTCAAAAAACGCTCAACTTCTCGGTTGTGTATGTCTTTGGGATGGCGTTTTGGGTTGAATAAAATAAAGCGCTATATCCATGCTAAGTCCCTTCGAATTGTTGTTTCTCTAAAGCGTATTAAACGTATTTTTATCCTCGATAAACGCGAGATATGATGGGCTCATATGTCGACCTTTATACTGTGATTATATGGCTCTTCACCGAATGTAGTGGAAACACTTTCAACAAACATTAATGAGCGAGATAATAAGTAAACGTTCATTAATACCTCGCGACTATGCAAGACACGACGCTTTATCAATCCATTCTTGGATTAACTCATCCTTGGGCTGTTTCATCTGTTGAACTCAATGAGTCAACCCAAACCATCACCGTACGCGTTGACTATGACCGAGCTTCATTAACGGCTTGCCCCTCTTGCGGTAAGGCTGTTCGTCGACACGATACTCGGCGGCGGGCTTGGCGACACTTAGATACCTGTCAGTTTGAAACGCGCATTGAGGCTGAAGTACCTAGGGCTGATTGCCCAGAGCATGGGGTACAAACACTTCAAGTGCCTTGGGCTACCAGTCATAGTCGCTACACAGAGCTGTTTGAGGCTCGCGTTATAGAGATGCTTAAAGTCAGTTCATGATACGCGGTGAGTAAAACCTATCGGCTTAGCTGGGGAGCCATCGACCGTATTATGGCACGAGCCGTTCAACGCGGTCTGACAGCCAGAACCACCATCAACTACCAAGACCTGTTGGTCGATGAAACGGCATTTAAGAAAGGCCATGACTATGTCACGGTATTATCCAATCGTGATGGTCAGGTGATATCGGTTGAAGACGGTCGAACAGGCCTGAGCTTATCAGCTTGCTTTAAGGCATTGCCCCCTGAGTCAACAATGGTTACACGTTCCATATCGATGGACATGAGCAGAGCATATATAAACGCAGCATATGACTACTTCGGTGAGCGGGCTAAGCAAATGATAGCCATAGACCATTTTCATATCGCAAAGGTGCTCACTAAAGCGGTGAATGAAGTGAGAAAAAGCGAACTCATGGCGTTGCCCCAGCATTTAAAAAGAGAGTGCCACCAAACACGGTATGGATGGTTAAAACGAAACAGCCACCTACATGGGACATTGAGAGAAAGAGTGAATGCGCTGGCCAAGATGATGCAAAACACAGGCTTGAGCTGGATATTCAAAGAGCAAGCAAGGGCCATTTGGTATGGCCATGCAGGTAACGCCAAAGCGGCTTGGAATGATTGGTTGGCACTCATAAAGGTCAGTCAAATCAGGCCGATGATGACAGCAGCAGAAACCGTGAAAACGCACTTAAAGGGCATCATCAATGCGATGCGTTATAAGGTATCAAATGGCTTGGCAGAAGCGATAAATGGAAACATTCAGCGCCTAAAAATACGTTCGATGGGTTTTAGAAATAAAGAACGCTTTAAGCGAGCTATTTTATTTCACTTTGGAGGGCTTGATATGACTTTCCACCAAGAACGGTGAAGAGCCGTATTTGCACAGTGTTTTAGTTTCGTTTGCGTCATTCGTCAAAGTAATCAATGATAGAAATGGATCGACGATTGATTGATTCCGAGTAAAAAACTAAGGTAGACAATGGGTTAATGTCAAATCATAAATTGATGAGCGAACGTGATGAAGATCATGTTTTTTGTGATAGGACGCGCGCTCATTGAATGGGATAGACCGCACGTGCGGCCTACTTAGCGTTAGCCAGGGAATAGTATGAGTACAGGTTTTGTTTATGTGATGATCAACCCAGCAATGCAGGGGCTAGTAAAAATCGGATTAACCAAGAAATCACCTAATGAACGTACAAAGGGGTTGAGAGGAACAGGAGTTCCAGACGATTTTATAGTTATTTACGATGAGCTTCTTACAGATTGTGAGTTAATTGAAAAACGACTTCACAAAAGATTCGATGAGTATCGTTATAAGCCAAACAGAGAGTTTTTTCAGATTCCTATTAGAGAAGCCATTCGAGGCTTAATGGAAGAGTCTGCTGGGTTTATTGTTCCTCGTGTAGGAGCGGACGGAGGTGTGGAGATTCTTCCTGATCTTAAGAAAAAATACCCAAGTTATCTAAAACCTGATTTTCACTCAATCAAGATTACACATAGTGGTGGAGTGGTTTACCTTGAGTCCGTTCGTTATCGACATGCGGGTTTGAAAGACGAAATTGTTGAGCGGACCGACTTGAGCTTCATCGTTGATGAGGATGACGATATGTTTCAAATTTCCAGAGATCCAACAGACAATGCGAGATTATTTGTTCATCAATTAGATGAATATTCAATGATTCACTGTACGGACTTGTTCACACATGATGCATGCGTTGATATAGCACAAAGACACGAACGTGGCTAATCGGGTAGCCGGAGGTATCTAACCTCCAGCCCCCACAACACCCTGCATGCGGCTCCGCACAGGGCGTTTCCTGAAAACGGTTAAAATACAACGGCCGATTAGCTCCTTTGCATTCCAATGATGGCTTCTGTTTTTGCGCCATGACTCCTCAGTCCGGTCGGATACGGAGACAATGAGCTGCACAGGCTCCTCATTGATTTTCAGGTTCAGGCCTTCACCATGTCCCAACCATTACGATGGGCGTTGGGCTACTATGCCGTCTGCTGACTTCTACTTAATCACCAATTGAGTTGCCCCAACTAGCGCTATCGTTGTTCATCGAGTTTGCTCACTTAAGTTGATGAGGCTTAAGTGCCGGGCCTGTTGAACTAGCGGCCAAGCTAGTGAGTTAAACGATCGCAAGTTAAGCAGATCTCCCCAGATAAGAACATGCACTGTCTCTGCACTGCTGCATCATTTACGGTGGCCGTTAGATCACATGGCTTCGTTGTCTTGTGCCAACTCGCCTCCAGCCTACGCCTCATATGATGTTCTAGTTCATCAGCTCGCAGGTTTGCGTCCGGCTTCCTTCAGACATTCCCTCGCAGTTATGCCCTTGCCATTCGCTAGTAGTTAGCGTTTAATAATCAAAGTGTTATTAAACGGTGACCTTCCTACAGAGGACTTTCACCTCATTAGTTCATGCCCATGCTGGGCGTACACAAAGTGCTGCTACCGGACAAATTTTCCGCTGCGCTCCAAATTTGCCGCAGAGCACGGCGTTATGCGCATACGCAACATGGAGTGCATCATTCATAATGAGTCTATTAAAATGTTTGTCTAGGTTGGATGAGCTTTACGAGATTCTTGATGTAAAGCTAACTGAAATAGAATGTGCAATCGATAAATCAAACGATCCCGATACAGATGGATTATTCGACCAGTCTGAATATTATGTTGGTGTTGGTTTAGTCGCAGCTCAACAATATCTAGCCGAAGCGGCAACTTTTTCAGGTATAGATAAAGATAAAGCTTATAAGTTAGGTCCTCGTCATAAATCAGGCATTTCTTATATTAAGGCAATAGATTCAGCTGCTAATTATTGGAAGCATGAAGCGGAGTGGTGGAAAGATCTAGATACATTAAATAACCCCAACCCCAAAGTAAGAAGACATGTTGCCACTGTCGCAGAAACTAGTCATTATCAACTTTCAAACTTCCTGTATGCATTGTCCAACAATAAAGAAATCAAACTAAAATACTTACTTCCGATAATTGATGAGTGGTTAGGTGCGCTGAAGAGTTAAAATACTCCTAAGTCAAAGCATGCGGACTTGGTAAAGCTGTCACCTTTTTCGCTTGCGCAAAAAAGCCGCCAACTTCACCAAGCCGGTGTTTGAGGCGTTAGCTATAGCGAGGAAAATTTGAGGTAAGATGGAAAAGTTAGAGTCTAATTTAGTTGGAGTTACAGGAGAGTATTACGTTGCTGCCGAACTGAGTCGTAGAGGTTATATAGCGTCAATTACACTTAGGAATAGCCGAGGCATTGATATTGTGGCGAGTAACTCGAATGCTTCAAAGTCAATCACAGTCCAAGTAAAAACAAATAGTGATGGTTCTGCTAAGTGGGTAGTAAATAGGAAATCTGAAGACTTCTATTCTGCTAATCATTTTTACATTTTTGTATCGCTCAAACCATTATCAGATCAGCCTCCTATATATCATGTAGTACCGAGTGAGCATGTGGCTAAAACAATCAAAGTTGGTCATCAAAATTGGTTATCCGGAACCAAAAAAGATGGCTCACCTCGAAAAGATAGCACTATGCGAAAGTTTGAAGACTTAGAAGGTAAGTTTGTTGGTCAGTGGCAACTGTTGGGGCTATAGCTAACAAGCGCTTTAAGACGGATTCTGTAGCGCGTGGCATTTTTGTCATGCGTTGATTTTAGTGATTTAGGTGGTATGTGGAAGCATCGTATTGCATTGCTCACCACTGTAAGCGGGCGTTAGCTGCCAGCCAAGATAATTCAGTTGTTTTAAAGTGGGTGTTGCGATTGGCTTTTTTGGTAAGTCTGCGGCAATGGCGTTGTCGGCTTTGGGTTTCGGCATTGCTCATCGCCAATCAGCATCGTTGTAAGAATCAGCTCTTGCATCTGGCTCTGTTTGGCGTAAATCGCAGGCAAAGTGCAATCAGGTTGCAACCCCTCGTTTACACATTCAGTAGACAATTTGCTGATGAATCATTTCTATATGTGTGTAAATTACGCGGAAATCAACTTGAACAACATCCAACCGGAGTGCGATTTCATCTACATGTGTGATTCGATTAGCAGCCTTAATCAAATCAAAATTTGATTAGAATAAAGAATTCATTAGACATCCCCAGACAAAACTATCTTTAACTGCTTGATAGTTTGGTAATCCCCCCGAAAATTAATCCCATGCAAAAGTAGAATTTTCTCGTATAGTAAATACAGGAGATTCAACATGAAAAAGTCACGTTACACGGACAGTCAGATCTTATCTATTCTCAAGCAGGCTGAGGCTGGTACACCTGTTCCTGAGCTCTGTCGTGAGCATGGAATGAGCAACGCAACCTTTTACAAGTGGCGTTCGAAATACGGTGGTATGGACGCATCCCTTATGGCGCGGATGAAAGAACTCGAAGATGAAAATCGACGGCTTAAAAAGATGTATGCGGAAGAACGCCTTAAAGCAGAGGTGATCTCAGAGGCGATGGCAAAAAAGTGGTGAAGCCCTGTGAGCGTCGATTGATGGCTCAGCGTTCGGTGGCGAACTATCACATCAGCATTAAAAGTGCATGCTATTGGTTTGGGATCAGCGAGACCTGCTATCGCTATAAATCGAAGCTTCAACCTGAGAATGAGTTGATAGCTCAAGAGTTAGTAACGCTGTGCAACAGTGAAGACTGCTCTGACTGGGGCTTTGGCCTGTGTTTTCACCATTTGCGGAACGTTAAAGGGTATACATGGAACCATAAGCGGGTTTATCGGATCTACTGCGAATTGGCTCTAAACTTACGTATTAGGCCAAAACGACGCCTGAATCGCCATACGCCAGAGCCTCTTAAAGAGCCGATTAAAACAAACCAAGTTTGGTCCGTGGACTTTATGCATGATCAGCTATCTGATGGCCGGAAGTACCGTTTATTCAATGTGATAGATGATTACAAACGTGAAGGTCTGGCGTCAGAACCTGATTTTTCAATGCCCACAGTACGAGTCACTCGGATCTTAGAGCAGCTCATCGAACAACGAACCAAACCTGTTGCGATCCGCTGCGACAATGGTCCTGAGTTCATTAGCCATGCGTTTATTAAATGGGCCAACAACCACGACATTCGAATCGATTATATTCAGCCAGGGAACCCACAACAAAACGCGTATATAGAAAGGTTCAACCGTACTATGAGGTTTGGCTTAGTGAGTAAGTATTTGTTTGACACACTTGAAGAGGTTCAAGATCGGGCGACCCAATGGTTATGGTTCTACAATCATCAACGACCACACCTTGCAAATGGAGGGTTCCCACCACTAAAAACGGCAGCATGAATTCTACGAATAAATGCGGTTAATAATGGGAGGATTACCGTTTGTGCACGGCTATTAGTGCTATATCTAAGACACCCATCGTTAACTAGCGGTATTTGTTCCTGTCCAAACTCATTTATATTCAGAAGTGTGTTTTAAAGTCGTCGTAATACTAAGAAGATAAAAATCTAAGCTACTATAGCTAGTTCTAGCTTAGATTTTTATTGAATGGCTTAGCTAAATAAACCGTTATCTACGAACGATCATTTGCTCTCGTTCTGGTCCAACCGAAACCATGACGATCGGAACTCCCATTAACGCCTCGATGCGAGTTATATAATCCTGCGCGCTTTGAGGAAGGCTCTCGAAAGTACGGCAAGCGGTGATATCTTCATCCCATCCCTGCATTTTTTCATAAACAGGTTGCAGCTCTGCAGTTTGAGGCCAAATTGGATTTTCACTGTGTTCGCCATTGTAAGCAATACAGATTCTAAGGTCCTTCATACCGCTTAAGCAGTCTATTTTAGTTAATGCAATCTCAGTTGCGGCTTGCAGTTCAACCCCATTTCGAGTCGCCACCGCATCAAAGTACCCCATATCTCGTGGGCGGCCTGTAACCGCACCGTACTCATTCGAACTTTCTCGGAAGTTATCTTGTTCTTCCATCGCTGTAACTAAGGTTCCTGTACCCACTGATGAACTAAACGACTTAGCGACAGCGATAACACGCTCTGGCCTCAATGCTGGTAAACCACTGCCAATACCGGCATAGGCAGCGGTCACATTTGATGACGTTGTCCAAGGGTACTCCCCATAAACGAGATCACGGCCAGCACCCAATTGAGCTTCAAATAATAGCTGTGCTTTGGTTGCTTGCAGTGCTTTAAGAGGCTCGGTGACGTTACAAATAAATGGACGCCAAGATTTCGTTATGTCTAATAACCATGCCGTAAGTTCTGCTGCACTTTGCGAGTAATCGCAATCTGGGTATAAGGCTTTTAACTGAGGAATTTTCCAATCTAGCATAAATTGAATTCGCTGCTCTAGTACGTCTGGCTGATTCAACCAACCAACTAAAATGCCTTTCTTCATTACACGATCGCCGTAAGCCGGTGCAATACCCTGACGAGTAGAGCCGTAGGCTGCATCACCGAGTCTTTGTTCTTCTAATGTATCTTCAAGTGCATGTAGAGGTAGACACAAGGTAGCACGATCGGAGATACACAAATTCACATCCACTCCCGTTGCCTTAACTTCTTCAATCTCTTCAGTTAGTGCCGCTGGGCTAATCACCATGCCAGGGCCAAGAACAGCAATACAGTTCGGATTGAAAATTCCGCTTGGCAGCTGGTGCAGTTTGAACGTGCCGAAGTCATTAACAACGGTATGTCCGGCATTATTGCCACCTTGAAAACGAATACTGGCAGAAGCATCTGATGCTAAAAAGTCAACAATACGGCCTTTACCTTCATCTCCCCAATTGGCACCCACAACGACAATAGACGACATAATATATCTCCGATTTGATTGTGAAATCATCTTAAACTTGTCGATCTAATAAGAGAAATTAATTATAGTGATTAACTTGATAATAATTTCATATGATTAATATTCATATCGCTTAGCTTAGCCCACATAAAAGGTGAAACGATGCTGGATATCCATTGGCTTAAAACTTTTGTTACGTTGGCGGAATGCAAGCATTTTGGCAAAGCTGCAATTGCATTGCATATGACTCAACCAAATGTCAGTTTACACCTTAAACAATTAGAGCAAGCTACTAGCGTTAAGCTCATTGAACGTAGCCCATTCCACTTAACTCAAGCGGGTGAACGCTTACTTGAAAGTAGCCAAAGAACGCTACAAGAATTACAGGTTTGCCAAGCTGATCTTAATGCTCTCAATGATCTGAATAAAGGTACGATTACTATCGCGGCCAGCGACATTATCTCTCGTATGTTACTCATTGAAGCGTTTAAGTTGTTTAAAGGTGAGTACCCAGGAATCGATATCGTGTTATTAAATACCACGTCATCGCAAGCTTCTGAACTTGTTAGAAATGCTGAGGCTGACCTAGGGTTTGTTATCTCCCAAAAACAGACGCAACCATTGCATTTTGTTGAATTACAGCAGGTAAAGTGGGTTGCATTAGGTTTTGGGTTTGAACGAGATACAGAGCAAGACAAAGAGTTAACCTTGATCTTGCTCGGTCATGATACCCGTACCAGAGATCTCATTGATAACGCATTACCTACGCTCAATCTAACTAATTATAGAGTGATGGAGGTTGGCAGCGTAGATGCGCAAATTGATTGGGCAGAAGCGGGGTTCGGAGTGGCTATTGTTCCAGAGTTTGCACTGTCAACGCCGCGTTATCTCAAGTCATTAGTCACACCTTTAGCTGATTTTCCTACGACAGAGCTAGGTTACATTGTTCGGCAAAACCAGATTTTATCGAAAGCCATCAAGCAACTTCTTCATTGGGTGAATCAAGGGATTACCTTGTTGCAAGAGAATCGAAACGAATATTAATAACTATGGAATAATCATGACACCCACCTCAACTAACGAAACGCTTTTAATAGTCTAAAATATCAATAGTGGTTTATTTGGGGAGTTATTATTATGCCTCGGCCAAGACGCTCGCAGGTGAGCTTATCGGATACACTCTACTATCATTGTGTTTCGCGTTGTGTTCGACGGGCGTTTCTGTGTGGCGAAGACCAACAAACCGGTAAAAGCTATGAGCACCGCCGCCAGTGGGTCGAGGATTATCTGCTCAAATTAGCGTCGGTGTTCGCCATTGATGTTTGTGCTTATGCTGTCATGAGTAATCATACCCACCTCGTGCTACATGTTAATCAGCCGCAAGCAGAAGCCTGGTCAATGGATGAAGTGTTAGCGCGTTGGCATAGCTTGCATCAGGGCACCTTACTGACTCAGATGTATCTCAACCTTGAGTTACGTCCGCAGTTGAGTGAGGTGCAACTACAAGCCATTCGCGCCACCGCCGAAGTGTATCGGACTCGCCTGTATGACTTAAGCTGGTTTATGCGCCATTTAAACGAACACATTGCGCGAGCCGCCAATCAAGAAGACCAATGTACCGGTCGATTTTGGGAAGGACGCTTTAAATCCCAAGCGCTTTTGGATGAAGCCGCCCTCATGGCGTGTATGGCTTACGTAGACTTAAACCCCATCAGAGCCAAGATGGCAAGTACACCAGAGGACTCGGCCCATACCAGCGTACAGCGACGAGCAAAAGCAGCTCAGCTAAAACAAGCCCAGGCAACAAACCTGTTTCCCTTTGTGGGTAACCCAAGAGAGCCGATGCCCCAAGGCTTACCCTTTGAGCTGAAAGACTACCTTGAGTTAGTCGATATGACCGGACGCATGGTAAGAGAAGATAAACGGGGTTACATCGACAGTGGAGAAAGTTCCATCATCCAACGCTTAGGGATAAATGAAGCGCAGTGGCTGACTTTAAGCGGTGAGTTTGAACGGCACTTTTCTGGGGCTGTTGGTCAAGAGCGCTTGCTCAGACAATATCATCGGCATATGGGGCATCAACGAACGGCCGGTTTAAGTTGCAGCAAACGTTTGCTAAACCGCGCTTAAGCGCGAGCTTACTTTCGAACCACCCTCAATCATCAGCCTTGTATGGGGGGATACCTTGCCTTGCTGAGACGCACATTGGCCCAGAAATCACCAAACTGAGCCACCTAGTGTGAATTTAGCCGTTAATCGGCATGACAATCGCCTGAGGACTAAATAATTACGGTGGAATTAATTTACAAACGGTTTTATTGTCTTATTATTTTTATCATGGATGTCCATACTTCGTGCTTGTCCATACTTCGCTTGTCAACGAACGGCCGGTTTAAGTTGCAGCAAACGTTTGCTAAACCGCGCTTAAGCGCGAGCTTACTTTCGAACTATGTCTTAATCATCAGTATTGTATCGGTGGTGATACCTTGCTGAGGCGCACATTGGCCCAGAAATCACCAAACTGAGTCACCTACTGTGAATTTACCCATTAATCGGCATGACAATAGCCTGAGGACTAAATGATTGCAGTGGTGTTCACTTCACTAACGCTGTTACTGTCCCTGTAGTTTTTATCATGGATGTCCATACTTCGTGTGAACGGCACTTTTCTGGGGCAGTCGGTCAAGAAAGCTTGCTCAGGCAATATCATCAGCATATGGGGCACAAACGAACGGCCGGTTTAAGTTGCTGCAGACGTTTGCTAAATCGCACTTAAGTGCGAGCTTACTTTCGAACCATTCATTCTCCATCAGCCTTGCTGAGGCGTGCATTGGTTCAAAAATCATCGAAATGAGCCATTTTTGCAAACTTACCCGTTAATTGGCATGACAACGGCCTGAGGACTAAATGATTGCAGTGGTGTTCAGTTCATTAACGTTGTTACTGTCTTTGTGTTTTTTATCATGGATGTCCATGCTTCGCTTGCTCATGCTTCGCTTGAATTCAGCCACCAATCAGCATGATTAACGCCTGAGGACTAAATGATTGCAGTTGTGTTCACTTCACTAATACTGTTACTGTCCTATAGTTTTTATCATGGATGTCCATACTTCGCTCTTTTGGATGTCCATACTTCGCTTGGTTGGATATCGTCTTTAGGAAAGAGCAATGCAATTTACAATGATGCTCCTCGCTGTTGTACTCTGTTTTACAGCATCCATCGCGCATTCCGTTGGTATAAAAAAAATAGTAGTTCCTGCTGATAACAAAGGCCCTGCAATAAACGCCGTGCAATGGTCACCATGCTCTAGCGCCTCAGGTGAAATACTGGCCGGACCGTTTGTTCTTCTTGGGGTTCGTGATTGTCCCGTTGCTGGAGAACACTTGCCTCTCATTATTATTTCACATGGGTTTGGCGGGTCGAGCCTCAGCCATCATGACACAGCAACAGCTCTCGCTAATGCAGGCTTTATAGTGGTGTCACTCAACCATCCTGATGATACATCTACAAATAAAACAAGATTTCATAATCTTAAAGCTTTGATTACTCGCCCGATGGATGTCAAACGGCTCATTAACTTCATGCTAACCTCATCACCAGACGTGGCATCAATAAACCCAAATTCTATTGGTTTTTTTGGCTTTTCACGTGGTGGTTATACCGGTCTTGTCCTAGCAGGGGCGGCTCCTGATTTTGAGAAACTGCTCATTCCATGTTCCGACAGGACCGGCGCAACGTGTGACCATGCAAACATAAAGCAATTGCCTATGTTACCCCCCAGCAGCGATCCTCGGATCATGGCTTATGTGATTGCCGATCCTTTGAGCAATGTCTTTGTAACATCAGACAGTTTGAAACATATCACTAAGCCAATCGAGCTCTGGGCATCTCAAGAAGGGGGGCATGGTGTGTCCCCAAAAGATGTTCCCGCTATCGCGCATAATCTGCCCATGAAGCCAACTTTCCATCTTGTTCCCAATGCAGGCCATTTCTCTTTTTTGACCACATGTCCCCCCAAGTTAGCTAAAACATTACCAGAGCTTTGTATAGACAAACCAAATTTTGACCGAGCCGCTTTCCACAAAAAATTTAACACCGATATGATTTATTTTTTTCGTAAAAATCTAATTAAAGTCCCGTAACTCATGTTTGGAAAAACGACCAAGCCCTCTAAGTGCATATATAACTAAATAATACCCAGCTTCTAACTGGTGATCGTCACTTTCGTAGTGACTAAAACCCTGCCTTGTTGGATTTAACACGGTCGAAGATCTGAGCTTGTGAACTGCTATGCTTCAGTCATTCGGCAACTTGAATAAAGCTCTTGCGCGTATCTAAGCCTATGAAAATCATGGTATCGTTGTTCAGATTGCCTACATGATTAGTCGTTTGCACACGAGTCATGGCTCTGGCTTCAAACTAAACCCCCGAATATGGAGGCTAGCACCTCGAGCGGGCATTATGTCTAGATGTATAGGAGATAATTATGAATTTTGGCATTCTTGTATTTGATCAGGTAGAAGAACTCGATTTTGTCGGACCGTGGGAAATGCTCACGATGTGGCGAAAAAATGCCAACGGTCCAGAAAATTGCATCATTGTGAATGAAACGCTTGACCCCGTTACTTGTGCAAAGGGTTTGTCGATCAACCCACATGCTTCATTTTCATCTTGCCCGCCGCTTGATTATTTACTTATTCCTGGAGGTGAAGGTACACGAACTGAAGTTGATAACCCGGTGCTAATCGATTTCGTTGCCAATCAAGCAAAGAACTGCAAGGCGGTTTTATCGGTTTGCACAGGATCTTTTGTGCTGCATGCCGCGGGGCTTTTGTCTGGCAAAAAGGCAACCACTCATTGGCAATCATTGGAACGTTTACGGGCACTTGGTGATGTTACCGTGGTTGAACAGCGCTACGTGCAAGACGGTAATGTCTGGTCTTCTGCGGGGGTTTCCGCTGGCACAGATTTAATGCTGGCTTTCATCGCAAATGTCGCTGGTGAAACCACCGCGGGACAAATACAGTTTGCCGCAGAATATTACCCCTCTTCGGTCAAGTACGGGGGGTTTGAGAACCACGAAAAAGCGCCCGGATATCTAAGAAAAAACTAACAAATGGCTAATTCGGACTTGGTCGTAGCTCCGGTTGAGTAGACACCTCATTCAAATAAGATGAGGTGTTTATGCCCGCTTATAAAACAGATCAAAAGTTTGAGCGATATTTTTAGGGTGGCATTTTTGTCTACATAACACGTTGAGGTGTCCTACATCTCGCAGCAGAGCGATTGGTTTTAAAGTGAGCCACTGCTGCGTATATAGTCATCGTAAATGGTGGGTTATTTATATTACTGCTAATATTACTGCCTTTTCTTTGGTTGATTAGAGATATCAAAATGTCGCATTCAGAAACTAGCTGTCTTTGTGGTGCTGTAAAAATTACCGCGGAGGAAATCAATCCTAAATTCACGGTGTGTCATTGCCAATCATGCCGAACTTGGGGTGGGGCTCCGTTCTTTGCTGTTAAGTGCGGTACGAAAGTTAAAATTGAAGGGGAAGATAAAGTAAAAATGTATGCGTCGTCCTCTTGGGCATCTCGGGGTTTTTGTACTGAGTGTGGTACTCACTTGTTCTACAAATTTAAAGAAACTGGTGAATACAATATGTCACTAGGTTTGTTCTCTGAATTGGAAGGGCTGGAAATGGATATGCAGTACTTTAGTGATATGCGGCCGAGTTACTACTGTTTTTCAAATGAAACTAAAGAAATGACAACCGCTGAAATAATGGCTTATTTCTCATAAAAATGTAGCTAAAAGATTAACGATACCTAGCATAAGACAATCTTAAGTGAGCGGTTTGGATACAGCTTACCATGGCTGCTTTTTCTTTGTTCCTTTGTGATGACCTGACGTTGAGCGTTAATTTTATAGGAGTATCATGTTTGATCGAGTTGCACTTCAAAGTCTGTAAAAGACTTCTATGATAATAAAGACAGTATGCATGGATTGGCGCATATTACTCGACGGTTTGCCGAGGCTAGCAAACTTGCATCTAACAGAGACTATTGCCAGCACGTTTTACTATTAGGCGTATATTTCCATAACATATTTAACGAGCATCAAGCTATTCTAGCTGAGTTGATTGACTCAAAAGGATTGAGCTGTGAGCATATTCCATTGATTACCTGCGAAGTTCTCGAATCAATAGCTCACTCAATTCCAAAATCAATGGGAGGGCTACTTCTGTATGATGCTGATTTGAATTTACCCAGCAATTTACTCAGGTAATAGCAATCTGATCCATTATATGATCAACTTGCTGCGCAGAATAAATCTGTAGATAACGAGGCATGAAGTGCTGTAACTAGTGGCTCTAATGACAAGATACATCACCCAGTTAGCGCTGATTTAGGTCAGTAATAATCAACAGATAATGAGTTAGACCGGTATAACATAGGGCTAAACCCTAACGCTATTGTTGCAGTTCTGTCTAACAAAACAGAGAGCGTACTTCAGATGAAAAGCGAACATATTGGAGAGTTGGTATTAAACGAGGCTCAGATCCAAGACGGCGTTAAAATTGTGGCGAGTAAACTCAATGCTCAATTTCAAGATGCGGTGATAATCAGCGTTGTTCCGGGCGGCATTTTATTTACGGCTGATTTAGTGCGGCAGTTAATGTTTGAGCTGAGTATGGATTATATTTCTTGCCCGCATACACCCGGTGATCGCAGTAATGCCTCAAAAATTGTTTATCATCAGAATATTCGTATTGAAGGCAAGCATGTAATTGTTATCGATGATGCGATTGAATCTGGCGGTACCATGAAACGCTTGATCCAGCATTTATCGGATCACTATAAAGCGAAGTCCTTATCCATCGCTACGCTGTTTGTTAAACCGGGTCGAGAAACTATCGCGGTGCCGCAATATTTTGCTTATGAAATGCCAAATGATGATTTACTGGTTGGATACGGCTTGCCTTGGCAAGATAAATTAAGAAATGTGCCTTATTTGTCCAAGTTGGTGAAAGGACACTAAAGCTATCTGCTAGGGCTTAGTGGACTGTGCTGATAATGTCTGGGAGCTGAATCGACGGTTGGGTCGTAAGTGCCATGCTTTCATCAAAACAGGCTAAAACCCCATGGTTATTTTTGCGATTTATCGCTATGCCAAGGCGCTGGAAGGTATGCCTGTTTACCTAAACGCTGTTGTTGAAGTTTTGTGAGCAAAAAAGTCAGAGCGCCAAACGTACTCTCAAGCGATGTGTGAAGGTTGGCAGCCAGCCCCAAAAGGCTGGCTGGTATTAAGATCTTAGGTTCTTATAAGGCCATGGTTTGTCGCGCCATCATCAGTTCTTCATTGGTATTGATCACGGCTAAGGCAACCTTTGAATCAGCCTGATGGATAAAGCGTTGGCTACTGGCATTTTTTTCTGGGTCTAGCTTCATTCCGAGGGCTTGCAGGTTTTGACACACGGCTTGGCGTATTGATGCCGAGTTTTCGCCGATGCCACCAGTAAATAAGATCACATCCACGCCCCCCATCTGAATCATGTAAGCCCCAATAAAATCACGGATCCGCTGTACAAAAATATCGATGGCTAGCTGGGCGCGTTGATTGCCCTGCGCCCCAGCTTGTTGAACGCTGCGACAGTCATTGGACACCCCAGAGATCCCTAATAAGCCGGACTCACTATTCATGATGTGATTCACCTCATCCAGACTAAGTTGATGCTTTTTAGCAATATAAAGCAGAATGGACGGGTCTATGTCACCGCAGCGCGTCCCCATGGCAAGCCCCGCTAGTGGTGTAAAGCCCATTGAAGTATTTACCGATTGACCATTTTCGATGGCGCAAATGCTAGCGCCGCTACCTAAATGACAGCTGATAATTTTAAGTTGCTCAACTGGGCGTTGCAGTTGTTTGGCACACTCTTGGCTCACGTAGTGATGGCTGGTGCCATGAAAACCATAGCGGCGGATTTGGTCTTCTTGGTAGAAGCGATAAGGCAGCGCATACAAGTATTGCGGTTTTGCCATGGTTTGATGAAAGGAAGTATCAAATACTGCCACTTGTTTACAATTGGGCAAACGCAGGCGCATCGCTTTAATAAAAGCAAGGTTTACTGGATTATGTAGCGGCGCTAGCTCACATAAGTCAGTGAGTTTTGCGATTACTTCTTGATCGATACGTACCGATTGCTTGAAATGGTCTCCGCCATGCGCAACTCGATGGCCAACCCCATCAATGTCATCTAAACCGGTCAATATTTTGAGACTTAATAGTTGTTCCAGTAAATAGTCGATGGCTTGTTGAGCATCGTCGAGTTGGATATTGTTCGCTTCAAGTTTTTGTTGATGGTATTCCATGACAAATAGCGCATCTTCTTTGCCTATTTTATCAATCATGCCTTTGGCGATGATCCGCTCTTCTGGCATTGAATAAAGTTGAAACTTTAGGGTTGAGCTACCCGCATTAATCGCGATTATGTTGTGCTTCATGGTTCTTTCCGTTAACTCCAGTTGAGGTATTGGCGAAGTTGGTGAATACCAACATGCTGGTAAGAGGATGTTTTAAATAGGCAGCTAACACCGGCATTTTCCAGTTGTTGTTGGGCTGCTTCAGTGGCAGAGGTCGCTAAGGTGTCAACTTTAGTCACCACGCCTATCACCGGCTTATTAAAAGCGGAGGCAAATTGGGGCGCAAAAATACTGTAGGGGTTGCTGGCGCTTTGGACAAAGGCAATCACATCAGCATCGTAAGAAGCATTGATTAAGGCGCTATAGAGGCGTGGGTTCTCCAAGTATTCACCGGGCGTATCGATGGCACTCGACACAAAGTCTAAGGTTTGAGTCTTTTGATAGTGCAGTGGTTGTTGCTGTAAGCTTTGGATCAACGTGGTTTTGCCACATTCACTTTGGCCGATTAACATCAATCGTTTCGGCATCATTTTAAGTCCGCGTGAGTTGGCAAGCACTGAATTTCATCATGTCACCAAGGGTGTATATGACTTGTTTTAAGGCATACTCTACTGATGAGACATCACCAGTGATCACCACCGAACCGGTGAATCGGTCGACAAAGCCGAGCTCGATGGCCCCAGATTTTGTGGCGATGTCTCCTGCGATAATGGCGGCCTCACTGGGCGTGATGGTCATAATACCAATGGCATTAGACTGATTGTTTAAGCCCAATTTTTTATAAAGCATTTTATTGGGGTTCGCGATGAGGTGCACCAGGGTGATTTGTTTACCCGGTACATACTCTTGAATGACGCGCTCTTTGCTATCGTTTTGCATGATGGAAATCCTTTTGCGTTTACAGCAAGCTTTGCCATAGGGCTTTATCGGGCTTAGGTATAACGCAGTTTTGTACCAGTAAACCCTGACTGCCGGCATCTTGGGAAGCCGAGGTCACTGCGGTTTTTACATCGGCAATTTCGCCGTTGAGCACCATGTAGCACTTTCCGCCAATACCAAAGGCCATATGGATCCTTACCAGTTGTACATTGGCCGATTTCACCGCACTGTCGGCGGCGGTGATACAGGCTGCAACACTGTAGGTTTCAACCACTCCCACGGCTTTTTTATGATTCACTTCACTCACCCCACTCAGGGCGGGCAAGACCGAAGCGTGTACGTTAGCGATCACAAAGCTATCGACACAAAGATGGCCACTGGCATGTTTGCCGTTTTCTACCGCTTGTTTGACTGCGCCAATTTCCCCGCCCACCAATACGATGTATTTGCCGGGGCAGATGGTTTTGGCCAACAATAATTCAACATTGGCACTTTTTAGCATAAGGTCGCTGGCTTCTATGCCTTTGGCGATACTACTGAGTTCAACTAAGCCAATTGCGTGATACATGTGTTACTCCCCTACGATGTGAATGCTGCTGGTCGAAACCTGACGAACGGTACCCGCTAGGCTGGCATGAATGGCGACGCCTAAGGCTTGCTCATCAGGCATGGCGATGCATTGGCCCTGGCTGACACTATCGCCAACCTGAACAATGGGGGTTGAAGGTTGCCCAATATGTTGTTGCACTGGGATGATGACTTGCTTAGGCTGCCAGTTTAAAGGCTGCAGTGGCGCGTCGTGATTGTAGGCCTCTAAGTTTAATCGTGAGACCAAACGTTTAATCGGCACAAAACGATAGTCAATCATTGGGTCTGCTGGGTGAAGTTCGCCCTCATATTTCATCCCCTGTTGTCTAAATTGCTGCTTGAGCATCCGATTGACTCGCATTGGTGAAATCTCAACCGGGCAGGCATAGGCTTCGCAAATACCACATTCAGAACAGGTCAATGCAGATAATAAGACCGAAGGTTGCGCCACTTTTTCATAACACACGGCTTTAACGATTTCGCTAGGTGATAATTCATGGCCCACCAAGTGTCTTGGGCAAAGCTCGGTACACATCCGGCATTGCTCACATACATTTCGAGCCATATTCATAATGGCGTCTAAAGACCGGGTTTGGCGTTGGATGAGAATATGATCTTGCGGTAGTACTAGCAGGCCACCAGTGGTTTTAGTGACTGGTTGATTGAGATCTTCAATCATTTTGCCCATCATTGGGCCGCCAACAATGTAAGCTGGATTGGCGATGCTCGTGCCTCCAGCCAAATTGAGCACTTCGGCCAAACTAATCCCAATCGGCACGGTCACCGTGAGTGCTTTGTTTACGGCGCCATTCACGGTTAAAGTACGTTGAGTCACGGTTTTATCTTGTTCCAAGGCATCCGCGACTTGCATCAGGGTTTGCACATTATTCACCAATACCCCAACGCTAATTGGCAATGCCGCAGGTGGCACTCGCCGTCCGGTAGCAAACCAGATGGTAATCACTTCATCCCCTGCGGGATAAACATCGGGCAAGATGTGGATCCGAATGTTGTCCGGCAGTTGCGGTGTGAGTGCATTAATGGCAGCTTGATACTTCTGTTTGAGAGCGATAATGCCCTGTTTGGCGCCAGTCAGAAACATCCCGTAGAGCAGGCCTCGGATCAGCTTGTCTGGGTGTTGTGCCATTAATTGTTGATCTACTTTTAACATCGGCTCACATTCTGCCGCATTCACTAAGAAGATCTCTGCCTTGGCTTGTAGCTTCACGTAAGTTGGAAAGCCCGCGCCGCCGGCGCCCACGATACCTGCTTGACGAACTTGTTTTAGCATCTGCTCTGAATTAGTTTGAGCAAGCGTTTTTTCGACGATCTGCTGATTGGTGTCGGTCATTTCAGCAATCGTAGTGGAAGCATTACTCATAAGATCGCCTCTACAATATGTCGAATGTCTTTATCGCTCACCGCACAAGGATTAGTACTGAGTGTACTATCGGCATGGGTGGCACTAATGATGGTGGCTAGTTTTTCCTTCACTTTGCTTTCATAGATCCCCAACTTGCGCAGCGACGATTTTATTTTAAGCTGTTGAAGAAGTTGATTTATATGAAAAATCAACTGATTGACGGCTGCCATATCGTTCAGTGATTTGGGGCTGAGTTGGCAATGTTTCGCCAGTCTGGCGTAGCGCTTACGGGCACGAATGTCCTTGGCGTTATGCCGGATCACATGCGGCAGTAAAATTGCGTTGGCTAAACCATGCGCCAGCTTAAACTGACCGCCCAATTGGTGAGCAATAGCATGGTTCAGTCCCAGTCCGGCCTGACTAAATGCCATACCAGCCATGCTAGAGGCGTTATGCACCTTGTTCCGAGTGGCGATGCATTGGCCGTTCACATAGGCCGTTGGTAAGTATTGAAAGATGGTTTGTACTGCTTTCTCAGCCAAGGCATCGGCAAAATCGTTGGCATCTTTAGATACATAGGCTTCAATGGCGTGAGTGAGTACATCCATGCCGGTATTGGCGGTGATCTCAGCGGGGACGGTTAGCACCAATTCGGGATCGAGGATCGCAATGGTTGGGAAAATACTGGGATGAAATAGTGGATATTTTATCCCTTTTTGCTTGTCGCTAATCACGGTTGCCGAAGTCACCTCCGAGCCCGTGCCACTAGTCGTTGGGATCGCGATGCAAGCTTCCAAAGGCAGGCTCTGGCTTTGTTCCACAAAAAAGCGGATCGCTTTGGCGGCGTCAATCGCCGAGCCGCCACCAAAGCCAATAATGATTTGAGGTTGTATTTTCTGTAGTTCAGCGATCCCCTTGACGATGGTCGAGATATCCGGATCGGCAGTGATCTCTGAAAATAGAAAGAGCTGATTATGCTGCTCCAACAACCCGGCTAAACGTGTATACAAAGGGCTGGTGGCTAAAAAGCCATCACAGACAATCCAGATCTTTTTATCTTTGAAACGCTTTAGATATTCGAGGCTGCCAATGCCACTGTATACCCGAGTTTTAACCGAAAACTTTTTCATGAGCCTATCTCTTAACATCAATTAGCGAATGGAAAATCCGTTATGCAACACACAACGACGACTGCGAGCAAAGCTTCTTGCCGAAGTGGTTCCTTCACCCGTTGGAGTGGCAATCGTAAAGGTGGTGAAACCCTCTGCGCCGACTCCAATCCCGCCGTAAGAAGGACCATTTTTAACGAAAATAGAGGTTTGCATCATCTGGGCAACTTTGTTTAAGCGAGAGACATTTTGTGAATGCATGATCGCGGTATGATGTAAGTTGTTTTCAATGCGCAGAGAAAGCGCTAAGCCCGCTTCAAAGTCTTTCACACGAACTACTGGCATCACTGGCATTAACTGTTCTTCCAGCACAAATAAGTCATTTGCTTCGGCTTCAAAAATTACCAGTTCTGGTTCTTTTTCGGGGCAATGAATACCGGCAGCCTGCAAAATAGCTGCAGGGCTTTTACCAACAAACGCTTTATTCACGGTGGTCCCTTTAAAACAGGTATCGTGCAAACGCTGAATATCTTCAGGCTTGCTCACCAAGTAAGCGCCAAAGGCCTGCATTTGTTGGATCAATTGGTCGGCAACACTGTCTACCACCACCACCGATTTCTCTGCAATACAAGGCAGGTTGTAGTCCAGAGAAGCGCCCGCTACGATACTTTGAGCCGCATTAATAATTTCTGCGGTTTCGTCTACCAAACAAGGAGGGTTACCGGCACCTGCACCAATCACTTTTTTACCAGTTTTCATGGCTGAGGCGACAATCGCTGGGCCACCGGTGACTGCTAATAAGGCGATATCGGGGTGGGCCATCATGGCTTGAGTCGCTTCAATGCTCGGCTGTTTGGTGGTCACCACCAGATTGCGAATACCACAAGCTTTAAAGGCAATCGCTTCCATTTTTTGAATTAACCACAGTGATACTTGTTTGGCTCCGGGGTGAGGCGAGAAGTACACGGTATTGCCCGCTGCCAGCATGCTAATACAGTTATTGATAATGGTTTCGGTAGGGTTGGTACTGGGAGAAATAGAGCCAATGACACCGAAAGGTGAGTATTCAAATAACACCATACCGCCGTCACCAGTGAGCGCTTGAGTTGTTAAATCTTCCACCCCTGGGGTATTATCTAAGGCTGCTTGATTCTTTAGGATCTTGTGTTCGCTACAACCCATGCCGGTTTCGGCCGCCGCATCAGCAGATAGTTTAGGGATCAGCGGTGCAAGCTCTTTGCGAAAGGCATCGATGATCGCACTACGGGTTTTTAGCGGGCATTGTTGGTAGCGCTTGTAAGCTTGACTTGTAGCTTGAATGGCACAGTCAACATCATCAAATAGCGCGATGCTTCCGCTGTCGTTCGATTCTGGGCTTGGCGCTTGCGCAAATTTTTCGCTGATAATACTGCGAACGATGTTTTCTAATTCCATTGTGTCCATTGTTATTTATCCTCTAAATCTAAACCACGGATCGCTGCGAGAGCGATATCTATGTCTTGTGTGACGCTGCCACCGCTAATGCCGATGGCACCGATTAATTGGTGTGCTTGATACAAAGGGAAACCACCGCCAAAGGTGACGATTTTGCCATCGCAAATGGTTTCCAATTGATACAAATCTTGGCCCGGTTGAACTAGGGCGGAAAGCTGATGGGTTGGGCTTTTTAGGGCGATCGCACTATAGGCTTTCTTTGGTGCCAATTCGCTGCTCACCAATAGGGCGTCAGGCATCCGGTAGCTCATAATCATGTTGCCGTGTTGATCCACAACGGCAATCACGATCGGCACTTGATGTTTCAAGGCAGCAGCAACGGCTTGCTGCATGATGCGATGCACGGTAACAAATCCTAGAGAATGTTCAGCCAGCTTAACCGATGCATTTTCTGGCAGAGTGTCGGGGGTCGATGTGTTGGTACTGGCCTTGAGGTATTCAGCAATCACTCGTTCAACCACTTCACTGTATAAAACTTGCTGATCTTCGAAGCGAGCGATGGCATACAAGAGATCAGACAAGCGATTGATGTATTTCAGCAACAGTGGTCGTAGCTCGGTGAATTGGGCAAGCTCAACCAAACGTCGTTCGGCGCGGCGTGCAATGGTTCGGCTAACATGAAGTCGACTACCTGCTTCAGAGCTACCGGGCAATACGAAACTGTTGACTGGGGGGAGGGCAGACATACAGCGGTCAATGGCTTGTTCCATAGCCGTGATATGTTCGGCCTCCAGCAAGCGTTGATTGGCTTTTATTGGACTGTTATCGGCACTAGCAACTTCGGCACCTAAGTAAAATAGTTGGTGTTCAATCGCTTCTATCAGCTGGATGTTACTGGCATCTCGCATCGCTTTGCTGGCCAGGCTCAGGCTCGCATTCAGTTCGTCTACGGTGCCGTAGGCATCGACTCTGATGTCTGATTTATGCACTCGCACGCCGCCCACTAATGAAGTTGAACCAGCATCGCCTTGTTTGGTGTAAATACTCATCGCAGGCTAGGCTCCTTGTTGATAACTGAGGGAGTCGACGATGCCGCAAACGGCTAAATCAACCGCTTCGTTGGCACCATCCACAATCATTCTGGCGGATGAACTGCGGGTGACAAATACCAATTCACCTTCGCCTGCACCAACACAATCCACGGCGATTTCATCTGACCATTCGGGATTCGCTCGCTGTTGTTGGTCACCATTCACTCGGCGTACGATTAGCAACTTCTTACCCACTAAAGACGGTGATTTTTGAGTCGAAACAACGGAACCGACGACTTTTGCTAATTGCATGATTTACTCCGTTTTAATCAGTTGAATATGACGTTGAACCAAGTAGTCCTTGGCTAACTGCGTGACTAAACTCAGCTTGGGCGTGACCAGCCATTTTCCGTTGAGTTGCGCGACATGCTGGTAACTAATTAGTGCCCGAGTGTCTAGATGAATGGTTGCGCCGTGCTGATCACTCAGCGCAACTGGCAATACACTTAAGCCTTGGATCGGCAGTGCTGGGAGCAGCTGTTGATGCACGCTGATGTTGAGTTTGATGCCATAGGCAAAGGCATCTAACAGAGTCATCACGGCTGCTGGCGTCACTTGGCGTTTGCCCGCGGATGCCAGTTGTTGCAAAAACTGTAAATCGGCTAAGCACAAGGCTAAATGGCTGTGACAAGCATAAGTAGACGCCGATAGGCCCTTGGCTAAGATATCGAGGTCGACTTGATAGATTGAGCCTTCCCTTTGCTGAAGTTGTTGCAGCACGGCATCGACCAAGTGGCTTATGTTTAAGGCTTGAGTACTCACACTAGACTCCATGCTTATTTGAGCAAAATCGCGAAGGCGGAACCACTGCCAACATCGGCGGCATTGGCCTCATCGGTATCGATATGCATTTCAAGCTTCATATCGGGAGAAACGCGAATGGCTACGTCATCAAAGATGGCTTTGCGCTGGGTGCCTTCAATGGCAATTTTCACAGAATCGCCGTCTTCTACTTGATAGAGCAGGGCATCGACTGGCGACATATGGATGTGGCGTAGGGCCACAATGACACCTTGTTCCAGCATTACTTCGCCGAATTCACTGACCAGTTTGACGCCAGGCGTGTCTTTGAGCTGCCCAGATAAACGCAAGGGCGCTTTTACCCCAATGCTACGGGCATCGGTGGCCGATAATTCCACTTGAGTTTTACTGCGCAATGGGCCGAGTACTCGTACCCTTTCAATACAGCCTTTAGGACCGCAAAGGGTGACGATTTCTTCGGCGGCATACTGACCGGGTTGCAGTAACATCTTTTTGACCGTTAAATCACGGCCAGGAAATAGTTGTTGAAAATCGGCTGCTGCAAGATGAATATGACGGTTAGAAATACCGACCGGAATTGGCCGATTGCGCATTTCAAGCATCACATTTTCAATGGTTTTTCTGACGAGTATTTCGTCAATCATTTCACTTTTCCTCCATTAATACAGTCTCGTCTTGGCTCGCCTTTTTTTCTTGGACAAGCGATGTCGTGACATAAGTTACAGCTGGCGATTTGTGCCGACTCGGTTTGTTGATTTTGTTCGGCATCGAATTCCGTTGCTGCTAATTCTGGCGCTTGTTCAGGCTGTTCAGTGTTTGTAGCGGCTGGCTCCGCTGTTGGCTCAGGCGGCTCTGTGCTTGCAGTGACCGGCTCCGCATGTTGCTCCGGCAATTCGGTGACGACAGCGGTTGGTTCCACTGTTGGCTCTGGCTGGTCAATGATTGCAGCGGCAGGGCTTGCGGCTTTGGTCACGCGACTCGCTTTCACTTTATTGGCAGCTGGCGCGGCTTTTGGCTTAGCGGGAGTGGGTATTGTCATTGCCAGCAGCTTCACGTCTGGGCGAGATAAAACTTTTTTCGAGACCAAACCTGCGCATTTTTCAGCGAGAGCTGCGCCAGTGCTAATGGCTGCTTGTACTGCTGCAACATCACCGGTAATTTTGATCAATGTCCAGCCAGAGCCCTTGCTGCTTTCTACATCAGCGATGCGAATAGCTGCCGATTTGGCCATGGCATCGGCGGTATTGATGGCGAGCGCTAATCCTTTCACTTCTAATAAACCGAGAGAGACTTTCACCTGTTATTCTCCTTGCTGGTAAAGCGTGTTCTTAAACGGAATACCTTTGACTAAGCGTGCCGCATTGCTCCCCAAATCTCTGAGTTGACTTGGTGGCGGTGTGGGCGTTAATTGCGCTCGAAACAAAGGTTGCTGTTCGGGTAAGTTACGATGATGTACGATCAATTCCTGTGATGAGCAGGCAATGCCCACCGCCAGCGCTGATGCTTGTGCAGCACGATAGGCTCGATGGTTTATTTGCGGTTCATCATCTTGGCGAATTTGGTAGGGGATCCCTTCTTCTTCAATCCCTAAAAGTACTTGTTGCCATGTTTCTGGAAAGTCAATTTCCGAACTACATATCAAGATGCTGGGCTTGTTATTCAATGTCATTGGTGGGGTCTCTTTTAGCTAAAGACAAAATTAAACCCGTGGCAACCGCGTTGCGTGGCCCTTCACAGCCACGAACATTGCCTTGGCCTGCAACCAGTTGGTAATGGGCAAGGGCGTCGGTCACCAATTGTGGCACTTCGAAGTCGAGTGAAGAGCCGCCGACCAAAACCACGAAAGGTATATCGCGAATGTTGCCCGTAGGGCTCACGGACTTGAGAGCGCGCAGAGAATTAGTGACAAAAACCCGAGATTTAGCGCTTTGCCGGATGGCCTTCACTTTTTCTAAGGTGAGTTCACCATCAAGCGGGATAAAGTTGTCTTCTTTGACCACTACCACTCGGGCAAAAACTTCCGAAGGCAGCGCTTTATCGAAGAATTGAACTGAGCCATCTTCGTGACGAATATGGAATAGGCTTTCGACTTTCGCGAGCGGATAACGTTTGATGTCTTCGGCTAAGTAGCGGTCTTGTAAATCCAATTCAGCGGCAATGATCATGGTGACCATTTCACCAGCACCCGCTAAGTGGATGGCAATGATGTCGCCTTTGCCATTTATGATGGAGGCATCGGTAGAACCCGCGCCTAAGTCGAGGATCGCCATCGGTTTATCGGTACCAGGGGTAGTGAGTGCACCTAAAATAGCTGCTTCGGCTTCGGCCCCTCCAATTTGTACCTCGATGTTTAGGGTGTGATGGATCTCTTCAGCGATGCGGGCCATCTGTAGATGATCTGATTTCACCATGGAGGCGATACCCACGGCATGCTCTAAGGAAAATTCACCAGCCAGACCGCCTTGTACATTCATGGGGACAAAGGTATCAACCGCCAGTAAGTCTTGAATAAATACTTCGTTGCTGGGTTTATTGGTGAGTTCGGCCATGGTTTGGCGAACATTCTCTAACATGCCACCAATGTTGGTGCCAGCTTCACCGGAAGCATTATCTAAGTGTTCAAATGAGGTAACAGCGTCCATGATCGCTTCGCTACCTTGGGTAATATCAATATTGAGACTACGACCGCGACTAAATAAGGAAAGTTGTCCAGCGGGAATGGTCCGCGCTTTCACATCGCCTTTGGGCGTTTTAACCACCACCGCCGAACGCGTACCAATTAAGGCGCGCGCTACCGGCACCACGCTTTTGGTCTCTTCGGCACTGAGTGAAAATAGGGTGGCAATTCCATAAGGATTGGCCAGAGTTTTAATCACTTGGCCTTGCTGGGCAACTTCAATTGCGGCGCGCATCCCCATCGGGATTTTCTCAATGAAGCTGACCTCGTCAACGATTGGAATCACTTTGTCGAGGCGGTTATTGACCAACACGCCATCGTCATTTTGTAGAATTGCACCGACAATCTGGTAACCCGCTTGACTGGCGGCATTGATCATCTGGGCGGCATCGGCAAAGTCGATATTTTTTGGCACTACCAGCAGATAAGGTTCTGAACTGTCGCGCTTTAATAATTCATCAAAGGTAATCGTGATGCCTACGCCAACCCCTAAACCGCCAGGCGTTTTAGGGTTGTGGCCGATCATGGTTGACTCGGTGATGATGGTTTCGGTAATCATCTCCATGGCAACATCACCGATCACCGGCGTGGCTTCGTTAATACGGATAAGATTAAGATCCTCGAGGGCGATCCCAGCTTTGGCGACTAATTGATTTAGCGCTTTATAAATCCCCATGAGGTTTTGTTTAGTGCCTTTGATCCCAGTCGTTTCGGTAATCGAAGCACAGATGAACTGCACCTCATTACCCTCACTTTGTTTTGCTAAAGTGACTTCTGTGGATGAGTTGCCAATATCAACACCAACAATGTAGCTCATAATCTTTCCGTTTTTATTTTCAAATAATCTGTCGAATGAAAAAGAAATTAGTTGTCGCCTTTCAGTTTCTTTCTCGGTACGTAGAGTTCTGCTGCTTCTCTAACAAAATCGGCACAGATTTTTGCTTGGTACTTGCTCTCTAACTCTTGAGCAATGTCCATTAGCTCTTGCTTGCTTGAGCGGTAAGGACGCAGGGCATTGTAAATATCTAATACCTTGTCATCGGGTACCGCGGTGAGTTCAGCGGCACGCTCGAAGTTGAGCGCGAGTCGATCACGCCCAGCATCTCTTGCGACCTCAGCCTGAATTCTTAAAATTTCAGGGGTGATCCGCATGTCCTGATTGGTTACCGAGCCGTTTAACACGTTGGCAAGCGTGATGTCTTCGGCGGTTTTACCAGTTGGGGTTTTGATCCAGTCAGGATGTTTGGTGACTAAAGGGTAATCATCCACTGTGACACCGCCGGAACTCTTCGGTGTTGCACTGGCACTCGGTATCGAGGCTTGCTGGTTGGTCATTTTTTCCAGCACGTCTCGAACCATTGATTCAATCGCTTCTGAATTCATTTCATCATCCTTATTAAACGGCAACTTTCAGTTCGACGGCTTTTTTACCAGTCACCACATGTTTGGTTTCTTTGATATGTAAGACCGCAGATTTGGCTTGATACTTAGGTCGCGCCATCTGATCGTTCATGGTAGGCACCGGTTGTGGTGTTTCACCTTTTGCATATTTGGCGGCGTTTTTACCTATGTGGCGATAGGTTTCCTGGGTGAGCAAAGGTGCCTGTGGAAATAGCTCTAAGTTAGAAAGTGGTGGCAAGCCTTTTTGGTGAATCACGGTGGTGCCCTTAGATTGGATCCCCACGCAAATACCAGAACCACATAACTCTTCACCTTCCACGGCAACAAAGGCCACATCCGATGATTTAAAGCAACGTACCACGCGCGCACTGAGACCTTCTTCTTCAATACCTGCAATCATTTCGCGTAAAATCGCTTGGTGCGGCACGCCAACAATGCTTTCGGTTTGTGATAAGCCAAAGGCTGGACCAACCGCAATGACAACTTCATCACGTTTGGTACTGATTTTTGCTTCGCCCATGTCTTGTAAAAAGCCTGAGCTTGCACGCTGATTCGGCGTGCTATCAAACGACACCGCTTGCGGCTGCGTTTGCATGTTGCCGATTACGTCTTCAATAATCTGACGCAATAGTTTTTCATTGATTTCCATAGTCAGCTTCCTTAATTAAACTCATTCGGGTCTAAGGCATTTGGAATGTTCTTCAACAGTTCCCAACGCTCACCTTCAAGTTGATAACCGGTACCGGGTCCGGCATAGTCATTGAGATGATTGACTGCAGAAAGGACTTGGTTGTCGCCAACGATGATGGCTGAGGTATGCAAGTAATCGCCGCTTAGTTTAGCTTTTTGGATATCCAACATATTTTGCGCGATATCTTCGAAACCACCTTTTGCCAAGGCTTGCACTACTTCTAAACCCGTCCGGTTTTGATCAATGATTTCTTGTGCTGCTTTAATGTCTTCAACCATGTTGCGTTCTGGCATATCTTTAGAGCCGTGAGCGTAAGTAGCTGCCGTCACTTCTTCATCGGTGATGGCTGGTAGACCCATGCCTTTGAAGATGGCTTGTAAGGCGCGGGCAGCTTTGTTACGAGTCGCCACCACATCTTCTTCACGCACTGGGTTTAATCCGCCGTCAACTTTTAAGTCGCGTTGAATTACGTTGTAATCATCGAAATCTTCGGCATCTTCGTTAGAACCGGCAAACATGTTGTCGTAGTTTGGCGTTGCTGAATAACCAGAAGAAATAAAGTCAGTTCCAGGCAGAAACTGCATCAATAAGCGCGCGGTACGGCGCATATCTGAGTGGGTAAAGGTTTGGTCATTACTCGATGCACATTCTAAATCTAGCGCTGAACAAATTAAGTTTTCGGCCAATACTGCACGAATACCTGAAGGGACCGCTGAAGGAACACCAATACAGCTCACAGAGCCATTTTGTAAGCCTTGAACACCGGCTGCTTTGGTGATGTAGATACACCGCGCTTCCAGATATAGCATCGATTTGCCTTCGGCATAACCCATTTGAACTTCTGAGCCACTGCCAGAGGTAAAACGCATTTTTAGGCCACGAGAGGCATAAGAAGAGGCAAGAAAACCCTTCGACCAAGGCGTATCATCGCCGTCAGTAAATACCGGTTCTGTACCATAAACTGAAATAGTTTCGGCATAGCAGGTATGGCCTAACATGCCGAGCTTCAATTCGGTGGCTTCTTCTAATGAACATTGAGTCAATACCCCTGGACGGCCAACTTGTGAACCGACGAGTAAGGCAATGGCGTTAAACGGCGCGTAACGGGCAACCGCCACGGTGGTTTCTTGTTCATCAAAGCCACGTAGTGCACCTTCGGCAGCATCCGCAGCAATTTGTACTGGGTTGTCTTTGATGTTGGTGACGTGAGCTTGTTGAGAAGGCGATTTTCTGGCGCGCATTTTCTGCATCGACATCATCATCTCAACTACATTCATATGCGACATAACCTGGACAATCTTGGCGGGTGTCATCGCGGTAGTCAGTGGCACAATTTCTTTGCGTGGCACATTCGGATCGCACAACATATTGGCGAGTTTCACCGAATCCATTGCCATCACTTTTTCAGCGTTGGCCAAGTTAATGCCGTAGCGGGCGATAAAATGGTCGATTAAATCGAAGTCGGCTTTGGTTTTGCCATCGAGCTCAACCACGTCACCATTGACTATTTTAATCGATGGTTTTGGATCATTCGGGCTATCCATTGCGATAAACCCTTCTTCGATCCACTCTTTCACAAAACCATCCTGGTTGACCGGGCGTTTTGCTAATGCTTCAAATCGTTTTGATTTCATGGAACAACCTCTGCGTGGCTTAGATGTAAGACGGACGATCGTTGCTTGGCTCGTCACCCATTGTTGCAAGTAGGGTTTTGCCAACTTCACGTGCTGAAATCACCGCTTGACGAACTGCGCCGGAGTCACCAGAAACCACTAAGATGGCTTCATTACTAAAGCTGGTTCCGTTGGCTGGGGAGCTATAAGCGACAGTTTCAACATTGGCTGATTTCACCGCTGTATCGGCCATCAATACGCCAACAGCCGCAGGGGCGCCAACAATGATGCCGCAGGCTTTTCCGAGTGGGGCTCCAAAGGCTTTCTCTAAGGCGTAACTGGCGCGAGCGCTGTATTGCAACTCAATATGACCGGCCTCATTGGCATATACATCGCCAAAGGTGCGGTCGAGTTCTTTAAGTGCGACTTCGATTGCGCGTCTTACGTCAGATACATCTTCGCCGCCAAATACGATTAAAGAACCATGACCTGCGCCACCTTTGGTATCGCGCGGTAGTTCAATGCTGACGACTTCAGTGTTGGTACTTTTTACCGCTTCATCGGCTGCCATAATGTGCGGGCCTGCACCGGTGCGGGCACCTAAAATACCGATAGAGCGGTAACGTTTCTCTAGCTTCATCGCGTCGAGTACTTCGTTATCGACATTCGCAATGACTAAGCCAATGGTGTCGCCAATTGCCGTACCGACAAATTCTGTTAAACCACAGGTTTTCTCGACCATTTTTTCGCCTCGTTGCTGGTTGGGTTGTGGAGGAGCTACATCCGTTTGATCATTTACTTTCGCCATCACCTGAGCCATGACGGTATCGACCAGGTTGCTGTTCATTATTCAAGTCCTTTTGGTAGAATTTTTTCTACGTCAGTATGGGGACGAGGAATTACATGAGTGGCGACGATTTCACCAACATTGGCCGCTGCAGATGAGCCTGCGTCAACGGCAGCTTTCACAGCACCTACATCGCCACGAACAATCACAGTGACTAAGCCTGAGCCAATTTTTTCGTAACCGACTAAATCGACGTTAGCTGATTTAACCATGGTGTCAGCGGCTTCAATTGCGGCGGTTAGTCCTTTGGTTTCAACCATTCCTAATGCTTCTTGTTGCATAATAAACCTCTATTTATATTTGCTATGTGTGAACAGACAGTAAAACTCTCGGCATTAATCTAGCCTTTGTTTAAGCAAAAAAATTGTCCATTTGAAGGTGTGGAATGGAAATAATCTGCGGTGCTGACAATAAAAATTTGTCATCAATTTGCAGGTTTAGACGGAATATAAAGGCTTTGCTCGTCATTCGGATAGGCGAATAAATCACTCAGTCCGACTTGTTGAAATCGAGACATTGGTTAAATAAATAGCGAAAACATGAGCTATACGACAATTAAAGAATTTGTTCATGACAAAAAAATAGCATCGGTGGCTTTGTGTTATCTCCATGAATATAAAAGATAAAAGTTAGGATGAGGTGTATTTAAAACAATTTTTTAGCATTCCTAAGGCGCAGAGTTACATTTACTTAGTGTATAGATGACAATTTATTAGCATGACATAAGATTATTCAGGATTAACATTAGCAGCGTGATTATTGGGTACCATCCATTTCTTGCTGAAACAATATAAATAACCAAAGCGATTAATTTATGGTGGTGCAAATTAAATTTTACTGAGAATACGAAGTGAAGGAATAGCTATGAAGGATTCATTAAAAGGCCAATGTATCGCGGAGTTTTTAGGCACTGGCTTATTTTTGTTCTTTGGCGCGGCTTGTTTATGCGCAGTCAAATTGGCAGGCGCACAATTTGGTTTATGGGAGATTTGTATTGTATGGGGCTTGGGAATTGCACTTGCAGTTTACTTAACCGCGGGAATTTCTGGGGCGCATCTTAATCCTGCGGTGACCGTGGGTTTATGGTTGTTTGCCAACTTTGATAAACAAAAAGTTGTACCTTACATTCTCGCCCAGGTCGCTGGTGCTTTCTTTGGGGTTGCGGTGTGCTATTTCATTTATGCGGATCTGTTTACGGTGTTTGAACAAAGCCATAATATGCTACGCGGCAGTGACGAAAGCCTGTATCTTGCGAGTATTTTTAGTACTTATCCACATCCCGATCTTCCGACTTGGCGTGCAGCCGCTGTAGAAGTGATTATTTCTGCGACCTTAATGGGTTTAATTTTAGCCTTAACTGATGATGGCAACGGCGTTCCCAAAGGGCCGCTGGCGCCGTTATTGATTGGGATCTTGGTGGCGGTGATTGGCGCTGCAACAGGCCCCTTAACTGGCTTTGCGATGAATCCAGCGCGTGATTTCGGTCCTAAAGTATTTGCCTTTGTGGCGGGTTGGGGAAAAGTGAGCTTTACCGGAGCACGTGAGCTTCCCTATTTTATTATTCCAATTGTGGCTCCGCTGATTGGTGCTTGTCTGGGTGGTGCTGGCTATCGCTACTTTATTACCCGTCATTTGGCCGATGATACCGAGACTGAAAAAGAGAGTGTTGTAGAAAGCGTTTAGCGTGATAAATATTTGGGTATCCGATGACTTAAATCAATGCTAAATCAAAGTTATAAATGTTCAATATTGTAAAGTCTGCGATGTTGTAATGGATGGTCATTCTAAATAAACAGGGAGTTGCTTAGACAATGAAACCAGATAGTTTTTTAGAATCTCAAGGTATTAATAAAATACTGCAAGATTTTGCCAATGCAACGGGCTTGGCGGTGGTATTGGTTGATATTGATGGACGTGAAGTGTCAGCCAGTTTTAACTTTACTGATTTTTGTCAACGGATCCGCCAGGACCCAGATTTATATGCCCGCTGTAAGAATAGCGATCGTTGTGGTGGTCTAGAAGCTTCTAAGGTGAATAAACCTTGTGTTTACCGTTGTCATGCGGGTTTGACTGATTTTTCAATCCCACTGGAGGTGAATGGGCACTTAGTTGGCTTTGTGCTTTGTGGTCAGGTTCGGGTGAATAACTTTGTATCTTTGGGTGATATTCAACCAGTGGATAAAAAATGGATGCAAAATGCCGAGTTAGTTGAAGATTATGAAAAAATCATCACGGTAGATTATCCCAAGTTATTTTCTGCAGCAGATTTATTAAAAACTTTGGTCGATGATTCAATTAAGAAACATTTGGATTTTGTGGTCATTAATGACAAGTATGATATAAAAAATATATTTAAATCGCATGATTCAAATCATTCTTATGATAGTAAAATAAAGAAAGCGGTTCGTTATATTGAAGCCCATTATTTTGAAGATATATCTTTAGAGGATATTGCTGATTATGTTTATTTAAGTCCACATTACTTTAGTAAATTGTTTAAGAAAGAAATGGGTGTGGGGTTTAATTCATACGTGAATCAGCAGCGTCTAATTGGTGCTAAAAAAATGCTACAGTATAGCGATTGGTCTATTTCTAGGATTGCTCACAATTTGGGTTACTCCTGCTCTAGCTATTTCTGTAAGGTTTTTAGAAATGCTTACAATATAACCCCTCAAGAATTTAGAAATAGTTTAAATCATGAGGGTGAAACGCTTGTTAATGTTTAGTTTTGTTGAGGGTTATATGTCTTAACGGATTTTTTAAAAATACTTAGTGCCAGTGTCCTTATTTGGTTAAAAGTGAATTAGGTTCAATTCCTAAGCTGTTCCCGCAACTGTAAGTGATCTCGTGATCACAAGCCAGAACCTGCTAAGTATTCAATGATAAAAGTTGGTGTAAATGTATTTCAAAGATTCTGGGCGGGATTTCTCAGTGAACGATTATTCTCATGAGTTCCTTCCGTGCTGTTTGTTTTTTAAGTGTCCGTCATTTATCGATGACGATTTACTTGGTTGTTAAACGAGGAAGGAATACTTGTGTCTATGCTAAACGCGGTGTTCGCCGTTGTATCGGCTAGTCTTGTCCTAAAAAGCCATCAATATCACACCGACCATTACTTTTGCGGTCGAGACGACCACTATTTGGCGCTTATTATTGATCCTGCGGGGGGCTCCCGTGGCTAGATTAAAGCGTTCTGCCAGTAATAAAGAACTGAGAGGTGGATATACCACCGGTGCCTGTGCGGCAGCCGCCGCACGCGCTGCGGTGAGGTGTTTACTCAGTCAACAGCCGGTTTCAGAAATCGAAATCCAGCTCCCGAATCGTGAATTTGTCAGTTTTGCCATTGCCAGTCTCAGTGGTTCTAGTCATGTTACCGCTGGAGTGATTAAGGATGCGGGGGATGATCCCGACTGTACTCATGGTTTAGAAATTCAGTGTACCGCGAGTTTATCGGGTCAACCGGGGATCCAAATCCGGGGCGGCAGCGGCGTTGCAACGGTCACTCTGGAAGGCTTGGAGCTTGCTGTGGGTGAACCGGCAATTAATCCGGTACCCCGGCAAAATATTATCGATATGGCGATGCTGGAATGGCAACCCTCAGCTGCGGCGCAGCAGGGTTCCTTGGGTTTAGAGTTGACGATATCGGTACCGGGCGGTGAACAAGCCGCCAAACAAACCATTAATCAACGTCTCGGTTTGATAGGTGGTATTTCTATTTTAGGCACCCGTGGCACGGTTAAACCCTTTTCAACCTCTGCTTTTGCAGCCTCAGTTCGACAAGCCATTCAGTTAGCGAAAACTCATCAGGCGGCACATGTAATTTTGACCACAGGCAGTCGCTCTGAACAGGCAGCGATGCAGCAATTTCCTGATTTAGCTAGCCTGGCTTTTATCCAAGCGGGGGATTTCATTGGGGTTGGTTTACGGGCGGCAAAACGTTATCGGGTCAAAAAAGTCACCATTGTTGCGATGATTGGCAAAATGGCCAAGTTGGTCTCGGGTCGGATGATGACCCATGTCTCTGGCCATGCGATCGATTTTGAGAGTTTGAGTGAATTGGCCAAGCAATCGGGCTTGAAATTGGCACTGTCTGAGCAGATAGCCAAAGCTAATACTGCAAGGCAAATGCTCGAGTTGATCCGCGACGAGTACCCACAACAATTTCTCAAGCTGCCCTTTTTTCTAAGAATGTGTCAGCAGGCGCAGCAGCATGCCCAACAATATACCGCTCAACAATTGCGCATCGAGCTGATGCTGATTGATTTTGATGGTCGCCCACTGGGGCATACCGAACCGTTTAAAAAATTTAAAGTAGTAAAGGAATCTCGGCCGATGGATAGAATGCAACAGATGACCGCTCGTGGTCATGAAATAGAGAATGACTCGTTCGCGATTATCGATCGCGAAATCGCCCAAATTCATGGCGGACATTCCTTCAGCGACAGCCAGTGGCCAGTGGTGCGGCGTGCCATCCATACCACTGGAGATTTTGAGTTTGCTCAATTGTTTAAGTTTAGCGCTGATGCCATTGTCTCGGGGGTGAATGCGCTCAAACAAGGTTGCCCAATTGTGAGTGATGTATCGATGATTAGCTCGGGAATTAGTGAGCAACGTTTATCGGTTTATCAAAATCAAATGTATTGCTTTATTAGCGACAAAGGGGTGATTACCAGCGCCAAACAACATGGCGATACCCGTGCCGTCTGGGCGATGCGTAAGGCTCGGGATTTGGGTTTATTGGATGGTGCCATTATCGCCATTGGGAATGCGCCAACGGCACTGTTTGAAGTGCTTGATTTGGTGGAGAAAGGCGAAATAAAGCCTGCGCTGGTGATTGGGATCCCGGTGGGATTTGTGAAGGCGGCGGAATCTAAGCAGGCACTGATCGAGCAAGACCAAGTGCCTTATATTGCCAGTGTGGGCCGTAAAGGCGGCAGCCCGATTGTGGTGTCTGCGGTTCACGCCTTGTTATATCAGTCGGTGTAATGATGATGAATAACATTACGGTAGTCGGGGTGAACGAAGACGGTTGCATTAGCCTTTCCAGTCGCGCAGTGAATGCGATAGCACAGGCCCGGGTGGTGGCGGGGCATCCGCGTCATATGGCATGGTTTCCGCAATTTGACGGGCTATTTCTCGATATGAGCCAGGGTTTTAGTGAATGGTTGAACGAGTTAATTGATGAGAGCGAAGAGGGCGCAGTGGTGATTCTAGCTTCTGGCGACCCCTTATTTTACGGGATTGGTCATGCGCTACTCAAACGAGTGAAGCGCGAAGAATTGGCTTTTATTCCGGCCTTAAGCTCGGTCCAATTGGCCTTTGCCAAGTTGGCACTGCCTTGGTCGCAGGCTCAGTTCATTTCCTGCCATGGCCGAGCTCTGGCAGGCTTGGTGAGTCAAATGCAGCAAGCCAGTTTGTTTGCGATTTTGACCGATGATAAAAATACCCCTCAGGTGATTGCTCAGCACTTAGCCAAGTTTAATCAAGCGGACTGGCGCTTAAGCGTGTGTGAGCAGTTAGCGGATGTAAATGAACAGATCAGTGAGTTTAGTGTGGCGCAATTAGCCGCCCACCCCGAGCCGTTTTCCCCCTTAAACCTGATTATCGCGCAGCGGCAAAGTGAACAGGTCTGGGGCGGCTATGGCCAGTTTTCTGAAGATAGTTGTTTTAGCAAACGGAGCCCACAACACGGTTTGATTAGTAAACAGCCAGTGCGTCATTTGGCGCTGGCTGCAATGAGAATTCGTCCCGCAGATACGGTCTGGGATATCGGTGCAGGCTCCGGTTCTATCGCTATCGAAGCGGCAAAATTTTGCTGGCAGGGCCAGGTATTTGCGATTGAATCTAATCCCGAGTGTTATGCCGGCATTGAACACAATATACACGCTCATAGCACCGATAATGTTTGTTTGGTGCAAGCTAAAGCACCGCAGGCGCTGCAAGATTTAGCCCCACCCGATGCGATTTTTATTGGTGGTAGTCGTGGGCAAATGCAGTTGATCCTCGACCATTGTTGGCAGGTGCTGAAGCCACAGGGTCGACTACTGATTTCGGCGGTTACCTTGGACACCGTGGCAGAACTTTACCAGTGGGGAAAACAGCAAAATCTGAGGTTTCAGGTGCAGTTGGTGAACGTGGCGCAAACGCAGCCGCTGGCTAACTATCAGCGCTATCAGGCGGAAAATCCTATTCATTTATTTTCGATTAGCAAACCAGTGTCAGGAGACCTATTGTGAATCAAGCAAAACATCATCATTACGGCCAACTCTACGCCGTTGGCGTGGGTACCGGCGACAGTGAGTTACTCACTTTGAAGGCGGTTCGTTTAATCAAACAGGCGGATATCATTGCCATCCCAGAAAAAACCAAGGGTAAGGCTGACTCCTTCGCCTGGCAAATTGTCGGTGGCGCGGTCAGTGAAGACGAACTCCATGGTGAAGCCTGCTTTTTACATTTTCCGATGACCCGTGACCCCTTGCAAAATGTGCCCGCCTGGCAAGCGGCGGCCGAGCAAATTCTTGGGTACTTGCAGCAGGGCAAGTCGGTGGTTTTTGTCACCGAAGGCGACCCATCGGTGTATAGCACCTGGGCCTACATTCAGGAAGAGCTGGCGGAGCTTGCCCCGAGCTTGGAACCGGTGATTGTGCCCGGGATTACCTCGATTACTGCGGTGCCCGCAGCCACCAAAATTCCTTTAGCCGATGGTCAAGAGCGTTTTTGTGTGGTTCCCGCCACCTATGGCATCGAGTGTTTAGCTAGCTTAGTAGAAGAATTCGACACGATTATTCTGATTAAAGCGGGACGAATGATTAGCCAGTTATCAGCCAAGTTAAAACTGCTGGGTTTGGAGGATGCGGCCACCTACGTGTCTCATGCCAGTAGTGAGCAGCAAGAAATTTATCATCGACTCGATGAGGTACCCACCGAGCATCGCTACTTCTCGATGGTACAGATTTCCATTCGTTCGCGTCGTGGCGTATTGCGCCACCCGGATGGCGCTTCGAAACATATTGCGGTGGCCTGAGATCTGATGAAACTAGCCATTTACGCCATTACCTTAAACGGCGCCAAGCAAGCCCGTCGGCTTGCCAAGCACTTACCCTTTGCCGAGCTATTTATCTCTGCGGTGGGTTTAGAGCTGTTTGACGCCACGCCAGAGCGGGTGAACCCCTTGTCGTTTCCCTTGAGCCAAGCGCTCAGTGAACGTTTTGCAGACTATGATGGACATATTTTCATTTGTGCGACCGGCATTGTAAGCCGAGTGATTGCACCCTTGATCCAGGATAAACGCCACGATCCTGCGGTGCTGTGTATTGATGAGCAGGCTAATTTTGTGATCCCGCTGTTATCGGGGCATCGAGGAGGGGCCAATCAACTGGCCGAACGTATCGCTTATGTACTGAAGGCGCAGCCAGTATTAACCACCGCCTCCGATGTGTCTGAAACCCTTGCGGTGGATATGTTGGGTGCGCCCTTTGCTTGGCAGCTCGACCCGACATGCGAGGCCTCAATTACTCGTGTTTCTGCGGCGGTGGTGAATCAGCAGCCAGTGGCAATCGTGCAACAAGCGGGTGATAAACGCTGGTGGACCTTCGAGAAACGGATGCCTGCTCATTTGATTTGTCACAGCAAACTTGACGATTTGTCGGCAGCGGACTTTCACGGGGCAGTGTTAATCAGTGATGACTTAAGCCCTATTGTTGCGGGTTGGCAAGATAAGCTGGTGTTATGGCGGCCAAAGTCGCTGGTCTTGGGCATTGGTTGTGACCGAAACACGCCATTGGCGGTCATTGAGGCCGGGCTTGCGCAGTTTAGCCAACAGTTTCATCTGAGTCTGGATTCGGTGGCGGGGTTTGCCAGCATCGACCTCAAAGCCGATGAGTCGGCCTTGCTCGCCTTATCGGCTAAGCGACAGTGGCCGTTTGTGACTTATCCGGCTCCCCAGCTTGATGGTTTAGCTGGGGTGGAAAATCCTTCAGCCTATGTGAAAAAAATCACCGGAAGTGATTCGGTCGCCGAAGCTGCGGCATTACGCCAGGCCCAGAGTGAGCAACTACTTGTTAGTAAGTGGGTGTTCACTCAGCAGGGATATAATCTTACCTTAGCCTGTTGCCGCTTGCGCTTTAGTGAACCGCTTAAGCAACAACAACGGAAAAATTGGTTTGGCCAAGCGCGCCATGGCGCAGAGCCTAAACTGAACGCGCATGGTAATCCGGTTGTTGAAGGCTGCCGCTGCAAGCCTGAGCATGTCGACTTAAATCGTCCAATGTTGCATCACCGTCAACATATCTTTTTATGTGAAGGTAGTCGTTGCGCCAAGGCCGGCAGTCAATCTTTAGCCCACGACTTGCGCGCTATTCTGAAGACGATGGGTTTGGCCAGTGGTGAACAGCGGATCAAAATCAGTCGTAGCCATTGCGTTGGTGCTTGTCGACAGCGTGCCACTATGGTGATTTATCAACGCCATGTGGATCCGGCCAGTCAGGCCAATCACGCTTTATGGTTAAAAAATATTGAACAGTTTTCTGAGGCGCAATGGAAAACGCTATTTCAAGCCTTGGCCGAGGATCGGCCTTTGCGGGCGTTATTTTCCGTGGAACATTTTGCCGCCGTTGAAGATATCCTTGAGCGACAATCGGGAGTCGCTGCATGTTAATCAAATATGGGTTCAAAAGACCACTTCAAATGAAGTTGGCAAAGCAGGAGCAAGCTTTTGGCTAAGTTATATTTAGTGGGTTTAGGCCCTGGCAGCTTAGATTTGATGTCGGTGAAGGCCCAGCAGGTGATTCGGTCGGTTGACGTGGTGGTGGGTTACGGCTTGTACATCAAATTGATTCAGCCCTTATTGGGTCAGCAAACCATTGTACGCAGTGGTATGACTAAAGAGTGGCAGCGTGCCGATGCCGCGATATCGCAAGTGCAGTTAGGTCACAATGTGGCGATGGTTTGTTCGGGTGACGCGGGGATGTACGCCATGGCGCCGCTGATCCTCGAGTTAGTGAGCACCAACGATCTTAATATTGAGCTGGAAATTGTGCCCGGAATTACCGCCGCCAATGCCTGCGCTTCTTTAGTCGGAGCCCCATTGGGCCACGATAGTTGCACTATTTCCTTATCGGACTTACTCACCCCCTGGCCAGTCATTGTGAAGCGCATTGAAGCGGCGGCACTTGCCGACTTTGCGATTACTTTTTATAACCCACGTTCACGTAAGCGCCAGCAACAGATTGTTGAAGCACAGCAAATTTTGCTGCAACACCGTCACCCCAAAACCCCGGTGGCGATTGTGAATGCGGCTTATCGCCCAGAGCAGTCGGTGCAATTATCGACTTTGGACAAATTTACTGACTTAGAGTTTGCCATGAACGCTGCGGTGATTGTTGGCAATAATAGCAGTTTTCGTTTTAAAGATTGGATCGTAACCCCGCGTGGTTACGACAACAAATATACCTTGCAAGATGGTGAAACCCGAGACGGACAAACGCCTGGGCGGGCACTACAGCAGCGACAAGAGGAACAGTGATGACGGTATTTTTTATTGGTGCGGGGCCCGGTGACCCGGATCTGATTACGGTGAAAGGCGCGAAGTTGGTCGAGACTTGTCCAGTGGTGCTGTATACCGGCAGTTTAGTGCCCAAAGCGGTGATTGAGCGTGCGCGCGTCGACGCTTTAGTTTTGAATTCTGCAGATATGGATCTGGATGCTATCACTCAGGTTTACCTTGAGGCGAAGCAGCAAGGCAAGGATGTGGCCAGAGTGCAAACTGGCGACCTATCGATTTATTCTTCGCTGGCCGAGCAGGTTCGCCGTTTGGATGCGCTGGAGATTGATTGGCAGGTGGTGCCGGGAGTGTCTTCGTTTCAAGCATCCGCCGCTGCGCTCGGTCAGGAACTGACCCTGCCTGAGCAGTGCCAAACCATTATTCTAAGCCGCATGTCGGGGCGCACTCCGGTGCCGGAGAAGGAAAACCTTAAATCTTTGGCGCAGCACGAAGCCACCCTGTGTTTGTTTCTCAGCGCAACTTTGATCCGTAAGGTGGTCCGTGAATTGAGTGAAGTTTATCCCTTGAGCTGGCCAGTGGCGGTGGTTGAAAAGGCCTCACATCCAGAGCAACGGATCATTCGGGGTACGCTGGCCGATATTGCCGACAAGATGCATCAGGCGAAGATCCGTTCCACAGCGATGATCATCGTGAGCAAGGTTTTGGCCATCGATGATTTTGTCGATTCAAAGTTATATGACCCCAGTTTTTCCCACGCCTGCCGTCAGGCAAGCATTGCGCCGTTAAGCGAGGAGGCTTTCGATGAGTAAGGGTAAAGTTTATCTAATTGGTGCGGGTCCCGGCGATCCCGGCCTACTCACCTGTCGCGCCAAACAACTACTCAGTGATTGTGATGTGGTGTGCTACGACAAACTGGTGAGTGCCGCCATATTATCGGTGGTGCCTGCGCATGTGCAGCTCTATCAGGTGGGCTATCGTGGCTATCAGGGCTGTCATATTGATTACGGGATGCATCCCGATGTATTGGCTTTCGCCCATTCAGGTAAACGAGTGGCGCGTTTAAAAGCGGGCGACCCTTGTATTTTTGGTCGAATGACCGAAGAATGCCGCGATTTGGAAGCTCATCAGATTGACTACGAGTTAGTGCCCGGCATCACCGCTGCTTTAGGTGCTGCTGCCTATTCTGGCTTTCCTTTAACCAGTGGCGGGATCGCTTCGAGTGTGACCTTTGTGAGTGGTCATAAATCTAGTGATAGCATTGCTTCTTGGGGTGCGCTTGGACAAGACGGCGGCACTCTGGTGTTGTATATGGGGGCTAAACAATTGGCCAAACATGTGCAGAATTTTATTCGTCAGGGACGCTCGCCAGAGACGCCGATCGCGCTGATATTTTCGGCGACTAGTGCCGACCATCACTGTGTTGTGGCGACGCTGGCGAGTATCGCCGATAAAGTCGCAGGCTTACAACAGGCTGGCCCTGCTTTAGTGATTGTTGGAGAAGTGGTTGCCCAAGCCAAGGAATTTGACTGGTGTGCTCGTTTGCCCTTGTTTGGCTCAAGAGTGCTGCTGTGTGGTGACTACCCACAACAGCAGGCGATTTCCGAGCTTGGGGCAGAGGTGATTCAGGTGGATAGTTTACCTTGCGAGTCGAGCATTCATGCTGAAGATTGGCGATTTTTTGCCAATCAAGTGGAGCTGGGATTTGCCGACCTAAGTAGTTTTAAACTGTGGTGGCAGAGCTTAAAACAGCAGCAGCGGGATATTCGTCAATTTAGGATGCCAATGGGGAGTGATGATCCAGCGGTTTGTCGGGCTTTAGAAGCATTGGGGATTGCCCCCGCAGTACTGTCGGAACATGCATTGATCTTAACGCTGGATGCCTTGGAGCGAGATCCTAACAGTCGTTACCACAATATTGGTCAGCGATTGAGTCAAGCCTTGGCTTATCCATTGCCGTCGGTTGACTGGTTATTGGTGGAAGATAGTGCGATTGCCGCCTCGCTCTATAAACATCATGCCGAGGCCCTGCAAGGAGCCAAGTTGATCGCCTTGAATGAGCGGGTCCGGGATTGGGCTGCTCAGCAAGGCCATGTACTTGGTGAAGCCGAAGCGCTGAGCCTGTTTGATTTACCCGAGGCCTTGGTATACGAGGCCGCCGATGTGGCTTGAAGCGCTCCTCGCCGATCGAAGTTTAGCTGGCGCATTGGCCTTACTGCTGGCGCTGGGTTTAGATAAAGCCCTAGGCGAGCCTAGCCGTGGTCATCCCTTGGTCGTGTTTGGCAATTTGGCGCAATACATTGAGCGGCGCTGTCGCGCGATGGTTTGCTTGAGTGAAAAACAACAAGGTGCTTTGGCTTGGAGCTTCGCGGTGCTGCCGCCGGTATTGCTATGCTTTGGCGCTTGTCATTGGCTGTTGGTGCGCTCGCCTTTGGCGTGGTTTGTCGCCAGCAGCCTGATCCTCTATTTAAGTATGGGTGGCCGTAGCTTAAGTGAACATGCCCAACAGATTTATCGGCCTTTACAGCAGGGCGATATGGCGCAGGCGCGGTATCAGTTGGCGCAAATCGTGAGTCGTGATACCGAGCGTATGGATGCCACTGCGATTAGCTCATCGACCATCGAATCGGTGCTGGAAAATGGGAATGATGCGGTGATCGCACCGATGCTTTGGTTTGTGCTCTTGGGCGCACCTGGTGCGTTGTTATTTCGCTTAGCCAATACCTTGGATGCGATGTGGGGCTATAAAACCTCTCAGTATTTAGAGTTTGGTTATGTGAGTGCCAGACTCGATGATCTACTGGCATGGCTGCCCGCACGGCTCACTGCGCTGAGCTATGCGGTTCAGGGCGATTTCAAATTGGCGCTACAGTGCTGGCTACAGCAGGCTCGGCATTGTGCCAGCCCCAATGGAGGCGTCACCATGACCAGCGGAGCTGGCGCTTTGGGGATCAGTATTGGTGGTCCCACCTATTATCATGGCGTGCTGCACCAAAAGCCGCCGATGGGGCATGGGCCTTTATCACCGCTACAGGCAATTCCAAGGGCGATTGCCTTGGTTGAAAGGGGCTGCATTGGCTTAGCGCTGGTGTGGTTGATTTGGCTATTGGCCTGCTGAGCTTTGGGCTTGGCGTTGGTTAATTGATGAGTTGATTGAGTGAGTCGATTGCTTGAGTTGATTGAGTTTTTGGTGAACGGAAGTTTGAGGGGATGACTTGATTGAGGAGCAGAGAATGAAGGCAGTCGCGCCACAGCATGGTGGGAATTTGCGTGAGCAGGTGGCTCGTTACGGCGGAGCATTGACCGACTGGCTGGATCTTTCCACTGGGGTGAGCCCTTTTGCCTATCCGGTGGGCAGCCTGCCTGCCGAGGTTTGGCAGCATTTGCCGCAAATCGATGACGGTTTAGAACAGGCCGCTCGTCGTTATTATAATGCGCCGTTTAAACCGCTGGCGGTTGCTGGCTCTCAGGCGGCGATTATGGCCTTGCCGAGTATTATTTTGGCGCGTCTCGAGTGTTCCAAGGCCGTGGTGGCCTTGCCTAGAGTTGGCTATAAAGAGCACCAACATGCTTGGCAACAGTGCGGCGGGTGCGAGTTGATGTTTTATGATGATTTCCCTAGCCCGCAGCTGGTGGCTCGCAGCGATGTACTGGTGGTGATCCATCCCAATAACCCAAGCGGGGAGCGTTATTCGGTGCAGCAACTGCTTGAGTTGCGCCAGCATCTGGCTGCCAGAGGCGGGTATTTACTGGTGGACGAAGCCTTTATGGATTGCACACCGCAGTGCTCGTTATTGCACCCTGAGCTGGATTTATCGCATCTGGTGGTGCTGCGCTCGGTAGGTAAATTTTTTGGTTTAGCAGGGGCACGGGTTGGTTTTGTATTTGCCGAGCTGGCCATGCAGGTAGCGTTGGCAGATCGGCTGGGTCCTTGGACGGTGGCAGGTCCTTGTCGCTGGGTGGTACAACAGGCACTGCTCGATAAACCCTGGCAGCAGCAAACCAAGCGTGCGTTAGGCGCAGCCTCGCAGCGCCTTAATCAATTATTAGCGAAATATTTAAACTGTCGGCTGGCGGGCAGCCAGCTATTTACCAGCGCTTATCTGGTGCAAGCGAGTGACTGGCATAGGCAACTCTGTGAAGCCCAAATTTACACCCGTTTATGTGACGAAGGGGATGCGCTGCGCTTTGGTTTACCCGCCAGTGAGGCTGATTGGACAAAATTAACCAAGGCGTTGCAACAGTTAAGCCGCGCCATCAAGGAGACCAGCGATGGCGAATCGGATTGAACTAGTTTTGGGCGGTGCCCGTTCCGGGAAAAGTGCTTACGCCGAGCAACAGGCGCAGCTATCGGGCAAAAGCGTGATTTATCTTGCCACCTCTCAGGTGCGTGATCCGGAGATGGCGCAGCGGGTGGCAATGCATCAACAGCAGCGCCCAGCCCACTGGCAAGTGATTGAAGAGCCAGTTGCATTGCCCGAGGCATTACTCGCCCATAGCCGCGCCGATAATTGCATTTTGGTGGATTGTTTAACCCTGTGGTTGAGCAATTGCCTGTTTGAGTTTGACCCGGTGCAATGGCCCGAGCGTAAGCAAAGTTTACTGACCAGCTTGGCCGAACTTCCCGGACAAGTGATTTTAGTTAGCAACGAAGTGGGTTGTGGCATTGTGCCGATGGGCGAGCAGTCGCGTCGTTTTGTGGATCAAGCTGGCTGGCTACATCAAGCGATTGCAGCCCAAGTAAACAAGGTGACGTTGGTCACCGCTGGCCTTCCCATGCATCTCAAAGGATGAATATTATGTGGTTGAATTTTATAACTTTAAACTCGGTTGCTCCGATCCCAAACCTACATCAGATTAGTGACGCGGGCGCAGGTGACGGGCTGATGCAATTGCACCCCTCGCGCGATACCGAGTTGATTGCCTGTGGTCAGGCGAATACCTTACTGGATGGCCAATTTTTGCCTTCTCCGGAATTGGCCAACGGCTCGGTGACTCCGGCGATTTTGGTTCATGGAATATTTCGCGCCCTGCAGGCCAAAGGTTATAAAATTCGACTGCATTGTTATCAATTAGGGCTGGAGCATGAACCTGATTTTAATGGCAGCATGGTTGATCACCTGGTGGTGCATCACTGTGCGCTGGGTGCAGAGCAACAGCTGATGCAACAACAGTTGATTCCTGAGTTGAAACGTCAGGCGGCAGCGGGCGAGCGGCATCTGATCGCCGAGTCAGGAATAGGAGGCACTAGCTTTGCCAGCCTTTGGCTACGACGTTGGTTGGGTCAAGTCTTGAGTTTTGCTGGGAGTACCAAAGATCCGGAAAAGTTGCGAGTAAAAGAACAATTGATTGAATCTCTGCTGAGTCAGACCGCACAACTGCCGCTGGCGGTGGAGCCTTATGTGGCTAGTTTACAATGGTCGGATCCCATTCAGCGAGCCTGTTGTGCATTACTCGATTCGGAGTTAGTTCGTCTCGACTTTGCCGGAGGCGTGATGATGTTTGCACCAGTGATTGCCATGCAACATCAACTTCGTGATAAACAATTGAGCATTGCCACTACGCGCTGGGTGATGGCCTCCGGTGATTCGCAAATTATCGCCGCGGCACTGCCTGCGAATTGTCGTGTATTGACTCCCGAACTACGTTTTGATGGCTCGAAGTTTAAGGCATTGCAAATGTATGAAAGAGGCTACGTGATTGAAGGCTGTGGTTTAGGCGCTTGTTTGGTATTTGCCGAGCAGCAGGCAATTAAGCCACAACAGCTACTCGCCAGCCTCGATAGTGCGGTGACGCCATGGTTGAAACCGCAACAACAGCAACAAGGATCCGCTCATGCAAGCATGCACTAAAGCCCTGATGGTTCAAGGCACGACTTCAGATGCGGGTAAATCGGTGCTGGTGGCCGGTTTGTGTCGCGTACTGGCACGCAGGGGCGTTCAGGTTGCGCCTTTTAAGCCACAGAATATGGCTTTGAATAGTGCGGTTACCATCGACCATGGCGAAATAGGCCGCGCCCAAGCGGTACAGGCTTATGCTTGCGGTATTGAGCCAAGCACCGATATGAATCCGATTTTACTGAAGCCCAATACTGATGTGGGGGCGCAGGTGATTATTCATGGTAAGGCGCATGCGGAGATGGATGCAGTGTCTTATCATGCCTATAAACCTAAGGCGATGAAGTATGTGTTGGAGTCTTTTGCTCGTTTACAGGCGAAATATCAAAGCGTACTCATTGAAGGCGCGGGAAGCCCAGCCGAGATCAACTTGCGTGAGCATGACATTGCCAATATGGGCTTTGCTCAAGCCGCCAATGTGCCGGTGATTATTGTGGCTGATATCGATCGCGGCGGGGTATTTGCGCATTTGTACGGTACTCTTGCATTACTCACCGAGGCGGAACAGGCGCAGGTGGTGGGCTTTGTGATTAATCGCTTTCGCGGTGATAAAGCCTTATTGGAGAGCGGTTTACAATGGCTGGAGCAGACAACGGGCAAGCCAGTATTAGGCGTATTGCCTTATTTACATGGTTTGATGCTGGAAGCTGAAGATGCAATTAATGTGAATCAGCTGAAACAGGCGGAACATCCCTTGAAGGTAGTGGTGCCGATTTTACCGCGCATTAGCAATCACACTGACTTTGATCCATTGCGCTTACACCCCAATGTGGATCTGGTGTTTGTCGCTAAACATCAACCCTTGCCAGCTGCGGATTTAATTATCTTGCCCGGTTCGAAGAGTGTTCGCAGTGATTTGGCATTTTTACGCGACCAAGGCTGGGATAAGCAAATCGAGCGGCATTTGCGGTTTGGCGGTAAGTTGATGGGAATTTGTGGTGGTTTGCAGATGTTGGGGGAAGTGATTGCGGATCCTCTCGGTATCGAGGGCGTTGCGGGTGAAAGCGAAGGTTTGGGATATTTGCCTTTACAAACTGAATTGCAGAACAACAAGCAGCTGCGGCGTAGCAAGGGTATTCTGACGATGCCAGGGGCCGAATCCGTAGCAGTATTTGGATATGAAATCCATGCTGGCCGCACCTCGGGGATTGGTCCTCAGGCACCGCTGAGTTTAGACTCTGGCCCCGACGGTGCATTTGGAATGGAGCAACAGGTGTTTGCAACTTATTTACATGGCATCTTTGAATCCAGCGAAGCCTGTGCCGCCATTTTACGCTGGGCTGGTTTAAGCGATGCCAAGGGGCTGGATTTTGAGGCGCTGCGCGAGCAGGGCATTAACCGGGTGGCTGATGCCATAGAACAGCATCTCGATTTACAAAAGCTGTGGCCAGAGTTTGATTTTTCATCTCCAGTCGCTCCCAGCGTTCCACAAGCCACTGGAGTTAACATTGCCTAAGCAACAACACCTATGTCCGGCCTTAGTGGTCGCCGCGCCTAGTTCGGGCAGTGGTAAAACCACGGTGGTTGCGGCCATCGCCCGGTATTTTACTAACTTGGGTAAAACCGTACGAGTATTTAAAACTGGCCCCGATTTTATTGATCCTAACTTTTTGGCCTTTGCCAGCGGGCAGCCTGTGTATCAGTTGGATTTTTGGATGTGCGGTGAAGCCCACTGTAAAGCTCTGGTGGCCGAGGCTGCGCAACAGGCCGATTTGATCCTGATTGAAGGGGTGATGGGCATGTTTGATGGCCAATGTTCCAGCGCCGATATTGCAGCTGTGTTGGGGATCCCTGTGCTGGCGGTAATCGACGCCGCCGCTATGGCACAAACCTTTGCGGCGATCGCCTTTGGTCTGAGTCATTATCGTCAGGATGTTGCAATGTATGGCGTGTTTGCCAATCGGGTTGGTTCTGCGGGTCATGCACAAATGCTTAAAGATGCCTTGGCCGATTCATTGACATTTTGTGGTTATCTGCAAAAAAATTCAGGGCTTACCTTGCCAGAGCGTCATTTAGGTTTAGTGCAAGCCGAAGAGTTGGCCGATCTCGATCAACGATTGGATTTGGCCGCCGCGATGCTCGCCGAAACCGCCAAGCTCAAGTTGCCTCCCCCTGTCGCCTTACAGGCCCCCCAGGCAGAACCTTTGCCCCTCTTATTGGTCAACTGCACCATCGCGATTGCTCGCGATAAGGCTTTTAGTTTCATCTATCAGGCGAATTTAGATGTATTGCAGCAACTGGGCGCTCACTTAGTATTTTTCTCGCCCATTGCAGGTGATGAACTCCCACTCTGCGATGCGCTGTATTTGCCCGGCGGTTATCCTGAGTTACATCTGCAAGCCTTACAGGCCAACCAAGTATTGATGCAGCAGATCAGACTGCATGCCCAGAGCAAGCCGATTTTGGCAGAATGCGGCGGTATGCTTTATCTCAATCGAAGTCTAAGTGATGTCGATGGGGTGAGCGCCGAGCTCTGTGGGGTGCTGGATGCCACGGCGCAAATGCAGGATAGGCTATGCGCCTTAGGTCTGGTGGAAGCTGATTTTTCCGGTCAAAAACTGCGCGGTCACAGTTTTCATTATTCTAAAACCCAGTCGCAGCAGTGGGTATTATGCACGCCGATTGCCCAATCGGGCCGCGAGATGGATCCGGTGTGGCAGCAAGAAAAGTTGATAGCCTCTTATATTCATTGGTACTTTCCCTATAATCCTCAGTTAGTTGCCAGTATCTTTAAGGGGGAGTTGTGAGCCTTATATTGATCCGCCACGGTCAAACGCAGTGGAATGCGCAGCGGCGCATCCAAGGCTGGCTGGATAGCCCCTTAACCGAGCAAGCGCTGCAGCAATTGCTTACGCTGCCTTTGCCCGCTTGTCATCTGCCGTTGTTGTTTTGCAGCGATTTAGCTCGCGCTTATCACAGCGCTCAGCTATTGGGAAAGCGTTTAGGCTTGAAACCAAGCGTTGATGTGCGGCTTCGCGAACGCTGTTTTGGTGAACTACAGGGTGAGGTGATCGATCAAAATCAGCACTTAAGTGAGCAGTGGCGAGTCTACCAGCAACGTTATCAACGACAAATGCAGGGTGTGGCCGGGCTCGAGTCGGAAGCTGATTTTGCGGCGAGAATTCATTCTTTCTTAGCCTCTCTGGCCCCTTTCGCTGAGCAACACGACATTATCATCGTCGGTCACGGCGAATGGTTACGTGCCTTGAGCAATATTCTGCGTGGGCAATGCTCCTGGGCAGAAGGTCAAGGCATTGGTAGCAATGGGATCGTCCAAAGGCTGGACTTTCCAATACAGCACTCGGGACTGCAATGCAGTGCTTGAATGGAGCGATTGGCGCATTTACCTATAACATAAGAATGATTTAGATGAGCACTACCAGCATTGATTTACTGCGCCATGGTTTGCCCAAAGGGGCAGACTGCTTTCGCGGCCATAGCGATTTTGCCTTAACCGAAGAGGGGATGGCGCAAATGTTTGCCGCCATGCAACATGCCCCCGTGGCTGAGCGATTGGTGAGTTCGCCGCTCCGTCGTTGCCGTGATTTTGCCGAGCAATACGCGCAGCAGCATCAATTAGAACTGCTGCAGGCCAAACAATTCATGGAAATTGATTTTGGCGATTGGGACGGTCTGCCCAAGCAGCAGGTTTGGGAGCGAGAGCAGCAAGTCTTGAGTGCCTTTTGGGCCGATCCCTGGCATGTGACACCGCCCGGCGGCGAGAGTTTATTGGCCTATGAACAGCGGATTGTGAGTGCCTGGAAGGCGCTACTCAAACAACATCGAGGTAAGCGCGTGTTGTTAGTCACCCATGGCGGGGTGATTAAACAAATTTTGCGTTACGTCTTGCAGCTGCCAAGAACCGCCAGTTACTTGCAACGCTTGGAGATTGGCTATGCAGCAAGGATCTCCATTTCGGTTTTTCACGATTCAGATGGCCAACTTTGGCCTCAGGTAAGTTTTACATGACAATTGCTTCTAAAATCATCTATCAGTGGCAGGTTCTGCTACTGGCGATTTCTATTTTTACCCGTTTGCCGGTTCCTGCGGATCTGCCTTATAGCGAAGATCGCAAGAACGAGTCTTATAAATTCAGCCCCCTAGTGGGCTTGCTGGTGGGTTGTTTAAGCGCTTTGGTGTATTCGCTCAGCGCCCAGCTGTGGCCGCAAAGTGTGGCGGTGGTGTTATCGATGATTGCCAGTATTTATATGACCGGTGCTTTTCATGAAGACGGCTTTGCCGATACCTGCGATGGCTTTGGCGGTGGTTTTACTCCGCTCCGCAAGCTGGAAATTATGAAGGATTCGCGGGTGGGCGCTTACGCGCTGATAGGCATGGTGTTGGTACTATTGCTCAAATATGTCAGCCTCAGCGAGCTGCATCAAGTGCCCTTAGCCTTGATGATTGCCCATACCTTAAGCCGCAGCGTTGCGGTGAGTTTTATCTACAGCCATGGTTATGTGCGCCAAAGTGAACAGTCGAAGTTAAACATTGCTCATAGCCCAAGCCGTAACAATGATCGTCTGGTATTGTTGTTGATTAGTCTGCTGTCGTTAAGCTTGTTACCAAGCTTGGGCCTAGCGGTGGCTTTAGTTGGTGTATTGTTACTGGCGCGGTTTGGTTTCGGCCGTTGGTTGCATGCTCAGATCGGTGGCTATACCGGTGATGCGCTGGGTGCGATTCAGCAGTTATCAGAACTGCTCTGTTATCTGTTTTTATTATATTGGTTGAGTTAAAGCCGATGCGGTGGGGTGGCTTTTATGCCCCTTCATCAGCAGCACTTCGCTCCCTGGCGAATACTTGTTTCAATATTGTTTGGCGAATGCTGTTGATTGCTGTTTTGCTTTGACGGTACCGCCATTTTTATTTGCTCAGCCAAAGTTTAGTTGCTGAAAAGAAGGCCGCCCCGGGGCATTTTTTTCCCTGCGTGGCGCAAGTTGTTATGCGTTGTTTGGCCGTAACTGATATGTAATCACAAACAATTCATTGGTATCTGGGTAGATTTCTTTGATGAGCTCTTTAAGTCTTGGTAATTCCAAAAACTCTTGCTGAGCATGGAATTCATTGATCTCATCAAACTTTATTGGTGCTACAGATTCAATTTCTATATCGCAAACTTTTTGATCGGTTTCCAAGGTGAAAACTTCGACTTGAGAGCCGACAACATAATGGCTTTCAGATTTGTCTCGGATCGTGATTGTCTTTTTACCAGATGTAATCAATGGCGTAAGAAATTCATAAAACGTAATTTTATCTGGAACATCAGTCATTGTTTATTTTCACTTTGCAATATATAAACAGATAAGGGTTGTTATGAAGAAAATTTCCTTGTGATAACAAGGAGATGTTCCATCTTTCCCGCATTTTTGTTAAAGACAGCGATTTTAAAGCATCAATTAAACGAGTTGCAGTAACTGTCTTTATAATTTTGTTATGGGTATTTTTGACTAGGATACCAAGTTTTTTCAACAAGCATTGGAAATACCTTGGTTTCGAATATTGAACTAACCTGAACTTGCTTGATATTGGAGGTATTGATCCACTTTAGCTCAGCAATTTCAGCTGCTTCTTTCAGCTTACCTTGATATGAATGGACTACATAAACATCCATCTCGAGCTCAATTTTTTCATTAGCTGAGGCTGGCGCTTTATATGAGTTAAAAAATGAAAAGTCGCCCTTTTTTATGGTGATTCCAACTTCTTCTTTTAACTTCCTCACTAAGGCGTCTTCTGGAGACTCTCCCATATCAGGCTTTCCTCCTGGGGCAAAAAAAGTATCGTTCCCTTTGGAGCGCAAAACCAATAAAGACTTATTTTCAATTATTAGACATAACACGCTCGCAACTAATAGACATAACGCTGGCAGCCGCTACGCATATTTTTTCAGGTTAACGAAACGCGCTGCTTTGTGGTGAAAGCGAAGTCGCAACAAAGCAGCTTTGGTTGTGCTTGGCATTGTTATGTCGAAAGTTCATGAAGCATAAGCTGAGCACCTACACCGTAACTGGGGTCTACCGCTTGGTTTCCTAAAGATGAAAAGCCTTGCTTTTTCCAGAACTCAAAAGAGTCTTGCACTGCAACCAAGCGAATCTGCTGAAAACCGGAATTTTTCGCAATTTTTAGCAAATTCCCCACCATCTTTTTGCCTAGGCCGTGACCTGCAGCAGTACTCGAAATAGCCAAATCATGTAAAAAAAGAATTGTTCCCTCTGAGCCAACTGGCAGAGCTTGAAAGAGCTTTGGTGGGGTATCCTTATTCCATGAATGAGCCAACAAGTATCCAATTACGTTGCCTGCTTTTTCATACACGAAGCAACATTCTGGAGAACACAACCACTTACTTTTCAGAACTTCCAAACTTTCCGGATCGACCAGAGCATAAGCTTCGGCTTGAAGCTTTAAAATTTCTGACCAAGTGGCTTCATTTATTGGCTTTATAGACATCTTCGAACCCTAAATATTGCTGTATAACAGGAAATAGAAAATTCAGCTTCCTACCACGGAAAGAGTAGTCGTATTAGCACAAAGTTGTTCATGTACTGATGCTCTTGCATTAACTGATTGTCTACTTTGATATTTTTTCACTTTTTTCACTTTTTTCAATGTCAGCGTTTATTTTTTTGATTGGAATGGCCCTCATTCAGCCTTATAAATAACGAACTTACATTATTCTTTGTTAAGGAATATATATAAATGTTCTCATTTTGTTGGTTTGATTGCTAGTGGGAATGTTGTGGTTTTTATATTTCTATTCTTCGGGATGATTAAATCAATATTTCAGTTTTATTTCATTTCAGTCTAGCATGTTGGCGTTGAATTAATCAATATATAACTACTTGTTTTTGTTGATTTTTTTGGCGGTTCGTGTATAGAGATCTTGGGGGAGCGATTTATTTAAATCGCTCTTATGGAAAATCAAAACTATTATATGGAGTAGAAATGAAAATAATTATGCTATCAATTTTATCTTTATTATTAAGCATCATTTCAGTTAGCGCATTTTCAAATGTTGTTTTATACGAACAAGATTTCGAAAATCCGACGGGTTATATTAATGGGAATGGCGATGCGAGTCTGCAGTCTGTTAATGCCTTGTATGGTGATCAACCCACAGGTTTTTCTTTCGCTCAAAAAAAGACGGTCGAAACGCTATATATATCGGGGAACGAAGCCTATGGTACAGGGTATTTAGACTCGTCTCGCCAAGGTGGGAATTATGCCTTGGGGATGCAGAATAGCCCGCAAAACGATTTAATTGGTTTGTCATTTAATGTTGGTCATTACGATTTTCTAAATTTTATGGCTGATATATCAAGCATTGAGCTTAGCTCTTGGGGGCCTCATGGTGTTATAGGTACTCCTATATTTGAGTTCACTCTGTTTGACAATCCGACGGGTGTGAATGGCACTGGTTCAGGGAAGGTTCTCGATAGTGGTGTTGCATCAGGAACGGCTTCTGACGTCGATACTTTTGACTGGAGTAGCGTTTTGCTTCCTCTTGAAACGGATGGTAATACCAACGGCAATGTTACATTGAGAATTGATTTGTTAGGGGGCGGTTATGCAGCGATAGACAACCTTCTAATTGTAGCTTCAGATATTCCTAACGATGTTCAGGTCCCTGAACCAAGCTCAATATTTCTATTATCACTTGGACTCATCGGATTGATGATGAACCGACGGAAGACCCTAACTAATCCCCATATATTCTAGTGTCACTGCCGTTATACATGTCTAGAGCTCTTCTCAACGGGCGAACAAGCATTGGTGGTTAATGACCTAAATATTCCATCAATGCTTACTCTGTAGGAACGAAGAACATAGAGTACTTGTTTGTAAAATCGAAAAGCCGGAGGCGTAGCTCTTTGTAGCCTCTAATTATTGCTGAACTGTGGGGTGTCATTCCGTATGTTTTTCGAAATGACACTCGATCCTATTTATGGGCATTATCGTATCAGGCCCAACAGTTTATAATTTAAAAAATGAGACCAAATTGACCAAATCATCTGATTGCTGATGCTGTTTGATTATTTGTGTTTCGATCTCGGTGAGCGTCTGCACATTATCTTCTAAAAGTGTTTTGATCTGTTCTACATTCATACTGATTTCTTTAGCGACGGATGTTTGCTCTTCTGTTGCAACAGATACTTGGGTATTCATCTGCGATACTTCATCAATTGCATTTACAATCGAATCATAGGCTGAACCAGATAGCTCCATTAAGCCGACCACTTCTTTGGTACTCTCTGATGATGAAGAAATGGCTTGCACGACATTTTTTGCACCGACTTGAATAGTATTAATAATGTTTGTTATTTCTGCGATAGAATTTTGAGTTTTCTGAGCTAAGCTACGCACTTCATCGGCTACGACGGAAAAACCTCTTCCTTGCTCTCCTGCTCTGGCGGCTTCAATAGCAGCATTCAGCGCTAACAAGTTGGTTTGATCGGCAATACTGCGGATAACATTGAGTATGCTGGCAATGTTATGACTGTCGTCACTTAGCTTGCTTACTAAGGTCGTTGATGATGTCATTTCCTGAGATAGATGATTGATCGCACCTAATGTTTGTTTGACTTTATCAATACCACTTTTGGCCTCGTTTTCTGCAGTTTGGCTTTGATCTGAAGCATTTTGTGCATTCTCAGAGATATCGTTTGTCGACATTGCCATTTCATGTATAGCGGAGGCGAGCATATCTGTTTGAGATAACTGAATTTGGACTGATTCGGTTGATTTTTTGGCTGAGCCGCTGATGATGGTACTGGATTCCGAAATAATATTTGTTAAGTCGGACAAGCGTGAAATAATTTTACGTAATGCCAAAGCCGATTCATTTAGGGCTGTATTTAATGAACCAAACTCATCATTTACGGCAATTTCGATATCTTTTGTTAAATCCCCTGATGATATTCTTTGAGCAAAATATATAGATTGATTTAATGGGCTCATAATTGAACGAATTAACCAATATCCCATACTAATAGCAGCCACAATAGATATTCCAATCGCCAAGACAATTAAGGTGATTGCTTGTTGGCGTTTTTGTTCAGCGATTCCAAGTTCTATCGATACTAGTTGAGTCATTTTTTTTGACGCCATCATGGCTGAACTTAACATAGAATCCGTGGCTTGGTTTAAGTTGCTATTTTCCGTTTTGATCCTTTTAAATAATGCTAAATAGTTTTGTAAGTTTCTTTCTAAGAGAGAAATAGTGTTTTTTGTATCATCAGATAACATGACATTTTTTATTTCTGATGCTTGAGTGTTTAGGTTTTCAATTTCATTGATGATTTTACCTTCTGATTCTTGATTATATTTTGCATTGTAAGTCCAAATGTTCACTCTAAGATCGTTGAATTTGTCTTTTAATTCTTTGGCTCGCTTGTATCGTCCAAATTCATCAAAAAGATGCTGATTCTTCGAGTAAAAATCATCAATGGAGAGCAGTGTGTTATCGATGTTCGAAGAGATACTGGCCGCTGCTTGGCTAAATTCTCCGCGAGCTTTGATTGCATTTTGTTTTGATGTTGAAAAATGACTAAATGCGTCAATGAAATCTTCAACGCTGTTGGTTATATTTTCAACTTCTTTTTTACTGGAAACTACTTCCATCATCGATTTAACTTGGTTGAGAATTGACCGTGTTTTCTCGGTTTGTATATAAGCATTCTCTTTAAATTTAGATTTTTCTGAAATCATGTAGTCGGCTTGTGCTAGGCGAGCAAGATAAAGTGAAGTATCTGCTTGGTTTAATTCTCGTACGATCTTAGTTTGATATGCTTGTTGTTGGATTTGAACGGTTGTTAATGTTCCTAATACGATAATAATTAGAACGAATATACTTAGTATAAATAAAAGTTTTCTCTTTATGGTAAATATCATTTGCTACCTCTTGAACTTCTTAAAAAACAAACAATAGGTTGTTTATTTGGTAAGCCGCCAGATTAGTAGTCAAATTAATGCAAAGCAATTATCTTATAAAAGTGAATGAATTCATTATTGTTTATAATGTAAATATATCTGAACACCAAGAATATATTACGAAGCGACTTGTCTTGATAAGGGTTTAGATCGGTGGCTTGAATTTATTGGGCTTTTTTCCGCTGGGTAGTTTTCGACGATTACGCTGCTGTTCAGCCTGATCCAAGTGGAGGTGAGCGCCCGGCTCACTGGCATTCAGTTTATGGCAGATGGGACTTTATCCCGGCTTTTCAGCGTTTCGATTTGACCCGTGCTTTTGTCAATCGGGGCGCCGCGGTGTGGGGGGAAAGGTGGTCTGCTGGGCTGCGGTTCACTTGTTCTGTTTACCCCTCACAGCTAATAAGTCATCAGCCACCTTACGGGTGATTGCCTTGGCAATTTGGGTCTGACAGGTGATGGCAGCAATTGTCGCGATGGAGTCATGCAAGTCGAGCGTTTGAATCAGCGCCTATATCGTGTTGATTTTATTGCTTTTATTATCGGTTTTTAGTTGGCCGTAGAGCAACTGTTTGGCGCTGACGTGGATATTCACCATATGGATAGTGCTTGTTTGTCGTCTCTGTTATAAGAGTCGCGCAAGGTCTTGCCATCAAGGGCAACTGTTCCATTGAATACACAGAGCTCTTGAAACGCTGAAGGTGACGAATATTTGGGGTGATGGTTTCAAAAGCGAGCGCTTTAAATATGCGTGACGCTGGTGATAAAGTGGCTGATAAAAGGGGCGACGTTATGGAGAGCGAATATGTATAAAGCAAATATGAGAGCACTACTGGGGACTCAATTACCAATTATTCAGTCGCCGATGGCAGGCGTTCAAGATAGCGCGTTAACTATCGCGGTAAGTGAGGCAGGGGGTTTAGGTTCTTTGCCCTGTGGCATGTTAAGCATAGAACAAATCGTTAGCGAAATAGGTTTCATTAAACAGGCCACCGATAAACCTTATAATCTTAATTTTTTCTGCCATAAGATGCAGGCATATGCTGAATATCAGCATATGTTGTGGCGAAAAAAGTTAAAGCCATATTTTGAAGAATTGGCGATCCACAGCGAAAGTTTGCCTCATTATGCTAATAGAACTCCATTTAATCATGATATTGCCGATGCGATAGAGCCATTTAAGCCGGAATTTATAAGTTTTCATTTTGGTCTGCCCGAGCAGTCATTGCTGGCTCGGATAAAAGGATGGGGAACCAAGATTGTATCTTCAGCGACCACTATCAAAGAGGCATTGTGGCTGGAATCTAAAGGTGTTGATGGGATTATTGCTCAGGGCTTGGAGGCGGGGGGACATCGAGGGATGTTCCTGTCAGACGATATTTCGACCCAAATGGGGATGTCTGCGCTGGTCCCTCAAATTGTAAATAAAGTTAGCGTGCCAGTAATTGCCGCGGGTGGCATCGCTGATAGCCAAGGTGTTCAAGCCGCTTTGCAGCTGGGGGCGGGTGCAGTATTGATTGGCACCGCTTATTTACTTTGCCCTGAAGCTAAAACGTCTCGCTTACATCGTGCTGCGATAAAGAGTAGTAAATCACAGCATACGGCGTTAACCAATGTGTTCTCTGGCAGGCCTGCTCGTGGCATCGTGAATCGAGTGATGAAAGAGCTCGGTTATATGCATCCGCTGGCACCAAGCTTTCCTTATGCTTCAATTGAAATGACCCAACTCCGTGGCGAAGCTGAAAAGTTAAATTCTGATGCTTTTTCTCCACTGTGGTGTGGGCAAAATACCACTGGATGTAAAAATATTTCTGCCAGAGCCTTAACGTTGCAACTTGCTGCTCAAGACTAGGGGCCTTGATTTTTGGAATGGATGTGTAACCGCTAATGAATGCTTGGGGCTCGTTTGCCGAGGTGCTTATTCGACTTGTAACATGCCATCTTTTACCTCCCAGTTAGGTGCTTGGTAATAAGCGGCCCATTTGTCGACGAGCTTTTGAAAAGAGCCATCGTTTTTCATGTCATCTAAGGCCGCTTGCCAGCGAGCAATCAGCCTATCTGAGGTGAGTTGAGAAAAGCCGATATAAATATTGTAACCATACATAGTAAACACTGCTTTCATGAGATGAGGATTGATTTGAGCTTCTCGTGAAATGGCTTGTATATCGAGATCGGTGGCTGCAAATAAGGTGGTTCGCCCTAATAATAATTTCCCTAATCCCTGTTCCCAATGGGTGGTGCTTTGCAGATTAGTAAAGCCTTGTTGTTTCAAGTATTGTTCTTTTGAGTCTTCGCGCATGGTCCCTATGCTCGCAACCTTTTTGGCGTCGGCTAAACTATTTATCGAAATTAGACTATCGCTTTTAGCAAACAGGCGTGCTTTTTTACGAGCGATAGGGCCTACCCATTTAAATTGCGCTTCACGTTTAGCGGTTCGGGCAATACTAAAAATGAAATTATTGTTGACGGTTTTCGCGTTACGATAAGCGCGTGCCCAGGGGATGATTTCAATGTTTACTATATCTCTGGTTCGATGGAAGATTTCCTTAATCACGTCGGTGGTGAAACCTGTTATTTCAGGCTCGCCTGGCTCTCCTTGTTTTGGGGTAAGCACAAAGTTTAGTGGGGGAGCATGGATGGTGTAGCCAAGCATCTCTTGGGCCGTTAACTGGCTTGAAAAGAGAGTGATTGCTACAGTTATCCATGAGATGGTTTTTATCATGTTTCACCTTCAATAATCCGAGCAAGGCTTTATGTGATCACTAGCGATTACAGTTGGTTTTAAGCTCATCAAATAATTTACCGAGTGTATTTAGCTTAGCAAGCCTCGATATTGATAGCCATTTTATGATGCGTGTCGATAATAACAGACTGGCGCTCATTATGAGTTAAGTTGTATCTGGGAGTATGCTTGTGATGACTCGAATTCCAAGCAAGTCGTTTACTCGGCGCAATATGTCCCCTCTTCAGCACCGTTAGTTTACAAAGTTATCGAGAAGAATGGTAAGCAAACTTAAGGAAGTGAAAGCCTTTAAGGTCAACATGAGTCATGCGCTTTGTCCTCAATCCACTTAATTTCTGCGGGCTTTGGGGCACTACTGGCTGGTGAGCGTTTTTTACTGGTTTGGATTTATAGGCTCAGGTGAGGTGACAGCTTGCTGCTGCGATAGTTGTTGTTGTAGCTCTACACTTAATCGTTCCGCCAGTTTGGGGTCTTCACTAGATACGCTTCTTAATACGTTTAAATCTATCCAGATAAGATCACAGGGACCTTCGCTGTAGATATCCTGTTGAAAATGGCCTGTCAGTAGTGCTTCCAGTCCTAAACAGCTGCCTAAAGTGTCGATTTTTTGCTGGTGTTGCTGGATTTTTCCACGACATAAAATGGCGATTGCATCGGCTTGCTCGCCCCTTCTCTGGAGTAACTCGCCTTGCGGGTAGATCCGTCGCCAGGCGTGACGACTTAAGCTTAATAGAGAGCGCTCCTTGGCCTGCGCAAGCCAAGTCACCTGTTTGAGTATGCTACAAAAATCACTGGGAGTGGTGAATCTGGGCATATTACGCAGTGCCATTAAACGCCGTTCTACGTCATCTAACATTTTCTGGGCTTCGGCCTGCTCCAGCTGTGCTTCTTCGACCAGCTGAGTGATTAAAAAGCGCTCTTTATTATGCAGTTGGCGGCTGGCCGTTTGGGTTTCTAAGCTGTAGGCTACTTCCGGAAAGCTTTCTTGTAATTGCCAGATCATCTCTAAGACTTTGGTTTTATTATGGGCAATTTGCTGGGTGAATACGTCTGCTATTTGCGGGGTTGGTGCTAACTCGGTGGCGATCTGTAGGATATGATCTTGGGCCAAAATATACCCGCGAGCCACTTCATAACCTAAGGCCATTTGGTTGAAAGACAGACTAAGCGAGAGTCGGCTAAGCCAGGAGATACGCCCAAGTAATTTCACCAATAGTGGTGTTTTCCAGTAGTGGAACAAGACTTCTCTTGGACCGATGGAAGGCGCGCCATCGAGGGCGCGATCTACGCCATCGACCAGCTTACTTACCGCGAGTCTTTCAAGACCGCCGCTGCGATAGAGTTTCCAGTAAAATTGACGTTCGGTTTCCAGTAAGCGCCGTTGATAAGCAATCCTGAGTTCACCCGACTCGGCATCGCCGCCTAAGCTGTCATCGAGGTCGTTTTCACTGAGCTGGAGCCCTTTGGCTATTTTTGTCCAGTCAGCACGAATGGTGAGAGGGTCTTGTTTTAATACTTTGATTTCCTGATTCAGCTCGCGGTAGATAAGGTGTTGGGCCTTATTTACGGTGACCTGCTTTGAGTGGGGTAAGCCACTTAGCTGCAACTTATTTAGCAGCCAGCCCATGCTGCTGCCGTTGATCACAATTGTCAGTACCACGATTCCTGCGGTCATGAATAGGATCTGTTGACCAACAAGTGGCTCGATTTGTGGGTGGTTGACTAAAGTCAGTGCCAGTGCCAGAGAAACCGCACCGCGTAGTCCCCCCCAAGTTAATACGCAGGCCTTTTGCCAAGAGAGTCCAATACTAATTCGACCTAATATCGGCATTAAAATGGCGATTGAGAGGGCTCGTATGAGCATTACCCCGAGGTATAATGCGGCTAAGGTCCACCACCACTCAAGTAAATCCAAACGCACCTTAAGAGCAACGATTAATCCGACCAGTAAAAAAATTAGCGTATTGGCGATATAAGCCATCATTTGCCAAAATGAGTGCAGAAAATCGGCGCTTTGAACGGATATTCGAGTGCGACCGGGGCCTGCAAATAGGATTGCCATGGTGACGACAGCCACCACACCGGAAACATGCAACACATTTTCAGCTATAAAGTAAACCAAATAGGCACTGGCAATGCTGATACTGATTTCGACCATTGGATTATTAAATAGTCGGTCCATCCATAACAGCGCGAGATAACCAATGGTTAAGCCAAGCAGTAAGCCCGCCAGTACCACTCGAAAAAATTCATTCACGCCTTCGAAAAAGGTAAGTGATTCAGTATGACTCAGTAAACCAAGAAACAGCGAGAACAGTACAATGGCAGTTCCGTCGTTGAGTAGTGATTCACCTTCGATTAGGGTTTCCAAGCGTTTTCTAGAGCTGACTTCTTTAAGCAGGGCCACCACCGCTACCGGGTCGGTGGCGCTGATTAAAGCGCCAAACAGTAAACACAGCGCCCAACTCCAATCCAGAGGTAATACAGCGTGGACCAGCCCAGCGGTTGCGAGCATCGCGAGCATTAATCCGGGAACTGCGAGTAGTGCAATTTGGCTGAAGATCCGTCGAAACAAATGGGTTTCCATGGCGAAGGCGGACTCAAAGATCAAGGTGGGTAAAAACATAAATAGGATCAGATGTGGGTCGATAGAGGTCACGGTAATTAAGGCCTCTGATAAACCTTCAAGCTTGAAGTTGAAAGAACGCAGTACCAGACCCGCCGCCAAACCAAGCAGCAGCAGGGCAACGCTGTAGGGCAGAATACTTTTCTTTAATACAGAACGCAGTAGGGCCCCCAGCAAGAGAGCCACAATTGCGAATAAAATAAAGAAGATACCTGTATCGCTGCTAACCATGGCTAGCGCTCCTTGTCGATATCAACTTGCAGTAACAACAGTTTGCTGCGGGTAGTCACTTGACCGACCACTCAAAGAATAGTTTGTAAAGCGTGTCTGTGTTGGATTTTTGGACTTATTTTTTAAGTCGTGAAAGCTTTGATTGACGCGAGACTTGCCGCCTGAAGAGATGCGAGTTGAATAGTACAAAATTGTCGACTTGTAACAATATATTGGCTAGTCGGTAGTTTTGAAAAACCGAGCACAAACTCCCCCTCGCTCGCTACATACAATGTGCCTAGCGTAACTATTGGTGTTACTTAATTGTAAATTATGAGAGGGAATAGCCATGGCATTTGCATTGAATCTTCCAAAGTTAAGTTTAGCGGGTAGCGGGGCCGTTGAAGATGCGGTGACGGTACTGAGTCAGCAATTTGTAAAAAAAGCCTTGATTGTCACGGATACTAATTTAGTTAAATTAGGTTTGTTAGATACTTTGTTGAGTGCCCTAGATAGCTATTCGATTGCTTATGAGATGTTCGATGAAGTCTTACCAAATCCTACTGCATCTCTGGTGCGGCGGGGTCTTGCGGTATATCAAAAAGCCGAGTGTGATTGTTTTATCGCAGTGGGTGGGGGCAGCCCAGTCGATTGTGCTAAAGCCATTCGTATTATGGCCTCTAACGACGGTGATATTTGTGATTTTAATGGCGTCGGCAAGGTGACTCACTCAGGGGCATATTTTGTTGCCATTAATACCACCGCAGGTACGGCTGCAGAGATGACTTCTAATTCGGTGATTACCGATGAAGAAAACCAAGTCAAAATGGTGATTATCGATGCCAAACAAATCCCGGATATTGCGGTGAATGATCCCAGCTTGATGCTTGGTTTACCAGCGGCAACCACGGCTGCTACTGGTATGGACGCTCTCACTCATGCGATTGAAGCCTACGTGACGCCGGGGGCGCATATTTTAACCCGGCCGACAGCCTTAGAGGCGATCCGCTTAATTAGCAAATGGTTGCCAGTGGCTGTTGCAGAGGGCCAAAACTTTGAGGCACGTGATAACTTAGCATGTGCTCAGTTTTTGGCGGGGATGGCGTTTAATAGCGCAGGTCTTGGTTTAGTGCATGCGATGGCTCACCAACCCGGTGCGACGCATAATCTACCGCATGGTGTATGCAACGCAATTTTGCTGCCGGAAGTGTGTGAATTTAACGCTGAAACCTGCCCTGAGCCGTTTCGCGCGGTTGCCGAGGCAATGGGCGGTAGAACCTTTGATCTCAATGATAAAGACGCGGCAGCCCTCGCGGTCGCTTTGGTTCGTCAGTTGTCGGCGACAGTTGAAATTCCGTCAGGCTTTGCTGAGTTAGGGATCCGCGACACTGATTTTGGTCAATGGATTGATAAAGCGATGCAGGACCCTTGTTTACCGGGGAACCCTCGCCAACCCAGCCCTGATCAAGTGATGCAGCTTTATAAACAAGCCTTATAAATAGACCTTAGTGCCCTCGAAATCTCTGGTTTTGGGGGCAACTTTTAGATGAATAATTGATAGCAAATGAAAACTGTTGTGTTGGTAAAGTTGATTGTGTTGATGGTTTTTATCGTGTTGATTTATGTTGATTGTCAATCAAGCAATGATCTCAAAGCGTTGTTTAAACCGCTAAATCTCAGCTTCACTGATGCTGCAGAGTTGACCGACGCTGATTATTACATGGCCGAACATGGATCATAACACTTGGGAGTTAACATGGATCTTTCATCTATTTATGCACTGATTATGGCAGCAATAGAGGGCAGTGAAACGAGCGAGCCCGTGTTGCTTCATGTACTGATTCGTTTAACCTTAGTATTTATTCTACTTACTATCGAGGTGAAATTTTTTGTGTTCTTAAACCGCAAACTGCCTTAGCCAAATGCCACGAGAAATTGGCCCTGATTAATATTTTTCATTTTTTTAGCCTCGTTTTTGGACTTGCAACGATTACTAAGTTGAGACTTTCTTAAATAAGGTAATCGATGATGCAATTTTCTTCTGTTTCTACTTTTTCTCCGGTGGCGCGCGCTGTGGGTTTGGTGCTAGCTGTATCAGCTTTGGTCGCCTGTGGTCAATACAGCGATACGCAAGCAGAGCAGTCTAAAGCGCCAGTAGCTCCAACCGCCGAGCCGCTGATTTTAGCCGAAGACGCTGCTATTCCCCGGCAAAGGTTAGAGCAAGCCGCGGCGGTTCAACAATTGACTCGCCACGCCAAACTTTCGCCACAAGCAGACCTTCGTTATGTTTCACAGATACAATCATTGCCTAAAGTAAGCAATCAGGAAAATTATCAAGTGCTTGAAGACTCAACTGTGCACTTGGTGAGTGAGCAGCCGGTGTCTACTTTTAGCGCTGATGTAGATACGGCTAGTTATGCCAATGTTCGACGTTTCATTAATCAGGGGCAAATGCCACCTAAAGCCGCTGTGCGGGTTGAAGAGCTGCTTAACTACTTTTCCTATGATTATCTGATGCCGCATTCTCTGACTGAAGCGCAGCCAATTGCTGCGAATACATTGCTTACCGCGTCGCCTTGGAACCCCAATAATCATTTACTGCGGATTGGTATTAATAGTTACCAACCGGACATACAGCAACGTCCTGCAGCTAACTTAGTATTTTTGGTGGATGTCTCGGGTTCGATGCAATCCAGTGATAAGCTCACGCTAGCCAAGCAGTCGATGTTGTTGATGCTGAGCCAACTTAAAGCCGATGATAGTGTGGCAATTGTCACCTATGCCAGTGGCACCAGTGTGGCACTGCCCGCAACCAAAGCGAGTAGCCGACAGACGATCGAAAGAGCGATTGATAGTTTAAGGGCTGGTGGAGCCACCAATGGTGAAGCGGGTATTGCTTTAGCCTACCAGCAAGCACAGCAAGGCTTTATTTCCGGCGGTATCAATCAAGTTTACTTGATCTCGGATGGCGATTTAAATGTTGGGGTGAGTGATGTGGATGCGCTCAAACATTTGATAGGCGAGCGGCGTAAGGCGGGGGTTCAATTTTCGACACTTGGTTTTGGTCAGGGAAATTATAACGATTACTTAATGGAACAACTGGCCGATACTGGCAACGGCGTCTCCGCATATATTGATACCCTCCATGAAGCGCAGAAGGTGTTGGTGGATCAGTTGGGGAGTAGCCTGTACACCGTCGCTCATGATGTAAAATTTCAAGTGGAATTTAATCCAGCGCAGGTCTTAGAATATCGTTTACTTGGTTATCAGAATCGCCAACTCGAGCGTGCCGATTTTAATAACGATCAAAAGGATGCTGGCGATATCGGTGCCGGCCATAGTGTGACCGCCATATATGAACTCACCTTAGTCGGTGATCAAGGCTTAATCGAACCGCTGGTATTTCAGTCTGCGTCGCAAGCGAAGCAAGCCTCGGCAGAAACTAGTCCTGCGATTGCCGAACTGAGGCTACGTTATAAAACTGCTCACTCTAAAGTTTCTGCGAAGCAGCTTCAAAGAGTCCACAAAGATGACTTTATTGCACTTTCAAAAATATCAGATGACGATAGGTTTGCGTTAGCGGTGGCGGCTTTTGGCCAAAAATTAACTGCCGCTCCCTACCTTGGTGATGTTAGCTATCAGCAAATTATTGATTGGGCAAATCAGGCTAAAGGCAAGGATAACTTTGGATATCGTGCAGAGTTTGTTAAATTGGTCAGATTAACGTTTAGCTTAGCGCAGCAGAATGCGGCCTTGCTTGATTCCCACTCAAGCCTCATTTCTCAGCCGCAAGGTCGTATTTTACCAGCAAGGAATCAAGCCCAAACTTATGAGCTTAGCCAGTGATGAGCAACTGATGCTCGACTATGGACAGCGTGGCGATCTCGCGGCCTTTGAGTGCTTGTATCAACGTTATCGTAAAGCGTTATTTGCCTTTGTTCGACAAAAAATGCCTGAAACAGCTGCTAATGAAGTGTTTCAGGATATTTGGGAGTCGCTGATAAGCCAAGCGAGTAGTTTCCACCTGATGGTTACCAGTGAGGCGGGGGTCTCTGTCTATGCGGGCTGTGAAGGTAAGTTTCGGGCCTTCCTTTATACTATTGCTCGTCGCCGTATTGCCGATCATTGGCGTCGCCAAGGTGGTCAAGGTGAGCAAGATGAACAGGCCTTAGCGGGGCTTTTGGCGACCACAAATCCAGAGTTAAGTCATCAACAGGCACAAGCCAAGCAGGTGATTCTGCTCTGTGTATCGCGCTTGCCGAGAAAGCAGCAGGATGTTTTTATGTTGAAACAAAATGGCTTGGCAGTTGCCGAAATTAGTGTGGTATTGGATGCCTCCTTCGATGCGGTGAAAAGCCGAATACGCACTGCTTATCAGCAATTACGTGAATGTTGGGAGAAACACCATGGCTGAGCATACTGATAATCCCCCGAGTGACGCGCAAATCGATCAAGCATTTCAGCAAGCCATCGACCCACTGCAACCTTCGCCCGAGTTGGATCAGCAGATCTTAAATTTGGCCGAGCAGCAGACTAAACAAGCCAAAGTAGTGCCTTTGGTTCGTCGCAAAAGTTGGGCGGGGGCTCCGTTATGGGCCAGTGCCGCTTCGATTGGCTGTGTTGGCGTATTGGGCTGGTGGTTGTGGCAGAGCGTGATGCACGATCCAAGTCTGGCAACACCCAGCGAATTGAGCTATCAAAACGAAGCCCTTCGTTCCGTTGCAAGTCCGTCTTCTGTAGGAGGAGTGGAGCGGCGAGACCACGAGCTGCAACGGGCGGAAGCTCAACAGTCGACAAGCCAAGCTCGAATACTACAAGAATCAGCGCGAGCAGTCGCTAAGCAAAGTATCGCCAGTGATATGGGGGGGGAGCCTGCGATAAATACACCTTCTCTTTCGGTATTTGAAGCGGCAAGCGCCTTGTCAGATGAGCAGCGTCATTGCATTCGCGATGCTTTAGCTGATTTGCGTCCGGAGCAGCTGGCGCGCATTGCGATTCAAGATCTAAGCTTGTCGCAGCAGCAAGCTATCACTCTCGCGGCAACTAAACTTAAGCCCAATTTAGCGTTGCACTGGCAACAACAAGCTTGGTATTTACTCCCCTTCGATCCATCTTGGTGGTTAGTTCCGCAGAGTGTCAATCTTGAGTCTACATTTGTCTATATCTTCCCTGACAAGCTGCGTCATCATTGTCAAAATATCGCTCAATAGAGAATCGTTAACAGGAGCTCTCTATTGCTGTATTTCTTCAGGAATTTGGCGGCCTTAAGGACAATTCATGGCACGTTGTGGTGATTGTGAGTATTTCATATTGGTATTCGAAACACTCACTGGTACTTCGGATTAAAAGCAATCGCTCAGTTTTTTTTCATACGGGTCTACCTCGCCAGTCTATTGCAAATATAACGAAGTTGAATAAATGCTTACTGCTGGTGCGAGCAAGGGATGTTTCACTGTGGCCGCCGACCGAAACTTAAGTGTGTTTTGAGATGAAGCCTGCGCTTTCCTTAGATGTTTAGTTTAATGACTGTCTGTTTTATTTACATTAAACCTTTAATTTTAAATATTTCGTATAATTTAGTTTAAATTATTGCCTTCTATTCTTTTTTAAAAATATAAATTCACAAGTGCGGTATCTTATACTTATTTTTGTCTGATATTGATCGATAGCAAAATAAACGCAATTTATTGGTGACTCGTGTTTACTTAAATTTTCCATTTTTGTAGCATCCGCATTCACATTTTTTTAGGTTACAAATTTATGCAAGCATTTTGCATTTTAAACGGTTTTGGCCATCGCCGAATTGGCTTACAACTGCAATTATTTGTGGGTTTATTGATCGTGATTGCGTTTGGTGCGATTAGCTCTCTGGTTTATGAAAAAGCCGCTGCAGCTTTGTTTGAACAAACCATGTACGATCATCGATCTAAAGTAGAAGCTTTAGCTGAGAATATCGCTGGTGAGTTTGACGATTATTTAAAACAAGCAAAAGTGTTGGAGCGAACCTTTCGAAATGGTTATCTCGACGGCTTTCAAGTATTGGCTCAGTCGGTTAATTACCAACAGTTTAAGGTCTATGAGATTGTTCTTAACGGCCAGTCGTTGTTAGGGGATTTTAGTCAAATAGATCGCTTTACTCAGGATACTGATGCGGTCGCGACTTTGTTTTCTGCCAGTGGTGATGATTTTATTCGGGTGAGCACCTCATTAACCAACCAAGATGGTCAACGGGTACTTGGGAGTCGCTTGGGCAAGCAACATCCGGGTTATCAACGTCTGATGAATGGTCAAGATTATTACGCCAAGGTCAAATTGTTTGGTCATGACTATTTGACCTATTACTATCCCTTGAAAACACCTCAAGGAAAAGTCATGGGTTTAAGCTTTATTGGGATCCCCATTGAAGAACCGACTCAGCGTATTTTCGCTAATTTGTCGCAAATTAATTGGGGTAAAACCGGACACAGTATTGTCGTGGATAATAGCCCGAGTGAGGCCTTAGGGAACTATCTTTATCATCCCTATATTAAGGATGGAGCTTCGATCATCGACCGGGTCGATGCGCAAGGACATAAACTATTTAAACAGATTTTTGAGCAAGCTTCAGGGGTGATTAGCTTTACTGCTGAGCATCAAGGTAAGGTTGCTGAACAGTATTTGGTTTATGCCGAAGTCCCTGGGTGGAATTGGAAGCTATTAGGCGGAACCTTGGTGGAGGAAGTCACCGAAGCCAGTCGCGATTTACTGCATATTGTGATCATGATTGCTGTATTCGCTGCAATTTTGAGTTTTGTGTCGCTCAGTTTATTTGTGCGTCGCTTTACTAAACCCTTGCTCAGCTTAACCGGAAATATTGAACGCATGGGTGCTGGCGAAATGAGCCTACAGATGGGCGAGGGTAACGCCGAAGCCGATAACGAGATTGAGCGCTTAAATGCAGGCGTGCACCAAATGGCCAGAGAGCTCAATCAATTGATTACTCATATTCGAGACACGAGTAATCGTGTGCAACAGCAGGCGAGCAGTGTATTTACCGATTCTGAAAATAGTTTGCAACAGCTCGATGGCCAGCAGCTTCAGGTGGATCAGGTCGCTGCGGCGATAGAAGAACTGGCTGCATCGGCAAATTCGGTGGCGCATCAAGTCGAAGATATCGCCGGCAGTGTGCGTTTAGCCGATAGCAGTAGCCAACATGGCTCCCATTTAGTTGAGCAGATGATTTCAGAGATTGGCTTGCTGAATCAACAGCTGAAGCAGTCTTCTGATGCGATAGCTTTGGCGGGAGAAGAGAGCCGTAATATTCAAGATGTAACACGAATGATCAACGAAATTGCAGACCAAACCAATTTACTTGCCTTGAACGCGGCAATTGAGGCAGCGAGGGCGGGTGAACAAGGTCGTGGTTTTGCGGTGGTCGCCGATGAAGTTCGAACCTTAGCCAAACGAACCCAAGATTCGGTGAAAGAAGTGGAAGCCATTGTTGGGAAACTGCAAGCCAGTACTGGCAATGCGGTGAGCATGATGACTGAGAGCCAACAACGGGGTGAGTTGTTTACCGAGCATGCCGCTAATACCGGTGAGGCTCTGAGCAAGATTACTGAGCAAGTCAGTTTAATTGCCAGTCAATCGGAGACTATCGCCGCCACGACTGAACAGCAGGCGCAGGTGTCTCAAGAGATTGCCGCCAATGCCGCCAAACTCAGTGAGGCAAATGCCGATGGCCGCAATACCGCGGCGAAAAGCGCCGACAGTGCCACGCAATTACAATCTATGGCTGATGCACTTCAGCAGCAAGTATCGGTGTTTCACTAAGGGGCGCTTGATAGCAAGTCGCTTCGTCGTCGCCGTTCAGCTTTAGGGCTAAAAATAGTGGCGTGCCGACTTGGAATTTTGCTATGAGAGGGATTTGTTCCTGTGATGCCTGAGTTGCTTGCTGTTGGCTAATTTGTCCTCGGCATTCACTAAGCAGTATCGGTCATAAAAAAAGAGATTAAGTCGGGACTTAATCTCTTTTTTATAGGCTTAAGTCCTTCGGCTTAAGCATTCAAATTTATGCACTGCGTTTTTTGCTGTAAACATCGAAAATAACCGCAGCCAGTAATACCAAACCTTTAATGACTTGTTGCCAGTCGATGCCAACGCCCATGATTGACATACCGTTATTCATCACGCCCATGATGAATGCACCAATCACCGCACCCATGATTTTACCAACGCCGCCATGTACCGAGGCGCCACCAATAAATACCGCCGCAATCACATCCAGTTCGAAAGATAAACCCGCTTTTGGTGTCGCCGTATTAAGTCGAGCCGCAAATACCAAACCTGCCAGCGCAGCTAACATTCCCATATTGGCAAAAGTTAAGAAGGTGATTTTTTTGGTATTAATTCCTGACATCAAGGCCGCTTTTTCGTTACCACCAATGGCATAGATGCGTCGTCCGATAGTGGTGTTATTGGTAATAAATACATACAGTGAAATGAGCAGGGCCATTACCATTAAAATATTGGGAATACCTTTATAGGTAGACAATAAATAGACCAAGTAGAGTAGCGCCGCGGAGATGAAACCAATTCTGAGTAAAAATATATTGGTGGGTTCTTCGCTGGGCATCAACTGCTGTTGTTTGAGGCGACTGCGTAAGTTAAAGCCGATAAAAGCTGAGACTAAAATAATTCCTAAGATGAAAGAAGTGAGGTTAAATTTGTGCATATCAAAGATATCGCCAATGAACCCCGAACTTAAAGCCTGAAATTCACTAGGGAATGGCCCTACCGATTGCCCTTGTAGCAGCGCAATGGTTAAACCTTTAAAGACTAACATGCCCGCTAGAGTCACAATAAACGCTGGGATCTTATGATAAGCGATCCAGTAGCCCTGCATTGCTCCAATCACGAAACCTGCGGCTAAACAAATGATTACCGTAACAAACCAGTTAAAGTCAAAGTTAACCATTAACACCGCAGCCAGCGCGCCGACAAAGCCACAGACAGAACCGACTGATAAGTCGATATGACCTGCAACAATCACCAGTAACATGCCTAAGGCCATAATAATGATATAGGAGTTTTGTAAAAATAAGTTGGTAAGGTTAACCGGTTTGAGTAGGGTGCCTTCGGTAATAATCTGAAAGAATCCCATAATTACAATCAGGGCTAATAAAATGCCATATTCTCTCAGATGACGAGTGACAGCGCCAAATCCACTCACCGAGTTGTCGCTATCTTTAGCATTGTTTACAACTTTGGTACTCATTTCATTCTCTCCCCGATTGAATGATCAATTGCATAATTTTTTCCTGAGATGCCTGTTCGGCAGTGAGTTCACCCACGAACTCCCCTTCATTCATCACGTAGATGTGGTCACACATGCCTAATAGCTCTGGCATTTCAGAAGAGATGATGACGATGCCTTTTCCTTGCTCTGCGAGGTGATTAATCAGTGTGTATATTTCATATTTTGCGCCCACATCGATGCCCCGAGTGGGTTCATCGAGGATTAGGACTTCTGGATCGGCAAACAACCATTTGGCAAGCACTACTTTTTGCTGATTACCACCCGATAAGTTATCGGTATGCTGGCTGAGTGATGAGCAGCGAATGTTCATCTTATTCTTGTAGTCATTGCCAAGCATGGTTTCTTGCGCGTTATTAATGACCGTATGATTTGAGATAGCCGACAAATTTGCCAAAGGAATATTGTGCAAAATGCTGTCGATTAACACCAGACCATAGTCCTTCCGGTCTTCGGTCACGTAGGCTAAACCTGCTTCAATGGCTTTTTCTATGGTATTGAGCTTGACAGGTTTGCCATGTAATTTTAATTCGCCCGATATTTTTTGCCCATAAGAGTGACCAAAAATACTGCGGGCTAATTCGGTTCGACCAGCTCCCATTAGTCCAGCGATACCAACCACCTGTCCGCGTTTTACCGCAAAATCAATGTTATGAATGATTCGCCGTTCACTGTGTAGTGGGTGATAAACTTCCCAGTTATTCACGCTGAGAATTTCTTCACTAATGGTGGCTTTACGGTGTGGATAACGGTCTTGTAATTCGCGGCCAACCATATCGCGAATAATGTCATCTTCACTGATCTGCTGGGTGCGACAATCCATGGTGCTCACCGCTCCGCCATCGCGGATCACCGTAATTTTGTCGGCGACTTTGGCCACTTCATTCAATTTGTGGGAAATCAGGATTGAAGCAATGCCTTGGCGTTTAAACTCTAACAGTAATTCGAGCAGGGCATCACTATCGGTTTCGTTTAAGCTGGCGGTTGGCTCGTCTAAGATAAGTACTTCCACGTCTTTGGAAAGTGCCTTGGCAATTTCAACCAATTGTTGTTTGCCCACGCCTAAATTCTGAATTTTTGTCTGCGGATTTTCATTGCCTAAGCCAACTTTGGCCAAGACTTTTTGGGTTTTAAGGAAGGTTTGTGGCCAATCGATGACACCTTTGTCTTCGATTTCGTTCCCTAAAAATACATTTTCGGCAATCGATAACATCGGAACCAAGGCGAGCTCTTGGTGAATGATGATGATGCCTTTGTGTTCACTATCTGAAATGGTATTAAATTGTTGCTTTTGGCCCCGATAAACAATCTCACCATCAAAACTACTATGTGGATATACGCCACTGAGAACTTTCATCAGCGTGGATTTACCCGCGCCATTTTCGCCCACTAGTGCGTGAATTTCAGCATTGTCTAAACTGAGGCTGACGTTGTTTAGCGCTTTTACACCAGGGAAGGTTTTGGTGATATTGCGCATTTCTAAAATGGTATTCATAGTTCCCTCAGGAAAATCAAGGATCGAATAAGCGAGACCTTTTGATCCATGGATCAAAAGGTCTCAAATCGACACTACAGCTGGTCTTTACTGTAGTAGCCACTACCAATAAGTATTTCTTCCCAGTTTGATTTATCGACTGGAACTGGTTTGAGTAGGAAGGAAGGGACAACTTTATAGCCATTGTCATAGGTTTTAGTGTCGTTGATTTGTGGCTCGGAGCCACTTAACAACGCTTCAACCATGCCAACTGTAACCTTGGCAAGTTCACGGGTATCTTTGAAAATAGTAGAGCCCTGCTCGTTGGCAATAATTGATTTAATTGACTGCAGTTCAGCGTCTTGTCCGGTGACATAAGGCATTTTTAAGTCGCCACTACCGTAACCAACCCCTTTCAATGAAGATAAGATCCCAATACTGATGCCATCGTAGGGAGACAAGACAGCATCAATAGGTTCGTCGGTGTAGTAGGCACTGAGTAGGTTATCCATCCGTGCTTGTGCGGTTGCACCATCCCAACGTAAGGTTGACACTTTTTCCATGCCAGTTTGACCACTACGGATCACTAACTTACCGCTATCAAGGTAAGGCTGTAGTACAGAGATTGCGCCGTTATAGAAGAAGTAGGCATTGTTATCATCGGGGGAACCGCCAAATAACTCAATATTAAAAGGTCCAGCGCCGTTCGCGAGATCGAGCGCTTTTTCGATGGTTTGTGCTTGTAATACGCCGACTTGGAAGTTATCAAAGGTGGCGTAGTAACTCACGTGAGGTGAGCCTTTAATGAGGCGATCGTAAGCTACCACTGGAATATCACTTTCTGCGGCTTGTTCTAGTACCTTCGATAGGGTTGTCCCATCGATAGAGGCAATCACTAGCGCGTCGACACCACGTACTACCATGTTTTCTATTTGCGCCAATTGATTAGGAATATCATCACCGGCATATTGCAATACAACTCTATATCCACTTTTTTCAAATAATGCTTTCATATTATTACCATCACCGATCCAACGGGCCGATGATTTGGTTGGCATCGCAATACCAACGGTTTTCTTTGCGCTAGCGATTGATGGCGCAAGCGCCAACAGGCTCACCATTGCTGCACTTATGAGGGTTTTATAAAGCTTCATTTTTTCGCTCCGTGTAAAATATTTAGCTAATCTTTCACCAAGTTAAGGGTCGAGCTAATTGCGTCTCTCGTTTAACTGGGACAAGTATTCATCATCTTTTAAAAATAAGTCGCTAACAAAACGACAAGTTTGGCATGACAGCGTTCTTATCCATATATTTAGCTGTTATTGACATGTTGCCAGTATGTGAATTGACAAATTTGTACATGTTTGCCGTGAAAAAACGTGATTTTTGCTATAAGAAAGGCTTTTCATAGCGATTCTCAATATTTTGACCCATGATTGATAATTTTCTAAGTAACGATAATATCCATGACAATAGCGTTATCGTTTATGGCAGGTTTACCAAGCAACGACCACTATATTGATAATGTAGCAATTATCAGGAGAGTGGCGGGTGGATAAGCAGCGTTATGTGATCGGGCTCGATTTTGGATCAGATTCAGTACGGGCTCTAATTATTGGAACCGACGATGGTCAAGAAGTCGGTACCAGTGTTAGTGAATACCCTCGATGGATGAAAGGTTTATATTCCAAGGCCGAAGTTTCTCAATTTAGACATCATCCTCAGGACTATATCGATGCGATGAGCGCCGCCATTCTGCAGGCGCTGGAAGGCTGTAGTGCAGACGTTCGAGGTAATATTGTTGGGATTGGTGTTGATAGCACCGGCTCAACTCCCGCACCGATTGATGCGCAGGGGAGAGTATTAGCATTACTCGATGAACATAAAGATAACCCCAATGCAATGTTCATTCTATGGAAAGACCATACCAGTGTAACGAAAGCTGAGTTAATTAATCAGCTTGCTCATGGTGGAGAATTTGAAGATTACACCCGTTATGTGGGAGGTGTTTATTCCAGCGAATGGTTTTGGGCGAAGGCCGCTTGGGTTGCAGAGCAGGATCCCGAACTGGCGAAATCGATTTACGCATGGGTGGAACTTGCCGATTGGGTTCCCGCGCTACTGGCCGATAATTTGGCGCCAGATAGTATCAAAAGGGGGATCTGTGCTGGAGGGCACAAAGCCCTTTGGCATGAGTCTTGGGACGGCTTGCCTGATCAACAGTTTTTAAGTGCTATTTCTCCGAGCTTAGATGGGATGCGTGAACGCATGTATCAACAGGTGTTCACCGCCGATCAAGTGGCGGGTTATTTGAGCGAACAGTGGGCCGATAAACTCGGTTTACCGGCCGGTATTGCGGTAGCCGTTGGTGAATTTGACTGTCACATGGGCGCGGTCGGGGCTGGCGCGGGCGCTCATGACTTAGTGAAAGTGATGGGGACTTCAACCTGCGATATTTTGATGGTCGATCCGGCCGAGCTGGGCGAGCGTACTATTGAAGGGATTTGTGGTCAGGTATTAGGCAGCGCGATGCCAGAGTTGGTGGCCTTAGAAGCCGGTCAATCGGCTTTTGGTGATTTATATGCCTGGTATAAGCGAGTGCTATTGTGGCCGCTGCAGCAAATTGCCGGCCAAAGTTCCGAAGCGGCGGCAGCCCTCAAACAGCTTGAACAAAGTTTAATTCCGTTGCTTAGCGAACATTGTCAGGCACAAAGCTTAGCCGATCCGGTCGCAATGGATTGGCATAACGGTCGTCGGACACCCTTCGCTAATCAGCGCCTCACGGGCACGGTGGCTGGGCTGAACTTGGGCTCTAGTGCGCCAATGATCTTTAATAGCTTGGTCGAAGCGACGGCGCACGGTGCCAAGGCGATCATGGACTGTTTTGTGAATCAACAAGTGGAAGTGAAGCGGGTGATTGCGATTGGTGGTATTGCCAAAAAATCGCCTTTAGTCATGCAAACTTGTGCGGATGTGATGAATTGCGAGCTGTTGGTCATGGACAGCGAACAATGTTGCGCTCTTGGAGCTGGTATTTTTGCGGCGGTGGCTGCTGGAGTATATGCCAATACCGCGAGTGCTCAGCAAGCAATGGCTAGTGCGGTTCATTTAACCTATCAACCTAATCCTGAGCGGGTAGCTTTCTATCAACAGCGACATCTGCAATATCGTCAGCTTGGTGAGAGTGTCGAAAACTTGGTCGCTCAGCAAGGGGAGAAAAATTGATGGCTGATCGAGATAATACCGCGGTGACGCTGGCCCAGCTTCGGGAGCAGGTGTATTTAGCCAATATGGCGCTGCAAACGCACAAGTTAGTGACTTTTACTTGGGGAAATGTTTCCGGTATCGACCGTCAGCGCGGTTTAGTGGTGATTAAGCCCAGTGGCGTGGCCTATGAACAGCTGAGCCCCGAGAATATGGCGGTGGTCAATTTGGCTGGTGAAGTCGTAGAAGGAGAGCTTCGACCTTCCTCTGATACCGCCACTCATCTGGCTCTGTATCAGCAATACCCAGAGATCGCAGGCATCGTACATACCCATTCCCCCTTTGCTTGTGCCTGGGCACAAGCGGGTTTAGCTATCCCTGCACTTGGAACCACTCATGCTGACTATTTCTATGGCGATATCCCATGTACTCGGCCACTCACTCAGTCTGAGATTGACGTCGATTATGAAGCCAATACTGGTTTAGTGATTATCGAAACGCTGGCCGATACTCCGCCACTTGCTATGCCAGGTATCGTGGTGAGCGAACATGGTCCGTTTAGTTGGGGGACCAGTCCCGAGAATGCTGTACATAACGCAGTGGTTTTAGAAGAAGTAGCAAAAATGGCGCTGTACACCCGTCAACTGAATCCGCAGGTCGGCTCACTTAATCAGGGGCTGCTTGATAAACACTATTTACGTAAGCACGGTAAAAATGCCTATTACGGTCAAAAAGGTTCGCGTTAATTAAGGAAATTTTTATATGACTAATTCAACTCTATCACTGTGGTTTGTAACTGGTTCGCAACACTTGTATGGGCCTAAAGTGCTCGAAGAAGTGGCCAATGACAGCAATCAGCTTGTTCAGGGTTTAAATGACAGCGGAGAGATTTCGCTGAATATTGTAGACCAAGGGGTGGTCACCGATGCTGCAGAAATCAGTCGACTGATGCGTCGCGCGAATAGCGATGAAAGCTGTGCTGGGATCATGTTATGGATGCATACTTTTTCTCCCGCCAAGATGTGGATAGCTGGTTTAGGTCAGCTCAATAAGCCGATGCTGCATTTACATACCCAATTTAATGCGAATCTGCCTTGGCAAAGTATTGATATGAACTTTATGAATACTAACCAAAGCGCCCACGGCGGCCGAGAGTTTGGCTTTGTTGTGACCAGAATGAATGTTCCACGTAAAGTGGTGGTTGGGCATTGGCAAGAACCTCGGGTATTGGAAGAAGTCGATCAATGGGCCCGTGCAACTCGCGGTGTGTATGAATCCGAAAGCCTAAAAGTGGCGCGCTTTGGTGACAATATGCGTCAGGTGGCGGTGACGGATGGAAATAAGGTGTCGGCACAAATTAAATTTGGCTACGAAGTCAATGCCTATGGGGTCGGTGACCTTAAAGTTTATGTCGACAAGGTGTCAGACGATGATTGTGCCAGCCTCATCGATGAATATTGTGCTTCATACGTAGTGGATCAAGCTTTATTGAGTGATCCAGAAAGTTACCAGTTACTGGTGAACGAAGCCCGTTTAGAAATTGGTATGGAGCGTTTCCTAAGCGACCATGGTTGTATGGCCTTCACCAACTGCTTTGAAGATCTGCATGGTTTGACTAACTTGCCAGGCCTCGCTACCCAACGTTTGATGGCCAAAGGTTATGGTTATGGCGGTGAAGGTGATTGGAAAACCGCAGCTTTGGTTCGCATTGTGAAGGCAATGACTGAAGGTGAAGCGGGTGGTACCTCCTTTATGGAAGATTATACCTACGACTTCGGTGCGGTTGATCAGGTGCTCGGGGCGCATATGTTAGAGGTTTGTCCAAGTATTAGTGAAAATAAACCCGAACTAATTATTGCTCGCCATACCATTGGCTGTAAGTGTGATATTCCGCGGCTTAAATTCTCGGCGAAGGCTGGACCAGCAATTAACTTGTCGTTAATTGATTTAGGGGATCGCTTCCGTTTAATCGCTAATGCGGTGGATACGGTTGATTTGCCCGAAGACATGCCCAACTTACCGGTTGCGCATGCGCTATGGCAGCCACAACCAAATTTACCGGTTGCCGCTGCGAGTTGGATCCATGCGGGTGGGGCTCACCACTCGGTATATACTCAAGCCTTGAGCATGGAAACGGTGATCGATTATGCACAAATGCATGATATTGAACTGATTATTATTGACAACTCGACCGATGTCCGTTCCTTACAAATGGAGTTACGCCATAACAATCTGCATTATCGTTTGAACTCTTTGGGTTAATCACCCGCGAACAAGGGTTGCTAAGCAACCCTTGTTCATATCTGCGATCCAACAAACACAAACTACTGAGAATCTAATGCTATGATTTCGACAATTGTTTCAAATAAAACCTATTTAAAGCATATGCAAAACGATCCTCTTAAGCCGGGTTATAATTTTGATGCGCATTTAGTCGCTGGTTTAACCCCAATTACAAAAGGTGAAGATTTAGATTTTTGTATCGATCGTCCTCAAGGGATGAAGGGATTTATCATCAACTATACCTGCGAAGGGCAAGGTTCAGTTTTTCAAGGGGATAAGCAATTTGATGTAAGTGCTGGCGATCTGTTGTTATTCCCACCGGGAGTACCCCATTATTATCGTCGACAGGCTGACAGTGATACTTGGAAACATCGCTGGGTCTATTTTCGTCCGCGTGCTTTTTGGCAAGACTGGCTACAGTGGGCACAAATCAAAAATGGTGTTTATTTCTCTCCCAAGCCGGGAGTGGAACAGCAAGTTGAACTAGAACATCTATTTCAAGATGTGGAACGTCATTCGAAAACTGGCGATCCCTTCGATGTAGAGTTGTCCTTGAATTTATTAGAGCAGTTGTTACTGCGCTGTAAACAGATGCAACCGGATGTACGTAGCAAGGCTTTAGATCCACGTATCGAAACCGCCATTAATTTTATGACTCGCAATTTAACGCGAGACTTTCAATACCAAGAGATAGCTGAAACAGTCTGTTTATCGAGCTCTCGTCTGGGTCACTTATTCCGTGATGAACTGGGCATGACCATTACTCAATGGCGAGACGATCAACGAATTAGCCGCGCCAAGCAGTTGTTGATCACCAATAACGTGAGTATTAGCCGGATTAGCTTACAGGTGGGTTATAACGATCCTCTGTATTTTTCTCGAGTGTTTAAAAAACTAAATGGGATCAGCCCCAAAGGTTATCGTAAGCAATTTAGCTTGATTTATTAAAGGCTGAGCTCAGTGATGTATGCGAGAGAATGATGAATCATGATGCATCAACGCGCGACTTGCCTTGTATGACCGGGCGTATTATTTACCTCTTTATCCCGACCATTTAAATTAGAAGTGTTTCAATCTCTCGTGCTTGAATTGCCGAAGGTTTCTGATGAATTCGGCATCTTCAGCATCCCTCGCGCTATCGGGTTCAGTGACGTAGCGCTGCCTTAAAGGGCGCAGCGAAAATAAACGCTTGATGGCCCATCAATAACTGATTAAAGCTTCAGCCATCCATCAAAGGTGAGTGTTTAAATCGACTTACTGTTAAACTAATTTTTAATTCGAAATTGGTGAAAAGGAAGATGATGAATCGTTATTGGTGTTTGCTTGGCTTATGTTTTGTGTTTTTAGTTTCCGCAACAGAACAAACCATAGATTGTGAAAAAGCCTATTCGACGCTCGACATTAATTACTGTGCTGGAATCGAATTAGATTTGGCCGAACAGCAAATGCAACGCTATCTTGCGACCAGTTTAAAGCACAATGAGGATGATCCTGAATTGCTTGACGCGATTAAATTGGCGCAGCAAGATTGGCGAAAATACTATAAATCGCACTGTGATTCTGTGTATACCCAGTGGCGGGAGGGATCGATTCGAGGCGTGATGGCACTGTCTTGTAAAACCAAGCTGACCAAACTGCGGACGCATCAGCTATGGGAAAACTTCTTAACTTATATGGATAGCACGCCTCCGGTTTTGCCCGAACCCAAACGGTAATGATTGAAGGTGCTTTCTAGCCAAGCTTTCCATGACATTTTAATGATTTAAGCGATGATGTATTTTGGCCATGTTTGCTCAGATATGCTTATTATCTGTTTTTATTTCTAATAAAACTGAAGGAATGAAATGAGTAAGATTACGATTAGTCATAAATTTGAATTGTTTAGCGAAGAGTGGACGCCTAAGGTGATTGCTCAATCTAACGGACAACTCGTTAAAATTGCGAAAGGTAGTGGCGAACTGGTGTGGCATCAACATCAACACGAGGATGAGCTATTTATGGTTTTTAAAGGCCATCTCACGATTCAGTTGAGAGATAAGGATATTGAGCTAGGTGTAGGGGAGATGTTTGTTGTACCAAAAGGTGTGGAGCATTGCCCTCGTGCAGAGCCAGACACTCATTTCATGATGATAGAGCCTGCCAGTACCGCGCATACCGGGGCCTTAGAAAGCGATATGACAGTGGCATATGCAGATCAAGAATGGATCTAGTCGCAAAGCTTTAATCCGGTCGGTTTCGCCTGAATAAGCTCCCAGTTATTTACACTATAATGATCAATATGTAATAGGCCCTTATGTCGTTATTTCTAATCTCTCAATTATTCGTTGCCGTCGCTATTTGCTGCGACTTTATGTCGTTTCAGTTTCGTGAGAGAGCAAAAATAGTGACATGCTTGTTTTGTGCTGGGATTTTAATCTCTTTGCATTTTGCGCTGCTGGGTCAGTGGACGGCCACCAGTCTCATGGGGATAGCTACGATCCGATACTTCGTGAGTATTTTTTCAAGCTCGGCTAAGCTTAAATATCTATTTTGTTTCACTTCTGTATTTGCGACGGTGCTGACTTATGCAGGTGTCGCTAGTATGCTGAGTTGCTTAGGCTCGGTCTTTCAAACGGTCGCCGCATTCAACAGCAATGACCAAAGACTAAGGCAGCTGATGATCGTTGGCACTTGTTTTTGGCTGGTCCACAATTATCTGGTCGGTTCACCAACTGCAGTATTAATGGAAGTGCTATTCATCACCAGCAACTTAATCGGCTATTACCGCCATTACTATAGAAAAACTAGTGTGGCATAACAATTACAGAACATTGCGTGGGAAACTGTTGTTTAGTTTTAAGTTTGCTAAAAGCCATCTCTCGTTTTGACCGATTGGAGTAGTTTATGATCCGACCTTTCCAAGTTGATGATATGGACTCAATTCTCAATATTTGGCTTGATGCTTCGCGCATCGCCCATGATTTTGTTGAATCTTCCTTTTGGCACGCTCAACTTGCAACTATGCGGGATGTTTATTTACCGAGTTCGGAAGTTTATGTTTACCAGCAGCAATCAAGCGTTGGTGGTTTTTACGCACTGCATGGCAATACGCTGGCAGCTCTCTTTGTAAAGCCATCGTTGCAAGGTCAAGGGATTGGTAAGGCGCTGATCGGTGATGCGAAACGCAAGCGTCATGAGTTGATGTTGACTGTTTATAAAAATAATCATCCCGCTTGTCAGTTTTATTTGCAGCAAGGATTTTCGTTTGTTCAAGAGCAGACGGATATACATACTGGCCACAGAGAATGGTTAATGAATTGCTCGCCGCTTAAAACTGTCTCGGAAATGATTCCCAAGCGATAACCAAACGAACGGAGAGGCGTTTTTAAGTACCAATGAATATTCATCGGAGATAACAACAGTCTTGCGCTGTATAACATTGAATGTTTATCGGCGCATCATGAATGCATTAACTGCAATGATTCACTCGTATTCCCGTAAGGAGGTAATTTTGTTTGGTCCCAACCCTGATGATAAACAACCGATGAAGGGATTTCCCCAAGTGGGTTACCTGAAAAACTTTATTAAAAGTGAATTTATTTTGGTGGGGGATTACACCTACTATGATGATCCCGATGGGCCTGAAAACTTTGAAAAAAATGTGCTTTATCACTTTCCATTCATTGGCGATAAGCTGCTTATCGGCAAATTTTGTGCAATAGCCAAAGATGTGAAATTCATCATGAATGGTGCCAATCATAAAGTTTCAGGATTTTCGACTTACCCATTTCAGATCTTTGGTCAAGGTTGGCAAAAAGCCATGCCTCAAGCGGGAGAATTACCCTTTAAAGGTGATACTGAAATTGGCAGCGATGTTTGGATTGGTTATCAAGCGACCATTATGCCCGGGGTTAAAGTTGGTCACGGTGCGGTGATTGCTAGTCAATCGGTGGTGACCAAAGATGTCCCCGCGTACAGTGTGGTGGGGGGGAATCCTGCTCAAGTTATTAAAAATCGCTTTGAGCCATCGCTTATTGAAGCTTTGCTTCGAATTGCATGGTGGGATTGGTCAGCGGAAAAAATCACTGCAAATTTAGCCGCGATTGTTGGTCACGACTTAGCTGCGTTGCAGCAAGCTTAATGGTTGTTTGCCCGATGTAAGCGAAGCCAAGTGGGCCTCGCTGCATTCCTTTAGTGGACGTGGCCACTTTTGATCATTTTGCCGTTCGCATCATAGACGCTAGACGCGGCATGTTCGATAAAACCTTGATTGATCATTTGAGCAAGGAAAGGGTCATCTTCACTGTCGCCAACATCAGCATAATCAATCGACGAAAAGCGCATCCAACCGACAAGCTGTTGTTGAATGGACTTGGTGTCGAGACTGAAGTCCTGCAATATTAGCTCTTTGCTTTTATAGCCTTTTTTAGTGAGTAAGCGCTGCGGAATTTGCTGTTCGCTGCGCCAGTCCAGCTCAATCCATAGCTCACCAAGTTGGCCTTTATAGTGTTCGATAGTGCTGCTATCTGCTTGTTGGCTCGCGGGCATTTTTTTCAGGCGAGTCAGCCAAATTGCGGGTACTAATTGCTCGATGCTATCCCAATTACGATTAATGTTAAGGCTGCGTAAGTCACTGCTAGGGTAATAGACACTGCGTTGGTTTGCGGTAAAAAAACGATAAAATTGGTGGCGGCCATCGGCACTCTTTTGCCAATATTCAGCTGTATTTTTTTGTGGATAGATGGTCACCACTTGCTGATTATTGCGACTGAAAGTGAAATTTGAAACTTTCTTATTAAAGCCTTGTTTGGAGGTGCTTTGATAGGTGGCCGTCACTTCGGGTAAAGCCATCACATGGCTGCTCAGCAGGCTGAACAACAAAATAATAAAGGCGGTGTAGCGTCGAGACATTGATGATCCTTTAAAGGGGGCTAGGCCCCCTTATCGTACTAATAAAATGTGCTGCCAATTAATTTATTCAACGGCATTCGCGCGTTCAACCAAGTTGCTGGCAAAGTTCATGACATGGAAAATTTCATTCTGTTCCATGGTAGAGCGGATCAGGCTTGCGGCTGGTCCTTTGGCGTAAACCGGAACATCTTCACCGGCATGGGTTTCGCTCCCCATGGGCACGGCTGCTTGCTGCATGAAATCCAAGTCTTGTACTTTAACTTGGCTTAAGTCCGCTCGCGTGCCATCGCTAAATGAACCCGCTGCACCGGGGCCATTGGTATATCCAACGGTGGTGTAGGGTTTGTCATCTCCAGCCTTGGCGATGCTGCCATCTTGATTTTCCACTAGACCCAAAATCGGATTACCACGGCGGGGGTAGCCCGCGATAGTGAATACATGGGAGTGGTCGGCAGTGACAATGATTAGCGTGTCATCATCATTGGTTAAACTGTCGGCCATTGCCACGGCATCGGATAAGGCAATGGTATCTTTCAGTGCACGACTGGCATTACCGGCGTGGTGCGCGTGATCAATACGGCCTGCTTCTACCATTAGGAAGAAGCCTTGCTCGTTGCCTTGCATCATTTCAATGGCTTTTTCGGTCATTTCAGCGAGTGAAGGTTGGCTGGCACTACCATATTTTTCGCGGTCGGCTTCATAGTCCATATGTGAACTACCAAATAGACCCAGTAATTGGCTGGTATTGCTTGGGTCAACCGTGATGAATTGATCACGATTACTCACAAAACTGCCATTTGGATGAGCGGTCTGCCATGCTTGGGTTAAGTCTTGGTCAGAGCGTTTTCCACCATCAGTGGTGAGGGTAAAGTTGCGTAAACCGCCGCCGAGTACCACGTCTAGACCAGTGCCTACTTTGTAGTTAATCAGTTGCTTGGCGATGTCGCTACAACCCGTAACCACTTCGTTATCATTTTCCCAGTTGCGTTCTGGTACTTTGGCGTAGGTGGCGGCAGGCGTTGCATGGGTAATTCGTGCGGTAGAAACAATCCCAGCTTTCATACCTGCCATTTTGGCCAGATCGAGGGCGGTTGTCAGTTCTTGGCCTTGGGCGCTGGCACAATCGCCGCGGGTAGCGGTTTCGGCGATGCTAATCCCGCCAGCAAAACTTTTCACGCCAGTCATCATGGCTGTCATGGTGCCTGCAGAGTCCGGTGTTTGAGCATCGGTATTATAGGTTTTAGATAAACCGGTGAAGGGGAAGGTTTCAAAACTAAGTTTATTTTCTTCGCCGCCTGCCGGGTTATTGATTTGTCCTTGCAGGATCCGCGCAGCGGTGACTGTAGACATCCCCATGCCATCGCCGATGAACAAAATTACGTTTTTGGCTTTGCCTTGTGCGGTGCTTAAAGCGGATACTGCGGTGTCTTTTTGCCAAGCCATTTTCGCTTCGGCAACGGCTTTAACGCCAGCATTGTACCAGCTGTTAATTGCTGCTGGATTGGCGCTCTCGCTGCTAGGGGCAATCCATTCGCTGCGCTGTACAGAAGCGCTGTTGTTATCGTCGTTATTACAGGCTGTGAGGACAAGTGTCGAACTGACTGCAATGGATAAGGCTAAATAATTCAGTTTCATGGTCTTACTCCTTACCTATATAAGCGTTGCCGCCCAAGGCCGCTGCTTGGTTAATGGCGTGAAAGATTACACTTTGTTCAATCGCACCTTGAAGCAGGTAAGATTGAGGTCCCATCGCAAATACGGCGACATCTTCACCGGAATGGGTTTCACTCCCCGAGGGGATTAACGCTTGCTGCATAAAGTCGGTGGAGGTGGTATCTATAGCGCTGAGATCGCTACGAACACCTGGAATTATTGAGACACCCATTCTAATTTGCTAGTACTGGAATTATTGAGACACCCATTCTAATTTGCTAGTACTGAAAACATTCTTAACCGACTTCAAATGCCACTAGAAAGCTGGCCAACATCAAACACAGCATCAAACAAGACCCACTGTACTGGTCAACCCAAACTGGACACTTTTAGTTGAGAATTCTAAGGAATTATTGAGACACCCATTCTAATTTGCTAGTACTGAAAACATTCTTAACCGACTTCAAATGCCACTAGAAAACTGGCCAACATCAAACACAGCATCAAACAAGACACCCACCCAACTAACAAAACGCTTGCAATAGTTTGAATTGCCAATAGCCATTTATTTGGGGAGTTATCATTATGCCTCGGCCAAGACGCTCGCAAGTAAGCTTATCGGATACACCTTACTATCATTGTGTTTCGCGTTGTGTTCGACGGGCGTTTTTGTGTGGCGAAGACTAGCAAATCGGCAAAAGCTAAGAGCACCGCCGCCAGTGGGTCGAAGATTATTTGCTTAAGCTCGCAGCGGTGTTTGCCATTGTTGTTTGTGTTATGCAGTCATGAACAATCACAGCCATGTGGTGTTGCATATTGATAAGGCTCAAGCCGAAGCGTGGTTGATAAGATAAGGTGCTAGAGCGCTGGCATCGTTTGCATAAAGGCACCTTACTGGCTCAGATGTCCCTTAATCCAGACTTACGCTCAAAGCTCGATGAAGTGCAACTGCAAGCCGTTCACACCATTGCAGAAGTCTATCGCGCTCGATTCTATGACTTGAGCTGGTTTATGCGCTATTTAAATGAACATATTGCTCGAGAAGCAAATAAGGAAGATAAATGTACGGGACGTTTTTGGGAAGGCCGCTTTATATCCCAAGCGCTACTCGATGAAACAGCGCTTGCGGCTTGCATGGCTTATGTCGACTTAAATCCAATCCGCTCAAATATCGCCGCAACGCCAGAAACCTCAGCCCACACCAGTATCAAATGGCGTATTCGGCAAGCCAAGCAAGGCCAATAGTCCAAAGTTCTGATGCCCTTTGCGGGTCACCCTAATGAAACCATGCCTAAAGGCCTACCCTTTGAACTACAAGATTACCTGCAATTGGTGGCGCTTACAGGTCGAGTCATCAGAAAAGATAAACGCGGTTATATTGATGATGTGCAAACGCCTATTCTGCAACGCTTACAAATTGATGAAGAAAGCTGGTTAGCTTTGAGTACGGGCTTAGAATATCACTTTGCTAGCGTAGTAGGGGCAGGGCAATCACTGCGACATTATAAGCGCCAGCATAATCACAACGGATTAAAGGGATGGGTGCAGCTAAACGCTGGTTTGATGTTGGCTATACATTGATAACCTCATATCATTCTCTCGGAGTCGGTATTTAAGCTTCTCCCTAATCACTGTAGCTATCCGCTTGCACATCGTGGATTTTTACCATAACAACATGAATTAAAACTGCTATTTTAATATCTGCTGTCTTTTGGTTCGTTTTGTTCACCGCTTGGCATGATTTGGAGCGGTGGTTTGTTTTTGGCGAAAGAAATTATAACTTCTTATCATGTCGCTCAAAAAATACTCACGAAAGAGCAACATGCCCTAGTGTTGACTTGAATGTCCCTTGCCGGCTGCGTTTAAGCGCTTATATACTTAGTTTAGCCGTGTGCTCTGGCGTGGTGCTAATCCAGCAGCGGCTAGCCAGTATGCCTAGTTCAAATAACAAACACATCGGTATTGCGAGCAAGGTTTGCGAGATAATATCGGGTGGAGTGAGTAGCATGCCCAATACGAAGCTGGCTACCACCACGTGTGGTCTTGCTTTAGTTAACTCGCTGACTTCGCAGAGCCCCAGTTTACAGAGCAGAAATACAAGGATGGGAATTTCAAAGGCCAGCCCAAAGGCCATGAACAGCGCCAGTACGAAGTCGAGGTAGCTACTGATGTCAGTCGCCATAGTAACGCCTTGCGGCGTAGTGGCGGTGAAGAAGCTAAAGGCTGCTGGCAGCACGACCATGTAGGCAAAGCTGATGCCTAGGTAAAATAACAAGGATCCCGATAGCAACATGGGGGCAAACAAGTTGCGCTCTTGTCGTTTTAAGCCTGGAGCAATAAATTGCCAAAGTTGATACAAGATCATCGGTACCGACAACGCGACGGCGCAGAACAAAGTGAGCTTGATGGGGGTAAAGAAAGGAGTCGCCACATCGGTGGCGATCATACTGGTGCCTGCTGGTAAGTAGCGCATTAAGGGGCTGGCGAGTAGCTGATAAATGTGGTTTGCAAAGTACACTAAACTCACAAAGCAGAATATTACCGATGCTAGCGCCAGCAATAGGCGCTTGCGTAGTTCTACCAGGTGTTGCACTAAGGCGCGGTTGAGACTCATGCCTGCTCCTTGATAGCAGTATTAGAAGATGGGGGGGCTTGATTTGGTTGGCTCTCGCTCGCTGCACTTTTTCGAGGCCGCACTTTGGGGCTGGCTAGCGGCTGTTGCGCTTGCTTTATCCCCTGATTCAGTTCTTCTAAACCCAATTCAGACTCTAGTGTTGCGCCCAGCTGACTCATCATCTGTTTGACGCGTCGCCAGCCTGAAAACACATTGCGCAGGGTGTCGGGTAGGCGCTGCGGGCCAATGATTACCAGGCTCACAACGGCAATAAGGCTAAGTTCCCAAAAGCCGATATCAAACACTTTTAGCTACCTTGCTGTTGTTTAAGCTCTGCGCTTTCTGCGGTGGTCTGCTTGGTTTGGCTAAGCAAATCTTGGTCTTTATCTTCAGCCATCGCTTGCTTAAAGCCTTTGATGGTGGAGCCTAGGTCGCCGCCTAGTCCGCGTAGGCGCTTGGTGCCAAATAGCAATACGACGATTACCGCGATGATGGCTAGCTGCCAAATACTAATTCCTGCCATGTTATTTCCTTAAGGTTTGAGTTGTTTAAAATAGGCAGGCCATAAGGCCTGCCTAGTGACGCTAAATGGGCTGATTAAACCCCTAGTGGGCTGCCATCGTTTTTGCGAATGGCAACCAGAGCCGCGCGAGGGCGAACGTTTACTCCGGTCGGCGTGGCTTCAGCAGCATTGTTGCTGTATGGCCAGTTACCAGGATGTTGAATCGAAACAAACATGGTGGTGTTGTCCGGGGTGATGGTGAAACCCGTGACTTCACAGCCGTTGGGTCCTACAAAGAAGCGACGTAATTCGCCTTGGTTGTCGGCGTTAATGGTATCCAGATTACCTTCATTGTCAGTGAGCTTAGAAGGCACTACCGCTAACATTTGGTCGTTAGTATAGTTAGTGACTTCACTGGCACCGTTGTCGGTTTGGATCCACAGTATGCCTCGCTCATCGAAGTTCAAACCATCTGGGCTAGCAAATTGGTTAAACTCATTCAAACCAGACAAGTTAGTTGCCGCATCGCCGTTGGCGTCTGAGCCAAACACGAAAATATCCCATGTAAATTCGCTCACCGTTTCACCTTCGTCCCAACGGATCACATGACCAAACTTGTTGTTTAGGCGTGGATTAGCAGGGTTGGTGCCAGTGGTTTCGTTACGACGGGTATTGTTGGTGAGTGACAGATAAACCGCGCCAGTGATCGGGTCTACGGCACACCATTCTGGACGGTCCATTGGGGTGGCACCCACTAAATCGGCGGCTCCCGCGGTATTGAGGATAATGTCTTCTAAGCTGTTGAAATGATCGCTTAGGCTAGCACCGTCTTTGGTTGCGCCATCCATACTTAATGGCAGCCAGCTACCGACGCCCTCTGCGTCAAACTTAGCCACATACAGTGTTCCTTCGTCCATGTATTTGTTACCCATGGCTAAGCGGTCGCTCGCGTTCGCATCGCTTGGATCCCAGGCTGCGGCTGAAACAAACTTATACATATACTCGAAGCGCGAATCGTGGCCAGAATAGAAGCTGATTGGTTGGCCTGCTTTTAGCTGACCAAAGGTGCAGCCTTCGTGGCGGAAACGACCTAAGGCCGTACGTTTTACTGCGCGTGAGTTTGCGGTGTAGGGGTCAATTTCCACAATGAAACCGTGGCCGTTGGCTTCGTTGCGGTAGTCATCCATGGCGCTGTTACCACTTGGTGTGATGTTAAAACGAGAGAATTCATCGACTCGCTCTGCTGCATTACCCGCAAGGGTTTCCCAGCCATAACGACCAGTGCCTGCAGTGGTAATGCCAATGCGCTCTTGGTCGGCGCTAGTGGTGCCGGTGTTGATGAAGTAGCCCGGCCAGTTTTCTTCACAGGTAAGGTAAGTGCCCCAAGGAGTATAACCGTTACCACAGTTGTTTAAAGTGCCACGCGCTTGGCTGCCATCGGGTGAAAATGGCGTTGCCAATTTATCCGAGTAAGCAAGTGGGCCTGAAATATCCATGGTGGTGGCGCCAGTGTAACGGCGGTTAAGTGGATCATTATCTACCACCATCCATTGGCCGTTATCTTGCTGCTGAATTCGTACTACCGCAACGCCGTGGGCATTAATTTCTTTGCGCACTTGATCAACACTGCTACGAACACCGTTAGCATCGGCATCGCTGCCATTGGGATGCAGAGCGTTTTGGTCGATGTATTCGTGGTTAACACATAACAGGCCGTCGCTACCAGAGTCATTTAAGGGGAAGAAGTGTAAGCCGTCGTGGTGCATGCCCATGGCATTCTCTTGATCTACGGCATTGTTGCTGCCGTCAGCTTGCCAAGCCGAAGCTTGGTCGGTAAGCGGTTGGCCCCATGGCGCTAGCACTTGTGCGCTATAGCCTTCTGGCACATTCACAGCGTCGGTTTTGGAACCCGCAATAGAGTTAAAGCCTAACTTGGCAGTAGACACTGCGGGTGCAGCCGTATTACTGCTGCTGGAGTTACAACCCGCTAACCCAAAGGCGCCGAAAGTGGCCATTGCCCCCAAACCCAGACCGCCTTTTAATACGCTACGACGCGCTAAGTGGGCTTCTAATACTTGGTCAAAATCTGGATTATCACTTTTGTTAAAGCGAGTCGGGTTAAATATTTCCTTGCTCATTTCTCTCTCCTGAGTCGTTGTTTTACGCTGGTTTAATCCATACGAGTGCGGAGTAACATAGAAAAGTTGTGTGACAAAAACTTTACCGAAATGTGAAGTAAATTGTTTGCGCTGTGTTTAGGGTGTTAATTGTTTGCTTTGTTTTTAGTGGTTTCGCTTAGTTACTTCAACATGAGTGGCAAGGCCTGAGAGACCCCGACACTTTTTATGCTAAAAATGTAACTAAAGCATAAAAATTAACATTTATGGCTAAAGGCACGTGCGACTCGACAGGAATTCAAGCAAGAAGCTGTTCATTCAATTGTTGTTCAGGGTTATGCCATCGCAGAAGTGGCAGAACGTTGAGGTGTTAGCACTAAGGCGCTGTATCACTGGATGGGTATTTACGCGAAACCATCGAAACATAGTTTACAGGAGCAAGATCTTCAGGGTGAAGTCGCTAGGCTTTAGCAAGGGCCTAAACGCACACAACAAAAGCGGCATCTTAAAGGAAGCCTCCGTGTTCTTTGCAAGCGAGTTAAAGAACGCTAGCTGTTCATAAAGTCTCGTGACAATCACATAGTCAGCCATTCCCATTCGCTAGTAAAATGCTTAAGTGACTGCTTGTTTCTATTTCCACTGTAAGTATACAGTTTGGTGGGATCCCATCTTTCACGCATGGTCAAAATTGTGATTGACTGGTATGCTGTTGATAAATCTAAATATTAAAGGCTATGTGAATTTCTGTGGTGCGTGATAGGTGGTAACTTCGCATGCGTGAAAGATGGGAATTTGCATATTAATATACTGTTATGTTCTTAATTAAATCAGCTATATCGATTCATATAGGAAGTCTTTGAAGTTGAAAATACTCAGAATCTTTAGAAGAAATAAATTCTTTAAAAAAAACAAAGTGTATGTTGAGAATAGAGACAAAGTTATAATTACTTTATTTTTCGTTTGTTTGGTTATTCTTATTAAGCAATCAACTGCTCCGTTGCCTGACATGCTAAATTATTTTTATCCTATATTTGCAAGAAATAAAGAGTATGGAGAAATTTTTTTTACTTTGTCTAGTGGTTATTTGATTGGTTTTTCAGTTTGGTATTTAGATGTATATACTCCAAAAAAATCTAGAGAGAGGTTTGCATATGGGACTTTGTATTGTGATTATCACAGTTTAGCTGGATGAATCAATGATCTTATCATCAAGTTTGAAGCTGAATTTGAAATTGAGAACTATTTTATAGAAAAATATCCTCGTTCGGGAAGCACTGAACTTTCTTTAAAATATGAAAATTGGACTCATGTTGCAAATCCAGATTTCGTAGGACCATTAAGAAAGCACATTTCCAAAGGTATCTTTCTCAGTGAATTAAAGCGAACACAAATAGATATAGAATTTGCGCTAGATAAAATAATTACTTATTCAAACATTCTTCCAATGCACGAGATCAATTCAGTTGTGCACTTGAGACATTATTTGGCAAAGATTAATAATCTGATAAATGTATCAGAATTTGAAATGTTTAATAATTGGCCAGCCATCATAAATTTGATTGGAGAGGTTTGCTATCGTGGAATGGTAATTTTAGATAAAGCGAATAAATTAGGTTTTCCCGATAAAAGTCTTTATTTAGCTAAAGTAAATGAGGCCCATTCATCTTTGTTAAAACGAACATAATCGGGTAGCCGGAGGTATCTAGCCTCCAGCCCCCACAACACCCTGCATGCGGCTCCGCACAGGGCGTTTCACTTAGAATGGTGAAGCTTAATCCATCCATCTCGAAGCGCAAATAGACCTTGGGATACTAAATAAGCATTCGATAATGCTTGTTGGATCCCCGGTGTTTTTGAGCTCCTCCATGGGCCTTTACTGGTGATACCACACGCCACTGCGGCTTGAACATGTACCCTTCGGCGCATGAGATTCCTCACTTTGGTTCTAGGCTTACGCCACTGTCGCCAGTAGGCCATTCGCACTCTGCGCCTTATCCAGTGATCTAGAACTACGCACAGTTGATAGCAATTCGCGATCCCAAAGTAGTTTATCCATCCTCGCAAGTATTGGCTTACTTTAAATAGCTGATAACCCATCGCCACGCCCCAGTTACGGTTTGTTAGACGCCTAATTTGTTGTTTAAAACGGTGTAGCGTTTTGGTATGAATTTGCAGCCGTCCCGCTTTGAAGGTAAACCCTAAGAACTTACTCTTCGCCGTTTTAACTACCTGACTTTTGCTTGTATTAACTACAAGTTTTAAGCGCCGTTGCAAGTATCGACTAATGCTCGTCAGCACCCGTTCGCCCGCACGCTGACTTCTCAGCAAAATGGTAAAATCATCGGCGTAACGAGCAAATTGATGCCCTCGATTTTCTAGCTCTTTATCTAGTGGGTCGAGCATGATGTTGGCCAGCAAGGGCGATAATGGTCCCCCTTGCGGTACACCTTCTCGACTTTGCTGATAGCACTGGTTATGGACAAAACCCGCTCTCAGGTATTTTCCAATCAGTGTCAGTAGCCGTTTATCTTGCACGCTTTGTCCCAGTTGACTCATTAATAGATCATGGTTAACTCGGTCAAAGAATTTAGATAAATCGACATCAACGGCAAAGCGTTGGCCTTGCTTGATGATGCTTTGCACTTGTTTCACCGCTTGTTGCCCATTCTTGTTTAGCCTAAATCCAAAGCTGTTCGCTGAGAAGCTAGGGTCAAAGATAGGCGTTAGCACTTGGGCAATGGCTTGCTGGATGACACGGTCGAGCACGGTTGGGATCCCCAGTAGGCGTTTACCGCCATCGGGTTTATCTATCTCCACACGGCGTACCGGTTTAGGTTGATACTGGCCGCAGCGCAGTTCCGCCGCCACCTGTTTCCAGTGTGCTTTTGCCCAGGCAGGGAAGGCGTCAATGGACATGTTATCTACGCCAGCCGCCCCTTTATTGGCTCGAACACGCTGCCACGCACGCAGAATATTTTCACGTTGTAGCATGTGTTCAAATAGATGTTGGCTAAAGGCTGGCTGCGGGTTAATACGCTGAATCGCATCTACGCCGGCCGGCGAATGGGTGTTCAAGTTTAACAAGGCTCCTCCTTTATTCTAAGTGTTCAGGCCTTCACCGTGTCCCAACCATTACGATGGGCGTTGGGCTACTATGCCGTCTGCTGACTTCTACTTAATCACCAATTGCGAAATTATTGAGACACCCACTCTAACTCGTGGGACAAAATCACATAGACACCCATTCTAACTCATTTATTGAAATGTTTAAGTGGATGTCTTGTTTTCAGTCGCTACTTTAGAACTGTCTCATTAATGGGGAAGTGGACAGCTCGTCACTTTCAAGATGCTGCTCAAGCTCGGCTTTTAAAGCCGCTTCAGTGATCTGTTTGATGAGAGGAGTTAAGAGCCATCTTTGCCTGTCAGGTCTTGCCCTGACCTGACTGAAGAGCTTTAATGGCTTGTTCTAAATCGAAGTCTTTGATCATATGTCATTCCTGTTTTATATATATACTACTGAAATGACACAGATTTCCAAACACTACCAAAATTAGCTGACACAGAATTCTGAACGCCCTCTATGATGCTGCTTAATGTAGATCTATGTACTTCCTAAGTTAGAGAGTCTTCCTTATCTAATTCTGGATAGTAAAAATATGACCTTCCTGCCAGCCAGTCATTACAACTCTTACAGGGTTCAAAATCAAAATTATTATTCCAATGATTTTGTCTTCGTATCGCTATTTGGCTGTCCCAGATTTCTTTTATGCTGTTATTTAGCAAACTTCCCGGGCTATATAAACCTTCATAATCCGCATCACATTGTGAGATAGTACCATCCCAATGTATTGAAACGGTTCTTGTTAACCATGCGCATGGGAATCGTTCGACCTCGGATCTTACTTGTTCCAGATTACACGCTTTAACTGCATCGCCCCAACCTAACTTGGGCCTGATTTTCACAATGGCACCTTTAGATAACCAGTAGTTTTTAAACTCTTCAACCTCGGGTTCGTTTTCGTCCATTACAATGAACTGTGAAACAATTTTTGTTTTAATTTCAGGATGTTTTCGTTTGTGTTCTAATACGGTTGTAACATTATCAACGACTTTGTTGAAGTCTCCTCTTACCCTGATTTTATTATAGGAATCCTCAGATACACCATCTATGCTTACAATGATGTAGTCTACACTGGCGTTTAATAGTTTTTCTCCTAGCTCTTTGTCTAGGTAAACTGCATTGGTGTTTAGATTAACTTGAATGTTATTACTTTTAGCGTACTTAATCATTTCGATAAGTTTATTGCCTAGGAGTAGTGGTTCTCCCATTATTGCCAACCATATTCTTGTGTTAGGGCTAACTGCTGCAATTTCATCGACTATCTTTTTAAAAATAGAAAAGTCCATATTGCCTTTTGGTCTTTTCAATCCAGGGTAAGGGCACATAATACATCTTAGGTTACAATAATTAGTAACTTCCACAATGACATCAACAGGGAATTTATATTCTCTTAGTGTTTTTTTAACATCTTCTAGGTTGGGTTCTATCATACCTTTTCACTTTCCGTAGTTATAAAGCTTTGGACCTTATTGCTCTTATCTGTAGTTAACCCGGCATATCTAGCTAAGCTTACATAGTGCTCGTGACGCAGTTGTAGAGTGATAAGGAGTGTGCACTATTTTCCTATTATTACTTTAAACGTTCCGGTGTTTTGTTACTTGTGTCTAGATCAATGATAAAGCACTATTCAGATGGTCGATATGACAAAAGGCACCTTAGACTTCATTCCAACTCGTGAAACAAGTGTTATTATCTAAACTGTCACAGTTATTGTTTCAGAAATTATTGAGACAGATATGGACGCCCCGTGTTTTGCAACTCCTGATTGAAGATAGGTTCGCTGACATATATCCGGCGTCTTTAATAGAAATTATTGAGACACCCACTCTAACTCGTGGGACTGAGTAAAGCGCATAAAGGGACAAAATCACATAGACACCCATTCTAACTCATTTATTGAAATGTTTAAGTGGATGTCTTGTTTTCATGTTTTTAAGTGGATGTCTCGATGATAACCGGACATCCAGTTTCATTGCTATTTAAGCATCATGGGTCTGGCGCTGTCGCCATGCTGTAGAGATGCGATTTAAGCCCTCAGAGAGGCAGGCTCGAGTGGTTGCCAGGTTGAAGCGAACATGGCCTTCTCCCCCTGGGCCAAGGGAAGCTCCCGTCACCAGGTTCACTTGTGCTTCGGTTTCGAAAAAACGCAGAAGCGCTGCATCTGTTAGTCCCAATGCGCTAAAGTCCAGCCAGGCAAAGTAGGTGGCTTCTGGTTGAGTCGCGGTTACCAGTGGCAGATCTTGAGCAAGTTTACTTTTGAGCCGTTTAAAGTTCCCCTCGATGTAGTGCATCAGTGCCTCACTCCAGTGGTCACAGTCTCGGAAGGCGGCTTCGGTCGCGGCTTCTCCAAAGATACTGCCGCCGTAGCCCAGGTTACTGCGTTTTAGGCCCCGTGAATAGGCGGCTTGCAAGTGTTCGCTTTCGGCGATCATCAGTGCATGTTTAAGCCCGGTGGTATTGAATGATTTGCTTGCTGAGACCAGAGTGACGCTATTGAGAGATGCCTCGTCTGATAGGCTTGCAAAGGGGGTGAAAGGCACGCCCTTATAAAGAAGGCCGCAATAAATCTCATCTGTAACAACGATTAAGCCATGAGCCAGACAAAACCTATTGAGTTGTTCTAGTTCTTCTCGGCGCCACACGCGACCGACAGGATTATGCGGACTGCACAAAAGAAAAAGTTTGCTACGGGGTGTGACGCAGCGAGCAAGATCTTCGAAATTCATTTCGTAATGCCCATTGCGTTTTAGCAATTGGTTCGGCACGGCGACGCGGCCGCTAGCGGTGATCAGCTCTTCAAAAACATGATGAACTGGCGTTTGGTACAGAATTTCGTCGCCGGGTTCCGTGAGTTCCTCGATCAATGACTGCATCGCCGGATAGACACCTACATTACTTGAAATCCAATCCTTGTCGATTCTCCAGTCAAAATGGCGTTCGAAATATTCGATAACGGCATCGAAATAGCTATCGCGCTTGCTTGGGTAGCCAAAATGCTTGTTTTCGACGACTCGTTGCATCGCTTGGTTGATGGCAGGCGCTGCTGCGAAATCCATCTCGGCGGTACCAAAGCAAAGCAGATCCGGATTGTTGGTTCTGGCTATCTCGGCCTCCCATTTTTTGGTGCTGAGATAGGTTCGGTCTATCGGGGTATCAAAACCGTAGGGGTCGTCCACCGAGGTCTGAAAATCATTTTTAGATAATTTGCTTGTCATATTAAGCCTATAGTAAACCTTTAGGGAAATGCGGATTAGAGTACTCTAGCGAGAAATTCACGGGTGCGAGGTGATTGTGGTTTGTCAATCATTTCTCGTGGTTGTCCGCTTTCGACAACGACACCGGCATCCATGAAAATTAACTGGTCTGCGACTTCGCGAGCAAAACCGATTTCGTGTGTCACGACCACCATGGTGATCCCATCTCGAGCGAGATCCTTCATCACATCTAGAACTTCACCCACTAGCTCCGGGTCGAGCGCCGAGGTGGGCTCATCAAAAAGTAGTACCTTGGGATTCATTGCCAAGGCTCGAGCAATCGCGACACGCTGTTGTTGTCCGCCAGATAGCTGACGCGGGAAAGCGTCTCGCTTTTCTGCCAGGCCCACGCGAGCGAGCAGGGCTTCGGCATGGGCCCGAGCGTCGGCAATGGGTTGGCGGCGTACCTGTATTGGGGCTTCCATTAAGTTTTCAAGCACGGTCATATGTTGAAATAGGTTAAATTGCTGGAATACCATGCCGATTTCCGCGCGTCGCTGGCAGATTGCCGCAGGGGGGAGTTCGTGTAGCTTTTTGCCATCAAAGCGGTAGCCGACAAAATCCCCATCAACCAGCATGAGGCCAGCGTTTATCTCTTCCAGATGATTGATGCAGCGCAGGAGTGTACTTTTACCAGAGCCTGACGGGCCAATAATACAAGCAACAGAGCCTGTTGGTACGCTTATATCAACGCCCTTTAGTACTTCAAGATTACCGTAGGATTTATGAATACCGGCAGCGTACACCATGGTATTGCTTGGTACGCCGAAGGTTTCTCTATGGTTAGTTGGAGCTTTCATATTTGGCTACTCTTGCTTCGTAAGGATAGGATCTGAGCTATGAAGCCCTTGCTGTGGCTGCGCTCTTCACGGCCGAAATAGCGTTCTAGATACGATTGCCCCATCGACATGAGCGAGACCATGAGGAGGTACCAGAAGGTGACAACGATCAGCAAGGGAATGGTTTCAAAGGTCCGAGCATAGATGGCCTGAGCGGAATAGAATAGGTCACCTACCGCGATGATGCTCACCAGTGAGGTGGTTTTCAGCAGGTTAATCGTTTCATTTCCAGTCGGTGGAATAATCAATCGCATGGCTTGCGGGATAATGATACGACGGGTCAGCAGGCTTGGTGTCATGCCGAGACAGGCTGCGGCTTCGGTCTGCCCTTTGTCTATTGAATTGAGTCCGCTGCGAATGATCTCGGCCATATAGCCAGACTCATGAAGTGACAAGGCTATCGTCGCCGCGACAAACGGGGTCATGATGTCGTTAGTGGCCACCGAAAAGACGGTGCCAAGCCCCGGGAGCCAAAGCGAAAATTCTTTTACGAGAATGGCTAGGTTGTACCACAGAACCAGTTGCACCAGTGCCGGCGTGCCGCGAAAGAACCATACAAAGATCCGTGCGGGGATGGTTAGCAACTTGCTGGAGGACATCATCATCAGAGCTGCAATCAGGCCAATTGAGGTGGCAAGGAGCATAATCACAATGGTTAGGACGATGGTCATCCACAGCCCCTTCACAATCATTGGGTGAAACAGGTATTTGCTCACAACTGGCCATTGAAGTTCAGGATTCGAGATAGCGCCATTAATCAGAAAGGCCACGATGAGAACAGTTAAGATGCTGGCAATCACCCGGACAGGATGGCGCAGCGGAACGACCATCAGGTTTTCGGGATCAAGTTTTGGTTTCGGTGTATGGGAGGCGGACATGGCTGTTTCCTGGCTGATGGGGGATGAAACTTAACCCCGTCATATGAGGATGACGGGGTGCTTGTGAATCACCTTAATCGGCGAGTTGAGAGGCATTGGTGTAGATCACTGAAGTGTTGACGGCAGAGGTGGTGAGACTGTAGCGACGAAGGATATTGGCATAGGTGCCGTCAGCGATAAGCTTATCAAAAATAGCTTTCATCATATTGGCGGTCTCGGTATCGCCCTTGCGGATCGCAACGCCCAGAGGCGAGGGCAGCATCGCGTCTCCAACCACGACTTGTTTGCCGTTGGTGGTTTTTTCAAAATACCCGGCAGCCGTCGAGTCGTCGAGCCTGGCGTCTACGCGACCAGAGATGACCGCTTGGATGGTGTCCTTTTGTTCGGGATAGAGCGCCTTATTGACAATTTCTAAACCGGCTGCGGTACAGCTTTCGGAAACTTTGTCTGCTACAAAATCGGCAGCGGAGCCAGTTTGCAGCGCAATCGTTTTGCCGCAAAGGGCGTTGTCCATTTTAAATGCGGCGGCTTTGTTAGGTGTGGTGACCACGACGACCCCAGATTGCAGGAATGAGACAAAGTCTACCTGCTTTAAACGTTCTTCGGTGACGGTGAAGGTTGCCCAAGCTACCTTGTTCCTTCCCGCAACTAAAGCTGGGATTTGGTTGGAAAAAGGCATGGTTTGAATTTCCAGTTTGGCTTCCATCAACTTGGCCGCGGCGGTCGCAAGCTCGATGTCGAAGCCGGCGGCCTTACCGTTTTCGTCGATATATTCAAAAGGAGCATAAGACAGGGTATTTGCGATGGTGAATTTGCCAGTCTGTTTCACGTCTTTGATTACGGTAATTTCTTGAGCGCTGACTTGACTTGTTATGGCGACCATGAAAATGGCGCTGAGCAGGGGGCTGATAGGTTTAAGTAAGATCATTTGGGTTTCCTTCCGTTGGATTCATTTGACTATCAAGCAAGCGAATACATAAATCAAATAAATAATTTTAATGACATTCATGCAAACCATGCATATAAAGCTTGCAGTTGATCACATAACGGGAATTTTTGTGACTGATTTTTATCCAATATTTGCAAAAGTAAGCGGAGGATGGAAATCCTATTGAAGTCGCGTAAAGACGATGGTTCAAGCAAGACTAATTACGGTGAACCTTTAAGTATTTCCCTTCGGTTGACGAGTTATGTAATGGCTAAAGTTTAAAGCGACGATAAGCGGCTTGCTTACCTTCACGTTGCTTCTCTACAACGGAGCGCAGCAGGCTTCGGAACCAAATATGTCCAAGGTCGTTTTCCATCTCATGCTCATAGATAAGCGACAGGGTGACGTCGGGTAACGAAATCGGCGGGGGCAGGATGCGGATTTCGCTTTCCTGCGATAATACAGGCAAGATGCCGTCGCCAAAGGTGGTGAGTAAGTCTGAGCCCTTGATGACCCAAGGTGCGACGAGGTAATGCGGCACAGTTGCCACGATATTTCGAGACTTGCCCATATTTTTTAATGCATTATCGGCTAATCCTGGCGAGATTCCGTCTGCCGATATTTGTAAGTGCTGAGCAGAAAGATAGCCTTCCAGATTCAGGTGGTCGAGCTTTTCATTGCCAGCCCAGCCGGCGCAGACCATTTTATCGCGAGCCAATTCGACCACTCTAAACATGCCATCTTTCATCGTTGAGTTGCCAATGATAATACCGTCGACTTGCTTATTTCTTAACGAAGATGCTGCGTCATTTTCCCGTTCATGTATCGCGTTTAGGCTTGCATTTGGTGCTTCGATTGAAAAGGCCTCAATTAAGCCCGGTAGGAAAGTAACGGCAGTATAGTCGTTCACGCCAATCCGGAAGTTCCGCTGTGTTTTGCTTGGCTTAAATTGTAAATGCTGGTCTATCGCTGCGCGGATTTGCGAGATCGCTTGGGAAATTGCGGGCCAAAGTTCCATTGCTCGCGGTGTTGGTAACAAGGCTCGAGACTCTCGAGAGAACAATTCATCGTCTAATAATAGCCGTAGCCTTGCCAGAGAGTGGCTTATGGCCGGTTGGGTTCGATTTAGACGGGCAGCCGCTAGTGTCACGCTACGTTCTTGCATAAGGACATCAAAGACCCTGAGCAGATTGAGATCGATTTGCTTCAAAGCGTCTTCACTTCTGGCACTTGGAGGAAATTCTGTCATTACTTGTGACCTAATATGCACTATTTCTATTTAAGATGTCATACTGATTATATTTATGCATATTACAAGGTGAAGCAAGCCTTTTATCAAAAACACCGGATAGTTGGTACTTCATAAGACACCTCAAAACCCTCCAGCGAGTAAAACAATAGTCGTTATCTAAAGCGACATAAAAGGCCACCTATCCCAACTAGTGCTTACTTGGTAGAAAAGGTTGGGATGTTCTTATTGCTTGCTCCCCAGACGTTCGACTAAAAAGTCGATCAAACTACGCAACTTAGCGGACGGACGAGTATCTTGGTGATAGGTAAGGTACAAGGGTGTTGGCTTATAGGACCAGTCTGGCAATACTTGGACTAGATGGCCTTGAGCAATGTCATTTATTAAAACATAATCGGGTTGCATCACGACACCACAGTTATTGATCGCGGCCATTCTGAGAGCATCCCCCTGATTGGACATAAAGCGTCCATGAATATACACCTGAAAGGTTTCATCTTTAGGTCCTATTAAGTCCCAGCGATCCTGACGTTGCCAGTATGATAGGCCCAGACAGCTGTGATGACTGAGCTGATTTGGATGCTCGGGCATACCATGCTGACGGATATAAGCTGGAGACGCGGCCAGTATCCTGCGATATGCGCGTAAGGGGCGTGCAACCACACCGGGTTCACATATCTTGCCAATCTGAATGCCTAATTCGTAATTGTCATTACTAAGGTTTGAAATTCGATTATCCAGATTTAGCATCACGTCCACATCTGGATTTTGTTCCATATAAAGGCTCAGCTCTGGCACTAAACATTGACTACCAAAACTGACCGGGGCAACCATTCGTACTAGGCCTTTTGGTGCCGACTGTAATTCTATTGCGCTATTCTCAGCATATTCAACTTCAGACAATACTCGAAGGCAACGTTCAAAATAGAGTTGACCGACTTCAGTGAGATGTTGTCGTCGAGTGGTTCGGTGTAATAACCGAGCCCCGATCCGTTCTTCCACTAATCTGATCTGCTTGGCTACCATGGTTGGCGACACGTTACTAGCCGCAGCTGCGGCGGTGAAATTTCCGCATTCCACCACTTTGACAAACATTTTCATCCCAGAAAGTACACTCATGATTAAGAACCTACAGGTTTTAAATCAATCAACTTAACACGTATTTATCATGAGTTTGGAGTTAAATATAATAAATTTTCATCACCCATTGGGTGGCTTCTGAGTGACTCATTGCTAGTCCAGATCAAAACCACAGATAGTCAACAGATGGTTGTTGTATTGGCTAAACAAACGATCACGTAGAAATATTGTTTCTGCACGATTCTTCATCAACAACTGGGTGTGAGTCATCTGAACATGCCTGAAGCGAGAAATGAGATATAAAATGAAAAATTCATATTCGATGGGCGTAATCTGCTGTCTTATCGCGACCTTTTCTTGGGGAGCCACATTTCCAATCATGACCAGCGCACTGATACACATTGATCCTTATACATTTACCACGCTACGCTATGGCTTTGCTGGTATCGCGTTAGCCATCGCACTATGGCTACGAGAAGGTGAGCAGGGACTGAATCTGAAAGGGGAGCGCATTGGGTTGGCTTGGTTACTCGGCTCTGCCGCTTTTGTGGGGTTTGGTTTTTTTGTGTTTTTAGGTCAGAAAATGGCGCATTAACAACCTCTATCATGATGGCAACGATGCCAATGTTGGGCATTTTGGTGAATGGTGTCTTACGAAAAGTAGTGCCTCCGACGATTTCTATAGGGCTGATTATGATGTCATTTTTTGGCGTAATGACCGTGATTACAAAAGGCCATTACGCTAGTTTGTTTGATTCTCCCACCAGCTATAAAGCCAATGCTTTCATTATTTTTGGTGCACTGTGTTGGGTTATATATACCGTAGGGGCCTCGTTTTTTCCTCGCTGGTCACCGCTTAAATATACCGCATTGACAACTTGTTTGGGGATGACCAGCGTATTGGTGATAAATGGAATATTATATGCCAGCGGTGTGGTTGCTGTGCCGACGACTAGTGCCTTTGTTTATGTGATTCCCCATGTTTTTTATACCGCTATTGTGGCTAGTTTCATCGGGATCCTATGTTGGAATATTGGTAACAAGATTCTGACGCCACTTAATGGTGTTTTATTTATGGATATTGTGCCTATTACCGCTTTCTCTATCTCAGCGATGATGGGAATAAACCCTGGCTTTCCTGAAATCGCTGGGGCCAGTATCACAGGAGCGGCACTGATTCTTAATAATCTCTATCTTCGGTATCGCGTGACACCTAAAAATACGAGGCTCTCGGTTCGCAATAACAGCGAGATTAGTAAACAGCCATCCTAATTCAGTGAGTAGCAGGCGGCCCTATCAAGTAGATATTTAGTGGCAAGTATCAGAGTACTATGGAGTTTTTTGTGTGGAAATAATTAGACATCTACCCCAACTAGCCAAATGCCAGTAATAATCTAAACTATCAATAGTGGTTTTTGGACAAATTATTGAGACACCCACTTTAACTCTTTGCAAATAGCAAATAGCAAATAGCAAATAGCAAAATGGAAAATGGAAAATGGAAATAATTAGACATCCACCCCAACTAGCCAAATGCCAGTAATAGTCTAAACTATCAATAGTGTTTTTTGGAGTTATTGCCATGCCTCGGTCAAGACAGTCGCAAGTGAGCTTATCGGATACACCTTATTATCACTGTGTTTCCCGCTGTGTTCGGCGGGCTTTTTTGTGCGGTAAAGACCAACACACAGGTAAAAGCTATGAGCACCGCCGCCAGTGGGTGGAAGATTATTTGCTGCAACTTACTGCGGTTTTTGCCATTGATGTCTGTGCTTATGCAGTTATGAGTAATCATACCCATGTGGTATTGCACATTGATAAGGCTAAAGCCGAAGCCTGGTCCATGGATGAAGTCTTAGAACGCTGGCATATTCTGCATCAGGGCACCTTACTGACTCAGATGTACCTCAATTCTGAGTTACGTCCAAAGTTAAGTGAGGTGCAACTACAGGCCATTCACGCCACCGCCGAAGTGTATCGGACTCGCCTCTTTGATTTAAGCTGGTTTATGCGCCATTTAAATGAACATATTGCTCGAGCTGCCAATAAAGAAGACCAATGTACCGGGCGTTTTTGGGAGGGGCGTTTTAAATCTCAAGCGCTTTTAGATGAAGCAGCCCTCGCAGCTTGCATGGCCTATGTGGATTTAAACCCGGTTCGCTCAAATATAGCGAGCACGCCTGAAACCTCGGACCACACCAGTATCAAACAGCGCATTCAGCAAGCCAAACAAGGTCAGCAACCCAAGCCGCTAATGCCCTTTGTCGGTAACCCCAGAGAAACCATGCCTAAAGGCTTGCCTTTCGCGTTACAAGACTACCTGCAACTGGTGGAACTTACCGGTCGAGTTATCAGAGAAGATAAACGCGGTTATATCGATGATGCACAAGCGCCCATTTTACAGCGCTTACAAATCGATGAGGAAAGCTGGTTAGCCTTAAGCACGGGTTTAGAGCATCACTTTGCCAGCGTGGTTGGGGCTGGGCATTCACTAGAGCGCTACAAGCGTGAGCACAATCAACAACGAATTAAAGGCATGGCAGCTGCCAAGCGCTGGCTGGATCTAGGTTAAGAACTTACAGGTTCAATTTCATTGACTCGCGAGTGATTCAGGTTATCTAGGCTAGCTGTGTCTTCCGTCTCGCTGATTGCCAGTTTTTATTATCCCCCTCTTTATTAATACTGAACTTTTCAACATCAAGCTGCCTTTACATGGATGAAATGTGATGTTTATTGCTTAATGGTGGCGGTTAAAGTGACTTTAAGAGTGGATTTTAAAATGGCTGTCTTATTTTGGAAGAGTCTCGTTTTAGGAGGCTTAAGCATTTCGATTGTTTTCGAGCTTTATAAAGCCTTAACTTTACAAACTCTAGGCGAATGACAATAATCAGTTGATGTTATAGCCAGAGACCCATTATGAAAACCACAGATAGCATCTTGTATGATTATTAAAATGGCTGTCTTGTTTTGGAAGAGTCTCGTTTTAGGAGGCTTAAGCATTTCGATTGTTTTCGAGCTTTATAAAGCCTTAACTTTACAAACTCTAGGTGAATGACAATAATCAGTTGATGTTATAGCCAGAGACCCATTATGAAAACCACAGATAGCATCTTGTATCGAATCAAAAGTCGAGGTGTGCAAACGGTTAAAATGCTGGCTGAGTACCTAGACATTACAACCATGGGGGTGCGCCAGCATTTACAAGCACTAGAAAAAGAAGGTTTGATCGAGCATTTTGATAAGAAAGTGAAAGTAGGTCGGCCGACTCGGTATTGGCAATTGACTGAGGGGGGACATGGTCGTTTTCCCGATTGCCATAGTGACTTGAGCGTGCAACTGCTCGGTGCGGTACAACAAGTATTTGGTGAACAGGCGATTGAACAGTTGCTGGCTCATCGCGAGCAGCAAAGCTTTAATATTTACCAAACTTTGTTAGCAGGTGAGCGCAGTTTAGAAGACAAGCTAGAAGCTTTGAGTCAAAAGCGGGGCGCTGAGGGTTATATGGCAAATTGGCAACGTGAGGGAGAGCACTACTTGTTTATTGAAGATCATTGCCCTATTTGTGTTGCCGCTAGTGAAAACCAAGGTTTGTGCCAGTCTGAGTTAGCGTTACTGGCAAAGTTGTTCAGCAATTGCCAAGTCGAGCGGATTGAGCACATCGTTGAGGGGGCTCGTCGTTGTGCTTATCGCTTAAGCCCTATAGAAGGCGAACAATGACCTTTACACTGCAGCTACCCAAGGTCACCCTTGGAGCCACTCTATATATTGTGAGTTTTTTATCTCAAGCTTGTGAATTACAAGCAATTCCGCCAGCGCAAGTGCAGCGGGGCTGCGGTTGCAGTTATTACTTCCCTGCCAAACCACCACTGCCACCGAAGATTGTGCTGCAAACCCAATTGGATGGGCTACAGCCAAGGATGATGCGTGAAGGACAGCTGGTTGAGTTGTGGGGGGCTAAAGCCCGACCTTTATACACTCAGCCGGGTTGGGTTAGCGAACAAAAATTTCGCTATCAGGCAACCTCAATTAAGCTTTATAGCGAGCTTCGTCGCGGTTGTACTTGGGGTGAAGCGGGTTGTGATGTTCTGGGTTATTTGAGCCAACTTGCCATGGCTGACAATTACCAGCAATGTCAATGGTTGGTGCAAGGGGATTGTGGCTGCTAGGCTCACTGATGATTGAGCTCTGCGTTTGAGTGCTTGGATACTTTTCTCAATCTTTAAAATGAGCGGGTAAACCCGACAAAGCCAGCTTTTTAAGCTAGAGAGGATTAGATGGAATATCAAGCGATCCTTGAGTTTTGGTTTGAACACTTACAGGCAGAGCAGCGATTTGTGATTGAAGCGAGCGTTGATCTGCAAATAACGGAAAGTTATAGTGGGCTACTGCAAAGCGCTAGTTTTGCGGAGCTATGGGCTTGGCGTGATAGTGCTAAGGGGAGTCTTGCGGAAGTCATTGTATTAGACCAATTCTCTCGTCATATTCACCGAGGTTCTGCCCAAGCTTTTGCTTGCGATCCGTTGGCATTAGCCTTGGCGCAAAATGCGGTGGCGAAGCAATTTGATCAGCGGCTAACACCAACGATGCGTGCATTTTTATATATGCCCTATATGCATAGCGAATCTTTAGTGATCCACCAACAGGCGGAACAGTTGTTTCATCAACCCGGTTTGGAGCAACAGTACCAATTTGAATTAAAGCATAAAACCATTCTCGAGAAATTTGGACGCTACCCCCATCGTAATCAAATTTTGGGGCGGCAGTCGAGCGCAGCTGAATTAGCATTTTTAGCAGGGCCTAATTCATCTTTTTAGGATTCTCAAGCACTTAAGCTTCTGCTTGCGAAATGCATAGCATTTTTTAAGCATAGCGACTGGCTTACACGCTATGCTTAATTAATATCATCTCATTCAGGAGTGTTGGGTGAAAAGCGTAGTCATTGGACTGGGAGTCTATTTATTTAGCCTACATTTATATGCCGCGGTGAGCCTATTAGCGCCAGAAGAACAAGCTGTAGTACAGTCAAATACACTTGAACAAGCGGGGATGGTTGAATTAAAAGGCGGGGCGGCAGTGATTGCCACTAAGGTTGACGACGATCCGGTAAGCCAACGTTTACTCAGCCGTTTAGATTGGCCTCAGGCTGGTGGGGCATCGCAGAGATGGTTAGCCAATCGTGCTGATAATTATCAATTACGCTATCCTCAGCTGCAACAGCGTATCTATGCTTATCATCCTCAGGCGCTTTGGTATGGTTATGCCCAAGCGCGTAAGGCGCGAGACCAACTACAATGGTTGCTGTTTGAACTCAGCCTGGCGGGTGCACCAGAACAAATAAGCCGATGGCTGGTTCAGCTAAACATTATCGATAGTAGTGATGCTCAATGGGAGTCTTTATACACCGATGCATTTCTCGGTGTAATTGCCTGTTATCAGCAGTTGATGGCTTTGGATTATTCGCAAAGTATGGCTTTGAATCATATCGCAGAATTGCCGTTACAATTGTTTATCGATCAAGCCTGGATAGCAAATCTTAATCAGCAGCAAGTTTATCAGCAAGTCATGACTTTACGGGGTGAACTAGACATTGAGCGGCTGCGTTATCGCCAACAAATGTTGTATTGGCTTAATGTGGCTCAACAGCGTACCGAAAACACCCGTATTGCAAATGGTCCTTTAATTCGTTTAGGAGATTCCGATCCGCGGGTTCCTTTGATCCGGGAGCGTTTAATTGAATTTGACTCTAATCATCAACTGCTTGAGCAGAATTTGCCATTATTCGAAAGTGAAACTTACAATGCTTTGCAACGTTTTCAGCAGCAACATGGCTTGAAAGCTGACGGTATTGTGGGTAAAGACACATTGTATTGGTTGAATTTTCAACCGCTAGAGCGCTCAAAAATGCTTGCCAAAAACTTACTCAGGCAGCAGCTTTTAGATCGTTTTCTGGTGATGCCTCCAAATCAACAACGGATCGTGGTAAATGTGCCTGCCTATCAAATGAGCTATATCGACCAAGATATCGAATTGTTTCGTTCTAAAGTTGTGGTGGGTAGAGCGTCTCGTGCGACACCATTATTAGTGAGTGAAATCAGTAGTGTGGTGATTAACCCCTATTGGAATGTGCCTAGAACCATTGTCCGTAGAGATATTATTCCCAAGCTTCGCCTCGATCCCAGCTATGTGCAACGCTTGGGCTTTGAACTATTTGATTATCAAGGTCAGGCGGTTGAACCGGAGCAAGTGGATTGGACTCTGGTTAAGGATACCGGAAGATTTCCCTATCGAATGCGTCAGCGGCCAGGCTCAGCAAATGCGTTAGGTAACTATAAATTTTACTTTGCCAACCAATTTGCGGTTTATTTGCATGATACGTCTTCCCCTGAGCTGTTTTCTGAGTCACAACGAGCGTTTAGTTCTGGCTGTGTTCGGGTTGAAGCTGCTGAATCATTGGCAGAACAACTACTCAAGCAAGATGGTTATAGCCAACGTTACAAGCAGTCACTCATGGCAAAAGGTGAGCCTAAATGGTTACCTTTACGAAAACGTGTTCCGGTTTATTTAGTGTATTTTACTTCTTGGTTTGATAGCTCCGGTAGCTTGAATTACCGCAAAGATATTTATAATTTCGACCCGAAGATTGGCTGATAACAGAGCTGAAAACATCTTTTTAAACAGCTTGTTAGCTTACCTTTACTTAAACTTTAGCTCACTAAAAAATCACTCACTGTAGTGATTTGTTTGCTTTTTGTGGTGCTTTTCGGTATTTTACACCAAATTGATGTTTTTTTAATCCGTTTGAGGTAAGTGTAAATGTTAGACCGAAAGTTAAATAGGCGGTCATTGTTATTGGGGTTGGGCGCTGGATTTATCGGTCTTGGGATACCAAAAAGCTATGCAAGTTCTAGTATTGCCAGAGAACTTCCGGGAACACGCGTTTTAAATATGAACAACTTACACACCAATGAAAGTTGTGAAGTCTGTTTCTGGAAAGATGGTCAATTTCAAGAGAAACAAGTTAAACGTTTAGATAATTTGTTGCGTGATTTTAGGCGCAACGAAATTATCAATATGGATAAATCTTTATACATGCAGATGGCCTTGTTACAAGAACGTTTGGGTGGGGAAGTCTTATTTGAAATCATTTCTGGCTATCGCTCTCCTGCTACCAATGAAATGTTACGCAATAGCACCACAGGCGTAGCTAAAAAGAGTTTTCATATGACCGGACAAGCTGTTGATGTGAGAGTCAAAAATGTCGCACTGCATAAGGTTCACAGCGCCGCTTTAGAGTTGGGTTTAGGTGGGGTTGGCTATTATCCAAATAGTGGTTTTGTGCATATCGATACTGGTCGAGTCCGTCATTGGCGAGGTTCTTAATTTGCGATGAGCGCAAGAATGAATGTTTGCGCTCATGCATATATTATATATCTATATTTCATTTTTTCTTTCTTATTTAGTTTATAAAACCGCCTAAGCTGCACAATTCCTGTGTAATATTCTGTTTGTAATATTTCTGTCACTTTTGCTTGCTTCAATGCATCCGCCTTAGACAAGTTGTTTGTCATTATTTAAATGCAAAGAGAAATATTATGAGAAATAAGTTAATCACAGCGTTAAGTATCGCATCTATCCTATTGGCAACCAATGCTTATGCCAGTAATACAGTGACGGTGTCAGGTTCCACTTCTGTATCTGGTATTATGGAAATATTGGCCGAAAACTACCAAAGCACTCAAAATGATGTGGTTGAAGTGCAAAGTACCGGCTCTTCGGCGGGGATCCGTGCTGTTAAAGAAGGGACAAGCATGATTGGTATGTCTTCTCGTGAAGTACAAGATGACGAACTCAATGCTGATACTAAGAAAGTTGTGATGGCGCAGGACGGTATTGCAGTGGCCGTAAACAAGGCCAATGCGGTTCAAAATCTAAGCATTGAACAAGTTAAAAAAATCTACTCTGGTGAGATTAAAAACTGGCAAGAAGTCGGTGGCGCCGATCAAGCGATTGTTGCCGTCACTCGTGAAGTGGGTTCCGGTACTCGTGGTGCCTTTGAAGATATTATGGGGCTCACTCGAAAAATTAATGGGGTAACCGTTACCGCTATTTCCCCTCGCGCTCAAGTGGCCAGTGGCAATGGTGCCATTAAAACCTTAGTGGCGAACAACGTCAACGCCATAGGTTTCATTTCTCTTGGTTCGGTTGACGATTCTCTTACCGCCTTAAACATTGAAGGTGTCGCCGCAAGCAAAGCCAATATTCAAGCTGGTCGTTACGAAATTGCCCGTCCTTTTATTCTGTTAGTCAATACAGACCCCGCACCAGAAGCTCAGCAGTTTGTTGATTACATTATGAGTGATGCCGGCCAAACCATTGTTGCTGAACACGGCTACATCGAAGTTAACTAGGTTTTCCTTTAAAAGCTTAACAAAGGGGCATGAGTATGCCTCTTTGTTGTGCCTTGGGATTGGAAATAAAATCTTATGAATCAAACGGTTATTACGCCACAGGCTGAGTTTAACAACCCAGCATTAGTTGCAGCGCTCAAGCAGTCATCTGAAAAGGTTGACTGGCTTGGACGTTTTTTTAATCTACTCTTTTTGCTGAGCGCACTGATTGGTGTTCTGTCGGTCGCGATTATTGGTTATTTTTTGGTGCTTGAGGGCTTACCAGCCATTCAGTTTGCGGGTTTAAGTCATTTCTTGATCGGAACTGATTGGTATCCGCCGGCCTTATTTGGTGTCGGCGCGATGATTGTGGCATCACTTGTTTCAGCCCTCGGAGCCGTGCTCATTGGGGTTCCGGTTGCGTTGTTAACGGCGGTATTTTTAGCTGAAGTTGCACCGAAACGCTTGGCCAATATGATCCGCCCGGCGGTAGAGCTGCTGGCGGGGATCCCATCGGTTGTTTATGGTTTTTTTGGCTTGGTGATCATTGTTCCGGCAATTGAATCGGTGTTTAAGGTACCCGCGGGTAGCACCATTTTAGCGGCCATTATTGTGTTGGCGGTGATGATTTTACCCACGGTGATTACCATTGCTGAGACTTCTATTCGTGCCATTCCTCGCAGTTATAAAGAAGGATCTTATGCGCTAGGAGCTTCGCCGATATTTACCATTTTTAAGGTGATCTTGCCGGCTGCCCGCTCAGGGATTTTAGCCGGTGTGGTGCTCGGAATTGCGCGCGCCGTCGGCGAAACCATGGCCATTATTATGGTGATGGGAAACTCCCCTGCGATGCCTGGCTCACTGCTTGACTCGGCTCGCTCGCTGACCGCAAACATCGCTCTGGAAATGTCTTATGCAAGTGGAATTCATGCCAGCTCATTGTATTCAACTGGGATTGTGTTGCTGGTTTTTGTGATGTTGTTAAATGGGACCTTGTTAATTTTGAATCGTCAGAGGGTTAAGTAATGCGCCGTCGTATTGAAGATCTGGCTGCTTTAAGCCTCGTTTGGGCCGGAGCAGGCTTGACTATTTTATTTTTGCTGTGGATGTTATGGCACATCTTAAGCAATGGTTTAAGCCATGTAAGTTGGGAGTTTATTAGTTCAAGCTACACCACGATTGGTAAAACCTCGGGTATTTTCTCGATGATTGTCGCCACCTTATATATGGTGCTGCTATCGATAGGCATCGCAGCCCCAATTGGCATTATGACTGCACTTTACTTAACCGAGTATGCCAAGCCCGGGAGCAAAGTTGTCAAGGTGATTGGTTTTTGCACGGAGTCTTTGGCGGGTATTCCATCGATTATTTATGGTTTATTTGGGATGACTTTTTTTGTGGTCACCCTTGGTTTGGGCTTTTCGATTCTGTCGGGCGCGCTCACCTTAGCCATTTTGATTTTACCGGTGATTATTCGGACCACTGAAGAGGCCCTGATTGCAGTCCCACAAGCATACCGAGAAGCTTCTTATGGCTTAGGCTGTTCACGGATCTATACCATCTGGCGGGTGATCCTTCCATCAGCGATGCCTGGTATTGTCACCGCGGTAATTTTAAGTACCGGGCGAGTGATTGGCGAATCAGCCCCTGTCTTTTTAACCGCGGGTATGGTTACCAGACTGCCGGAGTCGGTGTTCGATTCAGGGCGAACTTTAACCGTTCACTTGTATAAATTAACTCAAGAATTGTTCACCGTTCATGAATGGAATCAGGCGTATGCAACTGCCACGGTACTGATTGTCTTGGTTTTAGCCATTAACCTACTGACTAAATTGATCGCGAGTCGATTCAACAAAGCTGCTTACTAAGAGATAGATATGAATAAGTTTGATGTTCAACAACTTGATTTACATTACGGTGATACGCACGCACTAAAGGCGATTGATTTAGAAATTCCTGAGAAACAAGTTACGGCACTTATTGGCCCGTCTGGTTGTGGTAAATCAACCCTGTTACGGACTTTAAATCGGATGAATGATTTAATTGAAAATGTGCGTATTACCGGGCGTGTGCATTTAGAAGGGAAAGACATTTATCAAGAGCGTAATGTGGCTGCGCTACGGATGAAGGTGGGAATGGTTTTTCAAAAGGCCAATCCCTTTCCCATGAGTATTTACGAGAATGTGGCTTATGGGTTACGCGCTCAGGGGATCCGCAATAAGCAGACGCTCGATGAGGTGGTTGAAAATGCCTTGCGCAGTGCCGCCCTGTGGGATGAAGTGAGCGATCGTTTACAGAGTCATGCTTTTGGTTTGTCGGGCGGTCAGCAACAACGTTTGTGTATCGCGCGAACCATTGCAATACAGCCTGATGTGATTTTGATGGATGAACCAACCAGTGCCCTGGATCCCATCGCCACTCATAAAATTGAGGAGTTGATGGAGGCGCTGCGTAAAAAGTTCACCATTGTGATTGTCACGCACTCGATGGCGCAGGCGAAGCGTATTTCAGATAAGACCGCTTTCTTCTGGATGGGGGAATTGGTGGAGCATGGTGATACTGAGCAAATATTTAGCGCGCCAAAGGACCAACGAACCCAGGGGTATGTGAATGGAGACTTCGGCTAAGGCTCGCTGAGGGCTTGATAAAAATGCCGTGATTAGAAAACTCGGCATTTTTATTCCTATAAGCGGGAGTTGAGCTTGCTAAATTTCCAGGTGGGCGCTTGCTGACGCCGTTGCTCACAGCGTTGTAAAACTTCCCGTTTGGCTTGCTCATCCAGCCCACTCCAGGCGCAGATTTCATCGAGTTGCCGAAAACAACCGACGCACTGATCTTTGTCATCCAACGTGCAATGCCGAATACAAGGGGATGCGATAGCTTGTGGAGCGCTCATTGTGTTTTCCTGGTCTGAATTTTCGGTTTTTTCGGCGATCAATGGCGCGCCAAAAAAAATCACCAATGCACGGATCCTTGCATCTAAAGTACAGTATAGCTACCAGCAAATAGATGCGGGGCGCTCAGTGTTTGCCCTTGTCTCAATCTTCTAAGCCGTAAGGTAGCTGAGCAATGGTATAGAGACTCTGTTCATCCCCTTCTAAGCGAAACTTTGCGGTGGCATCCGTATCCTTATTTAACACCGCTAATAGTTCAATATAGCCAGGATCGAGCTGAACGGCCTGTAATACGGTGGCTTTGGCTCGCCAGTTTTCACCCAGTTTTTGTTCTAGACGGTCGCCAGCTTTGGGTAAGAGATCGCCATGTCCGGCAAAGCGCAGCGTCGCTCGCTTGTTGTTGCCGCGATACTTGGCGCGTGCAATGGTTTCCTGACCGGTATAACAGCCTTTGGAAAAGCTAATGGCGTTTAAACACTGTAGGTTTAAGGCTTGAGGAATGAATTGCTGGCTGGTGGCCAGCTCCAGCATGGGGAGGCCGGAGACAATCTGTAACGCGCGCCATAATTGATTGGCGTCGAGTGGGCTGGTTGGCGCATCTTCTCCCCAATTGGCGAGATCGGTAATCACTAAATAGCGGCGTTTGGGACCATCCAGGTGCACACAGATGCCACTATCGATTAAACCACCATAGCTGGCGATATCATCGCCAAAATGTTCCGCGATGTAATGTGGGGCTTCACTGCCAAGTACTGCGATAATCTTCAGCTTGGTTTCGGTTTCGATGGCCACTTTAGAAAATACCGCATATTTCTTTAGCTGGGCTAATTGGCTGTCGGCAAGCGATTTTGGTTGCAGGTATAAGTAGTCATCGTTTAAACGCAGCAGTCGCAATACTGACCACATTTTACCTGTGGGGTCGCAGTGCGCTGCCAGACTTTGTTGGCCCGGATCAAGACTGTTTACGTCACAGCTAAGCTGTCCTTGCAAATAGCTTTGGGCGTCAATTCCACTCACCCTGACTAAATGCCATTGGTCCAGAGGCTGAACTAACAGCGGAGGGAGAGTGCATAAGGTTTGTTGAGACATAGTCGGCTTCCGTTGAGAGCTAGATCAAGCTTATTAGCGTGTAATTTTGTTGCTGAAATGGTATTGTCGTCAATACTTTTGCAGCATTTTTTAACTGGTTATTAACTGTGGCTAATACCGAGTTTACCAGTGTCACTGATGTATACAAGGAACAACATGCAGGAAAATAAATCACGTTTAAAATGGGCTTGTCGTCGGGGGATGTTGGAACTTGATGTATTGTTTATGCCGTTTGTAGATGAAGCTTATGATGATTTGAGTGAGGCGCAAAAACAAACCTTTAAACGCTTACTCGCCTGTGATGATCCTGATCTATTTGCTTGGTTTATGGGTCATAAGGTCTGTGATGATCCGCAACTAGCTGCGATGGTTAATGTTATTCTCAAGCGCGTCAAAGTGTGAATTTAGGGCGACTCGTTCGTCGACTTATTTTGCGCTGATCTGCCTGATGGCTGCGGCGCAAGTCTTGTTGTTATTTTGTTTCCCTCGTTTACTTCCTTTACTCCCTCTGAGTCTTTTTTCGATAGTGCTGTGCTATTGGCATTGGTGGCGGTATCGCCCTAAGGGTTATTTTTCTGCGGAACAGATTGCTTACCAACAAGGTGGGAAAACTGAGGTTTACCAATGGTTAGCGAACTCTCGCGTGGCTTTTACTTGTTGCATTATTATTGGTATTCGCCAAGACCGTTTAAAATTAAATGTGATTTTTGCAGATAGTATTGAGCATGATATTTATCGTAGGATGTGCTTTGTAATTAACTTTCCCATCGAGTCTGAACAACCATAAGGGCGGAATATCGTTGCAACGGTGGTGAATAGTATGAAGGCTTAGCTAAGCTAAGCCTTGTTTAAATCCATCGATTTAGTCTACGTTATCTGGTTCTTGATAAAAGGTGTTTGGATCGAGGATAGTCGGCTTCACGATGTCCAGTTTATCTGGGTAATCCAAATTGTAATGTAGACCGCGACTTTCATGACGGCGCATGGCACAGCCCACGATTAACTCGGCGACTTGCACCAAGTTACGTAATTCTAAGAGATTATTCCCCACTTTAAAGTTTGAGTAATATTCATAGATTTCTTGCTGTAGTAAATGGATTCGATGCATGGCACGTTGTAAGCGCTTGTTGGTACGCACAATGCCAACATAATCCCACATAAATAACCGTAGTTCGTGCCAATTGTGGGTAATGATGACTTCTTCATCTGAATTACTCACTTGGCTGTCGTCCCAAGGCTTAATTTGGTTGCATATACTCACTTCGTTTAGATGTGCTTTTATATGCTGGCTAGCGGAATGAGCAAACACCACGCATTCCAATAGAGAGTTGCTGGCCATTCGGTTGGCGCCATGTAAACCAGTGTATGCCACTTCGCCAATGCCATATAAGTTTGCAATATCCGTTTCGCCATTCAAGTTGGTGACTACACCACCACAAGTATAATGGGCTGCTGGTACAACCGGTATTGCTTGTTTACGGATATCGATCCCGAGATCTAAGCAACGTTGTAAAATAGTGGGAAAGTGTAATTCGATAAACTCATCATCGCGATGGCTGATGTCTAAGTAGACACAGTCTGCACCGAGGCGCTTCATTTCGAAATCGATGGCGCGGGCCACGACATCACGAGGGGCTAATTCTTCTCTGGCATCAAAGTCAGGCATGAAACGAGTCCCATCGGGACGTTTTAATAACGCGCCCTCTCCTCGGAGTGCCTCAGTGAGCAAGAAGTTTCGAGCTTCTGGGTGGTATAAACAGGTGGGATGAAATTGATTAAATTCCATGTTCGCAACTCGACAGCCGGCGCGCCAAGCCATGGCAACCCCATCGCCACTACTGACATCAGGGTTACTGGTGTACTGATAAACCTTGCTTGCACCGCCAGTCGCCATCGCCACAAATTTTGCTTTGACTACATCAACTCGTTCGGTATTTCGATTCCATACATAGGCACCGACAACAGTTTTTTTCGGGTCACCTTCTTTCACAATTAAGTCGACCGCATTAAATCGCTCTAGAATCGTGATATTAGGGTGGCTTAATACCGCTCTGACCAAGGTTTGTTGAACGGCCTTGCCTGTCGCATCGGCAGCGTGCAAAATGCGACGTCGACTATGCCCGCCTTCACGAGTGAGATGATACTGGGCCTCGCCATCTTTGGTGGTCTCTTGATCGAAGGGAACCCCAAGGTTGATGAGCCAGTCGATACAGCGTTTACTGTTTTCTGCGGTGAATCGAACGGTGGCTTCTTCACATAAGCCATCACCGGCGATAAGAGTATCATTGACATGTTCTTCTACGCTGTCATTCTTATCGAACACGGCAGCGATGCCGCCTTGGGCATAATATGTGGAGCCTTCTTTTAGTGGTCCTTTGCTCAGGACGTGGACTTTGGCATAATCTGCCAAGTTTAACGCCATTGTTAAGCCTGCAGCGCCACTGCCTATTATTAGAACATCGCTAGTGTATTCCATTAGATGCGCTCTTATATGAAGTTAAAGGGAAATTTGAGTATATCGTAGTTTAACTGAAACTTACTCAAGTTTGCACTGTCTCACAGAGGCGCAAAAATTTATTTGATGAAAAGAGAACTTTTTTGAAAACAAGTAGTCTGAAGAGATGTGCCGCCAGAGAAGTTACCGACACCCAAGCATTAGGAGGTCGGTAGTTACTGATGTCAGAACAGTGGACAGATCAAGCGTTGGTCGAAAGAACTCAGCGCGGAGATAAGGCGGCATTTAATTTGTTGGTGCAAAAATACCAACATAAGGTGGCTAACCTGGTATCACGTTATATTGTGAATCATGGTGATGTAGCCGATGTAACGCAGGAAGCATTTATTAAGGCTTACCGAGCGTTACCTAATTTTCGTGGTGAGAGCGCATTTTATACATGGTTGTATCGAATCGCCGTGAATACCGCGAAAAATTACATTGTTGCTCAGGGGAGAAGGCCTCCAGCAAATGATGTAGACGCAGATGAAGCCGAGTTTTACGATGGTGCAGAAGCATTGAAAGAAGCTGATACACCAGAAACCTTGTTGCTATCTGAAGAAATAAAAGAGGTAGTTTTTGCTACAATGGAAGGACTACCCGATGATTTACGTACGGCAATTACGCTTCGAGAGATAGATGGTCTTAGTTATGAAGAGATTGCAAGTGTGATGGATTGTCCTGTTGGTACTGTCCGTTCGCGGATATTCCGAGCAAGGGATGCAATAGAGAAGCGGATCCAACCGCTTTTAAGCAGGTAATTTTGGGGATGAGTGACTAATATGGCAAATCAAGAACAGTTATCCGCATTGGTTGATAACGAGTCGACCGACGCATCACTGTTAGAGCTGTTAGCCAACGAGCCAGAGCGTGCTCAGCAATGGAGTAATTACCATTTGATTGGCGATGTGCTTCGTGGGGAAACCCCCAAGAAGATTAATTTGAATATTGCTGATAATATCGCGTTGGCCTTAGAAGATGAGCCCGCCATTGTCGCACCTCGGCCTTCTCATTCTTCTGAAAAAGAATCTTCTGGTAAGTTGGTGCGGTTTTTCAAGTATACGGGACAGTATGCAATTGCGGCATCAGTCGCGGTGGCTGCTATTGTTGGTGTTCAACAGTATTCTTTACAAGTAGCAAGTGATACAGAGCAACCTTTACCGGTATTTAATACTGTGCCTGTCGGTGGTTCGGTTGCTCCGGTTAGTTTGCAATCTAGCCCACAGCCACGCGAGTTAAGTGAAGCCGAAATGATTGAACAACGTAAACGTATTAGTGCTTATTTACAGGATCATCGTTTTCAACAGAGAATAGTAGAGTAGTTATATAACTTATGCGTTTTAAACAACTTTTGATGCCAGTAATTATATTACTGGCATCTTTTTCTGTTTCGGCAGAGAGCACTGATAGTCCCCCTAGCGCTCCTAGTGAGGTCAGCCAAGCTAGCCCCGCGATTAATTTATTACAAGAATATCAACAAGCCTTTCATCAACGTAACTACGAGTTGTCTTTTATCACGGTACGTCAAGGTCATATTGAACCAGTACGGTTAATTCATGGTGTTGTCGATGGGGTTGAAGTTGCGCATCGTGTATATCTCAATGGTCCTGCCAATGAAGGGGTTTATCGTCAAGGTGTTGTGGCTTTTTTTGAACCAGGACAAACACCTTATAGTTTAGCTTCTACTCGTTTACCGGGCATGTTTGGTAATTTGGCGGCTATTGATATTGATGGTTTAACCACGAATTATGATTTAGTGATCGCGGGCAAGAGTAGGGTTGCTGGACGTCCTGCCCAAGTGATGCGGATCGTTCCTAAGTCTTCCGATCTTTATGGTCTGTATTTTTGGATTGATTACGCGACGCAATTACCCTTGCGATTAGATATCGTTGACCATGATGGCGAGCTTGTTGAACAGCAAATGGCTGTGAATTTAGCCGAATTTGAACAACCCACAGCCTGGATGCATGAACTTGCTAGTTTGGATTTACCAAAAGCAGTGGTTGGTAAGCTCCCCGTTGATGAGTCGAAGCAGAAAATTAATTGGCGTTTAGGCTGGCAGCCGGAAGGTATGAAAGTTGCGCAAAAAGAACGACATTCATTATTATTGTTAGCTGAGCCAGTGGATTATCTCAAGTTAAGTGATGGTTTATTTGATATCTCTGTTTATGCAAATGCTATAGGTAAAACCAATCCCTTACGTGAACAATTGGTTCGCCAAGGGGCCACCAGTTTACATACGGTTGTCAGGCAGGGAGTTGAAATTACTGTTGTCGGAGAGATCCCTCCAGAAACAGCCTCTAAAATTGCTGATTTTGTGAAATTGGGTCCTTATCTGGAGCTGCCAAGTGACCCTGCCCAATAATTCCAATTTAATTATCGAAACGGCCAAGGTTGTTGTGCTAGAGCAGGAATATGCAGTCGTTGAATGCGTGAGTAAAAGCGCTTGTGGCAGCTGTGGGAGTGCTGAGCATTGTGGTAATAGTTCTATCGCCAAGGCGTTTCCTCATCGAGTTCATCGGCTCAGTGTGAAACTTACCGAAGAGGTGCAAGTTGGTGAACAGATAGACTTAGGCCTAAATGCTAAAAACATGCTCACAAGTGCTTTACTGATTTATTTAGTGCCTTTGTTGTGTTTAATTGTTGGCGCGGGTCTTGGGAAGTTTTTGTTTGCGCAGCAATCATCGAATGAATGGGGCGTAGTGTTGATGGCCTTGCTGAGTCTAGGGCTCGGTTTTGTATTCGTTCGTTTATTTGCTAAACGTGTTAGTCGACAGCTTCAATATCGACCTAAGATGCTGGGACGTCACCGCAGAGTGGTTTGAACGGTGATGGTAATTGCTGTTTCAGCGATAAATTGTAACCGAGCCCTTCGGTTGGTGCTGCTTGTTTAGTGATGCTGCCTTCCCGTATGATCCATGGTGGCGATGACACTTTATTGAGTTTGTCCTGCCTAACTATAACAACAAGCGACTGCAAAAATAATAAGCAAAGATTAACAGACCCTAGTATTAAAATCTGATCTTAATTACACTGACGTTATAATCAAATTATAATGTTAGTGAGGTACACCCCAGTGGAAAACAAGACCGCGCGTTTTACAGTGCTGATGGACCCGCGTAAAAAGCAGGCATTTGAGAAGCTATGTGCTTCTCAAGACTTAACGCCGTCACAAGTCGTTAGGCAATTGATCCGAGAATATCTTGAGCAACATAATGTGAGTTATGCTGACAGTGCCACCCATAACCCACAAGTGAAACGTTAGCGCTGCTGTTTTGAGTTATTGTTTAGTAAAACTCGAACCGCTTCATCAAATAACAGGAACATATGGTCGTGGCCAACTAGCTCGATAATTCCTGCTTTCTTCAATTTGGCCGAGACCCGTTGATTGGCTCCAGATAGCAATACATTCACGCCACGACGCTGTAAGCCGCTGATGACTTCTTCTAAGGCTTGCAGCCCAGTAATATCGATAAATGGGACCCATTTTAAACGAATGATAAGGTGTTCAGGATCGCTGTGAGTATAGGCCAGCGCTCGTTCAAAATTTTCAACGGCTCCGAAGAAGAAAGGACCTTCAACCGCAAATACCAATATATTCTCTGGTAATTCTCCTAAGCCTTTCTCTGCAAACTCTAAGGCGAGTTCTTGTGCCGAAGATTGCTTCACTTCAACACTGCTCGCCATACGTCGTAAAAAATGTAAAGTTGCTAATATTACGCCAATATTGACTGCTACAACGAGATCGGCAAATACCGTAAGAGCAAAGGTAATTAATAGGATTAGCACGTCGGCTCGTGGTGCGCGGCGAACCATTTTAATGAAGTGTTTCGCTTCACTCATATTCCAAGCGACAACAAATAAAATGGCCGCAAGGGCCGCTAAAGGAATGTGTTTTGCTAGGGGGGCAAGCACTAACAATATGACTAATAAAGTGATTGAGTGGACAATACCAGCTAAGGGACTGTTACCACCATTACGAATGTTGGTTGCGGTACGAGCAATCGCCCCGGTTGCCGCGAAACCGCCAAATAATGGCGCTGCTATATTTGCCAGTCCTTGACCAATTAATTCTTGATTGGAGTCATGACGAGTACCCGCCATCCCATCGGCAACCACCGCTGAGAGTAAGGATTCAATCGCGCCTAACATGGCGATGGTAAAGGCTGGGCCAATCAGTTCTATTACTTTCGTCCAGCTTAGTGAAGGAATGCTTAGCTCGGGTAAGCCTTGTGGTATTTCGCCAAAAGCTGAGCCAATTGTGCGTACGCCGTCAAATTGAAAGAATACTTGAATAAGGGTGGTGAGGACGAGCGCAATTAAGGGGCCAGGAACTCGTTTTAATAGCGGTACTTTCGGACTATAAATTACCAGCAATAGGGCAAATATGGCTAGCATGCTAGTGCTAAGATGAAATTGTGGAAGAACATTAATCAGATGATATAGCTTGTTATGGAAATGCTGACCAGTAACCTCAGGTAAACCAAAAAAATCCTTCCATTGGCCGACCCAAATGATGACCCCAATTCCTGCCGTGAAACCAACGATAACTGGCGCAGGAATAAATTTGATGACACTTCCCAGCTTGGTGATTCCCAAAAGCATTAAGATCAGTCCAGCCATGAATGTGGCTATTTGTAATCCTTCAATACCATGCTGGGCGGTGATACTTGAAAGTACCACAATGAAGGCGCCGGTCGGGCCGGCAATTTGTACCCGGCTACCGCCAAAAATTGAGACCAAAAAGCCTGCGACAATTGCGGTATATAAGCCTTGCTCTGGTTTGGCGCCGGAGGCGATGGCGAAGGCCATCGCGAGGGGAAGAGCAACAACACCAACAATGACGCCTGCAATAATATTACTTACCCAGTTCTTAGGCTTAAGTAATCCCGCTCTTAGCGCTTCGCTAATCGCAATCATTTATCGCTCCAATTTAGAAAGGTGCATTACAATTACATTATAATGTCATTATAATTAACAGCAATCATCTTTGCTTTATTATCTCGCTTTATTAGGGTAAGGGCGGCCTAGAATATCGAATGTATGCTTGTTTAATGTGATGAGCGAATGACCGATACAATTGCTACTTGTCCTCAAGATGAATCTATCTATGCTTATCATTTGCCCTGAATGGTGCCATGCATGCTCTGGTAACGGGTCTGAAGTTGATGCGGGGCATTAGTTGCACAAGACGTTAGCGGCAACTCATTATAAGCTCGAGATTTTGTCCCTATTATTAAGGTTTTGAAGGTGAAGGGATTGTCATCGTTGGCCAAAATTGGCACTACAGTGAAAATTAATCAGCTAGTCGACGGTGATCGCAATATCGATGATATTGGCTAAATGATGCTTAAATTTGAGCTTGTAAAAAGCCTACGTGGACTTTTCTATTTGCTGAAGAGTGATTATTGGTTGCCTGTGCACCAAGAACCGAACGATTAAACAAGCCGAGAGGATTCACTGCTCTCGGCTTGTTTGTTTGATGCTCGACTCGGATCTTATACCGTCAACGATTGGTTTTAATTATTGAACGCCTAAATGCCAACGCTTCGTAAATGCTGGATGTTCTAATTGTTGGTGGCTCGCGATAATTAAAATACCATCGCGTTGCCAGTGCAATAGACCCTGCAGTAGTTGCTCTGTAGAGGCTTGGTCTAAACCTGAAAAGGGTTCATCGAGTAGTAAAACTGGGGTTTTGGCTAACAATAGGCGAGCTAAGGTGAAGCGACGTAGCTCGCCGCCAGATAAGCCGACACCGTACTCACCTAAAATGGTTTGTAGGCCGTGACTTTGTTTGGCTAACCATTCTTGTAAGCCGACTAATGATAATATTTCGGATAACTCCGTATCACTTGCTTTGGGTTTTGCGAGTCTTAAGTCGGCAGCGATGGTTAGCTGGAAGATAAATGGACATTGCGGCAAGTAGCCAACATATTGATGCCAAGTGTTATCGTTAAACTGGTGCTGTAGTTGTTGGTTTAGAGCAATCGAACCTGCTATTTTCGGTATATCGCCAGCAAGGGTTTGCAATAAACAACTCTTGCCAATACCTGAAGGACCGCTTAATAAGACCACGTCGCCAGCCTTAAAGGTTTGGTTTTGCTGGTGAGTGAGAATTGCTTGTGGTTTAAATCCAAAGCATAGATCTGCGATGCTAAAATTCAACTCCGCTTGAGAAAGAATATCGACCGTTTTGCTTGCCGATTCTGTCTTTGCACTTGGTGAGCTTGCGATCAGTTGATTGGTTCTATTTTTGGCTGCGACGCTATAACCGATGGCAAGGTGGAGAGAGGATAAAGCTTGAAAGACCTCAGATAAACCTAACCAAGCTAAGAGCAGAGCCACTAAAATAGCCGGATGCAATGCTTGCTCGAGAACCATCGATGTTCCAGGCATCGCTAAACAGATTATACCGACTAAAAGCAACAGCTGGGCAAGGCTATCGGCGATGAGAACAGAGAGTTGGAGTCGTTGCTGTAAACGGTTGATTGTCTGTTCATTGTCTGCCACGGTTTGAGCATAGTCTTGCCAGCGACCAAAGGTTAAAAGGGTGGTTAATAATTGCAAACCAATGAGCGTGACTTGTCGACGTTGGCCATTGCAATTGACTTCTTGCTTGGCTAAATGAATACCCAGAGGCAACATCATAAGGGGGAGTAGTATAAGTCGCATCAGCAGGAGCAAAACGATGCTGAACAGTGCACTGGGAAGATAGTAGGCGATGGCTAAACTAAAAAATCCGCCAAGGGCAATAGCCCAGAACCAAGGTGCGATAGCTCGTAGTGGAAATTGGTCAAGTAAGTCAATGTCACTGATTAAACGTTGCAAGGTTTCGGCGCTATCGGGCTGCTCAAATCGCAAAGAATCAGCAATGCTTTGATGACTCAGTCGATGAAAGGTGTTTACCCGCAAATTTTTCAGCAGCGATAATACCGTATGGTGTGATTGTAAACGCTCTGCGTAGCGCCCCGCCGTTCGGGTAATGGCTAAAAACCTGATCACGGCTCCCGGCCGCATGTAATTGAAGCTGCCTGCTTGAATGGCTGCAACCCCTGCCATCGCGGCGGCGCTAATAAACCAACCAGAATAGGCCAATAGTAATACGGTGGCTGCAACGGTGAGTAAACCAAGCAGCCCACTGAGGCTCCAGCCTCGCCACTGCCAAACTAATAAGTGACGTAATTTTAATGATTTCATGGTGTCGGCTCTTGTATATGGCAACTGCTTGGCAGCGGTGATAACTCATCAGAATGAGTCATTTTACCTTCGCTCAGATAAATACAAGCGTCTAAAAAATGAAGGTGCTGCCATTGATGGCTCGCGATGAGCAGCGTTTTTCCTCGGCTTATTTCTGCGAGGACTTCGCAGAGTGGTTGAACACTTTGTTGGTCCAGCTCGGCAAAGGGTTCATCGAGTAGCCAAATGGCTTTAGGTTGTAGTAATAAGCGCGCGAGGGCCAAACGTTGTTGTTGTCCACCTGATAGCCCGAGTCCGCTTTCACCGATGGGATAGTCCAAGCCTTGTTGCGTGGTGGCTAACCATGTCCATAAGCCGACTGAAGTAAGGGCTTGAATCATTTCCGTTTCAGTGGCGTTGCGTTTTGCAAGTTGCAAGTTATCGGCAATGCTGCCGGGCATCAATTCGGCGTGCTGGTTTAAATAGGCAATGTGTTGTCTTAGTCGGGGCATTTGACTCGCAGATATATCAATTTCATTGACCGTTAAATTACCTTGAAAAGGAAGAAAACCAGCGAATAATTGCAATAGAGTGGACTTGCCGCTGCCACTTGGGCCAGTGATAAGGAGTCGAGATTGAGCGGGAATGTTTAGTTGCTCTAGTGCTAGTCGAGGCGTTTGGGTTTGTCCCACCACAATGTGAGAGAGTGTCAGTGAAAACTGCTTCGCTTGCAGTAATTTTTCTGGTAAATCATGGGTCGCTAAATCTGACCTTTGTTGGCGGCTCTCGGCTTCGCTGATGGCTCGCCATAATGGTGCTAGTAGTAAGCTCGCCGACTGTGCTTGTGCTTTTGCATGATAATCGTTGCCCAGTTGCCGAAGCGGTTGATAAAACTCGGGCGCAAGCAGCAGGATAAATAATGCTGAAGCATAATCTACAGGAACCACCTGTTTAAGCCAGGGGAGTTCTCCTAACAGACCTAAGCCTAAATATAGGGCGACCAACGCGATTGCCAATGAGCTAAATAACTCTAATACGGCAGTGGATAAAAACGCCAGTTTTAGGACTTGCATGGTACTGCGTTGATATCCTTCCGCTGCGTTAGCAAGGTGTGCTTCAGCAACATGACTGGCATTGAGTCTTTTTAAGATATTCAAACCTAGTAAAAAGTCATACAGTCGACCACTCATTCGACTTTGTACTTGTAGTTGTTTGGTACTGGCTTTGCTCGCTTCTTTGCCAACGAGGATCATAAATAGCGGCACTAAGGGGGCGGTACATAATAATAACGCACTAGCCAATAGGCTGTGTTGACTTACTACGATAGCGATTGTTAGTGGTGCGACTAATACTAGAAATTGCTGTGGCCAATAACGACAGATGTAACCATCGAGTGCGTCGATATGCTCAGTTAATAAACTGGATAGCTGGCCATCACTACCGTATTTGAGCTTCGCGGGCCCTAATAGTGATAAACCTTGCCAAATTTGGTTGCGCAATTGCTGACGTAAATTTCGGCTGGCACCTTGGGCTATAAAGTCTTTGCTACTTAAGAGTATTAGTCGAATCAAAAATGCACCACCAAAACCATACCAGAGCAATGGCTCTGGTTGGTTTAGTTGGATCAGTGAGTTAGAAATGAGCGCCAAAAAGTACATTTGCAGAATAAGCAAAGGGATACTGAGTAGCGCGAGTAGGGTTGCGATTAATAGTTGCGGCCGGATTGGCCGCAACCAACTTCTAAGAAGTCGTGATGAATTATTATTGTTCAGGTTCGTCGTCCGAATATCCGTTAAATTCTAGCCACATAGCATTGATAATGCCAAAGGAACAGGCCAGTAGTACACCTAAAATCCAAGTAAAATACCACATAGAATGCTCCTTAATATAGTGAATGAGAGTTATCACGAATAGTTTGTTCATTGAGGCGACCAAACATTTTGACATAACACCAAATGGTGTAAGCCAATACGATGGGAACAAAAATACAGGCGACTACAAACATAATTTTGAGAGTGAGTTCGCTAGACGTTGCATCCCACATGGTTAGACTATGATTGGGTCGCGAGCTCGATGGCATAATGAATGGGAACATCGCGATGCCACAAGTCATAATAACACCCGCTTGGCCGAGCGAGGAGCAAACAAATGCAATGGCACCTTTGCCCATCTTGCTAAATAGCCCGGTGAATAAGAATGCGCCCACACCTAAAATTGGAAATAGCCATAAAATAGGGTACTTGGAAAAATTACTGAGCCATGCTGCGGGCTGAACCTCTACAGTTTTAGCCACTACATTATTAATCGCGTTGGTATCAATGGTACTGGTAAGGGTATACCCATCGATCCCCATATGTAACCAAAGACCTGCAAGCACAAATATTAGCGTTGCGCCAAAGCCAGCAATAACGCCGATAGATTGGCTTCGTTGCAAAATGACACCTTCGGTTTTCATTTGCAGATAAGCAGCGCCTTGGCTGACAAACATCAGCAAACTTAGAACTCCAACTAGTAAGGCGAAGGGATTCAGTAACGCAAAGAATGAGCCTGTGTAATGGATCCGTAGAAGTTCGTCAAAATGAAATGGAACCCCTTGTAATAAATTACCAAAAGCGACCCCGAAGATAATGGGCGGAACAGCTGAACCAACGGTGAGAGCCCAGTCCCAATTACTACGCCATTTTGTATTGTCTAATTTGGAGCGATAATCGAATCCAATAGGTCGTAAAAATAGCGCGGCCAGAGTCAAGATCATCGCCAAATAAAAACCACTAAATGCTGTCGCATAAACTGGTGGCCAAGCGGCGAATAGTGCTCCTCCAGCCGTAACCAGCCAGACCTGGTTGCCATCCCAATGGGGAGCAACGCTGTTAATCATGACGCGTCTTTCTTCATCGTTTTTACCAACCACTTTTAATAGGGCACCGACGCCCATATCAAAGCCATCGGTAACAGAAAAACCAATCAGTAGTACGCCGATTAACAGCCACCAGATAAATCTTAAAAATTCATAATCCATGTTATAGCTCTCCAAGTTGATCCGTTTCTAAGGCGTATTTACCGGTATGCAATGATGAGGGGCCTTTCCGTGCAAAATGTTGCATTAGCCAAACTTCAATGACAATGAATATGCTATATAAAGTGGTAATTAGACCTAGACTGATCCAAATTTCCGCCGGTGTAAGTAATGAGGCGGCTAAATGCGTTGGTAGTACCTCACCAACGGCCCAAGGTTGACGACCATATTCAGCGACAAACCAACCAGCTTCACAGGCAATCCACGGCAAAGGTAAACTAAATAAAGCCATCTTTAAGAACCATTTCGGTTTGTGTTGAATCCGTTTCGCACTAAACCAAAAGGCGAGTGCAAAGACTAACAACATCAAAAAGCCTGCGGCGACCATGATGCGGAAGGACCAAAACATTGGCGCAATTTGGGGAATACTGTTGTCTACGGCTAATTGTACCTGTTGATCGGTTGCGTTGGCTGGATTGTCTGTATAGGCCGTTAACAATAGTCCGTACCCCAGATCCTGTTTGACTACTTCAAAGGCGGCTTTGGTTTGTTCTGTGGTATCTCCGGCTCTTAGTAATTGTAATAAGCGATAGGCTTCTTTACCGTTGACAATCCGTTCGCGGTGGATTTCTTTCAAGTCTTTGAGACCTAATACCTGCTCATCAACCGAGCGTGTCGCAATAAGGCCCAATGCATAGGGAATTTTTATTGCGTAGTCTGTGGTTTGTGTTTCACTATTTGGCAGGCCAAACAGAGTAAATGCAGCGGGGGCTGGATGAGTTTCCCACTCGGCCTCAACGGCGGCGAGCTTCACTTGTTGCACATCGCCTAATTCATAACCTGATTCATCGCCAAGGATAATCACCGACACTGAAGAGGCAAGACCAAAGGCCGCTGCAATGGCAAAACTGCGGCGAGCAAAGGCTAAGTCGCGGCCTTTAAGCATGTACCAAGCTGAAATGGCCAATACAAACATTGCGCCAGTCACATAACCCGCAGATACCGTATGGACGAATTTTACTTGAGCGACTGGATTAAATACCACTTCAGCAAAGCTGGTCATTTCCATGCGCATGGTGGTGTAGTTAAACTCTGCTCCGACAGGGTTTTGCATCCAACCATTGGCGATTAAGATCCATAATGCCGATAAGTTAGAGCCCAATGCAACCAGCCAAGTTACCGCTAAGTGTTGAACTTTAGTCAGCCGATCCCAACCAAAAAAGAATAAACCAACCAAAGTTGATTCAAGGAAAAAGGCCATTAAGCCTTCAATTGCCAATGGCGCACCAAAAATGTCGCCCACATAATGTGAGTAATAGGACCAGTTGGTACCAAACTGGAATTCCATGGCTAAACCAGTCGTTACTCCCAGCGCAAAGTTAATACCAAATAGTTTGCCCCAAAACTTAGTCATATCTCGGTAAATCTGTTTACCTGTCATCACATAAACAGATTCCATGATGGCAAGTAAAAAGGTCATACCCAGGGTGAGTGGGACAAATAAGAAGTGGTACATCGCGGTGAATGCAAACTGCAATCGTGAGAGTTCAATAATATCCATAAACCGACTCCGAGGGTTAAATGTAGTCCTACATTAGGACAGTCTAATTTACATATTTAGACAAAATTTAGCTATCTGGGGATTGGCTATTTTGTTGATTTAGATCAATTAGTTTGATGTTTTGTATGTTTTTTCGCAAACTCGAACTGAATAACTGTTTTTTATCAAGGAAATATCATTAACTCTGCTATCTAGAAATCTCTTTGGTTGTTTTTATTCTTGTCATTAATTGTGAATTATGATGCGTTGAGGTTAAGTATTTATTACAGTTTTTGTTCGATATAAATGCCCGGATTATTTTTCTTTTTTTGAGGAAGTGAAGGTTATTGTTGACTTGTTTAAGCTAGCTACTTCTGTGGCATAATGATTCTTAGCTTGCTTTATTTCCCAATTTACGAGCGTTTGCTAACTGTGCTTTCAAGTTTTATCGTTATTTATTTGGTGTAAAATACAAATTTAAGTTCTTTAAGCTTGCGGGGGCACTCGTCGGATGATCTTTAGTGTTAGTTTTAGCGAGCTTGGTTGTTGATTTGCGTAAAATTATCGATTTGCAATCGTTGTTACAGGACTGAATAATCCTGTAACTGGTGCCTCTGATTACAAGTTATATCACGCGGCTTGTGGTGATTTAGGCCCGCAAGAATGAACAGATAGTGAGTTAGATTGGTAGAATGGCTAACAGCGTTTTTCGAAGCATTGTATTCAATCGTTTTTACTGTTTAATGAGCGATATTGGCTTAGCCTTCTTGCTAATGTGCTTTTCGCCGCGATTAAAAAGCCTGGAATTCGAACCAATTTACAACAGCAGAGAGCAATCGCTCTCTTTCACTGGGATCTGATCCCCTTGAAATAGTCGCGCATTTTTTTTGGATCTTGATGGATTGTGGTAGTATCCGCGTCAACGATATAATGTGCGATTGCCGCATTTTTTAGAAAGGCAAGATTTGATTCTTTAGCCAATGATTTTACATAGGTACCCCCTTGATAAATAAGAATATTCGTAATTTTTCGATTATTGCCCATATTGACCATGGTAAATCGACCCTATCTGACCGTTTAATTCAGCACTGTGGTGGATTGAGTGCGCGCGAGATGGAAGCTCAGGTATTAGATTCTATGGATCTTGAGCGCGAACGCGGAATCACCATTAAAGCGCAAAGTGTCACTTTAGATTACATCGCTAAAGACGGTGAGACTTATCAGCTCAACTTTATTGATACGCCAGGGCACGTCGACTTCACCTATGAAGTCTCTCGTTCTTTGGCGGCCTGTGAAGGTGCTTTATTGGTGGTTGACGCAGCGCAAGGGGTAGAGGCTCAAACTCTCGCCAACTGTTATACCGCGATGGAAATGGATCTGGAAGTTATTCCAGTTCTGAATAAAATCGATTTACCGCAAGCTGACCCAGACCGGGTTGCTGAAGAGATTGAAGATATTGTTGGGATCGACGCGACTGATGCCACCGTATGCTCGGCTAAAACTGGCTTAGGCATTGAAGATGTATTGGAAACGATTGTTCGCGATGTACCGCCCCCAGTCGGTAATAGTGAAGGGCCTTTGCAGGCGCTGATTATCGACTCTTGGTTTGATAACTATCAAGGCGTGGTCTCGTTAGTTCGCATTACTAATGGTGAAATGAAAGCTGGCGAGCGGATGCTTGTGATGTCTACAGGTCAGTCTCATGTGGTCAATGAAGTGGGCATTTTCAAACCGAAACAAACCAGTACCGGGGTATTAAAAACCGGTGAAGTGGGTTACATCGTCGCGGGTATTAAAGATATTTTGGGGGCGCCGGTAGGAGATACGCTTACGACCTTAAAAAATGGTTCTACTGAAGCATTACCTGGTTTTAAAAAGGTTAAACCTCAGGTTTATGCGGGCTTATTTCCCACCAGTTCAGATGAATACGAGAACTTCCGTGATGCGCTCGGTAAGTTAAGCTTAAATGATTCATCGTTATTTTATGAACCGGAGAATTCTACTGCCTTAGGTTTTGGTTTCCGTTGTGGCTTCTTAGGGATGCTGCACATGGAAATTATCCAAGAGCGTTTAGAGCGGGAATATGATCTCGATTTGATCACGACCGCGCCGACCGTGGTCTATCAAGTGGTGATGAATAATGGCGAAGAGTTATTTGTAGATAGTCCAGCCAAGTTACCTCCAACCAATAATATTGCTGAAATTCGCGAACCGATTGCCGAAGTGAATATCTTGGTGCCGCAAGATTATCTTGGCAACGTGATTACGCTATGTGTGGAAAAACGTGGTTTACAAACTAATATGGCTTATCACGGCAAGCAAGTCGCATTAACCTATGAAATTCCAATGGCGGAGGTGGTGCTCGATTTCTTCGATAAACTTAAGTCAACCAGCCGCGGTTATGCATCACTGGACTATAACTTTAAACATTTTCAGGCCGCGAGTATGGTGCGGGTTGATATTATGATTAATGGTGATCGTGTTGACGCGCTAGCGCTTATCACTCATAAAGACCACTCTGAGTCTCGAGGTCGGCAAGTGGTCGATAAGATGAAAGAGCTGATCCCTCGGCAAATGTTTGATATTGCCATTCAGGCTTCGATAGGCATGCATATCATTGCTCGTTCAACGGTTAAGCAGTTACGTAAAAATGTGATTGCGAAGTGTTATGGCGGAGATGTAAGTCGTAAGAAAAAACTACTCGCTAAACAAAAAGCAGGTAAGAAACGAATGAAACAAGTGGGTAATGTTGAAGTACCTCAAGAAGCATTCTTAGCTGTTCTACATATTGGAAAGGACTAATATGGCCACTATATTTCCGCTTATTTTAGTTATCGCAACATTTGTAACGGGTGTTGTTTGGGCTTTAGACAAGTTTCATTGGGCAAAACAGCGACAGCTTAAGCTGCAAGATGCTCGAATTGCTGCTGGGGGTGAGTTACCCAGCAATGCGGAGCAAACGATTAGTAACGCGCCGAGCTGGATAGAAAATTGCAGCTCGGTATTTCCGGTGATCGCCTTGGTGATGATCTTACGCTCGTTTATTTATGAACCTTTTCAGATCCCCTCGGGTTCGATGATGCCAACCTTATTGGTTGGGGATTTCATCTTGGTTGAAAAGTTTGCTTACGGTTTAAAAGATCCAGTGACTCGCACCACTTTAGTACCAACCGGTCATCCAGAACGGGGTGATGTGGCGGTCTTTAAATATCCTCAAGATCCCCGCGTTGACTATATCAAACGTGTGGTGGGTTTACCGGGCGATCGTATCATTTACCGTAATAAGCAATTGTTTATTCAAGAAAAATGTGAAAAAGAGCCTTGCCCAGAGTTGCGCCCTGTACCCTTAGACTTTGAAGTTTCTGGACGCTTTAAGCAAGGCTTAATGCCACTTGAAAATTATCGAGAGCAGTTAGCCGAGGTCAATCACGAAATATTGATTAACCCTGCGGCTCCTGACCGAGTGCACTCCTTTTACCAGCAGCCAGGGACTGCTAAAGATGAGTGGATCGTACCTGAAGGGCACTATCTGGCTTTTGGAGACAACCGAGACAACAGTATGGATAGTCGTTACTGGGGCTTTGTGCCAGAACATAATTTGGTAGGTAAAGCGGTCGCGATCTGGATTAGTTTCGAGTTTGAGCGTGGTAAAGATTCATTTTTGCCAACATGGATCCCAACTGGGGTTCGATTTAATCGCATTGGCGCGATCAAGTAAAAGGGTCATGATGAATAGCAACAATCAGGAACGCCTGCAGCGCATCATTGGTTACCAATTTGAAGATGCTAATTTGTTGACGTTGGCTTTGACTCATCGCAGTGCCGGAGGCATTCACAACGAACGTCTCGAATTTTTAGGTGATGCGGTATTAAGTTGGGTGATTGCCGAAGAACTGTATCAGCGTTTTCCTAAGGTTTCTGAAGGCGATCTGAGTCCAATGCGCTCTACTTTAGTGAAGGGGAAAACTCTCGCAGAGTTAGCGCGTAGTTTTGAATTAGGCGAGTATATTAAATTAGGCCCCGGTGAATTAAAGAGTGGTGGCTTTCGTCGTGAATCGATTTTAGCCGACGCAGTTGAAGCGATCATTGGTGCGGTGTATTTAGATAGTGACCCCCAAACCGTGAAGCAATTGCTCCTGAGTTGGTACCAACCTCGTTTAAATAAAATAGAGCCGGGTTTGAGTCAAAAAGATCCGAAGACGCGCTTGCAAGAAATTTTGCAATCTCGTAAGCAAGCTTTACCTGATTATCAAGTGGTTGAGATTAAGGGGGAAGCACATAACCAACAATTTACCGTGAGCTGCAGCGTGGCTGGTTTAGATAAACCGATTATTGGCACCAGTACCAGTCGACGCAAGGCCGAACAAGTTGCCGCAGAGTTGGTATTGGAGCATTTACGATGAACTATGATACGCGCTGTGGTTTTGTGGCAATTGTTGGTCGACCGAATGTGGGTAAATCAACCTTGCTGAATACCCTGTTGGGTCAGAAAGTCAGTATTACCTCTAAAAAACCTCAGACCACCCGGCATCGAATTTTAGGTATCGATACTCATGATATCTATCAAACTATCTTTGTAGATACGCCAGGCTTACATATCGAAGAGCAACGCGCGATAAATCGCTTGATGAACCGCGCCGCAACCAGCTCTTTGGGGGATGTGTCGATGGTGATTTTTGTGGTTGAAGGCACTAAATGGACCGCCGATGATGAATTAGTTCTGGGTAAATTGCGGCATTTAAAAGTGCCTGTCGTGCTGGCGATTAACAAGGTGGATAACGTTCAAGATAAAGAATTGCTGTTCCCACATATGCAGGCGATGAGTGAGAAATATTCGTTTTCTCATATTTTGCCTATCTCTGCTAAACAAGCCAAGAATGTTGAGCAGCTGCGCGAGTGGGCTCAGCAAACATTACCGGAAAACGTGCACTTCTTTCCCGAAGACTATATTACGGACCGCTCTTCGCGTTTTATGGCTGCCGAAATTGTGAGAGAGAAGTTAATGCGGTTTACTGGTCAAGAGTTGCCCTATTCCACTACCGTGGAGATTGAGCAGTTTAAAATGCAAGAGAATGGGGTTTACCAAATTAACGCACTTATTTTGGTTGAGCGGCCCAGCCAAAAACGAATGATTATCGGGAATAAAGGCGAAAAGCTAAAAACCATTGGTAAAGAAGCGCGATTGGATATGGAAAAATTGTTTGATAACAAAGTATTCCTTGAGATGTGGGTGAAGGTTAAATCTGGTTGGGCTGATGACGAACGAGCCTTGCGTAGTTTAGGTTACGGAGACGACTAAGTTTTGTCAGAGTTAGCGCTTAGCCCCGCGTTTGTGCTGCATACTCGACCCTACCGTGAAACCAGTTTATTGGTTCAGTTGTTTACTCTGGAACAAGGGAAAATTAGTGTGGTGGCCAGAGGGGCGAGGGCAAAGCGTTCTCGCTGGCGGGCTATCTTACAACCCGCAGTTCCTTTACTGGTGGGGTTTTCGGGAAAGACGGAGTTAGCTAATTTAACTCAGGCGGAAGCGACCAACTTGGCTTTTCCATTATTTGGTGAGCATCTATATAGCGCTTTGTACTTAAATGAGTTGTTATATTACTTGCTGGAGGAAAAAACTGCTTATCCTCGTTTGTATCAACAATATCAGCAGAGTTTACTGGCATTGGCGAAGCAACAACCTTTGGAGGCGAGTTTACGTCGCTTTGAATTACAGTTGATCGCCGAACTCGGCTTTGCTTTAAGTGAACCAAGCTGTTTTATTCAAGGTCAAAGTTATCAATATCGTCTCGAGCAGGGATTTATTGCTAGCCCATTGGCTCCTGTGAACGCTGGATTTAGTTATCAAGAAGTGCTGATGTTGCTGAGCTTTGATGCTCAGCAGGCAGAACATTTGGCCTGTGCTAAACGCTTTTGTCGTATCGTCATTGCACAATTACTTAATGGACGTGAATTGACTAGTCGTGCATTATTTAAACAAATTAAAACAACCAATAAAGCGGTTCGTTAACCGCATTGTTGAATAAGGAAAGCTCGTGAGTGAAATATTATTAGGCGTTAACGTCGACCACATCGCTACTTTACGTCAAGCCCGTGGAACCACTTATCCCGATCCTGTATTAGCAGCGGGTATCGCTGAAACTGCAGGCGCCGATGGGATCACCATTCACTTGAGAGAAGATCGCCGGCATATTATTGATCGTGATGTGGCGATCATGAGCCAAACGGTGCAAACCCGACTTAATTTAGAAATGGCTGTGACCGATGAAATGATTGAAATAGCCTGCCAGCATAAACCGCATTTTGTCTGCTTAGTTCCTGAAAAACGTGAAGAACTGACCACGGAAGGGGGGCTGGATATAGTCGGCCAGCTTGAGAAAATTACCGCCGCTGTGGAAAAATTGACAGAAGCAGGCATCCTCGTTTCATTATTTATCGATGCCGATGATGAACAGATTGATGCAGCTGTTGCCTCAGGCGCACCTTTTATTGAACTGCATACGGGTCACTACGCCGATGCTGCAACGGAGTCGGCGCAGCAAGCGGAGCTTAAAAAAATTGCAGCGGCAGCGAGTTACGCCAGTGATAAAGGCCTGAAAGTGAACGCAGGTCATGGCTTGCATTATCACAACGTATTGCCGATAGCCGCTATGCCTGAAGTTATTGAGCTAAATATTGGTCACGCCATTATTGCTCGCGCGGTGTTAGTCGGCATGAGTGAAGCGGTTCGTGAAATGAAAGCCTTAATGGTGCAAGCTCGTAGAGCGGAAGCTTAATTAGTGGCAATTGTTGGTTTGGGCACCGATATTGTGCAAGTGGCTCGAATTGCGCAGAGCAAGCAGTTGGCGGGTTTAGCGAAGCGCATTCTCACGCTTGCCGAGTATCAACGTTTTGAAAACACGCATGCCGCAGAACGCTTTTTGGCGAAACGTTTTGCAGCCAAAGAAGCCGCTGCAAAAGCTTTGGGGACTGGGATTGCCAACGGAGTTGGTTTCCAGCAGATTGAAGTTAGTAACGATGCCTTAGGCAAACCGGTACTGCAATTTTATGGGGCGGCCTTAGCGTTAGTTGAACAGTTAGGGGTCACCAGCCAATTTATTAGTATTAGTGATGAACGTGAGTACGCCGTTGCGACGGTAATTTTGGAGCGTTAAGTTTTGGAGAAAAAAATTGATTGAGCGATATCGAGTACAGCTAGATTTATTCGGTTTGATGAAACTCATGGCCTTAGTTGGTTTTGGGGTCGGTATTATTGCTGGTTTAGCCTTAGTGATTTACACCTTAAGCCAAGGGGGGAATGTAATTCAGGTGTTGCTTCCTATGATTATCTCTCCCTTTAGCAATGCGTTGGTGACGGCTATTTTTGGGCTGGTGAGTTACCCTTTTTACAATTGGTATTGTAAGCGGAATCGCGGCCAAATATTGACCGGGCGTTTCCTAAAAGATCAACAAAGTCAAACCGATATTTAACCAATAAAAAAGCCGCATCTTGTAAGTTGCGGCTTTTTATATATTGAATATCGATTTAAGCGAATGCCGCCATCAGTTGTTCGGCAGCTTGTTGGACTTTCTCTATCTCATCATTTAATTCGAGTAATTCAGGTTCCACTTGCTTAACATCATTATGCTGGCGTAAGTTTTCTTCGATAGTCGCACTCAGGTTTTCAAGCCGCAAACAACCACTGTAAGCACATCCTCCGCGAAAGCGGTGGATGACCGCAATAAATTCACTGCAACTGATCTGCTGTGCCAAAATTAGCTCGATGTTACTCTGCATTTCGGGAAAGCTTTGCTGCAACATATTCAGCATATCGATGGCTAAAGCTTGATTATTATTCGATCGCTGCATGGCGAGTTTCCAGGAAAGGCTCGCATGTTCGAATTCAACAGTAGAGCTCAGCTGTTTAGAGGATTCCAAGGGTCTATCTGTGATGACTCTGGCGTTGGGTTGCCAACGGTGAATCACTTGCTCTAAAGACGATTCGTCGATTGGCTTTGCCAGATAATCATCAATCCCTTGACGCAGCAATTGGGCCTTTTCTCCATTTAAGGCGTGGGCTGAAACTGCAATAATTGGCGTTTCTTGATTTTTACTCTGTTGACGGATTTTTTGGGTAGCGCTAATTCCATCGAGGATCGGCATCTGAATATCCATTAAGATCAAGTCATAAGCCTGGGTTTCGGTACGGGTAATTGCTTCAAGGCCATTGCTGCAGGTATCCACCTCTGTCACGAGTTCATGCAGCATTGCGGAAATGAGTTTTAAGTTGGCGGCGTTATCGTCTACAGCTAATACTCTTAGTATCAACTTGGCGCGTGATAGCGAAGGCATGGGGGCCAGTATTGGCGGGTGATCGGTATGTTGATCGACGAGGGCCTGCGCTAATTTACGGTGGTTCACAGGCTTACTGATACAGTGCTTGGCTCCTGCATCTGTAATGCGTTGATGAATATCGGGGTCGCTGCTATTTATCAATACAATGACTTGGTCGCAGTGCTGTTTAGCTTGCTTGATTTTGCTCAGAAGTGGTTTTAAGTCTTGCCAATCACTATGACCAATCAAGATACTGGCATAGTGTTGTTGCAGGGCTTGCTGCCATTGTGGTTGATCGGTGGCTTTATTGAATGACAGTTGCCATTGTTGACTCAAGCTTTGAATCACTTCTTGGCTCACCGGATGAGGTTCATAAAGCAATACCGATAGCTGCCCCAAAGCCTGCATCGGCAGCGGTGCCCCTAATACCATGTCGGTTAATTCTAGGTGGATATTAAAGGTGAACTCCGAGCCTTGCTCTGGTTCAGAGCTGAGTCGGATATCGCCCCCCATTTGTTGGACTAGTTTTTGAGTAATCACCAGACCTAGACCTGTACCGCCATATTCTCGGTTAATACTAGTATCGGCTTGTTTAAAGGCTTGGAATAATTGTGACTGTTGTTCCTTAGAGATCCCAATACCACTATCTCGAACGCTGGCGTGCAATACCACTTGCTGGCCTTGTTGTTTCGCCAAACCAACACTAACGGTAATTTGTCCTTTATGGGTAAATTTAATGGCATTACCCAGTAAGTTGGTAAATACCTGCTGTAAACGTAATGGGTCACCACGCAGGCCGTCGGGGACGTTAGGCTCGATCAGTAAATTTAGTTCTAACTTTTTGTCTTGGGCGCTTGGCCCTAACAATGTTAAAACTTCGTTTAGCGTATCGTGTAAATTAAACTCGGTACGGTCAAGTTTTAATTTGCCAGCCTCAAGCTTAGAAAAATCAAGGATATCGTTAATGATTGCCAATAGGTTATTCGCTGATTTCTCAATGGTGAGTAGATAATCAGCTTGGTTATGATTTAAAGATGTTTTCAGCAACTGTCGGGCAAAACCGATCACTCCGTTTAACGGGGTTCGTAGCTCATGACTCATATTGGCGAGGAATTCCGATTTGGCTTTAGCGGCTTGTTGCGCTTCTTTCTTCGCGATATCGAGTTCAATATTTTGAATTTCAATTTGTTCTAAGGTTTCTCGTAAATCGCTAGTGGCTTGATCAATACTTTGATGCATCTCCTCGTGGTATTCGGCAAGTGATTTTGCCATCGAATTAATGCCGTGTTTGAGCAAACCTAGTTCACCAGTGTAACTTCCTTCAACCCGCGCATCTAAACGGCCTTGGCGGATCCGGTCAACAATATTCACCATGTTGGTGATGGGCTGGGTGACTTGCTTACTTAATTGGAACGCAAATAAAACACTGATCAATACGCCAAACAGAACGATGAAAAGTGCGACGGTGGTGTCGCGAAACTGTAACAATAATGCTCGGTCTTTATTGTATTGCATCGAGATATAACCGAGTAATTCGGGTTTCCCATCGGCAAAGGCGGCGAAGCTGCCTTCAGCTTCGGCCCAAATTGGGGCCCGGAGGATGATTTTATCCGGATAAATTTCGACTTGGGTAGATTGTGGCAAGGGCAGTTCGGGATCGCTTTGCAACAATCGAATATTACGATGGTAATTACTGGTAACAAATAATTGGTTATGTTTATCGTAAACGGCGATGCTTTTAATTAAAGGCGACATTTTTCGGTGGGTGACGCTGATTAGTGATTTTACTCGCTCTCGATTATAACGACTTAAGCCCACTTCGCTGGCGATAGCTAAGGGCTCAATAACGTTAACTCCCTGTTCAATCACGAAGCTATCTAATTGCTGATTACGATTAAACGTAAAGTAGCTAGCAAGCAAAATTCCCACAATAAGCGTGGGGATAATGGTAAGAATATATACGCGGGCACGTAAGCCATACTTGGTCATAAACGTTTCTTATGGGAAAATGACATGGTTCCAATCGGCTATGATGACATAAGCCCATCTCTTTTTGTATTCACTGGTAAAATAAGTCTCTTCTATGGCGCAATTTTTTAAAGCAAAACCCAAGACCACCTCTCTCAAGAGGATCGATGATTGTCAAGTCGAGCAATTAGATCATCACTTACACGGCATTGTAAGAGCGGGGCGGCAAACTTACTTTGTGCCCAATACGTTGCCCGGTGAGCGAGTCAATATTTTTCCGAGCCATAAGTCTGGACCAGCAAAGCTAATCAAACGACTCAAGGACAGCGCACAGCGTATCTCGCCAATTTGTCAGTTTTATCAACAATGCGGTGGTTGTAGTGTCCAACATTTGGACGCGGCCACACAGCGGCAGTATAAACAAAGAGCGGTGGCGCAGTTGATTTCGCGATTGTCGGGCTACCCAGAGATGACAGCGCTGGAACTATTGAGTGGCGATGATTGGCATTATCGCAGAGTAACTCGGCTGAGCACTTGGTATGATAAGTCTCTTGGTTGGCAGCTTGGTTTTAGACAAAAAGGCAGTCAACAATTGGTGACCATTAGTGATTGTTTGGTATTGAGTAAGAACTTGTCGGTTTTACTCGAGCCTTTACAGGCTTTACTTAAAGGCTGGCCCAAAAATGTCGGCTTGGGTCATGTTGAGTTGATTGATTGCGAACCCAAGGTGGTTTGTCGGGTGCGCTTAACGAAGCCTTTAGCTGCAAAGTGGCAAACTCAATTACAGGCAATCGCTGAGCGTTTTAATTTTGCGATGCTGCTTACCGAAGCCGAGCAGCATACTTGGCTCACTGGCGAGCAAGCTTATTATACTTTGCATGACCAGCAGCTTGATTTAGCCTTTCACCCCGGTGATTTTATTCAGGTGAACGTCACTATCAATCAGCTGATGATTAATAAAGCCTTGGCTTGGCTAAAGCTTAAACCACAAGATGTAGTGCTCGACCTATACTCTGGTATCGGGAATTTTAGTTTGCCTTTGGCGCAACGAGCGAAACAAGTGATTGCTATCGAGGGCGTTCCTGCGATGAGTCAGCGGGTGATGGATAACGCCAAGCGTAATGGCTTAATGAATATCAGTGCCTATTGTGGGGATTTGGAACAGCCCGAGACAGCCAAGTTTTGGCAATCGAGAGCAGTCACCAAAGTACTTCTTGATCCGGCCCGCGCGGGAGCAAAACAGGCCATAACTCAGGTTGCCAAGCTTGGCCTAAGCACCGTAGTATATGTGTCATGTAATCCTGCAACCTTGGCCAGAGATGCCAAGGTGCTAAAAGAAGCTGGCTATAAAATGGTTAAGCTCGCGGTTGTTGATATGTTCCCTCAGACAGAGCATATCGAGACAATGGCTCTGTTTGAACGTTAACTTTAACAAGATAAAAGTGGTCAGCGACCAAAATAAGGAACAGTAGTGTTATGGTCTCGGTGAGAGAAACGCATCTTAATCAACAGTTGTTGTTTGATGAAAATCAATGGGTAGAAAGCCTTGGCATTGCGCTTGAAGACCAGCAGCATTTATTTGGCTCCACTAATTTTTATCGCGCTTTAGATGCCGAAAAAGAGCAGATCCATATCTGTCTGACGAAGGGCAAGGAGATGGTTGAGATCCTTGTAACACTCAACATGGATTTACCGACCTTGGAAGCTGCTTTGTTATTTCCTTTCGTGGATAGCGGCCTATTAAGCAAAGAGCAACTGCCGCAGTATTTTTCTGAAGAAGTGATTAAGTTGCAATTTGATGCTGCCCAAATGGATGCGATGAAGGTATTACATACCGGGCAAAATAAAAATTTATCTTCGACACAAATCGATAACGTGAGACGAATGCTGCTCGCGATGGTAGGCGATGTGCGAGCCATCGTGATTAAATTGGCAGAGCGGATCTGTTTTTTACGCGAAGTTAAAAATGAATCGGAAGAAGTTCGTGTATTGGCCGCAAAAGAAAGCAAAGATATTTACGCTCCGTTAGCAAATCGCTTAGGGATCGGTCAACTCAAATGGGAGCTTGAAGACTTTACCTTCCGTTATCTGCATCCCGATACCTATAAACAAATCGCGAAACAATTGGATGAAAAGCGGATTGCGCGCACACAATATATCGAAGACTTTGTTGCCAAATTACAGCAGGATATCGTAGCTTCCAGTATTAATGCCGAGGTGTATGGTCGACCCAAACACATCTATAGTATTTGGCGAAAGATGCAAAAGAAAGATTTGTCTTTCGACAAATTGTTTGATGTACGGGCGATTCGTATCGTGGCTGAGAAGCTACAAGATTGTTATGCCATCTTAGGCATCGTACATACTTCTTGGCATCATATTCCTAGCGAATTTGATGATTATGTGGCCAACCCTAAACCGAATGGTTATCAATCTATCCATACGGTGGTCATTGGTCCAGAAGGTAAATCTATCGAAGTACAGATCCGTACTCGGCAGATGCATGAAGATTCTGAACTCGGGGTTGCGGCGCATTGGAAATATAAAGAAGGCGGAACTGGTGGGCGCAGCGACTTCGAAGATAAGATTGCCTGGTTACGTAAGTTACTGGCTTGGCAGGATGATATCGCTGAAAATGGTGCGATGCTTGAAGAGTTACGTTCACAAGTATTTGATGACCGCGTTTATGTCTTTACCCCTAGTGGTGAAGTGATTGATTTGCCCGCTGGCTCAACACCGCTTGATTTTGCCTATTACGTGCATAGCCAAGTCGGTCATCGTTGTATTGGCGCTAAGATTGGTGGGCGGATTGTGCCTTTTACCTATCAATTACATACAGGTGAACAAGTTGAGATTATTACCCAAAAGGAATCGAGCCCTAGCCGTGATTGGCTCAATCCTAATCTAGGCTTTGTAAAGTCTTCTCGGGCGCGTAATAAAATTGCCACTTGGTTTAAGAAGCAAGATAAAGATAAAAACCTCTTGGCGGGTAAAGATTTACTTGAGGCAGAGCTCAATCGCCACGGTTTTAAAATGAGTGATATCGACCATTGTCTTGAGCGTTTCAATGTGAAAACTGTAGAAGATTTATTAGCCGCTATTGGTGCAGGTGATGTGCGACTGAATCAATTGATTCATTATTTGCAAGCGACGCTATATAAGCCTTCTGCGGAAGAACTTGATCGTCAAGCGCTGGAAACTATCACGAAGAAAGCCGAGCACCATGGACAGAAGAAGAAGCGGGCAAAAGACTCCATCGTGGTGGATGGCGTTGGGAATCTTATGACTCATATTGCTCGTTGCTGTCAACCGATACCCGGTGACTCAATTAAAGGCTTTATTACCCAGGGGCGTGGAATTTCAATTCATAATGTTGATTGTGAACAACTTGCTGAATTGCATAGTCGCACACCAGAACGTGTGATTGACGCGGTATGGGGCGAAAATTACTCGGGAGGTTATAACCTTACAATTCGCATTGTGGCGAACGATCGTAGTGGGTTGTTGCGGGATATTACTACCGTGTTGGCGAATGATAAGGTGAATGTTATGGGGATGCAGAGTCACTCTGACGTCAAGAGTCAGACGGCAACCATCGATATGGAAATTGAAATTTATAATCTCGATACTCTGTCTCGGGTATTGTCCAAAATAAATCAACTTAATCATATTATTGAAGCGCGGCGTTTACGCTAATCATCGAGGGCTATTTTCGCATCGTAGGATGTTGAAAATAGCCTCATTAACCAGAACTTTATGTAAGTGCTAGAGTGATGAATCGCCAGCGTTATCTGAAGCTATCGAAAATTTAAAATGAAAGGCTAATAATCCTTAGGAAATTTTGAACTCTATGCTGCAACGTCCTTATCGTATTGATACCTTACTCGCCATTATGGCGAAATTACGTGACCCCGAGTGTGGTTGTCCTTGGGATCTTAAACAAGATTGGCAATCTATCTTGCCACATACTGTAGAAGAGACTTACGAGGTGGTAGAAGCCATTCACCAAGCGCTGGATTCTGGTGATTTTGCTGAAGTAAAGTTAGAGCTTGGTGATTTACTGTTTCAGGTGGTGTACTACGCTCAGTTTGCTCAAGAGCAAGGAGACTTTGACTTTGCTGAGGTGGTTGATGGTCTCTGCGAAAAATTGATCCGCCGTCATCCACATGTTTTTAATCAGCAACAAAAAATCCAATTGGATGATGCCCAGCTAAAAGTTAACTGGGAAGCCGAGAAAGTGCGAGAGCGGGCAAATAAGTCTCATCATCACGCACCAAGCGTGTTAGATGATGTGCCGCAAGCATTGCCAGCTTTGAGCCGAGCACAAAAGTTACAAAAACGCTGTGCTCATGTGGGGTTCGACTGGCCCAGCGTCGCTCCGGTGATCGACAAGGTTAAAGAAGAATTGGCGGAGGTCGAACAGGCTATCGACGAACAACAGCGGCAGGATGTTGCCGAAGAAATTGGCGATTTGTTGTTTTCTTGCGTAAATTTGGCACGGGTTTGCGATTTTGATGCTGAAGCGCTGTTACGCCAAGCGAATCATAAATTTAGTCGAAGATTTCGTGGTGTAGAGGCTTTGGCAAGAAACCAAGGGCGGCAACTTGACAGCATGAGCCTGCAAGAGATGGATGCCTTGTGGGATAAAGTGAAAGAAAATTACAAAAATTGATTTACAACAAATACACTAAAACTTAGTCTTGATAGAGTGACATCGATTGTGGTGTTAAAGAGGCTTTGCTATACTATGCCCCCGTCCAAGTATCGCAGATACGCCCTTAACACATCCAACTTCTCAGGTTCGACATGACAACAAAATACATTTTCGTCACCGGAGGCGTAGTGTCCTCTTTGGGTAAAGGTATTGCCGCTGCATCGCTGGCTGCCATTTTAGAAGCTCGTGGTCTTAAAGTGACCATTATGAAGCTTGACCCATACATCAATGTAGATCCCGGTACTATGAGTCCGATCCAGCACGGCGAAGTATTTGTGACTGAAGACGGTGCCGAAACCGATCTAGATTTAGGTCATTATGAGCGTTTTATTCGTACCAAAATGACTAAGCGTAATAACTTCACGACGGGACGCGTCTATGAAGACGTCCTGCGTAAAGAGCGTCGTGGCGACTATCTAGGTGCTACCATCCAAGTCATTCCACATATTACCAATGCGATTAAAGAACGGATTGTCGCAGGTGGTGAAGGTGTTGATGTTGCTATTGTGGAAATTGGTGGAACGGTGGGTGATATTGAGTCACAACCGTTTTTAGAAGCAATTCGTCAGTTAGGCACTGAAATTGGTCGTGAACGCGCGATGTATATGCATTTGACCTTAGTGCCTTATTTGGGGGCGGCTGGTGAAGTAAAAACGAAGCCGACTCAACACTCCGTGAAAGAACTCCGTTCTATCGGCATTCAACCCGATATTTTGATTTGCCGGAGTGACCGAGCGATTCCAGCTAACGAACGCGCCAAAATCGCTTTGTTCACTAATGTACCCGATCGCGCGGTTATCTCGCTGAAAGACGTCGACAGTATTTACAAAATCCCCGCTTTGCTGAAGTCTCAGGGTTTAGATGCATTGGTCACCAATCGCTTTGGTATTGAATGTCCTGAAGCCGACTTAAGTGAATGGGAACAAGTCATTTACGAAGAAGCGAATCCAACGAATGAGATTGTGATTGGCATGATTGGCAAATATGTTGAATTACCTGATGCCTATAAGTCGGTGAATGAGGCCTTGAAACATGCTGGCCTTAAGAATCGCTTAAGTGTGAAGATTCAATATGTCGATTCTCAAGATTTAGAAGTAAAAGGACCTGAGGTCCTTAAAGACTTAGATGCTATTTTAGTGCCTGGTGGTTTTGGTGAGCGTGGTGTAGAAGGTAAGATTTTAGCTGCGCAATATGCTCGTGAAAATAACGTACCTTACCTTGGTATTTGTTTGGGGATGCAAGTCGCTTTAATTGAATATGCGCGGAATGTGGCTGGCTTGACAGAAGCCCATTCTACCGAGTTTAATGCGGAATCATCGGCACCCGTGGTTGGGCTTATTACCGAGTGGATCGACGAAGATGGCAAACGAGAAACGCGGAATGTTGATTCAGATTTAGGTGGTACAATGCGCCTTGGCTCTCAGCTTTGCCATTTAACTAAGGGCTCTAAAGTTGCAGAATTGTACGGTAGTTTAGAAATTTATGAACGTCATCGCCATCGTTATGAGGTGAATAATACCTTGTTGCCAAAGATCACCAAAAAAGGTCTAAAAGTGACCGGCTTGTCGGCAGACAAGAAACTAGTGGAAATCATCGAAAACCCTGCTCATCCTTGGTTTGTTGCTTCACAGTTTCACCCTGAATTTACATCTACCCCGCGTGATGGACACCCATTATTTGCCGGGTTTGTGAAAGCCGCTGGCGAATTTAATAAAGCTCGCTAGTATCTACTAGCGAGTAGAGATTTTTAGAAAGTTTGTAGTTTATTAACTTATAGAGGAAATTAGTAATGTCTAATATCGTAAAAGTACTTGGTCGCGAAATCATGGATTCACGCGGTAACCCTACTGTAGAAGCTGAAGTTCATCTAGCTGATGGTTCTTTCGGTATGGCTGCTGCGCCTTCTGGTGCTTCAACTGGTTCTCGTGAAGCCCTAGAATTACGTGATGGCGATAAAGCTCGTTACTTAGGCAAAGGTGTATTAAAAGCTGTTGCTGCTGTAAACGGCCCAATTGCTGAAGCATTAGTTGGTAAAGATGCTTTGGCTCAAGCTGAGCTTGACCAAATCATGATCGATCTTGATGGCACCGAAAACAAAGCTAAGTTTGGCGCAAACGCTATTCTAGCGGTTTCTTTAGCGGCTGCTAAAGCTGCAGCAGCTTCTAAAAAAGTACCACTATACGCTCACATCGCTGACTTAAATGGTACTCCTGGTGTTTACTCTATGCCTCTTCCAATGATGAACATCATCAATGGTGGTGAGCATGCAGATAACAGCGTAGACATCCAAGAATTTATGATTCAACCCGTTGGTGCTGCAAACTTCCGTGAAGGCCTACGTATGGGCGCTGAAGTATTCCATAGCCTTGCTAAAGTACTTAAAGCTGATGGTCACTCAACTGCAGTTGGTGATGAAGGTGGTTTTGCGCCTAACTTGGCTTCAAACGAAGCGGCACTTGCAGCAATTAAAGTTGCGGTTGCAAATGCAGGTTACGAACTAGGTAAAGACATCACTCTAGCGATGGATTGTGCTGCATCTGAGTTCTACGACAAAGAAGCTAATATCTACGACCTTAAAGGCGAAGGTAAAAAATTCACTTCTGAAGAGTTCAACTTCTTCCTTAAAGATTTGACTGAACAGTACCCAATCGTATCGATTGAAGACGGTCTTGACGAGTCTGATTGGGATGGTTTTGCACACCAAACTAAACTTTTGGGCGACAAAATCCAATTGGTTGGTGACGATTTGTTCGTAACTAACACTAAGATCCTTAAGCGTGGTATCGACAATGGTATTGCTAACTCTATCCTGATTAAATTCAACCAAATCGGTTCTTTAAGCGAAACTTTGGCTGCTATTAAAATGGCGAAAGATGCTGGTTTCACTGCCGTTATCTCTCACCGTTCAGGCGAAACTGAAGATGCAACTATCGCTGATCTAGCGGTTGGTACTGCTGCTGGCCAAATCAAAACAGGTTCATTGAGCCGTTCTGATCGGGTTGCTAAATACAACCAATTGCTACGAATCGAAGAAGCACTAGGTTCAAAAGCACCTTACAATGGTCTTAAAGAAGTTAAAGGTCAGTAATATTAAGGCTTAACTTCGGTTAAGCCTAATATTCTACTTTGATTATAAAATCCTCGCTTAGGCGGGGATTTTTTATATGAATGTTGATGGCGAGGCTAAAGTGGAAGAGCGGCGAGCCGTTCTGAGCGTGTTGCTACTCTTTGTTAACTACGGGCAAGCAATTGCTACGAATCGAAGAAGCACTAGCTTCAAAAGCACCATATTAAGGGTCTTAAAGAAGTTAAAGCTCAAGCTTAATTATAAATTAACTTTGACTCGAACCTCCATGGATCCCTAGTCGCAATTACGACTAGGGATTTTTTTGCCATTGAATTGGCTAAATCAACGCACTAAGAGTGGAGTAACAATCGGCTTTATGGGATTATCTAGCTCACGGAGGAATCATGCGTTCGTTTAAAATTCTGCTCATACTGCTCGTTATGTTATTACAGTACCAACTATGGTTTGGGAAAAATTCGCTTAACGATTATTTCGGCTTGCGAGAACAAGTTTCGAAACAGCTACTCGCTAATCAGGAGTTGAGCCAACGTAACGTTGTATTGCAGGCGGAGATTGCGGATTTGCGTAATGGTTTAGATGCCGTTGAGGAACACGCTCGAAACGAACTCGGTCTGATAAAACAAGGTGAAACCTTTTATCGAATCATTCCTTCCCCCGAACGGAACTAATCGCAGCCATTGAGTAGTTACTATTAATGAACTTTATATCGAAGCAATATATTGCATTGCTTCCTGCCGCGGGAATTGGTTCGCGAATGCAGGCGGATATTCCCAAGCAATACTTAAAGATTGGTCAGCAAACAATCTTAGAAACCACACTTGGTGTTTTCCTTTCTCACCCTGATATTGCGCGGGTGGTCGTGGTGTTACACCCCGAGGACCAATGGTTTAAGCACTTAGCTATAGCCGCTTCTGATAAGGTTTTAACGGTGTTTGGTGGAGAAGAAAGAGCCGATTCGGTATTGGCTGGGCTGGGGGTTATCGATCAGAATGCTTGGGTTTTGGTACACGATGCCGCTCGGCCATGTATTACTCATCAAGATATTAGCAAGTTAATTCGCCACGTAGAGTTACACGCCGATGGCGCTATTTTAGCCACTCCAGTACGCGATACCATGAAACGCGCCGCTTCAGGTAAAGTTGAGCATACCGTTTCCAGGGAGCAGCTTTGGCATGCATTAACGCCACAAATGTTTCAAGTCGCGCCATTAAAACAATGTCTCTCTCAAGCCTTAAAAGCTGGGGGGCAGATTACTGATGAAGCTTCGGCCATGGAATGGGCGGGTCAGCCGGTGAGCATTGTGGTTGGTCGAAGCGATAATATAAAAGTGACTTGCCCTGAAGATTTAGCGTTAGCCGAGTGGTATGTCAGTCAACAACTTAATAAAGAGGAAACCGCGTGAGTATCCGCATTGGGCACGGCTTTGATGTACATAAATTTGGTGGACCAGGACCATTGATGGTTGCAGGTGTTGCCATTCCTTATCCACAGGGTTTTATCGCCCACTCTGATGGTGATGTTGCTTTGCATGCTCTCTGCGACGCATTACTGGGTGCTTTAGCCTTAGGTGATATCGGCCATCATTTCCCCGATAATGACCCCGCTTATGCAGGGATTGACTCGCGTATTTTACTGCGTCAAGTGATGGCGGAGGTGAGCCAGCGCGCTTATAAACTCGGTAATCTTGACCTAACAATTGTTGCACAAGCGCCTAAGATGGCGCCTCACATTGAAATGATGCGTCAAAACATTGCCGAGGATCTAAATGTGGATATTGACCGCGTGAATGTAAAAGCCACCACTACTGAAAAGCTCGGTTTTGAAGGGCGAAAAGAAGGGATTTCTAGTCATGCAGTTGTGTTATTGGAGGCTTGTTAAGTGAGCAATTATTCACAAGTTATCTCTGAGTTTAATTTTCTGCATGGCCAACCTACTGGCACTGGTTTGTTAAAGCAACAAGCCGTCGATTTTCGGGTTGATGAGGTGCTGCCGTTTGAATTTAGCGGTGATGGCGAGCACATGTTGGTTCAAATCGAAAAAACAGGAGAGAACACCGCTTGGGTTGCCAAGATGCTCGCGGAAGCTTGCCAAGTAAGCCCTAAAGACGTGAGCTACGCGGGTTTAAAGGACCGTCATGCGGTTACCCGTCAATGGTTTAGTATCCAATTGCCTGGAAAATCCAATATTGAGTTGGCCGAAGATTTGGGCTCGGGCGTGAAAGTTATCGCGATTGCTCGTCATAATCGTAAGCTGAAACGGGGGGCTTTGTCGGGGAATAACTTTGTGATCCGTCTGCGTGATGTTTCCGACATCGAGCAAGCTATGGCCCGGGCTAAGTTAGTCTCAAAGATGGGCGTTCCAAATTATTTTGGCTCACAGCGCTTCGGCCGGGGAGCAGGGAATATTGATAATGCTTTGGCGATGTTTACAGGCAAACGGATTAAAAACCGTGAAAAACGCAGTATGTATTTATCAGCGGCGCGCAGTTTAGTGTTTAATCATGCGATTAGCCAACGCATTGAGCAGCAGTTATTTAATCAAATACTCGATGGCGATGTGATGAAGTTTGCTACGAGCAATGCTTATTTTGTGGCTGAGCAAGCAGAGTCAAGCATCGTAGAGCGTTTTCAGCAAGGGGAAATAGAGTTATCGGCGCCCATGGTTGGCAAAGGGGAGCTGGTATCTTTAGATAAGGCTTTGGCATTTGAAAGTGCGGTGCTTGCCGCCTACCCAGACATTGTGGCGGGTTTGGCTGAAGCTGGCTTGAAAATGGAACGTCGCGCTATAGCATTACGGCCTAAAGAATTTAATTATCATGCTGAAGGTAACGATTTAGTTCTGAGCTTTTTTTTAACGGCGGGGAATTACGCTACAAGTATTCTTCGAGAAATTGTTAATTGCGAGGGCGATGATAATGACCATATTAGTGAGTAATGATGATGGTGTATATGCTCCAGGGATCCACTGTTTAGCAGAGGCCTTACAAAGTATCGCTCCAGTGATGATGGTTGCCCCAGATCGAAATTGCAGTGGTGCTAGTAACTCATTGACCTTAGAAAATCCTTTACGGATCGTTGAGCTGGAAAATAATATTATTTCGGTAAAAGGAACGCCGACCGATTGTGTGCACTTCGCGATCAATGAGCTGGTTGATGAGTTGCCTGAGCTCGTGGTATCAGGGATAAATGAAGGTGCAAATCTGGGCGATGATGTATTGTATTCGGGGACTGTCGCGGCAGCCATGGAAGGTCGCAATTTAGGTTTGCCTGCCATTGCGGTCTCATTGGTTGGTAGCGAAGGAAAGCACTATGAGAGCGCTGCAGCAATCAGCTTGAAATTGGTCAAACAACTCCGTCAACAGAGTTTACCCAGTAATCAAATTTTAAATGTTAATGTTCCTGATTTGCCTTTAAGTCAAATAAAGGGCATAAAAGTAACTCGTTTAGGAAGTCGTCACCGTGCAGAAATGATGGTTAAACAACAAGATCCGCGAGGGCACGATATATATTGGTTAGGTCCTCCGGGAGCCATGCAGGATGCTGGTGAGGGAACCGACTTTGCCGCCATTGCGGCAGGCTATGTATCGATAACCCCACTTACCATCGACATGACGGCACACGCATATTTGGACTCACTCGATATGTGGATCAAGGATTGGGAGGCACTGTAATGCAATTTGGCGAAAGCCCTCATAGTTTGAAGTTAGTGAATCAACTGCGCCAACACGGCATTAGTAATCGCGAGGTACTTAGCGCCATCGCCAAACTCCCTCGTCAGTATTTTATCGATGAAGCTTTAGCTCATCAAGCTTGGGACAATACCGCTTTACCAATTGGTCAAGGGCAAACTTTATCTCAGCCTTACATCGTGGCGAAAATGACCGAGTTGTTGCTAGAAGCAAAGCCGAAAAAAGTATTGGAAATCGGGACCGGCTCGGGCTATCAAACCGCGGTATTAGCGGCTCTGGTTGAGCAAGTTTATTCGGTAGAACGGATCAAAACTTTACAGTTTCAAGCTAAGCGTCGTCTCAAACTACTCGATTTACATAATGTAGCGACAAAGCATGGTGATGGCTGGCTGGGGTGGGCAAGTAAGGGGCCTTTTGATGCGATTCTGGTGACGGCCGCAGCAACCGAGGTGCCACAAGCACTGGTGGAGCAGTTAAATGTTGGTGGGCGGATGATTATTCCAGTTGGCGCGCAACAGCAACAGCAAACTTTATTGTTGATCGAAAAACAGGTACAGGGTTACAGCGAGCGCTGTTTAGAGCCAGTACGTTTTGTCCCTCTTGTGAATGGTGAATTAGCGTGAAGATATTTAGTCATTTATATGACCGAGTGATGTTGTGGTCAGAGCATAAACATGCAGTTCGCTATCTTTGTAGCATGAGCTTTATCGAATCAGTTTTCTGGCCAATCCCGGTGGATGTGATGTTAGCACCGATGGCATTGTCGCAACCATACAGGGCTTGGCGCTTTGCCTTATTGGCCACTATCTTTTCAGTACTCGGAGCCGCTTTGGGTTACGGCTTAGGGCAGTTTTTCTATGAACCACTGGTCGCTCCGTTGGTGAAGTCAGTCGGTTACCAAGATAAAATGGAGGTTGCTTTTCGTTGGTTTGAGCATTGGGGAGTATTGGTGGTGTTTGTCGCTAGTTTTACGCCAATCCCCTATAAAGTATTTACTTTAACAGCTGGTATATTGAATATGGCTTTCGTTCCATTCTTACTTATTTCATTCATTGGCCGTGGGATGCGCTTCTATTTGGTGGCCGGGCTGATGAAGTGGGGCGGCAAGAGAATGGAAGAACAACTGCGGAAATACGTTGAATTATTGGGTTGGTTGGTTATTGTGTTAGCAGTGGTTGCCTATTTACTATTACGTTAATTAGATGAAAACATTGCAGTATCTCATTTTCTTCATTTCGCTTAGCCTGTTATTTGGCTGTAGTCGAGAGGGCGCGCCAGCGCCAGTGAGTGATGCTGGAATTTACAATGCTGATAATCATGGGGTCTTAAATTCTACTCGCTATACCGTTAAGCAAGGAGAGACTCTTTACTCCATTGCATGGCGAGCTGGGCTTGACCCCAAAGTTTTAGCAAAAAGAAACAATATCTCAGCTCCGTATACAATCTTTGTAGGTCAAACTATTAAATTGAAATCTAACGGAGTTAAGTCCGGTAAGGCTAAACCAAGCAAGCATAAAACAGCGCAAGCGCAAGTCAAATATGTTAATGAATCGTCAAAAAAACTTGAATCAACGTCAACAAAGGCATACGCTAAAAACTCGACCAAGCGTGTAACCAAGGCTCCAACGAAAGCTGCTAAAGGCTGGGTTTGGCCTACAAAGGGTAGAATTATCAAAGGCTTCTCAACTAAAGCCAATGGTAATAAGGGACTCGATATTGGTGGCAAGCAAGGTCAGAAAGTAGTAGCGTCAGCGTCAGGCAAAGTGGTTTATGCAGGGAGCGCGTTAAGAGGTTATGGAAAACTTATAATTATAAAACACGATGACGATTACTTAAGTGCTTATGCACATAACAGTCGTTTAAGAGTGAAGGAAAAACAGCAAGTAGTAGTAGGACAACATATCGCTGATATGGGGGATACAGGGACAACTGATACGCGATTACATTTTGAGATCCGTTTCAAAGGAAAGTCGGTCGATCCAACAAGGTTTCTACCGACACTCTAGCCTAGATTGCACACAATAATAATTAGCAATCAGGTCTGTTCAGGGAGGCTATGCTATGACTCAAGCAAAAACTGCTGTAAAACTAAAAAGTGTTTCAACGACAGGTAATACTAAGGTTGAACGTACCGCTGAAAAAGATGACATCATGCAAGCCGATGTCTCCAAGAGTTTAGATGCGACTCAGCTCTATCTTGGTGAAATTGGTTTCTCTCCACTATTAACTGCAGAGGAAGAAGTTTTATACGCACGACGAGCGCTGCGTGGTGATGAGGCCGCTCGTAAACGAATGATCGAAAGTAACTTACGTTTAGTGGTTAAAATTGCTCGCCGTTATAATAACCGTGGTTTAGCGTTATTAGACTTGATTGAAGAGGGTAATCTGGGATTGATTCGAGCGGTAGAAAAGTTTGATCCGGAACGCGGGTTTCGTTTCTCGACTTACGCAACTTGGTGGATCCGTCAAACCATTGAACGTGCCATCATGAATCAAACTCGTACCATTCGTTTGCCGATTCACGTGGTAAAAGAACTGAATGTTTATTTACGTACAGCACGTGAGTTAGCTCATCGTTTAGATCATGAACCAACCGCAGAAGAAATTGCCGAGACTCTCGACCGTCCCGTTGAAGATGTGACTAAGATGCTGCGTTTGAACGAACGTATTAGCTCTGTGGATACACCAATTGGCGGAGATAACGATAAAGCCTTGCTCGATATCATTTCTGATGAAAATGATCACGGTCCAGAGCATCGAACCCAAGACGATGATATGAAAAATAGCATTGTTGGCTGGTTAGGTGAACTGAATAGTAAACAGCGTGAAGTATTGGCGCGCCGTTTTGGCTTACTCGGCTATGAAGCATCGACTTTAGAAGATGTAGGACGCGAAATTGGCCTTACCCGGGAACGGGTTCGACAAATTCAGGTGGAGGCATTGCGTCGTTTACGGGATATTTTGTCATTACAAAATTTGTCTATAGACGCTTTATTTAAAGTCTAATATTTTATCGTTTGAATAAAAAAGGAAGCTTCGGCTTCCTTTTTTGATTGAGTTTTATTTGAGCACTAAAGATTAGTGACTCGTTTGTTGCTTGAGCATAAAGAGCAAGTCTAGGGCCGCTCGTGGTGACAGTTCATTGGGATCTAGCATTTTAAGTTGCTCAATGACTGGATGTTGTTGGGGGAGGGGAAGCTCAATGTTCAGTTGCTGTTCAAATGCTTGGTCTTGTGGCTGAGCCGGACTATCGTGTGGCACTGATGCTTCCAGTTGTGTTAGCTTTATTTTGGCCTTTGAGATCACCGATTGGGGGATCCCTGCCAAGGCAGCAACTTGTAAACCAAAGCTTTTGCTGGCTGCACCTTCTTGAACCTGATGCATGAATGCAATGGTGTCATGATGCTCTACAGCGTCTAAGTGAACATTGGCGACTGCGTCGATGAGCTTCGGTAATTGAGTGAGTTCGAAGTAATGGGTCGCGAATAAAGTTAAAGAGCTTATGTTGGCGAGTTGTTCGGCAACAGCCCATGCTAAGGACATTCCATCATAAGTGCTAGTTCCGCGACCAATCTCATCCATGAGGACCAGACTATGGGGGGTCGCATTGTGTAAAATATTAGCGGTTTCGGTCATTTCAACCATAAATGTAGAACGCCCACTCGCTAAGTCATCAGATGCGCCAATTCGAGTGAAAATTCGGTCTATAGGGCCGATTTCGACACTATCCGCGGGTACATAGCTACCAATATAGGCCATTAAACTAATCAGTGCGGTTTGTCGCATATAGGTTGATTTCCCGCCCATGTTAGGGCCAGTCACAATCAATAATTTACGTTGCGGATTAAGTTGGACGGGATTAGCAATAAATGGCGTTTCGTTAACTTGTTCAACGACTGGATGGCGCCCACCTTGAATGTTGATACAAGCTTGTTGGACAAAACTAGGGCGAACGTAGTTTAAATACTCGGCGCGTTCAGCGAGGCAGCTAAGAACATCCAACTGTGCCAAAGCTTGGGCACTACGCTGTAATTCACTGATTTTTGGTAGCAGTAGATCTAATAATTGGTCATATAATTGTTTTTCAAGAGCAAGTGCTTTGCCTTGGCTGGAGAGTACTTTTTCTTCATGCTCTTTGAGTTCGGCAATAATGTAACGCTCCATATTCTTCAAAGTTTGACGACGAATATAGTGCTCCGGTACTTGGTCTGCATATAGGCGACTGACTTCAATATAGAAGCCGTGTACTCGGTTATAACCGATTTTTAAGTTGGCAATCCCGGTTTGCTCTCGCTCTCGTTGTTCAATTTGACGAAGGTAGTCATTGGCGCCGTCACTTAGATCTCGCCATTCATCAAGCTCCTGATTATAGCCTGCGGCTATTACCCCACCGTCACGAATTAACACTGGCGGATTATCGATCAGCGCTCGCTGTAATAGTTCCAGTAGTTCTGGAAAATCAGCAATGTCTTTAGCCAATGGTGCTAAAGCGACAGTTTGTTGTAAGTTGCTTTGTAATTCGGGCAAGATATTAAATGCATTGCGAAGTCTGGCCAGATCTCGAGGCCTCGCTGAGCGCAGCGCCAAACGCGCTAAAATTCGCTCAATATCTCCAATTGCTTTGAGCTGAGTTTGTAGTTGTCCGTATAAATCTGCTTGGATTAATTCGGCGATGCAATCTTGACGCACACGGACTTGAGCCTGATCTCTTAAGGGCTGATGCAGCCAACGATTTAGCAGCCGACTCCCCATTGCGGTTGCGCTGCGGTCTAATACTGCGCTGAGGGTGTGCTCTTGCCCGCCAGACAAATTACGGGTGAGTTCAAGGTTCTTACGACTAGCAGCATCGAGTTGAATAAATTGATTTTGCTTTTCGATGATGATCGTATTGATATGCGGTAAGGCGGTGCGTTGTGTATCTTGAACATATTGCATTAAGCAACCTGCGGCAGCTATCGCTAATGGGTATTCACTAACGCCAAAACCATCTAGGTGACGGGTACCAAATTGTAGGTTTAATATTTTTTGTGCGCTGGCAAGATCGTACTCCCACTCTCCGCGCCGACGTAGGCCTTTATTCGCTTGTAAGATCTCTACAAACTCAAAGTTATCGGGGTATAGTAGCTCAGAGGGCTTAAGTCTTTGCAACTCAGCTTGAAGCTGTTGTTCACCGCTGAATTGATTAATCACAAACCGGCCGCTGGCAATATCTAAATAGGCGAGTCCAATCTGCAGCTGTTGATTTACAACGCTTACCAATAGGTTTTCTTGCTTTTCTTCTAATAAAGCCTCATCGCTGACTGTGCCTGGTGTGATGATGCGAACCACTTTACGTTCTACTGGACCTTTACTGGTTGCCGGGTCGCCGATCTGTTCGCATATCGCGACCGATTCACCGAGTTGCACCAGACGGGATAAGTACGTTTCTACGGCATGATAGGGGATCCCGGCCATTGGTATTGGGTTGCCCGCAGATTGTCCTCGTTTGGTTAAGGAAATATCCATCAATTCAGAAGCACGCTTGGCATCTTCATAGAACAATTCATAGAAGTCACCCATCCGATAAAATAGTAAAATTTCGGGGTGCTGTGCCTTTAAGCTAAGGTATTGGCGCATCATCGGTGTATGTTTTTCTAGATTGATATCGGTCATTTCGGTCATCGAACTGCATAGTGAACTGGCTAAATGAAGCTGCAAGGATAAAAGTTGTGGCTGGATTAGGCAAAACTCTTTTACTAATTTATAGTGGAATAAACTTGATGCTGTATGAATAAACAGTATACTACTGGACAATAAGATTGTTTAAAGCACCTGATGAGGGCGATATGGATCAAAATAAACAAAAGGCACTGGCTGCGGCCTTAGGTCAAATTGAAAAACAATTTGGCAAAGGTTCAATTATGAAACTTGGCGATAACCGTACTATGGATATTGAAACGGTTTCTACCGGTTCGTTATCTTTGGATATCGCTTTAGGCGCTGGTGGCTTACCTATGGGCCGGGTGATTGAGATCTATGGCCCTGAAAGTTCTGGTAAAACAACCTTAACACTAGAAGCCATTGCGCAGGCGCAAAAAGCCGGTAAGGTTTGTGCTTTTGTCGATGCTGAGCATGCTCTGGATCCTATCTATGCTAAAAAGTTAGGCGTCGATGTTGATGAGCTACTTATCTCTCAACCTGATACGGGTGAGCAAGCCTTAGAAATCACTGATATGTTGGCCCGTTCTGGCGCGGTTGATATGATAGTGATTGACTCAGTGGCCGCACTGACACCAAAAGCCGAAATTGAAGGCGATATGGGTGATAGCCACGTTGGCTTGCAAGCACGCTTAATGTCTCAAGCTTTACGTAAGTTAACGGGTACTTTGAAACAAACCAACTGTATGTGTATCTTTATCAACCAAATCCGGATGAAGATTGGCGTGATGTTTGGTAACCCTGAAACCACTTCGGGTGGTAATGCCTTGAAGTTTTATGCTTCGGTTCGTTTAGATATTCGTCGTATCGGTGCAGTGAAAAGCGGTGATGAAATTGTTGGTAACGAAACGCGCGTTAAAGTTGTTAAAAATAAAATAGCGGCTCCGTTCAAGCAGGCCGAGTTTCAGATTTTGTATGGTGAAGGTTTTAATCGCTACGGTGAATTAATTGACCTTGGAGTGGCTGAAAAACTAGTTGATAAAGCTGGTGCTTGGTTCTCTTATAAAGGTAAAAAAATTGGTCAAGGTAAGGCGAATGCCTCAAATTACTTAAAAGAGCATCCAGAAATCGCTCAAGAAATTGAATTGACCATTCGTAATAACCTTCTTAATCCCGTGGTTGCGGAAGAGCCGGTAAACGTTGAAGACTTGCCAGTCGATAGCGAAGCGTAAGCCAATCTAGAGGAGCCGTAAGGCTCCTTTTTATTAATGATGAACCAGCGTAGCGCTTTAAACTCAGCCATCAATTTACTTTCTCGACGCGCCTATAGTCGCCGTCAATTATCGCAAAAACTGCAACAAAAGGGTTATTCACCCTCGGATATCGCTGACGCCATTGACTATGCTGAGCAGAATGCTTGGTTGGATGATATTAATTATGCGATGCAATTAACTCGCTCCCGCCTTGCTAAAGGTTATGGACGTAATTACCTCTATCAATACTTGCTCAGTAAAGGAATCGATAAGGCGATTGTCACAGAAGTGTTAGCGCTTCCTGAATGGGATTGGTATCAAGCCCTTCAGCAGCTGTTTGCACGTAAATTCAGTCAAGGCTTCCCCTCCGAACGACTTTTACAGCAAAAATGCAGCGCTTACCTATATCGTCGTGGCTTCGATTTTGAACTGATCAATCTTTTGTTTAGCGAGCAGCAGCAATAAGTGTCGAACACTTTGCCTATAAAGGTCTGCGTGCTATATTGTCGCGATTAATTTGAGTTTCATTTTTTTCAGCGCTTGTCGACGAGTAATACTAGCTTTACCACTAAGTCGAGTTGCTACAAACCCCCAGGAAAGAGTTTCATGAAGATGACTTCAGCTGAAGTAAGAGAAGCGTTTTTAAGCTTCTTTAACAGCAAAAATCACCAAGTTGTGGCAAGTGGTTCGTTAGTGCCACATGACGACCCAACCTTACTATTTACTAACGCGGGTATGAATCAATTTAAAGATGTATTTCTCGGAATTGACAAGCGTAGTTATACCCGAGCGACAACCTCACAGCGTTGTGTTCGGGCGGGCGGTAAGCACAATGATTTAGAAAATGTTGGCTATACTGCACGTCACCACACTTTTTTCGAAATGCTAGGCAACTTCAGTTTTGGTGATTACTTCAAAGAAGATGCAATTGCTTACGCATGGGAGTTTTTAACCGAAGTGGTTAAGTTACCTAAAGAAAAGTTGTTGGTGACGGTTTATCACTCGGATGATGAAGCTTTTAATATATGGGCCGATAAAATCGGTGTACCACAAGATCGGATTATTCGTATTGGTGACAAGTCACCAGAGAAAAAGTTTGAGTCTGATAACTTTTGGCAAATGGGTGACACAGGACCCTGTGGTCCTTGTACCGAAATTTTCTATGATCATGGCGAGCATATTTGGGGTGGCCCTCCGGGATCCCCTGAAGAAGATGGAGATCGTTTCATCGAGATATGGAACGTCGTATTCATGCAGTTTAACCGCCAAGCTAACGGGCATATGGAGCCTTTACCAAACCCATCCGTTGATACCGGCATGGGCCTTGAGCGGATCTCTGCGATTTTACAAGGGGTCCACTCCAACTACGAAATTGATATTTTCCAAAACTTGATTGCAGCAGCTGCAAAAATCATCGGTACCAATGATTTAGAAAATAAATCGTTACGGGTCATTGCTGATCATATTCGAGCATGTGGGTTCTTGATTGCCGACGGTGTTATGCCCGCTAATGAAGGCCGCGGCTATGTATTGCGTCGAATTATTCGTCGAGCTGTGCGTCACGGGAATAAGCTTGGTGCGCAAGAAGGTTTCTTTTATCAACTGTTAGCGGCCTTAATTACCGAAATGGGGGATGCATACCCAGAATTGGCCAAGCAGCAGCCTGTTATTGAGCGAGTCTTACGTCAAGAAGAAGAGCAATTTGCTAAGACTTTAGATCGCGGCTTAATGATTTTAGATGAGGCGCTTCAGGGCTTAGAGGGCTCCGTTATCCCGGGTGAGTTAGTTTTTAAACTCTATGATACCTATGGATTCCCTGCGGACTTAACTGCCGATATCGCTCGAGAGCGTGAGCTTAGTGTCGATGAGGCTGAGTTTACCGCAGCAATGCAAGCGCAACGAGAACGCGCTAAAAAAGCGAGTCATTTCGATACGGACTACAACGATAATCTGCAAATTAACGCCGAAACCGAGTTTTTAGGTTATCAACATCTAGAAGCCGAGGTAAACATTGTTGCAATGTTTAAAGAAGGTGAGGAACAGTCGGTGTTAGAGAATGGTGATCATGGCATTTTAGTGCTTGATAAAACGCCATTTTATGCTGAATCTGGCGGTCAGGCTGGGGATGCTGGTGAGCTTCAATTTGACGGCGGTAGCTTTGTCGTTGAAGACACCATTAAGTTAGGAAAAGCCTTTCTACATAAGGGATATGTTCAAGGGGCTAGTCTTGCCCAGCAGCAACTAAGGGCCAAAGTAGATTCACGTCGCCGCTGGAACACGGCACTTAATCACTCGGTGACTCATTTATTACATGCAGCTTTACGACAAACACTTGGCGAGCATGTATCGCAAAAAGGTTCGTTAGTTGAAGCGCAACGTTTACGCTTTGATTTCTCTCATTTTGAAGCGATTTCGATGAAGTCGATTAGTCAGATCGAACATTTAGTCAATCAACAAATTCGCCGTAACCTACCAGTACTCACCAAGGTGATGAACTTGGAAGAAGCCAAACAAGCCGGTGCAATGGCGCTATTTGGTGAAAAATATGATGATGACGTGCGGGTGGTGAGCATGGGTGACTTCTCTACAGAGCTTTGTGGTGGTACCCATGTAAATCATACTGGTGATATTGGCTTTTTCAAAGTGACTAGCGAATCAGGGATTGCAGCTGGCGTCCGTCGTATCGAAGCCGTTACCGGGCAATTTGCGATTGATCTGATCCATCGATTAACCGAAGAAGTTCAAACGGCAGCTAACTTGGTCAAAGGTGATCAATTCACCATCGGTGAAAAAGTGATGCAGCTGGTTGACCGAAACAAGATGTTGGAAAAAGAAATCTCCCAATTGAAAGACAAATTGGCCAGTGTCGCCAGTAACGATGTGGCAGATCAAGTACAAACGATTAACGGTGTGAAAGTATTAATTGCCTTCCTCGATGGTGTTGAAGGCAAAGCCTTGCGCAGCATCGTAGACGAGTTGAAAGTTAAATTGGAAAGTGGCGTGGTACTCTTGGGCACGGTAAGCGACGGTAAAGTCAGTCTAATTGCTGGCGTCACTAAAGATTTAACAAGCCGTGTTAAAGCGGGTGAAATGGTTAATATTGCAGCCCAATGCGTTGGCGGTAAAGGCGGCGGTCGACCTGATATGGCACAAGCTGGTGGTAATAATCCCGATGGTATAGCAAATGCGCTGGCACAAGTGAAACAGTGGCTAGGCGAAAAGCTTTAAACATATCAACATTCAGTGTTAAGAAAGAAGGAAAGCAAGTGGCACTAATTGTTCAAAAATATGGCGGTACATCGGTGGGTACGATAGAGCGTATCGAAGCCGTGGCTGACCGAGTGATTAAGCATAAACAAGCGGGTGACGATTTAGTTGTGGTGCTTTCAGCGATGTCTGGTGAAACCAATCGCTTGTTGGGCTTAGCGAATCAAATCGATGAAAACGCCAGTGAGCGTGAAAAGGATGTTCTGGTATCAACTGGTGAGCAGGTGACAATAGCCTTGTTGAGTATTGCTTTACAGAAGAAGGGCTGTGATGCGATTTCGATGACGGGAGATCAGATCCAAATGCATACTGATAATGCGCATGGTAAAGCGCGTATTACTAGCATTGACGATCAAAACATCAAGGCTCACTTAACGAAGAATAAAGTTGTGGTGATTGCTGGGTTTCAGGGGCGTAGCCCAGATAACTATATTACTACGCTTGGTCGTGGTGGTTCAGACACCACTGCTGTTGCCATTGCAGCCGCGCTGAAGGCCGATGAGTGCCAGATCTACACCGATGTGGATGGTGTATACACCACTGATCCGCGGGTTGAGCCTAAGGCGCGCCGTTTAGAGAGTATTACTTTTGAAGAAATGCTTGAAATGGCTAGCTTGGGAGCGAAGGTTCTGCAAATTCGTGCAGTGGAATTTGCCGGGAAATATAATGTGCCACTGCGAGTATTATCCAGTTTTGCAGAAGGTAATGGCACTCTAATTAGCTATGAGGGAAATAAAATGGAATCACCGGTCATTTCTGGTATTGCCTTTAATCGGGATGAAGCGAGCTTAACGATTTTGGGTGTGCCAGATAAACCTGCGGTGGCAGCGGCAATTTTGACTCCGATTGGGGAAGCGAACATTGATGTGGATATGATTATTCAAAACTCAATGGGCGATGGTACAGCTGACTTTACTTTTACGGTACATCGTAATGATTATAAACGCGCCAAAGTCTTACTAGAGCAAACTTGCGAAAAATTGGGTGCCCGAGCAGTCCAAGGTAAAGATTCTTTAGCAAAAATATCTATTGTTGGCGTTGGCATGATGAACCACCCCGGTGTCGCTAAAACTATGTTTGAGACTTTTGGTGCAGAAGGAATAAATATGCAACTTATTTCAACTTCTGAAATCAAAGTATCGGTAGTGGTTGATGAAAAATATTTGGAACTGGGCGTGCGTGCGTTGCATAGCGCCTACAAGCTCGACCAATAATAATGACTCTGCGACTTAAACAGGCTAGTCTATAGGCTGAATAATTGAAAATAATAGTCTGTTAAGTCGCTAAAGAATAAGAAATCGAATTTAAGGAGATATAAATGCTAATTTTGACTCGTCGTGTAGGCGAAACCTTGATGATTGGGGATGAAGTGACTGTGACCGTATTGGGTGTGAAAGGAAACCAAGTACGTATCGGTGTTAATGCACCGAAAGAAGTTTCGGTTCACCGTGAAGAAATTTATATGCGCATTCAAGCCGAGAAAAATGCCAGCGCATAAGCACGCGTTGGTGCTCAAATTTACAAAAGGAAGCTTAGGCTTCCTTTTGTGTTTTTGGGACTGCAGCGCCCTCTAACCAAGCCGTTGAGGTAGACCTTCAGTCGGCGCCTAAAAGCTTTAACTGTTTGTTGTTTAACATGTCTCATCTTCATTTGATTGATTTTTCATGAACCATCATTGATGTCGCAAGGTATGCCATTTGGTTTACTTCCAAAAATGCTTTTAAGTTGAACCTCAAGTCGCTGGTGATTGGTCACGGCTTCGTTGATGCATCATGTTATCGGTGACATTTGCTTGCTGTGGCTTATCTAAAGTAAGCGCAAAGCACAGACATTGATATCAGCCTTTGCTTACTTTGAACACCTACCTCATTGAAGCACCGTTATTTGCGATTTGTATTTGGTTAGTTTTTAGCGATTTAGCTATTTAAATGCGTATGAGTAATGCTCACATCGTCATCAATCGATTTCACTTCGATCGGCTTTGTCGGGTTTGGTAAATGATGTTTTGAAGTTTATTGTGTCATCTGATGTTCTCGGGGGCTTTGGTTTGACCATTTGATTGAAAACAGTGCAGCAAGATATATCGCCTGATGTGTTGTTTATGCGGTGTTCTTCGGTTCGCTTGCTGGTTCAGAAAGAATTGTGCTCGCTGCATTTTTGGACGTATATCTATCAAAAATACAGCGAACTGTTCGAAAGCTGTACGAACAAAAGAAAACTGGCAAAAAAGGTTTGACTATATTTTTGGAAGCAGTAATATCTGCATCCGAAATCGCGGTGAGGTGGCCGAGTGGCCGAAGGCGCTCCCCTGCTAAGGGAGTATAGGGTTTGTAGCCCTATCGAGGGTTCGAATCCCTCCCTCACCGCCATCGATTTCAACGCGCGTGTAGCTCAGCTGGATAGAGTACCTGGCTACGAACCAGGCGGTCGGAGGTTCGAATCCTTCCACGCGCGCCATATTTAAAGTAGAATGATTTCGGTCGTTTTTATATAAACAGTTTTTTTGTGCGCGTGTAGCTCAGCTGGATAGAGTACCTGGCTACGAACCAGGCGGTCGGAGGTTCGAATCCTTCCACGCGCGCCATTATTTTAAAAGCTCATAGTTCATGTGAGCTTTTTTTATTCAAGTGTTTCTGTGCGCGTGTAGCTCAGCTGGATAGAGTACCTGGCTACGAACCAGGCGGTCGGAGGTTCGAATCCTTCCACGCGCGCCATTATTTACAATAGAATGAGTGATCATTCTTATATTGCAGTGTTTTTGCGCGCGTGTAGCTCAGCTGGATAGAGTACCTGGCTACGAACCAGGCGGTCGGAGGTTCGAATCCTTCCACGCGCGCCATTCTTCTTAAAATCAGTGTTATGCTGATTTTGTTGGAGTGAAATCGTGGTGAGGTGGCCGAGTGGCCGAAGGCGCTCCCCTGCTAAGGGAGTATAGGGTTTGTAGCCCTATCGAGGGTTCGAATCCCTCCCTCACCGCCATCGATTTCAACGCGCGTGTAGCTCAGCTGGATAGAGTACCTGGCTACGAACCAGGCGGTCGGAGGTTCGAATCCTTCCACGCGCGCCATTCTTTAAGAGGCTCACCATTAATGTGAGTTTTTTATTCAAGTGTTATCTGTGCGCGTGTAGCTCAGCTGGATAGAGTACCTGGCTACGAACCAGGCGGTCGGAGGTTCGAATCCTTCCACGCGCGCCATCTCCTTTCTATGACTTCTCTTTTGTTTACTGCTCTAAAGCGGTTTCGATGCGCTTATGCTCTTACAAATATTGTATTTGCGCTCAGCTAATCATCATCGACATTCGATGAATGACATCGATATTTAGAATTGTTATTGGTTGATCGATAGCTTTGAATCTGCGCGCAGACGGCGGCCTCTTCAATGAGTTGATTCATTTTTGTTGCGCTTTGCTTAAAAGCCAAGTCCCTCACTATTATTTGATATTAATTTGTCGAAGCTGGCTTCATAGCTATCATTGATAGCGCGCTAAGGTTTTTAAATCAGGGTATTTTTTTAGCCTTTAGTGATACCTGCTTGTGAATAATTTGATGGTTTATAGGGGACATTTTTATCTTACGAAGTTAGGATCTCTAGTTGAAATTGGTATTCATCTCTTATTCAGCTTCATTTTGTAACTGTTGTGATCCTGCAGGCTTCTTTTAGTTTAGCTAAGCTGGTAAATTAGCTTATAAATCGGACAATAATCTGTATCGCGATGAATGTTAACAGCTTGTTAATATATAGCTTATTTAGCCTTGTCAGGTTTCGCCGTCACTAGATTATGAATTTTCCTATTGATAAAATAAAATTAACAATACTAATATTTTGAATATTTATTCAAATTCCAGTTTGATTTTTGTCAGTTTGCATGTAATTCTTACGGCAATCTTAAAGGATGTGGATTAATAATATGATAGATATGACCGAGCTGTTGTTGGAAGCAGCCACACTTATGGGGATCGGGATGGTCGCCGTGTTTGCTTTCCTATCGTTGCTTATTTTAGCCGTTTTAGGTCTTGCCAAATTAGCTCCGCCATTGATCGAACCAACCAAGCCTAGTCACTCGTCTTCTACTTCGACTAAACAAGCCAATAATACCGCCGTTGTTGCTGCGATCTCTGCAGCGGTTCAACAGTACCGGAAGGCTCAATAACTAAAGGGGATTTAACGCAATGTCTAAACCACTTGCTTTAACCGATGTTGTGCTACGTGATGCGCACCAATCATTGCTAGCAACCCGTCTTCGTATTGAAGATATGTTGCCCATTGCTGAGCAATTAGACCAAATTGGTTATTGGTCTCTGGAGACATGGGGTGGGGCGACCTTCGATGCTTGTATTCGTTATCTGGGTGAAGATCCATGGGAGCGTCTGCGAGAACTGAAAAAAGCCATGCCAAATACCAAGCAACAGATGTTGCTACGGGGACAAAATTTATTGGGTTACCGGCATTATGCTGACGATGTGGTCGAACGTTTTGTAGAGCGCGCAGTTAAAAATGGGATGGATGTTTTTCGTATCTTCGATGCGATGAACGATCCTCGTAACTTTCAAACGGCGGTAAAAGCGGCGCTTGATTGTGGGGCGCATGCCCAAGGAACGATTTCTTACACCACTAGTCCGATTCACTCTATCGAAAACTGGGTTGATTTGGCGAAGCGCTTGGAAGACCTTGGTTGTCATTCGATTGCAATTAAGGATATGTCTGGCCTACTTAAGCCTTATGAAGCTGAGGCATTAATTAAACGTCTGAAAGCCGATACTGACGTAGAGATAGCTTTGCATTGTCATGCGACCACGGGTTTAAGTCTACCGACTCATATGAAGGCCATTGAAGCCGGAGTGGATATTATTGATACTGCCATTTCTTCGATGAGCTGTACCTATGGACATAGCCCAACAGAAACCATCGTGGCGATGCTAGAAGGGACTGAGCGTGACACTGGTTTAGATCTGACGAAATTGGAAGCCATTGCCGCTTACTTCCGTGAAGTTCGTAAGAAGTATGCGAAGTTTGAGGGCAGTTTGAAGGGGGTTGATTCTCGGATCCTGATTGCGCAAGTGCCTGGTGGGATGCTGACGAACATGGAAGGCCAACTGAAAGAGCAGGGTGCGGCCGATAAAATGGACCAAGTACTGGCAGAGATCCCTAAAGTTCGTAAAGATTTAGGTTATATCCCGCTAGTCACGCCAACCTCACAAATTGTGGGCACGCAAGCGGTGATTAATGTGCTTACCGGGGAGCGCTATAAAACCATTACCAAAGAGACGGCTGGTATTTTAACTGGTCATTACGGTAAAGCTCCCGGCGAACTCAATAGTGAACTACAAAAACGAGTGCTTGATGGCGAACAAGCCATTACTTGTCGTCCAGCTGATTTACTCGAAGCTGAAATGGAACGTTTAGAGTCTGAAATAAAACAACATTCAGCAGACAAAGGCTTTAAGCTGGCAGATGCGGTGATTGACGACGCTTTAACTTATGCTTTATTCCCACAAATCGGCTTGAAATTTCTGGAGAATCGTGGCGATGCATCCGCTTTTGAGCCGATGCCTAGCGCCGATGACGTTAAGCCCGCGCCCGCGGTTGCTGTTAAGCAAGGTTCTGTCGAGACTTATTCGGTACGGGTCGATGGGCAGCTTTACACTGTTGATGTCGGTCCTGAAGGCTCCATTGATGGAGTGGCGGCAGTAAGTTCTTCTGCGCCTGCAAGCCCTGTGGCGGTCTCAACTGGCGGTGAAGCACTGCCGGCACCATTAGCTGGAAATATTTTTAAAGTCTTGGCCAAACCTGGGGTGCAAGTTCAGGAAGGTGACGTATTGTTGATCATGGAAGCAATGAAAATGGAAACCGAAATTCGTTCCGCTAAAACCGGGGTGGTTGCAGAGGTTCTAGTTAAAGAAGGTGATGCGGTAGCGGTAGGCGAAATCCTGCTTAGCATCGCATAAAGGAGTGACAGTGGAAGGATTAATGAAGCTTTGGCTCGAAACGGGTATCGCCAATTTTGAGCTTGGTCAGGTGGTCATGATGGCAGTGGGTTTATTACTGCTATATTTGGCGATTGTCCGTAAATTTGAACCCTTATTGTTATTACCCATTGGCTTTGGTGCAGTATTAGCAAACATTCCTAACGCAGGTTTTACTGAAGAGGGTGGTTTACTGTATTACATTTATCATGTGGGGATCGAAACTGGCGTTTTCCCTTTATTGATCTTTATGGGGGTGGGGGCTTTAACGGATTTTGGGGCATTAATTGCTAATCCCAAAATGTTGTTATTAGGTGCCGCCGCTCAATTCGGGATTTTTGCGACTTTATTTGGCGCGATAGCCTTAAACTGGGTGCCTGGTTTTAATTTTACGCTTGCCGACGCATCTGCGATTGCCATTATTGGTGGTGCCGACGGACCTACGGCTATCTTTTTAGCTTCTAAATTGGCGCCTGATTTATTGGGCGCGATTGCGGTAGCTGCTTATTCTTACATGGCCTTGGTTCCGATTATTCAACCGCCTATTATGCGCGCGTTGACGACTAAACAAGAACGTGAAATTCAAATGGAACAATTACGCCCAGTTAGCATGCGGGAGAAAATAATTTTTCCAATCGCAGTGCTTGGCTTAACGATTCTGTTTTTACCAGCGGCAACGCCCTTGGTTGGGATGTTTTGTCTGGGGAATTTAATGCGTGAGAGTGGCGTGGTTGATCGTTTAAGCAAAACTGCACAAAACGAACTGATTAATATTGTAACCATTTTCCTTGGTTTGGCCGTTGGTTCTAAGTTGTCAGCTGACAAGTTCTTAACGGTTGAAACCTTAGGGATTTTGGGGCTTGGGGCGATCGCATTTGCTATTGGTACCGCTTCAGGGGTGTTGATGGCGAAAGTGATGAATCGTGTCAGCGGGGGAAATATTAACCCATTGATTGGGGCAGCTGGTGTATCGGCAGTGCCAATGGCGGCCCGAGTCGCCAATAAGGTCGGTTTAGAGGCTAATCCTCATAACTTCTTATTAATGCATGCGATGGGACCGAACGTTGCCGGAGTATTGGGTAGCGCAGTTGCCGCCGGAGTATTACTATCCTTAGTTGGAGGCTAATAACTCTAACCATCTAAAAAAAGCTTGCTTAGGCAAGCTTTTTTTATGCTTAACGTGTTAACCACATCATGACGCCGAAAAAGCCAATGAGTAGGCTGCTGATTGCGATGATCCAATAATATCCTTTTCGACCTTGTTTAAAACTTAGACCGTAGTGGAACAAAAATAACGTCCACAGTATTGTAAGTAGCAAAGGAACTAAGAAGAAACGCACCATAGTTTTTCCATTATTACTCTTAACTGTTTGAATAATGTTAGTTTAACCTAAAAATATAAACTCAACCTAGTTTCGTGTTATTTTCGAGACGCTTCTCGCGTGTTGGTTTTACAGCATGCTGCTTAACCCCAGATAAGACTTTGAAATTTAGGTGACCAGGGCTTAAGACAAGGATTCTGCATTGGGCATTTTAAATTTATCCCCGTGGAAAGCGACTGTGTGTTTTTCAGTTGACTCTTTCTGTGGGCATCTACTGGCTAGCGATTTGTTGTTTGCCTTAGCTGTACGGCGGTATTTATAAATTATTTTTGTCTATTTTATGAAGGCTTGTTGGTATGATGATCGGCTGAAAGGGCTGCTGTTTAGTTCTAGATAATTTCGAGTAGACAATGAATATCCAACAATACCAAGATTATGACGCTTTTATTTTTGATATGGATGGGACTTTAATCGATTCGTTGCAACAGCATCAAGCTGCTTGGGAGCGAGTATTAAAGCATTTTGCGATTCCTTACACCGCGCAGCAAATGTTGGCGATGAGTGGTATGCCAGCGGAACAAACTGTAGAAAATTTACTAGCGCAGGCCAATATGACACGGATTAAAGTGGATGCGGTGGTAGAAGCGAAAAATCAGCACTATCAGCACTTAGTTCATGCAGAAATACAGGCGACGCCTTTATTGACTGTATTTAATCACTTTCAGGGCAAAAAACCGATGTCTGTGGGCACTGGTGCTTCTCAGCAGGAAGCGGAGTTCTTGCTCAATAAATTAGGCATCGCTGAGCAATTAGTTGCCATTGTTGGCGCTGATTTGGTCGATGCTCATAAACCCGCGCCGGATACTTTCTTGTTGTGCGCGAAGTTAATGAATGTTGAGCCTCAGCGCTGTTTGGTGTTTGAAGATGCTGACGCTGGCATCATGGCGGCGAAGGCGGCCTCTATGGATGTTGTTGATGTCCGACCACTGTGGCCAAATAAGTACTTTGATCAGCATCTTACACTTGAGTAAATGCGGTTATCAAGTTGTCCAGAGAGTCCACGATTATGAATAAGACCATCACTATATTACTCGCGATGTTACTCTCCCTTAGTTTTTCAGCACGCAGTAAAGAGCAGGGTATGCCAAGTATTACGATTTATTTAGTTGGTGACTCAACGATGACTGACTATTCTCTCGAGTCAGCTTATATGAGTCATCGTTATCCTTTAACGGGTTGGGGACAAGTTCTTCAACCTTTGTTGACCAAAGACAATTTGGCGGATATTGCGCTGATTTCTGGTGAACTAGCGCTGGTAGATGATCGCGCCAAGGGGGGGCGCAGTAGTCGAACTTTTTTTGAAGAAGGCCGTTGGGAAGCTGTATACCATGCCTTGCAGCCGAATGATTTGGTATTGATTCAATTTGGTCACAATGATGCTGCGCTTGAAAAGCCAGAGCGCTATGTCAATATTCAGGGTTATCAGCAGTTTTTGCGTTTATTTGTTGCGCAAACTCGTCAAAAGCAGGCTGTCCCAATTCTTGTTACCCCAGTGACCCGTAACTATCCTTGGTCTGGTGCAGTTTTAGGGAGTGCTCATGGAGCATATCCCGCAGCAATGAAAGAAGTCGCGAAACAACTCCAGGTAGATTTGATTGATTTGACGAGCTCTTCGGCTAAATATTTTTCACAGCAGGGGCGTGATTATGTCACGGAACACTATTTTATGAATCTTCCTGCAGGGATTTACCAAGCATACCCAGAGGGTAAGAGTGACAATACTCATTTTCAACCCGAAGGTGCAAAAGTTGTCGCAGATCTCGTCTTGCAAGGCTTGAAACAGTTACAGCCTCACTCTAAGTTGGCTCAATAGCATTGGTGTTGCTTGCAGAAAGTACTGTTTTCATCGCCTGCTTAAGTGCTCTGCTTGCTGAAAGCGGCGAGAGCTCTAGTCAGTGTTGTCCACGAAATTGCAGGGGCGTCCAAAAAAAGTCGGTCGCTGCTCGGTCATTATTTTGTTAAGTTTACTGTTTTTTAGCGCTTTTAGTTCGGCGACTTTGCTGCCAGGAAGCTCGGAACTGGTGTTTAGTACATTGTTGTTACAATATCCACAGCGTTGGTTAAGTCTGCTAGTTGTGGCGAGTGTTGGCAACACCTTGGGTAGCTTATTCAGTTTCGCTATGGGGTGGGGCTTAATGGCTTCTCTCAAACAGCGTTTGGTTGGCCCTCCGAATTTAGCTCGGCAAGCGAAGGTTAAATTCTGGTTGAATAAATACGGCCCTTGGAGCTTACTGTTGAGCTGGGTGCCGCTGGTGGGTGATCTTTTGTGTTTATTGGCTGGGGCCGCTAAGTTGTCGGTCTGGCAGTGCGCGATCGCGATGTTGATTGGTAAAACGGCTCGCTACGGTTTGATATTAGCCTTCGGCGCGTCACTCGCGTCGATTTAAATTGTTATAAATGAGGAAACAATAGTGCTTAGATGGTTGAGTGTTTTTAGCATTCTTTACTTAGTTGTTGGATGCTCGCAGTTTGACACGCAACAGTTGCCAACGTTGCCAGCAGGTGTGACCTTAGTTGAAGCTTCGCCAGCAAGTGACGGAGCACTCCAGATTGCCTATAAAAAATATCGTTTGGCAAACGGTCTAACCGTCATTTTATATCAAGATGATTCCGCGCCTTTAGCACATGTTGATGTGACTTATCATGTCGGTTCGAATCGCGAAGTGGTCGGGAAATCAGGATTTGCTCATTTTTTTGAACACATGATGTTCCAAGGCTCAAAACACGTCGGAGATCAGGAACACTTTCGGATCATCAATGAGGCTGGTGGTACGATGAATGGATCGACCACCAAAGACCGTACTAATTATTATGAAACCGTGCCGGCGAATCAACTTGAAAAAGTGTTGTGGTTGGAAGCCGACCGGATGGGATTTTTACTTGATGCGGTCAGTCAAAAGAAATTCGAAATCCAGCGTGCTACGGTTAAAAATGAGCGCGCTCAACGGGTTGATAATGCGCCTTATGGTTTATTGTCGGAGCGGGTCGATGAAGCCTTGTATCCTCGAGATCATCCATATTCTTGGCAGCCAATTGGTTATATCGAAGATTTAAATCGAGTGGATGTAAACGATCTTAAAGCCTTTTTCTTACGTTGGTATGGTCCGAATAACGCGGTGCTTAGTATTGGTGGTGACATCAACATTGAACAAACGCTGACTTGGGTTAATAAGTACTTTGCGACGATCCCGACCGGACCAGAAGTTCCTAAAATTAAACCGCGGCCGGCTCAATTGAGTGAGACTCGTTATATTTCTTTAGAAGATCGGGTGCATATCCCTTTACTCTACATCAGCTACCCAACGGTGTTCGCGGGAGCAAAAGACGAAGTCGCCTTGGATATGTTTTCTGAGATATTAGGCGGTGGAAAAAGTTCATTACTGTATCAATCATTGGTTGAAAGCGGTAAAGCACTATCGGCATATAGTTCTCATTATTGTCGAGAAATGGCTTGTACCTTGTCGATCGCTGTTCGGGCTAATCCGCAGGCGGGTCTGAGCTTAGCTCAGCTAGAGCAAGAAGTTGACCGAGCCATTAGTAAAGTCGCTGCGCGTGGGATGGATGCGGCTGACTTACAAAGAGTTCGCGGTTCACTCAAGGCTTCTACTATTTATAGCTTAGAAAGCGTCTCTGATGTGGTCAGTCAATTGGCTTATGGTGAAACTTTTTTTGGCCAACCGCTTTATGTGAGCAAAGTACTAGAACAATTTGAGCATGTCGATGATCAACAAGTGCAACAGGCATATCAGCAGTATATTTTGGATAAACCGCGGGTCGTGATGAGTGTGGTTCCTAAGGGCCAAAGACAGTTATTGGCTGGGCCTGATAATTATCAGCCAAAAGCGCGCCAACTGCCTGTGTATCAACATATCGATGAACAGCAATTGAAGCAGGCTAAAGTCGTCGATAGTTTTGACCGAAGTATTGAACCCAGTGCGGGACCGGCGCTAACGGTAAAATTGCCACCCTTGTGGCACGGTCAGCTCCGTAATGGTTTACAGCTATTAGGCACCTCTGCGCAAGCAACACCAACGGTCACCTTACAGTTTCGCTTACCCGGAGGTAGTCTCGCCGAAGCGCCTGGTCAAGAGGGATTGGCCAAGTTAACCGCAAGAATGTTAATGCAAAGCACTCAAGGCCATAGCGCCGCAGAGTTAGCAGACCAATTAGATGAGTTGGGGGCCTCAATTAGTTTTGGTTCTGGTTTGTATAGTCAAAGTATCAGTTTGAGTTCACTGACCGAAACCCTGCCTCAAGTGCTGGATATCTTACAGCAACGTTTGTTAACGCCGGCCTTCGATGAGCAAGAGTTTGCACGCGAGAAAGCCCGTCATTTGCAAAGCATTGAGCAGAATTATAACCGACCTAGTTGGTTGGCGAGTATTGCGAGTCAGGGCCTGATTTTTGGTGAAAGCAGCCGGCTTGCAACATCCAGTGCCGGGACGAGGCAGAGTGTTAGCGCGCTTAGTCTCGAGGATGTGAAGCAATTTTGGCAGCGTCATTACCAGCCGATGGGAAGTCAATTGGTTGTGGTGAGTAACTTGGGGCAAGCTCAAATGGAGCAAGCCTTACAGCCCTTGCAACAGAAATGGCGTGGTCAAGCAAGTCCTAGTGGTCATCTTCGCATTACCGAATCAGTCAGTAAGCCGACGATTTATTTGATTGATAAGCCTGGTGCGGTGCAATCGGTAATCCGTATTGGTCGTTTGGCGATGCCCTATGATGCAACGGGTGAGTACTTCAAAGCCAACTTAATGAATTTTAACTTTGGTGGCAATTTTAACAGCCGGATCAATATGAATTTGCGCGAAGATAAGGGCTACACCTATGGGGTAAGCAGTGGCTTCTCTGGTTTTGAAGACGGCGGTAGTTTTGTGATTTCTACCGATGTTCGTCAAGATGCAAGCGCTGATGCAATTAAAGAATTACTTGCCGAGCTGGAACATTACTCAACCACCGGGCCGACAGATAAAGAACTCGCCTACATGCGTAGTGCGGTGTCTCAACAAGAAGCGCTGGCTTACGCAACGCCTTCCCAAAAAGCGTCATTTTTGATGCAGATGCAGGTACATCAACTGGATCCCAGCTTTGTTGCCCAGCAGAATCAGATTGCCGCGACAATTAGTCGTGAGACCTTGAAAAAGTTCGCGTCAAAATATTTATCACCACAACAGATGATCATCGTTGTGGTGGGTGACAAGCAACAGTTGTTGCCACAGTTAAACAAATTAGGTATGCCTGTTCAACAACTTGCATTGTAAATGGACCCGCGCTTAGGGTGGTAAAAGGATGCTAAGCTCGTTATGCTTTGCTGCACCAAGCGCTTTAACAAATAGTGAGTTTGAATTTGACTCAACAGTTTTCTAGACGGCTTGCGCAATTAAGCGCAGCAATGGCGGATACCGGCGTTCAGGGTATTCAACGTGGTATCGAGCGAGAAGCTTTGCGAATAGGTGAGCAAGGTAAGTTGGCTAGCAATGGTCATCCAAAGGAACTTGGTGCGGCTTTAACTCACCCTTTGATTACCACCGATTATGCTGAAAACTTGCTGGAATTTATTACCCCAGTTTCTGATAGTGTAGAGCAGTTGTTATCGCGTTTAACTGATATACATCATCAAGCATTAAAAAAACTCGATGGACAGTGTCTATGGCCGCTTAGCATGCCTTGTTATATTGGGAATGAGCAAGATATCATTTTGGCTGACTATGGTCAGTCAAATATCGGCAAAATGAAGCATGTTTATCGACAGGGATTACGTCATCGTTATGGGAGTGCGATGCAGGTGATCTCGGGGGTTCATTATAACTTTTCGTTGCCTTCGAGTTTTTGGCAAGCTTTGCAAAAAGTTGAAGGGGATAGCCAAGATTTATCGGCGTTTATCTCGCAACGTTATATGGGATTAATCCGCAATTTCTACCGTTTTGGCTGGATGGTTGCGTATTTGTATGGTGCATCTCCAGCTCTTTGTGGTTCCTTCATGAATGCAGCTGAAAGTCAGTTAGACTTTCAGCACATGGGGAAAGGTACTTTGTACCTTCCCTATGCAACCTCCTTACGTTTGAGTGATTTGGGTTATACCAGCGCGGATCAAAACCAGTTAGAGATTAACTATAATAGCGTTGAGGAATACGTGCATAGTGTTCGGGAAGCTGTGAGTACTCATTCTGATGGCTTTGCTGATATAGGGGTAAAGGTCGACGGTGAATATCGTCAGCTGAATGCGAATATCTTACAAATTGAGAATGAGCTATATGCTCCGATCCGAGCTAAAAGAGTGGCTAAACCGGGTCAAACTCCTTCACAAGCGTTGGCAACAGACGGTATTGAATACATTGAAATTCGCGCTTTAGATGTCAATCCCTACAGTGCGGTTGGTGTCACCGAAGCACAAGTGAGGGTGATTGATTGTTTGTTATTAGCTTGTACCTTAATGGACTCACCGGCGATGAGTCATGCCGAATTACAAGCTTGTCGAGACAACTTTAACCAAGTCGCTATTCAAGGGCGTAACCCTTCTCTTGAGCTCAACATTGCAGGTAAACAGCAGCCATTGCCGCAGCATATTGAAGAACTGTTTTCTTATATGAAACAAGCTGCCGAGCTACTCGATATCAAGCGTAGTCGGCCTGATTTTGCGATGGCTTTAGCAGAAGCTATTCAAGATGTGAGCGACGATAATAGCTATTCAGCATATTTTTTACGCTTGCTAACCACACAAGCTGCAGATAATAGTCATTTGGGCTTGCGATGGGCGGCAGAATATCGTCAACAGATGCTGAATCATCAACCGACTAACTGGCAAGAAAAAGATTTTGCGGCCATGGCTGAGCGGAGTTTTATCGAGCAGCAGTCGATAGAAGCAGCGGATGATATGTATTTTGACCAATTTTTAATAAAGTATTTTGAAAATGCGAATCAATAGAACTGTAAATTTGACACCGATGACTCGCTGTTTATTAGCCTCGCTTGGGTTGGCAATGCTGGCGGGGTGTAGTAGTGCTCCGCCGAGAGATCCCGAAAATATATGTAGTATTTTTGAGGAAAAAAGTGATTGGTATCAGTCGGCCAAAAAAATGAATAAGAAGTGGGGAACGCCGGTCCATGTTCCTTTGGCAATGATGTACCAAGAGTCGAGCTTTAAACACAATGCTCGACCACCAATGGAGTACTGGTTTGGCTTTATTCCGGTGGGTCGTGCGAGTTCGGCCTATGGTTATAGCCAAGCAAAGACCATGACTTGGGAAGACTATGTTAGAGAAACGGGTAACTCATGGTCTTCGCGAAGTAATTTTGATGATGCCATCGATTTTATGGGCTGGTTTACTTATAAGACTCATAAAATTAATGGTGTTTCCAAGTGGGATGCTCGCAATCAATATCTTAACTACCATGAAGGTTGGGGGGGATATAAACGGGGCTCTTATAAACAAAAGCAGTGGCTCGTCAAGGTTGCCAATCGGGTTGACCAACGGTCTAAGCGTTATGCCGCACAATATAGTAAATGTAAAGAAGATCTAGATAGTAGCTGGCTATGGCGGCTATTTTTTGCTTGAATACCCTATAAATTAAACTCCGCTTAGCTGAGTATATCCGAGAGAGATAATCATGCCTTTATTAGATAGTTTTACTGTTGATCATACCCGTATGCATGCACCTGCGGTTCGAGTCGCCAAAACCATGGCGACCCCTAGCAATGATACGATTACCGTTTTTGACCTTCGCTATTGTGTGCCTAATGAAGAGATATTGTCAGAGCGTGGTATCCACACGCTAGAGCACCTGTATGCAGGCTTCATGCGTGAGCATTTGAATTCTGAGCAGGTTGAAATTATCGACATTTCTCCTATGGGCTGTCGTACTGGTTTTTATATGAGTTTGATTGGAAGCCCTTCCGAGCAGCAGGTGGCTGAAGCTTGGTTAGCTTCGATGCATGATGTATTGGCGGTGAAAAACCAAAATGATATTCCTGAGCTAAATGAGTATCAATGTGGAACTTATACTATGCACTCTTTGGATGAAGCCAAAGCTATCGCGAGTCAGATCATTGAACGTGGTATTAGTGTGAATAAAAACGAACAATTAGCCTTATCTAACGATATTTTGGGAACCCTTTAATACCAAATCAGATTCATTATATGATCAACTTATTGCGCAGAATAAATTTGCTAATAACAAGCTATGAAGTGAAGTAACTCGTGGTTTTAATTCCAAAATACATCACGCAGTTAGCGGTTAGACCCGTAAGAATGAATAGCTAATGAGTTAGATTGGTATCAATAGGCGCTTGTAAAACTAAAAAGCCAGCAAAATGCTGGCTTTTTAGTTGCTTTAATTTGATTTGGGTTTGTTATAAAAAGCAGGCATAACTCGCGCTAGGCTCACCGTATTATTTTCAATTTCAACAATTTCTATGGGATAGCCACTCAGTCTCAAGCATAGGTTGGCTTCAGGGATATCTTCTAAATATTCGATGATCAAACCATTTAAGGTTTTAGGACCATCAATAGGAAAAGACCACGCCATTTCTTTATTGAGGTCGCGAATGTTAACCGTACCTTCAATTAAGTAGCTTCCATCAATTTGTGGATGAATTTCATCGCTGGGGGCTGGTGCCATGCTCGTGGTAAAGTCACCCACAATTTCTTCCAGAATATCTTCAAGCGTCACCAAGCCTTGAATATCACCATACTCATCAACAATTAGCCCAATCCGCTCTTTGCGGCGTTGAAACTTTAATAACTGTACATTAAGTGGGGTGCCTTCTGGGATGAAATAAATTTCCTTGGCCGCGCGTAACATTGAGGTCTTATCAAATTGTTCACGAGATAGCAGCCTCAGCGCATCCCTAGAGTGGACAAAACCAACCGAGTCATCGATAGAGTCGCGAAATAGCAAGATTTTAGTATGCGTACTTTGAGTGAGTTGCCGAAGAATGCTATCCCAATCGTCATTGATGTCGATCGCTGCAATTTCGTTGCGGGGGATCATAATGTCATCAACGGTGACTTTTTCTAGATCGAGAATACTGAGTAGCATGTCTTGGTGGCGTTTCGGGATCATCGTCCCCGCTTCATCGACTACGGTGCGTAATTCATCAGGATTTAAAGCCTCATCGCCCTTGCTATTCGGATTCACACCCAACAGGCGTAATATTCCATTCGTCACTGCATTGGTGGCCCAAATCACAGGGAATAGCAATTTCATGAGTGGGCGAAGTAACAGTGAGGCTGGAAAGGCAATCCGTTCAGGGTAGAGTGCCGCCATGGTTTTTGGTGTGACTTCAGCAAAAATCAAAATGGCGAAGGTTAGTGCCAGTGTTGCGATCGCTACACCGACATCGCCGAATAGGCGTAAGCCAATAATGGTGGCAATTGCTGATGCCAAAATATTAACTAAGTTATTGCCAATAAGGATCAAACCGATCAGCCGATCAGGACGCTGTAATAGCTTGTCGACCCGTTTTGCCGCTTTATGTTTGGTATTGACTAAGTGCCGAAGCCGATATCGATTAAGCGACATCATGCCAGTTTCGGAGCTAGAGAAAAAAGCAGAACAAACTATGAGGAACACGAGCAGTATTAATAAGCTACTCGTTGAGATGTCGTTCAAACAGGAAAATCCTTGGTAAATATAAGGGACTAATTTATATGTTGAGTTTAAGGGCTGTCAAGTGATGTTTATGAGCCGATGATGATTTCTTTAACAAAGCGTGAGCCAAAATAGGCGAGAGTGAGCAAGATTGAGCCACTGACAGTCATCACAACCACTGTTTTACCTCGCCATCCCCGATAATGTTGTCCCCATAATAAACTAGCGTAAATTATCCAGGCCAATAGGCTAAACAGTGCCTTATGAGCCTGCCCATGGGCAAAAAACTGATTTAAGAAAATGAAGCCGCTGAGTAGCGAGATACTGAGTAATACAAAACCTAGTCGAATTAGAGTAAATAGTTGTTTCTCAATTCTCATTAATGAAGGTAACGCAGGGTGGATTGCGCCAGGCTTATGCCGCTTCAACGTCCAATCTAGGTAGGCCATTTGCAGGGCATAAAGGCTGGCAATCATTAACACCGTGAATGTTGCAAGCGCGACGCAAATATGGATCAGCACCTGCGGTTTTAGCTCTAGATGAAGAATATAATCACTTGGAATTAATACCGCTAAAAATATGCTGATAATCGAAAATAGGTAAGCAACTGGAAGGATAAACCAAAGTTTAAAGGGCTTCGCCAGTACGGTGACACTCAAGGACATTAATAGGCTCACTAAGGCTGCGACATTGAATAGACTAAGGTCTTGGCCTTGGGCTAAAAATAAATGCTGAAATTCCCATATGCCATGCAGAGCCATGCCACAGGCGGCACTTAGCCACAGCCACTTATTGGCGCCAGCCTGTTTATTCAGCAGCCCAGAAATGCATACATAGGATGCTAATAGATAAAATATGGTGGTAGGGAGTACCAATACATTCATGATTTAAAGCTAACTAACTAATTGTTTGAAATCAGTATACTCGGCCTATCCAATCAGAGCTAGAATTAGCGTTTAGAAAATGTTGCTTGCTAACCATTGATCTTTGGTGATTGGTGTTTTTCGGTGAGAAACGGCGTTAAATCATGGTGATAGGTTCTCCTTAAAGCGAGAAAAATTTAATTGAAAGCTTTGGGTTGAAGCCTCCATGCGGCATTTCTCACCATTTTCGACGCGCTATTGCTTGCTTTTGTCGACTGGCTCAGCGGTGTAGGCTCCACCTTTTCGCAAGATCCGATAAACAGCTGCAAAAATAATCTCGAAAGATAAACAGGCCCTAGGGTATAATGCCAGCGCTGAACGATGCTCGTTATATGATCAACAGGAAAAAGCATGTTTGAAAACTTATCTGATCGACTCTCGAAAACCTTAAAAAATATTAGTGGCCGTGGCCGTTTAACCGAAGACAATATCAAAGATACGCTACGCGAAGTTCGGATGGCTTTATTGGAAGCCGACGTTGCTTTACCTGTGGTTCGTGAGTTTGTAAAAAAAGTAAAAGAACGTGCCTTAGGTCAAGAAGTTAACAAGAGCCTTAGCCCAGGCCAGGTATTTGTTAAAATCGTACAGCAAGAGCTTGAAGCGGCGATGGGGGATTCTAACGAAAGCCTCAATTTGGCGGTACAACCGCCAGCCGTGGTGATGATGGCGGGTTTACAAGGGGCGGGTAAAACCACCAGTGTCGCCAAACTTGCTAAGTATCTGAAAGAACGTGAAAAGAAAAAAGTGATGGTGGTCAGTGCCGACGTTTATCGTCCGGCGGCGATCAAACAGTTAGAAACCCTCGCCACAGAAGTGGACGCAATTTTCTACCCGAGTCACGAAAAACAAAACCCGGTGGATATTGTCAACGCAGCCATTGTAGAAGCGAGAAAACAGTTTGCTGACGTATTAATCGTCGATACCGCTGGTCGTTTACATGTTGATGAAGACATGATGGACGAAATTAAGGCCTTGCATCAAGCGGTTGACCCAGTCGAAACCTTATTTGTGGTGGATGCGATGACCGGCCAAGATGCTGCAAATACGGCTCAAGCCTTTAATCAAGCATTGCCGCTTACCGGTGTGATCTTAACCAAGACCGATGGTGATGCGCGTGGTGGCGCGGCGCTGTCGATTCGTCATATCACTGGTAAGCCGATTAAATTTATGGGGGTTGGTGAAAAAACCGACGCTCTAGAACCCTTCCATCCAGATCGTATTGCGTCACGTATTTTAGGGATGGGTGATGTTTTATCGTTGATTGAAGAAGTTGAGCGTAAGGTTGATAAAGATCAAGCGCAAAAACTTGCCAAAAAAGTACAAAAGGGTAAGGGGTTTGATCTAGAAGACTTCCGCGAGCAGTTGGTTCAAATGAAGAATATGGGCGGCATGATGGGCATGCTGGATAAGTTGCCCGGTATGGGACAAGTCCCCGCTAACGTGAAAGATCAAATGAATGATAAGTTGACCAATCAAATGGAAGCTATCATTAACTCGATGACACCGGGTGAGCGTAAGCAACCGGAGATCATTAAGGGCTCGCGTAAGCGTCGAATCGCTGCTGGTTCTGGGACTCAAATTCAAGATGTAAACAAGTTATTAAAACAGTTTACTCAAATGCAGAAAATGATGAAGAAGATGTCGGGTAAAGGTGGCATGCGTAAAATGATGGGCCAAATGAAAGGGATGATGCCTCCAGGTGGGATGGGCGGCTTCGGCGGTGGCAGAGGCCCCGGTCGTTTTTAGTCGTGACCCTTGAGACTAAAACCCAGCGCCTTGCTGGGTTTTTGCTTTTTAGCGGATGCTTTTGTTAAATATAGGTGCGACCTAGATGTATAGCAGAGGCAAATTCAGGGGCGTGTCACGTCGCAATGAATCTGTCCTAGCAGACCGTTAGGTGAACTATCTACACGACGCATTGCTCAGCCATGTGGTGGCTTTCTTTTATATGCTTGAGTATTTTGTCCCAGCAATGATAAATCAGCAGATGACCATGTGGTTTCAATTCATATAGTTTGGTATTGGGTAGCGCGTTACACAATAAACGAGCGAGTTGAGCAGGGACGTGCTGGTCTTGGCTACCATGCCACATGCTGATGGGGGTTTCTAAGGCTGAAAAGTCGATTGACCAGTCTTGACTTAATAAAGTAAGTTCATGAGAAAATGCAGTCGGTCCTTGGCGCATCGCTTCTCGAAAAGCTAATAAAAAGTTATTCATCAGCTCTGGCTCTGAAAGGGCATTGGCATCACTTTCACATAAAAATTGGTAAACTTGATCGAAGTAACGTTCAGGATTGTCCATTACATTACGCGCAATAAATGTAAATAGTGGGTGGATAATACTGGGGGCATTGAGTGCGATATAAGCCAATAGTTTATTACTGGTTTTTACCCCATGTAGTAGTTTGATTGGTTGATAAGGCGTCACGCTACTAATCAATGTTGTGTGAATGATACGTTCAGGGGCCAGTGCTGTGAGAGCTAAAGCAAATGGTCCGCCGCCGCAGAACCCCGCGACGCAAAACTTTTCCAGTTCTAATCGGTCCGCGAGTTGTAGAGCGTCTTGGGCCGATTGCTCCAAGCAAGGTTTATCGCTTGCTGTTGTGAGGCCAAACCCAGCGCGATCAGCAGTGATTAATCGCAGCCCTTGCTCATATATCAAGTTTTTATTGGGGTGTTGTTGCAGCCTTGAACCCGTGCTCGGATGGAACATGATAAGCGGCAGGTCACTGCTTCGACCAATATCGCTATAGCCAAGCTGGCGTTCGCCGAGTTTCAGTTGATGGTGATAACAAGGCGCGTTCAGGTGTTGCTGTTGTAATAAACTGGTGACAGTGGATACTGATGTTTTGTTGGTGGCGCTACTTGTAAGCGCAAGTTTGATCAGTTCGCTTTGCCTATGGCAGCCAGTTTTCGCAAAAATAGCTTTCAATTGGCTGCGTACGGTATTGATTGAGACTTTATTTTTTTCGGCAATTTGATGCAGAGTGCGTTCTTCAAGCAGTAGTGCCACAATTCGTAATTCCGCAGGACTGATGTTGTAGCTTAAAGCAAAACCTTCAAGATCAAGCTCCACCTGTGCTTCCGCGCAGGCGATTAATGCCAGTACTTGTCCAGTCTGTTGCCATCTATCCATGACTCTTGAGAGGTTTAAGCTAATCGGTTGCGCTTGGAAACTTTCACGGAGTTGCAGAGTTAATGAGTGGTGTTGAGGGTTGGCGGCGGATAGCTGCTCAATCGCTTGATTGAATTGTCGCTGAAGATGGTGTTCGGCTAATTGCAGACGATTATTGTATAAATTTATTGCGGTGGTTTTTTCTAAGGCATGTCGCGCTTGTTGATTGAGTTGCAATACTTCACCCGCTGCGGATAAAAGCAAAGCGGGTAAGGGAAGTTGCTCAAATAGTTGTTGCTGTAAGGCTTGTTGATCTTGTTCTTTGGTTAGTTGTTGGCAAATTTGAGCACTGCGTTGTAAGTGGTCGACTAAGTGTTCGAATGACGCAGTTGGTGAGATGGGGCTTATCGTGTGCAGTTGTCCAGCCCCCATACTCAGCATTGTCTGCTCGCTGACTTGCTGTTGAGATGATAATCGGGGCAGTAGTTCAACAATTTGTTCTAATAATTCAGGCCATAATGCAGGGTTTAGTGAGGTATCATAAATCTTAGCGATAAGGTGTTCAGATAGTGGCTCCGTGTTGTGCATAATACCCTTTCATTCGATGCTTTCGTCTAAGGAAATGAAAATCACGTTAACTAGACCGACGACAAAGATAAAGCAAAATTAGATGCTAACTGTAAAAAGTTAGCATCTAGATCAATTGACCATGATTTAGTTCATATTTGGACAATCGTTGGGAAAGCCTTTATTGCTGGCGTATGACCAGCCATCTACATTGGCATAGCGGTTAAAATTGTTACACATAGCATCAATCGGGTAGGCAAGTTCAAAATAGCTAAATCCGCCGAAGTCACTATTGTTGCTCGCGGTGCTACCAAGTACAAAGCTTTCATTTGAAATGACGCTAGCGTTACGTACAAACAAAGCACTGTTTATGGTGAAATTGGCGGCATCGACTTTCGCAGATTGAAGTTCTACTTTGTCTGCGTAGACTTGCTTGGTCCATAGGCTAGAGCCTGAGCGAAGCGTGAGTTCTGCAACGGGGTCATTGAGTGTACCGATAGCATCTACGTCGATCGAGGCATTACCTTCCAATTCGATATTGTTGGCAGTCATTGTGTTTCCGCCCAAAGAGGAAGAGCTACCGATATAAACTGTGTCCGCTCTTAGATCGCCTTCGATTAATAGACCACCATTATTAAATAGGTCTAACTCGTTTGCCATGCTGGCATTATATACGGTACCGCCTGCATTGGTGCGTATTCGCAAGTTATCAACCAGCAAGGAACCTTCGCCAAGGTGCTTGAATCCAGATGCGTTACTTGCGGTTAATTCAGCACTGCTTAAATTGGTATATTCCATGCTGCTTGCGGTATCAAGTAGGATCAGTTGCGCTTTACCTTCGGGAGAAAAAAAGAATAAACGAGATGATAAAGTTGCAACAAACTTTAAACCGTCGACATCATCGTTATATACGATCGATGACGTTCCTGTCGCCAGTAATTCACTGCCCGCAGGGTAAGTGTTATTTTCAAAATAGACGGCGCTTCCTGCATCGATGAAGGCTGCACGATTACTATCGGTGTTGCCTAAAATGCTGGTGCCGATGATATTCACATCCTGCTTACCAACGACTTTGATTAAGCTATCAATGCTACCACCAGTGATTTTAATGTTGTCACGACTGATCACAAGTTCAGCATTGCCATCACCGCCGCAGGTTCCTGTTAGCGTTAAACTCACAAAACGCTCCGAGCCAGGGTTGGCAAAGTAATCGTTGAGCGCATCGGCATTGCTAGCACAGTCAATATCGAGCGTAATGGCCTGATTGTTTGGGGTGGTACTTGAGTTTGCCAAGCGCTCTAGGTAGCTAAAATTGCCGTTCATCTCATTGGCTTTAATGGTCTCTCCTGCTTTAAACGTGGTTAAAGTTGTGGGGCTTGTATCGGCGACAGCTATTCCAGTGCTTAGTACGATGTAGCAGGTGAGCATTGAGAGTGAATTATTAAACTTTTTCATTATCTGGTCCTTTAGATATTTTTAAATTATTGCCATGTAGCTTGGTCAAATACGGCCTTATCAAAAGTTGCGGCTGGCTTGGGCTCACAAGCATCCCCTATGCCGTTGTCGTTGCTATCGGTCTGCTGGCTATTGGCGACATTTTTACAATTATCATGGTTGTCACCGACACCATCGTTGTCTGAATCTTGGGTTTCACTGGCATTGTTGGGGAATTTATCAGCATTATCGCCGATGCCATCGTTGTCACTATCGCTTGTTTCATTGGCATTATTCGGATAACGATCTTGTTTATCTAATACGCCATCGTTATCGTCATCGTCGTCGTCAATCACCTTTGCCAGTTCACCGTTGTTAATGATGATGGTTTCCTCTTCAGTGACGCTTGCAAGCAATTGTTTATTTTGTTGATAGCTTTCGACGATTTGACTGGCCGCACCCGCCGACAGGCTATCAATCGGCATTAATTGCGCTTCAACGAGTAGTTGCGCATAGCGTGCTGTTTCACTGTTTTGTTGACTGATAAAGTCACCGAGGATACTTTCAGGATCAATATGCAAGTCATTCGCAATTGCCTGCTTGGCTTGTTCTACGCTTAATTCGCTATCATTTTGCATTGCGAGATGCACTAAGGTTGAGAGCGGCGATATCTTGGTTTGTCCTGCCGGAGCAGCCATGAGATAACTAAAACTAATGGTTTGCTCTGGCGCGTCTTCGTCGATAGTTTGTCCTGCAATTGCCTTGACTACAATTGGGTATTTTGCGTAATCGGGGTAGTCGCTAACAATGAGAATCGCTTTGCCGCCTTCTCCTGATGTCGCAATTGGTTCTCGATTGTTCCATATATAATCGCCATTGATATCCAGCCAAACTGAAGCGTTTTGTAGATAGCCGTCGATGGCGGTCGCTTCGAGTGTTAACTGGCCAATTGGTGGTTTATCTTCACCTCCGCCGCAGCCACTTAAGCTTATCGCCATCCCAACTGCTAAGGCTAAAGGATGTAGTTTTTTCATGATTGTCCCTTTATGAGTTGATCTGCCAAAGTGATAGATTTGGCGACCTCAAGATATAAAAGAGGCCATTTTCACGCATCACCTAAATGGGTGATAGGAAGGAAAATAACGGGTCAACTAAGGGCGAGGTTGGTCTTTGGGAAGGGGAGTTGAATTAGCCAGCGCCTTAGCGCTGGCTTGATTGAAGCAAGACAAATGACCAGCGAAGTGTTTAATAAAGCTCCGCCATAAGTTGTTTGAATTGATTAAAATCCAGTGATTTATCGGTATCAACACTCGCTTCACTAGGGGCCGGGTGAGTACATAAAATTACTCCGTCTGCACCAAGTAATTTTGCGGCCTTGGCCAAGGGGGCGATAGACTCGATGTTCTCTACTACTTCTCCTGGATTGACCACGATGGGTAAGTGAGTTTTTTCGCGTAACAGGCTGATGGCGCCTAAATCGAGGGTGGTCTTGGTTTTGCCTTCTAGCGTTCGAACGCCGGCTTCACACAGAATCACCTGTTGATTGCCCTGCGCTAGAATATAGTCAGCAGCATGTAACCATTCCTCTAGGGAGCACATATTGTTACGTTCCAACACAATTGGACGAGTCGACTTGCCTAATTCCTTCAGCAAATGGAAGTTTTTCATATGGCGTGAACGAACATGCAAAATATCTGATTTGGCGGCAAGGGCGGCAACTTGGTCGACGTAACTCACTTCCGTCATGATGGGGAGCCGATATTTTTTGCCTGCGGTATTGAGATAATTTAAACCTTCTTCTCCTAGTCCCTGAAAGCTATAGGGTGAACTGCGTGGTTTAAAGCAACCTGCGGCGAGAATAGCGGCTCCTGTTTCTTTTACCGTTGCTGCACAGTTGATGATTTGTTGCTCCGACTCAACTGCTCCGGGGCCAGCAAAAGTAATAAAGTCTCCCCCTCCTATTTTCACATCACCGACTCGTACCACGGTATTCACTTGTTTATGACTGCGACTCGAAAGCGCGCCATCAGCCTGAATGGTTTTAATTAAGCTCGGTGTTTCTGTTCCTGAGTTTTGTTGGTGAGCGAGTATCGCCAGCGGGATCTGGGTTGGATCAACATTTTCGCTGGGATAACAGCCTAACACCTTAATATAGCGGGTTAGGCGGGTTAACTCTGCAAGAGCCGCTTGCATTTGTGGGGAATTAACGTTGGCCGATACATCGACATAAAACATTTCTTCCCATGGATTACCTTGTACCGGGCGAGATTCTAACTTACTCATATTAATGCTGTGCTCACGCAATACCAGCAAGGCTTCAACCAGTGAACCTGGCTGTTGGGCTGTTGACATAATAAAGGTCGTGCGAGCAGGAACTTGATCTGCAACTTCAATCGGCTTGCGTGAAACGACGATAAAACGAGTATAGTTTTGTTGTTGATTGGCAATATCTGTTTTGAAGGCTCGCAGACCATACATCTCTCCACCAAGTTTACTGCCGATCGCGCCGATACTCAGATCATCACTGGCGGCGACCATTTCCATCGCTTTAGAGGAACTATCGACAAAATCAACTCGGGTTCCGGGCAGTGTTCGCAGGTATAGACTGCATTGCTGGTAGGGTTGGGGATGCGCATACAAGGTGGTTACCTGTTCTAACTTTGCCTCAGGGTTTGCAAGAATACAATGGTCAATGGCAATCGATAGTTCTCCAACAATTGAGAGGCTCGTGTGTTGCAGCACATCATAAACTTCGTTAATACTACCAGAACTGGTGTTCTCTATCGGTAACATGCCGTAATCCGCTTGACCAGACTCGACGGTATCGACAATATCCTGAAAACCACTACAGCCAAATTCAACAATTTGCTTTTTGTAACGTGAGAAGTATTGATGGGTGGCGATATTGCTATATGAGCCTTTGTTGCCCAGGAAGGCGACACGTACCGCTGGTGCAAGTTTATCGGGGTTGGTTATCCCTTGCAGAAATGCTTGCTGTGATAGAACCGAATCTTCGATGATGGTGTGATAAAGCTGGGTGACATAGTGCGCATCAAGGCCAAGTTCGCGCCCTTTGGTGATCAGTTTAACCAGTAGTTGTTGTTCACGTTCTTGATCGCGAATCGCCTTTGGGGATTCAATTTTACTTTTAGCCACTTCAACGCTGAGTTGGCGACGCTCAGTCAATAAGCTTAATAAGTTTTGGTCGAGCTCGGTGATTTTTGTTCGGATCTGCTCTAAGTCTGCCATTTATTATTCCCTGTAAAAAAAAAGCCTCCCGGTAGGAGGCTTTATGGATCTGTGTGTTTTCGTTTTTACACCAATTCCGTCCGCCTCCCTAAAAGGGTGGAGTAAAAAAGAAACCAAACAAAAATCGGATTGTAAATATTTTCATGCGACCAGACTAAAAAGCAATCATCTTAAAGTCAAGTAATACCAAGCAAATTGATGCCTGGTATTACTGTATTATCGAAAGCCTATGCGGCTTCTTCATCATCGTTATTCGGCTCGCCATCATCAATCTCGGCAGGCTCTCTTAGGAATTCTTTTCCTGAGCGACTCGCTCGATGTGCATTTGGCTTCTCTTGGAAGCGATGTAATTGTCGCTCTAGCTTGTGTCCAAGATTATTGATGGCGGTGATGAGGTCCTGATGCTCATCACTGGCAAATAGTTGTCCATTGGGTAAGTTAATTTTAGCTTCTACCTTAACCTTCTTGTTATCGCTAATAATAATAACTTTTGGTGAGATTAATGGGATTTGGTTTTTTTCTAACTTTTCAAAGCGCGTGGCAATATGCTCACGAATGGTTGGGGTAATGGAGATTGTTTTGCTGGTAATATCAATAATCATAAGCCTCCCAAAGACTATCTAGTAATTATTTCACTTTCAGCATACGATCTTTAAAAATAAAAAAACAGACATTCGTCACATTTTTTTAGCGCTTGAATTTGTTCGAGTATGATTGTGACTTGTTAGTGAAAAGTATTATAAATTGCTGAATAATGCTTGAATATTGTTGGGTAATTCGGCACATTGGATGGGATAACAAGCAGTTGGTGTTAACCCGTCGGTCACGCTTAGTTCGTAACCGAAAAAGAAAGTCGTTGTAATTTTAATCGATATGGATGGCGTCATAGATACTACACCTTTGCTGAATTCATCTTCTGGTCCTTCCGAGTTAGCGGTTTCAATATCTGAGCTCGCTCTTGTATTAGCTCGTCAGCCCAGTCAACATTTCTTTTCTGAATTGGTTCGTCAATTGGCAGAGCGCTGTGGTGCTTGCGAAGTTTATGTTGCCCGTTTTGATTCTCGTTTGGCGAATGTACCCTGTATTGCTTATTGTCGTGATGGTCAATTGTTTTCTAGAACCTTAAGCCCTGTCACGCCTCAGTTATTGGCTGATATTCGATATCAGGCTATGACTCTCTCAAGCGATTTAGCAGAGCAGTATCCCGATTATGCCTTCCTTCCCTCCGAGCTAGCGCGTAAGCCCTCAGGCTTTTTAGCATTACAAATTGTTGATGATGCAAAGCTGGTGGCTTATTTAGCGCTAACTTTTGTGGCTTCAGAATTTGATTCGGAATTTGTTAAACAACTCTGTTTGCCATTTATGGAGCGGATTGGGACCGAATGCTCTTTGTTACAAGAGAGCGAAGCGTTGGCGCTCTCAGCGGTGGCGTTTGAAAGTAATGACGGCTTATTGATTACCGATGCAGACTATCGCATCGTGAAAGTTAACACCGCGTTCTCGCAAATTACTGGTTATCGCCAATCGGAAGTATTAGGTGCCGAGTTGACGGAGGTTTTTGGTAGTCCAAACCCAGTGTTTATTGACGCTGTGGATGGTTCCGTTCGGCGTAAAGGTGAAGTCGAGCGCTTGAGAAAAAATGGTCAAAGTTATACTCAATCAGAGACCATTACCGCGGTAACGAATGCCGATACGGGACAGAGCCATTATGTGGTGAATATTCAAGATATCTCGGCCAATATTGCATCGGAAAAACAAATTCAACATTTAGCCTATTTTGACGAGCTAACGGGTTTACCAAATCGGCGAAAATTACGTGAAGAGTTAGACAGTTGTTTTAACCGCGCTAAAAAGAGCCATGTGATTGGAGCCTTGCTGTTTATCGATTTAGATCATTTTAAAAATATTAATGATTCTTTAGGGCATGCCGCAGGCGACTGGGTATTACAGCAGGTCGCGCAACGTTTACAAGGTTTGATCCGCCAAGGCGATGTATTGGCTCGTTTAGGTGGCGATGAGTTTGTCCTGTTACTGGCTGATCTCGGCGGAAGTCCGCCTCATGCAGAACAACAAGCGCACTTAGTTGGAAAACGTCTTATTAAAACCATCTCTGCACCTTATCCCTTCGATGGTCAATCGTTGCATATTGGTGCCAGTGTGGGGATTACTTTATTTCCGGGAAAGGGGCAGACAGCAGAGGATCTGCTCAAGCAAGCTGATACAGCGATGTATCAGGCGAAATCGGCGGGGCGACGTACCGTGATCTTTTTTGAAGATGGTATGCAGCGGCAAGCGGATAAACGTTTGCAAATGCACAATGCATTGCGTAGCGCTTTAGCCAATGAAGAATTATTGGTTTATTACCAGCCACAACATATGGTCGCTACGGGTGAGTTAGTTGGGGCGGAGGCCTTAGTACGTTGGCAGCCTTTGGGGAAGAGTTTGGTGTCGCCGACCGAATTTATCCCCATCGCTGAAGAATCCGATTTGATAATCGATATTGGCATGTGGGTACTTGAACAAAGCTGTAAACACATGGCTAAATGGCAAGCGATGGGCTTAACGCTGCCAGAGCTTTCAGTTAATGTGAGTGCCAAGCAATTCCATCATCCTGAATTTGTTGAGAAAGTTGAAGATTTGATGATGCGTTATGATATCGATAATGCGATGTTAAATTTGGAAGTGACCGAGTCGGTGGTGCTCGGGCATGCCGAGGATACGATTCGTAGAATGGAACAGCTAAAGGAATTAGGGCTGCGTTTTGCTATCGATGATTTCGGCGCGGGCTATTCTTCATTAAGTTACCTGAAACGCTTACCTGTGGATGAGCTGAAAATCGACCGCTCCTTTATTCGTGATATTCCTCGTGATAGCCGTGATATGGCGATCGTTGATGCAGTATTAGCAATTGCCCGTCATCTTGGTTTTACGGTGACAGCTGAAGGCGTGGAAACGCGTCAGCAATTAGAATTTCTGAAGCAACAAGGTTGCACCTTTTATCAAGGTTTTCTATCCAGTAAAGCGATCCCTGCCGATGCGATGGAACGATATATTCAACGTTTTCAGCGTAAATTTGCTTAAAAGCTCTTTATCTTTTAGTTTCTAGTCGGTTATAACTACAGCCATAGGGTCTGTTGCCAGCTGGGGTGGATTTTTATACAGGCTAAGTTTGTCACGATGTTTTTCGTTGCATTCATGGCCTTTATAGTGAGTATTGTGGTGAACTTGAGCCTATTTCACCAGGACAGTTCAACCGATTCTGCTTAAGTTGAACATTCTATTTTTATTTGTGAGGACGCGCTTATCATGACACGACTGCTATCGGCACTTTGTATTTTGCTTATTGGTTTTGCTCACGCCGAGGAATTTAGTCGTTCTCACGCGCTGGTGATGCATGGCGAGCCAGCCTTAGCTGCTGATTTCTCTCATTTACCTTATGTGAACAGTGATGCTCCGAAACAAGGGCGTATCACTTACGATGCATTGGGAACCTTTGATACTTTCAATCCCTTTATTGTGAAGGGAAATCCCGCCGCAGGGATTGGTCAAATATACGATACCTTGATGGTCTCTAACGATGATGAAGCATTTTCTCGCTATGGTCTGCTCGCCGAAACCGTCGATTTACCAGCCGATCGCTCTTGGGTACGCTTTAATTTACGCCCACAAGCTCGTTTTCACGATGGTCACCCAGTCACCGCGGAAGATGTGGTCTTTACCTTTCATTTACTGATGGAAAAGGGTGCGCCTCATTATCGGGCCTATTATGCCAGCGTGAAAGATGTGGTGGCAGAGTCGCCGCTGAGTGTGAAATTTAGTTTTGTTAATGGCAATAATCGCGAATTACCGCTGATTCTTGGTGAGTTACCAGTGTTACCCAAGCATTATTGGCAGCAGCATGACTTTAGTAAAGCCGATTTAACCCCCCCTTTGGGTTCCGGGCCTTATCAGTTGGATAAGTTTGATATTGGGCGTGCGGTGAGCTACCGCTTGGTCGATGATTATTGGGGCAAAGACTTAGCGATTAATCGCGGTCGTCATAATATTCAAACCATCGCATATGAATATTATCGTGACTCTTCGGTGGCTTTAGAAGCCTTTAAATCGGGACGGATTGATTTTCGCTTAGAAACCAGCGCCAAAGATTGGGCCACCGCATACAACGGTCCGTTGTTCGCAGAAGGTAAAATTCATACCGATAATCTGAGAAATGAAAATCCGCAGGGGATGCAGGGTTTTGTCTTTAATACTCGGCGAAGTGTGTTTAGTCAGCGAGGCGTGCGCAAGGCTATTGGTTTATTGTTTGATTTTGAATGGACTAACGAGCAGTTATTTTATGGTGCTTATACCCGTACAGAGAGCTATTTTGCTGCCTCCGAATTGGCGGCAACCGGGTTACCTAAAGGGGGCGAGTTAGCCTTACTGACGCCATTTAAAGCGCAGCTTCCGCCTGAGGTATTTAATCAGCCATTTCAGCTCGAACGCACCCGAGGCGATGGGAATATTCGCCCGCAAATGCGCGAAGCTTTAGCCTTGCTTAAAAAGGCAGGATGGACTTTGAGCAAAGGTAAGTTAGTGGATGTTCATGGTAAACAAATGCATATCGAAATTTTGATTTATCAGAAGAATTTTGAGCGAATTGTTTTGCCCTATACACGCAATTTACAAAAAATTGGGATTAGTACTGAAGTTCGGGTGGTGGATGTTTCGCAATATATCAACCGCGTACAGAAATTTGATTTTGATATGATAGTGGGTAGTTTTGGACAGTCTTCTTCACCGGGTAATGAGCAGCGCGGTTACTGGGGCAGTGCAGCTGCCGATCATTTTGGTTCACGCAATTACATTGGGGTGAAAAGTTCGGTGATTGATGAGTTGGTTGATGCAGTGATTGCTGCTGATAGTCGAGCCGCGTTGGTGGATGCCACTCGCGCTCTCGATCGGGTTTTGTTGTGGTCTTATTATGTGGTCCCTCAGTGGCACCTTAATACTTGGCGTATCGCCTACTGGGATAAGTTAAAGCGACCGACACGTAACCCCAAATTCTCGCCTGGTTTGGATACTTGGTGGGTCGAATAAACGACCATGACTAGTTATATTCTGCGACGCCTGTTACTGATGATCCCTACTTTATTGGGGATTATGACGCTTAATTTTGTGATCATCCAGTCAGCCCCCGGTGGTCCGGTTGAGCAAGCTATCGCCAAGATCCAAGGGATTGATACTTCAGCGACTCGTCGGGTAGATTCGGGGGTCGATAGCGAAGTTATCCAATCTAACGCTGGTGCAAGTTCTAGTTCATATCGTGGCGCGCAAGGTTTACCCCCAGAACTGGTGGCGGAGTTAGAACAGCTCTACGGTTTTGATAAACCCTTGTATGAACGTTATTTTGATATGTTGGGGAATTACTTGCGGTTTGATTTTGGGGATAGTTTCTATCGGGATAGTTCGGTGGTTGACCTCATTATTGAAAAAATGCCGGTGTCGATCTCCTTAGGCTTGTGGACCTCGCTATTGGTTTATGGGATTTCGATCCCGCTTGGGATCCGTAAAGCGGTGCAACACGGTAGCCGTTTCGATGTGTGGAGCTCAACTGTGGTCACGGTTGGTTTTGCTATACCTAATTTCCTGTTTGCGATTATGTTGATCGTACTGTTTGCAGGGGGCAGTTATTGGGATTGGTTTCCACTGCGAGGGCTTACCTCAGCTAATTGGCAGGAGTTAAGCTGGTTGGCTAAAGTGGGCGATTACTTTTGGCATCTGGCCTTGCCCGTCACCGCGATGGTGATTAGTAGTTTTGCGACTCTTACCATGTTGACTAAAAACTCCTTCCTTGATGAAATTAATAAGCAATATGTATTAACCGCAAGAGCCAAAGGGCTTAGCGAAAATCGCGTGTTGTATGGTCATGTATTTCGTAATGCGATGTTGTTGGTGATTTCCAGTTTACCAGCGACCTTGATTAGCATTTTTCTAACGGGTTCTTTCATGATAGAGGTGATTTTCTCCTTAGATGGTCTTGGTCTGTTGGGTTTTGAGTCGGTAGTTAATCGAGATTACCCGGTGGTATTTGGTACTCTGTATATCTCAACCCTTATCGCTTTGTTGCTCAAGTTAATCAGCGATGTGACCTATACCATGATTGATCCACGGATTAATTTCGAGGGGAGGCGTTAACCATGGGCTTAGTCGCGCAGTGGCTGCGAGTAAAGGCCAGCCCAATTACCCAACGCCGTTGGTTGCAATTTAAAGCGAATCGACGTGGTTATTGGAGTTTTTATTTATTTTTGTTGCTGTTCTTCATTAGTTTGTTTGCCGAGTTTATTGCCAATGATAAACCGTTGCTGATTTCCTATCAGCAACAGTGGATGATGCCGATCATCACCGAATATAGCGAGCTGCAGTTTGGCGGAGACTTAGATATTGAGGCGGATTACTCCGATCCTTATATTCAAGGTTTAATCGAGCAGCAAGGGGGATGGTTGCTATGGCCTCCAGTGAAGTTTTCTTACGACAGCATTAATTTTAATTTGACGGTGCCTTCCCCCTCACCCCCTACATTTGACAACTGGTTAGGCACCGACGATCAAGGACGCGATGTATTTGCTCGCTTACTTTACGGTTTTCGCTTGTCGGTATTATTTGCGCTGGTATTGGCAGTTACTAGCTCTGTGATTGGCGTCGCGGTTGGCGCCATACAAGGTTATTTTGGTGGGCGGGTTGACCTTTGGGGTCAACGTTTTATCGAAATATGGTCGGGGATGCCGCAGTTGTTTTTACTCATTATTTTATCGAGCATCATTCAACCGAGTTTTTGGTGGCTACTTACAATCTTATTGTTATTTAGCTGGATGAGTCTGGTTGACGTGGTTCGAGCTGAATTTCTTCGAGGTCGTAACCTCGAATATGTGAAAGCTGCTCGAGCCTTAGGGGTAAGCGATCCAGCGATTATGGCACGGCATATTTTACCTAATGCGATGATTGCAACTTTGACATTTTTACCTTTTATTTTCATTGGAGGTCTGACAGCCTTAACTGGTTTAGATTATCTAGGTTTTGGTTTACCGCCAGGTTCCCCTTCATTGGGAGAGATGGTTGCCCAAGGTAAAAACAACCTACAGGCACCTTGGCTCGGTATTACTGCTTTCCTATCGATGTCGATTATTTTAATTTTGTTGGTGTTTATTGGCGAAGCGGCGCGTGACGCCTTCGATCCCAGAAAGCGTATTTAGGTAGCGGCTTGTGAAAAAACTATTAGAAATTAACCAGCTATCGGTGTGCTTTGGTTTGCCTGACCCAGTGGTTAAAGATGTCAGCTTGGAGTTGATGCAGGGTGAAACTTTAGCTCTGGTCGGTGAGAGTGGCTCGGGCAAATCGGTAACCGCCTTGTCGATTCTGTCTTTACTGGGCGGGAATGCCAAAGTGAGTGGTCAAATTTGGTTGCAGCAGCAAGCCTTGTTAAATCAACCAAGCAAGACGCTGCAAGCGCTGCGAGGTAACCAAATTGCGATGATTTTTCAGGAACCTTTAACCTCGCTCAACCCCTTGCATAGCGTAGAGAAGCAAATTAGTGAAGTACTCTATGTTCATCGTGGTATGGATAAGCAGCAGGCGCAGCAGCGCGTCTTAGAGTTACTCGACTTAGTGGGGATCGAACAACCGGAAAAACGTTTGGCTAGCTTTCCTCATCAATTGTCGGGAGGGCAACGTCAGCGGGTGATGATTGCAATGGCCCTGGCCACCGAGCCAAAACTGTTAATCGCTGATGAGCCGACAACAGCCTTAGATGTCACTATTCAGCAGCAAATTTTAAATTTGCTTAAACAGTTGCAACAACAGCTAGGGATGGCGATTTTACTGATCACTCATGATTTAAATGTGGTCCGTGGTTACGCCGATCGTGTGGCGGTAATGCAAGCTGGCCAACTGGTTGAAGTGAATGATTGCGCGGCGCTGTTTGCGGCGCCTCAGCATGCCTATACTAAAACTTTGCTCGATTCTGAGCCGGTTCGCCAAAGCCTCTGTGATGCACAGGCGGAAACTTTACTGAAGGTTGCGCAACTGAAGGTATGGTTTCCCATTAAACAGGGTTTTTGGCAGCGAACCGTCGACCATATTAAAGCGGTCAACTTAGTTGATTTTGAATTAAAGCGAGGTGAAACCTTAGGTATTGTTGGGGAAAGCGGTTCAGGGAAAAGTACCTTAGCGCAGGCGGTACTGCGTCTGATTGACAGCCAAGGTGAAATTTATTTCAAACAGCAAGCCATTCAAGCTTATGGTGTTAAACAGATGCAGCCGCTGCGTCGTTTTATGCAAATAGTCTTTCAAGATCCGTTCTCTAGTTTGAGTCCACGAATGACGGTAGCGCAAATTATTGGTGAAGGTTTAAGTTTGCATTTTGACCTGAGCAAACAGCAATTAAAGCAAGCCGTTGCGGAAGTGTTGCTCGATGTTGGTCTCACGCCAGATGTGATGCACCGTTATCCTCACGAATTTTCCGGTGGGCAGCGTCAACGTATTTCTTTGGCTCGTGCTTTGGTACTGAAACCAGAAGTCCTAATTTTGGATGAACCCACATCTGCTCTCGACCGAACCGTACAAAAGCAATTGCTTGAATTGCTGCGTCAGTTACAGTTTAAATACAATTTAAGTTATTTATTTATTAGCCATGACTTAGCGGTTATTCGTACGCTAAGTCATCGGGTGATGGTCATGCAATATGGGCAGGTGGTGGAGCAGGGCGCAACTGAAGCAGTTTTTTGCCAACCTCAGCAAGAATATACTCGCCGATTAATTGATGCTGCGTTAATCTAAAGATTGATGGTAGCAACAATTAGGCGTGACAGACTATGCCACAGTGGTTTTGGCAACTATGTGTTTTTCTGCTCTGTAGTGGCTTAGGCTTCGCTCAGGCAGGGCAATTAACGCCGCAGCAGCAAGCCTATAAAGACGTGCGGCAATTGCAACGCGCAGCGAAGTGGACACAAGCAGAGCAATCTTTAAATCAACTTAAAGACTACCCCTTGTTTGATTACCTACGTTATTACCAGCTACGAGGACAGATCCGCACTGTTAGTCGCGCCGAAGTAGAACAATTTATCGGCGCGAATTCATTGTCTTATTTAAGTAATGCGATGCAGCGTCGTTTTATGTTAGAGCTTGCCAGAAGGGGAGAATGGCAAAGTTATTTAGAATTTTACCCTCAGTTGCCGAATAGCATCGACTTACAATGTCATTATTATTATGCCTTATACAAAACCGGAGATGCTCCTCAAGCATGGCAAGGTGCCAAAAAACTGTGGTTGCACGGTCGTTCTAGACCGAAGGCCTGTGACGTTTTATTCACCCATTGGCAAAAAGCGGTTAAAATCAGCGATCAATTACGTTGGCAACGGATGCTGTTGGCTTTTCAAGCGCGGCAGATTAGTTTATTAAAATATCTCGGTAAATCTCAGTCCAAAATACATCAACCAGAGGTGAAGTTATTGGTGAAAGCCTATACTCAGCCAGCTGTTGTTTTGAGCTCCGGACAACTTAAAATTAGTCAATCGAGGTCTCATCAGCAAATTGCCTTATTAGCAATAAAAAGGTTGGCGAGGCGTGATTTGGCTGCAGCGGTGGGGTATTTGACGCGTTGGGCGAAGCCCTTAAGTCAGTCAAATCAGTTGTATTTAAACTGTGAGCGAAGTTTGGTCCGCAAGGTGATTGGTCAGCCAACTCCGGTTTTGCTGAAGTGGGCCGACCGCCAGCTTCGTTTACATCCTGATAGCCATAGTATTGAGCAGCGGGTTCGTTTAGCGATTGCGCAGCAACAGTGGGCGCAGATTAGTCTATGGTTAGCGCGATTACCTGAAGCGACTCAGCGGCAGGAGCGTTGGCGTTACTGGCAGGCTCGCTCGATGCTTGCTTTGGGACAAACCGAGCTTGCTATGGCCAGCTTCGATAAACTTTCCGTAGAACGAAGTTACCATGGTTTTCTTGCTGCTCAATATTTAAAGAAGCCATTTCAACTCCAAGAGCAGCAACATCGTATGAGCGCTGCTGAACTTAAGCAAATCGACCAGCATCCAGTGGTGCTCAAAGTCAAAGAGCTATTGGCCCTAGAAGAGTATTATTCGGCGCGTTCCGAATGGGATCATTTATTAAGGCGCTCCAAGTTATCGCGCCAGTTAGATTTAGGGGCTCTGGCCCTTAGTCATAACTGGCAAGACATGGCGGTACAGGCGTCAATCATTGCAAAGCAATGGGATCAACTGCAAATGCGTTTTCCTTTGAGTTTTGCTCAAGAGTTTGAGTATTTTGCGAATAAGCGCCAAGTAGAAGCTAGTTTATTGTACGCCTTAGCGCGTCAAGAAAGTGCGATGTATCCTTTGGCACAAAGTTCGGTTGGCGCACGTGGCTTGATGCAGTTAATGCCAGCGACTGCGAAACACACCGCGAAAAAAATTGGTTTTAAGTATCGTTCACGAAGTCAACTATTTGAACCGGAAGATAATATTCGTTTGGGGAGTGCCTATTTAGACAGTTTACTTGACCGTTATCAAGGCAATCGTATCTTGGCTGCCGCTGCTTATAATGCTGGCCCGACACGGGTTAGTCGTTGGCTTGCCAAGTCAGGCAAGGTACCTGCCGATGTATGGATAGAGTCGATTCCGTTTAAAGAAACACGCCATTACGTACAGAGCGTATTGGCGTATCAAGTCGTATATCAATATCGGCGTAAGCAACCGCTTCAATCTTTACTTACTCCACAGGAGTTAAGTTACTCCTATGGTGTGCCTAAGGGCTAAGGCGGTCCGCTTTCCAGCCCTTGGCGTCGCAACTATAACGGAAGCGGTCATGCAGACGATCGGCTTTACCTTGCCAAAACTCAATTGTATCGGGAATGACTCGGTAGCCACCCCAAAACTCAGGCAGTGGCACCTCTTTATCTGCAAACTCTTGTTTGCAATTGCTGACTTGTTTTTCAAGAATACTACGGTTTGCGATGACTTGGCTTTGGTGGCTGGCCCAAGCACCAATTTGGCTGCCTCGTCCGCGGCTATGGAAGTAGTGCTCGGACTGTTGTTGACTGACTCTTTCAACACGCCCTTCAATGCGAACTTGGCGTTGTAAAATATTCCAATGAAAGGTTAAACAAGCGAGAGGATGAAGCTCTAACTCCTGTCCTTTTCTACTCGAATAATTGGTGTAAAAAACAAAGCCCTCTGCGTCAAATTCTTTTAACAATACGACTCTAGCCGAAGGACGACCATCAGCGCCTACCGACGAAACTGTCATTGACTCAGGCAGTACAATTCCTGATTTTTTGGCTTGTTTAAACCATTCCCCAAATAGCTCTATGGGATCTTCTTTGCCAGTCGGCTCAGGAAGCGAGACCAACACTCCTTGACCCAAGGTTAAGGCACAACGTAACTTACTAATAAATGACATAATTAACTTACTTAATTAGTTGATGCAACAAGTAAAAAAACTCATTGCATGAAGCAGCAACGGATATCTAAATTTAAACTATAGTTTACACTCTGTGGCGCGGTTTCACTATCAAGTTTTGCTCTGTCTTGGTATAGTTTTACCCAGATCGTTTTTCAAGTTTAATTCTGCTTTGCAGACGATAAGAGGGTAAGTAATTTGGCCACAATTAAAGATGTTTCTCAGTTGGCAAATGTGTCGATATCAACCGTATCTCGCGTGATTAACGATACTGCTCAGGTAGCACCAGAGAAACGAGAGGCCGTTCTCCGAGCGATGGAAGAGCTTCATTATCGCCCAAATAGTTTTGCCCAAGCCTTGGTTAGCAAACGTTCCGACTGTATTGGTTTAGTGGTGGGTGATCTCGGTGGTGGCCCGTTCTTTGTGCAGATGATGAAGGGTATAGAAGAAATTGTTGATATGGCCGGTAAATATACCATTGTTATGTCGGGCCATCATAGTGCAGAGAAAGAGCGTCATGCGATCGATATATTATTACAGCGTCAGTGTGATGCAGTTATTGTTCATTCGATGGCATTAAGTAATGAGGAGTTAAGAGAAATTGCGGATTGTAAGACCCCGTTTATTTTTATTAACCGTTTAGTTCCGGGCTTCGAGAATCGTTGTGTGTACTTGGACAATAGTGAGGGGACGTATAAGTCGACTCGCCATTTACAAGAAAAAGGCCATAAAGATATTGCCTTTATTACTACCGATGATCTGTCATTCACCGATGGCGTTGAGCGTTTATCAGGTTATCGTCAAGCGATGGAACAAATATCCGCACCTATTGATGAGCAGCTGATTGCTCGAGCTTACCCCGATGAAGTTGGGGGGAGCCAGGCAGTAAGTCAATTATTAGAGCGAGGAATGAGTTTTACTGCCATCGTGGGGTATAACGACTCGATGGTTGCTGGAGCCGTATCGGCTTTACGTGATAAAGGCTTCGATATTCCCGGGCAAATCTCTGTTGTGGGTTATGATGATAATCACTATGCGCGTTTTGTTCATCCTAAGCTCACCACCGTTCGTTATCCTATTGAGGATATGGGCAAGCGTGCCGCTCAGTTAGCTATCGATATTTTGGAAAAGAAAGGCAAGGAAATTGAGCCTAATATTATCGGGCTTAAATTTATTCCAGAGTTGATTGTGCGTGATTCCGTAATCAATAAACTGTGATCTAAATCAAACATTCTAAGCAAGGGCTGTTCTTAGCCCTTTTTTTATTTTGCTATGAAAGGCTTTTCTGGTATCGTTTTCACATCGGATGCAATTGTTAGCCGCATTTGAAGATTGAGTTTGAGATGACTTAATTGAAACTTTCCCGCTGTATAGAATTGATTGATTTAACTAGCATTTCTAGCTATCTACAATTCTAAGAACTTGCTGTTACGACCTAAATTTTTGGGTCGTTTTTTTTTGCCTTCGTTTTACGGTTGGCGAATACAACTCAAGATCACTTTTATGACAGCGAAGACGCAAGTTTACTCCGTGGCCATTTTAATGAAATCTTCGGCCTAAGTGTTTTTGCTTTAGAATTAGCATAAACGCACTCAATCATCCCCCTTGTCTAACATGATTTGAATCGCTATCGATTGTTCAGATATTGTGCTCGGTTGATAGAATAGCAACTCTATTCATTATCGATTGATTTACGCTGGTTAAAATGAATGTTAGTTTTGTTGTTTATTTTCTATTTTTAATAAAGTATTCCAGCAATCAACGGCTTGCTCTCATCTATTTCCCCTCGGTCTAAATAGATCCCCCATTCGCGAATGGGGTGTAATTGCCGCTAAACTTAAAAGGACAGTGAGTGATCAAACGAATTAGTATAGTGGGCTGCGGTTGGTTGGGTTTACCTTTAGCGCAGTTTTTGTTGGCCGAAGGCTATCGGGTATTGGGGTCTCGGCGTAAGCTCGAAGAGCTGGAATCACTTGGCCATCTAGGCATAGAAGCATATCAGTTGGATTTAGCGCCGCAGTTACAGTCAAATAATATTGCAGCGTTGCTTGCTTGTGACTTGCTCATTATAAATATTCCTCCAGGGCGTAAAACAAATACCGCAGACTACCATATCGCCCAAATCACCGCGTTACTTGATGCCGCTACAGAGCATGGCGTTAAAAAGATCCTCTTTATCTCGTCTACTTCGGTTTATGGGCCTCAACAGGGAATCATAGATGAATACACGGCTCGTCATCCGACCACCAGTTCTGGTATTGCCTTAAGCCATATTGAAGATAAGTTATTTGCTAGTCGCGCTTATCAAGCGAGTGTACTGCGTTTTTCTGGCTTACTGGGCGGACAGCGTAAACCTGGACGATTTTTATCGGGGAAAACTGTGAGTGGCGCAAAGAGTCCGGTGAATGTGATCCATCGTCAGGACTGTATCGCGTTGATTGGTGCTTTAATTCAGCGGGATATTTGGGGCGAGCAGTTCAATGCCTGTAGTGATTTACATCCAACTAAACAAGAGTTTTATGAGCTAGCGGCTGAGCAGTTGGGACTGGTTGCGCCCACGTTTACCGCCGGTGAAGTCAGTAATAAGCGGATCGACAATCATAGAATTAAGGCTGTATTGAATTATCAATTTAGCTACCCCGATCCGATGCAATGGTTAATCGAACATCAACAAGAGGCTGAGTCATGAGTGATTTTAGAAGTGATACTGTCACCCGTCCTACGCAAGCAATGCGTTTATTAATGAGTCAAGCGGAAGTGGGGGATGACGTATATGGTGATGATCCTACGGTCAATCGTTTGCAGGATTATGCTGCCGAGAGAATGGGAACCGAAGCCGCCTTGTTCTGTAGTTCGGGGACTCAAGCCAACCTGTTAGCCATTATGGCGCACTGCCAGCGAGGGGATGAGTATATTTGTGGTCAGAGTGCACATAATTATAGATATGAAGCTGGTGGTGCCGCAGTACTTGGGAGTGTGCAGCCACAGCCAATAGAAAATAGTGCTGATGGAAGCCTGTGTCTCAACAAGGTTCAGGCGGCAATTAAAGAAGATGATTTTCACTTTGCCCAAACTCGCCTGTTATCTTTGGAAAATACCATTGGCGGGCGGGTATTACCGATGGATTATTTGGCTAGCTTACCTTCCTTCGTGGCAGAGCATCAGCTGGCACTGCACCTGGATGGTGCTCGATTGTTTAATGCCGTGGTTCAAAGCGGTGTCGATGAACGTCTGCTGGTAGCGCCTTTCGACAGTTTTACCATTTGTTTATCGAAGGGTTTGGGAGCGCCGATTGGTTCGTTACTGCTTGGCGATAAACGCTTAATCGAGCGCGCCAAGCGATTGCGAAAAATGTTAGGGGGTGGCATGCGTCAAGCGGGCATTATTGCAGCCGCTGGCCAATACGCTTTGGAGCATCATGTCGCTCGTTTAGCCGAAGATCACGCTAATGCACAATTGTTGGCGGAACAACTGGCGCAAATTGAGGAATTAGAATGTGACGCACACTCGGTGCAAACCAATGTGGTTTATGCGCGTTGTCGTCACCAACAATCCTTTGCCTTAGCAGAGTATTTAGCCGAACGGGGGATATTTGTTACCGCCGGAACGCCGATCCGTTTCTTGACCCATCTTGATGTGAATCAACAAGATATAAAACAACTCATTGGCGCGATTAAAGCCTTTTACGCTGAATCAGCGGCTGTGATAAGCAACAATACCGCTAGGCCAATGAATTAATTAAGGAAGTCATCATGAAAATAGAAATGCTCAGTACCGGCGATGAAGTTCTCCAAGGTGATATCGCGGATACTAACGCTGCATGGTGTGGTCAAGAGCTGAATGATATCGGTTTGAGTTTTAGCCGTCGGCAAACGGTAGCGGATAAGCTTGAAGATATCGTCGACGCCCTCCATCAGGCGGCCCTGCGCAGTGATTGGGTATTGGTGAATGGGGGATTGGGACCGACTTCTGACGATTTAAGTGCCGAGGCTGCAGCGCAACTGATCGGTAAGCCCTTACAGTTAAATCAGCACTGGTTAAGTCAGTTGCAAGAGTGGTATCAACTACAAAACATAGCGATGCCAGAAAGTAATGTTAAACAAGCGATGTTGCCCGAAGGGGCGGAATTAGTCGATAACCCCATTGGGACCGCCTGTGGTTTTATCGTACAACATGCTGGTGCTCAGTTGCTGTTTACACCTGGCGTGCCGAGTGAATTCAAAAAAATGGTCAAGCAACAGTGGTTTCCGCGTTTACAAGCTGCGGTGCCAGAATCGAATGGTGAAGTGAAGCGTTTTTATACTTTCGGTTTATCAGAGTCTTCATTGAGTGACCGTTTTGATCCCCTAGAGTTACCGCCCGGGGCGCGTTTAGGCTACCGTTCATCACGACCGAGTATTGAGGTGAAGCTGTTTTATCCTCGCCAAGACGCTGAATTTGAGCGCTTGAGTCAATTATTGCGAGCACAACTTGCAGCACATATTTTTACTGAAGATCAAGGCAATTGGGCCTTGCATCTTCAGCAATTGATGGTTGCAGCGGGGAAAAAGTTAGTTTTAGCTGAATCTTGCACTGGTGGCATGTTAGCTGCCGAGCTAGTGGCTGTAGCGGGGAGTTCAGCTTACTTAGATCGTGGCTTTGTGACCTATAGCAATCTAGCGAAGCAACAAAGCATTGGGGTTCCCGAGGCACTACTTGAACAATATGGCGCGGTGTCCATGGAAACCAGTCAAGCGATGGCTTTCGGTGCGCTCGCCAATAGTGCCGCCAATATTGCCTTATCAATTACTGGGATCGCGGGTCCGGATGGTGGTAGTGAGCAAAAACCGGTCGGTACCGTTTGTTTTAGCCTTGCGGAGGGCGACCGTTGTATTAGCCAGCAACTATTGCTGAGTAATCGGAGTCGCTCGGTGGTGCGGGTGATGGCGACTGCGGTTGCGATGGACATGTTGCGCCGTTACCTCACTGATTTACCAGTGTTCGGGGAATATCAGCACATCAAGCGGATCGCCAGTAAAAATTAAGCCTCGTGAAATTTTTTTACCGCAAGCGAGGTCTGATAGAAAAAGGAGATGCTATGTGGTTTAAAATGAAGCGTGATTGGGAAGAAGCAGAGTCGGCGGTGACGCCCGAGTCTTTATTTAAACAGCGCCGTAATATTATGAAAGGTTTAGGTTTTATTGGCGCTGGTGCGGCCTTGCCTACGAGTGTAGCAGGCGCATCTTGGTTTAGTGCTGACGACCCCGAGCCAGTGGCATTGGTTCGTCGAGCATTGAACAAAATTGACATTCCACCGATCCATCAAGATGTGCTAACCCCTGAGTCGACTGCCACTAGCCATAATAATTTTTATGAGTTTGGTACTGGTAAAAATGATCCGGCGAAGAATAGCCGCAGCTTTAATCCTTCGCCATGGACGATTAAAATTACCGGAGAGGTAGAGCAAGAACTCACGCTTGATTTAGATAAATTGATGGCAAAAATGGCTTTAGAACAACGGATTTACCGCTTACGTTGTGTCGAAGCTTGGTCGATGGTCATCCCTTGGGTGGGGTTTTCGTTGGCCGATCTGCTGAAAATGGTGAAGCCCTTGTCGTCGGCTCGTTATGTTGCCTTTGAAACGCTTTATGATCCGGAGCAAATGCCGGGACAGAAAAATTCGTTTACAGGCGGGGGGATCCGTTATCCCTACGTTGAAGGTTTGCGGATTGACGAAGCGACGAATCCACTCACGTTTATGGCTGTAGGTATGTACGGCAAAACCCTACCCGCACAAAATGGTGCGCCATTACGTTTGGTTGTGCCATGGAAATACGGTTTTAAGAGTATTAAGTCGATTGTTAAAATCCATTTACTTGAGGCTCAACCACCAACCACTTGGAATCGGCTTGCACCTCATGAGTATGGCTTTTATGCCAACGTGAATCCGCTGGCCGACCATCCGCGCTGGAGTCAAGCATCAGAACGGCGGATTGATTCAACGGGCTTGTTAGGGCGTAAACGAATAAAAACAGAAATGTTTAATGGTTATAGTGAGCAGGTCGCTCATCTTTATCAAGGCATGGACTTAAATAAGTATTTTTAGTGAGAGACGCGTGAGTAAAAAAATTAATCAGTATTTAGCTAAGCATCAATGGCAAGTGCGGGTGCTATTACATTTATTGTTGTTAAGCCCACTGCTTTATTGTTTTTTAGCGCTTAGTGATGGCTGGTGGGGGGGCGATCCGGTCAAACCCCTGATCCACTATTTGGCTAATGTAGCGCTGAATATACTCCTGATTACGCTGTGTTTAGCCCCCTTTGCTCGGCGTTTTCGTTTACCCGTGTTGTTTGCTTTTAGGCGTTTAGTGGGCCTATATGTATTCTTTTATTCGCTGTTACACATGCTCGCTTATTTGGTGTTTGACTTAGGCTTAGATTGGGCCTTGTTTGGACAAGAAGTATTGGAACGGCCCTATATATGGTTTGGTATGTTTGCCTTTATATTATTGTTGGCTCAAAGCCTGACCTCATTTAAGCGCATACAACAAAAACTGGGCCGAGTCTGGTTGCAACTTCACGGATTTATCTATTCCGTTACATTGGCGATAATCATTCATTTTTGGTGGTCTTTGAAGTCTGGATGGATTGAGCCCATTATATACTTAGGTTTGACCTTTGTTTTGTTGTCTATGCGCAGGGTTCCCTTACGACGATGGATAAAAAGCTTTACGCCTCAGAATTAAACCCCCATAAATGAAAGTTGTTTTTACCCTCATCTTTGACTTGATACATGGCTTGGTCGGCGCGATGTAGGGTTTGTTCAAATTGTTCATCGTGGCGGTGAAAGCGACACATTCCAATACTGATGGTCACCGCGACCGAGATCTGTTGGTAGCCAATGGCTGGTGTAAAAGCGTCGAGTAAACGCTTAGATAATTGTTTCAGTTGGTTCACTTCACTGAAGGGGATCAATAGGGCAAATTCATCGCCTCCAATTCGTCCACATTGCCCTTGTTCTGGGCAATGTTGTTGGATCCGTTCGGCGCAGCATTTTAAGATCCGGTCACCGACAGTATGCCCATAGCGGTCATTAACCGGTTTAAACTTATCTAAATCAATGAACATCAAAGTGCCGCCTTCAGCTCCGATGTTTTGACAATATTGTTCGAATTGATTTCGAAAGGCATGCCGATTGAGAAGTCCGGTTAAGGGATCATGATGGGCCAGTTTGGCTAAGCGTTGGTGAGCGATTCGTTGTTGAGTAATATCGCTGTGTGTCCCCAGAACACGCAGGGGGTGGCCATTTTCATCATAGTCTTGAATGGTTCCTCGATCTTTCACCCAGCGAATTGAACCGTCTTTATGCAGCATTTTATACTCGACATCGTATTCGTCTGTTTCGCCAGCGATCAAGGCTTCAAAAGCCTTGATCGCAAAATCTTTATCATCGGGATGTAGGTTGGATTGCCAATTTTTATAGTAGGCTTTTTGCTCATTGGCGGAAAGACCACAAATTTTACCGTATTCGGAGTTATACAGACTGAGCCGCCCACTGGGAATGTGTTGTTCCCAAAGCACTAAGCCACTATCGTTCAATACAATATTAAGTAAATTGATGTTCTCGTTGAGTTGCTCACGCAATTGCTGGTTTTGCCGACGTAATTCGACAATTTTCGGGTCACTATCATCCATAGTTAGTGTTTTATTAATTTGTAAACCATTTGTGCTTATTTTATCAACACCTTGTACATTATAGCTATCGCTTATTTATTCGCTGAATAATTTAGTGAGGGAAATGGCTTAGCATGGCCGTTCCCCTCACTAAATATGTTGAGTAAAAAACTCACTTTTTTGCAGGCTTACCAGCTTCCGGTATTGCCCATCGAAGCCCAAGGTTCTTGCGCAGCTAGCGATTCACCTTGTTGTAGTAACTCCACTGAAATACCATCGGGAGATACGACAAAGGCCATGTGACCGTCACGAGGTGGACGATTGATGATGACGCCAGCTTTTTGTAATTTGTCGCATAGCGCATAGATATTTTCTACCGATACGGCAATGTGTCCGAAATTACGTCCGCCGGTGTAGGTTTCTGATTGGCCATTTTCATCAGGCCAGTTATAAGTGAGTTCCAAACATGGGGAATCTTCGGTTTTGACTCGTTCAATATCTTCATCACAACTGAGATAGATTAAACTGAATCTGCCTTGGTCACTCTCATAACGGCGGACTTCGCTCATGCCCAATAAATTGCAGTAAAAATTCATGGATTGATCGAGATCTTTTACTCTTACCATGGTGTGTAGAAACTTCATTTATTCTTCCTATTATTAATGACTACAAATTAAATAAATCTAAACTAGCGTAACATTACGCTTGGGTAATACATAAGTCTGTTTGTGGAATACAACTACAGCTCAGGATGTAGCCTTGTTGCTTCTCTTCATCGTTTAAACCACTGTCTTCGAGGATGCTGACTTCACCACTTTCTAGTTTGACTTTACAGGCACCACAAAATCCACCGCGGCAGGAATAGTTCAAATTTAGCCCGGCCTGTTCCGCTTGTTCTAAGATACTTTGTTGATTATTACCTTGAACGTGACTATCCCAACTATCAAACAGAATATTAATGCTCTTACTCTCCACCGAGTCGCTGATCTGGTGGCCAAAGCTTTCAGAAAAATAATCGTCGGGATGCACCCCTAAGGCGAGCAACTGCTGTTTTGCGCTGTCCATAAAGCCCTGTGGACCACAGACAAATACCGAGCGTAGTTCTAAATCTTCAATATCGAGTAACATCCCGCGATTGAGTCTGCCCTGATAGCCTTGCCAAGTGCTTTGAGCGGATTGGCTTAAACTATAACGAATACTGCAGTGTGGCATTTGTTGAGCGAGCACTTCTAGTTCGGCTCGAGCGATCAGATCTTGTTCGCTATGTGCACTGTGTAGAAACACCACATCTAGCTGGCTGTTGATGTCACTCAGGTAGCGCAGCATCGACAGCATCGGGGTGATGCCGCTGCCAGCTGACAGCAGTAATAATTTGTTGCTTGGGCTGGCGGGTAAATGAAAGTCGCCCGCAGGGGCTAAGGCTTTGAGTTGCATACCTGGCTTCAAGTTGTCATGTAACCAATTTGATGCCAGTCCGTTGGAAACCCGCTTAACGGTTATTGCTAAGCTTAAGGGGCGACTAGGAGAACTCGACAGCGTATAATTTCGGTGTACTGGGCTGCCGTCTATCTCCAGCTCAATGCCTATATATTGGCCTGCTTGATAATGGCAGATGTTGCCCTCTGGAGCCTCCAAAATGAAAGTTTTTACATCATGAGTTTCTTCGCGTATTGCAATACACTTGAGTAAGCGGCTTTGTCCCGCTTGCCAATTTGTAGTCACTGTTGGGCTGGATTGTGTTTTTTTGATTTGCTCGGGATAATGTTCTGGCGTCTTGGTTTCTAGTACTTCTATGGTGTCATACAGACTGATCTTACCATGATTGAGTGCCACCACATTTTGTCCGAAATAAACGTTTCCATCGTTACCCTTACGATACTTAGCGAGTGTTGATAGTGGTTCTTTTTGCGGATGAAACTCTCCACGGGCTTGATCGAGGGTTGTAAAAATACAGCGCGAACAAGGGTTTTGCACCTCAAATTCTACTTCTCCAATACGAAAACGTTTCCAGCCATCTTCGGCAAATGCAGCAGTGTTTGTGACTACTAGGTTGGGTCTAAATTGAGCCATATTGTGTTGCGTTGGGCTGCGTGAATTGAGATCTTCTAATGAGGCTTCAGACACTAACAATAGGGGATAGGCGTCGGCGAACGCGACCTGACTATCCCGCTTTTTGACCATACGCTGAGATTGTTCCCCAAAAAATACTAGGTGGCAGTTTTCCCCTAAATATTGGCTAAACCAATGATCGTAATCGTTATGGCAATGTTGTGCTTGAACCGTATCCTGCCAAAGCTTTACTGGAATATAATGATCTGAAAAATCGGTGTATTTAATGTTTACCCCTGCCATGTTAGGGGCTTCCAGATATAAGCCTTCAGGCCGTAAAACACTGTGGATTTGCGCTAACTTGGGGTGAGTTCTGGCGGTTAGTTGTTTGCCATCGGGTAAGCAAACCACAAAACGTCGGTCGAATGCTAGGCCATGTTCTTCTACGTAAGCGTGATTTAAATCAATCCCTAAGGTTGATTTTATGGGGTAAATGCTTAACTGGCTGATCTGCGCTTGACTCACAATAATGCCTTATTATTCTTTGCTCATAATTTTAATCTTACTTAAGGTGGTGCATCGAGGCTAGCTCAAATTACCCTGATGAGCGATTTCTTATGAGGAAAGGCTTGTATTTGGTAAACGCATAACTATACTGTTTTTATATACAGTTGTTGTGGCGTATTTGCTTACTTATGACTTTAATGAATCGTAAAATCATTCATGTGGATATGGATTGTTTCTATGCTGCGGTGGAAATGCGTGAGCAACCCGAATTCGCGAACCTTCCTTTAGCCGTAGGTGGCTTGAGTAGCGGTCGAGGCGTATTAACAACCTGTAATTATCTGGCCCGTCAATATGGTATTCGCTCTGCAATGCCAACCCATAGAGCGCTACAACTGTGTCCCCAATTGGTTTTAGTGCCGCCGCGGCTGAGTTTGTACCGAGAGGTCAGCCAGCAAGTACAGGCTATTTTTGCCACTTATACTCAAGTGATCGAACCTTTATCCCTCGATGAAGCTTATCTTGATGTGAGTGCGTGTGAGACTTGTCATGGTTCGGCGACTCTAATTGCTGAGCAAATCCGCCAAGATATCTATAACTGCACCGGATTAACCGCTTCGGCTGGTGTAGCGCCGGTCAAATTTTTGGCAAAAATCGCGTCCGACCTAAATAAGCCTAACGGACTATATGTGATTAAACCCGAGCAGGTTTCGGCATTTATTGAAACACTCGCCCTAGAGAAAATATCGGGTGTTGGTAAGGTGAGTATTGAAAAGCTGCATCACCATGGCTTATATACTGGCGGAGATATTCGTCGTGCCAAACGCGATAAACTGCAGACTTTGTTTGGTAAGTTTGGTGAGATGTTATGGTTGCGTTGTCAAGGGATCGATGAGCGAGCCGTAAGTAATGACCGTAAACGTAAGTCGGTGGCGGTAGAACGAACTTTTGCCCAAGATGAGCGAGATAAAAGCTTAGTCGTTGAGCGTTTACTGGCTTTGTTACCTGAGTTACGGCGGCGTAGCGAGCAACATTTACGACAGGCCAAGATGAATAAGTTAGGGGTAAAAGTAAAATTCGCCGATTTTCAGCAAACTACCAAGGAGCAGCAGTGCCAACAGATTGATGAATCAACCTTAGTGGAGCTGTTTCATCAAGCCTTTGCGCGCGGTAAGGGCAAAGCGGTGCGTTTAGTTGGCTTACATATTGGTTTAGCTTACGAGCAGCAAACAGAGTCGGCACAGTTGAGCTTGCCTTTTAGTGATTAAGTGGATTCCTCAGCACTTAGCCTGTCAGTGCTTACATCTGGTTGTGGACCGAACCGACAGATTGCTCTAATGCCTCATCGTTTGTTGGCTGCTGTATCGAGTTACCACACTATTCCGCCCTAGTTCAATAAGCATTTGGTGTAGGATTTGAATTTCGCGCATCCTGACTGCCTCCGTGTAGGCTTAGATAGAATTTGTTTTGACGAAATTAATTAGATTAAACAACGAGTGTGCGTCTACTGTATTGAATTTACTAGAAATTATGAGGGGTTCGCTGGAATGCAGCGTTAACTTACAAAGCCTTCAAAGGCAATCAAATTTTATAAATTCTAGGAATTTTTTCTGTCTTACCATCCTCTTATATCCACTAATAATTATGTAAAGAAAATATATGATAAGCCCTCGTATGAACGAAAATATAAAATGGTCAAAAACTCCATTTTCTGGTGTTGAATTTTTTTGGTTATCAGAGAAAACTGAAAATGGTAGAACGGCAATACTCAAATTTGAAGCTCATGCAGAGCTGCCGTTGCACAATCATCCTGGCTGGGAACAAATATATGTTCTTGAAGGCCGTTTACAAATCAACTCAGAAATTTATGCCGCAAATGATTTTGTTCTTATTAGCGCGAGTACAGATCATTCGGTATTGGCTTTAGAGCCGAGCATATATATTACTATTTCACAAATGGAAGGCGTAAAAGTTCTTGAGTAACAGCCAGTTAAAAGAATTATTGAGACATTTATGGACACCCCGTGTTTTGCAACTCCTGATTGAAGATCGGTTCGCTGACATATATCCGGAGATCGGAGCAAATAACTCAAATAACCAAATAACTAGACAGCCATCTCAACAGCAAATAACTAGACAGCCATCTCAACTAGCCAGAACTCGGTAATAGTCTAAACTATCAATAGTGTTTTTTTGGAGTTATTGCCATGCCTCGGTCAAGACAGTCGCAAGTGAGCTTATCGGATACACCTTATTATCACTGTGTTTCCCGCTGTGTTCGGCGGGCTTTTTTGTGCGGTAAAGACCAACACACAGGTAAAAGCTATGAGCACCGCCGCCAGTGGGTGGAAGATTATTTGCTGCAACTTACTGCGGTTTTTGCCATTGATGTCTGTGCTTATGCAGTTATGAGCAATCACACCCATGTGGTATTGCACATCAATAAGGCCAAAGCCGAAGCCTGGTCCATGGATGAAGTCTTGGAACGCTGGCATCGTTTGCACCAAGGCACCTTACTGACTCAGATGTATCTTAATTCTGAGTTACGTCCGAAGTTAAGTGAGGTGCAACTACAGGCCATTCACGCCACCGCCGAAGTGTATCGGACTCGCCTTTTTGATTTAAGCTGGTTTATGCGCCATTTGAATGAACATATTGCTCGAGCTGCCAATAAAGAAGACCAATGCACTGGGTGCTTTTGGGAAGGCCGTTTTAAATCACAAGCCTTACTCGATGAAGCAGCTCTTGCCGCCTGTATGGCCTATGTGGATTTAAACCCGGTTCGCTCAAATATGGCAAGTACGCCTGAAACCTCGGACCACACCAGTATCAAACAGCGCATTCAGCAAGCCAAACAAGGTCAGCAACCCAAGCCGCTAATGCCTTTTGTCGGTAACCCCAGAGAAACCATGCCCGAAGGTTTACCCTTTGAGCTCCAAGATTATCTGCAACTGGTAGAGCTCACCGGCCGCGTTATCAGAGAAGATAAACGTGGGTATATCGATGATGCACAAGCGCCCATTTTACAGCGCTTACAAATCGATGAAGAAAGCTGGTTAGCCTTGAGTACAGGCTTAGAGCATCACTTTGCCAGTGTGGTTGGGGCTGGGCATTCACTAGAACGCTACAAGCGTGAGCACAAGCAACAACGAATTAAAGGCATGGCAGCTGCCAAGCGCTGGCTGGAGCTAGGTTAAGAACTTACAGGTTAAATTTCATTAACTTGCGAGTGATTCAGGTTATCTAGAATCGCAGCGCTTGCCGTCTTGCTTGTTGCAGATTTTCGTTGTAAAAACGTGTATTAAGATTGCAATTTTCAGCATCAGGCTGCTTTTATGCGGATGAGAGATGATTTATATCGCTTGATGGTGGCGGATGAATATAAGCCTTTAGATGGCTGTCTCGGATAACTTCTCTCAGATAACTAGCCTTAAGATGGCTGTCTCAGATAACTTCTTAAGATGGCTGTCTCAGATAACTTCGTCTCGAATAACTTCGACAGCCTTGTTCAATGAACATTCCTTAAGTTGGAGCGGCGGCAGGTAAACATTGTAGGCCAATGAGAGTCTGTTCTACCGCTAAGGCTAGTGGTGTATGAGCTTCTTCACCGAGCTCTGCGAGCAGTTTGCTATTATTCATCTGAAGTGGCCGTTGCCATAAATAGCGCATTTCTAGTAGTTCTCTCATGGTGGCATTAAAAGGACTAATAAGCTTGACTACTCCCCAAGGAAAGCTGCGGATATTGGCTGTTTTACCACTATGTTGAAGAACTACATCGCGAATGGTCTCCACCATTTGGCGGCCGTTGGCGTCCCAGTGTCCAGCCATATGATATACCGCGAAGGCTTCAAGTTGGTGACGACGTTCTAATAGTTGTCGCATCACTTGGGCAACATCAGGTATATAAGACCATTGATGGCCAGTTCCCTTTTGGCTTGGATTATTGATTGTGCTTACCGCTTGGCCAGGTTTGATGAGTCCTTGGGAAAACCAGTTGTTACCCGGCTGGCCACCAAAAAAATCTCCAGCGCGTACAATGATGACTCGACCGCCATTTTGTGCATAGTTGAATAAACGCTGTTCTAGTTGGACTCTGATCCGCCCCTTACGCGTTTGCGGGTGCTGCGGTGTGTTTTCATCAATTTGTAAAGATACTTCTGGGCCAAAATTATAAACGGTGCCGGGCAATACGATGGTTGCGCCAACTTTTCTTGCTGCGGCAATGGTATTGTCTAACATTGGGAGTACCCATTTTTCCCAGTTTTTATAACCAGGAGGGTTTACCGCATGAATGATCACGTCACAGCCTTGGGCTGCAGCTTCGACTTGGCTTGCATTCAGTGCGTCACCTTTCATCCACTGGACCCCTGCTTGTGATTGCTTGGCGCGGCTTAAGTTTCTGGTCATGGCACACACTTGCCAGTTGGCGTGAAGTAGTTGTCGAGTGAGCTCCCCGCCAATCCCCCCGGTTGCGCCGAGCACTAATACTTTTGCTTGATTTGTCATTGTTTTGAACCTCTATTCATTTGATGGGGAGAGCATAGTATTATTGTTAGCTAAATGAAATTGAGCAAAACAAACGATCAGGTATGCATTTATGTATAGTGGCAATATTGACTGGGAACTCTATCGTTCATTTCTCGCTGTATTACAGCAGGGCTCCTTATCGGCAGCAGCGAGAGCATTAAACTCCACTCAACCCACCATCGGTCGGCATATTGCCGCTCTTGAGAAGGCACTGGAACTTAGCTTGTTTATCCGTTCTCCGGGCGGATTATTGGCTACCGATGCAGCCAAAGCACTACGCGGCCAGGTGGAAGTGATGGCGAGCACCGCTGCAGCAATAGAGCGAGTTGCTACAGGTCAACAGCAGGAGCTAGGTGGCGTGGTTCGAATTACCGCCAGTGAGGTGGTGGGGGTTGCCTTATTACCGGATATTATTACACCACTACAGCAGCAGTACCCAGGCTTAAAATTGGAGTTGGTATTATCGAGCCAAGCACAAGACTTACTGCATCGCGAAGCTGATATTGCGATTCGTATGTTTCGACCAAAGCAAACTCAACTGGTTGCTCGTAGAGTGGGCCACTCTGTATTAGCTTTACATGCAAGCCCTGCCTATCTTGAGCGCTTTGGCTACCCGGAGAGTGTTGAGGCGCTCGCCCAACATGCCATTATTGGTTTTGATTCATTGAGTGATTTTATTCGTAAATTGACTAAAAGTTTACCGCCAGAGCTTGACCGAGAAAACTTCGTTTTTAGTTGTGACAGTGATCTCGCACAATTAGCGTTGATTCGTGCAGGAGCTGGCATCGGGATCTGTCAGGCGATTTTGGCAAAAGGTGATGATAAATTGGTGCCTGTTTTAGCCGAAGCCTTTCAGCTAAAGATGGATGTATGGGTCACCATGCATGAAGACCTGCGTAACAGTCAGCCATGTGTGCGGGTATTTGAGGCTCTGGCTGATGGATTTAGGACTTATTTTCAATCATTTGACTAAACGCTGGCTAAGCTTGGCATGACCCTAGTGATGTGAGCGCCTTATTGCTTGCGCTTGAGGGGATGAGCAAACTTATAAAAAATTCTATGTATTTGATGATTAAAGGTATTATCTTGCTTTTTATCTGTCATGAGCTTCTAATTCATAATTAATCATTGGTTCCCCTCGGTGGTTTGCGCCTTTGCTATGAATGTCCGTTCATAGCTTAAGGGGGGATATGCTGCTAGGAGTGTATAGATGTTAACCCAATTTTGTCAGACATGTGGTGAACAAACTGAGCATCAACAGTTACTTAAACAAAAACCTTCCAAATATGGCACGACTAAAAAAGAACAAATAAAAGCCTTTATCGAAGGTTTTTTTGCTGGCCAAGCCAGCCCTGTTGGCGCTTCACTGGATCTCATAGACCGTTATTTGGTTTGCCAGAAGTGTGGTCGTAAAACGCTCGCAAACCAAGGTGATGAGTTTCAGTAATCACCCGATAATTCAGAGTCATTGAAGATAAACTGAGCCGCAATATGGCAATTAGCGAAACCCTGTTGATTAAGAATTCATGATGCCTGTTCAGATAGCTTGAAAGCTAGACTCTCCCCAGCATCGTAAAACCATGAATCATCCATCCTGATTTAGTGAGCGCTGGCTGTTCTTATCGAGTAGGGATTTGGTCAGCTGTATCATTGGTCAATCGAAGCCAGCGTATAGCAGCTGGCACGGTTTACTAAAATATAGCCATCATCTTGCGTTTTGAGTCGCTAAGAAAAGCGAATGAAAGGGATGGATGAACGATTCGTCATTAATTTTCTAACATCTCCTTTGCAGAGGTATCTGTTGCGGAATAAAACGAAAATACACTTAATACCGCTAAGCTCAAGCCAAATAGCAAATAGGGCAGAGAAGGAGAGAGTGTATAAATGAGAGTCGCAGCTAGTGGCGCAAGGCAAGTCCCCATCGCTTGCGCCGCACCTAGGCTTCCTGCCGCAACCCCTTGCTCTGAATTCGTCACTGCATTAGCCGCTAAAGTTTGTATAGAAGGAAATACCATGCCTAGCCCCACTGCAATAAGGGCATACACGGCCATAAGATGAATGGGAGTCGAGACCCAAAACATCAATACCATGGCTATCGCAGCGATTAATGTCCCAGTGCTTAACCACGTTTTCGGCTGAATATAAACTAACTTTGTAATGACTATTTGGGTGAATATAAGTGCAACTCCTACAGAGGCCATCGCTTGTGCCGATACTTTAGCCGCAGATTGATTGTCTAGGTGCAACACATCAAGACAAAAGAATCCCACTACGATTTGGCAAGTGATCACACAACTCATACTAATAAATGCACTTAACATGGGTAAGCGTAAACGAGGATCAAACAAGCGAACGGTCGCTTTGGGGGCTGCGCTTATCACTTGTGTCTGAGGGAGGCCAAAATAAACGATGAGTAAGGCTAACATTGCTAGAAACCCACCGAGAAATAAGGGGTGAGTTAAACCATCGCCAACAATAAAACTCGCCATGAGTGGGCCAAGAACCAAACCAAAGCCGTTGGATGCGCCCAACAATGCCATTTTGGGTCCTCGAGTTGCTGGTTCATAGTGATCGGCGATGAGTGCGCTATTTGCAACCGGAATGGCTGCAAAAAATCCCCCCATCATGCCTCTTAATACAATAAAAATCAGTAACATCACCCAAATTTCGTTGTGATTTTGCAACGAATATTCCGTAAAAATGGCCAAACCAAGGTAACTTAGAGTTAAACCTAAAGAGCCCCAGAGTAGAATTTTCTTTCGGCCTAAACGATCACTTTTTATTCCCCATGCTCGCGAAGTCATTAACCAAACAAAACCGGCCATTGTGACCATCAGGCCGCTTTGCCATTCAGGCATAGACAGCGCTCGACTGATAGGGCCGATCACCACAGCAAAAATTTGCATGGTCGCGGCGCATAGCATGCTAGCTAACAATAAAGGGAAAAGTTTGATTTGTTTATTCACGGTCTACCTCGAAATTGATTTAATCGAATTAAATGGTAAACAAGGGCAGAAGACCGAACTACTCAAAAAGGGATTATCGGAGGGGGGAATGATACTCTATTCTCAATCGACCACGTTTAAGCGCGATAAGACCGAGGGCTTTGACCAAAGTATTTTTTAAAAGCCACTGAAAAATGCCCATGATTGTTGCATCCAACTTGTCCCGCGATATCAATAATGGGGTGATTAGATTCGAGCATAAGGCGCGCTGCTTTGCGCATTCTCAGACTAAGTAAATACTGACCAACCGTTTGTTGGGTGATGGTTTTGAAACCTTTTTTAAGTTTAAAGTCATTTAAGCCAACACGATGAGCTAAGTTTTTTAATGAAGGTGGCTCCTGCATTTCTTGCTCTAATATGTATTTCACCATTTGTAATTTTTGTATGTCCTGTGAATTCAGCACAAGTCGACTTTCATCGATACAATAGCGAATTGCAATCTCATCTAATACAGCACTAAGCAAGTCTTGAATCAGTTCATCATGGTCACGAGTAAGATCTTGAGTTTGATTACAATAAGTGAGTAATTGCGTGATATGTGAGTTAATCGTTCCAGACAACAATATTGGTTCAGGGCTAGGGTTAAGAATATTTTGAAACAACTTGTGCAAACCTAAGCGCTCATCTTGTAAAACAAAATTACGCCAATAAGGTAGTTTAATATGAAGCCCATAGCTGAGATTTAGTTGATGAGCAGCATACTCTGAAAAGCCACATGATTCCGGTGAAAAACTTAAACAAAATTTACCCGCGAAAAAATGTTCGGGGTGTTTCCAACTCTGCATTTTAGAGTGTGATATTCCTTTTTGCATAAAGAAAATAGACACATAAAATGCCCCTAACAGACTGCTTCTTTCAATACGAGTAAATTGCTTAAAAAAGACCTGATTGCGACTAAATGCGACATCGTCGGACAAGTGCTTAGAGTAAAAACTCAAGGCACCAGCGGGATTACAAACCTTAAATTTTAAACCAGTACTTTGATGATGAAATAATGGTTCTACATCTTGATGACCAATGACAATACGTTCCACTTGGTTAACCCATGATAAAAGGGGATCTCATTATTCATCAAAATAGACTCAAACAAAAGTAGTTCTCATTTCTATTTGTTTTGGGTGTCGTTCAGGTTTAATACCTAAAACATAATAGAAATAAACAACAGATGTATGGACACACCGATGACTGCAAGCACCGCTCCTATGCTCCCAGTTAAGCCTTACATCGCTTCCTAAATGGCGGTTTTTAGTCTTACAAGCTTTTAAAAGGCGATGATTAAACTCAGGTTTTAGGCAAATCAACGGTTAAGAGTCTGGTTTAGCTGGGGGACATAAAAGTTGGGTGTTTTTGCGCGTAAATTCTATCATGAGTTCAATTTTCAATCGCTTGGGTAATTTTTTACCGCTTGTGCTGATTTGAGTCATGTTGATATGAGGGTGGTATTTTAAGCACGTAACGCTTGTCGTGGTTTTGCTAAAAGAGCCTGCAAAAACTGAGTTGTTGGTGAGTCAGCTCTGACATGCTTGTTCCCAGTAAGTCGATTGCGGCGATGATTTCATTTCTGAATGTAGTGCTCACTAACAAGCCGGCCCCATACTTATCTGCGAAATAACTTTAATTATTTAAATAGTTAACCTATGTTTTTTGGGTGTCTACGTATAGTCGTTTCTACGTATAGTAAGGTGTCGAATTAGACTTGAGTCAGATGAAGTAAAGGCAGCTTGGTTTTGATGCGCTTCGATAGTGCCAATTTGTCATTGCTTGTCATCGTGATTGCGGAGCTTAAAGCTTATTGAATTTTGGCTGTTAAATAATTGTTTGATTCAAGCGTGGCCGGATGTGCAATTGCTTGCCAAGACATATTACTTGCTTGATGGCCGGGCTTCACGAGAGGAGCGATAAGCGACAGCGATAAAACATCACATCTAAGTTTATGAGATTGATACATATAGCAATTTTATTATTTGTTTTATTCCTGTTTTAGCTGGTTCTCGATAATTTTTATGAAATATTTTTTCAAATAATACTTTGTTTTTACGCGTGTTAATTAAATTGCGCATTTTGCTGGTAGATTTAACATTAACACTTGTCATACCAGTTATGTTACGCTTGATTTTTTTTTGAGGTGCAGGTGACTATTAGAGTTCTACGACCATGTTAGGGATCACCGATTTTTGGTTGTTTGTGGGATCTGGGATTTTGCTAAATATGCTTCCCGGACCGGATTCTCTTTATGTTGTGGCTCGAGCGTCAAGCCAAGGCTTGAAAGCGGGATCAGTGGCGGCCTTGGGAATTGGTTGTGGGACTTTTGTACACATTTTTGCTGCGGCTTTTGGTTTGTCTGCTATATTAGCCAGCTCAGCTACAGCCTTTACGCTGATAAAAATACTTGGTTGTCTTTATCTATTGTTGATGGGCTTAACCATGATATTCACCAAAGCTAATATTGTCACCAAGGAATGTGCGTTACCAGACAGCGGTTATTTGAAAATTTTCCGCATGGGTTTTTTAAGTAACAGTTTGAACCCTAAAGTGGCCTTGTTTTTCTTGGCTTTTGTCCCCCAGTTTATTGCCTCTAACGCCGACAATAAAGCCTTGGCATTTTTGGTTCTGGGTTTAGTGTTCAATCTCAATGGAATGATTTGGTGTCATTTACTGGCTTGGTGCAGTGTGGTGATTCGTGACAAGGTACGGGTGAGTGACCAGTTTAGAGACTGGCTTAATCGTTGCCTTGGCGGTTTATTTATGTGGTTTGGGATCCGTCTAGCGCTCGCTAAAATCAGTTAGTTAATGCAAGCCGTTTGGTTTGTATTCAAGGAAGTATATGCATCGTTCTAAAAAGCAATTGTTGTTAATGATGGCATTTTTAATGCCTTTTAGTTTTTCCATTTGGATGGTTTTACTGAATAATTTTGCGATTGAAGTGGCTCAGTTTAGTGGACGCGAAATTGGGATCTTACAAAGCTTACGTGAAGTACCTGGTTTCCTATCCTTTACCGCCATCTTTGTTTTGTTGTTACTTAAAGAGCAAACCTTTGCCTTGTTAAGTTTATTGATCTTGGCGATTGGGATTAGCTTAACTGGCTTTTTCCCAAGTGTGTACGGTTTGTACTTTACCACGGTGCTGATGTCGGTCGGGTTTCATTATTTCGAAACAGTGAACCAATCACTTACCTTACAATGGGTCCCAAAATCTGAAACCCCCGAATTCATGGGAAAAGCAATTGCGGTGCGCGGCGCGGCGGCAGTGCTTGCTTATAGTCTATTATGGAGTTTATTGGAATATAGTGACCTTGCCTATTCCAGTTTATATGCCATGTTTGGTGGACTTACAATTTTGGCGATCTTATTGATTGCTTTACGTTTTCCACATTACACCGCCGAGCACGAACAACATAAAACGCTGATTTTGCGTTCTCGCTACTGGCTGTTTTATACCTTGGTGTTTCTGAGCGGTGCGCGCCGCCAAATATTTGTGGTATTTGCGGGCTTTTTAATGGTCGAAAAGTTTGGTTATTCGGTATCCGATATCGCGCTGTTGTATTTGGTCAATCAAGTCTTAAATATCTTTTTTGCAGGGAAAATCGGTCGTTTAATTGGGCGTGTAGGCGAACGTAAAGCACTCATCATAGAGTACAGTGGGTTATTCTTTGTGTTTGCAGGCTATGCCTTGGTTGAGCAAGCCGAATGGGCCGCAACGTTATATGTGATTGACCATCTATTCTTTGCTATGGCGATTGCGATAAAAAGTTACTTTCAAAAAATTGCAGCGCCCGCCGATATCGCGAGTACTGCTGGGGTGAGTTTTACGATTAATCATATTGCAGCGGTGGTATTACCCGCCTTGTTAGGATTTATTTGGTTATATTCACCTTCTATGGTGTTTTGGTGTGGTGCAGTGATTGCGATTTTATCGCTGATGTTTGCTTTATTGGTGCCTCGCCATCCCACACCCGAATACGAAACCTTACTGATTGCTAAAGTGAAGCATTCAGTGGTTAGTGAGTAACGCAATTGTGAGCTTAGGGTTGTTGGTGTCGATAATAAAGTTGATAGGGATCTAAATAATGCTAGAGCACTTATTGGAACGAATAAACCAAGAAGAGTTCGAGGTTCTATCTCATGACATTAAGTATGCGCTGTTAGAGCATCGTAAATGGTCCCATAAAATTGGTATGGCCTTGGTATTACGTCAACCGATGCACGAGCAAGACTTTGTCGCCGATGATGCGCACTCACATTGTTCCTTTGGTCGCTGGATGAAACATGTCTTGGAAGATGAGCAATTTCATCAACAGGCATTTTTTAATATTGATGACGTTCACCAACAGTTACATGATTGCGCTAAAGTATTGTTGAGTCATTTGGCTAAACGAGGGGAAATTTCTCCTGCCGATCTAGAGTGCTTCTTTCAAATTCAAAACGAGTTTGTGGATATGGTGCTGATGATTTTTGAGTTTTCGGTGATTCATAAGCACCAGTTTGACGACACCACCAAGCTAATGAACCGACGCACTCTTGATATTGTGCTGACTAATGAAAAGCATCGTATGCAACGTGTCATCGGCTCAAATTGTTGCATTGTATTGGCCGATATCGATAAGTTTAAAGATTTCAATGACACTTATGGACATGATGTTGGTGACTTGGTTTTAGCACATACCGCTTCGTTATTTCGCGAGTCAATTCGACGCCATGATACCGTCGCCCGATTTGGTGGTGAAGAGTTTCTATTTATGATGCCTGAAATGAAGCTTGAAGAGGCGACGCAAGTGATTGAAAGAATTAGGTTGAAATTGGCGGAGTCGTCGATTGTACATCAGGGGCGAGAGCTTGGGGTGACAGCCTCGTTTGGAGTGACTCAGCTCAGCCCGTATTATGATATTAAAGATTCGATTAAGTGTGCCGATTTGGCTTTATATGAGGCCAAACGGGCTGGAAGAAACTGCACCGTGATATTAGATGTGGAAGAATTAACCAAGAATATTGAAGTGATTGATCTTGCGAACTTAGATGCTAAATATGTGATTCAAGAATTCTGTTTAAAAGCGAAATAGATATGATTTTGGTGCTTGATGGCGGTTAAGGTCCCGCCGTCGCATACTCTTAATCGTTAATACTTCGCTTAACTTGGTGCTCTATTTAAGAAAACTTAAGTGGCTTTATGCCTTCATACGCGATGCTTTATCTGCTACACCAAGATGGCGATAATGCTACCGACGGTACCGATGGCTTTCAGCACTTGCCCAGCGGTATAGGCACCATCTTCTGTCTCTTCTACTTCGTTAGGTTTATCCATACCTAACACGCCATAACCAAAAGATGTGATAGTACTAGGTTCTGAATCGCTGCTCTTGGTCTCAACTTTATTTTGTTCAAGCTTGGCTGGCCCATCGTTGGCGACTGACAGCTGTGGTTTAGCAGATTCCATGTTGTTGTTCTGTTTTGCTTGCATGGCCGCATTCACTAGATATGCGTTATTGGCTCCGCCTACAGGGGCTATCGACATGAATTGACTCTCCTTTCGATTCTTTTCAACAACTTAGTTATCGACCGCTTGGCAATTAAATTAAGTGATAATTTTACCAATTTAACTTAATTGTACTGTGCCCTCAACCACGCAATAAGTCTTGCGGAACAAAGCTGCGATATGACAAATATTATTGTAGTCTCTAACCAGATAAATGACATGTCTAATCCACTAATTTGTTAGCGTGATCATAAGCTAATGACTTATATATCCTATACTTTTTTATTTAATGAAGGAGCTGAAAACTGATACCAGATCATGGTTAAGCTGAGAGCCATTTGTCGAATCTAGCGTGCCGTTCCGGGCCCCCTTTTTACAAGGGGGGCAATGTTGTTGTGTTTTATAATGGCTTGGTTGAGGTTGATTTTATCGTAATACCCAAGGGACCGCGGTAAACCACCAAGGCGATCCCAAGCAAGAAGGCGCTGCAAGCCACCCATTGCGTAGGATTAAGTTGTTCCCCATAGACTAAGTAGCCGCTAAATAAGGCAAATACAGAGACCAGTAGCGTAAACGGTGCCATAAGACTCATAGGATATTTGAGTAACATTTTGTTCCAGACCCAATAACCAAATACGGTAGTGGGGTAGGCTTGAAATAGTACCGATAACCATGCCTTGCTGGTCCAATGTTGATAGCTGGTTGCGAGCACATCAACTCCATTAATGAGCACGCTTAAAGCGAGTAGTGGTAGTGGCGCAAACAATATTCCCCAAATGTTAAACGCAAAAGGTGCAGTCGTCCCCGATTGTTTCATAATCACCCCGGCGAGCGGCCAGCAAATAGCCGATATTGAGATCAATAGAATGCCGAGTAGTGTGACATTGCCATTGGTGTAGAGGAGCGATACGATTAATCCGAGCAGGGAAATGCCAATGCCCAACTTCATTCGTGAAGAGATTCGTTCTTTGTAAAACCAAACGCCAGCGAATACGCTAGTCAGCACATCGGTTTGCAATAGCACAGAGGCCATTCCTGAAGATAAGCCAAAGGTGATGGCGCAAGAAGCCATACCCCAGACTCCAGTGCCAAAAACCAGGCCATAGGCGATTAAATGGCGCCAAGCAACCTCAGGCCTTTTAATAAATAAAATCAGCGGGAAAGTTGCACACAAGAAGCGCATTGCAGCAACCAATAGCGGATCGATCTCGCTGACCCCCAGTTTGATCATCGAGAAATTAAATCCCCATATGGCCATCACGCTTAGGCTTAACAATAAATCCCTTAGTTTCATCTGGCTTTATCCCTTATCGATATTTATCGCTAGTGTCACTTGTTGAATAAAACAAGTACAGATACAATTATTTATCATATATAGGGTACAGTTAGGCTGGCTATGGCAAAATATAAGCAAATCGCTCGACAATTTATTGATGATATTGAAGCAGGCAAGTTGAGTGCTGGAGTGAAAATGCCCTCGCTACGCCGGTTGGCCAATCAGCAAAGCATTAGTATGACCACCGCGGTGAGTTGTTATCAAGAGCTGGAAGCTCTAGGCTGGTTAGTTGCTCGTCCCCAAGCTGGCTTTTTTGTGAGTGCCCGAAGCCAAAATTTGCGGCAACCAGATTGGCAAGGATTTACGAGCAAGGTGGCTAAACCTAGAGTTCAAGCGCATCGCTCGCAGGTGCCAGATGGTCCTTTGGGAAGAGCGCAATTGGCGATAGATGACAGTACGCTGCAATTGGTAAATAAAAGCCTTCGAGCCGCGATTCGACAAACCAGTGCGTTGTTTGGTGATTATCCAGCGCGACAAGGTGAGCCGGTGTTAAGGCAGGTTTTGGCCGAACATTTTACTCAAAATGGCTTGCTACTGAAGGCCGAAGAGTTGGTGATTACGCACGGTTGTATGGATGCGGTGCGCCGAGCTTTGGAAGTTTGTACTCAGCCGGGCGATTCGGTGGCGATAAGCTCGCCCTGTTATGACGGCTTGCTGGACTTATTGTCAGTGCTGGGGCTACAAATTGTTGAGCTTCCTTCACTCAAAGAGGGGATTGATTTAGCCCAATTAGAAGCGCATTTACAACAGGGGACAGTGCAAGCGGGTTTATTCTGTACTAGCCATATGAACCCGCAGGGGATCACCATGTCTGTTGAGCAGAAGCAACGCTTGGCGAGGCTTGCTGCAGATTATAAAACCCCTATGATTGAAGATGACATATACTTGGAGCTGTCTCACCAAACTCAAATGCCACTGCCAGCCAGCTATTATGATCAATCGGGTTATATGCTCTGGTGTGGTTCGGTTTCAAAAACCTTGTCAGCCAGTCTTCGTGTTGGATGGTGCCGTCCTGGTCGTTATCGACAGGCGTTTATCGAACGAAGTTTTGGGGTGTCGACCATACTCCAATTTGCGTTAGCTGATTTCATTGACAAAGGGGATTACGCTAAACATATGAAGCGAGTACGTTATCAGCTTCAGCAACAAAAACAGCACTACCTTGCCTACCTGACTCAGCACTTACCTCCGTCGAGTCGCATCACCGCTCCTGATGGTGGCTTAGTATTATGGTTGCAGATCCCGGGGTTAGATCCTCAGAAACTAATAAAGCTTGCTCAAGGTGCTCAATTGGATATTCGCGTCGGCCAGCTGTTTACTGCATCGCAACGTTATCAAGACTGCTTAAGGCTTAATATGGGTTGGCCACTAGATCAAAACCTAAAGCAACAACTCGATAGATTGATGGCAATCATGGGTCATAGTGTGCATTGCTAATTAAATTGCAAGCCACTTAAGGATTCTGTTGATTTCACGGTAATGATGACGCTGTTGTCAGTCTATTTTGTTTGATTGCTTAATTCACGGCGAATATGTTCGATGCGTTGGCGATTTACTCCAAAATCATAATATCCGAGGCGCGCTGCGGAGCGAACATGGATTAGGATTTGTTCGTTTTGTTGAGCAAGCAGATAGAACTCAAGATCATCGACAAAGCCAAATAATGCGGAGTGAAATTCTACTCGCAGGTAGTTGGTTTGTTGAGTCACTATATGGCTACGCTTCTCGGCTTTGAGGATCTGTAGTAAACGCTGTTGTGCCTGCAGCATCGTTCCTTGGTAAACTAAAGGCTGAATATAGTTGCCATCGTTTGCCGCTTGGCTGATTACGCAGTTAGGCGAATCGGGACAGGCTTGCAGCAGTTGTTGATGCACGCCAAGCATTGGTGCGCTACCCGAGCAGGCAGTGAGTAGCCATAGGCTTGGCAGTAGGCAGAACACTTGTTTCTTCATCCCTGATCCCTTTTATTTAGCTCAAAAGCATTGCCAGTCGATGCGATTAAGCGGTTCGTATTGCGATGGGATGATCTGGTTTGAGTTGTAATAGATCCCAACGGTTTCCATATAGATCTTCAAACACAGCGACTAAGCCATAATCTTGCTGCTTGGGTTGACGTATAAACTGAATACCATCATCGAGCATACGCTGATAATCTCGCCAAAAATCATCGGTATTTAAAAACAAGAATACTCGTCCACCGGCCTGATTGCCGATAAAATCCTGTTGTTCCGGCTTTGAGGCTTTGGCCAGTAACAAACTTACTCCCTGAGAGTTTGGCGGCGCAACCACCACCCAACGTTTATCTTGTTCGGCTTGATAGCTATCTTCGAGTAACTCAAATTTTAGTTTGTTGACGTAAAAATCGATGGCTTCGTCATAGTCTTTCACGACCAAGGCGATATGAACGATACTCTGCTTCAAAATGAATTCCGTGCTGCTAGGAGAGATATCAAAGCATAGCTTATTTGGTGCTGTCCTGCTCAATATTTATCTTTTTAACTAATTGAAATAACAGAACATAAGTGTATTAATCTGAAGATGTTCAAAGTATTGGCAAACTGAGCGACAGGCATAGAAAAGAGTAACCGGGTGGTTACTCTTTGAGAAAAATCTACTCAGCTTGATTGGCGAAATAGACGGAAAAACAGTAAAACACAAGCCCAACGGCGATAACGCCTAACATCCAATAGGTCGTTTGATCCATGCTTTAATCTCCCTTGAACATGTTAAAAACTTTGGTGATGGTGACCGAACAAATCACGATGATCATGATGACGCAAAATGCGTTTAAGGTCAGTGTGGTGGCGATATTCATAGTACTTCTCCTTCGATAATCGTAGGGACATCAGATTTGGCAAAGAGCGGTTTGTCGCTGTGTTTGACTAAACCAAATAAAATCAGGGTGCTTAGTGAGGCAACAATGGCTACCAGGTGAGCATTTTCGAGAACGCCCATTGCTGGGAAGAGTTCAACAATGGCGTTTTTTAGCGGTGTAATAGACCATGCGCAGTTAACCGCCCAAGACCATACGACAACGGTAAAGGCTGCAGAAGCATTACGTTTCCAAAACAAACCGGCCAAGATAATAAAGAATAACGGGACTAACCAAGCAAATAACCAAGTAATCGCCTTAATCACATTGGGTTGGTTGAATAAAGTGAGTCCAGCAGAAATGATTCCAATAATCAGGATGATAGCTTGGATCATCTGCTTTTCTTTTAACGGGCTCAGTGGTTTTTTACTATTGGCACCAACAATATCTTTGGCAAAAATAGTTGCGGGTGCGAGCGCAGACATGGCAAAGGTGGATAATAAGGCTCCTAAAAATCCTGCTTGTACTAATACCACTAACCACGTTGGCAGTAATTTTACCACCATGGTTGCCCCCGCAAGTTTAGGTCCTAATTCGGAAAACTCTGGAATGGTGGCTGCAGCTAAACCGCATAATACAGGGAACACCCCAAACAACCCGTTAATAGGGGCGGCTATCCATAATGAGCGACGAATGGTACGCTCATCTTTGGCCGACATCGCCGCTGCCATCCCTTGCTGATTAACCGATTGAGCGAAAACCACAGAGAAAATCGCGGCTAAAGCAAAGCCAAACAATAGATCGGGGGTCGCAAAGATGCTTAATTTAAATGTTTCACCGTGTTCTACATAGTATTGCTGTACGCCTTCCCACCCCCCAGGAAGGGCAAATGTAAGGTAACAGCCAGCTAAGATGATTGAGCCATACATGATCACCGCATTGACTAAGTTCACCCACATGGTTTGTTTGATGCCACCCATCATCACATACGCTGTGCCAATTGCAGCACCAACAACCGCCGACCAGCCGAGAGACCAACCACTAATGGCGGAAATACCTATGCCCATTGTTTGTGTTTCTAAGGTTACCAAACCAAACACCACCATTGCTCCAACACAAGCGGTAATCGTTCGTAGTTGTTTGCCGTACATGGTACCAATCAGTTCGGGAATGGTAGAGCAGCCTAGGCGACGCACCCAGCGGCCAGTGCCAAGGCAGATTACACACATCAGAATGGTGTGCGCAAAGCTGAACCACAGCGCTACAGCCCCAACGCTAAACGACATTTCCATTAAACCGTAGACATGCGCCGAGCCCAAGTAAGTAATGGCCAAGGTTATAGAAAACATCGCAAGATTTGCATCTCGTCCGCCGTTTGCCATATCCATTACCACACCAGACTGTCTTTCTTGTTTATTCAGGTATAATCCTATGCCACCGATAACGACCACATTGTAGATTATTACCATGATTAAAACGGTATTCATTTCTTACCCCTTGTTTCACGTTTATAATGTTTTTTTTATTATCAACTATTCATATAAATAGTTTTTTAAGATGATCACTTTTATAAAATTGTTTTATTTCATCCATGGGAATGGTTTTTTCATGGGTGGTGATCGCTACTTCATTTCATTTATTTTTTCTCTGTTTCTAGAGAGTAGGAAGTCTTTAAATAATTTAGTTGAATGGGTCATGAATCGTTGTGGTAAATAATAAATGTTTAAAAACCAATCATCTGTGTCATAATCGGGGAGTAAACGAACTAAGCGTCCTTCATTAATGTGTCTGGTGACGATGAATTCGGGAAGGTAGGTAATCCCAGATGAGCGTAGGCAGGCCGATAGCATCATTTTTGCGTCAGACAATTCGACATATTTTTCTAGTTTTATTGGAACCGCCTCATTATTGTCTTTATAGATCCAAATGTTTTGGTTTTGCAGTGCTTTAGAATAAAGGCAACGGTGATTTCTTAATTCGTCAAGAACCAATGGTTCTCCATTTTTTCGAATATACTCTGGCGAGGCTACCGTAATAAATTTTTGAGTGAGTAAGTTTCGCCGAACTAATAGAAGATCGGCATCTTTGCTTTTGGCGTTGCCTGATATGGCCGAAATAATAAAATCGTGATCTTTGTAATGTTCCATGCCGCGGGGCGTGACGGTGAGTTGCACATTCACCAAAGGGTTATCTTCCAAAAATTCGCTGACGATTGGCATCACCACATTTTCAGCATAAATTGGGGTACAACAGACACGTATATTGCCTCGTGTTTCGGTGGTGAAATGGGTTAGTTCGTTGATCATTAAATTAATATCATCGGTAATTTCAGAAAATTTACTGTATAGAAAATTGCCGGCTTCGGTTAATCGTTCATTGGGATTATTTCGTTGGTATAAACTAATGCCTAGATCTAATTCTAAGTCATTCAACCAACGCGAACCGGTACTGGTTGATATATTTAGTGTTTCAGCTGCTTTGGTGATGGAACCAGCATTTATCAGTTCAATAAAAAATAACATTCTTACAAGTTGTTGTGGGTCAATGTTATTTGCTTGGTTGTGTGTGCAGCCTTTTTTAAAGTTTTCATCTAACATAATGTTCTCGAGTTATTAAATGGTTAGACGTATCTTATTGAACTTAACTGTTGTACTTAATCATCCATGTTCATTATTGAGCTCTAGCTCTAAAAATGGGGAGTTTAATTAAAATACCTCCCCAATAGGCATCGTATAAATCGAGTGACTTAAGACGAATAGTTTTTCCAGCTTGGGAAGTTAGCTTTGTTTAACTTAAGGATCTGTCGCGCTTCATCAGGAGTCGCAATTTGTAAGTCGTTACAGGCAAGCATGCGCTGAGTGCGCTCAACAAATTCAACATTCGATTTTGCCAATTGGCCTTTACGGTAGTACACGTTGTCTTCCATACCGACTCGTATGTGACCGCCAAGTGCAATACAAGCGTTGATAATTGGCAAATGGCCTCGTCCAATACCTAATCCGCCCCAAGTGAAGTTGCTTCCCCAGTGACGACGTACTTCATCGAGCATTTGCAGTAAGATGTGCACTTCGGCAGGTGAGCCACCAGGCGCTCCGAGCACAAATTGAAAGTGAGGTGTTAAAAATGGGTTGTGTACTTCCGGTTGACCTTCCTGTTGGGCTTTTTGGTTTTGTTTGTTGATGCTGTTGCGATAAAACAACACGTTATGGATCATGCCAATGTCGAAAATTTCTATTTCAGGGGTGACCTGAACTAAAGGCATTTGTTGTGCGAGTTTACCTAGAAAAACCGGATTATTTTCAAAAATACAGCTGTGAGCCCAATTCATGGTACCCGCATCAAAGGTGGCGATTTCAGGGCGTAATTCCTGGAAAGGTAGCATACGCACTTCATCTTCAAGACCCAGCCCTCCAGATGTGGTCAAGTTGATGACGATGTCGCATTTAGCTTCTCGGATATATTGAACGGTTTCACGAAACGCATTGATATCCATCGATGCATTTTGCTGTGTATCACGCACATGAATATGCGCAATAGATGCCCCTGCAGCATGGCAAGCGATGATCTCGTCGGCTTGTTCACGTGGTGTCACAGGGACGTCAGGAAACATCTCTTTCTTCGGCCATGCACCAGTACACGCGACGGTTAATATTCTTTTGTTTTGTAAACTCATGATTAAATTTCCCTTCATTTTGTCCTCCTGACCCAAATTCAAGGTGCACTGAAGCAAACAAGCAATGTTGTCTATTTCGTATACCTTGTTTTGGGTGTGGAGAAGTGAGTGTTAGTTAGGTCGTTTCACAATAACGGCAACTCCCTGGCCACCGCCGATACATAAGGTGGCAAGGCCATGCTCTTGTTTACGCTTGACCAGTTCATTGACCAGCGTTACCAAGATGCGAGCACCTGAAGCACCAATTGGATGGCCAAGTGCGATGGCACCACCGTTGACGTTGGTGATGCTTGGATCAAGATCAAGACCTCTTGTTACGGCGAGCGCTTGGGAGGCGAAGGCCTCATTTGCTTCGACTAATTGGATGTCGCGAATGTTTAAACCCGCGTTTTGTAGCGCTTTTGAACTCGCAGGAACAGGGGCATACCCCATGGTTTGAGGATCGACACCGGCAGAAGCTTGGGCGACAATTTCAACCAAAGGTTGTAGTTTTAGTTCAGCTGCTTTTTGCTTACTCATCAGAACTAATGCCGCTGCGCCATCGTTTAAGCCCGAGGAATTTGCAGCGGTAACCGTACCGGAACCATCTTTGATAAAGGCCGGTTTCGGTTTCGAAATACTGCCTAAGCTTGAATCAAAGCGTGGAAATTCATCGTTATCAACCACCACATCGCCTTTACGTGAAGGGATCACGACTGGGGCGATTTCATCTTTAAATCGTCCCGATGTGATTGCCGCTTCTGCTCGGTTTTGCGACTGAAGGGCGAAGCGGTCTTGCTCTGCACGTGAGATATCGTACTGTTTGGCAAGGTTCTCGGCAGTGATGCCCATATGGAATCCGCCAAATGCATCGGTTAAGCCATCACACAGCATGGTATCGGTTAACTTTGCATGGCCCGCTTTGATGCCGATACGATGGGATTGCAATAAGTGACCAGCATTCGACATCGACTCCATTCCACCAGCAACCACTATATCGACCTCACCAGTACGAATTTGATTGGCTGCTTCCATCACTGCTTTTAAACCCGAACCACAGACCATTGACACGAGACTGGCAGTTTTTTCATCGGGGATCCCAGCTAATTTGGCGACTTGCCGAGCCGGATTTTGTCCTAGGCCTGCAGAAAGCACATTTCCTAAAACCACATGGTCAACTTGCTCAGGTCGTATGCCTGCCGCTTCAATCGCCGCTTTGACCGCGACAGTGCCAAGTTCTATCGCCGATACATTCACAAATGCACCGAGATAGCTACCAATTGCAGTGCGTTTGGCACTTACAATGACTACATCTTTCATATTTGTAACCTCAAAAAAAGATCCCACTGCTACCTCACTCTAGGCAAGAGCGCATTGCTCATCCCCTGAGCAGAGGGATCAAACTCGATATTAGTGATCGCCAAATGGATAGACACGATCGGCAACTGGATTGACTTGGTTGTCATCAATGATGGCCATCAGGCGAGTCATCGAACCGTCACCGCAGTAAAGGTTTAACGGTGTGCCAATAATGGTGCAGCGTTTGCCTGCAATTTTTGCCACATTACCGCCAACGTTTTCCCAGCCAACTTTACCGTTGCCTAGTAATAATTTATGGCAGGGTTCCCATACACCGTTGCACAGGCCTTTCGATTCAACTAAGCCATACAGATCTTGGTATGCAGCTTCGCCATGGATTTCTTTATACAGCTCACGATCAAAGTGGGCGTATTCCTCAATTCCAAATTTGGCAATATATTCTTCTTTGAGTGGTAAACCGGAATAGCCTTCCAGATTCATTGAAAGATGTCCGGCGCACTTCTCTGCAATAGAGGTATGCAGTGGGTGGTCAAGGGCTTGTTGGTCAACTCCCAGCGCTTTAATGTCGTGGCGTACACACCAGTGGCCCACTGATGCACCGACGCCAGTGGCATAATGGTAGTATTGTTTGCTGTCGTCCCATTTCTGAGCCATGCCGGTATATATGATGACAATCATTCCTTGTAGCTCTTGATGCGTGACGCCGGTCTTAGCCAATGCTTCATCTAGATGTTCGGCTTTGATCAGGGTCCATTGCTCAAGGTGAGAAAGGTCCAGGCATACGGCGTCGCCGCAATAGGCACTGAGTTCCATTTCATGGGTATAGCGAGCTCGCCGACCATCAAACTCAGTTTCAATCACATGACGGGGGGAGTCTGCGTGGGTACCGCAGTGCATTGGCATTTTAAAATACTGGGTCAGAACCCCTGATTTTGCTAAGCCGTGTGCTCGAGAGACTTCTGGCTGAGGAAAATAAGGCCACTGTGGTGATTGGTTGCCAATTGGGTGAGACAAATCAACAATGGTTTTACCCTTAAAAAAGTTATGGTTGGACATCTTGTTTCTCCGTTAAATTAGGCGTTTTGTTGTCTGTATTTAGTTTGATCAATCAGGTATTGAAATAGTCGATTCTTTGATTCTGTAGCAGAGGCTTCACTCCAGTGCTGGAAGCCTTCTCCAGTTTTGAACCCTTGTTTCCCTTCGGCAACTAGTTGCTTTAGCTTGGTACTTGGCTCAAGTCCTGAATACAGATGTTCAAAGATATAGTTGTGAATATTCAAGCTGAGTTCGGTTGAGACCATGTCTGCGTTTTCAAACGGTGCAATTTGTGGCAGCCGAAAACCGAAAGAATTTTTGATGCACTCATCGATGGTATTTGCATCGGCAATCCCTTGATCGAGCATGTAGAAGGCTTCACGCCATAGGGCGTGTTGTAATCGATTGGCTAAAAATCCTGGAACATCTTTTTTGCATTCGGCAGGGGCTTTACCGCACTCCTGCAACAAATGCATCGCGCTACTAACAATATCATCGCGGCTTGCTTGAGTACGGATCACCTCTACCAGTGGGATTAATACCGCTGGATTCCAAAAGTGCATACCAATCACCCGGTCTCGCTTTTCGACGGCAGCGGCAATTTCGGTGATTGACTTGACCGAGGTGCCAGAGGCAAAAATACATTCGGGCTTGGCGTACTCTTCCATCTCTTTAAAAGTGGCATGTTTGATTTCCATGACCTCTGGTACCGATTCGAAGATTAAATCGGCATCTGCATAGGCTTCAATGGCATCAGCAGTCACTGATACGCGATCGAGAATGCCATCCTTTTTGCTCTCATCGAGCAGGCCTTCGCGAACAAACATATCCAGTTGAGCTGACATATCCTCAATAGCGGTACAGTTTGAAACATTGCGGGTCTTGATGGTGACGTTACGACCACCGCCGGAAAATATTTGAGCGATACCCACTCCCATCATTCCCGAACCACCCACAATGGTGATGTTTTTGATATCTAAACTATTCATTTATGTTTTCTCTTATTGATTGCTTAACCTGCGGTACAGCCGCCATCGACGTAGATGATTTGGCCGTTAATAAAATTCGCACCAGCAGAAGAGAGGAATAACACCAAGCCGATCATGTCTTTTGTTTCGGCGACACGCCCCATAGGCAATCGAGCAAGAAATGGCGCGATGCGATCGGGATCTTCACAAATTTCTTGGGTGAGTGGTGATTTGATCAGAGTGGGCGCTATTGCATTCACATTGATGGAGAAGTCTTGTTTAGCGCCTTTGATTGCCCATTCGGTAGCAAGTTGTTTGGTCAGCGAATCAACAGCTGCCTTGGATGCTGCATAGGCAGCATAACCGTCGGGGTGGCCACAGAATCCACGTACACTTGAGGTATTCACAATTTTGCCATGGCCTTGCTGCATGAAGTATTGACCAAACACTTGGCAGGGCACTAAGGTGCCAGTGACATTAACGTTTAATACTTGGTTAAACTTGTCGACGGGTATTTCTTCTGCCGGGGCACGAAAGGCCATACCAGCGTTATTAACCAGAATGTCGATGCGCCCATAGGTTTCATGTACTTGTTTCACAATTGCCTGTTGTGCCTCAACACTGGTTACATCGCCACAAATCGCTGTACATTCCCCACCTACTTGAGCAACACTGCGCACCGTCTCTTCTAGAGTTTCCATACGACGTGCCGTGACGATTGTTTTGGCACCGTGTAGTGCAAATGCCTGAGCATAGGCTGCCCCTAGGGTGCCGTTGCCGCCGGTAATCACCACAACTTTGTCTTGTAGGTCAAAACATTTACGGGCGAATTCGTCGCTCCAACTTGATGTCATCACCATTTTTATTTCCTCGTTATTTGATTTAAATCGTTTACTTATGCTGAGACCGTGACTAAAACCACCGCATCGGTATTGCTGCTATTCCACATTTTTCGTTTTTCATTTGGCTGCAAGCTAATGGATTCGAAACGATTGACTACATAGCTCTGGCCAGCTTCATTTTCGACGGTAATTTGACCCTCGATAACGAAGTAACTTTTCTCGGTGCCAGCGCCAAATGTGCCTTCTCCGTATTGCCAGTCGGCTCCTCCATCGGCCTTAAAAGTCGACAAGCCTTGCCAGAACTTTGTGAGGCCTGTGTCTTCGCCCTGAACTTTTAAACAGGACACATTGAAATGCTTGGGCGGTTGGTATTGGTTTAGTGTTTCCAATTGCGATAGCTTCATTTTTCTTCTCCAAATAGCTTGATAGATCCAGCGATCACCAGTTCGGTTCCGGTTTTTTGAATCACTTCTTCAACGCTGGTGTTATAGGCAATTTCTAGCAGTAACAAGCCCGCTTTCGTGGGTTTAATCACCGCTAGCTCGGTAACGATGAGGTCGACACAATGGCTTGCTGTGAGTGGCAGGGTGCATTGATTAAGAATTTTGGGCTCACCGTTTTTATTGCAATGAGTCATCATGATGATGACTTTCTTGGCCCCGTTCACCAGATCCATTGCACCGCCCATTCCGGCCACCATTTTTCCGGGGATCATGTAGTTAGCGAGATTGCCATGTCGGTCGACTTCCATGGCGCCAAGAACGGTTGCGTCTACGTGTCCTCCACGGATCAGCGCAAACGATAGGCTCGAATCAAAATAAGCCGCACCGTGGCAAGCCGTCGCGGCTTGGCCGCCCGCATTGGTGAGGTCCCAGTCTTCTTGCCCCGCTATAGCCGTCGAATCCAGACCGACCATGCCATTCTCTGATTGAAAGATGACGTGTTTTTCAGGTGCCACAAAATCTGCCACCAGAGTGGGCATGCCAATCCCAAGATTCACCAGGTCTCCAATATTGAGTTCTTCAGCGACGCGTTTAGCGATGAGGTTTTTAATTGACATATTGTTTACTCCACGATGAAATCGACAAGAACCGACGGCAGGGTAAATAACGCTGGTTCGACATGGTCGTAATCGATGATTTGCTCAGGCTCTACCAGAACCAGTTCGCCAGCGGTTGCCATCACAGGATTAAAATTGGCGGCGGTTTTGTTGAAGCTGGAGTTGCCGTATGGGTCGCTCAGATGGGTACGAATTAGTGAAACATCTGCTTTAAGTGGTTCTTCAATTAGGTAGCGTTGACCTGCCACTGTGACTTGTTGTTTCGCGTCTTCGACCAGAGTATTGAGCCCTGTTTTGGTTAAGACTCCACCAAGACCAGCTCCCCCTGCGCGAATTTGCTCGGCTAAGGTGCCTTGTGGGATTAACTCAACCTGCATTTCTCCACTATTCATTTTTTCACCGGCAATTCGATTTAAGCCGATATGGGATGCAATTAACTTACTTACTTGACCATTTTTAATGAGTTTGCCGACGCCTTTGTCTGGTAGACCTGCGTCGTTACAAATAACGGTAAGATTGGTGATATTTTTTTCTACCAGGGCATCGATCAACTTCTCTGGCGTACCAACCGTCATAAACCCGCCAACCATCACCGTCATCCCATCTTGGATATGTGCGATGGCTTGTTGGGGGCTAAGAGTTTGTTTACTGAGCATGACTTCTATCTCTGTCGCAATGAACTTGAGGCAGACTTTACGCCGAAGAGAATTGGAACAAATAGCGTCAGCGGGAAGGGGGCTTGCATTGTTGGGAGCGGATCTACGATTGAGCTCACACATTGCTTTTCTGGCGGTTGGCGGTCACACATTTTGCGGTCTTTTTTGCGCTGATGGGACTCGCGGTTCCATTCATGCAAATTTTATCCGAGTGAGTTCATACAAAAGTTTGATGATTTTGATGAACCATTTTTATCGTGCTGTAGCTTGGGTAGGTATTTTTGTCACAACAAGAGCAGCGGGGCTTCGAAAGGTTTCCGCACAACGGCATCGTTGAGTGGTCATTAAAATGTCATAGCCGTTGATTAGGCTAGGGAAAGAGTCACCAAACACGGCAGTTTTAACAGTAAAGGGAACGACCATGAGCAATCAAGCCTGCTTAGCAGGAATCATTTCAGCGAGCCTTTTAGTTGCTTGTACCCATTCAGCAACTACAGCGCCAACTACAGCGACCGGTTTTGTAGATAGTTTTCCTCAGCAGGGGAGTCGTCTACCTTACACGGTATTGCGAGATGATCTTATCGACGCTAAAACCAGTTTACCCTTGGAAATTCGTAATGGTGGTTTTGGCTCAGCCATGACTGGCAATCCAAATCAAGCGAATCAGTTTTACGCACTGACCGACCGAGGTCCGAACGCGAACTACAGTGGTGATTACGGGAAAGGGAAGAGCTTTCCAACAGCTAGTTACACGCCGCGGATCGGCTTATTTGAAGTGGCTGAGAATGGCGAGATCAGCCTCCTAAAAACTATTTTACTGAAGCGGCCAGATGGCAGCCTTATTTCAGGTTTACCCAATAGCTCGGCATTGGGTGGGACAGGTGAAACGCCTTATCATGCCAATGGCAAGCCAGTGTTGGTGAATGACAATCGGCCTTATGACGCGCAGCGTAATCCAATTAAGCTGGATGATTTTGGTTTGGATGGGGAAGGTTTAGCAGCCTTGCGCGATGGTACTTTCTGGGTGAGCGATGAATATGGCCCGCATCTGGTTCATTTTGATGCCAATGGGGTGGAACTTGAACGGATGAATGCGTTTCAAAACGACAAGCGGGCGACTTACCACTTGCCTGCGGTGTTTCAGCATCGACGTGCCAATCGAGGTATGGAAGGTTTAGCGATTACGCCAGACCAAGGCACCTTGGTGGGGATCATGCAGTCCACCATGAAAAATCCTGATAAAGCGGCACAAAAAGGCGATTTGACTCGTATCGTGAGTATTGCCTTAGCTAATGGCAAAACTGAACAGTATTTATATCGTCAGCAGAAAAAACAAAACTCAAATTCTGAGTTGGCGGCTTTGACCAGCCATGATTTTCTAGTGATAGAACGTGATGGTGGTTTTTTGCTGGGCGGGCCTAAGGGGGCTAGTAAAGCCAACCCCAAAGTGCAGAAACAAGTGTATCGCATCGATCTTCACAGCGGGACGCCGCTTTCTCAAGTGCCTTTATCGGCTTCAGTGACCCGCGATCCCAGCCTTGGATTACTGATTGACGGTCTAACGCTGGAGCAGTACAGCGTTAAATATGGCTGGGATGGCCTGGCTAAGCACGGGATTAAGCCGGTGACGAAAACCTTGGTGGTGGATATGGTACAAGCCGTTGCCTATCCACACGACAAGATGGAAGGCTTGTGGGTGATTGATCAACAGCATCTGGGGGTGCTGAATGATGATGACTTCGCTACTTGGTCAACGAAGGGGAAGTTAGAACAAAAACATCTCGATGCCAACACGGTTGATCACAACCACTTGTATATCATTAAGGCCGATCTTTTTGGCGTAAAATAGCCGATTGCTTGCAGCATCCGGCGAAAATAATTTGACTTTGTTGCTTTATAAAGTAGCACTGGGTGGTCGATATTCGACTCACCCAGTGGATACTGCTGGTGATTATTCAAGTTTTTTAGCTTGCATTCAAATCGCCCTCGAGAGAGTAAATGAGACAAGTTTTTTTGTTATCCTGTTGCTAAAATATGCGGTTACAACTGTTTACTGGCTAACAGTGCAGCGCCAAAAGAAACTAAGCCAGCACCGCACAGTTGATTGATCCGCTGCCCAAAGCGTTGAAAAATATTTGAGCTCCCTTTGCTGGTGACAACAAACGACAGCAAGCTAAACCAAATCCCATGGAGCAGGGCAATGTATAAGCCATAGACGATAACGAAGCTGAGTGTACTGTTGTCTGTAGTGAGCAGTTGGCTAAATACACTGAGAAAAAACAGCATCGTTTTTGGGTTTAGTAAGTTACATAAAAACCCCTGCATCACATATTTGCCAGCAGTTTGATGGGGTTGTTTTGCATGTTGCTCACTGATTTGGGTTTTTGAAGCGAATAAGCCACAGATCCCTAAGTAGATAAGATAGAGCGCGCCTATATATTTGATGGCGTTAAACAGAAAAATATTTTGTGAGATTAGGTGACTAATCCCGAATATAGAATAGCTGCTATGTACGCAGATACTGAGCGCTATGCCAAGCGCGGTGAGCATGCCAGCAGTTCGGCCCTTAGCCATGCTGTTTTTAAGCACTAAAACAAAGTCAGAACCGGGACTAACAACAATAAGAAAACCAAAAACTGCTAAACTCAAAAACTCCATAACTTCCCTGATAGGTTGAGGATTTGAATTTATTGTATCTATTTTTAGTTTATATATAATCGAAAATACGTCACAACAACTGTGAGAAATACTCACTCATGAGGCATTTAAAGGCGTTTCATGTTTTTCATATCGCCGCTCAGTCGAGCAGTTATAGTGAAGCCGCTAAAAAACTCTACTTAACCCATGGTGCCATTAGTAAACAGATCAAAGTGTTGGAACAGCATTTACAAAAGCCTTTATTTATCAAGCAAGGGCGACGAATGCAGCTAACAGCGCAAGGAAAAGTTCTGAAACACTATACTGATGTGGCGTTTGATGCGCTTGACAATGGTGCCAAGCAAGTGATTAGTATGGATGAGCATCATCTTGAAGTGTCCTGTGAGCCAACCTTAACCATGCGTTGGTTAATGCCGAGGCTATCGCAGTTTCACCAAAGCACAGGGATTGATGTCCGGCTCTCTACCGCTGGTGGTTCTATTGCCTTAAATGAGAATGGCCTATCGATGGCGATCCGACGTGATGATTTTGATATCCCCGAAGATTATGGTGTTCACCCCTTAGTCGAGGAATGGGTTGGGCCGGTGATGTCTGCGGCTTACTGGGATAAAGTTCAAGCAGATCTTACCAAGATGACTTTATTACACTCCGAAACGAGAGCCAGTGCATGGCAGGATTGGTCACAACACTCTTGCCATGTACTGCCAGTACATCCGTTTGAAAAGACCTTCGAACATTTTTATTTTTGCTTGCAAGCTGCTGCAGATGGTCTTGGGGCTGCAATGGGCTCTTATCCGTTAGTGGCCGATGATTTAGCTTGCGGTCGTTTAATTGCTCCTTTGGGTTTTATCTTGTCAGGGCATCACTATATTTTACTTAGTTGTCGCAATGAACTTGTAGAAGATGAGGCTCAGTTTTTAGCCTGGTTGCAGGACTGTATGCGTCGATCTTGTCCCGAAGGTTTGTCTGGTAAGCGAATATGATTTATTGGCCACCGAAGATGTTTGAGATTGAGAGATCTTCTTGCCGTTGCCCTATTGTGGTTTTGTGCTTTAATTGATCACCGCTTCTCGAAAGTATTTTTCCTGAATATATCTGCTTACAAACTTTGGAGTATTGAATGCGTCAAATCAACGGTAGTTGTCATTGTAATTCAGTACAATGGGCGTTTGAATTACCGATTAAAACGGTGGTCAAATGTCATTGTAATAGTTGTCGGAAATTGCAGGGCTCTGATTACAGTACATGGATTGTTGTGCCTCAGGCACAGTTCGAAGTGATTAAAGGTCATGAATATATCGCTAAATATAATGCCACAGAGTCATCCAGTAAGGCATTTTGTTCTAATTGCGGTTGTTCAGCATATTTGGTTAATGGTAAGCATTTCCCAGAAGACTTTGTGCTGCCTCTCGGCTCAATTGATCACTATTCAGAAGCGCTGGCACCGCAAATTCAAGTGTACACGACCGACAAAGCCGCGTGGCTAAAATTACATGATGATGAACCTGTATTTAGCTAAAGCTGTCACCCTTACAGCATTGTATGTAGTAAGGGGGCTTTTTGTATAAAACAAAGGTCGCAAACAGAGTCTGTTATGCGCCATTGTTTGATAACTTATAAGTGTTTAAGTATTTATGGAAACAGTAATCAATCGGGCTATTGCTTTGCGTAAGGACGGTCTGTACCAAGAATCTCGATCTTTGCTCGAAAGTTTGCTTAAGGATCGGACATTCGCGGCCAAAGCTCACTTGCAAATTGCATGGTCGTACGACAATCAAGGCAAAGAACAAGCGGCAATTCGGCATTATAAATTAGCCTTATTGGGTCCACTTTCTGCATCCGAATGCTTTGATTGCTTATTTGGTCTCGCAAGTACTTATAGAAGTCTCGGTGCTTATGCCGAAGCTTTACTTTACTTTGAGCAAGTTATGAATGAATATCCTGAGTCAATTGAAGCTCAGCCTTTTTATGCCATGTGTTTGTATAATGTGGGTCGCCACAAGGAGGCCATTTCATTGCTGCTTGAGCTCTTGGTTTCAACCACAAATAGTGGATCCATTCAAGAATACCAAGCGGCTATTTTGTTATATGCCAAAGACCTCGACAAAATTTGGTAAGCACAATTTGCTCATAAAATGGAATGACATACCCAGTATGGCTTGTGGTTAAAGTTGGTGTCTATTGGCCACTTGGGGTTCAACGATGAAGCAAGCTTGGCTTCATCTGTACCTGCCAGTACTTTGATTATTCTAGGGGAAGACTAGTGGCTTACTGTTCACTCGCGATGTTTTGAAGATAGAGGCGTGATGCTAAGTTTTTGCTGAATAAAGGCTAATAATTTGTCGGACTGATCGTGGAAGTGTTCAATGGAGTCATGTTTTGCTCCTTCAACAGCCATAATTGTCACCGACTGTTTGTCTGTAGCATTCTGTTGAATCAGTTGCATATCGCTGATCGGGACCACCTTATCTTCCGTGCCGTGGGCCAGTAATACTGGACAGCGAAGCTCGCTGATTCGGTTCATCGGGGCAATATCTTCGAAACGAAATCCTATCACATGTTGAATGTAGTTTAAGATCTGCGTACGCATGAAGCGAGGCAACCAGGGTTTGTCTAAATGGCGCTTCATTAGCAGGTTGGGATGTGCAAAGCCCGACAGGCCTATTACCAAATCGATGTCATGGCGCCGGGAAGCACTCAGAATAGCTGCCGCCGCGCCAAGCGAATGGCCTAGGACCACCAGTTGATGGCCAGGGGAGCGCTGTTGAAGCCAATCAAGTGCGCAGCCAAGATCTTCAGCAAAGCGCGGCAGTGAGGAAAAACTGTCTCGGTCACTGCGACCATGATTGCGCGCATCATAAAGTAGAACATCCATTCCGGCAGCGTAGAAGGGTTGCGCCAGTGGTAGCATCATTTCGGCGTTTGCCCCCCAACCGTGCACGATGACCAGAGTACATCGACTGTTGTTGGCGGGCAGAAACCAGGAAAACAGTTGTTTACCGTTTACGCTGCTGAGCCATTGCTCAGAGAAATTTATCCCCAGCGCTGCGGGTGTCGATTGTTCGATGATCCGTGGTGCGCGATAGACCCGATGCAAGATCAGCGGAAAGCATAGTAGCAGGCAGGCAAGTACGACTGTCAGGAGTAAAAATAAGTCCATGGATGATGGCTTAAGCGTTAAGGTTTAGGCCAGCATTATAGCAAGCGAAACATCTGCGCGAGTGCGTGAATGTCTTAATTTTTGAGCTTGAGTTTTTGAGCTTAAGTTTTGCTGCTTAAGTTTTATGATTGGAAGGCGATTGCTAGACAGCAAAAAGTCTGGATTAGTGATATCAAGACGGTAAGCCGTAGATAGTCAGTGCTTGCTTGGGGCTGATGGAATCGCTGTCGTCAGCAAGGGTGAACAAGCTCATAAGCAAATGATTATGAGCTTGTGATTGATTAACTAAAAAGCACGAGTGCTGTGGGTACCGCAAGTAGCAAGCTTAAAAGTGTGCGAATAAACCAAATCACCACTAATTTAGCAACACTTAAGGGGATTTTGGTTGAAAGAATACATGGGATGGATGCCGAGAAAAATAGGATGGATGAAATCGCAACCACTCCTGCTGAAAAGCGAGCAACCAAATCGGCATCTTTCATCAACAAAGCGGGCAAAAACATTTCGGCTAACCCAGCGGCACTGGCCTTAGAGAGCGCCATCGCATTCTCGATATTAAATATCCAAATTACCGGATAGAACAGGTAACCAATCCAATCAAACAGCGGCGTGTATTTGGCGAGCAATAAACCGATTAAGCCGACTGACATAATTGAGGGCAAAATGCTAATCGTCATCAGTAAGCCATCTTTTAGATTGACCAAAATACTTTTGCCAAGTGGTTGTGCTTGTTCTGCGACTTGCAAGCCGTTTTTAAGAGCACTCGCGAGTCTATTTCCTGGCTCGCAATTTGGCTCTCGATGGCTAGCGTGGTTATTGATTGTTGTTAATGGGGGGAGGCGGACTGTGATTGCGGTGACGATGAAAGTAATCAACAGTGTTAACCAAAAGTAAAGATTCCAAATCGCCATTAAATCTAAAGTTTTTGCAACGATAATCATAAAGGTCGCAGAAACCGTTGAAAAGCCGGTTGCGATAATCGCCGCTTCGCGTGCCGAGTAGTGACCAGAGAGGTAGACTCGGTTGGTGATCAGTAAACCGATGGAATAGCTGCCGACGAAAGAGGCGACTGCGTCGATTGCAGAGCGCCCTGGAGTGCGCCAAATTGGCTGCATTAATTTTTGTAAAATGATGCCAATACTTTCTAATAGACCGTAACTGACTAAAAACGCGAGAAATACTGAGCCAACTGGTACGATTAAACCGACCGATATTACCAGCTTATTGAATAAAAACGGCAGCATATCGGGAGTTTGTAAAAACGCTGGCCCCGATTGACTGATGGCGAGAATGGCTGCGATAACACCGAGCCATTTCAACGCAAGAAAAACTTTATTGGAGAAGCTTTTACGCCATTCATTACTGATGATTGGGTAAATGGCACCAGCCAAAATCATGGCCATCGCATACCAAGCGGTTCCAGCACCAAGGCTTGTTTTTAACCAAGCGACAATATGGTCTAAAGGAATGCTTTGTTTTCCAGCAACCGTGATTGGAATAAAAAACATAAAGATACCGACACTACTTAGTCCAAGCAATCTTGCCCAAACCAAGCTTGGTGAAGCACTCGACTTGACCAGCTGACTCATTGCACTCTCCATTTTACATTCAATTTGTTAGCGACGTGAAGACGAAGCTTGATATAAGTTATATATATGTATATACAACTAAGACTAATCATTAATTAGCAATCTATATGCCAAGTGATAAGCATCCATAAATACAGCGTCAGCCAAGCAAGATGCATCGATGGCTCGCCCATTCCAGGTCTTTCTGCACCAGTTTGAGGTGATAAATGCACCTATTTAGTGCTTTCGGGGCGATTTCTTGAAGGTTTTACGAGTGAGGACGAGATATTTTTTCTGGTCGTGAGTTATTTTTGCTCAATACTTTGTGGGGGCGTTGTTATTATCTTGTCTTTGCCTTAAGGGTTTCCAGTGCATATGACAGAGGCCTCGGTTCGGCCTAATGACTCGGCTAAATGAGTGCTTGTATATGCCTATTTATACCAGGCTAACAGATTATCTGTTCATTCTTGCTAGCCTGGAACAGCACGACCGCGTTATGTGTTTTGTAATTAGAGCCACTGGTGACAGCACTTCATGCCTAGTTCTCGGCAGATTTATTCTATGCAATCAGCGGATCATATACTGAATCAAATCGGTATTAGCTGGGAAAAGGAATTTAAACACATCATGATGAATTGAAACACCAACTTGATTGGTATGGCAATGCTACAGATATAAGTTCCCCGATCGTGAGAATTTGTGAGTAAGAGTGGCATAGAGAGCGAGATTGTGGGGAATGGGTTGGGGACGGAGTTATTGATCAATTTGCTTCATTCTGAGCTTGCCTGTCGATTGCCAATGCATCGAGTATCCGCAAACAAAGTCTTGAATGAGTGTATGCTCACTCAAGACCTGTGCCGCTTAGTTATTGAATCAGTTGATCAATTAGCGCGTCATCTGCGACCGTGGGGATGGTAACTTTTAGTCGCGGCTCGGCGGCCATGGCTCGTTTGATGGCAAACACCGCGCCTTCATTTCGAGCCCAGTTTCTTCTTGATATGCCGTTATTTACATCCCAATGCAGCATCGACTTCAAGCGTCTGGCACAATCATCTGAGCCGTCCAGCAGCATCCCGAAACCGCCATTGATCACTTCGCCCCAGCCAACGCCACCGCCATTGTGAATACTGACCCAGGTTGCCCCGCGGAATGAATCGCCAATCACATTGTGGATCGCCATATCGGCGGTAAACCTAGAACCGTCGTAGATATTTGAGGTTTCTCGATAAGGTGAGTCGGTGCCGGATACATCATGATGATCGCGACCCAGAATCACTGGTGCAGATAGTCTGCCCGACTTGATGGCCTGATTAAATGCATCAGCAATCTTGATCCGTCCTTCGGCATCGGCATATAAAATTCTAGCTTGAGAACCCACCACCAATTTGTTTTCCTTGGCTTCTCGGATCCAAAGCAGGTTATCGGCAATCTGTTGTTTAATTTCTTTTGGTGCCTCCAGATACATGGCTTCCAGTACTTCAGCGGCAATTTGGTCGGTAACATCCAGATCCTGTTCACTGGAAGAGGCACATACCCAGCGAAACGGTCCAAAACCATAATCAAAACAAATTGGTCCCATAATATCCTGCACGTAGGAAGGATATTTAAAGGAGCCGTCGGCTTGCATAATATCGGCCCCGGCGCGACTCGCTTCGAGCAGAAAAGCATTCCCATAATCAAAGAAATACATGCCCTTGGCGGTGAGCTGGTTAATCGCATCAACATGCCTTTTCAGGGAGTGTTGCACCGCAGCTTTGAATTTTTCAGCTTGATTGGCCATCATCTCATTGGACTCCTCAAAGCTGTAACCAACCGGGTAGTAGCCACCCGCCCAGGGATTATGCAGCGAGGTTTGATCGGAGCCGAGATCCACTTGAATATCTTCCTGAGCAAACCTTTCCCAAAGGTCAACGATGTTGCCAAGATAAGCCAAGGAGACAGGCTTGCCTTGCTCCAGCGCGAGTTTCACTCGGGCCATGAGTTGCTCGATATCTTCATAGATTTCATCAACCCAGCCTTGTTGATGGCGTTTATAAGCCGCTTTAGGATTCACCTCGGCCACGATACCGATGGTTTTGGCGATGACTGCTGCTTTGGGTTGGGCGCCACTCATTCCGCCCAGCCCAGAGGTGACAAATATCGGTAGTTTGGATGGATCGCGATCCGGTTTCATTCGGGTGGCATTTAAAACGGTCAGTGTGGTGCCATGCACAATCCCTTGTGGTCCGATATACATGAATGAACCCGCTGTCATCTGACCATATTGAGTCACCCCCAGTGCGTTAAATTTTTCCCAATCATCGGGCTTTGAATAGTTGGGGATCATCATGCCATTGGTCACCACCACCCGAGGTGCGTCTTTGTGTGACGGATATAAACCCATAGGATGACCCGAATACAACACTAAGGTTTGTTCATCGCTCATCTCTGCGAGGTACTTCATGGTAAGGCGATACTGGATCCAATTCGAGAACACCGAACCGTTGCCACCATAGGTAATCAGTTCTTCAGGATGCTGGGCAATCGCATGATCTAGGTTGTTGCTCAGCATCAGCATAATGGCAGCGGCCTGCTTGGATTGTTGCGGGTACTCATCGATAGACCTTGCCGAAATCTGATAGTTCGGCATGAAACGATACATGTAAATGCGGCCGTAGGTTTCCAGCTCCTGATAAAAATCTTCAGCAAGTTCCTGATGATGCGCTTCGGGAAAGTATCTTAGGGCATTTTTTATGGCTAATTTTTTCTCGGTCTTAGTGAGAATATCTTTTCTTTTTGGCGCATGGCTTAAGTTCTCATTTCTGGCTCTTTTGGCCGGTAAGATCTTCGGGATACCTTCTAAGATCATGTCCTTGAAACTTTGCTCAGTCATTTTAAACCTCGTTTGTATTCTTTAAGTATGCTGCTTTGCCGGGCGCTAATAAACAGCTGATGAGCTGCTGTAACAACGGCTTAAGGGGCTCAATTTTGCCGCTATCCAGCTGATAAGTTTTAGAAGAATCAGCTAGATAAGTATCTTGTGAGAGCTCGAGCTGAATCGCGTGAATGTTGTGTTGGGGCTGGCCAAAATGGCGGGTGATGTAGCCGCCCTTAAAGCGTCCGTTACAAACATGGCTATAGTGGCTACTGGCTACAATCTTTTCTAAGTCAGTGAGTAAGTCAGGCGCGCAGGCGAGGCCGTCATTGTTGCCAAAGTTGAAATCGGGCAGTTTTCCTGCAAATAACATCGGCACCTGTGCGGCAATGCTATGCGCGTCAAATAAGATGGCATAGCCAAATTGGGCTTTCAGCCGCGCCAGTTCGCTGGCAATCTGTTGGTGATAGGGCTGCCAAATTTCAGTCTTAATCTGTGCTTTTAAAGCGGCGCTATGCTGCTTGTCGGTTAAAAAAACCGGGCGTTCATCAAATAATATCTCCGGAAATAACCCGGTGGTTTTACTGGCATAAAGTGCTTGGTCATCCTGCGGGCGATTTAAATCCACTACATAGCGTGAATAGTTGGCGCTGATGATGGATACATCCAACTCGCTTAAGAACTCGTATAACTGAGGCAAATACCAGTCGGTATCCGGCAAGTGCCTGGCCGATTCGCTCAGGCGCGCTTGCATCCCGGGCAATAATTGCAGGCCACTATGTGGCATGCTGACCAGGAGTGGGTTATTGCCCTGATGAAACTGAAATGGTTTTTCGCACTTAAACATCTGTGAGTTCTCCTGCTTTGACCCGAGCCTTTAACAAATCCCCACCCAGCCAATAACTAAGCTCCCCTGGGCTGTCGATGTCCCAACAGACAAAATCGGCGATTTTGCCAAGGCTGAGTTGGCCATGAGTCTTGGCCAAACCCAAAGCTTTGGCGGCGTGAATGGTGGTGCCTGCCAGTGCTTCTTCGGGCGTTAAACCAAACAGGGTACAGGCCATGTTCATCATCAGCCGCAGCGAGAGTACTGGTGAGGTGCCGGGATTGGCATCGCTGGCAATCGCCATCGGCACTCCGTACTGGCGTAATAGCGCAATTGGTGGCTTTTGGCTTTCTTTCAAGCAGAAGAAGGCGCCGGGCAATAACACCGCGACGGTGCCCGATTGCGCCATGGCGGCAACATCTTGCTCGGTTAAATATTCCAAATGGTCAGCCGACAGCGCTTGGTAGCGAGCAGCTAAAGAACTGCCACCAAGCGCCGACAACTGCTCAGCGTGTAATTTTACCGGTAGTCCTAAAGATTGCGCGACCTTAAAGTAGCGCTCCACTTGTGCGGGACTAAAAGCAATGCCTTCACAAAAGGCATCCACTGCATCGGCCAAGCCTAAATGGGCGATTTGTGGCAGTAGTTGTTCACACAAATAGTCGATGTAGTCGTCGGCGCGGCCCTCAAATTCTGGTGGCAGGGCATGCGCGGCGAGGCAAGTGGTTTGAACATCCACTGGAAAATCTTTGGCTAAATCGCGAGCCACTTGCAGCATTTTGGCTTCATCAGTGCTTGTGAGGCCATAACCCGATTTTATTTCTACCGTGGTTACGCCATCTTTTAGCAGCGCGCTTAAGCGGCGTTTGGCGGAGTCGGCCAACTGTTGTTGACTGGCCGCCCGAGTGTCTCTTACCGAAGCGGCGATGCCACCGCCTGCCTTGGCGATTTGTTGATAGCTGATGCCATTGAGGCGTTGCTCAAATTCGCTAGCGCGATTGCCACCAAAAATAAGGTGAGTATGGCAATCAATTAAACCGGGGGTCACCCAACCGCCGCCCAAATCATGTTCCTGTTCAGCCTGATAAGCGGGGAGCGCTGCATATTCACCAATCCAGACGATGTGTTGTTGGTTGACGCCAATAGCTGCGTTTTCGATGCTTTGATAGTGGCCACCTTGCATGCTGGCGAGGTGGAAACCGTACCAAAGAGAATCAAATTTGATGGCTTGACTCATCTGCGCCTCGTTTCTTGTTTGATGATTAAAACGGTCAGGCCACGGCTGGTTTGCAGCTGTGGCGCTACGGTAAATACCGACGGTGAGCGATTAAGGCTTGCCGCCGAACCCAGGCTTATGCCTTCATTTCGTTTTGGCTGGGTAATAAACCCTGCGGCATTTGCTCGTTATGGAGTGCTTCGGCAAGCAGCTGGTTGGCTTTTTCGATATCTGCTGCGAAGTAGCGATCTTTATCGTAAAACGGTACTCGGGCGCGAAGCTCGGCTTTGGCTTGCTCCAGTCGCTCGGTCGACTTCAGAGGCGATCTAAAATCTAAACCTTGCGCCGCGGAGAGCATCTCTACGGCTAAGATCCCACGGGTATTCTCTGACATATCTTTTAAGCGGCGTGCCGCAAAGGTGGCCATGGAGACATGGTCTTCTTGGTTGGCCGAAGTGGGGAGGCTGTCTACTGACGCCGGATGAGCAAAGCTTTTGTTTTCGCTGGCCAGGGCGGCAGCGGTCACCTGCGCAATCATAAAACCGGAGTTTACCCCACCGTTATCTACCAAAAATGGCGGCAGTTTGCTGAGGCTGCTGTCGATGAGCAGCGCCATCCGCCGCTCCGATAAACTGCCTATTTCGGCAATTGCCAGTGCTAGGTTATCGGCGGCAAAGGCCACCGGTTCGGCATGGAAGTTACCGCCGGAAATAATATCGCCTTCGGCTGCAAACACTAAGGGATTGTCGGAGACTGCGTTAGCTTCCACTAACAGGGTGTTGGCAGAATTGCGGATCTGATCTAAACATGCGCCCATTACCTGAGGTTGGCAACGCAGCGAGTAGGGATCTTGTACTTTTTCGCAGCCCACGTGTGATTCGCCTAAGTCACTACTCTCACCAAGCAAATGACGATAAGCGGCAGCAGCGTCGATTTGTGTTTGATGACCGCGCACTTCATGGACTCGCGCATCAAAGGGACGGCGGCTGCCGAGCGCTGCTTCTACCGATAGAGAACCGCAGACAATTGCTGAAGCGTACAAATCTTCGGCATGGAATAGGCCTTCCAAAGCAAAGGCGGTGGAGGCCTGAGTGCCGTTGAGCAAGGCCAAGCCTTCTTTGGGCGCGAGAGTAATTGGCGCTAAACCCGCGATGGCAAGCGCGGCTTGTCCAGAAATGATTTCCCCCTTGTAGCGAGCCTGACCTTCGCCAAGCAGTACCGCGCTCATATGGGCCAGCGGGGCCAAATCACCGGAAGCGCCCACCGAACCTTTCTGTGGAATACAGGGGTATACCTGTTTATTAATCAGGGTGAGCAAAGCTTCAATGACACTGAAGCGGATCCCCGAGAAGCCGCGAGCCAGACTGTTTACCTTCAGCGCCATCACCATTTTTACCGTAGCATCACTCATCAGCTCGCCAATACCAGCCGCGTGAGATAACACGATGCTGCGTTGTAATTCTTCCAGATCGTCAGCGGCAATGCGGGTATTGGCCAACAAACCAAAACCGGTGTTAATCCCGTATACGGTGCGGTCTTCGGCGATGACATCGTTTACGACCTGAGTGCTGGCATCGATGCCGGCAATCGCGTTTGGATCGAGGGATAATTGAACACTACGGCGGCTGATTTGGCGCAACTGATTAAGACTGATTTTTCCTGGTACGATTGTAAATTCAAACATGAATTATCTGCTCCGCAATGTTTGCTGTTTGATGAGGTGAACCAGCGCAGTGGCAATTCAACTTCGCTATAACGCTTATCTTAGTTTAGTCGTTGTAATTGCCAGTTTGATCGTAATGACTGCACAGGGCTAGTATCACGATCGAAGTGGTTTTGCTTGCTCAACTCATATTAATTATGAACATGATTTCCGCCGCTTGGCTTAACATGTATATACAAGTTAGCCAAACAATAAAATCAAATGTGATTCAGCGCAAGTATTTTCTGTGGAAAAACCGATGCGAGTAAACCTAATCGGGTCAATATTGTGGGCCACTTGTGCGGGAGTGAGGCAAAGTTATCTGGATGAAAGCTCGCCATGTGCATCAATTTTTGAGGAAATGCTAGGGAAATCACTCATTAATACAGCGGTAAGCTTTTGCTGCAATGCGCTTATTGTTTGGTCTTTGCAATGCGTCGTGAGTGGGACTTGCTGGTTTCACTCAGCAATAATCCGCACATACGATAAAAATGTCTTGAAAAATCCCCTAAAGCTCAGTGCTCATCTAGCGATGAAAGTGACCAAATAGTTGGAATCTTGAGCTGGGAGATAATAAGCGAGCAGTGGTCACCAATTGTTCCTTGGACCAGGTGCGACGCTTAATTTGCAAGCAGGGTTCGCTGGGTTCGATTTGCAATAACTGACACTCTTCAGCGCTGGCCATCACCGCCTCAACCAAATGTTCACCCTCAGTCATGGGGGCGACCTTCATCAGGTAGTCATAGGTGGTATTCAATTGAAAATCTTGTTTATCGTAATCAGGCGCAAGGCTGGCGTTTACCACTCGTTCTTCTAGTTGGATCGGTAGCTCATTTTCGAAGTGTAAAATAGTCGCTCTAAAAATGCTGTGACTGGTTCTCACCCCTAGATTCATCGCCTCTTCCATGGTGGCTTTGGTACGGGTGATTTCGATTAATTGAGCACGGTGCTGGTGTCCGCGAGCGGCAATTTCATCAGCAATATTGTGTACTTCGAACAGCGCCGAATGGGCTTTTTTTTGCGCGACAAAAGTGCCAACCCCTTGTTGGCGAATCAGGATGCCTTCATCGGTCAGTTCTCGTAGGGCGCGATTAACCGTCATGCGGCTGATATTGAGCGCCTTCACCATCTCTGATTCTGAAGGCACCCGCTGGTCGGCCTGCCACTCTCCGCTACTTATTTTGTGGCAAATGGCCTGTTTTACCCGAGCATAAATTGGCGCTGGAGAATCTTCAATTGATTGAGATAGGCTGTGCATGATGCTGCTGGCGGTCTCTACCATAGGGGGTCCTGTGTCATAAGCGATAGCGGAACGAATGTTTGGATTATACCCAGTAATGCGCTGTCATCACAGTATAGGGATCGTAAAAAAATTATCTTGTATATACAATATGGCTTCTATTACACTGAATTCATCCAATGAATTGCGAGAGAAGGCTATGAGCAGCCAAGTTTATTTTGCCGAGCAGGCCTTGCTCCAACAAGGTTGGGCGCAAAATGTTCGTATTGAGGTACTTGACGGAGTGATCCTGCGGATTGTCCAAAATAGTCATGCCCAAGATGCCACGGTCCTGAGTGGACCAACCTTACCTACGCTTGCTAATCTTCACTCGCACGCCTTTCAGCGGGCGATGGCCGGGATGGCCGAGGTGAGCCTTAAGGCAAACGATAGTTTTTGGAGTTGGCGTGAGCTGATGTATCGCATGGTTGGTCAGTTGAGCCCGGATGATGTGCGGATCATTGCCACTCAGTTATACATTGATTTGCTCAAGGCGGGTTACAGCCAGGTGGCAGAGTTTAATTATTTGCATCATCAGCAAAATGGTCAGGCTTATGCACAGCTTAACGAGGTCAGCCAACAGCTGCTTGACGCCGCCGATACCGCAGGTGTCGGTTTAACCCTATTGCCCGTGTTATATAGTTATTCTGGATTTGGCGGTCAATTGCCCAATGCAGGGCAAGCCCGTTTTATTAATGGTAGCGAGCAATACTTAGCGCTACATCAAGCTTGTGAGCAGTCGATTGCGGGCAAGCCCTTACATCAGTTAGGGATCTGCTTTCATTCACTGAGAGCGGTTAGTCCCGAGCAAATCAAGCGGGTGATGGCAGCACTTCGCAGCCCCATGCCGATCCATATTCATATTGCAGAGCAACAAAAAGAAGTCGCAGACTGTTTGGCCTGGAGTGGTCAGCGTCCGGTGCAATGGCTGGCCAACGAAATTGGCTTAGATGAACGTTGGTGTTTGGTGCATGCCACCCATTTAAGCGAGCAGGAAATGCTCACGCTGGCACGCAGCCAGGCGGTGGCGGGTTTATGCCCCAGTACCGAGGCGAATTTAGGCGATGGAATCTTCCCCGCCGCTGACTATATACGGGCGCAGGGACGTTGGGGCATCGGCTCCGACAGCCATGTAAGCCTGTCACTGGTGGAAGAATTACGCAGCTTGGAATACGGCCAACGACTGCGTGACCAGCAACGTAATCGGCTGTATAGCCAGAGTCAAAACCATGTTGGCGACTTTTTGTTCGAGCAAGCTCGTTTGGGAGGCAACCAAGCGACGCAGGTACAATTGGGTTTGGCCGAAGGTCATCGCGCCGACTTTATGGTGCTCGATCATCAGCATCCATTTATTGCCGCCAGCAAGCCCCAGGATATCCTCAATCGCTGGCTATTTGCCTGTAATGAAAACCTGATCCGTCATGTCTATGTGGCCGGAAAACCAGTGATCTGCGATTTTCAACATCCTCAACAACAAGCCGCACGAACGGAATTTACCGCCTTGCTGAGCCGCTTATTTAAGGCAGTTTAAAGCCTTGGCTGCGTGAGCCGCAGATGCTCACGCTCACCGTTCATGAGTGTGGATCTCCCAAGCGTTTTAAGCCGGTTGCTTCCTCAAGAAGCGCCAGTGATGGAGCGCTCATATGTCGCACCTTGGCTAGAGCTTATATGGCTGTTCACCAAATGTGGTGGAAAGACTTTCAACAAACATTAATAAGCGAGGTAATCGGTAAACGTTCATTGGCAAGATAAGCAAATAGCAAGACACATAGGTTCATTCCCGCTGGGTCAAGTTAGAGCCAGCAAGTTTTTACAATGTTATTACTTTATTGTGGACGGCCTGACCTCAAATGTCATAGATTTCCATAATTACGCCGCCAGCCACCATTAAAGCGAAACTCAAGATGAACCAACAAAAAGCAAAAACAAATAGATTACGAATATGCTTTGGAACATGGTCTCTTTTTTCTAGCATCCCATAACGTTTCGCATGGAAAGAGCTTAAAAATACAGTGGCGTATTGTAAAACGCCTTGCCCAGAGAAAAACATGTTTAAAGAGTAAAATCTTACTCCATCATCAAGTTCATCTTCTAAATATATCAGCCATTTTGACTTCAAGTAGGCAACGATACCGATCCAAATAAATACCCCTATACCACCAAAAAGTGAAAGGGTTAAAAAAACAACTTCTGGTAACTGAAGCTGCATATTATTGAATGGAATTAGTGCGGTACAATAATTCCCCTCCTTTGTTGCCTAAAACACCTCCCAATTCACTACCAGCATAACCACTAGCAGCACCTGCAACAACAGAACACCAAAAAAAGCTTGTTCCTCCTGATGGCAAACCAAAAACTAAGGTACAAGTTGTCCAAGTCGCGACCATTCCACTACCAATGCCGCCCACCACACCGAGTCCTGCTTTTCCTGTTTGGGTATATTTAGCTTTAGTGCACGTTGCCTCATTAGCAAGCGAGCAAGCTTTTTGTATGTTAGAAACGGCATCAACTCCGGTTAAGGCAATTCCTACGTAGCCAACACGTTTTAGGTGACGAGCCATTTTGTCAAGTTAGAGCCAGCAAGTTTTTACAATGTTATTACTTTATTGTGGACGGCCTGACCTCAAATGTCATAGATTTCCATAATTACGCCGCCAGCCACCATTAAAGCGAAACTCAAGATGAACCAACAAAAAGCAAAAACAAATAGATTACGAATATGCTTTGGAACATGGTCTCTTTTTTCTAGCATCCCATAACGTTTCGCATGGAAAGAGCTTAAAAATACAGTGGCGTATTGTAAAACGCCTTGACCCGAGAAAAACATGTTTAAAGAGTAAAATCTTACTCCATCATCAAGTTCATCTTCTAAATATATCAGCCATTTTGACTTCAAGTAGGCTACCAACCCAAGCCAGAAAAAAACACCAAAACAGCCAGCCATAAAACAAATAAGCGAAATTTTTGATAAAAGGGTAATTTCACTCATAATTTACTTAATTCCATTCCATTTATATAATTCTTCGCCGAATGATTCGGCTTTGTTACCTGCTATTTTGCCACTGGCATAACCACCAGCAGCACCTGCAACAACAGAACACCAAAAAAAGCTTGTTCCTCCTGATGGCAAACCAAAAACTAAAGAACAAGTAGCCCAGATACTAATAGCTCCGCCTGTGGCTCCCCCTGCAATAGTGCCTGCCGCTTTCATTGTATTTTTATATTTAGCTTTAGTGCACGTTGCCTCATTAGCAAGCGAGCAAGCTTTTTGTATGTTAGAAACGGCATCAACTTCGGTTAAGGCAATTCCTACGTAGCCAACACGTTTTAGGTGACGAGCCATTTTGGCAACTGTTTTATAGTTTCTTGCAAAGTTAGGAATAGTGGTTGCGTTTCCGGGCTGTTTACGCCACTGATGGACAATACTTTTACTACTTAAGCCTAAATTACTACGAATATCTCCAGCGACTAAATGACGACCGAGTGTTGGTTGTCCAAACCGACTCAGAGCAGTGTTTAGCCTTTGAAAATGCACTTTTCTTTTAGCAAAGATAAGTTACCGGTTGAGTTGTAGCTACTCACGTAAGAACGCTCTAAGTCTTTTAATATAGCCTTTACTTGGTTAGTGTGTGCATTCCATGTGGTATTGCTCACGCCTAATAGTAAGCCATTGTAGCTTGCTACATTCGACAAAAAGTCATATCTCTTGGCTAATATTTTTCGTTCTGAACGATCGAGCATTAATAGCGTTTTATCAACTGCGAGCGCAATTTCTAAAAAGTCAGCTTCTTCTTGCGTACATTGATTACTATTGGCAGGGGATAGCAACACAATTTGGCCAACTTGCACCTTATCGTTTTTTAGGTGGGCGTTAACCATCTTGAAGTGGTCATAAACCATTTGATTCGGAGAGTTATACATAATCATAATTAGTTGGTCGATCGACATCGATTTTTCAACAATGTGTATAACTTTGTCATGAACTCTAGTTGGTGAAGACACGGGCTACCCTTTATATAATTGGCTATTTTTATAGAGAATTTAAGACACCCTACAGTAATTGATGGATAAGTAAATAAAGGTGGTGTGAAGTACAATTATTGAGACACCCACACTAACTCGTTGGACAAAATCCCTTTGCTAGCGTAGTGGGGGTAGGGCAATCACTGCGACATTATAAGCGCCAACACCAGCAACAACGGATTAAAGGCATGGGTGCCGCCAAGCGCTGGCTTGATGTTAGCTAAATATTGACAACCTAACTTCATTCCCTCTGAGTTGGTATTTAAGCTTCTCTCGAATTGTGATACGGAGACACCCATTCCAGTACTTAACCAAGTGTCTAGAAGTACAGCTAGGGATCGCCGCATCAAACCACACATAGTTTTGCCATAGAAACCAAGTTACAATTCTAAACCCCCGATTATTCTAGGACTTTGAGCACACGTCCCCAACATCCTGGAATTTCGAGAGAGAGTTCGCCGTGATGACACTGAAAACACTGCCTATGATTAAGCAGGTCAAGCACAGTTTGTCCTAGTACGGCGATCGGGATGTGGACTGTTACTGGTTGCTGACATGCATTCACAACCACGATTATCTTTTCCTGCTCATATTGCCGGAGAAAGGCAAATTGCTCCGAGGCCACAAACAACTGTTGGTAGGTCCCATGCTGTAACGCCGGAGATTGTTGGCGGAGATAACTGATATGAATAATAGCGGCTCGTAAATCAGCGTGCTTTTGTGTTCCCATGGACTCCAATTGGAGTTCTGGGCGTAAGTTGTGTTCGCTATTATGTTGTCTTTCTCCTTCTAAGCCCCATTCACTCCCATAATATAGTGATGGGACTCCTGGAATAGTAAACAGCAAGATATACAAGGGATAGAGATGCGCTGGATCATGTAGTGTGGAGGCTACACGATTAACATCATGATTATCGGCAAAATTATATAGGTATAGACCGCGGTAAATGCCATGCTCTTGGTTGAAAAGACGGTTCAGAGAATAGGCTATCTCAAAATAATTGTGATCATTATGGCTAGAATATAGTCCTTTATAACATTCATAGTTTGTGGTTGCATGTAACATATCTGGGTTTGCCCACTGCGTGTAATCACCATGAATAACTTCACCCATTAACCAAAAATCTTTCTTTATTTTTTTTGTGTACGAGGCGAGGCGTTTCATGAACTGCTTATTTAACACGTCAGCGACATCTAAGCGCAACCCGTCAATTTCAAATTCTTCTATCCAGAGACGTACGGCCTTAAAGAGGTGTTCCTCTACCTGTGGATTGGTGACGTTGAGTTTGACCAAATTGAAATGGTCATTCCAACCCTCATAGGAAAACGGATCGCCGAAGGGACTGCGTTGCTGAAAATTGATCTCGCAAAACCACTCCGTAAAGATTGAATGTTGTTGATGTTGCTGAAGATCCTGAAACGCAAAGAAATCACGACTGACATGATTAAATACGCCATCCAGCACAACTCGGATATCGTGTTGATGAAGGTGTTTAATAAGCTGTTTTAAGGTCTCGTTTGTACCTAATCGACGATCCAGTTCAAAATAATTAACGGTATCGTACCCATGAGATTCTGACTCAAAGATGGGGCCCAGATACACGGTATTTATGCCCAATGCCTTCATATGGGGGATCCATTCACAAATTTTAAACAGTCGTTCTTTATTTTGCGAATGATAGTCATTGTGCTCAGGGGCTCCGCAAAACCCGAGTGGATAGATATGATAAAACACGGACTCTTCATACCAGGCATGAGTCATGGTTGTTCTCCTTATTAAGTACGTACCGTTAGGTATATAAAAGTGGTAAAAAAAATGGATGCCTTGTTCAGTTTTCTCCCAAATAAAGCATCGGTTTAAATAGTGTTTTACTTATCATGAAAAGATCCCATACATGTACTGCTGACAGGCAATATGGGCTCTTTCGTCATTTAAAGTAATCTGACGATCATAGAAATTTGTAGTGATATAGGCATTGACCATCCCCAAAAATGTCACAGCGTAACGCGTGCTGCGGCCCCGCATATTTCCATGATCCTGTTCAGCACTGCGAAAGATGTCTTCAAGGATCGCATATTGCTGTTCAACAAAAGGAAATATTGTCTTTCGGGCTTCGCTTTGTTCGGATGAATACATCAGTGATAAGGCGAACCGATATAGATCTGGTGATTTCGTGGCAAAACGGAAGTATGTTTTCACAATATTCTCTAAGGTGAGCGTCATATCGCCAGAATAGACCGCATTGTGCGCCAGACCTTCGAGAAACGGGTCAAAATACTGTTCTAGCAATGTTACAAGTAACCCTTGTTTGCTGCCAAAATAATAGTACAGTGTGGGTTTCTTCACGCTCACGGCCTCTACGATTTTTTGGATCCCGACATTTTCATATCCATTTGCCGTAAATAACCGTAAAGCGGCTGATAACATTTCGTCTTTTTTATTCATGTGTCATATATACCGATAGGTATACACTGCGTCAAGGAAAAAGTATGGAATTGATGAAATTCTGTAACATCCAGACAATAAGAACAATAAGCGAGACATCCATACCAACTAGCGAACCCATTATTAATTGTCTAAACTGTCAATAGATGTTTTTTGGGAGTTTTAGTTATGCCTCGTTCAAGACAATCGCAAGTGAGCTTAGCGGATACTCTTTATTATCATTGCGTTTCGCGCTGTGTTCGTCGTGCTTTTTTGTGTGGTGAAGACCAACACACTGGTAAGAGTTATGAGCACCGGCGTCAATGGGTAGAAGACTATTTACTACAACTGGCAGCGGTGTTCGCTATTGATGTTTGTGCTTATGCTGTTATGAGTAATCACAGTCATGTGGTGTTGCATGTTGATAAGGAGCAAGCCGAAGCGTGGTCGATGGATGAAGTGCTAGAGCGCTGGCACATTCTGCACAAAGGTACCTTGCTGACCCAAATGTACCTTAATCCTCAAGTTCGTTTACGACTTGATGAAGCTCAATTACAAGCCATCAAAGATACTGCGGATATGTATCGCGCTCGCCTCTATGATTTAAGTTGGTTTATGCGCCATTTGAATGAACACATTGCTCGAGAAGCAAATAAAGAAGATAAGTGTACAGGTCGCTTTTGGGAAGGCCGCTTTAAATCACAAGCACTATTAGATGAAGCTGCGCTTGCAGCTTGTATGGCTTATGTGGACTTAAACCCCATTCGTTCAAACATGGCCTCTACGTCAGAAACCTCAGACCACACCAGTATTAAGCAGCGTATTCGGCAAGCTAAGCAAGGTCAACAACCTAACGCGCTGATGCCCTTTGCTGGCAATCACAGTGAAACCATGCTCAAAGGCTTACCCTTTGAACTACAAGATTATCTGCAATTGGTGGAACTCACTGGTCGAGTTATTAGAGAAGATAAACACGGTTATATCGATGATGCGCAAGCGCCTATTCTGCAACGCTTACAAATTGACGAAGAAAGCTGGTTAGCTTTGAGTACTGGCTTAGAAAACTACTTTGCTAGCGCGGTGGGGACAGGGCAATCACTGCGACATTATAAGCGCCAACACAAGCAACAACGGATTAAAGGCATGGGTGCCGCCAAGCGCTGGCTTGATGTTGGCTAAATATTGACAACCTAACTTCATTCCCTCTGAGTCGGCATTTAAGCTTCTCTCGAATCGCTGTGCTTGCTGCTTTGCTTTTAGTGGCTTTTCGCCGTAAAAACATAAATTCAAAGCTGCTCTTTTCTACGTTTGGCTGTTTCTTATTGGATGAGTTGTAATGCTTGTTACCCGATGGAAGTGATTGAATAGTATTTTAAAATGGCTGTCTTTTTATTATTATTTTTATTAGAACGCCAGACAAAACCACAAAAATCCGCCAGTAATGACATCCGATTTGAACTTTTAAAACAGGTCGTCAACTGCTCTTATCTGATCGGTATTAGCCAAGTAGGCTTCTTTGTGTAAAACGCGCATTTATTGTGCGTAAAACAGTAGTACGATTAAGCCGTGGTTGGTGCTGGAAACGCTGAGTTCATTGGCTGCGAAGACTCGCCGTTATTAGCCACTTGACTGAATATTTGTGCTGGCCCTAGCATAAATTCTAGTTGCGAAAATCCAATATATCTGGTAATTAAATACTAATGATAATTATTACCGTTAAGGTTGTTGTGCGTTACCTACGACTTTATATGAGGGCTGTACTTTGGAAAATCTCTCTATTCGGAATGTATCTACATTCGAACACTTAGAATTGGACGCTCATTCACAAAGCTGGGTACGGTCTATCAACCACTGTTTTACAGAGGATACGATAGTTGAAAATGCCTATTTGCCAGGGCTTTACATCACCTTACTTGGTCAGTGTCAGTACAGTACGCCAAATAGCCCCCAAGAAAAACTGGATAACTACAATTATCACTATGCGGTTGCATTAGCCGATGAACCTTGCACCAGCAGTGTAGTGTTTCCTAGTAACGCTACTTGGCAAACCCTGTCGATTATGCTGCCTCTTGCCCAGCTTCATGAGTATGGCATTAGTTCCGTGTGCGAGGTTGCCCATCACTTTAGACCTGAAGCAAGGATCTCCGAACTGGGCGCTATTTCTGGCGACATTCTGAGGTGTTGTGAGTCAGTGTGGCAGTGTGAATTTAAAGGACTAGAAAGGCAGTTGTTTATCAGAGCAAAAGCTTTTGAAGTGTTGTCTCTATTTCTTCATAAGCGGCGCGAATACTCCCAGTACGGTATGTCATCTCGCATGTCACAATTGCGTGAAGCGCTTAATCATGTTGAAGATAACCTTGACCAAGATTGGACTTTGTCTTCACTGGCTCGTCTTGCGGGGAGTAATCAAACCTATATTAAGCAAGACATTAAAGGTTTGGTGGGAACCAGTTTTCGCAAATGGCTAAATAAAAAACGGCTCAACATTGCGCTTGAACTATTGTCTGGCGATGCTCCCATCCATCAGATCGCTGATGATATCGGCATCAAAAGCCAAGCCTACCTTGCCACCCTATTTAAAGGTGAGTTTGGTCTAAGCCCCAGTGAATATCGACAGGCGCTATTGTTAAAGAGAAGCGCTTAAAATTGTCTGTTTTCAAAAGAAACATGACCCCATTTGAAAGCGCTCAACGACCTACCTTTTATAATACCTGCTTGATGTAAACAGTGTTACTTATGCAACACATTCGTATTACGCGATTACCTTGGAAGAATAGCATCGTGTTACCCAAGGCTAGCTGCTCACTAAGACAGCATTAGCCGTCATGTCACAAAAGGAAGTTGGTCCCATTCAATGCTTAAGACTAAACACCCATGGATAATGCTCGCCAGCATATATATCACTCAATATATTGGTATTGCCTTCATACTTTCTGCGGCCATGGCAATTTTACGCCAGCAGGGTGTTCCTCTCGACAAGTTAGCGTTGCTTAACCTCGCTGTTTTACCCATGGTGGGCAAGATATTTTATGCACCGCTGATTGATAAATATAAGCTCTCGTTACAAGGAAAGTACCGTAGTTGGTTAATTCTTTCTAACCTTGGCATGGTCTTGCTGTTGCTTATCATCGGAACCATGGATGCCTCACAGGGCTTTTTAGGCATACTTGGAGTGATTGGCTTATATGTCTTTTTTATGAGCCTACAAGATGTTTCGGTCGACGGTTTATCTTGTAAGTTATTTTCAATGAGCGAGCGAAAGTTTGCGAGTAGTGTGCAGTTTTCGGGAAACTTGCTCGGTAATATTATTGGTGGCGGTCTATTACTGATCTTTTACCCGTGGTTAGGATGGCAAGGTTCGTTTGGGGTATTGGCGGGCTTAACCGCACTCGCATTAATTCAAGTTTGCTTATTTAAAGAACCCAATACAACCAACAATGTGAGCCAAGAGAATCATCAATACCTGTTCAAGGATATTAATGGCTTTATGGCAAAGCATAAATCATGGTTTGTTGTTTTAGCGCTTTATCCCTTTGTGTCTACATGGGGCTTTGCTTTACTTAATCCTATTCTTGTTGATGGCGCTTGGTCGTTGGATGAGATAGGTTCGTCGATCAAAATTTTCGGCTCCATCGTTGGCGTGTTCTCCGCTATGTTGGCAGCCCCGTTAATCACGAAACTCGGTCGACAAAAAGCACTTATTAGTGCCCTTGTTTTACAAATGGCAGGCTTGTGCCTAATTATTTTACCTGCCTTTGGTTATACCGATAAAGTCACGGTTTACCTTGCCATCGTTACTCATTTCGTTAGTTTCCCTGCTTTGCTTGTTATTTCATCAACCATATTTATGGACAACGCTTCGGTTACCTCCCGTAAGGCTACATTTTTCACCCTGCAAGCCAGTTTTGCGTCGCTACTGGGCTTTGTTTACTCGTGGTTAAGTATGGCGGTGGCTAAACAGCTTGGTTATGGCATGACAAGCCTGTTGGGTGCGGTTATTTCTCTTATTATTGTCGGTTTAGTATGGATTTTATTATACAGGCAAGGTCCCGATACCCGTCTTCAACTCGATAATCAATGTAACTAACCAGCCTTGAATAATAGAGATCATTTTCATTTTTAATAGCTTTGCTAAATCCAAAGTTAAAACATTCATTACAATTTTTAATTTATTTCATTTTATTTGGAAAGGAAGTCTTATGATGAGTCATTGCCAAAGAAATATTCGAGCCAGTTTGTTTTATTCTCGGTGCTTATTGGCGTGTGTTGTTAGCAGCATGGCATATTCTTCAATATTGAGTGCGGAACCGGTATCGCTTGAAACATACGTGGTCACGGGTGAAAAAAGAGATAAAAACATCAAGGATGTCCCCACTGGTGTCACACTTATCTCAGGCGAGCGCTTAGAGTCTGGAGAATATAAAGAAGCCAAAGAGAGTGCGGTATTGGCGCCTAATGTTATCGCCGATTCGTTTAATAATATCTCTATACGGGGTATTTCGGGCGGCGGAGCGGCCACCGGGGGACTCGCATATTTAACCGGGGCTCGCGCTAGAGTGGTGAGCGTGGTGGATGGTGTGACCCAAGATTTCTCTGGTTATAATTTTAACCCTGTTTCTGTTTGGGATATCGAACAATTAGAAGTGCTTCGAGGGCCTCAATCGAGCAGTCAAGGTTCTAGTGCTATTGGTGGTGCGCTGGTGATCAATACCAACGACCCTACTTTTTATCGCGAAGCCGCGTTTAGAGGCGGTTTTGAAAATTATAAAAATGGCAATATGAATTATAACCTTGGCCTTATGTCATCGGGGCCCTTGCTTGAAGATGAACTGGCCTACCGAGTGGTGATTGATGCTACCACTGGAGAAGGCTGGTTAAATTACGATACTAATGGTTATGATACGCCGAATCTAAGTGAGTCAGATAACCTTAACGCTAGAGGAAAATTGCTGTGGCTGCCTACTCATATCCCTGCTTTGTCTGCAAAGCTCACTCTTAATTATCATAATAATCAAGGGGAGCATGCTAACTTTGCCAGTAATACCGATGAGGGCATTGCCTCTAAGACATTCTCCTTAAACGGCTCTAACGAAGTGCGTTTGCAAGACTCTAAAGCGGACTCTATTGCGGCAGACATTGATTATCAGATCAATGATAGCCTAACTAACTCGTTGCATATCAGTCGCAGTAGCTCTGATATCCATGACGATGCCTATTCGACAGGCAATACCTACGATATTAACAATGAAACTTATGCCTTGGAGAATCGGCTGCTACTCAGCGAAAACGAGTCGGCGCTAACCGGGGTTGTTGGGATCTTTATTTCTCATAAAGATGCTTCTCTTGCTACCTCTAACTTTACTATTGCAACCGAATATCAAACCACAACCAGCGCCTTATATGGGGAGGGAACATATTCACTTTCGCCAAAATACAGGCTAGTGGCGGGCGTACGGGTCGAAAATGAAGACGCAGACAAGACCAGTTCTACAGCGTTTTCTGGGGGCGATAATAGTCAAAACGACAGTGAAACCTATTATCTGCCGAAGCTGAGTTTGCTCTATGACTTGGCCGACTCAACCACTCTTGCTGCAACAGCCAGCAAAGGTTACAGCCCTTCCGGTTTAGGGATTAACTTTTTTGGCGAAGAATATAGTTATGACAGTGAAACGGTATCGGCATTTGAGCTAAGCAGCAAGAGTATATTTGTCGGTGGAAGCGTATTAAATGCCAATTTGTTTTATAACGATTACAAAAATTATCAAGCAGGAACCAGTGGTTTTACCATTGAGAATGTCGGCAAATCTTATACCTACGGCTTAGAGCTAGAGGGCACCACTTGGTTGACCAACAATCTAGAAATAACAACGGCGATTGGTTTGCTAGACAGTGAAATCAGTGATGATGAGTCATATCAGGGGAATCGGCTCACTAATGCGCCAAAACTGAATGCGAGCCTTGGTTTCACGGTGTATATCGATGAACGTTGGACTCTAGGTGCCAACGCCACCTATGTCGGAGAGTACTACTCAGACTTAGAAAATACCGAGACATCAGTCGCTGGTGATTATGCTCTGCTTGATGCTCGCGCGAGTTACCGAGTAGGAGACTTCACCATTAATGCCTACATTAAAAATCTCACCAATGATGATGCGGTTTCCTATCGTGCTGGCGCGCTTGCCTCGGTTGGCCAGTCACGCACTATTGGCATGAGTGCCATGTACCGTATGTAGATTGATTCGCCACAATGATTCGTTTTTTCGCAGAGCTTTATTAAGCTCTGCTCGTTTAAGTCCAGCAGAAGTACGAAAAACTCATGAGCATGTCACCAACCCCCATTCGCGATGTTGACCATAAAGTCGACATTATTGACCATGTTAATCAAGACCACCCCGAGGAGTTATTAGCCATTGCTAAAAGCCATGTGTCGGATAAACAAATAGTATCGGCAAGGGTTAAAGATATCTTCCAAGAGGGGATTCAACTTGATATCGTATTTGCAGTTGAATCGGCTCAACACACAATACTTGTCCCCTTTGAAATAGAGGGCAGTTTAGAAGAAAGAATTCTCTATTTAGCTTACGCGAGTATTGTAAAGCAGGGGCTTGACTTTTCGGGCAATGGTAAGCAGTTTTTTGAAGTGCTTGATAAACAATGGCTCACCGCCAATATCATTCGCTTGACCGTAAAAAGTGACATGCCTTTACCAGAATACTACCCAGGCTATGCCTATGCTTTGGTGTTAAAAGGCATGCAAAAAAAGCGGGCAAATTCGGTCCAACAAAGTACTCAAAAACATTGCTTAAAGCGTATAGCTGACCATCTGTTTATTTGGTTAATGAAGCACCTTTCAACGAAGAATCGTGAAAAACTGTTATATAAAGCCAATAAAAATGTGCGGCTTTACACCTTACGTAAATCATGGAAAAGCAGTGATTCCGCCCCTTTCCCCGACCGTGGGCAGATAGATATTTATACGCATGGAAATAGCGCGGGGAGCCAGTGGGCAGAGCGCTTGAGTATCGGTGATGTATTTATGAGTCGTTCACAAACCCAAGACCAACACCCCCATTTAGCCAATGGTCAAGCTCTGATTATTGCTGATGAAACGGCATATCCTGCGGCGGCGGGTATTATTGAACATTGGAGTAATGCATTACCGCCAGTGGTCATTATATTAAGTGCCAACAAAGAGCAGCAGAACTACTTTTCTGAAGACAGCCTGCCTCGCGGCGCTCAACTTCACCGAGTGGTTTGTGCAGAACAAGAGCAAGCCACAGAAGTGTTACGCATATTACGCAGTCTCGATAACATCGATGCGGTATGGGCTGCGCTAGAGTCGTCTTCAGCGACAAAAGTACGACACTACCTGCGTAATCAGCGCCATATCAAGGGAAAAAATAATCACACCAAAGCTTATTGGAAGCTTAAGTCATAAGGTTCACTATTTAAGGCTAATTACATTGCCTGCTGCGGCATTTTTAAATGCCGCTAATTTTTGACGGCAGGCCATCTGGCTGTCGCCGTATTTGCGTAATAATCAGATATATATAGTTTCTATTTGGAGAGCCCTTCGCAGTTATGCCCTTGCCATTCGCTAGTTCTTGGCGTTTAATAATCAAAGTCTTATTAAGCGGTGACCTTCCAACAGCGGACTTTCACCTCATGAGTTCATGCCCATGCTGGCGGCACACAAAAAGCTGCACTCGGAATTATTTTATTACGCTCGTTTTTGTGAATTGCACTGCGCTTCATTTTTACACAAAACGATCTCCGTAAAATAATCCGGTAAGCTTGGGGGGTCTAGAAGTCGTGGCAGGGATCGGCCTGTAACTTGGATTAAAAATAGCATCAGTGGTAAGACAGGAAAGCTTCGGTGTTTGAGGGATGAGAATGAAAAGCGGCAAAAAGGAGTTGAAAACAGGCACTCGCTTTAAAAGGGTGAAAAAAATTTTATTTCGAGTCGTGATCGCTCTGGGTCTCTCCATCGCCCTGAGCATTGCGCTTATCGTTTATACTCCGCCCATATTTACCGTAGCCTTAAATACCAGCTTAGCGTTATTGCCAGAGCACAAATTTGTAAGCTACAGGGTTCAGGCAAAATCTGAGTTGGCTGAGCGTTGGCAGCTGAGTACCTCTTTTTCTAATGATGATGCGCTGTTACAAGCGCTGAAACAAGGTTTGCCTGAGAGCCACGATAAAAGTACTTTTTTTGCGCGTATGTTTGTGGTTCATGATTATCCGCAGCCTTGTCAGTTTATGATTTTCGGCCTGCACCGGAGTATCGATATAAGCTGGCAGGTCGAAGGGCTGCGCTGTAACAGTAAGGCCAGTTGTGAAGTGGCTCGAGTCCAACATATTTGTCCTGAACGTAAGAGACATGACAAATGAAGGCAAAGTTAAAACTGGTGCTTTGGATTGCGATAGCCTTGTTGGCGATTGTCGGGATGCAAGGTTTAAGTAGCAACTATAGCTTGAGTGATATGCGGGCCGTGGTGGATGCATATTATTGGTATATTCTGCCGGCTTATACTTTGGTTATTTTTCTGCGTGGGGTACTTTTTATCCCGACTATGCCCTTGATTCTGTTAATGGCAAGTAGTATCGATCCGCTGCTGATGTTTCTTCTTACTTTGGTGGCATCTTGTAGCTCCGCCTATTTGGTTTGTCTGGCGATTGATTACATGGATATGCAAAAGCGACTGGAAGCCTTGCCTAGCAAGAGTGTGCAACGAGCGCAGCGCTGGGTTCGCTCTTTTGGTGTTGCGGCGATTGCCGGATGGGCTTTTTTCCCTTTGGTATTTACCGAGCTGATTGTCTATCTCGCGCGCTTGGCCGGTTTACCGCGACGACAGATTGTGATGGCGGTTGGTCTTGGCGAAGGGTTGTTGATTAGTGGGCTGATTGTTGTCGTCAGCTGGTTTACCAGCGTGGCACTGTGAGCTGACTTTCAAGGCTTACTCGGAGCAGCTTTAAGTTGCGCTAGAGCTTGCTTGATGAGATGTTTAAAACGCTACCTTTAGGCCGAGCCTGATGGCAGCGTTTTTAATGGCTAGTGCGGGTGGAGCGAGGAGACTTATCCCCCCATTTTTTAACCAGCTGTATCATCGTTTAAATATTGAAATAAACACCATTTGGAATTTACATTTTGACGCCATTGAGCTCTGCTTCAACCAGTTTGCTAATAGTTCCATCATTTGATATTTGAACTTCCACTCCGTAGTTTGCTGCGTACCAGATGATATCCTTACCCTCAGCCGGAGAGCCGTCAGGTAATGTCATTGAATAACTTTGTTCAAATTTGCATGTTTTGAAGGTACCAGCAGGAACAGTGATGTTTTCAAAGCCTTGAAATTCTGAACTAATGTTGGTCACAAATTCTTGGTCAACCCCCGATGAGTTGTTTACGATCATGGTAATGGTTTGACGATGAATATCACCTTTATCTACGTCAAATCGCATTGAGGTACCAGGCGTATAGCTCAATTCGTTTTCATTTGCATTATCAGTTTCTCCCAACATGATTTGTTCTTTATTCCCTTCATCGATGAATAAATAGGCGTTATCGGTGACGTTATTTTCGGTTGTTTGAGCGAGCAATGCAGGCTGGCTCCGGTAAGTTGTTTCTTCAATCACTTTCGTTAAACTGGTCTCAATGGATCCATCTTGCGCGACCATGCTGATAGTCTGTGTTGCACCGAGCTCATATAAATCTTCATTAAAACAAATGGAGGCATTCTCGATATCGATGTTTTTTACATCGCCACTCTCGCTATTGCTACTACCACAACCCCCGATTGAAACCGCTAACATAAAGAATGGTAAGACTGTAACTTTCATTTTAATTCCCTTAATAAGTCAATATTTTTTACACAATGCCGCTGATTAAAAGAGAGTACCTTTGATGAGCGGCTAATCAGTGCTCATATTATTATTTCTCTGGCTGGCAAGCGCAGGGTGAATAGAGTCACGTTACGGCAGGGCTTTGACATAATGTCACTCTCATATTAAGAGTGACTCGACCTGTAAGCCAGTCGAGAAGCATTGAAGTATACGCCTGATTTATAAAGGATTACATCTCTATAATGTTCTATGTAAACAAAACGTTAGTAATTTGTCTCTAGGTTTTTTAGCATTGCTGAATGACTCGAAAGTAACGGTGGTTGCATATCCATGGAACAAACTGTTACATGGATATGGGGAGTATATGAACAATGATATGGATTTTAGACTCGCTCGATTAACATCGCGATCCCTTGACCGCCTCCGATACAAGCGGCAGCAACACCGTAGCGAGCTTGTTGTTGGTGTAAAGTTCGAGCAAGTGTGCCAACTAAGCGAATACCACTGGCTCCAAGGGGATGGCCGAGGGCGATGGCTCCGCCGTTTATATTTAGCTGTTCATGGCTAATTCCCAATTGTGCCATTGCATAAAGTGGTACGATGCTAAATGCTTCGTTAATTTCCCAGCAATCGATTTGCTCTGGTTTTAGCTTCGCCATTTGCAGCACTCGCTGTATCGCGGGCACCACACCTTGTCCCATAAGTTCTGGTTGAGTACCTCGATCGGCGCAAGCAACTATTCGAGCGAGTGGTTGAGCATGATGCTCCTCTAAAGCTGACTCCGTCATTAACATCATCAGCGCCGCACCACTGGTTAAGGGGGAGCTATTCCCAGCGGTTATATGACCGTTTTCAGTGAATACCGGTTTAAGCGCTGCGAGTTGGCTGAGGCTGGTATCGCTTCGAATGTTGGCATCCTGTTCAAATACGGAGTCATGCTTGGTATGGATCGGCAGAATTTCTTGGCTTAAGTAACCACTGGCTTGGGCATTGGCTGCACGTTGGTGTGAGCTTAAAGCGAATTCGTCCATTGTGTTTCGGTCGCACTGTGTTTTTTTCATCAAGGCTTCTGCTGTGAGGCCCATATTCATCACGACATCCATTTGATAACGATCGGCGTAATGTTCTGGAATCGTGAGAATACCTTGCTGAAATAACGAGGGGCCCATGGGGATCCGAGTCATGTTTTCATAGCCTCCGGCGAGTGCGATATCGGCTGCCCCCGAAGCTAAAATTAATGCACTGGAACGGATTGCTGAGATCCCGGAACCACATTGCTGGTCGATACTTCTGCTGGCACACTGATCGCCTAATTGGCTTTGATAAAGCGGATAACGTCCACCAAAACTCCACTGATCTTTAACACTGAGTGCGCAGCCAAGCGATAGGTCATCCACCTTATCTGCATTAACCGCGGTTTCGATTAACGCATGGTCGATCAGTTGTGCCAAAAGTGTATCGCCACGTATTGGCGCTAAGGCGTCAACCTCAGATTTTTTAGGGTGGGCTCGACTAAAGGCAGTTCGTTGATAATGACTTAGATAAACAGCTTTCATTTTTTCTCCAGTTGACACCAGCGGCTGATAAAGAGAGCGTAGGTTTTTAAGGTGTGGCGAATGGATTCGATATCGACGCACTCATCAACGCCATGAATGTTCTTTGCTATTGGCCCGTAGCAGGTTCCAGCGGTTCGACTATAGAAATGGAATGCGCGTAAGTCGGTGGTACAAGTGGATAAATAATGCTCAGGTTCTTTTCCTAATAATGTGTGATGACAGTTAGCAAGCAAGCCGACCCCTGCATGGCCAGTATCCACGATATGTCCTTCAGAACGAAAGCCATGAAACCGCAGGATCGGTTTTTGACTCACAAAGGCTTTATCTTTTAAGGCTGCTTGTTCAATACAATCGTTTACCCGTTGCATGATATGACTGGCACTCATGCCAGGCGGAAAGCCGATCCGTCCTTCCATTTCGGCATGTGCGGGAACACTCGAAGCCCAATTACCGCCTTTAATTTTACCAATGTTCAGGTTAAACGGTTGCGCAATTTGATCATAGGGTGCTGGTCGTTCGAGCTCATTAAGTTCAGCTTCTAGCGATTTTAACCAAGGAATTAATTTCTGTATTTTCTCGATCGCATTGTCGCCAGCTGATGTATCTAAAACATGGGCGGGTCGGCCTCTGACCAGCAGTTTGAACCATAAGACACCAACTTGAGCGGCATAAATTTGTGGTCCGAAGGGTTCTGGAATTAGCACGAAGTCGCCGCCAAATCCTTGCTGTAAACATGCCAGAGCGCCATTTCCAGAGCACTCTTCTTCGACCACGGCTTGAATAATTAACGGTGACTTAATTGTATACCCGGCGTGTTGAATGGCATGTACCGCAAAAATCATTGCGGCGACGCCCGATTGCATATCACCTGCGCCTCGACCATATAACCAACCGTCCTTTCGCCATGGTTGATTAGGAGCCTGAGTCCACATATCTGCTGGGTCTGAGCTCACAACATCGAGATGACCATTCAGTACCAGCGTTTTACCTGGAGCGCCTTTGTTGAGTTGACTCACCAGGTTGTATTTATTCTCATGATCCCATGGCACGGGGGCATAGAGGGCGTGACCGCACATATCACTATGCTTCATTGCGACACGTTCCACCGGAAGTTTTAAGGCGCAGAGCTGTCTTTCAACAATATCTAGAACACCTTGCTCATGGTTGAGTACGCCGTATTGTTGGACCATGTCTTCGGTGAAAGAGAGGGCATCTTCGAAGAGTTGCTCGCAGCTATTGAGGATGGCTTGTTCACATTGATTAAAGCTCATAGCTCACCTATTTGTTCTGGAATGATAAGATCAGCTTCGGTGAAGTGAATCAGTTGCTCTAGACTTATATCTTTGGCTTTTTCTTTAAGCACTAAACCCAGCGGGGTCACATCCATCACCGCCTTATCAGTAATAATCCGCGATACGCAGTGTTTTGCGGTAAGTGGTAATCGGCACTGCTTTAGAATTTTAGGCTGGCCTTTTTTGTCACAGTGGGTCATCAATACCACAATACGCGGGGTTTTTTGTGCAAGCTCCATCGCGCCGCCGATGCCCGGCGAAAAACGCCCCGGGATCTTCCAGTTGGCTAAGTTACCGGATTGATCCACTTCAAACGCCCCAATCATGGTTAAATCCAGTTTTGCACGTCGGATCATCGCAAAAGATACTGCACTATCGAAATAGCTACTGCCGAGACAAGTTGAAATATAGTTTCCGGCGGAGTCGATAACAAAGGGGTCTATATCCTCCGGTTTCGGTTGTTCGGCGGCGCCGAGCACGCCATTTTCGCAATGGATTAAAATGTTTAATTCCTTTGGTAAAAATTCGACAACTTTAGCTGGTAAACCAATCCCAAGATTGATGACAGTGTCGGCTTGTATCTCGCGCGCGGCTCGTTCGATGATTCGACTAATATTTGACATGATGAGAAAGTGCTCCGTATTCATCAGATAATGCGGCTAATGGCACTAAACTGCTCACAAATACCGATGGCGTATGAATGTGATTTGGATTAAGGCTCCCGGGTTCTTGGCAATCAGCGGTTTCCACAATCACATGGTTTGCTGCCATTGCCATTAAGGGACTGAAGTTGATCGCCGACCCCTGATACATTAAGTTGCCGTAGTGATCGGCTTGGGCTGCGTGCAATAAGGCAAACTCTGCGCTTTGCGCCATTTCAACTTTATAGCGCTGTCCTTGCCATTCCAAAAGCTGTTCCGGTAAGGTGATTTCAGAATCGAGCCCAATATCAGATAAAAAGCCAAAGCTGCCGGCTCCGGCAGTACGGATCTTTTCGGCGAGAATGCCTTGCGGGTGAAATTCAACTTCTAATTGGCCGCTGTTCATCAAGTCGATCACCGGTTTATTTAAACCTAGATGGGTGGTAATTAGTTTATCGACCTGACCATTTTCGATAAGTTTACTGATCCCAATACCACTCTCGTTGGCATCGTTTTTGATTAAGGTTAAATGACGCTGCCCTTGGCGTAATAATTCGTTGATCAGGGTGAAAGGGGTTCCTGGGCAACCAAAACCGCCCACCATAACCGTCGCACCCTCGGGGATTACAGCAATTGCCTGCTGTAATGTTTGTTGTTTGTTCATGAATGAATGCTCGCTAGAAATTGCTGGGTTCGCTGATGCTGAGGATTGCCAAATAATTGCTCTGGTGTGCCGTCTTCAACGATGTAACCACCGTCCATAAATATGACGCGGTCAGCAACTTTTTGTGCAAAACTCATTTCGTGAGTCACAATCAGCATGGTCATACCATCGCGAGCCAACTGTTCTATAACCGCCAGTACTTCGCCCACCAGTTCGGGATCGAGAGCCGATGTGGGTTCATCAAACAACATAACCGCTGGGTTCATCGCTAACGCTCGGACAATCGCAACGCGCTGCTTTTGACCACCAGAAAGCATGTCTGGATAGGCATTTTGTTTGTTGGCTAAACCGACACTTTCCAGTAATTTGATGGCTCGACGAGTCGCTTCTTGGCGGGCTTGTTTGAGCACAATAGTTGGGCCTTCAATTATATTTTCGAGGATCGTCATGTGCGGGAATAAATTGAAGTGCTGGAAAACCATGCCTAAGTTGGTACGAACTTTACATAAATGACGCTCGAGCATTTTTCCGTTGAGATTATCGTCATTTACGAGCGTGTTATTCACGATAATGGTACCTCCGCTGGGGGTCTCCAAATGGTTCATGGTGCGCAACAGAGTGCTCTTGCCTGAGCCGCTAGGACCAATGATGACAATCACTTCCCCTGCGTTTACATCTAAGTTGACCGAACGAAGCACTTCTAGTTGGCCATAGCTTTTCTTTAGGGCGTTGATTTTTACAATGGAGTTGGCCATTCCTTAGCTCCTCGTGGTTTTTTGATGCAGGTGTCGTTCTAATTTATGCAGTAAGGCGGCGGTGACGCTAGTCATGACGGCGTACAGCATGGTTGCCGCGAGGTAGAGCTCAAATGGCTTATAGGTGGTTCCAACTAATTGTTGCGTTTTCATGGTGAGTTCAACCAGCGTAATCGTGGAAACCAGAGAGGTATCTTTGATTAAGATAATAAAATTGTTTCCTAAAGGAGGAATAATATTGCGCAGCGCTTGCGGAAGAATAATGCGCCGCATGGTTTGCGCATGATTCATTCCGATTGATTTGGCTGCTTCTGTTTGGCCTTGTCCAATCGATTGAATGCCAGCTCTTATGGTTTCGGCATTGTAAGCGCCCACATTGAGCGCTAAACCAAGTACACCAGACAAGAAGGGGGATAAATCAAGTCCAAACTGGGGCAATCCATAGTAAATAAGAAACAGTTGTACTAATAATGGGGTCGAGCGAATTAACCAAATATAGAAGTTGGCGATTGCTCTAAATAGTAGATTATTAGAGACCTTTGCCAATGCCGCAATCAAACCAAACGCTAAGCCTAAAGCAAGCGCCACGATGGCGATATATAAGGTGAGAATTGCCGCCTCAGAAAGCACGGGCATATATTTTATGATGATAGCCCAGTCAAACATGAATTCACTCCTTATCGAATATCGGTACCGAAGTACTTCTGGCTGATCTGGGTATAAGTACCGTCAGATTGCATTTCGGTAATGGCGCTATTAATTGCCTTAAGCAACTCTGGGTTTCCTTTATTGAGGGCGATGCCAATCAATTCAGGGTAGAGCAGTTCTCCAGCCATCTGTAATTTGAAATCATGCTGTTTAATTGCCATTAAGCCCGTCATTCGGTCAGAGACAAATCCAGCAAGTCTGCCTGATTGAGTTTCCATAATCAGTTGCGGAACGCCTTTATAGGTACGAACTTCGACTTCCGGAGCATTTTTACGTAACCACGCCTCGAAGGTGGTGCCTAGGGTTACCCCTACTTTTTTGCCTTTGAGATCTTCTATGTTCATCGTTTTAGCGCCTTTTTTGACAAATAGTTGCGCGCCAGAGCGATAGTAGGGTTGCGAAAAGTCGATAGTTTTTAGGCGGTCTTCGGTAATGGCCATGGAGCCAATGATGGTGGTATAGCGCTTGGCCAACAGACCCGCAATAATCCCATCCCAGGCGGTGGCAACGGGTTTACCTTTAACACCAATCCGACGCGCTATTTCTTGACCAATTTCAACATCAAAACCAACCAATTTACCGTTGTCATCAACATAGTTGAACGGCGGGTAGGCCCCACTTAGGGCAAAACTGAGTTGTTTGTCTTGTTTTACCTTGGCGATCCCATCCTCGGCGTGAGCCGATAGTGTTAATCCCAAACTTAGACATGCACTTAGTAGTATTCTTAAAAACATATTAATTTCCTTTTAATGTCGAATGTAAATTAAGGCGTATACAGCTGCTATAAATAGGCCTGTTCGAGCTTGTGTAAAGCATCACTAAATAACGAAACGATTAAATCGATTTCTTCACTTGTGACGGTTAATGGAGGAGCAATCAGGATATGGTCACCTGCGACTCCGTTGAGACTGCGACGGGGATAGATTAATAAGCCCATTTGTTTCGCAATATTGGTAATCTGCGCAAAAATATTGAATTCGGCTGGCCATGCTTGTTTAGTTTGTCGGTTTTGAACAAATTCAACACCTTGTAGTAAACCAATCCCTCGAACATGACCAATCATCGGATGGTCATCTTGTAATTGATCGAGCTTCTCGCGCAAGTAAGCTCCTTGTTTGGCGGCATTGGCCACGATTTGCTCGTCATGCATTGCTTGAATAATGGCGCGACCTGTCGCGCAAGCTAATGGATTCCCTGCGTAAGTATGACCATGTTGAAACCCGCCGCTCTCAAGGACGGGGCTGACCAATTCTTGTCTCGCCAGCATTGCTGCGATAGGGTAGTAACCGGCACCTAAGCCTTTCGCCAAGGCGACAATATCGGGTTTTATATCCCAGTGTTGGTATGCTAACCATTGGCCGGTGCGCCCCATTCCTGAAAGCACTTCATCAAGAATAAGTAAGCAGCCGAAGCGCTGGCAAAGTTGTTGAATACCATCATAATATTGCTGAGTAAGCATTCTTGCACCGGTGCTGGCACCGCCAACGGGCTCGAGTACGATGGCTATAATATTTTCACCGCCTACCTCGTTGATCGCCGCTTCAGTTTCGCCCAATACCGCTTCAATATGGAGTTGCAGTGAGGCTTGTGAATAGCGGTAAAGATCGGGTGAGGGCACTTTAATTGCTGAATTAATAATGCTGCTAAAGGGCTGCTCTAACGGTTGGTAACTGGTTAAGCCTAAGGCTCCCAAGGTGCTGCCGTGATAGGACGGTCGCAGTGACACGAAATGCTGACGTTGGGTTTGTCCAAGTGCAAAAAAGTACTGGCGAGCGAGTTTAATCGCACTTTCTACGGCTTCTGAACCGCTGCCGACAAAGAACACTTTATCTAAGTCATGATTGGTTATTTCAACCAACTGATTGGCTAAATCAATCGCCGCCTGATTCTCAAACTGGGTGCGATAGCTGAAGGCTATCGTCTCTAGTTGTTGTTTCATCGCTGCTTTAATTGCCGGATGATTATGACCCATATTACAAGTAATCGCGCCGGAACAGCCATCAATGTAGCGTTTACCGTTATTGTCCCAAAGATAGATACCATCAGCACGATCAATCAATGGCGCATCATCACTAGTTTGATAAAACAAAGCATTATTTGTTGTCATTACACCCCTCACATCCGTGTTTGAAAAATATTGGTTTTCCTCAATACAAGATCGATTATAAGAAGGAATTTAATATTGTAAATTATAATGTTTTTTCATTAATTGATGACTTTTACTCATATGCTGAGTGATACTATTTAGTATTGAAATCCCGCATTGGCATCCAAAATAAGGGCAGGATATGTCGCAAATTAATTTAAATTCGTTGAAATCACTGATTATTTTTAAAGTGCTTTATGAAACAGGAACGGCGACTCGTACTGCAAAAGATTTAGGCATTACTCAATCTGGGGTGAGCCGTTCCTTGGCCTTACTCGAAGAAAACATAGGGATGCCTTTGTTTACTCGATATAAAAAGCGTCTCATCACCACTCCGGAAGCCGATGAATTATATGGCGAAATACTCGGCCTACTGGGTAACCTTGAAGAGATGAAGCATAGTATTGTGGCTTTGCGTGAGTTTGGCGCATCAAGGATCCGCTTAGCCGCGGTGCCCGGTTTGGGTTTTGCTTTTGTACCACAAGTGATTGCGGCGGTGTTAGGCATTAACTCTGGATATAATATCTCTTTCGACATCTTGACGAGTTCAGAGGTGGTGCGGGCTGTAGAGGCGGGGCAGTTTGATGCCGGTTTTGTTACCTTGCCTGTTAGTAGTCAAACGCTGATTGTTGATAAAATTTGTGAAGTGGAAGCGGTCTGTTTGGTCCCCATTGAACATCCGCTTGCCAATAAGGCGCAAATATCTACCGATGATTTTAAGGATCAACATTTGGTGATCCCCAATCAACCTAACTTAGCGGCGGACCAGCTGTTAATGCATATTGCCAAGAGTAATATTCGAATTTCTGGGAAAACCGAGGCAAATATTGCCGCGATTTGTTCTTTGGTTGCACACAATGTGGGAATGAGCCTGATTAACCCCATTACCGCTTATGACTTAGCTAATCTGGATAAAGTCGCAATTCGTCCTTTTAAACCCGCAGTGAACTACAGCTTTGGCTTAGTGTATAAGCGAAGTTGGTCAGGCAATCAGTTTATTAAGCTATTAAAGGAAAACCTACCCGCGGTCCCTAAACCTCTGTAATCCCCTGCTTGGGCCTGTTCGGATCTGCGAGACATAAATGTAACAACATAAAACTGCGGCCTAATGATTCAGTTCTGCAATAAATTTTGAGGTTTGTTTAGGGCAGCTTAAGCGAATAAATTTGATATGTTGGTAGGTGTTGGTATGCATCAGTTGTTGGTAATAGCGCTGATTGCTTCTATAGGTTCTTAGCGTCCAAAGTATTATCGAATCTCGGCTCATAAAGTTTTTTCGAAAACTTTCTCGATTGCCAGTTCCCTGCCATAGTTCTTGGCGATGTAAGCTGCGGCTCAACGCCCGTCTTACCGCCTGAAATAAGGTTCTGCGGAGTGAATAATCGAGCCAAATTACGGTATCAACATGGGCCCATTTCACTGGGATCGTTCGATTATAGTTGCCATCTAAAACCCAGTTTTCTTGCTCGGTAACGGCAGTAATCGCTGCGAATAGTTGTGGATCGGTGGATTCAGTCCAATTGGACTTCCAGAACATCGCATCCATCTCATAATGCGGGTAAGCTAAGGCTTTCGCTAATTGTTTGCTAAAGGCAGTTTTACCGCTGCCGCTGGTCCCAATAATATTGATACCTTGCATGGTGAACTCTTGAGCTGATCGATCTCTGGTAGAAGCAACACCGAGTCGCCAGCGTTGTTGCTTCTATACAGTCGTTTAGGGTGTCAAAGTCATTGAATCGGCGACTAATTGAATGGCATTTACTAGTTCTGTTATCTTCTGCGTGGCTCCTGTTGAGACGAGGCGCAGATAGCTTCCGTCTTCTTTCATTGCTAGATATTGAACAATTGTTTTATCGCCAGCAGTCGCTTGTATTTTGTATCCGTCTAAGTTCGCAAATTTAACGGGCTGAGCGTTGGTAATGCGGGCATCCTGAAAACCAGTTGTCGATTTCAAAAATTGTTCTGCAGCAGGCTTAATATCACCAATGTTGTGCTGAGCTTGTGAGCTTGCAAGGACCATGATCGGTAAATTGCCGCTTGGATCGCTACCGTCGAAAGTGGTGAGTATGGCGGAGCTACCAAGCAGTACATCCACGACTTTAAAGGGAGAGAATGCTGTAAATTTAAAAGGTAAGTTTTGCAACTTTGTTTCAAGCGGTTCAGCTGCAGAAAGTGAGATGGATTGTAGTGATTTTATGACGTCATTTTCGCTCAGCTGCTCCTGGTTTAAAAGATTGTAGTTAATCAGAACGCTTGAGTTCCCATCGAGTAGACTTATATATTTAACAACATTTATGCCATTAATATGCTGATTTCCCGATAGCAATGGAATGCTGTTGGCGCCAACTTTGATGTTTTGACGTTTGCTTATCTGGATCCCTTTTGTGGCGAAGCCCTTTTTTGCAATCGCGGCATCAGTGAAGAGTATTTGTAGTTGAGCGTAGGCGTCTCCGGGGAGCTCGGCAATCACAATGCTGGAATGTGTTGTCAAATTTTCAAAGCCTGAAAAACTGTTAGACAGCGTAAAACCTGCAGGAGGCGTCATGGATACAGTGGTGCCCGGAACATGCACTAAGGCCTGACCAGCCCAAGACATCATGGGAGTGAGCAAAATGATTGCGGTGATGAACCGAGCAATTTTGATTCGATGTGCTTTCAATATTCACCTCTTATAGTTATTCAAACACTCAGTTTTGAGTGTGCAGGAATTCGACATCTTTGTTATTTGGCTTGGCGGTAACCTTGATACTGCCAGAAATTCATTCGCAAACAGCATGACACAAGTCACAGCTATTTTATAAGTGTTTGATGTTTAAATGCGAATGATTTGCGAATGCTAAGAATAAATTAACCAAGGCTTATGGATTTTTGACAATAATTTTAATATTCAATTGCTTGACTCAAATGCAAGCTTGGCTAGCTCGTCACCGAGCCATTGCTGATTTCGTTTCAAGGATGAGGCAGAGTAAGCGCATTGCTTCGAATTATACGGTTGAATTTTTATGCAATAAAAATGTATACTCGCCGACTGGCATTTTCCAAGATGCCTCAAATTTATCTTTGTTAACCTAGTCTCTATCACTCTGAAATAATATTCGGGCAAGAAAAGCTTGAATAGAGACATCACTTTTATTTGCGTATTAGGCATATTTGGTTCCCTTACTATGTGCCACAAATGCGATCGGTATAGGCAAGGCGATTGCCGCATTTTTGGGTTACTTTCATTTTAGATAGGAGTTGTTATGGAAACATCCACCTTGCGCGCGCATATGGCATTGTTACTCGCGATGGTGTTGTGGGGCAGTTCTTTTATTGCCTTGAAAGTTGCTGTTAATGAAATGGCACCAATGATCGTGGTGTTTTTGCGAATGAGTATTGGAACGACTGCATTTTTGGTCGTTTGGCCTTGGTTAAGGCAAGACTTTAAGTATCAAGCGGGTGATTGGAAGTTTCTCATGGGGATGGCGTTTTTTGAACCATGTTTGTACTTTTTGTTTGAGTCTCAAGCGCTGATTTATACTAGCGCCGGGCAAGCGGGCATGATTACGGCCATGTTACCGTTAATGGTTGCGGTCACGGCGTTCTTTTTTTTAGGGGAAAGGAATACCCTTAAACAATGGACTGGTTTTATGATCGCCGTTGTTGGTGTGGTATGGATGTCGGTAACTGGCGAAAATAGCCTGCAAGCACCTAATGCGATATTGGGGAATTTCCTTGAATTTTTGGCAATGTGTACTGCCGTTGGTTACACGTTGTTGGTTAAACATCTCACCAAACGTTACTCGGCTTTTTTATTAACTGCACTACAAAGTTTTTGCGGCGCTATATTTTTCTTCCCCTTAGCATTTGTTTCTGAGTGGCCTGAGCAGGTGTCATTGGCATCGGTTGGCACCATTGTGTATTTAGGGCTGGTGGTCACATTAGGTGCGTATGGCTTATATAATTATTCTTTGACTCATGTAAAGGCTTCAACCGCTGCAGGCTACGCCAATCTATTGCCGGCTTTGTCATTGATTTTTTCGATGTTGCTGCTTGGCGAACGTTTGGAAACGACTCAGTGGGTTGCGGTAGGGGTTATTTTCTTTGGTGTTTATTTAAGCCAAGAGCGCAAGCCTAAAATACCTAAAGAAGTGCCGCCAGCAGTGACAGGATGATGACTTCACCCTTGTTATCGACAGTTATTGCGCTGCCGTATATGTGCAGTGATTTTTAATCCGAAGTTTGTTGAGGGGCAGTGGATATCAGTTGTGTCGCTCTTGTCCCGAAGTGGCTTAGGGCGTACTGACTCGTTGGTGTTCCAAAACGTGTTAGGTCTTCTTACGAACGACCCTCTCATGCATAAGCGCCTTGATGCTTTTTCATCGGTCATCTATTTTGCAACTTGAACCAAGCACTCTAAAGGGCTTTTGACGCCCGTGGTATAACGACTGATAACATGCGTGTAAATCTCAATCGTTGTTACATCTTGATGGTCAAGTAGTTCTTGTATAGTTCTTAAATCAGTCCCTTGTTCTAATAAGTGGGTGGCAAAACTGTGCCTAAAGGTATGGCAACTTGCAGGCTTATTTATTCCGGCATTATGCACGGCTTTGGTGACGGCTTTGGTGACGGCTTTGGTGACGGCTTTCTGGCGCACACTATGGTGAATATGATGGCGTTTGAGCTCACCCGTTCTAGCGTCGATATGAAGGCAACAAAAACGGCCAAGAAAACGAGCGTTGAGAATGTGGATACTTACGGGCTAACGCGTAAGGCATCGTCGTTCCAGCGTAATGTAGGCTCATATCGTGGGCAAAAACACTTTTGCTCAGGAGAATGTTATCGCGAAGCTTTGGGATCAAGTTAGGGGGTAACAAAGTCACGCGATCTTTATTTCCTTTGCCTTGCCGTACGGTAATTGTATGTTGATCAAAATCTAAGTCTTTAATCCGTAATCTCAAGCATTCACTGAGTCTTAGTCCCGAACCGTAAAGCAGTGAAGCCATGATCTGATAATCCGCGGGTAAATTCGCAATCACTTGGCTCACTTCAGCTCGAGTAAAAACTACGGGAATGTTGACTTGTTTTTTCGCGCGTTTCGCCTGAATTCCAATCATTTCGATACGTAGTACTTTGTTATAGAGAAACATTAAGGCATTAAATGCGATGTTTTGAGTCGCCGGAGCGACTTGCCTATCGACCGCTAGATGAGTTAGAAATCGTTCAATATCAGCAGCTCCGAGCTTTGCTGGGTGCTGCTTGTGATAAAAGTACAAAAAACGTTTTATCCAATGCCAGTAGGTTTGCTCGGTGCGAATACTGTAATGGTGCTGATAAATCGTATTTCTAAATCGCTGCTGGAGCCGCAATGGTGTGTTTGACATGTTGCGCACCTTTTATCTGTATATAAATGGCTCTTCACCGTTCTTGGTGGAAAGTCATATCAAGCCCTCCAAAGTGAAATAAAATAGCTCGCTTAAAGCGTTCTTTATTTCTAAAACCCATCGAACGTATTTTTAGGCGCTGAATGTTTCCATTTATCGCTTCCGCTAAGCCATTTGATACCTTATAACGCATCGCATTGATGATGCCCTTTAAGTGCGTTTTCACGGTTTCTGCTGCTGTCATCATCGGCCTGATTTGACTGACCTTTATGAGTGCTAACCAATCATTCCAAGCCGCTTTGGCGTTAGCTGCATCGCCATACCAAATGGCTCTTGCTTGCTCTTTAAATATCCAGCTCAAGCCTGTGTTTTGCATCATTTTGGCCAGCGCACTCACTCTTTCTCTCAATGTCCCATGTAGGTGGCTGTTTCGTTTTAACCATCCATACCGTGTTTGGTGGCACTCTCTTTTTAAATGCTGGGGCAACGCCATGAGTTCGCTTTTTCTCACTTCATTAACCGCTTTAGTGAGGACCTTTGCGATATGAAAATGGTCTATGGCTATCATTTGCTTAGCCCGCTCACCGAAGTAGTCATATGCTGCGTTTATATATGCTCTGCTCATGTCCATCGATATGGAACGTGTAACCATTGTTGACTCAGGGGGCAATGCCTTAAAGCAAGCAGATAAGCTCAGGCCTGTTCGACCGTCTTCAACCGATATCACCTGACCATCACGATTGGATAATACCGTGACATAGTCATGGCCTTTCTTAAATGCCGTTTCATCGACCAACAGGTCTTGGTAGTTGATGGTGGTTCTGGCTGTCAGACCACGTTGAACGGCCCGAGTCATCATCCGGTCAATGGCTCCCCAGCTAAGCCGATAGGTTTTACTCACCGCGTATAATGAACTGACTTTAAGCATCTCTATAACGCGAGCCTCAAACAGCTCTGTGTAGCGGCTCTTACTCGTGGCCCAAGGCACTTGAAGTGTTTGTACCCCATGCTCGGGGCAATCAGCCCTAGGTACTTCAGCCTCAATACGTGTTTCAAACTGACAGGTATCTAAATGTCGCCAAACCCGCCGCCGAGTATCGTGTCGACGAACAGCCTTACCGCAAGAGGGGCAAGCCGTTAATGAACCTCGGTCATAGTCAACGCGTACGGTGATGGTTTGGGTTGACTCATTGAGTTCAACAGATGAAACAGCCCAAGGATGAGTTAATCCAAGAATAGATTGATAAAGCGTCGTGTCTTGCATGGTCGCGAGGTATTCATGAACGTTTACTTATTATCTCGCTCATTAATGTTTGTTGAAAGTGTTTCCACTACATTCGGTGAAGAGCCATATAAATACAGTATTTTTAGTTTCGTTTGCGTCATTTGTCAAAGTAATCAATGATAGAAATGGATCGACGATTGATTGATTCCGAGTAAAAAACTAAGGTAGACAATGGGTTAATATCAAATCATAAATTGATGGGCGAACGTGATGAAGATCATGTTTTTTGTGATAGGACGCGCGCTCATTGAATGGGATAGACCGCACGTGCGGCCTACTTAGCGTTAAGTTTCTACTGGAGATTCATGAATACCTCAAATGAAAAAATGAAATGGATTATGTTTTGGACTTTTTTGGTCTTATTTGTCATGTCGGTTTTAGGTACCCTGGGAGTAGTTTTTTTTGGTTTTGGTACACCAAATGAAAGTGAACGAGAGCTTTTAGTAAAAGGGTTAATTGGTGAGATTGCCGCATGTGTTATTGCTCTTTTTTATTCAATATTTGGTTTAAAGAAAGACGATGGTGTCCCAAGTGAAAAGATCAGTTCTTTAGAAGCTAGAATTGTCGCACTGGAACAAAAGAATACCTTATCTACCGAGGAAATTGAGGTTCCAATGAATTCGGTGTCTCTTAATAGAAAACAAGAAAATGTCAAATCACACAATACCTTTTCAGTCGAAGCCTCAATTGAAGGTTTTACTAAACCGGCTCCTTTTGAAAAAAGTATTTATAATACAACTCCGAGTTTTACTGATATAAAAGCTGATATAAAAAATTCAAAACCATACGACAAAGAATACCGAGTCAAAAGTTATATTGGCTTAAAAGTTCAATGGAAGTGTGCTTTTTCTAGTATTACTGAATATGACGACCATTATCAAGTTAGTGCTGAGAGCGAAAAAATGCTTAATACTGTTGAGTTTAAAATTGAAAAAACTAAAGATATTTCTCAACTTAAAATTATGGACGAGCACACTCCTATTTGGGTTTGTGGCGAAATATCAAAAGTTTCAGGGACATACATAGATTTAATCGAAGCTGATTTTGCAATATAAAGAAACTTAACAAACGACTATGGTGTCAATAAGTTAGATTAAATTATTTTTGCATCCCATAAGGCGCCATCTCGTAGCATTGAGTTTAGGATGGTTACCATCTTTCTTACGCATGCAATGATGGCTACTTTTTTAGGTTTCCCTTCAGCTAAAAGCCTCTGATATGTGCTCTTAAAAATGGGGTTACATTGGATGGCTGACATCATGGCCATGTATAAAACGGTTCTTACTTGAGCTCGTCCCCCTTGAATTTTTCTGAGCCCTTTATAGCGGCCACTTTCTCGGTTCATTGGGGCCACTCCGACGAGAGATGAGGCTTGTTTATTGGTTATTAACCCTAACTCTGGAAGGTTACTAATGATAGACGCCGCTGCAATTTTCCCTATTCCTGGCATGCTTTGTAATATCTCATTCTTGGCTTGATACTCAGGGTTACTTTCAATTAGCTTGATAATCTTGCTTTCAATTTTCTCTATCTGATTTTTAAACGCAGTTAAAATAGGTTTAATCGTCAGAATGAGTTGCGAGGGCATAATTTTCATGCGATTTTTTTCCATTGTTTGCATCGAAAGAAGCTGGTTTCTTCGGATGACTAAATCTGCCATGAGTCGCATAGAATCTGGCTTTAGTGTAGTTAAATTGGGCTTTATAGCTTCGGCGTAGTGCGCGATAAGTTTTGCGTCAAGTTTGTCTGTTTTAGCCCTCTGCCCGATAGCGCCTGCAAAACGTCTTACATGAACAGGGTTGGCTATTACATAAGGTAGTTTGCCATTGTGACAAGCTATAATAAAAGGCATTTCTAATCGACCTGTAGCTTCAATCACGACTCGTAATGGCGTGTGTTTTTGAATGATTTTTATTGCTTGCTTGATACCTTTATCATCGTTGGAGACAGTGAAGAAAATGTCGAGGGGTCTAATATAAACATCAAGTTGTTCTTTACCTGTATCGACACCGACGTTAATACATTTATTTGTTACTGTATTCATAATAAGCTGACTCTATATTGCGTAATACGGGTTCTAGACCCTGTAGACTATTCGAGTGTGGTGCTTGGAGTTCCACTTAATGCTCACGTTTGTTATCGGCCTTTGAAAGGAGCCTTAAGAATATCGAGCTATTAAATAGAAGCTTAAGTTGCTGCTTAAGCCTGAGTCTCACTTTACTCATATTTCTTAATAATTATCCATACAAATAAGAATAGGTGTCGCGTAGCCGCCACCTTATTCGGGTGTTGAACAAGCCCGATGCTCCCTTCTATAGTAAATAACGGTATTGATGTTGGCGGGGCCAAGGCCTTGTTACTTTTTACAAGGCGAGTTTGGCTAAGACTGGGTGAATGGCGTTAAGCCTTTACCTGTCATACATGGTGCTAAGCTGTTATTTTTTTATGTATTCATCCTCATGTTAAGCCCTGCCATTCTCCTTATCCTGTTCGCCTTTCGGCTAGCTCGTTCGACTCACGCCTGTGCAGTGCATGGGGTGCTGGCAGCAAGGGCATGGCCGGGTCGCGCTGTGGTTGTCGGTTTGGAGCGCGGCGAGGTTCACGCGTTGCGGCACTCGCAGGAGTAACTGAATGCGCCGCAATATGTGTTTGGCGTTGCCTCGTAAAAAACCATAATCTCTCACCCGCTGTAATCCCTTGGGCAATACATGCGCCAAGATAAGCCTTAAGAACCTTAAGGTAGGCAAGGTGCGGATTTTGGTGGTGTGGCTTTGGCTATCTAGATACCTAAAACTCACTTGGTCATTATTGGTACTGATGATGTCGTTATCGGATAAGATCCCGCGATACAAGTAGCGAGATAAGTACTGTAGCGCGGGCAGCCCAAAACCTACGTTGCGACAATCGACCACCCATTTGGTGGGGATATGCGGGGGCAACTTGATGTTTGGGTGTTGACTGAGCGCATCTAGCATTCTCCCTCGCCATACCTTGGCCAGCGCAAAGGCGTTAAACAAGTACTTCTTGTTGCAGTGATGCCACTGCTGCTTCGCACTGTGATAGCGCCCACCGGCCACCAATACATGTAAGTGGGGATGCAGGTTACGCTGGCGGCTATGGGTATGCAGTACGGCGGTAAACCCTAATTCCCCCTGGTTCTGGCGTTTGGCAAAGTCCTTTAACAGGCTTGATACCACCTTGAACATGATTTGGTATAAGGCTTTAGGCTGCACGCGGGCTAAAGCCCTTAGCTCATGAGGCAGGGTGAAGGTCACCATAAAGTAAGTCGTGGGTAGCAGCTTGTGTTGTTGGCGAGTTAACCAGCCAGTGGTGCAATGGTGTTGGCACTGCGGGCAATGCCTATGGCCGCAAGACAGCGTCAATTGGTCTTGATGCGGGCAATGTTCACACTGCCAAAGGCTGTGACCTTGTTGCTCAGTTTTACAACGCAGCATGGCATACATTGCCCGTTTAGCATCCGCCCTTAAAAGCGGTGCAAGCTCGGCCTCATGTTGGTGAAGTAAATCAATAAAGGTGCTCATGGTTACGGCCACATGAGAGTGAGAGAGTCAGTGAGTTTATTCACTGCCTTTACGGCATCTAGTTGCTTCACTTGGGTCAACTGGGTATAATGTGCAGTGGTATTTAAACTGGCGTGTCCCAGCAAGTGTTGCAAGGAGCGTAAATCCAAGCCTTGTTCAAGCAGATGGGTGGCATAACAATGGCGCAGCGAATGCGGGCTAATGGTTTTATGAATACCGCAATCGCGCAATACCCGCTTCAAGGCTTTTTGTACGCCGCCTTTATCCATAGGCACATCCACCTGTTTACCTTGGCGTGGAAACAGCAGACGAGCATGGCGATGGCTTTGCCAATGGTGACGTAAAACCTGAAGGGTGCGATGTGGCATGGGCACGAAGCGGTCTTTACCGCCTTTAGCATCCCGCACATGGATTTGCATGGCCTGACTATCAATATCATGAATGCTTAAGTGTAAGCCCTCGCTCAAGCGCAGCCCCATGGAATACAACACCAAGAAGAAGACTTGATAGCGGGGTTGCGACGTCATGCTAATCACGAAGCCGACTTGCGCAGGGCTTAAGATATCGGGTAAGCGCTTCACTTGAGGAGGCTTCACAATGTTTAACCACTGCCATTGTTTCTCGAGGGTGTAGCGATAAAAAAATTGCAAGCCATTGCGGTCTAGCTTCACGGTGCTCCAAGAATGGCTGCGAATCAGTTGAGCAAAATAGGCCTTTAAATCAGCGGTGCTTAAGGTATCGGGGGAGCGGTCAAAGTGGGCAGAAATCCGACGTACCGCACGCGAATACGCATCAATGGTGGCTGGTCGTTTCCCTTGTAAGGTTAAATTGGTAAGGTGTTGTTTATATAAAACATGATAACGATGTTGTTGGGTAGGGTTCATGCTGCATACTCCGGTTCATCACGACCGATTGGCCGTGTCACATTGAGTATGAGATATCAGGTGCTATGCACTCTGCCGCAGAGCGGCTTCGTTCAACAATCGCATCAAGTCGCCCCCTGAAAAGCGGGGGCTGGGACATCAAAACTACGCGGCGGTTAGTTTGGTGCTCCGCCCAAGTTTAACAAACCGCCGCTAAATTTTGCTGCCTCTTACGCGGGCGTTAGATCTCACTCGGAGTTAGTGAAAAATGCAAAAAATGAACAAAGTTGAACTTAGCCCAAAAACGTTATTGAATGCAGAAGATTTTCAGATGTATAAAAGTAACAATAGAAAATGGTTTGTTATCCACACTATCATTCTAATTTCGATTATTGTGTTGGTTACAGTATCAATTATGAACAAAGAATTAGAGCTTGGTATTTATACGGGCTCTTTACTATTTGGGTATATTATTTCTTTGGGAATAATAGCATCAAAGAATAAGTTGAATTGGTTTTTATGGGTAGTACTTACATTTATTTCAATGTTTACACTGCCCTTAATAGGTATGATCATTTCACACGTATTGATTGCTAGAAAAGGTTTTAAGAATGAGTGGCTATCGAGATAGAATTTAAATATATCGATCTAACAAGTTCCGTTTAGCAAGGCGTTAGGTATTCTATTGAAAATCTGAATTACTAAAATATAGGAGCGTACAAATGGTGTTGAATAGTTATCAGGCTACTTCCGGGAGTTTCGTTCCCGTATGGACGTTAGAAATCCAAACTCCCATTGAGGATGTTGATAAAATTCTGGATGCAGTTATTGCAGTACACCCTCTTAAATATGGGCGTTATCGACGTAATGCTAGTATCTCCGGTCAAGGTATGGAAACCTCACAACCAGAAGAGGACTCAACGACCACAACACATGTAGAAACTTACGTCGCAGGACAGCCTGAAACTTACCCAATGGTTGAATTGAAGGTATCTATTGAGCGCGACGTTGCAGTTCTGGAAAAGGTCATGGACGCCATCCATTTCGTCCATCACTATGAAGAACCTGTTATTTTTCTACGAGAAGATTGGGCAAGCCGGGCCGCTTACAACCCGAATAGTGAAAATCCAAACCGTTGGTGGAACAATGGGCGGGGAATGCCGAACAAGATTGAAAGCATCGGTGGAAAGAATACCTAACAAATAAGGATAGGTGTCGCGCAGCCGCCACCTTATTCGGGTGTTGAACAAGCCCGATGCTCCTTTCTATAGTAAATAACGGTATTGATGTTGGCGGGGCCAAGGCCTTGTTACTTTTTACAAGGCGAGTTTGGCTAAGACTGGGTGAATGGCGTTAAGCCTTTACCTGTCATACATGGTGCTAAGCTGTTTTTTTTTTATGTATTCATCCTCATGTTAAGCCCTGCCATTCTCCTTATATTGTTCGCCTTTCGGCTAGCTCGTTCGACTCATGCCTGTGCAGTGCATGGGGTGCTGGCAGCAAGGGCATGGCCGGGTCGCGCTGTGGTTGTCGGTTTGGAGCGCGGCGAGGTTCACGCGTTGCGGCACTCGCAGGAGTAACTGAATGCGCCGCAATATGTGTTTGGCGTTGCCTCGTAAAAAACCATAATCTCTCACCCGCTGTAATCCCTTGGGCAATACATGCGCCAAGATAAGCCTTAAGAACCTTAAGGTAGGCAAGGTGCGGATTTTGGTGGTGTGGCTTTGGCTATCTAGATACCTAAAACTCACTTGGTCATTATTGGTACTGATGATGTCGTTATCGGATAAGATCCCGCGATACAAGTAGCGAGATAAGTACTGTAGCGCGGGCAGCCCAAAACCTACGTTGCGACAATCGACCACCCATTTGGTGGGGATATGCGGGGGCAACTTGATGTTTGGGTGTTGACTGAGCGCATCTAGCATTCTCCCTCGCCATACCTTGGCCAGCGCAAAGGCGTTAAACAAGTACTTCTTGTTGCAGTGATGCCACTGCTGCTTCGCACTGTGATAGCGCCCACCGGCCACCAATACATGTAAGTGGGGATGCAGGTTACGCTGGCGGCTATGGGTATGCAGTACGGCGGTAAACCCTAATTCCCCCTGGTTCTGGCGTTTGGAAGCAAATTATTGAGACACCCACTCTAACTCGTGGGACAAAATCACATAGACAGCCATGACCATCAGCTATTGAAATGTTCAAGTAGCTGTCTTGTTTTCAGTCGGTTAAGTGGATGTCTTGTTTTTAGTCCCTGCTTCATAAACTACACAAAGATGAGTAGCCAAGATTTTGTATTTTTGATAGATTTGTTGATAGAGCGAGTGTTGGTGGGGATGGTGGCATGGAATACAGGCTCATCTCTTGAATTATCAACACAATAAGCGACATCTGTGGTTTCTTTGTGAACGTCTAGTCCAATGACAAACGAGCTAGATTAGACATGTCGATCTCCTGTTCTGTTATGACTTGCATTTAACAGTGTGGCTCTAGTTTGACGACCCCACAATAAACGCAGGAAGTCGACACTTTCACCAGGGGATCATTATGTCTAGTTTTTGGTGCTAAAGGTGGCAATTTGGCGTGAAGTCTGTGCTATTTACCCTTTAAAGCAGGGTTAGTATTCGAAAAATATACGTCGTATATCGTAGGAGAGATATGCGACCTTAAGTTTTATATCAAAAAATATGCACGGAGGCATAAATGGCTAGTGTAATTTCAATCAGTAAACTGCCCTACAACTTACCATCGAGTGAGCGAGAGCAATTAAGAACCCTTGCAAAAATTATCGGTTTCCGACCGGAGTTACTTGTCGGAGGAGGAAAGAATGAAACCGATGCAATTTGCTCTATGATTTTGTATAGGCATCTAAGTCAAAAACAGCGAATCGATGCAATGAAAATTATTCGGAGTGTATCGAATCGAGCATTGATGGGGAAACTTATCACTGGGGCATTGGATGCGACATTTTTGAATTCACAGTATGGAGTGTGGTCCATGACGAATAAAGAGCTACAGAATGACAAGAGCTTTCATGAGTTTTTAGATACATTCGTTAGTTATGTTGGGATTGGTGCATCCAGTTTGGGTATTAAAGATCTATATGAGAAGTCCCTTGCAAAAGGAAAGTTTGGTCGTAGTGGCTATGCTAGTGATTTGGGGTGCTGTTGCTTTTAACAAGTCAGAACTTAAAAAAGTGAATAGAGAACTTGCGAATCGTAGTGTGCTATTAACTTCGGAGTTACACTAATGATTTATAATGTTCTTTCATATGTAGCTGTCACTGTTTTTGCGATTTGGCTTTGGAATGATTCTTCCGCTGAACACAAAGATAATCTATTCTATGTTGCAATAATATTCTCTCAAATTGGTTTTTTCCTTTACTCAAGAAGGTTAGACAAGCTAAAAGACAGGATATCTGAACTGGAAAATAACAAGTTGTAACTAACAGATAAGAATAGGTGTCACGCAGCCGACACCTTAATTCGCAGTCAGTCAAACAAGACACCCATCCCAACTAACGAAACGCCTTTATAGCCTAAACTGTCAATAGTGATTTATTTGGGGAGTTATACGTAGAGTTTGCCTTCTCTACGCTAGTTGCGTACACTTTCTGTATGAAAAGCGTATTTGTCGAATCAACCATCTTTGAAAAGTACCGAAATGAATACCTCCGTGATGAAGAGTTCAGACTCTTTCAAGCTGAGTTAATGTCCAACCCTAAGCAAGGGGATGTGATTCAAGGTACAGTTGGTTTGCGAAAGATTCGAGTTGCAAGTAAAGGCAAAGGTAAGCGTGGAGGCTCACGTGTGATCTATTACTTCCTCGATGATAAGCGGCGTTTCTACTTGCTAACTATCTATGGCAAAAATGAAATGTCAGACTTGACCGCAGAACAAAAGAAACAGTTAAAGTCTTTTATGGAGGCGTGGCGCAATGAGCAATCGTGACCTATTTGCAGAATTAAGTTCCGCTCTTGTTGAAGCGAAAGAGCACTCAGAGGGCAAGCTTACCCTTAAAACCCATCAAGTTAACGATATTAGCGATCTAAATATCTCACCTGATGAAATTGTGAGTATTCGTGAGCAGTTTAATATGTCACGTGGTGTTTTCGCTCGTTTGCTGCATACATCATCTCGAACATTGGAAAACTGGGAGCAAGGACGTAGTGCTCCAAACGGCCAAGCTGTTACCCTTCTAAAGCTGGTTCAGAGTCACCCAGAAACTTTGTCACATATCGCTGAGCTATAACAAACAGCAGCATTCGACCCAATTCCTTAGCAGTTTTGGTATCAATCGGCGGCGGTGTTTTCGGTGGTTAAATTGGCACCTGCGCAATTGGGCGCATGTGGTTTATTCGCTTTAAAGGCAACCAAAACCACTCTCAGTTTTTTGAGTTAGTAAAAAAGTAAAGTATAACTATTCCCCCCCTCTATTGGGACGTTTTACATTAAAATTAAGAATGGACATGATGAATAAAGTTATTGCAACTGAACTTCCATTGAGCAGTCTTCTGAGTAAACGAATTAGAGCTACGGATTTTATAGACTGTTTTTCCGTAAAGTCTGATTTGACGCCTCGTCATGCGGCGGAAATCATCACGGATTTTCCTGTTTGGGCTCGCTTTCTAGTTAGTATTAGAAATTTGGTAACTTCTCCCTTTGGTCTTTCAAGCGATGGTCCCGAAGCAAAAGATAAAATAGGGTTCTTTCCTGTTGAAGTTGAAAATAATCAAGAATTGATTGCTGGTTTTAACGATAAACATTTAAATTTTAGAGTGTCCGTAATATCTCAAAATGGAAGGGTGTTTTTATCTACATGGGTGCGTACAAATAATATAGGCGGTAAAATTTACCTTAAGACCATTCTTCCATTTCATGTTTTGATTGCTCGTAATGCTTTAGTTCGTGTTCGTTTGGCCAGTGGTTAAAGGTAAAATACAACAAATAAGAATAGGTATTGCGCAGCCGACACCTTATTCGGGTGTTGAACAAGCCCGATGCTCCTTTCTATAGTAAAACGGTGTTGGTGTCGGCGGGGCCGAGAGCGTCAAACAAGACACTCACCCCAACCAAATTATAAGCGTCAAACAAGACACCCATCCCAACCAAATTATTGAGACACCCACTCTAACTCGCTTTTAGTTGAGAATTTTCAAACGCCACTGGTGATAAATCACCATTGGCCGAATGAAACCGCTCTAAGTTGTAATACTTCATATAAGCAGCCACATCTTGCTTCATAAATTCTCGTGTTGGCTGATTAACTTTAAACAGCCCCGAATTCAACTCCGAACTGCGACATTCTTAATTCTCAAGCCGCCTCCATTATTTCTTTGAAAATGACGGCGGGTTGCTTGAATCCTAAACATTTTTTCGTGGCATTATTGAGACACCCACTCTAACTCGTGGGACAAAATCACATAAGCAGCCATGCCTATCAGCAATTGAAATGTTTAAATGGATGTCTTGTTTGCATTGTTGTGTGCGGGGAAGATCCTATATCAGGTGAAAGTTTTGAGCATCGCCGAGGTTGGGTTGAGAATAGACTGTTATTTCTAGCGAGTGTCTTCGCTATCGATATTTGTGCTTATGCGGTGATGGTAACCACCTTCATGTGGTGTTACATATTAACTCAGAGAAAATAGCAAAATGGTCTACGTTGGAGGTTATTCAAAGGTGGCATAAGATCCATAAAGGCACCTTGTTTACTCAGCAATATGTACGAGGTAAGTCCCTATCTGAATACGCTCTAATGTTAGTGGAATCGTCAGCCGAGACCTTTAGAAATCGTCTCATGGACATTAGCTGGTTCATGAAAGAGTTAAATGAGCCCATTGCCAGACAAGCTAACTTTGAAGATCAATGCACAGGACGATTCTGGGAAGGGCGTTTTAAGTCTCAAGCTTTACTAGATGAAGCCGCATTAGCGGCTTATATGGCGTATGTTGACCTCAACCCCTTAAGAGCAAAAATAAGCCGAACACTTGAAACCTCAGAGTTCACCAGTGTGAAAAAACGTGTGGTTGCTGCAAGACACCAAAAACAACCTAAACCGCTTTATCCTTTTGTCGGTAACCCAAGAGAAAACATGCCTGAGACCCTGTAAATAATTCTGTGTAACTGCTTTGGGTTACAAGTAATCAGTAAGTCGGTCTTCAAACATAATCATAAAGCGATTGAGAGCCTGTCGCCAGTTTCTTATTGGCATCGACCAGCGTTTCGATGCATCCATAATTGCAAGATAGACAACTTTCCTCGCTGATTCATCCGTGGGGAATAGCTTACGCTTCTTTGTCGCTTTGCGTATCACACTGTTCAAGGACTCTATCGCATTCGTCGTGTAAATGGCTTTACGAATGTCCTGAGGGTAGCTGAACAATGTATTTAAATTATCCCAATGCGCTGTCCAAGAGCGGCTTATCTGTGGGTATTTATCATCCCACTGGTCACCAAATTGTTCGAGGGCCAGAAGCGCTTCTTCCTCGGTATTCGACTGGTAAATACCTTTGAGATCTGCCGTTACAGCCTTGTAGTCTTTCCAAGGGACATACTTCATTGAATTGCGCACCATGTGGACGATACAGAGCTGTATTTGGGTTTTTGGGAATACGGCATTAATAGCATCTGGAAAGCCCTTCAAGCCATCAACACAAGCGATAAGAATGTCGTTGATACCTCGAGTCTGGAGTTCAGTGAGAACGCTGAGCCAGAACTTCGCACCTTCCGTTTCAGATATCCACATCCCTAAAAGTTCTTTCTGACCTTCGATATTTACGCCCAGAGCCAAGTAAATCGCCTTATTGACGAGCTGTTTGTTTTGGCGGATTTTCACCACGATGCAATCAAGGTAGACGATGGGATAGACTGCATCCAGTGGCCGTGATTGCCATTCAACAACCTGCTCTAGAACTGAGTCGGTAACTTTAGATATGAGGCTTGCAGAGACATCAGCATCGTACATTTCTTTGAACGTAGCGACGATTTCACGAGTTGTCATGCCTTTGGCGTAAAGGCTTAATATCTTGTCATCCATCGATTGAAATCGAGTTTGATGCTTACGAACAAGCTTCGGTTCAAACGAGGCATCTCGGTCTCGAGGTACATCCAGTTCAATCTCACCATCGTCGGTGATCAAGGTCTTGGATGAATAACCATTACGACTATTCTTATCGGGCTTTTCAGCGTGTTTCTGATAACCGAGGTGGTCATCAAGCTCAGCATTTAACGCTGTCTCAACAGTCACCTTGGTTAACATTTTACGAAAGTCATCTAGATCTGAAGGGGTCTTGATTGACTTAGCGGCTTCACGAGCAAATGCTTCGAGAGCTTTCTTATCCATGTTGCTTATCCTTAGCCTGTTCAGGCCTAATTATAAGCAATTACACAATTTAATTTACAGGCTCATGCCTGATGGTTTGCCTTTCCATTTATCAGATTACCTTGAGCTTGTTGACATGACAGGCAGAATCATCCGAGAAGACAAGCGAGGTGCAATAGACACTACATTGTTGCCAATTTTACAGCGCCTCAATATATCTTCAGAAAACTGGCCATGTATCGCTACAGAATTTGGAGAAAGAACGGGTGCCGTTGTTGGTGCAGAACATTCAATTGCCCATTATTGCAATTCAAATAAACTCAATAGAAAGCCAAGATTCAGCTACAACCAACGACTCGCTTAACCTCCTCAAATCATCCTAGTCCTTTCAATATTTCCTACTAAATCATTAGGAAGAAATAAACTCGCCTAAAAACCAATAAACCTACTTTTAGTTCATTACTTTAGCGTATTAAAAAGAGCGAAAGAGGGCATTTTAGACAAATGCGCTTTTTGTTCGGGGGCGGATTTTGTATGATGAGGTTAAGTTTTTAACGTGCGTGTCCAGTTTCTGTCACGTGTCCAGTTTCTGTCAGTGAATGATGCCAGCTGGATGTAAAGCATTTCATCTTTTCAAACACGGTATCTTCAATTTCGAGTGACGATGACAACACCTTTATATGATCACGTTTCATTTGAAAGTTCAGGCATTAGCCTGTGGTCTCATCTCGACTCGCCCTTGACAGAAGAGATGACTCAGAAACTTTTAAAACCCCATACCAGCACCAACTATTTTCTGATGTTCGTCAATCACAGCCTTGTTCATTATTGCGTGGATTTAAAAGATATCACGGTATCCGCTGGGCAAGTTCTATTCATCAAACCAAGGCAAATCCGCATTCCTCCAAGTAGTAAAAACAAAGCAGAATACTACAAAGTTATTTTCAATGAAGAAATCTATGGACTATTACCTAGTCCTTGCCGCTTTTGGTTGGATCCGCTGAATGAGCAAAAGGTTGCTATGTCAACACAGGCATGGCAGCGAATGAACGATGCATTAATGCTCTTGCGCACCGCTATCCTAACATCAGCTCCCTTAAATATCAGAATGGCGTATTTAAATTCGGTATTACAGGAATTAGAGCATGCTTATTTTTCTAACGTTGAAAATGAACCCAAGAAACGGCATGTTCAATCATTCCTTCATTTCCAAACCCTGATTGAAAACAAGTTCATAGAACAACTTACCATTTCTGAAATAGCAAAGACACTTGCTCTTAGTGATACCAGCCTATATCAGCTGGTAAAAGAATGGGCTGGAGTATCACCGAAAGAATACCTTAATCGCCGTATTGTTTTAGAAGCTCAACGTCTACTGATTTACTCCAATCTATCAGTAAAAGAGCTAGCTGTGCGGCTAGGGTTTGCCGATGAAAACTACCTTTCTCGTTTTTTTCGTAAGCAAACAGGGCAATCGATTACAGACTTTTTAGTGAAATTTAAAGATATGTCTAGCTAGTACAATGATCTGTCTCTGTGTCATGTCAGCCCGTTTTTCTACACTACCTCTATCACAAATGTATCAAGAGGTGTCGTAATGAAAAGTGTTTTAATCACTGGCGCAAATCAGGGAATAGGTTTGGCAACAGCTAAGAATTTAGCTCATCAAGGATATTATGTTTACTTGGCATGCCGTAACCCAGATGCTGGAACATTAGCCGTTGAAATACTAAAAGCAGAAGGGATTGAAAATGCCTCATGTGTACTGTTAGACGTTACTGATCAGGCATCAATTGATTTAGCCGTAAAAGAGGTGCTAAAACACTCGAATAGTCTAGATGCACTCATCAATAACGCAGGTATTCTTGGTAACTTTAACCCCGATGGAAGCGTCTCTATTGAAGAAATTAAACGCGTCTTTGAAACCAATGTTTATGGCGTGATAAGAGTCACACGCGCTTTCCTTCCCTTGTTACAACAGTCTAATGCGCCACGTATCGTCCATATTAGCAGTGGGCTTGGATCACTTACGAATCAAAGCGATCCAGACTGGTTGTTTTCTCATTACAAAAGTGAAGCTTACTTTCCATCTAAAACAGCACTTAATGCTTATTGTGTTGCACTAGCAGCAAAACTTAAATCAACGAGGTGTAAGGTTAACGTTGTTGATCCAGGCTTTGTCAAAACGGCCTTTAATGGTTTTCATGGTATACATGACCCAGCTGAGGCCGCGAAATTTATAACCTATGCCGCAACGCTTCCTGAAAACGGTCCAACGGGCTGCTTCCTCTCAGAGTCAGAAGGATCATCAAATGGCATAATGCCTTGGTAAACCCCACCCTATCAGACAGTAGTCGCGCGGCTTAAAAATAAAAAAACATACCATAAAAAAACACGGAGTCATTAACATGACACCGTGTTTTTTTATTGAATCTAATTACGCTGATTTCGCCTTGCCGTTCGCTAGTAGTTAGCGTTTAATAATCAGAATATTATTAAACGGTGACCTTCCTACAGAGGACTTTCACCTCATTAGTTCATGACCATGCTGGGCGTACATAAGCGCTTCAAATCGGAACAAAAACAGCTGGCTTTGTTTTCGTTCCTCAACAAGTTTAGCCAGCAGTTTTAGTCCGCTTAAGCGGGCGTTACGTGTCGTATGAGAATGGAGTAACTCTATGAAAGATGAAAAGTACAATAGAAGTATTGGATTGCAATGTCCTACCTGTGGATGCACATCATATGAGTATGAGCACGGCGTTGATGAAACCATCGAAGTTGCAAAGTGCGCATCTTGTGGCCGCGAAATAACCAAGGATGAGTTGCTTCAAGAGAACAGCGAGAATATTCAAGAGCATATTTCTGAAGTAGGTAAGCAAGTGACCGATGACTTAGCAAAAGAGTTGAAGGCATCTCTAAAGAAAGCATTCAAAGGCAGCAAAAGCATCAGGATTAAGTAATGCCCATAACAATTGATGCTGGTGATATTATCGCAGGTTTCGCCCTTGCGATGTCAGCTTATGCAACATGGCGAACTACAAGCTTTAATGAAAAGCAAAAGTCACTAATTGAGAGCCAAGAAAAGCTTAATAATCTATTGCTTGAAAAAGAGGAAGGCGAAGCTCTAAGTGACAAAAAAGCAGATTTAGGTGCTTCCTTTGTTAAGCTTGGAAGCAGTAAGTATAGGCTTAAAATATGGAACAAAGGAAGTGCAACTGCAAGAAATGTTCGACTCGAATTTCCAGAAGAAAATGACGTTCTCATAGGCTCAGATATCGAAGAAAAGTTCCCTCTTGAAAGCCTTGAGAAATTCCAGTCGGTAGAGCTAATTGCGGCTGTTCACATGGGAACTAAAAGCAAGCATGTTATCCGCTTGGTTTGGGAAGATGATGCTCATGATCATAATGAAAAACTTGCATATCCCACCCTGTAAACACGTAATCGGGTAGCCGAAGGTATCTAGCCTCCAGCCCCCACAACACCCTGCATGCGGCTCCGCACAGGGCGTTTCACTTAGAATGGTGAAGCTTAATCCATCCATCTCGAAGCGCAAATAGACCTTGGGATGCTAAATAAGCATTCGATAATGCTTGTTGGATCCCCGGTGTTTTCGAGCTTCTCCATGGGCCTTTACTGGTTATGCCACAGGCTACCGCGGCTTGAACATGTACTCCTCTACGCATCAGATTTCTTACTTTGGTTCTCGGTTTTCGCCACTGTCGCCAGTAGGCCATTCGCACTCTGCGCCTTATCCAGTGATCTAGATCTACGCACAGTTGATAGCAATTCGCGATCCCAAAGTAGTTTATCCATCCTCGCAAGTATTGGCTTACTTTAAATAGCTGATAGCCCATCGACACGCCCCAGTTACGGTTTGTTAGACGCCTAATTTGTTGTTTAAAACGGTGTAACGTTTTGGCATGAATTTGCAGCCGTCCCGCTTTAAAGGTAAACCCTAAGAACTTACTCTTCGCCGTTTTAACCACCTGACTTTTGGCTGTATTAACCACAAGTTTTAAGCGCCGTTGCAAGAAGCTACTAATGCTCGTAAGCACTCGTTCACCCGCACGCTGACTTCTCAGCAAAATGGTAAAATCATCGGCGTAACGAGCAAACTTGTGCCCTCGATTTTCCAGCTCTTTGTCCAATGGATCGAGCATGATATTGGCCAGCAAGGGCGATAATGGTCCCCCTTGCGGTACACCTTCTCGACTTTGCTGATAGCACTGGTTATGGATAAAACCCGCTCTCAGGTATTTTCCAATCAGTGTCAGTAGCCGTTTATCTTGAACTCGATTTCCCAGCTGACTCATGAGCAGATCATGGTTAACTCGGTCAAAGAATTTAGATAAGTCCACATCAACCGCAAAACGTCGGCCTTGCTTGATGATGCCTTGAACTTGCTTCACTGCTTGCTGCCCATTCTTATTTGGCCTAAATCCAAAGCTATTAGCTGAGAAACTAGGGTCAAAAATGGGCGTAAGCACTTGAGCTATGGCCTGTTGAATAACACGGTCTAGCACCGTTGGGATCCCCAGTTGGCGTTTACCGCCATCGGGTTTGTCAATCTCCACACGGCGAACCGGTTTAGGCTGATACTGGCCATTACGCAGCGCAGCAGCAACCTGCTTCCAGTGTAGTTTTGCCCAAGAAGGAAATGCATCAATGGACATGTTATCCACTCCAGCAGCCCCTTTATTGGCTCGAACACCTTGCCACGCGAGCTGAATATTCTGCCGCGTTAGCATATGTTCGAATAGATGTTGGCTAAAGGTTGGCTGCGAGTTATTACGCTGAATCGCATCTACGCTGGACGGCGAATGGGTGTTCAAGTTTAACAAGGCTCCTCCTTTATTCTAAGTGTTCAGGCCTTCACCGTGTCCCAACCATTACGATGGGCGTTGGGCTACTATGCCGTCTGCTGACTTCTGCTTAATCACCGTTTGAGTTACCCCAAATAGCGCTATCGTTGTTCATCGTATTTGCTCACTTAAGTTGATGAGAATTAAGTGCCGGGCCTGTTGAACTAGCGGCCAAGCTAGTCAGTTTAACGATCGCCTGTTAAGCAGATCTCCCCAGATAAGAACATGCACTGTCTCTGCACTGCTGCATCATTTACGGTGGCCGTTAGATCACATGGCTTCGTTGTCTTGTGCCAACTCGCCTCCAGCCTACGCCTCATATGATGTTTTTGTTCATCAGCTCGCAGATTTGCGTCCGGCTTCCTTCAGACATTCCCTCACGGTAACGCCCTTGCCATTCGCTAGTAGTTAGCGTTTAATAATCAAAGTGTTATTAAATGGTGACCTTCCTACAGAGGACTTTCACCTCATTAGTTCATGCCCATGCTGGGCGTACACAAACGCGTCAATTAGGACGCTCGCAAGCTTGCGCCTATTACGCGGGCGTTATAGGCCCAAGAATGATTAAGCCAGCACTTGCGATTATCGCTATTACTGTTTTGCTTGCATCTTGTGTAAGCCCTGAACAATTGGAGAGTCGTTACAATAGTCTCGGTAGCAAATGTGTATCCATCGGTAAAAGTATGAGCGCTGTTGAAAAGTGCATTGGCGTCGAGTTTCGTGAAAGCACATACCAAAATAAAATAGTGAGAGATCACCAGTCATGTAAGCCATATTGGGGGTTCCCATTTATGCAGTCTTGCGGTGGTATCAAAGTCATTTATGATCAAAACAAGGCCGTTACCAAGTGGCTAGCATGGGGGCAATTTGACGGTGTATAGCTATAACAAGTCAATCAAAGTTCGCCTTCGGCTGGACGCGCTAACGCGAGCCCTTTATTGAGGCGTTGATATGACCCCCACAGTCAATATAAAGCGCAGAAATTTCGACTCTTACATTTGAGAGCCTACTACTTGTTTTGGGTATAGTGTTACCGCATAGATGAAGCAAGTAACTTCGTTGGTTCTCATGCTGATATGCGTGGATTACTCACTATTTGATGAGTAGAGCCAACCTTACTTATTTCGTCGTGGCACCTGGCTTCAGTCTATGCTCGATGTTCTTGTAATACAGCCACTTGTATAAAGGACTTATGCGTATCTAAGCCAATAAAAATTATGTTATCGTTATTCATGCTAGCCTCCAGCTTTAGTTGTTAACACACTAAGTATGGCTCTGGCTTCGCGCTAACCCACGACAATGGAGGCTAGCACCTCGTGGGGGTCATTATGTCTATGCGTACTTTTCGATTAAGGAGATCGAGTTTGAAAGGTAACTGTTTGTGTGGCGAGGTGTCGTTTGAATTATCTGGTATCTTACCTCCGATTTATCAGTGTCATTGTTCGCTTTGTCGCAAAGTATCTGGGGCGTCATCGAATTCAGCTTTAATCGTCAGAGCTGATAGTTTTAAATGGCTTTCGGGGACAAATTCTATTAGTCGTTATGTTTCAAGTTCAGGTTTTAAATCGGAGTTTTGCCAATGTTGTGGAAGCCCTGTACCAAACATAAGCTCTAGCAAAGACACATATTGGGTACCAGTTGGTTTGATGTCTGAAGATTTAGCAACGACAATCAAGGCTCATGTTTACGTTAATTCGCGAGCAAACTGGGATGAGGCATTTATCTGCGACAACGTCGAAAAGTTTGCCACAATGCCTTCGGAATCTGAATGGTTGAAATTATCGGAGTAAGCGCACGCATACAAGCGTTTAAGACCGATTCAACGCTTGGTATTTTCCGGCTTATTTTGGGTTTAGTGTTTATGTCACAATGGTTTGGTAGGATGGTGGCGTTGCTCGCCACGTTACACCATCAAAGCTTAACTCGTTTCTGTGTTACACCAGCATTTTATAGTTCATGATGTGCTGCGGCCCAGCAGGCCCTCCTCGATACAAATCTCCGGTGTCTTGAAAACCACATTGTGCGTAACATTGATAGGCTGCTTTATTTCGGCAGTTCACGGTTAAATATAGCGCTCTAAAAGATGGGTAAACTTTCTCGATATAATTGGGGAGTTGTAAGAGTACTTTTTTTGCAATGCCTTTGCCCTGAGAGTGCTGGTCTATGAGTAATGAGCGGATCCCTAATGAGTCTGGCGGACAAAAGTCATAACTTGCGCTATACGCTAAATCCAGGATGAAAAATCCGACCACTTGATCTTCAACGATGACGAGGTGCGGGTGTTCATGCGCTGCAAGTTTTGCGATTAACCCAGAGACATTGTCAATGGCAAATATGGCTTGTTCAGGTTTCACACTTAAGCCACTCACTTGTTGCGCCCGTTGGGCGCTATATTTTTCAATGATTGGCATCTAGTCCTCGAATATATTGATACTTAACTCTTTGTTAAATATTGGTAAAGCATGGCTTCAGCCTAACAAGATTAGGGTGAATATAAAAGTGAGTCCAAGCTAAAAATCTCCAGCATTTAAATTTGTATGAGATGGCTCTATGGACAGCGAAGCAGAGCGGGGCTCACGATCTTAACTGGCTGGTTTGTTTGGCAACATTGGGAAACAGGGACGACCGCTCGTTCAAAATGTATCTGCCTTCGTACTATGTATCTATAGCGCTTTAAACTCTTAACTCGCTCCAAAAACTCTTGACCTTAAGTTGACTTGAGGTTTTATGCTGCTGAATATTAACTGTTCAGGAGCAAAAAAGATGAAAGTAGCCGTTGTTTATTACAGCAAAACCGATATCACGCGACAATTAGCGCAAGCGATTATTGAGGGACTGAAAACACAAGCTTGTATCGAGGTGCTTGAGCATTGTATTACGGGGAAAGAAATCATAGCGGGCAGGTTTCAGAATAAACCATTATTTGAATCGATTCTGAGTTGTGATGCATTGATCATGGGAACGCCAACTTATATGGGCGGGGTCTCGGCACAATTTAAAGCATTTGCCGATGCGAGCAGTGAGTATTGGTCTGAGCAACAGTGGGCGAATAAGCTGGCAGCTGGCTTCACTTGTGGCAGCGCTTTAAATGGTGATCAGTCGAGTACCTTGCAATATTTAACGATTCTGGCGAGCCAACATGGGATGTATTGGCTTGGTTTAGATACCGCTGATGGTTATCGAAATGATGGCTTAAATCGACTCGGTTGTCAGCTTGGGCTTGTGGCGCAAAGTCGTCACGATCAGGTCAATCCCGTTGATCTCGCAACCGCGAAATATTTGGGAAAAAGAGTTTCAAATTTGCTGTTCCGATTGAATAAAGTTGACGGTTAAGCCTAAGTTTCATAGGGATGCTTATTTAAATACAGGGCGGAAAAAACTGCGTTGGTAACTCACAATACAGTCCGTCTCTTCAGCAAATCGAAAGGCTGCAATACACTCTGGATCGGCCAAGGATTTAGTCCGATAGTCTTCATATATGGCTAGACTGGGAAAGCTGAATAGGGCTAAGGCAATATTGTTAGCGCCTTCCGACGGTAGGAAATAGCCATGGTGTTGACCACCAAACCTTTCGACCAAAGGGATCCACATCTTTGCATATTTTTCGAATTCCTTTGCTTTTTTCGGGTCAATTACATAGTTCAGATAGCAAGTGATCATTAATTTTTAACTCCAGTTTAGATTGTTTTTAAACTAAATATTGTGCAACAACTTACTTATTGTTGACGATGTTTGTCTCATCGCAATTTATTCCGACGGCGCTTCGATAATCGCTTGGGTGGTATAATTTTTATCTAACACAAAGCGTTGTTGGGTGTCTCCCAATGTGAGGGTAAACCCATCTGTCTCTAAGCTATAGTTCCAATCTTGTTCGTAAGATGTCAGTTTGCTTTCGTTTATCTCATAGTAGGAACCGCCCAAGGCATAGAGTTTACCCTCGATGGAAGCCATATAATCTTGATCGAAACCGTCGTCTTGAATTACATGTAGCTCTGTCGCTTGGTATACCCATCCGTCTAGGAAAAGATAGTAGTAGTCTCTGGAAAATAGCTCGTCGCTTCCATCGTTGTCTTTATCTTGTATTTTTTCAATGGGATAGAGGGTCAGTTTATTTCCTTTTTGCTCAGAGTACAGACGCCATACGTGGTTTTGTAGCGCTTGTTCTGCCGTAGCAACTGGATTGCTGTCGCCTGAATCTCCTTGACCACAGCCGAGTAGTAGAAAAACAGAAATGAGTTGAAATGATATGAGTAAATTTTTCATCTTTATCCTTAACTTTGAATTCGATGATTGAGTTTCGATGGCGACGATGGTTTCTCTTTAGAATGACTGATGGAGCCTCGTCATCTTTTTGCGCTGTCAGTATCACTAGCTGATACTCTAGACACTACTTTATTTTTGTTTCTTTGCCAAACAACTTATGTTGATGATTACTTAAGTGAAACTAAAGTGAGTGAAGGATAGGTTAAGTTCGATATTGTTTATATTCAGGTGTATCTTGTTGATACACTCCAAGCTCAAAATGGTCGCTGAGAATTAAATTATGGAATTGAAAGTTTTAGTCGATAACAACACCATCATTGATCGTTATTTTTTGGCTGAGCCCGCTGTTTCATATTTAATTCGCGAGGGTGATACCAAGATATTATTTGATGTGGGATATTCAGATATTTTGATAAAAAACGCTCAAAAAATGAATGAATCTCTTATGGATATTGATTATGTGGTTATTTCTCACGGGCATAATGATCATACCGGTGGTTTAGTTCCTCTTGTGAAATATTACTCCGAAGCAAAAGCTGAACATTTTAACTATCCCCATCCAACACTTATCGCTCATCCAGATGCTTTCTCATATAAAGAATATGAAGGTGATGACATCGGTTCAAGTTTAGATCGTAAGCGATTAGCTCGGTATTTCAATACACGTTTAGTCACTGAACCATTATGGATTACTGAGCACATTGTATTTTTAGGTGAGATAGAAAGAGCGAATAATTTTGAAAATATCGAACCAATTGGTCGGTGTGAGCACTTAGACTCAATGGTCGATGATTATGTGAAGGATGACTCCGCACTCGTCTATAAATCATCACAGGGTCTAGTGATTGTTACTGGATGTTCTCATTCCGGGATTTGTAATATTATCGAATACGCAAAAAAGGTTTGCGGTGATGAGCGAGTGATCGATGTCATTGGCGGTTTTCATCTTATGAATCCAAGTGAACTTCAAGCGGTAGGCACATTAAAATACTTCAGCGAGCAGAATATAGAAACGATTCACCCATGTCATTGCACAAGCTTGGAGTATAAAATAAATTTGTCTAAATCAAGCCATGTGGTAGATGTTGGTGTTGGTTTGTCTCTTGACTTCTCATAGATGGTTTCGCGATAAGTATCGACTGATAACAAGATGGCGCATTTAGAATAATCAGCGAGCTGATAAAATGAAGATGAGCATTTTCAGTGAATCACTTGTTTAGTTTCTTTTAACCAACAATCACCCGCTAGGCTTGGCAAAGTTTGGGCTTTTGTTACAAAGTTCAAAGCCTTGCTCAGCTTTACTAGGGGTGGTGCATTCCTATTTATAAATACGGGCGGAAAAACCAAGCCCATAGCCCGTGATTCCCAATGGTACGCAATCAATATTTATATCCTACAGGTAGTACACAAGCCTTACACTCCTCTAAAAGCAGCCGCGACTATTGGTAGTACCAAACATCTATTGCTACAAATTCGGTTAAGGGCGCAATCTTTGCCTTAGGAGCGGATATGGCTGCCGATATTGGGAATGGGGAAATCTTTAGCGAAAGTTCCCGCGATAGACCTGCGAGCTGGCGATAAAGTAATGATCAATATTAGTTTTGAACTGCGGGAGTTACTCGCTCAATATAGCCGCAGTGAATTAAGGGAGAGCGCAAAAGTACGCATTATCCAGCCCATGGGGATATGGTGTTGGGCGCAGCCCCTAACGACAAGTCGGTTGTAAGCCAGTTTATTGGTGATGAGCAGGCCTGAGACTGAGCGACATCCTTATAAATGCGAAAATGACGCCTAGAATGATTACTGATTAAGGGCTCATTTGTCCATGGCTATACGCTATAACGGTAAAATGTTCAGTTTAGCAGCCATGGCACCAATTGATGCCTTGGCTGTCAAATCGCTATCATGGGTTCGTCGCGTTTAAGTGCAATCGCTCAATGACTTGAGCGATTGCTTTATGATTCGATTAAGCGTTAATCGCCGACAGCGTGGCGCTTTGATGACGGCTGGCTAGACTTGAAGGGCTGAGGCCCCAGTCGATCATACTGTGCTTTTCTTCGATCTTATATAAGCTTTGCTCGCTGGCATGGTTGAGAATTTTGGCCGCTCGCCAACTGGCTAAGCTTAGTTGTGGTTCGGCGATCCCGTGGCTATGCAGTCCGGCATTCACCATATAAATGCGGTTTTTACTGGGGCCCTGCCAGTTCACATCAAAATCGGCGTTTAGCTGAATTTGACCAGCCGTATCGCGCTCAAATAACTTGCTGAGCTCTGCGATGCAGGGAGGAAGGGCGCGTTGGTAGCCAGTGCAGAGGATCACCACGTCGGCGTCCAGTTGGGTCGTATTCTGATTCAGGCCATGCTTGAGCTGCAGTTGATAGCCAGTGTTGTGATCGCTGAGTGAAGTTAAGCTGCGATTTGGCTGAATCGACCACCAAGGCGGATTTCTAAGTACATAGCGGTCATGATAAAGGCGCTGGTAAATGCTCAAGAGGCAATCGTTAGTGATGCCATCGCTGGTGAATTTTTGGCGTGCTACCTCGCTATTCTTGATGTCTTGTTGCAGTGAGTAGAAACCATTAACGTAGTCGGGCATAAAATATTGGTCGGTAAAGCAGCTTTCATCGAGAACTTCGATGTTTGGTCTGCGCGATACCCAGGTTAATTGACTGACTTTGCCAAACTCACCATCAAAAACATGTTGAAATATATCGGCGCCGCTTTGTCCGCCACCAATAATCGCCACTCGTTTGTCGCTTAAGTTGGGTTTACGAAGGCCCAATTCACTGGCATGAAAACAAGTATCGTTGACTAAGGCTTGGCAGAAATCGGGCATCTTGGGGCGAGTGCCAGTGCCGATCACCAAATGGCGACTATGCAAGCGCTGTTGTTTGGTTTCCAGGGTAAACCGACCTTGCTCAAAGCTCACCGACTGAACTTCATGATCAAATTGAGTATTGGGCAGTGCCTGCGCCGCCCATGACAGATAGTCGGAAAACTCTAAACGAGAAATAACCGACTGACCCGAGGCAATGAAGGGGTAGAGCTTTTGTTGGCTCACCAAATAGTTAAGAAAGCTATAGGGATTGGTGGGATCGACACTAGTCACTAAATCTTTCAAATAAGAGGTTTGCATTTTTGCATCACTTAGCAGCATGCCGGGATGCCAGGCAAAGCGGGCTTGTTTTTCTAAAAATAAAGTTGAGAGCTGCGCTTTGCTGCTGGCAAGCGCTGCAATGCTGAGGTTGAACGGGCCAATGCCAATGCCCAGTAAATCATATGCTGGTGTATTCATCATGCGAAACCTCTAGATTACAAACTGATTAAAGAAACGTTCTCGCTCGCACTGTAGTAATGCGGCTCGTTTGTGTGGAAAATCAAACTCAAATTGCTTTTCTAAGCCTAAGCGCTCGGTGATTTTAACCACGCGATGGTTATCTGCGCGTGGTTCGCCCATCACCCGCTGGGTTCGCGGATCATCAAGAAAACAATATTGAATAATTGCGCAGCCCCAGGTATCAAAATAAACACCGCCGCGAAAATCGAAATTGCCCACCAAAATGTGTACTCCTCGGTCATAATTCTGATAGGCATAATGGGGACCTAAACGGTCTTCAGGGGTCCAGTAAACCTCGAAGTAACCAAAGGGCACGCCATCAAATTCGCCAATTACCGCGTATTGGTGAGGATCTGAGCGCATCTGTTCTAGATAGCTTGCATGTTGGTCAAGGCTGCCAGCTAATTCCCAAACGGGGGCGATCATGGGGTGGTTGTGCCAGTGATGAAAGCTATTCAAGTCGCGCTGTTGATCGATCACTCGAAAGCTTAGTTGTCGCTTCAAATGATAGTAGTAACGGGTGAATACTTGGCCAGTGGGTTTGTTGGGACGCCGTGGGTGCTCAATGCCATTGGCAGCCGTTAAGTGTTGAGTGGGTGGCAACTCGGCTTGTGGCTCTCGCCATAGCGGGGCAATTTGTAAAAATTGATGCAGGCTCAAGCAGGGCCCAGTTTCGCCTTGACTGGAGGCTTCTAAATGAGCGCTGGCAGCCTCGGGGAAATAGTCTGCTTGTAAGTGGCTTGCTTTGAGCTGGTAAAAAGCATGCTCGGCGGCGCTCCACCAAACTAAATCATCACTGTGTGGTGCATCGCTAACAAGCCTTAAATCCAGATGGCATTGCCGTTGGTGCAACAGTGCTTTGCCCTGAGCAATGGTTTGGCCGTATTCTCGTACGCTGAATTCAAGACGACCAGCACTCGTTTGCTCGTCTGTAAAACACAGCTGGCGGCCACCTGCTAAGGTTTTATGGCTTTGTGGTTGTGCTGCGCTCAGCTGTAAGGGATTGGCAATGTCGCAATAGATTCGACTGGGATCACTGAGCGTGGCTTCGTTATGATCGGCCAAGAAGCAATAAAAATTACGCTTCCAATGCAGCGTGGGTGAGTCCAATACATAGTCATAGAAGGAGCTATCTTTTGGCCGGGCTGCGCGTAGCGCCGAGAGTTTATCGCAGCAGAGAGACCATAATTGTTGCTCGCTTATCAAGCCCTCGGCGCCGATTGCCGCAATGGTGTTGAGGAGGGTGTTGCCAATCAAGTAATAAGCATGGAAGGGATTAAGCTGTTGCGCTGGCATAAAATAGGCGGGCGGCTGCTGGTTAAACTCTTCTTTAAAGCGTTTTAGGGCAAGATCGGTTAGGCCGATGCCCTGGCAATCGCGGTAGGCCATTCCTGCTGGCAGGTTATTCTCAATTTGCAAAACAATGTTTTGTTGATGCGCCAACAACACGATTCCGTAATCGCTGCGGGCAATACACAGCGGGGCAATCACCTGGTCCATGAAGGCCGAAAACCAGACTAGAGCCGCATTCTGCTGGCTTAAGTTTTGTTGTTCAGCATAGCCTCGGATCCATCGACAGGTCTGTGCCGAAGGTTGCGCCAGGCTGGTCTGATTGGCACTGGCTAATAGATAGTAATTAGCTGGGGCGAGCGTTTGCGCTTCATCGCTTGCCTGATAGAAAGGGTTTTGCCGTAAGCAGCTCAGACTTAAGTCGAGCACATTGCCATGCTGATCGGCGATCGCAGCCCACAGGGGTTCTTCCATAAAACAGGTGCTGGGTAAGCGTTGTTGCAACTCTTGACCGCTGCGAGTTTGCAACAGCCGACTAAATTGAATGCCGCGCTCGGCCTCGGTACTGGATAGTAGGCGCAATGAATTGGTTAGTTTGACTGGTAATGAGACCTTGAGCATCCATGGGAGCTGAGGGTGATAGATGGCACGTGTTGATGAGGTGGCGGTCCAGCCTGTCGAATTCAGTTGCAGATCTTTCACCACCGCTGACAGTTGTGTGGCTGAATCGCTATTGCGCCAGGCCTGCGCCTGCAAGGGGTGCATCGGCAGCGGCCACCACTCTTGACCCAATTGTGCTTGCGCCACAAGCTCAGGTTGCTGCGCAAAACTGGCCTGAAAAAAGGCCAATAGTTGTTGCTGAACACGCTGTAATTCGGTTTGCGCTGTACCTGTACTGTCTTGCTCTGGTTGGCCGAGTGAACATTGGCCAACGAAGTGCTGTTGATGGACTGCAAACCATTCTATGGCAAATTGGCCTGCATGTTCTGGCAGATATTGGCGTTGTTGCTGGGCGTTTAAAGGCTCACAACTTTTCGCCGCTGGATGCATGCTATGACCAGCAGTGAGACTTTGCTCGGCATGAATAAATTGCTCGGTCGAATCCTCTGAGCGGGCGGCGAGGGCTGCTTCCGCCTCTATAATTGATTGCTGCGATCCGCATATGCGTTGCCGAAAGTTTTGTTTTCGCTGCTCGTCAATCTCGGGATAGAGCTGCTCGAGCACTAAATCTAGGGCTTGAGAAAAGTCAATGATTTGCTGCTGCTCTGCCTGATGTAAGATGATTTCGCCCGTATAACGATGACGCCACGCAGGGGAGCAATAGCTAAGTTTCAACTCCAGGCTCTGGTTTGGACAAAGCGGCAGGAATACCGAATTACCCTCCAAGTGTTTGTTAGTGGTTTCAACAAGTAGGCTATTGAAGAAAGCTTGTTGGCCTAGCGGATGAGTGTTCACTTATTTGCCTCCTGTTTGCTGGACGAGTGATTTAGCCAAGGGCTGAGCTGGCCAGCCCCTTGCCATTGAAAGGTGTAAGTTCGAGCATCTTTGCGTTTTTTTTGTCGAGGATTGAGCGGCGTGCCTAAGATCAAAAAGCCTACCGGGTGATGCTGTGGTTGCAAGCCCAGTAGCGGTCTCACTTTGGGGAGTGAGACCGCATCGGTGCTGTACCATACGCCACCAAAACCCAGCCCATCGGCTGCCAGCAGAATCATTTGGCAGGCGGCTGCGGCCGACAAGATCTGATCCTGCTCGGAGATCTTGCTATGCGGTTGGAGTGCCGCCGACACCAATATCATGCTTGGTGCCTGCTTTAAGTAGTTGGCGAGGCGTTTGGCGCGTTGCGGATCTAAGTCTTGTTCAGAATCCTGCCAAGCTTGCTGTAAGTGCTCGATTAATTCCCCGATCTGTTGGTGTTCGATCACTAAAAAGTGCCACGGGTTCAAGTTGCCGTGATCGGGGGTGCTCATGGCTGCCTGCAAGATTTGTTGCAGTTGGCTTGGATTGGGCGCGGGAAAGCCCATTTCATGTACATGATAAGACACCCGACGATTCAGACTATTGAGTAGCTCGGTCATTATTTTTTCGATATCCAATAAATAGCAATAATAAGAAGTACAGGCTGCCGATGACGGACACCATTAAGCCAGCGGGAATTTCGTTCGGTGACAATAGGCTGCGGCCTAAGCCATCGGCCCAAATTAGTAAAATAGCTCCGGTTAGGCCCGCGGCCGGGAGCAACTGAACATGACGGTATAATCCTAGAAGGCGGGCGCAATGCGGCGCCAGTAAGCCAACAAAGCTAATTGCGCCAATGCTGGAAACACAAATGGCAGTGAGTAGCGCCGATACAATCAGTAAGATGCGTCGCTGATGTTGCAAAGGGATCCCGACGGCTCGGGGAATAATTTCGCCCAGCGGCAAAATATCTAAACTGCGCAGGAATGGCACAATACTGCCGAGGCTGAGTAGGAGAACCGCCGCTAAGGGTAAGATCCGATCAGTCGATGCACCATAGGTGGTGCCCGCTAACCACATCATGGTGACAGAAGCGGTCGAGCTGCCAAAGGTGAGTAGAATATGGGTGGCTGTGCCGGCAAAGGCGGAGATTACAATGCCAAACAAGGCCAGTTGCGAGACACTTAACTGCTGCTTTAATCCCCAAGATAACAAGCCAATCACCAGGCCCGCACCAACTAAAGCTGCGATGGTAAGGCTGAATTGTCCGGCGCCGGGATAAATCACTAATACGCAGGCAATTAATAAGACAGCAAAAGCGCTCACGCCGGATATATCGGGACTCGCCATCGGGTTTTTAAATAGGGTTTGCAGTAAGGTTCCGGCGCAGGCGAGGCCAAAACCGCCTAGCCCTGCTAGTAATACCCGCTGGTTTACCCAGCTTGCGCCAAGTTCTCCCGGCATTTTTAGGCAAAGCGTTAAAGTGGCCAAGAGTAGCAGTATTAAGCCACCGAGTACCCATTGGGCGCGGGCATGGATCAGTGGTTTTAAGGCGATGGTTTGGGTTTCCGTAGCCGCTAAGGCCCTGCCAGATTTTTGGAATAATAAGTAAATAAAGTAGGGGGCTCCGAGCAGCGCAGTAAATGCCCCCGTAGGTAGACGATAGCCTAAGAATAACAGGCTACGTGAACACCACTCGGCGGCCAGCACTAATACTGCTCCGAGTATCATGGTGAGCAGCCATTGTAGTAGCATCGCTTGGCGCGTATGACTGGCGCGTAATACTAAGCGGGCGAGGTGGGGTGCCATTAAACCGACAAAACCAACCATACCCACCAGTGCGGTGGCAAGGGCAGCCTGACTGATCGCCAGCAATAAAATCGCCCAACGCCAGCGTTTCACCGCTAAGCCTAAGGCGCTGGCGTGGGTATCGCCTAATAGAAATAAGGCCAGTCGTGGTAAGGCTAGGAGACCTATCAATAAAGCAAGGCTGATAGGCAATGCCGTTTGTTTGAGTAGTTCGGTATTGGTTTGCAAGACCTGACCGCTGCCCCATAGGAACAGGCCGTCGGTTTGGTTTTCAAAATACAACAATAGTAATGAAGAGACCGCGCCAGCACCCAGGCCCAGCGCCATACCAATCAGTACCACAGGCAGCTTACCGCCACCAATTAGCTGGCTGACCGTCAAGACTAATAGGGATAATAAGGCTGCGCCGAGCAATGCGCCGCCCCATAACAGGCTGAGTCCGGCTTCGGGGAGCAGTGCCCGCACCAACACTGCACCTAATAAGGCACCGGCGGAAATACCCAAGGTTGAGGGTGAAGCAAAATCGTTATCTAAGGTGGTTTGAATGAATAAGCCAGAACTGGCAAATAGCGCGCCGGTGAGCAAGGCCATGGCAGCGGTGGGCAGCCACACATAGTCAAGCATGGCTTGAGCCAAATCAGCCGGGGCAATATTCGGGCGACTTAGAAAATAGACGGCGATGCTCAGTAGCATCAGTGAAGATACTGATAGTAGTGGCTTAACCATGTTGTTGCTCCTGCCAATCTAACAGTGATTGAGTGAAAGCCTCTGCCATTCTGATAGCTGATTCTGGGCCGCCAAAGCTCCATAAAGGAGTCACCTTGGAAAAGCGTTGTGCTTGCACAAAGGGCAGCTTAGACCAAACAGGGGAAAGGGTCATTCGCTCGCCATCGGCCTGATTTCCCGCCAAAATTAAATGGCTATGCTTGAGCTGAGGTAATTGCTCGAGTTGCAAGTGAGTAAAGTCTTTTCCCGGTAAGCCAGTTTGCCATTGATAGCGTAAGCCTAGTTGCAGCGCGACCGCGCCAGCTAAGCTGTCTCGTGTGAATACTCTTAAGCCATAACCCATGCCAACAAATTTGGCATAGCTGACTGAATAATTGGCTAAACCGGCAGTGGCGAGTTGTTGTTTCAGCTGCATGAAACGCTCATCCATCGCTTTGAGTTGTTGCACGGCTTGTTCGGTTTTGCCAAGCGCTTGAGCGATGTGGCGAAATACTCGCTGCGAGTGCTCGAAATAGTTAAAATCTGCTTGCTGTGGATGAGGAAATTGCTGATAGATGAGCGTGGGAGCAATCTGTTCCAAAGCGCTTAATAAGCGAGCATGGCGAAATTCGTAACCAATAATAAGATCGGGCTTTAGTTGTGCAATGGCTGCTAAATTTGGCTCTTGACGTCGCCCTAATTCGGTCACTTGTTCAGGCAGCTCGGGGTGGTTGGTTTGCCACTTTCGGTAGCCGGCATTTTGGGTCAGGCCAACTGGTGTGACGCCTAAACTTAAGAGCATCTCTGCGGCCGACCAATTTAAGGCGACCACCCGTTGGGCGCTGTGGTTTAAGTGAATGCAGCTGGCTAAACACAGCTGCACGGGTGCCGCTTGGCTAGAGCAGCTAAGTAATGCACCGAGCACCAGTAAGCACTTCAATTGTCTTCGGTAAGCGCCTTTGAATATGCGGCTCATAGCTGCTCCTCTGGCCAAAGGACATGCTGCTGGCCGATTTGGTGGCTCCGTACTGGCGTTTGATAAACTTGACTGATCAAGGTCGCATTGATCACTTGAGCTACCGGGCCCTGGCTAACGATGCGGCCCTGGTTGATGAGAATGGCTCGGTCGCTATAACGGCTCGCTTGGTTGAGATCATGTAATACCCAAACGATGGTTTTTTTATATTGACGATTGAGTCGCTGCACTATTTTAAGCAAGGCTAATTGATGGGAGATGTCTAACCAAGAGGTGGGTTCGTCGAGCATCACCACTGGCGTGTCCTGGGCTAATACCATGGCCAGCCAGGCGCGTTGCAATTCACCACCCGATAATTCGGTGAGTTGGCGGTGGGCGTAGTCACCGATCCCGGTTTCATGCATTGACCAGTCGATGAGTTGCTTGTCACTGGCATTTAAGCGTTGGTACCACGGCCGATGTGGGTGACGACCAAAGGTGACCAGATCAGAGACGCTTAGGCTGGCCGGAACCGGATTACGTTGTGGCAGCAGTGCCAGCTGTTTCGCCAATTGGGCGCGAGGAATGGATTGTAGCGCCTGTCCTTGCAATACAACTTCGCCCTGTAAGGGACGGACTAAACCGCTTAATACCGACAATAAACTACTTTTGCCTGAACCATTGGGTCCGATCAACGCAGTGATCGAGCCCTCGATGATTTCACCACTCATGCTATTAAGAATGGTTGTTCCCCCCAATTGGAGGGAAATGTTATGGAAGCTTAACAATGAGTTATCCTTAGAAAACGGCGTTGTAGCTAACTGAGAAGGTGGTGCCTTTACCCTTGTAGGTAAATAACTCCGAGGCTGACAAGCTGCTATAAAGGATCTGTGCGCGCTGACTCCATAGGGTTTCGTAATCTTTGTTAAACAGATTTTGGATCCCAAAGTTAACTTGTCCCAGCGGCAGTGCGTAGTAGCCGTTTAGGTTTGCCAGTGAGTAACCATGAAGCTCGCTACCTTGATCATCACTGTAGTCGGCCAAGGTTTGCCATTGTAATTCAGCGCCGTAAGCTTGGTTGTCATAACCAAGGTTTAAGCTACCGTTAGAAGGACTCGCTTCTTCTGCCGCGAGTTTGTTCCAGGCACCATTGCTTTGGGTTTCGCTTTTGATTAAATGTGCTTGCAGACCGGTGTAGAAGTTATTGTCGAAGTAGTAGTTTGCCTGACCTTCAATACCATAAATTCGGCGTTGGTCATCGTTAACCACCACGGCTAGGGTACTTTTGTTGTAGGAGGTCGTTTTGTCGGAGATCGAATAGTAGCTGGCAACTTGTAGATCATAGTTACTGCTGGTTTTACGCCAACCAAGTTCAAAGGCATTGGTTTTTACGCCGCTGAGTCGATTGTCGGCCACATTAATGCTGTTGATTAAGTTTGGACCATCGCCATAGGTACCATCGTAGTTACCGTTCCCGTAATACTTCGCGGGATCGGGCAAGTTGAAACCTTGGCTGAAGTTAGCCCAAATTTGCTGCTGGTGGTCGATTTTATAGATGGCACTGAGATTAAATAGCAATTCATTATAATCACTTTTACCTCCTTTAATTACATCCGGATCGTTATACATCCCAATCGCTGACAGGTGTTGCTGTAAGAGGCCTACAATGTCACCGACTTCATGTTCGATGTGCTGATAGCGGAACCCACCCGACAGAGACCAATCGTTATTCACTTCCCACTTGGCTTGGGAAAATGCTGCGATATTGAGGGTGTCAATATCGGGGTAGCGCTGCAGGTTTTGGGTCTGTTTAAAGTTGAGACCGCCAGAAGCAAGTGCGGTATTGGCATCGTAAATTCGCTGTTTGGCGGAAAATGATTCTGATTCGGCATCGATGCCGTAGGTGAGCTGAACCTGGTCAAAGTCTTTCACCAATACCAGTTTGCCGCCTAATACATCGGTTTCTTGAAGAGACGCGCCATAGATCGGATAGCTATTGCCAGCTAAGGGGGAGCCGGTCACCCGATAAATAGAAGGAAAAGGAAAAAACTGCATCGACTCACTGCGGTAAAACAGTTGCGCCATCAGCGTTTGGCCCAGAATGTTGTGGTGCTGGTATTGACCATTCACCATGACCCGTTCGGTGGATGGCTGTTCTTCAAGGGACAAGCCTTGTTGCACCGAAATTAGATCTGGCCGACCAAAAATCCCGGCGAGATTTGGCCCTAAATAGGTGCCGTAGTCGCTATCTTGTTCGCTGTTGTAATATTGAGCACTCAACGACAGTAGTTGCTGGTTATCGGGTTCAAATTCAAGATTGCCCATGATGTCGATGCTTTGATTAAACTGTAAGTCAGTTTGGGTGATATCTGGCAAAATCATCTGACCGTTGGCATCATAGGCTGCGCCGCTATCTTGGTAGGCGGCAGATAAACGGCCGCGCAGTTTTTCTGAGCCGCCAGCCACACTGAGTGCCAGTTTTTTATTCTGGTCATCACTATTGTTAAACCCAGATGAACCCGCTAAGTTGAGCGCTACTTCAGCCGGGCCGACGCTGGCCTTCTTGGTAATAATATTGATGATACCGCCAGCGGCTCCCGCGCCGTAAATCGCGGTCGCGCCGGAGAGCACTTCTACATGAGCAATATTGAAAGGGTCGATACTGTCTAACTGGCGGCTAATGGCTCGAGTTGAGTTGAGTGACACACCATCGATCATCACTAATGCCGAGCGTCCCCGTAAGTTTTGACCGTAATTGGTTCGACCCTCACCGCCAAAGTCAAAACTTGGGATCAATCGACCGAGTGCGGTTTTTAAATCGGCGCCAGCGTTCACTTGGCGTTCAATTTGCTGCTGGTCAATCACCCACATGGTGGCTGCTACATCGGCGATTGCGGTATCGGTCCGACTGGCAGTGACCACCATCGTGTCCAGGTTGGTGACGGCTTGAGCACTTGAAGCCATTAACAATAATGCAATGGGGCTCAACTTGGCTGTTAAAGGCGTTAATTTGTTCATTCGATTCCTTGAACTAAAGTGACATCATTAAATAACTTGGGTGGCAGGGCGCAGGTATTGCTGGAGGCACAATACACAGGCCACCAGCCCAAGCGCGAATACCCAAATGGGCGTTAATAAGGGAATGCTGAAATACAAACAGCTGCTCGATACGGCGCTACCGACTAAGTAACCACTGCTATGAGCCCGCGACAAAGAGCCACTGCGTCGACTCCGTTCGCTCAAACTCGATGATTGGGACAGCGCTAACTGGCTGTACCAAACTGGGAAACCAGAAACTGCAAGGGTCAGGCTGGTTAGCCCTGCGAGTAATATCAGCCATGGTTGTTGTGCCCCGCTTGAGCTGAGGCCAACCGAGAGGCTAAGTAGCAGGCACCCAAGTGCTAAACACAGTAGTAAAATGGGGGCTAGTGGGCGTTGTTGTTTTGACCACCAGGGGATTAAAAGTAACTGAGAGATCAGTAAGGTGATGCTGATGTATAACAAGATGGAGGCGTATAAACTTGAGGCCTGTTCCCCTTGATAGCCTAAGTCGAGCAATAGTGGCAACAGGTAGAATTGTAGTGTGCTCACCAAGGCAGTCATCAATAGCGCACTGAGCAAAATTAGTTTCAGCTGATTGGGGCGGCGTCTGGTTTTGGCTTGTTCACGAGGGGACTTGCCTGAGTATGTCTGGAGGGGGAAATCTTTGGCAAAATCGACCTGATTTTCAGCCTTTTCGCACAGTTGCTTGATTAGTAAGGGTAGCACTAAAATCAGGGGGATCAGCAGTAAGTACTGCATGCTAAAAGGCAGTAATACTAAGCTTGGGCCGAGTAAGCGACCGAGAGTAATTGCGCCACTGGTTTTAGCGAGTTGGCCTAAGCCATTTTGTTTTGTAATCGCCAAATGGGTTTGCGCCAATATAATAAAAGCGCTGCTAAATAGCCCTAGCGCTAAGCGTGCCAGTGCCATTACCGGTAGCGAAGGCGTTGTTGGTATAAGCAAGGCGAAGTAAAACAACAGATTTGCAAGGATAAAGCCACTGATGGTGATGCGTGAACAGAAGCGGATCCCCAGTTTTGGCAGCCACTTGCCCCAAAGACCGCTTCCCAACCAAAAGCTAATTAAATTAACATTCACGACCGCCGCAATCAGTCCTAGACCCTGTTCCGATCCCTGCAAACCCTTTAATGCTGCAATGTTTGGCAACAAGGCGAGTAGCAGAGTTTGGTTTAATCCCAAAGCGATGAGTAAACAGCGATACAGCATTAACTTGTCAATCTTAATGATAATGGTTTGTATTATCATTGTTGATTTTAAGGTAGTTTGTCAATATATTGATGATGTTTTTAACAAATAAATTTCATTGTGTATTTAAAACAAAAAGCGAGTAGGGAACCACCATGACACAACACCGTGCTTGGCAATTAGCGAGTCAACAACTAGTCGCTAAGATATTGAGTGAGTTACATTTTGAGGAACGTTTAGCGTTTGAACCTCGGTCGCCAGCTGTGTGCGAAGGTCATGCTGTGGCGAGCAAGCTGACGAATTGGCGTCTGGTGACTACCTCGCGCCACTGGGATTTTCAGGCGAGCCAAAGCATTTGGGGCATGTTTATCATTACGCCTGATAGTATTCAATGCAGCGACGGTTTAGCGCCGAATGCAAGTCAGTTGTTGATTGATATTCAGTCGCAAATTCAAATTAACGATATTAATCTCGCAGGCCTATTAGAAGAAATTCAACAAACGCTATACAGCGATATGTTGCGCATTACTCAACTGCGAAACTTAGCCAGTGATGCGCTGGTGACTATGGATGAAACCTCTCGGCAACGTTATTTAGACGCGCACCCTAAGGCGATTGCCAATAAGGGGCGCTTGGGTTGGGGGGCTGCGGAGTTAGCGCTGTATTCGCCGGAATCAGGTCGGGCATTTCAACTCCATTATTTGGCGCTGAACAAGCAACATTGTGAGGTGGGTTTTGCCGAAGGTTTGAGTCCGCAGCGCTTGCTTGAAGAGGTGCTGGGGAGTGAAGCGTATCTGGCGTTGATTAATAAATTGCCCGCGAAGAATCGCGATCAGTTCTTGATTATGGCGGTTCATCCTTGGCAAATGTCGCGCTTTTTAGTTGGGCAGTTTGTCGAATGGTTTGCCAATGGCGACGCGATTGATTTGGGTCCTGTTACTGGTGATTGGCTGGCGCAGCAATCAATCCGTACCTTGAGCGCTGTTGACCCAAGGGGCCGTTATGACGTGAAAACGGCATTAACGATTTTAAATACCTCCTGTTACCGCGGTATTCCTGGCAAATTTATCGTGCAGGGGCCCAAGCTGTCGGCATGGTTGGCCCAGTTAACCATTCAAGATCCCTTGTTTGCTCAGCTGGGACTGAGGGTACAGCAAGAAGTTGCGGGGGTATTTTGCCCGCAGCCTTATCAGCAACAAGTCGCAGGAGGCAGCTATCGTTATCAAGAAATGCTCGGTTGTATTTGGCGTGAACGTGCCGAGAGTGTATTAAGTGAGCAGCAGCGTCCGATGTCAATGGCCACGTTGATGCAAACCGATAGTCAAGGCAAGGCGGCGATTGTTACCTTGATCGAACTCTCGGGCTTGAGCGCCGAAGCCTGGCTCAGAAAGCTGTTTAAGCATGTGGTGGTGCCGTTATATCATTTGATGTGTCGCTATGGAGTGGCCTTGGTGGCGCACGGTCAAAACATTACCTTGGCCTTGCAAGGCCATCAACCCGTTGGCTGCTTGATTAAAGATTTTCATGGCGACTTACGTCTGATAGATCAAGATTTCCCAGAACTTAATCGCTTGCCGCAGGCGATCCGCCAGAACTTGACCCGCTTGCCCGCCCATTACTTGATCCACGACTTATTAACGGGCCATTTTGTCACGGTATTGCGTTTTGTATCACCCAAGTTAATTAGCCTTGGGATTGATGAAACACAGTTTTATCGCTATTTAGCCGATGAAATCCGCAGCTATCAAGCGGCACACCCGCAGTTGCAGGAACGGTTTGAGATGTTTGATTTATTGAAACCCGAGATCGAGAAACTATGTGTGAATCGAGTGCGCTTTAAGATTGGCTACGGCGATAGTGAGCAACGACCATTGCCAGAAATTGGTCAGCCGATCACTAATCCGCTGTGTGTTTAATTTAATTTCTCAGACCGATCGCGGATTTAAAGCCATCGGTCTGGGCGTTTATTTTACGGCTTCGCAATCTGCAAATTCGCCTAATTAAAAATCATTTATTGTCTGTAATTCATTGTTTTATTTAATTAATTATTAATGGCATGATTTTGGCTATAACTCTCTTGAATTCAGACGGAGAGTGGCATGGGCGAATTATTACCAAGACTATATTTGATTGTAGATGCCTTATGGCGTCGACGTTATCTTATCGTCATGCCGATCCTGTTGATGCCCATTTGTGGTGTCTTAGTCTCGTTATTCTCCGCGAAGCAGTATGCTTCACATACCAGTATGTTGGTGCAAGAAACCGCTAGTTTAAATCCTTTTCTGGAAGATTTAGCGGTGTCGGCAAATCTAGAGGGCCGGATGGAAGCCCTGACGACCTTATTACATAGTCGGCATGTGTTAACTGAAGTGGCCATTGAACAAGGCTTGATGGTCGAGAGTGACAGTCCACAGCAAAAGCAGCAGGTGATTAACCGTTTATCGGCGGCGCTCACAGTGCGTCAAGTGGGCAAGGACTTAATTCGGATTGATTATCGCTCAGCGCATCCGCAGGGGATGCGTGAATTACTAGAAACCGTCTCTTCACATTTTATTGAGCAGTTACTCGCGCCAGAGCGTTCTTCCATTAAAGAATCAGAACGTTTTCTGCGGGAGCATTTAATGTCCAGTAGTTTTGCTTTAGAAGAGGCCGAAGAAGCCTTAGCGGATTACCGCACCCTGCATGCCGATGGTTTACCCGAGCAACATGCGGCTAATACCCAGCGTTTGTCGCAGATCCGTCAACGTTTGATTGAGCGAGAAGCAGAACTTGCTGGTGCAAAACAAAGCTTAGGCAGTATCGATCAGCAACTCTCTCGAACCAACCCCGTCCTCACTCGACTCGAAGAGCAGATCGTGATGAATCGTGCCGAGCTGGCCACCCTCATGTCGCGTTATACCCAAGGTCACTCCAAGGTACAAGCGCTGCAACGGGTATTGCGCCATCTCGAACAGGAGCGTGAGCAAGTCTTATCTTTACCTCTGTCCTCGATTTCGAACACGGATAGCTCGGCCTTATTACAGCAACAAATTTCCCTGACCGAATCCAATGGGGAGATGTTGATCGTGCAAGTTGAAGCCTTAATGATCGCTCGCCAGCGAGTCGATGCCCTCGCCGAAGAAGTCTCACAATTACGCAGTTTAGCGAGCTCGTTGCAGCAGCAAATTGGCTCAGTGGGTGAGCAAGAGAAACAACTGCGGATCCTTAATCGAAATCTCAAAGTCAAGCGTAGCCTGTATGAAAACATGCTGACACGTTACGAGATGGCCCAAGTGACGGGTGCTTTAGGGGTATTTGAACAATCTGATCGGATTAAAATTATCGATCGTGCTTTTACTCCCAGTGGGCCTTCAACGCTGCCAATGTGGTTGTTTGTGCTTGCTGGGCTGGTGGCTGGGATCGTGACTGGGTTCAGTTTAGCGCTATTGGCTGAACTGGCCGATCCCAGTTTACGCACCATTAAAGACATCGAAGATATCGCCGGGGTGACGGTGCTTAGCCGTATTCCACCACTGTCTCACTCGAATTAACAGCCTATTGTGCTTAAGAGGAACAACTTATGAGTATTTGGATCCAAGTGGTACAGCACCTACAGCCGGGTGGCATCGAAACCATGGCGCTCGATTTACAGCGTATGGAAGAGGCGCACGAGCAAGGGGTGATTATTTCCTTGGAAGGCACCAAGCAGCAGGCCTTGCAAGACTGGCCGCGACTGCGCCCCTACGCCAATCGCCTGATGTTTTTAAATAAGCAGCCGGGATTTCGCCTTAGCACCCTATGGAAGCTGGTGAAGCTGTTTCGTCGTTGGGCTGTACCCGTGGTGCATACTCACCACATCGGACCATTAATTTACGGCGGTATCGCAGCGCGTTTAGCCGGGGTGAAAGTGGTGATTCATACCGAACATGATGCCTGGCATCTGCGCCAGCAGCGGCGTCGTATGCTGCAATCCTTCGCGCTGAAATGGGTTCGGCCGATGATCGTCGCCGATGCCAATTTGGTGGCGAGTGAGCTGAAGTCGGCATTGGGGTTTAACGATGAACAAGTGCAAGTGATTAAAAACGGCGTTGATACTCACAGTTTCGCGGTGGGAGACAAACACTTAGCTCGCCAGCTGCTAGGTTTGCCAATACAGCCTCGATTGATTGGTTGTGCGGGTCGTTTAGAGCCAGAAAAAGGTCAGGCGGTATTGATTGAAGCCCTCAATAGTTTGCCCCAAGACGTACATTTGGTGTTTGCCGGCGATGGTAGCCAACGCCAGGCGCTACAACGTTTGGTGATGGCTCTGAAATTACAAGCGCGAGTGCATTTTCTTGGCGCCATCGAATCAATGCCGCAGTTTTATCAAGCGCTCGATTTGTTTTGTTTACCTTCTTATTTTGAAGGTTTGTCGTTGGTGATTCTCGAAGCGCAAGCCTGCGGCATTCCGGCAGTGGTGACCGATGTTGGGGCTTCAACCGAAGCCCTGTGTCCACGTACTGGCACTTTGGTGGAGCCCGGTTCAGCCTTTGCGATGGCGCAAGCCTTGGGGCAGCAATTGGCACTGAAAGTGACAGGCAATCCGCGCCAGTTCGTTAAACAGGTGGGCGATTTACGAACCACCGCCCGCAATTATGCAGCTTTACGTCATCGTTACTTATAGGAGCTTACTATGACCATTGTCACTTACTTGACTCTGATATCGATGTTTTTGGTCGTTTATCACCATGCGCTCTATCCCTTGTTGCTCAAGTTACTGAGTCAGTTGGCGGGTAAGACAGAACCACAGGAGCCAGTGGCGGTGGTTCGAAAATATCATCGCTCGCTTAACGATGAGCAATTGCCAAGCATTGAGTTGCTGATCCCTGCCTACAACGAGCAAGACTATGTCGCGGCAAAACTGATTAATTTGGCCACTCTGGATTATCCCGATGAGCGCTTAAGCATTAAAGTGGTGTGTGATGGCTGCAGCGATGCAACAGCGACGGTGGCTAGAGAAACCATCGCACAATTAGCATTTTGTAATTTTAGTTTCGAGGTTTGTGAGCAGCCGCAAAATAGCGGTAAGGTGGCGGTGCTCAATCAACACATCGCCCAAAGTGGTGCCGACATCGTGGCGCTGTCGGATGTCTCGGCGTTAATTTCGGTGGATGCGCTGCTGATTGCTGCCAGTCACTTTGCTCAGGATGATGTGGGAGTGGTGTGTGGTTATTATCACCTGTTAAGCCCCGGCTCAGTGGGCGAACAAGCGTACTGGAATTATCAGCGGCAGGTGAAACGTTGCGAAGCCGACATGGGGGCACCGCTGGGGGCTCACGGCGCTTTTTATCTGATTAAGCAGCGTTTATTTCGAGCGATGCCAGAAGATACTATAAATGATGATTTTGTGATCCCCATGGATATTGTGGCGCAGGGCTACCGAGCGGTATACGAGCCAAATATTCGCGCTTTAGAGTTAGAACACGCGGCCGACAGCCAGGATCGCAGCCGTAGGAAACGCATTGGCGCAGGCAATTTGCAACAGTTGATCCGGCTACGCCACATGTTGTTACCACGTTTCAAAGGGGTGGCTTTTACCTTTTTTTCAGGTAAGGCATTGCGGGTGACCATTCCATTTTTGATGTTAAGCAGCTTGCTTGGCTCAGTGCTGCTCGCCTCACATTCTCTGGTTTTTATGGCTTTACTGGCCTTACAGCTCAGTGCTTATTTGTTGGCTGCGTTGCCGAGGATGTTACCCATGTTAAAGTTTCCAGGGCCGATTGGCAGCTTGAATTACCTCGTCGAAGGACACTTTTCCAGCATGTTGGGTTGTATTGACTATGGCTACAAGAAGATTAAGAAACACTACTTTACTCACTTACTAAATCCTTGGGTGGTGGTCTTGAAACGCGGCTTCGATATGTTTGCGGCTAGTTTATTGTTGCTATTGGTGAGTCCCTTATTTCCTTTGATTGCCTTGGCCATCAAACTTGATAGCAAGGGGCCGGTGTTTTATCAACAAACGCGAGTGGGTTTAATCGCCGAGGATCGGGCCGTACTATTCTCGATTATTAAATTTCGCAGTATGCGCGCCGATGCCGAACAAGCCAGTGGCGCGGTATGGGCTACTAAACAAGATAGCCGGATCACGCGGGTAGGGCGCTGGCTGCGCAAGACTCGGCTCGATGAGTTGCCGCAGCTATGGAATGTGATCCGGGGGGATATGTCATTGGTGGGGCCTCGGCCGGAACGTCCGGCCTTTTATCAAACCCTGGAGCAGGCCATTCCGTTTTATAGCGAACGAACCGTGGGGCTCAAGCCGGGTATTACTGGTTTGGCTCAGGTGAATCTGCAATACGATTCCAGTATCGAAGATGTAAAGCAAAAACTTGCTTATGATCACCGTTACGCGCTTTCTTTAAGCCAGTGTAGTAGTTGGTTATATCAAGACTTGAGTGTATTAGTGAAAACCTTATGGGTGGTCGTTGCGGGGAGGGGCCAGTAAGGCAATTTTATTGCAGAACGCTCTGTGGGTGTAAGTCTGGATATTACTGGCTTGGCTTTGGTGGAGCTGCAATATGATTCCAGCATCGAAGATGTGAAGCAGAGCAAAGGGCTCGACAAGCTATGCAACTGAAAAGCTAAGTTATTTCAAGCTTGAACTATTGATAGCAAGTCGTGGTTTATAAAAGGCTTAAATATAGAAGGCTTCAACCGTTCCTTTGAGCGTGATGAGGATAGGTTGGCCGCGACGATCTAAGGCTTTAGGGGATGGGATTTTTACCCAGCCTTCACTAATGCAATATTCTTCAACATTATTGCGCTCTTTACCGTTCAATCGAATACCGATGTCGTGTTCGAAACACTCTGCTACATGATGTGGGCTGCGAGGGTTGCCTGCAAGGCGATCGGGTAAGGCTGGCTTTGAGTTTGTGTCGCTCATGTTTATGACCTGAAATAAATAAAAGTGGCTTATTGTAGACAATGCGAGACTGACGCTCAAGATTTTAGACAAATCGTTAAAGCAACAATTTGTCTGAGATTTGAAACGTGCTAAAGGCGAACAAATAACGAATAGTCGATCATGGTTCTGGTGTCTTTACTCGCTAGAAGCACCTATCGATGTCGACTTGATTTGCGGATCAGCTTGGTTCCTGTCGGAGGACAATAAAGTTTGATCGTTTCAGGTACATTGCGCGAGTCAAAGGTAGGAGTGTGACAATAAAGGTTGATCATATTCAAACACGTTTCTGCCCCGTTCTGTGTTAGCAACGGGGTAAAAGCTTTCGCCTACGGCGACATCATTAAGCTTCAACGAGCAAAGCTTAGCTAAGCAAAAAGAAAGCTCGCCCTGCATCTTCTTAAACCCTGCGTTGCTCATTCTCAAGGGCGTTGAAGTAAACACTACGCTCAAACAGACTTCAACTTTGCTCCCTTGTTCATTTGCGCTACTCGGCGAAGATGATGGGATTTAAAAGTGTAATCTTGGCTATCGAGAGTGTGAAAGGTTTTTGTTTTTAGAATGGGTGTCTGGTTTATTTCAGTCTCGTTTTTATCATTTAGTTTTGGATCGATCAGTTAGTGAGGGTTTCGCCCAGACGGCGATATACTAAGCTTGCTTGGCTAAAGCTTAGTATACAAAAGAAAGGCCACCCAGCATCTTCTTAGATCCTCCGTTGCTCACTCACAAGGGCGTTGAAGTAACTCGCTACGCTCAAACAGACTTCAACTTTGCTCCCTTGTTCATTTGCGCTACTCGGCGAAGATGATGGGATTTAAAAGCGTAATCTTGGCTACCGAGAGTGTGAAAGGTTTTTGTTTTTAGAATGGGTGTCTAGTTTATTCCTTTGACCGCTGCCCAGATACCTTAAGTACCGCTGATTTAAAGGCCTATTTTGCCCAACTCATTCGCTCCCATTCGTGGAGCACCGTGAAGCTAGACCGCTATCAAGTCTTCTTCTTGGTCTTGTATTCCATGGGGCTGCGTTTGAGTAGTTGGGGTGGGTGTCTTGTTTGACTTATTGAGCTTGCTTCAAAAGGAAATGACTTACTAACTATTTATAACGCGGTTAATAAAGTTAGAGATGCTTTGTCTGTAGGAAAGATGCAAAATGAACTGTTAGATATGCTCCCTAATATGACAGCGGAACAGATAGAGTTGTTACTACCAAGCTTGAAAGGAATGCCAGAGCCAATGATTCAAAAAGTGGCAGTTTTACAATTGAACAATTATCACGCAATTTGGCACCAAACAGGGGTTTCAATAATGTCTGCCGGAACCGATATTACTACAATGGTTTTAACTAACATGATACCGGTGGAGGGCGCTGTAGCTAGGGCACTCTTTGCATTAGAAATAGGAAATATGACATATGAATTATCAACGAGTGATTAAAACTACTTTATTTTGTATTGTTGTTGTTTTTATTTTTATAGTTAAAGCACATTCAGGTGATACAGAGTTAAATTTTATATCAATAGCGCCTTTGACGATGAATAATGAAAGCCATTTAGTTTTAAAGCAGAATGCATATAGTACCGAATATAACCAGGTTTGGTACTCTGTTTGGGATACTCGTGACAGTTCAATAGACGATGTTAAAGAGTACTCTGTATCTTTAATCAAATATTTAGATAAAGATTATGCAGTTGATGAATTTGAAAAACTTGTTGAGGTTGAAAATTTCAAGATTGCTGCAAGCTTAAATGAAGATGTTGAATTTTGTGGATATAGGCTTCAGAAATTAAAAGGTATGAAGGAAGACACAATATTCATTTATTTAGGTATGAATGGGAGTTACTTTATGATGATGGGTAAGAAAAAACTTGTTTTTAAAGCATTTGATATCAATAACTATTGTGACATTAATACTCCCGATTTCAGATAATAACTGCGACATTCATGGAAAGGTGTAGAAGAGGAAGCCAACTGCCGAAAGTGGTACGCTCTTCTCGCCAAAGAAACAAGCAGTACTACCATGAATTATCAGCAGTTGACCGAGTAGAAGAAATAGGACACCCAAGTCTTTTTGCGGTTTCTTTAATGCCACTGGTGGGCAAGGTCCAGTATATGGAGTTCCTGTGACTTTAGAAGTGATAACTACATCTTCATCACCGCAGCAACCTTCGATATCAGGAGGGCAAATAACTTTATCGTTAGGAACGCCGAAAATTGAGATTCATACTCAAACCGGTCAAGGTTCAGTACTGAGTGAATATGAATATAGGTATTAACAATTTCTATGAGAAATAAAACTACTATTTTGTTATCTTTGTTAGTTATCTTTGTTTTTATTTTTTTAATGCAAAAAGAATCTAATTGTGTAAATAACAAGAGCCTTGAGTTAGATTATTTGAAAATATCTATAGACGCGAAGTACTTAGTTTTTAATACATTAGGTGATTATTTTGATGGGAACGCTAGTGCGGAAGGAACTTTAGACTCTCTATCCATTAATTGCCTAAGCTCCGCAGTATTATCAAATCACTCTAGGGCTAGCGAAAAGTCATATGTATTAATCGAAGGCCAAGAAGGTTTTTACCTTATGAGATTTAGCCATTCGTCAAAAGGAGAGCAGTCATTCTTATCAGTCTTAGAGGTAAAGGGAGACAATAAAGTCGCAGGTTCTGGTCGAATTTACTCACTCGATTGTAACTTTCATAGCATCTTTCGATAAAAAAGAAAAGAAGGGAGAAAAAAAGCACAAAACAAAGGACACCCAAGTCTTTTTGGCAGCTCCCAACAGCACTTCTAGGCTTTAAATACACTCAACTCGAGCACGTGAACAGCAAATTTGTTTAGACCAACGAAAATAATAAGACATCTATCCCAATTGGCGATCAATGTAGGCCAATACAATCATCAATTGTCCCCCACATGCGGCATGACAAGAAGCAAAGTGAAATAATATTCGATAACAAATACGCGATGGGATGAGCCTGTAAATTAAATTGTGTAATTGCTTATAATTAGGCCTGAACAGGCTAAGGATAAGCAACATGGATAAGAAAGCTCTCGAAGCATTTGCTCGTGAAGCCGCTAAGTCAATCAAGACCCCTTCAGATCTAGATGACTTTCGTAAAATGTTAACCAAGGTGACTGTTGAGACAGCGTTAAATGCTGAGCTTGATGACCACCTCGGTTATCAGAAACACGCTGAAAAGCCCGATAAGAATAGTCGTAATGGTTATTCATCCAAGACCTTGATCACCGACGATGGTGAGATTGAACTGGATGTACCTCGAGACCGAGATGCCTCGTTTGAACCGAAGCTTGTTCGTAAGCATCAAACTCGATTTCAATCGATGGATGACAAGATATTAAGCCTTTACGCCAAAGGCATGACAACTCGTGAAATCGTCGCTACGTTCAAAGAAATGTACGATGCTGATGTCTCTGCAAGCCTCATATCTAAAGTTACCGACTCAGTTCTAGAGCAGGTTGTTGAATGGCAATCACGGCCACTGGATGCAGTCTATCCCATCGTCTACCTTGATTGCATCGTGGTGAAAATCCGCCAAAACAAACAGCTCGTCAATAAGGCGATTTACTTGGCTCTGGGCGTAAATATCGAAGGTCAGAAAGAACTTTTAGGGATGTGGATATCTGAAACGGAAGGTGCGAAGTTCTGGCTCAGCGTTCTCACTGAACTCCAGACTCGAGGTATCAACGACATTCTTATCGCTTGTGTTGATGGCTTGAAGGGCTTTCCAGATGCTATTAATGCCGTATTCCCAAAAACCCAAATACAGCTCTGTATCGTCCACATGGTGCGCAATTCAATGAAGTATGTCCCTTGGAAAGACTACAAGGCTGTAACGGCAGATCTCAAAGGTATTTACCAGTCGAATACCGAGGAAGAAGCGCTTCTGGCCCTCGAACAATTTGGTGACCAGTGGGATGATAAATACCCACAGATAAGCCGCTCTTGGACAGCGCATTGGGATAATTTAAATACATTGTTCAGCTACCCTCAGGACATTCGTAAAGCCATTTACACGACGAATGCGATAGAGTCCTTGAACAGTGTGATACGCAAAGCGACAAAGAAGCGTAAGCTATTCCCCACGGATGAATCAGCGAGGAAAGTTGTCTATCTTGCAATTATGGATGCATCGAAACGCTGGTCGATGCCAATAAGAAACTGGCGACAGGCTCTCAATCGCTTTATGATTATGTTTGAAGACCGACTTACTGATTACTTGTAACCCAAAGCAGTTACACAGAATTATTTACAGGGTCGATGGGATCTTCGGCCTTGCTCTCAATATTTACATTAATCGATGTTCCTCAACCCCCCACCATCAAAAAATAAACCAGCAAACTACTTAACAAACCAAGATCTCGTTTGATAACTAATTTAGTAAACAAGAAAAATTAACCTCATAACGCTGCGCAGGCGACGCGTTATCCATGAGTTCAACAGGGATTTGAGTATGACTGCATTAATGTTTGGTCGCGATTTAGGATTGGCCGACTCTTCACTTAAAAACTTAGCCGGTCAATTTAATAAAAGGGGTCAGTGTCAAATTAAAGCAACTATGCTTAAGCTGAACCTCTTAACCAAGGCAAAGGTATGGATAGAAAGCGTTGATAATGGTTTAACAGTCAATGTTCCAACCAAAATAACTAGACAGCCATCCCAACTGGCAACCACCATCAGGGTGAGAGCAAGAGTGTTCATTTTACGTGCAGTTTGATTTCAAACCAATCATAGTTTAAAAAGCACAGTTTAAGCGGTTAGTTAGCATCCAATTTACGTTCGATAACTATTCCACTCTTGATTGAAAAACGCTCGTATTATCGCCCTGGATTACCCATTAGATTATTTTTATTGAAGATGACATATTTGATATTTAGGATGGGTGTCTAGATATTTTCCTAGCAACTGACGCATATGGGCAAGTAAGCTCATTTATGTTTAGAGAGGCGGCTAACAATGAAACAAAGTAATTTGGAAACATTGCGAGGTTCAAACTTAAAGGCTGGGCTCTTCGGTGGAGGATACGCTGGTGCACTTGGCCTTGTAGACGGGGTAGTTGATGGGCTACTTTCTCCAGAACCACTGAATTACCCATTGATTGTTATTTGTTTGTTTCTAGTAGCTCTAGGCTTGCCCCAGAAGCACATTATTTCTTTACTACTTAGGAGCAAATCCTTTGCGATCAAAACGGTTATATGCTCGTTATTTTCTCTTTGGTTGTTTGTATACTTTGAGCATCCAATTATGAAAATCCTAGCTCTAGCACCTAGCTTGTTTATCTTTTTCTCTTCCTTTAAGTACAGTTCGACTGATTTGATAAACTAACCACTGAAATAAAAAAAGAAAGAAAGGACACCCAAGTCTTTTTGACATGTTTCTACTGAGTTAACAAGAGACCTATCTACAAAAGTAGGATTAGAAGGTGGCCGATTTGTTGATGTGTTTGCTTCCGCATATGAAGAAGCTTTCATAACGATAGCAAAGGAAGCCTTAAAAGGAAAAGCCACGTTACCAAAATTTGCAGCGAATGCTATTGTAGGGGCTGGGGAGGCTGTCTATAACAACTATTTTGTTGAGTCAGATTATGATATTACTCCATGGTTATCACATAACAGTCATGGATTTGATGTTAAGTATTTGTGGGTACCTAAAGGGGATAATAATAAACTATGAGAATGCTAATATTTGGCGTGGTATTATTAGTTACTTCTATGCAACTGTTAGCTCAGGATAATTGTCATGAGTTTGTATGGCGTAAGATCTTTGGTGCACAATTTGATAAAGAACCTGAGAAAATACGCGAACGTCTGGTTGTATGGTTAGATAAGTATTTTCCTGACGGTTTTCAAGGTGGCGAGGCCGAGTCAATTTGGTCAAAGCTTAAACTTGAACCGGAATTATATGATAGAAATAAACTAGACACCCATTCTAAAAACAAAAACCTTTCACGCTCTCGATAGCCAAGATTACGCTTTTAAATCCCATCATCTTCGCCGAGTCGCGCAAATGAACAAGGGAGCAAAGTTGAAGTCTGTTTGAGCGTAGTGTTTACTTCAACGCCCTTGTGAGTGAGCAACGGAGGATCTAAGAAGATGCTGGGCGAGCTTTCTTTTTGCTTCGCTAAGCTTTGCTCGTTGAAGCTTAATGATGTCGCCGTAGGCGAACGCTTTTACCCCGTAGCTAACACAGAACGGAGCAGGACTGGGACAGATCACGGATGCCCAACAGTTTGTTTAAAGCAATAATGATCAACATTTATTGTAAACGAGCAAACTTTATTGTCCGCAGATAGTTCCAAGCGGCTCGGTTTTAGAGATACAGCGCTCATTAATCTTGAAATTGAAGCTTCAGAACATGGTTCATTTAAAGCTATCGAAGATAGCCATCAGACGAAATGAACCATGTCCATGAAAACACCAAATAGTATTTTTCCGAAAGTTTGTGACTCGATATCTCGAGTTGAGCGTTTCGTTGCTTCAGCGCTCTCGGGTTTAAGCGTCAGTCTTCAAGCGGGCTTTATCCCAAGCTTTGTGATCGATATCTAGGTCTGAGAACTTGGCAGGATCAAATACAGGGTGCTCTATGCCTGCCTTTAATTGTGCTTTGTAGTCATTTAATAAACGGGTAATGGTCGGGAATAACATCAGCAGCGCTAATAAATTCACAATTGCCAAAACACCCATCATCGGATCGGAGAAGAAAAACACCGATGTTGCTGCTGGCGCAACGGCACCGAGAAATACCATCGCAACCACAAACATACGTAGTGAATGCAGCGCAGCTTTACTCTTCGACATAAAGGTGATTGCGTTCTCACCAAGGTAGTAGTTGTAGATAATCGAACTGATTGAAAACAGTAAAATCGCAGTGGTTAGGTAATACTTGGCCCATTCACCGACATGAGAGACTAGCGATTGCTGAGTCAACACCACTCCGTCGATATTGGCAGCACCTGGTACATAAACATCACCAAGTAAGATGATGAATGCAGTACAACTACAGATTAATATCGTATCAATAAATACTGAAAGTGATTGAGTAATCCCCTGACTGATCGGGTGGGTTACATCGGCCGTAGCGGCAACGTTTGGCGCAGAACCAAGACCCGCTTCGTTAGAGAACAGACCACGGCGTAGACCTTGTGCCAGTGCAGCACCCATACCGCCACCAACCGCTTCTTCAAAACCAAAAGCATTGGATACAATTGAATAGATAACACTTGGAATTTCAGTAATGTTGAGCAGGATAACAATCAGTGCCATCGCCACATACCCAACGGCCATGATAGGCACAATCACATCTGCTACTTTTGCGATACGTTTAATCCCACCGTAAACGATGAAACCAGTGATAACAGCCAGAACAATGCCACTCCACATACGGTCAATGCCCATACTGTCTTGCGCAGCACCGGCCACAGTGTTGCCTTGGAAGGCATTAAATCCGATTGCAAATGATGCGATCAAACAAACGGCATAAACATAGGCCAGCCATTTGTAATCCTCTCCAAGGCCATGAATGATGGTGCGAGCGGGGCCGCCACGAAAGGCGTTGCCTTCTTTACGTTTGTAAAGCTGAGCGAGTGAACATTCGATCAGACTGGTCGCCATTCCTACCAGCGCAATGGCCCACATCCAGAATACCGCACCCGGTCCGCCTAAAGTGATAGCAACCGCAACGCCAGCGATATTACCACCCCCCACGCGGCCACCCACAGAGAGTAGTAGCGCTTCACGACCAGAAATCGCATTTTTGCCAGCGGTTTGGTTTTTGTTTAAAAGAACGTGGAACATCCGCCCAAAAAACTTAAATTGAACAAATCCTGTGACCAAGGTGAAAAACAAACCTAAGATCACCAGAAACGGGATAAGTGCCCATCCCCAAGTGAGGTCACCAATGACCCCAAAAAATGACTCTATTAATTCCATTTTGTTGATTCCTAAAATAAATAAGCTTTATTGCCCAGTAGCTACCGCGCAAAAAATTTCGCAGAGCATAATGCATGCCATAACTTGAAGTCAATTTGTGCTAAAAGTTATATCTTTCTTCGACTAGTGATTGCAGCTGTGTACCCAATAAAAACAGGCCGTTGCTCAGGGAGAGATGAAGCAGCTTGCTCGAATCGTGAGTTTGTTCAGAAGTAAATAAAAGGATAACAAAAACAACAATAAAATAACAACTGCGGTAAATTAAATATAAACACAATCGTGAGGTACGGACAAGAGCAGCATTGCTATTTTGATTCGTTCTTGGCACGAGTCGTATTTTATTTGCTTAGCATTCGGCCATCCCTTTTATTAGTGCGCAACAATTACCAGCAAAACAAAAGTTCACTGCTTAACTCTGCTGGATCTTGCAATATGATCTCCACTGGTTTTTGGCATGTTTGTTGAGCCAGATTAGCCCTCAGTGTTTGCTCCAAGCAAAGAATCCTTAAGCGCAGCTTTTGCATATTGCAAAAGCTGCGATTTTGCTTCTGAAAACCCTTTGTTTATGGTCTCTGTTTTTATGTAATTAATTGATATTTAAGGCTATATATTCATTGGCATGATATTGGCACTAAATCCGTCGAGAACAAATGTTTTGTGGAGCTAATTATGAATATGCAATTAACAACTTCCGTTCAAGGTGATATTACCGCATCCATCGTAGGTGCCTTAGACGCCAGCTCATGTGGCCAATATAAACATGTCTTTGAAGATCTTTGTCAGAGTTCGGCCAACAAGGTCATTGTGGTGAATATGACTCAAGTCAGCCAATTGGATGCTTCTGGTATTGGCGCCTTGGTATTTATGTTTAAGCGGATTCATGCCGCAGGCGGACATTTGATTATTTGTGGTGCTCAGCAACAACCTCGCGATTTATTGATGATGCTAAGAGTTAATCAAATTATCACCATGTTTGATACCTTACCTTCAAGCGCCAGCGTGCACCAATCATTGTCGTCGATAGCTGCATAATTGAAACTCAAGGAGTCTGCCATGCGTTGTATTGTGATAGGTCTGTTGTTATTGATTGGCTCGGGTTGTAGTTCTTGGCCAAAGCAGGGTCGAGGCGGTTTTGCTGAGCACCAGTTGAGTATTTTAGCTTGGTTAGATGGTAGTAGCGGCAGTCTCCAGCAGAGTGAAATTGGTCCGGAACACGGCTTGCAGTTTGAGTCAATACTGACCAAACACCAGCTCGACTTACTGGTTTTGGAAGGTGCTGAACTGTGTTTCCCAGCCTCAGTGGCACAGGCGCGCAGTCAGCAACAACGGATCATTCGGGAACTGGAAGGTGGTTTAACCCTAGATGCCGCCAATGACTTAGAAATACAGCAGCATTTTCTCGCAATGTTAGAGCAGCGGCTCGACCGAGTCTTACAAAGTGGCGCTTGTCAAACTGATAGTTTTGGGCAGATCCAGTCATCGCGGCTCATGGTGAGCATTAGTGATGCGCTAAACAGTAACAACCAGTTTGCCTTCGATTCCAGCGAACTTACACCAGCTTATCGCGATCAGCTCAGCCGTTTAACGCCAATCATTGTTGCTAGCAAGTTATCGCTGATGATCACCGGACACAGTGATAGCAAGGGCGATCAGGCTTATAAGCAAGATTTGTCTTTGGCACGAGCGCAACGAGTGGCCGACTACATGGTGGAGTTAGGCATGCCGCAATCGTTGATTAAGCTACAAGCCGCCGCCGATTCTCAGCCCTACTTTACTGGCGATAGCGATGAGGTTCGCCATTCTAACCGACGTGTCACCGTGAGTCTGATTGACTCCTATCCTAGCAACGCCATGCCGCGTTTTGCTGCCGCAGAATAAGGAATCGCATTATGAAAATTAGCAAAATTCCATTTCCCGCTTGGATGCTCATTGGTTTAGTGATCAATATGTTCATGATATTCGAAGCCAATGCTGCCAATCCTCAAGTACAACCTGGCGATGTGGTTCGAATTGTTCTCCCGGGCGAAACCTCCCTAGACAAACGTTTTGAGGTGGATCGCAATGGTCGGTTGATACTGCCTGAAGTGGGACCAATCATGGTGTCCGGTTTTACCGAAGCACAAATGCAACAAAAAATTAAGCGAGAATTGTCCAACGCTTACCGAGATTTGGCTGGTTTGCGAGTATTGCTAGAGGAGCGTCGAATTCGGATTAGTGTATTGGGCTTTGTTGATAAACCAGGTGAAGTGGTTCTTGCTGAAGGCGCTGGGGTGCAGATGGCGATTCAAGCGGCTGGTGGCTTACGGGCTGGTGCTCAGCTAGATCGCTTGCAACTCCGCCGGGCTAGTTTTAGTCAGCCGCAGGTATTTAACTACAAACAATATCTCGATTCGGGCGATTTGGCTGCGTTGCCTCGCTTGCATTCGCTCGATGTATTATTTGTTCCTGCATCGCCGAAAATTGGCAATGTGGCGGTGGATTTTGATCCGAATAGTTTGAACGACAATGGTGATGCCGCTGAAGACCGCACCGCGGTTAAAGTATTTGGCGAGGTTTATAATCCAGGGAGTTTTTCTTATAAAAGTTCAGCTAATTTAGTGGATATGTTAATGCGCGCTGGCGGGGTGACTCGTTATGCCAGCGTAGAGCAAATTCGGGTGATTATTGACGGAGAACCTAAGTTATTTAATCTGAAACGCTATCTGGATACCGGCGATAACGATTTGTTGCTGAGCTTAACTGCGGGCACCACCATTTTTGTACCGAAGCAGGAAGAGGAGATTAAAGCGGGCGCGAATACGGTGTATGTGATGGGGGAAGTGTTCAAACCTGGTGCCTACGAAGGCAATCAAGCGGCGGGGTTCTTAGATGTATTAGCGAATGCCGGTGGGCCGAGTCGCTTTGCCGAAACCCGACAAATTCGAATTATTCGTAGCAGTGGCGCGGTAGAACGTTTTGATTTGCAGTCTTTTACCGAAGGTCGCAGTGCTCAGTTGCCTAGAATCATGGCGGGTGACGCGATTTTTGTGCCCGAAAAAACCGATTTAAATGAAAAATCATGGACCAAGGTGTCACCGAACCAAGCGGTAAAAGTGATGGGCGAAGTTAATCGGCCCGGTCGTTTTGAGTGGGCTGACGAAATGAATCTGATGGATCTTTTGGCGCATGCCGGCGGCCCAAAACCAAACGCAGACATGGCCAAAATCACCGTATTATTCAGTGATGCTGGTGGCACGACCCGCTCGGTTAACTTTAATTTAAACGCCTACCTTAATGGCGAGATAAACAATCAACAGATGCCGCGGATCGTGGCGGGCACTACTATTATGGTGCCGCAACTACCCGATGACCCAAGTGATAATAAATCGCAGTGGGTGCGCCAAAGTTCGGAAGATTCAATCTATGTATTTGGTCAAGTGGTGGCACCTGGCCGCTATCGTTTTGACCCGAGTATGCACTTTTTAGACATTCTTGCCGCCGCCGATGGTCCTTCAGAGCAGGCTGATATTAGTAATGTACGGATTAGTCATCGTAATGGTAAACATGCGTCGGTATCGAAACTCGATTTAGCTTTGTACTTCGAAACGGGCGATGAGTCGATATTACCCAAGGTGGTTCCTGGTGATTCGATTTATATTCCAGAAAAAAACCGCAATTGGTTGTCTGAAAAGAAGGAGCGCACGGTACGGGTATTAGGTTCGGTTAGTAAGCCGGGTCGTTACCGCTTTAATGATGAGATGACCTTATTAGACCTGTTAGCCGAAGCGGGTGGGATTGATAGCGAGGGCTATCCGCAAAAAATCACCGTGGTGAACCTATCTTGTTGTAAGGATCAGGCGCGAACTTTTGACTTGCTCGAATTTTCTAAAACGGGTGATTTCAGCCTGTTACCGGTGATCCGTGCAGGAGACACCGTATATATTCCATCGCGTGCCGAAAGTGGCTGGGTAAAAGCTCGTCAAGGGCTAGAAGATGTCTTTAGATTGATTTCTGTGAGCGCATTATTGGGGTTCCTATGATTGCATTACCTTCAACTTATCAAGAACTAGAGCGGGTCTATCAACGACTACCGAATCATCAAAATAGTTGCATCGGGGTGAGTGCTGCCCAACCCGGAGAGGGCGTATCAACGTTGGTGGATGCCATCGCTAAACGCGCCGCAGGCGCAGGGCGTTCGGTATTAGTGGTGGACTTTAATTTACATCATCCACGGCGCTTCGATTGCCCCTTATTTGACTTGGGTTGGGACCGAGGTGAAGTGAAAGGAGTGGTGAAAGACCCATCTTCGCTGGTGGATTATTTGCCAGCTCCTCTGGATAAGGCCTCATTACTTAAACTCAAAGAGCCGGGGTATATCGAACAACAGATTGAAGCTTGGAAGCAAGACTATCAATTGATCTTGATTGACACCTCGGCGATCAATCAAAACAACGGCGGTAATGTTTCGGCGCAACGCGCTTTAGCGGCCAGTGATGCCTGCATTTTAACGGTGTTGGCTGGGGTGACCGCCCGGCCAGCATTTCAAACCGCAGTGAACGATTTAAAGCTAGAAGATGTGCGCTTATTGGGGGTTGTGATGAACGATCGCTTTAATCCGAGTTTAAAAGCCGAGTTATTGAGAGAGTCCTCACGAATTACCATATTATTCCCTCGATTTAGTCAATATCTAAGAAGATTTCTTGTTAATTCTCAACTACTTTCAATAAGGGTGTGATATGTTTTCGAATATACAAATCGTCGATGGAGTGACGGAAAACTTGACCAAGCAAAAGCCAGCAGAAAACCCCTTAGTGTTAAAGGGAAAACGGTACTGGGCACAACGTAAGGTTCAGCTTAAAGCGACCCTATTACTACTGTGTCTGCTGTTAGTTGTGCTGTTTTCTTTAAATGCACAAGCGGTACAAAAAACTTACTCTTTTGGTATTGTGCCGCAGCAATCAGCGACTCGTTTGGTAGAGCAATGGGGGCCGTTGCTGGATGCGGTGAGTCTTGCCAGTGGCTATCCCTTAACGTTTAAAACCGCGCCGAGCATTCCTGAATTTGAGCAACGCTTAGCGAACGGCGACTATGATTTTGCTTATATGAATCCCTACCATTATCAGGTGTTTTCAGCCAATCCTGGTTATCAAGCCTTGGCTAAATCAAAGGATAAAACGCTGCAGGGGATCCTGGTGGTGAGGGCCGATAGTGAGATCCAAAATATTGCGCAATTATCGGGCGACACCTTGGCTTTCCCTGCACCGCAAGCTTTCGCTGCTAGTGTGGTGATAAGAGGTTATTTAGCTCAACAACAATTAGACTTCAAGTCGAAGTATGTGGGCTCTCACGATTCGGTTTATCGGGCGGTTGCTGCGGGTTTATATCCGGCAGGTGGCGGTATTCCTCGAACCTTTGCCAGCATCGATCCAGAAATTTTAAAACAGTTGAGGATCCTTTGGACGTCAGCTGGTTTTACTCCCCACGCCATCGCAGTTCATCCGCGAGTGGCTCCGGCGGTCAGTTCTGCAGTACAGCAAGCGCTGATAGGGCTCGCTGAACAACCGGATGATCAACTCTTACTCGCCGAATTGAATATCGACGGTTTTGTCAGTGCTAAGGACCAAGATTGGGATGACGTACGCCAACTAAATATTGGAACCCCTATCACTAAATAGCGTGACTTGAGGAATAAAATTGCGATGGCATTGAGCTTTAAAGCAAAAACCGTATTAGGGGTCGCCTTAATCGAATCAGTGCTATTAGCGATTTTGGTATATAGCAGCATTGGTTGGCTCTACGACTCCAATGAGATGCAAGTTGAACAACATGGGCGAATGATGTCCACTTTGTTCGCCTCAAGTACTAAAAATGCGCTGATCACCACAGATATCGCCACCCTCGATAGCCTTGCCTCAGAATTCGCTTCGCAGAGTGATGTGGCCTATGTGATTATTCGCGATGAGCAGCAGCGCGTTTTGGCTCAGTCGGGGGCCGATCCCAATGAAGACCCAGCCAATAATCCTGAACTGGGAGACCATGTCCACAAGGTATTTAATACTCACATTGAAGTCATGGCCGCCAATCACTTATACGGTGAAATTGATGTGGGCATTTATGACCATGGTCTGCATGGTTTGATTAGTGAAGCGAGTTCATTTGGGGTTGGCATTGCGGTATTGGAAATTGCGTTAGTGGCGCTATTTTCCTTTTTGTTGGGGACCTATTTAACGCGCCAGTTGGGTGGCTTACGGGATGCCGCAAAAACCATTGCTCAGGTGGGGCCAGGTTTTCAATTGGCGGTCAAAGGTCATGATGAGATTTCTGAAGTTGCCAGTGCCTTCAATAAGATGTCGGCAGCCTTGGAGCAATCTCATCTTGAGTTTAAGCAAGCTATTAATGTGCAGCAGCAACTGGCCTTGGAATTAGAGAAGAATCAGTCGATGCTAAGCGCGACCATCGCCTCGGCGATGGACGCAGTGATCACCACCGACCGCTATGGTTACGTGCTGGAATTTAGCCAGAGTGCCGAGCGTATGTTTGGCTATAGCCGTGATGAGATGCTTGGCCAAGAGCTGGCGGAATTTATTGTACCGAAGGCTTTTCGTGAGGCGCATCGCAAGGGTATGCAGCATTTTCGAGAAAGCGGTGAAGCGCCAGTACTTGGCCAGCGTTTAGAGTTGCCAGCCTTGCATAAAGAGGGACATGAGTTTTTGGCTGAGTTGACCATCAGTGCGGTGGAGCTGGGCGATAACACTATTTTTACTGCCTTTATGCGGGATATTTCCGACAAGAAACGGACTGAGCAAGAGTTGCAACTGGCCGCGTGTGCCTTCGATGCTAATGAAGCGATATTTATGACCGATCGGTACTCTAAGATTGTTCGCGTGAATAAAGCTTTTACTCATATTACCGGTTATTCGGCCGAGGAAGCGATTGGACAACAACCTTCTTTATTAAGCTCTGGTCAGCATGACAAGGCTTTCTTTGAACAGATGTGGCAGGGGATCCGCGAACAGGGAGAGTGGTCTGGTGAAATTGTCAATCGACGTAAAAATGGTGAATTATTACCGGAGTGGTTAAGCATTTCCTCAGTCAAAGATAGCCAAGGAAAACCAAGCCATTATGTCGCACATTTTACCGATCTGAGTGAACAAAAAGCGGTTGAACAGTCTCTGGAAAGAGCGAAACACGATGCCGAAGCTGCCAGCCTCGCCAAGAGCCGTTTTTTAGCAAGCATGAGTCACGAAATTCGCACTCCTTTGAATGCTATTATCAATATGTATCAGATCTTGAAGGAAACAGAGTTGAGTGCGGAACAGCAAAGTTTCGTGGATGTTGGTCATGAAGCTGGCCATACTCTGATGGCCTTAGTGAACAATGTCTTAGATTTCTCCAAAATTGAAGCGGGCCAATTAGACTTCAATAACGAATGGTTTTCTCCGGTGAAGGTGCTGCAAAGCATCGTTAAATTGTTTAGTACCACCGCGGCACAAAAATCTCTCAGCTTTAAACTCGATGTTGACTCACAGGTTATGTCGGAATACTTCGGTGAACCCCTGCGTTTTCGTCAAATTGTATTTAACTTAATGGGTAACGCGATTAAATTCACCCAGCAAGGCGGGGTGAGTCTGGCTTTACACCGCAGCCAGCATAAGGGCTTAGTATTGCAGGTAAAAGATACTGGGATCGGGATTAGTGACGAAGACAAAGCACGTTTGTTTGAAGAGTTTTATCAAGTAGAGAGTGGTTCAACCAAGCGTTATTCGGGAACTGGATTGGGGTTGGCGATTAGCTTACAGTTGGTTGAGAAAATGGGCGGGCAGATCTCCGTGGAAAGTCAGCTTGGGGAGGGCACCACTTTTTGTGTTGAGTTTCCTTTCAAAGGTCGCGCGGCGCCTGCGGTTCAGCTCGAAGATGTATTGGATCCGCACCAGCATTTAGATGCACTCACCGCCAGAGTCTTGTTAGTGGAAGATAGCGCGATGAACCGCACCGTGGTAAGCCAAGTGCTCAAAGATGTGGTGCAGCAACTTGATTGTGCTGAAAATGGTCAATTAGCGGTAGAGCGATGCCAACAGCAGCACTTCGATGTGATTTTAATGGATATGGCAATGCCGGTGATGGATGGTGTTAGTGCAACGCGGGAGATTCGTAATCACGCTGGACTCAACCAAAATACACCGATTATTGCGATGACCGCCAATGCCTTTGCCGAAGACAAACAAGCTTGTTTTAGCGCAGGTATGAATGATTTTATCACTAAGCCTATCGACATTGCCTTACTTCGGGCTAAACTAATCCAATGGTTTCATGCTTCAAAGCTCGAAGCGGATAAGGTTAAGCCTTCTGCGTGCACGGTGGAGCAGCCCCTTGCATTATTAAATCAAGACCAGCAAAGCGATACTGCGCTTCAGCCTGAGAGCGATCCTATTTTGCCAATGATCGATTTTAAGGTTTTGGATCAACTGGTTAAAGATGCGGGGATGGAGGCTTTGCCTGTGATGTTGTCGCTGCTCTATCAGGAAACCGAGCAGCAAGCGCTTGCCATTAAAGAGGCGTTTGCCGGACAGCAGTTTGAGCAGTTGGCGCTGGCGGCACATACCATGAAGGGCAACCTCGCAACCTTTGGTGGAGAAAAAGTACGCCAGTTAGCATTAGCTATTGAATTGGCCGCCAAGGCCGGCGATGCGGCAAGTTTAAAAGCGCCTGTCGCCGAGCTTGATGCGGTGCTTGGCGCAACCATGAATGCGATTAAACAATATGAACAAAACTTAGCAAGTTGAGGACGGTACATGGGAAGTGATATGAAAGCCTCGGTTTTGTTGGTGGAAGACAGTGCCACACTGGCCGCCACCTATCAGGCTTATCTCAGTAAAGACGAGCTTAAACTTGAACGAGTCGCCACTGGTGGTGCAGCTATCGAATTTCTTTCTAAGCAATCGGTGCAGGTCATGTTGCTTGACCTCAATCTTCCCGATATGAGTGGCATGCAGGTTTTAGAATGGATGGTAGAGCGCAGCCTGCCAACTTCGGTGATTATTATTACCGCCTACGGCTCGGTCGATGTGGCGGTCGATTCGATGCGTTTGGGGGTGGTGGACTTTATCGAAAAACCCTTCGACGCCAGTCGCTTGCGGGTAACGGTAAACAATGCGCTGAAATTACATAAACTAAAATCCTTAGTCGAGGACTATCAGGCGGACGCTGGGCGTGAGCGTTTCCATGGCTTTATTGGTGGCAGCTTGGCGATGCAGAATGTCTATCGAATGATTGAAGCGGTGGCCGCCAGTAAGGCAACGGTGTTTATTACTGGCGAAAGTGGCACCGGTAAAGAGGTTTGCGCCGAGGCCATCCATCAACAGGGACAGCGGGCCGATAAACCTTTTATTGCCCTTAATTGCGGTGCTATTCCTAAAGATCTCATGGAAAGCGAGATCTTCGGTCATGTGAAAGGTGCTTTTACTGGTGCCTCTTCGGCCCGGCAAGGGGCAGCTGCGCAGGCTAATGGTGGCACTCTGTTTCTCGATGAAATCGGAGAAATGGACATGGATCTGCAAACCAAGTTATTACGATTTGTGCAGACCGGTCGTTTTCAAAAAGTGGGTGGCAGTCAGGAAGAGCAGGTTGATGTGCGCTTCTTGTGTGCGACCAATCGCGATCCCTGGGAAGAGGTGCAAGCGGGTCGGTTTCGGGAAGATTTGTATTACCGTTTATATGTGGTGCCGATCCACTTACCGCCACTGCGTGACCGGGGTCTGGATGTACCAGCCATTGCGCAACAGTTTTTGCGCCGCTATGCCAAGGAAGAAGGCAAGCAATTTCGACGTTTTTCCAGCTTAAGCGCGACCATCATCAGCAATTATGATTGGCCGGGTAATGTTCGGCAGCTACAAAATGTGATCCGCAATATTTGCGTATTGCACGATGGTAAAGAAGTATTAGCCAGCCAGTTGCCGCCGCCGCTGAATCAATTAATTCCGGAAGGCGCGATTGGTGCCGATGGTCGCCATGCGGAGGAAGTGGCGACCAGTGAACCATCGAGCAATCATGGCAGCCAGTACCAAATACAGCCGCTGTGGATCACCGAAAAAGAGGCGATTGAGCATGCCATCGATCATTGTGATGGCAATATCCCCAAAGCCGCAGAGCTGTTAGATGTGAGTCCATCCACCATTTACCGTAAAAAACAGACTTGGGATGAGGCCGAGCTTTAAGCCTCGATAGTATTTTAAAAAAAGATTGATGGTTCAATTCTGCGGCTCGCTCATGGGGCCGCAATGTCTAAGGCTTATACCAATCTAAGGAATTATCTATTCATTCTTGCTCGCCTAAATCACCGTTAACCGATGGATGTATATGGTAATTATAGTCACGGGTGACAGCGCTTCATTGCTCGTTATTGGCAGATTTATTCTGCGCCATAACTTGCTCACATAATGAATTAGATTGGTATTAAGGCCCTATTCTCAACTCTAGCTTTCTGCGCCTAAGGTCTTAGGTTTAAGGCCCAAGGAAGTCCCCATTTTTAATTCTACCTTCTAGCGCTTAAGGCTCAGGCTCAAGGAGTCCCCACTTTTATTTTAGTTGCCAGCGCCCAAGGCCTAAGGTTTAGGGTTCAGGGAAGCCCCACGTTTAATTCTAACTTCTAGCTTCTAGCGCTTAAGGCTCAGGCTCAAGGAGTCCCCACTTTTATTTTAGTTGCCAGCGCCCAAGGTCTAAGGTTTAGGGTTCAGGGAAGCCCCACGTTTAATTCTAACTTCTAGCTTCTAGCGCTTAAGGCTCAGGCTTAAGGAGTCCCCACTTTTATTTTAGTTGCCAGCGCCCAAGGTCTAAGGTTTAGGGTTCAGGGAAGCCCCACTTTTAATTCTAACTTCTAGCTTCTAGCGCTTAAGGCTTAAGGAAGGCCTCAGTGTTAATTTGGGTCTATAAGGCTTAACGCTTGGACTCGACTTAAGCTTGGTTTGGCTGTTTAATTCCGCTTAAATCGTCGTCAAATGGCCAAGCAAGTATAAGCTATGCTGGTTTTTGCAGTTTGCGAATCTACCTTCAGGCTAACTGAATATGGTTTTATAAATCCGAGTAATATCTAGTTAAATCAGGTCATTATGGATCTGGCTTGGCTTTTGCTATCCAAGGGCTATCGGTATCTAACTCAGCACAGACAGGATGGATTATGAAACCTTGGAAACCTCTCGCCTTGGCCTTGCTCTGCTCTCCAATGAGTAGCTATGGGGCGGCATTCTCAACTTGCCCGACGCAGGCATTTTTAGTGCAGCAAAACGTTGCACAGCTCTTTGGTGTGAATTTAGCCACTGGTCATTACCAAACCCTCTCTTCTGATATGGGGACCAGCGGCAAACTAAACGCCATCGGGTTTAACCTGCATGACGATCACCTCTACGCCTGGAGTTACCAACATCAAACGCTGGCCAAAATTGGTGACGACTATCAGCTGCAGCCGCTCAGTCTGAATTGGAATGGCATCGATAGTCAGGTGAATTTTTATGTGGGAGATGTGGCGGTGGATGAAAACGCTCACTATTTGTATCGCAGTGGGGTGGATCGCGGTCTGTACCGGGTGTCTTTAGCCCCCAATGAGGCTGACTATTTGAGTATGCAACGGATCGTTGATGGGGCCGCGCTAAACCTGCGGATCTTTGATATGGCCTTTCATCCCGACAACGGCATGCTGTATAGCGTTGATAATAAGGGGGTGTTATGGCGGATTGATCCCAACGATGGTAGCAGCCAGTCGTTAGCAACGGTCGGTCAAACTGGCACCTTTGGCGCAGTGTATTTTGATGTAGACGGTAATCTCTACATTAGCCGTAATAGTGATGGTTTAATTTTTCAAATCGACATTAGTGCAGCACAGCCTACCGCACTGCGATATGCCCAGGGCCCCGCTTCGAGTAATAACGATGGTGCGCGTTGCGCCATCGCACCAATTGTCGCGGAAGATGATGCCAACATCGACTTTGGCGATGCACCGTCAAGTTTTGGCACCCGTTTGGCCGAAAACGGCGCCAGACACCAGTTGGTGGCCGGGGGCATTCGCCTCGGTCAGCGGGTGGATGGGGAAATGGATGCCTATGTTTATCCAGCCAGCGATGACAGTTCTCGTTTGTTGGATGATGAAGACGGTATCGCCTTTGTCACCGCTCTGCAGGTGGGTTTAGATTTTGTACTGCAAGTAGATAGTTCTGGCGAAGGCTATTTGAATGGCTGGATCGATCTCAATGGGAACGGCGTATTTGACGTTCAAGAGCAGATCTTGAATGACCAAGCGGTGGATCCCGGTGTTCAGTCTTTGTTGGTCTCTATCCCCGAAGGCTATACCAGTGGCGAGCGTTGGGCTCGCTTTAGAGTTAGCTCGGTCGCTGGGGTGCAAGCCACTGGCGGGGCGCCCGACGGAGAGGTGGAAGATTATCAAATTTATGTGGGGGATGCGGCGACTCAGGTGAGTTACTACCCCAGTGCCGATGGCTATGCCACGGTTGCCTTTGAAGATAACTGGCCCGCAGCGGGCGACTACGATCTGAACGATTTAGTGGTGAATTTGCAAACCAAAGTGCTTAGCTTTAACAATGCAGAGGTCGCCCGTATTGAGTTGCAGGGTGAGGTGCGGGCGGTGGGTGCCAGCTTTCATAATGGTTTTGCCATTCGTATTCCGGGCCTCGCTAAAAGTTTGCTCGACAGGGCTACCATCCGTTTTGAAATCAATGGCGAGCTGCAAGCACACAGCGTAATTGACGAAGCCAGTGATGAGATTGTGGCGATTATTGCGAGTGATGTGCGCCAGTACATTAATCCGCAAAATCAATGTGATTTTTACAAAACTCAAAGCGATTGTGAAGGGGCGGGGCAGCTCCATTTTAAAGTGCATTTACCCTTGCTTGAAGGGCTTGATTTGGCGAGCCTGCCAAGTGCGCCGTTTGACCCTTTTATTTTTGCTACCGAACATTCACGCGAGCCCTATTTTAGTGACTCGCCAGCGCGTGGTTTAGAAGTGCATGTGAAAAATCAAAGCCCAAGTACCCAAGCCAGCGATAGCCTTTGGGGAAGTTTCGATGACAGTTCAAATCCATCTTCGGGCAGTTATTACCAAACTGCTAATGGCCTGCCCTGGGCGATTATTGTGCCCTATAACTGGCAGTATCCCTTCGAGCGAGTCAGCGTTGCCGATGCCTATCCACAGTTTTTGCAATATGCACAAAGCGAAGGTTTAGAAAGTGGTGATTGGTACTTATTAGAAAATGCGCGTAGCGAGTTAATTTATCAACAAGAGGGGAAGTAACATGACTGGCTTTACACAAATCACAAACCGACTGTTTTATAGCTCAATCTTGGCGACCAGTTTACTAATGGTGGGCTGTGGTGGTGGCGGTGACAGCGCCCCTGCAAATAATCAGAATAACGAGCAGCCCGCAGCGCCGATTGAACCTGCACCAGTAGAGCAGCCATCAACCGTCGAGCCACCGGCGCCCAGCCCAGAACCTGCGCCTGTGGTGAGTAGCCTTGAGCAGCTCCAGGTTGCCGAAAATTTTAGTTTTGTTAATCAGCAGCAGCGGCAGCTGAACATTCGCTACCCCTATTCGCAAGGCGAGCGTGCTTATCTAAATATTTGCACTCATTGGAAAAATGCCGACAGTGGCAGCATCGAATACAGCTCTTGTTTATGGCGAGGCCAAATCAGTGCTTCGCAAATGGCGCTGCAATTGACCGTACCGGCCCATGCTTCGCTGTTAATTGCCGAAGTATGGCAGTTGTCTTCGGGAAATGTGAACAGCGTTCAGCAGCAGCTGAGCTTGGCTGAGTTTGGGACACAAACCCTGACTTTTAACTTTTAATTGAGTAGCGCCGATGCAAACTTATCGAAGCAGTGATACTCCCCCGCAAACTCAGGCGATTTGGCTGTTTATCGACAGCCAAACGGTCGGCGGGATTGAAAGCCACGTGGTCAATTTAGCTCAGGCTCTGGCCAAGCGCAGGCATCCGGTTTGTGTGATATTGTGGCGCGCCTATCAACCAGACCATCCGATGCTGGCCCAGCTTAATCAGCATCAGGTGGCTTGGCTGGTGCTGGATGGTTCGATACGAACACTGCGCCGAGCGTTGAATGATTATTCGCCTTGTGTGGTGCATAGTCATGGCTACAAGGCCAGTATTGTCGCCCGCTTGGTGCGTCTGTTTCAGCCCATCAGGCTGGTGTCCAGCTTTCATGCGGGTGAAGCCTGCCAGGGTCGTTTAGCACTGTATGATTTTGCGGATCGCTATAGCGCGTGGCTGTCGCAGCAACGCATTGCGGTGAGCCAGCCAATCGCCAGCCGGGTGGCGGCGTCTTGCCAAGTCATCAATAACTTTGTTGAGTTACCCGCAGCAAGGGCCAGCCTGGCAAGCGTGAATCGCAGCCCGACCATCGCATTGGTTGGGCGCTTAACTCAGGTGAAAGGTCCCGATCGTTTCTATGACTTAGCCAAGGCGCTGCCGCAGTTTGATTTTGCGGTGTACGGGGAAGGCGACTGGTTTGAACAGGCAAATCTCCCCCCTTTAGCGAACCTCGTCTTTCATGGCCGAAAATCTGCCATGAGCAATCATTGGGCGAATATCGACTTATTGTGCATGCCATCGCGCCACGAAGGTTTACCCTTAGCGGCGCTGGAAGCCATGGCGCGGGGGATCCCGGTGATGGCCACTAATGTGGGCGCCTTGGGTCAGTTAATCCAACATCGGGTGAATGGTTTCCTATTTGAGCAATTTCAGCGCAGCCAATGGCGGGATTGTTTGCTGGAGTGGCAGCATAGCACCCAGCTACAGCATGCGTTGAGCGCTCGGGCGAGGCAAACCGTGGCACAGCATTATTCTGCAGAGGCAGTATTGCCGCAATTTGAAGCTCTCTATCGGCAACTCTGGCAAAGCTAAAACCGCCAGTGATGCTTGGTGTGAGCAGCTTGCGGGGTCAAATGTTTGCTGGAGTGGCAGCATAGCACTTAGCTACAGCATGCGTTGAGCGCTCGGGCGAGGCAAACTGTAGTGGCACAGCATTATTCTGCAGAGGCAGTATTGCCGCAGTTTGAAGCTCTCTATCGGCAACTCTGGCAAAGCTAAAGCGGCCAGTGACGTTTGGTTTGAGCAGCTTGCGGGGTCAAATGTTTGCTGGAGTGGCAGCATAGCACTCAGCTACAGCATGCGTTGAGCGCTCGGGCGAGGCAAACTGTGGCACAGCATTATTCTGCAGAGGCAGTATTGCCGCAATTTGAAGCTCTCTATCGGCAACTCTGGCAAAGCCAAAACCGCCAGTGATGCTTGGTTTGAGCAGCTTGCGGGGTCAAATCAATGCAAGCTTAGTGCTCTGTCTTTATGATTAGTGTTTGAGGCCGCCGTTGGCCTCAGTCAGCCCTAATCAGGGTTTCATGGAGCGTGAGTGAATAAGGAACCGCGGTGAGTCTGATACAGAGCCAAGCAAATCTTCTCAAACAAGCGGCATATCTGCTCAAAGATATTGAAGCCGAGTTACATTTTCGTGCGCCATATTCTTCCAAACTAAAGCCAATCCGCGAGCTGCTGCAATGGCTCAAAGATGGCCAGCCTGTGGGGTGTTTTCGCCATCAATACGGGTCGGAGCAAGCCGATGCTGCAGCGGACGAGCATTTCGAGTTGAGTGATAGTCTCACGATTGACGATAGCTTGGAGCCAGACGCCTTTTGGCAGGCACCACTGGCTCAGTTGCTGGCGGAGTCGGCATTATGTGAAAACATCATGCTCAAGCTGAGCCAAGGTCAAGCGCAAGAGCTTATTTATAATCCCTTGATCTACGAAGCCGGCAAACCGTTTTTTTTCATCCTGAGTAAAACTCGGGAGCCACAGGCACTGGCTGCCTTTGTGCAGCTGTTCTGTCACTATCTGCGCTACAACGAGCAACTCGATTGGCAACAAATTCAGCCGAATAATGTGCAGGATTTAATGTGCAGCATCGTCATCCCCAGTCTGGCGAAGTTTCGCGAAAGTATGATTAGTGAGGTGATAGTTATGGATGAAACCCATTGGCATAGTGCGGTGGCGCTTGAAAATATCTTGCAACATGCTTCAGATCCCGAGGTCGGCATTTGGCTGGACGGGCTGAAGCTGAGCGTGGATGAAAACTACATGCCACCCATCGATAACTGGATCCTCAATGCGCTGCAGCTGCAGCCGGATGGTGATAATCCGCTGCAATTTTTTGAAACGCCGCAACAATACGTGTTATTTGGGAGTTAAATCATGAACGCTTGTTTATGCAGTGGATTGCTGGTGGCCTTACTTAGCGTGGCAAGCTGGCCGTTGTCGGCCGCCGATACCCAGCTGTTACGTCATGTTCAAGGGCTGAGCCGAGATTACTATTACCTGAATATCGAGTCGCCGGCCCAGCCCTTTCAGGTTCAGGATATTGTGGGGGGCGAGCACGAAAACCAATACTTCATCCTTGGTTTTGCGGGCGATCAATTCTCGATTGCCATCGATTCACTGGAGGGGGACGCTGGCTACTCGCTTGGAGGTGAGGGCTACCAAGCTCAACAACAGGCGGAGGGAGACCATGTGCTGGTGGAACAGCCGCACACTTGGATCAGGATTCAGGTGTCGGCCCATCCCTATGCCGAATATCGTTTAAGGGTGAAAAAATATGAATGAGCAAAACCCCGGGCAAGCCGCTGCCCGTGCGCAAATCGCGGCGCTGTTGGAGCTACTTCCCACCCTTAAAGCCGAGCTACGGTTTGCCGGTTGTGAGCAGGGGGCTCCCTTATTCAGGCGGATCGAGCAAATGCTGAGTGAGCTTAATCAAGCCCAGCGCTCGGCCATGGACTCGCGGTTTGCCAGTACCGCCGAGATTGAAGATCCGGTGGCCCACTTGCAGCAGTATCCGTTTTTAGCGCCCGTTTATCACTGCGATGGTCACGGCCATGTACAGGTTCAGCAGCCGCAAAGTCACCAGCCCCATTCCTTAGAAAGCTTATTACAGGCGATTGAAGATAAAAATGACTGGTCACGCTGTTTTTGCATGTTTGAAGCTCAGGATCCGGTCTGGTTAGCAGAGCTCGCCGAGCAGCTAACCAACAGCGCCGCTTACCATACGCAGTGTCAATTGAAACTGAGTGAGTTGCTCAACCAGCGAGCCCAGTTAATTGGCCTGTTGCAGGACGCTGACCAATGGTACTGGGATGCTGAAAATCATCACTTGCTGTTATCACTGATGGCCACCATCGAGAGTTTGTTGGTGGATGACGATAGCGACGAATTGGAACAGGAAATAGAACGCAGCATGCTAAACGCATTGAAACAGCGCCTGGCCGAGCGTTATCAGCAACTCGTGGACTAAATTTAGCTTCTGAGCAGGCGGATGCTGGTTCAATCTCATTCGCCTGCCGGCATGCCAAAAACGCAGTTGTCCTGGCTTGTGAGCAGCCTGCCTCAGGTTTCGCGCGAGGTCGTGAGTTTCAGGGCAATACCAAAGGAAACTTTACTGACCACCAGTGAAAGTAAAAAGGCAATCGGCCAGGCCAGTAGGAAACGCTCGAGCCAGATACTCAGCCATTGTGCGTTAAAGCCTAATTCGATAAAGCTGAAAATGCCGGTCATTAAGAACGCCATCATTAATGAAATGAGGAACTGAGCAATAATAATGGTTTTTGGGTTTTGCATGGTTTCATCCAAGTCATGGATGATGCTTAGGACATGATTAAATACACCGCTGCACCATCCTAATTAAAGGTTAGTGCCGTGGGTTCGCCAATCGCGACTAGATCTCACCGAGGGGGGAGGGCCGGAATAACCATACCGACCTAAAATTTTTTCGACGCGGGATGTTAAATAAAATGGTGATCCGGGTCAAGCTTTTGCTGTGTTCATGCAATGCCTTGTTGCTACCAATGAATGCATCCTTGAATATGATTTAACTATCAATTCGTGTTCTAACTGACTGAAATTATTAAAAAGTAGTGATATGCTATTGAACAATAAATGGGTAAAATAAGGTCGACTCCCGTGTGATAAAAAGGGATTTTTTCTTAAGAAGCTGTTAGCTAGCCCAGCAGGTTTTATGAATATTTTAATACATTTTTTATTTTTTATTTTACTTTCGACAAGCGCTTTCGCAAAGGTTTGTAAAAAGGGGCAGCCCTGTGGTAACTCATGCATATCTTGGAATAAAACATGTCGTATAGAACAACCAACTTTATTTACTCATCAGAACCAAATAGCAAATAATAATACTGGAGAAGATGTTCCGACTGGTCGTAAAATTAAGGACAGTATTACTATTGAGGCTGAATTTGGTTGTATGGTTACATGGACTGCTTTGGTTGATTTTCATCTATTCAAGAAAAATGAAGAAGAAGTTATTAATGATGCTTTATATAAAATTAAGCTTAAGTCGGAATTTAACAATTAATCGACCAAAATACAGTGAATGAATTAAGGGTTATTTACAGAAATGCACTTAATAAAGATTCTATCAAAGCATTAGAGTTGGAAAAAGTGCAAAAAGATGTGGGATCATTCCGTGGTGAGTTTATGAAAAGTTGCGTAATACAAACAGTAAAGATAATAGCTATACGCAAGGATAGCTAACAAATAAGAATGTGTGTAGAAACAATTCCCCGAAATTTAGCAGTAGTCAAAATTATAAATAATAAAATGGTCGTCTCAACTATTTGACCGTGTAAATAATCATAGATTTTTATTATGGGTGTCTAAATTAACTGCGCTTTTAAAACTGTATTTAACGGAGAAAGTTTTGAAGATAAAACGTAATAACAAACAATGTGAACTGGATGGGCCTTTAGCTTTGCATGAAGCCATGCTTGAAGCTGACTTGAATGCAAAGCTATTCAGAGCCACAGATCCCATGTTTATGGAATCTGTGGGTGAAATGGTCACTCGAATAAATGAAATGAATGACATTCACGATAAAGGTGAGTTTGAGTCACTTGTTGAGGACGCTTGCCGAGAGCACTTGTTCTTTTTAAAGCTTGAAAATCAAGACAATGTTGTTGAGCTTCACTTTGAAAACAATGAAATTACCATCACTAATTCAACAGCCAATGAAGTCTCTGCATTGCTCGAAATTGCGGCTTCTCTAAATGCTGAATTACTGAATGAATTCGGTCGGCTGATCCCTCAACCAGAGAGTCCAAAAAAATCATTCTGGCGCTTGTTGGGGCTGAAATAAAATTACGGAGTCGCTTATTCCAAGCCGCAAAATGGCAGCAATGGTCTGAACAGGTTTTGGCTTTCGTCAAAAACAACAAAGAAACAACAACAAAAAACAAGATACCCACTTCAAGGCTCAGTTAATGTAAATAACCGTAGGTTTTTATCATGGGTGTCTAAATTAAATTTTTGTCAGAAGCTGTTAATTACTTGGAGAAAATTTGAAAGGTCGAATATCAAGATTGACAATAGTAGATGTATGTCTTGAAGGTGTTGTATTGGCACAAAACGAATACTGTGATATGTCTGGCGGGGACTGGGTTTGTTGGGCTCCTGAGTACTTTATAACAACAACTGTTGCGCGGTGTTTGCATCAAGCAAAAGGCAATAAGTATGTAACGATTGAAAACGGTGCATACGATGCTCTTGACTATGCTGGAGCTGTTGGTAAAGGTCGAATTCATAGAGATATACGATCCGGCGGACGTTTTGATCTTCTACTTTGGTGGGCAAAAGGAGCTCCTAGAGCCGTAATTGAAGTAAAGAACAGAGTATTTAATAAGACACAATATGAATCAGATTTAAAAAGAATTACTGGCGTTCTAAAACGAAAGAAGTTGCAGTCTTCAATAGAATTTGGTGCATTTACTTTTTACTCTGCTGCCGATGACTCGTCTACTAAAAGGTCGCATGAGATATTGGAACAACGAATTGAAACTATTCAGAATAACGCTCAAGTAATTGTTGGCGATGACTTCAACGCAACTTTATACATAAGTGACATAGAAAATTAGGTAGACATCCATGGCAACTCTTGAAATGACACGAGTTGCCTTAGCAGTCTTCTAAACCGCTATATTATCGGTCAGTTTCATTTGTCATGATTCTTCTGTTTTGGAAAGCATTGCAGCTAAGGGTGTCGAGCTAGTTTGTTGAAGCCGTCTGAAATACTGAATATCGCTACTTTCACTAGCAGAGTATTATGGCTAGGCATCAGAAGCATAAAGGATATGACTGTGAATATTGGATTTTCAGTATCAGATTTAACAAAGCGTAATTAATTTTACTCCAATGCGCTTACTACATTGGGCATTAAGAAGATAGTGGCGTTTGATGGCGCGAGAGGTTTCGGAAAGAATGGAAAACCAGAGTTGTGGTTTGGGAACGGTCGCCTACAACAGTCACCTATACATGTTTCTTTTACTGCTGATAGCCGAAAACAGCTTGAGCCATTTTATGAAGCAGCTTTGGCTTCTGACGCTTTTGTTATCGATACTGATAAGTATAATATTGAGGCGGTACGCCGCAGTACTGAATAATGCCTTTCATTGGCTTGAGCTTGGGATAAAAATGGAAGGAAACTAATAGCTGGTTTGGTGTTTGGGTCTTTTGAGCCAGAAGGCGCTATCAGTAAGTGAGGCAGTTTATTTTGCTATGTGGATTTTTTTAAGCTTTTGTCTCAATGGAAAAAAAATGCAGTTTGCAAGCGGTGAACGTAAGTGGGTTTTAAGGTGGTTATCTATCGAGTCGCTTTCAATTGGAAATGTCCAACTTGGTGCGATTTGCAGGGTGTTGTGAGCCAATTCAGTGAAACACTCAACGGAAAATGTCCAGTTTGGAGCGATTCGTCATAAATATGCCTAAACAAAAACCTTACAAGATATTGGCGGGATGGCTATAGCAAAGACCTATATAATACAATGTGTTGTATATACATGTAGCTGTGGGCTCGGGCAAGGTGAGCGATGAGTCGGTTGGAAATGTCGCAAAACTGTATAAGTTAAAGAGTCTGTGAAAAGAAAAAAGGAGATGGCTTGTTATTTGCTATGTCATATCAATTAGTTACCTAACAACTTAATATGAAGAGGATCGAATGAAGAACAAACTCTATAAAATAGGCCTGCTCTCTGCGGCGATGCTAGCTTCTTGTTCGCTGTATGCTGGAGAAAGTAAAAGTACACTCAATGTTGCATTCGAACTTGCAGCAACGGGCTTTGACCCTGCGAAAGTTTCTGATATTTATTCCGGTAAAGTCATTGAAAATATTTACGACTCTTTACTCACCTATGACTACCTTGCTCGCCCGATTAAGCTTATTCCTAATACCATTGAAGCCTTACCAACTATTACGAATGACGGAAAAACCTATACTTTTAAAATAAAACCGGGGATCTATTTTGCAGATGACCCCGCGTTTAAAGGTAAAAAGAGAGAGCTGGTTGCTGCTGATTACGTTTATTCCTTGAAACGGATATTCGATAAAACCATTAATTCGCCACAGAGCTATCTGGTTGATGGCAAGTTTGTTGGTACCGATGAAATGGTCACCCAAGCTGGTAATGGTGCGCTGAATTACGACACGCAGATTGAAGGTATTAAAGCGTTAGATAAATATACCTTACAATTGAACCTAACCAGCAAGAACTATAATTTTGCGACTATTTTGGCAATGCCTACTTTTGGCGCTGTTGCACGAGAAGTGATTGAAGCCAATGCCGCAAATACCAATGCGCATCCGGTTGGAACCGGTCCATACATGCTCACAGAGTGGAAACCGGGCAGTAAAATTATCCTAGACGCAAACCCAAATTTCCGTAAATCGGTGTTTAATTATCAGCCTGATCCGAGCGATCCAATTTCTGTTCGGGTTGCTCAAGAGATGCATGGTAAAACTTTGCCACAAATGCAGCACATCAACATTAGTATTATTGAAGAGGAACAACCCGCCTGGCTTGCTTTTTTAAATAATCAGCTTGATCTGAATATGATTCCCCAACCCGCGCTGAAAGAAGCGTTAGTGATGAATCCTAACGACCCGCTGGATGTGAAATTAGCACAAAAATATGTGGATGAAGGCATTACCCTGCAACGTAGTAAAATACTCGAAATTGTATTTTACTTCTTTAATATGGAAGATCCCGTTGTTGGCGGCTATACCCCGGCTAACATTGCATTACGCCGTGCAATTGCCATGGGTTTTCCGATTAATGAAACGATTGCCAGAATTCGTCGTGGGCAGGCGGTTCCTGTAGAATATGCGATCCCAGAAGGGGTTGCAGGCCATAATCCTAAAGTAAAAAGTTCAGTGAAATATAACCCAGCAAAAGCTAATGCATTATTGGATGCAGCGGGTTACAAAATCGGTGACGACGGTTACCGTACCCTACCGGATGGTTCGCCATTATCGGTTCAAATGGGAACCACCACTTCCGCTGTTGACCGCGAATGGAATGAATTTTGGCAGCAAGATTTTGATTCGCTTAAAATAAAACTCTCGTTCAAACCCGGTAAATGGCCTGAATTGTCAAAAGCCAACCGTGAAGGTAAATTGCAGATGTGGGGATTGGCATGGAGTGCCGACTACCCTGATGGCGAGAATTTCATGCAGATGTTTTATGGTCCCAATAAAGGTGATTCTAATTTTGCAGCGTTTAACTTACCCGCCTTTAATAAAGATTATGAGGAAGCGTTAAGCCTGCCAAATGGAGAGAAGCGACAGAAGCTTTATGACCATATGAATAAACTGGTTGTACAGTACCAGCCCTACATTTTTGGCGACACGCGGGTACGTAGCTATGTGTCTCACAAAAATGTTCATGGCTATAAAACCCATCCAATTATGCAAGCTCCTTGGCGTTACATAGAAGTAGACAAATAACTGTTCTATTTCATCTGTATTATTCAATACAACTCACCATGAGGTGCGTTGTATTGATGTTTTTTTGCTCGAGGAGACTGCATGCTTTCTTATGTTATTCGCCGCAGCTGGCAAATGATCCCCACCTTGCTTGGGGTGATGTTGCTACTGTTTACACTGTACACCCTGGTTGGCGGTGATCCATCTTATATTTTGGCAGGGAAAAGCCTGAGTAATGAGATGCTGGCCAGCATTCATGCTCAATTAGGCTTGGATAAAAGTCTGCCTGAACAGTTCTGGATTTTTGTTAAGCAAGTGATCAGTATGGACTTTGGCACCTCTTGGTCAACCCAACAGCCTGTCTCTGAGATCATCAATAGTCGCATTGGTCCATCGGTGATGCTGTTGTTGACTTGGCAAATGTGTTCACTGTTTTTCTCACTGCTGTTTGCCGCATCTGTCGCTTACTACAACGGCAGCGCTTATGATCGTGCTGTGACTATTATTTCAACGGTTGCAATGTCGATCAGTATCTTGGTGTATATCATCGCCGGGCAATACTTTCTTGCCTATAAAATGCAATGGTTTCCAGTGTTCGGCTGGGGCAATGATATGTGGCAAAACTTCCTGATTTATATACCGCTACCGCTATTGATTGGGGTTGCCGTGAGCATTGCACCAGACACGCGCTTTTATCGTACCTGTTTTGTTGAAGAGATGAACAACGATTACGTTCGTACTGCGAGAGCAAAGGGTTTGTCGGAGAGAACCGTTGTTTTAAAACATGTGATGCGTAATGCACTGATTCCGATTGTTACGGGAGTGATGTCTTCCTTACCTTATATGATCACTGGGTCGGTGTTGATCGAACGGTTTTTTGGTATCCCCGGTTTAGGCAACGAAATACTAAGAGCAGTTAATGCCAGTGATTTTCCTGTGATTAAAGCCATTACCATCTATCTCGTGATTACCATTATGATTTTTAATCTGCTTGCGGACTTGATTTATAAGCTGGTCGATCCACGCGTGCAATTAAATTAGGAATGTAAGGTAGGGAAGAATAGACCGTGAAATATCAAACTAACGATGTTGCTATCGAACTAGAAAATGTGGTGCAACAAGAAGATGCCCATACCCGAAGTTTATGGACGCTCGGCTGGCAACGGCTAAAAAACGACAAAGTCGGTTATATTAGCTTGATGATTGTCAGTTTATACTTATTGTTATCACTCGCTGGATGGATGAATCTTGCGGGTGAAAATTGGCGCGAAGAAATTGCATTACCCCATGCACCGCCAAGTTTTGCGACTTGGGAAGCGCGTGGCGCTGAAGTCAAAGCTGTTAGTTATTCGGAATCTCCGAGCGCTCAAAATGAGATTGCCGATGCTGCCGACGACCCTTTGGCGGCATTGATGGCGGAAGCCAGTTCGAATGCCGAGCAATATGAAACCGAAACCATAGAAAAAGCCCATTCTCTTATCTTAGGGGCGGATGGTCGTGGACGCGACATTTTACAAAAAACCATTAAAGGAACTTCAGTGTCGGTGACTGTGGCGCTGTTTGGCTCTTTTTGCGCGATTATTATTGGTACTATTTTAGGCGCGATTGCGGGTTATTTCGGTAAGTGGGTTGATGATCTGCTGATGTGGTTTTACAGCATCTTTACTTCCATTCCCGAGATGTTATTGCTGTTATCTTTTGCGGTGGTGTTTTCTCGAGGCATTGATACCTTGATCATCATCTTTGCCGTGACTTCATGGACATCGGTATTTCGTGTGATGCGAGCCGAGTTTATGAAACATAAGCATCGTGAGTATGTGCAAGCCGCGGATGCCATTGGTGCGGGCCATGTTCGCAAGATGTTTTTGCATATTCTTCCCAATGTGAGTCACTTGTTATTGGTGCAGTTTTCCATTCTCACGGTGGGGATGATCAAATCGGAAGTGGTACTTTCCTTCCTTGGATTTGGGGTTGATATCACCCAAACCAGTTGGGGGGCGATGTTAGCGGAGGTGCCAGCAGAGTTGATACAAGGTTATTGGTGGCAAATGATTACCGTTACTGTATTTATGTCGATTCTGGTGACTGCATTTAGCTTATTGACCGATAGCTTGCGTGACGCATTAGACCCTAAAGTGAAGTAACGGTGGAGAATATAATGGACAGTTCCTTACTCAATGTTAAAAACTTAAGCGTTGATTTTAGATTGGAAGATGGTCGTCTATTTCACGCCCTAAAAAGGGTTAATTTCGAGATCCCAAGAAATATGACCGTTGCGCTGGTTGGTGAATCAGGGTCTGGAAAATCAGTGACTTCAATGGCGCTTATGGGATTATTACCAAGTTCTAATACCTTAATTTCTTCTGAAAGTGAGATAGAATTTGATGGCAGCGACGTGTTAAGCATGTCGAAAAAATCTTTACGTAAATTACGCGGTGGCGATGTTGCGATGATTTTTCAGGAGCCGATGAGCTCGCTCAATCCAGTGTTCACCATTGGTAACCAAATCATTGAAACCTTGTTGCAACACAAAGACATTAGCAAAAAGTCCGCGAAGCGCAAAGCGATTGATTTGTTGACCGAAGTGGGCTTGCCCGATCCGGAAAATCGTATTCATGCTTATCCACATGAATTATCGGGTGGCCAGCAACAACGGGTTATGATCGCGATGGCGATTGCCTGTGAACCCAAGCTGTTGATCGCCGACGAACCAACCACGGCGCTGGATGTGACGATTCAGAAACAGATTCTGGATCTGTTGGCCAAAATGCAAAAAAAGCACAAGATGTCGGTGTTATTTATCACCCATGATCTTGGCGTGGTCGCTGAATTTGCCGATCAAGTGATTGTGATGCGCCATGGTGTGATTTGCGAGCAAGGAGACATTAAGTCTATTTTTACGCAACCGCAGCACCCATACACCAAGGCCCTTTTGAACTGTCGTCCAACACTTGACTATAGACCCGAGCGACTGGCTGTGATTGATGATTTCCTGCAAGACGAGCCCTATCAGCTTCCCTCAGAGCGAGCCCGAGGATATCAGGAAACGGGAGAGGTAGTGCTTGAGGTGAATAACCTATGTAAGTACTTTAATATTAAGACAGGATTGTTTCATCGCAAGCAATTAAAAGCTGTGGATGGGGTGTCCTTTCAATTACAACGTGGTAAAACCTTAGGCATCGTAGGAGAGTCTGGTTCGGGTAAATCTACCGTGGGTCATACCATTATGCGTCTGCTTAATGCGACGTCTGGGGATGCTTTTTTTAAGGGAGAAGAAATTCTGGGAATGTCCGATGAGGCGTTTAAACCGCTGAAACGCCGGGTACAGATTATTTTCCAAAATCCTTACGCTTCTCTAAATCCGAGATTTACGGTCGGCCAAATATTGATGGAACCGATGTTACTGCATGGGATTGGTCAGGATAAAGCAGACCGTAGACAAATGGCTGAATCACTTTTAGAGCGGGTGAGTCTGCCCAAAAGTGCATTTAACAAGTATCCCCATGAATTTTCTGGAGGTCAACGTCAACGGATTGCGATAGCCCGCTGTTTAACCTTGAAACCCGATGTGCTGATTTGCGATGAATCGGTTTCCGCCCTCGATGTGTCAGTTCAGTCGCAGGTCTTGAATTTACTCCAAGACTTACAAGACGAGTTCCAAATTTCTTATTTGTTTATTTCTCATGACTTGTCGGTGGTTAAACACATCTCCGATCAAATTATGGTAATGCAACAAGGCAAAGTTGTTGAGATTGGTGATTCAGACCGTATTTATGCCGATCCACAACATGAATACACCCGAAAATTAATTTCTGCGATACCTAAAGACCCAATGAGAGAGGCGGCTTTATTTGCGTAGCCGCCACTTCTTAACCAAAATAAGCCTCCTTAGGTTAATGCGGGGCGGCTTGTTTTAAGGGCAATGCGGGCTGATTATTGGGAGGATGGTTCAAGGACTTGTCACTATTTGAGTTTTGCGTTAGATCTATGATCAAGCGACATATTCAAACTGCTTAGTGGGCGCCACTTTTATAGGAGGTGTGTTATGCCAAACTCATCCGTATTTAGTCAGTTGTTTAAAGTTATGCTTTGTTTGTTATGGGCCGTTACGTGGTGCGTTTCGGCGGCTCAAAAACTGCAACTACAGGCCAGCAAAGACTATATACTGCAAGTGGAAAAGCTGGTTCAGCTGCCCGGTACGCCCTGGGCAATGGCTTGGTTAAACTCGTCGACCTTACTGGTGACCTTACGTCATGGTGAGTTACTCAGTGTCGATCTCACTAAAACCCAGGCTGGTCAGCAAGCGTGGCAAAAAATATCGGGCTTGCCCGCCATTTGGGCGCAAGGTCAAGGTGGCTTACTAGATGTGGTTAAAGGCCCCGACGGCTGGTTTTACTTTACCTACAGCAAACCAAAAAACAATAGCGGGGTCACCAGCTTAGCCAAAGCCAAGATTGTGATAAATGACTTTGGCCAAGTGCAGATGATTAACTGGCAGGATTTGTTGGTCACGGATTCTGTGAGCGCTACCAATCGCCATTATGGTAGCCGTATCGCATTTGATCCCCAGCAACATATTTACTTCTCTATTGGCGATCGCGGAAACAGAGATAACGGGCAAAATACTCTGAACCACGCCGCGACTATATTGCGCTTGAACCTCGATGGTAGCGTGCCGAGCAATAATCCATTTGTGGCGAACAGCAAAGTCGACGACGCCATTTATAGTTATGGTCATCGCAATCCGCAAGGCTTGGCTTTTGACCGAAAGTTCAATCGCTTGTGGGCAATAGAACACGGCCCTCGTGGTGGCGATGAGCTTAATTTAATTGAAGCAGGAGGGAATTACGGCTGGCCGCTTACCTCGCATGGTCAAGAGTATTGGGGGCCGCTCAAGGTGGGCGAGGCTGAAACCCTAGCGGGTATAAATTCGCCCCTTAAAGTGTATATTCCCTCTATTGCACCCGGTTCGTTACTCAGTTATACAGGCGCCGCCTTTCCAGCCTGGCAAGGAGATTTATTCAGTGGGGCGTTAAAACTGCAACATCTGAATCGCATCATTATGAACCAACAGGGCATGCCTGTGGGAGAAGAACGTTTATTTGAAGACTTGGGCGAGCGAATTAGAGCCTTAACGGTGGATCCACAAGGTTATCTTTACTTCACCGCTGATAGTGGCAATTTATACAAAATAAGTCCCAAGTAGTTGTTCTCGATAAGCATTCTAACTTGAGATCGCTGTTCGGAGCATGATTAAGGGAAGTTCTTTGTGTGTCTTGTTATGCACGCTTAAAGACTCGTTACGGGTGAGTCCGTCTCGAAGTCTGTTATCCAAGAAAGATAGAAAAAGGGGACAGCAATGTGTCCCCTTTAGATGAAGCCAGTGTTAAACGGTTATGCTTAGTTCGATTCGAAAGCACCGATATCGGGCGCTGAGCCGTTGTAGCTCAAACCAACATTGGTCCCTGCATCAATTAAATCACTGTCACTTTTCAGGTGGAAGAAATCAACCACTGGCAGGCTACCATCATCTTGACGGTCAGCCAGTAGGTCATCCACGTTCAAACTTACAAAGTCAGAAGAAGAGGTTGATACATTTTGCCAGCCGTTTTTACTGATGCTTGTTGATGCTGCGTCAAGTTTGTCACTACTGTCACCATCTAAAGAAATACTGTTTTTGATGGTGAGTTTTTTAAGTTGACGACTACTGCCATCACCTAAACCATAGTTGCGTGCATTCTTGTAGGATATCGCATTGTAGATGGTGACTTCACCACGGTTACTGTTTTGGTCGTAACCGTCAGCCGTGTTATCGGCAGAGATGGTGTTAATGTAAATGCCGTTGTGGGCAAGATCTTTATTGTCACTACCACCCGTTTTAAAACCGTTACCGTCGCCCACACCTTCTGAACCATTCTTTTGATAACCGTTTCGGATCATCCAAGAATATTCATGGGTTGTGGTGATGCTGCTGCCGTTGTCACGCAAGTATCCATCAAAACCATCATCTAAGTTCTGCCAAGCACGGCAGCCGTAGAAATAGTTACCGGTACCCACACCTAATTTCGCCGCAAAACCATCCGCATTTTCTAATGAAGAGTCTGCATTGTAGTAAGAGTCTGAATTTTTGATGAAGTTGTACGCAGCATTGCTGTCTATTTGTAAGCCAGTATCGGCATTTTCATAGAAAGCCATAAATTCAACTGTATTGTGCGATCCAGTCATATGCATACCGTTGTCACCGGCTTTTTTAATATCAAAGCCGTAGATGTGCCAGTAATCGGCTTTCATTTCGATACCGCGGTTTGAACCACTTTCAGACATTGCAGAAAAATCTAAGACGGGTCGGTTATCCCCTGGGTATGCACTGAGCACAATGGTTTTAGAGGAGGAGCCATCGTTGTCGATAATAATTGGCGAAGACGGTTTATAAGTGCCACTACGGATGTAAATCACATCACCAGCGCTGGCTTTATCAATTGCACTTAATAGACTACTTAAGCTAGATACGACGGTTGCGCCGCTCACGGTACTCTTAATAAAAGAAGGGTAGCCGTTGGTTCTAGGCTCGCTGTTGGCTCCTGCATATTTGGCTGCGTCGGCCGTTGGGGCAGCAGCAGAACTAGACGAATCACCGTTAGAGCCACCAGAAGATGAAGCTTTGGGAGTGGCACTAAACATCGATGAGTTCGAGTAGCCGCCATCACTGTTGGTATATTTAACCCAGAAGTAATAGGTTTTGCCGTTTTGTAGACCGGAAGCTGTGTAACTCAGGGTGCTTGGCGACACGCTGGCAATGCGAGTTCGACCAGAAGGATCACTGTCGGTATCTTGGTAAATTTGGTAATTTGAGTTGGTATTCGAGTCATTCCAACTTAATTTGACGATGCCATCTCCAGCCGAGCCATTGAGCACCACGCTTTCGGTCACCGCTGAGCCAGAACAACTGCTGGTTACAGGCTCTAGCCACCAACGTTGGGTATCGGTATTGCTGTCGTTTTCTTGGCGAACATTTGAACCGTTACTGGTACCGTTAGCACTTAAAGATAACGACGACTTTTTATTTACAATTTTGTAAGCACCTATGTAATCACCTGAGGTGGCTTGCTTGAGCTCCCATTGTTGATTATCGCCAAAATCATATGCTTCTTGTCGAACCGTTGCACCGTTGCTACTCGAGCTATCTTTAACGCTCGCCGCATAATCGGTGTTGGATGCTTGAATCGTCCAATAATGAGTGCTGGATTGGTAGTTTAAATAGAAGCGTTGCGAGTTTTTTCCTGCATTGTTTTCAATTGCTACATTTGCATTTTCTGAATCTGATTCTGCGGCAAGCAATAATTCAGAACCAACATTGACTATTTTATATATAGCGCCGTCAACAGGTTGGTCTTTACAGTATTCTGCGGCTTGAATGTGTAGAGCTAAGGGGAACAGGCTGACACCTGTCACGAGGCTTGATATTATTTTTTTGGTTCGTAATCTATTCAAGTTTATATACTCCATTTATAAGTTCAATTGTGTAACCGAAGTTTTATTTATAAGTGATATTTTCGGTGTGAGTAATTTATCAAATACAAGCTTTTATTTTGAGATCTTGAACGCATATAAGAGTAAGCATGTGTGATTTATGCATGGTTTTTGATTATTTATAGTATGAAAATACTTATTATATAAATAGTGAACAACCTTGTTTGTTCATATAAATGAAAGACAAAGTGAATGGGTTCATTTGAACACCAGGTGTGAGTTTTTATCTTATCTGTCAGGTGCATTATTTCATATAAAAATCAATATTTTATAATCGATCTTGGTTGTTGGCGAAACTCGCTGGATAGATTCTTCCAGAAATTTTTTATACCTCACTTGGTGTTATGGCAGGTTGTTTGTGTTACCTCTTTATTTATTTCCTTACTAATTTCCAAGAGTTAATCTTTAAGTGATTGATTTATTTGTTTTATATTTTTTGAAATCAGTGGTCTTTTGTTTTTATTTTTTTTGAAACGTAACATCTTGCGCATAAATTATTAATTTTTATTCTTATTGGTTTTATAGAATATGGGTTAACTCTAAGCTGGTTAGACTATTTGCTCTAATAGCTGGGCGCGGAGGTGAACAGTATTTAACAACCCCCTTGATGAGTGGGCATTTATTAGTAGTCACTTTAAGTTATTTGATTTTTATAGCAGTTTTGCTTGACGCTTGGCTTTGATATGAGTGGATAAAGATTGTTTTATATTATTTCGTGTGATCTTAGTTTGTTTTATACAAGAGCTGTCCATTAATACGTAGGGCCTTGGCTGTTTACGCTTTGTCGCAGGAGTCTCACTGTTTATTGTTCAATCAATGGTTGAAGCATCGATACGCGTCCCTAGAGTTTGTTGGCGCGGAGCCATCAGCTCTGCTTGCTTATATTTAACCGCGTAAGGCTCGGTTTCATCGATGAAAGCATGCTGCTGTTTCATCTCACCATCATTGATCTTTAACTGCTTGCTAATCGTTTATTGTCTTATCTTTAACATTATTGTACACATTTTTAACTATTTTGTGCGGGTCATATGGTTTTGGCTTAGAATTATATTTAGTTAAACGGGTCTGTAGTCTGATGATGGAATGGTTAATTTGATAAGTTTTCCCAGTGTGAAAAAGTGGCTGGTGACCCGATGCCCCAGTTTTTTCCGATAGCTTATTCGTTGTTTTGAATTAAGGGGGTTAATGAATATGACAAAATCTGTTTTCTTTTTTTTGCTGATGTGCTGGCTGACTTTACCTGTTTCTTTGTTGGCGCAAGCTCAGACTTTGCTTAGAGTTGCCTCCCCTGAGTTTCCGCCTTACGTCTATAAGCTTGAAAACGGAGAAGTTGGGGGAGTGGTCTCGGAAATCGTGGCCGAAGTATTTCAGAACATGGGCGTTGATTACAAGAATACCATCTATCCGTGGGCAAGAGCCTTGCGTATGCTCAAAGTTGGCCAAACGGATAGCCTTTATACGATTATGAAAAGCAAGGATAGAGAGGCGCTTTTTCATTACCCGGATGAACATCTCTTAGATGCCCAATGGGTGTTTTTTATCCGTAGAGCTGATGTTGGAAAACTTAAATTTGATTCTTTTGAAGATCTAAAGGGGAAACGAATTGGTTTAGTGATTGATGTTAGATACAGTGAAGCGCTCTGGGAATTTGTCAAAAAAGAAAATAATTATGAACTGGTCGTCGGGGAAGAATTAAATTTTAAAAAGTTGGTTGCAGGGCGGGTTGATTACATCATCAGCGATTATCTTACGGGAATGTTTTTAGCAAAGAAACGTGGTATTGAAAATAGTGTTGCAGCCCTTACTGCTAATCCCATCGACTCTACGCATTTCTATATCGCGTTTAATCAGCTAAATGTTGAGCGAACATTCGTGAAGCTGTTTTCTGATGAATTGAACAAATTTAAATCGGGTGCTCGGTATAAGCAAATCCTGCAAAAATACAATATTCCCCAGTAAGTCTTTTGAGCGGAAATAGTGGGATCAAATTTGAGCTGCCAATCGAAATCTCGTTTAAGGCTTTAGTTTATTTCTGTTTTTTACAATTGCTGATCTTTCAGCCAAACCGCAGCTTCTAAGCGTGAGCGTAAGTTTAATTTCTTGAGTAAGTGTTTTACATGGACTTTCACGGTGGCATCCGTAATTCGTAGTTCTTGGGCAATCAGTTTGTTACTCATGCCTTTGGCGATCAATATCAGAATTTGGGATTCTCGACCAGTTAAGCTTTCCAGTAAGTTTTCATCTGGCTGTTGCTTGGGTTTGTGCCATGATTGGGCGAGAACTTTAGTCAGACGATCAGATAGGGCCAGCTTTCCCAATACCGCTTGTTTAATGTTTTCAACAATGTCTTCTGGTTCCATATCTTTGAGTAAGTAACCGTCGGCTCCATTTTCAATGGCGGCTAATACATCATCTTCGGCGTCAGATACAGTTAACATCACAATGCGAGCGGTGATGTGTTGTTCACGCATTAAACGAACGGTTTCTAAGCCATCCATACCTTGCATATTCAGGTCTAAAATAATTAAATCAGGATCATCGTGAAGTGCCCCGATGATGGCGTCCGAGCCATTGTTATATTCGCTCAGTACCACCAGATCATCTTCCATGGCAATCAGTTGCTGTAAGCCTTTACGAAATAGCGGGTGATCATCGACTAACATCACCGTTGCTGCATTTGTACTCACATTACACTCCTTGTCACAAGTTCATTCGGCTTAACGCTATTCAGGCAGGTTAAGCATTTTTCTCGACTTTGCTCAGATAATTTGGCAGGAAAGTTAGACCGACTTCGGTCCCCATCGTATCAGGGGAGCGGATGGTTAATTCGCCATGTAAGGAATGACAACGCTCCTGCATAATTTCTGTTCCATAATGGTTTAATTTTAGCGCCATCTCTTTGATACCAATTCCATTATCTTTGATCAACAATTCAATTGATTTATTTGACTTTTCAATCAACGATATGCTGACCAACGAGCCATGGGAGTGCTTAATGGCATTTTGTAAGGCTTCTTTGGTGATTTGTAAAATATGAATGGCTTCACTGGGCTCAAAAGGTACGTGCGTGCAGTCGTAGTCAAGGCGAATATCGATGTCACTGCGCTCTGCGAGGGTTTTGATGGTATCGGTCAGTGCTGCCTTTAAGCCACCATTGCCAATTTGCAAACGAAATGTCGTGAGCAGCTCGCGCAATTGTCGATAGGCTGAGCTGAGGCCTTCCTTAAGCTCTGCTACCGGTTTGCTCACCTGTTCTGGAACATCAACATCTTGTAGGCCTTTTTCGATACGGGTGACTTGTATTTTTAAATAGGACAAGGATTGTGCTAATGAATCGTGCAGCTCGCGGGCGATGATCGACCGTTCGTCCAATAAGGCGATGCGTCGTTGTTGATTGAGTTGCTCGGTTAAGCTTAAGGCGATTGCGAATTGATCGACCAGGGAATGTAATAAATTCTGTTGCCAGTCTTCTAAGGGAGCACTGGGATCATCTGCTACGATAAGTTCGCCAAATTGGGTATTGTTCCGCTCGATGATAAAGGTGCTGATCGCTGCAGATTCAGAGTGCTGCTCTGGAGGGCTTTGGTGGTCAACAATAATATGTTGATAGGGCAACTGATAGTCATTGGCGAATAGTTTGAGCTCAATTTTTTTTCGTTCGCTCACTAAACATAATTCCTCAAGAATAGCGCGAAAAGCAAGCTGGCCGAGATGCGACTGATTTACCTGCTGAGCCACGTTATACAGAAAGGTTAAAATTTCATTGTTTCTACTCAACTGGATGGTTTTATTGTGGATCCGCTGTTCAAGGTCTCGATGGATTGCTTGAATACTGTCGTGAGCCTGATTGATGGTTTGCGACAACAGCCCCAATTCGTCTTCACGTTCAATATGACAGCGTTTACTCCAATCTCCCTTGGATGAGGCTTCGGCAACCGCAGTTAATGCCTTGAGTGGTTGTGCAATATGTCGATGAATCGAATACAAGGATAAACCAATCAGCAGCAAAGTAATCGACAGCATTACGGTTTGAATTATCTTCAGTAGAGCGAGGCGCTCTTCTAGTACTTGTTGATAGCCGTAAACCAGCAGGTCAATGTTCTCGACGAAGGATTCTAAGGTGGGCAAAAATCGCTCTAAGTCGAAATGTTGATCGGCATTGGCTAATTGCGGCTTGATCACGGTTTGCCAGCTGTGACGAATGGCTTGGTATTCTTGTTGTAGTTCGATTTCGTTAAAACGTATGAAATCCTTTTTAAGAACCGGGTCGCTAAATAAGGTTTCGAAACGTTGTATCAGAGCTTGTACTTTTTGCTGGTTTTGTTGATTGGGCGACTTTTGTAAGGTGGCGGCTTGGGTCGTGATCCGGTAGCTCATCATGCGTAGCGAGCCCGAGAGGTTGATGGCTTTTCCGTCATTCTCGCTGATTTGAGACATATACATCGAAGAAAAAATGCTGATGAATGCCATTAAAATCACGCTAATCATCATCGACGTAATTCGAAGTACAACGGAGCGACCAAATTTATGAAACACTAATGCAACCATAGCAATGTTTATTGTATTCTCTGTGATAAAAGTAAAAGCCCTTCGATAACCGAGAGCACACTAGCGAATAAGGCCAGACATTTCCAAAACAACAACGGATTTCGTTTTAATAAAGGTCTATTTTCTGTTCGTTTAGATAGTGCCATATTAGGGCTATAAATATCAGTGATAAAATCCCCCAAGGCTGAGTAGCGCTGATTTGGCTGGGGGGAAGTGGCTTTTGCAAACGCTAAATCCACCCATAAGGGGATATCAGAACGGTTCTGTTGCATTGGCCGATAGGCCCATTTTATTTGTCTAGCGTGTTGGATATTTTGTTGTGATGAGCTTTTAAAAGGCAGGTTCCCACATAACATTTCATAGCCGATCACGGCGACGGAAAATAGATCCGAGTAAATTGTGGCTTGGCCTGTATTTATGTATTCTGGTGCGGTGTAATTCACCGAACCCAAGGGGAGCACTTGGTTTACTTCAGGCAAGGCTTCCAAGGCGCCTTTAACCTCGACCGTGCCAAAATCTATAATTTTTACCAAATTGCCGGGCATCAGCATAATGTTTTCTGGTTTTAGATCTCGATGAACCATATCGGCGCGCTGCAAAACCCGTAAAGCAGCAATCACTTCTTTCAATATTTCTCTGACGGTTCTTAAGGACGGGCAAGGGTTATCAAGCATCCACTGGCGTAGCGTCACCCCTTCGATATATTCACAGATCTGGTAGAGATAGTCGCTGGTTGCGGGGCAAGGATACATCTTCATGATGCGAGGGTTTTGCAGTTGAGAAGCAATCCAATACTCGTTGGCGAATCGCTGGAGGGTCGCGCGCTCGTCTTGTGCATTCAGTGAAGGGACTTTAATGACTCGTTTTTGATTGGCAATCTTATCCATTGCCAGATACAGATGGCTTCGACTGCCTTCGTAGAGCACTTTCAGTACTTGAAAATGGTCGATAACATGCCCTTCGCTTAGTGCTGGTGGGATGTTTCTAGCTAGTAGTATTTGTTGGTGTTCTAACAGATCATATTTGCTTAAGTTGAGTATTTCAAAAGCAATGCAGCTGGTATTATCGCTGCTGCCTCGTTCCAGCGCCGCCTGACATATTTGCTCGCTGAGACAGGTTATTGGCAGTGACTGGCAAAGTAACTGCTGTAATTGCTCATCTGGAATAAATTCGTGAACCCCATCGGTGGTTAGCACAAATCGATCGCCTGCTTGAAGTAAACAGCTTTGATAGTCGATTTCTAGGTGCTCATCCATTCCCAAGGCGCGTGTTAATACCCCGTTTGTGCCAATGCCAATCCGTTGATGATCCCGAGTCAGCAGGGTTAGTTGCTGATCTCTATATCGATAAATTCGGCTGTCTCCTACGTGAAATAGGTGGGCGGTATTTGATTTAAAAATAATCGCGCTGAATGTGGTGATCATGCCATTGTGTTGCAGATGGGGTTTTCCTTGTGAAAAGAGCCAATAATTTAGAGGTTTGAGAATTTTCATCACCGCATGTTTCACACTCCAACTGACTGGTGTTGAATAGTAGTCGCTGACAAATTGAGTGACCGCAGTATGGCTTGCACGCTGCCCTTGTTCACTGCAGCTCACGCCATCAGCGATGCATCCAAGAATGCCCTTATAGGTGAGTTCATCGCTGCTCAATGGCGATTTGACGATAAATGCATCTTGGTTTTGATCGCGGACCCCTTGGCTGGAGTGACCGGAAAAACTTATCCAATTCGCCCCTTCTGCGCCCAACATTCGCTGTATTCCTGACTCACTCTGGTTCATAAATTGGCTCGTAGATAAAAGCTCGATGGGCTTGCCATTCGAGCTCTGAGTGTTTTATATCAATCGCTTGGCGATGATGTCGCGATATTTAGTTGGAAACATCGATTAAAGTGACACTACCATCATCGTTTACTTCAGCGATTTTACCGTTTGGCTCTTCCATAAACATCAGTGCGATAAAGCCGACAACCGCGGTACATGCGATGACATAAAAGAAAGTCTGATATTCCACAAACGAAAGAATGGTTAAATAGACTACCGCTCCCACATTACCATAAGCCCCGGTCATGCCTGCAATTTGTCCAGTCATACGACGTTTAATCAAGGGCACCGTGGCAAATACCGCGCCTTCACCCGCTTGTACGAAGAATGAGCACGCCATGGCAGCGGCAACGGCTAACCATAAAGGCCACTGGGCATTGACATTTCCCATCAGAAAATAACCCACGGCTAATCCGGCGGTTAAAATCAGCAGGGTAAGCTTGCGACCAAATTTATCGGAAATTAAGCCACCGCCGGGTCGCGACATTAAATTCATGAAGGCATACGCTGAGGCAACCATCCCGGCGACCACTGGCGACAGTTCGAAGGTTTCAGAGAAAAATAATGGCAACATAGAAATCACCGCAAGCTCAGAACCAAAGGTGGCGAAGTACAGTAAGTTTAATACTGCCACTTGTTTAAATTTGTATTGATGGATCGCTTCAACAGGTTCCACAAATACCGATTTATTTACCTTCCATACCTGATGAGCATCGAGGACATAAAGCCCAATTAAACCCATATAGATTGAGTTGACGATCCATTGCTCTAGCATCCCCACACCACCCGGAGATAATTTCCATGCCAGTAAAGCAAGCACCGCATACATCGGTACTTTCATGGCGAGTAACAGGAAGAAATCACCTTTGGATGTCACTTCCATGGCCGACAGGTGCTTTGGTTTGAAATAGGTCGCCCCTTTAGGGGTATCGCTAACGTTAAAGAAGAATACAAACGAGAACAACAAACTCATTAAACCAGTGATAGCAATGGCATAACGCCAACCGTCATCTCCACCCAAAATTAGCGCTAGTGTTGGCAATGTAAACGCCGCAGCGGCAGAGCCGAAGTTCCCCCAGCCCCCATAAATACCTTCAGCCATCCCTAGTTGGTGGTGAGGAAACCACTCAGAAACAAGGCGGATCCCAATCACAAATCCAGCACCGATGAAGCCCAATAAGAAGCGAGCAATTGCCGCTTGAATAAATGAGTCGGCAAAAGCAAACATAAAGCAGGGGATGGAACAAATGGCTAATAGGGCCGAATAAACGATGCGAGGCCCAAATCGGTCAGTAAACATGCCTATCAGGACTCGGGCGGGGATGGTTAACGCCACATTTAGAATTAGTAAAGTTTTGACTTCTTCCGTTGATAATCCCAGCGAGACTTTTACCGCTTGCAGCAAAGGTGCAAAGTTAAACCAAACTACGAAAGTAATAAAAAATGCCATCCAGCTGAGATGGAGGGTTTTCATTTTTCCTTGAAAGGAAAGGAGTGAAATTTTTGTGCTATCCATAATATTTCCCTATATAACTAGTATTTTTTAGAACGCGACATCTCGCCCATGACTGAAGCCTGGGTCAGCTTGTTCAGTTCTTTATGGGGGATGAGGTTGTCTCGTCTATTGTTTGATTTCGATAGAACCTTGACTGATTCGAACTTGATAGGTGTGTAGTTGAATTTCTGGTTGTTCCAGACACTCTCCGGTATGCAGATCAAAGTGCTGTTTGTATAGGGGGGACGCGACACACAGGCGGTCGTTGATGGTGCCAATGATGCCGCGGGAAAGTACGTTGGCTTTCCCAAAGGGATCGAAGTTGGCAATCGCGTGTACACTGTTGGTTCGGCTGCTGAGAAAGATCGCAACCTGATTATCGCCAACTTTGGCGCATACACCGGTGTTTGGTGCAATATCTTCGCTCTTACAAATCGTGAGCCAGTTATCCATGGCATATTCTCCTCAGGGCTGGTGGTATTAATCAACGGTGGCAACGTCAATTGCTAATTGGTTTATCTTGAGATCAGGACATTTCTGCTGGCGAATGCTGATAAAGCGCTGGTTTTCATCCCGCTCGTCGCTGTTAATGAAGTGATTAAAACGTTTTAATTTGTCGGGTGACTCAAGGGTGGTTTTCCATTCACACTGATATTGACTGATGGTGGCGGCCATGGCCTGTTCTAATTCGGCGTTCAGGCCGAGTTTATCTTCGATAATCACTTGCTTGAGGTAGTCGATGCCGCCTTCTAGATTTTCTAACCAGACAGAGGTTCTTTGGAGTCGATCGGCGGTGCGTATGTAGAACATTAACAGGCGGTCGACATATTGGATCAGCGTGGCATCATCCAAATCAGTCGCGAAAAGATCGGCATGTCGGGGGCGCATGCCGCCGTTGCCGCAGACGTATAAATTCCAGCCTTGGTCTGTGGCGATGATGCCAATGTCTTTGGATTGCGCTTCGGCACATTCCCGGGTGCAACCCGAGACGGCAAATTTTAATTTATGCGGAGAGCGTAAGCCTTTATAACGGTTTTCCAGATCAATGGCGAAGCCCAAGCTATCTTGCACACCATAACGACACCAGCTGTTCCCCACGCAAGATTTAACCGTTCGCAAGGATTTGCCATAGGCATGACCCGTTTCAAAACCGGCATCCACCAGACGCTGCCAGATTTGCGGCAAGTCGTTGAGTTGAGCGCCAAATAAATCGATGCGCTGGCCACCGGTAATTTTGGTATAAAGCTGAAACTCGCAGGCCACCTGACCAATGACAATTAGTTTTTCGGGAGTGATTTCTCCGCCAGGTATTCTTGGCACCACTGAATAGCTCCCGTCTTTTTGCATATTGCCAAGGTAGATATCGTTGGTATCCTGTAGCTCGATATGCTGATCCTGCAAAATATACTCATTCCAGTAGGAGGCGAGAATAGAGCCCGCCGTGGGTTTGCAGATCTCACAACCTAAGCCTGAACCGTAGCTTGTGAGCAATTGCTCAAAGGTTTTGATTTGATTGACCCGAATCAGATCACTCAATTCCTGGCGAGAATAGGCGAAGTGTTCGCAAACGTGGTTGTTCACTTCAAGTCCTGATTTTGCCAGTTCGCTGTCTAAGACTTGCTTGGCCAGCGCACTGCAGCCGCCACATCCGGTGGAGGCATTGGTCATTTCTTTGAGTGCGGCCATCGAACTACAGCCTGCAGCAACCGCCTGTTTAATGTGGCCTTTGCTTACATCGAAGCAGGAGCAAATCACCGCACTGTCGGGCAGCGCATCAACACCTAAGCCTGGCGACTGATCTTCGGCAACATTGGGCAGGATCAGTACCGATGGATTTTCCGGCAGTGCCAAGTTATTTTGCTGTAGTTGTAAAATATTGCCGTAGGCTTGAGTATCGCCAACCAGCACTGCGCCAATAATTTTTTGTTTATCTGCCGAGACAATTAGTCGCTTGTAGATTTGTTCAATATCGTCTTTGTAGGTATAGGAGAGTGCCCCCTGCGTTGCGCCATGCACCTCGCCAATGCTGGCTACATCGATCCCCAGTAACTTCAATTTGGTGCTCATGTCGGCACCGGTAAATTCTATGGGCTCGGGCTGACCGAGCAAATGCTGGGCCGCCACCTTGGCCATTTGGTAGCCGGGTGCTACCAGACCAAAGATACGCTGCTGCCATAGGGCACATTCGCCAATGGCGTAGATATCCTCGACATTGGTTTGGCAGAAATTGTTAATCACGATGCCGCCACGGGGACCAATCTGAATATCGGCATTTTTGGCTAAGCTATCTTGAGGACGGATCCCCGCGGAGAATACGATCATATCGGTTTCGAGATAAGAGCCATCGGCAAAATTCATGCGGTAGCGAGACTGTTCGCCGTCAATGATTTCGGTGGTGGCTTTAGCGGTATGTACCTGCACGCCCAATGCTTCGATTTTATGGCGCAGTAAGTCGCCCCCATCCTGATCGAGTTGTACCGCCATCAAGCGTGGGGCAAATTCTACCACGTGAGTCTCTAATGCCAGATTTTTGATGGCATTGGCGGCTTCCAGTCCCAACAATCCACCGCCGATAATCACGCCAGACTTGCAGGACTGACTCGCCAAGGCGATGGCATCGAGGTCTTCGAGAGTACGATAGACATAACAATGCTCCCGATCATGACCGGGAATAGCCGGTACAAACGGATAGGAGCCGGTTGCCAATATCAGCTTGTCGTAGGACTCTTCGCGTCCCGAGGCGGTTTGGATAGTTTTATTGCTGGGGTGAATCGCAGTTACTTTTTCATTTAGCAGATAATTGACCCCGTGCTGTTGATAATAGCCTTCGTTGGTTAAGGCCAGATCGTCCGCTGATTTTCCGGAAAAATAGGCGGTTAACTGGACCCGGTCGTAAGCCAGGCGAGGTTCTTCTGAGAAGGTCAGGATCTCCAGATCTTCGGCTTGGCTTTGCAGCAGCTGCTCGATAAATTTGTGACCAACCATGCCGTTGCCAACCACGATGACTTTTTGCTTATTCATGATGCAAATTCCTTTTTAATTAAATCGACTCATTGACCCGAGGTTTAGGCGATTAACGAGAGTTGTTGTGTTGCTGGGCTGGAAAACTGGAGAAGATGGTCTTGCTCCAGAGTTGCTAATTGCGAAGCAAGCGTCACCACTTTGCCAATTACAATCAGCGCAGGAGACTTTAGCTGATGTTTGCTGGCGAGGTTTTCCAAGCCATCTAATTGACCGATAAACTGTCTTTGTTTGGCGGTGCAGCCATTTTCAATGATGGCGACCGGCGTCGCCGGATCCATGTCGTAGCGCATTAATTGAGATTGGATCAGCCTGACTTTGCTTAATCCCATATAGATAACCAGGGTTTGCTTCAATTGTGCTAGCGCTTGCCAGTTCACATCGAGTGACTGTTCGGCATGCGCAGTTATAAAGCTGCAGCCTTGCGCAAGGCCTCGGTGGGTGAGGGGAATGTTGGCGTAAGTTGAGCAGCCAGAAGCTGCGGTAATGCCCGGCACCACATTCACTTGAATACCGTGTCTGGCAAGATAGAGCATTTCTTCACTACCGCGGCCAAACACCAAAGCATCTCCGCCTTTGAGGCGACATACCCGGTAACCTCTTTGGGCATAATCGCGGAGAAGACGGTTGATTTGATCCTGCTGATAGCTGTGCTTGCCTTTGGCTTTGCCGACGCAGATTTGTTCTGCCCCAGCGGGGAACTGCGTTTGTATATCCTGACTGACCAGCTTGTCATACACAATCACATCGGCAGCCTGAATGGTTTTGAGTGCCTTTAGCGTCAGTAGCTCCGGATCGCCCGGGCCTGCGCCGACTAAAGAAACCACACCATAAAGTGATTGATTGACATGCATTGCGGCCACCACTGCGTTTTATAAAATTCATATTTCACTCAACGCAATATGAGTGCCAAGGCTAGATAAAGGTTCGTTTTGTTTTTTTATTTATTGTTGTTTATCAACTGTTTATATTGTTTGCTTTTGAATTTCTAGCTTTGAGTGTGAAGCTTGGGTTTTTCAAATAATAATGATTATGGGCATTTAAGGTGCGATGATTATTTATAATCGACCAAACTACAACTAAATAGGTAGATGGAAGGTCCTTATATAGCTACCACTTTAGTGGTAGTTGTGAATTCAAGGTGCTGATTAAAAACACCTTTAATTTGTTTTTTGTTGTTTTCATTAGTTTGGAATGGTATTTGCTCCAATTCTCTCTAATGTTGGTCTTTGAGGTTGCTTATGAGAGACGCGGAAGGATGGATAAAAACCACCTGTGCCTATTGTGGTGTGGGTTGTGGTGTAGAGGCAAGAGTGCTCGCCAGTGGTCGTTTAGAGATCAGAGGAGACCAACAGCACCCGGCAAATTTTGGGAAATTGTGTACCAAGGGCATCGCGCTTGGCGATACGGTGATTCACGATGGGCGATTAATGTCGCCGCAACTGAAGCAGCCTGATGGCTTTGTGGACATCGACTGGGAGCATGCCTTAAATCGGGTTGCAGAGCAGTTTAGCCAAACCATTGGTGAGCACGGCCCCGATGCCGTGGCATTTTACGTCTCTGGGCAGCTATTAACTGAAGACTATTATGTGGCGAATAAACTGATCAAGGGTTTTCTGGGAACCGCAAATATCGATAGTAACTCCCGTTTATGTATGGCCTCGGCGGTGGTGGGGCAGAAACGGGCATTTGGCATGGATACGGTTGCGGTGTGCTATCAGGATATGGAGCAAGCCGAGCTGGTTATTTTAGTTGGGTCTAATCTGGCGTGGTGCCATCCGGTGTTATTTCAGCGATTAATTGTGGCGAAACAGAACAATGCAGCGCTTCAAGTCATTGTGATCGATCCCCGCAACAACGAATCTTGCGATATTGCCGATCTGCATCTTGCGATTGCACCGGGAAGCGATGTGGTACTGTTTAATCAATTATTGGCTTATCTGGCGGCGCAGGGTGAGCTTGATCAGGACTTTATTGTCCAACATACTCAGCACTTTGAGCAGGCTTATGCCTCGGCCAGCAGTGATGCTCATGCGGTGCATGACATTGGCCTCAGTGAAGCCGAATGTCAGGCATTTTTTGAGGCTTTTGCTCGCACCGAGCGGGTGCTTACCATTTATTCTCAAGGGGTGAATCAGTCTTCGCAAGGCTCTGACAAAGTTAATAGTATTATTAACTGTCATTTGGCCACCGGGAAAATTGGTAAACCCGGCTGCGGGCCGTTTTCCATCACTGGCCAGCCCAATGCCATGGGGGGCAGGGAAGTTGGGGCTTTAGCCAATACCTTAGCCGCGCATATGGAGTTTAATCCGCAGGATATTGAGCGGGTTGCCAGCTTTTGGCAGGCCGAGCACATGGCCACCGAGCCGGGACTAAAAGCGCTGGATATGTTTGAGGCCATCGCTGCCGGCAAAATCAAAGCGCTGTGGATCATGGCGACCAATCCAGTGGTGAGTTTGCCCGATAGCAGTAAAATTAAACGCGCCCTTGAAAAATGCCCCTTTGTCGTCGTCTCCGATTGCATCGAAAAAACCGCAACGACGCAGTTTGCCGATGTATTACTGCCGGCGCAGGGCTGGAGTGAAAAGTCGGGAACGGTCACTAACTCGGAACGTCGGATCTCCCGCCAGCGGCGTTTATTAGCCAGCCCGGGGCAGGCCAAACCCGACTGGTGGATTATTTCACAGGTGGCGCAGAGGATGGGGTTTAAAGAACAATTTAGCTACGCCCATGAAGGGGCGGTATTTAAAGAGCATGCGGCGCTCACCGCGCTAGATAATCAAGGTTTTGAAAGAGACTTAAATCTGGCGGGTTTGAGTAATCTCAGCAGCAGCGAATACCAACAGTTATTGCCGCAACAATGGCCGGTGTTGAAACAGCAAAGCTCCGTGAGCCATCAGCGGCTGTTTGAAGATGGCAGGTTTTATACTCCCAATCGAAAAGCTAACTTTGTAGCGGTGACTTATCGTGCGCCATCAATTCAGGTCTGCGCAGATTTCCCGGTGATTTTGAATACCGGACGAACTCGCGATCATTGGCATACCATGACTCGAACCGGTTTGTCTGCGCGACTGGCCACACATATGCCAGAGCCTTATCTGCTGGTGCATCCCGATACGGCGAAAAAATATGCAGTAACACATGGGCAGCTGGCAAAAGTGAGTAATCGCCATGGCGATTGTATGAGCCGAGTGATTGAAACGACATCGATGCGGCGCGATGAAGTTTTTGTGCCGATCCACTGGAATGAACTGACCGCGTCGAACAGTAAGCCGGGGGGCTTGATTGACGCAAGAGCGGATCGCTTATCGGGGCAGCCGGAGTTTAAATTTACGCCGGTTAAAATTGCCGACTGTCCGATGAGCAGCTTTGCGCTGTTGTTGGTTCGAGAGCCTGTCGAACTTGGCCAGATTGACTATTGGGTGAGACGAAAAACCACAAGTGCTTATCTGTATCAAATCGAGAGTCAACAAAGTCTGCAACGGCTCGATGAACGTATTCATCTTGCGCTCACGACAGCGCACAGCAGAACCATTCAGGCGGCCAGCGCAAACCATCGGCTCTGCGCGGCAATCGATAACAACCAGCTTAGCTGGCTTTACCTGGCCGCCAATCAAGGGATCGCAGAACCCACCATGCAGCAGGTGATGGCATGGTTCGCCGAGGACAAGCCGCTGGCGGAGCTTGAGCAAGACATGATGGCACTGGCTCAATGAGTGGCCGCTGAAGCGCAGCGGTGTGCTATTTGCGTAAGCTGCAACAAGTTAAGCTTGCCAAAAGTACTTCAGCAGCCGCCACGTTTTATCCGTTACCGGCTCACCTTTGTCAACGGCAGTGGGGCCGCTGATTTCACACAACGGATCGCGAAGTGACTCTGGATATCCTTCACATGGGGGAGTCCTTGCAGGCGTTTTAAAATACCTTCGTAATCATTTAAATCAATCGCCACAACTTCCAGACTATAATCGGCGGTGCCTGAAACCAGATGGGCGCTAACGATGTCTTGCATGTCGATCATCGCCGTTTCAAAAGCCGTATGGGCGCTAACTTCATGGGTGTTCAGTCGTACCTCTACAAAAATAGTCATCGAGAAGCCCGCTTTTTGCCGATCAACGCGCGCGTGGTAGCCCTGAATCACGCCACTTTGCTCTAATTGTTTTACGCGTCGCAGACACGGCGAGGGCGATAAACAAATCTGCTCCGAGAGGGCGACATTGGTGAGGCGTCCATCGTCTTGCAGTCGGGATAAGATCTCGATGTCTGTTTTGTTCATTTTGGCATACTATTAATATTAGGAAGGGTAATTTGGCATAGTATAGCAATTTATTCAAAATTTGGGTTGGATATTGCAAGGACATGCTCACCATATTGGCTGGATAATAGACTTTCGGTACGCCATAAGGAAAGCGTTATGTCTGATACTTGCAGCTCCAACACCGCCCCCCACTATAAACAGTATGCCACTGGCGGGGCGTTTCGTTATGGTTTACTCGCCGCTCTGGTGAGTATTTCTATTTGGGCTTTCTGGCTGGTGAGCATGCGGGCCGGGGTGACCAATTCTTTAGGCTTTTTTGACCTTGGCTTGTTGCGTTATTCGCCGCCAGCGCTGTTGCTGCTGCCTATTTTATGGCGCTCGAGAGCCTTACTGAAAGGTGTTTCGCCAACGCTGTTATTGGGGATAGTTGCCGGTGCGGGCGTGCCATTTTTCTATTTGAGCGCCACCGGTCTTAAGTACGCTCCAGCCTCCCATGCCGGTTTATTAATTTTGGGGGCTTATCCGCTATTTGTGACTTTATTGGCGGTGGTTTTTTATCAAGAAAGGGTGAGCATTCAACGTAAAATCGGTCTCTGCCTAGTGACTCTGGGCGTCGTGGTCCTCTTTAGCTTATCTTTGCTCACGGCCCCTGCTGGAACTTGGATTGGCGACTTATTGTTGCTTGCCGCGAGTCTTTTTTGGGCGATTTATACGGTGAGTTTACGGATAGCTGGCCTGCCGCCGCTGGTTTCTACGGCTTTGATGGGACTGGTTTCGGTGCTGGTTTTGCTGTTGTTATGGTCGACTGGTTTGGTGTCTAGTCAGTTAGTGGACTCGCCATGGCAGATGTTAGCGTGGCAGTTTTTGGTGCAAAGCTTATTGGTCGGTTTGCTCACGGGTTTTAGTTATGGCTTTGCCATTCAACGCTTGGGAGCCGAAAACATGGCCGCGATTGGTGCCTTTACCCCTGTTTTAGCGGCCTTGATAGCGGTTCCTGTTTTGGGCGAAATGATCGAGGTTTATTCCATCGTGGGGCTGCTATTGGTGAGCGCTGGAGTACTGATTGCCAGTGGTATTTTTAGCAAGCGGCAGTGAGTCCCGCCCGGCTGATCATTGTTCGCTGAAGATTTGCATTAGCCTTCGCTGGCTAGACGGTAATCGCAAATAATTTTTTAAAAGCTTGCCGGCCTGTTTTCGAGATGTTCACCATTCGATATTCGCTGACGCGAATCAGCCAGCCGTGATTCTCGAAGCAGCTGAAGAGTTCTGCGCCCAGGTGGCCGCCAAGGTGGTATTTCCTCTCGCTCCAGTCTAAACAAGGACAACAGTATTTACGCTTGGTTTTTGGCTGGAGGTTTAGCCCAAGATCTGCAAATTTTTGCTTTCCCAAGGGGCTTAAGTGTTGCCCATCTTTCTCTATCCACTGATTGCTGAGCAGCGCATCATAAATATTGACCGCCAGTTCACCAGCGAGGTGGTCGTAACAGGTTCTGGCCTGCTTTAATTCAATTGGCGTTCGACTTTTGGGCGGTTCGATTCTTTTCCAGGAGACGCCCATCAGCGTTTCAACCAGATTGGCGACATCCGCACCCGCGAGGCGGTAATAGCGATGCCGCCCTTGAGACAGGCAGCTAATCAATGCTTCCTTGAGCAGTCGAGCAAGATGAGCACTCGTGGTGGAGGGCGCAATATCTGCTATCACGCTCAGCTCAGTAGCGGTCCAGGCCCGACCATCCATTAAGGCGCAAATAATTTTGACTCTGGAGACATCCGATAGGGCAGCAGCAAGTGCTGCCATTGAGACGGGTTGAATATTATCTTCAACATTTTGCTGAGAAAGATGCGGGTGGCTGCTCAAGCGTTGACGGTCCATTGTTTGGTGGCTTGTTCGGCCAGCTTAAAATTATCTGTAATCAGGATCAAGCGGTTGGCATGATCGCTGTACTGGGTCACAATATTTACCCCAATATTGGCGAGGCTTGCTGCAATTTCACCCAGCTCTCCGGGGCGCTCTTGTTTTAGTTTTCTGATCAGTGGTTTACAAACGCCGATGACTTGCAAGTCGTGACTTTGTAATACTTGTTTTGCCTTCTCGCCATCTTCCACCAGAAAATGAGCATGGCTTTGACCCGCGCTGGAAAATACCCCGCCGCCTTCAAGGCCCACGCCATGGCTGCCAAGCAGACTTGCTAATGCCGCCAGTTGTCCGGGCTGATTTTTTAAACAGACATGAATATCATACATTGTGCTTTCCTTTGGTGTTTGATGAATCATCTTTAATCACTTCGGCAACTCGGATCTGATAAAAAGAAAAAATCGACTGATAGCCCTCGGTTTGCGCCGATTGGTGCTGCATATTTGTTTTCCATTGGCGAATCGATTCTGCATCGCGCCACCAGGATAGGGATAGAAATTTCTCTGGGTCCGCGAGGCTGGTGAAACGCTCTACAGAAATAAATCCATCTATATCAGAGAGTAAGGGTTTTAGCTCTGCCGACAGCTGAAAGTAACGCTGTTGTTGTTCTGGCTTGGCTTTGGCTTCAAAAATTACGGCAATCATTGGGTCGCTCATCAATTGTGTGTGAATGCCGGGTACTATAATCGGTTTGCCGAGGCTTGCTTCGTTAGGTAGCGAAATATGCACGCCCGGATGCATGGGTCGCGGTGATGGCAGATTTGGGGGCGGCACTAAATTGATGGATGTTTGCCGATGAAGCGACCTGCTCCCCGAGTCATTCGTAAGCAAGGATAGTGTTCCGCCTTGCTTGCATATCGATGTTTATTGAATGGCATGAGATTGATTGACCGTCGCTTGAATTTCCTTTTTGAGCCAATGCTGCAGCAGCTTAAAGCGTTTGCTTTGCGCAAAACTAGCCGAACAAACCAGCCAGTAACTGGACTCGATGTTCACTGAAGGGCCAAGTGTTTTTAGAAAACCCGCCTTCAGGTCATTTTCTATCAGTAATGTTCTGCCCAGACCAATCCCCATACCACTAACCGCGGCCTGAATCATTAGGTCGGCCCGATCAAATTGATGTTTGCAGGTGAAGGGTTCGATGAGAGAGCCGGTTTTTTCGAAGTAGTTTTGCCAGTGATAACCAGTATTGTCTTTGGCCCCTCGTCGGTCTGACAATAGTGACATTTTTTGCTCGAGTAAGGCTTGTTCGCTTTGGTCTACGACACCGTTGAGGAAGCGAGGACTGACCACGGCTTGTATTTTGCAGTGAGTCAGGTGAATTGCATGTAAGCCGGGGTAGGGGCCGACGCCGAATCTGATGGCTGCGTCGGTATCATCATGATGAAAGTCAGTCAAATCGTCTTTCACTTCAAGCGATATTGATAGTCCCTCTGAGCTTGCATTTGGCAAAATTGGGATCGCCCATTTCATGGCGAGAGAAGAAGGTAAAGAAAGTCTAATCTGGTCAGCGCTTTGGTTTTTTTCCAGCTTATCTAATGCGGGTTGCCAGACCGACATGGACTGTCGTGCGGCTTCACAGAGTATTTTTCCTGCCGCTGTCAGACGAAGATTTTTGGTGCTGCGTTCGAAAAGGGTGAGCCCAAGTTTTTCTTCCAATGCCCGGACTCTATGGCTGATTGCAGACTGTTGTACATTGAGTCGCTCGGCAGCCTTGGTAAAGTTTAGCTCGTCAACGATCGCCGCGAGTAAGGGGGCCGCCTGGCTTAATCGATTGACGGTCTCTTTGTCGGTTTCGTCCGTGAATTTATTCATGAATTTACCTCATGCCTTTATGAGTGTCTTTAAGGATATCTTTGGTTTTATTATAAGCGCTAACAATTTATAGATACGATAAAATAGGATATTTATATGAATATATCTCATGTTATGGCTAGAAAAATACCAGCAAAAATTGTGAATGGTTTTGTTGTTGAAGGCTGTGGTGGCAATCCTGCGGGGCTGGTTCTGGACGCCGATGGCTTGAGTGAACGTGACATGTTAGATATTGCGTCTCAAATCGGCTTGTCTGAGACCGCGTTTGTCTCTCAGTCGAATACTGCAGCGTTCAAGCTTGACTTTTTCACGCCTAATCGCCGTATTGCTCATTGTGGTCATGCAACTATCGCAACATTTTCTTACTTAGCTGAAACAGGCAGGATTACGCAAGGAGAGTCGAGTAAAGAAACTGTGGATGGTTCGCGTAAGATTATGATCAAAAATGGGGCTGCCTATATGGAACAGGTGGCACCCACTTATCTGAACCATCGGGATTGGAACCCTAAGGGGGTGACGCTTGAGGACGTTCTTGATTCATTGGGCTTGGATGCCGCCGATTTGGATCCGCGTATTGAGCCTATGGTTGTGAATACGGGTAACAGTTTTGCTATGGTCGGGGTGTCAGATGGCGCTAGACTGGCTCGGCTAAGCCCAGACTTTGCCAAAATTTCTGAGATTAGCGAGAGGCTTGAGCTTATTGGTTATTATGTTTTTACCACTGATGCTGCAGCCACCACTAAAGATGCGACGACCCGGATGTTCGCGCCGCGCTTTGCGATTAACGAAGAGTCGGCAACAGGAATGGCAGCGGGACCTTTAGCTTGTCTATTGCATGATTATCTCGGGCTTAAGCAATCTTCAATCACCATCGAGCAAGGGAAGTACATGCAGCCTGCGTCTCTGAGTCAGATTTCAGTAGAGCTTATTGTTGCAAGGGATGGACAAATCCAGGGCTTGATGGCTGGCGGTTATGGCAAGTTGATGAAGCAAGTGGATGTTTTGTTATAGTGACATTTTATTTACAGGGATCACTGGCGCGATTGCATCGGTATTCGCATCAAGGGGCAAGCCAATGGCTTGTCTCCAGATCAATAAAATGTCGATGACTTGGCTCTGAATAAGCTGAAATTTTGGGTTCAGGAGATCCTAGAAAAGTCCGGTAAAAGAGCATGCTACGCTCAAATATGTAAGCGACAGATATGACATGCAACGATTTTTCCCGGATCGCTAGCATTTAAAGTGGCGGCCTTGAGTCATGGATTTATTTTCAATAATACTTTGTTTGTCAATAAGGCCTTGAATGCAAAGCTAGGAGCGGGTATACATACCAGCATCAATGACTCAGATGCTTATACAGATTTGAGCTTGTTAAAGTCACTCGGCTCGGTAGGTATCAATAGTGCTTATGGATAAGCAGAAACTGTTTGAATTATCACACCAGTTAACCGAAGTACAAAAGGATGAAGATTTTCAAGCTTGGTTTAGCGCTTTGAAAAACGAAATATCTTTTGATTTTAGTATATTAGGTTCATTGTCTAAGGAAAGCGCTAGTGCGCCCGTTTGCTTTGGTTTTTCACAGCAGCATTTTGTTCGCTGCTTTAGCGCTCGGTCACTGGCCAGCGATCCCTTATTTTCTGCCGCACGCACTCACTCGCGCAGTATTTCGGTATTGATGGATCCCATCGTTCATCCTGATTATGGTAAACGTTTGGTTATTTCAGGTCGTCAAGGGAAAGAGAGCAGCATGTTCTTATTGTCATTTGGTGAGCGGCAACCATCGAGTGACGAAATAAATGCGCTTTACCTGTTAAGCCCGCATCTTAATATGGTACGCCAGAGTATTTGCGAAAATAAGGCGCGTGAAGCGGCGTCAAAGCCGAGCTTGATGACTCAGCGAGAACAGGAGTTATTGCCTTGGTTAAAAATGGGGAAGAGTAACTGGGAAATCAGTCGATTACTTAATATCAGTGAGAGAACGGTAAAGTATCATTTGCAGAACATCTATAAAAAGCTGGGTACCCATAATCGGACACATGCGGTTGCCAAGGCAATTGAGCAAGGCTGGTGCGACGGATAAAATAAGCTGCTGCTAATGTGGCTTGAATCCTGACAGTCTATTTTTCCAGATAAACATGTTTGATGATGCTGTGCGGTATGCCGTTTTCAGAATGACGCAAATTCTGCTCAATTATTTCTGCAAGGAAAAACTACGCCCCGCCTTTCGCTGAACGCTTTAGATAGTTCTTATTGTCGATTTTTTATGCTTCTCCATTGTTTGTGTCGCTTGCATGCTGGCGAGGCGGCTTGGTCTCAATGAATCATCGGTGCTGCAAGCAATGTCATCAAAAGTAGCGGGCCGCTCGGTGAGCGAGCCCTTACTTTTTAGTTCGGTATTATCCCAAAGGTAGCCCGATTGCCTGTTCATTTGACTCGATTGGCCGGCTTTTAGCGCTGGTTATTTTTAGCATTGCAGGGACCAGCAGCAGATCGAGGACCAATGCTATTAAGATGGTAATGGCGGTCATGAGTCCCATATCTGCATTCATCTTGAAGCTGCTGCAGGCGAGGACCAAGAAACCAAGACTCAGCACCAGACTGGTGCCGATGATGGCGAGCCCGGTATGTTTGACCGAGGATTGAATCGCTTCTTGTTCTGAATATCCCGACTTGCGGAGTGTATTGTAGCGGTAGAGGAGGTGAATGGTATCGTCGACCACAATCCCCAAGGTCATACTGGCAATGACCGATAAACTCAAGCCAACTTCTCCAACCATCATTCCCCAGGCGCCAAAAGCAATCGAGGCGGGAAGAATATTCGGTAAGATACTGATAAGGCCGAGTCGGACCGAACGCAGCATGATGCCGATCAGCAGGGAAATGAGTACTAAGGCGGCCACAGAAGCAGTGAGCATACTGATATTATTGCGGTAGCCAATATGGGCAAACATGATGTCTGCGCTAACACCCGGGCTGATACTGCTTGCATTAAAATGTTCTAAGAGCTGTTTTCTTAGATTGGATTCCAGCACGACCAGTTGATTCGAAGACATCTTTTTGGCCGTGATGATGATCCGTAACTCTTTTTTATCTAATGCGACCTGATTACTCAGGTTGAGTCCGTAAGGGAGCGACATGTCGTAAAGTAGCAGCGTTTGTGCAGACAGTTGCGGATCCTGTGGCAAAACATAGTAACTGGGATCATCATTATGCAGACTGCTATTGAGCCGTTTCATGATGTCGGTGAGTGACTGGACGTGATAGACGCCATCGGTATCACGGGCCGAGGTGACAAAGGCATCCAGTTTTTGCAAGAAGTTGGGTGAGGTGACCGCTTCGCCGCTTTCGGGACGGAGTGCAAATTGAATACTGGCGACGCCTGTGAGCTTGGCGTAGGTGAAATCATTGGCTTGTCGAACCGCATAACTCTCATCGAAGTACTCGAACAGGGTATCGTCGATTTTATTGCGGACCAGGTTGGCGGCAATCACTAAACTGAAGATCAGCACCGCTGCAATTTTTAATGCTGGGTTTTTGATTGTCCAGCGGGCCAGTTTTGTTAAGGGCTTGCTTAACCATTGTTGCTGATGTGCTGGGGGCCTGCGCAAGGGGAGAACGACCAGTAAGGCTGGGGCGAAGTACAGGGTGAGCAGCATAGCGGCAAAAACGCCCATGGCGGTGATGTTGCCAAGGTCATTAAACGGTGGTGAATCACTGAAGTTCATCGACAGGAAGCCAACGGCAGTTGTTAAGCTGGTGAGTATGATGGGCAATCGGTGTTTGGCCATTGCATCAGCGATGGCTTCCAGTTTTGCCTTGCCGTCCAGTTGGGCTTTTTTGAAGCCTTGCAGAAAATGGATGCAGTCGGCGACCGCCATGGTCAAAATAATGATAGGTGCGGAAGCCGAAGGTGAGGTAATGGCGATGCCCAGCCAGCCAGCTGCGCCAAGCGCTATAAAGATCGAGGATAAGATAGCTAGAGTGATTACGACAGAATTCCAGATGCTGCGCAGGTAGATTCCGGTACCCAGAATGATCAGTAATAATGCGATGGGCACGAGGCTGCCCATGTCTCGTTGCGAGGCTTCGCCAAAGGCATCATTCTGCATCACTTGACCAGTCAGGTAAAATTCGATCTCTGGGTGTTGCTCTTGAGTTTGAGCAATCAGATCTTGCCAGAATTGGGCTATTTCTCGCACTTCTTCCGACTGTTCATCGACTGAAAGCCGAACCAGTACGTTGATTGCTGTCGATTTAGCATCGGCTGCGAGGTAGCGATTGAGCAACTCGGGTTGTTGTAATGCATATTGCTTTTTATCCGCCAGTACAGCTTGCTGTTGAAGTTCATCTGATGAGATGAAATCCTCGACCAGCAGTTCATCATCGACGGCGCGGGTATATTGATAGTTGCTAACGGAGTCGACTCGGTAAGAATGGGGGGTTTGCCAGCCTTGCTCGGTGAGCTCGATGATGGTTTGCAGTACATCGGGCTGAAAAATGTCGCCAGATTTGGGCCTGAGTACCACTAATACGCTGTCATTGCTATTGTACTTATCTTCAATCTGTTCGAAAGCAACCAGATCGGGGTTATCTTTACTGAAGAACACCTTATAGTCGTTATTCAGTGTCAGTTTGCCAAGGCCAATAAAGGCTACCGCCAGGGTGGCAAGCCAAGCAAAAATCGCCAGCCAGGCACGCTTTTTAGTCCAATTAATCATGATTTATATCCTAAGGTTAAGCTTGTTGAGTGGCAAGGACCGACAGACGATGATTTTCGATTTCGATCGCTTCCGCCTTGACTTTATTGACTGCGGTTTCGATCGCCTCATCGGGATCCATGCGTAGCGGTAGGTGAAAGTGTTGCGCAATGGTGAGCAGACGTTCTCGCAGCTCACCACCGACGACAATGTACGGGATATTCAGTTCTTTGAGTGTATTCAGTAACAGATCATTGGAGAGCTGACGAAATACTTCGGAGACCGGTCGGTGACCATCTGCGACCAAATCAAATTCAATCGGTAGATGGACAAATTGGCTGTAGGTTTTTTTTGCATGGCGTTTGGCGACATTGCCAAATGCTTCAATATAGCCTTTGTGAAGTGAGGCATAAGGAGCGCCTGCGATACGTTTTAGGGCTAACAGCAAGTCACTTTCAGATGGATTAATTCCGGTTTCTAATCTGGCGGCACCATATACCCATTCGTGAAGGCTAGAACCGTCGGAAAAAAAACGATCACCAAACTGTTCTTCGTTAATCATCCGCTCGGTTAGTCTGCTTAAACCAAGGGTGAGTAACTCAAAGGGTTTACATTGTTCCAGAGTCTTTCCTGGAACTGCATCCGGCAGGATTTCCCGCATCGTTCTGGCCTGAGTTCTGGGGATCTCAGTTGCAATGGCGAGCGCTTCGGTTAGGGTTGTTTTCCCGGTTGAATAGGTTCCTGATATGGCAATTTTCATGCGATTGTTCCTTGGGGAAGTGAGTGGCAAAGCTTGGCGCTAAGTGAGAATTCCGGATGGCTGGCAATAGAGCCAGAAACGGTAGCAAGACGCCATTGTTCGTGATTTTTGTTGATTAGCGAGTTGCGCGTACTTCGTAAAGTAAGGGTATGTTTTTGCTGGGGAATAATTGGGTACGGGGCAGTGATTTTGACTGAACGCATCCACAGGTTATTGGTTTGGTTTCGTTGCACATTATCTAAACGATACATCACTAATTGTGAAAGCTGAGCGAAGCTGGTTAGCCAATCCACAATCATCAGGGCGTGCGGATATTGGCCCATCAGACCGCTGAATTGATTTCCCGGTCGTTGTAGGGTGAGTTCACAAGAAACTGCACAGGATTTATCATTAAAGCTGTTGTTGTATAGTTCGCAGTGTCTTTCCCGGAACTCATCGATGAAATACTCTTCAGCGTTTAAGGGAGCCGCATTCACCGTGTGGCTGTCAATACCCGGCGGGTGGTCAATAATGATCTCAACTTCCATTGTTTTTAAGACTGTTTTGAAATGACTGAGAACCCCAAACATACTGTTGTTGTTGGTCACCGATTTTATCAGCCGGGTGCTGAGCGGAACGGCAACCAGATCCTCTAAAGCTTCACTGCCAGCCTTGATGGACAAGTGTCGGATCCATGCCTGGGATGTCTGTTGTTCGCTTAAGTTGAATTCTCGTCTGAGCAGCTCACAGGCAATTCGACCCGCAACCAGAAACGCATCGATAGTACTCAGGTGGGGCGGGCGGCTACTGACTTTTTCCTTTTGTGACCAGTCGGTTCGGTAATCAATCGCGATGGTCCCTTCGGCGAAGCTGGCGGTGTATTTGACGTTGCACCGATACTGGGTTTTTTTATATCCCTCGCCAAAATAACGTTGTGCGGCGGGGCCGAGTGCATCATCGATATGTGGAATGAGTGTACATCCTTGTTCTAAGATTGGTTCAGCTTCCATTTCGGTTTCTACTCCTAACATACGAACAGTTATTTGAGAAAATCATGCTAGCTGCTTTGCTTATATTTTTATCCTGTCCGCTTGTCTGAATAAACCTGTCTGATCGTACAGGTTAAGTTTTTCAACAACTTATGTATGTTTACTGCCTGTTCATATTTCAACGTTGAATATGGGGATATGGCATCAAGGAGGAAACATGATAAAAAGCATACTGCTGCTATTAATGATATCGAGCCTGGCGTTTGGCCAAGAACCCACTGGTTTGGATATCGCAACCGAGATGGTGAATCGAGATAGTGGTTATCAGTCTTACACTGCGACGGTTGAAATGACGATTACAGCCGCCAATGGTGACGCGGTGCAGCGCCAACTGACGGTGCAAGGTAAAGAGCAGGCTGATGAGGGTGATAAAATCATTACCTATTTTAAAGCGCCTCGCGATATAGCCGGGACCAGTTTACTGACTTTTAGCCATGCGATTGAAGCGGATGATCAGTGGCTGTATCTGCCGTCCATTAAGCGAGTGAAGCGGATTTCGTCGAATAATCGCTCCGGCCCATTTATGGGAAGTGAATTTGCTTATGAAGATATGAGTTCGTGGGAGTTGGATAAATATCGCTATCAACTGGTGGGTGAAACAGTGCAAGGTGAGCATCGTTACTGGTTGCTGGCCTGTTATCCACAATATGTGAATTCCGGTTACTCTAAATTGATTGCCTGGATCGATCAGTCCATTTACCAGCCACGCAAGATTGAATATTTCGATCGCAAAGGAACACCACTTAAGAAGCTTTCTCTGAGAGAGTATAAGCAATATGAAGATCGCTACTGGCGTCCACATATTGCCTTTATGGAGAACTTAATTTCGAAACGCACCACCGAGCTTACCTGGCAGGACTATCGCTTGGGATTAACGCTCCCTGAAAGTCAGTTCGACCCCAGACAGTTGCAGCGGGCTTACAGGCATAATTGATGATGGTTAAAAGCATGAGGTGTCTGGCTTGTGTATTGATGGCCTTTTATGTCGGGGATGTCTCGGCAGAGATGATGCTGGAAGGCTATGCGGGTCTGGCAGGCGAAGTATACGCAGAAGCGCCGCTATCAGCAGAACAGTGTTGCCATCGCTTTAATCCGCAAATTACCTTAGCGCCTAAGTTGAAGTGGTGGAATGACGATGGCTGGAATGTTCTGCTGGCACCTTATTCACGGTATGAGCCACAAGCTGATATGATTTTTGGGAACTGGCGTGAGGCGAACATTGCTTATAATGCGCAGCGTTATTCGGTGACGGTCGGTATTGATACCGTTTACTGGGGGGTTACCGAAGTCTATCAGCCAATCAATATCGTAAATCAGTATGACGGGCGGATAGCGTTAGGTAACGACGAGAAGATTGGTCAGCCGATGCTGCACTTTCAGTATTGGCCTCGGTGGGGGGAAGCGCAGCTATTGTTGTTGCCGTTTCATCAAGCGAGACCATTTCGCGAACCGCAGCAACGTTTGTCTCCGGGGAAGCCAGTGGGTGAAGAGATTGTTTATTCTGACGGTAAGCGTAATCTTGATTTGGCGGCCAGAGTGGCATTTTGGCGAGATGAGCTAGATCTTGGGATTAGCTTATTCAATGGGAATAGCCGAGAGCCTATGTTGCTCGATGACGGTGCTCAGCTACTGCAGTCTTACGCCAGTATTACTCAGCTCGGATTAGACCTGCAGTGGACCAAAGATGATCTGCTGTGGAAATGGGAAAGTGTTGCCAAACATGGGGAAGGAAAAAATTATCTGACGCTGGTCACTGGGGGGGAGTATTCCCTATATGGCTTTGAATTTAGCCCGGGACAATTAGGATTGATTGCCGAGTATACTTGGGATAATCGGGATTCTTTGGCACCTCCAACGCTTTATAATAACGATTTGTTTGTAGGGCTTCGATGGCAGGCAAACGATGTGAGTGACACGGAGTTATTGTTGTCGGGCCTGTTTGATCTTAAAAAAAACTCGCAGCTATATCAATTAACCGCGTCAGGTCGGGTGAGTCATCATTTTCGTTGGGTGGCAGAAGGGTTCTGGTTATCGGCCATGTCACCCACTGAGCCGATTTTCTACATGAGCAAAGACAGTTACTTATCACTGGGACTCGAGTATTACTTTTAGTTGCGTCGAACTTTTCTCGTCTTGGCTTACTTGATAAACATCAGAGCCAAACAGCTGCTGTCGAAAGCAGCCCACTGGCTTCGAATAAAGCTTCTACATATAAAATTTGAAAAAAAAGCGCAGTACAGGGGGCTGCGCTTTTCATCTTAAGCAATGATGCTAAATTCTTCGCATCATTTTTATTCGGTCTTAAGCACGGCGGCGTAAGCCAGCCAAACCTAATAAACCTAAACCAAAGATAGCTAAAGTACCTGGCTCTGTCACTTCTCTAGCTGAGATAGCAAATGCAGCTTCAAGGGTATTGGTATTATCTTCTTCAGTTAAGAAACCGATACAGGTTTTACCTTCTGGACAATCTACATTTTCAACGAATGTTAGACCTAACAAACGAGTTGTTAAGGTATATTCGTAGTCGTCTAAGCCGTCTGCTGGGATAACGAAGCTATTACTTAAGAAAATAGCATCACCATCTTGAGTGAAAGAAACATCATCATCTAATATAATGGTGAATAAATCGGCACAACCAGATTGGTTGATACCAACTTCACCGTCTAGAGTACCGCCATATTCACATGTGCCGCCAGTAGGGTGGTTGTAGGTTTCTTCAAATTGAATTTGAAATTGGAGAGCTGGTGCAGCTGTAGGAGGCAATGACACTGGCGCGGTTGGGGCTAAAAACAAACCGTCGAATAAAGTTGCCGATACTAAAGTATCACCCGTTACCCCCCAGTTTTCATGGGTTAAACCTGTACCTTCAGAGAACGCTAAGGCACCAACACCATCTACAACACTGGTGGTTACTGAACCAGTTTTAGAATCATCAATTGCTAAAGAGCTTTGCAATTCGTTTGGGTTCACCGCTTTATAAGGTTGACCCCAAGACAATGTTTTAGGGAGTTCACCACTAAAAAGTGGGTCAAATTGGTCTAAAGTAGCACCCGTTGCAGTCACACCTGTTGCGTCGCCAGCTTCTGAAGTATAATCAGTGCCGAAGCCAGCATCGTTTAGGTAATCCCAATCTGTAATTAGAACTGCGTTTGCTGAAATGCTTGAAAAACCTAAGCCTAATGCGATACAAGTTAATTTAAATTTATTCATGTTGCTCATCTATTGGTTCATTTAGGAGTTTTATATGATTCCAGTAAATGCAAATATGAGGCCAATATTTTAAATACTTTAAAAACAATGCTTTATGTATATAGTATTACATTTTAGTGAGCGTGGTGTAAAATTTACTGACACTTAAAATCAAAGTCTTTTGATCATGGTTGTTGGCCAAGCATCGGTTAAAAATTCAAGTTGGATCTATTTCTTGGGCTCAGACCTGCCTCTTCATTATTCAATGAAAGAAGATAAAACTTTACTGTTGCTGCAAGGGGTTTATCACTCGCAGATTAAAACCTCACTCGCAGATAAAAACCTACTTGAGATTGTACAGATGATGAATCAGGCGGAGCCTGGATGGTGACTCTAAAGTGTCGGCTTGGTCTAAGGTGAATATTGGGTTTAGCCTTGCTCAATCAAGAGGTGTTTGGGCTTGACTATGATCTGAGCATATAAAGCGGTTGGCTCTAGAGGTAAAACAAGCCGTTTATAAAATTATTGAAGGTAAAGAATACACCAACTTAGTCATTGGCGTGGTGATTACTCCTTAGTGGAAGCTATATTAGACAATAGTAAAACCGTATGACCAATATCGGTTCATTTAAACGGTAATATGGCTTGAGTCATGTGGCCTTAAGTTTATCGGTTTGCATTGGGACTAGAGGTGTGGAAAAAGGCATTGAGCTTCTTGTTGTGGACGATGAACTGGCTGCATTGCAGTGTTCCGGTGAAGCAATGCGTGCGAGTCTAGTCGAGATTGGTTTTTGATCGAATCGCTTTAGCCTTGTCTGTTCACTGCAATCGAGGCCGAACACCATTGACACAGTCGTCGTGAACTTAAGCACTCTCGTATAGTGCTCGTGCTTCACTTCATTAAATGAGTTACCATCTCAGAGATGTAAGCAAAATGAAGTCGGGATGTTTTATGAGTGTTGATGTTTGGTTCGCATATGTTGCTGCATCGTTGGTGCTGACAGCGACACCGGGCCCAAGTGTTTTTCTTGGTATCGTTCATTCCATTAATTACGGTGTGAGAAGAACCATATTTACCGCCCTTGGGGATATTAGCGCTAATTTCATTCAAATGATTTTGGTTTCGATTGGTTTGGGAGTAATTATTGCTAATTCTGAAGCGGCCTTTGATGTGATTAAGTGGTTGGGCGCGGCAACCCTGTTTTATATGGGGGTGAAGATGTTGTTTGCTTCAGAAAGTAAGTTCAAAAGGGATGATCATTTAGAAAACGTTTCAAATTCTAAACTCTACGTGTCGGGTTTTATGGTGGCAGCTGGCAATCCCAAAGCGATCGTGTTTTTTACTGCCTTTTTTCCTCAATTTATTGATACTACTCAGCCAGTGTTTTCGCAAATGGCTATTATGTGTCCTACTATGGCATTATTAGATTTTACGATGGTGATGTTATATGCCTTCTCTGCAAATAAGGTTTTGCGTGCAGGAAAAGCAAGATTAAATGTAGTGAATCGAATTAGTGGTGGTATTTTAGTCGGCGCATCAGGGGCTCTCGCCTTAAGTAGCCGTTAAGTCCTTATTCTCGGGTGAAGGTATTAAACCTTCAGACTTGCAGCTGGTCGATGCTCTGACGATTCATTGTGGTTACAATCTAGTGAGTGTCGAAGTCGCTCTGAGCCTCCCTTGGTCAACATCTATGTACTTGTGGCGCGACAGCAAACAGCGAGCCACTAAGCCTTGGCGGAAATGGAGTGATTTGAGCGGGTTCATCAGCCAGATGGTTATCGTAGACTAGAAATTCAAGCTGTTTGTAAAGACACTCGCGAAGTATGTCTGGTTTACGTTTACGGTAATCCTGAGGAAATGCTGTAAGCCGAAGATGTTGCTATTGGCTTAGCGGGTGAGTCTCTGCTAGAACATGCCAAGCTCTACCGCTGCGCAGTTTAAATGGTGAGTTAAGAGGGGTCAGTGGATCTTGATTAGTTTCCTTTGAATTGGGGATGTCGTCGTTATATCGACTCTGATTTTGGATGATAGAGATCTACTTATGGTCTTCTTTTTAATGGATGGTTAGGTGAAAATTTACGGAAGAACGACATCATTTAATGTTCAAAAAGTTTTGTGGTTTCTTGAAGAGCTAGGCAATTCTTATCAGCATATTGAATTAGGGGGGCGATTTGGTGGATTAGATGCCGCTGAATTTTCAAAACTAAATCCGATGAAGAAAGTTCCTGTCCTGATTGATGGTGATAAAGTGATTTGGGAATCACACAGTATTTTGCGGTATTTGGCCGCGAGTTACGGTTATCCTCAATGGCATTCTCAAGATCCTTATCAGTGTTCTTTATACGAGCGCTGGATGGACTGGTCACAGGTACTTTTCCAGCCCGCGTTTATGGGAACATTTTGGGGGTATTATCGAATGCCAGTAAACCAACGGAATATGGTGGAGGTTAATCATCAATTACAAAAATGCGAGGCATGTTTAAATATTCTTGAGCAAAGGCTCAATGAGAGTCCGTATTTAGCTGGTTCATCGCTTTCACTTGGCGACATTTGTGTTGGCTCTATTCTTTATCGCTTAACATCCCAAGGATTAGAGATAACGCTCCCGCCCAAAGTGACACAATGGTATCAACGCTTAAGATGTCGGCGTGGTTATAAAAAATGGATCATGAGTGATTTTAGCGAGCTGAAAGCGCGTGAAGCGTATTAACATTCAGTTTATTTAAGCTGGCGCTGGTTAAACTGTTAAATCGTGATTAAGTGAGTGCCACAACTAGGTGCGAGCCCTGAGTAGGGACATGATTTTAAGAAGATGAGTCTGATCGCAGCAAACTATCTATAGGCGAAGTGAATGGCGGATGTGTATGCTGTCAGTTTTGGCCCCGCAACAGTCAGCTGAATTTTCGCTGACTGCGATAGCGGATACGGCTTAAGTTTACTCCATCCAAAGATCCCAGAAGAAACATCCGGAAATAATCTTATCGATATAATAATGATACTCATCGGAAGCTAAGTCCGTTTGCATTTCTGCATCAACTTGATTTTTGTTGTAGACAGCATCAGACATTGCGATGATCGAAGTGCCAAGATCTGCATCTAAACGCATGATTTGATGCTGCACGCTATAAGCTTGCCACTCTGTGAGGTCTTCACCATTCGGCGAGTCGGTATGCAGGAAGTTGCCTATATATGCCATCATTGCAGCGCTTAGAGCATCACGTCCTGGTTGGTTTTCGTCGAAATAGAACGCGCCATTGAACCACTGATTCATACCACTACTCCATTGACCCGTTATAAAGTCCATGTCAGCGCCGTGAGTCGCGGATAAACCAAGCGTGTCTGCTGGTGATTTCACCACGCCAGACCTTGTGCCCCAAGCAAAACGGTAACCAAATACCGGAGGCTGGTCTGGATTCCCTACCAGTTGGTCGGCCACATTTTCCACATTGAATGCCGCGTAGATGTTGCTGCCGTAATGCATTGCGGTGCCATAAGAGTCCAGTAAATCGGGATCTTGCGATCCTCTAAGTAATGGGGCAAATTCAGGATCGGTTAGCGCAAAAATAGCAAATTCTTGTTGCGCGCTGCCCAGCATCACCGGAACTTTGTTGTAGTGACCGGTTTTAAGTACTTCAAAACCCTCAGCAGGGAGTACATAGCCATCTTTAAACAAGTGTGGGAAAGGTGCCATTTTGATCGGTGCTGGGCCATATAAAGCGAGAAATTTATCTGCTTCTTGCGCTCTTAAGTAAGCGGCAAAATCTTCGTGTTGAGTTATCCAGATCATGGCATCTGCTTGGTTATCTGCCTCGCCATTATTGATGACTAGCTGGATCACGGCTTGTTGTGCGATAGCGTCACCAGCACTTGTCTCGGAAGTGGTCATGCCGCCACTGAGTGCCAATATTTTATGGAATAATCCACTGGCAAGGGGCGAGATCATCAGTGCCAGTGTATCTCTCGCACCAGCAGATTGACCGGCTAGGGTCACGTTACCGGGATCGCCCCCGAAGCTACTGATGTTTTGATTCACCCATTTCAGCGATTGAATAATATCAAGCAGACCAAAGTTGCCAGAATCACTCGCCAGATCGCCACTTTTTAACGCCGGATGTCTAAACCAGCCTATGGCCCCTAAGCGATAATCGATTGATATCACGATACTGTTTGTCGCTTCAGCTAACTTGTCACCAATAAACTCTTTTGGTGATCCGCTTCGATTGCCGCCGCCATGGACAAACAGCAACACTGGTAAGTCTTTGTCTGCCGTGTTGGGACGCCAAATATTCAGGTACAGGCTATCTTCACTGCCTGTCGCATTCTCGGAGTTATCTCCTTGTATTGACCCATCTTTAAATGCTTTTGCCTGCAAAGTGCCATGCCATGCTTCAGGGCTTTGCGGAGCTTTCCAGCGCAATTCACCGATGGGGGGCTGAGCGTAAGGGAGCCCTAGCCAGCCAATGGTGTTATTTTCTTGGCTTTCGAAACCTTCCACAAAACCATATTGGGTTTCTTGTAGTGCGACACCTTGGTAAGGAAATGTTTGCGAGTGATCATCATTACATCCTGCCATTAATATGGCGATGAGTAAGGCGGCACATAAGTGTATTATTTTGCGTGCACAGAGTTTCATAACTTGTCCTATTCAGTCGAGTTTATGTTTTTAGTTTTGCTCGACTATATCTGGCGAAAAGAGGTAAGTGTTTACAATATGGTGCGAGTAATTAGTTAAAGGGTGCGGCTTTGTTGAAGTGTGAGGGGGCTGTGATTGTTACGATAACTTACAAAGTGTTACCATAAATCGTGAGTATCATCTCCGTTTATTTAAGGCTATGTTTTGCTTCTTTGCTTCTTTGCTTCTTTGCTTCTTTGCTTCTTTGCTTCTTTGTAGCTTTGCCTTTGCCGCGTTAGTGACCGGTATGGACCTATTTGTGGCGCATCAATTTATTTTCTTTTTGGATGCCATGTGGGGGCTTGACGGCGGCCAAGGGATGTTATTCAAAATCATCTAACAGATTATTTTTTGTTTAAATTCAGGTAAATAGCGAGTGTCTTTGATTGTAATTATCGGTTACCATAATTCCTTTTTAATAAGACGCGCTTAGTCAATTCTGGCGTTAATGATTAAAAGGGATAAACATGAAAGTTGCGATGATTGGTTTGGGTGATATCGCCCAGAAAGCCTACCTACCGTTTATAACTCAATTAGCCAAGCTTGATTTAGTATTCTGCACCCGTAATACAGACACGCTCAAACAGTTGTCAAAAACCTTTCGGGTGGCGGAGTATTGTCAGGATTATCGAGAGTTGCCTCGTTTTCAGGTCGATGCGGTAATGATCCATGCCGCGACTCCGGCACATGCTCAAATCGCGACTTTTTTTTTAAAACAGGGCATTCCAACCTTCGTTGATAAGCCATTGAGTGACAGTGCCATCGAAGTGGAACAGCTCTATGAGCTAGCAGCCCAAAAGAGACTGCCACTTTATTTGGGGTTTAATCGGCGTCATGTTCCTTTGTTTAACCAATATATTCCGGAACTCGCTCAAGCTAATATTGGCAGTTTGCAGGCCTTGCGTTGGGAAAAAAATCGTCATCACCTACCGGGCGAGATCCGCAGCTTCATTTTTGATGATTTCATTCACCCGCTTGATAGTGTCAACCTTGCCGCCAAGGCTGATCTGGATGATGTCTATCTGACTTGGCAAATGCAGGGCGAGCAGTTAGCTCGGATTGATGTGCAATGGCAAACTGGGGCGTGTTTATTCCATGCTTCGATGAATCGCCAATTTGGTCAAACTTCGGAACGGCTGACCGCTTGTTATGAAGATCGCGCATTCGAATTTAATTCCTTTACCGAAGGCAAGTATTGGCAAAACAATATCGAGACTAAACTGATGCAAAAGGACTGGGTGCCAATGCTTGAGAGTAAAGGTTTTGCTGCGATGGTCGACGATTGGTTGACTGTGGTTGCCAAGGGGCAACTTTCTTCTGCCATTATCGAAAGAAATATTGCGACTCACCGTCTCGCGGATCGCTTGTGTGAAAAGTTGAGTCTTAAAAACTGTGACTGATTCGAATTAAACATCATTGAAGGAAGGCCTTGCTCTGGTCATTGGTCTTGCTGTTAACTTTATTAGGCTAAATCTTGGAAATAGTATTGGTTCGTCATGGAAAACCCAGCGCTGCAGTTTACCCGAAACTCTCTGCGGCTGGCTTTGTGGCTTGGGTGAGAAAATACCATCACTCAGGATTGCTGGTTGATAGTCTGCCGCCACAACAGCTAAAGTCACAGCTTGAGTCGCATTATGTGGTTGGTAGTGATCTTAAACGAGCCGTGGAATCGGCGATTCGTTGTACAGACCAACCTCCCAAAACCTATAAACTCTTAAGGGAAATGGAAATTCCTCGCTATAAACTGCCGTTTACAATCAAAGCAAATTATTGGCTTTATCTAAACCGCTTGTTATGGACGATAGGGTTGAAGGGGCCTTTCGAATCTTATAGCGAAGCGAAACAGCGCGCTTGTTTGGCCGCTGAGTTGGTCATATGTTTAGCCGAAGAGCATCAAAAGGTGGCAGTGTTTGGTCACGGTTACTTACAATTTTTTATGCGTAAGCAGCTGGTTAAACGCCGCTGGAAGTTGCAGGCAAGCAGCTCTTCTCATTGGGGGCCGAGTCGCTTAACCGCTCCCAATGATGCCAGAGCAAATCACCAGTGAGAATTTGGCTGCTTATCGCTTGACTCATTATTTCGAATGCGTGCCGCGAGGTTCTGTCTGTTCAGCTTTGTTGACTGTCCTCTTGGGCAGATTTAGATGCTTACGATGAGCGTAACGCTGCCATTAGGTTTGCGATTTTGTTAGCGTATCAGTAGCAAGTTACGGGTATCGGCTAGCGTTTCAAACAAATGGCGTTTGCTGGGTGAATAATAGAGCGCCTTGAGTCGAGCGCCGATGGCCAGTAGTCGTTGTTGTTCATCGTTATAAAGTTCGGCTTCAGCGGTGGCAATCCGCGCTTTGGCTTGACTTAAAACAGAAAGGGTATTGCTTGCAAAGTTGGCCGCATAACGTTGGTAAATGATGTTCATTGCTTTTAAGCGCTGCTCACTTTTACTACTTTCTGAACCATCGCGCATTAGGTAATGGCAATCGCAGTGATTACTGACCGCGACTGGACCATGTAAGGCTAATTTTAACCATAGATCCCAATCTTCGGCTGAAGGTAAATGTTCATCAAAAGCGAAACAGCGGCGTAAGGCTGAGCGTGAGGCCATCACCGTGGAGGTTCCCACCACATTCTCAGCAAATAGGCTTGCGGCGGCATCGTTCTTAATGCGATAGCCTAGCGTTTGTTGTCGTTGATCTTGGTAATTTGGCCAAAATTCGAAACAGGTGCCACGGTCTTCTCCTTTGGGCCCTATGTGGCGATAATCGGTAAAGCTAAAACTTAACTCTGGATGCGCCTGATGAAAAGCAATTTGACGTTGCAACTTGCCTTCTAACCACCAATCATCCGCGTCAAGAAAGGCAATTAGTGGTGCTTTCGCCGCATCAATGGCCACGTTTCTGGCATGAGCGGGGCCATTGCCCTGCTGTTTAATACAGACTAAGTTGCTGAGCGTCGCTTGCTGGCTTTGCAACCACTGCCAGGTGCCGTCGTTAGAGTTGTCATCCACTACGATGATCTCGAGATCTGCAATGGCTTGCAGTTGAACACTGATGAGCGCCTGTTTTAAATAGGTTAAGCAGTTGTAGCTGGGAATGATCACCGAACATATAGGCTGCGCGAAATTGGCTTGAACAAAGTGCTTAGCTGAAGGCATGTTGTTGTCCTTGGTACTGAGTTTGCTTATAGCTTGGTATAAGCATGACTTATGCCATAGAGAGAAGTGTGATGTTTTCAGAGTCTCCAAGCCGTACCCCGTGTCCTCGTCATGTGAGCCAGTTATTGCTTGGTTGCATGGTTTGCCTATTACTGGGCTTGGTATGGATAAAATTTTCTAACCCACTGATCCCCATAATATTATCTTTGATTCCTGTGGCGGTGGTAGTGGTCATTCGCCAGCCATTTTGGGTCGTGTTGGGCTTCGTTTGTTTCTCTTTTTTCCGCTTACATGAGGCTTTTCCTGCGCTCTACGCATTACGCATTCCGCAGCTTTTAGCGCTTGCTTCTTTGGCCAGTTTAGCTTGGCATTTAGCTTTGTCTCGCAAATTGCAAATCTATTGGAGTCGCGAATTGAGCTGGTTATTAGCCTTTATACTGTTGTGTGCCATTGGGGTTATTTTTGCCAGTAGCCGACCCGTTGCGATGGCCTATTTTAATGGGGTCTTTAGTAAAATCGGTTTGATGACGGTGGCGATTGCTTGGTTGTTACGTCGACCTGAAGACATCGTCAAAGCGGCTATTGCCTTCTTCTGCTGTGGTTTGTTGATCTCGATAGTTGCTTTGCAAAATGCCGCCGCGGGTATCGAAATGGTGGAGGGGACTCGCGTTACCATTGGTCGCTCAATGGGCTCGGTGCTGGGAGATCCCAATGATTTAGCCTTAACGCTGTTGTTTCCTTTAGGTTTTGCCATGGCTTTCAGTTTAAAACGTGGAAATTGGCTGCTACGGCTATTGGCTATTGCCAGCATGCTGGCGCTCATCATGGCAATCTTGGCCACCCAGAGTCGTGGCGGCTTGCTGGGGATCGCAACCATTAGTGCTGTATTTGCTTGGCGTAGAGTGAAGAATAAGCTGTTGCTGCTGTGTTTGGGGGGATGTGCGATGGCAATTTTATTTGTATTGGCGGGGGTGTCTGAGCGAAGTTCTGGTGGCGCGGCGGAGTCGGGGATTGATGAATCGTCAATGGGGCGGATCTATGCCTGGCAAGCAGCCTTTAAGATGGCGCTGTATAATCCGATCACTGGTGTGGGGATTGATAATTTTTATGCTAATTATTACTTCTTTTCAAATCACTGGGACGGTAAAAATCATGCGGTTCATAGCACTTGGTTTGGCGTATTGGCCGAAACGGGCTTCTTGGGATTTGCGGTTTTTTGTACGCTCATCCTTAAGATCTGCCGTTTGGCGCAGCGTAATCTGCAGCAATTGAGTGCCTGTATTGAGCCGCGAAACTTGGGTTTGCAGGCTTGTGCTGAAGGAGTATTGGCCGGATTGTTGGGCACTATTGTATCGGGTACTTTCTTAACCCAAGGGTTTACCTGGCCTGTGTATATTTTCACTGGCTTGGTGGTGGCCATGGCGCAATTACTTAGACAAGCTTTGCAGAATGCAAAATCCAGCTAGAGACAAATCCTATGACTACATTTATCTAACCTAACTCACTGAATTAAATGCCTAATACGTTATTGGTCCGGCTTTTGCTCTATTCCTTGTTATGACCCGTTGATTATTTCTGCAGTGACTGGGCAAGGTGGCGCTGCGGTAAAGAGGATAGGCTTATGTATAACGTATCGATTATTGTCCCTGTCTATAAATCAGAACAATACTTGGCGACCTGTCTTAGCTCGTTAGCCAACCAAAGCTTGGCGCACATTGAGGTAATAGTGGTTATCGATGGCTCGCCAGATAACTGTGCCGCGATTGCTGGTGAATTTTGCTTAGCGTATCCAGAACGCTTTCGAAAGATTGTATTAGAGCAAAATGTGGGGGTATCGATGGCGCGAAATATTGCCATGCAATCAGCCCAAGGTGAATTCATTGGTTTTGTCGATAGCGACGACTATGTTGAGGCCAATATGTTTGAACTGATGTTCTGTAAGGCTTTGCAAAGTCAGGCTGATGTGGTCAGTTGCCAGATGCGCAGCTTTGAGGTGAATGATAACCACACCTTTTACCAGCTATTACCGACCCAAGAATATTATGACGATACCTATGTCACTAATAAGTTATTTCGACGAGCTTACCTTGTTTCAAAACAGATTAACTTTTATAGCAATGTAATTTTTGAAGATGAGCCCTTCGCATATACCGCGCGCTTTGCCACTGAGCATATCGCTCAGGTGAAGCAAGCACTCTATAACTATCGGATGAGTCCTCAAGGCTTGTGCCGAGGTGATAACCATGGCCGTTTTAACCTTTATGATAAGCAGTTGATGTTGGCTAGATTTCTAGCCGACATGGAGCGGCGTGGGGCGATAGCCGGCCACGCAGAGGATTTGCTGCGTTGCTTAGCCAACCATGCCCTCAGTGCCTTGTACTATAAGATATCGGCGATCGACCTGGTGGGATTTTTCAGTTTTATTGACCATTTGGTAGAGAAGTACAAGCTGCTGAGTTTGTGTATTTCGATACCGCAAGATTACAAAGTGAATCGTTATTTAAAATTTCGAGGCTCTGCTTTGAGGATTGCTTTGCTGAGTTACTGGGTGAAAAGTCGCGAAGCAAAACAGCACTTTGTCGATAGCTTACAACTTGCGCAATTTATGCCTCAGGGAGTGAAATAATGCCAGTACTTACCAGCTCTGCGCCGATGGTATCGGTGATTGTTCCGGTGTTTAATACCGAAGCTTATTTGTGGCAATGTTTAAATAGTTTAAGTGAACAAATCCTCCAATCTATAGAAGTGATAGTGGTGATTGACGCCTCACCTGACGATTCCTATCAGTTGGTTCGAAAGTTTAGTGCGCAAAGTTCATTGGCGATCACCTTGCTTAATTTAAAAAGCAATGTTGGATTGGCACAAGCAAGAAATATTGGGATCAAACATGCCCAAGGTCGTTATTTGGCTTTTGTCGATAGCGATGACTTTGTTGCCAAAGCAATGTATGCAGATTTATTACAGCAGGCTTTGGCTCAGGATGCAGACTGGGTGAGCTGTGGTTTTACTAAGTTTTCTGAGCAACATGTAGAGCAGTACCAGCATCGTGAAATTATTGAAAATACTTCAGTGTGCAATAAGCTATTTAAGCGTCAGTTTGTATTACAACACGCGCTTGAATTTCCGGTAGGAGAGTGGTTTGAAGATGAAATATTTTCTTATATGGCGGAAATATTAGCCACCAAGGTGTGTCATGTTGAGCAGCCTCATTACCACTATCGACATAACCCTCAAGGGATCTGCCGCAAGCCGGGTGCCGATAAACAAAGGTTGCACGCGCGAATGTGCTCCATTGCTGATTTTATGCAGCGGATCGAACTGGCCAACTTAACTACGGTGGCTGCGCCGCTCTGTTTACAAATGCTCTGTCGGCATGCTTTTTTACAGCTGCGCACCGACGTGAGTTGGAGTGATTTGCTGTGTTACTGGCGCTTCACCCGCCATTTGATCGATAAATACCGCTTGATGAACGCCTTTGAGCCAATGGCTAAAGATTATTTTGTTGCCAGTTATATCAAATGGCATAAGCGAGAATGGGCTTTGTGGTTGTTGCGTCTTCGAGCGGGGAAGGCCAACTATGCTGTGGAATAAATTGCTTGCGCTGAAACAGTCCACTCAAGAAATGGGCATCTATGGCTTATTGATGTTGTTACAAAAGGGAGCTGGTCTGATGATGTTACCAGTGACTACCCATTATTTGAGCTTGGCTGAGTATGGTTTGTTAGAGAGCTTAGTGGTGATTTTTTCCTTATGCTCCTTGTTGGAAATTAGCGCTGGTGCATTGCCTCGTTTTTACCCAGATTGCGAGGATGATGCTGGTCGTCAACGTTTGTTGTCGTCGTCAGTACTACTCAGCCTCTGTTATGGCTTGGTATTAGCCTGTTTAACCGTGAGCCTGCTGGCTCATCTACCATTTGCTATTTTTGATACACTCGTTACGGCGCAGTGGTGTTTGATTGCAGCAGTCATTACCTTTTCTATTGGACTGCAGCCTCTGATGATTTGGTTGCGTATTGAAATGCGCGCCGTGAGCTACTTTTATTTAGTTATTTGCCAAACGGCTGCACAAGTGCTGATCACCTTCTGGGGATTGAAACACGGTTGGGGAATCGATTCGGTGCTCATCGCCAGTGCTTGCGCTAATGCTTTGGGTTTAGCGATTGGGCTAGGCTGCTGTCGAGCGCAGCTCAAACTGAAATTAGACTTTTTTTTGGTGAAACAAACCCTAACTTATCAAGTGTGTTTAATTGGTGCGTCGTTATCACTGTTTGTGATGCATGGCCTAGATCGCTTATTACTGGCCGAGTGGCTAGGGAGTGAGACCTTAGCCCGTTATGCGATTATGATTAAAGTGGTGGAGGCCACCGCACTCGGGTTTGGTATTGTAGAAAGTTGGTGGTTACCCCGTCGTTTTAAGGTTTTAAAGCAACAAAATGGGCCGCAACAAGTATTACAAATTCATCAGCGCTTGCTATTGATTATTTTCAGCTTGCTATTATTAGCCATGATTTTTGCTCCACCGCTGTTACCCTGGGTTTTACCCAGCGATTATTTGCAGGGACTGATTTGGTTGCCGTTAATGCTGCTGGCGTTGGGTTTTAAACTTGCGACCTCGGTGACCGATATCGGATGTTATTTACCGAATAGTCCGGTTTGGTTACCACGCATTAATGCATTAGCCGCGGTGTTTGCCTTGGTTCTGTATTATTGTTTGATCCCCCGTTGGGGAGTATGGGGTCTAGTGGTTGCTAGCAATTTGGTGTTTGCCGCGCGATTCATCCTGTTCACTTGGGTCAGTTTACGCTTACAGCCGCTCGCTTATCCCTTAGCTTGTTTATTGTTTAGCTTTATACCTCCTTTAGTTGTATTCGTGTTATTGCCATTTGTCGCGGGCTCACTATGGTTTTACCTGCTACCTCATTTGGCCTTATTCTGGTTATTTGTGGCCAGTACCCGTCTAATAAGCCTACGTGCAAGGACTTTGGTTTGTGATTAGGAGCTCTTGACCTCTTGTGGCTGATGTTCGTTATTGAATTCTACATTTTTATCGCCTGAGCGCGTTTTGCTGATGGTTTGCAAGCTTGGGATGAGCGAGATCTCGCTGGTTTGTGCTCCCATCCGCCTAATTCCGCGGGTCTTTAAAGGAGGATTTTCATTTTGCAAAAATCACTAGAATAATCATATAAACATCTGTATCTAAAGGTTTTATTTTTTTGGCATGGTAGCTGCAATAACCATCTATAGAAACGCAAAATGCAATATTGCCGATGGGGAAAACAGCATGACAACGACTTATATACAACGCACCAAGCTTTGGCTCAAGCAAGGGGAATCGCCAGTTGCGAGGCAGCTATTTCGAGTCTTAAAGGCTTTCCGTTTATTTCAATTGCCTAAAGTGCCATTGCTATTTAGCGGTTTATATCGTCTGCATACCAGCTTAAGCGCGCTGTTGCAGGCTTGTGTTCGAGTGTGTTGGTGGACACCACTATTTAGAAGTAAAACGCAGGGGCCGTCTCGAGCGCTGTATCTATATGGCGGAATGCCGCTGCTCAGTGAAGGTTTGCAGGTGAGTTTGGGCAATCATTGTCGGATCTCGGGAGCCAGCACCTTTAGTGGGCGTTGCACCGCAGGACAAACGCCGCAACTCATCATTGCTAACAATGTGGATGTGGGATGGCAAACCACCATTGCGGTTGGAAGAGTTGTGAGCTTGGGTAATAACGTGCGGATTGCTGGACGTTGTTTTATCGCGGGCTATCCGGGCCATCCGCTTAATGCTAAAAAGCGGGCTCAGGGTTTGGCTGAAGAGGCCAGTCAAGTTGGCGACGTGATCTTGGAAGATGATGTTTGGCTCGCCACTGGTGTTTCGGTCATGGCGGGGGTGAGTATTGGCCGCGGTACCGTGGTTGCAGCAGGGAGTGTGGTGACCAAGAGTTTGCCAGCGAATGTGCTTGCGGCAGGGGTACCTGCCAAAGTGATTAAATCATTAGAGGAGTACTCATCATGAAACGCGACCTTATTGTATTTGGTGAAGACTGGCAGCGTCATCCAAGCAGCAGTCAGCATGTGATCACGGAGCTGGCCAAAGACCATCGTATTTTGTGGATTAATTCTATTGGTTTACGTCGCCCTCGTTTAAGCTGGCGAGATCTAAAACGATTGTTCGAGAAGGCTAAATCGATGCTGGGGAATCGTTATTCTCAGCATCAGGGCCAGCTTGGCAAGGCTGCAACGGGGGCCGCTAAACCGTCCAACATTCATGTGATGTCGCCAATTGCTTTTCCGGCGCCTCGTTCAACTTTGTTTCGTTGGATTAACCGCTGCTTATTAAAGGCGCAGGTCGCTCGGCAAGTGAGGCGGATCGGGATCAAGCATCCCGACCTTTGGCTGGCCCTGCCTACTGCCGTCGATCTCTTAGGTCACTTAAATGAGCAGCAAGTTATTTATTATTGTGGCGATGACTTTAGCGCCTTAGCTGGGGTTGACCATCAGCATGTGAGTCGCTGCGAACAACAGTTAGTCGCTAAAGCGGATCATGTATTGGTGGCTAGCGAAATGCTCAGAGCCAAATTTTCAAAAGACGCTAAGTTTGCTGCAAAAACGAGAATGTTGGCCCACGGCGTGGATTATCAATTATTTGTCCATCCATCCAACCCTGCACCCGCGCTCGTTAAAGAAGCGCGCCCGGTTGCCGGATTTTATGGCAGTATCGCAGCTTGGTTAGATATACAGCTGATTGTAAAAGTTGCCAAGGCCCTACCACAGTGGCGTTTCATCTTTATTGGCGATGTGCAAACCGATATATCGGCCTTTAAAGCGCTCCCCAATATTGAAGTGCATGCAGCGGTGCCACATGAGCAGTTGCCATGTTATGTCCAGCATTGGCAGGTTTCTTGGTTACCCTTTCGCAACTGTAAGCAAATTGCTGCTTGTGATCCGCTTAAATTGCGTGAATATTTAGCGGCGGGTCGGCCGATAGTGAGTACGCCTTTCCCGGCACTTAAGCCCTACTTGGGGATGGTGACTCAAGCGAAGGAGGTCCATCAAATTGTGCGAGCACTGGAAGATAGCTTACAAACGCCAATGGCTTTGCAGCGCCGACGTACCTCTTTTCAGCGGATGTATGTACGCTCCGAGAGTTGGTATGAAAGAGCTCAGCAGGTGAATCAGTTATTGTCCTGTTAAATTGCTAAAACTGAGTAGAAGCAGCCTGGCTTTGAGCTTGTTAAACGAATCCAATACCTGACTGCTTATTGCTGATTTTGTGGGGGGAGTTGATGCTTAGTCGAGACGTAAACGCTGGGGTCGCAATAAACTCTCCGCCACAAGCTGGGTGGATAAGTCCAGTCGCAATGGCTGGCTCATCATGGTGAAGCCAATAATGCTTTGTAATATTGATTGACGAAGAGATTGTGTTGAGATCTAAAGATCCACAATTTTCACATTTAGCTCGATAGGCGTGTTGTTTTGACATGTCCAGTTCGGCGGCTAGGGTGAGTAGCATTTCAACACGGTTTCTTCTGGTTTGACGTAACTTCCTATTAAAGAGACGTTGCCAATAATTGGTCTTTAGCGTTTGTTCTAAGATAGAGACTTGCTGCACCAGGCTCGCCATGTCTTCAACGATGGCATCAATATCTCGAAACTTTTCGGCGTTTACTAAATGATTGCACTGTTGGCACCAGCCTAGGGTTTTTCGCAGAGGTATCGCTAAACCATGATGTAAATAAACTCGCCAAGCATTGACTTCCTTTGAGTGGGTGCAGCAATCACAGCGATTACATTGAATACGAGTTACAGCGAATGGCATTGAGCCTCCTAATTTATTGATATTTTTAATTGTGGTTTAAGTTTTGAATTTTGGGAATAGCGATAAGCTATTAATTCGCGACTTTGTTTGTTCGAGGCTGGGGATTGCTATAATATTTTCAAAAAACGCTGGAGAGAGAAAATGGCCAATATTCCAAATAATTATGCGAAGCTAGAACAGGGTTATCGAGAGAAAGCACTGAAATTGTTCCCATGGGTCTGTGGACGATGTGCACGCGAATTTCCTTATTCAAATTTACGAGAGCTCACCGTTCACCATATCGATCATGATCATACTCATAATCCCAACGATGGCTCAAATTGGGAGTTGTTATGTTTATATTGCCATGACCATGAGCATTCTAAATACACTGAAGCCGCACAATACGGTTCTAGCGTGGAAGCGGGCAGTGATCTAAAACAGGATTTGGCGACCAGTAATCCTTTCGCGAGTTTAAAGGCCATGATGGACCAGAAAAAGTAGCGCTAAGGCGAATTGAATGCTCAGATCTGTTCATTCCGAATTTAACTAGCAATGGCTTCCAACTAAATTTGAGATAATTCGTCGCGCTGAATGAAGCCCTAAGGGACTGTTTAGGGTTAACTTTTCGGATCATAATCGGTGCTTGCTTGGTCAATTTAGCTTGATAAAAATTTTATATAGAATGTTGAGATAAGAATTTTGAATTGCATTTGGTTGTAAAGTGCTTCTAATGCGCATTATTGCTGGTTTAACGGTGTTATATATCACCATAAGCCTCTTGGTTTGCCCTTCAAGTTGAGGTATTGCTAGGTTAGATAACAAATTTGCGTTGGCTATAAGGGCGGCTATGCTCAGTATTGGGCAGCGGAGAGTTAAACATTACGAAAATAGGCTAAATACGGTATTTAAGGGGGCGAAAATGATAGTTCTGGAGTCATTTGTCGCTTTAAGGCTTAATTTGTCAGTTTTTTTTTAAGAAATTTCGCAATAAATCGCTCAAATACAGTTCACCCTCTCGCCTTGTGCGACAGTAGTGGTATACTCCCCGCCGAATTTGAAAAACAATTGATTAGAGTTGAACAATGGCTGATTTATCAAAATATAGAAATATTGGTATCTTTGCTCACGTTGATGCGGGTAAAACTACCACAACTGAGCGTATCCTAAAACTAACTGGCCAGATCCACAAAACTGGTGAAGTGCATGATGGTGAATCTACCACTGACTTCATGGAACAGGAAGCTGAGCGTGGTATTACCATTCAGTCTGCTGCAGTAAGTTGTTTCTGGAACGATCACCGCTTCAACGTTATTGACACTCCTGGACACGTTGACTTCACCGTTGAAGTATACCGTTCACTTAAAGTGCTTGATGGCGGTATCGGTGTATTCTGTGGTTCTGGTGGGGTAGAACCTCAGTCAGAAACTAACTGGCGTTATGCGAACGAATCTGAAGTTGCACGTATTATTTTCGTGAACAAACTAGACCGTATGGGTGCTGACTTCTACCGTGTTGTTAAGCAAACTCAAGACGTACTTGCGGCGAACCCGTTAGTCATGGTTTTACCGATCGGTATTGAAGATGACTTTACTGGTGTTGTTGACCTACTGAGCCGTAAAGCTTACATCTGGGATGACACTGGTCTTCCAGAAAACTACGAAATCACTGATATTCCAGAAGACATGCTTGAGAAAGTTGAAGAATATCGTGAAATGTTAGTTGAAACTGCGGTTGAGCAAGATGACGATCTAATGGAAGCTTACATGGAAGGTGAAGAGCCGACTATTGAGCAACTGAAGATGTGTATCCGCAAGGGTACGCGTACCATGGACTTCTTCCCAACTTACTGTGGTTCCGCTTTCAAAAACAAAGGTATTCAGTTAGTTCTTGATGCGGTTGTTGATTACTTACCATCTCCAACAGAAGTTGATCCTCAACCTTTGATGGACGAAGAAGGCGAAGAAACTGGCAATCACGCAATTGTTTCGGCTGATGAAACCTTTAAAGCTTTGGCATTCAAAATTATGGATGACCGTTTTGGTGCATTAACCTTCGTGCGTATTTACTCAGGTAAATTAAACAAAGGCGACACCATCCTTAACTCGTTCACTGGTAAAACTGAACGTGTTGGTCGTATGGTTGAAATGCAAGCCGATGACCGTAATGAGCTTACTTCAGCTCAAGCTGGTGATATTATCGCCATCGTGGGAATGAAAAATGTTCAAACGGGTCATACCTTATGTGATCCTAAAGACCCATGTACTTTAGAGCCTATGGTATTCCCAGTTCCTGTGATTTCGATTGCGGTTGCACCGAAAGATAAAGGTTCAACTGAGAAAATGGGTATTGCTATCGGTAAAATGGTTGCTGAAGATCCATCGTTCCAAGTTGAAACTGACGAAGATTCAGGTGAGACCATCCTTAAAGGTATGGGTGAACTTCACTTAGATATTAAAGTTGATATCTTGAAGCGTACCTACGGTGTAGACCTATCTGTTGGTCAACCACAGGTTGCTTACCGTGAAACGATTACTCAAGCAATTGAAGATAGCTATACGCATAAGAAACAGTCTGGTGGTTCTGGTCAATTTGGTAAAATTGATTACCGTATTAAGCCTGGCGAAGTTGGTTCTGGTTTCACCTTCACCTCTTCGGTTGTTGGTGGTAACGTTCCTAAAGAATTCTGGCCTGCAGTTCAGAAAGGTTTCCAAAGCATGATGGAAACAGGCCCATTAGCTGGCTTCCCATTACTTGATATGGAAGTTGAGCTTTATGATGGTGCTTTCCACGCCGTGGATTCATCAGCAATTGCTTTTGAAATTGCAGCGAAAGGCGCTTACCGTCAATCTGTGCCAAAAGCGGGTCCTCAATTACTTGAGCCGATCATGAAAGTTGACGTATTCTCTCCAGAAGATCACGTGGGTGATGTGATTGGTGATTTGAACCGTCGTCGTGGCATGATCAAAGACCAAGAAGCGGGTGTTACTGGCGTACGGATTAAAGCAGATGTTCCTCTTGCAGAAATGTTTGGTTACATTGGTTCACTACGTACCATGACTTCTGGTCGTGGTCAGTTCTCAATGGAATTCTCGCACTATGCACCGACACCACAAAACGTGGCTGAAACTGTAATTGCTGCAGAGAAAGAGAGGCAAGCTAAGAAGTAAGCTAACTTTTTAGTACTAAGCCGCTCTTAAAGAGCGGCTTTTTTTTGTCTAAGATAAATATAACGAACGACCAAATTGTTACTGTTGTAGAATACTTATCTAATAAATAATCTGTTCATTCTTGCTGGTATAAATCACCGCTAACTGCGTGATGTATTTTGTAATTAGAGCCACTCGTTACTGTGTCTGATGCTTCGTTATCGGCAGATTTATTTCGCGCAACAAGTTGTTCATATGATCAATCAGATTGGTATAACCATAAGAATTTCTGTTGGCAATGTTGCCGTATGCGCTTGCCTCACCATGCGCGCATTAATCAGCATAATCGCTTTTAGAATTTAATTGAGCGGCGGCCGGTTTTGGCACTGGTTGCAATAACTGTTTGGTTTTGCTTCGGCGGAGTTGGTGTGGTAATACTTGATTGTTGTTCTGAGGGTTTAGCTTGCTCATCACAGACCACCACTAAATATTGACCGTTAAATTCAATGATGTCTCCAGCGTAGACTTTTTTTCGTTTACGTTGCTCTAATTCACCGTTTAGTCCTACATACCCTTCAGCGATGACCATCTTCGCTTCGCCACCACCATTGACCAAATTCCCAATTTTCAATACTTTGTATAGCTCGATAGGTTGTTGGCTGATCAGGACTTCAAGGGCTTCGACTTCAATTTCTTCCGTTGGTATACGTGATTCGGTCATCTTTTATTGTCACTTAAGGGTTTTGCGTCAAAGTATGGCGATGCAAGTTGCGACGGTCAAGTGCAGTGATAAGGCGGTGTTTTGAAAGAAAACCTGAACTTAAGCTTTCTAGTTCATAGACCGATTCTTATAAATTAAAACAAGGGACTCTCGTGAAGCTAAATTTATTAGCCATATTTAGTCGATGTCGTTTATCTGTTGCGATAAATTGGCCTATTTTTTTGCTGATGAGCATTACACTGAAAGGCTGCGGTTGGATGCCCAAAGCACTGCAAACGCAGCAACAGTTTATTGATAATACGGTATTAGTCGATCCTGCCATCAAACATTATCAGCTAAAGGAAGATAACTTTAGTTTGAGTGTTCATAGTAATGGTGTCGCCCAACAGGCGGTTATGCTGTGGATCCATGGCACTCCTGGTTCGTGGGAAGATAGTGCTTATTTTATTAGCCAATCTCCTTTGCTCAGTAAAGTATTGGTGGTCAGTATTGATAGGCCGGGTTGGGGGCAGTCTCAATATTTGGATGTGGCTAAGCCGATCTCTGAGTTTTCACAGCAAGTTCATTATATTCGTCCGCTGATAAAGCAACTCAAGCAACAACACCCTGAATTGCCGCTGATTGTTGTGGGACATTCTTGGGGAGCCTCTTTGGCTCCTCTGTTAGCTAGCAGTAATGCTGAAGTCGATGGATTGTTGTTATTGGCTGGTGGTCTTAGTGCTGAACTAACTCAGCCGCGTTGGTATAATCGTTTTGCACGAAGTGGTGTTGGTCACTCGTTGTTAGGCCTTTTTGAGTTTGGTCAAGTGCTTAACCATTCGAATTTGGATATGTATGCCTTGGCAACTGGTTTACGCCATTCAGACCGCCTATTAGCGAACTTAAAAATTCCTACCATTGTGGTTCAGGGTTCTAAAGATGATTTGGTTGATCCCAAAAATGCTGATTTTGCCGAAAGTCATTTAAATCCGAAGTACAGCAAAGTACTTCGTTTAGCCGATCAGGGGCACTTGTTACAGATTGAGCAAGTGGCGCTGGTAAGCCGATGTGTGTTAGCGCTGGCAGCGCAACAATTGGAACAATGCCACTCTTAATTATTCGCCTTGGATTGTTCATCTGTTAAATAAGCTGATTATTTCGATGAATAAGATTTATTTGTGCCTCCAAGTCTGTCGCTCGCTTTCTGAGGCTTAGTTGTGAAAGGTCATGTTATGATTTCGCTCGGAAAATGAATGGTTAAGTCCTTAAAATCACCTAAAAGACGTACGGCCCTGACTTAACGGTAATTAATCACGCATATTGCTTGCTTAATTCTAGGTAGGTAAATATCATCAATTTTTTGTAAATTAAAAATTAGACTTTTGTGGGCATTTACTCTTAATGTTCTCAATAAATCGCTAAGTTGACCCTTATGGACAGTTTAAATGACTAGGAGTTGTCTCGTTGAAGTTACAGTATAGCGCATGTTATGTGCTTGGTTTGTTGACGGCCAGTGTGAGTGCTGTGGCTAATTCTCTTTCAAGTCTTGACTTAGAATCTTTAATGGACACAGACGTACAGGTGACGTCTGCAATGAAGCGCGCTCAATCAGCTTTTAGCACTGCTGCATCGATTTATGTTCTTCGCAAGCAAGATATTAGAGCCTCCGGAGCGGTTTCTGTCGCGGAATCGCTAAAGTTGGTTCCGGGGATACAAATAAGGCAGTTAGATAGTAATCAATGGGCGATTACTGCCCGTGGTGTTGCTGGCCGCTATACCAGTAAGTTATTGGTGATGGTCGATGGCCAGAGTGTTTATAATCCGATGTTCGCTGGCGTATATTGGGAAGCGTTGGATATCCCTCTGTATGATATTGAGCGCATTGAAGTTATTCGTGGTCAAGGTGGTTTATTGTGGGGAAATAACGCGGTTAATGGCGTGATTAATATCATTACCAAAAACAGTATTGATACACGAACGGCTTTGGTTCAGGTCAGTCGTGGTGATCAATTAAATTATGATGTTGATATGCGTTATGGTGACGACATTGGTAATGACGGGAGTTATCGAGTCTATGGCAGCATTCGCGATGCCGATACTTCTAAGCGTGGTTTAGATCTCACGGCGAATGATGATTCACAGCAGGGCTCCGCTGGTTTTCGCTTAGACATTGCTCCAAGTGATGATTTATCGATTTTGACTCAGTTTAGTTATACCCACACCAATATTGGACAAAATCTAAAAGCTTTGTCTCAAGAGGTGAACCAGAATACCTTTTATCAAGATCGTTTTAAACGTGATGATCTGCGCCTAATGGCTCGTTTAGAGCATCGCTTGTCGACCCGCTCTAATCAAATGTTACAGCTCTCTTGGGGACATCAAGATAGTCAGCAACTCTATTTGAATGAACATTTTAAGTCGCTCGATATTGACTACCAAATGAATTCTGCTTTTGGTGATCTGCAATTAGACTGGGGCTTGAACTATCGTAATAATGATTTGCCCTATGAAGAAAATTGGCTCATCAGTAATGATCGAGGAATAGATAATTTACGCTATTATGGAGCCTTCATTCAGGCTCAGTATGCTTTAGTGCCCAATCACTTGACGGTGATTTTTGGCAATAAATTGGAGCACAATAGCTTGACCGGTTGGGAGAATCAGCCTGCCGCTCGTTTGCTTTGGCAGCCGAGCGAGCAGCAAGTGGTTTGGGCTGCAGTTTCAAAAGCGGTACGGATCCCGTCTTTAACCGAATTCGATTCTGATTCTGCGGTGAACGGTAGTCGAGTGGCAGACTATTTTACCACTGGTATTGATGCGATTGATCAATATATGGTGCGCACTGTGCTCAATGGTAATCAATCGGTCCAACCCGAAAAGTCACGGTCTTACGAGCTAGGATATCGGTTTAGCAGACACAATTGGTCCTTTGATTTAGCTTTGTTCCACACCCAATCCAGAAATGTGATTGCAGTTACTCCGAATACTAACAGTATTGATATTGACAGTATTGCGAGTTTACTGGCTAGTGGGCAATTTGCAGAGGCGCAGCAGTTATTAACTGAGTCTCAGGTAGAGCTTGATATTGTGTCTAATGCGGATTTGAATACTAAAGGGGGAGAAGCGGTACTGTCATGGCGGCCGAATAGGCGCTTTAGAAGTGAATTTGGTTATAGTCAAATGGCATATCGTTATCGTTTGCAAGAGGGGACGAGTGAAGCGATTGGCTTTGATTCTGACAGCCGACAATTTTTTGTAAAGGCGGGTTGGCAGCTGTTTGAACAGCATTCGTTATTTGGTTTGTTTCGTTCATTGAAAAGTGAAGCCTACGGAACCGATGATTTCGATGCTCTTGATGTGACTTGGCATTGGCAGTTTTCCCCCCAGACTGGGTTATCTTTAAGTGGTAAAAACTTATTAGCCGGAGAGCACTTGGAATATAGAAATACTTCTGAAACATACACTCAACCACATTATATAGATAAAACAGTGGTGCTCAGATTGTCGGCTGAGTTCTAATCTAGATGGTTGCTGTTCTGGGTAAGCGTTGCCTGCTCACTTTGCTGTTGTGTTGTGGCTTGACTTTGTTTATGAATCAGGTTGAGGCCAGTGACACAGAAATCGCATTGAAAGCTGGCTTTACATTTAACTTTGCCCGATATAGCGAATGGTCGGGTCAAGCTGCGTTGCGAGGCTCGTTTCAGCTATGTAGTCCTGATTTGCATTTTGTAACGGTGGCTGAAGATGTCTTGGCGGGGCAAACTGTACATGGTCTTCCTATTACTGTCAGTCATGTCGAATTGGTTCATCAAGCGATGTCCCAATGTAACTTGCTATTTGTAAGTGCAGCTTATCGAGCACCATGGCAAGCACTCGATAAGCATTTATTTCGACATACCATGTTGGTCGGAGAAACCGCTGATTTTATTAAGTACGGTGGACATATCCGATTTTTTTTACTATCCGGTAAAATCCGCTTCGAAGTCGCTCCTGATGCACTCAAAGAGGTTGGTATTGTGATGAGTTCCAAAGTATTGAGGCTCAGTCGAGTTATCAGTGAGGGGGCTCAATGAGAGCTTTTTTTCTAATGAATACAATGAGTAAAAAACTGCTATTTATTCTAATGAGTATGGCAGTATTCTCAACTCTAATGGTCGCTGGGGTTTTTAGTGCTTATGAGTTGGTCAGCGCTAAGCGTGAGCAACAGCAGGGCTTACAAAACTTGGCTAATATTATCGCGCCGAACGTGACGGCAGCGTTGCTGTTTGATGACCAAGAGTCGATGCACGAATTAATTAAACCATTGTTGTTACGCAAAGATGTGGTTAAAGCTGAAATATTTGATTCACAGCAGCAGCTGATTGCGAGCGTGGTTAGTCCTGCGGACTCTGTTGCTTTAGAGCAGCAGCCCGGTGCGATTATTCGAACCTCTAGTTTATTGGTGATGGATGGACAAATTTATGGAGAGTTGAGCCTCTCGGCCAATCAGAGTTATATCGAGCAACGGATCATATTTTATGGTCAATTTTTAGTGGTTCTGCTGCTTATCACCTTTGGTTTAAGTTGGTTTTTTTCATTATTTTTACAGCGCGGATTTTTACGGCCTTTATTACATTTGACCGATGTTGCCGAGCGAGTCACTTCGAGTAATGATTATAGTTTACGCGCGCAGCAATCCTCGGGGGATGAAGTCGCCAACTTGACCGAATGCTTTAACAGTATGTTAGAAACGATTGAGGCTCGGGACCGCAAGTTAGAAACTCAAGTGAAGGTACGCACTCAAGAGTTGGAAAGTGTCAACAACCAACTCTTGGAGTATGCCTATACCGATGGTTTAACTAGCTTACCTAATCGTCGATATTTTTATGAAAAAATTCAAGGCTTAGTCAAGAACAATGTGAGTTTTTCTATTATATTCATCGACTTAGATGGGTTTAAGGAAATAAACGATACTTTGGGCCATGATTATGGTGATATTTTGTTGGGCCAAGCAGGGCAACGAATACTACGTTGTGTGCGCGAACAGGATACAGTCGCTCGTTTAGGTGGAGATGAATTCACTATTGTTATTGAAGGGGTCAGTAATAAAGAACGGATAACAGGGATTGCAGAAACGGTATTAGAAGGTTTAGCGAAACGTTTTAATATTAAACACGAAGCTGTTTATGTGAGCGGTAGTATTGGGATCACTTTTTATCCGCAAGATGGCGATAGTGTAGAGCAATTAGTTAAACACGCCGATCAAGCGATGTATGTGTCTAAAAGTCGTGGTCGCAATTGTTATCAATTTTTCTCTTCAGAAATGCAAATTGAGGCGCAACAAAAACGTAAGTTGTTAGAGGAATTACGAACTGGCATAAACGAGCAGCAGTTTGAGTTATATTTTCAGCCGATTGTTGCCGTTAGCACCACCGGAAACACTGAGCGAGTTAGTAAAGCAGAGGCTTTATTACGCTGGAATCACCCTGAAAGAGGTTTGATTAGTCCTGGAGAATTTATTGCTGCTGCGGAAGATTCTGGTTTGATCCGAGAACTTAGTGCATGGGTGATGCACGAAACGGTTGCAACGATTAGCCTTTGGCGTCAGCAAGGGTATTTACCAATACAAATTAGTGTGAATACCTCACCATCGCAGTTTGATGACGGCGGTATTTGGATTGACGATTGGCTACGAGAAGTCAGAGCCTATGAGCTACCAGAACATAGTATTATGATTGAAATCACCGAAAATGTGCTGATGAAAACCAACGCTTCGATTAAGCAGCAACTGACGCTTTTACATCAACAAGGCATCGATGTGGCTATCGATGATTTTGGCGTTGGCTATTCTTCTTTGGCTTATCTACAGCAGTTGGATATTGATTTATTAAAAATAGACCGTTCATTCATTCAGCATCTAGAGAACAATAAAGATAGCGCAGCGTTGGTGAAGGGAATTATTACGATGGCCCACCATTTAGACTTGAAAGTGGTTGCTGAAGGGGTGGAATCAGAGTTGCAAAGGCAATATATTGCTGACGTTGGTTGCGATTATGGACAAGGTTACTTTATGTCAAGGCCGCTTCCTAAGCAGGCCTTTTACGAGCGTTATTTACAAGCAAAAACCTTGTAGATAACGCTATATTGGGGCGCTTAGCGTTCCCAATAAGCCTCTTCTAGGCTTTCTTCACGCTCTGGTAAACCACGGGATAGTCGAGGACTATCTTGGGCCAATACTTCATAGCTGACTCGATTTGCGTATTTACAAATTTGCGCAAATGAGGAATAGCTTAAGGCTTGATAACGGTGTTTACTGGATTGTTGTACATTTGTACGATGAAAAACGTTAGCCGCCATATCATGTAGTAGTGCCGATAACGCCCCATCACCCGCACCATTGGTATTGGTTATTTTTTCGGGACCGCCCATAAATGGGGCTATGTGTGAATATACTTTGACTGCTTGTTGGCAATGTTGGCGCAACATGGGCCGAGAAAACTCATAGCGGTTAAATTCTGGAATAGAGCCGGGTAACAGGGTATGTGTGGTGCTACGTTTATGATTTTCGTCGGTATAACCGGCCATGAATAAACCACGGGACCCTGCGGTGCAAAGGATCAAATCACACCATTCTAAAGCGGTTTCGCAAGCCTGTAATATATCACTGTGTCCAGTTAAGGCTTCTGCTTCTTCTTCATTCATAGCCAATACAGTGACATGCTCTGCGATAAATTTTTGCCACCATTGAGGATCATCTTCAATTAAAAAGCGAGTGCCGAGCGTTAGTACCACTGGGACTTCGGCTTGATGTGCATATTCAATCGCTAACATTGCCGCATCAGTGATCGGATCATTCCCGGCTCGCATTAAATAAGCGGTTAAAGCTAAGGCGGCACCAGATTTAATTAGTTGTTCATCAATGTGCTGGGGACTGAGCTTATCCATGTCGCCTTTAGAGATGGCGAAAGTTCGCTCACCACATTCAGTGATGAGGGTAAAACAACGCCCAACAGGACCGGCAACTGGTTCTAAATGATTAAGATCGACGCGCGAAGAAGTGTTGCATAAGTAGCGGTAAGCGTAATCTCCAATGGTGATGTTCTTGCTCATCACGCCAAACATCACCGACCTACCATCAGCTAAAGTAGAATAGTTGTGCAGTGTATTACCGATAGTACCACCAGCAAATTCAGCGCTAATCAGCTGAGCGTCTTGTAGCTCCTGATAGAGAAGACTCGCGGCCTCATCATCAATCAGCAAAGAATTTCCCTTCACTAAGTTATGGCGTTGAATGAAGTCTTCACTAACATGCGCCTCTATATCCACTAAGGTTTGATCGATGCCTGTAATGTGGGTATGTTGCGGGCGTTGCACCGGATCCAGCAAATTGGTTAAAGGGTCGCGAGACTCTACCGGAAAATAGTGTTTGGATTTACGTTGGCCAGGAAATTTCATGCAAAAGTCGCTTGTTTCAATAGTGCTTGTTTTAGCAGCTTAGCTGCTACCTTGTTGAGCGGCGGCGATTTTACCACAGGCTGTATGAAATGTGACTTTTTGAATTGATATACACCTCTTTGCGATGAAAATGAGGTGATTTCACCTTTTATTGATGTTCATCTGGCTCGAGTAAAGCTTGATACTGGCTTAAGGCAGGATGTGCCGAGGCTTGGCTCATTCGCTGATAATGCTGAATAGTCCTTAATAGATAACGTCGATGCTCGGGATTCGTTAGTTGCCACATCTGCTGACCGATTGGGCTAATGTTAAGGCCTGCAGTTGTGCTCACATGCAGCACTTCGTAACAGCGCCGTTTGTCTTCAATTAGATGTTCACTGAGTAATGCCAGTTTCTTCTTGGCTAAAAATTCGCGTAATTCGTATTGGTGATGGACTGGGCAAAGAATGAATTCTAGCGGCCGCTGTGGATGTTTCGATAAAATGCTATCAATCAGCTGGATGCACAATTCGCCGCCGACACCTGCAATGATAATCAGCTCCTCCGTTTGGCTTGGATGAGCCGCGCTTAATGGGAGCTCGCCAGCATCAATACAATGAACTAACCACTTCGGACTCGAATGAGACTTATTGCACGGGAAAAATCGTTGTAATTGTTGTTCTAGTTGGGCGCTTATCGTGGAAACTTGATCGACGAAGTGCACCGTCCCGGCTATCTCCCGTTGTAGTAATTGGGCTCCCAGTTGTCCGTGATCGCAGCAGCAGTCCCATATATCACGGTAGTGCTGAGTGATCAGTTGGTCAATAAATGCTAAGCGGCGGTTGAGTTTCACGATAATCCCCTAAATAAACCACGCTATAGTATATTTCTAGCCTTTATTGGCAACTATTTTAGCCCACCACTCCTAGCTTGAAGCCAGTCTCTATTGCTTGCTTGGTTAAACCTCGTTATCTGAAGTGATCTTTGGTGCCAAATATGGCCTATTTGAGTGCGACGAGCTCTCACTTTTAGTCAATTTCGCAAAGCTTTAGACTAAAGATTAATACCTGTCCTGTTAAGTATTTGTTAAGTTTTTATTCGGTAGGCTTGAATTGATTTGATATCGGATCTATTGCTACAGCAAAGAAGCTGATTTAAATCAAATTTGGCCATTAACAATAATGCAACATATTAGTCACCCTACAATCAGCAATGCGTGACCTAGATTGCTTGGAGAAATGTCATGGAAGAACAGACTACATATTGGCAAGAAAACTTGCGTTTGATATTTATCTGTCTCGTCATATGGTTCGTGGTCTCATTTGGTTTTGGCTTGTTATTGGTTGAACCGTTGAATGAGATCCGTTTAGGTGGATATAAATTAGGTTTTTGGTTTGCGCAACAAGGCTCAATTTATACCTTCGTCGCTTTAATTTTTTGGTATACCGCCAAAATGAATAAGCTCGATAAAAAATACCATGTGAAGGAGTCATAAATGGACGAGTTAAAACTCTATACCTACATCGCCGTATTTGGCTCATTTGGGCTTTATTTTGCTATTGCGTGGTGGGCTCGCGCCTCATCAACTAGCGATTTTTATGTGGCTGGTGGTGGGGTAACACCGATCCAGAATGGGATGGCAATTGGCGCCGACTGGATGAGTGCCGCATCGTTTATTTCTATGGCAGGTTTGATTGCCTTCCTTGGATATGGTGGCTCGGTATTTTTAATGGGTTGGACCGGGGGTTACGTATTATTGGCAATGTTGTTAGCACCCTATATGCGTAAACACGGTAAATTTACCGTACCGGAGTTTATTTCTGATCGATATTACTCTAGGGGGGCACGAATTGTTGCAGTTATATGTCTTATCATTGCTTCACTAACTTATATTATCGGTCAAATGAAAGGGGTGGGTGTGGCCTTTTCCCGTTTCTTGGAAGTGGAATACGATAACGGCTTATATATCGGTATGGCGGTCGTTTGGGTTTATGCGGTGTTAGGTGGGATGAAAGGCATCACTTATACGCAAATTGCTCAATATTGTGTGTTGATATTTGCTTACACGATTCCGGCAGTATTCATTTCTTTGCAGTTAACGGGTAATCCTATTCCGCAGCTTGGTTTAGGGAGCACTTTGGCTGATGGCAGTGGTGTATACCTGTTGGATAAGTTGGATATGGTGGTCACTGATTTAGGCTTTAAAGAGTATACCACTGATAATATGGGAGGCACGCTGAATATGTTTGCCTACACCATGTCGTTAATGATCGGTACTGCGGGCTTACCACATGTGATTATGCGCTTCTTCACCGTACCAACGGTGCAAGCGGCTCGTTCTTCGGCAGGTTATGCTTTAGTATTTATTGCGCTTCTTTACACTGTGGCACCAGCAGTAGGCGCCATGGCTCGCTTTAATTTGATGAATACCATTGTTCCTTCAGCGGATAACAATCTGGTATATGATGAGCGTCCTCAGTGGTTTAAAGATTGGGAGCAAACTGGGCTGCTAAAATTTGAAGATAAAAATGGTGATGGCAAAATTCAGTATGTGGCCGATAAAGGCGCAAATGAGATGGTGAAAGTGGACCGTGATATTATGGTGCTTGCTAATCCAGCCATTGCGAATTTGCCTAATTGGGTGATCGCCTTAGTTGCTGCGGGTGGTTTGGCTGCAGCTCTATCTACGGCGGCGGGTCTATTATTGGCGATATCTTCCTCTATATCTCATGACTTGATGAAGGGGGTGTTAACGCCCAACCTCTCGGATAAAAATGAGTTGCTGGCGGGTCGTATTGTGATGACCTTAGCCATTCTTGTCTCGGGTTATCTCGGTTTAAATCCGCCTGGATTTGCCGCAGGTACGGTGGCATTGGCCTTTGGTTTAGCTGCGTCTTCTATTTTCCCTGCGTTGATGATGGGTATTTTCGCCAAGAAAATGAGTGGCACAGCAGCGATTGCAGGCATGTGCTCGGGGATTGGCGTGACTATGCTGTACGTATTCCAGCATAAGGGCATTATGTTTATTCCTGGTACCTCTTTCTTGGGTGATATGGCTCCCAATTGGTTCTTGGGAATTTCGCCTAATGCCTTTGGTGTTGTTGGGGCTTTAGTTAACTTTGCCGTTGCTTTTGCTGTTTGCAAGGTCACAGGACCCGCGCCGCAACATATTCAAGATATGGTGGAAAACTTCCGTATACCGCATGGTGCGGGGGCAGCACACGACCATTAATTCGAGTATTGATTGAACTTAGTGAAGCAAAAGGCTCCCTAGTTGGAGCCTTTCTTTATCTTAAATGACCGTATTATGAATCATACTTAAAACCAGATAGTGATAGGTCTATTCAGGTTTAAGATGACTTACGATCAATGATTGTTGATAGTAGAGGCAAATCGCCGTTCTATCATGAGGTGTTAAAAATTGTTGGACATTTTTACGTAGTGATGGTTTTCAAATACTCAAAACCAGACAATCAGTTTTGCTACAGAGTGTCCAATTTTAAAGCTCCAAATACAGGATGTATAAATGAACAAACATACTAAGTTGGCGATACTGGTGATGCCATTTTTGGCTATCGGCGGCTACATTGCTTCTGATATTTATTTAGAGCATGACGCGGGTAAGGATAGAGTGATTCAGCTCAGTACTTATGGTCATTGCGATATTATTAATCAACAATGTATTTTGCAATCGGGTGATTTTCGTTTAAATATCTCTGATCAAGCGGGAGTCACCGAAGTGAACTCAACCTTTCCTTTAGACCAAGCCACTTTATTCTTGGTTGATAGTTCGGAGCAGGTTACCGCTTATCCCATGGAAATGAAAGATAGCCCTTATTATTGGCAGCGCAGCACTGAATTGCGGAGTTTGATCCCTAATCAGGGAAATAGCTATAAACTACGTATCATCGCTAATATTAAAGGTGGCAAATATATCAGCGAATTCTACAGTCAAACCGTGCGTTAAATATCACCTAATTGAGAGAATATACTTCTTTGGTGTGCAACAAGATGCAGTGCATTCATTCGGTTCTTTGATGTCAAAAACTAGTTTCTAGATCATTAAATGATTAATTTGTTGTGATTAAATGCAGCCAATCCAATACAATTGGTGTTTGTTACTTTTATCTATTATTTTTATAGGATTAAGTCGTGAGTGCTAATCAAGTATGTCCATCTTGTGGTGGACATAAACCTGCTTTAATGGCATGCCGTGATTGCGGATTTAAATATGTTGTTGCTGGTCGTCCTCCTGAGCCAGCTAAGCCAAACGTTTCAGCTAAGCCAAACGTTTTAGTTAAGCCAAAAATTACAGCCGAGTCTATTCCAAGAAGTCAATATAGAGCGGTGGTTGAGGAAGGTGCTTCTAAGCCACAAGTGATCATTAAAACCAAAAAACGTCGCCAATACACCATTCCTAGTGAAGAATAATTGATTAGCAACCGTTGGTGTTTATTTGCTGCCATATGGCAGTAATGCCATTGTTTCTCGATTCGCTGAGGTGCTGAGCTAAACCCAATTGGGTTAAGGTCTTACGGAATAAGATTTTGGCTGGTTCTGTTTGTTGAGGGTATTCAGCAATGCAAGCCAGCAAGATCACCAGTAAGCCTTTGATGATTCGAGCGTTACTATCTATTTGTAGTTGACCTTGATGGTAATGCAGCCATACGTCGCTTTCGCAGCCAATAACTTTGTGTTGTTCGGTCTGGTATTGCGGATCTATCGGTTGAAGCTGTTTGCTTAATAATAGCAATTGTCGGTAACGTTCTTCCCAAGATTGGCATGGCTGAAAAATTTGCTCTATATGCTCTAAAGTTAAACCGATTTGCGGTGTATTACTCATCAAATAGCTCCATGATATTGTCTATTGCCTCGATGAGTTTATCGATCTCTTGCTGAGTATTATAGAGCCCTAGAGACAGACGAATACTACCTTGTTTGGCGAGTTTTTTACTTAAAGGCATCGCACAATGATGGCCACATCGTAGCGCTATATTATACTGGTCGAACAGCGTCGCAGCATCTTGAGGATGGATCCCTTTGAGAACAAAGGAAATTAAACCAACACGCATCATTGGCGTCCCAATCAGCTCGACCTTGGGGTGTTCTTTTAACTTTGTTAGTGCGTAATTTAATAGGCTGCGTTCGTGATTTAAACGTTCTTTGAGCGGAAACTGCTTTAAAAATTTTAGGGCTGCGGCTAAACCGATGGCCCCCACAATGTTCGGTGTTCCCGCTTCTAATCGGTAGGGCAGACGATTCCAAGTGCTTGTTTCGCAGCTCACTTGGCTGATCATTTCTCCGCCAAATATACTTGGTTGTAAGGCTTCCAAGGCTTCCGTTTTTCCATAAAGTACTCCAATACCTGTTGGACCATAGACTTTATGACCAGAAAAAAGATAGTAATCGCAGCCTAAACGCTCAACGTTAACATCTAGATGAGCGATCGCCTGAGCGCCATCAACAATCACTTTTGCGCCGTATTGTTGCGCGTGTCGGACTAGTTCTGGAATAGGCAACAGCGCCCCAATGCTATTGGAGACGTGAGAGATCGCTAAAATTTTACATTTTTCACTAAAGTGTTCTTTAAAATTAGCTATATCAATATCACCATTATTTAATATAGGTATACACTTAAGAGTGGCACGGGTTCTGGCTGCTAATTGTTGCCAAGGGACGAGGTTGGAGTGATGTTCTAATTCACTCACCCAAATTTCATCACCCTCGGTTAAGCTATAGGCTAAGCCATTCGCTAGCATATTACAGCCTTGGGTGGTGCCGCTGGTCCAAATGATGTTGTCAGCTTTGCTACCAATAAATTCAGCAATGGTCTTTCTGGCTGATTCGAAGGCATTGGTGGCTTGTCGCGCGAATTGATGACTCGCTCTATGAACGTTTCCATGACCGTGTTGGTAGTAGTTTTGAATCGCGTTGAGCACGGCTTCAGGAACTTGTGTCGATGCCGCACTATCCAAATAGGTAAGCTGTTGGTTTTCGCGGTTTAAAGACGGAAAATACCGCCGATAGATATGCTGTTTAGCTGAAGTCACAGTTGTCTTACCATAGCAAATAAAGCGGTTATTGTATCGGTAGCGGAGATTCTACACTAGCCTATATCGATGTTATCTTTGATTTTAGTAATGGAGTTACAGATAAGATGCCACAGTCTTCAAGCTTAGTTACTTGGCAAAAAGTCTATTTTGGCTTTGCTCAGCCGAGTCAGGAAAGTCAATTTCGCGAGATGAAGTGGTTACAACAGTGTCGTCGGCTGGCTGGTATTCAAGTGATATATGCATTGAGTGTGTTGTTTTTTTTTACACAAACCGGTTTATTACAAGCTTGGTGGGTGGTCGCAGATTGGCAGGCGACTGGAGCCCTTGCTTGCTGGTTGTTTATTCAAGTTATATTAGGCTGGTTTGGTCAGCAGATCCTTAGCGTAAAAGAGGTATCGGCTTTTGTCCTTGCGATGTTCTGCCAGCACTGCCTGTTGCTCTGCTTATTACTCTTTAACCATTCTGTCCTTGTTTTACCTTTCTGGTTGATTTTTAGTTTACCGGTGTTACTCACAACTATTTATATACCAATAGTATTGGCACATAGCATGATAAGTATTGCTGGCGGATTTGTGGTATATATCGATTTTCAGGCCTCTTCCCTGCACTTGGGCCAATGGGCATATTCGATACTTTCAACCATGGGTTTAGTTTATGTGCTGTTGGTTGTCGGGATCTTTTTATTGCATAAATTATGGCGTAATCAATATATTGCTGAACAGGGATTACAACTGTTTAGCGAACAGTATTTCGCTAGCGCTGCGGATGATGAATCATTATCGCCAGTAGTAGACGTTGATCCCGTAACTGGCTTAGCAAATGAGACCTGTTTTAAACGATTCTCCGAGACAGAAATCGAACGAAGCTCTCGTTATCAAAATGCTTATTCTGTCATCTTAATAAAAATTAATCATTTTTTTAACTACCAAGATACGCGGGGGCAAGAAGAAGCCGATAAGCTTCTGATTAACATGGTAAATCTATTGCATCCTAAGATTAGAAAAGTAGACCTAATCGCTCGTTATCAACAAGACAAGTTTGTTATTGGTTTACCTGAGACAAGCCTTTATCAAGCGCTCGATACCGCAGAACGTATGCAGACTGCATTGAGTACAGAATTTTGGAGTCGTTTTGCTGAGGACTTACAACTGGAAACGAGATTTGGGGTGGCTTGTATCGATAGTTCCGTGATGACTGTTGAACAATTACTGATGAAAGCTGAACATGCCATGAATAACCATCGTAGTCCGGTAGCTTTGAGCTACGGCCGTTAAGTTTTTGAATATATTCGGTTTCACTTAGGAGTTGGATTGGATGCGGGCCCCTTTATTCTTGCTATTATGTGTTTTTTCTTTAACTGTAAATGCCGCTGAAAATAGTAATTTGGTCGATTCATGGTTAGGTTATGGCGCCTTGGTTATTTTTATTGTTGCCTATTTATTGGTGATGAGCGAAGAGGTGATTCATTTACGAAAATCTAAGCCAGTATTGGTTGCTGCAGGCTTAATTTGGTTTTTAATTGCTATCTATTATCGAGGCTCTGGCCAAGAGCACCTCGTCACTGAGGCTTTCAGGCACAATTTACTTGAGTTTTCTGAGTTGATGCTGTTTTTGTTGGTGGCGATGACCTATATCAATGCGATGGAAGAGCGGCGGCTGTTTGATGTACTGCGAGCCTGGCTGGTTCGTAAGCAGCTCAGTTATCGTCAATTATTTTGGCTAACGGGAAGTTTGGCCTTCGTGATCTCTCCGGTCGCCGATAATCTGACGACGGCTTTGTTAATGTGCGCAGTAGTAATGAAGGTGGCTAATGGCAATAGCAAATTCATTAATTTAGCCTGCATCAATATTGTGATTGGTGCCAATTCTGGAGGCGCTTTTAGTCCCTTTGGTGATATTACAACGCTGATGGTGTGGCAAAAAGGATTGGTTCATTTTTCTCAGTTTTTTGACTTATTGTTACCTTCGATGGTGAATTTTTTGATTCCTGCCATCATCATGTCGGTGTTTGTTTCAGCAGACTCTGTGGAAGCTGAAAATGAAACGGTAGAGCTAAAACGTGGCGCAAAAAGAATTGTACTGCTGTTTTTGGTGACGATTGCTACCGCTGTATTAGGTCATAGTCTATTCCATATGCCGCCTGTGTTAGGCATGATGATGGGGCTCGGTTATCTGCAGTTCTTTGGCTTCTTTTTACGTAAAACCTTAGCTTCTAGCTTACATAAAAAAGCGGTGAATGCGATTGCTCAACGAGATGATGCACGCTTAAAAGCTCTTGGTAGTGTGGTGCCTTTTGATATATTCAACCGGGTTGCTAGAGCCGAGTGGGATACCTTGTTGTTTTTTTATGGGGTGGTTATTTGCGTCGGAGGGCTTGGATTTATTGGTTATTTGGAGATGGCATCTTCTCTGATGTATCAGCGATGGGAGCCAACTCATGCAAATATTGCGATTGGCGTGTTGAGTGCAATTGTGGATAACATTCCAGTAATGTTTGCGGTCCTCACTATGGAGCCCAACATGGTGTTGGGACAGTGGTTATTGGTGACCTTAACTGCTGGGGTTGGGGGAAGCTTATTATCTATCGGTTCTGCTGCGGGTGTGGCGCTGATGGGGCAAGCCCGTGGTCACTATAGTTTTATTAGCCACCTGCGCTGGAGTCCGGTGATTGCGCTGGGTTACGTGGCCTCGATTTATTGCCATTTGTTACTTAATGCTTCGTTATTTTGAGGGGCTTGTTGCTTGAAATACCAGTTTTATTCAGCCTGTTAATCTTTTAATTCTAGCCATCAAACGGTTTCTCGGTTTCTACTGACCGCAGTCACGCACTCTAGGGAGTAGGGGGCTTATACGTTTATACATTGCCAGTTGGGCCGTATACTCTGTTAAAGCGGTATTTGTTTGCTTTGCTTGATACCGCTTGTAGAGATTAAAATTTTTATCTTGAATAAAAACAGACCTTAAAAGCTTAATTGCTGGTGAGGTCGGGAATAAATTTATTTTTGCTGAAGCTAATTCCCCTTAGAATATATGTCGCCCATTCCTTTTGTAGCTATTCTGGATTAGGGCAGCGTGCAATTTGCTTTACTTTTCCTTGTTCATCAACTTGTTCAAGTATTACATCGAAGCCCCATAATCGATGTAGATGCTTGAGTACCTCATGTTTACTTTTGGCTAAAGGAATGCCCTGATGAGGAACGTAGCGAAGGGTTAGTGAACGGTCACCCCGTAAGTTAACATTATATACTTGAATATTTGGTTCGATGTTACTTAGGTTATATTGTGAGCTGAGCGCTTCTCGAATTTGCTGGTAGCCTTGATCATCATGTATTGCTTTTACCTTTAAATAAGGTTTATGTTCATTGTCATCAAGCGTAAATAGTTTTAAATCGCGAATGACTTTAGGCGATAGAAACTGACTGATAAAACTTTCATCTTTAAAGTTGCGCATTGCAAAGTGTAAGGTTGTTAACCAATCTTTCCCGGCAATATCTGGAAACCAGCGTTTATCTTCTTCCGTTGGAGACTCGCAGATCCGACGAATATCAGTCATCATGGCAAAGCCTAATGCGTAGGGGTTTATGCCATTAAAGTATGGGCTGTTATAGTTGGGTTGCAATATTACGCTGGTGTGACTATGTAATATTTCTAAGATAAATCGTTCACTGACTAAGCCTTGATCAAACAAGTGATTGGTGATGGTATAGTGCCAGAAGGTAGCCCAACCCTCATTCATCACTTGGGTTTGTTTCTGAGGATAAAAATATTGACTAATTTTACGCACGATCCTAACTATTTCTCGTTGCCACGTTTCCAATAGAGGTGCGTGTTTTTCCACAAAGTACAAAATATTTTCTTCAGGTGATACCGGGAAACGACCTTTAGCTTGGGGATCACTATTTTGTTTCGTTGGAATGGTTTTCCACAGCTCATTGATTTGACTTTGTAAATACTCGGCTCTGGAATCCTGCCGTAGTTTTTCTTCTTCCATAGATATCGGGCTCGGGCGTTTATAGCGGTCAACTCCATAGTTCATTAATGCATGACAGGAATCTAATAGATCTTCAACCGCATTTACGCCATGACGAGCCTCGCATTTGCTAATGTAGTTTCTTGCGAAAACTAAGTAATCAATAATCGAGCTAGCATCGGTCCAAGTTTTAAAGAGATAGTTATTTTTGAAAAAACTATTATGACCGAAACAGGCGTGAGCGATCACTAAAGCCTGCATAGGCATGGTGTTTTCTTCCATTAAATAAGCAATACAAGGATCGGAATTAATCACAATCTCATAAGCTAAACCCATTTGTCCCCGTTTATAGGTTTGTTCGGTTTGAATGAATTTTTTGCCGTAAGACCAATGGTGGTAGCCGATTGGCATACCGACACTGGAGTAGGCATCCATCATTTGTTCGGCAGTGATGACTTCAATCTGATTTGGATAGGTCTCTAGTTGGTAATGTTCAGCTACCTTGGCTATTTCTTGATGATAGCTTTCTAGCATCTCGAAGGTCCAATCTGGTCCATCGGGCAACATCTTAGTTTTGCTCATGTGGGCCTCACGCTGTGGCTTTTTTAAAGAGATCTCTAAAGGTTGGCAGAATTTCTTCGGCCGTTTTTACATGACGAATAGAGAAGTTTGGGAAGATTTCACTGAGTTGCTCATACTGATGCCATAAGCTTTGATGGGCTCTATTGGTGATTTCTATGTACGAATAGTGGCGACTGAGTGGAAGTAGCGTTTTTTCCAACAATTCTCGACACTTGGGTGAATCGTCGGCCCAATTATCGCCATCTGATGCCTGAGCCGCATAGATATTCCACTGCTCTTTGGGGTAACGCGCTTTGATGATGTCATCCATTAAAGTCAGCGCACTAGAAACAATCGTGCCTCCGGTTTCTTGAGAGTAGAAAAACTCATGTTCATCAACTTCTTTTGCTTGAGTGTGGTGGCGAATAAACACCACTTCTATCTTTTTATAGCTACGAGTTAAGAATAGATATAGGAGTAAATAGAATCGTTTGGCGATGTCTTTGGTTGCTTGGTCCATCGAACCTGAAACATCCATCAAACAAAACATAACGGCTTGAGTACTCGGTACGGGGTATTTCGCAAAATTGTTGAATTTAAGATCAAAAGTATCGATAAAAGGGATCTTTGCTAAACGTTTTTTTAAGTTAGCGATATCTTGTTTTAATTGTTCTATTACTCTTTGGTTTACGAGTGGATCTAAAATTTTTTCTGCAAGTTCCTGTTCTAACTGTTTAAGTTGCTTACGTTTATCCCCCCCCATAGCCATCCTTCGAGCCAAAGAGTTTTGCAAGGATCGCACAATATTGATATTGGCAGGCACACCGTCATTGGTATAGCCAGCGCGAGCAGTTCGGTATTCAACAATGCTGTCTACATCGGTCTCCTGCAGATTGGGGAGCTCCAAGTCGTCAAATAGAATATCTAAATATTCATCTTTGGAAATGGTAAATTGAAATTCTTCAGTGCCTTCGCCTTGATCACTGGCTTCACCATCACCTGAACCGCCGCCTTGCTCTTGCATTGGACGGTCTATTTTGTCTCCGGTTCCAAACTGGTCATTGCCTGGTAAAGTTCGCTGACGATGGCCTCCTTCGCCTTGATGGAAAAATGGTTCACTAATATCTTTATGCGGAATACTAATGCTTTCGCTGTTCTCTAAGTCTTGAATACTACGTTGATTAACGGCGTCATTCACCGCCCGCTTAATTTGACTTTTATAGCGGCGAATAAAGCGCTGGCGGTTCACCGCGCTTTTATTTTTACCATTCAAACGTCGATCGATAAAATGAGCCATTGACGCCCTCCATCAAATCTATGAAGATTTACGAACGCGTAAATACCACTCAGATAACAAGCGTACTTGCTTCCGGGTGTACCCTTTCTCCATCATACGGTCAACAAAGTCGTCATGTTTTTGTTGGTCATCAACGGAGGTTTTAGCATTGAAAGAAATAACGGGTAGTAAGTCCTCGGTATTAGAGAACATTTTTTTCTCAATGACGGTACGCAGTTTTTCATAACTGGTCCAACTTGGATTTTTGCCATCATTGCTGGCTCGAGCCCTTAATACAAAGTTAACGATTTCGTTACGGAAGTCTTTAGGGTTACTAATCCCTGCGGGTTTTTCAATTTTTTCAAGCTCGGCGTTTAAGGCTGCTCGGTCAAATAACTGTCCGGTGTCTGGGTCTCGATATTCTTGATCTTGGATCCAAAAATCAGCATAAATGACATAGCGGTCAAAAATATTCTGCCCGTATTCGGAATAAGATTCGAGATAAGCGGTTTGAATTTCTTTGCCAATAAAGTCTACATATTTAGGAATTAAGTAGCCTTTTAAATGTTCGAGGTAGCGATCGGCCAGCTCTTGACTGAATTGCTCGCGTTCAATTTGTTGTTCTAAGACATAGAATAAATGGACTGGATTTGCTGCAACTTCGGTGGTGTCAAAGTTAAATACGCGCGACAAAATTTTAAAGGCAAAGCGCGTCGATAGACCTTCCATTCCCTCATTCACCCCTGCAAAATCCCGGTATTCTTGATAAGACTTCGCTTTCGGATCGGTGTCTTTCAGAGTTTCTCCGTTGTATACCCGCATTTTAGAGTAAATACTAGAGTTTTCGGGGTCATTCAATCGCGATAAGACTGAAAACTGGGCTAACAGTTCTAAGGTGCTAGGGGCACATTTAGCGGTATTTAACTCACTATTATCTAATAGTTTTTGATAAATATTTATTTCTTCACTGACTCGTAAACAGTAGGGCACTTTCACAATGTAAACACGGTCTAAAAATGCTTCATTGTTGCGGTTGTTTCTAAAACTTTGCCATTCTGATTCGTTTGAGTGAGCGAGGATAATGCCTTCAAATGGAATTGCCGATAGGCCTTCGGTACCATTAAAGTTCCCCTCTTGGGTTGCTGTCAACAACGGATGTAATACCTTGATAGGGGCTTTAAACATTTCAACAAATTCCATCAAACCTTGATTGGCTCGACATAAAGCGCCGGAGAAGCTATAGGCATCGGGATCATTTTGCGCATAGTGTTCTAGTTGACGAATATCGACTTTGCCCACTAAGGATGAGATATCTTGGTTATTTTCATCTCCTGGTTCGGTTTTAGCGATAGCCACCTGTTGAAGGATGGATGGGAAACTTTTTACCACTGTGAATTGGCTAATATCACCGTTATATTCCTGAAGGCGTTTTGCGGCCCAAGGTGACATAATCGTTTTTAAATGGCGTTTATTAATCCCGTATTCTCGCTGTAAAATGTCACCATCTTCATTCGCATCAAATAAACAGAAAGGATGATCGTTTACTGGAGAACCTTTAATCCGATAAATGGGAACGAGCTGCATTAAAGCTTTAAGTTTTTCGGCAAGCGATGACTTACCCCCGCCAACAGGACCGAGTAAGTAGAGTATTTGCTTACGTTCTTCTAATCCCTGAGAGGCGTGCTTCAGGTAAGAGACGATTTGCTCAATGCTATCTTCCATGCCGTAAAACTCTTTAAAGGCTGGATAACGAGCAATTACTCGATTCGAAAATAACCGACTGAGGTGTGGATCTTTGGAAGTATCTACCATTTGGGGTTCGCCAATGGCAATCAGTAAACGCTCTGCTGCGCTGGCGTAAGTGCTGGGATTATTTTTACATAGAGTTAAGAATTCATTGAGCGTGAGCTCTTCTTCCTGAGCTTGCTCGTAACGCTGTTGATAGTGGTCAAAAATACTCATAGCCTAGGCCCCCTAAAACAAGCTATCTTGATAACAGATAGTATTTAGAAACAATAAATTTGATGAAGCGTTAAAGTAAGTTTATACCATGACAAAAATAAATTAATAAAAAATAAGCATTTTTTTGTAACAAATCGCTGATGTTTCAATGCACCAAGGTTTGCTGCTAAGACCATACGAAGATGAAAAACAGTCCAGCTAATCGGCCATTATTGATGTCATCGCTGGTGAAGCAACGGCGACTAACAGCGTAAGATTTAACCGATATTTAAGTCCTATTGTTTGTGTGTTGCAAGGTATATTACTGGATGATGTTGCATATATGATTGAACCAGAGAAACCTTGTACTAAATTTAAACCAACAATTTCATCGTTTTCTTGACAAGTTCATGTGTGCCTTTCACTGACGTTTTATACGCTGTGAACAATGAAATCGATCGGGTGATTCACTTAGTCACGATGTTATATAGCTCAAATAACGTTAAATTATTGTAAATAAAATGTTGCCATGAGCGTTTGCTATGTTATTTTTAGGGGGTGGCTTAAACCTTCCAGCTTTGGTCGGCGAGCACTGCATCGAGGGGAGTAGTGTTGAAGGTTTACAAAAAGCACGTTTCCATTCGCTCTTGCTTTGCGAGAGCTTTTTTTATGCCTTAAATAAATAGAAGAAAATGTAGTTTACCTTTCTCTAAGCATTGCGGCGCTCCAATATTAACCGTTGAAGTAAGCATTTAGACTAAAGAATTAGTTAGCTTATATTTTATAAATTGGATATAAAAAACAATGAGTTGTGTTTTTTGTTATTCCAAGTTGTGCGGTCTATGGGGCAAGCTAAGCTACAATATACCAAAGTCTAAGTTTCAAGCCTTCGATTAAGCTCTATTTTTTAACAAATTATTAACGAATGCCGTGTTTTATTGGTGAGACATCAAACCATGTTTGCCAATTTAAAATCATCGTGTAGAACACGGCTTGTTGGGCGAAAATGAGTATTCAAACTTGGGTCTTTATATTTATAGGCTGTAGTTTTACCTCTTATATGATCATTGCTATTTGGACTAAGGCCAATACGACGCGCGAGTTTTACCTCGCTGGTGCGCAGGTTCATCCGGTCACTAATGGTATTGCTACGGCGGCCAGTTGGATGTCTGCGGCTTCGTTTTTATCCTTGGCTGGGCTCATCTCTATTGCTGGTTATGATGGCGGTATTTATTTGATGGGGTGGACCGGTGGCTATGTCATATTAGCGCTCTGTTTAGTGCCCTACCTACGGCTATTTGCAAAAATAACGATCGCGGATTTCATCGCCGAACGTTATTACTCGCGTATAGCTCGGCTGGTGGCGGTTATCTGTATTGTGTTTATTTCATTTATCTATATCGCGGGACAGATGCGGGGTATTGGTCTGGTGTTTTCTCGGTTTTTAGATGTAAACATGAATCTTGGCGTGTTGCTCGGGATGGTGATTATGTTTATCTACACCGTATGGGGAGGCATGCGAGGGGTGACTTATACTCAAGTTGCTCAGTACTGCTTACTTATTTTTGCTTTTTTAGTCCCCGCATTTCTCACCTCATTTAGTTTAACTGGCCAGTATCTACCGCAAATGGGTTTAGGTAGCCACTTACTTGGACAACCAGAACAGTATGTTCTGGATAGGCTAGATATTTTATCCCTTGAACTCGGTCTTGCTTCGTTTACCAGTGGTCATAAATCATTGATCGATATTGGTTTTGTTACACTGGCCTTAATGATGGGGACTGCTGGTTTACCGCATATAATTACCCGTTTTTTTACCGTTTCTGGGGTCAAAAAAGTCCGTTCATCTGTGGGATATACCCTGGTTTTCATTGCGCTGCTTTACACTGCAATCCCCGCTGTAGCTGCTTTTGCCAGGTTAAATATCATCGAGTCGATTAATCCCCAGAAGCCGCTGCAACTTGAGGTTTCGCAAGAACCACAGTGGTTGAATAACTGGCTACAAACGGGGCTTGTTGAATGGCAGGACGTTAATGGTGACGAGCATTTATTCTATAGTGGTGATGAGCGCAATGAAGTTTATCTTAATCAAGATATGGTGGTATTAGCCTCCCCAGAGCTGGCGAGTTTGCCCAATTGGGTTATCGCCTTGGTAGCAGCGGGAGGTTTGGCAGCTTCTTTGTCAACTGCTGCAGGTTTATTACTGGTTATTGCAAGTAGCATTGCTCATGATCTCGGCAAACACATAATCAAACCTGATTTAACTGATAAGCAAGAGCTCAAGTGGGCGCGAATGAGTGTTTGCGCGGCAATTTTAACCGCTGGATATTTGGGTGTTAATCCACCAGCTTTGGTTGCAGAGGTTATTGCTTATGCGTTTGGTTTAGCTGCCTGTTCTATTTTTCCAGCTATGGTTATGGGGATATTTTCTAAGAAGATGAATCGGCTGGGTGCGTTGAGCGGTATGTTGGTTGGGATGAGTTTGACGCTTACTTATATTAGTTACTTCAAATTTATTGAGCCGACGGCTAATGTTCCAGAGTACTGGTGGTTTGGGATCTCACCAGAGGGAATTGGCGCACTGGGAATGCTAAGTAATTTTGCGGTGGCTTTCTTGGTGCATCATTGTACGCAGGATGCGCCTGAATCGGTTCAGAGTTTAGTTGCGGAACTAAGGCGACCGCCAGCTTAGTTTGTTGACGATAAGGTTCAATGTTTTGAGTCTATTTTTGATAAATTTAGCTATCGTTTAACAACCGAACTCAAGCTGGATAGGCCCCTTTCAGCTTATCTGTTGACGCTACTTGGCTTATCAAATATGAGAGGAGCTGCACCCTATGGATTTAGACGCTAAAAAATTCAAGTATGGATTAGTTTTGGTGATCAACGTTTTGCTTGTGAGCATGGTGTTGTTAATCCTCAGTCATATCGGCGTTCGGTATAGCAAGTCGATAGATGTACTTGAGGCCAAATTGCTACCAGCGATGCAGGAGATCTTAAATGCTGACCGACATCTTTATCAAGCGAGAACTGCAGAGTTAGAAGCGATTTCATTAGCAAGTACTCAGCAGCAACATTATGTGGATATTCATCATCAGCATGCCCAACAAGCGAAACAAGGAATGCTGAATTTTTTGATATTGCTAAGAGATTTTCCTGAAGTTTTACAAGGATTGGAGGTTTTTGAAACGTACTTCGCGCGTTGGCAACAAAGTAGTTCGGAGGTATTTTACTTGTTGGATTCAGGTCAATCAACAAAGGCTGAGCAATTGAGTCTGAATCGAGGCTATCAAAACTTCATTGAGTTACGCGAATTGTACAATTTGGCGGGAGAGTCCGCAGAACAATTAAATGCTGATTTGACCCTTAAAGATTAGGCTGCTGGAACAGTGTGCTTGGGGAAAACTTAGCTCTTGAGCGGCAGAGGTCCTTCGGGTGTGATGTCACTGGTTTGCTGAATGCTGCTTCTCAAGTCAGTGAATAAAAAAAACGACGTCATAATTATCTGGCGTCGTTTATATAGAGTGATGGTGAGTGCGACTCACATTGAAGCGATGATTTGCTTGTTATTTTGTTGGGGGAGTAAGGTTTTCTCCTTTCGATTGGATTACATCTTGATACCAAAAGAAACTTTTTTTGCGCTTTCTCAATAGACTCCCTTGCCCTTGGTCATCACTATCGACATAGATATAACCATAACGTTTAGACATTTGTGCGGTTGAGGCACTCACCAAGTCAATTGGAGCCCAGCTGGTGTAACCCATGATCTCCACGCCGTCCTGTAAGGCTTCACCCACCTGATATAAGTGGTCGTTTAAGTAGTCTATTCGATAGTCGTCTTCTATCTGTCCATTTTCATTGACCGTATCAACTGCGCCAAGTCCATTTTCGACAATGAATAGAGGTTTTTGATAGCGGTCATAGAGGAGGTTTAGCACGATGCGGAGCCCTTTGGGGTCAATTTGCCAACCCCAGTCTGAAGATTCCAAATAAGGATTGCAGCCCATTTTGAGTATATCTTCATCAGTAAAGGCCATATCACTTTGATGAACACTGACACATCCCGTCATGTAGTAGCTAAAGGAAATGAAATCAATGGTCTCAGTTAAGGCTTCTTTATCAGCTTCGGTTATGTCTAGCTTTACGCCCATTTGTTTGAATTTTCGCCAAATGTAGCTTGGGTAATAACCACGGCTTTGGACATCGCCAAAAAATAACCATTCTCGATTTTGTTGTAAGGCTTCGAAGATATCATCTGGATGGCTGGTGAGAGGGTATTGAATTGCGCCTAACATCATATTGCCAATTTTTCCATTGGGGACCAGTTGATGGCAGGCTTTCACGGCTTTTGCGCTGGCGACCAGTTGATGGTGGATCCCCTGATAAAGGTTTTGTGGATCTGTTCCTCGCGGAATGCCGGCTCCAGTGAAAGGTTCATGTAGCGTGATATTAATTTCATTGAAGGTTAGCCAATGTTTAACCCGATCACCATATCGAGAGAAAACAGTGCTTGCATAACGTTCAAAGAACTCAATGAGTTTTCGGTTGGTCCAGCCCTGATAATGCTGAGCGAGATGTAAAGGCATTTCATAATGGGAGAGGGTTACCAGTGGAGTGATGTTGTGTTTTTCTAATTCATCAAAAATTTTGTCGTAGTATTCGAGCCCCTGCTGGTTTGGCTCTAGCTCGTCGCCTTTGGGGAAGATCCGACTCCAGGCTATGGATAAGCGAAAACAGCTGAAACCAAGCTCGGCAAACAATGCGATGTCTTCGGGATAGCGATGATAAAAATCAATGGCGTTGTCTTTTATGTTGAAGTCTCCCTCAACTCGAGGCTTTAATTCACCAAAGGTGCCATACGGTTGGATGTCTGATGTTGACAGTCCTTTGCCATCGGCGTTATAGGCGCCTTCAATTTGATTAGCTGCGGTTGCTCCGCCCCATAGAAATGTATCAGGAAAACGAAAAGCCATGGTTCTCTCCCTACTTAAATGGTGGTATGCATGAATGCTGGATAAGATACGCTAATTTAAAAATAAACAAATAGTGGTACAACCTAATTTAAACGCCTTATGGATTAGATTGGCTAATGAATGGTTTTGCGGATAATCGTTACAAATTAAAGAGAAGCACAAATAGGCTCTTCGATTTTTGTATAGGTGACGGAAGCGCTTTGATAGCTAGCATGCGCCGAGTAAAAAAGGTCTTGGTTGTTGCGTTTTATTGGCGGAAGGAAAGGTTTCTTTAGTTGTAAATGTCTTGATTAACTCTGTTAATTCCCTTGACTCTTTTGATGATTTCAATTGTAGATAAATATGATTATTGTTGAGTTTGTTCTCTACCTAAAATTTTGACATCTAAAATTAATTTTTAAAATGATGCAAAGGATAACCTTCATTGTTTCGAAGTGAATTATGCTAATTATTTTAAATAAAAAATGTGAATTAAGCCGTTTATTTTGAAAATAACTAATCAAACAATACAGGAGGCTAGTTTGTTGAAAATGAAGGGATTTAAACATAAATTTTGGTTTTTCACATGATTTTCATGGATAACTATCCTGATATCAAACTATCTTTTTATCCTAGCTTTTTGTTATTGCCTATAATTTAGTTAGCTACATTTTATCCATCTTTTTATCTGTTAAAAAATGACCATATGCTTAGAAGTAGATTAGCGAGGGTTTAATGAGGGTAAGGCGTGGGCGTCAAATTTTATCTTATGATGTTGGATGTGATGATAGTTAAATCTTTTAATCATAATCTTGTTAAAAAATAATAAATATTATTCAGCATAGATTAGGGAAGAGAGTGGATAAGGGGTAATGAAATGAATTTTGGAAGCTTAAGGTTTAAATACTCATTAGTGTTTGTGGTGAATGCCATTTTACTGGTTGTTGTTGGGCTAATTGGTATGAATATGGGTGTAAAAACTTCTGAAAGTTTAGATGCTCTTGGTGGAAAGATTCTCCCGGCTATGTCTTCGGTACTTAACGCTGATCGGGATCTATATCAGGCTCGGGTAGCTGAACTCGAAGCAATGAAGTCAAGTGATCAGCTTGCTCAATATTTAGATGATTTTAATGAAAACGCGCAACAAGCCGAAGATCGAATGCACAAATTTCAAGCTTTATTAGCTGATTATCCTCAGGCGAATCAAGGGCTTCAGAACTTTGACCAAAGGTATAAGCTTTGGAAACAAACTAGCTTGCAAGTCTTCTCATTGCTGAAAGCAAATCAGCTGGCTGATGCGGAAGCTCTAAGTCAGAAAGCCAGCTATGAGCATTTTCAAAATTTGCGGGAATTATACAATGTTGCGACCGAAGCCGCTGAAGCGATTGCTGATGATATTAATCAAGCTTCGGACGTTGCTGTAGATACAAACATGAATGTATTGAGCTTTGTGGGGATTTCTTCTGTTATTTTGGCGGTATTACTAGCCTATTTTGGCCCTAAAATGTTAGTTGACGCGATTAATGTGGTGACATCAAGAATTCGGGATATCTCTCAAGGCGAGGGCGATTTGACGCAACGATTGGAGGTTAAAGGTCGCGATGAAATCGCGGGATTAGCGAATAGTTTTAATCAATTTGTCGAATTGTTAGATAGATTGATCAGTTCAGTGAGAGCACAGGCCAATGATTTAAGTTCATCGATTAGCAGCCTAAATGATAAATCACAGCAAACAGCAGAAGTGAGTTTGGAGCAAAACCAGTCGGTGGAAATGATTGCAACGGCAGTAACAGAAATGGCCGCTGCCATCAGAGAGGTGGCCAGTAATGCGGGCCACACCGCGGAGGAAATTAATACGGTTAATGCGCAAACAGTGCAGGGACAAAATATTACTCAACAATCTGTTGAACATATCACCTTATTGTCAACATCTGTTCAAGACGCAGCTAATGTGGTTGAGCTTCTTTCCAAGGATTCTGATCGTATTGCTTCGGTACTCGATGTTATCCGTGGAATTGCCGAGCAAACTAACCTGTTGGCACTGAATGCCGCGATTGAAGCTGCGCGAGCGGGAGAACAAGGAAGAGGTTTTGCGGTGGTCGCTGACGAAGTCAGAAGCTTGGCGAGTAAAACGCAACAATCCACTGAAGATATTCAAAAAATGATAGAAGCCTTGCAAAGTGGCGTGACTCAAGCGGTTGAAGCAATTAATAAGGGCGCGGTTGACGCTGAAGGTACGGTTGAACTTGCTGGACAAACCCAGCAAGCATTAACGCAAATCCTTGAGTCAACGTCTAAGGTGTCAGAGGTATCTGCTTCTACAGCTGCATCGACAGAGCAGCAGAGCCATGTGACCGAAGATATTAACCGTAACCTCACAGAATTAGCAGATAAAACTAAACTAAACTTAGAAAATTCGACGGAGTCACAAGCAGACGCCCACTCCGCATTAGAATTAGCGAATTTGTTAAGCCAGCAAATGAACCGGTTCAAGGTCAGTGGTTAAGCGATACCGTTGTTTTGCAATTTAAGGCGTTTTAGAGGCGGAGCGTCACGCTGGCTCATATGTAGTAGCTCATACTACGTAATCAGTTGAGGCTCGAGACCTTTCATATCTTTAGTCATGATTGGTCTCATTATCAGTTGTCGTCGCTCAGACCTTAAGCTATTTTACGGTGACTGCCTTGGAGCAACTGGTTCGCTTTATTTTGAGCTAAATTCTTTTCAACCTAAGCTTGTTTTCTATCAACTGATCTGGCGTCGGCTTTAAATACACGGATGAAAAAATAACGAATAGAATTTGCTGGTTATCACGCTTCACGGGCTCAGTATTCCGAGTTCGGGTCATGTGAGACCTTGTAAGGCAGTCAAGTCTACCGAAGCAATTTCTCTTTTAAAAAGCCAAGAGTGCTAATTTTCCTCTACACTTCCAGCTGAAATTTCCAGGTAATTTTCGCTATTCGTTTTGCTTAATACAGTGATGATTTGCGCAGAACGGGTTCGTTAGGTGCTTAAATCACGATGTTATTATCTATCGTGGTTCAAGCTACACTCGATTAAAAGTTATCGTAACAAAGTCATACCTCATCGCTGAGGTAAAATAATACTAGCCCCAGAAGTTGTTTCGATACGCCTGTCTTAATACCAGAGCTATTGCTAACGGTTTGATGCCTATTAGCTGCTGGATTTAGTGTTAATGGGAATTGTCATATGAAGTGTTGTAAGAAGCATAAAAAAACGGAAACCAATGTGGGTTTCCGTTTTTAAGATTTCACTCAGTGATTCTAATCATGTTGAATTAGAATTAGCTGATTGCCGTATCCGATTTTTTAACAAACGCGTATCCGAAACCGGTAATTGCTGTACCGACCGCAATAGCAGCTAGGTAAAGAAATACGGGTGAAATAGCATTTGGAATAAAGAGTACAAATAATCCGCCATGAGGCGCTAATAGTTGCGCACCGAATAACATCGATAAGGCACCAGTTACCGCTCCGCCGATCATACATGCTGGAATCACTCGCATTGGATCTTTCGCTGCGAATGGAATAGCACCTTCAGAGATGAAACATAGGCCAAGTACAAATGAGGCTTTGCCTGCTTCTCGCTCACTTTCAATAAATTTATTACGTGCAAGGAAGGTGGCTAAACCCATGCCTAAGGCTGGAACCATACCCGCTGCCATGATGGCAGCCATAGGACCGTAGGTTTGAGTTGACAATAGACCTACACCAAAGGTGTATGCCGCTTTGTTGACTGGGCCACCTAAGTCGAAGCACATCATTGCACCTAATATGATACCGAGTAATACCGCATTAGTTGAACCCATGTTGTTCAAGAAATCAGTCAAACTGGTCATTGCTGCTGCTACTGGGCTACCAATCACGTAGATCATGATAAGGCCAACCGCTAAGGTCGCAAGGAAGGGGACAATCAAAATGGGTTTGAGTGCTTCCATCGAATTTGGCAATTTAATATTTTCGATGAGCCATTTCGCTAAATAACCCGCAATGAAACCAGCTAAAATACCACCTAAGAAACCGGCGCCAGTTGAACTTGCTAACATACCACCGACTAAACCAGGGGCTAAACCGGGTCTATCCGCAATTGAGTAGGCGATATAACCAGCTAATACAGGGATCATTAATGCAAAAGCAGAACCGCCACCAATGGTCATTAGGGCTGCGGCTAAGGTGCCTTCTTCTTTAAATGCTTCGATACCAAATATAAACGAAAGCGCAATACAAAGACCACCAGCTACCACAACCGGTAGCATATGTGATACACCCGTCATCAAGTGTTTGTAGGCACCGGTTTTTTCAGCTTTAGCAGCCCCTTCAGAGCTACTTGATTTTGCTGAGTGCTGGTAAACTTTAGCGTCAGCGATGGCTGTAGCATAGCAGTCTTTGGTTTTTTTCAGGGCGATTCCGGTTGACGTTTTATGTAACTTTTTACCGTCAAAGCGCGCTAAATCAACTTCAATATCGGCCGCGATAATAACTAAATCAGCTTCAGCTATTTCAGCTTCGCTAAGTTGGTTCTTTGCACCAACTGAACCTCTAGTTTCAATTTTAACTTGGTAACCTTGCTTCTTACCAAAGTCTTCAAGTGCTTCTGCAGCCATGAAAGTATGTGCAACACCAGTGGGACAAGCGGTAATACCAACCACTTTCAATTGGCTTGATGCCGCGGGTGCCTGTGCTTCTATTTTAGGTGCAACAAAAGCGGTTGCTCTGCTTTGTGCTGCACTCAAGAATTCTTTAGGGTTATCGATGACTTCGCTTGCTGACGCTAGATAAGCATTTTTGTTATTGAAACGCGCCAAGTCTAAATCAGCGTAACACTGCGGGTCAGCAACAATGATCACTAATTCTGCACTATCAATATCTGCCGGAGCTAAGCGCTGGCAATCTTGAACCGTTGAGTGGCATTCAATTACACTTTTCCAACCTTTCTCTCTCGTGGCTTGCTCGAGTAGACCGGCTGTAATTATGCTATTTGCAATGCCACTGGGGCATGCGGTCACAATAATGGTATTCATATACAATTCCTTGGTCTGTTTACATTTGCGTAATAGTAGTTTGTTGCAGAACCGAGTCCAATGCTTCTTGGCTAGGCAAACCAACGTTCGTTTGACTGACCGCGAGAGACGACATGGCACTGGCGAAGCGAAGTAATTCTTTCGCGCTGGATTGATTGAGTAAGCCCCAGCAGAAACTGGCAACAAAAGTATCGCCTGCTCCTACGGTACTGACTACATTCATTGATGGAGGCGTGGCTTGCATCCAGTGGTTTTGGTTAAGCCATAATGAGCCATGTTCGCCGCGAGAAATCAGCACGTGCTCAATCCCTAAATCAGCAAGTTCTTGGCCTTTTTCTTTTAGTTTATCAATACTGTTTAATGCTGTTCCACACCAGTCTTCTAACTCATCTTGGTTTGGTTTTACCATGTTGGGAGCGGTGGCAATGGCTGTATTCAGTGCAGCCCCTGAGGTATCAATTAAGACCGTACATCCCTTGCTTTTGGCGAGATTAATCCACGCTTCAAAATCGCTGAGTTCTATGCCCTTGGTTAAACTTCCCGCAAATACTACATGAGAATATTGTTCACATAGTTGCTCAAGTGATTGCTCAAAAGCTAATAGATCCGCTGCATCCACACTAAAACCTGGAAAGTTTAAGTCTGTGACTTGGCCACTTGCTTCAACCATTTTAACATTGGTACGCGTTTCACCGGCGACTCGAATAAACTCGTCGCGGATCTGGCTTTGTTCGAATAAGCATTCGAAAGCTGCGGCATTATCTTTCCCTAAAAATCCGCTAACACAGACTTGTGCGCCTAGGTCTGCAAGTACTTTCGCTACATTTACGCCTTTACCCGCAGGGTGCAGATTTGCTTCAGTGACATTATTGACACTGCCGACGGTCATGTTCTCTAATGAACCCGTCAGGTCTAATGCTGGGTTAAGGGTGATACATAACACTGCTTTAGCTTGACTCATTTTAGAGTTCTCCTAAGCCTGCCGCGATAGCTTCGCCAATGGCTTTTAATGCTTCTTGAGCATCTTCACCTTCGGCAGTGAACTGCAATTTACTTTGATATTTAACGCCAAGGGTCATTACTTTCATTAGACTTTTAGCATTGACTGCTGGCGCTTCGCTATCGACGTTCACCACCGTGATATTGGATTTGAATTTTTTTGCTTCTGCCACGAGTAACGCGCCGGGACGAGCGTGTAAACCGTGTGGGTTAACGATTTGGAATATCGCAACATTTCCATCACTTTGCGCTGGATTGGCTCCGGCAAGTTTATTTTCGGTAAGGCTGGTGATGAGTTCGACTTTACTTAGTTTTGCGACAGCAGCTAATTGATCTTGATAGACTTGTTGACCTAAAAATTTGAGTGCTGGTAGATAGCAGGCATTGGCGGCGCTGATCATGATTAAGCCATTTACTGGTTTATTATGATGTTGGAATTGCTCTTGTACCTTGATGACACATATACCACTGCGTAACGCTCCTTTGGCAACACAGTTCAGCCAATATCCGTTACCTAAGTAGGTCGCTGCTTGTTCAAGGCTAGTCGCAATACCTTGTTGGTTTAATAAATCTTTATTTTTAAGAGTGCCGGCGGCAACGGCATTGAGCTGTACCATGCTTTGGACTGGAAAATCTTCTAAGATGAGTGAGGCATCAAATTCAATTTCTAACTGGGTATCACCATTAATTAGATTCATAATGGTGCTACTGTCTTTAGCATTCTTGATTAGCTCTTCTGCCCCATCCACCGAAAGCACTTTGGTAAGCTGCTTTAGGATCATCAGGTGTTCACCTGACTTAGCAGCAATACCAATGGCCAAATAAACGATGTTGCCATCCCCCCAGTCAACACCTTCGGGAAAGTGATGCACCGAGACACCAGTTTGGATGACTTGGTCACGGGTATCGGTGGTGCCATGCGGAATGGCAATACCATTACCTAAATAAGTAGAGTTAACTTGCTCACGTTGTAACATGCCTTCGACATATTTGGCTTGAATAAAGCCTTCTGCTTGTAGCGCAGCTGCGATTTTTTTTATCGCTGCTTGCTTATCTTGCGCCTGTTGATTAAGGCATATATTTTCTAGGGAAAGCGTTAACATCAGAATCACTCCTATGATCTTGGTACTTACTAGTTAGTCTACTTAGTATAGGTTAGCAAGCTAATCAGCTGAACCGATTCAGCCCATTGTTTTAAAAAAAAGTTTGAACTGGCTAATTGAGCTATATTCAAACTAATGGTGACATACTGAATCGATTCAGCTAGAGTTGCAATTATTCTCAAAGTATTTGTTAACAAAAAGAGATCAAGATCACGCTCGATCCTTTTTTATTCGCAAATTGGTAAAGGGTAAACGTGTGAAACTAGATGAAATAGCTTCGTTGGCAGGGGTATCCAAAACGACGGCGAGTTACGTCATTAATGGTAAGGCAGATAAGTACCGGATTAGTTTAAAGACACAACAACGGGTACTTGATATTGTTCGGCAACATGATTATCAGCCTAACCATGCCGCGAGCCTACTCAGAGGGGGGGCGAGTAAAACCTTCGGTTTAATTGTTCCTGACTTGGAAAACAGCAGTTACGCTAAACTCGCTAAGTTGCTTGAACGAGATGCCCGAAAGCAAGGCTATCATTTTATTATTTGTTGTAGCGATGATAGTGCAGATAACGAACGGCTTGTGGTGAGCAGTTTGATTGGACGGCGAATTGATGTGCTGATTGTCGCAAGCTGTTTACCCGCTTCTGATGATTTTTACTTAAGCGTACAAAATCAAGGGGTCCCAGTTATTGCTGTTGACCGGATGTTCAACGATGAACACTTTTGTAGTGTGATTAGTGAAGATTTTGACGGTGCTGCAGCGTTAACTCGGTCGTTGATTGAATTAGGATGTCACAGTGTTGGTTTAGTGGCTGCATCGTATGATTTAATCGTTTCTAAAGAGCGGGAACAGGGCTTTCTGGCTGCCATTACTAAGAGCGAGCCTCAGGTTGATAGTCAGATCTGTTATGGTGATCGTTTTAGCAGAGAACAGGGCCGAAGTATTATTAATCGTTGGTTAGCAGAGGGTCAATTACCGGAAGGCATTGTGACAACGTCTTATATTTTATTTGAAGGTGTGATGGACGTATTAGTGAGCCATCCAGAACTGTCGAGTAAGGTTAAGTTAGCGACTTTTGGTGACCACGCCTTACTTGATATGTTAACCATTAGCGTGCAATCGTTGCCGCAACAACTCGAACTCATTGCAGAAAAGATCTTATATCTGGCTTTTGCTGCGGTCAGCGGGAAATACCAAACTGGTGTGGAAGTCGTTCCTCGCAAGTTAGTTAAACGCAGCTAGTCCAACACTCCTTTCTCATTTGCGCCCCAGCCGTTACTCCAATTAAGCGATGTTGTCGATTAGTTGACGAATAGCGGTTCTTTTTTCTTTTGATTCAAGTTAGCACCGGAAAGTCATTTTAAAAGATTGGCTGTGCTTCACCAGATGTTCCTATCTTGACATTAAGTTCAATTTATTATGTTTTTTAACAATTGATGAAGCGATTTGAGTTGAGCCTATTGGTTGTCAAAAAAAACTATACATCAATTCAGTAAGGTAGTATCAATGTCTAAGCGTTTGAATTATTTAAACCATAAATCACTTAATGGAGTAAGGATTTAGCCATTGAAAGAAAATATATTAGCGACCAGTATAAAAGGAAAAGTCGTCGGTTTACCCAGCAATAATGCGACTCGGCAAATGGCGAAGAAAAAAGCCGTTGAGATAGCCAGGCATTACGAAAATTACTTTAAGCCGATGGTGGCGCTGAATGATGAAGATGTGCACCAAGTTTATCGTTTGCGTCATGATGTTTACTGTGAGGAACTAAATTTTGAGCCGGTCAATGCCTTAAAGCAAGAGCGGGACGAATTTGATGAATATTCTGATTACTGTTTAGTTCGTCATTTGTCTTCCAATAGTTATGCAAGTACGGTGAGAGTCGTGGCCCCTTCTGGTTCACAATTGTTACCACTAGAAAAGTATTGTCGAGGTGCCATCACAGATGAAAAGTTGCATCCTGATAACTTTGACCGAGCAGACATCTGTGAAATATCAAGGTTAGCCTTACGTTCAACCTTTAGACGTCGTAAGGCTGATAAGTTTCAAGATTCAGCTATTGGCGGGATTAACGTTGCTGAATTGTATGAAGAAGAATTACGTTGTTTTCCTTTTATCACGGCTAGCATGTATTTAGCGGCAACAGTGTTAGCTGAGCAACAACATGTTCGGCACGCTTATGTCATGATGGAGCCTCGTCTTGCTCGAAGTACGGCTTTACTTGGCATTAAATTTCAACAGATAGGACCTGTGGTTGAATACCATGGCCAGCGCGCGCCGTATTATATTACCGCGGAAAAGATACGGAGTGACTTGCCAATTACTCTCCAGCCTCTAATGGACATGATTGAAAGAGAAGTCCTGCAATCTCTTTCCATGACAAGGATTATGGATGCTCAAGAAAGGCTTTTATTTCGTAACGACCGCTAATGTGAGTCCCTGACCGAGCTTTATAGACCTGCCCAAGATTTACTTGCGAATTGCATCTTGGTAGGCCGACAGTAGGCGTTGGCTTAATTCATGCTCTGGGTGGGTGAAAAAATCTTCGGTGTCTTTAAATTCAACGGCTTTTCCTTGTTGCATGACCAGTACCTTGTCACTGAAGTGGCGTACAAGGCCTAAGTCGTTTGAAACAAAGATGTAGCTGATGGCAAAACGGCGTTGTAAGCCCAATAATAGGTTGATTATTTGGGCGCGAACTGAAACATCAAGTGCGGCAATGCTTTCGTCAATCACGATGATTTTAGGGTTGAGTATTAGAGCCCTTGCGAGTCCAACCCGTTGCTTCTGCCCACTGGATAACATATTAGGATAGAATTCGGCATGTTCTTCCAATAGCCCAACTAATCGAAGTGTCGCCATTACTTTTTGTTGCTGCTCTTGAGCCGAAAGCTCGGTATTTAAGCTTAAGGGGGCGGATAAAATGCGTCCTATATTTGAACGTGGATTGAGTGAGCTGCTGGGATCCTGAAAAATCATCCGAATTAAGCGACAGCGACGTGTATAATCACCAAATTGTAGTGCTTCGCCCTGAATGAATATATCTCCTTGACTCGGTTTATTGATACCGGTCAATACCTTGGCAAGGCTTGATTTTCCTGAGCCAGCTTCACCAATAATCGCCAAACTCTCGCCCATATTTAAGCCGAAGCTAATGTCGTCGATAGCAGATACTCGTTGTCGACTAAGCCAACCTTTGTGAACATAAACATGTTGTGATAAGTGACGAACTTGTAATAAGTTCCCCATTTTTGATTTATCCATTATCAGAGACGACCTTTGGTTCCATGTTCAGTGGGTAGTGGCAAGCAAATAGATGACCTTTAACCTTTTTCAACTTAGGTTGAATCACACACTCTCGTTGTGCTTTAGGGCATCGAGGTCCAAGTCGGCAACCAATCGGCAGGTGCTGTAGCGCTGGGATCGAACCTGGTAAGCCAGGTAAAAAGCTCTTGTGTTCGAAGGGATGGTCAAATTTTGGCGCAGAGTTTAATAGCGCCGAGGTATAATGATGCCGAGTATCATTGGTAACTTGCACTGAGCTACCCACTTCAACGATTTGGCCACAATAAATCACACTAATGGTATCGGCTAAGCCAGCTAAGGTACTTAAATCATGACTGATCAATAAAATCGCAGTGTTATTCAACTTATTGAGCTTGTCGAGTAAGCGCAGGATCTGGCTGGCGGTGGTAATTTCCATCGAGGTGGTCGGCTCGTCTGCTACCAGTAGTTTTGGTTGACCTGCAATGGCCATGGCTATCATTACTTTTTGACATAAGCCGTCGGATAATTCGTAAGGATAGCTACGCATTACTTTATGGTGGTCTTTTACGCCCACTTTATGGAGTAGTGCATGCGCTTGTTTTTTACGCCATTGAAAACGACGCCAAAATCCACCTTTGATATTATGGCAAGGGATGGCTTCTTCGATCTGTTTGCCGACTTCTTCTGAAGGGTCTAAGCAGGAGCTCGGTTCTTGGAAAATCATCGCAATATCATTGCCGAGTACTTTTCTGCGTTGGCGGGCACTGAGCGATAACAGGTCGATATCGCCCAAATGCATCCGGTCAGCCTTGATCTTCCAATTGGGTTTGGTCACGCCAAGTAAAGCTTTGGCAATCAAACTTTTCCCTGAGCCGGATTCGCCAACTAAAGCTTTGATCTCTCCCTCGGCAATGGTTAAGTTGACTCTATCCACTGCTTTGACGATTCCTGCGGGAGTATCAATTTCAATCGTCAGATTTCTAATGTCTAATAATGCCATTAATCGACTCCCTCGAGCATCGCTTTACGCAAGCCTTCCCCAACCAAGTTAACGCTTAGAATACTGCTCATGATTACAAATCCTGGTAAGGTTACAGTCCAAGGGGCTGAAAATAACAAATCATGACTGTTACCGAGCATTGCTCCCCATTCAGGAAGGGGCGCTTGCGCGCCAATGCCAATAAATCCCAAGGCGGTAATATCAATCAGTGAAGACGAAAAGCTACGGTTGATTTGAAATACAATGGCATCGGCGATGTTAGGTAGCACGCCGTTTTTTAAGATCCGGTAGTGGGTGGCACCATCCAAACGAGTTGCTGTGATGTACTCCTTTTGGATCTCGGCAGAGACTACGATGTAGGTGAAACGGATAAATTGCGGAATTTGAGCTAAGGTAATCGCAATTAGAGTATTTTGTAATCCTGGTCCTAAGAATGATACCACCATAATGGCGATTAACAATGAGGGTATGGATAAAGCGGTGTCCATTAAGTGGTGTAATATACTGGATTTTACACCGCGGCTCATGCCAGAAAATACCCCTAATGGAATGCCGATAAATGCGGCGAAGCAGACGACCAATAATCCGCCGCCAAAGGTAAGCTGACAACCGTAAATGAGTCGGCTAAATACATCTCTACCTAAATCATCGGTCCCAAAAAAGTTATCAACATGGCCACTTGGATTCCATGACGGGGGTTGCATTAGATTATCTCCCTGGAAGTCCAACGCATAGGGAGCGAGCAGTGGACCAAACAAGGCGATGACCATATAAATCAAGAATACCCAAAAGCCAATCATCGCAATTGAATTATCACGAAATCGACTAAGAACCCTTTGTAGAGCGCTGGAAACCGTAGTTTCAGAAAAAACGTTAGTGCTGAGCATACACTTCTCTTCGGCGAAGCGGGTGGATCAAGACGGTAAATAAGTCGGTGAAAACAAAAGTGCCAATAACGAGAGTCGATATGGCTAACATGCCGCCTTGGATCACCGCATAATCTTGCTGGTAGATGCTTGATATTAGCCAACGGCCAATCCCCGGCCAAGCAAACACCACTTCTAATACCATTGCCATGGTGAGTACATTACCAAATTGTAAACCTAAACTGGGTAAAATGGGCGGTAAAGCATTATGCAGCGCATGGCGGATCACAATTTGACTCTTGGATAAACCTTTGGTCGCTGCAGCTTTTATGTAGTTTTCATTCATGACTTTCGCCATCGAATTTGAGAGTTGGCGGATGACTTCGGTGGTTGGTACGACTGCTAATACTAAAGTCGGCAAAATTAGGTGACTTATTACACTCATTAATGCTGGCCAGCGGGCCTGTTGTGGTAACCAGAATACGTCGATAATGCCAAATCCGGTAACTTGAGGGATCTCTAGTAGCAGATCATAACGTCCTGAGACAGGAAACCATCCGAGTAATAATGAAGAATTCATCACTAATAACAGTGCTAACCAAAAGACCGGAATACTGTAGCCAATCATGGTGAGGCTAAGAATGACGTTTCTGATCCAGTGCTGATGGAAAATACCAGCTAAGGTTCCTAAAGGAATGCCGATTAGAAATGCCAGAATAAAGGCGGTAAAACATAACTCTAAAGTGGCGGGTAGAAAAATAATCAATTGATCAAAAACAGGCTTCCCAGTGACTCTCGATATGCCAAAGTCACCGTTCAGATTATGCCAAACAAATTGGCTGAATTGCTGAACGCTTTTGGCTTCGGCTGGACTCGCCAGTGACTGACTATGTTGGAACATAAAAGCAATTAAATTAATAATTAAAAAGGTGATTATAAATAGATTAATTCGTCGTATTAAATAGCGTAGCATGGCTTACTTCCTGTATGCGTTGTTAAACGACACACCACCGTATGGATTCCAAGTGATACCACCAAGAGTATCACTGTATGAATACATCTTTAAGGCGTGAGTTAAGGGCAGTACTGGAACGTCTTGTTCGATGATCTCTTGAATTTTGTAATAGTTTTTTAATCTGTTAATTAAACGCGGTGAACGGATTGCATCTTCTATTAAGCTTTCAATTTGACCATTACACCAACGGCTATAGTTATAGCCTTGTTCTATTGCATCACAAGAAAATTGTTGCCTAAAAAAGTCGTCGGGGTCGCTGTTATCGCTAGACCAGCCAACTAACAGTAGGTCGTAATTTGCTTGTCCGGCGAGTAGGTGGCGTCGTAACACCTGCCAATCGATCAAACGCACATTGACTTGGTACCCATCGCTGATCAGATCATTACGGATCAGTTCAGCTGTTTTACGGGGTTGAGGATTATAACTCTTGGCTTGATTTAAAACCCAAAACTCTATCGCGGTTTGTTTGGCTTTTTCCACATAAGGATAAACCAAGTTATTTTGGGCGGGTGAATGGGCTTCACGTCGATAAGCCCAAGAAGAAGGCGAAAGTAGCCCATGTGCAATCTCAGCGGTATTTAAGTAAACGGAATCAACAATACGCTGTTTATCAATTAAACCTGCCACTTCGCGTCTGATCCGCACATCGGCAAAGGGCGGTTTTTGGGTATTAAAGGCCAGATAAGAGACATTCAATCCTGCTTGTACCGAAACTAATAAGTCATCGCGTTGTTTCAATACTTGCAACTGGTTGGCGGCAGGTTGCGCCATAATGTCACACTGTCCGGTGAGTAATTTTGCTAAACGGACCGATGAGCTTGGAGTAATATCAAATACCAACTGCTGCATCGGTGGGGCACCTCGCCAATGTCGCCAATGGCGATAATAACGAATAAAGTGATCTTTGCGCTGATTGGCGAAATAGAAAGGCCCACTGCCGATTGGTTGCTGGTCGATTAAGGCTAACTGATTCTGTTGTCGCAGGTGATCAGCGTATTCTGCGGATAGTATCACCGCATAGTCACTGGCTAAGCTGGCGAGAAAAGCTGCATCAGGTTTTTTTAAAACAAACTCGACCGTGCTTTGCGAAAGCTTATGGAGTTGACGAATATTATTTGCGAAACCAATATTATTGAAGAATGGATAGTCACCGTGCACCAGTTTATATAAGGGGTGATCGGAATCCAGAATTCGCTGAAAACTTAACATCACATCATCGGCATTAAGCGTTCTGCTTGGCGAGAAGTACTTGGTTTGATGAAAATGGATCCCCTGTCTAAGATCGAAACGATAGTGCAGACCATCTTCACTAATTTGCCAGCTACTGGCGACCCCGCCGATCAATTGTTGGGTGATTGGATTAATTTCAACTAAACGGTCGTATAAATGCCGCGAAGTGACCGCAATCGCATTGATAGAGCTTTCGAGTTGGGGGTTAAAAGTACGAGGTGCGGTTTCGGTACAATAAACTAAACCTAGCTTTTTAACGTCTTGTTGTTGCTCACAACCGACTAGCAGCAAGCTTAGGCACATCATTGTGCCGTATAAAAATGCATTCATGTAAAGCTGATATCCTGATAACCGCGGGATAATTTACCATTAACCATCTGCTTATCTCAACCAATGATAGACCTAAGCTTGAGTATTAATTTGATGCTTTTTAATTAATCCTCTTAGCTGATGGTAGCTTATTTGTAGCGATTTGGCAGTAAGCGTTTGTTTAAAATGATTTTTCTTAAGCGTTTGAGTAATTAATTTTTTTTCGAAGGTTGCGACTTGTTGGTAAAATCCAGTGCTGTCGTGACTGTCCTCTAGAGTTGCTTGGGGAGCTTGCTTGGGACGCCAAGGAGACGCGAAAGCGTCAAAGTTTATGTCGTTAATTAAGTCTTTGGGATCTCCATTTTCAACCACCGCTCGTTCCACCACATTTTTTAGCTCGCGGATGTTTCCAGGCCAATGATATTGTTCCAATTTGAGTTGCGCTGCTTGGCTGAATCGAGGTTTAGATTGTAGATTTAGTTCACGGGTCATTTTTAAAGCAAAATAGTTGGCCAGTAGCAGAATGTCTTCAGGTCGATGGCGTAAGGGAGGCAGAGTGATGACTGCAAAAGATAATCGGTCTAACAGGTCGGCTCGAAATTGTCCTTGTTGGGCGAGGGTGGGCAGATCTTGATTTGTGGCGCAGACTAAACGTACGTCGATGTTGATGCTTTTATTGCCACCAACTCGCTCGATTTGGTTTGACTCGATAGTTCTCAGTAGTTTTTCTTGTACTTCCATCGGCATATTCGCCAATTCATCTAACAATAGCGTTCCATGGTTGGCTTGTTCAAATCGTCCTTGGCGTTGCTGAGTTGCACCGGTAAATGCCCCCGCTTGATGACCAAATAGTTCTGATTCGATTAAATTGGGATTGAGGCTGGCGCAGTTTAAACCTAGATATTGTTTATCCCAGCGTTCCGACAGGTAATGAAGACGAGCGGCAATTAGTTCTTTACCGGTTCCTCTTTCGCCGATGACCAATACCGGACGATTCAGTGGCGCCAGTAATGACACTCGGTCGAGTACTTCCAAAAAACTAGGACTATTTCCGAGTAAACTGGGGCTTTCCATTGGTTATTCTCACTAATAGTTGGTTAATTTAACTATATCTTTGGTCGTCACTTCTGTCACCTATAGATTATACCCTTTAATATCAATGGTTTAAATTATTGGTATGAGTCTTGATAGAGAACAATAGACCAATTTTACTGAATGAGGAATTCCCATGGGTATGTTCACTCGATTAGCCGATATCATTAATGCCAATATTAGTGCAATGTTAGATAAGGCTGAAGATCCACAAAAAATGTTGCGTCTTATCATCCAGGAAATGGAAGATACTTTGGTAGAAGTACGCGCAAGTACCGCAAAGGTTTTGGCTGATAAAAAACAATTGCTTCGAAAAATCGAACATTTGGCGTTGCAAATGGACGACTGGCAAGCGAAAGCTGAATTAGCTTTAAGTCGCGAGCGTGAAGATTTGGCCCGTTTAGCTTTGGTGGAAAAGAAACATTTACAAGAGTCAATCAAGGTTCAGCAACACGAGCTCGGTTTAGTGGATGATAGCTTAATACAACTACAGCAAGAAATTGAGCAGTTAGAACTTAAATTGCTTGAATCTCGTAATCGACAAGCGGGATTGATAGCTCGTCAAACCACGGTAAAAAATCGTCATGCGGTTCGACAACAATTAGATAACGATCGCGCCTTAAAAACTCGTGAGAAGTTTGAGCAGTTTCAGGCTAAAATCGATCAACTAGAAGCTAAAGCGGAAGTGTTAGGCACGGATGAGGGGAATCAAGACTTAGCGAAGCAGTTTGCTGAGTTGAGCGCTGATGCGGAAATTGCCGATGAGTTAGCTAAACTAAAAGCAAAATTGGCTAAATAATGGGAGAGGGTATGCTTACTGTATTAGTCACACCGTTAATACTATTTATGGCGATAGTTGCTCCCTTATGGTTGATTTTGCATTATAAAAGTAAACGTCAGCTGGAACACGGCATTAGTGAACAAGAGCGAGAGCAACTGAATGCGATAGCGGCACGAGCGAAAGAAATGTCGTCTCGTATTAGCGCATTAGAAAGTATTCTTGATGAGCGAGTGCCGCACTGGAGGGACCGCTAATGTTTGAACGACCTTTTTATCGCGATCCAGTTAAAGGCAAAGTTGCGGGTGTTTGTGCTGGATTGGCACATAGCCTAGGCGCTGAAACTTGGTTAATTCGAATCATCGCAGTGACCTTGGCGATTACCAATTTTGGGTTATTTTTAATTGTATATGGCGCGGCTTGGCTATTTTTGGACAAGCAGCCTGTCGACGCCAAAGTTAACGATGAGGTCACCGTAAAATCGAAAGTATGGCAACGTGGCGAAACGCCAAGTCAAGCCTTAAAAGAACTCGACTCTCAATTTGATGGATTTGAGCAACGCTTACGTAAAGTTGAAAAAATGGTTACTGCTCGTAACTTTGACCTCCATAGTCAGTTTAAGGATTTGTAATTCGAATTACATGAATATTCAGTTGACTGTGCCATGGATATGGCTTCAGGCAGTAGTTATGATTCTGGCCTAGGTGAAGTCGTTGGGGATGGCATCAAGCCTTTCGACTCTCACCTCATTACAGCTTACATTTATTGGCGATCGTTATTCACAAATAACCATTGCGCAATCACCCTCTTGGAATTAATGTTGCCCTCAGCGCTTGATCTAACCGATATTGGAGCAGTAAATTGCTTACGCCTCAAATTAACCCAATTCATTAGCAAATGACACTTTGGTTAAGCTAGCTTTTTTGGTTAGACTAAACACATATAAGCGCATTAAATCGAATAGTATGTTGAAGTCACTAAGGAATAGGAGAGCTTTTTTGCAGTTAACGCGGATGTTTAAGCAGAAAGCAATACAATACGAAGGTGGCTTTTTTTTGAGCCTCAGTCAATGTATCAAACCACGGGGTGATGTAGTAGGCGTTTTATGCGCATAGAACTTAATTGTGAGCAAAGTACCTCAGTTTTTAGTGCCGTATTAACAGTATTGGTAAAACATGGATTGGCGCTAAAAGCTATGCAAAGTGTTGATAGTGGCCATTTGTTTTTACATTTAGCTGAAATGGAACTCTCTCTTACGCAACAACTACTGAGTGAGTTTCGTTATGTGAATGGCGTTTCCGATGCGCGTATTGTTTCAGCTTTACCTTCGGAAATTGAGCATAAAGAAGTACAAATTTTGTTAGACAATGTGCCTTATCCGGTGGTCTTGATCGATAAGGTAGGTCAGATCCGACAGTTTAATCAGGCATTTGAACAATCCTGCCCAGATTCCACGCAGTCTCTAACAAACAGTGATGTAGGCCGATTTTTACGAGGTTTTAGTGTACAACGTTGGTTCGGTGGCGGTTCTGGAAAACGTGAGTTAGTGGAAGTTCAGCTGAGTGGTCGAGTTTATATGGCTGACATCATTCCGCTGTCTGAAACGGTATTATTTTCTCACCTTCCTGGCGCGATTATGCTGTTTAAATCGGCGCATTGGCTAGAGTCAAGTTTTGACTTATCTCAGCTTGAATTGGGAATTAGCGAAGGTCGCTTGGTTGCGAGCAGCGATGAAACCAATCTTGTCTTAAGCGGTATCAAACGTCTGGTTGAGCATCCGATGCCAACCTTATTATTCGGCGAAGCGGGCGTAGGAAAACGATTTTTTGGCCGTTTACTGAACGAGCTCTCGATGGGCAGTGATCAAGGTCTTTATGCATTCAATTGTCAAGATCAGCAATATAGTTTGTTGGAACAGTTGGCAGAAATTGCTGCCGAACGGCCGCATACGGTATTGTTAAGTAATATTGAAGGCTTAAAAAGTGTTGAGGTTGAAGATGCGATTAGCGCGCTGTCCGCACCTCAACTTGGGATTAAACACCTCTTGTTTACTAGTCGTTATACGCCAGAACAACTGGCGGCGTTATGGGGCGGCGATCGTTATTATACGTTGATCAAAAATAGCATATGTGTGCCTCCGCTTCGGCAACGAAAAGAAGATATTGTCCCCTTAAGTCAATCCTGGTTAGACTTTCAGTATGCAAAACATCAGGAAGTTTCGCCTCCGCTAACGCGAGAGGTAAAGCGCTATTTAAGTTCTCTGAGTTGGCCGGGCAACATTCCGCAACTTTATCAGGTTTTACAAGATTCACTCGACTTCGGTAATATTAAACACTGGCAAGTGAATGATATTAAATACCATCATGAAAAAGTAGTGGACAGTGTGAATATCGAAAGTCTGTTGCAACAAGATTATCATTCAGCGATGGGCCAATTTGAACATTTGCTGCTGAGTTACCATTATCCGCAACATCCAAGTTCGCGTTTACTGGCGAAGAAGTTGGGTTTATCTCATACCGCGATAGCCAATAAACTTCGAGAACATAATATTCGTAATAAATCCGATTTTGACAGCTAGCTGATGCTGCTTTGACGGTGAAAAAGCGCGTTCTTAGGTTTACCCTTGCGCTGGTTTTGCTATGATGCGGCAAGCAAAAATATAAATTAGAGCAATGGAGACGCAAACATAATGAAGACCTATAAGATCGCCTTATTGGCTGGTGACGGTATCGGCCCAGAAGTAATGAAACAAGCGGTCAAAGTACTTAAAGCTGTTGAAGCGCGTAACCCAGAAGTCGCATTTGAACTTAATGAAGCCTTATTTGGTGCCGTAGCTTATTTTGAAACGGGTAAATCTTTCCCTGAAGAGACCATGGCCATCTGTGATGAGGCGGATGCGATTCTTAAAGGTACGATTGGTTTAAATCACGAAGATTCTAAAAAAATTCCGGTAGATGAGCAACCCGAGCGGGGCGCTTTGTTACCTTTGCGTCGACGTTACAATACTTATGCGAACTTCCGCCCTGTATATCTACCCAAAGAATTAGCGCATTTCTCACCATTGAAACCAGAAGTGATTGGTGAGGGTATCGATATCATGATCATTCGCGAATTGGTGGGTGGTTTGTATTTCGGCGAAAAAGAAATGGGTAAAGATGAGAGTGGTAAACGCTATGTGCGTGAAGTGCTTGAGTATGATGAAGACCAAATTCGTGACATTTTAAAAGTTGGTTTTGAGACCGCCCAACGTCGTAAGAAAGTACTGCATAATATTCACAAAAGTAATGTTTTAAAATCTAGCGTATTGTGGAACGAAATTTTAGAAGAAGTAGCGGTGGATTACCCCGATGTTGAAGTTAAACATATTTTGGTTGACGCTGCGGCGACTTACTTATGTTTAAATCCAGGCCAGTTTGATGTGATGGTGATGGAAAACATGTTTGGTGACATCTTAAGTGACCAAGGTGGTGGGATCTTGGGTTCTTTAGGTTTGATGCCTTCAGCTTGTATGGGACCTGAGAAGTCTTATTATGAGCCTTCTCATGGCAGTGCTCCTGATATCGCGGGTAAAAATATAGCCAACCCTTACTCCATGATTGGCTCGGTTGCGCTGATGTTAGAGATGAGCTTTGGTATGGAACAAGAAGCGAAAAATCTGTGGCATGCGATGAAATCGGTATTTGCTAATGGTTATGGCACGCCGGATCTCGCGAAAGGTGATGATGCCAAATTAATCGATACCGATGCTTTTGGTGACATGGTTGTCACTGAGTTAAATAAGACCTCTCGAGGTTAATGAGTCAGTCTTAATAAAGCCAGCCTACGGGCTGGTTTTTTGTTGCTGCTACCTAAGGTAATCATCCCCTATTTACCTTGCTAAAAATGAATGCTAGCTTGATGATGCGCTTAGCAATTGGAACTGCAGCGATAGCAATCAATCGCTTGCTTTACTCAAGTGCCTTCGGCTTAAGTGTTTATCAAATGGGTGGCATTGGGGTTAATCTGGACTTAAACAAATGAAAAAACAAACAACATTAATTAGTGCGGGTCGTGATAAGAAGTGGACCCAAGGTTTAGTCAATCCGCCGGTCTCGCGTGCCTCTACCGTGGTATTTAACAGTGTTAAAGAAATGAAGTTGGCAACGGCTAATCGCCATGATAAAACTTTATTTTATGGCCGCCGTGGTACTCAAACCCATTTTGCTTTCCAAGAAGCGATGAATCAAATTGAAGGTGGCGAGGGTTGTGCCTTGTATCCTTGTGGTACCGCTGCCATTAGTGGGGCGCTGTTGTCATTTCTACAGCAGGGTGATCATCTACTGATGGTGGATACCGCCTACGAGCCGACTCGTAATTTATGTGACATGCTGTTAAAACGTTATGGCATTAGTACCACTTATTATGACCCTTTGATCGGCGCTGGCATCTGCGATCTTATCCAAGCCAATACCAAAGTGATTTTCCTCGAGTCTCCTGGTTCCTTAACCATGGAAGTACAAGATGCGCCAGCGATTGTCGCTGCTGCGCGACAAGCAAATCACGATATTGTGGTGATGCTCGATAATACTTGGGCTTCACCACTTAATTTTAGCCCCTTTGAGTTTGATATCGACATTTCTATTCAGGCTGCGACTAAATACATTGTTGGCCATTCCGATGTGATGTTGGGGACGGCAACCGCCAATAAACGCTGTTGGGATCAACTTCGCGAAAACTCTTACTTATTGGGTCAATGTACCTCGCCGGATGATATTTATTTGGCAATGCGAGGCATACGTACCCTTGGCGTACGTTTAGCTCAGCATCAAAAAAACGCCTTAGAAGTCGCTCATTGGTTGATGCAACATGATGATGTGGATCACGTTCGTCACCCTGCTTTAGCCAGTTGTCCCGGGCATGAGTTTTTCAAGCGGGATTTTCAAGGTTCTTGTGGTCTATTTTCTTTTGTGATGAAAGGGGGAAATTCACAGGCTTTAACTGCCTTACTTGATGGCATGCAGCATTTTAAAATGGGCTACTCATGGGGCGGCTACGAAAGCTTGATCATGGGCGTAAACGGGGTTGATAAACTGCGCACTGCGACTCAGTGGCAGGCAACCGGTACTCTGATTCGGGTGCACATTGGACTAGAAGATACGGCTGATTTGCTCGCCGATTTAGCGGCGGGTTTGGCGAGATTTAAGGCTGAACTTTAAGCTCTGCGGACTTATACCAATCGGGATAAAGCGCCTATTTTTGTAAGCCTCTGAGCAATGCCAGCGAAGGAGCGATTGGCACTCTAGCTCTTAAAGTAATAATGGAAATGGGTGTTTCCCATCACAATAAGGGTCTGCATGGCTGGTTTAAGTTTAATTGCCTTACTCGATGATATCGCCGCGGTATTAGATGATGTCGCGCTGATGACCAAAGTGGCGGCAAAGAAAACGGCGGGTGTGTTAGGTGATGATTTAGCGCTAAATGCTCAACAGGTTTCCGGGGTTAACGCTGATCGTGAGTTACCTGTAGTATGGGCGGTCGCTAAGGGCTCTTTGCTCAACAAGTTAATTTTGGTTCCTTTGGCCTTGTTGTTGAGTGTATTTTTACCTGTGGCAATCACTTGGCTGTTAATGTTAGGCGGTTTATTCCTTTGTTTTGAAGGTTTTGAAAAAGTATCTCATGCCTTGTTTGAGCAAACGGGACCAGAGCAAGATGCGCATCGGCAGCAGCGTATACGGGCAAACTCGGATCCGGCCATTGACCTCGTCGCTTTTGAAAAAGAAAAAATACGAGGTGCGATCCGTACTGATTTTATTTTATCGGCGGAAATTATCGTGATCGCTTTGGGCACGGTGAACGGTGCGGAACTGCTTACTCAAACAATCGTCGTTTCGGGGATTGCGGTGATGATGACTGCGGGCGTGTATGGCTTGGTTGCAGGTATCGTGAAGCTTGATGATGCGGGTCTATATTTGTTGAAATATGCAGAAGTTCATCATCGTGGTTTTATACTGCGAGCTTTTGCCCGTGCCCTATTAGGGTTTGCACCGCGCTTAATGAAGCTGTTAGTCATTGTTGGCACCGCTGCCATGTTTTTGGTTGGTGGCGGTATATTAGTGCATGGTATCCCGTTGTTCGCGGACTTAACGCATCAGATAAGTCATTACTTTGCTTCGGCAAAAGGTTTCCTACTATTACTGAAATATAGTGTGCCAGTATTGCTTAACGCTCTAGTTGGGGTGGTTGCAGGAGCAGTCATTATGTTGGGATGTATGACAGCTAAACGTTTGATAGGACGAGTCACTACTTAGGTATATGGTTGCTTGGTGCTCGCAAAGATTGATATTTCTTTAGGATCTCCGAGTAACGAGGGCTGTCCAAAATCTTGAGTAAGGCGGTTTGAAAGCGCTCTATAAAGTGATCGCTAATCGTACGATTAAAGGCATAACAAAGAGGCACGTCTTGGAGTAGCCATTTCACCTCATAAGCGTCTAGTGGCAGTTGATTTTCAATTGCGGCTTGGCGAATAATGGTTTCTACGCCGGAAATGTACTCGACCCGTTTCGATAATAACAGCCGTATTAATTGTCGGTAGTTATTGGTTAGCTTGATATTGTGGTCGTCAAAGCTGTGATTGAGCAACAGTTGCTCCCCTACATCAGTGCGCATTGCAGCAATCATGCTGCTTTTGAATTGATTTAAATGGCTTATTTTTATTGCCGTATTTTTGGGCCCGAAGATGACCACTTTAATCCTATCGATCGGACAAGCCCATTTAAAATAAGGTTCACGTTTGCTGGTTCGGGCGGTAGAAAATAGTACAATATCTGGTTTTTGGGTCATCAGATAATAGGCTCTCGCCCAAGGCATCACTCTAATTTCTTGTTCGGGCTCGCCCATGACTTGCCATGTCAGCCTTAATAGTTCTACCGAAATACCCTGAAGTTGACCACGCTCATCGGTATAATTAAACGGAAAGGCTTCTTCAGTGATATAGGAGAGAGCAGGCGTTGCTGCTGAGGTAAGCGCCGGAGAGAGAGAAACAAGCAATAGAAATAAATATTGGGAAAGCCGCATGATGATACGCTCACTACAGTTGGATAGTTCAAGTATAGTGAGCGAAGCTGACTTATGCTTTTCCCTTAAATATCAGTTTGTGAACTGCCCACTCAATATTTAATTAGATCAGTGGCAACCTGACGCAAAATTCAACACCGCTGTTGTCACTGAAATTACGAGCTGAGATCTTACCTTTGTGAAATTCACAGACTAGACGTGCGATATATAAACCCAAGCCTAAGTGGGGTTTTTGTTGCGCTTGTTGGCTGCGAATTGACACCATTGATTCAAAAATTTGTTCTACCATGTTGTCTGGCAGAGTCGGGCCATGATTACTAATAAGTAATACTGCGTCTTTATTGTCTCGTTGAAAGCTCACCTGAATAGCTTTATTGGGCAGGCTAAACTCCATTGCGTTGGCGACCAATTTGTCCATTAATTGGGCTATATATTCAGGAACTCCAATGATGTTTAAGTCATCAGTGCAAATATCACAGTCGAAGACTTGTTCAGGATAAGTGTATTGGTAGCCCTGCATGCAGCCCGATATCACCTTCGTGAGTGGAAAAGAACAGCGTTCTGCTTGCGATAGGCTTTGTTCAAGTCGAGTCGCTTCGCTCATATTATTTAAGATCATATTTAAGCGATTGACACCTTCTTGAGCGCGGTCGACATATTTTTGAGCGTCCCGGTCGAGGCGTTGTAAACCGAGATGTTCTAATGAAGAGCGCACGACGGCGACCGGTGTGCGCAGTTCGTGAGACAGCCGAGAAGACATATTTTCCAAATAATGAGTATATTGGCTTAAACGGCTAACCACATTGGCAAAACTACGGGATAAATCGCCGATTTCATCCTTATCTTTGGAGCCTCGCAGTGGTGCGCTCACTCTACCTTGACTATCGATGGCCTGTTCGGCTTGGTCGCGTAACTTCCGGATCCGATTTGAAATACTCGAAGCGAAAATAAATAGCGACAATGTACCCACCGACATCACAATCAGAATAATATTGAATAGTCGTTCGAGGGCATGATTACGCAGCGTTCGAATACCGTTGGTGGTTTCCTCGGCAATGACCACCCCCATAACCTTGTCGTCGATCCAAATCGGACTCGCGGCAGCCAACACAACCGCACGGCCATCGGGCGTGAGCCGCCAAGTTGAACCGGGTTTACCATTCAAAGCTTGCTGAATATGGCTGCCCCTAAGTTCGGTTGAGTCCTGCAAGGAGTCAACAAAGTCTTGCGGCGGTTTGGTGAGTATTTTGTAGTACAGCGGATACAGATATTGTTGCATCAGCTGGTTCCACCAATTTGTCTTGGATTTATGATTGAGACTACGCGCCCAAATACTTTGGGTATTGCGAATATCACCAGATTTAGCCAATACACGACCGTGTTTGTCAACCACCCAAATACGCGAGCTATTATGGCTCATGCCTTTAATAATGCTTTCAATTTCAGGCGAAGGGACTAACACAGTACCGAGTTGGTCGACACTATCAATTGCTGAGGTGCCAATAATAGAGATCAGTTTTCGTTTGGCTTGGCGATTCACGTTATAAATCGCAAAGCCAAGTTTACTGCCCACCATCTTCAGCGGGATCCGTAATTCTATGTTATAGCCTTGCTTGGTGCTTAGCCACTGTCCTTGGATCTTTATCTCTGGTTTGACGGGGGTGTTTAGCTTGGGATCGAGCGGTAGCTCGAAGGCATTGATCCAACCGTCTTCGGTGGTGGCCACAATATAGCGGCGAAAATTACCGTCAGGAGCCAAAGTTGCGATCGCCAGATGATCGTTATTATCGATGCGCAGGGTATTTTTGCCGCGATACACCACATCGGGATCTGTGACTTCAAAACTGGCATAAAGATAGCGGCCAAACTTGCCTACCATGTGAGTAAATTGACTGTTGATCGGTGCATCGGGATCGGCTTGGTAAATCACATGTTCTTTGCCGTAAGTGAGCATTCGATGCTGGTAGTCTTGCCAATCACTTAATTTACCATCTAATAGGATCGGGCCCGCCAATGGATAAGCATAGAGATCGCGTCCTTTCTCTACTTGGCTTAAAAAGCTGGCTTGGCTGTCAAATAATTTGGGGCGTTCGTGTAAGGCGGTCGCTAAGGCTTGGGTCGTTCCTTCGAGGGTTTTCTCTTGGCCTAAACGTAAGTATTTCTCCATTTCCCAGACGTATTGATAACCCAACCAAGGCAGGCAGAGCAAAAATAATGATAAAAAAGTGACCTTGGCTCGCAAGCCTAAAGGTAATACCGGCAGCATTAGGCGAGGCTATCCCAGCGGTAACCCATGCCATAGACCGTATCGATGCATTCGAAATTGGGGTCGCTGGCTAAAAACTTCTTGCGGATCCGTTTAACATGGGAAGTAATGGTACTGTCATCGACAAAAATTTTCGCCTCGCTCATCAAGTCCTGACGACTACGCACATGCCCAGGGCGTTTGGCGAGGGCATGTACCATCCAAAACTCGGTGACGGTTAGTTCAATCGTGTGTTGATTCCATAAAACTTGCATCCGGTTGCCGTCGATGGCTAAGGGGCCTCGTTGTAGTAAGTTATCTTCTACAGGGGGGGCCGCCAGTAATTCTGAGCGGCGAAAGAGGGCGGCGATGCGTGCTACTAAGTGCGGAAAACTAATGTCTTTAGTGAGGTAATCGTCGGCTCCTAAGCGCAAGCCACAAACGGTGTCGAAGTCGCTGTCACGGGCCGTTAGAAAAATAATCGGTAAGCTGCTAGACATCGCACGCAGCGACTGACACAACGAAAAACCGCCGTCAATCTCATCTTCTAGGCCAATATCAATAATCGCTAAATCGGGTAAGCGGGTGTTAAAGGCTGCCAGAGCGCTAGGGCGATTTGCATAGGCTTGGACGCTATAGCCTTGTTGCTGTAGGACGTCTTTGTAGTTTTCGCGGATAGCCGCTTCATCTTCTACGATGGCAATGCGTTTCATAGGGGCATGGATCTTCTAAGTGATTGACTCAGGTGAACTATACCTCATTTTTAAGCAAGTTTGCGGGGCTTAAGTGAATTGCCATTTTATTGCCACAATTGATAAGCGTACTGCCATTTTTGCGGCCCGTGAATGCCATTTGTTTATTGTTTAATGGATCCATCGAAACGGTTTGAGCTTTTCAAACCTCGTGAATGAAACCATTGAACAAGGATATTAATTATGAACAAGTCAGTTATTAGTCTCGCCTTAGTGACCAGCTTAAGCCTTTCTTCATTGAGTTATGCGGCTGAGCCTAGTCCGCAACTGAGTGAACGTGATGGGAAAACGGAAATGATCGGTTTAGGTTCTGGCGCTGCTGTTGGTGCGATTATTGGTGGCCCGATTGGCGCCTTTATTGGCGGTTTTACAGGGGTGTTTATTGGTAAATCGGTGGCTGACGAAGAGGCACTTGCCAGTCAACAGCAGCAGTTAAGTGAGCAACAGCAGCAGTTGGCTCAGTTGAGTGAACAGACTGAGCAATACCAGACATTAGCGGCGCAGCATGCCAGAGTTAATGCTCAGTTGGAGCAACTTAAAAACGCCCATCAAGAAAAGATGTCAGAACTTGAATTAGGTCTGAATGTGCAATTTAAAACCGGTTCATCGGTGATCGAACCGCATTTTAAACAGCAATTAGATGATGTGGTTTATACCATGTCTCTCGCGCCAGAGCTGAAGTTGAACTTAACTGGCTATGCCGATCGTCAAGGCGATTCTCGTTATAACCAAGCGCTGTCGGAACAACGTTTAGCTGAGGTTCGCGCCTATTTAATTCATCAAGGGATTGCTGAGCAACGACTGAATTCGCAAGCCTTTGGTGATCGTTCTCCATTGCTGGCCGAGCCCAGTGTAGAAAACAACTTTTTTGACCGCCGAGTCACTCTCAAACTTAGTGCTCAGCGTGGCATGTTAGCCGCCCAGTAATTGCGTTTAGGAGATAGCAAATGGACCAGCAATTAATCCGCTGTCGCCGAGGCTGGGGTTCCCCCTTTAACTTTGGTGCTGTGGTTCTCGCATTCGGGGCTGCGTTATTGTCACCCTGTGCGGTAGTCGCTAATCAAAGCCTGACGACGCCGCAAGATCCTTTAGGTTTAGGACAACTACGCTATATCGATCAAAATGGTCAAGCTCAACGCAGTTTACCACTGCATAGTGACGTCTCGATGACGGTCTCGGGTCTGACCAATCGAGTGACGCTGACTCAAACCTTTATTAATGAGAGTGAGCAGTGGATTAACGGTCAGTACCTTTTCCCGCTACCTAATGAGGCGGCGGTTGATCAGCTTCAGTTAGTGGTAGGGGATCGGGTGATTGAGGGGCAGGTTCAGGCCAAACAGCAAGCACTACGCACTTTTGAAGTGGCTAAGCGGCAAGGTAAACGGGCGAGTTTGGTTAGCCAGTTAAGGCCGAATGTATTTAATACCGCCATCGCCAACCTCGGTCCTCACCAGCGATTGCAGGTGAGAATCACTTATCAACAGCGTTTGGATTATCTAAATGGTGAATTTAGTCTGCGGTTTCCGATGCTGGTTAATCCGCGTTATACGCCGCTTATTTTTCGTAAATCGATGGCGATTATCCAGCCTCCAGATGCGGAACCAAGGGCGGAGCACTCAGGCGCTTGGTCTGCTGAGCATTTCAGTGGATTGAACGCGATAAATTCGTATCACAATAGCGCCTATCGTTTAGTAGAGCACAGTATTGCTCAATATACTTCGATAGGAGCAAAGCCTCTACCAGTTAAATTGAAGATCCATCTCGACAGTGGTTTTGACTTAGCGCAACTCACTAGTTTGTATCATCCAATTGCCAGTCATCCGCGCAAGGATGGCAGTGTTGATATTGACTTGCTTTCTAGTGATGCCAATCAAGATTTTGTGCTGAAGTTTCGCCCTCAAGTCGGTCTGCGGCCAGAAGCGGCCATTTATGTGCAGCAGGGGCAAAGTCACCAAAAGGCTCAAACCAGCAATCGAGATGACTATGTTTTGTTGATGTTAATGCCGCCTCAAGGGGCTAAAGTGGATCAGTTAGACTTGCCAAGAGAACTGATCTTAGTGATTGATACTTCAGGATCGATGTCGGGGCAGTCGATGACTCAGGCTCGTCAAGCGCTACAATATGCATTGGATGGTTTAGAGCCTGATGATTCCTTTAATATCATCGAATTTAACTCGGATTATCGGCAATTTTCGGCGCACTCCTTGGTGGCAAATAAAGGTAATTTACAAGCCGCTAAAGGCTTTATTGCAAGTTTAAGCGCAGACGGCGGCACCGAAATGTTTAGTGCACTTCAGGCTGCCCTGAGCCACAACGAAGGCCAAAAAAATGGCTCTTTACGCCAAGTTATATTTATTACCGATGGTGCAGTGAGTAACGAAGTGCAGCTATTTGAATTAATTCGGCTGCAGCTTGGTGCGAATCGCCTATTTACCATTGGGATAGGCTCCGCGCCTAATTCACATTTTATGCAGCGGGCTGCCGAATTAGGTAAAGGCACATTTACCTACATTGGTAAGCAGAGCGAAGTGGAACAAAAAGTAACAGCCTTGTTTGAACAGATAGCTCATCCGGTATTGAGTGACATTCAGCTGAGATATGATGATGGCACCGTCCCTGATTATTGGCCCACGAATATTCCTGATTTGTATTCGGGGCAACCTTTAATGTTAAGTATTAAACAGGCGCATGGTCGACATTCACAAGTTTGGGTCAGCGGTAAATTTGGCACACAACAATGGCAACAAAATGTGAATTTAAAGAGCAATAAACAGGTTGCAGGTTTAGATTTGCTTTGGGCGAGGCAGCAAATATCGGCCTTAGAGCTGAGTAAAAACGGTGCTAACGAGCAACGCGTTGATCAGCAAGTATTAGCACTGGCGATGAAATATCACCTCGTTAGTTCGCAAACTAGCTTGGTGGCGGTAGATATTAGTCCGGTGAAACCTGCAACGCTTCGTGCGGTCGACAAACCGATAGATGGTGGGATGCCGAAGGGATGGCAATCGAATGGCGTATTGCCTCAAACCGCGACGGGCAGTCGGCTAGATATTTTATTTGGGCTAAGCTTGCTGCTTGGTGCCTGGGGATGGGGATACTTTAATCATCGTCGTGCAGCCGCAGTGCGAACTTCCGCCTTGATTTAGCTTAATGAGTCAGCTCTCTTTGGCTGGTTTTGTTAGAGGGAGTTGACAGTATGGGGAGCAAGTTATGATCTTAAGTTTCTTAGCCAAACATCCGTTACCATGTAGTTTATTTCTATTCGGTGTTCTGGTGTTGAGCCACGGTTTGTATATTCAGGCCAAAGCTTATCTTGCACAGCTGTTGATTGCGCAGGCATGGCAGCATACTTTAGTTGATCAGCAACCGCATAAACCTTGGCAGTGGGCCGATACTTATCCGGTGGGTAAGCTTAGCTTCGTGACCAAACAAGAGAGCATAAATTTTAAGCATCAAGTGGATTCCGTTTATGTGTTGGCGGGGGCATCTGGGCGCACGCTCGCTTTTGGCCCTGGCTTAGTTCTGAGTGGTGCGAAGATTGGGGAGGTGGGCAATACCGTGATCGCTGGGCATCGAGATACTCATTTTGCAAATTTAGCTGCGGTGAATAAGGGGGATTTGTTGCAGATTGAAGCGAGTCATGGCGAAACCTTGCTTTATCAAGTGATGAATACTCAGATCGTCGATCAATCCGCGACTCAGTTTATGGCACCAAGTGACGACAACCGCCTCACCTTGATTACTTGTTATCCCTTTAACCAATTAAGTGGTGGAGCCCAGCAGCGATATATTGTGGAAGCCTTATTGGTACATAAGCCTCGGGTCATATAGTCAGAATATTCGATGTTTTCTGACAATCCGTTGCTGGGTTTATTGTCAATCATCGGCCATTTTGTTTTGCTGTGATACCGAGGTTTCGCTCAGTCATTGGTGAGTAGTGCATCGCTAGCTTGAATAAATTTCGCCGAGGCCCGCGCTAGTTGCTGTGATCCTTGGCAAATAAAAGCTTCCAGTCGATAAAATCCTCTTTTTTGGCTCAGTAGTTTAGCTTGCACTGTTACTGTTGTTCCCACCCGAATTGGGGCAATAAAACGTACGCTTAATTCGGCGGTTAGCGCTTTAATGCCACGCATCAACAAGCAGTGGGTCATGGCTGCATCAAGTAGTGTACTGGTCATGCCGCCGTGTAATAATCCATGATAACTCTGATGTTGAGCGGTCACCAAAAATTGGCTGTTGGTCCAACCTTCTGCATCTAGTTGAAAGCGTAAATTAAGAGAGTGTGGGTTGAACTTGGGGTCGCTACAGACCATACAGTGCGAATGGCTTTGCATGGCTTTTGGATAAGTTTGCATATGGGGTCTCATGAGATATGGGCTCCGCGCCTGCGGAGCTCGATAATTATGGTGCTGTGGGTGGTTCTTCGATTTGATAAAGGTGTTCAGCACAGGCAGTTTTACAGCCACATAAACGTTGATCGTGAAGCATTGGTTTGGTGAGTCTAGCCCGTTTTTTTCGTTTAAAACCGAGCATGATCCCAACAAATAGCAATATGATAACAAAGGCGCTGAGGCAATAAGCTAAGAGTGACAGCATCGGCCGCGGCCTTTTTGGTGTTGCGGGTGAGCATGGCCTGGGTTGTCGTTACATCGACCTGATTTTTGCTCATGGTGATGTCCTTGATGATGGCGTTCTTCACAGCAGCGCCCTTGCTTTGAATTTGCAGGTTCATCATGGGTGCAGCCACAACCACCTTCAGCTTGTTTTTTCAGATGATTGATCGATGGACGTCCTTGAGAGGCATTTTGAAGCGGAATTAACTGGCTGGCGTTGCTAGCTAACTGCTCAATGGTTTTATTACTGGTTGGTGATTGTAATACGTTTAATGATAGAGCGAGTAACTTACCGAGCATTTGTTCGCCAATGTTGCGAACGATCACTAAGTTGGCCTGTTGCTGCTGAAGTAGAATAAGTAAGTCTTTTTTCCCCGAGCAGTTGGTGTTCAATCCAGGATTAGCGTGCCGGGACAGTTGTTCCCCCTGTTCGTTGACAAACAAGATACTGTCGGCTTTGGTGAAGTGTGGTGCGAGTCGATCATCATTAATGGGGATGGCAATTATCATTGGGTGTTACTCCTAGGTATGAAAGTACATCAGCACAACGCTGTTTGCAGGGCATATCAATGTTCATCATTTACGCCCTCATCGAGTGCAGTTTGGTATTAAAAAACTAGCCTGTATTTGGCATATGCTATTTATACTCGTTATTTTTAGCATATGCAACATTTGGGATGACATTGTTCATGCTAACCGCCTACAGCAGAGGCGTGGCCGTTGGATTAAGCTGTTATCTGAGTTTGATGTCTGGATCTGATTTGCATCCGAGTTTGTTGCTAGCGAAGTGTTTTGTTATTGATTTAAGGTGAGTTTTTTTGGCGTGCTTATTTTGACCGCTTAGCCAGTTTATGGGATGACTGTCCGATAAAAGCTGAACGGGCCGGCCTAACTGCGCAAAAAATTAAAGCCCTGAGATGTGCGCCAACGAATAGTTTGGTGGATTATTTTTTGGGGGGGAGGACTAGACTATTGAGTATTTACTTGCTGGATTTGTTGCGGCAGAGCAAGCCTGTTTTTATTGCTTGCTCAAAAGTCTGGCTAAACGACAGTATCATAAGCGCGATAGGCACTAGCAGTTCACGCAGCATGTTTATATTAACTAAAAAGACAATTATTAGGTGCAATGGGCTACACTCGATATGTGACTAATCTATTCATATTTGGGGTAATTCTATGAGCGATGAGCGGGTCCGTTATAGCAAACAAGACAGTTTAATTTCTACTACCACTTCAGATAGCCACATCACTTATTGTAATCAGGATTTTTGCCAAGTGTCTGGATACCAAGCCGCGGAACTGAAAGGTAAACCGCATAATGTGATCCGTCATCAAGACATGCCTAAAGCCGCATTTACTCAGTTGTGGCAGTATATTCAATCGGGTCAGAGTTGGATGGGCTTGGTTAAAAACCGCTGTAAAGGCAGCGGTCATTATTGGGTGTCGGCATTTGTTACCCCCATCGTTGATAAAAGCGGCAAAGTATACGAGTATCAATCGGTTCGAACCGAACCGGATGATGCGCAGATCCGTCGTGCTGAAACTGTCTATCAAGCCTTGAATAAGGGAGAGGATAAGCGTTTTCGCCGTCGTTGGCTGGGAGTCTCTTCCGCTTTAGCGTGCGTTACATTTGTGGCGGTGTTGCTGGGAGCGGCAGGCTATCTTTGGTGGTGGCTGCCAGTTATTGTTGCGGGTCTGCAATTGCCAGTCATGTGGTGGAATCATCGTCGCCATCGATCCGTTGTAGATTTAGCGCAGCGCCAATATAGCAATGCTTTGATGGAATACCCTTATACCGGCCATTTTGATGACTGGTCAGCGATTGAATTAGCGGTAAAAATGAAAGGGGCTGAGCTTAGAGCTGTGACCGCAAGGTCAATCGATACCACAAGCCAAATTCGTGAAGCCAATCGTGACGAATTAGCCAGTCGAAAACGTCTCACAGAGAATCTCAACGAGCAAACGGTCGCCACGGAGGCAATGGCGGCTTCAGCCGAAGAAATGCTGTCGGCAATTGAGGAAGTGGCTAACGACGCCCAAGAGAATTCAGTATATGCTCAAAAAGTTCAGCAGATTGCATTGGATGGACAAGCGGTGGTCAATAATACCTTAGATTCGGCACAACAGTTACATCAAGAGTTATTGGTGTCGCACTCATCGCTAGAACAGTTAAACCAAGATGTGAATAGTGTTGAAGGGATCTTAGGTTTAATCCAAGCTATTGCTGAGCAAACCAATTTACTGGCCCTCAATGCTGCAATCGAAGCGGCGAGAGCCGGGGAGTCTGGTCGTGGTTTTGCGGTGGTGGCCGACGAAGTGAGGACCTTGTCGGAGAAAACCACTCATTCTGTGGATGATATTAGAAACAAGATTGAGGGTTTGAAAGCCACAGCAACAGATACTGGTAAGAAAATTTTAGCAGGGCAGCATTATTCAAATCAAAGCGTTGAGCAAACGCAGCAAACCCATTCAGCCTTTAGCGACATTGTCTCTCATATTAATTCAATTGGTGAACGCTCGGCGCGCACTTCCGAAGCGCTTTCGGAACAAGCGACGGTGACTCATGAAATGGTTAACCATATTCATCGAATGAAAGAGGCTATTTCAGGTACTGGTAGTCTCTCCGAGTTGTCAGAAGATCGGACTCGGCAAGTGATTCTTGAGCTGGATAGTCTTGAGCGATTAATTCGAGCCTTTGACGCCAAGTCTTCGTTTTAAGGGGGCGGTTTAGCAATTGAGAACTTGTTGGCTGCACTCTTCTGTGGTGCTAAGTCTTATCCTGTTGGCGCTCATCCATTTATCTTTTCGATTAAGAGGTCGACAAAAGCTCTTACTTTCGCTGGGCGAAAGCGGGCCGAAGGGAAGACCACATGAATATCGCCGCTCGGTAGCTGCCATTGTGGCAGAAGTTTGATTAATCGGCCGGCGGCAAGATCGTCGGCAATCGCATAATCAGGTAATACGGAGATGCCAGCATCGGCAAGTACTGCTTCTCGTACTGCGAGCGTGGCATCTAAGTAGATCGAAGCTTGCATCTCAATACTCTGCTGCTCACCATCATCGGATAAAAAATTCCAGCGTAAAGGATTATTTAATGCGGTGTTGGCGATGAAAGGTAATTGGCTTAGATCTTTTAGGTTCAGCGGTTCTGGTAATTGAGCATGCAGCGACTTGGATACCACTAAAAATTGTTGAAATTCGCCAATTCGTCTTACGGGCAGGTTATCTTCGCTAAGCCAACCAACGCGGATTGCCAGTTCAACCTGTCCAGACATGATGTCGACAGTTTGATCGCTTAAGGCGGCATCTACTCTGCAGTTTGGATAGTGTCGGGTGAATGCAGCAATGGTGGGGACGATAATACCGATCCCGTAATCGAAAGGTGCGGCGATCCGCAAGGTCCCTGAAGGTTCAAGTACGGTGTCGGTTAATTCGTCGAAGGCCTCTTCCGCTTCACGCAAAATTAATACGCAGCGTTGGTAAAAGGCTTGCCCTACATCTGTGACTTTAACTGAGCGAGTGGTTCGTACTAATAGCGATACTCGGAATTCTTGCTCCAGTCTAGCGACTTGCTGGCTCACCACGGCTTTGGTGATGCCGAGACGCTCGGCTGCTGCGGTGAAGGAACCCGTCTCTACCACAGCGGTAAAATAGACTAAGCGACGCATGTTACCGAGGTCACCTAAGTTAGTTTCAGTCTTATTGTTTATTTTTAGCATACTATATGTATATATGTAATGCGTTTAACTGTCAATGTATTCGGTTTAAAGTAGCTACACTTAACTGAGGAGATAAACAATGAACATCACCCTTAACTATTTGTTCGATCCATTATGCGGTTGGTGCTACGGCATCTCCCCTGCGTTTTCAGCGCTCGCGAACGCTAGCGAGCAAGTTCATATCAAACTGCTACCCACTGGACTTTTTTCCGGCGCAGGCTCAAGAGCGATGAACGAAGAATTTGCAGCTTTTGCCTGGTCAAATGATCAGCGTATTGCCAGCCTAACTGGACAGCCTTTTAGTGAACAATATCGTCACAGTGTATTAGCTGATCATCAGCAACGTTTTGACAGTAGCTTGCCAACAATCGTGCTGACGGCGGTTGCTTTAACCCAGCCAGAAAAAGAGCTGGAGATGCTGAAAGCGATTCAGAAACTTCGCTATGTGGAAGGCCGCAATGTCACTGACCGAGCGACCTTGGAGCAGGCCTTACACACCTTAGAACTTAGCGATGCAGTTGCATTATTAGACAGCCCTGAGTTGCACAAAGCGAATCAACAGCGCCTCGAGCAGGCTCAAAATTTAATGCAAGAGTTCGCTGCCCGTGGAGTGCCAAGTTTGATTGCTGAGTCTAAGGGACGTCGTGTGCAATTATCTACCGCAGATTTTTATGCCGACTCACAAGCTTTATTGCGTCAGCTTAAAGCGCTTTAAAGCGCTAGCTAAGCTTATTTATTTCTGCACTCTTAATGTGCGATTAGTTACAATTTAAAAGGAAAGATAATGTCTATTAAAAATAATTTCATGAAGTTTATCGCGGCTGGCATCGTTGCTGTGTCTAGTATCAACGGTGCTGCATTTGCGGCAGAGTCTACATTGAAGGTGCAGCATTTTCCAGCTGGAGAACACGGCTTTTATCGCGCTCCAGTATTGCTTAGCGGCGAACATGACGCGCTGTTGATTGACGGTGGTTTTACTTACCCCGACGGTCAGGCTTTAGTGGCTGCTATTAATGCTTCGGGTAAGACCTTAACCACTATTTATGTGAGTCAAAGCGATCCCGATTATTATTTCAGTCTCGCGCCGATAAAAGCGGCATTTCCTGATGTACGGGTGATTGCTGCATCGGCAACGATTGAGGCAATTAAAGCTAATGTGAAGAAAAAACTCGCTATTTGGGGGCCTCAACTTCAAGCGAATGGTCCACAAACCATGGACGATATTGTGCTACCAGAAGCCTATGATGAGTCTTCTCTTCGTATCGAATCGCATCACTTGGATATCGTCAACGCAGAGGGTTTAGCCAACCGTCGTTACTTGTGGGAGCCTTCAAGTCGAGCTATTTTGGGTGGTGTGATGGTATTTTCAGGGGTGCATGTATGGACCGCTGATACCGCTGGTGCAGCGGGGCGTGAAGCCTGGATCAACAATCTGAATGCCATGCTTGAGCGTGAACCTAAGATGGTGATTGCTGGGCACATGAGTCCCGATGCACCGACTGACGCCAGTGCTATTCGTTATACTCGAGACTATTTATTGGCTTTTGAAGAAGAACTCGCTAAAGCTACGAATAGCGAACAGCTTATCAAAGCCATGACGAAACGTTACCCGAATGCTGGAATGGGCGTAGCCCTACAAATTGGTGCAAAAGTGGCCATGGGCGAAATGAAGTGGGGCTAAGCCGTTTGTATTAGGCTTAGGTCTTTGGGGAGCGGAGCGACAGTGATACCAGATATCTCCTTCAATCGTTAGCTGCTCCGGCTCCCTTACTTTATTGATTGAGCTGCTAAGTTTGTTAGTCGCTCTTTTTATATATGAATCCTTGAATATGATCGGCTTAGGCGAGGTAAACTTATTTCATTGAGGATATTTTGGGTCCGCCGAAGCGCTAGATGCCTTTAGCTTGCGACAATAAATGTCATAATTGTTAGCAGTGTGTTTAAAAAAATCGTGAACCCAAACTGATATTATTTTATCGAAAGGCTTGGTTTCTCCCTCCTTGTTTTACATTTCGTGTTTTTTTGGGCGCTGTTGTTGTCCTTGTATATTTCACATTATCATTTGATTCTACTTCTATTTTGCGTGGAAGCGATAAGCGCATCACATCGCGGTGAACTGGACTTTTTGAATCTTGCCGAGTGGGGTAATGTAGGCTTAACTTACGATGCAATTCATATTTTAGTAACAATTCGCCAGTTTTATGTGAATTGTTTGAGAATGTAGGGGCTTGCCACGCGAATAAAATCAATTTAGCCCAATGGCAATGAAGCGCTTTACTGATGCTGTATTTAAAGTGCATATCAGATACTGATTTACGGTAAGCAAAGTAGAGGTTGTGAATCGCCTTAAGACTGGTGTTGAGCAATTTTTTACCCCGAATCCGAGTAATGTAGTGCACTGATTTCTTCAAGTATGGGAGACAGTTATGAGTTTTTTTTGGGGGCGCTTATCCATTGCGACAAAACTATATGTGACGATGCTTGTGGTGGGCTGCTCGCTGTTGATCATCACCCTTAACTACACCTATCAACACGAAAAATCTTTGGTTGAAGCGATGGCTCGTCAGCAAATTAAGGCCATGAGCGAAAGTTATTTCGAGGGCCTGAATACTTTGATGTTATCGGGGGCGATGGCAAATAAAAATTTATTGCATAAAAAGATGTCTAGCCAAGAGAATATCCTTGATATCAAACTGATTCGCTCAGAATCGATTCAGGCGATGTTTCATCCCAGTGAAGCTTCGGTTAGTTTAACCGACAATCAACGTCAGGCTTTCACTGGGCAGACGGTGGTTAAGCAAAGTATGATTGAACAACAATCTGCGCTGACGGTACTGACACCTATCATCATGAGCCGCGATCATGGCGGTGTTGATTGCCTTTCTTGTCATGTGACCAGTAAGGAAGGCGAGACCGCAGCGGTGATTGAAGTTGCATTTTCACTCGCCAGCGCTCAAAAAATTATTTATAGCGCACTGCTTAAGCAAGCCAGTCTGTTAACGGTAGTCTTTTTTATTGGCATGTTGATGTTGGCCTTGATTTTTCGAAGTGCGGTGGCAAAGCGTCTTAAATTACTGCGTAATCGTTTGTTGAAAGCGGCTGATAACTCAGATCTAGCTGTGGATTTTTCGGATCAATACCACGATGAAATTAGTGGCGTTTATGCTTCGTTACAATCATTAGTGAATAGTTTTAAACAGAGTTTAACTCAGCTGACGAGTAGTAGTGACGAATTACATGATACTGCCGAGCAGGTCAGTCATGTGGCTGGTTCAACTGAACAATCAGTCACAAGGCTGAAGGCTGGAACCGATTCTGTTGCGACCACCTTAGTCCAAATAGAAGCCTCATCGAATGATGTGAAACAAAATGCGCAGTTCACCACCGACCGAACCCAGCACGCCAGTCTACATGTTGAGTCTGGTGCGAAGAAGGCGCAACAAATACTTGCTTATATGCAAGCCTTAGTGGCGATAGTAAAAGATGCCAACGAAAGCTTACTTGAATTAGGCGAGCGAAGCGAAAGGGTGAATTCGATGGTTGAAGCCATTTCAGCTATTGCTGAGCAAACCAATCTATTAGCCTTGAACGCCGCCATTGAAGCAGCGCGAGCGGGAGAGCAAGGTCGAGGGTTTGCGGTTGTCGCAGATGAGGTGCGTTCGTTAGCGAGTCGAACCCATCAGTCGACAGGGGAGATTAAACAGATTAATGAGCAGCTGACACAACAAAAAGATCGTGTGATTTCGGTGATGAACGAGGCGAATACTGCAGTTAGTAACTCGGAAACGAGTATTGAAGAGTTATGTGCGATCTTGGAAGACATTGCCATACAAAGCCGCGAGATAGCCCAGCTAAACTCACAAGTGGCGCAAGCCGCTGATCAGCAGAACCAAGCGGTTTCAGAGGTGAATCAGCATGTGACGAGCATTCAAGATATCGCTGACGTCACCGCGCATGATGCCAGCCAGCAGCATATTATTAGCGAACGTGTCGTTGCATTGGCAACCGAGCTTAAACGGCTTGTGAATAGTTATAAGTTGTGAGTAGCAATAGGGGCGATGTTTGTTGGTCAAACTAAATAGCTTGATCATCGTTTATGGTTCCATGTCGGTGTCCATATACTGACCATCGAGTGAGGCTTGAAGCATGTGCTGATAACGTCCACTTTGCTTTAATTGGCTTAGCCCTCGATTGAATTTAGCTATCAGCTGTTGCGCATTTGGTGTTTGTTTAGAAATGATGAGGTAATAACGATCGCTCGTGACTGATTTGGGGTGATGAGTGATTTGAGCGATTTCATTGGGATTAAAATATTGCTGCAATAGATAATAACCAGCAGCTTTATCGAGTTGAAAAACTTGAATATAACCTCTTAGTAAGCGAGCGAAGTTACTGCGGTCCGACTTACTTCGGTCAATTGTGATGAGCTTCTGTCTCTCTAGTTTTTCGAGTAGTTGGTACTTATAACCCGCCGCCCCACCAAATTTAACGCCATATAAGTCTTGCGGTTTATGCCAATCGAATGCAAAACTTTTCAGATGAAAAAACACCGAAGTCCCCTCTATTACGAAGTCAGCACTATACAAAAACTGTTGTGCGCGATTGTCATTGTAAGACCAAATGAGCGAGCCATCGACTTCACCCAATTCAGCTAATAGGTAGGCTCTTTTCCAAGGGAAAAATTGATAATGAACCTCGATCCCTTGAAGTTTGAATGCTTCACTCACGATGTGTGAAGCAACGCCACCGTGTTTCAAATTTACAGATAGATAAGGCTCCCATTCGCCATTGCTAAGAATTAGCGAATGGAGCGGCGCTAATGTTGGAAATGACGGATAGAGTAAAAGTGCAAATAGTATCCCTGTTGAGAGCTTTTTCATAAGTTCTACATAGTTGATGCGATGGTATTAGTTTAGACTATTTTTGATCTTGTTATTTAGCTCGGTTCTCTATTGCAAAGGCGTGCCTGCTCAACCAAGCTCGATAAGATTAAAATCGGGTCTGAGTTATAAATACTCGTAGCATTGCAGCTTGCGCTAAGCCATTGTTGTATCATAGGGCTTTAGTTGAAAATGATACCCAATGATGATCAAAGACTTTAATTTATTGCGGCTGTTACTGGTGTTAAACGAAGAGCGGCAAACAACATTAGCTGCGAAACGATTGCATCTTAGTCAACCAACGATCAGCGTCATGCTGCGAAAATTACGTGAGCAATTTAATGACCCGCTGTTTGTTCGAGACAAAAATCAGTTGGAGCCAACGGTGCGTTGTCAGCAGTTACTGATGCAGCTCCCTGCGCTGCTGGATCAATTGGACTCGTTATATATTAACCAGAAAAATTGGGACATTTCCCTGCTCGAAGGCGAGATCACCTTGATATTGTCACCACCTTTAATGAGCTCTTTCGCCGCCCCCTTAGTGAGTAAGCTTAGTGCTCAGGCCCCGTTAATTACGGTCGAGTGTTACCATTGGGGCTTTGAGGCTCAGCGAGATCTGGAGTTAAAAAACCAATGCTGGGGTTTTAGTTATCTACCCATGGAAACCAATAAAAATATTTTGCAAAAGGATATTGGTGATGATGAATTTGTAATGGTGATGCGTAAAGACCATCCGCTTCAGTCCTCAGAACTCAGTGCCGTGTTAGCTTATCCCTTGTGTATTAATTTAATCTTTGGTGAATCCAGCGTCTCTCGTAGTGAGCAGATACTTAAGTCTCTTGAGCTCGACAAAAAGATTAGTGTGCGTACCAGTGATATTGGCTTAATGTTAGCCTTGGTTGCTGATGGTGATTATATTGGTATTGTTTCTAAGAATATTGCAGCTCGATTTCCTTACAAATTCCGCTTCGAGCCTTTACCTCATTCTCTGCCTGATAAAAGCCGATTCCGAAGTATTGCGCTATTTACCCATCAGCGAAATCGCATTGACCCGCTTACCAACTGGCTATTTGAGGAAGCTTCCGCAATTATTGACGGTGAATTGCATTATTAATATTTCTAATGGAGCTTATAGAAATTCATCGATGGGGGGAGGAAAGCGCTTTTGTTAGGCTTATAAAGTAATTTAATGATTCACTTTATAAGGGGTTTAAATGAACCATAAGTTCTGTTCCGCAGTCATGTTTTGTTTTGCTTCAGGTTTTGCTCTTTCTAGTTTTGCGCAGTCTCAACACAGCGCTGAAGAGGAGCTTGCTTATCATCTCGGGGTACAAGCTTTTATTTATGGGACGGGTCCGCTCACTGTGGCAGCCGTTCGCCAAACCTCTACATCGGTGACAGCACCGATGGATAACGCGATGGCACCGCTAAATCAAATGGGCAAAACGCGCGTCTTATCGGGTCCGCAACACCGTATTGTTCCTACGGTAAACAACGACACCTTATACTCTCAATCACATATTGATTTGGATGTATCTGGGCCGATGGTTATCGAAGTCCCTAGAACCGATAACCGTTATTTTATTGTTCAGTTGCTCGATGCCTACTCTGATTCTATCGATGACCTTATTAAGCAAAATGCTGGCACTCAAGGGGCTAAATTTTTATTGGTCCAGCAGGGTTGGCAAGGGGGAAATCCCAGAGGGCATTAGCGGGGTGATTGAGTCACGTACCCCCATGGTTTGGTATATTCAACGTACTGGTGTGGCAGGAGAGCAAGATCTGGATGCGGCGCTTGAAGTACATGACGGTTTTATCCATTATCCTTTATCTGAATACGGTGAGTCTCACGGCGTAGTTAGCCTTCAACAATCTTCAGGTGGTATTCCGCCAATGGCTCGTCCCCAAGGTTTGGAGTGGTTTGCCTTAATTGATCAAGAATTAAGAAAAAACCCTTTAGCCGAAGATGCCGCTATGGTGGCGCAATTTAAATACATTGGTATTGGAGGAGAAACGCCTTTTAATTCGGAGCTGCTTTCTGCAGCGCAAAAACGCGGTTTGCTGCGTGCGGTGGAATCTTCAGCCCGTATTATTGACTACGCAGGTCGTCAACTTGGCGCAACTAGTTACGGTTGGTCGATGATGTTTGAAGGGGGGCGTTATGGCCAGGATTATTTGAGCCGCGCGAGTATTAATTTACGCGCCGCTGGCTTAAATGTGCCAGAGCGAGCACTTTACCCAAACCGCTACACCGACTCTCAAGGTATGCAATTATCGAGTAAATATCAGTATCGAATGACCATGCCAGCGGATGCACCAGCAAAAGAGTTCTGGTCCTTAACTATGTACGATGCTACAAATTTGTTTATGGTGGAGAATGAAATCAATCGTTATTCGATTTCCACTAATCGTCCTGAAGAGTTGAAGTATGCGACAGATGGCACCTTGCCGATTTGCATTCAACATCAACCTCCAGAAGGCGAGCATTGTAATTGGCTACCAGCACCAGAAGATGACTTCTATTTGCATCTTCGCTTATATGAGCCGACTCAACAAGTGCTTGATAATGAGTATCCAATGCCACAGGTGATCAAACAAACTCTTTAAGCGATTTATTTTCGCTTGTTCAAAACCCAGTGGACATTCCATGGGTTTTGTTTCCTGAATACCAGAGTTTTATGTACCAGTAACACCGGAACAAAAAATAGACCACCTTAAGTTACTGATTTGTTTATATGGTTTTTTGTCTTTTTATGGCCTTGTGTGTCGTTTAAAATAAAATCCTGCAAGTGAGTCGTCTTCCACTAAGTGTATGTTGTTCGTCCTTTTGGTTTGATGAGTGTTGGTGGTTTTGTCGCTCCCATTAAGACAATGAAGAAGAAGGCTGATGCTCTTTGATTCAATACGATGTTGCTTCTAATAATCTTTGCTGTGTAGCAAAACATTAAGCTTGTGAATAAATATATTTATGACCAAAAAATCGCTATTGATTTTAAGATTATTTTTTTGTTGTTTTTTGTATCTATTACCTAGACTAGTTGTATGGCGTCATAACATGCATATAAAGGGTGAACATGCGAATTAACTCTATTCGATTAAAGGCGATGTTTCCAACCGCCTTGCTGGCGGTTATTTTGGTTGGCTTATTTATTTTTTCTAAAGCTATGACTTCTATTCAACAAAAAGCTCTAACCGTTCAGAATGAGCATTATTTTGCAGCGATATCGGCGGTATTAAATGCGGACCGAGATATCTATCAGGCGCGTTTAGCAATCGAAAAAATCTATTGTGGCGAAGGGGCTCTCGTTGAGAATAGAGCTGAATTTGAAGAAAATGCCCAACAGGTACTGGACCGTTTCCATTTATATCGTAAGAATCTTGAAAGTGAACCCGAGTTACTCGCTTCCTACACCCAATTTGAACAGTATTTTCAGGATTGGTACTCTGCGAGCAAACTGGTCATGGCATCTGCAAAAGAGGGGGTTGATTTTGGTCCTAAATTTATTGAGTTGGATCGGCAATTTGGAGTGATTCGGCAGATGCTTGACCAAGCGGGAGAGAAGCTGAATGAACATACTCAGAAATTGGAAGCGGAAAACATCGATCAGGCTACACTGAATCGTTACATTGAAGCTATATCTGAAGTACTGAAAGCAGATGTGGACATCTATCAAGCGCGCTTAGCGATGCAGAAATTGATGATTCACGATGGTCTGCCGCAGCAGAATAAAGCTTCTTTTAAAAAAAATGCCGCTCAAGCCTTGCAACGTTTTCATGCCTATCGTGCTTACTTAATTGATGAGCCTAATTTAACGGAACCTTATCAGGAGCTTGATACCTTGTTTACCGAGTGGCATCACAACAGTATTGCTTTTATTGAATCCACTGAAGTCAAGACTAACGGTGCACTCTCTGAGGCATTAATGCGGCTCGATGAAAAGTTTAAAGTGGTTCGCTCTCAATTAGATCAAGCCGGAGAAGACGTTAGAGCAAAATCCCAAGAGAGTGATGAAATTTTAAGAGAACAGGTGGAAAGTCTAGAAAGTATTGCCATGGTGATCATTATATTAGCTTTTATCGTCGCGATCGGATTTGGTTATTACATGCCTTTGCTGTTGACGCGTAACGTAAAAAATATGGCCAATCGAATTAAAGAAATCGCCGAGGGTGATGGTGATTTAACTGCTCGTATTAATTCCAGCGCTGGTGACGAACTAGGTGACCTCGCTCATGAGTTTGACGGTTTTGTGGAGCACCTACGTTCAATTATTAAAGTGATTCACAATAAAAGTGAGGCCCTAGGAGGGATGACCGAACAGTTTAACGGTGTGTCCAGTGAAGCAAGCGCGATCACCTTGGCTTTAGTGGATGCCTCAAACTCAATTGTGAGTGCCAGTAGCGAAATGAATATGTCTAATCAGCAAATGGCTGAGGTTGCCAAAGATACAGTTAAGGAAGCGAATAACTCCAATCAGCTTTCCAAACAGGGGATTGCCGCGGTCAATACCTCTAATCAAGCCATATCTAGCTTGGTCAATGATATCGAGGTGACCGAGAGTCAATCTATAGAGTTAGAAAAAAGCTCACAAACCATCGCCTCAGTACTGGAGGTGATCCGTAAAATTGCCGAGCAAACTAATTTGCTGGCTTTGAATGCGGCGATTGAAGCGGCTCGAGCCGGAGAGCAGGGGCGTGGATTTGCAGTGGTTGCTGACGAAGTCCGAACCTTAGCGACTCGTACCCAAGACAGTACCAATGAAATTGAGGGCATGATTGAACAGTTGAAAGTAAACGTGGAACGTTCCTCAAGTGCCATTCAAAATAGTCGGAAAAATGCCGAGAGTACGGTTGATAACTTTAGTCAGGTTATTCAAATATTTGATGAGCTTCGTGCGTCTTTTGGGCGGGTTCAGGAAATGGCCGATCACACGGCCCAGGCGACTCAGGAGCAATCGGCAGTCTCCAGCGAAATCAATCAAAATCTTGTTTCGTTAAAAGAGCAAACCGATGGTGTGCAAAATGTCGCGGATGAAATTCAGTCTCAGTCGCATAATATTTCCGATTTATACCAAGAGCTGAACAAGCAGGTGGGCAGCTTTAAGGTATAAAGGCTGAGTCGGCAGGCTTTATTGGCTCGTCCGGCAAGCTGTTTTGTTTTGGCCGGGCAATAAGATGCGCTTGTACCATAGTGGCCATTGCCTGTAAGCCAGCATAAGAGTTTGAGATGGCCAAGTCGCGTGGCACCAATACATAATTGCCACTTCGACAGGCTTGCAGAAAGTTGCAAAAGTTTGCCAGCATGGTATTCATATGCGCTATTTCAGTTGCCGCGCCACCAGCTTGATCGGCGCGATAGGGGGAAAAAATAATGTCGGCATCCAGTTCCGGTAGGCGCTCTACGCTGAGCGAGATACGCTGGCCTGGGTCGATGGCATTGATTAACTCTGGAAAATGAAAACCGGCATCACGTAAGACCTGGCCTAAGGCGCGATAGCTATGGTAAACACTGAGTTTGCCACGTAGTGATTGAAATACCGATGCGGTGATAGTGGCCGAACCGATGCTATTTTTAAGCGCGGCGATTTGCATGGCATAACGGCGCTCTAGTCTGCCAAGTTGAACTTGGCTTGCGGTTAATTTAGCCAGCTTGCGATAGACCTGTGGCGCCCCTTTACTACTATCGATGACCACCGTTGGCGCAATCCTGGCTAACAGTTCAATTGGAGTTGAGCGGTTTTTTTCGGTGATGATCAAATCGGGTTTCAAGCTCACGATTTTTTCCAGATCAAGCTTCGTGGCGCCGATAAAAGAGATTGAACTGTTATCGAAATCAACACCGGTTAATCGTGCACTGGAGCGCAGATAGGGAGTGCCATTACGATTCAGTCGACCATGACTGCCGATAGGCAAAATACCTAATTCAATGAGCGGAATGGTGATATCGACGTCGTAGGTAGACACGAGCCGTTTCGGGTGCACCGGCACAGCTACGCTTCTGCCAAGGTCATCAATATAGAAGGTGGTGGTGAGTGCGAATACATTGCTGTTATTTAAGAAACAGCAACACAGAGTGAATAAAACCGTACGAATTAATTTCAAAATTGATCCCTGCGCATCCAAAGAAGGAAAATTAAACTGGGTGCTCCAAGCACTGACAATATAATCCCCGTAGGTAAGGTGAGTGGGCTAAAGGCGGCGCGGGCGAGGGTATCAGCACTGAGTACCAATAAAGCGCCAATCACGCCACTGCCGAGCAGCAAACTGCGTTCACTGTTGTTTGCCAGCAAACGGGCGAGATGTGGTGCAATTAAGCCAACAAAGGCCATCCCCCCGGCGACCGATACGCTGGTGGCCACTAATAAAACGGCTGCGCAAAAACGCAAACTGGCAATTAAAGATCGGCGCACGCCAAGGCTTGTTGCCAGAGCGTCGCCCAGTGCTTCTATATTTGCCGAGGGGCAGCACAGGATTAATATCAGTGCGCAGCTAAGCAATATCAAGCTGGCAAGTTGCACACTGGACCAGGTTGCCGCCTGCAGATCGCCGGCAAGCCAAAGCATCACCGTTTGTAGATCTTGGGTACTGCTTGAGGATAGCAAAATCAGCATCACCGCGGATAATAACCACGATAAACAAATGCCGATCATCACCAAACGCAGACCGGTACTCTGTTTGGCGAGCAATTTAACCGACAGTCCGGCAGCTAATCCCCCAGCCATCCCCAGTAAGGGGCGCCAAATTAACGCCAGCTCTGAGCGCATCAGTATCACGCTTACAATTGCTAACGCAGCGCCTTCGCGTACCCCCAAAATGGAGGGATCGGCTAAACCATTTCGGGTTAAAGATTGCATCACCGCACCAGCACAGCCGAGCATTGCACCACACAACATGGCTAAGCAGATCCGAGGCGCACGAAACGCATCAAGGATCAACAAATCAGCCCGTTGAGCCGCCGAGCCGTCGAGGCTTCCCAGATGAAAATAGCTCAACAATGTGTCGAAGGGCACAGCTTCACTGCCGGTTAGCAAGGCCGTCATTGCCACCGCAACGAGTGTCATACTCAGCCCCGCCAGGCTGAGTAGCGGCAATAAATGAAATGTGAGTGAAAAAGGACCCGTGCGCAGGGTCAACGCGCTTGCTTTGTTCATCGTATCCGTCTCGTGAAAATCCACATAAACACCGGGGCACCAACCAATCCGGTTAGGGCTCCCGTGGGTAACTCCTGAGGCGAGATGATGCTGGTGGCAGCAAGGTCGGCAGCCAGTAATAAACTTGCCCCGGTAAGAGCAATAAGCAGCATTGATTGCAGCGTGGGACGGGCGTGCACACCTCGCCATATTGAAGGGGAGATTAAACCCACAAAACCAATCGGTCCCACTAGGGATACCGCAGTTCCGCTTAACAGCGCTGCGGCACAAAGGGCAAAAAATCGGGTCAGCTTAACCGAGGCTCCTAAACCTCGAGCCATATTGTCGCCCAGTGACATTGCATTTAATTGCGGCAGTAGTAGCAAGCTCATCAACACCGCCAGGCCGATAAAGGGCAAGCCCGCGAGCACTGTGGATAGCTGCGCACTGGCCCCGTCACCCACTAACCAAAAGCGCAACTCGTCCAGAGTGTTTTCATCCAGTAGCAAGATGGTGGCGCTAATGGCATTCGCGAGAGTGGAAAACGCGATGCCACAAAAAATGAGTTTCAGTGCCTGTAAACCCTTGCGTCCAGAGGAGGCTAGCGTTAATACCATGCTGAACATGATGGCGGCACCAATACTTGCAGCCAGCGGCCGTAAAGGGCCAATTAATGGCACAATTGGAAAGGCCGTCAGGCTTACCACCATTAAGCTGGCACCAGCATTAAGACCTAAGATATGGGGTTCGCAGAGACGGTTAGCCAGCGTGAGTTGCATTAAATATCCGGCTATAGCGAGGCAGATGCCTGCAAGCAGGATCGCCGTAACTCTTGGCAGCCGCAGAGCTATCAATACCCGTTGCTCAAAGTTGTTTGGGTCGTAGTCAATAATGGCATGGGCCAAACTGCTGAAGGGAATATCGCGTGGCCCTTCGATGAGATGTACCAAGCCTAATATGAGCGTGACAAGCAGCATTAAGCTGAGCTGTCCGCTGGTCGTCAAGTGAAGCTGTCGCGGTGGGCTAAGTGCTGATATGTTCATGCGCTTTGGGCTTGGTGTTGATTGGGAGCGGTTTTGCTTAAAAAAATCGGTAAACCAGTTTGGGGATGTGGTACTGCCAACAGTGGCGTTTCGAATACCTGCTCCACGATGGCCGTCGTGCATTGGCTTGGGTGCTCAAGCTGATGGAGGATCTGACCTTGTTTAAGGAACACCAGATGGTCGGTGTATTGCAAGGCTAGGTTGAGATCATGCAATACACAAACAATGGTTCGCCCGTGATGCTTGACTAAATCTCTTAATAATTCAAGCAATTCAACCTGATGGCGCATGTCGAGAAAGCTAGTGGGCTCATCTAGCAAGATCAGCTCGGTTTGCTGCGCTAAGATCATGGCTATCCATACGCGCTGGCGCTGTCCGCCGGATAAACTATCGACCAATCTTGCGGCAAGATGAGTGGTCGCGGTTAACCGCATTGCTTCGGCCACGGCCTGTTGATCCTGTTCGCTCCATTGCTTGAGCAAGCCTTGGTGTGGAAAGCGACCCCGGGCAACTAAATCTTTAACGCTGAGATCTTCCGGCACGCTTGGTTGTTGTGGTAATAAGCCAAGCGTACGGGCCACTTGCTTGCTGGGTATATCAGCTATATTCCGCTGTTGTAAAAAGACAGAGCCTCGCTGGGCTGGTAATAAACGTGAAAGGCTGGCTAACAAGGTCGACTTCCCCGATCCATTGGGTCCCAGTAACACCGTCATTTTTCCGGATGCCAGTTTGAGATTGAGGTTTTTTAGAACGGTATGGCCAGCGTGTCCGGCATCTAAATGTTCAGCACGCAGGATTGCAGGCTCTGAGGTCGGCTGAGCGCGCTTGTCCATTTATTTATCTCCTAGATGGTAATAGTCGTATGTGACATCGATGTTTGCCTAAATTATGTTTAAATTTCATACAAATGGTAACGCAAACGATTCGCATTTTAGTTTCTATTGAGGTGAAAATCACGTAACATTTATGGTCTTGTTAAATTAAGTTGTGGCGATAGGCTGAAAAATAACCCGTTTGCAGTGTAGCCATCGTATAAATGGAATGATCGATGTTATTCAATATTTCTTCTAGACAGGCAGGCCAATGCCGCGTTGTTTTGGGTTTTACTTTACTGGTATGTCCTCGTTTACTGTATGCTGCGACTGAAAGCAGCCTGACCAAGGAAACCTTAGAGCTTACGGTGATGAAGGTTCAAGCCGCTCAAGACCGTTATCGTTTAGCAAACAGTTCGCTGGCGACACGAACAGCCACCTCTTTCATGGACATCCCAAAATCGATAACCGTGGTCAGCCTTCAGCTGCTCAAAGACCGCTCCAGTGACTCCCTGATCGATGCTCTTTCTCATGTGAGTGGCGTGAGCGAAACCAATACCATTGGTGGGAAAGAAGACGCAATTATTCGTCGCGGCTTTGGCTCTAGTCGTGATGGCTCTTTGTTAAGCGATGGTTTAAAGACGGCTTTTCCTCATTCGTTTAATGTAACCACCGCCTATGTCGAAGTATTAAAGGGTCCCTCTTCTACGCTATATGGTGTGCTCGACCCAAGTGGAATGGTAAATGTGGTGAGTAAAAAGCCGCAGCAAATTTTTTCTGCTGAAGTTTGGTCAAAGTATTCTGCCTTGGGGGCGGGGCGTTTTGGCGAAGTATTGGGGGGCGACCTGACCGGGCAGCTCGGCAATAGTGATTTTTCCTACCGGATGATTGGTGAATTTGAAGACAGCGACTACTGGAGAAATTTTGGTCAGAATCGAAACTGGACGATTGCACCTTCGTTGCTTTGGCAAGGAATGAACACCGAAGTGCTACTTTCTTATACCCATCAACAATATTTAGCCCCCTATGATCGCGGCACCATCTTTGATGTGACTCAGGGAGATTTTGTTGCGACAGACCCACGACTTCGTTTCGATGAAGTGTTCTCGGAAATCGAAGGGGACTCGGATCTGGCAAAACTAGCGCTGAACCATCATCTCAATGCAAGTTGGGATGTGGCACTCAATTATGCCTATTCTCAGGATGATTTTGTCGCCAATCAGGTTCGAACTCGAGGCTACGATTCGGCGACCGGCAATGTGACCCGACGGGCGGATGTTCGAGACTATTATAAACGGAGTATGCATGCGGTTCGCAGCGACCTCACCGGCCAGACCGCCAGTCTGGGGGGGCAGCATCATTTATTATTGGGCGCCTCCTTCGACCATGAAACAACTCGACGTTCCAAACTGCAAAACTGTAATACCAACTCAGATTTTAATATTTATGACCCGCTGTATGGACAGATGCAGGGCTGTGATTACAATGCCGAGCAAGCAGTGGGCGAATATGAAACCATAACAACGAGTGCGTTTTATCTGCAGGACCAACTGCACTTAAATGAGCAATGGATAGCTGTTGCTGGATTACGGATGCAGCAGTTTGATATCGATGCTGGTCGAGGCGCTGCGCACAATACCGACTCCAGTGGCACCGCCTTATTACCTAATGCAGGTCTGGTATGGAAGGTGACTGGGGATAGCTCGCTGTATGCTAATGTTGGCCAAACTTTTCGTCCGAATAGTTCAATTGGCAATCCCTACGGTAATTTGGACCCTGAACAGGGCACGGCTTACGAATTTGGCAGTAAGTTTGATCTGGGCCAGCGTTTTAGCATGACGCTGGCGTTTTATCATGCACTTAAGCAAAACGTGGCTTACTCCGAAACGGTGAACGATGAAACGGTTTATCGCACCGCAGGTCAGGTTCGCTCTCAAGGCATCGAATTGGATGTGGCGGGTGAACTTTTCGAGCGATTGCAAGTTGTTGCCAGTTATGGTCTGACGGATGCGAAGGTGTTGGAAGATCCTGACTATGCAGGCAAGCGTTTGGCGAACGTTGCGAAACATACCGCTTCGGTGTGGTTAAGTTATGATCAAGGATCGCTTTTCTCTGGTAAGGGGAGTTTACGTTACGGTGGGGGGCTTCGCGCCGCCAGTAAACGGGCGGGTGACAATAACAACTCTTTTTCCCTGCCAGCTTACAGTGTTGCCGATGTATTTGCAGCCTATACCTTCGAGCGCGAACATCCGATTACTGTGCAATTGAATTTGAACAATTTGTTTAATACCCAATATTACAGCTCGTCTATTGGTAGCTCCGCCTATGCGGTGGCAGTGGGGCAACCATTTCATGCCAGCTTGAATTTGAGCATGGCATTTGGTGATTAGGCACGGGCGCTCTCTGCTATGCTTAAACAGCTGTTGTTGCCTCTACAGAGGCTTAAAACATCTTGTAGTGGGCAGGGGAATAGCCCTTCATCATTGCATCGCTCATCTTTAATAATCGGGGCAGTGCATAGATAAAAAACATTTGATAGCCTTCGCAGAGCTGATTCAGGGCTTTGCCTGGTTCAGCGGCGAGGCTACGATTTTTCGGACAGCCACCTTGACATAGGGCTAAAAAATCACAGCTTTGGCACTGGCTGCAAAGGCTCGCCGATTTATTCGCGGCAAATTGACGTTGCTGTTGGCCGCTGACCATGCTTTGCAGCGAGTCTTGTTGCACATTGCCGAGGCGGTGATCAGAGTAGGCGAAGTGATCACAGCTATAAACTTCACCATCGGCTTCTGCCATCAACTGTTGTCCACAGCTGGCGGCATGGTGGCACATTTGGCTGGGGTAGCCCATCAACAACATCAGACAATTTTCAAAAAATTGCACGTAAACTTGACCCACATCTTGCTCGCTCCATTGGTCAAAAACATCACAAAGAAACTCTCCCCACTGCTTACCATTAAGGCTCCAGTCGTGTTCTGAACGCCGGTCCAAGGGGTGGTCAATACAGGGTTGAAACTGCATGTAGCCGCTGCCATGTTGTTTCAAGAACTGATAGATAGCCTTGCCCTGTTGATAAGTGCGATTATTCACTACGGTCAGGGTATTAAAATCAACCTGATGGGCCTTGAGGTGGGCAATGCCACGCATGGTGCGCTGAAATGACGACTGACCGGAATGATCGATCCGCGCGATATCGTTATGCACTTGGTCTCCATCGATGCTCACCCCGATAAAAAATTTGTGCTCACGGAAAAACTGAGCCCAGCGCTGGTTGATCAGCGTGCCATTGGTTTGCAGAGTGTTGGCCAGGGGGCGGCCCGCCGCATGTTGTTGTTGCAGAGCCACCGCTTGCTGATAGAACTCCAGGCCACGTAACATGGGTTCGCCGCCATGCCAAATAAAGTCGACAGGCTGGCTTGAATCGGGTTGCGATTGAATGTGATTTTTGATCACTTGTTTCAGCTTGGCCTTACTCATTCTGGTGCTGCGCTGCTCGGCTTGCTTAAGGTAGTAGCAATAGCTGCAATCTAAGTTGCACTTTGCACCTTCGGCTTTAATGAATAGGCTATAGGGAACAGATGCTTGAGTTGTCATGGATTACCTCTGGTGAGTTGTCGTTCAGTCGTCCATGAGCCGCAAAGTCCGCTGTTGGTCTGGATTTAACGTTTCGGTAGAGGCTTAACCCTCTACCGAAGCTGGTCAGTTACTTGGCGATAACCGATTTATCTGCCATGCCTATTCCTCCGGCTTTTTGGCGCGGTGGAAAGTCCTTGAGAGATTGCTGGTATTGCACAATTTTGTGTTGCAGGCTTGGTACCACCCAGGTTTTCTCTTTCATCCACAAAAACCAACCGTAGGTATCGGGTGAGCGCTCGTAGGGATCGGCTTTAATGTTTAGCAAAATCCCCAAGGGCCACTCTTTGGCAGGTGCCATCCATTCGGTTTTGGTCTTTAAATGCACTTTCCATTCATCCACTCGAACCGCGTTTAGATCTTGCTCGTTATAGTAGAAGAACTCATGACGATTACTGGGGGCGTCTTTGGTCAGCATGTCGAGTTGGTTGTAGCCATCGAGATGCACTTTGTAGTTGACGCCATTGATGGTTTTACCTTTCAGCAACTGTTGTTTAATGCTGCTGTCTCCGGTTGCCGCCATGATGGTGGGTACCCAGTCTTCGGCGGTCATAAATCCGTCGGTATAGCTGTTCTCTGGAATATGTCCGGGCCAGCTAATCAGCATTGGGACTCGGAAAGCGCCATCCCAGGTGGTGCCTTTTTGGCCACGGAAAGAAGCCGCGCCACCATCTGGCCAATGGTCGAGATTAACTCCGTTATCGGAGGTAAACATCACGATGGTATTCTCCATTTCGCCAAGCGACTCCAGTTTGTCGAGCAATTCACCTACTTGGAGGTCCAGTTCTTTTAAACCGTCATAGTAAACACTGGTTTGGCTACTCCCCTGATGTTCGGCGCGAACATGGGTTTTCTGGTGCATGCGAGTGGGGTTATACCACATGAAGTAAGGTTGTTCGGGTGCCTCTGCGTGCTGTTTATCCAACCATTGAGTGGCAAAGTTGAGAAACTCTTCATCCACCGTTTCCATGCGTTTGGCACCGAGTTTCCCTTGGTCGGTAATGATTTGTTTGCCAACCACACCAAAACGAGGGTCTTCGGTCGGATCAAATTTGTCGGTCGCGATGCTATGTAATACGTTACGCGGGCGGCCCACAAAATTTGGATCTTGTGGATATTCCGGTTGTTCGGGCATTTCCATCACATTCAGGTGATACAAAAAGCCGAAAAACTCATCAAAACCATGCACTGTGGGAAGCATTGAGTTGCGATCTCCAAGATGGTGTTTTCCCACCTGCACCGTCGCATAGCCCTTGGCTTTTAACATTTCGGCGAGGGTCGGATCCTCTTTTTGCAAACCGATGCTGGAGCCCGGTTGACCCACCGACGTTAAGCCAGTGCGAAATGGGTATTGTCCGGTAATAAAGGCGGAGCGGCCAGCGGTGGAGCTTCCTTGTGCATAGTAGTCACTGATCATCATGCCGCTTTTGGCGATGCGGTCAATGTTGGGGGTTTTAATGGCGCCTAAGCCTCGGTGATAGGCCGAAATATCCATGGTGGTGACGTCATCAAGCATGATGGCAACGACATTGGGTTGCTGTGGCGCAGCGTAGGCGCTAAAAGATGCTCCGAGCGCCAGTGCCAGTATAGAACGATTTATGGTCATGTTATTTACCTCTTAATGGTTTGGCGGCGAGCGGTGCGTTGCAAGCAACTGCCTGCAACGTATCGCTCACCAGTTCAGAAGCTCCAAACCGATGTTGGACGAGCCCAGTGTAGCGAAGCTGGTGTTGGTTTGGTTTAATAAGCTTTATTAATATATGTAATAAACGATAGGGGTGGCACTTGCTAATCGTGATGGATGATTCACGTTGAGTTAATTTTTTGAATATTCTTTATGGAGAATTGGTTTTCTATTAAATTATTTAATTCACACTATTCTTTTTTATAGCAAGTTCAGCCGCTTGAATTTGCTAGCCTAGGGCATTCATTTTTTCACTCACAAGCGCTTGTTGTTAGCGACTCAACATCGCGATGCAGTATCCAGGAGTTCATGATGATGCAGTTAGGCAGCAGGTTATCGCTATTCACCATCGCCGTTCTATCCAGTCCTGCCTATGCGGCGGGCTCGTTGGTACAGGAGATGAGCAAGCTCAATGTGGGGACTGCGGGTGCGGGCAGTGCGGTACTTGCCGACAATGCCAGTACGGCCTATAGCAACCCAGCAGCGATGGCCTATTTTAGTGAACGACAGCTGGCGGTAAATTTGGCAGCCATGGATCTTCAGGTGCAATATCACGACCAGCGCAGTTCAGCCCTGGACAGCGCTAATGCGGGCGGCGTTCAGGCTTATGGCTCACTCTATTGGCTTGAGCCCCTTTCTGACACCCTTGCTGTGGGAGCTAGTTTGGTAGCCACCGGCGGCAGTGCTTTGGATTACGGGAAGCAATATGCCGGGGCCTTGAGTTTAAACAGCCTGCAACTATCGGTGTTGCAATTTAACCCTTCACTCTCATATCGCCTGTCGGAGGCGTGGTCGCTGGGTGCTGGTATTCAAGTGGATTACGCAAACTTTGAGCAACAGATGTTTAGGGATCACGCTGTTTTAGAAACCGACTCTTTTGCCTTTGGGTACAACTTAGGTTTGAGCTATCAAATTAACCACCTGCATCGCTTAGGCGCGAGCTATCGCTCTGCGATGCACCACAATTTTGGGGGACATCTGCGTTCCAGTTCTCCTCTGGAAGGCGATGTTGGGATCAATTTGGTTCATCCTGCCCAGTTTGAACTGTCTGGTTTGCACCAACTGAGCCAGCCCATGAGCATGGTATGGAGCCTTGGTTGGGAGCAATGGAGTGCTAACGAAATCACTTATATCGAATTAAATAATCAGCAGCTGGCGGAAAAGAACCGTGATTTCAAGGATGTTTGGTTTGCAGCTATTGGTGGACGTTATCAACTCAATCCGACACTTCGTTTAGAAGCTGGCTTGGGTTACACCAGTTCACCACTGGATGATGCCAGCCGCCAATCGGCAGATCTACCGGTTGCAGAGCAGCATCGTTACAGTATCGGCGCGACTTATCAGTGGAACGAAAAGTTGTCGATGAATGTTTATTATAGCTACGTGGATTATGGCTCGCCGGCGATCCAATCTGGCTTAATGAATGGCTATTTTAATAATCATAATCAGTTTATCGGTGTCACTTTAAATCACTCGTTTTAGCGCCATAAGGGTGAGCGCAACACAAAGGATTCGTCTGAGTCATGCACATCGCTGGTCTAAAATGGGGCTGGCGGCCAGATCAGGCTTGTTGATTTAGCGCTTGCGGCTTATTGAAAGATTGCAGCGCTTGATGTGTGATTGATTTAAAAGATAAAAAAGCAAAGCGTTCAGCTTTACAGAGAGCCCAGCTGCGATAGATATACGCAAACGAAATGTATCAATAGTGCTAAACTGACAACGCGAAGTATCCATATTTATTTTAAGGGTTTAGCTGTGGAAAATTTGAGTGCCAGTGGTTTCTTTTCATTTACCCTCGCCATTATTTTATTGTTTGTCGGTAAAGCCAGCCTTAATCGCTATGAATTACTGAGACGTTATAGCATTCCTGAGCCGGTGATTGGCGGCTTTTTATGTGCCTGTGTGGTGGCGGCCGTTTACTTTTTGTTTGGCATTCAAATTAGTTTTGATCTTGAAGCTAGAGATATTTTGCTACTGTACTTTTTTGCTGCGATGGGGCTGAATGCGGATATCAAATCGTTGCTCCGCGGGGGGAAACCTTTACTGATTTTAAGTGGCTTGGCTGCTATTTATATTGTGTTGCAAAATCTTATCGGCATGGGGGTTGCGAGTAGTTTTGGGATGGATCCCCGAGCTGGTCTTATGTCTGGCTCGATTGCGCTGATTGGTGGGGTGGGTACAACTTTGGCGTGGGCGCCAAAGTTTGTGAATGACTTAGGGATCAGTAATGCTATGGAGTTAGGCATTGCCAGTAATACCATTGGTCTGATCTTTGCCTGCGTAATTGGCGGACCAATTGCCAATTATTTAATGAGTAAACACCGTTTACAGGGGAATCAGGAAGCGTCTTTAGATATTGGTCAGGCCTATACCAAACCCCACCAAATGGTCGACAGTTATAGCCTGCTATTTGCCTGGCTTCGGCTTAACTTGGCCTTAATGTTGGGCTATGGCATACAACAAGGTCTCCAGGCTGCCGGTGCCGAGCTTCCGATGTTTGTGTCCTGTCTAATGGCTGGCATATTGATTGGTAATCGTCCCGGTAAAGTGCTACCCAAAGCACATGTTGAGGGCAGTGATCAGGGCTTGTCACTGATCTCCGATATTTGTTTGGGGATGTTTATTGTGATGGCGCTGATGGATTTAAAAGTTTGGGAGCTAGCGGGTTTGTTTCGCTACTTGTCGGTGGTGATGAGCTTACAAATTTTACTGTCGGTTATGTTTTCCTTGTTGGTGGTGTTTCGTTTGATGGGAAGAGACTACCAAGCCTGCGTCATTTGCTCTGGCTTTGGTGGGATCACCCTTGGCTCTACCGCGACTGCCATCGCTAATATGACGGCGGTGAGTAAACAACATGGAGCGGCGCATCGGGCGTTTATTATTGTGCCGCTGGTGTGCGGTTTTTTTGTAGACATCTTCAATGCCTTCGCTATTAATTTTTTTACAAGCTGGTGAAGCGCGCGGTTGTTTCTTGGGAAAAGTCTAAGGCGGTTTAGCGTTCAATTGGAAAAATCCGATATGACTCGGTTATTTCCGGTGGAAATGCGGTGATTGAATTGTGCTGCTGTCTGGCACCGTCCAGTTCATGTCGAAAATTTGTTGTGACGGAATATCCCCGCGGCTGAATACAAGCAAGTGGGCGTTTCGTCGTGGCCGCTGGTTTGCAAGTGGTCTATCGACTGCTTTTTTATGCTTGACTTGTAAGCGCAATGAAATGTCCGGATTTTCATTACTTTGAGAGCAGTTGCTGACACCATCGTGATAGATTAAATTTTCAAGCAGTCGCTTGGTTTTCGCCACATAGACGCTGATTGGCCAAAATGCCTCGACTGGCCGTTAGTGGATTGGCTTGGTCTGCAGTTTCGCTTTGGTCGGAGTGTGTCAATCAGAGGATAGCCAGATTTTGTCAGTTCCGAAGGCAAGGCTGAGTCTCCATGTTGGCTCAGGGGAGGAAAGCCGTCATTAATTCCAAGCTTGTGATGCATGGCTTTAGGCCTTGTCAATATCATAGCGGCCTCCATTGCGGCCTCCATTGCGGCCTCCATTTATCGGGGCTGCGTTTGATTCCGCAGGAAAAGTCCAGTGCTCGCACAGCACTGTACTTTGCGTCAGGGGCGTGCGCTTAGAGTGCGGTCAGATAGGATTTGACTGAGCTTAGCCTTAAGGTCGCTCCGCCAATAATGTCAAGAAAGCCGAATAGGGCGTGAGGCTTCTCGGCACTGATCCATGCCGAGCCAGTGGCTCCGATGGGCATCATGTCCATGGTGGTTTGGTCGATACTCAAGATTACGGTTCGACCTACTGGCGCGCCACCGCGTTGAATATGGTTGGATACGGCTTGCTCCGTGGGCAATAGATTGCCTTGGGCTTCGCCCGTTGCCTTCACGATACTATGGACTTTGGCGCGAAATATTTGTCCCGGAAAGCTATCCACATAAAATTCGCTAAACTGTCCCGGTTTAATGTATTGATAGGCTTGATCGGCAATCCGCATTTCGACAAATTTTTTGTTGATATCCCAAAGATGCAGCGAGCCAATCCGTGAACCATCGGCAATGTATACATGTGTGACCATGCCAGTGAAGGGCGCGCGAACCGTGAGTCGTGATAAGTCAAATTTGAGGTTATCAAGTTTCGCCAGCAGGCCATTTCGCTTCGCCTCAAGTATTTTCAACTCGGCTTTGATCATCGCGACCGCATCTTCTGACTCTTCCAGTTCTTTAAGGCTGACGTGCTGTTGCATATCGTAGTTACGCTGGTAATCGCGCTGCGCCTGAGAAAGCAGCACCTGCTGGGCTTCAATGCTTCGTTTTACTTCACTTAAGCCCGAGTGTACTTCGCTCATCGCGGCGGCAATTTTATCGTCCTTTAAGGTATAAAGGATCTCTCCCTCATTCACTTGTTGGTTATGATCGACGTAGATCTTATCGATGTGCTGACCCAATGCGGGTGAGAGCACTGCGTGGGGGCCTTGACCGTAGTTGAATTGGTCAAATCTAGCGACGAGTAGAAGCGGTGACCGACAAACAGTGCCAGTGCCAATAAACAACCAATCACGATGCTGGCAAAGTAGTTTCTGGCGCTTGGTTTGAGAACCTTAAATTTGAATAGTAACCATACGATCAATATATAGGGCAACATGATTTCTTTCATGAGACCGCTCCTTTAAGCCACTGTTGTAGTTTTCCCAGTCGGTGACGATGGCCAAAACGGCAAGGATCCATAGTGGTTTATAAAACAGTCCAAGAATGCACAACCAAAAAATCAGTTTTGCCTGTGCCAGGCCTTGCTCCTGTGCCAGGTGCTTGGGGATAGAATGGATATGCCAAAGTTTAGCGATGAGCCAAATTGCAATCCCGAGGGTAACCAATACCACAAACCACATAAAGGCAAGTGATTCTAATAAACCATAGACTGTGGGGTAGTGTTGATAGTGAAATGTTGTTGGGTGAATGACCATTCGGTGTTCTTGTGTAGGGCGTGGGTTCACGCTGCCGCTCGACTTGAGTGGCAGCGTAAATGGTTGCTCGATGATTTAGAGCTGGTAGTTAAATTCTATCCGATGGTTGCCTTTGCCTATGTCGCTATACTCAGACCAGTTGGCAAAATACCTAACATTAAAGCGCGGCGATACTTGGTAGGAGAGCGCTATTTCGTGAGTTAACACGCTATTGTGGCCCTCAAAGCCATGTTGTTTGTATATATCCGAGCCCGACAATGTATTCATCCACATCGGATTATAGTTAAGCCACAGGCGGTCACTAAGCGCATACTTGGCGTAAGTTCCGACCACCGCAAACGTTCCGGGTACCGAGTAGCCGCTGATTGTTTGTTGGTGGTCGCCCATCACATTATTGCCAAAGGCAACACCCGCACCAAGCAGAGGAAACAGACTAAGTTGGCCAAACTTGGGCAAGGCTTGAATGAAGCTATAGGAAGCCGTGCCGAACTCTTGGGCAAGGTTATAATTCACATCTAATTGTCTGCCGCGACCGCTTTCTAGACTGGCTTCAAAATTTCGAAAGCGGATTGAGTCAATACTATTGTTTCTGGGTCCCGTTTGGGAGTCACTCCAACCGGTGATGTCACCGGCAAAGCCTTTTACTTCAAACACATTCATTCCGCCGAGGTTTTCGACCCCGGTATCATAGCTTTGGCCAATTTTTAGGTTGAGGCCCATATCGGTGATACCGCCGCCAACTTGGGTATAAACAGCAAGTGGGTCCGACATGTCTTGTAAATCGTCGCTGGCGGTTTCTGCCCAAGTCAAACCAGAGATTATTAAAGGAAGCGTACAGAGGCTGGTTACCAATTTAGTCATCAATTTTTTCCTAGGACTATGGATTACTCATGATCAAGTCAATCAATCGGAAGTAGCCGATATGGTTCGGCTATTTCCGGGTGAAATAATGCTATTGGAGCTTGCTGATCCCTGGCACCGTCCAGCTCATGTCGAGAATTTGTTTTGACGGAATATACAGTCGAGCTAATACATAGAAGCGACCTTCTGGTAGTGGCAGCCAGTTTGCAAGCTGTCCGTCGGTCGGTTTTTTATGGCTAAGTTGCAACTGAAATGAACCGTCTGGGTTTTTATTCAATTGATTCAAGTTGCTGATGCTGTAGCGGTGGATCGAATTTTCAACCAACATTTTGGTTTGCGCATCATAGACTGTGACTGACCAAAATGCGTCGACTGGAGGCTCGCCGTCAAAATTCATTACATAGCTGTTTTCACCAGATAACGCTTGGCCGTTTACGTCCATCGCGGCCATCGGATAGATGGCTTCTTGAGGCCCTTGGCCACCGAGGTAGGGGTGAGCAATAAGTGAGCGCATTGCATTGTCATCACCAAAGGCGTCTAGCGCGAAGGTATATACCCAACCGTCTTTAAATTCGAGATTGGCAGGGTTGGCCTGTTGTGCCATAACAATTTTCTGTGCGTCTTGTATACCAGCAATTAGCGCTTCTTGGCTGGACTCACTCAGTGAACTTACATCGAAACCATCTTGGCTGAGACCGATTTTGCTAAATTGACCCGCTAAGGCTTGTTGACGTTCCGGTAGTGGATTGGCCATTAAGTATTCACCAAGTTCAACGAAGAAACGGAGCGGATCATCGGCCTTACCTGGACGAGGTGCTAAGGGGCTGAATGTTACTTTACTACTGGCTTCACCGGCATACTCGCTCAGTGGGGTGAGGGTGTACTGATCTTGGATCTGGTGTGCTGCTGGGTAATCTTGCTCATCAAATACTTGGGTACGCCCCCATAACCACACTTTGCTCGTGGGCGCTTCAATAATGCTCAGGTCGCGCGGGGTGGTTGGTTTTTTTTCCCAGCCCGGAGGAACAATTAGGAACTGTTTGGCTAGGCTGCCAGTTTCGCGAGTGCCTACATATTGAAATAAGTTATGCCACATGTCGAACATGTTGATGACGTAGTAGCGTTGATCAAGCTTTGGTACACTCAAGACCATTGGCTCTTGGCTTAAGTCCAGTACCGCGCTGGAGTACAAGGTGTCGCGGTTGGCTGTTGGCATGTCGGTATCGGCAGGCGTACTGAGTCGACGAGCATGACCAAACTGATTGAGTGGGCCACGATAACTGGTGGCCGCTTGGGGTTCAGATACATCGGAATATTGGCGAGCGATTTGCTCCATTCTGACTAAGGTTGAACCCCATAGATAGGCATTCACCGCTAAGGTATAGGATTCGTTGTACAGCGCTTGTTGCAGTTGCTCGGCCTGAGTGGCTTGGGGAGTGCCCGCTGTGCTGGGGCTGACATTGAATAAACAGCTCGATGCGATAAGCGCTGCTAAAGATAACTTACATAAGCTAGGGGTAATCATCATATATCTCCTCTGATTTGGCGCCAGCTTATCGAAAAGTTGTGATTAAGTGCTTAATAGCCTTTATTAAGATATCCAATACAAAGCTGCTGAGCTTGCTCTGAGCGTTGAAGTAGAATATTTGTTTATTCAATTAAATGAGAGCGGATGATAAAGCGGAATAGGTTCATATAAAGATTATTTTGCATTTGTGCTAGTTCATTTCGTATGATATGACTGTCGCTTAAATATCAAGAGCTTATCCCAATTATGATGTACTTCCGTTGGATAAAAAAAGAATGGTTTTTACTCGGTATGTTGTTCGCTATTGTACTGGCGTTGCTGGTGCCACAATGGGGACGCTCCGGAGGCTATTTGCATCTTGATCAGCTGACGGCGATCGGTATTGCCTTAATTTTCTTTTTGCATGGTTTAGGTTTGGCACCGAAGGAAATCAAAAAAGGGCTGTTTAATTGGCGATTACATCTGATGGTTCAAGTGACCACTTTTGTGGTTTATCCCTTACTATGGGTACTGTTTGGTGACTTGTTACATGCCTTATTGCCCAGTGCGCTGGCCTTTGGTTTCTGTTACTTATTCGCCTTGCCCAGTACTATTTCGTCGTCGGTCGCGATGACCAGTATTGCTCAAGGGAACGTTGCGGGGGCTGTATTTAATGCCTCCCTATCGAGTCTGCTTGGGGTCTTTATCACGCCTTTGTTAGTGCAGTTATTCATGGGCGGAGACGGCGGCGCTATGGATTTAATGGCAACGGTGAGTTCCATTTGTCAATTATTGTTGTTGCCGATGATCATTGGGCAAGCTCTACGACCACTGTTGTTAAGCCTGTTTCAGCGTTATAAAAGCATCTTAAATAAAATTGATAAGCTAGTGATCTTATTGATTGTGTTTAATGCTTTTAGTGATTCGGTGGTGGAGCATATTTGGGGGGAGTTTAGTCCGCGATATTTATTATTTTCATTCCTGATCTCGCTATTGGTGTTGCTTAGTGTCGTGCATAGTATTCGTTTGGTTGCGAGACTACTGGACTTTAATTCGGCCGATGAAATTGCCGCAGTTTTTTGTGGTAGCAAGAAAACCTTAGCGGCGGGAGTGCCGATGGCTAAGGTGATCTTTAGCGCTAACCCAGACCTCGGGATGCTGTTGCTACCGATTATGCTCTATCATCCAATCCAGATTTTTTACTGTGCGCTACTAGCCAATCGCTATGCCGCAGCCGAAAAAGTTAAGGACTTACATCAACCAGTAGCAAGGGGTTAGTCTGCTGATGCTTTACTTAGTTCCTGTTGAGGCAACCAGTCAACTCGCACACCAGCTTGCTCAAACATATCTTGGCTTATTTTTATTTTGTCTCCCCAACGAGCCATAAATTCTTGGTTTTGCTCAGGACAATGAACTTCGCTAATCCCAGTTTGAATGATTTTTGCGGCGCAATTGGGGCAGGGAAAGTGGGTGACCCAAATTTCACAACCAGATAGATCGCGCTTGGCAAATAAGATCGCGTTTTCTTCTGCGTGTAGGGTTTTAAGCAGTTTCATCTCGCGATTGTCGGTTTCTGCACTGTCGGAAATTCCGTGTGGGTAACCGTTAAATCCTAGCGATACGATACGATTGTGCTCGGTGATGACCGCACCAACTTGAGTGGAAGGATCTTTACTCCAAGAGCCAACCAGTTCAGCCATTTGAAAGAAGCGTTTTGCCCATTTTGAAATCATGATTAAGTCTCTGCTAATTGTACCGCGCTATTCTGCGGAACTTGACGCCTGCTTGCAAGTTTCGCTAACGGTTTGAAACTAAATTTGTTTTGTAAATTCTATAGAGATCCTTGCTAACGGTATCGAGCTTGATGCTTGAGCAGCACATTTGCCTTGGAGTGCTTGATAGAGTCTTTGGGGATTGGCAAGTGTTGAGCAATTCAAGAGCTCTCACCATAAACCGGGTTAAATTGTCGCGCCGCTGGCGGTTCAATGATTGGTGTGAGTGTTAATAAATCCTCGATAGGGCCTGCTTTGCTATACAACCAACCTTGGTGTAAGTAGACGCCTTTGTCACGTAAATACTGAGCTTGAGCCTCGGTTTCTACTCCTTCTGCCACAATTTGTAGATTAAGATTTAAGGCTAGGTCTATGACTCCATCGAGTACTTTAGCCTGCGGAGAGTCGGTATGGATAGCAGCTACAAAGCTTCGGTCAATTTTTAGCGTATCTAAGGGGAGTTGTTGTAAATACTGTAAGCCAGCATAACCTGTTCCAAAGTCATCGATGGCTAATTTTACGCCTTGGGTTTGTAGTTTACTGAGCGCGTCTTGAACCTGTGGTGAGTCTATATCCACCAGTTGAGTTTCGGTAATTTCCAGACAAATTTGCCGGCAAGTTTGATGAATCGCCAACAGTTTCACCACAAACTCGGGATCGTTGAGATGCTGACCAGTGATGTTGATATTGATCTTTAGTAAAGCATTGTGTGTGAGCAGGCCATTGAGATCGGTCTTTAAGGTCGCCAGTAGCTGCTCGGTTAAAGCCACCTGAAGTCGGTACCGTTGGATGTCTGGCAAAAATGAATCTGGGCTGCGTATGCCGTCAATTGGGTGTAACCATCGAGCTAACAGTTCTACGCCGATTAAACGACCCGTTCGGCTATCCCAGATTGCTTGGTAATAGTTAATGAATTCTTGATTACGGATGGCTGTTTTTAACTGACTTTTTTGGCTAAGTCGACGCCCCTGTTGGCGTTGGATAAAATAAAAGATGCCGCAAATTAGCAATAAATACAATGCGACCTGTAACAGGGATAAGCGATGGGCCCCAAGATAAAGTTGTTGCTCGGTACGAGTCGATAACAAGCTTAAACCGGGCAGAGCGGAAAACGGTTTCGCTAAGTAATACCGCCTGTTTGAGTCGTCAAAGTGGGCGGTTTGATCGATCACCGATTGAGTTAAAGGAAATAGTGTCTTGCCGTGCTGCAGTGGTAAGCTGTAGTGACCATTGACAAATAATGGTGTGCCATTGTTTGAGTCGACCAAAGCAACGAGATCTTGTTTATTGTCGTTGCCTTGAACAAAAGCCTTAAATACAGATAACGGGATTGCCGCGTTAATTTCACTCCCATTGCTGCGTGTTTTGGCGATAATCATCGCCACCTCTTGACTGTATTCCAGAACGCTTGGCCCATAGTAACGCAGTTGCTGATTCGCGACTGGTTTAAGGACCTCATAAGGGGGATTGACCGGCCCCCAGCTGCTACATCTGAGTTGTCCGCTTTGATCAACTAAACCAAGTTCTGCGACATAAGTGATTTGAAAATGCACCTTGCGTAGTGCTAGTAGGGTTTCAGGAGCACAGTTAATATCGAGTCGATCTAAGCCAATAAAATAGTGATGCAGCGCCAGCAGGTTTTGGTTTATTGCTTGATAACTGAGTTCAAATTGCTGAGCAAATGCTTCACGACGCTGCTGCTTAGTATGCGCTAAGGTCCAAGAATAACTCATTACGATGGGCAGGAGGCTGCAAATAAGCGTGAATAGTATCGGCCTAACATGTCGCGAAGAAAACCAACTTTGCCGGGTCCGTTGCTGATGTTCTGAAGGGGGCTGAGTCAATCGAATTTGATGGTTAAATATATGCATTGCGGGTCACTGTTGCGCCTAGGCTAAGTATGAGCAATGGCAAATTTACTACAATTTTATGAAGGAAATGTTGCAGAAAGGGGGCTTTCTTGAAGTGCCTAAAACACTGCTGGCGAGTCATTAACTGACTGCCAGCATTGGCTATTTAGTATTTATTGCATGCTGGCAATAAATTTATCGGACTCGGCAATCGCCTTACTCATCTGTTCGATGACACTCGCCACCTCTTTTTCTAAGCGTGAAAACTCTTGGCCAACCGCCCCAATGGCACGGGCATTCAGGTTGTGTTTCAAGTAAAGTTGATTGTCCTTGAGTCGACTTAATACCGGTTGCATTTGTGCTTCGGCCTTGCGCATCGCCTTTAACATGCTGGCGTAGCGTTGGCGGGTAGTGGTGAGTTGTTTACTACTTTGCGCTTTGAGACTCTTCGACTGGTATTGGTCCAATTCGCCACGCCATTCATCAAACATAGCCTCGGCGACACTGGCGACTTGATTGATTTGCTGACTCACGTCTTCGGCCGCAGCCTGAGCATCTTGATATTGGGCGTTGACTTCATCATAGATATCTTCGAGGTCGCCACCTTCAAATTGGCTTAGTGTTTTTAGTTGCTCTAGGGCCGAGCCAAACTGTTGTTGCGCTTGTTGTTGGCTCTGTTGAGCGTCTTCGACTCGGTCCACCAATATTTCGCGCTTGTGGTAACCTACTTTTTCCATGGCCGAGTAGTAGGTTGATTCACAGCCCTGTATCAAGCTCAGCAGTAACATAAGGGTTAGTATTCTCATTTTTATTCTCCAGAGCGAAACCGAGCTGCGTCAATAATCGCCCATAGATGAACCAATGCAGCAATGACTGAAGGAAAAATCAGCCACCACATGGCGTAACCTGCGGCGGTCACCACAAAAAATAGCAATGCGGCTAACAATCTTCCCTGGACTAACTGACCCAGACCGGGAATAAAAAAACTACAGATTGCGGCAATCACATTGCCAGCAGAACCTTGCGTAGACACGACGCTTCCTTAGTTAAAATCAGGTTTGTGTTGCTATGTTGCCAGAGACAGTCGCTTGAGGCGAGTTTTGCGAAAGGAAAAATCGACAGCTTTGTACAATTGCGGTCGTTAAAGCCCGAGCTTTCGTTGATTTAGGGGCTTTGCTTGGCGATAATGAGGCGCGCAAATAATTCGCAAATTCTTGATATCTCATTTCGTTAACGCACAGGCATTTCATGAAGTTTCTGCATACTTCCGATTGGCATTTAGGTCGACAGTTACACAATCACTCTTTGTTAGAGGACCAAGTCTTTGTCTTGGAGCAAGTGATTCAATTCGCCAAACAACATGAGGTGGATGCTTTGGTGGTCGCCGGTGATGTGTTCGACCGTTCAGTACCGCCGAGCCAAGCTGTTACAGTGCTCGATGAGGTCTTAGACCGATTGGTGAAGCAACTGGCTATTCCGGTGATCATGATTGCCGGCAATCATGACGGCGCGCAGCGTCTCGCCTTTGCTGCTCGACAAATGCAAGCCAGTGGTCTGTATATCGTAGGCCCATTAAGTCGGGAGCTGCAAGCTATTAAAATTGGCGCGAAAAATGGCGAGTCGGCGATGTTTTACGGTTTGCCTTATGCAGAGCCTGCGATGGTCAGGCAAGTCTTTGATTGTGAAGTGAGTACCCATCAAGAAGCGATGGCGGTGTTAGTGGAGCAAGTGAAGCAACATGACAGTGGCGATTTAGCCAAAGTGGTGGTGGCGCATTGCTTTTTGGATGGTGGTGACGAGTCTGATTCTGAACGGCCACTCAGCATGGGCGGTGCCGATAAGATTTCGCCATCACTTTTCGCAGATTTTGCTTATAGCGCGCTTGGTCATCTGCATGGGCCGCAATATAAGGGGGCTGAACATATCCGCTATTCTGGCTCTTTATTAAAGTATTCTTTTAGCGAACAGCATCAAAACAAGTCGCTTAGCTTGGTTGAATTGACTCCACAAGGGCCGCAGGTCACGTTGTTGCCGCTTAAACCCCTGCGTAATGTACGGGTGATCGAGGGCTTTTTTAGCGAGTTATTAGCCGCGGGTTTAAGTGACCCGCATGCCGACGATTACCTGATGATTCGGCTGCTCGACAAGTCGGCTATTTTGGATGCTATGGGCAAACTGCGTGCGGTTTACCCCAACGTGTTGCATTTGGAGCGCAGCGGCTTAATGGCGCAGCAGCCGCATTTAGAACTGCAGCGCGATCACATCAAAAAAGGCGAATATGCCATGTTCAGCGATTTTTTTGAGCAGGTCTCGGGCGAGCCTTTAAGCGAGGCTCAGCAGCTGTTTGTACAGCAGACTATTGAGCAGCTACACCGCGGAGAGCCAGCATAATGCGACCCATTCACCTGAGCATGAGCGCCTTTGGGCCATTTTCCACTTGTGAGAATATCGATTTCAGCCAACTTGGTAGCAACCCGCTATTTCTACTCAATGGGCCGACGGGGGCGGGGAAAACGACCATTCTGGATGCGATTTGTTTTGCGCTCTATGGCAAAACCACCGGGGATGAGCGAGAAGGCGGTCAAATGCGTTGTGATATCAGTGACGAAGCCTTATTGACCGAAGTTACATTTGAATTTGAATTGGGAACTAAACGCTATCGGATCCGTCGGGTGCCAGAGCAGCCGCGGCTGAAAAAATCCGGGGATGGTTATACGCAGCAAAAACCGGAGGCGCAGTTATACCAATTTGACCTCGCGGGAGAGTCTTCATTGATGGTGGCAGCCAAAGTCTCCGAAGCGAATGCCGAAATTGAACGTTTAACTGGTTTAGATGCAGACCAATTTCGTCAGGTGATGGTTTTACCGCAGGGTAAATTTCGCCAATTGTTGATGGCAGATTCCAAAGAACGCGAGAAGATCTTCAGCCAATTGTTCCAAACTCACATCTATCGGCGAATAGAAGAGCGTTTAAAAGTAAAAGCCGCGACGATCCGTGCTACGGCGTTGGAGCAAAAAAATGTCCGCGAGGGAATTTTACAAGGCGCCGAGTTGAGCGAAGAAAGTGCATTAGCAGAACAAATTAGCCAACTTGGCCCGCAGTTGGAAGCAGCCAAGCAAGCGCAGTTAAAGGCCAGTGAAGCCTATGACATCGCAAATAAACAGTTTGAATCGGCTAACCTGGTGGCCAGTGAATTTACCGAGTTAGAAAAACTCAAGGTGAGTGTTGGCGCGCTGAAAAAACAGCAAGCGGGGATCCAAAAACAACAATTGGAATTAGAGCAGGCTTTAGCGGCTCAGCGTTTAGAGCCAGCCGATCAAGCGAAGGCAAAGCGCTTTAATGACGCTAAAAATGCCAGTTTGGCCCAAAGCCAAAGCCAAACTGCTTTTGCCGAAGCTAAACAAGCCCTGACACTCGCGGAGCAAGATTTCCAACAAGTGGCGGAGAAAGAGCAGCAACTTAGTGCCAGCCAAGAGCAACTTCGGTTACTGGAAAGTTTTAAGCCGCTGTTGCAAAAGCAGCAGCAAATAGAGCGTGAGCTGGGCGAGGCAAAGCGCCGTTTAAACGAACAAGAGTTACAGGGCAAAAGTTTAAAAGCAAAGCTGAGTACACTAGAAAATAGTAAATCAGCGATACAGCAACAACTCACTTCGGCCCAGCAGCAAGCGCAACGGCAGCTAAGCTGCCAAAAACAGCTGCATCTTGTAGAGCAGCGCTTTAGCCAATGTCAGGCTTTAGCTGAGCTCAACGGTAAGTTGATAGAAACTCAGCAGCAACTGGAGGCTTCTTTACTTCGTGGTAAAAAACTTGCGGATGCTCATCAGGCTGCGTTGCAGCAGGCTCAGCAAATTCAGCTGAGCTGGCATCAGGGGCAGGCAGCGATTATTGCTCAAAGCTTACAGCAGGGACAAGCTTGTCCAGTGTGTGGCAGTATTGAGCACCCTCATTTGGCTCGCAGTAGCGAAATACTGCCAACAGAGCGTGACTTAGAGTTGGCGAGAGAAGCTGAACAACAGGCTAATCAACGTTTACAAGAAGCCCGCCATCAGCACAAGACGTTGACGGTACAGCTCAATGAATGGCGGACTCAGCAAGCTTCTTTAGAGCAGGGTTTAGGGGACGCGGCTAAGATGACGCTGGAGCAGGCGCAAATTTTGCTCCAGCAAGCCCAGCAGGACTTAAGCTTGGCTGAACAAGCGCAACAGCAGGTGCAAGCCTTACAAACTCAGTTGGATCAATTACAACTCGAGGAACAACAATTACAGCAACAGATTGAACTGGCACGCGAGTCTTACCAACAGCAGAAAAGTCAGCAGGACATCTTGAGTGGTCAATGTGAGCAGGCGCAACAAGCGCTGCCTAAGCAATATTGTGAGGCGCAGTTATTAGAGCAGGCGCTGCAATTACAGGGCGATAAAGTCAGTAAGCTACAGCAAAATATCAAACAGCTTACTCAGCGTCATGCTCAGGCCCGTGAGGATTACTCGGCAAAACAGTCGGCAGCGGAAGCCGCCCAGCAAGCGCTGAAACTTGCTCAGCAAGGCTTATTGGAGGCGCAGCAGCTATTTAGTCAGCGTTTAGCTGAGTCCTGTTTTACCAATGAGAATGCTTATAATCAGGCTTTGATCAGTGATGGTGAAATTGCCAACTTAAAACAAGTTGTAGAGCATTTTAGCACTCACTTCACCAGTGAACAGGCTAAGTTTGAGCAGCTAAAGAGTAAGCTCAAAGGGAAAAAAACCGAAGACTTGACGCTGTTGCAACAACAGCTGAACACTTTAGCGGAGCAGCGTAGCGAACGGGACGCGCTATGGAACCGACTGAATAGCCGTCAACAGGAATTATTGGCGGTACAACACAAATTACTGGACGCCGATAGAAAAGCCGAAGAATTGCAGCAACAATATCAGGTGATTGGCACCTTGGCTGACGTGGCCAATGGCAATACCGGTAATAAAATCAGTTTACAGCGCTTTGTTTTGAGCGTATTGCTCGATGATGTATTGCTGCAAGCGAGCCAGCGTTTGCAAGTGATGAGTAAGGGGCGCTATCAGTTGATCCGCAAAGCGCAGCGCGCCAAAGGGAACAAGGCCTCGGGTTTAGAGCTGGAAGTGGAAGATAGTTATAGCTCAAAGCTGCGATCGGTTGCGACCTTGAGTGGTGGGGAGAGTTTTATGGCTGCATTGGCGATGGCGCTTGGTTTGTCGGATGTGGTGCAGGCCTACGCTGGGGGCATTAAGCTGGATACCTTATTTATCGACGAGGGTTTTGGTAGCCTCGATCAAGAATCCTTAGATCTGGCCATTCGCACCTTGGTGGATTTACAGAGTGCTGGTCGCATGGTGGGGGTGATTTCCCATGTAGCTGAAATGAAAGAACAGATCGCGACTCGGATTGATGTCTTAAAAACTGCCAGTGGCAGCCACACGCAATTGGTATTACCGTAACCGGCTGTGGTTAGTTTATCAGTGTTGGAATAAAAAAGCCTGGCGAGGCCAGGCTTTGAAAGTACGTGAGAGACTCAGTTTAGATTTTGTAAGTCACTGAGAAGTAGTGACCGAAGCCGGTTGAATCCATAAATCCACCATCTTCAAATCCATACACATCATAGAAGTATTTTAGACCGTAACCCACTGCAAAGCGGTCTGAGTGCCAGTAGATACCTTGGAACAGGTTACCACCAGAGCTGGTACGGCCAAATTGGTCTGAGTAGTCACTGGCGCCAAATAGGTGGTCCCAGTAACCTTGGTAAGAGATAAAGCTCTTATTGTCGAAGAAGTACAAAGGTTTGAACCAGTTCATCGAGAATTGGTAACCGTTGAATGAACCTTCGTCGTCATTGCCAAAGTTTTTCGCACTGTAACGAGCATACAAGTTCATGCCAGTTTTACCCAACCAAGGCACGTTCACGTCAGAGCCAAGGCCGATGAAGTGTTCTTGCTGTTGGTCACCAAAGTTATTTAGCGTGGCGATGTAGAGTTCTTGAACTGGACCGAAGGATAGATCTTTACCGGTAAGTGCATCTAAAGATAGGCGAGGGGCAAACTTCATGAACATGCCACCTTGTTTATGTCCAGAAGCGTTTAAGTGTTTATTACTGCTGCCACTGTCGAGAATATCGAAGACATCGACATAGCCATAAACATCCCATAAGCCAGAACGTCCACCAAACTCCATTTCTAGGTAGGTATCTTGGTAGTCTGAACCACTATAAGGTCTTTGATCTAGAGTATGCATCAAGTTGAACTGCATCCAATTATAGTCGTTAGCGTGTACATCATCTTGAACTTCTGCAGCGTTGGCTGAGAAGGATGCTGCTGCAAGCAATGTTGCAGCTATTAATCCAAATTTTTTCATTGAGGTAGTTCCTTGTTCACTGTATGTGAATTACCGAATGTGGCTTATATCGCTCTCACGCCAATCTTATCCCTGAAACTTGAAAAAGTTCAGTATGGTTCACGGTTTTTTTTAATTATTTTTGTACAGCTCGTTAGTTATTAACTAAAAATGTTTATGTTTGTATGAGGATCCATCGATTTTCATCGACTGATCACAGTCTTGTCATCAATATGATATCTATTTAGAGGCGTTTTAGTTTGCTTGGTGGTTTGTGGCCAAATTTAATTTAACAGATAGAGGTGAGTTAGGAGGGTGGTACTGCGTTTTTAAGCTTCGATATCTATCGAATTGCTGAACTGAGCTGCAGTTTGTTTTAGCTTGCGTTGGTAATCTTGGTTAACAATTTCCAAGGCATCTAGGACAGTTTGCGCTTCAAGGTTATGTTGTTCGAGCAGTTGAATTAGATCGACTGCGAGTTGGATATGTTTGGGGGCCTGATTTAGAGACATTGCGATTCCAGATTCCAAGGCGTTGTAACAAGGTTTGGATGGATGAACAGCATTATCCATCCAAACCCATGCACAAATTATTGTTGTTGGATAACCCAAATTTGAAATTGTTTACGGGTGGTAGCATCTGCACGCTGATACCAGAACTGTAGCATTTGTAATTCGGTGTTATCGCTTGCGTCTGTGTTACTTGGTATAGTGACTGCTGCTGTTGCTGCGCTTGTTGTTGCCACTGTTACTGCAGTGCCGGTTGCACTATTCATCACGACTGGTTTGGCAGCTGGCGCTGGCGTTGCTGCACGGGTTGTGGTCTCCGCTACTGCAATAGTACTTGCCGCGACTGGATTTGCCTTCGCTTGCTCGGCCTCGATAGCGGCAATTTCATTTAAATAGTTACGTGAAAGCTGTAGCCCTGATTTTTTAGGTAAAATGTAATGGCTTGCGTTGACGGTGCCGCCATGTTGATCTTTTAAAGTGAATTGCGGTTTTTTAGCGAAGCTTTTGGCGCGACTTAGGGTATTGGGTTGCTTCGACTCTAAGAAGATCTCTTGACCATTTTTAAGCTCAATATTGATGACGATAGGGCTAGACTTAACGAGTTCTGAATTATTGTTAGAGCCTATATTGTCGCTATAACGAACCACAACTTGATGTTGGCCTGTCGGCAGTTCGACGTTGCTTTTGTTTAAACTCAAGGCGCGAACCGGCTTTTTATCGACATACATTAGTTCAAAATGATTTGGCGTAGAAAAACTGGCAGCCAACGCACTCCAACTTGCCAAACAAGCACATGTTAATGTTACCGCCTTTACTAAGAATCGCATGAATTACTCCTTAAAGTGTGATTCTATTTAAGCTGAGTAAGCAATATTGCTTATGATTAGTTCAGCTTACTTAATTTGATTAATCTTTTGTTCTAGTTTCCAAGTTGTTTTCTGACACTCACCTAAGCGACTCTTTAGGTTGAGGATCTCGGCGCTTAGTCTAGCAGTATCTGTCTGTGGATTGCTACGATTAAGTCGTTGGCTTTTTTCGGCAATTTTATACTCCAATTGTTGCTCGAATTGTTTTTGTTGCAGCAATTTTTCTTGAAGTTGCGAGCGATCACCAGAACGAATTATTTTATCCAGCTTATTTTGCCAGGAAAGAACTTTTTGTTGCTGTGGTGCTCGTTGGCGTTGTTGCAGCGCTAAAGCCTTGTTCATTTGACTCTGCAACATCGCAAATTTACCAATAAAGCGATCGCAGTATAGTTTGATGAGTTCTACATCTTGACTGATGTCGCTCAGACGTGCGATACGTGACAAGTCGTTTTCCAACTCCAACACGTAGTCAAAAAATAAGTCACTGCGACAACTAAAGCGTTCATCTAGAACTGCCATTTTTGCATAAGCGCTGCGATCGCCTTGTAAATCACGATGCTCCGCTTGTTGTTTGAGTTGTCTTAATTTGTCAGCTAAGCGTTGCAGCTCTAGCTGAACCATGCTTGCCATGCGAGTTTTCCTGCGATCACCATCACCACCGTGACAAATACTGGACGTATGAACTTGGCACCGAAATGAATTGCCGAATGAGCCCCTGCGACCGCGCCGAGCATAATACTGAAACCCATCGCCAGACCTATCAGCCAGTTGACATGCCCCAGATAAACAAAAGTTAAAAAGGATACAAAATTACTGGTGAAGTTCATCGCTTTAGCCAAACCAGAAGACAGCAAGATATTCATTTTATATAAGGCCATTGAAGAGACCGTCCAAAATGCGCCTGTGCCAGGTCCTGCAACACCATCATAAAAACCAAGACTCAGGCCTTGAACACTCATTTGCTGTTTCAACTTCTTATTCATCGGCGGCAATACCGCTTGGCCATCCGCTTGTTGACGATTCAACACGGTATAAACGGCGGTGGCCATGATCACCAACGGTAATAATTTCTCGAGCCAATCGGTACTAATGAAATCGACTACCATGGTACCCGCGAAGGCACCAAGCGCGGTGGCGACAAAGCTATAAAACCAAAATAGCGGATTAAAGAGTTGTTTTCGATAAAAGGTCCATGCTGCGGTACTGGAGCCAAAGCTGGCGGCAAGTTTATTGGTCCCCAGTGCAATATGTGGTGGTAAGCCGATACTGAGCAGTGCCGGAATGGTGAGTAGGCCACCACCGCCAGCAATTGCGTCGATGAATCCGGCAGTTAAACCGATACCAACGATGAGGATTAAAACAGAGGAGTCGAGTCCCAATTCTAACATTAACTATCACTTCTATTATATGGAGGTAAAGCAGCCAGCAATTGGCTACCATAGCGGCGAGCACTGAGCCGACTATCAAGCAGCGTGATTCTACCTGAATCACTTTCTTTTCTCATTAATCTTCCACAGCTTTGTATCAGCTTTCGACTGGCACTGGGTAAGGTGAGCTGCATAAAGGGATTTTGATTGCGACTTTCTAATAATTCTGCATGGCTAGCCATTACCGGATCAGTGGGGACGGCAAAGGGCAAGCGGGCAATAATTAAATCGGTGAGTAACTCTCCGGGTAAATCGATCCCTTCACTAAAGCCGATGGTCGCGAGTATGGTACTGGTTTGTTGTTTATTGCGACAAGCGCGATGCTTGGCTAACAATTGGTGATTGCTCAACTCTCCTTGGGTCCACAAGTGCTCAATCTTTGCCGACTCGAGTTGTTCTGCGACCAATGAAACTAGTCGATAAGAGTTACATAGCACCAAAATGCCGCCTTGATGCTGTTGGGCCCGGATGATGTAACGGGCAACGTCTGCGGCAAAACTGGGTGAGTCAGGATCGCTCACGTCATTGGGAACCGACAATGAGACTTGTTGGTAATTAAAGGGAGAGGGGAGTTTGATCAGTTGTTCGGCCTTGAGTTTTTGTAGCCCTACTTGCTGTAAGAAATAAGAAAACTTGCCTAGGGCACTTAAGGTTGCAGAGACCGCGATAACCGAGAATGCATCTTGCCACAGCAGTTGTTGCAGTAAGCCCCCGACTTCGATTGGCGAGCAGCAAACATAGCTTTCCTTGTCTTGAAGGCTGAACCAGAATGCATAATTTTTTTGCTGGTTGTCATTGGCATAGCTATATAAGGTATCAACCCAAGATTCAGTCAGGTACTGAAATACGCTGAGTCGGCTTAATAAAGCCTCGGCCAGTGAAGACTTGAGTTGATTATTGTCGACGCTTTCCTGGATCACCCCTGCATAGGATTGCAGATTGTTATTGAGCTTGGTGGCTTGGCGATGATAGTTCTTTGCCAAATTACTTACCGCACTGGGGGTTTGCTCTAGTGGGAAACGCCAATGACCGCTGGGGTCGAATAGACTTCGATTGCTGGTTGCAAAGTCTTTGAATTGATTGAAGCAGCGCTGTAACTCGGCGCAGGCTTCTCTGACTTGTAGGCTGGTCGCGGCAATTGCAGAAGCGTCTAGTTGCGCCGACAATTCTTTATCTAACAGCTGAATGGCCGCTAACTCCTTGAGGGCTTGCGTTAAAGCAATATGGTTGGCACTGGATTCTCTGGCTATCTCTGGAAATTGATGAGCTTCATCTAATATATAGATGCAATCTTCTGCGGGTGGCAAAATATGACCGCTGCCGGCATGTAAATCGGCGAGTAATAAGCTGTGATTGCTGATAATCACATCGGCCTTTTTAAGGCCTTTACGGGCCTTATGAAAGGGGCAACTCCGGTGGCGAGCCGATTGTACCGAGCAACTTAAGCCATCGACCACCACATGTTGCCATAATTGCCACGGTATTGGCTTTGGCCAAGTATCGCGGTCGCCATCCCATTTACCTTGTTGCAGGGCCACTGCCAGTTGTTTGCAAAGTTCTATGTGTTTAGCACTTAAGCCTTGTTCTGGGGCGAGGGCGGCAACCAGTTTATGTGCACAGCAATAACGTTGCCGTCCCTTGGCTAAACAGAATTGAAACTCACCGTGGGCAGCGCGGTGCACTAAAGGTAAATCGCTGTCGAGGAGTTGTTGTTGTAGGGCCACCGTTGCGGTGGAGATTACAATTTTTTTATTGAGGGCCTTGGCCAGAGGGATTGCCGCTAATAGATAAGCCAACGATTTACCGGTTCCGGTTCCCGCCTCTGCTAATAGGATCCGCGAGTGGCGATTGATATCTCCAGCAATTGTTTTGGAAATTTGTGCAATCAAAGCAGTTTGTGCAGCTCTAGGCACAAAATTTGAATTTTGCTCCTGAAGCGTGCGATACCAAAGGCGGATTTTTTGTTTGTTTTTTTCCGATAACATGAAGATCTCAATGTTGTGAACCACTTAAATTGGAGTGCTTTGTCTAGGCTTGTTCGCAAGTTTATCCCCTGTATGGCATAAAATGCTGCAAATGGGGTAAAAATTCAATCTTAGCACTAAGTTGCATAGATCACACTTTTATCAATTTTATTGGTGAATATCGCGCCATAATTCAGTTTAACCACTTTAAATCGTTGTAGATACAGCGATTTACACGATTTTATAAAAGTTCAATTTTTTATTGCAAAAAAATTTCAGCTTGCTAATGTATTGCTCGTGCAGTGCTAAACCACTGCCGCACAGGGAATTTAAGGAATAAGTGTTTAATTAATTAAAGAAGGCACAGGAAAATGAAAAAAACTATTCTAGCTGTAGCAATACCAGCTTTATTTGCAGCTTCAGCACAAGCTGCAAACGTATATGATGCAGACGGCGTATCTGCTGACGTATATGGTCGCATGCAGTTCGATATTAGAGACGAGCAAAATAAAGACGCAAATGACAATTTGCTTGATGGCACAGATACCAATGGTGTAGGTTCCGCTCGTATGGGCTTTAATGCTCGTTCTGAAATTGCTCCTGGTATTGCTGGTGTAGCGAAAGGCGAATGGCAAATTGCTGCTGAAAATTCTGATGATTCTAAATTCAAAGCTCGCCACCTTTACGCTGGTTTTGATTTTGATGATGCAGGTACTGTTGTATTTGGTCAAACCGATACCGCTTTCTACAAATCAGTAGAAGCAACTGACGTATGGAACTCATACGGTTACAGTGCATTTAACCATGTTGAAGACGGCCGTCAAGAAGGTCAAATCATTTATAACGGCGAATTTGGTGGTTTTTACGTTGGTGCTTCTTACCAATTTAAAGATGACGCATTTACTGTTGATCTAGGTACTCCAAATAACTCAAATGAAGTGTCTACTGCCGCTAAGCTTGATTCATCTTACGCAACTACTATTGGTTACAACTTTGCCGATCTTGGTCTAGCTGTTTATGGTGGTTACCATAAAGAGAAGTTTGCTAATGCTGACAAAGAAAACTACGCATTATCTGCTGCTTACACTTTGAATGACCTTTACTTGGGTGCTGTATACGCAGCGACTGATCTAGAAGGTGCTAAACTTCAAGGTTATGATTTAGTTGCAACTTACGACATCGATGCAGTTAAATTGTTTGGTGGTTACACTGCGCAAGAAGCTAAAGGCAGCATCAGCGCTCAAGGCGATACTGTTGATGAGTTCACTTTAGGTGTTCAATACTCATTTAACAGCAACATGAAAACTTGGGCAGAATACAAAGCTGATTCAATTGACGGCAAAGAAGATCTTTGGACTATTGCTGTTCAATACAACTTCTAAGTTGTGTTAGTGTCTTAAACACCTTGAGTGTTTAGTCCTGATGAAAAGCTCGCTTCGGCGGGCTTTTTTGTATTTGTTTCTCTTGTCCTGTTGCTGGACTATTTCTACCTTCTATCTTTTATCTTTTATCTTCTCGCTATTTCTATAATGCTGAGCTTGTTAGGCTGCTGCGTTGCTGTTGCCCGTTGCTGTTGCCCGTTGTGGTTGTTCGGTGAATCAGTGCTCGACTCACGCTTTCAAGCCGAAGCAAGCCTCACTAGAGAACTAAAAAACACAGTCGAAGTCGCTGGATTTAATCGTTTTTCTCCTTTAGTACAGTACTTAATCATTGTTTGATTGTGGTTCGCGGGTTTCACTCAGCGCATATCTCCAGCTGTGATGGATAATATTTCATGTTAAATAAAAATTGAACACAAAGCGCTAATGGGCTCCAAGGTTTGAAGATAGCTTGGGCTTGGCGTTTTTCATCACCGGATGATGAGGCCATCGATGGATTGATTTTTGTAAGCCTTCAACCGATGGATGAATGTTGTTATTTATATGGTTTTTAGGTATTCACAATGCTTTAGATTTAAATATCATATTTATTTTATTTATTGGTTTTTAATTTTTAAAAAGTTCAATTTATATTGTGAATATATTGAATTTATTCTGTTTATAGGTGAATATATCGCTCGTGAGATGGACTTCACTGCTCAGGGATACCATTCGTAGGATGTAAGAATGGGTCATGGAAGAGGCTAATAATTCATCTTTAATAGGCAGTGGAACAATGAAAAAAACAATTTTAGCTATCGCTATTCCAGCTTTATTCACCGCGGGTACAACGACCGCACAAGAGCTTTACAACGACGGTGAGAATGCATTCTCGGTTGGTGGTCGAATCAACTTGATGCTTGAGTCAGCCAATAAAGACGGTGAGCGTGATCTGCGTTCAGAAGATAATTCTTCACGGATAAACCTTAACTTCTCTCGTCAATTAAGCCATGGCTTTGCTGCACGAGCGACTCTAGAATATGGTATGAATACACCAAATGGCGATAGTGATGCACCATTTTACAATCGCTTAGGTTTTATCGCCTTTGATCATCAGGACTACGGTTCAGTTTCTTATGGTAAGCAATGGTCGACTTATTCGACGGTGGCGGCCGCAACTGATGTATTTTGGGTCTACGGTGGCTCAGCCATGAGTTTATACGATGGTGAATCTGGTGAAACGGGGACTGGTCGTGCCAACGATGCTTTGCAATACAATGGCAGCTTCCACAACATAAACCTTAGCGCTCAATACCAATTTGCTGATGAAACAGAAGGCCGTAAAGACAGCTATTCTGCGGCACTATCTTATGACTTTGATTTTGGTTTGAATTTAGCGGCAACTTATCACCAAATGAACCGCACCGATGCTGAGAAAGTTGCGGTAAACAACGACGGTGACATCAAACTTGCGGTATTTGCGGCTAGTTACAATCAAGGTCCTATCTATGCGGCGGTGACTTACGGTGAATTTAAAAACAATATTGAATTTACCGCAGCTGATGGTGTATCGGATAAAGCAAACGGCCATGAAGGTGTATTCATGTACACTCTCGACATGGGCTTACAGCTATACACTGGCTGGAACTACCAGGAAGATAAACATTCAGCTGCTGAATTAAAAACTGGTTTAGTGGGTGCCATGTATGATTGGAACGATATCTTGTTGTACACCGAGTATCAGGACAGTAGCTCTAAATCAGTGTCTGGTGCAGTGACTGATGACAACCGCTTAGCTGCGGGTGTTCGTTACAATTTTTAAATTTCTAAGCAATCCGCGAGCGCTTTAGTTTCTCGGGACTAAACCCTGCCGTTCACAGTGTTGAGCGGCATTTTTGTTGTTGGATGAAGATAAACGAAATGATAAATAGGTTGTTTTGAAATGAGGGCTTTCTGGAGTGCGAACTATAAATTAGGACATAAACAATCCGAAATAATAATCAATATTTCGGATTGTTTGTTTAAGTGGTGCTGACGCTCAGTAAGCGACACTTTTCGTACTTATAGCGCTAAGCATTGGTGTCTTCTTGATAGTCGGTGTTTATCACTGCAACATTGACAACGCTGGGTACTTGGGTCGTTATCCAAACGTTCTTGCTCGATGACTTCTTCACAATCACTGCATAAACCATAAAGGCCTAGGTCAATTTGGCACAAAGCAGCATCTACTCTTTTTAATTGCTTCAATTGATTATTTAGTTCGGTGTATTGAAGCTTTAAGGCCTGATCGATCAACTGCTCATTACTCATTGCTTGCAACTTGTCTGCAGTTAATTTCATGCTGGATTTTTCTGAGGCAGTTAAAAATGAGATTATTTCAGACTTTAACTGCTCAAGTTGCTGTAATAATTGCAGCTGATAATCTCTAGTTTCCACGGTTAACCCCAAATAATAAAGTGAGTTAGCAGTATAAACAGTGGGCTGACTCTTGAGATATGATGTGAATCAAAACTAAAGCCTATAAACTTATAAGCCCCCATTTATTCACTATTTGTTGATCTAATACAAATAAATAATAATTCTATCATTATCGGGTGGCTTGGTTGCGCTACAGATACTTGTGTTGGGCTTCAATGGCTTGAATGATTGAGGGGGTCTCTTTTAGGCTGCGAATATCTCTAAATAGTTGATCGGCTTGTGGATAAAATCCGGCTAAGTAGCGCAGCCATTGTTTTACCCGGCTTTGATAGTATTTAGATTTCTCGTGATTGATCTGGTGCTCTGAATATCGGAGCAATAAGGCGATTACACCCTGCCAGCTTAAGGGAGATTCTTCTCCACGTACTACCTTGGCTAAGTTTGGAATAGTGAGGGCCCCACGCCCAATCATCACATCATCGCAGCCACTGTGGTGTTGGCATTGCAAGTAACTTTCGCGGTCCCAAACTTCGCCATTGGCGATAATCGGGATTTGATAACGTTGTTTGAGTTGTTTTATATAGTGCCAGTGTGCGGGCGCTTTGTAACCGTCAAGTTTACTGCGAGCATGGATGGTGAGTTCATCGGCTCCAGCTTCTTGTACCGCTTGCACGATGTCGAAGCAGTCACTTCTATCTTCCCAACCGAGTCGAATTTTAGCCGAAATGGTGTGTAGAGTGGGCACTGCCTGGCGGACCGCTCGTACCACGTCATAGATTGACTGGGGGGTTTTTAACATTGATGCACCACCGCAACTTCCCGTAACCGTTTTACTGGGGCAGCCAAAGTTTAGGTCTAAACCGTGTGAGCCTAACTCGATCGCCCGGCAGGCATTATCTGCCATCGGAGTGGGGTGTTGACCTAACAGTTGAACTCTTACTGGCGTTTGCTGGTCAATGTAACCATTGTCATATAGCTCAGGACAATACTTATAAAAGACTTTGTCAGGTAATAGCATATTTGTAACGCGAATAAATTCGGTCACACACCAATCGTAGCCACCACAACTGGATAATAGTTGTCGCATTGACGCATCAGCGACACCTTCCATTGGGGCGAGAACTACACGCATATTTTACCTTCAGTCAAAAGCGCACAGTCTAGCGTTTCATAGGCCTTACGGCTACAGATATTAATGAAGGGTAAATGAGTCGATGACAGCTATTTCCATAATTTTTTTGGGTGTTTAACGGCGTGTGATTCGAGTATAATTGATCTAGATCAAAGTTGCTTGAGTTTAATTTTTGGGAAAAGTGTTGATGGATCATCAATTTAAAGAAAGTTATAACGTATTCTATTTACTAGGTTTTGTGGTAGCTTTGTTGTTACCGACACTACCATTGAGTTTGTCTTTAATTAAAATGTTTGGCTAATACTGCAGCAATTTTTGCGGTTTCTGTTCGTTGCTTTATCCTGTCAAATTGAGATAATTAAAAATTATAAATAGCGCCCACCATTGTTTGGGCGTTTTTTTTTGATAAATGGAATATAACATGAGCAGCATTAACCTCGACTATATTAAAGATGCAATTATTACCATACCTGATTACCCAAAAGAGGGGATCTTATTTCGGGATGTTACGAGTTTAATTGAAGATCCTAAAGCTTTTGCTCTGGTCATTGAATTATGGCATCAAGCTTTTAAAGATCTGGGTATCACCAAGGTGGTTGGTACTGAAGCACGCGGCTTTATTTTTGGCGCACCTCTCGCCTTAGCTCTTGGTGTTGGTTTTATTCCAGTACGTAAACCTGGAAAGTTGCCCCGAGCAGTGATTGGTGAAAGTTATGAGCTTGAATACGGCATGGACACGCTAGAGATCCATACCGATGCAATTGAACCCGGTGATAAGGTTTTATTAGTCGATGATCTGATAGCGACTGGTGGAACTGCTGAAGCCGCAGTAAAATTGATTCGGCGCTTAGGGGGAGAGATTAACTATGCGGCTTTTGTGATTAATTTGATAGACTTACCGGGATCGCAAAAGTTAACCACCCTTGGGGTAGAATCAACTTGCTTAGTTGAGTTTGAAGGCGAATAGGAAAGTATCATTCATGAAGTATCAAGCACTGGCAAGAAAATGGCGGCCGAAAACCTTTCAGCAGGTGGTTGCTCAACAGCATGTTCTCGCGGGCTTGATTAACTCTTTAGATCAGCAGCGTCTTCACCATGCCTATTTATTTAGTGGTACTCGTGGTGTGGGTAAAACGACTATTGCACGTTTGTTTGCCAAGAGTCTTAACTGTGAACTGGGCGTTTCATCTCAGCCTTGTGGACAATGTAGTAATTGCATCGAGGTTGACCAAGGTAACTTTGTCGACTTGTTAGAAATTGATGCGGCATCTCGGACCAAAGTTGAAGATACCCGCGAACTGTTGGACAACGTGCAATATAGCCCGGCGAAAGGTCGTTATAAGGTGTACTTGATTGATGAAGTGCACATGTTATCTCGACATAGCTTTAATGCTTTGTTGAAAACGCTGGAAGAGCCTCCGGAACACGTTAAATTTTTATTAGCAACCACCGATCCTCAGAAGTTGCCGGTGACCGTGTTATCTCGTTGCTTACAGTTTCACCTAAAAGCTTTGAGTGAACCGCAGATCGCGGGTCAATTAGCACATATCTTGGATGCGGAACAACGTGGTTATCAGCTACCAGCACTGAATGCACTCGCACATGCCGCCGATGGTAGTATGCGAGATGCTTTAAGTTTGACTGATCAGGCGCTGGCGCTTTGTGAGCAAACGCTTGAATATCAGCAAGTTCTAGATATGCTTGGGGTACTCGATCCCCATCAATTACGGCAGTTATTATGCCATGTAGTCGCGGGCCAAAGTGAATCGGCTTTCAATAAAATTGCTGAGTTGGCCAGCATGTCTCCCGACTATGAGCACTTACATCAACAACTTGCTGAATTAATTCATCATGTAGCTATGGCGCAGGTATTGCCTGCGAGTCAACAGGATGAAACGATTCAAATGTTGGCCGAACAGGTTGATGCGCAATTGTTACAGCTTTTGTATCAAATAGTGATTACTGGTAAACGGGATTTAGCCTACGCTCCTAATCCTCGAACTGGTTTTGAAATGAGTGTGTTACGGATGTTGGCTTTTCAACCTGCGGAGCAGGGGATTGCAGCGTCGCGAGAGCCTGTCGCACAAGGCCCCGATAATTCAGCGCTTGCTGATAGCAGTTTAGTCAAAGAGCAGCAGGAGATTTTGGCGCAGGCTGAACAACAAGGTTATCAATTACAGACTCCGGCGACTCAAAGCTCGGCGGTGAGTGAGCTTGCAACACCGATCACTGGTCAACCTCGAGTACAACAACGCGAACAAAGTATTGCGAAATTAAAGGCGCAACTGTCTAGTGATGCACCGAGTTCAAGCCCTCCAATAACGCAGCAGGCAATGCAGGTCGACTCGGTTTCTGAATCAAGTTCAAGTGTCAGCCCAGCGACTGACAAACAATCGCAACATTCAGCACCAGCTACCAATAATTCACTGTCAGAATCAACAAGTGCTGTTGTGAATAAGCCGACGGTTTTAGCAGCAGAGCCAAGCCAGTCAGCGGTACCGCTGACCGAGCAGCAACCGCCAGTGGATGATAGCTATTATGCGCAGTTAGCTGAAATGGATCAGCAACCAGCCGAGCCTGATCTGAATTATGCTGCCGAATATGCTCAGCCTCTTTCTGATGCTAGGCAAAGCAATCCAATAAATTCATCATCATCGACTCCGGTTGGTGCGGAAGACACCGCCTCGCTACTACAGTTACGCAGTCAATTACGCGGACGAGGCAAAACTGAAAAAAAGTCTGAAGAGGCGAGCGCCTCTCAGTCTGTAGCAGCCAGCTCGCCAGTGCCTCAACCCCTTCAAGCGTCTGAAACTGTGCAAGACGCTACCGCGCAAGTCCTAGAACAAACGGTCGCGCTTGCAGCTCAAGTTCCGGTGTTTATTGGCAGCAACGATGAAACTTGGGCCAATATGGTCAGCCAGATGAACTTAGGGCCCATTGCGCGTCAAATCGCGATAAATACTCTTTATTCACGAAACGAAAATGCTGTGCAACTATTGCTCAAGCCCGAGTTTAAAAATTTGCTGAAACCAAATTCTGTTGCAGAACTTAAGCAGCAGCTGAGTACCAGTTTGCAAGCACCGATAGAGTTGGTGATTAATATTGGAGAGGATGGTCAGCAACAGACCCCTCTTGAATTGCAACAGCAATTACACGCCCAAAATATCGAAGCGGCTACCCAGCGTTTACTCGCGGATCCTAACATTCAAATTTTACAACAACGTTTTGGCGCACAATTAGTCGGCGAAAGCGTTAAATACCACTGAACAACTTGATTTTCGACATTAATCTAGATGTAATGTCGAAGTTATAACTAACCGAAGAGAAGAGAACAGTTATGTTTAAAGGCGGAATGGGCAACCTTATGAAGCAAGCGCAGCAAATGCAAGATCGCATGCAGCGCGCTCAGGAAGAAATCGCCAAAATGGAAGTGACCGGTGAAGCTGGCGCGGGCCTAGTGAAAGTAGTTATGTTAGGTAACCATAATGTGCGTCGAGTGGAGATTGATGACAGCTTGATGGACGATGACAAAGATATGATCGAAGACTTGCTTGCAGCAGCTGTCAACGATGCGGTGCGCCGAGTAGAAGAAACCAGCAAAGACAAAATGGCTGAAGTGACCGGTGGCATGCAAATGCCACCTGGTATGAAAATGCCATTTTAATATTGCACAGCGAACCGATAAAAGGTCGCTTAGCGGCCTTTTTTGTGCAATAAACTGATTGCACGGTCTATTTTTAACGGGTATGAATATGAAAGTATGTGGCGTAGAAATAAAAAGTAATGAAGTAATTGTTAGCCTATTGAGCCTCGATGATGGCTTGTTTCTAATCCCTGATTGCCGTGCGCGACGATTAACACTGACTAACATTAATAGCACCCAAGATCTTCGAGAGTTTCAATTTGCCTTTGCGAAGCTAATGAGTGATTATCAAGTAGAAGTTGTTGCAATTAAGCAACGGCCAATGAAAGGTAAGTTTGCTGGCGGCGCAGTTGGTTTTAAACTAGAAGCTGCGATTGAGTTGATTAGTGAGCTTAAAGTGGTGTTGATTTCGGCGACACAATCAAAACAGGTTCTTAAAGATAACCCAATGCCTGTAGATTTCTCCACTACGGGTCTTAAAGCCTTCCAAGAAATTGCTTTTACAACGGCTTATGTTGCTTGTATGGCTGAATAAAAATGAGTAATTTTTCACGATAAAAAAACCGATGCAAGCGCATCGGTTTTTGTTTGCCTTGAAGCAATTAAAGTCTAAAACAGCTTAGTAAGCTTCGTTGTGTACCGAGAGTACCGCACGACCTGAAGGATCGGCATTATTCGCGAAGCTTGCATCCCAAGCAATCGCTTCAGCCGTTGAACAGGCTACAGACTTACCATGGGGCACACATTCTGCTGCAGAGTCCTGTGGGAAGTGTTCTTCAAAGATACAACGGTAGAAGTAGGCTTCTTTAGTATCGGGTGTATTAATTGGAAAACGGAAGGCCGCATTCTCTAACTCTTTATCCGACACTTCTAACTCAACCAGCTCTTTTAAACTGTCAATCCAAGAGTAACCAACACCATCAGAGAACTGTTCTTTTTGACGCCAAGCGACTTCTGCGGGTAAATAACCTTCAAAAGCTTCACGTAGAATATGCTTCTCAATCTTGTCACCAGCACACATTTTGGCTTTTGGATTAATGCGCATTGCCACATCCATAAACTCTTTGTCTAGAAAGGGAACACGGCCTTCAATGCCCCAAGCGGCAAGAGACTTGTTGGCTCGGTTACAATCGAACATATGTAACTTTTCAAGTTTACGCAGCGTTTCCTCGTGGAACTCTTGGTCATTGGGCGCTTTATGGAAATACAGATAGCCACCGAAGATCTCGTCGGCACCTTCGCCAGACAATACCATTTTAATACCCATGGCTTTAATCTTACGTGCCATTAAGTACATTGGAGTTGATGCGCGAATAGTGGTGACATCATAAGTTTCTAGATGGTAGATAACGTCTTGTAGCGCATCGATACCTTCTTGAACCGTGAAATGAATTTCATGGTGAACGGTGCCTAAATGTGTGGCTACTTTTTGTGCGGCGATAAGATCGGGAGAACCGACAAGGCCAACCGCGAAGGAGTGTAGTTGTGGCCACCAAGCTTCAGAGTTATCGTTATCTTCAATACGCTTATCAGCGTACATTTTGGTAATCGCAGAGATAACCGAAGAATCCAGACCGCCAGAAAGTAATACGCCATATGGAACGTCACACATTAACTGGCGCTTCACCGCCGCTTCTAAGGCTACTTTTAGATCTTCTACACTGGCATCGTTGTTTTCTACATTGCTGTAGTCCATCCAGTCGCGTTTGTAGTATTTAACGGGCTCGCCGTTTTTGCTATACAAGTAATGGCCTGGAGGGAATTCGCTGACGGTTTTACAAATCGGTGTCAGTGCTTTCATTTCTGAGGCTACGTAAAAGTTACCGTGCTCGTCGTAGCCCGTATATAGGGGGATAATCCCAATATGATCGCGACCAATTAGGTAAGCGTCTTGTTCTGCATCATACAAACAAAAACCAAAGATACCGTTTAAGTCATCTAAAAACTCAACCCCTTTTTCTTTGTATAAGGCCAAAATGATTTCACAATCGGACTCGGTCTGAAATTCAAAATCGACATTGAGTTGAGTTTTAAGATCTTTGTGATTGTAGATCTCGCCATTAACGGCAAGCGCGTGAGTTTTCTCGGGATTGTAGAGAGGTTGTGCGCCAGTATTTACGTCAACAATAGATAAACGCTCATGCACTAAGATGGCATTTTTTGATGTGTAAATACCTGACCAGTCGGGGCCACGGTGGCGTAAACGTTTTGACATCTCAAGTGCTTGCTTACGCAATACACTGAGATCAGATTTTATATCTAGAACTCCAAATATGGAACACATACTCTTCCCTTAACTACTTTGTGTTTACCCTCGAGTGAATGGTGCTTCGCCATTTACTCAAATATTGCTCTCAATTTGCCAATATCAGAAATTATTGCAAGCCCTGAATCAGTTTTTTTGCTAAAAAAAGCCTGAAAACAACGAAATTGTAACAAACTGTCCGTTTTTACATATCTCTAGCTACTTTTTGGGTCTTGCTCTACTGATTTATTATCATTAATGAGTTGTGATTGAACGTGCTCTGCAAAGCCCGCTCCAGCTTCGTTATATAAGTTGAATACTTCATCGGCGCCGAGATGCTTTAGTTTTTCAGCATCGTCTGCAAACTGGGCTATTGCGGCAATTTTACCGGTAAAAGAGCCCTTTTTAAGTTGTTTTAATGCGTACTGATTCCCGTGGTGATGAGGCATTGCAAGAAGAACTAACTTTAAGTCTTGGGAGGGGGCTAATTTTTCCCAAAAGTCTGAATCGGTGGCGTCCCCTTGTATTACCGCGCGACCACTTTCGATTTGATGTTCAATTTTTTCCAAGTCGGTATCGATACCTAATACTAAATCAGGGTAGTGTTGTTGCAACATATCGTAGGCACCTTCACCAATCCGGCCCATGCCCAAGATGACCACTTGCATTTGACCAAGCTCAATCGGTTGGTCTTCTAAGTGCAATTTTGTGCGTTGTAGTCGTTTCAGACAAGGTCGAAATAGCTGATAGATAATATCAGCATTTTTATAAATTGGGGCCGCGATTAAGAAGCTCATGCTGACGGCCAAGGCGAGGGTTGCCATCCATGAACTATCTAACCATTGCTTGTGGACCGCCACGGCGATCACAATCAGGCCAAACTCGCTATAGTTTGCCAAACTCATTGCACCGAGAAACGAGGTTCGCGAGCGTAATCGAAATAGTAGTAAATATAGTAAATAAAACGCCGATTTTAATACCAGCATTAGCACGATAAATAATGCGATATAGAGGGATTCAAAACTAAGCTCACTGGATAGTCCAATTGATAAGAAAAACGCAACCAGAAACAGCTCTTTAAAGCTAAATAGTGCTTTCGCCATACCGCTGGCGGCTGGATGGCCAGCCAGTAACATGCCAATAATAAGAGCGCCTAAATCAGCTTTTAATCCGACTAGATCAAATAATTTAGCACCTAATACAAAGGTTAGAAAAAAACCAAGAACCAGCTGCAGCTCACCATGACCGACGCGATTGAGAAGTTTGTATAACACCGGCCGTAGTGGTAGCAGTAATAGTAATAGCGGTGCATACAAGGTTGGGACTTTACCGGTGGTAGCGGCCAAAAAAATCACCGCAAAGATATCCTGCATAATCAGAATACCAATCGCAACACGGCCGTAGAGTGCGTTCATTTCACTTTTGGCTTCCAGTACTTTTACCGCAAACACGGTACTGGAAAAACACAGCGCGAAAGCTAATACCAAAATACCAGTATTTGAGAGTTCACTAATACTCGTGATCCCGAGCCATCTTATAGCCGATAATAAGCCAACAAATATCGCGATATTACTTAGCATGTGAGCGCTTGCGGTGCCCCAAACTTCACGTCTGAAGAGAGTTTTAATATCGAGTTTGAGACCGACTGTAAAGAGTAGCAGAGTAACCCCTAAATCAGCACAGGTCGAAATGAGTTCATTTTGTTCAAAACCCATATTATGCAATATAAAACCAGCCGCCAAAAAACCAATTAGTGGTGGTAAATGTGCTAGGTGGGCGATAAAGCCCGCCAAAAAAGTAATCGTGATAAGTAAAGAAATATCCATTTATACCTTAATTATCGTTTTATAGGATGTCGATGGCGGCAACGTTTGGGAAAATATAATTCGGTCTAAAGGGCACCACATCAATATCTTGCTCAGTGCTCACTCCCGATAAGACCAAAATCGTTTCGAGGCCAGCTTGAAACCCAGCCAAAATATCGGTACGTAAATTATCACCGATAATCATAGTTTCTTCAGCATGAGCGCCCATTTTATTTAAGGCTGCTCGAATAATCCAGGCACTGGGTTTACCCACAACAAAAGGCTGGCGTCCGGTCATGCGTTCAATGGGAGCACACAGCGCGCCACAGGCGGGTGTTAAATTGGGTCCATGGGTATCTGGATTGGTGGCGATAAACTGCGCGCCGTCGGCGACAAATTTGGCGGCATGTTGAATCATATTCCAATTGTAATTTTTGGTTTCACCGACCACTACGAAATCCGGATTGATATCGGTGATGGTAAAACCTGCACTATACAGTTCATGAATTAAGGCCCCTTCACCAACCACATAGGCTTTGTTACCTTCTTGTCTTTTCAAAAAGTCTGCGGTTGCCATCGCAGAGGTGTAAAAACAGTTCTCGGGTATTTCGACCCCTGCGGTTTGGAAACGGTTCTGTAAGTCTTGCGGAGTTTGCGCTGGATAGTTAGTTAAAATAACTAGTTTAGTTTTTTGTGCGAGTAAGCGTTCGATAAAGGCTTTCGCACCTTCGATTAGTTGGTTATCGTGCAGTAGTACACCATCAATGTCGCAAATAACTGCTTTGCTCATCATCATCTCTCATTAGCAATATTATCTATGATTCAGAGTAACTTAGGGGGCTAGCTTAGGGCTAGCTAAAAATCACTAATGTTAAATATTTGTGAGCTTATATTGGGCCAGTGTTTGCCGGGATAAGAGAGATGCGATAAATTCAAGCAGCCCATCAGGGCTCTTATTTTGCAGAGCGTCTAGGAAACTAATCTTCTGTGGCTTAACAAAAGTGGCTCCGCCGCAACGTTTATTTAAGCTTACGTGGATTGAACAAGGTCTGACATTTTTAATTTGGGAGGCGAATCGATGTTGATGTTGCTTAAGTGCTGGCGGTGGGGCCGATCTTAAATCACTTCGATATAACGATGTCTGTTGCGCTACTGAGGTCTGTTTAAACAATACATACCAAACTTTAGCTACTCCAACTCCCACTCGATCAAAAGAGATGAAGAAAGACGATTTGCTTGAGAACTATCCTCTAAGCCATTGCTTGAACGATTGCTTGGAAGTTGACTCTCTAGTCGGGCCTTCGCTAGAGAAGCCGGGTTTTGGTTTGTAAGATTAATTGCGGTAAACAAGTTATTTCTCAATTGGTTTCTGGTGAGAGACCCATGCTGCATTTATATTTTCAATAAAATCAATCAAATAAAACCAGTTTTTATTTAACTGCCTGATAGTTATTTAGGTGCTTAGCCGACAGATGTGAAACGGTTTGTTAGTTCACAGCTTGGAAAGATTTGTTAAGCTAGGCAAAAAGGAGTCATTAGATGTTGAATCGTTCTGAGTTGATTAAAAAAATCCCGAAAGTAGAGTTACACCTGCATATTGAAGGCAGTTTAGAACCAGAGCTGATGTTTGCCTTAGCCGAACGAAATAATATGCGCTTGCCCTATGCGTCGGTTGATGCCTTAAAGCAGGCATATAACTTTAATAATCTTCAAGAATTTCTCGATCTGTATTACCAAGGTGCTGATGTATTACAAACGGAGCAAGATTTTTTTGATTTGGCTTGGGCTTATTTCGAAACATGTCAGCGAGATAACGTGGCGCATTGCGAGGTGTTTTTCGATCCACAAACTCATACCGATAGGGGCGTTGATATTGGAACTGTGATTAACGGTTTGGTGGCAGCGAAGCTAGCGGCGGAGCAGCAGTTTGGTATTAGCTGTGAGTATATATTGTGTTTTCTACGTCATTTATCTGAAGAATCAGCCATTGCGACGCTAGAGGCGGCGAAACCATATCTTCAACATATTATTGGTGTCGGGCTGGACTCTAGTGAGCAAGGCCATCCTCCAGAAAAATTTAAAGGAGTATTTGCGCAAGCGAAGCAATTGGGCTTAAAGCGGGTAGCGCATGCGGGAGAAGAAGGCCCCGCGAGTAATGTTCAGGATGCTTGGCAGCTGCTGGATGTGTCGCGCATCGACCACGGGGTTCGCTGTTTAGAAGATGCTGAATTGGTTCAACAATTGGTTGAGGCGAAGATGCCATTAACGGTTTGCCCATTTAGCAACGTTAAATTAAAAGTTGTTGAAGCGCTGGCCGACCATCCTCTGCCTGAAATGCTTGAACTCGGTTTAGCGGTTACCATTAATTCCGACGACCCTGCTTATTTTGGCGGCTATTTGTTGGAAAATATGCAAGCTTGCGCTGAAACCTTTGATTGGAAGCAAGCTCAAATTACCCACCTTGCAAAAACGGCGGTGCAAGCGAGCTATGCTTCCCCAAGCCGTAAACTAGAATTAATGCAATTAATTGATAACTGCGTTGCAGAGTTTGCTTAGCCCACTTGAGTTTTCTGACTAGTCTTCACCATAGTATGAGAATGTGCTGATTGAATAAATAAGTGACAGAGGAGGGTGCCAATGTTTGTTGTATTGTTTCGTTGGAAACTAGATGAACAACATATTCAATCTTTCAAAGAGGGTTGGTCGGAAATTATTCATTTTAATGTCGATAAATGTGGTGCCTTGGGCTCGCGCTTACATAAGGCCTCTGATGGGACTTGGATCTCGTATTCGCAGTGGCCAAGTAAGGAGCATTGGTTGCGTTCCAAAGAATCAGAATCCTATGTTGTTAAGGCTCGAGACAAGATGCGTGAAGCTATCTTGTGGCAGGATGAGCCTTTGCTGATGTCTCCACAATTAGACCATTTTGTTGCGATGGGTATTGAAACAAATCATGCCAAATTTTAGGCAGAGCAAATTTGCTGACTTGCTTTCGTTGCGAAGCAAAGTAAACTGACGCGCAGTATCGATTAGCTTCAAGGTTGCGCGAATAGCTATATGGCAAAGTTTGATTCACAAGCGTTTTTCATTTCTTTTTCTTGGTCTTGGTTAGCCCCAAAATATTGGGGCACTTGGCTGCTCGGCGGACTTATTTTATTGTTTGCCTTCGTCCCCGTTAAGTTACGAGACCGTTGCGCGATTGCCATCGCTAAACGCATTTTTAATTTAAAAGCCCTGAAAAAACGTCGTGCCATCGCTGACACCAATTTAGCGCTTTGTTTTCCTGATATGGACGCGCCAGCGCGCGAACAATTGATGGAAAAAAATGTGCAGATTTTTGCGCAATTGATTTTAGGTTTTGGTGAAATGAGCGTTCGCTCAAAGGCATATTTGCAAAATCGTATCGAGGTCGATGGCGAAGAACATATTCAAGCCTTGTTGGCGAATAATGAGCGCTTCATTGTTTTGTTACCGCATACTTACCCGGTAGATTTTTTAGGGACCTATTTTTGTACCCGCGGTCATCAGATGTGCACCATGTTTAAAAAAACGGGTGATCCCATTGTTGACTGGGTGATGACCAAACAACGGACTCGTTTTGGCGGCGTAATTTTTGAACGTGATGCCGGAATTAAAACCTTAATTAAAGCGGTACGTGCTGGTTACGGCTGTATTTACCTCCCCGATGAAGACTTTGGTCCAGACGCCAGCCTGATGACGCCATTATTTGCGACCCAAAAAGCTACGCTACCTGTACTTGGTAAAATGGCTAAGTTAAGTGGTGCTAAAGTGATACCGATTTATGCTGGTTATGATAGTGAACGACATAAGGTGAAACTTTACATTCACCCACCCATGCAAGATTATCCCAGCGCTGACGTGGCCGATGATACTTTACGGATGAATCAAGAAGTCGAAAAACTCATTCAACGCTCGCCAGAACAATATATGTGGAGCTTAAAGTTACTTCGTACTGTGGAAGGTAGTGATCAACCCAGGTATTAACCGTCGCGACTTTGTAGGGCTTGGCTTTTATAACGTCTTACCAGTACTACAAAGTCTTGCGCCTCACGGTCTAAAATACTCTGGTCGACTAATAGATCGTAGCCGGTTAATTCTCTGAGTTTTTTCATGCGATTGGCAAACATGCCAGTTAATCCAGTGTAAATCTTACCACTCGCCGATTTGTAGTAGTCATCTTCAATTAGATGCTCACTCACCTGGCTGTCTTGGCAATGGGCGCAGCTGCGTCGTAAAGACGCAAGTAGCGCGCTACGTTGTTCGGTGAGTAGGTGGGCGGCGAGGCGAGGCGATAAGGTATCCAGTAGATAGTCAGGGTCGGTTAGTCGCAATCCCACATAATTCATCTCTTGCCAATTGAGCCCATCGTGCAGTCGAGGGATATCGATCCGTTGTAACTTTCCCCAGGGAAGGCTCCATCCCCCGTAACGATGGTGAAATTGTAGGTGGTCGTAACATAATACCACTGAATACACGGGTTGAAATAGCTTCGCGAGACCCACTCGAATGCCCAAATAGGCAAGAAAAAACAACATAGATGCGATTAAGGAAACCAGCACGGCTGGTACATAAAGAGTGCCTATTGCCGCAAATACCAATAACGAACCCAATAAAATTAGCGCCTTAGCATTATGGCCTAACTTACTTTTTATTAAGATCGATTTAGGCATTCAAGTCACCAAATGAACAATTGTGTTTGTTTATATACGGACCGAACTTAAGCGCGGTTCATTGCAATAGGCTTCTTTAATAGGGCTCCAGTTGAGGCTAAGATTTTGCGGCTTGTTTCGCGTTAAAAATTGCCAGTTGTTCCTCGGTAGCCGGTTGTTGATGATGCTCTTTCCATTGAGCATAAGGCATGCCGTAGACTTTTTCTTGAGCGCTGGAATAATCGAGAGTCACGCCTTGTTCCTCGGCCGCCGCAACCATCCACTTGGCTAAGCAGTTGCGACAGAAATCGGCAAGATTCATTAACTCAATATTTTGAACTTCTTTATGCTGATCGAGATGAGTCAGTAGCTGACGAAAGGTGGCTGCTTCAATAGCTTGTTGTTTATCCATGATGTTATCCAAAAAATAAAAGTTAACAAAGTGTAAACGCAGTAGAGCAGTGAAGCAACGCTGCTCTACTTAGAAGAGGGCTTAGCCTTTCGTGAGAAGGTTATTTAGGTTAATAATCGCGGCATTAGCACGAGACACATAATTTGCCATGACCAGCGAATGGTTTGCCACTAAACCAAAACCGGTACCGTTTAGCACCATTGGGCTCCATACTGACTCTTGTGTTGCTTCTAACTCGCGAACGATTTGGCGAACCGCAACGGTGGCATTTTTCTTCTCCAATACACCTTTAAAATCGATTTCTACCGCTTGGAAAAAATGTAGTAAGGCCCAAGCTTCACCGCGCGCCTCGTAAAATACATCGTCAATTTTCCACCAAGAAGTTTTGACTCGAGACTCTGAGGGCGCAAACGTAGACTGAGTGGCACCTTCGTCGCCAGCGAGGCTGGTATTGATCCGCTCTCTACCCACTGACGCTGAGAGTTTTTGTGACATGCCGCCTAAACGAGACTGCACTTCGTTCAACCAATTCACCAGATTATCTGCTCTTGCATAGAACTGAGCGTTTGGATCTTTTGGGTCTGCGAGTTGGCTACGATATTTGAGCAAGGCATTAATCGCACCTTGGTACTCACCTTCGGCACTGGGAAACTGCCAGCTAGTATGATCGATATTAAACTTTGGTTGGGCGATTTTTAGTTGAGGGTGTTCTTCTGACTGAGCCTGAGAGCGGCTAAAATCTTTACGCATGATCAGTGACAAATCGCGGATCTGGTTTAAAGCGCCAAGTTCCCAACTGGGCATATTATCCATGAAAACACTCGGTGGCATCTTGTCGTTGCTAAGGTAGCCACCCGACTTATTTAATAAGGTTTCAGCGACAAATATCAAAGCGGTTGATGTCGCATAGCCCGTCACAACTTGTTCATTGTTTGCCAGTGCTTGCTCTTTCATGTAGCTATTTAGGTCGATACGGTCGGGCTCACTACTCCAAATTACCGCAAAAACATAATTGATGATGACTATCACCAGAAAAATACCGATAACCTTGCGGCCAGTGAGTTGAAACATAGAGACATCCTCAAGCTGATTTAATGTTCTCAGCATAGTCAAGTCGTGAATTTAATCAATAGCTTAAAATAAAACTATGGTCTGCATTAGCGCGACTCATGCAGCATCAATGGCTAGCCTGTCCGTAACTAGCCTACTGTAAATGTATTTAGCGACTAGGTATAGGCTTGTGCCATTTTTGATGACTTTTTGATTTGACCGACTCACCGATTATCGGTTTATATATCGACATTTATATTTACACGGATGTTGTTGATGAAAGGTGTAAATATTGGCGTTTTCTTCTCAGAGCAGTATTTTAAATAAACTGATTACAAGGGGTCTGGTATTGCTTGTTGTGCTGCCTAATACGACTCCTGCGATGGCTCAGTCTCAAGCGATTGAAGTCATAAACCAGCCCTGGTCGGCGGTTTATCTCGATTACTTGCAGGTTTCCGAACCGATGTTGGGGGTGACGCTGTCATTGAATCATTATGACCGAGCTTATCCCAATTGGGGCTACTACTTTGGGTATGCTAAGTCGAAACAACAATCATTGCTTGTGAGTGAACCAGCAGAGGCGCAGCAAGACTCAACAATGCTGAGGCTGGGCTTGAGTTATAGTCTAAGCCACGATTTTAGTATCTATGGCGGTGGAGCCATGCTGGAAAGAAGTATTCACTATACCAGTGGTATTACGCCGATGTGTCGCGATTGTCAGCCGACTTGGCAAACTGATATCGAAAAAAAATGGGGCGCAGAGTTAGGCTTGCGCTACGCGCCAAGCCGTCATTTGATTTTTAGCCTTGGCTACAACGCAATAAGTGAAGGCGGCGTATTTGGCATCGGTTATCGAGGATAGTAAGTCGAGCAATGTGTCCATGGGTTTAAGCGCGCTAGCGATGTGTTGAAAGAGGCTCACTGTGACTCTTATGCGACCGTTTGAGAGCGTTTTTTACAGTTAAAATTGTATTTTTTGTTTGCCTAATCAGCAATGGATGTAGATTTTCAATGCGAGGGCATGGCTTTGTTCTAAGCTGCCCTTGCTTAAAAGCAGCGATCAGTGTCGCTTTTCCTCTCTAATTTTTTGTAAACGCTTTTAGTCCGGCGATGGTTTATTGATCTATTCCAAACTTATTGCAGTTAATCAAAAAATAATGATTAAAAAACAAAGAACACATATATAGTGAACTCATTCGGTGAACGCGTTCACTTTTGTTTTTTAACTCGAGGAACTTTCTCATGAAAGAACATCACAAGATCCTGTTTGAACCCTTTAAAATTGGTAATTTAGAAATAAAAAATCGATTTGTTATGGCGCCGATGGGGCCGGGAGGCTTATGTAGCGCAGATGGTTCGTTTAATGAGAGAGGCGTTGAATATTACGTAGAACGGGCTCGTGGCGGTACTGGCTTGCTTATTACCGGTGTAACCATGGTTGAAAATGAAATAGAAAAATGCGCTTTACCTTCCATGCCTTGTCCCACCTTAAACCCGCTTAATTTTGTCAAAACCGCGAAGATGATGACTGAGCGGATCCATGCTTATGGGTCGAAAATATTTCTACAGTTATCGGCGGGTTTCGGTCGTGTGAGTATTCCATCGATCGTTGGAAATACGGCGGTAGGGCCATCACCCATTCCACATCGTTGGTTGCCCGAGGTAACGTGTCGGGAGTTAAGCATAGAAGAAATTCATCGCTATGTTGGTAAATTTGCTGAGTCGGCGGCAATAGCCAAAAAAGCCGGATTCGATGGTATTGAAATTCACGCGGTCCATGAAGGTTATCTACTCGATCAGTTCGCGATATCATTTTTTAACCAAAGGACTGATCAATACGGTGGTAGTTTGCAGAACCGACTTCGTTTTGCGATTGAAATTGTTCAAGCGATTAAGGCGGAGTGTGGGGCAGATTATCCGGTGTCACTGCGTTATAGCATCAAAAGTTTTATTAAGGATTGGTGTAAGGGCGGTTTACCCAATGAAGAATTTGTTGAAAAAGGTCGAGATATTCAAGAAGGGATCGAAGCGGCTAAAATTTTAGAAGCCGCTGGTTATGATGCTTTTAACGGAGATGTTGGCTCTTATGATTCTTGGTATTGGGCACATCCACCAATGTACCAAGAGAAGGGTTTATACCTGCCTTATAATCAAATTTTGAAAGAAGTACTTCAGGTGCCGGTGATTACGGCAGGGCGAATGGAAAACCCTGATTTGGCAAGCCAAGCCATTCGTGAACGGCAAACTGATTTTATTGCCTTAGGGCGTCCTTTGCTAGCCGATTCAGAGATACCCAACAAAATTAGAGCCGATAAATTCAATAAGGTGCGCCCTTGTCTTTCTTGCCAAGAAGGATGTATGGGTCGATTGGCCAGCTATGCGGTTATCTCCTGCGCGGTAAATCCGGCCTGTGGCCGAGAGTTAGACTATGCGATCACGAACAGCGATCAGCAAAAAAGTGTGTTGGTGGTTGGCGGCGGCCCTGCGGGCTGCGAAGCGGCCCGGGTTGCAGCTCTTCGCGGCCATCGGGTTAAGCTTTACGAAAAAGCATCGCGTTTGGGCGGGAACTTAATTCCGGGCGGGGTACCAGATTTTAAAGAAGATGATCATGATTTGGCAAACTGGTATCAAGCTGAGCTGCAAGATCTCAAAGTAGATGTGCATTTAAATAGTCCATTAAGTAAGGCGATGATTATTGAACAAAATGCGGATGTTGTGATTTTTGCAACCGGTTCAACACCTAGAACATTTGCAATTGATGCTGCAACCAATGTGTATTCGGCTGAAGATGTATTACTTGGTCATCAAGATCCGGGGCAATCGACGTTGATTATTGGCGGCGGTCTAGTTGGTTGTGAGACGGCTTTATGGTTGGCCGATCAAGGGAAGCAGGTTTCATTGGTGGAAATGCAAGGCGATATACTCACCATTGGAGGGCCATTATGTCATGCGAACGAAGACATGTTACGGGACTTAGTGGCTTATAAGAATATCGAATTACTGACCAATTGCGTGGTTTCCGGGGCTACTGAGCAAGGCTTTGTATTGAAGAATTCCGATGGTGAAGAAACTGTTCTGGCTGCGGATTCGGCGATTTTGGCGGTTGGTTATAATTCTCAACGTAATCTTTACGAGTCCTTGCGAAATGAGCTGCCGCAAAGCTACTTGCTGGGGGATGCAAAGCAGGTACAAAATATTATGTATGCGATCTGGGATGCTTATGAAGTAGCAAGGAACATATAGCGGCTATGTTACTTTTTGAGCCACCTTTATAAGCAAAATAAAGGTGGCCAATTTGTCGCATTTTAAGCAGCAATCGACTTTAATAAGCGCTGCATATAAATGTTCATTTCAGCTGATAAGTCCAGATGACCATCATGAAGGCACCAGTTGTAAATGAGTCCGCGTGCCGAAATGAAAAGATACTCTGTTAATCTTTCAGCGCTTGTCGTTTCGTCAATCTGATGGTTTTTTTGTCCTTGTTGGATGATCAAGGTCAGAAACTTTTGCATATTGCGGCCTTTCATAATGAAGAGCTTATTATTGCAGGTATAGAGTTGTTTTACGGTCTGTAAACCGACTTTCAGATGGTATTGAGCGTAGGTTTCAAAGTACTCAAGAATAGCCTCTTTGGTGGTGCTAGTCGTCTTCTGAACGGTATACTTTTCTTCGAAAAAAACATCCGCTTGATCATACATTTCGACAAAAATATCGGTTTTGGTGGCGAAATGCTTATAAAAGGAGCCTACCGAGACCCCTGCACTCGAACAAATATGACTGATGGTAATGTCTTCGATATTCGAGTCATTCATTAAAGCTAAGGCACTGTTATAGAGTTTTTTCTTGGTGATAAGGCTTTTTTGCTGTCTTGAGGTTAATTTTTTATCCATCTACTTCCCAATCTATTTGAACCAGTTATCAAGCCATTGTTGTGTGCCGCTCAGTGTAATACGAGCCCTTATGGATACAAGAGGTATTTTTTATTCTACGCCCAATTGCCCTAGTTCAAGTTGCAAGTGATTAGGGGCTTGTTATCAATTAAGCTGCAAACGAGCAATTGCTGCTCGGTGATTAGTGCATAACTGGCCTGCCAATCTTGGCGCGGCATGGAAACAGAACCTGGGTTAAGCACAAAATGAGAGCCTTCTTGGCTCGCTTGTGGAATATGGCTATGGCCGCTTACGAGTAGGTCGCCTTCAGCCAAAGGCGGCAGCTTGTTTGGTCCGTACTGGTGGCCATGGCAAAGAAACACCTTACGCTTACCGAGTACTAACTGGTTATAGTCGGCTAACAAGGGGAAATCACACAGGGCTTGGTCGACCTCGCTGTCACAATTACCACGTACTGCAATAATACGTTCCGCAATTTTGTTTAAATCTGCTGCTACCGCCAAAGGCGCATAGTGCTCGGGGAGCGGATTACGCGGTCCGTGATTGAGTACATCCCCCAAACAGATAAAATGCGAAGCGCCACTGCGCTCAAAAGCGGCTAGGGTGAGCTGTAAAGCTTGATGGTCGCCATGAATATCGGAACATACAAATAGCATAAATCTTCCTTCCAACCTAAACCTCAATAATATCGTGTTTAGGAAAACAAAATAAGGGCCTTGCTTGACCATAAAACGTCAATGATTTTAGCGCAAATGAGTCTGTTCGGCAGCCATTGACTTATGCTGTACTGCTAAGTGGTAAGAGGTCGCTACTATATCAATTGCCGCAATTTGTCGGCCACAGCACTTGCCAGCACTCGATGCTCAGCGCCGTTCAGGTGAACCCCATCTTGAGGATCAACCATTACCAGTTTTCCTACATCTAAGAATCCACACTCAAGTGATTTGGCCACGACTTGATAATGCTTTGCTAGCTGCTTGGACTTTTCACTCGCACCCCGAAAGTACTTCGCAAAATTACCGTTGTTATTGACCGTGGGTGGCGCTAGCACGAATACATATGGAGCGGCAATCTGCAGGCTTAGGCAATGCGTTCGTAATTCAACAATCATACGCTGCAGATCTGCGGCAACTTGCTCAGCGCTTAGCTCAAAGGCTGGGTATAGGTCATTGGTGCCTAGCATCATCACCAGCCACTGTGGTTGTTGCTGAGAGACTTTCTCTAACAGCGCTTCAATTCCGCGCTGTAAGCCAAATTCAGTGGCATTTCGGTAGCTGGTGCGGCCGGGCTGACCTTCCTCAATTACCTGGAAATTGTCACCGAGTAAGTTGCCTAATACACCTGGCCAGCGCGCGTGAAGGGGGAGGCGTTGACCATTCTTAGGTGAGTAGCCCCAAGTATTGGAGTCGCCGAAGCAAAGGACTTTAATCATTATCATTTTACCAAGCTATTTTTTTACCGTGATGTATAAACCATCTTGCGTGGTTGCTGCATCGGCTAGACAAGGTCTCATCGGCGGAAACTTGGTGATTACTCTAGCCACATGAGCTTGCTAGCATATTGATCTAAATCGACTTTTTGGCATTATGTCGGATAGTTCAGAGATAAAAAAACCTGCTTATGCAGGTTTTTTTAACCTTGGTGATTCAATTTCTTAGCTTTGTTTTCGCACGAACTTTGACTTCAGCATCATGCTGCCGTGGCCATCTACTTTACAGTCGATGTCGTGGTCTGCATCCACAAAGCGCTTAATCACCGCTTTGGTGCCTACTTTTAATACTAAAGAAGAGCCTTTCACTTTTAGATCTTTAATCAAGGTCACTTTGTCGTCTTCAGCCAATAGGTTACCTACCGCGTCTTTTAATACAATGGCATCAGGGTCCACTGTTACTTCGTTTGGGTTCCACTCATGCGCGCACTCTGGGCAAATAAGTAGTGAACCATCTTGGTAAACATAGGCTGATTCACATTTAGGGCAAGGAGGGATATCGCTCATGGTAAGTTCTCTTTAGTCTTCAATTTAGGGTGGCTTTTTGAAACAGTTATACCTAAGCCAAAGTTGGCTTTAGGCGACTAGTAGCCGTATTTTGTGGGGCTATTATAGGGAAAATTGCGTCAGTCAGCTAGTTAAACAGGCCAACCAAGGTATAGTCGTTAATATCTGATCGGTCATATCCCTTTGAGTATTCCAATTACAATGGCTAAGTTGCCTAATTTTGTTGTGGTTAAAAATGGGATTATTACCATAGCAGCAGGCTTAACTGTAACATCATCATTATTGGAGATTGCGATGTTCGCTACATCTGTTGGCTGGGTAGTGGCTAGTGGCTATTGGTATTGGCTTAACCGTGGGTTACTTTGCAGCAGTTACCGGAGATGTGATAGGACGGTCACTAGCAACGGAAGCGTATGACTTGGTATTAGCTTAATCACCTCATAGAATAAACAATCATGATTAATTTAAATTCTCTCGCCTCGATAACAATGTTCTTTATTTTTAAACTGGGAGATAGCGACGAGAGTCTTTAGAAAAATGAGTGTTCGCTATTTGGACCATAAGCTCGTGGAGCAAGGCTGCGGACCAGCAACACGGGATAAAGCTTACGGTGCTCGCATTATCACTTACGCTATAGTGATTGTAAATAAAGAGCTAAAAGCATCCCTTAGTTGATGAGCGGTTAAGCGCCATGCGCGCAGTAAAGATATAAAATTAGCATGGCATTACAATTTTTCATCTCTGGTTTTGTATCTTTCAGCGGCAATTTACTATTTCATCGTGATTAATCAATTGTGGTTCTGGATATAGTCTACTAAGTAGTTGTTATCGCTATTTTTAGAAGATTAAATATTGGGTATTTAACTCGTAAAGTCTGATTTGATGAGCAATCAAGTGAAACAAAAAAGCCTCTTTAATAGAGGCTTCTTAAGGTTAAGTCATAAAAAAGTTACTTATGCCTAGCCTGTAAACAAGCCACGACTTCATCAAAACCGACTTCTTGTTTTTCTAGCAATACCAGCAAGTGATAGAGTAAATCAGAGCTTTCGTTGATCAGTTCTTCGCGATCGTTGGCCATGGCCGCTAGCGCAACTTCTACGCCTTCTTCACCGACTTTTTGGCAAATCCGTTTGGTGCCGCGAGCAAATAGGCTCGCGGTGTAGCTTTGTTCTGGGTCGGCTAACTTCCGTTCGGCCAATACCGCTTGCAGTTGGGCAATAAAGGTAAGCTTCGGCTCGTTGTGACCGTCAAAACAGCTTTGGGTTCCTTTGTGACAGGTGGGGCCAATCGGCTCTACTGCCACCAGTAGAGTGTCTTGGTCACAGTCTAGACTGATGCTTTTTAGCTTAAGTACATTGCCTGAGGTTTCCCCTTTGGTCCACAGTCGCTGTTTGCTGCGACTAAAGAAAGTGACCTGTTTGCTTTCAAGGGTTTTTGCTAGCGCATCTGAATTCATATAGCCGAGCATCAAAACTTGACCACTGTGGTCGTTTTGTACCACGGCAGGGATCAAGCCTTCAACTTTGTCCCAATCGATTTGTTGGTTTAACTGTTCAAATTGGCTCATAGTCGAATTGCCACCTGTTGTTGTTTGAGATATTGCTTGAGTTCGCCAATATCAATAATGCTTTTATGAAATACGCTGGCGGCGAGTGCGCCATCGACGTCGGAAATTTTAAAGGCGTCTTTAAAATGCTGCATTTCGCCGGCTCCGCCAGAGGCGATTAAGGGTACATGACAAATCTCACGCACTCGGCTGAGTTGTTCTAAATCGTAACCTTGGCGCACCCCATCTTGGTTCATGACATTGAGTACAATTTCGCCAGCGCCACGAGCTTGCACTTCTTTCACCCAATCAAAGGTGTTCCAGGTGGTGGTCACGGTGCGTTTTTCATCGCCAGTAAATTGTTTCACTTGGTATTGTTGGGTTTCTTCGCAGTAGTAAGAATCGATACCGACCACGATGCACTGCACGCCAAATTTGTCGGCCAGTTTAGTAATTAAACTTGGATCGGCTAAAGCAGGGGAGTTAATCGAGATCTTGTCGGCACCGTTTTGCAAGGTGCGGTTGGCGTCTTCGATGGTTTTAATACCGCCGGCGACACAAAAGGGAATGTCGATCACTTCGGCAACACGGCTGACCCAGCTTTTATCCACCACCCGCTGATCAGAGCTGGCGGTAATATCGTAAAACACCAGTTCGTCGGCGCCTTCTTCAGCGTAACGTTTCGCCAGTGGCACGATGTCGCCAATAATTTCGTGGTTTCGAAATTTCACGCCTTTAACCACCATGCCGTCTTTGACGTCTAGGCAGGGAATTATTCGTTTAGCGAGCATTATTGCCTCCTTGCTGCCAACAAGCGATGGCTTGTTTTACGGTAAACTTGCCTTCTAACAGCGCTCGGCCAACAATTACACCAGCAACACCCGTGTCGGTTAAGGCTGCTATGTCATCTAAGTTGCCAATGCCACCAGAACTTTGCCACTGAATATCTGGATACTGAGCACATAACTCGCGGTATAAACTGACGTTTGAACCCTCGAGAGTACCGTCTTTAGAAATGTCGGTACATAAGACGTGTTTCAGGCCCACCGGGGCGTAAATTGCCACTAACTCTTCAATGGTCACGCCGCTGTCTTCTTGCCAGCCCGATACCGCGACCACTTTGTTGCCCTGCGCGTCGATGTTAATGTCTAGTGCTAGCACAATGTGCTCGGCGCCGTATTTTTCCATCCACTGCGCCACAACTTGTGGCTGTTTAACGGCAGTGGAGCCGATCACTACTCGTTCTGCGCCCGCATCGAGTAAGTCTTTTACGTCTTGCTCACTGCGTACACCGCCACCAATCTGAATTTTTGCGGGGGTGTTTTTAAGTAGCTGAGCGATTACGTCGAGTTGGCGAGCGCTGGTATCTTTAGCACCATCTAAGTCGACTAGGTGTAACCAATCAGCGCCTTGGCTGTGGTAGTCCGAAAACTGGGCTTGCGGGTCGTCCCCATAAATGGTTTTTTGCGCGTAATCTCCTTGGAACAAACGCACAATCTTTCCGTCGATGAGATCTAAAGCAGGAATGATCATGTTACATCTCCAAGAAGTTTTTAATTAATTGCGCACCGGCCTGACCGCTGCGCTCTGGGTGAAATTGCACACCGTAAAAGTTGTCTTTGTTTACTGCAGCAGTAAAGGCGTTACCATAATCGCACTGGGCAATGGTGGCATTGTTAACGGGCAAGGCGTAGCTGTGTACAAAGTAGAAGTAACTGCCGGCTTCAATGTCTTTAAACAGCGGATGACCAGATTTAGGCTGAATTTGGTTCCAACCCATGTGTGGCAAGCGTTGGCCTGCGTTAGGCTTCATTAAGCTTACGGTGCCGGGTACCAGGCCTAAACAGGGAACGGGTTCCAGCGCTTCTTTCGCACCGCCTTCAATGGAGAATTCGGCCAGCATTTGCATGCCTAAACAAATCCCTAGAAGTGGCTTTTTCACTTGTTTGACTAAGTCAATCAGCTCTCGATCGGCTAAGTTTTTCATGGCTTCGGTGGCGGTACCTACACCGGGTAGAAACAGCTTGTCTGCGGCAAGAATCACCTGAGGGTCACGGCTGACCGTGACCGGAAATCCCAAGCGTTCTACGGCAAACTTTACCGATGAAAGGTTGGCACATCCGGTATCAATAATTACATTCATTGTTGTTCCTTAACCTATAAGGTGCCTTTGCTACTTGGCAATGCATCACCAGATTTAACAATGGCTTGGCCTAGCGCCCGCCCAAATACTTTAAACAGCGCTTCAACCATGTGATGGGTATTCTTTCCGGTGGTTTCCAGATGCAGAGTACAGGCCATTGCATCACTCAGTGAGCGGAAAAAATGTGGCACCATTTCGGTGGCAAAGTCACCAATCGCGGCACGTGGAAAATCGGCTTTAAATTCCAAATGCGCTCGTCCACTTAAATCTAAGGCGCATTGGGCTAAACACTCATCCATGGGCAACACAAAACCAAAGCGGCCAATTCCCCGCTTGTCGCCTAAGGCGACTTTTAAAGCCTGGCCCAGTGCGATTGCGGTGTCTTCTACGCTGTGATGGTCATCGATGTGATAATCGCCGATGACCTTACAATTGAGCTGGAAGCCGGCGTGGGTGGCGATTTGATCGAGCATGTGGTCGAAAAAACCAAGGCCGGTATCAATTTGGCTGCCACCGGCATTGTCCAGGTCGACGGCAATGCTAATTTGGGTTTCTTTGGTATTGCGCTCAACGCTGGCTTTACGGCCCTGTTGGGTGAGCTGCTTTTCAATAGTGGGCCAGTTTAAGCCGTCCCTTTGATACTGCAGACCGTCCAGCCCCATATTTTCGGCCAGCTGCATATCGGTATGGCGGTCGCCAATCACGTAGGAGTTGGCAAAGTCAATCACGCCGCTTTTCAGGTAGTCTTTGACCAAGCCGAGTTTGGGTTTGCGACAGCTACAGTTGTCGGCGTCAAAGTGCGGACAAACCAGTACTGCATCAAATTGGATCCCCTGCGACTCGAAAATGTCCATCATGTAGTTTTGCGCGAGGTGAAAATCAGCTTCTGGAAAGCTGTCGGTGCCTAGGCCATCCTGATTGGTCACCATGACCAAGCGATAGCCGTTGGCTTGTAACTTGAGTAATACCGGGATCACTTGAGGCTCCAGTTTTACTTTCTCTACGCTATCAACCTGCTTGTCGGTGATGGGTTCGTCGATCATGGTGCCATCGCGGTCGATGAATAAGATTTTTTGTTTTACCTGGCTCACTTAGCTTCGCTCCAATCCTTGAATCGCTTTCAGTGTAATTGACACTTCTTGCTGGTTACCAATACTCATTCGAATACAATTGTCTAAACGCGGTTTGTTGGCAAAGTCTCGCAGTACAATGCCTTGCTCGCCCAGTGCTTTAAAGATGCGGGCAGAGTCGTCAAAACGGATCAAAATGTAGTTGCCAGTGGCAGGGAAAATTTGTTTTACAATCTTCAGTCTGCTTAATTCATCCACGGCTTGACTGCGGATCGTGTTCAAGGATGCTACTCGCTCGCGCATGATTTTTAGCCCATCGGTAGTCAGGGCTTTGGCTGCAATTTCGGCCACTGGGCGGGCGATAGGATAGGGTGCAATCACCTTACTCATCACTTCAATCACTTCTGCATTGGCGAGGGTAAATCCACAACGCAGGCCAGCCAAGGCAAAGGCTTTTGACAAGGTACGGGTAATCACTAAGTTGTCGAAGTCGGTCAGTAAACCCTGCACACTTTGTTCTGCGCAAAACTCAATGTAGGCTTCATCAACCACCACCAGTGCTTTATCGCGTTGTGCCTCTAACACCTTACTGAGTTTGGCGTGGTCTAACATAGAACCGGTCGGATTATTGGGGGCACATAGAAAGATGATTTTGCTGTCTATTGCTGCCAAAGCGCTATAGTCAGGGTTAAAATCACTATCTAATTCGACGGTTTTTACCTCAACCCCGATGGTTTCGGCACTCACTGAATACATGCCATAGGTTGGGCTACAAATGACTACGCTGTCTTGGTTTGGCTCACAAAAGGCCCGGATCAGCACTTCAATGGCTTCATCGGCACCGCGACTGGCCAACACTTGTGATTGCGAAACCCCGGCATAAGCGGCATAGCCGTTAATCAGCGCTGCTGGTTGAAACTCTGGGTAACGATTGAGCTGGTCACCGTCGTAGTTAAAATCACTTACCTCTGGGCTTTCGTTGGCGTTGAGCCAGACTTCACCGCTGCCACCAATGCGACGTGCACTTTGATAGGGAACCAGCGCCTGAATTTTCTTGCGGGCTAATAATGAGACTGACATATTATTGCTCCTCACCTAAACGGATAGTGACGGCGCGGCGGTGGGCATCGAGCCCCTCAGCGTCGGCAATCGGTACGACAGCGGCGCTTAAGTCTTTTAAGCCTTGTTGAGTTAATTCTTGAACAGTGAAGCGCTTCATAAAATCTAAGGTACCTAAGCTTGAATAAGTCCGGGTATAACCGTAGGTTGGCAAGGTGTGATTGGTGCCACTGGCATAGTCACCCACCGATTCTGGCGTCCACTCACCCAAGAAGATGCTGCCGGCATTTTCTAACTGGGGTAATAGCTGGCGAGCTTGCTCGGTCTGTACAATCAGGTGCTCGGGGCCATAAAGATTATTCACTTGAACCGCTTGTTGTAAATCGTCGACCACAATCGCAGTGCTGTGCGATAAGGCTTGATCGGCAATATTAGTTCGACTGAGCAAGCTAAGTTGACGTGTTAACTCTTGATTCACTGCCGCCGCTTGCGCCTCAGCGGTGGTCACAAAAATAACTTGCGAATCGGGCCCGTGCTCTGCTTGTGACAGTAAGTCGGCGGCAACAAAAGCGGGGTTCGCTTGTTCGTCAGCAATCACCAATACTTCCGAGGGGCCAGCGGGCATGTCGATGGCGGCGCCGGCGTGGTCGGTATTTACTTGTTGCTTGGCTTGAGTCACAAAGGCATTGCCGGGGCCAAAAATTTTGTCGACCTTAGCCACGCTCTCGGTGCCATAGGCCATCGCGGCAATCGCTTGTGCGCCGCCAGCTGAATAGATTTCGTCAACACCACACAGTTTGGCGGTGTATAGAATTTCTGGTGCAATCGGCGGCGGTGAGCAGAGCACTACCTTTTTACAACCAGCTATTTGGGCTGGAATGGCCAACATTAATACCGTAGAGGGCAGTGGCGCGGTGCCGCCCGGAACATACAAACCGACTTGAGCAATGGCGGCGTAGTGCATTTCGCAGCGCACCCCTGCTTGGGTTTCCAGACTAAAGCCTTGCGGCTTCTGTGCTTGGTGAAATACTTCGATATTGGCCTTCGCTTGGGCGACGGCGCTTTTAAACTCTGTACTTAAATTATCTCCAGCAGCATCGATTTGTTGCTGGCTCACACGAACTTGCGACAGCGTGGTCTTGTCAAACTTAGTGGCAAGCGCAATTAACGCTTGGTCACCTTGGCGACGCACAGTATTGATCACGTCGCTGACAATCGCGGCAGTATCTTGCGAGCTATTGACCGCTGGCCGCGATAAGACTTGTTGCTGTTGTTCGGTAGTTAAGCGATTCCAAATGACCGTTTGCATGGCTTTTATCTCAACATTTTCTCGATTGGCATGACTAAAATAGAGCTCGCTCCTAAGGCTTTTAACTTCTCCATGGTTTCCCAGAATAAATTCTCGGTACTGACCACATGGAGTGCCACCTTCTCTTCATCGCCGGCTAAGGCTAATACGGTGGGATGCTCGCTGCCTGGCAGTAGGTCAACGATTTGTTCGAGATGGGTCTTCGGTGCATGCAACATGATGTATTTGCTTTCTTTGGCTTCCATGGTGCCTTGCATGCGCAGTAATAGCTTGTCTAATAGTGTTTGGTGTTCGTCACTGAGTTTGTTTTTAGACTTAATTAGTACGGCTTGAGAGCGGTAAATCACTTCGACTTCTTTTAAGCCATTGGCTTCAAGAGTGGCACCAGTTGAGACTAAGTCACAGATGGCATCGGCGAGTCCTGCACGAGTGGCAACTTCAACAGAGCCGGCTAACATACAAGTTGAGAAGGGGACGCCTTGTTGGTCTAAGTAGCGTTTTAAGATCCCAGGGTAGCTGGTAGCGATGCGTTTATTGGCCAGGCATTGTGGGCCAGTGTAGTCAAATTCTTCAGCCACTGCGATGGAGAAACGGCAATCGCCAAAGTCTAAACGTTTTAATACTTCGCAGTCGGTAGGCTCATCTTTAGCACTACGTAGCATGGTTTCTTCTTCAAGTACGTTTTCCCCCACGATGCCAAAATCGACCACGCCATCCATGACTAAGCCCGGAATATCGTCATCACGAACCCGTAACAAGTCGACGGGCATGTTTTCAGAGTGGGCAATCAGGCGTTGTTGACGAAGGTTGATCTTCATCCCGCAGCTTCTTAATAGTGCCTGAGAATCATCGCTTAAGCGTCCGGATTTTTGGATGGCGATGCGTAGTCGTTTTTGCTCTGTCATGTTTATGTCCCTAATTATAAAACTAAAAAACCCCCGGGAGGATTACCTTCCGGGGGTTTACAATATTTTATATTCTACCACCGGAAGCTATTCATAAGCTCCCAGCAGATAACCGCCTGAAGCTTACTCTGGATGATGGTGGTGGTGATGCTTCATTTGGTTAAAAATCATGTTACGTTCCTGTCAACGTTAGTTTGCCTTTGTGGCAAATTCTGCCCATAAAGTTACCAAGCTAGCGCTAAATTGCAACCTTTTTTCCGCAGTTTTTGCTAAACAGTTCAAGTTGTGCAAAAAATAGCCGATAATTAGGTGGAGAGCGTCTATAGGAGAACGATCGTGAGCCAAGATGCGATTTTACCCATTTTGCCAAGGCCGCTGGCGAAGCCTGATGGCCAAAAGCCACCATTGCGTACCACGAAGGTGGAAAAGAAAAGCAAGTTATCGGCCCATAACGACATCCAAGTTCGGCCTAAATCCCAAGCCGAGCCAAGTCAACATAAGAAAAAACCTGACGAGGATGAACAGCATGATATTGATCTGTTTGTTTAGAGACGGCTTAGCTACGAGTGTGATTTTTATTCAGCTCAATTCGACTTACGGCGACCTAGCGTATACGGTTTTATTGGATATTGCTTGCGGCCATGCTCTGTTATCGCGGTGTAAACGTTAAGGGATTTGGGCAGTAAAAATAGTCCGAAGCTGTCTCCTTGACTAACATTTTTGTCTCAAGGTTTGGTCTAGGGTTTGTGGGCTGGTATAGTTGCGGCGACTATTGCCTACCGGAATTTAGATTGAAACAGCACTACTTTGCCAACGACGGACAGCTCTCTCAAGCCATCCCAGGGTTTTCACCTCGTCCCCAACAGCAGCAAATGGCTGAATCTGTTTCTGCAACGATTAAGCAACGCACCAGTCTGTTGGTTGAAGCGGGGACCGGCACTGGTAAAACCTACGCTTATTTAGTTCCGGCGATGGACAGCGGCAAAAAAATAGTCATCAGCACCGGAAGCAAAGCCTTACAAGACCAGCTGTTTAATAAAGACTTACCAAAAATGCAAAAGGCTTTGGCTTACGCTAAATCAGTGGCTTTATTAAAAGGACGTTCCAATTACTTGTGCATTGAACGGCTAAATAGCTTTTCGCACTACAGTAGCGGTCAAGATCGCCAAACCTTGGCCGAGTTAGTGAAAATTAAGCGCTGGGCGCAGGGCAGTGAATCTGGAGATATTGGTGATTTAGGTCCGGTTGCTGAGCGCTCCGATGTATTTCCTCTGATTACCAGCAGCAATGATAATTGTCTTGGCCGTGATTGCCCATCTTATAAAGACTGTTATTTAGTGAAGGCACGAAATCGAGCACTAGAAGCAGATTTAGTGGTGGTGAATCATCATTTGTTTTTTGCCGATATGGTGGTAAAAGAAACCGGATTTGGTGAATTGATCCCTGAAGCCGATGCCTTTATCTTCGATGAAGCACATCAGCTGCCTGATATTGCAGCCAGCTATTTTGGTCAGCATTTTTCCAGTCGGCAGATCTTAGATTTATGCAAAGACATCGAGCTGAGCTATAAAACCGAATTGCGTGACATGGCGCAGTTGTCCAAAGCGGCTAAGAAGTTGGAACAACGCATTCGAGAGTGCCGACTAGCCTTCGAAGGCTTGCGTGATAGAGGCGAGTGGCGTCCATTGGCTAAACAAAGCCGCTTTGCTGAAATGATGCGTCATTTGCATGAAGACATGGATTTTGTTTATCAAGTGTTAAAGTTAGCGCTGTCTCGTTGTGAGCTTGCGGATAGTTGCTTTGAGCGTTTAGCGAGAATGCGTTTGTTATTTGAGAAGGTGATGGACGTCGATAAAACGGGCTATAGCTATTGGTACGAAACGTCTCGCTTACATTTTACCTTAAACATTACCCCGCTCAATATTGCTGAACGTTTTATGAATGAAGTTAAACAACGCGAAGCGGCCTGGATCTTTACCTCTGCAACGCTGGCTGTTGATGGTAACTTTGAGCATTTTCAAACTCAAATGGGCTTGAGCGATGCAGAGAGTATGTTATTGGATAGCCCCTTTGATTATCAGAAGCAGGCCTTATTATGTGTGCCTCGTTATCTTCCCGAAACCAAACAACATAATTCAGAACAGCTAATGTTAGATCAATTAGCGCCAGTGATAGAAGCCAATCAAGGCCGATGTTTCTTCTTGTGTACCAGTCATCGGATGATCCAAAAGGTTGCGACGGAGCTACGTCAGCGTACCGAATTATTGGTATTGGTGCAGGGCGAGGCTGGTAAACAAGAGTTGCTTAGCCAATTTGTCACCGATGGCCACGCGGTGTTGGTTGCCACTAGCACTTTCTGGGAAGGGGTTGACGTTCCAGGCAAGGCACTGTCTTGTGTCATTATCGATAAACTACCGTTTGCAGCTCCCGATGATCCTTTATTGAAAGCGAAAAGTGAGGATTGTCGTTTACGTGGCGGAGATCCTTTTCGTCAGGTATATTTGCCGCAAGCCGTGATAAGCCTTAAACAAGGCGTGGGGCGATTGATACGTACCCAAGCGGATCATGGCGTGGTGATTATCTGCGATAATCGCTTGGTAAACCGTGATTATGGTGCCTTGTTTATTAGCAGCCTACCGGCTATGCCCCGAACCAGAGAACTGTCAAAAGTTTTAGAATTTGTAAAAAATAACGCTGAGGAAACATGACAGCAAATATACTCGCTTTAGATACATCGACTGAAAATTGTTCCGTCGCCTTGCAATGGCAGGGACAAATTTATAGTCAGCAAGAATACAGCCCTCGAGATCACACACAAAAGATTTTGCCTTTTGTCGAGCAAATATTAGCAGCGGCTGGCGCGAGCCTGAAACAGCTTGATGCTATTGCCTTTGGTCGTGGTCCAGGCAGTTTTACGGGAGTACGCATTGGTGCCGCTACGGCGCAGGGCTTAGCCTTTGGTGCCGATAAGCCGATGATCGCGGTCTCCACTTTACAGGCGATGGCGCAAGCCGCTTATCAGCAACATCAGTCTCAAACTTGTTATGCTGCTATTGATGCGCGTATGGGGGAAATTTATTGGGGCCAATACCAACTCAGCGATGGTTTAATGGTGTTAGCAGGAGAAGAGCAGGTGATTAAGCCTGAGTTAATGACGTCGAGCGATACACCGGGAGCCGCTGTTGGAACCGGCTGGCAAACTTATCAAACTTTATTATCGGGTCAATTTTCTGGCGCAGAGCGACTCGATTCAGTACTTTACCCTTCGGCACGAGATATGCTTGTATATGCGCAGTGGGCATTTGCCAATCGCTGCCTTGTGAGTGCAGAGAAAGCCGAACCGGTTTATCTTCGCGATAAAGTCACTTGGCAGAAGCTTCCCGGTAGAGTTTAAACAAAAGGACGATGAGCGTGAAAATACAGGGCCTTGGCCAGCCCATACCGCAGCAATCGAAAACTCAGCAACGAGTCGCGGGCACCGAACTCAGTGTGGCAACGAAAGCCACTAAAGGCGTGGTACCTTGGGCGGGAATGGATGAACAAAGCGTTGAAAAACTACGTTATGAGCATGCTCAAGGCAGTGCTGATCACGCTGTGTCTCATTATCAGGATGTCGCGAATCAACTCAAACGTCAGCAAGTGAATGAGATGTTTGGCATCGATTTGTTCGCTTAGCCTAGTACATACCCGTCAGCATGTTGATTGAATCCCAGTTACCAATAAGCCAGCTTTGTTACCTTGAGCAAACCGCAGATAGCCCATTTTGCTTGGTGATGCTTCATGGCTGGATGGACAATGCCGCCAGTTTTATTCCTCTGCTCCAGTCGCTCCCTGATTATCATTGTATTGCTCTTGATTTCCCCGGCCATGGTCACTCACCACATCGCCAAGGTCACTATCATTTTGTTGACTATGTGGATGATCTATTTAGCGCTTTAAGCGAATTGAATTTAAACAAGCCTATCATCTTGGTGGGCCATTCTTTAGGTGCTTTGGTGGCGAGTACTTATGCTGCCGCTTTTGGGGAAGGTTTACTGGCACTGATTGCGATAGACGGCTTGGGGCCTTTGAGTTTGCCGATCTCAAATACGACGACTCATCTGACTGACGCTATTCGTGAACGCCATCGACCGATGTCGGTCAGGGGGTTTACTGACTTAAATCAGGCGATTAGATTGCGGTCAAGAAGCAATGGTTTGAGTCAGGAAAATAGTCGGCTGTTAGTTACCCGAGCCACCAAGCAGAGCCAGGGTTTATGGTATTGGCGACATGATCCCAAGCTGAAATTGAGCTCTCCCCTGCGCTTTAGTGAGTCGCAAGCAAAACAAATTTGTCAGTCAATTCAACGACCCTGTTTGTTGATTGCGGCACAAGAACATCCTTTGCTGAGCGCCGAATTTATCCGTCAGCGACAAACTTGGTTTAGCCAATTATCTATAGTTGAATTGGTCGGCGGCCATCATTTACATATGCAAAACTCTGCGGCTTGCGCAGCATTGATGAACAACTATATTCAAACGATTGTTTGAACTGCTTCACTGTTTTCGATCTAAATTTATCTCCATATTGTTAAAATATTGTTATTCCAAGGTTGCCGTGAAACAATCGTTTGAAATTTGGCGCGTCGACTCTAATCGGCTCGTTGAGTCAGTGCATTATTAAATTCACAATAAGCCAAATTGGCAAATTATAATTAATGGAATATAAATGTTTAGGAGAGCTGCGTGGATAAGGTTTGGTTAAATCGATACCCCAAGGATGTGCCTGCAGAAATAGACTCTTCGCGTTATCAAACGCTGCTCGATGCATTTGAAGAGGGGGTCACTAAGCATGCCGATAGAGTTGCGTTTATTAATATGGGGCAGGTGCTTACCTATCGCAAGCTAGAGCAGCAATCTCGTGCTTTCGCCGCCTATTTGCAACATGAGTTACAACTTAAACAGGGTGATCGGGTGGCCCTGATGATGCCGAATTTGTTGCAGTATCCCATTTGTTTATTCGGAGCGTTACGTGCTGGTTTGGTGGTGGTGAATGTCAACCCCCTGTATACGCCGCGTGAGCTGAAACATCAGCTCAATGATAGTGGTGCAAAAGCGATTGTGATTGTGTCTAATTTTGCCCACATCCTCGAAGAAATTGTCGATGAAACTGGCGTTGAACACGTTATTCTGAGTCGTTTAGGTGACCAGCTTTCGGCAACGAAACGAACGTTAGTTAATTTTGTGATTAAGTACGTTAAAAAAATGGTACCCAAGTATCATTTGCCGCATGCGCAATCTTTGCGTTATGTATTAGCGAAAGGTGAGCATCTGCAGTATGTTCGACCGGAGCTTTCTACTGATGATTTAGCCTTCTTGCAATATACAGGGGGGACCACAGGAGTCGCCAAAGGGGCAATGCTTTCGCATCGTAATATGGTCTCAAACTTGCTGCAGGCTTTGGCTATTGTTGGTCCGTGTTTGCGAGAAGGGAAGGAAGTGGTGGTAACCGCTTTGCCGCTATACCATATCTTTGCGTTAACCGCTAACTGTATGGTTTTTTTCGCGCTGGGCTGTCAAAACCTATTGATTACTAATCCACGAGATATCCCTACCTTTGTGAAGGAACTGACAAAAGTACCGTTCACCGCAATTACAGGAGTGAATACTTTATTCAATGCTTTATTGAATGATCCCAACTTTGCTCAGTTGGATTTTTCTCGGCTCAGATTATCTTTAGGTGGTGGGATGTCGGTACAGCGTGCAGTGGCTGAACGTTGGCAAAATGTCACAGGTTCTCGTCTTATTGAAGGTTATGGATTAACAGAGTGTGCGCCGTTGGTGACGGTTTGTCCTTACGATTTAGAGGCCTATAACGGCAGTATTGGTTTACCTGCGCCATCTACCGATATTAAGTTGGTGAATGATGCGGGAGAAGAAGTTGCCGAAGGAGAGTCTGGGGAGATTTTAGTGAAAGGCCCGCAGGTAATGGGAGGCTATTGGCAGCGCCCAGAAGCGACCGCAGAGGCCATGCCCGGAGGCTGGTTTGCCACCGGCGATATTGCGACCATCGATCACCAGGGTTTTTTACATATTGTGGATCGGAAAAAAGATATGATTCTAGTTTCAGGATTTAATGTTTTCCCGAACGAAATTGAAGCAGTGATTGCTGGCAATCAGAAAGTTCTCGAAGTGGCTGCGGTGGGCGTACCAAACGAGGTGTGTGGCGAAGTCGTGAAGGTTTTCATTGTTAAAAAAGATGACTCACTAACCGAAAAACAAGTGTTGTCTCATTGTCGAGAGTTGTTAACGGGCTACAAAGTTCCTAAGTTAATTGAGTTTCGTGATGAATTACCGAAAACAAATGTCGGTAAGATCTTACGTCGAGCCTTGCGTGCCGAGGCATAAACCGTAAAATGAAGGCTAATTAGATGTTTTCCCTTAGGACGCCGCAATTTTGGCAGACGCAAACTTTGAAATGATCGATACAGAGGCGCAACTTGCGCCTCTGTTAGCTTATTTAAATCAACAGCCCCCTCTGACACTGGCCCTCGATACTGAATTTGTTCGAACTAGGACCTATTACGCACATTTGGGTTTACTACAGATTTATGATGGTGTGACTTGTTATCTCATCGACCCGCTTAGTTTAGATATGCAGCCCTTATGGCAGGCGCTAGCCAAGCATCATTGGGTTTTGCATGCCTTTAGTGAAGATTTAGAGATCATTCAGCGGCTTAGTGGCCAGTTTGGACTGTCGGTGTTTGATACTCAGGTGGGGGCGGCGTTCCTCGGTCATGGGATCAGCTTAGGCTATCAGCGGTTTATTGATACCGAGTTAGGCATTCAATTGGATAAAGGAGAGTCGCGCACCGATTGGCTTGCGCGGCCGTTGCGAGCCTCTCAATTAGATTATGCGGCTTTAGACGTTATTTATTTATTGCCAGCGTACCTTAAGATTAAGCAACAGCTGGAACAACTGGATCGTTATGACGCGGCTTTAGAGGAAAGTGCTCGCTTAGCTGCCCAAAAACAACAAGCGAATAAATCGGAAGATGCTTATAAAGAGATCAAGAATGCTTGGAAGTTGAATCCTCAACAACTTGCAGTACTTAAAGTTTTGAGTGATTGGAGAATGAAACAAGCGATGAGTCGCGATTTAGCCATTAATAACGTGGTGCATGGCGATAATTTATGGGCTTTAGCCCGTTATCAGCCAAGCAATATGGAACAATTACAACAACTTAATTTACCTGCACAAGAGTTGCGGATCCATGGACATCGTTTATTGAAGTTAGTGCATCAAGCAAAGCAGCTTACGGCCAGTGATTATCCTCAAGCGATCAAGCGTATTGTTGACTATCCAGATTACAAGCAAAAGATCCAAGCACTGAAATTGGTTGTGACCAAAGTGGCAGAGGAGTCAGGTTTGCCTGAGGATGTATTGTCCAGCAAAAAAGTATTAAATCAGTATCTAGCTTGGTTATGGAAGATGCAACCGTCAGCAACAAAGTTACCTTTGTTGCTGACGGGATGGCGCCAACCGCTATTTGCTAGTCACGTTGCTCAGGAAGCGTGATGTTAAGCTCTAATACGCTGATGTCATCGCTCTTATTATCAAGACTGACTTGGACCTGATCGGACTCGATGGCCACGTATTTTTTTATCACTTCGATGATATCTTGTTTCATCGCTGGCAAGTAATCGGGGCCACTGCGTTGGCCACGTTCATGGGCGACAATGATTTGCAGTCGTTCTTTGGCGGTTTGCGCCGTTTTAGACTGTTTTGAGGTTCGAAAGTAGTCTAAAAGAGACATTGTTATCCTCCAAATAAACGGCTAAATAAGCCTTTCTTCTGTTCTTCTAGGAAACGAAAGTCGACAGTTTCGCCAATTAGTCTGGCCACTGCATCTGAGTAGGCCAGACCTGCGTCACTTTGGGTATCAAGGATCACTGGCTCACCAGAGTTTGATGCCTTGAGAACCGCAGGCGATTCGGGTATGACTCCCAATAAGGGGATCGCCAATATGTCTTGCACATCTTCAACACTAAGCATGTCACCTCGATTCACGCGTTCTGGATGGTAGCGGGTGAGTAGCAAATGTTCTTTCACTGGCTCTTTACCTTGTTCTGCACGTTGTGATTTACTAGCAAGCATGCCAAGGATCCGATCGGAATCGCGAACCGATGAGACTTCTGGATTGGTGGTGACAATCGCTTCATCAGCAAAGTACAGAGCCATAATCGCCCCAGTTTCGATCCCTGCAGGGGAATCACAGACTATGTAATCAAAATCTTGGGTGGCTAAATCTTCTAATACCTTCTGAACGCCTTCTTTAGTGAGCGCGTCTTTATCACGAGTCTGCGATGCTGGTAAAATAAATAGATTTTCGGTGCGTTTATCTTTAATCAATGATTGACTGAGGTTCGCTTCGCCTTTGATCACGTTCACGAAGTCGTATACGACTCGTCGTTCACATCCCATAATAAGATCAAGATTACGTAAACCGATGTCGAAATCGATGATTACAGTTTTAAAACCTTTGATGGCGAGACCTGTTCCAATTGCGGCGCTGGAAGTTGTTTTCCCAACGCCACCCTTCCCGGAGGTCACGACGATAATTTTAGCCATTATCTTTCCTTTATAAATTGCTTAATTCAGCTAAGCCAAATTATTAAATACGATTTGCTGATTTTCTATTTGAATGCACTGGGGCAAGTTCGCGTGCTCTCCAATTTGTTCATGCAGCATATAAGTGCCTGCAATAGAAATTAGTTCAGCTTGTAAATTTTGACAGAATATTTTGCTATCTTTTCGACCACTGGCGCCAGCGATGGCTCTTCCACGGAGAGCGCCATAAATATGAATGTTGCCATCGGCAATTACTTCTGCGCCATTACCCACTGAGCCAATAATAACTAAATCTGTGTTTTGTGCGTAAATTTGTTGCCCTGAGCGGATTTGACCTCGGACGACTTTACAAGGGGGCGTTGGAGCTTGGGTGACGATTTCAGCAGCTGGTTCCTGCTTCGGCTCTGGTTTCGCCGCAACTTGCTGTCCACCGCTAGTCATCACAGCTAAACCTGCGGCTCGAGCTGCAATTTTTTGCTCGTTATTACTACAGCCAGTGACGCCAACTAAGACAAAATCTTGAGTTTCAACAACTTCTTTCAACTGTAAGAAGTCAAAATTTGTTTCGACTTCACTCACATTGACAACGATAGGCGCACAATTAAAAAACTGAGGGGCCTGTGCGACCTTCTCCATCAGCTTATTATTTAACGACTCTAAATCATTTTTTCCGAGGTAAACAACAGAAAGGGTGAAGTTTGTCCCTTTAAATTCTATTTCCTGTCCGGACATGAACAGCAGATTCCTTTTTACATTTGTATTGTAGCGATGACGCCACACTAAATATTCTGATATAGTCAGGGTTTTAGCATAACCCGATCAACCCCTAGGATACTAACATTTTCATGTTCTGTGCAGTCTATAAAAGTCTCAAAAAACAGCAAACTTATCTTTATATTGAGAAGAAGGACGATTTTTCTAAAGTTCCCGATTCATTGATGGCTTTAATGGGGGCTAAAGAGTTAGTCATGTTGGTTCCCAAACGACCCACTAAGGACTTTTCCTGCGTGAGTATTGAGTCGCTAGAGCTGGCTTTTAAAGAACCGGGTTACTATTTACAACTTCCCCCGCCTCCTGAGAATTATCTTAAGCAGCACTTAGCTGCACAAGCCAAGGCCAAGTTATCCAAGAAGGAAAGTGAGTGAAAAAATTTTTAGCAAGTTTGTTATTCTCCGTGGCCTTTTCTGCTCAGGCTGACCCTGGCTTCGACGCTTATGTTGAACAATTGAAAATAGATGCGGCTGAAAGGGGGATCTCTCAAGCAACCATTGAGGCGGCGTTTGATGGCGTTAAGTTTTACCCGCGTGCAGTGAAGGCCGATAAGCAACAACCCGAGTTTAAGTTAACCTTAGACACTTATTTGCCTAGAGCAATACCGAGTTGGAAGGTACAACAAGCGAGAGCCCTCTACAAAAAGCATTACCCTTTGCTCAATCAGTTGGAAAAAAAGTATGCGGTTCAGCCGCGCTTTATAGTGGCTTTGTGGGGGGTAGAGTCTAATTTTGGTAAGTTTACTGGTAACTATAATGTGGTTTCGGCTTTAGCCACTATGTCCTATGAAGGTCGCCGTGAAGCTTTCTTTAAAAAAGAATTGATGCATGCTTTGGACATTTTGCAGCAAGGGCACATCAGCGCTGCGAAGATGAAAGGTTCTTGGGCAGGAGCAATGGGCCAGGTGCAATTTATGCCGAGTTCATTTGTACACTATGCGCAAGACTTCGATGGCGATGGTCATAAGGATATTTGGAATAATACTGCCGATGCCTTAGCTTCCGCAGCAAATTATTTAGCTCAAAGTGGTTGGCATCATGATTTAACTTGGGGACGTCAGGTACAGTTACCGAAAGGCTTTGATTCTAAATATAGTGGCCTCGCGACCAAAAAGAGTTTGAGTGAATGGCAGGCTTTAGGGGTACGCCGTTATGATGGCGCCGATCTACCGATACGAGACATCCAAGCGTCAATTGTTCAGCCAGATGATGCCCACGGCCGAGCTTATTTGGCTTACGCTAATTATGAAGTACTGATGAAGTGGAATCGCTCACACTATTTCGTGGCGGCTGTCGGTACTTTAGCCGATCGTATTTCTTATCCTCCGGTGTTTTAATATGTATCAACATATAGATGAACAAGGACGAGTTTTGCCCCTGGCGGCGAATAAAGCCGTTTGTGTCGGGCAAAACTACTTGGCTCACATGCGAGAAATGGGTGGCCAGCCGGTGAAACAAGCGCTGTTTTTTATTAAGCCAAATAGTGCCTTTGTCAACTTAACCGAGCACTTAGTCATTGCTGGCCTAAGTGGTGCTGTGCACTATGAGCTAGAGCTGGCATTGTTAATTAGTAAACCATTAAAGAATGCTAAACCAGAGCAGCTTGATGCCGCGGTTTGGGGTTATGCTGCAGCGTTAGATCTAACCTTGCGTGACCAGCAGGCCGAGTTGAAAAAGCAAGGGCATCCGTGGGAGCGGGCAAAAGCGTTTGATGGCAGTTGTGTACTTAGCTACTTTAAGCCAATAAATGGTTTAAATGAGTTAGCAGACGTGGCTTTGAGCTTTGAGCAGAATGGTCAGGTTAAGCAGCAAGGTTCAACCGGACAAATGATCCGTGACATGTCTAGTTTACTTTGCGAAGCCTCTAGTTGTTTTACCTTACAACCAGGTGACGTTTTGTTAACCGGCACGCCTGCTGGTGTTGGGCCATTAAATCAGGCTGATAATTTAGTGATAAAGGTGGCGGGAATTTCTGCCACAACAGAGGTTGTTTTAAGTGAGTGATGTTCGGTTTTGGGAAACAAAAACGTTGGCGCAGATGTCTGCCCAAGAGTGGGAGTCTTTGTGTGATGGCTGTGGTAAATGTTGTTTATCTAAATTAATTGATGAAGACACCGATGAGTTATATTTTACTAATATTGCTTGTGTCTTATTAAATAGTAAAAGTTGCCAATGTAGCGATTATCAGCATCGTTTTGCCAAGGTTCCTGATTGTGTGAAAATCACTCTCGATGATATCGAGGTGTTTCACTGGTTGCCCCCTAGCTGCGCTTACAAACGTTTGATCGAAGGTAAGAGTTTGCCTGCTTGGCATCCTCTTCTTCATGCAGGTAAGCATTCTGAAATGCATAAACGCAGTGCTTCGGTACGTGGCAAGGTGGTATGTGAGACCCAATTAAACGGCCCTTCACAAAACTATATTGTTCGTTGGCCAATTGACGAATGTGAATAATGATTGGTTTTTATTGTGAAAAAAGCCGATTGCTTAAGTTATCGGCTTTTTTGAATTGAACTAATAGTGACATCGTTTGGAGCCCGTCTATGCGGGTTTAGTTGGTTTTCTGATGGTTATTTTTTCCGCCATTGTAGGACAAAAAACACAATACCCAAGGCGAGGAAACCAGCAAAGATAGCAATTAGCCACTGGGGCATCGACCAGCCTAAAAACATCCAAGCGATCTCATCACAGTATCCGGTTGGATTAAACATCCAAGGGAACCACTGATCTAATTTAAACCAATCAGGGAAATTGGCAAAAAAGTCACAGGTGGCAAATGGACTCGGATTCATTTGGTAATCAGTGTGAGTGAGTGCCAATTGTAAGCCCCAAGCGGCACTGGCGATCCAAAGTGCAAATCCGGTCAAGCGGAACAATAAATAATTGGGAGCGATACAGGTAAATAAGCCTGCTAGAGTTAAACCAAGCATTGCTACTCGCTCATAAACACACATTACGCAGGGATCTAACTTCATAACGTGTTGAAAATAGAGGGCGCAAAACTCTAGTGATAAGCCGCCAATAAAAAGCAATAACCAAGGCCCGCGTTGATAGGGCATTTGGTTTAGAAAGCTGAACATAAACAATTAGCTCCAGTTACAAAAAGGCGACGCAAGCATCGCCGTTTTTCAGTTTAATGTCCAGTAGTAACAGCCGATACCGCGCTTGCAACATGATGGCTAATCCAGCCTAGTTCATAGAAATATTGAGTCATGGGAACAAGTGCAAACTCAACCGATAACAAACCGATGCCAGCTAAAACAATCGTGTAGGGCAGGGCCATCCATACCATACGCCCATAAGACAAACGCAGTAAAGGCGCTAACGACGAGGTGAGTAAGAATAAAAAGGCAGCCTGACCGTTCGGGGTCGCAACAGAAGGGAGATTGGTGCCGGTATTAATGGCGACCGCTAACATATCAAATTGGTCGCGAGTTATTTCACCCGCTAGCCAAGCAGATTTTACTTCGTTGATATAAACGGTGCCTACAAATACGTTGTCACTGACCATCGACAACAAGCCATTTGCAATGTAGAACGCAACCAGTTGTCCCTCATTCTCAATGGAAAGCACCCAATGAATGATGGGTTTAAATAGATCTAAGTCGATGATGACAGCAACAATCGAAAAGAATACCGCGAGTAATGCAGTAAAGGGGAGGGCTTCTTCAAAGGCCTTACCCAATTGATGTTCTTCAATGATACCGCTGAATGCAGTGGCGAGAATAATTACTGACAAACCGATTAAACCAACGGCGGCCAAATGTAGCGCTAAACCAAGGATTAACCATACCGCAATCACAGCTTGAATGATTAATTTAGCTCGATCACGGTTATTGCGTCGCTCGTCTTCATATTGATCATAGTCTTCAAGGATGTGTCGTACGTTGTCTGGCAAAGTATGGCCGTAACCAAATTTGTGGGTTTTTTCTAATAAAAAGCAGGTTAGTAAGCCAAAGGCCAATACAGGCATCGAAACCGGGGCCATACGTAAGAAAAACTCGAGGAATTGCCAGCTGGATTGATCGGCAATAATCAAGTTTTGTGGTTCACCAACCATGGTGCATACGCCACCAAGAGCGGTCCCAACACCAGCATGCATCATTAAGCTACGTAAGAATGCGCGAAACCCTTCTAAGTCATCACCACTTAGATCATCGCTGGTGTGGTCGTGATTTTGGTTAAAATCTTTTCCAGAGGCAACTTTGTGATAAATGCTGTAAAAGCCAATCGCTACGCTAATTACTACGGCTATCACCGTGAGCGCATCTAAAAAGGCGGAAAGAAACGCACCTGCAATACAGAAGGCTAAAGACAAAATGGCTTTATCTTTAATCTTTATGAGTAGCTTGGTAAACACGAATAGCAATAATTGCTTCATGAAGAAAATGCCTGCGACCATAAATATAAGTAGCAGAACCACTTCAAAATTCCCCACTAGCTCATGCTTCACTGTTTCTGCTGAAGTCATTCCAATGGCAACCGCTTCGATTGCGAGTAAACCACCCGGTTGCAGTGGGTAGCATTTTAAGGCCATGGCTAAGGTGAAAATGAATTCTGTGACTAACAGCCAACCAGCGATAAAGGGATTTATATAGAAGACGATGGGATTGATAATAAGAAATAAAACGATGGCTTTTTTATACCATATAGGAGCATTACCAAGAAAGTTCTTAGCAAATGCTTCTGAAAGACTAATGTTCATCCTGAATTCTCTTTGTTGATCAAACGGCAGGTGGGATTCTAGTGAAGAAACCCGTAGGGATTGTATGTGAATTACTCAATTTTTGGTAGGCATTAGTCAACTAAACCTTGAATTTATTGAATAATTTAGTAATAAAATAGCTTGACTCTAGGCAAAGAGGTTGGAGCTCAAACCACTTGCTTTTGCTTTGGTTAATGGTTTGTTATTATCAGCATAATAAAATGAAAATAGACTGAGTAATTGATGGTAATTAAAGCAAAAAGTCCAGCGGGATTCGCTGAACAATATATTATTGAATCTATCTGGAATAACCGTTTTGCGCCCGGCACAATCTTGCCTGCTGAAAGAGAATTATCGGAGCTAATTGGCGTTACCCGTACCACCTTGCGGGAAGTATTACAACGTTTGGCCCGAGATGGTTGGTTAACGATTCAGCATGGTAAACCAACTAAGGTTAATAATTTTTGGGAGACAGCCGGATTAAGTATACTCGAAACATTAGCGCGTTTAGATCATGAAGGGGTTCCTGAGCTCTTTGAACAACTGTTGTCCGCTCGAACCAATATTAGCGTTATTTTTATCCGCGGTGCGCTGAAGAATAATCCTCAAAAAAGTAAACAGTTGATCGAGCAGTACCAGACTTTAGCCCAAAGCGGCGAAGCTTATGCTGAATTTGATTATCAAGTGTTACATGGTTTGGCCTTTGCTTCCGGAAATCCTCTGTATGCGCTGATCCTTAACGGTTTTAGAGGGATGTATCAGAGTGTTGGAAAATACTACTTTGATGATCCAGAATCACGAGTTTTAGTGGACACATTTTATCAAGACTTAATTGGCTTGGCTGAATCAGGGGAGCATGATAAGGCCTTGCAGGTAGTTCGTAATTACGGGCTTGCGAGTAGCGAAGTTTGGAAACGGCTACGTGATGGTATGCCGAGCAATATCATGGAAGTTGATTAGCGTTAGTATGCTTGGGATAAAATTAGGCTCCGCAATGCGGTCGGAGCCTAGCTTCTTAAGCTATTTTTCTTTCTAAATAGTCGATAATGTCATTCGATTCATATAGCCATTTAACTTGTTCTCCTTGTGCAATGCGTAAACAAGGCACTTTTCTTGAGCCACCTTGGCTGACCAGCTCTTCCAAGTATTCAGGTTGTGCTTTAATGTCTCGTAAATCGATATAAATACCATTTCGTTTCATGGCTCTTCTCACTTTGACACAAAAAGGGCAAGCCGGCAGTTGATATAGCTGTAAACCCTTTAGTTTTTGGTCGATAAGGGCCTGCGTTGCAGCATCGCGTTCTACCGATTTTGGTGAAAAAATCGCATTTAATAACAAGATCACCCGCCCTAATAGCCAACGAATCGCTTTCATTTAATTACTCTCTATAACAATTTGCGGCAGAGTGTAACATAAAATGGATTGGCTTGAATGCTTGCTACTGATAGAAAATGGTGAGTAATCCCAAACTCAAAAATAGTAGCGAAGTGAGGCGGTGAATTAGTTTCAATGGTAATTTTTCTACACCAAGCTTACCGATTAATACCACCGGAATATTGGCAATGCACATACCAATAGTGGTCCCTAGGATCACTAAGCTTAATGAATCGTATTTGGCGGCCAAAATCACGGTCGCTACTTGAGTCTTATCACCAATTTCTGCGATGAAAAATAACACGAGTGAGGCGAGGAAAGGGCCATACTTGAGCAAAACACTCTCTTGATCTTCGATTTTGTCAGGGATCAGCACCCATAAAGCCATCGCAATAAATGATAGCCCGACAAGCCAGCGTAACACTTCAGGCTGTAACCATTGTTGGAGGGCTGAGCCCAACCAAGCTGCGAGCGCATGATTAAACACCGTTGCAATGATAATTCCGGCGATAATCGGCAAAGGTTTACGAAATTTGCAGGCTAACAGTAGGGCTAAAAGTTGGGTTTTATCACCAATTTCAGCGATTGCGACCGCGGTGATGGAGGTGAACAGGGCTTCCATTTAATTCTCGTTAAGAGGTGGGTAAATAAACCAATGCACAACAGTAGCGCCCACCTCTTAGAATGTGCTGTTGTGCAGTTGGTCTTGCCAGGCCATTAATGGCTGCATTTACCATAGTGATTTTGCACTAAGTATGTTGATAAATGCCTTATTGCTAAACAGCTATAAGCGGCTACTCCCCAAAAGTTCCGAGAATATAGCGAAATAGACGTTGGTATACAAGGCCTTAACCGCCAATTCGCTTGGTTTTATAGTCTCGTTGCTTTAACCAAGCTTCTAACTTGTCCCGTTGATCACCTTGGATTTCAATGATGTAGTCCTTTACGCTACCACCAACTCCACAATGTTTCTTCATGTCTTTACAAAGTGCTTTTAATGCCGATTGCTCGAGACCAAAGTCGCTTAGACAAGTCACGCCTTTGCCTTTACGGCCTTTCGTTTCGCGTCGTAGTTTTATAAAACCATCGCTTGGAGGGATCTGTTCGACTTCAGTCTCAGGCTCAATGCGGCCTTGATCTGTAGAATAAACCAGTTGTGATAATTGATCTTTAAACGACATTTTTAGCTACCATTAGAATGAATAGCAAAATGGTAGCCTATTTCGCTAAGAGCTTTCAAAAAAATAATCTAAAAATTTCATCGTGACATAAAACAACATTTGACATGGATCAATGTTGCGAGTTACATAGTGGCGCACAATCAATTAAATGCTAATCATTGTTATTTAGAATTATTTTCGGAGCAACTATGTCATTGGATGAAATTGTAACTGGCCAGCAAGCTCTGATATTGAGTTTGCAAAGCTTAAACAGGATTAACCGAAAAAAATTTATGTCTTTGGGAATCATGCCTAACACCATATTAACGGTTGTTCGTCGAGCACCCTTAGGTGACCCCATTCAGGTGACTGCACCAGGGATTAATCTGGCTTTAAGTGCTCAGCAAGCAAAATCGATAGAGGTACAATCATTATGAGTGGGCATCTAATCGCAACGGTCGGTAATCCAAATAGTGGTAAGAGTACTTTGTTTAATGCTTTAACCGGCAGCAAACAAAGGGTCGGGAATTTCAGTGGTATTACCGTCGACAAAAAGTCTGGTTTTATATCACAAGACGGCTGGCAAGCTGAAGTCGTTGATTTACCAGGGGTCTACAACATCGACCCGCAACTCGATAATAGCTCGCTAGATGAAAAAATTGCTTGTGAATATTTACAAACTGAAGCGCTTGATTTAGTTATTAATGTCGTCGATGCAAGTGCCGTAGAACGTAGTTTGTACTTGAGTATTCAATTAAAAGAACTGGGTTTACCAGTGGTATTAGTGCTGAATAAAATGGACACCGCAAAAGCGAAACTTTTAAAGATTAAAGTGCAGCAGTTTAGCGAGCGTTTTCAGGTTCCGTTAGTTTGTTTAGCCGCAACCAATAACAAACAAGTCGCAAAATTTAAGCAAGAGCTACCAGCTCTAATGCGTGAAGCTCAGCAAACTGAGGCTTTACAGTTGGTTTATTCTGAAGAGCTTGAACAATTTGTGAGTGATTGGCAAGGTAAATTGGGCCTTTCCCGTGGTCAAGCAATTCGGCTGTTAGAACAAGATCCCTTGCAGCTTGAGCCGCTTGACGCTGAGCAGCAACAGCAAGTACAACTGGCTATCGCAAGCTTAGCCGATGTTGATATCGATTTGGCCTTGGCTGGTAGCCGCTATAACCTTATTTATGAGTTAACTCAGTCATCAATTACCAAGAAAGGGGAGTTGAGACGAGATTATTCGATGTATATTGATCGGGTGTTGCTTAATCGCTGGATCGGTATTCCTGCGTTTTTAGTGGTGATGTATTGCATGTTTATGTTTGCCATCAACGGCGGTGCAGTCTTCATCGATTTCTTTGATATTACCGCTGGGACTATTTTTGTTGACGGGGTGAGTGAATTACTTGCGAGTCTGGGAGCTCCGCAGTGGCTTACCGTGGTGCTAGCAAATGGTGTTGGTGTGGGGATCCAAACGGTCGCTACATTTATTCCGGTGATTGCCTGTTTGTACTTATTCTTAGCCTTATTGGAAAGTTCCGGTTATCTGGCTCGCGCTGCATTTGTGGTGGATCGGGCTATGCAAACCATAGGCTTACCAGGCAAGGCGTTTGTGCCGATGTTGATGGGTTTTGGTTGTACTGTTCCGGCAATCATGGCTACTCGTGTTTTAGAGAAGCATCGTGAACGGGTATTAACTTCAGCAATGAGTCCTTTCATGTCTTGCGGTGCTCGCTTACCGGTTTATGCCTTATTTGTGGCAGCTTTCTTTCCAGAGCAAGGTCAGAATATGGTGTTTGCACTGTATATGGTTGGGATCCTTGCCGCAATTGCGACGGGTCTATTGCTCAAGCATACCTTATTGCCAGGCAGCGCCCAAGAATCTGTTCTTGAGCTACCCGATTATCAGTTGCCAACCGCTTTTGGTGTGATGTTATTGACTTGGCAAAAAGTCAGAGGTTTTATTGTTGGTGCAGGTAAAACGATTGTGTTGGTGGTCGCGATATTAAGTGTGCTTAACCATATTGGTACTGGCGGTGAGTTAGATGCTGAAGGCAAAGAAAACTCGTTATTAAGTCGTGCTAGTCAGTTTGTGACACCTGTTTTTACCCCCATGGGGATTGAAAAAGACAACTGGCCAGCAACCGTTGGTATTGTGACGGGTTTATTCGCTAAGGAAGCCGTTATTGGTAGTCTCAATAGCCTATATTCTCAAGAAGGTGAAGCGGAAGAAGAGTGGACTTACTTAGGTCGTTTTCAGGATGCGGGACAAACTATTATCGATAATTTTAATGGTTTGAACTATAGCGACCCTCTGGGGATTGCTATCGATCAGGCGGACGATTTAGCTGGTGCCGCTGAAATGAATGGGGTGAACTTGACCACCATGTCGCAGTTAGAAAAGAACTTTACCGCGGAGTCTGCCGTCGCCTTCATGTTGTTTATTTTATTGTACATGCCCTGTGCTGCGGCGATGGGCGCTTTAGTGAAGGAGCTTGGGTCAAAATGGGCTCGCTTGATAGCGGTATGGTCCACCTTGTTGGCTTATAGCATTTCGACTATTTACTACCAGTTGGCTACATGGCAACAAGCACCGATATCTGCCAGCATATTATTGTTAGCAATGGTGATGATGTTAGCACTCTGGGTGGTATTTTTAAAACGTCAGAAGGTTGAGCATTTTGATATTACACAAGCTTAAAGAGTACATTCAGCAAAATCCTGGCTTAATGTTAAGTCAGTTGGCGAAACATTTCTCACTGAGTGAAGATGCAACGTTGGCGATGTTGCAACCCTGGGTTAAACGACATCGCATAAAATTGGTAAAACTGGCGGCGTGTTCAAGGGGCTGTGGTTGTGGTGCCAATGAAGCGCAGTGGCAATTGTATTGGCAGAGTGAGCAACAGATAGGCATTACTTGCTAATTTGAGGGGGGCTGCACGTTTGCAGAGCTCATTTTAGAGTAAGCATCACTACGCATCAAAAGGATTGTGCTTGCACAATCCTTTTGTTTTCCGGTTTCGATTATTTTGTCTGTTGCTGTGATGCTAGATATAACGCAACAAAATCGCTTATCGCCATTGCTTCACCAAACATTTGTCCTTGGCCGTACTCAACCTTTAGATCTCGTAGAGCTTCGGCTTGGATTTCATTCTCTATCCCTTCAGCCACGATTTTGAGTTTGGATTGACGCGCAATATCTACAATATGCGGAATGAGGCTAGAACGCACCGTTCCATTGGCTAACTCACATACAAAGCTTTTATCTATTTTGAGGTAGTGGCAGCGAAAATGCTTCAGTTGCTTGAGGTTAGAGTATCCAGTGCCAAAGTCATCAATAGCTACTTCGAAACCTTGTTGAATAATCAGATTGATATTACGTCGTGCATTTAATCCGTCGAGTTGCAGGTCTTCGGTGATTTCAAGGGTGATATTGCCTGAAAATTGTTCAAGCTCTGGTTGTTGGCGTAATTCTGCAATTCTGTTGGTTTCAACATCCAAGGGAAAGATATTAAAACTGATTTTAGTTGACGCTTGCATCGCCTGGCTTGCTTGTAGTTCTGTTAGTGCGCCTTTGATGATGTGTAGAGTAAAAGGCCAAGTCATACGTAGTTTAGGCAACAATGGAATAAATTCTTCGGGAGTAAGGCTTCCATGGGGATCGGTAAATCTGGCTAATACCTCACCACCAATGATTTGTTGTGTTTTCAAATCAACCAAGGGTTGGATTTGATAGTAAAAATAGCCTTTCTTAAGCCCCCTACGGAGTCGGGCATTCACACTAAGGTGGCGTTTTATTAGTGTTACTGCCAGCATGCTGCTGATGACGCCAACAGTGACACTCAGCAATAAGCTTAATAGTAAGAAAGTTAGTCTGTTTTTCACCAACGAAGAATTATAAAGCTTTAACGCGATACAAAATTGATAAGTGCTGTTACATTGATGAAAATAATGGTAACTGAGGGTAACTTCACTGTCGTTGTCTCTCCCCACCTGACGAAATAGCTCTGGTGTACCACTTATATGTCGGTATTGTCCTTTAAAACCACTGACCATTTCCCAGTAATTATCACCATAATCAAGGTTAGCAAAAGTTGTATTGGCAATAACGACATTGAATTGGCCCTTCTTCATGATCAAGCCAGAGTTGAGCCTATTTAAGGCAATGAGTTTTTGATTTAGCCAAACATCCAGCCCTTGTTTACTGGTGAAGTCTGGTGGAATGACAACAATAGGCTCTGTTAAGGGCCCCCCAATACTAGTGCAGAGCAATTTATCTTCTTGAAGTACTCCAATATCTTTAATGAAATTACTGAGGAAAACTATTTGCCTGATTTTTATCAGCAGGTCTTTTCCGCAATCATGGTGTTCTAAGCTATTGAGCGTCTCTAGAGTTTGCAGTGATTCGTAGATCACCGCCTGAGCCAGTCCGAGTGATTCGTTGGCGTAATATTGCTGGCTTTTGCTAATGTCTTTCGAGAGTAAAAAAAGGGAAATGAACATGGCCAGCGTTCCCATGAGGATCCCACTGGCGGTGACGACAACTCGTTGCTTTATTTCTTGCACTAATTTCAATCTCTGCGGATGGTTGCGGATATTAAAACATGAAATTAGTGGTAAAACCTAAGGCTAAAAGTGTTTACTGTGTTTTTGTGAGGCGAATTACTTGATAGTGACCTGAGCGCGTTGAGTTGCGCGCTGTCAGCAATATCAGTTTGATGTGAACCAAATTATTGCTCAGCTGAGTTGGGCTTTCTCATTTATCAGCCGGATCAGCAGGCTGCCGTCGAGTAGGGCACGCTTAATTAAGGCTAAACCTCCCATCGTAGGATTGTTTTGAAAATGAGCCATTTCAATCGGCAGGTCTTTGGCAAAAGATTTCAGCGCTTGATGTTGAATACACTGGTTAATGGTCGACAGTAAAATGTCTTTGGCGATCATGATTTCGCCAGCCAATATTATCTTTTCAGGATGAAACAGGTTGATGGTCAAAGCAATACTATTACCCAGCATTTTACCCACTCTTCGTAGTACTTGATGGCATAACATATCGCCTTGATTGGCGGCTAAGCAGATATCTTCTATGCCAAAATTGTTTTCTAAGATCGACGGACAGCCTTGGTCGATTAAGGTTTTGACTCGCTGAACGATGGCCGTATTTGAGACGATGGTTTCTAAACAACCAACGTTGCCGCATTGGCACTTATCACCAAGGGGATCCATTTGAATATGGCCGATTTCCCCAACGTCACGATGTTGGCTCATAAAAACCTTTCCATCGACAATAATGCCTGCGCTGGTACCACTATGAGCGCTGATCAGGATTGAATCGAGACAATCGCGGGTAGCTCCAAAATAGTGTTCAGCGAGCGCCATGGCCCGGGTATCGTTGCCGATGTAGGCTGGTAGTTTAAAGCGCTGCTCAATTAAGTTTGCGAGTGGACATTCACGCAACTGGTAATGTGGTGTGTAAACCACAATACCTTCGCCAGGATTGACCAAGCCCGACAACGTAACCGCGATAGCAATTAATTGCTGGTTTGGATTAAGCCGTTGTTCAATAAATTGTTCTATATTACCTAATAACCGAGCGACCAGAGGGGTTTGCTCCACTTCACTTAAATACAATTTGCTATGCGCATGTTGAATGCCACTTAAATCAAACAACGATATATCCATTTCACCGCGGCCTAAGCGCACTGAAATAAAGTAGTAATGACTTTGCTCGGTCATGAGCGAAATAGCTCTGCGCCCCCCGGTAGAAGCTTGTTGTGCCACTTCTTTAATCAGGCCGGTTGTGAGAAGTTGGCGAGTGATTTTGGTGACGCTCGCGGGGGCTAATTGACTTTGTTCGGCAACTTTGACTCGGGAGATTGGACCTTGTTGGTCGATCATTCGATATACCGCGGCCATGTTGATCCGTTTTACTTGGTCTACATTTACGATTTGTTTGTCATTCATACCATTCATTGCTTAAAACTGAGTCAGTTTGCCATCGCTAACCGTTAAAGTTAGCTTGAAGTCTTTATTAAAGGCGCTTAGGTTTGCACTGTAACCAGGTTTAATTCGCCCTAACATATCATCTATTGAAAGTGCTGATGCTGGGTAGAGAGAGGCCATTCTTAAAGATTCAGTGAGAGATAAGCCAACCGTTTGTACGCAGTTTTCTATCGCTTCTATCATCGTTAAAGCTGAGCCGCCGAGTGTACCATCATCACCTATACAAACGCCATTCTGTACTTGGATCTCTCGGCCAACAAAATCGAAGTGGCTAATGTTCGCGCCTGCTGCTGCGGTCGCATCCGTGACTAAATATAACTTATGCTCGAGTAGGCGCTTCGCGAGGCGAATGTTGGCTGCGGCAACGTGGTGGCCATCCACAATAATACCTGCATAAAGTTGGTGGTCGAATACTGCGCCTACGACGCCGGGCTCTCGACCGGTGATTGAGCTCATGGCGTTAAATAAATGTGTGGCGAAGCTTGCGCCGGCCTTGATTGCGTCGCTGGCTTGCTGGTAACTTGCGTTAGTATGACCAAGTGAAACGAGTATGCCGGCTTCGGTTAATGCTTGAACATCATGGGCGGTTACATGCTCAGGGGCCAAGGTGATCTTTTTAATCGCGTCATGATTGTCTAATAAAAACTGCAGGCGTTGTTGATTAAGTTGACGAATATGTTGTTCACTATGGATCCCTTTTTTGATTTTACTTAAATAGGGGCCTTCTAAATGTAGGCCTAAGTTACCTGAACCATGATTCTGTTGATTGCTACGAGAGACTGCTATGGCTTGTTCCATCTCTTGATCGTCGGTGGTAATTAAAGTCGGTAGAAAATGAGTGGTTCCACTTTTTAAATTGGTGCGATGCATCAGTTCCAGATTTGTGTTGGAAAAGTCACCGTTTAGCATCACCCCGCCACAACCGTTGAGTTGCAAATCGATAAAGCCGGGGCACAGCGTGGCTCCATTTAAATTGATTTGGTTTATCTGAGGTGAAACGTCTTGCTCGGGGCATACGGCCGCAATACGCTCTTTATCGATGATAACCGCGTAGTTATTTAGCAATTCGTTGCCGTCAAAAACTGAGGCATTAGTAAGGGCATACATCATTCGACTTATCCTAAATATTTTTTATGTTATTTGCTTCAAGTTCATGGAAGTAACGCACGGTTTTTACTTTTAGCTCCATGGTGGAGGGTTGGTCGCAGACAATCATCGATCGAGGATGTAATTGTAAAGCAGAAATCGTCCATAGATGATTAACGCTACCTTCTACAGCAGCCTGCAGGGCTTGCGCCTTATTATGCCCGGTCACCAATATTAAAATTTCTTCCGCATCGAGTAAGGTACCGACCCCAACGGTGAGTGCAAGTTTAGGCACTTCATCAAGATGATTGAAGAAACGAGAGTTTGCGATTCGGGTATCTTCAGTCAGGGTTTTAATTCTGGTCCGAGAGGCAAGAGAGGAAGCTGGTTCGTTAAAGGCAATATGTCCATCCACACCAACACCACCCATAAACAAATTGATTTTGCCGTAGTGTTTGATCTTTTGTTCGTAACGTTCACATTCTATTTGCAGATCGGGTGCATTACCGTCCAGCAGATTAATATTTTCTGGCTTAATATCAATGTGTTCAAAGAAGTTATTGTGCATAAAGCTACGGTAGCTTTCAGGATGTTCGGCAGGGATCCCCACATACTCGTCCATGTTAAAGGTCACCACGTGCTCAAAGCTAACTTGGTTTTGGCGATGCAGCTCGATTAAGTGCTGATAAGTATATAACGGTGTACCACCAGTTGGACAACCCAGAACAAAGGGCCTCTCTTGGCTAGGATTATAAGACTTAATTTTCTCTGCGATATAAAGAGCAGACCAGCGCCCAACCTGCTCTTTGTTTAGTAATGGTATTAATCTCATTGTTTCTCTCCGATATTTTTAACTTAGCTTAGCAGTTTTATTCTCGCTGAAAAATAAGTTTTATAAAAACTGTGAGAGAATTTGGATTACCGTCTAATTATGCGGGTGTAGATCACGTTTTAGAAGCGCTTTGTTTGTTGCTGTACTTTTATTTATTTACACTGCGAAATAAGTTCTTGGCGAATATAGAAACAAATGATAAGTTGTTTTTCTTCGCAAAGGAGATTTGGCGGAATCGCCAGTTTAACGAAGTTTGCTTAATTACAGCTATGAAGAGGGATGCTATGTTTAGCTATTTACAAAAGATTGGTCGGGCGCTGATGGTGCCTGTTGCAGTATTACCTGCTGCTGCCATATTAATGGGTATTGGTTACTGGATTGACCCCAATGGATGGGGTGGAAACAACGCATTAGCGGCGTTTTTAATTAAATCTGGTGCGGCAATTATCGATAATATGTCGGTATTATTTGCGATTGGTGTCGCCTATGGTATGTCACGCGATAAAGACGGCGCAGCCGCCCTTGCTGGTTTTGTGGGGTACATGGTCATCACCACTTTGTTGTCGCCAGGTGCCGTAGAGCAGATTGGGCTCGTGACCTTAAACGAGTCAAGTACTTTAGCTTTTTCCAAAATTAACAACCAATTCGTCGGTATTATTAGCGGTATTATTGCTGCCGAGTTATACAATCGTTTTTATCAAGTGGAGTTACATAAGGCTTTATCTTTCTTTAGTGGTAAGCGATTAGTTCCGATCCTGACTTCTATCGCAGGTATTGTGGCAGCCTTCGTCCTTATGTATCTATGGCCGTTAATTTTTGGTGGCTTGGTGAGCTTTGGTGAAAGCATCACTGGTTTGGGTTCGGTAGGTGCGGGTATCTATGGTTTCTTTAACCGCCTATTGATCCCCGTGGGTCTGCACCATGCTCTGAATGCGGTGTTCTGGTTTGATATGGCAGGCATTAATGATCTTGGGAAATTCCTTAGCGTATCGCCAGATGCGATCCCTGGAGAAACAGGTCGTTATATGGCTGGTTTCTTCCCAATCATGATGTTTGGTCTGCCCGGTGCTGCATTGGCGATTTACCACACGGCGAAACCCGAGAATAAGCAGAAAGTTGCATCATTAATGATCGCTGCTGCTACGGCCTCATTCTTTACGGGTGTCACCGAACCTTTAGAGTTTGCCTTTATGTTTGTGGCTCCTGCACTGTATGTTGTGCACGCGCTGTTAACTGGCCTTTCGGTGTTTATTGCTTCATCAATGCATTGGATGGCTGGATTTGGCTTTAGTGCTGGTTTAGTCGATATGGTGTTATCGTCACGTAATCCCTTGGCGACTGGCTGGTACATGCTGATCGTACAAGGTTTGGCGTTCTTTGCAATCTACTACTTTATCTTCAAAACGATGATTGTGAAGATGGATCTGAATACTCCCGGACGTGAAGATGCATCAGAAGATGAAGCGAGTGTTAGTGTTGGAGGCTCACATCGTGATACCGCAAGTCTAGTGCTTCGTATGTTAGGAGGACAAGAGAACTTGGTTCTTGTTGACAACTGCGCGACTCGACTTCGTTTAGAGGTGAAAGACAGTTCTAAGGTACAAGCTTCAGAATTGAAGAAACATGTCCCTGGGGTGATTATTCCAAGTAAAACTGCGGTACAGGTAGTGATTGGACCACATGTTGAGTTTGTTGCTAACGAACTTAAGATTTTAGCCGCTAAATAACGCGTTGTTTTGTTGGTGTTAGATAAGCCCTCTCTATGTAGAGGGCTTTTTTTGTTTAGAGAGCTTATTGAGTTGCAGCTAGTGGTGTTTGATAAGCTTTGGTTCCCCATAATGGCACTGTAGACAGGCTGTGCTTGAAACTTCCCTCGGTCTCTTTAGTGGTGTACGACAAATAAAGAAGCGTTTGATTTTCTGCATCGTAGATCCGTCTAACTTTCATCGTTTTAAAGAAAATACTTTTAGACTGTTTAAACACAACCTCACCTGATTTACTTTTGTCGATGGTTGCGATCATCTCGGGGGTGATTTCGCCGGTCTGACGACAGGAGATAGAGCTATCACTTGGATCAGACAAGCTTAAATTGGCTTCAATTGATGCAATATGACAAGTTACACCAGAAATTTTATCGTCATCCATATTCGATATTTTGATGTCCTTGGTGGTGAGTAAACCTAAGGAGACATCGCCAACTTCGTTGTTATCACAGCCGAATAATAGGCATCCAGTGACGAATATAATAAGAGAGTTTTTCATTTTCTGTATGACTTCCTATGGATGAATTTTGAGCTGAATCCCAGCCTAATGACAGGCTTAACTTTATTAGAGGCTCGCGGCTCTTTAATTTAGCTTACATCATCTATTCAACGCTACTGTTTGCTTAAGCTTATGGCAATCAATAATTGTGTTTGGTCGAGGGTTAAAAGAAACAACTGCTTATCCTTAAACTTATCGATATTTTCGTGAATGGAGTTAATCGGTGCCCCTGGGGCTTGCCTCGATTTGATTCAACACTCTAAATTATGTCTGTTCTTTAGTTTAGTTCACTGCTAAAAACTAGAATCTAGATTATCTATTGGCTTTGTTGTTAATTATTAGATTTTAATTTTATTAAAACAAATTCGACTGCGCCAGTTTAGTACAGCGCAACTCTATTTTGGTGCAAATACTCTAAACCAGTATTTCAATCATGTTCCCTCAGGCCTTTCAGCAGGCCTGTTGAGTGGATTTTATTAAAATGGCATAGCTTATGCTGTTGGCTTATTAGGATTATAAATTAGTGGATGGATTTTATGAGTCAGCATCAGTTGAAAAAAACTTTGGGGCCAATCATGCTTTGGGGTTTGGGCGTCGGATATGTTATCTCCGGTATGTATTTTGGGTGGAATTTAGGTCTCGCCGAAGGCGGTACTCTGGGCCTTGGCATTGCCACCTTGTTTATTATTACCATGTATGTGTGTTTTACTTTTTGTTATACCGAAATGGCTTGTGCCATTCCCAAGGCGGGTGGCGCATTTGATTACGCTGATCGCGCCTTAGGCAAACGTTGGGGATTTTTAGCAGGTATGGCGCAAAATATTGAGTTTGTATTTGCACCACCAGCGATTGCTTTTGCGATTGCCGCCTATCTTAATCACTTTATTCCCGGCGACCATACCCTCACCATTGCAATCATTACTTATATGATATTTACCCTCGTGAATATTATTGGGGTGCGGTTTGCGGCAACCTTTGAATTGGTGATTACCGTGATTGCGGTTGGCGAACTCCTATTATTCTGCGGTTTAACATTACCTCATGTAGAGTTATCTAATTTGAGCTTGAATGCTTTACCTAATGGCGCTTCGGGCATATTGGCTGCGATACCCTTTGCAATTTGGTTCTTTTTAGCCATTGAAGGTGTTGCGAATGTCGCCGAAGAAACGGTAAATCCACAGCGTAACATTGCCATCGGTTTTGGTGCCGCGCTTGCCACTTTAGTTGCACTATGTTTGTTAGTTTTTATCTCTTCAGTTGGGGTGAGTGGTTGGGAAACCGCGGTTTATTCAGCTGGAAGCACTGAGGCTCAAGATACACCGCTAGTATTGGTATTGTCGTCGGTATTGGGTGACGGTTCTCCTTTTGTTCATCTGTTAGTTGGCATCGGTATTTTTGGTCTAGTGGCTTCGTTCCACGGGATTTTATTAGCTGGTGGACGGGCTACTTTTGAATTTGGTCGAGTGGGTTATTTTCCAAAAGCCTTTAAATATATTCATCCAAAACTGAAAACGCCGGTAGTCGCGCTCGTTGCGAATAGCTTGGTCGGAATTTTAGCTCTGCTCACGGGTAAAACTGGCGAAATTATTACCATGGCTTGTTTTGGCGCAATTGTGCTGTATGCCTTGTCGATGGTGTCGTTTATTCAACTGCGTAAGCAAGAGCCAGAATTGGAACGCCCTTATCGGGTGAAAGGTGGGGTCGTGCCAGCCTATATTGCCTTAGTCATCGCGGTGGTAGCGTTAATAGCTATGACTGTTTATAACTTAAGCATTGCCGCTATTTTCTTTGCTATCATGCTGGGTTCATATGCTTTGTTTATCGCCTTTGGTCGAAAATCTTCGGCTTTGAGCGCAGACCCCGCTTAATCGCGACCGTTTAACGATTAAGATGTCTAATCAAGCGCCTGTGATGGGCGCTGTTTTTTTTAGGACAAATGATGGCTGAATTTGTAATGAACGCTGGTGGAGAGCGCTTTTGCTTTGCCGACCTAAAAGACCTAATGGCAAAAGCTTCGCCATTACGCAGTGGTGATCAGTTAGCCGGGCTTGCAGCTGTTACCGACCAGCAGCGGGTGGCTGCGCAGATGGCTTTAGCCGAACTGCCGCTAAAACACTTCTTAAATGAAGCACTCATCCCCTACGAGCAAGATGAAGTGACTCGGTTAATCATCGATGGTCATGATGCGCAAGCATTTATCAGTATCGCGCATATGACGGTGGGAGATCTCCGTAATTATTTATTGAGTGAAACGGTCACATCGCTTGAACTGCAGGCTCTGGCTCCCGGTTTTACGCCAGAGATGCTGGCTGCGGTGAGTAAGTTAATGCGCATTCAAGATCTTATCTTAGTGGCGAGTAAGTGTGAGGTAGTGACCGCTTTTCGCAATACTTTAGGGCTTAAAGGCAGAATGTCGACTCGGCTTCAGCCAAATCATCCGACTGACGACCCAGCTGGTGTCGCGGCCAGTATTTTAGATGGATTGCTGTATGCCAATGGAGATGCGGTGATTGGGATTAACCCTGCAACTGATAATTTGCAGGCAGTGATGACACTGATGAAGATGTTGGATGATGTTATTGAGCACTACCAAATTCCGACTCAAAGTTGTGTTTTAACCCACGTAACCACGCATTTAGAGGCTATTTCTCGCGGGGCTCCTGTTGATTTAGTATTTCAATCGATAGCGGGTACCGAGCAAGCAAATCAGGGCTTTGGCATTAATTTAGCTTTATTAGATGAAGCCTATAGTGCGGCCTTGTCGTTGAAGCGTGGCGTGAAAGGCCAAAATGTGATGTATTTTGAGACCGGTCAGGGCAGTGCATTAAGCTCAAATGGTCATCACGGGGTCGACCAACAAACTTGTGAGGTGAGGGCTTATGCCGTCGCGCGTCGTTATCAGCCGTTACTGGTGAATACGGTGGTTGGTTTTATTGGACCGGAATATCTTTATAACGGGAAACAAATTATTCGGGCCGGCTTAGAAGACCATTTTTGTGGCAAGCTGATGGGTTTGCCGATGGGCTGTGATATTTGTTATACCAATCACGCCGATGCCGATCAAGATGATATGGATATGCTGTTGGTACAGTTGGTGAGTGCCGGAGTGAACTTTATTATGGGGATCCCGGGATCTGACGATATTATGTTGAATTATCAAACTACCTCTTTTCATGATGCGCTTTTTGCTCGGCAGATTTCGGGTAAAAAGCCCGCGCCAGAATTTGAAGCGTGGTTGCAACAGCAAGGGATTATGGATCGCAATGGGCGCTTGAGTGTGAAACAACAATTGCCGAAGTCTTTTAACTCAATTAGCAAGGAGTTAGGCGCATGAGTGACCACAATATGCAGCCGATGGCGGGCCTCGGGTATGCGGTAACCGCGGATGGTGATCCGCTAGTAAACCAAAATCCTTGGCAATCGCTGAAAAGTTATACCGATGCAAGGATTGCGCTAGGGCGTGCTGGAACCAGTTTGCCAACCCAAGCGCATTTGCAGTTTCAGTTGGCTCATGCTGCCGCACGCGATGCGGTATTAATGCCCTTGGACTATCGGGCCTTAGCAAATCAACTTGAGCACTTTGAGCTCGGTGTGTTTCACTTAAAATCGCAAGCAGATTCCCGATCTTGTTATTTACAACGCCCTGATTTAGGTCGTTTGCTTGATGAAACATCACGTCAGCACTTAGTTAACCATCAACATGGCTACGATATTGTATTGGTGGTTACGGAGGGTTTGTCTTCAAAAGCTATTATCGAAAATGTTCAGAAGATGTTAACTGAGTTACTCCCTAAAATTACCGGTTTAGGTCTGTCTGTTGCTCCTATCGCGCTGGTTGAGCAGGGGCGAGTCGGGGTAGGTGATGATGTTGCTCAGTCATTGGGTGCAAAAATGGTGGCGATATTGGTGGGCGAGCGACCCGGTTTAAGTTCTCCAGACAGTTTGGGAATTTATTTCACCTATCAAGCCTATCGTGGCATTGAAGAATCGAAACGCAACTGTCTGTCGAATATTCGCGATGCAGGGATGTCGGTCAAAGATGCCTCACATCGCTTGGAATATTTGATTAGCCAAGCCAATCAACGGGGTTACTCTGGGGTTGCTCTGAAAGATGAAACTCAATTGAGTCACGCGACTGTCGGTAGAAACTTTCTCTTACCAAAAGCTGATTGATAAAACTTGTAGCCAGCACCTTTGCTCGCTCATTGTGCTGGTTTAACCCGCACCCTAGTGGTTGGTGACTGCGGTGCGGTGTTTCTGCCTCTTTCATGCGATGTTGAAGTATAGCCGCTACAAATTCACTTATTTATCTTTACTTTGTGATTGGCGTTATCAAATAGCGGGGATAAACCGTTTGCTTCGGACTTTTTTGCTGTGATTGCTTGAAATAATTTTTGTCATCCCCATATCGTCTATCAACTGACGTAGTATGTTTTAAAGCAAGGAAATATAACGATGACTGATGCAGCACATGCAGAAACTCATGGCTTTCAAACTGAAGTAAAACAATTACTTCAATTGATGATCCACTCCCTCTATTCAAACAAAGAGATTTTTCTCCGCGAATTAGTGTCTAACGCCGCCGATGCCGCAGATAAACTGCGCTTCAAAGCACTAGAAAATAACGCACTTTACGAAAATGACGGCGAGCTATGCGTTCGTGTTAGCTTTGATCAAGATGCCAAGACAATTACTTTGTCAGATAATGGTATCGGTATGACTCGAGATGAAGTGATAGAACATCTTGGTACTATTGCTAAATCAGGCACTAAAGAGTTCTTCGGTCAGTTGAGTGGCGATAGCGCTAAAGATTCTCAACTAATTGGTCAGTTTGGTGTTGGTTTTTATTCTGCTTTCATTGTGGCAGATAAAGTGACCGTTGAAACCCGTGCTGCAGGTGCTGATATAGACAGCGGCGTGCGCTGGGAAAGCGGCGGAGAAGGTGATTACACCGTTGCTAATATCACCAAACAAAACCGTGGTACCGACATTATTTTGCATCTACGTGAAGACGAACAAGAGTTTCTAGATAGTTGGAAAGTTCGCTCTATTATTACCAAATACTCGGACCATATTTCTATTCCAGTACAAATGTGGAAGGACGAGCAACCAGAAAGTGATGGACCTGATGGCGAGAAAATCGCGGCGGTTCCTGGTGTGTGGGAAGCAATTAACAAAGCAACTGCACTTTGGACCCGTTCTAAAAACGATATTTCAGCAGAAGAGTACAACGAGTTTTACAAGCACATCTCTCATGACTTTAGCGACCCACTTAGCTGGGCTCATAATAAAGTTGAAGGAAAGCAGGATTACACCAGCTTGCTGTATATTCCAAGCAAAGCACCGTTCGATATGTGGAATCGCGAGCGTCAACACGGTTTGAAACTATATGTTCAACGGGTCTTCATTATGGATGATGCCGATGAATTTATGCCGAGTTACCTGCGCTTTGTGAAGGGGGTTCTTGATTCTAACGATTTACCATTGAACGTTTCGCGTGAAATTCTTCAGGATACTAAGACAACGGCTAACTTACGTAGCGCATGTACTAAACGCGTACTCACCATGCTTGAGCGTATGGCGAAAAACGATGCCGAGAAATACCAAAGTTTCTGGGCGGAATTTGGTCAAGTATTGAAAGAAGGTCCAGCGGAAGACTTTGCTAATAAAGAACAAATTGCTAAGTTATTACGCTTTGCTTCTACCCACGCTGATAGCGCAACGCAAGATGTTTCCTTTGCTCAATACATTGAGCGAATGAAGGAAGGGCAAGATAAGATCTATTACGTCACTGCCGATAGTTACGCCGCAGCAGCGAATAGTCCGCACCTCGAAATCTTTAAACGTAAAGGTATTGAAGTCTTATTGATGCATGATCGTGTGGATGAGTGGTTGATTAGTCATTTATCTGAAGCTGAGGGTAAAGCGCTGGTCTCTGTGACAAAAGGCGACCTTGATCTTGGTGACCTCGATGATGAAGAAACCAAGAAGCAGAAAGAGCAAGATGAGACTGAATACGCCAGCTTCGTGACTCGAGTGAAAGAAAACCTTGGCGACAAGGTGAAAGATGTTCGTTTGACTTACCGTTTAACCGATACACCTTCTTGTATTGTGGTTGACGACGACGATATGAGCACTCAAATGCAAAAACTGATGCAAGCTGTTGGGCAAGATGTACCCGAGCAAAAATACATTTTTGAATTAAACCCTCAGCACAGCTTAGTGAAACGTGTTGCTGATGAACAAGATGAACAGAAGTTTGTCGAGTGGGTGAACTTGTTGTTGGATCAAGCAACTTTAGCCGAACGTGGTAGTTTAGATAATCCATCAGAGTTCATTAAACGTGTGAACCAACTGTTGAGCTAGTTGATAGCAGGATAAAAACGCTCGCTAAATGGCGAGCGTTTTTGTTTTTAAGGTTTTAAGAACATATAAATATTCGCTTGTTCAAAGTGAGTTCACTCACTGTAATAACAAAGAGCTAGGATGAGTATCGCCTGTTATCATCTCTCTTTGTAGGTTGCCAATGGGCTTGCTGGTCTATGCAATGGTCGCCAAGCATTGATCGTGATTATGGTTTTGAACGTATTTGATATTCATTTAACTTTGTTGATGGCACACCGTGAAAAATTTATCTGTGTTCAAGAAACACAAACCAGGGTTAATCGGGAATGGTCGGTAACCCATTATAATCTGTTAGTGTGAATGACCATTTGCTTTAGAGCGAGTCATTGAGATACTAAAATACGGATAACTTCGCTACCATCTAGTGATACTGTAGAGCTGATAAATGTTGTTGTCTTGTTGAGACTGATTAGGTGCTGGATTAGTTGCCTGCTTCGTCGGCAGTACGCTCGTAAAATCGGACATGAAGAATGACCATAAGACTTCGGTCTATAACTTTTATTTTACTCATCTTAGTTGCCATCATACCGGTAGCTGTGCTGGCATTTACGCTTTACCAGCAAATGTACAACTTCGCCTATAAATCTGTTGACAGTCGTTTAGCTGCCTCACTGAAACAAATTACTGCAGAATTATCTCATAGTCACCAAATTCTCACCAATGAGCTTTGGCTATTGTCTGAACAACCCCGCATTTTAAAGAGCTTAGATAACAACATATCAGCTAAAGAGTTAAGTTCATTTTTAGAACATTTTGTGCTTGATGCGCCCTTGATTGAATCCTTGTATTTGGTGAAAAATGACGGTCAAATTGTTGTTTCCTATGCTGGTAATGGTCTTACGCTGTCCGCTGCTGATAATCTGTTCGATTACTTGCCTCATCCACCTGCTCATGAGAAGCGGCCAAGTCAACGGAAGGCGACGCTGAATTTGGCTGATGAGTATGCTTTGGTTAAACGTAGCGGTAAGCAACATAGCATCGTCCATATGATTCCTATTCATACCGGAAAAAATATAGGCATAAAAGGCTACTTGATTGCCGTAGTCCCCATGTATCGATTCATCGAAACAGCGAAGAAGCGCTTAGAACCGCATGAAAATTTAGCTATATTCTTCCGTCAAGAACTCTTGGATGATGATTCGGTGGCCGTTGAACAGGACGAGTTATTTCATGTTGCCGCTTTAGTGCTAACGGGGGGCGGTTATCAAAACGCAGTTTGGCTTAAAATTAGGGTCGGTGAAAGTTTACAAAGTTTGAGTTCACGAGTACAAAATTTTATAGCTCCTGGGGTCGCGAATAGCACCATTGTGATTGCGATTATTTTGGTTATTGTGGTGTTGTTTGCTCACTTTGTAGCGAAGTCTTTCGGTCAGCTTTACACGCTTATTAAAGACTTTGAAACGGATAAAGAGGCTTATTGGTTTAATTGTAGTAAATTTAGCATTCGGGAGTTTGCTGATGTCTCACATCTGTTGGTTGAAATGAAACGAACCATTGGTGAACAGCTCAGAACGGTGAATCATAAAAATAAGGAACTCGCAAGAATTGACCAACTTCGTGCGGGCTATTTGGAAGAAGTCCAAACTTTAAATAGTCAATTAGAATTTAAAGTGGAGGAGCGCACTCGTGACCTAGAGTTATCGATGGCAGATTTGGCCCAAAGTCACTTCTTTTTTCAACAATTGGTTCAATTTCGTCGGTCTTTAGAAGCCAGCTCGGGTAACAAACAAATTGTGCATGATGCTTTGCTGGCCTTAGCTGCTTGCTTTCCTGATATCGAAATAGTACTACACCTCCCAGCATCTGGTAAACATAGCCAAGTGACGGATAGTTTATCTGTTTCTGTGGCGAGTTTTGAAGATATAAAGCTGCAAGCATCTGAAGCCTTAAAGCCAAATGTGGAGCGAACCGTCATCGAGTTTGAACAGCAATGGGTGAATTTATTCGCAATTAGCTGTGGCTCTAAAAAAGAGGGGTGGTTATTAGTGAATCACTCGAGCTTAAGTGAACAAGTTTATAACCGACTCTTACTGGTTATTACGGAATTAAGTAGTTTCTTAGAAAATCGCAGTTTACATGAGGAATTAGATACGATTGCGCGAACTGATTCACTTACTGGAATTAGCAATCGTAAAGCCTTCGATGAATTGCAATTCACCCTTGAAACTCAACTTGATGCCGAGGTGGGTTTGTTTGTGATCGACGTGAATGGCTTAAAAAAAATGAACGACGAAAAAGGGCATGAAAAAGGCGATCAGCTGATTATCTCGGTGGCTAGGGTGTTGCGCGAATGTTGTGATGGTATCACCGATAATTATTTTCGTATCGGTGGCGATGAATTTGCGGTGGTGCTGTCTGGAGTTCAATTGACGATGGCTGAAGTTTTATTGAAACGCTTGCGTTCTCAGCAAAATAACCGGGTATTTATTGACTTAGATAGTTTTGGAGGAGAGCCATTGGTGAGCTTTTCGGTTGGTTATGCAACAACTGAAGAGGTCCAATTTAGCGGATTATATCGATTGGCTGACCAAAATATGTACCATGATAAACAAAGCTATTACTTGAGGCTTCGTCAAACTGAACTTTAGTCGAGAGTCACTTGTAGTATTTGTCTCAGCAGTGTAAATTCACTTTTCTTAAAAATAAGCACGATAAAACTAGACCAAGGAATAGCAGATTATGCGTATCATTCTTTTAGGCGCACCTGGTGCGGGCAAAGGTACCCAAGCACAGTTTATTATGGAGCGTTACGGCATCCCCCAAATTTCTACTGGTGACATGCTGCGGGCAGCGGTAAAAGCAGGCACCCCCTTAGGCATTAAAGCCAAAGAAGTCATGGACGCTGGACAACTGGTCTCTGATGAGCTGATTATCGGCCTAGTAAAAGAACGTATTTTGGAAGACGACTGCAAAAAAGGTTTTCTTTTGGATGGTTTTCCTCGCACCATTCCGCAAGCTGATGCAATGAAAGAAGCAGCGATTAGTATTGATGCAGTACTTGAGTTTGATGTGGCAGACGAAGAAATCGTAAAACGCATGAGTGGTCGTCGCGTTCATCCAGGTAGCGGACGGGTGTATCATATTGTTTATAATCCACCGAAAGTGGAAGGTAAAGATGATGTCAGCGGTGAAGATTTAGTGATCCGTCCCGATGACGAAGAAAGTATCGTTCGTGACCGCTTAGCGATTTACCATCAGCAAACTAAACCTTTGGTTAGCTACTATGGGAAAGAAGCTGAACAAGGTAACAGTAAGTACTTCAAATTAGACGGCACCCAGTCGGTTGAAGCGATTAGCAAGCAATTAGTCGAATTACTTGATTGAATTTCGAACACTTGATGAGAAAGCGGCTTTTGCCGCTTTTTTTTATGGTCATAAATACCATACACTGAGTGCTGATGACTAGAGGAATAGCTTAATGGCGCAAGTAGATAAAGAATTAAAATGTGCGGTTATTTTGGTGAATTTGGGGACTCCAGAGCAGCCAACAGCGCGAGCAGTGCGAAAATTTCTGGCGCGCTTTTTAGCCGATAAACGAGTCGTTAACTTACCCAAATTATTATGGTTACCCTTACTTTATGGCGTTATTTTACCGCTTCGCTCACGACGAGTCGCTAAGTTATACCAACAAATCTGGCTGAAAAATGGTTCACCTTTACAGGTTATTAGTGAGCAAATTCAACAAAAAGTAGCGGCTAAACTGAATGCAGAGTATGAGGTGTACTTGGCAATGAGTTATAGCGAACCTTACATTGAACAAGTGGTACACGATGTTGTCGCATCTGGTCACCAAAAGGTATTGTTATTACCGATGTATCCACAATATTCAGTATCCACTACCGCGTCTGTCAATGATGCCTATCATCGTGCCTTGGCCAATAGCTATAATCTGCCGGAACTTCGAACCGTTAAAGACTATTATGCTGAACCTGCCTATATTCAAGCGTTAGCAAACTCTATTCTGCAGCATTGGGAGGTTAGCGAGAGAGCGGAGGTATTGTTATTTTCATTTCACGGGATCCCAGAACGATACGCGCGTAATGGTGACCCATATCCTAAACAATGTGAAGACACTGCGGCTAAGGTTGCCGCTGCGCTCGGTTTAAAACAGCACCAGTGGCGTTTATGTTACCAATCGCGTTTTGGTAAAGATCCTTGGATCCAACCCTATACAGACCAGTTACTGCGTCAATTGGCAGCGCAGGGCGTAACCTCGGTGGATGTGATTTCTCCAGCGTTTGCCGCTGACTGTTTAGAAACCATTGAAGAAGTATCCTGCGAGTTGCGAGATGAGTTTCTCGATGCTGGTGGCAAGCAGTATCAATATATTCCAGCTTTAAATGATAGCCCTGAGCATGTAGCGATGTTTTGTGAATTAATCAAGAAACACACACAAGGCTGGCCGTGAATTGATTCAAGGGCTGCAGCTAACAATTAGCGGGCATTGTGTAAGGCCTGGTCAAACTCATCGGGCGATAGGATAAGGCCTTCTTCGAGATCGTTGGGAAATATCGCGATATACAATTCGTCGCTGCTGAGGCCTTCGGTCCAGCGGCTTCGCCATTTATTTAAAGAAATGGCCTCGGCAGTACAATGCTCCCATTCGCCTGTGGCCCAGGCCTCGGCAAATTCTTTGTTCGGCCATACCGGAACGCAGTCTTCCTCATCTGAGTTCAGCATCACACAACCATCTTGGTCGATTAAGATCCACAGTTGATTATGGTTTTTCACTTGTTTCAGTAAATATTGATAACGGCGCTCGCTGTCATATTGTTGAATCGTGGCAAGTTGAGATGAGTCGATAGTTGCAGACATGGTGGTTGTCCTAAATGTTCGAGTAATAACTTAGCATAATGGAAATTGCTTAAGCCGTCATATAAAGCCGAGTTTTAGTCATTTGTTCGCTTAAAACAACAGCAATTATCCCGCTCACAACGGAAGTTTTTGTGAGCCGTGTCGTTATATGTGCAGTGTTTGAACAAATTGTGGCATAATACGCGACCAAACTTTTAGCACTCTTGTTACGCAGTGTAATTGGCTCGGCGTAACCTAACTAAGCGGAATTTTTTACATTGCTTACTTCTTCTAATGTCACCATGCAATTTGGCGCTAAGCCTTTGTTTGAAAATGTTTCAGTTAAATTTGGCGAAGGCAATCGCTACGGTCTTATCGGCGCCAATGGCTGCGGTAAATCTACCTTTATGAAGATCTTGGGGGGAGATTTAGAGCCGAGTTCGGGAAATGTCTCTAAAGATCCCAATGAGCGGATCGGAAAACTGAAACAAGATCAGTTTGCCTATGAAGAATGCGCAGTGATCGACACTGTGATTATGGGCTATGAAGAGCTATGGTCGGTGAAATCGGAGCGTGATGCGATTTATGCCAATCCTGATATGACTGAAGAAGATGGTATACGAGCCGCCGAATTAGAAGCCGAATTTGCTGAAATGGACGGTTATACCGCAGAGGCTCGCGCTGGAGAATTGTTGCTCGGTGTTGGTATCCCAATCGAACAGCACTACGGGCCAATGAGTGAGGTAGCTCCCGGATGGAAATTGCGGGTATTGCTGGCTCAAGTTCTATTTGGCGACCCGGATATCATGCTACTCGACGAACCAACCAACAACTTGGATATTAATACGATTCGTTGGTTGGAAGGTGTGCTCAACGAGCGTAACTGTACCATGATTATCATCTCGCACGACCGCCACTTTTTGAATAGTGTCTGTACTCATATGGCCGATTTAGATTACGGTGAATTACGGACTTTCCCAGGCTCGTACGATGAATACATGACTGCAGCCACTCAGGCTCGCGATCAAATGTTATCTGATAATGCCAAGAAGAAAGCACAAATTGCCGAGCTTAAAACGTTTGTGAGCCGTTTCTCTGCCAATGCGTCCAAATCTAAGCAAGCGACTTCTCGTGCTAAGCAAATAGATAAAATTCAGTTAGCTGAAGTGAAACCATCTAGCCGTCAAAACCCATATATTCGCTTTGAAGAAGAGAAAAAGTTGCATCGCTTGGCTTTACAGGTTGAAGGTTTAGAGAAATCTTACGAGCAAAATTTGTTTAAAGATTTAAACCTGATGGTTGAGGTTGGTGAACGCATAGCCGTTATTGGCCAGAATGGTATTGGTAAAACGACTTTGCTTAAGTGTTTAGTGGGTGATACTGACTTTGACGGTGATATAAAGTGGTCTGAAAATGCCCAGCTTGGTTATTATGCTCAGGATCATTCTGCTGATTTTGAAAACGATAAAACTTTACTTGATTGGATGTGGCAATGGGGTAAAGAAGGGGATGATGAGCAAGTGATCCGTGGTACTTTAGGACGCTTATTATTTTCGCAAAATGATATTCATAAATCGGTGAAGGTGATTTCCGGTGGGGAACAAGGCCGAATGTTATTTGGTAAAATGATTTTACAAAAACCAAATATCTTGGTGATGGACGAGCCGACTAACCACTTGGATATGGAATCCATTGAGTCATTAAACTTGGCCTTGGAAAATTATCCGGGGACGTTGATTTTTGTAAGTCATGACCGAGAGTTTGTCTCAAGCCTTGCGACTCGCGTGATTGAAATGAAACCCGAGGGGATTGTTGACTTCCACGGTACTTATGAAGAGTACTTAAACAGCCAAGGTTTAAATGTTTAAGTCCAATAGCTAAGTGAAAAAAAGCAGCCTAGGCTGCTTTTTTGTATCTGTATGAGAGCTGGCGAAAAACTGAACCTTATTGTTGTTTTTCGCCAACGCTGGTTGTGCGACTTATAATTGGTCGACTAATTTTACTGCTTCGCCAATGTAGTTGGCAGGGGTGAGCTTTTTCAATTCATCTTTAGCGGCTTCTGGCATCTCTAAACCATCGATGAACACGCGCATCGCTTCTGCGTCAACTCGCTTACCGCGGGTCAATTCTTTGAGCTTCTCGTAAGGTTTTTCAATGCCGTAGCGACGCATTACCGTTTGTACTGGTTCGGCTAATACTTCCCAGTTATGGTCTAGATCACTGAGTAGGTTAGCTTCGTTAATTTGCAACTTACTCACGCCTTTAAGGGTCGCTTGGTAAGCAATTAACGAGTAAGCCATTGCTACTCCAAGGTTACGTAAAACCGTTGAGTCGGTGAGGTCACGCTGCCAGCGTGAAACTGGTAGTTTGGCCGCTAAATGACCAAATAAAGCGTTCGCAATGCCTAGGTTACCTTCTGAGTTTTCAAAATCTATCGGATTCACTTTGTGTGGCATGGTAGACGAGCCAATTTCACCGGCAATGGTTTTTTGCTTGAAATGGCCAAGACAAATGTAACCCCAGATATCGCGGTCGAAATCTAACAAGATGGTGTTGAAACGGGCAATTGCATCATAAAGTTCGGCGATGTAATCATGAGGTTCAATTTGAGTGGTGTAGGGGTTCCACTGGATCCCCAAACTGGTGACAAACTCTTCCGAAAATTGATGCCAGTCGACTTCTGGGTAGGCCGATACGTGCGCGTTGTAGTTACCCACCGCGCCGTTGATTTTCCCCAAAATCTCGACAGCTTCGATCTGCTTTAACTGGCGACGTAAACGCGCTACCACGTTAGCCATTTCTTTACCCATGGTGGAAGGCGACGCGGGTTGGCCGTGAGTGCGTGATAGTAAAGGCGTATCGCGTAGTTCCTTGGCTAGGGAAGTAATGGCATCAATTAGCTGTTGTAAATAGGGGACGAGGACCTCGCGGCGCGCTTCACTGAGCATCAGCGCGTGAGATAAGTTATTAATGTCTTCTGAAGTACAAGCAAAGTGAATGAATTCAGAAACCGCATTTAGCTCCGTATTCGCTGCCACTTTTTCTTTTAAAAAGTACTCAACGGCTTTCACATCATGATTAGTGGTGCGTTCGATTTCTTTTACGCGAGCAGCATCAGCTTCACTAAAATTGTCGTTTATTTGCTCTAAAAACGCGATAGCTTGTTGAGAAAAAGCAGGTACTTCAGCAATATTCTGCTGCGCCGCTAGCTTTTGTAGCCAGCGAATTTCTACTCGTACTCGGTATTTTACTAAGCCAAATTCGCTGAAAATACTGCGCAGTTCAAGAGTTTTGTCCCCGTAGCGTCCATCTATCGGGGAAATGGCTGTCAAGGTAGACAGTTCCATGGTGATCTCCTAAATTAACTAATCAATGGTGTTTAAAAGTTGTGTGGTTTGCTGTAAATATTTTTTTCGTGAAAATATAAGTTGGCGACGTTGACCGCCCAGTTGACGCCATAATACACAAGCGCGAATGCCTGCCAGTAATAAAGCGCGAACTTTGTGTTGTACAACTGGCTGTTGCAGGTAACTAACGTTCCCTGCGACTTGGATCCGCGGACCTAAGGGGCTAATAATATCGCTATAAATATCAGCAATGCCGCCCAATACCTGTTGCTCAAGCAAGCTAAAATGTTGTAGTTGGCGATCAAGTTGACTGATCCGCTCTCCCATCATATGCATTAGGTCAGGACGCTTTTGCAGACGTCGTTCTAGAGCGAGCATACTCACGAGATAGCGAGTGATCTCAGAGTTACGTTGTTGTTGTGAGCTATTCAATTGGGCATTCATCACGCTTAAGCCCAGCTTAATTTGGCTTAGGTCGCCGAAGACTTCAATTGTTTGTTGAGGATCGGTCACCAAAATGCTTTTTAAACTGGTACTTAAGTCGGCTTCTTCGCAGCTACTGGTGCGCGCCACATCTTGAACTAACTTGGCGGCTTGGCAAATTCCAGCAAAGGCAATCACTCGGTTAGATAGTTGACTACTCATGGTTGTTATAGGCCAATTTTATGTTCAATAATCGCTCCGCCTAAACAGACCTCATCGAGATAGAAGACCGCCGATTGTCCGGGCGTCACAGCAATTTGCGGTTCATCAAACCACACTTCTATTTCATCGTCACTGATCGGTTTGAGGGTGCAGGGCACATCTATTTGTCGATAGCGAATTTTAACGCTGCAGCGAAGCTCTTCGGTGAGAGGCAGACGATCGACCCAGTGTATTTGCCCGGCAATTAAGGCTTTGGATTTAAGGCGTGGGTGGTCATGACCTTGTCCAACGATCAAGACATTACGTTCAATGTCTTTATCAACGGTGTACCAAGGATTCTCATCACCATCTTTAGTGCCACCAATGCCTAAGCCTTTTCGTTGGCCTAAGGTGTGATACATCAAGCCCTGATGGGTGCCAATGACTTTACCTTCACAGGTTTCAATGTCTCCCGGTTGAGCGGGCAAGTATTGCGATAGAAAATCAGTAAATTTACGTTCACCGATAAAGCAGATCCCGGTTGAATCTTTTTTGCTGGCTGTGATTAAACCTTGTTGTTCGGCAATGCGTCGTACTTCAGGTTTTTCTATCTCACCAACCGGAAATAGTGTTTGGGCAATGTGCTTTTCTTCTAGGGTATACAAAAAATAGCTTTGATCTTTATTGCTGTCTAAGCCTCTTAACATTTGCCAATGTCCATCTTGAAAGCGTCGCTGTACATAATGGCCGGTGGCGATGTAATCGGCGGCCAATTCTTCGGCGGCAAATTCCAGAAAGGCTTTAAACTTAATTTCCTTGTTACACATGATATCAGGGTTGGGGGTTCGGCCAGCCTTGTACTCTTCGAGAAAATGTTCAAATACATTGTCCCAATATTCCGCGGCAAAATTAATCGTGTGAAGTTTAATGCCTAATCTGTCGCAGACTGCTTGAGCGTCGGCTAAATCTTCTGCCGCCGCGCAATACTCACTGTTGTCGTCTTCTTCCCAATTTTTCATAAACAAGCCTTCAACTTGGTAGCCTTGTTCAAGCAGCAAGTAGGCTGAAACGGAAGAGTCGACACCGCCGGACATACCGACAATCACTTTTTTAGTGTTGTTTGAATTCATGTTAAATCTTTGGGAAAAATTTGCGGCAAATTCTACCAGAAATTCTGTGATGAAAACAGCATTTCGCCAGTCTAGCTAAGCTATTTGCTCATCAATTAGCTGCTGGTATTCGCCGTTATTTATTCCTGCCAAGGTATAGCGACCAATTTGATAGCGAATCAAGCGTAAAGTTGGAAAACCGATTGCTGCGGTCATTCTCCGAACCTGCCGATTACGGCCTTCTTGAATCGTCATGCTTAACCATGTCGTCGGAATCGTTAAGCGTTTTCTTACCGGTGGATTACGTGGCCATAAATCTGGCTCGTTAATGAGCTTGACCTTGGCCGGTCGACAGGCCCCATCTTTTAGATGGATACCTTTCCTTAGTCTATCTAAGTCCTTCTCAGAGGGGGAGCCTTCTACCTGTACCCAATAGGTTTTATTGGTTTTATTTTTGGGATCTGCCAACTGGTGCTGCAGTTTGCCATCGTTGGTGAGTAGCAATAAGCCTTCACTGTCTCTATCTAAGCGACCCGCAGCGTAAATATCGGGGATGTCAATATAGTCTTTTAAAGTGGGTCGGCCTTGCCCATCGGTAAATTGGCTTAATACATCAAAGGGTTTGTTAAATAGCACTAAACGGCGCGGCCCGTTTAAGGTTTTTGTTGATTTTGAGTCAACCTTTCGTTTGAAACGGCGTGGCTTAGACGCGGGATTGGTATTTTTCATAGGGCAATTGTAACAGCTATTGGAACGACCACTAGCAAAACAATGTTAATGCGTTTGTAAATGGTTTATTATTTTTTCCGAATTATCGGCCGGTTAGCCCACAGCTGCGAGATTATCGTATGTTGTTGGTCACTGTTAACTAGCGCGCGGACTAGAGCGATTAACCAGTGATAGCCGCGGTGAAAGCAACCACAACTTTAGGGATCGACATGACGTCAAAGATTATTTATACCTTAACGGACGAAGCGCCAGCCTTAGCCACTTACTCACTATTACCTATAGTACAAGCGTTTACCAACGCCGCTGGTGTGCTCGTTGAAACTCGTGATATTTCTTTAGCTGCTCGTATTATTGCTAGCTTCCCAGAGTGCTTAACTGAACAACAACAGACTTCTGATGCCTTGGCTGAATTAGGCGAGTTGGCGAACCAACCAGAAGCCAATATCATTAAATTGCCCAATATTAGTGCTTCGCTCCCGCAGTTAAAAGCGGCGATAAAAGAGCTTCAGGCGCAAGGTTACGATTTGCCCGATTACCCTGAAGAGCCAAGCAATGAGCAGCAACTAACTGCTAAAGCTAAATACGACAAAGTGAAAGGCAGTGCGGTTAATCCAGTATTACGTGAAGGGAACTCTGACCGCAGAGCACCGGGCTCGGTGAAACAATACGCACGTAACAACCCGCATTCGATGGGCGCGTGGGCAAAAGACTCCTTAAGCCATGTGGCGAGCATGAGCCAAGGGGATTTCTATGGTAGCGAAGTGTCTACCACCATTAAGCAAGCCGGTTCGGTGTCTATTCAATTGAAAACAGATGCGGGTGAAGCGCTTGTTTTGAAAGATGCTTTTCCGGTACTCGAGGGTGAAGTGATTGATGCCGCCGCGCTCAATGTTGCCGAACTCGCTTCTTTCATTGAAGCTGAAATTGAAGATGCTAAAGCGAAAGGCGTACTGTTTTCATTGCATATGAAAGCCACCATGATGAAGGTTTCTGATCCAATTATTTTTGGTCACGTGGTGAAAGTATTCTTTAAAGACGTATTTGCTAAATATGGTGAATTATTTGACGAGTTGGGCGTCGATGTTAGTAATGGGTTAGGCGACGTTTACGCAAAAATCAAAAACTTAGATAGTACTCAACAGGCCGAGATAGAAGCGGCTATCGCTGCGGTGTACGCACAGCGTCCTAGCTTAGCGATGGTTGACTCGGATAAGGGGATTACCAACCTTCATGTACCAAGTGATGTGATTATTGATGCGTCGATGCCAGCCATGATCCGCGCTTCTGGTCAAATGTGGAATAGCGAAGGTCAGCAGCAAGATACTAAAGCAGTTATTCCTGATCGTTGTTATGCCGGTATTTATCAGCAAACTATCGATTTTTGTAAACAACATGGTGCATTCAATCCGACCACCATGGGCTCGGTTGCTAACGTGGGCTTGATGGCACAAAAAGCTGAAGAATATGGCTCGCACGATAAGACTTTCGTGGTTCCTGCTAGCGGTAAGGTTGAGGTGGTCAGCGATGATGGGACAGTCTTGCTGAGCCAAGTGGTCAATCAAGGTGATATCTTCAGAATGTGTCAGGTGAAAGATGCGCCCATTCGTGATTGGGTGAAACTGGCGGTTAATCGTGCTCGTTTAACCAATACGCCGGCAATTTTCTGGTTAGATAGTGCTCGTGCTCACGATGCTCAACTGATTGCCAAGGTTGAAACCTACCTAACTGAGCATGATGTGAGTGGTTTGGATATTCAAATCATGTCTCCTGATGAAGCAACCTTGTATTCATTAGAACGAGTGAAGCAGGGCTTAGATACTATTTCGGTGACTGGTAATGTGTTGCGTGATTACTTAACGGATTTGTTCCCGATCCTTGAATTAGGTACTTCTGCCAAAATGTTGTCAATCGTGCCCTTAATGAATGGTGGCGGATTATTTGAAACTGGGGCTGGTGGTTCGGCACCGAAGCATGTGCAACAGTTTACCAAAGAAAATCACCTACGTTGGGATTCTCTGGGTGAGTTTCTTGCTCTGTCGGCGTCACTGGAGCATTTAGGCCAAGTGAGTGACAATGCTAAGGCGAGCGTATTGGCGAGTACCTTAGACAAGGCCACCGGTATCTTCTTGGATAAAAATAAATCACCATCACGTAAGGTGAAAGAGTTAGATAACCGAGGCAGTCATTTCTATCTGAGTTTATATTGGGCTCAATGTTTAGCTGAACAAGATACCGATCCTTCGCTAAAGGCTACGTTCTCAGAACTTGCCGATAAGTTGACTATCAATGAATCTGTGATTATTGGACAGTTAAACTCAGTACAAGGATCAGGTGTAGACCTTGATGGTTATTACTTACCAGATACTGACAAAGCATCTGCCGCGATGCGTCCAAGTCTTAGCTTCAATGCGATCATCGATGATCTTCGCTAAACGTTGATTTAACACAGTATATATAAAGGCCTGCATCGGTTGTTGGCCTTTTTTGTGAGATCAGCAAATAATCATATATTTGTTAGCGCAAAATAAAATGCCAGTCTAGATGACTGGCATTTGTTTTTTTCTTGGCTTGGCGCGGTTTTAGTTTTGACTCTCATCGAATACGATGCTTACCGCGTGACTACCCTTTGGTCCCTGTTGTGTTTCAAATTGAACGGGTTGACCAGCTTTTAGCGTGCGGTAACCTTCCATTTGAATTGTCGAATAGTGGGCAAAGATATCTTCACCGCCTGTATCCGGGCAAATAAAACCAAATCCTTTTGCGTTGTTAAACCATTTAACTGTTCCGCTTGGCATACGACATTTCCCTATAAAATTTACCTACCAGACTCACTTGATTGGTCAATTGCGACACTTTTTCAAGTCAGCTGTGTAACAATCTAGTAAAATATTTACTACAGTCAAGTTTTCAATGAGTTTTTCTACTAGCGTTGTTAACTCAAAGCAGTTATGTTGAAAACAGAGACGCATTTTTAAGACTATAGTTTCATATGACCAAATTATCTGACTGGCTGGATGTTGAAGAAATAACCAAAGAAGCCAAAAGTGTTACCGAACCACCACCAATGTATAAGGTGGTTTTGAATAATGATGACTATACTCCAATGGAGTTTGTTATCGAAGTGTTGCAGTTGTATTTTAATATGGATTTAGACCAAGCAACTCAAGTGATGTTAACCATTCATTATAAAGGAAAAGGAGTTTGTGGGATTTTTACGGCAGAAGTAGCTGAAACCAAAGCTGCCCAAGTAAATCGTTATGCAAAGCAAAATGACCATCCTCTGATGTGTTCCATGGAGAAAGCATAGCTAAGTAGTATTGATTGTCTGTAGGGGGCCTATGCATGCTAAACAAAGAGTTGGAACAAACTTTAAATCAAGCATTTAAAGAAGCAAGACAACAACAACATGAATTTATGACCGTTGAACATCTGTTGTTGGGTTTATTAGAAAATGCCTCAGCAAAAGAAGCTTTAGTGGCTTGTGGCGCTAATCTTAACCAATTGACTCAAGAATTGAGTAGCTTTATTGAACAAACAACGCCTGTTATTTCAGAAGATGATAGTGAGCGTGAAACTCAGCCTACTTTAGGATTTCAACGTGTTTTACAGCGTGCTGTTTTTCATGTGCAATCTTCTGGGAATAGTGAAGTTAGTGGTGCTAATGTTTTGGTCGCTATTTTTAGTGAGCAAGAGAGTCAGGCGGTTTATTTTCTGAAAAAAGCTGATATTAGCCGACTTGATGTGGTTAATTATATCTCTCACGGGATCCGTAAAGAAGATGAATCTGATGCAGAGCAGGGAGCTGTTGAGAGTGACCTTCAATCGGAGGAAAGCAAACAGCTAGAAAATTTTGCCAGCAACCTCAATCAGTTGGTGCTAAAAGGTAAAATTGATCCACTGATTGGTCGTGATCAGGAGTTATCTCGAACTATTCAAGTGTTATGTCGTCGTCGTAAAAATAACCCGCTGTTAGTGGGGGAAGCTGGCGTGGGTAAAACAGCAATCGCCGAAGGCTTGGCTTATCGAATTGTACATGAAGATGTGCCTGATGTTATTAAAGATGCCACCATTTATTCTTTAGATATCGGTTCTTTATTGGCAGGAACTAAATATCGGGGGGATTTCGAAAAACGCTTTAAGTCCTTATTGAAGCAACTCGAGAACGCCGAGAATGCGATTTTGTTCATTGATGAAATTCATACCATTATTGGCGCTGGAGCTGCATCTGGTGGGCAGTTGGACGCAGCTAATCTGATTAAGCCATTGCTTAGTAATGGTTTGTTACGTTGTGTGGGTTCTACAACGTACCAAGAATATAATCAGATTTTTGAAAAAGATCGCGCCTTAGCGCGACGTTTCCAGAAAATAGATGTGGTTGAACCTACCGTTGAGGATACAACCAAAATCTTGATGGGCTTGAAAAGTCGTTATGAAGCGCATCATGAGGTTCGTTATACCAAGCAAGCGATGCGTAGCGCGGCAGAATTAGCGGCTAAGTACATTAATGAGCGTCACTTACCCGATAAAGCAATTGATGTTATCGACGAGGCTGGCGCGAGTATGCGTATGTTGCCGGTGAGTAAACGTAAAAAAACCATTGGTGCCGGTGATATTGAGGCCATTGTGGCCAAAATCGCTCGGATCCCTGAGGCGAAAGTTTCTTCATCCGATCGAGAAGTACTCCGAAATTTAAACGAAACCTTGAAGATGGTGGTATTTGGTCAAAACCCTGCGATTGATGTATTGGTCGATGCAATTCGCCTTAATCGCTCCGGTTTAGGGGCAGAGCAAAAACCAGTTGGCTCATTCTTATTTGCCGGGCCGACTGGGGTTGGTAAAACCGAAGTTACTCAGCAGTTAGCAAAGGCTCTTGGGGTTGAATTAATTCGTTTTGATATGTCCGAATATATGGAGCGGCATGCGGTATCCCGATTGATTGGTGCGCCTCCTGGTTATGTCGGCTTTGATCAAGGTGGTTTATTAACTGACGCAGTATTTAAACATCCTCACTGTGTGATCTTGTTGGATGAAATCGAAAAGGCGCATGAAGATGTGTTTAATTTGCTATTGCAAGTCATGGATCACGGTACTTTAACCGACAATAACGGGCGTCATGCTGATTTCCGCAATGTTATCTTGGTTATGACCAGTAACGCAGGTGTTAAAGAAACCCATCGCTCAAGTATTGGTTTTAAAGAACAAGATCTTAGCTTCGATGCCATGGCCGAAATTAATCGGATATTTGCGCCTGAGTTTAGAAACCGCTTAGATAATATCATTTGGTTTAATCACTTGGATGAACAAATTATTGAACAGGTTGTCGATAAGTTTATTGTTGAACTACAAGCGCAGTTAGACGCGAATGGTGTCTCAATGGAGGTGAATACAGAAGCTCGTTTGTGGTTGGCGGAGCAGGGCTACGATAAATCAATGGGCGCTCGACCAATGGCAAGAGTGATTCGCGAACAGCTACGCAAACCCTTGGCAAATGAGATCTTATTTGGACGTCTTAATCATGGAGGGCATGTTGATATTGCCATGAAAGATGGCCAATTAGATTTTCAATATGAAGATGTGGTTGCAGAGGTATAGTCTGAATGAGTTGAAGGCAAAAAAGCCAGCTAAATGCTGGCTTTTTTAATAATTACTTGCTCTGAGTAATTAGCGGTTTAGCGCGCGCGGAAAACAATGCGCCCTTTTGACAAGTCGTACGGTGTTAATTGAACCGTAACTTTATCCCCGGTAAGAATGCGGATGTAGTTCTTACGCATTTTGCCAGAAATATGGGCAGTAACAACATGTCCGTTTTCTAGTTCTACACGGAACATTGTGTTAGGCAAGGTGTCTAACACTGTGCCTTGCATTTCAATATTGTCTTCTTTCGCCATTGAGTCCTCTGTTTGACACGCACTTATAAAAACGCTGGGAGAATGCCAGATTTAGCGCCTTGTGTAAAGTTTATCCTCCAAAACTATTGCCATTTATCATTAATAAAGCGTTGATGCGGGGTATAATTTTGTTTGTAGCTCATTTTTCTGCAATCATCCACTTGGTATCCAAGGTAAAGCCATCTGCGTTTTTGTTGTTTTGCTTGCTCAATTTGTTTTAATACAGCCAAAGAGCCGAGCGATAAGCTCGCCAGCTCGGGTTCGAAAAACGTGTAAACGGCACTCAAACCATTAGTGAAAACATCGGTTACACATAATGCAAGCAATCTGTCGCCTTGATATAGACGTAAGTATTGGGTGTCTGCCCAATCACAGCTTAAAAATTGATGGAATGCGGCTTCGCTGGTGGGGTACATGCTACCGTCACGATGGCGCGCTTCGATGTAACGCTCAAATAAGCAGTAATCAAGATTACTTAAATGTTTACTCCATACCAGCTGAAGATCTTTGGTTTTGCTCAGGACGCGTTTTTGGGAGCGTGATGGTATAAAGGCATTCACATCGACCCTTAGGGACTGACAGGCCTGGCAGCCGCTGCAATGGGGTCGATACAGCTCTTGCCCGCTACGCCTAAAACCTAATTCAATGAGCTGTGGGTAATAGGCTTGCTTTTCTGGTTTAGAACAAAGCGCAAAACATAGCTGTTCTTGTTGTTCAGCTAAATAGGGGCAGGGCGTTACTTGGCTTAGACCTAAGGGTAATTGCATTGCTTTAGTTCCTGCGGGTACCAGCACTGTGAACTGATTTGGTCCAATTTTGCTAGGTTGAGCTTGGTTATAAATTGTGCCCGCGGTAGGTTTTGCATTCCGAGGCTAAGTAAATGGGAATTTTCAACCTGTCCATCAATATAACTGCCGCCCCAATATTTAAAATGGTAGCAAAATAAATGAAAGGCCAGCTTGGAGGCGTTACTCTCTAGATGAAACATTGATTCGCCGCAAAACATACTGCCGACAGCGATGCCATATAAACCACCCACCAAATGTTGTTGATGCCACACTTCAACCGAGTGAGCATGTCCTAATTGATGAAGTTTAAGATAAGCCTCTATCATGTTGGGGTTTATCCATGTTTCATTGGCGCGTAGCGCTGCACAGTTGCGAATCACCGCTTCAAAACTGGTGTTGATTGTGACTCGTAAGGGGGTTTTACGGATGAATTTTCGCATACTTTTATTGATGGTATGCATTGATAAATTTAGGCCAATTCGCGGGTCTGGACTCCACCATAACACGGGTTGGTCCTCATTAAACCAAGGGAAAATACCATGGTGATAGGCCGAAATTAATCGTGTTGGGTTTAGATCCGCACCGATAGCTAACAAGCCATTGGGATCATCTAAAGCAAGGTTAACTGCGGGAAAGGGGCTATCGGTGTCAAGTAATATGGCCTGCACAAGTTTCTTTTTATCTGAAGTGATTTGTGGTTGATTATCAAGAAACTTGATTTAAAAGGCAAAATGAAAAAGCCGATAAGATTATCGGCTTTAAATTTAAGGTGTCGCGAGAATAAACTAGTGCTTAGTCGTGTAAGCTATCTAAGTAACGCTCAGCATCTAAGGCCGCCATACAGCCTGCGCCTGCAGAGGTAATCGCTTGACGATAGACGTGGTCAGCGACATCACCAGCCGCAAAAATTCCCGGAATGCTGGTTTGAGTGGCATTTCCTTCGGTGCCAGACTGAATTTTGAGATAACCGTCTTTCATTGCCAATTGACCCTCAAAAATGCCTGTATTGGGTTGATGGCCAATGGCGATGAAGGCGCCCATGACTTCGATGTCTTGGGTACTGCCATCTTGAACTTGCTTGGTACGAACATGAGTCACGCCCATCTCGTCACCCAATACTTCATCTAGGGTTTGATTGAGGTGTAACACAATGTTGCCATTGTTTACTTTATCCATTAAACGCTTGGTGAGGATTTTTTCACTACGAAATTCTTCACGGCGATGAATAAGATGCACTTCAGAGGCAATATTCGCTAGATAGAGTGCCTCTTCAACAGCCGTGTTTCCCCCCCCCACTACAGCGACCTTTTGATTACGATAGAAAAAGCCATCACAAGTGGCACAAGCAGACACGCCTTTACCTTTAAAGGCTTCTTCGGAGGGAAGGCCAAGGTATTTGGCAGAAGCCCCTGTGGCGATGATGAGCGAGTCACAAGTGTATTGTTGATTGTCGCCTTTCAATTTATAAGGCTTTGTTTGAAAATCCACTTGATTGATATGGTCAAAAATAATTTCCGTATCAAATTTTTCTGCATGCGCTTGCATCCGTTCCATCAACACTGGTCCGGTCAAACCTTCTGCATCTCCAGGCCAGTTTTCAACTTCGGTGGTGGTTGTCAGTTGACCGCCTTGTTGGATCCCAGTAATAAGCACCGGATTGAGATTGGCTCTCGCTGCATATACGGCAGCGGTGTAACCGGCTGGGCCGGAGCCAAGAATAATTAGTTGGTGGTGATTCGCATTACTCATGGTGGTTATCATTCCTTATAGTTCTTGCTTAAAATATGAGGGTGTAAATCTCAATATCAAGCGCTAATTACGTAAAATATGCTGTTGGACGCAAAGCTATATTTTCATGGATGCAGCATAATCGGCTTATATAATTCCAGCAAATAATAAAACTTTATATGGATATGCGTATTTATCTAGCTATTAATTCGGCTTTTTACTTGATAGTCGGTGAATTTTGTGGAATAAATAATGCTCGGGCGTAAAACAAAAGTTTAAAAAAGTCTGTTCACTTGGGTTTTAGCTCCGTATCTTGGTTGTAATGACTTATTTATGTGGGAATGGATAAACACATAACATATGCAATGACTGCCAGTTTTAATGCATAAACAGTCAGGTATAACTTAGATATTTAGGGACAATAAACGTATTACCACTAATGGAAGCAAAAGGTCGACCAATGAAGGAACTGGATCGTATTGATCGCAACATACTTAATGAGTTGCAAAAAGATGGCCGCATATCAAATGTGGAATTGTCGAAACGTGTAGGATTAAGCCCTACGCCTTGTTTAGAAAGAGTTCGACGTTTAGAGCGTCAAGGTTATATTTGCGGTTATACAGCAATTCTGAATCCACAATACTTAGACGCCTCGCTGCTAGTGTTTGTTGAAATCACCTTGAATCGTGGCGCTCCGGATGTGTTTGAACAGTTTAACCATGCGGTACAACAACTTGAAGAAATCCAAGAGTGTCATTTGGTCTCAGGCGATTTCGATTATCTATTGAAAACACGTGTAGCTGACATGTCCGCTTATCGTAAGTTGTTAGGTGAAACCTTATTGCGTTTACCTGGTGTTAACGACACCCGTACCTATGTTGTGATGGAAGAAGTGAAGCAAAGCAATCGATTAGTCATTAAAAACTAAGCGAGCGGTTTCCCCCTCCAATTCATTTTTGGTAAAGTAAAACAAGCGGCTTAGCCGCTTGTTTTGTTTTTTAGTCAAAGATAAATTTTAATTGGATTTATTTATATCCTTCAGGATAAGCCGATGGTCAACAAAATGGTTCGCGAAACCAATAAGGATAAGGCTGAGATGGAAGTGAGCGGAGAGTTCAATTGTCCGATGTTTAAAGCCGTGATTATCGATTTTTAACTGTTAAAATGATTCGAGTATTATTTAAGTTGGTATTAGCTCAAGGGAACGCTTGTGACAGATATGACAGACAATAGATTGTCTGGTTTTGCCCGAATTGCCGAAGTAGGCGCAATTGCTATGGGGGCGCTAGGAGTATACCTAATGGTCGCCTTGTTAAGCTTTGACCCAAGTGATCCAAGTTGGTCGCAAACGGCTATTCAACAAAGCATTGCCAATGCCGCGGGAAGCTCCGGTGCATGGTTTGCTGACTTACTGCTGTTTAGTTTTGGATTCATTGCCTATAGCGTACCTTTGGTTTGTGGCTTTTTAGCATGGGCGCTATTCTGGCGGCCCTGTCCGATAGCCCAAGTTGATTTTTTTACTTTAGGCTTACGCCTTATTGGTTTCATTTTCACTTTCGCCAGCTTAACGACCTTAGCGAGCATTCATATTGACGATTTTTATTATTTTTCATCAGGAGGCTTAGTGGGAGATATTTTCACTCAGTTAATGATCCCGACCTTCGGTTTATTGGGTACTAGCATTATTTTATTGGCCGTATTTGCGGGTAGTATTACCTTGTTTACAGGTGTTTCATGGGTTCAGTTTGTTGAGTTGTTGGGTGAGGGCTTAGGCTCAGTGTTTACCAATCTGATTCATTTACCGAAACGAATTAGCGGTCGCAAACAATCACGGCTTGCCGCGGATGAATCGACCAATGAGACTTATCAAGCGCCTTTGCGTAAACCAGAGCTAGAAGAAGCTGCTATTAACCCTCTCGATGACAGTGAAACTGCCCAGCAAGAGAGCTTTGAAGAGCCATTGGACACCGTCACCGAGGGATCTTTACACGCTGTTGAGCCACATTTTAATCTTGATGATGATTTCGAGGAGCAATTGAGCCAAGCTAAAGCAGAAGTGGAGTTTGCTTATGAAGCTGAAGCCGTTGACCCTCCGAGTGTTATCCTGGATCAGAGCCCCCCAGAGCCGATGCCAGAAATTCCTTTTACTGAATCAAGTCAGCCAATGACCAATCAACCTTCCACGGCTGCTGAGGTGGTTAAGTCTAAACCCGCTCAGCCTCGTTTAAGCCCATTGCCTGATATGAACTTGTTAGATAGGCCCGACAAGAAACAGAATCCAATTTCCGCAGAAGAATTAGATCAAGTATCGCGGCTGGTGGAAGCTAAACTGCTGGATTTCAATATTCAAGCAAGCGTTGTGGCTGTGCATCCAGGACCGGTGATTACCCGTTTCGAGTTGGATTTGGCGCCGGGGGTTAAGGTGAGTAAAATCACCAACTTGTCTAAAGACTTAGCCCGAGCCTTGTCGGCCATTAGCGTACGAGTCGTGGAGGTGATTCCCGGCAAGTCGGTGATTGGTTTGGAGCTCCCCAATCGTTATCGAGAAATTGTTTATTTGAGTGAAGTGGTTGATAGCAGCGTATTCCATCAATCTAAATCTCCGTTAACGATGGTACTAGGCAAGGATATTGCGGGCCAACCAGTGGTGGTTGATTTGGCTAAGATGCCGCACCTGTTAGTTGCGGGAACCACTGGTTCTGGTAAATCGGTTGGGGTTAACGTGATGATCGTTAGCTTGTTGTATAAGTCGACACCAGACGATGTTCGTTTGATTATGATCGATCCTAAAATGCTGGAGTTGTCGGTCTATGAAGGGATCCCGCATCTGCTCTCAGAAGTTGTGACAGATATGAAAGAAGCGGCCAATGCACTGCGTTGGTGTGTTGGAGAAATGGAACGCCGTTATAAGCTGATGTCGGCTATGGGCGTACGTAATCTTAAGGGTTTCAACCAGAAAGTTGTTGATGCCATCAATTCAGGAAACCCGATCATTGATCCGTTGTGGAAACCTGGTGATAGTATGGACGAAACGGCGCCCTTATTAGAAAAGCTGCCGCATATCGTGGTCGTGATTGATGAATTTGCCGACATGATGATGATTGTTGGTAAAAAAGTAGAAGAACTGATTGCTCGAATTGCCCAAAAAGCGCGGGCGGCGGGTATCCATTTAATATTAGCGACTCAACGTCCTTCGGTGGATGTGATTACTGGTCTAATTAAAGCGAATATCCCAACACGAATGGCTTTTCAAGTTTCGAGTCGTATTGATTCTCGAACCATTCTTGACCAACAGGGAGCAGAAACGTTACTCGGGATGGGCGATATGCTCTATCTACCAGCAGGTACTGGAGTCCCTACGCGTGTGCATGGTGCGTTTGTCGATGACCATGAAGTACATGCGGTGGTTTCCGCTTGGAAGGCGCGTGGTGAACCAAACTACATCGATGAAATTTTGAATGGTGAAGCTGGACCGGATGCAATGCTCCCCGGGGAAGTCGCTGATTCAGATGAAGAGCTTGATACCTTGTTTGATCAAGCGGTGATGCATGTGACAGAAACGCGCAGAGGCTCGGTGTCGGGCGTACAACGTAAATTTAAGATAGGTTATAACCGTGCAGCGCGGATCGTTGAACAAATGGAAGTGCAGGGTATTGTCAGTGCGCCTGGACACAATGGTAATCGTGAAGTACTTGCGCCCCCACCGGTAAGAATTGATTAAGAAGAATTATTTATGAAAAAACTGGGTACAGTGATTGTGGCGTTGTGTTTATCCTCTGTTGCATTGGCGAATGATGCGGCAACCGAATTGAAGCAACATTTGTCGACGTTAAGTAGTTTCCAAGCCGAGTTTAAGCAAACGGTGCTGGATGCTGATGGTAGTCAAATTCATCAAGCCGAAGGCAAGCTTAGTTTAGCGCGTCCTGCCAAATTAAATTGGCAACAGGTTGCCCCAGAACAAGACATGATTGTTTCTGATGGTACGACCATTTGGTATTACAGTCCATTCGTTGAGCAAGTGACAATTATGAGTGCTGGTGAAGCGATCCGTCAGTCACCATTCATTTTGTTGGCCGATGACCGTAACGAGAGTTGGCAGCAATACCAAGTTGAAAAGGTTGATCAGGGTTACTTGGTAAAATCTAAACGCGATCCTCTACAAGCAGCATTTTGGGTGAAGCTCAATGCTGATAATAGTATTGCTCGCTTTGATCTTATTGAAAGTACTGGCCAGCGAAGTGAGTTTAGCCTGCAAGCCTTTAAGGCGAACCCTAAGTTGAGTGACCGTTTGTTTCACTTCGACATTCCCAGCAATACTATGATTGATGACCAACGTTAATGAGTTTTGAGTTAAACTTCGACGCCGATTTTAGACCTTTGGCGGCGCGGATGCGCCCTACTGAGCTGGCTCATTATGTGGGTCAAAAGCATATTTTGGCTAAAGAGCAGCCGCTGTATAAAGCGATAGCTTCAGGTCAGCTACACTCGATGATCTTGTGGGGGCCACCTGGCACAGGAAAAACCACTATCGCTGAGTTGGCCGCATATTATGCGGATGCAGAAGTTGAAAAAATCTCGGCTGTAACTGGCGGTATCAAAGAGGTGAGAGCGGCTATAGAGCGCGCGCAGCAAAATCAGCAAGTGAGCCGACGGACGATCTTATTTGTTGATGAAGTGCATCGCTTTAACAAAAGTCAACAAGATGCGTTTTTACCTTATGTAGAAAATGGGACGGTAATTTTTATTGGTGCGACTACCGAAAATCCTTCCTTTGAACTGAACAATGCCTTGTTGTCTCGGGCTAAAACCTACGTGCTACGGTCTTTAGATAGTTCGGCGATTTTGCAGCTACTGGAACGCGCGATTCGTGATGATGAAATTTTAAAACAGCAGAATTTGCAGTTTGAATCAGGGGTGTTAGAAGCGCTAGCAGAGTTAGTCAGTGGTGATGCTCGTCGAGCTTTAAACTTGCTGGAAATGATGGCTGAATTAGCGGAAGTTAGTAGTAGCGGTAAACAGCTTTGTTTTGATTTGTTAAAGCAGGTGGCTGGCGAACGTTATAGCCATATCGATAAGGGAGGAGACAAATATTACGATTTATTGTCTGCCTTGCATAAATCTATTCGGGGCTCATCTCCCGATGCAGCCTTATTTTGGTATTGTCGAATTTTAGAAGCCAGTGGGGATCCTTTAGCGGTGGCGAGACGCTGTTTGGCGATTGCCTCTGAAGACATTGGTAATGCGGATCCTAGGGCCATGCAAATCGCAGTGAGTGCTTGGGATTGTTATACTCGGGTTGGGGCCGCTGAAGGCGAGCGGGCGATTGCTCAAGCCGTTGTTTATTTGGCATGTGCCGCTAAAAGTAATGCCGTATACACGGCATTTAAAGCCGCAAGAGCGGCGGCGAAAGAGTACGGTGATACCGAGGTGCCTGTGCACCTGCGAAATGCTCCGACCCAGCTAATGGCTGAGTTAGGCTATGGTGCGGAATATCGTTATGCACATGATGAGCCCAATGCTTATGCCGCCGGACAACAATATTTACCTGACGCGCTTACGGGGATGCAATTTTACCACCCACAAAGTCGTGGGTTAGAGCAAAAGATTGCAGAGAAATTGGCTTATCTAAAACAGCTCGATCAGCAAGCAGAATAGGCTGAGAGTTTAGCGGTGATGATGTCGTTTAAACGGGGGCCTCAGGATCGCTGAATCGTGGCTTTCAGGCTTTAGTTTATTTGTCGTCTGGCTAGCAAGGCTGATTATTCCTAGTTCAGCTTATTTACGGCATTTTTTTGTTAAAACAAGTAGAAAGCCCGATTGTGTCTGCTATGAGTTGCTTTATAATGGCGACTTATAAATTTTATTGAAGCAGCGTAAATGTGGCTAACTAGCAATTGCAAGCCGCATCCACTGTTTTTTACTCATTGAATTGGAAGTAGGTTATTGAATGTTAGACGCTAATTTGTTGCGAAGCGATATAGAGAGCACTGCTCAGCGCTTAAAAACTCGAGGATTTGAACTAGATGTAGCTCGTTTGACGACTTTAGAGAGTCGCCGTAAAGAATTACAAGTTCTTACCCAAGAACTGCAAAATGAGCGTAACACTCGTTCCAAATCCATCGGGCAAGCGAAAGGGCGCGGCGAAGACATTGCCCCCTTGTTAGCCGAAGTTGGCCAATTAGGTGAAAAGCTCGATGCTGCTAAAGCCGAATTAAATGCGCTATTAGACGAAATTAAAGATTATTCTCTAGCGGTGCCTAATCTACCGCATCCGAGCGTACCGCTTGGTAAAGATGAGTTGGAAAATGTAGAGCTGCATACCTGGGGCGAGTTGCCGAGCTTTGACTTTGAGCTGAAAGATCATGTGGATGTTGGCTCCGATTTACAAGGTTTAGATTTTGCTAATGCGGTCAAAATTAGTGGCTCTCGTTTTATTGTCATGAAGGGTAAAATTGCTAAGCTGCATCGCGCTATTGCTCAATTGATGCTTGATACGCATACCGAAGAGCATGCATATCAAGAGATGTACGTACCTTACTTGGTTAATGCTGATTCACTCTACGGTACTGGTCAGTTGCCTAAGTTTGGTAAAGATCTGTTCCATACCCAGCCTGCAACAGAAGAAGGGATCGGCATGAGTCTGATCCCAACTGCCGAAGTGCCCTTAACTAATATGTTGCGCGATAGTATTGTGGAAGAAGCCGAGTTGCCGATCCGTATGACCGCTCATACGCCTTGTTTTAGAAGCGAAGCGGGTTCTTATGGGCGAGATACACGCGGTCTGATCCGCCAACACCAATTTGATAAAGTTGAAATGGTTCAATTGGTTCATCCCGAAAAATCTTACGCAGCCTTAGAAGAAATGCGTCAACATGCAGAAAATATTCTACAAAAACTGAACTTACCTTACCGTGTGGTGACTTTGTGTACTGGTGATATGGGCTTTGGTGCAGCGAAAACTTACGATTTAGAAGTGTGGGTTCCTGCGCAAAATACTTACCGTGAAATCTCATCGGTGTCTAACTGTGAAGATTTTCAAACTCGTCGAATGCAGGCTCGGTTCCGTCCTAATGGCGCTAAAAAGCCAGAGTTATTACATTCATTAAATGGTTCTGGTTTGGCGGTGGGTCGCACCCTAGTAGCAATTTTAGAAAATTATCAAAACGCAGATGGTAGCATTACTATTCCAGAAGCATTAGTTCCCTATATGGGCGGGCTAGAACGAATTAGTGTATAGTTTCATAGAATTATAAAAAAAGCGCCCGAGGCGCTTTTTTTATATGCATTTGACTGGTTTGGGTAAGCCCGCAATTTTTGTGGCCTGCTTGGCGGGCCCATCGGGAAATAATTTATATAAGTAGCGGCTATTGCCTTTGTCGGGGCCAAACTTTTTGGCCATTGCTTTGACTAAGGCACGCATTGCAGGGGAGGTATTAAACTCTAGGTAGAAATTTCTTACAAATATGACGACTTCCCAGTGGGCTTCACCCATCTCGATACCTTCTCGTTGGGCAATATGTGCTGCGAGCTCTTTTGACCATGCCTCTAAGTCGAGTAAGTAGCCATTCTTGTCAGTTTGATAACGCTGCCCATTAAACTCAATCATTGTGTCTTAATAAACCTTTTGAATCACTATAAGTTGCCGCTAAGTTTACCATCGACCATTTAATAATAATTGGCGAATTTGCTGTAAGTCTTTGCATATTAGTTGTAACTGGTAAGCAATTAGCAATTCGTCACCGACTAGTTTTGGCAATAATTTATTGATTTCGGTAAGTAGTCGCTCATGTTGTGGTTTTAAACTGGGTCGCTGGTCAGAAAATAATAGTAGGTAATCGTGCATTAGCTCCAACTCGCCATTTATTTGCTCGCCTAATTTAGCCAATTGATTCGCCGCATATCCAGATTGTAATTGGCTTCGATGGGTTGATAAGGCTGACAAGTGAGATAGTAAATTGTGGCTCATACCAACTAAGTGGTAGAGATCAGGAGAAAGTCGACGTTTGTCACTAGGCTCGGCTAGCATGTATTGCCAATGACGAACCAATTCGGCCTCGCTTTGATAAGCGTGGTAACGATTTAAGCGAAATTCGGTGCTTTCTGCCGGAGACGTACTGAAATATTGCTGGAAAATGGCACCTTGATAAGCTGCTATATTGGCAAATAGTTGACTCACAATTTTACGGCTGATCTTATGTTGCCAGTCAGGCCAGAAATAACGCATTGATGCTAAAGCCATTAACGCGCCAATCAAGGTGACAATGGTTCTAATGGTTAGAGCTTCATTGGCGGGATAACCTTGTAAATCCAGAGACATTGCAACAAAAATGGTGATAAAAGCCACTGAAATTGCATAGTTGAAATGAAAAAATAAAAAAAACATCAACACTAATATCGGCAGCAAACCGATACTCACTGAATCGGGAAGGTTTAAATAACTTAAACCTGCGGCGACAAATACTCCTGCGATGGTTCCGAATACCCGTTTCCCAACTCGCTTTTTAGTCTCATGGTAGTTGGGCTTAATGACTAATAGACAACTTAGCATCAACCAAAATGCGTGCTCGTCATTCATGATCAAGATTAAACCATAGGCAATCACCATGGTGCAGGCCATTCGCAAGGCGTGACGATTGACCTGTAGCTTTAGATCAAAAGCTTGTTGTAAATATTGTTTTATCGATAGGGTCTTAAAAGGAGAAAACCGATTTTCTGGTTCGGGAAAAGCTTGTTCGTTAAAGCACAATGCAGTGACTTTTTTTAAGTTTTTTAATAAATATTCAAAACGAGGAGGCAACAGGGGAAGTTGTGCTCGTTGTTCTTCTAAGGTATCGATGGCTTGATTGAGTTGTAATTCTACATCTTTGTCAAGTTGACTGGCACCAATGGCTCGTGCGATACGGACCATGATGGCTCGGGTGTCAGTTAACAATTGCCGAGGAAGAACGTTTTGTAGCCGCTCATAGTCGAGGTGAGATGAGTTGAGCCTTTCGTGGAGTAGCTGCGCTTTAAAAAATCGGTCCATCTGGCTAGAGCCCACCAGCTGCTTATTCCGTTGCTGATAAACGTAAAGGCCGTGACGAATCACCCCGAGTTGCTCTGCAATGTCTGCACTTTGGCGAGTTAAGCGGACCTGGATGTCGCTGATATTAGCCCCCCGTCGAAATAAACGAGTTTTGGTCAGTTGATAAAGACTAATTTGCCGAAATACTTGAGCCAGTTGCGCATCTAACCAGCGATTAGGGGCGACAGCATTAGCAACTAAGGAGAGTAGCGCATAACAGAGCGCACCTAATACCAACCACAGAGGTTGCATCCATGGGTTGCTGTAAGTGCTATATCCCAGCATGGTATAAATACCAATTATCAACGAACACATGGCAATGGAGCCATACTTTTGTCCTAAAACAGGCATTCGCATAAACAAGTAGGTGGAACTGAATAAGCCAATAGCAAACAGCCAAGGCCAGGGGTAAAGCAAGGTCACGGAAATGCAGGCGAGGGTAAAGCACCCCATCATTAGCAGGGTACTTTGTAGGCGCTGCTGGTAAAAGTCGGGACTATCAGCTAATCCTGCGGCAACGACCCCAAGGGTTAGGGATATTGCCAGTTCCAAGTCAAACACTAGACTTAGGCTTAGCATTAAGATCGCAAGACTCGCGGCCTTTAATGCCACAGCCCAATTTAAGCTGGAGGGATCGATTTTATATTTAACTAAAGCCATAAATGAAAACGCCCCGTATAAAACAGGGCGTGGGTATCCTTACCTAGTCGACTTAGTCGTCGTTTAAAAAGCCTAAAATGTGGAGTAGTGATATAAAGATATTAAACACATCTAAGTACAAACGAATGGTTGCGCTGATGTAATTTGTTTCGCGACCGCTGATAATATCGCTGGTGTCATACAAAATATAACCAGAGAATAGCAACACACACGCACCGCTGATAGTGAGACTTAGCATTGGTACATGCAAAAATATGTTCAGTAGGCTAGCAACCACAAGAACGATCAAACCGGCGAATAAGAAGCCGCCCATGAATGAAAAATCTTTCTTGGTGGTCAGCACATAACCGGATAAGCCAAAGAAGACCAAACCGGTCATTCCCAAGGCTTGCATCACAATCGCAGTACCTTGCGGAAACTGTAGGTAATGGGTCAGTAGCGGACCTAATGAGCCCCCCATAAGGGTGGTGAATACAAAAGTCCACACAAGTCCCATCGAAGAGTTGATGCTACGGGGGAGGACAAACCACACAATTCCCATCGCACCAAGCATCATTACCATTGATGCCATAGAGCCGATACCGGCAATGACCGCAAAAAATGCTGCAAGAGCACTGGTAAACAAGGTCATCGATAGTAAGGCGTAGGTATTACGCAAAACCTTATTGGTTTCCAGTGTCGATGCAGCGCTATAGTTTATCGTGCTGGGCTGATTCATTATTTCACTCCGTATTATGACTGAGTTAATGGTAAGTTTTGATAGAATGAATTTCTAGTATAACGATATTTTTGCTAAAGAGAATCAAATCTAAGATCTAAAACCGTACCGCTGGTTGATTAGAATGTCACAAAAACATATAGATAGCTGCTTGTTGTTGATTCTTGAGAGCGTTTTGCGACTAGATAATACGAAGGCACAGTTGCACTCCATGGCGCATAGCCCTATGATCACCGCTAACAGGGCGCTTTGCCTTAATCCTTAATCGTTCAAAGTGAGACGGATAACCAATGTTAGTTTTAGGACACACTAATCCAGACTGTGACAGTATTGCTGGCGCAATATCTTTAGCAGAGTTATTAACGAAGCAAGGCACACCAGCAACTGCTATAGCTCAAGGCGCACCGAACCCTGAAGCGCAATTTTTACTTGATAAAATTGGCTTTGACGCGCCTGAGATCCGCAGCGAAATTGCTGGTGAAGAAGTCTGGTTAATTGATTACTCTGATTGGGGGCAAGCTCCTAAAGATGCTAAAAAAGCGTCTATTCGCGGTATTGTTGATCACCATAAACTGGGTGATATTACGACGGCGGAACCACTAGAATGTTGGATCCGTCCCGTGGGTTGTAGCTGTACGATTGTTTATAGCATGTACCAAGCAGCTAATATTACGCCAAGTAAAGAAGCCGCAACTTTAATGTTAGGTGCTATTTTAAGTGATACCGTTAAGTTTAACTCCCCTACTTACACCCCTGTAGACCGTCAAGCCGCCGAGGCTTTGGCTGAACTTGCTGGGGTTAGCGATATCAATGCTTTTGCTGACGAACAGTTTGCAGCTAAATCAGACGTGGCTTCTGTAGCCGCTGAAGAATTGGTGTTACGCGATCAGAAGGTTTACGAAATTAATGGTAAACAGTTTGCTATCGCTCAGTTGGAACTTACGTCGGTAAAACCAGTGCTTGCGCGTTTAGATGAGTTGGAAACAGCTCTCGTTGCGCTAAAGCAAGCCAATGGTTATCACACCGCTTTAGTGTTGCTAACAGATATTACAACTTTGAATTCAACGGGTTTAATTTGTAGTGATGAAGCAGAGCTTGTTGCCAGTACTCTAGGTGGCAAACTTGAGGGGAGTGTGATTGATTTACCTGGCGTGGTAAGCCGTAAGAAGCAGGTCATGCCGCCTCTACAGCGCCAATTTGACGTCTAGTCTGCATATCTTGTACTTTTAAAAGCCAGCGCAGAGTCGCTGGTTTTTTTATGTTTAAAATATGGGAGAGTCGATAGAGAAAGCTTGAAAGGCTTCTTTCTATTATACGGGCAAGTATTTTTAACACTCTTTAGATGAATATACCCGCAGACTTTTATCATTCTTGGATGCGTTTAAATAAGTCGTGTCCGCCGCGATGATTTACTTTTTAATGGTGAACTGTATTGACAGACTCCAATTTGTATGATGAATTGATGGGCAGGCAAAAAAACTAATACCAATCTGATTAATTACATGACCAGCTTATTGAGCAAATAAATCTGCTGATAACGAACCATGAAGCGCAGTAATTCGTGGCTCTAATCACAAGATACATAACGCTGTTGTGGTGATTTAGGCTAGCAAGAATGAACAGATCATGACTTAGATTGATATAAGGTGAGTCCTTTGGTTTGTATTTAGTACAAAATCTATCACGAAAGGGCTTTCTGCCAGATCATAGTCTGCGCTGTTGGCAAATTACGTTATTTTATTACCTTTGTGATTTATTTGACCTTTGTTAACTATTGATAGTGAATTTTTCTGCACAAAATGTGAAAAAAAACTCGTTTTTTTAGTTTGTTATGGACTATTTTGAAAAAAAAATGCGTTTTATTTCAAATCAAGTCTGAAATTCGCTTTATATCTGTGGTAGCATTTCCTTTACTTTCGTGACGAATGGATTAACTCCTGCGTTATTGAATGCTGTTGTTTTGGAGGTTTAAAGGATAATCATCTAACAAAGGCGATTGTTCACACATCATCGATAGATGGCGTGGCTCCTCTTTAAATGAAAATACTATTGAAGTGAGCAGTCTCACGGTCTGAATAACTTCAATATAGCAGTAAATAGGAATTACTGGATGACAAACATAACTCAACACAATAAGAGCCTTTATCGGCCTGAATTCGAACACGATAGCTGTGGTATCGGATTTGTTGCCCATTTAAAAGGGCGAAAAAGTCATGATGTGATCGAAAACGCATTGACTATGCTAACTTGCATGGAGCATCGTGGCGGCACTGGGTGTGACGTCGATAGTGGAGACGGCGCTGGTATTCTCATTCAGCTTCCTCACGAGTTTTTCAAAGAAGAAGCAACTCAACTGGGTTTCGCTTTACCGAATCCCGGTGAGTATGGCGTGGGCATGGTTTACTTTCCTGCTGATGAAGCCATTCGTCGTGAATGTCGAGAAATTTTAAATCGAAATATTAATAAACTTGGTCTAAGTCTACTAGGCTACCGTGTGGTGCCTAAGGACAATTCTAGTTTGGGTCAAGCATCACTTGACAATGAACCTAAAATTGAACAAGTTTTTGTGGCTCGTCCTGCGAATATTGACCAACAAGTATTCGAACGTAAACTGTTTGTGTTACGTAAATACTCGCTACACTTGGCTGACGCCACAGTTACTGGTGTCGATGAAAGCTTTTATATGGCCTCGATGTCATCGCGAACCATCGTTTATAAAGGTCAGTTAACCACGGCGCAAGTACGAAAGTACTATTTGGATTTACAGGATCCGCGTGTGGTATCGGCCATTGCCATGTTCCATTCTCGTTTCTCAACCAATACTTTCCCCGCGTGGCGTTTAGCGCAACCGTTCCGTTACATCGCTCATAATGGTGAAATTAACACGGTGAAGGGCAACGTGAACTGGATGCGAGCACGTGAATCTTTGCTTGCAAGTGTTAATTTTAGCAAAGAAGAGCTGGATATGATTCATCCAGTGTGTGATATCACGCGTTCAGATTCAGCTAACTTAGACATGTGTGTTGAGTTGCTGGTATTGAGTGGTCGTCCGCTTGAGCAAGTGATGATGATGGTGGTTCCGGAAGCTTGGCAAACTCAAGAAAACATGGACCCAGTGAAACGTGCATTTTACGAGTATTACTCTTGTATCATGGAACCTTGGGACGGCCCAGCTTCTATTTCTTTTACCAATGGTAAAGTGATTGGTGCAACACTGGATCGAAACGGTTTGCGTCCATCACGTTATTTAGTGACCGACGATGGCCTAGTTGTGATGGGCTCAGAAACCGGTGCTTTAGTGGTTGATCAGTCTAAAGTGGTCCAAAAAGGCCGTTTACAGCCCGGTAAAATTTTCATTGCTGATTTAGAGCAAGGTCGCATCATCGCCGATGATGAAGTAAAACACACGGTTTGCTCGAAGCAACCCTATGGAAAATGGGTTGAAGAAAATAAAATTGTTATCGACGACCTGCCTCTTCCTGATGGATATAACGATCGTTTTGCCACTTTGCATAGTTTAGCCAAGCGTCAAAAAGCATTTGGTTATAGTCAAGAAGACGTTAATGCGGTTTTGAAGCCAATGGTCGGTACCACTAAAGAGCCGCTTGGCGCGATGGGAACGGATACACCATTGGCGGTGTTATCGGATAAAAACCCACATTTATCCCATTATTTCAAACAGTTGTTTGCTCAGGTCACCAATCCGCCTATCGATCCTATTCGTGAAGAGATGGTGATGTCGTTACGTACCTATGTGGGTGCGGATTTAAATTTATTGGAAGAGACACCGTTACACTGCCGTAAAGTTGAAATTAAGCAACCGGTGTTAACCAATGATCAATTGGCCAAGTTACGAAGTATTGACCATAACCACTTCCAAGCGGCGACGATTCACACCACTTTCCATGCCTCTGGCGAAGAGGGTGAACTAGAAAAGGCGTTAGAGCGGATTTGTCGACATGCAAAAGATGCCGTGGATGATGGTTTCTCGATATTAATTTTGAGTGACCGTAAAGTTGATAGCGACCACGCGGCTGTACCTTCAGTACTCGCGACAGCGGCGGTTCACCATTACTTAATTCGAGAAGGTATTCGCGCTCATGCCGATTTAGTCGTTGAATCGGGCGATATTCGTGAAACTCATCATTTTGCCACGGTATTAGGTTATGGTGCGGCAGCGGTTAACCCATATTTGGCGATAGAAACCTTGCTCGATATGCGAGACCAGGCAATCATCGATAGTAGTTTATCTAATGACGCGGTGATCTCGCGTTATACCTATGCAATTAATAGTGGTTTGTTGAAGATCTTCTCTAAAATGGGAATATCTACGTTGCAATCCTATCAAGGTGCACAAATCTTTGAAGCGCTCGGTATTAACTCTGAGGTTGTGAGCAAGTATTTCACTGGTACCGTGACCCGTATTGAAGGCATGGATTTAGATTCGATTGCTACGGAAGCCTTAAATCGACATCGCGAAGGTTTTCCGACGGATGATAATCCATTTAGGGACTTGATCTTAAGCACTGGCGGCGATTATGCCTGGCGAAAAGATGGCGAGCGTCATTTATTTAATCCAACCACGATCCGTTTATTGCAAAATGCATCTTCGACCAATAACTATCAAGTATTTAAAGAATATGCGGCAGAAGTTGATCATCAGGCGAAAGAAGCATTCACCTTGCGTGGCTTACTTAAATTTAAGTCCGATCGCCCTAGTGTTCCATTACATGAAGTGGATTCAGCTGAAACGATCCTAAAACGTTTCGCTACTGGTGCGATGAGTTTTGGTTCAATTTCTTGGGAAGCGCATACCACCTTAGCCATTGCCATGAATCGCATTGGTGGCAAGAGTAATTCTGGTGAGGGCGGTGAAGATCCGATTCGTTTCGAACCGATGGAGAATGGCGACTCAATGATCTCTAAGATCAAACAGGTTGCATCGGGTCGTTTTGGGGTAACTAGTCATTATTTGGCGAATGCCGAAGAATTACAGATCAAGATGGCGCAGGGCGCTAAGCCTGGTGAAGGTGGTCAACTTCCTGGTGATAAGGTGGATGCATGGATTGGTAAAACCCGTGGTTCAACGCCAGGTGTGGGTCTCATTTCACCCCCACCACACCACGATATTTATTCAATCGAAGATTTAGCTCAGCTTATTTACGATTTGAAAAATGCTAACCGTGATGCTCGGATTAACGTTAAGTTAGTGTCTGAAGCGGGTGTTGGTACGATTGCTTCGGGTGTGTGTAAAGGCTACGCCGATGTGGTATTGATCGCTGGCTACGATGGTGGTACGGGTGCATCTCCTCTGAGCTCTATTAAACATGCTGGGTTACCATGGGAATTAGGTTTAGCTGAAACGCATCAAACCTTGATTCAGAATAAATTACGCAGTCGTATTACGGTACAGGCCGATGGTCAACTAAAAACACCTCGTGATTTGGCGGTCGCCACTTTGCTAGGTGCCGAAGAGTGGGGGGTGGCTACCGCAGCACTTGTTGTTGAAGGCTGTACGATGATGCGTAAGTGTCATTTAAATACTTGCCCAGTTGGGATTGCCACTCAAGATCGCCGTTTACGTGAACGTTATGCTGGTCAAGTTGATCATGTGGTCAACTTCTTCAAGATGATGGCGGAAGGTTTACGAGAAATTATGGCTGAACTTGGTTTTCGCAGCATCAATGAGATGGTTGGGCAAAGCCAATGTTTGACTCAGCGTGATGACATTGATCACTGGAAGTACAAAGCGGTTGACCTATCGCCAATCTTGTATAAAGCAGAAGTGGATGGTGACGAGACACTTTATCGTAGCCAAGAGCAGAAGCATTTGATTCACGATATTGTTGATCGTGAGTTAATTAAACAAGCCAGCGAAGCCTTAGAAAGTGGTAAAGCGGTAGCGCTTAGTTCTCCAATTATTAATACCAACCGAAGTGTGGGTACGATGTTGTCGAACGAAATCTCGAAACGTTATGGCTCAGAAGGGCTACCGGAAGATACTATTAAGGTTAAATTTAACGGTAGCGCAGGCCAAAGTTTTGGGACCTTTGCAGCGAAAGGTATTAAGTTTGAGTTAGAAGGCGATGCTAACGATTACTTCGGCAAAGGTTTATCCGGCGCGAAGCTAATTGTTTATCCTGATCGCAAAGCTCCATTTGAAGCACGTAACAATATTATTGTTGGTAACGTGGCCTTCTTTGGCGGTACCTCAGGCGAAGCCTATATTCATGGGATTGCAGGAGAGCGTTTCTGTGTCCGTAACTCTGGGGTCACTGCCATTGTCGAAGGTGTTGGTGATCATGGTTGTGAATATATGACTGGCGGTAAGGCGATTATTCTTGGCGAAACTGGTCGTAACTTTGCAGCAGGGATGTCTGGTGGGGTCGCCTATGTGCTCGACCGTAGTCAGCAGTTTGCTTCGCGTTGTAACATGGAAATGGTCCGACTTGGTGGCATTGAAGATGCCGCAGAAGCTGCCGAGCTGAAAGATTTGCTTGAAAAACATCTCGCTTATACGGGCTCAGACGTTGCCAAAGAATTGCTAGCCGATTGGGACAAGGCTCTGGCTATGTTTGTTCGCGTCATGCCAACGGACTATGAACGGATGCAAGACTACATGAAGCAGGCGAAAGCCACGGGTGACTATGAAACCGATTATGATGTCGCGGTTGCAGCATTCGATATGCACTTAGACAGTGTTGCCCAAGCAAAAAAAGCCAAGGCTGAACAAGCCAAACAAAAAGCTGAAGCGGTTTAGGAGAGAGACATGGCAAATCCAACAGGATTTATGGAAATAGATAGGAAGCTATCGGCAGACCGCGATCCAGCAGAACGTTTGATAGATTGGTTAGAAGTGAAATCGCCCATGAGCGAACAAGCTGTCAAAGACCAAGCTTCTCGTTGTATGGATTGTGGGATCCCGTTTTGTCATTCTGGTGACTCAGCTTACGCTCCGCGCGTGGCTGGTTGTCCGATTAATAACTTGATCCCCGAGTGGAATGATTTGGTTTATCGTGGTCGTTGGAAGGATGCTATCGACCGTTTACACAAAACCAATAACTTTCCTGAGTTTACAGGGCGAGTGTGTCCGGCACCTTGTGAAGACTCCTGTGTGCTTGGGATTAATGCGCCACCAGTAACCATTAAAAGTCAGGAAGTAAATATTATTGAGCGCGCATTTAAGGAAGGTTGGGTTAAACCAAATATTCCCAAGTGCCGCAGTGGTAAAACAGTGGCTGTAATCGGCTCAGGACCCGCTGGCTTAGCGGCAGCAGCTCAGCTTAATTCTGCTGGTCATCAGGTCACGGTATTTGAACGAGCCGATCGTATTGGTGGATTGCTGATGTATGGCATTCCAAATATGAAGCTGCAAAAAGAAATTGTCGAGCGCCGTATCGATATCATGCGAGAAGAAGGGATTACTTTTAAAACTTCGGTTGAAGTTGGCAAAGATATTTCAATTAACCGCCTAGATGAAGACTTCGACGCGCTACTCATTGCTACCGGCGCAACAGTACCTCGGGATCTGCCTGTCCCCGGTCGTGAGTTAAATGGGGTTCATTTCGCGATGGAGTTCTTAGCGAAAAATACCAAGAGTCTATTAGACAGCCAACTCAAAGATGGTCAATTCATCAGCGCTAAAGATAAGCATGTGGTGGTAATTGGTGGGGGTGATACAGGGACTGACTGTGTCGGTACCTCATTACGTCATGGTTGTAAGAGTGTGATTCAATTAGAAATTATGCCTCAACCACCGTTGGAACGTGGGCAAGACAATCCATGGCCAGAGTTTAAGCGTACCTTGAAACGCGACTATGGTCAGGATGAAGCGATTGCCATCCAAGGTGAAGATCCTCGTCGCTACTTGGTTATGACGCAAAAAATGGTCGGCAATGAACAGGGCGATGTCAGCGCTATTCATACCACCAAGATTAATTGGGTTAAAAATCCAAATGGGCAAATGATCCCAGAGCCAATTAAGGGCAGTGAAGAAGTGCTTAAGGCTGACTTAGTATTACTGGCGATGGGCTTTATGGGTCCAGAAGCAGGGATTATTGATAGCTTAGGCGTAGAGAAAGACGAACGTTCCAACGCAAAAGCCGTTTATGGCCAATATGCGACCAATGTAAGCGGTGTATTTGCTGCGGGTGATGCGCGTCGTGGCCAGAGCCTCATTGTATGGGCGATTAATGAAGGTCGTGGTGCAGCGAAAGCAATTGATACCTTCTTAATGGGTAAGAGTTACTTACCTTCGTAAGCGACGGCATTCAAGGCCATCAAATAACCCAGCTTCGGCTGGGTTATTTGTGACCAACGACGACTTGGTTTCGCGACAAAGCAGTTGATTTTCAAAAAAACCATAAAAGACAGTTTACAAGCGCAAATTTGCTAGGTAATATGCGCCCCGTTGCTGCGGAGGGGTGGCAGAGTGGTCGAATGCACCGGTCTTGAAAACCGGCAAGGGTTAATAGCCCTTCGAGAGTTCAAATCTCTCCTCCTCCGCCATTTTGAAAAACCATGCATTTGCATGGTTTTTTTGTTTATAGCGCCATCCGATTTTAGCTCTCCCATTAAACTGCACTCGAATAAATTTCTTTCCAGCCTTTCAAAATAATATCAATCGGATTCATTATATGATCAACTTATTGCGCAGAATAAATCTGCCGATAACCTGGCTTGATGTGCAGTAACTAGTGGCTCTAATGACAAAACACACCACGCAGTTAGCGGTGATTTAAGCCAGCAAGAATGAACAGATAATGAGTTAGATTGGTATCAGTCCTTGAGTTATGCCTGCTTCAACTATCGGTTTGTCGAACACCGCTAAAACTGCAGTTGTCATTAGAGTGCTTCGTTATAGGTGTTCACCAGTCTTAACAGTACCTTATGTATGATAAGTGACCGAGTTGGCTAAGGTTATTTTGTTGCTGATTTATTGTACGACAACTTCGTTTCAATCAACTAAAAAGTGAATAAGCAAAGATCTACGCATAACTTATAAAGTTTAACGCTTTAAATTCTCATCTTGATGGGATATAACGTCTGCTGCGTAGGTAAATTGAAGCCTGCCAACCCGCCCAATTAGTTGATTGATGTTTTAGTTACAGCGGAGAGAACGCTTGATAAACGTATTTCTGGTTGACGATCATGAGCTAGTGCGTACAGGGATCCGTCGCATTTTAGAAGACGTTAGAGGATTTAAAGTCGTTGGTGAAGTCGAGAGCGGTGAGAAAGCCGTTCAATGGTGTCGAAATAACCAAGCCAATGTTATCCTAATGGATATGAACATGCCTGGTATTGGGGGCCTAGAAGCTACGCGTAAAATATTACGCTATGATCCAGATGCCAAAATTATTGTATTAACTATACATAGCGAAAACCCATTCCCAACCAAAGTGATGCAGGCAGGGGCATGTGGTTATTTAACCAAGAGTGCCGCGCCGGACGAAATGCTAAAAGCAATTCGAGCGGTTAATTCTGGCCAACGTTACTTGTCTCCAGAAATTGCGCAACAAATGGCCTTAAGTCAGTTTAGTCCTGCGGAAGACAATCCTTTTCAACATTTATCAGAGCGTGAATTACAAATCATGTTGATGATAACCAAAGGTGAAAAAGTTACCGATATTTCTGAGCAGCTTAATCTTAGCCCTAAAACTGTGAATTCTTACCGTTACCGTTTATTTAGTAAACTCGATATTAACGGCGACGTGGAGTTAACTCATTTAGCTATTCGTCACGGTATGATTGATACTGACAAGTTGTAAGTTGTTTTGACTGACTCTATTTTTGATAGTAAAACCTTTTTAAGTCAAGTTTCTGAGTCTAGCGGCATATACATGATGTATAACGCCGCAGACGAGGTGATTTATGTTGGTAAAGCGAAGTCTTTAAAAAAACGTTTAACCAGTTATTTTCGAAAAACGGTCGATAGCAAGAAAACCCGCGCCTTAGTCACTAACATTGCCCGAATTGAAGTTACGGTCACTCATACCGAGACCGAAGCTTTGATTTTGGAGCACAATTTAATTAAGAAATATCTGCCTAAATATAATGTATTATTGCGAGATGATAAGTCTTACCCTTATATTTTAATTAGTCAGCATAAACATCCACGGATCTCGATGCATCGCGGTGCTAAACGGGCCAAAGGACACTATTTTGGACCTTACCCTAACGGCAGCGCAGTGCGTGAAAGTTTGCACTTGATGCAGAAATTATTTCCGATCCGCCAGTGCAGTGATAGTGAATATGCCAATCGTCAGCGCCCCTGTCTGCAATACCAGTTAAAACGCTGTTCTGCACCTTGCGTCAACTTAGTGAGCGAGCAAGACTATTGCCAGCAGGTCGAGCTGGCTAGCCTCTTCTTAAAAGGTAAAAGCCAGCAGGTGATTAATCAGTTGGCAGATAAGATGTCACAGGCGAGTGAACAACTTCAGTTTGAAGCCGCTGCGACTTTTCGCGATCAAATTCAAGCCTTACGTAAAGTGCAGGAACAACAATTTGTGAGCGGTAATACAGCCCAAAGTGATGTGCTGGGTTTCGCGTTTAGAAATGGCATTGCGGTGGTGCATCTACTGTTGATCCGTGACGGTCAAGTGTTAGGTAGTCGTTCGTATTATCCAAAGGTCCCCAAACAAACTGAACTCCCCGAGGTATTGCGTAGTTTTGTTATTCAGTACTATCTCTCTGAGCAGCGCAAGGGCAACCAGCCGAATGAAGTGTTGTTACCTGATGTCGAAGGAGACTGGCCAGAGATTGAAAATGCGATAGAAATCGAATTGGGTGTGAAAGTTAAACTGAGTATCCCAAAACGTGGCGAAAAGTTTAGATTTGTTGCTTTAGCAAATACTAATGCTGAAAATGCATTATTAACCAAGCTCAACCAGGAAGCGACAATTCATCATCGGGTGACTGAGCTTGAGAGTTTGCTTAAACGAGATACGCCAATTAAACGGATGGAATGTTTCGATATTAGTCATACGCAAGGCGAACGTACGGTAGCTTCTTGTGTGGTGTTTGATCGCCAAGGACCGAATAAATCTGAATATCGACGATTTAATATTGAAGGTATTACTGGGGGGGATGACTACGCTGCAATGGCACAAGCACTGAAACGTCGTTATCAAAAAGCCCAATTAGCTGAAAAAATGCCCGACATTTTGTTTATCGATGGCGGAAAAGGTCAGTTATCGGCGGCTTTTGCTAGTATTGAGCCGTTGAACTTGGTACCGATGCCTTTGTTGGTGGGGGTCGCGAAGGGGACGACTCGTAAACCTGGTTTGGAAACATTGCTTATCGGTAAGGCAATGACCGAGTTACATTTACCCAGTGATTCAGCTGCGCTGCACTTAATTCAACATATTCGAGATGAAAGTCATCGCTTTGCCATTACAGGACACCGTAACCGTCGCGACAAGGCTCGCAAGACCAGTATCTTAGAAGAGATCCCCGGGATCGGTGCGAAACGTCGTCAAGCTTTGTTGACTCATTTAGGTGGAATGCAGCAAATGAAGAGTGCAAGTGTTGATGAATTGAAAAAAGTACCGGGAATTAGCCCTGCATTGGCGCAAAAAATCCATGATACGTTGCATCACTAAGCAAGATTAGGCAACATAGCGCCAGTAGTTTTATAAATGAAAAATAATGATAAATATACCAAATATACTAACCGCGTTTAGAGTTGTGTTGATTCCGTTTTTTTTGGTCGCCTTTTACCTTCCGGTAGAGTGGGGAATGTTAGCTGCAGCATTTATTTTTGGTTTAGCGGCAGCAACTGATTACTTAGATGGCTACTTAGCACGCAGGCTTGGCCAAACCACACCCTTTGGTGCCTTTTTGGATCCTGTGGCGGATAAGGCGATGGTGGTCGCTGCATTGGTGGTATTGGTTGAACATTATCAGTCGATGTGGATAACCATTCCCGCTTTAATCATGATATCTCGAGAAATTATAATTTCTGCGTTACGCGAATGGATGGCTGAACTTGGTAAACGCTCTAGTGTTGCGGTTTCTTGGATCGGTAAATATAAAACCGCGGCGCAAATGGCTGCGATAACTGGATTAACCGCTCAGCTTAATCCTTTGATCGATCAACTTAGTTTTGGGCTCTTTTTTGCCGCCACTGTACTTACCTTGTGGTCAATGATCAGTTATTTGGTTTTAGCATGGCCAGATTTACGACAAAGTGGCCAATAAATAGCGGCTTTCGACTAAAAATCAGGCGAACAGTTAGAAAGTTGGAAAAAGACTGTTGACGTAAAGATTTAGCTCGCTAAAATGCACAGCACATTCAGCGGGAACGCAGTTCTCTGGTGGATTTAGCGAAACGACTTAGGGAATTGTTTAGTGTTTTAAGTACGGAGCAACTTCGGTTGAAGGCTCAGTTTACTAAACAGTAAAATAAGTTAAGCGGCACTAGCTCAGTGTGGGTATAGAGAGTAGCGCAACCTTGGTTGAACTCTGATTCATGCTAAATAGTGATTGTAAGTTAAGCGGCACTGGCTCAGTGTGGGTATAGAGAGTAGCGCAACCTTGGTTGAACTCTGATTCACGCTAAATAGTGATTGTAAGTTAAGCGGCACTAGCTCAGTGTGGGTATAGAGAGTAGCGCAACCTTGGTTGAACTCTGATTCACGCTAAATAGTGATTGTAAGTTAAGCGGCACTAGCTCAGTGTGGGTATAGAGAGTAGCGCAACCTTGGTTGACTCTGATTCACGCTAAATAGTGATTGTAAGTTAAGCGGCACTAGCTCAGTGTGGGTATAGAGAGTAGCGCAACCTTGGTTGACTCTGATTCACGCTAAATAGTGATTGTAAGTTAAGCGGCACTAGCTCAGTTGGTAGAGCGCAACCTTGCCAAGGTTGAGGTCATCGGTTCGAACCCGATGTGCCGCTCCAAATTTACAGTAATAGAAAAACCATAGTATGGCGGGTTGGCAGAGTGGCTATGCAGCGGATTGCAAATCCGTGGACCTCGGTTCGACTCCGGGACCCGCCTCCATTACTATAAAATTGTGTCGCCCGGGTGGTGAAATTGGTAGACACAAGGGATTTAAAATCCCTCGTCTGAAAGGACGTGCCGGTTCAAGTCCGGCCCCGGGCACCAACTCCTTCTTTGAGTTGAGATTAAGCGGCACTAGCTCAGTGTGGGTATAAAGAGTAGCGCAACCTTGGTTGACTCTGATTCATACTAAATAGTGATTGTAAGTTAAGCGGCATTAGCTCAGTGTGGGTATAAAGAGTAGCGCAACCTTGGTTGACTCTGATTCATACTAAATAGTGATTGTAAGTTAAGCGGCATTAGCTCAGTGTGGGTATAAAGAGTAGCGCAACTTTGGTTGACTCTGATTCATACTAAATAGTGATTGTAAGTTAAGCGGCACTAGCTCAGTGTGGGTATAAAGAGTAGCGCAACCTTGGTTGAACTCTGATTCATACTAAATAGTGATTGTAAGTTAAGCGGCACTAGCTCAGTTGGTAGAGCGCAACCTTGCCAAGGTTGAGGTCATCGGTTCGAACCCGATGTGCCGCTCCAAATTTCTAAAACTGCGTGGCGGGTTGGCAGAGTGGCTATGCAGCGGATTGCAAATCCGTGGACCTCGGTTCGACTCCGGGACCCGCCTCCATATTGCAGTAGTAACCAGCATTGAAGCTGGTTTTTTTGTGTCTGCTATTCCAACATTCCGCTTCGCTCTAAGCCTTATGGCAATCTGCAAAATGAACTGGTCAGGTCAATCCATTTCCTAGAACACATCTTTTCGACCTGCTGCGTGCATTGCAAAAACCTATTCCATGCTGCATAAACGTGTCAACAAATTCATCATAATCACTGCAGCTTTGATTGGCTAGGCGGTGTTGGCTTAACCAACTCTATACCTGTTCTATAGGGTTTAACTCTGGGGAGTATGGTGATAGTTTGATGATAGTGACGTTATTAAATTGATTGGCAATATCTTTCGTATGCCATCCTGCGCCATTCACAACAAGGGCTGACGTCCCTGTTCTGTGACTAATGGTATTTGCTTTAAATGTTCTATCATATGTCTTTATTGGCCTAAGGGACGACGATAGCCTCACCAGGTTGAACCAAATAGATAGGCATACTCAACTTCAAATTGTTGTTGCTTCACCGCTCTTGGGCGCTTTCCTCTTTCAGCCCATAAATTGCTTTTTGTTGCCCAAATCTGGCTTCATCCTGAAACCACTCATCAACCCACTCTAGAGCCTTATGCCCTAGGATTTTAAGGGTCGTTTCGAGTTTCAATTTTTTAAAATAGTCCTGTGTTTCTTGAAATTACTTAAGGCGTTTAGAGCGGGAAGTTATCTATGAAAGCCCATATGGTCGAGCAGACAATAGATGGAGTCTGGGTGGTCATGCTTGCCAAATTCTTTCACGACATAAGCGTGGATATTGGCATCTGTCAGTCGTCCACTTTGTGCATTATGAGCTTTGTCTTTGATATTGAACCAATTGCTCTCTTTGCTCAAAAGTTAAAAACGGTAGCCTTCTGGTTTTTGGTTTTTCCTGAAGTCTTACCAAGCCTTAATTAGGTCATGTTTTTACTTAGCTTGGTATAAACTAGCGAAGTTAAACGCAGAGTTCAGCATCAATAATCTCGCTTTATTGATCTATCACTGCAGCAGTATTAAACATTTTCCGTGATGACGCTAAATAGTGAGGCCTGATTTACATCTGTTCAATTGGCGGTGCCGAGAAGCAGAATTAGCCATGCAGATCGCTTTTTGAGCACTTGAACAAAAATCTTTAATTTATGGTTGACTCATTTTTTGAATACGTTAAAGTACGCCTCGTTCTCAGGCAATCGCGCTGAGACGAAGATTTAAACTTTTTGCCCGGGTGGTGAAATTGGTAGACACAAGGGATTTAAAATCCCTCGTTTGAAAGGACGTGCCGGTTCAAGTCCGGCCCCGGGCACCAATTCAAAAAAGCCAGTAGCATTTGCTACTGGCTTTTTTACATCTTTCGCTCAAGTGTTTATTTGTGGTGCCAGTCGTCGAGTATTTAAGCTAGCGCTAATTGGCATTAAAAAATGCCGCCATGTGTACAACATGCGACTTCAATTCTTACATTATCTCTTAGACTTACCACGAGTCGCTTTATGATGCATTTATCCCGGTTAGTCAGAATTTAACTAATTTAAATGGCAACGGCGTTTGTTGTTATTGGCCTATGCGGGCTAAAGTAGCAAGTATCGAAGGGGTGAGGAGGACGAGCAATGGAAAGCAGCATGATAAACTTATTTGTGACCAGCTTAGTCATCGTAATGATTGTTGGCTTGAGCGTATTGTGTTTGATTCTGATCCCGCAGGTTCCAAGCCGAGTCGAGAACCATTCAGGACTCGATTATAAACGACTGACTCAGGTAAAGTGCTTAGCCAAGTGCTCGCGTTATATTGCAATAGATGGGACTTCCCTAGATTATCGGTATTATCCAGCGGATAGTGACATCGTTTTGATCTTGTTACATGGCTCTGGATGGCACAGTGGCTATCTGGAGCCTTTAGCCTCTCATCTTGCTCGCCAAGGTATCGCGAAGGTTTATACGCCGGATTTACGGGGTCATGGGATGAATCCATGTCGTCGTGGTGATGTGGATTATATTGGTCAATATAATGATGACTTGACTGATTTCATTGATTTGATTCACGAAGCTTCGCCTCAGACAAAAATCCTGCTGGCAGGACACTCTTCTGGTGGCGGTTTAGCCTTGCGCTTTGCGGGCAGTGCGCCAGAACGAGCCATCGACGGTTATTTATTGTTGGCGCCTTATCTTCACTATCAAGCCCCTACCATGAGGCACAACTCGGGGGGATGGGCTCGCCCCTTTATTCGCCGAATTATTGGCTTAGAGTTGGTGAATCGATTCGGTTTTAAAGCACTTAATCATCTTAAAGTGATTAGCTTTAATCTCCCCAGCGCATTTCGTGATGGCAGCGAAACCGATAGTTATAGTTATCGTTTGAATAAATCCTATGCTCCTAAACATTATCAACGGGAGTTACAAGCGATTAAGGTGCCGCTGTTGTTGGTTGTGGGTCGCCTAGATGAGGCATTCATGGCTGAGCAATACCAAGCATTGATCCGCGCCAACAGTGATGGCGATGTAAGTATCATCGAAGATGTTGGACATTTAGATCTTGTAAGTAATTCCGCGGCAATGCAAGTGATCGGCAAATGGATTTCGGAGCAGTTTAGCGACCATGTCTGAGCTAGTTGGTGGTGTTGCGATCTTTTGAGCGGTATCTTGGCTGTCTAGATATACCGTATATCGTCTCCGTAACAGCATCAGTGAATGAAGGGAGTTGAGCGGCTACCTTGATCAGTGCTTCTGTTGCCAGCACCACACAAATTGCGCATGCATCGATTAGCTAGGACCATCTATGTTGGTTGGATGCCATGGGATTATGGCGCTGCAACGGGCATCGTTAGAAAATGGGCTGATAAATACAATATCAATATCGATATGGTGCAAGTAAACGACTATATCGAGTCAATTAACCAATATACTGCCGGGGTTTTTGCTGCCACGGTAATGACCAGTATGAATGCACTGACCATTCCTACGGCAAGTGGCGTTGATTCCACTGCCTTAATCGTTGGCGATTTCTCTAATGGCAATGATGGGGTGGTGCTGAAAGGTGACAAGTCTTTAGCGGATCTCAAAGGCCAAAAAGTCAATCTAGTTGAGTTAAGTGTTTCCCATTATCTACTCGCGCGTGGTCTTCCCTTTGGGATCATTCAGTTTAGCCAAGCTCTCCATGACCGTAAGTTGCTGAGTATTTCGGCCTTGTTGCTGCAACACAATGGCTGTCCCCTCGGTGCCACCGGACAGCCCTTGCCGCCCTTAGCTGAGCCCACTGCATGACAATTGAGCTGGCAGTCTGTGGCGCACATTTATCCGGTTTGGCCTTAAACCACCAGTTATTGGAACGCGGTGCGAGTCTGCTGAAACAAACCACCAGCGCAAGTTGCTATCGTTTGTATGCACTAGCAGGAGGGCTGCCAGCTCGACCTAGTTTAATTCGCGATGAAGAACAAGGGCAGGCGATTGAAATCGAAGTATGGCATATGCCCAGTGACCAGTTTTTTATAGGGTGTTGCTCACTTGGCTTGGGCAAGGTGGAGCTGGCTGATGGTCAATGGGTGAATAGTTTTATTTGTGAAGGTTATGCGAGTACTTTGGCTGATGCGCTTAGAGAAGTAAGCGCGAAATTAGCTGAATATTAACCAAATTCCTACGCAAATCATCAAACTGCCTGAAATTCGGTTAAGCAAACGAACATTACCACTTTGATTTAAAAACACTCGCAGGGTTTTACCGCCGGTGGCGTAGAGGCTCATACAAACAAATTCTGAAACTAGAATAATTCCCACTAATAGACTCAATTGCAGGCTCAGCGAATAATTGGGTTGGATGAAGGGGGGGAGTAGCGAAATCATAAAAGCCCAACCTTTGGGGTTGGCAATAGCTGTCACAAAACCTTGGATCACCAGTTGTGAGCGTTGCACTTGCTGAGGCTCCGCGATGGTATCCGGGATGGCCATTTTGCCCCTAGAACGCCACATTTGAATCCCTAGGTAGCCGAGATAAGCGCCGCCAATCCATTTCAATATCATAAATACCTCAGGGTAGCGCAACATGATTGCGGCCACCCCTAACACCGCCAAGATAGCGACAATGCCAACCCCTAACATTTCCCCAAGCATCATCCATAAGGTACGACGCAGGCCAATGGTCATACCTAAGGTCATAGCGAGCGTCATACACATGCCCGGGGTTATTGAAACAAAAAAGAAAGTAGGGATAAATATTAATAAAATGGAAAAATCCATATTGATTCCGTAAATTGGCGCCAAGTCACCAGTTTACACAGCTCTGTTTTATGAAAAAAGCGCTATTTGTTGCTAACTGCATTGTTGCTGCATTGAGTGTTCAGTCATTTTCTGGCGGCAGTACCTATACTAAATTTCGTAAAAACCGATTAAGTTGTCACGCACGCTGGTGCTGCGCAAGATTCATGTCAGGGGGAGATGAGGTTAAAAAAACGAGCTAAAAGTCGACTTATCTATTGTCTGAAAATTAACTGAAATGCTAATGCTTGTATATACTTAATTAAAAATAACCTGTAGTCGGCGGTTCTGCTGCGGTCCCAAGCTTATTTGACAAACGCGAGTAATATAGGTGTGCTACATGAAGATAAAAAATGTTAATTTAGGGCAATCGCAAGCCGTCGACGCGGCTGTAGCCGCTGCCGAATTTTATCAAGCTGTGAAGCAGCCTGATATGTCTCTCGTGCTATTTTTTTGTTCTAGCCAATATGACCTTGAACGCTTAAGCCAGGAGATGAACCGCTGGTTTCGAGGCATTCAGGTGATGGGGTGTACCACTGCTGGTGAAATAGGCCCTGTTGGTCTTTTGCAACATAGTCTAGTTGGCGTTAGCTTTGCCGCAGATCATTTTACCGTCGCGTGCGGCTTACTCAATGATTTGCAAAACTTTGAGCGCAATCAGGGGCATCAGTGTGTGCAAAGCTTATTGCAGCAACTCAAAAGTAAAGAGCCGAAATTTGATGCGGCGAATAGCTTTGCATTCATGTTGATTGATGGTTTGTCCAAACAGGAAGAAATGGTGGCGCATGCCCTACAAGATGCCTTGGGAGAGATTGTCTCGCTGGGTGGCTCTGCAGCTGATGATCAACGGTACAGCAATACTTATGTGTTTTTCCAAGGGCAGTTTCATGTTAATAGCGCGGTGCTGATGGTCGTTCACACTCGCTTGCCTTTCATTGTATTTACCACCCATCACTTTGTTGGTAATACCGAACGTTTGGTGGTCACCAAAGCCGATACCCAAAGCCGCAGAGTTATTGAGATTAATGGATTTCCAGCCGCTTCTGAGTACGCGAGATTGGTCGGAGTGGCGGAACACCAGTTGAATAGTGCGGTGTTTGCTGCTTCTCCGATGGTGGTCTTAATTGGTACTTGCGAGTATGTCCGTTCCATTCAGAAGGTTAACTCCGATGGCAGTTTGTCGTTCTTTGGTGCCATCGAAGAGGGCGTTGTCTTTAGAATTGGGGAGAGCGGACACATGCTTGAGAATGTAAGGCACAGCTTGGAGTGCATGACTGAAAAGCTTGGTTCTATTCAGCTGGTGATCGTGTGTGATTGTATTCTACGCAGATTGGAAGCTGTTGAGAAAGGCATTAATCTTTTGATCGCCGAACAACTCGATGCACACCATGCTATCGGCTTTAACAGCTACGGCGAACAATATTACGGTGTCCATATGAACCAGACTTTAACTGGTATTGCGATTGGTTCGACCTCTCAGAACGTGGAAAACAGTCAGTCATGGTGAAACTCTTGTCTCCTTCATATGCGGACTTACAGGCGGAGGTGATCCGTTTAAACAAAATGGTCGAGTCTTTAATGGATCGCGCAGAGTGTGACGCCAGCGCTGTAGAACGAAATTCGGGATTTTATTTATTTCAGACCGCCGCCGCGTTAGAGCAACAAGTGCGTCAGCGTACCCGCCAATTAGAAGCCGCGCTAAAAGAGAACGAAAAAATTAATCGAGTGTTACGCGAAAATGAACGTAATCACCGTTTGTTTCTGGATAACTCCCCGGTATGTATTCATGAAATCGATATGGGTGGCAAAGTTACATCGATGAGTAAAGCCGGGTTGCGGATGCTTCATGTGCAGCAGGAACAGCAAGTGATAGGTTGTTCCTTTTTAAACTTTATAAGTTTTGCTGATAGAGCGCGAGTGGCAGACTTGTTGAAAAGAGCTTATCAGGGGGAAATTGTTCACTTTGAATTTCACCCCATTGCGGCTTATCTCGACACCTTGAAGTCTTGTTTTGTTCCGATCAAGAACAATTTTGGAGATGTGCTCAGAATTATGGGGATCACGGAAGATGTTACCGAGCAGAAAAAGGCCGAAGAAGAGATCCGGGAGCTGGCATTTAAAGATACATTAACCCAATTGCCAAACCGTCGATTATTACATCAGCGCTTGATTCAGACGATGCTTGCTAGCGAGCGCAGTCGTCTTTATACGGCTTTACTGTTTTTAGATCTGGATAATTTCAAACCACTCAATGACCATTTTGGCCATGAAGTGGGTGATGAATTGTTAATTGAAGTGGGTCGACGTATTAGTGCAAGTGTCCGGGCAATGGATACGGTTGCACGGGTGGGGGGAGATGAATTTGTGGTGATGTTGAATGAATTACATTGTAATCGTCAATGTGCGGTCAATCAGGCTGCACTGGTCGCCGAAAAAATTCGCGAAGCGTTGGCTAAACCTTACTTCATTCAGCGGCGAAACGCTGGCAAACAAGCGTCTACGATTGAACATCACTGCAGCTCAAGTATTGGTGTTGCGTTGTTTGTTGGCCTAGAAGTGGCTGAACAGGATATTCTTAAATGTGCCGACGTTGCGATGTATCAGGCAAAGGCGAAGGGGCGTAATGCTGTGGTGTTTTGTTCTCGAAATGAGTCGAGCTAAAATATTGAATTTGTCAGATGAATTGAAAACAACCAAGCTAAGCTTATCAGAGAGCCTCCGACTGCGAGTGACTTCTGTCAGCAAGTAAAGTTGGTTTTTGCCCGGTCTTGTTGAATACCACGATGCTTGCTCTCAAGTGACAGACGGCTTTAGAGCTATCCGCCAACATTGCGTGACCTATTTGAATCATCACTAGGCAAGGTCGGTAAAATTAACACTTAAGCTTAAGTGTCGCGGGTGTATCAATATTGCGATAAATAAATATACAGTTACAGACAGGCTTCCCTGATTTGTTATAAAGTTAAGCTTAATAATATGTTTTTATAATAAGGTTGTGAGATGGACATGCTTGAGCCTCTGATCGTTGCTTGTGGTGGCAAAGATAATCTACAACGGATCCAAAAAGTTCATAACTTGTTAATTGCGGAGTTAGTTGATCCAGAGTTAAGGATGGTTTCTTCGCTCCCACTTACTTTTAATGCACCACAAGAACAAATCGTTTGGCAACCCGCGCCTCCCTTATCAACTCAGCAATGGCAAATACTCGGTAGTATAGTGGATACAAATTTGCGAAAACAGCTTCAAGAAAAAGCGGCGCCTGTTTCTTCACCGTATCGGCCAACTTGGCATATTTCTGCCGAGCAAGGCTTTCTCGGTGATCCGAATGCTTTTGTTTATTTTCAAGGGGCTTACCACTTGTTTTATGTGCTCAGCCCTGATTGTGAGGATAAGCGCATTGCTTGGGCACATGTAACTAGTACCGATTTAGTGAATTGGGTAGAGCATCCGATTGCTCTGATGCCCAGTGATTGGTTTGATAGCCATGGCGTATATTCAGGTCATTGCATTGTGCATGACGAACAATTGATGCTTTTTTATACCGGTAATGTGCGGATTGGTGAGCAGCGACAACGAATGACTTATCAATGCCTAGCGACTTCAACAGATGGTTTCAACTTTCGCAAACAGGGGCCAGTTATTGAAGACTTACCGCCTCAGGTAACCGCTCATTGTCGTGATCCTAAAATTGTACGTAATGGCGATCATTGGTTGATGTTTGTTGGGGCTCAGTTGACCTCTGGTTTAGGGCGTCTGGCGAGCTATCGTTCAGCCGATCTGCATCATTGGGAGTTTGCCGGGATATTTGGTGACGAGCTCGGTGATTTTGGTTATATGTGGGAATGCCCTGACTTGATTGAAGTTGACGGGCAGCTGATAGCGATTATTTGCCCACAAGGCATCGTCTCTAACAGTCCCCACTATCAAATCGACCATCATAATGGTTATTTGAAGGCCAGTCTGGATCCGCAAGATGAACTGCATTTAGATGGCTTCTCAAGACTTGATTATGGTTTCGATTTTTATGCGATGCAAACGGGAAAAAGCCCCGATGGTCGCGCCTTATTAGTGGCATGGATGGGGCTTCCCGATGAGAATCAACACCCGACAAAGGCGCAGGGCTGGTTACATCAACTGACTTGTATTCGGGAACTGAGTTTTGACGATGGTAAACTTTATCAACGTCCTGCCCGCGAATTACAGGCCTTACGCAGCGCTTATCAAGATTTTGAGTTAAGCGTGGCCGCTGAACAGCAGATAACACTCCCCAAAGGCCGAAGTTATGAACTGCAAATGAATTTGAGCTGGCTGACGGAGGGCGCTGTTGATTTGCACTTTATGAGCGACGAGCAAAGCTACTGTCGTTTTAGCTTAGATGGCCTGCGGCAGAAAATTGTACTGGATAGGAGCGGGGCTCTGCCTACCGACGGCGAAAAAATTCGCGAGCTGGACATGGTCAACCAACAGGATGTAAAACTGCAAATATTGGTCGATCAGTCTTCCATTGAAATTTTTATTAATGATGGAGAGTTTGTGATGACCGCGGTGGTGTTTACTGAGCCGGGAAATAGTCGCTTAAAACTGAGCGCAACTCAGCCGATGCCATGGCAGCCCATCCACTACTGGACCTTAGCCAAACCAGGGATGGGCCGATAAGGCTGCAGCAATAGCACTGATACTTGAATGTTATTGCATGCTGAGATAAAAGGCTCTCCGGTTTATGCGTGCCGAATTGAGCCTTTAAACTATCTCGGCGCTTTCGCTCAGGCTTGGGCAAGCCAGGTGGGAAACGGGAGGAGCGGCACCTTTGTTAAATGGTATTCCGTCTAGTTTCCCAGCCGCAGCGGGATCCGACGGCGGCCAAAGCTGCCACAGTGCTCCGTCCAGACCCCCGCGATAGTTGTGCCACAATCGGGGCAGAGGCCTTGCGAGTTGAGCCGGTATTTTCCCAGTTGATAGCAATTTCTTTCCAATAATAGGTTGCCGCAGCCGGGACAATAGGTGCTTTCGTGGGACGGGTCGTAGACATTTCCCACATAGGCATAGTGAAGTCCATGGTTAAGGGCTATTTCTCTCGCTCTTAACAGCGTGGCGATGGGGGTTTGGGTTTTATTTCGCATCTTAAAGTCAGGATGAAAGGCGGTGAAATGGATCGGGACATCAGCGCCCAAGTGCTCAGCTATCCAGGTGCACATTTGTTGTAGCTCTTGATTGGAGTCATTCTCTCCGGGGATCAGTAAGGTGCTTAGCTCAAACCACACATGGCTTTCATGTTTAAGGTATAGCAGCGTATCCAATACATCCGCCAGGTGGCCACTGCATACTTTTCGGTAAAAGGGTTCGCGAAAGGCTTTTAAATCGATGTTTGCAGCATCCATGTGAGTAAACAATTCAGCTCTTGGTTCAGCACAAATATAACCAGCGGAAACCGCGATGGATTGCAAACCAAGGGCTTTTGCGGCCTGCGCCACATCTACGGCATATTCTAGAAAAATCACCGGATCGTTGTAGGTGAAAGCAATGCCGCTACAGCCATATTTTTGTGCCAGTTGAGCCAGAGCGTCTGGCATGGCGGAGTCGGCGAGGGTATCCATTTGGCGTGACTTACTGATATCCCAGTTTTGACAAAACTTGCAGCCCAAGTTACAGCCAGCGGTGCCAAAAGATAGTACCGCAGAGCCGGGATAAAAATGTTTTAAGGGTTTCTTCTCAATCGGATCGATACAAAAGCCACTGGAGCGACCATAAGAGGTCAGCACAATTTGCTGCTGATGATTCATTCGAATGTAACAGACGCCACGTTTTCCTTGGCGTAGTTGGCAATGCCGGGGGCAAACATCGCATTGTATTCGGCCATCGTCTAATTGCTGCCAATACTGAGTGGGAAAGTACTCAGGAGGACTATATTGACTTGCCATAAGCGCTTCACCGTAACGGACTGAACTATACTTAACTTTAGTTGAAATAAGCGGAATTGAGCGATGAAAAGTCGACCCGCAGCCGTGGCTGGACAGTTTTATCCCGCTGGTGCTGAGCATATCAAACAACAGCTTAGCCCCTGGTTGTTAGCGACGCATTCAGAGTCGGCTCGGCCGAAGGCGTTGTTGGTTCCCCACGCTGGTTATCAATATTCGGGACAAATTGCCGCCGCCGCTTACCGATATTTAGTCTATCACCAACCAGCGTTTCGCCGAGTGCTTATCGCCGGCCCGAATCATCGGGTTCCACTGGCAGGGGTGGCCATTTCGTCGGCGGAACAGTTTGAAACCCCCTTGGGAAGCTTGCCAGTTGAGCAACATTGCTTATCTGCATTAACTCAGTTCGATTTTGTTCATTGCTCTGATGAAGCGCATCGTCTGGAACATGCGATTGAAGTACAGCTGCCTTTTTTGCAGCTTTGTTTAGCGCAATTTGCCATTGTGCCATTGGTGGTGGGGGATGTCGCACCGGCGCAACTGGCGGCTCTGTTTGAGGTGTTTTGTTCAGATCCTCAAACCTTGCTGGTGATCAGCAGCGATTTAAGCCACTTTTTATCTTACCGAGATGCCCGTTTGAGCGATGAGGCTACTCTTAAAAATATCATCTCAGGGCAGGGCGGTTTGCAGGGGGAGCAAGCTTGTGGTTACCAGGTTATTAATGGATTTCTAGCAGCGGCCAGGCAGCATCAGCTGCAAGCAACATTATTGGCGAAAGGCAATTCAGGGGATGTAACGAACGATCATCAAAGGGTGGTGGGTTATGCCAGTATTGCGTTTTTCGAGCATTAAGCGCGAGCATCAACAAGCGCTACTCAAAGTTGCCCGATATGCGATTGAGCACTATCTGAGTGAGCAGCAGCGCTGGCAAGCCGAGCCTGAGCAATATCCCACAATCCTTCAGGTGCAGGCGGCAAGCTTTGTGACTTTGCACAAAAATGCGCAACTTCGAGGTTGCATTGGTTCACTAGAAGCTTATCAAGCGCTAGTTCAAGAGGTTGCTTTACACGCTTATCAGGCCGCTTTTGAAGATCTCAGATTTGCACCACTGACGCTACAAGAGTTGCCACTCATTCATATTAGTATCTCTATTTTAAGCCCAAGCCAAGCGCTTCCCCCACAGTTGAATGAAGCCGCATTAATTGCGCGCCTTCGCCCCAATCAGGATGGTCTTATTTTGGCACAAGGCAACAAACAAGCGGTGTTTTTACCGCAAGTGTGGCAACAGCTGCCAAACTCCAATGACTTCATTCAGCAGTTAAAGCGCAAAGGTGGATGGTCGCTCAATAGTCCAGTTGAGAAGATGCGCTGCTTCAAGTTTCAGGTTCTAGAGTTTGGTGAGTAACAGCCTGAGAACACAGCGGGTCACTTACAGGCCTCAATCACGGCTAACTGGTTATGTATCTTGTATAGAGCCACCAGTGACTGCGCTTCATGCCTGGGTATCGGCAGACTAATTCTGCGCAATGAGTTGATTATATAATCAATCAGATTGGTATTAAGCAGGTATAGCTGAACATTTGATAACCAAACCAAGCTGACGAGTTTCAGTCATCACCCGATAGTTCAGAGGCATTCAAGGTTAATGTGAATTAGCGATTTTTAATGCAAATACATCGCGGCGGTTTGCAAACTATCTGTGACTGATTCAATAGGAATTTTCACTGTGGTTGGTTGTTATTATAAATTTCGATACGGTTACGCCCCTTGTGTTTGGCTTGATACAAAGCGTGATCCGCTAATTTCAGCAGCGAGCTGTAATCATCACAATGATCACTATCACAAATTCCCATGCTCACGGTAATATTGCGTTTACCTTTCAGCGCATCTAAGGTCATCGCCTGAATCTGCAGTAATAGCGCTTGAAAATAATCTCTTGCCTGTTGCTGGTTGCCCAAATAAAGGATAGTAAATTCTTCACCGCCCCAGCGTGCGACTTTGTTTGTGTCACCCACATAGTCGACTAAGGTGGTGGCTAATGCTTGAATCACTTTATCGCCCACCAAGTGGGAGTAGTTGTCGTTAATCGATTTAAAATGGTCGATGTCCAGCACCACCAAGCTAATGGGCTGCTGTTGCTGACTACACTGGCTAAATTGAGCGCTTAAATTGGCATCGAAGGCTCGTCGATTGGGAAGTTTGGTTAATGCATCTTCGTTCGATAAACGCTCGAATTGTGCAGATTGTTCTCGCAATGCCTTGACTTGTATTTCCACTTGTTCAGTCAAACGTTCTTCATTGCGTTTGAGTAAATAAATCCGGAAATAGACCATGCCACCAATCACCAACAGCAGTAACAAAGCCAATAAGGCCTGAATCTCTCTACGTTGCCAAAACAAGGGTTCAATTTTAAACTGATAGATGAAGTTGCTATCGTTCCATTCCCCATAAGGGTAACGAGCGCTGACCAGAAAGCGATAGCTTCCTGGTGGAAGGTTGGTGAATTCTGCCACTCGTTGAGTCCCGCGGTATGACCATTCACGGTCAAATCCTTCCAGTTTGGTTCTGAACTGCAAGCGCTTGGGCATAACGTAGCCTAAACCTGAATAAATAAAACGAACCAAGTTGGTTCCTGCAGGGGCTATCGATTGGGTATCGGGAGAGATGGATTGACTGTCAAATTGAATCGAATCTATTGTCACCGGTAGCGGGTGAGCAGAGAATATCGCTAAATCTTGCGGTTGGATACTTATTAAACCCTTAGCCGAGGCGAAGAGTAGCTGGCCTTGTTCAGTGATTGCCGCCGCAGGATTGGAACCACCATTGGCTTGGCTACTCGCCATGCCGTCTATTTCACTGTATAGCTCAAAATTAATTTGTTTTTGCTGACCGCTCGCGACTAAATGAGCCTGCTGATAGCTGATTTTCCATAGTCCTCGATTACTCGAAAGCCACAGGCTGCCCTGTTGGTCGTTCACGATTTGAAAAAACTTATCAATGGGAAGCCCTGCTGGGCGGCCAACCAGACCCATTTGTTGGGTGTGTTGCTGGTAGCGAATGATCCCGCGGTCGCTTGCTATCCATACATAACCAGGCTCAAGGTAAAAGCCGAAAGCATATTGCGCTTGCTCCAAGTTGTGAATTGGAACATTTGATACCTTATCGTCCCGAATAAATGCCAAGCCAACTCCAGTACCAACCCAAATTTTGCCAAATTCATCTTCAGCGATGGCTAGAATATAATTATCGGGTAAATTAGAATTTTGCTTGGTGAAATACTGCATTTCGCCTTGCGGTTTTATTTTGACTAAGCCATTGGGGGTGCCAATCCATAGGTTGTTATGGCTATCTTTGAGTAAGGCGCGGACTTCATTATGTGGCAGTCCTGAATCCTCATTCCAAAGCTGCTGTAGCTGATGGTTTTGCCATTGGTAAACTCCATTTCTGTAGGTACCAACATAAGCTCCCCCCTGATGATTCTTAGCAAGGCTTAATATGCCTTGCCGAGAAACGGGGTCTTGCGTGGCCGCCATGGCCTGACCATCTTCGAGTAGGCTTAAGCCTTGACTGGTTCCAACTAGCACTTGCTTTGAATTAATTGGCAATACCGTTCTAACGTAATTGCCGATCAGCCCATCTTGTTCCGTGAATGATTGAAATGCCGCATTTCTAAATCGTATCAGGCCGCCATTGGTGCCAACCCAAATACTGCCTTCTTGATCTTCAAATAGCGAGATCACTCGATTATGTGGTAAGCCGCTGTTGGCATTTTTAAATTCAAGCTGATGATTTGCAATCCGTCCTACGCCTTGAGTGGAGGTTCCAAACCAAATATTACCCTCACGGTCTTCGATAATTGCGGTGGTAATTACATGATCTAAGGTGTTATTCAGTCGAGTAAATTGTTGGCCATCATAGCGCCAAGGTCCATGATTCGAGGCTAACAGCAGCCGGTCTTGATGATCGAAAGCCAGAGAATAAACCCGAGTTCGATCGCCTAATAAGGGCAACTCGAGTTTATGGTAGCTTTTTGGTGTGACTCGATAGAGTCCATTATCGGTGGCCGCAAAAATGTCGCCAGAACTAGACTGGGCCAAGTGATAGGCACTAAATCCAGAGAGTATATGAACATCCGGTAAGTAGTTTCCATCTTTGCCTCGCGCTCGATAATAAACCCCCAGACCTTCAACCGCTATCCATAGATTCTTATGCTGATCCACCAGTGCATGATTCACTAAGCTGGCGGCATTGGCTTGATTTGACCATTGGTAACCTTTGCGCAGCGCCATGCTGCCTCTGGCACCCGCAAGCCAAAGGCTATTGTTGCTATCCGCGACCAGGGTGCGCGTGCCGGAATCTTTCATGCCTGTCGTTTCACCTCTACCAAATAAGGTAAAATGTAAGCCATCGTAACGAGCCACTCCCTCCCAAGTGGCAAACCACAAATAGCCATCGTCGGTTTGAGTAATCGCATTAATACTGTTATGCGGCAGTCCATCAACCGAGGTCCATACATCGGTATAATAATCAGCCAACTTGAGTGCCGTAGCATGACTGGTGAAACTAAAGGTAGAGAGAATGGCAAAACAAATAAGCCAAGCTATACGAATATCTAACATAAATAAAATTATCCTTCACCAATCGATATGTTGGTGAGGACAAAACGAGAGTAGACATCGGGCCACTTGGAGATGAAGGAACGAGGGATAACACAGCATGCCACAAACATTATTATTTCCATATTCATTCAAATAGATAGACTCACGAGAGCCACTCCGTGAGAGTTCATCGTCTCGAGTAAAGATTTGTGTTGAAATCATTTTGACCTAAAACAGCACATAAAGCGGCCTTACATTTTTGACTTAGCGGTCAGATATTATAAGTTCTTCGTATCGGCCAATACTAAAAAATCTGAAATAATATTACGTAATAATAATGAATAAAAGCTTAATTGTCGTACTTTAAAATTTTTCAATTTCTGAATTGTTGGCCAAGATTCACCGACGAAACTTTTAACTAGTTACTTGCCCTAACAGCGATAAGAGGCCATTGGAAACGCCGTATCTTTGATAATATTTGCTGTATTTGAGCAAAATCAACGACAGCTAGTATCCTCTTATCAAATCAACTGATTCAGGAATAAGGCCGTCTTTTCTATAGGTGTGGATATTGTTCGCGACAATTTGAGAGGCGGTGTCTATATTGGTTGTGGCGGATATATGCGGTAATACCGATATTTTGGGGTGATACCAAAAAGGACTGTTTACTTCTAGAGGTTCTTGTTCAAACACGTCTAAGACGGCGTGTGATAAGTGATCGGAATCTAACATTGCTAGTAAATCTTGGTGGTTAATAATGCCACCCCTTGCGAAGTTTATCAGTTTGGCACCTTTCGGCAAAAGGTTTAAGGTTTGTTGGTTGAGTAAATGATGGGTTTGATCGGTGAGAGGGAGGAGGCAGATCAATATCTGGGTTTTTTGAAGAATAGCAGCTAAACCGTCATCTCCCGAATAGTGGGTTACATGGGCAATCTCTTTGTGACTTCGGCTCCAACTATTTACCGTAAAACCTTGATGAACAAGGGCTTTCATCGAAGCGCTTGCAAGTTTACCCGCTCCTAAGATGGATACTTGTACGGTATTCACTGAAGGGCTGGGGATTGGGCGCCAAATCCCTTGTCTTTGTTGAGCGATGTAGTCTGGAATATTGCGATATAAATACAAACTCCAAGTTAATACGGCTTCGGCCATGGTGTCGGCAAGAAACGGGTCGATGAGCCTTACCAATTGAGTTTGATATGTTTCTTTGTCGTGATTGAAGCTTCGAAAGCCGCTAACTAGTGCTTCAACACCTGCCCACAAACTTTGCACCCAGATTAAGTGAGGAAAGCGCTTTAGTTGATCGACATTTGGGTTGGCAACGATGGCTATTTCGACAAGCTGGGCTTGCTCATCGCTTAAATCTGTGGCTAATACAATGCTTTCATTGGGTAACAGCGTTTCGAATTTAAGTAGCCACTGCTTTTCTTCTTCGGCAGCGATGTTGTGAATAAAAGCGATGGTGTTCATGACAGAAATCCCTTGTCCAAATGGATAAATTTTTTAGTGCGACTGGATAAATCACCGAGTTTAACTCCAATTCTTGCCGCTTTCAGCTGATTCATGCCATTGATATAACAATAAAGCGGCAGAGTGACCGAGGTATAATAGATTTTGTTGTGTGAGGGATGTGAGCTAACGTCTGTGAATAAAAAAATGTTTGTCCGTAGGAACGATATGCAGTGTTCCTTTGGAGCTTAGATTGTCGACACTATGACGCTTTGCTCTATGGGGGTTTTTGTTAGGTTTCTCGATTTGACTCGTCATATTGTAACGATATTTAGGCTGTCCATTGGGCTAAATGTTGTTACTTGTTGATAGTGACGTTGTCGAAAGTTTTATCTTCGCGTCTTTGAAAGGTCGCTTTGAACGGCAAAATAAAAGTGACTACTTTGTCGCTAGTTGTCTATGTACTGGGTTTTAGTTGAGCATTGCATATGTTTGCTTGATGTCGTCTTGCAGTTGCATTAGACAGGTTAGCGTTGTATTTGGGAAGTACCATTGGGGGGCTTTGACTCGGTATAGCGGCTAAGTTTTCAGCTCAAAATTGGAGTGAATTTCACTCAACAATTAAATATTTTAAAGGCATATATGCAGAGATTAACTTTTGTAGTTTGCTCATAAACAATGTGTTTGATCATCAATTTTGCGTGGGGGCATCCTAGTTTCACTGCTAGTTCTATAGGGATTTCCATATCAACTTGTTTGCACTTGAACCAAGATTGATACTGGAATGTTGAATGATGAAATGAGTTAACTATCTAAATGCATAAGAAAATTATTGACCTAAGCAATTATTTTACAAATAATTGTTGCATTAAAATTTGTAAGCTTGTAAATAATTAATTACAGGTGGATGTATTCGTGTGATATATGTGCTGCACATTCAGATTAAATGAATAGTCTGAAATGGGGTGAATAACAACGGAAGTTTAGAGTTAATACGGCATGACCCTTAATAAAAATGTGCTCACTCGCGCAGTTCTTACAACAGTATTTATCTTATTGGTCTTTATCGTTGACCCTTTAGGTATAAGAAATGCTGCGGAAAAGCATTATGAAGATCATATTCTTCGAATGTGGTCACCGTTTTATAGTCAAACGGTATCAAAAGATATCACAGTTGTTTTGTTAGATGATGAATTCTTACAACAAATTGAAACTTATCCTGTTAATTACGCCACGCTTTCACAACTTCTAAAAGTTATCAGTGCTCACCATCCACAATCTGTTTTTTTTGACATTTTACAACACCATGAACATTCTTCTCGACTCAACAAATGGCTTAAAACGCTTAACTCTCGCTCCTTTCCGGTGTTTATGGCAAGTGATACGGAATATGATACGGCAGCGGTTCTAAATGATCCAGATTCATTACGCCACAAGATTTCAGCAGTTAGTCAACTGACAGCGGTATCGTGGAGTGGTTATCAGCATTACTACCCTCTATCTGTTGATTGGCAGCAACAGCGCATGGATACTCCTGCGTTGGCTTTATACAAGTCATGGTGTCGAATTACATCTCAATGCTCCCCTGCGGAACAGTCTCAATATTTAGATCCTATGATCGTACAATGGAGTAATAAATCGGCGCTTAATCAGATTGATTACGACAACATAAAAAACTGCATTCCAGAGCATATGAGTCGGTTCAAACAGTTTATCAATATTACTTTTTTAAGTTTGACACAGGGCCTACGAAGTGATCAAGAACTGGATAAACAATTGCGGGAACGCTGTCCTCCATTCCTTACTTTGTCTGCCACTCGGTTATTTGAATCAGGGGCTGTTAAGTCTGCTCCTCTAAATGACGCTATCAAAGATCGAGTTATCATGATTGGTTATGATTTATCAGGTGGCGTTGATATTGTTCGGTCTCCAGTACATGGGACACTGCCAGGAGTGTTCTATCATGCAATGGCTTTAGATAATTTAATGACTTTAGAAGATGACTATTGGCGAGTTCCAAGTGCGACTGGATTCTTTAAGTTAAGTATTGCCGATATGCTAGAAATAGTGGTGCAAATAAGCACCTTATTTTTAGTCATTTGGTATCGGTATACTCATTTGGAGCAAAAGCAGAAGTTAGACACGCGAAAACAAATTATTTCGGGTTTGATGCCTGCCTTTATTATCTTATTCATTATTTTGAGTTCAGTACTTATTTCTCAGTTTATTCTTAAGGTTGGTGCGCCCAATTGGTACGGATTAATCCTCATTATATTTTTTGATTTACCTATTTTTTTATTTTATTTGTTCGAGAGCATGAAAAATAAATGCCAGAAATATCTAACAATACTCAATAAGTTTAGAAAGAAATTCCCCCAAATTTCAATAATAAAACGCAAGATAAAGGAGCATCTATGACAATGTCTAAAGTACTGTTGATTGGACTTATATTAAGCGCAACCTCGTTGTCCTCTTACGCGAAGAATGACCGTGTATTGATAATCGATTTTTTGCTTGATGAAGTTGAGATATGTAGCTCTGAATTTGACTGTATCGATGTAGCTAAAAGCAGTTTGCCTGATGCGACAAAACAAGCCATCCCTGTAAAAAAATATGATAAAAAGGAAGGTATGTTGATGTTTGAGGATGATGGAGAGGAAAAGTGGGTACATATCACAGAAGTCGAACTTAATATGAAAGCAATTGCTTCGGTGACTTGTACCGCAACAACCATTTCTAAAGCGAGTGATAAAGTTACTTTTGCTTCGTTTGGCTTAGGAGAAGGGTGTTAAATATGCGACTTATTTTCCTTTTAATCATTGCTACTTCTTTATTTGGGTGTGCTAGTGATAGCTTGAGCCGTTTAAATTTGAACAGCTTGAATAGTTTAACTGGTAGTACCTATGAATCTTTTGACGGTAAATATATTGACTATCAAACTCAACAAATTAGAGCTGAAACTGAAGTTGAAAAAACTGCCGAGCTGGGCTCGTTAAGTTCCAGAATGCGTTCGGCTGCAGACAAAAACTTGATCGTCAATCCATATGCAGAATTGTATCTAAATGAGATTCTTGAAAAGTTATTAGCGCAATGGGATCAACCATTAGAAAAAAAAGTGAATATCGTTATTTCTGCTGATAGAAATTACAGCGCCCTTGCGACACAAGATACAATTGTGGTGACTCAAGGGGTTTTAGCGGATGTTGAATCTGAAGACGAGTTGGCTTTTATTATTGCTCATGAGCTTTCGCATATTCTTCTAAAGCATCAGAATTCGAATGAGTACTTTGAGAAGCAAAGTGCGTTAGTGAGCAAAGCCACTAATGTTGCGATGGCCGCCGCCACTATCAAAGATTTGGACTCAAGTAAAACAGCCAATGGTTACAAGATTGTTGCTAGAAATTCTCGAGAATCTCAAGAGATGGTTGAGAAGTCATATAGAATTGGTGTATCAATAAACCGCTTGAGTCGAGATGTTATTAGTTCTTCGATGAGTCGTACTGATGAAGATGAAGCCGACTTACTCGGTATAGATTTACTTGTAAAAGCAGGCTACAGTCCAAGGGCTTATAAAGACACCATGGAACGTTTAGAGAGCAGTTTAGTATTTAATAAAACGCAGCTTGAAGAGAAGAAAAAAGATTTTAAGTCGTTTGTTTCCATGGCGACTAAAGCCAATAAGAATGTAACTGGTTTAAATTGGGAGACTGTGGGATATATGGCGGCAAATGAAGCTGCAACCAATTTGTTGCAGAAATTTGCGGATCGACATAATTCACCTGCAGAACGCAAGATAGATATTACCGCATATGTGAAACGCGAATATCGTAAAGAAAGGCGGCAGAATCTTACGACTAAAAGCTTAGATGCTGCTTTAAGAAAAGGTAAAGGGAAGCAAGTATTCGAAAATTATTGGGCGGCCTCTGAAGCGTTTCGAGCTCTTGAATACGGCGATATTAAGGCGGCTGAAAAGTTGGCCAGAAAGGCGACGACAGGCGTAACCAAGTACGATGCCTACACTCGTTTAGCATTTTATAGCGTGCGTGAGCGGCAAAATAAACAATCGAAAGCTTTACAGAACTTAGCGCTCATTAAAAATTGGGACAGCGCTTCAATTCAAACCTTTAGTTTGGCGGCTCAAGCCTATCGACAACAGGGAAAATTAGACAAGGCGGAGGAAATTCTGAATAAAGGGCGACAAATTATTGGAATTAGTGATCCATTTCTTCCGCAATATATCTCAGTCTATAAAGCGCGCGGAAGCGAACAAGAAGTACAGCATTATTTGGAGCAGTGTAAAGCTTTAGATGCGGAAAATATTGTTGCTCAGTGCTACGTTGCCGCCGATTTACAAATCCCTAAAAAATCAGACTCGAAAATAGGTTTTTTAGAATCATTAACCAAAATGATTGAAATTTAGAATTGCCACTAAAGTTTAAATGAACGCCTTTGTGATAACCGTCATTCAGGCGTTCAATATACGAGGATAATTGATAATTAATCTCTGAAACATGGCTATTTCTATATACCTGGACTCAGTTAAACATCTCCACCCACTAGCTACTCTAGTTGTGATTAGCCATTGATACCTTTTTGGTGAGAGCTATAGAAGTGCAGCAAGTCTGGTTGAAAGTTGAAGTTGGAATGTTGCAGTTAAGCTGTTTTTATGTTCTGCAATATAGGCTATCTTTTTGAATCTTTTCATGGCGTAATTATTCGGATACTTGTTTGTTTTGTGATGAGCAAGAGCTTGAGTTAAAAATAGCGGGGCACTCGTGTGGAGTTAAATTTTATGGCGGATTATCTATCGAATGCTGTGGTGCCCATACTCCAGTCAAAGCAAGAGATTATCTGGCTAAATTCCAACAAAGTTTTGTTTCAGCAGAGCCAAGCAGAGCTCGCCTTAAACTGGAGCGATTTACTTGATGCGTCGCAGCGCTTGTCTCGTTTTGCGCCTTATCTGGCGAAGGTCTTTGCAGAAACAACGGTAACCAAAGGGATTATTGAATCCCAGTTGAAAGCCATTCCTAAGATGCAAGCAGCGCTTGAACAATGGCATGGCTTCGAGATCCCTGGGCGTTTATGGTTGAAATGTGACCACCAACTGCCAGTGGCTGGCTCAATTAAGGCGCGTGGTGGTTTTTATGAAGTATTACTGCACGCTGAAACGTTGGCGCTAGCCAATGGCTTGTTAAGGACGGGGGATAATTATCGAGTTTTTAACGACGCTCCATTTAAACAGCTATTTGCCAAACATAAAATAGTGGTGGGCTCCACTGGGAACCTCGGTTTAAGCATCGGCATGATGGGCGCGCAGCTGGGTTTTCAGGTCATCGTGCATATGTCTGCCGATGCACGCGAGTGGAAGAAAAATTTATTGAAAAGTAAAGGTGTTCAGGTTGTTGAACATCAGAGCGACTACAGTATTGCGGTGGCGCAAGGGCGTGAACAAGCGATGGCTGATGCGCAGGCCTATTTTATTGATGATGAAGATTCACGATCGCTATTTCTAGGCTACAGCGTGGCAGCATTGCGTTTGAAGGCGCAGCTTGCCGAGCAGGATATTACTGTCGACGCAGCGCATCCGCTATTGGTTTATTTGCCCTGTGGCGTAGGCGGTGCACCTGGCGGCATTACCTTTGGGCTGAAGCAGGTTTTTGGTGATTATGTACATTGTTTTTTTGTCGAGCCGACCCATTCACCGTGCATGTTATTAGGTATGGCAACGGGTTTGCAGAATAAGATCGCGGTGCAGGATATTGGCTTAAATAACCAAACCTGTGCCGACGGTTTAGCCGTGGGCCGGCCATCGGCATTTGTTGGCTCGATGATGATGCATTTGCTTAGTGGTATTGTGACCGTCTCCGATGAAAACTTATATCGTTATTTGACGATGTTTGAGGATAGCGAACATATCTCGCTGGAACCTTCTGCGACAGCGGGCATTGCCGGTTTGACTCGTTTGCTTACCGAGGGCAAAGCTTATCTTGAGGCGGAACAACTGACAGACAAATTGTCTCAGGCGACGCATATTATTTGGGCGACAGGTGGTCAGAAAGTTCCACATGATGAGCACAAAAACGATTATCAGCAGGGGCTTGTTTTATTAGGCGCTTAAGCAAAACACCGTGGTTCCTTTAAAGTATCGCTTGCTTCGTTGCGCATATCTCTGTTGGGAGATTCATTGTTGCAGTGTTTTACCAGCAAATACTCAGCGCTTGTCGAGAGGCTCTCTGCGCAGACTAAGTGACCTTAGCTTTCTCGCTGTCTTGCTTGAAAGCTGAATACTGGGCTGGCGTTTAGTTTAAACATCTCTGTTGCTTCCCATGATAAATTTTGAGGATGCCGTTGCAGGTAAGCAATCCTACCGCCAGCCATATTGGGATATACGTTAACCATTGCGCATGACTAATCTGCTCACCGAGATACAGTGATATCGCAACCAGTAATACAGGCTCTACGTAGCCTAATAAACCAAATAAACTCAAAGGTAACAAACGACTGGCAACAATGTAGAACATAAATGACGTTGCACTCAAAATTGCTAGCCCGATTAATAGAAGATACAGCACAACATGACTTGGAAGCGTAATGGTTGCACTGTGGCGAGTAATAATAAACCCAGCCACTGGCAACATTAGTAGTAAATCAAGCCAAAATCCACCGAGGTGATTAGTGCCTAGCCTGCGTCTCAAAATAAAATAGCAAGGAAAACCCAGGGCGACTAATGCCGCTTCCCAGGGAAATTCACCGAATAAATAGATTTCGTGAGAGACACCTAACAGCGCACATAGCGCAGCCAGCCACTGCAACCAGGATAGTCGTTCATGATAAATAAATCGGCCAACCAACAGCATACTAAGCGGGAGTAAAAAGTATCCAATAGAAACTTCTAAAGCTTGGCCGTTTAAAGGTGCCCACATAAATAACCATTGCTGAATACCAATTAGAAAACTGCTGAGTATGAGCCCAAAGATCAGGCTTGGTCTTTGTAATAGCGCCGTAAATACAGATTTGATTAGCGGCAAATCTTTACTCATCCACATTAATAATGAAACAAAGGGGAGGGTAAGCGCCATTCTCCAGCCAAACACCTCTGCACCATTGAGCGGCGTAAGTAGTGTCGAATAGTAATAAATAGCGGCAAACAAGCACGACGAAGCGATGGACAGTAAAATGCCATGAAACATAGTTATATCCTCAATATTTTAAATAAGCAGGACGGCGTTTGAAACGCTTATAGCAGCCCCGAGCTTGCCTTGGCGCTAATCCATTGTTTGAAGACCTGGACTGATGCTGGAGTATACTTAGCTGAGGTTCTGACAAAATAAACGCCGCCTTCGCCATCCAATATCCAATCTTTAAGAATATGGATGAGTTGGCCTTCAGCAATCGCTTGTTGGAACAACCATTCTCCGGCGCAGAGTATCCCGAGATCAGATTTGGCTGCTGCCAGAAGGGTGTCGTTATCGTTAGATATTAAATTTCCAGAAACCACTATTTTTTCTGATTGTTTACCCTGAAACAGTCGCCATTCGGGATAACTTTTAAAGCCACTAAATTGCAGACAGTTGTGCTGAGTCAGCTCTCGCGGATGCTGTGGCTCTCCAAATTGCTGGAGGTAGCCTGGACTGGCGCAGAGAATGCGACGGTGGGGGGCGAGTTTATTGGCGACCAGTCGGCTGTCCTTAAGTTCGCCAACCCGGATAGCAGCATCATAACCCTCGCTTATAATATCGACAAAACGATTGCTGTAATCTGCCGTGAGGCTGATCTTCGGGTACATCTTGATAAATTCAGGCAATAGTGGCGCGATACAACGTCGCCCCATTTCTGCGGGGAGTGCTAAGCGTAATCGGCCTGCAACCTCAGCGGCACCGCACAGCGCTCTTTGTTCGGCGGTGTTAATGATATCAAGCGCAGATTTGAGTTGTTCAACCAGTTCTAATGCAGCTTGGCTTAACCGTAGCTGGCGAGTTGAGCGTTCCACCAGGCGGATCCCTAAACGAGTCTCCATGGCTGCAATTCGTTTGGAAATAATGCTGGGATGACGTCGTAAGGCTTTTCCTGCCTGGGCAAATGAATGATGGTGAGCCAGGCTAATCAGTGCCGCTATTTCATCTGCATGTTGTGACGTGAATGAAGTCGATGTCCCAATTTTTGTTGTCACCATCGGTCTTATCTCCAAATCATCTGTTTAAGCAAGGAATAACAGTATTGCACTGCAAATAATGCATGACAATACCGGTTATTTGCAGTTCATTGCTGCAAATAATGCAAGCATGCTTCGACGAATAATGCCCTGCGTTGATGCCGATACCTCGGCCTAAGGCTTTATCTTGATGTTTGTGGGGGCTCATTGCGTAGCCAAATGATTCGTTTGTTCATCATCACATTGTCTCTTCCTTCGCTGTTTTGTCGGTTTTACTACAATCTAAAACACTTATTTATCAATGTTTTAACTTTGGTTTGTAAGTTGCATTGTGCTTGATGTGAGATGTTTTAGTCACTCTGAGTATCGTCTGACAGAAGTAAAACCAATGTAATGAGAGGTCGCCATGAAGCGTAGTGATATAGCTGAATTATTAGACGAGCCCGCTTGCGAACATAATAGCGGTGAGAAAAGTGGCTGTGCTCGACCTACCCCAGGCGCCACTGCGGGTGGTTGTAGTTTTGATGGCGCACAAATTAGTTTGCTGCCCATCGCCGATGTCGCCCATATTGTGCACGGTCCCATCGCGTGTGCCGGAAATAGTTGGAATAATCGCGGTACCCGCGCCTCGGGTCGTAACTTGTTTCGTTTGGGCTTTACCACCGATCTGAATGAACAAGACGTGATCATGGGGCGGGCCGAAAAGCGGCTATTGCACGCGATTAAAACCGTGGTGGAAAAACATCAGCCTCCCGCAGTGTTTGTATATGTGACTTGTGTGCCAGCCTTGGAAGGTAACGATGTGGGCGCAATTTGCAGTTTGGCGCAACAACGCTGGCAGATCCCGGTGGTGGCGGTGGATGCTGCAGGTTTTTATGGCAGTAAAAACTTAGGCAATCGGATTGCCGGCGAGGTGATGGTGAAACAGGTCGTTGGCAGCGCCGAGCCGCCAGCCAAACCGATGATGCAGCACGACCCGAGTCGTCTAGTGAATGACATTGTGCTGATTGGCGAATACAACATTGCTGGTGAATTTTGGCATGTATCCCCTTTGTTAGAGCGTTTGGGTTATCGCGTGCTTAGCTGTATGTCGGGAGATACGCGTTACCACGAAATACAAACCATGCACCGTGCCGACGCCGCGATGGTGGTGTGTTCGCGGGCGCAAATTAATGTCGCCCGCTTGTTGCAAGAGCAGTGGAATATCCCGTGGTTTGAGGGAAGCTTTTATGGGGTAGAAGATACCTCGGCGGCGTTGCGTCAATTTGCCCAACTCATTAATGAACCTCGCTTACTGGCGGAAACGGAAGCTTTAATTGCCGAGCAAGAATCGAGGATCCGCCAACAACTGGCCCCTTACCAGCAACGCTTAAAGGGCAAGAAGGCGCTGCTGTATACCGGTGGTGTGAAATCGTGGTCGATTGTTTCGGCGCTGCAAGAGCTTGGCGTTGAGGTGGTGGCGACTGGGACTAAAAAATCCACAGCCGAAGATAAGGCGCGAATTGTCGACATTATGGGGGAGCAAGCCTTAATGCTTGACGAGGGCGGCGCGCGTAAGCTGCTCGATGTGGCACAGCAACAGCAAGCCGATTTGATGATTGCTGGTGGCCGTAACATGTATACCGCGTTAAAGGCGCGACTTCCGTTTTTAGATATCAACCAAGAACGCGAACATGCCTATGCCGGTTATCAAGGGATGTTGACCTTTGCCAAAGAGCTTTGCCGTACCCTGGAGAGCCCGATATGGCAGTTAGTCAATGATGCACCACCTTGGGCAAATCAATCCCATCACGATTGCCAGTAGGAGAGCTAATATGAGCAGAGTGATCGAACAAAATCGAAGTCCTTTAGTGGAGCAGCCATTGAAAACCAGTGCTGCAACGGGGGCGACTTTGGCCTGTATGGGGCTGGCCGACAGTATTCCGTTGATGCATGGTTCGCAGGGCTGCGGTGCCTTTGCCAAAGTATATTTAATTCAACATTTTAGAGAGCCTATTCCGCTACAAAATACCGCCATTGACCATATCGCAGCGGTGATGGGTGGGGATGATAACCTGGCACAAGCACTGTTGTTGTTATGCGAACAACATCAACCACGCTTGCTGATGATTATGACCACTGGGCTAACCGAGATGCAGGGCTGCGATGTGACACGGGTGATCCGGGAATTTCGAGCCACATATCCTCAATATCAGCATATTTACATTGTGCCCGTGAGTACCCCCGACTTTGTCGGTTCGATGCAGAGCGGTTTTGCCGCAGCGCTTGAGTCCTGCGTCGAGCAGGTACTGGCTGCGGCGAGCAACAAGTCCGAGTTACCAGTAACGCAAAGTAAGCAATTGAATGTATTTTGTTCGGTGGCACTAACTAGCGCCGATCTGGAACTGCTAGAGCGTTATTGCCATGCCTTTGGTTTTGAGCCGATCATTTTACCCAATATCGCGCATTCCCTCGATGGTCATTTAGCAGCGGACGATTTTTCGGTGACCTCCACCGGCGGCACCACTATTGAGCAACTAACTCGGATGCAGTCCAGTGTTGCCAGCCTTGTGTTTGGCACATCGATGAACGCTGCCGCAGGCTTATTAGAGAAGCAATGTCAGATCCCCAGTTACCCTTTAGGCATGGCGATGGGTTTGGCGGCGACCGACCAACTGGTGCTGATTTTATCACAGCTTTCTAAGCAAGCCGTTCCCGGCTGGATCGTTCGCCAGCGTCAACGACTGCAAGATGCAATGCTCGATACTCACTTCTTGTTATCGGCCAGCCCGATGGCGTTGGCGCTGGAGCCAGATGCGGCCGAGGGTTACGCCAATTTACTGTCTGAAGTGGGCGCGGAACTAAAACTGGTGGTTACCACGATGAATAGCCCGGCTCTGAAACGACTCAAGGCTGAGCGTATTGTGGTTGGCGACTTATCTGATCTTGAACCCGATTTAGCCGTGCTTGAGATGGTGGTGGGCAATACCCATTGTGCCAATTTATGTGAGCCTCAGGTGCCGGTATTGCGCGCTGGCTATCCCTGTCATGATCAATTTGGCAATAGTGATGTATTGCAGCTGGGTTACGAAGGGGCAAGAGCAAGGTTGTTTGCGATGGCGAACTTATTCAAAAGTCACCACCAAGATGAAGTACCGGTCCATGTGAGTGCTTACCGTTTTGGCCCAGAGCAAACACAGACCAAATCACAGTGAGGCCGATATGCCACAAATACAACGCAAACTGCGGGTGATCGAAGATGCTCAGCAGCGTGAACACTGCTTTAAGGTCGCCTTCGCCAGCGACAGTAAACAGCATTTAGACCAGCATTTTGGCAGCGCTCATACCTTCTTGGTGTATGGCTTTGGTGAACAACATATTCAACTGATCGAGGCTTTGCAGTTTGAACCAAGCCTGCCGGGGCACGACAGTAAACGGCTGCAACAACGAGTCAACGCCTTAAAGGGCTGTGCTGCAGTGTTTAGTACTGCCTGTGGGAGAGGGGCGATGCAGCAACTGAAGCAGGCCGGGATCTTGGGGATTATGGCGGATGCTGGCGAGCCCCTGAGTGCTCTGCTGGAAGAAATGCATCAACAGTTTGTTGAGCATCCACTACCGTGGATGCGTGCCACGGATGACTGCGCAGAGCAACAGCAGCAACGTCTCAACGAGCTACTCGATGAACCCTGGTAAGCCAACATTTGTGTTTTAAGTTAACAAAGGAAATAGCAATGAGTGAAAGTAAACATATGGGACTCACCCGCGAGGGAACGCCTTGGGAGCCACAGTTTGTGACCGACCTTGATCAAGCCGTCTGTATTGGTTGTGGTCGTTGTTACAAAGTATGTCCTCGGGATGTGTTTGACTTAGTGGAGCGGGAAATCGATGAAGACGATGACGCCTACGATGATTATGACGATGATGTGGTGATGGTGATGGCATTGGATAATCAAGGTGACTGCATTGGCTGTGGATCCTGTGCCAAGGTTTGTCCCAAAAATTGTCATACGCATACCTCGGCGAGTAGTTTGGCTTAAGTAATAGGAGCGAGCAATGGCGCAGTTGAAGATGCAAGTGGTGAGTATTCATCAGAATTCTGTACAGTTGCAGGGGCAACGCCAAAGTGCCTGCAGCGCCTGCGCCAAGCAACAAACTTGTGTTAGCTTCGAATCTGATTCAGGCGTGATGCATCGTGCAGAATTTAAGCTGACCGAACCTTTAGAAGTTGGCCAACAAGTGGCGGTGAATTGTGACGATGGTTTTTTATTGAAGGCGATTATCGTGCTGTTCATCCCCCCTTTAATCGGGATGTTATTGTTAGCCATTACTGTGCAACTGTACTTAAGTGATGCTACCAGCGATCTGCAAAACATTGGCTCAGGGCTCGCCAGCCTATTGGGGTTTGGCCTGGGCCTGTTGATTAGTCGTTTCTTAGCACACAATGTGGTTTCACAATTACGTCAACGCTTATCCATTTATCCTACCCATAGCACCTCAGTTAAAGCCGACAATTCGATGTCGCAAAACTAACATTAGTGACTTAATGTGATGTAGCTCACAGGATGCGAAGTTGCTCACCCAATACTAAATCCATTAAAAACAATATGTTAGTAATTATGTTCGTTTGGGTATCTTGCTTGCAACAACCTCTGTAGGCAATGACCAACTCGTGTAAGACCTTGACCCTTTCAGCAAGAAATGCTGTGTTTTAGGTTCCCAATGGCTTATCGACACTGAGCGAAGGCGTCATGATTGTTTTACCGTTTGGTCATTGCCTTTATTTAACAATAATCATCGTGGGGTAGCGTATGTGGAACTATTCAGAAAAGGTAAAGGAACACTTCTTTACACCTAAAAACGCCAAAGCCGTAGAACAAGCCAATGCGATTGGTGATGTCGGCTCAATCTCTTGCGGTGATGCTTTACGCCTGAGTTTGAAAGTGGATCCAGATACTGACGTGATCGAAGATGCGGGCTTTCAAACCTTTGGCTGCGGCAGTGCTATCGCATCATCTTCGGCATTAACTGAAATGATCATTGGTCGCACCATCGACCAAGCGCTGCAGATTTCTAATAAAGATATTGCCGATTACTTAGATGGTTTACCGCCAGAAAAGATGCATTGTTCGGTGATGGGCATGGAAGCCCTACATGCTGCAGTAGCGCAGTATCGTGGTGAAGAGATCGCCGAAGAACATGAAGAAGGTGAGCTGATTTGTAAGTGTTTCGCCATTGACGACGCAATGATTAAGCGAGTTGTTGCACAAAACCAATTATCAAGCTTGGAAGAGGTGATCAATTACACCAAGGCGGGTGGGGCTTGTGCTGCTTGTCATGAAAAAATTGAATGGGTACTGGAAGAATGTTTGGGTGAGCCTTTGCAAGAAACTAGCAAGGTGGTGAAGCCAGTTGTTGCCGCCAGTACCATTGTGGCAAGGATCCGCATCATTGAGCAGACTCTAGATGACATTCGTCCACAGTTGCAAGCCGATGGTGGCAATGTGCAGCTTTCGGATGTGGAAGACGATATGGTGTTTTTGTCACTCAGCGGTGCTTGTTCTGGCTGTGGATTGTCGGCGGCAACCTTGGCCATGATTGAGCAAAAAATCAGTGAAGCCCTAGGTGAAACCATTACTGTGTACCCAACTGGTGCGCCTAGCTTAGTGTAAGGGAGAACAGATATGAGCGAATTAAAGCCATTGGCTTATCTAGATAATAATGCGACCACCCAAGTTGACCCTAAAGTATTGGAAACCATGCTACCTTACTTAAGTGAACACTATGGGAACCCATCGTCGATCCATCAGTTTGGTGAGCAAGTAGGCAAAGCCTTGGAATTGGCGCGTACTCAGGTTCAGACAATGATCGGTGCCAGTCACAGCAGCGAAATTATTTTTACTTCCTGTGCCACGGAGGCGACCACCACCGCCATCATGTCGGCACTGGAAGCCTTTCCTCAGCGTAAAGAAGTTATCACCTCGGTGATCGAGCATCCCGCCACTTTAGATCTGTGCCAAACCCTAGCACGTAAGGGTTATAAAATTCATTGGATCGAAGTTGATTCCCGGGGACGTTTAGATATGGAGGCCTATAAAAAGGCGCTAAGCCCCAATGTCGCGATCGCGAGCTTTATGTGGGCAAACAATGAAACGGGTAGTTTATTTCCAATCCGCGGGATGGCCGAATTAGCCAAGCAGCACGATGTATTGTTTCATACGGATGCGGTTCAAGTTGCCGGAAAACTTCCGATCCAAGTTGCCGATAGCGGTATTGATTTGTTGTCTTTATCGGGTCATAAGTTTCATGCACCTAAAGGTGTTGGTGCTTTGTATTTACGTCGCGGCGCAAAATTTAGACCCTTGTTGCGAGGAGGCCATCAAGAACGTGGTCGTCGTGCTGGCACCGAAAATAGCAGTGGTATTGTTGCTCTGGGTAAGGCTTGCGAGTTAGCGCAGTTCTCGATTGAACAAGATTCACCTCGAATTAGTATGTTACGAGACCGACTCGAGCAAGGTTTGTTGGCGAAAGTGCCAAATTGCTTTGTGACCGGAGATCCCCGTCATCGTGTCCCCAATACCAGCAATATCGCCTTTGAGTTTGTGGAGGGGGAGTCGATTTTGTTGATGTTAGATCAACATGGTATCGCTGCTTCTTCAGGTTCAGCCTGTACCTCGGGGTCGCTAGAGCCTTCGCATGTGATGCGAGCGATGGACATTCCTTATACGGCAGCGCACGGGGCTATCCGCTTCTCATTATCGCGCTTTACCACCGATACCATGATTGATCAGGTATTAGCGGTATTGCCGGGAATTATTGCCAAGTTGCGGATGCTTTCTCCTTATTGGGATGCCGCAGCGGATCAACCTGCGCAGGAAAGTTTTAGTCCAGTTTATGGCTAACTTAGGCTTATTGTGGAATAACGGAGGTAAGCATGCTGATCATTAACGATACAACGCTACGTGATGGTGAACAAACGGCAGGCGTCGCCTTTAGTGCCAGTGAGAAGCTACAAATTGCGCAAGCGTTACAGGCAGCGGGGGTGAGCGAGTTAGAAGTGGGGGTGCCCGCAATGGGCGCTGCCGAGCGTGAAGTGATTCAAACCATTAGCGGCCAATTAAGGCAGACTAAAACGATGGGCTGGAGCCGTTTACATCGCGATGATATTGCCGCCGCCGCTAATTTAGGTCTGGATTATTTGGATATCTCGGTGCCAGCGTCGACCCAGCAACGCCAATCTAAAATGGCGATAAGTCAGGCAAGCTTACTACACCGTTTGCAATGGCATATCGCGCAAGCACAGGATCTGGGTTTGCAGGTTTGTGTTGGGATGGAAGATGCTTCGCGTACGCCGCTCGATGAACTCTATAGAATTGCTGATGCCGCGCAACGGGCCGGAGCTCTGCGTTTACGTTTTGCCGACACTTTGGGAGTGTTAGATCCATTTACCACCGAAATCTTGATCGCTGGGCTGAAAAGCCATTGTGATTTGCAGATCGAAATGCACGCCCATGATGACTTGGGCATGGCCACGGCCAATAGCTTGGCAGCAATTCGGGCGGGCGCTGACTCGGTTAATACAACAGTGATTGGCTTAGGCGAACGTGCCGGTAATGCGGCCTTAGAAGAAGTGGTTATGGCATTAAATGTGACTCAATTGGTGGATAAGTGCCAGCTTCCAGATATTCAATTAGCAAGTTTGCCCGCGATTTGCGCCATGGTGGAGCGGGCATCGGGTCGCGCAATTGGAGTGAATAAAAGCATTATTGGCCAACAGGTGTTTACCCATGAATCGGGGATCCACGTTGATGGTCTACTCAAAGACCCGAACAACTATCAGGGTTTTGCACCCGAATTATTGGGGCGCAAACATCACTTGGTATTGGGTAAGCACTCTGGCACAAAGGCGATCCGCTCAGTGTACCGTGAGCTGGGGATCGCTGTAGATTTGAAGCAGTGTGGTTTGCTCAAAGCCATCTTGAGTGATTGGGCGGAAACCTACAAGCGGAGTCCTTCTAATCAAGAATTAGTCGATTTTTATCAATACAGTCTTAAAAGCTTCAGTCCCTTAAGTTTGGAACTTAGCGCCTAACAGAGTGGAGTTACAGTGTGGCATTAGCAAAGCAGCAAGCGGCCCAGACGCAAGATATTGAACAATTGGTGGCCTCCTTAGACGGCGCCGAAGCGTTTTTACAGTGTTTTGAGGTGAGCTATCAACCCGCTTTATTGCAAGCCAAGCGGGTGGTGTATTTACGTTTATTAGGGCAGTTGTTGGAAAAAAAACCAGCCACGACTTATCAAGAGTATCAAGCAGCGGTCGCCAAGGCCTACTGTTTGTTGGAAAAAGGTGTGGTGGTGGCGCATGCCGCCCCAGCATGTAGTACCTGTAAAGGATGTTGAAGTTATAGAGGTAAAGCCGATGTATACAGCAAAATTTGGTTATGGATGTAAGGTTAGGGTGATTGAGAACATCCGTAATGACGGTAGTTTTCCAGGGTGTAAGAAAGGTGCGCTGCTGGTTCGACGTGGTGCCACTGGCTACGTTCGTCAATCGGGATATCATTTACAGAATCAAATTGTTTATCAAGTTCAATTTCTTAGCCGCGGTTTAACCATTGGCTGTAAAGAAGTTGAGTTGATGGATGCTGAACTGGTATGGCAGCCTAATCAATTTGAATATGGGGACAAGGCCGCTTTAACACTATCCTTGTCGCAGCAGGGGGAAGTGGTTGCGAGTAAAGGTAGTATTGTTGATGTACTGGCGGTAAGGCGAAAACCGCAGATGCAGCCACATTACCGAATTCAGTATGGCGAAATTGATGTGGAAGTACCGGAGCGAGCCTTAATGCCTTTAGAGGAATTGGCCTATGTTGGATGAATTAGGTTTATTAGCGCCAGCCTCGGAAGAAACTCAGGCTTACCTCGTGATGAAAACTAGCTTAGCGCTGTTTGAGTTAAATCCGGATCAATTGGATGCTGCGCAAACTAAAGAATTAGCCAGAGTGGTGAGCAAAACCCAAACCATTCAGCAAAAGGTGCTTGGTTCTGCCGAGGCCAGCCAGGTATATATCACTCCAGAGCAATTGGACAAGGCGATTGAGCTGGTTGAACACAGCTTTGATTCGCCAGCTGAATTTGCCAAAGCCCTGAGTGCCAATCAGCTCAGTGAGCAAAGCTTACGCAGTGCGGTGGCTCAGGAGCTGACCAGTGATGCGGTATTAGCCTATGTGTGCCGTGATATTTTACCGGTGAGTGAGCAGCAAGCCTTAGACTATTACCAACACAACATCGCCAAGTTTACTCAGGTGCAGCGGCGAGAAGCTCATCATCTACTGATCACCATTAATCCCCAATTTAAAGAAAATACTCCGGCTCAGGCGAAGGCGCGGATTTCTCAACTGACTAAGCAAGTCAATGCGGACAACTTTGAGCAGCTGGCAGAGCGACATTCAGAATGCCCAACAGCGGTAAACGGTGGCTATTTAGGCTTGGTCGAGCAGGGGCAGCTGCTACCTGAGTTAGACATGGTGCTGTTTAATATGGCAGCAGAAAGCTTCAGTCCTGCTATTTTGTCGGACATGGGTTATCACCTAGTTTGGTGTAAGCAGCATGTTGCCGAGCATCAGGTGCCTTTTGCACAAGCCAAGCAAAAAATCCAAGATGGTTTGCTCAATCAGGCGCATAAGTTGCGCCAGCGGCAGTGGTTAACTCGGCTTTGTCAGGGCGGACAGTTGAATTAGCAGGTGAGGGGCGCAATATCATTTGTAAATAGGTCTATCTAACTTAGATATAATTTTTGCACCACGACAGTTCTAAGGGGCTGGCGACGCCATCGGCCCCCATATTCAATACATGAGTATAGATTTGGGTGGTTTGGATATCGCTACGCCCCAGTTGCGTTTGAATGGTGCGAGATCCCTTTGTTTAGCTCACTTAAAAAGCGCTCAACTTCTCGGTTGTGCATGTCTTTGGGATGGCGTTTTGGGTTGAACAAAATAAAGCGCTTTATCCATGCTAAGTCCCTTCGAATTGTTGTTTCTCTAAAGCGCTTTAAGCGCATTTGTTCCTCGATAAACGCGAGATATGGTGGGCTCATATGTCGACCTTTACACTGTGATTATATACAGTCAAATGGGTTCCCATCTTTCTGCAAATGCATTACCATCTTTCACGCATGGTCAAAATGGTGATTCACTGATATGCTGTTGATAGAATTGAACATTAAAGGGTATGTGAATTTCTGTGATGCGTGATAGGTGGTAACTTCGCATGCGTGAAAGATGGGAATTTGCATATTAATATACTGTTAGCTTACAAGCAGAAGAGGAAGTATGCCTGTACATATAAAAAATAAGCAAATATTGACACCAATGACAGAAACTTTGGATAAATATGACAGCGCATTGGAGTGGTTGAATAGCAATGGCTTTAATGTAAACCCTACCAGATACAAAGCGTATAGAAAGCAGTTGGTGGTAATGATTGAAAGCTGGGGTGAGCGAACTTTTAGGGAGATAGCTGAAGACAAACAGTGCTCAAGTGCCTTAATAGAGACACAGCATCTTATTGAAATTAAAGAAAAACTTGATTCAATAAATTGTGATGGTTTTATGGAAACTATTCAGAAGACACTCAAAGGTCAAGTGCACTATAGCGATGAAAAAAAGAATGCTAGTTCTCCAAGAGACTATGCCTTCGAATTGTATATGGCTCGTTACTTTCAGAGAAGTGGTTATGAGTTAAGCTTTGATACAATTGCTGATTTTAACGCATTTAACCAAATTGACTCTATATTTATTGAATGTAAGAGACCGAGAACAGAAGATGCTATTGGCAAGAATATAGAAAAGGCACTGAAACAATCGAAGAAACGTTTTAAAGACAATTGTACTAAGCATCAAAAAGGCTTAGCTGCGATTGATATTACAAGCTTACTTTTTCCTAACAATGAAATATTGATCACGGAAGATATAAGAGAACATTCTCGTTTGGCTATGCTTGCTGATCAAAAGACTGCACCACATGTTAAATCAATTTTCGATAGTTATGGAGATGACTGCATTTCAATTATCACATACTCATGTATACCATTTATTGACATAAAAAATGAAATGTATGGGATATATGATAGGTGTTTTAGTATACCAATATACAACCCCAATACAGAGTCAGAAAATGTGTTCTTAAGGCTTAATCAAGCACTTCAAAGTGGCGTCGGAAAGTAAGCTAATCGGGTAGCCGGAGGTATCTAACCTCCAGCCCCCACAACACCCTGCATGCGGCTCCGCACAGGGCGTTTCCTGAAAACGGTTAAAATACAACGGCCGATTAGCTCCTTTGCATTCCAATGATGGCTTCTGTTTTTTGCGCCATGACTCCTCAGTCCGGTCGGATACGGAGACAATGAGCTGCACAGGCTCCTCATTGATTTTCAGGTTCAGGCCTTCACCATGTCCCAACCATTACGATGGGCGTTGGGCTACTATGCCGTCTGCTGACTTCTGCTTAATCACCGTTTGAGTTACCCCAAATAGCGCTATCGTTGTTCATCGTATTTGCTCACTTAAGTTGATGAGACTTAAGTGCCTGGCCTGTTTGAGCTAGCGGCCAAGCTAGTGAGTTTAACGATCGCCTGTTAAGCAGATCTCCCCAGATAAGAACATGTACTGTCTCTGCACTGCTGCATCATTTACGGTGGCCGTTAGATCACATGGCTTCGTTGTCTTGTGCCAACTCGCCTCCAGCCTACGCCTCATATGATGTTCTTGTTCATCAGCTCGCAGATTTGCGTCCGGCTTCCTTCAGACATTCCCTCGCGGCAATGCCCTTGCCATTCGCTAGTAGTTAGCGTTTAATAATCAAAGTGTTATTAAACGGTGACCTTCCTACAGAGGACTTTCACCTCATTAGTTCATGCCCATGCTGGGCGTACACAAGTTGCTCAAGTCGTTCGTAAACTCACTGGGACAATTAATAGGCGGCCGGCCGCTTCGCGTCAGTATGGCCAACCATTAATTGCCCCTTAGCAAAGCGTTAGAAGGCCTCATGGAAATTTCGCGTAATTTTAACCAGCTCAGTTTTCACGATGCATCTATTGAGTCGGTTAAACGAGGTAAAGACCATATCGAAGTATTATTTGATTTCGTTATTGTGGCTCCCGAGCACCCAGACGCAGGTGGGGAAGTTATCGAATTAAGAAATGCAACGGTAACTTTCTCCCATGTTAAGTCAGAGCGCGCATTAATTTGGTATGACGATAAATCGCCTATTGAGCACCCAAACACAGAAGCTCCCGTTAACGAAGTAATGCACGGTACCCACAAAGAAGATTACTTTCATTTTGATGGGTTTTGGCAACCTAATGATTGGTCAGAGTGGTACATCTATACCGATATCTTCTTTGTAAATGGCCGCCCAACTAAGGTAACTCGTACGGCCTTCTAACAAGTACATCAAAATCGCCCAAGCAAGTTTGGGCTGGGACAGTCAAAACAGCGCGGCGGTTTTGTTTTGAGGTCTAATTTTAACGAAAACCGCCGCACTATTTTGCTGCCCTTTATGTTGGGCGTTAACCCTCACAAGGATAATTATGGACTTACCAAAGTTTAAATATCACATAGACCCAGAAGGTAATGATGTAATAGAGGAAAGTGATATTACCTGTGTATGTTGTGGTGAGAAGCGCGGCTACATTTACACTGGCCCAGTCTATGCGATTGAAGATTTAGATGATTCCATTTGCCCATGGTGTATTGCAAATGGAAAGGCAGCTAAAAAATACGATGCTGAATTTTCTGATTCACATCCTTTATTGAGTAGCAAAATATCTAAAGAAATAACTGAGGAAGTAACGCAAAGAAATCCAGGCTACGTTTCATGGCAGCAAGAATGCTGGCTATCTCATTGTAACGATGCATGCGAGTTTCATGGCGACGCATCTGAACAAGATGTAAATAACGCATCTGATGCAACAAAAAAGCAATGGATGCTCGAAAATGAAGCTGATGAAAAATTTTGGAATACGGTAACAGATGGCTACTATCCAAAAGGTGATACTGCGTTCTATAAGTTTAAATGCCGTCATTGTGGTTTAGTGCTATTAGGATGGGATTGCTCGTAGTCGAGGGTTAACAAAGCGCTGCAAGTGATTTGCTCAAGGAGCAAAGGCGCAAAAATCAGTCCAACTTGCTGTGCACGTGAGCGCGGCGTTATGCGTAATCGATGGAATACGGAATATTAGATGGAAGTTGTAGAAGCGGAAAAATCGGATTTAGTTTCATTCTTTAAGTATCTTGAAAATCAGCTGTCTGAAAATGGTAATGGCGAAGTTCCCCTTTTTCAGCCAATGTCCAGAGAGCAAAGTGAAATTCCAGAAGCAACAAAAGATAAGTTTATCCAAGGTTTTTCCCATCAATTTGGCGATGTAGGTTGGAGAAAGCTCTGGGTTGTAAAAGACACCTATGGAAGTATCAAAGGTCATATTGATCTTCGCCACCACAGTGATGAAAGCCGTTCTCATCGAGTTCTACTCGGTATGGGTGTAGATGTTTCTTGTAGGAAGCAAGGTATTGGTCAAAGACTCATTGATGCTGTTATAAATTTTTGCCAAGGAAAAGCTGAAATTGACTGGCTGGATCTTTGTGTATTATCAGAGAATTTGCCAGCAAAGAATCTCTACCTAAAAGCAGGGTTCAATGTTGTTGGAGAGTTCAAAGATCAATATAGAATCGACGGTTTGTCAGTCTCGGAAACAGCAATGACAAAGTGCGTCAAAAATTACGCATAACAAATAAGAATAGGTGTCGCGTAGCCGCCACCTTATTCGGGTGTTGAACAAGCCCGATGCTCCCTTCTATAGTAAATAACGGTATTGATGTTGGCGGGGCCAAGGCCTTGTTACTTTTTACAAGGCGAGTTTGGCTAAGACTGGGTGAATGGCGTTAAGCCTTTACCTGTCATACATGGTGCTAAGCTGTTTTTTTTTGTATGTATTCATCCTCATGTTAAGCCCTGCCATTCTCCTTATCCTGTTCGCCTTTCGGCTAGCTCGTTCGACTCACGCCTGTGCAGTGCATGGGGTGCTGGCAGCAAGGGCATGGCCGGGTCGCGCTGTGCTTGTCGGTTTGGAGCGCGGCGAGGTTCACGCGTTGTGGCACTCGCAGGAGTAACTGAATGCGCCGCAATATGTGTTTGGCGTTGCCCCGTAAAAGACTATGGACATCCATGATAATAACCATAGAGACAGCAACACCGTTTGTGAAAGAACAAAGACTATGGACATCCATGAAAAAAAGACTATGAAAAGACTATGAAAAGACTATGAAAAGACTATGAAAAGACTATGAAAAGACTATGGACATCCATGATAATAATCATGGAAACAGTTACGACGTTAGTGAGCTGAACACCACTGCAACCATTTAGTCCTCAGGCTGTTGTCATGCCGATTAACGGCTTAATTCATCATTTATGACTCATCTTGATGATTTTTGACGCAATGAGGGCCTCAGCAAGACTGATGATTGAGGGAGGTTCGAAAGTAAACTCGCACTTAAGTGCGATTTAGTGTGTTAAAGTGGACATCCATATTAAAAACCATAAATACAGTAACAGCGTTGGTGAAGTGAACACCACTACAATCATTTAGTTCTGAGGCGATTGTCATGCCGATTAACGGCTAAATTCACCGTAGGTGACTCGGTTTGATAATTTCTGGGCCAATGTGCGTCTCAGCAAGGCAAGGTATCCCCCCATACAAGGCTGATGATTGAGGGTGGTTCGAAAGGAAGAGCATGGACATCCATCATAAGAACCATGGAGACAGCAACACCGTTTGTGAAAGTAATTCGACTGTAATTATTTAGTTCTGAGGCTGTTGTCATGCTGATTGGTGGCTGAATTCACAGTAAGTGACTCATCTTGATGATTTCTGAGGCAATGCACGCCTCAGCAAGGCTGATGATTAAGATATTGTTCGAAAGTAAACTCGCGCTTAAGCGCGATTTAGCAAACGTTTGCTGTGTTAAAGTGGACATCCATATTAAAAACCATAAATACAGTAACAGCGTTGGTGAAGTGAACACCACTACAATCATTTAGTTCTGAGGCGATTGTCATGCCGATTAACGGCTAAATTCACACTAGGTGGCTCAGTTTGGTGATTTCTGGGCCAATGTGCGTCTCAGCAAGGCAAGGTATCCCCCCATACAAAGCTGATGATTGAGGGTGGTTCGAAAGTAAGCTCGCGCTTAAGCGCGGTTTAGCAAACGTTTGCTGCAACTTAAACCGGCCGTTCGTTGATGCCCCATATGCTGATGGTATTCCCTGAGCAAGCGCTCTTGACCAACAGCCCCAGAAAAGTGCCGTTCAAACTCACCGCTTAAAGTCAGCCACTGCGCTTCATTTATCCCTAAGCGTTGGATGATGGAACTTTCTCCACTGTCGATGTAACCCCGTTTATCTTCTCTTACCATGCGTCCGGTCATATCGACTAACTCAAGGTAGTCTTTCAGCTCAAAGGGTAAGCCTTGGGGCATCGGCTCTCTTGGGTTACCCACAAAGGGAAACAGGTTTGTTGCCTGGGCTTGTTTTAGCTGAGCTGCTTTTGCTCGTCGCTGTACGCTGGTATGGGCCGAGTCCTCCGGAGTGCTCGCCATCTTGGCTCTGATGGGGTTTAAGTCTACGTAAGCCATACACGCCATGAGTGCGGCTTCATCCAAAAGCGCTTGGGATTTAAAGCGTCCTTCCCAAAATCGACCGGTACATTGGTCTTCTTGATTGGCGGCTCGCGCAATGTGTTCGTTTAAATGGCGCATAAACCAGCTTAAGTCATACAGGCGAGTCCGATACACTTCGGCGGTGGCGCGAATGGCTTGTAGTTGCACCTCACTCAACTGCGGACGTAATTCAAGGTTGAGATACATCTGAGTCAGTAAGGTGCCCTGATGCAAGCTATGCCAGCGTTCTAACACTTCATCCATTGACCAGGCTTCTGCTTGTTGCGGATTAACATGTAGCACGAGGTGGGTATGATTACTCATGACGGCATAAGCACAAACATCAATGGCGAACACTGACGCTAATTTGAGTAGATAATCCTCGACCCACTGGCGGCGGTGCTCATAGCTTTTGCCGGTTTGTTGGTCTTCGCCACACAGAAACGCCCGTCGAACACAACGGGAAACACAATGATAGTAGGGGGTATCCGATAAGCTCACTTGCGAGCGTCTTGGCCGAGGCATAATGATAACTCCCCAAATAAATCACTATTGATAGTTTAGACTATTAAAAGCGTTTCGTTAGTTGGAGTGGGTGTCTCGTTTGACGTTGTCTAGGAGTGGGTGTCTCGTTTGACGTTGTCCTGGGGTGGTGCACTTAGATCTTGAATTCGGATGTTTGACGTTTATAGCCGAAGCCTGAGTCGACTGTATGGCGATGTATTGCATAGTCTATTTAAGTGGTTAAATCGCAGAAGTGGACGGCGAAGTTACAATTGGCTGGGGCTTAAGCAAATGTTACAGTGTTTTCATATTGAGAAGTTACGCGTTAGCAAACGAGCTATTGTTGTTGACTGGTACTAGGGTCGTGTTTTACACGAGCGAATATAACTGAGGAGCCGGATGCGGTCGTTCTACCACGACGGCATTCAAGGATGAGTATGATTAAATTTAAAATGGTAAGTGTAATTACCGCAGTTATAGCACTTACATTGTGTCTGGTTTTTCTGATCACGCCTGAAGTTATATTTATGTTGTTTAATATCGATGAGAATAGCTCGGCTTTCTTTATTGGTAGAAGAGCTGCAATGTTATTTTTGGGGATTTCATTAATAACTTGGGTCGGTCGAAATGCCTCCCATTCAGACTCTAGGCAAGCAGTATGCCTGGGCCTTGCCATTTCTATGTTTTCGTTGGCTGTACTTGGGACTATAGAATACCTTCGTGGGTTTGCTGGTTTCGGTATTTCTTTAGCCGTTATGACAGAAACTTTTCTTGCTTTACTATATTTTAAAATATGGTTTAGTTGTAAAAATGCCATACAATAAGAATAGGTGTCGCGTAGCCGCCACCTTATTCGGGTGTTGAACAAGCCCGATGCTCCCTTCTATAGTAAATAACGGTATTGATGTTGGCGGGGCCAAGGCCTTGTTACTTTTTACAAGGCGAGTTTGGCAACAGTCAAACAAGACACCCACCCCAACTACTCAAACGCAGCCCCATGGAATACAAGATCAAGAAGAAGACTTGATAGCGGTCTAGCTTCACGGTTCTTCACGAATGGGTAACGGAGGTAATCCGTGACGAAATTTATTGGAATGCGATCAAACTAAATTGTCTACCGACAAGGTCTGGCTAATGAATAACAAGCATATAGCCCTTGGTTTAGCCACATGTTTTTAGTTTGAATTAGCGCTTAGCCCCAAGCCCAACTCAGGTTTACTATTCACTAGAAACGCGGTTGTTGCGGACCAGACCCCGTTTAACATTTCTACACAGTTTGCCAAAACGAGAGAGATCATCAAAGCTGGGGATCACCCCTCGCCGAATCGCATGTTCCCAGTAAGTGAGCTGATCGTCTACCAGTTCCATTAATTTCTTAGGGCAGCCAATACAGCTGTTATCTGGTCCGCATACAAAGGTATCTTCTTGATAAAGCGGGAATTCTTGTTTAACTGCGTGAATGATTTGTAGCATGGCGGTCACTCGGTCGGGTTTTTTACTCAAGGCTTGAATCATTTATTGTCTTTAGTCATACAATTAATTTCTCATTTACTCTAAAGTTTTTCAAGTCTGGTCGTTACTGGCTAAACCGAGGGTGTCGACGCGGAGGCTTTAGCACGGTAGTTGAGCTGTATTATTAGGTATTTCAGTCGCTCTTATAAAAAATTCATCAAGTTATGAATATTGAAGAATTATTTTACTAAACAATCACTTCTGCTTGTCTCTATACTGTTTACATAGAGTTTTAAAGGAATGAATCATGAGACGTATTTTTTGGTCTTTGTTGATGTTGGGGGGCCTGAGTGCTTGCGACTCTTCAACACCATCTCAGGCCCTAGGGACCATAGAGCGTGATCGCATCACGCTTAGTGCCACCAGCAATGAAATTATTCGCAGTTTGCCAATGACCGAAGGTTCAGCGGTAAAGCAGGGGCAGCTGTTGGTGCAGCTAGATAACCTTAGCCAAACGGCAATTGTCGCTCGAGCGAAGGCTGAACAGGCAAAAGCCCAAGCTTACCTATTACGCTTAAGTAATGGTGAGCGGAGCGAAGATATTGCGAGTGCTCAAGCAGAGGTTAATCGGGCTCAGGCTCGGGTTGTAGAAATGCAAAAAAGTTATTTGCGAGCCCAACAATTGGTGAAGCAACAATTAGCGAGTCAATCGAGTTTAGATAGCGCTTTAGCCGAGCGAGATAGTGCTCAGGCTAGTTTAGCCGCTGCGCAGGAAGGCTTTGCTAAGCTGACTGCAGGGTCTCGATTTGAAGATGTAGAACAAGCCAAGGCCGCTTTAGATGCCGCTCGCGCCGAAGTTGCCTTACAACAACATAAATTGGATGAGCTGAGCATTGTGGCTACCCGAGATGGGATCTTAGACAGTCTCCCCTTCAACTTGGGGGAGCGAGTGACTAACAATGCGGTGGTGGCGGTGTTGCTCGCCGATCGTTTGCCCTATGCACGCGTGTATGTGCCCCAGTCATACCGGGCTAAGCTACAGCTTGGTCAGGCCTTAACGGTACATGTGGATGGCGTCGATCGCAGTTTTAGTGGGGTGGTGCGTTGGTTAGCGACAGAACCCGCGTTTACTCCCTATTATGCACTCACCGAGAATGAACGCTCGCGCCTTATGTATTTAGCCGAAGTCGATCTAGACGCCGCCGCTGGCGCATTACCCTCGGGTTTACCGGCACAAGTAGATTTGCCTGAGGCCAGCCAATATGAGTGAGTACGCGATTGTTGCTAATAATATCAGTCGCAAATTTGGCGATTTTACCGCCGTAAACCAGGTGAATTTGAATGTTACCAAGGGTCATATTTACGGTTTCTTGGGACCGAACGGTTGCGGAAAATCCACCACCATTCGAATGTTAACTGGTCTGTTAAGCCCGAGTAGTGGTGAAGTGAAAGTCTTAGGATTGGATATTCCTAAACAGGCCGAGGCCTTGCGTTTAAAAATAGGTTATATGACGCAGAAGTTCTCTTTATATGATGATTTAACGGTGCAAGAAAATTTACAATTTATGGGACAAATTTTTGGTATGCCCAATAAGTCCTTAAACCATCGTTTAGAGCAACAGTTGAGTACCTATGGTTTGACTCAGCGGCGTAAGCAGCGAGTGGGCGGAATGAGTGGCGGACAAAAGCAACGCTTATCGTTAGCCGCAGCCACCATGCATCAGCCAGAACTGTTATTTTTGGATGAACCTACCTCGGCGGTGGATCCGGAAAATCGTCGCGAGTTTTGGGAGCAATTGTTTGATTTAAGTGATCAAGGCACCACTATTTTGGTGGCCACCCACTATATGGATGAGGCCGAACGTTGTCATCGATTGGCGATTTTGGAATCAGGAGAGATGCGCGCCGACGGCGATCCAGAAACGCTGATGAACAATATGGGGGTGAACGTGGTGGAATTAAAAGCCGCCAACTTGCGGGAGTTAAAACAACAGTTAATTCGGCATCCAGAAATTCGTTCTGCAGCACAATTAGGGATCCGCTTGCGGGTCTTGGTCGATCAGCAAGTTGCTGATCCTATTGGCTGGCTAGTGAAGCATTATCCACAGCTGCAAGGGGCTGAGCTAAGCCTTGCTCGGGCGAGTTTAGAAGATGTATTTGTAAGCGTGACCGGTAAGGGGCGCCAATGAAATCTGTATTTCGAATTAAGGCGGTGATGCTTAAAGAGTTTCGTCAACTGGCCAGAGATAGAATTACCTTTGGTATGGTGGTGATGATCCCTTTGATCCAGTTGTTGCTGTTTGGCTTTGCAATTAATACCGATGTGCGCAACATCCCAGTGGCGGTGGTGGATCAAAGTGGCAGCAGCAGTGGTCGCCTCATTGTCGAGTCGCTCAAGGTGGCTCAGGTGGTCCAGGTGAACCAGTTCTATGCAAGCATTGCCGAAGCAGAGCAAGCGATTGAACAAGGTAGGGTGCGCGCGGTACTCATTTTACCGAAGGATTTAGAGCAACGCTTAGCGCAAAACAGAGCCTTGGGGCAGTGGTTGGTAGATGGTTCAGATACCATGGTCAGCTCCGCTATTATGCAGTTGCGGATGATGCCTTTAAATGATTTACAATGGCGAATCAATACTCAGCCTAATACTTTTGATGTGACCCTGTTGTACAATCCAAGCCGCCGTTCGGCGGTGAATATTGTACCGGGTTTGCTCGGTGTTATTCTTACTATGACGATGATTCTATTTACCAGTGCCGCGATTGTTCGCGAGCGAGAACGGGGCAATTTGGAGTTGTTGATTGCGACCCCAATCCACTCTATTGAGCTAATGATCGCTAAAATTGTGCCCTATGTGTTTGTGGGATTGATTCAAGTGACCATTATCTTGGGTTTAGGGCATTTCATTTTTTCGGTGCCAATTAACGGTGCGCTCAGCCAAGTTTTATTCGGGACGCTGCTCTTTATAGCGGCCAGCCTTACCTTGGGTTTGGTGATATCCACCATTGCTCAAACTCAGTTACAGTCCATGCAAATGACGGTGTTTATTTTACTGCCTTCAATTTTATTGTCAGGATTTATGTTTCCCTATGAAGCGATGCCCGTTGCCGCTCAATGGATTTCTGAAATTTTGCCCGCGACTCACTTCATGCGGATGATCCGCGGGATTGTGTTACGAGGTGCTGATTTGAGCGATTTATGGCGAGATAGCCTATGGATGGTGGCCTTCACGATCATTGGTTTAGTGGTGGCCTCATTCCGCTTCAAGAAAAGTCTTGATTAGTGAATGTTCAGTCAATTATTGGCTTAACCAACGCCGAAAGGCGCGACGAAAATTACTGACATCAAAAAAGTTCATCGCGGTGCTTAGCTCATTATCGCTGTAGTTATATTGCGCTTGTAGAAAAAATGCATGTTGCTGGCGAACTTCATCACACAGTAAGCGGTAACTGCTGTGGTGACTTTTTAATCTGCGCTTTAAGGTCGCTGGACTCAACGCGAGTTGTTGGGCGATTTGTTCTAGACTGGGTAATTGGCTGATGTTTTGTCGTAGCAGCTCACGAATGATACTCAGTAGACTGTCGTGCTGGCTAAGGTTTACTTTGCTGTGGGCCAGTTGATAAATGATGGCTGAGTGTTGTTGCCAAGGTTTATCCAAATATTGTTGAGTGATGCTCAAGGCACTATAAGTTTGGTTAAATTTTACTTGGTCTCCAAGGTGAACTTGATATTCTGCCCGCCAGCTGGGGGCGGGGTAATCAAATTGGATCTGCCAAGGCAGGGGCGCAGCGGCTCGCCATTCACATAAGGAGACAATTGCGCTCACCAGCGCTTCTTGTATCCAGCGCCGATAGGCGAGTTGTTCTGGTTGTTGGTTGGGTCGAAGGCTTTCGCCAAAGGGATCTTCAAACAATAAGTGAGTCTGCTCGCGGCAGTCAACGAGGCGTGGTTTTAGCAGTGGAAAATAGTCAGTAAAATGCCGACAAAGAACGCCGAGTAAGCTTCTAAGGTTGGGAGCGTGTGTTAATAAGTGGGAGTACTGTTCAAATACGCCGGGAAACAAACGTTGACCAAATACAAAGCTAATGTCTCGATCGTTCGACTGAAGACTAATATTTAAACATAGTCGGGCCAGTTGTTTAGGGCTGATCTTTAGCTCGCCGCCTAAAATATCTTGATAAAAAATTCCCGTTTTACGGAGTAAAAAGTGCGGCTCAGCCCCGCGCTCAAGCAGCAGATCGAGTAATAGGGCTAACTGGTGTTCGGCGGGGATGAAACGTTGCTGGTTTTCCAAGACCTGAATGCTGAGATTAATTGGCAAGGACTTCACCATGACTTGCTTGTTTGAGAATCGTTAGCTGTTGATTCGCTTGTTCTAGGAGTTGTTGAACCGCCTGTTGCGGCGAATCGGCAAGTTCTGCTGACACTTTTACCCAGTGAAAACTGGGGTGAATTGCTTGGTTTTGCTGATTACGAAAGCAAAAATGTTGCAGTAGCGTGGATAGTTGCTGACTGAGTATCGCGGCTTGTGGCGGCGAGTGATTGAGCAAAATCGCAAATCGTTGTCCAGCGTAACGGCACAACAGTGCATCCTGTGGCAAAGCCAACAGTAATAATTCGGTGATGGTCATTAATAGCTTATCGGCCGCGCTGCCGCCATAGCGTCGACTGAGCGCATTAAAATCGGCAACTTCTAGCAACAACAGTTGGTTATTTAGCCAAGTTTTCGGCTGTTTGGCGCGTTGCGATAACTGTTGCTGTAAATATTCAAAGCCAGGAATGTTCAATCCACCATCGATTGCTGTCGGAGCAGGGCTTAACAATTTACGACGGCTCAAGTAACGGCTAATTTGTTGCTGTTCGGCCCGCCAAAACCATAGCGCGGCGGTGAGCAATAAAAATCCAACAGGCATCGACTCTAGCCAACTGTCCCAGCGGATCCCAGATTCAAGTTGAAAAAACTCATCTAATAGATCTTGGCTAAGTGCTAATACCATGGCGATTAATCCGCAAGCAAATAGATCGGTAAGCCAACCCTTAGCACGTACTGAAAGAATAATTATCAGCCAACATACAATCAGCAGCGCCGTCGCGCCTTCTCCAACAATGTCGACCCAGTCTAATTGAGCCCATGATTTTATTTCGCCATGGTGAGCATTTAAGCCAATTAATCCCACTAAGCTCACCACTTGTAACAACAACCACCAGCGATGTGGCTTTAAAGCATAATAAAGTTCGGCACACACGTAGCCTAAATTTTTTCGATGATTCAATCTTGTTTAACCTTGCTTAACCTTCGCCTCTCGCGGGGAAAAATGAAAAATAGTCCGATTAGCTCATATTGTTTTTCATTGAACCCCGTTATTCGTGGCGGATCCATAGTTTAGGCATAGTTTAAACCGCTTTTATGACGGTTTTAATTTGATTCAATTAGTCTCAATAGCTCACTTCTCGTTGAGTATGTGCACTTCAACGCTCTGTACAGGGAGTACGCCAACTTACTGTCATAAAAGTGCCATTTGGGCTGCTTAAGGTCGCTGGCAATCTTCATTACAAAGGAATATCGAATGCGTCATTTAGGATTAAGTAGTTTAACCATTATCTTGAGCATTGGTGGTTTAAGCGCATGTGGCAACAGCGATACAACTGCTGCAGTCACAACGCCCTTGAGCACCGAACTTAAAACAACGCTCACTTATGATGACTTCGGCGATGCAGCTTATTGGTTTAATCACAGTGACTCGAGCAAGAGCCTATTAATTGCGACGCTTGAAGACGACGGTTTAGCGGTGTTTTCAAGCCATGGAGAACAGCTACAACAGTTGCAGGGTATTGCACCGACCAGCGCTGATATTCGTTATGACATTAGCGATCAACATGCCGGCAGTGCCGATATTTTAGCAGTGGCTTTACCCGAGCAGCAGTCTTTCGGATTTTATGCGATTAGCGATGATCCAAGTGGGCCGTTGACTGATTTAGGCAGCTTTGATGTTGGCTTCAATGCCGAAGGTTTATGTTTATATAAAAATATCACCACGGGTGAGCTGATGGTCACTGGTGTAGCCGATGACGGGATGGCGAAACAATTTAAATTGAGTTTTGATGGCAGCCAAGTGAGCAGTCGATTGCAAGATGTGAACGGAGTGGCACTGCCAGTTCGAGAATTTTCAGTGGGGGGGAAGTTAAGTGCATGTATTGCCGATGACGAATTGGCAAACTTGTATATCGCCGAGCAAAATATAGGGATTTGGGCTTATGGTGCAAATCCCGAGAATGTGAAAGAGCGTCAGCTGGTGGATGGGGTGGCACCACTTGGTCACTTACAAGAAATTGAAGGTTTAGAGCTTATCTATCAAGCACAGGGGAAAGGTTACTTAGTTGCTGCTGATGAAGGTGCAGGCCTACTGTTTTATCAGCGTGATAACTGGGTTTTTAATTCGCAGCAGCGGGTTGCTGGTATCGATGAAACCAAAGCGTTAGCCGTGGCTGAAGATGGCTTATGGTTGGCTAACTCCGAATTAGAACAACCAATTTATGAGAAATTGAGCTTTACGGCGCTTAATCAGCAAAATGGCTTAAGTGCTCGGCCAATCAGCGATGTATTAGCGCATCGAGAACTTTCTCTCTCCGGGGTGGCTTTAGTCGCGGCGACAGGAGAAACCGCAGCGGTTGACGACGATGGTGATGCAGCCGATGATCCAGCGTTTTGGTTAAATCCCGATGATGCCGAACAAAGCTTGATTATTGCGACCAATAAACAAGGCGGCTTGCTTGCTTATAACTTGCAAGGTCAGCAAGTACAGTACTTGGCTCAAGGTAAACCCAATAACGTAGATATCCGTTCCAAGGTGCAAAATTTCGCCGGGCAAGACATTAGCATAGCGGCAGCCAGCAATCGTGAACTGAATACCATCGCTCTTTATCAAATACGCTCTGCTGATGGCCAAGATCCAATCGTGCCGCTTGCTGCTTTGGGTAATGCCGTGCATCCAGATGCGGCGGAACTTCAATCTTCACTCGATGAAGTTTACGGTCTGTGTATGTACCAATCGGCAGACAATACCGCCTATGTGTTTGTGAATGGTAAAAACGGTCAAGTTGAGCAATGGCGCTTAACACCAGTTGAGGGGGGCTTTAGTGGTGAGGTGGTTCGAACGCTGAGTGTTGCCAGTCAGCCGGAAGGTTGTGTAGTGGATGACAGTAGCGCTACCTTATATCTAGGCGAAGAGGACCAGGCAATCTGGCAATTTAGCGCCGAAGAAGGAGCCGATACTCAAGCGAGCTTATTTGCCAAAGTTGATGGAGAGAACTTGGTTGCCGATATTGAAGGCTTAACCCTATATGATGATGGCATTCATAAATATCTACTGGCTTCGAGCCAAGGTAATAATACTTATGTGGCCTACGATCTGGCTCAGAATAATCGTTTGGTGGGGCATTTTGCGATTATCGGTGATGATAATCTGGGGGTCGATGGTGCCAGTGATACAGATGGAATTCACGCGGTATCGGCGAATTTGGGAAGTGCTTACCCTAAGGGATTATTTATTGCGCAGGATTGGTATAATATCGATGCCAACTACCAACAGTTGAACCAAAACTTTAAATTAGTTGATTGGCAGACGATCCAAGCCAGCTTTGATGACTAAGATTGACCGATTATATCGCCGTTAGCCTTTGGTTAACGGCGATAGCTATTGCCTTGGTTATAAGCACCAGCTTGCGCTTATTGTTACTTGAAGCCGCTTTCATGCACGACTTATCTAGGTTTGTCTAAATCATCAATAAACACGGAACCACCGCGAACGCTTCGTCCTCATTAACCGATAGGCTTGAACATAACTGGTGGTGTTGGCTCAAGATTACAGCGAGCTAACTTGATGGACTGTTGTTGTAAGTTCTAATTTAAGTGCTGACCCCAGTGCGCTTTTCTATACTTAACTGTATTCTTATTCATTTGAACGCTCGCTTTAAGCCCATTCACTTTTGGAGTTTTATGAAGTTTTTATGGCGATTAAGCCTAGGCCTTTGGCTCTTGTTGAGCCCTTATTGCTATGCCAATCATTTGAAGCTGTTAATTCTGGAACAACCGCCAATTGAGTATCAACAAAATGGTTATAATAAGGGAATTGCGGTCGATATTGTAAAAGAAGTATTTGCCCGTTTGCATCGACCGGTCACCATCGAAGTTTATCCTTTTGCTCGAGCGCTGCGCATGCTTGAAGAAAGCAAAGCGGATGGAATTTTTGCCATTGTAAAAAAATCAGAGCGACAACTTTATCTTAACTACAGTGATGAAGTGTTGATTGAGCAAGCCGCAGTATTATATGTGCAAGCACAATCTGAAATTACCTTTAATGGACAATTAGGCGATCTGGGAGCCTATCGCTTTGGGGTACTACGCGGTGCGACTTATGGACTGATGTGGGAGCAGGTTATCGATAGTGGTGGCATTTCTAAAATAGAAAGAGTTGCCGATTATCGTCAGAACGTTATGAAGTTGGTTAACCAGCGGCTCGATGTCATTATTGGCCCGGATTATACCATGGCTTATATTATCAAGGAGCTGGGACAAGAGGGACGCTTAAAACAACTGTCGCCACATATTGAGGTTGTTCCTACTTATATCGCTTTTTCTAAAAATACGGTTGCGCCTGAACTGGTCGCTGCGTTTAGTGATACTTTAAAGGCGTTAAAGCGTGACGGAACCTATCAGCGGATCATCAACCGATACATTGAGTAATACCGTGGCTACAAATAATGTCGTTTAAGGTCGTTGTCTTAAGAAAATGCCCACCTTGTTGGGGCGGGCGAGGGATTTAATAGCTCAAGCCGAAGCCAAGTTGGTAGAGTGGGTTGGCCGAGTCATGTGCTACATCTTCATCTTGTTCTAATACGGCTTGCCAACTTGAAGGGAGCTCGAAGGGTAAATGTCCTTGCGGTGGTGTCTTGCCAAGCAAGACATCGAAAAAAGCGCTGTCTAAAGCCCCAAAGTTTGCCAACAATGCGCTTGCACTGGGCTCAATTGCCGTGAGAATAGCAGGGCGGTCCAAGTAAATGGAAATAACCGTGGGGATGGCTGCTGCAGTGGCAGCCTGGATTGCTGCGTAGTCTTCACTGCCCGAATAAACACCTTGATGGTCTTGGTCTTGGATCAAGTTGGTTTGGTCGAAAAATCCAAGTTGACCAAAATGTACGTTACCAAATGGTAAGCGCGGATCAGTTTCGTAAGGTGTATTCACCCGTAAGATTGCGATATCGGCATCTTCTAGTTTATCTACAACGGTAAAACCATAGTCTGTCGCCACTTGAGCATTGACTTGATATAAGTAAACCTTCGGGGTCTTGTTTGGACTGAGCGGCAAAGTTTCCGCGTCGTTTTTTAGCAATACATGAGCACGGCTCTGGGTCTTGGTTGCGACGCGTTGAAAATCCTCATTGCCGACAAAATTTGTCACAATAGAAGTGTCAACATAGGGATTTTCAAATAAGCCAAGGTCAAATTTTTGAATTAAGATCCGCTGCGCTGCTTTATCGATTTGTTCATTTGTTATTAATCCTGCGGCTATCGCTTCCAGTAAATGAGAAGGATCTTGTACGCCACCAAACTGGTCAACGCCAGCATCGACGCTTTTGGCATAACGTTCGGCGATTGATAAAGGCTCAACGCCCCAGGACATTCCAAAAGGAACCGTCCAAACGCTCACACCATCGTTAAGCTCTTGATCGCTTAAGCCGAGCTGACATTTGTCATTACAGTCATTCACTATCCCCCAGTCGCTGAGCACGACGCCTTTAAAGTTGTATTTACCTCGCAGCAAAGTGTCGAGTATTTGTTTGTTAAAGCCAAAGCCAACTGCTTCAATGTGCTGGTCGTTATAGTTTAATCCGATAGGCTGGCCGTAATAGGGCATCACCGAGCCCACGTTTGCATCAAAGGCGCCTTCAAAGGGGAGTAAGTGATATTGAAAGTTACTGCCGGGATAGACTTGTTCTTTACCAAAGTGGTTATGTGCATCAAAGCCGTTGAGTTGTGGGCCCCCGCCAGCAAAGTGTTTCACGACAGAGATGACACTGTTTGGATTGAGCCCTTCGATACCACGCTGAAAACCTTCAATGTAAGCTCCCACCAAATTTTTGGCAATTATGTTATCTTCACCAAAGGTTCCGGCGCTCCTACCCCAACGAGGTTCGGTGGACAAATCAGCTTGAGGAGAGAGCGCTTCATGGATCCCTACCGTACGATATTCCTGACGAGCAATATCGGCAAATTCTTTTACCAGCTCAGGATCATTCAGGGCGGCAAAACCTAATAACTCAGGCCACTGTGAAAAACCGCCAGCCCCAACGGCGGTGGCGTTTGGATCGTTGATAAAATGATTTCGAGGATCGGTGCTAATGGTAACCGGGATCCCAAGACCAATCGCTTCTGCCCGTTGTTGTAGGGCATTGTTATCTTCGGCGATTGCGAGAGGGTCGCCAGCCATGCGCGTAATAAAGGTATTTACATAGTTGTTGAGCAGTGGTGTCATCGCATTGCTGGATATGCGGCCAGCGGAGTCTAGGGGCAAGGTGCCATGCATCATTAAGCCCGCTTTTTGTTTGGTGTTCATTTGGCTGACGAGATCTGAGGCTCGTTCTGCACTAGTTAAACGCCAATCTTCATAGGGGCTGAGCTGCCCGTCTCTATTAAGGTCTTTAAAATGGTAATTGTCCACTTCAATGAGACTCAGTGTTTTATAGCCGAGAGAGGGTTGAAAGTAGATTCTATCATCGGATCCACAGCCATTGAGTAGTGAGAAGGTAACGGCTGTGAGGATTAACACTAGCATTGTTATTTTCATCTTAGTTCCTGTGATTCGGGGTGAGTAAACGGAATCATTTGTCAGTCATGATTTCGGTTCACCATCGACTATATCTAGGAGACGAAAATATGTTTTTGCAATATGGAGCATGCAACACTCAAAATGGTGCGAGTGTAACGAAGTGTGAATAATATGCATTTTTTACCCTATATTACAATCCGTTACATATATTTGTGAGTATCGTCTAAGGTCTGTAGATCGATCTAGCTTAAGCTTTGTTCTATTGATACATCTCTTGCTTGGAAAGTGTAGAATGCAGCAAAATTTTTTATCCTGAATTGCTCATGATTTACTGAATGTTCGCATCATGTATCGGTTGTTAAATTGAGCGAAAAGTATTTACACGCAGACTACCTGAGGCTTACATATTACTTACTATTTGTTACATCTGATTATTGTGAAGCATGAACCGTCTCACAACCTTTAGCGAGGTCTCCGCAAATAATAGCGCTTTACAAAAGATAAGAGTTTATGGGATGAAAACTGTTTCCAACCGAATTGCACAAATTTATTTAGAGCAAGTTTTCAGTGCGAATGTGGATGAGCGTCAATTATTGCAGCGCACAGGGATTAATATGCAAGAGCTTAGCGTTGCAAATGGTAGGCTTGACGCTCAGCGGCATTTTCGTTTTTTTGAACTGTATACTTCTATATTCCCCGAAGTACAGTTTGATTCAGAACCGGATTTAAGCTTCTTATTTTCAAACTTTAATGTGTTAGGAGCCGTGTGTGGGAATGCACCCACTTTGCTTGAAGCGTTAAAGGCGTATGTCCGCTATCGAGCTTTGATCGGAGAATGTGATGACATCGAGTTTGTCATTCAGGATCATTATTTAAAGATCGTATATCATTCTGAAAGTGATAATCCTTTGATCACCAAACTCGTCGTTCTTAATCATTTTTATGTTTTTTACGCAATTGTTCGTGAATATGTGGATGACAACTCTACGAATTTAGGTTTGCGGCTAAATTTCCCAATATCGATTGAAGAAAAGCGTAATTTGAGTGAAATTTTTTATTGCTCGGTGGAATCTGGTATACAGAACAGTTATTACATTCATCGCCAATGTTTACATTTGCCCCACAAGTCGAGTAATTCTGCCTTACAACCTTACTTGTTGCAGCAAGCGGAAGAGCAGTTACAACAGTTACGCCCGGCTCTTACTTATTCAGCTCAAGTGGAAAAAATCTTACAAAAGTTGATATGGACTGAGTTAGATATCGATTGTCACGCTGAATCGATGCAAACACTGGTTTGTGAGCAACTGAGGATAAGCCGTTGGACTCTTGCCCGTCGGCTCAATCAAGAAAACATAAATTTTTCAGGAATTTACACAAAGGTTCGGTGTGCTGAAGCATCTCGTTTATTGGCCGAACCACAATTTTCTCTGTTGTGTATTAGTCAGAGTTTAGGCTTTACCAATCAAAGTAGTTTTAATCGTTTTTTTCGGGAACAGTTTGGCTGTACGCCCTCTCATTATCGGCAGCATCACGTTGCCGAATAAATCAATGTTTAGATCGCATCTTAAGCTGAGTGGATTTTTAAACAGTATATGCATTGTTTTTTCATCATTAAGTTTGAATTAGTTATAAGGAAAATATATGAACTCTTCCTCGTATTTGTCATCGGTGGCCGCTTGTATTTCACTATTTTTTATTTGTTCTTCGGTCTCCGCCAATCTGTATCAATTACCAGCCTCAGCTGGTGCGGCAACATCCGATCTAAATGGCAATGGGCTTCTTGAGCCCTACGAAGATACTACGCTGCCAGACGAGCAGAGAATAGATGATCTTATTTCGCGAATGACTTTGATTGAAAAAATTAACATGTTAACGGGGACTGGCTTTAGTGTTGGGGCCTCTGGAGGTTCACAAAAAGTACCGGGCGCTGCGGGGGAGAGTTATGCCCTTAAGCGATTTGGAATTCCTTCCATAGTATTTGCCGACGGTCCCGCTGGGTTACGTATTAAACCAACGCGAGAAGACGACCGCAAAAGCTACTATGCTACGGCATTTCCTATTGCAACGGCTTTAGCTTCAACTTGGGACCCTCATCTAGTGGAGCGGGTGGGGCAAGCAATGGGCAACGAGGTGAAAGAATATGGGGTTGATGTATTATTAGCTCCGGCGATGAATATTCAATTAAATCCTTTGGCGGGACGAAATTTTGAATATTACTCTGAAGATCCCTTAGTGAGCGGCACGCTGGCGGCGTCGATGGTTAACGGGGTTCAGTCACAAGGCGTTGGCGCAACCATTAAGCATTATGTTGCGAATAACGTAGAAACCAGCCGGATGGTACTTGATGCTAAAATTGGCGAAAGGGCAATGCGCGAAATCTATTTGAAAGGTTTTGAATTGGCTATAAAAAATGCCTATCCATGGGCCGTTATGAGTTCATATAACAAGGTGAATGGGACCTATACTTCACAAAGTTTTGACTTACTTCATTCGGTGCTGCGAGGGGAGTGGGGATATACCGGTATGGTCATGAGTGATTGGTTCTCGGGAGATGATGCTGCGGAACAGGCAGCGGCGGGGAATGACTTAATTATGCCCGGGATCCAGCCCGATAGGGATGAAATAAGCAAGGCGATAGAGCTTGGCAGATTAAGTGGAGCGGAGTTGGATCGAAATCTGAAGCGGGTACTACAATTGGTATTTCGTTCACCATCAATGCAAAACTATCAATACAGTGATCATCCCGCATTACTTGAGCACGCACAGCTTGCGCGTCAGGCGGCGGCTGAGGCTGTGGTTTTACTAAAGAATGCCCACCAAGTGCTCCCCTTTAGTAAAGATATTCAGCAGATAGCCGCTTTTGGTAATACTTCTTATGATTTTATCGCTGGAGGCTCTGGCAGCGGAGATGTGAACGAGGCTTATACCGTGTCTTTGGTTGAGGGCTTAAACCAGCATCATTTAGTTGTCGATGCTGAGCTAGCGGACATCTATCAACGCTATGCAAAACAACAAAAAGCCAAGCGAATCAAACCGAAAACGATGTTTGAATTAGTACCGCTCATCCCTGAAATGCCAATTGATCCAGCCTTAGTTGAACAAAAAGCAAAAACTGCTGATATCGCCTTAATCACCTTAGGTCGGAACTCCGGGGAATTTCAGGACCGAGAATTGAGTGATTTTAACTTATCTCCCTCGGAACAAGCGTTGATCACTCAGGTATCCAAGCATTTCCATCGGCAAAACAAGAAAGTTGTGGTGGTGTTAAATGTGGGCAATGTGATTGAAACCGCCTCTTGGAAGGATAAAGTTGATGCAATTGTTTTGCCTTGGCAGGGGGGGCAGGAAGCAGGCAATGCGGTGGTTGATGTGCTCAGTGGTGAGGTTAATCCTTCTGGCAAGTTAGCTGTGACATTTCCGTTAAAATATCAACAGCTTCCTTCAGCAAAAACCTTCCCTGGTAAAGCGACTAGTGAACAAATCGTGATGGATCCTTACTTAAAATTTGCATTAGGTATGCCTTCAGAAATTCAATATAACGAAGGTATTTATGTGGGTTATCGTTATTTTGACAGCTTCGCTCAAGATGTCTCTTTTCCTTTTGGTTACGGTTTGTCTTATACCAATTTTGCATACGGCAATGCGAAACTAAATCGCGCTACTTTTAACGGTGAAATCAAGGCTTGGCTTACGGTTACCAATACAGGGGAACGAGCTGGAAAAGAAGTGGTTCAACTTTATGTCAGCGCGCCTCAAGGTCAGTTAGAAAAACCGCAACAAGAGTTGAAGGCTTTTGCTAAAACGGTGTTGTTAGAACCTGGCCAATCACAAACACTGAGTTTTACTTTAACTGCTGAGCAACTCGCTTCGTTTGATGATTTTGGTTCGCAGTGGCTGTTGGAAAAAGGGGAATACCTGTTGGCCTTGTCCAGTTCCTCTCGAGAACGAAAACTGAGTTTACCTTTCTTCGTGGATCACACCCAGCCTTTAGGGCATCAATTGCTAAGCCTTAAACCTCGACATGAGTTAAAGTTATTGAATCAACAGTAAAATACCATCTCCTCGCAGCGTAGTTGTGAGCTTTAGTTGTGAGGTTTAGTTGGACGCTTCCGTTTTGGTACGGTGACTGATACAGTGCCATCTCGGAGGTAAATTAAATATGCAAATCAGAGCAACCACCTACGCAGATTTCCTGATATTTTGGCCAAGCTTCCAAAAAATAGTCAGTGATCGGCAAAGCTATGCCTTTGACCCAGATATCAATATTGAACAAGCTTATGAGCTGTGGTGCCTTAGCCCACTTAAAAGTTATGTTTATGAAGAGAATGGCCATATCTTGGGTACTTACTATATAAAAGCCAATGCCATGGGGCCGGGCAGCCATGTATGTAACTGCGGTTACATGGTTGCTGAACTTGCCCGTGGTAAGGGGATCGCGGCGTTGTTGTGTTTACATTCACAGCAAGTTGCTTTAGATCTTGGCTTTAAAGCGATGCAGTTTAACTCTGTTGTGTCGACGAATGAGGTCGCGGTGCGCTTGTGGAAGAAATTGGGTTATCAAATTTTAGGTACGATACCTCAAGCTTATCTCCACTCTGACCAAGGCTATGTGGATAGCTACATTATGCATAAGCTGCTAGTTCCGCTGAATTAGTCTGCTCGTCAACGGTTCGAATCATCATTAATGGTGATGGCTATTGATGATGCTTAGCTGCTCGCTTGAGAGAAGTTCAGATTTTAAAAATAAAAACCAACCCGCCTAAGCGGGTTAGTGGGGCGCTAGTCTGGTGGTTTATAGTTTATAACGGTCGACTAGTTGTTGTAGCTGGTTGACCTCTTGACGAATGCTTTCGCTGGCTTGACTGGCTTCTTCGGCAACTTGTAAGGCCGCATTTGCGCCGTCGGATATTTGCACAATATTGTGTTCAACTTCATCCATCACCTTGCTTTGTTCCTCGATTGCGCTAGCAATATTGGTATTGAGGTCGACCACTTCATCCACCCGCTCGGTGATATTATTAAAGGCTCCACGCGCCTCTTCCGCTTGCTCCACACCACTTTGTGCTCGATTACTGGCATTGGCCATAGCGTTCACCGAGCTTAGTGATCCAGACTGTAAGCCTTCGATCATCTTTTGTATTTCATCAGTAGACGTTTGGGTGCGACTGGCTAAGGTACGAACTTCGTCAGCAACTACGGCAAAGCCGCGGCCCTGCTCGCCAGCACGTGCAGCTTCGATGGCGGCGTTAAGCGCTAATAAATTGGTTTGTTCGGCAATGTTGCTAATTACATCAATCACACTGCCAATCGCATTGCTTTGTTGTTGTAGCTGACTTAATGAATCTGAAGTGGTCACCACTTCCTCATTAATTAGGCCAATCGTGGTGATTGTACCGCCAACGATCTCTTGCCCATTCACCACCGCTTGTTGCGAGGCGAGCGTTGAGTCTGCCGCTTTGTTCGCGTCTTCGGCCATGTTATTGACGGTCGCATTCATTTCGGCAACCGCAGTCGCCACTTGCTGAGTTTCTTGTTGCTGTTGATTAATCGCATCACGCACGGCTTGTGATTTATCACCAATTCGCTGAGTTGCGTTGAGCATTTCCAGAGAGCTGGCGGTCACTTGTTGCAGTAGATGACGCAAGGCTTGCAGAGTTGTTTTGTAATCTTGAGCAATATCGGCCAGCTCATCTGAACCATGAACCACTAAATCTGCGCTTAGATCACCTTGGTTGACTTTACCGGCCACTAAGCGAATTTGTTTCACGGTACGTTTGACGGAGAGGTAAGCACCAATCATGAAATAAGCACAGACGAGCAGGATCAGGCTGAGTGCAACCAGCAGTACAATCCGTTTATTTTCGGCATTATACTTCCGGGCGGTGAGTTCTTCACCGAGATAACTCATGGATGCCGTCGCCAGTTGTTCTATATTATCGAGGCTGAGTTGAGTGCTTTGGAAAACCGCCTCGGTATTGGTTTTTACCTGCTGGTCTTTTAGGATGTTATCGCGAATTAATGAGATGCTCGCACCGATAGATTCAACAGACTGTGTCGCTTGGTTGCCGAGCTTTTCCTGGAAAAGTGGGTCATGATTGCCTAACAGGGTTAGGGCTTTTTGCATATTTTTTAATTCTTCGTTGGCCAGGTCGGTTCTAAAGTTGAGATCAGCATTGCCTTCGGCATCTAGGATCCCAAAATCGGCGATGTCGCCGCCTTTATCTCTAAGTCTGGCGATATTACTTTGTAAAATAGGTAGATTATTTACTGAGACAGCAATCAGGTAATAACTGGTGACTTGGGGGTCTCGTGTTAATCCACTGTCGGCACCAATACTATGAGTCAATCCTCTGATATCACTTAATAATGCTTCGTGTTCGACTAAGAGATCATTTAAGGAACCATGCTGCTTGCCTTTTAACGCCAGCCATTGCTGTTGAACTTGTTGTAATTCTGTTTGATGATTTTCTGACATCATGGATGCGAGTTGAGCAAAAATACCATCAATGGACTGGTCGAGTGAAACGAGTTTTTCAGGCTCAAACTCTCTATCCATTGATTTTAAAGTCATCAAGTGTTGATGTTGCACGATCGAGGCTGATAATTCGGGGATTTTACTGACAAGTTGGTAACCGGAGAATTCCCGTTTCGCAGACTCAATATCTTCGTTCATGGTTAAAATAAGGGAACTAAAGCCGTAGGCGATAGGTACTAAAAACAAACAAGTCCATAATAGGAATTTATACTTAAACCCGATGCGGTCACTCAGATAGACCGCCGGGGAAAAAAAACTTCCCATGAAACTCTCCTTTTTTTGCAGCAAAATATGTTGTGTTAATTCTGTATTATCGGCATTAACTTAAAATAGTTTATGCCATTATGAGTGGTGTTTGCCTAGCGCCATTTCATTTTTTATCAGTATAATCGTTTGAAAAACAAACAATAAATAAAATCATAGCCAAAGGTGTTGATAGTTTAAGCCAAGCGGCTCAGATCTAAATAATACGCTTAGACTAACACAGTTCACTTTTTTTAAACTAAATCGGAATCACTGAGGTTAACGGTATGGTGATTTATGCTGGGCTGTTGGCTGAATCATAAACCACTAGGATTCGATCGGTAAAGTGGTCCGCTGATTGGTTTGCCGCTGGACCTAGACCTTGCGGGAGTATTGGACGGTCTATTTCGTCGTATAACTTACAATATAGCGAATTTTGTTGTTACTATGACAAGCCACGGAACCTTTGGCTATCAATTATTTCCATTATATACAATGCCTTAGAACTTACTTACTGAGTGGAATTGGACTTGCAGTAAAACGCTAGAAGAGTCTTGAGCGGTGATTCACTTCATCCAAAAGACTTTGGTTTACAGCACGAAAATATGTTTAACACTAGCGTTATATAGGTGAAACTATGACGGAATCAACAAAGTCAGTCATCACCCAACCCTTGTTGGGGAAAATAAAACTGTGTAGTGAGTTAGGGCCTTTTCTCAGTGATAGCCGGATCCGTTTATTGGATGGCATTCAACAGCACGGCTCATTAAGTGCGGCGGCTCGCGCCTTACCCATGTCTTATAAGGCTGCCTGGGATGCCTTAGATGCAATGAATAACCTGTCTGAGAAGGCTTTGGTGATTAAGCAAAGCGGCGGTAAGAATGGGGGGGGAAGTGTACTAACCGAATATGCCAAGCGCTTAATCGCCTTACATAAGGCGCTAGAGTTAGAATACCAGCAGGCCTTCGAGCAACTTAAACCGCAGCTGAGTCAACCTCTGAAAATTAGCAATCACGAAGTGGCACACTTTCGTCAATTGATGCGTCGCTTGAGCTTTCGCAGCAGCGCACGTAACCAATTATTTGGTCAGGTAGAAGCGATTCAGCTGGGGCAAGTTAATTCGGTGATAAAAATAGCCGTATCGGAGCATTTAACTGTCACTGCCATGTTGAGCTGTGAGTCCATGGAGTGTTTAGGTTTGGCGCTGGGCTCAGAAGTGCTGTGTTTAATTAAAGCGCCGCAGCTGATGCTCTATCAAGGTGAAGGACTTAAGGTGGCGGCTGACAATCAGTTTACGGGACGGGTATCGCGAGTTATTCGTGGGGCGGTGTGCGACGACATTAGTATTGAGTTAGCCGACCAAAAAACGCTTGCTGCAATGGTTCCTAGTGAAAGTGCAGCGAATTTAGATTTAACCGAAAATACTGAGATTAAGCTATGTTTCTCTGCGTCTTCGGTCATTGTGTGTTGTTATGGATAAGTTGTCAACGGAGCTTTCATCATGAAATATAATATGAGCATTTTTAAAACAATGACCTTGGTTTTTAGTTTTTTGTTAGGTCAAACAGTCGCCTTTGGGGGGCATGCCGAAGGCTTAAAAGTGGCGGTTGCTGGCAATTTTTATAAGCCGCTACTACAAATAGCGGCGCGGTATCATCAAGATACGGGCCATCGGCTGCTTATTTCCACCGGTTCTACCGGCAAACTGTATGCGCAAATTCGTAATGGAGCGCCCTTTGAGTTTTTTATGGCGGCCGATCAAGTTCGACCGAGTCAGCTGGTTGCCGAGGGGATGGCGCTGGCCGACAGCCAATTTACCTATGCCCAAGGACGTTTAGTGTTGTGGTCGAATCAAAATGATTTGGTGGATCAACAAGGCAAGGTATTAAACAATTTTCAGTTACCTTATTTGGCGATAAGTAATCCCAAAACGGCCCCCTATGGCGCTGCCTCGGTGACCGTATTGAAAAACTTGGAACTATATCAACAATTACAGCCTAAATTGGTGGAAGGTCAATCGGTAGGACAAACCTTTCAGCAAGTGAGTTCAGGGGCTGCGCCTTTAGGTTTTGTGGCGCTTTCTCAGGTATATGTTGATGGTGAAATCAGCCATGGTTCGGCGTGGATTGTACCAAGTGACTTATATCAAGCGATCAAACAAGATGCGGTGATCCTTAAAAAAGGCGAGGGGAATCCTCAGGCCAAAGCGTTTTTAAGCTACCTACAAACACCACCCATTCAAGCCTTAATTAAAAGTTTTGGTTATCAAGTGAATGAGTAAGTAGAAATGAGCCTTGTCGCTCGAAAATGTTGGTATTTCTAAATGAAGGATAGTTGTCGATGACTGATTTTTCGGTGGTGTGGTTAACCTTGAAGTTAGCCGCCGTAGTCACCCTCATTTTGCTATTGTTGGCGACGCCCTTGGCATGGTGGATGGCACAAACCCGTTCGCGTTTCAAACCCATTGTGGGTGCCTTGTTCGCCTTGCCTTTGGTATTGCCGCCGACGGTGTTGGGATTTTACTTATTACTTGCTTTGGGGCCTAATGGCACGGTTGGCAAGTTGTTTAATGCTCTCGGTTGGGGCAGTTTACCGTTTACCTTTACCGGTATTGTGATTGCCTGTGTGATCCACACTTTTCCGTTTGTGGTGCAACCGCTGCAAAATGCCTTTGAAGCGATAGGGAAGCGGCCTTTGGAAGTTGCAGCAACCCTACGTGCCGGACCGATTGCCAGTTTCTGGCAAGTGGCTTTTCCGCTGGCCCGTCCAGGTGTATTTGCCGCCGCCATTCTGGGATTTTGTCACACCATCGGTGAATTTGGCGTGGTGTTGATGATTGGTGGGAATATCGCTGGGCAAACGCGCGTAATGTCGATAGAAATTTATAATCATGTGGAAGCCTTAGAATACAGCCAGGCCCATTGGTTAGCTGGTGGCATGTTGGCTTTCTCTTTTATCGCTTTGCTCTTAATTTACAGTCTTAATGATGCCGCGCGGCGGAGGGTCATGGCATGACACAAATACAAGTTCGTTTTGTGGCCGATCGCGGCGACTTTTGTTTAGATGTCAATATGACGTTTCCCAGCCAAGGAGTGACCGTATTATTTGGGCCCTCAGGATCGGGCAAAACCACCTGTTTACGTGCCATGGCGGGGTTAGAGCGACTACCTCAGAGTTACTTTGCAGTGAATGGCGAAGTCTGGCAGGATCATCAAATGGGACAATTTGTGCCGACTTATCAACGTGACATCGCTTACGTTTTTCAAGAAGCCAGCTTATTTCCTCATCTGAACGTGCAACAAAATCTGCTCTTTGGTTATAAACGTTTGTCTGCAGATAAACAGAAGTTGGACATTGGCGAAGTCTCTGCGCTGTTAGGCATTACCGAACTCTTGCAACGTCACCCTCGAGCGCTATCGGGGGGCGAGCGACAACGGGTGGCTATCGCAAGAGCCTTGCTCACCTCTCCCAAGTTATTGTTAATGGATGAACCCTTATCGGCCCTCGATCTCAGTTTAAAACAAGAGATCATGCCTTATTTAGAGCGTTTACATCAACAGCTGGCGATCCCCATCGTTTACGTTAGTCATTCGCTGGATGAAGTCGCGCGTTTAGCCGACCATGTGGTGGTTCTCAATCAGGGCAGGGTAGTGCTGCAAGGGCGCCTCGAAGAAGTGATGCTGAATGAATTATCTGGTCCACTATTTAGCGGCCAAACTAATACCTTGCTTACAGGGCGGGTGGTCGCGAATCATGAGCATGGTTTAACTCAATTGACGGTGAATGGCTTAGCTTTTTATTTAGTCGGGCAAAACTGGCAGCCTGGAGAAACGGTGCGCTGTCGGATCAACGCTCGCGATGTCAGCATTTGTCGAGTGAAGCCGCAGCAAAGTTCAATTTTAAATGTGTTTCCTGCCGAAGTGCAGAGCATTCATCCGGGGCTAAGAGCGGGAGAGTGTTTGGTGAAAGCAAAACTGAGTTCTTCACAGCTCGTTCAAGCGTTGATTTCGGAATATTCAGTGGCGCACTTACAATTGAAACTCCAGCAGCAAGTTTGGTTGCAAATTAAATCAGTGGCTATTTTGTAGCTTGCCAAGCTAGCGCTGGCTGATAAGGAAACCACCATCGATGCACACTTTTTGGGCAAATTTGGTTTGAATTGGTGCTTGGCGGGGTGCTGCACGCCTGACTTCATTGTTGCGTTGAGTATCGTCAGTCCTTCCTTTGTGCATTTGGTATATTTTCTTTGCTTGGCTTTGCTCGCCGTGCACAGTTTTTAATATTTGGATTTAGGCACTACTTATGGCACAGCTCTTGATACTTATTCGCTGAAGGGATCACTTATATTCAGGAGATACAGCATGAGTCAAACAAACGATTTTCCTTTATCAGCTGTGCCAGATGACCAACGAAAAGGTCTTTGGTCGATGGCCTCAGTTTTACTCGGTTTTACTTTTTTCACCGCAACGATGTGGGCTGGTGGTAGCTTAGGTGCTGCATTTTCCTTCTCCCAGTTGCTGGTTATTATTGTGGTGGGTAATCTGCTGTTAGGCGCCTACGCCGCAGGGCTAGCCTATGTCGCCTATAAAACTGGACTAAACTCGGTGCTATTAGGACGATACTGCTTTGGTTTGAAGGGCAGTATGTTGTCAGATTTTGTCTTGGGTTTCACTCAAGTGGGTTGGTATGCCTGGGGCACTGCGACTATTGCGATCGTATTGGTTAAATTGCTGGCTTTGCCAGAGAGTTTGACCATTCCTTTGATGGTGGTATTTGGTTTTGGTTTTTGTATCACCGCCACTATTGGTTATAAAGGCATTGAGTTATTGTCTAAGGTGTCGGTACCTGCCATGTTGGTGTTTATCGCACTGTCTTTGTATCAAGGCTTGATTGATGTCGGCGGCTTGAGCGAGCTGATTGCGGTTGAACCCACTCAGGCGATGCCGATTGCCGCTGCGATTACCATGGTATTTGGTACTTTTGTGAGTGGCGGTACCCAGGCGACCAACTGGAGTCGCTTTTCCAAGAGTGGCAAGATCGCAGTGTACACCACACTGGCTGCGTTTTTTGTGGGCAACGGTTTAATGGTATTTGTTGGCGCCTTTGGCACCTTAATTTATCAGCAGGCGGATGTGGTGGATGTATTGGTGGCGCAAGGCTTTATGCTGGTGGCAATATTGATGTTGTTTACTAATATTTGGACCACTCAAGATAACACGATTTACAATTTTGCTGCTGCGGGGTGCAACTTATTGCGAACAGATAAACGTCGCTTAGTCACCGTAGGTGGCGCCGCCATTGGTACTTTGCTGGCCATATTTGGGATGTATAATCTATTGATTCCTTTCTTGATCCTGTTAGGAACCTTTATTCCACCGATTGGTGCGATTATCATGACTGATTTTTGGGTGAAGTATAAGGCTGCGCCACCCGCCTTGGAGCAGGTTAATTTACCGCAATTTAATCTACAAGGCTTAGCCGCCTATGTCGTGGGTTCGGCTGCTGCCTATTTCTCTCCATGGATTGCGCCTTTGGTGGGGATTGTGGTGGCAAGCGCCTTCTATAGTCTGTTGGTGTTTATTGCTTCGGCTCAACCGAGCCTTGCTAAAGAAGCTTAATGTGGCCTTAAAAGTTAGTGAGATCACCGCTATCGCTGGATTGGAAGCCTTTGTTCTTCGAGCCGGTGCTGGTGGTGCAGACAATTCAGTTCGTTGGCCCTATGTGGCAGAAAACCTCGAGGTAGGTCCTTGGCTACTCGGCGGTGAGTTGATTTTTGTTACCGGGATCAATTTGCAACGCAGTGTTGAAGATTATCAGCAGCTAATTGTAGAGGCTCAAGCTAAGTACGCGGCAGGTATTGTGATTTTGACCGGCTCGGAATTTATTCCTATGATCCCTGAGGCAGTATTGGCCTTTGCCGAACAACGTGATTTTCCGTTGTTTGAGCAACCCTATAGTTTGCCGATGGTGAAGGTCACCGAGCTTATTTGTAATCGGATTATCCAAGCTGATCTGGCCGAACATTCTCTGCGTTGGTTTTTAAGCCATGTGATCGAGTCCCCTCGAAAACTACCCGCTTTAGCTCGGCAACGGGCCAACAGTCTTGAACTTGATTTGCACCAGCCACTGTTAGTGGCTTTGGTGCTGCCCATGGTGAGCGATGATGTCGACTTAAGTGCTTGGGCCTTTAGCTTGAACCGTCAACTGGAAGCTTATCCCCATCGTTTGCCTATTTTAGAGTATCAAGATGGCTGGTATTTGTTTCTGGCAAATCCTGAGGGCTTGAACCACGAGCAACAAATTCACTTGTGGAGCGAACTTGCGACACAGTTAGCGGCGGCTCATCTTAATTGTGCTTTAGGGGTGAGTGCGAGTCCTCAGGGGATAATTCATTTAGGTTTGGCGGCGCAGCAAGCCAAACAAGCTGCTCAATTTGCCCGTAATAGTGCGCGCCAAACGGTGTTGCATTATGCCGATCTCGGTATCAATCAAATTTTTTCTGCGGTGGACAATCATGAGTTGTTAGCCGATTTTTGCCGCCAGCAGCTGGGTCCTTTGTTTGCCAATCGAGAGCCGCAGGCGAAACTTTTAAAACACACGCTAGCAGTTTATTTTGAAAACCTATGTAGCGCCCGACAAACGGCGCAAAGTTTAGGTATTCATCGTAATACCCTGCAGCATCGTCTGCAAAAGTTTGAAAGCTTAAGCCAGCGGCAACTAAACAATGCGCAACAGCGTTTAGCGCTACAAAATGCGCTGATGATGGAAGCCTTGATTTTAGATGAGAACAATCACTATGGATGATCATCCGATGAAAATTATTAATGCTCGGCTACGTGGCCAAGAATCGCTATTTAGTATCAGCATTCGTGATGGTTGCTTTAGCCAAATAGAGCAACAACAAAGTACCCTAGCGATCAGTGCAGGTAGTTATGATGCTAAGGGAAATCTTTGCTGCGCCCCCTTCGTTGAACCACATATTCACCTCGATGCAGCCCTCACGGCAGGGCAACCCAATTGGAATATGAGCGGAACGTTATTTGAGGGGATCGAACGTTGGGCCGAGCGCAAACCGATGTTAAGTGCCGAAGATGTTGAGCAAAGGGTGCTTAAAACAGTCGAACTGTTGGTGGCCAATGGCGTGCAGTATATTCGTACCCATGTGGATGTTACCGATCCGCAGTTAGTGGCGCTAAAAGCGATTGCTAAGCTCAAGTCTCGTCTTCAAGATAAGATATTGTTGCAAATCGTGGCGTTTCCTCAGGAAGGTATTTGGTCTTATCCTAACGGTCGCGAGTTAATGCTACAGGCGTTGGAAGAGGGCGCCGACGTGATTGGTGGGATCCCGCACTTTGAATTTACTCGTGAATACGGGGTGGAATCGATGCGTTGGGTGATAGAGTTGGCGCAGCAAACCGGTAAATTGGTCGATGTGCATTGTGATGAAATTGATGACGATGCGGCGCGTTTTCTGGAGGTTCTCGCCACCGCCGCCTTGGAAGCCAATATAGGACCACGGGTAACCGCCAGTCATACCACTGCCATGCATTCCTATAATAACGCCTATTGCTCCAAGCTGTTTCGCTTACTAAAAATGTCGAAAATCAATTTTGTTTCTTGTCCAACCGAGAGCATTCATTTACAAGGTCGTTTCGACAGCTACCCCAAGCGGCGTGGTATCACTCGGGTTAAAGAACTACGTGAAGCCGGTTTAAATGTATGTTTTGCCCAAGACTCTATCCAAGATCCTTGGTATACCCTTGGCAACGGTAAGCTGTTGCGGGTATTGGACTCGGGGATCCACAGCTGCCATATGATGGGCTACAGTGAACTTCAAAACTGTTTAGATTTGATCACTGATAATGGTGCAAGAACCCTACAGGTAGAAGATGAATACGGTATTGAGCTGGGCAAACCAGCAAATTTCATCGTATTAGAAGGTGGGAATGATGTCGAGGTCTTGCAAAAGCAAGGCGAGGTATTGTTGTCGGTGCGCCAAGGTCAGATCCTAATTGAGCGCAAACCTGCCGAGCTGCTGCAATCACCGACTTTTTGAAGCTGTGGTTTAGAGACCGTATTGGTCACTAGACGCTGTCGTTTGCAATCACCGAGCTACAAAAAGGCCTTGTCAGTGACAAGGCCTTTTGCAATATTTAGTTTGTGATTGGCTCGCGGGTTTAGTGGCTGACTTTGTTTCTTGGCTTGTAATGCCCCGAACCCTTGTTTGATTTGGGCCGATGATTCAGGATAGAAATTGGCACTTCTTTTTTCGGCTCTAAGCCTTCAACGACCCGGCGTTCTATCAGCTGACCGAGGCGACTCTCAATCGAACAAAGGTTTCTAAAGTCATCTTTTGAGACAAAAGAGATCGCTTCGCCAACAGCGCCAGCCCGGCCGGTTCTGCCGATGCGATGAATATAGTCGTCGGCTTGATCGGGCAGATCATAATTGACCACACGGCTTAATTCATCGATGTCGATGCCGCGCGCTGCAATACCAGTAGCCACCACAAACTGGACTTCACCGGATTTAAAATCGGCGAGTAACTTACTACGTGAGGCCTGGCTTCGGCCGCTATGAAAGGCTTCGGCTTGAATGCCACGCTTCTCCAATTGGCTCACCAGTTTGGCCGAGCCATGTTTGGTTTGAATAAAGATCAGCGCCTGTTGCCAGTTGTTATCAATGATCATCTGGCTGAGTAATGCCGACTTTTTGTCTTTGTCGACGGTAATTAACCATTGCTCGATTTTAGGGCTGTTATCCGAAGACGACGCCACATTGATTTCCAGCGGATTTTCGATAGTCGTTTTGGCTAAGCGCTTAATTTGTGGAGATAAAGTTGCCGAAAACAACAGACTTTGACGCTGCTCGGGCAGGCGCTGCAAAATTTTCTCAAGGTCGTCGATGAAGCCCATATCCAGCATTCGGTCGGCTTCATCGAGCACCAAAGTATCAAGTTGGTCGAAGTGCAGGGCACGTTGATGGATCATATCCAGCAGGCGACCCGGGGTTGCGACCAGAATATCTACGCCGTAGATTAGGGCTTGTTTCTGTGGTTCTGCGTCAACACCGCCAACCATTGCCAGTGAGCTGATTTCTAAATGTTTTGCGTAATGGCCAATATTCTCTTCAACCTGAACCGCCAGTTCACGGGTGGGGGTAAGGATCAGCACCCGAATCCGTTTACCGCGCAGGGGCGTTTGCGCTTTACTTAGTTTTTGCAAAATGGGCAATACAAAGCTGGCCGTTTTGCCGGTGCCGGTTTGCGCCGCGGCGAGCAGGTTTTTACCCGCTAAAATAGCCGGAATGGCCTGTTGCTGAATGGGCGTGGGCTGTTGATATGCACGCTCGCTCAAAGCTTGTAAGATCGGCGTACTTAATCCAAGTTTAGAAAATGGCATGAAGGGTCTCAGATGACGAACAATAGGGCCGCGATTAAGGCAAATAGCACTAAGCGCAGATAAGCTTGCGATTGTAGCACGAAGCGCGCGCTTTGCTTAGCGGGGCTAATCCTCACGATATAAATACCCAGTTTAGAGAGATATTGCGAATCGTGCAGGGGATTATGTTCTTAGCCTCGATAAGGATGCTTAGTGGCGCGGTTAACTATTTTTTTATAAAATTAATTTTCTTTTAATATCAAGGACGTTGTAAATGAATTATTTTGTTAAAAGCATTATTTCTTTGGCTGTTTTGTCTTTTTCTTCTTGGAATGCTCAAGCTCAGTGCGTTATGAACGAACAAGGGTATGTCGATATCGCAGGTTACTATGTTTGTACTGGGTATTGTCAGGTTTATGGTGGTGCAACTTATGTGACTCAGAATGCAGATAAAATTGTTTTGATAAATGAAAAAAGTCAAACGGCAACCGGAGAAATCGATCACTTGGGCGGTAATTCAACTGATTGGGGAGTAACATTTGAAATTACTAACAATTGTAAGCAAATTGTATTTTCTAATTCTACCATTTGGTTGAAAAATAAATAATTAGTCTTGTTGGTTGCGTTTTGTTTTAGCATCTCAGTCGTGAATACAGAAAGTAATCAGTTGTTATTCGTTAATATGTGAATACTTAGGTTCAAATGGAAACTATCATCCAGCTGCTGCAAAACGATCGGCAACGTTTGCAGGCACTTGACTGTGTTCACCGACTTGGCTTGCCTCAGGGGTATTTAGCGGCCGGTTTTGTGCGTAATATGGTTTGGGATCATCTGCATCATAAACCAGTTGCTACGCCTCTCAATGATGTGGATGTGATTTACTTTGATGCCGAGGAGACGGATCCAGAAAGGCAGCTGAAACTCGAAGCTAAGCTTAGATCTTACATGCCCCAGCTTCACTGGCAGGTGCGCAACCAAGCCCGGATGCACCTGCGTAATCATGATCGACCGTACTTAAGTACTTTGGATGCAATGAGTTTTTGGCCGGAAAAAGAAACAGCGGTGGCGATCCGTAAAACTTCTCAAGGCTATGAGTGTGTTTCGGCCTTTGGCTTTGAGTCGTTATTTCAATTGAACATTACCCATAATCCTAAGCGGTCGCGTGAAGTCTTTGAGCAGCGAATACAGGCCAAAGCGTGGTTGGCGCAGTGGCCTAAGCTAACGATTGAGGGGTAATTGGACACCGGTTTTGAAATACCACGCTGATCTTTCGAGTTGAGCTTTATAGCTTTGGTTTACTCGTTATTTACAGCCATTCTTTTTCGATCAGTTCATGAATGGTATATAGGCGCTGCTCCAATTGGTGGTTCTCAATAGCGTGTATGACTTTTAAAACCCCCGATGCATAGGGGGAATCACCGTACACCCGCGATTCCAAGGAGATGCTGCATGAACTATCTTGAATCGTTATTTGATGGACTGCGTGTCTGGATAAATGTTCCGAAGGAACTCCGCATAAGTGTTGCTGCTGTTCTGGATCTCTGATGGAGTGAATGTCCTCAACAGGCAGGTCGAATGCATTCGCTAAATAAACTGCAGTGCCCGGCACCGAGGTTTTTTCTGACTGATGCGATTCACTTAGTTGGATGTTATATTGTTGGAATTGTTGTCCGTGGTTTGAAATCATATGCATGAATTTGAGCATCAATATATTGATATTCGGACAGACTACTGCGCTAAAGTCGATAGCTATCTCTTCTATCTGCGATCCTGTTGAAAGCTCAACCAACACCGAATTTGTATTTCGGCAATAGGTCATGATTTCTTCGAGTTCTCTGCCTGAACCCGCATGTACAATAATCGCCGGGTTGTTGTTGTTCGCTCTTTCGTGCCAAGCCTTCACTTGGTTAAACTGCAATTGACTGAGTAGCTCGTTTGCTAGTTTTCCATTCCCAACTACAAAAACATTCATATGATTTATATTGCCTATTTAATAAGGGATTACGCCGTTATCCGTTCTTGAAAATATTAGATCTGAATTTCTCGCTTAGTGTATAAAAAGCCGTGTCATGATTGATCCAGCTCCGCTCGAATGATGTTTGTGCTCTTAACTTACATCAACCAGTTAGGTGAACGTCTGGATGACAAGGCTCACCGCTTCATCGATGCTTAATGAAGCGGTGATTTTGAATTTTAATCAGCACTTATTTTAATGAGTTTTTCTTCATTAAATCTTGGTCGATCCCTTTTAGTTTCATCTCATCCATGATGAAGTTAACAGTATTCAGCAGACGTTGTTCACCATCTGGGATCAGGTAACCAAATTGACTTTTGGTGAATGGATTGTCTTCGCGTACCGCTTCTAGTTTTTTATTAATCACTTGATAATAAAGGGCTTCAGGTGTTTCGGTTACCATCACGTCGATTTTCCCGGCTTCTAAAGCTTTAGGGACGTCTAGGTTGTTATCAAAACGTACCAAAGTGGCTTTACTCAGGTATTTTTCGGCAAATTTTTCGTTGGTTCCGCCAATATTTATCCCAACTTTAACTTCTGGACGGTTTACTTCTTCTAAGGTATCAAATAGAGAACCGCGTCCCTGAGCGACTAAGAAGCACTTGCCAAAAGTCATGTAACCTTGACTTTGTTCTGCGGCCATTTGACGAGAGATACGACGTGTAATGCCGCCCATAGCGATGTCATACTGGTTTTCATCTAAGCCCAACAGTAGGTTTTTCCAGGTGGTTTGAACAAATTTAACTTCTACGCCCATTTCATGGGCCAAGTGTTTTGCGACGTCGATGTCGTAACCTTTGAACGTTGCGCCATCGTAAAAAGAGAAAGGCTTGTAATCACCAGTGGTACCGACGGTGATGTAGCCTTGTTTTTGAATGTCTTGTAAACGGTCTGCTTGGGAGGCTGCGCTGAACAAAAGGCTAACAGCTGTAATGAATGTGACTAGTTTCATAAATAGGAATATCCGTATAGTTGCGTTTATGTGTGTTGTATTAAGCCGAAAATTGAATTTCTCCGGTCTTTTTAGTTCGACGATATGAGTAAGTTTTATACAAGTGATATCAGCCTCACCATAGAGAGGGTGAAAGCATTCTAGTTCTAAGTCAATATCACGCTGAATATCATTTTTAGGGCGAGTCCAGTTAACAATGCTTTAATTAGCCATATGAGTCGCTGATTTCCGACCAGCCTGCGCATTTTGGTCCCTAAATAAGAGCCGAGTACCGAACCAAGCACCATGCTTATCAGTAAGTTAAGATGCTCAGTGTAGCTAAAGCCGATAAAGCCAAATACCAATATTTTAAGTAAATGACTAATCGTCATAAACATTGAACTGGTAGCAATCAGTTGGTTATGGTCGCTCAGCTTTTTGGCTAACACGCTGGTACCGATAGGGCCAGTTGCACCCACGACTAAACCCAATCCGGTTTGCAGGACACCAATCAGGTAATAACTCTCATATCGATTGATGAGGCGAGAAAACTTGCTGCTCCATAAGTTCAACACAATGTAGGAGCCTATAAGCGCAGGAATATATTTGCTGGGTAGATGGCTTAGTAGCAAGCCAAATAAACCAACGCCGAGGATTGAGCCAATTAAAAACGGGACGATGAGCGGCCACTGTACGTGCTTGAGCGAAAATAAACTTCGTGAGATATTGCTGGCGAATTGTGTGACCCCATGAATGGGAATGATGGTACTTGGACTTAGGTATAAAGGCAGTACGGCAATCAATAACATGCCACCACCAAAGCCAAATATGGCGGCAATCAATGATGTAACTAAGGCGCTTAAGCCCAAAATAGACTCTGTTGACAAATGCTTAGCTTCTCTTTTTTGGGTTTGTTTGATGATACTAATCATTAATCCATTGCTCGTACAAGCTTCAGGTTTATCGCAATGACAATACTTTGCTGGTTAACTCTAGTGAATTTCTGATATAAATCTGTTACTTCATAGGCTTGCGGTAAAAACTTACCGGCAATCCCAGTTCGTCCATTAGGTTTAAGACACGGACGGGTATTGTTTGACTCGAGTTATTGAAGCGACCAAGTTGAATTTTAAAGAGGATGAGTTGATGCGAATTGCGGTATTGTCAGATATCCACAGCAATCTGTACGCACTTGAGGCGGTGGTGGCAGATATTGAGAGCCGAGGGGTTGATGTGGTGGTCAATCTAGGTGATATTTTATATGGACCGATTGCGCCTCGGGCGACTTACGAGCGCCTGAGGGAACTTGATTTTGTGACGATTTGTGGAAATCAAGATCGCCAGATTTATCAAGCAAGTGCTGCTGATTGCGCGACGAACCCAACGATGCAGTTTATTTTAGACGACTTAGGGCCTGAGCCACTCCAGTGGATGCAGCAGCTTCCTTTTGATCTGCAATTGAACGAGCAGGTTTATTTGTGTCATGCAAGCCCTGGGGATGACTTGATCTACCTCGTAGATGACGTGAGTCAAGGCTTTGCCCAGCTACGTTCAGAGCATGAAATATTAGCTTTACTCGAAGGGCAAACATCACCGTTAATTTTATGCGGTCATAGCCATACGCCAAGGGTGGTGAACATAGGGGAGCAGCAATTGCTGGTGAACCCCGGCAGTGTCGGCTTACAAGCTTATCGAGATGATTGGCCCAATTCACATGTGATGGAAAATTTTAGCCCGCATGCACGTTATGCCATTGTAGAGTTGACCGCGCAAGGTTGGACAGTGGCGCAATATCAGGTTGCCTACGATATACAAAAAGCTGTTGCACTGGCGGAGCTGCGCGGTCGCGATGATTGGGCCTATGCTTTGGTTTCGGGTCGAGCAAGTAATTGAGCGCATGGGGCTGGTAAGTCTACTTTAGGTTTGGGCTTTGCTGGGGGAGTGTTGCGCAGAGTTGCTGGTTGCGTCAGTTGTTGTTTCCACCAAACCAGATCTTGACAGCCATTGCCTTCAGCTAAGGCCGTTTGTTCTTGGCACAGTGGTTGATCGATAGGGCAGTGAAGCCTGATGTGCATATGTTTGGTATGCCCCCACCAAGGTCGAATTTTAGCCAACCAGTGTTGTTTGGCTTGAGTGTGAGTGCAGAGCTGCTGTTTGATGACCGGATTGACGAAGATCCTCGCGACTCGCGGGTCTTGCGCGGCAATTTTTAGCATTTGCTGATGCGTACTTGACCAAGCAGATTCAAGTCGGAAGTTTTTTGAGTCAACTAAGTTGATAGGCCTAAGGTTTGTCTGTTGGGATGGCGTGAGTTTGTCTGTGGTGGTTTTAAACCAAATATCCACATCTAAGCCGATTTGATGACTACGATGACCATGACTAAATGATCCGCCTCGCGGCATTGACATATCGGCAATGAGAATATTCTGCAGGCCCTTAGCTTTTAGCGTTTTGGCATAGTCTTGAATAAATCCGAGTAAGCTTGGATGACCATAATTGCGTCGACGTTCGGGGTGAACCACCCGATAGCCTTCGCCGGTGAGCGCTAAGGGCTGGCCTCCGGCTAGACAACCTTGGTTATAGGTGCCTATGGCATTAGGGCTCCCATGTGAGGGGCTATTGATCTGCTCCCAAGGGTGACTGGCTGCCATCACCGAAATATTGACCATAACACTCAAGCTAATTACCAGTTTGAATCGCTCCAGCATATTGACTTGATTTCCTTTATTAGCGGTTGGTTCGCAAAGTTTAGCGCACTTAGCTAAGCGCGTACGGTATTGTTTATCGCAAACCATTTGATTTGATGGTTGAGGGATCTCTCGTGATAGTTTGCGCTTATTGCTTAGATCATTTATGTTGATATTTGGTTGGTAATTTGTAGTTGATGTGTTGCCTGGTTTGTTGTGAAGCTGATCGTTGTGGTATGGGAGTACTTCAAGCCACTCTGTTTTGGGTGAAGGACAAGCAACATGCTTGGCGTTTATTAATGATTGCCGTTTGGGCAATCGATTGATGCTGAACCAGAGTAACGATTGTTGGTAAATGGAGATGCCGCAGCTCAGAAGCAACTGTGTGAGCCGTCGCATTGGATGCAAATTTATTTTTACGTGAGGGTATGATAGTGGCTCAATCTAATCAGTTTTCTAGCACAGCAGCAAGTATCGATGCTCAGTCTTACGCGATTCCGCAAGAGGCTTTTGACTGGTATGACGAATATGCACATGGCTTGATTGACCGGCGAACCTTTCTGGCGCGTTTGGCAAAGCTGACCGCTTTGGGTTTTTCTATGGCGATGTTGTCTTCCGCTCTACTTCCTAATTATGCCTTGGCTGAGCAGGTGTCGTTTAATGATCCCGAGATTAAAGCCGAGTATGTCTTGTTTGATTCACCAATGGGACATGGTGAAGGGCGAGGTTATCTGGTCACACCGAAGAATGCCGACAAAACGCTGCCGGTGATCTTAGTGATCCATGAAAACCGGGGCTTAAATCCTTATATTAAAGACGTTGCGCGGCGCTTAGCCAAGGCTGGCTATATTGCATTTGCACCCGATGCATTGCATATATTAGGCGGCTATCCGGGGAATGATGATCAAGGGCGTAGTATGCAAAAGTCCCTTGATAAAGGTAAAATTGAACAAGACTTTTTGGCCGCAGCCGTTTTTTTGAAGGAACATCCCGCCAGTAACGGTAAGTTGGGCGCGGTTGGTTTTTGTTTTGGTGGTTATGTGGTGAATATGCTAGCAGCAAGAATGGCCAAGCAGCTGAATGCAGGCGTACCATTTTACGGAACGCCATCCGCGAAAGAGCTTCGGTCAAATATTAAAGCGCCCTTGTTGATCCACCTGGCTGAGTTAGATAAACGGGTGAATGCTACCTGGCCCGATTATGAACAAGATCTGCTGGCGAACAAGGTTGCTTACCAGATGCATATGTATCAGGGGGCCAATCATGGTTTTCATAATGACTCCACTGGCCGTTATGACGAGCTGCAGGCCGAACTCGCCTGGAGTCGCACGCTAGACTTTTTTAAACAGCAATTGGGATAAAAACTTGAAGACGCAACCTTGCTTGTGGTTGTGCCTTCTATTTGTCGCTACCGAAAAATACTTGCTTATTTTTCGGTAGCGAGGGTGCTGATCGGTTGTTAGTTTAGCTTCATCCGAACTGATTACAGCGCAGCAAAACCAATGTTTGAGCTAAGCCTTCAGTTTCAGCAGAAGTATAACGCAATGAATCGCCGTGACACCCAGTATGAAGGGGGTAATACCACTTTTTGTCGGTCAAGTTGTCGCGTCTATCAAGCTATGCTAGATGAATTCGGCGTGTGGCGATATTTAACAAGCGACAATCGGTAACTAATTCAGCTGTCTATAATGGTTGTCAGTCACTCAGTGGCTTTCACCAGTAATATCGCCTTTTGTTTGGTGAAGCCCCTTACTCAATACATCATCAGGTGGTGATTCATATGACTCGTTTTTTATGCCATTTGGGCCGATGTTCGCCTGCGCTTTCCAACGAGGTTTATGTTTATTGGTGTTTACTGCTCGGAAGATGCTTGAAACCGAGTTGAAGGGCTTCGCCAAATGCTTGAAGGCGCTTTAGATAAGCCGAGTAGCGAACTTGGCCAGCAGCTATGACGAGGTCGACAAGTGATACCTTATGGAGAAACCCGGAGTGATCAGCAACAAGCGGAGTATTTTATGATGCCAAAAGCGTGTCGGGCTGTTGCGGCCGCGAATGGCTAAAATAGAGTGAGTATTATCATACCTTGTCATTGGGTGAGCGGTGTTAAAGAGTTGCTCACTGGTTATACCGGGGTTTTTATCGAGAGTATTGGTCACTGCAGTACCAACAGGCCATCCTCAATATGGATTGAACTCCGCCATAAATTAATATTAACTTATTGTATTGCATATTGAAGATAGGCTTTGGCTTCAAGTTGCTTTAATGGCTGATTCTGATTCACAGATAAGCAATGGTCGAATCCCCTTCAACACTCACCTGATGGCATTTTTCTTGTATTAAGTGAAGAGAGTCATACTCGAAATAGGGCGTACTGATGATTTTAAATTGGCTGTCAAACTATGCTTAATCATCATACAAGTAAGCTGATCTGTTACCAATTTTCGTAAAATCACGACTACGATTTGTGGATTTGGATTCACAAGTGTATTGAAAAAAATACAGTATTATCAAATTATTAAATCATTACCTATAGAGAAAAAATTAAATCATGCTACCGTAGTGATGCTTTGGTCATTATAGGTGGCGAGTTGTTTTCATATTTATTTTGGATTAAATCATAGGAAAGTATAAGGATCCCTATGGCTAGTGAATTTTCAACGATCGAAGGTGCTGCTCGGAGTTTGCACTTACAAGTGGCAAGAGAAGTTGCTAAAAGCATTTTATCGGGAGCACTTGCGCAACATAGTATTATCCCATCCGAGATGGAGTTGTGTGAACAGTTTGCGGTGAGTCGAACGGCCTTGCGAGAAGCGATTAAACATCTTAGCTCCAAAGGCTTATTGGAGTCGCGACCTAAGATTGGGACTCGAGTTAGAGCTCGAGAACACTGGAATATGCTCGATCCTCAGTTATTGAGTTGGATGTCTGGCCTGGGAATGCAACAGCAAGCAATGGATGAATTTATTGCTTTACGCCAAGCTATTGAACCCCAAGCTGCGGCTTTGGCTGCGAAGAATGCCACGTCCCAGCAACGTAGTGCATTAACCGAAGCTTTTTTACAAATGTCGGCGGTCGCTAAAAAACAAGATTGGTCTGAATGGGTCGAGGCGGACTTGCGTTTTCATCGTTTAATCTATTTGGCGACTGGAAACTGCTTCTTTATTCCTTTCGCGAATGTCTTACAGGTGATGTACGTACATTACTTTAAATATGCTTCTCAGGATGGTCATACTTGTATGCCTGAACATACGGCTATTTATCAATCGATTATGGCCGGTGATGCAGAGCAAGCTCGACAGGCAAATCTTGCTTTATTAGCTTTGGGCCCACAGCAGTTGGCAAAAGGTGCTGTGGCTTAATCCAGGTGCTTATTTCTGGTCTTTATTGTAGATAGAGACCAATTCTCGTCTTTAGGAAATGGCGTAACCTTTCTCTATTTTGGGTTACGCTGAGCGTTCTGTCATAAAAGCGATTCTCAGGTTCTTTCTTGTTCTTTGGTTTCGCCCATTCACTGTGATGTTTCAGCCTCTAGGGATATGACAATTCAACAAAATAGACGGTAAACAAGCATAAACCGAGGTGTTTCTAGTCACCTGCCTTTGGAGTTTCTGGCCCTTGATTTGGTGAATCAATAAAAGTGGCCTTGGCTGCTAAGATCCGAGTTAATGTGGTGATGAAACACAGAGCGGCAAAACCTAGAGCCAAGGTGGGGAAATGCTCCGGATATATGCAAAATAGCAGGAATAAAGCGATGGTTTCACTACCTTCGGTGAGTCCTCCCAAGTAATATAAGGACTTGTGTGGATATACCGTATTCTCTATATCTCTTTTGGCGGCCATAATGGCAAAAGTGAGGAAACTTGAGCCAGTCCCCATAAAAGTCCAGATGAGTACATTGGCTGCAATGGAATTTTGCTCAGGAGCGGCCAGAGCAAATCCCAAAACGACACCAGAGTAAAAGATAAAATCACAGACAATATCAAGGTAGCCGCCAAAATCGCTACAACCTTGACGCCTTGCCAATGCGCCGTCTAAACCATCGAATATACGGTTGAGTATGATCAAGCCTAAGGCCCAATCATAGTGTTGAAAGGCCAACATAGGAATGGCTGCTAAGCCGAGCACAAATCCGCTGAGGGTGATTTGGTTGGCATTCAAACCCGCCTTATCTAAATGCTTGGCGACGTAGTCCAGTGGTGCTTTAATCAGTTTTACGGCGTAGCGATCTAACATAGATATCCTATTGTTCAGCCTTCATTTAACGAAAGTCGCGGGAGTGGATCGATAAATCGGCCAATAGCCATGAGCAATCCTCTAACTTTCCGGCGATAATATGCAATACATTATCACAGCGTTCTAAGCGCCCTGTCACTTTAAGTAAGCGAGATGAAATAAGCGCTTTACGCTGAGCTTTGGCGGTTGCTGGCCAGACTATCACATTGCTATTACCCGTTTCATCCTCTAGGGTGACGAAGGTGACATCGGCCGTTGCCCCTGGGCGTTGACGTCCTACCACTAAACCAACGACGGTAACTAATTGACCGTGTTGGCAGCCTTGTAATTGCAATTGTGACAAACAACTTTTTAGGGCTTGGTGTTCGCGCAACAGCTGCAGAGGGTGGTGGCGTAAACTCAGGTTAGTCGTGAGATAATCTTGGGTGATATCTTCAATTTCACTCGGGACAGGCAGTTGCACTTTTGCCTCAGAGGGCATTGCAAATAGCGGTAGATCTGGCTCGATACCACTCATTTTCCAACGTGTTTGATGGCGATGACCGGCAAGACCCGCGAAAGCATCGGCTGAAGCTAAGGCGTTTAAACTACTTTGGTCTAAGCAGGCGGTGATTTGCGCCAGATGAGTGAAGCCTTGAGCGGGGCGCTGTTGTAGCAAGCGATTGATCTTATGTCGATTTAAGCCTTTGATTTGTTTTAAGCCTAAGCGGATCGCTCCCTTAGCTGCGCTTTGGTAATCTAGGTGATGCTCCCAAGCGCTGTGGTTAATGTCGATTGCTAAGATGCTAACCCCATGGCGTTGAATATCTTGTATCAGTTGACTAGGACTATAAAATCCCATTGGTTGGCTATTGAGCAATGCACAGCAAAAGGCGGCGGGTTCGTGACACTTTAACCAAGAAGAAATGTAAACCAACAGAGCAAAGCTGGCGGCATGGGACTCCGGAAAACCATATTCACCAAAGCCCAATATTTGTGAGAATAAGCGTTCGGCAAAATCGAGTTGATAGCCGCGACTAAGCATACCGTTGATTAATTTATCTTTAAAATAGCTGAGCTTACCATTACGTTTCCAAGCGGCCATCGCGCGACGTAATTGATCGGCTTCGCCGCCACTAAATCCGGCCGCGACCATCGCCAATTTGATGACTTGTTCTTGGAAAATTGGGATCCCGAGGGTTCGACTTAATACCGATTCGACCTCTGGGCTAGGATAGCTAACGGCTTCTTCTCCGTGACGTCGTCGTAGGTAAGGATGCACCATATCGCCTTGGATGGGGCCGGGACGTACGATGGCGACTTCGATCACTAAGTCGTAATAGCTTCTGGGCTTTAAACGCGGCAACATACTCATTTGTGCTCGCGACTCGACTTGAAAAATCCCAATGCTGTCGCCACGACATAACATATCGTAGGTGCAAGGGTCGTTCTGTGGAATGTCGCTCAGGCTAATACGGCGCTGTTCCCGTTCACTCAAACTCCTCAGACAGCGGCGGATCGCGCTTAGCATGCCAAGCGCGAGAATATCGACTTTCATTAAATGTAGTGCTTCTAAATCATTCTTATCCCAGTGAATAATCGTGCGTTCGGCCATGGCAGCATTTTCAATCGGCACTAAGTCACAAAGTTGCCCTTGCGCGATAACAAATCCCCCGACGTGTTGCGAAAGGTGGCGCGGAAAGCCCCGTAATTGTTCCACTAATTCGGCAAAGTGATGTGCGTGAGCGGCGGGTAGTGAGCCAGATTTAATAATCTTTTCACGGGTGTTGGAACTTTTATCGCGCCAGTCGATATGATGGTTGAGACAATGCAGAATATGTGCAGGGATCGCTAAGGCTTTGCCGATGTCATTGATGGCGCTACGGGTTCGGTAGGTCACAATGCTGGCAGCAAGAGCCGCGCGGTCACGACCATATTTTTGGTAGATATATTGGATCACTTCTTCACGGCGTTGGTGCTCAAAATCAACATCAATGTCGGGTGGCTCATCTCGCTCTTTAGAGATAAAGCGTTCAAATAATAAACCTGCTTGCTGGGGATGAACTTCGGTAATATATAAACAGTAACAGACCACCGAATTAGCGGCTGAGCCTCGCCCTTGGCACAGGATCTGTTGTTTCCGTGCGTAATCGACGATGTCATAAATGGTTAAAAAGTAATGCTCGTAGTTGAGTTCGCTAATTAAGGCTAATTCGTGGTCAATCTGTTGACGGATCTCGTCCGCTAAGGTTTTACCAAAACGCTTTTTTGCCCCCCGTTCTACGAGTATTCGTAAGTAGTCTTGGGCTGTGTAACCCTTTGGAACACAGTCTTTTGGGTATTGGTAACGAAGCTCATTTAAACTGAATTGACATTGTTCTGCCAATTCACTGCTTAGTGCTAGTTCTTCTGCTCGGTAACGCTGCTGTAGTTGTGGCCATCTTAAAAGGCGGCGTTCGGCATTGGGGGAGAGTAAAAATCCAGCCTGTTGTACACAGGTATGGTGGCGGATCGCATCGAGCACATCGGCCAGCTTTTTCCGCTTGGCGAGATGCATGCGAGGATTCATTGAGGCAACACAGCGAACTTGGTTAGATTTTGCTAAGTGGCGGTAGTCATTTAGCTGTTGACTGGTTTCGGTTAAATCATTGTGCAATAGCAGATATAGCGGTTGTTTTCGGACTATTTGTAGCTGGTGGAGCTGGGCAGTCGTTAGTTGTGGCGTAGCTTTTATGAGCAGTATGCAGTTGTCTAAGTCTTTTTCAAACTGACTCAAGTTGAGTTGGTAGTGACCCTTATGACTATTTTTTCTAGCTGCTGTAATCAAGCGACAAAGCTGTTGATAGCCTTGTAGATCTTTGGCAAGCAACACGATTTGGCATTGTTCCTGACAAGTAAATTGGCTACCAATGAGCAGTTTGATCCCGAGTTGAGTCGCTTGTTGGTGGGCGCGTACAACACCACTTAAGCTACATTCGTCGGTGATGGCAATCGCTTGATATTGATATTGCTGGGCCTGTTCGACCAACTCCTCAGGGTGGGATGCGCCATATAAAAAACTAAAGTTACTCTGAGCATTGAGTTCGGCAAAAGGAATCGTATTCATCTTACTGCTTGTCTATTTCTGGTAATGATCGGACCGCAGCTTGTATGAGGCCGAGTCTGTGTGATGGCGTCATAGATAAGCCGCTAAAATAAACGAGGTCATGTTGATAAGCGCATTTGGAAAGCGGGGCTAAATACATTTTCTTCCTCATTGCGAATAGAGAGTGATAGCTGCGGCATTAAGCCGCTTTTTCTGCGACTAAGTACTTGATTAAAAATCATTAATTAAGTGCAACAGCCTAGCCAAACCAACCATGTAAAAACCATTGCTTATTCTCTTGGCATATCCAAGCAAGCGCCTCATGCTGACTTTTCGCCAAATAATAATCGCGGTTAATTTGGTGCTCATCCCACCATCCGCTGGCAATACGCTCTGGAGCTGAGAGCAGCTCATAATGCACAATATTGATTGGCTTAAGCTGGGGCAGTAACCAACATGGTCGAGGAAAGTTACTCGGATAATTAAGTGCGGAGGCATGTTCTAAGGGTTGATATTGGCTGGCTAGTTCAGGCCGATAATCAGCTCGACAGCTTAAACGATGGATCCGTTGGCTACCTAAACGGATGTTGAGTTGATCAAATAACAGATCATCGAGTTGAGTTTGGTCTTGGTCAAATAGCCCATTGCTCGAATGATTTAAAGGGTAGAGCGCTTCGCTACTGAGGTTAAACTCGAGCAACGCCGCTGGTAATCTCAGAGTCTCTAGTTTCAGCTGAAATAAGGCAAACCAGTCGTGACGACTTTGTAGCATACGGGCACTGCGTAACAGGAGCCTTTGTTTGGCCTTATCACGAAAACATAATTCAAGGACGATTTCATTACAGCAATACTGGCGTTCTCTTAGCCAGTGTTGTAAATGTTGGCAAGCTTGCTTCAAAGGAAACATTAAAGCTTGAGTGGTATTGATTTCACTCAGCAGTGGAAACATTTGCTGGTAACGGTCTTGTGCTTGAATAAAAGCGAGCGGGTATGGCTGCTTACCTCGCGCCTGATCTAAGCTTTTTAGGCTTTGTTCTCCTAAACGTTTTCGCAGTTCTGGGCGAGGTAATGCGCAAAGCTGTTTAAATGTGTAAAGCCCCATGGCTTGTAAGCTGGCAATTTGTGCTTTTGGCAAATCACAGGCGCTTAGTGGTAGAGCGTCGAGTGTTTCGACCCCTCTATAGGGTGCTTGTTTATGCTTTGAGCAAACCAGCCAGCGAGCAGCGAGCGCGGTGTTGGCCCAGGCCAGTCGAAAGCTCAAGCCTTGTTGTTGATAGATGATGCTTAGTTGTTGAGCATGAGTCTGGGGGGTGGGATAAATACTTTGCATGCCAGAACCATTAATAAATAGGCCATGGTCTGGGTGCAGGGCGACTTGCGCAGCATAGCTTAAAGCTTGTTGGGCTAAGTTTTGAAACAAATCATCAGTAACTTGCGTTTGTTGTTCATAGAGATGGAGCTGTGGTGCCAGCTGATAGGCGGTATTGAGCGAACAGCCAAAGTAGAGCCCTAGCTGATGCGCAGCCTTGTTGAACTGAGTGAGTTGTTGCTTATGGTGAATAGCTAAGGCTTCGGAGGGCGAATGTTCGCGCTGTAGCAAGTCCAGCGCGAGTTGTGGGAAATCAAGGTAAATCCAATACATGCTTTAGTCACATTGAGGGCTTTGCTATTAAACTTGACGAGGAATATGTTGCCCGTAGAGCGGAGCTGCGCCGCGTCGTTTTAATAGCTGGTAGCTGATTTGGTCGGTATTTCTATTGGGATGTAGTGCAATGCGAACACTAGCGCTGGAGCTTTGTTGTTGCTGCAAAGGTCTAAATAAATAACTGAGACAGTCGCCTTGTTCGGCAGCTAGTTGCAAGCGGCGACTGGCTTTTAAATCTAAATGATCAACCCAGCCTAACACGGCGCTGCAACAGCCACTTTTAAGGGCTTGTTCAATGGTCCAGATAATATCGCTGCACTGTTCTGGGCGGATCACAATCACCTTACTTATATCAATGTTGTGTTGTTGCAGTGCTGGGGCATTTGGCATGAACGGAGGCGCCACCCATATGATCCATTGTGATTTTTTACTTAATTTAGCCAGGGCCGGTAACAGCAGTTGTAGTTCCCCAATACCTTGTTGTTCATAGAGGACTTCTGTCATTGCGCCTTGTGGCCAACCTTGGCCTGGGAGCTGTTGATCAAGCTGTTCAAAGCCGCTTGCTTGTACCGTTAGCTGGCTGCGATGCCATTGCTTACCTTGCCAAACTTTGTTGTTCTGTAGCAGTTGATTGATTTGTTGTGCCATTGTTTGCTCCATGCTCTCAGTCGATGCCAAATTTAACGGCCTTACAATTACTGTATGTATATACAGTAGTGTTAATTTTATGCATTTGCAAATATTTTTTTGCTTATATGTATTACAATTGACTAATGATGCTAGTAATTTTTAATAAATACTTGCAAAATAACTGTGGAGATTGAAAAGGTTTTCATGGGCGAGTCAATAAATAGGGATACAAATGATAACTCTGGGTGAATACATAATTGAGAAGCAGCACCAGTTTCCTGAAGCTACGGGAGAGCTGACCCAACTGCTTGGGGCGATTCGTTTAGCCGCAAAGGTGGTTAACCGCGAAATCAATAAGGCTGGTTTAGTCGATATTATTGGCGCAACTGGCGTAGAAAATGTACAAGGAGAAGTACAACAAAAGCTCGATCTTTATGCCAATGAAATGTTTAAAGCGGCATTGGAAGCAAGGGGTGAAGTATGTGGTGTCGCTTCTGAAGAAGAAGATGAATTTGTTAGTTTTGATAGTACTCGTTCTATCGACAGTAAATACGTTGTTCTGATGGACCCCTTAGATGGTTCTTCTAATATTGATGTGAATGTATCGGTAGGCACTATTTTTTCTATTTATCGACGGATCAGTCCTTGTAGTTCCCCTGTTGTATTAGAAGACTTTTTGCAACCAGGCTATCGTCAGGTCGCGGCTGGTTACGTGGTTTATGGTTCATCAACTATGTTGGTCTATACCACGGGTCATGGCGTACATGGTTTTACCTGCGATCCATCTTTAGGTGTATTCTATTTATCCCACGAGAACATGACGATCCCTAAAGATGGGATTATCTATTCGATTAATGAAGGGAATTACCTTAAGTTTCCAACTGGGGTGAAGAAGTACCTCAAATATTGTCAAGAGATTGAACCGAATACTAATCGCCCCTATACCTCTCGTTACATTGGGTCTTTAGTGTCTGATTTCCATCGTAACTTGCTTAAGGGGGGGATCTACATTTATCCTTCAACAGCGTCTGCGCCCTCCGGGAAGCTACGCTTATTGTATGAGTGCAACCCAATGGCCTTCCTTATTGAGCAAGCAGGCGGTAAAGCCAGTGATGGCTTTAATCGAATTATGGATATTGAGCCGACTGAGTTACATCAACGTGTTCCTTTTTTCTGTGGCAGTACCAACATGGTTGAAACGGTTGAAGCGATGATGCGCGAATATTCTCTGGACGAGAATAAAGCTTAAGTTATCTCTTATTCCTAACTCGCTTTTGCCCTGATGAACCATTCGTCAGGGCAAACAAAAATTCTTTTCTGTTGTTGTGGACAATACAGTTGCACTGGCCGATCGATTTGCCAGCTTGTTGATTTAATGGGCTCTAACTGATGAGCCGGCGGGCTTAACCATTGCTGTTTATTGAGTTCACACCAATCTTCTCCTCGATGATTTTTTCGCCATTGTTGATGACTATACCAATGGAGACTCTGCAGTGTTTCACTGCGTTCCGGCGCTTGCTCGAACAGATAACCTGACAATATGATGCGCTGTTTAAATTGATAGTGTGAGTAAACTTGTCGTAGTGCTTGGATTTGTGGATGACGGCCGAGAGGGATCTGTTTGAGTAACAGTTTACTTAGCTTGTTGCTTAGCCGATCTTGCAGGTTTGGGCCAACATAATTGTAGGCACTACTGTTACTTTTTACGGCCAAATAAAATTTTAGGGCTAATTCCCAATGTTCAACCTTTTGCTGCCGATGATTTACGAGTAAGAAATCAATCGCACCCAGCGTCTTTCCATTTTCTTGTACGGGGATATTATCGGCTAATAACTGCCAATCGGGATGTCGTTTTATTAAGGCTCGCCATAGCTGTTCAAAATATAAACCTAAACGTGGGTGAGGTTTAATCGAAGGTAATCTGTTTAATTGGTTGAATAGGGCACTTTTCCATTGCTGCTGCCAAGCCAGATTTACACTATAGGGTAGCGAATAGGGAAGTAATGGCCGTGCATTTAAGCACCATTGCAAATCTTCTTGCAAGGTATTTGAATCCATTTATGTTTCTCTTTTGTTATTATATTTACAAATAATCAAACTATAAGTGTTTTTTTTAGTCAATTTCAACGATTTTTGTAGTTTAATTACTAAAATGCAGCTAATATTTTCTGGTCTAACCAGTTGAGGTCGTTCTATGAGTAAACAATATTCTCTCCCGCTTATTTGGCTGCGTCGTAGTGTATTACTACTTGTGGGTACTCTATTGTTCCCATGGATCGCACTATTAGGATTACGAGCTCCATTTTATAGTGCCTTACATCGACAATGGGTTAAACGTAATAATTTGCCAGCTTGGATGCAGCAGGCTGAGCGGATCAATCAGTTTGTTCTGTATTAAGTGAGCTACAGTGATGATATTTAGGCTAAGTACTTGTTTCTAGAGCTTGCTGCTACTTACAATACAGACAAACCATTGTGAGTGAGCCGAATGAAAAATACTCGATTAGAAAATATCCTGAATCAACATCTCGATAGCTTTAAATTTAAAGATTATTGCCCGAATGGTCTACAGGTTGAAGGGCGTGAATCGGTGCAGCGCATCGTTACCGGGGTGACGGCTTGCCAAGCCTTGATCGATCAGGCGATTGCTCATAAAGCTGATGCTATTTTAGTGCATCATGGCTTTTTCTGGAAAAATGAAGCAGCGGTTGTCACTGGTATGAAGCGCCGTCGCCTGCAGGCTTTGCTCAAGCATGATATTAATCTCTATGCCTATCACTTACCTTTAGATGTTCATCCGGAATTAGGCAACAACGCTCAATTGGCTAAGCGACTGGGCATGACACTGACACGGGGTTTAGAACCCTGGGATCCTCGCAGCGTGGCGATGGTAGGCAAGTTGGCTGAACCCATTTCCGGAGAGGCTTTTGCTGCGCAGATCGAAGCCGTGTTACAGCGTAAGCCCTTACATATTTCGAATCAGCGAAAAATTCATAAAGTGGGTATTTGCACGGGGGGTGGCCAGTCGTATTTAGGTTTAGCTGCGGAGCAGGGACTTGATGCCTTTGTGAGCGGAGAGATCTCTGAAAATACGGTACACACTGCCAGAGAGATGCAGATTGATTATTTTGCAGCTGGGCACCATGCCACCGAACGTTATGGGGTTCAAGCCTTAGGAGAATGGCTCGCCGAGCAGCATCAGTTAGATGTTCGTTTTATCGATGTCGATAACCCTGTTTAAACAAGCTACATGGCTTAATTGCGCTGTAAATTTTAGTTGGTTTATTATAGTTCTACAGTGGCGATTATCTGATTTTCTGCTAAATTGTAAAAAAATATTGCGAATGATAATAGTTCGCAATATAATTTAGCTATTGATGGGGATGAGGATTAATTCATGTTTGTATGTTTATGTCATAGCATCACAGATAAGCAAATTAAGCAGGCGGTTGAACAAGGCTGCGAAAGTTTGAGCGACGTGCGTGAACAGCTCGGGGTTGCTTCCGAATGCGGTCGTTGTGCGCGTATGGCGAAACAGATCATCAACAAACAATTAGAAGTGACACCTAAATATTACCAAGTCGCTTAAATTCCCCGCGGGTAGTTATTTTTGTTTTAATTACCCCCTCCCTCTAAGTTTGAGCTAACGCTTCATCTTCTAAGCCGTTTTCATCATCGTTGTGATGGTTCTATCTAATACCAATCTGATTCATTATATGCTCAACTTATTGCGCAGAATAAAGCGGCTGATACTAGGCACGAAGTGCAGTAACGAGTGGCTCTAATCACTAGATACATCACGCAGCTAACGGTGATTTAGCTCAGCAAGAACGAACTAATCATCAGTTAGATTGGCACCATGTTTAAACCGCGTCGCAAACGTTTTTCGAGTCCGTCCATCAAGTCTCATCAATCAACTATCGCAAACTTAGTTTTGAATTTAATCACTGCTTATGGCCGACCTTATGGTCTAGAATTGTGAGACCTGTTGCAGCGGCACAATGACTCCAATATGATGGTAGCCTGATGATAAGAAGACAGTAATTAGGAGACGCACATATGTCGATGGCAGACCGCGACGGATTGATTTGGTTTGATGGTGAAATGGTACCTTGGCGCGAAGCGAAAGTTCACGTGTTAACCCATACCTTACATTATGGTTTAGGTGTGTTTGAAGGCGTGAGGGCTTATGCCACCGATGATCAGGGCGCGTGTATCTTTAAGTTGCAAGAACATACTGATCGTCTATTCCGTTCTGCGCACATCTTAAATATGAAGCTGCCTTATTCTAAACAAGACATAAATGAAGCGCAGCGGGCAGTGGTAAGAGAAAACAAACTTGCGCATGCCTACTTACGTCCAATGTGTTTCTATGGTTCGGAAGGGATGGGCTTACGGGCTGATAATTTAAGTACCCACGTGATCGTTGCTGCCTGGGAATGGCCAGCCTATATGTCACCAGAGTCTAAAGAATTGGGGATTAAGATCCGCACCTCGTCTTATACTCGCCATCACGTGAATATTGCAATGACGAAAGCCAAAGCCAATGGTAATTATATTAATTCGATGTTGGCTTTAAAAGAAGCCTTGGATTGTGGTTGTGAAGAGGCTTTGTTACTCGATCCAGAAGGTTACGTTGCAGAAGGCAGTGGTGAAAACTTCTTTATGGTGCGTGATGGTGTTATCTATACACCGGAGTTAACCTCTTGCTTAGATGGGATTACTCGCAAAACCGTCATTCAAATTGCGCAAAGCTATGGTTATCAAGTGATTGAAAAACGAATTACCCGCGATGAAGTGTATATCGCTGACGAAGCTTTCTTTACTGGAACTGCGGCTGAAGTATTACCAATTCGCGAATTGGATGGCCGTCAAATTGGTAATGGTCAGCGTGGCCCAATTACCGAGCAGTTGCAATCGACCTATTTTGAAGCCGTGACTGGAAAACGTGCTAATTTACTCGATTGGTTAACACCAGTAGCTTAATGATTGAAATAATTGTGATTGAGGCATGCTAAACTTTTTGGCATGCCTGCCATTTTTATACACTCTTGAATCAATCAAACGTAAGCAATCACCCCGTACAATGAATCATTCCCCCAACATCAACTATCCTTCGGCTTAACGATTTGATCTTCTTCTCGATGGATCAATAAATCAAAGCCTTTATCTCGCCAGTATTGAATTAGATTAGGCTGTACGCCAAGAATGGCAAGCGCAATATGATGTTCCTGGCAATGCAGCTTTAGTTGTTGCCAAAAGTCTTTATTATCGTTGTTGATATTCAGTAAGATCCACATATCTAAGGATAATACCAAGATGTCGATCAGTTCGAATACGGTTACTTGATTCTTTAATTGAGCGATTAAGTTGGGCTGCCAAGCCAGTTGAAAGTGCTGTTGCTTTAAGCGGATTAATCTCGAAAGATGATCCATCGGTAAATCTGGACTAAAGACTAAAATTTGTTGAGGATAATGCGTTGCGAGGTGATTCAGGGAAGCGTGATTGCTTGTTAGCTGCTGTTTAAAATACGGCCAATAGTTGGCATTGAATAGCGCTGGCTTGCTTGATGGTCTATCGGAGTCGGATGGTTGCTGGAGAATCGGCCAATCCCAATAACCAAATAATTGTTGATCATCAATATTTTTAATCAGGTAACAACGATGCTCGGCGGCTTGTTCTTGCTGGTTGAGTTTATGGCGGTAACGTCGGAAAAATTGACGGCTCAGGTAAGCCACTTGTTGTTGGAATAAGCTTTGCTCGAAACAGGTGTAGAGATTTAAGCCATAATGTTTTGCTAGCAAAATAATGCTACTGCGTAGTCGAGAGTTGCTTTGAAAAACTAAAAATAAGCCGGGGCGATGTAGTACAGAAGCTAATATTTCGATAACCTCAACCAAATTAGGGTCATTGTCATATACCACGACTAATACTAGATTGGCCTGCCGTAATTGATGTCTTAAATTCTCTTGTTGGGGCCACCAGCGGTGATTATTGGTAAATTGTAAGTGGGACAGTTGTTCTGCGAACGATGAGTCTGGCTCCGGACTATACCAGTAAAGTCGTTTATTATTGAGCCATCGTTGATATTGCCGATTAATTTTGTAACACCAGAAAGTGAATTGTTCTTCAAACTCAATTTGTTCAGCGCAGTAGGTGAAATCTGCAATATCGAAGGCCATATCTGGCAGTTTGCCAACCAAAAATACCGACATTTGCGATTGCTCTTCTAGCAAGTTAGCTAACAGGCTTAACTGAGCACTATTGAGTTGGATGCAGTTAAATACAATGGCATCAAATTCGTTGGTTTGTTGAAGTTGCAGCTGTAGCTCTTCTAAGTGAGAGACTTGAATATGATCGATAGGATAATTGACTTGAAAAAGAGGCTGCTGAAACCACAATACTCGGAGTAGCTTTGAATTAGCGGGTAGAGTAGTTGGCGCTAATAATAGCGCCAGCTCCTCTTCATTTAAAGAAAATGAGTCCGCCGTCATTGTTAGTAATGAACCTTGATCGCTGCTGCAATTTGTTTGGCATGACTAACCGCTTGCTCGATGCTATCGGCGCGATTGAGCGCGACGCCCAAGCGGCGTTGGCCATTAATTTCGGGTTTAGAAAATAAGCGTACCTGGCTATTGGCTAAGTCTAAAGCTTCGCTTAATCCGCTAAACTTAATATCTTTGGATTGGCCTTCTCCCATGATCACCGCCGAAGCGCTGGCGCCAAATTGGTGGATTTGTTTGATCGGCAGGCCCAAGATGGCTTTGGCATGCAGGGCAAATTCAGATAAGTCTTGAGAAATTAAAGTCACCATTCCAGTATCATGTGGGCGAGGGGAAACCTCACTAAAGTAAACCTGGTCGCCTTTAATAAATAGTTCAACACCAAACAGACCATAGCCGCCTAATTCGCTAACAATCTTATGAGCTATTTCTTGAGATTTAGCCAGCGCTTGCTCAGACATTTGTTGTGGCTGCCAAGACTCGCGGTAATCACCATCTTGTTGGCGATGGCCAATAGGTGCGCAAAAATGAATGCCATCGATGGCGCTTACCGTGAGTAAGGTGATTTCGTAGTCAAAATCAACAAAACCTTCAACGATAATTCGTCCTGCACCGGAACGGCCGCCTTGCTGCGAGTAATCCCAAGCCGCAGTGACATCATTACTATTACGAAGTGTCGACTGGCCTTTACCTGAAGAGCTCATTACCGGTTTTAATACACAAGGTAATCCTACCTTGGCGACCGCCTGTTGGCAGTCCTCCAAGCTATCGGCAAATTGATAAGCAGATGTTGGCAGCTGCAATGTTTCTGCGGCTAAGCGGCGGATCCCTTCGCGATTCATGGTTAATTGAGTCGCTCTTGCGGTGGGCGTTACAGCAAAACCCTGTTGCTCTAACTCAACGAGGGTTTGAGTCGCAATTGCTTCAATCTCTGGAACAATGTGTTGCGGTTGTTCTTTGATGATGATGGCTTTTAAGGCTTCGCCATCTAACATATCGATGACATAACTGCGATGAGCAAGGTGCATCGCTGGGGCATTTGCATAACGGTCAACGGCGATAATTTCAACGCCATAACGTTGTAGTTCAATGGCAACTTCTTTACCGAGTTCGCCCGCCCCAAGTAATAACACTTTCGTTCCAGAAACGCTAAGCGCAGTTCCTAACATTTAGATGCTCCTATGTTTTAGAGTAACCATGATGAGTCATGGGTTTTTCAGAATATTCTGCGAAATTCTGTAATTCTTGCTTAAAACTAAACCGATTGTCGTTATGTTCCCATAATTCAAAGCGCTCAACTTTGTCTAAGCTCAGATGATTTAAATTCAGTTGAGATAATAAAGTGAGAAGCGGAGAGAGAGAAGGGCTAAAAGCAACGTTTTCGATATAACAGCTCCAAGCGAGCAATTTATCGCCTTGATAAGCGAACATTGCGCTTTGAGTGTGGCTATAGGGAGCATAACTGGCTTTGGCAAAATCACTCGGCTTATGTGCATCGCTGAGCGCTAAGTGATGTAAAGGAGCAGTAATGCCAAGATCCCCTGGGCCAAATGATTCAGGGAGTAATTGCGGTAGGCGGTAGTTTTGCTGATTAAAGCGGATCTGCAAGTCTTTTGCATTTTCCAGTTCATTCATGAATTGGCGGCAATAACCGCAAGGGGCGGCATTAATCACCAGACTTTCTATCGAGCTGGCTTGATGGCTCAAAGCATTGAAAATAGCACTTTGTTCGCCATGTAGGCTGCCCGTTAATGGGCCATAAGCTAACTCATAGTTTGCGCCCAAAAATAGCTGTTGTTGTGTATCGATAGCAATCGCGCCAACGTTAAAATGAGATTTTGGTGTTACCGCGAAGCTTGCTGCTAAAGGAAGCATTCTTTCAGCAAGCTCGAGAACACTACAACTTAGTTGTTTGCATAAAGCCGCACTTTGAGCACTGTTTAGCATGTGAGGCACTTGTTCTGTGAATAAAACTCGTTGTAAGGCTTGTAGTAAGGCTGGATCTTGGAGCTTGTTAGGTGACATATAAGGTTCCTCGATGTTGCTCGCGAGCGATAACAATCATTCGTTTATCAAGTCTTTGATTATAATTGTCGCAACGATCATTGACTTAACATTTCTGCCTATTTTCACCTTAACTCAACTACCGAGATACCAAGGTAACTAAAGATGTTGATCATTGATGATTTGGTTTTTCACGATTGAGCGTAAGGCATTGAGCAAAGTTAGTGAATGAGGGTCGAGCTTTACAAGTTATGGATGGGAGACTGGAGTGTTTCAAGTTGTTAGCGTTTTAGTACTTAAACTCAAAACCTAAGGAAAACTTACTATCGCCATAACCAGGAATATCGTGATTAGAAATAATGGTTTTTAGTGAGAGATATTCACTTAATGGGGCAACAAAACCTAGACCAACTGCAAACTCAGATTTGTCGGCTAAGTAGGCTAATTGGCGACGGCCCAAACCATGGTAGATGGAGTCTTTATGTAGCTGAGTATAGACTGAGTACTTAGGGTCGTAGATATGGCTAAATAATTCTAAACGAAATGAGTTGAAGGGCGTTTGAACCACTGGAATTGCAACCAGTTCGTATAAGTCAGATTCTGCAAAGTAACTATTGGTTAAGGTGGGAGAAAAATCAGTTTTTTGATAGGCCTGTTCGAATAGATGACCTAACAATGCAAATTGTTCTGCACTCAGCCTCAATAATGAAGAAGGGCGTATGGGTTGCTTATTTTCTGTGGCGTGACAAGTTGTAATACAACCAAACAACAAACTAAGCGCCAAGGCAAATGCCTTGACTGTCGATGCTTTTAATTGCTGAGTTTGTTCCATCAATCGTCAGTAATTGTTGTGATCTAGTGAATCAATTATAGCGAAAGGTTTGGCTTAAGCTAGTTGTTTGCTCACATTTTAAAGTAATTGTATATAGTCATAGAGCCTTTTTAAGATCTGAGTCTTGTTCGGGTCATTTTGATGCTCAATTAATAAGTCTTCTAAGTTTGGTAATATTTGACTCATTTGTTCACTTAATACGATTTGTCGGTGAGCTTGCCATTGCTGAAGTTCGTCTTCGCTTAAGCACTCGGGGTAATTTCTTGCTTTAAAACGCAATAGCAAGCGATTTAAGCGAGGATCGGCAAATTGAAACCGTTCCTTGGAAATTAGATTGGGGTCACTATCGCGTAATACTTGCATTAAATTTTTGTCTGCGTTGCCAACAAATCCTCGGTATAAACTGGTATCAGGATTGTCATCCTCGGCGAATTCACTCTCTAGCGAAAATACTTGGTTCAATTTTTCTTGAATTAGCAATTTATTGTTAACTAATAGATCGAGGCTTTGGCGACATTGTGATCGATTTAAACCCAATTGTTCCGCTCGTTCAGGCGTTAAGGTACTGGCGGGGGCTAACACCGGACACTTATTGGTGTGGACCAGTTTGACCGGGATCGGTAGTTCATCTGCAGCTAAATTGGCACGGGCAGTATAAAGGCGTTGGTTAATTTGCTCAGCGTTGAGCGCGAGTAATACACTGGCGTCTTGGTTCAAATCCACCACAATCATTGCATTTTTATTAACCGGGTGCCAAGCGATAGGGAGGATCCAAGATGCGCAGCCTTGTGTGGCACCAAACATGCCGGAAATATGAACTAAGGGTTTGTTATTTAATAAATCAAATTTTTCTGCAACCATCTTTTTATTCCGCATATTAAGTAAATAGCTGAACAACTTAGGTTGTTTATCTTTGATCAGTTTAGCCATAGCAATGGTTGCATACACATCGGAAACAGCATCATGAGCATTGGCATGGCTTAAACCGTTGGCCGCAGTGAGTAATTCGAGTCGAAAACTTACGATACCGTTCGCGTCAGTGGGCCACTCGATACCATCGGGGCGTAGCGCATAACAAGCACGAACCATATCAATCAGATCCCAACGTGAATTACCATTTTTCCATTCGCGTTCATAGGGGTCGAGAAAGTTTCTAAATAAAGTGTAGCGAGTCACTTCATCGTCAAAGCGAATGCTGTTGTAACCTACGCCACAGGTTCCTGGTTGACTAAACTCTTGGTTAATTTTGTCGATGAATTCGCTCTCTATCATCCCTTTTTGTAATGCCTGCTGCGGGGTAATGCCAGTCACTAAGCAAGCTTGTGGTTGAGGAATGTAGTCATTTGCCGGTTGGCAAAATAATTCAATTGGTTCGCCAATCGGATTTAGCTCCAAATCGGTCCGAATTGCGGCAAATTGGCAGGGTCGATCTCGCCCTGGGTGAATTCCGAAAGTTTCATAGTCGTGAAATAAAAAAGTTTGTTGGTTCATTGGTCTATCGTCACGCTTTGTAGATGCTTCACTGTTTTAATAAAACTAACCTTACCATAAAACAGAGTGAACAAACTTGCTCTCAGGATTGAGTGTTTAGTTTGCATACAGTAAGCCACTTTTTTAATGCTGCTACTTTCATCATTTGAAGTAGTGGGTATTGCTCTAGATTCACAGACTCATTTTGAGGGCCTTTGTTGCAAGTTATTGACTGAGGAACCCATGAAGATGACCTCGAGACCACAAAATGGATTATATAAAGATAAACCGCTTCGAGAGTAACTAAACTATATTTAGAAATATATCAGCAATATAGTTAAGTTTGTTGGTTTTAGCTGTTGTGTTCACTGAGCTGTATGCTATTTCAAGGATGAGATATGACAATGTTGCAGTCGTTATTTACCCTACTGATTTTGTTAATTGTGGTCGGTTTCTTTTTAAATAAATTACGTACTAGTTCTATCGAAAATTTGAGTGCTCTTTTTAGTTCTCGTAAAAGTATATTGGTTATTTTAGTGGTGGTGGTGTCCGCCATTGGTGTGATTGCGGCGATCACTAGTATTGGATTGATGCAATTAAAACATCATCGCTTCGTGCAAGTGGAAAATGTGGTGGAGTCGATACTCGATACCACTGATGCAGGCTTGGATGAATGGATGCAATCGTGGCAAGCGAAAGTTGATATCATTGCTCACGATCCAGCTTTTCAACATTTCTCATATGTGTTACTTGAAGCGGAGCATTCCAAACAAAGTTTAATCGAAAATCCTGCCTTGGCGGGCCTGCGTCAAACCGTTGCTAATTACCGTTCTATTTTTGATGATCTTGGTTTTGTCATTATTTCACAGCAGCGGATTAATATCGCATCGATGCATGACGATGAGATAGGCGAAATCAATGACATTACTCGCTATTATCCACATTTATTAACCCGAGCATTTGCAGGTGATACCGTGTTAATTCCACCGATCAGGCTGCAAGAGGGTGATCAAGAGCGATTTAAAGGGCCGCGGGGCAATAGCCATTCGACAATGTTTATTGTTGCTCCCATTCGAAATGGTGATGGGCAAGTGGTGGCATTACTTAGTTTACGCTTGGATCCAGAGCAAGAGTTTAGCAGTCTGTTAGAGGGAGCGAGGGTAGGTGAAACGGGTGAAACTTATTTAGTGAGTCGCTCCGGATTTCTAGTCTCACCAAGTAAATTTGAGGCGCAGCTACGCGAACTAGGGCTATTAGAGACCGGTCAATCCTCAGTTTTAAATATTAAGTTACAGGTTCCGAATGGTGACTCAGTACAACAAGAGTGGACGGAGAGTGGTTATGGGGTCCTAAATAAGCAAACTGGGGGAAATTTCGTTCACTATCTTGATTATCGCGGTGTTGCGGTGGTAGGTGCTTGGCACTGGGATAGGGACATGGAGATCGGCATTGTTTCTGAGATCGATTATCAAGAAGTGATGCAAGGCTATTCTCATTTTCGCAACATTGTATTGTTGCTACTTGCTGCAACTCTTACATTTAGTTTGTTTCTGTTTGTCTTAGTGTTTGGTTTAGTGAGAAAGCTTAATTTGCGGCTGAAGCGATCGAATATCGATTTGGAACAACAGGTGAAGCAACGAACTGCGGAGTTACAAGAGCGAGAACAAACCTTATGGGATCTATATGAAAATGCCCCTGTGGCCTATGCATCGTTGTCAACGGAAGGCGTATTTTTAAAGCACAATCATAATTTTGCAGAATTGTTAGGTGTCGAACGCAGTTTTTTTGAACAGCACCGGTGGCAAGATTTTGCTGCTGACCCACAGCAACAGCAAAAATCGCAACAGCTATTAGATGAGGTGATAGATGGCCAGAGTCTGACGGATAGAAACTTGATGATTAAGGCACCAGATGGTCGTGAATTACATCTGAGCGTTAGTATGACACCGCGAAGAAAGGGGAGTAATCAAGTTGCGGAAGTGAAAGTGTCACTTACAGATGTCACCGAACGTTACTTAGCACGGCTTGCGTTAGCGGATAATGAAGAGCGGATCCGAACCATTGTCGACACGATTGCTGATGGTATTATTTTAATTGACCAGCGCGGGATCATCAGTAGTTTTAGTCCCGCAGCCGAGCATATTTTTGGCTATCGTGAGGCAGAAATTGTTGGTAAAAATGTTAATCTATTGATGCCAAATGATATTTCCGTCGACCATGATGCTTATTTGAGCCAATATCAGTCAACAAATGGTTCCTTTGTATTTAGCAATGAACGAGAAGTGTTTGGACTTCGTAAGGGCGGTGAACCGTTTCCTATGGAATTAACGGTTAAAGAGATCTATTTAAAGGGTCAGCGTCATTTTACAGGGGTGGTTCGAGATATCACTGCTCGCAAAAAAGCTCAGCAAGAATTGGCGGATAGTGAGCGGCAATTTAGAACGTTAACCAATAATCTGCAATGCGTGGTGTATCGTATGCAATCACTCGAGGATGGCGGAAAAGATTGGTTATACCTGAGTGAACGTATTGAAGAACAGACTGGCTACCCACATCAAGACTTTATCGGGAAACATCCAAAACGCAACTATCGAGACTTAATTCACCCCGAAGATAAAGCGCAAGCCTTAGCATCGGTGAGTGAGGCCTATCGCCATGGCGGTCAAATATCCCAAGAATTTCGAATTATTGATGCGGCAGGTACTGTACGGCACGTATTACACAAAGCGGTGGTATCACATGACCAAGATAGCCAGCACAGCTATTCCGATGGGGTGATCTTCGATATTTCAGACCTTAAGCAGGTTGAGGCACAACTGCGTGAGAGTGAAGAGCGTTTAGATTCTGCTGCTTCTGGCGCAGGTTTGGGAATGTGGGATTATTACCCGCAAGAAGATCGGATCGAGGTGAATAATATCTATGAAAGCATGCTTGGTTATCAAGCCGGTGAACTTCGGGATGGCGTGGGTTTATGGGCCCGTTTGAAAAATGATACTCACACTTGGTTAAGTTTGATTCACCCGCATGATGTATTGAGTACCGAAGAAAAGTTAGCCGAACATTTAGCCGACAAAAGTGATTTTTTGCGTAACGAAATACGTCTTCGTTGTAAAAACGGCGAGTATCGGTGGATATTAAGTATTGGCCGTGTGTCTGAAGTCGACAGTGAAGGTCGGCCACTGCGGATTAGTGGTATTCATGTCGATATTGATGAAATCAAGCAATTAGAGGAGGCGCTGAATGATGCGAGAGCGCAGGCTGATGCGGCAAGTCAGGCGAAAAGTGACTTCTTAGCCAACATGTCACATGAAATTCGTACCCCTATGAACGCAATTATTGGGATGTCTTACCTCGCTTTGGAAACGCAACTCGACCCAAGACAGCGTAATTATATCGATAAGGTTCATCGCTCTGCGGAAGCCTTGTTGGGGATCATCAATGATATTTTAGATTTTTCGAAAATAGAGGCGGGTAAACTGGATATTGAGTCGGTGGGATTTCGCTTAGAAGACGTGTTAGATAATTTAGCTAATTTGGTGGGCTTAAAGGCCGAACAAAAAGGCTTAGAGTTACTGTTTGATATCGATCCCAATATACCAACGGCGCTGATTGGTGATTCCTTACGACTCACTCAAGTATTGGTTAACCTGTGTAACAATGCTATTAAATTTACCGAACAAGGCGTTGTGGTGTTGAAAATTGAGGGGTCTGAACTGACGGAAAATGCAATACGATTACACTTTGCGGTGACTGATACAGGGATTGGGATGTCGCCGGCACAACAAGAGAAGCTATTTAAACCTTTCTCTCAGGCCGACAGTTCGACCACTCGTAAGCATGGCGGAACTGGTTTGGGCTTGGCTATCTGTTTGAAATTAACAGAACTTATGGGAGGGAAGATTGCGTTGAAGAGTGAGGTTGGTCAAGGGAGTAGTTTTTATTTTGAGTTACCAATGTTGACTCAAGATAATACACTGCTGGTCAATGCCACCACGCATGCCAGCTTATCGCATTTAACCGCCCTAGTTGTGGATGATAACCAAAGTGCTCGACAAATTAACGTACAAGTCTTGCAAAGTTTTGGCTTAAGCGTCCACTCGACCGCCGGGGGGAAAGATGCTTTGGCTTTACTGCAATCCTTTGCGCCGGACGTCACGGTAGACATGGTGTTTATGGATTGGAAAATGCCGGATATGGACGGTGTGGAAACGGTTCGGCGCATCAGACAACTGGGATTGGATCCAGACGTGATCATGATTACTGCTTTTGGCCGCGAAGAGCTGAGTCAAGAGGCCAAAGGGGTACCTCTTGACGCAATATTAACCAAACCGGTTACGCCTTCTCATTTATTTGACACCATTATTCAGGTAAGAAAAATTGAAATATTTGAACAAACACGACGAGAAGTTAAGTTGCAGGGGGCTAATCAAGATATTGCCAACTTAGTCGGAGCCAATATATTGGTGGTTGAAGACAATGATATTAACCAAGAGTTAATTATCGAACTGCTCGAATCAAATCAAATTCATAGTCAGCTATGTTGTGATGGGGCAGAAGCCGTTGAATACCTCAGGACTCACCATGTGGATGGGGTGTTGATGGATTGTCAAATGCCGATTATGGATGGTTATACTGCAACCAAAGTTATCCGCCATCAATTAGCGCTTGCTGATTTACCAATTATTGCACTTACGGCTAACGCTTTGGCTGGCGATCGGCAAAAAGCCATCGATGCGGGGATGAATGATCACATTTCTAAACCGATTAATGTGAATAACTTGTTTGCGGTGCTGGCTAAATGGATCAATCTAGGGGAGCGTCCGCCGGAGACGCAAATACTCGATCATCGCTTGGTACAGCATCATGTTGATATACCCTTACCAGACATAGAAGGTATCGACACGGTTGTTGGCCTCGCGAATGCTAATGGTAGCAAGTCCCTCTATTGCAAACTTCTTAGCAAGTTCTCTCAGCAGGATGTGATTGATAGCTTAGTATTGGCTAATCTAGAGGAGCGACTTCAGGATGCTGAACGGATCGCACATACCATAAAAGGGGTGAGTGCGACTTTGGGTATGGCGTCTTTATCACAATTGGCGATGTCAATCGAAGGTCAAGCTGAGAGTGGTTTTATTAACGCTATCGACATTGAACAGTTACAAGCCAAGATGGTTCCTTTGCAACAGAGCTTACGAGAATATTTTACAGATAATCCAGAGACGTCGAATGGGGTCGATGATGAGTCTACTCCTGAGGTCTCAGATAAAGCCTTGAGTCTTTGTTTAGACAAACTCGCGACTTTATTAGAAGATTTCGACAGCGAAAGTAATGAATACTTGGATAATCATCATGAAATATTATCTCGATTTCCTCCATTGGCTAAAGAATTACAACGGCTTATTGAAGAATATGACTATGAGGCTGCTGGGCAGATTGTATTAAGTATGCAGCGTCAGTTAAACACCAATCCTGAATGATGAAGAGGTCCAAGGGTCTTTGGCGCTAAAACTAAGGATTTTAACTCTGACTTTGTCTATTACGGAGTTAAAAATCATAGCTCTTTAGGCACCTGAGTATCGCAACTGATGTGTGTGTTGGTTTGAAGGGTATTAGATACCTATAATATATTGCTTACTACGCCCACGTAATAATATCCTACCTGATCTATTCTAGCCTCTTTATGAGCTATTCTAAGGCTTCCGGTGATCTCACACTTTGCTTCATCTCCATTGAGCGCTGTGTCGCAAACACTCAATTCCAAGTAGTAATAAAGACGAGCCTCCTTTCCTTCATCCTACAAAATGTAAAAGCAACACTGGTATGCATTTAAATGTTGTGAGCTTAATTGTGCATTTACTCTTTTAGATGTAGAACCTTGCATGTATAATCATTGTTTGATATTAATGCAAATGGATTGTTTTATCATTAATAAGGTGTTTGAATATTGGGTGTTGCTATTCGTCGTATACCGCTAGACTTTCCTGTCTCTCCAACCCTGCTGGCTTCTATTGAAGCGCTGTCGGATGGCGAGTGGTTAGCCCATGTTAACCGTGCTTGCTATGACGGCGAATGGGATGTTTTTCCATTACGCGGTCTTGCCAAGTATCAGGATCAGTCACCGATCTTGCAGGCATTTGCGCTGGAAGAGTCAGAATCTGAGGCAGATTTTGATAATTATGCCTCGTTACAGAACTGCCCGGAGCTTACCACTTTTCTCGCTCAACTAAGCTGTCCCATTCTTTCTGTTCGCTTAATGCGCTTGAGCCCCGGAGCAACAATTGCACCGCATCGAGATCACGGCTTGTGTTTCTCGAAAGGTCAGGCTCGGCTTCATCTCTGTCTGCAAACCGATCCCGATGTCGAGTTTATCGTCGAGGGCGAGTCGGTCCATATGGGCGAGGGCGAGTTGTGGTACCTCAATGCAGATATGGAACATGCGGTATACCACCGGGGAAGCAAAGACCGTATCCATGTGGTGATTGACTGCATTGCCAACGATTGGCTGCGAAATATGCTGGGGTTGCCGGAGTATCGTGAGCTGGCAGACTATTCAGTCCCAGAGCGACAAGCCTGGTTAACTAAGTTGGCTGAGCAGATTGTGTCCTGTCCACACGAAGAACGTTATGGATTACGTAAGCCGTTAAGGGAACTGGCAACCAGCCTAGCCAATTTGAGCGCTTTGGACTTGCACCCCGATATTTTCCTGGACACCGACTTTACCATGACACCCTATGGGAAGGCGGTATCAATGACAACGGCGGCGCAGTGTGCGGAAGAAGTGTTGCGCACCGCGGTATTTGTACGTGCTATCCATCAGGCCATTAGCGAAAGATTACACCCTGAACAACCCGTTTCTGTGTTATATGCCGGAACCGGTCCTTTTGCGACTTTATTACTGCCTCTGATGGGAATGTTTTCAGCAGAGCAGATTCAAGTGACCATGCTCGATATTCATGCCGAGTCCTTGGAGAAACTCCAAGCTTTAGTCGAAGCGTTTGGCTTGGGGGATCGCGTGGCAGATTATATCTGTGCCGATGCGACCCGTTGGCAGCCTGAAATCCAGTTTGATTTGATCGTTTCGGAAACCATGAAGGCTGCGCTGGCTACAGAACCACAGGTCAGTATTTTCTCGCACTTGGTGTCATCCCTAAAACCGACAGGATCATTGATTCCGCAGGCTGTTGAACTGACAGCGAATGGGTTATATCGCGAAGGAAAACGCATTCCTTTAACGGCGAAAGGGCGGCTGGATCGGACAACGGCGTCTGATTTCGCTAACGGTAATCAACAGGCATTGGACATGAGTGCACCTCTATCCGAGCGGTGCAGTATTCAGGCTATCGAGATTTGCACCGACATTCAGGTTTATGGGCATCACCGTTTAACCGCCTATGACTGTAGCCTTAACCTTCCTTTCGTGATCCCTTTTTCATCATCGACGCAGCAATTCATTTGCGGTTCTGAGACGTCGAAGGCCAGAGGCGTTGTACAGCTAGCGTATTCCACAGGCTCAGAGCCGGGTTACTCCTTATCGTTAATACCATCAACAACTGATACTGCAGAAATCGAGGGGCAAGAGTAATGCAAAAAGGATCACCTGTAGAATTAGATCTGCAACGTCGTCAGATTATCGGTACGGGCCTTGCTGCTTTGAGCGTGGCTAGTGTCGCGGGATTATCAGCACCGGTATTTGCCAATAACCAATTATCAACAGACAGTGCCGCTCAAGATAATTGCAGTCGTTTGACCGAGCAGCAAGTTGCTTCATTGGGAATCAACGCGTCTACCTTTACCGTAGAAACGCCTGAGGGGGAGACGCTGACTTTGTGACACGCCAGCTGAGAATGGCGCGTCGATATAAGGATCTCTTATATCTTTCATACCAGAACGAGTCTTCAATACACGTTTATGATTCAGTTTCTTTACAGCCTCGATTCGAGATCCTATTGAGGTGATTGGTGGGCTGAGTGGTGAACAGAAGTGGGTGTTCTCGCTCTAGAACAAGCTGTAACAAGGATAAAACAGATGCAAGCGTTGAAGTTACCGGATGGATTGTATTTACGTCCTAAAGTACAGTCAGATGAGCCATTTTTGCAGGCTCTCTATATCTCTACCCGTGATGATTTGCTGTTGATAGATCAGAGCCAGAGTGAATACCAGCAGTTGGTTGAAATGCAGTATCAAGCGCAATGCGCAGGTTATGGTGAGCAGTTTCCGAATGCACTGTATTTCATTATTGAACATCACCACCAGCCAGTTGGAAAAGTGTCGATTGATTTTGGAGCGAATGATATTCGGATTGTCGACTTAGCCTTGGTTCGTGAAGCGAGAGGGAAGAATTTGGGTAAAGGGGTGATCCAGTCGTTGCAATTTGCTGCAACTCAGGCAGGTGCGCCGCTGAGCTTAACCGTTGATCAGCAGAATCTGTTTGCCAGACGCTTATATCACTCTCTGGGATTTATTGTTGAGAGTGAACAGCAGCCTTATACCTTAATGGTGTGGTACCCACCGAGCAATAGGGTTGTTGTTGGCGTATAAGTGAATAAACAAAAGAATAGAAGAATAAAGGAAAAGGTGTCGATGGCAAATTATAACGCGGAAAACTTAACTCGTATTTTGGGTAAAGAAATCATAGTACGAGATGAGCAAGAAAACGAGGTACCTCTTACGGTTGCCGAGGTGAATATTAGCAGCCTGAATGGTGATGAATGGGAGGCTTTTTCTGTGATTTACAAAGGTGATGCTAGTTTTCATATACCGCAGGGAACGTTTACTTTCTGTCATTCGGTATTTGGTGAGATTGCTTTGTTTGTTTCGCCCAAAAGTGAGACCGAGTATGAAACTGTCATTAGCCGCAAACGGCCTGAATTAGTAATGTCGTAAAGTATCATATTAATCATAAGGAGATCATTTTATGTCGGATCCATTCCTTGGTGAGATTGCAATGTTTGGCTTTAATTTTGCACCTGTGAAATGGGCTAATTGCGATGGGAATATAATGCCAATAAATAGCAACGAGGCATTATTTTCTTTACTTGGTATCCAATTTGGTGGTAACGGTCAAACAACCTATGCGCTGCCAGACTTTCGTGGCCGTGTTCCGATAGGAGTTGGTGATGGTTATGTTCAGGGCCGTCAGGGAGGATCTGAAAACGTCACTCTAACTGAGGCAACCATGCCAAGCCATACCCATGCAGTGCAAGCAACCACTGAGGCTGCGAGTAATAAGCCATATACCGGGGCGGTATTTGCAGAAGCCCATGACGGCAAGACGGGGCCAGTTATTGATTTTTATAGCACATCAGCAAGTTGGAACCATGCTCTGAACTCAATGAGCGTTTCGCCATTCGGGGAAGGTCGCGCCCATAATAATATGCAGCCGAGCCAGGTGCTGAACTTTTGTATTGCACTTGAAGGTATTTACCCATCCCGAAATTAATTGGAGAATCACAATGGATCCATTTATTGGTCAAATTAAAATGTTTGCAGGTCCTTTTGCTCCGCGGAATTGGGCGCTGTGCGATGGGCAATTATTACCTATATCACCATATACGAAATTGTTTTCTTTAATCGGTACGTTTTATGGAGGGAATGGCCGTTCGAGTTTTGCCCTGCCGGATATGCGCGGGCGCTTGTCAATGAATTATGGCCAAGGTCCTGGGTTGACGAACAGACTTCTAGGCTCTCGTTTTGGTGTCGAGAGTGTCAATTTAACGGCTAATGAACTGCCTACACATACCCATGCGTTACAAGCCTCAACACTGAGTACCCAGTCGGCGTCCCCGGAAGGAAGAATGGTTGCTACGCCTGATACCGGTGAGACTTTGTTTGTTGATTTTGATTCAGCAAAACAGGCCTCACTTAGAGAAAATATTGTGAAGGAAACGGGAGCCGGGCAAGTGCACACAAATGAAATGCCGTTTTTATGTGTCAATTTCATTATTGCTCTTGAAGGCATTTACCCTTCTCGTAACTAATTTGGAGTCATGATTATGTCAGAACCATTTCTTGCTGAAATTCAAATGCTACCTTATACGTATTCCCCTAGAAATTGGGCATGGTGTGATGGAAGAATAATAAGTATCGGTGACAACAGTGCTCTGTATGCGGTGATTGGTACTCTTTATGGCGGCGATGGCCGTGTTAATATGGGATTGCCAAATCTAAAGGGGCGTGTTCCTATGCATGCAGGTCAAGGTTTTGGCTTGTGGCCGCGTCATACGGGAGACGATGGAGGAACCCCAGAAGTAACGATACTCCCGAGTCAAATTCCCCCACACACTCATGAATTATCAGGTGTTAATAAACCGGGAACGACCAATTCGCCAGATAATAAGATGTTGGCGCTAGACACTGCCGCAGGAAATAACTTCTTTTTTATGAATAAGACGGCGACGCCAAATGTTGATATGGCATCAAGAACTTTGTCAAACGCGGGTGGGACACAAGGTCATGAAAATAGGCAACCCTATTTGGCAGTTAATTTTTGTATTGCACTAATGGGAGATTTCCCGTTAAGAAATTAAGAGATGTAAAATAGATATGTACTGTTTGAGTCTCTGGCGAAGATTCAGAATCAAATTAAATAGTAAAGTGAGGGGCACTGTCTTTCTGAACTATTGTTTTCTTGGGTTGACAGGGTTGATATGTGTCGAAGGTATATTAAATGCAACAAACGTGTGTGCCCAATCGCTAGAGTTTCAGAATTTTAGTCAAGATGTTGAAGTTGATGTTTCAGATGACCGCTTAACGTCTATTGAAGGCGGCGAACTATATGGTCAGCTTTCAAATCGATTAATTATCAAAACTCATAGTATGACAGACAAATATAGCCTAGAAAGTTTAGCTGAAGGTATATGTGATTGTCGTGTACAGGTTAGCGCATTGTATGCCTCTCCTCGTTTTAATTATTTTGTGGTTTCAGTGCCACTTGAGGCTGTATCTACAGTTGTGATTAAGGAACTGTCAGAGAAAAGTGAGGTTTTGTTAGTTCAGCCAGATGTTTTGCTGATCCGGAATCGGAGTAGCCAAAATGAGTTGAGTGGCAATATTCAAAGAGAGCCTAGTCCACTGAGTTCAATAATGCCTTTTTGGAATGTGCAGGGAATTGGACAAGTGGGAAACACGAGAGAAGTCCGAATTGCGATTATTGATGATGGCTTTGATTTTACGCATGGGGATTTATCTCATGTCGATGTGGCATTTGCTTATGATGTTGAGCGCCAATCTTTTGATGTTATGCCTATTTTGCCTGTAGACGGGCATGGTCAACGAGTCGCCGGTGTGATTTTTGGGGCCCACAATAATCAGGGGCCAGATGGGATTTTTACCGATGCCCGATTAATCGCGATTCGACAGACAAAGCAATGGACTTCTCATACGCTATTGGCTCTGAGTGTAGCTGCCCGTGCGGGGGCAGAGGTAATCAATTGCAGTTGGCACAGTGAAAGTTTGATGCAGCCGGTCGCGGATATTGTCAATGACTTGGCTAAATGGGGAAGAGCAGGGCGAGGGTTGCCAATTGTATTTGCTGCTGGCAATAAGGGCAAAGTAATTAGCATAAACGAGCATGAAGCAGCAATAAGGTCGGCGATTGTGGTAGGAGCCCTGGATCAGTCTTTTCAAATTGCTTCTTTCTCAAACCGAGGCCCGTTTGTAGATGTGTATTTCCCCGGGAGTAAGCTATTAAGTACGAATGTTAACAATAAGTATGGGAAGTACAGCGGCACATCATTTTCAGCTGCATTGGCAACGGGGTACATTGCTTTGCTTATAGCAAGTAACTACGAAATATCGTTAGCAGAGATAAATAATAAGCTTTCTTTGCTAGCATGGAAAAAATAAAAGGGACTGTAATGAGCGTTATAGATAATGGGCAGGCTGAAGAACTATCGCCACCATTTAATTTTGATAGTGTTTACAACGATAGTTTTCATCAGGTTTTGTCAAATTTGAATATTTCCCTGGTGGTAACCAGTTATCAGTCTCAGAAATTATTTTTTATTCGCTCTATCAATGACGGTATTGATGTTCATTTTAAGACTTTTCATCGACCAATGGGGTTGGATGTTTCTGAGCAGCAGATTACGGTTGGAACATTTACTGAAATTATTCGATTTCGGCGGGATGATGAGGTTATTTCTTTATTGGATGAGCAAGACAATGTTGATGCTTGTTTTGTTACGAATGTGAGTCATACCACAGGAATGATCAATATCCATGATATTGCCTATGGTGATGAAGGGTTATGGGTTACAAACAGCTCTTTTTCTTGTTTAGCCACGATCGAGCCAGATTACAGCTTTGTTCCTCGTTGGGTACCTTCATTTATATCGGAATTAGCACCTGAGGACAGATGTCATTTAAACGGTATGGCGATGTTGGATGGAAAGCCTCGTTATGTCACAACCTTTAATCAATCTGATGAAGCTGGAGCTTGGCGTGGGTTGCGCCAGCAGGGCACTCTGATTGATGTCAAAACAAATGAAGTGTTACTAAATGACTTAGTGATGCCGCATTCTCCGCGTTGTTATCAAGGGCTGGTTTATTTTTGTGAATCAGGTTATGGCAAGGTGCGTTGCTTTGATCCCAATACTCGTGAAGTAACCACAATTCTACAATTGAATGGTTTTGTGCGCGGAATGGACTTTTTCGGCCCTTTGATGTTTGTCGGCTTATCTAAGGTGCGATCAAGCGATATTAAGCAGGCGCCCCCCATAGCAAGATCATCAACGGAGACTGAGTGTGGGATATGGATCATTAACCTCGATAATCAACAAGTAGTAGGTTGCCTGAAATTCGAGGGGGATATTAACCAAATTTATGATGTGGCGGTATTAAAAAATTGCTGCTATCCAGAATTGCTTGAGCCGAATCATTCGCTGTTGAGCAATGTATTTCACTATCCCATCCTTGAGACTGAAACGTCAGCTGATAATCAAACTAAAGAGAGGGATCTCGCATGAAAGTGAATAAGCTTCAAGCAATGCTGCCCTTGCTTGCCTTGGGAACGCCTGCAGTGGCGCAAACACTGACACGAAGCATCAGCAGGCAACATAACCAACGGGTATCGGTAGCAACAAAGTCGATTTATTCGGCATCAAAAAACCAAGCACTTGTTAGTTTTTCTGGTTTTAGTGAAAACCATGCAGCGGTGGCTAAAATCCAACAAGAAGAAGCGATTAATCAGTCGGTTTTGTCCTTTCTGGCTGATAATAATTTTATTGCTGAAGAATCACTTAAACCAACCTCAGTTAGTGGTGATTTAACAAACTTGAAAGGGCGAAAGAACTTTGTGTCCTGTTCAAAATATCCAAGTGTATACACAACTGAAACGGCTTGTACTACAGCGGGACATAACTGGAATGGTGGAAGCAGTAATACAGCTCCGACTATCAGCGGGTCACCTGCAACGACTGTCAATCAGGGTACCAGTTACAGTTTTACCCCTGTAGCTAATGATGCTGATTCTGATTCGCTAACATTCAGTATCAATACCAGGCCAAGCTGGGCAAACTTTAATACATCAACAGGAGCGCTTACAGGTACCCCTACCAGCAGTGATATAGGTACCACGTCAAATATTGTGATTTCTGTGAGTGATGGGACTGAAACTGTTAGCCTTGCCGCATTTAATCTTGAAGTCCTCTCCGTTAATGCAGCACCAACCGACATCGGCTTAAGCTCCAGTACCATAAACCAAAGCGTCACAGCTACGGGTGCTGATGTCGGGACCTTGTCGACTGTCGATAGTGATGGAGCAGATAGTCATAGCTATTCTCTGGTGAGTTCGGGCTCTGCTGCAAATGGTAGCTGTAGCGGAAGTGACGGAGATAATACTAATTTTCAGTTTAATGGCAGCACTCTAGAGACTAGCAGTAGTTTAAGTGCCGGCAGTTACAGTGTGTGTATTCAAACTAACGATGGCACAACGACTTTCGAAGAAGCTTTTAGTATTTCTGTAACTGATGATGTCGCACCAACAATCACCAACGTCACTATTCCTGATTCAACTTACAAAGTCGGCGATACGGTTACTACAACTATTACAGTCAGTTCAGATACTGACGATTACATCACGGGCAGTGGTGGAATTTCGGGCACTATTAATGGCTACACGCTAAGTAATTTATCGAGATCCAGCGATACGACTTATACTGCCCAGTTCACCATCACTGATGGTGGTACTGATGTCGCAGCAGGCAGTGATGTAGCGGTTAACGTTACCCTCACAGATAGCGTCGGTAATACCTCTAGCACCTATTCAACAGCAATCAGTCAGTCAGGCGACGCTATTTACGCGAACTACCCTAAAGTTTCACTGGGGGCTGATACCAATACCATCAATGAAGATGGTGGGGTTAGCACACTTACGGTTTCACTTGCAAATAGTTTGAATAATCAGTGGCCCGAGGACATTACCGTTAATTTGTCCTACTCGGGCACAGCCACGGTCACGACGGATTATACCAAATCCAACAGTATTTCTATTTCAGCGGGAAGTAGTTCTGGCACCGCTGCAGTCACTGGTGTAGCGGATACCTTGTACGATGCTGCCAGCGCAGAAACTGTGATTGTTGACGTCTCTACTGTGTCGGTTGGCACTGAAGATGGTACTCAGCAACAGACAATTTCAATTACTGATGCCGAAGCAGCTCCTACTGTGTCTCTGTCCGTGGGCTCAAGTACGGTGGCCGAAAACAATGGTATTGCCAGCATAACGGCGACGTTGGATCATGCGACCTATGAAGATGTCACGGTTGGTCTGAGCTATTCCGGTACTGCGACAAGTGGCACCGACTTTGCGACACCGAGCAGTAGCATCATTATTTCAAGTGGTGCTACCTCGGCCAATGCCGCTACGGGTATAACCGGCAGTGATGATGGTGACGAGGAAGGTGCTGAAACCATTGTTATCGATATCGGCAGTGTTGCTGGCGGTGGTTCTTCCGAAAATGGCGCCCAGCAACAAACAATCACGATTAGTGACGATGATGATACAACCCAACCTGAGATAGCCAGTGTTTCTGTGCCTGCAGATAGTACCTATGTTGCGGGTCAATCACTCAGTTTTACCGTCAATACCGATGAAGCTGTGACCGTCAGCGGTTCGCCCAGCCTGACGTTGGATATTGGTGGCACAACGAAATCAGCTACCTATGCGTCGGGCTCAGGCTCTCAGGCATTGGTCTTTACTTATTCTGTTGAAACAGGTCTGGTCGATAATGATGGTATTTCGGTAACGGCTTTGAATATGAGTGCCAACGAGATCCAAGACGCGGCAGGGAATGACTTAAATGTTGCACTTAATTCAGTGGGTTCGCTGACAAATGTGCAGGTTGATAGTGTGGCGCCAACGGTAACGGGAGTGAGTGCTAGTACGGCTGATGGTCAATACAATGAAGGCGATACTATTGCCCTCACGGTAAGTTTTGACGAGGCAGTAACAGGCACACCGCGATTATTGTTGGAGACGGGTACCACAGATCGCTATGCGACCTATACCTCTGGCTCGGGCAGCACGACATTGGTATTTCAGTATACGGTACAGGCGGGTGATACCGCCAGTGATCTCGATTATGCCAGCACAACAGCGTTGGAGCTCAACAGCGGTACCATCAATGATAGTAATGGCAATGCAGCAGACTTGACGCTTGCATCACCAGGCTCAGCCAACAGCCTGGGTGCCAACAAGGCTATTGTGATTGATACTACGCAGCCTACGGTTACGATCAGTAGCGATAAGTCTGCTCTGAAGCGTAGCGAGACGGCCACAATTAGTTTTACGTTAAGTGAGACCAGCAGCGATTTAATCAAAGACGATGTCACCGTGGTTGGTGGAACGCTAAGTGATTTTTTTGGTAGCGGAACTAGTTATACAGCGACTTTCACACCGAGTGCTGATAGTAATGTTACAGCAACTATAGATGTTTCAGCAGGTAAGTTTACGGATAGTGCTGGCAATAATAACGATGCAGCCACCCAAGAAACGATTAGTGTGGATACAGCCCAGCCGACGGTGGCGATCGCCTCGACCAGCGATGCCGACGTCAACGGTGCCTTTACCGTCAGCTTTACCTTGTCAGAATCAAGCAGTGATTTTGCCGATACGGACGTGACCGTCAGCGGCGGTACCCTGAGCAACTTCAGCGGCTCGGGCACCAGCTACAGCGCCACGGTCACGCCAAATACCGAGGGCGCGGTGACCGTCGATGTGGTCGCGGGCGTCTTCAGCGATGCCGCAGGCAATAACAACAGTGCGGCTACTCAGCTGAGCCGGACGTATGATGCCACCCAACCGACGGTGGTGATTGCCTCGACCAGCGCTGCCGACGTCAACGGTGCCTTTACCGTTAGCTTTACCTTGTCAGAGTCGAGCAGTAATTTTGCCGATACGGACGTGACAGTGAGTGGCGGTACTCTGAGTAACTTCAGCGGCTCGGGCACCAGCTACAGCGCCACGGTTACGCCAAGCACCGAGGGTGCGGTAACCGTCGATGTGGTCGCGGGAGCCTTCAGCGATGCTGCAGACAATACCAACAGTGCGGCCACCCAGCTGAGCCGGAATTATGACAGCACCAAGCCGACGGCAACTACCTTCAGCGCCTCGGATACGGAGCTAAAAGCGGGCGAGACGGCCACCATCAGTATTGTTCTGAGCGAGGCCAGCGGTGACTTTGCCCAGAGTGATATCAGCGTAACGGGCGGCGAGCTGTCGAACTTCGCTTCAACCAGCGCTACCCAGTACAGCGTGCTCTTCACCCCGACGGCTGATTCCGAAACCAATGCGACGTTAGACATCAATGCTGATACCTTCACCGATGCGGCGGGCAACGGCAATACCGCGGCCACCCAGCTGGCGCTGACGGTTGATACGCAGGCACCGAGCGGTCACAGCGTGATCATTGATCAGGCGCTGATTAACCGGGTGAACGAGGCTGCGCTCAGCTTTACCGTATCAGGTCTGGAAAGTGCAGGTTCATTTACCTATCAAATCGGTGATGGTACCAACAGCATGTCTGGCTCTTCACCGGTTGCTGTTGATGCTGTGAGTGAGCAGGTGACGGGTATCGATGTCAGCACGCTGGCCGAAGGTACCCTGACGTTGTCTGTTGAGGTCTCGGATGAGGCGGGCAATGTTGCCGCGAGCACTTCTGCGACGGTTGTGAAGAAATATAATGTCGCGCCGCAGTTATCCGGTACGCCTGCAACGTCGGTCAATGAGGATGCCGCCTATAGCTTTACCCCGACCCTGACCGACCCGGATCAGGGAGATTCTCATACCTATAGTATTGAAAACAAACCAGACTGGGCGGAGTTTGATACCTCGACCGGCGCGTTGACCGGTACACCGGATGATGCAGCGGTTGGTAATTACAGCAACGTCCAAATCAAAGTCTCTGACGGGACGGATGAGGATACGCTGGATAGCTTCAACATCGAAGTCGGCAATACCAATGATGCCCCGGTTGGGCAAAACTTTGGCTTTACCCTGGATGAAGCCGCCACTCTGACGGTAGCCACTGCAAATGGTCTGCTCAGCAATGCGGCGGATGACGATACGGACAGTGGCGATACCTTAACGGTATCCGTTGTTACAGGTCCTCAGTATGGTCAGCTAAACCTAAGCGAAGATGGCAGTTTCAGCTATCAGCACGACGGCAGTGAAAACCACAGTGATAGCTTTACTTTCCAGGTTGTCGATGCGTCCAGTGCAAGATCTGAAACCCGCACCGTGAATTTGACCATGAATGCGGTGGCAGATGCACCTCTTACTGTCAACGACACGGCAACAACCAGTGAGGATGTCGCAGTCATTATCAAGCTGCTGGATAATGATTATGATCCGGAAGAGGATATGGTGCCTTCCTCAACTGCAGTGGTGACCGAACCTGGCAAAGGTAGCGTGACAATTACCAATGGTATTGCCAGCTATACACCGAATACCAATGCCAATGGCCAGGACAGTTTCACCTATACAGTGAAAGATGCCTTGCTCAATACGTCGTCAGAAGCGACGGTCACGGTGACAATTACTGCAGTGAACGATCTGCCGGTCGCGGGGAACCTGAGCGCCACGGTGGATGAGGATACCGCCACAGACTCCCTGGCGGTGAGGGATGCGGCCAGTGATGTCGAAGACGGCAAACCAACCGGTGATATTAAGTTGGCTACCGAGCCGACTATCGGTAGCGTCGCCATCGACCAGGCCGCGGGTACTCTGGTGTATACACCTGATCTCAACGAAGTCGGCACCGATACCTTCACTTACACTATCACTGATAGCGAAGGCGGGGTCTCTGAGCCGGCTACGGTGACGGTGAACATCGGGGCAGTGAACGACCGTCCGGTTGCTGGAAATGACAGTGTGACCACGGACGAGGACGTAGCGGCTACGCTGGCGATCCTGACCAACGACTCGGATATCGAAGATCAGACCTTCACCAAAGCGAATATCACTCTGGAAGATCAGGGTAATGGTGCGGGTAACTATGCCAAAGCGGAAGTCACAATTCAGGATGATGGCAGTCTGGCGATCACACCGCGTGCAAACGAGAACGGTACTCTCAGCTTTACCTATACCCTGACTGATAGTGAAGGCTTGCAGTCTGAGCCGGCGACCGTGACGGTTGTCCTGACTCCGGTCAATGATGCGCCAGTGGCAGCAGACAATACCGCTGAGCTACAGGAAGAGGGCTCGTTCGAGGTCAACGTGCTGGGCAATGATACCGATGTCGATACCAACGATAGCTTCGACCTGACCAGTGTGACGGTTGTCCAGTCACCGGCCAACGGCCAGGTTGAGGTGATATCGACCGGGGCGATTGTCTATACTGCTAATGCCAACTATTACGGTGATGATACCTTCACGTATACCGTGAAGGATGCTGCCGGTGCGGTGTCTAATGAGGCAACGGTGACCATGACTGTCACTTCGGTTAACGATGCACCGGTTGCGACTGCCCAGTCTCAAACGCTGGATGAAGATACCACACTGACACTCACACTGAGCGGGACAGACATCGAAGACGATGCCCTGGTGTACAGCATTACTGAAAGCACCAGCAATGGTGAGCTTGAGCAGTTGAGTGAAAATAGCTGGCGTTATACACCGAATACACACTTTAACGGTGCAGATAGCTTCAAGTTCAAGGTCAATGACAGCGAGCTGGACTCCGAACCGGTTGAAGTGTCGCTGACGGTTAATCCTGTCAATGACGCGCCAAGTGTGCAGAGCCTGTCGGTAAACGGAGAAGAAGACAAAGCCCTGATCATTACTCTGGTTGGCAGCGATGTGGAAAACTCGTCACTGACATATCAATTGGTGACGCCGCCAGAAAATGGCAGCGCTCTGTTGAGTGGCAATAAAGTGACGTATCAGGCGGATGCTAACTTCTTCGGTCAGGACAGCTTTACCTACAAGGCTAATGACGGTGAGCTGGACTCGGCAATTGCGACAGTGACGATAACGGTAGCCGGGGTCAATGACGCACCGACGATCAGTGGTACACCAGGCACTTCGGTTGATGAAGATACGGCTTATCTATTTACCCCTGTCGGTCATGATAATGACACGGCGGATACACTGAGCTTCGATATCGTCAACAAACCAAGCTGGGCCAGCTTCGATGAAGTGACAGGGGCGCTGAGTGGTACCCCTGATAACAGTCATGTCGGCACGACCAGCGGGATTGTGATTTCGGTCTCTGACGGGGCGGCAAGTGACTCATTACCTGCCTTCAACCTGACAGTGAAAAACGTCAATGACGCTCCGGTGGGTGAGTCTTTTGTTATCAATTTTGACGAGGATACCAGCACTGACATTTCACCTGTGTTGTCTGATGTAGACAGTAGTAACCTGACACGATATGTAATTTCTTCGCCAGCTCATGGTTCGTTGATGGCAACCGAGAATGGCTGGACCTATACCCCGGTAGCAGACTACAACGGTAGCGATACTTTTGAATATCAGGTGAGCGACGGTCAGGCGTCTTCAGTTACGTATAGCGTGACGTTGAACATTGCTGCAGTGAATGATGATCCGATTGCGGTGGATGATGCTTTTGTCCTGACTGCTATTGACCAGGCGATTTATGCGCTAGATGTTCTTACCAATGATAGCGATGTAGATGAAGACACAGTGCAGCTTGACTGGGTGATACCTACATCTGGGCAGGCCAGTCTTCAGGATAATAATATCCTACTGGCTACCACGCAAAGCGGCACAGTAACGGTGCAGTATGGGATTGTTGATGGCAATGGCGGCAAAGCAACGGCTAAAGCCACAGTGACCATTAAGAGCGACAAACTTGAAGCTCCAACGATCACTGCACCGGATGATGTGGAAGTGAATGCAACCGCCTTGTCGACCAAAGTGGATTTGGGCACGGCGGTCGCCTTTGACAATACGGGTAAACCACTGCCTGTTTCGTTGGTCGATAACACGACTTTCTTCCGTCCTGGCGTGAATACCGCGTACTGGCAGACTAAAGATTCACAAGGCAATGTGGCTGAAGCGAGTCAGACGGTAACGGTTCATCCGTTGGTGAGCATCGAGAAAGATGGGGAAACCACGGAAGGTACTTCGCATACTGTGAAAGTCTACCTTAATGGCCCGGCCCCGTCGTATCCAATGATTATCTTTTATACTGTGTCAGGAACTAGCGACGGTAAAGATCACACGCTGACAAGTGGTGAAGTGAGCATCACGACAGGCACTGTCGGGGAGATCACATTTGATGTGAACTCTGACGATGTATCTGAAGGAGCAGAAACTCTTACTATCGCACTGGATTCGTCCTTGAATCTGGGCAGTAAGAACCAGTATACGCTGAGCATCTATGAGCAGAATATTGCGCCGAAAGTGAGCGTAATCGTGAAGCAGAGTGACGAGCAACGTAACAAGGTGGAAAACAGCGAACAGAGAGTGACAGTTACCGCTACGGTAGCAGATCCGAATGTCGGAGATACCCATACTTATGCTTGGGTTGCTACTGATGACAAGCTGGCTGCAGCCATTGTGGGTCAGACGCAAGAATTGACTCTAAGTTTCTCGCCATCAGAGTTGAGCCCGGCGATTTATCACATGCAGTTGACTGTGACGGATAGCGGTACGTTGTCAGTGAAAGAAGATGTTTACCTTGAGGTGGTAGAAGCTTTGGCGGTACTGGGTGATGCAGACAGTGATGGTGACTTGATCCCGGATAACCAGGAAGGTCATAACGATAGTGATAACGATGGTATTCCAGATTACCTTGACGCTATATCTGAATGCAATGTGTTACCGCAGCGGGTGAGTCAACCGGCCCGCTTCTTAGTGGAAGGACAGCCTGGCGTATGTTTGAAAAAAGGGGAGTCGATATTAAACAATCAAACGGGTGGTAGTGAGCTCTTTGTTGATGAATTAATTACTGATGCAATTGCGGATAATGTTGGTGGTATTTTTGACTTTGTTGCTGTTGGTTTACCGCAACCTGGTGGTAGTTATCAATTGGTATTTCCACAGCGTCTACCGATACCTGCGAACGCCATCTATCGTAAATATCGTGTCGAAACGGGCTGGAGCAATTTCATTGAAGATGCGTCGAACTCACTAGCCTCAGCTGAAGGGGAGCAAGGTTATTGCCCACCTCCAGGGGATGAAAGTTGGATAAATGGAATGACCGAGGGGCATTGGTGTATCCAAGTAACCATAGAAGATGGAGGTCCTAACGATGATGATGGAAAAGTTAATGGCAGTATTATCGACCCTAGTGGTGTAGCCGTAATGAGTAGCTTTAACACCTTGCCTACGGCAAATGACGATACGGTGACGGTTAATCGTTATGGGCGTTCCTTGATTGACGTATTGAGTAACGACACTGATGTCGATGGAGATATTCTCACGCTTAATAATGCAACCGCAAATATCGGTCAAATTGCTATTTCAAATAATCAGCTGGAGTACACCACAGTACCTGAGTTCTTTGGTGAGGATACGATTGTCTACAGCATTACCGACGGAGTTGGAGGTACAGGTAGTGGTACGGTAAATGTGACTGTGGTCAATAGCCAAGTGCCAAGTGCTGTGGACGATTTTGCAGAAACTGATGATCGTACAACTATTCGAATAGATGTTATGAGTAATGATACGGATCCTGATGGGGATACATTAACGCTCGTGTCTGCATCAGCACTACAAGGTGAGGTTTTAGTGAATAGTGACAACACGTTAACTTATACACCAAAACGTGGGTTTGAAGGGGAAGATGTAATCTCCTATACAATCAATGACTCATTTGCACTGCAAAGCACGGGCCAAGTAAAAGTCAAAGTGGCCTTGTCTCATGACATTGAAGTGACGAATACTTCGGGAGGTGCTATGTCGGTGGGAGGTGTTGTTCTCTTGTTGTTAGCGATGATGCGTTTGCGCCGACCAAAACGAGTTTTGGTCTTGCTCGGGTTGTTATTGGCTAGTTTCCAGAGTCAGGCTAATTGGTTTTTGGACGTTGACCTTGGAATGAGTATAGCCGATGAACGACGCTCGTTTGTCTCAGAGACAGAATACGAAACAGACGATTCTGATTTACTGTACTCACTTGGAGTCGGTTATGCTTTCAGTGATCGTTGGTCGATTGGATTGAAATATATTGATATGGGTGAAGGAACTACAAAGTTAAAAACAGTCTCTGTCGACCCTGATGAATATCACAAGAGCGTCGCAGCGGTCGCTCCTATTCTACCAGAGGGCCTAGCTACTGAAGTGCAGTACAACTTTTGGCAGGGTGAATACTTGTTTGCCAATGCTAATGTAGGAGTATTTCGTTGGAAATCAGAAGTAGAGAGTCACTATCAAGGTAAAACGATTAAGACCAAGTTTAACGGATTCGATGCGAACGCTGGGTTAGGGATAGGTTATAGAGCCTCAGAGGCGGTGAGCATTCAACTTAAGTTTGATCGTTATTTCATTGATGTTAACGATGTTGATACGGTTAGCATACGAATGCGTTATCAATGGTAGTGATTGTTACAATAGGATGAATAATAAGCCAACATTTTTGTTGGCTTATTTGTTTGGTAAAGGTCGCATGCTCGGCCTTCCAATTTGCTTCATGTACTTCTAGGTTTGGTACCAACCTTCAATAATGCGGCATGAAATCCTCGGGATTAAAGCAGCGACACCTAGTGATATATGAGATAAAAAACACTCGACACCCATACTCTCCATAAATTACAAAGCTAAGGCTATACAGATCACCGCGATGCCAGAAAGCTGGTGAAGTGTGACCGATGGAGATACACAATCACTCCGTAAGCGTCTGCGAACCGACTCATTGACTTTCTAATATCAACACAGATACCGCCAACTAAGGCGGTATCTGTCATTCTGAACGCTATTCGGGGAGGGAGGGCTAGTCCGTTTTTGGCATGTTCCAAGGAAGATGATGAGCATGGTCACCCCACTCTTCAGTGTCGGGATTTCTCGTAGCACGTATTCCAGGTATTCATACGGTTGACAGTCGTTAGTCTTCGCGGTTTCGATAAGACTGTACAGCACGGCACTGGCCCGTGCTCCATTATGACTCTTCCAGAACAACCAGTTGTTCCACCCTACCGTGAACGGACGTACTGAGCGTTCCGCTCGGTTATTATCCATGCTTAACCGACCATCATCGATAACTCGTACTAACTTCGACTATTGATTGAGACTGTAGCTTATCGCCTCACCCAGTTTACTTTTAGGGGGGAGACTTGCGAAACAACTTGGGGTAGACTTTCACGATTTCATATTGAATTAGGGGAACGTTGTGACGCAAGAGTTGACTATTATTCGGCCTGATGATTGGCATTTACATTTGCGTGATGGAGCAATGTTATCAGTTGCCGCGAATGCAACCGCTAAACATTTTTCCCGAGCGATTGTGATGCCAAATTTAACTCCGCCAGTGACTCGAGTTGAAGATGCTCGAGCGTATTTGCAACGGATCAAACAGGTTCTTCCCCAGGAGAGCTCTTTTGAACCACTGATGACTCTCTATTTAACCGATGCGACAAGCCCACAATTGATTGAAGAGGCGGCAGCCAGTGGCATCATTAAAGCCTGTAAATTGTATCCAGCCAATGCCACGACAAACTCAGCTCATGGTGTGACCGACGTCGATGCCTTGCGCCCAGTGTTTGAAACAATGGCAAAGCATAATATTTTACTGCTGGTGCATGGGGAAGTGACACATGCCGATATCGATATTTTTGATCGTGAAGCAGTATTTATCGATAGCTATATGCGGAATTTGGTCAAGTCCCTACCGGAACTGAAAATTGTTTTTGAACATATCACGACTGCCGAAGCTGCGGAATTTGTCCTCAGCGCGCCAGATCATGTCGGGGCAACAATTACGCCTCAGCATTTAATGTATAACCGCAACCATCTTTTGGCGGGGGGCTTAAGACCTCATAACTATTGTTTACCAGTATTAAAGCGTCAAAGTCACCAACAGGCTTTACAACAAGCGGTTGCCAGCGGAACGCCTAAGATTTTTTTGGGAACGGATTCAGCGCCACATTTACAAGGTGCAAAAGAAAGCGCCTGTGGTTGTGCCGGCTGTTATAGTGCGCCAGCTGCTATCGAGTTATATGCAGAAATATTTGAGCAACTGGGAATTTTGGACAAGTTGGAAGCCTTTGCTAGTTTTAATGGTCCTGATTTTTATGGCTTACCCCGTAATAAAGAGACCATTACCCTAAGCAGGCAGGCTTGGCAGGTCCCATCACAGGTGATGGTCGAGGAACAAGCCTTGGTACCATTCTATGCTGGTGAAACTCTGCAATGGCAAGTCAGATAAAAAAAGCCCTTTGCTTAATAAAGCAAAGGGCCGCATAAATTGTATAATTACAAACACTGCAATAGGTAACTAAACGCGAAGACTGAATTAGCAAATCAGTCTTTTTAACATTACAGCGGGATCAAGCATTACACCATGCCCCAAATGGGTGAATTGAGTTAATATTGGCTTTTGTTTGGTGTTTTTATGAGGCTTGCTGGTCGCGAATCACAGAGAAAAAAAAGCCCTCTGTTTAATATAAACAAAGGGCATGCATAAATTGTGTAGTAAACACAGCAATAGGTAACTAAACGCGATGACTGAATTAGCAAATCAGTCAGTTAAATCATATAGTGAGGCCATCTAGCTATCCATTCCCCAAATGGGTGAATTAAGTGGATATTCATAAGAATAGCGATGGCGCATAGGGAAAGGCGTATGTTTGCTGATTTCTGGCGATTTCACTGCGGTCAGAATATAAAAAAGCCCTTTGCCTAATATATAAGCAAAGGGCCTGCATAAAATGTGTAAAAATTACACCGCAATAAATAACTAAACGCGATAACTGAATAAACAAATCAGTTGCGTATAGGATATAGTTCAGTGCTTAGACTGACCATTCCCCAAATGGGTGAATGAAGTCAACATTGAGATTTTCTTGATGTATTTTGTTTTTCAACTGGTTGCTTTTTAGTCCAGCTGAGGGTCGATGATGAACAGAGTCATCATCATTTCGCTGCAGCTGGTGTTACTCGATGTGCTTGTTGCTATAAACAGGTGGCTTAGACTTGTTTTCTTAGCGATTGTTGTTAGCATTTGCGCCTCGTATGCAACCCTACGAGGTTTTATTCTTGCAGTCCGCTCTATCAAACTTGAAACAACAAATCAGCTTCGCTTTGGCAAAGGATCGTTATCGTCTTCAGCGGCAGCTGACTAAGTTAACATCCGACGATCTGGAACAAAAAAGTGCCGCTTTTGTTAAATTTGCTCAGGCTCTCGATCGCTCTTGTCAGTTAGCAAGTCGTCGACGAGCGACTATTCCTGTCATTCATTACCCTCCGCAGCTACCCGTCGTTGAGCAAAAACAAAAACTTTATGAAGCGATCCGTGATCATCAAGTGGTGATCATCGCTGGTGAAACGGGCTCGGGTAAAACAACCCAGATCCCAAAAATTTGTTTAGAGTTAGGCTTAGGGAGTCGTGGTTTCATCGGTCATACTCAGCCTCGGCGGTTGGCCGCTCGTAGTGTAGCCGCTCGTATTGCAGAAGAATTAGAGACTCCAGTAGGCGATTTGGTCGGTTATAAAATTCGTTTTAACGATCAAATTAAAGCGGATAGTTTAATTAAGCTGATGACTGACGGGATGTTGCTTGCCGAGATGCAACAGGACCGTTTTCTTTCTCAATACGAAGTTTTGATTATTGATGAGGCCCATGAACGTAGTCTGAATATTGATTTCATCCTCGGAGTGCTCAAGCAATTATTGCCCAAGCGACCTGATTTAAAAATTATTATCACTTCGGCAACCATTGATCCGCAACGATTTTCTAGGCATTTTAACGACGCTCCGGTGATTGAAGTCTCAGGCAGAACCTATCCGGTTGATACTCGATATCGCCCGCTTAACGAAGCAGAGCAAACCAAAGATGTCCTAGAAGGTATCGCCGACGCGGTTGACGAGCTATATCGGGAGAAACCCGGTGACATATTAATTTTCATGAATGGCGAACGTGAAATTAGAGATGCGACAGATTACTTACAGAAGCGCCAGTTACGTGACACTGAAGTATTGCCTTTATATTCTCGTCTCTCTAATGCGGAGCAAAATCGCATTTTTGCAGCCCATCGTGGTCGTCGTATCGTGTTAGCCACGAACGTTGCCGAAACCAGTTTAACGGTGCCAGGGATCCGTTATGTAATCGACCCCGGTTCCGCCAGAATTAGTCGCTATAGCTATCGTTCTAAAGTTCAACGCTTGCCAATTGAAGCGATTTCTCAAGCGAGTGCCAATCAGCGTAAAGGACGTTGTGGGCGGGTGGCAGAAGGGATCTGTATTCGTTTATATAGTGAAGATGACTTTGCTGGTCGGCCGGAGTTTACCGATCCTGAAATTTTACGAACCAATTTAGCCTCGGTTATTTTGCAAATGCTTGGCTTAAGGCTTGGTAAGTTGGAAGACTTTCCATTTATTGATATGCCCGATCAGCGAAATATTAAAGATGGTTTGAATCTACTCGAGGAAATTGGGGCTTTACATCAGCAGCACGGGAAGCCAAGCCTTAGCGCTTTAGGGCGTGAGGTGATTAAGTTTCCCATCGATCCTCGCTTAGCGAGAATGATGGTGGCTGCTAAGAGTTTTGGCTGTGTTCAAGAAATGATGGTGATTTGTGCAGCCTTATCGATCCAAGATCCGCGAGAGCGACCTAGTGACCGTAAACAAGCGGCAGACCAACAACACGCACGCTTTGTTGATAAAGACTCCGATTTCTCGAGCTACTTATTACTATGGCGTTATTTACAAGAACAACAAAAGGCTTTATCAAGTAACCAATTTCGTAAACAATGTAAGCAAGAGTTTTTAGCTTACATGCGGATTCGCGAGTGGCAAGACTTAGTGTTTCAGCTTTCAACGGTGGTAAAAGAGTTAGGTTATCCACTGAGTCAAAATGAGGCGAATTACGATGCCATTCACCAGGCAGTGACCGCTGGTTTGCTCAGTCACTTTGGTTTTAAAGACAAAGAGCGAGAGTTTTTAGGCGCACGAAACGCACGTTTTGTGGTATTCCCGGGATCTAGCCAAGCGAAAAAGCCCCCTAAATGGGTGGTGGCTGCCGAGCTGGTGGAAACCTCTCGTTTGTTTGCGCGTGGCGTAGCAAAGATTCAGCCTAATTGGTTAGAAGCGCAGGCTGAACACCTGATTAAAAAGTCTTATAGTGAGCCACACTGGTCGACCAAGCAACAAGCGGTGATGGCTTACGAAAGCGTGCGTTTGTATGGTGTAAGTTTAGTGAGCAAACGTCTGATCAATTATGGTCGAATTGATCCCGTTGTGGCCCGAGAAGTATTTATTCGCTCCGCTTTAGTCGAGGGGCAGTGGTCAAGTAAACACAGCTTTTTTAAACAAAATCAGCGCTTACTCGAGGATGTCGAAGCCTTAGAGCAAAAGCAACGTCGCCGCGATGTGCGGGTGGATGATCAGGTGTTGTTTGATTTTTATGCCGCACGTTTAGCAGAAGATATTGTCTCTGCTTCTCACTTTAATCGCTGGTGGAAGCAAGCGCAGCGACAACAGCCAGACTTACTCAATTTTTCAAAACAAATGTTGTATCAACATGATGCGAGTCATGTGACTGAGCAGCAATATCCAGATAGCTGGCAGTTAGATGGCTTTGCGTTGGCCCTTAGTTATGTTTTTGAACCTAGTGAAGTAGACGATGGGGTGAGTGTCCATATTCCATTGGCATTATTAAACCAGATTGATTACTCACGTTTCGATTGGCAGATCCCAGCGTTTAGAGAAGCTTTAATTAGCGCTCTGATTAAATCTTTGCCTAAGCCTATACGACGTAATTTCGTACCAGTACCGAATTACGTTCAAGCCTTTATGCAAGCGGTCCCGCAGGCCGAAGGCGAGTTGTTACCAATATTGACCAAGCAATTACTCAGAATGACCGGCTGTAAGATCCCCGAGGATGCCTGGAATCTAGATGCTGTACCAGACCATCTTAAGGTCAACTTTAAGGTGGTGAATGATCAAGGTAAAGTCGTTTCTCAGGGGCGAAGTTATCAAGTATTGCAAACCAAACTTCAGGACGAAGTTGAGCAAACGCTTGCTGAAATTGCGCCTAGTGCGTTCGCCGAGCAAGCGAGTGTTAGTCAATGGAGCTTTGGTGAGTTGCCGACGATGATAGAAGAACAACGTCAAGGTTATCAAATAACCGCTTATCCGGCATTGGTGGATGAGGGGAAAACAGTGGCCCTTAAGTTGTTTGATAAAGCCGAAGAAGCGAGTTGGAGTCAGTCACGTGGCTTAAGTAAGTTATTGCAACTGAATATTCCTTCACCGCTGAGTTATTTGCAGCAGCATCTGCCTAATAAAGCCAAACTTGGTTTGTACTTTAATCCTTTTGGTCGGGTTGATGTGTTATTGGATGACTGTTGTTTAGCGGTCATCGACAAATACTCGCGACTACAGCCGGTGGATAATCAAGCGGACTTTGTTGCCTTATGTGATACCGTACGGGCCGAGTTGGCAACTGAAACTTTAGCTGTAGTCGTACAGGTAGAGAAAATTTTAAGTTTGCATTACCAAATTAATAAGTCCTTGAAAGGTAAAGTCGGTTTTGATCGAGTGATGGCTCATGCTGATATTAAAGCGCAGCTTGCTAGATTGGTTTATAAAGGATTCGTGCGAGAGGTTGGCGTAGCGCGTTTAGCCGATTTACAGCGTTATTTAAAAGCAATTGAAAAGCGCTTGGAAAAATTAGCGATCGACGCGCATAAAGACCGTTTAGCCATGCAACAAATTGAAACGGCGGTTGAACGGGAACAAGTCTTAGCCTTACCCATATATAATGAACAGGGTCAAGAACTTCGCTGGATGATAGAAGAGCTGCGGGTATCGCTGTTTGCTCAGCAATTGGGCACTAAATATCCAATTTCCTTAAAAAGAGTGCTGAGTCATATGAGTGAGTTACAAAAAGGGAAATAACGTTGGCATTACAACAATCAAAAGACCAGCCTCGCGTCGTAATTTATTATTGTAGTTTGTGTGGTTGGTTATTACGCGCCTCTTGGTTGAGTCAAGAGCTACTTACGACATTTTCACAAGAGTTGGCAGAAGTGGCTTTAAAACCAGCGAGTAAAGGACGTTTTCAAATTTACCTCGATGGAAAATTGATTTGGTGTCGAGTGGCTGATGAAGGTTTTCCGGAAGCTAAAATTCTAAAGCAACGAGTACGCGACCTGATCGCACCGGAAATGAATTTAGGACACAGTGACAAAAATAAAAAGGGCGCTGATTAGCGCCCTTGGTCCTTAGCAAGCTTTTTTGCTTAAGCAAAATTTGCTGAGGCAAACTCCCAGTTTACCAATGCCCAGAATGCATTGAGGTAATCAGGGCGAACGTTACGGTAATCGATGTAGTAAGCATGTTCCCATAAGTCACAGGTTAGCACTGGCGTAACCGTTTCGTCAGTCAGTGGTGTAGCTGCATTACTGGTATTTACGATCGCGAGACTGCCGTCAGCATTTTTGACTAACCAAGTCCAGCTGGAGCCAAAGTTGTTGACTGCGCTATCGGTAAATTTCGCTTTAAATTCTTCGAAAGAACCAAAACTTGCGTCAATGGCTGCTGCAAGTGCTCCACTTGGTTGACCGCCAGCATTTGGCGCCAAGCAGTTCCAGTAAAAGGTATGGTTCCAAACTTGCGCTGCGTTGTTAAATACGCCGCCAGTGGAATTTTTAACGATTTCTTCTAAACTTTTCTCAGCTAAATCAGTGCCTTCGATTAAACCATTTAGTTTTACCACATAGGTATTGTGGTGTTTACCGTAGTGGAAAGATAAGGTCTCAGCAGAGATGTGCGGTTCTAACGCGTCTTGTGCATAAGGTAGTTCAGGTAGTGTAAAAGCCATGTTTCTCTCTCCTTGTAATAATTGGCTGAAGCAACAGCACAATATTTTATATAGTAAAAACTTTACAAACTAGTTTAGCATTACAACAGTAGGCGGAAAAGCAAAAATATTAAAAAATATTGATCTAGCTCAAAGTGGTGAAATCAGAGATTTTTTTTGCTACGGTATAGTCATAGCACCTAGAATAGACTTAGTGTAAAAAATTAGAGAATTTTAAAATGGAAACTGTTGATAAAATTAAGCAGCAAATTGCTGAAAACCCGATCCTACTCTACATGAAAGGTTCTCCGAAGTTCCCTAGTTGTGGTTTCTCAGCGCAAACGGTTGAAGCTTTAATGCAATGTGGTGAACGTTTTGCCTATGTCGATATTTTGCAAAACCCTGACATTCGCGCTGAACTGCCTAACTATGCTGATTGGCCAACTTTCCCACAACTGTGGGTTGAAGGCGAATTAGTTGGCGGTTGTGACATCGTGATGGAGATGTTCCGCAGTGGCGAATTACACCCTTTAATTAAAGATACGGCGGCAAAACATCCTGCGCCAGAAAGTGAGGCTGAATAGACTAATATTCAGCTCTAATTGAAGGAATCAACCGCTCTTTATTCGAGTGGTTTTTTTTGTCTCATATCAAGTTGCTTAAAATTTTTCCATAAAAAGCTAAAATCAATGAGACATTTTGTGATCAAAAGCGTATAGTGCGCATCCTTTAAATAATCGTGGGCCAAATATGACAGAATCCAGCAGTACGAGTTTTGAGCAATTTGCTCTCCCTGAAACAATTTTAAAAGCAATTGCCGAGATTGGATTTGAGACGCCGTCTCCAATTCAGGAAAAAACCATTCCATTACTGCTGGAAGGACACGATGTACTTGGCTTAGCGCAGACCGGAACGGGTAAAACTGCAGCTTTTTCTTTGCCTTTAATCGCAAAGCTTGATCCACAATTAAATGTGCCGCAGATGTTGGTGTTAGCACCAACTCGCGAACTGGCGAATCAGGTTGCGGATGCAATTAAAGACTTTAGCCGTCATGTACCTGGTTTACGCGTACTTGCCATTTATGGCGGTGCCGATTATGGACAACAAATTAAAGAACTGCGTCGTGGCCCTCAAATTATTGTAGGAACACCAGGACGTACGATTGACCACTTAGAACGTGGTAAGTTGAAGTTAGATCAACTTAGAGCCTTAGTATTAGATGAAGCCGACGAAATGTTGCGTATGGGCTTTATTGATGATGTCGAACGCATCATGCGTGACATGCCAAAAGAACGCCAAACAGCGTTGTTTTCAGCAACCATGCCGCCAGCAATTAAAAATCTGACTAAGAACTACATGTCAGCTCCGAAAGAAGTAAAAATTGCCAACAAGACGCAAACAGTGTCTAACATTGACCAATACTATTGGAATGTTGCTGGTTTAAACAAAATAGAAGCTTTGGCTCGGATCCTTGAAGTGAATAGTGATGGTGCTGCGATTATCTTTTCGCGTACCAAAAGTTCGACCACTGAAATTGCTGAGCGCCTCGAAGCGAAGGGCTTTAGTGTTGCCGCTTTAAACGGTGACATGAACCAAACCATGCGTGAGCGCACCATCACCCGTTTAAAATCGGGTAAGTTGGATATTGTTGTCGCTACCGATGTTGCCGCTCGTGGTCTTGATGTAGAGCGTATTGGCCTCGTGGTTAACTTCGATATTCCTTATGATGCTGAGGCTTACGTTCACCGCATTGGCCGTACTGGTCGAGCAGGACGTAGTGGTAAAGCGATTATGTTTGTGGGTTATCGTGAGCAGCGTTTGTTGCGCAATATCGAGCGCACCACACGACAAAAGATTGAAGCGATGGAGTTGCCTACTCGTGAACAAATCGAAAAACAACGTATTGCGAGTTTTCAAGATAAATTAACCACCGCGGTTAAAAATACTAAGTTAGAAGATTATCAAGCCATTGCTAGCGAATTAGCGACAAACCTTGGTATGACTGAATTAGAATTAGCGACAGCCTTATTGTTCCAAAGTCAGTTAGCACGACCATTCAAGCTGCCAGCCGATCCTGAACCTCGTTCAGCTCGTTTCGCTGGTAACGATCGTGGTGATCGGTCTCGCGCTCCTCGTGGTGAGCGCAGTGCTCGCGGCGAAAGAGGCGAACGTCCTAGCCGCTCTGAAGCTGGCGCGACAAAACGTAAACGCCGTACCGCTGATGTTGAAATGAACACCTATCGAGTTGATGCTGGTCGTGAACATGGTGTACAAACCAAGCATATCGTAGGCGCGATTGCTAACGAAGCCAACATTAGCAGCGATTACATCGGTAGCGTGAAGTTATTTGATAGTTATTCAACGGTTGAATTACCGAGCGGTATGCCAGAGAAAACTTTTAATCATCTTAAGCGTAGCTTTGTTCGCCAACGTGCAATGCGTTTAGAGCTGATTGCTCAATAACAATAACTGCTAAAATTGAAAGGAAAAGGTGAACTTAGTTTCACCTTTTTTTATATACTCTCGGTACCATTGGTGCACTGCGAGTTAAGATGCGTTTTTTCCTCCCTCTTGTTATCCCTTTATTGTTGGTCTGTGGTTTGTTGCAAGCCGAGACGATGCCCTTACGGGGCGCAACACTTAGTTATATTGGACCAGCCAGTCAGGCGAATAGCCAACGATTATTGGTGCCAGCCAGTACCTTAAAAATCGTAACGGCAACTGCTGCGATCAAACTTTTAGGTGCAGATTTTCGTTTTAATACTCAGCTCAGTATCAAGTTGAGCGAGCAAGGTTTAGATCTTTATCTTCATATGAGTGGCGATCCTAGTTTCAGCAGCAAAGATCTGAATGCGTTGTTGACGAGAGCCTTCAGCCGTTATGGCAAAAAAATCCATTCAATCACCATCGACGATGGTGTCTTTAGTGGTCACAATCGCAGTCGTGGTCAGGTGTGGAACGATATTGGGATTTGTTTTGCTTCGCCAGTATCGGCACTGAATATTGATGGCAATTGTATTAATGGCAATTTGAAACCAGGTAAAATCGGGCAATTGAGTGATTTACATATTAGTGATCCGAGCTTGCTTAATATGGACAATCAAATTATGACGGTGGCGGCTGATACTGCAGATTGTGAACAACGTCTGGTGGTTAAAGATCATAATCACTACCAGCTTTCAGGCTGTATACCAAAAAATGCCAAAATGATGCCATTACGCTTTTCGATTACCGATGAGCATCGTTACTTTTCGTTGAAGCTAGGCCGAGTGCTGGCGCAACTGGGGGCGAAGTATAGCGGACAAATACAATATCGTTCTCGGTTAGCTCCGTTTCCAACAGTTTATACGCATCAGTCAGTACCGCTGATCGATTTACTGAAATTTATGTTGGTTGAGTCTGACAATTTGACCGCAGATAGTATTTTTAAAAGTCTAGCCGCAGCACAAGGACGTAAAGCGAGTTACGCAGTTGCGAGTAAAATTGTTTTGGCTCAATTGACTGCTTTGGGTTTGGATGTGAGTCAGGTCGTGATGCGCGATGGTTCGGGATTGTCACGGGAGAACTTGATTAGTGCCGAGTTGTTATATCAGCTTTTGCAACGCTGGCAAACAGACCCGCAACTAAAAGTTTTGCCTAGTATACTCGCCATCGCTGGAGAAAATGGCACTCTTAAATATCGCCGCAGTGTCACCAAATCTCCGTTAAAACATCATATTCACGCTAAAAGTGGTTATGTGACAGGCGTGATGAACCTAGTTGGATTTATTGAAAAACAAGGTCACCTAAGCCCGTTTGTATTTATGAGCAATGGGGTTGCTCTCAACGAACAACAGCGCCAAGCAGTGAAAGAGCGTCGTGTGGTGCATCCAATATTAGTTTATGAGAGAGATTGGTTGGAAAAGCAGTGGCAAGCTCTCAATTAGAAACATGCTTTGTATATGCATGAACATTCAGCGTTTAATACTCATTACTGAGTATTTACTAGATTATATATGGAGATGGAACCCTGATTATTAGCATAAATATTCATTTTTTCTGTAATTTACATGTGCTTTATGCTTAGATCTGCGCCCAATAACAAGAACGCAATTCGCATACACAATTATTAAGAGAAAATATGAGTAATAACACCTCAGTGAATAATCGCTGGTCGAGTAATTTTGCCTACGTTTTAGCGGCAACAGGGGCCGCAGTAGGGCTTGGTAATATCTGGAAGTTTCCCTATATCATGGGAGAGAACGGCGGCGGTGCTTTCGTACTCGTTTACCTTTTATGCATTATGTTCATCGGCATTCCGGTGATGATGGCAGAGGTTTACCTAGGTAAACAAGGGCGTTCTACACCAGCCAACGCGGTCGCGAAAGTAGCGCTTGAACATGGACGCTCTAAACATTGGGCATTTATTGGTGGCATGGGGGTATTGGCTGGGTTCTTGGTGTTAAGCTTTTACATTGTGATTGCTGGCTGGGCAGTGGCTTATGTATTTAAATCGTTATCAGGAGATATCTCGGCAGCTGCAGGTAATGCTGAGCAAGTTGGAGCAATGTTTGGTGCTTTAACTTCTGATCCTTTGCAACTCACCTTGTGGGCAAGCATTGTGATTGGGGCAACCATTCTGGTCTTAGCAAAGGGGGTCACTAAGGGTTTAGAACGGGTGGTCTATTTGTTGATGCCTGCGTTGTTTGTATTGTTGGCAATGATTATGGTTTATGCCGCAGTGACCGGTGATTTTGCTGCCGCAGTTAATTTTATGTTTAAGCCTGATTTTTCTAAATTAACTGTTCATGGCGTGATGATAGCTCTCGGTCATGCTTTCTTCACCCTCAGTTTGTCATCTGGGATCATGATGATCTACGGTGCTTACTTGCCTGAAGGCACTTCGATAGCTAAAACTTCTATTTATATCGCGATTGCCGATACCGTGGTTGCGCTGATGGCTGGTTTAGCTATTTATCCTATTGTGTTTGCTCACGGTATTGAGCCGAGTGCAGGACCCGGTTTATTGTTCGTGTCATTACCGATTGCTTTTGGCTCCATGCCAATGGGATCGCTTGTCTCTGTGGTATTCTTTGTGATGGTGGTGGTCGCTGCATTTACTTCTGCAATCGCCTTGCTCGAATCGAGTGCTGCTTACTTGGTTGAGCGTCGCGGCTTACGTCGTAACGTTGCCGCCGTCATTGCAGGCTTCGCCGTTTGGCTACTCAGTTTGGGAACGATTGCTTCATTTAGTGGTTGGGAATTTGCACAGATAGATGCCGGCCCCATGGGAAGCAACTTTTTTGAGATCCTTGATTATCTAACGGCAAGCGTATTACTACCATTAGGCGGATTACTAATCACTATATTTGTCGGTTGGATGATGCAGGGGGAGCGTGTTAAACAGGGGATTGGTATGAAAAGCCGTAACTTTAGCTTGTTCATGAAGAGTGTTCGTTTTATTTCTCCAATTGCCATCGCACTGGTGTTTTTAAACGCCGTTGGTTTGCTGGCATTTTGATATACAACACCTGATAAGTCGGCTTAGGCCGACTTTTTGCTTTTTAGTCCCTTTAAAATCGTTAGCAGCAGTCGCCAATATCTCTTACAATACAACTCGGTCTGTTTATCTTTTACGATTGTAGTCACTCGATTGACACTTCTTTGCCCAAGTACTCATTGATGTCGCTTTTTTAGTTTAGATTCATCAGCATATTGTTTTAAAATGGTTTTTTTAAAGCTGAGCGTTTATTACAATTTTACGACTGAAGATAAACCGACTTAAACACGTTTTAGTTTATTTTTGAATTTCTACTAAAAGGAAGAGTCATGGCAGAACTAGCAGCCCAACCCGTCGCTAAATATCGTGCAGATTATCAAGCACCTCAATATACCATCGAGCAGGTGGATTTAGAATTTGACCTCGAGCCTAATCATACTAAGGTGACAGCGGTATCCAAGGTGCTTCGGGTCGATGCTTCCGCCGAAGATTTAGTCTTAGATGGGGAAAAGCTGCAACTGCTGTCCATCAAGGTCAATCAGCAAGCACACACCGATTACCACGTTACTGACAGTCAATTAGTGTTGAGTAACTTGCCGACAAGTTTCGATTTAGAAATTGTGACTCAAATTAATCCGGTCGAAAACAAGGCCTTCGAAGGTTTGTATCAGTCAGGGAATGCTTTTTGTACTCAGTGTGAAGCCGAAGGATTTCGACGGATCACCTACTTCCTCGATCGGCCAGATGTTTTAGCGACCTATCACACCAAAATTATTGCTGACAAAGCAGCTTATCCGTATCTACTCGCTAATGGTAATAAGATAGAGCAGGGCGACCTCGACAATGGTAAACATTGGGTGCGCTGGCAAGACCCATTTCCCAAACCATGTTACTTGTTTGCATTAGTTGCGGGTGATTTTGATTTACTTGAAGACAGTTTTGTTACCCAATCGGGGCGGCGGATTGCGCTCGAGTTATTTGTCGATAAGGGTAATTTGGATCGAAGTGAACACGCGATGCAATCCCTGAAAGAGGCGATGAAGTGGGACGAGCAACGTTTTAACTTAGAATATGATCTCGACATTTATATGATTGTAGCTGTCGATTTCTTCAATATGGGCGCGATGGAAAATAAAGGCCTTAATGTCTTTAATTCAAAATATGTTCTAGCGAACAAACAGAGCGCCACCGATAGTGATTTCTTAGGCATAGAAGCGGTCATTGGTCACGAGTATTTTCATAACTGGACCGGTAACCGAATTACCTGTAGAGATTGGTTTCAACTCTCTTTAAAAGAAGGCTTGACGGTATTCCGAGATCAAGAATTCAGCTCTGATTTGGGCTCAAGGGCCGTCAATCGGATCAAAAATGTACGTATTTTACGTAGTCATCAGTTTGCCGAAGATGCGGGACCAATGGCCCACCCAATTCGCCCTGATAAGGTGATTGAAATGAATAATTTCTACACTTTAACAGTTTACGAAAAGGGCGCAGAAGTGATCCGCATGTTACACACCTTATTAGGTGAAGCGGCCTTTCAAGCTGGGATGAAAACTTATGTTGAGCGTCACGACGGACAAGCAGTCACCTGCGATGACTTTGTGAATGCGATGCAAGATGCCAGCGGCAAAGATCTTAGCCAATTTAAGTTATGGTACAGCCAGTCGGGTACCCCTATTTTAAATGCCATTGGCAATTACGATAAACAAGCGCAGCAGTTTAATCTTAGTATTTCGCAACATACTGCGGCCACCGCAGATCAAACGCAAAAGCAGGCCTTACATATTCCGGTGTCTATCGAGTTATTAGCCAGTGATGGTCAAAGTTTAGCGCTTACTGCTCAAGGGCAAACGCTATCTTCAGTGCTTGAGTTAACATCGGCTGAGCAAAGCTGGGTATTTGATGGCATCACTAGCCAACCAACCGTGGTATTGCTGCAAGATTTATCTGCACCTGTAAAACTAGAAATGGATTATTCACTAACTGAATTGTTACTGATCATTAACCATGCGAGTAATACTTTTGCTCGTTGGGATGGCATGCAAAAGTTAGTCGCACGTTGGATGCAGCAAGCGGTTGGGCTGTTACAGCAGGGCCAAACGCTGAATGTTGCCGATGAAATTGTTGAAACCTTCCGACAATTACTCAATGATCGTCAGCTCGATAATGGTTTATTGGCTGAATTATTAACGATTAGTAGTGAAAACGAAATCGCCGATAGCTTTGCTGCGGTGGATGTCGATGCGATTGCTGAGTCGAGAGACTTCTTTATTTCTGTACTGGCCAATCGTTTAAGTGAAGAATTTGTATCCCTTGAGCGTTTATGTGCCGGATCTGAGCAGCAAACTCTGGCGCATTCTGATATCGCGTGGCGCTCTTTGCGTGCCGCTTGCTTACAGTATGTGGCATATATTAAGCCAGAAGTGGTCTTGGCAGCCTATTTTGAGAGTTCATTAATGACCGATAAGCTGGCGGCAATGGCAGCGGCTAACAATGCCCAAATTGAGCAGCGGCAGCAGATGTTTGATGATTATGAGCAACACTGGCAACATGATGGTTTAGTCATGGATAAATGGTTTGCCTTACAGGCTAATTTTGCACAAGGAGATAGTCTCGCTCGGGTTAAAGCCCTCACCGAACATCCGAGCTTTAGCATGGAAAATCCCAACCGTGTTCGCGCCTTAATTGGAAGTTTTGTAAATAATAACCTTCGAAAGTTTCACGCAAAAGATGGTTCTGGCTATTGTTATTTAACCGATGTTTTGTGTATCTTAAATCAACAAAACCCACAAGTGGCATCGCGCTTGATTACACCTTTGATCCAAACGGTAAAACTTGATCAACCACGTAAAGACTTGATTATTGAGCAATTACAACGTTTAGCAGATTTGCCAGACTTGAGTAAAGATCTTTATGAAAAAGTCACCAATGGTTTACAACAACTCAGAGCTTAATCAGTATCGTTTTCAGTATGAAACAGTATTATTTTAATTTACATATTTCATATCTGGAGTTTGAGCGGGTCTACCGAGGTAGTGCCCGTTCGGTGATCGCTGTTGATGATAAAGGCACGCGGGTGCAAATTCCCGCGTTGCGTTTTTTGTCCTTTTTAAATGCTTCAGGCATTAGCGGTCGTTTTGTATTATCGACCGATAACCAAAATAAATTCATATCTCTTCAAAAAATCTAGTGAACAATGTTGAATATATGTAAAAACATGGTTTAATTGCCGCTGTAGTTGTTCGAGTTATTTTTCGATTAATTTTTAAACCGGACTACACTCAAATAAACAATAAGCTGTTGTTTTACACAATAATAATATTACTCTACTTAGAAAAGGAATGCGTTATGACAAGAGCGCAGCAACACGCCTCCGTATTACTTAAGAAAGTCTATCAAATTGTTAACCAGAAACTGGATGCAAGGGCGGCGCCCTTAGCTGAGCAGTTTTTAACTCGGCTGTTTTCTGGGCTAGGCAGTGACGACCTGGCCAATCGCAGTGACAGCGACTTATATGGGGTCGGAGTTGGCTTATGGAATACGCTAAATCTTACAAAAACTTGTGACCGACATATTAAAGTCTATAACCCTGAGTTAAGCCGTCACGGTTGGCAATCTACCCACACGATTATCGAAATTGTTGTACCAGATTCACCGTTTTTAGTTGATTCGGTTCGAATGGCCTTGGTTCGCAGTGGCATTAATACTCACTTATTATTGCATCAACCAATGCGTTTAGACCGCGATGAGAATAATCAAGTGACCGCTGTATATGACGTGCAGCATAGTGAGTTTGGCAATCAAACCATATTCATGATTGAAGTTGACCGCCAAAGCGACGAAACAGCCTTGCGTAAGTTGAGTAACGAACTGAGTAAGGTCTTGGACGAAGTCGCAGTGGTGGTTAATGATTGGCAGGTGATGCTGCAAAAGTTAATTGATGTCACCGCAGACTTGGCCAAAACTAAAGGGCCAATAGACAACTATTTACTAGCTCAGAGCTGTGCTTTTTTAGAGTGGATGTCTGATCACAACTTTACGCTGATGGGCTATCGTCACTACGCACTCAAAGAAGTGAAAGGGGACTTTCAGTTGATTCCCGATGACGAAGGCAGTTTAGGTCTCTACCGAGAATATGTGACGAGTCAGGTAGTCTCTTTATCGAGCTATACCGAGGCCGGTCGTGAACTGGCGACGAATCAGACGCCGTTGGTGTTGAACAAGAGTAATCATAAGTCGCGAGTGCATCGTCCTGCTTATATCGATCACGTTGGGATTAAAGTTTTTAATAAAGCGGGTCAGGTGATTGGAGAGCATCGTTTTGTCGGTTTATATGCTTCTTCTATCTATAATCGCAGTCCTCTAGAAATCCCCTTGATTAATCAAAAGCTTGCTCGAATTATGGTTAACTCGGCTCTACCCGAAGGGTCTCATGCATATAAGTCATTGCTGAATATTATGGAAACTTATCCCAGAGATGAGTTGATCCAGGCGAGTGAAGAGGAATTGTTGAATATTGGTTTAGGTGTCGAGCAAATTCAAGAGCGCGACTTAGTGAAGTTGTTTGTGCGAAAAGATTTATACGGGCGTTTCTACTCTTGCTTGGTTTATACCAGCAAAGACCGTTATAACACGGCTTTAAGGATAGATAGCCAAGAGATATTCAAGCAACACTTTAAATCCACGGAAGAAGTCGAATTTACAACCTATTACACTGAAGGCTCAATGGCGCGCACTCACTATCTAGTGAGAGTAGATAATAGCAATCAGGAGTTTGATTTGAGCCAGTTACAAACTAACCTAATTGAAGCCGCTAGAACCTGGGAAGACCGTTTATCAGATTCTTTGGTATCTAATTTCGGTGAAGAGCGTGCGATTCAATTAAGCAGTAAATATCAAAGTGCTTTTCCTCGTTCATATAAAGAAGACGTGCTACCGGGTTCGGCTGTTGCCGATATCATGCAATTTGAAGAACTCAGTGATGAGAATCAATTGGGGATGTTGTTCTATCGGCCCCAAGAAGAGAATATTAATAACAATCATGTCCGCTTAAAATTATTTCATTTGAATGAACCGTTACATCTTTCTGATGTATTACCGATGTTAGAAAATATGGGCTTGCGGGTGATTGGTGAAACACCATATCGCTTAACCAGCAGCGATAATAAAGTATATTGGTTGTTGGACTTTTCGATGTTGTTTGTGGGCGAACAAGCTTTGGACATCGAAAAAAATCGTGATAATTTCCAACAAGCCTTTGCTGAAATTTGGTCTGGACAGCTTGAAAACGACGGTTTCAATCGCTTGGTTTTGGCTGCGCAAGTGTCCGGTAGAAATGTTGCCTTACTCAGAGCCTACGCGAAGTATATGCGTCAGATCGGCAGTAATTTTAACCAAAGTTATATTGAAGAAACCTTCGCAAGTTACCCGCAAATATCTACCTTATTAATGGATTTATTCCATCGTCGTTTTAATCCCAGTCTAAAGCGTTCTGAAAAGACCGAAGAAAAGATAGAAGCGAAGTTGATTAGTTTGTTGGATGGTGTCGAAAACCTAGATGATGACCGAATTATTCGTCGTTACTTAGAGATGATTAAAGCAACTTTACGGACCAATTTTTACCAGCTTACTGCAGACAAACAAGTTAAAGACTATATCTCCTTTAAAATTGACCCTCGGCAAATTTCGGATATGCCGCAGCCTGTGCCAATGTTCGAAGTTTTTGTTTATTCGCCGAGAGTCGAAGGGGTTCACCTACGGGGAGGTAAAGTTGCTCGAGGTGGACTGCGCTGGTCTGATCGACGTGAAGACTTTAGAACTGAGGTACTAGGTCTAGTCAAAGCTCAACAGGTGAAAAACACGGTGATCGTACCAGTCGGTGCTAAAGGTGGTTTTGTTTGTAAGCGTTTGCCTGCGCCGAGTGATCGAGATGCTTGGTTAACCGAAGGCAAACAGTGTTATCGCACCTTTATTCGCGGTTTATTGGATATTACCGATAATAATATTAAGGGAGAGATCATTGCGCCTCCCCAAGTGGTTCGACGTGACCCTGATGATCCTTATTTGGTGGTGGCCGCCGATAAAGGTACCGCAACTTTCTCTGACATTGCCAACCAAATTAGTCAGGAGTATCAATTCTGGATGGGGGATGCCTTCGCATCCGGTGGCAGTAACGGTTACGATCATAAAGGTATGGGGATTACTGCTCGAGGGGCTTGGGAGTCGGTAAAACGTCATTTCCGAGAAATTGGCGTAAATTGTCAAACCACCGACTTTAGCTGTGTCGCAGTTGGGGATATGGCAGGTGATGTATTTGGGAATGGGATGTTGCTTTCGGAACATACCTGTTTAGTTGCTGCCTTCAACCATATGCATATCTTTATTGACCCCAGTCCTGATGCAGCGCGTTCTTACCAAGAACGTAAACGGCTATTTGAATTACCGCGTTCCTCATGGCAAGACTACGACAACAGTTTAATCTCTGAAGGTGGAGGCATTTTCTTACGTAGTGCTAAGTCGATTAAGCTAAGCCCTGAAATTCAGCGTCTACTCGATACCAAACTAAGCAGTGTTACGCCAAATGCTTTGATTCAGTTGATCCTATGTGCATCTGTTGATTTATTTTGGAACGGTGGTATTGGGACTTATATCAAAGCCAGTTCCGAATCCAATACCGACGTTGGTGATCGCGCTAATGATTCGTTGCGGATCAATGGTAAGCAACTTCGCGCGAAAATTGTTGGTGAAGGGGGGAATCTTGGGATTACTCAGCTTGGCCGTATTGAAATTGCCGAGAATGGCGGTCGAATTAATACCGATTTCACCGATAATGTGGGTGGTGTAGATTGCTCCGATAATGAAGTGAATATTAAAATTTTGCTCAATGGCTTGGTGACAAATGGTGATCTTACAGAAAAACAACGTAACAAATTGTTAGTTGAAATGACCGAAGATGTGTCACTTATTGTATTAGAAAATGCCTATCGTCAGAGTCAATCGATCAGTGCGACGGAACAACTTGGTGAGAGTACCGTTAAAGAAGTTAGCCGTTTTATGCATATTTTAGAGCGGGAAGGGCGCTTAAACCGAAGTTTAGAGTTTTTGCCTAGCGATGAAGAGTTATTAGAGCGAGAGGCAAATGGTCAAGGGCTCACCAGACCCGAATTAGCGGTGTTGGTTGCTTATGGCAAAATGGCCTTGAAAGAATGGTTTAATGTGTCCGAAGTAACCGAGGATCCCTATCTCAGTCAAACTTTGATTAAGTCTTTCCCTGCTTTATTGCAGCAACGTTATGTTGAACAGATGCATCAGCATCCACTTCGCCAAGAGATTGTGGCGACTCGTTTGGCGAATCAAGTGGTCGATGATGTTGGCTTTAACTTTGTCACTCGCCTGATTGAAGAAACGGGGTCGAGCGCCGCAGAAATTTGTACTTGTTATATGATTGCTTGTGAAGTCTTTGGCGCATGGGAGCTTTATGAGCAAATTGAAGCCTTGGATAATCGAGTGAATGCGCAACTTCAATTAAGCATGATTAACAGCTTGCGCAGGAATATACGTCGAGCCACGCGACGTTTCTTAACACTAAGAGATCGCTCCTTGACCATCGCAGAGCAAATAGAACGTTATCGCCCGAGTTATTTGCAACTACATCAGCAGTTACTGGACGTACTTGCCAGCGATGAGGTGGACTTGGTAAATCAGCAAGCAGATAAACTGCAGCAGCAGCATGTGCCAGCAGAGTTAGCGAGTACCATGGCCAAGATGGATTCGATGTTTTCGATCTTAGACCTCACCGAGATTGCTGAACAAGGCGAGCAAGATATTGTTACGGTGGCAAGACTGTACTTTAATCTTGGTGCAAATATCGGCTTACATTGGTTCCTAGAGCAAATTAATATCCAAGCGGTAGATAACCATTGGCAGGCCTTAGCGCGTTCTTCTTTTAGAGAAGATCTCGACTGGCAACAACGGCAGCTTACCATGAGTGCTCTAAAATGGGCGACTCAGATGGAAAGTGAAAATGCTTTGGATGATTGGTTAGCCGCTCACGAGAGCCTTTTGCTTCGCTGGAATCAGATGTTGGCCGACTTCAAAACCGGAAATATCCATGAATTTGCGAAATTTTCAGTATTATTAAGGGAATTGAATCTATTAAATTTAAATTGCTCGGTAAACTAGTATAAAATACTGCCCCCGAAGCCCTGCATCTTCGGGGGTCTTATACTAGGAGTCTAAATGTATTACCCACTCGCTCGTAAACTAATTTTTCAACTAAATCCTGAATCCGCTCATGATCTGACTATCGAGATGTTTAAGCGTACTGGCGGAACCTTACTTGACAGACTGTACCGCCAACAAGTTCCAGCCAACCCAGTAGAACTAATGGGACTTACGTTTCCTAATCCGGTCGGCTTAGCGGCTGGTTTAGATAAGAATGGCGAGTGTATTCAAGCTTTTGCTGCAATGGGCTTTGGTTTTATAGAAGTTGGAACGGTAACCCCTCGCGCTCAGTCAGGTAACGAAAAGCCTCGTATTTTTAGGGTATTAGAAGCCGAAGGTTTAATTAATCGAATGGGCTTTAATAATAAAGGGATCGATTATTTAATCAATCAGGTTGAGCAAAGCCAGTTCAAAGGGATCCTTGGGATCAATATTGGTAAAAACTTTGATACGCCTGTTGAAAATGGTAAAGACGATTATTTAATCGGTATGAATAAAGCCTTTGCCCATGCCTCTTATATCGCAGTTAATATTTCTAGTCCAAATACTCCCGGTTTAAGATCCTTACAATATGGTGAAGCGCTAGAAGATCTATTAAAGGATCTTACTGAGCGAAAAGATCAACTTAGCCAACAATATAATAAACATGTACCACTGTTGATTAAAATAGCACCTGATTTATCAGAAGCGGAAATTGAACAAATTAGTGACAGTCTGATCCGTTATAAATTAGATGGGGTGATTGCAACCAATACCACCCTAGAGCGCTCAATGGTTGAGGGGATGAACCATGCTAGTGAGGCTGGAGGTTTAAGCGGGCGTCCTTTGCAATTAAAATCGACAGAAGTTATTCGTAAATTAGATCATTATTTAAAATCGGAGATCCCGATCATTGGTGTTGGCGGAATAGACTCAGGGATGGCTGCAAAAGAAAAAATGGAAGCGGGAGCCAAACTAGTTCAAATATATAGTGGATTTATTTATAAAGGTCCCGAATTAATTAAGCAGATTTCCAAAGTTATATAAAAAATTTTTAAATTTATTTGTTATTATTGAGTTCACGTAGTACATTTGTTTATTAAGTGAACTCACATGGATAGATCTGTCTTTTTAAAATGTTAATACAACCTAATAAACAATGGCACTGGATATTCGATACCAATAAAGGAGTAATGACTCTGGACTTGGGGCCTAATATGCTGTTTGTGTCTAAGTTGTGTAAAAAGCGTTGTGTTCTACATGCTCAAGAAGACAGTCCTTTCACGACCGAACAGACTCAGCTTTATTATCAATTTTTAGAGCAATTAGAAGAGGTTAATTGGTCTGAAGCGATTAAAGTTCAAATTTGTTTAAATGCTTTAGCCGCCGCGCAATTTCTTAAACCGTTGATGCCGCAAAGTTGGTTTTTCAAGAGTATCGGCACCGTTCAGCAAAGCGATTTGCAATTGGGTCAACTGGTGGTACTACAAAGTGATTACGCGCATAGTCGCTGTGTGATTGTTGAGCGCAGTGAGCAAAGCTATACGGTGATGACCATTGAAGCAGGCTTGCAATTGGACCAGCGTAAAAGTTTAGGTCAATTTGAAGCCATTAAAGTGATGCACGATCGGGTCATGCCTCTCTCTCGTTTACTTCAACCATCTCGCGGTTTCGCCCAAACAGCTTAGGCCTCCTCAATTGCTTCATTTCGGGCATAAGCTTGGTTTCACATTCATATATAGTTACCACAAACTGATTGATGGATAATTGAGCGTTCTGATTCAAATCAAGCTTGTCGGTTATCAGCGTCAGCTCGGTCTAATCAATAGACTGTTTTACGGACGAATAAGCCGTTTCTCGAAGCATTAATTATTTAAAGTTACTGTGGCTAATCTTGAACTAATTCAAGTAATTGCTGCTGCATCCGCCGACTAATCAAGGCTTGCGCCTGCTGATTGGGATGGATCCCATCGTTTTGCATCAATTCGCTTTGGGTCGCGATATCTTCAATAAAAAAAGGTAAGTAATTGATCTGTTGTTGTTCTGCCAGCGTTTTATATAAGCTTTCAAAGGCAGTGGTGTAACGTTTGCCATAGTTTGGCGGGATGCGGATTTGCATCACCGCCACTCGTATACCTTGCTGCTTGGCGAGTTGCACCATTGCTGTAAGATTATCGGTGATACTGTTAATCGCCTGGCCTTGTAGGCCATCATTACCGCCAAGCTCAATAAGTAGCCAATCGACAGGATGTTCCGCCAATAAATCTGGTAATCTTCGTAAAGCACCAGCGCTGGTTTCACCGCTGATACTTGCATTAATTAAGTATAACGGCTTATTGTTGTCTCGATAGTGTTGTTCAGTGAGTGATACCCAGCCTTGCTCAAGGGTCATACCGTAGGCGGCACTTAAACTATCACCGAGGATTAACATCGATTTGCTATTTGCTCTAGCTTTGGTATTTATTGTCAAACAGAGTAAAACCAGCAATAAGCTGAATACGTAATACCCAGTTTTCCGAGTAACAATCATTATTGAGTACCTATTTATGTCAGTAGAATCACAGTCGTCTCCCCCTAAGATAATCATAAATGCAACTGGACTCAATCATCAGGTTGCCACTCCAAATGGGAGTTTGAGCTTATTAAAAGATATCAATGTGCAAATTAACCAAGGTGAATCACTTGCCATTGTGGGCGCATCTGGTTCAGGAAAAACTACCTTACTCAGTATCTTAGCTGGCTTGGATAGCGCCAGCCAGGGGGAGGTTGAATTATGCAGCGAAAAATTGTCGGCCTTAGATGAAGAGCAACGGGCACGTTTAAGACGCGATAAAGTGGGTTTTATTTTTCAACAGTTTTTATTAGTTCCGGCCTTAACCGCTCTGGAAAACGTTATGTTACCGGCAGAATTAAAAGGGATCGCCAAGGCTAAGGAGTTGGCGGAACAGTGGCTAAATAAGGTGGGCTTAACCGAGCGCCATCATCATTATCCTAATCAACTGTCTGGTGGCGAGCAACAAAGGGTCGCAATTGCGAGAGCCTTTATTTGCCAGCCTGAGGTCTTGTTTGCGGATGAACCTTCCGCCAATTTAGATAGTGACAACGGAAAAAACATTGAAGACTTGTTATTTGCATTAAACCAACAATCGGGTGCGACCTTAGTTTTGGTGACCCATGAACGAGGTTTGGCGGAGCGTTGCTCAAGGCAAATAACCTTACAAGCTGGGCAAATGATTGACGGATAAGGAATCTTCGATGAATAAGCTGATTTGGCGTTTATTTCGTGCTGAACTGCGGCGTGGGGAACTGACGATTATTGCCGCTGCTATTGTGCTTGCGGTGAGCTCAGTATGGTTGTTCAGTAGTATTACTGATCGTTTAGAACAGGCCATTTTTTCTAAGAGCGGAGACTTTATTGCCGCCGACCGCTTGGTTCGTAGTGGACATCCCGTTGATCTTGATTTGGCGCAGCGAGCAAGCCGCTTACAATTAGATTACGCGGAGCAATTGCTCTTTCCATCGATGTTATATGCCAATGATAAGTTAGTTTTGGCGAGTGTGAAGGCGGTGTCGAATCACTATCCACTGAAGGGGGCGTTGCGAGTGAGTAAACAGCCGACTGGCAGTGGTGGTGCCTCGATAAAAGGCGTTCCGATAGGACAAGTGTATTTAGCCGAACGTTTGTTTTATCAGCTTGGCGTAAATATTGGCGATCAAATTGAGATAGGCGAGGCGACATTAAAGATCGCCGGGCGTATCGTGAATGAACCAGATGCGCCATTTAGCGTATTTATGACTGCGCCTCGGGTCATGATGAATATCGCCGATGTGCTTCAAACCGAGGTGGTTCAGCCTGGCAGTCGCTTATCTTACCGCTACATGTTCGCAGGAAGTAAATCTCGTTTAGCCGACTTAGAGCTGCAATTAAAGCCCTTGCTCGCGGATAATCAACGTTTCATTAACGTCAGTAGTGGTAGCTCTCCGCTAGCCAATGCCTTAACCAAGGCGCAGCAATTTTTATTGCTTGCGGGCTTAATTGGGGTTTTGTTGGCTTGCGTGGCGATTGCGGTCGCCAGCAGGCTGTACTGTCAACGTCATTACGATACGGTGGCGATGTTTAAAGTTGTTGGGGCAAGTAAAGTACAGATCAGACGCATTTACATTGGACATTTATCTAGCGTCGTTTTGTTATCAACATTGCTGGGATTGGGACTTGCCTCCATTTTGCAATGGCCTGTGGTCAATTATGTGGAAGCTAGTATTAACATTACCTTGCCAAGCGCAGGTTTGAAACCTTATCTGATGGCGGTGGGTAGTGGTTTGATTTGTGGCTTTGCCTTTACTTTGCCAACTCTCTTACAGTTATTTAATGTGGCACCAATGCGGGTGATCCGTCGTGACAGTGACGATGGTGTGGTGAAGCCGTTATGGGTCGGCCTATGGATGCTGCTGAGCGTGTTTGGCTTATTATGGTTGTATAGCGCATCTTTATCGCTCAGCCTTATTCTATTGGGCGTAGGTTTATTGGCGGTGTTGGTGCTGTTGTTAACCAGCCAGCTATTGCTGTGGCTACTTAAAAAACGTTCAAGCAATTTAGGTCACGTGAGCCTTAAAATTGCGGTCTCATCGCTTTATAAAAGAGCGAAACAGAATCGGGTTCAGTTGATTGGCTTTACCGTTGCCATCAAACTTGCTTTAGTGGTGTGGGTGATTCAACAGGATCTCATTAGCGAATGGCAGCAACAACTGCCGGCCGGGGCTCCTAACCATTTTGTTTACAATATTAGCCAACAGCAAAAACAGCCATTAATCGATCGTTTCGCTGCCGAGAATATTAATTTGGGCCCCTTGTTTCCGATGTTGCGTGGGCGCTTAGTGGCGATCAATGATGAGCTAGTGAGTCAGCAAGCCAATGGCGAATATTCAGATAAGGAATCGTCGCGTCGTCGTGGGGCTGGTCGGGAACTTAATTTAAGTAGCACTGCAGACTTACCCTATCGAAATCAAGTAATTGATGGCCAGTGGTTAAGCCCTCAAAGCCAGCAGCAAGCTTCGGTGGAGCAAGATTTTGCCGAGCGTTTAGCGATTAAACTCGGTGATACGCTGCGTTTTATGGTGGGAGCCAGTACCTTTGAAGTAAAGGTAAGCAGTATTCGCAGTGTTGATTGGAATACCATGCAACCAAATTTCTTTGTGCTATTGAGTCAAGATGTGATGGCCTCTTTTCCAAGTGGATATTTGAGTTCTTTTAATTTACCAGCCAATAAAAGTGCTTGGATGGCTGAAACTATGGCGAGTTTTCCTACCTTGGTATTAATTGATGTGAAGGCTCTGATTCAGCAGTTAAGCCAAGTGGTTGACCAAGTATCACTGGCGCTTCGATTGGTGTTGGTGGTGGTACTGTTAGCCAGTAGTTTAGTGCTATTTGCTCAAGTGCAGGGCTCGTTACAAGAACGCCGACTGCAAACGGTGATTCTACGCACTCTAGGTGCCAGCGGTAAAGTATTGAGAAATGCTGTGATTTATGAATTTGTTATCCTCGGTCTATTATCTGGCTTCATCGCCGCGTGCGCAGCTCAAGGGGTATTATTGTTACTACAAACTCAAGTGTTTGAGATCCGACCGATGTTGAACTGGAGCCTGTGGTTGATTGGCCCAGTGTTGGGAATGGTGGTGATTGCCAGTATGGGGGCGAGTTCAACCTTACGTTTACTGAAGCGAAACTCGGCTCAGTTGGTGAGAAGTTTGCGTTAAGCTTTTCTCGCTTTAGTGGTCTTTGTATTCACTTAAGTGGTAAGTCGCAGCCCAATCTAAGCTAATGTTGCTTCCGCTTTGTTAAAATCAATGGAAAGTGATTTCATTATGGTCTGCAATGGCTATATACTTATGAAAAAATGTAATAAGAGCTTAACTCGCGGGTATATTTGTGGTTAAGACAGTTTGGCGCTAGAGAATCTAACAAAATGAAATTGCAGCAATTACGCTATATCGCAGAAGTCGTTAATAATAACCTTAACGTATCTGCAACTGCCGAAAGTTTATATACCTCGCAACCGGGGATCAGTAAGCAGATCCGCTTGTTAGAAGACGAGTTAGGGGTACAAATCTTTAAACGTAGTGGCAAACATCTTAGCCAAGTCACCCCTGCTGGCCAAGAAATTATACGGATCAGCAATGAAATTATGGCGAAGGTGGAGAGCATTAAAGCTGTGGCTAGTCAGCATACTCATCCTGACCAAGGCTCATTAAACATTTCCACCACCCATACTCAAGCACGTTATGCCCTACCAGAAGTGATTCAAGGTTTTATTCATCGTTATCCGAATGTTTCGTTAAATATGCATCAAGGCACGCCCAATCAAATTAACGAAGCGGTTGCCAAGGGCAGTGCAGACTTTGCGATTGCGACCGAGGCCTTGCATATCTTTTCCGATTTGGTGATGTTGCCGTGTTATCACTGGAACCGGAGTATTCTCGTACCACCCGATCATGAGCTGGCGAAGAAACATCTGAATGGTGAAGTTGTGACCATTAATGATTTAGCTAAACATTCAATTGTCACCTATATTTTTGGTTTTACTGGACGCTCAGACCTTGACGACGCCTTTGGCCGTGCGGGTAAGGTACCCAAAATTGTCTTTACTGCCACCGACGCCGACGTGATTAAAACTTATGTGCGAATGGGCATTGGTGTCGGGGTATTGGCAACGATGGCGATTGATAAGCAACAAGATCAGGACTTAGTCGCGATTGATGCGAGTCACTTATTTAGAGCGAGTACCACTAAAATTTGTTTCCGAAAAGGAACCTTCCTACGGACCTATATGTATGATTTCATCGAACGCTTTGCTCCTCATTTGACTCGCGATTTAGTCGATAGGGCAGTACAAGCAAAATCATTCGATGAAGTTGAAGCTTTGTTCAACGAGATCCAATTACCAACCATTTAAGTGTTCAAAAAAGCAGTCGAAGTGACTGCTTTTATTGTTTCTGATTTTAATTCGCTAGTTAGCTGGCTGCTTTAACACTCGATAATGTTGACCGCTAAACCACCGCGCGATGTTTCTTTGTACTTACTCTTCATATCACGACCAGTTTCCCACATCGTTTTTATCGCTTTGTCTAGCGATACCTTGTGTTCTCCACTCCCGCGAAGCGCTAAACGTGCGGCATTAATCGCTTTCAATGCGCCCATCGCATTGCGTTCGATACAAGGAACTTGTACCAAACCACCGATGGGGTCACAGGTGAGTCCTAGATTATGTTCGATGCCGATCTCGGCTGCATTTTCAATTTGTTCGGGTTTGCCGCCAAATAGAGCCGTTAAGCCAGCTGCCGCCATTGAGCAGGCGACGCCCACCTCGCCCTGACATCCAACTTCGGCACCAGAAATTGAAGCGTTGGTTTTATATAAAGAGCCAATTGCGGTGGCGGTCAAAAAAAACTGATTTAGGGCATCTTGGTCTAAGGCTTGTACAAAATTGTGATAGTAATGTAATACGGCAGGAATGATCCCCGCGGCCCCATTGGTCGGAGCGGTAACCACGCGTCCACCTGCGGCATTTTCTTCGCTAACGGCAAGCGCATATAAATTGACCCAGTCCATAACATTGAGGGGATCAGAGCTTAGGTTTTGTTGCGAATTGAGCTGGCGCTTTAAGCAGGGGGCTCGTCGAGCTAGCTTAAGGCCGCCGGGTAAGATCCCCTCTTCTCCCATACCGCGAGCCACACAGGCTTGCATTGTTTGCCAAATTTGTTGGGTATACGCGCTAATGCTACGCGTAGAACAATGTACTTGCTCATTGCAAGAAACCACCGCAGCGATGCTTTTACCGCTTTCTTTACAGCGTAATAGTAAGGAATCGGCACTGTCGTAAGGGTAGGGGTAGTTAGCCTCATGGGCTGCAACGGCTTCGCCATCTTCAATAATGTAACCTCCACCAATCGAGTAGTAGGTTGCCGAAATGGTTTTACCATTGTCGAGTGTGGCGGTAAAACGTAAGGCATTACTGTGCACAGGCAAGCTTCTACGTCGGTGAAAAACAATCGCGCCAACTTTTGGAAAGTTAATTATTTTAGAGTTTAATAAATTTAACTCTTGGCTTTGTTCTACCTCTTGTAACATTTGCTCAACGGCATCAATATCAATAGACTCGGGAGTTTCGCCTAATAGGCCGAGAATGACTGCCTTACCTGTGCCGTGGCCTTTCCCGGTGGCGCCTAACGAGCCAAATAGCTCGACTTGTAAGTGATTGATCCGCTGGAATTGCGGTTGTAAATTTTCAGCAAATAGTTTCGCCGCCTTCATCGGGCCTACGGTATGAGAGCTGGATGGACCAATACCAATGGAAAAAAGGTCAAATAAACTTACCATTTATGTTGTTACCTAAAAAATCGAATCGAATAAGTTATTAATTCTGTTGTGCTAAGTATATCTAGTTATCCGCAACAATGAGAGGCCAAATTATACAATATTTGCGCGGTTGCTCCCCAAATGACGTGCTTTTCGACTTCGATGAAATAAACCTGTTTCACGCGGCCTTTGCGATAAAAACGATAGCCCTGATAATTGCTTAAAGACAAAAAAGGCTGCAAGGGTAAAACAATCACTTGAGCCACTTCGTTGTCGTTGATCTTAAACGCAAGGTCTTGCTTGGCGGTCGCGATAAAGGGACTCACCGAGAAATTGCTGACGGTATTTAACTGCGGAAGTTGCCCTAAAATGGTAAATAACTTGGGGTTAATTCCTATTTCTTCTTCGGTTTCACGCAATGCAGTGTGTTGTAAGTTGTGATCGGTGCTGTCGTATTTCCCGCCGGGAAAGCTGATCTCCGAGGGGTGATGCCGTAACTGAGCGCTGCGCTGAGTCAGTACCAGTTGCTCCGTTTGTCCTGGCTGGGCGATGATTGGCACCAAGACTGCCGCAGCTTGCTTTGTTGACTTGGCTGAGTTGGCCACAGCAGGATGCAATAGATAGCGTTGTAGGTAGTGGTGGGTATGCATAAATACAATTGGATCCTTGAGTCTCAGCCTTACTGTAAGGCTGGCAAAATACGACTGAGCTTATCGAAACATTCTTGGTATTCGGCATCGACCTCAGAGTCAACCACAATCCCGCCGCCAGCCCAACAATAGATCTGCTGTTGTTCACATACCAAAGTTCGGATCGTGATATTGGTATCCATATCGCCATTGGCGCTGATATAACCGATAGCTCCACAATAGGCGTTACGGCGGTTTGCTTCAAGTTCTTCAATAATCTGCATCGCCCGGATTTTAGGCGCGCCAGTGATTGATCCTCCAGGAAAACAGGCCGCTAGAAGTTGTTCGCTTGAGTACTGTTTGGCAAGTTCTGCGCGAATGGTACTCACCAGATGGTGCACCGCAGGGAACGATTCTATATTAAATAGCTTGGGCACTGTCACACTGCCAGACTTGGCGACTCGGCCAATGTCATTTCGCAATAGGTCGACAATCATCAAGTTCTCGGCTTGATCTTTTTCCGCGATGGCCAGTTCTTCGGCTAAAGCTCTATCTTTAGCCGGATCGCTACTGCGCGGGCGAGTGCCTTTAATCGGTTTGGTTTCGATCATTCCTTGTTTCAGGCGAATAAAACGTTCGGGCGATACACTCAGAATACAGCTGTCTTCGAGGCGTAAAAACGCCGAAAATGGTGCTTTGTTGGCTGCAATCAGTTTTTGATAAGCAGTGAGTTCACTACCTTGATAGCTGGCTTGAAAGCGTTGGGTTAAATTAATTTGGTAGCAGTCGCCACTGAGTAGGTATTGTTGCACCTGAGCAAAACGTTGCTGATACTGTGCCTGACTAAGGTTGCTCTGCCATTGGCTGGTTAAACTAAATGTTTGCTCAGGTGCCGCTTGCTGTTGTAATAACCATTGCTCGCGTTCTACCAGCTGCGCATAGGCGCTTAATTGATCATCATGATCAGCGTAGTGCACGAGAGTACTACGTTGTTGTTGGTGGTCATAGATCAAGGCCCAGTCATAAAATCCGACTGCCATATCCGGACTACGCAGATCAGCTTGAAGACGCTGTGGTAGCGGCTCCAATTGGCGACCCAAATCGTATGACCAAAGTCCCAGAGCACCACCGCAAAATGGGAGTTCAAGTTGCTGATCCGTCGCCTTAGAAAATAATTGCAGCCGCAGTTTTTCTAATAAATCGAAGGGGGCTTGTTTGCTTTGGTAGTGTTGCTCGCCAAGTCTAACCGTGGATATTTCCGCTCGAGTACAAACCGTGGCGATGGGATCAGCCACTAAAATGTCGTAACGGCTATTCTCATGCTCACTGGATGCGGATTGCAAGAAGCAACACCACTGTTGGTTGGCGATCCGCTCGAATAGCGTTGCCGATTCTAAACAAAAAGATTTACTAACAATCATAGGGTTGGTTTTTACTGGCCATTAGCTAAAGGTATTATAAATACGTAGATAAATTGTAAAAATTTCGGACTAGGTTATAGCAGGCTTTATAGCGCAAGCGTATTATAGGCGGGAAGGATAACGATTATAACCCGAATAGCCAAGGACTGAGTTCACTCAATGTACCAAGGCAAAATAAGGACCTGTGGAGACTTTATGACCATCATCCGAAAACAAGACTTTATTGACAGTGTCGCTGAATCACTGCAATTCATTTCTTATTACCATCCTCTCGATTTTGTGAAAGCGATGGCTGCGGCTTACGAGAAAGAGCAAAGTACCGCGGCAAAAGATGCCATCGCACAAATTTTAATTAACTCACGAATGTGCGCCCAAGGTTTACGACCGATTTGTCAAGATACCGGCATTATTACAGCCTTTGTCAAAGTCGGTATGCAGGTTCAGTGGGACAGCGACCTTACCGTGCAGGAAATGGTCGACGAAGGCGTGCGACGAGCCTATACCAATCCCGATAATCCACTGCGCGCTTCTATTGTCGCCGACCCGAATGGGGCGAGGAAAAATACCAAAGATAATACGCCCGCGGTGGTTCACATCGATTTAGTCGCTGGTGATAAAGTGGAAATTATGGTCGCCGCGAAGGGCGGTGGTAGTGAAAACAAATCAAAAATGGCGATGCTTAACCCTTCTGACTCTGTGGCCGAGTGGGTACTTAAAACCTTGCCGACCATGGGAGCCGGTTGGTGTCCTCCCGGCATGGTTGGAATTGGCATTGGTGGTACCGCAGAGAAGGCTGCAGTGATGGCAAAAGAATCGCTGATGGATCCGGTAGATATTCAAGACCTACAGGAGCGTGGCGCAACTAACGCCGATGAAGAGCTACGTTTAGAATTAATGGAAGGTATTAATAAGCTGGGAATTGGTGCGCAAGGCTTGGGGGGCTTAACCACGGTTTTAGATGTCAAAGTAAAATCTTGCCCAACTCATGCGGCATCCAAGCCGGTGGTTTTGATCCCCAACTGTGCGGCGACTCGGCATGCTCATTTTGTTTTGGATGGTAGTGGTCCAGCACTGCTCACGCCACCGAAGCTGGAAGACTGGCCAGAAATTACCTGGGATGTGGGTGACAATGTACGCCGTGTTGATGTAAACAGCATTACTAAAGAAGAAATAGCCAGCTGGAAAATGGGCGAAACGGTATTGCTTAATGGTAAGATTTTAACGGGTCGCGATGCAGCGCATAAGCGTATTAAAGAATACTTAGAGCAAGGTAAACCATTCCCCAATGGCGTCGATTTTAACGGTCGCTTTATTTACTACGTAGGGCCAGTTGATGCGGTACGCGACGAAGCTGTAGGCCCTGCAGGCCCAACGACCTCGACTCGGATGGATAAGTTTACCGACATGATGCTTGAAGAAACCGGTTTGTTGGGCATGATTGGTAAGGCAGAACGCGGCCAAGCAACCGTTGATTCTATCGCGAAGCACCAATCGGTTTACCTAATGGCAGTAGGTGGCGCCGCCTATTTGGTGTCTAAAGCGATTAAGCAAGCCAAAGTCGTCGCGTTTGAAGATTTAGGTATGGAAGCCATCTACGAGTTTGAAGTTGAAGATATGCCAGTCACGGTAGCGGTAGATAGTGATGGCAACTCAGCTCATCAACAAGGCCCTGCTATTTGGAAGGCCAAGATTGAAGAGCTGGATGCAAAAATGAAAGCTTAATGAAAAAGCGGCTTAGGCCGCTTTTTTTTGTGCCATTTTATGCGTGAGGTAACGATCCAATGAAAGAGGACCTGCGCCCCATATTAAGTTGATCAGTAACATCAGTCCCCATAATTGGTGATCATAGAATCCGCCCGGCCACAGCACAGGATAAGACACGACCGCAATAATGTTGAATACGAACAGTTTTAAGGAAAATATACGGGTAAATAAACCCAAGACTAAAAAGATTGGCAAAATTAATTCTGCGGCGGTGCCCAAGTAAGCGGCTAACTCCCAAGGAATAATCGGAACCTGATATTCTTCTTCAAATAAGTAAAGAGTTGAATCCCATGAACTGATCTTAAGATAACCAGAACGAAAAAACACCGAAGCAACCCACAGTCGGGTGATGGTGAGTAACAGCGGGATCAGAAGTGATTGCATCGCCGTGACAGCTTTTAAATAGAGATTATAGATTGCCATGCTCTGGCCCTCCGGTGGCGTTTGCGTCGCTAAAGCTGGCAAACCTTTGTTGATGGATGGCATCACCCAATAAGGCTTCTAGTTCAAACAGACAATGTTCCGGTAATTGTTCTAAAGGCCGTTGCTGATGACAGTGGGCTAAGAACTCAAAACTAAGAGCCGATATTTGTTCTATGGCAACTTCAAAGTTGGCTTGTTTAGTGAGTAATAGATAGTCATTTTGTTGTAGCTCGATCGCCTCAACTTGCTCGGTCTGTACCATCTGATAAATATCAAAAATAGGATACTGGCTGGATAACAAGGTATATTGCGGGGCCAAGTGCAAAACCACAGACCCCAAGTTTTCAGGCGCAATGGTTTGCAGTTCAGCGATAGACAAAAACGTGGAACTCAATGCTTGCCCGGCGGTTTGCTCAATCAGCCAATCGAGTTGAGCAACTGCTGGCAAATAGGGGAGCTCGGCTAACTCGGGTTGTTGTTGCAGAAATAAATCAAAACCTTGACCAAATAAATTCAAGTCGCCTTGATCGTGTCCTTTGGCCAAGATGAAACGCTTAGCCGATTGACAAAAATATTCTTCACCAACCAATTTTTGGATGGTTGGGTAGCTCGCAGAGAGGGCTTCGCTTAAACTCAACAAGTAGTTGTTTTGGTATATCTGCATCGATTCGTCGGCAGTCAACTGGCCTTGCTGAAGATGTTGATGGATGGCGTTTTCTTGATGGTTTAGTGCATTTGAAAACTGCTGTTGTAATTGTTTAAGCACAAGCCACCTCTGTCACTAGTTGATCAATTGCGCGCGCTCGATCCATTTCCTGGCACAGTACTTCTAGCGCAGGGAAGTCACTATCCCATTCGATGAGTACAGGAATCTGGTTTGTAAAGTGTTGCTGGAAGTATTGATATAAATCCCAAACGGGTTGATGGACGGCTTGGTTATGGCTATCAATCAGCACCGTTTTTCCATCAAATTGTTTTTCGGTGTAGCCCGCTAGATGGATCTCTTGTACGGCGTTAAGATTGAGGTGCTCGAGGTACTGCTGATAATCCCAGCCTAAGTTATAAGCACTCACATATACATTGTTAATATCAAGCAAGAGCCCACAGCCCGTTTGCGCCACGAGTTGGTTTAAAAATTCGGGTTCAGGGATATGGCTTTCTGCATAGGCCAAATATGCGGAAGGGTTTTCGATTAATAGCTGTCGTCCTAGAAAATCTTGGGCTTGATTCACGTGGTCAACAAATACTTTTAAGCATTCTTCAGTATAAGGTAGGGGTAGCAGGTCGTTGTAATAACGGCCATTTATACTACTCCAGCTTAAATGTTCGGAAATTATAAAAGGTTGAATGTGATCAATTAAGGTTTTTAGTTTGCTTAAATGAGCAATACTCAATGCATCGCTAGAACCTAGTGATAGCCCAACGCCATGTACGCTAATAGGGGTGTGTTCAGCAATTTGAGTCAGCTGGTGATAGTCGTAGCTATGTAGATTGAAATAATTTTCGGCGTGAATTTCTAGCCAATCGATGTTGGGATGTTTGGCTAATAGCTGTGTCGCAAAGGCGGATCGTAAACCCAAGCCGTATTGTTTTTTAGTCATATTTATCGTCATCTTTACGGGGTGGGAAGGGACTGTCGAACCAAACTTGGTTCGACATCATCAACTTAGCTAGCTTCGGTGCTACCGCCAGCTAATTTGCCACAAAGACCCTTAGGTAAAACCACAAATGCATCTTTCTGGCTGTCAGATTTTGCAGTGCCAGCACAAGAGCTATTTTTAGTCGCGCAGTCATTTTGGCCTGCTTTGGCAACGCCGTAGCATTTTTCTTTATCGGCGGCGAATGCAGGGCTTGCACCTAAAGTTCCTAAAGCGATTAAACCTGAAACAGCAGTAGCGATGGCGAGGTTAGATTTTTTCATAGTTGATTCCTAATGTAGTGATCTTTAAATGTTGGTTTGCTTATTCAATGTTATTTATTAGCTAGCTTGGGTACTGCCGCCGGCCAATTTGCCGCAGAGACCTTTGGGTAAAACCACAAATGCATCTTTCTGGCTGTCAGATTTTGCAGTGCCAGCACAAGAGCTGTTTTTAGTGGCACAATCATTTTGACCCGCTTTGGCAACGCCGTAGCATTTTTCTTTATCTGCTGCGAATGCAGGGCTTGCACCCAAAGTTCCTAAAGCGATTAAACCTGATATGGCAGTAGCGACGGCGAGGTTAGATTTCTTCATGGTTGTTCCCTTATTCATTTAGTCTGGTGTTTGTTACAACTTGCTTACTTCGTTGTAACTAATGAAACCGAGTTTATTAAAAAAAGATTTCACGATGCATGAAAAAAATATTAATTATTTAATGATAATGGCTGTTTTAGTCCGGTTGGTTTTTACAATAAATGTATATTTAACAGATGCTTGTGGGTGTGAGTTGGAAATTAGATTATATTTTGTGAAGTCGAGTCAATTGTGTATTAAGTAGCCAGAATGTTAGCTGGAAGTGAAACGAAGCGTAGGAAAAAACAGGGGGCTCTCGATATTTTGAGGCGAGTTGACAGCGGGTATTGGGCAACAATGCTTGTGGAACCGCCATTCATAGTGAATCATGTAAGTACTCAATAAATAGAGGCGAACGATATGAAACTGGCAATTTGCTGGAGTGTAGGGGTTTTATTGTTAGGCGCTTGTAGTCCGCAGGTGCCGCTAAACCAACCGCAACGCAGTGCTCAGCAACAGCGCGACACGATAGTGGTGAGCGCCGACACGGGTTTTGCTTTAATAGCCCAACAAACCGTATGTGACCATCCCATGTTGGCCGAAGCGCTGCGTAATCCACAATTGTCGGATTTAGCAGCCTATGATCTGATGCACCACGCACTTACCAATGCATTGCTCGAGCGCGGGCTTGCTTATCAAAGTAAGGCGAGCGAAAGTTGTGACTATTGGTTGGCCTTTGCTATTCCTAGCAGCCAGCAACTTAGTGACCTGCAACTGATGAGTTTATTTGGGGTGTCTCCCGGTTTAGCCGATGATGGCAATCAAGATTTTCAGCGAGCAACTCTATACCTCAGTTTATATCAGCCTGGTTCAGGTCGCCCCAGTTGGCAGTTAAGTATGCAAGCCTTTGCTGCGGTGGAAATCGATCAACAGGGACGTAGAAAGCTGAAGCTTAAGCCTGAGGGTGTTGATTATGTGATAAACCGTATCTTTGCGCATTTGAAAGTCGACGCTATTCGGCCTTAAGTTTTCGAAGGCAAAAAAAAAGCCCAGCTACAGGGATGCTGGGCGTTCAATTTAAGTGTTTAATTGCAGTGGCATAGATTAAGACCCGCCGTTTTCTAGAAAGTTTCAAATTTTTTTATTTTCTATATAAAAAAGTCGACGACAGTTCTCGTTTTTTGTTCTCTTCACCAAATATCCATGCCATAAACATTGACATCGCGGGGTCTTAAACGTAGTTTTTAAACAGTTGTTTAATTTTTAAAGGTGTGATGGTGAGACAAGGAACAAAAAGTAAGATCCTCGATGCAGCAGAGCGTTTATTTGCAGAACGCGGTTTTGCCGATACCTCATTGAGACTAATTACTTCGGAGGCAGAAGTGAACCTTGCTTCGGTGAACTATCATTTTGGTTCAAAAAAAGAGCTGATCCAAGCAGTGTTGATGCGCTATTTAGAGCAGTTTATGCCGTTAGTTGACGAGGCGATGCTCGTGCATACGCAGAGCGAGCACGCGCCCAGTCTGGAGCAGGTGTTCAATTCATTTATTGAACCCTTGCTGGCGATGAATCAAATTAAAAAGCACGGCACTGCAATGTTGTTGTTACTGCTAGGCCGAGGTTATACCGATAGCCAAGGTCACCTACGAAAATTTATTACTCACCATTTCGGAGAAGTATTAAGTCGTTTCCAGCAAGCGGTGAAGCGTGCTTATCCGGAGTTATCTGACAGTGACATCTTTTGGCGTTTACACTTTACCCTCGGTACGGTGGTATTCACTATGGCATCAAGCGCGGCCTTAAAAGATATCGCCAGCGCCGACTTTAACGAACAAATTAATACCGAAGGACTGATCCGTAAGGTGATTCCTTATCTGGCCGCCGGGGTCGGTGCGCCAAATAACCCATAATAACGATAGGCTAGTGAGCCAAAAATACGACGTGAAATAAAGGATACAGCCATGACAATTATACTAATGTTGCTGACCGCTATCGTGGTGCTGTTAAGTATTACCGAGACACGGATCAAGCTGGTTTCGCGACCAGCCTTTAAGATGTTTAAAAAGATTTTGCCCCCCCTGTCGCAAACTGAAAAAGAAGCCATGGAAGCGGGGTCGGTATGGTGGGACGGCGAACTATTTGGAGGAAAACCCGACTGGAGTAAATTACATCAATATCCTAAAGCGCGTTTAAGTGAAGCCGAACAAGCCTTTATGGATAATCAGGTTGCAAGCTTACTCAAGCTACTAGATGACTTCGACATTGTGCAAAACCAACGCGATTTGCCCAAACCGGTATGGGATTACTTAAAAGCCGAAGGTTTTTTTGCATTAATTATCCCTAAAAGTTATGGCGGACGAGAGTTTTCGGCAATTGCTAATTCAACCATTGTTAGCACCATTGCCACTCGCAGTTTATCGGCTGCGGTAACGGTGATGGTGCCTAACTCTTTAGGCCCAGGTGAGCTGTTACTGCACTATGGCACCCAGCAACAGAAAGATCATTGGTTACCCGGCTTAGCCGATGGCACTCATGTGCCTTGTTTTGCCTTAACTGGCCCAGAAGCAGGCTCTGATGCAGGAGCGATACCCGATAAAGGGATTATATGTAAGGGGGAGTTTAATGGTGAAGAGGTTGTGGGGATCCGCTTAAATTGGAATAAGCGCTACATTACGCTGGCACCTGTTGCTACGGTTCTTGGCTTAGCCTTTAAACTGTATGATCCCGAACATCTGCTCGGTGAGCAGCAAGAGCTGGGTATTACCTGTGCGCTGATCCCAACCGACCATCCCGGTGTGCGTACCGGCGATCGCCATTTTCCGTTAGGTTTAGCCTTTATGAATGGCCCAACGTTTGGTGATGATGTATTCATTCCCTTAGATTGGATTATTGGTGGCTCTGATTACGCCGGTAAAGGTTGGCGAATGCTGGTTGAATGTTTATCGGCCGGTCGCGGTATTTCGCTTCCAGCCTTGGGTACGGCGGTGGGCCATATGAGTTCACGAACTACCAGTGCTTATGCCTATGTTCGTAAACAATTTGGTTTATCGATTGGGCGTTTTGAAGGCGTTGAAGAGGCCTTGGCTCGGATTGGCGGCATGACCTATCAATTAGAGGCTGCCCGTCGTCTTACCGCAGGCGCTTTAGATTTAGATCAAAGCCCTGCCATTGTCACCGCGATTGCTAAGTACCATATGACCGAAATGGCGCGTACCGTGTTAGATGATGCCATGGATATTCATTCGGGACGGGGGATCCAACTGGGTGAAATGAACTACTTAGGCCATGCCTATAACGGGATCCCAGTTGCGATCACGGTGGAAGGTGCCAACATTCTCACCCGTAACTTAATGATCTTTGGTCAGGGTGCTACACGCTGTCATCCATATGTTCTCAAAGAATTGCAGGCGGCTGCTAATCCAGACGAAGCCGCAGGACTCGCCGAATTCGATGGCCTGTTAATCAAACATATCGCTTTTGGCGCAGGCAACTTTGTGGGTAGCTTATTCCAAGGCTTAACCGGTGCTTATTTTAATTCAAGCCCGGTTTCGGGAGAAACCGCTGTTTATTATCGCCAATTAACCCGGATGAGCCGAGGATTAGCTTTGTGTGCCGATATGTCGATGTTGATTCTAGGTGGAGAATTAAAACGTAAAGAACGGATCTCTGCGCGCTTAGGTGATGTGCTGAGTCATCTTTACTTAGCGTCAGCCACCTTAAAACATTATGAAGATCAAGGGCGTCCGGCAGAAGATCTACCGTTTGTGAAGTGGGCGATAGAACGTAATCTTTACGAAATTGGTATAGCTTTTGAAGGTTTCTTTCAAAACTTCTCGAGTCGGGTGGTGGCACGAGTATTAAAATCGGTGGTGTTCCCATATGGCAATCGCTTTAAGCTCGCGAATGATGCAATAGGCCATAAAATTTGTGAAACCATGATGACACCAGGCTCCGCTCGCGAGCGCTTAAGTCAGTTATGTGTGACCGATGGCAGTAAAGGAGATGCGGTTGCAATTATTGAGCAGGCATTTTTGGCGATGTATAAAGTGAGACCACTCGAGCGGAAGATCGCCAAAGCTCAGAAAGCGGGTCAGTTACCACGTAAGGTTGAGCTTGCAGAAATCGTTGCTGCTGCTCAGGCGCAGGATATCTTAAGTGAGACCGAAGCCGCTGAGTTACTCAAAGCAGATGCTTTACGTTCCAAGGCGATTCAGGTTGACCACTTCGAACCTGGCGTATTAGAAGCGAAAAACACGCCAATTAGCGCTGTGCATGTTGCCTAATTCATTTGGCGACTACAAATAAAAAAGGATGCCATTGCATCCTTTTTTTGTATTCACAAAGATAGAATCACGAACTGTGGTAACAGTTCAGGGAACATCTAATGGTAAGCCTGCTAAAAGTTAGTATAAAGACTAGCGCTTAGCAGGCTGCGTTTGATTATTCGATACCTTTATCGGTTCTAGAGTCTTTTAAGCTTTGTTTCACTTTACGCAAATTCTCTCTGAATCGTTCACCACGACGCAGTGTAAAGCCTGTTGCGAGTACGTCGATAAGAGCCATTTGCGCAATACGTGATGCCATTGGCATATAAACGTCAGTATCTTCCGGAACATCCATCGACAACACCAAATTACATTCTTTGGCGAGTGGGGAGTCTTTAGTGGTGATGCCAATAACCATCGAATCATTTTGTTGGGCAAGTATTGCAATATCGATCATCGCTTTGGTGCGACCAGTATGTGAAATTAAAATAATCACATCTTCTTCGGTGGCCACAATACAGCTCATGCGCATCATCACAACATCATCAAAGTAGCTTACTGGCACGTTGAAGCGGAAAAACTTATTTAATGCATCTTGGGCAACCGAGGCTGAAGCGCCTAAACCAAAGAATGAAATCTTCTTCGCCTGAGTGAGTAAATCGACAGCACGATTCACCGCCACCGGATCTAAGCTATTTTTTGCCGCTTCTAAACTGGCCATCGAAGATTCGAATATTTTGGCAGTGTAGGCTTCTGGTCCGTCTTCCTCATCTACATGGCGGTTCACATAAGGTGTACCGTTAGCCAAGCTTTGCGCTAAATGTAGTTTAAAGTCGGGAAATCCCTTAGTATCTAAGCGACGACAAAAGCGGTTAACGGTCGGTTCGCTTACATCAGCTAATTTAGCCAATGCGGCAATACTTGAATGGATTGCCGTTTGAGGAGAGGCAATAATAACTTCAGCAACCTTTCGTTCGGACTTACTAAAGTTCTCTAAATTTTTTGTTATTTTTTCAAGCGTATTCATAATACTCGTTATATTAAGCGCATTTGTTAAGGTTAAATTGTCAAATGTAATAATTTTTCAACATATAGATATGTAATACAATTACATAGACCGCTGGCTGAAACAAGATAAATTAGCATGAATGATAGACCAGACAACGTTTTCATAGTATGAGCTAGGTCTAATATTTTTGAAATCAATCTAAATATTAGTAATTTACTAACGAAATTCCAGTACAAAAGCGCTAAAATCCACAGATAATTAAGAACAACAGCTATTTAATGATAGTTTGTTAGAGTTATTTAATGATATTTTTGTTTTTATTTTTTAATTTGTTATCGAGGAAAACATAATGGCCGGTTTTGGGTTGATCGCTGATGTAGGTGGCACAAATATTCGTTTGGCGTTAGTCGAGTTAAAGACTGGCGAAATAGGTCGTTTACAGAAGTACCTGTGTGGTGACTTCCCCAGCATTGCTGATGTTATGTCGTTGTACTTGAGCGAACAACAAGAAACGGTCACCCAAGCCTGTATCGCCATTGCTTGCCCAACCGATCAAGACTGGATTGCGATGACCAATCATAGCTGGGCATTTTCTCGCAAGGCGGTTCAAGAGCAACTGGGCTTTGAAAACTTTTATGTGATCAACGATTACACCGGCATTGCCATGTCGATCCCAACCTTGAGCGATAGCCAGAAAATACAAATTGGTGGTGAACCCGCCAAATCTGGAGAGCCTATCGCGGTATACGGCCCCGGCACTGGTTTAGGCGTGGCGCATTTAATTCATCACGACAGCGAATATGTGTGCATTCCGGGTGAGGGAGGGCATGTTGAATTTGCACCCAATGATGCACTTGAAGCACATGTTTTGAGCTTCCTACAACAGCGTTATGATCACGTTTCGGCAGAACGCTTGTTATCGGGACCCGGTTTGGTCAATATTTATCTCGGCTTAATGGACTACCATGGCAAAGCAGCCGAAGACTTACAGCCTGCCGACATTACTACCCGCGGTTTGCAAGAAAGTTGCCCGGTATGCGTTGAAGCGATGCAAGTATTTTGTCGCGCCCTTGGCTCCTTTGGTGGCAACCTTGCCTTAAACATGTCGACCTTTGGCGGGGTTTACATTGCAGGCGGTATTATTAGTCGCTTTATGGAATTCTTTAAACATAGTGAATTCCGCGCGCGCTTCGAAGCTAAAGGGCGTTTTGCAAATTTTGTCGCTAAAGTACCCGTTTATGTGATCACCGAAGAACAACCAGGTTTACAAGGCGCATCGGCTTATTTGCGTCAAAGCAATGGCTACCGTATCTAAAGTTGATCGATTCAAAGCATGGATAAAGGGATAAAAGGAAGCATCGGCTTCCTTTTTTTGTGAGTACTTTTATCGTTGCAACAGCAATACTTGTGCAAGAAGTCAGCAACCAACGCCTTTTTAGAAAAAAATAGTTGACCCTCGCCAACGCTATCCGTAATCTAGCGCCTCATTATCGCCCCGAGCGAAAAACAATTTAGGTGACGTGTCCGAGTGGCTGAAGGAGCACGCCTGGAAAGTGTGTATACCGCAAGGTATCGAGAGTTCGAATCTCTCCGTCACCGCCATATTCAAATGAAAAGACGTCTAAGGGCGTCTTTTTTTATGCCTGTAATATAATAGTTAAATCAATAGCTTATCATCTCATCTTGTTTCGGTTTGTCTCATAACGTTCGGCGATTTTGGGTATGACAGAGCGTATGATTTAATCACCCTTGGATTGGGTGTAGATTGGTTTCTGCGAGACTTTCTGAAAAATTGTCTATCTATTAATTGTATCAGTGTGATTACGTCAAAATTGCTTGGTAATCATACTAATACAGTTTAGGAAAAGGATTGGGACTCTATGCATCCCACTCTTTTTTTATACCACACAATTATATCTTCGAGTGGCGTTGGCAGCCATGCACCCGACAAGCCCACTGGCCAATATATACACTAATGAGTTCTTCGACTTATTACTATGAGCGAACAATAAACCCGCGGCAGCTCCTAGACCAGCACCTTGAAGTTGCTCACTCGAAGGTTTGGTTTGATTAAGCTGTTTAAAATTACTTTTTTGAGCGTTTATAGCTGTAATAAACATTCTGGCCAAAGGCTATGGTAAACACAAAATAAAATAGCCAAGTACGTTGTGGCTCTGCAGATTGCTGCCAGTACCATGCAACAAAACTAAAGATGACCAGACAGTAAATAAGGCTAATGAGTACACTTTTTATCATTGCTAGACTCCTGATTCGGTGTTTGATGATTTGGCAGTTCAGTATTTAAAAATGTGGTGCCGATTGCTTTGGTTACTCCCTTAATCCCTAGCACTGTATTATTTACACTTGGCAGTTAGCCATATGAGATACGACTGTAGTCCATAAACACAAAACCGATAGCCTTACCACACTAGGGCATCTTAAACCGGAATGATAAATTGAATAAAAAAAATACAACGTGATACTATTTTTAGAAAGAGCTTGGCCAGGCTTTTTCAATCGTGTTACTTAAATTAAAAGGAAACTTGAGTTCTGCCATTCCCTCTAGTTTTACTTTTAGCTCAGGGGAAATCTCTGCATATTCTTTTTCAATATACATATTCATGTCAGCAACAAGTAGGGCTTTAATCCTGTTGATTTTTAACGCTTCATCAGTGCTCGGATTGAACTCATCTAAGTTTTCCAGAGATACTAGGGTCCTAAGCGCTTCGCTGTATTCGTACAATGCACATTGCTGTAATGCTTTATAATTTACCACCGCTAAGGCTAAGGCAGCCTCAGAGGGGATTTTTTGCAATTGGACTAAGGTTTCGTTTGATACATTTGTGTTTCTTGCTTGCTTATCACATTGGTTCATTTTGTCAGCAAATGCTTCATATCTTGTTTGTAATATATCTTTTCCAAAATCTATCACCTCGCTTGAAGTATTCGCTTCGCAGCTCAATGTGCATAAAATGCCAAAAGCCAAAATAATATGATTCATCGCGTTATTTTACCTTACATTTTTTGTAAATAGCGCCCCCGAAATTTTCTCTTTTGGGCTCGCTGATGTTCTCAAATGTTGCTGTAGAGCAAGTTTTCAATTTGGCTATTAGCGTGCCTATCTAACGAAGAAAAGCTATTAAAAAAATACTCTCAATTGGTTTGGTATATGCTCTATGAAACGTGGTTGGCGTCAGCAGACATCACCTTAAAAAGATTACTATTTTCAATTATTTTGCCACGAGCGCTTGTTCTGAAAGCACCACCAGCAAAAATAAGACTGAGTTGGCCAACAAGCATCACTACCCAGCCTATTTTTTTACTTTAATAATATGGGCTCTATATCGTCGATCGCTTGGCGACTCGCGTCGTTAAATTTAACATTGATGATCACTGGGCAGATCTTATCTTGCAGTGATATTCCATCATCACAAATTAAAGGGCACTATATTGACACAAAACTCTATTGTCAATTGACTCATTACTTAGAGGCTGGGGTGTTGTCGTTTTCGAATAACAATTCTAAAGCCGCGCATGGCTACGTTGCGCTTAGCCCTTCATCAAAACGCTGTTAGTAAACTCAGATTATTAAACAGCGTGAAGCATTCACAATAATTCATTTCAAATAGCGCATAAGCTTGCCGCATCTTCATTATTTTTAATTAGAAGCGTGTACTTTTGAGGCATATGTATGGGAAATAGCGTGAATGTATGGTCAGAAACAATTGTTTTGCCAACATACCCCACCGGTTCTGTGGATCCCAATCCACTATTTCTTGAGAAGCGGGTTTACCAAGGCTCTTCTGGGGCAGTGTATCCCTACGGGGTGATTGATTCGATTCGCGAGCAAGCGGTCGACCAAGAATACCAAGCCATCTATTTAGAAAATGACTATATCAAAGTAATGCTGTTGCCAGAGCTTGGTGGTCGCATTCATCGCGCTTACGATAAGGTCAATCAACGAGATTTTGTTTACTACAACGAGGTGGTAAAACCGGCGCTGGTTGGATTAGTTGGTCCGTGGATATCTGGCGGGATTGAATTTAACTGGCCGCAACATCATCGGCCTACCACTTATATGCCAGTTGATGTGAATATTCGCAGCTTGAACGATGGTAGCGCAGAAGTATGGCTGGGTGAAGTCGAGCACATGTATGGCTTACAAGTAAGTGCAGGCTTTAAGCTTTATCCCGATAAGGCGCTTATTGAGATCACGGGTAAAGTGTATAACGGTAATGCTGTGCCTCGGCATTTTCTATGGTGGTCTAACCCAGCGGTGAAAGGCGGCGACGATCATCAGAGCATTTTCCCGCCCGATGTTACGGCAGTTTATGATCACGGCAAGCGCGATGTGAGTGAATTCCCGATAGCTAAGGGCACTTATTATAAGGTGGATTACTCGCCGGGTACCGATATATCCAGATATAAAAACCTGCCAGTACCGACCTCTTATATGGCTGCTGGTTCCGATTACGATTTTGTGGGGGCCTATAGCCATCATGAACAAGGCGGCCTTTTACATATCGCTAACCATCATTTGTCTCCGGGGAAAAAGCAGTGGACCTGGGGAAATTGCGATTTTGGCCTAGCTTGGGATAAAAATCTCACCGATAGCAATGGCCCTTACATTGAGTTAATGACTGGTGTATTTACCGATAATCAGCCTGATTTTACTTGGATCGATCCCAACGAAGAGAAGATCTTCGTACAAAACTTCCTTCCTTATAGTCAACTTGGCATGGTGCATCAGGCCAATACTGATGTTGCATTAAAGCTGCAACGTGATGCAGATGAAGTGCAGTGGGGACTATATGCTATCTCGAAGATTGAACATGCACGGGTAGTGATCCGTAACGATGAAGAGATCTTGGTTGATGAAGCGTTCTCGTTTGAGCCTTGCGAGGTGTATTTACAAACCTTGGATTATTCTGCCGACGAGCGATTAAGTATCACGGTGACTACTCAGAATGGTCAAAAGGTGCTTGTTTATCAGGAACACGGGGCTTCGGATCAGGCTATTCCAGATCCCGCCGATGCGCCTTTGCCACCTAAGGAGGTGTTGTCCGTCGACGAGCTGTATTTAATTGGACAACACTTAGAACAGTATCATCATGCTAGTGGTAAGCCAGAAGCCTATTATCTAGAAGCTTTGGCCAGAGACCCCTTAGATTATCGCTGCAATCTTGCTTTGGCACATCAAGAGTATGACCGTTGCGATTACCAACAAGCATTGGCCTTACTCGATAAAGCACTCCAACGAGTGCATCGTTACAATAAGAACCCGGCTTGCGGCCGTGCTAGTTTTCTTCGGGCTTGTGTACATGAAAAACTGGGTCAGTTGGATTTGGCCTATGCCGATTATTATAAATCGACTTGGAGTGGCAACTGTCGTGATAGTGGTTTGTTGGCGGCTGCGCGGATCTCATTTATTCAACAGCGTTACTTAGACGCATTGGATGAGATTAATCGTTCGTTAGCGCTCAACGGAACCAGTTACCAGGCCGCGTTTGTAAAAGCAGCGATTTTGATCGCATTGGGCCACCAGCAACAAGCGAAGGCACATATCGAATCGGCAATTCAGCAGTTTCCATTGGGTTACGCGCTATTTATGGAGCGTTACCGGCTTGAACAAACTCATGAATCGAAGCAGCGATTTATCACGCTGTGTCAGGGTCGACAAGCTAATGCGGTTCATGTGAGCGGTTTGTATCATTCTTTAGGTTTAACTCACTTAGCCATTCAGGCCATCGATTTAATCGATGCGGAAGGAGCAAATGCCTTGCTCATCAAAGCGGGATTAAGTGAACAGCATCCACAAGCCTTGTTGGCGCTGGCGGAACAACAATTTAATCAAAATGTATTGTTTCCGAATACGCCTATCGAGTGCCTTGCATTAAGCAAGTTAGCTGGTCAGCCCTTTGCCGATTATCTGCTCGGTTGTTTTTTCTATGCGAAAAAGTCTTACGCAAAAGCGGTTAAGTTATGGGAGACAGCTTTATCCAATAGGCCTAGTTTTAAAGCTTGTCATCGTAATTTGGCGGTGTACCACGCTAATAAACATGGGGATTATGAACACGCGATTAGCCATATGTCCTATGCTTGGGCGCTAGATTTAAGCGATGCGAGGGTTTTGTTTGAACTCGACCATTTAAGAAAGCTGGCCGCTTATTCACCGCAACAGCGTCTCGAGGCATTGGATCTGCATCAAAATGTGGTGTTGCAGCGAGATGATTTAACTGCGGAATGGATCAGCTTACTCAATATTGAAGGGCGTCATGAGCTAGCTTTTTCAGTCCTTCAACAGAAAAAGTTTCATCCTTGGGAGGGGGGCGAGGGGAAAATAACCGGTCAATACATTAATTCGCTGATCCGCAAAGCTTGCAGCTTGATGATGAATAAAGACTACGCCGAAGCCGAACAAGCGTTGTCCGATGCCTTTGCTTATCCTGATAATCTCAGCGAAGGTCGTCTGGTAGGCCAAACCGACAATGATGTTTATTTTTTATTAGGTTGTGTTGCTGAATGGAGAGGAAATTTACAGCACGCACAGCAGTGTTGGCAAAAAGCGATGCTCGGTTGTTCCAGCTTAAGCGAAAGCCGTTACTACAACGATCAACCAGCCGATTACCTTTTCTTTCAGGCGCTAGCCTTAGCCAAGTGTGGTCAACGAGAGCAAGCACTGGCGCGTTTCACCGAGATGAAGCGCTGGGCCGATGCGCACTTGAGTGACCCAGTTGTTGAGGACTTTTTTGCGGTGTCGCTGCCAGAACTGATCGTATTTGATCGCGACATTGCTAAAAACCATCAAATTCATTGTCGGTTTATTCGCTATTTGGCATCACTTGGCTGCAGTCTACTTAGCAATAGTGGTGTCGCAGAAACAAACCAAGACCGATTAGCGGTTCTTCAATTGGAGCCGGGGCACGCCAAGATCAGTCTGATCGAAAGCCTTTATCCATTGTTATTGCCAGCTTGTGTTTAATAAGCCAACTCTATGGCAGTTTTTTAAAAGCGAATGAGGAGGGACATTAATACTAAACAAAGATTACTATATAGCGTGATTGAACTTCACAATATATAGCAAACATTACATTAACATCAGCATGAATAATAACGATAGCTGTTAAACAATAACGGCAGTTTAGAAATATAAAATACGACGTGAAATGTGTGAATTTCAGTTGAACAAGGGCTGAACGCATTACCATTTTGGGTGATTAAAATAGGTCAAATTATGAATATACTCTACAAAAAAATTGGTACCGCATTACTAACTGCATCGCTTTGCTCTATGTCTTTAGGCGCAGCTGCCGAAGCGAAAAAGAAAATTGGTTTTATTGTTAAACAACCCGAAGCAGGCTGGTTCCAAGATGAATGGAAGTTTGCAGAGGTAGCGGCCAAAGAAAAAGGCTTCGAGTTAATTAAAATTGGCGCGCAAGATGGTCAAAAATTGATGTCGGCGTTGGACAACTTAGGCACTCAACAGGCTGATGGGGTGATTGTGTGTGTCCCTAATGTAAAATTAGGCCCTGCCGTTGTTGCTGCTGCCAACAGAAACGGACTCAAGTTAATGTCGGTGGATGACCGACTGATTGATGGCAAAGGTAATCCCATTGAAGATGTGGTTCATATGGGGATTTCTGCTTATAACATCGGACGTGAAGTGGGGGACGCTTTATTGGCAGAAATAGATGCGCGTGGCTGGGACCGCAACGAAGTGGCGGCGATGGCACTCACCTACAAACAGCTACCAACGGCTTACCAACGAACCAAAGGGGCGACTGATGTTTTAAACGAGGCAAATTACCCAGCCGCCAATATGTTTGAAGCACCGCATCGACTCGATAATACCGAACAAGCATTTAATGCCGCGAATAGTTTAATCACCCAGAAAGGCCAATTTAAAAAATGGATTGTCTATGGCATGAATGATCAAGTGGTGATCGGTGGCGTTCGGGCCTTAGAAGGGAACGGAATTGCTTCATCGGACATTATTGGTGTTGGTATTAACGGTACCGAAGAAGCGATTAATGAATTCCGCAAGCCTGTTTCTACCGGATTCTACGGGACCATTATTTTAAGTGCCAAAGCACATGGCTATCAAACCTCGATCAATATGTATAACTGGATCGCCAATGGAGTCGAGCCTGAGAAGTTAATTTATACCTCAGGGTATCTGGCAACCCGAGATAACTATCAACAAGTGCGTAAAAGTTTAGGTTTGTAATTGTACAATGTTCGGGGTGTTTCACCCCGATTTCATCAAGGATTGTGTGAATGAATAACAAACTCGAATTTTGCGATGTATCTAAAAACTTTCCCGGAGTGAAAGCCCTCGACGCCATTAGTTTCTCGATAGGCCATGGCGAAGTTCACGGTCTTATCGGTGCTAACGGCGCTGGCAAAAGTACCTTGATGAAAGTACTTGGGGGAATTTACCCAGCGAGCTCGGGACATGTGGCCATCAACGGCCAAAGCGTCAACTTTCGTTCTCCCAGTGAAGCGATTAAAGGCGGTATCGCTATTATTCATCAAGAGCTGCAATTGGTTCCAGAACTGAGTGTTGCAGAGAATATTTTTTTGGGTCGCTTTCCGTCACATCGGGGAAAAATTGATTGGAAAAAGATGAATCAACAGGCCGACATTCAGTTGCAAAGCCTTGGCTTGAGCTTTTCTTCCAAAGATAAAGTGAGTGGGCTATCGATGGGTCAGCAACAAATGGTGGAGATAGCCAAAGCGTTGATATTAAATGCCAATATTATTGCATTAGACGAACCGACCAGCAGTTTGTCGTCGGCCGAAACCAAAGTTCTGTTTAGAGTGATCCGCCAGTTACAAGCCGAAGGTCGGATCCTGATTTATATCTCACACCGAATGGCGGAGATATTCGACTTATGTAGTTCGTGCACCGTGATGAAAGACGGGAAGCATGTGATTTCTTATGACGATTTGAAACAAATTGATCGCAAAACCATTATTGAGAAAATGATCGGCCGTAACTTGGGCGATATGTATAACTATTCCCCAAGAGAACTCGGAGCAATTAATTTTTCGCTGGACAGCATTCATAGCCATCAGTTTCCTCAAAGCGTTGAATTTAATGTTCGTAAAAGTGAAATTCTAGGTTTTTTTGGCTTGGTTGGTTCGGGCCGTACCGAATTGATGAAGTCGATCATTGGCGCGATATCGAGTCAGCAGATCAGTGCTTCATTCAATCATTGTAAGCTGCCGTCGTTAACGCCTAAAAAGGCGATTCAAAAGGGGATCTTGTATTGCTCTGAAGATCGCAAAAAAGAGGGCAATATCACCTTTCGTTCGGTTTGGGAGAACATCACTGTCAGTAGTCGCCGAAACTTCTGGCGGTTCGGTGGTATCCTCAATCTTGCTAAAGAGTTGTCGGAAGCGGAACGCTTTGTAAAACGGCTGGATATTAAAACGCCATCTTTAGAGAAAGAGATCCAGTTTTTATCCGGTGGGAACCAGCAAAAAGTGATCCTTGCCCGTTGGTTGGCAGAGCCCAGTATCAATGTATTGATTGTCGATGAGCCAACGCGGGGCATTGATGTCTCGGCAAAGAACCAAATTTATAACGTGTTATACGAATTAGCGAACAAGGGAATATCGATTATTGTGATTTCCAGCGAGTTACCCGAGATTATGGGCATTACTGATCGCTTGTATGTGATGCGAGAAAATCAGATATCGGCCCAATTTAAACGTGAAGAATATCAAGAAGAAAGCATTCTTTCTAAAGCTTTCCCTGAACAGGAGATGAGCGCATGACCGCTTTAAATAAAACGGCCCAGATCGATCTATCTAGCCCGGCAAAAACCTCAACTTGGTCGTTGATCCGCAGTAGTGAGAACTTCAATATTATTGTGGTGTACATATTGTTGTTTATTGCACTGGCAATATTTGTCCCTTATTTTTTCTCACTGAGGAATATGGTGGGCCTTGGGCTTTCAATTTCACAAATTGGCATGGTGGCCTGTACGATGATGTTCTGCCTCGCATCGAAAGATTTTGATCTATCGGTGGGCTCTCAGGTCGCATTTTACGGCGTATTGGCGGCACTCATTGTGAACGCAAGCGATAGCTTTATCTTGGGGATTTTTGGTGCGCTTGTCGCGGGTATTTTCATAGGTCTCATGAATGGTATTTTTGTGACTAAAGTTCGGGTGAATGCGCTTATTGCAACCTTAGCGATGATGGAAATTGTCCGCGGCGGCGCTTATATTATCTCCGGTGGGAATGCGGTAGGCGTGGTTAACATGAACTTCTTTATGTTAGGCCAGTCGACGGTTCTGGGAGTACCAACGCCAATTGTGATCACTATATTGTGCTTTATTGTATTTGGCTTCTTGCTGAAAAATACCGCTTATGGACGAAATGCTTTAGCAGTGGGTGGGAATGCTGATGCGGCAAAACTCGCCGGGGTGGATGTTGATAAAGTTCGAATTGCCAATTTTGCGATACAAGGGGCAATTTGTGCCATTGCAGGTGTCATACTGGCGTCGCGTATTACCAGTGGCCAACCCAACGCATCCTTAGGTTTTGAGCTGAGTGTGATATCGGCTTGCGTGCTGGGCGGTGTATCGCTAAACGGCGGGAAGGCCAGTATTGTTGGGGTTGCGGTCGGGGTACTTATTATGGGAACGGTGGAAAATGCACTGAACCTGCTTAATATTGACTCGTTTTACCAATACTTAGTACGCGGTGGTATTTTGTTGCTTGCAGTTGGCGCAGACCAATATCGTCAACGATTAGCCGAAAGAGGGTAACTTATTTAGTGGATGAGCAAGGAGTCTAAAATGCTGAAAGGCATGAATAATCAGTCGGTGAGAACTTATAACGCAAAGTTGATTATTAGGCTCCTTTTTCAGTACCAACAATTAAGTAAGTCACGTCTGTCTCGCTTACTTGAATTGAGTATACCTGCCATTAGTAAAATTTTACTGTTTTTGGAAGACAGGGGCTGGGTAGAGCATGTGCATACCGAGCATATCGGAAGAGGTAACTCTAGCGGTGTGTATCAAATATCTCACAAATCCAGTCCAATCATTTGTATACACATCACGCCCAGTAAAATATCAGCGTTAGTGGTTAACGGTAAAATGGAGTTGCTACTTGAGCTGCGTGAGTGGCATATAGCGCCTGCTATTCCCGAAGAGTTGGTGCAGTTGGTGATTAAGGCTTATCGGCAGTGCGTTAACGCGGCTGCGGTTGGTAAATTAAAAATTGCTTTGGCACTGCATGGTCAGGTAGACGTCCATGCTGGCACTTCAATGTTTATGCCCCAAGCACCTTGGGATAGTCCGATTGATTTTAAGTATATTCTCGAAGCTGAATTAGAGACCCAAGTGGCGGTTGATAACGACTGTGTGATGCTGGCTCTGGCGGAGAAGTGGACCAATCCCGAGCATATTCGTGATTTTTGCGTGATTAATGTCGATTATGGGATTGGTTCTTCATTTTTGATTGATGATCAAATATTTAGAGGGCCACTTTATGGCAGCGGACAGATAGGCCATTCAATCATCGATCAAGATGGTCGAAAATGTGGCTGCGGTCGCTACGGATGTCTGGAAACCATATCGTCAACTAAAGCCATGTTGGCAGATATTAGAAAACAAATAAAAAACCGATTTTCTGACGAGTTGTACCAGTTCGATGAGCTGGAATTTGAGCAAGCGGTTCAACGGTATTTTGAAAACGATCCGCTGGTTCGCCGCGTCTGTAATAAAGCGGCAAGCACATTGGGGATCAGTATTTATAATTTTTTGGTCACGATGAGTGTGAATGATATCGTCATTTATGGCGAAGCCAGAAAATTAGGTGAGCAGTGGTTAGCTCAGGTTAAGGACCAAGCTCATTTCAATCCTTTTGAAGACAATGTAGCCTCGGTTAAAGAACAAAAAGCCAGTATTCGATTTGGAGATTTGAGTGATACAGAGTTACTCAAGGGAATAGGCTACTTGTTTATCGAAAAAATCTTGGAAGACTTTTAGTGGTTTTATACATCTCATCTTTATTATAAAACGCACCAACCGTAAGGCTTAAAAATAGCCCCAAAAGCTCAACATGGCCCTAGAGTGGCAATACCTTGATGGTCATTTTAACCTCCTGGCAGGCTTTGGGCTCTATTTCTGGCATTATGATCTGATGGTGAGCATCGATGGGGTAAGCCTGTGGCTCGATACAGATATAGCCATCGCTTATTGAAGGTTGATACAGTGTTATATAGTGGGTGTTATAGGTAATCACGATACGATAACCGAGATCCGGACGAAACAGGGTTGTTGCCGGGGCTGAGACTCTATAACAGTGATTCAACCATCCTTTCAACAACGCTTTTTTTGTTCTGAAATCATATTGTGTTGCGACGCGTTCTTGGTAAGCCATGGGGAGGTGATGCTCACCCTCAGGCCAATATCCTTGATGCAACAAACACAGTTCAGTTTTATCATTGGCGGAGAAAAATGGGTGAAGACCGATATTAAATGGGAACGCATTTGCAGATTGATTTGTCACCCGAAGCGTCACCGCTAAGGATGACTCGGATAATTGATAGCTAAGCATCGCTAAATAATCAATTTGCGGGCTAATATGCGACTCTAAAACTAATTGAATGGTGCTTTTATTTTTGTTGAGGACGCGCCATGGTTTCTTCCAGGCATCTCCATGTAAAAAAAACAGCTCGTCCCACTCGACATTTGGTAAGGATAGGTTTTGTCCACGCCAGGGAATTGTATTGCCAGTGACTCGGTTAGCAATTGGAGCCATTGGAAATAAACCCCCGCAACCTGCCCCCTCGAGAACCGGCATCAGGATGTGTTGCTTATTCACCAGAAAGTGAAGAGCATAGCCTCCTCTGGAATCGATGCTGAGTGTGCAATTGGCGTAGTTGATATCTTGAAGCATGTGGGCGCAGCAATGTTAGTCGTTAGCTGACTATATCTCGATATTAGAAGCCAATCTGGTTTTGAAGTCCCAGTTATTAGTTAACGTAGTTTATAAGCATAATCGTGGAACAAAGCCCAAACGTTTTTGCTTCAGACGCTTGGGCTTTTATACTGTTCTAACTCATTATTTGTTGCTCGTGGCTGTAAACCACCACTAACTAAGTTATGTATCTTGCCATTAGAGCCGCTCATTACTGCTCTTCATGCCGGGTTATTAGCAGATTTATTTTGTGCAATAAGTTGATCATATAATGAATCAGATCAGTATTACTTACTTTCTCTGCCGGATGGCGATTTGGCTGAGTTGATCGATCAGCTGACTTTCTTCTTCGATTAAAGTAATGCTTTGCTGAGCATCTTGCGCCTGCTGGATATCTCGTTCGGCGCTTAAGGCCGCATTTTGCGAGTTATCTGAAAGCGTTGTCAGTTCGTTGCTAAAAGATTGAGAACCAAGCTCTATATCACTTAAAACGGTGTCGATACTGTCTATCCCATGGGTGATATGGTTAATCGACTGGGTTACTTCTTTAATCGTCTCGCCAGTTTCATGAACGCTGGTTTGGGTACGTTTGGATAATTGACGTACTTCATCGGCCACTACCGCAAATCCGCGGCCTGCTTCTCCGGCACGTGCCGCTTCGATGGCTGCATTTAGTGCCAGTAGGTTAGTTTGATCGGCAATCCCGCTGATTGATTGAATAATGTTAACGATTTTATCGGCGTTATTTTTAAGGGTGCTTACACCTTCCATCAATTCTTGGCGTTGGCTCTGTTGATGAATAAACGTAGCAAATTGTTCGCCTAAAGTTCGCAGCTGTTGGGCGGAGTCTGCAGTTTGGCTCGAGCCCTGCTGCAGTTGTGCGGTTGCCGATTGTAACAAGGGGTGAATTTTACTCATGTGCTGAATTACATCGGCTTGCAAAGTATTTATCTTCTGGGTACTCACCAATTTCGAGCGTAAGTAATAATTGTTAAAAGACGCTAAATAAAAGGGGTAGTTGTCGGCATATTCGTCACTAAACTGGCTATGGTCATCTACTTTGAAGAAAGCAACGGCGGTAATGGTTTGATTTTGGTGTAAGCCTAAAAACTCACCAAAAGTGGAAAATCCCGATAGGCAGATCCCATCAAAACTATTGGCTTGATTTAGACTGGAGCCATTGTTGAGCCGTCGTAAAATACAGTCGTTGGCGATCATCGCCAGCGGCTTGTTAGGTTTACCCCGCATAAATTGCTGATAGTCACGCTGAGTCGATTGGTTAAAGTCTTTTGCTTTGACCAATAATAAACGGTCGCCAAAACTAAAATCACTAAAGAAACGAATGCTACCATCCGCGTTGATTGCCGCAACCGAGCGAATAAATAATTCCTTGTTGATCTGAATACCAAAGGAGTGTTTATTGAGTTGCTGCTCGACTTGCTCTGCGCTGCAATGAAAATGCTCACTGAGGCAATCGACCGGGCTGCGGAGTTGCATCTTGTCGTCTAACACCGAATGTAATACGCGAGTAAATGGGTCGAATTCGGCCACGTCGAAGCCATGACCCGTGGCTTCAAAGTTGTGACTCTTCATGATGCCGTAACGATAAGCGGGGGCAACTTTACAAAAACCAACAATTGCTTGCTCGCTGAGTACCTGGCCATCTAAACCGACTTCGGCTTGTTTGAAGTCCAGTTTTCCGCCAGCGCTGCCACCAATGAAGTAACAGGGGAAACGTTGGCTGCGATAAAGGGCTTGGGTGAAAAAGTCTTCGCTGCCAGCTAAGCCATCAAAATAGGTGAGGGCAAGGGTGTCTCGACTTTCCACTTGAAAGGGTAACTGAATCGCTTTCAGTTCGCCGAGGATATGCTTAATTCGACGTTCGGCACTAAGGGGAAACGTTGGCTGCGATAAAGGGCTTGGGTGAAAAAGTCTTCGCTGCCAGCTAAGCCATCAAAATAGGTGAGGGCAAGGGTGTCTCGACTTTCCACTTGAAAGGGTAACTGAATCGCTTTCAGTTCGCCGAGGATATGCTTAATTCGACGTTCGGCACTATCATCGGTGGCATGCGCACTTGTGGCCTTGAGTGTAATACGGTGGATCGATACATCGCTTAATATTTTACGTGAGAATGCATGCAATACCATCCCATCCCAAGTTTGCGGGGTCTCATGATACAGTTTTGTACGTCCGCCGCCTAACTCACCGGCTGTCATCACCGCAATAATATGATCGGCAAAAGGCAGCGCTGTTTTCAGCTGTCGGTTCACTTCTGCAAAATTGCAGTGGGGTGATACAAAAGCGAGTACCAATGCAGTGCCTCCCTCTAACTCAAAATCTTTCAATTCTGCGAGTTTGAGTTGCTGACTGTTTATGGCGCGGGTGATGCTCACCGACACCTCGGTTTGCTCTTGTTTAGCGAAAATCCTTTTTCTAAAAAACATATCCATTGACTCCAAAAGTGAGCGCGCGATTGGCTTACATTTAGCACGCGCTCTTTAATCCGATTATTTTATGCTTTATATAGTAAGACATAAGCGACAGAGCTTAATTGATCAATATAGTCGTTCTTAGGGGATAAGCTTGAGGAAATACTAATAGTTAATGTCAATCATTGAAATTTGACAGTGAGGTTTAGGCGTTTGCAGAGTGCCGTGCCACGATGAATACTGGTGAAGCATTTTAAGGTGCCGCGTTGAGCAACGCAGACCTTCGGTGGTGTTTGTTCAAAGGTAGTTGCGAGGTATTTACTTTGAGTGCTAAGCTGCTGCGTGAATATCACCGCGAAGTTGAAGCCCGCAGCTGGCGCTGTGCTCAATTCGTCTTCTGTCGTATGCTGCTAAGAAGGCAAATTCATCAGCCCCTGCCATGAAAGAGTCGTTATGCTAAAAATAAAGAAAGGCTTACGAGCCGTGGCAATGTTAGAAGCCTGCAAGGGGGGCTTGTCGTTCATTGTGGCTTTAGGACTATTTCAACTGGCGGGTGAAAATTTACAGCAGGTTTTATTAAGGCTGTTAGAACATTTGCATTTTAACCCTGCAAGTCACTTCGCGAGTATTTTATTACATGACGCAAGTTTAGTGACTGAACAAAACTTGTATCTGGTTTTAATTGGCTCGCTGGTTTATACCATGGTTCGATTTATCGAAGCCTATGGTTTATGGCATGGCTTTGTGTGGACCGAATGGTTCGCTTTACTAAGTGGTGCGATTTACCTTCCCTTTGAAATCTATGAGCTGTTGACCCAACAGAACCTTTTAAGTGTGGTGGTGCTACTGCTTAACTTAGCCATTGTTCTCTATATGTATCAGGTGTTGCAGCATAGTCGCAATCGCCAGTTTGATGAATAAGTCGGTGCCAGCAAAGCGCTGACACCATGGGCGTGTTTAGGGCTGAGTCGATGAAAGTACGGTTTTTGGCTGCGAGGCTAGTTTCGCCGCGCGTCGCTTGCCTTTGTTATACAGGCTCTTGTAGCTAAAAGCACAGATGAACACGAGCGCTTGAAACAAGACGATACAGGCGCTAGTTGAACCATCAATATGGTAGCTAATTAAGACTCCCATAAAAGTCGAACAGCTCGCAACCAGACAAGCGATGATTAGCATTTGTTCAAAGCGTTTGCTAAGAATTAATGCAATCACCCCGGGTCCAACCAACATCGCAACCACCAATACAATGCCAACCACTTGAATGGCTGCCACCGTGGTCATCGCCATAAGAACCAACAATAAGTAATAAAGAAAGTTAGTATTTAAGCCGACCACCCGAGCATGACTTTTGTCAAAACAATATAATTTTAAATCTTTACGGAACCAGAGCGTACACAGCAATACCACTGAACAAATGGTGATGGTTTGTAGCATCAGGTTTTTTGATATGCCTAAGATATTGCCAAATAATACATGCATTAGGTGTTGGTCTGTTTCTACTTGGGTAAATAGGACTAAGCCAAGGGCAAACATACTGGAGAAGACAACCCCCATCACAGTATCTTCTTTGATTCGACTGCGTTGTTTTATATAACCAGTTAATAGGGCGCAACTAAAGCCAGAGATGAATGCGCCGATTAAAAGTGGAATGCTTAAGCAATAGGCTATCACTACGCCGGGGAGTACTGCGTGAGATATTGCATCTCCCATTAACGCCCAGCCCTTCAGAACTAAGAAACAAGAAAGCAAAGCACAAACCAGGCTGACGACCAGCCCGGTGAATAAGGCGTGCTGCATGAATTGATATTGCAGTGGCTCTATCAGCATATTAAGCATGTTTAATTCCTGACAGTAATTTGTTTAGCGACCGAGCTTGTCGGTGATGGCTGTTGAGCAGTCCGTACTTGGGGGCGAACAATAACGCTGTGGCAAAAATGCTCACTTGACTCAACACGATTAAGCCGCCAGTGGAGGTATCCCAAAAATAACTGAGGTACACTCCAACTAAACTGGTGACCAGACCAAACAGCGTAGAAATAATCAGCATTACTCCAAATCTATCGCTCAAGAGATAGGCGGAGGCGCCAGGGATGATCACCATGGCGATCACCAGTAGCGCGCCAACAGCCTGTAAAGAGGCAACGGTGCAAGCACTTAACAGAACAAAAAATAGCAGTTTGAATCCACGGGCAGAGATACCGGTGGTGGCCGCTTGGTTTTCATCAAAAAAAACTAATAATAAGGGTTTCCAAAACAAGCCGATAATGACAAAGGTTGAGACGGAAATAATGAGTATTTGCAGTAGCTCGCTCTGGGTAATCATTAAGATGTTGCCAAAGATCACCGCTTGAATATTAATTGAGGTTGGATTTAGCGAAATAATTAACAAGCCTAAGGCGAAGAAACTGGTGAACACTAAACCAATAATGGCGTCTTCTTTTAGATGGGAAAGCTGTTTAATGATCGCCATACTGCCAGCGGCTAAGAAACCAGCAAAAAATGCGCCCACAGCAAGCGGCAGGTGAAGAGTGTAAGCCACCGCAACACCTGGCACGACAGAGTGGGATAGGGCATCACCAATTAGCGACCAGCCCTTCAGCACCAAGTAAGTGGATAAAAATGCGCAGACTGAGCCCACTAATGCACCTGCGAGTAGTGCATTATTCATATATTGATAACTGAAAGGTTCCAACAAATACTCAATCATAATCTTGCCTGCTGGTTTCTGTTAACAGTTGGCTGTGTTCGGTTTTACTCCCATAAAATACCGCTGGTTTTTCATGGTCAGAAATAATCGTTACGGTACGTTGGTCGTCGTCCTTATGCAGGTCTGAACCAGAAATACCCATCTGTTTGAGCACGCCACCGAAGGTTGCAGCAAGGTTTTGTTGGGTAAAGGTAGTTTCTACCGTACCCGTTGCGACCACACTGCGATTGATCAATATCACATCATTACAATAGTCGGCCACGTTACCTAAGTTATGGGTCGATACGAGAATCAAATAGCCTTGCTTTTTTAGAGACTTAAGTAAATCCATAATTGCATTTTCGGTATTGAAATCGACGCCGGTAAATGGTTCATCAAGCAGCATGATGCGGCTTTGCTGGCTCAATGCCCGAGCTAAAAACACGCGTTTCTTTTGGCCGCCTGACAACTCGCCGATCTGTCGGGTGGCTAATTCAGCAATGCCCATTCGCTGCATCGCTTGGTCGACAATTGCATGGTCTTTTTTTGTGGGTCGTTTTAACCAGCCCATATACCCATAGCGCCCTTGCATCACCACATCTTTAACCAAAATTGGAAAATCCCAATCAATGTCTTCGGATTGTGGCACATAGGAGACTAAGTTACTTTTTAAGGCTTGTTGGGTGGACATACCGGATAAAAGTATTTTGCCGCTGGTTAATTTTACCAAGCCCATTATGCTTTTAAATAGCGTGGACTTACCGCCACCATTGACCCCAACTAAAGCGCATATGGTTCCCCCAGATAAATCAAAGCTCACATCTTGGATTGCGGTAAACCCATTATTGTAAATCACGCTGACCTCTTGGGCCTGAATGCTGACAGCTTTACTCATAAATCAAACCCCCGTTTAATGGTGCTGGTGGTCACGCGTAATAAATCGATATAATTTGCAACCGGGCCGCCTTTTTCAGACAGTGAATCCACATAAAGTACTCCGCCGTAGTGGATCCCGGTTTCGCGGGCCACTTGCTTGGCTGCTCGGTCCGAAATAGTACTTTCGCTAAATATCACCGGGATGTGGTGTTGCCTAATGGTTTCGATTAATCGTTTTACTTGTTTGGGAGTTCCCTGTCTATCGGCATTGATTGGCCATAAATAGGTTTCATTGAACGCTAAATCTCTTGCTAGGTAGCTAAACGCGCCTTCGCTGGTGGCTAACCATTTTTGGCTTACCGGAAGAGTTGTAAAACTCTGTTTGATTGTTTGTTCTAGCTGGCTGATCTGTAGGGCGTAATTCTTAGCGTTACGGTTATAACTGGCAGCATTTTGGGGATCATATTTCACCAAGGCTTTGCGGATATTTTCAATGTATATCAATGCATTTTGGGTCGACATCCATGCGTGTGGATTGGGCTTTCCTTGATAGGGACCTGCATAAATAGAGATCGGTTCGATCCCCTCTGTAACCACCACTGACGGCTTTGTAGGCATGTTACTAAAAAACTGTTTAAACCAACGCTCAAGGTTTAAGCCATTCCACAAAATAAGATCGGCCGCTTGTGCTTTAACTATGTCTTTGGGTGTTGGTTGATAATCGTGAATTTCTGCGCCCGCTTTGGTTATCGATAGCACATCTGCATTTGTTCCGGCGACGTTCTGAGCAATGTCTTGAATAATGGTGAAAGTGGTGACAACTTTGAACTTAGCGTGTGCGGTGTAAGGAACACCAATTGCAAACAACAAAATTGAACTCGTGAGCCAAAACCGAAGTGCCATGACTGTTTCCTTTTAGGTAAATAACCACACTACTATAGATGATAATGATTATCATTTGCAAATTGGTTTTGGATTAATCATGCTCAAGGCTGGCTTATTTTAAGCGATTATTTTTGCAGGAAGTGGGGAGTGCTTGGGACTAGGTTCAGTATTAATCATGTTTTTATTAATTAAAATTTTATTTGATTCAAATTAAACTTGTGGCGCTTAGTTATCCCTTTGCGCTGAGCAATCGGTAGAATGCACGGCTTTGATCCTGACGAGTCGTGTAAAGTTTGTGCTTATGAAATCTCAGTTTGAATTGTTGGCTCCTGGAGGAGATCTTGGCTCGGTAAAGGCTGCTATCGCAGCTGGGGCCGATGCGGTTTATTTAGGCTTGGAGAAGTTCAATGCTCGGAGTCGAGCAAGCAACATCTCACTGGATCAGCTTGATGATCTGTGCATTTTGGCACATCAGCAAAATTGTAAAATTTTTGTCGCACTAAATATTATTTTATTAGAGAGCGAACTGCCTACGATGACTCGCTTACTCAATCGTTTGGTGAACATCGCGATTGACGGCATTATCGCGCAAGACTTGGGCTTGTTGCATATGGTTAAGCAACATTTTCCCAGCCTGGACGCGCATGCTTCAACCCAACTAAATACCCATAACATTGGGCAAATTAGTTTGTTGAACAAACTTGGGGTGAGTCGTGTAAATCTTGCTCGAGAACTCAATATTGAAGAAATTAAATTATTGGCAGACTACGGACATCAACACAATGTACTGATGGAAGTATTTGTACATGGTTCCTATTGCATTGGCTTTTCCGGACTATGTTACATCAGTTCGGTACGTAACGGTTGTTCTGGAAATCGCGGCCGCTGTAGTCAGCCTTGTCGCGATCAATACCAAACTACCCAAATGGGCAAAGACTTTCCGTTAAACCTAAAAGATAATTCTGCTTTTCATGATCTTCAGGCTTTGGCCGATGCTGGTGTTTATTCCTTAAAAGTGGAAGGGCGCATGAAACAAGCGCATTACGTATACACAGTCGTTGGACAATGGCGCCAGCAGTTAGACCGCTACTATCAGAGTCAGCCGTTGTTAAGCGACAGCACGCCTTTGTATAAGGTGTTTAATCGTGATTTTAGTAACGGTTATTTAAAGGGCAAGCTTAGCCAACAGATGTATATTGATAACTCTCGGAATCATGCACTACAACATTTTTCTCAGCAACAATCTGCACTGAGCGAGTCGGCACGGCAAGTGTTAAAACAGTCGCTATATGATGATAATAGCGCGCTCATTGCAAACATGCAGCAGGTGATTGACCGCTTAAGCATCAGCCAAATCCCGGTAAAAATTAAGCTGATTGCTAAGCTTGCTCAACCACTCAAATTAATCGCTCACTGCGGCTCGCAACAATTTATTCTCTGCAGCGAAGAAAATTTGCAGACAGCTAACTCACAGGGTTTGTCGACCCAACGACTGCAAGATTTATTTACTATCAACAATCGGGGCTATTGCCTAGCAGCGCTTGATGTGAGCGAAGTTTCCCTTGGGTTGGCTATTTCGGTCAAATCGTTATTTGCGCTCAAGCAACAGTTTGATCAATTGGTACTTCGGCAGCCGCCAAAGGTAAAAGTGCTTGATCCATCTGCATTGAGTTGTTCCGTTGTGGCAAGCGCCGACAAACCAATAACTGTGCCTCGACTTGCGGTTTTGGTTGATGATCATAATGATCTTGAGTTGGCTGAAATAGAAGAGGTAGATTTATATTGGCACTTACCAAATGCCTTCGCTGATTCTCTTGATGACAGCATTGCATTATTCCAAGCTAAACCAAGGCTTAAGGCCTGGTTTCCTGCAATCTTAATCGGTGAGCATTACCAAGCTGCGGGGGAGTTTTTAAGGGTGGTTCAACCGAAACTGTTGGTGACCAACAATAGTGGGATCGGCGCTTTGGCACAACAATTAGGGCTCAACTGGATTGCCGGGCCACAGTTGAATACAGCAAATTCATGGGCGATGCAGGCCCTTCAACAGCAGGGGGGCTGCGTTGGCGCATTTGTGAGTAACGAACTTAATGCCGGACAAATGCGCCAATTAAAAGCACCGCAAGGCTTTCGTTGCTTTTACAGCATTTACCATCCAATCAAGATGTTGACCAGCCGTCAGTGTTTATTTCAGCAAGTGGTTGGTTGTAAGAAAACTCAAGTTGATCATAAGTGTTTACGTAAGTGCGTAAAAACAAGCTCGATTATTAATTTGAAAGACGCTGAATATGTGATTAGTAAAAAGGCTGGTGAGCATAATAGTTTGTATAGTCAGCAACATTTCTTAAACAGTGAGATCTTAACAAAATTGCCTGGCATATTTAGCGACGTCTTAGTTGATCTTAGAGATGTGAAAAATCAGACAAGGATAGCGGCGCACCTTACTAAGCAAGCTTTAATCGCCGAGTTTGTCAGTTTATTAAATGCAGAGCCAAACGCAGATCAAACATTACATAGCCATATAAGCCCGACTCAAATTAAGCAGTACTACAAGGGTTTATAGCTTGATTATCGCAACTGGAAGTACGGATTAAGCCGTTAGCGTGGCATTTTGTAAGCCAAAGCTTTAGAATTGGCGGTTTCGTGGCATCGCCACAACCCATAAATTGAGGAATCATTGATGACTATCGCAAAAGACGATGTTGCCATAATCGAATACACGGTACATGCAAACGGTGAGCAATTAGACACCTCTGAAGGTAAAGAACCACTGGCAGTGATTGTTGGTCAAGGTCAACTCGTACCAGGTCTAGAAAACGCGCTACTTGGTAAAAAAGTTGGCGATAAGTTTGACGCAGAGATCGCTGCCGCAGACGGTTATGGTGAGCGTAATGATAACCTTGTGCAAGCCGTGCCTAAATCAATGTTCGGCGAAGTTGAAGTGGAAGTTGGCATGCAGTTCCGAGCTACGACCGATGAAGGTGAGCAATCGGTGATTATTATTGGTATCGAAGATGATGAAGTCATTGTTGATGGTAACCATCCTTTATCTGGTATTGATTTAGCGTTTAGTATCGAAGTGGTTGAAACGCGTAAGGCCACCGAAGAAGAACTGGCCCATGGGCACGTTCATGCGGCTGGCGGTTGTGGTCACCACCACTAAGACGAAGCGGCTTAAAGTGTCGCGCAAGCTGGTGGCTCAACAATAACCAGCTTGTTGCGAGGCGTGCCTCGCGAGCGACAGTATTTATCGTCGTAACATCACTATTCACCCCGCAAATAATTATCCAATATGGCTCGTTTGCGAGCGATTACAGTTGATCTTCCAGTGGCAACAAACCCACCAACCAGGCTTGAAATTTCCGCCATAGGGTGGCTTTCGGTTCTTGGCTGTAAATAATCTCGGTTTGATTGCGTAATTTTTCGCGCCAGCGTAGCCGATGATTACTATCGAGCTGAACTTGATAACTTTTATAATCCAGATTATCACGTATTTGTTGGGTGACCTTGTCCGCCAAATTAGGGCAGCTTAGTAACAAGCCCATTTCGGTGTTTAAATTGATGGAGCGAGGATCCCAATTAAAGGAGCCGATAAATAATTTTTCCTGATCGATAACAAACAACTTGCTATGTAAGCTGGCTCGAGAGGCCCCCTTACCGAAAAAAGCAAGCCGTTGACGTTGCTTTGCATCGGGTTTTATTTCATAAATAAACACGTTTGCTTCCAGCAGTTGCTGGCGGTAGTTTTTATATCCGGCATGCACCGCTGCGACATCGGTTGCGGCTAAAGAATTGGTAATCACACTCACATCTACGCCGCTTTTGGCTATAGCGGACAAACCTTGGCTACCTGCTACTCCGGGTACAAAATATGGCGAACTAAGCAGGATAGTTTGTTTAGCCCGACCCAATACTTGTGCCAGATTGCTAGCAACATCTTGCGCAAAATCGGGGTTTTTATCGGGATGGTCGACGAATAATTCAGCGTCACACCAATACAGTACATCGCGTAAAGAATGGTTGCTAATTAGCTGTTGATAGCGAGTATGCGCCTGTAGCAGCGGCTTAAGGCTTTGGCTGAATAATTGTTGTTCTAAACGTCGTAATTGGGCATCTTGGTCGACCGATTTAAGGTTGAGGGCTTCCATCGGGTAGCTACGTCGATCATTCCAGTACAAGTCGAAGGCTTGGCTCACCTGCTGAACCACCGGCCCAAAAGCCATGGCGTCGATGTCGGCAAAGTCGAGGTCATCCCGCGCGCTAAAATACTCATCGCCAATATTTCGACCACCAACCACACTGATCAAGCCATCGATGGTTAATGATTTATTGTGCATCCGGCTATTTAAACGCTGAAAATCTCCCAGCATATTGGTCACGCGAAAGCGTCGATTATAGAAGGGATTGAATATTCTCACTTCGATATTCGGGTGCATCGTAATGGCTTTGAGCATATCGTCGTAGTTATTGGTGTTAATGTCGTCCATGAGCAAGCGCACCCGTACCCCTCGCTCCGCAGCTTTTAACAAATGACCCAGAAAAATTGCCCCCGTTAGATCTTCCTTAATCATATAGTATTGGGCATCTATCGATAACTGAGCCTTTTCGATGAGGGCTATTCGTGCGGCCAGCGCACTCACCCCATCAGGTAATATCGCAATGCCATTTTTACCCGGCTGGTAGCTCTGAAGTTGCATGATACTTTGTTTATTGGACAGCTCATCTGGCGCAATTAGTGCGTAGCTCGCTTGTTTGTATTGGGCGATAAGTGCGGGGTCGGGACGCTGTGCACAACCAAAAAATACCAGGCCAGCGAATGCCATGATGATTAACTTTACTAAAAATTTAGTCGCGTCCATGTGCTTGTTCTTTTCCAAATAAATTGAATTGAGGACCAAGGGTTGGCTGCGAACATCGCCCAGTAAGCGCTTTTTTCATCGAGCAGTCGTTATCTCCCTAAGGCTCGGTAAGCAGCGTTTTTTACTAAGCGTTGCAATCTGTTTGGCCATACGATTGATCTAAACCAAAAGCGCTATCACCAATGGTATATATTGTGAATTTGGGCCGAAGGCCTCTCGCTTTGCTTAACTATTTAAATTACAAAGAAATGTTAGCTGTTATTTAGTGTTTAAGCTAGCTAACCAACAGGCAGATAAAAAGTTAGTTTGTTAATTTGGTGTTAATCCGTTTCCTTAGCTTGGTGAATACGTATATAATATGCGGCCTTCATTTTCGAGACCTTAAGCCTATGCACACCGCTGAAACCCTATTTAAACCTGAAAGCTGCGTGAATCGTCAGCGTAAGGCTGCGCCGTTTTTGCCGATGTCGCGCAAAGAGATGAAAGCTTTAGGTTGGGATAGTTGCGATGTGATACTCGTGACTGGCGATGCTTATGTTGATCACCCCAGTTTTGGTATGGCGGTGATTGGTCGAATGCTGGAAGCCAAGGGGTTTCGGGTCGGCATTATTGCGCAGCCCGAATGGACCAACAAAAATGATTTTATGCGCCTTGGTAAACCCAATCTGTTTTTTGGGGTGACGGCCGGCAATATGGACTCGATGATTAATCGTTATACAGCCGATCGTAAATTACGCCATGACGATGCCTACACGCCAAACAATGAAGGTGGCAAACGACCCGATCGGGCGGTAATTGTGTATTCACAGCGCTGTAAAGAAGCCTATAAAGATGTGCCGGTGATCTTAGGTGGTATTGAAGCCAGCTTACGACGAATTGCCCATTATGATTATTGGTCTGACAAAGTGCGTCGCTCGGTTTTGTTTGATGCCAAGGCTGAACTATTGATTTACGGTAATGCCGAACGTCCCTTGGTTGAAGTGGCCTATCGTTTGAGTCAGGGCGAAGCTATCGCCGAGCTCAACGATGTGCGTGGTACTGCGATTATTCGTAAACAAGCGCTGCCCGGTTGGAGCGGTTTAGATTCCAGTCATTTGGATAAACCCGGTAAAATCGATCCGATTATTAGCCCTTATGCCGAGATTGAAGAAAGCTGTTCTACTCAAGATGATTCGGTAGAAACGATTGATCCACAGCAAGCCAAGCCGATTGTGGTGCAGATGGAAAAGAAACGGCCTTGGGAAGAAGTTTACATTAACTTGCCGGCCTACGAGCAGGTGAAAGTGAACCCGGTGTTATACGCTCATGCTTCGCGTATTTTTCACCTCGAAACTAATCCCGGTTGTGCACGTGCTTTAGCGCAGCGTCATGGCGACCGGATTGTCTGGTTAAATCCACCGGCTTTACCTTTGAGTACTGAAGATATGGACGGGGTATTTGGTCTGCCTTATCAACGCATTCCACATCCCAGTTATGGCAAAGCGAAGATCCCAGCCTATGACATGATTAAGTTTTCCATCAACATCATGCGGGGCTGTTACGGCGGCTGTACCTTCTGTTCGATCACCGAACATGAAGGGCGAATTATTCAGAGTCGCTCGGAAGACTCGATCATTGAAGAGATCGAGCAGATCAGAGATCAAGTTCCTGGTTTTACGGGGGTTATTTCGGATTTAGGCGGACCAACAGCAAACATGTATCGGCTGAATTGCAAGAGCCCCAAGGCCGAAGAAACTTGTCGACGCTTATCCTGCGTTTATCCGAGTATTTGCCATCATATGGACACCGACCACCAACCGACCATCGATCTATATCGGCGGGCTCGCAAGGTTGAAGGGATCAAAAAAATCCTAATTGCTTCTGGTGTGCGGTACGACATTGCTATTGAAGATCCGCGCTATATTAAAGAGTTAGCACTGCACCATGTGGGTGGATATCTGAAAATTGCGCCTGAGCATACCGAAGAAGGGCCCTTATCAAAGATGATGAAACCGGGCATGGGAACTTATTATAAATTTAAAGAGTTATTTGATAAGTACTCACAGGAAGCAGGGAAGAAGCAGTACCTTATCCCGTACTTTATTTCGGCTCATCCGGGAACCAAAGATGAAGACATGGTCACCCTTGCATTGTGGTTGAAGAAAAATAAGTTTCGCTTAGATCAGGTGCAAAATTTCTATCCTTCGCCGCTGGCCAATGCTACCACGATGTATCATACCGAGCGCAATCCTTTGCACAAGATCAGCCATAGCAGCGAGCGAGTTCCAGTGGCTAAAAAAGGGCGTCAGCGGCGTTTGCATAAGGCTTTACTGCGTTATCATGATGAGAAGAACTGGCCAATTATTCGGGAAGGTTTAACCAACATGGGCTTAACCAAGTTAATTGGGAATGGCTTACACCATCTGGTACCTGCCGAAGGTCGTCGTGATGGTCGTCGCGCCGGTAATCGTGGTTTTAAAGGTGCCAAAAACAGCCAGTTTGCCGCCACCCGATTTACCAATAAGCAATTTAAACGTAAATAGGCTGGTGGTTGATTTGAATATTCTTTTTATTAGTGACTTAGTTTCAGCCTCTAGGTTATAGCGGCATGGCTCAACGGAGCGATAGATTGTTGAATCATTTCAATGTTTATCGCTCCGATATAGGCATTTGAAGGAGAACATCATGATACGGCATATATTGCTGATTAAGTTCCTGGCCACGGCAGACACGGCGCAGATTAAGCACTTGCAAACCTTATTTGAAGCGATGCCGCAAAAAGTTACTGGGGTGCTTACGGTTGAATGGGGCGTAAACAACAGCCCAGAGTATCGAAATAAGGGATATACGCATTCGGTACTGATGACTTTTGCAGACGAGGCTGGGCGACAAAACTATTTACCTCATCCCGAGCACCTTGCGCTTAAGCAAGTACTCAGACCTTTATTAGACGACATTATCGTATTTGACTTTCAGTTATAGCGAACGACAGCAAAGGTCTGGTGAGATAAATTTCCAAGCCAAATTCCTTTTAGTTCCACCAGCTTAATGCTAAAAGCATGTTACATAAACCCATCACTCGAAATAAATTACTTAACAAACAGCGATTTATTGCTTAGCATTCAGCAATCACCGAAGTCTAAATCGACCTAAGTCATAACGATATGGCGTTTAGACCCTTAGCAATAGTCTAAGCAGGGTAAAGGACAGAAATGCCTTTGCCTCCCGCATTTGGAAAGGTTGATTTATGTTATCGGATTCATTTTCCCGACAGTTTAGCTATTTGCGGCTTTCGCTCACCGAAGTTTGTAATTTTAAGTGCAACTACTGTCTTCCCGATGGCTATCATTGCGATACGCCTAAAAGCGAACTTAAGCTGTCGGAGATCGCGTTGCTCGCGCGTTGTTTTGCAGACTTAGGCACCAATAAGATCCGTTTAACTGGCGGTGAACCCAGCTTACGCAAAGACTTAGTCGAAGTGATCGAAATCTGTTCCCAAACCGAGGGAATTGAGCACTTGGCGATGACCACCAATGGTTTTAAATTAGCTAAACATGCCAAGCAATGGAAACAAGCCGGCTTAAACCATATTAATATTAGTGTTGATAGTTTGGACCCGCGTCAATTTGCTGCGATTACTGGCACCAACAGCTTTGTGAAAGTTATGGCGGGGGTTGACGAGGCTCTCAACCAAGGTTTTCGCTCTATAAAATTGAACGCGGTGTTGATTAAGCAGCTTGCAAAACATGGCTTTGAACAATATCTAAACTGGATCAAACACCGTCCGGTCGAAGTCCGCTTTATTGAAGTGATGGAAATAGGGGCAAATCCCGAATATTTTGAACAACATCATATTGCTGGGACGGGATTTAAACAGCAACTGCTGTCTCGCGGATGGCAAGCGCAGATAAGAGCCCATAATGCCGGCCCTGCTGAGGTTTTTTACCATCCAGATTACGCCGGTAAGGTTGGTTTAATCATGCCCTATGCTAAAGATTTTTGTAGTACGTGCAATCGATTACGCGTCTCTTCTCAAGGGCGGCTGCATCTGTGTTTGTTTGGTGAAGAGGGGATTGAACTGCGTGATTTGTTGTACTCCCCATTACAGCAGGCCGCTTTAACTCAACGAATTGAACAAGCCTTGTTGAGTAAAAAAGGGACTCACTTCCTTCATGATGGTAATACTGGCGCCACGCCTCATTTAGCGTCAATAGGCGGTTAATTGTTAACGATGATGTATCATTGTGAGTCATCGGGAAGGTCGAAGTCACGTTATTTCCGTTTATCCCTTTAGCCAAGGCCCTTAAATTGGCCGCTGAGCCGAACAAGAGAAACACCAATAAGTTTATATTATATTAATACTTTTAATCATTACGCTAAATAGGCATTATTATGGTGAGCAAGCCGATGCAACAAAAGGATTGATGAGTCGTTATTTATGCAGGCAATTATCGGGGTAGTACTTGCAGGCGGGCGATCTAGCAGGATGGGGCGCGACAAAGCGCTTCTTCACTGGCAGGGCAAAACTCTATTGCAGACCAAGGTTGAACAATTACAAAGGCTGCTTGGCTCTGCAGTATATGTGAGCGGCCAATATCCGGGCTATCAGTGTATCGTGGATATTGATATTTCCCGCGGCCCTTTGTCAGGTATTTATAGTTGTTTAAATCAGTTGGAGTCGCCAGCGTTTTTATTTGTACCGGTTGATATGCCATTACTGTCCGATGTGGTCCTCCGCCAATTATTGGCATGCTTTCAGCAAACAAATCGGAGTGCCTATTGCCAAAATAGTATGTTTCCACTTTATGTGGTTCGGAATCAACAAACAGAATCGATCTTACGCTCGCTGCTAGATGAACAAGATCCCAAGCGCGCTTCAATTGTTGCCTTTAGTTCAGCGATTGGTGCAAACGTCATTGAGTTACCCGCTGAATATCAAACAGTGATGGTCAATACTAATACGCCTGACCAATGGCAAGCGGCCCAAAAAACCAATGGAGAACACTCATGAGCCATTTGGCTACCGTTCAACAAACATTCTTAAATATTGCGGTACTTACGGTTTCAGATACCCGTAATGAAGCTACCGATAGTTCCGGCCAATATCTTGCGGAGGCACTTCAGCAAGCAGGACACCGGTTAGCGGATAAGCACATCGTAATTGACGATGTTTATCAAATTCGCGCGATTGTCAGCCAATGGATTGCTTCGTCTGAGATTGATTGCGTGATTAGCACTGGCGGAACAGGCTTTACTGCTAGAGATAATACTCCGGAAGCTATGAGCGTATTATTTGATAAAGACATTGAAGGTTTTGGCGAATTGTTCCGGAGTATTTCTTATCAAGAAATAGGCACATCTACGGTGCAAAGTCGTGCTTTAGCAGGTTTTGCCAATAAGACTGTGATTTTTTGTGTCCCAGGGTCAACCAATGCCTGTAAGACCGCATGGCAAAAAATACTTTTAGAACAACTTAATAGTACCCACAAGCCTTGTAACTTTATGCCCCATATCAGGTGATTTTTGATGAGTAAATTTAGTCATATTAATGCTTCTGGCGAAGCCATCATGGTTGATGTCTCTGATAAGATAGCGACCAGCCGCGTGGCCAAGGCTCAGGCTTTAGTATTGGTTAACCAGCAGGTGGTTGATAATTTATTAGGTGCAGAGCAGCACAAAGGAGATGTTTTTGCTTGTGCTCGTATTGCAGGTATTCAAGCGGCTAAAAAAACTTCCGATTTAATCCCGCTTTGTCACCCCTTGATGCTGAGCAAAGTGAGTGTCGATTTAACTCTAGATGCATCTCGTCGAGAGATCTTGATTGTAAGTACTGTTAAATTAAGCGGCGTAACTGGGGTCGAGATGGAAGCTTTAACTGCTGCTAGCGTTGCAGCATTAACTATTTATGATATGTGTAAAGCGATTCAAAAGGATATTGTCATTCAAGATATTCGATTACTTGAAAAACATGGCGGTAAGTCTGGTTCTTTCCAAGTGAGTGGCCGTGAGGAAAATAAATGTTAATTAAGGTGTTATTTTTTGCTCGCTTAAAAGATCAGCTCGGCCAATCGGCGGTGACTATCGAACTCACCAATGGCGGCGACACTGCCACACTAAAACAGCAGCTTTTGAGCCTAGGCTCTCGCTGGACTGCATTGCAAGATCCAGCGTTATTAATGGCCGTTAATCACCAGCATGTAAACCACGATGTGGCTTTACATGCTGGTGACGAAGTCGCATTTTTCCCTCCCGTTACAGGTGGTTAGATGATTAAAGTTCAGCAACAAGATTTCGATGTAGGCGCCGAATACCAACGTTTGGCAACCAATTGCCACACCGGCTCGATTGTGTTTTTTGTCGGTTTAGTGCGGGATATGAATCTTGGAGAGCAAGTCGACAGCTTGCATCTTGAGCACTATCCCGGGATGACCGAAAAGCAGCTGGCTGATATTGTTGAGCAGGCCAAACAACGTTGGCCGATCCAAGATGCTAATATTATCCATCGAGTGGGGGATTTGGAAGTTAACCAACAGATTGTGTTTGTTGGAGTGAATAGTGAACACCGCGAAACGTCATTTGCCGCGTGTCAATTCATCATGGATTACTTAAAGACACAAGCTACATTTTGGAAAAAGGAACGTGGTCAGCAGGGCGAATCTTGGCTCGATGCGAGACAGTCTGATTTACGTGCCACAAGTAAATGGTAACGCTTTAAGGGCTTCAACCTATAGCCTTACACTGATGGTCCTTCATTTTGCGATCCTAATGCCTTGTTGGTTAACGGCTAAGCTTTCATAAGCTTTGCCTTGTTTAGTGGAGCACCTAGCATCGAGATAGAGATCAAACCTAGCATTAAATCATGGGGCTGGCGAATAGCTCTATTTTGACCCATTCTCCTGCCATCACCTTGCCTCGCTCTTGTTCTAACACGATAAAACAGTTTGCTTGACTAAGGCTGCTAAAAATAGCGCTGCCTTGATTTCCTGTGGGAGATACTTGCAGCTGACCTTGCGCATCTGTACTCACAATACCACGCTGGAAATCGAGTCTTCCGGGACGTTTTTTCAACGCTGTCGTCGTTTGAGCGCTGATTTGCGGTGGCGCTTGATAATTCCAGGCACTTGCCTTTGCAATGACAAGCAAGGCCAATTTGTAAAAAGTAATGTAAGCGGAAACTGGGTTGCCGGGAAGGCCAATAAAGTAAGACTCTTTTAACTGGCCAAAAGCGAAAGGCTTACCCGGTTTCATTGCCACTTTCCAAAATCCGATCTCTCCCAGTTCGTCCAGCACCAATTTTGTATAATCTGCTTCACCAACTGATACGCCGCCACTACAGATCACAATATCAGCCTGTTGGTCTGCTTGCTCGAATGCTTGTTTGATCAATGAATGTTGATCTGGAATAAGCCCAAAATCGAGCACTTCAACAGGTAAGCGTTCTAGCATCGCTTTAATTGCAAAGCGATTACTGTCATAAATTTGCCCATGACTTAACGGATTGCCGGGGGCGATAAGTTCATCTCCTGTGGACATCAGCGCTACTTTCAGACGAGTTTGCACCGCAATTTGATCGAACCCTAAGCTGGCTAATAGGCCAATATGACTTGAATTGAGCAAAGTATTCGCGCTAATCACGATTTGCCCTTGAGTGATATCCTCTCCCATTTTTCGGATATTATTCCCGATGGATATTGGCTGTTTAAAGGTAATCAGAGAACCATCGACACTGGTATTTTCTTGCATTTCGACTGCATCGGCACCGCATGGTAGAGGTGCTCCGGTCATGATCCTGACACAGTGCTTTGATTTAAGTTGGTGTTTGTTTACGTCTCCGGCAAACACCTTTTCACTGAGCGGAAGTTGTTGATTGGCCGGTAAGTGACTCACACATAGTGCGTAACCGTCCATGGCACTGTTATCGAAGGGAGGGATATTCAATGGTGAAATAAGATCAGCAGCGAGCACTCGGTTTAAGGCTGAATCTAAACCGACCATTTCAGTCTTGGTGATTACTTTTACATTTTCATTGAGCAGTGCTTTGGCTTGTTCCAGTGGTAATAGTCCAGGTTGGTGACAACAATCCATTGATTTTCCTATATATGAGTGCTTGATTATTAATATAACAAGATTATCGTATCTTTGACTGTAGGGGCAGGGAATTCATTAAAAAAACAATTTAGTCGAAAATACTGTATAACTAACTCGCCTTTGATTTTGCTTAAGTATAGCGAACACGCATTAGTTTAATGTACTATGAATGGTTGATTTAATAATATTAAATGTGAAACCATCAAAAGTTAACGGCTTGTTATTTTTTATGTTACGGATTAACATAATACAGCTATGATTTAACTGGTTTGTTACAGCTGTGGCAAATTTAGGCCAGAATATTTTCAAGGAAGTTTATATGTCCACAGAGCCGAGTCCGAATCTAGTCGTTCGTGCTATTTCCAGCATCGAGCTTTATCAATTTTGTGAGTTATTGATGGAAGCTGCGTCTTGGTTTGAGTCACGGGGGGAAACCTTGTGGAAATGCCATCACATCACTCCTCACTCCATGTTAGCAAGTCATCGTTTAGATGAGATGTATATGGGGTATATCGCTGGTAAACCTGTCGCCGCGATGATTTTAGACAAAAACAGTGGAATTATTGATGTCGGTTTAGAAGAAAAACGCGAAAGCTTATTTATGCATAAGCTAACCGTTAAACGAGAATTTGCGGGTCAAGGTATTGCCAAGGCAATGGTGGATTGGGCGCGTTGCAGTGCCTTAAAAAAAGGATATACACTGCTGAGTCTTATTTGCAATTGCCAAGACCAACGACTTCGTTGGACCTTGGGTCAGTTTGGTTTTGAAGAAATAGAGATACTGAACCCCCATTATCAGTTACAACGTTATTTTCGTTTGGATTTGGAACATTGCAAAGTGCCTCTGGATAGGCCTTCTGTTGAGGGCTTGAGTTTTGACTATTCGCAGTTAGACTGTGCGACTTCGTTAATGAGGTAGTATGAGAAATTATCGTTTATTGGCGGTTGTTAAAGGTCATGTTCAAGGCGTAGGCTATCGATATCATGTGATGCAACAAGCAAGTAAATCAGATATTGTTGGTTACGCTAAGAATTTGGCAAACGGTGATGTTGAAATATTTGCCGAAGGAAAACAAACCAATTTGGAGCAACTTATTTCATTTTTATATCATGCATCACCGCTTGGCCGGGTGTCTGAGGTGGAGACTTTGGAATTTATTTCTATCGATCAAAAATCCAAAACCAACTTTGTCTGCTATTAGCTGTTCTTCTGTGTTTCACTTCCGAATTATTTTGTAATGAATAACAAACAGTGGCTTTACATACTTTGCCACTGTTTGCTATTGGCTAAGCTTATTTGCTTTTAGAAGAAACCCAGCGGGTTCACGTCGTAACTAACCAACATATTTTTAGTATTTTGGTAATGTGAGAGGGCTATTTTGTGGGTTTCACGACCGATACCGGAACGTTTGTAGCCACCAAAAGCAGCATGTGCGGCGTAGGCGTGGTAACAATTTACCCACACGCGACCAGCTTGGATATTTCGCCCCATTCTTTGTGCTAAATTGATATCGCGGGTCCACACGCCTGCGCCTAAACCATACTCGGTATCGTTGGCGATACGTAAGGCGTCGGCTTCATCTTTAAACGTGGTGACCGAAATCACCGGTCCAAATATTTCCTCCTGAAAGATCCGCATGTCATTGGTCCCTTTTAGAATCGTGGGACTCACAAAGTAACCGTTGTTATGTTGACCGGGTAACTTACAGGTATCACCACCCGTTAATAACTCTGCACCCTCATTGCGGCCGATCTCAAAATAACTGAGAATTTTATCCAGTTGTTCTTTAGAAACTTGAGCCCCCACTTGAGTTGTCAGATCAAGTGGATCCCCTTGCTTGATGGTTTTTACACGCTCTAGGACTCGTTGCATAAATTGGTCATAAATGGATTCTTGGATCAACGCGCGGGAAGGGCAGGTACAAACTTCCCCTTGATTGAAAAATGCGAGTAGCATACCTTCCACAGCTTTATCCAAATAGTCATCTTCATGAGCCATCACGTCGGCAAAATAGATATTGGGCGATTTTCCGCCAAGTTCAACCGTTGAGGGGATCAGTGAATCGGCGGCACATTTTAATATATGCTGACCAACTTCAGTGGAGCCGGTAAAGGCTAACTTGGCGATACGCTTACTGATTGCCAGTGCTTGCCCAGCTTCAGCACCAAAGCCGTTGATCACGTTAATCACACCGACAGGCACTAGATCTTCAATTAGCTCCATGAGTACCATAATCGATACCGGGGTTTGTTCTGCGGGTTTTAATACCACACAGTTACCAGCAGCAAGTGCTGGCGCTAGTTTCCATGCCGCCATGAGTAAAGGGAAGTTCCAAGGAATAATCTGTCCTACAACGCCTAAAGGTTCGGGAAAGTGATAACTGACAGTGGTTGAATCTATATCGGCAGCACCACCTTCTTGGGCTCGAATACAGCCCGCGAAATAGCGGAAGTGGTCAACAAATAGTGGTATGTCTGCGTTCAATGTTTCGCGGATTGCTTTGCCGTTTCCCCAAGTTTCGGCAACAGCAAGCGATTCTAAATGTTGTTCGACGCGATCGGCTATTTTTAATAAGACCTTAGAGCGATCTGCGACCGAAGTTTTGCCCCAGCCCGCACTTGCTGCATGAGCGGCATCGAGTGCTAAACCGACATCTTGAGCATCGGAACGAGCGACCTTGCAATAGACTTCACCGTTGACCGGTGAACGATTCTCAAAATATTGTCCATTTTTGGGTGGGACCCACCGACCACCGATAAAATTGTCGTATTGTTCTTTAAAAGTAATCAATGAACCTTCGGTTCCTGGCTGCGCATATAGCATCGTCAAATCCTTCTATAATTTACTTTTTGTTATCAAGTTGTTGCTTTCGTGGGTGCTGATATATTGCACTTAATCAGCGTATTGCAAGTGATGAACCAATTAATCAGGGCTTGTTGTTAATGAAATGTAAAGTTATGATTGGTAAAATAAACTATTTTCTCAAGGTGTGGCGGGCTGGTTGTTGAGTCATCAGGTGGGCTGTCACACTGTTATATTCTGGCACACACAATGTGTTACATTTTGGAACAGTGTTATGAGCGTAAAGTACCAACTGCCCAATTCACTCAATGCCTCTTGGTTAAGAAGCCAAAATGCGGGCTTATCGGAGAGTTATTCACCAGACGAACTTCGTTTAGCCAAGGCTGAATTAAAAATGCGCCACCAACGGTATGACGATCTGATTCAATTAGTAAAAACTTATGCCTATCCATTATTTGAGCAATTGATGGCCCACACGTCTTGTCGATTGATTTTGTCTGATATAGATGGTTTTGTGATTGATCATTGGGGAATAGACAAGTTCGCCGATAAACTCGCGAATGTGGCTCTTGAGTCTGGAGTGAACTGGTTAGAGCAGTATAAAGGGACCAATGCCATTGGCACCGCTATCGCGATCGGACAAGCTGTATCTGTGGTTGGTGAACAGCATTATATTAAACACCATCGCTTTATGAGCTGTAGTGCCTGTCCAATCTTTTCTCCACAGGGCGAGATGGTCGCAGTGTTAGATATCACCAGTGAACAACAGCGCCATAACCAACAAGCTATGTCTTTAGTAGCGAGTCTCGCCCAACAAGTTGAGATTGCCTTGCTGTGTCGACTCCCCCAAAGTGTTTACCGGATTGACTTAGCTGCGCAACCGCATCTGCTTCATTCTGGCTGGCAGGGGATTGTAGTGGCCGATGAAGAAGGTAAAGTATTGGGTCATAACCCAATGGCTCGCCAGTTGATCAAACAACTCGAAGTGGGCCAGAGTTTGACGACTCATTTAGGCGAGCAGTGGTTAAGCAAGGTGCGCTCAGCTAACTTGCGCTTACATATGCAGACTAAAACCTTAAGCACACCTAAATTTGTGCATGCGAGGCCTCCGGCACAGCCAAAACTTTCAGGTTTTAAAGAACCATCAATTCAACGCGCTTGGCTGCATGCTCTCAAGGTGATCGAGAAATCTATTCCTTTGTTAATTTATGGGGAAACAGGGGTCGGTAAAGAGCAATTTGTAAAACGTCTGCATCAGGCTAGCCAACGCGCGAATCACGTTTTACAAGCCGTGAACTGCGCGGCCTTGCCGCACGACTTAGTCGAAAGTGAACTATTTGGTTATCAAGCTGGTGCTTTTACCGGTGCCGCTCCAAAAGGCGCTTTGGGAAAAATTCGTCAAGCGGCAGGCGGGTTTCTATTTCTGGATGAAATTGGTGAAATGTCTCTATCGGCACAAACTCGTTTATTGAGAGTATTGCAAGAGCGTGAAGTGGTCCCGGTGGGTGGACATCAAGCGATTGCGGTCGATGTTCAAGTGGTTGCCGCTACCCACGTAAATTTGAAACAACGAGTACAGCAGGGATTATTTAGAGAGGATTTATATTATCGTTTAAATGGATTTCAGCTAACTTTACCAGCATTACGCGAGCGTCGAGATATTCAACAAATGATCGAACAGATCCATTTGCAGCATTGCCATGCAGGTCAACGTATTTGTCCTCAGTTACTGGCTATTCTCTGCGCATATCAATGGCCGGGAAATCTGCGTGAATTAGATAATTTTATGCAGGTTGCTTGTTTGATGGCGGAACATCAAAAGTTATTACAATGGGATGATTTACCGGAGTCTCTGCAACAGCAACTTGGTCATCCAGCTGAAGATAGACTTTCTGGAGAGGTGGGGTTAAAGCAGACGATTGATGAGAATATCCTACAGGTTTATCAACGTTGCCATGGCAACATTAGCCAGAGTGCCAGACTGCTAGGGATCAGCCGTAATACGCTTTATCGAAAATTACGACGTTTAAAACATAGTCGTTAATCGTTTTGTTAATACCAATTTGGTTGGTTATATGATCAACTTATTGCGTAGAATAAATCTGCCGATAAACAGGTATGAAGGGCGTAACTAGTCGCTTTAATCACAAGGTTCATCATGCAGTGAACGGTGATTTAGGCAGCAACAATGAACCGACAATTAGTTAAATTGTTATAAGGCAAGTGTCACTTATTTTAAAGATAAAAAATCCGAGCCCTTAGACTCGGATAGAACCATTGATTGATGACCAATCGTCGGTAAATTACATGACTCGCATGCCCGGTTGAGCACCATCATCGGGACTTAAGATCCATAAATCTTTTCCACCCGGTCCAGCGGCTAACACCATACCTTCAGAATTACCAAAGCGCATTTTTCTAGGTGCAAGATTTGCCACCATTACGGTTAACTTACCTTCTAGGTCTTCAGGGGAATAAGCGGATTTAATCCCCGCAAATACCTGGCGATTTTCACCACCAATATCGAGTTCGAGGCGAAGCAGCTTTTCGGCTTTTTCCACATGTTCCGCTTTAACGATACGAGCGATCCGTAAATCAATTTTTGCGAAATCATCAAAACTGATAGTTTCTGCAATTGGTTCAATTTCGACAGACTTGGCCGGTGTCGCGGTTTCTGTTTCAGTGGTGGTTTGGCTCGATGCCTGTAAGTTGTCTTTTGAGGCCTCAACCATGGCTTCAACTATGCTCATGTCGATACGTTGCATCAAGGCCTTAAAGCTTTGTATTTCACAACCCACCAAGTGCTCGCCAATTTCATTCCACTTCAATTCAACATTGAGGAACTTTTCTACTTTAATTGATAGTTCTGGGAGAACCGGTTTGAGGTAAGTGATCAGCACTTTAAATAAGTGGATCCCCATAGAGCAGACTTGATGCGCACGCTCTAAGGTGTCTTCTTGTTTGGCAAGTTGCCATGGTGCTTCTTCGGCAATATATTGATTAGCTTTATCAGCCAGCGCCATAATTTCTCGCATCGCCTTACCAAACTCACGATCTTCATAGAGTGCGGCGATGGTTTGCTCTGCATCGGTAAATTCTTTTAATAAGCCCGGATTAATCAGTTCGCTAGACAAACGGGAGTCAAAACGTTTACTAATAAAGCCAGCAGTACGACTGGCGATGTTGATCACCTTGCCAACTAAATCGGAATTAACCCGCTGCGCAAAATCTTCAAGATTTAAATCTAAATCATCGATTTTATTGTTTAATTTGGCTGCATAATAGTAGCGTAAATACTCAGGATCTAGATGATCTAAATAAGTGCGCGCCTTAATAAAGGTACCACGAGACTTAGACATTTTGGCACCATTCACCGTGACGAAACCATGCGCGTAAACACTGGTTGGTTTACGGTAACCTGCACCTTCTAACATTGCCGGCCAAAACAGACTGTGGAAGTAAATAATGTCTTTACCGATGAAGTGATAAACTTCTGCTTTTGAGTCTTGGTTCCAATAATGAGCAAAATCTAAATCGTCACGTTTGTCACATAAATTCTTAAAGCTGCCCATATAACCAATCGGCGCATCGAGCCAAACATAAAAGTATTTATCGTCGGTCTCTGGTATTTGGAAACCAAAGTACGGTGCATCGCGACTGATGTCCCATTGTTGCAAGCCTTGTTCAAACCATTCGCTTAGTTTGTTAGACATTTCATCCTGCAGCGATCCAGATACAGTCCAATCTTTCAGCATTTTCTGAAAGGCTGGCAAATCAAAGAAGTAGTGCTCGGAATCTTTGAGGACCGGTTCGGCACCTGAAACTACCGATTTAGGTGAAACTAGATCCGCTGGGCTATAGGTTGCGCCGCAATTATCACAGTTGTCGCCATTTTGATCGTCGCTGCCACATTTAGGGCAGGTTCCTTTAACAAATCGATCGGGCAAAAACATGTTTTTCTCAGGGTCGTATAGTTGAGAAATAGTCCGCGTTTTTATGTGACCGGCTTGGTTCAATCGACTATAGATATCTTCTGATAAAATTTTATTCTCAGGGCTGTGCGTAGAGTGATAGTTATCAAACGCAATGTTGAATTCTTTAAAGTCGGCACTATGTTCGCTATGAACCTGATTGATCATTTCTTCAGGGCTAATGCCCATCTGCTGAGCTTTTAGCATGATTGGCGTTCCGTGGGCATCATCGGCACACACATAAGTGCAGGTATGACCGCGTAACTTTTGGAAACGAACCCATATATCCGTTTGAATATATTCTAATAAATGGCCAAGGTGAATGGGTCCATTGGCATAGGGTAAAGCGCTGGTGACCAGAATTTCTCGTTGTTCGTTTGTCATGTGATCTACTGTAAGCTCAGTCAATAAACAGGGGAATCAAGGGATGTAATACTACCTTAAGCAAAGGTTTATGCCTAGAGGCTGTTGGCCTTTGAAGCTTGGTTTACAGTCGTTTATGGATGATTTGAGCACGGCTGTTCCTATCTAATCTAGTAATCCAGATGAATTCTCAAAAAATGCTGTATTTATGAGCAATCTACACTTCGTTTCATCTAACTGTGCTCAGTGCTTTGTGATATAGATGAATTGATATGACTTACGATATAGCGCTTAGTCATGATGCTGCTTCAAGGGTCAATTTATGAACGCTATTGCCGCGAAATAGTGCACCACCTAAAATTCAAACTGTTCGCTGGTATGAGCAGAGGGAAGGGCGTTTAATATATGATAAATCACTGATACAAAGCGATTAGTCTAATGACTAATCGACGCTTACCACCTATAATTGCGGCAAAAATTTTAGGTCAATTCAATGCAAAATCAAAATCATCATGTTGTCGTTATCGGGATATCGGGGGCGTCTGCATCCGGTAAAAGCCTATTTTCTAAAACGATAGTAAGTGATATTCGTAATGAACTCGGTGATAGTTGTATTGCAGTTATCAATGAAGACAGTTATTACAATGATCAGAGCCATATTCCAAGGGAAAAGCGTAAACTGACCAATTATGACCACCCTAAATCGATGGATCACGCCTTATTAGCAACACATTTGCAAGCGCTTAAACAGGGGCAAACCATCGAGCGCCCGCAATACAATTACACAGTCAACAATCGAATGAGCGAAACAAAAACTGTGTGGCCGACTAAGATTATTGTATTAGAAGGTATACTTTTGTTTACCGACCCAGCGATTCGAGAACAACTGGATATCAGTATTTTTGTCGATACACCTTTAGATATTTGCCTGGCTCGTCGTATTCAGCGAGACATTAAAGAGCGAGGTCGTACTCTCGATTCGGTATTGGCTCAGTATCACAACACGGTACGACCAATGTATTTGCAATTTATTGAACCGTCCAAGCAGTATGCCGATGTGATTGTGCCTCGTGGCGGTAAAAACCGAATCGCGATCGATATTATTAAAAGTAAAATACGTCATTTACTGGGATCTTGAGTGCTATTCACTTGTTTTACTAAACAAAGTACACGCAGTATCACAAAGTTTATTATTATCTAATTGTCATTTACATATTATTCAAGCGCTTTTATAAGTAGGGAAAGTTATGAAGAAGTTGCTATATGGCTTTATTGCTATCGTTGTGTTGCTGCTCGTTGTGGTAGTGATTGCTGTCTCTTTGGTTGATACCAACGATGTTAAACAGCTTATTGTAAGTAAGACCAAGGAGGCCACTGGCAGAGAGCTGGTGATTGATGGCGATTTATCTTGGCGTTTTTTCCCAAGTATTGGTTTTCAGTTAGGCTCGCTTCATTTATTAGATCATCCTAACTTTGGTCAAGGGGAAACATTGAGCATTGACGGTGCAGAAATGTCGGTCGCACTCATGCCCCTATTTAGTAAGACTATTGATTTGGGTGAGATTTCGCTTTCCGGTTTATCTTTTCGTTATCAAACCAATGCTGACGGCTCAAGCAATTTGGATGATTTGACCAAAACTGGCGACGCAGCATCTCAAACAGAGCCGTCGGTCAGTCAAGCTCCTAGCGAGCAAGTCGCAACGGAAGCAGCAAGTCCTTGGAATATCAGCTTATCCGGACTTGTGATTAAAGATGCCAACATTGAACTGATTGATTTAAAAACTAATAAGACACAAAAAGTAGGCCCAATTGACTTTAAGTTAGAGGGTTTAGAACTTGGTAAAGACAATCGTTTTGAATTGACCAGCCAATACAGCGACGGAGAGTTAAGTTTAATACAGCAAGCTCACGGCATTTTGTTTGTCACTAAAGATTTTTCAAGTTTGTCAGTGAAAGACTTAGACAATAACCTTGAAATAAATGGTGATGCGATTCCGAATGGTAAAATGAATATTCAGTCTAACCTGAACTTGGAATACTTGGTTTCACAGAAAATAGCCGAACTATCTTCATTGAACGTCGATATTGATGGTAAGACTCAACTTAGCGGTAGCAGTCGTTTACAGCTTAGCGATGCCATACCAAGTTTGAGCTTTAACCTGATGATCCCATTACTAGATACTTCTGCGTTCATTAGTCCTAGCCAAGACGCTCAACAAACTGATGCGGTTAAAACTTCGCCTGAGCAGACTTCTGGCACTGAACAGGAACCTGATCTGAGTGCGCTTAAAACAATTAATCTCGACGGGCGTTTGACCATTACGAAGCTGCAGCACCAAAAATTACATTTGGAAAATATTAAGCAGCACTTAGTCATTAAAAGTGGCGTGTTAAGCCTTAAGCAGTTAAGCGCAGATCTTTATGGCGGCAAACTGGATAGCAGCGCGCTTGTGAATGGCAATGAGAAGCAAGCGAGTTATTCAATGTCGGCTAAATTGTCTGGAGTGAAAGCTCAGCCTTTGTTAAGTGATGCTGCTAACTTTGAGTTTGTTGCTGGAAAATTAGATGTCGACCTTAACCTAAAAGGTAAGGGGCTGACTTCGATGGCGGTCAAGCAGCGGATTAGTGGACCGATTAATGCGACTTTTAGTGACGGTGCAATTTATGGCATTAATATTCCACAAATGATCCGAGCTGCAACGGTATCCTTAAAAGGGGGTGATAAGCAACAAGCTCAACAAGAGCAAAAAACTGATTTTAGTGAACTGGTTATTCATACCAAACTCGGTCAGTCATTGGCTTCGGTTACTAAGGCTCAAATGGTATCCCCCTTATTAAGGGTTGATGGCAAAGGGAAAACTCATTTAGTTAACGAAAGCTTAGATTTTAGTTTTATTACCAAGGTTGTTGCCAGTTTAGAGGGACAGGGGGCTTCTAATGATTTAGCAGGTTTAGATATTCCTTTGAAAATCAGTGGATCTTGGACGCAACCAAAAGTGCAGTTAGATATGAAGAAATTACTTGAAGGCCAAGCGAAGGAAGCACTGAATAAAGAGTTGAATAAAGCCTTAGGTGGAAAAGAAGGTAATAAAAAATTATTGGATAGTTTAGGTAGCTTCTTTAAATAGAGGCATACATTATTACCAATGGAATAGAACTTTTATAATGGTCTGATGGTGCGAGTAAAGGGAACTGAGTGGATAAATTAAATGGTGTCAAATCGATTCTTGTTGTTTGTATGGGCAATATTTGTCGCTCGACAACCGCAGAAGCGGTACTCAGAGAGAAATTTAAACAGCAAGCGTTGAAGGTTAAAGTTGATTCGGCTGGCACCACCGATTACCACCGTGGTGATAAGCCAGATCCTAGAGCGATGAGAGTTGCAGAGGAGAAAGGCTATAACTTTAAAGGGATCCGTTCGCGTAAGGTTGCTGATAAAGATTTTACGAAATTTGATTTGATTCTTGCATCGGATAAAAAAAATCTTAGTTACTTGCAACAACATTGCCCTAGTCATTATAGCCACAAGTTAGCGCTGTTGTTGCCCTCTGGTGGTCTGGATATCGAAGAAGTACCAGACCCATATTACGGCAGCGTACAAGGGTTTAAACAAGTTTTGGGACTAATAGAGCAAGCTAGCGATGGCCTCATTACCAGACTAAAACTTTAAAGACCAACGAATCTATAAAAATAGATGTATTAAAAAAGGCCAGCATATGCTGGCCTTTTTGTTATACCGTTTAAAACTATTTATTCGGCTTCGTCATTGGGCTTTGTGACGAACTGGTTGAACTGCTGCTTGATATGCGTCGCGTCCCAGTTTTAATCGGCTTACGAACATAAGGTTTTTTCACTTCTTCCTGCACAGGGGCTGACCTTACTACCGGAGCTGCAGGTTTTGCCATAGCAGCAGAAGCGCTGCCCTTGGTGTCGACAGGGCTAGGCTTTAGTTTCCCGCGATTACTACGTTTCGCTTTAACAATCGCTTTTGCCGGTGCTTCGGCTTTCACTGTTTCCACAGGCGCTTCAGCTTTCGCTGTGTCTGCAGGTGCTTCAGCTTTCACTGTTTCCACAGGTGCTTCTGCTTTCGCTGCTGCTGCAGGTGCTTCGGCTTTCGCTGTTTCTGCAGGTGCTTCGGCTTTCGCTGTTTCTGCAGGTGCTTCAGCTTTCGCTGCTGCTGCAGGTGCTTCAGCTTTCGCTGCTGCTACAGGTGCTTCAGCTTTCGCTGTTTCTGCAGGTGCTTCGGCTTTCGCTGTTTCCACAGGAGTTTCGGCTTTCACTGGCTCTGCAGGTGCTTCGGCTTTCGCTGTTTCTGCAGGTGCTTCAGCTTTCGCTGCTGCTACAGGTGCTTCGGCTTTCGCTGTTTCTGCAGGTGCTTCGGCTTTCGCTGCTGCTACAGGTGCTTCAGCTTTCGCTGTTTCTGCAGGTGCTTCAGCTTTCGCTGTTTCTGCAGGTGCTTCAGCTTTCGCTGTTTCTGCAGGCGCTTCAGCTTTCGCTGTTTCTGCAGGTGCTTCGGCTTTCGCTGTTTCTACAGGTGCTTCAGCTTTCGCTGCTGCTGCAGGTGCTTCAGCTTTCGCTGCTGCTACAGGTGCTTCGGCTTTCGCTGCTGCTACAGGTGCTTCGGCTTTCGCTGCTGCTACAGGTGCTTCGGCTTTCGCTGTTTCTGCAGGTGCTTCAGCTTTCGCTGTTTCTGCAGGTGCTTCGGCTTTCACTGTGTCTGCAGGTGCTTCTGCTTCTGGGTAACGTGAATCGACGGCTTCTGCGTTAGTTTCCGCTTTTGGTAAGTCATTAAAGCGTTTACGCCCAGCATTGCTTGAAGAACGACGACGGCGTTTAGGTTTAACGACTTCTGCTTGTTCAGTCTCAGTTGCGTCTAGCGTATTTTCAAGTGAAGTCGATTCCACCGCTTTAGCTTTTGCCTTTGCTTTTGGTGTAATCTCTTGACTAACCTTTTCTGCAACCGATGCACTTTGGCTGAGTTCTTCGGATACTTCAGTTGTCATACGCACTTTTTTACGCAAATTACGACGTTCTCTACGTTCTTTTACGCGTTGCTCTTTTGGTGCAGCCGCTTCTTTTGGCGCTTTAGATACTTGCGATTTTTCTGCAACGGCAGTATTCGAAGTGTTTACGCTTGCTTTTGCTTCATCGTTTAGTGCGTTGTTGCGTCCACCTTTATTATTCCGCGGTTCTTTACGGCGACGGTTGTTGCTGCTGTTTTCGCCGCGGCTGCGTTCTGTTCGCTCTTGGGTTTTGCCATTACGCTTATCATTTCGAGGATTATTGCGTCGAGGATTACGCTTGTCCTTCTCATTCGACTGACTGCGTGGCGCTGGTTTAGCAGCCGGTGCTTCTTCGGTTTTAAATAGGCCAGAAATAAAAGCAACGATACGGGCGCCCAGAGAAGGTCCGCTGGTTTGTTGGACTTCAGCTTTAGGGCTCTTAGCTACAGGCTTAGGCGCTGCAGTCGGGGCAGGGGCCGCTGGAGCAGAAAAGCCTTGTAAAACGGGTTGTTCTGCCTCAGTTTTTTCCTTGGCTACTTGATTTGGTTGATATACCGGAGATGGATTTTCAGCGGTCAATTGATAACTGGTTTCTTGAGTCTCTTCGCCACTACGAACCCGAGTCACATCATAATGTGGTGTTTCCATGTGCTGATTTGGGATAATAATCAAGCGAACATCATGACGTTTTTCTAGTTTGTTAATCGCGACCCGTTTCTCATTCAATAAATAAGCGGCGACTGGCACAGGTACTTGAGCGTGTACTTCAGAGGTGTTTTCTTTTAACGCTTCTTCTTCAAATAAACGGAGGATCGAAAGCGCCAAAGATTCATTATCTCGAATAGTACCTTGACCACTACAACGAGGACAAATGTGGGTGCTAGATTCCCCTAAAGAAGGGCGTAAGCGTTGTCGAGACATTTCCAATAAACCAAAGCGAGAAATTCGACCAATTTGCACTCGCGCACGATCTTGACGGATGGCGTCACGGAAGCGATTTTCGACTTCTCGCTGATTTCTAACAGGTGTCATATCGATGAAGTCGATAACCACCAAGCCACCAAGGTCACGCAAACGAAGTTGACGAGCTATTTCATCTGCAGCTTCTAAGTTGGTTTGTAAGGCTGTTTCTTCAATATCTCCGCCTTTTGTCGCTCGGGCCGAGTTAATATCAATAGAAGTTAAGGCTTCGGTCGGGTCAATTACAATGGAACCGCCAGAAGGAAGGCGAACTTCACGCTGAAATGCAGACTCAATTTGTGATTCGATCTGATAATGATTGAACATTGGTACTTCGCCTTCGTAGCGTTTCACGCGATTAACGAAGTCGGGGCGAACCAAGTCGATATGTTTTTTCGCTTGTTCAAAGATAGTTTTGTTATCAATTAAGATCTCACCAACATCGCGACGAAGGTAATCACGAATAGCCCGAACAATCACGTTACTTTCTTGGTGAATTAAAAATGGGGCTTGTTTTGACTTGGATGCATCAATAATTGCACCCCAATGATTAAGTAGAACTTTTAGGTCCCACTGTAATTCTTCAGCTGACTTACCAACACCTGCAGTACGAACGATTAAGCCCATACCTTTAGGTAGCTCTAATCCGTTCATCGATTCTTTTAATTGGGTTCGCTCATCACCTTCGATACGACGAGATATGCCTCCGGCACGCGGATTATTTGGCATTAAAACCAGATAGCTACCCGCCAAACTTATAAAAGTGGTCAAGGCCGCGCCTTTGTTGCCACGTTCTTCTTTATCGATTTGAACGATGACCTCTTGGCCTTCCTTGATCACTTCCTTAATACTGGGGCGGCCTTGATAAACATAGCCTTCGGGGAAGTATTCTTTAGCTATTTCCTTCATGGGAAGGAAGCCATGACGTTCTGCGCCATAGTCAACAAATGCAGCTTCTAAACTAGGCTCTACGCGAGTAATTTTACCTTTGTAGATATTCGCTTTTTTCTGTTCGTGACCAGGACTTTCTATGTCTAAGTCGTATAGCCGCTGGCCATCGACCAATGCAACGCGCATCTCTTCTAGCTGCATTGCATTAATTAACATTCTTTTCATTTATATTGCCTTGGGGTTTGTTTGATTAAAACAACCTCACAAGCAGCAATTAACCTGCCTTAAATGGCCAGACCCTGTGTTTTTTGTTAGAGCGATTAGGTAACCTCTCGGTTAGCTACTCTAATCCTTAGGGCGCATTTTGGCGCTTTTATAAATAATAAGTGCCGCAAAAAAGTCTTGCAGAACTGAAAAATCTATTCTATATAGCGTTGATTTAAGGCAAGTATTTTTGATTGCCTATCAGGTTGCTATGAAAATTCTTACTATCAAGCTTTGCGTTTTTTACAAAAAATAACAGCTTGAAGTTGGTGCCAAATTAGGAAAATGTTTAAAAACGGGCACTTTAAGCCTGTTAAATATAGCAAAGCTATATTTTTCCATCAAATTATTTATGAACATGTTACACTTTTTGCTATGAATACCGAAAATAAAGCGGTTCAGATGGTCACGGTAAGTGACGACGAGGCTGGACAAAGAATAGATAACTTCCTCCTAAAGCGGCTAAAAGGGGTTCCTAAAAGTCGTATTTACCGTATTTTACGCAAAGGAGAGGTTAGGGTTAACAAAAAGCGGGTAAAGCCCGAATATAAGTTACTAACTGAAGACTTGGTCAGGATCCCGCCGATTAGGGTCGCGGAGCCGAATAGTTTACCTTCAAATAAACTTAATCAAGTGACTCAACTCGAACAACAAATTGTCTATGAAGATGATTATTTGTTAGTTTTGAATAAACCCTCTGGGATGGCAGTACACGGTGGCAGCGGATTAAGTTTTGGTGTGATTGAAGCACTGCGCTCATTGCGCCAAGATTGCCGCTATCTGGAATTGGTGCATCGCATCGACCGTGATACATCGGGATTACTGGTTGTCGCGAAGAAACGTAGCGCGTTGCGAGAAATGCATCGACAGTTAAGAGAGAAGCTTGTTCAGAAGGACTATCTCACTTTAGTTCATGGTCAGTGGCCTAAAGGAACGAAATCGGTAGACGCGCCATTGCGAAAGAATGCCTTGGCTTCTGGCGAACGTGTTGTGGTGGTTGACCCAATGGAAGGGAAACAATCTCTTACTCGCTACAAAATAGAACGACGTTACACCGATATGACCTTGATGAAAGCCAGCCCGGTCACCGGACGAACTCATCAAATCCGTGTACATAGCCAATATGCAGGGCATAGTATTGCTGGTGACGATAAGTATACTGATAAGAAACTCATCGCCGAAGTTGCCGATATCGGCTTACATCGTCTATTTCTGCATGCTTGGCAGATCCGCTTTGAACATCCAGGCACTCAACAGCAAATGCAGTTGACTGCGCCATTAGATCCTGAGTTACAAGCGGTTTGCGATTGTTTAAAGCCGATTTAGGTGAAGTGAGGGAGGTGAGCCTCCCTTTGGCTTTTGCCTGCCATCTATTGCTAAACCAGCAATGTGAAGCCCTGAGCCTCGAGTAAAGCACATAGCTTAATTAACGGTAACCCGATTAAGCTATTTGGATCATCTCCGCGTAGGTGTTTGAACAATACAATACCCGAACCTTCGCTTTTAAAGCTGCCCGCACAATTATAAGGTTGTTCAAGCTGAAGATATCGTTCGATGAGCTCAACGCTTAAATCTCTGAATTTAACTTCAAAGGGTTCAACCAAGCTATTCATTTGTTTATTTTCACTATTATATAAAGCCATGCCGGTATAAAAGGTAATTGTTTGACCGCTGGCTTCAGTGAGTTGCTTAATTGCAGTTTGGTGATCCCCTGGTTTGCCGACAATCTTGTGGTTAATACAGCAAACTTGGTCGGAGCCTATAATCAAATGTTGCTGAAATCGAGACTCACCAGCTATCGCTTTTTGTTCAGCTAGGCGCTTAACCAAGTGCTCGGCTGTTTCATTTGCGAATGGCGTCTCATCTATATCGGGATTGAAAGTGCTAAACTCAGGAACGATTTTCTGAAGTAACTGTTTTCTGAACGGAGAGCTAGAGGCAAGAACTAGGCGATTTTTCATCGTTTTTTAACCAAAAATGAGAGAACGATGATTTTAAACACAATCTTCAGCAATGGCGATGCTTTAAAGCCATGAAAAAAGCAGAATTTGTTTTGACTATCGCTAACTGTAACTATATTATGCGCGCCTTATGCAGAAAGTGAAATTACCAGTAGAGATTGACCCGTTTAGGGCGGCTAAGCGAAAGTTAGACTATCAAGGTACTCTTGAGGTTAAGCGTTTGCCCCGTCTAAGCGAAGCAAGCTTGAAAGTGAATAGTGATGTAGACGTCTGGTTACGCTTTGAAACTGACCCTCTTGGGTTGGTTGTCGTTCAAGGCAGAGCGTTAACTGAGGTGGAGTTGGAATGCCAACGTTGTGGTGAAGCGTTTAGTTACGCCATTGATGTTGAGTTTACCTATTCGCCAGTCTGCGATGAATCGCAAGTGGAAGCGTTAACTGAAGATTACGAACCACTACAACTTAATGACGATAACTACTTTGTTGTGCAAGAGTTGATCGAAGACGAGCTATTATTGGCGTTACCGATTATTCCTAGACATTCATTAAGCGATTGTTTAGTGAAAGAAAGCGAACAAGTATTTGGCGAGATTGAGGAAGTAGTGGAAGAATCGAAACCGAATCCATTTGCAGTGTTAGAAAGTTTAAAAAAGAAAGACTAGGAGACTGGGTCAATGGCTGTTCAGAAAAGTAAAGTTACACGTTCAAGACGTGGCATGCGCCGTTCACACGACGCAATTGAAAACAATGTTGCATTAACAACTGACGCAACTTCAGGTGAACTTCACCGTCGTCACCATGTTACTGCTGACGGTTTCTACCGCGGTAACAAGGTAATCAACAAGTAAATTTTTGCATTTTGCAAAAAATTACAATTGCAGTTGATGCAATGGGGGGCGATGTTGGCCCCCATGTTACAGTGCCTGCCGTTGCGCAGGCACTTAACTATTACCCTCATCTTAATATTATCTTAACTGGCGACAAGCAGGTGGTTGAGACTTTGCTCGTTAGCCACAAAATCAATCTTCACCCTCGATTCAATTTTATTCATACCTCACAGGTAGTGAGTGCGAATGATAAACCGTTAATCGCACTTCGTTCCCGTCGACATTCATCGATGCGCCTTGCCTTAGACCTAGTTCATCAGCGCCAAGCTGATGCTTGCATCAGTGCCGGTAATACAGGTGCTTTAATGGCGATGGCCAAGGTTGTGCTAAAGCTGCTTCCGGGGATCGAACGCCCTGCATTGGTCAGTCATTTACCCGAGGAAAATGGGCGAGGCAGTTTATTATTGGATTTGGGTGCGAATTCGAGTTGTGACTCCGATGTTTTAATGCAATTTGCCCTAATGGGTTCTGCTTTGGCCGAGAGTGTCTGGGGAATGACTCGTCCACGGGTTGCATTACTAAATATTGGTGAGGAACAAATTAAGGGTAACGATGTCGTAAAACAAACGGCCCAACTTCTTGAAAACTTAAACGCAATAAATTATATCGGCTTTGTCGAAGGTAATCAGTTATTTAGTGGTAAGGCTGACGTGATCGTGTGCGATGGTTTTGTTGGTAATGTTGCACTAAAAACAGCGGAAGGTGTCTCTCAGCTGATACTGTCAAAATTAAAAAACCAATTTGATGTAAATTGGTTTGCGCGTTTTGTACTCAAACTATTTCTTCCGAGTTTTAAAACTCAGTTAAAACAACTGAACCCCGACCAGTATAATGGCGCCAGTCTGTTAGGATTGCGCGGTATTGTGATTAAAAGTCATGGTCATGCCGATGAACAAGCATTTCTTCAAGCTATTCATCAAGCGGTTGCCGAAATACAGCAACAAGTTCCTAGCCGTATTACCGACAAACTTGAATCATTATTAATTGATAAGCATTAAATCATTTATGTACTCAAAAATTTTATCTACCGGTAGTTACCTACCAATTAACGTGAGAACCAACTCTGATCTTGAGCGCATGGTAGAGACGAGCGATCAGTGGATCACTGATCGTACAGGGATTAAAGAGCGTCGAATTGCGGGTAACGATGAGTCTGTTGCAGACATGGGATTTTATGCAGCACAGTTGGCAATTGAGCGTGCAGCTATTGACAAAAGCGACATTGGCTTAATCATCCTTGCCACGACTTCAAGCGAAAATGCATTTCCCGCTGCGGCCTGTGAAGTGCAAGCTAAATTGGAGTTACCCGGGGTTCCGGCTTTTGATATCGCCGCAGCTTGCGCAGGTTTTACCTATGCACTGAGTGTTGCGGACCAATATATTAAGAGTGGTCTTGTTAAAACCGCGTTAGTCATCGGCGCAGACAAGTTGTCTCATATGTGTGATCCCGATGATCGTTCCACCATTATTCTATTCGGCGATGGTGCTGGCGCAGTTCTATTGGGAGCAAGCGAAGAACCCGGAATTTTGTCTACTCATATTCATGCTGATGGTCGATTTGGTGAATTGCTTAAATTACCTCATCCACGCCGTGGTATGTCAGGCTCTACCATGGAATCATATATGAGCATGAGTGGTAATGAAGTATTTAAAGTTGCCGTGACTCGCCTCAGTGAAATTGTGACCGATACATTGCAGGCAAACGGAGTCGAAAAATCAGCATTAGATTGGTTAGTTCCTCACCAAGCTAACTTTAGAATTATTAAAGCCACAGCCAAAAAGCTCGCTATGCCGATAGAGAAAGTTGTGTTGACTTTGGACCGACATGGTAATACTTCGGCGGCATCAGTGCCGATTGCTTTAGATGAAGCGGTAACCGATGGTCGCATTCAACGCGGGCACCTTGTATTATTAGAGGCCTTTGGTGGCGGTTTTGCATGGGGCAGTGCCCTAGTTAGATTTTAACAATTAGGATAGAAGATGAATAATTTAGCATTCGTATTTCCAGGCCAAGGTTCACAAAGTGTGGGCATGTTGGCTGAATTGGCGAACGAGTATTCTGTGGTAGCGGATACCTTAAAACAAGCATCTGAAGTTCTAGGCTATGATTTAGCCGAACTTATTGCGAATGGGCCTGTCGAAGATTTGAATGTCACCAGTCGTACTCAACCTGCATTATTAGCCACATCAGTCGCCCTATGGCGACTTTGGCAGGAACTTGGTGGCACAATGCCAAGCTTATTAGCTGGACACAGCTTAGGCGAGTATTCAGCCTTAACTTGCGCCGGTGTATTAGATTTTGCTGATGCACTGAAGTTGGTTGAATACCGTGGCCAGTTGATGCAACAAGCTGTTCCTGCTGGGGTTGGTGCCATGTCTGCAATCATTGGTTTAGGTAATCAAGACATTATTGATGCTTGCGAGAAAGCTGCGCAAGACCAAGTGGTGACAGCTGTTAATTTTAATTCTCCGGGTCAAGTGGTTATCGCCGGGCACAAAGAAGCAGTCGAGCGAGCCAACGTATTATGTAAAGAAGCGGGTGCAAAAAGAGCCTTGCCGTTGCCGGTAAGCGTACCGTCTCACTGCGCGTTAATGCAGCCTGCAGCCGATGAATTAGCAGGCTATATTGAAGGGATTCAATTCTCTGAGCCCAAATTCGACGTGATTAATAACGTTGATGTTGCCATTGAGAAAGATGCCAAAGCGATTAAATTAGCGTTAATTAAGCAGCTTTATAGCCCAGTACGTTGGACTGAAACCATCGAAGCCATGGCAGCCAAAGGCATTGACACTGTATATGAGTGTGGTCCGGGCAAAGTATTGACAGGATTGGTAAAACGAATTCATAAACCATTGGTAGCAGCGACTATTAATGATTTGACATCGATTAAGTCTGCATTAGATAAGTAACGAGGAATATTGATGACTTTACAAGGTAAAGTAGCACTAGTAACGGGAGCCAGTCGTGGAATTGGTCGCGCAATCGCCGAAACGTTGGTTGCCAAAGGCGCTATCGTTATTGGTACCGCAACATCGCAGAAAGGGGCGGAGTCAATCGGTGACTACCTCGGAGAGCATGGTACAGGGCTCGCCTTGGATGTCACCTCCAGCGAATCTATTCAGCAGTTGTTTATCGATATTAAAGAAAAATATGGCGATATCGATATTTTGATCAATAATGCTGGGATTACTCGCGATAACCTGTTGATGCGAATGAAAGATGACGAGTGGGAAGACATAATCAATACTAATCTCAGCTCTATCTTTCGTTTAAGTAAAGCGGTATTACGCTCGATGATGAAAAAACGCCATGGGCGTATTATCAGCATCGGTTCCGTGGTTGGCACGATGGGTAATGCGGGTCAGGCAAATTATGCGGCTGCGAAAGCCGGTGTACTTGGTTTCACCCGTTCTTTAGCGCGCGAAGTTGCCTCTAGAGGGATCACCGTAAATGCGATTGCTCCTGGTTTTATTGAAACAGATATGACTCGGGCACTTGACGAGAATCAACGTGGTGCTATCTTGTCGCAAGTGCCTATGGGCCGTTTAGGTGATGCTGAAGAGATAGCAAAGACGGTTGCATTTTTGGCCAGCGACGATGCTGCTTATATTACCGGTGAAACCATTCATGTGAATGGCGGAATGTACATGGTTTAAGCAATGGCTTAAAAAAAACGCAAAAAATTGATAGATCGCAAGTTTTTCATAAAAATAACTACGAAAAATGTGGTTAGACCACTACGGTTAGGCTTGCAAAGTATCTCGGTTTGAATACACTATCGCAACAACGCAGAAGCGTATTACTAAGGAAAAATATTGTCATGAGTGCAATTGAAGAACGTGTTAAAAAAATCATCATTGAGCAACTTGGTGTAAGTGAAGACGAAGTTAAAAACGAAGCGTCTTTTGTTGATGACCTAGGTGCTGATTCTTTAGATACAGTAGAATTGGTTATGGCTTTGGAAGAAGAATTTGATACTGAGATTCCTGATGAAGAAGCTGAAAAAATAACTACTGTACAAGCTGCAATTGATTACGTTCTAAATAATCAAGATTAGTTAAAAAGTGGGCGACATAGGTCGCCCATTTTGCATCCCCCTAAGATAAGTAAATCCCCCCTTGGAGGCATTTCAGTGACTAAGCGTAGAGTCGTTGTTACTGGTATTGGTGCGTTATCACCAGTAGGTAATACCGCTGAATTAACTTGGCAGGCACTCAAAGCAGGCCAAAGTGGTATTGGGCCAATTGAGCATTTCGATATATCCGCATTTCCCACCCGTTTTGCTGGTCTCGTTAAAGACTTCAATGTAGAACAGTTCATGAGTAAGAAAGATGCTCGTAAAATGGACGCGTTTATTCAATATGGTGTCGCTGCTGGCATCATGGCTTTCGAAGATTCGGGTATTGAAGTCTCCGAAGAAAACGCTGACCGGATTGGTGTATCAATTGGTTCGGGCATTGGCGGATTAGGCTTAATTGAGCAAAATCACGAACATTATTTAAAAAATGGACCGCGTAAAATTAGTCCGTTTTTTGTTCCATCAACCATTATCAATATGGTAGCTGGGCATCTTTCTATTATGAAAGGCCTTAAAGGACCGAACATTGCGGTTACGACAGCCTGTACCACAGGCGCTCATGCTATTGGTTTGGCTGCCAGAATGATCGCCTATGGCGATGCTGATACGATGGTGGCTGGCGGTGCTGAAAAAGCATCAACTCATTTAGGTATGGGCGGTTTTGGTGCTGCCAAAGCGCTATCCACTCGCAACGATGATCCATCAAAGGCGAGTCGGCCTTGGGATCAGGATCGCGATGGTTTTGTATTAGGCGATGGCGCTGGCGTGATTGTGCTTGAAGAATATGAAGCGGCAAAAGCTCGTGGCGCTAAGATTTATGCAGAGCTCGTTGGTTTTGGGATGAGTGGTGACGCTTACCATATGACATCTCCACCAGCTGACGGTGATGGTGCTGCACGTTCGATGGCAGCAGCGATTAAAGATGCCGGCATTGATGCTGCGGATATTGATTACATTAATGCCCACGGTACCTCGACTCCGGCAGGTGATATCGCAGAAACTCAAGCGGTGAAAACGGTATTTGGTGAACATGCTAAAACCGTATTGGTTAGCTCGACTAAATCGATGACCGGTCATCTATTAGGTGCCGCAGGCGCTGTTGAAGCGATTATTTCTGTATTAGCAATCCGAGATCAAATCGCTCCGCCAACCATCAACTTGGAAAACCCAAGTGAAGGTTGTGATTTAGATTATGTGGTTGGTCAAGCACGCGAAGCTAAAATCGATTACGCTTTATCCAATTCTTTTGGTTTTGGTGGCACCAACGGTTCGTTAGTATTTAAGAAAGTTGACGATTAAACTCACTTCGATACTATGAAAAATTGAAAGCCTGATGTTCATATCAGGCTTTTTTATGTTTAGGGGCATCACAATTGAAAGTGGTTAACGTTAATAGTCATGATCGTGGTTTAAACTATGGAGATGGTTTTTTCACCACGGTGTTAATTGCTCAAGGCAAACCTGTGCTATGGGATTACCATTGCCAGAGACTGGTAGCCGCGCAACAACAATTGGGATTTCCACAACTTGATTTAGATAGTCTGTACATAGAACTATTAAGTCGAATTGAGCATCCACATGCGGTTGCAAAAATATTGATTTCCCGAGGTGTCGGTGGGCGAGGGTATGCAATTCCAGACAAAGTTGAACCGACGCTGCTTATTTCGATGTCTGCTTACCCCGAGCATTATACATGTTGGCAACAAGATGGCTTAAGTTTAGGGGTGGCCGGCCAACGCTTGGCAGCTGGCTGTAGCTTTTCTTCCATAAAGACGCTCAATCGTTTAGAACAAGTGATGTTGCGCAAGGAAGCGGATCAATCTAAGTTTGATGATTTGATTTGTCTGGATATTTTTGATCACTTGATTGAATGTGTATCTTCTAACTTATTCTGGTTAAAAGGAAATACGCTATATAGTCCTGATCTCAAGACGGCTGGTGTCGCAGGGATCCAGCGTCGGTTTCTGATGGACCACTGTCATCATTCGCCTTACAAATGGCAGGTAGGCCAATTTCAACTTGATGAACTCGCAGCAGCAGATGAAATTTTTATTAGCAATGCCGTCCTTCAGTTTGCACCTATAAAACAGTTCAATGAGCGAGTATTCACAGAGCATCATGCTTGTCGTTGGTTTCAACAGTTGGTAATTCGTTTTGCGTAAATTTTTTATTAGCGTCATGCTGTTAGCCATGTTGGTAAGCATTGGCTTTATAAGTTTCAAACATTTTCTGGAACAACAATGGAACCAACAGAGGAGCAGCCAAGTGGCATTGCTTGCTGTTGAGCCAGGCGATAATTTTTATAAGATGGTTAACTTGGCATTTACTGATGCCGAGCAAGACAATTGGTGGTTAAGGTTTTGGATTAAGCTCAATCCACAATTTGGGAAGATAAAAGTTGGTCACTACCAACTGGCTAAACACCTTAGCTATGCGACGCTTAGTCAGTTGTTAACGAGCGGTAATGTGGTGCAGCTGAAAGTAAGTTTGATTGAAGGGGAAACCTTTAAACAATTTTGGCAAAAGTTAAACCAAGCCGAAGGCATCAAATCGAGTTCGAAAACTGAGCAAGAACTAGCCTCTTGGTTGGGCAGTGAACGGAGCAAGTTAGAAGGTTTGTTGTTACCGGAAACCTATTTTTACGTCCACGGTACTTCTGCGGAAGAAATTGTTAAACGAGCTTATTTAGCTTTAGACAAAACACTGCTTGCTCATTGGCAGCTACGGGATAAACATTTACCTTTAGCCAAGCCCTATGACGCGCTTATTTTAGCCTCTATTATTGAAAAGGAAACGGGCGCAAAATTCGAGCGTCCGCGAATTGCATCGGTATTTATTAACCGTCTAAATAAAGGCATGCGTTTACAAACCGATCCTACGGTTATTTATGGCATGGGGGACCGTTACGATGGTAATATTCGTCGTAAAGATCTACGTGAGGCTACCGAATATAATACTTATGTAATTAAAGCCTTACCGCCCACACCGATAGCGATGGCGAGTGAAGACGCTATCGCTGCAGCCTTAAACCCTGAACACACCCAATATTTATATTTTGTCGCGAAGGGTCGTGGTGAACATTATTTTTCAAAATCGCTAGCAGAGCACAATCGTGCTGTACGTAAATACATTTTAAAGAAGTAGATGATGACTCCTGGAAAATTTATTGTAATAGAAGGCTTGGAAGGCGCAGGTAAAAGCAGTGCAGTTAGCGCGATTAAAACGGTCCTGAATCACCGTGATATCCCATTTATTAGCACCCGAGAGCCCGGTGGAACGCCAATTGCTGAAGCCCTACGAGACATTGTGAAGCAGGGGATGGCAAACGAACATGTATGTGATAGTACGGAATTGTTGCTGATGTATGCCGCGCGCGCGCAATTGGTAGAAACGCTGATCCGTCCCGCTTTAGCGAACGGTACCTGGGTTATCGGTGATCGCCATGACTTAAGTTCACTCGCCTATCAAGGTGGCGGGCGAGAGCTGGGAATGGCCAAGCTAAAAGCGATTAAGCAGATTGCAATTGGTGATTTTGAACCTGATCTCACCTTGTACTTAGATATTGAGCCGAGTTTAGGCTTGAGTCGAGCCCGCCAGCGCGGAGAGCTCGATCGTATCGAGCAGCAAGATTTGAACTTCTTTGAACGTACTCGAGAAGTTTATCTACAGCAAGTTGCAGAAAAAGAGAGCATCATGCTTATCGATGCCAGCCAAAACATGGCGCAAGTCGCCGCGTCCATTACGGCGATACTTATCCAATATGTAGATAATATCTAAGCGAGAGTCATTTATGAGTTTGCCCTGGTTAGGCCCAATTTGGAAGCAGTTAGCTTCACAGCTACAACAACAGCACTTTCCTCAATCCATACTATTAAGAGGAGAGAAAGGCCTGGGCAAGCAGCAAATGGCACAATTTCTTGCGAAAACACTGTTATGTACTGAACAGACTCACCAAGCTTGTAATGCTTGTCATAGCTGTCAGGTATTTGAGGCGAATAGTCATGGTGGCTTGTATCAGGTGAATCAAGACAAGCCAAAGCTTGATGATATTCGAGAGCTTAGCGCTTGGGCGGGCCAAACTAGTCACCTCGGGCCACATAAGGTTGCTATTATTCACGATATTAGCTTACTCAACGATGCTTCTAATAATGCCTTATTGAAAACACTTGAAGAACCTGTTGATGGCACCTTTTTCATACTCATTAACCACTTACCGTTTAAAGCGATGCCAACCATTCGCAGTCGTTGCCAATCATTTAACCTTCCAACTCCACCACTTGAGTTAGTCAAAACTTGGCTGGTGAAACAAAAAATAAGACTCGATGAAAATTTTCTGCTGATACACCGTTTTTGTAATGGTGCGCCGTTAATCATGGCTGAGTTTTATCGCCAGCAATCACTGAAAGATTTACAGCTGTTTTTAACGCAGTACCAGCAGATGGTTCATGGTCAAACACATAAACTCGGCGATATAATACAAAAACAACCGGCACAACTATCATGGTTAGGCCATACGCTGGCTTTAAGCAGCAGTATTCGTGGAGGATTACTTAATCAAGCATTGTTCCCACAATTACCAGTCAAGCAGTTATCAGCTTCAACCTTAAACAAAGCCTACCAAGATTGGTTATTGTTGGTGAAACAGCTAGAATCATTTCCAAGTTTAAATCTTGGCCAGCAGCTCTACCCATTATTCAATCGATTTAAGGAACCCGTTTCGTGTTAGTTGACTCTCATTGCCACTTAGACCGATTAGATTACCCAGGCAAACATAACAATGTCGCCGATGCTTTAAGTAAAGCGAAACAAGCGGGGGTCGATTATTGTTTGGCGGTTGCTATTTCGCCGGATAAGTTTCCGGCGATGATGGAAAAAGTCGAACAATTCGATAATGTATTTGCCTCTTGTGGTATGCATCCATTGTATGTTCAAGAGCAAGCCTTCGATAAAGCTTTACTCGCTCAATATCTTCAGCAAGCTAAAGTGGTTGCTGTGGGTGAAACTGGCTTAGACTATTTTTATGCAAAAGAACATAAAGAGTTACAGCAGACTGTATTTATTGAGCAGATCCAATTAGCGGTTGAATACAACAAACCTTTAATTGTGCATACTCGTGATGCTCGAGACGATACCCTACGTTTATTGGCTGAGCATCGGGCAGAGCAATGTGGCGGTGTATTACACTGTTTTACCGAAAGTTTAGAGATGGCTCTCGCGGCCATCGAAATGGGTTTTTATATATCAGCGTCTGGCATTATTAGTTTTAATTCAGCAAAAGAATTACAAAAGACCTTTAAGCAGATCCCCCTCGAACGTATTCTCGTTGAAACGGATAGTCCTTACTTAGCGCCGATCCCACATCGCGGTGAAGAGAACCAACCAGCCTATACCCGGGTGGTAGCGGAGTGTTTAGCGAATATCAAAGGCATCAGTTTTGAGCAAGTCGCAGAACAGACCAGTCATAATTTCTTTGAGTTATTTAGTTTAGCTAAACCTTAAAAAGACATCTCCACTCTAATCCTTGAGTGGAGAGTAGGGGAAGGGCTCTTTAAAGAGCCTTGCGCTAATAATCATTTAATTCCAATCTAACTAATTATCTGTTCATTTTTGTTGGCCCAAATCACTGCTAACGGGGTTATGTATCTTGTAGTTAGAGTCACTAGTGACTTCACTTCATGCCTCGTTATCGGCAGATTTATTGTGCGCAATAAGTTACTCATATGATGAATCAGATTGGTATAAGTCTAGCTGTCAACACTGACTTTGCAAACTCAATATAGGCCTTTGTCTTTGACCAATTCTCGCGGGTAAGCATTCTTAATTTTGTTGCGGATCCACTTTCCTAAACCAATCACTTGGTCTTTATAAATTAAGGCTACTTCACCACGATTACTATTTGGGTAGGCGATATCTTTTCCCTGATAAAAGTGATGTGCTTGCTGTTCATCAAGTGTGACCGTATTTTTCCCGATCAAAGCGCCTAAGCTGGTGATCGCATCATGGCTGGTTCGAAAACCTTGCTTGAATGATTCGGCAAGCTTTAGACCAACTCGTTCAAAACGCATTTCATCCTTTATGGCTAAGAACGTATCGGGGATTAACCAATAGCTGTCGCCCTTTATAAATACGCTATAGGATTCTGGCAGACTTAAAGCAAAACCATCCGTAAAGTGCCGTTTAATCGCTTGGCATTGTTTGGTATTGGCTTTATGGTAAGTAAAACCCTTAATATTTTTTTGTATTTTCTCTGCTGACAATCCATGCGTTGTTTTACGCAGGGCTGCAACAAAGAAGCCTTCACTATCGAAATATTGCGGCCATATATGCAAGTAACCTTCCTCGGTTAAGGCTCGCTCAGCACCGGGAAATAAATCGGCAAGTTGAAGTGGGGCTAACTGCTTCGGATATTCAGACATCAAGCGGGAGATAACTTGCTGGTTTTCTTGTCGATTGAGGGTGCAGGTGGAATATACCAATAAGCCTTCAGGCTTCAAAGCAAACAGAGCACTTTCCAAGAGCTTAAATTGTAAGGCGGAGATCTCGCTCAGGTGCTGTTCACTCCAGTTTTCTAAGGCTAAGGGATCTTTTCTTAAGGTGCCTTCACCAGAGCATGGTGCATCCAATAAAATGGCATCAAATTTTTCAGGCATCCACTGGCCAAATACTTCCGCGCTAAAGTGAGTGATAGCAGCGTTATTTACACCACAGCGTAATAAGTTTGCACTAAGCACTTTAATTCGACTAGCTGAAAACTCATTGGCAATGATGACGCCACAACCGTTGAGCTGAGCGGCAATTTGAGTGGTTTTTGACCCTGGGGCGGCGGCGGCATCCAAAATGAGGCTGTCGTCTTGTCCTTGGTAAAAATTAAACAAAGCACTCACTGGCAACATCGAGCTTGCTTCTTGGATATAAAATAGCCCGGCCATATGTTCAGCAGTATTACCTAAAGAAACACTGTCTTCTGCACGATCGATCCAAAAGCCTTGTTCACACCAAGGAATAGGCTGCAATTGCCAATCAAGTTGGTCTGCAAGGCTGATAAATGCCGAGACCGATATTTTTAAAGTATTGACTCGAATACTCTTGCGCAAAGGTTGTTGGCATATGTCTTTAAAGCTTGCCAAACTCAAATCGTTAGGTAGATCTTGTTCAATACGCGAAATGAACTGGCTGGGAAAGTTAATCGTTTTCGACAAAATAAATAGATTTCAGTTAAGGTTGAATTGATGGGCTCCATTGTAGCCATTTTTCATCATAAGTGGACTGCAATTCAAACTTATCTTCGTTTGCGGCTGCTTTCGCTAAGGGCAGTTTATCTGGAGTTGCAAAAGCAATCCCCCCACTGAGTAGTGTTTCCATTGAATCCACTCGAATGTCTGCGCCACTTAAACCCAGTTTCACATCGATACCGGATGCATTCCAAAAAAGGCTATTGGCTCTCACTAAGTGACGATATTTAGAGTTTATCTTCAGTCTAGCCATGATTTTAGAACCATCAAGGCTTAACTTAGCTGCATCGACTTTACCCACCTGGTATTGCTTATATAACACTGGGCTACCAACTTTCAAAGAACCAAAGTGGCTAGCACTAAGCCACACAATCAAGGCCTTACGATCGGTATTGGGTTGCTGTTTATGTAAACTAAATTCTAGCCTAGGCTGACCTTTGCCAGGTAAGGCACTGATAAAGTCACCTTTTACTAGCGTGTCTAAGTTTTTAACAGAAGAAAGGCTGAGCTGTGCACTCTCTTGCCAATAGAGGCTACCAGTTCGAGCAAAATTACGATAATAAGGATAATCAAGTTCAGCTGTTGCGGTTAATCCGCTGAGCGAATCGTCAAAGCTTAAATCGACGATTCTTCCAATTTGCTGGCCTTGGTATTTTATTGGCATATGCCGGCGTAAACCTTGAGCATCTTGACTATGCAGCTTGATGGTCAGTTGTCGTTTGGTCGCAGATTGCTTATCTTTGTGGACTATTCTCTGGGTTTCTTTGGCTAATTGATCAAACTGGTCAACACTTATTCCGCCAATCATTAGGCTTTTGAGCGACTCACTATTCACTGATAGCCCATCAAGGCTGGCTTGAATTTCGATGCCTGATGCGTGCCAAAAACGGCTGTGGTTGGTGATAAGGTGTCTATATTGCCCTTCAATGATAAGATCAATTTGTAACTCGCCATTCGCGGCCAATTGATAATGGCTCACTTTTCCTATCGGTAATTTGTGGTATAGAACCGGCGAGCCTTCTCCAAGTGAGCCCAATTCTTCAGTCATTAAACGTAACTTAAGCGCCGGTTGCGATTTCTCTTTAGAAAGTTTCGCAGCTTGTTGGTTTGGGTAGAGAGTGAATTGTTTTTGGGTCGAAGCGGTGGTGCTTGTTCCCGGCATTAAGACAATCGGCGTGTTTAAAAAACCACTTAAGCCACTACTTTCCACACTAATACCATTGATGTCAGCTCGCAGAGCTAAGGGACTCTGTAAGTAGAAACGACTATTTTTTGAAACCAGTGATACATAATCAGGCTCAATAAAGGCATCTATCTCAAAATGACGCTTAACTAAACGTATATTACTTAATTGACCAATGCTCAGGCCTTGATAGATAACAGGACTACCAATGGTAAGATCGCGCACGTTATCGCTTAGTAAGCGTAACGACTTACTGCCTAAAGGTGGTTTTACGGTTTGCGATAATCGAAAGCTATTTTGTAGTTCTTGAGGGGAGGGGTCGCTATAGACTTCAATTTGTTTTGCACCGATCAAAGCATCAATATTTTTGAACCCCTTAAGACTGATGTTCGGTTTAATTAGTACCAGTTGTGTGCTCTGGTTAAACAGCCCTTCGTACTTGGGTTCAACTAGAGCTTTGGCCACAAAATCATCTTGGCTACTGTTAGTGTTTATCTCAGTAATGAAACCGACGACAGCGCCGCGATAGAGCAATTTACTACGTTGCGCAATCAGGCCATATTGTTTTGCCATGGTAATTTCAATGACTTTGCCGCGATGGGCCTCTTGCAAGTTATTAAAAAGTTTAAATTGGTGACCCTTGACTGCGACAGGAGAATCCGGGGGGCTATCAAAACTGATCCCGCCCGTAATAACACTGGCTAAACCTTCACTGCTAATTTGCATCCCGTCCAGAGAGATATCGGCTTTAAAACCACTTACATTCCAAAAGTGCGAATTAGTCTTCACTAAATGTGCAAATTGCGGCTTAATCAAGATGTCAAATTCAACTTGTAGGTCATTTTTAAGCTGAAATCGCTGTACATCCCCAACCTTGATCTTTTTATAGTAGATACCGGAGCCGATATTTAAAGAACCTAAATCAGCGGCACTTAGTTTTAAGTTTAAACCTTCCCCACGCACTATATTGGGAGGCTCATTTAGCGCGACAAACTGATCGGCAAGTTCTCCAGTTCCTGGATTTAGTTCGATGTAGTTTCCGGATACTAAGGCATCTAAACCGCTAATTTCGGTGATTGATGCTTTTGGACGAACTAACCAGAACTGGGCATCGCTAGTAAGAAGACTTTCTGCTTCGCGTTTGATTTCAACTTTTACCACCACGCCCTGAAGTTTAGGACCCAGTTTGACTGACTTAACCACACCGATATCGAGCCCTTGGTAAAATACTTGGGTTTGACCTGTTGTGATGCCTTGGGCGCTTTCGAAAACAATATCAATTTTTATCCCCGCTTCTGACCAGGCCTTAAATAGTAACCATCCGCCGAGTAATACAGCCAAAATGGGTAGCAGCCAAATGGGAGAAATAATTCGCTCTTTTTTATACTCTGCGGTACTAATTTTATTCAATTTCTTTATCCCAAATGAGTCTGGTATCGAAAGACTTCGCAGCAAATAAGGTCAATAGCACCACTGCACCAAAGGCAGTTGCCCCTGCACCCGCTTCCACGCCAACCAAATTATTACGCTCAAATACCGCGATCATAATCGACAATACAAATAAATCTAACATTGACCACTTACCTATAATGTCGATGATCCGATAAATAACAATACGTTGCTTGTTAGTTAAGTTAAAACGGAAATGTAAGCTTAATAATATGACCGCTAAGCCGATGAGTTTCATGACCGGAACAACAATACTGGCGACAAAAACCACAATGGCAATTCCGACCATGTCATCTTTAATCAATGAAGCGACTCCCGACATAATGGTTTCGTATTGCGGAGCCCCCCGAGTAGTCAGCACCGTAATCGGTAATAAATTCGCAGGGAATAGACCGATGGTAGCGGTGATAACGAAAGCCCAACAGCGCTGTAAACTATTCGGTAATCGACTATGCACTGGCATATGACAACGTGGACAAGTCGCCTGTTCAACTGGCATCGTTAATTCGCAATGCCTGCATAACTTTAAACCGAGTTGTTTAGCTGATGTGAACATAACGATCCCAATAATCAGCCGCTCGATAGCGTTGAACCAAATAAGTGGACAAAAACAAGGTGGTACAAATACACCATAGCCCGTAACCTAGGTGGATATCTGCAAAATCAACCAGTTTAACTAAGGCCACTAAAAAGCTGACGATATACACTTCGATCATGCTCCAATCAATTAAGTCGTCTTGAAAGTGCAGCGCGGTAGCCAAACCGGGCGATTTCCAAGCGATTGCGAGGCTAAAAGACGTGTAAGAAATTAAACTAAAAAGTAAGATTGGCGCAATAAAACTGGCAAGAAAAACACAAAAGCCGACTAAATAATGCCCATGCTCCAGCAATAATACCGTGCCACGCAGTATGTTTGCTGAGTTAGGGATCCCTAATACTGTGAAGCTGAGTAGCGGGTAGGTATTGGCGAGAATAACCATGACTAAACAGGCTAAAGAAAGCGCTAGTTGACTTGAAAAACGAAGCGAAGAACCACGAAATAACACCTGGTCACAGCGGGGACAAGTGGTCACTTGGCCAGCCTTACATTGTTGCTGCTTTTCGAGCAACAAGTCACAGCTAGGGCAAATGGACAGCTTTGATATTTCTAAAGAATTCATAGTTATGTATATTAGCTCAACTAAGCTACAGAATACTGCATAATTTTTCTCTCTAGTAGTTTTGTGATTGATGATGCATAATAACCTGTACATAAAAACAGTAGATGGAGGCAGCCGTGGCTGTAATTATTAAATATGTCGTCGAACGTAACGGTGTAGAAAAAATGACTTTTAGCTCAAAAAAACAAGCCGACAGTTACGACAAGATGTTAGATGTCGCCGATCAGCTTACTTTATTAGTGAAACATGCCGATCCTAAAATGAGTGAGGCGCAAGCTGAAAACCTAGGTTACTTCTTGTCTTTGCAACGTAATGCGGTGCAACAGTTATTAAAAGGCCAAGAGTTTTCGGAATCAATGATTGAAGCAGAAGAGGAATAGCGCTTGCAGCAAGTTTCTAGCAGGTATCTAACCCTCGCCAAGCAAATTTCAGCCTTGCTTGATAGAGATTTACCCTATATTTCTAATTTGGCTAATTTTTCGGCCTTGTTATGGATGGAGTTAGAGCATATTAATTGGGTCGGCTGCTATCTCATTAATCAAAGCAACGACACATTGTTGTTAGGTCCTTTTCAAGGAAAACCAGCTTGTAGCTCCATTGTTGTGGGCAAAGGTGTCTGCGGAGAAGCCTTCGCCAAACAAAGCTCTATCTGTGTTCCCGACGTCCACCAGTTTCCCGGCCATATTGCTTGTGATGGCGCAAGCGCGTCGGAAATCGTGGTCCCGTTTCATCTAAATGGTCGACTGATAGGAGTGATTGATATCGATAGCCCACAGCTTTCACGATTCGACGATTCTGATCAAATTGGTATCGAGTATTTAGTTAAAGAGCTAGAAAATAACTTATCAGAAGTGCATTTTTAATGGCTTTTCAATATACCCTCACTATAATAGCCGAAATCAGCCCTATCGCTGTACCAGTAAAGATGTATAAGAAAGGTCATCATGGAACAAACTAATAAACTGAAAAATAGTAAAGAAGTTATTCAATATTTAGCGACTCAATTTCCGCTTTGTTTTTCGACGGAAGGTGAAGCTAAGCCACTTAAAATTGGTATTTTTCAGGATTTAGCTGAACGTCTTAAAGAAGATGAAAAGATCAGTAATACCGTATTGCGCTCAGCTTTACGTCAATACACTTCAAGTTGGCGTTACTTACATGGCGTGAAGGTGGGCTCCAAACGAGTTGACCTAGACGGCGTTGAAGGTGCAGAGATTGAGCAAGAGCATGTTGAACATGCACAAAAAACCTTAAAAGAGAGTAAAGATAAAGCCTTTGCTCACAAAAAGGCGCAAGCAGAAAAAGCTAACAAAGCTAAATTGGCTGAGCGTAAGGCAAAAGCTGATGTAAAACGCAACGAGAAACCCAAAGCCAGTGTTAGTAAACCTGCGGTAGAGAAAAAACCAATCGAGAAAATTGATAGTAAAGATTTGGTTGCAGGCAAAGAAGTGAGGGTATTAGTTGGTCAGACTCCTATGCCTGGGCAGATTTCCGAAGTCAGTAAAGATGGCATTGCGGTCACGCTTAAAAGCGGTATGTTAGTAAAAGTGAAAGCTGAGCATATCGTTGCATAAATTAATTTAGTAGTGAGATAGGTGCCTATGAAATATTCGAGCCGTCTTTGGCTGTTTTTTTTAACACTCTGTTATTCAACATTTTTGTTAGCTCAAACGGCTAATTTAAGCGAAGAAGCTTTACCGACATTAAGTCAGCAAAGTCAACATGCTACAGCGGCTAAAAGGATAAGTGCGCTCTACTCTCGCTCGCATTACCGTAGTATTCCCTTTGACGATGAATTATCGAGTGAGATTTTCGATAAATACATCCAACAACTTGATTACAATCGTAGCTTGTTTCTAAAAGAAGATATTGCTCGTTTTGAACGTTATCGTTATGTTTTAGACCAAGATATTCCAGCTGGCCGTTTGGAACCGCTTTATTCTATTTTTGACTTGTCGCTAAAACGTCGTTATCAGCAATTAGTATATTCGTTGCAGGTGATTGACGAGCAAATGGATTTTAGTAAAGACGAACAGTTTCAATTTGACCGTAGCAAGGCAGATTGGCCAAAAGATCAAGCTGAAGTCAAGGAGCTATGGCGATTAAAAGTTAAGTACGATGCACTAAGCCTTAAATTGGCGGGGCGTGACCACGATAAAATCGTTGAAATTTTAGCAAAACGTTATAACAGCGCGATTAAACGTCTGGTACAAACCTCGAGTGAAGATGTTTTTCAAACTGCAATGAATGCTTATTCTCGCAGTATCGAACCTCACACTAGTTATCTTTCTCCCCGTACCGCCGAACGCTTTCAAATGGAGATGAACTTATCTTTAGAAGGGATTGGGGCAGTACTGCAGGGCGAAGATGAATACACCATTATTCGTAGTTTGGTTCCCGGAGGCCCTGCGGCGCTGAGTAACCAATTAGGGCCTGACGATAAAATTGTTGGTGTAGCACAAGGCGAAGGCGAATTTGTTGATATTATCGGTTGGCGTTTAGATGATGTTGTCGATCTTATCAAAGGACCTAAAGGAACTACGGTTCGCTTAGAAATATTATCTTCTCATGGCAAGGTCGACGGTAAAACTAAAATTGTTGGCATCGTTCGCGATAAAGTTCGTCTGGAAGATCGCGCCGCTAAAAGTGAAGTATTAGAGATTGAAGGAAAGAAAGTAGGGGTACTGAATGTCCCTAGTTTTTACGTTAATCTGAGCAAGGACGCGAGCAAAGAACTGGCTAAACTAGCAGAGCAAAATATTAGCTCTTTAGTGGTTGATCTTCGTGGTAATGGCGGAGGCGCGTTGACCGAAGCCACTGCGTTAACTGGTTTATTTATCCCGCAAGGTCCGGTGGTTCAAGTTCGAGACCAATTGGGACGAATTAGTGTCAATAGCGATACCAGTAACCATGTGAATTACGATGGCCCAATGGTTATTTTAATCGATCGTTATAGCGCGTCAGCGTCTGAGATTTTTGCTGCAGCACTGCAAGATTACGGCCGAGCAATTATTGTGGGCGAACAAAGCTATGGTAAAGGTACTGTGCAACAGCATCGTGGTTTAGGCCGTATTTATGATTTATATGAAAACGAACTTGGCCATGTACAATATACAATTGCTAAGTTTTATCGAATTAATGGCGGCAGTACTCAACATCGAGGTGTGATCCCTGACATTGCTTACCCGGTGGCATTGTTGCCGGAAGAAACCGGAGAAAGCTTAGAGAAAAATGCCTTACCTTGGGATAAGATCAAACCTGCGGAATATAAAGTATTAAGTAATATTCATCCGTATATTGCGACCCTTGAGAAGAAGCATTTAGCGAGAATCAGTCATGATCCTGAGTTTCAGTATATTATTAATGATATTGCCGATTTTCGAAAAGATAAGGATATGGTTGAGATAAGTCTCAACGAGAAAACTCGAGTCGCCCAACGCGATGACAAAGAACAGAAGCAGTTAGTTCGATTAAATGAGCGCTTGACTCGTTTGGGTAAAAAGCCAGTTAAAAGTTTAGATGATGCACCAAAGGATTTTGAAATTGATGACGCTTTTTTAGATGAAGCTGCAGAAATTTCTTTAGACTATTTGGCGCTCAGCAAGAACAGCTAAATATGTAATCCACCTAAAAAAAGCCAGCTTTACGCTGGCTTTTGTGTTGATGACAAGCGTTTAATCAGAGAACACAGGGCTAGCCAATATGGATTGTTGCAGCTTTTTAACTTCTATAATTTTGACCTGAATAATATCGCCAATTTGATAATGGTAGCTATCACTTGAGATGGAGCCCATTTCATTATCTATTTTTAGCTCTTCAGCTGATTTAGCTAATTTACCCTTAGCAATAAACGCAGTGGCTCCACTATCAAGTAAGCGAACATTTAAGCCCCCTCGATTCACATTCGTAATTTCTGCATCTAAGCTGGTTGTGGCAGCTTGTTCACTGAAATATTCACAGTAGAGATAGTTGGCCATTTCTCTTTCTGCAAATTTCTGTTTTTTGCGACAATCGCTTAAATGTTCAGTGAGGGCCTCGGTTAAAGGTGAGTCAACTTGGTCACCTCTAATTGCTGCTTTAATCAATCGATGATTCAGCAAATCACTGTATTTTCGAATTGGTGACGTCCAGGTCGCGTATTTGGCTTCACCTAAGCCAAAGTGGGCTTGACACTGCGCACTGTAAACACTGAAGTTGAAGTGACGCTTTACTAATTGATCTAAAGTCTTATTCCCCGATTGACTAATCTTTCTACGTAATTCACAGAAATAATCCAAGTCATCCAATCGTGTACTGTCGACGCTAAACTCAAACTTTTTCAGTAGTTCAACCAGGCCTTCTAGTTTTTCAACTTTAAAACCAGAATGGCAGGTAAACACCCCGTGACCGAGTCGTTCATCAAGCAATCGTCCACCACATATGTTGGCAGCCACCATCGCTTCTTCCACCATTCGATTAGCACTGCGCCGTGATTGACGAAGGATATCGATGACTTGCCCTTTATGGTCCAGAACAAATTCATAATCAGCCTGATCACCAAATACTGAACGATGTGCAGCGCGCCAATGATAACGTTGTTCGCTAAGTTGATGAAGCTGGCTTAGTGCTTGCTGCAAATCTTCTAAACCATCAAACGTTCCGGTTTCATTATCTATAAAATCGGAAACTTGTTGGTAGTTAAGACGATATTTAGATTCCACAGTCGCCAGATAAAACGTGGCATCATCAAGTAATTCACCGTCCAAGCTAATATTCATTTCACAGATTAAAGCGGGCCGCTGCTGGTCCGCGTGCAATGAGCATTTTTCGTTGGCTAATTGATTTGGCATCATCGGCACAGTACGAGCAGGCAAATACAACGTAAAAGCACGCTTTGCTGCAGCGGCTTCCAACTCACTCTCTGGATTGAAATATGCACTGGGGTCTGCGATAGCTACCTTAAGACACCAGCCATTATCGTGACGCTGAATCGCAATCGCGTCGTCCATATCCTTGGTACTTTCACCATCAATGGTGAAAAATAGCTCATCGACTACGTTACGGCGTGCCTCTTGAGGATCAATGAGTTCAAGTGGCTCTGTAAGATCAGGTTGATCCCAAACTAAACCATGTTTTAGCGTGGTTGCTTTCCAGCGCGCAAAATTGTCATCACTATCGGCAATAAATTCAATGATCTCGACTTGAAACTGCTTATCTCTCAGTGCGTGTTTCAACAAACGAGCGATTACCCAGTCTCCTTGCTTGATGGTGAAATCACTACCTTTCTTCACCCTTGCACTCAAGGCTTGATTAATCAGTGGATGATCAACGATCACCTTAGTGCGATTATCAACAAACTTGATCCGTGCAACAAAGCTGTCTAGTGCTGCTTCCACTAAAGTTTCTGGCTCAGCGGCTTCTTTGCCATTATTTTCACGGATAGCGGCCTTGATTCGGTCACCATGAATCAGCTGCTTCATCGAAGGAGGCGAAATAAAATAACTTTTTTTATTATCGGTTTGTAGAAAACCAAAATTCTTATCGGTGGCTTTCACCACGCCTTCAACCGTGGGAATGGTCTCTCTAATTTGCTGTTTCAGCTGGGCTAATAGAGGGTTATCTTTAAGCATAAAGGGATCCGTCATACATTGTGCAGGCACTATACCCAAAGGTTTCTAGCTATTCTAGAGAAACAGTACTGGTTTGTTGGCTTTCCCGCGAGTTACACTTACTAATACGATGTCAACTAAATGGATTGTAGATGAGTAAAGACAAGCAAAAACACCAACAGCGCCAACAAAAAATAAAGGAAAACGTTGATGCTAAAGTTGAACAAGCGCAAATAGAACGCGGCTTACTACTGGTGATTACCGGAAACGGCAAGGGAAAATCCACTGGCGGATTTGGCAATGTAACCCGCGCTGTGGGCCATGGTTTTAAGGCAGTAGTCGCTCAATTTATTAAAGGCGGTTGGGACTGCGGTGAACGCGAGTTGCTGAGTCAACATGGTGTAGAATTTGCGACGATGGCGACTGGTTTCACTTGGGAAACGCAAAATCGCGACTTAGATCGCCAAGCGGCCGAGGAAGTATGGCAGCGTTGTAAACAGTGGCTGACAGATCCGTCCATTTACTTGGTTTTGCTGGATGAGCTCACCTATATGTTGAGCTACGACTACTTGGATGTTGATGAGGTTGTTGAAGCTATTGCGCAGCGTCCAAGAGAACAAACAGTTGTTGTGACTGGACGAGCTTGTCATCGAAAACTCTTGGAAATTGCCGACACCATATCAGAAGTAAAAAGTCAGAGACATGCCTTCGAAAATGGCATCAAAGCACGTAAAGGGATTGACTGGTAGATATTCAATCATCAATTATTGGCGCGAAATGATATTGAGCACTCATCAAAATATAAATTAAAATACTATAAATTTAGTTATATTGAGAATTTATTTCTCTATCGTTCTTTTTTATTAGCTAAATCAGCCAGTTTTTTCTAGTGAGTCGAGGTTAACATGGTTTATCAGTTAATCAGTTGGATAGCTTTATGCACCAGTGGCAAGCTTACATAAACCTCGTTCAGTCTCAAGTTGTACCCGCTTTGGGTTGCACCGAACCAGTTACAGTCGCTTTGGCCAGCGCGAAAGCAAGACAAATTCTTGGTGCCACACCAGATAACCTTAAAGTTAAAGTCACGCCCAATCTCTATAAAAATGGGATGGGTGTTATGGTTCCAGGCACAGGTAAAGCTGGTCTTGCCATTGCTGCTGCGGCAGGAGCTTGTGCAGGGAATGCCGATAAGGGTTTGGAGGTACTGGCTGATATCTCCAGTGCCGCCTTAGCTGAAGCGAACCAGATGCTCGTGCAAAAACGTGTCAAGATTGAGATGATTTCTCATCCAGATGTATTGTATACCGTTGTCCAAGCTGGTCTTGGTGAGTCTTTGGTTGAAGTGTGTATTGCGCAATCACATACTCATTTTGAATATATCGAAGTAAACGGTCAGCGGAGCCCGCAAGTGACGGACAATGCTTGTGGTGAGCATTTAGCGGTACCACCTTTGCCATTATTAACGCTGTCTGAGATCTATACATTTGTAACTCAGGTCCCGCTTAATCAAATCATATTTATAAAACGTGCCGCGGAATTAAATCGAGCGTTGGCCAGCATTGGGATGACCGGAGAGTATGGGCTAGCCTTAGGAGCAAGTTTACAGCAACAAATTACTCAGGGCTTATTGAGCGATGATTTAATGGGGCGAGCCATGCGTTTGGGAGCCGCTGCGTCAGATGCTCGCATGGGGGGCGCACCACATGCTGCGATGAGTAACTCCGGTAGCGGTAATCAAGGAATAGCAGCGACCATGCCTATTATTGCTTTTGCCGAATTACGCCAACTCAGTGACGAGCAATTTACCCGAGCGCTGATGCTAAGCCACCTCGTTGCTATCTACGTTAAATCCAAACAAAACAAACTGTCGGCTTTATGTGCCGCTACCACTGCATCTATGGGCGCAGCGGCAGGATTAACTTGGTTGTTGGGCGGAGACCTTGCCGCAATTCATCGGGCAATTAATGCCATGGTAGGGGACATCTCGGGTGTATTTTGTGATGGTGCGAAGGCTGGTTGTGCAATGAAAGTCTCGACGGGCGCGGGGAGTGCAGTTAAATCAGCTATTTTGGCTGTCTCGGGAAATACGGTGAGTGCGCAACAGGGGATCGTATTTGATTCCGCTGATGATAGTATTCAACAACTGGGGTTCTTGTCCAAAACCGCAATGTTGCCCACCGACGAAGCAATTATTGCAACCATGCAACATAAACAATTTTAGTTGAATACCAAACTGAGTTTATCCATAGCCAACTGAACCTTCTCTTTATCGTTAGGATTTTGTTTATGCACTAAGCTCAGTTCGAAAGGGTAGCTATATTCCGCTGGTTTTATCAGCCGTATCAATTCTGTTTCTAAATAACCCTTCAGCTCACTCAAAGGCAGATAACCAATATAAGCACCCGAGAGGATCAAGGCCACACGGCTATCAAACTGATAGCCTTTTGCACCAAAATTTAAGGCTTGTAGCTGCGCTCTTCCCATTGGGTTTAGCTCGATGCCGGGATGGATAGCGGCATGCTTGGAGAGTTCTTCGTTATCAATATTACCATCATTCATCGCATATAATTCCGATTGTTCGCTTGCGCATAAATATAAGGATTCACTAAAGACTACTTGGCTCGTCAGCCCATCAATACTTCGATAAGCCGGATAAAAGCCAATGTGAGCCCTATTATTGATAAGGGCAGCTTCAATATTAGCGACCGTATCCATGTTCAGGCAGATACATAAGCTAGGCGCCTGCTGCTTAATTAAGGCAATGGCTTTTCCAATTTTTTGAATACTCAAGCGATCAAGGAGATCGGAGTACAGTATAATTAGCTCACCGGTGAGTGCTTTGCCAAGGTTGTCGACGAGGGCACTAAATTCACTAATACTTGAAAATAACCTTAAGCAAGCCTGATAAACCGTTTGCCCACGCTCGGTTAAAGCAAAACCACTGCGGCCTCGTACGCAGAGCCGCATATTCATGCGGCTCTCTAAGCTAGACATGTGGACACTAATGGTGGAACGGGTAATACCTAAGGCATTTTCTGCGGCAGCAAATCCGCCGTGTTCAACTACCGCTTTAAATACCCGCAATAGACGTAAATCGTATTCGCTGAGTTGTTTGCCATTATTTGGATCGAGCATAGTTTTATCTACTTCAAACTTTAGTTTTATTGTTTGATATTTAACATTGTTTTTACTTGGTATTCAATAACGCTAAATTGTTATTTCAACTTCGTACATGAGGCCAGAGCCATGGATAGAATCATCGACCAACAATTAGTTCGTCATCAGTCTTACATTAACGGCCAATGGATGGCTAGCGAACAGCAGTTTTCTGTATATAACCCGGCCAATCAACAAGCAATAGCTCAAGTAGACGATGCTGGAATTCAAGGCGTGGAGAGTGCGATTGCTGCCGCCAAGGCTGCCTTTAAAGCTTGGTCTAATATGGCAGCTGCTGAGCGAGCAAAACTATTACGTAGCTGGTATCAGCTGATGTTGGAGCATCAAGACGATCTTGCCGCTATTTTAACCCTTGAACAGGGTAAACCTTTGGCCGAAGCCAAAGGTGAAATAGCCTATGGCGCTTCGTACATTGATTGGTTCGCCGAAGAAGGTAAACGTTGTTATGGAGACGTGATACCCGGCCCCGCGTCAGATAAACGGATTGTCGTGATCAAACAGGCGGTTGGAGTTGTGGCGGCGGTCACTCCATGGAACTTTCCAAATGCAATGATTGCTCGTAAGGCGGCTGCGGCACTGGCGGCGGGTTGTACCTTTGTGGTTCGTCCTGCCCAACTCACGCCTTTATCAGCGCTGGCTATGGCCGAATTAGCCGACCGAGCAGGTATCCCCAAAGGTGTATTTAACGTGGTGGTTGGTGAAGATGCGCGCGGTATGGGGCGGGTGCTAACCGAAAGTCCAGATGTTGCCAAATTCACCTTTACTGGTTCAACCGCGGTGGGTAAACAACTGATCGCACAATGTGCCAGTACGGTGAAAAAAGTATCGATGGAACTAGGAGGTAATGCCCCCTTCATTGTATTTGATGACGCAGATTTAGATGCTGCTATTCAAGGTGCTCTTGCGTCAAAATACCGTAATGCAGGGCAAACCTGTGTGTGCGCCAATCGATTCTTGGTACAAAAAGGTGTTTATCAGGCCTTTAGCGAGAAATTGGCCCAGGCTTTAAGTCAACTGAAGGTTGCTGATGGCTTGAGTGAAGCAGCTGTCATCGGTCCAATGATCAGTGAACAAGCGAAACAAGAAGTACACAAACTGGTGACTGACTCGGTTGCGCTTGGTGCCAAGATCCTGTGTGGCGGTGAAGAGCATCCAGCCGGAAAACAATTTTATAGTCCAACAATTATGACTCATGTTAGTAATGACATGCCGATTGCCGCGAATGAAATTTTCGGCCCAGTCGCGCCCTTAATTATGTTTGAAGATGAAGCACAAGCAATCGCACTGGCTAATGATACCGAATATGGTTTAGCGGCGTATTTTTATACACGAGATATTGGTCGCGTTTGGCGTGTTGGCGAAGCGCTTGAATATGGCATGGTCGGCGTCAATGAGGGGATTATTTCTAATGCTGCGGCTCCTTTTGGGGGGGTTAAACAGTCCGGTAACGGACGCGAAGGCTCGCATTACGGCTTAGACGATTACATGGAAATTAAATATTTGTGTTTAGGTGGCTTAAACGCCTAGTTTAGAGGAACTCAGCAATGTCTAATCAATTACTACAACAAAGAAAACAAGCGGTATTCGCTCGGGGTCAAGGTAACGCCTATCCAGTGTTTGTCGATAAGGCACTTAACGCCGAAGTCTGGGATGTAGAAGGCAATCGCTACATTGATTTTGCCACCGGGATCGCGGTATGTAATACCGGTCATTCGAATCCGGCGGTAGTCGCTGCAGTGAAACAACAACTGGATAGGTTCAGTCATACTTGCGTGATGGTGAATCCCTATGAAAGTGCTGTCGCCTTAGCCGAAAAGTTAGTCGAAATTGCTCCTGGCGAGAGTGAGAAAAAAGCGATTTTTGTCACCACTGGTGCTGAAGCAGTAGAAAATGCAGTCAAAATTGCTCGGGCATCTACCGGACGTCGTGGCGTGATTGCCTTTAACGGCGGTTTCCACGGAAGAACCAATCTCACAATGGCGCTGACCGGTAAAATTACGCCATATAAACATCTATTTGGTCCTTTCGCTGGCGATATCTATCATGTGCCTTTTCCGATGGCTGCCCATGGAGTGACCACCGAAGACACTTTAAAAGCGCTGGAAAATCTGTTTAAGGTAGATATTGGCCCACAAGACGTGGCGGCTATCATTATCGAACCAATACAAGGCGAGGGAGGTTTCTATCCTGCGCCTCATGCTTTATTGCAATCATTAAGAGCGCTTTGTGATGAGCATGGCATCGTCTTAATTTTGGATGAAATTCAAACTGGCTTTGGTCGTACCGGTAAGATGTTCTGTTGTGAAGATAGCGGCATTGAACCGGATCTCATCACCATGGCCAAGGGCATTGCTGGCGGTTTCCCGCTTTCTGCAGTGGTTGGTAAGAGCCATATCATGGATGCACCTTTACCTGGCGGTTTAGGCGGGACTTATGGTGGTTCTCCCGTTGCTTGTGCAGCAGGCTTGGCGGTTCTGGAACAAATTGAACAACAACAGCTAGTTAGTCGTGCGCAAATGATTGGTCTGCGTTTTAATGAACACTTGATGCAATTGAAAGCTGACTATCCTCAGTTAATTGGTGAAATTCGTATCTCTGGGGCGATGATCGCTTTAGAACTGATCTGTGATGGCGATCCAGAGTTGGCCAACACCAGTCTGACACAAAAGCTCATTGCTAAAGCAGCCGAGTTTGGTTTGATCTTGCTTGCATGTGGTTACTACGGAAATGTGCTTCGTTTCTTACCTGCGCTTACCATTGAAGACGAAATTGTTGACGAGGGCATGGCTAAGTTTACCCAGTTGTTTCAAGCCGCTGCCGAGTAGCGCATCTCAGCATTATATACTGCTGCCAGTCATTCTCATTAAGCGAACCATTTGGTTCGCTTTTTTTAGGGTTGATAAATCCTATCGCAATGCTGTAGAGAATGAGTTAAAGCAGCGTTAAGTCTTGGTTATTTTCATCACAATAGTCGCCTAGAGTGAGCTTATTCGCTTGCTTAACTCACGGGATGATTGCGAGGTATTTACTTAGAATGCTAAGCTGCACCACACGCCGCGATTAAAATACGTTATCTCTAACCCAAAATGAACCACGCCACACCCATAGCAGCTAGAGTTTTAAGGAAGCTACATGCCAAACCCCGTTCAAAATAGCCCCAGTACCTTATTTGTATTATGTCGTTGGCTATTATTGTTAATTCCAATGGCCTTAGTAGTTGGGTCTCTGAATGCCTTGTTTTTGTGGCTGTTGGACTTTGCGAGCCGAACTAGAGCCGACCAGCCTTACTTATTATACTTTTTGCCAATTGCTGGCTTAGTGGTGGTATTTATCTACCGACGGTTTGGTAAAAACTCGGAATCGGGAAACAATCTCATTATCGATGAAATTCATCAACCAGGTGCTGGGATCCCTGCGCGGATGGCCCCCTTAGTTTTACTTTCTACGGTCGTTACCCACCTGTTTGGTGGCTCTGCCGGACGCGAGGGTACCGCAATACAAATTGGTGGCGCTTGCAGTGCGGCTTATGGTCGATTATTTAAGTTACAAGGGCGAGACTATCAAGTCTTTCTCGCTGCCGGTGTCGCTGCCGGTTTTTCTGCTTTATTTAGTACTCCTTTAGCCGCCACTATCTTTGCTCTAGAAGTATTGGCAGTGGGTCGGATCCGCTTCGACTCCGTTATCCCAGCACTATTTGCCGCAATTTTAGCTGACTTGGTTTGTACCGCCTGGGGCACACCACACACTCAATATAAAGTCGATTTTTTAGAACAGGTGATGTTATTTCATCATATAGTTCATATTGATCTGCTGTTATTAGCGAAAGTTGTGGTTGCCTCAATGGCCTTTGGTTTGGTCGGATATTTGTTTGGCGAAATGGTGTTTATGTTTAAAGACATTTTTAAATTTGTCTTTAAAAACCCTTATCTCATCGCTGTGATGGGAGGCATTATTGTGATTGTTTTAGTGACTCTGATAGGTAATCAAGATTATGTTGGCTTGGGCGTGAATAGCTATCGCGAAGGCGGAGTCAGCATCATTAGCGCTTTTAGTCCAGGTGGCGCTGAATGGTACAGCTGGATGTTAAAATTATTGCTTACCGCTATCACCCTTGCTGCCGGCTTTAAGGGTGGCGAAGTTACACCACTATTTTTCATTGGTGCGACCTTAGGCAATACGCTTGCTTGGCTAATGGGGGCTCCAATTGATTTGTTCGCCGCGATTGGATTTATTGCGGTATTTGCCGCAGCCACCAATACGCCTTTAGCTTGTACCATCATGGGGGTCGAGTTATTTGGCTCAGAACACTTGATGTATTTTGCGGTCGCCTGTTTTGTTGCCTACTATTTTAGTGGGCATACGGGGATCTATTCTTCACAACGGATAGCGGTGCCCAAATCTGCCAACTTTAACGCCCATGCCAAAACGCTAGGAGAGTTGAGAAATACCGGTAACTATTTGGCGAAATGGTTTAAAAAACGGGGGGAATAAGATGTGGCACTCAACCGTGGTTCGACTGTGCTGGGCGACTGCTTTTAGTGTTGCCCTCATTTGGCCAAACATCAGTTTTGCCTATCCTGGGTCGATGACCACCATGTTACAAAACGACCAACTTAAAGTGACCATAACTTCTAATGTTGACCAGCCTATCCGTTGTCAGTTAGTCGCAGGGCGAGATACCGTATGGATGGAACTGGAGGCAAAACAGGAACATTTTAAATTAGCCAAAGGCTATCGAACCATCGATTTGAGCCTCTACTGTAAGATCATCAAGCAAAAAACCAGAGCCTTACCATGGCGACTGAATCCGAATAATATTCCATTTCCCGCTTGGAACAAGGTGATCTTTCCTGATTAATCAAGTAAAGCCGCTGCTTCTTATCAACACAAATCCGGAGAGGTGATTGGCTTATATGCGATAAAGGTTTTAGCTTACTCATGGGGCGTGCACTATAAAAGCCAAACAAATAACTTAGCGAGGTTTTAATCCACCATATACATACAGGCAAATTCCAAGGCTAAATAATCACTACGGGAAATCTAAATTATCTGACTGGGGGGAGTCAGATGGTATTCGCGAGTGGATTTGAACCACCGACCTCTACCATGTCAAGGTAGCGCTCTAACCAACTGAGCTACGCGAATATTTTGGTACAACCGAGTGGATTCGAACCACCGACCCCCACCATGTCAAGGTGGTGCTCTAACCAACTGAGCTACGGTTGTATTGTGCTTGTGAACAAACTACGGCGTGAAAGGTACTGCAAGTTAATGCGTCCGTCAACTGCTGTTCGCGAATATGCGAACTGTATGCTTAATCATTAATCAACCAAAAGGCAAGGGACGCTTTTTTGCTGATTTTTCGTTCTACTCGTCAATTCAACTCAACAAGGTCTTCGCTTCCGCTTCAAGTTGCAGTGCAACTCGCAATAATTTCCTGCCATTGAATAACGTGTTGTCTATTTGCTTGATGAAACCTTTGCTGAATCAATTGCGTCTTGCTGATTAGTGTTGTGAAGGAGGGAGCATGATACAGTTGGGCGAGGGCAATATTCACCACACTTGCACTTTGGTCGAGTTCGGCTAGATAGCGCTGTACTTTCGCCATGTACACCTTATTTAGCACATTATCTAAGATCTTGTATTGTTGTTGATTCGAAGAAACACAGCGAAATTCAGCATGCTTTAAGGATTCGGAAATAGATTTTAACCAAATGGTGGCCCGATTTAATTCGCTAAATAAGCTGAATATGCTAGGGCTTTGATCAAGTTGTTTTAGCTGTAAAAGTAAAGCGGCTTCATCTAGCGCAGCCCCATTTTGCAATACCGTTTGGTAACTCGCCAGGTGCTTGATTCGCTCAGCTAATTTGCGATAGGCTCCGCTAGGCGTCTGGGATAAACGATCTCGCCGAGTCCATAATTGCCTTAGGCTTATCTCATCCACTAAGAAATTATGCCAATAAATCGCGCTAGCTTGCAGCTTTCGGCTCAGCAGGCGATTTAGAACTAAAGAAAACTTAGGGTCGATATCCGCGTTATTTGAACAACGAGCTAAACCAAATATAATTTGAGAATGCCAAATCAATTTATACACAGCACTGGCTTGTTTGCCTAAACTGGAGTTTTTCTGGAAAACGGTCTGTTGCAAACCGCAGCGATTCAACTTAAAGCTATCCACAAAGGAAAGCCTTAAGTCTGGCTCAGTGAGATGGTAATTTCGCCATATAATGGTGCCTTGCCCAAGTTGATGTGGGTTCACAACGCCAATCTTAATATTGAGTACCCGTTGTAAACGTTGTCGGTAATCATTAAATAACTTGTCGCTGCGGGGGAGCAACCCATCGTGAACCAATGCAATGGCTGCTAGCAGCAATAAAGTAGCTGCTAGTATTTTTAAGCATTGCCTAAGGCTCATGCTTCCTTATTGATGAGATAGAGTCGCCCTGGATTATTCGATGCCCAAACCAAGCGAGCAAGTAGGCCTATCGCACATGCCGTTAAGGCAATCACAATCGCAATCCAAAAACCTTGTACACCCATTGGGTGCTCGGTAAAGGTATTGGTAAAGGTTAACAACGAACCAATACCTAAGCCAATTGGCCAGAAGCTAATAAGAGTCACCAACAAGATAAAGCGAGTGTCTTGATAACCTCTTAAGGCACCTGCACAGCATACTTGCAATGAGTCTGATAGCTGATAAGTCGCAGCAAGTAAAAATAGCGGTGCAGCAATCGCTGCAACGGTTGCGTTATCGGTATACCAACTAATAATTTCGAGTCTGAACAAAATGGTAGCAGATGCGATAAATACGGTTGCTATTACCGACAATATAATGCCGCTATAGGCACTAATTTGCGCCTTATCATAAGATTTCTCGCCCATGTAGTTGCCGACACGAATGGTTAGCGCAATCGCGATACTTAAGGGCAACATAAACACCATTGAGGTAAAGTTAAGCGCAATTTGATGAGCAGCCACAATATCTGCACCCAAAGGCGATAGTAATAATGCAATCATTGAAAACAAGGTCACTTCAAAAAATATCGCACAGCCTATAGGCAAGCCCAATTTAAAAATTCTCGAGATGGTTGGCCAGTCAATGGTGAGCTTAGCTTCAAATAAATGAAGTTTCTCGAGGGTCTGACTTCTAAACACATAAATGATCATGGCAATAACCATAAACCAGTTAACAATTGCAGTGGCGACACCGCAACCCGCTCCGCCTAATTTAGGTAAACCCAATAAACCGTTAATAAAAATATAATTAACCGGGATGTTTACCAATAGTCCCAAAATTCCAATAACCATGATGGCTTTTATATTCGAACAGGCTTCGTTCACCCCTCTAAGCACTTGATAGACGGCAAAAGCAGGTAGCCCAAAACTCACAAATAACAGATATTGTTGGGTTAAACCCACGAGCTTAGGATCGACATCCATCAATTTAAATACGCTCGGTGCAAACCAAAGGATCAGCCATCCAATAACGGTTAAGCCTAAGGAGATAACCACCGCTTGCTGAAATATCATGCCCCCTCGATGCGCTTGTTTTGCACCCACTTGATAAGCGACTAAGGGCGTGACTGCCATGAGGATCCCTTGCAACAATAAGATCACTGGGTTAAAGAAGCTGGACGCAACGGCAACCGCTGCTAAATCGGTTGGACTCACCGAACCAGCCATCAACGTATCAACAAACCCCATACCAGTAATTGTTAATTGGGCCACGACAATTGGCCCCGCAAGTCTTAAAATAGCAAAACATTCTTTAGCAAAGCGTTGCTTAAAACCGAGGATAAAATACTTCATGTTCACCGGAATAGTTCAGAGTAAGAAAAAAATAATCAGCGTTAAAAGATCACCCGGGCTTATGCAACTTTGGGTCGATTTAGGAGAGACCGAGGGCTTAAGTATTGGCGCTAGTGTAGCAATTAATGGCACTTGTTTAACCGTTGTTGCTATCAGCGAGCAGGGCGTTCAATTTGACTTGATTCAAGAAACGCTGAGTTTAACAAATTTAGAGCTGATTCACGAAGGAGATTTTGTGAATATTGAACGGGCGGCAAAGGTGGGGGACGAAATTGGTGGTCATCTCGTCTCGGGTCATATCCATACAACCGCACGCATCCAAGAAAAACGAAGCAGTGAGAACAACCTAGCCATACACCTCGCGCTCGATAAGCAGTGGCAAGATTACGTCATCTACAAAGGATTTATCTGCGTAGACGGGGCAAGCCTAACGGTCGGGCAGTTAAGTGAATCAGGATTCTGGCTACACCTCATACCTGAAACTTTAAGAACCACCACGCTTGGTGATAAAAAAGTTAATGACCTGGTGAATATCGAGATAGACAGTAGCACTCAGACGGTGATTGATACCCTGAAGCATCTCATGAGCAACGGTGATATTAAACGCTGGCTAAACTAAAAAATTTGCTCGTCGTCGGCGTCGATATAAGCGACAATTTTGCTGTTTTGTTCATCAACTGACAGTCTACAGTGGATGGTATAACAACAAACGCGGCAATCTTCATAATAATCTTGGTCACCATTGCTCGCATCTAACACTAATGGGGTATGGTGACCACAGTTTGGACAGCTAATCATTTTTTCAACATAGTTTTTCATGGCAATCACTCCATATGTCCACGATTTAAGTATGGCGCAAACCGCTATGAACAACGAGCAATTCGGTCAATAAAACTTCCGCTATTGAAGTTATTCGCCCAGCGCATTAATATTGCTCTCTTTTTAGTGCCTCAATGCACTTATTTTATCGACGAGACACGTGATGTTTAGTAGGCATCACCACTGTAAAAGCAAGGATAAATATGCCAGTTATAACTCTCCCCGACGGTAGTCAACGTCAATTCGAAAATGCTGTATCTACTATGGACATCGCCGCAGATATTGGCCCTGGTTTGGCCAAAGCCTGTATCGCTGGCCGAGTAGATGGAAACCGAGTCGATGCCTGCGAGTTGATTCACCATGATGCAAAAGTTGCGATTATTACCGCGAAAGATGAGGATGGTTTAGAGATCATTCGCCACTCTTGTGCGCACCTTTTAGGTCACGCGATCAAGCAGCTTTGGCCGAACACCAAAATGGCGATTGGGCCGACGATTGATAACGGCTTTTATTATGACGTCGATTTAGATCATTCACTCACTCAAGAAGATATCGATAATCTTGAGAAACGAATGAAGGCTTTAGCAAAAACCAATTACGATGTCATTAAAAAGACCGTCCCCTTAGCCGATGCAAAAGCAGTGTTCGTCGAACGTGAAGAACCCTATAAACTGGAGATTATCGAGGGCATCGATAGCGCCGCCACACCGGGTTTATACCATCATGAAGAATATGTTGATATGTGCCGTGGGCCACATGTTCCAAACATGAAATTTTGTCAGCATTTTAAACTGATGAAGGTTGCGGGTGCTTATTGGCGTGGTGATAGCAAAAATAAAATGCTGCAACGGGTCTACGGCACCGCTTGGGCAGATAAAAAACAATTGGCAGCTTACTTAAAACGTTTGGAAGAAGCGGCGAAGCGAGACCATCGTAAAATCGGTAAACAATTAGATTTATACCACATGCAGGAAGAAGCACCCGGCATGGTGTTCTGGCATGATTCTGGTTGGACAATCTTCCGTCAGCTGGAAAGCTATGTGCGTGAGCAGCTCACTAAATACCAATACCAGGAAGTTAAAGCGCCTCAAATCATGGACCGCAGCATGTGGGAAAAGTCGGGCCACTGGGATAAGTATGCCGATGCGATGTTTACCACCCAGTCGGAAAACCGCGAATATGCGGTGAAGCCGATGAACTGTCCGGGGCATATTCAAATTTTCAACCAAGGATTAAAGTCCTACCGCGATTTACCATTGCGGATGGCTGAATTTGGTTCGTGTCACCGAAACGAGCCATCTGGTTCTCTGCATGGCTTGATGCGCGTTCGTGGCTTCACCCAAGATGATGCGCACATTTTCTGTACAGAAGATCAAATTCAAGATGAAGTGTCTTCATGTATCGACATGGTTTACGAGACTTATAAAACCTTTGGTTTTGAAGAAATTGAAGTAAAACTGTCAACTCGCCCAGAACAACGCGTTGGTGATGACGAAACATGGGATAAATCGGAAAAAGCTTTGGCCGATGCATTGAGCTCGAAAGGGATTGAATTCTCCTATTTACCAGGAGAAGGAGCTTTCTACGGACCTAAAATTGAATTTACATTGCATGATTGCTTAGACAGAGCGTGGCAATGTGGTACTGTACAGCTAGATTTCTCTATGCCGGGTCGTTTATCCGCTTCTTTTGTTGGAGAAGATAACGAACGCCATGTGCCGGTGATGATTCACCGCGCCATTTTAGGATCTTTAGAGCGCTTTATTGGCATTTTAACCGAAGAGTATTCGGGCTTCTTCCCAACTTGGTTAGCGCCAAGACAGGTCGTGGTGATGAATATTACTGACAAACAGGCTGATTTTGTCCATAAAGTTGTAAAAAAATTAAATAAACAGGGTATTAGAGCCATTGCGGACTTGAGAAATGAGAAGATAGGCTTTAAAATCCGCGAACATACTCTAAAGCGTATACCATACTTGCTAGTCGTCGGTGATCAAGAAGTCGCCAGCAATGAGGTTGCGGTTAGAACTCGTAAGGGTGATGATCTTGGTAAATTTGCTGTTGATGATTTTATTCAACAGATAAAACAAGAAATTGCCAATCGTGATAATAATTGTATTGAGGTATAAATTATAAAAACCGGAAGACGTGGTCAGCAACAAGCTGCAAGAGCACACAAGATAAATGAAGAAATTCAAGCACAAGAAGTACGCCTTACGGGCTTAGATGGCGAAGCCATTGGCATTGTGAGTTTGGATGAAGCGCTAAACACCGCCGAAGAATCAGGCGTAGATTTAGTTGAAATTAGTCCGAATGCTGAACCACCTGTTTGTCGGGTCATGGACTACGGTAAGTTCATTTACGAAAAGAGTAAATCTGTTAAAGAGCAGAAGAAAAAGCAAATACAGGTTCAGGTTAAGGAAATTAAATTCCGACCTGGAACTGATGAAGGCGACTATCAGGTAAAACTACGCAACCTGATTCGTTTTCTAAGCGAGGGTAACAAAGCTAAAGTAACGCTACGTTTCCGTGGTCGTGAAATGGCACACCAAAGCTTAGGCTTTGATCTACTAAACCGTATTAAAGCGGATTTAGAAGAGATTGCAGTTGTGGAAGCTTTTCCAAAAATGGAAGGTCGCCAAGCTGTGATGGTGTTAGGCCCTAAAAAGAAGTAGTTGAGGCTCACAAGTAACAAGCAGCTTACTTTATAAGTAAGCTGTTTTTGTTCGCCTTTAACTATATGTTGTTCATATTGCAATGCGGAGTGCATGTAAATGCCAAAAATGAAATCAAACAAAGGTGCTGCGAAGCGCTTTAAGAAAACTGCTTCTGGTGGTTTTAAATACAAACAAGCTGGTCTTCGTCACATCCTGACTAAGCGCCGTACTAAGGTTAAACGTCACCTTCGTCCGAAGGGTATGATTGCTGCATCTGATGTTGCATCAATTGTTCGCATGTTGCCGTACGCATAAGTTTAGAGGAAGTTAAGAATGGCCAGAGTTAAACGCGGTGTACAAGCACGTGCACGTCATAAGAAAGTCTTAAAGCAAGCCAAAGGTTACTACGGAGCACGTTCACGTGTTTATCGCGTAGCCTTCCAAGCGGTAACTAAAGCAGGTCAATATGCTTACCGTGACCGTCGTCAGCGTAAACGTCAATTCCGTCAATTATGGATTGCACGAATTAATGCTGCGTCTCGTCAAAATGGTTTGTCTTACAGCCGTTTGATTAACGGACTTAAAAAAGCATCTATCGAAATCGATCGTAAGATCCTAGCTGATATTGCTGTTTTTGATAAAGCAGCCTTCACAGTGTTGGTAGAAAAAGCAAAAGCTGCTTTATAAGCGTCGCTAATGTTTGAAATGGGAGCCTAGGCTCCCTTTTTTTATATATAAAAATCACTAACATCCAGCCTTTTTCCGGGAACAAGTCTAGCTATAAGCGGTTCATTAAAGTACTATTTCCGGTCTTATTTAAAACTAAAAAATCAGCCTTTCCCTTGGGGGAATATGAGGAAATCATGCTAGATCTTGATGCGCTAATCAATCAGGCTAAGACTCACATTGATGCAGCTTCAGCGATGAATGAACTTGACGCTGTTCGCGTGGAATACTTAGGTAAAAAAGGGTTAATGACCAAACAACTGCAAGGACTTGGCAAATTATCGCCAGAAGAACGTCCGCAGGCGGGGCAACTTATTAACCAAGCCAAACAGCTTATCCAAGATGCGTTAAATGAAAAACGCGAAGCCTTGGTACAACAAGAGCTTAATGCCAAGCTCGCTTCGGAAACCGTCGATGTAACCTTACCGGGTCGCACCGATGAGCTGGGGGGCTTACACCCCGTGACACGTACCATTGAACGTATTCAGACCTTCTTTGGTGAACTCGGTTTTCAAGTCAAATCAGGGCCAGAAATTGAAGATGGCTTCCATAACTTTGATGCCCTAAATATCCCCGAGCATCATCCCGCTCGCGCCGACCATGATACCTTTTACTTTAATCCTAATTTAGTATTGCGAACTCAAACTTCTGGGGTGCAAATTCGCACGATGGAGACAGAGAAGCCGCCAATACGCATAATTTCTCCAGGTCGGGTGTATCGAAATGATTACGATCAGACACATACACCGATGTTTCATCAGGTCGAAGGCTTAATGGTTGACAAAAATGTTAACTTTACCGAACTAAAAGGCGTTTTATACGATTTCTTACAAAACTTCTTTGAAGACGACCTACAAGTGCGCTTCCGACCATCTTACTTTCCTTTTACCGAAACTTCCGCAGAAGTTGATGTACTCGGAAAAAATGGTTGGTTGGAAATTCTAGGTTGCGGCATGGTACATCCGAATGTACTTCGCTCGGTAAATATTGACCCTGAGGAATACACAGGTTTTGCCTTTGGGATTGGGGTGGAGCGCTTAACCATGTTGCGTTACGGCGTTAACGATTTGCGTTCATTTTTCGAAAATGACTTACGCTTCTTAAAACAATTCAATTAAGGGTTAATTGATATGAAATTTAGTGAATCCTGGCTAAGAGAGTGGGTTAACCCTGCAATTACCCGAGAACAACTAGCAGAACAAATTACTATGGCAGGGCTAGAAGTTGACGGTATTGAGCCCGTCGCTGCCGAATTTAGTGGTGTTGTGATTGGTGAAGTTGTCGAATGTGGCCAACATCCAGATGCGGACAAACTACGGGTAACCAAAATAAATGTCGGTCAAAACGAATTACTCGATATCGTTTGTGGTGCGCCGAATTGCCGCCAAGGCTTAAAAGTTGCCGTGGCGATGGTTGGTGCTGTACTGCCTGGCGACTTTAAAATTAAAAAAGCTAAGCTTCGCGGCCAAGCTTCTCACGGTATGTTATGTGCCTATAGTGAGTTAGGCATTAGTGATGAGTCTGATGGCATCATGGAACTGCCAAGTGATGCGCCAATTGGCACCGATTTACGCGACTACCTACAGTTAGATGATGTAGCGATTGAAGTTGATTTAACCCCCAATCGTGCTGATTGTCTTAGCCTACGCGGCTTAGCTCGTGAAGTTGGCGTGTTAAATCAAATTGATGTAGTCACACCTCAATGGGTTGATGCTGCGGTGACCATCGACGATACGTTTGCTGTCAATGTGCTTGCAACCCAAGAGTGCCCTCGCTACTTAGGTCGGGTCATTAAAGGTGTGAATGTGCAAGCGACTACACCGTTATGGATGCAAGAGCGTTTACGCCGTAGTGGCGTTCGTTCAATTGACCCTGTTGTTGATGTCACCAACTACGTATTGCTTGAACAAGGCCAGCCGATGCACGCCTTCGATCTTGCGAAACTGCAGGGGAGTATTGAAGTTCGCTTAGCCAAAGCAAACGAAAAACTAGTGCTTCTAGATGGTAATGAAGTTGAGTTACAAGAAAATACACTGGCAATCTGTGACCAAAGTGGGCCTATTGCCATGGCGGGTATCTTTGGTGGTTTAGCCACTGGTGTCACTAATGCTAGCCAAGATATCTTCTTGGAATGTGCCTTTTTCAGCAAACTAGCGATCACTGGGCGTGCCCGTCAATATGGTTTGCACACTGATTCTTCTCATCGCTACGAACGCGGCGTTGATTTTGAATTACAAAACCAAGCGATGGAACGAGCCACCCAACTGTTAGTTGAAATATGTGGGGGACAAGTCGGCCCTGTACTTGAATCCGGAGACTTAAAGCAACTACCAACGTCATCCAATATCACCTTACGTCATGCTCGTTTAGAGAAAGTGATTGGTTATCCATTTGAAAAGTCTAATGTGACCGACATTTTAACCCGCTTAGGTATGACGGTGGAAGCAACTGAGCAGGGTTGGCAAGCCTTAGCACCAAGCTACCGTTTTGATATGGATATTGAGGAAGATTTGATCGAGGAAGTCGCACGTATTTATGGATATAATAATATCCCGAATCTGTCGCCTAAAGCCTCATTAACGACCGCTCAACACCAAGAAAACATTTTACCCAGCGCTAAGTTACGACAGTTACTTTGTGCGCGTGGTTACCAAGAAGCAATTACTTATAGCTTTGTCGACCCTAAACGACAACAACTACTTCACCCAGAACAGCAGGCTATGATTTTACCGCATCCAATTTCGGTTGAGATGTCAGCAATGCGTTTAAGTTTATGGACCGGATTACTCGATACCCTATCCTACAACCAGAAACGTCAACAGACGAGGGTAAGAGTTTTTGAGTCTGGCTTACGCTTTGTACCAGATGAAAATAGCGAGAATGGAGTGAAGCAAACACCCATGATCGCAGGGGTTATCTGTGGTAATGCAAACCAAGAAGCTTGGAATGTCAGTGATCGTGAACTGGATTTTTTCGATATCAAAGGCGATGTACAAGCCTTATTACAATTAAGCGCTAACGACGATGCCTTTAGCTTTGCTGTGGGAAGTCACCCCGCATTGCATCCAGGACAATCGGCAAAAGTAATCTATCAAGGGGAGGTGATTGGTTATGTAGGCGCGCTTCATCCACAACATCTAAAAGCCTTTGGTCTCAGCGGAAAAGTATTCTTGTTTGAGCTTGAAATGAACGCTGTAAGCTTACGCCGTTTGCCCGAAGCAAAGCCCGTTTCGAAGTTTCCAGCAAACCGCCGAGACTTAGCTTTATTGGTATCGCAAAACGTTCAAGCAGGTGATTTATTAAATTGCATTAAGAAAGTTGGCGGAAATCAATTAGTTGGCGTAAACTTATTCGATGTATACAAAGGGAAAGGTATTGCAGACAATATGCAGAGTATAGCGATTAGCTTAACTTTGCAGGAGCAGGGCCGTACCCTTGAAGAAAAAGAGATTGCCGCTACAGTTGATATTATTGTAGAGGCGTTACGTACCGAGTTTGACGCATCCTTGAGGGACTAGTTATGGCATTAACTAAAGCTGACCTGGCAGAAAATTTATTTGAAAACTTAGGCTTTAGCAAAAGAGAGTCTAAAGAAGTTGTAGAAGCATTTTTTGAAGAAATACGGGTCGCTTTGGAAAATGGGGAGCAAGTCAAAATTTCAGGTTTTGGGAACTTTGATCTTAGGGAGAAAAATCAACGCCCTGGTCGTAACCCCAAAACTGGTGAAGATATCCCCATTTCTGCGCGTCGAGTAGTCACCTTTCGTCCTGGGCAAAAGCTCAAGAGCCGGGTAGAGAACGCTGAACCGAAATAGATTTTAACCGTAATAAAAAAGGAAGCCAGATGGCTTCCTTTTTTTATCCAAATGATTCTAACGATGGTTAGTGATTTAAAATTTGGCTCAAGAATAACTTGGTTCTATCGGATTGCGGGTTTTCGAAAAATTGAACTGGTTCGTTTTCTTCAATAATCTCCCCCCGATCCATAAAGATAACTCGGTCTGCAACTTGCTTTGCAAAACCCATTTCATGCGTTACACACAACATGGTCATACCTTCATCTGCCAATTCCACCATCACATCGAGCACTTCTCGGACCATTTCTGGATCAAGCGCTGAGGTGGGTTCATCAAACAGCATAATCGATGGATTCATACATAAGCTTCTGGCAATTGCTACACGCTGCTGTTGGCCTCCGGACAATTGTCCTGGAAATTTATCGGCTTGCTCGGGGATCTTGACCCTTTCTAAGTACTTCATGGCAGTGGCTTCAGCTTCAGCTTTTGGTATTTTCTTTACCCAAATTGGCGCTAAACAGCAATTTTGTAATACCGTTAGGTGAGGGAACAGATTAAAGTGCTGAAAACACATACCAACATCGCTACGTACCATTTCGATGCTTTTCAGATCGCTCAATAGTTCAGTACCATTGACGATGATGTCGCCTTTCTGATGTTCTTCTAAGCGGTTAATACAACGGATCATCGTTGATTTACCTGAACCAGAAGGACCACAAATAACGATCTTTTCGCCTTTCGTGACGGTAAGATCTAAGTCCTTTAATACGTGAAACTCCCCGTACCATTTGTTCATTCCCTTTAATTGAATGACCACTTCAGGGCTATTTTGATTTGAATTCATTTCAAACTTCCTTATTAATGTCCTGTGTGTAGTTTCTTCTCGAGGTAAATTGAATACCTAGACATACTGAAACAGAACACCCAAAATACAAACGCTATAAATACATACATTTCGCTTGAGAAGCCTAACCAAGCCGGATCGGCTAATGCTGACTGCCCAATGGCTAGTAAATCGAATAAACCAACAATTAACACTAAGCTAGTGTCTTTGAATAAGGAAATAAAGGTATTCACAATCGAAGGAATTGTAATTTTTAGCGCTTGCGGCAAAATCACCAAGCCCATTGACTGCCAATAAGTTAAGCAAAGTGCTTCTCCCGCTTCGTACTGACCTTTCGGAATTGCTTGTAAGCCACCACGAATAACCTCTGCCATATAAGCAGATTGGAACAAAATAATACCGATAATTGCTCTTAACAATTTGTTGAAGTCAACTTCTGAACCAACAAATAGAGGGAGCATCACAGAGGCCATAAATAATACGGTAATCAATGGTACTGCTCGCCAGAACTCAATATATATCGTACAAAAACTCCGTACGATAGGCATATGTGAACGGCGACCTAAAGCAAGTAAAATGCCAAATGGTAATGCCGCAACGATACCAGTAATGGCTAATACTAAAGTTAGCATTAAGCCACCCCATTGATGGGTTTCTACTTTAGGTAAACCAAATGAATCACCGATAAGTAAGAAAAACACGATCACCGGATAAATCACTAAAGTAAAAATCGCAATTTTAGGCTTGTGTGGCGTTTTTTCATAAACCAATGCGGCGATTAATAATAAAAAGCTAACAAAAACAATATTTACCCGCCAGCGTTCGGCATGCGGATAAAAACCGTAGATTAACTGTGAAAAGCGATCTGCTACGAATACCCAGCACGCACCATCACTGGTACAAGCTTCACGGCTATTACCTATCCAATCCGCATCGATAACCACCCACTGAAATGCAGATATAATCGGCGGTATGATGATGTAAGCAATAAGCAAGGTTAATATCGTATTCCCCCAAGAAGAGAATAGATTTTTCTTGAACCAACCGATAAATCCAACACTCATATTTGGTGGAGCAAGATCAGGTTTAAATTGATGTTCTGACATATTAACGCTCCACTAAAGCCATTTTTTTGTTGTACAGATTCATGAGGAAAGACGTGGTAATACTGATGGTTAAATACACTGCCATCGTTAACGCAATCACTTCAATCGCTTGACCCGTTTGGTTGAGAGTCGTTCCCATAAAAACCGATACTAAATCTGGATAACCAATTGCCGTTGCCAAAGAGGAGTTCTTGGCTAAGTTTAGATATTGACTAGTTAAGGGTGGAATAATCACCCGCATGGCTTGCGGGATAATAACCAATTTAAGCGCCTGAGTTCTAGTGAGCCCCAAAGACTCTGCTGCCTCACTTTGCCCTTTACTGACTGCTAATATACCGGAGCGAACGATCTCTGCGATAAAAGTAGCAGTGTAAAATGTAAGTGCCACTAATAAGGCCGCCAGCTCAGGAATCACGACCATCCCACCGCGGAAATTAAAACCTTTTAATGCGGGGTAATCCAAGCCTATAGGGGCCCCCATCGCAAAGAAAACCACTAAAGGAACCAATACGATAACGGCTAAAGATACCAATAGGGTAGGAAAGGGTTGTCCGGTTAACACCTGACGCTTTTTAGCCCATCGGGCCATCAAGAAACATCCAATCACAGCAATCATGAAGCTGATGACAACAACATTGGATCCAGCTTCCATTATTGGCGAGGGTAAATATAAACCACGGACATTTAAAAATAGAGCGTCGCCGACGTTAATACTCTGTTTCGGACTTGGTAATGCACGTAAAACCGCAAAATACCAAAAAAAGATCTGAAGTAATAAAGGAATGTTACGTAGTGTCTCAATATAAACAGTCGCAACTTTTGCGATGAGCCAATTATTCGAAAGTCGAGCGACCCCCATAATAAAGCCCAATATCGTTGCAAAAATTATCCCGAGAACTGAAATAAGAATAGTATTGAGCAAACCAACAATGAAAGTATCACCAAAAGAGTGGCTTTCGTCGTATTCAATTAGGGTTTGAATAATACCAAAACCAGCGGTTTGGTTTAGAAAACCAAAACCGGTTGTAATACCACGTTGCTCTAAATTAAAAAGAGCATTGCTAATAATGTAATAAAAAAATCCGATTACACCAATTACAACAATAATTTGGAAAACTAGCGCTCTTACGTTGGGATCAAACCAGATCTTACGAAGACTGTTTGCTGAGTTATCCTTGGTAGAAGGATGAGCAGCCATATAAATCAACCTAGTGTGGAAGTTAAATGAAAAGAGAGCAGGCTAGGCCTGCTCTAAGTTATTACGATGATATTAACGAATTGGCGGCGCGTATTGGAAACCACCTTTGCTCCATAGCGCGTTCACGCCACGAGCGATGCCTAACGGAGAACCTGAACCTACGTTTCTTTCAAATGACTCACCGTAGCTACCTACTTGCTTGACGATGTTATAACCCCATTTGTCATCTAAACCCAAGCCTTTACCTTTTGGACCTTCTAGTCCTAAGATACGACGAACGTTAGGATTAGTTGATTTCAACATGTCATCAGCGTTGGTTGAAGTTAATCCATACTCTTCGGCATTGACCATTGCAAATAATGACCACTTAACAATATTCAACCATTGGTCATCACCTTGACGAACCACTGGGCCTAGAGGCTCTTTAGAAATGATCTCAGGTAGTACCATTGCGCTATCAGGTTTAGCTAACTTAATACGTAATGCATATAATTGTGATTGGTCAGAAGTTAATACGTCACAGCGGCCAGCTTCAAACCCTTTAACGGTTTGGTCAGAAGTATCAAACACAACAGGAGTGTATTTCATGCCATGCTCGCGGAAGTAATCCGCTAAGTTCAATTCAGTCGTTGTACCAGATTGGATACAAACCGCGGCGCCATCAAGCTCTTTCGCACTTGATACACCTAGTTGCTTACTGACCATGAAGCCTTGACCATCATAGTAGTTCACACCAGCAAAGTTAAGACCTAGAGAACTATCTCGAGTCAGAGTCCAAGTTGTGTTTCGTGAAAGGATATCGATTTCGCCGGATTGAAGCGCAGTAAAACGTTCTTTCGCAGTTAAAGGTGTGTACTTCACTTTAGATGCGTCGCCTAGTACTGCGGCAGCAACTGCACGACAAACGTCTACATCTAAGCCTTGCCAATTACCAGTTGCATCTGGATTAGAGAATCCAGGTAAGCCGGTGCTTACACCACACTGCAAAAATCCTTTACTTTTAACACTGTCTAATATGCTATCAGCAGCACTCGCATTAGCAGCGAATGCTAAAGCAACAGCTGCCACAGCGGCTTTAATATGTGTGTTTTTTAACATGTTTTCTTCCCTGTACAGTTTGTCATTTGTTTATGTATGTACAAATCTCAAGATTTAAAAGAGATATATCCAGAGCCAATAACAACATAAACATTCAAATATTCGCTGTCAACAAAATTGTAACACTGAAATTCGATGCTTATGCCGAATAAGTGACCATAAGCGAAAAATTATTCACTATTAATGAATATAGTCTCACCTACATATTTTGCTCAAAAATCCATATTTTATTTGCGCTAAGTCAATTTTAGCACAAGTCCCTTTAATACTCTGATTTAACTCTTACTAACTTGCTAAAAGCGAGAAATGTTGCATAAAGCACAATTGCTTTCTTAACTTAGTTAGAGTAACTAGATATTTAAAGGACTGTCGAGAATAATACTACAAATTATGTTAAGGCTTGGTAACTTTTCACCATTCTATGTCACATTACAACTTAAGTCTGATGGGGAAGGGCGCGGCGATATTATATATTTATGAATTATTATTTGGTTCTCGGATTAATAGAAGATGAATATGAGAAAAAATATCGTGGTGTTGACTGGTGCCGGAGTATCTGCTGAATCGGGGATCCAAACGTTTCGCGATGCCGACGGTTTATGGGAGAAACATCGAGTAGAAGATGTTGCAACACCTGAAGCTTACATTCGAGATCCGGACTTTGTTGATCAGTTTTATAACTTACGCCGTCAGCAATTGCAGAATAAAATAGTTCACCCCAACGCGGCTCACTTTGCGTTGGCGGAATTAGAGCAACAAGAAAATATAGAATTGCTGCTGATTACTCAGAACATCGATGACCTGCACGAACGAGCAGGCAGCAAAAATGTTTTACATATGCATGGCGAGTTATTAAAGGCACGTTGCCCAGTCTCCAATCAAACCACCGAATGGAAAGGGGATCTTGGTAAAAATGCATTGTGTACTTGCTGTCAGTTCCCAGCACGACTTAGGCCTCATGTCGTGTGGTTTGGAGAAATGCCCATCGGCCTTGACAAGATTTACCACCGACTTAGCCATTGTGATATATTTATTGCGATTGGTACCTCTGGACACGTTTTTCCAGCAGGAGGCTTTGTTCATGAAGCGGCTAGTCACGATGCAAGAACTATAGAATTAAACTTGGCCCCATCGGAAATGCAGAGTGAATTCGCTGAACGCTATTATGGTCCCGCTAGCGACTTGGTACCTCAGTTTTTGGGGCAATTATCACCTTAAAGAGAAACTGCTTGAAAAATAAAATATTAACGGCGTTGTTACTGTGCGCCTTAGTTGGCTGTGACAAAACACCGCAACAAGATCCTTCCGCCTTCGCTAAGGCTAAATTGCCTAATTTCCAATCAATAAGTGATGTTACAGAGAAAAAGCAGGCTTTTACTGATTTTATTTTGCCATTAGTTGATGTCAACAACCAACAATTACGAGAGCTTCGCCAACAACTAATTGGGTATCAAGAGTCTGCTTCAAACCACAAATTAAATAAGACTAAACTTAAGCGTGTTGAGCAACTGGCCAAAACATATCGGGTAGCGTTTGATTCTGATATCAATCGTGTTTTACAGCAACTATTAATGAAGGTTGATGTGATCCCGTCTGCTTTGGTTTTGGCGCAGGCAGCAAATGAATCGGCTTGGGGAACGTCTCGATTTGCTCGAGAAGGTAATAATCTGTTTGGTCAGTGGTGTTATACAAAAGGCTGCGGTTTGGTTCCATTAAGCCGGGTTAGTGGAGCCAGCCATGAGGTCCGAAAATTTACTTCGGTGTATCAATCGGTGAGCGCATATATGTTGAACCTCAACAGTAACCCTGCCTATTCGGATTTTCAGCAGTATCGACAGCAAGCGCGACAAACCGGTGCGCTTAATGCCATCGATCTTGCTTCACACCTTACAAATTACTCGGAACGTGGCGAAGCTTATGTCGAAGAACTAAAGAAGATGATACAAATTAATCAGAAATTATGGCCATCTTCTATCGCTGTCACTTCAAGCTAGATTACAATTCGACGATCTGAACAAGACTTGAAGATGGTTGGGCTGCTGGACTGGTGTCCAGCTCTGGCTGATCAAATCCAATATCCCCTCCATCAATAATGCCACTATTACGGTCAATCGATTTAAAATCAAATTGTTGATGGTCAAGTAGATGAGAAGGGACGATATTTTGCACCGATCTAAACATAGATTCTACTCGTCCAGGGAACCTCTTTTCCCAATCATTGAGCATCTGTTTTATCGCTTGGCGCTGCAAATTTTCCTGAGATCCGCATAAATTACATGGAATAATTGGAAAGTTTTTTAATTCCGCATAACGTTGCATATCACTTTCTTTGCAATAAGCCATCGGTCTAATGACCACATGTTTGCCATCATCACTCACTAATTTTGGCGGCATTGTTTTAAGCTTCCCGCCATGAAACATATTTAGAAAAAGGGTTTCTAAGATGTCGTCGCGATGATGGCCTAAGGCGATTTTTGACGCGCCAAGTTCAGTTGCAGTACGGTATAAAATGCCACGACGTAAGCGTGAACATAAGGAACATGTTGTCTTTCCTTCAGGTATTTTGTCTTTTACGATGGAGTAGGTATCTTCTTCAACGATTTTATATTCAATACCTAAACTTGAAAGATATTCTGGCAAGATATGTTCTGGAAATCCCGGTTGCTTTTGGTCTAAATTCACCGCAATCACATCAAAATCGATCGGAGCATGGGCCCGAAGGTTCAGCAAAATATCTAACATGGCGTAACTGTCTTTACCACCAGATAGACAAACCATCACTTTGTCTCCCGCTTCTATCATGTTGTAATCGGCAATCGCTTGTCCAACATGACGACGGATCCGTTTTTGTAGTTTGTTATGGTTGTACTGTTGTTTTGCTGTAAATGACATGTCGTGTTCCCAATGAAAAAGCGGGGCTATTATATATCCCCGCTAACACGACGCAACTATTTAAACGACGCCTTATTTGGCGTTATTTTTGAAATGGACTCACAAAATTATCTGGTTTAAGTGCCAAAAGGTCACAATCTAATTGATCAATTACGTGCTCAGCGGTGTTGCCGATCAAAGCTGCGCTAAATCCACTTCGACCAGAAGTACCCAAAATAACAATTTCAGCATCAATATTGTTAGCGACTTCTGGAATAACATCATCTGGTAAGCCTTCTTCAAGGTGTGTTTTCACTTCATGTTCAAAGTTTTGTTTTACAAAATCAGCCAAGGCTTTTTCGTGAAACTCTTTCACATTTTGGTTGTATTTTAAAGGATCAAAATCGGGTAACTCTATAGCGATATTCACTGGTGCTGAAGGATAGGCCGTTACGACATGAGCTGAAGCATCTAATAGATGACACAGATCTTTAGTTTCGTTGGCGATATTGAGATTAAGTTTATGATGATCTTCGTTTTCAGAACCAGCATGAATCGCCGCCAAAATTTTACCTTTGGTGGGCCATTGATGTTCTTTCACCATTAATACTGGAGTGGGGCATTTTCGTAAAATATGCCAATCATTTGGCGTGAAAATAATTGACTGTAAAGTTGGGTGCGGATGAGTCGCTTTAACCACTAAATCGTGACCAAAATCTAACACCTCTTGAATCACGCTTTCGTACAGGCGATTGTTCCATATCACTTTGGTTTCAACTTCAATACCATGAGTCTGGGTATTAGCCACGATATCTTGAAGCCAAACGTTACGCTCTTCGATCACCCCAGAACGCATCGCTTCACGTTCTTCAATCGAGAGCATTGAAGTCATCTCATAAGAGAAATCATAGATAGTGAGTAGCGCTTTGATCTTGGCTTTATCTTCTTTGTTTGCTAAGAAAACAGCACGAGACAATGCCGCTTGAGAGTCGTGTAGGGGATCAATTACCACCAATATATTACGATACTTAATCATAAAGCAGCTCCTAGAATTTGTCTGGAATAGCTACTTAACTTTAGCTCATATTGTTGAAAATATATTAGAGGTGGTTAACACTGACCTCATTATTATGCAGTTGATTGATATAAATCAGGTCAGTGTTTTTAATAGCTTAGCTTGGTTTCGTGCCGGCCAAATGACGAAGCGCGTCACGATCGGTAATTGAAATATATTTACCCTTTACAGCGATCATGTCCGCTTTTTGGAAACGACCTAGGAGTCGAGAAATAGTCTCTACAGTTAAGCCCAAGTAGTTTCCGATATCGCCTCGAGTCATGGTTAAACGAAATTCGCGCGGAGAAAAACCACGTTCTGAAAAACGTTGTGATAAGCCATAAATAAAAGCAGCTAAACGCTCTTCTGCATTCTTTTTACTAAGCAACAAAATCATTTCTTGATCAGCGACAATTTCGTTGCTCATTAAACGCATCATTTGCCGACGCAATTTGGGCATGCTTGCAGAAAGTTCATCCATGGTATCAAATGGTATTTCACAAACCATTGATGTTTCAAGGGCTTGAGCGAAACTGGGATGGACTTGATTATTAATGGCATCAAAACCTACTAAATCTCCCGCTAGATGAAAACCGGTGATTTGTTCGTCGCCTTGCTCGGTGATTGTATAAGACTTAATTGTGCCCGAGCGAATAGCATACAAGCTTTTCAATTTGTCACCAGCAGCAAAAATTTCTTCGCCTTTTTGAATTGGTTTTTTTCTTTCAATAATGCTGTCTAAGCGATCGAGCTCAGTTTCATTTAATGAAAACGGGATACACAATTGTGCAATACTACAATCTTGGCAATGGATCTCACATCCACCGGTTTGGATTCTTTGATTGGCTTTTGGGTTAATGCTCATACTCAAACTATGCTACTGGAGTTCGAGGCAATTCTACTCTTTCTGTAAGTCATTTTCTATAGTTATTGCTACAACAATGTAACAACTTGATATAGTCCTAAACTAAATACCATTAAGCCGGAACAAATCTGTAGATAGCGGTTGGCTAATATTCGAGTGAGTTTTTGGCCCAACATCACGGCGAGCAACATCACACTGAAGGTTCCTAAACCAAAACAGAACATCACAATCGCCCCATTAAACCAATTTGCCTGGCTAGCACTTAAAGTCAAATTGGAATAAACCAAACCACAAGGTAGCCATCCCCATAACATGCCCAAAGGTAAGCTGGCCAAAGGATGTTTAATCGCCATTACCTTACTCGCTGTTGGTTGAATTTTACCCCACAATCCCCGGCCTAAGGCTTCAATCGGCGAAAGTACAGAAAACCAACGGGTGAGATGGATCCCCAGTAGGATCAACATAATGGCAGCGAGCCATTGCAATAAGAAAAGTAACTGGAATGAAGAATGAACCAGACTTATAGCCTGAAAAGAACCAGCAACAAAGGCGCCTGCTATTGAATAACTTATAATTCGCCCAAAGTTAAAACCTAGGCTAAGCAAAAATTTTGAGCTATTGTCGCTCACTCGGCTACCGAGTATACAAGCGATACCACCACACATCGCAACACAGTGGCTTGCTCCAAGTAAGCCGGTAATAAAAGCAGCCAAGTAATCAGATTGCATCGTTGTCATGCTGTTTCTTGCTCTTGTCAGAGCTTTTTTCATCAAACAATATATTTACGCCCTGACGATCCAAATCTTCAAACTGCTCACTTTTAACCGCCCAAAAAAAAGCGCCGATCCCTGCTGCTATAAAAATTAAGGCGATAGGAATTAATACAAAAATGATAGACATTATTTATTTAGCCTTAAGGAGTTAGTTAAAACTGCCAGCGAAGATAAAGACATCCCAATAGCGGCCATGTATGGCGTCACCCAACCAGCGGCGGCTAAAGGCAAGATAAGAGCATTATATCCCAGCGCCCAAGCGAGGTTTTGAGTAATAATTGTTTTTGTTCGCTTGGCAAGGTCAATTGCCGTTAATAAAGTGCACAGCTTACTGCCCAGTAGAACTGCATCGGCACTAGATTTTGCAACATCCGTCCCCAAACCCATGGCAATCGATAGCGGTGACGCAGCTAACACGGGGCCATCATTCACGCCATCGCCCAACATCAGTAAGTGGGGATAATGCATACATTTTTGCTGCACCAATTTCAACTTATCTTGAGGCAGGGCACCGCTCATCACATCATCGATGGCAAGTTGCTCTGCTACAAACGCAACTTGTCCTGAGTCATCACCAGTTAACATGGTTAAGCTAATGCCTCGTTTACGAAGACCTTCTGAAAATAGTTTAGCATCTGCCTTTATTACGTCGGACAAATAAATGCGTGCCGCAAGCTGATTGTCACAGCATAAAACTAACTCTAACATTCCGGGTTGATGAATGGACCTTTGCTTGCAGAAAGACGCTTTGCCAAGCGTGAAATGGCGACCCTCAATGCTTCCTTCTAATCCCAAGCCTGTATGGTGTATAAGTTGAGTAGCATTCAAATCGTTGAAATGTGCAAAAGCTTGGGCAATTGGGTGAGAGCTTTGTCTTTCTAAAGCACCAGCGAAGTTCAACACCTGCTGTTTTGTAAAACTAGGCTCACAAATAACTTGAGAGATGGTTAAATTGCCTTCGGTCAGAGTCCCAGTTTTATCTGAGACGACGGTGGTCAGTTTGGCTAAAGTTTCTAATACGTGTCCTCGCTTGACCAATAGACCATTCTTTGACAACTGATGCGTCGCAGCAGTCAATGCGGCAGGGGTGGCTAACGATAAGGCGCAGGGGCAGGTTGCGACTAATACTGCAAGCGTGATCCAAAAGGCGTCTTGTGGCGAATAATAGTGCCAAAAAGTATAAGTTGCGGCCGCTATTAGTAATAAACCAAAAATAAAGTAACGTGCAACCTGATCTGCAATGGTCGCTATTTTAGGCTTTTCGCTTTGCGCCTGTTCTTGTAAGCGTAATATATTTGCGACAAAGGTATTCTGAGCCACTGCCCGAACCCTTAAGTGGACCGTTTGCTCGTGATTAATCGTGCCCGCATATACCCTATCATTTAAACGTCTGTTTACCGGTAAAGATTCTCCAGTAAGCGAAGACTCGTCGAAATCACTTTCGCCAAAGCAAATATCACCATCAGCAGCGACCGCTTCGCCCGGCATGATCACAATACGCTCACCAACTTTTAATTGGCTTGCTGCGACTCTTTCTTGACTGCCATCATCGCGTAAACGCTGTGCTAACTTAGGGATCAACTTCAATAGGTTGGAACTGGTTTCACTGGATTTTCGTCTCGCTCTAAGTTCCAGCAAACGACCTAATAATAAGAAGAATGTAAACATTGACACCGATTCAAAATAAACCTCGCCGGTTCCTTTCAAGGTGGCATAAAAAGAGGCGCTATACGCGCTTAGTAACGCAATAGAGACTGGAACATCCATATTCAGCGTCTTGGCTTTTAAACTGCGATAAGCACCAAAGTAAAATGGTTGAGCAGAAAAAAGCAATACCGGCGTTGCCATAATTAGGCTCACCCAACGAAAGTAATCCCGATACAGCAAATCCATTTCATCTAAAAAATCGCCATACAAGGCAATTGCAAACATCATCACCTGCATACTCGCAAGGCCCGCCACTCCGAGTTTAAGTAGATGACTGCGGTAAAGCTTACGGTCTATCTTTTCTTGTTCATCCGTTTGAAAGGGAGTGGCTTGATAACCAATATGCTGAACAGCATTTAACAACTGACTCAGTTTTACTTGTTGGTCGTCCCACAGCAACGTGGCGCGTTGCGTGGTAGAGTTCACATGAATTTTGTGAACCCCACCCATTTGTGATAACTGTTTCTCAATTAACCATGCACAAGCGGCACAACTAATACCTTCGATAGACAGCAATACTTCTTTATATTGTTCAGTATTTGCAACAAACTCTAATTGAACGTTCTCATCATCATATTCGAGCATCTTCATCAAGGCGCTTGGCACCAGATCTTGCGCGCTGGGCGCTGCTGCTGTGCGATGTTTATAATAATCTTCTAAGCCACTATCGATGATGGTTTTAGCAACCGCGGCGCAACCCTGACAACACATTGGTTGTGGCTTGCCCAAAATCATTACATCTAGCTTAAAACCTTTAGGAATTAATTCATTACAATGAAAACAGTGACTCCCTTTATTGGCCATCAATCTCTTCTACCTTATACAGCGGTAGTTGTAGTTCTTCTTGTAAACGCCAGCTATCGTCCATTGGACTAACACTAATAAACCAGCGACTATCATCGGTTAAGTCATCCCCAAAACGATATAAGCCATTTGCATCGGCGGTCACAATATAGTTGCGATCGTACTTAGCTAAAGTCTTATGGGCTAAAGCGATTTTTAAAGGTTGGTTTTTAATCGTATCGGGTAGATCTATGTTCAGAATAAGACCTGAAGCAACTTGGCTTAATTTCGCTGTAATATTTAGTTCTTGTGCTCGGTGAAGCAAAGAAAGGTCAGCGTTAATGGCTTTACCTTTTTTATAATAAGACTCAACCACCAGGTCGTTGTTGCTTGTCAGTGCTAGATACAGAGTATAAAAACTCGCGACAACTGCACACATGGGAAGAGTAATCAAGAACCAAGGCCAAAACTGTTTGTACCATGCTTGTTGCATAAGGATAGGATTCCAGAAATAAGAGGGTTTAAATATAACAAAAAAAGCGACGCGAAAGCGTCGCCTTTAATAAGTTTTTAGTTTATTCAGTTTTAGAAAGCTGATAAACATAAGCAGAAATAAGCTGGATCTTATCTTCGCCTAGAATATCCTTCCACGCAGGCATCACACCGTTACGGCCATAACGTAGGGTTTGTTCAACCGCCCGTTTAGAACCGCCATATAACCAAATGCTATCCGTTAAATTCGGTGCACCGACCGCCTGACCACCAGTTCCATCAGCACCGTGACAAGCGGCACAAATAACGAACCGACTTTTACCATTCGCCGCATCAACGTCATTCACCTTACGTCCCGATAAGCTTAATACGTATGCAGTGACATCTCTGATACCATCGTCACCCAAAACGGCTTCCCAGGTTGGCATTTGCCCTTGGCGACCATTCATGATGGTTGTTTTAATGGTTTCACCACTACCACCATATAGCCAGTCATTATCGGTCAAATTGGGGAAACCCTTCCCGCCACGAGCCGAAGCACCATGACATTGAGAACAGTTTTGTAAGAATAAACGTTGTCCAATCTTAATCGCATCAGGATCGGTTGATAACTCTTCCACGCTGCGATACTCACCAGAATCGTTATATGCAACTTTGCGAAAAACTTCGCCAAAACGTTGGTCTGCTTTACCCATTTCATTGTGGTATTGGTTGGCAACCGTTCCATCATAAGCCGCTTCACGTTGTTGACCTTCAGCGATAGTTTTGATGTCTTTTTCGGCACTTTTCCAACCAAATAGGCCTTCCCAATTTCCTAAACCAGGGTAAAGCGCTAAGTAACCCAATGAATAAATAATGGTTGCAAGAAATAGATAGGTCCACCATTTCGGAAGAGGGTTGTTTAATTCCTCAATTCCGTCAAAGCTGTGGCCCATTGATTCGCCTTCTTTAACCCCAGTATCATTTTTTGTGAAAGTCCTTAATAACCAATAGCATCCAGCGATACTACCTAGGGTTATTACCGTAATCCACACGCTCCAAAATGTTGTCATTTTTTCTGTGCTCCTTCAAAATCCTTTTCGAGCTTAGTTGCCGGTTCATCGGCAAACACTAAGTTAGCGGCCTCAGAAAAATCTTTATTCCGTTTTTTACTATAAGCCCAAGCAATAATGCCAAAGAAAATAGCCATCAAGAACGCAGTGTAAAGGCCACTGAATGTGCCAAAGTCCATAACTAACTCCTTATTTCAGTGCAGTACCTAACACTTGTAGATAAGCAATAAGTGCTTCGATTTCTGTTTTACCTTGAACCGCTGCTGCTGCGCCGTCGATATCGGCATCGGTATAGGGAACACCAAATTGGTTTCTAAATAGGCTTAATTTTTTACTGGTCAATGAGCTATCAACCATATTTTCAGCCAACCAAGGGAATCCCGGCATATTCGATTCTGGAACCACATCCCGCGGATTCATTAAGTGTACATGATGCCACTGGTCTGAATAACGTTGACCAACTCGTGCTAAATCAGGACCTGTCCGTTTAGAACCCCATAAAAAGGGATGTTCCCAAACACTTTCGCCAGCCACTGAGTAATGGCCATAACGTTCGGTCTCTGACCTAAATGGACGAATCATCTGACTATGACAGTTATTACAGCCTTCGCGAATATAGATATCGCGACCTTCCATTTGCAAAGCAGTGTAGGGCACTAAACCTTCAACTGGCTCGGTCGTTTCAGGTTGAAAGATTAACGGCGTAATTTGCACCAAACCACCAAAGCTGATGGCAATAACGATGAAAATAGCAAGTAGGCCTATATTTTTTTCGATTAACTCGTGCTTCATGTTATGCCTCCTATGCCTGCTCGATGGCTTCTAATGAGCCTTTCTCGGCGAAAATAGTCTTGTAGGCGTTATATGCCATAACCAACATGCCAGAAAGGAAGAATAGGCCACCAATAAAGCGGACAATATAGAATGGGTAAGACGCTTGCAGCGATTCAACGAAAGAATAAGTTAAGGTACCGTCTTCGTTGACTGCGCGCCACATTAGACCTTGCATAACACCAGAAATCCACATCGCAACGATGTACAAAACCACGCCAATGGTTGCTAACCAGAAATGCACGTTGATTAATTTAACGCTATGCATGCGACTTTGGCCAAACAACACAGGAATAAGGTGGTAAATACTGCCTATCGATACCATGGCCACCCAACCTAAAGCGCCGGAGTGAACATGACCAATGGTCCAGTCAGTGTAGTGAGATAAGGCGTTCACCGTTTTAATCGCCATCATCGGACCTTCAAAGGTGGACATACCATAGAAAGACAATGAAACAATAAGAAACCGTAAAATAGGGTCATAACGCAACTTATGCCAAGCACCCGACAAGGTCATAATACCGTTAATCATACCGCCCCAAGAGGGGGCAAATAGAATCAAAGACATAACCATACCAAGCGATTGCGCCCAATCAGGTAGCGCAGTGTAATGAAGATGGTGAGGGCCAGCCCAAATATAAATAGAGATTAACGCCCAAAAATGCACAATCGATAAACGATAACTATAAACCGGACGCCCAGCTTGTTTCGGTACGAAATAGTACATCATACCTAAGAAACCAGCGGTAAGTAAGAAGCCTACGGCATTGTGGCCATACCACCACTGCACCATGGCATCAACTGCACCCGCATAAACCGAATAGGACTTGGTCATCGTTAACGGTATGGCAGCATTATTAACGATGTGCAGCACCGCAACCGTGATAATAAAGGCACCAAAAAACCAGTTTGCCACATAAATGTGAGACGTTTTTCTCTTCACGATCGTGCCAAAAAACACGATGCCATATACCACCCATACCACAGCGATTGCGATATCGATAGGCCACTCAAGTTCGGCATACTCTTTAGAGGACGTTAAGCCCATCGGCAAGGTGATTGCGGCTGACAAAATAATAGCTTGCCACCCCCAAAATACGAAGGCGGCGAGGGAACCGCCAAATAACCGGGTTTGACAGGTACGCTGTACCACATAAAAAGAACAGGCCATTAATGCACTGGTACCAAATGCAAAAATTACCGCATTGGTATGAAGTGGGCGGAGTCGGCTATAGGTTAGCCATGGGGTATCGAAATTTAGTGCGGGCCAAACTAATTGCGCTGCAATTAATACCCCAACACTCATTCCAACTATACCCCAAACAATGGTCATTACAGTGAATTGGCGTACAACCGTATAGTTGTAGTCCAATTCTGTGCTAGCTGCTTGGTTCATAAATAGATGCTTCCGTTGCTATTATTATTTGTTAAAGCGAGTTAAATGCGGGTGCATTAACAAAATGGAACGACATGCTAGTTTAACGAATGATTGCGCAGAGTCCTCAAACACCAACGCTAAACTAACCGCAAGATCATACTTGATCGATACAGCAAATAACAGATTGAAAAACTAGTTATTTGCATACCTAAGCCAAATTATTAACAATTTCTTTCCAATCTATGTACTCTATTGATCTAGATCAATAATTATTTTTGGCTTTAAACTCACATCTTAATGACATTAACTGCCAACGAGCATAGTCAGCTCTTAAGCTTATCGCCTCTGCCTTTGTGAATGAATTTTACCCGAATTCATGAAATGCAAAAATTATATACGCTGATAGATTTAACATGAAAGTACCTCATCTTGTTACTGTATTGTTGATTTGATGACTATAGTTAAATTCAACACTTAAGTAGATCCGAATTTTCAGGAAGGGACATATGATGGAAAACCGAGCGACGATTCTGATTGTCGACGATACCCCTGAGAACATTGATGTATTAGCCGGTATTTTACGTGACGAATATAAACTACAAGTCGCTAGGAATGGCGACATGGCCCTCAAAATTGCGGCAAAAGCGAACAAACCAGATTTAATCTTATTAGACATTATGATGCCGGGGATTGATGGGTATGAAGTCTGCCATCGCCTCAAACAAGATCTTACCACGCGCCACATTCCCGTTATTTTTGTGACGGCCAAAATTACTCCTGCCGATGAGCTAAGAGGCCTTGAATTAGGTGCTGTAGACTACATCACCAAACCAGTTAGCCCACCAGTGGTTAAACTAAGAGTAAAAACTCAATTAGCACTGTTTAACCAAAACCGAGAGTTAGACAGAAAGGTAAAATTGCAGACGAGGGTTATTCATGATACCCGTTTACAAATAATTCAACGTTTAGGGCGAGCCGCTGAATATAAAGATAATGAAACCGGTATGCATGTAATACGGATGAGTTATTACGCTAAGATCCTAGCCCTAGCCGCTGGGATGAGCGAAGCGGACGCAGATATGCTCATGAACGCAGCGCCGATGCATGATATAGGTAAAATTGGGATACCAGATAAAATATTACAAAAACCGGGGAAATTAGACTCAGAAGAGTGGGCTATTATGAAAAGCCATGTCTATATTGGCGCCGAGATTCTTGGCAACAACGATAACCCAGAACTAATCGAACTTGCCAGAACCATTGTTCTAAGTCACCATGAAAAATGGGATGGTAGTGGCTATCCTCATGGGCTCACAACAGACTCCATCCCAATTGTCGGCAGGATCGTCGCAATTGCTGACGTATTTGACGCTTTAACATCTGCTCGCCCGTATAAGGAAGCCTGGCCTGTAGCCAAAGCCTTTGATTTACTTGAACGAGAATCCGGTAAGCACTTCGACCCTAAACTTGTCCCCTTATTTATCGCAGCAACCGATGAAATTCTAGAAGTGAAAGAAAAATTTAAGGAATCACCAGTGCATCAGCCTGAAAGCAAACAACAAGCTGACGTGCTTGCGTAAGGGTCGAAGGGAGGCAAGTTAAACTATGTGAGGCAATAACCAAAAGAGTAGGGGACAAAGCAGGATCACTCGGTCCCGAAAAATAAGGCTTAAAACTCTTTAGGCGCAAACCCCGTGACTTCTTTTACTCCCATTTCACGGCCAAGCGTTGTCATAGGGTGAACAACCACTAAACCCTTCACCGACTTCTTAAGCTTGCCCATATCTGCTTGTTCAGTCTTGGTGAGTACGCGACTGTAGGGTAGGCCTTTTATTTCCCCCCCTTTTTTACTCAACTGCTGAGTGTGCTGGCCTTTCACACTTTTCAAGCGTTTATTTAAAACTTCAATGGTGTGATTAAATTGCTGAATCATCACCTTATCTCCGCGCTCATGAGCGGCATTAAGTTTTCGCTTAGCTGAATCCAATTTATTGCTAATTTCTTGGATTTCTTTCTTTAAATTCATTACTGATCTCAATACAAATAAAATAGAACGTAAGACACATAGAGTTATTAGTGGTGCATTATAACAGTTCTAGTCGTTACCATTGTAAAAACATTTGTTTTTAAATCTACCGATGTTTAGACCCTACATTGCCGATAATGCTATTTATCGGCAATTGCCATTTCATTGATTTTTAAGTAAAATCATTAATTTCTTCGAGACCGCTTATGCTAGATCTACCACCCGCCTTACCTTTATTTGATTCAGTTCATCATCTAGAAGATGGCAATGCTGAAGTGAACCTCTATTTAGCCAACATCACCATGAATGCGGTGAATGACGCGGCTTATGTTTATGAATTTGCTGTTGAGTGGTTGCTGGAGCAGCGTTTTAGCGAAAACAATTATAAAACCTACCGTAGTGAACTCACGACTTTTTTGCATTGGGCTTACAGCGTTGAACAAATCTCGGTAGGAGAAATCAAGCGCCGTAGCTTATCTAAATACATCGATTACTGTTGTAATCCGCCAAAGTATCTGGTGGCTTATCGTAATGTTGCGCAGTTTGTACTCGACAAAGAACTAAAATTACGTCGTCCAAATCCAGCATGGCGACCGTTTCTAGGTAAAAAAAAGGACGGTGTCGAACAAAGCTATACTATTAGTGACAAAGCACTAAAAACAAAACTGGCGATATTATCGTCATTTTATAGTTATCTGATTAACGAAGAATACAGCGAAATAAACCCAGCAATGATGCTGATGAAAAATGGCCGTTTTCGTTCCAGTAGCCAACACCTTGTTAGCCATGAAGATCAAGAAGATATTAAGTCCTTCAGCGACTTGCAGTGGTCTTATGTCATGAGTAGCGCAAAACAACTCGCCAAGATGAATCCACCAGAGAATGAACGTTTATTGTTTTTAGTTAGCCTTATTTACGGCTGTTATTTGCGAATATCGGAAGCTGCAGCGCGACCAGGATTTTCACCCGTCATGGGACAATTTCGCCGAGATAAAAAAACTGGAGTCTGGGGTTTTTTCATTCCTCGCAGCAAAGGTGGCAAAAAAAGAACCGTCGCAGTTTCTAAGCAACTACTTGCAGCGCTTAAACGATATCGCTTATTTCTTGGTTTAACGCCATTACCAGCGCCGAGCGAAGATACACCTTTATTTGTTCGCCACCGAGCGCCAGGTAGAGGTCGCCAAAGCGGACTACTCAATGCGAACCTTGGGATAAGACAGTTGCGCGAACAAATATATATCGTGATCGAGCACGCCGCAGAGATAGCCGAAAAAGATGGCTTTACTCAAGATGCTTTAGAAATGCGCCAACTTACACCACACAGTATTCGTCATACGGGGATTTCCCACGATATTAATTTAGTAGGCCGACCATTGGCGCATGTGCAAGCCGATGCAGGCCACGATAGTATCGAAACAACTTCTCAATATCTTCATGTCTCCCGAGTAGAGCGTCACCAATCTGCAGAACATAAGCCTTTGGATCATTTAGCTGAAAACTGAGAATAACCACAGTCTAGACTCATAAATCGTGTCAGATTACAAACCTACGCCCTTAAGGCGCATAATGTATATTATGTTAAATCGTAAATATAAAAACCACCATTAATCAATCTGACGCTTGTCATTATTTATCCTTATGGGTTTTTAAGCTCAGCATGCTAATACTCCCTAGAGCAAGTTTTTCCACTTTAAGTAACTGTACTTAAACCCTTTGGCATCTATATATTCTTAGCTATCAGTGAAGACTTCAGTAATCCACCTTTAGTAAACAATTTTGCAGAGAATTTGGGGGCTCTTCGCGCTTTGTATGCATCTAAGATCTGCTTGAGACCGGAAGCTTCGAGCAAGGAAATATTTACTTCAGTATCCATTTCGGCTGACTCAACAAAGTCATCCGAAAATGAAGGAGCGATGATAAGTACTTGAGCTACACGTTTACCAGTATTTTCACAGCGGTTTACGTAAGCTTTCACCTGGCGAGAAGTAGTTGAGTATTTGGCAAAATCACCGTTTTTGCATGTTTTTGCTTCGCCTACAATTACGTCATCGTCACTTAATGCAATAAGGATATCGGCTTTATCTTTGGCTGTATTAATCGAACGCCGTAAATCTTCGTCTACTTCCAGACCTAGTTGCTCAAAGATGGCCTTGGTAACTTCCTCAAATTTAACGCCAATTTCGGCTTCAGGTAGCTCAATTCCTTGCTTTTTGAGCTCTTGTAAATCTCTACGTGCTAGCACGTCATAGTTGTCTATCAACTTATCTGTCGCATCTGCAAAGCTTTCCAGAATGACGAGACGAGGGTTACCTCGCTTGCTTATGCCCATACTGTCTTTTACATCTTTTACTTCATCATTGGTCAGCATGTACAAAATGTCATGTGGCGTGATGCTTAAAGCTCTAAGCATGTCGACATCAATTTCGTCGTTATTTTCCAGCTCAAACTCTTGTCGCAGGCGTTTAGATAAAGGTGAAAAGTGAGCTTGTAACCCATTAAACAACTCTCGAAATCCTGTGGCGCTAAGCGAATTAAACTCAGCTTCTGTTGAACTATTTAAAGCAGATACGATGAGGTTGGTACGTTCTTCGATAGTCGAGCCGAGTTTATCGACCGTCAAATCGAGATCTACGATGAGTTGTTTGAGGCGCTCCTTACGTTCATTAAGCGCGGCATCAGTGCTAAACAAGTCGCTCTGTAAAAGCTGAGCACACGGTAAACACATATGCATTACGGTGCTTATTTTTTGTAAGCGCTCTACCCCACGGATTCGTTTTCCATGATTTTTAAGGATGTTTGACAGTTCTGCATCGCTGAATGTCCGCAAGATTCTCAGGACATGCTTATCCGCAAGATCTTTACCTAGCATGTTGTTAAGCATGGACACAATTTCATCTGGCACATAGACCATGTGGCGCTTTCGGCTGATAAACAGTAAGCCAATTTCGCGCAATGTGTTTAACGCATCTTGTACGCCAGTCTGGGGAATAGCATTTACTAAATGCTCTAGAGCAGATTTATCGTCGGATGTAATGTCAAGCTTGTGTGCGAGTAAATTTAGGACCCCTCGTTCGTCATCAGTAATTTTCGCTTCACGATTGTTTTTCTCATCGTTTGTGTAAGCTTCGCTGAGACATGAGAAATAAATATCCAATCTTTTCGATTCATCAAAGGCATCTTGCTCACTTGTTCTCTGCATGGTTTCCGCCAACTCTTTAGAACGTTGGTTAATAAGCTTCCACTCTTTTGTGTACAGCGACTCGATCCAGGAAATTCTAGCGATACAATTGCCATCTCGACTTAGTATGTTTACTAACAAAGATGCCTGAACTCCAAGCATTGCCAGCTGCTCTTTGACACTCTTTTCGTAATATGGGAGTACCAATTTGAACAGTTGCGTGATTTCACTACTAGAGGCGTTCTTTATCTGGCCATCTAGGTTTCGGACTCGACGAGCAAGCTCTTTATCGTGCTCTATAGCATCATTACAGATGCGATCAATGAAATTGATAAACTTAGATTTTTCGACTTGGTTGACAGCAGAGAGGATGTTCGCAAGCTTCATACAGAATGTCCTTATTCTTTCATGATTACGCAAACAACAATCTATCACTTTCTATGTGGTTATTGAATGGAAATAAAGGGTTAACACCTGTTATTGAATTTGCATCACAGTCCGGGGGTCGGCAAACAAGACACCCAAACTAACGAAACGTTTTTATACTCTAAACTATCAATAGTTATTTATTTGGGGAGTTATCATCATGCCTAGGTCAAGACGCTCGCAAGTGAGCTTATCGGATACACCCTACTATCATTGTGTTTCCCGTTGTGTTCGACGGGCGTTTCTGTGTGGCGAAGACCAACAAACCGGTAAAAGCTATGAGCACCGCCGCCAGTGGGTCGAAGATTATCTGCTCAAATTAGCGTCGGTGTTCGCCATTGATGTTTGTGCTTATGCTGTCATGAGTAATCATACCCACCTCGTGCTACATGTTAATCAGCCGCAAGCAGAAGCTTGGTCAATGGATGAAGTCTTAGAACGCTGGCATAGTTTGCATCAGGGCACCTTACTGACTCAGATGTATCTCAACCTTGAGTTACGTCCGCAGTTAAGTGAGAAGCCATTTGCGCCACCGCCGAAGTGTATCGGACTCGCCTGTATGACTTAAGCTGGTTTATGCGCCATTTAAACGAACACATTGCGCGAGCCGCCAATCAGCATGATTAACGCCTGAGAACTAAATAATGGCAGTGGTGTTCACTTCACTAACACTGTTACTGTCCCTGTAGTTTTTATCATGGATGTCCATGCTCTTCTCATGTTCTTGGTGCAGACTCTCGCCTTCCCTACTCTACAACCTTTACCTGTACTACATGAATAGAATGCCCTACTGGTACCTTACTTAAAGCATAACCGAAAAAACCAAGGTTTAGCGCAATTAGTCGCGGCTACAACAGACCGACTTAGGCTGGCGTAGCGACTTGATTCTATATTAAATGAAGTAAACAACTGCACTTAACATCACCGAGGCGAATACGCCGATAAAGATATTCGGTCCCTGATTAAAACCTTTACGCTTCTTATAAGGCGCTTTTACCGGCCCTTCTTGAAAACTTCTCTTGGCAAGTTCCTTTACGTAATTATTTTGCATTCTTTATCCCTTCGTCGTTATTTGGGATAAAGATAAAACCTCAAGCTAAGTTGAGGTCAACACCCTTTTTAGTCTTGAGACTAAGGCTGTGAGGGTAACTCAAGGGCAATTGCTAAATGAACAGCAGCACTGGCGACCAATATGCGCAGTTCAGACTGTCATTATCATTTGCTTTCACTTCCAGCAAACGTTATTCGAGACCTTCGTTAACTAAAAAATCACAGCGGTTATCAGCAACTGATTTACCTTAATAGGCTAAATTTTTGGAGGTCTATTCTAATTTAATACACCAGTCGAAATAAAAATAGGTCAAACTTTCTGAATTGGTCTAGTCTTTCAGATTACCAACTCAAACCCTGATGTTGGTAATTGATAACTCTACAAATAAAATAATAAGTATAAGGAATATACGAGATGAAAATACAACTGAACTTACCACATGTTAGCCGATGGCGACCCTGCAATATTGTGCGGTCAGTCGGTATAGCGGTATCCCTGCTAAGTGCTTCATATGCAGCCAATGCAGCTCAGCAAATATTGTGGTATCCGTTTGACGATCCTGCCGGTTCAACTACTCTGTCTGATGCCTCTGGTCATGGCTATGATGCTGACATTATTGGCGGCGTCACGCTCACTGGCGGAGCCGCGCATTTTGATGGCATAGACGGTTACATCGACCTGCCAGACAATTTACTCACAAGCTTAAACGCGATTTCGATTACCGCTGAAATTTTTATCGAGAACAGTCAGCCTTCTCCGTATTTTATTTATGGATTAGGCAATATTTCTGGCGCATATGGTGATGGTTATTTGTTCACCACCGGCAATCATTACCGTACCACGCTGTCTAGCTGTCACTGGAGTTGCGAACAAAGTACCGCAACTGCGAGTGCTAATTTACCAAGGGGTTCTTGGCAACACATTGCTTATACCCAAGACAATAACCTCGGCATTTTATATTTGAATGGGGTTGAAGTCGCTCGAAACGATGCTATCACTCTCATGCCTGGCACCATTGGCGACGGTATCACCTTAGATAACTTCTTGGGACGCTCGCTGTATAGTGCCGATAATTACTTCTATGGTGATTTTGCGGATTTCCAAATCTGGAACGGTGCCTTAAGTCCGGAAGAAATAGCCGCAACGGTACCGCAACTGGTGCTGTGGTATCCCTTCGATGACGCACCAACCTCAAGTGTGATCACCGATGCTTCCGGTAACAACCACCATGGAACCGTTGAAGGAGGGGTTACTTTAGACGGCGACGTTGCAGAACTAGACGGTAAAGATGCTTATATCGATCTGCCCGATAACTTAATGGCGGGCCTCGATGAAATCACGGTGATGACTAAGGTCTTTATCGAAAACGACCAGCCATCTCCCTATTTCATTTATGGTTTAGGAAATACTTCGGGGAGTAATGGTAACGGATATCTGTTCACTACGGGTAACTATTACCGAACCACCCTGTCAACTTGTCATTGGTCTTGTGAGCAAAATACCGGGACTTCTGGTAGTAATTTGAGTCGGGGCGAATGGCATCATTTAGCTTATAGCTTAAAAGGCAGTATTGGGATTGTGTACTTAGACGGCGTAGAAGTTGCGCGCAACACCAATATCACAATCACACCTGCCGACATCGGTGATGGGACCACCCTTGCCAATTTCCTCGGTCGGTCACTTTACAGCGGCGATAACTTCTTACATGGTCGCTTTGACGACTTCCAAATTTGGAATGGGGCTCTAAGCGCCAGCGTGATAGCCACTACCGCAGAACAAGCGCTTGCTGAAATTCAGCTCGATGATGCCGAGTCTGTCGCAGCTGATAGCGAAGCGTTAGCAATCGTTAATGTTGATGATGTGCGTGGACATATATTTCTCGCAACCCAGGGTAAATATGAAACCAGCATTTCTTGGTCATCAGATAATACCGATGTGATTACCCCCGATGGTCTCGTCACACGGGCTCCGGTCTGTGTTGCCGAACCGCGTAACAAGCTCTGCGGTTTAGTTCAAACCGTGACATTAACAGCTACGATAACTAAAGGCGAAGAGTCGGCTACCAAAACCTTTATTGCGACCGTACCGCCACTCACCACATTAGACGATTTCGAAGCGTATATGTTCAGCTACTTTACTGGTGAAGGAACAGCCGATGGAGAGCAGGTTTATTTCGCCCTGTCTAATGGTAACAACCCGCTCGATTGGCAAACTTTAAATAGCGAACAGCCAGTACTATCCACCACATTAGGAGAAAAAGGAGCTCGCGATCCATTTATTATTCGCTCCCCCGAAGGCGATAAGTTCTTCATGATTGCAACCGATCTGAAAATCTACGGTAATTGGGATTGGGGACGCTCTCAAACTTGGGGGTCTCGTTCGCTACTCGTTTGGGAATCTAACGATTTGGTGAACTGGAGTGATGCACGCCTGGTGCAAGTCTCACCAGACACTGCTGGTAATACCTGGGCACCAGAAGCCTTTTGGGATCCCGAGCGAAATGCGTACGTGGTTTTTTGGGCCTCTAAAATATATAACGACGCCAGCCATTCCAATGGTACCTACAATAAAATGATGTATGCCCTCACCCGTGACTTTGTGAACTTTAGTGACGCTCAGGTATGGGTCGATGAAGGCTACTCCACTATCGATTCAACCTTGATCAAACATGATGATGTTTATTACCGGTTTACTAAAGACGAGCGCTCAGCGTCGGAGTCGGCCTGTGGTAAGTTCATTCTTTCGGAAACATCAACGACTCTTAATAACGATAATTGGGATTTCCAAAGTGAGTGTATTGGTAAAGGGGATATGAGCCAAGGTGAAGGTCCCTTAGTATTTAAATCCAATACCGAGCAGAAGTGGTACTTGTTTATCGATGAATTTGGTGGCCGTGGTTACATTCCCTTTGAAACAACCGACCTATCCAGTGGTAACTGGAGCTTAGCCAAGGATTACACTTTACCGTCGCGACCACGCCACGGAACCGTGTTACCAGTCACCGCAAAAGAGTATCGAGCGATCCTCAATAAATGGGGTAAGCAAATGATTGGCGATTTTGATGGAGATTTTGATATTGATTCATTAGATGTATCTTTGTTTTATCAAGCGATCCGCTCGGCTTCGATAAGCGATTTAGCTTACGACTTCAATCACGATGGCCAGATTAATCGCCGTGACCTACGTGGTTTAACGGATCTTTGTACTCGCGCTCGTTGTGCAACTCACTAAGGGAATTACCGATGAAATATATAATCACACTGCTTGCAACATTGTTCACATTACAAGCCAATGCAGCGTTTATCTCACTGGAAACAAATGCCAGTCAATATGCCGCTGGTGACTTAGTGGATGTACGTATGATGGTTGATAATTCGGCAGCAGATATTGCCGAACTAGATTTTGGTCTGCGCTTTGATGAGACCTTGGCCAGCTACCAAGACAGCGGATTTAATGTCTTAAACACTCAGTGGGCAATGGTAACCGATGCGTTCTTATCAGCCAGTAATACACTAAGTGTTTACAGCCTATGGTTTGATAGCCTAGACGTTCCGGTTGGCGTGTTTGAACTAGCCAGTGCGAGCTTTACCGCTCAGTCGGCTTTTTCAGCCGAATCATTTGAGTTAATAAACGTCTATATCGCAGATTCATTTGGTGACCAAATCGCCAACACGCCTCAAGTATCAGAACCAGCGTCACTGGCGATGTTGTTGATGGGGCTTGGCGTGATGGGATTTAGACGAAAAGCTCACGCTTCACTTCCAGCTTAAGTTCACCAAGTTAAAAGCCCAGGCACCAGCTTGGGCTTTTTATTTTGTATATCGAGTGTCCATCAATACAGCTGCTACCCAGAATCATTAAATTTACTAAATGCCTTCTCAATTACATCACTGCACTGCCTTATGATTGGTTAAGCCTGCTACTCAATTGGCCCTTCCTATAGTTATTCGGTGTCTCACCAAGATGTTGTTTGAATGCATATATGAAACTACTGGTACTACTGTAGCCACAAGATAAGGCGATATCGCTAATCGATAACGGACTCTCAAGTAAACGAAGCGCATGCTGTAATTTTGCTAATGCTCTCCATTGCTTAAAAGTGATCCCAGTTTGTTGCATAAACAAGCGAGAAATTGAACGCCCACTTAAGGCAAATTTTGTTTCGAGCATTGCTTTTGAGAAAGGAGCATCGGGAGTAGACAATAAATAAGCGGCTAACTTTGTTAATCGTTTATCACGAGGCATTGGAAGCTCAAAGTTAGTTCGCTCCGCTGATGATATTTCATCAAACAGAACACCCAACAAACGGTGCATCGCCCCCTCCATGACTAAATGCTCTGTGGCGGTTAAGCGAAGCAATATTGCATGTATAAGCAACGGTGTTTTTACTAGTTTTTCCATCGTGTTATCAGCCGTAATGACGTCTGGATCCAATCTTAGTATTTTTCCCTGACAACCAACGATAACCTTTGCCCGATGTGGACACTCAGCGGGGATCCAACCTAAACAACCGGGTGCTAAAGTCCAACTGGATTCAACAGTATCCACGCTAAGTATACCTTTAGTCACCCAGAATAACTGGCCTATGGCGTGGCGATGCCAAGCAGTTTCGTGATCGTGTATATGCTGAATATTGGAGATCTTCATGCGATTCATGTTGGCCTATATTCTATATAAATTGTCCTAATGTAGAAAGAATACCGCTAAATACGCAGGTAGCATAGGCACTCAATTCCCCTCTAATGAGATCCAGCATGAAATATTCAAATAATCGAGATTTAGTTCGCCATGTTTTTACAACGTTGTTTAGTTCAGAACTTATAGAACTGTCGACGGTCGAGCGTTTTTTTTCAAAGACCTACCGCCAATATGCGGATGGACATCAACTCAATTATGAAGAATTTTATTTACATTTAAAAAAACTGAAAAATGAAACGAAAAGCCTGACTATAGAGTTTAAGGCCATTGCAGAACAAGGATCTGACGTACTAACTCATCATTATGTCCATCTTGTCAAACAAGACAATTCAGAGTCATTACTGGAGGTGTTGGCACATTTCCAACTTGAGGATGGCAAAATTACGGGTTGTTGGGAATCTTGCCAAGTTATATCGGGATCTTCATCTGATCATTCATTCGCCTATATTCAATGAACCACGCAAAGCGAGTGTCTTCGCGGTCATTTTCAGCAGATTTGGAAAGACATCGTTCAGTCAGTAGCCGATAAGCCTTCAGAGGCGCATCAGCGACTCAACATGGCTTAGCCGTGGTGCCCGATGTAATAAGGCAGAAACATCCCCCCCTCAATAACGGCAACTGAGACCTAATCATCTATAAGCCTTAAAAGCTCGCTATGTGGCGAGCTTTTAAATTAAAGACTCTTTCTCGCTCCCACAGATTTTTAAGCGTATTTAACAAACGATGAGATACTGCGCTTTCAATCAGATATTGGCCTGCCAGCATCTAGATGCATCCACGATACAAACTTAGTATTGACAATAACTTCACCCGATTGACACACAACTGTCAAAAAATCATTCTATTTTAATCCTCGTCGCTAAGCCCTGAATTTGTTGCAGATCTTATGCGTTCCATAATTTAGAAGCCCTAGTTATTCGTTCAAAATGGAGTTTGAAATGAATTATCACGCAAATCTAATTGCTGTGCCCTTCTGCGCGATATTTCTCAGTTTCGTTGGTCACATCCCTAATCAATGCAACAAAACATCCTTAACGCTAGGCCTCACCACTATTTATCCAAGGAAAATGCACTTGCTTTTAGCTGCCGCGGTTTCCTTGAATTTTTGTGCATGTTTTTAACCAATAGAAAATGGATTGACTATGAAAATGAATATTCTTGCGGCTACGGTGGCCACATTGCTGGCACCGCAGGCGCAATCGACAATCTTCTTGTCGGAGTACATTGAAGGTAGCTCGTATAACAAGGCGATTGAAATTGCCAATGATTCAGAGAATGCGATAACCCTCAACGGTTATAGTCTAAAAAAAGCAACCAATGGTCGAGATACTTGGGGGCAATCAATAGCTCTCGATAATGTGACTATCGCGCCTCATTCTGTATTTGTACTGTCTCACCCCAGTGCAAACAGCGATATTCAGCTAGTGACAGATCAGTCAGACGCTAATGTTATTAACTTTAATGGCGATGATCCTATCGCGCTATTTTTAAACGATACCATCGTCGACATTATTGGTGTTATGGGTGACATTAATTTTGGGAAAGACCAAACACTAGTGCGTATCGACTACACACCTAGTACAGCGTTTAATCTGGCGCAATGGGAAGTTCGCCGCAAAAACGATAGTTCTGATTTAGGGCAGCTGGCTGATGGAAATAGCCCAGCTGTAGAAGCAAGCGAAGTGACTATTATGGATATCCAAGGCGACTCTTGGTTTTCACCATTAATTGATTCCGGTTATCTATCAACTGAAAATTATCAAACTGAAGGTGTGATCACTGCGATCCAAAACAAAGCGCTTGGTAACGACATTAACCAAGGTTTTTTTATCCAAGACCAACAAGGTGACAACAACCCACTAACCTCAGACGGTCTGTTTGTTGACTACGCAGATTTAGCCGGCCTGAATGTTGGCGATAAAGTGGTGGTGGTTGGTAAGGTGAATGAAAACTATGGTTGGACAACTTTATTAGGATCTCAAGTAGAACGCGTTTCTTCTGGAGAATCAATTGAAGCAACGTCGCTACAAACCCTGAGTTCAGATGAGAGTTTCCGTGAGACCTTAGAACGCTACGAAGGCATGCTCGTATCGTTAGAGAAAGCATCTGATCTGCGAGTCACTCGAACTTACGGCTTTGATTACAGTGCTTACCGCAACAATATGGTAGTCGCTCATCAACGAGTCAACTTCCATCCCAATCAGTTGAATACGCCAGTTACTTACGATGATGTGATTGATAGCCCTGCAGAGCAGCAATTGGCTAATAATAAAGACCAACGAATCGTTATCGAAAGTTTTGAAAAAGCAAGCAATGGCGTTGTGCCTTGGTATCCGGAGTTTGGTATTACTGACATTGATCAAAACGGATCGACCGAGGACTACATTCGAATTGGCGACTTAGTGGACGGCCTGCACGGTGTGCTGGGATATTCATATGCTGAATATCGCTTATATGTGACCAACCAAGCTCACACTGACAGCTTTATTCATGAAGAGAATGACCGTACTAATACGCCTGAACTCACCAAAGGGGACCTACAGGTCGCAACCTTTAATGTGCTGAATTACTTTAATTCACCATTTGGTGGAGCTGCTAACCCTAAAGGACAAAACCGGGGCGCAACGACACTGGTAGATTTTGAAATGCAGGCTAATAAGATAGTGGCTGCACTTAAAGCGATGAACGCAGATATTGTCGGTTTAATGGAGATAGAGAATAATGGTTTTGGGGCTAACTCAGCCATTGTTGATCTGGTTAGCCAGTTAAATGCTGAATTACCGCTAGCGGATCAATACCAGATTGCTTGGGACGGTGAGCTTGAACAAGTCGGCAGCGATGCAATCACCAATCAAGTGATTTATAAACCCGCGAAGGTGACTCTGAAGCAAATGCGGGTACTGCAAATGCCAGAACAACATGCGCCTGCTGTAGGCGATGAAGATGGTAATAACTATCAGCGCGATGCGATCACTCCAACTTTTAGCATTAATGGTAGCGACCAAACACTGACGGTTGCAGTCAATCACTTCAAGTCAAAGGGCTCAACCTGCTGGGAAGACGTGGCAATACAACAAGGACAAGATCCAAACCGTCAAGGCTCATGTGAGAATCTAAGAGTATCGGCTGCTTATCAACTGGGTGAAAGCTTAATGGCGGTGTCAGGACACAAGCTCATTATTGGCGATTTAAACTCATACGCGGCTGAAGATCCAATTAGTGTATTAACCGATATGACTCATTTACCAACCGACTACGAAGTGAAGGCTGCTCGTAGCACTTATCTGGGAGAGACCCCGCTACACGGTGATGAAGGGGCTGTTATCACCAAATCCTATGGATACACCAATGTGGTAAAAACATTCCATCCAAACGCCTATGGCTACTCTTACAATGATGAAGTCGGCACCTTAGATTACATATTGGCGTCTCCTAGTTTGATATCACATCTAGTGGATGCTGCTGAATGGAACATTAACGCCGTTGAATCGAGCTTATTTGAATATTCATCCGAGTACAGCGGCGATTTGCCAAAGTACGCTGACGCCTACCGAGCATCAGACCATGACCCCGTGATTGTTGCTTTGAGCTTTAAACCTCAGCAATTGCTTGGCGACTTTGATGGAGATCTTGATATTGATTCATTAGATGTATCTTCGTTTTATCAAGCGATCCGCTCGGCTTCGATAAGCGACTTAGCTTACGACTTCAATCATGATGGCCAGATTAATCGCCGTGACCTACGTGGTTTAATGGATCTTTGTACTCGCGCTCGTTGTGCAACTCACTAAGGGAATTACCGATGAAATATATAATCACACTACTTGCAACATTGTTCACATTACAAGCCAATGCAGCGTTTATCTCACTGGAAACAAATGCCAGTCAATATGCCGCTGGTGACTTAGTGGATGTACGTATGATGGTTGATAATTCGGCAGCAGATATCGCCGAACTAGATTTTGGTCTGCGCTTTGATGAGACCTTGGCCAGCTACCAAGACAGCGGATTTAATGTCTTAAACACTCAGTGGGCAATGGTAACCGATGCGTTCTTATCAGCCAGTAATACACTAAGTGTATACAGCCTATGGTTTGATAACCTAGACGTTCCGGTTGGCGTGTTTGAACTAGCCAGTGCGAGCTTTACCGCTCAGTCGGCTTTTTCAGCCCAATCATTTGAGTTCATCAACGTCTATATCGCAGATTCATTTGGTGACCAAATCGCCAACACGCCTCAAGTATCAGAACCAGCGTCACTGGCGATGTTGTTGATGGGGCTTGGCGTGATGGGATTTAGACGAAAAGCTCACGCTTCACTTCCAGCTTAAGTTCACCAAGTTAAAAGCCCAGGCACCAGCTTGGGCTTTTTATTCTAAATATATTGCTTTCGATAAAACTGAAAAACCGCTACTTTCTGCATCAAGCAAGCTGGTTCTTCCTTATTAGAATCTCGACACCGCTTATTGTAAGCCTACCACTCGAGCTTAAGCCGATGCTGTTTGCGATACAACTCGGTGTAGAAAAAATACTAAGAAGCTGTTAGCTACGGCTCTCAATTACCCTCGAATAAAAAGCAACATGCAGCCTTCAAACAATCGAGGTATTAACCATCTCGCTCAATATAATCAAATAGAGCCGATGGCTCTAGCGGCTTAGCAAACAGCCAGCCTTGGCCGATCGCTTGAGGTGAACGTTGCAATATATAGTTCAATTGCACTTGTGTTTCGATCCCTTCAAAAACAACGTGCACGTTGAACTTCTCTAACAAGCCAAATATACCTTCCAGAGTTAATTTATTTAGAGTGTCGCAGTCAATCGCCTGAGTAAACTCTTTGTCTATTTTGATTTCATTCGGTTCAAAGGTATTTATCCAAGTAAGGTTGGACATTCCCGTACCGAAGTCATCTAAAGATATTTTATAACCCGCTCTCGAAAATCGCTTGGCATAGGCAGACATCTGCTTGAAGTCAGCGGAAGAACGTTCCGTGATTTCTAAAATAATATTTTCTGTTGGCAGTTGCGTTTTAATCCGCTGACTTTCAATAAAATCGAAAAAATCTTCTTCTAACAAGGTTGAAATTGCAATGTTAATACTCACGGTATAACCAGCATTCACAAACTCGGGGGTATTTAGCTCATCGAAAACCTTCACGATAAATTTACGCGTTAGTTTACTAATCAGTAGTGATTGTTCTGCTGCAGCAATAAAGATTTCTGGCGAAATCTGTCCTAATTGCGGATCGTGCCATCGCGCTAACGCCTCAACCCCAGCCATTTTACCGTTGCTTAAATGAACCTTTGGCTGATAAACCGGATAGATTTGATTATTGTTTATCGCATGACTCAGGGCTCTGGTAAATGCTTGCTGCCCGTAGTAGTAATCTTTATATTTCCATAAAAATAACTTACCAATTGAGAACCCAATCAGACCAAGAAAGACTATCAAAAATAGATCCAATTGATAAATGCCGGGCTTGATTTGAAACACCACTAAGCAAATATTATAGTCATCGTTACATTCTCGATGCTCCAAGAAGTTATTCGGTAACGGCAACCAATTAAAGTTTTGCTTTCCTAATAGACTAGAAACATCTATCTCGGAAACTTCTCCAAACTTTTGAACCACTTGCTTAGTTTGTTTGTTGTATAAGATCCCCCCCATGCCATGTAAAGATAGAGACGATAAGTCAACATTATGAAAAAACATGTCGTTAACGCTGACAATCACACTTCCCTTGGAAAATACTCTTATATTACTCGCTTCTTTTGCAGACAGACCATTATCCCGTTGAATCAGCTTTTCCTTGTGTTTAATAGTGTAGGTGCCAAGCTCTACTGGGGGGGTTAAGGAACCAAGCTTAACGGTACAAGCCACATGGCCATTATCAACTCGACCAACATCGACTATATACTCATACGCAAACATCACTTCTGTCAAAAAACGGATATCGCTACTAGAGCAAAAGTCATCTTTAACACTATTCGCGATGCGGATACTGTGATCGACCTCGTTTCCAATATCCATTGCTGTTGCAAAAGCAGAATCACCATAACTTTCTAATAATTTTAACTCACGGTGAACTAACACGTAATGAACCGCAAACACAACACATACACAAACGCAGAAAGGAATAATCCAATTTATATACTTAGTTTTTGCCCGTAAATGACAATAAAAACTGTTAATTATAACTTCTGACATGCCGATACCTATAGTTGTTCTAAACGAGCGAACAAGATTTTACTTAGCCCTATAACGATTGCAATCGGTTTCACCCTGGTGCTCTTCGATAAAACGACATGTAGATAACCATGCCCGATAGGATTGGAGCCTTTAAGTGAAGCAACAACTTGTTATCTCGCCTTTTTTGTTTTAAACATGCTCCGCTTTAGCTTCACTCAATATTCTCATCATTTTCACTATGCATCATTAACGCTTTACCATTACTTAAGCAATCGACCACTTTAAAGCGAGCTGACTTAAGAATGTTAGCAAGAGTTTGCCGTGAAACCCCCATTTCTATCGCCGCTTTTTGCTGTTGCATTTTCATTTGATCAACCAAACGTAAAGCTTCAAATTCGTCTTTATCCAACTGAACCTTCTCCAGTTCACTCATTGGGATCCGATTTGGCTTAAAACAGCTATCTGCTGCCGTACCGCATATATTGCGAGGTATTTTGGGTCTAGGCATTGTTAAATCTACATAAATGGCATTGGCTACATATATACACTATTCACCAATCTATCCCAACCATAATCAAGGGAAAGTTTGCTTGATAGACTGCCCCATAAGTGAAAGACATGTCAATTTTGTACTAAATAGAAAGACATAAATATCGCGTACAAATAGTTCGGTTTCACAACTGTTAATGTTTACAGTTAATAAAATTGAAATGCTCTGCTTTAATCAAATAGAACTTATCAATTATTTGATTAGCTCTCGCGTTTTTAAACTACTTTCATCGTTACAGTTTGCTTGGTGACGATATATTTTCAGCGATGGCTGAAAACAAATCCTCCCTTATGGACACCACTCTATTATGTAGTGGTTTTTTTTATCCATTGAACGTCCTGATGCAAATGACTTCTCTATAGAAAGCTTATGCTTGCCGCCTTAGACTTCACTCTTGGCTAGAGTAAAAAATGCCAATGATAAATTTACATTGCCTTATGAGTTAAGTCGGGTCCACAAGCTATAAACTTTACCCAACGAGAAGGTTTCTTTAGCCTCGTAATTGCTGTATAAGCATGCTCCGGATTATTTTTAGCAAGAGGACTCGAGTGATGTCAAAGTTTTTTTATAAGGGAAAAATCGAGAAAAGACCTAAATATGAAAGTTTTGGTTTTAGTACAAAACGAAACATCAAACCTGGTTCGGCTGAAAAGCCTCTTCAGCTGAGGGTACAAACTGAGGCTCGAAAGCTTGAGCTTGAAACCCAGTTATCAGAGCTACAACTGATTGCCAATATCGTCTTAGCACCTGAGACCGAGGAAGATATCCAAGCGCTAAAAGTTTTATTAGATACACCTCAAACAGCTACCTTTGATAAAACCCCAAAACGCAATGACCCTTGCCACTGTGGCAGCGGTAAAAAATATAAAAAATGTTGTGGTTAAGCGATTCATATACTTGATAATTCTGGTGGAATTAAGCTTGAATATTTAACCCTCACTTAATCTGAAATCGGCAACTGAAGCGGCTTCCAGTTAATATCTAATTCATGACTACCAATCGTGACATAGGCGGATTGTTCGGTAATCGTCACAGATAGATCCATGGTTCGCTCCACATAAGATGCCAGTTTACAAACCTCTTGCCAATCAAGTTGCCAAACTTGCAAATCCAACCGAGTCAGTTTTCCTTGGATTTGTTGCCACCAAGTATTTGATTTAGAGTTAAAACTATACACTTTTACCGTTTCCGCGAGACGCGTCGCCTTCTTAATACGTTCAGCACTGGGTTCCCCCACATCAATCCATAGTTGAACCTGACCATCGAGAGACTTCGACCAAAGGTCGGGCTGTTCGATTTCACTTAAGCCCTTGGTAAACTCCAAACCTTGTTCTGCACTGTGGCAATAAGCCATTACCCGAGCCATCATCCTTTCAAGCGTTTCAGAAGGGTGTTGGGCAATGGTTAAATTGAGTGTGTCATAGTAATTACGGTTTAAATCAGAGAGAGAGATCCGCAATTTATAGATGGTGGGTTTTAGTGCCACTGTAGCGCCTATTCGAGATAGCTGAGCTCTGAGCGCTTAGGCACAGAGCTAGTTAAATGAAGAGAATGCGCTTTTTATTAAGTAAATTCAATGAAATAACACGAAAATATTAGCCTTTGGCCTATTAGCTATCGATCGTTAATCCGGATGGCTGTTGCGAATTTCTAAGAACTCGTCAAAATTCTCGATTAACAGATCAACTAAGGTTGGATCAAAGTGTTTTCCTTTTTGTTCGATGATAAATTGTTTGATTTCTGCGTTCGACCAGGGCTCTTTATAAGAGCGCTTCGACCCCAAAGCATCAAATACATCGGTAATAGCCATGATTCGGCCCACTAAAGGAATGTCTTCCCCCGCTAATTGACGAGGATATCCGCTACCATCCCATTTTTCATGATGGCAAATAGATATTTCGGCTCCGAGACGGGCAATAATCTTATTGGAATCGGCAAGCAAATCGTGACCAACTTGAGCGTGAGTTTGCATCACCTCCCACTCCTGAGCATCTAGCTTACCAGGTTTATGCAGAATCGACTCCGGTATAGCAATCTTACCCAAATCATGTAATGGGGCCGCGTACTTAAACAATTCAACAAATTCAGGGTCAAAATTTAATTTTTTGGCCATTAGTTCGCAAATCAACGACACCCGTTTAACGTGTGACCCAGTTTCTTTACTACGTTGTTCGATGGCGTCACCAATAATGAAAATAAGTTCTTTTTGGGTATCTTGGATCTCTTCTTTAATCGTGAGGTTTTCAAAAGTTAATGCGATATTAGTCGCAAATACTTCTAACAAGCCCTTTTCTATATCATCAAGCGGTTTTTCATGTTGTACATAAAGCAGACTAACACTGCGATTATCGGTTGAATAAAATCCAACATAACAGTCTTCATTTACGATGGTCCTGCGCTCTTGTAACGCGTGTTTGAGCAATGCTTTTACGTTGTCAGGGATCTTACTCTGATCAAAATCAGATTCATTGTGCTCATTCGTCACAAAATCACCGGTCGCAGCCAATACATTAAACGACTGATGATGTAATACGTCTTCAGTTAAGGTCGTGATATACATGGCCGACGTTTCTAACTGGAACAATTCGACCAACTGCTCTAACACCGCTGAACCGAAGTGGTAAAGCGTTTTACTCTTTAAAACTAAGGATGTGGACTCTATAACCTTCAACAAACCAGAGCGATGACGTTCGATGAATAGAATATCTCGATAAGAACGGATCGCTGAATAAGTAATGGTTTTTAACTTGGTGGCGGTTAACTCTGTTTTGCTCTTATAATCATTGATATCGTAATCTTTAATCACCGACTCTTCAGGAGCCTGCCCTGGCTGGCCGGTCCTTAGAATCAAGCGCGTGGCATGGTTTCCCTTGGTTTCGCGGATCCAGCGAACTAATTCCAAGCCCGCATGTTCGGTTTCCATCACCACATCAACTAAGGCAATCGCGATATCATCATGCTCATTAAATATTTGGCGCGCCTCCTCCGCACTATAAGCAGAAAGAAACTCTAACTCATAACCATCAATTTCAACCCCAGACAGCACTAAGCGCGTCACTGAGTGAATTTCAGCTTCATCATCAATAACCAATAACTTCCAAGATGCCTTGGTAACTTTTTTTTCTGGTTCTTCAGTATCATCAATGAACAGAAAGTCACTCATGCGCCGCTCCGTATTTTTTCGTTACAATAAAATTAGGACAGTAACTGCATAATATCAAAGACTAATATGCAGTTACTGTAGAAAACTTCGAGGCCAGCCTGCTTATTGGCCTATATCGATTTTAAAATAGTTAAATATTCTATAAAATCATTCCAAACTCAATTACTTGAAATTTATGGAAAGTCGCTTAACAAGCCATAATGTATTCCCGTCCCTCGCCATTTTGATGATAGCGACAGGGACACTAATTTGGTATTCAAGCTTGTCTACCAATATTCGCGAACTCATTTATTGGTTACCCTATGGCTTTGCTACCATTATCACAATGCTGGCGCTGCAGTTTAATCGACGGCAGTTATTCGTGGTAGCACTTGTAAACACTTTTAGTTATTGGTTAATAGTCAACTACTTACAGCAACCGCTCGCAGAGCCAACTGCTTCGACCTGCTTTACTGTGCTCGGTTTATTCATTCCTTTCAACTTGTTTCTTAATCAATTAGTCAAAGATAACGGCTGGATAACTCGGCGAGCTCTCGTTTGGTATATTTGCTTAGCATTACAAATGCTAAGCATACCAGTCATCATCGACTTTTTTGCCCTCGATATGCAAGGTATGATTAAACAATGGTTTAGCCCCCGCCCGCTCGAAGGCCTCGTGATTAGCCTAAATGCGCTCGGGTTCATCATGTTTTGTTTGGTTATCTCATTTATTCGTTTCATCAATAAACCAACCAGTATTTCGATTGGACTGTTTTTTAGTTTCTTAGCCAGTACCTTTCCGTTGATTTTTCTCGACAGAGAAGCTATTTCTTCAATTTTTTTTACAGCATCGATGTTAATCATGTTGTTCAGCGGATTTAATGCTTCACATGAACTGGCTTATCGCGATGAGCTCACCGGATTATTAGGTCGACGCATGTTATTTGAGCGCTTAGCGGGATTGTCTAAAAACTATTGCCTAGCCATGGTGGATATTGACCATTTCAAAAAATTTAATGATACCTATGGCCATGATGTGGGTGATGATGTCTTGGCGATGGTGGCAGCAAAGCTGGACCAAATTGAAGGTGGAGGTCAAGTGTTTCGTTATGGGGGAGAAGAGTTCACTGTATTATTTAAGGGCAAGCAACTCGAGCATGCCAAAATATTTTTAGATGACATACGCGAGCTCATTGCTCAAACCCCTTTCGCTATTCGTGATAATAACAGTCGTAATACCAGCGATAAATCACGCCGAGGGGAACAACCCGAGCCTAAAAATACGGTACAAATTACGGTAAGTATTGGAGTGGCAGAGAAATCTAATCTACACGCCAGTGCAGAGGAAGTGATAAAAGATGCAGATAATGCCTTGTATGAAGCGAAAAAGAAGGGGCGCAATGTCGTGATAGGATAAGGCTTAGCAAGCTAAGCCTTATTGTTTACTTGCTACACAACCGCTGCTATCGCTTCACATAATGCTTGCATATTGTCTTTGGTCATCCCGGCGACGCTGATCCGACCCGAGCCAACAATATATACCGCATGTTGCTCTTTTAAGATTTGCACTTGTTGTTTACTTAAACCAGAGAACGAGAACATACCATTCTGGCGCTGAATAAAGCTGTAATCACCCTCAGCGCCTTTTTCAGCTAACGTGGCAACAAACAAGTCACGCATTTCTTTAATCCGCTCACGCATCTCTGTGACTTCGCTATGCCATTGCGCTTTTAGCTCTGGATTTTGCAAAATTGTAGTCACCACAGCAGCGCCGTGAGATGGTGGGTTCGAGTAGTTCGCTCGAATACCTGCTTTTACTTGGCTAAATGCCGCGGCGCCCTGCTCTTTGTTTTGAGCAACCAAAGTGAATGCACCCACCCGCTCATTATATAAGCCAAAGTTTTTAGAAAAAGAACTGGCAACCATTAACTCTTTAATTTGTTCGGCAAAAAGTCGCAAACCAGCGGCGTCTTCTTCCACACCTATAGAAAACCCTTGGTAAGCGAAATCAAACAATGGCAATATCTTTTTGCTTGCTGCTAAGTTGGCTAATTGCTGCCATTGTTCAATTGTTGGGTCGATGCCAGTAGGATTATGACAACAGCCGTGGAAAAGTACTAAGTCGCCCGCACTAACTTGCTCTAAAGAACTTAACATCGCTGCAAAGTCGAGATCTTGGGTCTCTGGGTTGTAGTAATCGTAAGCTTTTACTTCAAGGCCTAAGGCTTTAAAAATATTGCCGTGGTTGGCCCAAGTTGGGTTACTCACCCAAACAGTACGTACACCTAAATGATTATAAGCGAATTCAGCGGCATTATGCAGAGCCCCGGTACCACCTGGCGACTGAGCCGTAAAAGCGCGTTGGCTGCTTACGATTTCACTATTTTCACCAAACAACAGTTTCTGTACTTCCAAGCCATAAGCAGGATTACCTTCAATACTAAGATAAGACTTACTACTTTCCGTTTCCAGTAACTTCTGCTCTGCAATTTTAACGGTCTTTAAAACTGGAGTTGCACCAGCTTCGTTTTTATAAATACCGACTCCTAGATTAATCTTGTTAAGACGGGGATCGGCTTTAAAAGCTTCAGTTAAACCTAAAATGGGATCTGCCGCGGCCGCGGAAACACGCTCAAACATACTTTCCTCACTGCTAATTACTTGCCTGTATTGAGCGAAGATTACCTTAAGTTTAGAAAGCTGTCTTTATGTAGAGGAAAAAATAACAAGTAAATTTTGATTTAACGCATTAATTTGGATTAAGTCGAGATTTTTGATAATTTTAAACACCTATGAATAAGGATAGATTAAGATGCTTGCATCGCAAACTAGAGAACCAGCTATATGGATTTAAGTTTAGGTTTTATTGTAAAAAAATGGTTAGGTTCGTTACTGATGCCTCTCAACATTTCGCTATTTTTTTTGGTGTTATCACTTTACTTTTGCCTCACTAAACGGCCTTATCGCGCCGCGATCACCCTTTTACCTGCTTTAGTCATATTATTGCTTACCAGTAATCCTTGGTGGGTTAATCAGCAGTTAATCGCAAACGAGCGACAAGTTCTGCCTCCGAGTCAGCTGGTCAATAGTTTTGACTTTGTTGTGGTCTTGGGGGGCGGACATATCAGTGACCCCTTGTTGTCCCCTACTGAGCAACTCAGTCGTTCATCTTTTGCCCGCATCACTAAGGGCATCGAATTGAGTCTTGTGAATCCACAGAGCCGCTTAATCGTATCTGGTTATGGTGGAAGCGATCCCAATAGTAATGCTGAATTAATGCAAAAGGTTGCTACAGCAGCTAATATTCCGCCAGCCAATATTATCACCATTCCAAAAGCGATGGATACAGAGCAAGAAGCCGCAGTCATCGCTAGTTATATTGGTCAACGACCTACAGCGCTGATTACCAGTGCAACCCATATGCAACGCGCACTGCAGTACTTCCGTCAATACTCGAACAACATTAGTCCTGTTCCCACGGATTACTTAGGGAAAGAAGCCCAAGGAAAACAACGCCTTTACGAATTTTTACCGGATGCTCGCTTCATCTATCGTTATGATGCGGTTTGGCACGAGAAATTGGGGATTTGGTGGCAAAAAATTCGTGACCATTTTTCATAATCGTTTGTTTTAGATCAGCTACTTTCAGTTTTAACCAGATAATTTCGTGTAAACACTACGATTTTGTAATTTATTCTCTATAATCGAGCCAATTTACTTAAAGGAGAAAGCGTGATGAGAACACCTCTTGTAATGGGTAACTGGAAGCTAAACGGTACGAAAGATTCAGTTACTGCGTTAGTGAATGGTTTAATTGAGCCAGCAAAAGCTGCAACCAATGTACAAACAGCGATTTGCCCCCCAGTGATTTTCTTAGGTCAAGTAGAAGCCTTAGTCGGTGACGCTCCTATCGCTTACGGCGCTCAAGATGCTAGTGTGAACGTTTCTGGTGCATTTACAGGTGAAAATTCACCCGTCATGTTAAAAGAATTCGGCTGTACTTACAGCTTGGTTGGCCACAGCGAACGTCGCCAATACCATAACGAAACTGACGCAGTCGTCGCCGCAAAATTCAAAGCAATTCAGGAAAACCAATTGGTACCTGTTCTTTGTATTGGTGAAACGCTTGAAGAGAATGAAAGCGGAAAAACTGAAGCTGTTGTTGAAGCTCAATTAAAAGCTGTAATTGAGCTTTGTGGTATTGATGCCCTAGCTAATGCAGTGATTGCTTACGAGCCGGTATGGGCCATTGGTACTGGTAAGTCAGCAACCTCTGAGCAAGCACAAGCGGTTCATGCTCATATCCGTGGCTGGTTAGCAGCACAAAGCGCAAGTGTTGCAGAAAAAGTTCAAATTCTTTACGGCGGTAGCGTAAAAGCTGCGACTGCAAAAGAATTGTTCTCTCAAGCTGACATTGACGGCGCGCTTGTTGGCGGAGCTTCATTAATGGCTGAAGAGTTTGGCGCAATTATTCTTGCTGCGAACTAATCACGATTCATTGTTATTAAGCCGCGACGTTTAGCATCGCGGCTTTTTTTTAACTAATTTTAATAAGTTGTTGATGTAACTCTGCGATACTATCACGCAAGCTTGCGGCTTGTTCAAACTCAAGTTCCTTAGCATGACCAATCATTTGCTTTTCTAAATCAGCAATTTTCTTTAACATCATCTCTGGAGTCAGAGTTCGATATTGTGCTTGTGGTTCTGTAGCTTGCAGCGCTTTTGATTTTCCAAAGTTACTAATATCGACAACTTTTTTGTTGAGTTTTTGCGGAATAATCCCCCGCTCTTGATTGTAAGCATGTTGAATTTCACGACGTCGGTTGGTCTCAGAGATAGCTTTATCCATCGAACCAGTAATTTTTTCCCCGTACAAAATAGCTTTGCCTTGCGGATGTCGGGCAGCACGGCCAATGGTTTGGATCAAAGACCGTTCTGAACGCAAGAAGCCTTCCTTATCCGCATCCAGAATAGCGACTAACGAAACTTCCGGCATGTCTAAACCTTCTCGTAGCAAGTTAATCCCAACCAGTACGTCAAAGATCCCCATACGTAAGTCTCGAATGATTTCAACCCGCTCTACAGTATCAATATCGGAGTGTAAATAGCGCACTTTAACTTGATGCTCTGCCAGATACTCGCTTAAATCCTCGGCCATTCGCTTGGTCAGCGTAGTTACAAGCACTCGTTCATCAATCGCTGTTCTAATTCGGATCTCTGATAGTAAATCATCTACTTGGGTGGCAACGGGTCGCACTTCAATGACCGGATCCAGCAACCCTGTGGGCCTAACGACCTGCTCAACAAATTCTTGATTAGTTTTCTCAAGTTCATAGGTACTCGGCGTCGCCGAAACAAAAATAGTTTGCGGCGCAATCGACTCGAATTCTTCAAATTTTAATGGTCGATTGTCCAGCGCTGAAGGCAAGCGAAAACCGTAATTCACTAAATTTTCTTTTCGTGAACGGTCACCTTTATACATCGCGCCAATTTGCGGTACGGTGACGTGCGACTCATCTATCACCATCAGCCCATCAGCAGGAAGATAATCTAATAAGGTTGGTGGTGGCTCGCCGGGGGCGCGACTGGAGAGATATCGGGAGTAGTTTTCAATCCCAGAGCAATATCCCAATTCATTCATCATTTCGATGTCAAACAAAGTCCGTTGGGAAATTCGTTGCTCTTCAATAAGCTTATTAACGTCAAGCAACTGCTTTTTACGCTCATTTAACTCTTCTTTAATGGAAGAAATTGCGTTAACGATAGTTTCGCGAGGAGTCACATAGTGCGTTTTAGGAAAAATGGTTGCCCTGACCATCGAAGCTTCTTCTACTCCGGTGAGCGGGTCAAAGCTGCTGAGTCGTTCTACTTCACCGTCAAATAATTCTATACGTAAAGCATTTTTATCGGATTCAGCAGGAAAAACATCGATTACATCTCCCCTAACCCGAAAGGTTGAGCGTTGAAATGCCGCATCATTACGAGAATATTGTAATTCCGCGAGACGTCGTAAAATGGCCCGTTGGTCAATCATATCCCCAACACTCAAGTGCAACATCATCTGTAAATACGACTGTGGATCTCCCAAACCATAAATTGCAGAAACTGAAGCAACTAACACCACGTCCCTACGCTCTAATAGCGCCTTAGTGGCCGAGAGTCGCATCTGTTCAATATGCGAGTTAACCGAAGCATCTTTCTCAATAAAGGTATCAGTGGTCGGTACGTAGGCTTCTGGTTGGTAATAATCGTAGTAAGATACAAAAAACTCGACGGCGTTATGAGGGAAAAATTCCTTCATTTCACCATATAGCTGCGCAGCTAAAGTTTTGTTTGGCGCCAAAATAATTGTTGGACGGTTTTGTTCGGCAATCACGTTGGCTATGGTAAAAGTTTTACCGGAGCCAGTGACACCTAGCAAGGTTTGGTGAGCTAAGCCATCTGCTAAGCCTTCATTTAGACTTTCAATCGCTTTAGGTTGATCGCCTGCAGGCGTATATTCAGAAACCAAATCGAAAGTTTTTTTCATAAATCGATAACCAACTAAAAACCAGATGAGCGTCATTCTACTCGAATGTCGCTCAGTTTAAATAAGCGCGCGATAGCTATCAGCCAATTTATTGCGGTTCAGTAGAGAATATCGGTTTTGTATAATTAACAGCAGAAATTGCTGAATTGTGTACAGTAAACTTCTTGTAACAAAAAGTAATGCACACCGATTTTTTTGTTAAATGCAATATTTATTTTCTCGGTCGAATTTTGAGCTTTTATCCTAGAAATAACAATAAGTGTTTGTTATATATAGAGTTAAGCTTATTTTTGAATTTCGTTTAATTTCTCTTGACCCCGCGTCTTTATTGGCCTGCAGCCAGATATAATATTTTAATGCACATAGTTATCCACAAAATCAGTGGATAAGTCATAGAAACATCCACAACCAAAGGCTTTGCGGGATTGTGTATAAATCTCAGCAATAAAGTGTAGCGCACCGCAAGAGTTTAACCATGATGACACACCGAGTTTAAAAAATTTTGGCAAGCAATTTTGAAAATATCGCAAACCCGATGTCACAGAGCTTCACAAAACTATCTTCCTAAGCTCACCGCAAACTTTTGCTATGAATTAAACGGCAGCCAGGTGCTAAATGCGTGACAAGCGCAGTGCAGAGCAAGCCTTCAAATTGGTTTTAGGGTATTTGGTTAGAACGACTTTTTCGCGCCATGTGTAGGTATAAGACCTTTGTTATTCGACACCTAAATAAAGTGAGCGTTGTTGGCTATTTCAATTTACGGCAGATTCGTGAACAACATCATTTAGGCTCACCCCACTATTCTTCCATTATTGACGCATGTTTTAAGGTAACGATTCAATACAAGCATAAGGTAATGCTAACCGCTGCCTATTATTTAAGACAGGCATAAACGACCAGCTCTGCAGTAAGTAAACATAACAACGCGAGACTTTAGGCAAGGCATCACAAACTACTTTACGATAGGCAGCCAGCATGACTTTGTTGGTTACGTACAACGAATTACATCAGACGCCAATTCAGCAGTTTTTCATCACCGCTGAGCAAGATTTGATCGAAGATGGGTGATATGTGGATGTAGTTTGAGCAAACAAACACTATTTATCATTTTTGAGGTAGAATTAGTTGACAGCTATCAGGGCAATTATTACTATGCGCCCCGCACTTAAGCAAAGCGATTCCCCAGTAGCTCAGTTGGTTAGAGCGGTGGACTGTTAATCCATGTGTCGTTGGTTCAACTCCAACCTGGGGAGCCAATCTGTTTCGCTTTAGTACATATCAAGATTCCCCAATAGCTCAGTTGGTAGAGCGGTGGACTGTTAATCCATGTGTCGTTGGTTCAAGCCCAACTTGGGGAGCCAATCTTGATGACAATAAGTTAGACCTTATATGATTCCCCAATAGCTCAGTTGGTAGAGCGGTGGACTGTTAATCCATGTGTCGTTGGTTCAAGCCCAACTTGGGGAGCCAATCATATAAGCAGATAGTGTTGATAATTCCCCAATAGCTCAGTTGGTAGAGCGGTGGACTGTTAATCCATGTGTCGTTGGTTCAAGCCCAACTTGGGGAGCCACATCAAAACTATCATAGGTAAATGCTGATAATTCCCCAGTAGCTCAGTTGGTAGAGCGGTGGACTGTTAATCCATGTGTCGTTGGTTCAAGCCCAACCTGGGGAGCCATTATCTAGCTCACTCTTCTGTTAAATATTGTTTATTCTAGCTAGTTGATCTCAATTCACTAACCATCTGATAGATAAGTCTATTGTTTACATGTATTATCATTAAATATTGCTGATTTAATGAACAGGTAGATTATGAAAGGCCTTAGAACATTCTTTGTTGTAAACGCTCTTTTATTTATCGCTTTATGGGGTGGATTAGTCAGTGTTCATGTGCAACTGTTTAAGCAAGATTTAGCACACGAAAATCAACAAATTAATACCCTACTACAGCTGCAATTAAATGATGATGCACAGCTCAAGCAAACTTACTTACAACAGCTGCTTGAGCAGCATAAACTCAGTTTTATTTCAACGCAGTTAGCCATTGATAACAACCTTGCCTTAGTTGGCCCTCCCCAACATTGGTTGGTAGAGCTGGTTGAACCCAATAAAACAAAACTACAAACGATCACCGTCGACAATTACCAGGTTAACTATAAGCCGTCTTTCGAATTTGTCAGCGACAACTACCTTAAGCTCTATTTAACCATTGCTGGTATTTGTTTATTTGGTTATGTATTAACCAGCCTTCTATTCTTGCGTTCAATCTCGCGCGTAAAAAGTAAACTTAAAACGCTACTAAATACCGAACGTTATGTCGATGAACAACCCGTATTAGGCTCCGTGGGAGAATTGATTAAAGAACAAAAATTACAACTCACTCAGCAAATCCGCGAACAAAAACATGCGATTGGCCAATTAGAAAAACAAGTTGCATTAGATCCTTTAACTGGCCAGTTAAATCGCCATTCATTTCGCCAGAAAATGCAAAGTCTATTAAAATCTGAACTCAAAGATACGGTACTATTTTTAGTCAGAGCTTCTCAGTTACAAGAAATTAATAAAGTGCGAGGTCATCAAGCCGGAGATGAATATATACAAGAAGTGGCTAATATCATCGATTACAACCGTAAAGAATACCACAACAGCTTATTATACCGTTTGCTTGGCGCTGAATTTGCGTTGATCATTCCAAGACTACCTGCGACTCGAATCAGTCAAGTTGCGCAAAACTTAAGCGCGTCATTTAGTGATTTGAGTCATCGTAAACAAATGCAAAGTGCCGCCTACATCGGTATCACCGAATTTAAAAATGGGGATACTATCGAGCGAATCATCACCCGAGCAGATGCCGCCTTAGAAATCGCCCAAAGTCTTTCTCCAAATGCTTGGGAGCTGGTACTCGAAGATAGCCATACTCTCGAGAGTAGCGAACTACAATGGCATACGACCCTCAGTTCATTATTAACACACCAGCGCTTTCGTATCGCTTCTCAGGCCATTCAATCACTGCATCGTACAATGCCCGCTTATCATGAAGTTTTCATTCGTTTCTTATCTGAAGACCAGCAACAATTGCCTACCGAAACATGTTTAGTTATGGCTGAACGTCTTGGGTTAATTGCAAAACTCGAACAATCGACCCTTGCTTATGTATTGCAAACCATCGCCGAACAGAATGCAGAATATCGCTGGGGGATCAACCTGAGTAAGTTAGTTTTAATCGAACCGAGTTTTTGCACTTGGTTAAGTCAAGAATTGTCAAAATACCCCAACCTGCAATCACGAGTCGTATTTGAACTAGAAGAAGAAGTTCTGAATTTGCACTTAAGCAATGCAAAAAAATTGTTCGAAATATTAAGGAAAAACAGTTGCCATACCGCTATTGCAGACTTTGGTACGGGGATCGGCTCTTTTAAGCTATTTAAAGAATTGAAGCCAAACTATGTAAAAATTAGCAGCGATTTAGTGCAACAACTTGCAAATGACAAATCCAACCAGCAACTGGTCGGTATGCTGGTGGAAGTGTCGCACCGCTTAGGCTGCCAAGTTATCGCTCAAGGCGTTGAGACATTAGAACAAAAACAACTTTTGGAATCGATGTATGTTGATAGCTTGCAAGGCTATTTAATTGCCCGACCCAAGCTCATACATTGAGTCACGCAAGGGGTGTTGATATATAACCTGATTACTACTGCCCCGCCAAACTAACTTAGCATCGGCTAAGCTTTGTTCGAACTTACCATCGATAAGTGTATCAATCATTCGTACGATATCTTGTTGCGCAGGATTAAGCTCGGCTAAGCGATAACCAGTCCATAACCAAATATCTTTGCCAATACATTCAGTTTTAACTCGTAATACTAAACGTTTAATCGCTGCGAGGTTGTTAGGATGCAGTGGATCGCCACCAGTCAAACTTAAACCTTTGCGTTTAATTCGAGGGTCATTTAGATCATCAATAATTTTCTGTTCTAAGGCATCGGTAAATTCATGCCCCGCATCACAACGCCAAGACTTCTGATTATAACAGCCCTTACACTGATGCTCACAACCAGCAACAAACAAGGTACAACGCGTACCCTGTCCATTCACCACGTCGATCGTATGGTAGCTAAGATAATGCATTTACAGATGTTTGACCCGACGTTTCACTTCTTCTTGTTTGCCATAGTTAAACGGACGTGCATCAGGACTACCTAAGTAACCGCAAACCCGACGAATAACCGATACCTTACTGGCTTCACTATTGCCACATGAAGGACATTCAAAGCCTTTGCTGGTACAGTTAAATTCGCCCGTAAAATGACATTCATAACACTCATCAATCGGTGTATTTGTCCCATAATAAGGCACCCGATCATAGCTATAGTCCCAAACGTCTTCTAGGGCTTCTGTATTATGTTGCATATTTGGATATTCACCATAGCAAATAAACCCGCCGCTAGAGATCGCAGGGTAAGGTTGTTCAAAGTCGATCTTATCAAAGGGATTGACCTGTTTCTCTACATCCAAATGGAAACTATTGGTGTAATAACCTTTATCCGTGACTCCTGCTATCACCCCAAACTTCTTCGCATCTAAACGGCAGAAACGGTCACATAAATTCTCACTAGGCGTACTATACAAGCTGAAAGCATACCCACTTTCTTTCTCCCAACGCAGAGTTGCTTGTTTCAGCGCCGTTACGATCCCAAGGGCCTTTTGTCGTAACTGTTTACTATCGTAAACATGTTGGTCATCAGCATATAAAGCATTTACTGTTTCATGTAGACCAATATAACCCAATGAAATAGAAGCTCGACCATTTTCAAATATTTTGGAGACATCGTCTTCGGCGTTTAAGCGAACACCACAAGCTCCTTCCATATATAAAATAGGAGCAACTTTGGCTTTCACCCCTTTTAGACGCTCTATTCGGGTATCAAGACCTTGCTTGGCGATACTTAATCGTTGGTCTAACAACTCATAGAATCGTTGTTCATCCCCTTTTGCTTCGATGGCTATCCGCGGTAAATTTAAACTGACAACACCGAGGTTATTTCGACCATCATGGACTTCTTTACCGCCCTCTTGATAAGGTCCCAAGAAACTGCGACACCCCATTGGGGTTTTAAAAGAACCGGTCACTTCAACGACTTTGTCGTAGTTCAAAATATCAGGGTACATTCGTTTGGATGCACACTCTAAGGCAAGTTGTTTAATATCGTAACTCGGATCTTCAGGCTTATGATTTAAACCATCTTTAATCGCAAAGACCAATTTAGGGAATACTGCGGTTTTGGCATTTTTGCCTAAACCTGCAATACGATTTTGCAAAATTGAGCGCTGAATCAACCGTGCCGCCCAACAGGAGCCTAAACCAAAACCGAAGGTGACAAACGGTGTTTGCCCGTTGGCTGTATGTAAAGTATTCACTTCATACTCTAAAGACTGAAAAGCATCATGACATTCTTTCTCAGTTTGTGCTTTCGCATAAGCCTCTTGATCCGCTATTTCCCATTGTTTAGCAGTAGCTAAATGCTTTTCATGACTTTTGAGAACATAAGGCGCCAGAATCTCATCAATTCGATTGATAGTCGTGCCACCATAAATATGACTCGCAACCTGAGCAATAATCTGCGCTGTCACCGCAGTTGCTGTAGAAATGGACTTTGGCGTCTCAATTTCAGCATTGCCCATTTTAAAACCACCAGTGAGCATGCCTTCAAGGTCAATTAGCATACAATTAAACATCGGGAAAAATGGAGCGTAGTCTAAGTCATGGAAGTGGATCTCACCGCTATCGTGAGCCTTAACAACATCTCGAGGTAACAAATGGGTTTTCGCATAATGCTTTGCAACAATCCCGGCTAAAAGATCACGTTGAGTCGGGATCACTTTGCTATCTTTATTGGCGTTCTCATTAAGCAAGGCGGCATTACTTTGCTCGACCAGTCCTCTGATTTCGTTATTTAAAACGCTACGTTTGTCGCGGGCAACATCTCGATCATGACGATACTCAATATAGGCGCGAGCCAAAGTCTTATTGTCATTTTCCATCAGGCAATTTTCAACTGAGGCTTGAATGTCGTTGATATCAACTTCTGCCAGATTGATAAATTGTTCGGTCACCTGCTGCGCTATTTGTAATGCGACAAGATTATCTTTTACGCCTAAAGCCTCTGCGGCTTTCAATACGGCGTCAACAATCCGTTTAGCGTCGTAAGGTACACGGCTTCCGTCTCGCTTGATCACGACTGTTTTCACGATTTACGCTCCAATTTTACTCACTCATTCATTAGAAAATTGCGGAACCCGCGCTACCAAAGGCTTAGCTGTCGATATTGTATAAAAAAGCATCTGGATGATCGGATAACCATATATTGTGGTTGAGAATTGTAGTTCCCACTAGATATGGTAGTCGAGAAGTTTAAACGTTAAAGCAAAATCAAATGATCAAGATCAAGCTAAGCTAAAAAAGCTGATCTGTTTGCCTAAAAATGCTCCACAAATCACGGCAAAATTTATGGCCTTTTTCCACAGTGATCTCACGGTTGTTATAAAGACCACAAACGGGGATAATACGCTTTTGTTTGGCTGCATCTTATATAAATGACTGAATATCTGTTGTTATTGATTAGTACCGTACTGGTTAACAACTTTGTACTGGTTAAGTTCTTGGGCCTGTGTCCCTTCATGGGGGTTTCTAGCAAAGTAGAAACCGCTATAGGAATGGCATTAGCCACTACATTTGTATTGACTCTGGCTTCTATGTGCTCGTATCTGGTCGAACAGTATATTTTGGCACCACTAGATATCACCTATTTGCGTACCATGAGTTTTATCCTTGTGATCGCAGTTGTGGTTCAATTTACGGAAATGTTTGTCCAAAAAGCTAGCCCCGCATTGCACCGCGTATTGGGGATCTATTTACCCTTAATTACCACCAACTGTGCGGTGTTGGGCGTGGCGCTATTAAATATAAATGAGCAGCATGATCTATTTGAGTCCATCATTTATGGTTTTGGGGCTGCGGTCGGTTTCTCATTAGTACTGATACTATTTTCTGCCATGCGCGAACGTTTAGTCGTTGCCGATATTCCCCTCCCTTTTAAAGGGGCTGCGATCGCGATGATCACCGCTGGACTCATGTCTTTAGCCTTCGTCGGTTTTGCCGGCCTAATTAAGTAACCACAGCATGTTAGTAGCCTTAATTACCATTACTCTATTGGCCTTAGTATTTGGCGCCATTCTTGGTTATGCCGCAATTAAATATAAGGTGGAAGGCAATCCAATTGCGGATCAAGTCGAAAGCTTATTGCCGCAAACGCAGTGTGGCCAGTGTGGTCACCCTGGATGTCGTCCCTACGCCGAAGCCATCGCCAATGGTGAGCCCATCAATAAGTGCCCTCCCGGCGGGGACGAAACTATCGCTAAAATCGCAGATTTACTCGGTGTGGAAGCAATCCCTTTAGATGCAGCTGCAGTGAAAGAAGACGACCGTAAAAAAGTCGCCTTTATTATTGAAGATGCTTGTATCGGTTGCACCAAGTGCATTCAAGCTTGTCCAGTAGACGCGATTATGGGTTCCAATAAACACATGCACACGGTGATCGCAAAAGAATGTACCGGTTGCGAGTTGTGCGTTGCCCCCTGCCCAACTGATTGTATCGAAATGCGTCCAATTGAGACAACCACCAAAAATTGGGATTGGAAATTAAACCAAATTGACGTCTCAATCATTGAGGAAATGAAATAGATGGTGGCTTGGCTAGAAAAAATAAAACAAGGCTTTACCTGGAACTACCAAGGTGGGGTTCATCCTGAAACCAATAAACAGCTGATTAATTGCGAAAAACCAGAGTGGCTGGCGAACCCGGAGTATCTCACCATTCCTGTACAGCAACACATTGGCAGCGCTGCCAAATTATTAGTTGTCGTCGGCCAAAAAGTACTCCGTGGACAAGCATTAAATGAGTCGCAGTTTTATCAAGCGCCTCCGGTGCATGCCTCATGCTCCGGTACCATTGTTGCGATAGAACCTCGTGTCACAGCGCACGCCTCAGCGATTCCAGAGTTAGCGATCGTGATTAAGGTCGATGAACAACAACGAGATGCGGTTTGGCCTGCCCCCCTTAGCCAAAATCAACAAACCCCAGAACTTATTTGCCAGCGAGTCCATCAATCTGGGATTGCCGGTATGGGCGGAGCTGGATTCCCCACGGCTCTAAAAATAAGCCCACATAAGCCCTTAGATATACTCATTATTAACGGCGCCGAATGTGAGCCTTATATTACGGCTGATGACTGTTTAATGCGCAATTACCCAGCCGAAGTCATTAAAGGGGTACAAATATTACAAACAGCGCTGCAGCCGAAGTTAACAATTATTGCCATTGAAAATGATAAACCGGAAGCAATTGAAGCCTTAAGCAAGCACACCAATGATTCGATCATCATCCGTAGCATTCCCACCAAGTACCCTTCTGGCGGGGAAAAACAACTGATCGAAATTTTAACCGGACAACAAGTCACTGCCAGTCAACTACCTATCGATTTAGGAATGTTGGTGCAGAATGTTGGAACTGCCTATGCGGTTCATCGTGCAGTTGATATCGGTGAACCATTGATCTCTCGAATCGTAACTATCGCCGGAGATTTGGTTGAGCAGCCAGCTAACTACTGGCTACCCCTCGGGACCAGCGTCGCACATATATTGAGTGAAAAACTGCAAGTCGCCAACAATACTCCGACAATTATGGGCGGTTCGATGATGGGGTTCATGCTGCCCAATAATCAGGCTCCTATCGTAAAAACCAGTAACTGTTTAATTGTCAACCACCCACAAGCAGCCGCGACGGAATCCCCTTGTATTCGCTGCGGTGAATGTGCTCAAGCTTGTCCTATGGGCTTATTACCGCAACAACTTTACTGGTTTAGCCAAGCGGATGAGCTCAACAAAGCCCGCAGCTACAACATGATGGATTGTATCGAATGTGGTGCCTGTGCCTTTGTTTGTCCCAGTCAAATATCGCTAGTGCAGCACTACCGCACTGCCAAAGCTAAAATTAGAGCCGAAGATCTAGCGAAACAAGAAGCTGATATTGCCAAACAACGTTTTGAAGCCCGCCTCGCGCGTTTAGAAAAAGATAAATTAGAGCGAAAAGCCAAACATCAACAAGCTGCGCTCCGTAGACAAGAGCAAACCAATGCCAACTCTTCGGCCAACAAGCCTGATCCTGTTGCTGCGGCCTTGGCGCGGGTAAAACAATCGAAAGCTCAAGCTCCGGCAGCGATACAAACGACCAGCGGAGAATGGATCCCCGATAATCAACAAGCAATCGCCGAACGTGAAGCTCGTAAACAACAGCGCCGTTTGGCTAAAGAACAAGGACTCAAGGCCTCTAGTGATTCAAACGAGACTCAAGCTGAAAGCCACAGTGACAAAGCCAAATCAAGCAACCCTGCGGTGGCCGCAGCAATTGCTCGCGCCAAGGCTAAAAAGCTAGCCGCAACCGACACGGCACAAACAGAAACGCCAGTCGCAAACGACACCAAGGTAGCTGCCACCACTAAGTCGACTAACCCTGCGGTGGCCGCTGCAATTGCCCGCGCCAAGGCTAAAAAGCTAGCCGCAACCGACACGGTGCAAACAGAGACCCCTGTCGCTGACGACACCAAGGTAGCAGTCAAAGCCAAATCAACTAATCCTGCGGTGGCTGCAGCAATTGCCCGCGCCAAGGCTAAAAAGCTAGGGGCAACCGACGCTGCACAAACAGAAACGCCAGTCGCAAGCGATGCCAAGGTAGCTGCCACCACTAAGTCGACGAATCCTGCGGTGGCCGCTGCAGTTGCTCGCGCCAAGGCTAAAAAGCTAGCGGCAACTGACGCAGCACAAACAGAGACGTCAGTCGCAAACGACACCAAGGTAGCTGTCAAAGCCAAATCGACTAATCCAGCGGTGGCTGCAGCAATTGCCCGCGCCAAGGCTAAAAAGCTAGCCGCAACCGATACGGCGCAAACAGAAATGCCAGTCGCAGACGATGCCAAGGTAACTGCCACCACTAAGTCGACGAATCCTGCGGTGGCCGCTGCAGTTGCTCGCGCCAAGGCTAAAGCGAAGAAACGTGCAGAGCAAACCAAACCACAAGAGACCAAGCCAAATGACCAGTAATACCCTGCAAAGCTCGCCGTTTGTACACAAGCCTGTAAAAACCAAGACTTTGATGTTTTGGGTTATTTTATGTCTTGTTCCCGGTTTCTTGGTACAAACTTACCAATTTGGGATCGGCACATTAGTGCAAGTGCTGTTAGCAAGTAGCATCGCGATAGCAAGTGAGACATTAATACTGTTACTACGTCGACGTCCCCTATGGCCAACGTTAAGTGACAACAGCGCATTAGTCACCGGAATATTACTCGGTTTAGCCCTACCCGCTTATGCGCCTTGGTGGATGACTCTAATAGGCTCTTGCTTTGCCATTATCGTGGTCAAACACTTATATGGCGGCTTAGGTCATAACATTTTTAATCCAGCCATGGCGGCTTATGTATTGTTGCTGGTCTCTTTTCCAGTCAGCATGACCAGTTGGATGCCACCCCAGGCCTTATTACACGAATCATTTAACAGTGTTGACGGTTTGGGCTTAATTTTTAATGGTTTCACTGTCGACGGCTTTAGCTTAAAACAAATTGCCAGCATCGATGGACATACCATTGCCACTCCACTCGATGAAATGAAAACCCAGCTCAAGCTTGGCTTCACCTCATCAGAGATCGCAAGTAAAGCAATCTATGGCGCCTTAGCTGGTGTTGGTTGGCAGTGGATAAACCTCGCTTACTTACTCGGAGGTGTAGCGCTACTTTACTTGAAAGTTATTCGCTGGCATATTCCCTTGGCTTTCTTATCAGTATTATTGTTACTAAGTTTAATCTCTAACGCAATTAACCCAGATCATACGACGCCAATCTTGCTACAGCTCTTTTCTGGCGCAACAATGCTTGGCGCGTTCTTCATTTTGACGGATCCGGTCAGTGCTTCCACAACCAACCGAGGCCGGATTATTTATGGTGCTTTAGTCGCCTTATTCGTCTTTCTGATCCGAAATTACGGCGGCTATCCTGATGCCGTAGCCTTTGCGGTTTTACTGAGTAACATGGCGGTGCCAATGATTGACCATTTTACCAAACCAAAAGTTTACGGATACGGCGAAGGAAACAAACATGAGCACTAAGAGCCAATCCATCCGCAGCAATGCCATTATGTTGGCCACTTTTGCCTTCTGCTGCACCTTGCTAGTCGTCGTGGTGAACTACTTTACTGCACCACAAATCGAGCACCAGATTGAACAGCAACGTAGAAAATCGATGAATGAAGTTCTCCCCACTCAATTAACGAGTATTGCCTATCAGCAGCAATGTTATATCGACACTAATTTAGGGTACTTAGGGAGTGATAAGGCGCAAACCATTCGTGTGATCTCTAACAAAGGCCAAGTTCAAGCCTATGTATACCCAATTACTGCACCTGATGGTTATGGCGGTGCAATTTCCTTGTTAGTTGGGGTTGAGGCAAACGGTAAGATAAGTGGGGTACGAGTTGTCCAACATAATGAAACTCCAGGCTTAGGTGACAAGATAGAAACCCGTAAATCGGATTGGATTTATCAATTTAATCAACAGTTCTTGTTAGATGAAAATGATAGTCGTTGGGCAGTTAAAAAAGATGGAGGTCAATTCGACGCTTTTACCGGAGCAACCATAACGCCTAGAGCTGTAGTTAAGGCGGTTAAGAAAGCTTTGATTTATCATGCCAAAAATCATCAAACCATCGGCATCTCTGCTGTTGATTGTTAACCCGAAGGAAAAGCGATGAGTGATTACAAACAAATAGCTTGGCAAGGGCTATGGAAAAACAATCCCGGTTTAGTTCAATTACTGGGCCTATGTCCCCTGCTCGCGGTGACGTCTACGATCAGTAACGCTTTAGGTTTAGGTTTTGCCACCATGTTGGTACTTATCGCCTCAAACACGACCGTGTCATTGATCCGGAAATGGGTCGCCAAAGAAATTCGCATTCCCGTATTTGTGATGGTTATTGCCTCTTTTGTAACATGCGTTCAGTTATTAATGAATGCCTACAGCTATGGCTTGTACCAAAATCTGGGGATCTTTATTCCTTTAATTGTGACTAACTGCATTATTATCGGCCGTGCCGAAGCATTTGCGGCTCGCAACCCTGTCCCCGCCGCAGCCTTCGATGGTTTAATGATGGGTTTAGGTTTTGCGTTAGTATTAACTCTGGTTGGGGCCATTCGTGAACTATTAGGCAATGGCAGTTTGTTTGAAGGTATCGAGCTGTTACTGGGTGACTGGGCATCGGTTTTACATGTACAAGTCATCAATTTTAACGAACATTTTCTAGTTGCGATCCTTCCGCCGGGCGCTTTCTTAGTCATGGGGTTTATTATCGCCTTGAAGAATATCATCGATCATCGAGTAAAAACCAAACAACAAGCCACTGACTTAGTCATGGAAGATCTTCAACACAATGAATAACAGTAAACGACGAGAAATCTTAACGCGACTACGTAACGATAACCCGCATCCCACAACGGAGCTTAATTTTTCAAGCCCTTTTGAGCTGCTAACCGCGGTATTACTATCGGCACAAGCAACCGATGTGTCAGTAAATAAGGCAACGGCTAAGCTATTCCCAGTGGCCAATACGCCAAAAGCTATTTTAGAACTCGGCTTAGACACGCTGAAAAGCTACATTAAGACCATTGGTTTATATAACTCTAAAGCTGAAAACCTACTGAAGACCTGTAAGATCTTAATCGATCAGCATCAGGGAAAGGTGCCTGAAAATCGAGAATTCTTAGAAGCGCTGCCCGGTGTGGGGCGGAAAACGGCGAATGTTGTGCTCAATACGGCTTTTGGCTGGCCAACCATAGCTGTCGACACTCACATTTATCGCGTTTCAAACCGTACAAAATTTGCCATGGGCAAAAATGTTGAGCAAGTCGAACAAAAATTACTTAAAGTTGTACCCAAAGAATTTAAAGTTGATGTGCATCATTGGCTCATTCTGCATGGCCGCTATACCTGTGTTGCGCGAAAGCCGCGTTGCGGCTCCTGCATGATTGAAGATTTATGTGAGTTTGCCGACAAGACCGAGCTGTAGCATCCCTTAAGGAGCTGCTCGCTGATATTAGTGGGCAGCACGGTGACCACTCCCCCGTTTGCGATAAGCTCAATTGGACAGCCAATATGCATATCGCCTAATCCGGCCCTTTAGCCTGTACTTACCCGGACCACACTTGCCTAAATATCAAGTCACCTAACTCATATTTTAAAAGCGGCACTCGCTCTGAATCCCGAGTTCGAAAAATCTCACGCAACTTTATCTAACAATCTGTAACTTACAATACCTACATTAATCCATCATTTCTTAAGCGTTTCTTAAGTTTCCCCCCTTATCTTTAAATAAATGATGAAGATGAGGTTAGCGAATGAATCAAGACTTTCAACGAGACTCGGTAAGTTTGGAATTTATCACGGCTGCCCACCCACTCTGGCAGCAAGTTATTCAGTATATAACCACTCGATACCAACAAGCTTTTGATGCCAAACTAGACTCGTTCATGCCCACTTATATGGCTCTGACCGAAAACGGTCAAATCAAATCTTTATGCGGTTATCGCCTCGCCAATCATGAGCCTTTATTTTTGGAACAATACTTAGATCAAACAGCAGAGCTGTTGCTCTCAAAAGCGTTCAATCAAAGCATCAAGCGAAACCAATTAATTGAGTTCGGCCAGCTCGCATCTTTTACCAAAGGCGCTTCTCCCTTACATTTTTTATTGATGGCTGAAGCCTTAGTTGAGCGTGGGTTTGCTTGGTGCATATTCACCGCAACAGATCCCTTATACGCCCTAATGAAGCGCCTTGGTCTTGTCCCTACGCTGATTGCTGAAGCGGATCCACAACGAGTCCCAAGAGCAAAACAACGTTGGGGGAGTTATTACCAACATCAACCACGGATCTTCGCAGGTAATCTGCAAGTGGGATTAAACCACCTAACTAGTCGCGTGGGTATAACAAATATGCAACAGATAGGTCTCTAAATGAACAGCATTTTACAAGCAATTAGCCGCCACGCTAATGATCACCCTGATCAACTTGCTTTTATCGGTCACGATGTTAAAGGTCAAGCAAGTAGCTTAACTTATCGCCAACTAAAACAACAAGTTGATGCCGCAGCCTTAAGTATCGTCTCGCTAAATGTGAATGCCATCGCCTTGAAAGCAGAAAACTGCTTAGACTGGGTGATCGCCGACTTAGCAGCGATGCAGGCTCGGGTGGTAATCATCCCCATTCCGACCTTCTTTGCAGCACAACAAGTCGAACATAGTCTTGAGCAATCAGCTGCTGACTTATTAATTGGCGATTGGCCTGAATACGCTCAACTAGACTTACAAATTGCAGGTTTAGCCGCCTATCGACGACCAGTGACACAAGCGGTGCTTCCCTTAAAACAGACTTGCAAAATTACCTTTACCTCTGGCTCGACCGGGAACCCAAAGGGGGTTTGCCTTAGCGAGCAAAACTTACAACGAGTCAGCGAAGTTTTAGCCGACAAAATTCGAGATCAAAGCGAGCAACATTTAGTGTTACTCCCTTTATCAACCTTACTAGAAAATATTACTGGGGTTTATGTTCCGCTATTACTCGGTGTTACGGCGAAGATCTATCATGGCCAGAGCCTCGGTTTACATGGTTCCAGTCGATTTGAAGCTAACGTTTTTGCCAGCGCCCTAATACGCGAGAAACCCAATAGCTTGGTGCTGACACCCGCATTATTAATGGCGCTTATCCAACTGGTTCAACAGCAAGCTCAGTTGGCAGAATCGTTACGCTTTGTTGCTGTTGGCGGGGCTCGCGTTGCGCCAGAGCTTATCCAGCTCGCTCATCAACTTTCGATCCCAGCCTATGAGGGCTATGGTCTTTCTGAATGCGGCTCAGTGGTATGTATTAACACCGAGAAATCGTATAAACCTGGGAGCTGCGGCCAAGTATTAGAGCATGTAGAAGTCAAGCTAGCCGATGACGGTGAATTGCTGGTAAAAGGTAATATTGCACTTGGTTACTTAGGTATGGCTTTCACCGCCCCTTGGCTCGCAACCGGAGATTTAGCCACCATAGATGATCAGGGATTTGTCACATTACTGGGCCGTAAGAAAAACCAGCTTATTACTAGTTTTGGTCGCAATATTTCTCCAGAGTGGATTGAATCTGAAGCGCAGAGTCATTTTGCTGGTCGCCCATTCATCATAACCGGAGATGCCCAAGCTTTTCTAACTGCGGTCACTGAGAGCCAAGCAAACATCAACCAACGTATACAAGTACTCAACCAAAAGCTCCCCGATTACGCGCAAATCAAGCGAGTGATAGCGATTCCATCACTTTATTCTCATCAAGAATGGTTCACCGCTAACGGTCGACCCAAACGAATGGTGCTTGAACAATGGGTACAGGAAGTCTTGGATACGCCAAGTGACGCACTCGACCATATTCAAATAACCGAAATCAACTAAGCAAATTTGCAGGAGAGTCCAATGAGTCTTTTTTTTGAAACCTTACAACAACAAACCCGAGCTGCTCAACAACAAATGTTACAAGCGCCAGTGTTCGCTGCTTGTAGTCGCGGGGAAATTAATCGCGAAATGTACCTCGCCTTTCTCACTCAAGCCTATCACCATGTGAAACATACCGTGCCCTTACTCATGGCCTGCGGTGGCCGACTATCAGCGGACTACGAGTGGGTACGAGAAGCAATCGCAGAATATATTACCGAAGAACAAGGTCATCATGAGTGGATCTTGAATGATATCGAAGCTTGTCATGGCAACGCCCAACTAGTTCGAGACAATCAAGCCCAAGGTAAAGTGAGCCCAGCTATCGAGCTGATGGTTGCCTACCTGTATCACCAGATTGATCGTCATAATCCTTTGGCTTTATTTGGCATGGTTTGGGTATTGGAAGGCACTAGCGTGGGAGTTGGCGCTCAGATAGCAAAGCTAGTGAAGAGCACGCTTGACCTTCCCGATGAAGCTCTTAGTTACTTGCTTTCGCATAGTGAGTTAGACCAACAGCACATTTTATTTTTTGAAGAGTTAATGAATCAAATCACAGATCAGGATGATCAAAAGGTCATTATTGATTCGGCCAATATGGTGTTTTCACTCTACGGGCAGATGTTAAGAGAGCTCAATATTAGTGCTGCCGAGCAGGCAGCATAAGGATAAGAAATGCTTATTCAAGACAAAACAGTGTTACTAACAGGCGCATCTGGCGGGATTGGAAAAGCCATCGCAAAGCAACTTAGTGAGCAAGGTGCACGGTTATTGTTAGTGGCAAGAAATCAGCAAAAGCTAGAAGTGCTGCGCCAATCCCTTAGCGCCCCTGAACGACACCAGAGTTTAAGTATTGACTTACTGTCCTCTCACGACATCAAACGGCTCAAATCTGTGGCGCTTGACTACCAACAACAGGGGCAAACGATTAGTGTTGTGATCAACAATGCTGGTAGCAATCAATTTCGCTTTCTCAGGCAACGAAGCACTGAGTCACTACAACAAGAAATGCAGCTAAATTTAATGGCCCCAATCATACTAAGTCAGGCAGCTTTGGATTGGATTAGCCGCCCAGGGATCATTCTTAACATTGGTTCCACTTTTGGCTCGATCGGCTATCCAGGCTACGCAAGCTATTGCGCCGCAAAAGCGGGCGTACATCGTTTTAGTGAAGCCATGGATAGAGAGCTGGATGGTACCGGAATCAGAATGCTTTACCTTGCGCCGCGCGCCACCGACACCGAACTCAATAGCGATGCAGTTTGTCAACTCAACCAACAATTAGGCAACCATAGCGACTTACCGCAAATTGTTGCACAGCATGTGCTGAATATACTCCAGCATGAACACCGTGCGAAATGGATCGGTTGGCCAGAAAAGCTATTTGCTCGAGTGAATCAAATATTCCCGTCGCTGGTCGCAAACTCGATTCGTAAACAACAGGCGACAATCCACCAATTCATTAATCACAACAGCCAATAAACAAGGAACATACAATGAAAACGACTCTTACCTTAAGCGGCTTACTTGTGAGTAGCCTTTTCGCTAGCAGCGCTTCATTCGCTGCAAACGACAACTTACCACAGATCCAAAGTGACTGGGCGCATTGCCAATACCAAGTTGAACCAAACAAAGCACAAGTACAATGTTTTGAACAACTCATCGAGCTCAACTATCAAGCCGTAAATAACGATCCCAAGGATTTGGAGTTACAAGTTTGGTTAGCAATTAACAAAGCCTCACTAGCTGGCGCCAAAGGCGGTTTATCCGCATTACGTTTAGCCAAAGAAGCGAAGCAACTCTTAGAGCAAGTAATTGATAAAAACCCAAAAACTTTAGATGGCTCTGCCTATACCAGCTTAGGTTCGCTATACTACAAAGTGCCAGGATGGCCAATCGGTTTTGGCGACGATGACAAGGCAGAAGCGATGCTTAAACAAGCACTAGCCCTTAATCCCGATGGGATTGACCCAAACTATTTTTATGGTGACTTTTTGGCTGAAGATGGCCGTAAGCAACAGGCCATTGAATATTTAACCCGCGCCCAGCAAGCCGCAGCTCGGCCAGATCGACCGCTGGCAGACAAAGGTCGGCAACAACAAATCGCCTTACGTTTGGAGAGCTTAAAATAACCTATGCGTTTGTTACTAGTAGAAGATGATGTATTACTCGGCCAATCAATGACTGCATCACTGACGCGCCACGGTTATACTGTAGATTGGCTTGAGCGTGGCATGGGGGTCGCAGCAACACTCAAAGCCGAACAATTTATTGCCGTTATTTTAGATCTGACACTCCCCGACATTGACGGTTTAGAAGTACTGCATGAAATTCGCAGAACTGGTTTTGACTTACCGGTGATGATCTTAACGGCCCGCGATGATATTAACGACCGCGTTAAAGGGCTGGATGCTGGTGCCGACGAGTACCTCGGCAAACCCTTCGCCCTCGAAGAGTTATTAGCCCGTTTGCGGGTGTTGATCCGCCGTCAATCCGGTAGCGCAAATGAAACAATCCAATTAGGAGAACTATCACTTTCTCTCATTGAACAAACCATTAACTTTCAGCAAAATCCTCTAAAACTCACCCGCAACGAATACAAAATATTAGCAAGTTTAATCACTAATGCAGGCCGAGTTCTGAGTAAAGAGAAACTACAACAGTCACTGCATGGCTGGGATGAAGGAACCAGTGACAACGCCATTGAAGTACATATTCATAATCTGCGTAAAAAAGTACCAAACAAAGTGATCAAGAACATTCGAGGTGTGGGTTATATCATTGAAAAATAAAACATTCTCAATAAAGCGCCGATTAACAATATCGATCATTGTAGTTGCAAGTTTATTACTGGTGGTCTCACTGTATTTTAGTCTTTTATCTGCTCGCGATGAAATTGAAGAAGTCTATGACGCCCGGCTCGGCCAATCGGCAAAATTGCTGCTCATGGTAAGTCCTGTTGCGACCGACCGCTTAACGTTTACTCAGCAACAGCAACAATTTGATTTATGGATGAATCGTATTCAAAAATTGACCGAAGATGATGACAGCCCTGCGACTGCTTACGGCCATCCTTATGAGCAAAACATCTTATTCCAATTCTATCAAGATGAGCACCTACTATGGAGTTCAAACAAGCGGCTTGGACCACTGCCACTGCTAAAACACGCTTCTGGCTATGGTGACATTTCAATGAAAAATGAGCAGTGGCGATATTTTAAACTAGCAATGGCGAATACTTCTGAGCACCAGCAATATATAGTGGTGGCAGAAAAACAAAGTATCCGCCAAGAAGTGATCGATAAAATTGCCTTTACCGCAACCTTACCGCAATTGATCCTGGTCCCCTGCCTGATCATGCTATTGGTACTTCTAATCGACAAAAACTTCAAACCGATTGCCGAATTGGGTACCGCCATTGCTCAACGTAGTGCACACAAATTAGATCGGATCTATGTGACCAATCAAACTCGAGAGCTGTCCCCCTTAGTGGATGCTTTAAACCAGCTTCTAGTGCAGCTGGAACAAGCTTGGCAACGGGAAAAACGCTTTACTCGTATGGCAGCTCATGAACTAAAAACCCCATTAACCATCTTACGACTCAATGCTGAAAACGCTATTCTTAGTGAAAATCCACAGCAACTAAGGCAAGATTTAGATAACATTCTTAAAGGCATTGATCGTACCGATCGTTTGTTACATCAACTACTCACACTTGCCAAAGTGGAAAGTATCACAGATTTAATCAGCCAAAATTTTGATCTTGCCAAAGTTCTACAGCAAGCTTTAGCAGATTTAGCCCCCATTGCACTGCGCCAACATCAAGAACTCAGTTTTGAAGGCGATAGCTGTTACATTGATGGTGATGAAATACTATTAAGTATTTTATTTAGGAATCTAATTGATAATGCAATCCGATACTCAGGAAGCCACAGTGAAATTGACGTCAAACTGAAGGCGCAAGCCAATGACATCGAAGTCACGATCAGTGATAGTGGTACGGACATCAGCCAAGACACCAGAGAGAAACTATTTGATAACTTCTATCGGGCAAATACCGAAAAAGGCGATGGTGCGGGTTTAGGGATGTCGATTAGCCGAGATATTGCAGAGCTACATCACGCGACGGTACGCTTATTACCGCGCACTCAACAGCATAATACCTTTCAGGTTCGTTTTAATCAAAGAAGCTAAGTATTTACGCCTAAGTTGACGCTGTTAATGCTCGTCCTCAACAAGCTGCTCGCAGCCTTTAGCTGCGGGCGACATTCGCTAGGCGATTAGCTGTTGGCTCTTGAGTCATAAAGCGCCACCATTACAGCACATCATAGAAATTTAGAGTAGATCTTTACCTAAGGAAATAACCACTCGGCGATTTCGTTCGCGACCTAAGGTATTATCATTACTTGCGACATGGCGCCGCTCACCATGACCCGCCACCTCGATCACGCTGTCGTCTAAACCACTCGATTTAAAAAAATCTTTGATTCGCTTGGCGCGTTTATCCGACAATTCTTGATTTGTCCATTTACCACCATAACTATCGGTGTAAGCATCAACCAATACAACATCAATGTCTGGGTCATTCTTGACATAGTCACCAATCAATCTTAAACGTTGTTTAGAACGCGGAGTCAACTCGTTACTATTGGATTGATAAGTCAAAACCGTGAAGGCGATATCATCGAATGAGTAAGGTAACAATCGCCCCACACACTTCAAAAAATCGTTATATTGTTGCTTAAAGTTAACCGATGAGATCCCCACCGATGTCGTCGCATTATTAGCATACCAATCGTCAAAATAAAAAGTGGGGATATTACCGTCTTCTAATTCGCTCAGCATTTGCCAAGCTGGCTGGGCATGCACGTAACCGTCAAATTGCTGGTAAAAAGACAATTCACTAATTTTTTTAGAACTTGCCCCAGGTTTCCACATCGGCGGCACACTGCGTAATGAAACCTGATGCGTCTGCGGCGAAATTTTGTACATGTCTAAGTAGAAGTCTAAATTAACATTCTTCGAGGCGCGACTAACAAAACTAGCGATCCCAAACGATGGAATAAAATGGTCCATACGACATTCAATAGGAGATTGGCTGGACATGACCCAGGTTGAATCGTCCATTGATGCTGAATAGCTGCGTACACTAGCGTGAGTGACCGTCGTCCCAAGCGCCAAAGTTAACAATAAATAAGGTTTCATAGTCGCAAATCCTCTGTTCTCCTTAAAATATCGGCCAAAGGCCAATTATCTTTAAAGCAAATTCGCGATTCTTTGCTGCTTTTGTAATAATGCGCGCCTCAGTAAATACTATGCCAGATTATGACCATTACAGAACACAGCTCTCAGCTTATGTCGAACCGCTTTCGAGGGTATTACCCGGTTGTTATCGACATTGAAACGGCAGGCTTTAATGCCAACACCGATGCATTATTGGAAATAGCGGCTTGCTTACTCAGCTTCGATGCAAATGGCGAGTTATATGTACTCGACAGCGTGCAATTTAACGTTGATCCCTTTGTGGGAGCAAACTTAGAAAAAGCTGCTTTAGAGTTTACCGGTATCGATCCCACAAACCCGCTCCGTGCTGCGGTGAGTGAAGAGTTCGCACTAAAAGAAATGTTTAAGCCAATTCGTAAGGCCTTGAAAGCCCACGGCTGTAGCCGTGCTGTCATGGTGGCTCACAATGCCGCTTTTGATATGAGTTTCTTTAACGCTGCGGTTGAGCGATGTCGGATCAAACGTAACCCTTTTCACCCTTTCGTGAGTTTTGATACCACAAGTTTGAGCGCTTTAGCGCTCGGCCAAACCGTGTTAGCGAAGGCCTGTCGGGAAGCTGATATTGAATTTAGTAATCAAGAAGCTCATTCGGCACTTTACGATGCGCAAAAAACCGCAGAACTATTTTGCAAAATAGTAAATAAATGGCAGACCTTAGGTGGTTGGCCGCTTCCTATTCCACAAGATACCCCTGAAGAACCATAGGATCTCATTCATGTTTAACCCCGTTGTTGTTTCCGTTTGTTTAATGCTAATACTTAGTCTCATGCGGGTAAATGTAGTATTAGCGCTCACCATTAGCGCGTTAGTCGGAGGCCTCGTTTCAGGACTGCCCCTGGCGGAAACAATTTCTAGCTTCGAACAAGGTTTAGGCAATGGTGCTCAAATTGCTCTCAGTTACGCCCTACTTGGTGCTTTTGCTGTGGCAATATCTCGCAGTGGACTGACTGATTTTATTGCCGAAAAGATTATCAGCCGCGTAGACAAACACCGAGAAAGCCGCTTAAGCTTAGTGAAATGGTTGATGTTAAGCGCCATCATTCTCATGGCCATCGCTTCGCAAAATCTGGTGCCAGTGCACATTGCCTTTATCCCCATTTTAATTCCACCGCTGATTGGTGCTTTAAATCAGCTAAAAATCGATCGCCGTTTAATCGCTTGCTGTTTAACTTTTGGCTTGGTTACAACCTATATGTGGTTGCCAGTTGGGTTTGGTGGCATCTTCCTAAATCAACTTTTATTTACCAATCTACAAAACAATGGTTTAAGTATCGATAAAGCACAACTTCCCTTGGCTATGACCATCCCGGCTCTTGGGATGGTTGTCGGCTTGCTGAGTGCGATTTTTATTTCTTATCGTAAACCACGCGAATATCGTAGTGATATGCTTAAGGCTTCGGCGAGTTCCGCGCCTGCAATGCCGACTCAAAAGCTGTTGATTAACATTATTGCTATATTCGCAGCTCTGGCGATTCAGCTTTATAGTAACTCGATCATTATCGGCGCTTTAGCTGGCTTTCTATTATTAACGACAGCATCAGGGATCCGCCCTCAAAACAGCCAAGATTTATTCATTGAAGGCGTAAAACTTATGGCTTTGATTGGCTTTATTATGATTGCCGCAGCGGGCTTTGCCGCCGTAATGAAAGAAACCGGTGGCGTACCCGACTTGGTATCGAGCGCCGCAGATATGTTAGGTAGCAATAAAATGTTAGCCGCAGCAGTATTACTGATTGTGGGTCTGTTAATCACCATGGGGATCGGCTCATCGTTTTCAACGATCCCGATTATCGCCGCTATATATGTCCCCTTAGCTATTTCTTTAGGATTTTCGGAACTGGCAACCGTTGCTTTAGTGGGAACAGCGGCGGCACTGGGTGATGCGGGTTCACCGGCATCCGATTCAACTTTAGGTCCAACGGCGGGATTAAATAGTGACGGCCAGCATGATCATATTTGGGATACGGTTGTACCAACATTTATCCACTTCAACCTACCATTATTGGTATTTGGCTGGATAGCAGTTATTGTTTTATAAAAAGTGATAACAATCTGATTTACTGGTGATTTAACGACTCGCGTCTGACGACTAATATTTTATGGGAACACCAACTTGACCAACTTTGAAATACCGCTCGATAAACTACAGCCTACATTTAATTTGGCTAATGTGACTCCCAATAGTCATCACCAATGGGCAGACTTAATGCCTTTGGCAAAAGCAAGCTTTGATTATTTTTTGTCACAAGCTCCTAGTCTGCCTCTCATGCTATGCCAAGCAGCCAGTTACCTACAACATCAGTCAATACTTCAAGCCCTGTTGCGCTCACCAACCATAACCAGCGCGCCTCCATCAAACTATGTCATGTTGTACCGGCCAAAAACGCCCTATCAGCCCAGTTATTTTCAGCTTAAAACAGGCTCTCTACCGTTATTTAAGCAACTCATGCAACAACTAAACGAACTCATCAGAGCTGAGCCAGCATCGAGCATAAGCGTACAAGCTGAAGCCAATGAGTCGCTATTTATACAGCTACACAGCTGCCAGCAACAACTCGGCTTAGTTGATGCTGTTCAAGACTTATATCATGCTTTAATTGAACAACAGCCGGCGAATGATATTTCAGCTTATTACAAAGTTTGGCAAAGCCAACATCAGCCAATACTGTGTCCAGAGTTTTCAAGAGCTGCTCTGTTTGGCTCAATTCGCAGTGGTAGCTCTGCTGCCGATTTAACAGGCATCGACTTAGGTTTGTTCCAACAATCTCCGCACGGTGTATTTGTGCTCAATAGTGATGATGTTATAGCAGATCCCGGATTGTGGTTTGAATTAAAGGCTTGCTTAAAATCATCCCGTTTGGATTGGTCTCGAGCGAAGAGTCACAAAGCGACAATGATACCAGAAGCCTCAGACTTCAAACCGAAGCTCGTATTACTCGGTGAGCCGATGGCTATCTCTGCTCTGTTAGAACTCGACCCAGAAATATATCAACTCAGCTTGATTGAAACCGAACTACCCAGTGAAGTTGAACTAAACAGTGTCAATATCGAAGCCTATCTAAGTCAGATTAATGCTACGCTGAGCGATACGAAACTAGCACCACTCGATGCTAAACTTTATACTTCGGTACTTGGTTATGCCTCACGCTTGTGTGAACATAACGACTTGCTCAGCCTCGATATTCTCCACATCATCAAGCCACTTCGTTTATTGGCCCATTTACAGCTGAACCATAATGCCGAGGGCTTCGCCAGCGCATTAAATACACTACATAGAAACATCAATAGCCAGCAACAATTTAGTGATCTAGCATATCGAGATCAACAAACTAAGATTGAGCTTTCTGGTGAAAAAATAGGTCAAATCAATGGCTTATCAGTTATTGACTTTAACGGTCTCGGTTTGTCTTTTGGAGAGCCAATCCGGATCACTGCGACCGCTCACCAAGGCGAAGGTGATTTTACCGATGTTGAACGCAAAGCTGAGCTAGGCGGCAATATTCATGCAAAATCCATGATGATTATTCAAGGTTATCTCAGCGAGTTATTTGCCAAAGAACACCATTTCCCGCTGTCTGGTAACATCGTATTTGAACAATCTTATCATGAGATCGATGGTGATAGTGCCTCAATGGCGGGCGCTTTGGTGATGATGAGCGCATTGGCGAACCTTCCCATTAAACAAAGCTTCGCCGTAACCGGAGCGCTCGACCAAAAAGGTAATATTCTCGCAGTTGGTGGGCTTAACGAAAAAATTGAAGGCTTCTATCGGATAGCTCAACAAAGTAAGATTGCAGGCCCCTTTGCATTGATACTTCCCAAAGCCAACCTTAATCAGTTAAATTTGAATCACGATGTGATACAGGCCTGCACTCAAGGTAAACTTAAGTTGTTTGCTATTGAGCATATTGAACAAGCCGTTCAGTTACTCTTTAATCAACCTGCCGGTGATGTATATGATGCGCAAAGTGTCTATGGACAGATCCATAGAAACATTCATCCTGAAGGCCAAAACAACAGTTTTTTCGCTTACTTACTTAGAAAAATACTCGGCGTATTCAAACTCTAACAAATTTATTAGTCATCGGACTTGTTTAGCGCACACCTGTTCGCTAAAGTAGCGGCAAATTTTTTAAAGGTTTAAATCATGACTCAGGTTTCACAAAAAGATCTAGGTAAAACTAGCTATGAACGCCAAGAATTACTCGACTGTAGCCAAGGTCTTTTATTTGGTGAAGGAAATAGTAAGCTTCCTGCCCCCAATATGTTAATGATGGATCGCATTCTCAAAATTAGTCATGAAGGTGGTGAATTTGGAAATGGTGAAATTATTGCCGAATTAGATATTGATCCAGATTTATGGTTTTTTGGTTGCCACTTTCCTGGCGACCCAGTGATGCCAGGTTGTCTCGGGCTCGATGCGATGTGGCAGTTAGTTGGGTTTTTCTTAGGTTGGAGTGGCGGTCCAGGAAAAGGACGAGCTCTGGGTGTTGGTGAGGTTAAATTTACTGGACAAGTCTTACCCACAGCAAAGAAAGTGACCTATAAAATCCAAATGAAACGCGTAATCATGCGCAAATTAGTGATGGGTATTGCCAATGGTATTGTAGAGGTCGATGGGCGAGAAATTTATTCCGCAAATGACCTGAAAGTTGGTTTATTTACTGACACATCAAGCTTCTAAGTAAATCATCTCCTATAAAAAAGCCCTGTTAACCAACAGGGCTTTTTTTATTCATTAATGATTGTCTAATCCTGAAACGCGTTCTTCAAGCGCCTCGCGCCATCCTCCGTACCAATGCCCTCTCGCGTCAACTCCTCCGTACGGACAGGTCTCCTTAGAACGACCAGATAACCCTGCTTGATAACCTTTGGCATGCGCTCTTTCTAAACGATCGCGTTTTTGTCTTTTCATAGACTATTCCTCATCAAGATCAGAAAATAAACCAGCGGTCCGTTTAGGACCACCGTTCTACTATCGCCTATCGTTTTACAAAGATCAAAAACAAATTTTTAAGTATTCGCTAAGCATTTGATCTTTTTGTTACAACCAACAAAAAGATTAACGTTTTTTGAAGCGTCTCACATAAATTAAGGGTAATAACAATAAACCAAACCAAGAAACGCCTGCACCTTGGCGCTCATAAGACGCTTCTTCAAGCATTGGGCAACGAGCAATATCATTGATATCAGTGACTACAGGGTTACGCTCTAAACGCAGTAACACGGGTCTCGGATTAACACCATGAATAAGGTCATCCGGTGTTTCGTAGTGATACCCACTCGCGTAAACAGTGCCGTCATCGAGGATTTGAGAAGCATACTCAATCCGATATAGTGGCATCCGTGGTTGTCCGTCTTGTTCATAACAAGTTAAGGAATTGAGGCTCCAGTTATAGGTACTTTCACCATTCTTATAACGATCAAAATCTAGCAAAATTGCACTCTGCCAACGAGTCGTACCACTATAAGAAGGCTGTTCTTCACCATCCGCATCAACCCAACCGACAATCAAATTATCATTATTAATATCACTAAATTCGCTATTAGCGCCATTAAATGGCAAGTCACGCAGTGGCCAAACCACTTGTTGATAAGAACTAGAAGCTTGATCATTATCATAAACAAAAGCTTCTACTGGGCGATTACGTGATTTCACTTGCGTATAACGCAAGTTGCCAACCATCAATTCCGCATCATTAACGGCATTTGCCCAAGTATGTGAGACCGAGTCTTCAAAGTCTGCACTATCACCACCGATGTTAATGTTAGGAATTTGATTTAGTGAATAACTTCCATCGTCATTTGCGCTATAAAATACCGCTCGTCCGCGAGAACCTACGGTTGAATCATAAACATCGTCAGAAGAGATCCCAACAAATATATCCGCATGACTGTTGTAGTCCTTGATGAAATTATAATTGGGTGCATCGCCATATTGAGAACGAACGTAACCTTCAACCAAGGGCACGCCTTCCACCGCATCGCCATCGTCGGCGTTAGTAATATCCCACACCCAAGCCTGCGTATTAAAACCAGAACAGCGATAATAATAATCCTGGTCACCAGTTTGACATTCGCCAAAACTATCGCTATTCGAGTAACTAACACTACTCAAACCAATCACAAGCGTCTTACCGTCTTTCTGAATGACTTGTAAACCCGACGAAACACCACCTTTGTCGCTACTCAATTGTCCATCACTACTAAATGGTGTTGGTAATAAAGTAATTTTGGCATCGTCACTAAGGCGCAGCGCAAACCCGCGTTGAATAAACTCTCGAGTATAGACCGCGCTAGAGCCATTACTAAAAGGTGCGGAATCGTAACCGACAGCCCAACCAAGCGAACTATTAATTCGATTCACTCGAGTATCTGTCGTATAAGTTTGCTGACTACTATCGTCAAAAATGAACAACTTATCGTTAACGGTGTCCCAGGTCGGGATCTCACTGTTAGTTCCGTTAAGGTGAGTCCCTGTCACATTGCGCTGCGCAATGAATGCTAATACATTAGACTTATATAAGACCGAGGCTTGATTAAATAAGCGATGTCGATAGGTACCATAAAAACTATTGTCACCTTCAAAAAACAGATCACATACTTCTACAGCATATTGACAGCCGTAGTCAAAACTAGTGCGGTCGGAGAAATCATAAAAACGAAATGGGCTACGAAAAGTTAAGGCATTGCCCGCAACATACTCCCCATCCTCACTAACAGCGGTGACATTAAAACTGCTATTCGCTTCTGCTAAGCCATTCGCCATTTCAATAGGAATTTCTTCAACCAAATAGTACGCCTCAACTTGCGCGGCATGGACCATACCAGCAGAAAGTAATAAGGGCGCAAATACCAGCGATAACGAACGATTAATAATAGACTTCTTCATGAATTTTTTAATTCTTCCAATTCTTCCCAACGTGAATAAAGCACTTCTAATTCTGTTTCAGCTTCATTCAGTTGGCTTAGGGTGGTCTGAACCAAACTTTGTTCTAAACTATAAAACTCTGGCTCATTTACTTGTTTTTGTAGCTTTTCGAGTAAGTTTTCGGCAGCTTCTAACTTTTGAGGCAATTGGTCAAGCTCAAGTTGTAATTTATAAGATAACTTTTTAGTGGGCTTAACACTACGGCTACCCACTTCTGTTTTCTGTACCGAGTTGCTGCGTTGCCCTTGCTGCTGTTGCTCGATATAAGTCTGTACTTCCGAATAGCCGCCGACATAAGTATCGACTTGCCCTTCACCGGGAAAATACCAAACATGACTGGCAGTATTATCGATGAAACTTCGATCGTGACTCACCAACAGTACAGTCCCCGGATATTGGCTCACTAATTCTTCCAATAACTCCAGCGTTTCGACATCGAGATCATTGGTTGGTTCATCAAGCACCAATAAATTTGCTGGTTTTAAAAATAGCTTGGCGAGCATCAGGCGATTTTTTTCACCACCAGACAATGCCTTGACCGGGGTAAACGCACGTTTTGGGTGAAACAAAAAATCTTGTAAATAGCCCATCACATGGCGCTTCCCACCATTGATCTCGACCTCCTGTTTACCACCGGCCAAATTATCGATAAGTGTTTTCTCGGGATCAAGTTCTTGGCGATATTGGTCAAAGTACGCAACACTGAGTTTTGTGCCTACCTTCACATGACCGCTGCTCGGCTGCAACTGGCCGAGTAATATCTTAATCAATGTAGATTTACCACAACCATTGGCACCCACAAGGGCAATTTTGTCACCGCGCATCACCAATAAATCAACCGGAGAGATAATTGGCTGTTGATTAGGGTAACTAAAACTAATGTTCTCGGCTTCAAAGACTATTTTCCCTGAACGCAAACCATCATCGATTTGCATCTTGCTGGTACCCAAACGGTTAACCCGCTCTCCACGCTCGTTACGCATTGCCTTAAGTGCACGAACGCGCCCCTCGTTACGGGTTCTACGGGCCTTAATACCTTGACGGATCCAACTCTCTTCCTCGGCGAGGCGTTTATCGAATAAGGCATTTTTCTCTTCTTCAACCCGCAACCATTCGATTTTACCTTCGAGATAGGCATCATAGTTACCGGGCCAAGAAGTGAGAACGCCACGGTCAATATCTACAATCCGCGTGGCAATTTTTCGAATAAATGCTCTGTCGTGACTAATAAAGACAATGGTGCCTTTAAAGTTAATCAAAAAATCTTCTAACCACTTAATCGTCGTGATGTCTAAGTGGTTCGTGGGTTCGTCTAGCAACAAGATATCCGGCTCACCGGCCAAGGCTTTAGCCAATGCAACTTTACGTAGCCAACCCCCAGATAAACCCTGTAAAGGCTTATCACCATCCAATTTCATGGTTGTAAGTACTTTTTGGATTTCACTATCAAATTGCCAGCCATCAACGACATCAATATGATGCTGAACATCTTGCAAACGTTTTAGTAATTTTTCATCACTACCATCCCCAATATGGTTAGCTAGGTGATGAAACTCACTGAGCAACTTACCGATATGTGGCTTACCTTCAGCAACATAATCAAAAATACGTTGATCACTGGCTTGCGGCGGATCTTGTTGTAATCGAGTAATCACAACATCATTCACCAACTGCCGTTGCCCAGAATCGAGTAATACGGCACCTTCAATCACTTGTAATAAAGAGCTTTTACCTGCGCCATTACGGCCGACCAAACATACTCTTTCTGACTTATTAATTTGTAAATTGGCTTTGTTTAGCAGAGGTGTATCACCATAAGCCAAAACTGCATCTTGTAAGTTAATTAACACGTACAACTCTCTATAAATTGCTCTAACTGACTCGCATCAAAAGGCCAGCTTAACTGTTGCTGGCTAGGCGCATGACACAGCACCGGAATACTATAGCGAAACTGCTCAGTCAAAGCTTCATCATCAATAATATCTTGTTCACTCAGTTCGCTGATATTAGGACTGGCTAATATCAATGCTTTGGCATCTTCACACAAATGACAACCATCGGTACTGTATAACACCCAAGTCATAGCGCTATTCCTTGTGGATCATCCAACAATTGTGGATATGTTTATTGCGTTCGAAATCTGCAGACAAAGACTTCGAGGAGATATTTTCCAGGCTCAAACCATGTTTAACTAAAGCCTCTTGGTCAAGCTTAAAGTGACGTTTATTATTGGAGAATATTAAATCACCCCCCTTATTAAGCAAGCGCGCCACCGACACAATCAAATCAACGTGATCTTTTTGAATATCAAATACTTCATCCATTTTCTTTGAGTTAGAAAATGTGGGCGGATCAAGAAAAATCAGATCCCAGCGCTGAGATATTTGAGTTTTTAACCAGGCCATACAATCAGCACGAATAAACTCGTGTTTATTGATTGGCAATTGGTTTAAACGGAAATTATCTTTGGCCCAGTTCAGATATGTATTCGACATATCAACTGTGGTGACCTTTTTAGCCCCCCCTAAAGCCGCATGCACACTTGCCGAGCCCGTATATGCGAACAGATTAAGCACGCTCTTCGCTTGACTGTGTTGCTGAATATAATGCCGCATATTTCGATGGTCCAAAAAGAGTCCGGTATCGAGATAATCGGTTAAGTTAACGTAGAACTTAGCTCCATACTCTTGTACCACAACCCGCTCTTTTTCATCGCTATGACGTTGGTATTGTTGTTTCCCTTTTTGCTGAGCACGTTGTTTAATCACCAGCTTATCGTTGTCCACTAAACCGCTTTGCAAAAGTCCGGTAAGCAAATCCAGTAAGCGTCTGCGAGCCTTGTTAGGATCAATGGTTTTTGGAGCTCGATACTCTTGGACAATCATATAATCGTCGTAACGATCAACTGCAACATTATACTCGGGTAAGTCTGCATCATATAAGCGATAACAGCTGATCTGCTCGCGTTTAATCCACTTTTGTAACTTTTTTTGATTCTTGGTTAAACGATTGACAAAATCAGCCGCATATTGGCGATTTTCCGCTTGACCACTTTCGGCAATTTGATAAATCTTTAATACACAAGCCAACGAACCATTGAAAAACTTATAGGTTTTATCGGCACGTAAGCGCAAGTAATCAAGTAATTCGGGCGCACCGGTAAATAGCGATAAACGCCAACCACCGTAGTTTTGTCGAACGCTGGCACCAAAAGAAAGAAACAAGCCAATCAATTTGGTTAACTCACCTAATCGCTCCCCATAGGGGGGGTTTGACAAAATTAGCCCTGGTTCACTCGGCGCTACAGGCAAATTGGCAGCATCATGTACATGTACTGAAATCAACTTATCTAAACCTGCACGCTCGATATTGGCTTTGGCTATCGCCACCATTCGTTTATCAATATCGTAGCCAATCAATCTTTGTTTACAATTAGCCAAGCCAAGTTCAGCTCTGGCTTGCGCATCGGTTTTAATATCCCGCCAAGCAGACGCTGCAAAATTACTTAAACGTTCGAAGCCAAACTGGCGCTGTAGACCCGGCGCGATATCGGCAGCCTGCATCGCCGCTTCAATCAGTAAGGTTGCCGAGCCACACATCGGATCGATGAGGTATTTTTCTGTCCAAGCACTTCTTGTGACCAAGGCTGCTGCAAGGTTTTCGCGTACCGGAGCCTCACCCTGTTCGGTTCGATATCCGCGTCTATGTAAGCCACTACCTGATAGATCTAAAGAAATAGCCAAATGTTTACCTGCGATCCGCACCACGATCCGCGCATCTTCATCTATCTTGGCAACATTAGGCCGAGTACCGCAGTTCTCTTTATATTGGTCGACAATAGCGTCTTTCACTTTCAATGCGCCAAACTGACTATTGTCTATGAAATGATTGGTGCCACTACAATGCACGGAGAAGGTTTGATCGACACTAAAGTACTTATCCCAAGGCACTTGATAGGCACTATCGTATAAGTCATCTACTTTGTCCGCTTGGGTTTCCACCAAACGTAACAGGATCCGCGAAGCAAAACGTGTCCATAAACATATTTTATAAGCGGTAGGCCAATCACAGGTAAAACTCACACCCGCGACGGTTTGTTTGCAGTTGTCGGCCCCTAAGGCCACTAACTCATCTAAACATAAGCTTTCTAAACCTTTAGCGGTCGAAGCGAAAAAATCTGCCATTTTGATACTCAATTAAATTAACCCAAGGATTATACCTGTTTTAACGAGGATCAGTAGTAAAAGGGGCTTTCGGACAAATATTCGGCAGTTGGTTAAGAACAGGAAATTATCTCTTGTAATCTAAGCGAGCTCTGCGTAATATCCGCACCTCGTTACGGACGCGGGATGGAGCAGTCTGGTAGCTCGTCGGGCTCATAACCCGAAGGTCGTTGGTTCAAATCCGGCTCCCGCAACCAATTTCTACTTCGGTAGCGATTGACTAGTTTGAATAGCTAGGCCAAATAATTATTCACTATCACTTAACTTTTATAGTTAAGACCGAACGCGGGATGGAGCAGTCTGGTAGCTCGTCGGGCTCATAACCCGAAGGTCGTTGGTTCAAATCCGGCTCCCGCAACCAATTTCTACTTCGGTAGCGATTGACTAGTTTGAATAGCTAGGCCAATTAATTATTCATTATCACTTAGCTTTTATAGTTAAGACCGGACGCGGGATGGAGCAGTCTGGTAGCTCGTCGGGCTCATAACCCGAAGGTCGTTGGTTCAAATCCGGCTCCCGCAACCAATCTCTACTTCGGTAGCGATTAACTAGTTTGAATAGCTAGGCCAAATAATTATTCACTATCACTTAGCTTTTATAGTTAAGACCGGACGCGGGATGGAGCAGTCTGGTAGCTCGTCGGGCTCATAACCCGAAGGTCGTTGGTTCAAATCCGGCTCCCGCAACCAATCTCTACTTCGGTAGCGATTAACTAGTTTGAATAGCTAGGCCAAATAATTATTCACTATCACTTAACTTTTATAGTTAAGACCGGACGCGGGATGGAGCAGTCTGGTAGCTCGTCGGGCTCATAACCCGAAGGTCGTTGGTTCAAATCCGGCTCCCGCAACCAATCTCTACTTCGGTAGCGATTAACTAGTTTGAATAGCTAGGCCAATTAATTATTCACTATCACTTAGCTTTTATAGTTAAGACCGGACGCGGGATGGAGCAGTCTGGTAGCTCGTCGGGCTCATAACCCGAAGGTCGTTGGTTCAAATCCGGCTCCCGCAACCAATTTTTGTCCAATCAAATCCCTTTTTATTTTGACTCGTTTGCTTTCCCTAATATGAATCCGGAAAACTCTTAGCACAAATCAACAGCTTCAATGCTGCCTGGCCACACAGCAAAACTAGTTAAAGACTTCGAACGCCCTCCTTCTATTTAATATTTTCTAATACTAATCTGACTCATTATATGATCAACTTATTGCGCAGAATAAATCTGCCGATAACTAGGCATGGAGCGCAGTCACTCGTGGCTCTCATGACAAGATACATGACGCAGTTAGCGGTGATTCAGACAAGCAAGAATCAAGCGATAATGAGTTCGATTGCTATAATTTAATGCGCAAACTCCCCTTGCCTGGTTAATCGATGCGGTGCATTCCCATGATAATGTTGTTCGCAGTTCTCAAGAGAAGGACTGAACCGTCTGGCAAGCTTAGCTTGACTTAACCATCACCGTGAGACGGGAACTACAGACCAATTGCTGCTGTTGAGTAATATTGATCTGCCAAACTTGAATCGATTTGCCTAACTGGATTGGCTGAGCTTTCGCTGTGACCTCGCCATTCCTAACCGCTTTAATATGATTCGCATTAATTTCCAAGCCGAGTACCATTGCGCCGTCCCCCGCAACACAATAGGCCGCACAACTTGCAATACTTTCAGCAAGAACCACGCTAGCCCCACCATGTAACAAGCCCATAGGTTGCTTTACTTTGGCTGTCACAGGCATCGTTGCTACCAAATAATCGTCACCAATCTCGATAAACTCAATACCTAAATAAGCGAGCATATTGCCCTCGCCCATGGCATTCAGCTTTTCCAGAGACATCGGTAACTGCCATATACTCAAACTAAAATCTCCAATAATATCTGCAGCGGATGTTTTGGTTTGTGACCTTCGATGCGTTTCACCTGGCTACGACAAGAATAGCCAGTCACCATAATACGTTCTACCGGTAAAGTTGCCATTTTATGTTTCCAGCTTAAATCATAAATCGCTTTAGAAGTTGCCAACTGCTTGGCATCATGACCATAGGTACCAGCCATTCCACAACAACCAACAGCAACATCTTGCAGCTGAGCATCGAAGTATTGAAATACCTGTTGCCACTGAGCAAAAGCATCTGCTTTTAATGCTTTTTCGGTACAGTGACCAAATAAGTACCACGGCTCATGATCACTCACGCCAAAGCTCAAATCTTGAGAAACTTGAACCTGCTGCAGCCATTCTTGAACAACTTGAACCTCAAAGTTGCCGCGTTTATCTCCCAAAGCATGCAAATATTCGTCGCGATAACACAATACCAAGGCAGGCTCTACGCCCACCATTGGTATATTTAATTCACTCACCTGATTCAAAAAGTCAGCTGAAGTTTGCGCAGATTTTTCAAATTTACTTAAAAAGCCTTTAATATGCTGAGGTTTACCATTGGGCTTAAATGGTAACAATACCGGATTAAACCCTAATTTCTGGGCTAACTTTATAAAATCTTCCACCAATTCCGCTTCATAAAAACTGGTAAAGGGATCTTGTACAATGAGTACTGTACGTTGCTTTTGTTGCTCGCTTAAATTTTGCAATATTTTATAGTCATACTGACTAACTAAGGATTCGGGGATCCGTTGTTTTAAGGTTGGAAAACTAAGCTTGGGAATATCAACCATACCAATGGTTTTGGTCACCAAGGCGTCAACCCACTGCGGTGCCATCAACTGATTAAAGAGTCTTGGCGCTTTTGCCATCAGTGGAGCATAGCTTTCAACATAAGCAACAAAATAATCTTTAATAGGTCGTAGATAACGGCCATGATAAATATTTAGGAAGCGCGAACGAAAAGTCGGCACATCAACCTTAATTGGACAGCCCGTAGTACAGGCTTTACAAGCCAAACAGCTTTGCATCGCATCATATACTTCATGGCTATAGTCATACTCACCTTTACTCTTGGCGATGCTATTTCGAATTTTTAACAACAAATTATCCGGAGCAACAAAGCGAGTTTTGAGTTTTTGCTCTTGCTCTAATGGATCTATTTTTAAGTTCGCTAATTGCCGTAACCATTCGCGCATCAAACCCGCACGACCTTTGGGAGAGTAGCGTCGGTCTCCTGTTGCTTTAAAAGATGGGCACATCGGGCTAGCCGTATCATAATTAAAACATAAGCCATTACCATTACAATCCATGGCATTTTTATAGCTATCTCTTACTTCAATGGCGATCTCTCGATCGTATTGACCTCGTTTTGTGCCATCAACTGAGACTAAATGCTCGTCGCTGTGTAAAGGAGTACAGATTTTTCCGGGATTAATTTGGTTATGCGGATCAAAGGCGGCTTTGATTTTACGTAATTCTGCAAATAGCTCATCCCCAAAAAAATCGGGACCATACTCCGACCGAAAGCCTTTCCCGTGCTCTCCCCACATTAAGCCTTTGTATTTAGCGGTTAAGGCAACCACTTGGTCAGAAATTTCGCGCATCAAAATTTCTTGCTGAGGATCGCACATATCCAAAGCAGGGCGAACATGCAATACGCCAGAGTCAACATGGCCAAACATGCCGTATTGTAAACCTTTTGAGTCCAATAACTCGCGGAACTCAGTAATATAGTCAGCGAGGTTCTCTGGTGGGACGCAGGTATCTTCGGTGAAAGCAACAGGCTTTGCAGCACCATCGGTATTCCCCAGTAAACCTACAGCCTTTTTACGCATATTGTAAATCGCGTTGATGCTGGTTAAATCGTCACAGCGTTGAAAACCAATCACTCCAAGTTCGCGAGCGTCAGCTTGAGTTAGTATCGCTTCCAGTGCCGCAATTTTTTGCCCTTGAAGTTCAATATCGTTTTCGGCAAACTCAACAATATTAATACCTTGCAGATCATGCTCTGGTACATCTCGGATCAATTCTTTTACACTCTCCCAAACGACATCTTGGCGAGCAAGATTAAGCACTTTCGAGTCAACCGTTTCGACCGATAATGCTTGAGCAGCAACCAAACTGGGGGCGTGCTGTAGCGCTGAACTAAAGGCATCATACTTAACCGTAATTAGACTTCTGAATTTGGGAATTTCGGTTAAATCAAGTGTAGCTTCAGTAATGAAAGCTAAAGAGCCTTCAGAGCCACATAAGATACGCGTTAAATCGAGGCTATCACTCTGCGCATGGTAGGCATTTTTTAAATCGTAGCCAGTTAGAAAACGGTTTAACTGAGGAAACTTATCTTCTACGAGCTGCCGTTTATCGATACAGGCATGCTTGACCGCATCAAATATAGGACGAAGCGAAGGACGCTGCTGATCAAGCTGATCAACAGCCAATCTGCCGGTTTTTAGTTCCTCACCATTGGCCAACACCGCAATGACCGACAATACATGATCACTGGTTTTGCCATAAACCATCGAACCCTGTCCTGAGGCATCAGTATTGATCATGCCTCCAAGAGTTGCCCGATTACTGGTCGAGAGTTCCGGCGAGAAGAATAAACCATGGGGTTTTAAAATTGCATTAAGTTGGTCTTTTACGATGCCAGTCTGCACTCTCACCCAACGTTGTTCAACATTTAGCTCTAATACCTGGTTCATAAACTTGGACAAATCAACCACAATACCTTCGGTTAAAGATTGACCGTTGGTACCAGTACCACCACCACGCGGTGTTAATTTAATACTTTCAAAAGACGAAGCTGAAGCGATCCGACAAAGCTGCTTGATGTCCGCAGTGCCTTTCGGGTACACCACCGCTTGTGGTAAATACTGATACACCGAGTTATCTGTCGCCACAGACAAACGACTCGCGTAAGAGGTTGCTATCTCACCAGTGAAAGATGATTGTTCAAGTTTTTGTAAATAATCTAAATACAGAGACTCAAGAGAATTCTTAGGGCTTAACTTCGGGATCATAAATCCGTTGTCCCAACACAAGGTATTAAAATTTGACGGGATTATATCACGCCAAAAAGCCCTTCTGCATGCCTTTCGTTGTAACAAATCAATCATCTAAAAATCATTTAAACAACAGCGCTTCCTGTTAAGCAGATGGTTGAATATAAAAATTTAACTCTGTAGAAATCAAACCTGATTATATATCATTCAACTATATTGCAAATTTATTAAACCAGCCTCCCAGAAACATACGCCCGGGAAAGCGACTGACGACTCATTTTTTTTACCAACAGAACTGCGCGTTGACCGATGGCAACTTTATCATTTGGAAAAACTATTGCTTTCGGACCGTCCTCAATAACGATATTGTTTACGCCATCACGGGCTAATAAATAGCCACTTGGATACTCACTAAAATTGGCTTGTTCTGGGCTAAAATTAAACCGAAATTCTGAACTGGTTTTTTCAATCACATCGCTCACTTCAAACAGCTGAGCCTGCTCAGCTTGAAAATTCCATATATCCAATGGCTCAGCACTCATTAAACGAATCAGGCTGCATTGTAAGTCAGCCAAGTTTGACAAATCATTTTCCCCAAAAGGCTGGACTTTACCCAATTCCACGGTAAATGCTATTGCGCCATGAACAAAACTACTGTGGAAACTAAATGTTGCCGCTGCTTGATTTGAGAATAATACGCAATTTACACCACAGGCTTGTAACAGCGCTAAGCTACTAAGCTTCCAAGCTTTTTCATGAGTGTAAGGGTAAACTGCAAACTTAGGGTATTTGGATGCGCGTATCGCGGTGTGTAGATCAAGATGATAACGCGTCAGCTTAGGATATAGCTGGTAAAAATCCGCCACCATTTGTTCCAGTTGTTTTGCCCGATTCACTTCATAACATACCGGGTACTGTTGATATTGTCCGGTAAACAAACGATTGAGGTTCACCGATAATTCTCGTTTTGCTTCAATCATGGCTGGCGGATTTCCCAAAATAATTAAAGTCGGTTGAGAAATAAGCCATTGCTCGCTCAACATCTGAGAAGCCAAAACATCTAAACACTCAATCGGCGCGGTTTCATTACCATGGATCCCCGCAGATAAAATCACCACCCGCTGGGCAGTCGTCTTCGGTTCAAATAAAAATAACCCTGCTCCCTTCACTGTAACCTTGGTTTTATTCTGCAAGTAAAAGCTAAAGGTGTCTGTACTTCGTGGTGATGCGAGCGTATAGGCCAATATACCTTGTTTTAATAATGCGGTTTTTGACACATCTCATCCCTTCATTTCTGTTAAGAACAACACAGTATGCGGTTTTTATAGACATAAAAAAAGGGAGACCAAGTCCCCCTTTTGTATCTCATAAACTGAGCTTAGTTAGGCAAGACTTTTTCAAGATGCCAGATACGATCAACATAATCTTCAATTGAGCGGTCAGAGTTAAATTTACCGACAGACGCTGAGTTGATAATTGCTTTACGTGCCCATTCTTTTTTGTCGCTGTATAGCTTATCAACTGCGATATTTGCTTCAGAGTAAGACGCAAAATCAGCCAAGCATAGGTAAGGGTCACCACCTTCTAACAGGCTGTGCTTAATCGCTGACAACTCACCTGGTGCGCCAGGCGTAAAGAAGTCAGTTTCTAACCAATCAAGAACCGCTTTCAATTCTGGGTTACCGTAATAGTAATCCCATGGATTGTAGCCAGCTGCTTTAAGTGCCTTCACCTCGTCACAATTTAAACCGAAGATGAAGATGTTGTCTTCGCCCACTTCTTCAGCAATTTCAACGTTCGCACCATCAAGAGTACCTAAAGTTAATGCACCGTTCAGCGCAAATTTCATGTTACCAGTGCCGGAAGCTTCATAGCCGGCAGTAGAAATCTGCTCAGAAACATCTGCAGCTGGGAATAATTTTTCAGCCAGTGTAACCCGGTAATTTGGTAGGAATACGACTTTCAACTTACCTTGAATACGCTCATCGTTATTAACTTTATCAGCGATCTTGTTGATAGCGTAAATGATGTCTTTAGCTAGCTTGTAACCCGGTGCCGCTTTCGCACCGAAGATGAACACACGTTTGTTCATTTCATAATTAGGATTTTCCAACAAGCGACGGTATAGGGCCAAAATGTGTAGCACGTTTAGATGCTGACGTTTGTACTCGTGAAGACGCTTGATTTGAATATCGAAAATCGCATTTGGATCGACTTCAACATCACATAGCTCTTGGATTACTTTAGCCAGTTGAACTTTTTTGGTGTGTTTAATATCCATGAATTGCTTCTGGAATTTAGCATCATCCGCAAAAGCGTTGGCTTTACTCAATAAAGTCAGATCACGAGGCCATTGATCGCCAACTAAGTCGGTATACATACTAGCCAACTCTTCATTACAAGCGAGCAACCAGCGACGAGGCGTGACACCGTTTGTGACGTTTTCAAAACGTTCTGGCCATAATTCACTGAATTCGGGGAATAGATCCTGTTTTACCAATTCAGAGTGCATTGCTGCCACACCGTTGGTTTTGAAACAAGTGACAACACATAAGTAAGCCATGCGGACCATCCGTGTTTCACCTTCCTCGATGATAGACAAATGGCGCTTCATTTCATCGTTACCAGGCCATTTTGCTTCAACTTGATCTTCTAAAAAGCGACGGTTGATTTCATAAATGATTTCAAGGTGACGAGGTAAGACTTTCTCGAACAAGTAAACAGCCCATTTTTCTAAAGCTTCAGGCAATAGAGTGTGGTTAGTATAAGCGAAGGTTTCGCTACATACTTTCCAAGCGTCGTCCCATACCAGCCCTTCTTCATCGATCAGAATACGCATCAATTCAGGAATAGCGACAGTTGGGTGAGTGTCATTTAACTGGATTACCGCTTGCTTAGAAAACTGTGAGAAGTCGGTGTGATTACGTTTATAACGACGAATAATATCTTTCAGTGAACAAGCACAGAAGAAATATTGCTGAATCAAGCGAAGCTCTTTACCTTGTTCACTTTCATCGTTTGGATAAAGTACTTTAGAGACCGCTTCGGCTTGAGATTTTTCCGCCTGAGAATCGATATAACCACCGGCATTAAATACATCCCAATCAAAGAAGTCAGCGGCTTTAGATTCCCACAAACGTAATACGTTCACAGTTTTAGCCTCGTAGCCAACCACTGGAATATCCCATGGCACACCTTTAATTTGACGACCCGCGTGCCAAACTTTACGCATTTTGCCATCTTCACCGAATACGGTTTCTACATAACCGTACAAAGGGACTTCCTGAACTGACTCTGGACGGCAAATTTCCCAAGGATTACCATACTCGCGCCAGCTATCGGGGCGTTCAATTTGGCGACCGCCTTGAATTTCTTGACGGAATAAACCATGTTCATAGTGAATGCCATAACCGACCGCGGGGTAATTTAAAGTCGCTAAAGAGTCAATGAAGCAAGCCGCCAAACGACCTAAACCACCATTCCCAAGGGCCATGTCTGGTTCTTCATCGCAGATGTCATTAATATCTTTTCCTAAATCGCTCAACGCATCACGAGCGGCTTCGAAAACACCAACATTATGCAGATTGTTGACCGTTAAACGACCCATCAAGAATTCTAAAGAAAAATAATGAACAGCCCTTGAATCATTTTCTGCATTTGCTTTTGACGTTTCAGTTAAACGCTCAAAGACCAACTCGTTGACTGACGAACATGTTGCTTTCCACCACGCCTTATTATTAGCGCGTCCTTCGTCAGTACCGAGCGTACTGCGCAAATGCTTCAGGATTGAATCTTTAAATTGCTCTTTCGATAACGCTAATGCGTTTTTTGCTTTTGCCTTTTTAGCGGCCATGTGGATTTCCTTTGTATCTAACCTTTGTGGTGACATCTTCAAACGTAGCATCAGTTGGTTAACCGAACAACAAATGCTAGTCGTGAATTTCAAGTGCCCGGAAAAATTTCCAAGCTCATGTTACCGATGCAAACGAATATTATATACGTTCGACATCACATTTAGTTAAAAAAGCCTCTCGCAACACTAAATTTTTATGCATTTCTTTACAAAAGTACATTTTAACTAAAAGAACTGAAACGAAGTGTAAAGAAAACCCTAGAAAAGCCTAGAGCTTGAAAATGCTTTCATTGGCAAATTACAAAAAATGTTGATCGGAATCAATTAATACGGGGTCTTGGGAGCAGGTTTAAATACATTTTCAGCTTGGTTATTGTAGGAGCACTTTGTAACAAGAATATTACAGTTTGTGCAATTTAATACAGCTGGCATACGTTTTCATCGAATAAAAAGTCATAATATGTGAATTTAAATTCGCATATTATGACAGAGGGGCTTATAGACCAGCTTTCGCTAAGGCCGCCGAAACGATGCTCTGGGCTTCTTGTTCTATCTGGGCTAAATGTTGTTCACCCTTAAAACTTTCCATATAGATCTTATAGATCGCTTCAGTGCCCGAAGGGCGTGCCGCAAACCAACCATTCTCGGTGACAACTTTAAGTCCTCCGATAGCCGCATCATTACCCGGAGCACGAGTCAACTTAGCGATGATCGGCTCGCCAGCTAAAGCTTGAGCTTCCACCATGGCTGGATCAAGCGCGCTTAGTACTGCCTTCTGCTCGATACTCGCAGGTGCATCAATACGTTTATAACAAGGTTCACCAAATTGATTGACAAAAGCTTGATAGTGTTCACCAGGATCCTTGCCTGTAACTGCAATAATCTCGGCAGCCAGCAGGGCTAAAATGATGCCATCTTTATCAGTACTCCAAACGCCACCATCTTTGCGAAGAAAAGAAGCGCCAGCACTTTCTTCTCCACCAAAAGCGATGCTGCCATCGAACAAACCATCAACAAACCACTTAAAGCCAACTGGCACTTCTTTTAACTCGCGGCCAAGTTTTACGGCAACACGGTCGATCATTGAACTGGACACTAGTGTTTTGCCAATGGCGGCAGTGGCAGGCCATTGCTCGCGGTGAGAAAACAGATAATCAATGGCGACCGCTAAATAATGGTTAGGGTTTAACAGGCCACTGCTTTTGGTGACGATACCATGGCGATCATAATCAGGATCATTGGCAACCGAGACATCAAATTTGTCTTTAAGCGCAATTAAACTCGCCATCGCATAAGGCGACGAGCAATCCATACGGATTTGACCGTCTTTGTCCAAAGTCATAAATGAGAACGTCGGGTCTACCCGTTTATTAACAACTTCAATATCTAAACCGTAAGTCTCGGCAATCACAGGCCAATAAGCAATCCCACTTCCACCAAGAGGGTCAACACCAATTTTAACTTTTGCTTTAGCAATCGCATCCATATCCAATACATTGGCTAGATCGTCTACGTAAGGTTTGATGTAATCAATCGCTTCAATTGACGGCATTTTAATCGCGGCGTCGTAGCTTAAACGTTTCACGTCTTTTAGATCATTGGCTAAAATTTCGTTGGCCCGATCTTGTACAAGCTTGGTCACGTCACTATCGGCGGGGCCCCCATTTGGCGGATTATATTTAAAGCCACCGTCTTCTGGTGGATTGTGAGAAGGTGTAATCACTACGCCATCTGCTTGTTCTTTACCTAAACGATTGTAGGCCAAAATCGCATGTGAAATAACTGGCGTTGGGGTATAGCCCAAGCCTTCCTGATAGCGAACCTCAACACCATTCGCAGCAAACACTTCAATTGCCGAGCAAAATGCTGGTTCAGATAAAGCATGAGTATCCTTACCTATATATAGAGGACCAGTTGTGCCCTGCTCTGCCCTATATTCTGCAATCGCCTGACTGACCGCCAAAATATGGTTTTCATTAAAAGCCCGCTGACTCGAACTTCCGCGGTGTCCTGATGTACCAAATGCCACCTGCTGTTCGCGTACATTCACATCGGGTTCAAGCAAATAATAATCTGCGACCAGACGTGGGATGTTTGCTAGGTGCTCAGCCTGAGCTGGCTTACCTGCTAAAGGATGAATAGCCATGAATAGCGTCTCCGTTGCTTAAGTTATAAAATAAAAAAGTTTAGAGCGCCTCGCATACACGCTCTATTTGTATTGCTTGCAAGCCCATCTCACTAGCGACATGCTGAAGAATGTAACGTTTTCGGGCTGTATTAGTATTGGTGATCACCCAGTAAGGGCTGGCAGGAATGGCTTGGGGCTTACTCGTTTTCCCAGAGGCTAACAATGTTTCTTTCGCTTGAGAAAAGTACTCCCGCTTACTCCCCTTAATCACACAAGCTTTAGCAAAACGAGAGTGGTCTAAGCAGTAAAGTTGAGAGAGTAAAGCTAAAAATCGTTTGGTGGAGCTGCCCGCTTCTGCGATACCAGAAAAATCAAATTCAACATGCTGTATAGAAGAAATAACTTTATCCGCTTCGACATCTTCGCCCATCACTGGTTCTGCTGGCACAGACGGTAGTGCTTGAGAACCAACGCGAGCATCATTTAACTCTGAGCTGGCATTTAATTGGGATTGTGCATCCAGTAAGCGTCTTAAGATATCAGAGGCGCTTTCGCCGATGTGCTGAGTTTGTCCCGCAATGTATAAATACAAGTCATCTTCAATTTCTATAGTCTTCATTGCCATTTTTATTTATAAAGCCAGATTAAATATGGATTTATTATACATAGCAAAGTTAATAACTCATCATTAATCCCTTATAAGTCTATTAAAAGCTGAAATTTTGCCCACTAAACTCACCTTTTAGGGCTTGTAGATACGAGGAGAGATAGGCAGACTAGTCGACGAATGAGCAGAGGGTAAATTTTGAAATTGCACTACAAACAACAAGGAACGGGCTACCCCGTTTTACTAATTCATGGCCTATTTGGCAGCTTATCTAATTTAGGTATATTAGCGAAACATTTGCTTGAAAATGATTATCAAGTGATTAGTGTTGATGCGCTCAATCATGGCTTCTCACCACGCAGCGAATCAATGAATTACCAAACCCAAGCGAATAGCATAAAAGATCTATGCGACCAACTGGCGATTGAGCAATGTGCTATTGTCGGCCATTCGATGGGGGGGAAAGTCGCAATGGCCACCGCCCAGCTTTACCCTGATCTAGTGTCTGCAATTGTGGTGGCAGACATTGCACCTGTCGCCTACCAACATAACCACCAGGCGGTATTTAGCGGTTTAAACAGCTTTGATGTAGCCACCGTAACCAGTCGAAGCGAAGCTGACCAATTGTTAGCCCACTATATTAATGAACCAAGTGTTAGACAATTTCTGCTTAAGTCCTTAATTAAAGCAGAAAATGGTTGGACTTGGTTATTTGATGTCCAACGATTATCTCGGTGCTACCACAACATTATTGACTGGGAACCTTTAGGCGTTTTTAATCAGCCTTGTTTGTTTATCAAAGGACAAAATTCGGATTATATTGTTAGTCAGCAGCAACTCAGTACCGTACAACAGTTCCCCAAAGCTGAATTAAAAGTAATAACGGCGACCGGACATTGGCTACATGCCGAAAAACCTGCTACTTTCAATCGTTTGACTGAGCGTTTTTTAGGCACGCATATTTAACACCTCGCTGTGCTTTGTGATATAGTGCGCGTCGAATTTTCTCCCGAGGATAGCCATGTTTGCTCAATACATCGATCAAATAGAAAGCCTTGCCTTAACGATTGGCTTTGTTATTTTATTTTTTCTTATTGGCATGGCTATTCAAGATGTACTCAAAAAAGGCAATGTTCCCCCCTTCGGCCGCGCCGTTGTATGGTTAGTATTGTTTTTAGGATGTGCAGGCTTTGTCGCAAAAGGCTTAATTCAGCTATCTTGGGAAGGTAGTGGTTTAGGCTAAACGGTTGTTTCTAAAAGTAATGGCAAAACAAAATACAGATCGAACCACAATTGATCTATTTGCGAGCGAAAAAAGAGTGGGTCGGCCAAGAACCAACCCCTTAGAACGCAAAGATCAATTGAAAGCCAACAAACGAAATCAACTTAAACGAGATCGTGCAAATGGGCTTAAAAGAATAGAATTAAAAGTTGAACAACACCTATTCGAAAAACTGAATCAATTAGCTGACGAATCAGGTATTAGCAGAAGTGAATTGATTGAAAAAATATTGAATAGTCAATTTTCAATAAATCAATAGTTTGTAATACAGGTGAAAAATATGGCAAGCGTAGGTATATTTTTTGGCAGTGACACCGGCAACACCGAAGCCGTTGCACAAATGATCCAAAAAGAGTTAGGTAAAAAACTAGTTGAAGTGAAAGATATCGCCAAGTCGACCAAAGAAGACATTGATGAATTTTCACTGATCCTATTAGGGATCCCCACTTGGTATTATGGGGAAGCACAATGTGATTGGGATGATTTTTTCCCTGACCTGGAACAAATTGACTTCTCAGAAAAACTGGTTGCGATCTTCGGCTGCGGCGACCAAGAAGACTACGCTGAGTATTTCTTAGATGCGATGGGTACCATCAACGATATCGTCGTGAATAAAGGTGCTACCGTTGTTGGGCATTGGCCAATTGAGAGTTACGATTTTGAAGAATCTAAAGCCTTAGCTGACGATAAACATTTTGTAGGCTTAGGCATTGACGAAGATCGCCAGCCGGAGTTAACTCAAGAACGCGTGAAAGCTTGGTGTCAGCAAGTCTACCAAGAGATGTGTTTGGCTGAGTTAGAAGATTAAGTGACTGGGCAAAGCCCAGTTTTTCTTTAATAAACTAACACAATTGGCAATAATTATGCTTAACTTTGGCTAGAGGTGTTGAGCATTGCCAAAATTACTGTTATTAATTTCACTGATAGTGTCTTTTTCTAGCTATGCCGATGTTTGGTTTTATCAGGACCAACAAGGGGTTATGCATTTTTCTCAAGAGAAAAAAGACTCAAAATGGCGTTTGTTAATGCGCACCCCGAAAGCATTTGCAAAACCAAAATCCATCGTACAGGCCCCAAATCCACTCAACAACAATGCTTATCAACAACTGATTATTGACACCGCAAAGCGATACAATCTCGATCCGGCCTTAATCCATGCCATCATTGCAACTGAATCTAATTATAAAAACAATGCTGTTTCACGCAGTGGCGCGATGGGCTTAATGCAATTAATGCCTGCAACGGCAAAACGATTTTCAGTCACCGATCCCTTTGTTCCAGAGCAAAATATAGAGGCCGGGAGCCGTTATCTTCGCTGGTTATTAGATGAGTTCCAATCGCTGCAATTAGCGCTTGCCGCATACAATTCAGGAGAAAATACCGTAAAACGCTATGGTTTTAAGATCCCTCCTTACCAAGAAACCCAAGATTATGTCCGTAAAGTCATTAAACGTTACAAACAAAACCTCAGCCAAACTAATTAGCGGTTAAACTAACAGAGCGTTCCATTTTAGCTCCACTTTGATTGCAAGAGTTCACATCTATCTGCAGCGCTTATGTAGAAACAAACTATTACAGCATACTGTTAGAGGGCATAGCGGGAATAAACCTGTCAGTTTTTCCTAGTGACTATCATCGCTAGTCTATGTGCGAGCTTCATCAGTAATCGGCGAGTCACTACGAGTAGTGGTTCATCGCGAAAACGAAGCCAAGTGCACAAATTCGCTGGCTTAACCCACATCAATGCAGCAAGTTTTTAGCTTGGGGCTTTGTGTTTAGTGCGTAAGCCCGTATACTACGGGCAGTTATGGAATGGATAACAGCAAGGGATAAAAATCACCTATGTCTGATAATAATCACGCACTAAAAAAAGCGGGTCTTAAAATTACGCTACCCAGAATGAAAATTCTGGATTTGCTACAAACACCGAATAACCAGCATATCAGTGCCGAAGATTTATATAAATTACTACTTGAACAAGGCGAAGAAATTGGCCTTGCAACCGTTTATCGAGTACTGAATCAATTTGATGATGCAGGTATTGTTACGCGTCACCACTTCGAAGGCGGAAAGTCAGTATTTGAGTTAAATACTCAAAATCATCATGACCACTTAGTTTGTCTTGATTGTGGGAAGGTCATCGAATTTAACGACGAAGTGATCGAGCAACGCCAGCGCGACATTGCTAAAAACAATGGTATTCAACTCACTAATCATAGTCTTTATCTTTATGGGCACTGTATTCAACAAGATTGTACGGAAAACTCTGAAGAAAACTGACAACTCAAACAGGTGTAACAACATACACCTGTTTTCTATTGAGCATATCCCCAACGCCCTACCAGCTGATTATCTACCCCTAAATGATCGAGGATCCTTGAGGCCACATGATCGACGAGTTGCTCAATACTTTGTGGGTTGTGATAAAAACCAGGGCAAGCTGGCAATATATCAACCCCTATTCTGGCGAGCTTCAACATATTTTCTAAGTGAATCGCAGAAAAAGGCATTTCCCGCGGCACTAAGACTAAACGTCCCTTTTCCTTAATGACAACATCAGCAGCTCGCTCCAGCAGATTATCTGATAGGCCCATCGCAATTGATGCCAAAGTTCCCATACTACAAGGACACACCAACATCATTTTAGGTGCAGCAGAACCTGAAGCGACCGGCGAAAACCAATCCGTTTTACCAGGTAACAAAATTTGCCCTTTTTGAGCTTTAAAACGTTCCTGCATGAACTGTTCTACTTTATCTTTTGCGGTTGGCCACTGTTCGCCTAATTCCGTTGCAATAACGACCTTTGCCGCACTAGATATCAATAAATGCACTGTAAATTGCTTTTCGATGAGCAACTCAAGTACCCGGATAGCATAAATAACACCGGACGCGCCAGTAATAGCTAAGGTTATATGTTTGTTTTTCATTCAGTAAATACTGTACTCGATTTTAAGAGCGATCCTGCAAGAGAGGCAGGTTTATACCAAGATTTTCGGCTTGAGGGTAATTGTAACGTCATTAATTCGGCTAAGCGACTAATTATACAGCTTAAAGCATTTATAAAAACTAAGGTATTAACTACAATAAGGAAAAGGAATTTATGTAACGGGCTTATGTCTAAAGTAGAAATCCCCACCAACAGCTTACAGGTTGGTCATTATATTAGCTTACCGATTGGTTGGACTGCCCACCCTTTTATGCGAAATAGCTTCAAAATAAAAAATGAAGAACAATTAACTGTTGTTCGTTCTTTAGGCCTAGATGTGATTACAGTTTTCCCCAATAAATCAACCGTTAACGTTAACTTAGTGACCACGGCTACGACCGACGAGCAAGCACCAGAAGCAATCGCAGAAATCGATCCGGAACAAGCAATACTAGAAGAATTAAGGCACGCTCAAAAACGTGCGAATAAAGCATTCTTACGTAATTCAGAGAGTTTTCGTCTGGCCTTGACTAAATTTACCAATAAACCTGAAGAAGCTTATTACAGTATATTCGAACAAATAAATATCACTTTACAACTGATGTTTAAATCTAAATCACCACATAGTGTTTATGTTATTTTGGAACCCAGTAGCGAAGAAGATATTTTTTTCCACAGCGTAAATGTCGCTGTTCTCTCTGCTTTAGTGGCCAAGAATTTAGGTTTTACTGAGAAAGAATGTTCGATGTTGTGTATTGCGGCGATGGTTCATGACATTGGCGAACTCAAAGTTCCCCAGCAGATCCGCAGAAAACCCAATGAATGGGAATCCGCAGAACAGAGTTTTTTTGAAACTCATCCTAAATTTAGTGCTGACCTGATTAAAAAAGCAGGTTCATTTCCAAAAGAAATTCTGCCGATGGTGCTAAATCATCATGAACGATTAGATGGTAGCGGCTACCCAAAAGGTTTAAAAGCAAAAGAGCTAGATAAAACCACTCAGTTACTGTCGATTGTTGATGCTTTTGAACACCTATGTTCACCTTTACCAAATCAGAAAAAACTCACACCTCAAGAAGCCTTCGCCTTTCTCTATAAGTATGCAGGAACAAAATATAACAAGTTATACTTAGAGCAGTTAATGAATACTTTAGGTATCTACCCCCCCGGCTCCATAGTAAGCTTATCCGATCAAACTTATGCAATGGTGATGTCGAGCAACCCTAAACAAAAACTTAAACCGAGAGTTTTACTTTTAGAAAAAGGTAAAAGCTTCAGCAATGCTAGCGTCATCGATCTCAGTAAGTCAGACGTCAAAATTAGTCAAACTGTAAAATGGGAAGACGTACCGCAGGCGCTAATTAAGAATTTCGACCCTAAACTTCGCTGTTGTTATTTCTTCGACCCCGAGCAAGAATAATTCAAATCCGTTAGCCCTACTATTTTTAGCTTTACTTCACTTCAAATAAATTCATTTACGCGTGTTCTAGGTAAAAAGCGAAAATCATCAACTGATTTCCGCTTTTTATCTAAGTTAGTCATTGGACTATTATTCGATAATGTCTTGTTTACCTTTTACTTTTTCTCTCATACTTTGCATCATTACGTAAAAAACGGGCACCAGACAAGTCCCAACAAGGGTGGCTGCGATCATCCCGCCCATCACCGCATAACCCAAAGACACGCGACTAGCCGCCCCTGCACCAGTCGCAATCACTAAGGGGATCACCCCTAGAATAAACGAGAAGGCAGTCATCAATACGGCTCGAAAACGTAGGCGAGCAGCTTTTACCGCAGCATCTCGAATTGTCATACCGCTTTCTCGCAATTGCTTGGCAAATTCAACAATCAAAATAGCATTCTTACAGGCTAAACCGATCAATAAAACCAAGCCGATTTGAGTATATAAGTTCACATCGGAACCCATAATCCAAATGTAAACAAAAGCCCCTAAAATCGCGATAGGTACCGCAAGCATCACTGAAATAGGTATCGTCCAGCTTTCGTACTGAGCGACCAAGAACAAATAGGTAAAAATGAGGGCTAGAGAAAAAATAAGCGGTGCCAAATTACCAGCTTTTAACTCCTGATAAGTTTGCCCTGACCACTCGTAGGTATAACCGACCGGAAAACTATTTTCCGCAATTCGTTTAACCGTTTCAATCGCTTGCCCTGTACTATAGCCCGGTGCTGGGAAAGCATTCATTTTCACTGCGCCATATAAGTTAAATTGGTTGATATACTCCGGCCCCAATTTAGGCTCAACAGTCACCAAAGTTGTTAGAGGGACCATTTCATCAAACTTATTGCGAATATAGAAACGAGAAATATCTTGTTCAGAGTTTCTATATTCAGTTTCGGCTTGCATGTATACCCGAAAGACCTTACCAAAACGGTTAAAATCATTGACGTATTTAGAGCCTAGCATCGTTTGCAGCGTGGTAAAAATACTATTCAATTGTACCCCCTGCACTTTTGCTTTCTGTCTATCAACATCAACGAACAGTTGTGGTACATCCGCACGATAAGTACTAAAAGCAGCGGCTAGTTCCGGAACGCCTGCGGCTTCTACTGCGGTAGCCCGCATCACACTGGCCAATTGCGCAGGACTTCGCCCCAAGGTGTCTTGAATATAAAACTCAACACCTGCGACGGTCCCCACCCCCGGTAAAGCCGGCAACGAAAATCCCATCGCTTGCGCTTCGCCATAACGACTCAGCGCAGCATTTGCTTTTGCTAAAATACTCGACTCAATTAATGCGGGATCGTTACGTTCATCCCAATGGGATAAAATCACCACCATAAGCCCCGCATTTGAAGACACCGCGCCTGAAATAATTGAATAACCACTAGCCGAAATAACGTTAGTCACACCATCCAACTGGTTGAGTTCGTCAACCATTTTGCCAATTACGTCTTTGGTTCGGTTAATTGATGCACCATTAGGCAATTGAACATCTACAAAAAATGCCTTCTTATCTTCAGTCGGTACAAAACCAGTCGGTAATGAAGTTGCAAAATAGCCAGTCGCACCAAGCAATAGCACATAAACAATTCCAACAATCGACAACTTTCTGACCATCCCCGATACAAAACCACTATATTTCCCAGTGGCTTTATCAAAATAGCGGTTAAAGACAGCATGAAAGCCCTTTTCATGAACTTTAGGGGTTTTTAATAAAGAGGCACATAGTGCCGGACTCAAGGTTAAGGCATTCACGGAAGAAATGAGTACCGAGATACAAATGGTAATGGAAAACTGAGCATACATTTGTCCAGTGATTCCCGGCATCACAGCGGTAGGGGCGAATACAGCTAACAGTACCAAAGTGGTTGCGACCACAGGGCCTGTCACTTCTTGCATCGATTTGATAGTCGCATCGACAGCGTTCAAACCTTCTTCTTGCATTAAACGGGTGGTATTTTCCACAACCACAATCGCATCATCGACCACAATCCCAATTGCAAGGATCAAAGCAAATAACGAAACAGTATTAATGCTCATGCCAGTTGCCAATAGAAATGCAAAGGTACCAATCAATGAGACCGGTATCGCGATAGCAGGTACTAGGGTTTGCCTGAAATCTTGTAAGAAAACATAAACCACAAAGATAACCAAAGCCACCGCAATCAACAGCGTTTCTAACATCTCATTAATCGAGGTTTGAACAAATTCTGTCGTGTCGTAAAGGATTTTGTAATCCATATCCTCGGGAAACTGAACACTTAAGCGATCCAGTTCTTCTCTAACACCTTTTGCGACTTCTAAAGCATTGGCACCACTGGTTTGATAAATAAACAGTAATGCTGAGTCCTTATTATCCAGTTTTGCTTCAGCATCATAGCTTGCCGCCCCCAATTCAACCCTAGAAATATCTTTTAAATATACGGCGCTCCCATCCGGATTGGAACGAACGATAATTTCTTCAAACTCTTCGGGGTGACTTAAACGTCCCTTCGTGGATAAGGTATATTGAAACTGTTGATCCCGGGGCACAGGTGCTGCACCAATCCGGCCTGCGGCAACTTGAATATTCTGTTCTTCGATAGCCGCAATCGCGTCATCAACGCTAACACCTAAACTAGCCATTCGGTCTGGATTTAACCAAATCCGCATTGAGTAATCCATCCCACCAATAATGCTAACCTTTGATACCCCATTCACTCGGGCAAGGTTATCCTTGATGTTGATCCCCAAATAGTTGTTCAGAAATAAATTATCTAAACCTTCATTGGGTGATATCAAGTTGAGCATCATCAAAATATTGGGATCTTGCTTTTGAACTTTAATTCCGCTGCGCTGGACCTCGTAAGGTAGACGAGGCATAGCCTGCTGAACCCGGTTCTGCACATTCACTTGCGCCATGTCAACGTCGGTACCAACTTCAAAAGTAACGCTTAAGGAGTAACTGCCGTCATTGGCGCCTTTTGACTCCATATAAATCATATTTTCAACGCCGTTAACTTCGGCTTCAATAACCTTGGCCACAGTGTCTGCCACCACATCGGCACTCGCACCAGGATAACTGGTCGTCACCGAAACGGAAGGCGGAGAAATATTGGGAAATTCAGCAACCGGTAATACCGGGATCGACAACAAGCCAGCCAAAGTTAAAACAATAGAAATAACAAAGGCAAATTTGGGTCGATGAATAAAAAACTTACTAATCATCACCGACTCCTTAAGATTGAGCTTCAGTGAAAGGCTGGATAGTATCCATCTCGTGTTCGACTTCAGCACCAATACGAACTTTTTGTAAGCCCTCGCTGATGACTAAATCCCCTTTGTCCAATCCGTTTTTCACTTCCCAGTCAATCCCGTAACGTTCCCCTAACTCAAGGTTTTTTCGTTGAACTATATTTTGTTTATCCACAATTAATGCATATCGACCTTGTTGATCTTCTTGAACCGCACGCTGCGGGATCAGCATCACTTGTTGCATATTAGGTGACTCAATGATCACCGTGACATACAAGCCCGGCACCACCAGATCATCTTTATTGGCAAATTCGGCGCGAATCGCCAAAGTACCCGTCGTTGCATCGACCCGATTATCCACAAAGTCCATCTTGCCCGTTTCTTGATACATGCTGCCATCAGGGAAACGCATTTTGACTGGGAAATCTCCCAATTTGAAAGGTGTAGATATCGATTTATGGGCACGTTGCGCAGCCATAATAGTTTTCTCTGGGATTTGAAAATTTACCCAAACAGGTTCCATTTGCACCAAACTCGCCAATTCAGTTTGTTCCGGCACAATCAAATCTCCGGTAAAAACAGCTGAACGGCTAATCCGTCCGGTAAATGGCGCATATATCTTGGTATACCCAAGTTCTAGCTTGGCATTGTCTAAATCAGCTTGGGCACTCTGTAATGCAGCGGCAGCCTGAAGCTTTTTCGATAATAAATTATCGTAATCAGATTGACTGATGAAGTTATCTTTAATTAAACCTTCACCGCGTTTAAAATTGAGAACCGCGGTATCAAATGCAGCTTTCGCTTGAGCCACTAAAGCTTTTGAAGCGTTAAGCGCGGTAGTATATTGCTCAGGATCAATTTCAAAAAGCAACTGATCCTTTTCGACAATGCTCCCTTCAACAAAATTAATTTTTACTAATTCACCTCTAATTTTTGCTTTTAAAATAATATCTTGGGTGGCTTCAGTTCTGCCAACAAATTCGTTACTTGGTCTGACTTCTCTGGTGGTCACTTCTAAAACTTTAACCTTTGCTATGACCTTTGGTGCTGGAGGTGGTGCGTTATCGCAGCCACTCACAAAAAAGACTGACAAAAGCATCATTCCTAACACCGAAGATATGCGGCCTATTTCCTTGGAACGCTTCATAAATATTCCTTGTTAACAATATAAAAGAGGAAACTATAAGTTTATCATAGTTGCTAACTAACAAACTGAAAACTAGAGAATTTGGAATAATTGATAGTTTTTTTAAATCATCAAAAATAGCGATATAAAAGTCACGGTTTGGTCATATATAATGACTAATAATTTATTAGAATCATTCTCTTTAAATATCGTTGAAGGAACAATAATGCAACTAAAACCAGTAGACAAACAACGTTATCAGACTCGCTCCCGATACTGCTACTTTGGCATATCTACGGTATTAATTATCTTAAGCTTAGTTTGGTCAAGTTGTTGGATTTACTTATTTTCTAAGAATGATGATAATTTTATATTCAATCTGCTTGGAGTCGTGAGCGCAGTGGTGTCGATGTTTCCAATCGTTCGCTATTGCAAAAATCAGCCTTGGTTTGATGAGGTCGTCTATATTTGGAATTTAAAACAAGAACTAAACAAAATTAATCGAAAGATGTCTTCTCTCGTGCAAGCTTGTGATCGAGCTGAATTGAATGCCTTCACTGCAATCAAGTTTAGCTATCAGGGAAGCCGTCAAATTTGGCAACTTGACGACAACACTCTCATGCTAACTGAACTGAATTTATCCGAACAGCAGCTTGATGAGGCAATCGCAAAACAAGGTCTTGTTATTAATATAAACGATTACCACAGCGAGATATTAAAAGCTTACTAGAACTGGTTGATCAAAACACATGTATGACCATCGACCAGCACCGGAGAAATGAGCAAGTCTTCGGCAAAAGCTTTCTTTAGACTACCGTCAATCACTAGCTTGTCACCTACATTCGATTGCTTATCAACTAATTCTGCGGGGTAACCCCACAGATTGCAGCTGGTAAGCTGTGACGGTTCCGCGTCATCAGTGGCTAGCTGTAACTTTAAATAACTTTGGTTATTCACGCTCTGACGTAATGAAGACTTACTAAGCAATTGGCCAACTAAGGTTAACTTGTTCCAGTACAACTGGGTAGGCGCGCCAATAAAACTTAGTTGTTCTGCTTCTATGGCGCTAATAATCCGCCCTTCAGAGTCTTTTTGATATCTAAGTCGCCCTTTGACAACCACCCCATCTCCGGCTTTGGCATATTGTTTTAAGCGCTCCGCTTCATCTGCGCGTGCAGTAACCGTGAACACATCTACACGTTCCTTGGCTGGCGGTTTCGTTTTTTTCTTTACCAACAAGTCAAATTGAGTGATAGCAGTCCCATCGCTAAAATAACGAAGGGTCACTTGCTTGGTTACAATATTGCCCAATAATTCAATATCTGAGCGGCATAAAGCGTTTGTTGTCATAGCCAATTTAACGTTAATATCCTCATTTATGCTTATATTAGGGCCATTATGAAATACCCTTGTCGATTAGACAAATACCTTTCAAAAGCAATGTCCATTTCCCGCAGTGATGCTAAAAAACTAATCAAAAATAAGCGAGTGACAATTGACCTCCAATTGAAGGTACAAGCACAACAAACGCTGTATGCGGAGCAACAAGTACATCTAGATGGTCAACCATTAAGCTTAATCTCTCAGCATTATTTCATGCTCCATAAACCCACGGGCTACCTGAGTACTGCCGCGGAAGCCGGTCATCCAAGTGCGCTCTCTTTAATTACCACCGCTGCACCCGTTCCACTCCATGCAGCCGGACGTTTAGACTTAGATACCAGTGGCTTACTACTGCTTACCACTGACGGACAATGGTCCCATCGCGTCACTAGCCCCAACAGTGGGAAATATAAAGCGTACCGAGTCCAACTAGCAGAATCGCTCAGTTTGCAGGATTTAGAGCAACTTCGACAAGGTATTTTGTTGCGTGGTGAAGATAAATTAACCAAACCCGCTTTAGTTGAGCCACTCAGTGCAACAGAAGTTGACCTACAAATTACCGAAGGACGATATCATCAAGTAAAACGTATGTTTGCCGCTTTAGGGAATAAAGTGCTTGGTTTACATCGTTGGCAAGTTGGGCAAATAAAGCTCGATGAACAACTTGCACCGGGTGAATATAGAACCTTGACTCCCCAGGAAATAGCAAGCTTTGAACAAGCCAAATGACTCATAAATCATTAGTAAATTTACAGTGTTAAGCTCAATCTGTTGTTTGACAACGAATCGAACGAAGCAAGATTGCAAACCAGCGAGGTATAGATATGACAAGTTTTAGATTTCATCCGCAAAGCCAAGTCGTTCGACAAGCCGAGCATTACCTCATTACCTTGTATACTGATCCAGCAGAGCAATATGAACAACTCCTGATTCGAATTGAGCCAGACCATGAGGAACTATTCATGGACATGCAGCCCTGCTCAACCAGTGGCTCTTGGCTAAAATGGCAAGTTAAAATTCCGATGAGTGTTCATGCTCCCCATACTCTCTACTGCTTTAAATTTGTGTATAGCGATCGACAAGTCTATCTGCATGCGGCAGGTGAGTCGGTGCGCCTTCCTCAAAAACATTATCACTTTAAAATTCATTCTGATGCTCAGCCTCCTGAATGGGTCAAACAACAGGTTTTTTATCAGATATTTCCTGAAAGGTTCGCCAATGGCAAACCCGACATAACCCCGTCCGCCGATACCTATCAATATCACCAAGATGGTCGGCCTGTGGTGCAAAAACAATGGGGAGAGCCAGTAGCAAAAACTCACTCAGGAACCGGCGCTACCGAATTTTACGGTGGCGATTTAATAGGCATCGAACAACAACTCGATTATCTTCAACAACTGGGAGTCACCGCCCTCTACCTGAATCCAATATTTGCTTCCCCCAGCAACCATAAATATGACTGCGTTGATTACTGGCAAGTTGAACCTCACTTTGGCGGAAACAAGGCGCTAATATCATTAAGCGCAGCCTTAAAAACACGACATATGAAGTTAATGCTCGATGCTGTTGTAAATCATACCTCGAATCAACACCCTTGGATCGACTTCTATCAACAAGGCAAAAACGGCGCTTATAATCATCCCTCCTCTCCCTATCGTAATTGGTATCATTTTGATAACGACGGCCACTACTGGTCTTGGAAGGGGATTACCAGTCTGCCTAAGCTGAATTTTGCTGAGCCAGAAGTTCAGCAAGCGATCTATTCTGGAAAAGACGCCATGCTTAAACATTGGCTCAAACCGCCCTATCAAATTGATGGTTGGCGCTTTGATGTGGCACACATGCTCGGTGAACACAACAGCGCCCTAAATAACGCGCATCACATCCGCCAATTTAGAAATGCGATTAAACAAACCAACCCACAAGCCTATATGATCGGAGAGCATTTTTCAGAAGCTAGCCAATGGTTACAAGGCGAACAACAAGACGGCGCGATGAATTATTATGGATTTTGCCATCCTGTGGTTGCCTTTCTCACCGACACCGACGTACCAAGACATGCACCAATTCACCTAAGCGGAGTCGATTTAGCAACCTGGCTTGCCGAGGCCCGAGCCTCAATCCCATTTGCTAATCAACTCGCCCAATATAATTTATTAGACAGTCACGATACCCCAAGATTTTTACATCTAGTCAAAGAAAATCGTCAACTGAAGCAGATCGCCGTAACGCTTTTACTCACTTATATCGGTGTACCGTCTATCTATTATGGGGACGAGGTGGGAGTCACTGGTGGCAACGATCCAGACTGTCGTCGCTGCTTCCCTTGGGATCAAGATCAATGGGATCACAAGCTGTTCAAGCATTACCAAAGCTTAATCGCATTGCGTAAAGAGCGTATAGAACTACAACAGGGGGATCTGATAAGTCTTGCAGAACAAGCTGACATCTGGGTCTATCTACGTTGGATACCTGGTCAACACAGTATTGTGGTCGTCAATCGCGGGCCAGCCCAAGAACTCACCATCTCGTTAGAACATTTCGTACTGGAATCACGCTGCTACCTTGAACGATTATCTGGAGTACAATTAACACTCAATCACAATCAATTAACGATTGAATGTGCCGCCCAATCTTCACAAATATTCAGCTCTATAGAACACCGACCAGCGATGTAGAGTAACATTCAAAGCACTGCCAATACGAATACTTGGCAGTGCTACCCTCACGCCCCTTCATCTGACAATTTATTGTTTTCCAAAAAATTATCCGCTAGCGATTTGCTTGAACTAATTTGTAAGTCTTTCAATTGTTGAGCCTGCCTAATCAAGTTGCCTTTGCCTGAGCTAAGTTTATTCATCGCACTGTGATAGCTATCAGAAGCTCGCTGTATTTGTTGGCCATGTGTCGTTAAATCTTCAGTAAAAGCGACAAACTTATCAAATAACTTACCAGCGCGTTGCGCAATGATTTGTGCATTCTGTTGTTGATGTTCACTGCGCCATAAATTCTGAATGGTTCGCAAGGCAACCATCAAACTACTAGGGCTCACTAGCAAAATATTGGCTTCAATCGCAAACTTAATTAACAGGGGATCATGCTCCAGCGCGCTAAGGTAGGCACCTTCAATCGGCACAAATAGTAATACGTAATCTAAAGAGTTCAGCTGATATAAGGTTTGGTAATCTTTTTTACTTAAACCAATAATTTGCTGACGTAGGCTTTTAACATGTGCCTTTAAAGCACTACGCTGCTGCTCTTTGTCTTCACTATTAAAATAGCGCTCATAGTCCACAAGGTTGACTTTTGAGTCGACGATCACCGCTTTGTCATTCGGCAATTTAACCACAACATCGGGTTTTATTTTCTGGCCGTGTTGGTTTACCCCCATCACTTGAGTGTGGTACTCATAACCTTCTCGCAAACCAGAAGATTGCAAAATTTGCTCGAGGATCAATTCTCCCCAATCCCCTTGCTGTTTATTATCGCCTTTAAGTGCTTTAGTTAGTTTTACCGCATCATCACTCATTCGCTGATTGAGTTGTTGCAAAGTGACGATTTGATCTTTTAGTGAATGTCGCTGTTTGGCTTCATTCTCATAACTGCTTTGAACTTGTTGTTTAAAACCGTCTAACTGTTGTTTTAAAGGTTGCAATACCGCTTCGATACTTTGCTTACTTTGTTGTTGTAATTCTTGACCTTTTTCCGAGAAAATTTTGTTAGCTAACAGCTCAAACTGAGCACTCACTCGAGCTTCGCTCTGTTCTAGGTAACGGATCCGATCTTGTAAGTTAAGGTCTTTTTGTTGCAACAGCGCACAGCGTTGCTGCTCGCGTTGTAACAATTGTTGGTTAGCTTGAAATTGCTCTGACAACTCGCGTAAATGATGGAGTTCATTTTCACAAGCTGCATTCTTTAACTGTTGCTGATGAAGACTTATAGTCGCGTCTTCCAAAGCTTGGCCCGTGGTAACTAATTGAGCACTCGTTTGCTCAAGCTGTAATTTCAATCCAGCGAATTGTTCCTTCATCGAACGTCGAGAAAGCTGCCTTTGTATATAAAGCAAAATCACTAACAACAATAGGCAGATGGTCGATAGACCGCTAAATTGACTAAACTGGGATGAAATAAACTCTAATATCACGGTAATTCCATTGCGCTTAAGATGAGATGCTCGTTATCATGCATCATACCTTAGGGTGAGGGCTAAACGCGCCGTCGCACTAATATTTTTAGTTTAATTTTAGGAAATTCACTAAGATGAGTATTTTTTCGGCATTTAAGAAATTATTTGAATCTACACCCACACCAGCCAAAAGCTACCCTGAGCAAGAATATAAAGGTTTTATTATCGCCGCCTGCCCACAGTCAGCCAATGGTCAGTATCGTGTCTCAGCAATGATTAGCAAAACCATTGCTGATGAAGTAAAACAACATCATTTTATCCGCTCCGATACCTGCGCCAGCGCTGAAGATGCAGCAGAACTGGCGGTGCATAAATGTAAAACTTTCATCGATCAAATGGGTGATCAGATCTTCGAATAATGGCGGAATCACTTATTGATGGTCAAACAAGCTCGCTAAGACTTGTTTGACAACATCAATATCAAAAGGCTTATCGACTAAAGCTGAGACACCACTTTGACGAACTCCATCAAGCTTCGCGCCATTATTTTCCGATGTCACCATCAAGGCAGGAATATCACAAAACCTTGGATGCTGTCGCAAAGACTCAATTAGAGCCGCCCCATCCATCACCGGCATATTGTAATCAGTAATCACTAAATCAACTGGATGCTGTTCAAGCAAAGCTAAGGCTTGTTGTCCGTGCTCAGCCACCAGCACCTGACGAATACCGATGTTTTCCAGCACTTTAGAAATGTGCCGCCGCGCGGTTTGGCTATCGTCGACCACCAAAATTCGTTTGCTTGAATAATCAATATTAGCCAGATAAGAAGCATCCGGTTCTATGTAACTAATCGTCGCCTGTAATGCGGCTAACAAATGAGTAAATTCAAAAGGCTTCGGTAAAATTGCTATCACCCCTGCCTGTTTAATCGCATCTAGGGTATGGTGGCAGGCTTCACTCGAAATCAACATAAAGGCGATATCACGGCTTAAGTCGTTAGCGCGTAACTGTTGCACTAAATCCGTCGCGGTGCCATCCATAAAGTACATCGAGCTTACGACTAAGTCGGGGGCACTCTGAATTGCCAAGTTCACCGCTTGTTGGCAGTTTTCAGCCATTAAAAAGTTATCAATGCCCGCTTCGTGAAAACGAGTGCGTATGATATTGCGCTGCATATTAGATGGTTCGACCAATAAAATTGTAAGATCGCCTAACGACAAAGATTCCATCACGTCCTGTTAGAGTAAATTGAACAGATGCTTAGTTTACCTGTTAAATTTCCGCATTATTATCGCTAATTTGCTAATCTTGGTCTTTGACTTGAAAAACTAGCGATTAATCACCAAATTAAGCTTAAATAATTTTTAGGAAACACTATGCAGCCGAGTACATCTGTTATCGATATTAGTTTCGAAAACGCCCAACAAGTATTAATAGAAGGGTCATTCAATCAAGCCGTGGTGGTTCATTTTTGGTCACCCGCTAGTCCTCAATGTGAAGCACTATTCCAATTATTACAAAATATTCACCAACAAAGCGACGCTAGCTTTATTTTGGCGCGCTTGAACATGGATGAATTAGCCCAATTGGCTCAACAGCTGGGAGTGACTCAAGCACCCGCCGTGGTTATTTTAAAAGAAGGACGCCCAGTGGACGGTTTCGCTGAGATCCCCGCCCCTGAAGTGATTAGTGAAACCATTGGTCGTTATCTGCCTCCCCCTGAAGAACAACTGTTCAATAAGGCAAAGGCTCTGTTAGCAGAAGAACAACCCGTCGAAGCTTTAATGCAGATTCGTCAAGCGCATCAACTTGCTCCGCAACGCAACGACATCATCTTAGTATTGATCCAAGCCTTGTTAAATAATCAGCAGACAGAAGAAGCCGAACGACTATTAAATGGTTTGCCTTTAGAAGAGCAACAAGCCGATTATCACGCTTTAAAAAGCCAATTGGAATTATTGCAAGCAGCTGCCGACAGCCCGGAAATAAAGGCCTTGGAAGCGAAAATAAACAGCCCTGAAGATAATGAACAGATCCGCTTAAACTTAGCCATTCAATATTCACAAGCAGGGCGTAACCAAGAGGCCTTAGAATTATTGTTTAGCATATTACAAAAAAACCTAGAAAGTCTCGATGGTCAGATCAAAAAGAACTTTTTAGATATTTTGGCGACCTTAAATGGTGATCCTCTGGCCTCTCAATTTAGACGTAAGTACTTTAGCCTACTCTACTAGACGGCTCTTTAACCCAAGCCAATATCTACTTATATTGGCTTGGATCCATTTTGTTTTTTACTCCAAATGAAACTCATAATAGATGTCCAAGGCACTATTTAGGCCAGAGAAGGCTTCAATAAACAACTTCGGTAATAGCTCATACTTCACGGTCAATTCATTCACCGGATCAAATACTCCCATCCCATAACGGACCTGCACTCCGGGTAATATATAAGCGCTTACCTCAACCTGAGTAGCACTACCAGAGCCTGCTGTCGCTAAGGACAAATCTTTAACCCCCAGAGTATTCCCAACATTGCCAACCAAACCACCAGCACGATTAACCCCAGCGCTCAACAACATTGCAGAGAGAGCATTACTATCTTGTTCGTTATCGCCTAACGCACGTCCACGTAACAAATATGACAACATTTCATTCTGCGACATCGCAGGATCAGAGTATAAGTTGACTTGAGGCGCATCGGCCAAACCGACAACCTTGACGCCCACCGTAACATCGTCTGAAATTGTGGCGGGATTTCGGATAGCTTGAAAATCTAAGTAAGGTTGATCTAAAGGTCCGGTGAACATTAACCAACCCTTCTCTATGATAAGGTTTTGACCATAAGCCATAAACTTACCGTCAACGAGTTCAATCCGTCCATTTGCAATCAAAGGCTCTGTGGGCTGTTGTTTCAAATTTAACTGCCCCTGCAAGCGAGTATCTAATCCAAGAGCTTGTAAACTCAAACTATCGGACAAGGTAACCGTCACATCCAAAGAGGTATGCTTGGTGGTCGGAGTCCCACTCTGCTCTTCCATCACCATCGCATCATTTGACTCAGTTACCGCTGACTCAGGTAAAGACTTCACTTTTATTTCGCCTTCATCCACCCTAACCGTGCCACCAACAGCTATCAAACTATCGCTAATAGCCACCGTTATATTTGGCGAAACAACAAGGTTTGCATAAGGATCAACATTGACTAACAGTTTATCGGCGGTAAAGTCGATGTCACCGAGTAATTTGTCATTTGGCCATGTAAATCGACCTTGCCAAGTTGCATCTCGGCCATCGCTACGAAAACTGCCATTTAAACTTGCCGTTTGATTATTAAAGATCAGACGACTTTGCAGCTGCTCTATCGTTAAAGGAATATCGGGGCCACTGACTACTCCTTCGACAAGCTTAATTTCTCCCTGCAACTTCGGTGATTTAAGTTTGCCCGCGACGCTCACAGTTCCATTCACCTGGCCTGACAAATGATTCAACGCTTCAACAAAAGGTAACAAGGGAGATAGCTGCAGATCTTCTAAGCGAAGCTCGGCTGCAAGCTCACCATCACGTAGCAAATCGGCATTCCCCTGAGAGCGAATCGTTCCTAATTGCTCCGATGACAAGCGTGCTTGCCAACGTAAGCGCTGGTTTTCGAGATCCGCGCTCAGATCCAGTTGTTGATACGCCAAACTTAAGTTTTCGTTTTCATGATGCCTTAGCATGCGACCCGGTGAAAATTTGAGCTTAAGTTTCCCTTTTTTGGGTCGCCATCGATTCAAGCTAGAATCGAGGTGCAAGGAGGCGCGGCCTTCTAATGCTAGTCCTTCCGGCATAAACAATTTAAGGCTGGCAAAATCGAACTGTTCAATACTTAAATCGAGTGTACTATTCCCATCACTGCTTAAGGGCGCGTTCAAACACAACTGGCTCGGTCGCTTACTCCAGCAATGAGCACCAACGGTGGCTATTCCCTCAACCAAGGTTAAATCAATCGGCTGAGACAAAGACCAAGTCCCCAGCTCCGCTTCTATATCAGCATCACTGACTTGCCCATTCCATTGCTGCAAATCTCCTTGACCCTGCAATAACATACTTAATTTACGAGCAACTTGCTCAAGCTTAAGGGCTAACTGCTGATGACTTTTGTCACTACTATAGTTGATACTGGCATTGTCAATTACCTGCTCTGCTAACGTCAATCGGGACAAATTCAAACCAAATTTTCCCGTCAAACCCGAGTCTAAATTCAACTGACCTTTACTACTGAGTGAATCGAGACCAAGCTGCTTAGTTTCAATATCATCGGCTTGCAAGGCCCAATCGATGAAAGGCTGATGAAGCGGCCCTTTCAGTTTTAAATTTAAGCCTGCGCGCCCCCCACTCAACCAAGGCAGTTCTGCCAACTGGGGGGTATCTAGAGTACTGTTCAAGCGTAGTTTATCACCGACAAGATTTACGTCGGCAAGTAATTGACTGTGACCCAAACGCAAGTCTAAATGGCCTTGGTTAGTTTGCCCCTTCAGGTTTCCCTCAGCCGTTAATGATGTGCTTAAGGGTAGCTCAAACCAAAGGCCAGTAAAATCGGCTTGAGAGACTTGCCATTGTTGCTCACTGAGCTGCGCGTTGAGCTTGCCATCTATTTTAGGTAATGCAAACTCTTCACTTAGGGCCAACCAATGATGAAGCGCTAATTGCTCTATATTGAGCGAAACCTTGGCTTGCAACTGAGCTTGCCAGGATGCCGAACCTTGTAACTGAAACCCGCCCAGAGATTTAGGCTTCGCTGTCGATTCTGGCGCCACTGTTGACGAATTTTCCGGCGGCGCATCCAACAATTCACCAAGCATTGAAAACTGTTCTATTTGGCTTAAATTTCCTGTCACTTTCCCGTTTAGCCACAAGTCCTGTAAACCCGAAAGCTCACTTTGCCATTGTAAATGATACTGCTTGAGTCCGCCTTCGGCATGAAGCTTGAAACTGGCCAGTGAAAGTTGCTCGGACAATAATGGAAATTTCTGTTGCAACTTGGCGTCTAATTGGAAAGGAATATTTGGCTTAAGCCAAGCGCTCTGTAACTGTAGCTCTGCGGCCAACCAACCACGACTGTGAATATCGCTGACTAAATCAGTACCGTCGCCGTGTAACGAAAATTCGATGTCAAGTGGCTGCTGCTCTACTTGCATCTTCCAAGAGCCGATTAATTGTGAAGCAAAACTCGCTTGAAAACCCTGACGACCACTCAGGTCTAACTCGCCCCAAGGGCTAAGTAAGTGCAGCGCCTGAATATCTACCGATGAAAAACCGACTGTCGCGGCGAGTGTCAACTCAGGAAACAGGTAGTCATTCTGACCGTCATTGACCCGCCCCTGACTAAAACGAAGTTGCTTCACATTCACCTGATAAGGCAGGCTAATATCGGGTAATGATATTGTCAATGTATCGGGGAGCGGCGAGCTATTTGGCTGAGTTGAAGTAGTATTAAGCTGAGATTCTGGCAGAACGACTGCCCATTGCTCTAGCAATAATTGCTCAAGCTCGATCGTCTGGTGCTGCCAGTTTGCCCGCAAATCCAACTGATGCCAGCTAAGCGCGACCCCGTCTAGATTGAGTAAGGCATCCCCTGCATTCAATCGCTGTAAAACAAAAGGAACTGGCGGCGTCCATATTGGCGAAGTGCTTGGTGCAGGCTCAGTGGTCGACACGCTAGCCGCCATCACCTCGGAATCAAGATCAAGCCTAATACGGCTTGTATCCAAGTGATCGATACAGAGCTGGGTTTGACTAATGCACACCCAATCAAAGCCAAGCTTGAGCTGGTTTAACTGTACAGTCAAACCTGGTTGCTGCCAAACCACTTGCCGAGCTTGAATACCTTGATAGAAATTGCCCTGAGGCTGAAGGATCGTTAAACCATCGACGGCCTTCGACACTTGCACTAACAACCACTCGGTACTTGGACTAAATGATAGCGCAATAATCAAACTAAAAAGCACCGCACTCACGGCGATGACCACAAACTTAATACATTTAAAGATCATAAATCGGGACCTATAGAGAAATGCAATCTCCAGGGATCGGATTCATTTTGCAAACCCTTAGCGATATCGACACGTAAAGGACCGATTAAAGTGATCCAGCGGATCCCCATGCCAACCCCAACAGATGTTGGCTCAGAAAAGTCATTCGTTGCGGTACCTGCGTCAACAAAAGTGGCGACTCGCCAATTCTTGGCAAATTGGTAATTGTATTCAGCACTACCAGTGACTAGGTATTTTCCCCCAATCAACTGGCCTTGGTTATTTGTAGGCGAAATGGTTTTGTAATCATAACCACGGATACTTTGGTCTCCACCGGCAAAAAAGCGCATCGAGGCTGGAACATCACTAAGGTTGTCGACTAACACCCCACCTAAATCCACACGCAATAACAAGCGATGCTTTTGATATGCGCGTAACCACTTGGCTAACGAGGTATACCGCAGCAACTCGACGTCAGAACCCCAGTAAGGGTGTCCAACTTCAATACTGGCTTGTAGATTATCTCCCCAATAAGGGTCAAGACCGCCTCGAGTGCGCAGCCTAGCCCAATTAACCCCAGGTAATACCAAATTACTAACCGATTGCTGATTGGCCTGCACATATTCTTCATGCTGCCATTTTACAAAAACCGACGGAGTCCAACCATTATCCCAACTCCATTGGCGGGTGGTAGAAATCACAATCTTGTCACTCTCGGTATCATTGGTTTTTTCAAGCAGATATCCCGCTTGGATATCGAGATAATCATCCACCGGATTGTTCATAGGAATACGGTAAACAAACAATGCACTCTGCTTCGGTTGGGCCGCTTCCAGCTCAAAGCTAAGACTATGCCCCTTGTCATTGACCCAAGGTCGATTCCATTTCAAACGAACTCGAGGTCCTATGTCGGTGGTGATCCCGCCTCCCACTTCAATGGTGTCTCTGGGCTTCAAGCCCAAGTCAACCAACAGATCAATCTGTTGCTCATGACGATTATCCAGATCCGGTCGCACCGAAATCAGCTGAAAATAGTCAGTTTCCCCTAAACGCTGATTAAATTGGCCCACCTTTTTTGCATCATATTTATCCTCTTGCTTAAAATCAGCAAGATTGGCAAACATTTGCTGAGGTAAATCAGGATTGGAAAAAATAATATCGCCAAAATGGTAACGCGGACCAGAGTCGTAACTCAGAAAAATATCGGCAGTATTCTGCTTGATACTAATTTTAATCTCAGCCTGGCTATAAGCCGCATCAAAATAGCCATAACGAGAAGCCAGACGATTTAACTCTGCTTTCAAGTTATCGTAAGCAACATGAGAAAACGACTGCCCCTTTACCAATCCACTGTTTACAATTACTTTTTTAAAACGACTATCACGCGTTGCAGCACCAGTTAAATCAATGTTCAATTGATTGACCAGCAACGGTTTTCCCACCTCTACCGCCACCAAAAATCGCTCCTCATCGGTTCGGCTTACCAAAATTTTACTTTGGTAATAACCTAAAGCACGTAAAGCATTTTTAGTTTGTTCAGTACTGGCGCTGATGATGCGTCGATCACTACTATTCTCGGGGAAAGTTTGCGCCTCAAGGTAAACCTTCACATTGTCTTTCAGTGAACCATCGAGTCCTTGATAGTCAAAGTCTAGCGCTTTTACCGAAAAGGCAATCATCACAACAATTATCGGCAATAAACGACCAAGCAAGCCAACATTCCTTATTAAGTTTTATGCAGCGCTCAGTTTAATGTTTTTTAAGCAGTTTAAAACTACTTATCGAAAGTGAATGGTAAATTCCGACAGAAATTAAACTCGAAAAGTATCCTCCGCCTCGCTAAGCTAGATCGAAACCCTTTCAGGACAGGTTCAATGAGACAAAAATGGCCCAAACCAGTGTTAGGCTTGGCGGGTTATAGTGGCAGTGGAAAAACCAGTTTACTCTGCCAGGTATTACCTTTGTTAAAGCAACGAGATTTGCGAGTCTCCGTGATAAAACACAGTCACCATGAAATCCTTTTGGATAGACCCGGTAAAGACAGTCATCGTTTATTTAACAGTGGTGCCAACGAAGTAATTCTAGCTTGTCCTCAGCAACGTTATCACTTTAGTCAGCAGCATCAGAGCGAGCAGCTAGAACAACAACTACAATGGGTACAATGGCAACAATGTGATTTGGTTTTGGTGGAAGGCTATCGGGAAAGTAACATCGATAAAATTGAAGTTCATCGTCCGGCACTCGGTAAAGCGCTACTCTACCCTAACGACCCCAATATTATTGCCCTAAGCTGCAATGAGGCCCTTCATGCACCTTTACCAGTACTTGATTTAAACCAAGCATCACAGGTTCTAGATTTTATTATTGATTATCTCAGCCAAATATCCGAGTGAAAGAATATCATTCAGTTAAGGGTCTATTAGGGATAAGCACTTACCATAGAGCAAAATATGAATAAAAATAAATGGGTTGTAGTTGTCATCCTCGCCTTGATAATAGCAACAGCAAGCTGGTTTGACCTAGGGCAATGGTTGAGCTTTTCCACGATTAAGCAGCAACAAGCAGAATTACAAACCATCGTTGAGCAACACTACACCTGGTCTTTGCTTGGCTATTTTCTGCTTTATGTTTTAGTGACTGCCTTTTCGGTTCCCGGCGCGGCGTTATTAACGCTATTAGCCGGCGCCTTATTTGGCGTGGTAAATGGAGTGATCCTCGTGTCATTTGCCAGCACCATCGGAGCAAGCCTTGCTTTTATCGTGGCCCGCTATCTATTAAGAACCAGTTTAGAACGCCGTTATACCCACAAATTAAAAGGAATCAATCAAGGCATTGAAAAGGAAGGAGCCTTTTATTTACTTAGTTTACGTTTGATTCCTATTTTCCCATTTTTTTTAATCAACTTAGTGATGGCACTCACGACCTTGCCCTTGCGTACTTTTTACTGGGCGAGCCAAGTCGGCATGTTTCCGGCAACTCTTGTCTATGTAAATGCTGGCACTGAACTGGCTAAATTAGATGGCTTAGCTGGGATATTATCCCCTTCTCTAATATTGGCGTTTAGCCTGCTTGGTTTACTGCCCTATATCAGCCAAGCTTTGATCAAGCGTTATAAACAGCAACGACTATACGCTCGCTTTGCCAAACCCAAGCAATTTGACAATAACCTCATCGTGATTGGTGCTGGTGCTGGTGGTTTAGTGAGTTCTTATATTGCAGCAGCAGTTAAAGCGAAAGTGACTCTAATAGAAAAACATAAAATGGGAGGCGACTGCTTAAATACCGGTTGCGTCCCCTCCAAAGCGTTAATCCGTAGCGCCAAGTTTGCATACCAAGCGCAACAGGCGCAGCACTTTGGCTATCAACAAGTAACCGCCAAGGCAAATTTTGCAGAAGTCATGCAGCGAGTCCACAGAGTCATAAAACAAGTCGAACCGCATGATTCCATCGAACGTTACACGAATTTGGGCGTTGAGTGTTTACAGGGAGAAGCTCGCATTGTTAGCCCATGGGAGGTTGAAATAAATGGGCAGCGGCTCACCACAAAAAACCTTGTGATAGCGACGGGGGCCCGCCCACTGATTCCTGCAATTGCAGGCTTAGAAAACATCGACTATCTCAGCTCTGATACCTTATGGAAGTTAACTGAATTGCCGCAGCGCTTATTAATCTTGGGCGGAGGTCCAATTGGCTGCGAGCTCAGCCAAAGTTTTGCTCGGCTCGGTTCACAGGTAAGTCAAGTTGAAATGGGCGAGCATTTATTGCTTCGTGAAGATCCTGAAGTCAGTGTTATCATCGAACAACAATTTACCAAAGAAGGTATCCACTTGTACTTGGGGTGGAAAGCGACCCAATTTATCCAACATAACGGCGAACAAAGCGTCATCTTAGAAAAAGATGGACAGCAACAACAACTGGTATTTGATAAAGTTATTTTAGCCCTAGGCAGAACCGCGAATACCCGAGGCTTTGGCCTTGAAGCGCTAGACTTATTGCTCGCGCCACAGGGCACCATAGCAGTCAACCGCAAACTACAGACTAATTATCCGAACATCTATGCCGTGGGAGATGTCGCAGGTCCCTATCAATTTACCCATTTTGCAGCTCATCAAGCATGGTATGCAGCAGTAAATGCACTGTTTGGCCGCTTTAAAACCTTTGCCGCAGATTACTCGGTGATCCCTGCCGCAACCTATAGCTATCCTGAAGTAGCCCGTGTTGGACTCAACGAACAGCAAGCAAAACAGCAACAAATTGCTTATGAAATTAGTCTATTTCAGCTAAAAGAATTAGACCGCGCAATTGCAGACGGTGAAACTCAAGGTTTTATTAAGGTACTTACGGTTCCCGGCAAAGATAAAATCTTAGGTGCAACCATTGTCGCTGAACATGCAGGTGAACTATTAGCCGAATTTACCCTCGCTATGAAACATAAGCTAGGCTTGAACAAAATACTGTCAACTATTCATGCTTATCCAACGCTCATGGAAGCCAATAAATATGTCGCCGGTGAATGGAAACGAAATCATGCACCGCAAAAATTACTCAGTCTATTGGAGAGATATCATCGATGGAATCGAGGGGCTTAAGCTTCAAAAACCGCACCATCAGATCAGGCGGTTTCAGCCTGATCTATAAACAAACGATCTTCAAAGATTTCTGGCTCAAGTGCTTCACTGAAATAGAAGCCTTGATAAACCGTGCAGCGACGATATTTTAAGAATTCCAGCTGATACTCAGTTTCGACACCTTCCGCAATAACTTCAAGCGCTAAGTTCTCAGCCATTGAGATAATCGTGGTAATAATCGCACACTCGCTGCCACCACTATGCAGTTCACTCACAAAAGACTTATCAATTTTAAGACAGTTAATTGGCAATTTATTTAAATAGGCCAAAGAAGAGTATCCGGTACCAAAATCATCCACCGAAAAGCGTACCCCAATATCACGCAGCGCTTGTATTTTGGCCACCGTTTCCTGAACATCGTCCACGAGTACCCCTTCGGTGATCTCCAATTCAATCAGTCGAGGGTCACAGCCAGAACGCTGAATAATATCTAAGGTTTCTTTGATAAAGCTATCGCGATGGAATTGATTAGGACTGACGTTAATCGATAAGGTTTTAAAATTATCGGGTAAACCGCGATCTTGCCAAGTTTTTAAGGTTTCACAGGCGCTGCGCATCACCCATTGACCAAGTAATACAATCAATCCACTCTCTTCCGCCAGAGGAATAAACCGACCCGGCGAAATCCAACCCATTTTAGAATCAAACCAACGCAATAAAGTTTCTGCGCCAACCATTTCATAATTAGCGTTATAACGCGGTTGAAAATAGGCGACCATATCTTCTTTTTCTACCGCTTCACGCATCATGCTCGTAAGCTGATGCCGCTCTTGGATCTCATCTGCCATTTTCGCGGAGAATACATGCACACTAGAACGCGCCAAGTCTTTGCCGTGATACAGCGCAATATCGGCTTGGCGAAGAATTTCTGTGGCATTGCTGTCGAGATTAGGAAATAGAGCGACGCCAGTCGTTAAGTTAAGGCTAATTTGATTCCCTTTAATCACAAACTCTTTATGGATCACCTTAGCTAAATGTACTGCTAACTCTGAAGCTTTTGCCTTCGCTTGTTCACGGTCACTAGATAAGTTGGGCACCAGTAAAGCAAATTCATCGCCCCCTAAACGAGCCACTGTTTCTCCACTATTACGCCCTTCCCTTAAACGATGAGCAATCAGCCTCAATAGTAAATCACCGGCGGCATGCCCCAGCATATCGTTAACGTTTTTAAAATGATCGATATCCAAATAAATCAAGGCACCAATTTGATTACTTCGGCGTCCACGCTCAATTTCCAAATCAAGATTTTCAATCAATTTTCGCCGATTAGATAAGCGTGTAATATCATCATGGGAAGATTGAAAGCGCACTAACTCTTGCGCAGAACGAACCTCAGAAATATTTGTTTGAGTACTGATCACTCGAGAAGGCAAATCCCGTTCTGTGCGCTCAACGACCATACCTCTTGATAAGACCCAAAGATAATGCCCGTCTTTATGTTTAATCCGGTGCATCGCTTCATAAACTTTGGTGTTCTTTTTTAGGTGTTTTCGTAAATCATTCAAAGTTTTATCTAAGTCTTCAGGATGAATTCGCGACTCCCACTCTTCTATCTTTTCGCCAATCTGTCCATCTTGGTAACCCAACATAGACTTCCATTGGGGGGAGTAATAGACCGTATTACTTAATAAATTCCAATCCCAAATCCCATCACCCGAGCCATTCAACGCAAACTGCCAGCGTTGCTCACTACGTTGCAACTGAGCAAAACTACAGTGGATCCCCTCAGCCATTTTACTAATGGCAAGTTCTAAGGCACCGAGCTCTCCTTGACTATTCGCAATAATCGAAGTGCTATTATGGGTTTGTATTTGGGTGGTTTTACCGACCAATTTATTCAATGGATTGACCAGCACGCGACTTAACATTGATACCAACAACAGCATCGCAATCGCCATATAACTAAAACTTTTAATCGCCTGATCAAAAATGATTTGACGCTGCACCAACCAGCTATCTTTAAGATTAAAACTAAAGAAAATTGCGCCCTGCTCTGCTCGGCGTAAACTATCTTCCCGAGGGCCCATATCTAAGGGGAAATACAAATTCACCTGCCACTGTTGCGGTAATATTTGGCTGATAGGAGTGCGCTGCTGTTTGACTTGAGCGAACATCTCAGCATTAAAATAATTGTTATTGTCAGCCGCAAACACATTTTTTTCGGAACGATGGTTAGACAATTGAACCAAACCTTGAGGATCAATCACCTGCAGTGAATCTAAATGTTGGTTTAAAGACACTAAGCTAATTTGACGTTCGGCAATATCCCATTGATGACGCGACAAACTATCAGACAAACTTTGCTGTAGCTGATAACCAATATTGAGTAGACGTTGGGTCGCTTGAGTCGCCAATTGTTGATGCTGTTGGTTAAGTGTTCCAAGCAACAGTAGACCTTGAGCAATCAGTAACAAAACCAGTGCAAAACTTGGAATTACAACGCTAAGAGAGATCCTCTTTAATCTAAACACCGGTTAACTCCATCAACCATTCACTCGAAAAATTATTAGATAAATCAGGAATTCGGTGAATTAACTCGAGCTCAGCCATACGCTGCGCCTTAAGGTGAGCATGTTTGAGAATAGATTGATCTGAATATAAGGCAGCACTTTGCTGAGCATTCAGGACTTGGATCTTACTATAGGCTTGTTTAACTTCTTTGCTATAAAGCTGAGTTCGCTTGGCAATTAATTTAAAGCCTTCCCGAGAATGTTGTTCTAACCAAGAGCTGGCAGAATAAAAGTTATCAAGCAAACTAAGAATATGCTGATGTTGCTGTTTTAATACTTCATTACGAACCACCAACACTCGATAATAAGGCTGTCCATGAGCGGCACTTTGATATAAAACGTTTGCCGAAAGGTTATCGACTAAGCGGCTCTGCAATGGACCAGAAGTCATCACTGCGCTAATTTCCCCTTTACGAAACAAAGCTAATTGCTCATCTAGTTTTGCTTCTACCAACACAAAGTCTTCGGCTTTTAAAGCACTATCTCTGAGCCAATCGTCCATCACCAGTGAAGCCACCGATAGACTTTCGTAGCCAATTCGCTGCCCTTTTAAAGAATCAATATCACGAATCGGCTGCTGTGTGATAAGCGCATCACCACCAACGCTGCGGTCGATCACTGCCACAACTGTAATATCAACACGCTCGGCCAATAAACTAATGACTTCGGTAAGGCTCAAAAAGCCAGCATCCACTTGCCCACTTTTAAGAGCATGCATTACATGACTGGGAGTGGTTAATTCGTTTAGGCTATATTGGTCAAAACCTGGATAAGCAAGTTGCTGAGCGAGATAAATTGATTCAAAGCCGAGCCAAGGCGACACCGCAACGCGCAGAGTTTGAGCTGGTGCTTGGCAAGCTGCCATAACACTTGCCATAAATAGTATAAGCAAGTACCGAATCTGGTTAATCGAAGGTAAGTTAACGCTCATATCCCTAGCTTGTTATGAACTCATCCTGAGTATTTAGTAAAACAGAAGCAACCATTCTGCTTGGCTCAATCGTAAAAAGGAAGCAATCTATTTAAAATTTTCAGTAAACATTACGAACTTAAAAGTTTACAGTTCAAGAATGAGTTCCTAGTCAAAAAAAGCGCCTCACATGCGGCGCTTTATCAAAAAAACATGAATAATTAGTCAAATTAGAGAGCGCGAAGTGCCGCAATACGTTTTTCTAAGGGCGGATGGCTTAACAATAATTCACTCATTGAACGTTTACCGTTAATTCCAAAAGCCATCAACGAACCTTCCATTTCAGGTTCTCGACTTCCACCTAAGCGTTGTAAGGCACGAATCATTTTCTGTTTACCAACCAACTTAGCCGAACCCTCATCGGCGCGATATTCTCGTTGGCGAGAAAACCACATCACGATGACACTGGCCAAGATGCCAAATACCATTTCGAGTACGAACACCGTCGCCATGTAGGCAAACATACCTAAACCTTGACCATTTTGATTATTGTTGCTCATCGTCGAGCTAATCACATTTGCGATAATCCGCGCTAAGAAAATAACAAAGGTATTCACCACCCCTTGAATTAACGTTAAGGTCACCATGTCCCCATTAGCCACGTGACTAATTTCATGGGCGAGAACCGCTTCCACTTCGTCTCGACTCATGTTTTCTAGTAAACCACTACTCACTGCCACCAAGGCAGCGTTACGTTTAGCGCCAGTCGCAAAAGCATTCATGTCTGGAGCATGGTAAATCGCGACCTCCGGCATGCCGATCCCAGCAGCCTTAGCTTGACGCGCTACAGTATTGATTAACCACGCTTCGGTTTCGTTGCGTGGGGCACCAATGACTTGTGCGCCAGTCGATCGCTTCGCCATCCACTTAGACATCAATAAAGAGATAATTGAGCCACCAAAACCAAAAATGGCAGCCATCACCAACAAACCACCGACACTTCGGGTAGAGATCCCCAAAGCCGAAAACACGATGTTCATAACGATACCAAGTATCAATACTACGGCTAAGTTCGTCGCTAAAAACAACAATATACGTTTCATCGTTTGCCTCTATCTTATATGGGAAAATACTACACCATAATATATGGGGTATGGCTCACATTTTTCAATAGTTTAACAAATAATTTCCACTTTATATTGCGCCATGAAAAACCCTCAAATCAAAATAGTTTTCTATTAATTCAGGATTTACCTTTGTTTTATAAGGAATGGTTGCGATGCAAGGTGCCGTAATGGCATTTTTTAAATACTCAATATTTAGCGTCGCTATCTCAGAATCATCACTCAAATGATTGGCAACCCATGCCAATAATTTTACACCGCTAGCCTTAATTGCCTCTACCGTTAGCAAGGCATGATTCAGACAGCCGAGCTTCACGCCAACCACCAAGATCACCGGAAGCTGGTGTTTGACAACCCATTGTGAGAATGTGGCTTGCTGATCGTCAAGCGGAACATGCCACCCCCCAGCCCCCTCAACCAACAAAATGTCTGATTGCGCTTGTAGTAAATCTAAACCGCTGTCCATAGCCGCAATATCAATCGGCGCATTCTCCAAACGGGCGGCAATATGTGGTGCAATGGCCTGTTGTAGTGTCACGGGGTTAACCTGTTGGTAGCTTAAAGGCAACGAAGTGTATTGTTGAATAGCCAAACCATCTTCATTATTCAAACCATCTGGCCCCTGTTCCGCTCCTGCTGCTAACGGCTTGAAACCATTCACCACTAGCTGTGTATTCTGGCGTTGTAAGGCCAGCATCAAAGCGCAACTCACGAGGGTTTTACCCACTTCGGTATCGGTGCCGGTAATAAACACACTTTTAATCATTGATCAGTACTCCATAACACACTTGATAAGTGGCACTCACCTGGTTTTTCTGAGCAAATTGCTGTTGGTAAACTTTCGCTAATTGACGTAGCTTTGCGGCGGTATTTAAGCCTTGTTTTGCATCAACCACATAGTTAGCACCAATTCCCTTTAATTCAGCCAACAAGGCAAAAACATCGGGGTACCACAAAGTACGGGTCTCAGTTTGCACCTGCGGATCAGCAAACCCCGCCAAACGGATTTGCTCATATAGGCAATTTTCAGCCATAAATTGATTTACATGGGGGGTATCGTCAATTTCACACCAAGCTTGTTTAAGTTCCCACAAAGTACCATCAAGTAATGACGAAAAAACACAGATCCCGCCTGGACGTAAAATTCGTTTGATCTCGCGGAGCGCACGACTTAAGTTATTACACCATTGCAGGGCTAAATTCGAAAATACAATGTCTACACTTTGGTCGCTCAAACTAATACATTCCGCATCACAAACCATGGCATAAAAATTATGGTTCTGTTGTTGTGCGTATTGCGCCATTGCGAACGAGAGATCGATGCCCACAACTTGCGATGCTGTCGCTTGCAGCTTGTGCGCAAAATGGCCAGTACCGCAGCCTAAATCAAGTGCCCGAGAGGTCGGTGTTTTAGGCAGATGCATCAATAAATTATCGCCTATATCTCTTTGCAACTGCGCAAAATCATTATAGCTAATCACGGCTTTGGAAAAATGCCGAGCAACCTGCTGCTTATCAATATTCATCATTCAATTCTTAATAAATCAACCAAAGTGTCCAATAAACGAGAGATATCATCAGCCCGATGAGAGCTACTTAAGGTCACTCTCAACCGAGCCGTATTTACCGGAACAGTTGGTGGACGTATTGCACTGACCCAAAAGCCACGCAACTTGAGTTGCTCGCTGATCCATAAAGCGCGCTCACTTGAACCTAAAATAATCGGTTGAATTGCCGTATCTGACTCAAGCAAGGGTAAGCCTAAATCTCTGCCAAGATTTTTAAATAATCGGATATTTTGGTGTAGCGTTTCTTGAAATTCCGGTTCAGTTTGCAGCACTGCGATAGCTTCAGTGACGGCTGCAGCTTGTGCTGCTGGCATTGCGGTAGAGTAGATATAACTGCGATCAAAATTAATCAGATAATCTCGCACCGAACTATCACATAACACCGCCGCACCAGAGACCCCTAAGGCCTTACCAAAGGTTAACATTTGCAATTGAATGTCATCTGCTGCTAAGTCTGCATCTTGAATACTGCCTCGCCCTTGATCACCGAGACAACCCACGCCATGGGCATCATCGACCATTAGCCAAGCATCATGCTGCTTACATAGACGGCTGATTGCATTTAACGGGGCTTGATCCCCATCCATGCTAAATACACCCTCGGTGATCACTAAGCAATTATTCGCCTTACGGCTAGCCAGTAAGGTTTGCAAACGTTCCGTCGAATTATGCGTAAAACGTTTAAACTGAGCAGCGGATAAACTCCCTGCTTCCATTAACGATGCATGATTCAATTTATCTTGCAACAACAAGTCTTGCTTACTGAGCAAAGCTTTAATGATCCCCTGATTCGCGCTAAATCCACTGCTAAATAATAAAGCCGCAGCTTTTCCCTGCCACTCACATAAAGCCTGTTCGAGTTGATGATGTGGTAATTGATACCCGGTCACCAAAGGTGAGCCACCACTGCCCGTTCCGTACTGATCAGCTGCGTTCTTCCAGCCGGCAATAACCTTGGGATGTTGCGACAACCCCAAGTAATCATTACTGGAGAAATTTAAATATTGCTGATCAGAAACCTGAATGAAGCGACCCTGGCCGCTACCGAGGCAAAATCGCTCGCGCACCAGTTGTTTAACTTTACGTTGCTGGACTTGCTGATGAATAAACTCGAAAGCCATTAAGAGGCATCATAAAAGAAAGCATCATCGGCTTGATTCTGTTGTTGAATCAAAGACTGATACAGATCTTGCTCTTGTTCTTCGGTGCCATGCTTGAGTTCTGCCGATTCTGGGCGAATGCCCAATTTATTAAACAACTGTAAATCTTGGTTTTCATCTGGATTTGGTGTGGTTAATAACTTACAACCATAAAAAATGGAGTTTGCGCCCGCCATAAAACAAAGTGCCTGCACCTGTTGATTCATTTCCTCGCGACCAGCCGATAAGCGAACATGAGAGCGCGGCATCATTATTCGAGCGACAGCGATGCAACGAATAAAGTCAAACTGGTCCATGTCTTCAACATCTTCCAACAAGGTTCCCTTGACTTTTACCAACATATTGATGGGTACACTTTCGGGATGACTCGGTAGATTCGCCAGTTGCACTAACAAAGCACTGCGATCGGTGGCGGTTTCTCCCATTCCCATAATGCCACCAGAACAGACTTTCATGCCGGCAGAGCGCACATGTTCTAAAGTATCTAGGCGCTGATCATAGGTACGAGTGGTAATAATTTCTTGATAAAACTCGCGCGAAGTATCGAGATTATGGTTGTAGTAATCTAAACCAGCTTCGGCTAAGCGTTCAGCCTGTTGTTTTTCTAGCATACCCAGCGTCATACAAGTTTCCATTCCCATCTGTTTGACGCCCTCAACCATTTTGACGAGGTAAGGCATATCCCGCTGTTTCGGGTTTTTCCAAGCAGCGCCCATACAAAACCGAGTTGAACCATTCGCCTTGGCTTTTTCGGCTTCTTTAAGGACATGCTCAACTTCCAATAGACGTTCTGTTTTTAGATCGGTCTTGTGGTGAGCACTCTGTGGGCAATACTTGCAATCTTCTGGACAAGCACCAGTTTTAATCGATAGCAAAGTAGAAACTTGAACCTGGTTTGGGTCAAAATTAGCTCGATGTACACATTGAGCTTGAAACATCAGATCATTAAATGGCAGCGAAAACAGCGCATTAACTTCGTTAACAGTCCAATCATGGCGAAGTGTTTGAGTCATAACTAAAACTTTCATTAAATAGAGTATTCGGCTAGTCTATCCACAGCCAGCCAGCTGTCAACTTCAAATTACCCAAAACTTTACTAACGGTTAAATAATGAGCACAGATATTCAGTTCGATCAAGACCATCTTTGGCATCCTTACACCTCATCAATTGCTCCTCTGCCCTGTTATGCGGTGGCGTCAGCATCCGGCTGTGAAATTGAACTCGAAGACGGCCGACGTTTGGTTGATGGCATGGCTTCTTGGTGGGCCTGCATTCACGGGTATCAAGTCAAAGAGTTAGATCAAGCCGCCAGCGAGCAATTAGCTAAAATGTCACACGTGATGTTTGGTGGTTTAACTCATCAACCCGCGGTAGAGCTTGCCAAGCGTTTAGTCGACTTAACACCAGCATCCTTAGAACAGGTTTTTATTAGCGATTCGGGATCCGTCGCGGTGGAAGTGGCCTTGAAAATGGCCTTGCAGTACTGGCATGCTAAAGGCCAAAAACGGACTAAGTTTGCCACTATTCGTCACGGTTACCATGGCGATACATTTGGCGCTATGTCAGTATGCGATCCGCAAGGCGGCATGCATCAGCTTTATCAAGGTTTCCTGCCTGAACATCTATTTTGCGCTGCACCACAAACTCGCTTTGATCAAGCATGGGATCCAAAAGATTTTATACCGATGCAACAGATGTTAGACGCCCACCACTCACAAATCGCCGCGGTAATTATCGAGCCCATTGTACAAGGTGCAGGAGGGATGCGAATTTACCATCCTCAGTATTTAAAACAACTAAGGCGTCTTTGCGACCACTACGGATTACTGTTGATTGCCGATGAAATCGCAACCGGGTTTGGCCGTACTGGTAAACTGTTTGCCTGTGAACATGCCGATATTGCGCCTGACATACTTTGTTTAGGTAAGGGACTTACTGGAGGCTATATGAGTTTGGCCGCCACTCTCACCAGCAAAACCATTGCCAACACCATCTGTAGTGGCGAGGCTGGTGTATTTATGCATGGTCCGACATTTATGGGAAATCCCCTCGCCTGTGCCGTTGCCTGCGCCAGTATCGACCGACTCCAAAATGGGCCATGGCAACAACAGGTCGCGGCTATCGAACAGCAACTAAAAAAACAGTTAGCGATTTGCCAACAGCTTAACGCGGTGGCCGATGTTCGGGTATTAGGCGCGATCGGGGTCGTGGAAACTGAGATGGCGGTAAATGTCGCTGATATTCAGGCCAAATTTGTTGAACTTGGAGTATGGATCAGACCTTTTGGAAAATTAGTCTACATCATGCCGCCCTACGTGATCAGTGCCCAACAACTCAGCAAATTATGCCATGCTATCTATACTGCGTTAGCTGAACTTGATACAAGACATGACTAACTAAGTAGGGTCTTTGGTTGGCGATAACTTGAAGGACAAGGCGCTACAATACTAAGAAAAAACATTTAAGTAGTATGCAAACAAAGTGGTTAACACGATCAAAGCTAATAAGCCCATGTTAATAATGAAATGATCCCCCTTGCGGCGGGATCGACTCCAATTGAAGCCGATCGTGGTCAGAGTAATCCCACAACAAGTCCACAACAAATAAACAAACACCGTTCGCAGGTTTTCTTGCCAGTGATCACGGTAACCCACCCCATCATTAGGTTGAAATGCCGAATAGGCTATTTCCGGACGAGCGTAGTGATAAACGATGAGAGCTGCCAAGAAAGCCCCCCAAGCTAACAAAGAAAACAGCACAAATAATTTTTGTAAGCCGTCTGGGCCCTTTCTTCGCTCGATTCGTTTTTTTGGCATTCGCTTACCTATATTCTGAATACTCAGCAGTTTAATTAAGATAACATAGCGATTTCTAATGTTTTATCAATTTTTACTTGAGTCTTTGGCCTCACCAAGTAACATTGGTTCCCTTATAATTTTAGCACTATCAGATTGGAGCAATTGTTTGCTATGACGCATTCTTCAGTGACAGACGTATTGAGTGGTAAATTCAGCGTTGGTCAACAAGTTACTATCAAAGGGTGGATCCGCACTCGCCGCGATTCTAAAGCTGGTCTTTCTTTTTTAGCCATTCATGATGGCTCATGTTTTGAGGCAATTCAGGCGGTCGCTCCCAATACTCTATCTAATTACGAGAATGATGTGTTAAAGCTTACCGCAGGTTGTTCGGTAATGGTTAGTGGTGAAGTGGTAGAATCCCCCGGACAAGGCCAGTCCTTTGAAATCCAGGCCGAGCAAGTTGAAGTGCTGGGTTGGGTTGAAAATCCCGATAGTTACCCAATGTCAGCCAAACGCCACAGTATTGAATATCTTCGTGAACATGCCCACCTACGACCACGCACCAATGTCATTGGTGCCGTGACCCGGGTCCGAAACTGTTTGGCGCAAGCGATTCACCGCTTCTATCATCAGCAGGGTTATATGTGGGTAAGCACCCCAATCATTACTGGTAGTGATACTGAAGGTGCAGGTGAAATGTTCCGCGTATCCACGCTAGACATGAACAACTTACCTTTAGATGACAAAGGTGAAATCGATTATCAACAAGACTTCTTTGGTAAAGAGACTTTTCTTACGGTATCCGGTCAATTAAATGTGGAAACCTACGCCTGTGCATTATCTAAGGTCTACACCTTCGGACCGACGTTTCGCGCTGAAAATTCAAATACCAGTCGCCATTTGGCCGAATTTTGGATGGTTGAACCAGAAGTCGCCTTTGCCGATTTAAACGATGCCGCCAAACTCGCCGAAGATATGCTTAAGTATGTATTTAAAGCGGTATTGGACGAGCGCATGGATGATATGAATTTCTTTGCCCAGCGGGTCAACAAACAAGCCGTGAGTCGCCTACAAAATTTTGTTGAAGCAGATTTCGCGCAGGTCGATTACAGCGACGCAATTCAAATTCTAATCGATTCCGGTCGCAAGTTTGAATTCGACGTAGAATGGGGCATCGATATGTCTTCAGAACACGAACGCTACTTAGCCGAAGAACACTTCAAAGCTCCGGTGGTCGTCAAAAACTATCCCAAAGACATTAAGGCCTTCTACATGCGCCAAAATGACGATGGCAAAACTGTTGCGGCCATGGATGTATTAGCACCAGGCATTGGTGAGATAATTGGTGGTAGTCAGCGCGAAGAGCGTTTAGACGTGCTCGATAAACGCCTCGCTGAGCTGGGCTTAGATAAAGATGACTACTCTTGGTATCGCGATCTACGTCGTTACGGTACTGTGCCGCACTCAGGCTTTGGTTTAGGTTTTGAACGTTTAGTCTCTTATGTTACCGGTATGACCAATATTCGCGATGTAATTCCTTTTCCACGCGCACCTAAAAACGCAGAGTACTAAACTCTCAGGTATGATTGGTTATTTGAAAAGCCCCAAAGACTGGGGCTTTTTTGTACCTACTTTGTTAAGCATGAGCTTGATTGAGTCCTCATAGAGGATAAACAAAACTATACAGCACCCGACACATCATCCATACTTAGGCGCATTAATAATGTAAAAGTCATCGCGATTTTAAGAAGGACCTACATGAAAAGATTGAAAGTTGTCACCACTGAAGATGTATTATTAACCCTCTGTAATTCCGTCACCAATGTCTTAAGTAAGGCGACCGCCAGTGACATTAGATTCTCAGCGATGGTGCAAAAAATTAACAAAACCTGTTTAAAACCCGACATTGGTTGTTTTGTGTTATTCGATGGTGGATTCTCTGGTTTAGTGGTAATTAATTTTACCGCTCCTGCTGCCATGGAGATTTATAGAAATTACATGTTGCATATGGGGATCCCTGAGTCAGAACTAGCACAACAACATACAGCCGACGAAGTGGGAAATGTTATGGGTGAGTTGATGAATCAGATGGTCGGCTACTTTACCGGAGTGATCGGCAAAGAATTGCAAACTTCGCTCACCCAGAATCAACCCAAAATGTTAGCGTTAAACAAACAGGTATTAATTTCTATCGATACCAACTTGGATCGCCCACAAGCTCGCCGAGTAACCTTTACCACCGCAAAAAATAACATCTTTTACTTGGAGTTGGCGATGGACAAAACTGAGTTCATTAAGTTGCATGAATTTGAAACAGAAGATGATGTTGATCCTGATGCACTAATTGAGCAAGCAGCTCTCGATAAAAAATCAGAACAAGCCAGTATAGCCACTGCGACCGCAACTATTGATCAAGATTTACTCGATGAGCTCGGTATTTAAGCCTGTCGACTGAACCTATTGATTAAGTGATATCGCTATTTTTCAGTCTAAACCGAAGTAACTGTAACTTAGGTTTAGACTGAAAGTAACCAGTCATGCGATAAAAAACGTAATAACCCGCGACTTCAAATAGCCATCAATGTCTCTGTATCAAGCAACCCTGCAAGTCTTGAAATCGATAAACAAGCCAAATGACATTTCCCGGGAAAACTAAAGCCAGCTAATATAATCTTTAAAGGCTAACTGTTTATGTTTATTCGGTTTTACTTGGGGACTGCCTAAATACAAAAATCCAACAATAGACTCTTGTTCAGCGAGTCCCAATTCGTCGTTAACAATTGAGCTATAAGCCATCGCTCCTGTGCGCCATATTCCGTTATAACCTTGAGCAAGCGCTGCCATTTGCATTGCTTGTACAGCACAACCGGCAGAGAGCACCTGTTCTATCTCAGGAACTTTGGTATGCGATTTAGGTGATGCGATCACAATCGTAATCAGCGGCGCTCGAAAAGGCATCGCTCTCGCTTTTTCTTCATCGGCTTGCTCGGCAAACGCCGCTTTTTCAAAAATGGAGGAGAGTCTAGTGAGCCCTTCACCACTCACATGGATGAAACGCCAAGGTGTTAATCCACCGTGGTCAGGCGCTCGTAAACCTGCATTCCAAATTACTTCTAGTTCAGCCCCCTCTGGAGCTGGTGCGGCCAAACGCGCACAAGACTGACGCTCTAATAATAAGTCTAAGGCGTTCATTGTGATCCTTAAGAGTTAAAATGTAACACCATTGTGATTGAAATATCATAAAAGTAAAGCGCTGCTTGCCCCTTGTTAGCTAAAGGATTAACAAGCCCACATTAATCAAAAATGTAGCTATAACGATAGCTTGTGGGGTTCAAACTGCTTGCTCTTCAGCGATGTGTAAGCCTAGATAACCAGCATGACTGCTTATATCATTGCGGCCAATTCAGCGCCTTGACGAATAGCCGCTTTTGCATCAAGTTCTGATGCCAAAAATGCCCCACCAATCAGATGCGAATGACGACCTAAAGCGCTTAGTTCTTCATGCAACGAACGTAAGCTTTCTTGGCCTGCACACACCACAACATGATCAACTTCCAATACCGATTGCACGCCATCGATTTTGATGTGTAAACCCTGGTCGTCAATTTTGAGATATTCAACCCCAGCAAGCATTGTGACCCCATTTTGCTTTAAACTTTCACGATGGATCCATCCTGTGGTCTTACCAAGCCCCTTACCGACCCTGCTCGCCTTACGCTGACACAGAAAAACTTGTCGTAAAGGATGATGCTTTAAGACCTCCTTTTTCAAGCCACCAGCATTGGCCATAGAAGAGTCAATGCCCCAATTGTCTAACCAACGCTCAAGATTGGTGGCTAAGGACGGCTGTTGTTCCACCAAATACTCAGCCACGTCAAAACCAATACCACCTGCCCCAATAATTGCAACCCGCTCCCCTACTGTTTTATGATCCTTTAGTACATCTAAATAGTTATAGACCTTAGGGTGCGCGATGCCTTCGATGGGCGGCGTTCTCGGCACAATCCCAGTAGCGATCACCACTTCATCGACCGACAACTGGGCCACCATCGCCGAATCTAGCTTAGTATTTAGCTTTAAAATTATCCCTAAATGTTTAATCTGATTTGAAAAATACCGCAAAGTTTCATAGAACTCTTCTTTACCAGGGATCTGCTTTGCGTAATTGAATTGTCCGCCAATCTGATCTGCCGCATCATAAATAGTCACCCGATGCCCGCGTTGTGCTGCATTACAAGCAAAAGCTAATCCTGCCGGACCCGCGCCCACCACCGCAATGTTTTTAGCGTCCATCACCGGCGAGAACGTTAACTCGGTTTCGTAACATGCCTGCGGGTTCACCAAGCAACTGGCGCGCCGTTGTTTAAACACATGATCTAAACATGCTTGATTACACGCAATACAAGTATTAATCAGCTCAGACTGGTCCGCTTTAGCCTTTTGTACAAACAGCGGATCGGCAAGTAAAGGTCTCGCCATCGATACCATATCCGCTTGGCCAGAACTTAAGATGTTCTCAGCAATCTCGGGTGTATTAATTCGGTTCACCGCGACCAAAGGAATACTAAGGTGTTGTTTTATTTTTTCCGTCACCCAAGAAAACGCACCACGCGGCACACTCGTCGCGATGGTAGGCACTCTGGCTTCGTGCCACCCAATACCAGTGTTCAGTAGTGTCACCCCCGCCAGCTCCAAAGCTTTTGCTAAGTGAATAACTTCTTCTAACGTACTGCCTTTTTCAACCAGGTCTAACATCGATAAACGAAAAATGATGATGAAATTTTGCCCCACAAGAGCCCGAGTTTGTTTCACTACCGCCAACGCGAATTTGATACGATTACAATAGCTACCACCCCAGCTATCATTGCGTTGGTTGGTTCGCGCGCAAATAAACTGGTTAATTAAATAACCTTCCGAGCCCATAATTTCCACACCATCATAGCCAGCACGTTGAGCAAGTTTCGCGCTAGTTGCAAAATCTTTAATGGTGCTCAATATTTGTCGCTCGCTCATTGCCTTAGGTTTAAACGGGTTAATTGGCGCTTTAATCTTACTGGCACTGACCGAAAATGGATGATAAGCATAGCGGCCTGCATGCAAAATTTGCAGTGCTATCTTTCCCCCCTGTTGATGAACTGCCTCGGTGATGAGGCGATGTTTTTTGATTTGCCATGGAAAACTGAGCTGGCAACCATTAGGCGTTAATCGGCCGCGAAAGTTTGGCGCAATCCCACCAGTGACGATCAAACCAACACCTCCCTTTGCTCTCTGCGCATAAAAGGCTGCAAGTTTGGCAAAACCGCCTTTCTCTTCCTCTAAGCCTGTATGCATAGAGCCCATCAATACACGGCTAGACAACTGGGTGAAACCTAAATCCAGGGGCGCTAATAAGTGCGGGTATTTGGTCATCTCTGGCACCTCAACTTGATGATTAATGTTATTAAACTGTTAATAGATTATCGGAAGTAAACTCACGTTTCAAACATTTGTTTAAATAATTCAAGATGCCTGTTTATCGGGTCTATGTTAACGTTTATCCATCGTTGACTTTAATAAGTGGGTCCCAGTGTTTAAATTTATAAAAAACCTCTTCAGTCTATTCTGGAAAAGCTTAAATTTTATTCGTTCACTGATCGTTAATTTGTTACTTATCGGCATGATAATTATCGTTGTCGTAGCGATAAATCAAGTGAGCGAGCCGCCAAGCACTGAGCCAGAAGCTTCGGCGCTACGCATCAATTTAGATGGTCAAATTGTAGAACAACGGCAACGACTTAACCCAATGACGGAACTAAGTAATGAGTTAGTGGGTAATCCTCAGGAAAAAGAAATCGATCTACAACGCTTGGTTGACACCATCGATGCCGCCGCAACAGATAACAATATTACCGGTATTATTCTATCACTGGACCAACTTCCACCGACCAGTCAAACCAAACTCGCTATCATTGGCCAAGCTCTGGAACGATTTAAAAGCAGCAACAAACCAATCCTGAGTTACGCTGACTATTATGATCAACACCAGTATTACTTAGCCAGCTTTGCCGACGAATTGCTACTCAACCCTAAAGGCGCAGTATTGATGCGCGGTATTAACTCTCGTCGTTTATTTTATAAAGATGTTATCGACAAGCTTGATGTGAGTACTCATGTATTTCGGGTTGGCACTCACAAATCATTTGTTGAACCCTACATACGCAACGATATGTCACCAGAAGCGAAACAAGATTTAGCCCATTGGATGGATCAGCTGTGGCAAGGCTATTTAATTACCGTTGCTCAAAATCGTAAACTTGATGCCCAGCAGCTAGTCCCTGAACCAAAGCGACTGATACAGCGTTTAACCACGGTTGAAGGCGATTCAGCCCTCTATGCAGAACGCTTTGGTTTAGTTGATCAACTGGTTACACGAGATCAAGCAAAACAATATTTTGTTGAACAATTTGGTGAAGCCGATAACAAGCTAGGTTATCACTACCTCAGCTACCAAGATTACGCCCAATCAAGAACTTTAAGTCATAGCGAGGCAAACGATAACAAAATCGCCCTGTTAGTCGCCCAAGGGCCGATCGTTTCGGGCGAAGGTGAAGAGAAGGTAATTGCCGCTGATACAGTGTTAAGACAACTCGACCAAGCCCTGCAAGATGACCAAGTCAAAGCGTTGGTGATGCGGGTTGACAGCCCTGGAGGAAGTGCCTTTGCCTCTGAGCTGATCCGCAATAAACTCCAGCAATTCCAAACCAAAGGGATCCCTGTCGTGGTTTCTATGGGCAGTGTTGCTGCTAGCGGCGGATATTGGATTTCTGCCAGTGCCGACCAAATTTTTGCCAGCCCAACCACCATTACGGGCTCGATTGGTATCTTCGGGATGTTTGCCACAATCGAAAACGCGCTAGCAAAACTTGGGGTCCATAGTGATGGCTACGCCACCACCACGCTTGCAGAACTAAGTCCTTTTCAAGCCCTTCCGGAGGAGTTAAAACAGCTTATTCAATTAAATATTGAACATGGATATCATGACTTCTTAAACTTAGTTTCAGAGGGACGCGGCATCGAAATAGCAAAATTAGATAAACTGGCTCAAGGACGGATCTGGACTGGCAAAGACGCTTTGGCAAATGGTTTAATCGACCAACTTGGTGATCTGAATGATGCTATCGCCTATGCGGCAAATATGAGTGAGCTACAAGACTATCAAATCGACCGCTTAACCGTTCCGCTAAATCCGAGAGAGCAATTCATTGCCCAATTGTTTGACTCCCAAATTAGTCGCTCACTAGAAGCTTTGATTCCCCATTGGCGCTTATTAAAGGCTCTCTCTGAACAAGCACCCGCCCTCGAAATGTTTAACGATCCACTCGGACAATACAGTTACTGCGCTATTTGTGAACAGCTATAAACTACAGCATTAACGCTACGCAGTGATTGCTTTAACAAAGCATCAGACTATAATTTCAAAAAATTTTTGAATTATAGTCTGATGAACCGAAAATCTATTTATATCGCCTATACAGGCGGTACCATTGGTATGCAACGCAGCGAACAAGGCTACATTCCTCAAGCGGGTTTTATGAGCGATTGCTTAGAAGCCATGCCTGAATTTAAGCGTGAAGAAATGCCCCTGTTTACCGTACATGAATTCTCACCCTTAATCGATTCTGCGGACATGGATCCTCACCACTGGCAATTCATCGCCGATGACATCCAAGCCAATTATGAAAAATACGACGGATTTGTAGTACTACATGGCACCGACACCATGGCATATACTGCATCAGCGCTGTCTTTTATGTTGGAAAACCTTAGCAAACCAGTGATAGTCACCGGCTCTCAAATCCCTTTAAGTGAGCTGCGTTCTGACGGACAAACAAACTTATTAAATGCCTTGTATCTAGCCGCGTACTATCCGGTTCATGAAGTATGTCTATTTTTTAACAACAAACTATTAAGGGGTAACCGCAGTACTAAAGCCCATGCAGACGGCTTCGATGCGTTTATGTCACCAAACTTCCCCCCGCTACTGAAAGCCGGTATAGATATTGAAGTTATTGCCGGAGAAATAAAGCCCACTGGCATTAGTGCACTACAGGTTAGCCCCATCGTCCCACAACCAATTGGGGTCGTCAGTTTATATCCAGGGATCTCTGCAGAAGTATTAGCTAATTTATTACAACAGCCAGTTAAGGCCCTGATTCTATTGAGTTACGGCGTGGGGAATGCCCCCCAGCATCCAGCGATGCTCGAACAACTAGAGCAGGCCAGCGAGCGAGGGATCATTGTTTTAAATTTAAGCCAATGCTTAACCGGAAAAGTTAATATGGGGGGCTATGCAACCGGTAATGCCTTGGCTAAAGCTGGGGTCATCAGCGGTGGGGATATGACCACCGAAGCGGCTTTAGCTAAGTTGCATTACTTACTAAGCAAAAACCTACCAAGTATGCGAATCCGCGAATTACTTTGCCAAGACATTCGCGGCGAGATTTCAGTCTGAATATCAAGATTGAGTAAGTTGTACAATCACTTGCTCATCTTTATATTGTCGTTTCAGTTCCTGTTTGGACTTCATCACTAATTCGCCGTCAGTACCAACCGTAAAGTGTTGTGGTTGATGGTTATGCTTGGCTTGATACAAAATAACCAACTGTTGAGTATGATCTCGCTGCTCAGCATTCAGTTTTTTACCATCAGGCCAACGCCCGGTTTCAACAGCATTCAGCATGTTTTGGTAAATTTCGGGGCTCATTGCAGCCAACAATTTCTCTACATCCATTTATCACTCCTATAATCTAATAAGAACATTAACAAACCAGTAACCAACTGCCAAGCAATAAGCAAGCGAACAAAAGAAAATTCAAGTAACGCTGAAGACAACATAAAATAAAAATATGCTAACCTTAGCTGCATCGCAATATACTAAAAATAATACAGGAATAAGACTTGTCTACCATGAAACTAACTGGACGTTTTTTATGTTTACTCTTACCGTTAGCACTCAGTGCTTGCGATCTCCGCTTTAATATTTTCAATTTTGGTAGCCTATCGGCCAAAAAAGTCTGTAACAACAATCCGGAATTATGCGAAGACCTAAACCAAGATGGCTGGTGTAAAAAAGAACGTTCAGCCGTCATACTCAGCCGTTATAATGAATCCAAAGAACCTAATGACCCGCACAAATACCAACTCATCAAAGATTATAAAGACTATAATGCTTGTATAGAATTAGCAGCGAGTATCGAACCAAGATACGACAAATCACGTAAGACAAAACGAGTGGTTGGCATGTTAACGTCGATAGAAGAATTGGCCCGCCTAGAAGCCGAAACTACAAATTCAGATTATCCGTTTTTACTCATGTATCACTGGAAGCAGCTCCGCGATAAGCAAGCTAAACAACGTTTCTTGGCTTTAGAAGGTAGTGATGCTTTAAAATCACCTGAATTACAGTGGACACTTGCCATGTATTACAATGGCAAGAACGCGAAAAAAACCATCACTATATTAGAAAATACCTTCAAGCTATTTCCTGAAGATGAAACCATACCAGCTAAATATGCCGAAGCGATTGTTTCTCAATACATGGTATTAAAAGACTACAACAATGCCTATATTTGGGCTCAAATTGCTTCCCAGTTTGATGATCATATTCAACAGGATTATTCAGGTCTCAATTACCAACTAAACCTGACGGAACAACAACAAGAAAAATTGGAAGAACAAGCCGAGACCATTGCTGAACAAATAATAAATAGACAATATCGTTTGTAAACTTCTCCGTCTATTTGGCCTTAAAGTCGAGCGCTACCGAATTAATGCAATAGCGCTCGCCAGTTTCCGTTGGGCCATCATTAAATACGTGGCCCAAATGAGCATCACAAGCTTGGCAACGCACTTCTACCCGTTCCATATTATGACTTTTGTCACTTATAAACTTAATTGCTTGATGGTCAGAAACACGATCAAAACTCGGCCAGCCACAACCAGAATCAAATTTTGCGTCAGATTGAAATAACACCTGTTGACAACAAACACAAGCATAACTGCCCTGTTCTTTGTTATGTAATAACTTGCCACTAAACGGACGTTCGGTCGCCCCTTTTCTTGTGACTTGGAAAGTTAATTGATCAAGTAGCTGTTGCCACTCCTGCTCTTCTTTAAACAAAACACGATGACTCATGAAGGAATTTGTTCTAATAGTAACATGGAGTTGGCACTTAACTTAAGGCTGTCGGGGGCAATAAGTTTCTTCGAATAAATAGCATTATCAGTGGCTGTGTCCATTTGTTGCACCCAAATAAAACTACTTTCTACATTCGGAATGGTGAAATCAATGGGGTGATCACAGGCATTAATGATCCAAAACCAACGTTCTTTCGGGTCTCGAACAGAACGTAATTCCACTGCAACCGACCATGCGTGGGCATCATGCCAGTCTTCTTGGCGCATGTGTAAACCATCATGTCGATACCAACGAACACTATGGTGCCTATAATGGGATTTCTCGTAACTATCATTTTCCAATTGCAAATGATTAAATAACGGACAACGCTTACGTAATTTAATCAGCTTCTGCGTAAAATCCAAAAACTGTTGCTGCGCACTATCCAAGGTCCAATCAAACCAACTAATCTTATTATTTTGACAATAAGCATTATTATTTCCTTGCTGGGTGCGGCCCAATTCATCCCCACCAAGAAAATGAGGAACGCCTTGAGAAAGCATCAGGGTCGCCAATAAATTTCGTTTCTGTTTACGACGTAATGCCAAGACTTTCTTATTTTCAGTTACGCCTTCAACACCGTTATTTGCTGAAATATTATGCCCATGTCCATCCCGATTCTCTTCGCCATTCGCATAATTGTGACGTTGCTCGTAGCTCACTAAATCTTCTAAAGTAAAACCGTCGTGGTAACAAATATAATTAACACTGCTATGGATACTTCTTCGGCTAGCAAGAAACATATCTCTTGAGCCCATCATTCGAGTAACCATCTGGCCGAGCAAACCGTGCTCTCCTTTCCAAAATGCTCGACAAGTATCACGAAATCGATCGTTACATTCCATCCAACGCTCAGGGAAGCGACCTAATTGATATCCATCTTGACCAATATCCCAAGGCTCAGCGATTAACTTAGCTTGAGACAAAATGGGGTCTTGTGCGATCGCTTTGAAGAATGCAGCATGACTACTAAAATGATTATTTTCTCGGCCCAGGCTAACCGCTAAGTCGAACCGGAAGCCATCGACTTGCATAACATCTACCCAATAACGCAAGCTATCAAGCACTAAGCGCAGTCCAATGGGGTGATCTAAACTCACACTATTCCCACAACCAGTATTATTCGTATACTGACTATAATTAGGGCTGTCACCAATCTGCTCAAATAAATAATACCTTTTGTTATCAAGTCCGCGATAACACAACGTTGGCCCATCCGCACCCGATTCTGCTGTGTGGTTAAACACCACATCCAAAATCACTTCTAAACCATGGCGATGAAATTCACGGACCATGGTTTTAAATTCAACTAAGGCATCATTTGCTGCATAACGCGGCTCCGCGGCCATAAATAAAATCGGGTTATATCCCCAGTAGTTACTCAAACCTAAAGCTTTCAAGCGAGGCTCAGACATAAATGCTGCGATAGGCATTAATTGAATACTGGTAATGCCCAAGTTTTTAAAATGCTCAATGCTTGGGGCACTCACCAACCCCAAATAACGCCCCTGTAATTCTGGATCTACGTCCGGTTTTAATTGACTAAAGCCTCGAACGTGGGTCTCATATAAAATAGTTTCATGGCGTGGGATATTGGGTTTACCGACTCCTTGCCAATCAAAGTCGTCGTCGACAACAATACACTTCGGAATCATTGTCACATCATCCTCTTGATAGGCCTTTGCATCCCAAATCAAAGGCCGAGAAATCGCTTTAGCATAGGGGTCTAGAATTAACTTGCGGGGATCGTACCAACAACCGTGTTCAGGTTGATAAGTTCCGAATACTCGATATCCGTAATACTGACCCGCTTTAATTCCTGCGATGTGACCAAACCTTATCCCTCCCTGCTTACTCGGTAATACAATCCGTGATATCTCGTTTTCATCCGAGTCAAATAGGCACAATTCAACGTGTTTGGCATCACCCACGTTAATTGAAAAATTACAGCCATTTTGATCAAGGCTTGCCCCAAGGGGAAAACTACAGCCAGGTGAGACTTGCTCTGCACTCAGCCGAATGGGTAGTGCTTGAAGTTGACTTTTTATAGACATGCGAACCTTACTTCCCCCCTCGTGTTACAAGGGGGCTTGTCAAAAACTAATCTATTTTGATTAAATACAATGTTGCCAACGGAGGCAAGTTTAATATGATGGAATTTTCTCGACCATGGCCAGTAATCGCCTCACTTTGGAACTCTATGCCTGCATCATAATTCCCTCCCCAATACAGCTCTGAGTCGGTATTAAGGATAATCCGATAGCTACCTTGCTCTGGCACACCCAGACGATAACCATCTCGAGGGACTGGTGTAAAATTACACACAACAAACAAGCTTTCTTGAGAACTTAACGCATTACGCTGAAATGCTAGAATGCTGTTTTCCCAGTCATCTAAATCTATCCAAGTAAATCCTTGGGTATCATAGTCACCTTCATACATAGCAGCATGACTGCGATAGACGGTATTCAGTTGTTTAACCAGTGCTTGTTGACCTTGATGTTTAGGGTATTTCAAGACGTTCCATTCTAGACTCGTGTCATGATTCCATTCACTTGACTGCGCAAATTCGGTCCCCATGAAATTGAGTTTTTTGCCAGGGTGGGCAAACATAAACGCAGTATACGCGCGTAAATTTGCCGCTTGCTGCCACTCATCACCTGGCATTTTACCAATCAATGAGCCCTTACCATGAACAACTTCATCATGAGAAATCGGTAATACGAAGTTTTCATCGTAGTTGTACACCATCGCAAAGGTAATTTCACTGTGGTGATATTTTCTAAAGGCAGGGTCTTTTTGCATATAGGTCAGGGAGTCATGCATCCAACCCATATTCCACTTAAACCCAAAACCAAGGCCACCGGTAAAGGTTGGACGAGAAACGCCAGCAAAAGCAGTTGACTCCTCAGCAATCGTCATCGCATGTGGATACTGGCGGTATACCTCTTCGTTAAACCATTTTAGAAGACTGATTGCTTCATAGTTATGATTACCACCGTCAACATTTGGTACCCACTCACCTTCTTCCCGTGAATAATCCCAATATAACATCGATGCCACAGCGTCAACGCGTAAACCATCGACATGAAATTTATCCAACCAAATTAAGGCACTCGCCACTAAAAATTGACGAACGGTATCGCGTCCAAAGTCATAAATGTAAGAGTTCCAATCATTATGCCAACCACGACGGGGATCTTCATACTCATATAAAGCCGTACCATCAAATTTAGCTAATCCATGGGAATCACTCGGAAAATGTGCAGGTACCCAATCAACAATCACACCGATACCATGCTGATGACATTGATCAATCAAATATTTTAAATCATCTGGATTACCGAAACGACTCGTGGGTGCAAACAAGCCAATTGGCTGGTATCCCCAAGATCCATCGAAAGGGAACTCAGAGATTGGTAATATCTCAATGTGGGTGTAACCCATCTCCTTAATGTAATTAACGAGTTCGACAGCCAATTCACGATAACTAAGATACTGATTTTCTTGCCCTTCAACTTTTCGTTTCCAAGATCCCAAATGCACTTCATAGATGCTCATTGGCTGGGTAAGTTTGTCATTCAGCTGTGATTCAATCCAAGCTTGGTCGTTCCATTGATATTGGCTATGATCCCACACCACCGAAGCAAAAGACGGATATTGCTCCGCGTAAAAACCGACAGGATCAGTTTTATGCGGCAAGCTGTTCCCGTGTAGATCTTTAAGTTCATATTTATATTTAGTTCCTGCCGCCAAACCCGGAACAAATAATACCCAGTGACCATCTAAAGAACGCTGCATCGGCATGCGACGCCCATCCCATTGATTGAAATCACCAATCAAGCTCACACTAAAGGCGCTTGGTGCATATACCGCAAAACGCACCCCATTCACTGATACGCCGTCTACCACTAAACTTTTGACTTGGGCCCCAAGTACCTGATAAATATTTTCAGGCGCATGGGACATAGTTGCTAATCCCTCATAGGCCTCTTCTGTGAACTGATAGGGATCGATAACTGCGAGAGTGTGTTTGCCATAATCAACTTCGAGGCAGTAGTTGAAACGTTGCTCAGTGTCGAACTTCAACTCAAACAACCCCTGCTTAGCGAGTTGTTGCATTGAACCTAAGATTTCTCCCGATAAAGATTTAACCGTAATCGCTGTAGCATCTGGTTGCCAAGCTCTTAAAACCAGCCCTGATTTATTTTTATCTTGATTTAAACCAAGCACACTAAATGGCTCTTTTAAGCGAACATTAGACAACTGTTGAACTAACCGAGAAACCTGAGAAGACAAAGATCGTTTCATTATTTACTCACCTTAAGATCCTGAGAATATGACAATTTACTAAGTTAAGCTTAGGTTAGCGCAAGTCACCTTGCTTTTCTGCATAAATGACCACTAAAGTGAGATCGAAAGCATTTTCATAAGCAAAAAAAAAGCGCTCCAAAGAGCGCTTGATGATATATAACACAAAACTTAACTGGCTTTAAGGCGAGCGTCAGTGAGTTGCTGCATTAAATGTTGTACATCATCATTACCAAACAAGTCCGCTAAATTCCAAGTTAATTTCCGGCGCCAGTTGGGATATTCGCTAGATGTACCTGGAACATTCACCGGTTTATCCATTTCCATCCAGTCTTCCAATTGAACTGAAAGTAAATTACAACTTCCTTTCGCCATATGAACTTGAATACCGTAATTCAATCCACGGTCCATTCCGACCCAATTCACATCACGAGAAATATAATCAGGAATACTGTGATGCCCATGCAGTGAATCAAGTAACTTCTGTTTGTTGTCATGACGGCTTTGATAAAGACTTTGTAACACTGCTTCATCGGGGTAAATCCCCAATTCACGACCTAATGCCAAATCATCACAATGCCAGAAACCGCGTAAAGTCGGCATATCATGAGTGGTCACCGCGGCCATTGCTTGGCTTGGATAATGAGACGGCGAAATATAGCCGCCATCAGCAGCTTGTTCAAAGAAGAAAATTCGGTAAGAGTGAACCCCATTTTCTTGTAAGATTTCAAAAATTCCATCAGGAACGGTGCCCAAATCTTCACCAATGATCAAACATTGATTACGGTGACTTTCTAAGGCAAGAATACCTAACAGATCTTGGATCGGATAATAAATATATGCACCCTTATCGGCAGAATCTTCTACAGGCACCAACCAAAGTCGCAATAAAGCCATTGCATGATCGATACGTAAAGATCCACAGGAGCGCATATTAGAACGGAATAGGTCAATCATGGGTTGATAAGCTTGTGCTTCGAGCACTGCTGGATCCATAGGAGGAAGACCCCATTTTTGCCCCAAAGGTCCAAGGATATCGGGTGGCGCGCCAACACTGGCATCTAAACTATATAGATCACCGTTTGCCCAAATTTCAACACTTCCCTCACTCACACCAACGGCTAAATCGCGGTAAAGTCCCATCACCATTCCCGAAGCCTTCGCCACAGCATCAACTTCGGCAAGTTGCTCATCAGCTAACCATTGCAGCCATAGATAAAAATCCACTGCATCTTGATTTTCGCTCACCCACTGAGCGACACCTGGCAAGTGATACTCTTTATATTCATCTGGCCAAGCCTGCCAACCCCAGGCATTACCGATATTATTATACAAATGTTCCTGCAAGGCGTCATAGGTGGCTTGAGCGGCTAAACTTTCTCCACCTTCCTTAATGAAAGACCGAAATGCATTTGCCCTTTTACTACGACCTTTTTGAATGGTTTGAAATTGTTTAAAAACCAATCTCAAAGCTTCAAGTTTCGCTTCGGTAACACCAGTGTAATCAACCCATTCACTTTTACGAAGTTGCTGTAAACGATTCTGGAAAACCGAACTCTCGACCAAAGCCACTGCCTCTGAGTTTGCAAACTCAGCAATCGCTTCTACATCGATATAAACGATGTTTAGCCAGCGACGAGAAGAGGGACTATAGGGGCTTGCAGCCTCTGGGTTAGCTGGATAAAGAGAATGGATAGGATTTAATCCAACAAAGTCACCACCACTAGCTGCGATGTTTTTCACTAACAATTTGAGATCAGAAAAATCACCAATACCCCAGTTTGTTTCACTACGTAAACAATATAACTGGACGCTTGGCCCCCATATTTTTTTCCCAGAAGCAATTTCTGGTTGAATATAAGCCGCTTGGGGCGCAACGATATAACGGGTTTCAGCAAGAACTTTGCGCCCTCCTTTCAACGCCAAACTCAAATGGTGATAGCCAATCGGAAGCTCAATCGTTAAAAGAACGATGTAAGTCTGATACTCAACATCGTGAATCGCATGCGCTTCAACTAGTTCACCATCGACGGGGACAACTTGGCCTTTAAACGCCTCACCTTGTTCCGTTTCTAGTTTCCAACTAAAAGTTTTGTTAGCCAACTCAATTGGAACTCTAATCTCTAGAGGGTATTGCTGTGCGACTCTCACGACTTTAACGGTAGGCATAAGCTGCTGCCAGTAATTTAATACATCCTCTTCATACCTTTGCGCTAATTGCTCTGCATCATCTACAGGGTAACCCAGTGCTTTTAATAATTTTACTTTGCTTTCAGGCACGACCTGAGTCGGATTCCCCCAAGCGTCAACGTAGTTGGTTTCTATGCCGCGAAGCTTTACCAACTGTTCAATGATTTGATCTGACATAACATTTCCCAAGTTATTGCTTTGTATCTAACTAATTATTATTTTTTTGCGTCTGTATTGTACTCATCCTAAAGCTCGATTTATCGATCTAGCACAACATTCGCTTTATTTATTTTATCTGAGATTAGGCTATTTAGGTTGTTTTTTTTAACGACTCACCCAATACTTCCTATTTGGAAAGTAGGCTTGGTCATTTTTAAATCATTAATTGATATCGCGCAAATTAATTGTCGATTCGACTTGAAGAAATTTCAGAATGTTGTAAGTTTACAACCAAATTATACATCTTCTAACAACTAGGAACATTAGGTATCACTATGACAATTAAAGTTGGTATTAACGGTTTTGGCCGTATTGGACGTTTCGTATTCCGTGCTTCTGTTGAGCGCAGCAACCTTGAAGTTGTAGGCATCAACGATTTAATCGACGTTGATTACATGGCTTACATGCTAAAATACGATTCAACTCACGGCCGTTTCAACGGTAGCGTAGAAGTCGTTGACGGTAACCTAGTCGTAAACGGTAATGTTGTTCGTGTAACTGCAGAGCGTAACCCTGAAGATCTTAAATGGGACGCAATTGGTGTTGATGTAGTTGCTGAAGCAACTGGTATCTTCCTAACTGACGAAACTGCTCGTAAACACATCACCGCTGGTGCGAAAAAAGTAGTTTTAACTGGTCCTTCTAAAGACGCAACGCCTATGTTCGTAATGGGCGTAAACCAAGAGTCTTACGCTGGCCAAGACATCGTTTCTAACGCTTCTTGTACAACCAACTGTTTAGCACCGATTGCTAAAGTATTAAACGACAAGTGGGGCATCGAATCTGGTCTTATGACCACTGTTCACGCAACCACTGCAACTCAGAAAACTGTAGACGGTCCTTCAGCGAAAGACTGGCGTGGTGGCCGTGGTGCTTCTCAAAACATCATCCCTTCTTCAACTGGTGCAGCGAAAGCAGTAGGTGTTGTTCTTCCTGAGTTAAACGGCAAATTAACTGGTATGGCTTTCCGCGTACCAACTGCTAACGTTTCTGTTGTTGACTTAACAGTTAACCTTAAAGAAGCAGCAAGCTACGAAGAAATTTGTGCAGCAATGAAAGCCGCTTCTGAAGGCGAAATGGCTGGCGTACTTGGTTACACTGAAGATGCAGTTGTTTCTCAAGACTTCATTGGTGAGACTCAGACTTCAGTATTTGACGCAACGGCTGGTGTTGCCCTAACTGACAAATTCGTTAAAGTTGTATCTTGGTACGATAACGAAATCGGTTACTCAAACAAAGTTCTTGATTTAATTACTCACATTTCAAAATAAGAACTGTAACTAAATTTTCAAAGGCGACCCTTCGGGTCGCTTTTTTTTTGGGGAGAACAAATAATGATTCTTGAACGATTGAACTTACAGGTTGTAAAACAAATCGATAATGCCGTCTTCGAAGTCATGAACACCGCTGGGATGTTATTTTATTGGGTTGACCATCCTAAGGTGAAAGCGCTCATTTCCCAGCAAGGAGCACAATTACTTAGTTTTCGTCCAAATCTTGGACAAGAAAAACTCTGGCTCAGTCCAATCACTAAGTTCGAGCCTGGTAGCGCTATTCGTGGTGGCGTGCCCATTTGCTGGCCTAGTTTTGGCGATTCAAATCCAAGTCTGCCGGGGCACGGATATGCAAGGATCAATGACTGGCACCTGGAAGAAATAGACACCACTGAACAACAATGTAAACTAATATTCCGTTTGAATAGCCGTTTAGATCCCCTTATCGACTTGAAGTGTGAGTATGTTCTGAATCAACAAGCCAGTATTCAATTAACAACGACCAATAACAGCGAGCAAATATTTAGTTTTAATGGCGCGCTACACAGCTATTTTTGCGCAGATGTGGCTAAACTACAGATTACTGGTTTGGGCGATCATTATTTTGATTCAGTCACTCGCCAAAATGTTACGGTCACAGAACCATTCTCTTTAGCACCCCGAACCGACCGAATTTATTTACAGCCAGAAGCAACGACTCGACTCGACTCATCTTACGGTTTGGTCAACATTCATCACCGCGGTCATAATTCGGTCGTGGTCTGGAATCCAGGCACTGAACTGGCAAGCAATATGGTCGACATCCAACAGTACTCAACACAGTTTATCTGTATCGAAACAGCCCTCACCCAAACAACCATCGACTTAGAGCCAAAACAATCCCACAGCCTAGAGCAACAAATTGTATAACGAGCCAGACAAAAAAAGCCTCCGGACAAGCCGGAGGCAAACAACATTATCTTCCTCTCAATCAACTTAGCTTAAGGTTGAGGTTTCCAACCAGATCCATCGTTATAGCTAGCAAATACTTTATCACGAGTTAAATAAGGTGCCGCTTCTTCAGCACTCAGCACAATACCACTTTCGCGTTTTGTTACATCAAGTGCATTACCTGTCAGATCCTGACTTGCGTACTCTCTCCAGCCAGATGTTGCTGATGCTGGTTTCGGCGCAGGTTGACCGTTCACATCTTTACCTGCCCACCCAATATCTGCGATATGTGGACCTACTTGGCTGTTAATCAAGACTACATTATCGTAGGCATTCGATTTACCGCTACTCCGTGCAAAATAGGTTGAACCATCTTTCACAGTATTACCAACAGGGCCTACGCCACTGGTAAATTTACTATTAATAAATACAAATCCAGGATCGCCTTCATTTGCCGTACGAGCCTGTAATACGTAACCACCCGAGGTTTCGACCTCAACGCCAGATTTTGAATCCCCTAAAGTACGGATTTCGCTATTTTCAAACACAGAAGCGACACTGTAACCCCAAATAAAATCGACATTACCAGCCACCAGCGTATTGTAGAACCAAGTGTATCCCTTCAATAACAATGTGTCTTGCTCACTAATAAAGTTAGCGTTTTTCGCGATTAAACGGTATGGACTATTGAAGTAAATGGTTTCAGCTTGGTTAGAGTATGCACTTGAGCGTACATGGGTATTCTTCAGAGTAAGATCTTCCAGCACGAGATTATCCACGGTTTCGACCAAGAATACCGCACGTCCACCTTCGGCTGAAGAAGTGCCTGCAGAGCTCTTACCACCACCGCCGTTTAAGGTGTCATAGTTATCGTATTGAATGAAAGTCTTGTCTTTACCAGCACCTTTGATAGTGACATTATTCACGCTGCGGAGGAACAATAGCCCTTCATAGGTCCCTTCTTGAACGGTAACTGTTTTGGCTGCATTCTTATCGACGTTCTTCATTAAGTAAGTTAACGCCCCTTGAACAGAGGCAAACTGACCAGTAGGACCGACTGTGACATCTGCACCAGTTGCAGGAGCACTCTTTGTTGTGAACTTCCAATTACTATTCGCGCCGAGGCCGACAAAGTTATTTCCGTTCAATTTAGAGCCTTTAACCAGCCCTTCGCCAATTACCACATAATAGCTTGTGCCGTAATCGAGTACGCCGTCGTGCAATGCGATCTTTAAAGTCTTACCATCGTCACCCACACTTAAAGGATTAAAGTTAACCACTCGGCGTTTATCCTGTCCCTCGTAACCAAGAACATTCAGCTCATTCATTGCTTTAATCGTGTCGACGGGATCAGTGGTTGTACCGTTTTTATAAATACGGATTTCGCCAATCTCACCTAAAGTTATATCATCATCAAAAGTGATAGAAAGTTGGCCATCAATAAATTGCTCCGTGCTATCGATTGCTGGCATCAATTTACCACTCAAATCACCATAATCAGCTGTTGGCATTACAAATGCGCGATTAACGGTCACTGCAATAGACTTGGTTAAATCAGCATCCGAACCTGAGATAAAGGTAATCACCGCAGTACCTTCGGCCATAGGCTCAATGGTCACCTGACCATTGACTTCGTTTACCAGCACAACATCTTCGTCACTAGACGAAACCTCATAAGTATCTTCGGTAGTTCCATCGCTTTGTACAGCTGTAACATTAACCACCAACGGGTCTCCCCCTGCAACGGCGTTCTCCCAAGCTGTCGACATATAATCTAAAGTCAATTGTACTGGTTTGATTGTTGGGTCACCTACCTTAATATAATCGATTTCAAAGGCGCGGTTATTCGTAAAGAGACCAAACTTACCAGTAGACTGATACTTATCACTATCGGTTGTACCGATAAACTCACCGTCCAAATATACGCTAAGATGATTGTCGATCATTTCAAATCGAGTCACATACCAAGTACCGTCTTCAAAGGTTTCACTGTCAGTATTTCTAGTTCCTAAGGCAATCGGTCTTTTAGACTGTACTGGCCGGCTAATCGATCCGTCGGTACTTATAACCGCTTCAACTTGAGTACTCGAAGGAGAGTTTTGCACATTCAAGCCACCGCCAAACCAGTTGCCTTCGCTGTCGTAACGGCCCATTAAGAAAATTTGTTTATTGGCTGTGGTACCATTTTGACGAGGACGAATTTTCGCTTCCACAAAATAGTTACCTGATGGAACATCAGCCATTGCAGCATCACTAGCAAGTAGGATCTCCCCCCCCTTACCACCTGCGTTATAACGTAAATAGCCTTTGTTCGCTGGGATATCAAATGTACCGGCTGCGGTACCATCATTTGCTCCCTCAACCGCCAATACTTTCCAATTAGTTGCCATGTTATCCGTTGAGAAGCCGTCACAAAAATATAAATTATCCATATCTTTACAATTATCAACAGAAGGCTCAACCACGATACGGCTGGCGCTATCGTCGTCACTACCACAACCGGCAAGGCCGATAGATGCAGCTAAAACAGAGAGTACAAATCTTTTGTTCATTAATATTTCCTTATCGATGAGTTGCATTTAGCAATACAAATACAATATATGGAAGCACCTTAAAAAAATATTTACTCAGACAACTATGTGATCCACGATTTAATTTAAAACGATTTTTTGTATATTTTTTGAATCTGATCAAATATTTTTAGAACAACGTTTCAATAAGAAACTATTTTGACAAAATAGACAATTATGGTTGTTTTTATTTGTGGTAATAAAACAACACTTTAAATTTAGTACAACTATGACAACTAAACCGAAAAACTGAAGCTATTCCAAATTCGCTCTTAGAACAGGTATTTACCGAGTAAATAATTTCTAATTTTGTACTGACAGCAGAGTGCTAGCAACAAATACCTATCATACTCAAAACTCGATTAGATGAACTTATCCGACGTAAGTATTGCGAAAAACGGAATTTTTAGCTCATCAAACACTTATGGTTCATCTTAACTTTTCGATGATTACAGAAAACTGCGCGATTAAATGATTCCAAGATACAAAGTGAAGGACTTACATAGATCATATAAGAGTGGATTAAAACTAGCGCTTATCTGGAAGTGAATTGGACGACAGGCCTTATACCAACAGCCATAAATGAAATTTAAATAGAATAAAAACTTAAAGGATAAAACTAAGCTTGTCATTCATAAATACCAGCGATAACGCAATCCTAAACCAGAAAGAACCGCCTGCTATATACATAATCATATAAAAACAAACCAACGTTTTAAAAAAAAGAAACTTGTTTTATAAAAAACAAACCCGCGCATGAATCTAGAATAAAATTAGACCGATAATCACATGCAAAAATCTATCGGCGGAGCAATAAAAATAATTAACCACGAAGCCAAAAATCTCTAAATATAAATTTTAGTTGTTTGTTATGCCATCAAGAAATAAGTTAACAGATGTTACTAAAAAATAGAATATCAGCAGAGGGGAATAAAGGGATGCCTTGGAGTAGTTTGATTTATATTTTAAGAGCAAGAGATTTACGGGTTTAGTATTTTTTCAATAAAAACACTAAACCCGTAGCGTTCCATGGTTCCGTATGTTTTATGAAAATCAAGCTTCAAAACCTATCAGTATCTTCACTGACAAACATCGATTAAACGCCTAAAATTTAGAAATAGAACCTATTCCTTCCGATACTCTGCGGTGACTCACAGACACTAATTGTTCCATGTTAATTTATCACAATTTGTACAAATGCCAGATTTCGCGGGTTTTATCAGCCACTAGCCCTGTTGATAGTCCTTAGGTTCAGCTCGGATATTTGGCATCGGATTATGCCGATAGATAACACTGTCTCTCCGCCCATGATGTTTAATATAATCGAAATGAGCAACTTGGGCATGATGCTGCCCTCTTTGAGTATCATCAGTAATCGGAACAAAGGGGTTTCTCGAAGGATGTATCAATTTGTCGCCTATATATTCATGCAATCGACCGTTTACATTTTCCATGTGGTAATCGGCATGTTTACGAGCAGGTTCCCGGCCAACATTATGAGGACTGTGAAATGGAGTAATGTGCCCAAAAGTACCGCTACTGCTACGATAATAGCGAGTTTTATGCGCATCATCGGTACCAGTGGTTCCAATAAGATTAAATGGTCGGTAAAGGCGATCCGCTTGTTTATCAGCAGTGGTTGCACCGAGATGATTTTGTTCTGCTTGGTCAATAGCAGCTTTTCTAGCCGTGGAAAAACTCTTATTTGGGGCAAATAACGCTTTAAACTGCCCCCATCCTCCGAGTGATTTTCCCATACTGGCATCTACTTCTTTTTTATAGCGGGCGTATCTTTCTTTATAACTTGGCATTGCAGTTCTCCTACTTCGTTATTTAGAAATTCAAATCCATTTTTCCGTACTTTAATCGTGGGATAAATTGTCCGTTGGATGTTGGCGTGATCCCTTGATGCTGCTTGGCCAAATCAATCCGCAAGGAATTCTCCGTTGGTAGTCCATTGCTTCCTCCAGTTCCATCGGCGGCACCTACGGTCACACGCTCCTCTTTTATTACCCCTGGCGAAACATGATAGTTATCATGTTTACAGCTTTGTAGGGTTCCAGTTGCGGAATGAGTAGCATGAATAAGTTCATGTCCCAAACTGATAACTGAAGAACTTGGAGCTGCATGCGACCGTGGTTCGAGAACTGAACGGTCAGTCTGATGGGGCACTAAGGAATCTGAACCTACACCGTTGGTTTTCGCATCTAATCTATCCAACGCTTTTTGTGAGCCTCCGTGTTTGGGCTTATCGCCTCGATCTTGAATTTTCACTTTATAGCCCGAACCATGAATCGTATCGAAAACCTTCTGTCCTGACTCCATGGCTAACAGTAAGTTTAAATCTCGCTTTGCTCTTAAAGTGAAATCTAGCAATGCGCTGCCTGTTTGATAGACAGCATGCGCACCATCACGGATGATCGAGACCGAAGGAATATGTGCGACGCTAATTTCGGTCACTGGTTTAAGCTGCGATTTAGCATCACGTCGCTTCTGGATTACGGGAGGCTGCAGACTAGATGATGTTGGCTGAGCAGCGATATGACGTAGATGCTGTCGTACATGACGGTGTAAGTCGCTATCGGACTTACCCGCTTGGCCAACGACAACTTGCCTTTTTTTCGCTTTGTCATTCATACTGATGCCTCTTATTTTATCTAAACTACATAGGCTAATCACTACTCACTTCCAGCCCCATCAACTCAAATATGTTTAATTGACCACCTTTTTGTAAAAATAGTTGCTGATATAAGTCTGGCGCGCTCATCTCTCCCCAGTTACAGGCCGTATATACCAAATAAGGAACGGGACTATGCGGGTCATCTTCCATTAAAAATTCTGCCGCACGCCGCAACATCACAAACGCATCCGCTCGATCACGCAGCTCACTATGGTGGCCTCCGCCACCGCCAGCCGACGAGGGCGGCGTATCACTTGCGCTTCCTCCCTCATCATGCCCATCTGATTCACTAGCATTAGCCAAAGAAATGCCCCGGCGAAATAATTCATTACAGACCATTTCATTGACGTTACTTAGCAACTTACGTAAGTCACTTAAGCTGGGACTATCACTATCACAGGTTTCATCGAGCCACAGCTGAAATTCATCTACCGCCACAATGCCATCATCCAATGCCTGATGAAGATCTAGCAGCGTAACTGGTGCCGTGGCAGCTATACGTTGTTTAAATAACTTAGGATTGGGGCCATCCCAAGCGCTAGATAGCTTGTTTTGGTTGTGTAATTGTTGATAACGCAGCGCATTTTCCCAATCATCCCAACTGTACTCATTTCCATCTAAGGGGGTATCGGTAATTTTGATTAAACGGAGTTGTAAAGTGAGCTTTTCATTAACCCAATTAATCGGGTTGGTACGATACTCTAAATCGCCGTCTACCATTTGAGGGTGCATGGTGTCCCAGTATTGCTTACACAATTGTAAAATTAGCACCAATGCGGGAGCAACACCGGAAAATCCATACAAGTGAATATTCGATTCAAGCAGCCAAACACCTAATTGTAGATCCTTGCACTTTTCACTTAATGCTTCCAAGGCTATTTTTCTAACTTCTTGCCAATCAGCGACTTTCAGTTCGTGGCTCCAAACTCCCATAGGAAGGCTTGGATCGTCAGACTTGCGGGCATTCTTAATGTTAAAATAGACACCGTTATGACGAACTGAATCCCCTACTTGGTTATCGCCCACAGGCGCTATTAGCGTCTCTAACGGTATGCCAAAGTGTTGTTGAATATAGTCATCAACTGACTGTCCAGAGGCAGGTAATCGCATTCAGATTTCCTCAGTTATCGCTAAAATTTGGAGCTTTTTGGGGCAAGGCCTGCGGCCAACTCATGGTATGACGAAGACCTTTGGCATCGGTATATTGTCCGGTCAGCGCAATATTAGGCTGGCTAACGTAGGCTAATTTTTGTTGCTGTGGGAGTTTTTCTTTATAAGAGACAGGGACATTAAACATCAGTAACTGAGTGCCTGCCGCCATGCTTTCAGGTTTCATATGCATACTATCCGCGTAACGAATAAGCCATTCATACAGACCCCAAGCACCCGTGGTCTCAAAACGTACCGCTGAACGCTGTGAAACAAATGTCGCGTGAGGTAAGTTTGCCAAAGTGTAAGGCTGGTAGGGAGAACTATCGGCCCAAAATAACTCTAATGCCAGCGGCCTCCCAACTTGCCAATGAATGACTTCGCCTTGATTAGGAAAACCGATAAGCTGCTGACTGCTGCTGAGCTCCCAACGAACGATTTGGTTGGTTCCTTTGGCCTTCCCTGACAGTGCATTAAATTGCACATCTAATTCGGCTGACCAAGTTTGTCCGTCTGAAGCGAGCCCACTATTGAGCCAGTTTTTAAATTGATTAAGCTGCTTTAAAAAGCGCTTCCAGCTGGTCGGAATTTTTGCTGGATAAGCTTTGGCCATCGCATCTAATTGCTCAGACAGCAACTGAGGGTCATTATCTGGGCTCGTAAAAAATCCGACCGCGGTACTTAAAGGCAAGTCATTCTTACCTGCTTCGCTCACCTCAGAGAACGGAAACAGACCGGCTAGCTGCTGATCAAATCTCCTCGCCATAGCCAAATAACTATCAATTGCTCGAGCCTGAGTTGACTTTTTACAGTGCGCCCACACCTGTAGATCAAGTCTTTGCAACTTCTCGCCAAACCAACTGCCCCCCCGTTGAGGACTGACATCAACATCGCTGCATTGCAGCATCGTCATTTCTGGCAATGTCGTGGTAATTAAGCTCTCCAGCTTACTCAAGTCATTATCAGGATCTTTGCGCTGATACTTCGCTAAGGTATTCAAGGTATCAAACCAACGCTGAGAACTACCGCCTAACTGTTCAATTCCCCCACTATTCAATAAAAAGCCAACCAGTGGCTGCGCATAACTTTGTGCCAAATAACTCAAGCGCTGGCGCTGAGCAATGGCATATTGGCTAAGTTGCTTGTCAGTCTCAATTGCAAACAGGGCCTGAGCAAAATTCAATTGCTGCCAATCTGGTTTCTTTTCTGCAACATAAAGCCTATCGAGACTCACTAGCTCATCAATCTGTTCTAACAACTGTCGCGCATGATTACGCGCGGACTGTTTCAGCCAAATTCGGTTACGAGTATCACCCAACTGCATCAGTAGTTGTTCAAGATTTAAAATAGCATCCTGTACATTTACAAAGTTGTTGATACTTAAAGCAAGCTCAGCTTCCTTATCACTATTCTCTAAAGAATTGGCTAAGCGAGCTTGCCGTTGCATCGCGTCGTTAAGCTGGTTGGTGATGACATCGCTTAACTTATGTCGAATCGAATTGGCGTAGAAAGAATCGGCGCTATGGTAGTAACGCGCCTCAAATGCTTGATACTGACGAATACTCTCCAATGCCTGATTCAGAGGCCCCAGACGCCAACGCTGTATCGGTGTTGTTGGCAGCGGACTCAATGTTCCGGATAATTGCTGGATCACAAATGGCAATTGCTCTAGTGCTTTAATTTCTTGCTGTAAAGTAACAAGTTTTGGGCTCATCCGTACTAATTTGCCTGCTGACACAAAAGCTGAACCATGCTGTGCTAGATTGACCGCTAATAACTTCTGCTGCGCAACCTGGTAACAACGCTGTTCACCAAATAATTCACTGATCTCATCTAAGATCCATGCAGGATGATCGCCTGACTTGCGTAATCCCTTGATCGCGCTAGCCAAATGAGTACTGACCTTACCACAGGGACTAGCGCTATAGGGAACCGTCCATTTAAGGTTACTGGTGCTTAACCATTCCCCCAAACTTCTTAACTGACTAATTAATAAATTGGAGGTAAGCGCGTCATCTTTGCCAAGCTCAGATAAAAATCTAGGATGAGTACTGTCAATAAGGGCTTGATGTAATCTCTTCGCGGACTGCAGTAAATGAGTAATGTTTCGTTCGGGATCGGTTAAAGTTTGTTGCTTTACTTTGTATTCCATCACCTGTATTGCCCCAGTAACCAGAGGGGATGAAGGACGTGAAGCCTCTGGCACTGGAACATCGTATGCGTAGTCGAGTAAACTGGTGAGCCTAGCTTGTACTTGCTTATCGCTACCCAATGGACCCGCCAAATATACGAAGTCGTCAACACTGGTATTAAATATCGACATCGAGTCTACAAATACAAATAGTTGCTCAGTTAAAGCTGACTCATTAGCTTGGCTTTTTGAGCCTTGCTGTTCCAATTTATTTAATTCTATGGCTTTGACGCTTAAGCGACATTCAAGACTACTGAACAATTGAGGACTCAGTAGTTGATTGCCAACAACCAGCTGATTTTTGTACAATTGGGTATCCAACCACGATACTGGCATCGATAGGTTCCAAGGCTTGTGCCCTACTTCCGCTAAGTGAGCCAATAAGCGGTAAGGATTTTGCCCCAGTGATGGACAATTCGTAGTCGAATCGCTGATTTCACTCGCTGCTTGTTTAAGGACGCGAGTGAAGTTGTGGTTATAGTTAAGCATGCGAACACTGTCAAAGCACAACCATAACAATAACAAGGCTCCAAACCCCATAGTCGAAAGTTGAAACCGCTGTAGGAGCTTTTCTGAGGACAACAGCCGTCGCTCCAGCGGGGTGGCTAAATTCAATTCTGCGAATATTTTTTGGTTAAACAATTGGTCAGTAAATGCCGGGACCTGCTCAACCGCACCGCAAAAGAACACCCCTCTTAACGGTAGAGGTGCCTGAAATTGGCTGCGACTGAATGTCCCTTCCATGACTTTTTTAAGGGGAGATTGCATGCGACGAAAATGCTGATGAAACAACATAAATTGGTCTATATCGACTATCTCACGACTTGAGGCTGCGACTTCCAGTTGAGCGAGCTGTAAATCTGCTACCACTTGCTCAAATGCCAAATCTATCCAATTCGGATCAAAGCTACTTTCTAATTGCAGTGGGTTTGACCAACCAATCATCTCCCGCCAACGTTGGTCGCTTTGAGCCTGCCAGAAAGCTTCAAAACCTTCGATAACATCGCACTCGGTTACCACTAGATAAATCGGCAGCACAAAACTGCTTTTTTTCTGCACTAACCATAATTGCTTAAATAGCTGTTCACTCAGTTCAGCTTGCCGATAGATATTATCGGCCATTAACAAAGACTTCGCAGAGATGCTCATAACGATACCGTCTAGCGGTCGCTCTGGTCGATATCGGTGAATGACTTCTAACAGTTTAGCCAGTCGAGGCATTTCTCCACTAGGGTTGTGTCCAGTTTGAGATTCTACTAATAGCTCTTGGTCGGCTTCAATCAGCACCCCATTGTCAAAGAAATGCCATTGGCTACCAGCTGCATGTTGCTGTTTTTCTCGATGCAGCAATGCTGCACGCTTGCCAGAACGGATCCCTTCAAGTAACGCATTTCCGCCCGATCCCGCTTCGCCAAGCAACAAAAACCATGAGCTTTTATAACGCCACTGGCGGCTAGTGGTTAAATACTTTAAAGTGTCGCGAATTCGTTTCATGCGAATCCTGAGCCTTAAATTCTGACGCGCTTTTCGACGATAAGCCTCTCGATACTTGTCAAACCACAGCCGCGCAACCGAAAAGGGTTTTGCCAACCAGCAGAGTAAGGCTTTCGCTCCTACATTGATGGTTGAAAACAAAACGCTAATCCAAGTGAAGCCAAGTTTTAATAGCCACCAAGCCAGTATCACGATAAGTAACAGTAAAAAAAAGATGAATAAGACACGCCATACAGGATCGTTCCAGTAAGGGTCAAGCATAACCACCAGCGGGGATAAACGTTGCTGCACGCCACCGCTGACCTCTCTTAGCCACACCTCAGAGGTTCCCCATAGCGAGTTTAACTTAGCAAATAGTTCGGCCATTACGAACCCAGTCCCAGAAGCGAGAGCTGACTAAGCGGCAAATTAAGTAATGCCCAAATGGCTGAGCTGAGTACTAAATAGGTCAGCGTTACCCAAGCCATTTTCCGGTACCAGTTGGCGATAGGAGCCAATCGTTGCTGCTCATTTGACACCAACAAATGCTTATAAGCAGTCGCGCATATCGGAGTAGATTGTCCGTTCACCTCCGCTCTCAGAAGTCGATATAAACGCTGTCTGTAACTTGCCAATTTTTCCGGTTGCTCACGATAACGGCCAGCAAACCCCAAACGTAACATGAATAAATACACGGTCGATAATTGGCGTTCCATCGACGTATGGCTGCGCGCATTCAGTAGTTTTTCAATTAACTCGAACATCGTGCTGCCGGCTCGGCAACTCTTAAACATCGATTTTTCGAGCAATATGTCTTGCCAGTGAGCTTGCCCTACCCAGTCAATTTCAAATAGAGCCAACTCATCAGCCAAAGCAACCATAGCGTAAAGCGCACATTTCATCGATTGATTTTCACGGGCCGTATTTCGCTCGTTATATTGGTGCCGAGTGGCTTCCAACCACAATCGCAAACGCGCCTGAACAGCGTAAGCAATTTCTTCCGGTTTCGGAGCTTCGGCTAACGCTATCTCTCGTTTTACAACGTCATCTAGTATGCCTTGCTGATTTTGCTGTTTGAATATGGCAATCAGTTCGTAAAACTGCACCATTAACGAAAGTAAGTCGAGCTGATTAGTTTTAGTTTTCATACTAAACCCTTAACTCATGAGGGACATGCAAGGTGATGCGCCGAGGTTGCTGCAACTTCAGCTGTCCACTGGTACATACAATAACCAGTTGTTGCCCCGGCAGGATCAGCTTTTCGTCGGCTTGAATGGCAAATAACGCCCGACCCGGTCCGGCAGCAATACCTGTTTGCTCATCGACACTCACTTGACGAACCGAAGCGCCCAGCATGCGGTGTTTGGCTAACGACTCATGCATCTTAAATGATGCAATACGACAGGCCTTAAACCACTCACTCAGCTCTTCAGTGCTACCACCATCAAAAGCCGACAACTCTACAAGTAACTCCCCACCAGCCCATGCTTTATCATACTGCAGGGTGAACACACCTTTTCGGTTTTGCTCAAAGTGAATACTGGTGAAGCGCATATTCACGTTAGAGAGCTGCTGTTGCAGGTAATCCAAAGCCTGATTGAAGCCAGACAGAGAATTACTATGTTGATATGCAGCCAGTTTAGGTGGCACCCCAACTGGATCCAACTCACTAAAAATACCAACCATACGTGCTAACAACATGTACAGTGTGTGGGGATGAGTTTGTTGATCATCACTAGCCAATTCAAATTCTGGCAGATTACGACTTAAGGCTCTTATCCAACTCCGATGTAGTTGGCCAATTTTATGCCCCAGTCGATCTTCCCCCTGCTCAGAATAGCCAGCAAGCTGCCGCGCCTTATTACGGATGCTTAAAGCAAGAGCTTGGCAACGTTGTTGAATCGGCTTACGAGTACCGATAGTATTCTGATCGAATACGAAACTTTCTGCCGCGATATTTAATAGCGCGGGACAATACTCACCGAGTTGAAAATTACCCACATCAGGTTGGCAAATCTCAAATAACGGTACGCTCGCGTATTTGCTACTAACTCGATCGGTTGCCTGCAAGGCCAGTTTGGGACTTAGGCGCTGGGTCACTATCTCACCTTGTCCGGTGTTATCATCGACCGAAGGCGGACCATCAACCGCTTCAAAGCGTTGAATGGTGGCACTATCACTCACACAACCAGGTGTTCGAATGGGGGCGACCAAATGAATACGAACCCGAGTCAGTTGATCAATTCCCGAAAGCGTCGTCAGGTCAAGCTGTAAGCGGTCATGCTCATTTTCTTGATAGTTCACAACTAAGCCATCCTGCAAAATCGCGCTGACCCGCCTTACCACGACCTCACCTTGCATTAACTTCCCATGGTCGATATCTAAAAGAGTTAAGCCCCAAGCATGCGGGGAAACCAGTTTTCTAAGTACTTGCAACTGACTTTCCCAGTACACATCGTTTTGCTGAAAGTGCTGCGGTGACAGCATCATTCCTTCAGACCAACATAGAGCTTGCGGGAGAGACTCCCAATCTATATCTTTCATGATTTGCCACCCGCTATAATCTGGTATTGATTCACCTCGAACTGAATTCGAACCGATGGATAACCGTCGATACGCGCGGCAACTTGGCCAAGCGAAGCAAGGTAATTAGCGAACAACAACACGGTAGTGGCATCTCTTGAATTCTTGGGTAGTGTGATTGACTGCTCGGAAGTCAGTGGAACAATGTCGTAACTCAGTACGGCAATTTTGCTACCCAAACTCAATTGCATCGCTTCTTTTTGCTGGAACCACTGTGGGGCACTCATTGTGCTTAAAGTCGCGGCTGCTCCAGTATCGAATATCAGCACTAGGTCATACGCCACTGGATTATTCTGATTACAATCAGCGGTACTACTTACAGAGACTTTGCTTAAGTCATTGGCATGGCTAAGCCCTAGGTATTCCTTTAATGAGCAAGCAGTCATCAGCAACATACAAGTCAACAAAATTCCAACTGATCGACTCATAAATTTGTTCTCGCTAAATCAACCATAAAGGTTACCCGTTCACGCCCTTGGAATTCACCCAACCGACTAAGACGGCCTAATTGGTTGCCTTCCCCTTTTAAACAAAGCGCTTTAGAAACAGCCTGATCGCTGAGTAAAGTGACCTCACAATCACACTTGCGATCGGTAATCCAACACAGTAGGCGATATAACTGCGAATATCGGTCCCCCTCGGGTAACAGACGTTTAAGGCTCAAATCAGGCAAAGGCCCAAGGACCACGCCAATCGCAGCTTGCTGATCCCATATTTGAGTTCCTAGAGTCGCCTCTCCACCTAAACAATGGTTGGCTTGTCCAAGCCGAATATGATCTTCGACTTCAACTCTTAGCCAACGACCAATACAATGCTTAAGTTGGTTTAAGCGGACATCTAAAGTCGCTCGAAATAGCTCTTGAATAAGCGGTAAGGACATCCGTCGATTCGCCAGTGAGCCTGCAAGTCCAATAAACCGATCGGTATTTTGTTGATACAGCTGGCGGTGCACTTTAAGTAGATTGCCACTTAAAGCCAGTGACATTTGGCCTATTTCTGAGTGCTCCGCTGGTGCGTGGGCAAGAGTGGCGTCGGTCAAGCTTCTGAATAAATATCGTAAGCTCTGCAGGCGATGGTTAAACAGATCCAAAAAATGTGCTAACACCGCTTGACGGTTTTTTATATCATCAACTACCAGCTCGGTGAGGCCATCGGGCAACGGGCCAGCTAAGCCGCTGATATGATTGCCTAAGCTAACAATTTGATATTTATGACTAACATCATCCCGCCCCGAATCGATAACTGTAACCGCTCTCACTTCTCCCGCTGGAAAATGAGCTTCATAAGATGCTCTAAAGAAGAAGTGTTTATCTAAAGATTGAACCAGTCGGTTCTCGATAGACTGTGGTTGTTCTATTTGACTCAAGTAGAAAGCTCGCGTGGCACGATGAATCTCTAAATGGCTCACATCTTTCAATTCACCGAGAACCGCTTGCGCATCGCCTACCGAATCGCTTGTTTCAGATAATTCAGGATCCTGTGATTCTTCAGATAATAGTAAACGCACCAGCTGATAAAACGACCAGCCGGCTTCGGGATTAGTATATAAGTCAGCTACAGTAAAACCTGTTCGCCAATGCGCGGTGGCCATTGTTTCCACACTCCTTCACGTTGATGACTCACAAGCTGTAACTGAACAAAATGGTTCAAAGTCGTATACAGACCCAAAAAATGACTTAGAACTTGCCCCAACAATAGTGGGTTGGCGTCACCAAAGTAGTGTTCGTCTACCGTCATCGTGATCCGAGTTCCTCGGCAGTGACCACGCCAAGCCTGCCGACCAATGCGCTTAACCACACTTTCGCCATGCCAATCCATGAGCCCCTCAATTTGGCGCATTTGCGATGAAGCGAAACTATCAGCATATAGTGTGAGGATTTGTTTGAGCAAAGCTAATCGATTACGCCCTTCGCCAAGCGCAAAATGATTTAAACTTAACTGCGACAGCAATTTCACATTGTTACCCGGTTGTAATCGTGCTCCTTTGAATCGGGTTGGCTGCTCCATCACGTTAGCAGTCATCATTGGTGCACTTCCTACCGGCTTTAACTTATTCCCCATCCGCAAAAACTCTGGGAGACGTCGATTACTACACCAACCTTTTATCACCAAGGTCTGATCAATCGGATCACAGGTATTAAATTGACCATCGTAAAGTGCAAGCATCGTGTCACAACCGCTCTGCTCTGCCTTTAGCAATGAAGTTAAGCGAGTGATATAGTATTGCTCCGCGCTATTTTCACGCTTGACTCCCAGCCACGGGTCCACCAATTTGGCCTTGCCATCAAAACCAATGCTACGAACCTCAGTAATCTGATGGATCTCTGCCAGCAGGTATTGCTGCTCATCTGCTGTTAAGCGGTATTCATGTTCAGTTTGCTTCAATTGAACGGGCTTGAAAGTTTTTGGATATAAATTGATCACCGGAAAGCAGTTCAACGACAAACTGTTACGAGCAAGGTGAATCGAACTTTTTGCTTCATCCAGTAAAAACAGCAACTCAAACTCATCGACACAACCATCAAGTTCTAAACCATTCACGTCGAAAAAATAAAATTTATCGGGGAAGGCAAAGTATTCCTGAAGCAAACGATAGGCACGCTGACTACCGTCGCCATCGGGCAATACGTTATGTGAAGCTTCAAAACCCAGCCAGCTCAGTACATGCTGCTTTGAACTGTCTGGTAATATCCGAATGTTATCTCCAACTTTAAGCGCCACCGCTCTTAACTTGTCATTGAATAGTTGAAATAGCTCTGCTCGCTGGCTGGTATTGTTTAAATAGAATCGCAGCTTATCCAAAGGATATTCATATACATTATCCATCCCTCGACTAGCTACGGTGACCGAAAGAACGGCCTGAGTGTCGCGACGTTGATCGATTTGACTGTAATAATTTTTGGGTAAAATTTTCACACCAGTGATGTCAAAAGGCCACAGAGGCGTGTCATAACAGCATTGCATCATACAGTCGTAACTCTTATCGCTATGACTTGCCCGGGCTTTAGTGACAAACTGCCGCCCCTTTTTTAACATATAACCATTTACAAAATTTGCGCCGTCGGTCTCAACGTTAGCCTGCAACACCGTCATGCACGGTTGTGAATGCACCAGACTCGGGTATAGCGTTTGCAGCATCTGATTTGGTATTTCACCGCGCTGTTCCGCCATGTCAGAGCGTAATTTTCCAGTAAGGTAAGCAAAAGACTGTAATAATTGTTCCACATGAGGATCAGCCGAACGACCCGAACTTAATTTTAGCTCAGCGGCAGCCGCAGGGTAAGCTTGACCAAACTGCTCCACCGAATGACGCAAAAACTGCAATTCCTGTTGAAAGCTGTCATAGTGATTCATGCACGACCATTCCTGTTTTCATCTGCCTTAAAACTCGATACTCAAAATTGAAAGTCTTCAACTAAATCCATATCAAGCACCTGTAGCTTTAATTCACATTTACCATTACCTACCTCTCGAAAACTAAGGTCACTGATTTCAACAGCCTTAACCCTCGGTTCGAAACGCAATATCAACTGCTCTAAGCGCTCTTTATAGGTGTCGAGATCGGCATGGCTATCCGCGCCCTGCTCTACTAAAGACGGCACTAAACCACGATTGGCATTGTGCACATCACCATCGAGTAACATTCGCGAGTCAAAAATTGCTTGAATGTTGCGTCGAACAGAATCCACTAACACGATCTCCTCACCAGGAAACGATAAGCGTTCGAACAGTGTTTTACTCACCATCTCTAACTCCTTTGCTGGTATTCGTTAAGCAACAAAGCTCTTACTTATCAAGTGTTGGCCCCCTGCAATGGCATGGACTAGCACGCGCATATCCCGGCCCATCCTGTGGTTCAGATTGTTAGCTTGACAAAGCACCAATTGGACGGTTTTTGGCAATACTCCAACCCGCTGCCATGGTTCCTTTGTTCTGCATTCCAGGACCTTGTAACTGATGATGCCAAGTAATTTCAGTAAAATTCAGCTTAAACTGCTCGGTCGCCATATCATTCGGATGAGACTGAAACTGAATTTCACTAATCAGTGCGAGACGCAACTCGAAGCGCATAATAATGTTGAGCTGATCCCCAGAGTTACGCAGTACAAAAATAATGGTTGGGCTGCTAGGGTCGGTATCGAGAGGCTTCGCTCGTAAACAATAGTCGTACATTTTGGGTGAGCTCACATCAACATACTTTACGCACGTAAAATCACTGATGATGGGCCGACCAGAAGTTCGTGCACTGTTACTCACATCGGTAGTGACTTGCTGCTGCAGACCTTGATTAATCGACACTAACTCGACACATTTTTTCGCATCGAAACCCGAGCCACCCGCATTATCGGCCAGTGCTGACCAAGTATCGCCATCGGCGGCACCGTCGATAAGTGATCCACCAGAGGGGTCTAGAAAGCCGCTACCCGCAGGATCTTGGGGTTTAGTGAAGCTGTCATCACCAAATTGTAGCAATATCAAATCCATAATTTATCTCTCATTTTGTCCATATTTCTGAGCAGCCAAGCTTTACTTGGTGCTGCATTTCGGTGTCGAAACTACGGTAACTCCGCCACCAATCGAATCGAGGTCGATAACTCTTCCAGTTGGAAATGCGGACGAAGAAATACCGTTGCACGATACTTGCCTGGTGAGCCAGGAACATCGGTCACGTTAATCCTTGCATCACGTAGCGGATAACTCGCTTTCATCACTTGTGGGGCTGAGTCATCAACCAGCACATAGTTCGCAATCCAGTTATTAAGGAAGTCTGACGCATTATCCTTGGTTAAGAAGCTACCCACCTTGTCACGCATTATGACTTTGATGTAGTGAGCGAAGCGCGACGCATTCAATACATAGGGCAACATACTTGAAATACGGGCATTGGCATTCGCGGCATCGGTGTTATATTTCTTCGGCAAGTTGGTTGTTTGCCCACCAAAAAATGCGGCCTTATCAGAGCCCTTACGGTGTAGAATGGCCATAAATCCCAAATCGTTAAGTTCTTTCTCTCGACGATCACTAATCGTCACTTGGGTAGGACAAGTCAGTTTGATATCACCGGAAGGTGTTTTAAAGGTGTGCGTTGGCAAGCCTTCCACCAGCCCGCCACCTTCCACACCGCGAATTGCGGCTAACCAGCCATACTTAGCATAAGCATTAGTGATCCGCTGTGCTAAAATATATGCTGCATTTCCCCATAAATAACGTGATGCATCTCGGCCATCTACATCTTCTTTAAAGTCAAAGCCTTCCACCGACACCGTATCGGGTCCATAGGGTAAACGTAACAGCACTTTAGGTAAGGTCAACGTGACATACCGAGAATCGTCAGTTTCTCGAAAGCTGCGCCACTTAATAAGCTCCGCACTTTCAAAAATCTTACTCAAGTCGCGCGGTTGAGCTAAAGAGAAAAAATCTTTTAAATCAAACAACTTAGCGTAAGCAGAGGTGATAAATGGGGCGTGAGCCGCTGCCGCTACACCAGCAATTTTTTCCAGGAGTTCAATGTCTTCAGGATGGCGACCAAATTCATAATCCCCAACCATAAAGCTGAAAGGGTCACCACCGTAAGTGCCAAATTCTTCTTCATAGGTTTTTTTGAACAGAGCACTCTGATCAAATTCAACAGCCTTTTGTAAATCTTTCAGTAGATCGGCCTTAGACACATTGAACACCTTCAACTTCAATTGAGTACTGGTTTCAGTATTCATCACTAAAAAGTGCAAGCCACGCCAAGTCGCTTCTAAAGACTGAAATTTAGGATGTTGCAGTACTAGATTAATCTGCAGGCTCAACAAATTGTCGACGTGGGAAATACGATCATTGATCAGGTCCGCCGCAAAAGCAGGCTGATTGGGATCAAGCTTTTGCACCACATCAACCGTGAACTGGCCGATCAGGTTAAGAACATAAGGAATTTGCGAGTCATCTAATGCCATATGTCCTTCAGTCAACATCAGTTGAGTGAAGCCTGTGGGAGTTACTGCAGAAAAGTCATCCGCCTTTGCAAAAGTACCAATCAGTTCATCCTGCAACTTTTTGTCGCTAAATAGTTTCACCAACAGCTCATCAAGCGCATCATTCCCGTCAAGCTTACCTAAAAAGTCTCGCAGATAACAACGGCCTTGGTAGAGAGCAGCGGTAGGTTCAATATTATTCACCAGATTCATTGGGCTAAAATCATCAATCGAATTGAAAGCGAGGATAAAGACTTTCTTTTTCTTGTCCGTAGCAGCTTCAGAGGCAGGGTCTTTGTCACCTTCCTCTACGTCACCTTCCTTAGCCGTCTTAGCTGCTTTCCCACCTTTTTCCTTCGCCGCGGGTGCCTCCAACGATTCGCTCAGAACATCCTCTACATCAACCTTTAACCTCACCTGACAGCCCGTCATTACCTCGTTGAAGCTGTCACGATCAATCTCAACAAACGATCGTTCTTTAATCGCGGGTAGCGGTGTTAATGCTGGGTCATTTGGTGCAACGGACGGCAGGTCACCAGAAAGATCTGACAAAATGGCCACCATCAGGGGTAACTCGCGCTGTTCAATCGCATCTCCAATCTCCACATCATAAGTAATATGTACTCGTGGAGAACGAACGCGTGACAGTTTCTTTTGTAAACTTTCCAAAACTTCACTCCTTAACGATTTGGCTAGTCAAAAGTTCCTTATGACTAGCACTCAAAACTACTATTGTGGACTCACGTCCTTGGTCATGCCTTCGCATTAAATCGGTAATAAGAAACACCGTTGCGATTTGTTTCAACCACGATCTGTTCCCCTACCATACGCTTCAATGCTGTCTCTACCGCCATCATAGAATCATCGAAACGTTGCCGCTTTACCCACCAGTCGGTAATTCCTGCAAGGGAGTCTTCTGATCCCGGATGCTGCTGCAGGTAACGTAAGATCACCAACTTGATGTCTTGTACTTCGTCCGTCATAGTTACCCTCGTGGTTAACGACATAACTAAACCTTCAGCAAAACTGATGCCAAATTGATAAAACAAATAATTAACAAGTAAGAACAATGGGATATATATAGTTAGATGTTATCTGCGTATATTTTAGGTGATCAGGAACGCGTGAATTAATACCCAGTGGGTAAGTTGTAGCCCGGTACATTTCGACTCAGAGAGCTATTGAGTGATGCTGCAACCCCATCATTTAAGTTCGTATCGCTTATCATTTTGGTAAGTAAGTTGCACATAAGATGTAGCTAAGGCTATATAGATAGGGTCCGAGATGGGTAAACATGACTTATGAATTCATTAAAAGTTTAATATTACTTTTATTGTTCGCCTTGAATGGATACCAGATCCCTTGAGTAATCGCCAAGTTTCACAGGAAAAACTCAGCAGGATAAGCCGAGGTCAGGGTAATTTTTACTGATATTGTATTTCTTCACCAACTTGCCAAATGCCCTGCGCTCTTTTCCACAAAGTGATGCAGCTTTAGTAATATTACCGTTACACTTCACCAAGGCATGTTTCACAAAAGCAAGTTCGAAAGCCTCTACTGTTTGACGTTTAGCATCGGCGAAAGAAATACCATCAAAATTTTCCGGCTCAGTGGCAATCTTCGATTTAGCAACCACAGTTTGGGTCTCGCGCAAAGTTTTTGATGCAAACAGCAAGTACTCAACATTATCAATGAGCGGGAGTTCTGCGGTTAAATACAGCCGATGTAAGGTATTTTCTAACTCTCGAACATTACCAGGCCAATTATGTTGACACAGCTGATGCATGATTCGTTCGCTGACTCTGTTTCGCCCTAACTGGTATTGACTGTCGAACTTACTCAAAAAGTGTTCTATCAGTTCGGGCATATCTTCGATACGTTCACGCAAGGGAGGCATATGAATGGTCAAAATCAATAGACGATAGTAAAGATCTTCACGAAAACAACCTTTGGTGATCTGCTCTGCTAGATCACAGTTGGTTGCAGTCACAAGCCTAACACTCGCTTTACAGGTGTCGTTACTTCCTACCGGACGAAATTCTTTTTCTTGTAAAAAACGCAATAACGTCGCCTGAGATTTAAGTGACAAACTATCGATCTCATCAAGAAACAAAGTGCCCCCCTCTGCCGCAGCTAACAAGCCTTGACGATCGGTTTTAGCATCGGTAAATGAACCTTTCTTGTGACCAAACAATTCACTGACAAATAAATCATCATTAAAGGTGGAACAGTTAAGCGCAATAAATGGCCTACTGGAAAGGCCTCCAGAATAATGCAAACCACGTGCTGCCAATTCCTTACCGGTTCCTGTTTCACCCGTGATAATCACTGGTGTGGGAAATACAGCCTGAGTTCGAATGGCTTTGATCACCCTTTTGATAGCGTACGAGTGACCAACAATATTTTGTTCCAATATGTCTTTCACTATTCCCTGTTCCTATCTTTGAGTTATTGATAGTGCCGGGTTCATCCTTACCCTATAAACAACCAAAAACAAACTATCGGCTTTCACTCATAAACAATACATTAGTTGACAAACTCATTATTTGACAGATAGGTTAGTAAATAATGCTGATGATGATTGCATGAATCTATCACCTGAAATCTAGTCAGCCCTCCAGCACAGCGCCTCAATGTATCTATTTCCAGGAATCCATAGCGCTATCCAATATTGATGGTCAATACCATGTCCGAGTGACGCTTACTTGAATTAATCTGCGATTTATTCGCACTGGCATTAAGCTTGAATATATTTTCAGAACCGTTTTCTAAACAATTGCTATTTATCCCCAAAAGACTTGGTTAAAGCCTATGGAATCATTCAATTTTTCACTCAAATTCGCCGGCTTAGCAAGCCATGAGATCTTCGACAATAAAATGGGCTCGCGGGTTGCTAGCCAAATTACCTACGGCTTACAACATGGCATTTCTCCCTGTGAGCGTATAACGTGGTTACTGTGGTTACGACAACAAAAATTAGAAGCTTACCCAGTGAGCCAAACCTCAGCGCAATTACTCATCAAAGCAATTGAATTAGCTGATTGGCTTGAAGACTGGTCCTTGCTACTAATTTTAAGACGTCAACTGCATAAATATATTGCTGGGTTAGAAAGTACCCGAGGTTTACAACAAAATGCGATTGATAACTGCTATCAGACCGTGGTGACATTAATTAAAACTGGAAACCTAAATAACGCAGAAGCAAGCTTACGCAATGCACTATTGCACTATCCAGAAGCCCAACAATTAACCCAGAGTATAACGCTACTGCAACAACGTCAGTGCAACATATCTTACCACCCTGACGATTGCTCCAATCAACTGCTCACTTTAATCCCCTTGGATTACGAGCACTACAATGCGTTTATCTGGCAATTTTATGAACCCTCAATCGCCGAGTTATGCAATTTACCAAACTTTGCCAGTGAAGCCGAATGGCGACATTGGCTTCATCAAAATCAATCACAACCAGACCAGCGAGTATTCGCCTTGATCCATGATCATTGGGGTTTTGTGGGATCGGTTTGCCTACGGATCCGGCAGAACATTGGCTTTTTTTACTTCTGGCTGGGTAAAGACTTTCAAGGCAAGCAACTTGGTCCTCAAGCATTGCAGACCTTACTATATTTGGGAGAACACTATCACAAGATAAGCGCATGTTATGCTTGTGCTTTTGCCCATAACCGAGCCTCAATCAGCGCAATGCACAAGCTAAAATTCAGCATGCTACCCTTCACCTTTTCAGCGCCCGATGACAACCAACGGATTTATTATCGAGGTAAACCAAAGACCTTGTATCAGCATTATGTGGAGATCCATGAGATCTTTAACCTGAACGATGAAAAGCAGCTAATCCCCTTGTCTACCATCACATCAGCACTCAAACTCAGGACATCAAAAACTAACACCGACCATAACTTTGCCAGTCTATTTTGCAGCTAAGCGGCAAAATGACAGCTTATTAATTGCAAACCCAGCGAAAGTTGTTAAATTTACATTATTAACAATAAAGAGAATAAGAACATGGCAAAGACACTGCTCGCTATCTTCGTGTTATTTGCCGCGATTGGCGTAAGTTTAACTGCCATCCTTCCGCCGAATACCGTATTAAATCCGCTTAAATTTAAACTTGATAGCGCGTCGCTTAAATCGCCTCTCAGCAATCAAGACTTACAGCTTAAAGTCGCTGATACCGGCAATCGCCAATTTGCGGTTCAAATTGGCCTATACTCTGATTTAACACAAGCCAGCTTCGCCTTGAATAAACTCGAGTTAAGTCAAACCGCTAATATTTTTGCCACTCACGACAATCAGCGACAATGGTATGTTGCATTACTTGGTCCTTTTAGCACGATTGATAACGCGAAGCATTGGCAACAGCAGCACTTCAACTTAGCAACATCGCTAGTTCAATGGCCTGATAGTCCCCCTGAGCAAACGGTCAAACAGGAGCAAACAACACCATGAAATCTACCATTGCCGCACCGCTGCGAGATTATCAACAATTGGTTAGAATTGTTCGCGATAAAGGGGTTAACGACCACTACCAGCTGGCAAACGCCTATGGCCTAGGTTCCAAAGTAAGTCATACAGAGCTGCGCATGCGCACTCTAGAAGAGCTTGGCGAGCCCAGTTCCAGCCCACGACGCCCGGCACCGACAGTAAGTGGCGGCGAGTTTTCTAAACGGGATACAACGATTATGTATCATCAGCTAAACCCCCAAACCCGCGGTTATTTTAGTGGTGTAAGCCCCAACATTGTCAGCCGAAATGACAGCATTCCCGGCACCAAGCTGCGCACCGGACTTGGGAGCCATAGCTTTAGTAACAAGATAGAGCCAAGCTTAAGCCTGTCACCAATGGCCCACTCAAATGCACACGCTCAGCCTAAACATCAGCATCAACAGAGTTTTTCCTCAAAAGGCTCAGGCTTTAATAGTTTCCGCTCATAACACTAGGTCTATTTTGTCGGAAAATGTTGAGCAACCGTCCAAGGCACGGTAAATGCCCGGCCCGCATTCAACTCAGTTTTCACTTGAGTGGGGTCAAGGCTCGAATTTAGCGAAACCTGAGTTCTCTGTACCATGGTGGTACCCGGTTTGCCTTTTTCAACTGATATACCGATATCCTTTTTAAAATCAGAAGTTGCCTTATAAGAAGCTTGTCCCTTAAATACACCAACCTTGGCTGTATCTTTTGCAAGCAACAGCGAAGCTTCAGTTCTCGCCATGTTTTCCGACTGATTAAAGGCCTTATATGAAGTGAATTTTGAGGATGTAGATGTGGGCATACCGGTGCCAATCCCTAGAATGGTTTGCTTATTTAATCGCTCTCGTAAATTGGCAACACTCAATACAGGATCATGTTTGCCCAAATACCCCTTGCCAACGTTGCTAGGATCTGCCCGAAATAAAGCATGTCCACCGGAAGCAATCTCCGATTGAACCGCTTTTGAAGCCTCTAGAAATTCATCGTGGCTACCATATTTGGTTTTTGTCCAATCGGGGCTTGATGAGGTAAATATCCTGTTTGTAAATTCTGAGTCTCCGTTTGAAAACTGGCTAACACCTTCTTTAAAACCAAATGTAGGATCAGTTATTTTGGTGCTCGTGTTGGTCTTTTTCTTATTTTTTATGATAACCCCATCTACCGTCATCTCTGGACGTGAAGGCCCTGTTGCGATAAAAACCTCACCTGATGAGGGCAAGGTTCGGCTTTGCGCCAACTCTTTACGTTTTTGCTCGATTTTGGCTCTAGCACCTTGCGAAACATCTAAGGATACATTCGGATACACCGCTGTCCCATCAGATTTAAGCTGTCGTTTACTTGGCTCTGAATGAGCAGGAACAGACTGCTGAACTTTGTTTGGACTTTTTTTATTTGCTCTAAGCTGCCGCGCTTTTTCGAGTAACGGACTTGGGCTTAAGCTACCCGCCCCAGCAATTAACACCGCTCTTTTTTCTGACCCATCTTCCATGTTGTGCTCCTTTCAACAGCCAAAAAATCCGGCTCAACAAACTACAATAAACTTTATATAGACATGAATACATGCCACTAACTCAATATCATCACCTTCACCTGGCAGGGGCTTAAGGTCACACCGGGTACATTAGCCAAGGGGCCATTCTGACCAGTGATCGATAACATTTTGGTTGCAGGCATGACCGACTTGAAGACCTTAAAGCTCCCGACCACGTGGCTACATGGCCCCATAATCAGGTTCGATACCAATCCCAACAACAGGCCAGCTTCGTCACCATTACTTAACACCACCGTCGTCAACAAGTTGTGATCTGGCATGGCTTCGGTGAACTGATTAAACACCGTTGGGATCGCCATACTGGTGGTCGCAATATTTGGATAAGGGAGCGGCACTGGTGCCACCCCTACCAGAGTTTTACAGACATCGGGAAAGGCCAAATTAATCGCCGTCATTTGGGTATTTGCAAACATAATATTCACCCCATATTGATCCGTTTGCCGTCGATACGTACATCTTCTTCGGCGGTAATCACCTGCTGCCTGCCAGACAGGCGCAGTAAACCTTTGGCTGTGACCATCAACTGATTCACCTGTTTCACCATGAAATCAGCACAGCTCACCAAGGTTCCGCTCACCGAAATAAGCCCATGTTGACCGGTGAGAGAAAAGCGATTCAGTGAAAGCAATTCAAGCTCCTGCTCTGCCGAAAGAACAATTTTGGGCGCGTGCAGTTGTATCGGATGGACGCTGTTTATTTGCGTCACCTGCTCGCAATTACGTTGCAGAATATGCAGCAGAAAACAACCAGCCTCGGTCTTAAGATAAGCAACTAAATCACCACGAACCGGCTGAATTAGTGAACTCATTGCCAGCACCACTTCAATATCATGATCAAGCTGATATTTTACCGCTCGTCCCGCTTCATCGTGAATCACGGCGGTCACATGAGCCACTGTATAAGCAGCTTGTTCAGGCTTTGCTGTGGTTTGTGGTAGCTCGACTCTCAATTGTTGATAAGCAACATATGGCTTCATAGAACGATCCCCAGTTGATTTAGTTTTTGTTCGATCTGACTTAAATCGACATCGGTTTGCAGCACCGCTCCCTCTGTAAATTTGGGCCATTTACAATCTTTGTCCTGCATCGCATGAATGTTGGTACGCTGTAGAGCCACGTCCTGAAAATTGCAGGATTTAAGCACTGCATGGGAAAAATTGGCATTGCTTAGCTCACTCGCAGAAAAATCGCTATTGCTGATCACCGCATGTTTAAACCAAGACTCATTCAACTGGCATCGATTGAGTAAGCAAGCATCAAGCGTCGCTTGCTGGAAATTTACGCCCTGCATGTGGGCTTGGTTGAATGAACAGCTTTTAATCGTCGCTTCGATGAATAAACTACGTTGCAATTGCGCCCCTTCAAAGCAAGCCTCTTCAATCAAACATTTCGAAAAGTTACTCCCCTGAAGCTGGGCGTTTTTAAACTGCGTCCCAATAAATCGACTCTCTGAGCAGGTGCAATTTTGTAATTGTCCTTGGCTTAAGTCCTGAGCGCTCAAATCACATTCCAGCAGCAAAACCTGATTAAACTGGCAGTTGATGAGCTTGGCATCGCTTAAATCAGCCTTCAGCCACGCCACGTTGTTTAACTGACAACTATCGAGCAATGCGCCATCCAGAGATAACTGGTTTAAAGCGGTCGTTTTAAAACTGCAACGCATGACGGCGACTTTATCGAGCTGACAGTCGCTAAAAGTACTGGCCTCAATCTCGAAGTTATTCAACACGGCGCCAGTGAAGTTACATTCCGCAAAAGTGGCCCCATGACACTGCCCTTGCCAGTGCGTATCTTTAGCCTGACACTGCAACAGATTACTTTGTTGCCAATGAAGCTGAACTAAACTGCTTTGGGAAAAATCACAGCGGATAAACACACAGCGAGTCAATTGGCATGCCTGTAAGTTCATCTGGTTAAATTTACATTCAATAAAAGTTAGCCCCTCTATCGAAATTTGTTGCCAGCTCTGACCACAAAATTCGGCATTCATCACCGGTTTGCCTGTTGCTGCATATTCTTGTAAATCATTGGGCTGCATTAGTATTAACCTCTTGATCAGGAATTAGTTTTTTCGGTTTGGGGCTTTGCTTGAGCCCATGAACACGGCACAGATCAAAAGCACCATGGTCAGTATCGACTTCATGCATAGTGGCACCTCGCCAGTCGACCTGACTGGCCTTAACTTTACGTAGCTTGGTTTGGTGCAGTAGGCTGGCTCGCCAATCCAATGAATGAAGCAGGGCATCGCCCATCAAACAACGATAGAAGGTACTTTGGCTTAAGTCTGAATCGACCCACTGCACCGAACTAAAATCACATTCGACAAACACCGCCGAACTTGCTGTGCAATCTTTTAAACTGAGCGCTCTCAAACCACATATTTTCCAGCTTGCGCGACTCAGGTTAACCCCTTGCCACTCCCCCCCAGGGCCGAACTGTAGCAGTTCACAACGGCTCCCTTGCCAACGACTAAAACTCAGCCGCATGTTGACCATGACGCAACGCTTTACCTGAGCATGCTGCCAGTTGCTGTCACAGCAATCGGCCCCATACATAACGAGGACGCTAGCCTGGCAATGCTGCCAGACACTGCCGACTAATTCGGTTTGCAGCAACTGGCTGTCTATGAGCTCGGCCCCGCTAAAGTTGGCAGCTTTTAGTTTGGCCTTGGTCGCATTGACTTGCTTAAGCGAAGCCTGAATGAAGCTGGCATTGCTGAGCTGCGCTTCCAGCAACTGGGTTTTAATGAGTTCAGCACCATCGAAACAAGGCCCATCACCAGTGGTTGCAGACAAATTACTAGCATGCAGCTTGGCCTTGCTAAAGTTACTGGCACCAATACAGGCTCCGGTGAGCACTGCACCACTCAGATCACAGGACGAGAAATTACAATCACTAAGATCTGCCCCCTCCAGCATTACATTGCGGCAATTTTGCCCGCTAAAATCTAAGCCACTTAAATTGGCGCCAGCTAAGTCTCGCCCTGACAAGCTTTCGCCTGCAGCAAGTAGCTCTTGCAGCCATATTCGAAGTAGCGAAGATTGTTGCTCTGGCAGGGGGAGATAATCGACGGTCATGGTCGGACTAAGTTGACGCATTTGCAGGCTTGACGCCGCTTGTAGTTGCTCCGCCTGTGCCTGCGGGGATAAGCCGCTTGCTGTTGCATCCCGTTCACCAGCAATCCGCATGAGTCGCGCTCGCAACTGCTGATTGCTTTGCCCGAGTGGCTTGCTTGCTTGCACAGGGCTCGCAGCGGTACTGCTCGCTTTGAGCTTCGCGCACAAGCTATTTACCTTTGCCATGACAGGTGATAGATCGTAATCGAATTCGCTCATCAGTTCAGAGGGGATCGCTGCCAGCGAGTCAAGCTCCGAGTCGTCTTCAGGACTGGCTAAACCCAACTCTGGCTGGCCGGCCTTTAAGGCGGAGAGTTTAGCTCGCTTGCGTTCTTGTAGCGCATTTTGAGCATTGGTGATGAGAGTTTTGCGGCGGGCCAATTGCTGCGGCGTCTTCTCGGGCAACAGTGGCGCTTCGTTCAACAGACTATTAGTGGCCGATGTCGGGTCACTGCGCTCTGCCAGTTGCTGTTGGTAATGGGCCAGCGAGCGAGGGGGGTCATCCACACCTTCGCAGGCTAACAGTAGTTGTTTGATGTCCAAACCATCGACATCCTCAATTGGCACAACCCCACGATGTATCGCCACCCCCAACAACGCGTCAGGAAACAACCATAGGGTATCAATGTGGTTTTCGACTTCCCGGTAACAAAGCGCACCATCCAACTGCTGCTGAACCAACATACGAATCCGAATATTGGGTAAAATACCTGCAATGGTACTTATTTCAGGATGCAATCCGCTAAGCTTAAAGGCCGTTTGGGGCTCAATGAAAGCATTAAAATGTTGGTCTTCTGCTGCGGCTAAAAACAACTTTGGATCAGCATCTTGCGGAAATCCGGGGTGGCGTTCCGCAAGCCATTTTTCATCATAAGTTCCCTGATATCGGCTACGCTGCGGCCAGCCAATATCCAGTTGCCCAAGGCCAGCGGGATGCTTGGGCTGATATCCTAAGCGCTGATTATCGGAAGGATAGTAAAAGTTAGCCAAAGGCTGCAGCTTAGTACCTTGATTTTTACAACCAGCACCGCGACCAATAGGGTTATTGGGCATGTTAGGCCCGCCATAGGCCCGCTCATAGCTCAACGGCATGCGACTGAAGGGCTGCGGCTGGCTGAGTTTCGTTAACCAGCGATGCCTGAGGTAACGATCACCGACGACAACAAGACTCTTGTCTACAGGCCCCACCTGCAGCGCAACCCGACAACGCTCGGCAGCCTGACCTTGGGACGGGTATGCCGCGCCCGCGACCAATACTTCCCCCTTCGGTTTGGCGAATCCCATATCCAGCACCTGAGTTTGCCCCAACGCTTTGGTCATGAGCGGCCATTGCTCACTTTCAAGCAGCAAGCGGGGTATTTTCTCTAACGAAAAAAAACTTAAGGCGCCAATGGCTAAGCCCCATTCATCAAAGCGATAAGGCCGCGATATCAGGCCTAAACATCGAGGTTTAATCAGCTGCATCGTCATAGATTAATCTGCATGACCAGCATATTGATTTGTGGACCCGAGTCGATTTCAATCTCAACCGAGGCTTTCAGTGGCTTGAGCGCTAAGGGTGCACTTTTCATTTCAATATCCACCGAAGCAACCGTTTTACTGGTGATATTGATCCCCATAAAAGTTGAGAATTCGGCTTTCATGCCAAAGAAACTCGAATCTTCAATTTTCGCCCCCATAAAAGTAGACGAACTGATATCACTGGCCAAGGCCACCGATGACGAGATGCTGCTACCGAGTTTTACGCTGCTATCCATAGTCGCGCCGATAAATGTAGACGTTGAGTTTTTAAGTCCTAAGTAGGTTTCGGTATGATTGGCCACTCCCAGAGTCGTTGACACATTATTGCTAGCGCTGATGTTCGTGGTGACGCTGTTCGATGCGCCAATATGGGTCGCCATGGCATTACTCGCCGCAATTTTAGTACTGAGCTCATTGCTGGCACTAATGTTGGTACTGATGGTATTGCTAGCTCCAATACTGGTTTCAATATTACTAACGGCCGACATACTAGTATTAATGTTACTCGTTGCCGCAAGCTGGGTAGAGATATTGTTCTTCAAGCCCATATAAGTATCGATATGCGAGGTCAAACCTAAGAAGGTTGACATATTGGTGACCGTTGCCAGCGTTGTTGAGATGTCAGTACGACCCCCCATAAAGGAGTTCATAGCAAAGGTATCGCCGATTTGAGCCGATATGGAGCTATTATTCCCCAGCGTCGTATGACTGGAGTCACTATTGCCCAGCGTAAGGCTGGTGGAATTACTATTACCAATATGCTGATTACTATTATTGGAGTTACCCATGTGCTGCGATTTACTTTCGGTATTACCACAGACAATGCTGTCGGAATAGACCACTGCACTAGTGCCACCAAAGCTTGGCGGGGCAATCCCCTGCCCACTCAGCGATATGCTACGTCCTTTGGCATGGTGCTCGTTGTAGCTATCGCCTTCGGCTAAGGTATTGGCGATATCGATAATCGACTGCTCAGGCACCCTGCCATTGATGAAGCTCGGCTGACTTAAATCAACTTGGCCATCGTATTTGCCGACTACTGAACGACTAACGCTTTTACCCACCTGAGAGTAATTTTGCGTGCTACCAGTATCACTGTAGCCATAACTTACTTTGGCATGATTTTCATTATAACTACTACCGGCGGAGACACTGGCATTGCTCACCCCATCGGCATTTTGATTACTCAATGAGAGGTTATATCCACCACCACGCGAAAAACTGACATTATCATAGCTGTTGCCATGCATATCGGCGTTATCATAGGCACTTTCGACAATTGCTTTTTCACGCTCAAAATCAACCACCGAGCTATAACCATAACGCAGGCTAATGCCATCGCCATAACTACAAGAGTAACTGGAACCCCAATTGGTATTGGCCGTCCAGGACTGATTACGCCGATCGGGAGGTTGCACGGTCTTTGAACCGTGTGATGCGACAACGCTAAGCTCGGGTAATTCGCTATCGTTATTAGCGCGCGAAACCATCACCATCGCCCCCACTTCGGGTGCCGATGAACTATGCGAACTCAACCTTACCCAAAACTGTTCGGAACTATCACGCGCGGTGGCAAACTGAACCAAACAGCCTTTTTCTTTTTCATCGTCCCCGGCAAAAGAATTCTGTGCCTGCTCCACCTGAAAATTACTTTTTTCCCGGTAACGCCACCCCCTTGGTACCGCAGTTTCTAACACCCTGGCCAGCACACTTCCCTGTTGCGTACTTTCCATCGAAAAAGGACTGAGTAGCGTGCCTTGACTACTGTCGGTTTGCGGATTGACTTCACTTGCCTGCAGTGTACCTTTATAGGGCTGTTGATCGCTCGCTTTGTGCTGAATACTGGTGACCACGAAGGTTTTGCCGCTAAAAGACTGACGCATTAAACGCATCTCGTTGCTGCTGGCGGCTGTCGGTTGCGACAATTGAAAGGTATACCCCGGGCTCAATAAGGGTGAAGTCGAGCTACCCGACAAGGTTTCTTGATCGCTTGCCAACTCCTGCTTTAATTTCTTTAACTGGCCTTCTGCCTCACTACGATCCGTGCCATAGGCGTAGCGACGATGCCTTAAATACTGTGGGTTATCTTGCTGTTCTGGGTCGCCATTGTAACTGGTAAAGCCCGCTACATCATTTTGCTCCCACTGCGCCTCTTCGCGGGTGAGGATTGCATCCACTGACTGAGGCACCAGTTTAACTTGATAACTCATGTCACAAAACAAATCGTTTTGCTGTAGACCCAGTTTTTCCGCACTAGAATAACTGTAACGCAAGGCTAGAGGCTGCTGATCACAGTTGGGGATATCTACTTCTCGTAGCGCCGTCGGCCGATTAGAGAACACTAAGCTAAGTTCATTTGAGTGATGTATAAAGTAATAATGCACCGCGACGTGACCAGCGATGCGCTGTAAAAATGCCATATCCGTTTCACCGGCTTGCAACCAATCTTGCACCCGACTCACGGTTAGGCTTTCATCAAAACGAAATTCAAGCTTTAAGCGTCCCGACGCAGTTTCCCGCTCTAGTAAACAACTAAACAAAGCAACAACATCCATGCTGTGATAAATGTGATAGCGATTACGTAAATTAAGAAAATGTAAAGGTGAACCCAGCGCCAGTTGGTAACAACCAGGGGCCATCAGCGTCATGCTAGTTACAATCCCCTGAAAATAGCGTGACGGCGTGCTGCCTTCCCAATCGGCAGCGTCATCTACTGGGTGGTGGGCAAAACGGTCTTGATGCCAAGCACAAGCAATCCGGACACTTCCCCATAAACCGACCACCGCGGCAGCATTAAAGCTGGCTAACTGCTCCACTTGCTGTCGGTTTAACTGTTCTACATCATTTGCCCTCAACTCCAAATTAAACTGATAGGCCTGTGAAATCCCCTCCTGCCCCTGCAGCGACGACAAGCGCAAGAAATCATCGGTCATCGCATTAAGCGAGCTGATCCCATCCACTCTGAGTTGCAAAGCCCGTGTTAGGCGTCGCTCGCTTGCTATCGCGACATCAGTTAGCGCCATATAACCCTTAACTCCGTAGCATAGAAAATCTTCTATTCAAGCTATTAGCAGTTACAGTGCCAACTTATATCTATCTGTTATTGATAAATTTTTCATTTTGTAAACCTTATAGTGGGTAAAATTATACCCACGGCGAAATAGGTTAAGCTCTCTCCCTTCGTCAAGCTATTGGCTTTTCTCCCTAATTCACTGTGCTCCGTTAGCACTTCACAAATAGTGATTCGTGATGGCCTGAATGTTGCTAATCATAAGAGCTCTATACACTAAGGAGTAATACCCGATGTATAACCAAGGAAGAAAGCGCACAGCCTCGCAAGCAGGCCTCGATGATTATGAATTACCAGCAAAAAGATTTAAGAGCGCCTCAGGTAAAGCAATCCCGATGTGGTCCTCATCTCAGTTGCGCAAGCTTTCCTCACAACTCCCCCGAAATAAAAGGATCCAGCGAAAACTCAAGCAGCCATTCGTCACAAACCCATCCCCCTTTGGTTTTCCTAATCTGTTTGCTCCCCAATCATCGAGCCACGACACTTCTTCATCGCAACACAAGCCTTTCGATTTCAGTGTTTTTGATCAGCAACAAAGTGTCAAGCAAATGGGTCTTTGGCAAATGAGTCAATCCCGACAGGCGCAATTAAGCAAACAACTGCCGAGCTATATTGCGAGGCAATCCCCGAGAAGCACCGATATTCGGATCAAAGCCAATACTGGAAATATGGAAGACTGGGGAGTCAGTGCCGACGAAAATATCAGAACTCAGATCCAACGCGATAAACGTTCACAAATGACTGACTCTGAAGCGGAAATGGCCTTTAACCAACGCAGTCATCAAGGCGCATTAGTGTGGAAAACCAATTCCCCTACGCTTTTAATGTATGGTGATCATACCGATAACTCGGAGCCACTTTCGGCGCATACACCAGGCTTGAAATCTCTACAAGTGAAAGGAACCAAAGGTGCAAAAACTAAGGAGCATGGCACCCGCGACACGCGAAGGGGAAAAATTGTGATGCAAACACTCACCGATCCAAAGCGTAAACCATCTGATCTGGCAATTATCGGAAAGTTAGCAACTGTTCAGCTATTTCAATCTCCGGCAGAAGAGCTGCAAACAAGCAAACTACAAATGCAAAACATGCCACAAGCTCGCTTTTCAGTTTTCTCGGATATTGGAGATATTACAGACTCTCACTCGCAAAACTTTGACAAGCTCGCACAACGGCAACAAGTCGTTCGGGAAACCGATAAAATGCATATTGCCAAAAACTTGCTGATTGCTGGTCGCGACAGCCTGGTTCCAGCAACTCATAAACACTTGTTAAGTTCTGCGCAAGGGGATGTTGGCAAAGCAATGGACTTGCTTCATCAGCAAAGCATCTCACAGCAACCCAACATTACGTTTAATCAGCATCCCAGCTCTCAAACCACCCGATTGGATCTGAGCAGCCTTGGGCAAATGGATACCCAGAATCAAGCTAAAGCTCAACAAAATATTCCGCTTAGTCCAGTGCGGAAGATCAAATCGCCCAAATTCACCTTTACCGACTGAGATGATAAGCACTTGCTAGCTCAGGAAACACCTAGTGTGGCAGCGCATATACAGATTGTAGAGGGACCTAAACCTCTCCGGCTACCCAATTAGGGCGATATTCAGCTTATATTCAAGCTGCATTGCTTTGGTAATCCTAGCGAGTAAAACTGGAAAAACCTACTTTGGAGACTTGTCACGAATGGGATAGTGGGCAAATTGAAGTGTACTTGAGATGGCTGTTTAATTTCTACATTGATTGAATGACAAAACATACGTTAAAAAACTGCAATAAGTGACGTTTGTCTTTGTATGCAAAGAGAGCCTTTAAGACAGTTTACCCGAAGCCGAAAACTCTGTACGCTGCTGCGTATTCCGCTTGTTCACGCGTTCTGTTTTCCTCTAAACAACATCATAACCAAAGATTATATAAAGTCGACTCGCTAGCGGCATATGATTACTTCTGCATGAGTAAATGCTCTATCTTATTCAAAGACATCGTCAGCGCTGTAGCTATTTTAGAGCTCCCAAGACAGACACAAACAAATGACTTTTTATTTCTCAATGGGAGCAGCTAACTGCTGTTCAATAAATTGGATAAACGCTCGCACCCGCAACGGCACAAACTGGCGTTGTGGCATCACAGCGTAAATGGAAGTTTGCTTATAGTAATCAGGTAATACATGGCACAAACGACCTGCTTCTAAGTCATTTTTAATATGCCAGTCTGAATGCAGAGAAATACCCAGACCCGATAAAGCTGCCTGATACAACGCTTCACCGAGGTTACTTTCTAAGGTCCCTTGTACTTTTATTTTTTCTTCCAGACCTTGTTTATTCATCAGTTGCCATATGTGTTCACGGCCATATTCTCCCGATAAAATTAAACAATTATGCTGAGCCAAATCCGCAGGGCTATTGGGTTGGCCGAAATTAGCTAAATAATCAGCAGAAGCGCATAAGATTCGTTTATTGGTATTAAGTTTTTTGGCGAGCAAACTTGAGTCTTCTAGAGCACTTGAGATTCGAATCGCCAGATCGAACCCCGAGTCGACTAAGTTCACTCGCTCATCACTCAGATTAAGTTGTACTTTTAAAGCGGGATGCTGCTTTAGAAACTGAGGTAACAAAGGCGAAATAAACAAACGACCAAACGAAACACCCGCGGTGATACGAAGGGTTCCCGATACCTCCTGCGATACTTTTTTAAGATCACTGGTTAAAGTTGCTAATTCCTCAACCAAATGCCGACCTCTTAATGCCAGCTCTCTCCCCTCAACGGTGGCGCTAACGGTTCTTGTCGTTCGATGCAACAAACGAACCCCCAGCTGTTGTTCTAACACCTGTAAGCGTTTACTGGCGAGGGCTGGTGATATATCAAGACTGCGGGCAGCCGCACTGATCGACTTAAGATCGAGAACTCGAAGAAAAAGGGATATATCCGCCAAATTACTCATCGCTATTATCAACAATATCATGAAAGTGTTTCTCTATTGTTGCTGTTTTTTTGACAAAAGCAAGCGGGTACTCTAAAACCATTCAATCGTAATTAGGAAATAAAATGGAATATCGATTTTTAGGAAAATCCGGCTTTAAAGTATCAGCCTTAGGATTTGGTGCTGGTACTTTTGGTGGCAAAGGTCCGTTATTTAGTGCTTGGGGAAACAGCCAAGAAAAGGAAGCTAAGCATATGATGGATATCGCACTAGACCACGGGATCAATCTGTTTGATACTGCAGATGTTTACTCCGATGGCGAATCAGAACGCCTGCTTGGTCTCGCCATGAAAGGACGAAGAGATAAAGTTATCGTATCTACAAAATCGACCTTAAGAATGGGAGAAGGAACCAATGACATTGGAGCCTCTCGACATCGCCTAATCGAATCCATAGACAACGCGTTAAAACGTTTAGATACCGACTACATCGACATTTTTCAGCTGCATCACTTCGATGCTATGACCCCCATGGAAAATGTCATGGCAACACTCGACCACTTAGTGAAATCAGGTAAAATTCGTTATATTGGTGTGTCTAACTTTTCTGGTTGGCAGGTGATGAAATCTCAAGCTATAGCCGACCGTTACGGTTATAGTCGTTTTGTCGCCAATCAAAGCTATTATTCACTTTTAGGCCGTGATTATGAGTGGGAGTTGATGCCCTTAGGACTTGATCAAGGACTTGGGGCTATCGTTTGGAGTCCCCTAGGGTGGGGCCGATTAACTGGGAAAATCAGCCGTAACAAGCCGATCCCAGCGCAAAGTCGCTTACATGAAACCGCTCAGTTTGCACCACCCGTTAGCGACGAACATTTATATAAGGTGATTGATGTCATGGAAGACATCGCCGAGGAAACAGGAAAAACCATTCCTCAAATTGCTTTAAATTGGGTGCTTTATCGCCCCAGTGTGTCATCGGTACTGATCGGGGCTCGCAATGCATCGCAACTAACAGACAACATACAAGCACTCGGCTGGCGTCTAACCGAGGATCAAGTCAAACGCCTAGACCAAATCAGCCAGACCGCAATCCCCTACCCTTATTACCCCTATTGGAATGGCCAGTTTACTGAACGAAATCCGCCAGCCTGCTGAATAAAAACACCTTCTATAGTCGTCTCACGTAGCTCAAGGTAGAAGGTGTTTTTAAATAACTCGTCGCTCGATATGATCGCTATCAAGCGATCATTTTAACATAGCTTTCAATGACACTATTGAAGGCCAAATTACCCAACTTTATTTTTAACAATGGTGTAGATACATTATGACTCGTTGCTCCTAGCAAATACCTTAAACCAGATAAGTTTCACTGCTCGCCATTGCTTCACATAACTTGGAGAGTATTATCGCGGGAGGATTTGAGGCACTTATTGAAGGCTAGAGCCTCTTATCGGAAAGTTCTAACTGAACACATATAGCGAACTCCAATCCAATTCACTGGCCTGTTCCAAGTCAACTTTAAGCGATGCAAAACCAAAGAAGCCATCGGTTTGAAATTAAAAGGACTGGATATAGAACAACAACCATACCACATTAGCTATCAAAAGCATGATACGCTCTTAATACCATTTCTAGGTATGGTTGTTTCAACAAAACCTTCGATTGATTACACTTTAGTAATACCGAACACTTGATTCTCTTGCTCTTGAACTCGGATAAAAGTGGTTCGTTTGGTGAGTTCTTTCAGTTCAGATGCACCCACATAGGTACAAGCCGAACGAACGCCACCAAGAATATCTTGAATCGTGAATTGCACGCTGCCTTTATATGGGAGTAATACCGTTTTGCCTTCAGAGGCACGATACTCTGCAACACCGCCAACATGTTTATCCATCGCAGTTTGAGAGCTCATACCGTAGAACTTCATGAATTTTTCACCATTTTGTTCTACAAGTTCGCCGCCGTTTTCAGCATGCGCAGCCAGCATACCGCCGAGCATCACAAAATCAGCGCCGCCACCAAAAGCTTTTGCGACATCCCCTGCCTGAGTACAGCCACCATCTGCAACGATTTGTCCGCCTAGGCCATGGGCAGCATCCGCACATTCTATAATGGCCGATAATTGCGGGTAACCCACACCAGTTTTCACCCGAGTGGTACACACGCTACCGGGGCCAATCCCTACTTTCACAATGTCTGCGCCACTTAAGATCAGTTCTTCAACCATCTCACCCGTTACTACGTTGCCAGCCACGATGACTTTGTCAGTAAAGCTGTCACGCATTTTACGTACAAATGCGACAAAATGTTCAGAATAGCCGTTGGCTACATCAACACAAATAAATTGTAAATTCTGATTCAGCGCTAAAATTTGCTTGGTTTTTTCAAATTCAGCATCTGATGTGCCGCAACTAACCATTAAATATTTAATTTTTTCTGGTGCCATCGATGCTAAAAACTGTGACCACTGCTCAATGCTGTAATGTTTATGAACCGCAGTCATCATACGATGTTCCGCTAGCGCTTTTGCTAAGCCAAAAGTTCCCACCGTATCCATATTCGCCGCAATAACAGGTACACCGTGCCATTGACTATTGCTGTTTTTGAAGGTAAACTCCCGATCAAGTACAACCTGTGAGCGACTCTTCAAGGTTGAACGTTTAGGTTTAATCAAGACGTCTTTAAATCCCAGCTTTATATCTGTTTCAACTCTCATTTACTTCTCTGCTAGTTATTAGGCACAAAACCCACGAAGTATAACAAACCATTATTGATAACAAAAACGTTAATAATATGATTTCGAAATAGGATTACTGTGAGAATTAGTTTTGCCAATATTAGTGCAAAAAAAGTACTCGTCGAAACTCTGCAGAATAGATCATTTTTGCAAATAACTTCCATATATTAAGTCATGAACAATACCAATCTGATTCATTATATAAGCAACTTATTGCGCAGATGAATCTGCCGATAACGAGGCATGAAGCGCATTAACTAATGGCTCTAGTGACAAGATACATAATGCAACTGACGATGATTTAGGCTTTTAAGAATAAAGTTAAATTGGCATAACTAGCCACTGAATTCAATCGAGTGCACTAAAAGTAAAAAACCAGCTCTAAAGCTGGTTTTTTCAAGCAAAGCAACGCAGACTAAGCGTTACCTTTCACCTTTAATTGGTTACCTTTAGCAAAGTTGAGCATCCTGTTTAATGGGACCAACGCTTTATCAATCAAGGCATTGTCTACAAATACCTCTTTACCCTTTGCGTCTATTAAGGCCTCTTCGATGGCCTGCAAGCCATTCATAGCCATCCAGGGACAATGCGCACAAGAACGACAAGTCGCCCCATTGCCGCCAGTTGGCGCCTCAATCATCTCTTTATCTGGGCAAGCCTGTTGCATCTTGTAAAAGATGCCACGGTCGGTAGCAACAATTAACTTTTTATTCGGCAGCGTTTGAGCAGCCGCAATGAGCTGACTGGTCGAACCCACAGCATCAGCCATCGCAACTACGTTTTCTGGCGACTCAGGGTGAACCAAAATAGCCGCATCAGGAAACTGCTGCTTAAGCGCCCACAAGGCCTTGGCCTTAAACTCTTCATGAACAATACAAGCGCCTTGCCAAAGTAACATATCGGCACCGGTTTGCTTCGCAACGTAGCCCCCCAAATGTTTATCAGGCGCCCAGATAATTTTATGCCCTTCGGCATCTAAATGTTCCACAACATCCACGGCAATGCTAGAAGTAACGACCCAGTCGGCCCGCGCTTTTACAGCTGCGGAAGTATTCGCATAAACGACAACCGTATGCTCTGGATGCTGGTCACAAAACGCAGAGAATTCTTTTTCTGGGCAGCCTAAATCCAAAGAGCAAGTGGCTTCTAAGGTCGGCATGATGACCTTTTTCTCTGGCGTTAAGATCTTGGCGGTTTCCCCCATAAAACGCACCCCCGCCACTAGCAAGGTTTTTGCTGGATGGTGATTACCGAATCGTGCCATTTCTAAAGAATCAGCAACGCAACCACCAGTCTCTTCGGCCAGGGCTTGGATTTCAGGATCGGTGTAATAATGAGCGATTAATACTGCATCTTGCTCAACTAACAACTGCTTTATACGTTGCTTATGGGCCGAACGCTGTTGCTCACTCAAAGGCTTGGGTTTAGGCGGAAAGGGGTAAATTGATTCGTTAAAATATTCGGGCTGCTGCATAACTACATCTGAGATAAAATAATTAGAGTATTATACACCGCAGAGAGTGCAGATGTCAGTCATTGGACTAAAGAATTAGATGAGGTAATAGAGTCATGATTTGTAATGATAAAATGATGGTGGGTTGTGAAGGATTTGAACCTTCGACCAATTGATTAAAAGTCAACTGCTCTACCAACTGAGCTAACAACCCATAATATTTGGTATTTACAGTGATGGTGGGTTGTGAAGGATTTGAACCTTCGACCAATTGATTAAAAGTCAACTGCTCTACCAACTGAGCTAACAACCCGTAACTGTAAATCACCTATTTGGAAACGAAAAGCGTGGTGGGTTGTGAAGGATTTGAACCTTCGACCAATTGATTAAAAGTCAACTGCTCTACCAACTGAGCTAACAACCCGTAACGTTTCAAAATAGTGGTGGGTCGTGAAGGATTTGAACCTTCGACCAATTGATTAAAAGTCAACTGCTCTACCAACTGAGCTAACGACCCACTAAAGTGGTAATAGATATGGTGGGTTGTGAAGGATTTGAACCTTCGACCAATTGATTAAAAGTCAACTGCTCTACCAACTGAGCTAACAACCCGTATACATCTACTACATTAAAGCTACAAAGTGGTGGGTTGTGAAGGATTTGAACCTTCGACCAATTGATTAAAAGTCAACTGCTCTACCAACTGAGCTAACAACCCGCTTTGAACTTCAGCTAAATCCGCCTCACTGCTGTGTTAGCAATTGACCCGACTCAACGGCGGCCTATGATACGGATTTAAGACTGTTGTGCAATAGTATTTTGAATCTTTTTTTCTAAGCGTTCAGCAAATAAGCAACCAGCTTCAACTTTGTACAGAATTTTGAATTTGCTAAAGTTTATTATTCAAAAACTGTACTAAAGTTGGCCTAATCGATTCTTCGCTAAACTCGCAGCACTACTATTAGGGTGCTCTTGGACCACTCGAGTAAACAATTTTTTGGCTTCATCATTATTTTTTTGAAACTGCGCAATGATACCCAATTTTAACAATGACTCAGCAACCTTATTAGATTTGGGATAATCGTTAACAACTTTAAGGAATTGCTGGGCGGCTTGCTCCCGTTGCCCACGAGTATATTGTAGCTGGCCTAACCAATAATGTGCATTCGGTGCATAGCCAGACTTAGGGAAATCCTGGATAAAAGCTTGAAAGGCCGGAATCGCTGCATCATAGTTTTTATCTTGCATCACTAGCGCCACGGCTGCGTCGTAAGCCTGATCTTCTCCAACCGCTGCAGGGGCAGCAGTAGTTGTGGCGGCAACTTTAGGCACGGCTGTTTGCAACTGAGCAAATCGACGGTCTAACTCTTGGTAGAGTTCACGTTGACGTTCAGTAATTTGTTCAATCTGATAGTTACTCTGTTCTAGCTGACCAACCATGGTTGACATGCTATTGGACAGCTCATCGACCTGACTTTGTAGTTCTAACTGGACCTGATTTCTAGCCTGCAACATCCTTTCCAAGCGTTCGACCCTTTGCTCAAGGCTTAGTTGACTACTGGGAGAATTTAAAGAAACAGCGGTTCTATTACCCGCCTCTTCGACTGGCGCAGCGGCATTAACACTGGCTGCTAATAAAACGGCCACTGTAGTAGCCGTAATCATTTTAAGTTTCATAGCTCACTCTACACTTGTAAGTTTATTAATAAACTAACACCGCGCGGCGATTTTTAGCCATCGCTACTTCGGTGTGTGAATTATCAACGGTTTTCTCTTCACCATAACTAACAATAGAAATTTGCGAGGCTAAGACACCTAAGCTTTGTAAATACTTCGAGACCGCTTTACCACGACGCTCACCCAAAGCAATATTATATTCAGGCGTCCCTTTTTCATCGGTATGGCCTTCAATTAACACCGTTACCGAAGGATTATCACGCAGATAGCTAGCGTGCGCTTCTAATATTTCGGCAAACTCTTCTCGAATATCGGTTCGGTCAAACTCAAAGTAAACGATTTGACTCTGACGTAACTCAGCAGCCTTGAGACGCTCTTGCTCGTCGGCACTAAGTACTGGGTCAACTGAACCCATTTCTACGCCGCCAGCTGCTTCGGTGCCAGTGATTTCCATTGAGGAATCTCCGCCAGCCTTGCCTTGTTCATTTAAATCACTATCGCTACTACGGGTAGAACTACAAGCGGCTAAGCCAGTGAGTACCACACCTAAAAATAGAGTTTTAGCTAACTTTTCAAATTGCATTATGGATCCCTTATGATCAGATTTAGTTATTTAGTTTAAAAATGGCGACCAAGCTGGTGCGCGAACACTGCCCTCTTTTGCTGGTAGCGTCGCTTTAAATCTTCCATCCATAGAAACCAAAGCCAATACTTGGCGACCATTGGCCACGGTACTGTACATAATCATACTGCCGTTCGGTGCAATGGTTGGCGATTCATCTAATTGAGTACGGGTTAATACTTGTACATAACCGGTATCAAAATCTTGTCGGCTAATGCGATATTGGCCATTTACACGGCTCACCATTACCAACGCGGAGCCATCGGGTGTCACCGCCCCACCTAAGTTCATTTCGCCTTCCCAGGTCACCCGACTAATTTTATTTGTATTCAAATTAGCTCGATAGATTTGCGGTTTACCACCACGCTCGGAAGAAAACAGCAATTCATGTCCAGATGGTAACCAGCTAGGTTCGGTATCAATCCGACGACTTTTAGTGATCCGTTTAAGTTGCTTAGTGGCGACATCCATCACATAGATATCTGGCTGGCCATCCTTGGATAATACCAATGCAATTTGACGTCCATCTGGCGACCAATCGGGCGCACCATTAATGCCACTAAAAGCACTCAACTTAGTGCGTTGCGAGGTATAAATATCCTGAATATAGATTTCTGCACTGCGATTTTCAAAACTAACATAAGCAAGCTTTTCACCATCAGGAGACCACGCCGGAGACATCAGTGGCTCTTGTGAGCGAAGTAAAGTCTTTTCGTTATAACCGTCATAATCTGCAATACGAAGTTGATATGGATAGTTAGCATCGGCATTCACAACTACATAAGCAATTCGGGTTAAAAATGCCCCTCTTTCACCAGTCAAAGATTTATAAACACCATCGGAAATTAAATGGGCCATCTGTCGTAACTGAGCTTTCCCTACGCTTTTATATCGATCGAGCAGCACATGATCCTGGCTGGTGACTAATTGACCGTCTTTAAGTTGTTGCTTATTGCCGGCACTCACCTGCCCACGCAGTACATCGACTAAGGCATAATTAACCTTATAAGTGCCATCAGCCAAGGCTTCTATTTTACCGGTCAATACCGCTTCTACGCCAAGCGCTGCCCACGCTTGATAGTCAATCTGTTCCACTGATTGCGGAGTTTGCGGCATCTGGCTAATCGCCACAGGATTAAACTTACCGCTGCGGCGTAAATCATCGGCAACAACCTTCGCTAAGTTCAAAGGTGCTTCGCCGTGTCCTTGCCAAACAAAAGGGACCACGCCTACCGGACGGGCACTGTCGACCCCTTCGGTAATGACAATTTCTAGGTTAGCTTGAGCTAGATTTGAAAAGACAAACCATAGGCAAACGCCCGTTAACAGTTTTTTAATCATCACAGCTGTTCCGGTTTTAAAGTTAAAGTAATGGTTTTAAGTTTGGCAAAAACATCCGGGTCTTTAGAAACCGGTAAAGTCATTGCCTTTTTTATCGCTCGACGAGCCGACTCACACACCGCTTTATCTCCACGCCCTTCGCTGGTTTTTGTCACAAAACCATTGGTGGCTAAGTGAATGTCAATACGACATTGCTTGCCAGACATACTTGGATCGGTGAGCCAGTTTCGTTGAATTGTCGACATAATCATGGCTTTGTATTTATCCACTTCACTTAATACTTGTCGTTGACGTCGTACATTCGTTTCGGCCGCCATCTCTGTTTGTAATTGCTTTTCAAATTCAGCTTCTTGACGAGCGATTTCGGCTTTACGTTGACGCTCAGCCTCGGCCTTCGCGGCTTTCTCTGCAGCCAATTTAGCTTCCTTCTCTTTTTGCTTACGAGCCAACTCAGCTTTGCGCGCTGCCTGTTCAGCTTTTTGGGCTGCTATTTCGGCTTGCCGTTGCTGTTCAAGCTTACGAGTTCGCTCTGCTTCTGCGGCTGCAGCTGCGGCTTCAGCTTTCTGCTGTTGCTCAACCTTACGAACCCGCTCCGCCTCTGCTTTGGCTGCTGCCGCCTCCGCCAACTTGCGCTGTTGTTCCTGTTTGACCCGTTCGGCTTCAGCTTGCTTGGCTCGCTGTTGTTCTAACTTTTGTTTTTCTTGAGCACGACGCGCCTGCTCATCAGCTTTTTTCTTGGCTTGTTCATGTTGGCGCTTTTCTAATTCCAACTGCTTAATCCGTTTTTCTTCGGACAAACGTTTCTTACGGGCCAATTCCGCTTGTTTCTCTGCTTGAGCAACTCGCTGTTTCTCTTTGTCTGTTACGGCCTTTTGCTGTTGCTTTAAACGTTCAACTTGCTGGCTTATCTGTTTCGCATCAATCGCGGTAGCCTTAATAATCGGAGCGCTGGGCGTTGCTTCGAGCTTAACGCGCTCAAAATCAACTGACCACACTAACGCAATAAACAACAAAGCATGCAGTAAAATGGAAATAACAACCGACAGGCTAAATGGCGATTTCAATGCTAATCCTAATTTAGTTGTTTTCAGGTTGGGTCATAAGGCCAACCGATGGTACACCTGCATTTTGCAGCAGTACCATTAAATTGATGATTTGCTCATAACGAACGTTCTTATCCCCGCGAACCACTACTGGTATTTTAGGGTCAAGCTGTAAATGCGCCATTACCAAGGCTTGCAGATCATCGCCCGACAAAACTTCAGTAGCTGATTGAGAGTCATTCCCCGTATCTAAGTAATATTGCCCACTTTCAGTGACCGTCGCCACTAGCGGCGGTTTACTATCTTCTGGCAAAGCCTCGGCACTCGCTTGTGGCAAATCAACTTTGACCCCTTGGGTAATCAAAGGCGCTGTCACCATAAAAATAATCAATAGCACCAACATCACATCGATATAAGGTACCACGTTGATTTCAGCAACCAAGCGGCGCTTGGGGCGTTGGTAATAATTCACGACGCCTCCTAATTTGTACCACTGTGGGTTTGGCGATGCAGAATACTTGAAAACTCTTCCATAAAGTTGGCGTAATTATGTTCTAACTTACCAACGCCCGTAGAAAAACGGTTAAAAGCGATCACAGCAGGAATCGCCGCAAACAATCCCATCGCAGTTGCAATCAGTGCTTCGGCAATCCCGGGAGCAACCATATTTAAACTGGCTTGCTGAACTTCTCCCAGAGCGATAAAAGCATTCATAATCCCCCACACCGTACCAAATAAGCCAATATAGGGGCTAATAGAACCAATCGTTGCCAACATCGGCAACTGATTCTCTAAAGCCTCGACTTCGCGGGACAAGGAGACTCGCATGCTCCGATAAGTACCATCCATCACCGCATCGGGACTTCGATTTCCCGATTTATGTAGACGAACATACTCTCTAAAACCAGAATGAAATATCTGTTCCATACCTTGCAGATGCTCGGCTCTAGCATTACTTTCTTGATAGAGCTTATTGAGGTCAATGCCAGACCAAAATTTCTTTTCGAAACTATCACTGGCAGTTTTTGCCGACTTCAAGATTTTATTACGATTAATAATCATCGCCCAAGAATAAACCGACATGCTCAATAGCAGCAGCATGACAAATTTAACCAGTAAGCTCGCCTGCCAAAACAAGCCAATAAATGACATATCAGAATGCACCGAGTAAATCCTCTTTTAATTGATCGGGAATGGCCGTGGCCTTCATTGACGACAATGTGACGCAAGCAACGGTAACCATTCCATGGGCAATAACTTGTTGGTCAGCATTTTTAATCGTTTGCTCAAACACCATGCTGGCTCGTTTCATATTTTCAATACGAGTTTCAACCGTGAGTACTTGATTAAAACGAGCTGGTAGTTTGTAGTCAATTTGCAGCGCTCGAACCACAAAACATAGATCTTGCGCCATCAAACGGTCTTGTTCGTAACCTAATTCTCGCAACCATTCGGTACGACCTCGTTCGAAATACTTAATATGATTTGCGTGATAAACAACCCCACCCGCATCAGTATCTTCGTAATACACTCGAACCCTTAAAACCGACATTACACCTACCTAAGTATTTCAATTAGAAAATACTATACACAGGCAAGTGCTTAAGGTTAAGACTCAAACCATTTAATTTGAACAATTGCGATACAAATTTCGGCCAACGGCTTAAAAATGAACACATTAAGCCGTTTTATTGACTTGCCTGTCGCCGATAAACGACAGCATTTCTAACGTTTAGGTAAATCTAAACCAAGGTGCAAATAGGCACGGTCGCTGGCGATCCGTCCGCGAGGAGTACGTTGCAGATAACCCTGTTGAATTAAGAAAGGTTCAAGTACATCTTCAATGGTTTCTTTATCTTCACCGATAGCTGCGGCTAAGTTATCTAAGCCAACAGGGCCACCGCCAAAAGTATCAGTAATGGCAAGCAACAATTTGGTATCCATATAATCAAAGCCAGCACTATCGACACTAAGCAAATCCAAAGCTTGTGCTGCGATTTCTTGAGTGACTTTGCCATCAAATTTTACATCGGCAAAATCTCGAACCCGACGTAACAGGCGATTCGCGATCCGCGGCGTACCACGTGAGCGACGAGCCACTTCCCAAGCACCCGCTTCATCCAAGGTTAAATTCAAATAATGAGCGCTGCGCTTCACAATATCAGCCAAATCATCAGTTTTATAAAACTCTAAGCGTTGCACAATCCCAAAACGATCTCTAAGTGGTGAGGTTAACATTCCCGCTCGAGTGGTTGCACCAATTAAGGTGAACGGCGGCAAATCAAGTTTGATAGAACGCGCGGCTGGCCCCTCACCAATCATAATATCCAACTGATAATCTTCCATTGCCGGATAAAGGATCTCTTCAACAACTGCACTTAAACGATGAATCTCGTCGATAAATAACACATCGCCAGGTTCTAAATTAGTTAACAGTGCCGCTAAGTCTCCCGCTTTTTCAAGCACTGGGCCGGAAGTGGTTTTAATATTCACTTCAAGTTCGTTCGCCACAATATTCGCAAGCGTCGTTTTGCCCAAACCTGGCGGGCCAAAAATCAATAAATGATCCAAGGCATCTTCACGGCGGCGCGTGGCTTCAATAAAGATTTCCAATTGCTCAACAACCGCCTGTTGGCCGGTATAATCACCTAAGCGTTTTGGCCGAATAGCCCGATCGACGGTTTCTTCTTCTGCAACGGGCAAGGCTGCTACCAAACGATCTGCTTCTATCATCTTTTGAACCTTAAATTATAATGCAGCCTTAAGGGCTTCACGGATCAACTGTTCACTGCTCATACCCGACTGCCATACTAGCTTCACGAGTTTTTCAGCTTGAACGCCTTTATAACCCAGCGATTCTAAGGCTGCAACGGCTTCTTCTTTGGGATCGGTAGCAGGACTCAGCGGTAGATCGCCATTGGCTGTAATACCATCGCTTAATGGCGTAGCTGGTGGTTCTGCATGCCAGTTTTTCAAACGATCTTTCATCTCGACCAATAGCCGTTCAGCCGTCTTTTTGCCGATCCCAGGAACTTTTACCAAGCTGGATAAATCTTCATGTTTTACCGCATAGACAAATTGTTCACAGCTGAGTCCTGACAAGATGGCCAGCGCCACTTTTGGACCTATTCCATTCACCTTAATCAACTCGCGAAACAAGGCGCGCGAAGATTTATCATGAAAACCATAAAGCAACTGAGCATCTTCACGAACAATAAAATGGGTCAGTAAACGCACTGGCTCGCCCAATTCGGGCAATTGATAGAAGCAATTCATGGGTAACTGGATCTCGTAACCCACGCCAGCTACGTCGACTAACACAAAAGGCGGTACTTTTTCTTCTAAAATACCTTTGATAGTGGCTATCACTAAGATGACTCCGTCTAAATACAATACCAGCTAACTCACCTGAGTAAGTCAATCATAAAGCTGGCACACTACGCTGATAAATTGAAGCTAGCTTAACTCAAAGACTGGATATTTATCCAGTCTTTCTCCGTATTCGAAGCGGATTTTGCGCAAAACGATTCATAAATAGCGGCTTAAAATCAAAGTAGCACAGAACTTAACCACGATAGCGACTCAGGTATCTATTAATTTTTAAACAGTCCACGAGCCAACAAAGCAATGTTATGTTCTGCCAGTTTCAATAATTTATCTTTTGGCAGACTAATGTGATTGGCCTGCAATAAACGCTCCGGGATCAAAAACGGAAAGACCATTAAACTCATAAAGCTCAACTGAGCTAATTCAGCATCAACCCCTTCCGCAAAAGAGCCCTCTGCCGCTAAACGTTGAAATAGGCCCTTCCCCAACAAACGGCCAAGATTTTGCAAAATTAAATTCAATTGCTCGAGACTTTCATGGTTGCCGGGCATACTTGCCAACTGAAAGATTAGCTTCGGAAAATGAGGATTATCGGCCATCGTTTGATAATAAATACGCATTAAGTCATTTAAGCTGCGGCTGCCTAGCTGCGCCGTAACCTGCTGTAAAGTAGCAAACACCGGACTGGATACCGAGCTTAGCATTTCGCCAAATAGACCAGCCTTAGATCCGAAATAGTAAGCAATTAAGGCAGGATCTAATTGCGCCTGCTTACCAATCATCCTCAACGACACTCGGTCATAGTCAAACTCAATAAATAACGCTGTTGCCACCTCTAATAACCGTTGCCGGGCTTGACTCTCACCTTTCGGTCGACCGACTTTATTTTTTGAATTCATTACTTTTTCCTATTCATCAGCTATAGAATAGTTTACTGAATAGCTACACAAATCACCTCATATATTGGCACAATTAACTCAATATAAAACGGTGAAAACGACTTGTTTCGCGTCATTAATATGTGCATCACCCCCGAGGAGGTAGTCCATGGCCAAACGAAAAGACAGAGTGATCGGCTTAGCACTTGGCAGTGGAGCCGCCAGAGGATGGGCTCACTTAGGCGTAATTTTGGCATTACGTGAGATGGGGATCCGTCCACACCTAGTCGCAGGCTGCTCCATTGGAGCTCTTGTTGGCGCGGCTTATGCATGCCAACGTGTCGACCAATTAACCAACTGGGCGCTAGGATTATCTAGTTGGCAAGTATTCAACCTTATGGACTTTTCGTTCTATAAAGGGGGGCTATTAACTGGTGAAAAAGTGTTTAACGCCGCCGAGCAATATATTGGACGTAGCAATATTGAGCAATTAAGTATTCCCTTTGGTGCTATCGCAACAGAGTTGGGATCGGGGAAAGAAGTGTGGCTGCAGCAAGGCCGAGTCCGCGATGCGGTCCGCTCTTCCTGTGCCATGCCAGGCTTAATGGCTCCTTACCAGCTGAATAATCAATGGTTGGTGGATGGCGCTTTAGTCAATCCCGTTCCTGTTTCGCTATGCAGAGCCATGGGCGCCGATGTGGTGATTGCTGTCAACCTAAATAGTGACAAGTCTCACCTCGATAACTTCGACGATGAGCTTAAAGATAGCACTAATGAACACGACCAACCCTTCTTACGCTTATTGGGCGGAGGTAAAGAATTTTTAACATCAATGCTGGCAAGCATCAAACAGAATAATGATGATCGGTCACCAGGAATGATCGGCGTTATGTCGACCTCAATTAATATTATGCAAGAGCGCCTTACCCGGGCCCGTATGGCCGGCGATCCACCTGATATTTTGTTAAACCCTAAATTAGGTAGTATTAGTGTGATGGATTTCCACCGCGCCGAAGAAGCGATTCAAGAAGGACGGCGAGTCACCGAGTTACTACAACCACATATCGAAGAAGAATTGAGATAAAAACAGCTATATTGATCTAGGAATATTATTGATTACTTTAATCAATAATATTGATAACGACAAATTAACTTCTATTAAATCAATTATTAATGGTCAATTATTGCTTTTTTTCAGGTCTTAATTAGCCATTTAACTAAACCATCAGTGCTCTATAATAAAACTTCACAGTTAGGGGCACGTTATGCTGAACAAATTAAAACTTTTATCGACTAATGATTATCTATGTATTGCGGTTGCTTTATCAGTATTAACCCCTTGGGTAAATGGGCCGGGAGCGCTGATTATTGGTGCATGTTTAGCCAGTTTAGGCTTGACGCCAAACAACATAAATATCGGCATAGTCACCAAGCGTTTGTTAGCCATTTCCGTAGTTGGCCTTGGCTTTGGCATTTCTATCGAGCAAGCCATTGAATATACCCAAGCAGGCTTTGGTTTAATTGTTGGCTCTATCGCCTTTACCTTATGTTTAGGTTTTGTGGTCGCAAAGTTGCTAAAAGTAGAGCGAAAAACGGCTTATCTCATTTCTGTGGGTACCGCGATTTGTGGCGGTAGCGCAATTGCCGCGGTTTCTCCCGCGATAAAGGCCAACAGCAAGCAGATTTCCTTAGCCTTAGCCACCGTATTTATTCTCAACGCTTGTGCTTTATTTATCTTTCCACTGCTAGGACACTTACTTCACCTCAGCCAAGTCCAATTTGGTTACTGGGCGGCGATTGCCATTCATGATACGTCTTCTGTAGTCGGCGCTGCCGCAAGTTATGGAGACCAAGCCTTAAACGTTGCTACCACCGTCAAGCTGGCAAGAGCTCTATGGATCATTCCAGTGGCCTTAATTAGCGCGGTATTATTTAAAGAAAAAGACGGTAAGCTTTCGGTACCTTACTTCATTTTGTTTTATATCTTAGCAATGTTGGTCAGTAACTATGTGCCAATATTTGAGTCACTTTATCAAGGTTTATTTAAGGTATCGAAACAACTACTCGGGGTTTGTCTGTTTTTCATTGGTTATGGGCTTACCACAAAAAATATTCAAGCGGCTGGGATGAAACCCTTACTATTAGGCCTTAGCCTATGGTTTAGCATTGCTAGCGCATCATTACTGATTATCCTCGCTTATTATTAACATCGACGATGTTCAGCTTTCATGACTGGCTTTTTCATCCTTAGCTTTAAGCTTGCTAGCCAAAATCAACAGTAAGCTAAGGAAAGCCAAAGATTCAAAAATCAAACGCATCAACTCGCCACTAAAGACCGATAGTAATAAAAATAAAGGGATAAGTATCCACAACAGAGTCTGTAACATATTGGCTCCTCATTTAAGCAAGCTAAGCTTAAACCAATCAAAGGCCGTAACAAATTCCGAATATCCATAAGCTAGTTCACTCGGGTATAAGTGAGAGGCAGACGCAAAAAGTAACAAATATTAGACTTACATCACGTTTTTGTTAAAATCGTCAGCAATTATTGAAATTAATGGCAGAAACATGCTTCAAACATTGCTCTACAGAATACTATTTCCTTTCATCATCGTAATACTCGCTATTATCCTACTGATATTGGAAATGCAAAAAGTTACCCTTGCCGAATTTTATGGAAAGCAGCTTAGCCTTAAAGAATACCTCAATTGGTTTTCTACTCATCCCGTGAATACCATCGATGTACTCGAGGTATTGCGTGCACGACAACCCAATACTCACGGTGGCAATAGTAAAGACTGGTGTCCAAATATTCATTCTGAGAAGGGCTTTATTAGCATCAGCTATCTAGGTGACCAAGCGATTTGTTGTAGCTTAGGTAAGGGGCAACGTTACGTTTATTATAAAGAAAATGAACAAGAACTGACGATACTCTGTGGCCGCTGGCCTCGAACCGAGACCCTCACGATTAACAAAGCACAACTGAAGTCAGCGCGCGCTTATGCGAACTGATGGAATACTTTTTTGCAGTTAATGCTCGTCAAAATAATCTTTATTTCGAATATATTTACGCATGTAATGATAAGTAAAAGGCAACAGCATCCAGCTAATTAGCGACTTCGACATTCGATACCAAGTGGGCGTATTCTCATATATTTTCTCATCATGTAACCACAGCATCCTCCCGACATGCCAGTAAACAAAAGGCAAAGGCGGTAAGAAAGTCACAATATCTAAGTCACAACAGATTCGATAGGTTTTACGATGAAGTTTATAGTGACGCTTAAAATTCCACAGTCCGGTGGCTGGCTGACCGAAAGTTACCACCCGCTTCACTTTTTTGGGATATTTACGCTCTAAGCGATCGGCGACTAAAACCGCCATTGCACCGCCAGAGGAATGTCCCGTCAAAGTGATTTTTTTCCCTTGTGTCATCAGTGGCAATAATACTGACTCCAGACGCTGGTAGACACTGCACTTCTGTTTCCCTCGGTTTGGATCACAACTCATTTGCTCCAATAACTGTAAATAGCCCCAATGCACATGGTAGTAAACATGCTCAAACTGATAACGTCTGGGGATAAAAGCCAAATTAACCAGCCAATCTAATAGATTGGTAGAACCACGAAATACCACAATCACTTCACTCTTATCGGGTTTCCACAATACCCGCGTGGTTGAGCGTCCCCAACGGTCAAATATCTCTTGGTAACGATAATTATCCAACTGATCTTGCATCTTACCTAGCGCCGAAGGATAAGCCAGACGGCAAAGCACCGCATAACGTTCATACTGATAACGCTTTAGTTTTTTAAGCTTAAAGTTCGTTTCAAGTGCAAGTGAAGAGTCCAAACAGTAAATCCCGATAAAATGGTTCGCCTTATTGAACCACAGCTCTCGGTCTACAATATGACAGTTAGATGAAGCCCTTAATAAAAGGGCCTATTTATGCTCGTCTCGAGACATTTGAGCATAATAATCAAGCCAAAACTGCTGTGCTCGCTGGGGTTCGGGTAACACAGCTTGCCAGCGATAATCATTGGCAAATTTATGCAACACAAAAAAACTGAGCGCTTGACTGCCGCGGCCCTGATTGACTTCAAATTTTCCCCAGGCCGAAGCAAAAGTCGTTAATGGCGGAAATATCATCTGTAGCTCAGCTGTCGAACAAGCGAGCTCTGAGCTTGGAAAATCAACCATATAAGACAACTCAAGCCAGTTCTGAGTTTGACTAAGCTGTTGCAACTGCTGAGTAATGATTTGATCTAGGGTCAATTGCACTGCCACTAAACGACCGCTTAACTGCTGAAACGTATCAGACAAACAACTTGAACTAGTTGGTAAGGTGATCTTATAGCGACCATCTGCGGAGAGCTGAACTGACTGAGCCTGATCAATTGTCAAACTTAATAAAGGATAAGCACCTTCGATTACCTTTAGCGATAGCTGATTCGCGAAACCAAAAGGACTAAACAACAAAAAAGCAATCATCCATTTCAACATCATCATTCCTTAGGCGTTGATATTCACAAGGCATCTTAGTACAAGCTAGTTGAGCCGCTAGCTTGGGTCAACCAAACTTAACCAAGAGCTCAATTGATTCACCGTCCACTCCGCGTCATCTAGCGGTAAATCATGACCAGCACTTGGATGCTGCTTATGCTCACATTGCCAATGAGTCGCCAATACCTCACTACAACGGCAATCAACCAGCTTATCTTGGCGACTACTGAGGAGCAAAGTAGCCACTTTAGGTTTATCGGTACAACGAAACCGAGCGGCTGCCCAAAGCTGCCGCAAACTATTTTGCCAAGTCACCGGATACTGCTCTGACCAACTCAACCAACGCACTAATACACCTAAATGTTGCATAGGGGCACAACTGGTTAACTGTAAAATTTTGAGCTGACGCTGGAAGCGATTAACCGTGAAAAGTATCGACAAAATCTTGCCCAAGCTTTGCCAACGCAAACGTTGATAAAAAGGAGAAAAGCTGGCGTTGCTAGAATTAATCAAAGTTATTGAATTTATTTCTTCAGGGAAATGGGCTTGCCAGTCAACGGCAACCATCCCACCTAAAGAGATGGCGACAACATCAATTTTGTCGGTATTGAGCGAGCTTAAACGTAACTGTATACGCAAACTTTGACGCATCGCCGTAATAGAGCGAGGGCTGCGCAAGTGGACTAAATGACCATTCCCCGGAAGATTAAAACTCAACACCGTCCGGTTTGGAAACTGGGCTTGCAATTGTTCCGCAAAATCCCCCCAGTGACGACGTTCTCTGATCAAGCCTCGTAGCAATAATATAACCCTACCCGACCGACTTACAAGATGGTTTGATGATACTAGTACCACAGTTTCCTCGCTGCATGTTTCGCCGACGCCAAGCCGTCGACCTGATCGAAGCTTTGCCATGAATAACTCACATTAATTAAAAACTCCATCAGTACCAAGTGTCGCCGCATGACTCTTTGCACCCGATGCGGCTTCATTGGATGATACAAACCTAAACCACTAAAAACCTGCAAAGGGTTTTTCTTGAGCCATCGCCAAGATCCCATTTCTAAAGTAAGAGGAAGAAATATGCCGGGCCATGATAAAGATTGCTGATAGCAATAATCCCAGAGATCACCGTGGCACCGATAATGTTTGGTCTGCGGCTCAAACAAGTAATTCTGATGTGGGTAACTGGCAAAAAAAATTTCCCTTAGGCGATAAACCCAAGCAATATCATCGATAGGCTCAGCAGCTGATTTTGCATAGGGAAACCAGATCCTATCCGCATGACCAAAACCACTATGGCAATCGAGCACTAAGCTAAAAGGCCGTCCATATAAGTGCTGCTGAACAAATTGACACAAGGCCGCAGCCTCTTGCTGCATCGGTTGATTAACAGCACCACGATACCAAGGCAGGCGAGCACTTAAACGCTGCCCACCAACCATCCAAGTGGCGCCACACTCGGCGACTGCCGGAGAGTTTCGCATTAAGTCCACGCCCTCTGCGTTGGCTCGCCGCTGTAATAACATCCCCACTGGATTTACGATGGGAATAAATAACAATTGCATATGTAACAGCAAATTTTGCAACTGCTGATCCCAAGCCAAGCGAGTGAACAAATTATGCATAAAAGACAACACCACTTGGCTGCCAATACGCTCCACACCATGTACCCCAGCCACAAAACAAATCGCAGGGTCGCGTTTATTTTCGCTCCCTAAACGAATCGCCTGTACTGGATAATTAAAACCTTGGTACGTTATCGAGCTAATCGTCTCCACCCGTAACATACGTTGATGTTGAGCCAACAACGCTTGTAGTTGCTCCATCTCTGGAAAAAGAACTCGATTTAGCATCTTTATCTCTATCACGAAGGCTTGTGAATTACACTTAACCAACGGTGATGACAGCAAGATGACAATCATCCATGAAACCTAACTTTCTAAATTATTTAGCCACAAACTGTTCAGAACTAATACATCCAGAGTAAAACGTTTAATGAAGAGACCCAGCTTAAATAGACAATCTCTCCCTCACATGGATTCATTTTGGGATGCGGCTTGGTTTCAGTTACACTTGTATTGACAGCATAAAAAAGGAGCGACGATGCCGCTACACAACCAGCTAGATTTTTCGACCGTGTTAGCCACTGCCGTACACGATATGAAAAATTCATTGTGTATGTTAACCCAATCCACCGAAGCGATCGCTCTTCGTTCCAAACAGTTGGGTCGCGAAGATAGTGAAGAGCTATCGCGACTTCATTATGAAGTATCGCGTTTAAATGGTAGTTTGATGCAGTTGTTGGCTTTATATCGCTTCGAAAAAGAACAAATGCCAATGACCATTGAGGAGTGTTATATCGAAGATCTACTCAATGACATTTATTACAAAAACCAAACCTTTATCGAGCAGGCTAATATGAGCGTGCAAATCGAAGTAGAAGAAGGTTTAAGTTGGTATCTCGACGGCGTATTGGTAGATTACCTACTTAATGATATTGTAGTAAACGCACTACGCTACTCTAAAAAACAAATTAAAATTTCAGCGAAACAAGCCGATAGCTACTTATGTATTCAAATTGATGATGACGGCGATGGATTTCCCCAAGAGATTATCGATTTGGCCCACGCTGAATTAGCACCAAGTTTAGACTTTTTAAATAATCGTAGTGGCTTAGGTTTGTTTTTTGCGAAATTGATCGCTAAAGCACACATAAATTCAGGTAAAGAAGGTAGAATTGAACTAAATAATGGAGGCTTACTTGAAGGCAGCCGTTTTAGCTTATATCTCCCGTAGAACAAACATTTAGGATATTTTTTCGGTTAAATTATGGTATTTACCTTAATATTGCTCGGCGTCGGCACCCTACTATTTTTAGTCATCGGCTATAACATGGTGCAGCAGTTTAAACAAAAACAAGAAACAGAACGTCGCTTAGCCATTGCGAAGCAAAAAGCGATCATCAATGAAACCGAAGAATTATTATTACATTCTTCCATTCTTCCCTACAGTAAAGAATTGGTGGAAACCCTACACTCTCGTATTTTACAAGCCTTAAACCATATCCGTACTACCGATCCAACAGTCAAGGGCTTGAACAATCGTATTCGCGCCACCAAAGGGCAATTAAGCCAAATCAAAGGTTCAGGTGGCGAGGTCAGCGATAGTGCCTTCCGAGCCCCAGATACCGATAAAGATGCTTTACAAATGCTTCAAATTGTTAAAAAAATTCGTGCAGTGGTTCGCTCAGAACACGCCAAGGGCCGTTTAAATACTCAAGTATTCGTCTTAGAAGATCGCCGATTAGAGTTAATGCAACTAAAAATTAATATCGAGAACGCCTTAAAACGCGCCATTGAAGCTCAAGCACTACGCCAATGGGGCAGCGCTCGCCAATTACTCAACAAAAGTATTTCCGCACTGAGTAACATTTCTGATCGCGACGCCTACTTAGAACAAAAGCTCACCGACATGAAACGGATGAATTCGGAAATGAGTGAGAAGCTCAAATCGGCCAGTCAACAACAAGTACAAGACTTAGCCGAAAAAGAAACGGACGAGCTTGACGTCTTATTCCAGCCCAAGAAAAAATGGTAGTTCGGGCGGATTTTTAACGCGATCTCTTTCGCAACTGGGGATTTTTAGCTTTCGCTATGCGAAAATGAACCCAATTATTCCTATAAGCTTTACATATCATGCGCAAAACACTGCAACAAATCTCTAGTGATAGCTCCCATGGCGTCTACTTTATTGGTACGACGCCGCCCAAAAAAAACACCGATATAGAAAAAGTCAGCGCGATTGCAGACAAATTATTATCTCGTCTTGATGAACTGGATTATGACGGTTTGATTGTTTATGACATTCAAGATGAGAGTAGTCGAATTGATAAGCCTAGACCCTTTCCTTACATGCAAACCCATGACCCAAGGCTATATGCACAATTATTAATGCAAAAAAGCCAACGTTCGGTAATCACTTATAAGAGTGTCTCACAACGAAATGAAGCTGAGTTTGTAAACTGGCTAAAACAGGCCTGGCACCAATATGGAATTCGTGACTTAGTATTAGTAGGTAGCCCGGCAGCTAATTCGGAAATAAAGCTGAGCTTAGCGGACGCTTATCAAGCTTTAGCCAACCAAGCCCCAGAGTTTTACCTAGGCGGCGTGACCATTGCAGAGCGTCATGCGAAGAAAGGGGATGAACACCTTAGGTTACTGCACAAAATGGAACAAGGCTGCCGCTATTTTGTCTCACAAGCAGTGTATAACGCTCAAGCAACCATCGATATGTTAAGCCGCTATGCCCATCAATGTCGTGAAAACCAGCAGCAGCCACAGCGGATCATACTCACCTTTTCACCTTGCGGTAGTGCTAAAACCCTTGAGTTTATTGAATGGTTAGGGATTTCGGTTCCAGAAGCCACTAGTTTGCGTATTCTCAATGCAGAAAAACCGCTAAACGAATCAATTTTAATTTGCTACAACAATCTGGTGCAGATCTTAGAAACCTGCTTGCCCTTAGGGATCCCCTTGGGTTTAAATATCGAGAGTCTCACCAACCGCAAAGAAGAAATTGATGCTTCGATCCTGCTCTACAAATTACTAAAAGCCACTATGGATAAGAAGCTAGCACAACAACAATTACGATGAAATAAGCAGTTATTCTGAGCGAAAACAGCAATAATAAACATTAAAAAAGGAAGCTCTCGCTTCCTTTTTTATTTAATCCGCCTTCGCCGCTTTTGGCTTCTTACGTTTATCTTCAATCACCCATTTATTATCGGTAAAATAGGCCCGCCAACCAGTTGGTTTACCTTCCACCTCAGAACTTAAATATTGCTCTTTGGTTTTACGACTATAACGCACCAAAGTTTTGACCCCATCGGGATCTTCCGTTGGGCCATCGGCCAAATAGTAAAACTTCTCGGGTAAACGATCTTTAAAGCGTTTCAACTCTTCAACCAACGGCGCTCGAGTTTCACGCGAGCGTGGAAAGTTACTCGCCGCCATAAATATCCCTGAAGCCCCGTCACGCAATACAAAATAGGCATCGCTATTCACACAAGGTAACTCAGGCAAATGCACCGGATCTTCGCGTGGAGGTGCAACCTCGCCACTTTTTAATATCTTACGAGTATTACTACAATCTTCACCGGTACAAGCCATATACTTACCAAAACGGCCGGTGCGTAACTGCATATCATTGCCGCATTTCTCACACTCAACAATCGGCCCATCGTAACCTTTGATTTTAAAGCTACCTTGCTCAACCACGTACCCGTCACAATCTGGATTATTACCACAGACATGCAACTTACGAGTTTCATCGATGAGGTAACTATCCATCGCGGTCGCACAAATTGGACAACGTTCTTTCGCACGCAGAGCTTCTGTTTCTTGCTCTTCTACATTCGCCGCGACCGCTTCTTCTCCGGGGATAAGATTAATGGTGCATTTACAGCGCTCTTTGGGAGGGAGCGCATAACCAGAGCATCCTAAAAAGACCCCGGTACTGGCAGTACGGATCCCCATGGGACGTCCACAATCAGGACAACTAATGTCAGTGATGACGGGGGTATTGCTACGCATCCCATGCTCATCATCATCAGCCTTGCTTAATTGGCCTTTAAAGTTCTTATAAAATTCATTGAGAACCTGCTTCCATTCAAAGCTACCATCCGCAACTTCATCCAAGCGCTCTTCCATTTCAGCGGTAAAGTCGTAGCTCATCAGATTTTCAAAGCTTTCACATAGCCGTTCAGAAACAATTTCGCCCATTTTCTCCGCATAAAAACGACGACTTTCGGTACGCACGTAGCCCCGATCTTGAATTGTGGAAATAATCGATGCATAAGTTGAGGGCCGTCCAATACCACGTTTTTCCAACTCACGGACTAAGGAAGCTTCGTTAAAACGAGCCGGTGGTTTAGTAAAGTGCTGCTTAGAATCAAGCTCAACCAAGTTTAATACATCACCTTGGCTAACCGCTGGTAATACACCGTCTTCATCTTTTTTAGCTTTGCCTACCGGTTGTACTCGCGTCCAACCGTCAAAACGTAATATTTTACCCTTCGCTCGCAACTCAAACTGACCCGCACTCACTGTAACAGTGGTTGCGTCATATTGCGCATCGGTCATCTGACAAGCGACAAATTGACGCCATATAAGATCGTAAAGTTTCTTCGCATCAGCATCCACACCATCGATATGGTTCCCTAAGACGTTCACATCCGAAGGTCTAATCGCTTCGTGTGCTTCCTGGGCTCCTTGCTTGCTAGAATAACGCAAAGGATTTTCAGGAAGATAATCTGCCCCGTAATTATCGACGATATAGGCCCTACCAGCCTCCACAGCGTCGTTGCTCAAGTTTGTTGAGTCAGTACGCATATAGGTGATGTAACCCGCTTCATAGAGCCGCTGAGCCAACATCATCGTTCTTTTCACACCAAATCCAAGGCGAGTACTCGCTGCCTGCTGCAAGGTCGAGGTTATGTAGGGAGCTTTTGGCTTAGAACGAGTCGGTTTATCTTCACGCTTAGCAACTTTATAAGCCGCTGTTTTTAAACTACTTACTGCCGTAGAGGCTTGTTGTTGAGTAACAGGCTTAAAGGGCTGGCCATTTTCTTTGACAACTTCAAGACGAAAGTTTTTCGCTTGTTGGGTGGCTAAGTCAGCATGAATGTCCCAATACTCTTCTGGGACAAAAGCTTTAATTTCACGCTCCTTCTCCACCACAAGCCGAACCGCGACTGACTGCACTCGACCCGCCGATAAGCCACGAGCAATCTTTTTCCACAACAATGGAGAAACCATATAGCCAACCACTCGGTCAAGAAAACGGCGGGCTTGTTGGGCATTCACTCGATCCATATTCAGTTCACTGGGCTGAGAGAAGGCATCTTGAATCGCAGACTTGGTGATTTCGTTAAATACAACTCGCTTAAAGCGGCTGTCGTCACCCCCAATAATTTCTTTTAAGTGCCAAGCAATCGCCTCTCCTTCGCGGTCTAAATCGGTCGCGAGATAGATGGTGTCGGCATTTTCGGCGAGGGTTTTAAGCTCATTAACAACTTTTTCTTTGCCAGGAAGAATTTGGTAATTAGCTTGCCAATCTTTCTCCGGGTCAACGCCCATCCTAGACACTAAAGCCTTTTTGTCTTTTGCTTGCTTTAATTTGGCTTTTTCTTCTGCGCTTAAGCCTTTGGTAGAAATCGGTGCCGCCTTCTTTTTATTGGTGTTACTGCCGCTACTGGGCAAATCACGAATGTGGCCGACACTCGACTTCACCACGTATTGGCGGCCTAAGTATTTATTAATCGTTTTTGCTTTGGCTGGTGATTCCACGATGACCAGTGATTTACTCATATTCTTCTTATTACCGATTAAGTCCGTCAATTATCTTTGTACGGAGAGTAGCAGACAGTGTGTTCTTTTTAAAATTGCTCGAGACTCAGCATAGGTCAATAACTTTTTTAATTCTTTGGTTTATTGGGTGAATAATTAAGCACTCGACCAGCTAAAAACAAACTGATAACATCTGAAAGTCTCGTAATCGCGTAGAGTTATACGCTTGATTTTCTTTATATGCCAATATAAATAACCATTACTATAAAAATTTTCAATAAAAGATAACTCATTTTTGATGAGCGTACTGCAAGGAATATTATGAAACACTTCGAAGTTAATTTTGACGGTTTAGTGGGCCCTACCCACAACTATGCAGGACTGTCATTCGGTAACGTGGCCTCCCTTTCTAATGCTCAAAATGCATCGAACCCGCAGCAAGCAGCCAAGCAAGGCTTATTAAAAATGAAAGCTTTGAATGACCTAGGACTGTACCAAGGCGTACTCGCGCCACAACAACGCCCCGATCTTAACTTACTTCGTCGGATCGGATTTACTGGTAACGACAGCCAACTGTTGCAGCAAGCCGCTGCGAAAGCACCAGATGCCCTACTCGCCAGCTATTCAGCCTCCAGCATGTGGACCGCCAATGCAGCCACGGTTTCACCAAGCGCCGATACTGGCAATGGTAAAGTACATTTCACCCCCGCAAACTTAACCAATAAACTACACCGTTCTATTGAGCCCGGAGTGACAGGCAACATCTTAAAAGCAGTATTTGCGAATCCTAAATACTTCGAACATCACCAACATCTACCAGAAAATGATTACTATGGCGACGAAGGTGCAGCAAACCACACTCGCCTGTGTAGCAATTACGGTAAGGCAGGTCTTGAGCTATTTGTCTATGGGCGCAGTGCCGCCAATAGTCAGCAAGTGGCACCAAGTAAATTCCCTGCTCGACAAACTCTTGAGGCCAGTCAGGCTGTCGCCCGTTTACATGGTTTAGATAACGATACCGCAATGTTTATTCAGCAAAATCCAGCGGTGATAGATCAAGGCGTATTTCATAATGATGTGATTGCCGTCGGGAACCAAAATGTACTGTTTTATCATCAACAGGCATTTTTAAACTCACAACAAGAAATTCAGCGTATTCAGCATTATTTCGGCGAAGATAAGCTCCATTTTATTGAAGTTAACGATCAAGAAGTCTCTGTGAGTGAGGCGATAAAGAGTTACTTATTTAATACTCAAATTATTACCACTGCGCCTGGAGAAATGGCAATTATCGCCCCAACAAACTGCCAAGAATCCGATTCGGTTCGTCGTTACCTTGAGAACTTAGTGACTCGCAACACGCCGATCAAGCAGGTGCATTATTTCGATGTAAAACAGAGTATGAGTAACGGTGGCGGCCCAGCCTGTTTACGCTTAAGGGTCGCCCTTAATGACATGGAACTAGCGGCGGTGAATCAGCATACTCTGCTCAATGAGCAACTGTTTAACACGCTTAACTGCTGGATTGATAAACACTACCGAGATAGCTTAAGATTTGATGATCTACGAGATCCACAACTGATCACCGAGGTGAACACCGCCCTGGATGAACTCACCCAAATTCTTCAGCTTGGATCCATTTATCCTTTCCAACAAGCCTAAAAAGAACCTATAAAACAATACGTTAATACAGTGATTACAACCGTAAGCTAGCTGAGCTAGCTTACTGATTAATTAAGACACAAAAAAGCCTGATGAGCATAATCAGGCTTAATATTTTACATCCTCTTAATTTATTTCGTCCAATCCCAAGATTGCGATTGCAGCAGTTTCATCACGCCTCGCTCTACCCCGAGACTAGCTGCTTGACTTAATTTTTCCGCCAACTTTTTCTTGCCGTGATATTTAAACTGAACGACTTGCTTGTCGGCATAGTGTTGCATCAAGTAGTCATCACTGGTGCTCACCTGATCGATAAGCTTCAAACCATAGGCTTGAGTACCATACCAATGTTCACCCGTCGCAACCTTGGCAATATCAAGTTGTGGACGAAACTCTTGTACAAAATCTTTAAATAGGATGTGAGTTTCTTCCAACTCCGCTTTAAATTTAGCACGAGCCTCATCGGTATTTTCACCAAACATGGTCAAGGTGCGCTTGAACTCACCGGCAGTCAGTTGTTCAAATTCAATGTCATGGTTTTTTAAGACTTTATTAAAGTTAGGAATTTGAGCGATAACCCCAATAGAGCCGACAATCGCAAACGGAGCAGCGATGATCTGGTCGGCAATACAAGCCATCATATATCCTCCACTCGCCGCAACCTTATCAACGGCAATGGTCAGTTTAATCCCTTTCGCCTTGAGTCGCTTCAGCTGAGATGCCGCTAAGCCATAGCCATGCACCATACCACCACCACTTTCAAGCCGAACCAACACTTCATCGTCTTGCTTGGCGGTAATTAACACTGCGGTGACTTCTTCGCGGAGGCTAGCAACCTCCTTCGCATCGATACTGCCTTTAAAGTCAATCACAAATAAGCGTGGTTTTGACTGCTCTGCGGTATTTTTTTTATCGGCTTTTTGTTGCTGTTTCTGCTGTTTTTTATACTGTTTAAGCTGTTCTTTATTCATTAGCGAGTCATTCAAATGATCCTCGATCTGATGATGACGCTCACTCAGATCTTTCAGCTCTAACTCACCACTCTTATGCTTATTCTTAACGGAAGCCGCCACAATAACCACAACAACCGCAACAATGGCGATAACAATAGTTATCGCCTTCGCAAAAAACAAACCAAATTCAATCAAGAAATCCAAACTTTTACCCTCATCAATTCAAGCAGCTATTAGTACCATAGCTTGAATCACGAGCCAAGTAACAAAAAAGACCTGCGCAATGCAGGCCTAGTAGCAAATTAGAGTCATTGGGATCACTTCGACTCACTCCAAACCCATTCAGTTGATTATCGGTATTTTGATCTGAGCTTTGATGACACATCCCCGGTGAGTCATAAAAACGGCGACATGAACAAACCGCCAGTTGTTTAAATAGCGTGAACATCAGATTAAGCTAATTGGTTACAATTTTCTAAATACCAGTAGCTAGCTCATTAAGTCCCTCTCGCGACTTTTTCCAGCGCGTGAGTGCGCTGGATATATGAAACTAGCATCCTCAGGATATGAGTTTCTTAGCTCAATGCAGCACTGGCCAGTATTCCTTGTTCGCCTCAATCAAATCATCCAGAATTGCTCTTGCTACTGAAGCGCTTGGAACAGTTTTCGACAACGAGATCGCCTGCCAAAGTTTCTGATAGCTCCCCTCAATCCAAGCCTCAACCACCAACTTCTCCACCGCGACTTGCTGCTCCATTAAACCTTTTTGGAATACCGGGATTTTTCCCATCGCCAGCGGTTCTGGGCCGTTTGCGCCCACTAAGCAGGGCACTTCAACCATCGCTGTTTCATCAAAATTGGCGATAGCCCCATTATTCTCCACAATTAGCAACATTCTTTCTTGGGTATTGAATGCAATTGCACAGGCTAGATCAACGATAAAAGTCGCATGGGCGCCAGCATGGAAATTCGACCCTTTAGCGCTATTCTGCTCGACAATCACTCGCGCCATATCGAACACTTCTTTTTCCCGGCCAATCACAATTTCATTCGCCCGAGTGAACTGCGGATCAGAATGACCCACAATATAATCCGGATAAAAATAATACTGCAGATAGGTATTGGGCAAGGTCTGGGGATCGAGCGCAAAAATATCTTTAGCTTTTGTGAAGGTCTCTATCCAGCTCGGTGCTTTATGTTGGAAATCTTCGGTTTGGCTGCAATAGCCAAATTCAGCCACATGCTTTTTCAATGCAGGCATTAAATCATGGCCCATTTTATCGGTAATACTTGTCCACCAGCCAAAATGATTCAGACCGTAATAACGAACATTCATCTCTCTGCGCGATGCCAGCCCAAGAATATCCGCAAAAATACCTTCAATTGCGACGGGCATATCGCAGATATTGATAATTTTAGAATCGGGCCGTAGGCGTCGTGTCGCCTCTGCGACAATCGCCGCGGGATTCGAATAATTAAGCATCCAAGCATTTGGGGAGTATTGCTCCATATAATCAATCAGTTCAAGAACACCGGAAATCGAACGCATCCCATAAGCAATACCACCAGGCCCACAAGTCTCTTGCCCGAGCACACCGTGCCGAAGCGGAATTTTTTCATCCTTTTCCCGCATCTCATACAGACCAACGCGAATATGAGCCATCACAAAATCAACTCCGGTAAAGGCACTTTGTGGGTCCGTCGTATAACTAAATCCAACTTCTGGGTGGCGCTCTCTCACCATAATCTGACAAGCTTCTCCAAGTAGACCTTGCCTTTCTGCGTTATTGTCATATAAACGAATTTCTTTGAGCGGAAAACGGTCCATATTATCAAGTAGCATTAATACAATACCAGGCGTATAAGTACTACCACCACCAGCAATTGTTACAACAAATTTGTCTTTCATATTTCACCTTTTATTCAATTACACCCAAAGTCTCATTTACATTATTTCTTACCTTGTTCACATTTAGTCCGTAAATAACCTGAACATGATTTTCCTTAATAATTACACCTGTGCCTCCGCTACTTTTTAACAATGCCTCGTTAATCAATGCCGCATCGCGTACATCTACACGTAGGCGTGTGAAGCAATTATCAACTGAGCTAATGTTTTGCTTACCGCCAAGCCCACGAACAACGCTCTCACCAACATGATTTGGTACCAATGCTTTATCTCGTACGTTTTCTTGCTGCTCTTCTTCTGCTTTTCTACCAGGCGTAGCCATATTAAATTTGGTAATAAAGAACTTACCCGCCATATACATGGTGAGTGTTTCCAAGAGCCCTAAGATGACGAATACAGGCCATTGAGTTCTAGCGACCCCAGTGGGAATGTTATAGGCAATAAAGTCAATAATGCCGTTTGTTGCACATATTCTGACATCGAATATCCAAGCGAGCATTTGAAAAAAACCGTCCAACAAGGAATAAACCAACCACAACAAGGGCGCGGTAAAAAGGAACAGAAATTCAAATGGTTCGGTAATACCGACTAAAAAAGAAGTAAGAATGACTGGGATTAACGTAAGTTTTAATTTTTCTTTATATTCTGGTTTAGCAGTTTTATAAAATGCCAAGGCTAAACCAGCCGTACCAAAAATCTTCACCATTCCAAAGACCAAAAACCGCGATGAGTCGCTCAACGACCCACCCGTGGCATTTGCTATTTCTGCCAAGAAAATCGGCTTCGCCCCTATTACTGTCTGCCCTTCAATTAATAACTGGCCACCAATAGAAGTGAAAAGAAATGGAGACCAAACAAGATGATGTAGGCCAGTTGGGATCAAAAACCGATTCAGGAAGCCATATAAAAAGACCCCAGGAGAGCCAAAGGTCTTCATCATCGTGGTCAACGCAGAGATGCCTTGCTCAGCCATTGGCCAAATATAGACCGTGGCGATGGCAAATAAGGCAATCACTGGGATCATGATAATCAGCACAAGTTTACTGTTACCATAAATAGAGAAAGCTCCCCGAAACTCCCTATTCGAAAATCTATTATGAATAAATGCAACCAGCAGCCCAAGAATAATGCCTAGAAAAACCCCCATATTGACGACTTTAAAACCAAAGGTGAATATCTGTCCGCTACCATAGAGTTGCGCATTCGTTGTCCCCTCTACCAGTCGATGGGTAAGTGTTAACCAGCTATTATTGGCAGCCAAGTACATAAAATAAGACACAGCTGCTACGAAAGATGCATCCGACTTTCGGTTTTTTGCTAAGCCGCTGGCTAGCCCTATACAAAAGAAAAAACCCAAATTATTCATAAATGCCCACAGCATGCTGGAAGCGTATTTACCAAAAATGTAGAGGTAGCTCCCTTCCTCTACCCACAATTTATTGGTGACAATACTGAACAACGCAATGAGCAAGCCGATCACTGGAAGGTACAGGACTGGCCCGATCATGGCTTTTGAAAAGCCTTGTAGTTTTTTTAATACCACCATTTAATGCTCCCCTAATTATTATTTTTAGATTCATTGAAGATAAATCTCTGTATTTGAATGATCTTATGTTGGAGTCAGAGTGAATCGGAGTCATAAAAATGCCAATTGTGACTAAAGTCATATAGTCACAATGATTGGATATATATGTATTTAGACAAATATATAGATAAGTGATCTAAATCAATTTTTTTAAAATTTAAAATTTTATTCTAATACATAGAGTTAAATAATTAATTGCTGGCTCGAGCCTCAATAAAGAGATCTAAAAGTGATCTACCTAAAAATCGCGAATGAAATAAAAATTCGCATCAATAGTGATCAATATGAAATCGGCGACCCCTTGCCCAGTGAAAAAGCGCTGGCACAAGATTTGGGGGTTTCTGTGATGACAATTAGAAAGGCACTGGCCTTATTAGAAAATGAAAGGCTTATCGTCAAACGCCATGGCAGTGGGTCATACGTTTCCCGTAAAATTAATTATATCGGGGGCGAACTAGACGGCTTTAATTATCAAATGAATATTGCTGGCAAGAAAAACTACGTCAACAAAGTAATTGAATTCATTATGATCGACGCACCACCAGCTATAGCCCAACAACTTAAAATAGAGCCAAGACAAAAAGTTTACTACGTCAGGCGATTACGCATCATCGATGAGGTGCCGATCCTGATTGAAGACAGCTATATTCCAGTTGCTCTTTTTCCTTGGTTAAGCATCGGGAATATGCAACAGTCGAAATTTAACTACTTCAAGAAAGAGTGTGATATCACTATTCTTGAGAGTCACCGCAGTTATACCCCCACACTGACAACTCGAGAACAAGCAGAACTATTACAGATACCGCCTAACAGTCTGCTGTTACGCGTACAATCATTAAGCTACTCACAGGATAACAAAGTCGTCGATTTCTCGGATACTTATCAAAATACCAATAAATATATGGTGAAACATGTTGTCCATCGATAACTCGTAGCGCGCTTTGTTGGGAAATATGAGCACAACTTCAAAAACATTTGTGAACCTCCATCAATCTATTGTTAAACAATGATGTATCCATCTTTATAACAACTCATTCAAACAAAAAAGGCCTGCGCAATGCAGGCCTAGTAGCAAATAAACTGACCTATTGGGTTGCAGCAATCACTGAGCTATCATTCACGACCACCGTGGCATTCCCGGCATCAGCGCTTACCGCATAGCTAACAAACTGAGTTTGCATCTCCAAAGTAGTGACTATGCTAGCGCTGGGACTAATTAAGGAAGCATGCGCGCCTTGACTAAATCGAACTGCATAACTGCCTGCGGAGGTCACCTCTGTCCCCTCTAAACCCATCGCTGAAATTAACGGCTCGGTACCAATTAACGGTAGTCCAGCTACGCGATTGGGAATGGTTTGGTCACCACTTTCGCTACTGCCATCCCCCACCACTTCGTGCAGTAACACTGGCATAGCAAAACCATTCTGACTAAAGTTTAACGGATCTGCGCCATCTACAACCGTTTGTGCCAAGGAACTAAACACCGAGGCAAAGGCTGGGTAATTGGCATTAATCACTAGTGCCGCCGCCTCAGGGTAACGAGCTTGATAAACGGCAAATTGCTCTAATGCTGTGCCACTGTCGTTGTCAACAAAACCTAAACCCGCAGCAACCAGAGCTAGATAACCAGTGTTCGCTTTCAAACCAGCTTCCACTGCTGGTCCAAAACTAGGGGAATACAAAAACACTCCAGCAAGTCCTCCACCCGGTACACTAAGTGCGGCACTGTCTAAGCGATAATCAACATCCATTCCATTCACGGTCACTATTTTCGCCAATGCAGCAACTGGGATCCCAACAACCGAACCCAAAGATTGCCCTACAAAATGCACCTTACTGCCATCTAATTCAGCAGGCGCGGTAGTGGCTTGTAAAGCGGCCCTCAATGCAAAAATATCGGCACTCGACTGACGCAAGTTTTCCCTAATACTCAAAAAACTACTGAGATTGGCAAACACTTGAGCATCAAGATTAGCACTTAGGTCTGGCTGACCATCCCCATCTAAATCAATGGCTCGGCTACCATGATATGGCAAATCAATCGCCACCACAGCATAGCCTTGTGCCGCATACCCAGCAGCAATACCTGCCGCCGTTTCTTTCAAAGTGGTAATGCCATGTTGGAACATGACCACCGGCCAACCATTGGCAGGCATAGTTAGGTTAGTCAATAGCTTGGTATCGGGCAGATATACATCAACCTTAAGGTTGGCCATGCTACGAGTTTTCGGTAAAGGGTTATAGGCGGTTAGATGATGATGAACGTCAACCAACTTCGTATTCCCATTTTCGATATAAGTCAGTCCCGACAAATCAGCTTGCGCTAACATTTGTGCCGCGCGAGTCGTATCACCCGCACCAACCAAAGTCCCAAAAGTAGTAACATCAAAACCTTTAGCGGCAGCTTGCGCCCAAAAACTTGTGGTACTACCTTGATTGGCAAAGTCACTATTGGTTTGCAGCAGTTGTAGTATGGCTACTGGGCTGTCAGTTTTGGCTTGTGCCCACTGATTAACATCGCCACCCGCAAGATCGGGATGATCTAAATCGGATAAGTAATAAGGCACCGTCAAACTTGATGTGTAATATTTTGCAGCTGCAAAACTTGGCTGGCTGGCCCCTAATACCGTGTTGGCAACATCTTGCGCGGTACTGCCAGTATCCACTAAGGATGACAATGATAATTGCCCCATCAGCGCCATGCCGCCATATACCTGTTGCAAACTACTTAATACCGGGTTTACAGACTGGGTGGTAAATACTGCCGTATAACTGATTGTACCTTCAACGCCTCGCGCAGCGAGCAAAGCATTATTCCAATTGGTTAAGCTTTTCAGCGACTGAACGGTAGCACTATCTTCAGCCTTTGGTACTTCACTTAACAAGGAATAACCCGTCCCAGCTTCCACAGAACGTCCATTCTCATCATGCAATTGCTCGCTCACCACCACCATATAAGAACTCGCGGGGGCGAAAGGTTTCAGTGGTACGACTACCAGTTCACCATCAGCAAAATTAACGGTATAGTCTTCCCCGTAAACCAACTGCTGGTCGATGCGACAAGTTTGACCAGCCACAAAACTGCCACCATTTTCGCTCACATCACTACAATCATCGGCAAAACCTGAAGCCCTCACTTTAAATAACAACAGCCCATCGGCAAAACTGGCATTATCAAGTTGTACATCAATTTTGTCGTTATAATCATCCTCATTGTCACCGTAACCCAGCGGGATCCTAAATGGTACGCTGGTTTGCCAACCGTCTAATGCGCCTAACACCTGAGTAATATCTCGGTATTCTGAAGTACTCACAATTTCAGCTTCACTCGGTAAATTAATGGTCCCATCTAAGCTGCCGCTAAATAGTAAGTTATTGGGCGTTGAGACATCGCCGGTCAGAGGATTGAAGCGAATTTTTACTGAGTTGGGGACTTGGGCCGTGCTATCATCTGCAAAATCTAATGGCGAGTTGCCACCGCAGCCCGCCAGAGATACTGACGCAAATAAAGTAATCGTTGTTGCTATTCGGGACAAACGCATATTCGCAAATTCCTTTTAATAGTAATGGTTCACAACAGCACCATAAACACCGCTTAACATTTTTGCAACAGGTCTAACCAGATGAACAAACAGTTGTTTAACTATTGAGTAATATTTGTGCGCTGTCGCACATCTACAGGAATCAAACATGAGCAAGGAAATCTTTCCTCAACAATTTCAGGCGAGTCAGCATGAATTGAATGACAAAGTCATTCTCGTCACCGGTGCCGGAGACGGGATTGGCCGCCAAGCAGCCTTAAGTTTTGCCGAACATGGCGCGACCGTAATTTTGCTCGGGCGAACAGTAAAAAAACTAGAAGCGGTTTATGACGAAATCGAAGCTTTAGGCGGTCCGCAGCCAGCGATTATTCCTTTAGATCTGAAAGGTGCAAGCCAACAGAATTACCTCGATATGGTTGCCACCATAGAATCACAATTTGGCCGTTTAGACGGTGCATTGCTTAACGCCGCCAATCTTGGGGTATTAAGCCAATATCTACAAATTGATGAAGATCTTTGGGATCAACTAATGCAAGTCAATCTAAAATCGCAATTTTTACTGAGTCAAGCGTTGATCCCATTGATGCTGAAAAGTCAAAATGCGTCCTTGGTATTTACATCATCCGGTGTTGGTAAAAAAGGCCGTGCTTACTGGGGGGCTTATAGTATCTCAAAGTTCGCCATTGAAGGGATGTCGCAAGTCATTGCCGATGAGTTCGAACAAAGCGCTTTGCGCTGCAACTGCATCAATCCAGGAGCCACTCGCACCCTGATGCGGGCCAGCGCTTATCCCGGAGAAGATCCAAAAAGCTTAAAAACGCCACTCGATATCATGCCGAGTTATTTATACTTATTAAGTGACGCCAGCATCGGTGTTACTGGCAAAAGTATCGATGCCCAAGCCAAGTAATTGATAGCAACGGATTGCCTATGACTCCTCCTTTTCGCGCAAAAAGCACCTTGGAACAATGGCGGATCTTCCAAGCTGTTGTTGACTATGGCGGTTATGCCCAAGCTGCGAGTCAATTGAATAAAAGTCAATCTTCGCTCAATCATGCGGTGAGTAAACTGCAAGGTTTATTAGGCGTACAGTTACTCGAAGTAAAAGGTCGCAAAGCCTACTTAACCCCTATTGGTGAAGTCATGCTGCGACGTAGTAAGTTGCTCAGCCAAAACATTCAAGAGCTGGAAGTTCTGGCGGCAAGCCTAGAGCAAGGCTGGGAACCTAAACTAAGTGTAAGCTGCGACGCCGTGCAATCTAAAGCACCAGTGATCAAAGCCCTGAAGGCATTTCTGCCTGACAGTCGAGGCACTCGTATCGAATTGCTGGATAACGTATTAGGTGGTTCGGACGAAGCCATTTATGATCATTCTGTCGACATGGTGATTACTCCGATCCTCCCGCAAGGAGTACTTGGCGAGAAATTTGGTACAGTCACGATGCTGCCAGTGGTACAACGTAATCATCCACTGGCAAAAATAGCGGCATCGGTATCCATTAACGAAGTAGTACAGCACCTGCAATTGGTGGTTAGAGATACAGGAAGTCATCCTCACCTCGATCGTGGTTGGTTACGCGCCGAACAACGCTGGACCTTTAGCGGATTTAGCCAAGTACTGGAAGTTCTCAACCAAGGCTTAGGTTTCGCTTGGTTACCCGATCATATCGTCGCGCCTTACTTGGAAAATGAAAGTTTAGTAGAACTTAATATCTTAGGAGGCGCAGCCAAAACCTTAGTGACCTATTTGGTGATATGTCGACCAGAGCAATTGGGCCCAGCTGGACAACACTTTGCGAAGATACTATTACAATGCAGCAAACAGCGTTAGAGATGAACCAGCTCTTAAACCTCAATATGGAGTCAAGATGCGATTAAACTGCGATATGGGTGAGAGCTATGGTGTATGGAAAATGGGCGCCGATGAGCTAGCCATGCCCTTTATCGACATGGCAAACATTGCTTGTGGCGGACATGCTTCAGACCCTCATGTCATGAGTCAAACCATTGCTTTAGCTAAACAGCATCAAGTACAAATTGGTGCGCATCCGAGTTATGCCGATATCGCTGGGTTTGGTCGTCGAACCATCGCCTACCAACCCGAGCAATTAAGCCAAATCATTCTCGCTCAGATAGGAGGTTTACAAGCGCTATGCCGTTACCAAGCAACTCAGATCCACTATGTGAAACCTCACGGCGCGCTGTATAACGACATGCATTGTTCAGCCCAGATATTTGAGGCGGTGCTCAAGGCTGTCGCTAGTTTAGAAGGCGAAATTAAACTCATGGTATCGGCCAGTTTAAGCACTGGTTTTGTCAGCCGTTTAGCGGAGCAATATCAAGTTGGCTTAATCAAAGAGGCTTTTTGTGACCGCCGCTATTTGGCCAATGGTCAGCTGCAGTCTCGAGAACTAGACGGTGCGGTGCTCAGCCAGCCCAATGACTTATTGGCTCAAGTGAACTTACTGCAGCAACAACAAGTCATCTGTAGTGATGGCAGTCGCCTAAATATTAGCGCAGACACCCTCTGCGTACATGGCGACAACGCAGCGGCAGTTGCGCAAATAAAATTGATTAAACAAATCCTAGATCCACAAACAAAGAGCCTCTAAAACATGTTTTGTATCGATTGGGTGAATGAAGACAGTCTCTTACTCAGCTGTAAGTCCCCCCAATTTCAGGCCGCGTTACCGAGTCTAGCGGAGCAACTTAAGCAAAATATCAAGGGCGTAAACGATGTTATCGTTGCGTCTGACAGCCTACTCTGCATTTTCGATTATCAAACTGAGTTAAATGATCTGGAGTCGCTGTTAAGCCGTTTTCAGTTGACTCGTCACTCAAAACCCGTGAAAACGATACACGTTCCAGCTTGTTATGATCCGCGTTTAGGCCCCGACCAAGAGGCAACCGCCGCACATTTACAGCTCAATGTAAAACAATTAGTCGAGTTGCATTTGGCTGGTCACTATCAAGTCAAGGCGATCGGCTTTATGCCCGGTTTCGCTTACTTATCAGGTTTAACTAAATCCCTACAACTCCCCAGAAAATCTACCCCTGCAAGCCATGTAGCAGCGGGCAGCATCGCGATTGCTGAAGACATGAGTGCTGTGTACCCGGCAGCGAGTCCCGGCGGTTGGCATGTCATCGGTCAAAGCCCAATGCGTTTTTTTGACCCCTCAAGTCAAGATATGTGTCCGGTAAAAGTCGGCGATCAGATCCGCTTTTACCAAATCAATTTTCAGCAATTTCAACAATTACAGGCGAAAGCATGTCTCCGGTAGGTCAATTAAGCGTATTAAGAAGTGGCCCACAAACCAGCGTAGTTGACCAGGGCCGTACCGGTTATCAAGACATCGGGATCAGTCCAGGTGGCGCTGCGGATTTACATGCCTTTCTTTGGGCTAATCGACTACTCGGTAATGCACCAGGAGCTGCAGCCCTAGAAATTGCCATTGGAGGCGCAACTTTCCAATTTAACCAAACATGCCAAGTCGCGGTTTGCGGTGCAGATATGCCACTCAAGGTGAGCGGCGCAAGTCGCAATCCCCAACCCGCCCCTTGGCAGAGCTTTACGGTTTTGGCTGGCCAAAGCTTGAATCTTGGCACCGCACGCTCTGGATTACGATCATACCTCGCCATTAAAGGTGGTTTACAAGTGAAAAAACAGTTAGGGAGTGCTAGTAGCTCAATGCGACAAGGTTTAGGTCCTTTTATGGGCCGCTGGTTAAGTCAAGGGGATCAACTCAACTATCTAAGTTCTGCAATCGAGCCCAGAAAACAAACACCGAACCGTTTCATCCCAGACTATAACCAAGCCTTATGTTTAAATTTGATCCCCGGCTATCAATTTCATCAGTTTTCAAGGCATGCTATCCAAACCCTATGTCACCAAACCTACCGAGTGAGTGCTCTGAGTGACCGAATGGGCATTCGTTTAGATGGAGTATCCCTTGATAGCGTCCCCGCCAGTGGCGAATCAGAACCTATCGCACTTGGCGCCGTGCAAGTGCCTCCCAGCGGACACCCCATTGTATTATCGATCGACAAACAAACCATCGGTGGATATCCAAAGTTAGGTTGTATTTCTCGCTTAAGTCTTTATGCGCTCAACCAACGTCGAGCCAAGCAAACCCTCAAGTTTCAGCTCAGCTCTTGGCAACAACAGCGTCAATACTGGTTGCAATTTCAGCATTTTTTTAATAATGAACAACTAAAAGTTTAGCCAATATCGAAAACCATTCAGCAAGTGCTCCACTTCGCTCAATTGCTCAAGCCGCTGAATAGTCTGCAGTGCCATGATCGGCTCATCGGTAATTACGCCATCAACCCCTAGATAGTACATTCGTTCAACCTCACTGACTCGGTTCACCGTCCAAACGTAGATTTTCTGCTCGCGCTGCTGAGCACTGAGTAAGCGCCAAGGACTAACCCACTGTTGATTCACCATTAACATATCTGCGTTCTGAAGCAAACTCGATTCACCAAAGCTGGCAGCCGCAATAAATGCAGTTTTGACTCTTGCCGCCAACGGGGTACCTTTAATCAATTGCTTAAGATAATTGAGTAACTCCGCATCTAAGCTACTGACGACCACCGGATATGGGTAACGCTTGAGTTGAGTCAGGAGTGCAGGTACTAAATCTAGAGAATCGTCATAACGTTTTAATTCTAGGTTCAGCGTGATCTGAGCAGCACTTTTAGCTAACCACACAGATAAAGGCTGAGGAGACGGGAGCCCGGCAGCAACAAAAGCCTGCTGAACCTGAGCAAAATTACTCAGATGCACCACACTCGGATCGCCAGTTAAACGTCCTAGATCACGGTCATGAACGACCACTATTTGTCCATCGGCAGTGAGTTGAATATCAATTTCGGTCATGCTTAAACCCAGTTCAATAGACTTTTGCAAACCCGCTAAGCTATTTTCTTCAGCCAAATAACCACCAGCGCGATGGCCCATAACCGAGAATTGACTACTCTGAGCAAAACGTTGGGTAAAACTGTCCACTTCATCAGCGAACTCATTCGCCGCAAGTAATAGACTCGCCAGCAATAGCAATCTAAAACCTAAATGTAAGCGATGATTTTCTTTTAATACCGCTTGATGTTCATTGGCTAATTTTCCCCTTGTCTGCTTAACCAACACTTTAAACATATAAAACTGAATACAGGCATAGAGCCAAGTATCCAAGAAGCTTAAAACTGATCCCCCCGCCAACAATGCAAAACTAAATAGCACTAAAGCTAAGTTGGATAACTGCTGTGGATCCCACCAATCAATAGTCACATGCAACAACCAAATAAATGCAGCAACCAGCACCACAAATACCAAGGTTCTTAGCGCTAACCAAATTACTGTAATAAGTACAATCCACTTACGCTGGCCCTGAGCTAAATCGGTAGAATCTCGCAACTGGCCAAGCAGAGTTCGCCTTTGTAACATGCAAAATGGCAAAGTAAACCACCACTTCAGCCATTGATTCGCCAGCCAAAAAGTGACCGGCAAACCGCCTAAACATAATACACTGAGAAAGAACCACAGCTGACTTCGCTGCATGGTGAGATAGTAATTAATGTCCCAATCGGCCAGCATCAGTCCAAACAGCCAACGACCAACAAATAACAAGCTACAACAAATGCTAATCAGTAATACTGATTGCAAAAAAGCTAAACCCGCAATCGACCAAGCGCGACGTAGCAATAGATGAATCGCTTGAGAAATTGAACGCCGATTAACTTCATGCTGAGCCAACAATAAGGTGAGTACCCCCTGTTGCAAAAAGAAGTTAAACAAAGCCATCGCAACCAGCCAAATCGCAAACAAATAACCACTGGGGGAGAGGAAAAAACCGAGTAACTGCTGATTTGCAACGCCCTGTAGGCCATACAACGACATCAGTGATTCACTGACCACAATGGTGAGTGGTGCGAAGGCCGCGAGCCAACATGCTTGCACCAACAAATAGGCTGCAAACATTGCCAAACCGCGGTGTTTAAGAGTATTCGCTAGGTAGAAAAAAAAATGCTGACAGCGATGCCATAGAGCGAGCAACATTAACTTAGCGCCCTCGCTCCATCTGTTTCACCATCAACTGAACCAAAGACTGCGATACTGTTTGGCGGGTCAGTTCACTTGATACATCCTTCGCCGACGCCATTGCCTTGGCATATTGGGTGGCAAAAACGCTCGGTAGGTCTTCTGCCGCGGCACTATGTAGCTGCTGAATACCACGCTCAAGTAACTCACCAATATTATGAGCTCTCACGCCTCCCGCCGCTAGCCATTCTAGCTGGGGAAATTGTTGCTGTAATGCTAACACTAGCTCCACGCCCTGTTCTATCTTATCTTGCTGGCCAGAGCTCAATATTCGAGTTACGCCGATATCGGCTAAACATTTCGCCGCAAAACTCGGCTCGGCCACACAATCGAAGGCGCGATGAAACACAAAATCGATGCCTTGCGCTGCCTTAGCAAGCCGCTGACAGGCACTCACATCAACACTCGCGTCGGGATTGAGGGCGCCACTAACCACGCCATGAAAACCGAGTTCTTTAATCAGTAAAATATCGGATTCCATCTGCATCAGTTCCTGAGGCTGATAACAAAAATCCCCGCCTCTAGGTCTCACCATAACCACGATAGGGATCTGAGTGAGATAGTGCTGAACCTGCAGCAATGCGCCATAACTTGGCGTAGTCCCCCCATCACTTTGGCCGGCACAGAATTCAATACGATGGGCCCCGCCCGCAATTGCTTTTTCGATATCTGCAACGCTATAACAGCAAACTTCTAACAAAGGAAATGATACAACTGAGTTATTTAACAAAATACAATCAATATAGGGCTTTATTTACGCCTAGTATAAACCATTATCCTGCGAGGTCATCGTGGTTTAGTGATTCAGATTAAGACAAAGTAAGCGCATGAGATAAGCTGAACAGCTGCCAAACACTTCCAATCCTTGCACCGCTAAACAAGCTCACTTCTTAAAAATTCATATCTTTGGAGCATCAGGTAAGGATACTAAATGCATGGAAACCGCTATTGACATAAGACATAAATACAAGTTAAGTCCCTTCATTGGCCACATATCGCAATTCGACTTTCAATTAAACTGGCATTAGGCACCTTCGCGGGATCCATCAATAAACACTTCATGACTAAAAAAGCTGTTGTTTTCCCTAACCAAACTTAGTCTCTCAAACAAGCGTTTTTTAGCATAAGAGTGTATATTAACCAACTTGCACTATGGATAAAGAGCAAACTTAGGTGAAAAAATGAAACGATTTTCCAATTTTTTATTGCTGATTATATTGAGTTTAAGCAGCAACTTCACCGGGGCGAACGAGTACTTATTTTTGGGTACTGGTAACGTAAGCGGGGTCTATTACCCGACTGGCAACGCCTTGTGTCGACAACTAGAACAAAATAGTGACCATAGAAAACTCAGTTGCACCGCAGAAAGTTCCGGGGGCTCCAGTGACAATATCCAAGCACTACGAAGTGGCGATATCGATTTAGCGATCGTTCAGTCGGATGTGCATTGGCAAGCCTACAAAGGCAGCGGTGAGTTTGCCAAACAAGGAGCCTATAAGGAGATGCGCTCTCTGTTAGCCCTTTATCCAGAGGCCTTTACTGTATTAGCGAAGGCCCAGCTAAAGATTAACCAAGTTGAACAATTGAAAGGACATTCGGTCAATGTTGGGCCACTTGGTTCTGGCCAATATTCGACGATGAAACTCATCATGCAACAGCTGCATTGGCAAGATGGCGATTTTACCCAGCTAGGTCATCTAAAACCAGACGAACAAAGCCGCGCGCTATGTGGCAATAAAACCGAGGCTATCGTTTATGTGGTTGGCCACCCCAATACCTCGATTACCCGCGCGACCACAATGTGTGAATCCAATTTGCTGAGTCTGTCAACCACGACAATCGCCGCCTTAGCCCAAAAATACCCATATTTTTCTCCGGTAAGCATTAAAGGGGGAACCTATCATGGTAACCCGAAAGATGTGCAATCGATTGGCGTCAGCGCAACCTTAGTTGCAGACAAACAACTATCGGAGCAAACGGCACATGATTTTGTCGCGGCAATTTTTGAAAACCTCGACACTTTACGCGCCTTACATCCGGCATTAGCCGATTTAAAAGTGCAGCAAATGATCCATACAAATCTCACGGCGCCACTGCACCCAGGTGCCCTACGATATTATCAAGAACAAGGGTGGATGAAATAATGCCGCAACAATCAACTTAAACTCAGGATAAGCCAGCATGCTGGCTTATTTGACTTAGGGGTAAATCCAAGTGCTCACATAAAGGATCCAACTCCCGACCAATCACCTGCTGCCAATCTTCACATTTTCCCTGCCAAGCTAAACTTTCGAGCCAGTGTTGACGAAAACTACGATTGATAAATAAATCATGTAAATAACTCCCCTGCACCACACCTAATTGCCAGCCGGTAACTTGTTCAACAAAGGGCTTTAGCGCTTCAACGCAAGGGCTTGCAGCGTGATGAATTTCGTAACAAGCTAAGTGCTGCTCTTGCCACTCAACGTCGCGTTGCGTGGTCACCTTAGCATCGGCATATTCGGTGATGATTGGTAGTAAAACCAAACCCTCAAAACCTTGCCCTTCAAGCCCCAAAGGATCTAGAGTTTGCTCGCCTAGTATTTGCAAGCCACCACAAATCCCAGTCACTCTCACCCCTTGTTTCGCCGCGTGAATAATCGCCTGATCTAAACCACTCTGCGCCAAATGCATTCGGCTAGCTGAAACATTTTTCGAACCGGATAAAATAATCGCATCGTAATAACTTGAATCTTGAGCATCGCGTAGTGGCACCAGATTAACACCTGCTTGATAAATTAATCGGTCAAATTCATCCAGATTGCTGGCAAAGGGATAAACCATTAAGGCAATGTTGGTGGTGCCCAGCTGCCATTGATTTCGATGAAAGAAATTATCTTCTTCCGACAGTTGGTGGGCTGTCCAAGGGAGCACCGCTACGATAGGAATTCCTGTTTGTTGCAAAACCCACTGATTAGCATCCGCGAATAGCGTCTGTTCACCGCGAAACTTGTTCAAGACAAAACCTTTAACACGAGCTTGCTCTACTTGGCTAAGGCACATCCATGTCCCAAGCAAATGGGCGTAAGCACCAGCTCAGTCGATATCCACAATCAAATAAACCGAAGCCTGCAACGCTAAGGCGAGTTCCATGTTAACGATAGCGCTTTTAGGTAGATTAACTTCCGCAGGACTGCCTGCTCCTTCAATCACGAGACATTGATGTTGCAGTGGTAAACGCTGAACACTTGCCAAAACCGCAAGCCAAAGAACGGCTTTACGCTGATGCCAGTCGATGGCATAGCTGATGGCTCACCTCACCATGAATCACTAGCGGTGCGCCGAGTTCGCTATGCGGTTTCAATCATACCGGATTCATATCAATACAAGGCCGTTGCCGAGCGGCTAAAGCCTGCAGGTATTAAGCACGACCAATTTCACCTCCCTGGTCGGTGACGGCCGCATTGTGACTCATGTTTTGTACCTTAAAAGGAACCACATCAAGCCCTTAAGTACTCAAGTAACGGCAAATCAGGGCGCACACAAAAGATTTACCCGCATCATTGGGGCAAGCCATAAACATGATTGGGGTCTTAATGCTCAATGAAGAACTCATGAATTATTATTACTAACCAACAAAAAGGCTAAGATGTCCTTCCAGGTCACAATACCCTGCAGATGCTGATGTTCATCAATCACTGGCAAGCAACTCAAACCTTGTTCAATCATTAAACGCCCCGCATCCGTCACACTGGTGATGGCAAAGCAGCACTGTGGATCGCGCGTCATCAATTGGTGAACCCGTTGGGTTAAGGTTTTAATATCTCGCTGATTCTCCGCAGCCTTACCAAGAAAAGGACTTAAAGCCGCCAGCACATCCGCTTCAGTTAATACGCCAACCACTTGATCATCGTCATCGAGTACCACCAAGTGATGAAAGCTCACGTTGTCAAAAATGTCTTTAATATCGAATAGCCGCTGATCCATATCAACACTGACTACTCTAGTCTGCATAATATCTTTGATTATCAAGGGAATCTCCTTCGATTGGGTGAGATATTAGTATTATAAACATAAGCACCCACAAGTCGCGTTTTAGTTGCACACAACTGTAGAAATATTCAGCCGCATCCGTACACTAAGTGGGAGACAATTCAGAGTATGAGTAAAATGGCCTATCAAATTATCCCTGTGACCCCTTTTCAACAAAACTGTAGCCTCATTTGGTGTGAGCAAACCTTAGAAGCGGCAATTGTCGATCCCGGAGGCGACCCGCAGCTCATTCAAGCCGCCGTCGACAAAGCGGGTGTGAAAGTGACTAAAATATTGTTAACCCACGGTCATCTTGACCACGTAGGAGCCAGCAGCTTAATCAAACAGCGCTATCAAGTTCCCATTGTAGGGCCTCATCAAGACGACGATTTTTGGCTTAGTAAAATGGCAATGCAGTGCCAAATGTTTGGTTTTCCAGAAGTTGCAAGTTTCAGCCCAGATCAATGGTTAGAGCATGGCGACATCATCGCTCTAGGAGAAATAGAACTTGAGGTCAGACATTGTCCCGGCCACACTCCAGGCCATGTGGTGTTTATCGATCACGCTGCCAAACTCGCTATCGTAGGTGATGTTTTATTTAATGGTTCGATTGGCCGAACCGATTTTCCTCAGGGCGATCACCCCACGCTGATCAATGCCATTAAAACTCAGCTCTATAGCCTAGATGATGATTACCAGTTCTTACCTGGACATGGGCCAATGTCGAGTATTGGTCACGAGAAGAAATTTAACGGCTATACTCGGTAAATCTAAAAAACAACAAAGGGCTCGCTCGGCGAGTCCTTATCGTTTATCAGCGCCGAGTCGATCTCTCTTCACTTTTGCGTAAAGTAAATAAACACTACTCAACCAAACACCCACGGCCATAAAAAACAGCGGATATTCACGTGGACAACCGTCGCTTAAACAGCTCAGATCAGTAAACGGAAATAAGCCCAAAGGCGTGAAAAGATGGAAAAATATCGCCCCAGACATCACCACGAACGCAAGCGCTGCCCCATAAAACCGAGTCGCTTTACGTAAAATGAGAATGCTGGCAACCAATTCCACCAAACCAATTAGCGTTTCACCATACTGAGCAAACAGCGAGCCAACCGACTCCAGCCCTAAACCACTGCTGAGCCAAGTTCCCACGGTTTGAAAAATATAAACTGTAATGTCAGCGGGATGGCCAAACCAACCTGCAAATTTAAAAAACAGCGATTGTAAGAATACAAAAGCGACGTAAATCGCCAAAATAAGCGGAATGTATTTATTCAAGGTACAGATCCCATATGCCAAAAAAATGAATCGTTCTAAGTAAGTTCCAAACAAGACCTTAGCAAGCGAACTTATATTTCACCGGAAACTGATATCGCTGATGAACCGACCCCAACAAAGGCCAGATACTGGGATAAAATAGTTAATAATATTTGTCAAAATAAGATAAGTTACACAAGAAATATTGTGAATGTAACAACCAATAGCATCATCAAATCATTCTCGCTCTGGAGCCCATATGTTAAATTTGAGAAACCGTTCAGACGATCTTGAAATATTAATTGCTGTCGTTGATTGCGGTGGCTTTTCTGCTGCTGCCGAGCAGCTCAATATTCAAGTCGCGCGAGTCTCGCGGGCAGTCTCGAAGATTGAACAACAGATCGGTGTGACACTGCTCAATCGAACCACTCGGCGGATCCACCAGACCGATGAGGGGCGTCGATTTATCGAAGCCGTTCGACTCGGCCTACTCCAACTACAACATGCAGAAGAAGAGCTGTTAGCAAACGATGCATTTCCCAAAGGCAAGCTACGCGTCGATGCCGCCAGTCCATTTGTGTTGCATCAACTGGTGCCGTTAATACATGACTTTAAGCAAGCCTATCCCAACATTGACTTAGAACTGAGTTCCAACGAAGGCTATGTTGATTTACTCGAGAAACGAGTTGATGTTGCGATCCGTATCGGTCGCCTAAGTGATTCAACTCTGCACGCTCGCCCTTTAGGTAAAAGCCCACTTTACGTGGTCGCCTCTCCCGACTATCTGGCACGCCGTGGTGTGCCGCTGCATATTACCGACTTGCAACAGCATGATTTATTAGGTTTCACCAGCAAAAACCTCAATTTATGGCCACTTAAGGGTTTTAGTTTAGAGGCTCCCTCACTGATTGCTAGTAACGGCGAAACCGTTCGCCAATTGGTATTAAGCGGTAACGGCATTGCCTGTTTGTCCGGTTATATGGTTAAACAAGATATCGCTCATGGAACGATGATCCGCTTATTTGGCTCAGAAGCCGTTTACGATACGGGCCGTGAACAAATACACGCGGTGTATTACAAGTCTTCCTCATTAGCACGGCGGATCTCTTCTTTTATCGACTTTATCCAACCACGACTCAGCCTATAAAATAAAGCTTCACTTAAAACTAATTATTGTGAAATTCACAAAAATAATTTGTCATCTACGGACTGATTGCAAGCGCACTCAACTGCTACACTGATGCTCTAGTTTTTCGAGGATCTCACACATGACAGCCACACTCTTTCAAGCCATTCAACTTGGTAAATTTAGATTAAAAAACCGCATCGTCATGCCGCCGATGACACGCTCGCGTGCTACTCAGCCTGGAGACACCGCCAATCAAATGATGGCCGAGTACTATATGCAGCGCTGTGAAGCAGGACTCATCATTGGTGAAGGGACTCAAATATCAGAACGGGCTAAAGGTTACGCTTGGACTCCCGGGATCTATTCTCAAGCACAAATTGACGGCTGGCGTTTAGTGACCGATGCGGTTCACCAGCAGGCAGGTGTGATATTTGCGCAACTATGGCATGTAGGACGAGTCACTCACCCGGATAATATTAACGGTGCTCAGCCTTGGTCCGCTTCGCCACTTAAAGCCGAAAACGTGAAAGTATTTGTGGATAACGGTAGTCAGCAACCGGGGTTTATAGATGTGGTCACGCCCAAACAAATGAGCCAAAAAGAAATTAATCTAGTGATTGAGCAGTTTCGCCAAGCGGCCCTCAATGCACAACAAGCTGGTTTTGATGGGGTAGAGTTACACGCCGCCAATGGGTACTTAATCAATCAATTTATCGACTCTGAATCTAATCAGCGAACCGATGCCTATGGCGGTAGCCTTAGCAATCGTTTACGTTTTCTTGATGAAGTACTTACAGCCTTAGTGGGTGCTATTGGTGCAGACAAAGTCGCCGTGCGACTAGCTCCGCTCACCACCTTAAATGGCACCGTAGACGCCTACCCCGAGCAAACCTACACTGCGGTGGCCGAGTTGCTCAATCAACATCAAGTAGTCTATATGCACATTGCCGAAGCCGATTGGGACGATGCGCCGCCAATGCCGCTTCATTTTAAACAGGCACTACGCAAAACCTACGCAGGGACCATTATCTACGCCGGAAAATACACGGCAGCAAGCGCCAGCCAAGCCATAGAAGACGGCCTCGCCGATATGATAGCTTTTGGCCGCCCATTTATTGCGAATCCCGATTTACCCTCTCGAATTAAACACCATCAAGCCTGGGCGAGTCATGATCCCAACACCCTATTCGGAGGTAACCATCATGGTCTAACTGATTACCCTCGTTTTGAACAACAGTAAAATATAAGTTTAATCGACTAGCGGTAAAGTCTTGAACAACTTTACCGCCATCAAAGAATGGCAAAGCTTACCCATCAAACAACGAACCAGCTTGGCACTCAAAAATCGTGATAGCTGATGAAGCAAATACATACCACACAATAAAGTTGCACGGTAAGTAAAAACCTACATAAAACGGACTTGTGCTTATCTGGCGACTTGCTGTGAATCAAGCGCGAACACCCTGTTGCAGCCGTGAGATTCGGCGCATATGATTAACGCTCTAACAAAGAAAACATAATCTCCTGAACGCCTTGACCGCCCACACTACTCACTTGTTTAGTCATCTCGATGGCGCTTAAACCCTGATTATTGCGAAAGGTCAAATCGGGATCATGGCGAAGCAACTGCCTAAGCATGGAGAGTCGCCCAAATTTCACCGCGTACATCACCGGTGTCAATCCTTGATTATCAGCAAAATCGACATCTGCAGCATGGTCCAATAAGATCCGCGCAGTCCTAGGTTTATTAAACTTAACCGCGAGACATAAGGCAGTTTGTCCCTTTTGGTTCATGGCGTTTGGATCCATCCCTAAACGCAAAAGCGTATCAGTGATCTGCGAAGGACCGTAGTCTCCTCGACTCTCTAACCCTGCGACGCGACTGAGGATATCCGCTTTAAACAAAGTGAATGACAACGACAATTGAGTCGGCTGAAAAAACACATTAAAAACACGCTCTTCTCCGCTCAAGGCTGCGACATCAAGCGCAGTAAGTCCACGATGATCAATCAGCGACAGATCTGGATTAAATTTTAGCAAGCTGCGCATGCTTTCAATTTGCAAATTGGTGGAAGCAATATGCAAAGCGGTCTGCCCACGGGAATTCCGCAGATTAATATCCATATAAGGACCAATTAATTGCAACATTTTTGCTTGTTTAGTATCTAATTGTTCACCGTCGTAGCGATTCATCTGTACCTGTAACGGTAGCCACCCCGCTAACGCAGAACTTAAACGCTGCTGACCATCATTTGTCTCCGTTAAGCTCGCGATAAATGGCAGCTCTAAATGCTCAATCGCTCGCTTTATTTGCTCCTCACGACTGCCCTGAGCAGGTGACGTTCGGATGACAAAGGCCAATTTATTGAGTTGATTTTCAATCGCCCATTGATAGGCTGAGCGACCATCACTTGCAGTGCCAGCGCTATCTATACCCGCTGTTTTCAAAATCCGGACAATTTTTTCTGAATCGGCATATTGACGAGGCAAATACCTAGTCGCCAAGTAATGCAGTGTATTTCTGCCTTGCTGATCTTGGGCGTTGATATTAGCCCCGGCACCAAGCAGCGCATCAACCACTGCGATTTGTCCATAATAAGCAGCTAACATCAAGGGGCTTATCGCCTTTTCATCGACCAGATTGACATTTGCCCCACGCTTTATCAGCTCTATCGCAATCTTTGAGTTATGCTGTCGAATCGCAGCCATTAAGGGGCTGACCCCTAGCCGATTTTGTTGATCAATATTGATACCATTTTCAATCAACAACACCGCTATTTTTTTCAGGTAAGGCTCGCCCCCTGCAATGGAATAGGATGAAACATGGTGCAAAGCATTTTGACCATTATTATCTAGTTGATTAACATCAACTTTCTCAACTTCTAGCAGCTGCTTTACGGAGAAAACACTAGCAGTATTAGCGGCCTTCATCAACGCGCTGATATCGTCGCTTAAGCCCCCGTAAGTCATAAAACGATTATATGGAACGTTTACCTGACAGCAAACAACAGTCTGCTGAGATGCTGTCGGAGCCGACTGTCGCTGACTACATGAAATTAATAGACCGGCCAACGCCACCCCAAGTACTACTCGTTCCAAATTCATTTAATCGCTTATCCTTGCTAGAACAGATCGCCATTGCAGCGCAGAGCCAACAAAAAGTCAAAAATACACAACAGAGTCATAATTAACTTTTGTGATTACATATAATTTGGGTTGAAGCATGAAATAAAGTGGACCCAGTAGTTTGGGACTTATTTGTTCTAGCTTTAAAAACAAATAAATAGAATGAAAACGGTGATCTTGTTGATGCAACGCTTGCTCCGCCAATGCAGCAGAGCAAGCACCTAAGATAAAGAGCCTAAGAAACGTCCCGGTAAGGGTTGCGCGGATCCTGAGTCCAGTTCATATAGGGTTTATCGGCCTCTTTTTGCTCCATCTTGATACAGCTATCCACCGGACAGGTGATCTGGCACAGATTACAGCCAACACACTTATCTTCGATCACTTCGAAAGCGACGCTGCCATCGGGACGAGCGGTCTTGCTAATTGCCTGATGCGAGGTATCTTCGCAGGCGATGTAACAACGGCCACAGCCGATACATTTATCTTCATCAATATCGGCCACCACCTTATAGTTCATATTGAGGTATTTCCAATCGGTGGTATTGGGTACTGCGAGCCCCTGGAAATCGGAGATTTTCTTGTAGCCTTTACTGTCCATCCAATTCGACAGGCCTTGCTGCATTTCGCTGACAATTCTGAATCCGTAGATCATCGCAGCGGTACACACCTGCACGCAACCTGAGCCCAAGGAGATAAACTCCGCTGCATCGCGCCAGTTACCAATGCCACCGATCCCTGAAATAGGTAGGCCTGCAGTTTCCGGATCACGCGCGATTTCACTGACCATGTTTAGGGCAATCGGTTTCACCGCGGGGCCACAATAACCACCGTGGGTACTCTTGCCATCCACCAAGGGCCGCGCAGCCATCTGATCCAAATCGATCCCAGTAATTGAGTTAATGGTATTGATTAATGAAACCGCGTCAGCACCGCCATTTTTGGCAGCGCGCGCCGAGAAACGAATATCAGTGATGTTCGGGGTGAGTTTCACGATCACTGGCAACTTGCTATAGGTTTTACACCAACGAGTCACCATCTCCACATATTCTGGAACCTGGCCTACCGCAGCCCCCATCCCGCGCTCTGGCATCCCGTGCGGGCAGCCAAAGTTAAGTTCGAGGCCATCAGCGCCGGTTTGTTCCACTTGTTTCACGATGGTTTTCCATGATTCTTCCTCACAAGGCACCATTAAGGAAACCACTAAGGCTCGGTCGGGCCAGCTTTTTTTCACCGCCTCGATTTCACGCAGGTTGATTTCCAAACTGCGATCGGTGATCAATTCGATATTGTTAAAGCCCGAAACTTCACCATTATGATCATAGATTGCTGAATAGCGAGAGGACACATTCACCGCCGCTGGATCTTCGCCCAAGGTTTTCCAAACCACTCCACCCCAGCCCGCTTCAAAAGCGCGTTCGACGTTATAGGCTTTATCCGTCGGTGGCGCAGAGGCCAACCAAAATGGATTGGGAGATTTGATCCCTGCAAATTCAATTGATAAATCGGCCATGGTATTAAGCCTCCACTGAGTTAAGTTGTTGATGAATGGCGATAGCTGCCAACTTGCCCTGCTGCACCGCTTCTACGGTGAGGTCTTGTCCTTCACTGGTACAGTCCCCACCGGCAAACACGCCGTCAATACTGGTGATTTGCTTACCAAAGGTGGCAATTTTTCCATTGCTTACGGTGGGGATCAGCTGCTCTGCGTTGGGGTAAGCAAACTTCTGGCCGACCGCTTTAAATATTGCCGAACAAGCAACATCAAAGGTTTGCTCAGTATCTTTAAGCTGGCCATCTTCACTATAGGTTTTACGGAAGGTCATACTGCGTAATACCCCATCTTGGTCCAGATTAATTTGCTCTGGTTTGGCCCAGGTTTTTATTCTGACCTGATGGTTTTTGGCAATTTGCTGTTCGTGCTCGGTGGCGCTCATTTGCGCTTCGCCGCGACGATAAACCAGCGTCACCTCTTCTGTACCCAAACGTTTGAGTTGGCAGGCCATGTCGATGGCGGTATTACCGGCACCAATCACCACCGCGCTGTCCAGCGGGACCGCCAAGTCCTCGAGATCTTTAGCCTGGCGTAGCTCTTTAATGTAATCCACGGCATTGAGTACTTGCGGATGGCTTTCGTTGAGCAACATCAAGGACTGAACGTCCTGTAAGCCAATGGCTAAAAACACCGCATCAAAGCGCTGCTTCAACTCGCTCAAGCTGACATCTTGGCCTAAGGCGGTATCGGTATGCAGGGTGATGCCACCGATCCCTAAGATGAAATCAACTTCTTTCTGAGCAAAATTGTCGGTAAGTTTGTACTTGGCAATGCCGTATTCATTCAAGCCACCCGCTTTTGCTGCCGCTTCGAAGATCTCCACCTCATTGCCCAGCATCGCCAAGCGGTGTGCACAACTTAAGCCAGCGGGGCCTGCGCCCACTACCGCGATAGTTTTACCGGTCGGCGCGGCTCGTTCGAAAGGATGTCCCTCAAACACCGCATTGTCGGTGGCATGCCGTTGTAATAAACCAATTTTAACCGGTGACTGTTCCTGCTCTTTATTGCGCACACAGGCTTGTTCACACAAAATTTCGGTTGGACACACCCGGGCGCAACTGCCACCCATGATGTTTTCCTGATAGATGGTTTTAGCCGCTCCAGTTAAATCGTCAGTATGAATACTGGCAATAAAACTCGGAATATTAATTTTTGAAGGACAGGCGGTAATACAAGGCGCGTCGTAACAATAGTAACAACGCGAACTTTCGATGCCAGCTTTGCGGGCACTTAAGGCTGGATTGATATCCTTGAACATCTGATCAAGGGCTAGCTGCTGTTGTGAATAGCCCTCAGGCTTTTCCATACTCATCACCATGGGATCTCCCTATTTTTTTTATAATGCCGAGATAAAACTCTCTGCTTGTACAAAAACAAAGCAAAGCCTATACCATGTTCTGACCAAACGGTCAGGAGATGTGATTTTTGGTTCGGGGCTAGTAATATAACCATCTGTTTAATAAGGCTAAAAATAAATAGTCATTGAATGAAAAAAACAGATAGTTAACAATAAGTCTTGATTAGAGTTATGCTGTCAGTCAGTGGGTAGAACTAAGCATGCCCAGTATCAAGGCAAATAGCTTCATATTAGTGCAGAGAGCAATCAGCCCATGAGCAAAACCACCACCACGAATACCAAACGCCGTAAGCTAGCAGATATTCGTAAAGACAATCTCGCGCAAATTCTATTAGTTGCCGAGCAGTTATTTGCCGAAAACGGTTACTCGGGAACCACCATTGCAGCCATTGCGGCAAAAGCTGAATTACCCAAAGCCAATGTCCTTTATTATTTCAAAACTAAAGAGGCTTTATATAAGGGGGTACTCAGCCAGCAACTCGTCATATGGATGAGCCACATGGATCAAATGACGCCCGAGCAACATCCCAGTGTGGCGCTACGCCATTACATTTTGCAGAAGATGCAGCAATCCAAACAACACCCCAACGCTTCACGGATTTTCGCTGCCGAGATCTTACACGGAGCCCCCTACCTGCGAGAACAGTTAGCCACCGAGTTAAAACAGCAATTTGATAAAACCTGCCAGGTATTTCGAGATTGGATCGCCAAGCAGTGGATGGAACCGATTAATCCAGAACATTTAATGTTCATGATTTGGGCCTCAACCCAAGCCTATGCCGACTACGCCATTCAAAGTAGCCTGATGTTAAACAAAGATGCCCTGGATGATAGTGATTTTGAAGAAGGTATGGAATTAATTGCTCGCTTGGTGCTTAAAGGTTGCGGCATCAAGTTACTTTAGCGAAATAATGCTCGCAACGACCACGAATCGATGCTTCATTAAAATTGAGCAAATTGGTTTGAGCCAACAATGAACAGGGAATAGAGACGCATACTAGGCATAAAAACAAAGGATTAGAATAATTTCTAATCCTTTGTTGCGGTGAAAGCTAGATTTCACCGCAGAATAAGCAGCTATTTACTCAACGCAAGATCTTCAACCGTTGTAGCTTCTGTGACTTGTTCAGCCATACTAAGCATGGCATTTAACAGCACCGAGCAACCCGCTTCACATTCTTCCTGAGTGGTGCTTTCTATCTCGTTATGACTAATACCATTTAAGCAAGGCGTGAAAATCATGCTGGTTGGCGCAAAATCAGAGACATAACAGGCATCGTGACCTGCTCCAGCAATAATATCCATGTGACTATAACCTAAACTGACCGTAGCATTTCGCACTGCATCAACACAGGCCGAATCAAAATGGATAGGTTCGTAATACCAGAATGGATCGAGCGCAACTTCAACACCAGTTTGTTGCTCAAGCTCCGCCACCGCGGCTTTGAGTTCTTGATCCATGGCGCTGAGTTCTTCGTCGATGGGGTGGCGTAAATCAATACTCATTTCAATTTTACCGGGGATGGTATTGCGCGAATTTGGCAACACCTGCACAAAACCTACCGTACCACACCCCGGTGGATGTGCTTTAGCGATTTGCTCCACTTGTTGCATCAATTGCGCACTGGCCAGCAACGCATCTTTTCGCAGGTGCATCGGGGTCGTCCCAGCATGAGACTCTCGACCGGTAATCGTGGCATTAAACCAACGTTGCCCCTGCCCACCAGTGACCACGCCTATCTGTTTCTCTTCAGCTTCTAAATAAGGGCCCTGCTCGATATGAGTTTCGAAGAAAGCATGAAATTTTCGACCCGTCACTGGCGTTTCGCCAGCAAAGCCGATCCGCTCTAACTCATCGCCCAAACGCAAACCGTCTACATCCAAACTGTCTAAAATTTCTTGTAAACTAAAACGCCCAGAGACTACGCCAGAGCCCATCATCGCGGGGGCGAAGCGCGAGCCTTCTTCATTGGTCCAGACCGAAATCTCAATGGGATGTTTGGTTTTAATGCCACGATCATTGAGCGAACGGACCACTTCTAAACCCGATAATACGCCAAATACACCATCAAATTTTCCTCCCGAAGGCTGAGTATCTAAATGACTGCCCGTTCCCACAGGCGGCAGGCTCATATCTTCACCGGGGCGAGTACACATAATGTTACCAATAGCATCAATTTTTACACTACAACCCGCCTCTTCAGCCCATTTAATGTAAAGCTCTCGACCTTGTTTATCTAAATCAGTTAATGCTAATCGTCGGCAACCGCCTTTTTCGGTGGCTCCGATTTTTGCCATTTGCATCAAACTGTCCCACAAACGATCACTATTAATTTTGTAGCTACTCATACTGGCCTCCACTCAACCAAACTGTTTCATTTTTGTGTTAAATCCGCCCTCGGCGTTGCACTCAACCATGCAAAGTATTGACCAAGCGGACAAGAAGTTAGACGGTAAAAGCTAAACTACTGATAATTAAGGATTAAATGGTGCATTATTTTTTCGATTCTAATTTTCAGTAGCACGACCCGGTATTTTCGTTCAAATTTTATGCACTAAAAGTGGGAATATACGCCCTGCAATGGCGCGTAAGCGAGTCTATCCGACTCACTATGCAAACCAGTGGCTATCCGAATAAAACCAGTGTTCATGCGGCTTAGCATTAACAATAACCAACAAACTGTCCAATTGGTCAATCTATTGCATAACACCTAATTAAGGTAAGGGTTTTGCATCACAATAGACAACTTGATGCCCCTTTGAATCAATTAACGAGGTAGTTAGCAATGAGTGTACTAATTAAGGGTGGCAAAGTGGTCAACGCTGACCAAAGCATCTTTGCCGACGTTTACTGTGAAGGCGGTTTAATCAAAGCCATCGGCCAAGATCTAGATGTTCCCAGTGACGCTGAAGTGATTGATGCCAGCGGTAAGCTGGTAATGCCCGGCGGTATTGACCCCCATACCCACATGCAATTACCTTTTATGGGAACCGTCGCCAGCGAAGATTTCTATAGTGGCACCGCCGCAGGACTCGCCGGTGGTACCACCATGATTATCGATTTTGTGATCCCCAACCCCCAGCAACCACTGATGGAAGCCTACCAAACCTGGAAGGACTGGGCGGCTCGCTCAGTTTGCGATTATTCCTTTCATGTCGCCATCACCTGGTGGGACGACAGCGTTTATCAAGATATGGGCACACTCGTGAACCAAGAAGGGGTAAACAGTTTCAAGCATTTCATGGCCTATAAAAATGCCATCATGGCCGAAGATGAAACACTGGTAAATAGCTTCAATCGCTGTTTAGAATTAGGCGCAATGCCAACGGTACACGCCGAAAATGGCGAGTTGGTCGATCACCTACAAAAGAAATTACTCAAAGCCGGCTTAACCGGCCCCGAAGCGCATCCCCTATCGCGCCCAACCGAGGTGGAAGGCGAAGCCGCCAACCGCGCAATTCGGATTGCGCAATCGCTCGGTGTGCCACTCTATTTAGTGCATGTTTCTTGTAAAGAAGCGGTGGATGAAATCGCTCGGGCGCGCCATGAAGGCCAACGAGTTTACGGTGAATGTTTAGCTGGTCATCTTGAGTTGGACGACAGTGTCTATCGACAAAGTAACTGGGCCAGTGCCGCTGCGCATGTAATGAGCCCGCCGTTCAGACCGAAAGGACATCAGGAAGTTCTATGGAAGGCGCTACAAGGCGGCACCCTGCAAACCACCGCCACTGATCACTGCTGCTTCTGCGCTGACCAAAAAGCGAATGGGAAAGACGATTTCACTAAAATCCCCAATGGCACTGCTGGCGTCGAAGATCGAATGATGGTGCTGTGGGATTCTGGAGTGAATAAAGGTCGTTTAAGCGAGAGCGAGTTTGTGGCAGTGACGTCCACCAACAGTGCCAAAATATTCAATCTTTACCCTCAGAAAGGCTGTATTGCTGTGGGTTCTGATGCCGATATCGTGATTTGGGATCCAACAAAAACACATACCCTTTCGGCCAAAACCCATCATCAAAAAATAGATTTTAATATTTTCGAAGGCCGAACAGTACAAGGTGCTCCGCACATCACCATCAGCCAAGGCAATGTCGTCTTTAAAAACGGTCAGTTAAACGTGGTTGAAGGTGCCGGACGTTACATTAAACGTCCAGCCTTTCCCTCGATTTTCGAAGCGGTTCAAAAATATAACCAAAGCCATGCACCTGTTGGAATAGAACGATAACGCTGCCGCCTCAAATGAGCCGCCCAAAAACAATAAAAATATGAGAGAGAGACTATGTTAGCAGTAGCACAACAGACCACTGAACAAACCACTGCCGATAAAGCGCCGAGTCATCGTTCGATGATTGCCATTGAAGACTTGTCTTTGGTGTTTAATACCAACGATGGACCGGTCAATGCCTTGTCGAATATCCAGCTCAATATTAACGAAGGGGATTTTGTTTCATTTATCGGCCCCTCAGGTTGCGGTAAAACCACCTTGTTACGAGTGATCGCCGATTTAGAGCAGGCCACAGCAGGGAAAATAAAGGTTGATGGAACTTCACCCAGAGACGCTCGCTTAAATCGACTTTATGGCTATGTGTTTCAGGCCCCAGGTTTATTACCCTGGCGTACCATTCAACAAAACTGCGCACTGCCGATGGAAATCTCCGGACAAACTGGCACCCATCAACAAAAGCAAATCGATAAGTATTTGAAGATGGTAGGCCTACAAGACTTCCATAATAAATTTCCCTGGCAGTTATCTGGCGGTATGCAACAGCGCGCCTCCATTGCTCGGGCGCTGTGCCTCAATCCCGACCTGTTGTTGATGGACGAGCCCTTTGGCGCTTTGGATGAAATTACCCGTGACCATATGAACATAGAACTATTGAGAATTTGGCAAGAGACTCAAAAAACCGTGGTCTTTGTGACGCACTCCATTGCCGAAGCAGTACTGTTGTCGACCCATATTGTGGTGATGTCACCGCGCCCTGGACGGATCGTGAAAGTCATCGAAAGCCCCTTACCTCGTTTGAAAACCTTAGCACTGCGAGATGAAGCGGCTTTTCATGAACTGGCCGCGGAAATTCGTACCGCACTGGCCACCGATCATGCCATTGACTAAGCACAGCAGAGAGTAAACTATGCAAAGCACTACGAAGGACCGTCAGTGGCTGTCTTTAGCCAGCTTAATCATCGCGCTACTCGCCATTTGGTATTTGGCCGCATTGATCATGAATGGCAACCAACTGATCCATAACCTTGAACGTAAGAAACAAGACTGGAGCTATAGCCAGGTCATCAGCCAAGCGTATCAAGTTAAAAGGCCGATGTTACCAGCCCCCCATCAGGTGGCTTTAGAACTTAAAAAATCGGTCTTTGATACCTCGGTAACTTCTAAGCGTTCCTTGGTATTTCACAGCCTAATTACCCTTAACTCAACCCTTTTAGGCTTCGTTTTTGGCTCCTTATTAGGCATGCTAATTGCCATCGGTATTGTGCATAACAAAACCTTAGAAGCAAGCTTAATGCCCTGGGTGATCGCCTCACAAACCATTCCCATTTTGGCCATCGCGCCAATCATTGTGGTGGTACTCGGCGCACTCAATATTACGGGCGTGGTCCCCAAAGCCGTGATCTCGATGTATTTGTCGTTCTTCCCGGTGACCATCGGTATGGTTAAAGGTTTACGCGCCTCCGACACCATTCACGAAGAATTAATGTATACCTATAGTGCCAGCACCCTGCAAGTATTCTGGAAACTACGCTGGTACTCTGCCCAACCCTACCTGTTTGCCAGTTTAAAAGTTGCGATTGCCGCAGCCTTAGTTGGCGCCATTGTTGCCGAGCTGCCAACCGGGGCTCAAGGTGGCTTAGGTTCTCGCTTACTCAGTGGCTCCTATTATGGACAAACCCAGCAAATTTGGGCTGCATTAATCATGGCTGCACTGCTTGGCTCACTCTTAGTATGGCTTGTCGGTTTGGCTGAAAAGTCGCTATTAAAACGACGCGGGGGATTGAGCAATGCTTAACTATTTTTCTAATGCCTTATATCTTGGCTTGCTGCTACTGCAACTGGCTTTGACGATGAAAGTGGAAGCAGGCTTTTACCAACGAGCACCAAGCTTGATTATCCTTTTATTGTTAGCGACTTACGCCACTGCGGCGCTGTTAAGTCAGCTCACTCATTTGAGTACTTCACGCCCGGCATTTGCTCGCTATATTAAACCACTGATCCCTAGCTTATTTGCTTTTATGCTGATCCTTGCTTGGCAAAGCATCGTCACTGGTTACGCTATTTCTGCAGTGTTATTACCCGCCCCTTCTAAAATTTTCACAGCCTTAATCAATAATCTGCCGATGTTATGGGGAGACTTTAAGCAGACTTACTTAAAAGCAGTTCTCGCGGGTTATTTGCTAGGTTGCGCCTCGGGTTTTGTGGTCGCGCAATGGGCGGTAAAAAGTGCGTTTTTACGTAATGGTTTGGTGCCATTGGGTAATTTTATGTCGGCCATTCCGATTGTGGGGATCGCGCCGATTATGGTGATGTGGTTTGGCTTCGATTGGCAATCCAAGGCCGCAGTGATCGTGGTCATGACTTTCTTCCCCATGTTTATTAATACTCTAACCGGCCTACAGGCAACAGATGCGATCCACAGAGATTTGATGCATACCTATGCCGCCAGTAAAACCCAAATCTTCATCAAAAGTCAGCTGCCGCAAGCACTGCCTTTTATATTTAACGCCTTAAAACTCAACTCAACGTTGGCCTTAATTGGCGCTATTGTGGCCGAGTTTTTTGGTACCCCGATTGTTGGCATGGGATTTCGAATTTCAACCGAGGTTGGCCGAATGAACATGGACATGGTATGGGCCACGATTGTGGTAGCAGCAATTGCCGGCTCTTTAAGTTACGGGGCTTTAGCCTTGTTAGAAAAATCACTGCTATTTTGGCACCCCTCGTTTCGAGGTGGGAATAAACACTAGGGACATCAGACCCCTAGGCAATTACTTCAAACACTTGTAGCAATAAAGGGAATTAACTATGAATCGATCTCTGATTTCACTAGCATCTGGCGTCGCTTTAATGGCCGCTAGCCTCAGCGCAAGCGCAGCTGAAAAACTAACCTTACAACTAAAATGGGTCACTCAAGCCCAATTTGCCGGTTACTACGTCGCGCTCAATAAAGGTTTTTACAAAGACCAAGGGATCGATTTAACCATTAAGCCTGGTGGACCCGATATTGCGCCAGCCCAAGTACTGGCAGGCGGCGGTGCCGATGTAATTGTAGACTGGATGCCTTCTGCACTTGCTACCCGAGAAAAAGGCCTGCCACTGGTCAATATAGGTCAAATCTACGGTAAGTCAGGCATGATGCTCACTTGCCTTAAGTCGAGTGGCATTAGCAGCCCGGCAGATTTTAAAGGTAAAACCTTAGGGGTTTGGTTCTTCGGCAACGAATACCCTTTCCTAAGTTGGATGTCTAAACTCGGTTACGCCACCACCGGCGGCAAAGATGGCGTGACAGTATTGAAACAAGGCTTTAATGTTGATCCGATCTTCCAAGGTCAAGCTGATTGTGTCTCCACCATGACCTACAACGAATACGGTCAAGTGCTTGATGGCGGTTTAAGCAACGACGAACTAGTGCTATTCAAGTATGAAGATGAAGGCGTTGCAACGCTAGAGGATGGCCTGTACGTTCTAGAAGACAGTCTAAAAGACAGTAAAAAAGTCACTACCTATGCCAAATTCCTCAAAGCATCGATTGAAGGCTGGGAATGGGCAGCAGCACATCCCAAAGAAGCGGCTCTCATTGTATTAGACTACGATGATACTGGCGCGCAAACTGAAGCACATCAAATTCGCATGGCCACTGAGGTTGCAAAATTGTTAAGTAATAGCGATAAAGGCATTGGTTACCTCGAACCCGCAGCCTTTGACCGTACCGTTAAAATCTTACTCGATAGTGATTCAACACCGGTTATCACCAAAATGCCCGAAGGTGCCTACACCCATAAAGTATTTGACGAAGCCGCTAAACTGTAATTATTTAGTTATGATCATTTGATATAAAAAAGAGCTGCCAATGGTAGCTCTTTTTATTTGAACTGCGGTCAGCACCTCCCGATAAGTTCAACCAACAGAAAGCTCAACCAAATACAAGAATATTCTATTTTTCACAAGGGTATCCGCCATGTCCATTAAACATAAGTTTTATATCAGTAGCGCTATTTTGCTGATTGCATCATTACTTTTGTTATTTACTATCGTGCAAACCGTCGTTATACCAGTCATTAAGAACCAAGCCGTAACCACGGCGACATTCCAAGCCAAGGTCATCGGCAAAGCGATTGCCGAAGATCTCAGCGAAAACGCCGTTCTTACCCGAAACTTAGCCGCTCTAGCTGGGGGCCTTCCACTAGAGAAAGCGACATTTATTACCCACATTGAACCACTCATTAAGAGCGGTGAAGGCGTTGTGGGCGGTGGCATTTGGCCTGAACCCAATAAATTTAACCCAGATAGCCAAAAGGCTTCGTTATTTTGGGCCAAAACAGGGCCAAACCAGCTCTCCCTCCTAGATGACTATAATAAGCCAAATAGCAGTCCATACCAGCAGGAATCATGGTACACCAATGCCAAACAAGCCACACAAGGGCAATGTGTTTGGTCTGAAGTGTATGTTGATGGCTCTTCACCGTTCTTGGTGGAAAGTCATATCAAGCCCTCCAAAGTGAAATAAAATAGCTCGCTTAAAGCGTTCTTTATTTCTAAAACCCATCGAACGTATTTTTAGGCGCTGAATGTTTCCATTTATCGCTTCCGCTAAGCCATTTGATACCTTATAACGCATCGCATTGATGATGCCCTTTAAGTGCGTTTTCACGGTTTCTGCTGCTGTCATCATCGGCCTGATTTGACTGACCTTTATGAGTGCTAACCAATCATTCCAAGCCGCTTTGGCGTTAGCTGCATCGCCATACCAAATGGCTCTTGCTTGCTCTTTAAATATCCAGCTCAAGCCTGTGTTTTGCATCATTTTGGCCAGCGCACTCACTCTTTCTCTCAATGTCCCATGTAGGTGGCTGTTTCGTTTTAACCATCCATACCGTGTTTGGTGGCACTCTCTTTTTAAATGCTGGGGCAACGCCATGAGTTCGCTTTTTCTCACTTCATTAACCGCTTTAGTGAGGACCTTTGCGATATGAAAATGGTCTATGGCTATCATTTGCTTAGCCCGCTCACCGAAGTAGTCATATGCTGCGTTTATATATGCTCTGCTCATGTCCATCGATATGGAACGTGTAACCATTGTTGACTCAGGGGGCAATGCCTTAAAGCAAGCAGATAAGCTCAGGCCTGTTCGACCGTCTTCAACCGATATCACCTGACCATCACGATTGGATAATACCGTGACATAGTCATGGCCTTTCTTAAATGCCGTTTCATCGACCAACAGGTCTTGGTAGTTGATGGTGGTTCTGGCTGTCAGACCACGTTGAACGGCCCGAGTCATCATCCGGTCAATGGCTCCCCAGCTAAGCCGATAGGTTTTACTCACCGCGTATAATGAACTGACTTTAAGCATCTCTATAACGCGAGCCTCAAACAGCTCTGTGTAGCGGCTCTTACTCGTGGCCCAAGGCACTTGAAGTGTTTGTACCCCATGCTCGGGGCAATCAGCCCTAGGTACTTCAGCCTCAATACGTGTTTCAAACTGACAGGTATCTAAATGTCGCCAAACCCGCCGCCGAGTATCGTGTCGACGAACAGCCTTACCGCAAGAGGGGCAAGCCGTTAATGAACCTCGGTCATAGTCAACGCGTACGGTGATGGTTTGGGTTGACTCATTGAGTTCAACAGATGAAACAGCCCAAGGATGAGTTAATCCAAGAATAGATTGATAAAGCGTCGTGTCTTGCATGGTCGCGAGGTATTCATGAACGTTTACTTATTATCTCGCTCATTAATGTTTGTTGAAAGTGTTTCCACTACATTCGGTGAAGAGCCATGTTGATCCAGTATCCAATGAGTCAATGGTCACCTGTTCGGTCAAGATTCAACGTGATGGCCAATTTTGGGGGGTGGCTACCATCGATGTGGAATTAGCTAATATTGAACAAAGCTTAATCACTGAAAACAATGAAACCGGAACCTACAGTCTAATTGTCGATCAAACTGGGCAAATTGTTTCACTGCCCTTATTACGTAAACAAAATATTACGATGCTCAGCTTAAATGATTTAAGCCAGCAAGACGCTTCTCTAGCCCCTTTAGCGGCGGCTCTGCAAGCGAACAATAAGGATATGGTTGAGTTTAAACAAGGCGTGGTTCGTAATGACGCATCGATGCTAGTGCGCTTTACCCTACCCGATCAAGGCTGGACTGCGGCGGTAATCTTACCCGCTCAAGTGGCACTAAAAGATATGCGCTCATTAACCACCACCCTCTATCTTGCCTTTGCAGGCTTGATCCTTGTGTTTATTATTGCCTTACTGGTGTCAGCTAAGCGCTTAATTACCAACATTAATTTAACCACCAACCAAGTTCGCTCATTAATTCAAGGTCGGCTCGATACAAAACTCAAGATCAACGGCAAAGATGAGATGAGTGAGTTAGCGCAAGCGATTAATGACTACGGCGATCATTTACTCGGCATCCTCAAACGTGTGAAGCAAGAAGCCGAAAACGTAAAGAATAATGCAAGCTCAATGGATGGCCTGAGCGAGGCAAGCCAACAGCGAGCGCAACAACTAATGGATGAAAATAATACTCTTGCTACCGCGATTAATGAGATGTCTGCAACGGCCTCATCGGTATCACAGGATGTAGCGTCAGTGGCGGAGATCACCACCGACTCTTCCGACCGAGTGAATCAAGGCTTTACCGTAATCGAGCAAAACTCAGAATCCATTTCCTTACTATTTGATAAATTGGCGGAATCGGTCACTGTTATAGAGAAACTTTCACAAGACTCGCAGTCGGTCAGTAAGGTATTGGATGTCATCATGAGTATTTCTGAGCAAACCAATTTGCTAGCACTGAATGCCGCGATTGAGGCGGCTCGCGCTGGTGATTCTGGACGTGGTTTTGCCGTGGTTGCCGATGAAGTACGAACTCTCGCCCAAAAAACCCAGCAATCAGCAGGCGAAATAGAAACCATGATCAATCAACTGCAACAAGCCTCACAACAAGGCATTACGGTGATAGAAGAATGTCGCGGGTACTCTGAAACGGTGAATCAACGCTCTACCACCACCCGTAGCCAATACGAGCAAATTGTCAGCGCCTTTAATGATATTAAAGAGCGCGCCAACAACATTGCCGTGGCCACCAACGAGCAATCGAAGGTCACTGATAACGTAGAGATGCTTGCAGAACGGATCCGCGAAATCTCAAATCAAAATGTTAGTGATGCCGACGAATTTAGACAGGTGAGTAGCGAAGCGACACGACAAGCACAACGTCTTTATGAACTGAGTCGCCAATAGCAAGACTCTGACCATTGCCTATGAGGTACCAGAGATAATGCTTGTGCGAACGAGAGTGACCGCGAGAATCAAACTCGCAGATACAAGCTAGTAGCCTTGAGTTGCGGTACCAATCAATACCGCGACACCAAGCTCGAGAGTCGTTACCTAAAAAAAGCCAGCGAAAACTGGCTCTTTTTTATCAAGAAGCATTCCCCCTAACGAAGGCTACTGAATGCTGCTAAGCCAAGCGTCCGACTTAAACCACTTGTCATAAATCCGCTGGTAAGAACCATCTTTTTTAATTTGAACAAGATAATTATTTAAGAAATTCAGAAAATGGTAGTCATGTTTACGAATTGCCCAACCCAAGGGTTCATAGGTGAAGGAACTATCTAAGTGATAAACCTTATCTTGGTGTTGCGAAGCGTATAGAGCGTTGTAAGGTAAGTCGTATACAAACGCATCCGCTTTGCCATTACTCACCTGCAACACGGCATCCGCCGAAGTTTCAAACAAATCAATATTGGCTTTTGGTAGGTACTTCTTCGCCGCAATCGCACCGGTAGTGCCGACTTGTGAAACCACTGTGTATTTCGGATCATTTAAATCACGGTAACTTTTCACGCTATCTTTCAACTTTGGTGATAACAAGACTGTTTGACCAATTTCAATGTAGGTATTGGAAAACATAACCTTGAGATTACGTTCAGGAGTGATAGCAATGCCGCCAATAATGATGTCACACTTGCCCGTTTGCAGAGCTGGAATAATACCATCCCATGCGGTATTTACGGGGACAAAATTTACTTTCATAGCACGCGCCATGAGCTTGGCAATATCAATATCAAAACCGATATAACGGCCATCTTTACTCTTCATCTCGAAGGGAATATAGCCAGCTTCAAAGCAGACCTTTAACTCGCCGTTGGACAGAATAGTTTCAATGGTAGGCTCCGCAGCAGAGGCTGTGGTATGCATCAGTGACAAACTTGCAAAGGCAATGCCCGCAAATGTGTTTTTAACAAAGGGATTCATGTATATCCTTGAACTAAATGGTGTTGTTTGCATTGATAAATTATTTATTTTCTAATTCGGTTGCTGTCGCAGCCAGTGCTTGTTTTAGATCAGCCAGCAGATCGTCGGTATCTTCAATCCCGACAGAAATGCGGACTAATCCTTCAGAAATACCCAGCGCTTGACGCTCCTCTAAAGTATTTTCTACATGACTTGTGGTACGTGCCGGCCCATAAATTGTCTCTACAGCGCCCAAATTTCCAGCGCAGTGGGCATACTTCAACTTTGGTAATAGTAGCTTCACGGCATCCATTCCACCTTTCAGCACAAAACTCACTATTGCCCCAAAACCCCGCATCTGTTGCTTGGCGATTAGGTGGTTTGGATGTTGCTCAAGACCAGGATAATTGACCGATTCAACCAAGGTTTGTGTCAGCAAAAAATCTGCCATGGCTTTAGCACTCGCCTGTTGCTGGCGAAAACGTAAGGCTAGTGTTTTGATCCCACGAATAATCAAATACGCAGCAAAGGGATCGAGCGCAGCACCATTAATCTCACGATAATGTCGCACTTGCTCCATCAAGACCTTAGAACCACAGGCAATTCCGCCCATCACATCACCATGACCACTCAAATATTTGGTCGCACTATGTACCACCACATCAACCCCCAGAGAGAGCGGATTTTGGTTGATGGGCGTCGCGAAGGTATTATCGGCCACCACTAAGGCACCAACTTTTTTAGCTGCGGCAACTAAACGTTTAATATCCAATATTTTTAAGCTTGGATTGGTGGGTGTTTCTAAATACAAGAGATCACAACCTTGAGCAATCTGAGCTTCAATTTGCTGATGATCCAAAGTGTCACACAGGCACACATCAACGCCCATACGCGGCAAAAATTCTTCAAAAATTTTATTAGTCCCGCCATAACTGTCTTTAGTCGATACAACCCGCTTTCCATGACTCAAAAACGTATACAGCACACTGCTGATCACCCCCATGCCACTGCTAAATGCCACCGCCGCTTCGGCCTGCTCTAAAACACTAAGCTTCGCTTCCAAAACCGCAACCGTTGGATTACTCATACGACTGTAGATAAAACCCGGTTGTTGACCTAGCGCCACCTCATACCATTGATCAATATCAGAATAGGCATGCGCCGCACTGGCCACGATAGGCGTTTGCGTCGCGCCATAGGGGTGACCCGATTGCTCACCAGCCCATACACTTAGGGTTGCAGAGCCCACACCGATTAAGCTCTTATCTACTTTAGCTTGTTCCATTTATTCGCCTTCAATTAAACAATGACAATAGCGCATCGTCGGGATTATGACGCCAATTCAGGCAAAAGCGAAGTTGCATATACGCCGACAGCCGAGGAAAAGCGCCCTTTATTATTCAGGCAAGCCTAAATGAGCCTAGAGAGAAAGTCATCCCCTTCATTTGACAAATATTTTACAAAAATCACAATCACTCTAATAACATCATTGAAAGCACGGTTTAAGCCATCAAAACACATGCTTCGAGAGATAAAAAAGCACCCTGAACACCAGCAAAAAGCCCCGCATCAGTTTTGCGGCAGAAACCAAGGCCAGTATAAAGTTATGGACTGACATGTATTTGTAAACTAAGTGGATTAAGGTGTTTAAAACCGTTCGTAACTGCAGCGGTCGTGAGCTTTTGTCTAAAAATACAAGCACACCTAACAAACAACAATAGAGTAAGGATCCAACTTGATGTCAAACGCATTAACTAAAGGACTAGTGGCTAGCGCAATTTTAGCTTCACTAGCAGGATGTAATAATAGTGATAATGACGCCGCTATCGCAAAGGCAAACAGCTGCGCTGAAGCAGGCGATGCTTGTACCCGATTTACCATTTTGCATACCAATGACCATCACGGCCGTTTTTGGAAAAACAGTAAAAATGAATACGGAATGGCAGCACGTAAAACCTTGGTGGATCAGATCCGTGCCGAAGTAGAAGCAAATGGCGGAGAGACACTGTTGCTATCTGGAGGAGACATTAACACTGGCGTCCCCGAATCAGATTTACAAGATGCTGTACCTGATTTCATCGGGATGAATCAAATTGGCTATGACGCGATGGCAGTCGGTAACCACGAGTTCGATAATCCTTTGGAGATCCTCGATTCACAACGCTCCATCGCCAACTTTCCAATGCTCGCCGCTAACATCTATAAAGCCGATGGGACTCGTTATTTTGACCCCTACAAGATTTTCGATGTAAACGGTCTTAAAGTCGCAGTGATTGGATTAACCACTGAAGACACAGTAAAAATTGGCAATCCTGAGTTTATTTCAGAACTCACATTTACCGATCCTAAAGTAGAAGCTGCCAAGGTCATTAAAGAAATTCAAGCGGCAAAAACCGCTGATGTCATTTTGGCATCAACTCATATGGGCCACTACGCAAGAAGCCTTCACGGCAGCAACGCCCCGGGAGATGTAACGCTTGCTAACTATCTAGAAACCGGTGCGTTACAAGCCATTATTGGTGGTCACTCACAAAATCCGGTGTGTATGGAAGGCAGTGCTTACGCCGACTTCAAGCCCGGAGACGACTGTGTGCCCGATAAACAAAACGGCACCTACATCATGCAAGCCTATGAATGGGGCAAGTACGTCGGTCGCGCCGACTTTGAATACTTTAATCATGAACTGCATTTATCTAGCTACAAATTAATCCCAGTGAACCTATTGAAAAAAGAAACTGATGCACAAGGTAACGAAACCGGAGCCGAAGTACTTGCTGGAGAAAAAATCGAGCCCGATGCGGCCTTAGAGCAACTTCTGTCTTACTACCAAGAGCAAGGACAAGAAAAACTTGGGGAAGTGATAGCCACAAGTGATGGCTTACTCGATGGCGAACGCAGCAACGTGCGTTATAAACAAACTAACTTAGGCCGCCTAGTTGCCGAAGCTCAACGTAGTAAAGTTGTCGCAGATATTGGCGTAATGAATTCTGGTGGTGTTCGAGCCTCCATTGCGGCAGGTGAAATAAGTTATCGCGACGTGCTTACCGTGCAACCCTTCGGTAATACCGTAACGCTCAGTACCATGACCGGTCAACAAATCACTGACTACTTAGGCCCAGTCGCTAGCATCCAAATCGGCTCTGGTGGTTATGCTCAAATCACAGGCGTTAAAATGAGTGTTGATTGCACGGCTCAAACCGTAAACATTAATGAGATTAACGGTAAAACATTCAGTGCAAGCAATAACTACACCTTAACCGTGCCGAGTTTCAGCGCCGCTGGCGGTGATGGTTACCCAGTGATAGAACCACAGCAAACCGGTTATGTTGACGCCGATGTGTTATACGATTTCTTCAAAAAACAGGGCAGTATTGTCGCCTCAGACTACAATCCGGTGGGTGATATTGTTTATACCAATTCAGACAGTAGCGATGGTTGTTTAATTACCCCTTAGCTAAAACAAAGTCTGATTTAAAAAGGTAGCTATTCAAGCTACCTTTTTATTTGAATTTAAATCCTTTGACCACTGCAGCCTAAATAATCTTTAAAAGATACCCACCGGTAAATTTTTTAATTTCAATATATCTTGCATCTTTTATACGTCTACATGGAATGCCGACCTCTAAATCACCTATATTCTGATTAAAGCCACACTCGTTCTGTGGTTTTTTATGACATGTACAACATCCCCTGGACTAACCACATACAAAAACCAATATGAAAGAGAAAAGATAATAAAAAATGAAAATGAACTAAATACAACATTTACAAACGCATATATACTCGTTTCTTTTTGATAAAAATGATAAAAGGTTTTAAAATCAAAGAGCATATATGACCTAAACATAAAAGTTAGAAATATAAAAGCCCCTCCTGCTAAATATAAAGGTATGATTGAGTACACAAAAGAAAAAACCATATACAACGAAAAAAGCTAAATTTACTCATATCGATCTTCCTTTCCTCATATCAAACTACTAGCAATAATCGCATTATTATCAAAAATTTTGCTGACAGTTTTATATTTATAACCTAGCAATGTTGTCATAAGGCATAGAGCGCCAGACGCCGTATTAGTTCAGTTCAGATCCAAACCATTATATTAAGATCACCTGCAATACGAACACTCACGCTCTCACCCTACCGCTAACCATTTATTGTGAAAACCTATCTCAAAAAAATAACGATCAGCGCACCAAGTCCCGGAAGAAACATAGCGCTAGTGCGCAGGCAATCATCGCCCTTCTATCAGTTGATGGACGGTCGTCTACTCCTTCAAAACCATATCAATACACATCACCGCGGCTAAAATGAGTTTTCGAACATCATCGTTCTCTGGTACATCATTTGATATTTCAAGAATATAGTTATCCGCACTGGTAAATAGTTCTTTACCTAATCCGGCCCATTTCTTAGAGACGTGAGCAAACTCTTTCCCATCTTTTTTAAAGTAGAAATCCCACCCCGTCCATTTTCCTTCCAGTTGACAGATCATTTGATCATGCTTATCAAGCACATCAAACTTCCCACCAATTGAAAAAAACTTCTGCGCAAAACCACCAATCGTTTGGTTATTTTGATCACTCACGGTAACTTTTGATAAAAACAGTGAAATCCCCCGCTGAAGGCGAACGATGCGCTGCCCATCAGGTGTGGTTATTTGAATGTCGAACGGTGTCATTCGTTTATAGTCAGTAAACCGCAGCATCTTGGTAAAAAAACCTAAAGAAGGTTCTCTACACTGCATGATTACGTCCCCGGTAGAAGGGTCATAAATATCGAAGTTATTGGCAGCTTTGAATAAGCCGACATGCTCTTTTACTAAAAACAAATTACTATTGATGACATCGCTCATTCTCAGTTTTTCTCCATTGGGGTAACAAGCAGTACACGCTTTATTAAAGATAAATTAGACTCTTTATCCTTCTCTTAAGCAACTGATAAATATTAATATTTAAAGGAGTAAACATAAATCAGAACGGAATTATCATTCAACATGTCCCGCCATATGACCCCTTCACACATTTAAAGCTGATCATCACTCGTCTGATTCTATAAGCTCAACTTATCGCAATTCGAACCATCACCATTTGGTTATTTTCAGGCAAAACCAATCTTGCAAACTAATGGTGCCGAATAAATCTGCCGATAACCAAGCATAAAATGCGTTAACTAAAGGCTCAATGATAAGATTCACGACACAGTCAGCGCTGATTTAGGCCAACAAGAATGAGCAGATAATGAGTGACATTGGTATAAATACAAAGCTAATGCCGTAAATATTCAGCACTTAGTTTCGCAATTTTGTTCAATCTTTTCGCCGCAAGTCTCCCTATACTGATATTCAAGATCAACGGAGAGTAATCGAGAAGGGCAAGCCAATGGCGCAAGAGAATCAATTCCAGTTCATCAATAGCAGCAGCTGGAAAAATATCACCGCGCTAAATGCCACCATGAGTGATTTTTCCTATTCTAAACATGCCCATGAAGAATATTCTTTGGGTGTGACTTTACAGGGCCGCCAAGATTTTTTCTGCCAAAATGCTTATCACAAGAGTCCTCAGGGTGGAGTGTTGCTGTTCAACCCTGAACAAGTTCATGACGGACATTCCGGAGGAGAGCAACATCTTAAGTATGTAATGCTTTATATTCATCCAAAGGAACTTCATCCCTTATTCCGAGCCCTCGGTTACCCACAACATTCGATCCCAAGGTTTGAGCAACCCTTGATCGAAAACCGGATGCTTCGCCACCAGATCCTCCAATTTTCATCCATCATCGACCAAGCCCACTATTCAAAAATCGAGTTTGAATCTTGCTTATTTCGAATTGCACAATCACTGGTATCAATGTCTGGGGTTTTAAGCATTGAGAAACCAAATAATAAACCAAGCGATAAATTGCTGCTTAGGGCAAAGGATTATATTTTGGCCAGCCTCGCGCAAGATTTATCAATTGACGATATAGCCATGGCCGCCAACATGTCTAAATTTCACTTTATTCGGCTATTTCGTCAGCAATTTGGGATTACACCTCACCAGTACGTATTGAGCTGCCGAGTCAATGTTGCGCGAAAAATTATCGAGTCAGGACAATCACTAAATGAAGCGGCTTTCATGGCTGGATTTGCCGATAGCAGTCATCTGATCCGCCATTTTAAACGTGTATATGGAATGACGCCAAAAACCTTCCAACGCCAACTTTCTGCATAAATTTATTCGAGGTTTCAATATGTTAAGCATTCTAATCTATGCTTTTAGTATTATGTACTCGCCTGGGCCAGTCAATCTACTAGGCATGCATAGCGGTATCAATAGAAACACTCGTGGTCACATCGGCTTCTTTGCTGGTGTGGCGTTCGCGATGTTACTACTTTTTATTAGCCTTGGCTTGCTTGGTGCGACCTTGGTAAACCCTGTCTTATTACCTTACCTCAGTTTATTGGGGTGCTGCTACATTTTATATGTCGCATGGAAGATCATGAAAACGAGTGTGGATATTAAGCCCTCGTCCAATGATAAAAAAACCTTGTCATTTTGGGATGGTTTTCTTATACAACTATTAAACCCCAAAGGATTAGTTGCAACGCTGCCTATCGCAACCATTCAGTTCCCGGCAGAAGATATTTATGGAATGAGTATGATTCTTTGGTCTGTGGGTTTATCGATGCTTGCTTTTGGCGCGCCGACTAGCTACTCGATCATCGGCATGCAACTTGGAAAAAAGCTAAATAATCCGGTTTACTTCAAAATATTTAATCGATCCATGTCAGGACTACTGGTATTAGTGGCGTTCAGCATCGCTCATGAATACGCATATCTAGAAATTATAAAATAGTAAACTCAGCAATAATTAACTTAGCTCGATATGGTACAAGTCACCTTTCTGTCCAATGCGTGTTTAGTTTCCAATAAAAAAGTTCTGAGCCTGTGACCCTTTTAAGCGTCAAATTCTCAGAACTTTTAGAGTTCACCGATAACTAAAACCAGCGTTGCTTATTTCACGAGAGCGGCTTTCGCTTCCGCTATCCAAGCATCAAATTGTTTTTGATGGGCTTTAATCCATCCATTTGCGTGGGCTTCAATATCCTTACTTTTGTTTTTCCCTTGACTCATCATCATGTTTTGAGCACTAACATCGTTAATGTTCAGTTTTATGATAGAAAATAGCTTCTCTGCGGCTGGGTTTTCTGCGGCAAACTTTTTATTCGCAACAATATTCATTGAGTTCATTTGGAAACCATAATTCTTACCGTTCGGTAAAGTGGTATCAACATCTGTTCGTTCGCCAGGGAGCGACGAGAACGGGACTTCCAACCAAACGACATCTTTACCTGGGACCAATACACCGCTCACCCAATAAGGGGTCCAGGTGTAATACAAGATCGAACCGCCATTTTTATAACGAGAAATAGTATCGGCAATGATCGCTGAGTAATTACCTTGGTTATGCGTAACTGTATTTTCTAAGCCGAAAGCGGAAAGTTGATGTTCAATCACACCTTCACATCCCCAACCAGGGTTGCAGCCCGTTAAGTCAGCTTTGCCATCACCATTAGCATCAAATAACTTAGCGATTTTTGGATCTTTTAATTGAGCAATATTGGTAATACCGTATTTAGTCGCGGTCTTTTTGTCGATTAAGTAACCTTGAGCGGCACCAGAAATATACTCGCCCGAGCGAAAGAATTTTTTATCAGCGCCCGCTTTTGCATATTTATCGGCATGCAATGGAAACCAGCCAACGGTTAGATACGTTGCATCACCTTCAGCAATTGAAGTATAAGCAACGTTATAGTCCACTTCTTTAGTTGGACTCACGGTGTAACCTAAAGCTTCCATCGCCTTATTTACAATCAGAGTCTGAAATGTCTCTTCTGCCACAGTTGACTGAACGGGTTGAACCGTAATACCTTCACCTGGAAGTTTTTCGGCTAAGACCGTAGTTGAAAGTGTCGCCGTAAGCATGGTCGTTGCAGTAAGCAAGCTTTTCCATGTTGTATTCATATTTCTCTCCTTGAGTTTCAAGTCTAATTAGGATTTAACTTTACGATAGATAGAGTGAATAAAAGCTGCTGGGCCACTGTGATACCAGCGTGATTTCTGATCACGCGATTCAACACCAATGGTTTGAGTCAGCCGATCGAGTAAAATAGCTAAAATAACGATACCGAGACCGCCAACCGAGGCCATCCCCATATCTAAACGGCCAATACCACGCAGTACCATTTGACCAAGGCCACCCACAGCGATCATCGACGCAATAACCACCATCGATAAAGACAGCATTAAGGTTTGATTGACTCCGGCCATAATCGTGGGCATCGCTAAAGGAAGTTGAATCCGATAAAGCATTTGCTTCGAACTTGCGCCAAAGGCGTGTCCCGCTTCAATAAGCTCCTCTGGAACCTGCTGGATCCCTAAAATAGTGAGCCGAACAATTGGTGGTAAGGCAAAAATAATCGTCACCACCACACCGGGCACATTACCAATACCAAATAACATCACAATGGGGACTAAATAAACAAAAGCGGGGGTTGTTTGCATGGCATCTAGCATAGGTCGAATAATGCGTGCAGCCCGCTGACTTCGCGCCAGCCAAATCCCCATGGGGAGCCCAATTAATAAGCAGAAAAATACTGAGGTTAGCACCAATGCCAAGGTCACCATGGCTTCAGACCATGCGCCAATTAAACCAATAATGGTCAGTGACAGCAAAGATGCAATGCCCATTTTGCGCCCAGCTAACTGCCAAGAAATCAAAAATAAGATAAACAGCATTATCGGTGCTGGTGTTGACACTAGGGTCGTTTCAAAAGATTGTAGAATAATGTCAATTGGGACCCGAATGGCTTGAAATAACGGCCGACCATGGGCGACTAACCAGTTTAAAGCGGTTTCGACCCAGTGATCGAAAGGAATAACTGCTTCCTTAAAAGGATGAAGCCAATCAAATGACTCTGGTGCAGCATTGGTCGTTAGCCAATCATTGGCTGCACTGGCGGTGTCTGCGGCACCACTGGACCAAGGATCAGCAGCAGATGTTACAGGCGTGGCGGTTGCCCAAGGATCGGCAACCGGCGCTGAAGTTGCGGTCGCCCAAGGGTCTACTATCTCTGTCGCAGGCGTTGTTTCCGTTGTCATGTCTATTCTCTATCTAATACTTTTAACAGTCGTGATTTAGTAATCACGCCAAAATACTTACCATGTTGGTCGACAACTGGCACCGAATAAGGAACTTGAGCAACTGGGCCAATCAGCTCGCTAACGGATAGTTCTGGGTCAATAGTGATGGTGTCAGGAAGTAAAGCGCTGCTTAAAGATGCATTATCTTTCTTGGCAGCCTTTAGTGAATCTAAGGAGACAATACCCGAGAATTTGTTGGCCCGGTCAACGACGATGCCAAACTCTCGATCATTATCTACCAGCAATTGAATTGCGGTCGCCGGACCGTCATTATCATGCTTCTTAAATACTGCCGCAGGATTTTTAAGTGCGATATCTTTGGCTGTGAAAATAGTCGCCGTATTTACCCCACGGAAAAATGACCGCACATAATCGTTAGCTGGCTTTTGTAAGATCTCATCAGGAGTTCCCACTTGAACGACGATCCCATCTTGCATAATAGCAATTCGATCACCAATACGCATGGCTTCATCGAGGTCATGAGAGATAAATACAATCGTTCGTTTATCATCATTTTGTAAGCGGATTAACTCATCTTGCATTTCGGTGCGGATCAGCGGGTCGAGAGCGGAAAAAGCCTCGTCCATCAACAAAATATCTGGGTCGTTCGCCAGAGCCCTTGCAAGACCAACACGCTGCTTCATACCACCAGAAAGTTCATCTGGATATGAGTCACAGTAGGCATCTAAGCCAACCCTATCCAAGGCGGCTTTCGCACTGGCATTGCGTTGATTGAGTTCAATACCTGCCAGTTCCAAACCAAAGGCTGCGTTCTCAATCACTGACATATGTGGCATCAGCGCAAAATTTTGGAACACCATAGAAACGTTTTGTCGACGAACTTCCCTTAATTCTGCTTCGGATATTTTAGCGATATCTCTTCCATTCAGTAATACGCTACCTCGAGTAGGCTCAATCAATCGATTTAGCAGACGCACAAGGGTGGACTTTCCTGAACCCGATAGGCCCATGATGACGAAAATTTCACCTTCTTGAATACTTAGTGAAACATCTTTCACACCAACGGTGAGTCCTGTTTTCTCGAATATTTGATCTTTATCGAGACCTTTGTCTATTAGAGGAAAAGCGAGTTCGGGTGTTTCACCGAACACTTTATACAAGCTTTTCACTTCTAGTATGCTTCGCATTAATTACATCCTTGATTTTGTATGAAACTAAATCATTCATATTTATTATGTACTCTAAACATTTTTGTGACGAACTTCAAGTATTCAGTTTGATAACGGCGTAATTAAAACCGAATAAAATACAATGTTATCATAGCGTTATGTACACATTCTTGTTTCTGTATAAAGTGTTCCCAAGCGGCACAATACTTCGTACTGAATGTATTTTCACCGATGATTACAAACAGATAAATAGATCTTATTCGCCATGACTGATTTTAGGTCGGTGTTTGTGCCACAGAAAAACCTATTAATTTTGCCAAAAGACGAGCGTAAACCAAGTCAATACCGTTCAATATGACTTCAAGCGAAAAGTTGAAACGTCTTGAGCCAGATGTTTTATCGCTCTCATACTGAGTGACTCGTATTGGCTTTTGCATGGCAGCTGTAAAAACTATGTACGGTATCAGTCACAAAAACGTAGCGATAAATACAGATTTAAGTTAAACCAAAATTCACCAAGTTATTCGCTATTCATATGCCGCTTTAAATTAGATATTTATTCTTGATTTTGAATAACGACAGACGTTTAATAAGTAAACTATTATTTAATGCTGAAATCGTGATCAGCTGATGACTTTGTCGTCATAAGCAACCACAAAGTAATAACAACTGAAGCAAAAACGGAGAAAGGAATGATATTTTTTGGCTCAAAGGGTAAATCCATATCAGGGCAGGTCATAGAAGGACTCCAGTGCCCAAGTTGTGAAAATGAACAGTTTATTACTTTCGGCTTACTTCGATACTTTCACCTATATTGGATCCCCACATTTGTTACCTCCAAAAAGGTTGGTATCGAATGTACTCATTGCAAAAAAACACTCATCGGCAAAGAATTACCAAGCGACTTAGCGAAGCAAATCAAGAAGACTGTTTATAATCTAAAAAACACTCTACCGATGTTTTCCGGGCTGATTATCATTGCCTGTTTGGCCTTAACGCTAAGTTACTCCTTACAGCAAAATAGCCTTCAAGAAGTGGCTTATATCGAGCAACCCGCGATTAACGATATATATATTGTTAATTTCACAAAAATATTTCCCCAAGCAGACAGCAAATACAAATACGGGCTGATCCGGATCAAACAGGTTTCAGAAAACAAAATTCAGTTTCAAGTGAGCCAAATTGCCTACAACAAGGCCGCTGGTGCGCGTAAAGACATCGAAGAGAATAAGGCTTTAGCTGATTCTTACTATGATGATGAACCTTTATCCTTCGACATCAAACAACTCAAATTAATGAAAGATTCCGGCGCAATTTATTCCATAGAACGTCTCTAAGCGATGAAGTAGGAAACGGTTAGAATCCAAGCCACCTATTTGGTGGCTTGATGTCAATAAGCTAATATTTTTATAGTAAACAATAACTTCCGCTACATAGGTATAATTAAGTAAAAACAAGCGCACCACTCACTCAAGGCGGCTGTGAATCATTGTTGAATATCAACCACTGAGAATCGCGAATCGACAAATTTTCTCGAAATGCCGCATTGCTCAAATAGAAGCCACACCTTTGCAATAAAATTATCACATACTTGGGTCTACTCTTCGTGCATCGCAATAATTACACCGATGGCCAGTTCAATACTGTCGGTAATACGGGCGCAGCCCATACCGTTAGCCATTAAAAATATGTCAAAGTGTTCGCAGGCCAGAAACGATTCACGTTCTGCCATGTCGTCCTCACTACACACGATCACCCGAACGCCAGGATGATGCTTGGTAAAACAACTCAACTTTTGCTCAAAAGTGGCTGGGTCCGCGAGGCGATGAACTAAATTACCGAGCATCGCCATATCCAGCGCTTCAAATTGGGTTTCGCCTTGATCTGAAGTACAACCACATTGATGTTCGGCTGTATGCTCTCCCCCTTCTTGCTGGCACTGACACTCATGCTGATGTTCGGGTTGATGGTCGTGCGCTTCACCCTTACAGCCGCATTGTTTCATGTCTTTGTTTGTTACAGTGTGCATAAACAGTCCTCTGTAGGTATTGCTTGTTGTTTATCGAGCAAGCGTTGTAACCATCGTGGAGGGGCCTGCATCACCTCTTGCAAACGCTCTAAAATAATCTGGCTGGGCTGCGGGGTTAATTGTTTCAGCGGCAAAATGTCGGCACGACTAACTCGTGCCGCCGCAGGCCCACCAATCGATAGGGTCGCGAGCAATTGGCAATCACCAATTAGTTCGATCAAATAGCTGGTCCGTTCGTCCCCAGTTTTATTTTCCACCACAGGGCGCACATCGACTAATTGATAGCCCTGTGAGTTCACCTGATAAATCAGAAATCGCAAGCACGAGCCAAAATGGCCGTCTATATCTTCCAAATTGTTCGAGCTCACGGCTAATTGCAGCACCGATCCCGATAGTTCGCGACTCACAGGCACTTCAGGTGGTTGCATAGCACTGATCTGAGTCGAACTAAAAATGGCATGTACTTGATTCACTTGACCGCGTTCAAGATGAGCGCTTGAAGACTGAAGTACTTCGCGTAAAGCCTTGGGACTTAAAGCACGAAGCTTTTTCTCGGTCAGCGGCTCACCACAGTGTTTCACCAAGATATCGACAAATTGTTTTAATTCGATATCAGGCATCGCTTTCGACGCCATGGCTAACCTTAAGGCTAACTGGTCACTCATTGAAACGCTCATAACTATCTCCTGATGATAAAACTAAACATTAGGCTCGACGGGCACGAAAGGTTTTAGGCAAGGTAGGCTCAGGATTAACGGGTTCAATGTAATATTTACTCCCATCACTGAGTTCGATTTCTCCGCCCCACTGGTCGCTTTGCTCAAACTGTAAATTTTGAATGGGCAGTTCCAGGTCTTTCTTGGCGATATAAGCCTGCAGCGCACCGGAAGCTTCACGGCTAATAATAAGATTTGGCATACTTAGATTCCTTAAGATGGCCGGAGCAGTGCACCGGCCATTGCTTCATACAGATAACGAGGTTTAACGAACCAGATCGAAACCGTAGTCTGTTTTACCCAGCTCTGAAGTGTCTTCATCGAGTTTTGCCAACACTTCGTTGACCAGCGTGGTCAGCATATACATGCCGCCTTCGTAGCCTAAAGTGGTGTTACGATGCAGATGGTGGCGATCAAAAATAGGGAAACCCAGTCGAATCAGGGGTACTTCAAACTCTTCACCCTTGGCTTTGGTATCGCGTTGGATGAATTTGGCGTATGAGTTACCAATCATAAAGTCAGGTTTATTAGTGAACACCAATGAACGGAAATGCCATAGATCTTTACCGACGTGAATTTCAGCATTGGCCGTAGTTGGCGATTGCGCAATCAAGGCTTCCATCTTCTTACGCCAGCGTTTAGCGGCGTTATTACATAAGATGTGTTTAATTTCACAGCCCAATTCCATCAGGAATTTAGTTAAACCCATTAAGTAATCTGGGTCGCCATAGATAGAGAAGCTTACGCCATGTAGCCAAGTATGCGAGTCTGTCATCATGTCTACTAAACGGCCACGCTGGGTCGCCAGTGATTCAGGGATCGCTTTGCCAGTGAGTTCAGAAATCTTCATTAAGAATTCATCGGTCCAATCTAAGCCCATTGGAATATTGAGCGTAGGCACTTCATGCTTCCAAACGCCTTCCACAAACTTCTTGGTTTTTACCAACTGATCGGGTTGCAGCAAAATGGTGGTAATCGCGTTTGGTGCATCTTCTAGCTCAGCCAGCGGTGTACCGCCTGCGTACATACGATATTCGCCATCAGCTGGCGTATCGAGTACTTCCGAAGGATCACTCAATAGACTGTAATTAACATCCATCTGCTGCAGCATGCTATGGATGACTCGGTAGTTTCCTAAGTAGGTTTCAAAGCCGGGAATAAGGTTGATTTTGCCATTACTAGCGACCACCTTATCGTCCATGTTTTTGCCCGTGAAATACTTGGCAAAGCCCTCAAACATGCCATCCCAACCGGTGACATGACTGCCCACAAAACTCGGTGTATGGGCAAATGGGGTTGGCAAGTCTTCTGGGATGTAACCCTCTTTCTTGGCATTACCAATGAAGGCATTCAAGTCATCACCAATAACTTCCGCCATACAGGTAGTAGAAACAGCAATCACCTCTGGCTTGTACAATGCCAAGGAGTTTTGAAGACCGTCGTACATATTTTTTTGGCCGCCAAATACCGCTGCATCTTCGGTCATCGAATCTGACACACAAGCCACTGGCTCTTTAAAGTGACGGTTAAAGTAAGTGCGGAAATAAGCCACACATCCTTGCGAACCATGTACATAAGGGAGGGTTTTTTCGAAACCCAAGGCACATAATACCGAACCAAGTGGTTGGCAGGCCTTTGCGGGATCGATGGTTAAGGTTTTGCGTGAAAAGTTAAGCTCTTGGTACGCTTCGGTGGTGGTCCACTCAAAGACTTCTTTGATCTTCTCGTCACTCACGCCTTCTTCATGATCGGCACGTTTGCGCGCCATCATGTCTTGATATTCTGGCTGCTGAAACAGCGGGTAGCCAGCTTTGATATCGTCTACTGATTGACTCATTTTATATCTCCTTCCGCGCCACTCATCTGTGAACTAACGGATTGAGTTAAACACTCAAGTGCGGTTGCACTCATCCTGACCTTGCTAAGCAAACTAGACTGCGCTTAAGCAGCTGCTTGATTTTCTGTCTTATCCGCCTTCCATGGTGGCGTTAACTTATTCCAGCAAGGGTTGTTCAGCGTCATGTCCATGTCGCGGGCGAAGATGGCAAACCCATCGAAGCCATGATAAGGACCGGAATAATCCCAGCTGTGCATTTGACGGAATGGGATCCCCATTTTTTGGAAGATGTATTTTTCTTTCACACCGGCACCAATCAGATCGGGTTTCAGTTTGTCGGCAAATGCTTCTAACTCGTAACCTGTTACGTCATCGTAAATCAAGGTGGCATCTTTCACTTCAGGGACGGTTTTGCTGTAATCATCGTTATGACCAAATTCATAACCCGCACCAACAATTTCCATACCTAAATCTTCATAGGCACCAATCACGTGACGCGGACGCAACCCACCCACATATAACATGACTTTCTTGCCTTCCAAGCGAGGACGATACTTGTCGACAACGGCTTGCCATTGCGCTTTGTAACCAGCAATCACTTCTTCAGCCTTGGCCTGAATTTTCTCATCGAACTTGGCCGCAATAGCGCGTAAGGATTCTTCACACTTAGTGGGACCAAATAAGTTGTATTCCATCCATGGCACACCGTATTTTTCTTCCATGTGGCGACAGATGTAGTTCATCGAACGATAACAGTGAACTAGGTTAAGCTTCACCGAAGGGGTATTTTCAAGCTCTGGTAAGGTACCGTCACCCGACCACTGCGCCACGACCCGTAAACCAATTTCTTCCAATAAGATCCGTGAAGACCAGGCATCACCACCAATGTTGTAATCACCAATGATGGCCACATCGTAATCGGTGGTCGCGACTTCTTTACCTTCCGACTTATCCAAGACGTAATCTCGTAAAGTATCGTTGGCGATGTGGTGACCCAGCGACTGACTCACCCCACGGAAACCTTCACAACGCACTGGCACGATGGTTTTACCGATTTCTGCACCTTTGGTTTTAGCAACCGCTTCGATATCATCACCGATCAGCCCGACAGGACATTCTGATTGAATAGAAATCCCGCTCGCTAATGGAAACAACATTTCCACTTCGTCGATCATGGTGGCAAGTTTTTTATCGCCCCCAAACACAATGTCGCGCTCTTGGAAATCAGAGGTAAAGTTCATGGTGCCGAAGCTGTTTACCCCGGTATAACCGGTATAATAGTTACGACGGCCAGCGCGTGAGTATTGGCCACACCCCACAGGACCATGAGAGATATGCACCATATCTTTAATTGGTCCCCACACAACCCCTTTCGAACCCGCGTAAGCACAGCCCCGCGCGGTCATCACCCCTGGCAACGACTTACGGTTAGCGGTAATACAACTACCCGTTCCACTGTCGTTGGCATCGAGGTGCTTTTTACGATCCGCTTTGGCTTTTTCTGGATAAACTTCTAGCACTTCATCAATCAGCGCTTGAGTTTCTGCTTTATTGTTAGACATTGCTGCCTCCTATAGCATCAATAAGATCACTTGGTTGGTGAATGATTAGGCGGTCACTTCTTCAGCAACTTGACCAATGATCGACTCGTCTTCTGCGTCCATGATGCCGAATTCCATAAGCAACTCTTCTAACTCATCCATAGTCACAGGAGTCGGAACGACAAATAACTCGTTGTTGATGATTTTATTGGCGAGGGCGCGATATTCATCGGCTTGATTACATTTAGGGTTGTACTCAATCACGGTCATACGACGAATTTCAGCTTGTTGTACAACGTTGTCACGCGGTACGAAATGGATCATTTGAGTACCAATTTTGGCCGCAAGCGCTTCAATCAGTTCATCTTCACGGTCACATTTACGTGAGTTACAAATCAGACCCGCTAAACGAACACTACCGGTGGCAGCATATTTACAAATCCCTTTAGAGATGTTGTTTGCGGCATACATCGCCATCATCTCACCCGATACCACGATGTAGATTTCTTGCGCTTTGTTTTCGCGAATAGGCATAGCGAAACCACCACAAACCACGTCACCCAATACGTCGTAGAATACGAAATCGAGATCTTCTTCATAGGCGCCTTCTTCTTCTAAGAAGTTAATCGCAGTAATCACACCACGACCCGCACAACCTACACCTGGCTCAGGACCGCCAGACTCAACACAACGAACACCGCCGTAACCGACTTTAAGTACATCTTCTAATTCGATATCTTCTACAGAACCCGCATCAGCAGCCATTTCCATAATGGTGTTTTGCGCTTTTGCATGTAAAATAAGGCGGGTTGAATCCGCTTTAGGATCACAGCCGATAATCATTACTTTCTTGCCAGCTTCTGCTAAAGCACCTACTAAGTTTTGGGTAGTAGTTGATTTACCAATACCACCTTTTCCGTAAATTGCACATTGACGAATAGCCATAATATTTTCTTCCTTTAGCTTGATAAACGGTTCCCGCAGTAACTATTGCGAATACCGAGCCAACTGGAATAAAAACCATAAGTCATTGAATAAAAACAAGAATAAATCATCACCAAGAAGTTTTTGTCGCAAGTTCGTGCCACAAAGCCCTCATCAATGTCGCTTACACAACAATCATTGTAAGAATGATTGTGCTTGCGGAGCGCCCCCCAACAAATGAATAAATGACTTAGATACAATTAAATCACTCAATATTGAGAAAATGTTCAGGACAAGTAATATAAAATGCAGCTCGATCATGCCACTGGGCTAAATGTCATTATCGAACCTAACCAGCAGCGTCAGCTGCTTAAGTGAACACCACAACAGATTGTGCAATGCTTGCAACAGTAAACTTAGGGCTGTGGTTCTCGGTTTATCGTGGTTATGGCTTAACTCAATGATATGCGCAGGCACATCCCACTCACGATAGGCGACAGCATTAACCGCAATATAAACCGCTAGCGCCTAATATAAGGGGTGGTATCCTCAACCAGTAACGGATAGGCGCTCATACTCGATTTTGCCCACGTTCTGACAAATCACGACTAAATCCTATAAATGGCTTGCTGTATCATTGCTCACAATAGCGCAAACATGTGTTTGGGGAGTTAGGATGACAGTCTAGCTATTTGTTACCATGATCAACCTTTTCACATCACTAGCCAGTAAGCAATTCCATCTTTATCAATGAAGATAATACGGCTAAATTTGATATTAGATTGATTGTATGTGTATCAGTTTTTATAAAAGTAATGTGTCTGTAGAGCTCTTACTTAAATAAGCGTTAGAGGGGAATACACACTCTTAATTTGGCCTATAACATGGTGGCTGGTCAAGCATTGCTTGTCCTAGAATATGCGTCTCTCCCAACTTTTTGTTTAAGCATATTGAGTTATAGTTTTCATCGCGTTGCAATGTTGAATCGCCCCTCGATTCCTCAAAAACGTCTTCACACTCTGGGACTTGCAACCAAGAGTGTTCTTTGTGGTGCTGCGCTCACCAAGCTAGATCGTTTTCTCAATACAAGCTCTACGCTGGAAAAATAAGAAGACATTTTAAAACAGGAATCGCTGTCTAGCTATCTTGTTAGGGAGTCACTGACTCCCGTATTGTTACTTGTAAGTAATCAACTATAAGTGAGTCATAAACGTGCCTTTCGGTCGAACAGGTAGGTATTTTTTATAGAAATTTTGGTAATACTCAACTGGGTCTAAATCTTTAAAAACTTCCGGATACATTATCTTGGCGTAATATTGGATCATAGCACCATCCAAAATCGTCCGAACCGCACCGTGATATGCACCATAGATTCGATTGTTTTTCACAGCTGCTAACGTTGTCCAGTCATCGCGATTTTTATAGCCGAGAAGACGTTGCTTCGCTAACTCTTCATCAACTCCTTGTCCCATAACCATCGCTGTTTTATTTGCTCGACCAGATTCATAACCAGTGATAACGACAATGTCTGGGTTAGCGGCAATAATTTGTTCAGGATTGAGTTTTCCCCACCATTCGACATAAGGAGCTGCGATATTATCTGCGCCAGCCATTGTGGAAATAGCACCCCACATGTTTTTACCAAACGTATAACCAATTTCTTCCACACCGGCACCTCCGTATTCAGTATAAACCTTCGGTTTAGGCAGGTTGGCTTCTTTTAACCTAGCGTTGATCATCTCTACACTTTGCTGGTACTCACTCGAAATTTTGGCTGCGCGCTCTTCCTGGCCAGTAATAACACCTATTAGCTCAGTACTCTTAACATGACGCTCTACGGTTTGGGCATTGTAATCAACAACGATAATCGGGATCCCTACAGACTCGAAGCGTGATACTTCACTCCCCAGCGCTTTATATTGCCACTCGGCTAGCATCAATAGATCAGGATTTAGTGCTATGACCTTTTCAACAGAGAAAGAGTTGGTATCCACTCGACCCATGTCAGGAATATTTTTTAAAGAAGGACGGTGTTTTACATATAACTCCCAGTTTTCAGTGCGAGTTTCCCACATGTATTTTGCCATCCCAACAACATTATCAAATGCCGCCTCAGTACCTATTGCCATATAGTCTTCTGGATAAAAGCCAACAACTACACGTTGCGCAGGGGCATCAAAAGTGACTTCACGATCAATAACATCCGTGACAGTGGTGAGTTTTGCAAACGAAACCTGACTAAAAATAGCAGCGATTAAGCCAAGTAATATTTTGTACATTTTATATGAATCCTTATCTATTTTGCTAACCGATTAATACTGAACTGCCTTGAAGACTGCGTCACACTATCCACTCGCTAACGATAATGCAAATAAACATCATTTTCATTTGATACAAAACAGGCAATATATTGACAAGAAATTAACATTAAGCAATTGAATATTAAGAAAAAATAAAAAGTACTGCTTCTGGACACTCTATACTTGATGCAACAAGGGGGCTGAAAGCGATCTTTAACTTTATTTGGCTTTCCATTTCTGGTGAAGATTCAGTTCAAATCATGGTTATTCACTTACGTTTACCGATGGCGATATTAACTGCAGTTATAGGTGGCGTGTTAGGAGCTAAGAACTAAGAGTTGGGAGTTGGGAGTTGGGAGTTGGGAGTTGGGAGTTGGGAGTTGGGAGTTGGAATAGCAGAGATGCGGACATGACTTCACAACAATATGGCGAGCCCTTATATATTCTAGCTAGGCATGGCAAGAAATAACAAGATTGTCATTCTAAAGCAGCTCGTTGGGATGACTGTCTGGTTAATTGCATCAAACTGAGTCACCTACTGTGAATTTAGCCGTTAATCGGCATGACAATAACCTGAGGACTAAATGATTTCAGTGGTGTTCACTTCACTAACGTTGTTACTGTCCCTGTAGTTTTTAACATGGATGTCTATGCTCTTCTTTTTGCTCAAATTGAGCACGGCGTAAAGGATAGAGAGTAAAAGCGCAGGCAGTTTAATTGTGGCTTAGTAAGATGTTATTCAACCTATAACCACTTTATGCTTAAAAAATACTCATGCGCTCGCCCTGTTATGGTGCATTAATGAGGGAGGCCCCAAGCACCTTCAATAACGACAAACATATCAAAAGGATACTTTAAAAAATCAATTTTATTTAACTTAGACTGTAATCCTGGTGATAATTGTGAGTACTCTATATTTGGTTGAATAGAAGTTTTAGAAAAAACAAGCTTCCTAATTAAATGTACCTGCTCCTTAATAACAGAAGATTTTTCTAAAGCATTTTGTTCCTCAAGAATAAGTAATGAATTAGCTAAATTAAATATTTCAGGCTGAGTACATTGTAGAAGCGCGTCATCAAGTAACTTCGTTAAACCTTTTGAGGCCTCTTTAGGTAATTTTTTTAGGCGGGCTCTGTCAGTTGATGACAACGTAAAAGATCTCATTTTATTACGACAGCGCTCACTTTTCTCACTATATTTAGTTAAGTTAACCTGGACCAAAAAAGAAGCATATTTAGCTTCCTCTGAAATTTCAGCTATAGAATAGAATGGAAGTGTCAGTAACAATGTGAAAATAATTTTATTTAGCATTATATTTACAACCTAAATATATAGCCTTCCAAAATTTATATTCTTTAGGCTTAGAGATATGAGCTTGACCTTGATTAAATGCAATAAATTCAATTCTTTCTTGTGCTATTTTATCAAAAGCATCAAAGGATTGGTAAAAATACTCCCAATTAGCCATATAAATATTATAGCTTGTTTGATTCGCCTCAGAAATAACAACTTTACCTGCACCATTTAGTACTTCCTTGGCTGTGCCATTAGGAATAGCATTCATAACAGTGGAAACACCTGAACTAGACGCTACCCTTTTTACACTACCTCCAAAAATAGAATAAATATGGCCCATGAATAGAGCGTATCTACCAATCTTTTTCAAGTTGTATATTTGTTTTATTTCCTCAATAGCTTTTAGGCTTTTTTCATCTAATTTTAAATCAATAATGATTGGACACTCTTTCAATTTTAATCCTTTAATAATTGTAAAGTTTAATGTGAATAAATATACGTGATGCAACCCTTTACACCCCAGACATAATGATCCCCTGGTGAAAGTGTCGACCTCCTGCGTTTATCGTGGATTCGTCAAACTAGAGCCACACTGTTAGATGGAAGTCATAACAGAACAGGAGATCGACACGTCTAAATCTAGCACGTTTTTCATTGGACTAGACGTTCACAAAGAAACCACAGATGTCGCTTATTGTATTGATAATTCGAGAGATGAGCCCGTGTTCCATGGCACCATCCCCACCAATATTTACTCTATCAAAAAATTTATCGATAATTCTATCAAAAACATAAATACTTGGCTAGTCATCTTTGTGTAGTTTATGAAGCTGGGCCTTGTGGGTTTTGGCTTTATCGTCATTTAGTTAAGCACGGTATCGCGTCAAACAACGCGTCAGACAAGATACCCCAACTAACGAAACGCTTATTATAGTCTAAACTATCAACAGTGGTTTATTTGGGGGAGTTATCATTATGCCTCAGCCTAGAAAATCGCAAGTAAGCTTGGATGATACGCCTTATTACCACTGTGTTTCCCGCTGTGTACGTCGGGCTTATTTGTGTGGTGAGGATAAGCAAACAGGCAAGAGTTATGACCATCGCCGCCAATGGGTAGAAGACTATTTGCTAAAGCTAGCGGAGGTGTTCGCCATTAATGTGTGCGCCTATGCGGTCATGAGCAATCATACGCATATCGTAAATTATATTAGACACCCATGATTGTGGCGAAGTATTCGCCCCCCATCAACGCTTAAGTAAAGTCTTCGCGTCGAGTGCTTGTTATGGGCCTTGTTGATCAAATCCAAACTCAAGGTGCAGTTATTCTAGGCTCTTACTTTATTTAGCCAGTTACCTGACAAACAGGCATACCTAGCCTAGTCATTTTGTTTAATGCACTGACACTTACCATCATTTCACCCGCTTGGGCGTTGTAATGACGTAAGCTCAACTTATCACTCGTCAGCTGTTTGTAACGGTACATGGCCGTCTCTGACAGTGAACACTCGTGATAACCCGATTGGGTTTTCCATTCTTCTAGTTGGTCATTTTGCAGGGCTTCAACGGCTTGGTTGCGAGGATGGCCTTCCTCCCAGTAAGCGGCGTTTTGCCTCGGTGGGATCACCGGGGCTATTCTTTTTCGTTCCAATACCCCATAGCAGCGTTTAGTGTCATAATCCCCATCCGCCGAGACTTTTCGAATTTTGCGACGAAGTGGGTTTAGCTGTGTGGGTAAGGCTTCGCACTCATGCACTGAATCGAGTGATGCCACCATGCTCACTATTTCATGCGTATCAGTATCAACGGCAAGGTGGAGTTTACGCCATACTCGGCGCTTTTCTTTGCCGTGCTTACGCACCTTCCATTCTCCTTCACCAAACACCTTTAAACCCATTGAATCAATCACGATGTGCCTAAAGGTTATATAGGTTAAGTGCCGCGAAAAGGTGTTATTATTGATTTTGTTTTTAGAATGGGTGTCTAGTTTATTTCTTCAAATGTTGAACGCCCCATGCATGTAGCGCTTCTATTATGGGAGTCAGGGATTTTCCGTAGGTCGTTATTGAGTATTCAACTTTTGGGGGAACTTCTGCGTATATCTTTCTCGAAATCAGATTGTCGGCTTCTAGTTCTCTTAGCTGTTTTGTTAGCATTCGTTGTGTAATTTCTGGCATTAAACGGCGTAATTCATTAAAACGGATCGTTTCTGAAAGTAGATGGTAAAGTACTATCCCTTTCCATTTTCCGCCAATAACTTCTAACGTGGCTTCAACTGGACAACCATTATTGCAGTCATAGTCGCTGTGACTCATGATAACTCTCCCTTAGTATACAAAATGATACTACATACCAAAAATGTGCGTACTTACTTTGAATTTCTACTTAGTTTACTCTTCTGGTGTCTGAGCAACAATATTGGTAGCAATGAGATGCTACGTATATGTTTAATAAATTAAGGGATAAGTTATGAAGGTTTTAATTGCACTTGCGCATCCGGATGTAAATGAACAATCAATCGCTAATAAAATTATTATAGAGAGGCTGGTTGATAGAGATAATATTGAAGTAAGAGATCTTTATAGAATGTATCCTGACTTTAACATTAACGTCGATGCGGAGCAAAAAGCACTGTTAGGAGCTGACATAGTTATTTTTCAATACCCATTTCATTGGTATAGCATGCCTGGAATGCTGAAAGAGTGGTTAGATAGAGTATTTTTGCATGGTTTTGCTCACGGAGATACTGGTGATAAATTAAAAGGAAAATCGTTTATGATCTCGACGACAATTGGTGGTCCTGATCAGAGTTACTCAGAGGGGGGGCTCAATAGCTTTACTGTTGAAGAGTTTCTAAAGCCATTACAACAGATAGCTAAGCGTTGCGGAATGATATATCACCCACCAATTGTTTCCCACAACATGGTTTACATTCCAGATAGTTACGGTGATAAATTGGAAGTTGAACAACGTGCCGTTGCTCATGCGAACAAACTGGTGGAGTTTATAAATAGTTTAGATTTTCGTCAGTGTAACTAATCATATTTAGTTTTTGTAGTATTATATGTATGCAAAAACCGAATCGGGTAGCCGTAGGTATCTAGCCTCCAGCCCCCACTACACCCGGCATGCGGCTCCGCACAGGGCGTTTCCTGAAAATGTTTAAAATACAACGGTCGATTCGCGCCTTTGCATTCCAATGACGGCTTTTGATTTTGTGCCACTGTTTCTAAGTCCGATCGGATATAGAACGAGTGAGCAGCACAGGCTCCTCATTGATTTTCAGGTTCAGGTCTTCACTATGTCCCAACCACTACACAATAAAACGGTATTGGGACTCTTTATCTAAAAATACCGTCTGCTTAAATCGCCATGGAGTCAGTTAATCATTCACTATGCCACTACAGCTCCCCCACTCTTTATTTATAAGAAGTAGAACATGCACTTTCTCTTTTTTCTGCACTGCTGCATTATTTACGGTGACCGTTAGATCACTTAGCTACGTTGTCTTGTGCCAACTCGCCTCCAGCCTGCGCCTCGTATAATGTTCTTGTTCATCAGCTCGCCCTCTCTTTAAATAAAAAGTCGTCCGGCTTGCTTCAAACATTCCCTCACGGTAATGCCCTTGCCATTCGCGAGTCCTTAGCGTTTAATAACGAAAGAGTTACTAAACGGTGACCTTCCTACAGAGGACTTTCACATCATTCGTTCATGCCCCTGCCGGGCGTACACAAATTACTCAAGTCGACAGCGAACGCTCGGCATTTTAGGTTTAGTCTATGGTTAAGGTGGCTTTGCTTGAGTTCTATAGCGGTTAGCTGCAACTTAGTAAGGCCTTAGCCAAGGATAAATAATGAAGAAAATTGACTATAAGAAAGAGTTGAAACACCTATACAAACCTTCCCCGAAGAGCGTTGAGATTGTTGATGTCCCAGAAATGAATTTCCTGATGATTGATGGCCAGGGTGATCCGAATACAGCGAAAGACTACAGTGACGCAATCGAGGCTCTCTACGCCTTGTCGTATGCTCTCAAATTCATGGTCAAGAAAGGCGAATTAGAAATTGACTACGGCGTCATGCCATTGGAAGGGCTTTGGTGGGTTGATGACATGTCTCTATTTGACATCAACGACAAGAGCAAATGGAAATGGACGTCTATGATTATGCAACCGAAACATGTGACACAAGATCTGTTCTTAGAAGCCTACAAGCAGGTAAAGGAAAAAAAGAATTTAGAGGCATTGCCAAAGGTTCGTTTTGAGTTATTTTGTGAAGGTATATCAGCACAGACTATGCACATTGGACTTTTTTCAGAAGAGGGACCAACGGTTGAGCGTGTCCATGAATTTATCCATGCCAACGAATACACGCAAGCCGGTAAGCACCATGAGATTTACTTGAGTGATATTCGTAAAGCTGCCCCTGAAAATTGGAAAACAGTAATACGGCAACCCATAGAAAATGGCTAATCGGGTAGCCGCAGGTATCTAGCCTCCACAACACCCTGCATGCGGCACCGCACAGGGCGTTTCCTGAAAATGTTTAAAATACAACGGCCGATTCGCACCTTTGCATTCCAATGACGGCTTCTGATTTTGCGCCACTGTTTCTAAGTCCGATCGGATATAGAACGAATGAGCTGCACAGGCTCCTCATTGATTTTCAGGTTTGGGCCTTCACCGTGTCCCAACCATTACAAAATAAAGCGGCATTGGGAGTCTTTATCTAAAAAACGTCCGCTTGCTTCAGACATTCCCTCACGGTAATGCCCTTGCCATTCGCGAGTCCTTAGCGTTTATTCATCATCGTGTGATTAAACGCTGATCTTCCTACAGAAGATCTGCGCGTACATAAGGCCAAGCAGCATTGGAGCTATGGAGCTATGGAGCTATGGAGCTAGTTTATTTTCAAGTCCCAACTAGAATTACTCCTCCTGATGATCTGTTGTTACTGAAATATCGGCCCATAGTTCTAGTTCTTTCATACGATTATTTAGGATGTCCCGTGACATAGAAAGAGCATCGCTACCTGCGACTAGTCGAAGTGGTGCCGGGCTTATACCCGCAGTTTTCACAATGAGTTGAGCAAGCCTTTTAGGGTCACCGAGTTGCGCATGGCTATATTCATCGTATTGTGATTTTTGAGTATTTGCGACATCCGTATAGTCTTGTAATTCAATTTGGCCATAACGTACAGAAGAGTCATCCAAAAAGTCTGTTCGAAAAAAGCCTGGTTCAACAATAGTGACATCGATGCCAAAGCGGGCCACTTCCAACGCGAGGCTTTCTGAGAATCCTTCTACAGCAAATTTTGCAGCACAATAGATGGCAGCGCCGTCAAAGCCCAGAGCACCACCAATAGATGACAAATTCAGAATGTGCCCGCGTTGCTGCCTGCGCATAGCTGGCAATACTGCACGGGTCACGTGCATCAGGCCAAAAACATTAGTAGAGAATTGTTGCTCTATAGCGCGCTGCTCAACGGTTTCAAAGTGACCGAGCTGACCGAAACCAGCATTGTTAACCAAAACATCAATACTACCAAATCGCTCAATTGACCAGCTGACCGCCTCTTTCGCCTGAATATAATTATTCACGTCTAGCTCAATACATTCTAGCTGTGGTTGGATTTCTGAGCCCAATTGCTCCCGAAGCCTTCTTACGTTACGTGCTGTTGCGACGACATTGTCACCAGAGACCAGTGCCGCTTGTGCAATTTCGAAGCCGATACCGCGAGATGCGCCCGTAATGAACCATGTTTTCTTCATAAGTAACCTTTGTGCTAATTTTGAAATTGGAGCCTCAAGGCTCACTGGTAGTTATCGTGGATGAAAAGCACAAGTAGTCGGTATGACTCTTTCCCATAATTCTTGTATTATCCTCCATATTCTAATTAGTGTTCTGAATTTAGTAATACAGGAATGGAGTGCTGATATATGCGTACGATATGCGATCTGGCAAAGCTATTACTCGATTTCTCGAACGATGATGGTATTTTTCAGACACCAATTCCACGGGTTTCGATTATGAGATCCTCCATACCCACCACGCCTGAGCTTGTTCTTTACGAACCAGCAATATGTGTGGTTGCACAAGGGAGGAAAGAGGCTAGACTCAACAATCAGATTTACCATTACGACTCCGCGCACTACCTGTTAGGCTCTGTACAGCTACCCGTTTTGGGCGCAGTCACAGAAGCTACAAAAAGTAGTCCGTATCTTTGCCTGCGACTGGATCTGGATTCTGCACTCATCGCAGAATTGACCGAGCTATGTACCAAAACAAGCGATAGTGAAGGCACGACTTACGGATTAAATCTGGGATCAATGGATGATCAATTGGTCGATACTGTAGTAAGGCTGACCGAGACGCTGCAATGCCCACAAAATATCGCGGTGTTGTCACCATTAATTGAAAGAGAGCTGATTTGGAGGCTACTTCAGAACCCGCAATCTCATACAGTCCTTGTTCAGATGGCGACAGCAAACAGCCGACTGCGTCGTATAAAAAAAGCGATAACATGGTTAGAAACCCATTTCACCGAATCGATATCCATCAATAAACTGGCCAGCATCGCAAATATGGGACAGTCAGGTTTTTATAAACATTTTAAAGACGTCACTGGGACAAGTCCGATTCGGTTCAGAAGTCATTTGCGATTGATGGCAGCAAGACGGCTTATGTTGGTGGAGGGATATGCCGCCGCAGAAGCGGGGTTTGAAGTCGGCTACAAAGAACCCTCACAATTCAGTCGTGAGTATTCGAAACAATTTGGGTTACCGCCCAAACATGACTCTATGCGCCTCAAAGGTAATTTTCAGTCGGTGCTTTGATAACAAGTTTGACCTTTGTTGTAATTCTAATAAGTAAAATATCTCCGAACATGCTCTGGTAGGTTTGTTATTTAACTTGCCAGAGAAACTTAATCGGGTAGCTGAAGGTATCTCGCTCTCATCTCTCCAGGGCTTGTATTTCAGCTAAAACTTAACCAGTAGAAGCCACAACAAATCAAGCGATACCCTGTGCGCCCAATGTTCATCGTGACCTCTCCCTGCGAACAGAGCCCCTAAGCCGCTAAGTCAACCCGAGCCAAGCAAACGAGCGACGTAAAAACTTGTCAACTTCATGGTTAACGATCAGGCCGTGGGCCATGATCAGAACTTTCGGCTGCCAGCTCAAGATCTGCTGTAGGTGTTGCCTGGCCTCACTTTTACCAAAGATAAAACTAAGGCGCCAATCGATGGGCATTTTGCCATGGGGCGCAAGGATCCCGGTGGCTTTTGCGACATGGCGCTGAATTGGCGTAAAAACCTCGGGTGAAAAATTCTCGACCAGATCGGTCACAATCAACACCTGAGAGGGCTTATGAAAAAACACACATTCTTCCATCGCGACAGAACCAGTAAATAACAATTGCGCGATATCAGCTTGCCAAGGGCCGGGGATATTTGGCGTAAATAATCCGTCAAAACGAATATCTTTGCGCTTCGTTTGTAAAGCTTTAGTAGCAAAAATCTGAGCCTGAGGGTGCTGCTGTTGCCACTCACTAATAAACAAATGATGTAATTTATTTGGCGCCACTAAATACTTAACCGGACCAAGTTGATCCAATTGTTGTTGCAACTGACTTGTCCAACGAATCGGGCTGTGTAGCCACAATGAACCGCACGATAAACGGATCACAGTCATGCGGGTACTATAAGGCAAGCCAAAAAATGGCACCGTTTCGCCCTCACCGACCCAAACACTATTGGAAATTTGAATCATGGCTACTTCCTTGTTCACTCACAATAATGGCTCCATAAATACTCAACAGCTTGGCAACACGAGTAAAATGCAGACCAGACCCTATGATGATATTAGGCTTAAAGGCTTGCCCTGCTCTGTAAATAATTTTTCCAGCTCTTGGTAGCCTTCTAAAACCATAATCAGCTCTGCTTTTTGTTGTTTGGCGATGCTTAACCAATGTTTTCCCTCTAAGGCTCCTACCAAAGCATACAATAGATTTAAACTAGGCTGAGTTGCACCGAACTGCTTCACCTTGATAAAAGCTCGGATTGCGCCTAACTCACGTAGGTCTTCTAGCGAAATAATTCCCGCTTGCTCAAGCATTTGAGCTGATTTTGGCCCCAATCCTGGTAAATCTGTTAGGCTTTTCATCTGAGTATGTACTTCTTCATGAATACCAATTCAAACCATAGATAAAAACTATCACAGCAATAAAAACAAACGGTTACACCAATTACGATATATTAAACTATGATGTTTACGAACAGTAAGGGTCACCCCTACAACCAAGCAATACCATAAACCAAAGTGGAGAGAATAATGGATAAAAATAATGCGGTAAGCGCCGGCAAATGCCCAGTGATGCACGGCTCTCGAACTAAAGTTGCTGATAAGGGCACCGCCAATCAAGATTGGTGGCCGAATCAACTCAACCTCAATATTCTTCACCAACACAGTAAAGAATCAAACCCGCTCGGTGAAAACTTTGACTATGCGCAAGCATTTAAAAGCCTCGACTTCGCAGCACTTAAACATGATCTTCAAGCCTTAATGACCGATTCACAAGATTGGTGGCCAGCCGATTACGGCCATTATGGACCGTTTTTTATTCGCATGGCATGGCACAGTGCAGGCACCTATCGCACCGGTGATGGCCGTGGCGGTGCTGGCAGCGGTAGTCAACGTTTTGCTCCCCTTAATAGTTGGCCTGACAACGTGAACTTAGACAAGGCTCGCCGCTTACTCTGGCCAATTAAACAGAAATACGGAAACAAAATTTCTTGGGCAGACTTGATGATCTTAACCGGTAATGTCGCATTAGAATCGATGGGCCTAAAAACCTTTGGTTTTGCTGGCGGGCGCGTCGATATATGGCAACCCGAAGAAGACATCTATTGGGGAACAGAGCGAGAATGGTTAGATGACAAACGTTACAACGGAGAACGAGATCTAGAAAATCCTTTAGCCGCAGTACAAATGGGCTTAATTTACGTGAATCCAGAAGGGCCCAATGGCGACCCCGATCCCCTCGCCTCAGCCAAGGATATTCGTGAAACCTTTGCCCGCATGGCCATGGATGACTATGAAACGGTGGCGCTGATCGCTGGCGGTCATACCTTTGGTAAAACACACGGCGCAGGTGATGCCGCGCAGGTCGGTGCCGAACCAGAAGCCGCGTCCATCGAGCAACAAGGTTTAGGTTGGCACAATAGTATGGGATCAGGCAAGGGTGTGGACACTATTTCTAGCGGTTTAGAAGGCGCTTGGACTGCCACGCCAACGCAATGGGATAACAGCTTCTTTGAAACCCTATTTGGTAACGAGTGGCAACTCACCAAAAGCCCAGCCGGTGCCCAACAGTGGACACCAACAGGCAATAGCGCCAAAAATAGCGTCCCCGATGCTCACGATCCGTCGAGAAGCCATGCGCCAATGATGGCAACCTCAGACATTGCACTTCGCGAAGATCCCGCCTATCGCAAAATATCTCAGCATTTTCATCAAAATCCTGAAGAATTTGCCGACGCCTTCGCTCGCGCCTGGTTCAAACTAACTCACCGCGACATGGGACCCGTTCAACGCTACCTCGGCCCAGAAGTCCCTGCCGAAGAATTAATTTGGCAAGATCCTATTCCAGCGGTAGAGCATGCAATCATCGACGACGCCGATATTAAGGCGCTCAAAGTAAAATTGTTAAATTCTGGACTATCGGTATCTGAGCTAGTTGCAACGGCTTGGGCTTCGGCCTCGACCTTCCGCGGTTCGGATCTACGCGGTGGCGCCAATGGGGCTCGGATCCGCCTTGCACCACAAAAAGACTGGCAGGCCAATCAACCCGCTCAGTTAGCCAAGGTATTAGCGGTACTAGAAGCCATTCAAAGCGAGTTTAATCAAGCCCAGAGCAATAACAAACAGGTCTCGCTCGCTGATCTAATCGTACTGGGCGGTAACGCTGCCATTGAACAAGCAGCGCTAGCAGCCGGACAAAAGCTTGAAGTTCCGTTTAGTGCCGGGCGCAATGATGCCTCGCAGCAACAAACTGACGTCACAGCGTTCGAACCCTTAGAGCCTATCGCAGACGGATTCCGCAATTATCTAAAAGCGAGCTACAGCGTGTCGTCGGAAGAACTATTACTTGATAAGGCACAACTACTTGGTTTAAGTGCTCCTGAAATGACGGTACTGATCGGCGGCATGCGAGTCCTCAATGCCAACTATCAGCAAACGCAACATGGGGTATTGACCCAGCGACCAGAGCAGTTGAGTAATGACTTCTTTGTGAATCTGCTAGATATGGCAACCGAGTGGAAACCAAGTGCCACAGAAAAAGGCGTATTTGAAGGACGTGAGCGAACGAATGGCGCATTAAAATGGACCGCCACCCGAGTTGATTTGGTATTTGGTTCCAACTCGCAGTTGCGGGCACTTGCCGAAGTGTATGCCCAAAGTGATGCACAAACCAAGTTCTTACACGACTTTGTAGCCGCGTGGAATAAGGTGATGAACGCCGATCGCTTCGATCTCGCTTAAATAACCAGTGCTAAAAATGATAGCAACCATCGGAGCCAATCCGATGGTTTTTTTTGCGCTTTAGCTTCGTTGGTCTTTCGGCGTTTCCATCACCACCAGAGTTGAAATCGAATTAACTTGAGGGATCTCACCCAGCACGTCAGAATGAAAACGTTTATAGGCGGCAAGATCGGCAGTCTCGATCCGTAACAGGTACTCATTCGCCCCAGTGATGTTATGACATTCGGTGACTTGTTTGGCATCCATAATGTGCGCTTCAAAATCGAGCTGCGATTGTTTGCTATGATTCGACAGCCCAATCGTGACATAGGCGATGAATCCTATCCCTAATTTGATTGGGTTAAGCACCGCTCGATAACCTTGAATCACTTGGCTGCGCTCCAGCTCTTGCACTCGACGTAAAGTCGCCGAAGGTGACAAACCGATGCGTTCTGCCAACTCCACATTAGTTAAGCGACCGTTCAATTTTAGCTCTCGCAATATTCTTTCGTCGAACCTATCCATAACCACCAATAGTTGTGCATTAATGCTGATCTAAACAAATATAGGCACAAAATTTACGGCATATCTAATTAATATACAAGTACCCAATACAATTGAAATAAGAAACAGACATGGAATATCAACAACTTATAGCACTAGTTAGCTTTGCTTTTGTTTCAACGGTCACACCCGGTCCAAACAATATTATGCTAATGAGCTCGGGAGCGAGTGTCGGTTTCATTCGCACCATCCCCCACATGTTAGGCGTGGTATTTGGTTTCAGCTTGATGGTGATCTTGTTAGGTTTCGGTTTAACGGGGCTGTTTACTCGTTACCCCTTTATTCATCAGCTATTACAGATTGCCTGCATACTTTATCTGCTCTTTCTAGCGTTTAAAATTGCTCGCAGTAAGCCAGTGAACGCGACGCATCAGCAATATCAAGCAATGAGCTTTTTATCTGCAGCTGCGTTTCAATGGGTCAACCCCAAAGCTTGGTCTATGGCACTCAGCGCCATTAGTGTGTATGCACCAAGCAGCGAACTAAATAGTGTGCTCCTTGTTTCATTGATCTTTAGCTTAATTAACCTCCCTTCGGTCGGCATTTGGGCCGCTGCGGGGAAACAATTACAAACTTTTTTAACTGCACCTAATAAGATAAGAGCTTTTAATTACTGCATGGCAGGTTTGTTAGTCATATCAGTGATCCCAATGGTTTAATACCCGCTTAATTGATGACGAGGGTAAACTTGCTCATTCTTCAAGCAAATTGCCGCTCAGAATTGAGCTAATCAAGAGAGATATTGCTAAAAAGTATCAAGCAATATCTCTCACTGATTGATTCTGAGCGATTCGCCACAACACACCACTTGGATCCGTCAGACAAAACTCCAACATGCCCCAAGGTTGGCTCACTAATTCAGACAAGCTCACGCTAAATGCTGAGCTTACCTCCGATTTAATTATATGTTCACGCCAACTCGCAGCATCTTCTACTAACAAATGCATCATAAAATTTTGGCAATGAGCACTCTCATAAAAATCTTGAAGCAAAAAAGAGCATGCGCCTTTTCTAAAATAAGCAATCCCATCGAAATCCGAAGCGAGCTCAAATCCTATGGCCTGATAAAAACGTTTAGAATCCTCGAAATTTTTAGCTGGCACAAAAGACTTTATTTCAATTATGTCTAGGTTTTGCATTGCGACTCCTTCGGCGAATGAGTTTCGATTTAACCGAATCATTGACAAATTATCAACGACAAATTAAAACTATATTAACTTTAAGGACATGAGCCGAAAACTAACCTTATGATAGCAGCCAAGACGAGAAACAAACGTCCTGAGCCAAGCATACCAAACCAGTGTTAAGCTAGCTTAGCAACAAAGCTGTAAGGAAGCCTCCTTCTCAAAAACCAACGATTTAAGTTGATCGCGACAATATTTATTTCAACTTAATTAGCCACCAGTAAATGCGAGCATTTTTTATCATTGCTTTGTCAAATATGGAACAATCATGAAACGTCTGATCTTAGTTACATCGCCACCGGCCAGTGGTAAAACCTATATTTCAAAACAATTAGCCAAAGCGCTCAAACATGTGGTGTATTTAGACAAAGACACCTTGATTGTACTATCTCATCAAATTTTCAAGCTAGCGAACCAAGAAATAAATCGAAGTTCAGATTTCTTTGAAGAGCATATTCGCAACTACGAATATGAAGCAACTTTAGCACTGGCCATGGAGGCATTGGACTATGACGATATTGTGTTAATCAATGCCCCATTTACCCGTGAAATAAGAGATACCGCATATATCGATAACTTAAAGAATAAGCTCATTGAAAAAAAAGCGCGGCTCACGGTGGTTTGGGTTGAAACGGATATTGAGGTGGTTAAACAACGGATGATTCAAAGAAACTCGTCTAGAGATACTTGGAAATTAAATAATTGGGATGAGTATCTTCAAGGCCTTGATTTTTCAATTCCCCGTAGCATCGACAACCCAGAGATCATTGACGATTTATTGCTATTTCGTAACTCAAATGAAGAGCAGTACCGCCAGTCGATGCAAGAAATACTGGCTATTTTAGAAGCCAAGCCGTAAAACCAGATTGAAAAATATGATTTCGAAAGGCTTATTTAAAGAGCAAAACCTCCACCATCAAAAAAGTGTATATAAATTTTGTCGAATCGTGGCGATAACTTCCCGATAAAAATCTGGAACAACCACATCAAAACCGTTTGCGACTCGGCATCCTTGTTTCGCCAAGCAGGTGTCGAAACTTAACGAAATTGCGGCATAAAGTCTAAATTTTGCTGAATCGTCTCTTGCAGCGCTTGCTCTAAAACCGAGCCTGTATTCACCAGCGGGTTGAGGATCAAGGCTCGATGTGCAGCGTTACGATTACCAGTAACCGCCGCTTCGACAGTCAACGATTCAAATTCTTTCATCAACTGGATTAAACGTAAAGTATCACTTGGAAAAGGCGCGACGTTGAGCGGTAATGGTCCAGACTTGGTTATCACACTACTGACTTCTACAACGCAATCATTGGCAAGCCCTGCTATAGCACCATGATTACGCGTATTCACATGCATAATAGTCCGTTTATCGTTGTAAATTGCACTCATCAGCTCACAAGCAGCTTGTGAATAGTATTGCCCACCCCGTTTTTCAAGTTCTTTAGGCTTCTCGCTTAACGCTGGGTTGCGGTAAATGTCAAACAGGCGCTTCTCCATCGCTTTGACCACTTCGCCCCGCGTCCCTTCAGAATTTGCCTCTGTAAGTTCCTGCGCCATAATATCTTGGCTGCTGTAGTAGTAGCGTAAATAGGCGCAAGGGATCATGCCCATATGACGCAGTAGCTCTGCAGGCCAAGCGAATGGCGGAATGTTTTTTGGCACCAAGGGATCATTGCCAGCCAAAATGTGTTCCACCACTTCCGCTAACTTATCTTGCCCCTGATAAAGAATTTGCCGCGCCCAAATCAGGTGGTTCAGCCCAGCTAATTGTAAAACAATATCTTTTTCGTCGGCACCCAGTAATTGTGCCACACCCTTTTGCATGATCACCGGCACATTACATAAACCCACAGCTTTCACTCGAGAGTATTTAAGAATCGCTTCGGTGACCATACCAGAGGGATTAGTAAAATTTAGCAGCCATGCATCAGGACAATATTGCTCCATTTCATGGCAGATCGCCAAAGCAATCGGAATCGTACGACAAGCATTGGCAAAACCACCTAAGCCATTAGTTTCCTGACCAATCATGCCATACTTCAAGGCGATACGTTCATCACGGATCCGCCCTTCTAAGCAGCCAGCCCTAAATTGAGAACAAACAAAATCAGCCCCCTGCAAAGCCGCAATGCGATCCAAGGTGACATGCACCGCAATGTGGTCCATACCATTCTTAGCTAACATACGCCGAGTTAAATCACCAATGATGGCGACTTTCTCTCTGCCAGCTTCGATATCTACCAGCCATAACTCAGCAATCGCTAGCTCATCTTTAAGCTTGATGAGACCTTCCATCAACTCGGGCGTGTAACTTGAACCCGCTCCAATAATGCATATCTTAAGAGTCGATTTCATCTTTTCGTCCCCCTATAGGCAAGTTAAATTAATTAAAGCATTGGTTTTCAAGTGAAACAAACCAGATATAATCCATCATGTATTAGAATCACTAATGTGTAGTGGAGATCGCATCGATGGATCGCAAACAATTATTACTCACCAATATGTATACATTTAGTATTGCCGCTAAATTTTTAAGCTTTACCAAGGCTGCAGAAGAGCTATTTATTACTCAAGGAGCCGTGAGTCAACGGATCAAGTCACTAGAACAACAATTAGGATTTAGCCTATTTGTACGACTGACCCGCCGCCTAGAACTCACCGAAGAAGGCGGTCGTTTGTTACACGCTCTCAGCCAATCCTTTGATGTCATATTTTCAGAAATTGAAGACATTAAATTTAATGAGTTAAGAGGTGAACTATATGTTGGCGTTGCGCCTACCTTTGCTCAAAGCTGGTTACTCCCGCGTCTCGCGAAGTTTCAAAACCTGTATCCCAATCTCAATGTCAAAATTAGAGTGAAAGCCAGTCGTTTAGATTTTCAACATGAACCCGTCGATCTAGCGATCTATTACGGTGAAAAAAGCTACCCTGAATTTTATAGCTGCCGACTATTTGAAGAAATGCTCACACCGGTATGCAGCCCTACATACTACCGAAAACTATTTGGCGAACACGGACATCAAAGCTCAACGATCGCCTCTCAGTTGACCAAAGCCACGTTCATACATTGTTCTGAATCTTTAGAAGCAGATGAACCGAATCGTGAATGGCGATTATGGCTCAAAGCGCAACCTGAAGACTCACTGCAAACCCTAAAGGTATTAGAGCGAACTTATATTTTTAATCACTCGGAGATGGCAATGACTGCCGCCAAGAATGAAATGGGGATTGCCATGGCTCGGGAATCATTGGTCACTAAGAGCCTGCAAACGGGTGAATTAATTGCACCATTTCAACGAGTCCATGCTGGTCGAGGCTACGATTTAATTTGCCTTAACGGGCAAGAGCATCGCCCACGAATCGCCGCCTTTATTGACTGGCTCAAACAACAGAGTCGCGCAGACACCGTGCTTTGATATAGCAGATAATTGCTATCACTCAAGTCAATCCGATGCGATCAAATCAATGGAACAAACAGTAAACCGCCTTCGACGAGAGTCCGGCGGTAATATTTCCATTTTGAACAACACAGAAAGAAGCTAATCTTGTGTTTGTTACATCATGCTACGGGGTAAGCATAGTTTCAAACAAGCTTAAGCCGCCAGTAATAAAACGCTTATGAAACGCTTAAAAATCACCATACTATTATCTAATGCGAACCTGAGATATCAGAGATTTATCGATTCGAGATGGGTAGATAAAGCTTCAACATTCTAGGTGAAACGCCCTGTGCGGAACCACAGGTAAGATATTGTGCGAAACTGGAAGCTCAATACCTCCAACGAACCCATTATTTAGGTTTAACAGCAACCACTGAGTAGTTTTCGACCATCACAATGCTGGTCAAACCGAACCGCTCCAAGTGGAAAAATCCCCCTCTAACTCACTCGCATTCAATACATGGCAAGAACATGCTTCAACACGGCTTTTCTGTTTCTCGATTTGACAAGTGGTTTTGTCTATCGGGGCTCGGCGGTACGAGGCGAAGACGGTCTGTACAGCGGTTGCTAACTTACCCTGCTTACCTTTGAACTGCTAATACCTAATCTTTGCCCTTGCTGGTGATTGGCTTGGCAATTTTGGACAGCCATCAATCGTCACTATGGCACCTCGCAAATCGAGCATCTGGATCGGTGCTGGTAACGCGGTGAATTCATAACTCTTACGGTCGGTTTTGAGTTGACCCAATACCAGTTGGTTGGCGCTGGCCTACTCACTTACCATAGCGGTGGTGCTTTGTCCGTCCTCCCAGCCATAAGAGCCACGCAAGGACTGACCATCAATGGCAACCACTTAACCAAAGGTCAACTTGTGTCCCCTTTCATCCAAGCCAAAAAACAGTCGCGAAACTCAGCAGGCTTGATACTCGCAATCAGTCGAGCGAAGCTATCATCAACTGACGCACCGTTTTCAAACAGACCCTGTTTAAAGAACCACTCATAATGACAGAGCGCATATTCACGAATGTCGATCCGGCTTTGACCCTCGGCTATCTCGGCGCAGACTGAGCCAAACAAAATATCAAACAGTGGATAGTCTACTTTTGCGCTTTGTCGGCAGTCATGAATAATACTGAAATGCTTGGATGCTATCGATATTCATGGCCACTCCTCAAATGAGGAGCATAAAATCACAATCAGCTCGGCAGGTTAATTTTAACCTAAAATAGGGCTGAAACGTTCATACTCTTGCCCTGATTATAAAGGTTCTGCATGAACTCCAAGGTATTTTACAGAAGGATTTGATATTGAGATATCTTGCCAAAACTCATCTTTTAGTTCCTCCGGCCATACAGTTACATTATCAAAGTCATCTTGAGCAAACCATTTTAATTCTTTGATCAGAAACTCGTCTCCGCCCAAGCCTTTAAGGTTATCAATTGTCTCCTTTCCAAAATATTCTGTGACTAAATAGAAAACCTCCAAATGGTGAATACTGGTGCTTGTCTCTGAATACTCCCTTACATATATTAATGGGCCCACTTGAACCGTTAAACCAGTCTCTTCGAACACTTCTCTTTTCACAGTATCTATAGTTGAATAATCTTGATCATCAAACCCTCCACCAGGTGGAACCCACCATTCTCCTGTATGATCCACATGTCGAACCAACAATATTTCATTATTTTTATTTAAAATAACTCCACCTGCTCTTATTCTATGTTTCATTGCAATAACCTTTAAATAAAGGGCTGCCGCTATTTGGCAGTCCGAGCATGTTTGCCTTGTTAGGCGCTTCTAAGCATTATTTGTAACTGTGGCTAATTTTAAAGCCAATGCTGCGAATACAGTGCCTGCGATACGGTTTAAATACACTTGAGCTTTCGGTGACTTTTGTAGCCAACCGCCTAAATGTCCTGCTGCTATGGCTATTGCACAAAAAATTACCAGTGCCACACACATGAACACGCCTCCGAGAAAGAAGATTTGAGGTGCAAGAGCACCTTCTTCTAGAGATGCAAACTGAGGTAAAAACGCCAAGAAAAATATCGTAACTTTTGGGTTAGTGATATTCATGATGATGCCCCGACGATAAAGGGCACCAATCGACTGCAAATTGGAGCCAGGTACTTGAAGTGCGCTAGTAGATGCACGGAATGCCTGCCATGCTAGGAATGCCAAGTAAATGGCACCTAATATTTTCAGAACCGTAAATGCAACGGCAGAGGTTTGAAAAATTGCAGCTACACCAAATGCCACAGCCGTTGTATGAACGATAAGCCCTGTACATAGGCCAAACGTAACGAGCACACCAGACTTTTTTCCGTACAGTGCTGATTGCATAAGCACAAATATATTGTCAGGCCCAGGGACTATGCTCAGCAATGCTGATGCAATCACAAAAACTGCTAATGATTCTATTGGTATCATTTCTTCGTCACCTCTTTCTGTACCTAAGGTTTTAAATAACAGTCAGCTACTTTTTGACTTTCGATTTTTATTACATATTTAACATGAATAGAATTATTATTTTTAAAATGATTAGATTTTTTGAAAAGTATGTCATCAACAATTTCAATCTATTTTATTAAAGGTTCACCCTTGTTTCATTTATCCTCTTCGGATTGGTATTCCAGCAAGTCACCAGGTTGACAGTTGAGTGCTGTGCAAATAGCGTCCAGTGTTGATAAACGAATTGCCTTTGCTTTACCTGTTTTTAGTATAGAAAGGTTTTGTTCAGAAATTCCGATGTGTTTAGCCAGCTCGTTTGATTTCATCTTACGTTTGGCCAACATTACATCTACGTTAATAATAATCGCCATGTTAAACGGTATATTCTTGTTCGTATTTCATTTCGACAGCTTCTTTCAGTACCCAAGAAATCAGTAATACCACAGAGCCAATAATTAAGTTAATCATATCAGAAGAGCCAAATCCTATGGTCACTAATCGCTCCCCAACAGGGTTTTGAAAGGTGAGAACTAAACCGAGTAAGGTATTCGATACTATGCCTACTGCAGTCCAAGCTAGTAAAGCAAATCCCATTCGTTTAAAACAGGTGACATTCTCATAGGAGAAGATGATGCCATGCTGGTAGAGGGTAAACAGTTTTCTTAAATGGATAACACCATATAACAGCACACTGATAGGCAATAAACAGACTAAAAACGCCAGCAGGCGAGTGGTTAAATCAATGCTAACAGAAAACAAGACACCCACTCCAACTAACGAAACGACTTTAATAGGCTAAACTATCAATAGTGATTTATTTGAGGAGTTATCATTATGCCTCGGTCAAGACGCTCGCAAGTGAGCTTATCGGATACCCCCTACTATCATTGTGTTTCCCGTTGTGTTCGACGGGCGTTTCTGTGTGGCGAAGACCAACAAACCGGTAAAAGCTATGAGCACCGTCGCCAGTGGGTCGAAGATTATTTACTCAAATTAGCGTCAGTGTTCGCCATTGATGTTTGTGCTTATGCTGTCATGAGTAATCATACCCACCTCGTGCTACATGTTAATCCGCAGCAAGCAGAAGCCTGGTCAATGGATGAAGTGTTAGAACGCTGGCATAGCTTGCATCAGGGCACCTTACTGACTCAGATGTATCTCAACCTTGAGTTACGTCCGCAGTTGAGTGAGGTGCAACTACAAGCCATTCGCGCCACCGCCGAAGTGTATCGCACTCGCCTGTATGACTTAAGCTGGTTTATGCGCCATTTAAACGAACACATTGCGCGAGCCGCCAATCAAGAAGACCAATGTACCGGTCGATTTTGGGAAGGACGCTTTAAATCCCAAGCGCTTTTGGATGAAGCCGCACTCATGGCGTGTATGGCTTACGTAGACCTAAACCCCATCAGAGCCAAGATGGCGAGCACACCAGAGGACTCGGCCCATACCAGCGTACAGCGACGAGCAAAAGCCGCTCAGCTAAAACAAGCCCAGGCAACAAACCTGTTTCCCTTTGTGGGTAACCCAAGAGAGCCGATGCCCCAAGGCTTACCCTTTGAGCTGAAAGACTACCTTGAGTTAGTCGATATGACCGGACGCATGGTAAGAGAAGATAAACGGGGTGACATCGACAGTGGCGAAAGTTCCATCATCCAACGCTTAGGGATAAATGAAGCACAGTGGCTGACTTTAAGCGGTGAGTTTGAACGGCACTTTTCTGGGGCTGTTGGTCAAGAGCGCTTGCTCAGACAATATCATCGGCATATGGGGCATCAACGAACGGCCGGTTTAAGTTGCAGCAAACGTTTGCTAAATCGCGCTTAAGCGCGAGCTTACTTTCGAACAATATCTTAATCATCAGCTTTGCTGAGGCGTGAATTGCCTCAGAAATCATCAAGATGAGTGATTAATGATGAATTCAGCCACCAATCAGCATGACAACAGCCTCAGAACTAAATAATTACAGTCGAATTACTTTCACAAACGGTGTTGCTGTCTCCATGGTTCTTATGATGGATGTCCATGCTCTTTTTCTTTTAATGCTGATGTGATAGTTCGCCACCGAACGCTGAGCCATCAATCGACGCTCACAGGGCTTCACCACTTTTTTGCCATCGCCTCTGAGATCACCTCTGCTTTAAGGCGTTCTTCCGCATACATCTTTTTAAGCCGTCGATTTTCATCTTCGAGTTCTTTCATCCGCGCCATAAGGGATGCGTCCATACCGCCGTATTTCGAACGCCACTTGTAAAAGGTTGCGTTGCTCATTCCATGCTCACGACAGAGCTCAGGAACAGGTGTACCAGCCTCAGCCTGCTTGAGAATAGATAAGATCTGACTGTCCGTGTAACGTGACTTTTTCATGTTGAATCTCCTGTATTTACTATACGAGAAAATTCTACTTTTGCATGGGATTAATTTTCGGGGGGATTACCATTAGCTATTTTTCTCTGTGGTAATTATGAAAGTGATGAGAAACTCCACTTTTAGAATTTATAGAAAGTTCATCATGCCTATCTCGGTAATGTACGTACAACTCATCAACTAACTCTATACAAGCCTGCATTGCTTCCTCAACTTCTTTAATTACAATGCTACAAATTTTATCTCTGGATTTTTCATAAACACTTATTAGATCATAACCATTAATCTGAGATTTATGTGCTTCTGCCCATGACATACTTTTGAATAGTTGGTCATCTTCGGTGTATAAATCACAAAATCCTTTATGCGCCCTCTCATTACGATCTAAACGAAGAGGAATACCAGTTCTATCTAGTGTTTTTAAATTTTCTAGAATATCTGAGTGGTTTTCTTTAAGTAATTTACTTAGCTGTTTTATATTGAGTTTATGATCTGGAAGCTCAAGCTCCAAAACCTCATTAACAAAATGAAAAGCAATATCACGCAGACTTGAAAATCTAAACAATGTTAAATCAACGATAGATTTAAGCCAATCGTGTCTATTAATATCCTGTACTGTAGATTTTAACGGAAGACTCTCAACGCCAAGCATTTGAGGAATAACTCTCAAATCTACAAATTGTTGCTCTAGAGCATCAAAGCGAATGCTAGTTAGATGAGCATAAGCCATGTGAGGGTCTGCTTCAGCAAACTCATCCCAATTTTTATACGGGTGATCATGAAGAAAATACATATTTATGGAGTCATAAAGTACACCTTTAAAAGTTGATTCTTCTAATCCCCACCAATGATACTCGTTGTTCATAACACTCCCAGAAGGTAACGAAGATAGCTAACGCTTTGCTAAGCGGCAATAAAATAGGTGGCTAAAATTAGCGAGGAACGAGCAAAAGCCAGCTGTTTTTTGTCCGTTTAAGCAACTTATGTACGCCCAGCATGGGCATGAACTAATGAGGTGAAAGTCCTCTGTAGGAAGGTCACCGATTAATAACACTTTGGTTATTAGACTCTAAGGAATCGCGAATGGCAAGGGCATTACCGCGAGGGAATGTCTGAAGGAAGCCGGACGCCTTTTTATCTAAAGAGAGGGCGAGCTGATGAACAAAAACATCATATGAGGCGTAGGCTGGAGGCGAGTTGGCACAAGACAACGAAGCCATGTGATCTAACGGCCACCGTAAATGATGCAGCAGTGCAGAGAAAAGAGAAAGTACATGTTCTACTTCTTATAAACAAAGAGTGGGGAGCTCTGCTTAACAGGCGATCGTTAAACTCACTAGCTTGGCCGCTAGCTCAAACAGGCCTGGCACTTAAGTCTCATCAACTTAAGTGAGCAAATACGATGAACAACGATAGCGCTATTTGGGGTAACTCAAACGGTGATTAAGCAGAAGTCCGCAGACGGCATAGTAGCCCAACGCCCATCGTAATGGTTGGGACATGGTGAAGGCCTGAACCTGAAAATCAATGAGGAGCCTGTGCAGCTCATTGTCTCCGTATCCGACCGGACTGAGGAGTCATGGCGCAAAAACAGAAGCCATCATTGGAATGCAAAGGAGCTAATCGGCCGTTGTATTTTAACCGTTTTCAGGAAACGCCCTGTGCGGAGCCGCATGCAGGGTGTTGTGGGGGCTGGAGGTTAAATTCCTCCGGCTACCCGATTAGCTTTTAAATGGCTCTAATTTTGCCATCCAAATAAACATTATAAAATTGAGTGTTAAGTTTGAATTGCTGCTCGTATGGGGATTCAAAGTTTATCTGCAGAGCCGTGGACATTTGTGAACTATTAAAAGCACAAGAAGTATATTTAGGTTTTACTTCACCACAAATTTTTTCTCGAAAAGCAAAAGGGTTTGGGTTATTTACCGTGGTCCTTAAATCAATAAGCTTTTGAAGTGGCGCGCTAGGATTAATCAAAGCGTTATACTTTGACAATGGTAAAATTGGTATCGCTGTTTCTTTATTCGGAGCTATTGCTAAGTTTTTAGGAGTATATTTTTCTCTAATTGAGTCTTTGGGTAAGTCACAGGGCGGGAGCATACTTTGATGGATTTATAACCCAAAGAAGACTCGTGCCCGATAATCGTCGCTCCATCCCGCTTTCTTCAACTTCACTTTGTGACTTGGCGCTCCACAATCGCATTGTTTGAGCATGTTCATCACAAAACGTCTAAATAGAGCTATGTTTTCCACCGCTCCGTCTAAAGTAATGCGAGAGTTATCCTCTTTAAAAACAACATCTAATACGTAATGCTGGCTGTTTTCAATTCGCCAATGCTGACGAATATAGTGGCCTAACAATTTGTGATTCGGTGACATTGAGCTTATGTAATACGAGGTATCTACAGTGCCTTTCCCATTTATCACGCGGTGGCGTTCCACTGCTATGATGCTTCTTACCGTTGGCCATTTCTTTGCTAACTCTTCGGGCAACTTGGCCTTTAGTTGAAAGACGTATCGCTCTTCGCTACGACCATGGTGTTTTTCTTTAATTTCAGTGACGACCTTCTCTTTACCAGCATCAAAGACGGCTTGAAACTGCTCAACAACAGCCGCTCTCAACTTTGGTTGGTTGTTTTTTACTTGAACGACAACATGAGCCTTCTTTTCTGCGATTTTCTCTAGTGTATCGCGCTGACAATGTAGAGCATCAACGGTGACAACACTGCCTTTTACGTTAATAACATCAAGCATTTGGCGCACAACGCTAATCTCGCCGTTCTTGTTCGCTGTCGGTTTCTGACTCAGAACGAGACCTCGTTCAGTATCATAGGCTGTAACCAATTGTAATGCTGTTTTCTTGTTATTTCGGTACGAGCCACGCAGTACTTTTCCGTCAAATGCGATGATGGCTCTGTTTTGACTCGTTCGCTGCTCGTTAATCCACAGAGCTAATGCCTCAAGCAAAGACTCCGCGACAACAGAACGCAAAATGCGTGCAATCGTGTGTCGTCTTGGGATCCCGTGTTCAAATGGTCTATATTTCCTCAGCCAGCCCAACTTCTCTTCTCCATAATATTCAATGTCTTGCCAGCCTTCACATCCTGATGCGATAGCACTGATAACAAGGAAAATCACGTCAATAAGGTCATGCTTTTGATTGATGTCAGATCGAGTATCCTCGACGACTGATAAATGTTCAATTATGTTCAAAATAACTATGTAGCTTAGGGTTTAGAGGTATTAGATCATATCTGTTAACAAAGTGCGATCCCGCCCTGGGGTAAGTCAAAAACTCTGTTTTCACCAAGCATTTTTATATTGATGTTTCTTGCTGTTACGTGCGAGGTGTTTTCGAGTATAACTACGATATATGGCTCAGGCTCTTGGTAAAAGTTTTGAAACTCAACACGTGCTATTTTCACTTCTGGTTTATTTTGTTCCTGTATTAACCTGTCTGAATATCCTACTTTATCTGGTAGTAACCATAAAGTTATCTGGATTGAAGCCATTATAAAGCCTAGAACACCACTCAAATATCCTATTTTTGAGAGCATTGTCCACTTTAGAAATTGTTTTTTACTTGGTATTAACATCGAACTATCCTTGAAAGCTAACGCCGCAATAAGCGGACTAAAATAGTTGGTTATAATGTAGAGCGAAGCGAAACGTAACCCACTGTTTTAGTTCCATTTAATTGCCTTGTGTACGCCCAGCATGGGCATGAACTAATGAGGTGAAAGTCCTCTGTAGGAAGGTCACCGTTTAATAACATTTTGGTTATTAAACGCTAACTACTAGCGAATGGCAAGGGCATTGCCGCGAGGGAATGTCTGAAGGAAGCCGGACGCCTTTTTATCTAAAGAGAGGGCGAGCTGATGAACAAGAACATCATATGAGGCGTAGGCTGGAGGCGAGTTGGCACAAGACAACGAAGCCATGTGCTCTAACGGTGTACTGGTCAACCCAAACTGGACACTTTTAGTTGAGAATTCTCAAACGCCACTGGTGATAAATCACCATTGGCCGAATGAAGCCGCTCTAAGTTGTAATACTTCATATAAGCAGCCACATCTTGCTTCATAAATTCTCGTGTTGGCTGATTAACTTTAAACAGCCAATCGTGTTTTAAACTTCCGAAGAATCGTTCAACGACGGCATTATCCCAACACGCTCCTACATCACCCATACTGGCTCGAATGCCAAAGCCAACTAATAACTTACGGTATTGTTTACTGGTGTATTGTGAGCCCCTATCACTGTGAAAGACTAGGCCTTTAGGCGGTTGACGTAAGTTGTAGGCTTTAATGAGTGCTTTGGATATTAAGTCTGTGGTCATCCGTTTATCAATATGCCAGCCAACAATTCTGCGAGAATATAAATCCATCACGACGGCTAAATACATCCAACCCTCGCCTGTTTTTAGGTAGGTCACATCACCAGCCCAAACCTGGTTAGCAGCGCTTGGGTTAAAGTTCATATTTAGTAAGTTATCAGCGACTGCGTCAGAGTGTTTACGCTGCGTTGTCACTTTATAAGCTTGTCGTTGGGTCACTTTCAACCGCAAGCGTTGCATCATTGTACGGACAGCATAGCGGCCTACTTGGTAGCCTTCTTTGCGCAATTTCTTCACCATCTCACGATTTCCCAGGCTACCTCGGCTTTTCTTGAATAACTGGCGAATACGGCGATAAAGCTTCAAAGTATCAAGGCTTATCACGTTCGCAGGGCGTTTAAGCCAATCGTAATAACCTGACTTACTCACGCACATGACTCGACATTGCAGCGCAACAGGGAACTGATTTGAGTGTTTTTTAATGAAGCGACATTTTACTTCATTTCTTTCGCAAAGAAGGCGCTTGCCTTTTTTAGGAATAAACTAGACACCCATTCTAAAAACAACAGAATAAACTAGACACCCATTCTAAAAACAAAACCAAAAATAACATCTTTCGCGACACTTAACCTAGGCTAAAGCTCAAAAAACTAAGCAATTTAACGAGATAAGTTTAAGTGCGTGGATGAACTTAGCCCTCACCATAAGCTAGGCGAGCCAAAGTCTCAACATGGCTGATGATTAGATAAAAAAACCAATGAAGGAAATTAAGCGCTGTTTAGCAAGCAGCGACTTCGAGCTAAACCCGTTGTGCGCTTATGGCCGAGGTGTTGGTGGTATTTCCGTAATCGGTGCTCTTTACCCACCGCTCCTGAAAAGTGCTGTTCAAACTCGCAACTTAGACTCAGCCATTGCTCTGCGGCTATGCCTAAGCGTTGCATCATGGGGCTGGCCTCTAGCTTGAGGTGGCCTCGTTTGTCTTCTCGAACCATACGACCAGTGCTATCAACCAATTCCAAATAATGGTGCAGTTGAAAAGGTAAGCCTTGTGGCATGTTGTTTCTTGGGTTACCCACAAAGGGAAACAGCGCTTTCGGTTGGGCTTTGTGTTGTTGTACTGCTTTAGCTCTTAACCTAACACTGGTGTGTTGAGAGGATTCGGGCGTTTTTGCCATTTTCGCCCTGACTGGGTTTAAATCGACATAAGCCATACAGGCCATTAGCGCAGCTTCATCCAGCAAGGCTTGAGATTTAAAACGTCCCTCCCAAAACCTGCCCGTGCATTGGTCTTCTTTATTGGCGTCTCTAGCAATATGTTCATTGAGCTGGCGCATAAACCAACTTAAGTCATAGAGACGCTGGCGGTAAACTTCGGCGGTATCATAAATGCATTGAAGCTGGCTTGCATCTAGTTGACGACGCCGTTCCCGGTTTAAATACATTTGAGTCAGTAAGGTGCCCTTGTGCAAGCGATGCCAGCGTTCAAGCACCTCTTGTATTGACCAAACCTCAGCTTGTTGTTGATTCACATGCAGTACGATATGCGTGTGATTGCTCATCACCGCATAGGCGCACACATCAATGGCGAACACCTCCGCCAACTTTAGCAAATAGTCTTCTACCCATTGGCGACGATGGTCATAACTGTTGCCTGTTTGCTTATCCTCACCACACAAATAAGCCCGACGTACACAGCGGGAAACACAGTGGTAATAAGGCGTATCATCCAAGCTTACTTGCGATTTTCTAGGCTGAGGCATAACAACCACTCGACGCGAAGGCTTTACTTAAGCGTAGAAGCGTGGCGAATATTTCGCCACAATCATGGGTGTCTAATATAATTCTACATAGCTTAGCACCACACAAGACGGGGAAGGGTTTCGCGCCGTTCAACCTGTCTTAGCCAAACTCGCCTTGGGAAAAGTAACAGGACCTTGGCCCCGCCAACATAAACACCGTTATTTACTATAGAAGGGAGCATCGGGCTTGTTCAACACCCGAATAAGGTGTCGGCTGCGCGACACCTATTCTTGTTGTATGGATAATTATTAAGAAATATGAGTAAAGTGAGACTCAGGCTTAAGCAGCAACTTAAGCTTCTATTTAATAGCTCGATATTCTTAAGGCTCCTTTCAAAGGCCGATAACAAACGTGAGCATTAAGTGGAACTCCAAGCACCACACTCGAATAGTCTACAGGGTCTAGAACCCGTATTACGCAATATAGAGTCAGCTTATTATGAATACAGTAACAAATAAATGTATTAACGTCGGTGTCGATACAGGTAAAGAACAACTTGATGTTTATATTAGACCCCTCGACATTTTCTTCACTGTCTCCAACGATGATAAAGGTATCAAGCAAGCAATAAAAATCATTCAAAAACACACGCCATTACGAGTCGTGATTGAAGCTACAGGTCGATTAGAAATGCCTTTTATTATAGCTTGTCACAATGGCAAACTACCTTATGTAATAGCCAACCCTGTTCATGTAAGACGTTTTGCAGGCGCTATCGGGCAGAGGGCTAAAACAGACAAACTTGACGCAAAACTTATCGCGCACTACGCCGAAGCTATAAAGCCCAATTTAACTACACTAAAGCCAGATTCTATGCGACTCATGGCAGATTTAGTCATCCGAAGAAACCAGCTTCTTTCGATGCAAACAATGGAAAAAAATCGCATGAAAATTATGCCCTCGCAACTCATTCTGACGATTAAACCTATTTTAACTGCGTTTAAAAATCAGATAGAGAAAATTGAAAGCAAGATTATCAAGCTAATTGAAAGTAACCCTGAGTATCAAGCCAAGAATGAGATATTACAAAGCATGCCAGGAATAGGGAAAATTGCAGCGGCGTCTATCATTAGTAACCTTCCAGAGTTAGGGTTAATAACCAATAAACAAGCCTCATCTCTCGTCGGAGTGGCCCCAATGAACCGAGAAAGTGGCCGCTATAAAGGGCTCAGAAAAATTCAAGGGGGACGAGCTCAAGTAAGAACCGTTTTATACATGGCCATGATGTCAGCCATCCAATGTAACCCCATTTTTAAGAGCACATATCAGAGGCTTTTAGCTGAAGGGAAACCTAAAAAAGTAGCCATCATTGCATGCGTAAGAAAGATGGTAACCATCCTAAACTCAATGCTACGAGATGGCGCCTTATGGGATGCAAAAATAATTTAATCTAACTTATTGACACCATAGTCGTTTGTTATAGCTATGCTGCCGTAGCTCTTTGGTACTGCTCTTTAACAGAATAAATGGCAGGATTGATCTTTTGACTAAATGCTTTCTGTCTCTCCGCCACTACATCCATACCGTCTGAATCAGAAAGATTATTGAGGTAGTTTAATTGACCCATGATTTCACTCATCGAAGACCCGAGCTTGTCATCTTTATCAAAGAAAATTGCATTCCTTAAATGATACTCTCTAAGTTCTTCGAATACCTTTGAAGCTTCGACTAGTTTCTGTGGATCTCGTGATTGAGTATGTACGGTATAAGGCACTACATAGCTTTCAACCAAGGACTGAATTTTACCAAGTTTATCGAAGGCACCGCTCAACACTTCCAACTTTTTTTCGTAGTTCTTTTGTGAGCGATGTGATTGGGCAGAAAGTTCTGCTTGCAATGAGGCAAGTTTTTCAGCATTGGAATGCTTAATGTCTTCAAAGCGCCTCTCATTTTCTTGAGAATATTGTTGTAGGCTCAATGTGTGCTGACGGTTAACTCTAGCTACGTACACAACTCCCAAAAAGCTTAGCAGTGATCCTATTGCCGCGACGATAACCCCATAAAACCTAATCTCTTCCATTGTCATTTAATACTTCCTAATTTGAATAGCTATAACGCTCAGCTAAACGGTGAAGCAAAGTGGGCGCATATTTTTGCTTCGCAAAAAATGTGCTGACTTTGCGGAATCCGATTGAGCTGCTTGTGTACGCCCAGCATGGGCATGAACTAATGAGGTGAAAGTCCTCTGTAGGAAGGTCACCGTTTAATAACACTTTGATTATTAAACGCTAACTACTAGCGAATGGCAAGGGCGTTACCGTGAGGGAATGTCTGAAGGAAGCCGGACGCAAATCTGCGAGCTGATGAACAAAAACATCATATGAGGCGTAGGCTGGAGGCGAGTTGGCACAAGACAACGAAGCCATGTGATCTAACGGCCACCGTAAATGATGCAGCAGTGCAGAGACAGTGCATGTTCTTATCTGGGGAGATCTGCTTAACAGGCGATCGTTAAACTGACTAGCTTGGCCGCTAGTTCAACAGGCCTGGCACTTAATTCTCATCAACTTAAGTGAGCAAATACGATGAACAACGATAGCGCTATTTGGGGTAACTCAAACGGTGATTAAGCAGAAGTCAGCAGACGGCATAGTAGCCCAACGCCCATCGTAATGGTTGGGACACGGTGAAGGCCTGAACACTTAGAATAAAGGAGGAGCCTTGTTAAACTTGAACACCCATTCGCCGGCCGGCGTAGATGCGATTCAGCGTAATAACTCGCAGCCAACCTTTAGCCAACATCTATTCGAACATATGCTAACGCGGCAGAATATTCAGCTCGCGTGGCAAGGTGTTCGAGCCAATAAAGGGGCTGCTGGAGTGGATAACATGTCCATTGATGCATTTCCTTCTTGGGCAAAACTACACTGGAAGCAGGTTGCTGCTGCGCTGCGTAATGGCCAGTATCAGCCTAAACCGGTTCGCCGTGTGGAGATTGACAAACCCGATGGCGGTAAACGCCAACTGGGGATCCCAACGGTGCTAGACCGTGTTATTCAACAGGCCATAGCTCAAGTGCTTACGCCCATTTTTGACCCTAGTTTCTCAGCTAATAGCTTTGGATTTAGGCCAAACAAGAATGGGCAGCAAGCGGTGAAGCAAGTTCAAGGCATCATCAAGCAAGGCCGACGTTTTGCGGTTGATGTGGACTTATCTAAATTCTTTGACCGAGTTAACCATGATCTGCTCATGAGTCAGCTGGGAAATCGAGTTCAAGATAAACGGCTACTTACACTGATTGGAAAATACCTGAGAGCGGGTTTTATCCATAACCAGTGCTATCAGGAAAGTCGAGAAGGTGTACCGCAAGGGGGACCATTATCGCCCTTGCTGGCCAATATCATGCTCGATCCATTGGACAAAGAGCTGGAAAAGCGAGGGCACAAGTTTGCTCGTTACGCCGATGATTTTACCATTTTGCTGAGAAGTCAGCGTGCGGGTGAACGAGTGCTTACGAGCATTAGTAGCTTCTTGCAACGGCGCTTAAAACTTGTGGTTAATACAGCCAAAAGTCAGGTGGTTAAAACGGCGAAGAGTAAGTTCTTAGGGTTTACCTTTAAAGCGGGACGGCTGCAAATTCACGCCAAAACGTTACACCGTTTTAAACAACAAATTAGGCGTCTAACAAACCGTAACTGGGGCGTGTCGATGGGCTATCAGCTATTTAAAGTAAGCCAATACTTGCGAGGATGGATAAACTACTTTGGGATCGCGAATTGCTATCAACTGTGCGTAGATCTAGATCACTGGATAAGGCGCAGAGTGCGAATGGCCTACTGGCGACAGTGGCGAAAACCGAGAACCAAAGTAAGAAATCTGATGCGTAGAGGAGTACATGTTCAAGCCGCGGTAGCCTGTGGCATAACCAGTAAAGGCCCATGGAGAAGCTCGAAAACACCGGGGATCCAACAAGCATTATCGAATGCTTATTTAGCATCCCAAGGTCTATTTGCGCTTCGAGATGGATGGATTAAGCTTCACCATTCTAAGTGAAACGCCCTGTGCGGAGCCGCATGCAGGGTGTTGTGGGGGCTGGAGGCTAGATACCTTCGGCTACCCGATTAGCTGCAAAACGACGTGTCACAAAAATATATATGACTAATTTTAGGGTAATTATTTGCACCTAATTGATGGCAACCTGCAAGTTGTAAAGAAACTTTCTGCTGAGCAACCTTAGCACTCAGTAAAACTGATATAAGCTTATCGTGACTTTCGTCAGGGGTATGCAGAAAATAATAATTTTGTGTTTCGCATGATTCGGCTGCCTTCATGCTTTCCAGTCTTACTCGTACTCCATCAGTTCCAAAAGTTAATGCCGTAATAACAGATGGGTCAGAGTAACTTTCAGCAATTGAAGTTGAAGAAAAGCTTAATAGTGCAATTGCAATTAAATGACGAATTTTTAACATTTTGCCTCCTTATGGCAGCTAACAGTATATTAATATGCAAATTCCCACCTTTCACGCATGCGAAGTTACCACCTATCACGCACCACAGAAATTCACGCACCCTTTAATATTTAAATTTATCAACAGCATATCAGTGAATCACCATTTTGACCATGCGTGAAAAATGGTAATGCATTTGCAGAAAGATGGGAACCCATTGAACTGTATATAAAAAAACAGTGTCGGGTGCTATTTATGTCATCTCCATTTTTGACTTATATCAGCGAACATATGCGTACGCGCCACTATCGTGAGGCAACTATCAAAACCTATTTGCTGAGGATCAAACGTTTCATCATTTTCAATCATAAGCGGCATCCTAGCGAATTGCATAACCAACAGGTCGAGGCCTTCCTATCTCACATGGCGAGTGCACAGCATTTAGCGCCAAAGACCCAAGCGATTGCATTAAATGCATTGGTTTTTCTTTACCAAGACATCATCAACCACCCCTTATCACTCGCGTTAAATTTTCAGCCAAGCCACCAGCAAACTAAGTTACCAGTCGTTTTAACACAGGCAGAAATTGAACGTCTTTTAGCGGCATTATCACCTCCCAATCTTTTATTAGCTCAACTAATGTACGGTAGTGGCTTACGCAAAATGGAAGCTCTAAGGCTACGAGTAAAAGATATTGATTTTGATTACCTTGGCCTCACTATTTGGGATGGGAAAGGCGGTAAGCATAGAAGAGTAACCCTAGCCAGAAATTTACTCCCCGCCTTAAAGCAACAAATATCAATCAGTGAACAGTATTACCTTAGTGATAAAACCAATCTGGAATATGCAGGAGTATATTTGCCCTACTCATTATCCAAAAAGTACCCCAAGGCTGCTTTTGAATTAAGCTGGCATTACCTTTTCCCTTCTAGTCGCTTAAGTTACGAGCACGGTGCTAGGCACTTGCGCCGCCACTACCTCGATCCCTCTAACATTAGCCGAGCTATAAAACAGGCAAAACACCAAGCAAAAATAAGCAAAGCAATTACTTGCCATACCCTTCGCCACTCTTTTGCTACCCACCTATTACAAGCAGGTGCCGATATTCGCACTATCCAGGCCCAACTAGGGCATAGTGATATTCGTACGACGCAAATTTATACTCATGTTTTGAATATGGGCGCTGATGGCGTCACCAGCCCCTTAGATCGTTTAACCTAAGACGCGTGGCATAAGCGATAAATAACTTTTTACTTGGCCACAAAAACGAGCGCCTACCTAAGGCGGAAAAAACTTACATTTGTGCCCCTATTGACAGTTTATCACACAAATTGTCCCCAAATTTTGGGTGGTAGCTGTGCTAAGAGAATCACATGATGGCTATCCTCCTAAGCACCATCATCCAGACTGGGCCTTGAAGAGGCGATATTTCCTTTTACTTTGCCTGTTATACAGACTATTTAGACTTCACGATCGAGTCTAGCAGAAACTAGAAGGGTCAATCTTATTTGAGCAACAGCGCCCCAACCCACAGAAACGTTCTACCTACATTGGGATCGTCATCTAGGAAGACACCATGATAAATACTGTCTGTTTGAATATTCTACGCCCCCCTGATGAGTAAAATTAAACTAAGATTAAATAATTCTCTGTAAAAACAAAGGGAATAATCAATTTACCCAAGCTAAATCAAAATACATGACATAGCCTATGATAGAATCACCACTTTCTATCGGAGCTTGTCCTACAAATCTGTTCGCTCCTCCGATACATGGTCTTACTGAACTATCAGTTTACTTTCAACGCGGGCCCTTTTCGCTACTTAGCAAAGCTAATTAGCGCTCTCGCTATGCGGCTTATGAATTGAACCTGCGGTCGAAACCTATCTTTACGCAAACTGATATTGCTTTATTCAAGGAGAAATTAACCAATGATGATTGGTCCAATTATGAACAGTTGCGCGATTATTTTAGGCGGCTTAGGTGGCGCGTCTTTGGCTCGTTATATTCCCAAACGGCTCCAAAAAGGTTTACCTGCCACATTTGCTCTGTCGGCTATCGCAATTGGTATTTCGATGATTGTTAAAGTCAATAATCTCACCGTGGTCGTGATGGCCTTAATCTTAGGCACCGCTTTAGGCGAATTAATTTACCTTGAATCAGGCGTAAGCAAAGCGGCTAGTTTTATCCAGCGTAAATGCGAAGGTTTTTTGCCACTGCCTAGAGGCTTAAGCAAACAAGAGTTTTCCCATCAGTTTACCGCGCTGATTGTATTGTTTGGGGCCAGTGGATTGGGGGTCATCGGGGCCATGACCGAAGGTCTCAATGGCAACTACCAACTGTTATTAGTGAAATCATTGATGGATTTCGTCACCGCGATGATCTTTGCGGTCACGTTGGGGCCTGGAGTGGTATTACTCGCGGTCGTACAGTTTGTTGTTCAAGCCTCACTATTCTTGCTAGCTCAATCGATTATGCCTTACATGGACGCTATTGCTTATGCAGATTTCTCGGCGGTGGGCGGTATTATCATGCTCGCAGTTGGATTACGTATCGCAAAAATCATGCACTTTGCAGTGGTAAACTTTTTACCTGCGCTGATCTTAGTATTACCATTTACCTATTTATGGCGTGAATTTTTCCCAACGTAACAGCAATAAAGCGACGGGTAGTCGACGACTACCCTAACGGATAGCCTTTAAGACTCTGTTTTTTCAGCCTGAAGCCAAAACTCATTCGATTTGAAAGCGTAACGATAAGCAGGAAGCAATAATAATAAATAAGCCAAGCCACCAAACACCGCGCCAAAAACTGCAGGGCCAGAGGGATTCGCAACAAACAAATCCGACATAAACGAAATTTCAACCACAAACTGACAGGCTAAAATCGGCATCGCAATACAAAATGCGACTTGCCAAATTTTCTTAGCGCCAATGATCGCGTTGTAGGCATAGCCAAAAAACGGTACTAACATTACCGCACTCGCCACTAGCCCCAATACACCAAGTAAATCAACCGAATCAGAAGTTGGGACGCTAAAAAAATCAGAGGTTGTTAATCCAGCTAACAACCAAAAAATAACTTTCCACTTAAGCAACTTAGTCCCCTTAAACGTTATCACCCCTAACTGAGGCTAAAATCGGAGACTAAAATAACTAACTTAGAGGCAGCTGCCAACTGTTTTCCCCCTGAACCAAGCACACAACAACGATTTAGCCGTTTAACTGCCGGTTTATACCCGTAATACTTAAACAATCCGCCTCAGCGCTCGCTTCACCGTAATACGACTAACACCGTTTCAAAAAGCCGTTAGCCCTACACAAAACACTCGTCGTAGCTACTACACTCGCCACAACTGGGAGCACGGCAAATATAATCCCCTCCCTGTTCACATAAGCTGCGATAAAAGAAGCGTTTCCAGCGCATATTTTCGTGGTTTAAGGCATGTAACTGAGGAAAATTATGCTTAATCAAAGCACTTAGATCGCTACGCTGCTTAAGACCCAAACTCCGCCAAAGATGGGATGCAGACAAACTGGCACTGGCCAGCACGATTGCCATTTCTAAAGCAAAGGGCTCATCTTGGTTAGCGTACTGAAACAATAACGCTATCAGCTCATTACGCTCCTTAGCACGCAAATCAATGAGTTCATCTAAGGTATCGGCGCGTTTACGTAAGAGGCTATGCACTGGTTTAAGCCAAGCACGTTCTTGCTTATCAACCGTACCGCTACAAATTGCGCGCTTAAGCTCCAAATAACTCGCATTGTCTAAACCCAGACCATGCGGTAAAGCAGTATCGCCCTTGAGTTGCGCTAAGATGATTTGGCGAAACCAATGTCGGTTTGCCACCGACAAAGGCTTACAGATGTTAGATAATGCTTCTAACCAACTTGCCCCAATAAACGGGGTTTGTAGATGGGTGTTTGCACTACTCATATCAACACTCCTACTTCGCAATGGTAATAATACGACTCTGCGGTGGCAAACCACACAGCGAACCGGGAGGGTTCAGCGCCACCCCTTCGCTATCGGTGATCGCCGTTTCCACCGGACAAATTTGTGCGCACTGCGGTCCATGAACATTGTTCGCGCATTCGTTACAGCGATGCGCCACAATACTAAAACCCTGTTCACTAGCCTTCACGGCGTTGTTGGGGCAAACCTCTTTACAGGCGAAACAGCCAATACAGGCTTGAGTGATGGTTAAAGCCATTAGCCACACTCCTTCGAATTGCAAGCCGAAGACCCAGCCAAACTTGCAAGCAAGTCCGCCTGCAACTGCTGCAAACTTGGCTGGATATCACGAAGGGCAAATTGCGTATTTACCGTGATGCCTAATTCTTCTAGTTCCTGACGAGGGCTTAAACCGATCCGGCTACAGAGCAACACATCAAACTCACTTAATAGACTCAGCTCTCGGCGGTTGTCTTCTAGCGCTTCATCGCAGCTGCTACTGCCTTCGCAATATTGTTGCCAACTAAACGCCGCTTGCTGAGTGATACCGTCTGGCGTAATTACATAATGTTGAAACTGATTGGCATGGCCAAAGTGTTGATCGACCAGTTGCTGACTTTGACTCGCCACCGCCACCCGAATTTGTTGCACAGGTTGCGCCACTTTCGAGCCAAGAGCTTCGAGATCGAGATCTTGCCCCAGCTTACCCACTGCATCAGCACGACACTGCTGACAATGAGTCATTTGCTGCATACTTTGCCCGGCCAAAGTACGCGCCTGATTTAACTGTTCTTTGTTGGGTTCGGCTTGGCCCTTTAATCCAAAATAAGTGCCATGAGCAGGATCCGAAATCAGCGGCATAATATTGTGAATAAACGCGCCATAACGCCCCAGCTCCATGGCCAATGCCTCGATGTGCTGGTCATTGATGCCGGGGATCAATACCGTATTCACCTTCACTAACATACCGGCATTTATGGCGGCTTCTAAACCCAGTAGCTGCTGGTCGATTAAGGCCTGCGCGCCTGCCCGCCCACGCAAACGCTGCTGCTTGAAATAGACCCAAGGGTAAATCTTTTCTCCAATTGCGGCATCGATACAGTTAATGGTGATAGTGAGGTGTTTCACCCCGACAGCAAGTAACTTGTCCAAATGGTCAATCAAGGCGAGACCATTGGTCGAAATACATAAGTGCACATCGGGATCGACCGCGGCAATTGCTTTTAAACTCGCAATGGTCGCCTTGGGATTTGCCAATGGATCTCCCGGCCCTGCAATACCTACAACTCTGGTTTCTGGGACGTGTTGCTTTACCTTCGCAAAGCGCTTCGCCGCCATCGCTGGCGAGAGTAGTTTAGACACCACTCCGGGACGCGTTTCATTGCTACAATCAAATTTTCTGTTGCAATAGTTGCATTGAATATTACAAGCGGGCGCAACCGGAAGGTGCATCCTCGCGTATTGATGTCCCTCTTTTGAAAAACACGGATGGGTGGCAACCAAAGCCGTTTGAATATCGGCTTTTGATTGGGAAGAACTGGCCGTCGCGCCATGATTAAGTTGCTGGATTTTCATAAAGAGCTTCCCTAAATTGACTTAACTTAGAGTCTGCAAAGCGCATTCCAGAAAATATAATCATTAAAAACAACAGGTTAAGCAAAATCATTCAGGTAAAAAACTAACAACTGTCGCATTTGTCACAAATGCGACAGTACATTTTTGTCAAAGCTGACGCATATTAATATTCATCACTTGGATCCGGTAAGCAATTTGCCGAGGAGTCATGTTTAGTAAGCGAGCCGCCTTCGCTTGTACCCAACCCGCTTGCTCCAAGGCCGCTATCACTCGTTCCCGTTCGTCCATCTCTGAATCGTCTAACAGCGCTTTGTCTGCACCGATACTCGGTCGGCGAGTAAAACTTTGGCCTTCAAGACCATCAATCACGATGAGATCCTGATCAATCATACCGCTTTCACTCATCACCGAGGCGCGCTCCAATAAATTTTCTAGTTGGCGCACATTACCCGGCCAATCGTAAGCCATCATCATTCGGATGGCACTATCGGTTAATGACAACTTTCGACGCTGCTGCTTACTCAATTTTTCGATTAAAAAATCAGCGAGTTCAGGTAAATCTTCAATCCGATCTCGTAGTGGTGGTGGGAACATCGGCATCACATTCAGTCGATAATACAAATCTTCCCTAAAGCGTTCTTGTTTTACTTCTTCTTCTAGATTGCGATTGGTTGCAGCTAAGATCCGTACATCAACATGCAGAGTTTGAGTACTACCAATACGCTCAAATTCACCTTCTTGTAAGACTCTTAATAGCTTCGCCTGAAAGGCCGCTGATATTTCACCGATTTCATCCAAGAACAAAGTACCACCGTCGGCCATTTCAAAACGACCTTTACGCTGCTTCACTGCCCCAGTGAAAGCTCCTTTTTCATGACCAAATAACTCCGATTCTAATAAGTTATCTGGTAAGGCTGCGCAATTGAGCTTAATGAAAGGCCCAGTAGCTCGCGGGGAATTATAATGGATCGCGTTGGCAATCAACTCTTTACCGGTACCCGACTCTCCACGAATTAATACTGTGCTATCCCATTTTGACACTAAACGAATTTGTTCAAAGACCTTACGCATCACCTGACTATGACCAACGATGTTGTCTAAGCTGTAATTACTTCTCACTTTCCGTCGCAGTCGATCGCGCTCTGCTTCTAACTGAGTCGTTTGCACTGCCACGTCTTTTGCCAACAATACACTTTTAGCAATAAGGTTAGCGGTCATTTCTAAAAAACGGGTAAAGGATGCCAATTTTTGAGGATCATCCAGTTGCGGCTGAGCAGCAAGTACCCCGAGCACTTCACTTGATTTCTTTATTGGCACCGCTATAAAAGGCAGATCTAGGGCGTATAAGTCTAACTTGTCGGCAAAACGTAGATCATTGGAAACACGACTCAGCACGATCGGCTGTTTTTGGGTTAACACCGTTCCGACAATGCCTTCACCGGGACGATAGCGCACATTTTTAGTAATGCTGTCACTAATATGACTCGGTGTGTGTACCGTATCGATGGTCAACATTTGGTCATTTTCGGCAATAAGCGCCAACATCGCATGCTGAAGCATGGCCTTTTCGTGCAGCACCTGTAGCACCTTAGTGACACTTTGTTTGTAGTCTAAACTGTCGGTAAGTACGCTACTCACCTCGTAGAGCGCCAACAAGTGTTGTTCGGCTATTTTTGATTCTCTCGCGGTTGAATATTCCATGATTAAGCCCTTTTTGTAACTCGTAGAGGAAGCACTAACTTGGCTTTACATCCACCCAACGACGTTGATTGATATTGCACCGTACCATTGTGTTCACTCACCACCTGTTGAACGATGCTTAAACCCACGCCACGGCAACTGTTACTAGACAAGGGCTTGGTGCTATAAAATGGTTCAAATATCTTCAGCTGTAATTCCTTTTTAAGCCCTGGGCCACTATCTTCGAAGGTGATTTCAATATCGTCATCTACTCGCTGGGTGCAACAGATAATTTCTCTACGTGGCATTTTGGCGTAATCGATGGCATCGATGGCATTATCTAATAATTGCTTTAAGGCCACTCGGATCCGCGAAGGCTGACCGGTAAACGCGGGTAGCGTACCGTTTAAACTAAGTTGCATGCTGATACTACGAGCCAGCAGCCGCTGATTACTCATTTCGGTGACTTCATGAACTAACTGGTTGATATTGACCGACTGCATCGGCTCATGAGGGCGCTCAGGTAAAGCATTCTGTAATTGATCAACCGCTGCATGCCCAGCCTTTAAACCGGCTTGCATGGCATCAATCCGAGCGCATTGGGTCGCACCGCCACAGAACATATTTAAGGCCGAATCAATCATATTAATCGGCCCCTGGATCTGGTGAATCGCAGCATGTAATACCTCTTGCATCACGTGCAAAGCTTCCGATTCTTCAGTTGAGCGTTGTAATTCAATCAGCCGCTGACGTTCCTGGCGACGTCGCTCCCGAGTAAATTCGCTCAGTGTGAGCACTAAGAAGCGACTCACCGTTGGCGTAAAATAATCATCAACATTGCCATCATTAAGTTCCACACTGGATAAGCAACAAGAAAACCAACGTTTGTGCCCTCCACTACCGACCTCAACATTAAATTGCTGCCCTTCGGCGAGGTGTAATAATCCTTCATCATCATCCCCCGCCGATTGTTTTAATTGTTGCAACACAATATCAACCGGCTCTCGGCCAAAATCAGAGGCCAGAGTTTTATAAGAAAGATTGTCGAGTAATACGGATTGATGTTCATCAATTAAGGCAATCGCAACTGGTGCCGTGTTTAACACCGCTTCCACCATCGCTTTTTGATTGGCAACCTTGGTTTGATTATCATGCCGTTGGCTAATATCACGATGCATTCCAACGTAATGAGTAATTTCCCCAGCTCGGTTATACAGCCCTTTGATTGAAACTTCGGCTAAGTAACGCTGACCATTCTTCTTACGATTAATCAAGGTCCCTTGCCAATTTTTTCCAGCTGAAATACACCCCCATAATTGTTGGTAGACCTCGATGGGAGTGGTTTTATAACTCAAAACCGAATGTTTTTTCCCCTCCAACTCTTCCACTGAATATCCGGTAATTTCAGTAAAATATCGGTTTACGTAGAGAATGTTAGCACTTAGGTCGCTAATCGATATGGCCATGGGGGCTTGCTCTACCACTTGCAAATACTGCTCAGAGACATCGCTCATTGTGCCATCCCCCACAACGGCCAAGGCCTGCTCTAACTTAGATTGAAGTTCGCTCATCGTCATTGTTACCTTTTGCATTGCTGCTTGTTGTGACTAACCTTGTTCAATGCAAAGGGTATTCCCATGTGCCAAAGCCCCTAAATTCAGCCTCCATTAACCATTCATTGTTTGATTTACAACAAAAATAAGATATTTATCAGTAAAAATTGTTAGCTTTAACACCAAAATTCAAGTGCCATAATCAGTCCACCTAGCGAACTAATCCGCTCTGTCACAAGGCTTTTCTCCCTAATTTGGTTCAACTCCCCATATTGGTACAACACCTGCAATTAACTAAGCATGGTGATCCTTGGAACAAACAAATGGCTGAATATCTCTTAATCTTTATTAGCACCGCGGTCGTGAATAATGTGGTGCTGGGTAAATTTCTTGGCTTATGTCCATTCATGGGCGTATCCAATCGCATCGACAGCGCCTTAGGCATGGGGCTAGCAACCACCTTTGTACTATGTTTAGCCGCCGTCGCCGCCTGGTTAATCGAAGTCTTATTATTGGCACCACTAGGCTTGCAAGTGATGCGTATTCTGGTCTTGATTATTGTGATTGCAGCAGTGGTGCAACTGACCGAGCTACTCATCCAAAAAAATAGTCCCGACTTATACCAAGCGCTTGGTATTTTTCTGCCTTTAATTACCACCAACTGCGCGGTATTGGGAGTGGCTTTGTTAGTTGTACAAAACAACATGAATTTTTTAGCAACCCTATGTTATGCCTTTGGCTCGGCATTGGGATTTAGTCTGGTGATCGTGCTGTTTGCCGGATTACGCCAGCGGATCAAGCTGGCCAAAGTACCCGCAGCATTTGCAGGCCTACCGATCGCGTTTATAACCGCTGGACTATTATCGATGGCCTTTCTTGGTTTTAGCGGCATGGTCAAATAACAGGAGACGAGCAATGATCTACTTATCCATTTTTTTGCTAATGCTAGTGGGTGGCTGTTTAGGCGGACTGCTAGGTTGGGCATCAAAAGCCTTAAAAGTTGAGGGGGATCCAAGAGTCGATGAATTGGAAGCAATGCTGCCCGGAGGACAATGTGGTCAGTGTGGTGAGCCTGGTTGTCGACAAGCCGCGGAAGCCATGGTCGCTGGGCGTTTGTCGGCTCAGAGCTGCCCTCCTGGGGGCGCGGGCTTAGCCAGCAGCATTGCGGCATTGCTTGGTGTGGAACTAAGCGCCGAGCAAGGCAGTGGGCCTTTAGTCGCTTATATCGATGAAAGCAACTGCAGCGGTTGTACTCGTTGCTTTAAAGCCTGCCCCTTCGATGCCATCGTTGGAGCCAGTAAACAAATGCATACCGTGATTAGCGATGTTTGTACTGGTTGCCGCCTCTGCGAAAAGGCTTGTAGTCAAGGTTGTTTAACAATGCAAGCTCCCGCCGTCAAACTCAATACCTGGCAATGGCCAAAACCCCAAGTTGCCTAAGGAGACAGTATGTTTGCATTCAAACCCAGACCATTTAGTGGCGGCGTCCATCCCAAAGGTTTTAAAGAACTCACTGAACAGCAAAGCATTGCCAAAGGCTTTCGCCCTGATCGGGTTTACCTTGGCATGCAGCAGCGGAATGGCTCAATGTTACAGTGTTTAGTTGCCGCTGGAGACATGGTTTTCAAAGGACAATTAATCGCCAAAGGAAGTAACGACATGACCGTACCGCTGCATTCACCAGTGAACGGTCAAGTACTTGAAATTAAGCCCTATTTAAGTAGCCATCCAGCGGGGATCAAATGTCAAACCTTGGTGATAGTTAATAATGGCGACAATTGTTGGGGAGACGCTCACCCTCCCTCTGACTATACAAAGCTAGAGCCGGAACAAATTGTCCAGCGCGTATTAGATGCTGGCGTCGTCGGTCTAGGTGGCGCAGGTTTCCCCAGCGGCATCAAGCTCAGGCTCGCCCGACAAGCCAAGGTACACACCCTGCTCATTAATGGCGGCGAGTGTGAACCCTACCTCACCTGTGATGACCGTTTGATGCAAGAACACGCTGCCGAGATTATTGGCGGTATCAACATGATGCTCAAAGCAATTGGGGCCAATAAAGCAATTATTGCCATCGAAGATAACAAGCCTGATGCGATCGCGGCCATGGCATCGGCGTGTGCGGAACAGCCCAAGCTGGAAATAAAGATGGTTCCGAGTCTCTACCCGATGGGATCGGAGCGCCATCTAATCAAAGCTGTGACCGGACTGGCCATTCCCCCCGGACAACTGAGTACCGCCAAAGGCATATTGGTGCATAACGTAGCGACCGCTAAGGCGGTTTTCCAAGCAGTACGTTTTCAGCGTCCTTTAATTGAACGAGTACTCACAGTGTCGGGAGATGCCATTGAACACCCAACCAATTTGCTGGTTCCCATTGGTAGTTTGGTATCGCAGGTATTAGCCGAATGTGGAGGCCTAAAAGTTGAAGCGAACCGAATGATCGCTGGAGGGCCGATGATGGGCCAAGTACTGCCCTCTCCCTTCGTGCCTATCGACAAAAGTATTGGTGGACTATTAGCGCTTAGCGATTCTCAAATTAACCAACGTGAACGCCAAGATTGCGTGCGCTGTGGAAACTGCGTCAAAGTTTGCCCGATGGGTTTAATGCCCTTCCAAATGGCGGCTCATAGTAATCATGGTGATTTTGCAAGCGCTCAACAATTTGGTTTAGACGCCTGCTTACTATGCGGTGCCTGTAGCTATATTTGTCCCTCTAGCATTCCCTTGGTGCAATATTTTCAACACGCTAAATCTAACGTCAATGCGCAGCGCAGCATGCTACAAAAATCTAATCAAGCTCGCCAGTTGACTGAAGCTCGTCAGTTACGCTTGGCTAAAGAAGCCGCAGCGAAAAAAGCAGCCAAGGCATCTAAACGTAAACGCCCAGCCAGAGCCCGCCGTACTCAAGGAGAAAGCTAATGGCCCAATACAATCCGGTTGCCGCCCCACATACCCACTCCGGTACCTCAACGACCAACATCATGTATTTAGTGATTTTGGCCCTAAGTCCCGCCGCTATTTATGGCGTATGGCTGTTTGGCCTGCCAGCGCTTAGTGTGATAGTGAGCTGTTGCCTCACCGCCTGGTTATGTGAGCTAATCTGCTTACTGCTACAAAACAAAAACTGGCAACACAGTTTCGATGGTTCGGCTTTATTAACCGCACTACTACTGGCAATGAGTTTACCGCCGGCAACCCCTTGGTGGGTCGCCGCCTTAGGTTGTGGCTTTGCAATTTTCTTAGGCAAGCATGTTTACGGCGGATTGGGGCACAATCCCTTTAACCCAGCGATGTTGGGTCGGGTCATGTTATTGATTTGTTTTCCAGTAGAACTCACCGACTGGCGCGCGATTGCTCCACCAACTTTAAGCGAAACCGGCCTAATATTTAACTCACAATGGACTGGTATCGACGGTAGCAGTGCGGCAACCCCACTGGCCGATCTCGGTCAAATACACGATTTGAGCATGCTGATCACAGGACAACACGCGGGCAGCATGGGAGAAACCAGTGCAATTTTAATCGCCATTGGCGGTTTGTTTCTGATTTGGCGGGGAGTGATCCGCCCCTATATACCAACGGCCTTAATTTGTGGCTTGGTGCTTCCAGCCAGCATCGCTCACCTCATCGACCCAAATCAATTCGCCTCGCCAATATTACATGTATTTAGTGGCGGAGCGATGTTAGCCGCATTTTTTATTGCCACCGACATGGTGACCTCACCCACTAGCCCCCGCGGACAATGGTTATTTGGTTTAACTTGCGGCCTATTAATTTGGTTAATTCGCTGCTTTGGCAGCTACCCGGAAGGTGTCGCCTTTGCCATACTCATCATGAATGCCTGTACACCAGTCATCGACCATTATTTACGTCCCACCATATTTGGTATGGCCAAGCCTTTTAGCCGATCAAAAGGAGCCTAAACATGACCCTTCCCAGTATTGAAAAACATATCGATAGTACCGTGTATCAATCGCTCTCGTTGGCTGCTGCTGTCGCTATCGCCAGTATCTTACTACTAACCTTAAATAGCTTCACTGCCCCCGCTATCGCAGAACGACTCAACGAAGACAAACTCGCGGCAATTGACTTAGTTATGCCAAAACAGCTCTATCAAAACCCGATGTTATCTACCGAACAAACATTTACCATTGGCAAACAACAATACACCCTATATACCGCTTTAAATCAGCAACAGCAAATTAGCGGTTATGTGGTACAAACTCAAGCCAATGGTTATGCCGGGCCGATTGACCTTCTAGTTGGGGTCGACGCCGATCTTGCGATTTTGGGCGTACGAGTATTAAGCCACAGCGAAACGCCAGGGCTGGGCGACAAAATTGAATTTGAGAAAACCCCTTGGGTGCTCAGTTTTAATGGCAAAAGTTTAGACAATACCAGCCAAAAAGCCTGGGCAGTAAAAAAAGATGGTGGTGAATTTGACCAATTTACCGGTGCTACCATCACGCCTCGTGCAGTGGTGAACACCGTACACCAAGCACTACTCGATTTACAGATCCAAACTCAGCAAGGAGGCCAACAATGAGCCGCTATTCTCAAATTATTGCCGACGGTCTTTGGAATAACAACGTGGTTTTGGGGCAATGTTTAGCCCTGTGTCCGTTGTTAGCCGTAACCTCTAGCGCCACCAATGGTTTAGGTTTAGGTTTAGCGACTCTCGCGGTAATGGTCAGTTCTAACGCGGTTAGTGCACTAATTAAAAACTATGTGAGCCGCGCAGTTCGGATCCCAATTAACATTTTAATGATTGCGACTCTGGTGACGATCACCGATCTGGTACTCAACGCTTGGGTTCACCCACTGCATAAGGTGCTCGGCCTGTTTATTCCGCTGATTGTGACCAACTGCGCTATCTTAGGCCGAGTCGAATCCTTCGCCAGTCGACAAAAAGTAATGCCAGCCATCGTGGATGGTTTGGCCATGGGGATCGGCTTTACTTGGGTCTTGGTATTACTCGGTGGGATCCGCGAAATTATTGGCTCCGGCACCCTATTTGCGAACGCCCATATTTTATTGGGCCCAGCCTTTAGTGCGATTGAGCTCACGGTTATTCCCGACTATCACGGCTTGCTATTGGTAATTCTACCGCCTGGAGGCTTCTTGGTACTGGGCGGTTTGCTTAGCATTCATCGACAGGTCCAAAGAATTTTAGCGCAAAAACAAACCACTCAAGCCGCTTGCTGCGTCGATCCTTCGGCCTCAAATTAGGAGCTTACCAAGATGTTAGTCTCTATTGCTTATGCCACCCCTCACCAGCAACTATGTATCAATGTTGATGTGGTGCAAGACAGCAGCGTAATAAACGCGCTGCATCAATCGGGGATCTTAGACCTATGTCCAGAAATCGCTTTAGATAAACAAAAAGTAGGCATTTTTGGCAGGTTTGTCACCTTAGAAAACCAATTGGTAGAAGGTGACCGAATAGAAATTTATCGACCGATTACTTGGCAACCTGAAGACCTAGATGATGATGACGATGACGAATAAATCAACACTTTGTGAGCTTTACGACATCAGTGTTGGTGACATTGTGAGAAACCTTCATCCTATATATTAATAACCCCTTGTAATATAGGTATTTTTATTTGGTTTAAATATTGCAAAACACTAATTGGTCTGATCTTTAAGGAGTTAACCATGGCAGATATAGGCATTTTTTTTGGTACTGATACCGGTACAACCCGCAAAATCGCAAAAATGATCCAGCAACAACTCGGAGCGGATTTATGCGACAAACCCCTCAATATTAACCGAGTAGACGTAGATACCCTCACCAGCTATAAGATGCTGATCCTAGGTACCCCAACCCTAGGCGAAGGACAGCTCCCAGGCTTGGCTTCTGACTGCCAGGCAGAAAGCTGGGATGAGTTTTTACCCCAGCTAGAAGACGCTGATTTTGCCAGTATTAAAGTTGCTTTATACGGGCTAGGCGATCAAGTGAACTACGCCAGTGAGTTTGTCGATGGTCTTGGCGAGCTATACGACGCGATGGCCGAGACTGGTGCAGAATTGATCGGAGAATGGCCCGCTGATGGCTATACTTTCGACGATTCAGCAGCTCTGTTAGAAAATGGTAAATTTGCCGGATTAGTCTTAGATAACGATAATCAAAGTGAATTACACCCCGAACGCATTAGCGGTTGGTTAGAGCAAATAAAATCTGAATTTAATTTGTAAGCGCAGGCTTTAATACGGGCTTTGCTCGTATTAAAGCCTCTTTCAAGATCCGAAGAGTAAGTGAATAGAACAGTTTTGGTCGACTTCTAGCTTCTCAGCGCTACAGACTCGGATCGCCAACGGTTAATCGATCATCCGCGTTCATGACAACGTTAATCTTCCAACTATTATATATGAGCGGGCAATAGTTCCAGCCACTCAAACCACCATTTCAGACCAATCTATTTCTCGCAAGCTAAACGAATCAATATATACCGTCCCATTCCAAGCTTTAGTAAACAAAAGTAGTGCAAAAAAAACAAAATATTGAATAAGCATCATGGCTTATCTGGTCAATGTTCATTTTTATTTGCAGTTAATCCATACAATAATTTCGTGAAATTGTTCCCAATATCACTATTTCATAGCACAATGCATGATCGTTGCTCTTGCTAAGCAACCCTGTTTATCCAGCCATTAACGAGGGAATAATAATGAATAAGCAAATAAAATATGCGCGATTAGTGATCTGCGCTTGGCTATTTACCATGAGCCCTCAGCTACACAGCGCCGGTTTGGGTTCACTGCTTGATTCAGCATCCGCGCTAACCGGTAACCAAGAAAGCACCATAAACAGTGAGCTACTAAACAATTTAACTAGCCAGCTAGGCGTGAGTGACACTCAAGCTACTGGTGGTACAGCAGCCTTGCTGGCGCTTGCCCAACAACAGCTATCTGGTAGCGAAAGCTCTTTGTTGAACGACATTATTCCAAGTGGAAACAGCGCTTCACTCAGCGCTCAACTACTCCAGAAAATTAGCAGCATGGACAGTGTTAAAAGTGCTTTTTCAGCATTGGGCTTAGACGCAAGTATGATAGAACAGTTTGCACCCATTATTTTACAATATGTTGGTAATAACGGCGGCTCAAGCTTAGTGGATGGCTTGAGTAAAATTTGGTCTTAATGATGAAGCGAAGTAATATTGACCGCATCAATAATATTTGGCATATATTTTGGTTCAACATTTAACCAAGCGCCACATAAGACGGCTTTTCAATCAATAAATATATATATAACTAGTGATATTAACCATAAAATAGCCACCCAGCATTTCGATTCAATATCACACAACTACATCTTATAAAACCTCCCCTGCTCAAAGAATGGAAAAATGCAGGGTGAATAATAATAATGTCAATGTTAATGTACAAATTGGATAACTAAAACGCTATAAAATGAGTAGAATTATGGATGATCAACACTCATTATCTCGCAACTATTACCAGATATTGGACGCCTTGCCGGATCATGTATTTATTTTTTCGGAATCAGGGGTGTACTTAGATGTTTTTGGTGGCGAAGACAATGATGCCGGCTTTGATTGCAAGCCGTTTATTGGTAAGAGTTTATACGATGTTACCTCCCAAGATATGGCTGAAGAATTTCATGGCTATATTAAGAAAACACTAGCAACCAATAAAACACTGGTGGTGCACTACCATTTTGCCAATGAGAATATGCTAACGCTGCCTGACGGTATCTCTGTACCCAACGAGCTATGGTTTGAAGGTATTATTAAACCACTACCATTACTCGAAGACGGACAAAAACGAGTCGTATGGACAGCAAGAAATATCACTCTGCGACATAACCTGGAAGAACAGCTAAAAAAGTTGTCTGAAACCGATGAACTAACAGGCATTCTAAATCGTCGCGCTTTCATGGCAAAATTGACCATCGAACTACACCGCTACCAACGCTACAAGCAAAATACCAGCTTATTGATGCTGGATATTGACAGGTTTAAAAGTATCAATGATCTACTAGGCCATCAATCCGGTGATCGGGTGATTAAACATGTCACAGATATTTGCTCCAAAGAAATCCGAGAAGTCGATTATATTGGTCGGCTCGGTGGTGAAGAGTTCGCGATCCTACTCAGCAATGCCAATCTACTACAAGCTATTGAAATGGCTGAACGTTTAAGGCAAAAAATAGCGCGTTCTCCGTGTGTCGTTGAAGACTATACCATTCATATCACCGTGAGTATTGGCTTGTCTCAAATAGAAACCGAAGCTGATAGCTCAGAATATCTGATATCGAGAGCCGATAAAGCTATGTATCACGCCAAAAAACAAGGCCGAGACCAAGTTAGAATTTTCCACGACGAGCTTTGCAATCATGAGATTGAATTAACTCAGCATAGCCATATTCGTAAAAATAAAGCTTAATGAACTCGAGCGTTTATCGATACCTTCATCGCGTTATTCCCATTCATTAAGCTAGCCATTCACCGTGGAAAACTTATAAACTTTCGCCCTAAAAACCAATGCTTGATAAGCTCGCGAGTCAAGTCTGATGATAATCCTCTTCCCAAGCTTAGCTGCTCACTGATTGCGACGGCTAAGCGCCAAGTCATCATTTTCAATTAAAAACGGCTGACTCCTAGTGGGTACATACCATTGTCTATACCAAGTGCTATGGCTCCGTTGGTGAAACAGCGGGTATCAAAATATGCAAACGACACACATCCACGACTAACATCATCGATTCACATCAAGGTAATCATTTGAAAAAACGGACAAAATTTCATTTCACTTTATTGATCTATTTCTAAATATGCAGCTCTGTATTTCGCATGTAATAAAAAATAGGTCTACTATTAATCGAATATTCACTTAAAAATGTACACTTATGAATATTTTTTCATCAGATAGGATCTGATCATTGAAGTCTAAAAATCTATGATTTAGCTTCATTTTTACTGAAAAAAAACCGCATTATTCATACCGAGCTCAGTGTATAGAGAATAAATACATCACTAATGATAATGTATCAAACAGATGTCTAACCAGTTAGAAAATAAGTCATATTATGGATGAAAAATACTCATTATCTAAAAACTATTACCAAATATTAGATGCCTTACCCGACCATGTATTCGTATTTTCAGAAGCAGGTGAATATTTGGAAGTATTTGGAGGCGAAGAAAACGAGACAGGTTTTGATTTTAAAGACTATATTGGTAAAACCTTACATGACGTGCTCTCGCACGATAGAGCGACTGAATTTCTGGGTTATATTAAGAAAACAATCCAAAGTGACACAACATTGGTAGTACGCTATCACTTTGCCAATGAGACCATGTTAAAACTACCTGACAGCTTTATTGTTCCTGATACCTTATGGATAGAAAGCACCATCAAACCACTTCCAACACTCGTAAATGGATTGAAACGGGTAGTATGGACAGCAAGAAACATCACCTTACGGCATCACCTGCAAGAGCAACTAAAGAAATTATCTGAAACAGATGAACTAACAGGCATTTTAAATCGCCGTGCTTTCATGGAAAAACTGGCTGGCGAATTACATCGCTATCAACGCTACAAGAATGACACTTGTTTACTAATGCTTGATATCGATAAATTCAAAAGCATCAATGATTTACTTGGACATAAATCAGGAGATCAAGCGATTAAGCATGTCACTGATATCTGTTCTAAAGAAATAAGAACTGTGGATTATATTGGCCGGCTCGGCGGTGAGGAGTTCGCCATCATATTGAGTAATACCAGCCTACAACAAGCACTTGAAATGGCCGAACGCTTAAGGCGAAAAATATCAAATAGCCCTTGTGTCGTCGAAAACTATACCGTTCATGTCACTGTGAGTATTGGTTTGTCCCAAATAGAAGTGCAAGATGATAGCTCGGAGCAGATCATTTCTAGAGCGGATGAAGCAATGTATTTCTCAAAAAAACAAGGCAGAGATAGAGTGAGCATCTTCAATGAAGACATGCACGATAATGAGATTGAATTAGCGGAAAATAACCATATTTATCGCACTAAACCTTAATTTGAATCGAAGCTTCGTGTTCTGAATGAACATTTATCTAATCCCCTCATCAGTAGGAAAATATGCGCTAAAGCCAAACTGCAGAGCAGTAGTTTTACTACACTGCAGCTTATAGCTTGCTACTTAGAGCTCTTATTTAAAACCCAAGCAGACATACTCGCCTGCAAGTAACTCTCTTCTGGCGCGGTGCCATTACCTAACCAGGCCGACACATTTAACTGTTGGCTCACGACATCGAGAGTCCCACTAATCGAGATGGGCTGCTTATCATTAGGTATCAAACCACTAATCGATAAACTTTGTAAATCAAGATCGGCCCGATGCGTATCGGTAAAACCATAAATTGGAAAGCACTGTTGCTGGAAGCTTGCTGACCCACTCACAATACCTAACTCAGGGTTTGTCACAGCCAATTGGATACTAAGAGCGTTACTTGGATCACTCCAAGTACCATTAATCAAATCCGGATGCTCTCCCTTAATACTTAGCTCGAAGGGTTGCAAGTTAACATTTGATTCAACCTTATGAAAACCAAGTTTATCAATGTAGTCCCCAACGATAATTTGTTCAAACTGGGTTGATGCAACCAGCGAATTAATCACTTCCATCTGCTGATTCGCTTGAAGCTGACCACAATAAGTTGACACCCAATGCCAACTAGCGTCAGGAGCAGAGCGTTCCACAGATCGCCAATAAATAGAGATCACGACGCCTTGGCCCAGCGAAGGATTTGGTTCATGACCACTCACATAGCCAATAATTAAATAACGTCCTGAAGAACCAGTCGTAGAACTGTAATCTCCCAATAATAAACCATCTTTTTGAACGCTCAGTCTCATCTGAGAGCCATAACTGTTTTGCCACATTCCATCGATTGCGTGAGTCATAAATTAGTTCTCTTCGTTTTGGGTAAATATTCTTGCGGGAGAAGATTGACGGTTTTGAATAATGTTTAAGCCGCCAGGTTTATTAAATATCCAAGTCCCCACCGGAAACAAAGCAACCTTGCCGGCAATATGTCTGACTCGATATTCATAAACGGTGTATAGATAATCCATCAGAACTGACCCGGTTAAGATTAGCCCAGGGATCCCTTCCATTGGCTTAAATTGAGGTTGAACTTGCCCTTCATCTTGACCGGCCTCTATCTTCACCAAATATGTACTGGCAGGAATGCGTAGCTCACCATTAGGCGTTTCACCCGTATCACCGAAAGTAATAATTAACTCTTCTGGACTTTTAGCCACGGCTTTAAGCGCCGCATTCATCACTTCTACATCGCCTTTATATTGAGAGGAACCAGAATCGAGTATAAAATCTGCATCCTTGGCTAAGATCTGATCACCCAGTGCAAAGCTTTCCAGCTGCGTCGACCATAAGTAGGAAACGCTTGGGATCAAAGATTCTTTCCATGGCAAAAATAAATACTCTCTACTGGTTTGATAACTCCGTTCGAGTCGGCCCAAACTAACACTTCCTTCCCCGCTTGGCCCATCCGTTTCAAAGGCGACATACGGCATATGCGCTTCCACTAGCTGCTGCTCTATCAGGCTAGCCATGATGTGAAATGAAGGTTCTAATTTATTGACCGCACGAAGACCATAATGACCAGCCTTCGCTTGGTGTTCCGATTTCCCGTCAGTCGGAATAGTATAACTTGGCATACCGATGCCACCATCCCAATCTAACTCCTTAAATTGACTATCTTTATCAACAAATGCTCGAGATAGATAAAGCTCACTTTGTGTTGGCTGGTTATCGATAAAATGGAATACATCTTCACCCAGCTCTACCTGCATCTCCCCCCATGGGCCAAAATCGACCATTTGTGGTTGCTGAGAGATGAACTGAAAAGAGCTTGAATTATGGTAATTAAACAAATCACCGCCATAATGTTGGCATTTATTTTCTTTACACTCATTCTCTACACATAGCGAAGAGCTCACCCAAACAAAGTTACTGCCAGTATCAACACTAAATTTTAATTGCTGAATTTCGGTTCCCGGTTTTGCGGTCCCCAGAGTCAGTGTCGCATACCAAGGCGAAGCGCCATTATTTTGAAATGGCCCTTTCGATAACGGCAAGCTAATTCCACAGCATGTTTCACTCAGTTGTTCAGACATCGCCAATCCTTTTTAAATAGTTGTTTGTAATGACATATAAATCAATCATAATTTGATAAAATTATCTACACCAAAAATCAATAAATAGTCAAAACTATATTCACTCAACATCTCAAAGGCTTAATTTGTGAGTTGAAGAGCAAAAATGGCCAGTGAAACTTAAATGACTGGCAAGACCGTTGAAGATGAAATGAACACATTTATTCATAAATTCCGTAGATCAATTCAGATTAAAACAAGCCTGTTTTGGTCTAATGCCATCGGACACTTAATTTTGAGACCGTATTGTTAATCCGTTAAGAGACCTATATGAGTTTGAAAAATCACACAAGAGCTATCCGCAGGAATTTAGAGATGAAGCTCAACAACTAGGTATTACCTTGGAAGAGTCTGAGCGGGATGAACTTAAATGATGACGTTAATAAAACAAAGAATTACGCATGGAGAAAGACATTGACAGAAGCCGTTTTTAGAATGTCTTTTTCCATTTCAAGGCGCTTAACTCGCCTCTCTGACTCGCAAATACGACGCGGCTCACCCGTCATGGGTGTCGCCTTAGAAGATTCACCACAGCGCTCTGAGCGAAGTTGTTGAAGCTAAACCTGCTTAGGATAAGCAGACAGTTCCTGTCACAACGACGCATGAGAACTGACGACCGGAATTGTGACGGATCCAAATGATAAATTCTGTGATGTACTATGCCACTATATCAGTGCAACTAATCAGGTAAAACAATCAACCCAAGTTGCTCAAGTAACTGCTCTTGCTGCCAAGCGCAAATTTTTACACCACTAAGGTCGACTTTTCTAGGGTCCAAACCATTCAATTCTGAATGACTCAAATTACAACCTTGCAGCTGAAAATGGGTCCAACAATCTTCAGAAAATAAACCTCGGCTTAAGTCCGACTCTTTGAAAGAGGCGCCTTGTAGATTAGCTCCAATCCAGTTATTTTCAAATAAGTCACATTTCTCTATACATTGGCGTTCCAAGTTAGCATAGGATAAATTACATCCCGTGATATACGCAGCACAAAAGTACATACGATGACTCACTTGATTTGAGAAACTCGCTTGGATGAAATTAGCCCCCTTCAAATCACAGCCCCTAAATTCAATGCCGAAGCATTTCGCCCCAGTGAAATTAGCCATGGATAGCTGGCAGTTTTTAAAAGAACTGTCACGAAGGTCACTATAATTAAAATCGCAACCTTCAATCGCACCTTGTTCTATAAACATACAATCGACAAACTGCGCATCCCTTAGATTTGTACGACTAAAATCACATTGATAAAACTTACAACGTTTAAAAAGGGCATCACCCAAATCCTGGTGAGAAAAATCAACTTGATTAAACACTTCATATTCTTCGTTCATAACTAGCCCTTGCGCCACACGAGCCTGAAGACTAACAGCTACCCCCGAAATCGCAACAAAAACAAAGCTTTTAAAAACAACCCTTTAAAGGTGCTCAAATGGCTAATATTGGCTACCAAACCGACACCTAGAACAAGGTTTGGACGGTCAGTAAGGCCAGCATCGCGTGAAATGTTTATGGCTAACTAATCCAATAGAACTAATTATCTGGCCGTTCTTGGGGGCCTAAATTACCGCTAACTGCGTGATGTATCTTGTTACTAGGACCACGAGTTGCTGCACTTAATGCCTGGTTATCGGCAGATTTATTCTGCGTAATAAATTAATCATATGATGAATCAGATGGGTATAAGCGCTAGTCGTCAATCTGAATATATGTTTTGAATGGCTAAAACATATAGGGTTAAACGTTCCGATGCTCGTTAAAGCGAACAACAAGGCAAGCCATTCAAGATCGCTTGCCTGATGAGTGCATGATTAGTGGTTGATTGGTGGCGTGACGTCAATAAACTGAATGTTTTCTGAGTCACTGAGCTGCCATGGGGAAGTCGCGGCATTTTCCCAACTTTCAATCGTCACATCACGAAAGACTGCATCTTTCAGACGACTGATATGGCTAACTTTAGTATTTTTTACTCGCACATGTTCAAACAAAAAGTTTTGTTGAAAGGTTTCTGGATAAACCAAACTTTGATCGGCACCGTCGTAACCATCGATTTTGAGCCAATAATTTGCCGGGCTTTCACTATCAACATTATCTAAGCTCACATCCTGCACCACAATATCGCGAAATTGAGCAGCCTTGGGTGCCGATTCAAATACGTTATCCCCCATTTTATAGGCCAAGGTAAATACAAATGGATTCCCGACTCGGCCACGATTTTCAATGATCAGGCCATCAATCTGATGGGAATTTTGGGTACCAATATCTTTCATCGCGTTATTGCGAAAAGTAATATTGCGCGCTCCCCCGCCAGTAGCCGGGGTGCTCTTCATTCGCAATCCATTATCGGTCATAAAGGCAACATTCTCTTCTGCCAGAATGTTTTGGATCCAGGCACCAGTATGACTGCCAGCAACCACCATGCCATGCCCTTCGCGGGTATAGTTATTAAAAATCCAAGCGCCGTCGGTGGCCTGTACATGTGCAGAGCCCAAATGATAATCCGCCCCCTGACCAGCAGCGAAGTTTATACAGTCGTCACCACTATCGATAAAATTAGCAAAGATCAGAGAGTTTTCACTATTACCAAACTCCACCCCATCGGCATTGTTAATATCAAAGGTTTGAACCGAATTATAAGCAAACACCGTGTTTTCGGCTTCTAGAAACATCACCCCGTGATAGGCCGGGTTGAGTAGCGTTAAACCCGCAAAGTAAATATCTCGCACCCCACGAAAGGTTGCCAGGCTAGAGCGCCGATTCGAGTACAAGTCACGATGTAACTGCGCCTGATAGTCAATCTCATCGGTATCACCATCCCAAGCGGGGTTAAATTGTCGATAAGCTTTTTGCATTTGGTCTTTTGCCAATAATCCCAAGCGATATACTTTCGCCCGACTCCCTGCCGGATAATATGCCAGCGATCGACCTAGTTCATCTTGAGTGTCCTTCCCCCTTAACCAGCCGCCACCATCGATGGTTCCTTCACCAACAATTCGGATATTGTTAAAGCGACCGCGACGATAATCGTAACCATGTTGGCTGTGATTTTCAGCATTCATCTGATGCGGGTTGAGGGCGTTCAGTAATGATGGAGGACGGCGTGCATCGGTCGTATTGGTTCGATAGCTATACAGTTGATAACCCTGGCCTAAAGGATAGTCATCGGCATTTTCCGAGCCCTTCAAAACAGCCCCTGCTGCAATCTCCAGAGTCATATTACTTTTTAAGAACAATGCCCCACTCACAAAAGCCTTGCCACTGTTTGTTGATGGAATAAGCACCTTACATCCATAAGCACTGGTCGAGGCCACCGAGCAAGTGTCAATTGCCGCCTGAATAGCTTTTGTATTCACCGTTAGGCCATCTGCAATTGCACCAAAGTCTCGGATATCAACCACTCTGCTAAAGGGGGCTGCCGTTTCGGTTGTGAGAACCGGGCTGCGAGGCGATTCACGACCATCGGCATAGATAGCAGCAACCGAGAAATGATATTCAGTGGCTGGCTGTAAATGCTTTACCTTGAAGTTTAGATAAACACTGCGTTGGTGAAAACCAGCCTTATCTTCGGCAAAAAACTTGTCCATATAAGGCTTTGCTGGATTGTGAGTAGTGTTATTTTGACTCGACAAGCCCAATGGCTGCCCATTTTGATAAACCCGATAATCAACAATCTGTTGTCCATTATCGGGTTTGTTCCAAGCCAATACCAAGGAGCGGTCATCATAGGCTAAGGTAGGGACCATCGGTCGACTCAAAAGCAACGGACTGACCGAAGGCTCTACAGTCTGGTGACTCAGCTGAGGCTCCATCTTCTCGGAACCTTGTACCGATCCCACATCCAGAGATTGACAAGCTGTTAACAACATCGTCTGGCCTAAAACCAAAACAGCGAGCATACATTTTGCAGAGCCCATAACAGTCCTCTTAAAAATAAAATAGCGTTTCAAATATGAAGTACTATTTATCAGTAATCACTGTTTCTGGTCACTAATTATTTTTGATTATGTGAGGCGACTCGAAATATCTGCAAGTTAATTCCAAATTCGCAAGAGATATTTTGTAAAAACATAGACTTATAAACAAACACAGCTGCCGAAGCAGGAGTCTAAAGATCACGGGGGCTGGCAGCAATTAATCGAAAGACTGACGACCAATAAAAGAATGAGACAAAGTTGTCCCATCAACACTGTCTAACTCTCCCCCCAACGGTACGCCATGAGCAATACGCGACACTTTTACCTGGTAACGTTTTGCCATATCAGAGATATAATAGGCGGTTGCTTCGCCCTCAACCGTCGGATTAGTGGCGAGGATCAGTTCCGATATAGGTTCGTTTTGCAGCCGATTCTCCAATTTATCCAAGTTTAACTCACTTGGTCCGATCCCATCTAAGGGAGATAAATGGCCCATCAATACAAAATAGCTACCATAAAACTGCGCCGTTTGTTCTATCGCGGCAACGTCTGCCGGGGTTTCAACCACACAGATCTGCCCCTTGTTCATCCGCTTTGTCGACTGGCATATCGGACATAAATCATCCTCAGCAAAATTACGACAACATTCACAATGCCCAACGACTTCCATGGCTTGATTAATACTGGCGGCTAATTGCAAACCATCTTGGCGTTTGCGCTCTAGCAAATGAAAAGCCATCCGCTGAGCACTGCGTGGGCCCACGCCAGGTAAGACTTGTAATGATTTGATTAGATGATCGATACTCGGACTATATTTCATTGGCATTCCGCTAAACTGGTTTTTGCGAGGCTAATGTAACAGTGTGTTTGGCAAAATTCACCTAGCTCAACAATTTTATTATTATCCGCGATAACAACAAGCGAGCCAAGATTACTGCTGAGACAATGAATTTGAGTTATCATGATCCACAAATAACGCTTTGCCTAAACGCATATTTTCACTGCAAGGACGACTGTGAATAACTTTTTTAGAACTGTATTGATCATCAACTTAGTTAGCTTTGTCATTATTACCAGCCTAGGCTTTGTTTGTCTGCCGGTCTTATTTGAACAACAACGTAACGCTAGCGTCAATGAAGTGAAAACGGCCTTAAGTTTATTTGAAATCAGTGCCAGAAAAGCGGTAAATAGTCAAAATAAAGCCCAGCTGGAAGCGTTAGCTCAACAACTGTTGCTTTCACCTAGTATCAACTACGTGAAAGTGACAGATGAGAGCAGCCAGCAGCTAATGGTGGAGGCCGGAAAACCCTTGCAACAGGGCCGTGAAAATTATCTGAAGGCCCATAAATTAGCCCAAAAATTTAATAATCAGCAGATCCCAGCCAAGCAGATCAACCCTTTAGCTTGGGTTGAAATTGAATTCAGTAGTCCAACGAGGCTAGTCGATTGGTTGAAATCCAATCAACAACCATTAGCTCGTCCAATTATTCTGCTCGCCTTTCTACAATTAATACTTAGTTTAATCGCAGCACGAATACTCAGGCCCAAAGTTACTTCCCAAGCAAAGCCCTTAACCACATCAAATGCAACAAAAGCACCGCAACAGACAAATCAGCAATCAGCGGCTTCCGTAGAACAACAATATCAAGAACTTAAGCAACAACTCAGTAAAGCTAATAGTGAACAACTGCAAAATCAGCAAAAGCTCAAACAATTAGTTGCACTATCAAGTCGAGCCAATAGTCTAAAAAAAGCCCTCTTAGAACAGCTGAATCAAGCTTACTATGTGGTCGACGAACATAATCATGTGATCGAAGCGAGCCCATCCGCTTTAAGCTATTTGGGGATCGCTGCAGAGCAACTAACGCGCACTAATTTAAACGAGCACTTTCAGCCTAAAGCCCAACAAGATACAGAAAATTCAGCTGATTTTATCGAGCTCTTAGTCTCCTACCCAGAACAATTTTGTTTGTTAGTCCGTGGTAAACATTCCGATCAACAATTCTATGCGACTCACATCACGCTGAACTTTCATGACGATGCCTTGTATTTAGTTCGTTTAGTGCCAATACCAACAATAACGAAAGCCAAACCAAGCCAAACAAGCTTGGCTAGTAGCGTCCAGCAGTTACAGTTAGCTGAGCTTTATTCACCACTAAAAGCCGCATGTTTCAGCACCTTGCACCAGTTAAATAACACCTTACTGGCGGATCACCTCAACAAAGGTCTAGCGCTCGATAGCAGCTTGCGCTTATCGAGCTTGCTACGCTGTTTACCTTGGGTACAAAACAAAGCAGTAACACTCAATACCGATGCCTATTCTGTGATTCACCTATTTGAACAGCGCCTCAGCACATTTGCCCCTCTGTTAGCCTGTAAAAATATTGACTGGGGCTTAGTTATTAACCCTGAAATGAAGCCCTACTACCAGTTAAACCTTGCGCTCACTCAGGCAATATTTGACCTACAGCTGTATTTAATTTCCTTATATCCAGAGGGAACTCAGGTACTATTTCAATTCGATTTACAACAACAGCAAATACAGTTGAATATTGATGTTGAACAAGCCAACCACTTACAGCCAATACAACAATCCCTGTTAGCTTGTAGTTCAGTCTTGTTGGAACAGATTGGTGGCGAGCAACAGCAACACCAAGACTCTTTGTGTTTAACGATGTCTCTAGAGAGTACCGCTAAAACATCAATGCTCGAGCAGGTAAAAACTCAAGCAAAACAAATCCAAGTACTTATCGATATAGAACCCGGTTTTGCCCAGCAGTGTCTTAATCTACAGCTACAATTATTTGGTTTACAACTACTCACCCAAGAGCAACTCGAGCAAATCGATACCACACAAACATTATGGTATGTCAGTGAGCGAGCGGAGCTGCCTGAATTTATAACTAAATTAGCTGCGACATCGTTAAAACACTTCATCTATGTCGACACCCCGCCGCCATTGGCACAACTAGAATCGGAACACCGTTACTGTTTACGGCCACGACTGAGTAGTTTTCTTTATGAACAACTCATAACTAGCAATCCTGAAAGCGAACAACAGCAACAACGTGAAGTAAAAGCCTCATCTTTGGCCGCTATCGCAGCAGAAGGGCTGGCCCAATCGAATGAAAAAGCACGGTTGGTTTTCTCACTAGGAACCGAGTCGCAAGCGCCAGACTATATAGCCGTTCTCAATGAAAGCTATGGTTTAAAAGCTGAATATTGCACCATTAACCAAGCTCAGCAACGGCTGGCTAATCTGGCCTCTATCGAAAGTGTAATCATCAATGCCAGCCAAGTGCACTCTCCTCAACTCGCACAATTAGCCTTAAAACATAAACTGCAAAATTTGATTATTCTTCAGGATTCGTCTTTCCAAGAGCTGCCGAAATACCTTGCAAAACTAAGCTATCAACAGATTGAATTACCCGTTACTGCTGAGCAGCTATACACTGTGATTAGTCAGCAACAACTTAAATCATCGCTCTTCGAACAGTTATTTCAAGATGAACAACTACTCGATACTCTGAACCAAACCGAGCAGCAATATAGCCAGATAATTAATCAACTCTGTACATCAACAGAACAAGCCCCCCCAGAAGAGATAGAGAACCAAGTCACTGCTAGCACACCAGCGAGTTACCTAAAGGCCTTATACCCCATCTTTAGCAGCGAAGCTCGGCAACGGCTATCGCAGATCAATCGGCAATTGCAAGCACAACAATGGCCTGAAGTGCAAAAACAAGTTCAAGAAATTATCCTCAGTGCTCAAAAATTTGATGATGTAAAACTAAGCACATTGTTAGGCGAAATGCTTCAGGCAAGTTTAAACAAAGACAGCCACGCCCTAGAGCTTTGCCAAGCAAATTTGAGTGAATATTTGTAAAAGCGCGGTTTAGCTTAACGCTATCAGTCTACCGCTGCCAACTGCGCAAAGCCACGGCGGCTTTAAGGTGATGCATACAAGCGGGAGCTAAATCGATATGCTGTTATGACCAACTTCAGCTGGTCATAACAGCGCACAACACCAGTATAATTTGGCGTCGAAGGAGAAGAGAAAGTTAATCGACAATCAAGTCATATTCTTTACGCAAAATATCAATCACCTCTTGTTTAGGATTATCGCCTATCACAATCTCACTTCCGGTAATTTTTTCAGCAATACCAATATAAGTACTAGAGATCTTCATTAATACCTCTACAGGCAAACTATTATCTCGCGCTAAGGCTTCACGTTCATCCATGCGATTTTTATTTAACAAAATGTCGGGGTCGGGGAAATAATTTAACAGCGTTTGACGGAAGTCTTCTTTCGAATTTTCTACAACCTTTCCTTGGCGATATTCTGGGCCATCCCAGATCCGCGATGAATCTGGCGTCCCAACCTCATCCATATAGATCAACTTATCGTTTCCATCAGCATCCGTCACATAACCAAACTCAAACTTGGTATCAACAAACACTTGATCAACCTCGCTTAATGCTTGACTAATCAGCTGAAACCCTTGTTTTAATAAGTTTTCATAAACACTAATGTCATCGGCCGATTGAAACTTAAAGGCGCTAAAATTATCTGCAATATTTTGCCGTGTTACATTCACATCATCCGCTTCAGGCACCCCAAGGATCCCTTTAAGAATGCCTTTAGTCGAAGGGGTAATCAGCAATTCTGGCAACTTCTGATCGCGTTTTAAGCCTTCGGGTAATTTGATACCACAGAAGTTTCGTTCACCTTTTTCGTAGGCTCGCCACATTGACCCGGTAATGTATTGGCGACAGATCGCTTCGATCATCACTGGACGTGCTTTTTGCACTATCCAAACAAAGGGATGCGGAATATCCAAAATATGACTATCGGCCAATCCCTGTTGTTTAAATAACTTAAACCAATAATTAGAAATAGCGTTTAAAGCAGCCCCTTTGCCAGGTACGCCCTTGAGGCCCTCTTCGCCATGCCATATGCAGTCGAAAGCAGAAATGCGATCACTGATCACCATAATCGCTAATGGAGTGTCAGGCGCAACATCATAGCCCTTCTCTAAAATTAACCGTTTGCTATCGGCGTCAGTCAACCAATAAACCGAGCGAACTTTACCGCTGTGAACGGGGCTATCGGTGCGTATGGGAAGATCGTTATTCACTGCTAATACTTTATCAGCGAGGCTCATGGTAAACAGTCCTATTTAGAAAGTGAAAACGCGACGCTAACCGTAATTAGGATGAGCGTTTTACAGGGAACGATTATTTGCGCAAAGATTTTACCAGAAAGTGTGGCAACTACTAGAGCCTGTTAAACTTTGATCCGTGTTTTTGCGGCGAGCTGTTGTATATTTAGACAAGGCAGGCTCGTTGACGTGTGCCAACCAAAATAAATCACCAGCAACGCCGAATAAATCAGCACTAACTGGCTCGCCTCTCCTCCCCGACGAAGGATCTGTCAACATCAGTGAGCATTAAGCCAAAGCACAAAGTTTGACGTGAACACAACCAGCATCGCCCATTGGTTCATGGCTTCAGCAATAAATGATAAACACCAGTTCCGCCAGTCATTCGTCATAAATATGAGAATATCGACAAATCAATCCTCAGTAACAACACATTTAAATATTAAGACAAGCACAACAAAACTTTGTATTCTAATAGCCTGTATAAATGGAATTGTTACACGCTAAATGACTACTCACTTCCAGCTTTTTGCTTTAAATGAAGATGCCGACGAGCAACAAATTAAAACGCGATATAAGCAATTGGCGATGCGTTGCCACCCCGATAAAGGTGGTTCGGCGGCGCTAATGGTGATGATCCAAAATAGTTATCACAAATTGATCTTAGGTGAAGGGGCTCTGCAATTAAGCCTAGCGGTCAATCAACAAGATAAACAACTGATCCAGAGTTTAAAAAAAACGATTCATCAACAGCAGTTTGCGATTCAAAAGCTCAGTATTGCCATCGCTAAACGGCAACAAGAAAAAGAAAACAAGGCTTTAAAAAGAGTCACCATGCCACTATTAGCAGCATTATTAATTCTGATGAATGTTGCTTTGGCGTGGGCTTGGTACACCAGTCAAGCAGCTGATGTTCCCCAAACGCCCCCCTCCTTGGCAGATATCTCCCCAAGCAAGCAAGCAATGCCACCCCTAGCACAGACCGACAATGCCTTGGACAACTCTTACAAGCTATGGGAGCTGAAGCAGAAACTGCGCCTTAGCTCAGCCCGCCAACAATATTTACAAACAGATTTTGAACAGAGCAAACAGCTTATCAGCCAATTATTAACCGCCGACCAACTTGGTCGTTTAACTCAGGAACAACGCCAGTTTTTAACCCAGCATCAAATACAGTCAATGGCAAGCCTCTACGAGGGAACGATAAACATGGATAACGTACTACTAGAAGACCTATTTATAGTAGAAGATCCATTTATGGACATTGATATGCAGATAGATATCAACCACTAGGAATTACGATTTAACAGCGAACATAGCTCTTGTTTAGCTTGTTCATTTTGCTCTCTGATTGAAGCAATTTGTTTGATTAACTGCGATCTTAGTTCTGCATCAGGTAATCTATCACACAGCGATTGAAGTTGTTCGAGCGGAGATAGTAACTGATCAAACTCTCGATGGATCTGTTGCATAATTGGCTCTCTCTCAATAGACCTTAGAATAATAACTCTAAGAATTATTAAATTGAACAAACAAATACTCAAAACACTATTTAAATCTCATAATACCCATAAATACAATTTCTTAGTCAATGACATACTCGCATCCCAAGTTAGACTTCATCTCGACAACCAGACATTAGCTATGGCGTAAAACTCTCATTGTAAAACATACCAAATCACCTTTACTGCGAACTTGGGAGGAATCCCTACTTATTAGCCGGCAGACTATTTGCAATGCCTGAACAAAAATAGCCTTGCCAACATGACTCCTTTATCACTCATTTTATTCCAAATATCTCGGTGAACCTAGTTGATACAAGGATTTCATCGTTTTTTCACCGAGGAAACATCCAAGTAATAACGGTACGGTAGAAAACTCGTTTCTTATTCTTTCAAGGAAAAGTTACAATATGTGTGCTTAACTGATTAAACGATATGCATCGCGACAACCGCGCGTTGCCCCTGACCCAAAACATAAAGCTCAACAGGCACCAAATAAGCCAAGCCCCATTTAGGTGAACTATGCGACTACCCTTATTCCCTTTAGCTCTTTTTATGCTGCCCGGCGGACGAAGTAAACTGCGGATTTTTGAACCTCGTTATCTCCGCTTAGTCGCCTTAGCAAGTGAAAATCAACAGGGATTTGTATTATGCCAACCAACTCACAACAACACCGATAATGACATCGGTGTACTCTGTCTTATCGAAGATTTTGAACAGTTAAAAGATGGGATGTTAGGCATTTCCATTCAGGCTATCGAACGTGTTTCTATCACCGATATCAGCCAAGCTGACGATAACCTTCTTAGTGGACTCATTCTAAAAATCCCCGAGTGGGAAGACAGCTCGGAGGCAATAAACAATCAACAAATGACAAGCAAACTCAAAGAAGTGCTTGAACGTCATCCAATCTACAAACAACATCCAGATTATCTCGACTATGAAGATCCACGCTGGGTGGTATTACGCTGGCTAGAACTATTACCATTTTCAACCACCGCAAAGAACCAAATTTTAAAAGAAAATAGCTTTCCTACTCTGAGTAATTTAGTTTTACACTTACTTCCAGAAATTGACATCGACGAAGATTAGCTTAGTTTCAGTTCTACATCATCGACCTACAGTCACAAAAAAAGGTCATCACGCTCAAGAAATAGTCAATCGTGTCATTTTGATTATAATTTGCGAACTTTTACACAGCCTTAAATGGCAAATTGCTTTATTATAATTCAGTCATGGATGATGACAGGCGTGTTTGCGGAAGTCTGTTATCAGGGCAAAAGTCCTGATTTGCTTACACCCTATTACCCTTGGAATGATTAATATCTAGATGTTAGAAAGTAGACCGTCTGCGAAGTTTACTTTCCTAAAGGTGATTCATGAGATATAAAGCAAAAATTTGCGCAGCAATTACCCAAGCTCTACCATTACTCCAAAGTGCCACTGCCGATGAAGCCGTATTATGGAATATCGAGCAAGAACGCGACATTTTGTGTATGGAGTTTACATCAAGCTTGAGTTTTGAAAGCTTGGAGCTCGGATTTAAACAGGCAGCCGAACAGTTTGGTATTAACCACCAAATTAGTATCTTAAAACTGCGCGGCTAGTCCAAAGCAAAGGGGAGTTCTTACTCCCCTTTGTCTATCGTTTTATTTGGTCGCCTTAAGCCCGAAAGCTCGCCTTGTACTCTCACTCATAAATTAAATTTCTCGGTGAATCAGCTGAATAACGTCGCGAATATCCACTAAAAATAAATAACTCTCCGACAGTTCGATTGATACCAATCTAACTCATTATCGGTTCATTCTTGCGGATCTAAATCAGCGCTAACTGCGTAATGTATCTTGTAATTAGAGCCACCAGTTACTGCGTTGCATGCCTTGTTATCGACAGATTTATTCTGCGCAATAAATTAATCATATACATATAAGTAATCAGATTGGTATTAACCTCATCGCTAATAAAAAAAGCAGCGTATACGCTGCTTTTTTAAACCAACAAAGTCTTATTGCAGCCAAGGCGGTAGGCAAACCCCTAAACCACCCAAACCACAATAGCCATTAGGGTTCTTGTGCAAATACTGCTGATGTTCTGACTCAGCATAATAAAATTTATCAAACTCAACAATTTCAGTACTAATTGCCTTCGCCAAGCCCTCGCTGTTCAATGCCTGCTGGTAGCTTCGTTGCGCTTGCTCCGCAAGTGCTGCCTGTTCGCGACTCAAAGTAAAAATCATCGAACGATATTGGCTGCCAACATCACCACCTTGGCGCATTCCCTGAGTGGGATCATGCTGCTCAAAAAAACAAGTTAACAGCGCTTGATAAGTAATCACCGTTGGGTCATAAATGACTCGCACGGCTTCAGCATGCGCAGTTAACCCAGTACAGACTTCGTCATAGCTAGGATTAGGCGTGTAGCCCCCCGCGTAACCAACCGCTGTGGACACCACCCCCTGCTGTTGCCAAAACAAACGCTCGGCGCCCCAAAAACAACCCAAAGCAAAATAGGCTTCGCTCAAGCCATTAGAAACGCCAGCAAGGTAATCACTCCCGTTTACTGCATGAATGCCATCTAAGCAAATCGCCTCCTCTCGGCCTTTTAAGGCATCCGCTTGGCTAACTATTTGGTTCTTGCCCATCGACAGAATTCCTTCAAATCATTGAGAGTTGTAAGCTGACAAAAAGCATTACTCACCGGTTTTAGCCCAAGTATCCCGCAAACCCACGGTGCGATTAAACACTAAATGCTCGCGACTGGAATCAACATTATCAGCACAAAAATAACCTTGACGTTCAAATTGGTAGGCTTGTTCGGCAACCGCATCAATTAAACTCGGTTCTACAAAAGCCTTTTTAACGACCAAGGACTCAGGATTTAGTACTTTGGTGAAATCCTCTTCCGCAGCAGGATTTGGCACCGTGAATAAACGATCATAAAGACGGATCTCAGCCGGTTTAGCATGTTTTGCAGAAACCCAATGGATCACCCCTTTAGGCTTGCGTCCATCAGCCGGATTTTTACCTAACGTCGTGTCATCGTAACTACAATAAACCGTGGTCACTTTGCCGTCTGCGTCTTTGTCACAACGCTCTGCTTTGATCATATAAGCGTTACGTAAGCGAACTTCTTTACCCAAGACTAAACGTTTAAATTTCTTATTGGCTTCTTCGCGGAAATCTTCCGCTTCAATATATAGTTCTCGACTAAATGGAACGACTCGCTCTCCCCGATCTTCGCTTGGATGAATTGGTGCAAGCAAATTCTCAGTTTGATTTTCTGGGTAATTTTCAATCACCACTTTAATCGGATCCAATACTGCCATCGCTCGAGGTGCATTGGTATTGAGGTCTTCACGAATACAAGCTTCCAACATTGGCATCTCAACCATGTTTTCCATCTTAGTGACACCAATCCGTTTACAGAACTCGACAATAGAAGCTGAGGTATAACCACGGCGACGTAAGCCAGCAATAGTTAACATACGAGGGTCATTCCAACCATTTACATGATGGTCTGTCACCAAGGTATTTAGCTTGCGCTTAGACATCACGGTATATTCGAGATTTAAACGTGAAAATTCATACTGATGTGGAATGCTATCAATCGTAATATTCTCTAATACCCAATCGTATAAACGACGATTGTCTTGAAATTCTAAGGTACATAGCGAATGAGTGATGCCTTCGATAGCATCAGAAATACAATGCGTAAAATCGTACATCGGGTAGATGCACCATTTATCTGCCGTTTGATGGTGGTGAGCAAAACGAATTCGATAAATGATCGGATCTCGCATACACATGAACGATGAACTCATATCGATCTTGGCTCGCAATGAACACTCGCCTTCTTTAAATCCACCAGCGCGCATTTTTTCGAACAGACTTAAATTTTCTTCAACCGAAGTATCACGATATGGGCTGTTCTTCCCTGGCTTGTTCAAGGTGCCACGATATTCCCGAGCTTCATCTCCGTTTAAGAAACAAACATAAGCCAAGCCTTTTTCAATCAGCTCTAGCGCATAGCCATACAACTGGTCAAAGTAATTTGATGAATAACGAACCTCGCCATCCCAGTCGAATCCTAGCCACTTAACGTCTTGCTGGATCGAGTTAACGTAATCGATATCTTCTTTTTCTGGGTTCGTGTCGTCAAAACGTAGATTACACGCGCCATGGTAATCCTGAGCAATTCCAAAATTTAAACAGATCGACTTCGCATGGCCGATGTGTAAATAGCCATTTGGCTCTGGAGGAAAACGCGTATGAACGCTAGTGTGTTTTCCTGACTTAAGATCTTCATCAATAATATGACGAATGAAATTGCTAGGGCGATTTTCCGCCTCACTCATACCAGCCTACCTATAAAAACAGTTCATACAAAATAATTCCGTATAATCCCTGATTCTTTAACTTAGTACAAGCGACCATCAACTAAGCGTTGAAAAGATCATCGCAAAGCGCGAATAAAAGCGACGATTTACCGCTATGTGTCTGTTTTGAGTGTTTTGACTCCGCAGAGCCCCCTGCATAAACACATCCCTTATGATGTGCTCGACCACACATAGACAAAAAGCCCAACAAAGGGCTTTCAATCGATAGTAAGACCCGCTATCTCAATAGGCTTTATAAAAGCGGCCTCTTATTTAGCCAAAACTTCTCCTAGTTTTTGTTGCTCAGCCAAACATAAACGCATGAAATCAGCAGTTAGTTGTTGCTCTATTTCCATTGCCTTTTCGGTCGGACAAAACACTGTAAACTCTATTTTCATATAACCAAGTTCAGTGGTGCCAACTTCCAATTGCGGTTTCGGCCCAACGATTGCGCCCCCCATTTTTCGCTCGATAGACTGGTTGTAACGAGCTGCGACGTCTTCAAAGTCATTACAGTAGCTTTCAGCATTTTCAGCCAATTGAGCAACAAAACTAAAAGGGTTAATCATGGTATCTCGCACCAGCACAAAATGATGCACCGCATAACGCTTCATAAAGTTTAAGTTTTTGATTGTGCTGGTAATTAATTTATTATTGGGAATAAACAGGGTTTTACCTGTGTATTGATAAGTATTGATATTAATTTCCAATACTGTGGTTTTTATCCAATCCAATTGGGAAACCTCCCCTACAGTGTTATCAACTTGGATCCACTCCCCCGCCCGAAAGGGACGAGTTGACATCAGATAGAAAAAACCAATGATGCATTGAATAAACTCTTTGGTTGCTAGCACTATCGCAACTGCAAATGCCGCTAAAGAAAATGCAAATTTTTGCAATTCGCCAGCCCATAAATTGAATAGCAATAAGACTAATATGAAAATAAGAAAATTTTTAACGTTACTAATCAGGTCTCGATGGTCCTTACCATTATTTTTTTGCTGTTTATCTATCAATTTAACAGCAACAAATTTGACCAGGAAGGTAAAAAGAATCACCCCAACGGTTAGCACTAGTTTATTTTGGACAAATTGACTTAAATAGTTCATAACACAATACTGACTCATTCACGCAGTAAAAATTAATTCACAACTCTAGCATCTTATTTAAACTAGACACAATTGATTACAAGTTAACTTTGATTTATAGATGCTGCTAGATACAGGCAAAGGCCGTCCCGACGCGGCTACAAATTTTTCACAAGGATAGTCCGTGACCATTGACAGTTTAGCAAGCTTACTGAAGACACCTATATTCCACATTCAAGACAAAGCAATTAGTGCTGGTGACTTGCTCATCATTCCTTGTTTGTTATTCGTTGGGTATTTATCCCTTAGAACCATTGTAAAGCTACTCACAAATCGCATGACTCGGCAAAAAGTCGCCCCTGATTTAATTCATTTAGTCACGCGCATCACCTATGTACTCGGTATATTAGTCATGGGGATCACCACTCTAGATTTGATCAATGTCCCGATTACTGCTTTTGCCTTTCTCTCTGGTGCGGTTGCAATTGGCGTCGGTTTTGGTGCTCAGAATATCATCAATAACTTTATAAGCGGTTGGATATTAATGTGGGAGAGACCGATTAAAATTGGTGATTTTTTGGAAGTCGATAATGTAAAAGGGAATGTAGAGGCCATCAATACCCGCTCCACTCGGATCCGACGCACTGATGGCGTCCACTTGCTCATTCCGAATAGTAAATTACTTGAAAATACCGTGGTTAATTGGACTCTCATTGACAACAAAACTCGCACTTCAATTAGCATTGGCGTAGCCTATCGCTCTCCTTGCCGAAAAGTCGCTCAACTGATAGAACAAGCAGTAAAAGAACAAACTTCAGTGCTGACGACCCCCGCACCAACGGTGATATTTAATGATTTTGGTGACAATGCTTTAGCGTTTATCGTGTACTTCTGGATGGACGCCAACATGGAAGGGCAACTTAGACAGGTAAGCAGTGAAATCCGCTTTCGGATCGATGAACTATTTGCAGAACAAAATATTGTAATTGCTTTCCCACAGCGAGACATCCACATCGATGGCGAGCTAACATTAAATCGTAAAAAAAGTATCGATAATCATGTCATATAAAAGCGGAGTTACCTGATTAAAGCAGGTTCTTAAGCTTCTTTATGCAGGCATAGTAAATTGCAGTAAATGGACAATGCCAATTCCGAATTGAAATATAACATTGCCTCAACTGGCAATTCACTTTGATAGACGTCTGGATGATATCCTAAACATCTAATCAAAATTAGCGAACAAAGAATGATGAGTGCTCTCAAACCTACTAAGAAGAGCACCCATTTTATTCTATTCGTTTTATTCCCATCATTTATTATAAGGTGAAATGAGCCAATGCCTCTTTCATCGCAATACTTTGACCGCTTAACTCTTCGGCTGCTGCGGCTCCTTCAACCGAAGCTGCTGCATTTTGATCAACAACATCTCCAACCGATGCAATTGATTGGGTTACTTCATCAACCGCAAGTGCTTGTTCATTGCTGGCCGCAGCAATGCCCGCCACCAAATCAGTGGTCTCGTTAATACCGCTAAACACAGCGAGCAGTGCTTTCTCTGTTTTTTCTGCAATCACAACACCGTTGAGTGTTTTAGTTGATGACAACTGTATCAATTTAGCGGTTTCTGATGCCGCTTGGGTACTTCTCGAAGCTAACCCCCTCACTTCATCGGCAACAACTGCGAACCCTCGACCTTGCTCTCCTGCTCGTGCCGCTTCTATCGCTGCATTTAAAGCGAGTAGATTTGTTTGCTCTGCGATGCCATCAATAGTTTGAATAAACACGGCGATACTTTCACCCGCTTCCTTAATCTCACTCATCGCTTCAACCATCTCTTTCATATGATTCTGCCCATCAGATACCGCTTGCTGAGCCGTCTCAGCTAATTTTCGAGCATCATTGGCGCCATTTGCGTTTAAGCCTGTTTGTGTTGACAACTGCTCTAATGCTACAGAAATGGTTTGTAAGCTATCTTTTTGTATTGTAGCCCCCTGTGCAAGTGACTGGCTTACACTTGAGACCTCTGCACTGCCAGCTGCAATTTGATCTCCCGAGCTTTGGATCTCACTTAAGATATCATTTAAGTTCTGTACCATTTCTTGCAAAGCAAGGCCTAATACATCTTTATCAGACGCTAACACAATCTTAGAAGAGAGGTCCCCATCAGCTATTTTCTGAGCAAGAACTGCTTTATCTTGCAAACTTTTAACCATGATACGTACACCAGCATACAAGCTAGTATCGAGTTCATTATGACTGGGTAAATCAACCGCTAAATCCCCCTCGGCAACACGCCTAACAATATTTGTGACCAATAACGGATCACCGCCTAAACTATTCATTGTCGAACGAGTAATAAAGAAGGCAATAGCAATACCAAAGATTAAAGCAACAGCCACAATGCTCTCGATAATAACGACTGCACTATGATTACTTTCTTGCAATTGAGGACCAAGGATGTCTTGATCTTTCTTAATCGACAGTTTTAGATCTTCTGTCATTTTTGCAACCGATGGACCAATTCGATTTAGTGTGCCATTAATAATTACATTACGATCAGCTATTGCCTGAACAACCTCATCAAACACTGTCTCATATTCGCTGATACTTTTTTGTGCATCCTTGAGCAATTCCGCCTGTACTTGACCCTGCAAAGAATCAGCCAACTTATTGATTTCCATATCTATATCAGAAAACTCTTTATGTATTCGATCAACATCAGATTGCTCATTAGAAATCAAAAATTTTACAACATATAATCGAGCCAATAATAAACTGCGAGTCGCTAATGCAGTTTTATGTGCAACATGCATATCTTCTTCAGCTGCTGCTGACATTAGTATTTTAGTCAGTGTTTTTTCAATTGAAGGACCATTGATATCTAAAACATTTTTGACCAGTGCATTTCTTTGTTCCTTAAGAACAACAACCTGTGAAAAACCTGCTTTATATTCATTAAGCAAACCATCAATATCCTTAATAACCCCAATACGTTTAGAGTCAGAAATAATTCCTTTTGCCTCATTCATATAGTTTTGAGTTTTCTGCCAATACGATTCAAACTCATCTTTATCTTTTTGGGCCGAGGTCGTAATAAAATCTTTCACATTCATTCGCACCATCAGCATATTAGCCTGAATACGGCTGACAGCATTAGTGGCTCGAGCCAAAGATCGGTAATCTTCAAATCCCGATGACGCATTTATTAGGGCAAAATAAGCACTGCTTCCCACGACACAGAGAAGAATAAGCACCACCGAAAAACCTAAATATAATTTTTTAGAAAATCCAAACACGATATAACTCCACTTTTATTGACATATAGAGTAATAAACTCTCATCCCTTTTAATAATCATTTGGTCATTAAATAAAAATTCACACCGTAATTAACAATAAGTAGCATTTCCCCCAGCAGCACATGAATGGCAGGACAAAAGCATGAGTGCTTATTCATCGAACGGCACAACTCTATAGTCATCCGTTATTCAAAGATGCGCGGTTAACTCACTGATTTTGAGAGTAAAAAATGAGTAATGTTTAAGCGAAATTTGAGCGAAAATATTCACAATTTCACTCTGACATTAAGAGCGAGCAAACATACTCATACAAAATACAGTGGTTAATACCAGAGCGATGACACGAGTACATTTTTAAAAAATATAAACATATTGACTCCATTTAAAGCGGTGCGGATATAAAACCAATGCTTCACCTGTTTAATTATTGAACTATTCGTATTCAAATAATATTCAAGCGCTTGTCTTAGTAGGTGTAAAACCTAAAGCGTAGTTTGCATAATCAACTCTTGCCAAAAAAAATGTATCTTCATTGTCAAACGAATTAATAACTGGAAAAAATGACTGGATAAGCAAAACAATTGATATAAGTTCACTTATGACGAACGAGAAGAAGAAACTGAAATTTGAAGATATCCAAACTTTATTGAATGATAGCCAACAATAAATACTCCTTAACTATTTATCAGGCTTTTCTACTGCCATGTAAACGCTCCAGTCTCCTTCTGAAAGAAAGACAAGCAATAGACTTCGCTAAACCCAAGCATCGTGCTTAGCAGCATCATAATTTTCGTCGGAGTCGCAAGCAGCGCATCCTCTTACAAACGAGATTGCGACTGTGAAATGATATCTTTTTAAGAGGTAACAACCAGTCCAGCGCCAACAACAACTCGTTAGCATACGTATTTCCAGTCAAGCAATGGCTGCGCAATTAATGAGTTATTTCAAATAAAAAAGCGGCTCAATTAAGCCGCTTTTTTCAAATTTAAGTGAGAGTGACTACTGAAGCCCCGCAAACACCACTACAACCTTATCATTACCCTTGCTGCGGCTAAATGCATAGGGTTTATCACTTATCTTATGGTGTTCTCCTGCACCAATGGCTACGTGACGTTTCCTGAATTGCCCCAGCGTTTGCCAGTGTTTCAGTAACGCTTGTCGATCCGCTTCTTTAGTAATTTGCTGCCAGTTCATAAATGAGCGCGTAGGCGCATCAAAGGCATCGGATTGAGTCCCTCGTGGGCGGGCACTCTCATCTCCATAGTAAAGCTGTATACCACCGGGCATCATCATCAAGGCCGTTCCGGCCCCAGCCTGTAGCGTTAAATCTTCATAATTGGAATAGAACAACTTGGTATCATGTGAACTGATATAGGTGAGCAAGTTATAGTCAGGGTCTCGATTAATCTCTTTCGCGTAACTAGCATAGATACCTTCGTTTTGGGGAAGACATTGCGCCCCTTTCAGCGCCGCTTTACCACCGCCATATTCGAAGTTAATTAAACTATCCATGCCATTATCAAAATAAAAATCTTTATAGGCTCCATGATGCCAAACTTCACCGACCATCCAAAAGGGTTTGTCGTCTAATTTTTTATCCGGGTGTTTGGCTTTCCAATCAGCCAAAGCTTCAACTCCAGCTTGCTTGAGTTTACCCCAAACCTCAGGCTCAACATGCTTCACTGTATCCGCTCTAAAGCCATCAACACCATAGTCACGAACCCAATTGGTATGCCATTCAATCAAGTAGTCCGACACCGTATAACCTTCACGTTCGACGGCTTTGGTATCTTTTTTATGTTTAAGAAATGGTGGCAAACTCACCGACTTGGTTCCTTCGGTGATTAAATCCGGCAGCCCTGACAAGTTCATCATGATATCATCCCCCCCTGGCGCCGTATAACCCGCCATACCGCTACGAACCCAATCCGGGCCCCACCATTTATCGACCCATTCACTAGAGCTCCAACGAATAAAATTAGTGTAGCGATACCAATTTTGGCCCTTGCTCAAATCTGGCTGCCAATCGGTCCATTGCTTAGGTACTGGCGCATGGGGCGCTAAGGCATCAATGCCCATAGTTTGCATATCATCCAGCGTTGGGTAGCCAACATGATTCATGACGACATCAACCAGCACGCGAATACCTCGTTTATGAGCTTCATCAACGAAACGTCCAAAATCTTGTTCGCTGCCGAGGTTCGGATCTATCTTGGTAAAATCTAAGGCCCAATAACCATGGTAGCCATAAAATGGAAAACGACCGTGATCGCCTCCACCAATAAAGCCATGAATTTGCTCAACAATGGGAGTGACCCAAATTGCGTTCATGCCAAGATCTTTGATGTAATCCAGTTTGGCAGTGATGCCGCTAAAGTCTCCACCTTGAAAAGTACCGGCTTCTTGCTTGCCGTCTGCTTTACGATGAAAAGGAAAGTCGTTACTCGTATCCCCATTATTGAAACGATCGGTCATAATGAAATAAACGCTAGCATTGTCCCAAGAAAACTCACTGGCTTTGCCATCAGCAGCTTCTAATAACAGCAGTCCCCCGCTGGCGGGGTCGGGCTGCATACTCACTTGACCATTCGTCACCGTCTGAGTTTGGCCCGAATAAAAATCTTTCACCAATTGACCGTTATTAAAAGTAGAACTTACATCAACCGTAATTGGCTGCCCGTCCCACTGAATGCAGTCAACTGCAGGGGGGCTACGTTTAAAACTTGAGGCCTTGGCCTTACGTGCCACTTGTAGCGTTGGTTTATCGCTTTGTGAGTTATCTAAAATCAGTTCATAATTTCCCGCGAAGCGAATATTCAACTCAAAATAACGGTCATTAGCGCATGCGTTCAGCGCTAGAGGCTTAGAAAAAGCAAACTTGCTACCATCTTCTGGCCCAAAACGAAGTCCACAACTTTGCCCTTGGTCTGAAACTTGAATTTTGTAAATGCCTTTTTCAAACGGTAGCGTGATCTTATAGCGACTTTTACCTGAAAACTTTAAACGTTGTGCGGCATTCACACCACTGTCAGCGTAATTCAAGTAAAGGGGACTTTTAATCATTGCCGCTGATACGTTCGCCGAACCTGCGGACATGACTAAGGCAGCGCTGATTAGACCTAATTTAAAACCTTTCATCCAAACTCCTTGGCGTTTTAGCACTAAAAACAAGCTGCAAAGGCCTATTTTCCGTCAATAACAGTGATGAAAACAAAAGCTAGTTAAGTTTTCACTAACAAAGCACGATTATTTGCTAATTTTATGACTGACAGCGCTTTCATTTGGCAAAACAGCAAGTTCGCGAATAATCACGCATTGATTCGGTGCAGCCCCTTGCTGCACCTAGCATGTTGTTTTATGATGAACAGTCTTAATTATGCTGATTTGGTCGTCTAATTTACCTAATGAGCATAATTTGCAGACAGAAAAAATAGACAGTTTAAGTTTACTAGTAGTCGCTTAAAGCTTGACAAAGAATAAAAACAGCGCGAGTGAGAGCAACAGACAGGGTGTAAAGGAAGCAATGAAAAAAACAATGTACGAAAAGATCTGGGACGCGCATGTAGTCCACGAACCTAAAGGTAGCGCATCTATCCTTTTTGTTGATCGTCACCTCATGCACGAAGTAACAAGCCCGCAAGCCTTCGAAGGTTTACGCATCTCGAATCGCCCAGTTCGTAATCCCCACAGCATTCTGGCAACAATGGATCACTGTGTTCCAACCAAAGCAGCCGACCGAGCAACGCTCCCTGATCCGATTGGCAAGAAACAAATTCAAGTGATGGCGCAAAACTGTGCCGATAACAGCATTAATCTGTACGACATGAACAATGCTAACAACGGTGTAATTCATATCGTTGTACCAGAGCACGGATTTGTTCATCCCGGCATGGTGGTTTGTTGTGGTGATAGTCACACCGCAACTCACGGAGCCTTTGGCGCCCTCGCCTTCGGTATTGGTACTTCTGAAGTTGAACACATTATGGCAACTCAGACCATCCAACAAGGCAAATCAAAAACTATGCTGGTGAAAGTGGATGGTGAGTTACCCGAGTTTGTCACCGCCAAAGACATTGTGTTGGCCATTATCGGTAAAATTGGTACTGCCGGAGGCACCGGTTACGTCATCGAATTTGCAGGCTCTGCAATTGAAGCTCTTTCGATGGAAGGCCGCATGACCGTTTGTAATATGGCCATTGAAGGTGGAGCACGAGCGGGTTTGATTGCACCAGACCAAAAAACCTTTGATTTCCTCAAGGGCAAAGAGTTCGCTCCTAAAGCTGAATACTGGGATCAAGCAGTTGCCTATTGGCAGTCATTGACCACCGACGAAGGTGCCGAGTACGACGCTGTAGTAGAATTAAACGCAGCAGAAATTGCGCCACAAGTGACTTGGGGTACTTCACCAGAGCAAGTACTACCAGTGGATCAACCAATTCCAGATCCGACTCAAATCGAAGATTCAATTAAATCTTTAGCGGCTAAAAGTGCGCTTAGCTACATGGGTTTAGAAGCCGGTAAGAAAATGACCGACTTTCCGGTAGATGTTGTATTTGTGGGTTCATGCACCAATGGCCGTATCGAAGACTTCCGTGCCATTGCCGCTGTATCTAAAGGTAAAAAAGTAGCATCAGGTGTGCAAGCGATTGCGGTACCAGGTTCTTACCCTGTGAAAGAACAAGCTGAAAAAGAAGGCATTGATAAAGTGCTTATCGAAGCTGGCTGGGAATGGCGTGAGCCAGGCTGCTCAATGTGTCTCGCGATGAATGGTGATTATCTTCAACCTGAACAGCGTTGCGCATCAACTTCAAACAGAAACTTCGAAGGACGACAAGGTAAAGGGGGGCGAACCCACCTTGTATCACCCGCAATGGCAGCAGCAGCGGCCATTGAAGGTAAGTTCGTCGATTTACGTACTTGGAAATAATGTAAACACGTTGATTAATCAATGTGAGTGAAATTTTTGGAGTTTATGATGCAAGCATATAAAAAACACAGCTCTGTTGCTGCGGTAATGAATCGTAGCAACGTAGATACAGACCAAATCATTGCCAAGCAATTTTTGAAAAAAGTGGAGCGTACCGGTTTTGGCGTTCACCTTTTCCACGATTGGCGCTACCTAGAAGATGGCTCTGACAACCCAGAGTTTGAATTAAACCGACCCGAGTTTAAAGGTTCAAAAATCCTAATCGCCGGGGATAACTTTGGTTGTGGTAGCTCACGTGAGCACGCACCTTGGTCAATTGCCGATTACGGTTTTAATACTATTATTTCAACTAGCTACGCTGACATTTTCTTTAGTAACTGCTTTAAAAATGGCATATTGCCAATCATCGTTGATGCTGAAACATTACAAGCATTAATGGATGAAGTCGAAGCGGCCCCTGGGATTTCAATTACCATTGATTTAGAGAATCAAGTCATTCAAACCCCTGCCGGTAAAGAAATAGCATTTGATGTGGACCCATTCCGTAAAGAGACTTTATCTAAAGGTCTAGACGACATTGGCTGGACTTTAAAATTCGAAGACAAGATCTCTGAATTTGAAGCCAAACACAAACAACAACTTCCTTGGTTATGGCCTAACGCCTAATCAACGATGTACCGTTTTGTACATCAATCGTTATCTAGCAGGCGCAGCTCAGGTTGCGCCTACTTCTTTAAGCTAATTCTTTACTGAGAGATCGGCTTTATGGAGCAAAACCGCTCAATTCAACTCATGGATACCACGCTACGCGATGGCGAGCAAACTCAAGGTGTATCTTATTTTCCACAAGAAAAAGTCAGTATTGGCAAAGCCTTACTCCAATCACTAAAAGTTGACCGCATCGAAGTCGCTTCGGCACGTGTCTCAGAAGGCGAAAAGGCAGCGGTACAACAACTCACCGCTTGGGCAAAAACCACTGGCTATTTACAGCAAATCGAAATTCTGGGCTTTGTTGACCACACTAAGAGTGTCGACTGGATCGTAGACTCAGGTGCAAAAATCATCAACTTGCTTACCAAAGGCAGCTTAAACCACTGTACCAATCAGTTAGGTAAAAGCCTTGAACAACATATTATCGATATCAAACAAACCGTAGACTATGCCAAAAGCCAAGGTTTATCGGTCAATGTTTACTTAGAGGATTGGTCAAATGGCTACGCCGATAGCCCCGACTATGTTTTTCAATTGGTAGAAGCGCTCAGCAACCTCGACATTGAGCACTTCATGCTGCCAGACACCTTAGGTGTGATGGCACCCAAAGAAGTGTATATCAGTATCTCAGAGATGATTACTCGCTTCCCACAAATCAAATTTAATTTTCACCCCCACAATGACTATGGTCTGGCAACAGCCAATAGTATGGCCGCCGCCGAGGCGGGGGTCGCAGCCCTGCACTGCACCATGAATTGTTTGGGCGAACGCGCCGGTAATGCTTCGCTGGCCGAAGTCTCGGTGGTCCTTAAAGATAAACTCGGCTTTCAACTTAATATTGATGAGAAAGAGATCCACAATATTGCTAAATTAGTTGAGAGCTTTTCCGGTAAACGTTTAGCTGCCAATACGCCTATTGTAGGAGCCGATGTGTTTACCCAAACCGCTGGGATCCATGCCGATGGCGATCATAAAGGGGGCTTATATATTACCGAATTAAGCCCCGAACGTTTTGGCCGCGAGCGAAAATATGCGCTGGGCAAGATGGCCGGCAAAGCTTCTATCGTGAAGAATTTAGAAGCGATGGAGATCGAGCTGTCTCCCGAAAATCAAAAGAAACTACTCCAAAAGATTGTTCAACTTGGTGACCAGAAGGCGACCATTACGCCCGACGACCTACCCTTTATTATTGCAGACATCATGGAGAGTAACGATTTTGCTCACATTGAGTTGCTTAACTGTTCAATTACCAGTGGTTTAGATCTCGAGTCTTCGGCCAACATCCGTCTGCGAATTGGAGATGAGATCTATAAAAGCTCTGGCCATGGTAATGGTGGCTTTGATGCCTTTATGAAGGCCTTAACTTATCCTTTATCAGAAGCTAAGTTGAGCATGCCTGAGCTGCTTGATTATGAAGTACGCATCCCACCGGGCGGTCAAGCCAACGCTTTAACCGAATGTGTGATTCAATGGCGCGATGAAAACAAACAGTTCCATACGCGCGGAATCAACTCAAACCAGGTATTTGCGGGTATTCAAGCAACCTTGCGAATGCTGAACGTACGTTTACACCAACGTCAGTCAAACTAAATCAACGGCAAGCATCGCTTGCCGTTATCGTTTAATCACAAAGGCTCTTATTGTCGGCAAACAACAAAGTTTGCACAATAGATTAAATTTCGACCGTCTTTTAGCCATTTCCGTACCCATGGGCTAACTCATCGCTGCCCCGCTCTGGGTTAGCAACGGGGTAAAAGCTTTCGCCTACGGCGACGTCATTAAGCTTCAACGAGCAAAGCTTAGCTAAGCAAAAAGAAAACTCGCCCTGCATCTTCTTAAACCCTGCGTTGCTCACTCACAAGGGCGTTGAAGTAAACACTACGCTCAAACAGACTTCAACTTTGCTCCCTTGTTCATTTGCGCTACTCGGCGAAGATGATGGGATTTAAAAGCGTAATCTTAGCTATCGAGAGTGTGAAATGTTTTTGTTTTTAGAATGGGTGTCTAGTTTATTTTTATTTTCAGCACGCAATTAAACTTATGTCGTTAAATTGCTTAGTTTTTTGAGCTTTAGCCTAGGTAAGTGTCGCGAAAAGGTGTTATTGTTAGTTTTGTTTTTAGAATGGGTATCTAGTTTATTTTATCAGTTTATTTTATCGCATGACTGAACTAGCTTTGGTAGGTACTTGCCTGTTGACTTAGTCCAGTTTGGGTTGACCAGTACACTTCTATCAAAACCTACAGAAGGATGTGAATTAATTGGCAAGGAATAATAACCAGATCGCGTTGGCTGATGTTTTAAGGGAGTATGAAGACAACGGCACTACCTTTACCGCTGAGATGGTAGCCCAACGCACCACGTATAGTAAAAACTCCATCAACAAGTACATTAATGAGAAGTTGCTTGATAAGTACGTTTATCATGCTGGTTCGCGTACCAAATACCGTATTGAAGGGATAAGCGCCTTATCAAATGACGCATTCCTTGCGGTAATGAGTCAGTCAGCAAAGGTTAAGCAGAAAACACCTGAAGAGCAGTTTCACGACAAACTGGTTAGTCGGAGCCTCGATGCTTTCACTTTGGCGCTGGAGGTATATAACCGACCTAGTATGAAAAATCGCGTTGAAGCCTTTGCAATCATGATGGTCAATGCTTGGGAGCTGCTACTTAAAGCAGAGGTCCTCAAGGCTGAAGGGTATGAAAGAATCTTTTACGATGGGGATAAAAGTATATCCATTTCAGATGCGGTTAAACGGAGGCTGCAAGAAAAAGATCCCGTCAGAATAAATTTAGAGACGATTATTGATTTACGTGACCACGCCATCCATTTGCTGATACCAGAGTTACAGCCACAATTATCCCGACTTTTTCAAGCAACCGTTCTGAACTATCAAACACGTTATAGGAACGAAATGGGGAATGCACCTCTTGCTGGACAAAGTGTGGGTATGCTGAGTTTGGTAGTAGATGGCCCCGCTCCAGAAGTAGCATTAATTCAAAAGTTGTATGGTAAATATGCTGCTCAATCAGTAGCTAAATTCATTCAACGTTTTGACGAAACATCGAAAAAAATTGATTCTACAGAGTTCTCAATTCCTATTGATTACAGGCTTGCTCTCGTTAAGCGGGAAGATGAAAGTGATCTGTCGCTTAGTGTTGGAGATGTCGGTGAAGGAGCTGTTATCATCACGAAGACTAAGGACCCAGATGCTACTCACCCCTACCATATGAACGAGGCTCTTGATGAAATAAACAAACGGCAAGCAACCATTTCAATTAAGAGTGGCGCTTTTCAGGCCGTGCTGAATAAACACAAAATTAATAATCAGACAAAGTCCGATATGCGTTGGGTTATTGATGGAAGACCTCGTTATTCTGAAAAATTCATCAGATGGTTTGTATACAACTTAAAGCAACCCAAATGGCTGGAATCCGCTAAGGAATTTAGGCGCAGCCAACTTAGGAACAAGCGCTGATATGTCAGATATAAAGTTTGATAGTGAGCCTCCCAACGTGAGCGATGTACTGCACGCCCATCACAGGGCAAATGCCCTGAACGATACATTCCAGTCACTCGAAACTATCTACCAACTATTGTCACTAGCGAATCTTCCGGTCGAACCTCCTCTTGGGAATATTTCACGTTACAACTGGGTTCGTTCGATTCTAGATATTGTTTTTAGAATGGATGTCTAGTTTATTCTTTAGCCGTGAATGAATCGTTCTGTACCCATGAGTTATCTCATCGCTGCCCCGCCCTGTGTTAGCAACGGGGTAAAAGCTTTCGCCTACGGCGACGTCATTAAGCTTCAACGAGAAAAGCTTAGCTAAGCAAAAAGAAAGCTCGCCCTGCATCTTCTTAAACCCTGCGTTGCTTATTCTCAAGGGCGTTGAAGTAAACACTACGCTCAAACAAACTTCAACTTTGCTCCCTTGTTCATTTGCGCTACTCGGCGAAGGTGATGGGATTTAAAAGCGTAATCTTGGCTATCGAGAGTGTGAAAGGTTTTTTTTAGAATGGGTGTCTAGTTTATTCGTGCCAGTGTGTTATCGCAGCGTCATCCAGCCAAAAAGTTATTGAGCCTCGCTGGGTTAAGGCCTTGTTGTATTGCTTCCAGTTGACGATGTTGCCTTTTGCTTTACCCATGATACGACCTGACTATAGTGGTTTAACGATCAGATCGCAGAGAGGCTGAAAGGTTCAATCCTATTTAAGCAACAACGCCTTGTAGAGGCACAAAAATTATTAAAACTTTGGCAATCTGAGCCATATCACCCCGAACCCAAATTGGCTTATGGAGGAAAAAGTGCTTGGAAAGATGACTACAAATATGGCGAAGCTGAAAAGGGGGTCATTTTTGGGAAAGACAAACCAGTTCCTTTAGCTACAATTGCATTCGGTAAATGCGAACTGGGAAATTATGTTGGTTTTATTAATGGGATAACAAGAACCATCTGGCTGTTAGCTAATGAAGCGTCAAAATACCCAGTATTATGTCTAAACAGCATTGCAAAGCTATTGTTTGAAATTGCAGGGGCTGATGGTACAAAGATTATATCAGTAGCATAAGTATTACGAGATTATCAGGATAATCATGGAAGAGACTATTCATGCTGAACTTAGTCGTCAGATTAGATATTTTTCAATACTCTAGGTAATCAGGCTCACTCTTAAGTTGCCGCTTTCACTAGCTCACCATTGTCCAAAAAACGAGTCAGTCGGAACCATTTCGGGACGTAGCACTCAAATGCTAATTAAGTGAACAAAGGGTCAATTAGAATCTCGCGGTCACAATCTCTATTCAATGGGTAGGCTAAGAGCTTACATACTAATAATGACGCGAACAAGCACAGTGTTTGGAGTATTTAGAAAGTGCATAGGACTATCAAAGCTTACCGGTAGTTAGATCGATGAGCTCTGCATCAATTCGCCAGCAAGCTGGCTAGGACATAAAAACACGTTTCGGCCCATACTAAGCTAGAAAAAGAACATACTAAGGATTGTCAGCGTGCTCTAACCCTAGCCTTTAGGATTGTACTTTAGGTTCAATTGGCTATATTTGCGTGGTATTTGAGATGCTCAATGAACATCGGAATTTTTTTAGCCAAGTGCTTTCGAGAAGAATAAAAAGCATACAGCACTAAATTATCAGGCTGATACTCCATCTCAACCACCTCCAAAGCGCCCGAGCATATCTCAGTCTGGCAAAATTCGATAGGTAGGATCGCAAACCCTAAACCAGATATTGCCCCTGTTTTGGCAAGGTGCCCGCTGTTCACTTTAAAGGAAGACTGTACCTTTTGAGTGATAAGCTCACCTTTAGCGTTTTTGAATATCCACGGAGTTCCATTTATCGCGGTAAAGCTACTGATACACGGAACATGTTTCAAATCGGTAATCTGAAAAGGCCTAGGAAAGCTTTGTAAGATTTTGGGGGATGCCACTACAGCACTTGGCCAGCATTGAATCTCCTTCGCTACCCAATTATTGTCTTCGAGCTTCCCACGATGAAAACTTAGAACGATGTCAAATCCATCAAGTAAATCTTCTTTCGGACTGATGCTGGTATCACAACATAATGAAACCGAGGGATGCTGGATACAAAAAGAAACCAATGCTTGGGCTAAAGCAGGCGAATCAGGCATTAAGACTTTCAGCTGACCCATAACCTGATGAGAGTGCTGAGTCACTTCCTCAAGAGCATCATTAAGCTTGTCCAGCAATGGCTGTGTGCGTAAATAAAGATGTTCTCCCGCATCTGTTGGAGCGATTCTGCGGGTCGTTCGGTCAAATAGTCGTGTATCCAGTCGATCTTCCAGCAAAGCGATGTGGCGACTAACATTTGATGTCGGCAAACCTAGAAATTCTGCAGCCCGTTTAAAGCTATTGTTCTCATAGACACAGTGAAAGCTTTTTAACCACTGCTGTTCAATCTTGTCTAACATCTCATTTGTCCCATAAAGTGGGATTATTAAACCAATAATTGCCACTTTATTACCAAATACAGGCTAATACAATACCCTTCACTAAAGGTATCTGAATAAGGTTTCCCATGAGTTGGCTAGAAAAGCTACTAGAGAAGAAGAACATCATTCGTACACGTAAAGCGTCGATTCCTGAGGGAGTATGGACTAAATGCCCTTCTTGTGATCAGATCTTATACCGTATAGCTCTTGAAAAGAATCTGGCGGTGTGTCCAAAATGTGAACACCACATGCGGATGGCTGCACGCCAACGAATAGAAAGTTTTCTGGATAAAGGGGAACGAACTGAAATTGGCAGTGAACATGAACCGAAAGATTTGCTAAATTTTAAGGATCTGAAGCGATATAAGGAACGCCTTGCTCTAGCTCAAAAAAGCACCGGAGAAAAAGATGCGCTCGTGGTGATGAAAGGAAAACTAATGGGGATACCTGTTGTGACCTGCGCATTCGAGTTCTCATTTATGGCAGGGTCGATGGGGTCAGTTGTAGGGGCTCGTTTCGTTCAGGCAGTTGACGCTGCCATTGATGCAAATTGTGGGTTCGTATGCTTTTCTGCTTGTGGCGGTGCTCGAATGCAAGAGTCGCTAATGGCTCTGATGCAAATGGCCAAAACCAGCGCTGCCTTGAATCAATTATCAATGGCTAAACTCCCCTACATATCGGTACTAACAGATCAAACTTTTGGTGGTGTCTCAGCTAGCTTAGCTATGTTGGGTGACATTAACATTGGCGAGCCTAAAGCAAGGATCGGATTCGCGGGGCGTCGTGTTATCGAGCAAACCGTTCGAGAAAAATTACCCGAGAGTTTTCAGCAGAGTGAGTTCCTCTTAGAGCATGGTGCTCTAGATATGATTGTGGATAGACGTGAGATGCGCAAACGAGTTGGTGGACTCATCGCTAAAATGACAAATACAACGATTCAGCAGGATGTATAGCTTGTCAATGCGGTAACAAAACAGATTGAGTTCACTGAATTAAAACCTCTCAAATCCTCGTGTCACCCATCAGTGTCCAAATTATTATGCCACTCCCTGGTAAACTGGCGTCAAATACCCAAGTACTAAAAAACATGAATACAGAACTCAAAACCACCCACAAAAAGCGAGGGCTGAACTCGCTTCCAGCCCCCATGCTAAGCGCGTCACCGTCAACGATTCCATACTAACGCTAATTCCAAACACCGTTGCATAAGTGGCCGCTCAAACTCGTTTTGGCCAATCGTGAGTATTAGAACAATAGCCCCGTCACTGATCTGTTTTTAGCATTTACAATGCTAAAAACACTGTTATCTTCCGGCACCTATAGCGAAGCATTCGCATTAAAAGCTAACAAGATTTTAGTGACCTCGTCGATCCGTCGCACAAAACTCTGTTTACTGGCGCGTTCATGAACCGTGTGGTCACCATCACCATACGGCCCAAAACCATCCAGAGTCGCCACCCCGGCTGACGACACGATGTTAGCATCACTCACCCCACCTCGCTTCTCGGTTTTTAATGGATAATCTAAAATTTCGGCTATCGTTGATAGTAATTCAGCTTGCTCAGCGGATGCCTGCATCACATCGCGTTGGATCCCCCCTTCCAGCGAAGCGATTACACCGGCAACCTTTGGCTCGGCGACAATGCGTTCAAGTCCGGCAAGTAAACGGTCTCGTTCCTTGATTTGGGTATAGCGCAGCTCAACAACAATTGAAGCTTTCGGTGAAATCGTATTGGCACCTATCCCTCCCGAAATTTTTCCAACATTTACGGTGCTACCAGCAGCCAGATCCGTTAAATCGGTCAAGGCAATCAGCATCTGTGCCGCCGCCAAATTAGCATTGCAACCATCGGCGTAATGATTCCCCGCATGAGCAGCCTTGCCTTCAAAGTGAATGGTAAACGTGCCGACACCTTTACGCTCAGTCACCACTTCATGCTCGGCCCCAGCAGCTTCAAATACCAAGCAAATGTCATAATTTTTAGCCAATTCCGCACTCAGGTATTTGCTGTCATCACTGCCGCTTTCTTCATCACTAACCAACAACATATCAATATTAGCCAGTCCGCCGTGAGCCAAGCGCACAGCCTTAAGCGATTCTAAAGCAACAATATTACCGCCTTTCATATCACATACGCCGGGCCCATACACCCAATCGGAGTCTTCACGAAACCCTTCAAAGCTATTGGGAGGAAATACGGTATCAAGATGGCCTAATAGCAATACCCGTGGTAATGCCGAGTTATATCGACTGGTAAATAGCAAATGATCCCCAATATGCTCTCGCCGAAAAACTTCGGTGATATAGCCGAGTTGCTCCATCCAAGCGCGAAACACTGCACCATTTTGGTCAACCCCCGCTTTATTTTTTGTATAAGAGTTTAAATCGATAATACTTTTCAATTGGGCAAAGTTCAGCATCTCGCTTTGTTCCTCATTATTTTTAAAGCCTTAAAAATCGCTATATTCCCTTAAGGAGCGGCCCTTATAGGTCGCTAACGCTCGCAAACCTTAAGCGCCCCTAAGCCCCCATATCATTCGAAGCCATTTGTCTACTGCAAAAAGTGAACCATTGAAATGGTAACGACATCTAATGGCATTAATATTGCTGATTTAGACCATAGGTTTAATGGAAATAAACCTTGAACGTGATGAATTCTGGTCTTAAGGGGCTTTTATGGGTAAGAATCTAGTAGATAAAAATGGCCCTACCATAGGGATGTGGATGTATCAAAACAGTGGTGGGGACACCATCCAGAACAACATTATCAAGCAATTAGCACAGCGTGGGATTAACGTAATTACCGGCTTAGATTTAGCACAAGCCTCAGCGCAAAATGGCGAGATTATCTGTAATGGTATTGCCATGGAGCAACTCGATTTATTCTTCTCTTATAATGCAGGCCAACAAACACCTTTCCAAATGTATTTATATCAAGCGATCAATAAATTGGTGCCAACTATCAATAATTTTGAAGCCTTTTCTCTGTCCGAAGATAAATTTTTAACCGCTTACGCGCTCAATCAAGCCGGCATACGCAGTGCCGATTATCGCTTATTTAATCGTGAAGATTTTTCTGGGCTACGCGACACGGTTCGTGAATGGAATGGCCGAGTTGTATACAAACCAACCGATGGCTGGGGCGGAACAGGGATCGTTAAGATCGAAGACGAGCGTTCTTTAGATGTGCTGGTACCGTTTTTAAATCGACTCGATGTCCCGCACTTTTACTTAGAAAAATACATCAATTACGATAAAACTGATTATCGTGTCGACGTTGTCGACGGTAAGTACATCGGTTGTTACGGCCGTAAAGCGCCCACCGATAGCTGGAAGACCAACATCACCAGTGGTGGCAGCGTGATTACCCGCCATCCCTCAGATGAAGTAATTGAACTCGCCATACAGGCAGCTAAGGTTACCGGCTTAGAGATTGCTGGCGTCGACCTACTTTATGACTTAGATACCGAAGAATATGTAGTGTTGGAAGTCAACGGCATTCCTGCCTTTGCCACACCGGAACAAGAAAAACTGGGGATCGATTTTAACTCGAGAAAAATTGATGCCATTGTTGAATTAGTAGAGCGCACTATATTTACCAACACCCAACCTCTCCCCTTAGTTGACCGAATAGAAGACAGCATATATGAGCAACAGCAGACTGCCTAAACTAGGCCTACTTTATCTAGACCACGTCTTAAGATTTTTCGACAAATCTAATTTTAAAGGCTGGCCAAATACAATTGAAACCGTGGTTTACCATTGGGGACACGATAAAAATCGCTTTATCGAAGAAGTGAAGCAAAAAAAAATCGAAGTACTCATTGGTAATATTCCCGCAACGGCCTACGAAACTTTTCGACAAATTGCACGCGAATTGCCAGAGGTTCGATTTATTCCCTCACTAGATACTCAATTCAGCAATAAATCGAAAGAAAATGTCACTCATTTTTGTGAAAAATACCAAATCCCCATTCCGCCCACCGATATTTTTTATGAATATGCCGAAGCCGAAGCATTCTTAAAGACCACTACTTACCCCAAGATCATCAAAAAATCTTACGGGCCATCAAACTACGGTGGTTACTTTGTCCATAAGGTAGACAACTTTCAAGAAGCCAAAGCCTTACTCGCCGAAAAAAAATACTATCCGGTTTACCTGCAAAACTTTGTCCCCATGAGCGCCGATATACGGGTGATGCTGATTGGCCATAAACCGGTATGCGCATTTTGGCGCCGTCCTCCCGAAGGCGATTGGCTAACCAATACCAGCCAAGGCGGCAGCATGGATTATCAGGATGTCCCCAAAGAGGTGTTAGATTTGGCGGTGCAAGTCTCCAAAGCCGCCAAGGCCGAGTATTGGGCCTGTGACATCGCTGTTGGTATCGATGGTAAATTGCGCATTCTAGAATGCGCCACCGCCTTTGCCGCCTTCCCCTATATTCGAGACTGGATAGGCCAATACCTGATGTGGCACTTATCCGACGGGCAATTTAAATTGCCTAATATTCCACTATACAACTGGGAAGAGCTAGGCAAAATGAGCGCTTCGATCCTGCGAACGATGCGGTATATCACCTTTGGCCGAAAGTACTTTCCCAGCTGTGACAGTGGTGAAACCTTTACCGCACTTAGCGAGGATAATTACCCGATTGTGTCAACAAATCCGATCCCCGGTGCAGAAGAGTGGCCAAGCGAAGTTTGGAATCGTCAGGATAACTACCCGCGAAATCAATCATCCACAAGTCCCCGGCAAGCGACCATGCAAAGTGCTGATACGCAAAGCCAAGGCGACGTTCCCTCTGCAGAAGAAGCAGACGAATCAAGCCCGCAACAACAACCAGACTAAATGATTGACGAACCATCCCCCTTATTCTGTAAACTAAGGGGGAACGGAGCTTGCTTCGTATGATGATTGAACACCACAACAGTAACTAAAGTACACTCTCAAGGAAGAAATGCAGGCTTTGCAAAAAACCTGGCAATAGGCCAAATATGAAAAAACAATATACTTCTTATAAAGATACGATGGCTTTTCTTGAACAAGCAATGGCTGACTACCCAGACTTAATCCACGTGCAAAGCATTGGGAATACTTGGGAAAATCGCCCTATTGTTCTAGCCACTCTCTCCTTAGGTTTAGCCAATGCCAACACCAAGCCTGCACTGTTATATACGGGAACCATTCATGCCCGAGAATGGATTGGTATCGAACTGGCCAATAGCTTCATCAAATACATTATCGACAATCATCAGTTTAACCCAAAGCTTCAGCAAGCCTTGAGTCGCAATACCCTATATATTGTGCCCTGCCTTAACCCCGATGGTTTTGAATTTTCTCGCACTCATTTTTCTTTTTGGCGAAAAAACCGCAGAGATAACGGCGATGGTAGCTTTGGCGTCGATCTAAACCGCAATTTTGGCACTCGTTTCAAACACCGTAACGATACCAATGCCACCACCTATGGTGGTCCTGAAGCCTTTTCTGAACCAGAAACTCGAGCGATTAGAGACTTTGTCGACAACCATCACAATATTACGATCGAGCTAGATTACCACTCGCAAGGCAACGTATTTTTCCCTGCGCATAAATTTAATCATGAAGCCGAAGTCGATACCACTGACTTAAATACCCTATGCGCCAACATGGCACATGAAATCCAAAAAGTCTCGGGTACCCAATATGGGATACATCGTGGCAAGCCCCCCACCAATTTAATTAATGGTAGCGGCCGAGAGTACTATTACGACAAAGGCATCATTGCCACCGTTGTTGAGGTAGGCACTCGTAATATTCCCGATTACATGGAAAACATGACCCAAAGCGTGAACGAAAACATTCCCGCGCTGGTACTCGCACTTAACTCAGCAATCAGTTACTCGTCCCTCGCGCCGCAGCGAGTGAGCAACTTCACGATTAACGCACTTGCCGCCAATGAAGCCACTTTAGAGTGGGAATATTCCGGTGACGAGGATGTTTATTTCGAAATTTATCGCAACCAGCAACATAAAAGTCCCTGTACAGATGACAACTTAGTGGGCATCACCAAATCCACCAGCTTTACCGATGTTCAACTGCAAAGCGGCAGCTACTATTACTACAAAATTAGGGCGGTTCATGCAAAACAGCAGATCTGCGGCCCCTATGCGCCAGAAGTGAAATTAAAAACCGACCTCGCGCAACATCAATTTAGCCGAACCTTATTTCCGCTGCGCAACGATATTGGCTATCTAGGGCAATACACTCAAGAAAAAAATCGAGAACATTTTGGGAACAACTCGTTATTTATTGGAGTGAATAAATCTCGAGGCGTTTGCTACGGCGTCATTGAATTTAAACTAGATAGAGTCCCCGACGATGCTCAAATTGAAGCCGCATCATTCTCGCTTTACCCTCTCAACCGTGTTGGTGCAAAAATAGAAAACTACGGAGAATGGGGGATTTCAATACTCGATCCCGCGAGTATTTCCGATATTCGCGACTTTGAAGCCATCAAAAACGCCAAAGTACTACACACCGGTCAAGCCATCGAATCAGATAAGTTAACCCAAGGGGTCTGGAGTCATTGGTCGTTTAACGGTGCAGAGCGCAAATTACTTGAACAGTTTATCGAACAAGGCAGTCTGGTGATCCGTATCGACGGCCCCACGACGCTTCCCCGAGGGCACGAATCGCAGATGATGCAGTTTGATATTGGCTTTGGTCGCTTTGGTTCAGGCATTCACTATCGACCCAGTATTGAACTCACCTATACACGTCGACCACAGCGTGTAGAACTCTACCCTACAATGGTCAATAGTATCTATCGACAAGGAATTGAAAATGGCAAATTAGCTTCGGGTTATGACCCTGAAGGTGAAAAAGTTTATGGGCAACTGGCCTTCGCTATGCAGGCGATGCCCGACCCGCAACGAACCGTGATTACCGATGCCTATCTCGTCATTCAAAACACCAACTTCTTGGGCCCCAAAAAAGATATTCGATTCACGGTCGAATTGGCCGAAGTGGACAACTTGAGCTACCAATCAGTTAAAGAACGTCAACGAATTCAATATATTGGATACGAAGTCAGTCATACTGAGCTACGCGATAAAAAGCCACACTTCTTCAATTTTGATAGCTTTAGTCGTGGAGAACTGGAGCGTTTATATAGTGAACATAGCCCCATTTGTTTTGTGATCCGCTCCACCTCTGCCAGCAAAAAAGGCCAAGATGATCTGATAAATTGGCTTAATGATCCGAGTAATCAGCAACAACCAAAATTAATCATCGAGTATATCGAACGTCCGAAGACCCCTTTAGCTGCCCCGACAAACTTCACGGTCACGCTTGAAAAAAACTTAGCGAAACTCACCTGGAAAAACCCTGACAATGACGATTTTGTGGGTGCCTTTGTGGTGCGGAATCGCTTTCATCCTCCCAAATCACCTCAAGATGGCGTAAAAATTTATGGCGGTAAGGATGAATACACTTTTGATGATTTTGGTAATCCCAATATTCCTAAGTACTACTCGATATTTTCTTACGATGGTGTCCCCTTATATTCCGCTCCCGCTTGTATTTATTTCAGTGCAAATCAGGCGTCCCGGTAGTCGAACTTGACCCTGAAGACTGGGAGCCTCAACAAGATGAGTATTTTCAAAGTTTAGATAATCCTTAAACTGCTAGTGCCGACCCAGCGAAATACCACTGTTTTCGCTGGCTTGGCGCTAATATTTAGCTTAAACAGTTCCTAGAGTTAACTTCAGAATGGTAATCCGGCATTAATTGGTATTGAAAATGATTCATTATTATTTCTCAAGGCATGGGCTAATAATGCGGTACGCCTGTTACTGTCTTGTTTCCAAGTGATTTTGCCATAACCATGACCATTCCAGTTGCCATAGGTAAACGCAGCGGTCGCGTTAGCTGGAATATCAAAACTAATCGTCGCATCAGCCGGTGAAGTACTGATGTTTATCGCAACCCCGTTTAAATTCGTAAATGCCGAAGGGCTGCTAATTAAACTGCCATTAAGATCGTACATTTCAAGTTCAACACTAACGGTTTCGTCAGTAATATTTGAAATCGTCACCCCCATCTCACTGGCCTTTGAAGTTGCTGACAAGTTTTAAGGAATGTATGCCGACCCCATGCTCTCAGCAAAGCTTGCGGAGGATAAAAAAGCCAGTAACATGACAAAAATCGTCGATATTTTCATTTAATAATCCTTAATTAAGTTATAAAAATTTTTCCAAAGCTATAGAAAGGTCTAAGCGTGCCTGTCAGCTCACCTCATAACGAAACGCATCCACGAGCAAACGTTCAGTCAGTGAAATGAAAAGGGATGTAATACTTACGACAAAAAAATAATACGCTATGAATCTCTTAGAACCTATTTTTAAGCATTTGTTTAATAAAACATTATATCGAGATTGTCAGCTTTGAGTGTTTTCGATTCGAATTCAAAACGGTATATTGAATCGCGGTACAAAGGAGAATGGCATGAAGTAATTTAGCATTTATGCTCATTTGATTTGAGAACCATCACAAGCCAACCATAAAAAATCCCGTTAAATAGCAACCTTCAACGGGATTAAGAAATTGCGACAATAATCTATAATTTAAATCGGCTCACTTCTTGTTGTAGCGATTCGGCTAAATTTGCCAGTTCCTGGGCTTGTGTCATCGAGGTTTGCGCCTCTTGAGATAAGTTTTCCGACACTTCACGAATCGATTCGGTATTTCGATTGATTTCACTGGTCACAGAAGTTTGTTCTTCTGCTGCCGTCGCGATCTGCGTCGCCATATCAGAGATATCGTTGATCGCCTTACTAATTTGAGACAAGCTTTCGCTAGCAGAATTTGCATCGGTAACGCTAGTTTCGGCCATATCATGACTCTGGGTCATCGAGGTGACTGCTTTACCAGCCGTCTGTTGTAAGGTCTCGATCATCGCCTGAATTTCTTGGGTCGATGAATGGGTACGTTGCGACAATACTCGGACCTCATCTGCCACAACAGCAAATCCACGACCTTGTTCGCCAGCTCGAGCTGCTTCAATGGCGGCATTTAGAGCCAGCAAGTTGGTTTGCTCAGCAATACCACTAATCGTTAACAAGATACTATTAATTTTCTGTGAGTGCTCGTTCAACTCACCAATAATCTGTCCAGCGGTCGCCACTTCGTCCGCCAAACTGCGAATCGACTGCTGGCTCTGCATCACTTGAGTTTGACCATGACTAGAGAGAGTCACCGCTTCTTGTGCGGTATTCGCCGTAAGCTCTGCATGGCTAGCAATTTCTTCGGTTGCGCTGGCCATCTCAGTCACTGCGGTGGCAACCATGGTCACTTCATCTTGTTGAACCGCGATTCGCTGACTATTATCGGTGGCTGATGCACTGGTTGTTGTGGCTTGTCCTCCCAATTGACCCGCAATTTCATGCATCCGAGAGATCATACCGTGAACCCGTTCAACAAAACGGTTAAAACCGCCAGCCAACTGGCCGATTTCATCGTAACTATTCGTTGTTTGAATACGTACTGTTAAGTCCCCTTCACCTTCGGCAATATCATTCAGCGCCTGAGCGACTCGCTCGAGACCTCTAAATTGAAATTTGAAAATCGCGACTAAAACCAACCCGAATAGAATCAATAAAATAAAGCCCATCGCCGACATCCACCATGCGAGGCTAGCAGCCTGTGACATAATTTGCTGTTTGCCCATGATGAATATTAAAGACCAATCACTTTCTGGTACCGCTTCTACATATACCAGCTTAGCTGTATCATCCAAAATGCGATTTTCTATGAGATTGGTATTGGCGCGCGCTTTAACCCAGTTTTGATTCATCTCACCATCAATCGTGCTTAGTTGTTGATTATTCAATTCACTATCTGGGTGACTAATAATCAAACCAGCGCTATCGACCAAAATAGAGTAACCTTCTCCAGGGACCTTTAGTTGTCGAACTGCGTCCGTTAATTGATCAAGTGTTAAATTAGCCGCTGCAACCCCGTAAAATCGGCCAGCCACCATCACCGGCTCGGCAATCGTCACCACTTGCTTCTGCAAGGTCACACTCACATAAGGCGCCGTCATAATCATGCTGCCAGCAGCCTTTGCACTCTTATACCAGGGTCTGACTCTAGGATCGTAATTTGGCTTATTCAAGCGAGGATCTTGACGATACATATTGCCTTGCTCATCACCAAAATAGGTTAAAGCAAAACCGATACTATTATGCGCTTGCAATAAATAAGGAACAGGATCGAGATCTGGTTGCGCCTCAATGGTTGATTTAAGGCCCGTAATGGCTTTTTTGCGATCATAAATCCAATGGCCTATTCCTTGAGTAAAGGTAGTCGCCAAATGTTCAATTTCGAGCTGAGTATTGGTGAGAGCATTGCTACGAATGAAGTAACTGGAAATACTCACCAATACCGCCACAGTGATCAATACTGCAAACAGACTACTTAACAGTAGGCGAGTCTTAAGTGTTGTTCGCATCATCACTTCCTTATTAAAATATTAAGCTTTTTCAGTATAGTAACAATAATAAAATTGGCGTATTTCAAACGATAAAAATGAGCCTTTAAGCAAACAAAACTAACATTAGAGACTCGTTCTAAGATCTAAAACCCCTCAAACCATGAACCCGCACTAGAAGATCATGGCTGACCTTAATGACATGAAGATGAAATTGAATTGAACAAATCAGATACTGGGTGGCGAAAAACAGATACCAGAAAAAATACCGTGAACAAAGAACGCATAAATAAATACGCAGCTTTGAAATAGCGCTATCACAACTTAAATTACAGGTTTTTATACCAATCTAACTGCTTATCGGTTAATTTTTGCGGGCTTAAATCACCGCTAACTGGGTTATGGATCTGATTGGTATTAATGACCATCGCTAATAATTTTAGGTTTAACTCGCGCCTGTCCATTGGCATTAAAAAATGGGTTTGGTTTCCCCCTGCGCATTAGTTTCCACAGTAACATTTTACTGATTATCCGAAAAATGATCCGAGCTCGAGACTTATTACCCCATAAGGACTCAGGTAAATGACTGGTTGCCTGTTGCTGGTAAGCTGAACCATATAACGGGCCAATAATCTCTTGAATATCTTGCTCTGGTGCAATAAAGCTATGGATAAGTCCAACAAAGGGGACATTCAAACCAACAGTATTAGCCACGGGCGTGTCACAACAACTGGTATACCAGCGATATAAGCCTTTTTTATGTAAACGAAGACAAGCCAAATGCTCTTGGCCCTGTATAATTTGAACTGCAGCGGGATAGATCTGAAATAAAGCGGTTCCCCCAAACTCATTGAGGGTGGCCGTTTCAGCTTGCAACTGAGCGGCAAAAGCTTGGCAATCTTTACAATAACAGCATAAATGAGTGCCTTGATTGGGCTTAAGCTGTTGTACAAGCCCCCTCACTTGACCACATTTACATTTTAGTTCTAATTGTGCCATCTTCGCTTCCTTAGTATATGGACCATCTGCGGCAATCACTATCCTTGCGAGCCTAAAGATAGCATAAAGCTACATTTCGGGTTTTGTTTTGAAGGGTAACAGTTGTTGGCATTGGCGGCTATATTCAACCATTTGTTGGCGTTCTTGGGCACAAAAGTCGGCGATAACCTGCGCAAAGTCAGCTTGTTTAATATAATGCGCCGAGTAAGTTGTGACCGGTTCGAAGCCCCGTAACAGTTTATGCTCGCCTTGGGTACCGGGGTTAAAACGTTTTAAACCTCGCTCTATTGCAAACTCGATCCCTTGATAAAAGCACAGTTCGAAATGTAAGCAGGGGTATTCTTCAAGGCAACCCCAGTATCGTCCATACAAGTTATCAGCATCAAAAAAGAATAGTGCCGAAGCAACAATTTGCTGATTATTTTCTGCAGTCACGAGCAACATAGAATCGCCCAGTTGTTCGAGCAACTGCTGAAAGAAGCTAAAAGAAAGGTAGCCTTGTTGTCCACGTTTTAAATAAGTACTTTGATAACATCGATAAAAGGCTTCGAGTGCTGTTTGACTAATTTGTTGACCGACTAAACGATTTATATGCTCAACACTACCTTGTGCAGTGCGCCGCTCCTTATTGGTGTTTTTCCGTTTTCGCGACGTAAAAGTCTGTAAAAAATCATCGAAATGATGATACTGGTGATTGAACCACTCAAACTGCACTCCATGACGAATCATTAAGCCAAGCGCTGCCAATTGCTCAGCTAAATCAACATCAATAAAGTTACAGTGCCACGAACTGAGTTGTTGCTCTTGGCAAATACTTATCACCACTTGCACCCAATCTTTAACTGCGGCCTCAGACAATCGCTGACCCAGATGCTTTTCGCTAGTGATTGGCGTAAAGGGAATTGCCGAGACCAACTTTGGGTAATACTGCAAGCCATAACGATGGTAAGCATCGGCCCAGCTCCAATCAAATACATACTCCCCATAACTGTGTTGTTTGATATAACTTGGAATAAGTATTTGAGCGTCACACAATTCTATATGACGCGGCAACCAACCGCTGTTATCGCCAACACAACGCTGTTGTTCCAGTGCTTGTAGAAATATAGGTGAATTAAATAACGAACAGCCAGCTTGATAAGCTGTCGGGAATTGTTGATGCACTAAGTAATCCGGAGACATTTGACTAAACGCTAAAACCTTATCTTTCATTTACTTGCCCAGTTTTTCTTCAATCAACTCACACAAGCTAATTTATTGTTCTCGGTTTATTGATACCACTGCTGTGCAGCAAAAGCTAGTCAAGCAAATATCAGCATAACAAGATGGATAGCAAGATCCTGCGGGTAAGTTTACTTTGAAGGAGAGGTTTGCCCCAATTTACATTGGAAGGTATGGACTCAAACTTGAGCAAGCCTATACGCAAGCTGATATTTTCGCTGCACGATGACTCATCGCAGCATCAATATCCAAATCTAGCGTATGAAATCAGAATAACTTAAATATTAGTGTCTAAAATCCGCCCCAAAACCCCAAAAAATTACTTTACCTTAACTCGCATCTTTCCCCATTTACCGCTACCATCGAAAAATAATGAGTCAATTTATGTCTACTCCGTAGCCAAAACGCCTTTAAATTGAACAAAATTTAAACACCAAAAATAAGTGAACCTTTCAGCTCACACGATTAACCATCAGGGAAGATATGGCTAAATTAACGATTACCTCGCTTATGTTGGTTATCATTTTTAACGTAACAATAGCAAAAGCGAATAATGCGGATCCCCCCCCCAGATTGGTCGCTTATAGAGATACTTACATTCTATTTGCCAAATACAATCCGAATCCGCCCGCCTTAGCAGATTACTCAACCCGTCTGGCCAGCGAACTCTCAACAGATGAACAGGTGATTGACAAATTGGAGTCCGAGTTTCAGATCAGCGGCAAATTAATTCTTAAGAGTACACTATTCAACAATCGAGATTACCTGAGTATTGCCTATACGCAACAAAGCTTCTGGCAAGTCTACAACAAGCCGGTATCTGCGCCCTTCCGTGATACCAACTACGAACCAGAACTCATCTACACTTGGTTACCAAATGACAAAAGCATCGTCAATAATCGCTGGCAACTGAAAGCTGTTAGTCTAGGATTTAGTCATCAAGCCAACGGCTCTCAAGACGAATTATCTCGCTCTTGGGAACGTGTCTATGCACAATTTGATGCCGCATATAACAATTTTCAACTCAGTTTCAAACCTTGGCTACCAGTTGGACCAGAAACGAATCAAGGCGAAGAGTTTACTGATTATTATGGTTACGGTGAATTATCAATGGCCTATCTATTTGGAGAGCCGACCTGCCCAAATAAAGTCAGTGTCATGGGGCGAAACAACCTAAAATCAAATAACAAAGGCGCATTTGACTTACGTTTATCCTACTGCGTCTCTCAGTCTTTTTCCCTATATGCTAAATACTTTAATGGTTATGGTGAATCTTTACTCGACTACAATTTCCACAATCAATCCTTTGGATTAGGGCTCAGTCTAAACCGTATCCCAGCCAGTGATGACCTCATCCAAAATCACGAAATATGGCAATATGCAGGAATGAGTCTTTTCCGCGATAACTACATTCTTCCTGTCAAATACAATCCCTCGCCCAGTATTCCCGATTTAAAAGGTGGGCTCAGCGGCGAACAGCCCGAGAACATGGAAGTTGAGTTTCAAATTAGCTTTGGGATCATGCTACCCTTCAAGCTGTTCACCGACAACGACAATATAAACATTGCTTATAGCCAGCAAACGTTCTGGCAACCCTACAAACGCTCTGGCGATTCAATCAGAGAAACCAACTATGAGCCAGAGATATTCTATCAATGGAATCAACCAGACAACGATTTAAGTCAAACCGCATGGTCGCCAAGCTGGGTAAGGCTAGGTTTGGTGCACGAATCAAACGGACAGGCACAGCTACGTTCACGCTCTTGGAACCGGATCTACACTGAGTTTAATTTCGATTTAGGAGAACCATTAGATATTGGCAAACTCAATCTGGCAATCAAACCTTGGTATCGATTTAAAGAAGAGGCTGAGGATGATGATAACCCTAATATGGAGGACTATTACGGTTATGGCGAGCTAAGCGTAGATTTAGAATTTAGTAAGTATCATCGTTTAAACCTACTCGCCCGTAACAATCTAAAACGAGATAACAAAGGTGCCATCGATGTGCGCTGGTCTTATCCAATCAGCTCTGAACTGTCGATATACCTAAAGTATTTTAACGGTTATGGGGAATCACTGATTGATTACAATAAACACAACCAAAGTTTGGGTTTAGGTTTTGCCATTAACCACTAAGCAAACCAATAAAATGGCCGAGTTTATATTCATAAACTCGGCCTTAACACTAAGCTACACCGCTTGCCAGCTGTGCCTTACTAATGTTCAGCAAATCGATATTCGCCTGACGTGCCTTTTCGGCATTACCCGCCATAATCGCATCGTAAACCGCTTTATGCTCTTCGATACAAGTTTTATCCCCTTCTTGAGAGGCATGATCAATAAAACCAACAAACATCGTACGCAATACATTTGCAAAAGGAATATAAAAACTATTTCCGGTTGATAAAAAGACCAAGCGATGGAATTCCATATCTACATCGGTCCATTTTGTCTCCGAGTCAACTCCACTCGCAACATTCGACATTTGCTGAAATACCGCAGATAACTGCATCCGCTGTTCTGCACTTGCATTACGCGCGGCTAAAGCCGCTGCTTCAGGCTCAATAGCACAACGTAGTGTCAAAAATTCATGATAAGCGCTCTCGGTATTACTCAAACCCATCATCCAGTCGAGTAACTGTGCATCGAGGAAGTTCCAATGTTCCCGATCACGAACACGCGTGCCTATCTTCGGCCTAGATTCCAATAAACCTTTAGAATTGAGCAATTTAATCGCTTCACGCAAAGCCGTTCGGCTAACGCCAAATTGTTCACAAAGGGCTATTTCTCCAGGAATAATACTTCCTTGAGCCAAAGCGCCGGATAAGATCCCTCTCGCGATTTCTCTAGCTACTTGTAAATGCAGACTTCGTGATGCCCCTTCTATTTGATTGAATTCGTTAGACATGTAACAACCTTTATAAAAATTAATAGTAATAAAGCGACCTGAACTATCACTCACTTTACTGCTATTAACTATTCGGCTTTAGTATGACTAATAGTAACCAATATATCGAGCAACATACATAAAAAATACTTAAACACAGAGATAAGCGACAAATTTATTACCATATTGAGGCCAATAGCCAAATAATAACTCGTTTAGTATGATGATCTCTTGCCGATAAGCAGAGCCTAAGATAATACTTATTATTCAGGACTAAACTTACAATCCAAAAACCGAGTGGTGATGGCTCGAATTGCATAGTGTTGGGCGAATAATAGTGAAACCCATGTACGAGCCTAGTCATTGGCCTCTCCATTCAATGACCATGCAGAGTCATTCATACAAATGTCTCGCTTGAGGGTGTCACGGAGCAAGTAAAGCAACAGTGAAAAATTAGTCTATGGAATTAGAAGACATTTATCGACGCGATCTGAATCTTCTGATCGGATTAAAAATACTTTTAGAAGAAGGCAGCGTAAGCGGTGCGGCTCAAAGGTTAAATTTAAGCCAATCTGCCATGAGTCGAGTATTAACTCGTCTACGTGAGTTACTCAACGATCCCTTGTTTATTCGTCAAGGTCAGGGCTTAGTGCCAACCCAAAGAGCCATCGAGCTGAATCAACATTTACAGCATCCCCTAGAAGAGCTAAGGCAAATTTTAAGCCCTAGTGATTTTAATCCCAGTGAATGCCAACAACACTTCACGATCGCCACCACCGACTATGCGATGCAAACGATCCTTCCCTTTGCCTTGCCACGAATTTATCAAGAAGCGCCTAACATCACTCTCGAGTTTGTTCCGCTACAACACGACCAATTAAACAAACAGTTAACCAGTGATGGCTACGACATGGCGATAAGTCGACCAACAAAGCCTGTTGCACCTTTGCTCAGTGAAAGCTTAGGCTTAGTCAGTGTATTTTGCTTACTCTCAAAGCATCATCCTTTAGCCAAGCAAGCACTCAGTTTACAAAATTATCTCCATTACCCACATGCGATGATTGCAATCAGTGACGGCGTAAAACAGTTGATTGACGAAGCCCTGATTGGACACCCTAAACCTAAATTATTATTACGTGCTTATCACCTAGATGCCGCCATCGCCATTGCCGATAAGCAACCCATCATCATTACCGTTCCCGCAGATTTAGCTTATTTGCAAGCAGACAAACATCAGCTACTCATTAAACCTTTACCCTTTAAATTTGAACCCTTCGATTATTCACTAATTTGGCCTTTACGCTGTGAACATGCTGCGCCACAGCAGTGGCTACGAAATCTGATTAAACAAGAGTGCAGCCGGCTGATCAGTAAACGAGTTCAAGACATGGGCTTGGTCTAAAGCGTCAATCAATACGCCGATCTTTGTCGGCGTATTCAATCGCAGGGCTCTCAATTCTTATAACTTAATCACCACTCGACCAGTTACCTGACCGAGGGTAATGGCTTCTGCATATGCAGCAACTTCCGGTAGTTCAATTTCGGTACATGCTTGCTGGAAATAGCTTTGTGGAAGTAATTCAGCTAAACGTTGCCAAGCTTTAATGCGCTTGGCCGTCGGACAACTCACTGAATCAATACCTAATAAGCTCACACTACGCAAAATAAATGGCATCACGGTGGTTGGTAAGTCAAAACCACCCGCCAGACCACAGGCTGCCACCGCACCATTGTAATCAATTTGCGCCAACACTTTTGCCAATACGTTGCTACCAACCGTGTCTACCGCACCTGCCCACAATTGCTTTTCTAAGGGACGCGCAGCTTCGGCAAATTCATCTCGATCAATAATCCGAGAGGCACCTAAAGAACGCAATAACTCGCCGTTTTGTTCAACACGCCCAGTAACAGCAGCCACGCTATATCCAAGTTGGGCCAATAGACAAACGGCCACCGAGCCTACGCCACCGCTAGCACCCGTCACCAGTATTTCACCAGATTCAGGCGTGACCCCCGCATCAATTAAGGCTTGTACACATAACATCGCGGTGAAACCAGCCGTACCAACCATCATGGCTTGTTTACCATCAAATCCTTTGGGTAAAGGCACCAGCCAGTCTGCTTTTAAACTGGCCTTCTCTGCCATTCCACCCCAATGCCCTTCACCGACGCCCCAACCAGTTAATACCACTTTATCACCTTCGGCATAACGCGGATCTAAAGAGTTTTCTACGGTGCCTGTTAAATCAATTCCAGGGACCATTGGAAAATTACGAACAATTCTGCCTTTGCCGGTAATTGCGAGGCCGTCTTTATAATTCAACGAGGAATAATCAACTTTAACCACCACGTCTCCCTCTGGAAGCGCCGAGTCTTCCAGTTGACAAATGCTAGCGCAGGTTTTCTTATCAGCAAGATCGAGTACGAGTGCCTTAAACATAAATATGCTCCGAATAAATGACTGAAATAACAAAACAAAGGTGAAGTGTAATCCTTGTTGAATAATGTATTAAATGAATTTTTATCATTTAATAGATGTACATAACGCATAACTTAGCCAACATGAGCGAAATTGTTTTGCTGGGTATACACACGATTTTCAGGGTCTAGCTTATACCTTATCACAGGCTAAGTAACGGATAGCTTCGTCGTCAAACAACCACCGAAATAGAACAGTGAAAAACAAATGGGTTCAAAATTAACTTTACACTCCATATGAACCGGAGTACATTGTGAGCCATTCAACCAAAAGAACCCAGCGAACGCTCGAGGAGTAAACATGGAACGCAGTTATATTTATGCGCGCATGTCACCCAAATTTATACAGCAGGCAGCACAAAATCAAACCATTCAAAGCCAGTACCCGGAAGCCGAACTGAAGTTAGAAACAGGGATCCGCGGTAATGTGCCAGCCCTTGAGCGTCCGGTATTAAGCACCCTAATGGCGCAACTCAAAACTGGAGATACGCTGATTGTTTGGTGGATTAACTGCTTAGGTAGTAGTTTTACTGATATTCATAGCACCATAAGCCAACTGCTGACACAAGGGGTCACAATTAAAACCTATGACCAACAACTCAGCATCCATGCCGACAGCAAACAATTATCCTTAATAAATGCTTTATTGACTGGCTTTGCCAATAACCAGCGCTGTCGCAGACTCGCAGCAGCAGCACTGAGCCGTGAAGCATTGCGACAAAATCCAAGCGAATGGAATAAGAAATATCAAGGTCGCAAATGTGACCAAGAAAAGCATCAAAAAATCGCAGCAGCCTTAATTGAGGGGAAAACCTTACAACAGGCTGCCGATGAGAGTGGCGCCAGTCTGTCGACGGTGAAGCGCGTAAAAGCCAAAATTGCGGAACAAGGCAACTTAGGCGATATGCGGCTCAAACGTAAATCCAACAAACAGAATCAAAGTGAATAATCATGAAAAGAAAATTACAGTTAAAACAACTCACCGTGGTCAAAAGTGAGACCATATCGCCGAATATGCAGCGGGTCACTCTCAGTGGAGAAGCAATCAAATCGTTTGCTGAAGATAGCGCAGGTCAATACCTAAAACTATTATTTCATCCGCAAGGTGGCAGTGATCTGAGTTCGTTAAGCGAAGAACAACGCCCAGTGGTACGTACCTACACGGTACAAGCCTTAGATCAAAGCACACAAATCTTGAGCATCGATTTTGTGCGTCATGGCGATGCCCAGCCGAGCCCAGAAAATGGCGGCTATGCCAACCATTGGGCGCAGCACTGCAAAGTAGGTGATAGCATTCAGCTGGCAGGCCCTAACTCAAATGCAGCGATTGACATGAATACCGATAGCGTATTGCTGATCGCCGACATGACTGCTTTGCCCGCAATGCAAGCAAAACTAGCTCAACTGCCGAGCAACACCCAAGGAACAGCCTTCGTATTGCTCAAGCATCAAGCCGATAAGCAGTCAATCCAAACACCTGAAGGCATTCAAATTCACTGGCTGATTGAAGAAGACAACAGGCAAACGCTAGCAGATGTAGTGATCAATCATCCATGGCCTCAAGGCAGTGTTGCTGTTTGGTGTGCTTGCGAATTTACTGACATGCGCAAGATACGGGCGTATATTAGCCAGCTAAAAGTCCCGCGCTCAAATTCTTATTTCAGTAGTTATTGGAAACAAGGGATGACCGAAGATGGTCACAAAGTATTGAAAAAAGAAGACTCAGACGCCTTCTCTCACAACATGAAGTAACGCGATGACAAACAGCTCATTTAACTGGAAACCCGTTCTGTTGGCCAGCTTAGTCGTAAGTATTGGTCAACTCAGCATGGGTTTAGTTTTTCCTTCGCTGCCTTGGATAGCCAAAGATTTTTCGATTAGCGTCGATGAAGCACAACAACTGATAGCCATTTATCTACTAGGCTTTGGTCCATCACAATTTATTTATGGCCCGGTATCAGATGCAATTGGTAGACGTAAGGTGTTGTTATTTGGACTGTTACTTGCCTTGTTTGGTTTAAGTGTAGCGGTGGTCGGTAGCCAACACTTCGAACTACTGGTGCTAGGCCGCTTTATCCAAGGCTTGGGGGCAGGTTGCTGCGCCGTTTTAGGACGAGCCTCGCTAAGAGATAGTTATTCTAAGGATGAGCTTCCTAACGCGCTATCGTGGATTACCGTTGTCGCCTCATTCACGCCAATTGTCGCGCCTGTCATTGGTGGGTTTATCAATCATAATTTAGGCTGGCTTAGCGTGTTTATCTGCTTGCTTTGCTACATTTCGCTAGTTTGGGTTTTGCTGTATTTCTTATTCACAGAGACCCTACAAACCAAGTCTGCTTTGGCTAAGCCACAAAAAATAGTGTGTGACTATGTTGAACTGTTTCGTTCGCGCTACTTTGTCAGTTTTGCGGCAATTAATTGGCTTAACTTCAGTTTGGTGGTGATCTCAGTATCACTGATGCCTTTCATCATGCAAGTCCAGATTGGGATGACTTCGGAAGAATACGCTTTATGGGCCTTAATACCGGCCAGTGGTCTACTCACTGGCAGCCTCATTTGTAATCGAGTTCGGCCAAAAATAGGAACCAAAGCAATGTTGTTCTGCTCACCAGTGGTTCATCTTTGCGCTGCAATCTGGTTGATTATGGCTCCATTAACACCGCTGGCGATGATGAGCGGCCAATTTTTAATGGCTCTTGGCAATGGAATTGCCCTGCCCTGCGCCATGACATTATTACTATTACCTTTTAAAGATAAGGCTGGTACTGTCGCCGCTTTAGCCGGTGGCTGCCAGATGCTGTTTGCCGCCCTGGCGAGTATGCTATTGCTCAAAATGGGCATGCATTACGCCTGGCATTTAGGATTAGTTATCGGACTATTTGCCTTACTAAGCAGCTTTAATATTTATTACGGCTTTAAGGCCTCGCCTCCAAAATCAAAGTCCGAGGCAACGGTATTATCGAGTTCAGTTTAACGAGTGGAATACGAGTTAAACTCTTTTTATTACAGTGCCTTAAGGCGATTAAATAGCCGTTCCATAATACATGCAGATCCGCTCACCATCGATTTCCCGGATCTTAAAGGGAATCTCATAAATTTGAGAGAGCACTTGTTCATCGATGACTTCCGCCACCGGTCCACTTTTAATCACCTCGCCCTTTTTCATTGCGACGATGTTATCGGCATAACAAGAGGCGAAGTTAATATCGTGGATCACAATCACCACCGCCTTATTCATCTGATGAGCCAAGCGACGCAGCGTACTCATGATCTCGACCGAATGTTTAATATCCAGATTATTTAGGGGTTCATCTAAAAAAATGTAATCGGTATCTTGTGCCACCACCATAGCAATAAAAGCCATTTGTCGCTGACCGCCACTAAGCTGATCTAAATAACTCTGTTGAATATGCTCGATATCTAAATGTTCTAAAGCTTGATCAATAATTTGCTGATCTTGCTGGTTTAACCGCCCCTTCGAGTGAGGAAAACGGCCAAAAGCCACTAACTCTCGCACGGTAAAACGCATATGAATATTGTTGGCTTGCCTTAAGACTGCTAAACGCTTTGCCAGCGCTTCACTATCCCACTGCGCCAGTTCTTTACCAGCAATGAGCACCTCCCCTGCATCACAGTCCGTTAAGCGACTAGCCATCGACAACAAGGTACTTTTACCCGCGCCATTGGGGCCGATGATTGCACTCACTTCCCCCAAGGGAAATAGTGCACTGGCGTTGTTTACCACATAGTGATTACTGTAGATTTTTGACAAGCTGGTTAGTTTTATCATAGGACTAGTCTTGAGAGCCGTTAGTTAAATTTGTTACGCATCAGCAACAGCAAAAAGTAGCTGCCACCGATAAAATTAATGATCACACTGAGAGTGGTTTCAAAACTCAGGAGGTTTTCCACCAACCACTGTCCACCAACCAACAATACGGTTGCTAACAACGAGCAGGCGATCAGCAGGAAACGATGGTTGAAAGTCGTAAATAATTGATGTGTCAAACTCACCACAATCAATCCAAAAAACAAGATCGGTCCCACCAGTGCGGTAGAGATTGAAACTAATATTGTGACCACAAACATCACTTTCATGGTAAGCCGCTGTGTATCAATCCCTAAGCTTTTGGCGTTATCTGCGCCCAAGAGCAATACATCCAATTGACCAGACAGTCGATACAAGTAGCTAAGCGCCAAAAGTAAGGGAGCGATACACCAATAGACCAACTCACCGTTCACATTATTAAAGCTGGCGAACATCGACCCCTGAATGAGCGAAAATTCACTCGGATCCACCACCAGCGTAAAAAAGTTAGTCATACTGCTAAATAAGCTGCTACACACAATGCCAATTAGCAATAAAGTAAACACATCGTTGCTTTTACGCCGAAAATAAAGTGTAAACAGGCCCATGGCTAAAACCACCATGCTCAAGGTCGCAATTAAAAAGTTAAGTTTGCTATTCAGCATCAAGCTGCTGGCACTGCCAAATAGCAGTAAAATCAGCACTTGTATCAGCACGTAAAGGGAGTCAAAGCCTAGGATAGAAGGCGTTAAAATTCTATTATGAGTAATGGTTTGAAAAGCCAACGAAGAGGCTCCAATCGCGGCTGCAGCCAGCATCATTGCAAGTACTTTAGGGATCCGCCGTGACAAAAAGAATTGATAATTATCGAGGGTTAATCCCTTTGACAAAAAAAATGCAATAATAATCGCGGCCGCTATTGCCAGTAATGTCACCTTCATCGAATTAGCCATTGGACTTATCCTTTAACACTAATCCAATAAAAGTTATCCCACCCAAAATGCTAATAATCATTGAAATAGGAACTTCATAGGGAAACAATATGACTCGGCCAAGTACATCACAAATTAGAACTAAAACCACTCCCCAAAAAGCCGTCCAAGGTAAATTTCGCTTCATATTATCGCCCATGAATAGCGAGACCAAATTGGGAACAATTAAACCTAAAAATGGAATAACACCAACAATCATCACCACCGACGATGCCAACAATGCAACAATCATGACGCCTATCAAGATGATTTTCTGGTAATCCAAACCTATATTTTTAGCGAAGCTTTCACCAATGCTAGCGGCACTAAATTGACTTGCGTAATAGTAGGCGACTAGTGATACAGGTAAGGCTAAGTAGAGAATTTCGTAATTCCCCTGTAGCACCGAAGCGAAGTTTGCAACGGTCCATGAAGACAAGGTTTGCATTAAATCGTATTTATAAGCGATGAAGGTGCTTAACGAAGAAATAACATTGCCATACATAATCCCAATGAGCGGAACCAGCACCGTATTCTTGAACTTTAAGCGCTGCAGGAAACGTACAAAGATTAAAGTGCCCAGCAGCGAGAATAATAGGATCACCCCAAGCTGAACTAAACTGTTCGCATCACTAAACAGCATAATGCTCAACACATAACCCAACATCGCGCAATCGATGGTTCCAGTGGTCGACGGTGCAGCAAAACGATTTTGTACGATTTGCTGCATGATTAAACCAGCGATGCTTAAACCAGCACCCGCCAAACAAACGGCCAATAGTCTTGGGATGCGGCTTGTTATAAAGATAAGCCAAGCTTGGTGATCACCTTGCAATAAGGCTTGCGGGCTAATGCTCGCCACCCCGACAAATAGCGAACAGCTTGCTAAGCTAAACAAAGCAAGCAGCGCGCACAATACGCGATTTATTTTCATAGTAAAAATTGCCCAGACAGGGGACTACCTTAAATTAATTGAATGCCTTATGAACATCATCCAACATGATTTGAGTAGCCCTTGGCCCTCCGGCGCTTAAATACCAAGCTGCGGGATCAACAAACACAATCCGCTGATGTTTGGCGGCAGGCGTACTCGCCACCAACGGATTATTAAATAGTGATTTAGCACGTCCAGAGCTGCGTCCTATTGCTTGTTCGCGGTCTAGTACCAATAAAACATCGGGCGCTGCATCGGCAATATATTCGAAAGAAATGAGATTTCCGTGAGGACCCACTGTCGATTCAACATTTTTAGCTAACGAAGACAAAAAACCCAATTCTTGATATACCAAAGAAAAACGACTGTTATCTCCGAAACTGGCTAAATTGTTTCCATTATTCATCACCGTGAGCGCTGTTAATTGTTGTTGCTCACTCAAGTGATGTTGCGCGGTGAATTGTTGAGAGAAACCTTGAATTAAAGTTTCTGCTTCAGCTGACTTACCGAACAACTTGGCTAAATTACGCCAGTTAGTTTGGGTGTCTCGCCAATAGTGGCCGGGCTCCACATAAAACATATAGGTGGGTGCAATCGCTGAGAGCTCTTGATAAACCTTCATCATTCGCGCTTCTGCAATAATCAGGTCTGGCTTAAGCGAATATATCGCTTCAAAATCTGCCTCGGTGTTACTTCCTGCGCTACCATATTGCTCAGTTTGATATTGCTTTAGGTAATCGGGTAACAAGCTTTTAACAACACCCACGGGCTTAATTCCTAGCGCATCCACCAAATCTAAGCTGGCATGCCCCAAAACCACCACTCTTTTAGGTGAACTCTCAAGGGTTAGTTCCCCCATGTGGTGACGTACCGTGAGACTTTCTGCCAATACTGCGCCAGACACCAAACATAGCGCAGTAACCAGCACTGCTTTACCCCAAACTAACAACCGATTTTTGACAGACATGTTCAACTCAAACTCTCTATAAGATCAAAAAATATGCAACGTGATTACACGTTCAAAATAAAGCATCCAAATAGTTAAACTAAAAAATAATCGCAAAGCCACGCGCTAGATCAACTTAAAGTTAAATTTAAATGCAAATCATTCTTGTTGACATCAACAGTAACAAATAGACTTCATCCGTCAACTGAATATTGTTAATAGTAGCTATCCATCTTATGAATTTACGAAGTATCGATCTCAACCTACTGCTGATATTGCAGCAACTGTTAAATCAAAAGCATGTCTCCAAAACCGCTCGGTCTCTCAACATCAGTCAACCCTCGGTGAGTCGCGCACTACAAAAGCTCAGAGTCATTTTTAAAGATGAACTACTGGTCAGAACCAATCAAGGTTACGATTTAACTAACCGTGCTAAAGTTTTACTCAAGGATTTAGAGCGTCTGATTGCGGAGATGGAAACCCTGTTTGACGGCCAACAATTTGAGCCAGCCAACAGTAGAAAAACCATCAAAATGTTCGGTCTACTGCCAGATATCAACTATCTACTACCGCCCTTTTTTAAACTGCTGCGTCAACAAGCCCCCAATATGACGCTAGACGTTGACACTATCCCGCAAGATCATTTTAGTCCCCTGGAAAATGGTGACACCCACTTTGTACTCTCTGCATTTACACCTAGTTCTAGCCAACAAGAGCTCTATCGCATGCCCATCGCTCAATTGGAATTTAAATTGGTGATGAATCAGGATCACCCCTTAGCCAAGCAAGTGATCAACTTGGACAACCTACTTGAGTGCAATTTTGGGGCAATTTCCATTCAAGGTGATAAACGCTTTACCTTAGAACAACAACTCCGAAATAACGGCTTACTAACAAAGCAGCAACAGCTTCGAGTTCCGCTGACACTGACCAACTTTAACGCAGCCGCCTGCCTAGCCGAGGTGAGTGATATTATTTTCCAGCTGCCTGCCCACTTTGCCGACAGCATTTGCCAAGGACGAAATTTGGTGGCCCGCTCAAACCTAAAAGCACTAAAAATCAATAACCCAATCATCTATTTGTACTGGCATAAGCGCCATCATAACGACGCAATGTGTTGTTGGGTAAGGGAACAGTTTAAAGCACTTTACAATAACAAAGCTGACAAGCCGCTCAACTAAACGTTTTGCTTAGTCTTATCAGAGCCAGTATGCAATAGATGAATAGTTACCATACAAATTTACAATGGCACTCGCGTTGACTTCATCGGGAAATTCACCGACTTTAGCGCAAATTATTCTCATTAGCATTATGGATATACCAATGACATTGTCAGGAAACGCTCGCTTACGCACTGCTCCGACTTACTTCGTCGCTGCACTTACAACACTTAGTAGCCCCAGCATATTGGCCAACGAGGGCGAGCAAACCACTGAGAAATTTGAACAGATAGTTATCACGGCATCGCGTACCCAAGCGAGCGTGGCAAAAGCCCCTGCCTCTATTTCAGTGATTAGCGCCGAACAAATTCAAAGTAAACCCAACATCAACTTGGCAGATATAGTTAAAGAAGCGGTGGGCGTAGAATCCATCAAAGAAAGTGGCCGAGCTGGGCGTGAGCAAGTCAGTATTCGTGGTATGGATGCTAAATATACCTTAGTACTAGTGAATGGTCGACGAATGAGCTCTAGCAGTGCGATTGTGCGAGGAAATGACTTCGACCTTTCCACAATTCCGGTCGACAGCATCGAACGCATCGAAATTATTCGCGGGCCAATGTCGGCGCTCTATGGCTCGGATGGGATGGGCGGTACCATTAATATCATCACCAAAACACCACAAAATGCTTGGCAATCTACCCTCAACGGCAATTTATCAAGCCCAGCCGATGGCAACGGTGGCGAGCAATACTTACTTGGCTTAAATACTGGCGGCGCATTAATCAACGACAAGCTATATGCTCGCTTTGCGCTCAACGAAAGCTATCGAAATTCTTGGAACCCCTACACAGGCACTGGCAATACCAGCAACGGCTCCTACGACCGAGCCGATGTAACCGCTATCGAGAAACGCGATACTCTAAGTATGCAAGGAGCGCTGTCTTGGTATCTTAACGATCAGCAAATTATCGATTTGGATCTCAGCTATAGCGATGACTTTCGAGACTCCCTAATCGAAGGGAATAAAGGCGGCCAACCGTCGATTACCGCCAGTGAACAGAAAGTAATACGCCATAGTCAAGCACTGACTCACAGCGGTTTTTGGCGCTGGGGAGATAGCCAAACGCGCTATTCTCACGAACAAGTCAAAGTTGAAGGCCAAGCCACTAGCGAAGACGCGCTAGAAACCAATCATATTTTCGAATCTTCAGCCACCACTTATCTGGCTACCCACAGCTTAACCTTTGGTGGTGATGCCCGTTATAGTTCCCTTGACGACCCCAATAACTTACCGAATAGCAAACAAACTAGTGTTCAGCAGCAAGCGCTATTTGTGCAAGATGAATGGGCCTTTGCGAGAGACTGGACCGCCACGCTAGGTGCTCGTGTCGACCATCACCAAGACTTTGGGACCGAGCTAAGCCCTCGCGCCTATTTGGTTAACCAAGTTAATCCAAATCTAGTGATTAAAGGCGGTGTGGGCAAAGCCTTTAAGGCACCAACCATGGTACAGCTGAATCCAGATTTTACGCTCTCTAGCTGTGGCGGCCATTGTTATGTGGTTGGTACCCCAGATCTCCAGCCAGAAACCAGTGTCAACTACGAACTCTCGGCTTTATATCATCAGCACTCGTGGTCACTCGCCGCCACAATATTTAGAAATGAAGTCGATAACCTGATCCAACGTAGTGGTACTCAAATCGATGATGGCCAATACGATAGACCCTATGAATACTATGAAAATGTAGAGCAAGCCCTATTTCAAGGCTTAGAACTCGAAAGCAGTGTTGAGCTTTCAGCACAGTTGAGTATTAAAGCAAACTATAGCTTTACCGATGCTCGCGATGCGACTACCAATCAACAGCTCACCAATCGCTATAAGCATTCTTCACTGTTGCAACTCAACTGGAAGCCAAGCGAGCACTTATCAGCATTCACCAGTGCCAACTATCGCGGTCGAAAAATAATCGAACAAAATGACAATGGGGAAGAACTAATCCAAGCACCCTATACCCTCATCAACATCGGCTTAAATTATCAGCTAAACGACAGCTTTAAGTTTCGCGCAGGGATCGACAACCTAAGTAACCAAAAGCTAAGCGACGATATTATTGCCTTAGGTCATGTGGAATCGCCACGCACTTATTATGTTGGTATGTCTGCTAATTTCTAGGAGAAAGTTTAATAAGCGGCTTCGCCCTACTTAAAAGAGGCGAAGCGCCTATCAAATGTCATCAATCAAGGTCATCACTGCGGATGAATTACCATAGCGTTTACCAGCATGTTAGTCTTCGCCACACAAAAAAGTCCAACGAACGCTGCGGGAAACGCAATGATAATTTTAGATATTGACTAACATTTCGCTAGTTAAGATGGATGTCTTGTTATCTTTAGTTTAAGTTGCTGCAGACATTTGCTAAATCGCGCTTAAGCGCGAGCTTGCTTTCGAACGATGTTTTAATCATCAGTCTGTATGGGTGGTCTTCACTTCGCTAACACTGTTACTGCACCTGTGATTTTTATCATGGATGTCCATGCTCTTTTTGTTCAACACCCGAATAAGGTGGCGGCTGCGCGACACCTATTCTTATTGTATGTGAATTTAAACGCATAAGTCTTTGTCGTTTACAAATTTTGATGCGGCGAAAGTTACATTATCAGCATACCTAGAAGCAGTAATTGCAGGAGATGTTCCCATAAATGCAATTAACCACATAAAATTCAATGGATAGTCAATGACGAAGAACCATGTATAGATAACCCCAACACCGCCCCAAACAATTGAAATAATCGTGTTTTTAAATACTTTCTGTAAGTGCATTTTTTCTATTAAACTAATACGCTTTGCTCTTTCACCTTGAGAGGACGTTTTCTTTGCCTCTTGGATTAACTCTGAATTTTTCCGATTAACCCACAAAAGATTTATTCCTGTAAATAAAGTCAATGAAAATAAACTAGACATAATTGACTCTGTTAAATCAGCACTCTTTAAATAACTAAAAAAACCAAACATCAAGGCTCCTGAAAACATTAAAAATGTTTTTACTAAAGCATCTTTAGATAGTTTTTTATATAAAGACCGCGCTGGTTCGTCTAATTGCGCAACTAAAAATTTACGTGCAATCAAAGAAACAAGTAAAGCTATAAATGGGATTGAAAACGTTACATATTGCACAATCTTATTGTCAAAAAAATCCATATCTATCTACCTTGTATATTCATATAACGCCTATATCTAGCGAGTCCCCTCATAATCCCTAGGAAATTCATATAAGTAGACGCGCCCCCCGTTGTTTAATCTCATTAATTTCGCCAAAAACCTTTTCTATCAAACCCTACACAGAGGCAGTCGGGATGCGCGAAATTCAAATTCTACACCAAATACTTATTGAGCTACGTCATAATATTTATAAAAAATGCCTTAACTCTCCGAGAGTTGTTACTATTAGATGGTGGTCAAAGAACCGTCGAAGTCGTCAAAGAAAAAACGTCAAAGAAGACACCCACCCCAACTAACGAAATGCTCATTACAGTCTAAACTGTCAATAGTGATTTATTTGGGGAGTTATCATTATGCCTCGGCCAAGACGCTCGCAAGTGAGCTTATCGGATACCCCCTACTATCATTGTGTTTCCCGTTGTGTTCGACGGGCGTTTCTGTGTGGCGAAGACCAACAAACCGGCAAAAGCTATGAGCACCGCCGCCAGTGGGTCGAGGATTATCTACTCAAATTAGCGTCAGTGTTCGCCATTGATGTTTGTGCTTATGCCGTCATGAGTAATCATACCCACCTCGTGCTACATGTTAATCCGCAACAAGCAGAAGCCTGGTCAATGGATGAAGTGTTAGAACGCTGGCATAGCTTGCATCAGGGCACCTTACTGACTCAGATGTATCTCAACCTTGAATTACGTCCGCAGTTGAGTGAGGTGCAACTACAAGCCATTCGCGCCACCGCCGAAGTGTATCGGACTCGCCTGTATGACTTAAGCTGGTTTATGCGCCATTTAAACGAACACATTGCGCGAGCCGCCAATCAAGAAGACCAATGTACCGGTCGATTTTGGGAAGGACGCTTTAAATCCCAAGCGCTTTTGGATGAAGCCGCCCTCATGGCGTGTATGGCTTACGTAGACTTAAACCCCATCAGAGCCAAGATGGCAAGTACACCAGAGGACTCGGCCCATACCAGCGTACAGCGACGAGCAAAAGCAGCTCAGCTAAAACAAGCCCAGGCAACAAACCTGTTTCCCTTTGTGGGTAACCCAAGAGAGCCGATGCCCCAAGGCTTACCCTTTGAGCTGAAAGACTACCTTGAGTTAGTCGATATGACCGGACGCATGGTAAGAGAAGATAAACGGGGTTACATCGACAGTGGAGAAAGTTCCATCATCCAACGCTTAGGGATAAATGAAGCGCAGTGGCTGACTTTAAGCGGTGAGTTTGAACGGCACTTTTCTGGCGCAGTCGGTCAAGAGCGCTTGCTCAGGCAATACCATCAGCATATGGGACATAAACGAACGGCCGGTTTAAGTTGCTGCAAACGTTTGCTAAATCGCGCTTAAGCGCGAGCTTACTTTCGAACTATGTCTTAATCATCAGTATTGTATCGGTGGTGATACCTTGCTGAGGCGCACATTGGCCCAGAAATCACCAAACTGAGTCACCTACTGTGAATTTAGCCGTTAATCGGCATGACAATCGCCTCAGAACTAAATGATTGTAGTGGTGTTCACTTCACTAACGTTGTTACTGTATTTATGGTTTTTAATATGGATGTCCACTTTAACACCACAAAGTGAAGTTGAAGAAAGCGGGATGGAGCGACGATTATCGGGCACGAGTCTTCTTTGGGTTATAAATCCATCAAAGTATGCTCCCGCCCTGGTGATACAGGGGGTCGCTAGAAGTGGACGTTATGTGTTAGTTTATCCTCCTAACCATCACGGAGTAATATATGACTGATGTTATTATCAGAACTGCAAATTTAAATGATATGAATACGCTGCTTGAATTTGAGCAATATATAATTTCTGTAGAGCGCTCATTTGATAAACATTTAAAAGATGAACCTATTTCATATTATGATTTAAAAGAATTAATTTTGTCTGAAAATGCTAAAGTTATTGTAGCTGAAATGGATAATAATATTGTAGGTTCAGGATACGCGGATATTAAAGAGTCAAAGCCATATGTGGAACATGAATATCATTCTTATCTTGGTTTTATGTATGTAGCCCCTGCTTATCGAGGCAAAGGTATCAATAAGTTGATTCTTAACTCCCTTAAGCGCTGGAGTAAAACTAAAAATGTTCATCATTTATATCTAGATGTATATGCTGACAATCAAGCTGCAATTCGAGCTTACGAAAAAGCAGGTTTTGAAAGTAGCCTACTTGAAATGAGAATCGCCCTTGATTAGAAAATCCATACAAATTAGAATAGGTGTCACGCAGCCAACACTTTATTCGGATGTTGAACAAGCCCGATCGTCTAATGTCGCTTCTCTTATATTGAATTCCGATTCCAAACTTATTTGTACCTCATGACTTGGATAGCTAACAGTATATTAATATGCAAATTCCCATCTTTCACGCATGCGAAGTTACCACCTATCACGCACCACAGAAATTCAAACACTCTTTAATATTAAAATTTATCAACAGCATACCAACCTATCAGCATTTTGACCATGCGTGAAAGGTGGTCATGTATTTGCAAAAAGATGGGAACCAACCAAGCTGTATACCATCACAGTAGTTTACCCATAAAAAAAGAAAAGCTAAGCGTAAGCTGGTTTTTCAGGAGTATTGCTTTGGCTTGTCGTAACAAGTAATACGACAACAATGAGATAAATCATGAATGCTGAACTATTCACTTATAGCAAAAATTAATCAGACTTTATTGTACGCCAACAATTGGCCGAACTAATCACCATTTAGACTGTCCGTAATTATTTTTTTATGCAGCTTTAAATATTCAATGTCTGCTATATAAGCCAAATGATGGTCATCCTTGAGATTAGCAATAAATGCCTCATTCCTTTGGGCTGCTTGGTCGTGCATAAAATCAAGTAAGGCTTGTATCCTCGATATCATCACATCAACTAACTGGACACGCTCGGAATATGGCAAGCCATATGAATCACAAAATTGCTTTGCACGAATGGATTGCAGCCTTAAATCCCCCAAGGCATCATTCGGTTTAGTCTTAAATGGTGCCCAGCAATAAACAGCGTAAGCTACATCCCAAATTCTTGGAGCTGGATGCGCGGTATCAAAATCAAAAATACCAACCACTGTATTTCCATTTAATGCCACATTGTACGGTGCATAATCACCGTGGCAGATGACTTCTTGTGGTTCTCTTGCCGGTAGCAACCACTTTAATTGATTGCTTTGTCCACACTGAACAAATGAAACGGTGGCATCGTGATATAGACGTAAAACAGCGGCTGCAGAACATAATGCAGCTTTCGTTGCGATAGCACCGACCAATGGGTAGTTGTAAACATCACCAAGTATATAAGATAGGATCTCATGTCCCTGCTCATCGAAACCAAATGATTCTGGAGCGCCGTAAAACTGCTCACGTTTTAAGTGCCTGAGTAATTGATGAATCGATTGCGACCAAAATCCACAGGGACGATAAACCTTGTCTGCTAAACGAAAAACCGAGCCTTTTCGGCCACCTTGAAGTTCTTCCATAAGGCTCCTGCTGTCTCATATTTGATGCATTGACTACTAGGTGTGGTATCACGACTTCATATCGATTTCAGTAGCATCAATCATAAATCTACAACTAAGTTACGCTAAAAAGGGTTATTGTCGATGGAAGAACAACATTAAGAACCAAGTAAAAATCACAGTTAAAATAGTACTCACCTGCAAAACAGAAAACCCCCAAATATAAAGAAAAGCCAGTCATTTCAATTGACTGGCTCTACACTTAAAAGAGCGATTGAAAGCTTACTCAGCAACAGTATTTAAGCATGTTTCACCGCCTTCCTGGTCAAGAAGATAAACGGAACTAAGGCGATAAATAACACCATCAAAATGGTAAACAAGTCAATCGTCGACATCATGAATGATTGCGTCGTAATTGAACCATTTAAAATGGCTAAGGTAGTTTCAGAATGTCTCTGTAGCGAAGGCGCAATCAAAGGATTATACGGAGAGATATGCTCCGCCATAACCGAATGGTGTAAGCTAGCATTTCTCGACCAAATCCAAGTGGTCAACGACGAAGCAAAGCTAGCGCCAATGGTGCGTATAAAGGTCGACAATGAGGCGGCATCAGAGACATCGGGCCCACTAAGATCTGACAACAAAATAGTTGTCATCGGCATAAAGAACAACGAAATACCGATCCCCATAAACAGTTGAACCGCCGCGATGCTCGCAAAATCAATCTCGATATTGAATTTAGCACGCGCGTAACAACTGATCCCAATGACCAGAAATGATGTCGCGGCTAATTTCCGCATATCAAGATGACTACCAAACCGTCCCAGAATAGGAGTCATAAATAGCGGTATCACGCCCAATGGTGCCGCTGCAAACCCAGCCCATAAAGCTGTATAGCCCATTTGACTTTGTAACCACTGCGGCAGGATCAAGTTAATACTAAAAAAGCCAGAATACCCCAAGGTCAATAAAATAGTACCAATGCAAAAATTACGATTGGCAAAAAGGCGCAGGTTGATGATTGGATTCTCATCGGTGAGCTCCCAAATCACCATAAATACCAGCATAATCACCGCAAATACGGTGCCGCCAATGATCCATGGGTTTGCAAACCAATCCAGCTCATTTCCTTTATCCAGTACAATTTGTAAGGCACCAACCCCTAAAGCCATGGTTGCTAAACCAATAATATCCAGTCTTGACTTAACCGGCTTATGTGGACGGTCTTTGAGCTGGGTCAAAATAACCATCACGGTAAATATACCGATAGGAATATTGATTAAGAAGATCCATGGCCAACTATAGTCGTAGGTTAACCACCCACCTAAGATAGGCCCAACAATCGGACCCACTACCGCCACCATCCCCAGCAATGCCAAAGCCATACTGCGTTTTTCTTTGGGAAAGATAGACAACAGCAAGACTTGACTCATCGGAAACAGCGGTGCAGCGGCAAAACCTTGCAAAGTACGGAATAACACCAGCTCGCCCATACTTTGCGAAATACCGCAGAGGAAGGAAGTGACACTAAAGGCGATTAGCGCACCAACATACAACTGTACTTCCCCCACTCTACGACTCAACCACGCGGTAATCGGCAAACCAATGGCATTACTCACGGTGAAGGAGGTAATGACCCAAGTCCCTTGATTGAGACTCACGCCCATATTCCCCGCAATTGTCGGTAGTGATACGTTGGCGATCGTAGTGTCGAGTACTTGCATGAACACACCAAGCGCAATTGCAAATACACACAGGCCCATATTGGCGGGTCGAAACCCCTGTTGTTCACTCATTTCACTACCTTTCTATTTCTGGGCAACGTATAACTCGCCCAAAATATCGTTTTCAGAAATAATGTGAACGATCAAATCATCAACGCCTTGCAACGATTGTGCGTATACATCGGTTTGGTAACGCGCTACCGCCTTTGAGTTCTTTTGCGCCAATAACTGACCACTGGTGTCTTTGGTATCAACGTGTACCATCATCGATAAACCGATCCGCAGTGGCGATTTTTCAATTTCGCGTTTATCTAAGGCAATTCGCACCGGTAAGCGCTGTACCACTTTAATCCAGTTACCAGTGGCGTTTTGCGCCGGGAGGATAGAAAAGGCACTACCAGTACCAATCCCTAAACTCTCAACCGACCCGTGAAACTCCACCTCATCACCATACAAATCAGAGGTGAGAGTCACTGGCTGACCAATCCGCATATCATTGAGTTGCGTCTCTTTGAAGTTGGCATCAATCCATACTTCATCCAATGGAACCACAGCCATTAAGGTTGAACTTTGATTAATCCGTTGACCCACTTGCACATTGCGCTGTGCGACATAACCTGAAACCGGAGCAACCAAACGAGTACGTTGCTTCGCCAAATAAGCTTGTTTCACTTTAGTGATTGCAGTTTTGACCAAGGGATGGGTTTCAACAGTGGTGTTATGGATCATCGCTTGGTGGGATTTCAACTGCTGCTCTGCAACTGCCAGTGTTTTCTTGGCTGAATTCACCATGTCTTTGGCATGGCTTAAATCTTCTTGAGAAAGGCCACCCGCTTTCACCATATCTGCGCGACGTTTTAAATCACTTTTAGCTTTATTTAAAGCGATGGTCTTCTCATCAACCACGGCTTTTGCTTGTGCAACATTGTTAAACAAACCACGAACTTGGCGAACCGTTTGTGCTAGGTTTGCCATCGAACTTTCAAAAGCGACTTCGGCATCGGCATCATCAAGACGAACCAATTCTTGGCCTTTTTCAACATAATCACCGTCGTCGGCCACAATTTTAGTCACAGTCCCGCTGATTTCTGGGGTGATTTGAACCACGTTACCATTCACATAAGCATCTTCGGTTTCTTCATTGTCTACGACATAATTTGTGTAGTAATAACTCACGCCTACACCCGCAAGCAACAGCACTGCTGCAAAAATAGTGAAACTTTTTTTACGCTTACCTTTTTGGGGAGACGCTACATTTTCAATATGTGTATCTTGCATTCTTATAACCTTAATAACGACTAGTTATCAGCACGAGTAGAGGGAACTGATTGCTCTTGGCGAAAGCCACCGCCTAAAGCCCGCACCAGTAGCACTTGCTGTTCTTGCTGCTGATTTTTTAACAATGTAAACGACGATTCAGCCAAAATAAGTTGCTGCTCCGCCATAAGAACTTCAAGCTGGCTTCCCATCCCAGCTTCGTAACGTTTTTCGGTGATCACGTAACTCTTGTCTGCCAAGTGCATACTTTCGTGAGCATCTTTGAGCTGAGTCTGAATAGACTGGAGGGACAAAATGCTATCACTGACTTCACCCAGCGCATTCACCAAGGTTTTGTTGTACTGCGCGACAGCAGTATCGTAACCCGCTGTTTTTTCGATTAATGTTGCTTTTAAGCCAGTGGTGAATAGCGGCAGAGAAATCGCAGGTTGCACGCTCCAAGCACGACTCGCATCTTCAAACACTGCATCACCAAGCATGGCTTTAAATCCAGCGGTCGCACTAAGATTCACATTTGGATAAAAACGCGTTTTTGCAGAATCAATTTCTTTACTCATGGCTTCTACCCGCCACTTCGCAGCCACAATATCGGGACGGTGAGAAAGTAAGTTTGCAGGCACCTCGCGCGGTAACGCTAAGTGAGTATCCATATGGACGCTTGGACGATGAATGCTCGTAGCAATATCAGGACCTTGGCCAACTAAAGTCGCTAAGACATTTTTAAGTTGCTTCACCGCCAGTGTGCGTTTCTTTAGGGTTTGCTTAGCCGACGCAGCACCGCTTTGTGCAGTGTAGAGTCGATCTTCAGAAGTTAAACCGTGTTTAAACAGGCGTGATGTAATATCAACAATCCCCACAGTACGATCTAAATCTTTCTGCGCCAAATCTTGCAAAGCGTAGGCATTCGAGAGTTGAACATAGCGATGAACAATCGCTGTCGACAGGGTAATTTTCGCGGCCTGATGATCAACTTCAGCCGCCCGCTGATTATTCACCGCAGCTTCCCAGCTATCGCGCTCTCCCCCCCACAAATCAAATGAGTAATAGCCATTCAAACCAAGGTTATAAACAGTGCCATAGCGATTCCCCTGCAAACTATAATCTTGGGAACGGGATAAACGCGCTCTTGATACACCGGCGTCGGCGGTAATCACCGGATCAAATTGAGCGTCTGCCGCCATCACCATCGACGACGCATTGACTAAAGCTGCATTTGCTAACTGAATATCTGGGCTATTTTTTAAAGCTGTTTTAATCAAACGCTCTAATTGAGGGTCATCAAGTGGTAGCCACCAATTTTCGGCTGGCCATAGTGCAGGTGATAAATGCTGTGCATTAAGAACTTCACTGTGCTCAATTATCGATTTTTCGGCCAATTGATTGTGGGGCTGGATATTTTTCGGCGCAGCACAACCATATAACAGCAGCGTCACCATCACTGGCGTTAACTTTGTATATTTTCTCATTCAGGGTCTGTACCTTTCAAATATTTTTTCTGGCAATTCTCAGGAATTTTAGAAGTGACAATCTTTATCAGACAATGACGAAATTGCTCGATTTCTTGCTTCGATAGCGCTTGAGTTAACTCATCGATAGCACTTTTCGCAAGCGGTAGCGAACGTTCGACCACCGAACTCCCTGTCGGGGTTAAATGGATGATCTGCGAACGACGATCCGTCGGGTCTGGGACTCGTTCTATAAGTGATTTTTTTTCAAGTCTATCCAACATTCGAGTAATCGCACTATTATCAACATTGAGCGATTTTCCTATTTCTGAAGGCCTATTCAGGCGAAAATGATAAATCTGAAACAAGACCTTTGCCTGGGTAGACGTAATGTCCTCGGGGATAAGATGTTGGTCTAAAAGCCTATCTTTGATGTAACAGCTTTTACCTAGCAAAAAGCCGATATTATCTAGCATAAAATCTTTTTGTTCTTTGGTTACGGTCATCACTCACTCACAAAATGATTGCCACTGCACTAGTTGCCTATGCAATTATTGTTACTGCAATGATAATTGCAAAAAATGTGATGTCAATCGATATATCTCATTTGAGGATAAAACCGGCTATAACTCATTGGGAAAATGCCTGTAAAAACCTTCACGATTGCTGAAGCTGCGCTATATCTGAATGAGGCTGATAAAACACGAGCATCACTTTCACACAAAATAGAATGTGTTATTTATCAGGTGTTAAACTAAGTTTTAAGCTCGATGAAGGCATTAATTTAAATGATAAGTAGAAAGCATTTAGCGAAGGCGTATCTATCGGATTGAAGCTAAGAAAAACTAAGTTTGGACCGCTATTCAAATAAATAGACGTTCAAATAGTGCTAGTGAGGCAAGCTTATACCAATCTGATTCATTATATGATCAACTTATTGCGCCGAGTAAATCTGCCGATAACCAGCCATGAAGTGCAGTAACTAGTGACTCTAATTACAATATACATCATACATTTAGCGCTGATTTAGGTTAACAAGAATGAACAATTAATGAGTTCGATTGGCATTAGGCCAGCCCAAACTCCAAAACGCTATTGATATAGCCTACGCCGCAAAAAAGACTAAGCTAAGTGATATAAGCAATCGACTGATTCAATTGAAATTTATGGAATGTAATAGAATATGTGGCTTGCAATTGAAGTTGACATATGGGGTAGCTAAGAATCAAGCGATTAGCCAACATTTTGCATATGATATTGGCATAGAATTGCAGTAAAAGATGACATAATTCTGCTTTCATCAATTTAGATTAAAACGAATGAAAGAAATTAACTTACAACTTATCAGAGATTACTTTATTGTATGAACCCACCGCCCTGCCAAAAAGGTATTTTGGTAAGGGTAAATGTAATTCTCCTAACGCTTGCACCGCACTAATAATTAGGTATTTATGAATCGCCTAGTTCAACCGCTGAAGCACGTTTTTGTCGGATAGGCGACACTTGTTACCAAGTGCCGCCCTCCTAAGAACCGTACTATGAGGTTTGGCTTAGTGAGTAAGTATTTGTTTGACACACTTGAAGAGGTTCAAGATCGGGCGACCCAATGGTTATGGTTCTACAATCATCAACGACCACACCTTGCAAATGGAGGGTTCCCACCACTAAAAACGGCAGCATGAATTCTACGAATAAATGCGGTTAATAATGGGAGGATCACCATGAATTATACAGTTCAGTATTAGCCCTCAAAGACTCTACCGAGTACTCATAACGTTCATCCCATCTAGCTACTATTGACCATGCGGACAATACTAATTGAAAAGTGCCGACAATACCTGCTACAAGTATAAGATATGGCATTACCTTTTCATTAACACCAAACGATAATACGATACCGCCTACAATAACAGGTGTTACAAGCCCTAAAAAAGTAATCCAAGTCCTCAACTGCTTTAATTGATTAGCTCTTTTCTCGAATATTCTAGTCGTACCAAAGCAATAAAATTCATAATCTTTGATACTCTTTTTTAGATCTAAATCTGACACGATTTCTCCTATAAGCTAACGCCTCAAACACCGGCTTGGCGGAGATGGCGGCTTTTTTGGAACAAAAAAGGTGACAGCTTTGGTAAGTCCGCGTGCTTTGACTTGTTATAGGGCTTCACAGACCAAACTTCCTTTTTAGAGTCTCAATTATTGGAGCATTACTTACCCCTTCTGGAATTAAAGGGTCATCATCTGATTGAATGGCCATCACTTCTATATCATTTGGCCCTATCTTCCATGCTTCCAAAACATTAATGTCAAACTTTCGGATTGATTTTTTCTTCGCTGATGAGTTCTCTATAATCCGTTCATTCTTAACTACTGAATAGCTCAACATATAGCTTTTTCGCTCGTCAAATGCAGATAGAAATCTATCAAGGTTTTCAGGTGTCGAAGGGGTCATTGTGTTTATTCTGGCAATCATCTGTACAGTTTTGTTAGAGTCAAAACTGAAGTTTTCACTAATACAAACTCTGTAATGTGCAGGTTTTTTTCGGTCAATATTTCTAATAATTGATATTCTTAAACGATCTTCTCTGTCTTCATTACCAATTTCATTTTCCAAATCTGCGAAAATCGCTTCTGCAGCTTGTCCATCTTCATAAAGTAAAGTTAATTCAATATCTCCATTGGGATAAAGAGCATATCCAGTTCCACGCCATACAGTTCTATCCCACAACCTTATTTTGATAAGACCCTGTACCTTCGTATCTTTATGAGTCAAGCTTTCACCATCAATCAAGCCTTCGGGTGGTTCTCCCTTACCAGGCTTCAAATCGATCAATGGTTTGATCGCCGGTTTAGGCTTTGGAAAGCTAGAATCCCATGGCAAAGTACGGAGCATGTCGTAATTTTTGTATTCAGGATCACGCAGTAGGGACTTAATACGACTAACTGCATCATTACCCATTATGTTTTGTAAACCAACAAAGCATGACCCAAATGATACGGAACGCTCTAGAGCCCTGTCTTCACCAAGCATAGATTCCATAGTCCTCTCAGTATCTTTGGGCCTAACCATGCGTGAGAATACATCAATTACAAAATCATGAAGCCATTCTTGAATAATTCTTTGCCCAGAAACGTTCAACATATCAGAGGTGAATGATGAACACAGAACATTCATTTTCAGAGTTCCACTTGCATCATCTACTTCATGTGATATCTCAATTTCGTCATCATCATCGGCTGTAATTTCAATTTCAAGGCGAGGCTCGTATACAAATACTTGATCAACCATTCCTGTTGATAAAAAACCTTCTATAACAGAAAGTAGTGTTTCCGCTAGTTCCACCAAAGGACTTCTAAACGGAAAAGAAACTCCAATTTCACAACCCATAACATAACTTTTCAAGTGACCATATCTTTCTTCACAATTAATTATTTCTGGCACAGGCGCACCTAAATCTGTATCTCTAACCATTTTTAGATAATCTATATACTCGTTGTCTATATTCAGTTCATACTCTTTTTTTACAAGATCTTCATGACCCAGTGAATATAACAACATAGATCTGCTAACGAATAATTGCGCCTTATCCAAAAGATCGGGTAATCGTTGAATAGAACGTGGCCCATCGATAGGGGTATTGAGTATGCATTGAGACAAATATGCATCGAAAGAAAGGTATTCCGTTTCTGATATGGTTTCTTCTTCAACTTGAGACGAGACAGCATATGCCAGCTCCCACCATGCGAGAGCGTAATTTACGCGGCCTAACTGAAGTTCAACTTTAGCAAGCCGTACATATGCATATACTTGAGCAGATAGAATGTCACCGCTACGCCAAAATTCATCTGTAGCTATTGATGCAGCGAGCAATAAATTCGCACGCGATGCCCAAAGCAAACCAACTTTCCTGTAAGCCGCTGAAAGAATATTTAATGCAGCATAAAGGTCTTTCTTGGACTCCTTTTTGTATAGCGCCGCAAGAGATTTACCAATTAACTTTATTGATTGATATGGTTCATTAGATTCTAGGCGCCTTGCACCCCTTTTTAGCCAGAGAACAGCTCCCCTAACCTCGCCCTCACGACGTGAAGTGCACTCTGTGATATAGTCAAGTAAATTTTCATAACTTTCTAATTCACCAAACAAACTATCCAACTCGGTAACCAAATCGGATACTTCATTAAATGAGAAGCCTACTAACTTCTCACCTTCTTTTATAATTTCGTGCATTGATGAAAATATGGCTGAAGCTTGGTCTATATTCTTGATGGAATGCAAATTTAGCAATTCAATATAGATCCGAGACATCAGAGAATTACTGGGGCGTTCATCCTTTTTTGCAAGCTTATTGAGTTCGCCGTTTGCCTCTAACAGAAGCGATTCGATATCCAAATCACTTTCACCTTCACTACCTCGATAGTAGCTCGAATAGAGACCAAGAAGCGATACTGTATCTCCCCATTGAGCCGATTGCTCAATTCCTTTCGCTATCTGCAAACATAACGATAGCTGCTCGCCAAATATAGCAATGTCTTCAAACCACCAATAGGCAGCCCAAGCATACTGATAATGAGCATTAAATCGATGGAAATTAGTGCCAAATTTTTCAGCCGCTTTAATAGCTCTTAGAAAAAGACCCTGTGTTTCAATTGAAGGCTTTTCAAGTTCCTTTGACAATACCGCGACCTCTAATAACCAATCCAATTGGTGAGGGAGCACTTTACCAGTGTCTATTTTATTTTTAATTAATTCTTCGAGCTCATTTAGCCTTACATTTCTAGCGTAGTCATTAACTCCGATTTCTATTTCTCGGCGCCAGTCTATGTCAATCGACAAACAATCAATCGCCAATTGTTCGTAGCCATTGGAAAAGATTTGATCTAGTATCCAAGAGATATCTAAAATTCTTACATCAATTCCAGTTTCTTCCCTTAACGAGTCTTCCAACTCACTTCGCTGATTAGCTTTTGCATACATATTTGTTACACAAAATGCTTTTTTGTAATCTCGGTCAGTGGCTTTTATTTTTCGAACATCTTTCCTACACTTAGCTTTCCAAGCTTCTTGTGTGCTTACTGCAAAAGCCCATCGTTCGTTGTTGGAATTTTCATCAACTCCAATATACCAAAGAACTTTAGATTGCTCTGATACGGGAAAGGTTTGTGTATCTACCTTTCCATCACCACCCGCAACCGGACCTGTTTGCTCTAGCAGATTTGGACAAATGACTTTTTCACAGAGTCTTTTAGCGAAATCTTCGAATGCCAACTCCATATTTCTTCTATTAAGCGTAGACAACTGAAATTCCAAAACAGAACGATCTAGTTTACCTACATCCTTTGTTATTGAATCGGAAAAACGCTCTGGTCTTCTAGCTTTTAGAAATGATTTTGGTGAAATACTTGCTATCTTTGCTTCCATTTTTCACCCTTTTTACTGTGAATATTTAAAGCCATTCTCTTAAAGGTTCAACGTTTAGTGAGCCTTTAAACCATCAATAAGCCCTATAACGCTAAGTAGGCCGCACGTGCGGTCTATCCCATTCAATGAGCGCGCGGCCTATCACAAAAAACATGACCTTCATCACATTCGCTCATCAATTAGTGATTTGATATTAACCCATTGTCTACCATAGTTTTTTACTCGGCATCAATCAATCGTCGATCCATTTCTTTCATTGATTGCTTTGACAAATGACGCAAACAAAACCAGAAATACTGTGCAAATACACAGTTAAAAAGTGTGCAAACCTTGGAAGCTCAACTAATTCAAAATTTTCTCGTTAACAACTAGTAAAGTCGAGATTTAAAACCATTAGTTTTGCTATGGAAAGAGCCATGGGAGATTGTGTTTTTCATAAGAAGGCGTAACAAGCTTTGGGGCAATTTTGAGTTACGGTTAATCGTTTCTTAGAACCCGGAAAGTGTCGAGAGTCCTCAGGCCTTACCATTCTGTGGCATTCCCGGTCATGGCATTGATCAGGAACTCATCTATCATTTCGGTGGAAGTCCTTTTTTATTTGAGACCCCGCCGATTCACTAGGAACTCTGCGATATCAACGGGTCATACATCATTCGACTTGGGAATGGAAAGTTCCGCCTATTGTCCGATTGTATGTTTAAGCAGCTGTTTGAGAGCGATGCTTAGACCACTCCGTACAATGTCGCTTGATATGGCGACATCTGTCGCCTATACTTGTCGTGTAAATTCTAAATGAGGATTAGATTATGTATGAAAGTGCTTATCAAATGCTGAGCGGTACAAAAGTTAAAATTGGTTCAGTGCCAGAGATACTTACGATTATTCGAACGGGTCTACCTGTATCTATTCTTGATAGTGGCACCGATTTGCTTGGCGTAAATAAAACCGAATACGCTCAATTGATAGGAGCAAACCTTCGAAGCATTCAGCGTAAGCAACAAACAAGTGGAAAGCTAAGTCCCGCATCCAGCGAGCATGCGTTGATGCTTGCTGAGTTAGTTCGGCTTGCCGACGAATACTTTAAGGACAGAGATGCCACTTTACGCTGGCTTAACCGCCCTTCATTGGCTTTCGGTCATTATTCACCATTGTCTGTCTGTGACACTGTTACAGGCATTAATGTGGCGATGGAAGAAATCAACAAAATGAAATATGGGTTTACTGCATAATGGAAATGTTCAGATTGTCACATGCAGATTTCCCTGACTTATCTGGTGCTGGTGGCTTATATGGCTCTGGTCGCTGGCATGAAAAAGGGGTTCTTGCTTGCTATACGGCTTCAGCAAGAGCTCTATGTGTTTTAGAACGAATGGTGCACGAGGCATTAGAAGACCTACCAAGCTTGGTTATGTTGACTCTATGGATCCCAGATGATGTAAGCATAGAACGCTATTCAAGTAAGCAACTCCCAGAAGGTTGGGACAGCATTCCAGATTCAGGAGAGGGCCGGTCAATCGGGCAGGATTTCTTTTCAAGGGGTGAATCTCTTCTGATGCAAGTACCAAGCGCCATAATTTCTGAGGAGTACAACTACATTATTAATCCTCGGCACAAAGATTCAGGTAAGATCAAAGTCGTTGAGACAAGAGATTACTTTTACGATGCAAGACTTCAGAAAATGATTCGATAAAATAATCTAGCAAAAACTTAAAAATACTTTTGTGGGTAGAAGGGCCAATAACTCTAGACTTCATAACCAGCACTCATATATTGTAAATTTACAACTTAAGGATAGGCTATGTCATGTTATGTTGCAATTTATGTCAACTTCAATTGCAAACAACAAATATATGGAATTGGGTGGCAACCCTATCAGCCACATCCCGGCACTCGAGTCGTCTGCTGCGGTTGCTCCCTTCCGGGCCTGGCCGAGTTCACAGAGTATCAATGCGGGAGGACCAACAGGGCCACCATAGATGAGCTTCCGAAGAAGCGAGGCTATTCTCGCTTAAGCCTTCCCTTATTGCAAACGCTAAAAGTACTTTTCCACCCTAGAATCGGTCTGTTTGCTCAAGTTTTAATCCTTATGAGTCTATTTAGTCAACCTATGGCGGTTGCCCAGCCCTTTGATCAACAACTATGGGATGAATTACTACAAGAATATGTGCATTGGCCAGTTGCTAATAATGAAAGTCGAGTTGATTACAGCAATTTTGATCAAGCTAAATTGCAGCGTTACTTGGTATCCGTTGCGAAGGTAAGCCAAGTCCAATTTAATGCCTGGACTCAAGATCAACAACTGGCCTTTCTAATTAATGCTTATAACGCTTATACAGTGCAATTCGTCTTAAGTGCCTACCCAAACATTACTTCTATTCGAGACTTAGGATCGTGGTTTCAATCGCCCTGGAAGAAAAAGCGCTTTGATCTATTTGGGGAAAAGGTCAGCCTTGATGATATAGAACATGAATTGATTAGGCCTGTTTACAATAATCCATGGATCCATAGCGCAGTCGTTTGTGCCGCAAAAAGCTGCCCGCCCTTACAAAGCACAGCCTATCGTGCGGAGCATCTGCAACAACAACTAGAGCGCGCGTTTCGAGCTTTCTTAAACAGTGACAAAAATACTTACCATGCAACAAATAACCAGCTACAGTTATCATCGATATTTAAGTGGTACAAAGAAGATTTTGGTGCTGACTTAAAACGTTACTTAAGTCATTATTCGAAAGAATTAAAGGCTGAACCGCGGGAGCTCCAAGCCGCCTCAATTGTTTATCTGGATTATGATTGGTCACTCAATGCTTATGAGTAAGGCAATAAACATAAAAAAACCTGCATCCGCAGGTTTTTGTTAGAATAAAAGCTTAAAACAAACGACGAGATAGTTCGTATAAGTCTTCATTAAATGGACGTTTCATATTTTCGATACAATCAATAATATCGTGATGGACCATTTTATTATTTTGAATACCAATGCAACGACCACCCTCGCCTTCAAGTAGCAAGTCGACCGCGTAAGCCCCCATACGACTGGCCATCACTCGGTCACGACCGGTTGGTGTACCACCACGCTGAATATGGCCCAGAATCGTCGCTCGAGTTTCCCGACCCGTCGCCATTTCAATACCTGCCGCCAACTCATTCACATTAGTGATATGTTCGGTGATGGCAATAATCGCATGTTTTTTACCTTTTTTCTGGCCATCTTTTAAGCTTTTGAGCAACTCTTCGCGACTAAAGCCCTTTTCAGGAATAATCACATACTCTGCACCACCTGCAATACTCGCCTGCATCGCAAGATCGCCACAGTAACGTCCCATGATCTCGATCACCGAAATACGATTATGTGAAGAAGAAGTATCCCGAATACGGTCAATCGCATCAATCACAACATTGAGTGCCGTATCAAAACCAATCGTATAGTCAGTCCCTGCAATATCATTATCGATGGTACCTGGCAAACCAATACATGGAAAACCCATTTCAGTTAACTTTTTGGCGCCCATGTATGAACCATCACCACCGATGACAACTAAAGCTTCAATACCGTGTTTTTCTAAGTTTTTAACGGCAACTTCCCGAACCGCGAGTTCTTTAAACTCAGGAAAACGAGCGGAGCCTAGAAAAGTACCACCACGGTTAATAACATCGGAAACACTGAAGCGATCCAATTTTTTAATATTGTCTTCATGCAGGCCCATATAACCATCATAAATACCATAAACTTCAATGCCTTGAGACAAGGCACTACGTACCACTGCTCGTACGGCTGCATTCATACCAGGGGCATCACCACCACTAGTTAAAACACCAATTTTTTTAACCATCATTCCCTCACTAAAAGCTGAATTGACCAAATTTACAAAAATAATTCAACAAATATGTCCGATAGGATCATTTCTAAACCAAAGATATACCGTGATAAACAGATCTATCAGAACAAAAAATCTTTAAAATAATAGAGTTATTGCGATATACATCGCCATTAGAGACTCTTTTTTGTGTCGGCATTGTGCCATGCACAAGGTTAACCTTTTATGACCCTAATCAGATAACGCCGACATTTTGGAACAAATTCTCATACTTGTCCAAAGTTAATCTGAGCCTCATTAGCAATCGCCAATTGATTCAGGCATACAGCGCATTTATTTAGTTAAACATCAATTTAAACCACAAAACGAAGTAAATAGTTCATTTTTGATTCACATTTATGTAGCATGGCGCCCACATACTGAATGTCATACAAATGATTTTTCAGTTTTTATGCTTTAAAAGGAGATCACATGAAGTCTGAACTTCACTATATTATTGAACGAAACATCGCAACTAACCGCAAAGCCGTGATGAATTACAATTTACTAAAACAACAACAGCAAGATACTACGCCCGAGTCCCAAACAGCAGCCACCACAACCTCTGCATAAGCAAGCGCACAGATACCAAAAAGGAGGCTTTGCAGCCCCCTCTGGTATTTGTATTTACTTAGCTTTAATGACCGGATCTATTGCATGTAACGTTGGTGATAAATGAATCACGCCATCGGCTTGAGTATCCAAGGAAAGAATATTTGTCTTACTAATTCGATGACGATATATCTCGCGTAGATATTTCACCGCATTCTCCACATTTTTAAAGCCAAGACGAATATCGTTAATTGACACAAACTTATTTGAGTCTCCAATCAGCTCTCGATATTTTTTTTCATACATAGGCTTAATCGCATACCAATTCGTATCAAGAATTTTAGCCGGATTTTCAAACTCCCACAAAAATGCATGTAACTCTTCGGGCTTAAACTCATCTTCCATAATAAAGCGCAATATAGCTTGATCAATGTCGTCATTATAACGGAACTCATCTTTCGCAAAGCAGCGCTTAATATAAGCGACAACCAAGGTTAAAAAGTCATCACTCAAACATGGGCTTTTCGCAACCAGTGTCGTTAAGGACAAATTCGCTGAAGCCCCAATCACCAAGGCATAACGCTTTAAAGTAGTATTTGGAAACAACTTATTGATATGTACTTTTAATTTATTTAGGTCCATGAATGACAATTTATAGTCTTTCGGTAGAGAAATAATGGAAATCACCGACGAACAATGCTTGAAGAAGTGTAATTGATTTAACTGTTCTGCATCGTAGTGGCTATCTTGATATTTCTTTAATGACTGCTTATAACGTTGCGACTCAATCGGCAAAATACTAATGCCTTCGATGGCTTGCGTATCTTGATTGAAATGAGGAAGATCAATAGACCGAAAGAATAATTCATCAATATCTATATCATCATGTACTGCTTTGTTCACCACACTCTCAGCATAGGCAACGGCCACGGGACCCGCCATACTCATAAATAGATCATTGGCGTCTAAACGAACGGTTTCTGAAATATCAATCCCCGCTCGCCTAAAGTAATTTTCATCATAATCGGTTGTAACAGCTTGCGCAGTTAGAATATTAAAGATCTGCTGAGAGATATATTGGTTGGCGTGTTTCTCCATCGTATTGACATCAATATCTTTAGCAATGTCACTCTCGTCCTGTTCGACATAGCGCATAATATCGTTAGAAATCAACATCATTGAGTTCCATGGACGGATCCGCCGCATGACATCGTCTGGCGTATCAATGCTCTCTCGTTCAACGTTATAAGAAAAATCCCACTCTTCCGATAGATACTTACAAAGCAGACGTCCAGCATTAATATGTAAGGCTTCGGATACCTCAATACTATTACCTGAGATGTTTGGCAAAATACAGATACCGGAAGTAAAAATAGGCTCAAATACAAATGAGTCGCGCTTGTCTGGTTGATTTGATGGATTGACTTGATAATCAAACGTTTTACTAAGGTAGGAAAATTGTTGGGCTAAACCAAACTCAGAAGCCATGCCTGAGCCTGTGCCACCTCCCGCACTAAAAATATAAAAATACAAGCGTGACTGATTAGCTTTTATCCCACAAGAATCAACCAAATAAGAATGAATATGCCGCCAATCTTCGTTTCTAAAGCTTCCGGTGTCTTTGTTTAAAATGATTTTCGCAAGATATTGCCCTAGGATCGGTGCATTACCGGCACCACCCGCGTGCACCTCCGACAAATCCATTAACTGCAGCTTTTTATATTCGTCTAAAAACTGTTGACGACCTGACTGTGAGGAATACTTGATTCGGCCCGCGATATCCTTGTCTAAATCTCCGACTAATACTACTGGTTCAATTAAGAAAACAGGATTGTCTTCATTACCAGAATCAATCGGTAAATGATTTTTAATCCAGCGCATCGGCTTAAACTCTCGCTCCTGCGCCAACTGGTCTTGATACTCAATTTCTTTAAGATAATGCGTTCGAGAGTTGTATACTAAAGTGGCTACATCCAACGCGATATTTGAGCCACATCGGCCGAGGCCAATCAAGCAAACCGAGGGGAAGCTTTGCTCCAATATGTCTTTTTCTTCGGATAAATTGGGAAAGATATTTTGTCTCACCTTATCCAAGTTGCTCAAAATCTTTTCTAAGCTACTTTCCGTGTAATACAAATGTTCTATAGGCAGAGAATCCTTCATGATGCCTCCTTGTCGTTAGTCTATTGATTATTATATTTGCATCCGTGTACCCCATCGTTGTTGATCCGCTTGATAAAATCAAGTGATTCAGCTCGCTAACATCACTTATTGTGATATTAAGAATAAGTGATGTGACATTTGAAACTGAATGACTCGCATAAACCTCTTCGTGATACCCATCTAACTTATTATCGCTTCATTCTTGCTGACCTAAATAACCACTAACTGCGTGATGTATCGAGTCATTAGAGCCACTAGTTACTGCACTTAATGCCTCGTTATCGGCAGATTTATTCTGCGCAATAAGTTGATCATATAATGAATTAGATTGGTATGACTGGTCAGTCATACGATTCGAGACATAAAAAAAGCGCCCTTAGGCGCTTTATAAGATTAATAGAAATTACCAGCCGGTGACTTCACGTAAGGCTTTGCCAATATCAGCTAAACTTCGCACTGTTTTTACACCTGCATCTTCAAGAGCAGCAAATTTATCCGCTGCCGTTCCTTTACCACCGGCAATAATCGCACCGGCGTGGCCCATACGTTTACCAGGAGGCGCAGTAACACCCGCAATATAAGAAACAACGGGCTTGGTGACATTCGCTTTAATGTATGCGGCAGCTTCTTCTTCCGCGCTACCACCAATTTCACCGATCATCACGATGGCTTCCGTTTTAGCATCATTCTGAAACATTTCTAGAATGTCGATAAAGTTTGAACCTGGGATGGGGTCTCCGCCAATACCAACACAAGTTGACTGGCCAAAGCCCTCATCGGTAGTTTGCTTAACCGCTTCGTAAGTGAGCGTACCAGAGCGCGATACAATCCCCACTTTACCCGCTTTATGAATATGGCCAGGCATAATACCTATTTTACATTCATCAGGCGTAATTACACCCGGACAGTTAGGGCCAATCATACGCGCCCCAGCTTCATCTAACTTCACTTTTACTTCAAGCATATCCAAGGTTGGAATACCTTCGGTAATCGTAATGATGATTTTAATGCCAGCAGCAATCGCTTCTAAGATAGCGTCTTTACAAAATGGGGCTGGTACATAGATAACAGTTGCATCGGCGCCTGTTGCTTGTACGGCTTCACTTACAGTATTAAATACCGGTAGGCCTAAATGCGTTTGACCGCCTTTACCTGGTGATACTCCGCCAACCATTTGGGTTCCGTACTCTATCGCTTGCTCTGAGTGGAAAGTACCTTGTCCACCAGTGAAACCTTGACAGATTACTTTGGTATTTTTGTCGATTAAAATGCTCATTATTTGGCCTCCGCAGCTTTAACGACTTGCTCTGCAGCATCCGTTAAGCTGGTCGCTGCAATAATGTTAAGGCCAGACTCAGCCAAACGTTGGGTTCCTAATTCAGCGTTGTTGCCCTCAAGGCGAACGACCACCGGAACATTCACGCCAACTTCTTCAACCGCACCAATAATACCATCGGCAATTAAATCACAACGAACAATGCCACCGAAGATGTTTACCAGTACCGCTTTCACTTTGTCATCAGACAAAATAATCTTGAACGCCTCAGTAACCCGCTCTTTGGTCGCACCGCCGCCAACATCTAAGAAGTTAGCGGGTGAGCCGCCATGCAATTGCACGATATCCATGGTTCCCATCGCAAGACCAGCACCATTCACCATACAACCAATGCTACCATCAAGAGCGACATAATTAAGCTCCCATTGAGCAGCATGCGCCTCACGCTCGTCTTCTTGCGAAGCATCGTGCATTTCACGCAGTTTAGGCTGACGGTACATCGCGTTTGAATCGATATTAATTTTTCCATCGAGACAAATTAAGTCGCCACTACCAGTGACCACTAACGGGTTAATTTCTAGTAAGGCTAAATCGTGATCGGTAAACATGTCAGCCAAACCAATAAAGATTTTAGTAAATTGGCGAATTTGATTCCCAACTAAACCTAATTTAAATGCAAGCTCGCGGGCTTGATATGGCTGAGGCCCGACCAATGGGTCTATTGCCATTTGATGGATCAACTCAGGCGTTTCTTCGGCGACTTTTTCAATCTCCATACCACCTTCTGTTGAAGCCATAAAAACCACTCGACGAGAAGCGCGATCGACAACAGCACCTAAATATAGCTCATTGGCGATATCGGAAGCTTCTTCAACCAAAATTTTAGAGACTGGTTGACCATTCGCATCCGTTTGATAAGTGACTAAGTTTTTGCCTAACCACTGCTGCGCGAAAGCTTTGATCTCTTCTTTATCAGAAGTGACTTTTACGCCCCCTGCTTTACCACGTCCACCCGCGTGAACCTGACATTTTACAACCCAAGTTGAACCAGGGATTTTACCTGCAGCTTCAGCTGCTTCTTGTGGGGTATCGCAGGCGTAACCTTCTGGCACTGGCAAGCCATAATCGGCAAATAATTGCTTGGCCTGATATTCATGCAAATTCATGATGTTCTATCCATAGTGTTAGGGGATACATTAGAGGTGTAATACACCTTTCCGAAATAGGGCCTGAAGATCAGGCCCAAAACAAACTTGTGTTAAACGTCTAGCAACAGGCGAGTTGGGTCTTCGAGTAACTCTTTAATGGTGACTAAAAACCCAACCGACTCTTTTCCATCCACCAAACGATGATCATAAGACAATGCGAGGTACATCATTGGCAAAATTTCCACTTGCCCATTCACCGCCATTGGCCGATCTTGAATTTTATGCATCCCTAAAATAGCGCTTTGAGGTGGGTTAATAATTGGTGTAGACATCAATGAACCAAACACCCCGCCATTGGTAATTGTGAAATTTCCACCCATCAGCTCATCAACGGTTAACTTACCGTCACGGCCTTTAATCGCTAGTTCACGGATCCCTTTTTCGATATCTGCAACACTCAGCAAGTCACAGTCACGAAGGACTGGAGTAACCAAACCACGTGGCGTTGAAACGGCAATGCTCACATCAAAATAATTATGATAGACAATCTCGTCCCCATCGATTGATGCATTGACTTCTGGAAAACGTTTTAGAGCCTCAACCACGGCTTTCACATAAAACGACATAAATCCAAGTCGAATATCATGACGTTTTTCAAACACCTCTTGATATTGCTTGCGCAACTTCATGATCGGTTTCATGTTCACTTCATTAAACGTCGTTAACATCGCAGTGGTGTTTTTAGCTTCTAATAAACGTTCTGCCACACGTTTACGTAAACGTGTCATTGGCACGCGTTTTTGGCTGCGCGAGGATAATGGTGGTTGAGCGACAGCCGGAGCTTGAGCTTTAACAGCTTGAGGGGCTGATGCAGCTGCTGGCTTAGCGACATGCGCTTCAACATCTTCTTTAGTAATTCTCCCACTCGGGCCCGTTCCTTTAATTGCAGAGGCATCGAGGCCTTTTTCTGCCACCAAACGGCGAACTGAAGGAGAAAGCTCTTCGTTACTTTGTTTATTCTCTACGACCGTTTCTGCAGGTTTCGCTTCTTCACCTGCGACCGCGCCCGCTTTCATTTTACCAATTAATTGTTGACCTAATACCGTGGCCCCTTCGGCTTCGATAATTTCTTCAAGTACACCGTCTTCCATTGCTGGAACTTCAAGTACAACTTTGTCGGTCTCGATATCCACAATCACTTCATCACGCGCGACGGCATCACCGGGTTGCTTATGCCAAACTGCGATGGTTGCGTCAGCTACTGATTCGGGTAGGTCTGGCACTTTTATTTCAATGCTCATTAAGGCTTCCTTTAATTCTTAATTATTCAACGGTCAACGCATCAGTAACTAGGGCGCGTTGTTGTTTCAAGTGAAGGGACATGTAACCCACTGCTGGCGACGCCGAGGCTGGTCGTCCAGCGTAACGTAAATTTGCACCTGCTGGGATAACCGATTTGAAATTATGCTGGCTGCTATACCAAGCACCTTGATTAAGCGGCTCTTCCTGACACCAAACAAAACGTTCAACATGCTGATATTGCTCAAAAATCTGTTTCACATCTTGCTCTGGGAATGGGTACAATTGCTCAATCCGTATTAACGCAACATCTGTCTGTTCATTTTTACGACGCTGCTCGAGCAAATCATAGTAAACTTTACCTGAACACATGACAATTTGACGAACTTGGCTCGGATCCAGTTCATCCACCTCATCAATCGCGTTGCAGAACTGACCATTGGCGAGCTCATCCAGAGAAGACACCGCCAGAGGGTGACGCAGTAACGATTTAGGAGACATCACGACTAAAGGTCGACGCATCGGTCTGATTTGCTGACGACGCAACATATGATAAACCTGAGCGGGAGTAGAAGGCACACACACCTGCATGTTATGTTCAGCACACAACTGTAAGTAACGTTCTAAACGCGCAGATGAGTGTTCAGGACCCTGCCCCTCATAACCATGAGGTAATAACATCACTAAACCACACATCCGACCCCACTTTTGCTCACCAGAAGACAAGAACTGATCGATCACCACTTGTGCACCATTGGCAAAATCACCAAATTGAGCTTCCCAAATAACTAAGGTTGAGGGCTCTGCAGTGGTATAACCATACTCAAATGCGAGCACAGCCTCTTCCGATAATACCGAGTCAAATAAGGCCAGGTGCCCTTGCTGCTCAGATAGGTGCTTGAGTGGGATATAGGTAGAAGCGTCATTTTGGCTATGCAACACCGCATGGCGATGGAAGAAAGTACCACGACCAGAATCTTGTCCAGTAAATCGAATATTCTGCTTAGCGTCTAATAAACTGGCATATGCCAAGTTTTCAGCAAAGCCCCAATCAACCGCCTTCTCACCACGGCTCATTAAGATCCGGTCATCATTAATTTTCTTAACCCGCGGATGCAACTTGTGCGTTTCTGGTACAGTGGTTAATCGCTCACCCAAGCTATAAATATCCTCGATGGGTAAACTAGAATCGTAAGCCATATCCCATTCATGCCCAAGATATGGCCGCCAATCCACACTGTGCTGTGTCATCGGACGCCATTCTTCAACCACGCAATCGCCGTTATCCAATTGGTCACGGTATCCATTGACTAGCGCTGTCGCATCGGTGCTTTCAAGCTGTCCACGCTGTATTAACAAATCAGCATAAACTTTACGCGGCGTCGGATGTTTTTTGATTTGTTGATACATCAAAGGTTGAGTTGCGTTCGGTTCATCCGCTTCATTGTGACCATGACGACGGTAACAAACTAAATCAATCACCACATCACGTTTAAAAGTATTACGGTAGTCCAAAGCCATACGGCTAACAAAGGCAACGGCCTCAGGGTCGTCACCATTAACATGGAAAATAGGCGCCTGAACCATTTTTGCAATATCGGTACAATATTGGGTAGAACGCGTATCTCGAGGATTCGAGGTGGTAAAACCGACTTGGTTGTTTACCACAATACGCACTGTCCCTCCCACCTTAAAGCCACGCGCTTGCGACATATTAAAGGTTTCTTGCACCACACCTTGCCCAGCAATAGCCGAGTCACCATGAATGGTAATTGGTAAGCAGTTCTCGCCTTCCCGACGATCCTGTCGAGCTCGAACTGACCCCATCACCACCGGATTAACAATTTCCAGATGCGAAGGGTTAAATGCCAAAGACATATGAACTTTACCACCGGGGGTTTCAAAATCGGAGCTAAAACCTTGGTGATATTTAACATCCCCGGTGCCCCAACTTTCATCATGCTTACCGGCGAATTCATCAAACAATTCTGAAGGGTTTTTGCCTAGAACATTAACTAGAACGTTCAAGCGCCCTCGGTGAGCCATGCCCACAACCACTTCTTTAGTACCTTGGATCCCAGCAGAACGAACAATTTCCTTGAGCATCACTAATAGGCTATCGCCACCTTCAAGAGAAAATCGTTTAGCTCCGGGAAATTTCGCACCAAGATATTTCTCTAAACCTTCAGCGGCAGTTAAGCTTTTTAATAAGCGCAACCGATCCTCTTGAGTGAATTCACCCTGACCTTCAACAGATTCTAAACGACTTTGGATCCATCGTTTTTCTTCAGTGTCGGTAATGTGCATGTATTCCGCACCAATCGAACCACAATAGGTTTTGAGTAAAGATTTGTGCAGGTCTTTTAATGCCATCGTTTCTTTACCAATAGCATAAGAACCAACATTGAAGGTTTCTTCAAAATCAGCGCTATCTAGGGCATGAAACTCTGGAGATAAATCGGCTACACGCTCTTGCTGCCATAAACCGAGTGGATCAAGTTGAGCATGCTGATGGCCACGAAAACGATAGGCGTTAATCAATTGCAGTACTTTAACTTGCTTGGCACTATGCTGAGGGTCTTCAACCGGTGAGCTAAAGCGTGAATTATCTTTAGCTAAACGGCGGAAATAATCACGGATTGGAGCGTGGGGGGTGTCTTCGACTGCACCGTTGACTGCAGGGAGCTCTGAAAATACTGCCTGCCATTGTTCAGATACAGATGAAGGGTCTTCTAAAAATGCCTCATAAAGATCTTCGACATAGGTCGAATTAGCACCAGCTAAATGCGAGGAATCTAGCCAGGCTTTCATTACGCCATTTTGCATTTAAACGCTATCCCTTTCTTTTTGCGTCATATTAGACTTTGTAGGGTTTGATAAAAAAATAGCCATTCTACCGAGGTAAAATGGCTATTTAGAACCAGTTAATTAAAAATTAACTATATTACTAAACAGCCCGTTTGATCAGCATCGACTTAATGTGACCAATCGCTTTTGTAGGGTTTAATCCCTTAGGACAAACACTTACACAATTCATAATGCCATGGCAACGAAAAACGCTAAAAGCATCATCTAATTCTGATAAACGTTCATCAGTCGCCGTATCTCGACTGTCTGCCAACCAACGATAAGCGGCAAGCAAACCCGCTGGACCAACAAACTTATCAGGGTTCCACCAAAATGAAGGACAAGCCGTAGAACAGCAAGCACAGAGAATACACTCATACATACCATCCAATTTTTCACGTTCTTCAGGGCTCTGCAAATTTTCGCGAGCCGGAGGCATTTTCTGTTCGCTGATTAAATAGGGTTTAATACGGGCATAATTATCATAAAACTGTCCCATATCGACAACTAAGTCACGAACAACAGGCAAGCCAGGTAACGGGCGTATCACAATATCACCTTTACCTAATAAATCTGACAAAGGCGTGATGCAGGCTAAACCATTTTTGCCGTTCATGTTAAGCCCATCTGAACCACACACGCCTTCTCGACAAGAACGTCGAAATGCAATGCTAGGATCTTGTTCTTTCAGCTGAATTAATGCATCCAGCACCATCATATCAGAGCCTTCAGGGACCTCAAGATGATATGACTTCATATGGGGTTTTGTATCTGTTTCTGGATTATAGCGGTACAAAGAAAAGTTAACGTTCATTGCCGCCTCCTAATAAGTGCGAATTTTAGGTTCAAAAGCTTCACGTAGATTGGGTGACATATTCACCTCTCTACGTCCCATAGTTTCAGTGCTCGGTTCAAATATAGAGTGGCATAACCATTGTGCGTCATCACGCTCGGGGTAATCGAACCGGCTATGAGCACCACGACTCTCGGTACGGAAATTAGCCGCATGAGCAGTCGCAATAGCGGTTGCCATCAAATTATCTAACTCTAAGCACTCAACCCGCTGGGTATTGAAGTCTACCGATTTATCATCGAGGCGAGCGTTTTCCAAACGTTTACGGATCTCTTGCAGCTCTTTTAAACCTTCGGCCATTGACTCGCCTTCACGGAACACCGAAAAATTAAGTTGCATGCATTGCTGCAAGTCTTTACGAATTTGCACTGGATCTTCACCATCATGGCTCGAATTTTCCCAGCGATTATAACGCTGCATTGCCGCTTCCAGATCTGCTTCTGAAGCATCAGCCATATCGATATCTCGGCTCAGGTATTCACCCAAGAATTTACCCGCAGCGCGGCCAAATACCACTAAGTCGAGTAAAGAGTTACCTCCGAGGCGGTTTGCACCGTGAACCGATACACAGGCGATTTCGCCAACCGCAAATAAACCATTTACGATTTGATCTTCACCTTTGTCATTTTGCCTAATCGCTTGACCATTCACGTTACAAGGAATGCCACCCATCTGATAATGACAGGTTGGGATCACTGGAATGGGTTCCTTCACAGGATCTACGTGTGCAAATGTACGAGACAATTCACAGATCCCTGGCAAACGACTTTCTAAGACTTGCTCACCCAAATGATCCAACTTCAACTTAAGATGTGGACCCCAGGGGCCATCACAGCCACGGCCTTCACGAATTTCGGTCATCATTGAACGAGCAACCACATCTCGACCAGCCAAGTCTTTCGCGTTAGGCGCGTAACGCTCCATAAAACGTTCGCCGTCTTTATTGAGCAGGTAACCGCCTTCACCACGGCAACCTTCTGTAACCAAAACCCCCGCGCCAGCAATGCCTGTGGGATGGAATTGCCACATTTCCATATCTTGAATTGGTACGCCTGCTCGTAGCGCCATACCCACACCATCACCGGTATTAATATGTGCATTGGTCGTTGAGGCAAAAATTCGTCCAGCCCCACCAGTCGCTAATACGGTTGCTTTCGCTTTGAAATAAACGACTTCACCACTTTCGATATCCATGGCTGTACAACCCACCACATCGCCATCAGCATTCTTCACTAAATCCAATGCGTACCATTCGGAAAAAATCGTCGTCTTATTTTTTACATTCTGTTGGTAAAGCGTGTGTAATAAAGCATGACCAGTTCGGTCTGCGGCAGCGGCTGTCCGTGCAGCTTGCTCACCACCAAACTCTTTCGACTGACCACCAAAAGGACGTTGATAAATGGAGCCATCATCAAAACGAGAAAACGGTAAGCCCATCTTCTCTAGTTCAATGACCACTTCCGGTCCGACATTACACATATATTCGATCGCATCTTGGTCACCGATATAATCAGAGCCCTTTACGGTGTCGTACATATGCCATTGCCAGTTATCTTTATGCGAATTGCCTAAAGCAACTGTAATTCCACCCTGAGCTGATACAGTATGAGAACGTGTCGGAAATACCTTAGAAATAAGAGCGCAAGACTTGCCCTCTTTAGAAATTTGTAAAGCTGCGCGCATACCCGCGCCGCCTGCGCCGACCACTACGGCGTCGAATTCTCTGATAGAAATGGCCACTCGACCTACCCCCAAATAATGAACAAGCCACTAGCAACATAAATAAGCGCTAGTACTGTTAAAGAAAACTGCAGACCCATTCGTAATGCTGTAAATTTCACGTAATCGGTCAAAACTTGCCATAAACCAATCCAAGCATGTATCAGCATGGAAATGAGTGCTAGCAAAGTGAATACCTTAGTTGGGAGCCAAGCAAAAAAACCACTCCATGATTGGTAAGTCACGTCGGTACACGCAATGAAACCAAGCATATAGAGGGTATATAAAGTTAAGATGATGGCGGTTGCGCGAATGAGTATAAAATCATGTACTCCGCTCCGGCCAAATGTTGCAGCATTAGTTACCATACAATTACTCCCATTAACAACGCCAATACAGCGGTGATGATGAATGAGACTTTAGCGCTAGAAGATGCTGTATCTAGCTCTTCCCAATAGCCCATATCCATAATGAAATGACGTATTCCACCAACAATGTGATACATCAACGCACTTAGGCTCGCCCATAGAATCAATTTCACAAAGAAATTGTCAATGATGGACAAAACATTCGCAAAACCTTCTGCCGATTGAAGGGATTCGGCAAGCAGGCCTAACAAAATAGCTAAGGCGAAAAAGGTAATCACACCGGAAACACGATGCAAAATAGATGCAATGGCAGTGATGGGAAGTTGGATGGTTTGTAGGTCGAGGTTTACTGGTCTTTGTTTTGTTTTCACGGTTCTCTGCCCACTCAGTTCCTAGAGTTTTATTATGATGATAAAGTTAGGCTCAGTATAGGGCATTGAGTTGCGATAATGTTAATTTTGTGAACTTAAGCTCTAAAACTAGACTAAAGTCTAAAAAATACATTTCCATTGTGCAAAAAATGCTCGTGCCAGCGCCATACTTCGCAAGAATTATAACGCCCACATAACACAAATACAATTAACATTTCCTTCATTTAGCTATTTCAATGCAACTAAACAGCCGAATTAAAGCTAAATATTAACACATCCGACACAAACAACCACAAATCATAACAACAGCCAATTGACAATTGAAGTCATTCTAGGTCAGAATGTACCTCGCTTTGTATCCAAAAAAATTAATACAATTAGAATAAGCAAGGGAGACATGCTATGGCTGATAAGAAAGCCACCCTCAAGCTGCCAGGACAAGATGCATACGAAATGCCCATCATGTCAGGTACCGCAGGACACGACGTAATAGATGTTCGAACTCTAGGTTCGAAAGGTTATTTTACTTTCGATCCAGGCTTTTTAGCGACTGCTTCATGCGAGTCAAAAATCACCTATATCGACGGTGAAAAAGGCATTTTGTTACATCGGGGTTACTCGATAGAAGAATTAGCAAAACATGCCGATTACCTTGAAGTTTGTTACATTTTATTGTTCGGTGAACGACCAAACGTTGAGCAATACGAAAGATTTAAGACAACTGTTACCCGCCATACCATGGTGCATGAACAATTAATCCACTTTTTCCAAGGATTTCGTCGTGACTCTCATCCCATGGCAATCATGGTCGGTGTTGTTGGTGCGCTATCTGCGTTTTATCATGATTCTATGGATATCACGAATGTGCGTCACCGTGAAATTGCGGCCTACCGTTTGATCTCTAAAATGCCAACCCTCGCGGCAATGAGCTACAAATATTCAGCAGGCCAACCTTTTGTCTATCCTCGTAACGATTTGAGCTACGCTGCAAACTTTCTCAATATGATGTTCTCGGTACCAACTGAAGAATATAAAGTGAGTCCAGTGGTAGAACGTGCGATGGATCGGATATTTACGCTGCATGCCGATCATGAACAAAATGCCTCGACTTCAACGGTCCGTTTGGCAGGTTCTTCTGGGGCCAATCCATTTGCTTGCATCGCAGCAGGTATTGCCTGTTTATGGGGTCCCGCTCATGGCGGTGCTAACGAAGCCTGTCTCAATATGCTAGAAGAAATCGGTTCGGTTGATCGCATTCCAGAGTTTCTTAAACGCGCGAAAGACAAAAATGATCCATTCCGCCTGATGGGCTTCGGTCATCGCGTCTACAAAAACTACGATCCTCGAGCCACCGTAATGCGCGAAAGCTGCCATGAAGTTCTCAATGAATTAAACATTGATGATCCACTATTAGATGTGGCGATGGAGTTGGAACGTATTGCACTATCCGACCCTTACTTTAAAGAGAAGAAGTTGTTCCCCAACGTCGACTTTTACTCAGGCATCGTACTGAAAGCGATTGGTATTCCTGTGAGCATGTTTACCGTGATTTTCGCACTTTCTCGTACCGTGGGTTGGATCGCCCATTGGAAAGAAATGATGGAAGAAGATACTCAACGGATTGGTCGACCTCGCCAGCTTTATACTGGTGAGCCTCAACGACCGTTTAAGTAAGTTGTTATTTTAGTCTAATCAATATACACAAAAATCCGAGACCCAGTTCTCGGATTTTTTATTCGAATCAAAGACCAAATATGTTTAGCTGGCCTTACTTCCCCACTGAAAACTACCGTTCGCCAAGAACTGAACCACCTCGTTACGCTTTTTTCCTATCAACAGAGCGCCATCATCCATAAATAAGAAGTTTTTCCAACAACGTTGAAATGTGCTCCATGTCGTTTCAATAATATGACGTTGATCGTTACAGTAATAAACCACAGTGTTGTCTTGCCATTGTAAATGCGTGACTAATTCTTCAGGAAGACTCGCTTGTTCACTGTCCCAAACATTCTCCCAGTTCCCTTGTCCTTGCCAAGTTTCGATACTGAAAGCCCAATCTCCCTTACGAAAAAAATCAGGATGATCAACTTGCTTACTGACTAACTCTTTCCACAGCATACTCGCCCTAGTTTCAGTCATTGGTTTTATCGCAATAGCATCTTGCTCGCTAATCGGCATATCGGCTCGACTAAAGATCCACGATTTTTTATGTTCAGTTAAAGAAATGTAATTCATAATAATTCTAATTAATAAATGAAATCACTCAATCAGTCTAAAGACTTAATTGAAGAGCACTTTAGCTTAAATAAGGCTCTGACTTTTTCAAGATCTTCCGGAGTATCAACCCCGTGTGCCGGCGTTTCTAAAGCCCTTGCCATTTTTATCTTGTAGCCATGCCACAATACTCGCAACTGTTCTAACTTTTCCATTTTTTCCAGAGGAGAAGGCGACAGCTGTATATATTCATCCACGAAATGAGCCCGATAAGCATAAATTCCAATATGCCTTGAATAAAGATCAGCTTGCCACTGACCATCCCGTTCAAAAGGGATCGGGGCGCGGCTAAAATAGAGAGCGTGATTATCCTTGTCACACACCACCTTGACCACGTTTGGATCATGAATGTCAGTGTCTTCAAGAATAGGCACTGAAAGGCTAGCCATTTTTACTGCTGGTGCGTCTTCTAATAAGCCAGCTACCTGAGCAATCACCTTCGGTGGGATCATTGGCTCATCCCCCTGAACATTAACCACGATAGTATCGGCGGCAAACGCTAAACGCTGACATACTTCGGCTAAACGTTCAGTGCCCGACTCATGGCTCTGGGCCGTGAGTACGACCTCGGCTTGAAAGGACTCTGCGACATCAACAATTCGTTGGTCATCAGTAGCAATCACGACTCGTTCGGCACCTGACAATAAAGCTTGCTGATAAACTCGCTCGATCATGGTTTTACCAGCAATATCTTGCAAAGGTTTAGCTGGTAGTCGAGTTGACTGATAACGCGCCGGAATCACCACGACAAACTTCATTGCGGTAACTCATTTAAAGACATCTCACGGGCTTCACTGGTTAATAACACCGGAATAGCGTCTTTTATGGGATAAGCAAGGCGATCAAACTTACAGACTAATTCGTTGTTTGGTTTATCATAATGAAGCTTACCTTTACACAAAGGGCAAGCGACTATTTCAAGTAAATTATGTTCGACTGACATTGGTTTTTTCCTGTAATAAAGAGAAAAAGTGCTGATAAAATGCAGCTGGCAGCACACTATCTACAGGCAAATAATACCAATCAGTACCTGCCGTATGGCGATATTTTATCGCATCTTTTTCCGTCATAATCAGTGTTTTATTAAACAGTTCACGTTGTTGTTGCAAAGTTAAGGGTCGGTGGTCATCTAAAGCCATATGCTCTATTGCATGAATCCCTAAAGGGATAAGCGATGAAAAAAAGCGTTGGGGATTACCAATCCCCGCGAGCGCAAGATCTACCGTAGATAAGTTTTGCACCACCGAATCATCCATTACTTTTCGAATTGCAGAAGCCTGCAAGCTTAAAATGTAACTCTCCGCCGAGAATGCTGGCTCCCCATTGCTAATCACAATATCGGTGCGAGCTAAACGCGAAGCTGGTTCTCGTAACGGACCTGCCGGTAAACACAAGCCATTCCCCAAACCACGTTGCGCATCAATTACGGCAATTTCAATATCTCGCGCTAAGGCATAATGTTGCATGCCATCATCACAAATAATAAGGTCAACGCCAGCTTGCAAAATAGCATGGCAAGCACGACTTCGGTTTGGGTCCACCATCACCGGACATCGACTACGCAAATAAATCAGTAAAGGCTCATCACCACAATGTTCGCTGTCGCTTGAGGCATCGACTTGAAAAGGATAATGTGGAGCCTTGGCCCCATACCCTCGGCTCACCACACCAGGTTTGAAGCCATGCTTTTTTGCAGCTTCCACTAAGGCCAGTACAACCGGTGTTTTGCCATTCCCTCCAACGCTAATATTCCCCACGACCACCACCGGTACGGGACAAACATATTGACCCAGCCATCCTTGCTGATAAGCCAAACGACGCAGCCTCGCAATGAAGCGAAATAGATAACTGAATAGCAGCAATGGGACAATTTTAAACCAGTGCTGCTTAGCGCTTTGGTACCAAAACTTCACTATTTTTGGCCAAATTGAATTTGATGTAACTGATAATAGGTCCCTTTTAAAGCCATAAGCTCGGAGTGACTACCTTGTTCTACAATACATCCCTCATCAATCACCACAATGATGTCGGCATTCTCAATGGTGGAAAGGCGATGCGCAATCACAATCGCAGTCCTGTCAGAGCATACGCGATCGATGGCTTGTTGGATTTTACGTTCTGATTCAGTATCTAAAGCTGAGGTGGCCTCATCGAGGATCAGCACCGGGGCATCTTTTAACAAGGCACGAGCAATGGCAATGCGCTGTCGTTGTCCACCAGATAACATCACCCCTTTTTCGCCAATGATGGTATCGTAACCTTCTTCAAATTGATCAACAAAGGCGCTTACGTTAGCCATCTCGGCCACCCGCTCTATTTCTTCTCGAGTAGCATCATCTTTGGCGTAACCAATATTTTCGGCGATAGTACCACTAAATAAGTGAACCATTTGAGACACTTGAGAAAACTGGTCACGTAAATTCTTCAACTCATAGTCTTGCAATAAACGTCCATCTAAAGTGATTTCACCAGCCGTAACTTCATAAAACTTGGGTAACAAACTGGCAATGGTGCTTTTACCACTGCCCGAACGCCCGACCAAAGCAACGGTTTGGCCCGCTTGAATCGTTAAATCGATCCCTTTGAGTACTAATTCGTTTTTAGTCGGGTACTTAAAGTTCACTTGCTTTAAACAAATGTCGCCTTGCGCCCGTTTGGTTTTGTAGCTGCCTGTATCGGATTCAGTATTCATATCCATGACCGTAAACAGACTAGTACAAGCCGCCATCGCACGTTGCACATCATTGTTCAACTGAGTCACCACCCTTAACGGCTTTAACAACATCATCATCGAGGTGACAATAATCGTAAACGTACCCGGCGTTAATTTGTCAACTAACTCAGGAAATGACGCCACATATAGCACAACGGATAAACCAATCGAGGCAATAAATTGAATAGCAGGGTTGGCAATGGCGCTGACCGTTGCCATTTTCATTTGCTGGCGACGGATCATATTACTGGCATGATCAAAGCGCTGTGCTTCTTTGTTCTGGCCACCAAAAGACAAAATTTCACGATGGCCATTCAACATTTGTTCGGTAGTGGTGGTCACATTACCGACAGCGTGTTGTAAATGAGTGCTAATTTTACGAAAACGACGACTAACGAGATTAATTGCAAAACCAACTGGTGGACCAATCAAGAAAAAGATCAGGGATAACTGCCAGCTGTTATAAAACATTAAGCACAGCAAACCGATAATGGTAGCGCCTTCTCGAACTAGATTCACCAAACTAGCGGTGGCAGCAGTACTCACTTGGTTCGAATCATAAGTAATTTTTGAGAGTAAGCTCCCCGTTGGGTTTTTATCAAAAAATGACACTGGCATGAGCATCAGATGATTAAAAATCTGTCGCTGGATTTTCATCACCAAATGGCCACCCACCCAAGACATACCGTAACCGCTAGCAAAACCACATATTCCCCGCAATAACACAATACCGAGAACAAAAATCGGCATATAGGTTAATACTGCAGGGTTACTGCCAGACAATCCCTCATCGATTAACGGTTTAATTGAATAAACAAACATAGTATCTACCGCGCCGTAACCAATCATGCCAATAACGGCAACAATCAAGCCAATTTTGCGGTCTTTCACATAGCCTAATAAACGGATAAAGTTAGCTTTTGTATCAGTAGCTGTATCTGGAATCATAAGAACAGAGTTATTCCATCGGAAAAATTGCCTTAGTTTAGCGGTTTATAGACAAATCACCAACTGATGATTTTTTGGTACCAAGGGCTAAATAATTTATCTCGCTGCGAGCTAATTTGATATGAACGGTCATCGATTTTAATGTTTATCGCGCCCACCTTGCCGGTTATGAATTGCTGGCTTGCCGCATATCGTTGTGTCACTTGAGGTTTGGGGAAACCAAAACGGTTAAAAGCAGCACTGCTGTGAATGACTATTTCGGGTTTAAATTGCTGAACAAATGCCTCAGAAGAAGAACTATTGCTGCCATGATGAGGGCTAAGCAACATGGTGACGGGCGCCGTAAACTGGCTCAGTAATTCAACTTCAATCACTTGTTCAATGTCTCCAGGAAGTAATAAACTATAATGTCCATCATCGATTCTCAGCACACAAGAACCATTATTACCCTCCCCTCGCTCAGCCAACCAAAACTGAAGTCGCAGTTTTTTCCATTGATGAACCCCCATACAATTCGCCTCAGGCAAACGCGGATCTCTACCATAATAGCGCTTCGCTTCCGGATAATGCTGTTCCAGAACAAATCGCCCACCGGCATGATCGTTATCTCCATGACTAAACACCAACCAAGGAAGTCGATTCACCGATTGGTCAACCAACAAAGGAATGGTGACACTTTGCGCATAACTAAAGCCACTTCGGTAGCGAGGACCACTGTCATAAATCAGCGCTTCATCTTGCTGAATAACCACCACCGATAGGCCTTGTCCAACATCTAATACTATGATTTGCCACGAGTCGTCTGGAGCAAGAGATGACGGCCAAACAGGTACGAACATGAGCAAGCTTAGCCAAGCCAGATGGACTTGCCTCCTAAACAAACCAAAGGCCCAAACATAAGCAGCAAACAATAACAGCATAGCAATAGTAAAACGCGGTAAATGAAAGCTAAGTAACTGCCACTGATTTAAAGCCATCAAACTTTGATGGAAGAGACCAAAAACATCATTGAGTAAATCGGCCCACCAGTCAGCCAATGGTAAACCGACGATATATAGAACAAATAATGCCATGACCGCAGGTACCAAAAGCACGCTAAACAGTGGTACCGCAATAAGATTGACCAACAGCGCACAACTCGGAATCACACCAAACATCAAGACTTGAAGCGGCATCAAGATGATACCAACCATCAACTGAATAAATACCAACATCATTAGTTTGTGACTGGGACCGCACCACAGTGCCAGTAATACCACCACAACGGCGGCAAACGACAACCACAGACTGTTGCCATACATACTAAATGGCCATAGCGTTAAAATAATAAATAAACTGATCAGCACCCCGTGCCAAGCTCGCCGCCGATTGAACAATCCAATACTTATAATAACGCAGCTGTACATCAACAACGCACGTAACATCGGCAGTTGCCAATTGGCTAACCAACAATAAAACCCGCAACACATTAAACTCAGCGTCAAGGACCACAACCGTTCCTGCCGACGCATCAGCAAAAACAACAAATTAGCCATATACCATGACCACAACGCCACGATGCCAAGGTGTAAGCCGGATAATACAAATAGATGACTCAGACCCGATTGGCGATACAACTGCATATGCTGGTGATTCAAGCTGCGCTTATCCCCTACCATCAACGCGAGGATCTCGCCGCCGTATTCAAGGCCTTGTAATTGCTGGTTGAGAAAGCCAAGCCATCGCTCCCGACTAGAGCTTTCCGCCTGCGCAATGCGAAGCGACAATACCGAACCTCGGGCGATAATCGACTGGGAAACCAACCAACGGGCATAATTAAAACCCGCAGGATTTAAACTAGCAAACGCTGGTTTTAAACGCGCCCCAACATCAATGGTCTGCCCAGCAAGCACGATCTGCGATCGGTCACTAAGCTTAGACTGATACAATACCAACTTAGGCCGCCACCACAGCCAACTAGAGCGTCCATCTAACTGATGTATTTCTAAAGTAATTTTTTGACCATAAACGTTATTTTGAACTGCCAACACCTGACCAATTATGCTAGAGTTGTGCGCTTTTTGATGGATGCTCTCAATCCAAGATTGATAATATAGCGCATGGCTAGTTATCCAGCAGATCCCGAATACGAGGCCTGCTAAAAAATATCTTCGCCGCCAAAACAAAGCAAATAGAGCGATGTAGCAACTATACAACGATGGTATGCTAAGTAAATTAGCCCATAATAACGATGATGTCATAGCTAGCAAACTTGCTAGTAAAAATGCATTCATGTGCGATAAAAAGTTTATTGTCAATAACAAACTATATGCCAAAAAAAACCTTACAACGATTTATTCCAAAAACTGAAGATTTAAAATCCAGTAAACATCTCAAGTTTTTTGGTCAGTGGCTTCATAACCCAAACCTATGGCATCTCAATCGTCGCTCTGCGGCTGGCGCATTTGCAGTCGGTTTATTTGTTGCGTTTGTCCCTTTACCATCACAAATGGTGATTGCGGCTGCATTGGCAATCATGTTTCGGGTGAATTTACCTTTATCGGTTGCCTTAGTATGGGTATCCAACCCCTTAACCATCCCACCGATCTTTTATCTTTGCTATTTAGTGGGCGCAAGCATATTGCAGCAACCTATTGAGTACTATCATTTTAAATTTTCATGGCATAGTATCGAGCATTTGATAGCCACTATTGGCCCGGCATTTTTGTTAGGTTGTCTTGTTTGTTCAATCTTCTTTTCAGCACTCGGCTATTTTTCAATTAATGCTGCTTGGCGTTACTCGGTCAGACGACGCTATAAAAAACGTCGATAAACAAACCTTGATGCGGTGAAGGTGAATTGAACTTTGAAGCGCTTGTGTCACTTGTTGGATATGCGAACACTTTTGTGTATGAAAAAGAGCTACCTCGGGACCCGAAGAAGTCACAAAAAGTAATTTATACGGTTGCTCACGAAACACAATGAAAAGACTTATAGCATAGGGTCTCCTCACCTCAAATCGTTCACAGTGCTTCAGCCTTAAGCAAGTTCTTGCGCTGGTTTAACTCGAGCCGCCTGCCATGCAGGCCAAATCGTGGCAAAAATACTCAGTAGCAAAGCTGCGCACACCACTGCAATGACATCACGCCATAGTAACTGAGTGGGTAAAAAATCAATAAAGTAGATATCTGCCGACAACAGACTGTGACCCAGTATACTTTCGACAACAGCAGCCAACTTAGGAAGTCCTAAACTGCCTAAGATCCCCAATATTGCCCCCCAACAACAGCCGATCACGCCATTGTATGAACCATAAACAATAAAGCTTCTCACCAAACTTGCATCGGTGGCCCCCATTGTTTTCAAAATGGCGATATCCCCTCTTTTTTCACTCACCGCCAAGATCAGTGTGGAAATGATATTAAAACTTGCCACTGCAACAATCAGCAACATAATTGCATACATGATTGTTCTAACCAACTGAATATCTTGATATAAATAGCCATGCTGGCGAGTCCAACTTTTAATATACACTAGTTGGGGAAACCCTTTGGCGACTAAGCGAACCACGCGGTCTGCATCAAGCGGATCCACTAAGCGCAAACTGATGCCAGATACCCCATCTTGCCATTGCATCAACTTTTGGGCATAAGCTAAGTTAATGAAAGCCAGCTGATTATCTAACTGACCACCAGCATTCATTAAGCCAACCACCTTAACTCTAACTCGCTGGGGCGCGCTCAAATGCTGACGGGTTCCAGCTTTAGGTAATAATAGCGTCACCGGATCACCTACGCTAACCTCGAGTAAACGGGCAATACCGGCACCCAACACAACTTGTGGCAGATCCGACTGTAACGCTTGCCACGCATCGTCTCCAATATACTGATGTAAGTCCGTCACCGTGCGTTCAATAGCGGGATCGATCCCTTTCAAGGCAATCGCTTTCATCTTCCTCCCTTTTTGCGCTAAGGCGCTCAGCGTCACGTAAGGTGCTGCACCTAAAACTTCGGAGTGTCTGGTTGCTTGGGTCAGCAAATCTTGATGATCAACCAGCGGCGGATTAACGGCTTCTAATTCGCCATGACTCACGATGCCCAAAAACCGATCCCGAAGTTCCCGCTCGAAGCCGTTCATCACCGATAAACCGATAATGAGTACTGCGACACCCAGTACAATCCCTAAAGTGGAAGAACGGGAGATAAAGGAAATAAACCCATTACTATGTTTAGCGCGGTGGTAACGCAAACCAATTAAAATCGATAAAGGAAGCCGCATCGTTACTGCGCCTCTTCACTAAAGTTGCCATCTTGCATAAAGGCTTGACGATTAAATTTGGCAGCTAAAGCTAAATCATGAGTCACAACCACGAAGGCGGTGCCCAAATCTTGGTTGAGCTCCAAGATTAATTGGTAAATTGCGTCGGAGCTATGGCTATCCAAATTCCCCGTAGGCTCATCTGCCAACACCAAACGAGGCTGGTTCACCAGAGCTCGTGCAATCGCCGTTCGTTGACGCTCCCCTCCCGATAACTCGGCGGGTCGATGTGCTAATCGATGCCCCAAACCCACTCTGTCTAATAACTTTTGGGCCTTAGCCATCGCAACTTTTTTTGTCTCACCGGCGATCAATAGCGGCATTGCCACATTCTCTAAGGCTGAAAATTCTCCTAATAGGTGATGAAATTGATAAATAAACCCTAGTTTTTGATTACGCAACTTAGCAAGCTGTTTGGAATTCATTTGGTTAAGCGCTTGATTATCAATACTAACTTCGCCCTGATTAGCATCATCCAGGCCGCCCAAAATATGCAACAAAGTACTTTTACCGGAACCGGAACTTCCCACAATAGCCACCGCTTCACCGGGATATACAGTGAAATCGACGCCATGTAATACTTCAGTAAATTGGCTACCATCTTGATAAGTTTTAACAATATTTGTTGCCACTAAAACGGGCTGAGCTGTTTGCTCACTCATAACGAAGTGCCTCTGCGGGTAAAATTTTGCTGGCGCGCCAAGCAGGATAAATGGTTGCTAAAATACTTAATAACATTGCAACCACCGTAATAAAGATGATTTGCTCACTACGTTGCAATACTGGTAAACCTGCACCACCGAGACTCGCGGCGAAATTCAAGCCAATGGCAGACATCACGCCGTTAATATGATGACTTAAAAGCCAGCCTGCGAAAGCACCAACCCCCGCACCAATACAACCGCTCCAGGCACCTTGAACCATAAATACCAAAACGACTTTCTGTTGCGTCAAACCTAGAGTTTGTAAGATCGCAACGTCACTGCGTTTTTCTCCAACCATCATCACCAGACTAGATAAGATATTGAAGGCAGCCACCGCAATAATTAAACAAAACAACATCCCCATCATGTTTTTTTCCATCTTAACCGCAGCAAATAATTCACCATAAAAACGCCGCCAATCTTGATATTGAATACCTTGTTGATCCAAGGCAACACTGAGAGACTCGATCTGGAAAGGGTCATCGAGGAAGAGTCGCTGTTGGCTCACCGCTGCCACAGAACTTCGCAACAGCCGAGCACTATCATCGATATTCACCAGAACAAACTGCTTATCAACTTCTGCTGCAAACTCAAAAATACCGGAGACCACAAAATTACGTTGTGAAGGCATTTCACCAAGTGGCGTGAATAGCACCCGGTCGGTTGCCATCAAACGAATGCTATCGCCTAAACGAACGCCAAGCGCATTTGCGACACCAATCCCGATGACCACCTTGTAAGAACCTGGCTTAAGACTATCCAGCTCGCCGATTAACAAATGTTGTCGCAATAAATCAATGTCGGCCTGTTGCTTAGGATCAATTCCTTGCAACGTTACCGCCGTCAGTTGATGACTGCTTTGCAAAACAACTTCACTTAGCACTAAGGGCGAATGAGGGAACTTAGCTAAAAACGGCGGTAGTTCAACTTGCTGGCTAAACGTAAGATGAGGGACCAAGTTTAAAATACGTTGTTTGAGTTGATTCTCAAAACCGTTCATCACTGAAATGACGGTGATCAATGCCGCCACGCCAAGCGTAATTCCTAGCGTTGAAAACCAACTCACAAATGATGCAAAACGTTGCTGTTTGGCTCCTCGAGAGAAGCGCCATGCTATAAAGCCAATCAAATTCATCGAGGCTAAGGTCATCCGTAGGCGAAAAAACGCGGTCATCATACCGCGCCCATGATCCGTCAACAAGTGACAGCCCAAGCTTAATCCGGTAAAACATAAAGATAATTAGTTTATTTGCATTCCATGACACAACTTGTTGTAATTTCTACCTCAACTAGGCTTTATGCATGCTTTTATGGAATAACTTCGCCGCGTGGCACTTGTAGGAAAATATGCAAGATCAACATTACTTTAGTGTGACTCATCAGCTTAATGTGAATTTAGAGCTCATTGAAGATGATAACTTACCCTCTTCGTACAGCGAGTTTGAGGCCCTAATTCCAGAGCCATTCACCCTCGCTAATAGTAGCCACCACCATGGTTTGCTTGGTTTACGTGCGCTAAAACAACTCGGCGAAGCTGGCGAACAACTACTCGCTTATCTACAAGCTCAAGAACAGAAACTGAATCGGGTTTTAAGCTATGTCTTAGTCCAGCAAGATAGTAGTGAACATCGCACCACCAGCCATCAGTTTGGAGGCTCAGAAATCCACTGTTTTTGGGATAGCCCCTTAAAGGCCGGACAAATGGTGAGATTAAAAATATTCTTACCTGAAGAATCCAGCGCGGTATTTTGTTATGGTCAAGTTCAAGGTTCACAATCGGTGGCCCACAGCCAGCAACAATTACTGCATATCAATTACCACTGGATCCGTGATGAAGATATTGAAACCTTGGTCCGTGCCAGTCTTCATGTGCAAAGCCAACAATTAAAAGCGCGAGCCGACGCTCGCCTATTAGCCGAAAAAAAATGAGTCAGTCGTGTTATTAAATCTACCTTGCCCTGAGCATGCGGGCGACAATAAACAAGTCACTAATTTACCGGGCAGTGCGTTGGCCTTGGTGGTCCATCAATATGTAACCACCTTAGATGCGCCCTTAGTTATTTTAACGGAAGATACCCGCAGCGCGCTGCAAATAGAACGAGAAGTGAATGGCTTACAACCGCAACGCGCAGTGCACTTACTTCCAGATTGGGAAACGCTTCCTTACGATACCTTCTCACCACACCAAGATATCATTTCCCAGCGGATCCTCAGTCTTAATCAGCTTAGTCAGGACAAGAACAGTGTCGTCATCGCACCGATTGCAACCTGGTTACAGCGCTGTGCTCCGGCCGAATTTTTAGCCAAACATAGTTTGCAACTTAAGGTTGGCCAGCAGCTCAACATCACGGCTTTTAAAGAACGCTTGGTTAGCGCGGGTTATCAACATGTCGACCAAGTCATGGAACATGGCGAATTTGCGCTACGCGGAAGCTTACTCGATCTTTACCCCATGGGCAGTCGCCAACCATTTCGTTTAGACTTTTTCGATGATGAGCTAGACACCATTCGTCAGTTTGATCCCGACACCCAACGCAGTGAGCAAACGCAGCAACAAATTACCTTGCTGCCAGCTCATGAGTTCCCCACTGATCAAGCCGGCATCGAAACCTTTCGCCAACAATGGCGTGATCGATTCGAGCCAAGCCGAGAGGCGGAATCAATCTACCAGCAGGTATCAAAAGGGATCATGCCAGCGGGTATCGAATACTACCTGCCGCTATTTCACTCACATACAGAAAGCCTGAGTGACCAACTATCGGCCAATACCATCATCTTAAAAATTGGCGACTTAGAGCATGCTGGAAAACAGTTTTGGCAAGATCTCGAAGAACGCTATCAAAACCGTCGCCATGACCGCTCTCGGCCCATTTTGCCGCCAGATGAACTCTATTTAAATGTTGATCAGTGTTTTAAGGAATTAAAAAGTTTTGCTGGCATTAAGCTGCGTAGCGGACCGGCCAAAAATGCCCAAGGACGGCTCAATTTAGCCGCTCATGCATTACCAGACCTCAGCGTCAATCATCGACTCAATTTACCATTGCAGGCCCTAAGCCATTACCTAGAGCATCACCCGCATCCTAAAACCTGCTTTATTGCCGAAACCGAGGGACGCAGAGAAGCACTCAAGAATTTACTTCGCCCCCTCAAGTTAAAGCTTAAAAATCATCAAAGCATTTTTAACTTTGTTGCGAGTAACGATAGTCTGGCGATTGTGGTCGCGCCTATCGAAAAAGGCTTTGAACTAAACACACCAACTTTGCAGTTGATTACTGAAACCGACTTACTCGGTGACAAAGTTCGCGCTAAACAGCGCAAGGCCTCAAGTAAAACGCTCAATCCCGATGTTCTGATCCGCAATTTAGCAGAACTATCGATTGGTCAACCAGTGGTGCACCTAGAACACGGCGTGGGCCGTTATCTGGGCTTAACCAGCTTTGAAAACGGCGGCATAAAAACTGAATTTTTAAGCCTTGAATATGCCAATCAGGCAAAATTATATGTACCTGTAAATGCACTCCATTTAATTAGCCGTTACTCTGGAGCCAACGACGAAACGGCGCCACTGCACAAGCTAGGCAATGAACAATGGCAAAAAGCCAAGCAAAAAGCGGCCGAGAAAATCCGTGATGTCGCCGCAGAGCTGCTAGAAGTATATGCCAAACGCGCCGCTAAACCTGGGTATGGATATCAACTTGACGAAGCGGCCTATCAACAATTTAGCGCCGATTTCCCCTTTGAAGAAACCGACGACCAACAGCAAGCTATTACTGCGATGTTACAAGACATGCAGACGCCAAACGCAATGGACCGGCTGGTTTGTGGCGATGTTGGTTTTGGTAAGACAGAGGTGGCGATGCGTGCCGCATTTGTCGCCGTGAACAGCGGAAAACAGGTGGCCGTGCTCGTCCCGACCACCCTGCTTGCCCAGCAACACTTTGACAACTTTAGTGACCGCTTTGCCAATTGGCCGATTGAAGTCGCTTCTTTATCACGCTTCAACACCACCAAAGAACAAAATCAAGTACTCACAAAACTGGCTGATGGTCGTGTCGATATCGTAATCGGAACCCATAAGTTATTAAGCAAGGATGTGAAATTTTCTGATTTAGGGCTGCTGGTTATTGATGAAGAACACCGCTTTGGAGTGCGTCAAAAAGAGCAAATAAAAGCGATGCGGGCGAATGTTGATATTCTCACACTCACCGCAACACCAATACCTAGAACCCTGAATATGGCAATGAGTGGCATGCGTGATCTATCGATCATTGCGACCCCTCCGGCAAAACGCTTAGCGGTAAAAACCTTTGTGCGCCAATATGATAATGCACTAATTAAGGAAGCGATTAGTCGCGAAATAATGCGCGGGGGGCAGGTTTACTTTCTACACAATAAGGTTGAAACCATTGAGCGAGTCGCCCAAGAACTCTCTGAATCGCTGCCACAGGCACGTATTACTGTGGCCCACGGACAAATGCGCGAACGTGAGCTAGAGCGCATTATGGGAGACTTTCACCATCAACGTTTTAACGTTCTGGTTTGTACTACCATTATCGAGACTGGGATTGATATCGCCAGTGCTAATACCATTATTATCAATCGTGCTGATAATTTTGGCTTGGCTCAGTTACACCAATTACGCGGTCGAGTTGGCCGTTCTCATCACCAAGCCTATGCCTATTTACTCACTCCACCACCAAAACTATTGAGTAAAGACGCACGTAAACGTTTAGAGGCGATCGCTCAACTAGAGGACTTAGGCGCAGGCTTTACCTTAGCTACCCACGACCTGGAAATTCGCGGAGCTGGTGAACTCTTAGGAGATGACCAAAGTGGACAAATAGAAGCCGTTGGCTTTACCCTATATATGGAAATGTTAGACCGAGCGGTAACAGCCCTCAAAAATGGTCAAGATCTCAATTGGGATCTCAGTCAAAGCGAACAATGTGAGATTGAATTACGCTTACCAGCACTACTGCCTGACGATTATATTTTTGATGTCACAACTCGACTCACTATGTACAAACGCATTGCTAATTGCGGGAATTCTGCAGAAATGCGCGAATTACAAGTCGAGCTGATTGACCGTTTTGGCTTATTACCGGAACCTGCTCAAAACTTGTTCAACGTGCAAAGGCTTAAAATTGAAGCCGACCACCTCGGTATTAAGCGCTTAGAGGCCGGACCGAAAGGCGGCGTTATCGAGTTTGCCGAATCAACAAAAGTTAATGCCGCTTTTCTGGTAAGCCTGCTACAATCTCAGCCAGCTATTTATCGAATGGAAGGCGCCAACAAGCTAAAATTTGCGGTTCCAAGCGACGGTCCCGAACAGCGCCTCACCCTCATAGAATCTATATTGGAGCAATTTAACGCCAATGCGAGCAACTCTTAAACAGGCTATACAGCTTCTTGGCTTGGCCGCAATCGTTACGACCAGCGCGCCTAGCATGGCAGATGGACCGCGTTGGTTTGACATTGAAGTCATCGTTTTTAAACGTAATGTTAGTGTCGAAAGCAGTCAAGAATATTGGCCGCAACCACAAACGTTCAGCGTAAATACCAGTGAACCGTTGCTCGCACCGTTGTTTGCTTGTAACACCGAGCCCTGCATTCGGCCTCGATTTGAACAGTTACCTGTAACCATTGACGGACGCGGTTGGCCTATCACTGGTGCGACCCATCGACAGATGCTGAATGCCGACCAACTAGAGTTAGGTGAACAATTTGCCAAATTAAATCAGCACGCAGCCTTTACACCGCTCATACATCTAGCTTGGCGGGAAGTCGTTGCACCCCGTCATCGAGCCAAATTTTATCAGTTGCAAGCAGGCCAAGACTTTTCGCAACGCTTTCAAGCCGATGGCCACCTGATTAACTTTGCAGCTCATAATGACGCAATCGTTAACGCCAAGAGCAATGAGCAGAATAAGCTTGGTGAAACCAGCTTGTTTGAGCAAGCAACGCCGCTAAATGGTGAAACTAGCAGCGACGCCGTTGCTCAGGTACCGGCCGAAATTTGGGAGCTAAACGGTGGGATTAGAATTTACTTGCAACACTACTTGTATATCGAGAGTCAACTGATCCTAAAACGTCCTGTTGAAGTTGAAAGAGAGGTTCTTCCCTCTGATCGCCAAACACAGCTCACCCCCCCCAATCCCCTGCCAAATAATGAACCGCAGCAAGTGGTGATATTAAGTGGAGAACAAAAGGGAGTTGAAGATGGCAGTTTAATTGCGAATTATCAAACAGAAGAGGAGCTACATAGCTTTAAGTTTGATCAAAAACGTCGTGTCCGTTCCGGAGAAATACATTATTTCGACCATCCACTAATGGGCATGCTGATCCAAATTCGTCGTAGTCCAGAAAATCAAAGTGCACTTTCACCAACATCCATAGCGGATGGTCAGGACAACGACATGGCAGAGATTATTGCACCAGAACAGAAATCACTCGAGGGCAACTCAGCCGAGTCAGCCACTACTGAAGCAGTATTCACGGCTCCCGCGAGCCAAACGGCTTCGTAAGCGCTGCAGTGGTCGTTGCGAACCAACCAAGTGTGCTATTCAGCTGCGCCTTATTAAGTCGCACCTGGCTATTGCTAGCAATCGCGGCTAGCTCTCGTCAAATGGGAGAAAAGCTGCTCAGCTTACTATATCCCGACCATCATTGGTTTTATGTCGGCTTAGCTTTAGGCGCACTTCCGCTATCTCGTCTTCTCTTGCCCAAGCTGTGGCAGACGGTCTCTTTAACGTTTCAGTTATGGGGGGTATTCGTGTTATTGCTGGCCGATATTCTCAGCCAGGCCTATTTAATGAATTTACATCATTGGCGATTTGAAGCGCTGAGTGCGCTCACACTGTGGTTGAGTTTGATGTTCGCTTTTATCGTAGTAAAAGCCGGATTAGAAAGGCAATAACCAGTAGTTATTGCCTTTCTAATAGAATCTTAAAGCCTGTATTTAGTGGAGCTTTAACTTCGGTCTTAATACCTGATTAATTCGCCCAACGAGCATCATTAATCCTGTTTTAAAATAACCATGTAAAGCAATTTGGTGCATCCGGTATAAAGAGATATAGACCATTCTAGCAATCCGCCCTTCAATCATCATAGAGCCTTGCATCAAGTTACCCATCAGTGACCCAACGGTAGAATAACGACTTAAAGACACCAACGAACCATGATCTTTGTACTCAAATTCAAGTAACGGTTTTTCTTCAAGCTGACGTAGGATGTTTTTGTAAACTAAGGAAGCCATCTGATGTGCAGATTGAGCCCTCGGAGGAACAAAGCCTTTCTCACCCAAGGCACAACTGGCACAATCACCTATCGCATAAACATTACTGTCACGTGAACTTTGTAGCGTAGGCCTAACCACTAACTGATTAATCCGGTTGGTTTCTAGCCCACCGATTTCTTTCATAAATTCAGGGCACTTAATGCCAGCCGCCCACACCATCAAATCGGCTTTAATTAACTCGCCATCTTTTGTCGTTAACCCTTCCGCAGTGGCTTCGGTAATCATGGTGCTGGTGCGAACATCAACGCCCATTTTTTGCAATTCTGAATGCGCTGACGAAGAAATTCTAACCGGTAATGCTGGCAAAATTTTATCACCCGCTTCAACCAGCGTAACCGCCAAACTTGAACTGCTAAGATTTGGTACACCATAAGCCCGCAGTTGATCAAGCGCGTTGTATAACTCCGCCGATAACTCAACACCTGTGGCACCAGCCCCAACAATGGAAATTCTGACCTTTTCTCCCTGTTGTGATTCATCGCCTTGAGAATACTGCAAGAATCGATTTAACATTCGAGAGTGGAATAAATTGGCGCGACTCGGATTATCTAAGAAAATGCAATGCTCTTTGACACCCTTCGTATTAAAGTCATTGGACACGGAACCGATTGCCATCACTAAATAGTCATAGTCGATCTGCCGAGCTGGTAATACTTCCTGCTCCTCTTCGACCATGGCTTTTAGCGTCACCAACTGCTCTTCGCGATCAATATCAGCAACTTCACCTAATTGAAACTCAAAACCGTGATTGGCCGCATGAGAACGATAGCTTAAGGCATCGATTCCGGCATCTAGCGACCCCGTCGCGACTTCATGTAGTAATGGTTTCCACAAATGCGTTCTATTTTTATCAATGAGAACTATCTTGGCTTTACCTCGTTTGCCAAGTTTGTGACCCAAACTCGTCGCGAGTTCTAAGCCACCTGCGCCACCACCTACAACAACAATTTTAGTCATTCTTGCTTATTTCCTTCTCACAACTTGAAGTGTTTAGCGCTTTTTAAAAGGCTTTATCATTATGTACTACGCCTTTGAATAATCGCTCTGCTGCGTCATATTATACGTAATGAGAGTAGGATCACAAAAAAAAGGCTTATAAAAACGAGGGGGAAATGCCTCTATTCGCTGATCTCAATCATTTCATAGACGAGGTAGACTCCGCAATGACTTAATTAATTGTAAATGACGACTAATATCTTGAAATTTATGTGCTTGCTGGCTATCCCAAATAATCGGATAATAATCTTGTAACTCTTCAGCTGAAAGTTGGCTATCTAACACACCATCATTTTCAGACAACACAACCGTACAATTACCACGATTTTTGTCTCTAAACTCTGCAACACATTTAGTCGCAATATCTAAATACTCCTCGGGCCGCTCTATTTTGCCCTGCATGTTCCGCTCTGGGTGCAAATTCGGGTTAAACAAAACGGAGGGAATTCCACATAGATAACCAATCCGCTCACTCCAATACCCGCCTAAACCAACACCACAAATCACCACTTCCTCTTCAGCACTCAACATTAACTGTTTGTGGACTTCTTTGAGTAAGTGACTCATATCGTGTCGAGGATGAATGGTACTGTAACTGATTTGACGCACATCGCTATCGACAAACTGAAGCTGTAGTACTTTTTCATGGTTACCCGGACTTGTAGAATCAAAGCCGTGTAAATAAATAATCATGATGCGATTCCTTGTTTATATTCCCGCATGAATACTAAGTGTATTTAGTTCTCACTCAGTTCACTACTAATTTGCTGAATTTCTAGGGCGCGCGCAGCGATTTGTCGATATTGAGTCAATGCTGTGAGCTCCGACCAAGTCATAGGATAAGCTTTTGCTCGCAAGGCATCGGGGTGTGCAACCTGAGTATGTGGTAAGCCATCTAATAAGCGAATACTGGCATCTCGATCGTTGCAGGCCAAAAGGTAATCACAGCCCGCGGTCAAGGCTTGCTCGGCTCGTTGCACATGATCACCAGCAAGGGCTGCGCCCTGCATCGACAAATCATCACTAAATATAACCCCCTTGAAACCTAAATCTTTACGCAATACTTGTTGTAACCACCGCTTAGAAAATCCTGCGGGTTTATCGTCAACATCACTATAAATTACGTGTGCGGGCATCACTGCGTCCAATTTATTTTGACTAATTAAACGCCTAAATACACTTAAATCATAACGTTTAATCTCATCAAATGAGCGCGAGTCAGTGGCTTCAAAGTGATGAGTGTCTGCTTTAACATTCCCATGTCCGGGAAAGTGCTTGCCAGTTGCCTTCATCCCTGCGTGATGCATTCCAGAGATAAAACCACCCGCATCACTAACGATCTGTTCAGGGTTAGAACTAAAAGCACGAGTACCAATCACATCACTACAACCGTTGATATCCAGCACCGGAGCGAAACTAATATCAATATCGCAAGCTCTGAGCTCAACGGCCATTAACCAACCCAACTGTTCAGCCAGATCGACACTAGCCATCCTCAGTTGCCTTGCCCATGCATCAATATCCCCCATCGCAGGTATGCAAGAAAACTGATGCCGAAAACGTTGTACACGTCCTCCTTCTTGATCCACAGCAATCAATAAATACTGTTTACTCGCAGCTCTTATTGAGCGAACCAGTTCAATTAACTGGGCACGCTCCTGATAATTACGACTAAATAAAATGACACCTCCCACAAGGGGATGCTGTAACATATCTCGCTCTTCAGCACTCAGCTCGGCGCCCAATAAATCTAAAAACAGCGGTCCCATCGGCTCGATACTCCTACCAGCCAAAGGTAGATTTAGTTTCAGCCTTACGGATCTCGGTTTCATCGGCCCATTCTACTAAACCAGTTTTAAGATCAAGTAAACGCATCGTCATCTTATAATAAACATCTTTGGTCTTTTTGTTGGTTTTAACAATACTCGCTAAGTTGCCATACAGCATATACTCTGCCCCGACTTGTTGACCGAACGCAATTGCTTTAGCGGGATCAACTAAACCACCGTCATTTTGAAAGTTCAACTGTTCACGCACTTGGTTCACCGTGGTCATATCTACAAATCGAAACTTACCTGACTGTAACAAGCGGGTACTGATAGTATCGCTAACAGATTCAGTATCGATATGCTCACTCGTTTTATTTTTTATTTTATCAACAAATACGATTGGCCGTTTGTTACGAGTTAGTTCCGTTAATAAGGGCGACGCAACCATTGAGTCTGTCATTTGACCTGCAATTGTCTGTAAATCCGTAGAGCCAAAGGCCACATCCACCGTTTCTACGGCTTGCGGATCACCATAACTTACCTGGCTAGAACAACCACTTAGCATAAGGGCTGCCATCGAAACGGCTAAAACATATGTTTTCATAACTTATCTCTCTGTTATTGAACTTCTCTAACATAAACTTTGAAATGGTGGGCATTAGCAACTAACGCGACCGACTGAATCTGAACCTGTTCACGACCATGTAGAGTGAGCGGTGTCCATGCGGATCTCGCATCATTGATTTGAATATTATCGCTATCATACCAGTTGAATCGATATTGCAAACTCAAGTCGCCTTTAAATAAAGATTGAAGCGTTGCGATACCCAGTAGTCGATCGGCACTTTGAGTACTCCTCGCCTCTGTGATGGTTAACTTTCGTCCTAAATTTAAGTTATCAACAATCAGCCATTGTTTCCCCTCTGGCTTTTGTGAATTGGCTATCATACCAGATGTATCGGCAGTACAAGCCACCAGCAATAACGACAGCATTATCAGTATATATTTCATAACCAACTCCTCTTTTATAAGTTAAATAACTGAACTGTAGAACCAAGATCGTTGGTCAACACCAAGGTCACTCGACCTGGCCTTATGTTAACCGAAACTTCTGATTCACCCAGACCAGACATCGTCAATTTATGTTTTCCCACAGCAAACGGTTTAATCGCTATTTGCGCCAATGCTGGTAAGCTTTGCCAACTTCGAGTATCCGCTCGCTCAGACACTATATTGTATACATTTGCGAAAACATTCGCCCAATTCTCCCCTTTCTTTGCGTCGCCTTGGTTCACTTCTCGACGCAGCTGGTCTTTAGCCAGCACTCGTAAAATTTGCCGCACCAATACTGCAGGTAAATCTTGTTGTAGTTGCTTGGCAGCTAAAGCATCGATTTGAACTAATTGTTGCGTTGCAAAATCGTGTCCTTCCAAAGACAAAGCTAACGGGATCGCCAGTTGAGGTTTGGTAGAAATAACCGGAAGTGCCAAGGTATAAGTTTGCCAACGCTGCTGGTGATAGAGAGGTAAAGTAAAGCGTACTTCTTGCCTTGCAGCCACTATAGATTGTTCATGTAAAACAACGAGTAAGCCTTGATCTTCAGTCAGCGGCTGAGCTTTCAATGGGGTATATTGCTGATAATCACTCATCGCCAGTTTTTGCCCCAATCGAGCAACTTCAGCCTGCAAATAATGATTATTAGGCGCTAAAGCTAAGGCTTTACGATAATCAATATAGGCATCATTATCTTGACCCGCCGCCAAATACAAAACTGCAGACAAAGCATAACTAAGGCCGTTCTGATAAGCATTTGGAAGCTTTGTATCGGGACTGGGATATTGCTTCAACAGTTCATCGTATTGCTGTTGATAGTCTTGCAATTGCGTCTCTAAGCTCACTGGCTGTTCTTCCATCGCCAACTGTTGTAGTTGTCCTGCGCGGCGAATTTCAACCAATGCGGACTCCAAACCACCGCTATGCAAGTAATTGATCGCTTGGTAATGGTGCAACATGACTTGTTCATACACTGGAATATGGTAGCGAATAAAATTATCGTTGGTCGCTAAGGTAGAAAACTGTTGTAAGCCTGTCGAAAGGCGATATTCGGCTTGACTCGATAACCATTTTAACTGTTGATCGACGCGACTAAAGTGTTGCTGACTCGCCTCAAAGTCTCCCGCTAAAAACAACATTCGACCAAGTTCCAACTGCTTTAAATAATAGCTATTGTCCGTTACCTTTCCCTCTGCCAGTAACTCGGCCGCGTGTTCAAATTGTCCTGCGGTCAATTGATAACGACTCGCTCTTAACTGTTCAGAATAAGTGGTAAAAAGATCACTGAACACTGCTGTTGAACAACCAGTAACGAGCGCCGCAATAACAAATATTGCAATTTTCGGCCAAGTACACCGCAACTGGCTACGGCGGTCCCCAATGTTGCTATCGACACGCCAAAATTGATGCATTATTTACTATCCCAAAATACCCAAATACAAATGCTCGCAACATAGAATTAATCATGATGGAACAACAAGTCTATGATTCAATCAATATAAGCATTCTCGAGAATAAACCCTAAACTGTTCGTCTTTCGCTATGCATTTATGTTCCAAAGAACGAAGACAGACAAACTACTGAGAGAAAGCCTCTAGCTGAGCAATCGCCCATCTATCCTATTGAAACAAAAAGCAATAATGACTAATTAATACAGAGGAACCAGATCACTTGGATTTTAAGTTTGTCGCAATATGTAGTAAAACACATCTACATATAACTCGCTTATCAAGCTAGCATAAATTAACAGACGACAAATTGATAAGCAGTCCAAAGCCTATTTATAAACCATTTTTCGGTCCACGCCTAACCTTCGCGCCAATTTACCACCTCTAAACATCTAACCGGTGAATATTCAGACAATTTTTTCGCCTAACGATAGCAAACACTCAATTATCGAAGCTTTCTATATCGAAGCTGATAAACAAAGGGTTTATCCGAGTAGAGTTGTGATCTAATACCTAGTATATCAGCACGAGTAAAGGCATAATTTTAATAAATAAAAAAACATAATAACTATAAATAGCTAGCAAAAAATTTGTCGAGGAATTATGAATAAAAAGTCAACTCGCTTAGGCGTATCGCTCCAGTTTTATAAACACATATCTATTGTTCACCGAGTCAATATAGGTTTCGGTTTTTTAGTACTCATGATGGTGCTAACAAATGTCCTTTCCCTACAAACGGGGAATCAATTCAAACTACAGTTAAATGTTGTTACCGAAGAAGCAACACCACTGGTACTGCAGAGCAGCGACTTTGCTGTTGATTTACTCACCGCGGATAAGTTTTTTAAAGATGCATTAACATCGACTAAACCTGATGCGATTAAAGTCAGTAGCAAAGCCTTTGAACAGAGCGAACAAGAGTTCGTTTCTTCACTCGCAACCTTACGCAAGATGGCTCAGGGGAATAGCGAATTAGGCTCTCATTTAGATTCCTTAAGCAATCTGGATGAACGTTACTTTCAAGTTGCCAAGCAGGTCATGGCAGATAACATTAAATATCTAGCTGATTTACAAACAGTAAAACGCAGTACCAATCAGCTATCAGTCATGCTGCCTCAATTGAAGAAAAATTTGTCAGATAAAGTCGTTGAATTAGATGACGATTATATTCGCTGGGCCTCTGAAAGCTTTCTCAATGCGATGGTAGTGATCGAATTGAATACCCTCGATGGACTCAATACCAGCGAATCAGAAAAAATTGCAGTGATTTTGCAACGTAATCAAAAGTTGCTTAAAAACTTCAACTCAGCCAATGCCGATCTTGAGGATGAAATCCCAGACTTGCGCAACGACATGGGCCATCAAATCGATCAATTTATTAAAGATACCACTGCAAAGGATGGTGTATTAGCCCAGCACTTAAAAGTCTCACAAGACAAAGAGGCAATTTCACGCCGAACCGACGAAACAGCGTTGCTGATTACCGAAGCCATCGAACAACTCACCAACATTAATCAAATCGCCAATAAATTGGTTGACGAAGCGTCGGCCAATGCGAATACAATGCTAGCGACCAGTCGGCTACGATTATATATCGCAATGGCAATCGTTATCCCTTTAGCCTTCTTGGTTGCCTGGAATGTAGCAAGTGCGATTAAAGTACCCTTGCAACTACTACTTAAAACCTTGAAATCTGCGGCTGCAGGTAATATGACTGAAACCGTCGATTATCAAAGTAGTAACGAATTTGGTCAACTTGCGGATTCAGCGAATAGCATGATGAAACAGATGCGATCAGTACTGCACGATATTAGCGAAGCTGCCGAAAGCTTATCCAATGTATCCCAAGGAAACTCAGTGACGTTGCATACCGCGACCACCGAACTCAACAATCAACGGCAAGAAACTGCGTCGGTCGCAGCCGCAATGACTGAAATGGAACAATCGGTTCGTGAAGTTGCCCAGAGTGCCAATATGACCCTTGAAAAAGTGATGGAAGTAGAGGCCGCGGCCAATTCAGGGCGCTCTGTAATGAGTAACAATATAACCACCACCCATCAGTTATCAGAGCGACTCGACGATAGTAGCGCGGTAATTGGTGAGGTAGATGCAATGAGCAACAATATTGGTTCAATCTTAGATGTGATCCGAGGTATCGCCGATCAAACCAACTTGCTAGCGTTAAATGCAGCTATCGAAGCAGCAAGAGCTGGGGAACAAGGGCGCGGTTTCGCTGTCGTCGCCGATGAGGTTAGAGTTCTGGCCCAAAAAACGACGAATTCAACCACCGAGATTCAAACCATGATTGAGAACTTACAAAAAAGTGCACAACGCGCAGTCACAGTCATGTCTGAATGTTCTTCAGAAATGCAAGCCAGTATTGATCAAACTTCTGATGCAAATGGAGCAATGGAAGAGATCCAAGGGATTATTACTCAAATTTCAGATATGAGTAGTCAGATCGCCGCCGCCGCCGAACAACAACAAGCCACCGGAGCTGAAATTTCTGCGAACCTCAATAGAATTTCAGACATTAGTGACGAAAACTATGAAAGTATTGAAATCGTGGCGAGCACCAGTGAAGAACTAGGTGGATTAGCTCAAGAGCAAGATGCGTTAGTCAAACGATTTACTTTATAACGCCGCTCAATGACACTCAAAGCGCCTATCAACAGGCGCTTTTTATTTACCATGACGAACCATGAACCTCTGAAATAGCGCCTTTCCCAACTCCTTCATAAGCAATTACTTCAATTGAGTGTTCTGGCATCGCGGCAGACAAAGTACTTGCAATATAAGCGGCCAAGTTCTCAACAGTTGTCTCGCAGGGAAGAATATCAGTCTCATGTTGGGGTAATACCAACTCAAAAAAACCCTGTGGAGATTGATATGCAAAAGCATAGTGCTTTTGCCAATTTTGAGCCTGATAAAAGCTTATATTGCTTGGCTCAATTTGGTCAGCTTTGCTCGCCAAATATATATTTCGCCACTTCATCGCCCAACTTGTTGCTAAGTCCAAATCTTGCTCACCGTCAACCATAATTTCGAGAGTCGAACGGTGCCCATGAGCGATCCGTTGACAATTACCGTCATGCTTTTTTAAGCCATGAGAATAATGATAATAAGGTCCATCGATCGCTTCATGGCGTAATTTAACTTTTAAATCTTGAATATTCGAAGGTAGCTTTTGTAAAATGATCCGCTGTACATAAGTAGTCAAAGCATCGTTGGTCACTTCTAGAGTGTCAATAAACGCAAACGCTTGAGTAGGACAACGCAGCTGGATGCTTCCACCATTTGGCCGCGCAAAATCAATATGAGTATAACCATTAAGGGTTTCGGTTTTGCATAAAGGTGACCGCTGAGGCACTAACAACTTATGATCGACTTCCTGATCAATGAGTTGCTTGATTAGTTTCTTCACTTGGCCAAAATCTAACAACATATCCATATCATTCAAAGCGCCAGCTAATTCTATGTCTACTAACCAACTTTCTCCCACTAAACCACGGTCTGGGCACAGGTAGGTGGAGTCGATTACGGTCAAATCTTTTACAAACAATTTCATCAGAACTTTCCATATTAACCAAGGTCGCTAATTATAACCGTAAGCTGCCCTAATAGTCCGTTTGTTACACATTTCTCATCAGCACTAAAACACAAACACGATTTATATGATATTGTTATAAGATTATCAAAAGATACAGAACCAGCCGTGGAACCGATTTCCCCAGATTTATTAGCTGAATTCAATGCCCTGCCCTGTCAAACCGAGGTCCATTTACAAATTCCGACGGCCACAAAACCCTTGCGTTTACGTAGTCGTTTAATCGGAATTGAACCTGGTATGTGTTTGATCCTTTCGAGGGGAATAGATCAACAGTGGGAAGCCGCTAAAGAGAAAATTCGAGAAGGTCAGTCGATTGTGATTCGCCTAGTTAATCAAGGCGATCCTAACGCGACCATTTTTGCTTATCGAGGCAATATATCAAAACTGATGAGTAGTGTTGGCCGATGGTTGGTGGTGGATTACCCTCGTCGGATCCAAAAAATAAGTTTGCGTCAGCATAGCCGCATGCCCATTGCCTTAGCTAGCACACTACTTTGTCAGCACCAAGCACAGACGTCGTTTCATGGGGTCTTAAAAGATTTATCACTTAATGGAGGCGGTTTTGTTTGTGAGCCAATCCCATTACCTTTGAGTTCATTGCCTTTTAAATTACAACTAAACCTCGATAATAATCCAAGCATCAGTATTGATGCGAGTATTTGTAATCAGCACTTAGAGCAAAGAACACCGGAACGTCTGCACTACGGCTTAACCTTTAACGCCAAGAACGCCGAAAAGAAAAATTTTGTTCAAATGGCATTACTGGAAATGATGCAACGTGAGAATAAAACCAACCCATAAAGCCAAATAATAGCAATCTGATTAATGATATGCTCAACTTGTTGCGCAGAATAAACCTGCCGATAACGAGGCATGAAGTGCAGTAACTCGTGGCTTTAATTACAAAATACGTAAGCCAGTTAGCGATGATTTAGGCCCGCAAGAATCAACAGATAATGAGTTAGATTGGCTATAATTAAACGCTTATAAAAAAAGCGACCGAAGGGCCGCTTTGCTATTACTGGTCAACTTCTAGTCTTTGTTGTACTTAGCAGTACGTGGGAACGCATTGCCTTTACTATCAAACAAGTAACATGCTTTAGTTGGCAAGCCAACACGAAGATCATCACCATTGTTAGATGGAAATTCGCTACGTGCTTTAAAGGTGAAATCAAAGCCTTTCACGTCCATATAAACGTAAGACTCGGAACCTAAATGCTCGGCAACTACAACCGTACCTGTAATGAAGTTCTCTGCATGAGCATGGGTATCTTCTACCAAGTGCTCGGGACGACAACCTAACTCAACCGTATCGCCCATTTTAGCTCGGGTGGTGTCAATTGCAGCACTAATGATGTCACCTGTCACCAATTTTATTTTGCTTTCTTGCTCACCGACTTCAATCAGCTTGCCTTCGATAAAATTCATTTTAGGTGAACCAATAAAGCCAGCAACAAATTTATTGGTCGGATTATGATATAGCTCTAATGGCGAACCATATTGCTCCAAATTACTGGAGGCATTTGGCTCTAGAGGGCTAAGGACCACAATCTTATCCGCTAACGTCATCGCTTCCACTTGATCATGAGTCACGTAAATAATGGTAGATTGAAGTTCTTTGTGTAACTTCGCTATCTCGATGCGCATTTTCACTCGAAGCGCTGCATCTAAGTTTGACAAAGGCTCATCAAATAGGAACACTCCTGGCTGTTGGACAATACAACGACCAATGGCAACACGTTGGCGTTGACCACCACTTAATTCTTTAGGTTTACGGTCAAGTAAAGGGTCTAAACCCAAGATATCTGAGGCATTAGAGACACGTTTTTCAATAATCGCCTTATCGACTTTCTTCAATTTCAGACCGAAAGACATATTCTCACGTAAATCCATATGTGGGTATAAAGCATAAGACTGGAACACCATACCAACATTACGTTCTACTGGCGGTACGTCGTTCATGTAGTTGCCGCCAATCTTTAACTCGCCGCTAGTGATATCTTCAAGTCCGGCAATCATTCGTAATAAAGTTGATTTGCCACAACCTGACGGACCCACAAACACCACAAACTCACCATCTTTGATATCTAAGTTAATATCACGCAAAGTGTCTTGGTGAATACTCGGATCATAGTTTTTACGTACATTGTTTAAAATTACATCAGCCATTATCAGCTCCAAACTGAATAAAGCGCTTTGCTTTATTCATCAATCGATTTTGTATTGCGTCGTTACACCTGCAACTACGCCCAAATAATTTAACCTTTCACACCACCCGCAGTTAAACCTCCAACCAACCATCGTTGCGCCATGAGGAATACCAAGGTAATAGGGAAACCTGACAATACTGCCGCTGCGGCGAAATCACCCCATAAGTAGTTTTGCGGGTATAAGTATTGCTGAGCACCAACAGCAAGGGTGAGCTTATCGACATCTTGCATCAATACAGAAGCCATAGGCACTTCGGTAATCACACCAATAAATGCAAGGATAAACACGACCGCTAAAATTGGCACAGACAGCGGCAACAAGACCAACCTAAATGCCTGCCAAGGTGTTGCGCCATCAATTGCTGCAGATTCCTCTAAGGCCGGGTCGATAGTTTCGAAGTAACCTTTAATCGTCCAGACGTGTAGTGCAATCCCCCCAAGATAAGCCAATATCAAACCACCGTGAGTATTTAAACCTAACCATGGGACATACTCACCAATCTTATTGAACAAGGCATAAATCGCGACCAAGGCCAATACCGAGGGGAACATTTGAAAGATCAACATCCCATTTAAAATGGTTGCCTTGCCTTTAAAGCGCATCCGCGCAAAGGCATAAGCACTGGTCGTCGATAGGGCTACAATCAGTAATGCTGAAATGCCCGCAACTTTAATCGAGTTCCATAACCAAATCAGTACCGGAAATGGTGGTGGCGTGGTTGAACCATCCGGATTCAAAACCGAAATACCTAAAGCCAAACGCCAGTGATCGAGCGTGGGATTTGACGGAATCAACTCTCCAACAGCAAAGTTACCAGTACGAAAAGAAATAGTGATTACCATCAATAATGGAAAAATTATTAAACATAGAAATAAACATAAGCTAACGTGAGTTGCTAGTTTTCTATACTTCAAAGACTTAGCTTGAACCATTGCCATAACAACTCCTCCTTATGCCGTTTTATCAGCTTTTGTTAATTTCAAATTGACTAAGGCTAACGCGCCAACCACCAAGAAGATCAGGGTGGCAATCGCACTGGCAAGTCCATAGTCTTGTCCACCATCGCCTTGGAAGGCAATGCGGTAGGTATAACTTACAAGTAAATCGGTGGTACCCGCTGGGGTTGAGGCGCCGATAATATCGGGCCCACCATTGGTGAGTAACTGAATCAACACGAAGTTATTAAAGTTAAAGGCAAATGAAGCGACTAACAAAGGCGTCAATGGTTTCATCAGCAGCGGCACAGTAATATTTAAAAAATTACTGATAGGGCCTGCACCATCCATTGCAGAGGCTTCATAAAGATCTTCAGGAATAGACTTAAGCATCCCTAAACATAAGATCATCATGTATGGGTAGCCTAGCCAGGTATTCACGATCAGAATCATCGACTTGGCCATAAGGGGATCGGTGAACCAATCCGGCTTGATGCCAAACAAAGATTCCAAAATGCCGTTTATTTCCCCAAAGTTTTGATTAAATAAACCTTTAAACACCAAGATAGAGATAAATGCAGGGATAGCATAAGGCAGAATGAGCACCACGCGATAAATCGCTCGACCTTTGAGCTCTTCCCATTGAATGAGGCAGGCGAGAACCATACCGATCGCCAGAGTGAAGGCAACGGAAGCAGCCGCAAAAATAACCGTCCAAATAAAGATCTCAATAAAAGGTTCTTTAATCCCCTTATCGGTCATCACTCGATCAAAATTCTTCCAACCCACTTTCACAGTAAAACCAGGGGCTAAACGCTCACCAACGAACTCACCATCACCATCAATATACTGAAAATAACCAGTTTCCATATTCGGTAACATCAGTTGACCCGTCTGGTTATTCCGTAAGATCGAAGGGCCAGGCAGAATAACACCACTATCTTTCAGTACCACGCCGTCTTGTAAACGAGAGTATAAAGGCTTCATCGCAGAAAATTTACGCAAGCCATTCATCACTAACTCATCACCATTCGGAGTCACAAGAATTAAACTACCTAAAAACTGCCGATGAGTAATAATGTCCTTAATTGGGGTTACGGGAGAATTTGGCAAACTATCAACAACTTTCAATTTAAGTCGTGACGTTTCCAAACTAAGCTTTTTAGCCTTAATGTCCGCATTAGAAATAGCGTCAATGGGACGTGTAATAAACATCACTTCATCTTGCTTCAGCGCAAGAATATACTTCCCATCCTCAGCTCGATGCAATTGAAAGCCAAACGAGCCACCTTTCGCCATATATATTTTCTGTGTATGTAATTGTTCTACCCGCTCCAACGATAACAAATTTGTTCCGCTGTAATTGGTAAACGCAATACCAATGGTATAGGCCAAAGGGAAAATAATAAACACAACCATGCCGGCAATGCCGGGGAAAATATAGCGATGTGCATACATTTTTTTATTCACAAAAACATACACACCAGTAGAAACAACAACAAGGGTGAGCAATGCAAATGCATACTCACCACCTGCATACATCAGCACAATTGCGTAGCCGTTGAGCAACACAATCGCTGAAACCAGTAGCAGTTTTAGCCAAGCATACTTGCCCTGCATAAAACCTGGAGACGCAGAATGACCCATCTTATGTACAACCTTTGAGTTAGACCGAAATTAACAAGAGGAGGGTAGACCAAGCCCCTCCCCCTAATCGAAATAATATGACCGTATTATTTCGCTATACGACGCGCAGCGGCGTCTAATGCTTTATCAATCGGCTGACGACCGCTGGTAATGTTGGTGAGAGATGTTGCCATCGCCGACCAAAATTTACCCATGGCCGCAACATTAGGCATTGGCTCGCCATCCTCAGCATTCGCAAAGGTCGCTGCAATACGAGGATCACCCGCTAACTGTTTCATAAATGATTTAAGAGCAACAGCACCTAACGGCACATCATCGTTTACCGTTTTCAAACCTTCATCGGTGACCAGATAGTTTTCTAAAAACTCTACCGCTAAATCAGCATTGGGTGAGGCCGCGTTAATTGCACCAGCCAATACACCAACCATTGGCTTAGCTTTTTGTCCATTAACCGTTGGGATGTAAGTTACACCGTAATTAATGCCACTTTTATCGAGGTTATCCCAAGCCCAGGGACCATTAATCATCATCGCCACTTCGCCTTTATTGAAGGCTGAATCCATCACCCCGTAATCAGCTCCCTTCGGCATTTGACCACCATCGATCAGGTCTTTAATCACTTTCGCGCCCATTTTCGCGCCAGCATTCGCTACACCGGTATCTTTTACGTCGTAAGCACCATTCTCAAATTTGAAGATGTAGCCACCATTGGCTGCCAATATCGGCCATGAAAAATAAGTGTTGTTGTAATCCCATAAAATAGCGTGTTTACCATCTTTTTGTAGTTGAGCATCTAAGGCTGGAATTTCTTCCCAAGTTTTTGGGGGAGTCGGTACTAAATCTTTATTATAAATAAGACCAATTGATTCAATCGAGATAGGGTAACCATAAACTTTGCCATTAATCGTGACCGCATTCCAAGCAAAGTCCTCTATAGCCGCTTTTTTCTCGGCGCTCGGTTTCAGTTCTGCTAATAGACCGGCATCAACCCAATCGCCGAAACGGTCATGTGGCCATAAGAAGATATCTGGGCCTGAACCAGTTGAAGCAGCCTGTTGAAATTTACCAGGGGCGTCGTCTGGGTGAGCAACACTCACTTTAATGCCGGTATCGGCTTCAAAGCGTTTGCCTACTTCTGCTAAGCCGTTATAGCCTTTATCACCATTAATCCAAATAGTGAGCTGACCTTCCTCAATTGCAGCAAAAGCATTCGATACCATGCCCAAAGAAGCAACCGCAATAGCAGATGCAAGAATTGTCTTTTTCATTAGCCTTTCCTTAACTGTCGTTATGATTATTGTAGTCGCAAGAGTAACTTGCTGAACTTGATTCTAGCTCAACAGAACTGAAACTCACATGACTCAGCTCGCAATTTTGAAACTATACTACATAACGAAAAAGCAAGGAAAGACGGGGCCTTAAAGGCAATCCAATCTCAATAAGTTGGTAATAAAACAACAAAATTAACTACATTAGCACTTGAAAACCTTTGCATGTGGTAATTTTACAACAACAATGAAACTGACAACCTTTTCAAACATAGCTACTGACTTAATTGTTATTTTTAAGTTGTTCTCTCAAATTAGGCGGGATACCAACAATTGTCAAAGTATCGCTCGCCTCATCATAAAATACCCGCTCTCCTAACAGCTTTTGCTCGAAGCTAATAGAAACGCCTTTCCCTTGACCAAAACACTTAGCAAGTTTTTTCAAAGTGCTGCGGTCTGCTGGAAACTGCTCTTCCAAAGGATAGTTTTCGGCCGCAAACTGATAAAAATCGACATTTTCATCGTCGGTCGGTAAGGCCTTAGCAAGTTCACCCACAACGATTTCTTCACCATCTTTAAGCTGCTGCTCACAATAACTTTTCACTTCAGCTTTATAAGCTTGTTTCTCTTCTTTATCTAACTGCGTCGCTTGGCAATAATCATCGACCGCTTGCATCAATACGGTATTTTGCAACTTCACATCAAGACCATCATCACAACCAAGAAACTCAACAAAAAAATCTGCAATTTTACGCCCAGCCCGACCTTTCACATAAGAAACATAACGTCTCGATTCAGCGTTACGCTGCATATCGGTAATATCGATCCGGGCTGCTAATTGAATTGCACTGGTTTCCAAATAACGACTCGCGGTCAGCTCTAGACTTTCATCAACCGCCGGTGAAGTTTTATTTTCGAGCAACATAATTAATAAATACTCGCCAGCGACATGTTCATAATGAGCCAGTAACAAAACCCCCTGCTCTATAAACTCATATTTTTTGAGTTCTTCAACCAGTACTGAGCCGCTATCAACACTAAATCGATGAAAATCCAACTCGCGACTCAATAACAGATCGAGCTTCTCTTTAAAGGTACTGGTGTTTTCTGGCGGGTAGTAGCCAAAGCCTTTGGCTGCACGGCCACTAAAGTTCAAGTGTAAGCTCTCAATGAGACTGAGCGCCTGCTCGCTATGCAGCATTTCTTCGCTGCGGGCTTGTAAGGCGATTTGGCCGTCGGCTGCCAATTCTAATGAATGTAAAATAAGATGTTTTAATGAAATACTCATAGTTTTTGCTGTTAGTGTTTACTGACAAGGTGGGGTATTATACGCGTCTTTATCGTTAATTTTGCAGAGAAGAAATGGCAATAGTTTCAAAATATTCCACAGAGCAAGTGGAACAATTACTAAATGATGTACTCAAAGTAGTCAACAACCATAATGTAACCACCGATTTAGCATTAATGGTGTTAGGTAATGCAACGACTTGCCTGATTAATCAACGTGTTGCTCCAGAGCAAAGGAAGACTCTTGCCGAAGGTTTCTCAAAAGCACTGAAAAGTTCAATCAGTGAATCATAGGCTACCCTGAAGGACTTAAGAACAATCAATGGTAAATAACTCAAAGCAGTACCGAGACAAGGTGTCACAGTTAATCAGCTGGGGACATTGGTTTTGTTTGTCTAATATCATTCTTTCATTAATTGTAGGCTTACGTTATTTAGTGTTGGCCGCAGCGCCAGAGACATTTTTAGGCCAGAGTTATTTACTGATCAGTTGGTTGGGCCAATTTTCATTTATTGGCTTTGTACTTTTTTTGGTGACCCTATTCCCCCTCAGTTTTGTATTCCCCAGCAATCGCACCCTTCGTTTTGTTGGCGCGCTCTTTGCCACTTTAGGGGTTAGTCTACTGATTGTTGATACCGAGGTATTCGCCTCCTTTAATCTTCATCTTAATCCAGTCTTACTGGAACTCTTAGTCGATAAAGAGCAAAATAGCCAAGCAAACACCCTTAACTTACTATTTGTCGCGGTACCGTTCATCTTCTTGCTAGAGTTATGGCTGGCCCGACTCTGTTGGAAATATTTACGACGTTTAGAGCATGCTCATTTAGGCGTACCTATCGCAGTATTACTATTTATTTGTTTTTTGCTTACTCATCTGGTGCACGCTTGGGCAGACGCAACCGATTATCGCTCGATTACTCAACAAAAAAACAACTACCCATTGTTCTACCCACTCACTGCTCGTAGTTTTTTACAAGAACAAGGGATTTTCGATGTTGATGCATATTACCAACAAGTCAGTAAACGCGAGACAGCAAAGCTAGGCGGATTGCGCTACCCTATTTCTTCACTGAAATATGCACCTACGGCACAACACTACAATGTGATGCTGATTGTCGTAGAAGGCCTACGCTGGGACGCCCTCAATCAACAAACAATGCCCAACAGCTGGAAACAGGCCAAACGTTCTAGTCAGTTTTTTAGTCACTATAGCGGTGGTAATCGAGCACAAGAAGGCTTATTTAGCTTGTTCTATGGCATCCCAAGCAGCTATTGGTCTAATATTATCAAGCAACATCAAAGCCCAGTACTCATATCCGCACTGCAAGCACATAACTACCAAATCGAGCTCTTCAGTAGCCGTGGAGTAAACCACCCTGAACTCGCCGGAACCAGCTTCGCCGGTGTTAAAAACCTCGACATGACCGAATGGCCAAGCGGGGCGAAAGGCGATAAACAAGCGATTCAAAAATGGTTAATCTGGCAGCAAAGCAAGTTCTCCCAATTACCTTGGTTTAACTTTCTTTATTTAAATGGCGTTGCTGCGTTTGATAATGGTAACGGTGACGCCATCCAAGTCGTCACCCCCGACTCATTACGTAGCGGCTATCAACAAGCAGCCCAGCTGCTCGATCGACAACTTGCAAAAGTTTATGAACAACTAAGCCAAAGTGGCCAACTAGAGAAAACCATACTCATCTTCACCTCTGATTATGGTAACGAATTAGGCGATAACAACAGCAACTACTGGGGTAATGGTAGCAACTTTAGCCGCTATCAAACGCAAGTTCCGTTATTTATATCTTGGCCCAAGCAAACACCAACGCTACAACATGGTGATACCAGTCATAACGATCTAGCACCCACCCTATTAGAAGGTTTGCTCGGCGTAAACTCAAACCCAAATGGCTATAGCAGTGGGCAAAATATCTTCAAAAAACGCAAGCGTGATTGGATATTAATTGGCAACCAGGAACAACAAGCCGTTGTTCAGCAAAATCAAATTACCTTGTTTAATAAATCCGGAAGTTATCGGGTATTTAATCGGGAACTAGAGCCGAGTAATGCCCCTGTTTCAGTCCCGATGTTGGTACAAGTATTGAACGATTTAAAACGTTTTTATCAGCCACAGCCCTAATTTGCCTATTCACTGAGCAATCGAACACAAATTAGTAGGCCGTGTATTGACAGCGGAGCGATACCTAAGTAAATTCACAGCTCAAATCGGTACGTAGCGCAGCTTGGTAGCGCACTGTCATGGGGTGTCAGGGGTCGGAGGTTCAAATCCTCTCGTACCGACCACATTAAAGCCCGTCGCCTAATCGCGACGGGCTTTCGCTTTTCAAAGGCTATTATCTTCGGCTGTTTAAGCCCTTTGCCTATGAATCGTCGGCCATCGTTTTAAGTTTGCTTGAACTCACCAATAGCGGCTATAAGTCCACCACTCATATCTTTGTATGCGTAACTGCAAAACGACCCGCTGCCATGAGTAAAATCAAAGTATATAAATTGAGAAATTCTATTACCTACCAACCCAAAGTTTAAAGTCATAAATGTCATAATAATAGACGATAGTACACGCGCGTAATTGGTACTCAATAAGCCAGCGTGACGCATTGTAATAATCAGTAAGAGCACCTTAAATAAACCAAATCTACCTTTCTTCAGAATATTTTAGGCAACTGCTCTGATCAGCCCGCTGCCATGCCACTTTATAAACAAACGTGCTAAAATCGGCGCATAAAAAATAGTGATGAAACAAACTACTTCCCCCTCTTTGGGTGACTTTAAGGAACGAATATGATTATCAAACCTAAGATCCGTGGTTTTATTTGTACAACCACCCATCCGCTTGGTTGTGCTGCCAATGTCCAAGAGCAAATTGACTACACCAAACAGCAAGGCCCAATAAAAAATGGGCCAAAAAGAGTATTGGTTGTCGGGTCATCCAGCGGTTATGGTTTATCTTCACGTATCGCAGCGGCCTTCGGCAATGGCGCCGCAACCATTGGTGTTTTCTTTGAGAAAGCAGCAACCGAAAAGAAACCAGGAACTGCTGGTTGGTATAATGCTGCGGCCTTCGATCAAAAAGCTCACGAAGCTGGTTTATATGCCAAAAGCATTAATGGTGATGCCTTCTCACATCAAGCCAAGCAGGCAGCTGTTGACTTGATTAAGCAAGATCTAGGACAAATTGACTTAGTAGTTTATTCCTTAGCGTCTCCAGTAAGGAAGCTCCCAGATACCGGAGAACTAATACGCTCCAGCCTAAAACCTATTGGTGAAACCTACAGCGCAACCGCCGTAGATACCAATAAAGATACCATTATTGAAACCAGTGTTGAGCCTGCGACAGAACAAGAGATAGCAGATACAATCACGGTAATGGGTGGCGAAGACTGGGAGCTTTGGATTAAAGCGCTGGATGAAGCGGGCGTACTCGCCCAAGGCTGTAAAACCGTTGCCTATAGTTATATTGGCACCGCATTAACTTGGCCAATTTACTGGGATGGCGCTTTGGGTAAAGCCAAAATGGATTTAGATCGTGCCGCCGTATCTTTAAATGAAAAATTAGCCACACGTGATGGCAGCGCCAACGTTGCGGTACTGAAGAGTGTCGTGACTCAAGCTAGCTCAGCGATCCCTGTGATGCCACTTTACATCTCAATGGTGTTTAAGATCATGAAACAAAAAGGCGTTCATGAAGGCTGTATGGAACAAATCTATCGGATGTTTAGTCAACGCCTCTATCGTACAGACGGCAATGCTCCAGAGCTTGATGAGAGCAATCGCTTACGTCTTGATGATTGGGAGTTAGCCGAAGATATTCAACAAGCTTGTGTTGATTTATGGCCACAAATCACCACCGAAAACCTGCGTCAACATACGGATTACGACTACTATAAAGCCGAGTTTTTGAAACTATTTGGTTTTGGTATTGCCGGAATTGACTATGAAGCAGACGTCAATACCTTGGTTCCTTTCAACGTGATTGAAGTCGCCTAATGACAAAAGAGCCGCCCAACAATTGAGCGGCTCTTTATTCTTTCACTTTAAACAGAATTCGGAATATAGAAAGAGTAATACCAACGTCATCAAGCGATTGATTATCCCGAGTTCAATTTATGTTATTTATTCACCTTGTTATATCTCACTCGACCCGCTCTCGGTAAATAAGCATCAAGATATAAACCGTCTTTTGCGATTTTATACTCTACCACTTTGTCTGCCGAAGTGACGATCACGCGTTCACCTTTGATTTCGTATTGAGTGGCGACCCGACTCCCAGACTTTAGCTGTCCTATTTGATCAAATACCAAGCGATCTTTCTTGCCATAAAATGCCTGCTCAGATTCCCAAGTTCCGATTAAAGGATTAATCGTCACTCTTCGCTTTGCTCCAACTAACTCAGGATAAGAAAAATACAAAAATGCTAACACCCCTAGGGCGATAACCACCAAAGCCGAAATTAATACTAAGGATTTTTTCACCAACGTCTCCGATAAATAAAAAGGGCGAAACCGCCCTTCTATTCGCTTGTTAACTCAACATAAGGTTTACAGCAAAGTTTTAATCTCTGCTTTACTCTTTAATAAGTCAATCAAGGTTTGGTAACTCGCTTCTGTTTTAATGCTGGCCAGCTGTTGTAACCAACGTTGAGTCTCTGTGCTTTCTACGGTTTCCACCTCATTGACAGCGGTAAGCTGTAATACTAGCTGATCACCATTCATTGTGCTTATTCGCCCGGCAACTTTCTGCGCTAACGGCTTAGCCATCATAAATAAATGCCGAATAACTTGCGGCTCTAACTCTTGGCTATCCCGAGTCAATTGAGTCTTAGTCGTAAACTGTAAGTGTTGCTGATAAAGCAAATCATCTAAGCCTTCACCAGATTTTAGCGCAGCAATCAACTTGTCTGCATATGCTTGGGCTGCTTGAGTCGCTCTAGTTTGGGTTAAATTACTGGCAATTTGCGATTCAACGACTTCGAAAGGTTTCACGGTCGCCGCCGAATGCCCAGTAACACGAACCACTACAGAGCTATTATCCGCCAGTTGAATAACATCACTATTTAAACCTTCAGCAATAAATTCTGGGTCGAATAGCTTACTTATCACCTGCGCTTGCCCTAAAACTGCATTTGCATTAGTACGACTTAAACCCTTAACCGTTTCAAGCTTAAGGCCTGTCTCGCTAGCCACTTCAACTAAAGAATCAGGAACTTCAAAAGACAGCTCAGCCACTTTTTGCGCTTGTTCATAAAACGCTGTTTGTGCCTTTTCATGTCGTAATTGTTGGCTGATTTGCTCACTCACTTGGTCGAGCGGCTTCACTTGTGCAGTTTGTACATCAAGCAACTTAATTAAATGGTAACCAAAAGCGGATTTAACAATTGGACTCACATCGCCTTTCTGTGCAAGCGCGAAGGCGGCCTCATCAAATGCTGGGTCCATCACTCCACTTTCGAACCAATCAAGCTCACCGCCTTTTTCACCACTAAAGCTATCGTCGGATGACTCTGCAGCTAAGGCCGCAAAATCTTCACCTTGATTGAGTTTGGCTAATAACTGTTCTGCTTTTGTTAGCGCAGCGGTTTCGTCGTCACCAAAATTAACCAAAATATGGGCAACTTTACGCTTTTCTGGCTGAGTATAAGTTTGACTATTTGCCTTATAGAATTGATCTATTTCCTCAGGACTTACTGCGATAGTTTTAGCCAATTCATCAGCATCAACTAAAATATACTCAACATCAACCGACTCTTCTGTTTTGAAGCTATCTTTATGTGCTTGATAATAAGCCTTTAAATCTTCGCTTGAAGGCTTCTCTGCCGCAACGAAATTTGCAGTTGGGATCGTCACATAGCGAACATCACGAGTTTGTTGATTTAACTTCGCCAGTAGCTCTGCTTCACTCGGTAACGCAAACTCACTGCCTAATAAAGCGTTTTGCAACTGTTGACGAGTCAAGTCATTACGCATCATATCGCGAAATTGACTCGGCTGAAAATGTGCTCGAGAAAGTACCGCTAAATAGCGGTCATTATCAAAACGCCCGTCAACTTGGAACTCTGGCATTTTGAGAATTTGCGACTTAAGCTGTGCATCACTGATTCTGAGTCCATACTGTTCAGCGGCTTGATCAAGTAAACGTTCTGACACCATACGGTCTAACACGTTATTTCTAAATTGGGCCATATAGCTTGGGTCAGCGGCTAATTGATTAAAGGCGTCACCAAATTGATTTTCTAATCGCGCCCGTTCATTTTGATAGGCTTTATCAAATTCGGCACGACTAATTGATTCGCCATTCACGGTTGCTGCTAATTGTTCGCTTGGACTCGCAATATAACTACCAACACCAGCCAGTGCAAAAGATAAAATGACCAGACCGAGGATGATCTTGGCTACCGGACCTTGGCTTCCTTCACGGAGCTTTTCCAACATGCTTAGTTACTCTTTACCACATAAATAATGAAAAAGCGCATCGTAGGATGCGCCTTTGACAGACCGCAAATCAATCTACAGCTGACAATTAGTTTACTGCGTCTTTCAACGCTTTGCCGGCTTTAAACGAAGGTACGTTAGCAGCGGCAATTTGAATTTCTGCACCGGTTTGTGGGTTACGGCCAGTACGAGCCGAACGTTCTTTCACTTGAAAAGTACCAAAACCTACTAAGGCAACATTATCGCCTTCTTTCAACGAATCAGAAATAGCTTCGATAAAAGAATCAAGAGCACGACCGGCAGCGGCCTTAGAAATATCTGCACCTTCAGCGATTTTGTCTACGAGTTGAGCTTTATTCACAATGGGTTCCCCTTGTTGTTATTCCTTTTCATTTTACCGCGGGAAAAGTTCCCTATTATTTGCGGCTCAGAACCAGGCTAGTCAGTCTACAGTTAGTTAATTTATATACTATTAATTTGTCATAACGGCTTATATGCCAGCCTTAGGCTATAGCCCTTAAACAAGGCTGGCAAGAATTATTTTACGATTGAATTGCGTTTATTTGCATTGACTCAAGCTTTTACCTCAAAGGCTTCAGGATTTTGCTCTAAAGCAGCTTCTAACACCTGCTCAATCCAGCGCACTGGGATGATTTTTAAGTCTCCAATGACATTTTGTGGTATTTCTTCCAGATCTCGTTCATTTTCCTTTGGAATAAGCACCGTTTTAATTCCACCACGGTGAGCTGCCAACAGTTTCTCTTTTAAACCACCAATCGGCAATACTTCTCCGCGTAAGGTAATTTCGCCAGTCATCGCAACTTCGGCTTTCACTGGATTTCCCGTTAAACTAGACACCAAAGCAGTACACATTGCGACACCCGCACTTGGTCCATCCTTTGGAGTTGCACCTTCAGGAACATGCACATGGATATCGCGCTTCTCATAAAAATCACTATTGATCCGCCATTTATCGGCTCTCGAACGAACCACTGTCATCGCAGCTTGAATTGACTCCTGCATCACGTCACCCAAGGAACCGGTATAAGTTAACTTGCCTTTACCCGGAACAGAGGCGGTTTCGATGGTAAGTAGATCCCCACCAACTTCAGTCCATGCAAGGCCTGTGACCATACCCACACGGTTATTCTCATCGGCTTTACCATAATCGCAGCGTTGCACACCTAAATACTGACTGAGATTCTTTTGGCTAATTTCGACTTTCTTGATCGATTTATCCAACAAAATTTCTTTTACCGCTTTACGGCATAACTTAGAAATCTCGCGTTCTAAGTTACGAACCCCAGCTTCTCGGGTGTAATAACGGATAATGCCAATAATGGCACTATCGTCAATGACGATCTCATGCTCTTTCAAACCATTGCGCTTAATTTGCTTACTAATGAGGTGCTGTTTGGCAATATTAAGCTTTTCATCCTCGGTATAACCCGATAGCCGAATCACTTCCATTCGATCGAGCAAAGGACCCGGAATATTCATTGAGTTTGAAGTTGCCACAAACATGACATCAGAAAGGTCGTAGTCAACTTCTAGATAGTGATCGTTAAAACTATTGTTTTGCTCCGGATCGAGAACTTCGAGTAGCGCAGAAGCAGGATCGCCACGCATATCAGAGGCCATTTTGTCGATTTCATCCAACAAGAAAAGTGGGTTTTTCACCGCAACCTTCGACATTTTTTGAATCAACTTACCCGGCATAGAACCAATATAAGTTCTACGATGCCCACGAATTTCGGCTTCATCGCGAACGCCACCTAAAGCCATACGAACGTACTTACGCCCGGTGGACTTAGCAATCGATTGTCCTAAGGAGGTCTTACCTACGCCAGGAGGCCCCACTAAGCATAAAATGGGTCCTTTCAATTTGTTCACTCGGCTTTGCACCGCCAAGTATTCCAAAATGCGCTCTTTAACTTTTTCTAAACCATAGTGGTCTTGATTCAGTACTTCCTCAGCTTTGGCTAAATCACGTTTAACTTTGGAGCGTTTTACCCAAGGAACACTGAGCATCCAATCAACATAACCACGCACCACGGTCGCTTCAGCTGACATGGGCGACATCATTTTCAACTTATTTAATTCGGCCAAAGTTTTTTCTTTGGCTTCCTTGGGCATGCGAGCTTCGTCAATCCGCAAAGAAAGCTGTTCAAATTCATCTTGACCATCTTCAGATTCACCCAGCTCTTTTTGAATCGCCTTCATTTGCTCATTCAAATAATATTCGCGCTGGCTCTTTTCCATTTGCTTCTTAACACGGCCTCGAATTTTTTTCTCAACCTGCAACAAATCAATCTCTGACTCCATCATGGCCATCAAATATTCGAGTCGCTCGGGGATACTAGAGAGCTCCAATACTGATTGCTTATCTTCAAGCTTCAACGGCATATGCGCAGCCATGGTATCCGCTAGACGTGCAGCGTCATCAATTCCAGAGACTGAGGTTAATACTTCAGGTGGAATTTTTTTGTTCAGCTTGATGTAACCTTCAAATTGGCTAATCGCTGAACGAACCATAACTTCTTGCTCTTTCTCATCAGGCAGCACAGAGACAACATACTCAGCAGAGGCCACATAGTACTCGTCTTCCTGAATAATTTCTTCTAACTTAGCCCGTTGGCTACCTTCAACCAACACTTTTACAGTGCCGTCAGGCAGTTTTAAGAGCTGCAGAATATTAGCCACCGTGCCTACAGTGTATAAATCTTCCACTTGTGGATTATCATTGCTTGCATCTTTTTGCGCCACTAATAAGACTTGTTTGTCTTGGTTCATCGCGCTTTCTAAGCAACGAATAGACTTTTCACGACCAACAAATAGTGGAATAACCATGTGTGGATATACCACTACATCACGTAGCGGCAATACAGGAATTTCAAATCGTTCTGAACGCTCTAAGGTCATGTCGTCCTCTTTACCTTAGCTAATAGACTCTATCAGCTATATTGGGTCAATTTTTCGTGTTTCAATTCGACCTGGAGTATTTTTAACAAAAAAACTGCAGGCCGCTGCTTTTTTAATCAATCACTTACCGTAAACGGCGCCGAACAGTACCAGTTACTTTACCAGCCATACTAATTAAACTTTGCCGAGTATGACAATGACACAAAGCGACTGCCAAAGCATCTGCTGCATCGGCTTGAGGGCTAGCCGACAAACTTAATAGCTGGGTTACCATATGTTGAACCTGTGATTTATCTGCCGCACCAGTACCCACTACGGCTTGCTTGATTTGCCGAGCCGAGTATTCCGATACTGGGATGTCACGAGAAACTGCTGCAACAATTGCAGCCCCTCGCGCTTGACCAAGCTTCAATGCCGAATCGGCATTTTTGGCCATAAATACTTGTTCAATCGCAAACTCGTCAGGAGTGAATTGTTCAATTATTTCGCTCACACCCGCATGAATTTGCTTTAATCGTAATGGTAATGCCTCCGCTTTAATACGAATACAACCACTGCCCAAGTAAGTTATTTTCCCATGAACTTGCTGAACTAAACCATAACCCGTAATCCGAGAGCCTGGATCGATGCCTAAAATTATACTCACAATAACTTATAACTGTGCCGCAACATCATCAGAAATATCCCCATTATGATAAACCTCTTGAACATCGTCGTCGTCTTCTAACATGTCAATTAAACGTAATAGTTTAGGCGCGGTGGTCGCATCTAATTCAGCTTGAACAGAAGCGATCATTGTCACTTCGGCATTTTCTGCGATAAATCCAATCGCATCGAACGCATCTTTCACTGTCCCAAACTCATTGGGGGAAGTGATAACGTCAATGCTTCCGTCATCGTGACTCTGAATATCTTCCGCACCACTGTCTAACGCGACCTCAATAATCCGTTCTTCGTCGCTGCCTGCCGTAAAACAAATAATACCTTTTTTCTCGAATAAATATGCAACACTTCCGTCAGTACCTAAGTTCCCACCACTCTTACTAAAAGCATGTCTCACACTTGATACAGTACGATTTCGATTATCGGTCATCGTTTCCACTAGGACCGCAGTACCTCCTGGCCCATAACCTTCATAGATAACCGTTTCCAGTTGTTGTCCATCAAGCTCACCAGCTCCACGTTGTACCGCCCGATTCACAGTGTCCCGAGTCATATTATTAGATAGCGCTTTATCAATTGCGGCTCTTAATCGAGGGTTCGCATCGGGATCGGAGCCCCCTTCTCTGGCTGCGACCGTAAGTTCTCGAATAAATTTTGTAAAAATTTTCCCGCGTTTAGCATCTTGAGCAGCTTTGCGGTGTTTTATATTTGCCCATTTACTATGACCGGCCATCGTTATCCCTATAAAGTAATATACATTGCAATGATAAACTCGATAAACGCGACAAGCCTAGCATTATCTTCCTCTCCATCGAACTTAAAGCGCCTTATCATACTGATAATTAAGGTGATAATAGGCTACAAGAGCAAAGCAATCTTTACATAACATGGATCTTAATCCTAGTCATAGCATTGACTTTACACCTTGCACCAAGTCAAATACTGACTAGATAGTTAATATAGTAACTCTATTATTATTATTATTTTTGATACCCATCGATAAATAACCTTTGATAGTCTCGGTTCTACTGTTCATTTGTGAGCCATAAACAACTATTTATCACTAAAGTTAACGAGCTGATAAAATCAGCCTATATTTGTATAGATGAAGAAATTATCAATAGTATTCCATGGAAGGTTATGACAGCAATTTGTTGGCCACTTATCAGTCTGCTCATGAGACATATATGGGTAGCAACAAGAACAATGGTGTTCTGTAGCTTATTCAGTTTAAGCTTCGCCATTGATGCCCAAACTTGGATTGTAAGTAATCCCAGTCATCAAACAGAAGTGACGCCTAAGAGCATTCGTTCAATTTTCTCCTTACGTCAAAAAAATTGGTCCAATGGACGAGCTATTCAAGTCGTGGTTATGGAAAACAACAGCGAATTACACAAAGACTTTTGTTTAGATGCCCTTAAATTATTTCCTTATCAATTAAGCCGTATCTGGGAGAGACAAATTTATACAGGTACCGCCATCGCCCCCATCGTTGTATCTACCGAGCATGACATGTTAAATATGATTAAGCTAAATCCTAATGCCATTGGGTATGCCAGCCAAGAGGTGGAAAATGAAGAACTTCATTCTTTTAATCTTGACTAGCTTACTAACCTTACTTCCTGTTTCTTTCGCACAAGCGAAAATATACTGGGGAGGGTTTATCTCTGCCAGTTATATCGATGTAAGTGCAAATAATTACTATGGCTATAATTCCGGTGATAGTGGCCCTCTATATGAGGCCGGTTTACATGGCTATTGGTACATCGATCCTCGTTGGTCGCTGTCAGGTTTATTGATTGCTCGTGAGAGTGGCGATTGGTTTGAAACAGGCCTTGCAATCGATTACCTTAGCCTAAACTATCAACCACAAACCAGCGAAGACTGGGCTCTGGCATTTAAGTTAGGACGCTTTAAGCTCGCCAATGGCATTTACGGTGCAACTCGCGATGTTCCGTTTACCCGACCAAGTATTATCTTGCCATTTTCTGTTTATCCGCATGTTTTTAAAGAACAAAGCTTACGTGCAGATGGACTCCGTATGGATATCGATTATTTCAGCCCTTCTGGGCAACAATACAATTTTGCTGCATCAATTGGCAAAGAAGCCTTCGATGAAAGCTTTAGCCGACGTTTTTTTGGGCGAAGTCAAGAAGGTAAATTCACCGCCGATTGGAACACATCACTGCATTTATCCATCCAACCTAATGCCAATTGGTCCGTGGCCTTCGACTATCGACGCTTAAAAACTCAACTTATCGATGCGATTAACCTTGCCATCCCAATTCCTCCTAATGGTGAATTAGTTTATGCACCCTTTGATTTTTTTATCGACCTTGACCAGTACATACTCTCTTTACAGTATGCTCAAAAAAAATATGAGCTCACGGCTGAATACAGCCTACGTCGAGGTGGTACCTATGCAAAAGGGAAAAATGCTATGGCCCAAGGCTTAGCGTCTAATTTTGACGGCAGTATCGACATGAATACCTATTATCTTCAAGGTATTTACATGTTGACTCCTCAATGGAGCCTGTTTGCACGCTACGATAATAGCCATTTTGTTGATGCGGATATCACTCCTAACCTAAGGGATATCGATGATTTAGCCCTCGGAGCTAGCTGGAATTTTCATCAGCATTTCCAACTAAAAATAGAACACCACTGGCTCACGGGAACCTCCATGATCCCCCCAGTTAACGATCTAAATTCAAACGCAGTCAACAACCCAGAACGTTATTGGCGCTTATTCGCGATACAACTTAGTTATCGTTTTTGACAATTAACTCTATGCTTAATAAATTAAAGTGGCGACTGTTTTACCACGCAGTAAAAATAATAAACATCGGGATGGTCAATGAAGCTCCGTAAATTCCCATTAATTGATATTAAAAATCGCTATATCAGTGTAAGACTGAAACTAACCTTGATATGGGTATTAGCTGCTGGCGTAGTCGTCTCTATCTTTGGCTTGACAGCCATGGAGCACAACAAACATCAACAAACTCAATTAAAACAAAGTTATCTTGATAACTATGCATTGGAATTTAAAGACCAAATTGACCGCTTAAGTGACAGCATCACCTACATTTTTGAAACCCAAACCTTGTTTAGCAAGGCTGAGAATATGGTTCAGTTGGATCACTATTTAAGCCAACAATTACCTGAATTACAGTGGCTACTTCCCATTGTAAATGGTTGCACCGTATACGATCTCGACAATTATTCTTGTAGCTTGCCAGAAATAATGCCACCTAAAAGCTTACTCGAACAGGTCACAATACACACGAAACCGATGAAATTACTCGAATGTGAAGAACGATGTTTTCTCTGGGTTTCACTCCCGGTGCGCACTCGCAGTGCTGAACTAGGGGTTCTGGCATTTCAATTAGAATTGGCCGATGCACTCATCAATGTAACTCAACTCGATGACATAGAATTGGCGATCGTTGATGTTGACCGACCGATCTACAAAAGCGTGCTACTCGCAACCAATACTCAAGTACTGAGTCAAAAATGGTTTGACAGTGCAATAGAATACCGTAACCACGATGATTTAACCTTTATGGTTGAAGACAAAACCATTGTCGGCAAACTTTACTCAATCCAAGACAGTGCTTCGAATAGTCTAAAACTAGTGGTACTTAAAGATTGGAGTGAGCAAGTCTCTCAGCTCACCGACTTCCGCAATAAACTCGCACTGCTATTGCTGTTTACCATGCTTTTAAGTATCTCCATAGGCTTACTGCTGATGCGCCGTCCCGTCAAAAGTTTACGTTACCATACCACTCACTTACCGAGCATATTGGAAGGCAAGGGATACCAGCCACAAAAGCATATCCACCTATTCAATGATGAGTTTGATGCCTTAGATTCGATCTCTATTCAGCTAGCCAATAGCTTTACTGAAATGCGAACCAACATTGCTGCGAATACAAAAGTGCTCGAAAAAATGGCAATGGAAGATCCATTGACCGAATTACCGAATCGCAGTGCCTTCTTACAACACTTAACCAAGGCCCTAAAAAACGCTGAACAAAAAGACGAAGAGCTCTGCCTCATCTATATAGACCTCGACAACTTTAAAACAATTAACGACACACTCGGCCACGACTTTGGCGATTTGCTTTTAATTCAAGTCGCTAAACGGATCTTACGTTTAAGTCAATTTGCCTCCAACACCTTTCGCCTTGGTGGTGATGAATTCACCCTCTTAGTCAATCAACAGGATAAAGACAGTGTATTAGGTTACGCCTATAGCTTGGCGCGAGAAATATCTCGGGATATTACAATTTCCGGAGTGTCGATGCGGGTCACCCTCAGTATTGGGATCGCGACTGCGAAACAGGCCGAGTATGAGCCACAGTTGTTGGTAAAATATGCTGACCTAGCCATGTACTCTTCCAAACGAAAGGGTCGCAATTGCTGTACTCACTTTGATATCGAATTAGCACGCAACAACGACATGGTGTTCACCATTGAAAACCAATTTCAAAATGCAATGAGTAACAATGAACTGGAACTGTTCTTGCAGCCTCAAGTATCGATGCAACAACAGAAAATAACTGGTTTTGAATTACTACTTCGCTGGAATCACCCGACCCAAGGTTTAATGAACCCAGGCCAGTTCTTAGATATTGTCGAATCCGGCCGTCACATCCTGCCTCTGGGCTATTGGGTCATCGATAAATCTTTGGCACTGTTAGAAGAATTCAATGCTCTTGGTTACCAAGGCCTCACCGTTGCTTTTAACATTAGCGGCCACCAGTTTGAAGACAAACTCTTTGCTCAAAAACTAATTAGTAAATATAGGACCATTAGTCCTGGAAATAACTTACTAGAACTGGAAATTACCGAGAGTGTCGCGGTACAAAACTATCCCCAAGTAAAAAATCAACTCAAGGAAATTCGAGGCGCTGGCATTAGAGTTGCCTTCGATGATTTTGGTAAAGGCTTCACCTCACTCAGTTATTTAAGTAATCTAGCCTGTGACAAAATAAAATTCGACCGAGAATTTGGTCATAATGCGATCACTTCCATACCGACTCAGAATATCGTACTCAGTATGCGTAAATTAATGTACACCTTAAATTACGAGATATTAGTGGAAGGAGTGGAAACCATAGAGCATGCCAATTGGCTAATCAAGAATGGTTTTGACAAAGTTCAAGGCTATTTATTTGGTCGACCGCAAACCAAGGAGGCAGCCCTTGCCTTTTATCAAGCTTGCTGCGATAAAGGCGGCCTGTTAGATAAAGACGGTAAACTGATAAAGCTTTACCCCGTAATTGAACTACCGAAGCCAGCTGACCCACCGCAAAGAAACCAATCACCATCATCAATCAACAAAAGCTGAAAAATAAATACTGATAAAAAAACGACGAGCTTAGCTCGCCGTTGATACATAAAACCGCACCACTCTGCTAAGCGGGTTTGTTGATACTCAAAGCCAACTCAGCCAAAGCCAATGGGTTAGCGGCACTCGGAGCACTCGTGAGAGGGCATGCCGCAGTCGTGGTCTTTGGAAATGCCATCACATCACGGATCGAACTGGCTCCTGTCATCAACATCAACAAACGATCCAAACCAAAAGCTAAACCAGCATGCGGTGGAGCGCCGTATTGTAACGCTTCTAATAAGAAGCCAAATTTTTCTTGGGCCTCTTCATCGCTTATGCCTAACACCTTGAAGGCCGCTGCTTGCATATCCTGTTTATGAATACGAACACTACCGCCGCCAAGTTCACAACCATTGAGCACCATATCATAAGCGTTCGATAATACACCCGCTGGGCTTTGGGCCAGCTGTTCAGCACTCACGCCTACAACAGGCGCGGTAAACGGGTGATGAATCGCATGGAATTGACCGTCAACTTCTTCAAACATTGGGAAATCGACCACCCATAGCGGTTTCCATTGATCACTGACTAGACCTAAATCTTCGCCAACTTTAAGACGCAAAGCCCCCATCGCCTCGGAAACAATGGTTGCCTTATCAGCACCAAATAAGATTAAATCGCCATCTTGTGCCTTACAGCGCTCAACAATGGCCTTGGCAACATCTTCCGTTAAAAACTTAAGGATCGGTGATTGCAAACCCCCGATACCAGCAGCAAGATCATTAACCTTCATCCACGCTAAGCCTTTCGCGCCGTAGATCCCAACATACTTACCATAATCATCAATTTGCTTACGTGAGAGCGAAGCGCCTCCCGGGACTCGTAATACCGCTACTCGACCTTTTTCATCATTTGCGGGGCCAGAAAATACTTTAAACTCAACCTCTTGTAGTAAGTCAGCTACATCAACCAGTTGCATCGGATTACGTAAATCAGGTTTATCTGAGCCGTATAAACGCATCGCTTCGGCATAGGTCATCTTTGGAAACTTACCGAGATCGACACCTAACATCGCAATAAATAATTCACGGACCATTTGCTCCGTAACCGCCATAACTTCATCCGAAGTCATAAATGAAGTCTCGATATCAATCTGGGTGAATTCAGGTTGGCGGTCAGCACGTAAATCTTCATCACGGAAACATTTAACGATTTGATAATAACGATCCATGCCGGACATCATCAGTAATTGCTTAAAGATTTGCGGAGACTGAGGCAACGCAAAAAACTGTCCTTTATGAGTTCGACTGGGAACCAAGTAATCACGCGCACCTTCAGGCGTAGCTTTAGTCAAAATAGGGGTTTCAATGTCTAAGAAGCCATGCTCTTCCATGAAGCGACGCACAAAACCGGTGACTTTTGCACGGAACATCATCCGTTGAGTCATCTCTGGACGACGTAAATCCAAGTAACGATATTTAAGACGTTGTTCTTCTGAATTATCTTGATTACTATCCAGAGGTAATGGCGCAGAACGGTTTAATACTTCTAACTCCAAACCTAACAATTCTATTTCACCAGTTGTCATATCTGGATTAATTTGGCTATTAGGGCGAGCACGAACACGACCTTTTAAACGCACACAAAACTCATTCCGCAAGCTATTCGCTGTATCGAACACCGCAGCACGATCTGGATCAAAGACGACTTGTACAATGCCTTCTCGGTCGCGCAAATCAATAAAGATAACACCACCCAAATCACGACGACGGTTAACCCAACCGACTAAATTTATTTCTTGATCAACTAACTCTTTGGTGACTTGTCCACAGTAAACAGTGCGCATTTGGCCTTTCCCGTTTTACGTTTTAAAAATTCAGCGAGTATTCTACTCCAATAACAGCTACAAAATTAACTGTCACCGAGAGAAAAGGCGATAGTATAAAGGAAATCTGCCGTAAATAAGAATAGATAGACCGTAATAAATCTTTACTAAAAGCTATATTTGACAAAGACAAGCCACGATTAGCTGGTTACAATGCGCGCCAAGTGATGCTTTAAGCCATCTTTTCATTATTACTGGTACGAGAAGCCGCAATGCAAGGCAAAGATAAACTATTTTCACAACCCATAACCCAACTTGGAGAATTTCGCTTCGACGAACAAGTCGCTGAAGTTTTCCCTGATATGATCCAACGCTCGGTACCGGGTTACAGCAACATTATCTCAACCATAGGCCACCTCTGTGGTCAATTTCATCAAGCCAATAGCAATATCTATGATCTAGGCTGTTCGTTGGGGGCGGCTAGCCTGGCGATGCGGCGTGCCGTGACGCAAAAAAATGTAAATATTATCGCAGTAGACAACTCACCAGCAATGGTCGAACGCTGCCAGAAACACTTAGATGCATTTCGCGCCGAGACTTCGGTCAGTGTCATCTGTGAAGACATCAACGATGTTGAGATCAGCAACGCATCAATGGTAGTGCTTAACTTCACCCTGCAATTTATTGCGCCCGAGCAACGTTTAACGCTGCTCAAAAAAATTTATCAAGGTATGCTGAAAGGTGGTTTATTGGTACTGAGTGAAAAGTTTCTTTTTGCGGAGCCAGCAGTACAAGAACTAATTAGCGAATTACACATAGATTTTAAACGCGCAAATGGCTACAGCGAGTTAGAAATTAGCCAAAAGCGCAGTTCTTTAGACAATGTCTTAGTCCCTGATACCATTGCTCAACACAAACAACGCTTTAAAGACGCAGGCTTTAGTGCCAGTGAGTTGTGGTTCCAATGTTTTAACTTTGGTTCTTTAGTCGCGATTAAATAGGCGAGCGTCACCCGCCCGCTCCCTCTCATACTATTAATTGGCGAGCAAAGCCGCAATTTTTTCCGCAATAGGTTTAAGCGTGTCACTATCAACCACCGTTCGTGCGTGACTACGTGCCGCCGAGAGTGAGCCAGGAATAATATGAAAATGTAAATGCGGCACAGTCTGCCCTGCTGCCTCTCCATTAAACTGGACGAGGCTGATGCCTTCAGCCTGCATCACTTGCTTAACCGCCGAGGCTACTTTTTTAACTGTTTTGATGGTCGCAGCAGCGCCTTCATCTGAAAGCTCAAACAGTGTTTCTGCGGACTCTTTAGGTAATACTAATGTGTGTCCGTCGGCTTGTGGCATGATATCCATAAATGCCAAAGTATGTTGGTCTTCGTAGACTTTTAAACAATCCATTTCTCCGCGAATTATTTTCGCAAAAATATTATTATCGTCGTAACTCATCAACTCGATTCCTTAAAATTTTGGTCACATTATTACTGCTTGCTAGCAAGTGCATTATGACACAGCCACTAAGAGCAATACCAAATTCATCAGTGAACAATTCATTTCAACGAGTAAAAAATATTCGCACCACAGCTGGTTTGGCCTTTAACGCAAGGAAGAATGACAACAATTGACCATCAACGTTCTACAGACGCAAAGGGTCACATGATCAATAAAAAAACCGATGCATTGATCGGTTTTTCATCAGCATTCATACTCAATAAGCCACTATAAGCTTAGATTTTGAAAGCACTCACTTCTTTGTGCAACTTGTCGGCAATAGCATCCAACTCTGTCGCACGTTTAGAGCTTCCGGAAGCTTGTTCGGCTAACTCAAGGGAAGCATCTTGGATCCCTTGAGTATTTCGCCCAACTTCTTCAGTAACCGCCCGCTGCTCTTCGGCAGCACTAGAAATCTGGGTCGCCATATCACTAATATGAGTAATCGAGCTGGTGATATTTTCTAGCATTTCTGCAGCTTTGGTTGCTTCCTCAACACTAATTCTGACTAACTGCTGACTTTCGTCCATGGTTTGTACGGTGCTTTGGGTGTTACTTTGTAAACGCTCCAACATCGCTTTAATTTCTTCAGTAGAGCTTTGAGTTCGTTGAGATAGATGACGAACTTCATCAGCAACAACCGCAAATCCTCGACCTTGCTCACCGGCTCGCGCGGCTTCGATAGCAGCATTCAACGCAAGTAAGTTGGTTTGCTCGGCAATACCTTGGATCGTGGTTAAAATATCACTAATTTCTTTGGTGTTTCGTTCCAACTCTTGAACGGTATCTGCAGCACCATCCAACTGCCCAGCCAAACTATTGACTTGCTGCTGATTACGACCGATCAAAACTTTACCTTGTGCACAAGAATCGGCTGATTGTCGAGCCGCTTCGGCCGTTTGCTCCGCATTATTTGCCACTTCATTGGCCGTCGCAGCCATCTCGTTGACCGCAGTAGCCACTTGGGTCACCTCACCCTGCTGACGCTCAATTTGGGTATTCGACTCAGCGGTTGACTTACTGGTTAAGGCCGCTGCTCGTTGCAGATGATCAGCGTCCTCAGAAATCTCTATCATTAAGTCATGTAACTGCTCAATGAACCGATCAACGCCCTCGGCAAGTGCACCAATTTCATCACTGCGTTGTAAGTTAATACGCTTGGTTAAATCACCATCGCCAGAAGAAAGATCTTGGATAGCGTCCCCGAGGACTTGGATTGGCTTCAACATGACGGTAATTACCTTAAACATAACCAAAGCCACAAGGACAAATAAAACCACTGCAAATATGACCGAACTTTTCACCATATCGACAACTGGCGCCATCGCTTGCTGTTTATCATAAACAAATAATAAGTACCAATCGGTGCCACTAATTGTCGTCACACTAACAAAACTGTCTTTCCCATTAACCTGCAACTCGCTCATGTGCGCATTACGTGCTTCCTGAGCCAAAAAGTTCGCATTCATATCTGCAGAAAGTTCTGAGACATTCTTAAGAACCAAGTTTTTATCCGAATGAATAATGATTGAGCCTTGGGTATTCACAATGACCGGATAAACTTGTTTATTAGCTAAATTAAGCACTCGCTGAGTGACCACATCTAAACTCAAGTCGCCCGCATATACCCCCCCAGCGACTCTCTGAGCAACCGAGATCACCATCGTCCCCGAAGTGACATCAACATAAGGTTCAGAAATATATGATCCGTTACTCTGCGCACCTTTATACCAAGGTCTGGTACGAGGATCGTAACCCTCGGGTAAAGTGTCATTCGGGTCATTCATCGTCATTTCACCTTGCTCACTGCCAAAGTAAAAATATAGGAAATCACCACTTTGCTTCGCTTGAACCAAATAGGACAAAAACTCTTTAGAACTCGGTTTGACCGACATCGCTTTCGCAACCGCCAATTTAGAGTCAAACCATAAGCTCACTTGGTCACTGGCAGCCTGAGCCAACTGCTTGGCATCACTCGCAATATCGGCTCGAGTTTCCTCTGATAAATTTCTAGCCTGAAACCAAGCTTGAAAACCACTTAATACCGCTAGTAATATCAGCACCGTTAATATCAGGCGCTGCTTAATTGACAAATTACCCATTATTGTTTTTCCTTTTACGAACCTAGCAGTCTTATCTATAGAATGAACATATAAAGCCAACAACCAAGAGGCAAATTTATGTTAATGTTGGTCTTTACTTACGTTTACAAATTATCTCGATTTATGAATAACTTTAGCAGAAAACTACTTTTAACAGCCCTGATTTGCTGTATTTCTCCTGTTGGAGCGGCCGTAGAAATAAGTCACTTAGACTACGACTCGTTACTGACAAATGACTGCTCTCGTGCCGCCATAACAATCAGTAGTACTTACGAGTCGCAGTTACAACAATTGAGAAATGAAAATACCGAAACAAAAGCGTTAATCGATGACAGCACCTTGGTCAATCGTTTTCCCCAGCTAAGTATCGACGGACAAAGCAAAACCTATAACGATTTCTTATTACCAAATAAAAACATCAGCCAAAACAATACAAAATCACCGAATACCAGACTCAGTTATTTTTGGCAAACTAGCGATTTTGAATGGTTTACAGCCTATCGCTCCAATCAGAGTTCATTATCTCCTCGTCCTTACCTGGCTTTAATGCGAATTAATAAACAAACTTGGGCTAGTGCGAGCGCCTTGTTAAGTCATCCACAACAGCTCACAACCCTATTGATGGATGATTTTATTCAACAACGCAGTCCGCTCTTGTTATTTGTGTCCAGTGAACAAGCATTTAGGCAATCCGACTTGGCTCGGCTCAAAGCCCAGCACTTTAAAGTACATCAATTTGGACAACAGCTGATTGCGAGTAAGAATATCCCAGTGTGTGATAGCGGCTATATCGGAGATCAAAAATCAAATCGATTGGCTTGGATTAAAATAGACTTAGCGCAATAAACAAACAAAGATTGATAAAAACCATAAATCATCGACTTTTATAGGCTCAATTCTCGCCCAATTGAGCTAAAACTTGCTATAATTACCGACTAAATAATTAAGCAGTATCAAGCCTTTGTCCTCCATGATAGATTTTTCTGACTTCTACCAAATTATCGCTAAAAACCGCCTCAAGCATTGGTTATATACGCTCCCAGCCCAGTTAGGTGATTGGCAAAATGAACATGCCCACGGCGATTTTCCTCGCTGGCAGCGAGTACTCAATAAGCTCCCGAGATTAACCAGCTCTGATATTGATCTAACAAGCCAAGTCAGTATAGGTAAAGCAGAAGATATCCAACCGGGCGAACGAAAAAAAATTGAGAGTCTATTACGCCACTTTCATCCTTGGCGCAAAGGACCCTTCAATATCTACGGTATTCATATTGACACCGAATGGCGCTCCGACTGGAAATGGGAACGTCTGCGCAAGCACATATCCCCGCTTCAGCACCGCTATGTTCTCGATGTAGGCTGCGGCAGTGGCTACCACATGTGGCGAATGTTGGGGGATGGCGCTGAATTTGTCGTTGGGATCGACCCTTCGACTTTATTTTTGATGCAATTTGAAGCCATTCGTAATTTTGCCAACCGCGATCAACGCATTCACCTGCTGCCATTGGGGATCCAAGAGCTACCTAAATTAAAGGCCTTCGATACTGTATTCTCGATGGGAGTACTCTACCACCGCCGTTCGCCAATGGATCATCTAATCCAGCTGAAAGAACAACTCCAACCTGGAGGAGAGTTAGTTCTTGAAACCTTGGTGATCGATGGTGATGAACAACAAGTGCTAGTTCCCGCCGGTCGTTATGGCAAGATGCCGAATGTTTGGTTTTTACCGAGTACTGCTGCATTAAAACTTTGGTTGGAAAAAGTCGGCTTTGTCGACGTGCGTATTGTCGATATCGACATCACCTCCACCGATGAGCAACGCAGCACACCTTGGATGACTCATGAGTCTTTAAACGACTACCTAGATCCAAGCGACAAAACGAGAACAGTGGAAGGCTTACCAGCCCCCAAACGTGCTGTTTTAATTGCCATTAATCCAGACTAATAACTGCTGTTAGACTATGCTAAAAGCAATAATTAGACTGTCATTTTTACTTTATTCGACGGATTCAAACTATGAAAAAGCTTTCCGTAATTTCATTTTCACTCGCTCTCACCGCTTGTGCGATTCAGCAACCGAACCAACAAGCTGAACAACTAACACAACAGTTAAGCCAGCTCAGTCAGCAACAAACCACGATATTAAGTCAATGTGAAGCCATCAATGGTCAATTGTTGAAGCAAGAGCAACATTTTAAACAACTCGAACAAAAAGTTTCCGAGATCACCCCCGCTCCAGTAATTATCAGCGAACCCCAAACAAAACCAAGTTGCAGCAATATCAGTCGCTACCAACTGGGTAATAAAACTGTAATCGGTGAAACAGAATGGGTCAGCCTCGAGCATCAAAAAATGGCCTTTCAAGCGCGGATCGACACTGGCGCAGCAACCTCCTCTCTCAATGCTGTCGATATCGTAAAATTTGAACGTGATGGCAAGAACTGGGTTCGTTTCAACCTTCGCCATGACACAATTAAACAAGATATCATGATTGAGCGTCCAGTAATTAGAACTGCAGAAGTGATTCAATCGTCCAGCAATAGTGCTGAGAAACGCCCCGTTGTATCGATGTTAGTCAAACTGGGGCCAATTTCCGAAAAAGTGCAGTTTACCCTAAGCGATCGCTCTCATCTAAGTTATCCGGTATTACTTGGACGAAGCTTCTTGAAAGACATTTCTGTCGTTGATATCAGTCACAAGTTTAGCCAGCCAAAGCCGACTTTTAAGGATTAACTTACATGAGTTCTCGTCATATTTTTTACCTCATCGTCACTCTGTGTATGCTGCTAGGGATCAGCATGACCTTCTATCGACATATCAGCTTTGAAGTACCTTGGTTTCCAGGAGAAAAACGCCAAATATGGTCAATTGAAGCAAAGGTTGAGTTTGATGCTAAAGGCGATAGCGTTGAAGCCGTACTAGCCCTACCTCAAACTCAGCAAGGTTACACTCGGATCCATGAATCAACGGCTTCATTAGCTTACGGCTTGTCTTTTGTGAATGAGCAAAACAACCCTCGCGCGATCTGGACCAAGCGACAAGCCAACGGTCATCAAGAAATGTATTACAAAGTAGACTTCTTAGTGGATCCAAAGGCTGGTGATACCTACCAAAGTCAAATGCCCGAGACTCTATTTACCGAGTATCCCGAACCCTACTTTACCGCGGCTAACCATTTAGCAAAGCAGGCAAAAGAAGTCTCTGCAGATGCTTATAGCTTTGCGCGAGAACTCATCAAAGCGCTGACTATCGACGCAGCCAGTAGCAACCAAAATACTGGCCTCATCTTAGATTACAAACCCAAAAATCGCCTAATTGTAGATTTGTTAAATAATGCCGATGTCCCAGCACGAATTGTAAGGGGCTTGCATCTCGAAGATGGCCGACGCAGGCAAACAATTACCGAATACATCCAGGTATTTAAAGACGAAAATAATTGGCAAATATTCGACTTAAACACTGGGACCCAAGGTCGTCCCGAGAATACTTTATTGTGGGAGTATAACGGTAACAGCTTACTAGAAGTCATCGGAGCGCAAAATTCGCGGGTCAGCTTTTCGATGTTGCTGGTGGAACAAAGCGCTCAATCTGCAGTTGCACCGAAAATTAGCGAGGCTGATTTCCTTAATTTCTCTATCGACAGCTTACCCTTGGAAGAACAAGCCCTATTTAAGGGGATTTTATTAATCCCAATTGGGGTGCTGATTGTGGTATTGCTTCGAGTTTTAGTCGGTTTAAAGACCTCGGGTACTTTTATGCCCGTACTGATTGCAATGGCCTTTATGCAAACCTCATTAATCACCGGTTTAATCGGCTTTTTATTGGTAGTTGGGACTGGTTTAATCATCCGCGGGTATTTATCTCACCTTAACCTACTGCTGGTCTCGCGAATATCGGCGGTCATTATTACCGTGATTGGTATTATTTCAATATTTAGTGTGATTAGTTTTAAAGTTGGATTGACCGAAGGTTTAAAAATCACCTTCTTCCCAATGATTATTTTATCTTGGACGATTGAACGGATGTCGGTGTTATGGGAAGAAGAAGGTCCTAAAGAAGTTGTACTACAAGGCGGTGGGAGCTTATTAGTTGCGGTACTCGCGTTCCTAGCAATGAACAACGAATATGTACGCCACTTAACCTTTAACTTCATGGGTATTCAATTTATCGTTCTTGGCATTATCCTCATTTTAGGAAATTACACCGGATATCGCTTATTGGAATTACGTCGCTTCAAACCATTGGCTGATAGGGAGGACTGATGTTTAATCAATTTTGCAGTCCATTTGCCCTTGCTCGTAAAGGTATTATGGGCATGAACCAGCGAAATACCGGATATATTAGCCGTTATAATCCACGTAAACTTTTTCCGCTGGTGGACAACAAACTTAAGACCAAAATTATCGCTCAGCGGGATAACGTCACCATCCCTGCTCTGATTGGTGTAGTACGTACCCAACATGATATTCGCTCCATTATTCCGATGTTACGCAAACACTCAGGATTTGTCATCAAGCCTGCTAAAGGCTCTGGTGGCAAAGGTATTTTGGTGATCACCAAACAAAAATCTGGGGTGTTTTATAAGCCCAGTGGAGCTCCTAGCCATGATGAAGATATAAAACGACACTGCTCAAACATCCTGGCAGGCTTATTTTCCTTAGGAGGTAGCCCAGATGTAGCGGTAATTGAAGCCTTAATCGAGTTTGATTCCTGTTTTGAAGGCTTTAGTTTTGAAGGCGTCCCCGATGTACGAGTCATCGTTTTTCAGGGCTACCCTGTGATGGCGATGATGCGCCTATCAACTGCCGCTTCCGATGGCAAAGCCAACTTACACCAAGGTGCCGTAGGCGTCGGTATCGATATAGGCAGCGGTCGCGCCTTGCACGCAGTACAGTTTGATCGCCCAGTCGAAGTCCACCCCGATACCGATCGGCCCTTAAAAGAGCTGATAGTTCCTCATTGGCAACGCTTGCTAGAACTGGCATCCAGCTGCTACGAAATGTCTGGAATGGGTTACTTGGGAACGGATATGGTTCTAGATAAGTCTGATGGACCGATGTTGCTCGAGCTGAATGCTCGCCCAGGCTTAGCCATCCAAATCGCCAACGGTGAAGGCATTTTACCTCGTTTGAAGCTGGTTGAAGAACAAGCCAAACAAGGTCTCAAACGTTCCGCCATAGAACGTGTTGAATTTAGTAAACAGCATTTCTCGCGCTAAGTTTATTTAATACCTGTACTTAAAAAAAGCACCAAACAAGGTGCTTTTTTATCACAGTAGCAATCAACAGCTGTTTCCAGTCTGCTTAACTATCTTCGTTATGGATTTCTAAGCTAACGACATCTTCTTCTGCTTGTAACGCTTTAGAGTCGTTATTTCGTAGCTGATCGAGGTAATTCAAATAGTCTTGGTCAATATCATTGGTGACGTACTTACCATTAAATACCGAGGTCTCAAAATTATGAATTTCAGGATTACTTTGTCGACAGGCTTCAATTAAGTCATCGAGATCTTGGAAGATGAGCCCATCAGCCCCTATTAGCTGACAAATTTCATCAACTTCACGTCCATGGGCCACCAACTCATTAGCCGAAGGCATATCAATCCCATATACGTTAGGGAAGCGGATCTCTGGTGAGGCTGATGCAAAATACACCTTATTCGCGCCAGCTTCTCGGGCCATTTCGATAATTTGCTCCGAGGTTGTACCACGCACGATCGAGTCATCAACCAACAATACGTTTTTACCTTTAAATTCCACGTCAATTGCGTTGAGCTTGCGACGTACCGATTTACGACGCTGAACTTGGCCTGGCATAATAAAAGTACGACCAATATAGCGGTTTTTTACAAAACCTTGACGATAAGGGAGATTTAAATGCATCGCAATCTGCAAGGCGGTATCACAAGAAGTTTCAGGGATTGGGATCACCACATCGATATCCAAATCGTCCCACTCTCTGCTAATTTTTTCTCCCAACTTAGTTCCCATGTTCACTCGAGCACCATAAACTGAGATTTTATCAATCGTCGAATCTGGTCGCGCAAAATAGACATATTCAAAAATACAAGGATTGTAGCTAGGGTTCTCTGCACATTGCTGAGTATAGAGTTGACCCGCTTCGGTTACATACAGCGCTTCACCAGGAGCGACACTACGGACAAACTCAAAACCCACGGCATCTAGAGCAACACTCTCAGATGCAACCATATATTCCATCTTATTTGCATCAACATCACTAACTTTTTGACCCAAGACCAAAGGGCGGATCCCATGAGGATCACGAAAAGCGACCATACCCTGACCGATAATTAAGGCCGCAACCGCATATGCACCACGGACTTTCTTGTGTACTGCACTAATGGCTCGAAAAACTTGTTTTTCACAAAGTTCGTCTTGAACGATGTTGTCTAACTCATGGGCCAACACATTTAACAATACTTCAGAATCCGAAGTCGTATTAATATGGCGACGCGCACTTTGTGCCATTTCTTCTCGTAACTCTTTGGCGTTGGTTAAATTACCATTATGCGCTAAGGCTAAGCCAAAAGGAGAGTTCACATAAAATGGCTGAGCTTCTGCAGCACTAGAACTACCCGCAGTTGGATAACGCACGTGACCAATACCCAAATTACCGCGTAAACGCTGCATATGTTTGACTTCAAACACATCTCTGACCAATCCGTTGGCTTTACGTTGCTTAAACATTCCTTCGGTAATCGTCACAATCCCCGCGGCGTCTTGACCTCGATGTTGTAACACGGTTAGTGCATCGTAAATGGCTTGGTTAACGGGACTAGCACCGACAATACCGACAATACCACACATGAAGCTTTTCCTTATTAAGATTGGTAGTTATGCAAAAAACTAGAAGAATCTTTTAAAAATTCAAAAAACCATTGAACAATCACGGTGAACTCAGGGATCAATATTGAGCCCTTCCACCAAAGTGATTCTGGAAATCCGGTAAACGACAACACAAAGAGCAAAGCGCTTACCACCAAAACACCGCGAATTGCACCAAAACAAATACCCAAGACCCTATCGGTCCCAGTTAGTCCGGTGGAAGTGACGAGATGACTGAATAAGTAATTCACTAATGCGCCAAGCACTAAGGTGGCCACGAATAGCAAAACAATGGCTAAACCACTGCGATAATAGGGGTTTTCGATAAGCGTGAAATAACTAGATAAATCATGATAAAACTGACTGGCGATAAAAAACGCAGCGACCCAAGAAACTAAGGAAAGCGCTTCCTTGATAAAGCCACGAACCAAGCTGATTAATGCTGATAATACTATTACGCCAAGAATGACGTAGTCTACCCAAGTCATAAATTTTCTACTTGTTGAAAAACGCTGCGAATTCTACCAGAAACAAAAACAAATGCGTCTATGTATTTTTTTATCTTCATTTAAATAAAGGGTCAAACTGGCGAATTGAACCACTCAAGCCCGTCAGCTCTTTCAATTTTTTTTGTTGCTGCGCCAAGGTCGGTTTCGACACGTTGGGTCCAACAAATACCCGATTCAACTCCCCTTCAACCGCTGGCTCCGGGAAAGAATGAGCCTGAAAACCTGCATCGCGTAACTTAGTCACTAAACGCAGCACGTTTTGGGCATTCTTAAAAGTACCTAGCTGAACAATATAGGCTGGTTTTTCAAATTTAACCTTAGGGACAACTTCACTAACAGAAGGTTTATCTGTGACTTGTTGTTCCCTAGATTTAGCCTCTATCTGGTCAGACGATTCGACTAAGGTTTGCTCATTCTCGAGTTCAATAAGCAACGGCGGCAAAGAGTTTACGGTCGGCGCAAAGGGGATCGCATTAAACTCTTCCTCTACCCTCGTTTTTTTCCCATCAAGAATATCAGGAATTATGATCACCCCCAAAGCTACCAAAATAATGGTGCCCACGAGGCGATTCTTAAACTGTGCAGTCAAAATAGACTCTCTGCTAAGTAGGGGCTGAAGAGAATTCTAATACCTCTGCAACCGTAAAAAAAGAACCAAATACAATTAACATTGAGTGTTCATCCAAACTGCGCCGAGCAGACTGGTAAGCTTCGGTCAGCGATGTAAAGCGCTGCTGCTTAATTGGAGGCGCTAAGCATGCTGCCAAACTCGTACCATCATCGCCTCGAGCACCTTCCAGACCACTGATATACCAGCATTCAACCAAACTTAACAAAGGTGCTACCGATGCAGCAATATCCTTATCAGAAAGCATCGCGCATAAAGCGAACACCTTACGACCCTGCGCCAATTTAGGTAACTGTGATGCTAAATAAGTGGCCGACTGGGGATTATGGGCGACATCTGCAACAATCAGAGGCTGTTGCGAAATCGTTTGTAAACGCCCCGCTAAACGCCACTCACTAATCGCCTGCTGAATAAGCAAGGGGTCGATATTTAAGCCCAGCTGTTCAAGAACTGCCAACACCGTCGCCGCATTGCTTAAAGGTAGCAATGGATAAGGTAGCTCCTGATAACAAAGTGTCTCTCCTTGATAACTCCAACTATTAGCGGACTTCACGACATGATATTCTCGACCCGCAGCCAACTGCTGGCAGTTGAGCGATTCAGAACATTGCAATACACTACTGACGATATCTTCATCACCGATCACCACCTTCCCTTTTGGGCGGAAGATCCCAGCCTTTTCTCGACCAATTTGGGCTAAATCATCACCTAGCCAATCAATATGATCCATTGCCACTGTGGTTACAACACTCACATCGGGCTCAACAATATTCGTCGCATCTAAACGCCCTCCCAATCCAACCTCTAGGATCAAATAATCGAGTTGAGACTGAGCCAATAACCACACTGCGGCCAAGGTACCAAATTCAAAATAACTTAAACTAGTATCACCTCGTAACTGCTCAATGGCAGCGAAGGAGCGACAAAATACTTCGGCCTCGGGTGAGTTGCCATTAATTCGAACCCGTTCTCGATAATCAATAATATGTGGAGAACTATAAACCCCAACTCGAAAACCCTGAGACAACAATATTTGTTCTAACAACGCACAACTGGAGCCTTTCCCATTCGTCCCCGCAACTGTGATAACCGTCGCATTGACGTGACACAAACCACCCTGTTTAGCGACTTTTTCAACTCGCTCCAAGCCCAAGTCAATGGCACTATGGTGCTGATTTTCCAAATAACAAAGCCAGTCTGCAAGAGACCGGCTTGATGGTTCAGTTGTAACTGGCATATTAATCTTTTTCGTTGGCCGGTTCGGCAAACACGGCGTCTTCATTGGCTTCGATGGTGTCGATGACCACTTCAACAGCCACCTCATTTTCTACGATCCCCATCATTTTAGAAGCCATGCTCGCGATTCGGTCCCGCATATTCCGCCGATCAATAATAATATCGATGGCTCCTTTCTCGAGCAGGAACTCACTGCGTTGGAAACCTTCGGGTAATTTTTCTCGAACAGTTTGTTCAATCACTCGAGGCCCAGCAAAGCCAATTAAGGCTTTAGGCTCAGCAATGTTAATATCACCTAACATCGCAAAACTTGCTGAGACGCCGCCCATGGTAGGGTCGGTGAGCACCGAAAAATAAGGTAAACCTTGTTCTCTCATTTTTGCTAAGGCAGCTGCAGTTTTTGCCATTTGCATCAGCGAAAACAACGCTTCTTGCATCCTAGCGCCACCGCTTGCTGAAAAGCAAATTAAAGCGCGGTTTTCCGCTAAACATTTATCTACCGCGGCAACAAAGCGAGCGCCCACCACAGAACCCATAGAACCGCCCATAAATGCAAATTCAAATGCACAGGCCACGACCGGTAAACCTTTTAGTTCACCCTTGATAACCACCAAAGCATCTGTTTCATCAGTATTACGCTGTGCGGCAACTAAGCGGTCTTTATACTTTTTGCTATCTCTAAACTTTAATTTATCACGCGGCTCTAAATCAGCCGCTAATTCTTCGCGACCATCTTTATCTAAGAATGCGTCTAGACGCTCACGCGCCCCAATCCGCATGTGATGATCACATTTAGGGCATACATTATGGTTACGTTCAACCTCTGCACGGTACAAAGTTTGCTCACATGAAGCACACTTTGTCCATACACCTTCTGGTATGTTACGTCGCTTACCAGAAGCACTTTTACTCTTAGGAAGAATTTTCTCTAACCAACTCATCGGGAACCTTACTTCTCAATAGGCGCTAAACGCCGAAAATACAGAATGCATCGAATGGCCGCAATTAAACCACAATTAGCCACAATGTTTTACTTAAAACTGGTCTAACCCTTCATCACGTTACATTTTTTTTAACTTGCTGGCAAAAACAACGGCCCCATTGCTTGTTCCGGTAAATTAAATTGCTGCGGATAATCAACCTTTACCAGGTATAGGCCCGCAGCTTTCGCGGTTGCAGCAGCTTGTGCTCGATCCTTCAGGGCCAACAATTCAGCGATCCATTCAATGGGACGTTCTTTTTGCCCGACTTTGAGTAAGCTACCCACGATATTGCGCACCATATGATGCACAAAGGCATTCGCTTTAATGTCTACGACAACATAATCGTTATACCGGGTCACCTTCAAGTGCTCCAAGCGACGACAGGGGCTACGACTTTGACATTGTAGCGCACGAAATGAAGTAAAGTCTTGCTCACCCAATAATGCTTGTCCAGCCTGCTCCATTAATTCTACATCTAAAGGATGATGGTAGAAACTCAACCCTTGGGACAACACCGCAGGGCGATAACGACTATTATAAATAACATACCGATAACGCCTAGCCGTTGCGCTAAAGCGAGCATGAAATTCATCACTCACAGGCTGGGCCCAACGTACCGCAATATTTTTAGGTAAATTGGCATTAACACCTAGGGTCCATGCAGCCATCTTTCGCTCAACAGGCGAATCAAAGTGAACCACCTGCCCCGTGGCATGCACGCCAGCATCGGTACGTCCTGCACACTGTACTCCAATACTCGTATTTGCCACGACCGATAAGCTGGCTTCCAATTCTTGTTGAATTGATTTTACTTCTCGTTGGCGCTGCCAACCAAAATAACCGGCACCATCATATTCGATGCCCAGAGCAATGCGCATAATTTTCCACTAGTAATAACTTTAGCCGCATATAATAAAAAAATGACTGAATAAAGTCACCGCTTATTCAACGTTAAGGGGGATAGCGACAATATGCTGTAAATATCGAGCCGGACGGGTCGGAACAGAATTGAACCAACAATGGTATAAAACCATTGTTGGTCTTAATGCTAACTAAAACGAGCGAGTAAGTCTTCGGCTTCCTTTTTCAGTGACTGATCATCACTGACCATGACTTCCTGTAAAATCTTTTTCGCACCATCTTGATCATCAATTTCTAAATAGGCTCTCGCCAAATCTAACTTCGAAGCAAGTTCTGCATTAATATCAACATCAGTCTTATCATCCTGCGGTAAGACGTCTGGGAAAGAGTCTAATTCCAGATCTAAACTTGGCTTATCGTAGGGATCATTATCATCACCCTCCTGCTCATCGGCATCATTTAGCAACATGTCGATATCCACAAACTCGCGTGCTTCGATTTCGCTACGGGAGGGAAGCTCACTATCCGTTGGTTCCGCATCTTGCTTAAAGATATCTTCACCAAAATCAGCAAACATCCCATCGATATCGTCATCAGCATCCATAGCCTGCTCAGCTGAAACCTCTGGCTCCGCAGCAATGTCAACGACGTTGTTCTCAAGCTCTAAGTTAGCTAAATCGACGTCTAATGGCGCTTCTGGTTGGCTTGCTTCAGCAAACTGGTTACTATCGCTCTCATCTTCGATAGTCGGATCTGCTAATTCTATATCTGCCAAGTCGACTTGATCATCATCTAAATCAAAGTCGACCAACTCAGATTCCAGCTCTGTAGCGAGCGGCGTTTCAGTTTCAGTTTCAGTTTCAAACTCATCTTCCGATCCAACTTCAGCTTCCGGAGACTCTTCCTGAATTTCAGGCGCTGCAGTACTCGCCTGCTCGGTTAGCTCGTCATTAACCAAGTCTTCTGATAAATCAATATTATCGAGGTCTATTTTATCTTGATCGCTAACCTCTGAAAGTTCCGCCTCCATTGCTTGCTGCTGCTTTAACGCATCTTCAAAAGATATCTCTTCAGATTCATCGAGTGGTTCGCTTTTGGCAACATCAAATAGATCTTCATCATCGTCCAAAGCTAAAGCCGCGGCTAAATCATCGGCACTAATGATCGAATCGGAGTCCTCCTCTGGCTCTGATGTATTTAGCGGGGCATCAGTATCATCAGGCACCAAATCATCCATCTCAAAATCATCTAAAGCTGACATTTCGCTTTCATCAAGCGCTATCTCATCTTCTAAATTCTGCTGAGTGGATGCAAAATCTTCAAAACTAGCTTCCTCTGTTTCTGGCTCTAAATCATCCGAGTCTTCGTCGGCGACCAATGCTGCGTCTTCAACACTTAAATCGGGTTCTTCAGCAAAGTCACTCGCAAATTCATCTGAGGATTCATCTTCAGGATCTAGATTTTCACTAAATAACTTAGAAAATTCATCTTCTTCATCCATTAACGAAATCGTCGACTCAGCCATTTCTTTATCTTGCTCTTCCAACTCTCGTTTAGCCTTACGCCGAAGCACTAAGGTGATCACTAAAGCAATGAGCAAAATAGGAATAAAGACAACTAAGCCAATATTCAGCGGCGAGGAGAAAAACTCAGACATCCAGGAGGTTTCCGGTTGGTTCTCGAGAACATCAACTTTGGGCTTTTCTAATAATTGTAATATTTGCGTCTGATTCTTACGGTTTTCATTTAATTCTTCACGGATACCAGCCAATTCATCGCTTAACTCTTGGATGCGCATCTTCATCCGATGATTGACTTCAGCCAAACCCATCATTTGTTGGCTAGACTCATCCATTTGCTGTTTTAATACATCAAATTCTTGACGTTTCAGTTGTTCTAACTCGTCGATACGAGTTTCTAACTTGTCACGCAAGGAATCTAAATTGTGCTCTGTTTGCTCTAAAGCCGCTGCATTAACCTTTACTGACTCGGCCATTACTGGTTTTTCAACCGCTGAACTAGCTGTAGGATTGGTAACAACAGTCTTTTTGACAGGTTTCGGTTTAGGTTTTGGCGCTAATGCATTCACCGCCATTTGATGGTTAACAGACTCCACCTCTGCCGCAACAGGCAAGGTTAAGAAGCTACCATTAATAATCGAATCTATATTACCGTTATTGAAGGCTTGTGGGTTTTTTTTCAAGATTGCGTACATCATCTGATATACGCTGACTGAGCGGGAGGGCCGATTTAGGCTGGCAATCGCCCATAAGGTATCGTTGCTGCGTACTGGGCCATAAATTTGCGGCTCAGGCTCTCCAACGACTTCGTCGGGGCCAACTAACTCGACATAAAAGGTTCCATTGTCTTCGGCAATGGCAGGTCTTAATACCATCAGTGATAAAACGGCTGACAATGCAACGAGGGAAATCTTCCGCCCCATAGTATTTCCTTGTGTTCATCCTTTAGACTGAATAACTCAATCCTTGTTATCTCTTTAATATAACCAGCTAACAAAAGCTGATCTAGCTAAACAGCTAACAGTTTACGCCTAGATCCCATTTTACTGCGCTTTTCCTCAACTAGAGTTATCGGCGCAGTGTCAATAATCTAAACCGCTTACTCAATTAAATATATTGTTTTATCAAGGTTTCGCCGATCTGCGCAGCATTCTTCACCACCCCCGCTAATGGATTATTAGCCATCAAGCAAAGATTCAAGCCACGTTCATCACTCAAATTCTGCCTTAAACGGCTAATCGAGATGGTATCGCTATTCGCAATATTGCTAACGGGGGTCACCAATTCGTTTTCTATCAATTCAAAAGCGGAGTGTTGCTCCAAGTATTCACAAATAGTCAGCCTATCTAAAGCATAAGTCGCATGTAGATGCACAGACAAGCTATCACCATAAAATACTGGAACATGCATAGCACTAACATTGATACTTAATTCAGGGGCTTGCAACAGATAGCGACATTGCAAACTTAACTCAGCTTCAAACTCACTGCTCCCCTGTAGCAGCTCATTTCCCTGTTCAGGTAGCATATTAAAGGCTAATTGCTGAGGGAAAAGCTTGGCTTCTACAGGAAGACCATTTAACAAACGCGCTGTTTGTCCCGCTAACTCATCAACCCCCGCTTTGCCTTTGTTGGCCGCACTAAGCAGCGCGTTCACTTCGACCCGCTCAAGCTCGACATCTTGCTGAATGATATGCAACAACAAAGACAGCTGTCCGGCCAAACTAGAAGGACAAGACAACCAACGCTCGGTGACCCCCTCAGCAATATGTTCGGGGTTAAGGTCTGCATGAACCCAAGTCGCAGTCTCAGGTTTCGCGTCAACCATATCAATCACGATACAACCCAGCTGACAGGCTTGTTCAGCCAGATCGAGAGCGGATTCCTGATTAGACATTAACCAAGCAATACTCAATTCTGACCAATTCACTAATTGCGGATCAGCCGCATCTATTGACTGCCCTTGCCACTTTAACTGGCGATCTTCTTCGACCTCAGCTTCTACATTGATGGGAAAAAGCTGCGCCAGAGGAAACTCACGTTGTTCAAGCTCACTCAACAAATGTTGGCTTAACTCACTTTCGGCGCCAATAATGGCGACATTATGAAACTGTTGCATCTATTTTTTCTCTTAACGATTAAAACCAAGTTGAGCTAACTCAGCTTGCTTCTCTTGATTAACCACCCGCAATACACTAAATTCGCGGCGCTGCGGGTAATGTTTTCTTAATTGGTCAAAGCCTTCTGGGCTTAAACCATGGCTTCGAAAGCGTCGATCGTCGGCAAAAATATCGTACACCAACTGACTCAGTTTGGTCAGTTGTGCCTCACTAGATAATGCCGCAACACGGATCTCATTAAACTCGGCCAACGGCAATAGCTGGTCACTAATATCATTCACCTTTAAGCCTAAAGCTTGACACATGGCCTGATAAACCATACTAGTGCCACGCATTTTTCCTTCAAGGCTATAGCCAGCAATATGTGGTGTAGCGATAAATGCATGCTTAACCAAAGGAGTCAGCACCGCTGGTTCTCCTTCCCAAACATCTAAAATAAGTAATGGTGCCAATTGCTGCTCGGCCAAAGCTAATAACGCTTGGTTATCGATGACTTCTCCACGACAAGCATTGACTAAAATTTGCCGAGGCTGCAGCTGACTTAACACCGTTTGATTAAACAAATGGTAGCTTGGATATTCGCCAGTTTTAGTCGAAGGTACGTGTAAGCTAATGATATCTGCAGCGAGCACTTGTTCAAAGCTTACCGAGTGACTTAGCTGTCCCAGGTCGGCCAGAGGTGGATCATACAACAACACTTGCATGCCAACTGCAGCTGCACATTTCGCAACTTGGCTCCCGGTATTACCTGCGCCAACAATCGCTATCGTTTGACCTTGTAAAGGCTGCTGACGAAAATCAGCCGCAGCCAGCAAAGCAGTAATAACATATTCACCAACCGCAACGGCATTACAGCCCGGCGCGCTAGCAAAGGCAATCCCTTGCTGCGCCAAATAGCATTGATCGACATGTTCGGTACCAATGGTTGCGGTGCCAACAAACTTCAGATGTTGCGCCTGCGCAAGCAATGCTCGATTTACTTGGGTTACCGAGCGCACCAGCAGCGCATCCGCATCAAGCAACTGCTCAGCCCGCATCGTCCGTCCATCGACTGGCACAACTTTGCCATGTTGACTTAATATTTGCTGGGCGAAGGGGATATTTTCATCTACAACTATTTTCATTTCGCGTTCAACTGCAATCCACGATTTTCAATAGCAGCAATATAACACAAGCGAGAGTTCGGTGAACTTTAAGCTTGCAGATACACGGCGTTATTTTTTAGTGAAAAATACCAGTTCAGAGATCTAAAAAACAAAAAAGCCGCCTGCTGGCGGCTCATTCACCTAGCACTAGGTTTTTAGTCTTGAAAGCGTTCCATCACTAAAGTGGCATTTGTGCCACCAAAACCAAAACTGTTCGACATCACACGATTTAATTTGGCCGGTTGAGCTTGATTGGCCACAATATTCAGACCTTCGGCTTGATCGTCCAAGGTATTGATGTTGATGCTCGGTGCAACAAAGTCATTTTCCATCATCAATAAAGAATATATTGCTTCATGTACACCGGCGGCCCCTAGCGCATGACCCGTCATCGCTTTAGTTGCACTAATCAGAGGGCTATTACCAGCAAACACTTCTTGAATCGCCCCTAACTCTTTCACATCACCGACAGGAGTAGAGGTACCATGAGTATTCACATAATCAATATCACCCGTCAGATTCTGCATGGCTTGACGCATACAGCGTACTGCGCCCTCGCCCGAAGGCGCAACCATGTCATAACCATCAGAAGTTGCGCCATAACCGACGATTTCAGCGTAAATTTTAGCGCCCCGAGCCAGTGCATGTTCAAGCTCTTCAACCACCACCATACCGCCACCACCTGAAATGACAAAACCATCACGGTCTGTATCATAGGTACGAGAAGCAAGTTCTGGTGTCTCATTAAACTTGGTTGATAAAGCGCCCATGGCGTCAAATTCCATAGCCAGGCTCCAATGCAACTCTTCCCCACCGCCCGCAAATACCACGTCTTGCTTACCTAATTGAATTAACTCAAGAGCATGACCGATACAGTGAGCACTGGTTGCACAAGCACTACTAATTGAATAGTTCACACCTTTTATTTTAAAAGGTGTTGCTAAACAGGCTGAGGTGGTGCTCGACATCGTTCTCGGCACCATGTAGGGGCCGATACGACGAACACCTTTAGTCCGTAAGATATCGGCAGCTTCAGTTTGGTTTTTCGAAGACGCACCACCGGAACCCACCACTAAACCGGTGCGCTCGTTAGATACATGAGCTTCGCCTAAACCCGCATCGGCTATCGCCTGCTCCATAGACATATATGAAAACGCAGCAGCATCGCCCATAAAACGCATGACCTTACGATCAATATGCTCCGCAGGATTAATTTTTAAATCACCCCATACTTGGCTACGCAACTTCATTTCTTCAAATTCAGCTGAATGAGTAATGCCTGACTTACCAGCCTGCAATGATGCTAATACTTCTTCTTTATTGTTACCGATACTAGATATAATACCTAGCCCGGTGATAACTGCTCTTTTCATCAGATGGTCTCACGGATTGTATTTGCTGCTATGTTACCCATTTTGCAGCTTAATCTGGTCGGATGAGAGTACACGTGTACGCTTAAACTTTCTAGTAAAAATCGAGGTTAAATTTTGTCTTCGACAAATAATGAGAACAACAGCACCATTGCAACCATCCATTGGAGTCCCGAAGGCACACCAGTGGCGACCGACTACGACGATGTCTATTTCTCTATCGATGATGGATTAGCCGAAAGTCGTTATGTATTTATTGAACAAAATCAACTTACTGAACGTTGGCTTAACCACAATAAAACCAGCTATGTCATTGCCGAGACTGGGTTTGGAACTGGCCTTAATTTTCTAGCCACCTGGCAACACTACCAACAATTTTTAGTTCAGCAGCCATCAACGGCTGTCAAACGACTGCATTTTATTAGCTTTGAAAAACATCCTTTAGCAGTAAAAGATCTAAGCCAAGCCTTAGCTCAGTGGCCCGAATTAAATGAATTTGCCAGCCAGCTAGTGAAATATTATCCAGAGATTATGACACCAGGATGTCATCGCATAAATTTTAGCCGCCCGGTTGCGATCACCTTAGATATTTGGGTCGGCGATGTGCATCAGCACCTTCCCGAAATACCGTGCCCTGACGAAGGTTTAGTTCATAGCTGGTTTCTCGACGGCTTCGCTCCCAGTAAAAATCCCGACATGTGGTCGCAGGATTTATTTAATGGTATGGCAAAATTGTCCGTTCCTGAAGCTAATTTCGCCACCTTCACCGCCGCAGGTTTTGTCAGACGAGGCTTAATCAGTGCAGGCTTTGAGGCAAGAAAAACCAAAGGCTATGGTCGAAAGCGAGAAATGCTAATCGGCCAATATCAGGCAGCTCAAGAGCTGCCTAGCCTAGCGCAAGGTTTATATCATCGTAAAGGCATCCAGGCAAAGGACGATGTTGCGATTATCGGAGCTGGCATTGCAGGTGCCAGCCTCGCCTATGCGCTAGTTAAGCGGGGCATCAAAGTCACCATTTACGAACAAGCGACACAAGCTGCAGCCGAAGCGTCGGGGAATCGACAAGGTGCGGTTTACCCCCTGCTCAGTCCTAATCAGCCACATGTGAGTGACTTTTTTCAACACGCCTTCAACTACCAACGGCAAATCATTGCCCAGTTAACACAACAGAACTTGAGTATCGAACATCAGTATTGTGGGCTACTGCAATTAAGCCACGATAGTAAATCAGCCAAAAAAAATCAAAATATTGTGCAAGCAGGTTATCCTAAGGAGCTGGTCGATATAGTTTCTGCCGAACTAGCGAGTGAATTGGCGGGCTTAAAATTATCCAGTGAAGCCTTATATTATCCTAAAGCTGGCTGGATCAATGCCAAGCAATGTGTTGAGGCGCTATTAATTGCGGCACAAAATAGCGGTCTACTAAATATTCAATATCAGCATCAGCTTAAAAAACTCGATATTGCAGAGCAAGGCGTTCAACTGCACTTCGAAAACGCCACTATTGAGCATGACAATCTAGTTTTTTGCAATGCGCACCAATTGTTAGCGTTAGAGCAAGGCCGTCAATTACCACTCACTCCAGTGCGTGGCCAAGTGAGCCATATTCAGAGCAGCCCGCAGCTTTCTAAACTAAAGAAAATCTTATGTTATGAGGGTTACCTCACGCCAGCCAATCATCAACAACACTGCATTGGCGCGAGCTATAAAAGAAACAACTTAGAGACCCAGCTCAATGAGCAAGAAGGCCAAGAGAACTTACAGTCGTTGCGCGATTGCCAAGCCCAAAGTTGGAATACACAACTTGAATTTGCGGACCTAAAAGGCCGAGCCGCGATACGCTGTGTAGTGCGAGACCACTTCCCGCTATTAGGACAATTACCAGATCTAGAACGGATCTATCACCCCGACTATTTACTGAACTGGCAGAAGCAAAGTCCTCCCGCCTATCCTCGCTGTTTTGTTGCCACAGGCTTTGGTTCACGTGGTATTTGTAGTGCGCCTTTTGCTGGTGAATTGTTAGCTGCTCAGCTTTGTGAAGAACCGATCCCTGTGAAGCTATCCACCTTAAATAATCTGCATCCACACCGATTTTGGAATCGACGCCTACTTAAAAATCGCCCCTTAGAATTAAGGTATCGTTAAACCTAATGATTCACCATAGGCAGTTTGACGTTGGTAGGTTCGGATTTTTTGCCGCGCATTCGCTAAAGCAGCTCGCCCTTTAGCATTGATAAGCGCTTCTAGTTGTTGGCAACCAGCAGCCGACAAGCCTTTGGTTTGTTGAACAAAACGTTCTGCACTTTGTTCAATGAGCCAAGCAATTTTTTGATGATATTGCTGGGCCGCAGCAATATAGCTTATCCATGATTGTTGAGTCGCAAAGTCAGCTTTACTTTGGCTTATCCAGCGCGGCATAATTAACTCGGCGCGTAACAATAGTTCGGGACTTAAAGACTCACAACGCGCATTTCTACGCGCAACTTTCGGAGTCCAATTAAACAAATATTGTCCAGAAATACTATAATGATGCCCTCTTTTCAGCGGGCCTTCAGACATAAGTTGAGCGCGAAGTTGCTTTAAATCCCCCGCATTAACATCATAATATTCGATCTCGCTTTGTACCGACGCAGCATGGACTACTGGATAAAATAATATAAAAACCAATAGGATAACTCTACCATTCCATTTCGCTCGTCTCACATTTGGTCCTCTAGATAATCGATTATCGGCACGAAATCGAGATTTAAGTCATTGGACATATTAAATACTTGAGCTTTCAGCATATCAGCTGTTTTAGTTAAGCATAAAACTTTAACGAATAATCAAATACTTCTCGACTAAACTTATCTTTAGATATAAAACCAAGGCTGTTTTTGTGAAGAACGTCAAAGCGCAGCCCCTCAATGTAAACTTTTACCGCTTCCGCCTTAGCAAACAAGGCATTTCGTCTCATACTGTAAAAAGACAGGGAGAGTTGATAATATATTATGTCGTTACCTATTTTAATCTGCGATGATTCCAATCTCGCTAGAAAACAAATGGCACGTAGTCTACCGCCAGGCTGGGATGTCGAGATCAGCTTTGCCACAAATGGACAAGAAGGCTTAGACTTAATTCGCCAAGGAAAAGGCGATGTGGTGTTTCTCGACCTAAACATGCCAATCATGGATGGCTACGAAGTACTACAGCAAGTTCAAAGCAATGATTTACCAGCACTGATCATTGTAGTCTCTGGAGATATTCAGCCAGAAGCCTACTCTCGCGTAAAACAACTCGGCGCCTTAGATTTTATAAAAAAACCGACAAACAAAGCCAAAATTGACGAAATACTATTGGCTTATGGCATCGTTGAGTCCCAGCAATTACTCGAGTTAGAGAGCGATTTAGCGGCTTTAGACCAAATGCCCGCGCCTGCAAAAGACACTTTGTCACCCAAAATCGTTGATTATCGAGACCATTATCAGGAAATAGCCAACGTTGCCATGGGCAGAGCCGCTGATTTACTCGCTCGCTTGCTCGATACATTTATTGTATTACCCATCCCCAATGTCAACATTTTGGAAACCAGTGAACTACATATGGCACTGAGCTCGGTTGAAGAAAATGAACAAATGTCAGCTGTATGCCAAGGTTTCATTGGTGCAGGTATTGCCGGAGAGGCGTTACTGCTATTTCATGATTCAAGCTTCACCGATATGTCTAAATTAATGAAATATAAAGGACAACTTGACGATAACGGTCAACTGGAAGTGCTGATGGACATCGCCAATATTCTGATTGGGGCATGTTTACAAGGCGTCTCTGATCAACTCGACCTTGGCTTTTCACAAGGACACCCCGTTGTATTAGGTCAACATTGTAATCTTAGTGAACTAATCGCAAACAATACCCATCGCTGGCAAAAAACTTTAGCTATTGAGATCAACTACACCATTGAAAAGCACAATATTCAATGTGACTTGTTACTGTTGATTACCGAAGATTCCTTGCCAACACTTAACAATAAAATCTCTTACTTATTTGATCATCATGAACCAACATCAAAATGAAATGAACGAGTTCCACTGGATGCTAGACATGATACAAACCATCGATGTCGGTTTGGTCGTACTAGACAAAGACTATAATGTTCAAATTTGGAACAATTTTATGGAGGCGCATAGTGGTCTTCGCGCCGACCAAGCCCAGCGCCAAAGCATATTTAGCTTATTTCCAGAGCTTCCCGAAGACTGGTTAAAACATAAGATCGATTCGGTATTTTTTTTAAAAAACCGCGCTTTCACAACCTGGGAGCAACGTCCTCATGTATTTCCATTTAAAAACTATCGGCCAATCACTGGTACGGTAGATTTTATGTATCAAAATATCACCATTATCCCGCTCACCTCTCTAACCGGCGTGGTAACTCATATTAGTTTAATTATTTATGATGTTACCGATAGCGCAGTCAACAGACTCGAAACCATAAAAGTAAACGAAAAACTTAAGGTGCTCAGTCGTACCGACAAGCTCACTCAACTTTACAATCGTGGCTACTGGCAAGATCGCTTGGAACAAGAATATGAGCGCTATGTCAGAACGGCTCAACCAACATCGCTGCTGATGTTTGATATTGACCATTTTAAACATATCAACGATAACTATGGCCACCCCACGGGAGACAAAATCCTCAGCTTACTTGGAGAGACATTACGCAACATTATGCGTAAAACCGATATTGCGGGGCGTTATGGCGGAGAAGAGTTTGCAATCATCCTCACCAATACTGACGCCAAACATGCTTTAGTTTTTGCTGAACGGTTACGTCTGGAAGTAGCTCAGATGAACCCGTTAGTTAAAGGTGTAGAAGTCCCCTTTACGATTAGTTTAGGCATCGCCCAACTAGACAAACAGACAGCGAGTGAGAAAGAATGGCTAAGCAATACCGACCAAGCCTTGTACCGAAGTAAAGATCAAGGCCGTAATCAAACCAGCGTCCATCAACCAGAGTAAAACAAATAAAAAAAGCAAAGCCAAGGCTTTGCTTTTTTAGCCATTCGACTCATTAAATTATCGACTTAAACCTAGTCATAGTGGACCTGAGCAAGCAAAATCAATCAGTAATGAGTTTAGTATAACGATAATCCTACCCAGACACTAAAATCGACTTGAATCCATTTTTAAGCAACCGCAGTAATGTCTTGCTGTTGTTTGTCGGCAAATTGAATCATATCACGCCACAATGCTTCTGCTTGCAGCTGCATGGTCTCATCAGTCTCACCATTAAAGTAAGCATCAAGTAAGGCCATATGCATGTGAGACTTTAAACTATGGATCATCGGACAGCGACTTAACTCTGTTTGAGTCACAGCGACTCCCAAGTGATCGTTCAAATACTGCACCACATTTTTTGGCGGCGCATTAAGATTATTTTCGTAACTATTCAGGAACAACTGAAGTAGGGAGACATAATTTTTGAGCATCGGTAACCTCATTTTCAGGGTTCGATACTCGATACATAATATAATCGCGGTAACCAGTAATTACCTTGATGCTTCCAGATAAATATTTATCTAGTTCTGTATCGCCAGTATCAACTATCAACGGGCGTCCATGCAAAGATTTAAGTTTAGTTTTAGTCGCTACCACAACAATATTTTCTCGGCCAATCAATCGCAACACCCGAGGGCTGAGTTGCTGATTGCCTCGACCAAACAAATGACCTTGGCCACCAATAATTGTTAGTAATAACTGCGTTTTTACGGAGGCTATTCTATTTATCAACTCCGCTTCGGTCAAATCCTGTTGAAGGATTTGACGATCTTTAACCAAATCTACTCCCAGAAGCGTATTAGCTAGTGATAACTCCTGCATTATTGCGGCAACAGTCGACCCCGATCCTGCAATAAACTGCTGGTCGTCCATTAATTCGATAACTTCTGCGGCAATATCTTGTAACACAAGGTCTTCGACTTCCATGCCGCCCTGTTTAGTCGCTTGTACATAATGAAGCTCATCAGGCACTCGCATTTCACCAAAACACTTAGCTCGCACCCGCCCCTGACGAAAAGCCTGTTCATCGATATCCATCACCTCAGCAACTTTCAAACTCAAGATCTCACCACGTAGCAACTTTGCAATCACCATCCCGGTCGCCTTTGGCGTGACCCCATATACGGCAGAGTGGATCTTACATCCGGCAGGAATACCCAAACAGTTTTGTTGCGATCCAACAACACTAAGCACATCGCGGGCGGTGCCATCTCCACCAACAAAAACCAGTAGATCCAGTCGTTGTTCGCTGAGCAGGGCAGCAGCCTCCTTGGTATCCACAGCGCTGCTTGGCGAATTGGCTTGATAGAGTACGCGATGATTAAAATCCAATTGCTGACATACTTGTTCGCCCATTTCACCCGATGCGGTCAAGACACAAAAACGCTCCGCCAAAGGTACTAAACATTGCAAAGCCTGAACCGCACGCTGCATCGCTTTCTTTTCTGCTCCCATCGCTAAAGCGCGCTCAACCACTTCGTCGGATCCCTTCAAAGCAACACTACCACCAATGCCAGCCACCGGATTAATCAACAAACCAATTTTAATCATGAGTCCCTCAGAGTTACCCGCTTAATGATGCTCGTAGCTTTGCTAAAGCCTCAATAAACTGTTGAGCACGAGATGGAAAACCTTGTTTTTGAAAATCTAAAAACTGCTGCTGTACCGCTTGGCTAAAAGCTTGCCGATCGCTTTGATAACCCGATAAGTTGTCTACACTCACTTGAAAAGTACGACCCGCCACTTTAGAAAATGCACATTCGATAGCTTGTGGTTTTACCTCAACTCGTTCAAACTTTTGCTGCAACGATTGATCACGACCATCAGGATGATACCAGTAACCATAATCTTCCAGTTGACGTCGAGCATTACCAGCAATACACCAGTGAGCAATTTCGTGTAAGGCACTGGCGTAAAAGCCATGCGCAAATACCACCCGATGTTGACTAAAGCGTTGATCGGCGGGTAAGTAAATTGGTTCTTCGTCGCCTTCGACCAAAATCGTATTAAAAGACACAAAAGTTTGATTAAACAAACCAATCAACTGTTCGACATCATCAAGAATCATCACTGAGCCTCTCAGTTTAGGCAAAATAAAGCCCCTAAGTCGATAACTTAAGGGCTCTATATCGCGTCAAAATTTAACTTAGCGCAAAATGGGCGTTTCGGTGTTTACCGTGCCATTTTGCCCTCTTTGACGCAAGCAATGATCCATTAATACAATCGCTAACATCGCTTCGGCAATTGGCACTGCACGGATCCCCACACAAGGATCATGACGCCCCTTGGTGACAACTTCGATCGGCTGACCATATTTATCAATAGTTTTACCCGGAACGGTAATGCTGGAGGTTGGTTTTAACGCAATATGGGCGATCACATCTTGACCCGAAGATATCCCCCCCAGAATTCCGCCAGCATGATTCGAACTGAAGCCCTCGGGAGTCATTTCATCTCGATGTTCGCTGCCTCTTTGATTGACGACGGCAAAACCATCACCAATTTCTACCGCTTTAACCGCATTAATGCCCATTAATGCATGCGCAATATCGGCATCCAATCGATCAAACACGGGTTCACCAAGTCCTACAGGTACTTGCGTAGCCACCACACTTAAACGGGCGCCAATAGAATTACCTTCTTTTTTAAGGTCTCGCATAAACTCATCTAATTGATCGAGCTTACTCACATCGGGAAAGAAAAATGGATTTTGCTCGATTTGTTCAAAATCAATAATTTCGGCTTTAATTGGACCCAATTCGCTCAAGTAAGCATGGATTTCCACGCCAAACTGTTGCTTAAGATATTGTTTCGCAATCACCCCAGCAGCAACCCGCATTGCAGTTTCTCGTGCCGAAGAACGACCACCACCCCGATAATCACGAGTACCATATTTTTGATGGTAGGTATAATCGGCATGCCCCGGTCGAAACATATCTTTAATGTTCGAATAATCTTTCGAACGCTGATCGGTATTTTCAATCATTAAACCAATTGAAGTACCAGTAGTTTTGCCTTCAAAAACACCTGCTAATATCTTTACTTGATCCGCTTCACGACGTTGGGTGGTGTAACGAGAGGTACCTGGTTTACGACGATCCAGATCTTGCTGAATAATCGCTTCACTGATTTCTAAGCCTGGAGGACAACCGTCAATAATACAGCCCAATGCTGCACCATGACTTTCACCAAAAGTCGTCACCCTAAAAAGTTGGCCGATGCTATTTCCTGCCATTCACTCTATCCTTACTGTTTAAATAGCGAGCCGCAGTCTAACAATTGCTCACGACTAATAATGAAAACCCCATGCCCGCCATTACTAAATTCGATCCAAGTAAAAGGAACTTCTGGGAATTGCTGCTGCATATGAACTTGACTATTACCGATCTCAACAATCAATAAGCCGTTCGGGTTTAAATGTGCTGCTGCTTCAGCCAAGATTTGTTTAGTTAATTGTAAACCATCAAACCCAGAAGCTAAGCCTAACTCGGGCTCATGTTTAAACTCTTCAGGCAAATTGCCCATATCTTCGGCGTCAACATAAGGCGGGTTACTCACAATCAAATCATAAGTTAAGCCTTGTAGTGCCTTAAAACCATCCGACAAGATTGGCGTAACTTGCTGCTCTAATCCATGGTTTTGAATATTAATTTCTGCAACTGCAAGCGCATCTTCAGATATATCCACTGCATCGACTTCAGCCTCTGCAAAGGCATAAGCACAACCAATCGCAATACAACCACTCCCCGTACATAAGTCTAAAATTCGCTGCGGAGACTCAATTAACCAAGGAGAAAATTGGGTCTCAATCAATTCAGCAAAGGGCGAGCGAGGCACTAATACCCGCTCATCCACATAAAACTCGAGTCCAGCAAACCATGCTTTGTTGGTTAAATAAGCAACGGGTAAACGCTCTTGAACTCGCTTCACCACTAATTCCACCAGCAGGCCACGTTCTTGACGAGTCAATCGAGCATGTCGCACTTCGGGATCAACATCTAAGGGTAAGTGAAGGCTTGGTAACACCAATTGCACAGCTTCATCCCAGGCATTATCTGTTCCATGACCATAGAAAACGCCTGAAGCATTAAATCGACTCACCGCCCAGCGGATCATATCTTGAATAGTGTGTAAGTCATCGATTGCTTCTTCGATAAATATCTTTTCCAATTTGGCCTCCAGATTAAGTACAATCACCCATAAATGGCTTCAGGCACAACTGATATTAATAAATGAAAAAACCAACTGACGAAGATTTTTTAGCCTTCAAGGAAGCCCTCAAAGGGGTTCGCCAGATAAAACAAGATAAAATAAGTCTTGAGCCCACACGAATCAAGCAAAAAAGCCAACAAAGGGAAAAACAGCAACGCGCTCTGTTAAATAATGCGCAATTCTTCTTTTCTGATGAATACCATCCGCTACTGCCCGACGAAGGACCAATGCGCTGGCAAAGTACAGATTGTGATCCCTATGAGCTAAAAAAATTACGCCGGGGCGATTACGAACCTGAAATTTTGTTAGATTTACACGGACTCACACAGCGTCAGGCCAAACAAGAAATCGCCGCTCTGCTGGTGGAATGCCAACAACAACATTACCATGTTGCCTCGGTAATGCATGGTCATGGACAACAGATACTGAAAACCAAGGTGCCGCAGTGGCTTGCTCAGCATCCTGCGGTATTAGCCTTTCATCAAGCGCCGAAAGACCACGGCGGCTCCAGTGCCTTACTCATATTGGTTCAGTCCGGATATGAAAAAACCACTCTTTAGAGTGGTTTTTTCATCAAATACAGATCGGCTTTAAGCCGCTTTTTTTCTGAAGTCATCAATTTGTTGATTGACTTCAGCCACGGTTTGCCGATGCTTGCCTGTTTTATAATTCGGTAGTGTGGCTAACTTGCCATTTTGAAATTGATAAGCTCCGCGTCCTCGGATATACAAGCGTCCTTTAAAAAATGCTTTAACATAACGAGCTATTTTAACTGGCGAATAACGTGAAAATATTTTCATTTGAGGCGTCCACTACTTGTTTCAACACAATCATGATACAAGTAGAGTTTAGCTTGTTCTAAGACTTTCGCAGCTTAATTAATGGTTCCGCGAGCCAGATCCCAAAAGTACAAAAAACTAGGAACCTTTGTGATTTTAAACAATAAACTGGTCAAACAACACTGTCATAGTATATAAAACCGAATATCACAAGCTAATTGGATGTTGTAAGGAAACTAAATCATGACTATCCGTAAGGCTCAATTCAGCCACGGCCGCGGTACTAAACAAAGGTGCACCAGCTTCCGCAGCCAGCCCCCCCACCAGATAACCCACCAGGGGTAAATGTGATACGACAAGCACGGTTGCTGTCGGTTGTTCAATCCCGAGCTCATGAATTAAACCAATCACTGCAGCTTCATCTCCTGAAGGCGTCAACTCTTCCATTTCAATTAATCTAGATGGCTCAGGTAAGTATTCAGCCAAACACTGCCATGTTTGTTGCGCGCGCAAATAAGGACTGAGCAAGACATAGTCAAGCTTGGTCAGTTTAGATGCTAGGTACGCCGCCATTTTGCCAACTTCTTGTAAGCCTGCTTGATTAAGCGCCCGTTCGCTGTCCGTGTTAGCAAACATCTCTGCTTCGCCATGGCGCATAATAAAAACTTGCATAGAATGATTCTTCTTTTTAATAAGGGTGAATAAACGCGTATATTTGATTCTTCGGCTGCTAATTTAATTGAAATGCCACAAAACATCCATCAGAGTTTGCAAGCTCCTCGCAAGAGACTGATAATCATATGACTCACTTCAACAAGGACACTTGCCTTGCGTATCAGCCCCAATGATCCGAAAAATTATCGTTCAATCACCCTCGACAATGGTCTTAAGGTGCTGTTAATTCAAGATGAAAGCGTGCAAAAGTCAGCCGCTTCTCTGGCGGTAAACATTGGTCATTTTAACGATCCAAAGGGACGAGAGGGCTTGGCTCACTTCCTCGAACATATGTTATTTTTGGGTACGGATTCTTACCCTGTGGCTGGCGAATATCAAAATTTCATTAATCGTCATGGTGGCAGCAACAACGCATGGACAGGGACCGAACATACTAACTACTATTTCGATATTGAACATCAATGGTTCGATGAAGCATTAGACCGCTTTAGTCAATTTTTCATTTGCCCCTGTTTTAATCCCGATTTAGTGGAACGTGAACGCCAGGCGGTAAATTCTGAATACCAGCTCAAACTCAAAGATGATGTACGTCGAATTTACCAAGTACACAAAGAAACGGTTAATCCAGCGCACCCCTTTAGTCAATTCTCGGTAGGTAACCTTGATACCTTAAGCGACAATGCCGAGTCTTCGATTCGCGATGATTTAATTAACTTTTATCAAAGCCACTATTCCGCCGATTTAATGACTCTTGCATTAATTAGCCCTCAAACTTTAGATACCTTGGAACTCTACGTAGAACAATTATTTAGTCCAATCCAACGCTTAAATGTCTCACCACTGAGCTTCCCCCCTTTATATTTGGCTGAACAACTCGGCATAGAAAGCCATATTCAAGCGGTCAAAGAAGTAAAAAAATTAAGCTTAAGTTTTGCTTTTAGCAATATGGATAAGTTCTATCGCACTAAACCGCTCACCTATATCGCCCATTTACTCGGCTATGAAGGACCAGGCAGCTTAGTGGCCTTATTACGTCACGCAGGCCTAATTAATTCGATGGCTGCCGGAGGGGGGATTAGCGGTCATAATTTTAAAGATTTTTCGATTAGCTATAGTCTTACCGATCAAGGTGTCGAATGTATTGATCAAATTGTTGATGCCACTTTTAGTTATTTAAAGCTCATTAACCAACAAGGTTTGCAAGCTTGGCGCTATCAAGAAAAACAACAAGTTTTTGAACGTGCTTTTTTATATCAAGAAAAATCGAGAGCAATCGACTTCGTCTCACATCTTGCAATTAATCTCCAGCACTACCCCGCAGAAGACGTGATATACGCAGACTATGCTATGGAGTCTTATGATCACGATTTAATCAAGCACTGCCTAAGTAAATTAGAACCACACAATATGCGGATCAATGTGGTATCCCCCAATCAACAATGTGACAAAGTAGCAAAATGGTACTTCACCCCTTATGCGGTAAAAAGCATCGAAGCTGAGCGTTTAGCGCGCTGGAATAGCCCAAAATTACTGAATGGTTTGCAACTCCCCAGCAGCAACCCTTTTCTCAGCTACAATAAGGCCCCACTCACCAAAGTTGATGGTCACGAAGCAAAACCACAACTGTTAATCGATCAAGCTGGTTTTCGTTTATGGTTCAGCAATGAACCCGAGTTTAAAGTACCTAAGGGCCATCTCTATTTATCGGTTGACTCGAGTTATGCTGTCGCCTCGGTACGAAATATTGTTTGTACTCGGCTGATGGTTGAGTTGATGCTCGATCATCTCAGCGAAATGACTTATCAGGCAGAGATAGCTGGAATGTCTTATCAGCTTTATGCTCATCAGGGGGGCTATACTTTACATTTATCCGGTTTCAGCGATAAACAAATTCTATTGCTTAAAATGATCTTAAATAATCGCAAGTTTGGTCACTTTGAACGCGCCCGTTTTGACATCATTAAGCAGCAATTGCGTAAGCATTGGCAAAATCAAACTCAAATAAAACCAATCTCACAACTGTTCAGTCAGCTCACATCTTTACTACAACCAAACAATCCGCCACCCAGCGAATTATTAGCTGCACTTAACGACGTCGAGTTAGAACACTTGCCTGATTTTGTGAAAACGCTCTACCAAAACATTCATATAGAAATGCTTGCCTATGGAAATTGGCCGCAATCAGAAATCCTTGAGTTAGGCACATTTATCCTACAAGAGGTCTCTCCAAATACCATCCCCTCAAAAGAAACACCGCGAAAACTGATTAGTATTCAAGGTCAAGGTACACTGCTATATGAGGTTGATTGCCAACAAAGTGACTCTGCCTTAATGATTTATTACCAAAGTGATGATCTAAGCTCTGAAAATATCGCCCTATATACCCTCAGTAATCATATAATGACTTCTACCTTCTTCAACGAATTACGAACCAAACAGCAATTGGGCTACATCGTTGGCACCGGTAATCTTCCCCTAAATCGCCACCCTGGGATTATTTTTTATGTGCAATCCCCGCATGGCCGCCCACAAACCTTGCTTGATGCCATCAACGATTTTCTCGATGATTTCCCTGTACTGATGTTTGAACTAAGTGATGCCCAATGGCGTCATAGTAAACAGGGTTTAATTGCTCAAATACTAGAGCGGGAAAGTAACATGCGCACCCGCGCCCAGCGCTTTTGGGTCAGCATTGGTAATAAAGATCTCAGCTTTAATCAGCGCCAAGCAGCGGCCGCTTGTATTGAAAAACTAGAACGACGGGATTTAGTCCGCTTTATGATGAGCTTAAAGAGTAAAAAGCGTGACCGGGTGGTGGTTTATAGTCATGGTGGAGGAAATCACAATCAGGATGCCCTGAATACCCATCGTTTAGAAACCGGTGATACAATTACCAGTCGGGTCAAATTTCAGCAAGCATCTAAGTTGTATAGTTATAACTAGGCGAAATCCAAACGCTGCAGAGCCCAAGCCTTCGCTTGGGCTCTGGACCGCTCTTTACGGATAATAGCGTAACTCTTGCTCTGCCATCTTCAGCAAAGACTCACAGGGCCTAAATCGTTCCCCATAGTTCGCTTCCATCGCTCTGAGCTGATCGACTAATCTTGTAATACCGATCTGGTCCATGGCGCGAAATGGCCCTCCTAAGAAAGGCGGAAATCCAATGCCAAATATGGCGCCTAAGTCACCGTCGCGAGCACTGCGGATCACTCCTTCGTCCAAACAGCGAGCCGCTTCATTTAACATCATATAAACACAACGCTCACTCACCTGTGAGGCTTCAATCGCCGGCTGTGGCGTCACCCCAAGCAGCTTATACACCGCGTGGTCGACCGATTTCGCTTTGGATTTTTTATGCTTGCTGTATAAGTAAAAGCCACGGCCATTTTTCTTGCCTAAACGCTTATCTTCAATCAATTTTGCAAAAGCCTCTGGGGCTTTAAATCGAGCGCCAAATTCGGCTTCCAAGATCGGCGCAATCTTCGAGCCAACATCAATCCCAACTTCATCGAGCAAGCTCATCGGCCCCACAGGAAAACCATAATCAAGCATAGTCTTATCGATGTGTTCAACCGCTTGTCCCTCTAATAACAAGCGGGCCGCTTCATTGATATAAGGGGCCAAAATACGGTTCACATAAAAACCTGCCACATCTTTCACCACGATCGCCGTTTTCCCCTGCTGACGAGCAAACTGCAAGGTATCTACAATGGTTTGCTCGCTGGTGCCTTGATGCGGAATAATCTCGACCAAGGGCATTTTTTCTACCGGGCTGAAATAATGCAAACCAATCACCTGCGCTGGGCGAGCCGCATTTACCGCGATTTGAGCAATCGGTAAGGATGAAGTATTACTGGCAAAAATAGTCTTCGGCTGACAATGTTGCTCGATATCAGCAACCATCTGCTGCTTCAACGGCAAATCTTCAAATACCGCCTCAACAACCATTTGAGCATTGCTCATACCACTAAAATCAGTGGTTCCACTCAGCGCACTCATTTGTTTTTGCAATTGAGCATGACTAATGAAGCGACGTCGCCGCTTTTTATCGAGCAATCGATAGGCATAATTTAAAGCCCCCGCCACGCCTTGTTCACTGACATCTTTAATCCGAACCTGAGCCTTAGCTTTAGTGGCAGAGACAAAGGCAATTCCGGCTCCCATTAAGCCGCCGCCTAGCACCGCGACTCGCTCAACTGGATGGGGAGAAACCCCAGCAAACAGCTGATCTTTCTTTAGCGCATTGACGGCAAAAAATAAACGACGTAAAGCGGCCGATTCTGGGCTCATCACTAAACTTGCAAAACGTTCAGCTTCCTGTTGATAAGCCCGCTCAGCGCTTTGCTCAACACTCGATCGTACACAGGCGATAATCTGCGGCGGTGCCGGATAATTGCCCCGTGTTTTATTCAAGGTTTGTTTGCTCACTTGCGAGAATAACAATTGACGGCCCAAGGGATTACCTTCCAACAATCGTGATAACAAACTCAACTTAGCCTTCGGCTTCCGTTTTGGCTTGCCCACATACTTCTTGGCCGCTTCCAGCAAAATGCTCTGCGGCACAATGTCATCCACCAATCCACTTTTCAAGGCTTGTTTAGGGCGAAGCTGCTTACCGGTTAACATCATTTCCAAAGCCCGCTGTAAACCAATTAATTTAGGTAAACGCTGAGTACCACCACCACCAGGAAGCAAGCCTAGCTGTACTTCTGGTAGGCCAAGGTTAGTTTTTTCTGCGGTACTACAAACACGATAATCACAAGCAAGCGCCAGCTCTAAACCGCCTCCCAAACAAGGACCATGAATTGCCGCAATCACCGGAAAAGGTAAGCCAGCTAAACGCGCGAATACTTGATGGCCAGCCTGAGAGAGAGCCTGCGCGGCTTGCTCAGTCGCGCAGGCGTCGAGCATACTAATATCAGCGCCAGCAATGAAAGAATCCGGTTTTCCACTATAAATAACCAAAGCTCTTAACTGGCTTTGCCCTTCCAATTCAGCCAAGATGACATCTAACTGAGGGCCAAACTCAGCTTTAAGGGTATTCATGCTATCGCCTTGAACATCAATTTTTAACAGCCCAAGCTGCGCTTCGATGCTTAAACTAAAATTTGCCGCTTCCATTATTCAACCTCCAATACCATTGCAAGCCCTAAACCACCCGCGGCGCAGGCAGTGGTTAAGCCTAACCCCCCCCCTCTGCGGCCCAATTCATTTAACATCTGGGTGATCATTCTAGCCCCTGTCGCTGCAAAGGGATGCCCATAGGCAATAGAGCTACCCAGTACATTAAATTTATCCATATCGATTTCACCTAAGGCTCTCTCACGGCCGATCGACTTGGCAAACTCATCGCTGGCAAACATTTTAATATTGGCCAGAGTTTGCGCCGAAAAAGCCTCATGCATTTCAATCAAGTCCAGATCTTGTAAGCTAATTCCAGCTCTATCTAAGGCGATAGGGGTTGCATAGGAGGGGCCCATCAACATGTCTTCATGGACGTCAATAGCAGAGAAGGCATAACTACGAATATATCCTAAAATAGGCAAACCCATTTGTTTGGCCTTATCTTCGCGCATCAACAGTACCGCCGCAGCACCATCAGTCAGCGGACTGGCATTGGCCGCAGTAACGGAACCATGTTTACGGTCAAAGACCGGCTTTAACTGAGCCAATTTCTCCTCATTGGAATCACCACGCACATTATTATCCCGACTCAGAAAGCTACGATATGGCTCTGAATAGGCGGTCATCACCTCTCCATCAAGTTTGCCTTCTTGCCAAGCTTGATGGGCGAAACGATGGGAACGTACGGCTAATTGATCTTGAGCGGCACGTGCAATACCGTGTTTTTTGGCCATTTGTTCCGCCGTTTGCCCCATAGACATTCCAGTCGAGTACTCTGCGACGGCTGGCGGAACCGGCAACATGTCTTTAAAACGCAGCTTCTTTATAATACGCCAGCGCTGGGCAACGCTGCGAGCCTTCGACAAATCCAACAAACTTCTGGCCAGGGTTTTACTCACCCCTATGGGTAATACCGAGGAAGAATCAGCGCCCCCTGCAATGCCACAATCAATGGTTCCGGCCATAATCGATTCCGCCACATTAACCGCTGCCTGAAAGCTGGTGGCACAGGCGCGCGACACGCTATAAGCATCGGTTGAGACATCCAATTGAGTACCTAACACAATCTCACGAGCGATATTTGGTGCTTCGGGCATTTGCACCACCTGACCAAACACCAGCTGCTGGATCTGCTTCACATCCAGATCAACGCGTTTAATTAATTCATTCACCACCATTTTTCCTAGGTCAACTGCAGGAACACCATGGTAGGCTGTCGCTTGACGAGCAAAAGGGGTGCGCAAACCGGCGACTACGGCGATACGAGCGCCATTGGCCGTGCTTAAAGATTGTTGTTGGTGCATTCAAGTATCCTTCATCGATGAAGAGGTCAGACCTCACGACAGTATATTAACCTTTTATTTACAAATTTCAAACAAGCGCTTAAAACTGATATTAAATTACCAAATTTAAAGGAAATTTTTTGAGACCTAAGCAAGAGTGCTTTATTATCCGCAAGCGACAGACAATTTAGAGGATGCAATGAGCAATAACAATTTATCAGCCATTCGCGATTATCTTAATCAAAGCATTGTTGGCCAAACAGAGTTTATTGATCAACTACTTATCGCCCTACTCGCCGATGGTCACATACTGGTTGAAGGCCCTCCAGGACTGGCAAAGACCCGAGCTGTCAAAGCCTTATCGGAGTGTATTGAAGGTGACTTTCACCGGGTTCAATTTACTCCTGATTTATTACCCGCAGATTTAACTGGTACCGACATTTTTCATCCAGAAACCGCGAGCTTCAGTTTTCAAAAAGGGCCTATTTTCCATAATTTAGTGCTCGCCGATGAAATTAACCGGGCCCCTGCTAAGGTGCAATCGGCATTGTTAGAAGCCATGGCTGAACAACAAATCACCGTAGGCAGTAAAAGCTATGCGCTACCGAAGTTATTCATGGTGATGGCCACCCAAAACCCGATTGAGCAAGAAGGGACCTACCCGCTTCCCGAAGCGCAACTCGACCGTTTTATGTTTAAGTTATGCTTGAGCTATCCTGATGCAGAAACAGAATTGAAAATTTTGCAGCTCACCGAGCGTGAAGCCAAGCAGGTTCATCTGCGTCAACCAGAAGCACTCACCCAGCAAAAACTATTTGCCCTGCGTCGTGCTATTCTCGAAGTGCATATCGCCCCCTCCCTCACTCAATATATTGTTGACTTAGTGGTCGCAACTCGCCAACCAGAACGCTATACCGACGAATTTAGTCAATGGTTGGAATTTGGTGCCAGTCCGCGAGCCAGTATTGCCCTCGCCAGAGCCGCCAGAGCACGAGCTTGGTTACACGGAAGAGATTTTGTCAGCCCAGAAGATATCCAACAACTCGCCTACCCAGTGCTTAGACATCGCTTATTACTCAGCTATCAAGCACAGGCAAAAGGGATCCAAGCCGATACTGTCATTGCTCGTTTACTCGAATTGGTGGCCTTTGCTTAATGAATAAAATCAATCGTCAGTCACCGGTGACATTGGCAATTGAGCAGTTAATTGAGGCCCGCGCCCTGCATCTCAACCTGCCGCCATGGCGGCAGATTACCAGTCATCGCCATGGCAACCGCTTAAGCAAGGTTCGCGGACGAGGCATGGAGTTTGATGAAGTTCGGCATTATCAACCGGGCGATGATATTCGCTGTATCGACTGGCGAGTGACTGCACGAACGGGGAAGACTCATACCAAGCTGTTTAGGGAAGATCGTGAACATCCGGTGTTTATTTTCTTAGATCTATCGCATTCAATGTATTTTGGCAGCGGCAATAAATTAAAGTCAGTATTTGCCAGTGAACTGGCTGCCTGTTTGGGCTGGTATGCCCAAGGCCTAGGTGAGCGAGTAGCCATGATGTTGCATCTTGGGCAACACAGCCACAATGAAAAACCCGCCGCCAGTAAAAGCCACTGGTTGAATCAATTGCAAGTGATCTGCCAGCAACACAATCATCAATTTGAACAGCTCAATCACGCCCAATTAGCGCCGTCGGAACCGAATACGAGCCTAGACACCCTATGCCAGCTAGTTAAAACTGGTTATCAGGTGCATCTTATCAGCGACTTTTATCACTTTGACCAAGACGCCGCGCTGCAACTCCAACGTTTGTCTAACCACAATCAAGTATTTGCCTGGCAAATCAGCGATCCACTGGAGCAAGCCCTACCCAGCACATCTGGCGCTCAACAATTAAAAGTGAACCGAGGGCTTTCGAGTGCTTACCTGCAGCCAAATAACAAAGCCTTTCGGGAGCAATATCAACAGCGAGCGAGTCAACGCCAGCAACACATTCAAGCCATGTTACAGCAAGCTCGAATTCCTCATCAGCACTTTTCAACAGCCTTAGAGTGGCAAGACTATGCCTGAGCAATACAATCCCCTCGCCGCACTCAAAGATATTATTTTGCCCAGCCAATTGGAAACCGGTTTACCCGCTGTTGGTTGGTGGTTGGTCGCAGGCTTAAGTCTGGTAGTTTTAGCGCTCCTATTATTCATTAGCTGGCGCTATTGGACACTCACCAGCACGCGCCGAACCGCGCTGCGTGAATTAAAAAGCTATCCCAGCATCGATTTGGTCCAGCTAAATATCCTAATGAAGCGGGTGGCCCTTAGTTATTTTCCACGACATCAGGTCGCCTCTCTCACTGGCCAGGCTTGGTTAGCTTTCTTAGATAGCAAACTCACCCGCGCCCCCGGTAAGTTTACCGCCTTAGAGGCTGAATGGCAGCGACAACTCTATACCGCAGAAACCATCGCTTTGGAACCTGCAACCCTGCACTTATGTGAGTACTGGTTAAAACACGTTGCTCCTCCGCTCAGTTGGGCAACTTTATTGACAGGTAAAATCTCACCCCCTTTGGGAATCACCAACCAAGCCAGTCGTAAAGAGGCGAGTAATGTTTGAATTCCTGTGGCCCTATGCCTTCCTATGTTTACCACTGTTATGGCTGATCGAGCGAAATCGACCAGCCCAGCAACAAGGTCAAGTGGAACAGCTGCTCAATACCAGCCTTCCATATGCCCAAACACAAGTGGTATTCCAGCCGCAAATCTCCCGCTTAAAGCGAGGCGTTAAATGGCTGGTATGGTGCTGCTTAGTGGTCGCCCTCGCCCGTCCGGTTTGGTTAGATGAACAAACGCAAGGGATTAACGAACAAGGTCGAGACCTACTATTGTCGGTAGACATGTCGGGAAGCATGCAAGTACAAGATATGCAATTACAGGGGCAAAGCGTAGACCGTTTAACGGTCGTAAAACACCTATTAAAAGAATTCATTGATCAGCGCCATGGTGACCGAATTGGCATGATTTTATTCGCAGACCACGCCTACCTCGCCTCCCCCTTAAGCTTCGATTTAGATTCCTTACTTACTCAAGTCGATGAGCTAGTTCATGGTTTAGTGGGTGATAGAACCGCCATCGGCGAGGGGATTGGTCAAGGCATCAAGCAACTCATGGATCATCCCGCGGAACAGCGGATATTAATTTTGCTAACCGATGGCCAAAATACTTCAGGCACCGTTGAGCCTATACAAGCGGCTGAAATTGCAGCAAAAAACAAAGTGGTGATTTATACCATTGGTATTGGTGCCGACGAACTCTACCAACAAACTTTGTTTGGAACACGTAAAGTCAATCCTTCGCATGACTTAGACGAAGCCACCCTGCAACAAATCGCCAAACTCACTGGCGGTAAATACTATCGCGCACGCAGCAGCGAAGATTTGGCGAAAATTTATCAAACCATTGGCGCACTCAATCCAATCTCTGAAGCTCAGCAATATTACCGGCCACAGTACGAGTTATATTATTGGCCGCTTGCCTTTGTGATCATCCTATTGTTGGCAATGCTGGCCCGTCCAATATTCAATCGCCGCTTTCACTTCAAGGAGCCAAATTAGTGTGGTCACTTAGCTTTTTACGCCCCGAGTGGTTACTGCTTAGTCCCATATTACTGGGATTGTTAATCAACAAACAACGTCGAGAATCATCGGCTTGGGGACAACTACTGAGCCCCGGTATGGCGAAATACTTACTCAGTAAACCCAGCCATACAAAACACTCACAATGGCATTTAGCGAGTCTATTGGGCTGCATTATTATCAGTCTCTCTGGACCCAGTATCGTGACAGATAATATCCCGCTCTATCGAGATGGCAGCGCCCGGGTATTAATTATGGATATGTCCTACTCGATGCGCGCCCGTGACGTAAAACCCGACCGGGTCGAACTAGCGAAGTTTAAAGCCCTCGATCTACTCAAACAATGGCGAGACGGCGAGACCGCTTTAATCGCCTACGCTGGCGATGCTTTTGTGCTGAGCCCCTTGAGTAGTGATAGCAATACCTTAGCCAACTTGGTGCCACATTTAAAACCAGAATTAATGCCAGTGCATGGCTCCATGCTGCCCCTTGCTTTAAGTAAAGCTGCCGAATTGATCCAGCAAGCGGGATATGACCAAGGTGATGTGGTGGTAGTTGGCGATGGTCTAAGTGAACAGCAAATACAAAATAGTCTGAACATACTAAAAAAACAGCACTTGCGTTTTTCGATGTTGGCGGTAGGCACCGAACAAGGCGCCCCCATTCCCTTAGAAGACGGCAGCATGCTTAAGGATCAATACGGCAGCATTGTGATCCCAGAAATAAAGGCCGAAAACTTCCTCCCCTTATGCCAGCAAACTGGCGGTATTTGCCAATTTATCAGTGCCGATAATAGCGACATTGAACATTTAGCATCCTTACGTCACCGAGAAGCGAACTCACAGCAAAGTGCTAAGCAACAAACGCAAGGCCGCAAAGATATTGGCTATCTGCTATTGCCGTTAATCATGTTATTGCTGTTGCTCAACCTCCGGCGCGCAGACCTACTTTTGGTTTGTTTATTCATCACCTGCTTGGGCGTGCCCAAAACCAGTTTCGCTATCGAATTATGGCAAAATCAAGCTCAACAAGCACAACAGGCTTTCGAGCAAGGTGACTATCAGCAAGCCGCAGAACAATTTCGCGATCCACAATGGCAAGCTTCGGCACTCTACAAAGCCGGGAAATATCAGCAAGCCCAACAGCTATTTGCGCAAGACCATAGCGCCACAGGCTGGTTTAATCAAGGTAATGCGCTTGCCCAATTGGGTGATTATCAACAAGCCATTAACGCCTATCAGCAAGCCTTAAGTTTGCAGCCTAAATTCCCTGAAGCGGCCGAAAATAAGGCTTTAATAGAAAAATTAAAGCAACAGCAACAGCAACAGCAACAGCAACAGCAACAGCAACAGCAACAGCAACAGCAACAGCAACAGCAAGATTCTGAGCAATCTAAACCGTCGCCACAGCAACAATCGGCACAACACTCAGACCAGCAAGCTCAAGACTCAGAGCGGGCCCAGCAGCAGTCGTCTGAACAAACGCCGCAACAGTCCTCGTCTTCCTCAGAATCAGAATCGACCGAACAACAAACTGCCGCGCAACAAACAGAACAAGAACCACAACAGGCGGACCAAGACTCGCCCCAACAGTCCGCAGCAGAGCAACCAGCCAGTGAAGAACAACCAACAGAAACATCAACAGCGCAGCAGGCTCATCCGACAAATGCCCAAGACCAAGCAACGCTCGACCAAAAAGAGTTACAGCAATGGCTCAATACACTCCCCAATGATCCCAGTTTGCTGCTACGAAACAAAATGTACCTCGAATATCAAAAACGTCGTCGCCAACCCAGCAACAATCAGGAGAATTGGTAAGTGAAAGCGCTCAGTTTACTATTCACTCTTTTACTTAGCTTTAGCAGTTATGCCACCACTAAAGTCACCGCCTCAGTCAGTCAAAACCCAGTGGCAGTTGGCCAAGCCTTTACTTTAGAGGTTGTTGCCGATGATACTCTGCCAGTTAACGAGTTTGACCCGTCGGTCTTGCTCAGACAAAACTTTGTGGTAGGTAGCACCGCAACTGGCCGCCAACACACCAGTATTAACGGTAAGTCTTCCACCCAAACCCGCTGGACTACCACCCTGTTGGTGCGTGAAGAAGGTAGTTATTTGATCCCTTCCTTTACGATTGGCGGACAAGCGACCATCCCAATTAAGTTAAAAGCTAAAGTTATCGACAAACTAGACCCCAGTAACGACCAAGTGCGCATGGAGGTCAGCATCGACCAACACCAAGTCTACTTAGGACAACCGGTTCGCTACACCAGTAAAATTTGGGTCGCGAATAGTTTAGACCAAGCCAACATTATTGCCCCTAACATGCTAAACGCTAAAATAGACAAACTAGGGGATGACAAACAAGACTTAGAAATCGTCGATGGAAAACGCTATCGAACCTTGATCCGCCAATGGCTGATCACCCCAGAAAAGGCAGGTCAATTTGACATCAAAGGGGCACATTTAAGCGGCTTGGTTAATGATGGAAACTATCGTACCAGACCTATTGATATTGCAGCGCAAAACCTGTCACTCAAGGTAAACCCGCCGCCAGCTAACTTTCCTGGAACTTGGCTACCGTCCAGCGATTTGCTACTCAGCGAAGAAGTTCAGCCGCTACAAAGTGACTACCAACAAGGCCAGGCCTTTACTCGGATCATTAATCTCACCGTCGCTGGTATCACCGAAAAACAACTCCCAGAGATTGAACTCGATTATGGTGATAATTTTCGGGTATACCCCGAACCCTATCAAGATAGAACCATCGTTAAAGACGGCATCGTTTTTGCGCAGCGTACCCTGCACGTAGCGCTCATCCCCATCAATAGTGGCCAATTAACGCTACCCGCATGGAAGCTGCCGTGGTGGGACCTAAGTAAAGATAAGCTCGCCTATGCTGAAATTGAGAAACGAGAAATTAAAGTGAGTCCAGCACCAATGAGTAGCCAACTTAACTCGATGCCACCCGCAAGCACGACCAGCGCCATCACCACAGCGCAGGGCGACGAGCGAGCGAGTAAGACATCATTATGGACTTGGTTCTTTGCCTTGGCGTGGTTAAGCACCCTCGCTGCGCTCATTTTCATTTGGTGGCGTTATCAACCACAGAGTCATAAGCATAAGGTCTCTAAAGACCGACACACTCAAGCCAAAGAGCAGCCCTCAGACTCATGGTCAAGCTTTAGCTCGTACTGCCAACAAAATCAAACACAACTAGCCGAACAGATGTTAAATCGCTGGGTAAGCCAACAGCAGCTTACAAAACAGTTTTCGGATCTACAAGCAGAGCTAAGCGCGATCAACTGGGGCAAAGAGAATCAACCAGACTTAGATTTAAAGGACTACTATCAGCGTTGCTTAGCCATGAAAAACACGCTAGAAAATCAAGCAAAGCAAGCCCATCAATCACTTGCCTCGCTCAATCCATGAATCACAATTAGCGGTTTAAGCCTAATTGAAAAATTAGGCTTTCTGCCTGACAACAGAAGGTAAATGATGCATTAAGTTGAACACCACCTTCTACTTCTGTGAATTCACTCGTTATCTCACAAGGATCTGACTCTGCCTTACGCGCCTTTTCAATCAGCAGATTTAAACGACTTTCTGCCTGAGCTTTATCGGCGAATAATTCTTCTAACACAACACTACAGTCTTCACCATCAATCACTGCGCCAACATCGACACAACAGCAAGTTTTAGATTCTTCTAACTTAGTTTTCATCTATTTTCCTTTATTTTACGGTCAGCCTTAGTTATAACACTCCATCTACATGGAAACTGGAGCGACGATAACATGAGCCTCGGATGTTTTATTGTGAGTCATCATAACAGATTAGTAGGTAAGGTATTATCTAGGAATTTACATGCAAATTAATTTTTTTCGAAAGAAAAATCCTAGTACCTCGGTCGTATCGGGTATGCAAACAAAACAAAAACGTTATGAAGCCCTCGTTCAGGCATACAATCGAGATGTATACCGTTACGCCTACTGGTTAGTTCGTGACAAACATATCGCTGAAGACATTGTGCAAGAGACTTTTCTCCGAGCATGGCGTTCGCTCGATAGTTTAAAGGATGAAAAGGCCGCTAAATCATGGTTGATCACTATATTGCGACGTGAAAATGCACGCCGATTTGAACGTAAGCAATTGAACTTAGTGGATATTGAAGACCATTCGGTCGCTGATGCCCACTCACTTTCGAGTGAGCAACAAATTGAAAATGAGTGGTTAAGGCGACAAATTGATAAACTCGCACCGGAATATAAAGAGCCTTTGCTACTACAACTTATCGGCGGGTTTAATGGAGATGAAATCGCCGAGATGTTAGAGCTAAATAAGAACACCGTTATGACTCGCTTATTCCGTGCGCGTAATCAGTTAAAAGACGCCTTAGAAGATAACCAAAATCGAGGACAAAGTAATGGATGAGCTAGAATTCCGCCGCCAGCTGTATACCAATCCTCGTGAGCGTGATGAAGCGTTCATTCAGGAAGCCAATCAAACGGCTAAAAACAAAAAACTTTATGACGAAATGCAGCACTTCGAAAATAAACTGGAACAAGCTTTCAACGTGGAGGTTCCAGAAGGGCTTGCTGAACGGCTCATTTTACGCCAGAGTTTTGACGATTCACAATCGCGTTACCGCCGTAAAACCCGCTTTCATATGGCAATGGCCGCCTCTGTCGCCTTTGTTCTGGGTTTAAGTTTTAGCTTGATAAACTGGCACACAACCGCTCCCGGAGACATTGGGCAAATAGCCCTGAACCATGTTTACGAAGAAATGCCCTTTATTAACGGGGTCGATGAGCAGCCATCCCTGCAAACCGTAAATGCCAAGCTTGAACGCTACGGAGCCAGTTTTAAACAACTGCCCGGTGAAGTGGTTTATGTGAATCATTGCTCCTATGGTGGCAGCCCAGCCTTTCATATGGTGATGAAAGGCAAGATGGGCTCGAACATTAATGTCTTTGTGGTTCCTCAATCCACAGAGTTAGCGATGGAAGAAAATTTTGCTGACAAAAAGATGCGCGGCACCGTCACCCGCTTACAAAACGCCAGCTTAGTCGTGGTTGGTGAGCGCAACGAACCAATAGAAAAATCGGTAGAAATTTTAACTCAAGACCTTAATCAATCGATTTAGTCATCAAGTTAAGCTGAGAACTCAGCTTAACTTACTATTTTATTAGAAGTATTTCTTTTATTGAGGCAAGCTCAAGCACTCCACATCGGCCAATATCATTATCAAACACTTGTTTAACTTTGTGCGTTAGCTCCAACTTTTAACATTCTCAATTAACATCAGCTTAACATTTTGTTCATTTTCTCTTAATCTGGTCAGAGGTCAGCTCACTAGAGGCCTGCTTATCTTTCGAGATTATTTGCAACTGTTTGTCAGCGCTTGATACAAAACAGAGCAAGTAGGGTCGAAGAATGCGACTTAAGCAAACAATCATTCACGGTGTTTGTTTGCTTTAAAAGTTCAGCTAAACCGTTTTTAGCCTGAAAAAATGGAGCAATATAGATAAGCAAAGCTTAACCAAGACCCATAACGATAAACTTTTGCCGTATTAGAGAGGGAAACGATGAAGATAAGGATATTGCCACTCGCGCTTATCACCGCATCAAGTGCACTAACCGCAACACAGATACACGCGGCAGGTTTTCAGTTAGTTGAACACTCCGCAAGCGGTTTAGGCCGCGCTTTTGCCGGAGAAGCTGCAATCGCCGACAATGCTGCAGTTCTCGCTCGTAATCCAGCAGCCATGTCGATGTTTGACAGCATTGCCGTATCTGGAGCGCTCAGCTACATCTCGCCCGACGTTTATGTAAAAGGTAACAATGGCGTAGCTAGTCTTGATAATGCCTTAAGCAATCAAGATGTCGCTCCTAGTGCACTGGTCCCTGCTGGATATTTCATTCAACCCTTGAATGACAAGTGGGCTTGGGGAGTTGGCCTATTTACCAATTTTGGGCTTTCAACCGAATACCCCAGTGACTATGCTGCAGGTAAGATCGGTGGTAACACCGAACTGGTGACAATGAGCTTTAACCCAAATGTGTCTTATCGAATTAATTCCCAGCTTAGCATTGGCGCCGGCGTAAATGCTGTTTACGGTACCGCCAAGCTGATCCGTAACTTTGGCAGTAGTAGTAGTCCCTTTCCCGCGACGGGTACCGCAGCCTCAGTAGAGGGTGATGGTTGGGGGTATGGCTGGAACATTGGTGCAATGTGGGAAATTAATCAAGACCACCGTTTTGGAGTGAGTTATCGTTCTAAAGTCGACTTGGACTTTGACGGGGATTACTTTTCAGAGATCCCTGAAGGCTTAAGTAGTAACCCCTATGGTACTGGGGGACAAGTGATCCCGGGAGAGCTCACCCTGAACCTGCCCGACATTTTTGAATTCTCTGGATATCACCGATTAAATCAGGCCTTTGCAATTCATTACAGCTACTTATGGACCGGTTGGAGCACCTTTCAGGAGATCAGAGCAACCAACTCTGAAGGCACGACGATGTTGCAAAAAGACGAGAAGTTTAGTAACTCTTATCGACTTGCACTGGGTGGCACTTGGTACCTGAACCCACAATGGCAGTTACGCGCAGGAATGGCTTACGACCAAAGTCCTTCGCGCACTCATAAAACCATCAGCATCCCCGATAATGATCGCTACAATTACGGACTAGGATTTACCTATAGCTTAAGTGAGTACAGTAGCTTCGATACCGGGTTTACTTATATACAAGGTAAAGAAGGTGGCTTTAACGAAGAAGGTGTAGAATTTATCTCAAAAGGCGATGCTTACATCTTTGCGATGCAATATAACCATAGCTTCTAGACATTTAAATTTAGGTAGTCAGTTAAGTCTGGCTACCTTTTACTGAGGCTTGAGCAAGCCCGTTAATTCCCCTCGAAAAGTAACCGTTAACAGAGGAAACATGAGTCGTAGCTCAACATTATTTACCATAAGTGAACTTGCCAAAGAATTTGCCATTAGTACCCGCAGTATTCGTTATTATGAAGACCAAGGATTGCTTGAGCCACAGCGCCTTGGCAACAAACGTCTCTATAACAAACATGACAAATTAAGACTCAAACTCACTTTAAGAGGTAAACGTTTAGGATTTTCGCTAAGTGAAATCAGAGAATTATTTAATCTTTACGATGCCAAACTAAATAACAGTGATGAGGTATTGCAATTGATCGAAAAAATAAAATCGAGAAAACACAGCTTATTGCAGCAATTAGAAGATATTCAAGTTGTATTAATGGAACTTAAATCTGCTGAGCGCCGTTGCCACGACGCACTCTCTAAATGACCCACCAAAGATCAATAAGCCTTAATGCTCTCCCGCATTCCCTTGAATAAAATGCTTACGACATAAAGAGACATAACGCTCATTACCACCAATTTCGATCTGTTTACCTTCATGAACCACCTGTCCATTGAGATCTATTCTGGCGTTGAAATGCCCTTTGTTGCCGCACCAACAAATACTTTTCAGTTCCTCAAGTTTATCTGCCAAGCATAACAGATGATAAGCCCCCTCAAACAACTCCCCTAAAAAGTCCGTTTTCAAACCATAAACCATGACTGGTATATTTAGCTCATCAACAACGTTTGCAAGTTGGTAGACTTGAGCGCGACTTAAAAACTGCCCTTCGTCAACTATCACCACATCTAAAGACTGTTGGCGCTGTTTAGTCAGTACTAATTCAAACAGATCTTGTTGTGTGCAAAAAGTTTCGGCACGCAGTGACAAGCCGACTCGAGCCTTGATGATCCCTTCACCATCTCTTGTATCCATTGCAGGAAGCAAAGCCAATGGGTTCATGCCTCGCTCCTGATAATTAAAATGAGCCTGAATTAATTGAGTCGATTTTCCCGAATTCATTGCCGCATATTTAAAATGTAATGAAGCCATCTACAACAAAGTCCCTAAAATTATTGTTCGATCTGCCTAGCCTTTAAGCTTTGACAGGTGTTTGCTGCAGATAATATAAACCCGCGGTGGAGATAGCAAATAAGCCTAGACCAATCGATAAGGCCGCCATCACATTTCCGGTGATTCCCATCACGATGTAACTAGCAATGCTGATCAATGCAACTAATAAAGCATAGGGAAGTTGAGTCGCCACATGGTCTAAATGATGACAGGCAGCACCTGTCGATGACAAAATAGTGGTATCCGAAATCGGCGAGCAATGATCACCAAAAACCGCCCCAGCTAACACCGCCGACAACATCGGCAATATGAGACTCACATCACTGGCCACCGCCATGTCTGCAGCAATGGGCAGCATAATACCAAATGTCCCCCAGCTGGTACCCGTAGCAAAAGCCATCACACCAGCAAGAATAAACAGCAACACTGGTAACATGCTTGGATCTATCGAACCAGTGAGTCTCGAGGCCAAGTATTTACCCGTCTCAATATCACCAATCACACCACTAATTGACCAAGCAAACAACAGAATAGCAATCGCCGGGCTCATCGCTTTAATACCAAGCCAGAGAGCATTAATAATCTGCTGCAGGCTTAAACTCTGTTTGGCAGCAAAGCCCATACTTAGCAACAATGCGGCAGCACCTCCAATCACCAGCGATAAAGTAACATCTGTATTTTCCAATGCCAGTAACAGGCTAAAGGAGACCTGCGATTCAATCGTTGCTGCACCAGTTACAACAAAACAGCTAAAAGTGACCAACGTTAATATGATGATCGGTAATACCAAGCCTAAAGGTGAGCCATTACTCGCTTGAAAGTCATGGTTTATGCTGCCTGGTGGCGTGCCCTTGGCTGGGTCAAATAACTGCCCCGCCGCGGCCGCATCTTCATGTTGCTTCATGGGACCAATATTCAGATTAAAATAGGCGACAGTTAGGGCCATTAGTAAAGCAAAAACTGCATAAAAATTTAAGGGAATCATGGTAGCAAAAGCCGCTAAGGGCGTAATATTGGTGATTCCATGACTGACTAACAAGCCTCCAACCAAAGCAATGATATAAGCGCCCCAACTCGATAAAGGCATCAATACACATACCGGCGCCGCAGTAGAATCCAATAAATAAGCAAGCTTGGCGCGCGAGACGCCCGCCTGATCGGTGAGCGGACGAGCGACACTGCCAACCGCCAAACTATGAAAGTAGTCATCCACAAATACCACAAAGCTTAATAAAGCAGTGGCGATGGTGGCATGGCGCTGAGTTTTAATTCTTCGTTTTGCCCATTCGGCAAAGGCTTGAGTGGAGCCAGCTGCACTCATTAAACTGGTCATCCCCCCCAGCAATAATAAAAACAGAATGATTTGCAAATTCCAGAAATTAGCTTCGCCCTCATCCCAAACCAAGCCTACAGCTAGTTGAGATAGATAAACAAAACTATCATTAATGGAGTAGTCACTGAGCAAATATGCACCACTTAAAATACCACAGCATAGGGCGGTAATAACGCGACGGGTTATTAGCGCCACTAATAAGGCAATAGTTGGCGGCAAAATTGACAATAAAGAATCTGAATAAGAAAGTGTTTGCATGGCTTCTCGGTCTATTATTTCTGAGAGCAAACCGAGCCCGCCGCACTTGATGCAGCTAAAAACCCTGTAGCTCTCCATAGTTTTTACTATGACAATGCAGCATCTATTAAATACTGCACCAGCAATCGGCGTTGATAGCACCTATTACTTCGGCACTGACCCCTTTTGTACAAAACCAATGGCATCACCCCATTTTGCACTACTTTTGGTCAGAGCACCTCTACATACTAGCGTTAGGAGCTGGATTTTACCCTTATATACAGAATTTTCAACCTAAACTTTAAAAGGAAAAAGCGACCTATTTAAATATTCATTTCATTATTTATAAAGACATAATTGACAAGCGCATAGATCTAATTAAAATTTAGATGTCGATTAAATAAAGCTAATTAATATAAGCGGGACAAACATGACCGATTTTATCAAAGTATTTTTAAATGCTAGAAGCCTGAAAGCGGCGACTAAAGAATTATCAATTGAACAGATAGAAGAAAGCTACAACAAGCTTAAATCTATTTTAGATGAACGTTACCAAGTTCGCGCTGAAGAAGAACAGCAACAACGAGAAAAACAAGAAAAATTAGAAAAATACAAAGCCTTACTAGAACAAGATGGCATCGATCCGAATGAATTATTATCGATGATTGAACAAGCTCCCGTTAAAGAAAGAAAAAAACGCGAGCCATTACCTGCAAAATATAAATTCGTAGACGAAAATGGCGAAGAGAAAACTTGGACCGGACAAGGCCGCACACCTTCACCGATTCAAAAAGCGATTAAAAATGAAGGCAAAACCAAAGCGGATTTCCTTATTTAAGTAATTGAAAAGCGAGCTTTAAAGCTCGCTTTTATTTATTATAGTTAAGCACTAAATCCTTGCGGATTTGCTTGCTGCCAGCGCCAAGAATCTTCAGCCATATTATCCAAGGTTAATTCTGCTTGCCAATCCAACTGTTGTTTGGCCAGACTCGGATCAGAGTAACACTTCGCAATATCTCCGGGACGACGAGCTGAAATTTGATAGTTGATCGTCACACCTGAGACTGCTTCAAAAGCTTTAATCATTTCCAGCACGCTATAGCCTTGTCCCGTGCCCAAATTATAGGTGACTAACCCAGGTTTAGTTGCTAACTTCGTAAGCGCCTTCAAGTGCCCCTTGGCCAAATCAACCACATGAATATAATCACGCACCCCAGTACCATCAACGGTATCATAATCATCACCAAAGACACTCAATTGTGCTAGGCGACCCACTGCAACCTGCGTAATATAAGGCACCAAATTATTAGGGATACCATTTGGATCCTCACCGATTAAACCCGATGGATGTGCACCAACTGGATTAAAATAGCGTAACAAAGCAATATTCCAACTATTGTCTGACGCATATAAATCCCCTAACATTTGCTCTACTATCAATTTAGAACGACCATAAGGATTTGTCGCACCAGTCGGAAAACTTTCTAAGATGGGAACCTCGTGTGGGTCGCCATATACCGTCGCAGAAGAACTAAATACTAAATTTTTAACCTGATACTTTGCCATCACTTCACATAAAGTTAAGGTTCCTGATACATTATTTTGATAATAATGCAAGGGTATCGTTGTCGATTCCCCCACTGCTTTTAAGCCTGCAAAATGAATAACCGCACTAATATCATGCTTACTAAAAACGGCATCTAATGCCGATTTATCCATAACATCAAGTTGATAGAAAATAGGTCTTTTTGTTGTTATTTGCTCCACTCGGTCGAGTGCGGCAAGATGTGAGTTACACAAATTATCGACCACAATAACCTCTTCACCTTGGGTCAATAACTCAACGACAGTATGACTGCCAATATATCCGGCACCACCAGTAACCAATATAGCCATAATAATCCTTAATTACGCTGAAATTTATTTAATTAGAAAGTAACAATAGACAGATTAATCTATTCCCAGATATTTATGGGTTTGTAATGACAAACGCCAGTTATTCTTAATACAAGTTTGAATGCATAATTGAGTGGCACGAGCTTGTTGGCTTATAGGTTGCAAACAAATCGTCAAATCTTTATCACCAGACACGCCAGACAACAATTCATGCAAATTCTCAATATCTTTTTCTCTGGCCACGGGATGCTTTATTTCATCAGCCCGCAACAAAGCTTGCTCAAGGATAGGCTTGCCTCCTTGCATCGCCACTTTGGGAGATACAGTGACCCAAGCCTTGCTACTAACTAAAATAGGGTAAGTGCCACTGGTTTCAACTTGCACCGTATAAGAACGTTGTAACAAGCGTTCACAAAGGTCTCTCAAATCATAAATACAGGGCTCACCACCAGTAAGCACCACATGCGTTGCCGAATACGTTTGTAATTGTGCCACTAAGTTCTCTACAGAAGCATTGGCCCAACGCGGCTTATCCCCAGACACACCGATAATCTCACCAAACTCGCACTGTTGTGAGGGTTCAAACCCCCAAGTATGCTTTGTATCGCACCACGAACAACCAACATCGCATCCTTGCAAACGAATAAATATAGCGGGAACGCCAGTGTAGTAACCTTCTCCTTGAATGGTTTCAAAAATTTCATTGATCGGTAAATAGCGTTGCGACATTTGTATCCTAATAGATAATAAGCGAGAATCTAACTCTGTATTAAAACACATTTTAAAGAGCAAACAATGAAAGAAAAAGCCGTTGTTATCTATTCTGGTGGAATGGATTCTTATACCGTGCTGCATAAAACTTTACAGCAAGGCTTACAAGCTTATGCCTTAAGCTTTAATTATGGACAACGCCATCTCAAAGAGCTCGACTTTGCCAAAAATGTTTGCTCAGACTTAGCAATTGACCATAAGATTGTCGATATTAGTAGTATCAATCAGTTACTTGCTGGCTCTTCGCTCACTTCAGACATCGATATACCGGAAGGCAATTATCAAGAAGAATCCATGAAATCGACAGTGGTCCCTAACCGCAACATGATTTTACTGTCGTTAGCAATAGCTTATGCCGTTTCAATCGGTGCGAAAAAAGTCTTTTACGGCGCGCATTCTGGAGACCATGCCATCTACCCTGACTGCCGTCCAGAATTCGTCAAAAAAATGAATGATGTTAGTCTTATCGCCAACTATCAGGCAGTTGAGGTAATAAGCCCCTACCTAGAACTATCCAAAGTAGAAATCCTAGCAGATGGCTTAGCGATGAAACTAGATTATAGCAAAACATGGACTTGCTATAATGGCAGAGAGCAAGCCTGCGGTAAGTGTGGCGCCTGTCAGGAAAGACTAGAAGCCTTTCACTTAAATCAAGTCACCGATCCGATAGACTATGAGATGGGATAATCCAATTGCGCGCTTTAACCCTGCAAACTATGGACTTTAATGTTTAAACTAATCCTAAAGCAACATTGGTTCTTATGGCTCATGTTAAGTGTTTCGTGGTTATTGTTACCCCATGCCGATACCGCCAGTTGGCAACGTAGCGCCATTTTAGGTGGTCACTATTGGCGCCTACTAAGTGGTAACTTTTGCCATAACAATTTTACCCATTGGCTGATGAATATTGCGGCCCTCATCCTCATTTATTTTTGTTACAATGATCGCCTCTCTAACCGGCAGTTTTTACAATTAAGTTTAATTATTTCTGGTTTAGGGGGCTATGCCCTACTTTATGGACCTTACAGCGAGTATGTTGGTTTGTCAGCTCTCATCCATGGCTTAATCGCCTATGCGGCCTGTATTGATATCATCAAGGGCAGAGCAAAAATTGGGATGGTTGTTGTGCTAGGCTTAGCGATGAAACTATTATTCGAACAAATCTATGGTGCTGACCCATGGATAAAACAAATGATAGGCATCGATATCGCTATTGATGCTCATCTCATCTATACCTTAATTGGCCTTAGCCTAGCACCACTATCATGGCTGCCTTTATGGCGAAACCGTTCAGTCCAATAGCTGCTGGTTAATTGACGACAACACTTGTGCCGGCGATTCTGCTTGAGTTATCGGTCGGCCAATTACTAAATAGTCGGAACCGACAGCCATCGCTTGCGAAGGTGTCATGATTCGTCGTTGATCGCCTGGAGCGCTCCCCTCTGGTCGAATACCAGGCGTAACCAGTGAAAAATCATTACCTAACATCGCCTTCAATGCAGCGGCTTCTTGCGCAGAACAGACCACCCCATCAAGACCACACTGCTTGGCTAAGGTCGCAAGGCGCTCAACTTGCTGCTGCGGATCTAAATCAATCCCTATCTCAGCTAAATCGGCTTGCTCCATACTGGTTAACACCGTAACCGCTATTAGCTTAGGTTTTTTGTCACCAAATGGCACTAATGCCGCTTTGGCTGCTTCCATCATTCTGCGGCCACCGCTAGCATGAACATTCACCATCCACACCCCGAGCTCAGCCGCTGCTGCAACAGCCTTAGCCACTGTATTGGGGATGTCATGAAATTTAAGGTCAAGAAACACCTCAAACCCTCGTTGATGAAGCTCTTTCACTAAATGCGGACCAAACAAGGTAAACATTTCTTTACCCACCTTGAGTCGACAAGAGCCGGGCTCTAATTGTTCAACAAAGGCCATACATTGCTTTAGATCGGCATAATCTAAGGCGACTAATACTTTCGGATCTTGCATTAACTCTATTCTCCATCTAACCCGACTATCGGTTTCACTGTGCCCCAGCTTTTACACGAGGGACAGTGCCAATAAATAGAATGCGACGAAAATCCACAACGTCGACATTGATAATGAGGTTTAATTTTTAACTGTTGGGTCACGAGGCTTCTTAGTACCTGTAAGCTCTGCTTGGCTTGGCCTTCTTCAGCAGAATCAAGATGAAGCCCCATTAAATGATGAAATCCTTTCATAGTAGGGTGGCGCTTTAATTCGTCAACCAAGAAATCTTGAGCTTGTTCAGCACCATTCATTTCTTGATATAACGCGGAAAGCTCAACGACCACACTAGCACTCCCTTTAATCGCAAGGCTATATTCCAAAAATTCCCGGTAATATTCAGGCTTTGCTAACTGCTCACTACATCGCTTATAAATGGCTAAAGCATCAGGAGCAAAATCAATATCTTGTTCTGGGATCTGATTAAGATATTTTAACGCAGTCTTATAATCCCCTTGGCTGGCTTGAATTTGCGCCAAATGGAGACTTGCACGAACACAATTTTTATCGCTAGATAAAGCTTTCTTAAGCAAGGCTAAACTCTTGGAGGTTTTGCCTGCCGTTTCATACTCTTGAGCTTGTTCACAATAAAAATGAGCGATTTGTTGGGCCACATCTGAAAGATCTTTAGGGCTAAGTTTCTTCGCAATATCGATGGCTTGCTGCCACTCTCGGGTTTGCTGGTAAATATTCAACAACTGCTTAAGTGCCAACTGCCGATAGTCAGGCTCGTCTTGCAATTCCAACAATAAGGCTTCTGCGCGGTCGAATAAACCTGCGGCAAGATAGTCTTTCGCAAGTTGTTGTAGGGCTAAGTTACGCTGTTCAATATCGATCCCTTCTCGGGCGATAAGATTCTGATGAATGCGAATAGCTCGGTCAACTTCTCCGCGTTGTCGAAAAAGGTTACCTAAGGCGAGGTGAGTATCGATGGTTTCGGCATCAACCTGAAGCAAGTCAATAAATAAATCGACCGCTTTGTCAGACTGATTGGCTAAGAGTAGATTTAAACCTTCAACATATTGTTTAGAAACATGATTGGCTTGTTGTTGTTGATTTTGTCGAACACTGCGCTGGCCCATATACCAGCCGTAGGCCGCAGCAACAGGTAATAGCAAAAACAACAAGCCAAGCATTAATTATCCTTGACCGTCTCGTTCTGCAACTTATTCAACTGTTTCTGCTGCTTAACTAAACGTCGCTTCAAGCTGACTTTTTCTATCCGAATACGGGTATAAAAAGCTAACAAGAACAACAAGCAACAAACGAAGCCACTAATAAAGAGGCCAGCCATTAACCATGATAGCCGTATACTTGATTCTGCAATAAGATAATTTACGCTCACGATCTGTTCGTTTTGAGCGCCAAGCGCTAAAGCAAGCACAAACAATACAACTAAAAGTAAGGTAGAAAATATCGCCTTCACACAACCTCCTAAGCCAAATAAAAGCTAGGGAAATTATGCAGTAATCACCTTAATTTAACCAGCCAAGATCGTCTATTTGTACAACAAACAATACTATAGACCTATATTTACTCGTTCTCTTAATTCTTTACCGGGTTTAAAGTGAGGCACGTGCTTTCCAGAGAGTTCGACTTTTTCACCCGTTTTAGGATTTCGCCCAACCCGTGGTGCTCTAAAATGCAGAGAAAAACTACCAAAACCACGGATCTCAATCCGATCGCCTTCCTGCAAAGAGCTAGTCATTTGCTCTAGAATTTCTTTAATCGCCGACTCAATTTCTTTACTGGTAAATTGAATATGTTTACTCGCGAGTATTTCAATCAAATCAGATTTAGTCATGGATTCTCCAAGCTATTGATAAAGGGAACTTATACCAGTGTAGATAAAGAACTTGGGGGGGACAAGTCCCCCCCAATATTCAATCAATTAAATCTATAAGATTTGTTGATTATTCGCCTTTAAGCGCTGATTTGAACGCGTCAGCCATTGCGTTACCAATCTGAGCATCTTCTTTCTTGTTCAGAGTAGCCATTGCTTCTTTCTCATCCGCTTCATCTTTAGCACGGATAGAAAGGCTGATTACGCGATTCTTACGGTCAACACCAACAAACTTGGCTTCAAGCTTGTCGCCAACAGAAAGAACCAGTGAAGCATCTTCAACACGGTCTCGGCTTACATCACCAGCACGTAAGTAACCTTCAACACCACCAGCTAGTTCAACAGTTGCACCTTTCGCATCAACTTCAGTCACGGTACCGTTAACTAGAGCACCTTTCTTAAGATCTGCAAGGTAGTTGTTGAATGGGTCTTCAGCAAGCTGCTTAACACCTAGGCTAATACGCTCACGTTCTGCATCAACTTGTAGTACAACAGCTTCGATTTCGTCGCCTTTCTTAAAGTCGCGAACCGCTTCTTCACCTTGAGCATCCCAAGAGATGTCAGATAAGTGAACAAGGCCGTCAATACCGCCGTCAAGGCCGATGAAGATACCAAAGTCAGTGATAGACTTGATCTTACCTGAAACTTTGTCGTTTTTATCATGAGTGCTAGCGAATAGCTCCCATGGATTAACTTTACACTGTTTCAAACCAAGCGAGATACGACGACGTTCTTCGTCAATATCAAGTACCATAACTTCAACAAGGTCACCCACGTTAACAACTTTAGATGGGTGGATGTTTTTGTTAGTCCAATCCATTTCAGAAACGTGAACTAGACCTTCAACACCGTCTTCGATTTCAACGAAACAACCGTAGTCAGTTAAGTTAGTTACGCGACCTTCAAGACGAGCACCTTCTGGGTAACGGTTAGCAATTGCTACCCATGGATCTTCACCCAACTGTTTAAGACCTAGAGATACACGTGTGCGCTCACGGTCAAACTTAAGTACTTTAACGTTGATTTCATCACCAACATTAACAATTTCGCTTGGGTGCTTAACGCGTTTCCAAGCCATGTCAGTGATGTGTAGAAGACCGTCAACACCGCCAAGATCAACGAATGCACCGTAGTCAGTAAGGTTCTTAACGATACCTTTAACTTCTTGACCTTCTTGTAGGTTCTCAAGAAGTTGATCACGTTCAACACTGTTTTCAGTTTCGATAACAGCACGACGAGATACCACAACGTTGTTACGTTTCTGGTCAAGCTTGATAACTTTAAATTCAAGCTCTTTGCCTTCTAGGTGAGCGGTATCGCGAACTGGGCGAACGTCAACTAGTGAACCAGGCAAGAATGCACGGATGGTGTTAACTTCAACTGTAAAGCCGCCTTTAACTTTGCCATTGATGATACCAACAACCGTTGCTTGCTCTTCGTAAGCACTCTCAAGTTGGATCCACGATTCATGACGTTTCGCTTTTTCGCGAGAAAGAACAGTTTCACCGAAACCATCTTCTACTGCGTCAAGGGCTACATCAACTTCCGCGCCGACTTCAATTTCTAATTCACCAGCAGCATTTTTAAACTGCTCGGCAGGAATTGCAGATTCTGACTTCAGGCCAGCGTCTACTAATACCATACCGTTTTCGATACCTACTACAGTACCTTTAACAATAGAACCAGAACGAAATTCCAAATTCTGTAGAGACTCTTCAAAGAGTTGAGCAAAAGATTCAGTCATTTTATAATTTACACATATAGAAACGGCCACTCAGCAATCCCGCTAAATGGGGTTAATAATAAACACCTATTTCATCCATGTTATAGGCGCACCAAGTCCCAGTGATTACTGGGTTAATTGTTTGTCGATAAAATCTATCGACATTGAAACGACGTCATCAATAGAAAGTGACGTAGAATCAATGACTAACGCATCTTGAGCAGGAACTAAAGGAGCAACCGAACGGTTTCTATCTCGTTGGTCTCGTTCTTCAATTTCGCTCAAAAGGTGGTCAAAACTAACATCAAAGCCTTTATCTTGCAACTGATTATAACGTCGTTGCGCGCGTTCTGCCGCACTAGCGTCCAAAAAAATCTTAGCGGGAGCATCAACAAATACCACTGTTCCCATATCGCGACCATCGGCAATCAAACCGGGTGCAGCTTTAAAGCCACGTTGACGCCGCAGCAACGCTTCCCTTACTCGCGGAAAAGCGGCCACTTTAGATGCTGCATTCCCCGCGGTTTCCTGGCGAATTTCCAAAGAGACATCTTCACCTTCTAAAATCACGATGGTTTGACCATCCTGCGCTTCAAAACGGACATCTAAATGTGCGGCTAATAAACTCAAGGCCTCTTCATTGTCTAATTCTACGTTATGATGAATGGCCGCAAGCGCCAATACCCGATAAATGGCACCGCTATCTAACAATTGCCATTGATAATGCTTCGCTAAACGTTGGCATAGAGTTCCCTTACCTGCCCCACTTGGACCATCGATAGTCACTACCGGAACGTTTTGAGTCATCAGTCCCCCTCAACATGAAACAACATGAGCCTAAAAGGCCCCAGCTAAAAATGCGCCTCATTGTACGTGAAATGGAAATATTTCGCTTCAGCTTTTTTGATAACAAGCACATTTTAATAAAAAGTTACGAGCCAGCCAGAATAAAAACCTTATACATCAATGATTTTGATTTAGATAACACGTAAAAACAAAAGAAACTATAAATTAAAAAGCTTATATAAAAATTCAATAAAGATGATTAATTTTCGATGAAAAATTTCCTTTGATCGCGACAGTTTTGTTACTTGTTTCACACCCCCTTTCTGCCAATATTACCACCACAGCCTCTGGCGGCAATACGTGGCAGCAGGAGCAATTCGCAAGAGGTTCTGGCTTAACCAATCAATATCTTGTTAGTCAAAGTGGCAACATCACTATCAACAATGCCAATTGCTGTTGGTAACCCCGCAACCAGTCCACATATCTTTACACCTCAACGAGGGTCTGAGATGGCTTATCCTAGGGCGTTAATGACGATGAAAACTTTGACATACTATTTCAGGCGCTTGCCTCTGGCGATGAAGACGACTCGAAAGCCAGTACCTTCACCATCAACTTTTTCAATGATGAGAGCAATATCGGCCAAACGATGTTCACCACCGCTTCTTCAATATTGAGTTATTTATGGGTTTTATCAACGCCCCCTTCAACAAAATTCAAGTCAGAGAACAAGACGGCGCAACCCACAGCAACGAGTATTTCCAACTTTATACTCTCAGCATAGGCACAAGCTCAGTTCCTGAGCCACAAACAATCCTGCTTATGGCACTTGCTTTGATTTTCCTTGGCGGTTTTAGGCTTAAGCAAACAGCCTAGCGCATGCATGATGTTGGTGCTTAAGTCTTCAACCTACCAACACCGGTAGGCCGATGCACTTAAAGTTAAGCTGGCAACTCAATCCCCGAGTCTTTAATTCGAGCCAGTTTATAACGTAAGGTTCTTGGGCTAATTCCTAACTTTTCGGCCACATCTTTACGCTTTCCTTTGCAGGATTTTAGCGTCTCTAAAATAATCTGTTGCTCCTGCTGACGCAATTCATTACCTAAAGGCTCGCTATTGGCGGTTGATTCAGCCAGTACCGATTGTATTTGACTGGGTTCTAATTGGTTCTCGATCACCAAGCAGTCACTATCAATTATTTCGGCATTAGCCAAGATAAGCGCCCTTTGCATTACATTGTCCAGTTCTCGTACATTGCCCGGCCAGCTATGGTTTAATAACTTATGTTGGGCACTTAAACTCAGCTCACAGTGACGTTTACTATGACGAAACAGCAAATGCTGCGCCAGAGGTAATATGTCGCCGGGACGCTGATTCAGAGGCCGCCACGATAATGGAAACACGTTTAAACGATAATACAAGTCTTCTCTAAATCGTCCTTGACTAACAATCTCACGCATATCTCGGTTGCTGGTTGCGATAACACGTACATCAAGTTGGATCATCTTGCGGCTGCCTAAACGCTCTACTTCTTTCTCTTGCAACACCCGCAGTAACTTGGCTTGCAAAGCAAGATCCATCTCGCTGATTTCATCCAACAAAATAGTCCCGCCCTGCGCCTGCTCAAACTTGCCAGGACAGGCTTTAATCGCCCCGGTAAAAGCGCCTTTTTCATAACCAAATAACGTGGCTTCCAACATATTTTCCGGAATAGCCGCGCAGTTAATCGCAACAAAGGGCTGCTCGGCGCGTGCCGAGCTATCGTGAATATAACGTGACAGTACTTCTTTACCTGCACCACTAGGGCCACTAATCAAGACAGAGGCTTCTGATGCAGCCACCTTTTTGCTCAACTCTAATAAGGCTTCGGTAGATGGATCACCGTAGATAGGCTCCCGCTTTTCAACCTTAATTGATGGCGCGTAACGCCCAACCTGATTGAGTAAAACTTCAGGTGCAAAGGGCTTTGATAAGTAGTCGATCGCGCCATCACGCATCGCCGAAACCGCATCATCAATTTTTGCATAAGCAGTCATCAGCAATACTGGGAGTTGTGGCCATTTCTGTTTGATATTTTTTAATAAATTCAAACCATCCATACCGCCCATTTGCACATCACTAATCACCAGATCAATCGGTTCATCAGCGAGCGTGAGTAAGGCCGCCTCAGCACTATTCGCCTGTTCACATAAATAACCCGCCAAAGACAGAGTATCCACCAAAGCTTCACGAAGACCAGAATCATCTTCTACGATGAGAATTCTAGATTGACTCATATTATTGCCCTCCCACAGCAAGCTCATGATGATAAGGTTCAGCAAGTGGTAAGCTCACCAAAAAACGAGTCCCTAATGGAGTATCCTCTAAACAAATATCGCCTTGATGAGCCTTAACCACCGATTTCACAACGGCGAGACCTAAACCTGTACCATTTTGCTTGGTCGTATAAAAGGGTTCAAAAATCTTATCCGCTTGGTCCATAGCTATCCCTCCGGCTTGATCTTCTACTGCAATCACCAACATATGCTCCCTCAATCCAGCCGAGACTCGGATCTCTTGACCTTCTTCACTAAGTTGCGCTGCATTTTCAATAAGATTCGCGAGCGCCGACACCAAAGCGTTCGCATTCACCAGAATATCGATCTCTTGCGGACAACAAACGATACTCAACCGCACTTTATATTGGCGAACACAAGCATCAGTTGCCGCCTGCAACTGCTCCAATAGTTGTTGAACGGACACCGTACTCACAACCATTTTTTGGCCGCTTTTAGCAAATAACAACATGTCATTGACCTGCGTTTCTAAATCATTTAAACGGGCCATCATTTTGATTTGAAAGCTTTCTCGAGACGCATCGGATAAGGTTTTATTAGAAAGATTTGAGCCATATAGCATTGCTGCGGAGAGTGGGGTTCGAATTTGATGGGCTAATGACGCAACCATATTACCAAGTGCTGACATTCGCTGGAGCTTTGCAACATTCGCCTGCAATTGCCGAGTATGAGTCATATCAGTGAGAACAATGAGTTGGCCTTGCGTATCTTGTAATGGGGACAAGCTCAACTTAACTCGCCGCCCATCAACCAGAGATAACTCGTGACCATCATCGGCTTTCGGTGCAAATAATTTGGGAACGGCTTCTGCCCATCGCCGCTGCTCAATATCATCTCCCAGCAGTTGTTTAGCGACTGGATTAGCGCGAGAGACAAAACCTTTATTGTCTAGCAAGATCAAGCCAGAGGGCATTACATCAAAAATTTGAGCGAGATTATGCTCAGAAAGACTAGCTGGTTGCTGTTGTATAAGTACTGAAGGCATGACAATTGCTCCGCGTCATAAAACCGTTATCAGTACTTGTACAATCAAATATCATGCCACAAAAAAAAGACTATTATTCAGTGCATTACATGGGAAATAACTCAACCGTCTTTATTTAAACCGTATTTTCGCATCTTTTCTACGAGGGTGGTTCGGCGCATCCCTAGTTGCTCGGCGGCGCGAGCCACAACCCCATCTTGCTGCTCAAGTGCTTGACGGATCAGGTCGACTTCCAATTCAGCCAATAACTCTTTCAAGTTGACACCTTCATCTGGTAATTGCTGCCCTCCTCCCCAGCCATCGTCCGCCAATTCGACCTCATCTTCGACCGGAAATAACAGTTCTGGGTTTGGCTCTGAAAATACCGAAGCATCTTCATCACTAAATATCGCGAGCAAGGCATCTCGTTCGGCTAACTCAGGACTATAATTGGGTTCGTAAACATCAGCCTCAATATGCCGATACTTAGGTGGTAAATCATTCACATCAACGATCTGATTTGGATGCAAAATCAACAAGCGTTCGACTAAATTCGATAGCTCACGAACATTACCCGGCCACTGATGTTGCATCAAGGACTCCACCGCTCGTTGCGTAAAACGCACTACGGCAGCATGTTCTTCCTCATGGCGATTGACTAATTCCTGCAATAATAGTGGAATATCATCTTGGCGTTCCCGTAACGAAGGCATTTCAATAGGAAAAACATTCAAACGATAATATAAGTCTTCTCGAAACTTCTCTTGCTCGATCATTCGTTCTAATTTACGGTGAGTAGCCGCCACGACTCTGACATTAGCGTGAATCTCTTTACTACCACCAACTCGCTCAAACTGGCGCTCCTGTAATACTCGCAGTAATTTAACCTGCATTGGCATTGGCATATCACCAATTTCATCGAGGAACAGCGTCCCCCCTTCGGCTAATTCAAAACGCCCCTTACGCATAGCAAAGGCGCCAGTAAATGCGCCTTTTTCATGCCCAAACAACTCACTCTCGAGCAGATCAGGAGGGATCGCCCCGCAATTAATTGGAACAAACGGACCACCACTACGCGGTGAATGGTCATGAATCGCCTTCGCAACCACCTCTTTACCGGTACCTGATTCACCAAGGATCAGTACATTGGCTTCTTTACTTGCTACCTGTTCAATTAGATGGCGGATCTCTTGAATAGCTATCCCTTTACCAATCAAGTTTTGCTTTAACCTTTCGCTTTTCGCTGGCGAGACTTTACCGGGTAAATGAGTCAGATAAGCATCGCAATGATGTAATAGCTGAGTCAGCTGCTCATAACTGAAAGGACGGTCTAAATGGCCAATTAAGTTTGGTACTGTATCAATCGCGTCACCATCACCAACACTAATAAAAGGGCACTGAGGAAACTGGCTGATAATATCAAATGCCTGAGGGGTCTCATTACTGATAACAATAACCGTTTCAATGCCGTTGAGTTGCTGTTCAATACTGCTACGCTCACAAATGCTAAACTGTTGACCAATAAAACCCAGCACCGTTTCAAGCTCTTTTGCTCGCGTCGGCTCTCCATCCAACACTAAAACCATTTTGGATGCTTGCATCCCTAATCTCTGCATATAATCTCAGCTACCTTGCGACATCACATTTTCTATATCGATTGCAACTATTGTAAACAGGCGTCAAAAATTCGCAAGCCATAAGCCACAAAACCGACAAAAATATGACGCTCGCTTAAACTAGAAAATTATAGAGCAATAACATCCCCATCATTGCATAGTTAATCTGAGATCGGTTTAAGCCATTGCCGTTAGACCCGTTTTTTCAACAGGGGGATTTAGTGATGACTTTTCTGGCTTTAAGCAATAGGCAATCAAGCCACCCAAAAGATTGAGCATAAATCCGTGTAAACTTCGATAACGAGAATGCTATATTTGAGCAATATTTTTCAATTGAGCGTTAATCGTTTCAATAATGAAACGCTTAGAGAGCATTGCTCTATCTCAAACATGGGAGACATAGGCGCATGCTGGAACAATGCGGTAGCCGAACGATTATTTAGCAGTTTAAAGCTCGATTTGGGTTAATCTCTTTCTTTAAAAAAGAATATATGAACACTGCTAAATATGATCTTCAAATCGATCATTCATAAGTGTTCAGAACGTTCGCGAGCTTGCCTTGCAGGATGTGGTTACTTACACGAAATATTACAACTTAGAGTGGCTTCATTCAGCCAACGGTGATCAGTTATCCGTAGAGCTTGAAAATACTAAATTAAAAGTGTCCAATTTAAGTTAACCAGAACACTGTGTTGTATTGTTTCCAGTTAACGATGTTACCTTTTGCTTCGCCCATGATGCGACCAGACTGTTTCGGTTTAACGATCAGATCGCGAAAAGGCTAGAAGGTTCAATCTTATTTGAGCAACAACGCCCCTGAATACTATTAGTACTACCCGTCAAACAAACTTATATCTACTCAAAAAATACGACTAACCCGACTTGATTCGCGAGTCTATCGCTCATATATTAAATAAATAGCTATTTATGATTCACATCACAGGTGCTCAATGTCAGAAGCTACTCATAATCAAACTCTAAATTCTAATAGAGAAATCCATACTCTACTTCTTAAAAATGGTGACTATCAAAGAAGTCCACATTTTAGACAGGAAAATCAAGATAAGGTAAGAAACATCATTATGGCATTGATAAAGAATGGAGCGGGGACAAAACGCTTAATAGACTTTGGTTGTGGAACAGGTTTCATCATAAACTTAACCAAAGACTTGTTTGATGAAGTTCATGGTGTAGACATAACTCAAGAAATGATGGATGAGGTTGATATATCAAATGGCAACATCACTTTAACTAACAGTATTGCTGAAGCAACGCCTTACCCAGATAATAGTTTTACTTTTGCAACAGCTTATTCATTTATGGACCACTTAGCTAACTATGAAATATTTCTGGAGGAAGTTTATAGAGTATTAGCCAGCAATGGCGTATTTTATACAGATTTAAATCCAAATAGAATGTTCATTCAAGCACTAGAACGCGCTGAGAAAAAAGATATAACGCACAATTCAATTATAACCCGAGAAATCCAGGCAGGGCTTCATAATGGTTCTCATTATGAAAAGAAATTCGGCATTGACCCAGAACTGTTAGCTAAAGCAGAACCTATAAAAACTTATAAAAAGGGATTTCTCGAAAGTGAAGTGCGACATATAGCAACGAAAATCGGATTCAAGGAATGTCATATCGAATATGAATGGTACATAAACCAAGGTTCAATATTTCATAATAATAGTCCTGAAGAAGCAGAAAAAATAAATCAATACCTAACGTCACTTTTACCCATGTCATCCTCTCTGTATAAATATTTAAGAATAATTTTGGTTAAATAGGAATGTAAACATGAAAACAAACGAAGATTTTATGAAAAATGGAATTTCAATAATCCCTTCAGTTTTGTCAATTGATTTAATTTCAAAACTAAAATGTGAATTACTACAAGCGACAGAAAAAAACCTTCGTTCAAATAGTGATCGTTTTGATAAAGGTATGGTTCACAATTGTATGATACATGGTGAAAACCTTCTTAAACTACTAGATCATCCTATTTTGTATAAATATGTTTCTATCTTTTTAGATAATTCGAGTATTGTTTATGCTTATCAGTCATCCACCCTTTTCCCTAAAAGCAAAAACTATGGAAGCCGAATACATGTAGATTGCCCTAGGTTCATTGAAAACTATATAACTAACATCGGGGTGATTTTTCCTTTAGATGACTTCAATATCGACAATGGTGCAACACTTTACCTTCCTGGTTCTCACCTAAAGAAAAACATTCCAGATGAAAATACATTCTATAAAAATGCTAAACAAGTCGTATGTAAAAAAGGGGATATGATCATTTTTAATGCTAGGCTCGTTCATGCTGCGGGAGAAAACATAACCAACCAAGGAAGATATGCACTAACGATCAATTTTTGCCGCTCATATATGCGACAACGATTTGATTTTCCAAGACTAGTACCAGAAGAAATGATAAGCCAATTAGGTAATATAGGAAAGCAATTCTTAGGTATGAATGTTAGAGTACCTACCTCACTGAAAGAATTTTATTTACCTGAAGAAATTCGACTTTATAAGTCTGGTCAAGGATAGAGGATATAAAATGGACATTGTCATCTATGGAATAGGAGACTTAGCCAAGTTACTCACACAATATATCAATAATTCAAATTCAAAGCATAATAGTATAATAGCATATACCGCCGATAAAAAATACTGTATTAAAAATAGTGCATATGGAAAGCCCCTAATACCATTTAATGATTTGTCATCCATAATCTCGACCAGCAACACAAAAATATTACTAGCGATAGGGTATAAAAACATGAGAATCAGGAAAGAAGCTTTTGATATTATAAAATCAAAAGGCTATTCAATGGCAAGTTATGTTAGTGAAAGTGCACATATCGATTCATCAGTTAAGTTAGGAGAGAATAGCATTATATTTCCTGGAACGATAATAGAACCATTTTGTAATATAGGAGATAATAATATCTTATGGTCGGGAGCAACAATCTGTCATGATTGCATAATTGGAGATCACAACTTTATTGCTGCCAATGCTACTCTAGGAGGAAAAACTTACTTAGGTAACAGCTGCTTTATTGGATTCAACGCAACAATTATTCAACAACTCGAAATTACCGATGAAACACTAATTGGCGCAGGTTCTGTAGTTGTTAGCTCAACCGAACCAAACACCAAATACTATGGGGTACCAGCAAAGCCTATTGAAAAGCATATATCATCAGGAATAATGATATGAAAGTTATATCTATTTCACAATCTAATTATATTCCATGGCGTGGTTATTTTGATATTATTGCTCGTTCAGATATATTTGTTATATACGATACAGCTCAATACACTAAAAATGACTGGCGTAACAGAAATAAAATATCAACAAAACAAGGCTCTCAATGGTTAACCATTCCTGTTAAACACAAACATTTAAATCAAAGCATTTACTCAATAGAAATACATAACGATAAATGGAACAAAAAACACTGGAAAACACTTGAGCAAAATTATAAAAACCACCCACACTTCGATGAATATCATTCTAGATTCAAGCCTATATATCAGCAAGATTGGAAATATTTGTCAGAGCTAAATTATGCATTAATCTTAGAAATAAACAAATGCTTAAACATTAAAACAAAAATACTAAATTCGAATGAATTACAAATCCCACCAAACACAGATAGAAACCAAAAAATTGTAGACATGTGTAAAATATTAGAGGCAGACATATATCTTAGTGGTCCTGCAGCCAAGGGGTATATAAACAATAGGCTATTTGCAGAAAAATCAATAGAGGTACAATGGATGGATTACTCTCATTATTCTAACTACCCACAAGTAAATAAAATCGATGATGAAAACCTATCAATTATAGATTTAATTTTCAATGTTGGACCAAATTCAAGAGATTACATTTAAATCTGGAGGGTCCCCAGGGTATCCGCATCAGTAGTTATAATTTACGCGGACCTAAATCCAGCCACAAGAAAGCGGAGTTCATTATGCTGCGCGTTCTGTTTCATCAATATTCTAATCTTAGTTGACCCTAGAACTACTTCTAGACACACGACTAAGTACAATGCACAAGTGGCAAGAGTGATGACAAGCACGGGGGCGATGAACAAAATGGCTAAGCTTGGCTCACCGACTAAATAGCGAAATAGCTTAGGATACTTGCGTCCTAAGCTAGGAATTGATCAACAATACAGTTGTCAAATCAAGCCGCAATCAACGAGAATCGTTTTAAATGAAGATGGCGCGTTAAGTATACTATTATATTCTATCCGTGCTTCTTTACACTCTTTTTCATAAAAATTCAGGTCAACTTTGCAATTGACAATATACGAAAAAATATCATCATAAGTATTAAAAGAAAATCGTTCTTGAACCCACCAAGCCACATCGCTATATATACGAGAGAGTGTAGCAACTGGAATCCCAGCACCGAGGGCCATTAATGCACTAATCCCCCCGCCAGAGCGATCCGGGTTATAATATAGATTAGTTAGATTAATAACCGAATATAGATCTGGCTGATAATTCAAAAATACAACTTGGTCTATTTCTTTTTCAAAAAAATGGCATATCTCATGTTCAAGCGAACCAATAAATACGAAAACAATATCATCAAAATCATTCAATATTTTTTTCGCACTATCAATCCATTCTTCACTTAATTCACTCTTCAAACGATTACCCACAACTGATATTAAAAACTTATCGCTAGGCAGCTTTAATTCAGCTCTAGTTAATCCAGATGAAAAGTGACGAGTTGAATATGAACGAGTCAAAGTGAGTGAGTTATCCTTCTCTAGTTCACTCATCCCCGCCACTGGATGATTTAGATACATAGGTATTGTATCAAGCTGTATAGGCAACCCAGAAGAGGTAGGATGAGTAACTACTGGAAATTCATTTCCTCCGATCTTTGCGAGAGCATCTGCCAGTAAATTATTATCGGATATGGAAACAACCAATTTGGGCTTTTCAATCAACAAATTAGAAACTACAACCGCCATCTGCTCAACATTTTCCAACTGACAAAACGGTATATCAATCCCACAATAACAAATAGTAGTCTGAGAATCAGATGTAGCTCTTAAATTCACATCACCACCATCAATGTATATTTTATTTTGAGGTAAATTATATTGCAAAATGTTATTAAACGTGTTTCCTCCTACAAATATAACAGGGAAATCAGAAGGTAACATAGCTAAATTTATTATTGAAACATGAAAACCAAGCTCAATATATTCTCTCGCCATATTCAAGCACAAAGAAGTTGGAGCATGACTTTCTGTTAAAAACTGATTTGTAACCAAAACTATTTTATTTTTTAATGATTTCTTGGATAAATATTCAGGTTCCATTAGGACACTTACAATACTATCAACTTTATTTACAGCCTTACCTAACCCAATATAGAAGTCATTAAATATAGCTTTGTAAGATTCAGATAACGTTTTAAATCTAAAACTCTCATCATAATCTAAATTATTAAGGAAGAAATGCCTGACAAGAGCCCAATACACGAACCATTTAATATCAAAGTTTAAATTGCTATGGCATAAGATATGAACCAGCTGGCCAATCGCATCTTTTTTTTCACCGTACACCAAATGTATAGACAGCAAACAAATCAACCATTTTTGATCTTTCTTTGCCAACTGTTCTAAATCTTGAAGTAACATATGAAACACGCGATTACTTGCTTCACTATCACAATCACTATTACGCTCTAGCTCCTGCAGAAATAATGTCAATTGATTTGATTTACCTCTGAGGGAGCTTAGGTTCTCATCTTGAGAAAAAACTTCTTCTAGGACTTTACTTCCTTTCCAGTCAACCAACTCTGTCATCATTATTTATCCATACAAATACAGTGTTTCAATTTACCCATCCTATAATTCAAAAGCAAATTTAATGCCACCCAGTCACACGCTATCTTTTTCTATCTAATTTGATTAGTGTTAACAAATAAGTCACTATTTCAAGTTTAACTAGCTAAGTAATCACGAACCGATTGCCATTTTTTTGACGCAATGCATAATAGAACCAGAAGTTATTGTTTTGCCAGAGTCAGAGCAAGGTGCAATGAACGACTTAAGGCTCAATATCCGATCTCATGATTATATTTGCGATATTTTTTGCACCGACGCGTAAAAATGCCTACAACCTATTCTTTGGCTTAATTTATGCTTAAAATACTTGTGTTCGAAAATTAAGGGTGCTTATGTTTGATAATAAATCGATTTTGATTACTGGTGGAACGGGTTCTTTTGGTAAAAAATACACAAAAACCATCTTAGAGCGTTACAACCCAAAGCGTTTAATCATTTATTCTCGTGACGAGCTTAAACAATACGAAATGCAACAACAGTTTAATGCCCCGTGTATGCGCTATTTTATTGGCGATGTTCGAGATAGAGAACGCTTAATCCAAGCAATGAATGGGGTTGATTATGTGATTCATGCTGCCGCACTCAAACAAGTACCTGCCGCCGAATACAATCCAATGGAATGTATTAAAACCAATATTCATGGGGCCGAAAATGTAATAAAAGCGGCCATAGAAAACAACGTGACCAAAGTAATTGCATTATCTACAGATAAAGCGGCGGCGCCGATAAACCTCTACGGTGCCACAAAACTAGCCTCTGACAAATTATTTGTAGCTGCTAATAATATGGTCGGTCAAGGTAACACACGGTTCGCTGTTGTGAGATATGGCAACGTAGTCGGCTCTCGCGGTTCAGTTGTACCATTTTTCAAGCAATTAATCGCAAATGGAAGTGACCACTTACCCATTACACATCAAGATATGACTCGATTTTGGATTACCTTACAGCAAGGCGTGGACTTTGTTCTAAAAAACTTTAGCCGTATGTATGGCGGTGAAATTTTTATTCCCAAAATTCCTTCGGTGAAAATTGTCGACTTAGCCAAAACCTATGCTTCTGATTTGCCGATCAAGATTATCGGTATTCGACCCGGAGAAAAACTGCATGAGATTATGTGTCCCGGTGATGACTCTCATCTCACTTTGGAATTTGAAGACCATTTCGTAATTTGCCCCAGTATTAAATTTTATAATGATGACCACAACTATTCTCGAAATCTAATTGATGAGACAGGAACCCCTGTCCCGCAAGGCTTTGAATACCACTCACAAACTAATCCAAATTTTCTCGATTCAGAACAAATTTTAGCTTTCGATCAATTGGCAGAATCATGATTCCTTATGGTAAACAGCAGATATCTCAGCAGGATATTGATGCCGTTGTAGATATATTGCGATCTGACTACCTAACCCAAGGACCTAAAGTTCCTGAATTTGAACAGGCCTTATGTGCTTATACCGGAGCAAAGTATGCACTAGCGGTTAACTCGGCAACCAGTGCTCTGCATCTGGCTTGCCGTGCCCTCGATATTAGTGTCGGTGACATAGTTTGGACCAGCCCAATTACCTTTGTCGCATCCGCCAATTGTGTTCTTTACTGCGGTGCTCAAGTAGATTTTGTTGACATTGACCCTAGGTCATTCAACATTTGCCCTAACAAGCTCAAAAATAAACTCGAGCAAGCGGCGCTAAATAATTGTTTGCCAAAAGCGCTTATTATCGTTCATATGTGTGGTCAACCTTGTGATATAAAGGCTATTCATCGTTTAAGTCTGCAATACAAATTCAAGATCATTGAAGATGCTTCACATGCCATTGGCGCTCGATATTTAAATCAGCCAATCGGTCGTTGTGAGTTTAGTGATATTACGGTGTTTAGTTTTCACCCTGTAAAAATAATCACCACCGGTGAAGGCGGTGCGACCTTAACAAACTCAGATACTTTAGCGCAAAAAATCGCGTTATTAAGAAGCCATGGGGTAACCCGTGACCCCAACAAAATGACCCAAGAACCCGACGGTCCCTGGTTTTATCAGCAATTGGACTTGGGCTTTAATTATCGAATGACTGAGCTACAAGGCGCTTTGGGCTTATCACAACTTCAACGTATTGATCAATGGGTCACACGGAGAAACGAACTAGCCAATCACTACGATAAACTGTTAATGCCACTCGCAGTCACAGCACCAAAACAACACCCTGATGGGATATCAGCCAGACACCTATACGTTATTCAACTACAGCAGCCAGAACAACGATTGTCTGTATATCTGGCGATGCAAGCCGCGGGGATTGGCGTGAACATACATTATATCCCAGTTCATACTCAACCCTATTATCAGGCACTAGGTCATCGATTGGGGGATTACCCAAATGCTGAAAAGTATTACCAAGCAGCCTTAAGTTTACCGCTTTTCCCAGCACTAACTAATCAACAACAAGATTTTATAGTCGCAACGCTAGCCAAGGCATTAACATGACAAATATTGCAATAATTCCAGCTCGCGGTGGAAGCAAACGGATCCCTAGAAAAAACATCAAATTGTTTCATGGTAAACCGATTATTGCCTATAGTATTGAAGCCGCTTTGGCAAGTGAATGCTTTGAACGAGTGATTGTGTCAACGGATGATAAAGAAATTGCAGATATCGCCATAAAATATGGGGCAGAAGTGCCATTTATTAGGCCTTCGGAATTAGCTAACGACTATGCAACAACAATTGATGTGATCCAGCATGCCATAGCAACATTAAATAACAATTCGAAAATTGACAATGTTTGTTGTATTTACGCAACGGCACCTTTTGTAACATCAACACAATTAATTGAAGGCAAAAAGCTACTCATACAACAAAATGCCGACTACCTGCTTCCTGTTTCACGATACCCCGCCCCTATCCAACGCGCATTACATCTAAATACAAGCGGTTTTATATCAATGAGACAAGCAGAGCATTTAAATACTCGCAGCCAAGACTTAAGTGAAGCATTTTATGACACTGGCCAATTTTACTGGGGAAGAGCTGGCGCGTTTTTAAACCATACGCCTATATATAGCGAAAAATCAATTGGTTTGGTGGTGGCTAAAAATAGCTGCGTAGACATCGATGACATACAAGACTGGGCATTAGCAGAGTTTCTATATGATTATAGGCAACGTGCATGAATGTTGCATTTCGCGTTGATGCTTCTTTCATCATTGGCAGTGGCCATGTATACCGATGTTTGTCATTAGCCCATCAGCTTAAAAAAAATGGCCATCAAGTTTACTTTATTTCAGCTGAACAACCAGGCCACTTAAACGCCTTAATCACTCGTGCTGGATTCTCAGTTTTCACCATTTCGGAACCTATGTTAAGTATCGATCCCGAAAACTCCAATAGTTGGTTGGGACGTGATCTCCAAGTAGACGCTAATGAAACAATCAGATATCTTAATCAAGTTACGCAAATTGATTACTTGATCATCGATCACTATGGGATAAATAGCCGCTGGGAGACACGGTTGCGAGATAGCGTAAAAAATATATTAGTGATAGATGACCTCGCCAATAGAAGCCACAACTGCGATATATTAATAGATCAAACCTATGGGCGAATTAAGCAAAATTACCACTCACTAGTGAGCCCAGAGACTGAATTACTGTTGGGTAGCGACTATGCACTCATAAGAGATGAATTCTTAATCGCTAAGCCTTCAGCATTAACGAATAGATCTTTATGTACTCAAATAAAAAAAATATTAATAAATCTTGGAGGGACCGACCGAACCAATGTGAGTGAATTTTTACTAAAACTCCTCAACCACTCATCAATAGCAAACGATATAAAAATTGCAATTATTGTGGGCCCAAATAATCCTAACCATCGATCGCTAATAAACGCAACCGCTCAATCACGATTTCAACAATGTACAGTATTAAATTCTATCAGCAACATGGCTGAAATATTAAGCCATTATGACTTGGCGATAGGTGCCAGTGGAGCTAGTGCTTGGGAACGCTGTTCTCTGGGCCTACCGAGTATAAATATTGAACTAGCAAGTAACCAAAAAGAAATATGCGCTGTACTTGCTAAGCAAGGTGCCGCCCTATCGTTAGGAGAACCTCAACATATTAACTCTGAAACATTAGAGCAAGCAATACAATATTGCCAAGAACATTACTCAGAAATGGTGAATAGTGCTTTAGATTTAATTGATGGAAAAGGCGTTACTAGAACAACACTAAGTTTATATCGACGACCACTATTAGATGGGCGACTTGCTCACTTAAAATTAGCCAGCACAACTGATTGTAAACTGCTTTATCAGTGGCAATGCGAGCCATCAACACGGCAATATGCATTAAACCCACACGCTCCTAGCTGGGTCGAACATAAACAGTGGTTCTATAATCAATTGTCTAAAACTAATAGTTATTTATATATGCTCGTAAGTACCGGAGAACCTTTAGGTATGCTTCGGCTAGACCAATTAGCCGATCAATCCCAATACGAGATATCAATAATTACAGCCCCTAATGTTAGACGAACAGGTGTAGCAAAAGCGGCCTTACAATTAGCAAGAGACTGTTTTCCAAAAGCCGATTTTTACGCCACGGTTCTACCCGAAAATAAAGCCTCTAACCAATTGTTTCAAAAACAAAATTACCACCATATCCAAAGCAACCGCTACCGACAAAAAGCGGATGGGAGCCATTGATGACCCAAGAAATAATGATTGACAAAAAACGTATTGGAAAGAATCTGCCACCCTATATCATTGCAGAACTATCCGCCAATCATAACGGCAGTATTCATGATGCATTGTCTCTCATCAAAGTAGCAAAATCTGCAGGTGCTAACGCGGTGAAAATTCAAACCTATCGCGCCGATACAATTACGTTAAATAGCAATAAAGAAGATTTTATGATAAGTGGCGGATTATGGGATGGGAATACACTTTATCAACTCTATGAATCAGCCTACACGCCGTGGGATTGGCATCCACAACTATTCGAGTATGCCAGAACTATCGATATAACCCTATTTAGCTCACCCTTTGATAATACCGCTGTAGATCTTTTAGAGGATCTAAATGCGCCAGCCTACAAAATCGCATCTTTTGAGGCGATAGATTTACCGTTGATAAAGTACGTTGCTTCAACTGGCAAACCCATGATTATTTCAACAGGAATGGCTAACGCACAGGAGATCGAAGAAGCAATTGAAACGGCCTATTCTTCTGGCTGCAAACAGCTTGCAATTCTACATTGTGTCAGCGCTTATCCAGCTCTCCCCGAAGAATATAACCTGCGAACGTTACACGATATGCGCCAGCGATTTAACGTCGTTACGGGTTTATCTGACCATACGATTGATAATACAACGGCAATAGCGGCAGTATCTTTAGGAGCATCAATAATTGAAAAACATATTACATTAAATCGACTCGGAGGAGGGCCAGACGATAGTTTTTCTCTGGAGCCTCAAGAACTTAAACAGCTATGCCAAGCAAGCTACGTCGCTTGGTCTGCGTTAGGAGAAATCTCCTACGCTAGAACGAGTAGCGAACAACAAAATGTTCAATTTAGACGCTCACTCTATGTTACTCAAGCAATAAAGAAAGGTGAAATGTTCACCACCAACAACATTCGGAGCGTGCGGCCTGGGTATGGCTTACCCCCTAAATACCTTGATAAAATCATAGGCAAAACCGCATTAGCTGATTTAGATTTTGCTAGTCCACTTTCTTGGGAAGTGATCAGTAAAAGATGATAATATGACTACGCGGATAACATAATTACACATTCAAAACGTTAACATTTCATCGCGAATATTTACTTACGGATAGAGGACCACTAAACAATGGACAATGAACAATTCTCACAGTTAATGATGGATACTGCTAAAGACGCGATTTCTTTCATTGAAAGTACGGGTCCCCAGCATCCCGATTATTCATTGAACAGTCTCACTTTGGTAGACCAACTCATCAACTCACTGAATCAACAGCACCTAAATGAAAAAGAGTTGTTCACATACTCATATATGCTGGGAGCGTATGCGGGGGAGGTGTATAAAAAAGAAGCTGGCGGAGAGTGGGTATTCATTGACGGAAGTGAAAACGAGCCGCCTCAAACATTTTTTAAGAACGGCGAAAGGTCTATTGCATTTCCTGGGAAAATTTATCACGCGTTATTGGGACAGGAAGATGTGACAATATCCGAGTATATACAGCAGCTACTTGAATCTTAATAATGAGAGTTAAGCGCAACAAAGCACTTAACTCTTAATCTTACTTATTTTTAAAAATTATTTTCTTTTATTTAAAATATCAAGTGCAGGCATAGACTCAAAGTCGTTATCTGGCACTGGACGCGGGGTTTGATCAAATTCACCCAGGCTATAGAGTGATTTATTCTTCATTTCGATAATATACTGCTCCCAAACTTCTTTCCCCTCTTTGAAACGTTGCATACAATCTTTTTCATCGTCTGACGAGTAAGCTAAACGGGTCAGGTAAGTTAAGCAGAATGAAGCACTTCCTCTCATTAAATAATAAAATAGCGAGTGGGGATCCCTAGCAGATGACTTAACCAAGACAACTTGCCTATCTAAAATACTTAAAACATCATCCCAACTATGAGCCTCCTCCCTAATAATTTCCAGCAACTGATCACAGTGCTTCTCAAGATGTGTAGGGAGATATTTTTTATCAAATAAATCAACAAAACCAGCTGTATTATCGAAATAAGCTTCATCTTTTATCTTATTCTTTAAACCTAACTTATCTATATCATCCCCAAGGATTAAAACTTGTTCAAGTTTTAGCGGGGTAGTACCATCGATAAATGCACCATTTGCTGTATTGTAAACTTCAGCATCTCCAAATTCAGCAATCGATTTGCTCAATATCTCAGCCGAATATTTAAATTCATGCTTTGTGAACACGTAGTTCTCAAAATTACCTTTAACCCTAAGCCCTGTACCATGAGTGTTATAATCATATAACTCCCCTCCTCCCGCTTTTGCATTAAAATAAGCTGAATGCTTACTGTGATGCTGAGCCGGATTAATAAAACCTAAATCAACACCAAACAAATATATCTGCCGAAAACCCAATCGAAGAGCGTAAGATAATGCACAATTAGAAACTGTAGGATAAGAATATAGAATAGAATCCAAATTATTAACTTCGTCAGCAACCTCTAAATAACTAAGCGAGCCGGCCTCACCAGTTTTTAAACAATAAAGAGCATCTCCGAACATATCGGCAACTTCTGGATGTAGTCCATTGACACTAATAATATCTATTTGCTTTAACCAATCGGGATCAGGCACTTGGCAAACCCAGTGTAAAGTCGCTCTAGTTTGTTCAACTTCTGCATGATAATCAGGTTTAATACCTAACTGATATAGTGCCTTAAGACTAGTTCCAACAGAAATAATAATCACTTTATCTTGATAATGACGAATAACCTCAGCACTAACATCTAAAGAGGGGCCGTTACCAATGATAAAAACCGGAGTGTCAGCTAAAGTTTTAGCTAGCGACTTAGGTTTATTCCGAAGCATATAACGGCAATTCTTCATAAAGGAATCACGGGTATGGTTCAAATTATAAAAAGCATGATCATAAAATTCGCTAACATTAAGCAAAACTTTAAACTGCTCGCGAGTAAGTTTAATGTTTTTATCCATTTCATGCTGAAAATAACTCACATAGAAAAAAGTATAAGAAAGGATATGAATTCCATAACTCTGTAAACGAAGGTGTATATCATCAAACATATGAGTACCGTCGTCACCTATATTTAAGTATAACTTCGCTCCGCGCTCATCATACTTTTCCAAAATATTCGACCAATCAATAGTTGATAAAGATGAAAAAAAGAAGTCAATGTTCGGTTCATAAAGAATAAAGTTATCAATCATATGGTTATTCAATAATAACTCGATTTGATAAGCGAGGCCTGCACCGTACATTATAAATGAGGGAAGCTTATAGGGCAGTTTGTTTCTTTTAGAGTCAGGAATAGCTTGAACTAGGCTTTTTAATTGGGCCGACTTTTCATAATGGATAAAAGGACTGGGTTTGTGAAAAGTCTGTCTTGCATCTAAGGCCTCTATTCTAGGATGACCTGAATAATGCTCGAAGTAACACTTACTAGCATTTTGTGGATCATCGGTACTGAAAACAACACCTTGTTCCAAGTCAAATAGATTAAACTTTCCAATATCTGTACTGATCAACTGCCAGCGAACACTTTCATAGCCAGAAGCGAATTCAAAAATATCGGGGAAATAGCGCTTAAACGATTGGAGGTTATGATTAAATTTATTCTTAATCAATAAAGAGTTTTCTGCTTCAACTTGCTCAACAACAGCCTGACGGTCAAAATAGTAGTAGCTTAATGAATGACTAAATTCAAAGTTTTGTTCTCCATTTTGAGGAGCTCTCTTTTCAAGGATATCACTCGAAAAAGGATCCAGACCAAGAGCTAAATCATACTCAAAGTAATTGAACTCTACATAATTATAGTGTCGATAAACATGAAACTTTGAAATATCAAGTTTATTTTTCCACTCTTTTATTGACTCTATCGAGCTCCGCCCTTTCACACCTGATACGATATTTAACTTAATGTCATTTTCGGAAACATGTCCTAATAACTCCCGCCATGGAGCACTTAATAAAGAAACATGTAATAAATCCAACTCTGGTTCAACAATTAAAATGTTTTTCCAATGAGATAAAGTAGCAAGCTGCTTGAGGTGTAAGCCTAAACCACACCCCAAAATGACTAAATTTTCACTTTGCTCATTAATCGGCTGATAATTAGAGATAACGCCAGGTAAGATAGAATTTAAAGTTGCTCCATATTGCTTATTTATAGAGCTTTTGATTGATGGTTGAGAGCTATCAAAAATTAATGCTTTTCCACGAAAGTGCTCAACCTGTTCATTCACTTGTCGTTCAGGAATTAACTCATAGAGAGCTCTACCCTTTAAAACGTTCATGATACTCAAACGTTTTTTATGAGTAACAAAAGGAGAAAACGTAACCGAATGATGAGTTGATAAGGTTTGTGCTAATTCAGAATCAAAACTTGCGAATGCTTTTAAGTTATTAGTAAATCGTTTCTGAATATATGGTGCAAGTTGAGATTCATATTGCTTTTGAATTTCTTCATCAGATGATATCTGATAATCAATATTTTTTAGCATTAAATATTCCTAAGCAAATATTTAGATATTTTGAAAATAAGCATTAATAACTTTTTTACCTTGCTTAAGAGAACCAAGTTTAGAATTAATATCCGAGCGTCGTTGCTCACAGTAATCATACAACATAGACATTGATTTCAAATGAGTATTGATTTGTTGTATTTTTTCAGATGTAGAAAAATTACTATTGGTAACTAGTTCAAAAATAGAAGATAGCAAAGTGCTATGCTGTTGAGTTAATGCTTGGACAAGCTGTAAATCAACTTTATCTTCATCCAGCGCGGCACGTAATAGCACCAACAACTCTTTTGCTTTAGCCAATTGTTCTTCGAAATCAGAAATGAACTCGACCACCACTAGCTCCGTTGGTAAGCGTCTTGCTTTGCTGATTCTGGTATTTGGTCCCACGCTGATTTTATTGGGAGAAATATATCCATTACATCAGCGACTAATTCAGCTTTATTAGATACTGATGCTTCAGAGAGTAATTCAAGCATATAAGCATATAAGTTATCTAAATTTGCAGCGATCTCTCCACCACGTTCATGATCCAAACTATCTTTTAGAGAAGCAATAATTGAGGTTGCTTTACCAATTGATTTACCTTTATTTGCCATATCGTTACGTTCTAAGCACCCCTTAGCAACCGCTAAATTTTCCAATGCCGTCTGCATTAATATTTGAGTGACGCCATGCGGGTCTGCCGTTGCTATTTGATCTTTCACACCAACTTGACGATATTGATTAATGCCTTTTTGATACATGAATTCTGTCCCGTTATTTATTCAGTTGAGCGAGTTGTCCTGTAATATAAGACATCTGGCTATTTAAATTACCCATAGCAACATCAAAAGCAGTATATTTATCCCGCATAGTCTTTTCGTAAGAAGTCATTCGTTCTTCGAAATCTAACTTTTCCTGCTCATAATCTCTAAGCTGACTCTTAATACTATCCTCTCTAGAAGCGAGAACACCGTCAGATTTTTCGTAACTTTTGACAGTGCTGGAAAAAGATTCAGCAATACCACCAGACATTGCAAAAACCTCGCCAACACCGTCCATGTTATCAGCTAAATGTTCTTTAAAAGTGGTTTCATTAAGCGAGAGCACCCCATCCTTATCCATTTCCACACCAATACCATAAAGAGTTCTCATGCCTGGTGCTGCATCATCATAGCCATTACTTGCGATTCTGCCTAATGTGTAACGAAGTGAACGGAACATCGCATCACCGCTTAACTCTTTACGAGAAGATGCTCCATCTTCTCCTTCAACAACGGCTTCCGGTTTTGAATATTTATCAATCTCAGAAACAACCTTATTATAAGCGTCAACAAAAGCTTTCATATTCTCAATTGCTTTGTCTTCACTAGGCGCAATACCAACCGAGACCGGAGAGCTAGTCACTTTTTTGACATTAATACTGATACCAGATATAACATCTTTGAAATCGTTGGTACTACTTGTTGCTTCAATGCCGTCAATAGTAATTGATGCGGAAGTTGCGTCAACCACATCCATTTTACCCGACGCATTAGTAAAGTTATCTAACTCTGAATTAGCGCCTGTATTCGTTAATGTAAGCGTATTGCCGTCACCGGTTTCTTCGGATGAAATGGCTAAACGGATCTCAGTTCCGGTATCAATTAAATTAGCTGAAATACCAAAATTATTTTCATGACTGTTAATTTGCTCGCGTAATTCTTTGAGTGTTGTTCCTGCGGCAACATCCAAAACCATAGATTCGCCATTTGCAGTACTAAAGGTTAACTGCCCATCACTGGTAGCAATGACATCATCTTGAGATGAATACAAAGCCGTACCGCCATTCGCGGTCGCATCAATAGATGTCAAAGTCGATCCTTTAGCAAGCTGCTGAACCTGTATCGAGTAATTACCATTTGTAGCGTCGCTCCCCAAATCAACTATCAGTGACTCGTTTCCTTCTGCTTCACCAGTTGTCGCAACTCGAGGGATAAATGTTGACGGTTCTTTGGCTTTTTCGAGAATAGCGAGGAAGGAGCTCAAAGCTGATTTTACCGAACCAACAGCAGATAGGGTGACATCCAAAGTTGCTTTGGTTTGTTTTAAACGATCATCTTTCCCTGCACGCTCTGCCTGTACAGAAACGTCAATAAGAGCTTCCAAATCCAAACCACTACCAATACCGGCTGCTGTAATTCCTGTCATAATAACCTACCGTATCTGCCCTAAACCAATTGATCGACAAACAATCCGGTTGTTTCACCAATTGCTTCTTGAAAATTTCTTAACCTTTCTTGTAATTGCCGATATTCTTCACTGGGAATTTCTCGAATTAACTCGTCGGTATTTTTATTTAACACCGAAGTAAAAAATTGCCCATCACGTTCATCAACAACAAACTTAACATCGCGATTTTGCACCTCGAGTAACTGATTAATAGAAGCCACCACTTCTTCAACTTGCTCTTTATCGTCAACTTGTCGCTGTTCTTTCTCAGTGCTTTGCTGCTCTTTAACTTCTTGTTGTTGCTTCTGAAGCGATAACTGTGCCACTTCTACTGAAGAACCTTGAATGACTTCTGCCTCTTGCTCCTTCACAATACTGGGAACGATGACAGAAGAAAGTACTGAACCAATATTATTTTCCATTTTCGAGTCTCCTCAAAAAAGCAAGCCACGCTTACAGTATAAGCGTGGCTGCATCTTTCTTCATTACATTTTTGGCTATTAAACCAACGACAATGCAGCCTGTGGTCGTGTATTCGCTTGCGCTAAAATCGACGTACTGGTTTGTTGCAAGATCTGAGCTTTGGTTAAATCAGCCGTTTCTTTTGCAAAATCAGTATCTTTAATTCGAGAACGAGCACTTGTTACGTTTTCCGAAATACTAGATAAATTGCGGATAGTAGACTGGAATCGATTCTGAATAGCACCAAGGCCAGCACGTTCTGAATCAACAGCTTTAATTGCAGAATCAATCTTGGCCATTGCCGCACTCGCACCACCAGGACTTGATACCGATAAGCCATTAATGCCTAAACCAGCTTGAGAAATGGTTTGGTCAATACTTAAAAGAATGTTCTCTCCAGCATTAGCGCCTACTAAGAAGTTAGCACTATATGAACCATCTAACAGCTTTGTTCCACCAAATTTGGTGGTGGTGCCAACGCGGCTAATTTCAGATTTAAGTTGCGAAACTTCCGATTGAAGTGCAATTCGATCATCAGTGTTATTAATACCATCTTGTGACTGAACTGCGAGGGTACGCATACGCTGAAGCATATTGGTCACTTCATCCATTGCACCTTCCGCCGTTTGCGCCACAGAAATACCATCTTGGGCATTCATTACTGCTCGGTCTAGACCTTGAATTTGTGATGTCATACGGTTTGAGATTTGTAGACCTGCTGCATCATCTTTCGCACTGTTAATTCGGAAACCAGAGCTTAAACGTTGATATGCAGTATCTAGTGTGCTGCCAGAATTATATAACTGACGTTGTGCGTTCAATGACGACACATTTGAGTTGACAACTAATGCCATATTTTGAGCCTCCTAAGAAATTGTTCGACCTGATTGAACTATGTCAGGACGACCAAACCACCTTTAGTTGTTGAACCCTTGATCTATGAACCCTAAATCAAGACAACTTTAAAATGGACCAAAGTTTTATTAACTTCATAACTGTTAGCGGCAAGAATAAAAATAACTTTAGAGGAAAAAACAAGAAAAGCGGAAAAACTTTGCCGCCTACTACGGCAATCCATACTATCAGCGACTTCAGAGGCGAAAATAAAGGAAGATAAAACTCCTCGATAAGTATCAATCAGCTATATTTATAGAAATTTGAGATCATTTAGCCGTCAATTATTCGACATTTCAAATTGGCATAGGTATTGCTTTATTATTTACGCAGCCTGAACTGCTGCGAAAAAAGGCCAAGTGAGAATGCATCACTTGGCCGTATCGCTCGAAACGATAGGAGATTGAGAGCGAAACTAAAGCGCAACTTATTATTGGTATGGAATTGAGCCTCCTAAGAGTACTAATTGCGCGGTTACAGCCTGAGGACGGTGGATTGAACCCCCACCGTCCTTTTCTTTTTCTTATCCAAGGAGAGATAGAGCAGCCTGAGGACGTTGATTTGCCTGAGCCAAAATGGTTGTGGAGGTTTGTTGAATAATCTGATTACGCGTTAATTCTGCAGTTTCTTTTGCAAAATCAGTATCCTTAATTCGCGAACGGGCCGCTGTTACATTTTCAGAAATACTTGATAAATTACGGATCGTCGATTGAAAACGGTTTTGTACCGCACCTAACTCAGCTCGCTGACTATCAATAATTTTAACCGCTGAGTCAATCTTGGCCATTGCCGCACTGGCACCTGTCGGACTGGATACTGATAAACCGTTAATACCCAAGCCCGCTTGGCTAACCGTGGTTGCGATGGTTAACAAAATGTTTTCGCCAGCATTTGCGCCAACCAAAAAGTTAGCACTATATTGCCCATCTAATAGAGCAATATTACCAAACTTAGTGGTCGTACCTACACGACTAATTTCAGATTTTAGTTGCGAAACCTCGGATTGAAGAGCGATTCTATCATCTGTGTTATTCACACCATCTTGTGACTGAATAGCTAAGGTACGCATACGTTGTAACATATTTGTTACTTCATCCATCGCGCCTTCAGCGGTTTGCGCTAATGAAATACCATCTTGGGCATTCATCACTGCGCGATCTAAGCCCTGAATTTGCGAAGTCATTCGATTAGAAATTTGTAGACCTGCCGCATCATCCTTTGCACTATTAATACGCAAACCCGATGATAAACGTTGAAATGAAGTATCTAATGACCAGCCTGATTGCGTTAGCTGACGTTGAGCATTTAAAGATGACACATTTGTATTTACGTATAAAGCCATGATATTTCTCCTATCTATATTTAACCATTTATAGGTTTTATTTTTTGTCAGTTATTATGTTCGCCTGACTTACCCTATATAACGGCAACGCTTCAATTATCTTTAGCACTTATTTTTATTTTCTACTTTAAATAAAACCATCAAAACAAAAAAGGTTGCTTCAATATCGAAGCAACCTTTATAACGGCAGTAAAAAAGTATTCTTTAGCGTTTTATAGATAATTAAACAAAGATAATTGGCTTATTCGGCTATAAGATGAATAGGAGGTATTCAACGCAAGCTCTGCCTTCTGCAAGTTACTGACCGCTTCTGCGAAATCAACTTCACTCAGAGACGCTCTAGATTTCTGATTGATGATATCCATAGATGAAGCCGCCGTTCTTACTGACTCCAACGAGTTCCCTCGCGCACCAATAGAACCTAAGGTTAAATTAACACTTTCCATTGAGTTATCCAGACCCACCATAAAGTCTGATTGCTTTTCCGTAAAAGAACTACCAACTAAACTAGGATCTTCTAATGCAACAATAAAATCAGATAACATGTTGAGCACGTTATCTTTATCTGGCGGAGCCAACTCAAACTGCTCGTTTGGACTCCCCGCAACAGATGCCACTCTAATGTCCACACCATTAAAATTAAAAGACTCGCCTGGAACATAATTACCAGTCACTGGTGGAACTAACGAAGCACCAACACTATCGAGTACTTCATAGGTATCCGGTACTCCAGCGACCGTTTGTACTTGATAAGTATTATTAGCTGGTGTAATTGGGTCATAATTAAGCTTATGGAATGAATCATAAGCTTTTTGGTCATTAATAGCAGTCGTAATATTCGCACTTAAGTCATTGGTCTCGAGACGTTTAAATACATTATCAAAAATTTCCTGGCCGGTATCATTAGTTTGAATATAAACCGAAGATGATACTTTTAATTCATTAATACCTGTATCACCTTGATAATTGTAATTACTCCCATCATAAACATAGGGTTGTTTTTGAGTTTGAAAACCCGAAAACACATAACTACCATCCGCATTTTGGCTATTCATAAAATCAACCAACTGGTCTCGGATCTGTCTCAACTCTTGGGCGAGAGACGTTCGTTCAGTATCACCATTTAAACCATCTCCAGCCTGAACGCCCAATACTCTCGCTCGCTGCATCGAGTTCATGACCCCGTCGAGTGTCGTTTCTTCAAAATTAAGAGCATTTTCCAATAAGGTCCCATTCTTTAAATGCTGTTCAGTCAGAGTGATTTCGGTGCTCAAAAACATTGACTTACTCATATCTGAAGGGCCATCTGCAGAAGTCAGCAACTTTTTATTGGTAATTAAGTGCTCATTCATTTTCTCAACTTGTTGCTGAGAATTAAGCACGCCATTCAAAGAATTTTGATACAAGTTCATACTCGATACACGCATAACAAATTACCTCAATGAACTTAATAGTGTTTGAAAGGTTTCTTGGGCTGTACTGATGACACGTGCCGATGCAGCATAAGCTTGCTGAAAGCGGATCAAGTTAGATGCTTCTTCATCAAGGTTGACCCCCGAGATAGAATTATGCCGCTGGGTACTCTGCTCCAACAAAGATGTAGCTGCTGACGCCGACACTCGAGCCTCACTGGTTTTACCACCAATAAAACTCACCAAGCTAGCATAGGCATCATTCATGGTCATTTTGTTGTCACCAGTACTGGCCAAGCTCTTTCTAACCAAGTCTTTCTGCTGTAAATCAACTAAGCGTAAGGCATTGTAATTATCGTTGAAACCATCGGTGTTGTAGTCCATGGTGAATACATCACCTTCTTGCACATCACCATCAATATTAATGTCATAACCCGGCGTTAAAGGCGGAACGGCATTAGCAAACAGTTGCTGACCAGCGGTTGCAGCGGCGGCGGTTGCCAACAACGTGCCGCTATCGTCATAAATTTCATAGTCACCACCAGCATTAATCACAACTTGATGGGGAGCCGCTGGATCATAGCCACCAGGTACTGTGAAATCGGAAGTGGTCGGGTCAGTATCATAAACAGATTGAATACTTATTGTGGCGTTGCCACGATTAACTAAGTCACGTTCAACCCTGATAGGAGCCGCGAGGGCCAACTTCTCAGGTTGACTCATACTCACCGTCATTTGTGCGGCCACGTCACGCGTCGGCTGAATTAAATGCTTATCACCGGCGGCAAAGGGCCCCGAAGAAAAATCCCACTCCATCCCATCAAGCTCGAAAGCTGTTGGCGGAATGGAGCCATTAACCACTGAACCCACCGTACTATCACCATCATAACGCTGTACTTCAAAAGTGCTTGCCGAAAGAAAGCTTATTCGATAATCGTAAGGCGTGACTTCGCTGCCTTTTCCAGAGATAAAGGAGCCTGAGATCGACCCCGCAGCAGTATTTGTTGAAAATTCTTTTCCCGCAAAAGTGGGCAAAGTAAATATGTCCGCCCCAATGTCACCGTTTAAATCCATGCCCAATTTATTTTGGGCATTAAAAGCATCGGCCATCGAAATAGACAACTGACCAAGCTGATTACGGCTCACATCCAACGTTGTTTTCCGGTACTCCATCAAGCCGCCAATCGTACTACCGATTTCTTCATGGCCTATAATTCGACTCGAACCAGCAAGAGAAATAGTCATCTCTTTTTGGGTACTATCGGGGTCACCGTCAACCATGCTCAATGTGGTATAATCATCTTGCAGCACCAAAGCCTGACCAGTACGCATAAATACCAACGTTGAACCGTCATCTTGCACAATCGTATTAATATCAATCAATTCGGCTAAATCATTAATCGCTTGATCTCGTTTATCAGATAACACCGCAACATCACCGTCTAGCGGGTTTCCGCCAGATGCTACAATTTCTTTATTGATGTCGGCAATATTCACAATCAAAGCATTCGATTCATTGGCTTTTTCGATCAAATCTTGACTAATATTTTTTTCTTGAAGCTGGTATTGCTCATTTAGCGTTCGATAACGATCGGTGAGTGCGTCAAACTGAGCTAGGGCTAGTTCTCGGGTTGATAACGCCGTCGGATTATCGGTGGTCGCATGCAATTGAGTAAACATATCATCAAATTTCGAACTAAGAGATAAGGCATCATCACTCACAATGGCATCAATTTGACTCACCGAATCTAAATAGGCATTGCGGTTTGCCAAGGTTGAGGTATCGCGGAACATTTGTGCCTGAGCAAAACCATTGAGTACCCGAGAAGTATTTCCATCTCTCACACCTCCCAAGGTATCAGCGGTAAAAAAAGTTCGCTGTAGGCTATAGCCTGGGGTATTCACATTGGCAATATTACTACCGGTGGTCATCAGCAAACGCTGATGGGCAGCAAGCCCAGACGAACCAATGGTGAGTAAGTCATTCATTGCCATGCTATCTACTCCCCTTCAACCAAGGTGTTACGATAATCATCAAAATGCTGACCATCCAAAATTTGACTAATTTTACTCGCATATTGAGGGTCGGTCGCATAACCAGCGGCTTGTAACTCACGCGCATACTGCTTAGCATCCATACCATTCGCCAAGGCTTGCTGATAACGAGGGCCATCGATAAAAGATAAATAATCTTTCACACTGGCTTCATAGGAATCATAAGCACGAAACGCAGCGCGCTCTTGTCTAGCTTGCCCACCCCTAAACTCCAAAGTGTTTACCATTGCCTTATCTCCCTGCCAGCGCCTATCTGCTTTAATTCCAAATAGGTTATAGCTACTTGTTCCATCATGATTGGTGATCACTTTTTTGCCCCAGCCAGATTCTAAAGCCGCCTGTGCAACAATCGCCATTGGCTCCACCCCTTTATCCACAGCCAGCTTTTTAGCAAGCGGCAATAGGGTTTCAATAAATTCTTTCGGCGTGGCAAATGTTTGCCGTTCCGATGACTCCGAACCCGTTTGATTCGAGTCTATATCCAGATTAGCGTGAGTTTTCTCTAAAGTTTCACTACTTGCTGCCGTTACATGAGTCGATACAGCAATATCCTTGCCAAGTGCTGAAGGCTGCTCAAGCGAGCGAGCCGTTAAATCAATCTCCTGGCCCCCTCGTAATACCGAGGCAGGCGTAATATTTGCGGCCGAGGGATTAAGTTGCGCAACGATAAGATCCGCTAAACCTAGAGCGCCAGAAGACGATAATTCCAAGGCCATTTGGCTATCATGCATGTCTCGGTAGGTTTGGGTATGTCGATTATTCAGTGGTGAATCGCTTTCAAACGCGGCATTACTTTTACGCATCTGTTTTAACAGCATCTGCATAAACAATGCTTCAAACTGGTTTGCAACCTGTTTTAAGGCCTTGTTCGGATCCTTCTGAGCTGCACTTCTGAGCTCATCCAAACTGGCCAAGTCATTGTAGTTTGCACTTTGTTTGACTGCGTCCATTGCCATGATTAAATCACCAATAACTCGCCTTGAATGGCACCAGCTTGCTTCAGCGCCTCCAGAATGGAGACCAAATCACCAGGCGCAACCCCCACCCGATTAACCGCTCGAACTAAATCATCTAAAGATGCACCGGTGTCAAAGTTAAACATCCGAGAATCTTCTTGAGTCACCTCAATGGTACTCGCTGTCGTTTCTACCGTTTCGCCATCAGACAACGCATTTGGCTGCGAAATAACCGGGGTCTCAGATATTTTCACCGTCAGCCCGCCATGAGTGATGGCAGCCGGTAATAAGCGCACATCTTTACCAATTACAATGGTACCAGTACGTGAATTGACAATAATTTTGGCTGACTCTGATGCAGGTTCAAAAGTAAGATTTTCTAAGGTTGATAAATAGGCGACTCGTTGCCCAGGATCTCGAGGCGCGAAAACCTGTACCGAAGATGCATCCATCGGTGTCGCCGTATTAGGCCCAACCAAACTATTAATGGTATCGGCAAGACGTTTCGCGCTAGTAAAATCAGAACGTTTTAGGTTAAAAGTGATGGTATCACCACTCATAAATGGCGAAGGCACTGCTCGTTCAACAATCGCACCATTGGGAATACGCCCAACCGTAGGAGTATTAGAGATCACCTTGGAACCATCCGCACCTTCAGCACCAAAACCACCAACAATAAGACTGCCTTGAGCCAAGGCATACACTTCACCATCGGCCCCCTTTAAAAAAGTCTGAATCAATGCGCCGCCACGTAAGCTCTTCGCTTCACCAATCGCAGATACCGTGATATCAATGGTCTGCCCCGGTTTCACAAAAGCGGGAAGCTCTGCATATACAGCAACTGGCGCGACATTTTTAATTTTTAAATTTGTGCCCGCAGGCAATACAATGCCAAAGTTGCGTAACATCGTCGCAAATGATTGCTTAGCAAATTCACTATTCTTTTCACCAGTGCCAGGTAAACCAACCACCAAGCCATAGCCCGTGAGTTGGTTGGCTCGCACACCTGCGACATCGGCGACATCTTTTACTCGCGCAGCACTCACGGTGTTTGCCAACAAACACAAAGCGATACTGAACATCATAATGCTGCGTTTAAACATGGGACGACTCCTCGAGCTAACGACGCTTAAAACGGCCATACAGGACTATTAAAGAACTTAGACAACCAACCTTGTTCGGTCGTATTGGCAAAATCACCAGTACCACCATATTGAATTCTCGCATTGGCAATACGTAATGAAGGAATGGTATTGTCTGGTGACACATCATCGGAACGAATAATCCCGGTTAAGCGAATATATTCATTGCCATTATTAAGCATCAGCCACTTCTCACCACTAATGAGCATGTTGCCATTGGCCAATACTTTGACCACATTCACTGAAATATTACCTGCTAAACTGTTGCTCTGAGCGGCATCAGCTTCCCCAGTAAAGGCACTATTTTGAGTTAAGCCAAGCTCAATTGGGTTGCCACCAATGGTTGCCACCCCGCCCGGTACGGTAATTGGATTGAGATTGAAATTTTTATCTTTGGCTAAATCATTACTAGCCGACTTACTTGCTTGAGTTCGTTCTGCAAGGTTAACCACAATAATATCACCAACGCGATGGGCTTTTTTGTCTGCATATAGGTTATTTGCAACAGCTTCAGCGAATAACGAACCAGTCACGCGCGCTTCTATTGCAACTTCTTCTGGATAAACAGGTGCATAAGTCGGGTCATCGGGAACCACGGCATGATTGACGCTTGCACATCCCACCATCGTTATACTCATCAACGCTACGACTAATCTATACATCAGTCATCCCTCTCTCTGATCTGTGTTTACAATTGTTGAGTTGCAAAACTTAACATTTGATCGACGGTAGATATAACCTTTGAGTTCATCTCATAAACACGCTGTGCTTCAATCAAATTCACCAACTCTTCGGTAACATTAACATTGGATGTTTCTAAGGCTCCTTGGCGAATAGAACCAAGGCCATTTTCGGAAGCAATCCCATTTTGCGGTGCACCACTGGCACCAGTTTCTAAATATAAGTTCTGACCTTGAGGCTCTAAGCCCGAAGGATTCACAAAGTCACTCAGGGTAATTTGGCCAATTACCTGACTATCGGTTTGACCGGGCAAGCGAACACTCACTTCACCATCTTCACCCACCGTAAAACTTTGTGCATCGGCTGGTACTTGGATTTCGGGTTGCAGCGGATAACCAGATCCCGGAGTCACTATCGTGCCTTCGTCATTCAAACTAAATTGACCATTACGAGTGTAAGCAGTCGTGCCATCAGGCATTAATACTTCGAAAAAGCCACGACCGTCGATCATCATGTCAAAGGAATTGTCCGTGGTTTGCACATTACCTTGATCGTGATTCTTTTGGGTGGCAATCACCTTTGCGCCGGCGCCAATCATTAGACCGGAAGGCATTTTGGTGTTTTGTGAAGAACGCCCGCCAGGCTGATTCACAGTTTGATAAAGTAAATCTTCAAACACCGCTCGGCTTTTTTTATAACCAATAGTACTAGCGTTAGCGAGGTTATTAGAAATAACCGATACATTGGTTTGCTGGGCATCTAAGCCAGTTTTACTGATCCATAATGCGGGATGCATAGTACACTCCTTATTGCTAGCTTAAGCGCAACAAACTGTTAGTCGCTTTTTCGTTTTCTTCAGCAGTTTTCATCATTTTTATTTGCATTTCGAATTGGCGTTGCATGCTAATCATATGAGTCATCTCTTGGACTGGATTTACATTACTGCCTTCTAATGCACCTTTAGTCAGTTCAACCGTAGCGTCTGGTTGGTATACAGCACCTGTGGTACTTCTAAATAAACCATCACCGCCTTTGCTTAAATCTCCAGCAAAAGGCTTACTCAATTTGATTCGGTTAACTTCTTCCAGGGCATCACCTGGCGCACCTTCAGGTCGTATTTCGATGGTGCCATCTTCACTAATTTCAAGCTTTTCAACAGGTAAAGGGATAATAATCGGTGCATTTTGATTACCCAACACTGGCTGACCTTGCATGGTTTGTAGAACCCCTGCCGCCGAAATCGTAAAGTTGCCATTTCTAGACAATGCTTCTTGACCATCTTTATCTTGAACCGAAATCCAACCTTCTCCCTTAATCGCAACATCTAAATCACGACCCGTGGTTTTTAACATACCGTTGGCAAAATTTTGACTAGGGGTCTCAGTCATGGCAAATACTCGCGACGGTAAACCAGGGCCAAATGCCTGCATCGCTCGTGCGTTTTCTAGATCGGCTTTAAAGCCAGTCGTGTTTGCATTCGCTAGATTATTGCCTCGCACCGCGAGCGACTGCATATTTTGTTTTGCGCCGGTCATCGATATATAAAGTAATTGGTCCATCTTATTCCCTTCGTCAAATAGCTGACTCATGAGAAATAGAGCAATTATGGTGCCAAACAATAAAAACTTATGACAAAACCAATAAAAAACCATATAAATCAAGTAAATAAAAAGGCAGCAAAGGCTGCCTTTTTATTATTATGTCATCCGATATGATTATCGAATTTGAATAATAGTTTGCTGTAGAGTTGAATTCACTTCCAGTGCTCGAGAGTTCGCTTGGAAGTTTCGTTGCGCACTAATTAAGTTAACTAACTGTTCAGTGAGGTTCACGTTGGCTTGTTCTAAGGAAGCAGAGTTAATTTTACCAAAAGTGCCAGAGTTACCTTCACCTGCAATCGCTTCACCACTTAATTGTGTTTGTTGCCAGGATGTATCACCGATTTGTGATAAGCCCTGATTGTTCGCAAACTTAGCCACTGAAACTTTAGCAATATTCGAAGTTTGACCATTACTATAAGACGCAACCACTAAACCGTCAGGCCCAATATCAATCCCAGTTAATTTACCAACTGTCGATCCATCCTGCGAAAGACTAGACACTTCGAAAGCTGCGTTATACTGAGTCGGTCCGTTCAAATTAAAGATAAGCGTTTGCGTAGAATCTACCGAACCCGTCGCCGCATCCCAAACCCCACCTGGGCCATTTGGTGGCGCAGTTCCTAAAGCGACCGTTTCAATAACCGCAGGCACTGTTGATGCTAAGGCCCCCGTACTATCAAATGTTAAAGTAGCCGAAGCCGGAATCGTCGCGTTGGTATTACCCGCGTTTGGCACATGAGCAGTGCCTCCACTCACGTCGGTCGGTTCACCATCAACATAGATCAACTTATGCCAAGTATTTGCCACAGAGGAATCTTTTACAAAGAAGGTTTCCGCAACATGAGAACCACCCTGAGAATCATACACAGTCACCGAAGTTGCTGAGGTATAAGTATTACTATCAGAAGGATCGAAGTCACCAATATCATGAGTCGTGCCACTAGAGGGCAAGTTAAAGCTCATATTGACTTCACTGGTTTGGGTCGGTGTACCAACTTCAGCGCTGATCTGAATGGCGTTTGTCGCCGCCATACTCACTGCCGAAGGAGTACCACTATTATTAACCGTATATCCCTGTAAATACTGGCCTTGCGAATTCACAATAAAGTTATCCGCATTTAATTTGAAGGCTCCAGCACGCGTAAATTCGCGAGTCTGGGTAGTCAAATCAGCAGCCGTAACAAAAAAACCTTCTCCACTAATCGCTAAATCCAAAGCATTCTGGGTAAAGTTCAAACTTCCCTGGTGGAACTGCTGTGCAACATCCACCGTTTTGGTTCCGTTACCCACTGCAGTACGAGCATTTGAGAAAATCGATGTTGCATACACATCGGCAAACTCTGCCCGCGACTCTTTAAAACCAACGGTATTGACGTTCGCAATGTTATTCGCGGTTACGTCAAGATCCTTTTGCGAGGCATTGATGCCGCTCAACGCGATATTAAATGACATCTCTCAATCTCCTATCGTTTATATACTTTACTAGGCTTTGGCAACTTCAAGGACATCGCTCATCGCGATACCACCCAAACCTTCTAAATTGACGACTACGCCAGATGTACCACCAGCCAAACTTACACTACTTACATTCGCGAAAGTTGCGGTGGGTAAACTGATCTCTTTACCGCCCTGAACGCCATTTACTTTGACGTTATATTTTCCATCTGGCATTTGATTCCCGTTGGAATCAGTACCGTCCCAAGAGAAGTTCATATTGCCACTCCCCTCACCTAAATCGATAACTGTAACGACTTCTCCAGCTTCATTTTCAATCGTCACTTTAACATTGGTCGTTGCAGCGCCTGTCACCGCTACCCCTTCAAAACCACTGCCCGTATTGTGGGCATAGTCCAAGGGTACCAATACTTTTTGCCCCACTAGCGTTGAGGCTTGCAAAGCTGCAGACGAATTCATAATCGAGTTCATCGTGTCAAATTTGGTTCCCAGCTCGGCGATACCTTCAGAAGTCTGGAAGGAAGCCATTTGCGCGATCATTTCAGCGTTATCAACTGGCTTACTCGGATCTTGATATTGCAACTGGGTGGTCAATAGCGCGAAAAAGTCTTCCTGCCCTAATGACTGATTATTATTACTTTCCGGAACAATCGACTCAGGTTGCCAACGGTTACCTTGTAGTGGATCAATAGTAGACACGACCTACTCCTTAACTTTTACCCAGATTGAGAGTGCTATTTAGCATTTGCTTCGCAGCTTCAGTGACCTGCACATTCGCTTGATAGGAGCGCGAGGCACTCATCATATCGGCCATTTCTTCAATCACATTAACATTTGGTTTAAAGATATAACCATCTTCATTCGCCATGGGATGTTCTGGGTAATACTCTTTACGCAAAGGGGCATCCGACTCGACAATACCAGCAACTTTAACTTTTGCCGACTCGCCTTGAGCGTTACCCGCACGTTCTAACTCTGCAGCAAACACTGGCTTTCGAGCACGATAGGTTTGGTCAATACTAGAGCTGATGCTGTCAGCATTCGCCAAATTACTGGCGGTAGTATTCAATCTCACCGACTGGGCCTTCATCGCTGAAGCCGAGATATCAAACACGTTGAAGAAACTCATTATTGACCTCCTTTAATCGCATTACGTAAACCAGAAAATTTACTAGACAAAAAGCCGATACCAGCTTGGTATTCCAGACCATTTTGCATAAAATCTGCTTTTTCCTGCTGTATATCGACGGTGTTACCATCGCCCGTGTCGGGCTGGTTGGGGATGCGAAAACCCAATTCTGAAAATTGGCTGCTACCACCGCCCATATGACGATCATTGGTAAGCTGCATGCCACTGTGCTGTCCAGCCTTAGCGGCTGCAAAAGCCTTATTAAAGTCAATATCCTGTGCTTTATAATTAGGTGTATCGGCATTAGCGATATTACTCGCGAGAACCTCAGACCGCCGAGCTCTTACCCCAACCGTATACTGATGAACACCTAATGCTTTATCGAAAGTTATTGCCATACACACCTCTTCACACAATTACAAATGGAAAAATGCAAAAGCTGTGCCAGTGTTTTTTTGACGTTGGGAATACAGAGTAAATAGGAAAGTAAAGCCTGAGTAAGGCGAAGCACTGAATACTTAAGGACCTTTAGCGGCAAAAAGCGGCAAGAGTTGCCTATTCTGCCGCTCTATCGTTGAAATTATTTCAGTTGATATACAATGCCGGGATTACATCGCAACATATTAAATCGATCGGTTAAACCAGTAATTGACTCGGAAGCGCCCAGCATCAAATAGCCATTAGGATTTAAAGCCTGAGCAAATTGATTCAAAATCTTAGATTTTACTTCAGCGTTAAAATAGATAAGCACATTTCGACAGAAAATAATGTCAAACTTACCCATTAATGAATAACTATCGAGTAAATTTAGGGGGCGAAAATTGACATTCTTTCTAACTTTGTCATTCACTCGAAAACGACCATCACTGGTGGCTTCAAAAAATTGACGTTTACGTTCAGGCGATAAACCACGCGCTAAAGCTAAAGAATCGTATTCTCCACGCTTACAATGTTCCAACATTGACGGCGAAATATCGGTCCCTACCACTTGAACGCCCATCGATAAAGCACCAGGTTTTCTCGCTTGATATTCAAGAGCGGTCATCATGATTGAATAAGGCTCTTGTCCCGATGAACTAGCCGCCGACCAAATTTTAACTGGCCGAGTGAGTTTTTGAAATTCAGGAAAAAGCTTATCACCCAATAACTGAAAAGGATAAGTATCACGAAACCATAAGGTTTCGTTGGTTGTCATCGCATCGACCACCGAAGCACGGAGATCTCGCTCGCGTAAACTCATCGCTTTTTGAACCAACTCGGTTAAACTTGCGATAGAGTACTGAGCCATTAGCGGAGACAGACGACTTTTCACTAAATACTGTTTGTTATCGCCTAATACAATTCCACATTGCTTCTCTAAAAAGCCACAGAACTGTTTATATACATCGTCAGTGATTGTTCTCACAAATGCGTCCACACTCTTCTATAACGATTGACGAACAGCCGCAGCCAACTCGTCAGGATTAAATTTAGCAACGAAGGCATTAGCACCAACTTTATTTACCATCGCCTGATTGAATACTCCACTGAGCGAAGTATGTAAGATTATATGTAAATTCTTTAAGTCTGGATGAGAGCGCACCTCTGCGGTCAATGTATAACCATCCATCTCTGGCATTTCTATATCTGAAATAACTAAAGCTATTTGATCAGTAATCGGCCCATCTTTTGCCATGTTCACCAATAATTCATAAGCTTCACGCCCATCTTGGCAAAGGATCGTCTCAACACCCAAAGACGTCACCGCTCTTTTAACCTGATTACGCGCAACCGATGAATCATCAACCACCAATACTTTTTTGTCGTTTTTAACATTTTCGGTTGCTTCATCGACAATCGTCTGACTCACGGTAGTGCTTACAGGAGAAATTTCGTCTAAGATTTTTTCTACATCCAAAATAGAAACCAATTCTTTTTCTACTTCGGTAACCGCTGTCAGATAGTTAAATTTACCAGCTCCTTTTGGTGGTGGCAGAATATCTTCCCAATTCATATTAACAATTCTTTCAACTGAGCCCACTAAAAAGCCTTGGACCGAACGGTTATACTCAGAAATAATAATAAAACACTTAGAAAGATCTTCGATAGGTCGGCCGCCAGTCGCTGAACTTAAGTCGATAACGGAGATGGTTTGACCTCGAATATGCGCCACACCGCGGATCACAGGATTAAGCTTAGGTAATGCAGTTAGCGGAGGACATTGTAATACCTCTTTCACTTTAAAAACATTAATACCGTAGCGCTGAGAACCATTTAACCTAAACAACAACAATTCTAGGCGATTTTGCCCAACCAACTGAGTCCGTTGGTTTACCGAATCTAAAATACCCGCCATACGTTTGTCACTCCTTAGACCTAGAAAAGGGCATTAACTTTGCTTACCCCTGTATACTAATACTTAATCTTACTTAATAGCCGTTTTTTTGACGCCGTTTAACCTAGTGCCAACTTGTTAAGCATAGACAAAAAAGCCAATTGTTACTTTGCTTTAATCGGTATCATATAAGAAATGCTAAAAAAATTTATCACCGCGTTACTATTAATTTTCTTTAGTCTTATAGCTCACACTAGCGAGTTACACCAGCAGCTGGAACAATCAGCTATCGATTTTGTCGACTCTCACATCACTCACAAGCCCGATCAAAAAATTGAGTTAACCGCTAATCAATTGGATGAACGCATCGCTATACCTAACTGCCCTAGTGGCTTTAGCTACAGCTTAGCAAACGGTGAGATAAGGCGTAATACTAGTGTTCTCGTCAGTTGCACAGACGAAACCAATTGGCGATTATACATCCCTGTCAGAAAACAAGTATTATTATTGGTTGTGATTGCCAACGGTCCTCTTCAAGAAGGAGCCGTATTAACTAAACAACACTTAAGTCTATCTTATTTACCGGAAAATCGCTTACGCGGAAGCTACTTTACCGAACTTAGCTCGCTATTAGGTGCTAAGCTTAAACGGAGTTTAAGAAAAGACCAAATAATAAATGGGCGCGATATTTGCTTAGTATGTAAAGGAGATGCTGTGATAATTTCTGCCGGTGCAGGCGGTTTAAGTGTTAGCACTCAGGGAACGGCTTTGTCTAGTGGTAGTATCGGTGATACCATAAAAGTGAGAAACAATAAGTCACAACGCCTAGTCACTGGTCGGATAAAGGCCTTAGGTTTAGTTGAGATAAAACTTTAAATTTTTTCTCAAGTTTTGACATTGAAAGCCGATAGCTATATTGAATACGAAAATTGATTAACTGTGGGGCGCCATTATGGCTTTAAACATTAATAACTTAGGTGGAAGCCGTCCAAGTCAGCTTGACTCTAACCGAGTCACCGACAAAGGGACGAAAGAAAGCACTGAACAACGTTCAACTGCTAGTTCTGCTGCAGCCCAGGATTCAGTTATGCTTACCAACGAAGCACAACAACTCAACCGTATTCAGCAGAATTTGCTCAACGATTCTGACAGCAGAAGTTCTAAGTTAGAATCAATCAAGCAAGCTGTGACCGATGGTACTTATCAAATTGATGCCAATAAGGTAGCCCAAAAAATGGGTGACTTTGAAAGTGAGTTTAATAAAGCTTTTGGATAATTAGCCAATGATCGTAGCCCTACTGAATACTCAAGAGCAGCAACTTAATTTGCTGCTTTCTCTTTTAGAACAAGAAAAGCACGCCTTAGCTGGTGATGATACAATTGCCTTATACGCAATCGCTTCACAAAAAGAACAAGCTTTAACTGCAATCACTCAGGCTGATCATGATTTAGAATCGTCGGAACAAACTCAACAATTAATTGACGTTCCTGAGTTAGCCGAGCAAGTTGAGCGGATCCAACAATTACTCAAGCAGTGCCAAGAGTTAAACACCATTAATGGCGAAATTATTCAAGCAAGCAACGAAAAAGTTCGCCAACTGAGCGCGGTGATTGACCAGCTACAAAACCAAAATGCCACAACTTACGATAAATTAGGCAAGAAACATAGCTCACAGCGTATGGGAAAAGGCTTTAAAGCCTAGCTGTGATTGCTCGAACAGCCATGTAATTAGACCCCTTACTCCCACAAGAAAAGCTCCCCCTAAATTAAATCGCTAGCTTAGCTTCATTGACTTCAAATCCCACAAATATACTCCGCCAATAATAAAAAATACCAGAGGTTTTACGGCAAACAAATATCATCGACCATACCATCTAATCCATAAGGCCTAATTGTTCTACGATATATTATCTCTTCACCGTGAGATCTCCATTCGCTGAATAAAATAGGAGATATCATCAAGTTCATGGTCTTACTTTTGACGGCAAGTTCATGGTGTTAAAGGTATCCCCTAAAGGACCTAGTCATATAATCAGCTTCACTACTTCAGATGTACTGCGAGCTTTGTCAGCGATAAACCATCAATGGTAAGCCACCATTGATAGCAACTTAAGCGCTAGATTTTAATGCCGTTAAAAATAGGAGTATGACCATGATTACTGATTATTGACTGTTAAATCAAAAGCTGTCAGACGAACGGAACAGAGGGCAAATATATCGAAAGTCACCGCAAAAAGTATCACCCAGTAAAATGCAACATTCGCTCTATGAAGAGAGCTTCACTGACTGAATTTCATATTTCAGGCTTAGTTAAAACACTTTTTATATTAGACAAAAATCAATCGAAAAAGATAGGCAGACTTTAAAAACAAAAAACCGCACTGCAAGGTGCGGTTTTCCATGAATGTAATAGACGAGAAACGCTACCCCCGCTCCCCCATTGGAGCCATCGGTTTACTCGCAGCTTGTTTACGCGCTTCGATGATCATCACACCATCGCGCTTCACTGGAGTTGGCACTTTACTTTGGTAAACTTCATTGGGGATCCATTCTTGCGCCGATGCAACCACCACTTTAGATTGAGCACCAACAATTCTCGCGTTCACTAAGATCCCATCGTTAGACTTACTAAAAGTGCCCACTAACAGGTATTCTATTGGTAAACGTTTAGCTAACTCTTTCACATTTCGGCTGTAAACAAAATCACCTTCAGGCGTAATACGAATAAAGCCAGTGGTTTTATAGTCAATCACAGAAAAGCCACTTTGCTGCATCTCATACACAAAACTTTCGGCAATTTGCATACCAAACAGGTCGGTGGTACGTAGGTTATCAAGAGGCACAAATGAGGCAACCCCGATTGGTGTGTCTGCGTTTACAAATTGAGAGCTAGAAACCAAACGCTGTGACATCATATTGACATAATCGGTCAATGTTTTTTTAGCATCAGGGTCACTCTTCATAGTCTCTGGCGGATTTGCTAAGCGGCTCGGTGCACTGCTTAAAAACAGTTGGCCATCTTCATCCACCAGTCCCTCTAGATAACGCGCATTTTTAGCCGGACTTACGTTATTCGAAGGATCCACCACCATCACTTTCTGCATCGAAGAGCTATTGGAGCACCCCAACAACATCGAGGTGGTCATGGCAACCAGTATAATACCTTTCATGTCACGTCCTTAATCGTCCATTACGCTTAAGATATCGGCATGAAAGCGAAATTCTTTACTAAAATTGTATGGTTTTTTGACTCTCTAGGTGCCGAGTTGGAGCCATTGACATAGTAACCCGATATACCTCCCTAAAATCAAGTTGTAATTCGGTCACATACACATCATCAACAGCATAGGCATTAATCACCTTCGCACCTCGAATTACCCCAGCCACCGAAGCCGCTAAACGTTCATTGCCTAACACCAAATCACTCACAGTAGCGGTACTATCAATGTGTTGCCCATAAACTTGCTCGGATAATTCACGGTAAGCATCCAGCTTAGAGGCTTTCATCGCCCGTAATTGCTTGGTTGATTTATCGGCTCCCCTTTGTTGACTAATTGGCGCATAACCAACCGCATTCACTACCGTAAAATCGCCAGGAGGCTGATAAGTCCATTCAACCTGCTTGACCTGAGTCGTCGGAGTACAAGATAGCAATAACAATAGTGCTAAGCTAAAAGACCATATTTTAAAGTACAGTTTGTTCATGGCGTTGTAAGCTCCCATTCATGCTTGTGACTCGAGGAGAGCTTGCTCCTGCGCTATTTGGAATAAATTGATAAGCGGCCGACACCACTTGTTGACTGGCTAAATTTACTAGCCGCAAATTCACATGCCGCCCAGAGGTTGTTCGTTGAAAACTACCAACTACCACATAGCTTATTTGCATTTGTTCGCGTAAAAGTTCGGCATCGCGCGATAAAGAAAATTCACCGTAGCCGGGGTCCATCTGTAAACGTCCGGTGAGTCTTGCCTCAACCGTATGGATCCCCTCTCGGGATAAAGCGGCAAACATTGCCTCTGCAATTTGCCGCCCAAATCCATCACTGGATTGCAAGTTGTCCAAATCAACCACTGAACTAATCGCGACCGTATCTGTAGCACTCAACTCTAAATCATCGGTTAACTGCTTAGAAAGATTATCGACATGTGCGTACAATACTGCATCTTGTTGTTCCCTTGGTTCAACATAAGGATAATTAGTAATATGGTGTAAGCTGGTATTGCATCCTTGTAACGCAAGCACCGCCAGTAGTAAAGTCGTATAACGCATAGTAATCTCCTCCGACTAAACACTATTAAGCAATAACCATTCCAGTCAAAAAAATAACGCTTTTTTTAGGTACAGTTATTGCTAGTTAGTGACGAGGAGGGCCTTATGAAACTATTAATTTTAATGATCGCGATGCTAGTTAGCATTCCCAGTCAAGCAGTGTGGTACGAGGCAAAAGGTCACGCGACCATCATCAGCCAAGATGTTGAGCAGGCACGCAGCAATGCCACCCAAGAAGCGGTCAAACAGCTACTTCTGTATTCTGGCGCCTCGGTAACCAGTATTAGTCAGGTGACCGAAGGCAGACTCACCCTTGATCAATTGGAAGTTGTCTCGAAAGGCTCGTTGCATAACTTAAAAGTATTAGATGAAGGCCGTCGGGGACAGCAGTACTTTGTGGTCTTACAGGCCGATGTTTTCCCGGCCACAGGCCAATGTAAAGCCAGTGGCTTTAGTAAAAACCTGTTGTTACTCCCTCCTTACTTAAAACAACAGAATCAAGTACGAGTAGGACAAATTCACGAAATATCACCCGCCGTGGAGCAACGGACCTATGATATTGCCCGCCAGTTAGGGAGTCAGTTTAATATTAAGCACCCTCCCAAATTACCATTAAACTACCATCAACCGGGAGTGCATGACTTTATTGCGATTAAAGATATTGCTCATCGTTATGGTGCCCAATACCTTTTAGGGATCGAGCTGGAAAATATTTCACTAGATCAAGACTACGCTCCCAAACACTTTAACTTTAGTTACCCCCAACGCTATTTCATTATTAATGTGCGAGTCTATAACGCCATCGACCTAGAAGAGATTTACAACAAACGTTTTTCGGTGAATGCCCCTTGGGAATTTGACGCGCGTGAAATTGTCTCACCTCACTCGGCTAAATTTTGGCGCTCAGCTTATGGGCAAACGGTGAATGATACCCTGCAAACGGTGATTTCGGAGGTGGATGCCTTACTCGCCTGCCAGCCTTTACAGGGGAGTATCGTGAAGGTTCTCGGACCGGACCGCTGGCAAATTAACCTAGGTCATGCCAATCAACTAAATCCGGGGATGTTATTAAGTCTGATCCATCAAAATTATCATTGGGGACAATGGGAGATTCCCAGACAAGAACAACATATTGCCGATAGCATGGTACGCATTGAGCAGATTTACCAACAAAGTGCCATTGTGGTCGCCGTCGATCCAACCATGACTGCTAACATCCAACTTGGCGATTTGGTGAGTAAACAATAAAAGTTAGCGCTGTCTGTCTTTGATGATTGCCATACCAATCGCTTTAGATCCATTGAACAGAGGCTAAGCCACGAACGATGAAAAAATGACTTAACTAAATATTCGACCCGCTCCGAAGGAGCCAAAGATCCCGGTCCTTTTTCCTTGAAAGAAAGCTTGAGCGTACTTGGCTTATAAAACCAAGTGACATACTTGTAGTTCAACTTATGCTAATGCTCTGGGAAACGTAAAATCCCTAGCTTTTAACTTGGCGATGAAGTAATCAAACAGTTAGCCGAAGCTTTTCATACGTTTAAAGCTGGGTATAATGAACGCCGCAACACCAAGTACTGTAATATAGGGTTTGCAGAACCATCCCGTCCCCTTAGTTCAGTTGGATAGAACAAGGACCTCCTAAGTCTTAGACGTGAGTTCGAATCTCGCAGGGGACGCCATTTCGTTTTACTTTCCTCAAGATCTTCGGCGCAAACTAAAATTTTGCCGAGACTCGTAGATGTATAACAACTTAGAAAATCAAAAACCTCGAACGACGTCGAGGTTTATGTTGAAAAACACCAAGTAAATGATAACAACGGCTCATCGCTAACCCTGCGCCAAATAGAGCAGTCAACGAATGAACAGCTATGACACGATAGTTCCCGCGCCCGTCATCGCTTTACACACGTAAATAGTTTCTTTTAAACCAGTTTGAGCCTGATAATATTGCTCGACCGCTTGGCATACACCATCGACCAAAGACGGTGGCATAAGAGCAACAACGCAACCACCAAAGCCACCACCAGTCATTCTTACTCCGCCTTGCGCGCCAATTTGTTGCTTCACAATATCCACCAGCGCGTCCACCTCAGGCACGGTAATTTCAAAATCATCACGCATCGAGGCATGTGATTGCTCCATTAACACACTCAGCTTAGCCATATCATTGGCTTTTAGGGCCTCGGCTGCGGCCAAAGTACGGGCATTTTCAGTAATGACGTGTCTAGCTCGTTTGGCTACTATCGGCTCAAGCGTCGCTGCTTTCTCGTTAAATAAGGTTTCGCTCACATCCCGTAAAGCGCTTACCCCCAAACCGCGTGCCGCTGCTTCACACTGCTCGCGGCGAGTATTGTATTCACTGTCAACCAGGCCGCGTTTTTTATTGGAGTTAATAATCACCACCGCCATTTCTTCGGGCATGGCGACTGCGGTAGTCTCTAAAGAGCGGCAATCAATTAATAATGCATGATTGGCCTGTCCCTCTGCCGAAATCAGCTGATCCATAATGCCGCAATTACAACCGACGAAGTTATTCTCCGCGGCCTGACCAATTAAAGCGATTTCTTGCTGAGTAATAGCTAAATCAAATAGAGTCTTAAAGGTTTGTCCAATAACCACTTCTAAAGCAGCCGATGAACTTAAACCCGCGCCTTGTGGGACATTGCCACTCACGGCAATATCGGCACCACCCAATTGATAGCCTTTATTTAATAGACAGCTAATCACGCCTCTAACATAGTTCACCCACATACAGTTTTGATCAAACAGCAAGGCCTGAGTAATATCAAACTCATTAATTTGATTATTATAATCTACCGATATCACTCGTACCATGCTATCACTACGCGGTGCTGCCGCGACGACGGCTTGATAATCAATGGCACAGGGCAATACAAAACCATCGTTATAATCGGTATGCTCACCAATTAGATTCACTCGCCCTGGCGCCTGAATAAAATAACTCGCAGAGGCCCCGGTCATTTCCATAAAAGCCGCGGAGACTTTGTCAATCAATCGTTGAGTGCGATTAGTCATGGTTAACCCCTTGTGGTTGATCTTGTTGTTTATAATGCACGTCACTTAGATCTCGTAAACGAGCGGCGGCTTGTTCCGCAGTCAAATCTCGTTGGCTTTCCGCCAACATTTCATAACCCACCATAAACTTGCGAACACTGGCAGAACGCAGCAAAGGTGGATAGAACAAAGCATGCAACTGCCAATGTTCTGTTGAGGTATCCCCGTCTTTAAAGAAAGGGGCGTAGTGCCAGCCCATCGAATATGGGAAGGAACACTGAAACAAATTGTCATAACGGCTGGTCAATTTTTTAATGGCAAGAGCCAAATCATCACGCTGTTCGTTCGACAACTCACTCATCCGGCGAATATGAGTTTTGGGTAACAACATGGTTTCAAATGGCCAAGCCGCCCAGTAAGGTACCAACGCTAACCAATGTTCAGTCTCAACCACGATGCGGATCCCTTTGGCTTGCTCCTGAGTCACATAATCCAAGAGTAAATTGCGACCATGCTGCTGATAGTAGGCTCGCAAATGTTGGTCTTTGCGCTCAATTTCATTGGGTAAAAAACTGTTCGCCCAAATTTGCCCATGCGGATGTGGTTGAGAACAACCCATGGTTTCGCCTTTATTTTCGAAGGCTTGTACCCATAAATAGTCCTTACCCAGCGCTTCAATCTGCTCATTCCATGTATCGATAACGCTACGGATCGCGCTCACTGGCAACTCAGGTAAGGTTTTACTGTGATCTGGCGAGAAACAAATCACTCGACTTAAACCCCGTGCTTGTTGACTCACAAATAAAGGGTTGTCTGATTTTGGAACATCAGGAGAATCGGTCATCAAAGCAGCGAAATCGTTACTAAAAACATAAGTGCCTTGGTAGTCTGGATTTTTGTCCCCAGAGATACGCGTATTAGTAGGGCACAAGAAGCAACCCGCATCATAACTGGCCAGTGCTTCCTTTGAGGGCGTTTCATCTTGACCGCTCCATGGGCGCTTAGCCCGATGCGGCGAAACTAAAATCCACTGGCCACTTAAGGGGTTATACCGACGATGCGGATGTTCAGTTGGGTCAAATACCTGATCTAACATAATTGTTCTCTACTCCGTTAAAGGCGTCGATCTAGACGCACTCTAAATAAATGTTTATTGCTCATAACCATTAGGATTCTTCGATTGCCAGTGCCATGTGTCAGCACTCATCTGCTCAATACTTCGACTAGCTTTCCAGCCCAATAACTGTGCCGCCTTATCGGTCGCGGCCCAACATTCACTAATATCACCGCCGCGACGAGGGCAAATTTGATAGGGAATTGGATGTCCACAGGCTTCCTCAAATGCTTTCACCATTTCCAAGACCGAACTTCCCTTTCCTGTGCCCAAATTGAAGATATGCAAGCCGGCCGTTTGAGCTACCGCCTTTAAGGTCGCGATATGCCCATCGGCTAAGTCCATCACATGAATGTAATCACGCACCCCGGTACCATCGGCGGTAAGGTAATCATCACCAAATATAGACAAACTTTCCCGGCGTCCTACCGCCACTTGCGCAATAAATGGCATTAAATTATTAGGGATCCCCTGAGGGTCTTCCCCGATTAAACCACTCGGATGAGCACCAACTGGATTAAAGTAACGTAGCAAGGCAATACTCAAATCAGGCGCGGCTTGCTGAATATCTCGCAAGCATTCTTCCACCATGTATTTACTTCGACCATAGGGATTTGTTACCGCGCCGGTCGTAAAACTTTCATCAATAGGCATATGTTCCGGTTCGCCATAAACTGTCGCAGAAGAGCTAAAAATCAGGCTTTTTACACCAGACTGGCGCATCACATCCGCTAAAACTAACGAGCCATAAACATTGTTATCATAGTATTCAAACGGTTTTAGCACCGACTCTCCCACCGCCTTTAGTCCCGCAAAATGGATCACGGACTCAATTTGATGTTCACTGAAAATTTGGTCTAATAAGCGACGATCGCGTACATCACCTTCGTAAAACATCGGTTTATGACCACTAAGACGGGCAATCCGTAGGAGTACTTCTGGCTTACTATTCGCTAGGTTGTCCAAGATGATCGGCGTAAAGCCAGCCTCTATCATCTGCACGCAAGTATGACTGCCAATGTAGCCCATACCGCCAGTCACCAAGATCTTTTTCATCACATACTCCATTTACAATGCGCTGCAGCTGAAGGTAGATCGACTCAACTTGAGTAGAATACATAACTCAGCTTACCAATTGCGTTATTGAAACATGAAAGGGTAAACGTTTCCACTCCATTCATTCAAGAGTTGAGATCTCGGTCATCCTTTCCTAAAAGTTGGAGATAATAATTAAAGATAGCGAAACATTTTTGCTACAACAAAGGGCATGTAATGATGAAGTTGTTACAAATGAGCATTAAAGCGAGAACTATAGAGCTAGCTCATCAGGCATATTTAACACAACTAACTCTCTGCCACGCCCAATCCCAAAACAAAACAAACAAGCCCAGCAATGTTAACGTTTACCTTAAGTGCCTCATCTATTGAAGAATCGTGAAACAAACTCACTCAACATATGCAGAGCATGGACTCAAAACAGTGATGGCATGTATTCACTAGTCACAAGACTGGGAGCAGGCTCAGTTTCGAAAAATTCGATTGAACAACTCTGTAAATTTAGCCCGTGAATGGATGGCGCTCAGAATAAGCCTCATCGCTCAAGCCCCCAAACTCAACTAAAATAGCGAAGCTTTTATGCTGCTATTTCACTAAATGAAACATTATTCCAAAATAACTTTAGCTTACACTTGTTCGCCGAACTAAATCTCACTAAAATGCAGCCACATTTGGGCAGTTTGCCTTCATCGATTTACAGGTAAGAACACATGCAACACATCGTTACCTTGCTCAGCCAGCAAGCGCAATTACAAGCGCAACAAGTCGCGCTCAAGATCTGGCGGGACCAAGCTTGGCAATGTTTTTCATGGAAAGATTTTTCTCAGCAATGGACTCAAATTGCCAAAGGTTTAATTCACTTAGGTCACCAGCAGGGTGAACGGGTGGCGATTATGTCGCCCAACATGCCAGAATGGACCATTGCGGATGTCGGTATTTTGGCGGCTGGCGGCTGCGTGGTACCCATCTACCCCACCAATACCCTAGAACAAAGCCAATACATCTTAGCTGATGCCAATTGTAAGATCTTGTTTGTAGGGCAAGCCGAACAAGTTGAATCTGGTGTGGCGTTACTTGCAGCTGGACACATCGAAACCGTAATTTGTTTTGAAGACAGCGAATATACGGAACAGCCCAACATTCTTAGCTGGCAACAGCTACTAAGCCTAGCCAACAGCGCCGATGAACAACCGTTTAACGCTCGCCAAAAAAACCTTCGAACAGATGATTTGGCAACGCTGATCTACACCTCTGGCACAACAGGCGATCCCAAAGGCGTGATGCTCGATCATGCGAATTTTTCCGCAGCCTTTGCCATGCATCAACAACGGATCAAAGTCACAAGCAACGATACCTCATTAAGTTTTTTACCACTTAGTCATGTTTTTGAACGCGCCTGGACCTATTACGTTCTATCTCAAGGTGCAACCAACGTCTATTTGGAAGACCCTTCACTGGTACAACAAGCCTTACCAAGAACCCAACCCACACTGATGTGCAGCGTACCGCGTTTATACGAAAAAATTCACGCAGCTATTTTGCAAAAAGTCGCGACGGCATCCAAACCACGCCAAACCCTGTTCTATTGGGCGATGTCGGTGGCCCAAAGCCGCCTGCAGGCCAAGCAAAACCAAACTAAGCAGTCGCCTTGGTTAAGGCTTCGCTACCAAATCGCCGACCGATTAGTATTAAGCAAAATTCGCGGCTTCTTTGGACCCGCGCGGATCCTCCCCTGCTCGGGTGCGCGTTTGGCCGATGACATCAATCGGTTCTTTCAAAGCATAGAAGTTCCCATTGTTTATGGATATGGTATGACCGAATCCACCGCAACCATCGCCTGTTACACTGAAGGACATCAAAAGCTGGGCTCGATTGGCCAAGCACTCGAAGGCTTACAAGTTAAAATTTCCCAGCAAGGAGAAATTTTACTCAAAGGCCCTACCGTCATGCGCGGCTACTTTAATAAACCAGAAGCCACCGCCGAAACGATTGTTGGGGGTTGGTTGCATACTGGCGATGCGGGAACCATCGATGCGCAAGGTAATCTGGTATTGACCGAGCGAATCAAAGAATTAATGAAAACCTCGGGTGGTAAGTATATAGCACCGCAACGGGTAGAAGGCGCACTGATCCGTGAACCCTTATTTGAACAAGTGGCAATTATTGCCGATGCACGACATTTTGTCTCGGCGCTAATCGTCCCCGCGTTTGAAGCCTTGGAGTTACACGCCAAACAGCTCGGGATAAAATGGCAACATCGTAGCGAGTTATTAGAACATGCTGAAATCAAAGCCCTCATATCCAGCAAACTCAAGCAGGTACAAACCAACCTCGCTCGCTTTGAGCAAGTGAAACAATTTACCCTGTTACCTCGAGAATTCTGTATGAAGCAAGGTGAATTAACCCCTACCCTAAAACTACGCCGTGCCGTGATCGAGAATCGCTTTGCCGAACAAATTAATGCCATGTATGCAGAGAGGGCTCCAGCATAAATATACAAGCGATAAAAAAGACGCGAATGGCGTCTTTTTTATCAGTCGATTCATTTGTGAAGAATGAGATAAACTAGGCTTCCCATTGCTGACGCATTTTTTCAATGGTATCTAGACTCACGCCATGAATATTCGAATAATTTGCGGTGCAGCAAATAATCTTGAGCGTTGCACCGTATTGTTTAGCCAACGCCCGATAAGGCGCCATTTCCCATTGCCGAACAAAGGTATTAGCCACTACCACATCCTTAGCTAAAGCTAAATAAGCTGCGGTTTGCTGCTGACACCACTGGTGGGCCTGTGCAATTTCTTCGCCCCGATAATGATAGTTTCCCAGCGCATCGACAAAGTACATATCGGCTTCGAGATGCACCGCAGCTAAGCTAGCAGCAAGGCTTGATTTTCCGCTACCGGGTAAGCCGCGGATCAATGTTAAAGTCTGCATATCAGAGAAACCTCAGGCTAGCTCGACCAACCTAGATAAAAACCGCCATGGTTCGCTCCCTTCATCTTAAACCATGCGCCCAAATAAACGAATTAGGTTCGATAAAGCACTTTAACCACATGCCAGCCAAACTTGGTTTTCACCAAATGAGGCACCAATAGCTCGCCACTAAAACACACCTTATCAAACTGAGGCACCATTTGGCCGCGACGAAACTCACCTAAATCACCGCCCTTTTTCCCCGAAGGACAAGATGAATATTTCTTCGCTAAGCTCTGAAACTTTGCCCCTTTTTTTAGTTGCTGAATAATGTCTTCTGCTTGTTGTTTGTGCTTTACCAAAATATGTAAAGCAGCTGCGGTACTTGCCATCTATGTTCCTATCCATCACTTAGAATAATGAGCGTCAACAAAGCGATAGCAATCGCGTTGTTGAAGGCTGTGAGCGAATACCAAACTTAAAGCTCTCAGCAAGATAAATTGGCTCACAATACCGAGATTGCAAACCAATTTAAGGCAAATAAGAGTTTAAAAGCCGTATTGGCGCTAAGGCTTATCCCAAGTTCAGTTATTACGATAAACTATCGACAAAGTTTAGCAGCTTGGCGATCAATAGTCCCGCGCCCCCCTTACAACTCAAATCTGCCCCCAAGACCAACAAGCATTGCGTAAACAATCAACAAAATAACTAAAGAGTCAAGATAATCAGCAGCATACTCTTTTAGCGGCTGTCATCTAATGCTAAGCTAAGCCGATATTTACAGCCTTAGGCAATGGAAATGCGTTTAAGCAAATTATTAATTTCAGCCCTGTTTTCAAGCACCATGTTAGGGTGTACTCAAGACTATAAAAGTGGTCAAGAACTAGTCGATATCGCCATCAACGGCCTCCCCGAAGCGCAACTCACTGAACAACAACGTCTCGATTTGGGCTTCGCTGCCCTCTATATTAAATACGGCGAGCATCCTCGAACCTATATCGCCCTTGCCAAAGCCAATCAAGATGAAAGAGTTTGGGCGGCCACCGACGGGATAACCCTGGTAACTCGCAACGGACAAATCATTCGCAGTGACGGCCTCCCTTTTGCAAATAGCGGGGTACGCTACCAAGGGCAAAATCCATTCACTTTAGGATTAATCTCGGCAAGCAAACAAGCCACGTTCTCAGCCACCCGAGATTTTATTTCTGAAGGTTTATTTAGCGTACCAAGTCGTTCCACGTTCACAGCACATGAAACCAGCACACAAATGATCGCGGGTAGCGAGCGAAGAGTACAACGGATCAGCGAACAATTAGCGGTGCCCAGCCTCAACTTTCACACCACGAATCAGTACTGGGTCGAACAAAGCAATCACAAACAAGTGGTTTGGCGCAGCGAACAACAGCTTGGCCCCGACCAACCAATCATATTTTTAGAAACGCTAATGCCTTATTACGATGATATTTAATTCGTCATTGCAGAGCTAACAAGGAAGAATTTTATGCGCTTATTGCGTAACCAACGACAGGAGAGCAGCTCTCCAAATCTGGCTATTTCATCTCAACCAAAGGACTTACCGCTGAGCCGTCGGGTTTATAACAAAGCCTTTCAAGCCGCCAACCAATTGCTTTATGTAGGCCTAGCCCTTGCCAGCCTTCATATAGTAACAAGCGACGCCGAAACTTTAAGTCAAGCGCCAGCAAATGAGCAAACAGCCGCATCGATGGTGGTTAGCGTTCAACAAGGCCAAGCAACTCAAGACTATACTCTCCCCCTTGACTCACGTTTAAGCCAAGTGATGATGCAAGTTGAACTCAGCGACAATGATTATTGGTATGCCATGGCTTGGCTACGTCCGACCAACCAAGCCATTTACCAAGATAAAAAAACGCAATTGTTGGCATTAATTGAGCAACAAATGGAGCAAGATAAATATGCCGACCAATGGCGCTTAGTCAAACAACAAGTTTCTGCAATAATTCCCACTAATCGCTATACGGTACCTGTGCACCCCGATCGCGTGTTTGCGGCACCAGAGCAAAACTACTTGCTTAAGGCGCATGACCAATTGGTCATTCCAACTCGACCAAGCACTGTCCGCATGACTGGATTTATTCCGACACAACAACTGGCACACCAGCCCAAACAAGATATCACCAAGTACCTAAGTACTTACCAGCCCTTCGATCTTGCGGACAATAGCTATGTTTTGCTGATTAAACCCGATAGCAGTATTCAACAACTGCCAATCGCTTATTGGAACAAACAGCAAAGCCAGCCAATTGCGCCAGGTAGCATCATTTATGTGCCAGCCAAGTCTCAGCTGTTTTCAAAGCAATACCAACAAATCAACCAGCTCTACCTTGAGCTTTTACAGAACCAATACATAGGAAGCGCTCAAGGTGAATAAATTCAACCGTCCCAGAATAAACGCAATAACAAGCAACAATACTATCTCCTTGGTCAGCATCGCCATCAGTTGCGCGCTCTGCAGCAATATTAGCTTGGCAGCCCCCAGCCAATCAGACTATGGTGGCGCAGGCTTGATGCAAATGCCGTCGGCAAGAATGAGTCCGGAGGGCGAGTTTGCGTTTAATATTAATTACGTTGACCCTTACATTCGAGGCGCCGTAGCAGTCACGCCAGTGCCTTGGTTCGAAGGGGTAATTCGCTACACCTCGGTAGAAAACCGTTTATATAGCCCCTACCCTGGCTATAGTGGCGATCAAAGCTATAAAGATAAGGGCTTCGATGCCAAGTTTAGGCTTTGGCAAGAATCCTATTATTTACCTGAAGTCGCCGTTGGATTCCGAGATATTGGTGGAACAGGCTTATTCTCTAGTGAATATCTCGCCGCGAGTAAACGCTGGGGTAAAGTTGATTTTACTCTCGGCATGGGCTGGGGCTACTTAGCCCATGGCAGCAGCATCAGCAATCCCTTCTGTAAGCTTAAAGAAGGGGCTTGTAATCGACCAGCCTGGACCGCTAGTGATGATGACCGGGGCGGCAAAGTCGGTTTTGGTAATTTTTTCCGCGGTGAGCAAGTGGGCCTATTTGCTGGCCTAGAGTATCAAACGCCGATTCAGGGTTTGAGTCTCAAGCTCGAATATGACTCGAATGACTATCAAAACGAAGGCTTAAGCAACCAATTTACTCAAAGCTTGCCGATCAATGTTGGCGCGGTATATTCTTGGGGAGACTATGTACAATTCAGCCTCGGTTACGAGCGCGGCAATACCGTGATGGCTGGTTTTACACTACGCACCAATTATCAAACTGTCCCCAATCAAATTAAACTTGATGCACCACCAGAGCCGATTAAGGCCCAAACAGTACCAAATCACACAACCACCGATTATGATGAACTGGTCGAGGCGCTTGCAGATAATGCGGGCCTACTAGCAAAACAAGTGGTCGTCACAGAAAAGCAAGCCGATATTACTGGGGAGCAAATAAAATATCGTGACCGTAGCGAAGCGGATCAGCGGATCGCCCGAGTACTCAGTAATCGACTGCCAGAGTCTGTCACTGAATTTAACATCATAGAAAATGCTCAAAATTTACCGCTTTATCAAACCACCATCCAGCGGGACAAATTTTTACAAGTGGCCAACAACCAACTCGATCCGCTACAAACATTAAAGTATGCCGAAACACAAGCGCTTGAAGATACGCATCAAGCGAACGACAAACGCTCTATCACCGAGGTCAAACATAAACCTTGGAATGTATCCTTATATCCCGGTTTAACCCAAAGCCTCGGTAGCCCCGAAACTTTCTACTTTTATGCCTTATCGCTACATTTAGCCGGTGAGTACCAACTGACTGATAAGCTTAAAGCTGACGGAATCACCTCATGGACGGTTGCCGATAACTACGACAAATTCAATTACAAAGTTGATCAAACCACTGGCGCAATCCCCCGCTCTCGCACCTATATTCGCGAATACCTCACCGACAGTGATGTAGGTTTATCTAACTTACAACTCACTTGGTTCGATAGTTATGGTAAAAACCTTTATGCCCAATATTATGGCGGTTACCTTGAATTTATGTATGGTGGAATTGGTGGTGAATGGCTGTATCGGCCCTATAATAGCGCTTTTGCCTTTGGGGTGGATATGAACCGAGTGAAACAGCGTGATTTTAACCGCGGTTTCGGCTTCAGAGATTACGAAGTAACCACAGGCCATGCGGCACTCTATTGGCAGACTCCCTGGTACAACATCCATACCGAGCTATCTGCGGGTCAATACCTCTCTGGAGATCGCGGTTTTACCGTTAATTTATCAAGAGAATTCGACAATGGCACCATCGCAGGTATATTTTTCACCAAAACAGATGTAAGCGCGAAAGACTATGGTGAAGGCAGCTTTAACAAAGGCTTTTACATTAAAATTCCTTTCGACATGATGCTTACTCGCTCCAGCACCAAGTATGCAGCCTTTAGCTGGGTTCCCTTAACGCGTGACGGTGGTCAAAAACTAATACGCAAGTACAGCTTGTACGACCTCACCAAAGCCAAAGGAAGAAACAGCGTTGGGACTCACTTTGAATAACTGTGTGCAAAGCCCGCAGCTACAAATAAGTAAGCGTTAATCACCTACTAAAAAAACGGCGCTAATTAGCGCCGTTTTTTTAGTTAAAACCAGTGTAGTTTGGCCGACTTAATGACGACTAAACTGATCGCCAGATTTACTATGCCGCTATAGTTTCACTATTTGAATTATTAGGTATATAACACTGCGTATACAACATAGTTTTATCGCAAGACAGAGCAGTTCACAGATTAAATCAGCTGCCATAGTTAACACTTTAACTGGCGTATACACCGTCATTCCACAACTATTTCAGGAATAATAATGTGATCAGTGACCGTTTTCGAACCGCCCTTGCGTTGCAGCCAGAGCTGTTGACTAAGATTGGCTAGGGATATTCAGGTCACTGGTTGACCAACGATTTATCACCGGAGTCCGCGACTATCAAACCCAACTGCTCTGGCTCCTTAGTCAACTATATGAGGCTTTTTATTCTGAAATTAGCTGCGAAATGTCGGATACAACAATCACTTTTAACAAAAACCCGCTTTCGCGGGCTTTCAGGACAAACAATTTGACTTAATGGAGCCAATAAGCGGCCTTGTTGGTCGATATTAGCATTTCAAGCGCCCCTTGCGAATATCTCAAATTAATACCTCGATGCTGAGGCTCCCCCACAATATACGGACTAGACCAAATAGCCAGTCCTTTAGCGCTCATCTTTTGAATATAATATTTTTCTTCAATATCATATTGATAATCCTCTGGTACTTTTATTGCTGCAAACACATTTTGTTGCGAGCGAGAGGAAGGATCTATCGCAATATCTAACACGTTATCTAACAGCCTAACACGAGATACTTCAATCAAGGTTTCATTGTTTATCTCATACACGATAAAAGTCGACGTTTGGTCATAAAACGTACCTTCATCAAAACACATCAGCTCCAGAGCATCATCATTATCATAATTAAACATTTCTACACGACGACAAGCCTGCTGTTGGCTACTTAAAAGCGTAATCACACCATTTTGTACTTTTAATAGCGATACATTCTCAGATAACCCCACAATCACATAGTTACCGTCATTTGAGCTATAACTAGTAATATCCTTGACGTATTGATCGAAACGATACGAACCCAGTATGGTTTGATTATCAATATCGATGACACGAATTGCAGAACCTTCGTCATAAATCAAATCATCTTTACCATCGCCATTAAGATCGCTAGCCTCAATAACTCCTATATCAGTGTCATAATCTCCAGCTAACTGCCAATGCACACTATTATCAAATAGCTGCAGCGCAGCAATACCTCCATAATAGGTTTCCGTAATTGGCACAAACATATCACCAAAGCCATCATGGTTAAAGTCGCTGGTAATGGCGTATTTACTCTTGTCCCAATTGGAAGATAGCTCGTCACTCACTGTTGTGTGACCTTGCTTATCCAGAGTAAATATTCGCCCTCCACCATAACCACTCTCAGAAGAAGGAACAAAGAAGACCGCCTTTTCGATATTATCAGTAATGGTTGACCACCCTGCAGTACTGTAGTTATCAAGCTGAACACGAGTACGGGGTTTAATAGTTGCAGCACCTTCAGTGAGGTCGGCGATTATAAAGAGGTCTTCTCCAGAGCTCCCTACATCTGAGGCCCAGTGCATCTCTAACAGGCCATCGTTGTCAGAATCTCCCACGGCAAGAGACGCAATGCCATACCCTTGACTTGACACCTGTGATAGAGCTAACAAACTAGCACCATCCCATTGAAGAACCTCTATATTTCCCCATTGGCATCCACCTAATATCACTTCATCAACACCATCTTTTGATACGTCAGCAGTGATTAAATCACAATAGCCATTACCCGAGTATTGATAGCGTTGTGATTTATCAATCGCAGAATAAATAGATAGATGATTGACCGTATCCCCGATAATTTCGGCGATTCCATCGCCATCAATATCACCAGCAGCAACCAAAGACCTGCCAAATCCATCACTATAAAACCATTGGTTTTCCCAGGTTTCGGTGTCATACACAAAACCGTTATTGGTGACTATTTCAAGCTGAGCATCACCATCAACATTGGCAAAAACAAACTGTTTTGCGCTTAACAAATCACGACTAAATAAAAGCGTATTAGGCTGTTCAATATTCACTACTTTAAGCACAACATGATCATAAGAATACTCGCTATTCGCTTCTAAATAGCCCAGTAACCAACCACTCTCTGTCTCAACAATACGGGCATGTTGCAAGTATTTATCACTATACAATAATAATGTTGCCATACTCGTTAAATCACTAATAAGGCTAATGCCATGGTCTGATACAACGATAATTTCTTGTTGGCCATCATTATCAATATCAGCAGGTATCGCTTGTTTTATCTTGCCCGCTGCTGGCAGCGCAAAGGGATAAACCCACTTTTGCTGATAGCCCTCGTTAACGTATTCCATCAAATATACCGTTGAATTATGGCCAACGGTGAGAATTTCGTTACCTTCAAACTGATCAAAGTTCCCGATCCAAGTCGAATGGTCATGGTAAGGTACTTCTGTGCCAGTGCGTACAATGGGGAAATTATCGTTACTGTGCGCTTCTACAGTCACCAGCTCAACGTCATCAGAACCGGGCAAAGAGAAACTGAAAGTGTACTGTTGAACCGGAAAGAGTAGATTATCAGGAACTTGCCAATTTACTTCTCCTTGCTCATCCATTGTGGCCCCAGATGGGCCTGAAGCCATTACGACTGGGGCTTGCACTCCTTGCAGGTCAGGGTCAACCATATTTACAGAAAAACTAACCAACTCACCGCGAACAACGTTTTCTGGTAGATTAGAAATAGCCACCTGTACGGGAGAGTCGCTTAATTCAATGGTCAAGCGCGGCCCTTCAACACTATTGACGCCATCAAACACCACCATACTCACTTCCAACAGATCGCCATATATCGCTTGATAAGGAGCCAAAGTACTGCTGGTTTCAGCTAAACGTGTACCATTCACATACCAGTGATAGCTTATATTGAGCAGTTCATCGGAAGTATCGGGGTCTTCATAGTAGCCCTGCTCAACCGTAATTGGCGTTGTGGTGTCAACTTCATCACCACCATACATATTCCAATAAGGTTCAGACACCAAAGGCGGAAGAGAAAGCTCAGAGAGGGCAACTAATTGCTTAGCACTGACGTCACCAACGAGTAGCTCTTGCACGTTGCTAAAATAGGTACCCACGTCATAGAGCTTATCGCTGTTTATATCTTCAACGTAACGAATGTACTTATTATCAAACTGTAGTGCCGTGGCTTTGTCACCCACTAACAACAAGCTCCCCTCACCGAAATCAGATATGCTTCCAGAGAGCTCATCAGAGGAAAAGGCTACTTTTCCTTTGTCGGCGATAAACAGATCACCGCTGACCGACCAACTACCGCCACTGTCTTCGTTGTATGCAGAATGAAGCATTACTGGTGCATGGTCATTTGAGGAAAACAATAACCGTTGGCTTTGAGTTAATGAATCAGAATCCTCGACTTGTCGCGAGTAACCTGTTATCACGGTAAACAGTTCTGAACGCTGCCAGTTAAGGTTATCGTAATAAAGCACATAGTCGACTATATTTTCATTTAGCTGAACCATTCTAAAGGCTGCTTGCCCGTCTAACTGAGCCCCGGCGTCATCTATACAGGCATCGTAGTCAAGAGATATCGTGCCTTGGTAGTTCGAGTCCATATAACCTTTATAAGTTAGCGTTCCACCATTAGTACACTGCGCGATGGAATTAACCTCGCCTTTAGCTTCCACCACCTGCTCTATAAGCCGATAACTGAGTAAGCTGGGCAAAGCATTTACCGAGTCACCAAATAGGTTTGTGAACAGCTGTTGTGCGAGCGCAACATCCATTGGCGCATTAACCTGCGCCCCGGTATAACGCAAATCCACCAAGCTTTCTGCTGCTTGATTTAACTGCTTAACAGAGTAGGCCAATGGATTCTTAATCATATCGCTTGATGAAGTGTTAGCCGGTGGGGTGGTAGATTCCGAACCGCCCCCTCCACAGGCAACTATGTATACAGCGCTGCAGCTAAGCAGCAAAATTCGCCCAATGTGTTTCATAGTTCATCCGTGAATAAATAATAAAAAGATAGTAACAAAATACTAATGCTATTCTAGTGATCAATAACAAAATACAACGTAATGGCGACGCAGAAACAAGAGTAAGAAAGGCTAGACTAGTTAGTTTTATATGAGAGGGAGCTTAATTATCTTATTTTTTATTCAAAAATGGCTCGGCAGCTATTTGTAATAACCCAGAGAATTAAAAATACCGAGCCCTAATATTTTTTAAGGTGGCACTAATCGCTACCAAACAAATCGCGGGTATAGACTTTATCGGCTACGTCTTTAATTTCATCCACCATCCGATTGGCGATAATCACGTCGCAGCTTTGTTTAAACTCATTTAGGTCACGTATAACCTTAGAGCGATAAAACTCATTTTGCGCCATTACCGGTTCATAAATCACCACTTCAATACCTTTGGCTTTAATTCGTTTCATAATGCCTTGAATACTCGAAGCCCGGAAATTATCCGACCCCGACTTCATGATCAGGCGATATACCCCTACTCGTTGAGGGTTACGCTTCACAATCGACTCAGCGATAAAATTTTTACGGGTAGTATTGGCATCCACGATTGCGCCAATAATATTATTAGGTACGTTTTTATAGTTGGCCAATAGCTGTTTGGTATCTTTAGGTAAACAATAACCCCCGTAACCAAAAGAAGGATTGTTATAATGACTGCCAATACGTGGGTCTAGACCGACACCTTGTATAATATGACGACTACTCAGACCATGTGTCTCAGCATAGGTGTCTAACTCGTTAAAATAAGCCACGCGCAGCGCCAAATAAGTATTGGCAAATAATTTAATCGCTTCTGCCTCAGTTGAGTCGGTCAATAATACATCGATGTTTTCTTTTATTGCTCCTTCGACCAACAAGTTGGCAAAAGTTTCCGCGCGCTCCGAGACCTCGCCCACCACAATCCGAGAAGGATGCAAGTTGTCGTAAAGAGCCCGCCCTTCTCGTAAAAACTCAGGTGAGAAAATAATATTATCTACAGCAAATTTTTCGCGAACGGACTTGGTGTAACCAACTGGCACCGTTGATTTAATCACCATCACCGCTGAAGGGTTAATCTCAAGTACATCTTTAATCACCGCTTCAACCGACTGGGTATTAAAGTAATTAGTCTCGGGATCGTAATCAGTCGGTGTAGAAATAATGACATAATCAGCGTCTTTATAGGCCTGTTGCTTATCTAACGTGGCGGTAAAACTTAACGATTCCTTGGCCAAAAATGCTTCTATCTCTACGTCTACAATTGGCGAGCGATGATTGTTAAGCATTTCTACTTTCTCAGGAACAATATCGACAGCAACCACCTCATGATGTTGAGAAATCAGCATCGCGTTAGATAAACCTACGTAGCCGGTCCCGGCAACAGCAATTTTCATTAACATGTCCTTTCTTTCAATATTTAAACGGCTTCACTACATTGATAAATAATAAAATCCTTGGGTAATCTGCCCGTTTCATCTCCAGCCTAGCACACAGCTATATTACATTTACTCCATTATCCATGACCCTTAAACCTAAGCAAACTTCTAATTTTCTTAATTAAGAAACGCATAGTTCCAGAGAGAAGTGCAACCATACTGGCTGGCCACCCATAAATTGTCTTAACTGCAGAATACTCTTCAAAATACCCCACATACAGGCCCTTACTAGATAACCCATCGGAGCCGCAAATTGAAAAAGGCTCTTTCAAGTATAACGCGTTTGCCTTAAGCTTCAGCAGACGCAAATTTAGGTGATAATCGCCCGCTAACCTATAATCTAAGCTATATCTTAACGTTTCGAAGACAGTTCTTCTATAAAGTACTGATTGATGGCACAACGTATGCTTGAATAACATCCTATGATTAAAGCAACTTGAAAAATAGCGACCATTGTCATATACCGCATCCCCCAAAACTAAATCATAACCATCTAGATTGCGTTCGAAAATGGAATTCAAAAGATGATGACTAAAAAACCTGTCATCATCCCCGAAAAAAGTAATCCAATCGCCTCTCGCACGCTCAATCCCCTTATTCATAGCATCGTAAATCCCGCGATCTTCCTCCGAAACAACACTAACATTAGAAAATACATCTGCTAACATCAACATTTCTGGACAACACGCGCCATCTACGACTACAACTTCGACACTGTCGAAATCTGACTGATTCAATTCGAAACAAAATTTTTGAACAGAAGAGAAATTACCATAAGTTGGAACGACTACTGAAAGAATCAAAACACTTTACCTGCTAAATCACCATTAAGTAAACTGAAGCCACTTTGCGACGATGTAATTGAAAAAAACAACTTATAAAAGAACAAAATAAACATCCCTACATATAATGAGTAGCGAGCGTAAACCGCTAATTTGACATAACTTTTAATACAATAAAACACAGCCAATGGGAAAAGAATCAAACATGCTACAAAAAAACGTTCGGACAATTGAGGGACCGCACTTCCCCCCAAAGTAAACAAAACACAACCAGTATAAAATGAAACAACATTCTTTTGAAATTCATCCCCTTTTTTCCCAAAAAACAAGAAAATCAAAGATGGTAAACCCACAACCACAACCAACTTATAATTAAAGTGACTTGATGAAACGACATTATAATAATCAGCTTTATTTGCTAGAACTGGAGCTAAACCTCCCATAAACGACAAAATGTAACTAAACACTATAGTAACCAGCGTATAAGTAAAAAAAGTCGCCATAAAAAAAAGAGGCAACCTTACTGTTTTCTTACAATCTAATACTTTGCCCCCCAAAATAAAAAACAAGTAAAAAAATAAAACTGAAAAATGCGTAAAAAATGAAAGAAACAAAAAAGCTCGCCGATATCGTCTAGATGAGAGAAAACATAAAAAAAGTGCTAATGACAAAGTTTGCCTAATAAGTTGCGTCTCATAAAACAACAAAGAAGTGTTAGAAAAGAGTAAAAAACAAATAAAAACAGACTCATACTTGCCTTTATAATTATAAAAACAAAGACATAGGATAAAATTACACAACAGCGAGAAAAAAAACAACATTTCTCGCTCTGTAGAAACAAAGTGAGAGCTTACAATATAAAACAAAGAAAAGACAGGTTCGAAAGTAACCTCCCTAAAAAAATTTTCAACGCCGCCTTCTCTCAAGTATTTATAATACCAGAAATACTCGACGGCATCGTCAGAACTAACAACCCCAAATTCCCTTGAGCTTGCCAAAAACGAAAATAAAATAACTAAACAAAAACAAAGAAAGCTTGTTGCGAGATGTTTAGGTTTCTTAATATAGAAAATAAGAAAAAATAAAAAAAAAGCCAGAATTAAAAATAACTTCATTATTCGAAAAGCCTCTTTCTAACTTCTTCAACAGTAAAGTAGTCAAAAGCGGTTGAGCTCCCGAAGTCTATTGCGGCAGCTAGAGAAGAATCAAAAGACTGCTCACTATCATAATAAAAGCTAAACTCTTCAAACTCGAGGTTCAAATCACAAAAACTAGGGATAACCAAGGGCTTACTGACAGAGATAGCTTCTCCAAAAGCTGCAGTCCCCTTATATTTATCGTAACCCAAATCACTAGTGTTTAGACTCAATAAAACATCACATTGCAGTAAAACACAATCCAAATCGTCATTTGAAAAATCAGCTTGAAGAAAGTGCAAAACACCTTGCAACTGCTTTGCGCATACCTGATTATCTGTAGAGTCTACAAAACGACCAACCTGTACAAAAAACACCTTCTTTAATTCAGATTTTTTTAGCCATGAGTAGTCTCTTTTGACTGAATCAAATTGTCCGATTACCCCAACTACTGAGTATCCTTTTTGCTTAGCCGCGCGTATAAGAGAGATATCAACATTACTACATCTAGCTTGCTCTGATAGCGTATCGGAAAAATACACATAAGATGTTCTATTTTTAGACTCACTTCCAACCCCTATAGTTAGCGCAAGGTTCGTGAGAGACTCTGATTCAAAAAAAACATTATCAACTAAATGCAAACTCGCTTTATTTACCCCCCCCCCTTTCGTGTAACAACGAATGTCCTTTACATAGATAACACTGTACTTATTAAGTACGTGCCGCCCTAGAAACACAAGAAAAAGAAAAATGGAGGAAAATGTATTTTTAAGCTTACTCCCATAAAAAGGTCCTGTAAGCAAAACAAATTTACTAGCAAAAAAAAACTTAAAAAACAAACTAAAAACGGAGGGGATACTATCAACTACATCAATACGATCTGAGCTTAAAAAGCTACAATACTTAGCCTTTTGGTTTTTTGTACAGACGACTCTAACTTCGCCATCAAAATTATAGAGTCTAGCAGAGTGCATTATCTGTTTATAATGATTTCCGAAGTCCATTATATAGACTTTTTTATTAACACTAACCATTAATCACATCCAAGTACAGCTGAGCTGTTTTATTATTCATATCTCTTATTGTAAAGTTATTTTCAAATCGATTCTTTGCACCTAAAGACAGTTGATGACGCAAATCTGAATCATTTAAAATGAGTAACAATGCGTCTTTAAGTTCACTAACAGAGCCATTTTTAAAAATAAGCCCTGACTCTAGATGCTTATTTACCCAAGGCACGCCACTACCCAAGATGTTAGCACTAATCACAGGTGTACCTACAGACATTGCTTCCAATTGCACAAGGCCGTATGCCTCGCTTCTTTCACAAGAAGGAAAACAAAACACTTCAGCGGAAAAAAAATAAGAAGCAAGATCTTTTTCTGTCAATTTCCCAATTAGAAAAACTTGCTCTGACAAACCATACTTATCAATCAATTTCTGATAACTGGCCGTCAATTCGCCAACCCCCCCGATCAAAAAAACGCAATCCTCAAAACCAGAGCGGACAGCTTCGATCAATATTTCAAACCCTTTATAGTATGTATGCCGCCCCACAGAGAAAATTACTTTTTTTCCTTTATATCTTTCTCTGATGTCCTCTACTATCTTTGAGTTTACCTTCGATTCAATAGATTCAATGCCAATAGGAATTACTTCACATTTATGTTTAAATTTCATTAGTTGTTTTGAAGAATCTAGATAAGGAGGGCTAGTAACTACTATCTTATCACTCAGTTCTAAAAGTTTATTTACAAAAGGTCTTAAAAAAAACCATCCTACCTTTTGAGAAACCACATCACTATGCCAATGTACAACAACCCCTTTACATTTTTTTCTCAAAAATAGATAAAACAAGACAAAAAAAGTTGAAAATGGATTTGGCAAATGTATATGCAAAATACTATTTTCGATTCTTTTTCCCAACTCAGAAAAATAAGCGACAGAAAACTGACTAGACATTAAAGTGAAATTTATCGGACATTTTACAACTTTAACCCCGTTAATATTTTCTACTTCAGTCTTTTTCGCCTCATAACTGTTACAAATAACAGTTACAGAATCATCTTGAGTTGAACTCTCAGCTAAATCTTGAACAACCTTTTCTAAACCACCAAAATAAGGATGATAGAACTTACTTAAATGCAAAATCATAAACTTAAATATCTCTTGAATAAACGATTAATTTTTCTGTACATTCGTTCATATAATCCAAGCACATCTTTAGCTAAATGCGCACAAACTTCATCGTAAACGTTGTAATCAACAACCTTAGGATAAAAACTATCTACAGGAAGCTTACTAAGTTCCCTAGGTATGAAATTTAGGTCTTCACAATGGACACCCGAACCATCAAGCCCGATATTCTCAGAATAAACTTCTCTTGGGTAAACAGTAAGTCCTCCTTTTTCATATACTGTTGCATACCAGAATACAGCCCATGTTTTAGTACGACCGGCATAGTTAGCTTTAACTTGTTCCCAAAAGTTAAAGCGACCTTGCAAATCGAACTCATAACGCTGTTGCTTGTCATACGATTTTATTAACTTTGTAGGATTACGCTCGAAATGTGCCCACCTGTCAGCCCATGTAGCCCACCCCCAACAATTAGTTAGTGGTAACAAACATTTACTTTCAGCCATCTTAGCCAAGGGAGCAAAGCTGTACGAAGAAACTTGCCACACTCTATTGTTATCACGATAGTAATTAAGACTCTGATTCATGTAGAGTAAGAAGTTTTGGGCAACAACAATGTCATCCTCAAGCACTATGATTTTCCCTTGCTTAAGCACAATTTCAGTGACCCCACTAATTATACTTTCAGCCAAACCTCGATTGGTACTCGACTCAATAATATTTACTTTTTTGAAACCGTTTACCTTTCGAATACACTCGCGGGTTAACTGCACAAGTTTGGAGTCTTCATTAGTTCGAGGACCATCAGCGTATATATAAAGCTCTGTAGACTCGGCTAATATACATTGAGACAAAGCCTTTAATACTTTTTGAGTATGAAGAGGGCGATTAAATACAAAAATTACGACTGGCGCGCATTCATCATTCATGGTAGTCATTCCATACTGCCTCGAATATACTATTAACATTGTGTTTAAGCATAAAGCTAGAGATCCATTTATCTTTTATTTCTTTATCGAGCTTCCAATCACCATCTAAATTTCTTAACTGCTCAGCTGCTGTTCTTTCACATCTAGGCAAAACAACAATAGCCCTTTTCGGAATTTCAGAGCTAAAAGAGTAACTAGACACGACGGTAGCAACATTATCATTCATCAACATAGATTTAATCAGTGCTCCCTCAACAGGCGCTGACCACAATGTCGGATTAATTACCAAACCAGCTCGTGTGACAATATCAGCTAACCCAGACTCCCAGGTACAGTCAAAAAAAGTAACGTTATCTAAAGAGCTTAACTTTTTTTGATTAGATTTATGATTATCAAATACCAAAGAACGCTCAATCGGAACAAAAAAAGTCTTTTCAGGAATCAGAGCTGCGATCGACAAAAAATAGTCAACACCTTTCGCAGCCTCCTTTGAACCGTGATAAACAAAATCAAAATCACCAAACTCTAAGCTAACATAAGAACTACCTTCTAGGTCTTTAACTGCGGGCATACCAACTACTGCCGCCCGATTAGTCTTAAAGTATCTACTCGCCAATTGCTTCTGAGAGTCATTTTGATAGAGCAATCTCAAGTTATCTGACTCAATAGTTTCTTTAACATATTGAGAGTAAAGCAAATACTTTCTACGAGACATAGCCGTAGGAAAAGAACGGCAGCCAATTTTTGAAATCACTTTAGAACGATCACTAGCGGTACACTCGATACATTTCAAACATTCCTTATTTCCTTCAATATAATTATACGAACGTATACAAAAATACCATGAATCTAACAAATACAAATATGAGAAATTATTTTTACTCAAAAATCTGAAATTTGCGTATCCTAGTGTTTGAGGGTGTACAATAATTACGGTTTGATTTTTAATAGTTCTCAACTGAAAATAAAAATACAAGTCATTAAAGAGACGAGTTGTGATTTCTTGGAAAATTTGTATGTATTTTTTATTTATAATAAGGTTCCGTAATGATTTTCTATTCCGCCTACAAATCAATTCAAATCGGCCATCACCTTTAAACGCTTCTAAAAATTGGCCGACACCTGATTTCCCTACAGCCATACCTGAAACAATTACAATTTTCAAAGTAACTCCTATGAAATAGTACTACACTCTAGTCAATTTAAGATACACTTCCCTAGGAAGGGGGTAAGCCATTATTAATAAATAAGAAAAAGCTAAACCTAACACTAGACCTACAGCACCAAATAGCTTAGCCAATAAAACTTGAAAAACCAAACTACAAACCAATTGTAAAGGCAGTAACTTTATAATTAATCTTGTATCTCCGACACTTTGCATTGCCGTAGAAAACAAATCAACCCAAAGCCTTACAATGAATAGCAAAGCAAAACCAAATAAAAGATTAGTTATATCAATGTCACTACCCTTCAATTCTTGCATTATATTTATATCATCGAAATGAAATATTGAAAAATCAAGAAGAGTAGTTGAACCCACTATCCCAATCGAAAAAAAAACGAAGACTTTAGATATAAGCCGATAGAAATCCCCCTTCTGCCTTTCGGTAATAATAATTGTAATCTTTGGCCAATATATATGTATAAAGCTAGAAATTACTGTATAACCCGTTAAATATAACCTCAATACAATAAGATATACTGCTATTTCTCTAGCGCCCAACAATTGTGACGCAATAAAAACATCAGTACTAACTATGAATGTACCCATAATAGCAAGAATCCAAAATCCATTAGATTTTTTTAAGCTAAGACAAGCAAGTCTTACATATCTACGTACAGGGAGTTTAAAACAAGAAGAGCCGACATCTAGCTCAACGAAAAAGTAAAACATAAGAAACAACTTAGAAAACAACACTGGCAACAGCATCATCAATAAATAATCAGCTGGATTAGTAGATTTCGATTGAGTAACGAGTAAAAAAACAACAATAAGACTCAAGATGTTTGTTAGGTTAGCAACGCTTGATTTGAAAAAGGAATATAAAAACTTAGTATACAATTCCAATAGTGCTACGAGCGATAATAGTAAAAATGGATAAAAAAAGACATACCCCCCATCCCCAGATAAATATATTTTATCGACGACCCCCCAAGAAAAACACAATATAAGAAAAAACAATAACATTAAGATGAATAAAAAAAAGGAAACACTAACAACAATTTTCTTCAATAAAAAAGAACGTCTCCTAATCGTTAATATATTTTTTAGATAGTTACCACTCCCCATATCAAGCAACAATAACCAAGGTAGTAGAGCCTGAATCAAAGCTATACTTGAATATCCCTCAACACCAACATTTTCTATGATATAGGGTATGGTAAAGATAGAAACAAACAGTCCAAAAAATCTCGCTCCCCATGACAAAGGAAGATCCCATCGATTAACCAATCTTAAGCTTCCCATGAAAAACTTTTACAAGTAACTTCCACAACGCCAAGTAACCGAAACTATTAATATAATAAAAGCGAAATAATCTGTCAGAGAAGAAAAGATTAAAAATATGACTCCTACCAAAATCATTCAGCATTGTGTTTAAAAAAACTGTCCTGTTAGCAGGGCTCAACTCTCCTCCTAATCGCATCATCCCTGCGTATGCATTTCTAGGGGAATAACTTCTTCGACGGCCATCCCACACCAGTTTATTCTCATTACCTCCAAGAATCCTAGATTTGATATCAGTGTTTTTATCTACCATTTCCAAAAACATTGCAACGTGTGGGAACAGCGTCCAACAAAGATCGTAACCTACGTAACAATACTTACAAATACGTTTTGAATATATATTAGCCGATATCAGACCCAGCATAGCAAAACATGAATATGTCTCTAGTATATTCTTACTGTTATTTAACTCTCCACCATGAATCTCGTCACAACGGGAATCACCTGTTATCGAACTACGAATGTAAAAATGATCGAACGTTTCATTTTGAATATATGACATCAACTTAGGAATAAACGAAAGATCTAACGTATCGTCATCTGATAACACCCATATATATTCAAAATCTAAATTTGAGAAACCGAAAGTAATATTTGCTGCCAGCCCAATATTTACAGTTTGCCTGACATATGAAAAATACTTTTTACTTGAGTAATTTTCGACTATTTCCGAATAACCAGAATCTTCAGAACAATTATCACTAACAACTATACAAACTTCGGATTCCAAGCCAAATCTTTCGATACTTGTACATAAATGATTTAATGTTCTAGTTAAATACTCACTTCTATTATAACTAGGAATATAGATAGTTAAACTACACATCGCCTATCCTTTTAGCTGGATTACCAGCCCAAACTTGACCGTTAGGTATATTTTTTGTGACTACGCTACCAGCTCCTACAATAACTCTATCACCAATACAAACGCCTTTAAGAATTATGGAGTGCGCGCCTATAAAAACGTCTTTACCAATATTTATAGTGTTTGATAAAGGCTTATCAGTCAAAGAATCTCGACGGTGAAAATAATTAAGACTATGAAAATCAGAATCATACATTTTCACGCCTCCTCCAATTTTTGTATGCTCTCCAATAAAAACAGCATTCATTGCTACAATAGTACAATTTGATAAGCCGCAGTTATCACCAATAGAGATACGCCCTCCAGTAAATGTTTTCAATAAGCATATATTGTCACCGCCGATTGGATTGGCCTTCATGCCTGAATTAATTCTAACATCTCGACCAAGCACAATATTCCCACCATTAATAACAAATAGTCTTCCATTTATTTTGGGGAAGCTTTCATATTGAACTCTTTTAGCTTTAAGAATAAATAAATTGAAATAAAAATTTATAAAAAACTGCAATTTATGCAGTATTTTCATAGTAATTCTCATTTTAAAGATCGCTTAATGTAATCTGGAATATCATCACGCATAATAACAAACCTAAATGTTGGGTCAAAGACAGGTTTCATAACTTCTGTTTCACGATATTTTATAGCACCAAACTCAACATCTATATCTCTATTTTTTCTAATTAGTTCCACCAACTCGATCGGGCTATAATTCTGTTCTGAGAAAAAAGCCAACTTCTCATACATACAATCATTTTCCATTATTAAATGATTAATGATCTCCGCTGCGAGTGTTCTCACATTTAATAAGTTAAGTTTTTGTTCCCCAGGAGATAGTTTTACTGCCTGCTGTGACATAGCAGCGTTGATCAAAATGTCTAATAACTTGCCACGATTATCAGTCGAACCATAGGTCCCATAGATCATCATTTCTTTGCAGTGTACTCTTTTATATCCACTGTATAATTCCATAAACGACGTCATTGACTTCTTTGAAGCTGAATACAGATCGATAGGTGCATGAATTTTATTATCACAACCTAGTTGCCAATAAGTATTGATATATACAAAATTGCTACCGACGTGACTCGCTAACTCAAGCAGCTTTAGTGGGAATTTAATATTTACATCTAGAATTTCATCAACATTTGTATTATCAAAAGCAGCGGCGAGATGAATAATATAGTCAGGCTTAAATTCGCGTACAGACTCTTCATAATTATCATATACATTTAAATCTACCACTCTTGAATCACCAAATGACCGCCTGCCAATATTAACGACGGAATGCTTGGCTACCAAAAGTTGTGTAATTATCTCTCTACCAAGAAAGCCTGTTCCCCCTGTAGTCAAGATTTTCATAACTATATATTTAGTCCTTAATAGTTCTAATTAACTTTTGAATACGTTTATAAGAAAAGATAAATAAATCTCGCCAAGTAATAAAACTCAGGGATATTATTAATTTATTATGCTGCCTCTCCGATAACCGTCTTACATCCTTTAACTCCAACTGGAGTATTTTTTTTAAAGAAAATGGGTATATTGGAATACCATGAAAATCGTCATTAATTTTAACAGTAATCACTTTTCCGTTTTTCTCGACACTTTTAGCTTGATATTTATCATCTTCACTATGAGCTGGGTAAAAGTAAAAAACCTCTTTACTAACCGAAACGTAATCGAAATCATTGGTATAAGCACTAGCCAAAATCGGGTTTTTCACCATTGAAGCTTCTCGGCTTAATTCAAACTGGCCGGAAAAAGAAAAGATTTTATCCGCGCCACAAATCTCACCAAACATGACAGCAGCATACCCTCCCGCACTAGACCCGACATATGTGCATTCTAAACCTTGGGTATGATATTTAATTAACTTACCTAAAGCTTCAACCGAGGCAACACTTTCATTAATACCATTTAAATACCATTGTTTATAAATATCGCGAATAAAAATTAACTTCTCGAACTTAGCTTTATCTACTACTCGCTCCCACTCATAATAATCACTCAGTATTAGTTTGTGTAAATTTTCATTAGTATGAGGAAAAAATATAGCATTACTAGAAAAGCAAACTAAACATTTCCCATTAGTTAAACTACCCTTTACAACTTTGAAATTATTTTTTTTTCTAGCCTCACGATGATAACTTAATTCAAACATAGAGTTCATAGAGAAAGACCTTATCAACTAATGGGAATTCAGGTATGACTAAAAGTTAACGCCAAAAAACTCTTCGAATTTTTCAATAACAAAATCTAAATGTTGCTTAGTTAACCCTGGGAATACCCCAATCCAAAATGTATTGTTCATAATAAGATCAGTATTAGTCAAAGCCCCTACGACACGGTATTCCACATTTTCGAAGTATGGTTGGCGAGTCAAGTTACCTGCAAATAACAAACGAGTACCAATTTTAACCTGATCCATAAACTTTAATAGCTCTACACGATCTATTCCACTATCAGGCTTTATGGTAATGGGGAAACCAAACCATGATGGCTCAGACTTTTCGGTCGCTTCCGGTAAAATGATAAACTCTCCACATGAGGCTAGTCCTTCTTTAAGATAAACAAAATTATCTTTACGAGCCTGAACTAAATCCTCAACCCTATCCATTTGAGCTAAACCACATGCAGCTTGCATATCAGTAATTTTTAAATTGTACCCAAGGTGCGAATAAGTGTATTTATGGTCATAACCTTCTGGTAATGTGCCAAGTTGTTGGTCAAAACGTTTACCACAAGTGTTATCACAACCAGGGGCACAATAGCAGTCACGTCCCCAATCTCTGAATGATTCAATTAACTTGCGAAGTTCTTTATTTTTAGTAAATACAGCACCGCCTTCACCCATAGTAATATGGTGTGCAGGATAGAAGCTAACTGTAGCGATATCACCAAAAGTACCCACCATTTTACCATCGTAGGTAGAGCCTAGCGCATCGCAACAATCTTCGATTAACCACAAGTTATATTTATCAGCAACTCTACGCGCTTCGGTTAGGTCGAAGGTATTACCTAAAGTGTGAGCGACCATAATTGCTTTGGTTTTATCAGAAACAGCCGCTTCAATCATCTCTGGCAATATTTGATACGTTGGAATATCTACATCTACAAATACAGGAACTAAGCCGTTTTGAATTGCAGGGTTCACTGTTGTTGGAAAACCTGCGGCTACAGTAATTACTTCATCTCCCGGCTTTAACTGGCGCTCACCTAATGTAGGCGATGTTAAAGCAGTCATCGCAAGCAAATTTGCCGATGAACCCGATGTGGTGGTTAACACATACGGAACGCCAAGGTATTCGCCTAAACGCTTCTCAAAAGCGTCATTAAAACGCCCGGTAGTTAACCAACCATCTAAAGAAGCCTCAACCATCATTTTTAGCTCGTTAGCGCCTAACACCTTGCCCGATGGCGGCACGACTGACTCCCCGCCAACAAAAGCTTTAGGCGCGTATTCTAAGGCAGCGTATTGCTCTACGAGATCTGCGATTTGAGTTCTTAGTTGTTCTTTAGACATTATTTAGTTCCTACTCTTGCTGCCATATATTCTTTAATTTCATTAACGGTGTATTGTTTCATATCACCTGCGTTTAACCATGCTTTCTGCCAACCAACAATTTTGGTTAGTGTATACTCTAAACTCCAGACAGCTTGCCAATTCAGACGCATTTTTGCCTTTGAACAATCTAATTTGAGGTAATGAGCTTCATGAGGGTGTTTACCATCACTCAGAGTCCAGCTCGCGCCTTCTCCCCAGTTAGATACCAATTTATCAACAATCCATTCCACAGGCTTGGCATCTTCATCTCTAGGGCCAAAGTTCCAGCCTTCTGCAAATTCACAGCCTTGAGCATATAAATGCTCAGCCACACTCAAATAACCCGACAGCGGCTCTAGGACGTGCTGCCAAGGTCGAATTGCATACGGACTACGAATTTCTACTGATTTATTATCAGAAAAGGCATTTAGCATATCAGGGATTAAACGATCCTCAGCCCAATCTCCCCCTCCAATCACATTGCCAGCCCTAGCTGAAGCCAAAGCACAACCATGTTCGTGGTAATTAGCCTTATTAAAAAAGGATTGCCGATATGAGGATGCTACTAATTCAGCGCACCCTTTACTGTTGCTATAAGGGTCATAACCGCCCATTGCTTCATCTTCTCGGTAACCCCATACCCACTCACGATTTTCATAACACTTGTCTGAAGTGACATTCACTACGGCTTTAATCCCACCAACTTGCCTTACAGCTTCCAGTAAGTGTACCGTTCCCATTACGTTAGTCGAGTATGTATCTATCGGTGCATCATATGATAATCGCACAAGCGGTTGCGCTGCCATATGGATTACAATTTCAGGCTTAAAATCTGAGATTGATTTCAATAGCTGATAAAAATCTCGGATATCACCTTCTTCTGACTCCATACCTTCAGCGACGTTAGCTTCTATAAATAGACTAGGTGTCGTTGGCGCCGCTAACGCGTAACCCTTAACCACAGCGCCCATTTCTTGAAGCCATAGGCATAACCAACCACCCTTAAACCCGGTATGGCCGGTAACAAATACCTTTTTCCCTTTCCAAAATTTTGGGTTCATTAAATTATTTCCAAATTTTCCACGGAGCTTTCTTGGCTTGCCACAATTCTTCTAACAAAACCTTATCTCTAAGCGTATCCATCGGTTGCCAAAAACCTTGATGTTCATAAGCCATTAACTCTCCACTAGCGGCTAACTTATTTAACGGTTCCTGCTCCCACACACACGCATCACCATCGATGTAATCAAGTACTTCTGGGGACAGCACGAAGAAACCACCGTTAATCATGGCACCATCGCCTTTAGGTTTTTCTTTAAAGCTATTAACTTTACCACCGCTGATATCTAAAGCACCAAATCGGCCGGGGGGATAAGTCGCGGTTAAGGTCGCTTTCTTACCGTGGGTTTTATGAAAATCGATAGTTGCAGATATGTCCATATCTCCAACACCATCACCATAAGTAAAACAAAAAGCATCTTCTTCTTTAACATGCTCAGCTACTCTCGCTAAGCGCCCTCCAGTCATAGAGTTATCACCGGTGTCAACTAAAGTGACAGACCATGGTTCCGCGCGCTTACGATGTACAACCATTTCATTTTGTTTCATATCAAAAGTAACGTCTGACATGTGTAAGAAATAATTAGCAAAATATTCCTTGATCACGTAGCCCTTGTAACCACAACAGATAACAAAATCATTGATTCCATGGGCAGAATACTGTTTCATGATATGCCACAGTATCGGCTTACCGCCAATTTCAACCATAGGCTTAGGCTTTACCGAAGTTTCTTCACTAAGGCGCGTACCTAAACCACCGGCTAGGATTACTGCTTTCATTGGTATCTCCAACTAATTAGTTTTTGCCGGAGTAAATGCATCAGAATGAAATGCATCTTTTGGCAAATTTCGATTTAAAAATTTGTTTTTAGCATCATTAATCATGTCTAACGCACCACATGCGTAGACCTCGTAATGCTCTAACGAAGGGAATTGATTACAAACAACATCTTGAACATATCCTTTTCGCCCACCCCAATTTGTTTCCCGTGACAACACAGGAAAGAAATGTATATGTTGATAGCACGCACTCATGTTTTCTAACTCTCTACAATACAACTCATTTTCGAATCGCATTCCCCAATAGATGAAAACCTCACGCCTATTCTCTGCAATAACCAGCTGCTCTACCATCGCTTTTATAGGTGCAATACCTGTCCCCGTAGCCAACATGATTATGGGCTTATTATTGCCGCGAAGAAAAAATGTTCCTTTTGGTCCTTCTAAACGCATCAATTGATTTTCTTTAACTTGACCAAATAGCAGTTCCGACATTTTCCCATCGGGAACCTGACGAATGTGAAGTTCAAGTTCTTTAGTGCCAGCCATTGCATTTGCTATTGAATAACTGCGCTTTACCCCCTTAAAGCTCAAATCAATATACTGACCAGGCAAATAATCAAACTTAGCCGTAGGAGGGACCCGCAAAGTCAAGACTACAATATCATCGGTTGGATACACTACGTCCGATACCTTACAAGGCAATGTACATGCTTTAATATGGGCTAATTCGGGATAATAATTAGCCTTTAGAGTCACATCAGAAAGTGCTTTGGACTGACAAGTTAGCACTCTGCCTTCCGTGACAATATCACCATGTTCATTTTGGACGGAACCCGTCACTAGCTCCGCACTACACACCCCGCACTCACCTGTTTTACAACTGTGCTCTAGAGGTGTAGATTGAGAAATAGCATCATCTAATAAATTTTTATCAGACTTAAAACTAACACCAGATGGTAGTACTTCTATTTTATATGACATTTAAAATATTACTGTTTTATAAAAAAAACTAAAAACCAATTATTTTTGACAACCATTAATCGGATAATTACTTTTCACGCGCTTCTCATCTCGAGTTCATTATTAATAAACCACTGGTAAGTCATATTTAGTCCCGCTTCTAAATGGATTGACGAGCACCATCCCATACTATTCAATCTATCCACATTCATTAGTTTTCTAGGTGTTCCATCAGGTTTGCTAGCATCAAAGCCGATAGTTCCTTTATAACCAACAACTCTAGCTACGGTTTGAACCAGCTCCCGTATAGTACAATCAACACCAGTGCCCACATTGATATGGCTTAACATTGGCTTAGTATTTTCGGCATAAATAGTTGAATCCAAGTTCATAACATGAATAGAAGCTGCAGCCATGTCATCCACATATAAAAACTCACGCATCGGTTTACCACTACCCCAAGCAATCACTTCTTTGTCTCCATTTATTTTTGCTTCATGGAAACGTCGAATGAGGGCGGGGATAACATGACTATTCTCTGGGTGAAAATTATCATTAGGCCCGTACAAATTAGTCGGCATTACGCTACGGTAATCACGACCATATTGGCGATTATAACTTTCACACAGCTTGATGCCAGCGATTTTGGCTATAGCATAAGGTTCATTGGTTTCTTCAAGATAACCTGTCAACAATGCCGATTCTTTCATTGGCTGCGGTGCTAACTTGGGGTAAATACAAGACGAGCCTAAGAAGAGTAGCTTTTGAATATCGTTGGCATGAGCGCTATGAATGATATTGGATTGAATCATCAAGTTTTCATAGATGAAATCAGCCGGGTAAATATTGTTCGCCACAATCCCTCCCACCTTAGCAGCCGCTAAGTAGACTTGGTCTATCTTCTCGCTCTTAAAAAAATCAGCAACCGCTTGCTGATTGGTTAAATCCAACTCACTTCGCGTACGCGTGACGATATGAGTATAACCGTTTGCTTTAAGTTGTCGCACTAACGCCGAGCCCACCATACCTCGGTGTCCGGCCACATAGATTTTATTATTCAGACCCGTCATAAACTAACCTTGATTTTCAATAGCAATTGATACTTTGTGGCCATGCGCTTTCAACAAAGCGTATTGCTTTGCTTTACCTAAGTCATATTGAACCATTTCAGCACACATTTGCTCTACGGTAATTTGCGGTACCCACCCTAACTTATCTTTAGCTTTAGACGGATCACCTAAAAGAGTCTCAACCTCGGCGGGTCGGAAGTAACGCGGATCAACGCGTACTATAACATCACCGGCTTTTAACGCTGGGGCGTTATCACCGGTAATTGATTTAACCCTAGCGATTTCTTCTATACCCTCGCCTGAGAATTCAAGTTCAATGCCAGCTTCTTTGGCCGCTAAGGAAACAAACTCACGTACACTAATTTGTTTACCTGTAGCGATAACAAAATCATCTGCGTTATCTTGTTGCAACATCATCCATTGCATACGCACATAATCTTTTGCATGGCCCCAGTCACGTAGCGCATCCATATTACCTAAGTACAAACATTTTTCTAAACCCTGAGCAATATTCGAGATGGCACGTGTAATCTTACGGGTCACAAATGTTTCACCACGGCGAGGCGATTCATGATTAAACAAAATGCCGTTACAGGCATACATACCGTAGGACTCACGGTAGTTCACCACGATCCAGTAAGCATACATTTTGGCTACCGCATACGGTGAACGAGGATGAAAAGGCGTGGTTTCTTTTTGTGGGATTTCTTGAACTTCACCGTAAAGTTCTGAAGTCGAGGCTTGGTAAAATTTAGTTTTCTTTTCCAAGCCTAAAAAACGTATTGCTTCTAATAAACGCAATGTTCCCATTGCATCAACATCTGCAGTGTACTCTGGGCACTCAAACGAAACAGCAACATGTGACTGAGCACCTAAGTTATAGACTTCATCAGGCTGCACATCCTTGATAATACGCGTAAGGTTAGACGAATCCGTTAAATCACCATAATGCAAAAAGAACTTTTGATTCTGTTCATGATTATCTTGATAAATATGGTCAACACGCTCGGTATTCAGTGAGGATGCACGTCGCTTAATACCATGAACTTCATAGCCTTTTTCTAACAACAGCTCTGCTAAGTAAGAACCATCTTGACCGGTCACACCCGTAATTAAGGCAACTTTATTTTTAGACATTACTTAATTCCAACTCGACATTTTTAATCAATTAAACTTTCTAATAGTAGGTTTATAGAGACCTAATATTAGTTAAACTTCTTTGTACACACTCAATAGCTTGCTCAGCAGTAGCAGCCTCGGCATAACAGCGTAATTCAGGGGCATTGCCTGACGGGCGTAAATGTACAAACAGCTGATTGGCAAGCTCAATTCTCAAGCCGTCAGTAGTATCCACAGATACTACATCGAAGTCGCCAAAACCCAACTGTTGTATTAATAACTGCGGATCTTTTACGCCATCTGCGACGATTTGCTGGCTTTTTGCTGTCGCAAAATTTTGGATCCGGTCACTATCGGTAAACCGTTGGGGTAAGCCTGCGACCAACGCGCTAATACTCGTGTTTTGCGCTGCCACTAACAACATGATTGCTGGTAATACCGCGTCTCTGGTTGGTAGGGCTTTTAACACCTTACCGTAGACTAGTGTATCGCTGCCTAGTAAAAAACCACCATTAGCTTCAAAGCCCGCGACGGATCTGTACTGCTTGCTCAATGGCTCGAATTCTCCGATAACATAAGGCGAACCAATTTTAGTGCGCTTAACACATTCAAATTTTTGACTTAATTCAATTGAAGTATTACAGCTCACCGGAATGGCCAAGGCACTAATATTTAGTGCTTCTGCACATAGCAGCCCCAAAATATCGCCGCGTAACCAATCACCATTCTCATCTGCTACTAACGGTCTATCACCATCGCCATCCGTAGAGAACACTAAATCAAGGCTGTACTGTTGCGCCCACTCTCTCGCTTTTTGCTTATCCTCTTGCGATACTGCCTCAGTATCAATAGGTACAAAACTGTCGCTACGTTCGATAGCCACCACCTCTGCACCTAAGGCTTCAAAAATTCGATAATATAAGTCTCTACCCGCACTCGAATGTTCGTAAACACCAATTCGCTTACCAGTTAAAAACGGTTCATGAAACAGCGAGGTATAACGTGTGATGTATTCATCTGCAGCGCGGCTATTCACCTCTAGTTCTGGTAGGCACTCAAGCGGTCCAAAGGATACAGATGCTTTAATAATGGTCTGTTCGTCAACTTTTGAGATCTCGCCATCCGGACGATAAAATTTAAGGCCATTTCTATCAAAAGGGATATGGCTACCGGTGACCATAATAGCCGGCATGTTGTCTTCTTGCGCCACATATGCAAGCGCAGGTGTTGGCACCACCCCATAATAGACAAACTGGATACCTTGCTGCTTAAGGGCTATAACACAAGCCTGTGCCATGGCATAGCTGCTAGGGCGATTATCTATCGCTATGCCGACCATATCAAAGCTAAAATTAGCACGCATACTCTCGATAAACGCATGTGTAAATGCAGCACATACATTCGCTGTCAACTGCGTCACTAAGCCCCTCGCACCACTAGTACCAAAGGCAACACCACTATCTTCAATTATTTTACTGCTGGTTAAATTACTTACCGTTGACATGCTCGCTCCTTATACTCGACCATACTTATCTTCGAAGCGAACAATGTCATCTTCTCCAAGATAACTACCAGTTTGCACTTCAATCATTTCTAAGGGGATCTTTCCTGGGTTTTCTAAGGCATGAACGGTACCCAAGGGAATATAAATAGATTGGTTTTCAGTAACTAATTGCGTTTCTTCGCCTCGCAGTACACTCGCAGTTCCCGATACCACAATCCAATGCTCGGCACGGTGATAATGTTTTTGAATCGACAACTTACCACCCGGCTTTACCGTAATACGTTTAACTTGATCGCGGGCACCAATACCAATAGAGTCATATTTTCCCCAAGGTCGGTAAACTTCACGATGGTTTTCAAACTCACAGCGTTTATCCAACTTAAGTCGCTCAACGATCGTTTTAACTTCTTGTACTCGGGATTTTTCGGCTACTAGTAATGCGTCTTTAGTATCTATAACTACCACATCGTTTAGCCCAATGGTAGCAATAAGACGGTCACCGCCATGCACCAAGCAGTTGCTTGTATCGTGCAGCAACGCATCCCCCGAACATACATTTTCATTTTCATCTTTTGCGTTCACTTCCCATAAGGAAGACCACGAACCGATATCATTCCAACCTGCATCTAAAGGCACCACGACTGCATCTTTAGTCTGCTCCATCACCGCATAATCAATAGATTCATCGGGGCACAAAGCAAATGCTTCGCTATCTAGGCGGATAAAGTCTTGGTCTTGCACGGTATTATTCATAGCTTGAGTGCAAGCTTGGGCTATATCGGGCCTAAACGCTGTAAGCTCTTCCAAATAGCGACTAGCTTTAAATAAAAACATGCCGCTGTTCCAATAAAACTCACCACTTTTTACGTACTCAGCCGCAGTGTCCGCATCAGGTTTTTCAATAAAATGTTCAACTACATAACCAGTTGTATCCGCGATAGACTCACCGCGTTGAATATAGCCATAACCAGTGTGCGCTTTATCGGCTACAATGCCAAAAGTGACCAATTTACCAGCTTCTGCTAAGGGAATAGCATTATTGATAACCTCACGAAAAGCAGCAGGGTCTTGAATAACGTGATCCGCAGCCAATACTAATAATATAGGATCATCACCCTCCACAGCCTCAGCAGCGATAGCAACCGCAGGAGCGGTATTTCGACCAACCGGTTCGAGAATTATTGATGCTGGCTGCTCCATCGCTCTTAACTGCTCAGCTACAATAAAACGGTGCTCTTCATTACAAATAATCAACGGCTTATTGGTCTCTACACCCGCCATACGCGCCAGCGTTTCTTGGAGCATCGAATGTTCACTGGTTAAGGCCAAAAACTGTTTTGGATATAGAGCACGACTTAATGGCCACAAGCGCGAACCTGTGCCACCAGCCATAATCACTGGAGTAATCATAGAATAAACCTTATTTACTAAATTAATTCGTTTAAGCTAAATACAAACAACTATGCCTACGCTAAATTCGTTACATAAAAAATTGATCGGCGCGTTTATCTGCTTGAAAGTACCACTGAGTATGACGATGTACCAACTCATTGCTTAATAAGTCAGCTTCATCGAACCAATGATATTCGCAATGCTGTTCTTCAGGTAACTTAGGCAATTCGCCGTCGACCACTATTTCGTAAGCGAGCGCCACATAGTGCGTGCTAAAATCATCAGATAAAAAGTTATCTTCATAAAAATGCTGGTAAACACCTTTAAAGCTTGAAGGTGCGTTATCTAAGCCAAGCTCTTGCCTCATCAAGCGTGGGAATGCTGTATCCAAGGGCTCGTCTTTCAATACGCGACCGCCTGGCACAAACCAATAACCTTTGGCTGGGCGATTGTTGCGTTTACCTAATAGTATTTGACCGCTCGCATTACGCACAATAAGATCAATCGACACCAAAGGTGTCGATTGAATAACGGTTTTAAATGTTTCTACTTCAAGCATTGCTACACTATCTTATTAATCATATTTGATAAAGCCGACCTAGACATAGCCTGCTTGCCACGGCACACTTTATTCGTTTTAAGGCAGGTTATTTATTGCCAGCCCTTGTAATATTCTGATGTCTTCGAATTTAGGATTTTCGCCCGCAACAGCTGACCACCATATGCACTGTCTTATTCTAAACGCTTTTGTGCTTATAACTTCTCGATAGCTTTATTTGATTCACACGTCGCATTCGCCGAAATGCTTCGATTTTTCGAAATGCTTTTAGCAAACGCCAAATATATCGTAAAGCCGTCAAGTACCCAGCAAAAACCGCGAGAAACAGCCCAAAGGAGAACCAATCAGGGACGTTGAAGTGATTGAGTAGCACGCCAAACATAGAAATAGTAAAACTTAAACTAGTAATACAAATAAGTGTTTGTTTGGAGTTAAAGCCTGCACGCATGAAAATGTGGTGAAGATGATCTCGGTCAGGCTTAAAAGGAGAGCAGCCTTTACGTTTGCGACGGATCATCACTCCGGCCATATCCATCAGAGGAATCGCAATAACCCATAGTGAAGTCACTGGATTAAATGCTGCTGATTCCCCTTGAGAGCCAATGGCTAGTAACCAAACCACACTCAGGCCTACAAACATTGAACCCGCGTCCCCCATGAAAATCTTTGTACGGTTGGGGTTATCGGCACGTGTGAGGTTAAAAATAAGATAAGGGATCAGCGATACTACCAAACACATTGCTATCCATGATTCGATTAGATAGCCTTCCAATATAAACAGCAAAGACAACGACAACATACTACTAAAAGTTACGCCGCCCACAAGACCATCGATACCATCCACCATGTTATAGGCATTAATCGCGCCCATAACCGCTAACAAAGTAAAGGGGATAGAAATCCATCCTAAATGAATATCACCAAAAGCAAGTAAGTTACCTAAATTTTCAATTCTATCTCCACTGGCAAACATCATGACACTAGCAGCCACGGCTTGACAAAACATCCGGAGGCGTACACTTAAATCGTATTTATCATCCAACATTCCGACTAACAAGATCCCACCAGAAGCCAGTAAAAAATACTTAAAAGATACATCATAACCGTGAGCGATCACCATCAGTGACAATACAAAACCCACATATACCGCAATCCCACCAATCAACGGAATGGCACCTACGTGCAATTTTCGCTCATTTGGTTTATCTACTAGCTGGTGTTTCACCGCAATCGGTTTTAACAATTTAATGGCACTAAAAGTACCACCAAATGCTACAAATAAAGACAAAACGAAGATGCTCATCCCTGCCAACCTTTGAAATTTAAGCTTAAAGCTATCACGAGTATTTTACTCATTGTTTTCTGTACTTTGTTGTTCGCTTCGAGAAAAATGGCGAATAAGTACCAGCATCACACCAAGCATTCCACCCAACAAGGTCCCTAATACACAGATTAACGCTCGTTTAGGTTTTACTTTTTTTTCTGCAACAACTGGTGGATCAATCACTTTAAACACAAAGTCCTCATTGGCCTCGGCTAACATTAACGTTTTGGTCTGCTCTTCAATCAATTGATAGAAAACACTCTGCATCTGCGCAACCGAAGTTTTTTCCAGCTGCTGTTTTAAATAATTAATATTTGCCATGGTTTCTAAACGAGCACGTTGTTTCATCACTTGGTTAATATCTTCAATCAACCAACTCACCCACTGTTGGGCAACCACTGGCGAAATATGCTGCACTGCTAGAGTGATTAAACCAGTTTCTTTGTTCGTAGAGACGCTCAGAATTCCGTTCAAGAAGAACTCATGGCTAACTTGCATGGAGGGTTCTGGCTGTTGTGGCGGTTTGGCCTCGCGCACCCAGACCTTTGAGTCTGCATCATATAATTCCGGATTTAAATCCAATTTTCCACTAATCGGATCCCATGATAAGGCAGCCATCAACTGTGGTTTTATATGGTATTTATTAACAAATTCACTAAAGAACTGCCTGGATTTGAGTACTTCGATGGCCAGCGTTGTTTGATCGGTTCCGCCTCCGCTGCCAAGGTTAATCCCCGCCAAAGATGCCAAACCACCAAACTGCGAAGCCATACTATTGAGTTTATTATTGTCTTGATTAGTCGCCGCCAACAAGGCGTTTGCACGGTAAATATTGGGTTGGCTAATTGCAAAAAAAACCGCTGCCACTGCAAAAAGCGTGGTACAGGCTAAAATTAGCCATTTACCACGCCAAATAACAGCAAATAACTCACGTAAGTCAATTTCATCCTCTTGCTGCTGAAACTGAGGCGGATAATCTTGAAACCGCTGCTGATGTTGCTGTGGCGTACTGCTGTTCATAGTTAAGTCAAATACCGATAAGTTAGATAAAGCAATAGCCTTAGCGCAAACCAAGGCCCGAAATAATGTACAGTTACTTAATAACGTTAACCGCAACACCTATTTGATACATAATTTGAGTTACCGCCGTCCACATACTTAACGCATCACGGTAGTCGGTATCAATAGGGACTACAATTGTGTCACCCGGTTGTAAATCTTGAGAGTTGTTTTTAAACCAAAATCCTGATTCGGGTTTATAGACTGCTCCATTTGCTTTAACCACAAACACCCGATCTTCATCGGCTTGTTTTTTAGTCCCACCAGCAAAATTAATATAATCTTTATAGCTATACTTCTCGTCTAACAAATAAGATGTCGAGATTTGTACTTCACCCATAATCGTGACTGTATTGCGATATTGCGGCACATAAAGTAAATCTTGATCTTCCAACATAAAATCTTTGGAATCGTCATGTGCCAAAATAGCCGGTAAATCAACCACCATTCGCCCCAAAGCCTTGGTTGAACTCATCTCTTCAATTAGAGCCAACTGCTCGGAAGGCGATGCCGATGAAGAAAAACTGCCGGGTCCGGTTTGCCGTAAACTCTTCTTCGCTACCTCTTGGCGGATCGCCTCAGCATAGGAGTCAATCTGTTTTTGTTCTCGTAAACGCAACGCCTCACGCGTAAATACCGCACCGTCTTCGTGAGCGTAGTCGGTTAAGCCACCCGCACGCTTAATCACCGCCCCCAAAGTCTCGCCGCGTTTAATCACGTATGTTCCAGGAAAACGCACTTCCCCTTGTATATTCACGGTACGTTGTTTACGTAAATTAGGAACCGCCAATACATTGAGTCGGTCACGCGACTGCAACACCAAATTATCCGCCGGATTATTTTGCAAGGCATCATTAAGATTTAAACGCAATACGTTAACTTTCGCATGGCCATCCCGAACAACAGTGCGCGAAAGTTCGCTATGTTGCGCATAAGCACCATTATTTAGTCCGCCAGCTGCCGTAATTAAGTCTTTAATGGTGTTTTTATCAGTGATGGGATAAACACCTGGAAATTTCACTTCACCAAATATTTCTACGAGATGGGCATCATCATGAATAGATGACTGACCCTGCAGCAGCGTTAACACTGGTGCAAGTAACTTTTCTCGGGTGGATGCGAATGCTTTTTTAATTTGCTCCACGGGTATACGAGTTAACTGAGATGCACGCTCAAAGTCATAACCGTCATCACCTTGGATGTTACCAACGGTTTTATTCTGCGCGTGTTCAGTCTCTTCTACCTTGGCATTAATTTCGGCAGCATCAACTGACAATACATCCTTTTCGTTAGTCGCGATGGAAAAAGCATCGTCAAACTTAGCGAGGTCATATTTGGTGAAGACTAATATCTCATCTTCGGCGTTTAATTCAATATTGCTTTGTGATTGTTTATTACTAATCGCCAGACCTAAATTGATTTGTAGAACTTTAATCGTTTGATCCGGTTTACGCCTCACGACCAAGGCATAATTGAGGTCACTACTTTGATACAAACTGCGATGAATGCTCGGAAACAGGTCTGACACTTTGATACCTGCTCGCCACTGAAAACGGCCTTCGCGAACCACGTTACCTTTCACTGAAACATAATTTTTGGTATGTTTGACGATAGCGTCTATAGTTAAAAAATCGCCATTATTCAGTCTTTTAGATAAATCTGTTTTGTTGTTTAAATCGAGGGTATTTAAATCAATTAAACCTTCTTTAGTAATCCGCTCAAAACTGACTGAATTTTTATAAGCTTTGGTTGTATATCCACCAGCCATAGAGACAAGGTCTTTTACCGTTTCATGGTCATTTAGCTCATAAATTGCAGGGCGGACGACTTCTCCATCTATGCTCGCAGTCGGTCCCAAAGGGGCAATGAAAATCACATCGCCAGAACGTAGCTGCAAGTCATCAGAAGTATCTCCATTAATCAGCAAATCATACACATCCAAACGATTCACTAACTTACCGTCTCGAAGTAAACGAATATCTCTTAAGCTGCCCTTACCATTGACCCCTCCACTGGCGTATAAGGCATGTGTCATCGTCGACAAAGAACTGACTAAATATTTACCCGGCTGATAGGCTTCGCCAAGCACAAAAACTTCGATGCTGCGCAGTTCACCCATGGTGATACTGCTGCGCACTCCAATTTTCTTCTCCGAAATCGTCTTAGTGAGTAACTCTTTTACTTCTGAAAAACTTAAGCCCGCGACATTAACCGGACCCAATTCGGGAAAACTAATCGAGCCATAACGATTCACCCGAAATTCAAATTTACTGTTTTCTTTACCAAATAATTGAACAACTAAGGTGTCACCAGGCCCTAGTCGATAATTATCGGTTACTGGCACATTGCTTAAGGGAGCAAAAGTTGCCGGTTGGGTCGCAAATACGTCTAAACCAAAGCGCTGTAGTTCTTCAACCTGCCCCGCACTATTCTTTTTTGCTATATTTTGCTCTTCGTCTTCCTGAGTATTGCGTTTTTCGGGAAGTTTTGGAGCAGCCAAAACTTCCTCCTGAGATGCATTTGACGAATTAAGTTGAGAAACATCCACGCCATATTGCTTCGCAAGTGCCGCCTGTTGCTCTGCGGGAAGCGCCTTAAGCATCTGCATCTGTTCTGGGCTTACATTTACAGCGAAAACATTCTGTGAACAAGCTACCAAGCAGATCGCGATAAGACTTTTTAGTCCAAATTTCATTCCGTTATATTCTCTTTCTCAAACTAGGTTGCGGAGTTTCAATCAAATTAAAACGTTAATAATAACTGGCTACATATTACTTCAACTACGTTGCTTACGTAAACTTACAAAGTGATTAATACGCTCATTTTCTAAGTAGATAAATTGATTTGTTGAAATATAGTACTTTAGATAGAACATCAAATTAAAAACGCTACCGCCCTTAGGTTTCGGCCCCCAATTCGCCATCCATGCTTGGTTATACTTTTGCAACATAAAATTAACAGGTGAGACAAATATCTCTATTGTTAACAACTAAGGACGCTTGCTGATTCAATAAACGAACCAAAATTACCGAGCGCTCTAAACCATCGGCTCGCTGATAAATTGCCTCAAGTGATTGAAAAGCACCTTGCTGAACAGCTACTTTCATCCCTGGCTGATATACCTGCTCAATCGTTGGCTGACTGTGGGCGTGCTCACTACTTTTTATTTGAGCAATTATGTCATCAGCAACCACTTGATAGTTTCGGCCAACCTTAACAAAATCAATCACGCCTCGAGTTGAGCGTACAGCGTTAAAATTGCTTTCTTCATTCAGTTGCACAAACAAATAGTTAGGAAATAGCGCTTCTTGTTTGTGTCTAAGTTTTCCTTTATTAATTCGCTCTACACAGATATAAGGACAATAGGAAACGTAAGCTTGATTAGCGAGGTGCAATTGTGCGCGAGCCTCTTGACCCGCTTTGCAATAAAGTAGGTACCAAGTAGCTTGTAGCTGATTCATATCGAAAGTTTAGAAGCGGTACTGAAAGGCTAAGCTTAGCCCTGCGACCTTAGTTTTATCTTTATTCAAACTACTGAGATACTCAATCGTCATCGCGCGCGAAGAGTCAAACGCGTAATGCACGCCTAAGCCAAAACTGGTACCGCTTTCGGTACTACTGCCAACATTTTGCTGGTTTAGTTTAGCCGAGGAAGCCCCCACCAGTGCATACATGGCCGTTTGCTCTGATACTGGCAGATTCGCTCTTACCAATATAGAAGCTAAACTATCGATTGATATACCATCAGAACGCCCAGTAGATAAACCATAACGACCTTCTAAGGCGATATAATCATTAAAAAATCGTCCAACTTGAGCTTGTAAAACAAACGGGTTACCGTCTGCATTCTCCGCCCCTGCTGAGGCAGTATATTCAGCCGAAGAATAACTCAATATCGCGCCGCCATAGTAGCTAGCATTTGCCATTGAGCTACAAAAAAAGCTAACACTAACAACAACTAAACAAAGCGTTTTTTTAAAACACATCACAGAGAACGTTCCCTAAACTCAAATTGAAATCGCGGGAAGTATATCACACTGAATTGAGGGATAAAGTAAAGCAGACCGTCGATAAATATCAATAAAAGCTGAGCTAATGCCTAAAGAAAACAGATATAGACAATTAAATCAAATAGTTATGGAGCCTCAGTATTTTTAAAGGCAAACTTACTATTTACAAATTCATTAAATATATTTAAGCCTCAAACTTATTTTTAGTGAATGTGTGAATAACAAATAAGTAATTCGCCTAATTATTCACCGCTTGAGCTAGCATAAAACTGTTCCGTCACGGAAAGTAACGCCTCTATATTGTCAGCTGGTAAGCAATTAATACCCGCAGCGGCTTCTCTGCCGCCACCTGTTTTAAATGTGCTACATATTTGACTTGCACCCTGTTTATTATTTTTGGGTGCCCGTAGGCTCACCATAAAATCACCGCTGCAGCTCTGACTGAGTACGATATGAGCCCGCTCAGGGTCACTGTTGGCCAAATCATTTCCTAACACACCACTTACCCGTCTCGCCCATGCTTGGTCAGGCAATTTAACGACTTTTAAGATATCACTCTTATAATAAACTTCGGCGAGTTGTGCTTTTTGCATATCCTCAGCATAGGCAATTCTTAGACGATGATATGGCGAGCTTAGGTCAGCTATCGCATCAAAAGGAGAGTAATAAGCCAATAAAGCTTGATACAGCGCTGCTGGTGCAATATGCAAATCAGCAATAGAGTGCCCGTAACTATTATAATTAATCAGTACACCTAAGTCTTTTAATTGCGTTCTCTGTTGAAGACTTAAACCTTGGGCGACAGCCAAGCCCTCAGCCACCTCAAGTAAATTATCTCCATAGGCAGCAGTAATCGCCCACAAATGAAAACGACCATTGAGCTGCTTGTCGATTAATAACGCAGTACAGACATCAACGCTAGTATCTATTTGGGTGGTTAACAACTCATGCTCCGGAATATTTCCAGGCCGATGGTGGTCAACGTAATGCACTCTCGCACCGGCCTTAAGTGCACGATTCACCCCATCAATATTTTTTTCTAAAGATAAGTCAAGAACGGTGACCACATCCCCTTCTTCATATTGTGGTTTCACAGCTAACTGGTTATCTCGCTTCACCCCTGTGACTAACAAACTTTGCCGAGGCTCGGCTAAGCGCAATTGCAACAAAGCCAAGATACCATCGGCATCACCGTTAAAAATATCGATATATCGCACAACAACCTCTACTTGAGTCAGCACTTCGACACGCGAACAAAATATAGTTCATTAATTGCTTATTTGGAGTTCAAGCAAATTCAACGCCCTAGTCGATGATACCTGCTTTTAGCAAGGCTTGGATGACCACCGCGGCACATTCTTCAACCGTTTTACCCTCGGTTTTCACATGTACATCGGCTTGTTCCGGAGCCTCATAGGCAGAACTAATTCCAGTAAAGTTTTTTATCTCTCCTGCACGAGCCTTCTTATATAAACCTTTTGGATCACGCGTCTCACAGACTTCGATAGGTGTATCAATAAACACTTCAAAAAACTCACCTTCCGTTAGCTGCTTACGAACCATACTTCGGTCTGCTTTAAACGGCGAAATGAACGCAGTTGAAACCACCATCCCTGCATCGACAAAAAGCTTGGCAACTTCACCAATACGGCGAATATTTTCTACACGGTCTTTATCTGAAAACCCTAAGTCACCATTTAGTCCATGGCGAACATTATCACCATCGAGCACATAAGTATGAACACCTCGCTGATGTAATAAATAATCGACCTCATTTGCAACTGTAGATTTACCCGAGCCACTTAAACCGGTAAACCAAAGCACACAAGGCTTATGTCCCTTTTGAGTGATCCGTAAATCTCGGCTTACACTGTGATGATGCCAAACTACATTTTCACTTTTATTGTTCATAACAACCTCAAAAAATATTAAATAAAAATTCGAACTGTAAATAGCTCAAGTCAGCGATAGCTTGTAATTTGGATGACTTATTATCCACTAAAGTTCTTTGCACTCTTCTGCTAGTGTAAAGGAAACAATAATGGAACTAAGCCAATCACCACGACTGCGTATACAATCGCCACCGGTAAGCCCAGTTTTACAAAATCTTTTAAGTTGTATCGCCCGGCGTTATATACCATGAGATTCGTTTGATAACCATAAGGGCTCACAAAGCTAGCGCTGGCGGCAAAGGCAACGGTCATAATAAAGGTCATTGGATTTGCACCAATTGCATTTGCTACACCATAGGCCACCGGAAACATCAAAGCAGCAGCTGCATTATTGGTGACTAATTCCGTAAACAACCAGGTTAATAAGTACATAATGATTAAGGTCACCATCACCCACTGAGGGCTTAAGATTTGACCAAAACTTTCGGTAAGTAAAGAGACCAGACCAACATTATATAAAGCTTGTGACAAAGTAAGCGCAGAAGCGACGATCAGCCAGATGTCTTTAGGAAAACGTCGAACTATCTCACTTGGGGTTAAGCAACGAAAAAACAATAAACCACCCAGCAGCAATACCATCGCCTTAAATAGGCTCAGTACACCAACTGCCGCGGAGATGACGGCGATAGCAAAGCCAGCAATCGCGATCAGCTCAGACCAACCATTAAGCCGTGTATCTGGTTCAACACCGCTAACTACAATAAAATTCTTAGTTAAGTTGCTCCGAGATTTAAAATCGTCTCCTACAGCAAGTACTAAAAAATCACCCGCTTGCAAGACTAACTCTCCAAGCTTTCCAGACACTTGTTCGCCGTCACGCTTGATTGCCACGACAGCTGCATCAAATAGCGCCCGAAACCCCATTCTTTTAAGGCTTTTACCCACCAAAATACTTTCAGGCCGAATCACGACTTCGGTTAAATTGGTCCCCAACAAACCATTTGAATCCGCGAAAGTTTGTAATCCCGAGAATTGATTTAATTGCATGACTTTGGTGACATCACCACTAAATATTAAACGATCATTTTGACTAAGCACTTCACTGGGAGAAACGGGGCTAATCAACTTCCCTTGACGGACGATTTCCACCAAAAATAATGATTCGAGGTGCCTTAAGCCGTTATCTTCGACACTTTTACCAATGAGACCCGAGTCCTGTTGGATCTTGGCATCGATAAAATAGCTTTGATAACTATCGACCTCACGCTGATGATCGGGTAAATAACGAGAGAAAAATGCCAAGGTAAGTCCGCAACAAACCACAGCCGCGAGGCCAATCAATGTAAAATCAAAAAATCCGAGTTCTTGGCCGGTGCTTTCAAGTAATAAGCTGTTCACGATTAAATTGGTAGAGGTACCGATGAGGGTCAAAGTTCCACCTAATATCGCCGCATAAGACAGAGGCAACAGCAACTTACTAGCGCTATGGTACGGGTTATTACGGATCGGCGCCAACAACGTAGCCACCACAGCAGTATTATTGAGCGCAGCCGACGACAGCACAGTGCTTGCAAAAAGACGCAACCAAGTTGCCCGCAACGAAGGCTTAATAATCGAGGCCGCTAATAAGCGTAATAAGCGGGTTTTTTCTAAGGCGATCGAACAAAGCATCAGCAATACCAGCGTCATCAATCCTTGATTTGCGATATTGGCCAATATTTGCTCAGAACTAACTAAGTTTAATATAAACAATATCAACATAACCCCGCCAAATATTTTAGCCGGATATTGCTGATACCGAATCAGAGCAGCAATAGTGCCAGTAAAAATAACTAGCACTAGAATTGCTTGTATCGACATTATTTTAACAATTCGCGAAGGTCTTTCGCATCCCAATGAGGGAAATGCTTACGAACCAGCGCATTAAGTTCGATTTCAAAAGCTGAAAACTCACTGTTTACCGTTTGTTCTTCAAGCTTGCCCTTGGCTTGGATCATCCCCGCGCCTACGGTCACATTGCTAATTCGGTCAATGATAATAAATGAACCAGTACCATGCGCGCGACTGTAAGCGTCAAATGCGACCTGCTGACTAAACTGCACTTGGCAAACACCGATCTCGTTTAAAGCTAAGCGCACTGCGGGTTTTTCTTCCAGTGTATTCACATCAATTTGGTGCTCAATTTGCGCAATTGAACCCGAGGTCGTTTTGCTTGCTAGTTTAAAATCATATTGCTTATTGGCAATTAAAGGATCGTCTGCCATCCAAACGATCATTGCTTCGGCACTGCTTGCAACCCATGGCTTGTTATTGCTATGAACCAGCATATTTCCACGGCTGGCATCAATTTCATCCTCTAAAGTGAGCGTTACCGCCATCGGCGCGTATGCTTCATCTAGCTCACCATCAAAGGTAACGATGCTCTTCACTTTGGAAACTTTCCCCGAAGGCAATGACGTAACTTCATCCCCCTTACGCACAACACCGGAACTAATGGTGCCGCAAAAGCCACGAAAATCTAAATTTGGCCGATTGACATATTGCACGGGAAAACGGAAATCGTCGAAATTTAAACCAGAGCTAATCGGCGCACTTTCTAGCATGCCCATTAAAGTTTCACCATGATACCAAGCACTTTGCTCGCTGCGCTCGACAACGTTGTCTCCATTGAGCGCCGAAATTGGCACAAACTTAATGTTCTCGATTTTTAGATTTTCAGCGAATTGTTGATACTCTGCTTTAATTTCTTCATATCGCTGTTCAGAAAAATCAACCAGATCCATTTTATTAATTGCAACAACAACCTGTTTAATACCTAAAGACGAAACGATAAAACTATGGCGCCGCGTTTGAACCTGCACGCCGTAGCGTGCGTCAATCATCACGATCGCCAATTCACAATTCGAGGCGCCAGTGGCCATATTGCGGGTATATTGTTCATGCCCTGGGGTATCGGCAATAATAAACTTACGTTTATCCGTTGAGAAATAACGATAGGCAACATCAATTGTAATGCCTTGCTCTCGCTCTGATTGCAAACCATCAACCAGTAGTGCTAAATCAAACTCTCCATCGGTGGTATTAAATCGTTTCGAGTCATTTTTAATACTGGCCAATTGATCTTCAAAAATCATTTTTGAATCATGTAACAAGCGCCCAATCAAGGTACTCTTACCGTCATCTACACTGCCGCAAGTTAATAAGCGTAGTAGTTGCTTTTGTTCATGTTGTTGTAAATATTCTTCAATATCTGAAGCAATTAAATCTGACTGGTGTGACATGGTTCCCTCACTTCGAGCTGTCAGCACGGGGCATCTTACAGCTCAAAAAAATATTTATATATTAACGGAATACTCTGATATTCGTCGTTCGATGCTCGCAAGCTACTGTTTGGTTTAGTTTTTCTATCACGCTTGGTTGGTCTCCAAGTGCTAAAAATAACCTTCCATCTTTTTCTTTTCCATTGAGCCCGCGCTGTCATGATCGATCACTCTGCCCTGACGCTCGGAAGTTTTAGTTAACAGCATCTCTTGAATCACATCTTGCAAGGTATCGGCCTCTGACTCTACTGCACCAGTTAAGGGGTAACAGCCTAGCGTTCTAAAACGCACCATCTTATGTTGAATATCACCCTCTTCGACAGGCATACGCTCATCATCAACCATAATCAGGGTACCGTCACGTTCCACTACCGGACGTTTAGCCGCTAAATAAAGCGGAACGATATCGATATTTTCGAGGTAGATATATTGCCAAATATCTAACTCTGTCCAGTTAGATAAAGGAAATACTCGAATACTCTCCCCTTTATTTACTTTTGAGTTATAGCTATTCCATAACTCGGGGCGTTGTGACTTAGGATCCCAACGGTGATTTTTATCGCGGAAAGAATAAACCCGCTCTTTTGCCCGAGATTTTTCTTCGTCGCGACGCGCACCACCAAAAGCGGCATCAAACTGATATTGATCTAAGGCTTTTTTAAGTCCCTGAGTTTTCATGATATCGGTATGAACCGCGCTGCCATGCACAAATGGGTTGATCCCCATTTCTAGCCCTTCGGGATTTTTGAAAACCAATAACTCAAAGCCATATTTTTTGGCCATTTGGTCTCTAAACTGGATCATTTCTTTGAATTTCCAGTTAGTATCGACATGTAATAAAGGAAAGGGAATTTTGCCTGGGAAGAAAGCTTTGCGCGCTAAATGAAGCATTACCGCAGAGTCTTTACCCACAGAATAAAGCATCACCGGCTTATCAAATTCAGCCGCGACTTCGCGAATGATATGGATGCTCTCAGCTTCTAATGCTTTTAGATGAGTTAAGTTATAATTTTCCATTTAGTCTTTAGCTCTTAGTTCGTTATATCGTTATAGAATATAAAACAGAATCAGATTAACTTATGTGACTAACAACTACTAGCAACGCTGCTATAACATTATGCTACTTTTAATAACTTCGAATTCTAAGCAATCGACAGGTTATTTTACATACTGTCGATTGCTTTTTAGTTTAGAGCAAATAAATACAATCGGTGGAGTTCTTTCTGGTTTATAGTGCCGCAATCGCTTAAAAATTAAGACTAAAACTGAGTATTGGTGACTGAAGCTAGAAATTCGTGATAGGAAGTGGCGATAAAGAAACCGAGTTAAGTGTGTTAGGTCTAACTCATTGATGAGCAACATATACGGTATTTACTCTCACCACAAAGCAAATACCATCACCGTAATAAATCAAATTTGTCTCTAACAGAAATTGCAAATGAGAGTTCCATTTCATTCAGAACTCTCGGTTCAATAAAGATAACTACAATGTCTTTAGCCAATCTTGAGCATTGAGATACCAATCAATGGTTAGATCGATTCCTTGTTCAAAAGAAACTTGAGGTACATAAGCTAATTCTTGTTGAGTTTTCTTAGCGTCGATAGCATAGCGCTGATCATGCCCTGCTCGGTCTTCAACAAAAGTAATTAAACTTTCTGCCTTGTTTGCGATGGCTGCCGTAGCCTGCGGATATTGAACAGCTAAAATTGGGTTTTGGCTAAATCGTTGATTTAACAATTGGCACACCAACTTCACGATCTCTATATTAGCCCATTCGTTGTGGCCCCCGATGTTATAGTTTTCGCCTACTCGCCCTTTGTTCAACACCAAATCGATACCTCTGGCATGATCTTCGACATACAACCAGTCACGGATCTGCTGGCCATCGCCATAAACAGGTAAAGGCTTATTGTTTAAGATATTGGTAATGATTAGCGGAATTAATTTCTCAGGAAAATGATAAGGGCCATAATTATTTGAGCAGTTTGAGGTGGTTACCTGTAAACCGTAAGTATGGTGATAAGCGCGTACCAAATGGTCGCTAGCTGCCTTACTGGCTGAATAAGGGGAATTTGGTGCGTATTGAGTCTCTTCAGTAAAAGCTGGATCGCTGGGCCCAAGAGTGCCATATACTTCATCAGTGCTGACATGGTGAAAACGATGTGGGATGGTCTCTAAACCTTGGCTTTTAGGCTCATCTATCCATACCTTTTTTGCGGCTTTAAGCAAACTATAACTGCCAATAATATTGGTTTCGATAAAGGCATCCGGCCCAGTAATTGAGCGATCGACGTGTGATTCAGCCGCAAAATGCACAATTGTATTTAATTGATGCTCTTTCAACAACGACTCAACCAATGCCGTATCGCAAATATCACCCTGTACAAAGTTAAAATTCGGATCCGTTTCAACTGGTTTAAGGCTAGCGCGATTACCTGCATAGGTAAGTGCATCTAATACGACGATTTTGTCGCCAGGATGATTTACCAACCAATAGTGCACAAAGTTAGCACCAATAAAACCAGCGCCACCCGTCACCAACATTTTTCTTGAATTCATAATATCCAACTGTAATCGTTTCTCTAAATCTATGATTAATACTTCTGATACTTAAACTAATTGATCCATCATGAGGCTTAATTGCTTACGCCAATGTATGGTCTCTATACCTGAAGCCTGCTCGGCTGTGATTTTGTTGAGTACCGTAAATGAGGGGCGAACTGCGGGTAAAGGATAAGCACTGGCGGGGATCGCCTTAATGGGGATCGCCTGACTAAGTAAACCTTTTTCAAGCCCTAACTCCTGAATCGCGATCGCAAAATCATACCAAGACGCAAGCCCGGCATCAGTCCAATGAAAAGTAGAAACTTGCCCTTTAGCTGTACCCGCCAACTGATAAGCTCCAGCAGTGTTTTCATCTTTATTCAATTTCGCTACCATGGTCCATAACCACAAGGCAAGTCCCTTGGCCCAAGTTGGCGTGCCGACTTGATCGTAAATAATCCCTAGTTCTGACTTGCTTTCCATCAGCTTGATCATGCCTTTCACAAAATTATTACCATGCACTGAGTACACCCATGCAGTGCGTACGATCAAGGCCTGATCCGCAAGCACCTCTGCCACAGCTAAATCACCCGCTAACTTAGATGCGCCATATACATTAAGAGGTTTAGCCACAGCGTCCACCGAGTAAGGCGTCGCCTTATCACCCGAAAAAACAAAGTCGGTTGAAACATGTAGTAAATAAGCGTTTGTTTTCTTACAACTTTGGGCAATAAATCGAGGCCCCTGTTGGTTAACTGCGTAAGCAATATCTTGATGTGACTCGGCCAAGTCAACTGCGGTATAAGCCGCAGCATTGATCACAACATTAGGTTTAATTGTTGCGAATGCCAGCTCAACCGCTGACTGATCAGTAATGTCCAGCTCATCAATGCCAAGGCTAAATAACTCTACGCCTTCAGGCTTAGCTTGCTGTAATTCCCAAGCTAATTGGCCACCTTTCCCGGTAACTAGTACTTTCATTATTTACTCACAAAACGACATGTAAATTGATTTATAAACGAGGCGCATCGACAAATTGAATGGCCTGTTGGTCCTTCGCTGATAAAGATGGCGCTAAACCATTCACGAGAGGCCACTGTATACCAATATCAGGGTCATCCCAAGCCACTGACACTTCAGAGCTGGGATCATAATAATCAGTACATTTGTAAACAAACTCTGCTTCCGCACTCACCACATAAAAGCCGTGGGAAAATCCTTCGGGAACCCATAACTGGCGTTTATTCTCGGCGGATAATATCACGCCAATCCATTGACCAAGCGTAGCTGAATTGGCTCGCATATCAACGGCTACATCAAACACTTCACCGCTGACCACCCGCACTAACTTTCCTTGGGTATGTTCGGTTTGATAATGTAAACCCCGCAATATTCCTTGTTTAGATTTGGAGTGATTGTCTTGCACTAAAGCTTGCTGAGTACAAAATTCAGAAAAAAGCGTTTGACGAAAAGTTTCCATAAAAAAACCACGTTCATCACCAAATACACTTGGTTCTATAATTTTCACATCAGGGATTACTGTTTCAATAAATTTCATTTGACCATCTCTTGGCTACATGCTTAGTCGTTTGCTAGGTTCATCAAGTATTGCCCATAACCATTTTTTAACATCGGTTCGGCGAGCGCTTTTAATTGCTGAATATCAATAAAACCCTGCCGATAGGCTATTTCTTCAGGGCAGCAAACCTTTAATCCTTGGCGCTTTTCTAACACCGAAATGAACTGAGACGCTTCCAGTAAAGAGTCGTGTGTACCAGTATCTAACCAAGCACTGCCACGCCCCATTAATTCAACGCTCAACTCATTTCGTTGAAGATAGAGATTATTTAAGTCGGTAATTTCTAGTTCGCCACGAGCAGAAGGCTGAATGGTCTTTGCCAACTCAACCACTTTCTCATCATAAAAATATAGACCTGTGACCGCATAATTAGATTTAGGAGTGCTTGGTTTCTCTTCGATAGAAATCGCTTTCCCCGAATCATCGAACTCAACCACACCGTAACGCTCAGGATCGGTAACATGATAACCAAATACACTTGCACCAGTTTTATGCTGATTAGCTTTTCTCAAAGACTTAATTAAGTCATGCCCATAAAATATATTGTCACCCAGCACTAAACAAGCGGGAGCGCCATCGAGAAAATCTTCCGCTAAAATAAATGCTTGTGCCAAGCCATCCGGTGAAGGCTGCTCGACATATTCAAACCGCACGCCCCACTGACGACCACTACCCAGCAATTCTTTAAAGCGAGGTAACTCTTCCGGCGTTGAAATAATCAATATATCTCGTATCCCCGCAAGCAATAGTGTTGAGACCGGATAATAGATCATGGGTTTATCATAAACAGGCATTAATTGCTTACTAATCACTTTGGTAAGCGGGTGAAGTCGAGTTCCCGAGCCTCCCGCTAAGATAATACCTTTTCTGTTCATGCTACGCCTTTACCCTGATTCGTCTAAATGGCTGCAATACTACTGATTTTGACAGATTGAGTACAGCAACAAACAAAGAATAGCAGAAGCACATACTGAAATAGTGATGATGGCATGAAGGATGCCGGTTCGTTGTTATGACGTCTAATTAACCTCTTTCACAAGCAATGTATTCATTTATTTTGCCATGCCCTTAGAGACAGCATTTGCGCTGTAACCTTTCATTGAAAGCAAAAATTATAGACTAAATAAAAACTGAATCCTTGCCGAGAAGTGCAATACGACCGCATGGCGCGTTACAAAAGAGGAGATCAAGCAATTTGGGTTAGTTTCAATACTGGATGTTTCAAAAGACTATTTAACCGTCAAGCTCGGTCTAGATTGCGGTTCGAGCCCCCTTATAAGATCGTCCAAGGTAAATTAAGTCACCGGAAATAATTTTAAATTAATATGGTCTTCGGCTAGGTTTCTAAATCGTAGGCTAAACCCAATATCTGACAGCTTTGCCGCCCCTTCTTGATAATGCGCATCAACATTCAAGCCTAAAGCCAAACCTGGATGAGCAGCATCAAATGGCGAGGGGGCATCAAGTAGACCAGCATTAGCAAAGTGCACATTATCATGGGCGATAATGCCGTACAAGCAGCCCACAGAAGCTCTTAAATCGGCAGCTTTAATAATCTTATTTAAAGTACTTAATGCCATACTGGGTTGCAGAGCTGAGCGATCATTCACTAAGAAACGGTTCCACATATCTTGAAAGAAACCGTTAATAATGACTGCAGCAATAACCCCTTCGTCGCCCAACAAACAAATATCTACCACTAAAAAACCAACATGATGTTGATCGATTTGCTTGATAAGCGGAAATAAAGTTTGTCCTTTTAGACGATAATGACAAAAGAAACCCACAATTTCTTGCGTGGTTTTGGGCAACATTTCTCTTAAAACCAAGCTTGCTTGCGAATCATTCGCCTTAAAATGTGCCTTATGCTCACTAAATTCAGCAAATTCCATTTGTGAATCTTGTTGCTCCAGCATCGATAAACTAGAAAGAATCGTATGCGTTAATTCTCTAAAGTCGATTAATGGTTTCACCAAAAAATCACTGGCACCGAGTTGTAATACTTTACGTAAATCGGCCATGCTACTTTTTCCAGAAATAACAATAATAATTCCCGGAAAACTATCAAGATGTTCCAACAACTCAAGCCCGTTCATCCTCGGCATTTGTAGATCCATCAATATCAGTTGATAAGACTGCTGAGCAATCGCTTGCAAGGCCTCATAACCATCTTCAACAGTGCATACTAAAGCACCCTGCTGAGTCAAGAAGGCAAGCAGTTGCTGACGAAACACAGGTTCGTCCTCTACAACTAATATAGAAATTCCATAAAGTGGATTCTCATCATGCTGAGGCATTAATCGACAACCTTTTTCCTTATTTATTAATAAGTTAATAACGTATTTTAAGGCTTAACAGCTTGACTATATAAGTAATAACTCGAGAACGCTAGCTTGCTTACAAAAAATAAAAACAACCAAAAACTAACTGAAACATAACCTTAAGCGAGGAGATTGAGGGTTTGCGATACAGCAGAACCGAGCTTTGCTTCAATAAGCATAGCTCAGTAAAATGAGAACTGTGACTCCATTAGGCATAATCATCGCGATTAATGTTATAGGTAAATTTATTTATCAGGCTTTATTTTTATAGCAATAAAAGCTCTTATATCGCCCTAAATTGTGAGCAAAACGCTCACAATTCAGATCAAAATGAACCTAGACCAAGGGCCGAGCAAAGGCCATTCCAACAAAAATCCAATCGCTTTTAGTAACCTTCGATTTCATCTAAATAGCCTTCAAGGGCGGAATCGATATCCTGTTTCGACTGAGTCGGAGGCTTACCATTATAAAAACGATATAGTCGGTATTGTAGATAAGCGTCTTTGATAAAGGTGTAACTATCAAGAGAGTTGTCTAGTAGCGGTTCTTGTTCAATCACTGAAGCCCGTTTATACAGTCCATCTAAACCCCATTTTACCGCTTGCTCCGCATAACTTAAGTTAGACAACGGAGAAGCAAAGGCATCAACCCAGTCCCCCACCTCTTTACGCACGGTCGTCGGTCCTAATACCGGTATCATGACAAATGGCCCTTCAGGGACGCCATAAAAGCCCATTACATCACCAAACTCTTCGATGTCTCGCTTGGCTCCTGAACGTCCCATCAGATCAAAAATTCCAAATATCCCAAAACTGGAATTAAACAAAAATCGAACTAAATTATTCGAGGCACGCTCAACTTTTCCTTGCAATAAATTGTTTGCAAAACTAGCGGGCTCTTCCAAATTTCGGATCACATTGTTTAAGGCTTCACGCAAACCAAAGGGCACATAATCAGCATACACATGAGTGACCGGGCGATAGATGGGTTTATCTAGATAATTGTAGTTAAACTCCCACATGCTGCGATTAAACCCTTCAAAAGGATCAGAAAAACCGGTAACTGGCTCACCTTGTTCCGCTGCCGATAAAGCAGTTGAAAAAATCGCGGTAAACGTCAAAAACGCAAATACAACATGACGTAGCACTGAATGCTCCTTCCTTGGTAACGTTACAACTATAGAACTTAACAAACAAAGTGCTCTTGTTTAACGCAATCCAATCATACAAAAATTAAAGCTGCCTTTCAGCAGCCATTTATTATGTCATTAAGTTCAATCGCTTAATAGCGCAAACTTTAAATACTGACAATACACCTACAAAACTACAAGGGAGTATTAATTAATAAAGAAATAGGTAAATCACTGCCTTGGGAAATCGTTGACGACTTCCCTTCCCAATCACCAGTGGTTGTCTGTGCATTATTATCGTAAGACAATCTAGCGGTTATATAGAATTCAGCTTGTTGTGATAATTTCAAGCCTTCCATCATACTATCTTTATCTGAAAGTGTAACGGTTAATGGGAACTTAGGGTGGGCAATTCTCTTGGCGGCTAATGGCATTGGCGGCCCATTCACAGCCTTTGCGAACACAAATAAGAAACTCGATTCTGGTGCGACTAAACCATCTTGCAGGTTCACCGTCACGCTGTAGTTTGGCTCTGAGGTGGGAGTTTCTATTGATAAAGATGATTGCTGTTGCGCTTGCGCTTGGCTCTGCTGAGCAATTTGCGCTTGGGCAAATTGAATATTTTTATTCAACATTTGAGCGCGTTCTGAACCAGAATCAACGAGGCTTAGCATTTTTTGCCAACGCTCGATCGCCAATGAGTACTGTTGCTGCTCGACTGCTAAAAAAGAATATAATGACCACAATTCCAGTTGATTTGGCATTTTCTGTAAAGCCGCCACCAACAAACGCTGGGCTCGAGCCTTTGCCATCGCATCACCACTATAAAACAATGACTGAAGATAAACGACTAACACATTGGGACTATCGGCATCTAGCGCGTAGGCTTTTTCAGCCGCATCGGTCATCACATCCAAACGATTCATTGCTTGGCCTACCTTCGCCAATAAAAACCAACCTCGGCTATCATTCGGATCTTGATAAAGCTTGGTTCGTAAACCCAAAGCAAAATCGGTGAGTTCCTGCTCACTAACCGGTCCACCTTGAGCTAACAACACCTTATTACTCAATTCTGGCATTTGCTGGATGATCGATTGCCAATGTTGAACTTGTTTCGCACTCCCCAAATAATAATAGAGTCCCACAGGAACTGTGGCAACGAAGACCAAACTGACTAACAATACCCAAGCTGAATAACGAGTTTCTGCTTTAAGCGAACTTTCAGGAATATCGTCTAACAGATTGTGTTGTAGCTCCGTCACCAGCTGTTCACGATCATCCGCTAAGCCCTGCTGATTTTCTTGCTCGATTTCTAACAGCCGATCTTTATACAATGCTTTATTTAAATCGGTTTGGGTAAGTGATGCTTGCTGGCGGCGCAACCAGAGTGGTAAAACCACTGCGGCCAAGGCAAGTAAGGTTAAAGCCACTACAGCTAACCAAAAAACTATCATTCTGACTCTCGCTCCGTTTGTTTAATTAGCTCAGCTAATCGCTTTTGTTCTTGTTCATCTAAATCAACGACTGGGGCTGGTTTGCGCCTAGCTAAACGCCATATAGTGAAACAGCCAAAAATAATAATAAAAGCTGGTGCCAACCATAACAGCAGAACCGCGGGAGTCAACGGAGGATCATAACGCACAAAATTACCATAACGGGCCACCATATAATCCAAGACTTGTTGTTTAGAGCGACCCGCTTTGACCATCTGGTAGGTTTTCTCTCGCAGATCTTGCGCCAAGCCCGCATTTGAATCAGCAATATTGTTATTCTGACACTTTGGACAACGAAGCTCTTGAGTCAACTCTCTAAACAAGGTTTCTTGCTGTACAGAGTCAAACTCATGGACCTCAATCGCCGCCATCGCAAACTGCGGCAGCATTACCAATAATATAAGATGAAAGGCTTGCCTTAATCTCATCGTCATTACTCCAAGCGACTGTATATAGCGCCTAATTCCTGCTGCCAGTTACGAGCATTTACATCACCAACATGGCGATACCGAATGATACCTTGACTATCGATGAAATAAGTTTCGGGAGCCCCATATACGCCCAAATCTAAGGCAAGTAGTCCTTTTCCATCAAATAGATTAATTTGATAGGGATTACCAAGCTGAGTTAACCAATCAATGGCTTTTTGTTGGTCATCTTTATAATTAAGACCTACGATTTTCACCCCTTGTTCGGATAAGCTATTCAGAAAAGCATGTTCAGCGCGACAAGTCGGACACCAAGTCGCCCACACATTGAGTAGCAACGGTTGTCCTTTAAAAATATCAGCACTATGCTGCTTATCTTGTTGATAAAGATCTTGTAGGGTAAAAACTGGCACAGGTTTCCCCACCAATACCGATTCCAATTTTGTTGCATCACTATATAAGCCACGATATAAAAATATGGTGACTAACAAAAAAAGTAACAAAGGCAGTAGAAAATAAAATAATCGCTTATTCATTTAAACACCTTCCACATAAGCTTTTGTTTCATGAGCAAGCGTATCTTTGTGGTGTGTTCGCTTCACCTTAAAACGATAACGTTTATCGCTCATGGCAAACAATCCACCGATCGCCATAATCAGCGCTCCAAACCATATCCAGCGAATAAATGGCTTATAGTATAAACGGACCGCCCAAGCGCCACCGGGTAATTGCTCGCCCATGGCTGCGTATAAATCACGCCATAAACCAGCGTCGATAGCTGCCTCGGTCATCATATTTCGCTGTACTCGATAAAAGCGTTTCTCGGCACGTAAGGTGGTACTCAAGTCAGCGCCTTTATAAACGTCAATAATTGCCACATGCCCCTGATAATTCGGCCCCTGTAAGGGTTCCACACGCTTGAAGTGAAAACGATAAGCGGCAAAAGTCACCGAGTCCCCTGCCTCTAAACGCAAATCTCGCTCAATACTGTAATGACTGGTCATCGAAATACCAATGATCGATACAGCTAAGCCTATATGTCCTAATACCATCGCCCAATGAGAGCGACTTAAGGTACTCAAGCCCTTAGAAAAACGATGACGATGGGTTGCCCGTAAATAGACTTCTAAAGCGGTACATGTGATGATCCAAATCGCCAGTACTAAGGCCATGTATGCCAGCGCATAGAACTGCGGTGCCATAATGAACATCAGTATGGCTGGCAATAACAGGCTCACCAGAGCAAGCCAAACTAAGGGCTTTTTTAATGACCGAGGATCTTGATGCTTCCAACGCAGCAATGGGCCAATCCCCAAAGCAACGGCAAAGGGAACGATCATCCAGCTAAACATTCGGTTAAAGAAAGCGGCACCAATCGAAATGCTTCCTAAGCCAATTTCCTTATGGATCAACGGCAATAAAGTGCCAAGTAACACGACAACCAAGCCAGCCACCAACAATACATTGTTGACCAGCAGAAAAGTTTCTCGCGAGAACAGACGATAAGATCCACGGCTCTTAACCTTTGAAGCACGCAGCGCGAACAGCAATAGCGAACCGCCCACAACCACCAGCAGAAAGGCCAAAATAAATAGTCCTCTGGCCGGATCGCTAGCAAATGCATGTACCGACACCAATACACCGGAGCGAACCAGAAAGGTGCCCAGTAAACTTAAAGAAAAAGCTGAAATCGCTAATAGCACCGTCCACGCTTTAAACACCCCACGCTTTTCACTTGCCGCCAAAGAATGCAACAAAGCAGTTCCTACCAACCACGGCATAAAAGAAGCATTTTCAACTGGATCCCAGAACCACCAACCACCCCAACCTAACTCGTAATACGCCCACCAGCTACCGAGCGCAATACCGACAGTAAGAAATACCCAAGCAGCCATTGTCCAAGGACGAGACCAACGAGCCCAAGTTGAATCTAAACGTCCTGAGATTAAGGCCGCAATAGCGAAAGCAAAGGCCACCGAGAAGCCCACATACCCCATATACAATAGCGGGGGATGGAAGATTAATCCGACATCTTGCAACAATGGATTAAGATCGTGACCATCAACTGGGAAAAACGGCAGCGTGCGCTCGAAGGGATTTGAAGTAAGTAAAATGAATAAATAGAAACCGACCGATATCATCCCCATCACCGCGACCACTCGCGCCACAGCATCTAGCGGCAAGCTTCGACTAAATAATGCAACCGCTGCTCCCCAAGCAGATAAAATGAGTGCCCAAAGCAATAGGGAGCCTTCGTGAGCTCCCCAAACCGCAGATAAACGAAAATATAGAGGTAAATGGCTATTTGAGTTATTCGCGACATAAGCGACTGAAAAATCATTGACCGCGAAGGCATAACTCAAAATCGCAAACGACAATCCAACAAAAGCAAATTGGGCCAAAGCTAAAGGTCTTGCCGACTGCATCAGCAAAACACTATTTTTACTAGCCCCCCACAAAGGGTAAACACTTTGTAAAATGGCCAATGTGACCGCTAGGATCAACGCATAATGTCCAAGTTCTGGAATCATAATAGATATCTCTAGTGAGCAGAGCCCTGCAATTGGGCTTCAGTATATTCAGGTTTAAAATGTTCCATTCCAATCAAAGATTCGGCAACCTCGGGCGGCATGTATTCTTCATCATGTTTAGCCAATACTTCGAAGGCCGACACGGTGTTAGCTGCGGTCAATACACCTTGCGCGACAATTCCCTGCCCCTCGCGAAATAGATCCGGCAAAATACCTTCGTAATTAACAATCACAATCTCACCGCCGGCATCACTCAGTTTAAAGCTCACTTGTAAACTTGTTGCAGAACGCTCAACAGTGCCAGGCAATACCAAACCACCAATCCGCAATCTCTGACCCAGTTCCGGTTTAAGTGCCTGTGGACCTTTCCCCTTAACTAATTCTGTGGGGGTATAAAACAAGTCGATATTTTGCGCCAGTGCATAAAGCAACAAACCAATGGATGCCCCTAAACCCAACACAATAGAGATAACAATGGTTAAGCGTTTTTTACGTCTAGGATTCATAAGTGCTCGCTCATCTCTTTCGCTGCTTGTACCCGTTTTCGCCGCACCGAATAATGCGTCACCGATTTAATAATCGCTCTTCGTTTAATCAAACTATCGATGACCAACGCTCCCATGGCGAGAGCACTCACGCCATAGGCCAGCCATACGTAATACGCGTAACCACCCATCGCAAAAAAATCAGCGACTGAATCAAATTGCATCATATTAACCCTCCCGTTGATCTGGCTTGATAAGAAGTTGTTGTACCCAAGGGCGGCGGCGTTCTCGCCTTAACAGCTCGGTTCTAAAGCGAACCAAACTGACCGCAACCAAGAAAAACCCAAAAGCAAATATGTTCAGCAATAAGGGCCATAACATTTGAGAATCAATCGACGGTTTCGCGAACTTGGTAATCGTGGCCCCTTGATGTAGGGTATTCCACCATTCCACAGAATAGTGAATGATTGGCAAATTAATAACGCCCACTAGACTCAAGATCCCAGCGGCTCTGCCAGCCATAACTTTATCCGAAAATGCGTTGTATAGGGCGATGACACCTAAGTACAAAAACAACAAAATCAACTCAGAGGTTAAACGAGCGTCCCATACCCACCATGCCCCCCACATTGGTTTCCCCCAAGCAGCCCCAGTAAATAGAGCAACAAAGGTAAGGACAGCGCCAACAGGAGCGACTGCAGCCACATAAATATCAGCTTGTTTAATTTGCCACACCAAGCCGATAAAAGCGGCAATTGCCATCGACGAATAAGCCGCCATCGATAATATTGCCGAAGGAACATGAATATAAATAATTCTGAAACTATCGCCTTGCTGATAGTCGGCGGGCGCAAAGGCCAAGCCCCAAATTAAGCCCACCACAAAACTAATAAGGGCCAATACACTCAACCAAGGTACAAATTTTCCAGCAAGTTCATAGCTGGCTTGCGGTTTTGCATAAGGATGTAACCATTTCCACATTAGGGTAAGTACTCTCTGACAATAATTTATTATTATATTTAGTTAACGCTAACTCTTAATGCCGCGGCGGTAGCGAAGGGAGCCAAAGTGAGCGCCAATAAGCTAATCGCACCCATAATCGCTAAATGGCCCGTATAGGGCAAGTTTAATGATGCGGCTTCAATCGCAGAAGTCGCAAAAATCAATATAGGAATATACAAAGGTAAAACTAATAGGCTCAGCAATACACCACCTTTACGCAAGCCCACTGTTAAGGCTACACCCACTGCACCAATTAAACTCAGTACAGGGGTTCCTAATAATAAGGTATAGAATGTAGCCTTAAAACTTTGCCATTCTAGGGATAACAAAACTGCAAGCAGCGGTGATAGCAGTAAAATAGGTAAGCCTGTAATCATCCAATGCGCCACTGTTTTTGCTAAAGCGATCAACGCTAAAGACGAGCCACTCAACAACATCTGTTCTAATGAGCCATCGGCATAATCATCTCGAAATAAGCGCTCTAAAGACAATAATGAGGAGAGTAAAGCCGCTACCCATAAAATTCCAGGCGCAATTTTCGCCAATAACTGCGGCTCTGGCCCAACGGCAATAGGAAACAAAGTTATCACAATCAAAATAAACCATAACGGATTGACAACTTCTGACTTTTGTCTAAATGCAGCTAACAACTCACGTTTAACAACACTCACAAAAACCCGCATTAAACAATTTCCTCATAAGCAGGCTCAATGTTTAACACGCGATAATGGGCACTATCGATATTTAAAGTTTGATGCGTCGTGAGCAATATCATTCCGCCGGCCTCTGCATGTTGCTTCAGTACGGCTTCTAAATAAGTAACACCTTGCTTATCGATTGCGGTAAAGGGCTCATCTAGGATCCATAATTGACGTTCCACAAGCCATAACCTAGCCAATCCAACTCGGCGCTGCTGTCCAGCCGACAAGTGTGCTGTTGGTTCATCTTCCAAACCCGCTAAACCGACTCGAGCCAACAAGTCGTATAGCTGCCCCAATGACATGGACTGACCCGCCAACCCCAAATAAAACTGTAGGTTTTCTACGGCACTTAACTCTGCCTTTACCCCAACATGATGCCCCAGATACAGGCAGTGTTGATGAAAGCTATCAGAGATTTGATTAATGCTCTGCCCTTGCCAATGGATCTCTCCCTGCTCAGGACGAGACAAACCTGCAAGCAAACGTAATAAACTAGTTTTCCCCGCACCGTTGGGACCCGCTACCTGCAGGATATCGCCAGCGTTTAAGGTAAACGATAAATTGTCAAAAAGAACGCGCTCTTCTCTAACACAGCAAAGTCCAATAGCTTCCAGCATTCAAATGTGTCTTGATATAATAAGTGTCGGGATGGTATCACAGCTAGATCGTAAATCTAGGCAAGCAATTGAAATAACGAATATGTTAAGGAGATGTTCCATCAAAGTAAAGCCAAATAAAAATAGATATTCAGTCGGACCAGCAACGATGAAATAAACACCATTCCGCAAAATACAGAAGCAATCGAATATGGTCGGCCGTTCGTGTATAGATCATGGCCGCCGACTAGGAGCTCGAGCGCATAAGGCTGTAATTAAGAACAACTGACAACTGACTCAGAAAATAGATGTAAAAGATAAGCAGATCGAGATAACAGTCCAAAATACAAAGAAAAACCAATCAAGCTAAAACAACTACAGCAGCCCCCCTACCGATTACAATAAGAACATATAAAATAGCAGATTCATGCAGCAACAACGCAGGACAATACAACAACCTTGCCCTGAACAATTAATTTAGCTGAATCAAATACCACTCAATTCAGTTCCGAAGACCTACCATTTAGTCTACTTTAAACGAGCATTGTAGCGACTCTGACTCAATCATGATAATAGGATTTTGTGGAACAAACAGCAAACGGGGCTTGGCAAGTGCAGTGGTTCAGAGAGAAGAGAAGGCAAGGCTAGCTTGCTTGCCCTTTCATTTGACCCTGTAAATAATTCTGTGTAACTGCTTTGGGTTACAAGTAATCAGTAAGTCGGTCTTCAAACATAATCATAAAGCGATTGAGAGCCTGTCGCCAGTTTCTTATTGGCATCGACCAGCGTTTCGATGCATCCATAATTGCAAGATAGACAACTTTCCTCGCTGATTCATCCGTGGGGAATAGCTTACGCTTCTTTGTCGCTTTGCGTATCACACTGTTCAAGGACTCTATCGCATTCGTCGTGTAAATGGCTTTACGAATGTCCTGAGGGTAGCTGAACAATGTATTTAAATTATCCCAATGCGCTGTCCAAGAGCGGCTTATCTGTGGGTATTTATCATCCCACTGGTCACCAAATTGTTCGAGGGCCAGAAGCGCTTCTTCCTCGGTATTCGACTGGTAAATACCTTTGAGATCTGCCGTTACAGCCTTGTAGTCTTTCCAAGGGACATACTTCATTGAATTGCGCACCATGTGGACGATACAGAGCTGTATTTGGGTTTTTGGGAATACGGCGTTAATAGCATCTGGAAAGCCCTTCAAGCCATCAACACAAGCGATAAGAATGTCGTTGATACCTCGAGTCTGGAGTTCAGTGAGAACGCTGAGCCAGAACTTCGCACCTTCCGTTTCAGATATCCACATCCCCAAAAGTTCTTTCTGACCTTCGATATTTACGCCCAGAGCCAAGTAAATCGCCTTATTGACGACCTGTTTGTTTTGGCGGATTTTCACCACGATGCAATCAAGGTAGACGATGGGATAGACTACATCCAGTGGCCGTGATTGCCATTCAACAACCTGCTCTAGAACTGAGTCGGTAACTTTAGATATGAGGCTTGCAGAGACATCAGCATCGTACATTTCTTTGAACGTAGCGACGATTTCACGAGTTGTCATGCCTTTGGCGTAAAGGCTTAATATCTTGTCATCCATCGATTGAAATCGAGTTTGATGCTTACGAACAAGCTTCGGTTCAAACGAGGCATCTCGGTCTCGAGGTACATCCAGTTCAATCTCACCATCGTCGGTGATCAAGGTCTTGGATGAATAACCATTACGACTATTCTTATCGGGCTTTTCAGCGTGTTTCTGATAACCGAGGTGGTCATCAAGCTCAGCATTTAACGCTGTCTCAACAGTCACCTTGGTTAACATTTTACGAAAGTCATCTAGATCTGAAGGGGTCTTGATTGACTTAGCGGCTTCACGAGCAAATGCTTCGAGAGCTTTCTTATCCATGTTGCTTATCCTTAGCCTGTTCAGGCCTAATTATAAGCAATTACACAATTTAATTTACAGGCTCTTTCATTTTATTCCGTAGACTTAATAGAAGTTCAGCCTCGGCTTTAGGTAATTCACATTCGCGCATCACCTCTTCTAAATCAGCGCCTAACTCGACCAATTTGACGGCACGGGTGTACAACTTGCTGTCAGGATCTTGTGACTCAATTTGAGCGCTACGAATAAACGCTTGCTCGACTTGCTCAGCCTGACGTTCTAATTCTTGAACTAAAGAAGCATTGGCTACGTGTAACTCTTGCAGCTCTTTTTCAGCGGCTCGATGCTTACTTAACAAATTTTTAATAACCAGTTCCAAACTCGCCATTTTGGCTTCACTGGAATCTATATGTCGATTAGCCTTGTGTGTTAACCAGTAAACACCCACAAGGCCAAGCAACATAACCAATAACGCAACAAGATTAATCCAATCCATTTATATTGAGCTTACTTCATCCCACTCTTCATCAGAAAGCAGCTTATTGAGATCAACCAAAATTAATAACTGTCCATCCCGATTACTAACACCTTGAATGAACTTCGCGCTCTCTTCAGTACCCACGTTTGGTGCGGCATCTATTTCAGAAGAACGTAAGTAAACCACCTCAGCAACACTATCCACTAAAATCCCGATGACTTGTGATTCAGCTTCTATAATCACGATCCGTGAATTTTCGGTAATATCTGATGAAGGCAAACCAAACCGGGAACGCGTATCGATCACCGTGACCACATTACCACGCAAGTTGATAATGCCTAAAACATAGTTTGGCGCTCCTGGCACCGGCGCTATTTCTGTATAACGTAATACTTCTTGTACCTGCATCACGTTAATACCATAGGTCTCACTTTCCAACTGAAAAGTTACCCATTGTAGAACTTCATCCTCGGCAATATTTTCTGCGACGTTACGCTGCTCGCTCATCTGCATGTCCTTTTTATTCATGAGTCCAATTGGATCTCGCAACTCTTATCTATTCAAGTATATATCATAAGTTATAAAACTAAACGGCGGATTTACCTAGTCTTTCAATTAAACAGAGCTCGCTCTACCTCACAGTTCTAACATCCATCTATATTTACCCCCTGAGAAAGCATTCGTTGTAGCTCTTCAACATGCAATAAAGCACACATCCTTTGTTTGACCATTCCCGCTAACCAACGACGTTTACCGGGATCAACACGCCACTTTACATCATCTTTATTCAACCGCTCGGTACCAAATAGCTTCTCGCAGCTCAAACCCCAACTACTTTCACCAAGCATAACCAGGTATTTATAGTCAGGTTCAAAAGGCTGATTCGGCATCACCCACTTAGCGGTATCGACAACCGTTAACTTTTGTTCACGCTCGATCATAATGCCAGCGAACCAATCTGGCTTACCAAAGAGTGGGCTAACTTCACTAATACGATGAATTCCGCCCAACTCAGTCAAGGGCACTCCAAAAGTAACGCCTGCAACTTCAAAAAATAGAACCTGAAACTCATTATCGGTTTCGATATTGTGCCATTCTTCCGGTAAAGGCGCTTCAACAAGCTGCTCTTCTACTTGAATACTCGTTGCTGGCAAAGACTCATCAGCAGGCGCTATATGCTCGGGTTCAACTTTTGGTGCAGGCTGTTCTGGTAACTCTTTAATAGGGAGTAATACCGGCTTAGCCTCCGCAACAGCGGCAACTCGTTGCTCGGCTTCTGCGAACAAAGTCGCAAGCGGCTTCACTTGAGGTTCAGGGGCAAACGAAGACTGATTCAAGGTTTCACTAACAGGGCTGAGAGGCACACTTTCAGGTTCTTTCAATAAAGAATCAAAATAACTCCCTAAAGCCTGCTCCATCAAGGTATCGCTATTCATAATAGCCCCTGCTCATCGGTCATCTGCAGAAGATGAGCGAGTAAGGTTTGATAAGCAAATACCCCGCGGCAATTTTTTATATGATAGGAAGGTGGCGCATGCCGTAGGCTAGCATCTCTAAATTTGGTGTCGATGGGTATCACTGAATTCCAAATGTTGTTCGGATAAGTTTCTTGTAGTTCCTTTAAGGCCGCTAATGAAGCACGAGTTCGCTTGTCATACATCGTTGGAACAACTGTATAGCGTAAGCGGTTAGGACAAGAGCGTTGCATAATACTCAAGGTTTTAACCATGCGCTCCAAACCTTTAATGGCTAAAAACTCTGTTTGAACAGGCACTAATACTCGCTCACTCGCAGCTAAAGCATTAACCATCATCACCCCCAGAACTGGTGGGCAATCAACTAACACATAATCATACTTATGTTCAATACGCGCCAAAATGCGCTTTAAAATCAAGCCCATTCCCTCACGCTGCCCCAACACTTTATCCAAAGTAGCTAAAGCCATACTTGCAGGAATTAAATCTAAATTATCAAACGAAGTCGCTTGAATACTATGAGTCACCATCGCATCATCGAGTTGACTGTTTTGATAAAGTTCATAAAGAGTGCCCTGAACACTATCAACATCAAATCCCAAATAACTGGTGAGCGACGCATGGGGATCAGTGTCGAGTAATAGGACACGTTTTCCTTGTTGCGCTAGTAGACCAGCCAGAGATATCACCGTTGTAGTTTTACCGACACCGCCTTTTTGATTAGCAACCGTCCAAACTTTCACCTATTCTTCCTGCCTTGTCGTAAATCGCACCCCACCACCTTCCAATGGCACCGCTAACATTGTCTCACTATCTGGCTTAACAACTTTCTGCTCATCTCCCGCTGGCGCTTGTTCGACAACTGACGATTGGGCAATTGAAGAGTCCCAAATGTATTTAGAGAGTGCAATGACCACCCTTCGATTTTGTTTATCGCTTTGCAGTTTTCCGTTCACGGATAACGGGGCATATTGAGCGTAGGCTTCGATAGCCATTCGCTGCGGTTGAATCCCATCTGACTGCAATTCCCGAACAACTCTTGTGGCCCGAGCGGCTGACAACTCCCAATTGCTTGGATAGAGTTCACTATCAATACTTTGCTCGTCGGTATAACCACGCACTCGTATATAATTATCGACCATTTTAAGCTTTTCGGACAAACGTAAAACCAACTGTTCAGCAGGCTTAAGCAAGTAAGCACTACCACTAGCAAAAAAAAGTCGACTATCTAACTCAATGGTTAGCCAGTCTTCATCACTATTTATTACTATGTCGTCAGTTTTGAAAATATCTTTAAGTTCAATAGCCAATTGGCTTGCGAGTTCGGTTAGATTAGACTGAGCAACTGAGTTTGAAGTCGTTGGCGGCACGTTAGGCATGATAACTTGACCATCCAAAATCGAGTGACCATATTCCATCAGCAATTCCGTTGACGAGACCGTTTCATTCCGTTCAGCTTGCCCATCAGAAACTTCAAATAAGGCAATCGCCTGTTGTAAGCGTTGTTGCAATTCGGGGTAATCTTTTTCATTGGTAATCGCCATCGCGTAAAGTACTACAAACAACGCAAACATCAATGTCATATAATCAGCGTAGGAGACTAACCAACGCTCTGTGTTTGCATTTCGCTTAGCAGCTGCAGCATAGCGATGACGCATACTAGTCGATATCCACAACGAAGCTATGTAAGCGACGCTTTACTTCAATACTACTGGCACCTTCAGCGATTGAAACCAATCCAGCTAAAGTCATTTCCTGATAAATAGCGCGATCCCCCGCTTGCGAGCGAAGTTTATTGGCAAAAGGCAAGAAAATAAAATTGGCGAAACCAACACCATAAATGGTCGCGACAAATGCAACCGCAATTCCCTTTCCAAGTAACTCAGGACTGCTTAAAAAATCCATAGCCTGAATCAAACCAAGTACTGCACCGATAATACCCACCGTAGGGCAGTACCCCCCCATGGCTTCAAACACCCCCGCCTGACGTTCCAAACGACTTTGTTCTAAGTCGATGACATCTTCTAAGGATTGTTGTAATTGTTGAGCTTCGGCACCGTCTATCAGCATTTGTAAACCGCGTAAAGTAAACGAATCTGCATGTTTTTGCTGTTGTTCTAGGCCCAAATAACCATCTTTACGAACAATATGAGACCAATTCAATATCAATTGAATTTGGTTCTGTACATTATCTTGCGACTGAAACCAAACCTTCGGTATCACTTTCAGAGCTTGCACAAATTGTTTGCTCGGCGTTTGTAACATCACCGCGCCGATAGTCCCCCCCAATACAATTGTTAATGCATGTACATTGACTAAATCGTCTAACGACCCACCAGCAAAAACATGACCAAACCCAACAGCTGAGAACGCTAAAATAACGCCAAAGATGCTAAGTTTATCCATTACCAATTTCCATAACTATCGCTTCAGAAAAACGATCGAGAGGCATTTGATTGGAGGCGAGTCCAGCACTTGCGACGGCCTGTGGCATACCATAAACAACACAACTGGCTTCATCCTGAGCCCAGATCGTTGAGCCTTTATCTTTCAATAAACGGCAACCATCTCGCCCATCAGCCCCCATACCAGTCAAAATCATGGCTAAAACGTCGCCCTGATGACTTTTCGCCAAAGAAGCAAAAGTAATATCGACACAAGGTTTATAGTTGACTTTGTCATTGCCATCAATAATTCGTAAGCGACCATACTGACCGCGAGGCTCAACTAACATCTGTTTGCCACCGGGTGCGAGATAAGCACAACCCGGTCGCAATTCATCTCCATCCTCGGCCTGCTTCACATTAACCCGTGACAGTGTATTTAAGCGTTGAGCAAATGCAGCTGTAAATGTAGCTGGCATATGCTGAACTAATAAAATGGGCTTAGGAAACCCAGCCGGCAACTGCGTTAAAATTGTTTGCAAAGCCACCGGACCACCGGTAGAGGTCCCTATCGCGACTAATTTATAGCGTTTTCCTGAAGGTTTAAACACACCAGACGTACGAACCTTGCGCTCTACCGAAGGTTGGCTGCTTGCCGCGGTCGTCGGCCTTAGTGGCGTCCGGGCGCTTGGCGTCAAAGGTTTGTCGGCTCGGGGAGTCAGACTCGATGGCGCTCGACGCGCTATCACTCGGCGTCTGGCAATGGCCTTTACTCGTTGTTGTAACAAGCTGACGGCTTCTTCACGATCACGAGCAATGTCTTCAAATTTTTTGGGGATAAAATCAAGTGCACCAGCATCTAGAGCATCTAAGGTCGCTTTAGCACCATCGTGGGTTAACGATGAAAACATCAGCACTGGCGTGGGATGTTTGGCCATAATTTCTTTTACAGCCGTAATGCCATCCATAACTGGCATTTCAATATCCATGGTAATCACGTCAGGTTTTAAACTTGCAACCATTTCAATGGCCTCGCGGCCATTCTTAGCTGCACCTATCACCTCAAGGCTTGGGTCAGCGTTAATAATCTCGCTGACTCGACGTCTGAAAAAACTAGAATCATCAACAACTAATACTTTTATTGCCATACTCAATTCTTTTTAAGGGCTGTGCTCGGCGTTATAACTTACGAGCGTAGCGTTTTAGTAAACTAGGAATATCGAGTATGAGTGCGATACGACCATCACTGGTAATCGTCGCCCCGGCCATTCCAGGGGTACCTTGCAATAACTGGTCAAGCGCTTTTATCACAACTTCTTCCTGCCCAATGAGGTTGTCAACGACAAATCCCACCTGTTGTTGGCCTATCTGTACGATAACCACATGTCCTTGAGAACTTCTCTGTCCAGATTGACTATTACGGATCAACCAATCTTGCAAATAAAATAGAGGTATAGCTTTATTACGGACAATAACGGTTTCCTGACCGTCAACAACATTGGTTTTGGTTAAATCCAGATGAAAGATTTCATTTACACTGGTGAGTGGTAAAGCAAAAGTCTGTTTACCTACATCAACCATCAAAGTGGGTAGAATAGCTAACGTTAATGGTACTTTGATTTGTAAAGTAGTACCGCCTCCAAGCTTAGAATCAATATCCACAGAACCGTTCAGCTGGGTGATACTGGTTTTGACCACATCCATGCCAACACCACGCCCCGAAATATCAGAAATCTCAGTTTTTGTCGAAAAACCTGGTGCAAAAATCAAACTATAAGCATCTTTGTCTGGCATTCTTGCCGCCGCATCGGCATCTAAAACACCGCGCTCTATAGCGATAGATTTAAGCTTATCTGCATTCATCCCCGCGCCGTCATCTTCGATCATCAGCAAGATATGATCACCCTCTTGCGAGGCTGACAAACGAATGACACCAGTACGCGGTTTTCCTGCCGCTTCACGTTGGTCTGGCATTTCAATGCCGTGATCAACCGAGTTTCGCACTAAATGCACCAGTGGATCGGCTAACGCTTCCACTAGGTTTTTGTCTAAATCGGTATCTTCACCGACCAATTCCAAGTTAATATCTTTCTTCAAACTACGAGCTAAATCACGAACGACTCGAGGAAAACGACCGAACACCTTCTTAATAGGCTGCATTCGAGTTTTCATCACTGCACCCTGTAAATCAGCGGTCACAACGTCAAGGTTAGAGGTCGCCTTAGCCATATCCTCATCATTACTGGTTAAACCAAGACTAACCAAACGATTACGGACTAAAACTAATTCCCCAACCATATTCATGATTTCGTCGAGAGTACGGGTATCGACGCGAACCGTCGTTTCCCCCTGAGGGGCTTGTTTGGGCGCTGCTTTTGCCGGCTCAGACTTGGCTGGAGCAGCAGCTTTCGGAGTAGCTGCAACTTTTGTTGGTGCAACTTTCTTCGGCTCGACCTTCGGGGTGACTTCGGGCTTGGCTGCCGCCTTAACCTCAGGCGCTTTACCGGCACCATGCAGCTGATCTAATAACTTTTCGAATTCATCATCGCCAATTTCGTCACTGTTCGTCGCCGTTTCCACTGGCGTAACAGCGGCAGGTTTAGCACTTGGTGCTTTAGAGCCATGTAGCTCGTCGAGTAGCTTTTCAAACTCATCATCAGAAATATCGCCACCACTCGCAGTTTCGCTAGGGGCTGCAGCACTTACCGGACTCGCTTGAGAAGCCGCTTTTGGAGCACCAGAGCCATGCAACTCATCGAGTAAGCTTTCAAATTCGTCATCAGAAATATCATCAATACCAGTGCCAGTAGCTGATTTACTCTCTGGAATTTGCTCGGGCTCGGGCTCAGATTCCGGCTCAACCACCACCTGATCTTCTGAAGCAGGCCGAGATAATTGATGCAATCGCTCAATAAGCTCTGGCGAAGCTGGTGTTAAAGGTTCTCTTGCTTGCACCTTAGCAAACATATCATTCACGGAATCAAGTGCTTCAAGTATGACATCCATTAACTCTGATGACACCCCGCGGCCACCGTTACGTAATGTGTCAAACACATTTTCCGCACCATGACAAACGTCAACGAGTTCAGTTAATGATAAGAAACCAGCACCACCTTTAACGGTATGAAAACCCCTAAATATAGCATTCAATAAGTTACTATCATCAGGACGTTTTTCTAGATCAACAAGCTGTTCAGAAAGCTGCTCTAGGATCTCTGCCGCTTCTACCAGAAAGTCTTGTAAGATGTCTTCATCTACATCAAACGACATGCGCTACTCCCTTAAAATCCTAAACTAGACAACAAGTCATCAACATCGTCTTGATCGTTAACAACGTCATCCCTTTGTTCTTTATTAATTATAGGGCCTTCTGCTTCAACACCCGATTTTTTATCATCTTGACCAGGAGCGACATCCACCATGTCAGTGCCAAACAAGGTGAGCATCTCAACTAAATTCTCTTCAACCTCCTGAACTAAAGTGATCACCTTTCGAATCATTTGCCCGGTAAGATCCTGAAAATCCTGTGCCATTAAAATTTCAGTAAGCATGTTACGTAGTTTATCGGCATCAGATGAAGAACTAGTCAGAAAAATATCGATTTGGTGACACAGCGCTTTAAATTGGCCTAACTCAATTTTCCGATCCATCAAATTTTGCCATACAGGCATAATATCATTGATATCATTGGTTAATTTATCAGCAATCGGCAAACCCGACTCGACTGCATCCATCGTTTTATTAGCAGCTTGATCGGTCATTTCGATGACATAATTTAAACGTTCTTTGGCATCGGGGATTTCTTGGTTCGCGAGTTCATTGATCCGAATATCCAATTTGAAATCATTTAATGAATCGTGAAGTTGACGAGTGAGCTGGCCAACTTTATCAAACAGCAAGTTAGCTTTTGGAGCACATAGCTCACTGACTAGTTGGTTCGCCTCGGCGACCTTTCCCATTTCAAGTAGCATCACCAGTTGTTGCGCATCCGCTAATGAAATAATCGGAGTATCGGTGCTCACGCGTCTTCCTTTTATTGTAATCTTTCGAAAATCTTATCGAGCTTCTCTTTTAAAGTAGCTGCTGTAAAAGGTTTTACAATATAACCATTTACTCCGGCTTGTGCGGCTTCAATAATCTGTTCACGTTTCGCTTCCGCGGTGACCATCAATACAGGCAGGTGAGCTAAACTCTCATCGGCACGAATGTTTTTCAACAAATCGATACCTTCCATACCAGGCATATTCCAATCAGTCACTACAAACTCAAAATCGCCACCCTTAAGCATTGGTAGCGCGGTGTTACCGTCATCGGCCTCATGTGTATTGTTGAAACCTAAATCTCTCAACAAGTTCTTAATAATCCTTCTCATTGTTGAAAAATCATCAACAACCAGAATTTTCATATTTTTATCCAAGGTACGTCCCCCAGCTGGATGTTTTACTAGCCCACAAACGGGTCACAAATTTATGTAATACATTATTATGCCTTAATAAACACAATTTTAGTCCATCTTTTATAAGTTTTGTAAGGATGAATTTCTCTATTGTGTCCAATCTCGCATTCGAGTTTTCACTCTGGCAAGCGCTTGACTATGAATTTGACTCACTCTCGACTCACTAACGCTTAATACTTCACCAATTTCTTTAAGATTAAGCTCTTCATCGTAATAAAGCGATAATACTAAGGCTTCTCGTTCAGGTAGCCCTTTGATGCACTCCGCCAAAGATTGTTGAAATCGTTGATTTGCAAAACCTTCGAAAGGACGATTTTGCTCGCGACTTTCTTCGTTAGAAATGACATCCTCGTTTACCCCAAGGTCCTCAATGCCTAAAATTCGCCCGCAATTAACATCCGCTAGCATCGTATGGTATTCGCGAAGAGAAACCCCGAGTTTTTCAGCAACTTCAGCGTCTTTAGCGTCACCATTTTTTTCTCTTTCAACAGCAGCTATAGCGTCACTAATCGCGCGACTATTTTTATGTACAGAACGCGGAACCCAATCGCCACGGCGTATTTCATCAAGCATCGCGCCGCGAATTCGGATCCCTGCATAGGTTTCAAAGCTAGCACCTTTAGAGCCATCAAAATTACGAGCGGCTTCTATCAGCCCGATCATTCCAGATTGGATTAAATCATCCACAATAACACTAGCCGGTAACCTAGCCATTAAGTGATGGGCAATCCGTTTAACCAAAATGGCGTGACGCTCCACTAACGCATTAGTGTCGTTAACGCTGGTATTGGCGTAGGCGGCAACTTTATTCACTAAGCTGCTCTCTATTCTTGCGTTGTCCAAATTCGAGAAGATTCTCGATGAAAAATTCTAAATGTCCTCCCGCTTGCTCAGGTATCGGCCAAGTAGCCGCTTTGCTGGCTAAAGAACGAAATGCCAGAGACGCTGGTGACTTAGGATAGGCTTCAACCACAACACGTTGTTTGCGAACGGCCAATCGGACATTGTTATCATAGGGAATACAAGACACTAACTCGAGAGTGGCATCTAAAAATCGTTCCGTCACCCGAGTCAGCTTGGTAAATAACTCCTGACCTTCTCTTAAACTACGAACCATATTGGCAACTACTTTAAATTTATACACCCCATGATTATTAGAGAGTAGTTTAATCAGGGCATAAGCATCGGTAATTGACGTTGGTTCGTCACACACGACGACTAAAATATCTTGCGACGCTTTTGCAAAACTCAACACCATATCAGAGATGCCCGCTGCGGTATCAACCAGCAAAACATCTATCGGTGTTTTCATACTACTAAAAGCGCGAATTAAACCTGCATGTTCCGCAGGGCTTAATTCAACCATGGATTGAGTTCCTGAAGTTGCTGGCGCAATCAGAATCCCATTTGGTCCCTCAACTAATACTTCGTCAAGAGTGCACTCTCCCGATAGCACATGCGACAGATTTTTAGTCACGCGCAGCCCAAGTAGCACATCAACATTCGCCAAACCTAAGTCCGCATCAAGGACCATGACTCGCTTGCCTTGACCCGCCATTGCAATTCCCATGTTAAGCGTCACGTTGGTTTTACCAACCCCACCCTTTCCACCAGTCACTGCGATTACTTTCACATTATTTTTTTGTTGCATCATTCGTAAGCCGCTAGCTTGATCAAAATCATTATGTTTAGAATACATCCGAAACCTTCTGTTGTTCGGTTTCACTAAACCAAAAGTGTTGCTGAGAATGCTTATCTATCACCGACAAAGCTTGCTCAACTAATTCGCTAGGCACCGCCACTGCAATATCTTCTGGTACTTGCTGACCATGAGTAACGTAACTGATTGGTATAGCATGACGCAAGGTTACATTTAACACTTCACCTAACGCTAAACTTTCATCTAATTTAGTAAGTATGGTACCAGCCAAAGGAATTCGCTTAAATTGATTTACAGTTTCTTCAATTACCCGTCGCTGAGCATTGGCTGACATCACCAAATAATTACGGATATTAACTTGGCTATTTTTGACTAACTTGTCTAATTGTTCATGTAGACGGATATCTCTTTGGCTCATACCAGCGGTATCGATTAAGACTAACTTTTTATCTTTAAACTGGTATAAAAGCTGGGACAACTCAGCTTCATCATTCGCCACTCGAACTGCACAGCCCATAATTTTACCATAAGTTGCCAGTTGCTCATGAGCACCAATACGATAAGTATCTGTGGTAATCATCGCCACGCTATCGGGGCCATGGCGCATAGCAAACTGCGCAGCTAATTTGGCGATAGTGGTTGTTTTACCGACCCCCGTCGGGCCCAATAAGGCAACCGCTCCACCTTTTAACAATATTTCATCTTGGCCGACAGGGAGCTGATTTGCCAGTAATTCCCGTAAATGCTGCCAGCCTTCTTGTACGCCTAGCTCTTCGGGGATATAACCAGCCACCTGATCGGCCATATCCTCATCAAAACCAACCAACTGTAACTGTTTGATTAACATCGCTCGAACAGGCTCTTGCCGCTCAACTTCCTGCCACATTAATCCCGACACTTGATGTTCCAACAACTTTCGCATCGCCGCCATTTCTTTCTTTAATTCACCCACTTCACTGTGATTCGCCTCTGCGCTTGGCGTTGCAATACGGCTTGCCGCAGGTTTGGCTGCTGAACCTTGCTGTATCCACCCTTGCTGCTGAGCCAAGGAGCGAGGAGCCTGAACGGTTCGAGGCCGTTGCGATTTATTTAAGCTGGATTGTTGCAAATTTTCTTGCTGACGCTTTTGATGGCGCTGCATAAAATTAGTCAAATTATCTTTGAGGCTCGCATTTTCGTCAAAATCATGACCAAGCTGTTGGTTTGTTGACGTTTTAGAACTGTGCTTAGGTTTGACGGACGATAAATTGACGCTATCATCGGCTAACTCTCGTGATGAGTTTTCTCCCTTAGCATTAGTCTTGGAAGGCTCCACCGCAGCAACAATCTCTATGCCTCCGGTCACCTTTTTGTTGGACATGATCACGGCATCACTACCAAGAGTCTCTTTCACCTCGGCTAACGCGGTCCGCATGTCTTTTGCAAAAAAGCGTTTCATTTTCACTGGTCACCTTCCTTTTGCTTACCCATTGGACCTATTGCCCAACTGAACTCACAATACGTATTTGTTTATCTTCCGGCACTTCTTGATACGACAGTACACGTAATGCAGGCATTGCTGTTTTAACGAACCTCGACATACTCGAACGCAATATACCGGATGTCAATAATATCGCTGGTTGGCCTGCTAATTCTTGATTTTGGCATGCTTCAGTTAAAGATACTTGCAGTTTTTCGGCCAAACCTGGTTCCATTCCTGCACCATCGTTACCACCTGCCTGCATAGATTGATGCAATATTTGCTCCAAGTCTGGTGACAAAGTAATGACCGGTAACTCTGCTTCACTACCAATTAGCTCTTGAACGATTAAACGTTTTAAAGAAATACGACAAGCTGCGGTCAGAATATCGGCATCCTGGCTCTTCGGTCCGTATTCCACCAAGGTCTGAACGATACTCCGTACATCCCTAATTGGCACCCCTTCACTCAGTAAATTTTGCAGCACTTTAACAACAGTAGATAAGTTCAGGGTATCTGGGATTAAACCTTCAACAAGCTTAGGTAAACTATTCCCTAACATGTCTAACAAATTTTGTACTTCTTCATGTCCCAATAAATTAGCTGCATTATTGGTTAACAATTGACTAAGGTGGGTGGCAACCACTGTCGCCGAATCAACAACCGTATAGCCAAGGGTTTGGGCGTGTTCACGCTGCTCGGTTGCAACCCAAGCCGCCTCTAAACCAAATGCAGGATCGGTGGTTGGCTGGCCTTCAATTTTACCAAATACTTGGCCCGGATTTATCGCCATTTCTCGATCATGGAATACTTCAGATTCACCATAAGTAACCCCCATCAAGGTAATTCGATATTGATTCGGACCTAAATCCAGATTGTCACGAATATGTACCGCTGGCACCAAAAAGCCTAAATCTTGAGATAACTTTTTACGTACACCTTTAATCCGAGCAAGCAATTCTCCGCCTTGAGTCTTATCAACTAGCGGGATTAATCGATAACCAACTTCCAGACCAATCACATCAACTGGTTGTACATCATCCCACCCCAACTCTTTAGGCTCATTACTATTACGAGGATGAGAGCTGGCTGGCTGTAAGGCTGTATCTGCAGCTTTTTTAACATCGGCTTTATGCCGTAACCACGCGGTCACCAAACACACCGCAGCACAACTTAAGAATGCCAAATGCGGCATTCCCGGAACAATCCCCATCACCAATAAAATAGAACCACAGATAATCATAACCCGTGGATCTTTAAACAGCTGCAAGCTAACTTGCTCGCCCATATCGGCTTCGGTATTTTGACGAGTCACGATCAGAGCAGCAGCGATAGATAGTAGTAACGATGGAATTTGCGCGACTAAACCATCACCGATGGTTAACAGAGTGTAAACTTCTGCCGCTTGCGAAAAACTCAGATCGTGTTGGGCCACACCAATAATGAAACCACCTAAAATATTAATAAAAAGAATCAGGATCCCAGCAATCGCATCGCCCTTTACAAATTTACTCGCGCCATCCATCGATCCATAAAAATCGGCTTCGCCAGTCACTTCACTACGACGAACACGTGCCTGCTCTTGGTCGATAATGCCAGCATTAAGATCCGCATCAATCGCCATTTGCTTACCCGGCATCGCATCCAAAGTAAAACGCGCGCTCACCTCGGCAATCCGACCCGCACCTTTGGTCACCACAACAAAGTTAATGATCATCAAGATAAGAAAGACCACCAAGCCGACAGCATAGTTTCCACCAATCACTACCGAACCAAAGGCTTCAATCACATTACCCGCAGCATTTCCGCCATTGTGTCCTTCCAAAAGGACCACTCGAGTAGATGCAACGTTTAGGGCTAAACGCAATAAAGTGGCAACCAGCAGCACCGTAGGAAATACCGCAAAATCCAAGGGTCGCTTGGTATAGACTGCAACCAAAAGCACCACCAAGGCTAAGGAAATATTAAATGCAAACAAGATATCCAGTAGCCATGCCGCCATTGGCAGAACCACCATGCCAAGGGTAGCCAATACCACCATTGGCGTACCAAAACCTTTGATGAGACTGGCATCTATCTTTTTGAAGTCTTGAAGCTTCAAGCTAGTGAGACGATTAATGATTTCCATAAATGACGAAATACTGACTGTAGAGCAAGAGATAATCTAGAAAAGCAATAACTAAGCCAACAACAAAGGTACACCTAGAGAAATCATAGAATTGAACTTAGTATCGCAATTCGTCGGGGATAGGTAAATCATCAGCCACAGGTTTAGGTCGTTGTCCTCGGCCTTTACGATACTGTTCCAACTGGAACACAAAGGCTAATACTTGAGCCACTGCGACATATAGCCCATCAGGAATATCCTGACCGAGCTTCGTGGTATGGTACAGAGAACGCGTTAAGGCTGGCGCTTCTAAAATAGGGACTTCGTAATGACGAGCGATCTCTCTGATTTTCATCGCCACCTCATCCACACCCTTAGCCACCACTTTCGGCGCCCCACCCGCCTTGCTGTCATACTGAAGCGCAACCGAAAAATGAGTCGGGTTGGTGACAACCACATCCGCTTGCGGCACATCTGCCATCATACGACGAGCAGCCATTTCCATTTGCAAACGACGGATCCGCCCCTTAACTTCAGGGCTTCCTTCCATATTTTTGTGCTCGTCTTTCACTTCCTGCTTAGACATTTTGAGCTGGTTATTGTGATTCCATATCTGGTAAGGGACATCAATGATAACAATAATAATTAAACTACAAACCAGCGCTAACAACATCCATTGCAACATATCTAAAGCATTGACAATAGAGCCCGGAATTGACTGTAGGCTTAAAGACAAGATATCGGCAAATTTCCAGCGTAATACAATCCAAACAACACCAGCTATCACTATCACTTTGGCAACACTTTTAACAAACTCTACCAAAGCTTGTACGCCAACCATTCTTTTAAACCCTTGCAAGGGAGATAACTTATTCGCCTTGGGCATCGCAGCTTCCCAGCTAAACGATATACCACCTAATAAGGTATTTCCGAGCAGGGCTGCCAAAGCAATAAACCCCATGATCCACAACATCGGCTTAAACAACAGCCAAGCAATCGAGCCAATATTTTTAAACAATAGGTGAACATCGAATACTTGCTCACGACTCAGAGTAAAAGCAACTTCAAAGACTTTCACCATTGACTCGGCTAGCATGCCACCAAAAGCCATAATTGCGATTGCAGCCGTAATCAAAACTGCCGCAGTACCCAACTCCTTAGAGCGAGCAATTTGCCCCTTGTTACGAGCTTCATCAAGCTTTTTCGCCGTGGGTTCTTCGGTACGTTCTTGATCATCATCAGCCATCGTATCTTAGCCTTATTGGTCAACAACCAATACGAAGCATGGTACATGCCATGCTTCGGCCTACCTCCCACTGTCGTTGAAAATGAGCCAGGAAGCCACCAATGGTTAACCATAAAATAAATAAACCAAATAGCATGCTTACCGCAAAGCCAATACTAAAAATATTCAACTGCGGCGCAGCCCGAGTCATGATGCCAAAAGAGAAGTTGATCAACAACATTGCCACAACTGAAGAAATCGACAAGGCTAAAGCTGCAAGAAATAGTTGCGAATACCAGCCGGCCAGTTGCTGATAATCGATACTACTTAAACCATGCATACCGATCGGCAGCGTTTCGAAACTCATCGCAATTAAGCTAATTAACTGTAAATGACCGTCAATCGCCAAAAACAATAACGTTGCCAGCAATAGATAAAACTGTCCCACTACCGGAGTGCTCTGACCATTATTGGGGTCAACCATAGAAGCAAAACCCAAACTGGTTTGCATCGCAATAATTTGTCCGCCCACGACAAACGTTTGCATCAGTAATTGAGAAATAAAACCTATCGCGACCCCAATTAATATTTGCTGCAATACCACAATAAAAGATTGTAACGAGAATAACTCTATACCTTGCACATCGGGTAATACTGGTACCAAAGCAAAAGTAATCGCTAAAGCCAACAATATCCGGACTCGAGTTGGGACCGTCTTTCCGCCAAAACTGGCTAGCACCATCAACATCGCCGCAATACGCGTAAAGGCCCATAAATATTGTCCAATCCAAGCCATGATCAACTCGGCAGAAAATTCCATCAGCCAACAACCTGCGGGATCATATCAACCATGGTAAAAAATAATTCCATGAGCTTTTCTGTAAACCAATGACCCGCAAACATCAGCGATGCCAAAGTAACCAGTAAGCGAGGCAGAAAACTTAAGGTTTGTTCATTAATGGAGGTTGCCGCTTGAAAAATAGAGACCACTAAACCAACTAATAAGCTAGGGATAATCGCCGCTGAAACCAAAATAACCACCTGCCCAAGTGCCATCCGGAATACATCAACAAAGACTTCTGGTTGCATTACCTTACTCCTTGCTTATCTATCACACACCAAAGCTATTGGCGAGAGTGCCCATCACTAAGCTCCAACCGTCCACTAATACAAACAACATTAACTTAAAAGGCAAGGATACAATCATCGGCGATAACATCATCATTCCCATCGCCATCAAAATACTAGCGACAACCAAATCAATCACCAAAAAAGGAATAAATAACATAAAGCCAATTTGAAAAGCGGTTTTCAGTTCTGAAGTAATAAAGGCTGGTATAAGCACCGTCATCGGAACTTCTTCAGGAGAGCCGACTTCAATTTTTGAGATCCGGATAAAAGTATCTAAATCAGTCAAACGCGTTTGCGCCAACATAAACTCTTTCAGCGGCTGCTTGGCCTGCTCAAAAGCTTCGGTTGAACTTAGCTGCTCATTGAGATAGGGCTGTACCGCGTTCTCATTCACCTTATCAATCACGGGTGACATAATGAAAAAAGTCAAAAATAGCGCAATGCCAATGATGACTTGATTCGACGGGCTTTGCTGCAACCCCATGGCTTGACGTAAGATAGACATCACCACGACGATACGGGTGAAAGAGGTCATCATAATCACCAAAGCTGGCAAAAATGACAATGCAGTCATTAAGGCTAAAACTTGTAGTGTGACTGAATACTCTTGCCCGCCATCGGGACTGGTCGTCATAGTAATCGCTGGCAGGATCCCATTCTGGGCGTAACTGGGTAAGCTAAAAACTAAACCAATACCCAAAAGCCATAACAGCCACTTACTTTTCATTTTTAAATAACATTCCTTGCAGCTGTTTTGCGAAGTTTCCGTTGGCAGAATTATTCTTGACCTCTAGAGGTTGTTCTAATTTATCCAACAGGTTAATTGATTGTGCAGTTACCCCTAACAGATATTGTTGCTGGCCAATCTCCACGACCATTACTCGCTCTCGTGTTCCCAGAGCCAAATTTGCGACAACCTTCGCTTGACCGCCAGCAAATTGACTCAAACGGGTTTTCTTTAAAACCCAAGCACAAACAAAAATAGTCACCAAGACCAAAGCAAAAGACATCAGCCAAGAGACCAATTCCACCTGACTGTTAGAGGTACTTGCCGTCGTCTGCTCTGCATATACAGGTAATACCATGCTACAAGCCAATAAATAAGCTAATTTGCGCAATTGCATCACTTGAGCTTTTTAATCCGTTCGGTTTGGCTAATCACATCGGTGAGACGGATACCAAACTTATCATTTACCACCACCACTTCGCCATGTGCGATTAAAGTACCATTCACTAATACATCGAGGGGTTCGCCTGCCACCCTATCCAGCTCAACCACCGAGCCTTGGTTAAGTTGTAACAAATTACGAATACTAATATTACTACGACCAACTTCCATGGAAATCGTGACCGGAATATCCATGATTGAATCGAGTTTACGTTGTTCTTCCTCTGAGATAGGCTTAGATTCATCGACAAACTCTTCTAACGGAGCTGGCTCTGCTTCGGCCATTGCTGCTGCCCACTCATCAGCCATATCATCTTGATCACTCATTGTTTTTCCTCATTTATCTCAATCATCGCTAGTAAGTCGACGGCTGCTACTGACGACCAATTCCAAATCACTCTTCACAGTGTCCGGACGTTTTAATTGAGTTTCAATTTTCAGTGCCATTTTCTCGTTGCTTTGGCCAATTTTGACTCGGTAACTTGGTAAGTCTTCTACAAATAACATTGCGGTTTCGGGCATCACGACCGGAATAACATCCCCCACTTTTAAATGCATCAACTGTCGTAAAGTGACATCGGTCTCTAATAACTTGGTGTGTAAACCAACCGGAACATCCATTATTTCGTCTCTAAGCGCCGAACTCCAGCGTTGATCGGTATCTTGTTTGTCACTTTGCACACCCGCGTCGAGTAGTTCACGAATCGGTTCCAACATCGAGTATGGCATGGCAATATGAAAATCTCCGCCACCGCCATCTAACTCAATATGAAATGAACTGACAACGATCACTTCGGTAGGGCTAACAATATTGGCCATCGCTGGATTCACTTCAGAATCCAGATAATCAAAGCCCACATCCATAACTGGCGCCCAAGCTTCAACATAATCTTCAAAAATTAACTTCAGCAGCATCTGGATGATGCGGCGCTCGGTGGGTGTAAATTCTCGACCTTCAATTTTGGCATGATAACGGCCATCACCGCCAAAAAAGTTTTCCACTAAAATAAACACCAAGCGAGCTTCCATGGTGATCAAGGCCGTCCCCTTCAATGGACGGAAACGAACCATATTCAAACTCGTAGGAACAAACAAGGTATGGACGTATTCACCAAACTTAATCATTTGTACGCCATTAATCGACACCTCTGCGGTGCGGCGCATCATGTTAAATAAACTAATCCGCATATGTCGAGCAAAGCGTTCATTCACCAACTCAAGCGTTGGCATCCGACCACGCACAATCCTATCTTGGGAAGAGAAGTCAAACTCAACCACACTGCCAGACATTTCTGGCTCAATAATGTCCTCTTCTATGTCATCGACACCATGTAACAGCGCATCAATTTCGTCTTGGCTTAATAAATCGCTCACGGTATTCCTTTATTGCATCACAAAACCGGTGAAGAGAATTTTCTCAACCACTACTTTACCAGTAATTTCTTTTAATGCTTTTTGTGTTTCAACGAGCGAATTCTCTCGCAAAGCATCTTTCCCTTGTTGCGTCGACAAATCGTCAACCGACGCGGAACTAAACACATTCAACAAGGTGCCTTCAATCAATGGGATATGTAGCTTCGCTAACTCTTCGTTGACCGTGCCTCTCACTAATAACTGCACCTTGATCTGTACCAAACGGTCCCGACTATCGCCGACAATATTAAATACAAATGGCCGAGGCATACCAACATATAAGGCACTATGGGTAACGCTCGACGTGGCTTCTTCTGAAGGCGTGGCTGCAGCTGGTGCTTCATCCCCACCGCCGCTCATTAACAGAAAGCCAACCACACCTCCGATCACCAATACGGCAACAATGGCAACAATGATGATTAGCTTCTTCTTACTCCCTGAGCCCTCTTCCTCTACTTTTAGTTCTGTTTCTTCAGCCATTTATGCTTCCATGAATTAATAACTAAAACTGATTTGATTATTACATAGTTAGGATGGACGACAACAGCCTTAGCAGCAAATAAACTATGCGTAGAAGTCGATTCCGTCACGACTTGATTGATTTATCTGCGAACTGTCTAGCTCTTGTTCAACACCGCCCTCAATACCGCGACGCAGACTCTCTGTCCCACCACCCGCTAAAGATTGACCTTGGCCTTGATTAGAAGAACTCCCTTGATGCTGCTGATTGACCGAACTTTGACCAAGCTCTATGCCTTGTTGTTGAAGCATTTCACGCAACCGAGGCATGGTTTGCTCTAAGGCTTCTCGTGCTTGCGGGTTTTGCACCTGAATATGTACCGATACTTGTTGCTCATGATTCATTTGCAAGCGCACATGCATACTACCTAGCTCTGCAGGATCTAAACGGATTTCAGCTTTATGCATGCCTTGGCTTAGCATATATTGCACGCGTTGATTTAATTCTGCAGGCGCTTGATATTGACTAGGATTTAAACGTTGATTCATCAGCCCATTTTTGTCATTGAGTTGATTCGCTTGTTGAGCTTGCTTCAGGCTTATCTCGCCATTTTGCTCAGTTCGATTAACGGACTCTGCTCCAGAGACACCATTAAAGTGATGATTCGTCTGCTGTGCTCTAGCCGATTCAGTTAAGCCAAGTTGAGCTGCCGTATGCTGTTGAGCCTGCCCTTGTTGTTGATGATCATCACTATGCTTACCTTCGCTCGTGGCACGCCCATCTGCAAACGCTGAACTTGCGAACTTATCAGCTTGGGCACCTGATTCAGCAGTCCCACTTTGAGTTTTATTCGCTGATTCTGCAACTTGACTAAAGCTCTGAACTTTTGCATCGACAACCCGATGTGGTGTTGGCTGCTGTTGCTCAGGCGTGATTTCTTTCGCTTGGCTAAGATTGGCGTTTAATTTAGTGTCGTTAGTCGTCCCACTCTGCTGCGCCGCAACCACTGTATCACCGCTAGACGTTGAGGTTTGATTCACAGAGCGGCGTTCGCCGCTTGTTGCGACAGCATTCAAATTCGACTCGACTTTTGAAGTCACAGTCGCAGCTTGCTGACCAGGATCGGCTTTCACCGTATCCGAACCTGCCGACTTATCAGCAATGCTGTTGGCTTGGGCAGATTGAGCTGATTGAGACTTGGCTAACTCGGCTTGTTCAAGCTTACTATTCTGCGCCTTAGTTATATCGGTTTGTTCAAGCCTACCAGTCGCATGAGTTGACTGATTTTTTGCTAACTCAACTTGCTCGAGCTTACCATGCCCACTGAGTGGCGTTGATTGGGCATTAACTGATTGTTTATCATCAGTTTTGTTCTCTGGCGGTGTACCACTGCTTGATACTTCAGCCTTGCTCAAATCACTCGCTACTTTTTGCTGAGGACGATCGCTGGCCTGAGTAGTTACATCCTTAGCCGCAGCATCATCAACGACCGTGCTGACGGCTTGTTTGGGAACACTAGAGCCCTCGGTGACATTTTGTTTTTCCAGCTGAGTTGGAGTTCCATTACTGAGTTTCGTGTTTGCAGTTTCAACACTTTCACTGTCAACTTGATCCGATGATTGCGACTTACTCGAAGCCGTCACTTCTGCCAACGAGCTATCCTTAGTTAGCATCGCGATGAGATCGCTGTCGGGATCGGTCTCATCAGAGTCCGCTGCTGTTTTATCCTCAGTTACTTTTTCGTCGAGGTTCAACAATTCTTCACTGTCAAAGCTAGCCTTTGCATGAGCTTCAACGGCGCTGTTCGAGTCTTCAAGAGAAAGGTCCACGTCATCAGTTTCGATATCGAGCGGCAGATCCCTGCCGCTTGCCTTCACATCGGTATCCTCTTTCTCAGATAAAGTGGTTAAATCCGTAAGTTTAGCTGTCGACTGAGGCTCTTCAGATTCAGCCTCTCCTTCCACAGCACCAGTCTGATTTAAATCAACTACAACTTGTTTTGCGTCAGTCAACTGTTTCAGTAAATCTGAAGGGCTTTGCGACTCAAGCGATGACTGAGAGGCATTCTGCTCGGTTTGCGGTTTAACAAACTGCTCTTTAACTAAAGAACCAAGGGCATTTTCAGCCTTAGGTAAGTTATCCAACTCACTAACCATTTTTGCAAACTCGCCAGCTCCAGCAGAAGGGCTTAGCGAAGCGCTGCTTAAGGCCGAGAATTGATTAGCCCCGGCGGTATCTGTTAACAATAATTCCATATTGTTGCTTACCCTTAAAAATTATCTTTATTTACCATGCGAGCAAAGAAACACAGAGTCTCCATCGAGCAAAGCGGCAAAGCGATAGCACATATAAGTATTAGGCAAAAAATACGCCAATTATGCTTGACCACGTAAATGGGCATATAAAGCATATTCATCAAGCAACTTTTGCTCTTCGCGCATTTGCTGCTGTTGTTTCAATTTCAGCTGTTTATCAATCAGCAACTCCATCGCCTTTCTTTTAGCCTGCAGATCCAACCATTGCTTGCGTTTCAACATCACATTTTTTTTAATTTGTTCAATGCTCTTACCTTGTTGAACACTCGCCTGTTCCAACTTTTGAATAAACAATTGATATTGATGGAAACTATCGGCGTGCAAACCATCAACTCCCTTCGCTAAAGCTTGCTCAAGATAAGAACGACGGTATTGCTGTAAGTGCGCCAGTTGAGTCTCAAATTCATTGAGTTGTTGTTGAGCTTGAGCCATTTCAGTCGCCGCATCTTGCTCTTGTTCCTGCAAACGCTCAACCATTAAATATAACGCTCGCCTCGCCATGGTACTCTCCTAGTCGGTTCTATTGGTAGCTAGTTGAGCGGACCTTGGGCGTTGATGTTAGCCATTTGCATGGTACGCTGCATCCGCGTCAGACTTTCGTCATAAGCTACAACTTCTTTCATTTCTTGTTGCAAGAACTGATCCAAATGAGGCTTCATGGCAATGGCTAAATCAATTCGTTTATCGGCGCCTCGCTGATAGGCACCAATTGCGATAAGATCTTGATTTTGTTGGTAAGAAGAATTTAAGGACTTCAATTGGCGGGCCAATAATTGATGGTTATCACTGGTCACGGCTGGCATAACGCGACTAATCGATTTTTCTATATCGACCGCAGGATAGTGGCCAGCATCGGCGAGTTCACGCGACAAAACGATATGGCCATCTAAAATAGCACGGGCGGCATCAGCAATAGGATCTTGTAAGTCGTCCCCTTCGGTGAGTACCGTGAAAAATGCAGTAATCGACCCTTGGCCTTCCCCGCCATTACCTGCCCGCTCCACCAAACGTGGCAACTTGGCAAATACCGAAGGCGGATAGCCCTTGGTCGCTGGCGGCTCGCCAATGGCCAAAGCAATTTCGCGCTGCGCTTGAGCATAACGAGTCAATGAATCCATTAACAGTAAAACATTCAAACCCTGATCTCGAAAATACTCAGCAATAGTTAAGGTTGTATCACAGCCCTTCAATCGCATTAACGGCGAAGCATCGGCAGGGGCGGCGATGACAACCGCGCGTTGACGCCCTTCCTCTCCCAAGATTTCATCGATAAACTCTTTCACTTCTCGACCACGTTCACCAATCAAACCCACCACGACAACATCGGCCGTGGTGCCTCGAGTCATCATGCCCATCAAGACACTTTTACCGACCCCCGATCCGGCAAACAATCCCATTCGTTGACCCTGCCCCACGGTAAGCACCGCGTTTATTGAACGCACACCGACATCAAGTGGTTGCTTAATTGGCTTTCGTGCCATGGGATTTAAACGGACTGAACTTAAATTATCCACTTGCTTGCAATGAATTTCGCCTAAACCGTCGAGGGGTTTACCTACCCCGTCGATCACCCGACCTAATAGCTCCATACCAACCGGAATACCATGGTGTTCATGTAAAGGGATCACCCGAGCCCCTGGTAATACACCGGTTAACTGCTCACTAGGCATAAGAAATAGTTTATCGCCAGAAAAACCAACCACCTCGGCTTCTAAAAATCCATCTAAGGTCTCGACTGCACATAAAGATCCGAGCGGAGCACGGCAGCCAATGGCTTCAAGAGTCAGCCCCACCACACGAGTTAACTTACCCGCCACTGTTGGGTTATTGCGCACGTGGCTTGTTTGATAACGTTTAAGCCGTTGGATCAGAGTCATCATCTTGACCATTTTGACGAATAAATGAGCGTAAGCTCTGCTGAATCACTTCACTCATCTCTACAGTCACCGAAGATAAGTCATTTTCAATCAGGCAATCACCTTGAGTAAGGCTACCATCAGTCAATAGCTGCCAACCTTTCTTCTGTTGGGTTTCGGGAGGAAAGACCTGCTCAACAATAGCTAAATCTAGAGGGTGAAGGTGGATTTGAATACTCTGCTGTTGTAACGGTAAAGCGGCCACTGCTTGTTTCACTGTTTTAACAATAATCTCAGGGTTTGTCTGCAATTCCACTTGAACGATTTCTGCCGCTAACTTCATCGCAAGATCAACTATTTGTTGCTCAACCTCCGCATCTATTTGCGCCTTTGGCTGATGTAACTGCCCCACCAAACCAGCCCAATGGGCACTTAATTCATCGATCTGTTGTTGGCCTTCAGTTAAGCCTTGGCTTAAACCTTGTTGTTGTCCGGCCTCAAGCCCCTTTGCAAGCCCTTCTTCATGGCCACTAAGTAAACCGGCCTCATGGCCCGCCAATTTGCCTTCAGCAAAACCTTCATCGTAAGCCGATTGGCGAAGCGCTTCTAACTCTTCGATGGTCATCGGCTCGAACTGAATTTCAGGCTCTACTTCTGGTTCTGGCTGATCAACCCAAGACGGCTTAACACCATATGCGTTACTCGATTGCCCATGCTGGCGGTGCTCTGCGTCTGAAAAATTGGGCAAAGGCCAGACGATATCGTCAGGCTCAGGGCCGACGGAAGTATCTGCCAGAACATCATCAATCATCGCCTGTGATTCTTGGTCGGCAACTTCAACTGGTGAACCTTGAGTCTCAGCCAATAAAGCCGCAATCTCGTCATCATCCATAGATGATTGGCTGGCGTCTTGTTTTACTTCAGAGTCATGCTCGTCTGTTGATTCACTTTTATCTTGTTCTGTCATCGATTATAGGAACTCATCACCACCGCCACCACCAATCATAATTTCGCCAGCTTCGGATAAGCGGCGAGCAATACCAAGGATTTCTTTCTGCGCGGTTTCAACTTCACTGACTTTAATTGGGCCCATCGCTTCCAAATCATCTTTTAGCATTTCAGCGGCACGTTTCGACATGTTATTAAAGATTTTCTCTTTCAGCCCATCATCGGCACCTTTCAATGCTTTTTGTAGTAACTCACCAGGAACATCACGCAGCAAGGTTTGAATACCACGATCGTCGATATCGACCAAGTTCTCGAAAACAAACATCAGATCTTGTATTTGCTGCGCCATCTCTTCGTCGCTGTCGCGGATCGAATCCATGAGCATGCCTTCCATGTTGGTATCGAGGAAGTTCATAATATTGGCTGCCGCCTTCAAGCCGCCCATTTTGGCCGCTTGAGCTCCAGCTTGCCCTGCAAACTGTTTTTCCATGATTTCGTTTAATTCGGTTAAGGCAGCGGGTTGAACTTCTTCCAAGTTGGCAATCCGCATCATTAAATCAAGCCGTACTTTCTCGGCAAATTGCGACATAATCTCAGCCGACTGCTCAGCTTCAAGATAAGAGAGAACAATGGTTTGAATTTGTGGGTGTTCATTTTGAATGATATTCGCCACTTGACGCGCATCCATCCATTTCAGAGAGTCCAAGCCCTTAGCACCACTGCCCATAATAATTTGGTCAACCAGACTGGAGGCGCGATCTTCACCTAAGGCTGCTGTAAGCGCCTTACGTACAAAGTCTTGACTGCCAATTCCAATATTGGTGTATTTCTGAATGTCGTCGATAAATAAACGATGCACCGCAACCACTCGCTCATGGGAAAAATCCTCGAGCGATGCCATTGCCATCCCCAAACGTTGTACTTGTTTGGGTTCTAAATGGCGGAATATGGTCGCTGCGTCATCTTCATTTAAACTCAGCATCAGAATCGCGGCTCGCTCAATGCCGCTCATTCCTTCCAGAACGACTTCTGGATCCATATCATTTTCATTTTCATTTGGCATCGTTAATTACCCAGTCTTTGATTACCATCGCGGCTAAGTCAGGTTCATTCGCGACCAAGGCTCGCACCGCTTTTAACATGTCTTCATCTTTATGTAGGTCCGGTAGTTTAAGCTGTCCATCACGGATCCCAAAATCTGTTTCGGTATTGTCGGCCGAAATCAATTGTAAATCATCATCATTTTCATAAGCTGCAAGTGCCGCATCTAAATCAGTTTCAGCATGCTCACTCTCTTCACCGCTAGAAAGAATACGATTTAACATCGGACGAACCACGGCCACAATCAATACAATCAGAACTAATACACTGCCCGCAATCCGCATTGCGCGCCAAAACCATGCCTGCTCCCATAACGGCAAGTCAGCTTCGCTTAATATTTCAGGTCGAGTAAATGGTACGCTCACAACCTCGAGTGTATCACCACGGCTTAAATTGAAACCCACGCCACCTTGCAACAAACGGCGAATGCTAGCGAGCTGTTCTGCAGAACGTGGCTCACGTGTCGTTTCACCACTGTCAGAAACTTGACTATTATAGTCCAATGCCACCGAAACACTCACTCGCCTCACCACCCCCACTTGAGAACGGGTATGACTAATTGTTGTATCCAGTTCATAGTTACGCGTGGCCTCTTTGTGACTACTTCCAGACTGAGTTTGTGCATTTGCGCCACCTGCTTGTTCTGGGATCTGTGCAGCGACTGGTGGTTGATTGGTTAAGGCTCCAGGGATCCCTATCGCGCCAGCACCAACATTACTATTTTCAACCGTGAATTCACTACGAACTGCCGGTAAATCGGGGTTATAGCGCTTCTGCGTTTGCTCTACAGCAGTGAAGTCTAAGGTCACATCAACTTCAGCTGTATAATTACCTAAGCCTACAACGGGGATCAAAATAGCGTCAATCTTGTTTTTATATTCAGATTCTCGCTTACGCTCCATTTCAAATTCTTTACGAGTACGCGAAGATAACGGATCTTGACTGCCAGAATTTAACAAACGGCCATTATGATCGGTCACCGTCACTCGGCTTGGAATAAGACCCTGTACCGCTGAGGCGACAATATCAACAATCGAATCGATTTCTTCTTGCACCAGACCATTATTATTACGCAGGCTGAGAACCACGGTGGCAGAAGGTTTTTGCTCCTGACGGGCAAATACATTACTTTTGGGAATGGCCAATAGAACTTGAGCTTTATTCACCGACTTCATTTGTTCAATGGCTGTCGCCAACTGACGTTCGCGACTCAGTTTTAAACGCTCGCCTTCTAAACGCTGACTGACACCAAAGCCCATATCATTGAGCAGAATTTGCTCTCCAGCTGGCGCAGCCTCACTCAACCCTGAGCGACGAAGTTTTAACTTAATATCTTGGTATTGTTCAGCATTGACTAATACCGAGTTACCTTCAATGGTATAAGGTATTTTTGCCTGATCGAGAAAATCAAGGGTCTCAACCAGTTCATTGGTGGTCATGGTCCCCAGTGGTCGCATCTCTGGTTCTTTCGCCCACATCAGCAAAAACACCGCCATTGCCAAACATATTGCGAGGGCCAAAATCATAATAATTTGGCGCAGAACATCACCGTTACTCAAAAATGATAGTGCAGAACTCTGTTGTTCCGTTGCTTCTAAATTATCACTATCGCTATCGGAGCCTAGTAGTGCTTGTTCTTGACTCATTGCGTTACTCCCTTCGCTCGCCACAATATACTCCTAGTCCCATTAAACGGGCATAGACATAATTTGTTTGTAAGCATCAACTAATTTATTTCTCACCTGCACCGTTGCGTCGAAAGCAATACTGGATTTTTGACTAGCAATCATCACATCACCAATACCAACGTTACGATCGCCTAAATCGAAACGGGTTCGTAAATCATTGGCATTCGACTGTAAGCCATTCACATTATTAATGGCGTCACTTAATAAACTGCCAAAGTCACTATTAACTTTTGAGAGGCCTAGCGGTGCGTTAGCTTGATTTATATCCTGAGCAATACCGCCAGTTTTCATTTCACCGGCCATTGATTGGAGTTCGCTAAATAGATTTGCTGACTCAACTCTCATGATTTCCCTCTCCCGCCAGATTAATGGCATTTATCGTTGTTACTCAAGGGAAAGCAAAAGGCGAGCCAAGATTAACTACCCACTAAACGAAGCGGCTCCTTCACGTGGGGTTTAGGTAAGTAATGTTGTACAAAATCAACCTCAGCTTGCGGTCTGGCAAAAAAGAAACCTTGGGCTTGCTCACAACCCATCACCGACGCAATATTGGCTTGATTCTGCGTTTCAATACCTTCGATTAATACTTGGAATTTCATGCTACGTGCAACCATAACCATCGCTTTAACAATATGTTGATCGGACAGGTTATCTTCCAAACCACTCACAAAGGCACGGTCAATTTTCAACAAGGTGACTGGTAGGTGTTTCAGATAGGCCATAGACGAGTAACCGGTCCCAAAATCGTCAATCGCAATTCCAAAACCCGCATCTCGCATTCGTTGAATGCTTGCCTTCGCTTCATCTGGTTGTTCCATCATGGCAGATTCAGTAATTTCAATACAGATCCGTTGCGGATTCACCTGCCATTGCTGGGCATAACTAATCGCGATTTTCTCCGCGTGACCTAAAGACACCGTTGCAGCGGAAAAGTTAACGGATAATTTGAAGTCTTTCGCCAATTGACTTGCGTAGCGCGCCATGAACCGCATCGCATTCTCAAACACCCATTTATCTAATTGCAGCACTAAGCCTGTTTCTTCAGCGACAGGCACAAATTCATCAGGAGAAATCGCCCCCCCATCGGTAAACCAGCGCAATAATACTTCAGCGCCGATCACTTGGTTCGAAAGCAAGCAATACTGAGGTTGATAAAATAACTCCAATTCATCATTGGCAATCGCTTTACGTAATTTAGATTCAAGGGTCAGTTTAACGAGGCTTGCCTGACTAAAGTCGGGATGATAACGGCAGATACTACTGCCATCTTTTACCGCATGATTTAAAGCGGTAAATGCATTTGCCAGTAAAGCATCGCTGTGGATCGCATCTCGACCAGGATGAAAACAGCTATAGCCAACATGACAGCGAGTTAACAACTGTAATTGCTCTAAACGCAACCAACCTCGACAGCTTTGAATGATCTGTTTGGCGATCGCAATGACTTCTTTATCACGATTCACCGTTGGTATCGCCACCACAAAATAATGATGATACCAATAACCGAGCTGAGCCTCCGGATAATGCCGACGCAAACTCTTCTGTACGCGCTTAGCATATGCTTCTCTAGTTACTTCTCCGAGATGTTGGCCAAAGTTCTCAAATACTTCGTTTTGCCGCGGAAAATCGAACATCAGCACCGACATAGGTAAAGCATCATCTAACCAATCGGCAATTAAGCGGGTCATATGTCTTCGATTTGGCAGGCCCGTTACCTCATCATGATTTTTCCAATAGTCTAATTGCTCACGTAACAGGGTGGCTTTGTATTTTAGGCGATGAAATTTTTGCTGGATGAATAAGAAACCAGCACCAATCACGATAAACAGTAGCAATAACCCGAGTCCCCACCAATAAGATACGGTGTTACTTGGCTGGGTCGTTGCGACAATCGATTGCCATCGGTGGTAACTCTGCTGGCTAAAGTTTGGGTCGAGGGAGTTCAGACCGCGGTTAAGCAAACTCACCAACATTGGCCAGTCATCACGAACGGCGAATCGATGTTCTAGATCTTGCTCAAACTGAAAGGCTTGTTGCATATGCCATTGTGGCATTGCTCGAAGTTGTGCGGCGACCTCGTCATTTCCTGCGACGATCGCCACCACTTGTTGTTGTGCTAATGCCTGCATCGCATCGAACAAGCGAGTAAATGGCTGAAGACTTAGATTGGGAAACTGTTTCGCGACAATTTCATGAGCACTACTGCCCATCACCACCGCCACCTTCTGGCCAGATAACTGTTCAACAGAACTAAAACGGGCATGATTTAAGTTTTGGTAGGCAACCAGAGTTTGCAGCTCGGTGGCTTGGGTATAATGAACAAAAGGACTTAGCCGATGATGACGAGGTGCGCTACTAAGCATATCTACCTGACCTTGCTGCAAAGCAAGCACTGCAGAGGAGATGCTAGAGAACACATGATAATCAAAAACTAAATGGGTTTGTGAAGCTAACTGGGCCAACATATCAACCGCATAGCCCTGAGCTTGTCCCTGAGGGTCCGAAAATTCCAAAGGAAGTCGCTCAGCAACCACCGCAACTTTCACCTTTGGATGATCTTCGAGCCATTGATATTCACTGGCATTGACTATATAGGCATGAGCACCCAACGACCAACAACAAGCTACCACTAGCAACGTTAAAGATTTAACGAGGCACCACTGCAAACTATTTAGCTCCTAAAAATTCCCGCTGTCTCGGCATTCTATGCGCCAAGTACAAATATTCTCTATGCAGCTTACCAAAATAAATCAAATATTATTTGATTTATATGCAATAAAAACCAAGTAAAAACCCTATTAATGTTTGCTAACTCACAAATTCAATAAGCGAGCCAAAACTTCACACAACTATGACTAGGACTATCGTGAGGTTTCTTTTCACTATTCGCCGATTGGAGATCCTCGTTCGAACCACCATCAATGGTGATAGAAATCGAAAGTAGAATCGATCATTACCGATCATCGTTTCAAGGTATTCTTTTATAAAAATGAAGCTGTTTTTTCATCAAGACCTAAACTTCATTTCATGCTGTTGGACTTAACAAAGATTGAAACTCTTCGCTCCATAGCAGCGCTTGCAAGTTAAATTGTTCAATATCCAGATAATCGATCTCTAACTGCTGAGCCAAACTTTCGCTCAAGGCCCAATTGCCCTGTTCGTAGGATTTTATCGTGAGCAACATGATACCTAACACAGATGACTGCCCACTACATAGTGCAGCCTTAATGTCTTGATCCAATGGTAAAGCACCAAGAATTTCACTCAATGGCTTATCTAATATCGCATCTAATAAAGAAAATAAGCCGCATAAAAAAGCACTGTCTCTATTGACCTGTGATAGACGGTTTGCAACCAACTCACAAAAACGAGCCCGATGTAATGACATTCTCATCAACTCTCTGGGCTTATGACTAACGGTCATTGCGTTAGCCAGTATCGCAACTAACTTACGTAATTGAGCATTTCCAACGTATACGACCGCTTGTTTGATCGATACGATATTTCGCACAATTGGCTGGTGACTCGAATTCACATAACGCAATAACTTGTAAGCTAAACTAGTGTCTCGCTCGAAATAACCGACCACTTCATTCACATTAACCTCGTCTTTGCTGGTTGCATGAAATAGTCGAGAGATCACCTGATAACTGGCATCCAGCTCCTTAGATTGGCGCATTTCGGGCCGACAAAAATAAAAACCTTGGAAGAGGCTGAAACCTAAAGCTCTCGCCTGCTGATATTCTTGCTGAGTTTCGATCTTCTCCGCTAATAAATTGATACTTTTATAGTTATTGATAACAGCAAAAAAAGACCCTAGTTGATTCAAGGGTGTTTTTCTTATATCTATCTTTATTAAACAGACCAGTTTAAAAAATGGTTCCCACTCAGGATGATAAATAAAATCATCTAAAGCTAAACGATAACCACTGCGAACCAAGTATTGACAACGCTTGTATAGCCTTTTACTGGGTTTTGCTGATTCCAGAATTTCAATCACAACCTGCTGTTTAGGCAGCAAACAGACAATATCTGAATAAAGGCTATCTTCTGAAAAGTTAATTAAGGCTGGTCTTCCTTGAGTGATTTCCTGTAAACCCTGATTTAACTGGGTACGAATAATCAACCTAGAAGTGGCTTCATGGGGGTCTATATTGGGAAATACATTCTCTGGCCCATCACGAAATAACAATTCATAGGCAGCCACTCGCTGACGACGATCTAAGATCGCCTGTCTAGCTGTATATACATTCATAGTATCCATTACCGTTTTTGCTGCATTTTAGTGTTGGCTTTTTGCCTATTTAATTATTAAACCCACCAAGGTGAGTCAAAATGCAGATATAAAAAAAGAGTCACAAAAAAGTGACCCCTTTAGACTAACTAAGTTGTAACAATTTAGCGACCTTTTTTACGAGCTAAGCTGTTGCAAACGTTCAAAATAGTCAGGGAAAGTTTTAGAAGTGCATTTCGGATCGTTAATCGTCACCGCGCTGTCACTCAGAGCCACCAGAGAGAAACACATCGCCATACGGTGGTCATCGTAGGTATCGATTGCTGCATGCTTGATTTTTGCCGGTGGCGTCACTTCAATAAAGTCTTCACCTTCGACAACCGTGGCACCCACTTTACGCAACTCAGTCGCCATTGCACTTAAGCGGTCTGTTTCTTTAACACGCCAGTTGTATACATTGCGAATACAAGTGGTACCGCGAGCAAATAACGCCGTCGTAGCGATCGTCATGGCAGCATCGGGAATATGATTCATATCCAGATCCACCGCCATTAGCTCACCCGGGCGCGCGATAATATAATCATCGCCCCATTCAATATCTGCGCCCATGGCCGACAATACATCGGCAAATAACACATCACCCTGCATCGATTTCTTGCCTACCCCTGTGACTTTTACCTGACCACCTTTAATCGCGCCGGCCGCTAAGAAATAGGAGGCAGAAGAGGCATCGCCTTCAACCAGAAACTCGCCAGCAGCACGATACACCTGCTGACCTTTGACCACAAAACGCTGATAGTTATCATTTGCTACATCGACCCCAAAAGCGGCCATCATCTTCAAGGTGATATCAATATAAGGCTTGGACACCAAATCGCCAATAATGGTAATTTCAACGTCAGCTTGAGCATAGGGGGCGGCCATCAGGAATGCGGTTAGAAACTGGCTGGAAACCGAGCCATCGATGCTCACTTTGCCACCCTGCAAACCGGTACCATTGATCTTCAGCGGCGGGTAACCTTCACTCTTCAAGTAATCGATGTTGGCACCCACTTGGCGTAAAGCATCGACTAAGGCGCCAATCGGTCGCTCTTCCATGCGAGGCTCGCCAGTCAAGCTAAATTCCCCCTCACTGAGACATAAAGCGGCACACAGTGGGCGCATGGCTGTGCCGGCATTCCCAAGGAACAACTGCTCAGCCTGCTCCGTCTTAAAGGCACGTCCTAAACCCGTCACCGTGCAACGACGTCGATCGTCAGAAAGCTGATAAGACACTCCCAGGGTTTTCAGCGCGTTTAACATATGCCGAATATCATCGCTATCGAGTAAGTTGTTAAGAACCGTTTCACCTTCGGCGAGAGCAGCTAACAGCAATGCTCGGTTCGACACACTCTTGGAGCCTGGAAGGTTAATTTCACCGTCAACTTGTGAAATTGGCTGTAGGGTTAATTGTTCCATTTATCTATTATCTCTACTTCTTTAGTGCCAATAGACTGGCTTAATTGCTTGATAAAATTGCCAGTGTTTGGCTAGCCTTGCGGATGACGCTGTGCAAAATCGGCCATAAAGGCCACCAGCGCTTGCACCCCTTCAATGGGCATCGCGTTATAAATACTGGCGCGCATGCCACCCACAATGCGATGTCCTTTCAGAGTCACCAAACCGGCTTGTGCCGCTTCACTCAAAAACAGTGCATCCAACTCGGGATTATCCAGTTGAAAGGGAATATTCATCTTTGAACGATTCGCTGGCGCGACCGAGTTGTGGTAAAAGTCACTCGCATCAATAAATCGGTATAATAACTCGGCTTTAGCGGCATTTTTTTCTGCCATAGCGCTTAAGCCACCTTGCTGCTTCAACCACTTAAACACCAAGCCAGCCAAGTACCAGGAGTAAGTCGGTGGCGTATTAAACATCGAATCACTGGCCGCTAATACGCTGTAATTCATGATACCAGGGGTGAGTGAATGAGCTTTATCCAACAGATCTTCGCGCACGATGGCAATTGCCAAGCCCGAAGGCCCGATATTTTTTTGTGCGCCAGCATAGATCAGTCCATAGCGGCTAACATCGATGGGCTGAGACAAAATGGTAGAAGAAAAATCCCCCACTAAAATCATATCTCCCACATCTGGGGTCTCTTCGATGGCGATCCCTTCAATGGTTTCGTTGGGGCAGTAGTGAACATAGGCAGAATCTTTATCGTATTGCCATTGAGAGCTGTCTTGCACTGAAACCTGACCATGCTCATCCACAGCCAGTGCATCAAACACCTTGGCTGCCGCGTGTTTCTCACCTTCGACAACGGCACTTTTCGACCACTGTCCGGTGGTAATATAACTAATACTGGTTTTATCCCCAAGCAGGTTCAGAGGGGCAGCAGCAAATTGTCCACGCCCCCCTCCCTGGCAGAATAGAACTTTATAATTATCGGGAATCGCCAGTAAATCGCGGAGATCTTGTTCGGCCTCAGCAGCCATCGCGATATATTCTTTACCTCGATGACTCACTTCCATGACCGATACCCCTAAACCTTGCCAATCGCAAAACTCAGCTTGGGCTTGTTGCATCACAGCCTCTGGCAACATCGCCGGGCCTGCACAAAAATTGTAGATTTTTCTCATGCCTATCTCTTTGTTATGTTGTGTTCGACCACTGCAGTGGTTCATTTTATACCGCCTGTAATAGGCTATACCAATGGTTTGGCGGGTCTCTCAAACAAAAACGAGCGACCGAAGCCGCCCGTTTATGTTATAGCCGATGACTATTCGGCATCAGTCTCACTGGCCGCCGAATCATCTTCGGCAGCGGCTGAGTTATCGTTGTCGAGGGAAGCCTCAGCGTTTTGCTCCGCTACTTCACCATCGGCTAAGTCTTCAAACTCTGCCTCTTCGATTTCGTCAATCCGTTGTAGACCAACCACCTTTTCACCTTCGGTAGTACGAATTAACGTTACCCCCTGGGTATTGCGGCCAACCAACGAAACTTCATGGACCCGAGTACGAACCAAGGTACCACCGTCGGTAATCAGCATCATTTCTTGTAGTTCGGTCACCTGCACGGCCCCCACCACTAAGCCATTCCGCTCACTCACCTTAATCGATACCACACCTTTGGTCGCGCGGCTCTTCGCCGGATATTCATCTAAACGAGTTCGTTTACCATAGCCATTTTCGGTGGCGGTTAGAATGTCTCCGTCTCCATTTGGCACAATCAACGAGACTACTTTCTGACCTGCGTCAAGCGAAATCCCGCGAACCCCGGCAGCGGTACGGCCCATTGGACGTAAGGCCAACAGCTCTTCACCGGTTTCAGGATCGAGTTTCACCGCACCCGTCTCACTATCCCGTTGCTTCTCGTTAAAGCGCACCACTTTACCCGCATCAGAGAACAACATGATTTCATTGTCACCATTGGTGATATCAACGCCAATCAGCTTATCGTCATCATGCAAGTTAATCGCGCGGATACCGCTGGATAATGGCCGCTTAAAGGCGGTTAACGGGGTTTTCTTAACGGTGCCATTCGCCGTTGCAAACAAGATGAATTTGTCTTCTTGATATTCACGAACGGGCAAAATCGCGGTAATTCGCTCATCATCACCCAATGGCAGTAAGTTGACAATCGGTTTACCACGCGCTTGACGACTCGCCAGCGGCAATTGATAAACTTTAATCCAGTACACTTTACCGACGGTTGAGAAACACAAGACCGTATCGTGGGTATTTGCCACCAGCAACTTCTCAATGAAGTCTTCGTCTTTCATCTTGGTGGCGGCTTTGCCTTTACCACCACGACGCTGTGACTCATATTCGCTCAATGGTTGGTATTTGACATAGCCTTCATGGGAAAGCGTCACCACCACGTCTTCTTCATTGATCAGATCTTCAATCGACAGATCGGAGCTATTCGCTGAAATTTCGGTGCGACGCTCATCACCAAATTGCTCGCGCACTTCAATCAACTCGTCGCGGATCACTTCCATCAAACGAGTCGGGGTATTCAAGATATACAACAGTTCAGCAATCAGATCTAGTAAGTCTTTGTATTCTGCAATGATCTTCTCATGCTCAAGACCGGTCAAACGATGCAAACGTAATTCGAGAATAGCTTGTGCCTGAGTCGGTGTGATGAAATATTTTCCATCACGAATACCAAACTCGGGCTCTAGCCAATCAGGACGAGCCGCATCATCGCCTGCACGCTCGAGCATCGCCGCAACACCACCTAAGTCCCAACCTTTAGCAAGTAAAGCCGTTTTTGCTTCGGCTGGAGTCGGAGAGGTTTTAATCAGCTCGATAATCTCATCGATATTGGCTAGCGCGATCGCTAGACCTTCGAGGATATGCGCACGATCACGGGCTTTACGTAATTCGAATACCGTACGGCGTGTCACCACCTCGCGGCGGTGACGAATGAAGCATTCGATCATCTCTTGAAGATTAAAAATCTTCGGTTGACCATTATCCAAGGCAACCATGTTCATGCCGAAGGACACTTGCATCTGGGTTTGTGAATATAAGTTGTTTAATACAACTTCGCCCACTGCATCGCGTTTCAATTCAACCACAATACGCATACCATCCTTATCGGATTCATCACGTAATGCAGATATACCTTCCAGTTTTTTATCTTTTACTAACTCGGCCATCTTCTCGATCAGTCGAGCCTTGTTCACCTGATAAGGGATCTCATGAACAATAATCGTTTCTTTGCCGGCCTTGTCGGTGACGACTTCCGCTTTCGCTCGGATCGACACTTTACCGCGACCAGTTCGATAGCCTTGAATAATGCCTGCGCGGCCATTAATAATACCCGCGGTAGGGAAATCCGGCGCAGGGATATATTCCATCAATTCGTCGATGGTGATCTCAGGATTTTCGATCATTGCCAAACAACCATTCACCACTTCGGTGAGGTTATGTGGTGGAATGTTGGTGGCCATGCCCACCGCAATGCCCGAAGCTCCGTTCACTAACAGGTTCGGGATCCGAGTCGGCAACACCGCAGGAATTTGCTCGGTACCATCGTAGTTGGGGACGTAATCAACGGTTTCTTTTTCTAAGTCAGCCAGTAAAGAGTGCGCCAACTTATCCATACGGATTTCGGTATAACGCATTGCTGCAGCTGAATCACCATCAACCGAACCAAAGTTACCTTGCCCGTCTACCAACATATAACGTAAGGAGAACGGCTGTGCCATCCGCACAATTGTATCGTAAACGGCACTATCACCATGGGGGTGATATTTACCAATAACATCACCGACCACACGGGCAGATTTTTTGTAAGGCTTATTCCAATCGTTACCTAGTACATTCATTGCGAACAACACCCGGCGATGCACAGGTTTTAAACCATCACGTACATCTGGTAAGGCGCGTCCAACAATCACGCTCATGGCATAATCAAGGTAGGAACTTTTCAGCTCATCCTCAATATTGACAGGCATGATCTCTTTTGCAAGATCGCTCATAGACGACAAAATCCTTCGTTTTTATTGCTTGTTACAATTACTCAGCGTAATCGAGAACTTTACCATAAAACCGACGCCTTAACAGGCCTGATGTCGCTCTTTTCTTTTAGAAAAATGAAAAACTACCGGAATTCAACAAAAGCTTGTGGCTAGGATGAACAAGTTCTTATAATACTTATAAATAATGACTTGGATAAAGAGACCAATGGAACAGCCAAATAACAGCCAAAATGTTGACCACCAAGAAATAGCACATTTTGCAGGCTTAGCCTCCCGTTGGTGGGATGAACAAGGGGATTTTAAAACCCTGCACCAGATCAATCCATTACGTCTCGACTATATTGAGCGGGGAGCCAAGGGACTATTTGGCAAGCAAGTCCTCGACATCGGTTGTGGTGGCGGAATATTAGCCGAGAGTATGGCCCTGCGAGGGGCTGATGTGACTGCGATCGATATGGGGCAAGAGCAAATTGAAGTCGCCAAATTGCACGCCTTAGAAACCGGGGCACAATTAACTTATCTGCAGACTACCGCCGAACAGCACGCCGAACAACAGCCTGCCCAATACGATGTGGTGACATGCATGGAAATGCTTGAGCATGTGCCCGATCCAAGCTCGGTAATTGCAGCATGCGCCAAATTGGTCAAGCCCGGCGGTTACCTCTTTGTATCAACCATCAATCGTACCCCAAAAGCCTACCTGTTTATGATTCTGGCGGCAGAAAAACTGCTCAAGCTGGTTCCCAACGGAACCCATCAGCATGATAAATTTATCCGTCCTTCAGAGTTGCTCAGCTGGGCTGATGAGCACGGCCTACAAAGTCAGGCCATTACCGGGGTACAATTTTACCCAGTGATTGAGCACTTTCGCTTAAGCCCTAATGTCGATGTGAATTACATGTTACAACTTGCCAAGCAGGATCAGGATGAACAATAAACTTGCGGTACTATTTGATTTAGATGGTACTTTATTAGACACCGCGCCTGATCTTGCAGCGGCCGCAAATCATGTACTAGCGCAGCACCAGCAACCACTCATTAGTTTAAGTGATGCTCGAACTTTAAGCTCCCATGGTGCCATGGGGCTACTGGGTTTTGGTTTTGGCGAAAGTTGGCATCAACAAGAGCAAACCAAACTGCGTCAACAATTACTCGACTTTTATCAGTCGAACATCTGCATCGACACTAATTTATTCCCTGGCATTCAGCAAACCTTAGCCTACTTAGATGCAACATCTACACCTTGGGGGATCGTGACAAACAAACCTGAAAGTTTAAGTCGGCAATTACTTGCTTACTTTACTGAGTTTGCGAGCTGTGCAACGCTAGTCGGAGGCGATACGGTTAGCCAGCGGAAACCGCATCCGGAACCCATGTTACATGCCTGCCAACAACTCAAAGTAGCAGCGCAGCATTGTTTGTATGTTGGCGACGCTCTGCGTGACATCGAAGCTGGAAACAACACCCAGATGACGACTATTTTAGCCGAATGGGGCTATATTTCGGAAAATGACAATATCCACACTTGGCAAGCCGATTTACACTGTCAAAAAAGTGAGCAACTTGAACAGCTAATCGCCAAACATTTGGCTAAATTATAAACCGCTTCAAGTTTTCATAAAAATAAATAATTTTCTATTTTTATAGCAAAAAGAACTTGCATTAACGCCACGCTAACAAAGTCATATGGATAGCTAGTTAGTAAGCACTAACATATAGCAATTATCCGCATGTTATGCACAAGTTCTTCATTTTTCCAAGTCTTGCGAAATCGACAAAACCTCATTATCTTGTATCAAATAAATTTATAAACACTATATCTAGTAGTCAGGCAATATTTGCCATACTAGACAGCCAGTAGCACAAAATTAGGATATAGGCCCTCCATTCATGAATACAGATCTACTGATAACCAAACGTAGCGGTAAACAAGAAGCCATTAATTTGGATAAAATTCACCGAGTGATTACATGGGCCGCCGAGGGCCTTAAAAATGTATCCGTTTCACAGGTCGAACTAAAATCACATATTCAATTCTACGATGGTATGGCCACCAAAGATATCCATGAAACGATTATCAAGGCGGCTGCAGATCTAATTTCTCAAGAAACGCCCGATTACCAATTTTTAGCCGCTCGTTTAGCGGTTTTCCACTTACGAAAAAAAGCCTACGGTCAGTTTGAACCACCGAAGCTTTACGAACATGTGGTCAAACAATGTGAAGCTGGTCTTTATGACATGCATTTGCTGAAAGACTACACCGTGGAAGAATTTGCCCAAATGGATGAGTTTATCGATCACTGGCGCGATATGAACTTTTCCTATGCAGCAGTAAAACAACTGGAAGGTAAATATCTAGTACAAAACCGCGTCACTGGCACGATCTACGAAAGTGCCCAATTTTTGTATATCCTAGTAGCAGCCTGTTTATTTGCCCATTATGACAAATCAGTTCGCTTGGATTACATTCGCCGTTTTTACGATGCGACTTCTTTATTTAAGATTTCCTTGCCAACACCGATTATGTCGGGAGTACGCACCCCAACCCGTCAATTCAGCTCCTGTGTATTGATTGAGTGTGGTGATAGCTTAGAGTCCATCAACGCCACCGCATCATCGATTGTAACTTACGTATCACAGCGTGCGGGCATTGGCATCAACGCTGGACGGATCCGCGCCTTGGGTAGTGAGATCCGTGGGGGAGAAGCCTTCCATACTGGATGTATCCCTTTCTATAAGTATTTTCAAACGGCGGTTAAATGCTGTTCACAAGGTGGTGTGCGTGGTGGCGCTGCAACTATCTTCTATCCATTCTGGCATCTCGAAGTCGAGTCACTATTAGTACTCAAGAACAACCGAGGCGTTGATGATAACCGAGTTCGTCATATGGACTACGGGGTGCAACTGAATCGGTTAATGTACCAACGTTTGGTGAAGGGTGAAAACATCACTTTATTTTCGCCCAGCGATGTACCGGGTTTATATGATGCATTTTTCGAAGATCAAGATACCTTCGAGCAGCTTTATCTAAAATACGAGCAAGACGCTAGTATCCGTAAACAGGCGATTAAAGCCGTTGATTTGTTCTCTTTATTGATGCAGGAACGTGCTTCTACCGGACGTATTTATATTCAAAACGTCGACCACTGTAATACCCATAGCCCATTTGATCCGGCTCAAGCACCAGTTCGTCAATCAAACCTTTGTTTAGAGATTGCACTGCCCACCAAACCGTTACAGCATGTGCATGATGAAAATGGTGAAATCGCCCTATGTACTCTATCGGCTTTCAATTTAGGTGCAATTGAAGATCTCAACGAATTGGAAGACTTGTCAGATCTTGCAGTTCGAGCCTTAGATAGCTTACTCGATTACCAAGACTACCCCATACTAGCAGCGAAAAAAGGGTCATTTGGCCGTCGCACCCTAGGGATTGGGGTCATTAACTATGCCTATTATTTGGCTAAGAATGGTTCCAAATACAGTGACGGTAGTGCCAACAATTTAACCCACCGCACATTTGAGGCAATCCAGTACTGGCTGTTAAAAGCTTCGATGCGTCTTGCCAAGGAGCAAGGTGCCTGTCCGATGTTCAATGAGACCACCTATGCGCAAGGTATTCTACCCATCGATACCTATAAAAAATCGTTGGATCAATTAAGCAACGAGCCGCTGCATTACGATTGGGAAGAATTGCGCCAAGAAATCACCACTTACGGCTTACGTAACTCAACCTTATCGGCCTTGATGCCATCGGAAACCTCCAGCCAAATTTCCAACGCGACCAATGGCATTGAACCGCCACGCGGTTACGTCAGTGTAAAAGCCAGTAAAGACGGCATTCTAAAACAAGTGGTGCCTGACTTTGGAAACCTCAAAAATAGCTACGAGTTACTTTGGGATATTCCAAATAATGACGGTTATTTGCAATTAGTGGGTTTAATGCAAAAGTTTGTTGACCAAAGTATTTCGGCTAATACTAACTACGATCCATCACGCTTTGTGGGTAATCGAGTCCCCATGAAAATCTTGATTGCCGACCTGCTAACCGCCTATAAATATGGCGTAAAAACTCTGTATTATCATAATACTCGTGATGGAGCTAGCGACCAGCACGATAATATGAAACCCGAGCCAGAAGATGATGATTGCGCCGGCGGTGCATGTAAAATTTAAGCCAAGTTTACGCGCTTAGGCGCAAAGAATTGTTAGGAATAATGTAGATGAACTACTCAATTTTCACCCAAACAGCCAACGATGCCACCAAAGAACCCATGTTCTTTGGTCAGCCGGTAAACGTGGCTCGTTATGACCAACAACGTCATCCTATCTTTGAAAAATTAATTGAAAAGCAATTATCATTTTTCTGGCGTCCAGAAGAAGTGGATGTCAGCAGAGACCGCATCGATTATGCAAAATTGCCCGCACATGAGCAGCATATTTTCATTAGTAATTTAAAATACCAAACCTTGCTGGATAGTATTCAAGGACGCTCTCCCAATGTCGCTCTATTGCCTTTGGTGAGCCTACCTGAACTCGAAACTTGGATAGAAACATGGGCTTTCAGTGAAACCATCCACTCGCGGTCGTATACCCATATTATTCGTAATGTGATGGGAAATCCCGGTGAAGTCTTTGATGACATCATGGAAAACGAAGAAATCATCAAGCGAGCCAATGACATTGCACTATATTACGACGATTTAATTCGAGCCTCTTCAATGTATCACCTCTATGGCGAAGGAGAGCATCTGCTCGATGGCAAGCCTTACACCGTCTCACTTCGTGAGTTGAAAAAGAAACTCTACCTTTGTTTAATGTCGGTTAATGTACTTGAAGCAATTCGCTTCTATGTAAGCTTTGCATGTTCTTTTGCCTTTGCTGAACGTGAACTCATGGAAGGCAATGCCAAAATCATTAAGCTCATTGCCCGTGACGAAGCTCTTCATCTCACAGGCACTCAGCACATGATTAATTTAATGCGCGAAGGGAAAGACGATCCTGAGATGGCCGAAATAGCGGCCGAATGTGAGGTAGACGCTTGGCGGATGTTTACCGATGCAGCAGAACAAGAAAAACAATGGGCCAAGTACCTATTTAAAGACGGTTCAATGATAGGTTTGAATGAAGAGATCCTCTGTCAATACGTTGAATATATAACCAATAACCGAATGCAAGCCGTGGGTTTACACCCTTGCTTTGAAGACCGCAGTAACCCGATCCCTTGGATAAATTCTTGGCTAGTTTCAGACAATGTACAGGTCGCACCACAAGAAGCTGAAATCAGTTCCTACCTCGTCGGACAAATTGACTCAACCATTGCAGTCGATGACTTTGAGGATTTTGAGCTGTAATGCCGCATCAAGAAGGCCGAGTGATCGCTGATGGTATTGAGGTGGTGGTTGATAGCCACCATCGCAGTATTCTAGAAGCCTTTGAGCAGGCAGGATTTAATCCTGAATATCATTGTCGAGAAGGTGTCTGCGGCGCTTGTAGAAACACCCTATTAAAGGGGGAAGTTGAATATTCCACGCCCCCTTTAGCCAATATTCCCCAAGGCCAAGTCCTCACCTGTTGTAGTAAACCCAAAGGAAGGATCGAATTAGCGACGCGACCTCCGGTCAAACAAAAAACCGCCTAAAATAACGAGCATAATATTTAAAGTTGGGGCATTCGCCCCAAGCAGTCAGCTAATTGTTAACGACGAAACGATGACTTTAAAATGAGAACCGAATCAATCGCCACTCGACGCGACGCGCAATGATTCATGCCAGCACTAGTTTTCTCAAACGCTGCTTTGCCTTAAATAATTAAACAGCAAGTTTAAATAATCACCAAACGCACGCGGCCTTAGTCGGCCATAAGTTCACACCACAAAGCTATAAAATTTGTCCTGTAAAGAACTTTAAATTGGCAATTCTGCTAGGTAGCTTGTTGGCGTGCTAACACGACGTATGTGCCGAGTTTAAGCTAGCTAGAAAATTCACCGAGAAAAGAAGATCAAGCGCTGCCAAGTAAGACGCTATAATTCTAAATAGTCCTTTAGTTTTTTGAAAAACAACAGATAAACACACTATGGCTATTATTTTCTAGTTTACGAGGCAGTTATGATCATTCGACGGCAACCATTGATTGTTATGAGTAGCAGTATGTTAATACTCATGGTTGCATTAATTGCCTGGAAGGTATTTAACATCGAGCCATTAGGTGAAACCGCCATTTGTCGTGCCGCCATTGCAACTCACTATTTGCAACGCCAACTGGGACAAGTTCAGGCATTACCCGATTATCCTCAACAATATGTTAGTGCCAACCAGATCGGTGATAAACCTAAGTCCGTGGATTGCCAAATTAGTGGTCGGCTGATTAGCTTAAGTGAACAACAGCACGCGATTGCCAACCTATATTTTGAGCAAAAGCGCGATCAACTGGCGATTATCGTCCCCCGGCATGCGGCCCCTAACCGAGTAAGAGTGTTTACTCGAGAACAATTCAACTTTCCCAAATTACGGCTGGCTAAACATGACTTAGCCACTGGGATCCATGAAATGTACGGCGAAGGTTTTGATATCAACCAAGTGATCCAACAAACCGTAGGCTTACTTAAAGCGAATCATATCTGCGGTCAACTGGAACGCCAGCAGCAATTGAAGCTGTCTCCTGTCCCTATTCGTGATAGTTATTTTAAACAAGCCCACAAGCTGACGCCTTACCTGATTAATTTAGTACAGCGTTCCCCCCTAAATGTGGAGCAAATACAAAAAACTAAACAACAAATCGTCGACTTAGAACAGGCATTTGCACAGAACACGAAATCCTTAGTCAATTGGCTACAACAAACTGAAAGCACAGCTCCCATAGACAAGCGTTTGTTAGAATATCATTTAAGCGATCTAAAACGGGCGAATCCGAGACTTTATCTACCCAATTCTTGTAATCAAGCCTATATTCAGTCTGCTGAGTTAACTCAGACCTTATAGAGCTAACATATTTGTTCACTGACATTTTTTTTAAGTCATATTTCGTTATACACTAAACAGATAAAGATAAAGTTGAAGAGGGAAACAGAACGATGGTAACTGATAGTGAAGGCTACGTTCAGCTAATTGGCTTCTTAAGTGACAATCTTGCGTTATTTGAACATACGCAGGCACAACAGAATCCGTTAACAATATGCGATTATGTCACTGAAAAGTTATCTGACAACGTGATGTTAGTGTGTCGCCAACACGAGCACCTCGATAGTGAACATCGCTTCACCGTTATTCGCGAAATGGACGCGGTGATGAATGACTTAGAACAAGTCTTATCTGGTGTTTGGATGAGCAGTCCAACCCAGCAGCAGCAACAGTTTATCGATGAATTTGTGGGCCTTATCAAGAATATGTTCGATAATCAATTGATTGCCATCGACCCCATCTAATAACTCAATAAAAGCCGTTTTAGACTATCGGTTTGATCCCCTCTAAATGGCTAAAGCAATGCTCGCGGGCAATGTCTAGAAAGGCTTCAATGTAGGCACTATCTTGATGACTTTGAGCTCGGGCTGCGTAAAGGTTTTGCCACAATGTTCCATCCCCTAAGGGGCGGGTCACGATATAACCTTTATTAACATATTCAGTTAATGCCCAATTGGGCAATACCGCAACTCCCCGGCCACTGGCAACCAACTGCATCATCATGATGGTCATATCAACTTTACGGATCGCCAAGGGCTCCACACCAGCGGGGTCCAAAAACAAATTAAAGAGGTCTAAACGATGACTATCCACAGGATAGGAAATTAGCACTTGCTTGGAAAAATCTTCCGCTTCGATGATCGGTTTATTCACCAAGGGATGATTAGGACTTAACGCTAATGTCGGTTGATAGGAGAACAATGGCCAATAACTAATCCCTTCCCACACTTGGGGATCAGAAGTAATCACTAAGTCCAACTGCCCCAACGCAAGTTCGGGTAAGGGTTCAAAACTAAATCCGCTGCTAAAGTCCAATTCCACATCTGGCCACAAGCCACGATAATGATCGATAGCGGGCATCAACCAATTAAAACAACTATGACACTCAATCGCGAGATGCAGCCGCCCAGCCTGACCGCCAACTAGACGGCTCAATTCACGCTCTGTATGCTGTACCTGTTCTATAACATTATCGGCCAAGTCTAATACTCTTAAACCCGCCATGGTAAAGCGTAATGGTTTGGTCTTTCGGACAAATAGTTTAGCGCCAATACGTGATTCAAGATCTTTGAGTTGATGAGATAAAGCGGACTGAGTTAAACATAAACGCTGAGCGGCAACCACCAAGGAGCCACTTTCTCGAAGCGCTTGTAAGGTTTTTAAATGCTTGAGTTCTAACATAGTCTCACAATGAAAAATCTACTATAAGTAGCAGTTTATCATCAACTCATCGCACAAAATCGCATCAGCCATAAAAAATTCTAAAAAAGTATAAATACTCATCGCAAAGGCTTGCAAGCAAGCTCAAAAAATAAGTTAATAAGCATATCCATCTAAGGCTGTAACTATCATGTATCAAATAGCGAAATCCCATAAACTCGACAATGTCTGTTATGACATACGAGGTCCTGTATTAAAGCAAGCCAAACGCCTTGAAGAAGAAGGTCACCGTGTACTGAAGTTAAATATTGGCAATACTGCAGAGTTTAATTTTGAAGCGCCCGAAGAAATTCTAGTCGATGTGATCCATAACCTGCCGACAGCTCAGGGTTACTGCGACTCCAAAGGTTTATTTTCGGCCCGTAAAGCGGTAATGCACCACTACCAGTTACAAGGACTACGTAGCACCACCCTCGAAGATATTTATCTCGGTAATGGCGTTAGTGAACTCATCGTGATGGCGATGCAGGCACTGCTAAATAACGGCGACGAAATGTTAGTCCCATCACCCGATTACCCGCTATGGACAGCTGCCGTAACCTTATCTGGCGGTAATCCAGTTCACTACGAATGTGATGAACAAGCAGGTTGGTTTCCCGATATAGACGATATCCGCAGTAAAATTACACCTCGTACCAAAGGCTTGGTGGTGATCAACCCAAATAACCCAACAGGAGCGGTATATAGCAAAGAAATTCTTCTCGAGCTGGTTGAATTGGCGCGTGAACATAATTTGATTCTATTTGCCGACGAGATCTATTCTAAAGTTATTTATGATGATGCCTTACACATCCCAATGTCGACATTATCTGACGACGTGCTCACCTTAACCTTTAACGGCTTATCCAAAGCTTATCGCGTATGTGGCTTCCGTTCTGGTTGGTTACTCGTTAGTGGTCCGAAACATCGCGCGACGGACTACATCGACGGTTTAGACATGCTGGCATCGATGCGCTTATGTGCCAATGTGCCCGTGCAACATGCAATTCAAACAGCACTCGGCGGCTATCAGAGTATCAATGAATTAATTGTTCCCGGGGGGCGTTTATATGAACAACGCAACCTTGCTTGGCAACTGCTGAACGATATCCCAGGAATTAGCTGCGTAAAACCCAAAGGCGCAATGTATCTATTTCCAAAACTTGATGTGGAAAAATTCAACATTAAGGACGACCAACAATTTGCCCTAGATTTGTTGCAGCAGGAAAAGATATTAATTGTACAAGGTACTGGCTTTAACTGGTCCAAACCTGACCATTTTCGGATTGTTTTTTTACCTCGAGAAGAAGAGCTAAGGGAAGCAATAGGAAGAATTGCAAATTTTTTAGATGGCTATCGGCAAGTCGATTAAAGCTCTCGGCTGAAAATAGTAAGGCACTTTTGGTGCCTTTTTTTTGCTTAAAATTAAGCACATACTATTTTTACTAAAGGTAGTGTAAGGTAGTGAATGTGTAGTAGTGGGAGCCCACCAAATGAATGGACTGTTCGAACAAGATGGCACAGCAAGATTTGTTGAAGAACAAAATCAACGACGCAATGATCATCGCACTCCTTGGCAACGAGATCGAGCGAGGATCCTTCATTCTGCAGCGTTTCGTCGTTTACAAAACAAGACTCAGGTGCTCAGCATCGGCAGTAATGACTTTCACCGAACCCGCTTAACTCATTCGCTGGAAGTATCGCAGATTGGTACAGGCATTATCGGCCACATTCACTCCTTAAAGGACCTACCACATCACTTTTTACCCGAATTAAATCTCATTGAGAGTTTATGTCTCGCTCATGATATCGGCCACCCTCCCTTTGGCCATGGTGGAGAAGTCGCGCTGCACTATATGATGCGTCATCACGGGGGATTCGAAGGCAATGCCCAAACCTTTAGGATCTTAACTAAATTAGAGCCGTATACCAAGTCGAATGGCATGAACCTGACGCGACGAACTCTGTTAGGTATTATCAAATACCCATGTTTATTAAGTCACTTACAGCGCCAACCACTGCCTCAAGAAGCCAAAAGCTTCCGTCAGTTAAAGGTTGCAGATTGGACCCCTGCGAAAGGGATCTATGATGACGACCGTGAATTATATAACTGGGTCCTTGCCAGCTTTAGCTTAAACGATCGCCAACGTTTCGTACAAAGTCGCGAGGTGAGTAGCCAGCAACATCGTAAGAGCAGCTTTAAGTCTTTAGACTGCTCCATTATGGAACTAGCCGACGACATCGCCTATGGTGTGCACGACCTTGAAGACGCCATTGTCATGGGTATTGTCAGCCGCCACGATTGGCAAGAACAAGTCGCCTCGGCGATTGCCGATATCAAAGATTGCTGGTTAGCCGATGAAATTGGCGAGTTATCCGTAAAACTATTTAGCCAACATCACTATGATCAAAAAGATGCGATAGGCAGCTTAGTAAATGCCTTTATCACCTCTATCAGGCTTCGTCATCAACAACTGTTCGACGATCCATTATTGGACTTACAAGCCGCCATGGAGCCCCCCATGGCGCAAGCCTTAGACGTACTTAAGCGTTTCGTCTTACATTATGTCATTCAAACCCCTGAGATAGAAATGACCCGTTTCAAAGGCCAACAAGTCGTCATGGAGCTATTTCAAGCCTTTGCCAGCGACCCTGAGCGCTTGTTGCCACTAAATACCCGAACCCGTTGGCTACAAGCAGGCGAAAATGGAAGTAATCAAGCACGCGTGATTGCTGATTATATTGCGGGCATGACTGATGACTATGCCAATCGTCTCTATCACAAACTGTTTTAGCCATCATTCAGCAGAAATAAACGAGAACACTCGCGCAAATCGAGTGTTCATTGGCGGTTTTATCACGACTCACGGTAGGCAGACTTCATAGCCTACCGTTAAGCCCTGTTTCATAGGGAGCAAGTAAACAATACTCAACCAAGCCCTTCGGCTTGCTCACCCCTTCCTACCATCGACCTCACTAAAGCCAATAACAAGCAGCCCCAAAAACCATCACCAAAGCTCGAACCAGCAACAAAGATCAGAAGTAAAACGAAGGGAATGAGCAGTAGATATTCATCAATTTAGCAAGATAATTCACGATATTTTCATCGCTTTTATAAGCAACACCACAAGTCTGTACCGCACCTTGAAAAAGCACAAAATTCGTTGATTTTTATCAACCCAAATTCACCGAGAACCTCTAGATTTAAAGAAGAGATGACAACCAGAGGTGCTCGTTATGATTAAAATTGCAGACATCATGACTACTACGCCACACACTTGCACTGAACAAACTACCTTAGAAGAAGCGATTAGTCTGTGTAAGGAATTCAAAATTCGCCACCTACCCATCCTCGACAAGCAACAGCAACTGGTCGGTTTAGTCAGTGAACGAACCTTACTCGCCGCGCAAGAATCATCATTAACAAAAACCACTCCAGAACAAAGACGTGCCCATGAACAACAAATCATGCTAAAACATATCATGATTACCAAGTTACACACCGTATCCGCCGAAGCGAGTGTTGAGCAAGCCGCTAAACACATTGAACGACATCGTATCGGCTGCCTCCCCGTCGTAGAAGGTAAACGGTTATTAGGCATAATTACTGATACAGATTTTGTTGGTGTAGCCATATCCTTGCTAGAAATGTTAGCGGAACAAGAACCGCAAAACACCGAAGATTAAGTATAATTACTACATAGTTCATTGTATTACTTTGGATTTTCACAAAAATGACTAAAAAAGAATAAAAATTAAGTAAAAAAATTACAATAAAAGTTGTTTTGTGATCTATATCACGGTATTCTTCATCACATAAATCGCGAGGTGCTTCCATCCTTTAGCGTCGTATTCAGTCGTTTCGAATAAGTCGATTTATGGGGCCGCTAATCGCCCCTGCTATTTAGCCTCCAGCAATAGCCCGTATTAGCCATTCCTTATGTTTTTTTCCAGCCTAGTGCTGGATTTTTTTTAGCTCGAGAAAGGCCTAAAGCTCTGTTAATCTGTCTTATTTCACCTTACGATATTTTGGCAACTCTGTAAGAAAGGCTAGCAATTGAGAAACATGAACTGACTTCACCAATCGCCGACCTCTCTCGCCACAAATCAAAAACTTCGGTCGCGAACCACCTTGACCGTAAACGCTATCTTCTTCAGCGATAAGGATTTCAGATGAATGAATTGACCCAACACGCCATTACGGTATTCCTCGGCTTCTTTGCCATTATGAATCCTATTGCAAATACCACAGTATTTATCGGATTAAGCGGTCAGTTAGCTGAAAGACAGCAAAAAGCCATCGCAATTAAAGCATTAATGGTCTCATTTTTTATCATCTTAGCCTTCGCATTATTAGGTAAAACCATTTTCCACATGTTTGGAATTACCCTCCCAGCACTCAGGATTACTGGTGGCATCTTAGTTTTTCTCATCGGCTACAATATGCTCCATGGAGAACATTCCGAAATGCATAAAACCTCAGAGGAAAGCGATACAGATATTGCAATATCGCCTTTAGCAGTACCTATTTTGGCTGGCCCAGGAACAATTGCCACCGCAATGAGTTTTTCAGCTTCAAATGCTTGGCAAGATATTGCGATAACCGTAAGCGCATTTGCTCTATTGTGCTTGATCACCTTCGTGTTCTTCATTTTTGGACAAAAGCTAGAAGCCTTGCTCGGAAAATCAGGGATCAATATTATTACTCGATTAATGGGTCTGATCTTAGCGGTTATTGGTTGCCAAATGCTCATTGAAGGGATCTATGGTGCTATCGGTGCGTATCATTAATGAATAACACCACAGACATCAGTTTCACAAAATGAACTATCTCGCGCATTTCCACATTGCTCAACAAACGAAGAGTTCGATTCCCGGTGCATTTTTAGGTGACTTTGTCAAAGGTAAGGCCTGGAAAAATTATCCACTGTTTGAGCAACAAGGTATTTTACTGCATCGACATATCGACAGCTTCATTGACCAGATGGTGATCAAAACCGGTTTACAGCATTGTTTTCGACCCAAGCTACGCCGCTATGCTGGGATCGCTCTCGACGTATATTTCGACCATTTACTCAGTCAACATTGGCAAGATTTCTCGATACTAAACCGCAGCGATTTTATTCAGCACTGCTATCAGCAACTCGCTAACTTCCCCTTGCCAGCCCAGGCAAAGCTTACCGCACAGCGGATGCAACAATACGATTGGTTACATCAATACCATCATCGGGCCAGCTTGGGCCGAACACTTGAAGCTATTAGCCAACGCCTACGCCGCCCGGCACCACTCGTGCTCATGGCCCATGATTTAGAACAACACGCCACTGATATTGACGCTGTCTGTTTGGATTTATATCGCCAAGTATTAGTTCAAGCTAACCACTATTTACAATCGACATAAATCAAACTCACATATACTCGGCGCCAAATGACTAACGCGAGTTAGTGATACTCAACTTGAACCTCACAGCGCTTCAATCAGAAAAGGCAGCCAAAAGGCTGCCAAATTAACGAACAACGTCAGTTAAACTGATCTTATTCTGTACAAATTTAGTCAATCGTTCGATTACTAACTAAATTGTTCTTCTTCAGTAGATCCTGTTAAAGCAGTCACCGAGGACTTACCGCCTTGAATGACGTTAGTCACTTGGTCAAAATAGCCTGTCCCTACTTCTTGCTGGTGGGCGACAAAGGTATAACCACGATCAGCAGCTTGAAATTCCTTTTCTTGCACCATATTAACGTAGTGTTTCATCCCCTCGCCCTGAGCGTAGTTATGAGCCAAATCGAACATGTTGTACCACATATTATGGATCCCAGCTAAGGTGATAAACTGGTATTTATATCCCATATCACTCAATTCCTGTTGGAATTTAGCGATCGTTTCGTCATCTAGATTTTTACGCCAATTAAACGAAGGCGAACAATTATAAGCAAGCAATTGCTCTGGGTATTTTTCATGAATTGCTTCGGCAAATTTACGTGCTTCTTCTAAACAAGGCGTTGCAGTTTCACACCAAATTAAGTCGGCATATTCTGCATAAGCTAAACCACGACTAATGGCCTGATCGATACCCGCTCTAACCTTGTAAAAACCTTCGCTGGTACGTTCACCCTCCAAAAACTCTGCATCGTAAGGGTCAACATCAGAAGTTAATAGATCGGCTGCATTTGCATCGGTACGAGCAATCACCAGAGTTGGAACATCGGCAACATCGGCCGCAAAACGGGCTGCGATCAACTTTTGTACCGCTTCTTGAGTGGGAACCAGCACCTTCCCTCCCATATGACCACACTTTTTCACCGAAGCGAGTTGGTCTTCAAAGTGCACACCTGCAGCGCCTGCTTTAATCATACTTTTCATCAGTTCAAAAGCATTCAAAACCCCACCAAATCCAGCTTCAGCGTCAGCCACAATGGGTAAAAAGTAATCTAAACCGCCATTTGCGGGAGAAAGTCCACTTGCCCATTGAATTTGGTCAGCTCGCTGGAAAGAATTATTGATCCGCTCTACCACTTTAGGCACCGAATCGACTGGATATAGCGACTGATCAGGATACATACTTGATGCAGAGTTATTATCAGCCGCTACCTGCCAACCCGACAAGTAAATCGCCTCAATCCCTGCTTTAGCTTGCTGTACCGCTTGACCACCCGTGAGAGCCCCCAAGCAATTCACGTAACCTTTTTTAGCTTGGCCATTCACCAAAGACCATAATTTTTCTGCGCCACGACGAGCAATCGTATTCTCAGGGATGACCGAACCTCGCAACTTAACCACTTCTGCAGCGCTATAAGGACGCTTCACCCCTTTCCAACGAGGATTTTCGGCCCAATCTTTTTCTAATGCTTGAATTTGCTGTTCTCTTGTTAATGTCATATTCAATCCCTCTTCGACTTTCATTCCTGAGTACAGCGAACTGTACTGCGTATTCACCTAGTTTGTTTAACACCGCTTATACTTGCGATTAGCCTCTCGGCAATCGGTCAATCGACCCAAATAATGCTGCGTCTTGATTTGTTATCGTTATCACCTAAAACCCTTTATTTGACGACGAGGATGCATTATTAAGTATATTGTTACTATGTTCGCAATCTTTATATACGCATAACCGCATACCAAGTGAACATTCAACTTAATCAGCAATCATCAAGTTAGCCAAACACTTCAGTTAACAATAAAGCAACAAACCTCAAGTTATCGATAGGCTTTAAACCAAAGATAGCAATGTAATTATTACGTATCTGTAATTCAACTTACATCAAAAACCTATCACCGAATAGCCCCTTAAAACTAAAGTATAAAGCCACTGATTAATTAAAACGACCGTTTTAATTAATCCTCAAGATCCTGTTTTTTATATCACCGGATAAATTAAAAGCAAAGCATTATTTAAAGTTATCACTCTATAAAATGAATTTATCAGCGAGATAAAACTTACCACCAAGGTCTAATTATGAAACTTAATTACGTAATTTAATTATTTTTGTTTTTTAAGATACGAGATGAGATTGATTGATTTACGTTTACGTAAAGGTTAACGTTGCAAAAAGGTAAACAATGAAAACAAAATACATAATATAAGGTTTTAAAAAACATAATCTTAGATTGTTTTTTAAACGTTTAGCTTTTGCTGTGCGATTCAAATGTTTAAAACGGAGATTTTTCTATCGGTAGGAATACGTATAATAGCTTGTTATAAAACAAACCTTGCGGTCATAACAGCTCAGACCAGCAAGCTGTGAAAAATGTAATAATTGCTCAAAAATAATCAGCATCAACTGCAGTCGCAGCGTTATTGTTGAGAAATAGCAAATAAAAAAGCTGGCTTATTGCCAGCTTTTTAATAGAAAAACTCAGATTAAAGTAGTTTTTCGACTTCGTCTCCTGCCAAATGGCGAATATCTTTACCTCTCACAAAGTAAATGATGTACTCAGCGATATTTTGGCAACGATCTCCTACCCGTTCGATGGCGCGAGCAGCATTTAATGCATCGAGCACCTGTGGGATCGAGCGAGGATCTTCCATCATGTACGTCATCAATTCGCGGATGAGTCGTTCATATTCTTTATCCACTTTTTTATCTTCTTGATGGACTTGCCAAGCAATATCCACATCCATTCTAGCGAAACCATCTAACACGTCATGCAACATCTTCGCGGTGTGTTGCCCTAGGTGCTCTAAGCTAATCAATGAAGCCTTTAAAGGCTTATCCATATTCCGCTCAACCATACGACCGATGCTCGCCGCAGCATCACCTATTCGTTCTAAATCCGCGATAGTTTTAATAATGGCCATTACGACCCGCAAATCACTCGCGGCTGGTTGACGTTTAGCGATGATACGAGTGCACTCTTCGTCAATAGCAACTTCGTAAGAATTAACCTTACTATCGGTATTGATGACCTTTATCACTAACTCAGCGTTGGGGCGATTTAATAAACTTAAGGCATCTTTAAGCTGCTGCTCAACCAAACCTCCCATCGCCATAATTTGATTACGCACATGATCTAACTCAGCGTTAAACTGGCCAGAGATGTGTTTGTTCATATTCAACTTATCCATAATAATTCCTCAGTCACGGGGACTTAACCGTAACGGCCTGTAATGTAATCTTCGGTTTGTTTTTTCGCTGGCGTGGTAAATAAGGTATTAGTATCCGCATATTCCACCATGTCCCCCATATACATAAAGGCCGTTTGGTCGGAGACTCGGGCCGCCTGCTGCATGTTGTGAGTCACAATAACCACCGTATAACGACTCTTTAAATCATTAATCAATTCTTCAATGGTTAAAGTCGAGATAGGATCCAAGGCCGAAGTTGGTTCATCCAGTAACAACACTTCAGGCTCGATGGCAATCGCTCGCGCAATCACTAAACGTTGCTGCTGACCACCCGATAGACCAAAGGCATTATCGTGCAAACGGTCTTTCACCTCTTCCCAAATTGCCGCGCCACGCAATGAGCGTTCGACCGCTTCATCTAATACTCGACGATCCTTCATCCCTTGTAAACGTAAGCCATAAACGACATTCTCGTAGATAGACTTTGGAAATGGATTGGGGCGTTGAAAAACCATCCCTACATTGCGACGCAGCGCAGCAACATCGACACTCTTATCGTAAATGTTCTGGCCATGCAGCAATATTTCACCACTGATCTTACAAATATCGACTAAATCGTTCATCCGGTTAATACAACGTAATAAGGTTGATTTACCACAACCGGATGGACCAATAAAGGCGGTAACTTGTCCCTTAGGGATCTTCATCGATACATCAAACAAAGCCTGTTTATCCCCATAATAGAGGTCTAAATTTTTAACCTCTAATGCGGTTTGTTCAGCACTTAAGTTAGCCAAATCTAATTTTGTATCTCGACGAAGTTCTGTATTCAAAGAAATCATTTTTTTTCCTACAAATTTGCCGTTAGCTTATTGGTCTAACGTTTTAAACTTTTCACGTAAACGGTTACGGATTTGAATCGCAGCTAAGTTTAAGCCAATGATTACCGTGACCAATAAAAATGCGGTGGCATATACCAAAGGTCGTGCCGCCTCGACATTGGGGCTTTGGAAGCCAACATCATAAATATGGAAACCTAAGTGCATAAATTTACGTTCTAAATGAACAAAGGGGAAATTGCCGTCTACAGGTAAAGTTGGCGCAAGTTTCACCACCCCCACTAACATCAGTGGCGCAACCTCACCCGCAGCACGAGCAACCGCCAAAATCAGACCAGTCATAATTGCCGGGCTTGCCATGGGGATCACAATCCGCCATAAGGTTTCAGCTTTGGTTGCCCCTAAGGCCAGCGACCCTTGGCGTACTGCGCTAGGAATGCGCGATAAACCTTCTTCTGTAGAAACAATCACCACTGGCAAAGTTAAAATAGCTAAAGTTAAAGCTGACCAAATAACGCCCGGCGAACCAAAGGTTGGTGTCGGTAAGGATTCCGTATAAAACAAGGAATCAATACTGCCGCCTAACATATAAACAAAGAAACCTAAGCCAAATACCCCATAAACAATCGAGGGAACTCCCGCCAGGTTAATCACAGCAATCCGGATCAAGCGGGTGAAGCCATTATTTGCGGCATACTCGTGCAGGTAAATAGCCGCAACCACCCCTAACGGCGTCACAATCACTGCCATCAACATCACCATGAATACCGTACCAAAGATAGCCGGGAATACCCCGCCTTCGGTATTCGCTTCACGCGGTTCATCAACCACAAATTTACCAGCCTGATGCAGCCAATGTCCGAGCTTCTGAAAGCCGTTCATTTCATTCGGGAAAAACACATCTAGTACATTGTTCATCGGGATGGTGACCAATTCACCACGCATATCACGAATGATTAATTGGTCTCGTTTAGCCTCATCTCGATAAGCAAATAACTGCTTCTCTAAAACTTGATACTCTTCATGTAGCTGCTTAGTCTGCGCCTCAATATCCGCTAGATGTTCGGCAGTCAATGCATCATCCAATTCATATCGACGCTGTTTCAAACGTAAGCGCTCAAGTTGATAGTTCACCCCACCAATTTTGTGCCGCTGTAAAGCATCAGCTTGTTTAATGATCCCATTTGAGCGATCTAACAACTCGAATAATTGAGTATGTTGATTATCTTTTGCTGCCTCAATATGCACGCCATTTTTAATGATCCCTTCTACATAACCATAAAAGTTACCGTTAGTTCTACGCTCGACGACCGCGATGTTTTTAGGTGTGCGCTTGGACACGATTTCGTTTTCGCTTAACCAACGAAAATCTAAATTCACATATTCACGATTACCCGTTTTGATCAAAAAGCGCTCCACAAATGCACCATCCAAGCCTTCGGTATTCGCACCGGAAGCTTGTAAACGCTCAATTGGAACTAACTCGGTTTCATATAGCTCACCAATGACCGTTTGGTTTTTACCAAACTGGTGAACTTCCATTTCCATTACCGGACTCGGCCAAAAATAAACCAAACCTCGAGCCGCAATCAGTAACAACAAGCCGACAACTGCAACCAAACTAATGCTAACAGCCCCGGCGGTCATCCAAATCCACGGGTTACCTGATTTAAACCACTTATTCATCGGTTATTTCCCACTTCCCTATTACAGCGAGCTATATTTGTCGCGCAGACGTTGGCGCACAAATTCAGCAATGGTGTTAAATGCAAAGGTGAATACAAACAAGACAAAGGCCGCTAAGAACAACACCCGATAGTGTGAACTTCCCACTTCTGACTCAGGCATTTCTACCGCAATATTCGCCGCTAAGGTACGCATCCCCTGGAAAATACTCCAATCCATAACCGGAGTATTACCGGTGGCCATTAAGACAATCATTGTTTCACCCACCGCGCGACCTAGGCCCATCATCACAGCAGAAAAAATCCCCGGACTTGCGGTTAAAATAACCACTTTAACCAAGGTTTGCCAAGGTGTTGCACCGAGCGCTAATGAACCATTACTTAAGTGCTTCGGCACTGAAAAAATGGCGTCTTCGGCAATCGAGAAGATAGTGGGGATGACCGCAAATCCCATGGCAAGGCCCACCACCATAGAGTTACGCTGGTCAAAACTGATCCCCAATTCGTTGGTTAAGAATAAGCGAGCATCACCGTCAAACAACCATAGCTCCAACAACGGACTCACTTCAATGCAACCCCAGCCAATAAATATCACCACCGGGATCAACACCATCACGTCGTAGCCCTCTGGTAGCAGTTGACGCAATTGTTTAGGCATTTTGCTCCAGGCAAAAGCGGTCACCAAAAATCCGATCGGCAGCAATATCATAATGGCAATCACCCCAGGCAAGTTATCCTCGATCAGCGGTGCTAACCAAAGACCGGCTAAAAAGCCTAAAATAACCGTGGGTAAGGCCTCCATAATTTCGACCGTCGGTTTAACCACCTTACGTAACGAAGAAGACATAAAGTAGGCGGTATAAATCGCGCCCGCCAAGGCAATTGGCGTTGCAAATAACATGGCATACAAAGCTGCCTTAATCGTACCAAATGAGATAGGTACCAGACTTAACTTAGGCTCAAAATCATCACTTGCGGAAGTTGACTGCCACACATACTGTGGCTCCGGATAACCTTCGTACCATACTTTATGCCATAGCGCCTGCCAGGTGACTTCAGGGTGTTCATTTTCGACATGATAGAAGGTTAGGCTTTGCTCATTTTCGGTCAGTAAACCACTCGCCCGAGGAGAAAATGCCAAGTTCAAGCTGGTGCCAAGTTTAGTATCCTCTCGAACCAAACGACCACCACCAGTGGTATGAAACAAAGAAATGGAGCCATCATCTGCGCCAACTGCAAAGCCTTTACGGAAATACTCAACCCCAATGTCATTAATGTTTGCGCCAGCATCAAACTCTCGGATCTGCGTGAGTTTACGCACACCATCTTTAGCAACATCAAACCACTGCGTAACAATTCCGTTATCATTGGCAACAATCAACGAGCTGGCCCCCGAAAGCAAGGCTAAGCGAGTTACATTCGCGCCTTTACTATTGATGAAATCCACTGAATTCAGACGGATATCATCGATATCGGAGATATTATAATTAGCTAGTTGATTGCCACTACGAATATACAAGCGGCGTAAATCAGGTGTTACCAACATTTGGTCAATATTTTGAGGCAAACTAGGAATATCGGCTCGAGAAGCGGTCCACTCCAAGGAATCACTGAACATGTTTTCCTCTGCGTCCAAAGCCACTAACAAACCTCGACCATCTTCGGTAATCGCAGCCACCATCGCCGACTCTTCTTGTCGCTCGAAAGCCAATTTAACGATAGCCTTACCCTGTTCATCAATTGACAAGGCCTGCTCACCCATGGGATAGCTTAGACTTGGCGTAATTAAACGCTTATCGTTAGGGTAGCTAACACTAAACTTAGGCGTCACGACCAATACTTCACCTTGAGCAGTACCGTAAGCGACTAAACCTTGATTCGGCACGGTACGGTCAGCTGAAGTAATATCAGCGTCAAGCTGATAACTAGGGTATTCGGTATTATTTTTAGTAAGATCAAAAAATTGCAAACTACCGTCCATATTAAAACGATAAGCAATTTCATTTTGTTCTTCGACACCAATGGCGACCGTAGCACTGCTATCATGCAATGGAATGGTCTTCAGTTTATCGAGACTGGCCCCATAAAAAATCGGTGCAACCACATACAATAAATAAAAGAAGATTAAAATTAATGCTAACAACACCACTATCCCGCCAGCACTTACACCGTAGCGGGTTAATCGGTCCTTAATCAGCCGTTGAGCACTGCTATTAAATGACACTGACTGCGTCATGTTTCCCTCACAATCTAATAGGTCTGGCGAAAGTATATGGCAGTTTTATGACAGTATTGTTACAGGATGCAAGAGTTAAAAAAAATATCAAATCAATGGGCGAATAGTGACCGCTCAGCTATCTTTAGCAAGAGATTATGACAATAATACGTGTTTATTGTTACCGAAAAATTATATTGTAGGTTTGGCTAATTTGTTCTCTATTTCAAGAGGATAAGACCTTCCCTAATCCATAAAAGCTATGCATACTTTAGGGCAATGCTTAGCATCTTAAACAAGGGAACCTATTTTCCCAGCGAAGCACTTTGTAGGAGTCAATTCATGAAACAACTGGTTGTCAGCGTCATTGGAAAAGACCGACCGGGTATTGTCGATCAATTATCAACGCTAGTGGTCAAACACCATGGCAATTGGCTAGCCAGTCGTCTTACCGAACTGGCGGGGCAATTTACAGGAATTTTACATATTGAAGTCGATGATGCACATTTGTCCGCACTGTGTGATGACCTAAATAATCAGCATGGATTATTGGTCAATATCGCTGAAGGCGACCATAACGACCATGCCGAACAGACACAAATTAGCATCAATGTGACAGCCAATGATCGTGTTGGCATTGTTCAAGAAGTTACTCAAGCGCTAAACCAACTCGGCGTGAGTTTAAGTAAAATCACCACCAGTGTTAGCAGTGCGCCGAATTGGGGCGGATTGATTTTTACCGCGCAGTTACAAGTCCCCTGCGCAGATGAACAGCAACGTATCGCTATCCAACAATCTTTAGAATCGTTAGCTGATGATTTAATGGTTGATTTCTCCGACGAGCAATAAGTAACAAAGGTATAAAATGAGCGACAGTCTATATATAGAGAAAGAGTTAAGCTGGCTTTCGTTTAACCAACGAGTATTGCAAGAAGCACAAGATAATTCCGTTCCAATCATTGAACGAGTGCGATTTTTAGGGATTTTTTCAAACAATCAGGATGAATTTTTCAAGGTGCGGGTGGCCGCGCTAAAACGCCGTATTATCTTAAATGAACTAAAGCAAAAAGATGACGGTTCAATCCAGCTTCTTAACGACGTTCAAACTAAGTTGGCAGAACTTCAACAAGATTTTGATGATACTTACCGAGAAATCATTCTTACCTTAGCGCGACGAAATATTTTCTTGATCAACGAAGACCAACTCAGTGAAAACCATCAAAATTGGGTCAGAAAATACTTTAAAGATAAGGTGTTACGCCACATTACGCCAATCGTATTGACCAAAAGGACCGATTTGGTTCGCTTCCTGAAAGATGAATATACCTATTTAGCCGTCGAAGTGAAAAATGCTAAGCAGGAAAACCATTTACTTATTGAAATTCCTACAGATAATTTACCACGCTTTGTGGTACTTCCTCCCGATGGAGGAAGAACCCGTAAAACAATGATTATTTTGGATAATATTATTCGTTTTTGTCTCGACGATTTATTACGTGGGTTTTACGAATACGATAGTGCCGCCGCCTACTCGATTAAGATGACCCGTGATGCCGAGTATGACTTAAATGATGAAGTGGACCAGAGTCTACTCGAAAAAATGTCGGAAGGGATCAAACAGCGCCTAACCGCAGAGCCGGTGCGCTTTGTCTATGATCGGGATATGCCGAGCAGCATGATTAAACGCTTAAGTAATATGCTACATATTTCTAAGCTAGACCACAGTGTCGGCGGCGGTCGTTACCACAATTTTAAAGACTTCATCGGCTTTCCTAACGTGGGGCGTAAGTACCTAGAAAACAAAAAGATGTCCGCGTTAAATTGTCGCGATTTCGACCAATTTGATACGGTATTCGACGCAATTACAGCGCGTGATATTTTACTCTATTACCCCTACCACAAGTTTCGTTACATTTCAGAATTTGTCCGCCAGGCATCTTTTGATCCTAAAGTGAGTAGTATCAAGATTAATATTTATCGAGTCGCCAAAAAGTCGCACTTGATGAACTCAATCATTGACGCAGCCAACAATGGTAAACGCGTCACCGTTGTCATTGAGCTACGGGCTCGTTTCGATGAGGGAGCAAACATTGAATGGGCTCAGCTACTGACCGATGCCGGGGTTAAGGTGGTTTTCGGAGTTCCTTCTCTGAAAGTACATTCCAAACTGTTGCTCATTACACGCAAAGAAGGCGACCAACGAGTCTATTATAGCCATATTGGTACCGGTAATTTTCATGAAAAAACTGCCAAAATATATACCGATTTCGCTCTTTTCACCAAAAACCAAGAGATTGGCCAAGAAATCGATAATGTTTTTCGGTTTATTCAACAGCCTTATCGACGTTTTAAGTTTCAGCATTTAATCGTATCGCCCAACGATACTCGGCGTCGGCTATTTAGCCTTATTGACTATGAGATCAACCAAGCCAATGCAGGAAACCCCGCCGCAATTACGATTAAGGTGAACAACCTCGTGGACAAAGGAATCATTACCCGGCTCTATGCGGCAAGTAAGGCTGGGGTTAAAATAAAGATGATTATTCGGGGCATGTGCTCTCTGGTTCCGGGATTAGAAGGCGTGAGTGAAAACATTCACATCATTAGTATCGTCGATCGTTTCCTAGAACATCCTCGGGTATTTAATTTCTACCATGGCGGGGAAAATCAAGTCTTCATTGCCTCCTTCGACTGGATGACTCGCAACATCGAAGAACGAGTCGAGGTCGGCGTCCCTATTTATGATGAAACACTCAAACAACGAGTCATCGACTTATTAGAACTACAATTTGCTGACACCACCAAAGCGCGCATCATCGACGCTCAACAGCTCAATAGTTATGTTCCCAGAGGAAATCGTCGTAAAATTCGTTCTCAATTATGGACTCTCGATTACTTCAAAGCGATTGAATCGAGGCCGCTTCGTCGGATAATTGATGAGGATAATGAGACCATCACTTAACTGGTTCAAAACCAACTTGCCTGCCTGAGTTATCGGCGGGCAAGTCATCACCAGCCTCTGTTCACCAACAACTGCCTCAATACCTGACAAAATGAACCAACACATGATGGCATGCCATACAAAAAACCTCATCAACTGCAGCGTTACCGCCTCGTCGCACCGCTGAATCAAACCGAGCAGAACCAATCAGTCCACATCGATAAGTAGTTCGGGGCAGCTAACAAACGCACCAAGCATTCAATTTGATGAATAAACGCTCGCTTTATCGCTCAAGCATGACCACTTGAATAAAGGCAACCACGGTAATCATTAATATCGATAAAACGGCTACCTCACTACAATCAATCAGCCACACCAGCAGACCCATCTGAAGCTTGAACATACATTTATCAGGCTTGTTTAACCGCGCAGAAGCTGAACCAGCACTACACGCCAAGTATGCACGGCTTGATAAGATTTTAAATCTCGCTCAACTAAAATTTCATAAGATCAAGCTGCATCAAGCAAAGCGTTTATCATTAGCTTTCATTTACCAACGAACCAACATTGATTTACGAGATATTCGCGCAATCATCAATCCCAGTAGAGCAATAACCAAAATACCAAATGAACTAGGCTCCATCACTTGTGTTGGATCTGCGGGGTCACGAGCCCATACATTCAGATGCGAAATAGCTTGTGTACTGTTACCTTGAGGATTCTCAAAATCATCGGTATCTAAAGACCCTGACAATTTGTAAGGCGTCTGGAAATTCAAACTTGAAGCCGGGTCATTAGCTAATTCTTGTTTAAAAATATCAATAAAATCGAAATCATAAATAATAAAGCCTTTTGCTACTTTGATCGAAAAAGCCAAGTGATCAAAGCTTGCCGCACCTAACAACTGGCTAACATCACCAATAATGCCAGGGTCGGTTTCGATAACCCAATTTACCGAGGTACACTCTCCACGACGACCAGCCACGCAGTTAAAAGTCATATTCAATAAGTCATCGATCGATAAAGACAAGCCTCCAGGGACGATGGGACCCGCTTGATCATAATTAACTTGCATATCAGCATTTACGCTCGCTAAGTGGATCCAACCTGGGTCATCGGCAACACCTAAAGGCTGATTATCTAGATTTTGTAAATCCTCAGGCTCAATAAAGAACAAGTCGTTAGAAGCACCATAGCGAGTATTCAACAATCCATCATTTTTTTGACCAATATTTACTATAGGATCATTGGCATGACCATCATCATTACCAGCAAACACTAAGCATGAACTCGCCGAATGAGCACTTGAAAGCAGTTCTTCGCTTCCCCCTGATAACATCATGGAGCGAAGCACCACGTTATTGGTATTGCATGTTCCGGAAGGAACGTAGCTGGTCACCGGCGCAGCCGAACCCCAACTGGAATAACCAACAATAAGTATGACAAAAGCTAATTTTATTAATTTGATCAACATAATGCCCTCTATAATGAAATCAGTTACTCACTTATATAGTGCACCGCTAAATCAGTGAACAACATGATGCTTGCTTAGGGTTGTAAATGCATAAACCAAGCCAGTAACAATCAACCCGAAAAATCAACAGCTTGATAACACAAAGCGAAATGCAATAGCTTCGTCTGTAAAAATACCTGACACCATGTATCGCATTCATTACACTGATAAATCAACCTATAAATTAATCACTTATTAAATATGGTGTGATTACGGATAGTGAAAACATCATGTTAGACTGGATTCATCATTCCTTCATTTTTTATGACAATGAGCAGTAAAGTATACTATTTACAACAACTCAGCCTCAGCCAATTATCAGCTAAGCCGATGAACGAACATTTATCGGTACAAGAAATCATCGAACAACAGGCACAAAAAAGCCGAGAATTTTATATTGCCGTGGGTAAAAACTGGCAATGGAACGACAAATTAGCTTGGTCTGAACAACAATGGCTTGATTACATCGAAAGTAATCAGCTACGCACCTTTGGGGCTTATATTAAGGGACTGTTAGCAGGTTATTTTGAACTACATAAACACTCAGACAACAGTGTTGAAATCGCATATTTTGGCTTAACTGCAGATTATTTAGGACAGGGGCTAGGCGGGGATTTACTCACCCGCTGTCTGCAAACTGCCTGGCAATGGCAGGCAAATAAAGTCTGGGTGCATACTTGTGATTTAGACCACCCCAGCGCTCTCGCAAATTATCAAGCGCGTGGGATGAGCCTATACCAGACGATACTAGAGCACTAAGTTAGAGCTTTAAGATCCTTAAGTCGAGAACTTGTTCATCAACCGGTGGGCACCAATAATAGCTGGTAGTGAGTGGGCGACTAAACTGAAATAAGCCATCCTCGATACCGTCTTCGCAGCCCAACATCCGTTTAAGTTGTGCTTCAAAAGGATAAAAGCTATTGGCAAAGCAAATAAAATTAAGCCCACACTGCTGACCCTGTATCCAAGGGAGACTGCGGCGTAACATAAATGCTTCTGGAGTAAAGCTTTCTTGGGCTGTACGCCGAACATGAGCATAGCTTGGTGACTCAGGAAACTCGACATTATCATGCTTACGCCGGCCAATAATGTTGTCCTGATGCTCACTCGGTAGATGATGAAAGTGTTGTAGTTGATGTTGCCATTTTTGTACTGCAAGCATCGAGGAGCCTGCGATCCCCTTCTCTCCTGCTAAGGCAACAACATTCGGTGCCTGCTCTTGATCAGGGTTTTCGGTACCGTCTTCGTAACCGCTTAAGTCTCTTCCTCCATCATGGCGAAAGCCCTCCAACTGCTCATTAACCGCAAAAGTTGGTGTTAACACTGCCAGCCACTGGTTTACTCGTAACATCACTTGGCCTGGATCTTTGCCACTCACTCGCAGCCACAAATCATCTTGATTCGCAGGACTACTACGCCGTATTCCCTGAATACTAGCAACTGACTTCAAACCGGGAACATCTATATTTAGCAGTGCTAACAAAGGAGCACCTAGACCAACAAGGCTATCTTCCTTCGAATATACCTTGGCAATATTGCCCAGACAGGCTTTCAGCGACTGAGAGTCGACCAGGCTCAATCGCAAACAACTCGCATAACTAGGAATTGCTTCGAGAATTTGTGGTTGAATAGACAAAATGAATACTCTCATTAATAAAAAATTAGTGCATAGTATAAATAATTTATCAATGACGTTGTTTGATTCGGCTTAAAAATATGCGGTCTAGGAAGATAAAACAGAGGGAATATAAGCAGGTTAGGAGTAAAAATGGAAAATGCCCGATGCGTTTAAGCTATCAGGCATTTTAAAACATTTGACCCATGATTCAGTCTCGCTCAGTTGACTATCACTTCATCGCCTCAGGCGACAAGTTAAGTGCTAAGCCCACATGTTCAAATGTGAGGATTAACGGTGAATATTTTTTTCTTCCGTTGAGCTAAAACCATGGACTTTAGTGAAGTAGTAATTTGCGTATAAAGAACCAAAATAATCAAACATAATCTTTCTCCTAAATATTAATAAAGTGTGACCCAAGTCACAGTTAAAATATAATGTGATACAGATCACATTGCAAGAAGTATTTTGAATTTTTGGAAATAAAAATGTTGGGGGAGAAGCATCAGCGATTATTTTGGATTACGCATAAAAAATGCCTAAAAAACCAAAGTGATTTAGGCATTCGGGCTAGCTTGACTCATTCCATTTATCTCTGCTGTTGTTTAAATTGTCCAAGGTATCCGAAACAAACAATAGTTAACAATGCTGAACCAATAATCGGACGATAGTACATAGCGTTACCTACAAAATTGCTTAACGGTGAATGTCCTTGCGAGTTTCGCAATAGTAGTTAAAGTCATCAGCTTTCGTAAAGTAATACGATGAATAAAGTACACCAAAATAATCAAACATGGTCTTTCTCCTCAGGATTTAAAATACCTAGTGATTTAAGCGTATTTGTGACTCAAGTCACAATAACAATCTATAGTGATCTGGGTCACACATCAAGTGACAATTTAGTTAATCTGTATATTCGCCAAGATCCTCGGCTGAGAAGGATTTCAAGCTTAGCCATTCAGTATTTTAAACGCTTTGGAGCCAGTTCATCGCCGATCCAACTATCACTCATAGTCAAGCATCATGAGGAATAGCGACCATCTGAACTCAAGATACAGCTTGCGCCTTATGTTTCTTTCGAAGCTTAGGTTTTCTTGCTAACAAATGCTGTTATTTGCTCCTGACTTTGCTAGGAGTCTCAAATATGATGCGGCGGAGCTAAATACAAAGTTTGATGCTTACCCTGCAGCTAACGCTGATGGCTCCTCATGCAAGTTGATTGGTGCGGTGGTAAACCAAAGAGCAAGCGCTTAACAGAGCTATTGAACTGAGGGCTATCTGTCCTTGCCAAAATACATGAACGAGAGTCAGTTGCCCCGCTCAACTTAGTCATCAAAATGTCTCAAGGCCCTAAACGTAAAAACCCCCGCCGAAGCGAGGGTCGCTTTAAGCTTTAATTATTAAAGCTTAATACCAACTTTTTCTAAATCAGATAACACAACTTTAGAAGGTAGTGGTACATAACCGTCTTTAGCTACAATCTGCTGTCCAGTTTTAGACAGAATCATTTTAAGGAACTCGCGCTCCATTGGGGCTAAAGGCTTGTTAGGGTGCTTGTTCACGTAAACGTATAAGAAACGAGACAATGGGTATTTACCAGTAGCTGCGTTGTCTAAGCTAGCGGCTATGTAATCAGTGCCTTTCTTAGCAAGTGCGACCGCTTTAACACCTGAAGTCTTGTAACCGATACCTGAATAACCAATGGCATTCAAAGATGAAGATACCGATTGAACCACAGAAGCAGAACCAGGTTGCTCGTTCACCGAGTTTTTGAAGTCACCTTTACATAAGGCTTTCTTCTTAAAGTAACCATAGGTACCCGACACTGAGTTACGACCAAATAATTGAATGTCTTTATCAGCCCACGAGCCATCTAGACCAACTTCGCCCCAGCGCTCAGCAGCACCATTTTCACCACATTTTAGGGTTGAAGAAAAAATAGCATCAACCTGCGCCAAACTTAAACCTTTAATCGGGTTATCTTTATGTACAAATACGGCGAGAGCATCGATTGCAACACGTACTTTAGTTGGCTTATAACCGTATTTCTTCTCAAACGCTTCAACTTCTTTGCTCTTCATTTGGCGACTCATCGGGCCAAACTGTGATGTACCTTCAGTCAGCGCAGGAGGAGCAGTAGAAGAACCCGCCGCTTGAATTTGTACATTTACATTTGGGTATTCACGCTTAAATTCTTCCGCCCATAGCGTCATCATGTTTGCTAAAGTATCAGAACCTACAGATGAAAGGTTACCAGAAATACCTGTCGTTTTATGGTATTCCGGAAGCGTGGCGTCCAGGCCAGCTGCAAGTACGCTAGTGGTTAACAACGAAGCAGAAATAGCTACTGCACTTACAAGTTTTTTCAATGTCATCTTTATCTCCATAAATGACGCGTTAAGTTATTTTCGTCATGTAGTATTGGTGAATTCGATGACGATTATATTTCGACTATGTGACATTTATATGTCAAAACAATTTTTTTATAAAATCCCCTGTTTAGCTATATTTAACGGGGTCTTAATCGTCATTCCGGCGGACTGAAATCGGCAAATATTCATCAATAATGGAGATCGATTAGGCAATTTAAACACTAACCAACGGTCGGCCTTGCCCACAATCAAATCAGCATTCGCTAAACTAAAGAGGGAGCTCACCACACACACAGACGCTGTTATTATCGCTAATGAACAACAACACGCTACAATATTTTGGTCACCAAATAGCAGGAATGAGTTTTCCGTTTTTGATACCACGTTCATCAACTGCAGCGCTGCCTCTAAAATTGAACTTTTGATGAAGCATCAGAAAACCTTGTTCGCTAAACCATTACTCGCGAAAGAACCATAGGCGGCCGAGATTCAAATACCGGATGCTTGCGTAACGACCGCGCCCGTCTCGCTTTTCTTTTACTTTGTTCTACCAACTTCAACTCAAAATGGCGCCGTTCAAGTACATTAATAGCGTCATTTAATCTTTCACAGCTCTCACTGAAATGGTGTTTGAACAATTTTGGCTCCCAAGATTTAAACAGACCATCTATCTAAGGATAAGTTGACGATACGAATGACTTCGAATTTGGCTTAAGCAAGTCGCCAAACACAAGCCTGAGATGAAAAGAATAATGGGGAAATTACAAATATCTTAGCCCTCGTTATCGATGCAAGCTGCGACAGCATCAGTCGCTTTTGGGGCTTACTAAGGCCAAACATACCGCTCGGCCGAATCAATAACTAAGACTTTATAAAGAGTTTTCGCGGAATAATGAAACTAAAAGAGCTCCCCTGATTTAATCGGCTCTTGATGTTAAGTTCGCTATCATGATGTTGCAATGCATGCTTTACGATAGATAAACCAAGGCCTGCTCCGCCGGTATCTCTGGAGCGAGCTTTATCTACCCGATAAAATCGTTCGGTAAGACGCTGCAGGTGTTTTGGTGCAATACCTGGCCCTGAATCCTTCACTAAAAACAAAGCCCCCTGAGGCACCAAAGACAAGCTTACCTCTACCCGTCCCGGTTCAGTACAGTACTTAATGGCATTACCAAGTAAATTACCACAGGCGCTACGTAACTGTTCGCGTTCTCCTTTAATCTTAATATTAGCTTCAATATTAAAATCAAAATCCAGCTGTTTATCCTTAGCGAGACCACTGGCATCCATTTCTAAATTACGGACCATTTCGGAAAAGTTAATCGGTTCAAGACTATCCTCAACCGAGGCCGATTCGATTTTAGCTAAAGTCAGCAATTGATTGACCAGATTTTCCATCCGAGCGCTTTGGTCCAGCATCGTATTACGAGCTTTCCCCCATATCATGGGATCAACCTGCTCTTGATCGAGCATTTCCAAGTAACCCCGTAACACGGTGAGCGGAGTACGCAACTCATGGCTCACGTTAGAAACAAAACGCTTACGCATTTTTTCTAATTGACGCAGTTGACTAACATCCCGAACCACCAGCAATAACTGCTGCTGACTATAGGGCATCGCCCGAAACTCTAACCATACACCAGCCTGCACTGGGCTCACGATTTCTAAGGGTTGCTTAAAGCGACCTTTACGCAAGTAATTCACGAAACTCGGTGTTCTCACCAAATTCGTTAAATGCTGGCCTGCATCGGCAGGCCACTTTAGACCTAACATTCCTTGCGCTAATTGATTACACCACAAGATGGCGCCATCTTGATTGATCACGACAATCGCATCCGGCAAAGCTTCGGCACCGAGACGAAAATACTTCATCAACTGAGCAAGTTCCCGCTCGCGGCCTAAACGTCGCTTCAGCATATTATAAATGCCGTGAAAAACAGGCTCCCAGCTCCCAGAGCCATGAGGCGGGGACAGCTTGCGCTGATTGTACAACCAATCAAGCAACTTATGCTGCTGACTATACATCCATATAATATGGATCACCGCCGATAACAAACACAGCTCTAGAATATACCCGGTGAGTATCCCCAAAACGAATAAAGGCGAGTACACCAACGCGACCCGCCACACTACTCGTTGCCAAGAAAAAGGCACAAACATTCGTATTATTTCACTCTAGTTGAAAAACGATACCCAGAACCTCGAACGGTTTGAATCAAACGATCATAGCCTTGTAGGCCTATAGCCTTACGTAAGCGACGAATATGCACATCAACCGTCCGATCTTCTACGTACACGTTAGTTCCCCACACATTATTTAGCAGTTGTTCTCTGCTATAAACACGCTCGGGGTGAGTCATAAAGAAGTGCAATAGCTTAAACTCTGTAGGCCCCATATCCAAGGGTTCATTTTCGACACTCACTCGATGTGAAACTGGATCTAAACGTAAACCTTGAACTTCAATGGTTTCTTCTAAAGATGTCGGTGAAATACGACGGATCACTGCCTTCACTCTCGCCATCAATTCTTTGGGAGAAAAAGGCTTGGTAAGATAGTCATCAGCGCCTGCTTCTAAACCTTGAACCTTATCTTCTTCTTCACCTTTCGCGGTTAACATAATCACTGGGATCTGACGCGTTAAGTCATGGCGACGCATATGTTTAATAATAGAAATCCCACTACCACCGGGTAACATCCAGTCCAGTAATACCAGCTCTGGATAAGGTTCAGTTAACTTTGCTATCGCTTGCTCATAGTCCGCAGCTTCAATAGGCTCATAACCGTGTTGCTCTAATACAAAACACAGCATTTCACGAATTGGAGCTTCATCTTCTACAACAAGTATCTTCCTTGGCATTACTTTTATCTCGATCTAAGAAACTGTGGCAATTATGCGACGTATTAATGACAGATTTATGACAGCAGTCAGTGTAAGTCAAACCACCCAACAAATATATATTCGCACCAATAAAGGGCTTCACCTAAATATTAGCAAAGCTTTGCACCAAAATAATGCAAAACAAATCTCAAGCTTCAGTGACTAAAGGGCATAATAAATCATGGTAAATTTATGATAATTAGAGGTTTTATCTATTGACTAAGGTAGCACTTAGCGACTGTGGCATTGCTCCTGCTTCTAATAAATAAATGTATCATTCATCGATATTGAGGCCATATGCCGTATTTAGCCAAACAACTATCTCCAGCAGAGTTGCAAATCAATGCAAGCAACCTGCTCGTGTTTACCGATTTAGATGGCACCTTACTCGACCACGATTCTTATAGCTTCGAACCCGCGCAGCCCAGCTTGAAACAACTAAAGCTACTGAACATTCCAGTGATTTTTAATACCAGTAAAACCTTAATGGAAGCCTTAGAACTTCAAAAGAAACTGGGAATTGAACAGCCCTTCGTGGTCGAAAATGGCTCTGCCATTTGTATCCCTTCGCACAGCCCTTTACAAATTGATGACTTAAGTCCCCTCAATGTAGGCAAGCAACAATGGAATATTAAAATATTTGGCCCTAGCTACCCCGACATTTGCCAATACTTAAGCGTACTTCGCCAACGTTGCCAATTTCGCTTTCAGGGCTTTAATGATATGAATGCAGAAGAGGTACAACTACACACTGGTCTCAATAAATACGAGGCGCAACTGGCCAAGCAACGCATGGCCTCTGAACCGGTATTATGGAATGACAGCCCAGAGCAACTTGAATTATTTATAAAAAAATTGGAAGCACACAATTTAGCGGTGATCAAAGGAGGACGCTTTTTACATATCAAGGCTCGCCTAGACAAAGCCGACGCGATGCGCTGGTTAAATCAACATTACCAACAGTACTACCAACATCGTTTCTTTAATCTCGCGCTCGGTGACAGCGAAAACGATCGCAGTATGTTAGAACAAGCCGACTTGGCTGTGATAATTCCACGCAAACACGCCCCCGCCCTTTATATAGAGCATCCTAACTGCAGTTTAGCCCCACACCCAGGGCCCTATGGTTGGCACAAAATGATACAACAAGTTTTACATTCTTTTTTAACTGGAGCATAACCATGGCTGATTTTTATCAAAACGGTATTGTAACGACCTTACACAACTTAACTGACCGCCCACTAGAAGAGCTAGAACAAGAGTTGATGGCTTTTTCCAAGGTTCGGCCAATGAGTCTGGTACTCCCCTCTTTGTTTTCTGAATTAGAGCGACCAGCCCTCGCCACGATTGTGGCAGAGCTAGCGAAAGTACCCTACCTCAGCGAGATAATCATTGGCTTAGACTGCGCCACCGAAGAGCAATTTGCCTTTGCCAAGAACTACTTTGCTGAGCTGCCGCAACATGTACGTATCCTTTGGAACGACGGCCCGCGCCTGCGAGCCCTCGACTCGCAACTAGCCGAACTCAACTTAGCTCCAAAAGAGGCCGGAAAGGGACGGAATGTATGGTATTGCTTTGGCTACGCCCTAGCGTCGGGTAAGAGTAAAGCGATTGGTTTGCACGACTGTGACATTATTACCTACGATCGAAGCATGCTCGCACGACTCATGTATCCGGTTGCCAACCCGCTATTTAACTACGAATTCTGTAAAGGTTTTTATGCGCGTCATGCCGATGGAAAATTAAATGGTCGCGTTGCGCGTTTATTGGTCACGCCTTTATTGAAAGCGCTCAAAAAAATAGAAGGTTATGATGACTACTTAGAATATCTTGATAGCTTCCGTTACTCTCTGGCTGGAGAGTTCTCCATGCAATCAGATGTAATTAATGACATTCGCATTCCCTCCGACTGGGGTTTAGAAATTGGCGTATTATCGGAAGTCTTCCGTAATCATTCAACCAATCGCATTTGTCAGGTGGATATTGCCGATGTTTATGACCATAAGCACCAAGAACTCAGCATCGACAACCTAGATACGGGTCTTGCTAAGATGGCCACCGATATCAGTAAAGCGGTGATTAGAAAGCTCGCCACCCAAGGGCACACTTTTAGTCCTGGTAAGCTACGCACTTTAAAAGCGACTTATTATCGAATGGCCTTAGACTTTATCGAAAATTACCACAGCGATGCACTGATTAACGGTTTAACCCTTGACCGCCATGCTGAAGAAGACGCTGTAGAACTGTTTGCCAAGGCAATTATGGCAGCAGGAGAAACCTTCCTCGATAATCCCTCTGCGACACCATTCATCCCAAGTTGGAACCGTGTACAAAGCGCAGCGCCTGACTTTTTAGAACGCCTCTATGAAGCGGTTGAAGCAGACAACTGCTAAGCCGAATATCCAATTCTGAAATAAAAAAACTCGGCATCAAGGCCGAGTTTTTTATAAGGCGTAAACCAATATACTTAATCTGTCACTGGGCATAACCACAATACTTGATAAGGCTTCAGTTTATAGTCCACTAAGTTAAGCCGCTCTTCACTAAGTAAGTCTTCACATTCCCCTAAGTAGGCCTGTGGCAACTGAGCACAGTGATCAAGATGCTGCGGATATTTTGTGAGGTTAAAGACTGCTAATAGCGCTTCGTGTGACAAAGATACACCTCCATTTGGCGCTAAACCTCGTTGCAGCACAAATACAGCATCGCCACAATCATAAACGCGCTGAGCCGCTTGCGGGTTAAAGGCTGCGATCGACTTACGCAAAGCCAACAGATCGCGATAACGATGAAACACCTGAGCTTGCGCACTATGCCCTTGAGCTAATAAATCTTCAAACTCTTGACGCTGCCAACGATGACGATTAATCGAACGAGTGCGCCCAGTCTGCTCCACCAGTAAATGATCGTTAGCGGTCGCCGTTAAGCTATGAATATAAATCCCCGGGATCCCTTGTAAACTTAACAGCACCATCTGACTACATAAAAACCGCTCAACCTGCCACTGATCGGAGCCCGTTCGTGTTCCCTGCAAGGCATCAAATAAAGAAATATTTAGTTCATAGGGATTTTGAGTGCCATCACCATTAGATTTCATGCTGACAAAACCACCAAAGTTGTGCACCGACTCCGCCAAATCGGAAATTTCATGTTTCGGAATAATCTGTTCCACCGCCCGAACACCGATACCGTCATGAGAGGCGACAAAATTAAAATAACTACAGCCTTCTGGCAATGCCGCTAAATCACGAGCCCACGCCGTTAAATAGTGTCCGTTACCACGATTTAAAGCGTGTAACAGTAAAGGGGGTAAAGCAAATTGATAGACCAGATGAGCCTCATCTCCAGCACCAAAATAACTAATATTCTCTTGGTGAGGGACGTTAGTTTCGGTGATTAAGACTAAGTTTGGATCGAGTTGTTGCATCACCCAACGTAGCAACTTAACAATCGCGTGGGTCTGCGGGAGGTGAATGCAATTAGTACCGAGTAGTTTCCAAACAAAAGCCACCGCATCCAAACGGATAAACCGCCCACCTTTATTTAAGTAGTAAATAAAAATATCGATAAAAGCTAATAGCACCTTTGGATTTGAAAAATCTAAATCAATTTGATCATCACTAAAGGTGGCCCAAACATGCTTTAAGCCTTTTCTAGTATAAACATCAACAATTAAAGGATTAGTGCGCGGCCGAGTCACTTCACTATAATCCAGCGAGGGATCAGACTCGATAAAGTAATCTTTCCCTTCCCCCGAACCATTTACAAAATCATTAAACCAAAGGCTCTGTCTGGAACAGTGATTCATCACCAAATCAAACATCAACTCAAAGTCCTGATTGAGCGCCGCAACATCTTGCCAATCCCCCAGGCTATAGTTGACTTGATAATAATCAATCACCGAAAATCCATCGTCGGAGCTAAACGGAAAGAAAGGCAATATATGAACGGCGCTAATCAGTCCTTCTAAATAATCACCTAAAAACCGATGCAAACTTGACAAGGGTAATAGGCCTTCAGTCAACACACTGTCCCCATAACTGATCAAAATCAGATCTTGTTCCGACCATGATTGATAACGAGGAAAGGTGGATTTAGCCGCTTCTATCTTTAAGCCAATGTCATGGCCCAGCGACTCAGGTACAGAATCACCAAAAATTTGCTGTAATAGGTGTTCGAGTTTTTGCATAGACAGCCCTCAGTGATCAACATTGTACGTATTGGAATATAACTCTCCAAGTAACGTGCCAATCGTAAATAATCAATCCCGGTTAACTAAAACCGATGTAATACGTTGTTTCATATATAAAAAACAATCAATAAACAACCAACGACTATTAACATAAAAAATAATTATCTTTACTTAGTGCCCTTTGTCCCGTTTTAATGCATTATTTTGGTTCAGCCGATAAATATGCACTAAAGCAGTGCAATTGAATCGTTGGAAGCCTCTGGCCAAACCAAGTGAATTCATATAAAACAATTCTAAAACAAACGCTTAACGACCATGCGCAACGACACTGGCATCGCTCTTGCTGCGTTTACCTTAGATATTCAATAACACTAAGCTTAGGCTTGAAACGAGCCTCGTTGAAAGGATACAAGGAGTTGCTATGTCCATGATAAAGAAATGTCTATTTCCGGTAGCAGGCTATGGAACCCGCTTTTTACCGGCCACTAAATCAATGCCTAAAGAAATGCTTCCCATCGTTAACAAACCCCTGGTTCAATATGGCGTCGAAGAAGCCGTTGCTGCGGGTATGAGTGATATGGCATTTATCACAGGCCGAGGCAAGCGTGCCATCGCCGATCATTTCGACATCAGTTACGAGCTCGAAAATGAAATCGCCGGCACCAGTAAAGAAGCCTACCTCAAAGAAATTCGTCACCTAGTCGACAATGTTAATTGTACCTATACCCGCCAGAAAAAAATGATGGGCCTGGGACATGCCGTGTTATGTGGTGAGACTTTAATTGGTCAAGAACCCTTCGCCGTAGTGTTAGCCGATGATTTATGTTTTGGTGATGACGGTGGTGTTCTTGCGCAAATGGCAAAACTATATCAACAATTCCGCTGTTCGATTATCGCCGTTATGGAAGTACCAAAAGAAGAGGCCCATAAATATGGCGTGATCGAAGGCGAAGCCTTACGAGATGATTTATTTCGAGTGACGTCGATGGTCGAAAAACCACCATTGGGCGAGGAGCCATCCAATTTAGCGGTGATCGGTCGCTATATTCTCACCCCAGACATATTTCATTTATTACGCGATACTCCCGCCGGTAAAAATGGCGAAATTCAGTTAACCGACGCACTGTTAACTCAAGCCCAAAACGGCTGTGTCATGGCTTATAAATTTAAAGGTAAACGCTTTGATTGCGGCAGTGTCGAAGGTTTCGTTGACGCAACCAACTACTGCTTTGAAAATCTTTACGGCAAGTAAATTCGGCAAAATGCGATCAAGCGCCAGGACTTAAGCCCTGGCGCTCATTTTAGGGTAAGCTCCAAATCCCATATGTACCAAGGGATAGCCAGTATAACGCTCGGACCGGTAACGCAATACTTGAAAACGATGCCGTAAATAGAACTGATAAGCCGCTACGTTGTCGACAAACAAATGTAACTGAAGATGCGAACGAAGACGTTTTGCCAACGCCAGTAACTGAGAGCCAATTCCTTTGCCCTGCCAATATGGGCTGACAAACAAAGCAATCAACTGATGCTGTACCAAAACTAAAAAACCACACACCTGCTGAGACACTTCGGCCACCCACACTTCCGATTCGTATTGATACAAACGTTGTAAGGCCTCTTGCCGCTCCCACCAATATCTACTCGGCAAAAAGTCATGCGCTCGTAAACTTGCCGCCAGCCAAATATCACTAATTTCATCGCTGTCGGAGGTTTTGGCTTGGCGTAAGCTTAAAGTCGAAGCAAACTTGGAAAATGTCATTTAGGCATTCATCAACTGAATAAGTGGATTTTGAGTATGGATAATCGTGCGCCATGCCGATGTGAGTCAGCTCCTATTTCATGTGCGAGATTTCGATTCAGATCACAAATCATTAACAAACTGTTCAAATCTGGATCCGCGACGACAACAAAATCAATCATTGCGTCTTGCAAGTCAAAGCTCAAACTAAAAAAACGAAAATGGCCACTGACAAGTACGGTAGTTTTGTTAGAATAGCGCCCCTTATTTGACAAAGAGCCAATCCGTTATGTGGTTTAAAAATCTAATGTTGTTTCGAATCACCAAAGAACTGGAACTCGAACCAGAAAAGCTAGACGCTACCTTAGACGAGCTAAGCTTTAGCCCTTGCGGAAGCCAAGACCTAAGCAAGTTTGGTTGGGTAGCCCCCATGGGTAAATTCGGTCAAAGTTTGATTCATGTTGTCGGGAACGAATACTTGGTATGCGCCAAGAAAGAAGAGAAAATGCTCCCTGCTTCGGTGATCCGCGATACCTTACAAGATAAAATTGAACTTATTGAACAAGAGCAACAACGCCCGCTTAAAAAAGCCGAAAAAGATGCGTTGAAAGAAGAAATTATACTGAGCTTATTACCTCGAGCCTTTTCCAGAACCAATTTAACTTACGCTTGGATTAGTCCAGAAAACGACTTAATTGCGGTTGATGCGGGTAGCGTAAAGAAAGCCGAAGAAGTCGTCTCGCTGTTGCGAAAATCCTTAGGCAGCTTACCTGTGACACCAATTAAGTTAGCAAACCAAGCCGATGTCACCATGACCGACTGGTTAAACGAAAAGCTGGTTCCGGCTAATTTTGAATTGGGCGAAGAAGCCGAGTTACGTAGCGCCCTAGAAGGTGGTGGTATTATTCGCTGTAAAGAACAAGACTTATTCAGTGACGAAATTAAAGTGCATTTAGATGCCGATAAATTTGTAACTAAACTAGAACTAACTTGGGCTGAATCAATACGTTTTATCCTCAGTGAAGATATGAGTATCAAAGGTGTGAAGTTCACCGATACCATCACCGAACAAAATGAAGACATCGACAAAAGCGATGTAGCGGCACGCTTCGATGCCGACTTTGCCCTGACCAGCGGCGAACTCAGTAAAATGATCCCTGATCTCATTGCAGCCCTAGGCGGCGAATTAACCAGCTAAGTCCTCATTTAAACTTACCTATTTCACCAACCATTAACATACTTTCAAGTAGTTACTTAATGGTTGGTGATTTTTCATACAAAGCCATTGCAAGCCCCTTTAGCAAAGCGTAAAATGCGCGCCCTTATTGTGCTGCTCGCAGCCATTCTCAATGATTCGACTCAGACCCGGAGCTTTGATGTTCAAACCAGAATTACTGTCACCTGCTGGCACCCTAAAAAATATGCGTTACGCTTTTGCCTACGGCGCTGATGCTGTTTATGCAGGCCAACCTCGTTACTCATTACGCGTACGTAATAACGAATTTAATCATGAGAACCTTGAACTGGCGATTAACGAAGCACACCAGCAAGCTAAAAAGCTCTATGTGGTAAGTAACATCGCGCCGCATAACGCCAAACTAAAAACCTATTTACGTGACATTGAACCCGTCATCGCGATGCAACCCGATGCTCTCATTATGTCGGATCCTGGTATGATCATGATGGTGCGAGAAGCTTTTCCTGAACAAACCATCCATCTCTCAGTTCAGGCGAATGCGATCAACTGGGCAACGGTGAAGTTCTGGCAACAGCAAGGGGTTGAACGAGTAATTTTGTCCCGCGAGCTATCCTTAGACGAAATCGAAGAAATTCGGATGAAAGTTCCAGAGATGGAATTAGAAGTTTTTGTCCATGGTGCCCTCTGCATGGCCTACTCTGGCCGCTGCTTGTTATCAGGCTACATTAACAAACGCGACCCCAACCAAGGAACGTGCACCAACTCCTGCCGTTGGAAATATAACGCTCACGAAGCCAAAGAAAACGAAGTGGGTGACATTATCGCCGCTCAGCCGCAAATCGTAGAGCCGACCTTAGGTGCAGGCGCACCCAGCGACCAAGTCTTCTTACTCCAAGAGCAAGGGCGCCCCAACGAGTATATGCCCGCCTTTGAAGACGAGCATGGCACTTACATTATGAACTCGAAAGATTTACGGGCGATTCAACACGTCGAACGTTTAACAAAAATGGGGGTGCACTCACTTAAAATTGAAGGCCGAACCAAATCTTTCTACTACTGTGCTCGCACCGCTCAAGTCTATCGTCAGGCGATCAATGATGCGGTGGCTGGTAAGCCATTCGACCCAAATTTAATGGGCACCTTAGAAAACTTAGCCCATCGTGGTTACACCGAAGGCTTCTTGCGTCGTCATACTCACGACGAGTATCAAAATTACGACTACGGTTATTCAATCAGTGATAGCCAACAATTTGTTGGCGAAGTGGCCGGACGCAATCCGAATGGCTTGGCCGAAGTCACCGTAAAAAATAAATTCATCTTAGGTGATACGCTCGAGTTGATGACCCCTCAAGGGAACCTGAGCTTCAAACTGGAGCATCTTGAAAATAAAAAAGGTGAGCTCATCGATGATGCAAAAGGCAGCGGACATACCGTGTTTTTGCCAGTTCCCGAAAATGTAGACTTAGCGCATGCATTGTTGATGCGCAATCTACAATCAGGGCAAAATACCCGTAACCCTCATCAAACAGCAAGCGCCAAAGGTTAAGCATGGCGCTACAAATTAGCAAAAAATGCATCAACTGTGACATGTGTGAGCCAGAATGCCCGAATCAGGCCATCTCCTACGATGGCAGGATGACAGTCATTGATCCTGCGCGTTGTACCGAATGCAAAGGCCACTATGAACAGCCAACTTGCATCGCAGTTTGTCCTATCGACTGCATCAGCGTTAACCCAGCTTATGTCGAAAGCGAAGAGCAGTTGTACGATAAATTTGTCGCCTTACATGGCGACCTGCTGATTGCCAAATCGGCAAGCTAAGCCAACCCAACTAACCATCAATCACTTAAAGTCAGCATATCAAATTGCTGACTTTATTCTTTATAAAAGCATATTTCTCCCTTCAATATACTGCGACTAAGTCCACACAACTAAACAATAGAAAGTGATCCACAACACCTATTTAATGTTTTTGTCAAAAACCTTATTGCTATTTTTGTCATCTTATCTAAATGTAATAACTGCTCACAAAAGAAACAAATATTTACTTTTAATAAACCAGTATTTTGATAATAAATGGCTATTACTAAAATATTATCAAAAAAACGTAATCATTTAGAAAATACAGATCGGAGGCATCATCGAACCATCATAAATAAATATAACAAAAATACCCTATACAAAAATTGAACGAATCAATTGACTAAAACTACATGATAAAGGACTAAATCAATGATTAGTAAAACCAACGTAGGCACTCTCAAGCCCTTGGGATACTTACTGTTATCGGTGCTAACACTCAACTCAAATGCATTGCTAGCCGCAGATAATCTAAGTATCGGAGCCGGATCCGATGGTAGTAGCAAGGCCAGTGGCACCAGCTATGGAAATGTTCGAGACGGTGATCTAAGCAGTTATTGGGCACCCAACGGCAGTAGTGGCAGAATTTCAATCAAATGGAGTAGCGAAGTTAGTGTTGCCTCTGTCGCCATTGTTGAAGCCACAAGCTATCAGGGAAATATCGGTTCATGGCAGCTCGTCAATAATGATGACGGCACGGTACTGGCCACTGGTTCTGGAGCTGGAACCATAAATTTCAACGCGATAAGCACCAAAAAGCTTAACTTCGAAATCCTCAGCGCTTCCGGTTTAGCCACCGTGGCTGAATTTGAAACCTATAGTAGTAGCGGTAGCACAACACCGGAACAACCCTCTTTTGAATCATCATTATCAAGTTCGGTCAGCAACGACTCCGTATTACTCAATTGGAGTGTCAGCGGCATTGATCTTGCGAGTCAGCAAATTTATCGCGATACCGACGCCGATCCGTCTGGACGAGTGAGAATAGCCTCGGGAATAACCGCAAACACCTATACCGATAGCGGCCTAGCAAATGGGACTTACTACTACTGGATTAAATTCACCGACAGTGAAGGAAATAATTACAATACTGACGCCACTGCAGCGACCGTCAATGTATCGGATGACTCCGGCAATGTAGATCTTGATGCCGATTGTAATCAACTAGTCAACGACCCTTCAATCAACTGGTGGGAATCATCCTTACAAACAGAACAACAAATCGTCGAGTGTCTAGCTACATCGTTAGGTAAGCCTGTCGGCTTCGGTAGTCAAACCACCGGGGGCTACAACCCTGATGGCGGCAGTCACCTTGTTGTGATTACTAAAAACAGTAGTACTTCTGTTGAACAACAAATCCTCAACGCGATTAGTTCTCCTGCCTATAACTGGATAGTCTTCGATAAAGACGACTTCGCCACAGACACAACCGTTGCCATGTACCGCCTCGGTTGTAGCAATGGCGATGTACTCGATGCCTTAGATGGTGCCAGCGAAGCGGAATGTTTAAACCCACAACTTTGGTGTTCGAACCATGGTGTAGCAAGTGATGAGTGTGACGATACCTTCTTTAACGATAAGCTCAACGATAAGAGTCTAAATGCACTCAAAATTCCGATGATCGACTCCAATACCACCCTTGATGGACGCACCAGCAAAGTTACTTTTGAATTTAGTGGTTTCAAAATGGGTGCAGACAGCAGTGGTAGTAGCACCTATGTCACCGAAAATGTAATTGTCACCAACAACCGATTCATTGGTGTTGGCCACACCGAAGACCACAATCTTGATCCCGACATGCTGCGCTCTACAGGAGAGTCGCATAATATTTGGATCCACCAAAATACCTTCGAGCATACGGGTGACTCAGCCTTTGATGTGAAAGTGGGCGCTTACGATATTAGCGTATCCTTTAACAAATTGATCAATGTAAAACGTGCTGCCTTACATGGTTCTAGCGATAGCCGAACCGTGAACGACCAAATCACCACCACCATTCATAATAATTTGTTCATTACCACCGATGAGCATTTTGGTGACAGTGCCTACAATGGCCTGCGTCGAGTGCCACTAATGCGTCGAGGCCAATCACATATGTTTAACAACGTATTCTATGGCTATCGTAAAGACCTGCTGAGTGTACGCGTGGGTGGTCGAATTGCTTTTGAAGATAATATGTTCCTGAATAATATCAACAACAGCAAGGGTGATGACATGGATTACTGGCTTGAAACTTTATTACGTGACTATCGCGAAGGCGGCTTAGAGATCAGTGGAAGCTATGTTTGGTACGCCAATGCCAATTGCCAGCTTCAAGGCAATCCTGGCGATTTAAGTGCGTCTTATGGAACGACCCCAGATATGTTTTCCAGCTACGACAGCAGCAGTAAAAGCGTAATTAATAGTAATCGCTTCAGTGCTGGTGACGATTTGGCGCAATACAGTTTTGCCACAGCAGGTAAAGGCGGTTTAACACCCTATTTATCCCCTGCGGCTTTATCCACCCAACAAGTGATTGCGCAGGCCCCCTCTTCTTGCCAATAATGCTTCAATAAACTAAATACTGCCAGCTTCTAGCGAGGCTGGCTTTTTATCTTTCATACTAGTTCTTTCTCCGATAACCATCTGAAGCTATCGCGACAACCCATTCAAAGAGCTAGCAGTTATCATTTCACCGAGGCTTATCGCTTAATAAAGCGAGTCTCATCCACCCACTGCCACTAAAAATCGATCATATTTTGAATGAATTTATTGACGAAACAAATAATTAAAAATATCAAGTTGATAACCGCTCCTCAAAAATTCAATTCTGCACCCCAAAGACTCAATCATTAAAATTTCGCGAGTAATTTAGTGACTTACCGCAAATATTGAATATTTTCATCATGGCTATATTTAAGGCTTTGTCGTTATAATGATCACACGCTAATTTTTTTGAACCGATGTTTCTTTTAAATTCGCTCGTTATTTTATTTTTGATAAATTTAACTATTTAGTTATACATAAATTTAGATCGAACATTATGTGGTTCTTTAAACCTCAGTAAAATATCAACCAAAAACAGTACGGTTATTCACAATAAGTAATCGTTCTCGCAGATAAAGTGTTTTGATAAATAAGGACTAGTATCATGATAAGCAAGGGTAAAACACTAACAATGAAGCCACTGGGCTACTTGTTATTGTTAGCTGTCACCTCCTGCGGGGGTTCCTCTGACGGTGGCACACCAAACAGCACGCCAAGTGCAACCGCCACTGGTAGCAGCCTCGCCAATGGCACCAGCTACGACAACGTTATTGACAATGACCTTAGCAGCTATTGGGCTCCAGCTGGCGCAACTGGTTCTGTTTCTATTACCTGGCCAGCGCAACAAAACATTAGCTCAGTCACCATCACTGAAGCCGCTAATTATCAAGGTCACATCGGCGCGTGGCAATTAATCAATCAAGATAGCTCAAACACTACGGTGGGTGTGAATGCCAAGGCAAGCAGTGATTCGGTGATCATGTCGGGTTCTGGTGCGGGCACCATCAACATCAGTACCATCAAGACCAATAGCCTCACCTTCGAAATTCTCAGCTCGACAGGAGTTGCAACGGTTGCAGATTTCAAAGTTTCCAGCAGTGGCTCGACGCCCTCCTCCGAACCAACTCTCACTTTCAGTGGTAAAACGGCTGGTCCCTCAGTCACTTTAAACTGGACGGCTCGAAGTATTGAGGTTACAAATCAGAAAGTTTACCGTGATACCGACGCCACCTTCGAGGGTAGCAACGCTATTCAATCCAACATCGATAACGTCAGTTACAGCGATAAAAATCTCGCCGACGGCAGCTACTACTACTGGTTAGGTGTCACTGATAAGGCAGGGACTGAGCACCTCAGTGCCGCGTATCACGCCACCATAGATTCAAGCACGATTAACGCTTGTCATGACTTGGTGACAAACGCTGATGTGAATTGGGACGAATCTTCATTAAGCGAACAAGAGAAGGTTGAGTGTTTATCCTCTAGCTTGGGTAAGCCGGTGGGTTACGGTAGCAAAGCCGTGGGCGGTTATGATGTAGGTGGTAATAGTAACTTGGTTGTCATCAAAAAGCCGACAGATGGCTCGCTGGTTGAAAAACAAATACTCAATGCAATTAGCAGCGATGCCTACAACTGGATTGTATTTGATAAGGATGATTTTAAAGCCGATACCAACATTGCGATGTACCGTTTAGCCTGTGAGGAGCCTGCAGTGCTCAGCGCTCTGGACAATGCGAGCAAAGCCGAATGTTTAGACGCTGAATTATGGTGTACCAATCACGATGTTTCCAGCAGCGACTGTGATAATACCTTCTTCAACATCAAACTAAACGTTGATAACAGCAATGTGAAGAGTGCGCTGGCAGTTCCAATGATCCACTCTAATACTACCATCGATGGACGTGGCGCGAACGCCAACTTTAAATACAGCGGTTTTGAAATTGGTAATGGCGACGATACCCCGTCCGAAAACGTAATCATTAGCAACGTGCATTTTGTTGGCGGTGGCCACACCGAAGACCATGAAGCCGATCCGGATATGATCCGTTCAACTGGTCAATCGCACGATATTTGGCTGCATCAAAACACCTTTGACCACACTGGCGATTCCGCCTTCGATGTGAAGCAAGGTGCTTATAACATCACCGTTTCATTTAACAAATTGAAAAACGTGAAACGCGCGGCTTTACATGGTTCAAGTGATAGCCGTCCGGTGAATGCCAATATTCGAACCACAATTCACAATAACTTATTTGTAACCGATGATGCTTCTTACGCTGCTTCGGAGTTTAACACCGGACGTCGAGTACCGCTGTTACGCTGGGGTCAGTCACACATGTTTAACAACGTGTTTTATGGTTATCGAAAAGATGTATTGAGTGTTCGTAAAGCAGGTAGCATCTTATTTGAAAATAATATGTTCTTAAACAACACCAATAACGCGAAAAAAGATGATATTGACTATTGGATCAAAAGTATCATCGGCACAAAACTAGTCTACGACGATGGTTCTAGTCTTAAGGTCAGTGGCACCAAGGTTTACGAATCAAACGCAAATTGTCAGGCCCAGGGTTCTGGTAGCAGCCTCGATGGCTCATCCGTATTAATCGGTAACGTCCCTGATATGCTTGCCAGATATGATGCCGCGAGTCAAAGCACCATTAACGTAAACATGATGGCAACTAGCCAAGACCTGGCCGACTATGTTTATGCGACCGCTGGTAAAGGAGGTTTAAGCCCTTATGTTGCCAACGACGCTCTCAGCGCAGCTGAAATCATTAAATTAGCGCCAGATACTTGTCAATAAACGACCGCGTTTAAAGCGTCTGCTTGAATTAAAAACCAGCTTCTCATGAAGCTGGTTTTTTATTTTTTCGTACTGCATTTTTATCGATGATATATCTCGAAGGCCACCACCCAGCGGGAGGCAGTTAACATTTGCTAAAAACTAAGCTTTTTGTAAATGGAATATTTGCTTTACAATGTTCGAATAATTATTAAACACCCAAACATAAACACAACACTTAGCAACAGGACGCCCCAGTGGAACAGAGTATTCCCAACACAACAACTTCCCCCGTGCAATCTTTACAAAAAATCATTCAGCTACTTGGACCCGGGATCTTAATGGCTACCGCCGCCATTGGCGGCAGCCATTTAGTTGCCTCCACCCAGGCGGGCGCCAAATTTGGCTGGCAGTTGGCCTTGTTAATCTTTCTGGTGAACGTATTTAAATACCCTTTCTTCCGAGCGAGTGTCAGTTATACCATCAGTACTCAGCAAACCCTGCAACAGGGTTATATGAGCATGGGCAAAGGCTACCTGCTGACAGCCTTTTTACTCAATTGTATCGCCGCCGTGGTGAACTCGGCAGCCTTACTCATGTTTGCCGCTAGTCTATTAGGTTATTTTGTGCCGGTAGCCTTACCCATGCCGGTGTTATGTGCCATCATTTTAGCCGCAAGCTTAGTCATCTTAATTGCGGGTCACTTTTCGGCGCTGAACAACGTTGCCAAAATAATCATGGCGGCATTGGTGGTGGCAACGCTGAGTGCAACCGCCATGGCCTGGTATCAAGGGCCGGTCGCTCCGGCAGATTATCAGGCGCCCTCGCCTTGGAATATGGCCACCATTGGATTTTTAGTGGTCACTATGGGTTGGATGCCCGCCCCCATCGAAATTTCAGGCATTACCTCACTGTGGTTAAAGCAGCAGTGTCAAAATGAAAAAGTCACCGCCAAGTCAGCCTTATTTGACTTTAATCTCGGTTATATGACGACAATGTTATTGGCCTTAGTATTTTTAGCCTTAGGTGCATTAGTTCTCAATGGCAGCGGTGAAACCTTAGCTGCTGGAGGCATTGGTTTTTCTCACCAATTAGTGAGCTTGTATGCCAGTACCATTGGCGAGTGGTCACGCTACCTCATCGCAGTGATTGCTTTCTTGTGTATTTTTGGCTCGTCGATCACCGTATACGATGGCTATTCGCGAGCCCTCGCCGAAGGTTTTTCTTTATTGAAAGGCCAACCAGAGGCTTCCAATAGCCAATTTGTGCGCTGGTTGCTGGTGGTATCGGTGGTGAGCTTTGGGATTATATTATTTTTTAAATCTGCTTTATTAGCGATGTTAGGCTTTGCCATGACACTCGCCTTTATGACCACCCCCATGTTTGCTTGGCTCAACCACAAGTTAGTCAACACAGCGGCCATTAAAACGGAGCTGAAAGGTGGACTCGGATTACGGGTCGTCAGTTACCTTGGCCTGATTTATCTTTTCGGCTTCTTAGCCTTATTCATCATTTGGAAGTGGGTACTGTAGCGACTCGGAGCTGTCATATCCCAACTAAAATAAGGCGGCTTTAAAGCCGCCTTATTTACATGTTCATTATTTAGCGATCACCTCTTCGGCTATAGGCTGCTGTGAGCCTGCTTGTTGCGGACGTAAACTGTAAATCAAAATTGCGCCCAATATCGCTGTCACTCCCATCACTATCTGAGGGGCCATCGGGTTGCCAAATATTGGTTCCGCAAATTCGCGAACCGGAGCCCCCAAAGCGCCACCAAAGGCACCGAACATGTTCACAAAACCGATCCCTGCTGCTAAAGCACTACCGGAAAGTATCGCGCTTGGCATCGTCCAAAACATCGGCTGAACCGCAATAAAGCCGGAAGCTGCCAAAGACAAACAAAAGATAGAGGCAACCGGAGAAGCACTCAACACCGCAGAACCAATAACCCCAATCCCTGCAATTGTTAATACCAAGGCGGCATAATGCGCTTCAGCAAATCGCTTCGCCGCATAACGAGGAATATAATAAGTTGCAAAACCTGCAACCACCCAAGGAATAGCTGCAACAAGGGTTGAAATAAAAGTAACATTAACGCTGCTAATCAACTTGGCAACGGTTGAAGGCAAATAAAATGCTAAACCATAAACCGACAGTTGGATCACCCCGTAAGCGATGGCGAGCGCCCACACCCGGGGAATTTTAATCGCATCAGAAATCCTCGATGCCACCGATTTTTGCTCTTCTTGACTCAGCTCGCGCATCAGGGCTTTTCTTTCACCATCATTTAAAAAGCGGGCGTGTTTAGGTTCACTATCTAAATAAAAGTAAACAAATACGCCGACTGCAGCAGCTAACAAACCTTCCACTAAGAACATCCAAAACCAACCAGGATGGCCTAACCAACCGTGTAAACCTTCGAGTAAGGCCCCAGAAAAAGGGGTACCCAGAGCCAAGGCAATACAGGGACCCACGTAAAACATACCAATAATGGTGCCGCGATTTTTTTGCGGGAACCATAAAGAGGTTAAGTAAATCATTCCTGGGAAGAATCCAGCCTCTGTAGCCCCTAGCAAGAAACGAGTGGTCACAAATTTAGTTTCGGTATCGGCAATCGCTAACGAACATGAAACCAAGCCCCATAGGATGGTGGTAAAGGCGATCCAACGTTTGGCACCGACTTTCTTCATTAACAAATTACATGGAGCCCCCAAGAAGGCGTAAGCTAAGAAGAAAATTGATGCCCCCGAGGCAAATGCGGCGCTACCAATTCCGGTATCAGCCATATACTGAACCTTCGCGACGCCGATGTTTGCTCGATCGAGAAAAGCTAAAATGTAGAGTAATAACATCAATGGAACGAGACGGACCATTGATTTATGGACAGCAGAATCTAACAATGATGAATTGTTCATAACAAGACCTTTTATTACTAGAGCGAACGCAGCGCGCCTGCTCTAGTCCTAATAATTAATGAGTATAAGGGCGAGTAAGACCGTCGCGATTTAGCTCAACACCAAATCCCGGCTTATCCAGTTGGTCTTTGTGAATGCGACCTCGCTCGGGAACCGGCTCATTAATCAAAATAGGGTCAAATTGTGGACGAGTATGATCCGCTTTGGGCGCGGTCATCAAAAACTCACTGAAAGGTGAGTTAGTAAAAGTAATCACCGCGTGATGAGAATAGACGGACGAGCCGTGCGGCACCACTAACTGGCCCCGAGATTTAGCCACTGCCGCAATTTCTACGAGCGTGGTTAATCCGCCACACCAGCCAACATCTGGTTGCATAATGTTGACCCCAGTTTCAGATAACTCTTGAAATGACTCAAGGGTGCCATGGTGCTCTCCAGTCGTGACCATCAACCCTGGTGGGGCTTTTGCTACTAGCTCACGATAAGCTTGATGTTGATTGGCGGGAAAACACTCTTCGATCCATTTCAAATTAACACCTGCTTGATGCATCGCCCAAGCGGTTTTAATTGCATAATTCGCATCCATACTCATCCAACAATCGGCCATTAACCAAAAGTCATCGCCGCAAAGATCTCGCATGTCTTTAAACTGCTTCACGGTTTCACGGATCCCAGCATCACCTTCATGCGGACCAAAATGCGTGGGCATTTTGCCACCAATAAAGCCCATCTCTTTAGCGAGATCGGGTCGTGCCCCGGTGGCATAAAACTGCAATTCATCCCGCACAGCCCCACCAAGTAATTTAAATACCGGAAGCTGGGTGACTTTGCCAAATAGATCCCAAAGCGCCAAATCAACACAGCTAATGACATTCATGACCAGACCTGCGCCACCGTTATAGTACATTGACGCGCGGATCATCTGGTCGTGGATTAATTTTATGTCAGAGACACACTTGCCTTCGACAAAACGATTTAAGTGCTTCTCAACAATAAAACAACCGGGCTCACCAGCGGTCGAAACTGCAAATCCTGTGGCGCCATCGTCAGCTTCTACTTCAACGATCAGGGTACCAAGCACATTAATCCCAAAAGACTGTCGAGACTGTTCATATTCTTTATAACGACTCATCGGGGTACAGATCTTGTCATCAATCCAATGCCCACCTTGTTGGTCATGATAGTCTGCACCACCATTGCCTTTTTTACCTGTCGCCCCGCCTATGTAATAGGCACGAATTTCTTTTATTTTAGGTAACGTCATTTTGTTATATACTCCCGATCGTTAATTGACCGTTAATTCGACTAGTGTGTTAATTAATATTGCCAAGCTCTGAACCTTGGCAGTCGTGTAGCTCGAGTCTGATTCGGTATGGGTTAATGGGGATTGACCCATATCGAATCCTCGAGCTTCCATTGCAATTCGGTAGCCAAACGGAAAACGAATTGAGGACATCGCCATCATCGCTTCCATCGCTGCGAATTGAAGCTTTTTAGCCGCATCAAACTGACCGGCTTCAAATAAAGCGTTAATTTTCACCATCACTTCTGGCATCACCCCTGAAGTTGCGGTCATACAACCATCACCACCAAGCATCAACGAGCCATATAAGAACTCTTCGCGGCCAGTCATCACCCTAAATTCAGGATCAACCGCTTTACATAAGCTCAGCATTTTCATGAAATTAACGGAACAACCGCCAGAATCTTTAATTCCAACAACATTGGCTAAACGGGCTAGTTTTGCCGCCGTTTCGGCATTAATCGGATCCGCCATAAAAGGGATGTTATAAAGACAGATGGGGAGGTCTGTCGAGGCTGCAACTTTGCTTACAAAACTAATAATCGCGGCTTCATCGCAGGGATAAAAAGCCGGTGGCATTAACACCAATCCGGTGGCACCTTGTGACTTTGCAAAAGCCGCCAATTGAATACTCTCATCTGCGTTATTTGAAGGAATACCACTCCAAACAGGAACCCGCTCTTTCGCTTCGGCACAAACTGCTTCAATCACCGCACATTTTTGAGAAAAACTCATAATGCCGGCCTCTCCCACAGAAGAGATTGGGAAAATTCCGAGCAAACCTTGCTTAATTTGAAAATCGACAATTCGCCTGATTTCGGCCAAATTGGGGGACTGATCTTTCCATGGCGTTAATAAGGCACATAATACTTTTGGGGGTCTATTCATTAATTTACTTCTCCATTAAAACCTAGCTCTCTAGATATTGCGGTTGCTGTGTTTCGTACTTCTGAGGCGGCGTCTTCAAAGGTAAAATCATCACCAATGTGCATCACCGTACCCACCAAAGAAATCGCTGCGATAACGGCACCATGCTTATCGAAAATCGGTGCACTCACGCAGCGAATATTGGCGGCATCTTCTTCATCATCTTTCGCCCACCCAAGGCTTCGTATCCGCGTAAGCTCTTGCTCAAGCTCGGCCCGTGAACCAATGCTATTGGGGAGATGATCGACAAAACTGATTGATTTGATAATCTGTTGCTGCTTTGCTTTATCTAAATAGGCTAAAAGGCATTTGCCTAAAGACGAACGATAAATACAAAGTTGTTTGCCTTCCCAGGTTTTCACCTGGATGTGCGATAGGCTATCCACCCGAACTAAATAGATAGGTGTGTCATTGTCTAAAATCCCCAAATGACAAAGCATTTCAGTTTTGCTGGCAAGGGATTCCAAATGCTGATAGGCAACGTCTCTTAAATCTTGATGTGCAGAAACGGCCCCACCCCATTCGAGTAACTTCAAACCCAGCACATATTGGCCGGTTCTATCTTGATCGACAATCCGCTCACGCTTGAGTTGATTTAATAAGTTATACACCGAACTTTTCGGTAGGCCGAGGATGCGAATGATTTGATTGGCACTGAGATTTCCATGAGCGACCAATACGTCGATAATACTGATTGTTCGACTCAAAGCCGGTATGTTAACTTCTTTTTCCAAAATGCTGGAACCATGTTTTGAATATTGGAAACAAGGTAGCACGAACTCATCGGTACTCAATCATTTGATGGAGAATTTATGAGCAAAATCACAGATATAGAGACTAGAAAATAACGGGAGAGTTTCCAAACAAGCGCAAACGGCTCAAAACAAAAAAGCCAGCTGGATATATTGCTGGCTTTGTTATAAAAACGGGCAGTTGCCCAACACTTCGCTGTTACGGTACTTTTCAACGCCTGAATAGAGATCCAAACAAATTCACGGGGCTTGCCGCGTTCAATTCACAATTAATCTTCCAACATTGAACAAAGGAGCCTGAAGATTCGGCGCAAGGCCTTGCGCTGCAATGGTGAGATCCCAACGAACACCATGCTCTGATTTACTCACCAAAGCTCAGCATACTCACCGCCGTTCAAAGCGGCAACTTTAAGCAAAAAAAGAAAGCAACAACTAGCCTTCAATACTAGCAAAAAGCTTTAGATTTTTACCCGATAAGCGATAAGCAATCCATTCATCTTGTGGCTGAGCGCCAATACTATGATAAAAATCAATGGCGCTTTGATTCCAATCTAATACCGACCATTCAAAACGGCCACAGTCTTTCGCCACCGCAAGCCGAGCTAAATAGGCCATTAAAGCCTTACCCGCCCCTTGACCGCGTTGATCTTGAGACACATAAAGATCTTCCAAATAAAGGCCATATTGACCCAGCCAAGTCGAGTAGTTAAAGAAATACACCGCAAAACCAATCGCCACACCATCCTGTTCGCAGATGAGCGCATGGGCATGGATCTCTGAACCAAATAAACGTTGTTCTATTTGTGCAACACTATTCACTACCGCTTCCGGCTCCTTTTCATAATTTGCGAGCTGCTGAATAAAATTTAAAATTGTCGCTGCATCGACTTTTTCTGCGGGTCTAATATTTAAGGGCATTTGCTTATCCTGTTGACTCAAAGTAGGGAGAGTGTAAGCTCTATAGCTTCATGAATACAGTGCATTATATGCAGACGACAAATGAAGAGTGTGCATGGACAAATTTCCTAATATTGATCTCAATCTACTGAAGCTATTTGCCAGTTTATATCAAACAGGTTCTGTAACCGTCACCGCCGAAACACTTAAGCTGAGTCAATCGGCCTGTAGTCATGCGCTCACTCGCCTACGAGAACGACTAGGCGATGAGCTGTTCGTTCGTATCGAAAACCGAATGCTACCCACAGCCTATGCCCAACGTTTGGCTGAACATGTGATGCCAGCACTCACCATGCTCAATCAGGGTTTTGAGTTATCTCAAGCCTTTTCGCCGACGCAAACCCACAACTTTAAAATCGCCACCACCGACTATAGCTCTTGGTGTATGCAAGCGTTTACCGCTCACTTAAGCCAAGGGTTTAAAGCAATTAATATTGAGTTTCTACAATTAGAACAACGCCTACCAGAAGCAGCGCTTAAATCGGGAGAGCTCGACTTGGCCTGTGGTTTCAGCCATCAGCCAGAGAGTAGCGAAAGTTTAATGCGCTTAACTTGGCTTGAAGACCACTATGTTAATGCTCGTTGTGCGCAGCGAGGAACCCCAGGCCCACTCAACTTACAACAATTTTTAGAACATAAACATATTCTAGTCACACCTTGGAACGAATCCCGCGGCATCGTAGATATTAGCTTGGCCAAAATAAGAAAAAAGAGACAGATTGCGATTAAAACTGCCAGTGTATTAGCGGCTCCCTATTTTGTGCAAAATACCGACTATTTACTAACCCTCCCCCATCGCTATGCTCAACAGATGCAACAACAACTTCGTTTAAGCCTAAGTCCCTTGCCCTTTAAACTTCCTAACTACCAACTCAATTTATATTGGCATAAAACCCGCTATCAGGATCCGAAGCTCATCTGGTTTATCGAACAGTTTCAACAATTCATCGAACAAACAGATACACTGCCACACCAATAAAGGACAGTGCTGAGCTTCACCTAACTGACAAATCATGAACCAATCACCACCAGAGACTAGCTAGCCGCCGATAAAACGCTGAAGCTGTCTCTGGTAAGCTTGATTTTGCTTTAACAAATTTTCATTTTGTTGCAACAAGTTAACCACCATGGCGACCGCCACCCAATCTATTTCTAAGTCTTGATGAAGCCGCACCGCTTTTTTGATCCAATGAAGACTCGTAGTATCGAATATCCAGCGCTCTATCCCTTCCCCCCTTAGTGGCTGAACAATGCCGTATTCCACCACATTAATCAGCACATCACGCTCTATTCCTGCAAGTTGGCAGAGTTCATTGAAGGATATATTGACGAAAGCTTCACTCATGCTCATTCCCTCCACGCTGCTCTGGGATTAAAGTGACTACTAGAGGCCAGCGCCTGCCATAACGCTTGTTGCTGTGGCGTCGCTTTATTTGGCATCACAATGCTGACCACCGCAAATAAGTCGCCAGTGACATTTTTACTTCTTAAGCCTTTACCCTTCACTCGCAATTTGCGCCCTGCTTGAGTATTCGCAGGGATCGATAAACTGATTTTCCCTTCAAGGGTGGGCAGTGTCACCTTGGTGCCTAAAGCGGCCTCCCATGGGGACAAGGGCAATGAGATATACAAATGATGTCCCTGCACATCAAACAGCGGATGCGGTACTAAACGAACATGCAAATAGAGATCGCCCGCAAAGCCACCACTGGAACTGGGGTGCCCCTGGCCTGGCACTCGGATCCGTTCACCATCGCAACTTCCCATCGGCACTTTAATCTTCAATTGCTTGGTGACATGCTCAAGCCGCCCGTTACCAAACACCGGCAGCTGATACTCGATGGTTTTATGCGTTTGTTGAATGGTTTCTTCTAAAAATAGCGGCAGTTCAATCTCGATATCCTGACCGCGTTGCGGCGCAGCTGAAGCCCGCTGCCGAAATGTAGCCCGATGCTGACCAAAAATTGAATTAAAAAACTCAGAAAAATCACCTTCGAATTGCTCGCGATCAGGCTCTTCAGCGTAACTGGTACTTCGCCACCCCGGTGGTGGGCGAAAGCCGTGACTTGACTGCTGTCCATATTGGCGAAGTTGATCGTATTCAGCACGTCGTTTGGGATGTTTTAAAACTTTATACGCCTCAGCCAGTTCTTTAAACTTTGCTTCAGCTCGAGCATCAGAATTCATATCAGGATGGTATTTCAGCGCGAGCTTACGATAGGCCGCTTTGATCTCTTTGCTTCCCGCATCAGGCTTCACGCCAAGGATGTTGTAGTAATCTTTGAATTCCATACGCCTATCCTTCATTTCAAAGCCTCATTCAAGGCCTAGCAGGGTTTAGCGAGTTCCAGATCAACGCTTTTTCTCATGAGCGTAATAAGCACACCAAGAAGCAGGCAAAATCGAAGCCTCATGGATTCACTCTTCCTCGCTCTAAGTGTAGGAGTTTCGATCAAAAATGAGGTGTTAATCCAACCAAGAGATACACAATACGTCGATTGAGAATAAATTCTGGCAAAACAATTTTCAGTCATAAAATCAGGGCTCAACACCACAAAAAAATCGCTTTGCTTGAATCAGGATAGTTAGCTTCGAAAACGCAAAGGTTCACTGCTTTTAATCAATATTAGTCACGATTTAAGAGCCATCAGGCTATCTCAGACTAAGCCAAGAGGTCTCTTATGCCACGAGTTGATATTGGGTGAATACCAGATCCCCCACTATACTATGAGAACTTGATATGGTTTTTCGAAGCAAAATTTAAGTCTGAAGCAAACATGAATGGTCCACAAAATCTGGCTAAATTTTCATAGTCAAACCGTATCCAAATGTTTTCATACGAGCGGAGCGTATCTTGAACAACTCAAGGCATAAGAGCTTATTTATGAAAGGCTGACATATAGATGAAACCAGTAAAACTTTTTGCCCTGTATCCAAATAAATCTACTGTAGATGCCCAGTCTCAAAAAATGAGCCACGATGAACAATCCCCAAAGACTAGCGAAATATTGAATAGGCTGAACAAACACTTTGCTCTGACATTGAAATCATTAACAAATATCTAAAAGCATATATATAAAGTGGGTTAATAAAATGCGTGACAAGCAAACCATTATGTTTTTAACAAAAATCTTTCAAAAAAAAATATATAAGCGGATATGTTATTTAGTCATTTCCATTTTAATACTGACAATATCTAATCAAAAAGTCGCTGCTGAAACTATTGTGCTAGCCGCAGCAGCTGACAGTATTCCCACTTCATACCTAGAAAATGGTAAACAAACGGGTATTTTAATTGATGTTATAAATGAAGCATTTTATCGCGCTGGGTATACCGTTGAAATTCAACTCATGCCTTGGGCTCGATGTTTAAAATCCGTCAAATCTGGTGATGTGGATGGTATATTCTCAGCATATTTAACCGATGAACGACAAGAGTTTATGAGCTATACCAGTGAAGTCCTGATCACTCAGGTACAAGCTTTTTTTGTTTCGAGTAATTCTACAGTTACCTATGACGGTGACCTCACAAAATTGGCTGATAAATCGATTGGCGTGATTAATCACACCAGCTATGGGCCAAAACTTGATGCTGCATTGGCTGAAGGACTATTCTCAAAAATAGATGTAGCTCAAAACTCTAAAAGTAATGTTCGAAAACTTTTAGCTGGCCGAGTAGATTTGATCCCTTCCTATCGGCATGTTGTTTTAAGCACCGCTAAATCGCTGGGAGAAATCAATAAAATAAGGCAATTATCCCCGAATCTGGAGGCGGTTCCAAGTTACCTCGCATTCACAAGAAAACGCGACTTCACACAGCTCATTGCAGATTACAACAAAGCTCTTGCATCGATGAAGGAAGACGGTACTTATGATATGATTTTCAATAAGTATCTTCAGTGATCCTTCGTTTAGCCGCGCCATCAACGCGCGCGAAAAACCGAAAAACATACTCTCAACTAACCTTAAACAGGCTTACTTCGCTGATTTCGTAAATGACTGAACAACAATGAAATAACAATGTTCTTACCGAAGTTCTGAATCAACAACCACCAACAAAAGAGTTTCATTCAAATATGAATATCTCAAATTCATATTCCACCAACGCCTGTTTAACAATAACGTACACCGACTCAAGGTTGAAACCGCCAAATCGTACTTAGAAACTAACATGAGTGGACACTATAACTGAGGCTAATACTGTTACTAACAAGGCGACTTAGTATGTTTGACAGATACTTATTACATGATTATTGTCTCCCTGCAAAGCAATCAGACAAAAAGCCTTAGCCATCCTTATGGATGTTGATTACCAATCGCCTCCCACATCACGTTACATTCTTCTTTAGCAGCTGCGGTCAATAACTCAATTAAGGGGAATGCTCGATGCCCCAAACTCACTGGCGCTTCAATCAAATCGTCGGCTTCATCTTTGGCATCGCCAAGTTCCGGCGCTTTTTCCGCTAGATCTATCGCAGCTTTTAACTGAGCAAGTGCGGTTGCCACATCTGCAGCCAAAATTGCTCCGGGCACGTTGTCACTTTGGCCCATCATCTTCAACATCTGTAGGCCCACATCACCAAACATCGTAATATTTGCATAGGCTTTACAGCTAAATGTAATCAACATATTATAACTCTACTGTTTTAATTGTTATTAACAATGCCACATTTAGAACTCATCTTTCATCGCATGTGGCATCACACTGAATACAATAAACTACCTCGACCCACCATAGCATATTGCGATACCGCATAATTAATGAAATGTCACATCGCACCATTGAATCAACCAGCTAGCCTGCTCGTCGCAAGCTTCGCACCCACACGCTTTGGTTCAAGCGTTTTTGTCTACTTTAGTGCTACAGTCATGCTAATATTCAGTTCTTCCCAATAGAATAAGAAAGCAAAATAAATGAGTTCAGAGCATTTCAAGGGTCAATATGAAGTCGAACTAAAATTTAGATTGCCGTCAAAATCTGATTTTTTGCAAACCTTAGCTAAGATGCCTCATAAGGTAATGCTTCTAGATAACGTCGAATCGGATTGCTACTTCGATACATCCACTCAACAACTTCAAGCGCAAAATAAGAGTGTTTGTATCCGTGAGATGGAACCGTCGGGAATAAAATTATGGATAGTCAAAGGTCCAGAGTTTGATCGCTGCGAAGCGACGAATATCATCAATGCACACTCAGCAAAAAGTATGCTGCAAACTATGGGCTATCAGGTCGCTTTACAAGCAAAAAAAATCCGTAGTATTTACTTCATCGGTCAGTACCATGTAACACTAGATTATCTCGAAGGAATTGGACACTTTGCTGAATTTGCGATTATGACCGATGAGCAGTCAATGCTAGCAAACTATAAAGTTGAACTCGAAAGCTTAGCCAGTCAATTTGGCTTAAGCACTCCAGACCTAGAGACAAAATCTTATCGTGAGTTATTCATCGAACAAGCGACACAATCCACTCACTGCTGATATGAGTTGTTTCTCCCCAACCGCCTAGATGTGACGCCATAAGAAAGCTAAGCCGAAAATTCATAAAACCAATCCATCGATGTAATCCAAATTTTTGAGAACTTAGCCAAGTGATATCCCTTCGTCTATACGCTTAAAGCCGCGTGAGATAACAAGGCTATGTATGATGCTATTCAACCAACCACTAAATCGGTTTAACTGCTACTCAATTTGCTAGCAAAACAGCAATCTTGTTTATACCAAGATAAGTAATGGTATGAGTTAATCCTGAAGTCGGCGGTGGTTCAAGCCTAACAACAGACCTAGAAAAATACTGATCATTCCCCAATGAATATGCAAGTATTAAGCACTATACTCCGACGATTATAAGGCTCGAAACCAAATTTTAGAGGCAACCATCAAGCAAGGTGCCAACTCCAGAATCAGTTATGTAGCTTGATTGATGAAACGTTTAATTAGCGATAAGTGATCTCTCCTTGAGCCGCGAAATCTGCCGCATTCAGCGGGCTATGCTGTTGCATAAAGGCTTTTAGCACTTCAGCGTCCACGAAGCCAGTATCAACAAAACCCCGATGTTCGGTAATCTTAGGGTAACCATCGCCGCCTGCTGCATTGAAGTTTGGTACAGTAAAGCGGTAGATTTGAGCGCTGTCCAGCGACTGACCAGCAATCACCACATCGCTCACCTTGCCGTTACTCACGGTCATCTCAATCCCAGCAAACTGCGCATAGGCCCCGGTATCCACCGGCATGGTCGCCACAACCGATAAATACTCGAGCACTTCAGCACCGCTCATGTCCACATAGGTAATGGTATTGGAGAAGGGTTGTACCGTAAGAACATCTTTATAGCTCACATCACCGGGCTCAATCGAAGCACGCACTCCGCCAGAGTTCATCACCGCAAAGTCAGCATTCACCCGCTGCATATGCGCCGTTGCGATCATTCGACCGAGGTTGGTTTGAGCAAACCTCACCTTATTTCTATCCCCTTCCAGACGTCCCTTGAGCTGCGCAATATTCACCCCAAGTTGCGCCTGCCCCTGTTGCTGATAAGGACTCAACAAAGCTAAAGCTTGCGGATCGGCGGCAATTTCATCGGCGACGAATACCCGCTGTTTTTTACCGTCAAGCAGTACTTTTTTCTTCAAATTTACTGGAATAAGGCGATAACTATCGAGGCTAAACTCACCATTTTTAAACGTATAATCGGCGCGTCCCAAGTACTTCCCCCATTCGTGGGCTTGCACGATCCAGGTGCCATTTTGTTGGTCGGGTTGACACTTCGCGCCAGGCTTAAAATGAACATCGTAATGGTTTGGCAGCTCCATACACACAGGTTCTTGAGAGTGGCCACCAACGATTAAATCTAACTCACCTGGTTTTAATGAACGCGCCAGACTCACATCACCCGGCGCATTAACCCCATGTTGCGCATTGGCGTAGTGCCCCATGTGGGTCACCGCAAATACCAAATCCGGTTGCTCTTGTTGATGCAGTTCTGCCAGTACCTTCTTCGCCTCGACTTTGGGATCCCGAAACTCGATATCAGCCACCGTATCGGGATGCACCAATTTATAGGTATCTTCCGTCGTAAAACCGATCACCGCCACTTTAACGCCCTGCAGGTCGAAAATTGTATAGGCCTGAAATTTACGCTGACCGGTGGATCGTTGATAAATATTGGCCGATAAGAAGGGAAATCCCGCCCACTCCTGCTGCTGCGCCAGCACCGCCAAGCTGTTATCAAACTCATGATTGCCTAAAGCCATCGCATCATAACCGAGTAACTTCATCCCCTTAAAGTCAGGCTCGGCATCCAGTAAATCTGACTCCGGAACACCAGTATTAATGTCCCCGCCAGACAACAGTAATACACTGCCCCCTGCAGCCGCGACCTCTTTACGGATCCCATCGATGAGGGTTTTACGCGCCGCCAATCCGTATTCGCCGTATTTATTCTGCCAAAAACGGCCATGATGATCGTTGGTATGTAACACGGTGATTTTATAGCTATGATCAGGCTGCCAACTATGACTGGGCTGGGTGCTGCAGCCCACTAACACACTCATGAGTAGCACAAAGGGTAATATTGCAAAACGATAACAGCGCTTCATCTTCATTCCTTGATGATCAGTTAATGAAGAATAATAATAGTTCAGTTACTTTCAACAAGAACAGAGTCTTACAGAGAAAATTCAAGTTATATTGGCAATTTGCTCAGATATCAGCCAAAGATGTTGTTCAACATTTAGCAGCGCAGACTTGGTCTAGATCAATGAAATGCAAATGATAATAATTTACATTTTCAATAAATACTTTGTGAAGCCAATCATGACTCAAGTAAATTCTCTGTCTTTGTCGTCCTTACCCGAAGCACTCACCGGCCAGGCAAGCCCTTCGCCTTTACAGTTTGCCTTCGCTAAAAAAACCACCGCCCATGCACAGCAAAATACCGGCGCACAGCTGTCAGGAGATACCGCATTCAACAAGCTCTTTGCACAACTCTCAGCTTCGCCAACCTCACAGCAAAAGCGTGCGATTTATATTCATATCCCCTTTTGTCGCGTGCGCTGTAGTTTCTGCAGCTTTTTTCAATATGCCAGTAGCCCGCAAATGATGGACCAATATTTCGCAGTTTTAGAACAGGAGCTCAAGGCCAAAGCAGCTTACCCCTGGAGCAAGGCGCAGCCCTTCGACGCAGTCTACGTGGGCGGCGGCACCCCCACCGATTTAAACTCAGCCCAACTAAAGCAACTTGGTCAGCTGATCCAACATTACTTTCCTTTAAGCAGTGACTGCGAAATCACCTTAGAGGGTCGACTCAATCGATTTGACGATGACAAGTTTTCCGCCGCGCTCGCGGGCGGATTTAATCGCTTCTCTTTTGGAGTGCAAAGCTTTAACAGCCAGGTTCGTCGCAGCGCCAAACGACTCGACCAACGTGAGACCATTCTCCAACGGCTGCAACAATTAAGCGCTTCACAACAAGCGACTATTGCCATCGACTTGCTCTATGGTCTGCCCCATCAGACGACTGAAAACTGGCAGCAGGATCTACAAGATGTGCTGAGCAGCGGTGTCCATGGTGTCGATCTCTATCAACTGCTCACATTTGGCGGTACCGCATTACAACGAAATTCGGAGAAGGAGGGAGTTGCCCAACCTTTAAGCACCAGCGAAAAAGCACTGATGTACCGCCAAGGGCATCAGTTTTTCACCAAGCAGGGTTTAAAGCAGCTGAGTTATTGTCATTGGGCAAGCGATCCCCGAGAGCAAAGCCATTACAATAGCCTGGTCAAGCAGGGGGTCGATATTTTGCCCATTGGCGCCGGGGCTGGCGGAAAAATCAATGGCTTTAGCATGATGCAGTTTCGCGATATCGATACCTGGAAAAATGCAGTGCAAGAAAACAGCTGGGCTTTTCAAACCTTAACCCCACCGAGCCAAGATGCCACGCTACAAGCTGCCATTGTCAGTGGCTGTGACCAAGGAGAACTAAGCGCGGCTAAACTTCCTCAAGGCGCGCAGGTGTTTCGCCATTGTCAAACGCTGTTTGATGCTTGGCAAAAAAACGGCCTGGTCACACAGCACGGCCAACAGCTTAACTTAAGTTTAGCGGGACAGTTTTGGTCGGTAAATCTAGCAAACGCCCTGAAAAACTACCTGCGTCTTTATCCGCTCGCACAATAAGTGCCGAGCAGAAACGAAAAAAGCCATGCTTTAGCATGGCTTTTAAAAATGGCGGAGGAGGAGAGATTTGAACTCTCGAAGGGCTATTAACCCTTGCCGGTTTTCAAGACCGGTGCATTCGACCACTCTGCCACCCCTCCGCAGGGGTGTTGCTGCAATTAAAGTGTCATGTTCTGATTGATGACATGCCAAGTTAATATGGCGGAGGAGGAGAGATTTGAACTCTCGAAGGGCTATTAACCCTTGCCGGTTTTCAAGACCGGTGCATTCGACCACTCTGCCACCCCTCCGCAGCGGTGTGAATATTACGTTTATGATTTTAAAATGTAAAGGCTATTTCAGTTCAACCGCTCGCAATTCAGCCAATTGAGTCAAACTTTTTATGGATTGACGAATTCTTGTTCTACCCGGCATTCCCTAAGATGTTTGAACTAAGTTGTTTGAAATATCCGCCAGGCACTTAAGCACTATCACTGAGCTTACTGGCGGTTTTTCACGACTCCACCGAAGACAGTTTCAGTTTGGCGCTTTTGCCAAGGTAAAGCACGAATATAATTAGGCAGAACAAACTAAACAACTGCCAAACAAAACCCAAAGGATACAATAAAGCCGTGGCCAACGCGGCCATCAGCACTCGCTCCCAAATCTGTAGCTGTCGTTTATGCCAGCCCTGCATCACTAAAGTAAAGGCGTATAAGCCGGGCAAAGCAAAAGCAAACACGAGTATCGGCTCCCACCCCGCCCCCTGCACTAAAGGCGTATAGGCAAATAACAAGGGAATGATGTATAGACCCTTGGCGATTTTCCAGGAAGTAAAACCGGTCGCCATTGGTGGAGACTTGGCGATAGCGGCGGCAGTGAAGGTACATAAACAAACTGGCGGGGTTACGTTACTGTCTTGCGACAACCAGAAAATGATTAAATGAGCAGACAGCAACAACATCGCTATTTTGCCATCATCAAGCAACATTGGTTGCAGCAAGGCCATCATCTCATCAGGGATTTGACTGACTAAAGTTTGCGCCTCCACTAAGCTCAAACTGCCTTGCTCCGCACCCACCCCCAGCAGCATTAATACCGCATGCAGCTCGCTACTGATCTCTGTGGTGCTCAACACTCTCACCAACTCGGCGTTCGCCATTAATTGTAACAAGGCGGGTGCCGACAAGGTCGCCAGTACAATATATGAGGCAGTGACCGGTAAACCCATCCCCAAAACCAAAGAAGCGATAGCCACCAACAATAAGGCCAATAATAAGCTTCCGCCCGACCACTCGGTAATCATTAACGAGAAGGTATTACCAATCCCGGCGGTGGCGATCACATTCACAATCAGGCCTACAGAACAGAGCAATACCGCTGTCACCACCATATTTCGCGCCCCTAGAGCAAATGCATCGGCGATCGCTCGAAAACCCATCTTATTCGGGGTAAACCAGGAACTGATAATCACCGTGATAATCGCAATCACCGCCGCATAAGTCGGGGTATATCCCATCACCAGTAAACCAATCAATAAACTCACGGGCACAATAAAGGATAAACCTTCTCGCAACACCATCGGCAGTAAGGGCGCGCCTTTTTCCATGGTACGCGTTAAACCCATTTTGTAAGATTCCGTTCGCACGTAAAATACCAGTGAGGCAAAATACAATATCGCAGGAAAAATACTCACGATGACGATGGTGCTGTAGGGGATCTGAGTATAACTAGCCATCACAAAGGCACCAGCCCCCATAATCGGGGGAACAATTTGCCCTCCAGTTGACGCCGAAGCCTCAACGGCGGCAGCAAAACGTGCACTAAATCCAGCATTTTTCATCAGAGGAATCGTCACCACCCCAGTTGAGGCCGTATTGGCCACCGCGCTACCAGAAATAGTCCCGGTTAAACCTGAGGCGATAATCGCCACAATCCCAGGTCCGCCAACCAGTTTACTGGCGATGCTTTTTGACAAGTGGATCACAAAATCCCCTGCGCCCGAGCGTAATAAAAAGGCACCAAACAGGATAAACATAAACACAAAGCTCGCCGAAATTCGGGCAATGTTGCCAAAGATGGCATCGTCACCATAAATACTTCGAAACAACAGCGTCTCTAGACTTAAACCTTTGAATTGAAAAACGCCCGGCACATAATTGCCCCACCAGGCCAAATAGGAAATAGAGCTCACAATGAGCAATGGGATCACCCAACCTGTCGCCCGACGCGTCATATCAATCGCGCCGAGGATCACCACTATGCCGCAGATCCAATCGAGAGTGACTAAACGAACACCCCGTTGGTAAATCAAGTCTTCGGCAAACAGCAAATAAATCGCTGACAGCGTGATAGAAAATACCCATATACGATCCAACCAACTGGCCAAGTGATGCTTTGTCAGCGGCTTCAGCAAGCCACATAACAAGACAAAACCTGCAAAGTGGATAATATTTTGTTGCAAAACTGCAATATCTGCGAAAATATTGAAATAGACATGCACTAGACTAATCACGATCCCCAGCACATACACCAATGACAAGGAACGGGTTTCGTTGACTTCTTGACGGATACTATCGGGGACTGCATTCCATTGCATAGCAGAAGCTCCTTGAGTAACAATAATGCGCGGTGCATAAATAAAAGTGCATGCGAAGTGCACGTATGATGAGAATTGCTTCCATTAACAAGAGATGACCACGGGATCAATGCTCACGAGAGGCCTTCGCACTGAATATTTGAAGCCCTTTCTATCGGTGATTCGGCTTGGTCTTATGATATGAAGAGGCTTAACAAGCAAATTCACTGACTTGTTAAGCCAAAACAAGCGCTTATTTCGCCACCAAGTTATCGGGAATTTGAATCCCCTGTTCGCGATAGTAACGTGCCGCACCGGGATGAAGTGGAGCAGGCAAACCTGCCAGCGCTTTTTCTAACGACATGGCGAGGGTTGCTTTATGGATCGCCTGTAAAAAAGCCAAGTTTTCGTAAATCGTTTTGGTCAACAAATAAACAAATTCTTCATCCACGTCAGCATGTACCGCTAAAAAATTCGGTTGCGCAATGGTATTCCAGTCCTTTGCCTGATTCGGGTAGGTGCCAGCGGGTATCACATACCGAGTCCATAAACCCAGGCCCCCATTTGCCTGCTGCATTTGCTCATCGCTAATATCCAGCGGTACAACATCTTTCGCCGCTGCGGCAAATAACTTAGTGATAGCCCCGGTAGGAGCCCCTGCCGGCGTGTTAATGCCGACTACTTGGCCATTTTGTAGCGCTTCCGCAGAGGGGCCATAACCTGCAGAAAAAAGTTTCATTTGGCTATCAATATCAACCCCAAGATGCCCCAGTAGAAAACGGTTCGAGCCAATAGTTCCGGAGTTTTTCTTACCCAAGGCGAGTGTCTTTCCAGTTAATGCTAGTAGGTCGCTAATATCCCCTGTTTTCGCGTATTGCTTTTGAATAACAAATTGCTCAACATTCTGCCATAACATAGTAATAGAGCGCAGATGAGTTTGCTTTCCTTGTTGTTCAAGAGGACCACTCCCATTAACCGCATAGGAACCATAGAGCCCCTGTAAAATGGCAAACTGAGCTTCTTTATCACGCAATAACTTAATGTTCTCCGCTGAACCAGCAGAATTAATCGCAGAAACACTCACTTTATGGGTCGGTTGGATCTTCACCTTAGTGAGGGTTGCCAATGCGACCCCCACCGGATAATAGGTTCCTCCGGTACTCGCAGTTGCCAACAAGTAGTTTTTAGCGGTGTCCGCTTGCGCTGTTACACCGAGCATTGTTGTCAGTAGTAATAAACTTTTTAGCCAATAAGCCATGATTTACTCTCCTTAGTAAAGGTTCTACGACCACGCGAACCCTTGATCCTGAATATCTAAACGATGAAAACTCAGCCCTAGCCTACAACTTGCTGATTTAAGCGTGCGTCATCAACGACTCAAAGCTCTCGACGCCTTAATCACGCCAATTATCAGCAGCTCTCGATGAATTTCTATGGCACCCGCCATCTTCAAGCGAGCGAATAATCATGCTAATGAACAAGTTGCAAATTAACAAGTTATTAACACGAGCCTACGACTAAAGTCGGAACCAACCATAAGGCAACTACTTAAAATACTTTTGGTAGAGCTTTTGATAACTCGCAGAGCTGACGACTAACTGCAAGGCTCGTTGAAAGCGTCGTAATTCGGGCTCACTCACCGATGGATGAAAAGCATAACAGTATTCATTATCGAACAAACTATAGACTTGTTTGAAGCTTAGTTCATGTGGGTCGATGTGCTCCGAGACCAGGGCCAACAAATCAACTCGGCGTAGCGCTAATAATTTAAATGCTTGCTCAATAGTCTTAATCGCCACGATATTATGCTGTAGGCCAGCATCATTTAAATAAGCATGGATCGACTGCCCGCTGAGTAATGCAACTTTATAATTCGCTAAATCCGCCAACGCCGTGATCTCAATTTTGCTGTCATTCAGTGCATATAAATTGGCCTGACCGATGTTAATTGGACAAGCCCATTTAAATTTTGACTCTCGCTGGGCAGTTTTAATAGTTGAAAATAACACCGTATAAGGCAGCTGCTGCAGTTTTGCGTATGCCCGTTTCCAAGGTAAAAACTGGATCTCTGGGAGCGGGCTACCCAATTGCTGAAATACCAAACTTAACAGTTCCACAGCAAAACCTTGCGGCTGTTGCTGTTCAACATAGTTGTAAGGGAAAAAGTCTTCACTCATGTAACTCAGCTCTTCCAATGTATGAGCTTGTAGCTGAATACTCGTGAATAGAGAACAAGCAATGAGTAACTTAATCCTGTATTTCATCCCAATCCCCAAATTTCTCATTTTCACGACTTGCCTAGTCAGCAAATTCAACCAGCAGCCAACATGGCAACGCTAGTCAGAAGACAAAACAACAAGTACACTGCAGCCTCAGCAATCTACCGAGCATTCACCTTTGAGTTTCATTCGACTATGCTTTTATGCCCTCCTTGGTGGCTATTGTTTTTCTATAATGGCTGCTACATGGCCAAACTCGACTCAGCACTTAGCAGGAAAACGCTCCATTAGTCAGGCTATAAAGGCCTACCATAACGATAGTCTAAAGCGTTTATTACCGCTATTTGTCGCCGCTAAAGTCGATTACCCGCCGCAAAAAATCACCTTATTGGCGAGCAAACGTTCACGACGCTTAGAGCTATGGGCCGACAGTGGGGAGGGTTATCACTTTATTCATACTTATTGGATCCGACATGCGAGTGGCACGGCAGGGCCAAAGCTTCGAGAAGGGGACTTGCAAGTCCCCGAGGGGATCTATCAGATTGAGGCTCTAAACCCGAATAGTCAATTTCATCTTTCGATGAAACTGAACTACCCTAATAGTTTCGATCTTGCCAAAGCAAAGTTGGAACAACGCAAGCAACCCGGTTCAAACATTTTTATTCATGGCAAAGCGTCATCAATCGGCTGTTTAGCCATCGGCGATCAAAATATCGAAGATTTATTTATCTTGGTGGAACGTATTGGCCCCGGCAATAGTTCAGTGGTTATCGCCCCGCACGATCCAAGGCTATTGCCGCTGTTTCCAGTACCTGATCACTTACCCCCATGGACCACAGAACTTTATCAACAAATCCAACAACAATTTGAGAGATTTAAGCGATAGAAACCTGGCAGCGAATGATTTTTTATGTTCAGTTTTATTGAGATAAATGAATTTGAATCACCGCCAGCAGAAGCATACCAAGAGCAAACAGACCCGAATTGCCGTGTTTCCTAAGGAGAAATAAGCACAAGGATTCTGCTAGCTACTTTATAGTGACCATTTAAAAAGCACCAAATGGCTGGTTAAATCGCAAACCCTGTTACGCGCTATGATATTGCAGCACCATACCGGCACTTTTTTTCAAGCCTTCGCTAAGCCATGCGGGCAAGCTGTCAAAGTCTAAGTTGTCCAGTAAATTTTTAAGTTCTAAACCGAGCTCGGTATCACCTTCTATTTTTAAGCGGCGTTGAAAAAATAATGTATCTGGATCTTCTTGGCGTCCCATGAGCAATACAAATTCATTAAGCTGACCAGAAAAACTGACATCAATTTGAGGTGCATTCGCTTGAACCCGCAATTTTCCCTGTTGAAAAGTGACAAACCAGCTAGCATTTAGATCGGTCACTTCAAGCTTCAACCAACGTTGTAGCAAAAAATCAAGATCGCCTTCTTCAATTGCTTCCGCAAAAGCAAGGGCTAGCGCTTTCTCTAAAACCAAGCCTTGCACAGCAAAAGGACAGAACTTCACAGGAATGCTCAATATTTTGGGCATGTCTTTCACTAAAGATTGTTTCAAGCTATCCAGCACTTCATTTCCTCATATATAAACAATAGATCGAGCAGATAAGTGATTCAGTTTACTCAACTTTGCCAACATCAAACCTGCTCTGAGTCAATATCCTGAATAACTAAGACCAGTAAAATAACAAAAAATCTCTTGAGAGGGACCTATGGAATTACTTTGCCCTGCAGGCTCTTTACCTGCAGTTAAAGCGGCGGTGGATCACGGCGCCGACGCTATCTATATTGGCTTTAAAGACGCCACTAATGCTCGCCATTTTGCTGGTTTAAACTTTGAAGGAAAGAAGCTTGATAAAGCGGTCGACTACTTAAAGCAACATCGGCGTAAATTACATATTGCGATTAATACTTTTGCACATCCACAACAGCAACATCTTTGGTTCTCAGCCATTGACCGCGCCGTTGATATCGGCGCTGACGCCGTCATTCTAGCCGACATTTGTTTGCTCGAATATGCGAAGCAACAGCACCCAGACCTAGAAGTTCACCTCTCGGTGCAGGCCTCGGCAACCAATGCTTCGGCCATCGCTTTTTATCAACGTAACTTTGCGGTAAAACGTGTTGTGCTACCACGAGTATTATCCATCCATCAGGTCAAACAACTCTCGAGAGCTTGCCCAGATATGGAGCTGGAAGTATTTGCTTTTGGTAGCCTTTGTGTCATGGCAGAAGGTCGCTGTTATTTGTCCTCCTATTTAACCGGAGAATCGCCCAATACCGTTGGAGCCTGTTCACCCGCTTCTTATGTCCGTTGGCAAGAAACCGAACAGGGCTTAGAGTCTAGGCTAAACAACATTCTGATTGACCGCTATGCTCCGAATGAAACCGCCGGCTACCCCACCTTATGTAAGGGGCGTTTTGATGTAGACGGACAGCGTTATCATGCCTTAGAGGAACCCACCAGCCTCAATACCATTGAACTGATTCCGGAGTTATTCGCCGCCAATATAGCCGCTGTAAAAATAGAAGGGCGCCAACGTAGTCCCGCCTATGTCGCTCAAGTGACCCAAGTGTGGCGAGAAGCAATCGATAGCTTTAAAGCAAACCCAGAGAGTTTTTCCGCGAAAAGCCACTGGATGAGTCAATTAGCTAATTTATCTGAAGGCAGCCAAACCACGTTGGGTGCTTACCAAAAAGCTTGGCAATAAAGGATAGGTACCATATGAAATATGCACTAGGACCAATTCTATATTATTGGCCCAACCAACAAATTGAAGAGTTCTATCATCTAGCCAAGGCCAGCAGCGCCGACATTGTCTATCTCGGCGAAACCGTATGTAGCAAACGACGCAATATGAAGGTACAAGACTGGCTAGACTTAGCGAAACAACTCAGCTTCGCTGGCAAACAAGTTGTAATATCGACCATGGCTTTGTTAGAAGCACCTTCAGAGATTAAACAACTTCAAAAATTAGTCAGTAATGGCGATTTTTTAATCGAAGCAAATGACTTTAGTGCTATCGAAGAAGCACATAGAGCCAGTTTGCCTTTCGTCTGCGGTCCTGCGGTTAATATTTACAATGGCTATGCGCTGAAAGTATTGCTTGACCAAGGAATGCAACGCTGGGTAATGCCCGTTGAACTTTCTCGAGATTGGCTACAAAAACTTAGTAATGAATGTATTGAAATGGGGATCCGTGAACGCTTTGAGATAGAGGTCTTCGCTTACGGGCATTTACCACTGGCTTATTCAGCCCGTTGTTTTACCGCTCAGGCTGAGGGGAAAAGCAAAGACAACTGCGAAACCTGCTGCATTAATTACCCAAATGGACGCCGCGTCGATAGCCAAGAAGGCCAGCCACTATTTGTATTAAATGGTATTCAAACCATGTCGGGAGATTGTTACGACTTAATTAATGACCAACAAAGTATGCAGGGTTTGGTCGATATTGTGAGAATTAGTCCACTAGGTGAAGATAGTATCGAACACCTAGAAGCCTTTCGCCGCCGCAGCCAAACTACCGAACGATTTCCTACGCCGGATAGTGTCAATGGCTACTGGCATCAAATTGCTGGGATCCGCCACCAGCAAGACTAAAACAAGCTCAATGAGAGCCGGTTAGGGTTGGCTCTCATAGCGGTGCAACTCAAATAAAGCTAAACGATGTTCGACAAAATCATAAACGTTATTCGCTAAAGAGAGTTTGAAATAACTGCTGGCCAAGGTGTGATTCCCCGCCCGTTGTGCGAGCTTCGCCATATAGAAGTATGCTTCACAAAGCCGCTCCGCCAAAGCGCGATTATCCGTTTCGCCAGCCATCGTACTGGCCAAAAACTGCTGTTGATCGATTTGGCCAGCGTAGAGGCGAACAATCTGCCAACCCCAGTCATGTTCGCTAGAGTATTCAGCTAAAGCCGCTTGTAGCGTTGTTAATGCGTCTGTTTCACCCGCTTCTAATTGAATCAGATAACGCCATAATACGCGGTAAGGATCATTGGGAGCCTGAGCAGCATAGCGTTTAACATCAACCACTGCCAACTTTGGCTTATTTGCGTAATTCAGTGCTAAACCGCGATAAAAGTAAGCGAATGCATAATCTGGCTCAAGCTCCAAGGCCGAATCAAAGCTTTCAAAAGCACTGTCAAATTCTTCGGCTAAGGTAAAGTAAACCCCCAGAAAGTTATACGCTTCGACAAAGTCGGGCTTTAACTGAATGGCTCGATTAAAGTCGAAGCGGGCTAAGGCTCGTAGCCCAACACGATCAAATACAATGCCTCGTTCGTAATATAACTGCGCCATCTGTTGTTGATCATATTCACCAGAACTAAGCATTTGTCCCAAACGAGCCAGCGCAACTTCTGATTGATAATTCACCTGTAAGGGCGTTGCAAGAACAACTGTATTCGGCGTCTGGCTTGAAGTGCTAGCACAAGCGCTTAGGTAACCCAAAGTCACGACCAAACAAGCGGTGCGCAAGGCTTTTTTTAACATATCACTTCCATTTTATCTGTTTAGCAAAGTCGCTAGACCTAGCGAATACGCCTAGCTTATTCAGTTTACCCTAACAAGAGAAAAAGCTCAGGGAAACTTAAAGTTACCATTAACGACAAATTTCTTATTTTGAGAGGGTATCTAAATTGTCGAAAGACTTCACCAAATCATCCAGCGCTTTAATTTGCTTAAGGAAAGGTTCTAGTTTCGATAAAGGCAAGGCACTTGGCCCATCACACAAAGCATGATCAGGATCAGGATGAGCCTCTAGAAACAGCCCCGCTAAACCCGTCGCCATGCCTGCCTTAGCCAAGTCTCCAACCTGTTCTCGACGCCCGCCCGAAGCCGAACCTAAAGGATCACGACACTGTAAGGCATGAGTCACATCCAAAATAACGGGTGCGCCACGACTCACTTGCTTCATGATGCCAAACCCCAGCGTATCGACGACTAAATTGTCATAACCAAAGTTACTGCCCCGCTCACACAATATCACCTGATTATTGCCACATTCGGCAAATTTATCGACAATATTTCCCATCTGTGATGGGCTCAAAAATTGCGGTTTTTTAACGTTAATCACCGCCCCCGTGCGAGCCATCGCTTCCACTAAATCTGTTTGACGGGCCAAGAATGCCGGTAATTGAATCACGTCAGCGACCGCCGCCACAGGAGCCGCTTGCGCCACTTCGTGAACATCGGTGATCACTGGAATAGCAAACTGCTGTTTGATCTCTTCGAGTAAACGTAAACCTTGCTCCATTCCAGGGCCACGATAAGAATGAATAGAAGAGCGGTTCGCTTTATCAAATGAAGCTTTAAATACATAAGGAATACCAAGCTTGTCGGTTACTTCCACAAAATGCTCGGCGATGCGCATCGCCAATTCACGAGATTCTAGTACATTCATCCCAGCGAATAAGGTAAAGGGTGCATCGTTGGCGACTTTAATTTCGCCAATATTAATCGTTTGTTGCTGCATGCTATTCCTCTTAATGCAAAATTGCAGGCTGAGCGTCCATCGTGTTGATCTGCATCTTCAGTATCTTCGATAAGGGATCATCGGGACATTGCTCAATAAAATATTCAAAATCGTTAATTGCAACACTATTGCAATCCAATTGTTGGTAAATAAAACCGCGATCACGCATTTCGTGAGGATCACCAGGTTTTAAACGCAGCAAAACCTGAGAGGTCCGTAAGGCCATCTCAAATAGTTCTTCCCGTAAACAAGCCGCCTTCAGCTCAGCTAACCAGCGTAGCGTCATCTCTGCCGAAGAGAGTGGTTGCAGGTTTTCCTTGATTAAACTGGCCAAATTGCCCTTGTAACCACGGTGCATCACCGCTAACTGCGCCAAGCTTTTGGATTCTCCAGCAAAGGCATCAAAATATACCCCCTGCCCTTCAATGTTAAAGGCTAATATCGTTTGCGCAGGAAATACAATAGCCTGACATTCTAGCTCTAATTTACGAGCAAAATAATGAAATAACACGGACAAAGTCGTGCCATTTCCACTGCGCCGCTCTAGCACATCATGAATCAACAAATTGTTACTATGATAGTAACTTTGCCAATCACCACTAAAGCCTAAGTCTTGGTAGAACAGTTGCTTTAGTTGTTCAAAACGCGGAGCGGTGCCCTGCGCAACAGGGTTGACCTTAAGCCAATCTAACCACAGTCGATGCAAACTCTTGCGGACCTCCCCAAAAGATTGCCCAGCGATTTCTTCTTCAATACCTAAAATGCGAAAAATCACTCAATCCCTATCCTTTAGCTAATTGTTCAGTCACCCAACTGACGATGTTATGACCCGTCCAACTAAACGAGATAACAACCGCCACTGACTCTATCCATGCCACCATAGTCTTGCGCGGTAAATACTTGTACAAAACCTTCAGCAGTTAATCGTTGCTGAATGGCTTCTTTTTGATCGAAACCATGCTCTAACAGCAGCCACCCACCCGGCTTTAAATAAGCCTGAGCAGAACTAATGATATGCTGAATATCAGCCAAACCTCGAAGCTCAGCAGTAAGCGCAGAGCTTGGTTCAAAACGCACATCGCCTTGCTGTAAATGTGGATCTTGCGGATCAATATAGGGTGGATTACTCACAATTAAATTAAAGCGTTGCCCCTCAAACGGACCAAACCAAGAACCCTGCCTTATATCAACCCGTTCTAAATCTAAACCTTGAGCATTCTCACGCGCTAGTTCAACCGCATCTAAACGCACATCACAAGCATATACTTTGGCCAAGGGCAACTCACTGGCAATTGCTAAAGCGATCGCCCCCGTGCCTGTACCAAGGTCAACTATTTCTGTATCGGCTTGGTTAGTGACTTTCTTTAGGCTTAGTTCAACTAAAACTTCAGTGTCGGGACGTGGAATGAGCGTCGCCGCTGATACTTTTAAAGGTAAGGACCAAAATTCACGTAAACCAGTAATATAAGCCACTGGTTGTCCCCCTTGGCGCTTAAATACCCAATGTTGATAATCATCCCATTGAGCTTGCGTTAAGTGACGCTCAGGCCAAGTCATCAGGTATGCTGGTTCACATTGCAATACATATTGTAATAATACTCGAGCATCAATCTGCGGAGACTCACCACTAAATAGAGTCTGCTTCGCCCAATTTAAAGCCTCCGCGATGCTTGGTGGCTTAGGCGTCATTATCTGCCAAGGCCGCGAGTTGGTCTGCCTGAAATTCTTGTAAAATAGGGTCGAGTAAGGCTAATAAATCCCCTTCCATAATATCGTTTAAGCGATATAAAGTAAGGTTAATACGATGGTCACTCACGCGACCTTGTGGATAGTTATAGGTGCGGATCCGCTCGCTCCGATCGCCACTGGCAACCAACTCACGACGCATACTGGTTTCTTCTGCACGACGTTTATCATCTTCTGCAGCCTGTAAACGAGCCGACAATACTGACATCGCTTTGGCCCGGTTCTTATGCTGAGAACGCTCTTCCTGACATTCCACCACCACTCCACTGGGGATATGGGTAATACGAATCGCAGAGTCAGTCTTGTTCACGTGCTGCCCCCCCGCGCCAGAAGCTCGGAAGGTATCGATCCGTAAATCACCGGGATTAATTTCGATTTGTTCGGCTTCAGGGATCTCCGGCATCACTGCGACGGTACAAGCAGAGGTGTGGATCCGGCCTTGTGACTCAGTTTCAGGCACCCGTTGCACCCGGTGTCCGCCAGACTCGAATTTCATTAAACCATATACATCTTCACCGTCGATCTTTGCAATCAGCTCTTTATAACCGCCTTGCTCACTGTCGTTGCTTGATACAATCGACATCCGCCAGCCCTGATTTTCAGAAAACTTACTGTACATACGGAACAAATTGCCAGCAAAAATAGCCGCTTCATCACCACCCGCGCCAGCTCGGATCTCTAAAAATACGCTTCGTGAATCATTGGGATCCCGCGGCAACAATAATAACTGTAATTCGTCGGTTAAACGCGCCATCTCTTGCTTGGCATCGGCGATTTCTAACTCAGCCATTTCTCGCATTTCAGGATCGTCATCGTTCAACATTTCGTTGGCAGAATCAAAATTCTCTTGTGCCTGTTGGTAAGTGGTAAAACAGTTCACCACCTCTTCTAGCTGAGAGTATTCTTTGTTAAGGGCTCTAAAACGGTTCTGATCAGAAATAACTTCTAGCTCACCGAGCAATACTTGAACTTCTTGATACCGCTCTTGTAGGGTCTCAAGCTTAGATATAATGGACGCTTTCATGCTTTCTCTCTATAAATACAATACTTCGCCAACCATGATTAGCAACGAAGCATCGACAATAATCAGGTTATTTAGTTAGGCCTACGGCCTCTCGTATCACAGCCAATTCATCAAAGCGGCCATCACGTCCCGCCTTATTAATCGCCTCTGTTGGGGCGTGAATAAGCTTGTTAGTTAATTGGAAAGCTGTTTCACGGATCACTATTGCCGGATCTTTGCCATTGGCTAAAGACTCCAGTGCTTTTTCTACCGCAGCGTCGCGGACCCGCTCACTATGACTTCGATAATCACGAATGGTGGTTACCGATTCCAATGACCGTAACCAGCCCATAAATGTTTCGCTATGAGTCTCAACAATAAATTCAGCCTGTTCTGCTGCCTGAGCGCGTGATGCCATATTCTGCTCAACGATGCCTTCCAAATCATCAACACTATACAAATAGGCATCGCGTAACTCACCGACTTGCTCTTCAATATCTCGCGGGATCGCAATATCGACTAAAAACATCGGTTGATAACGACGTTTCTTCAAAGCACTCTCCACCATGCCTTTACCAATAATCGGTAAAGGACTCGCTGTAGAACTAATCACAATGTCAAAGTCAGCCAAGTGCAAAGGGATGTCATTTAAGGTTATCGCATCGGCTGAAAATCGCTCAGCTAACAATTTAGCGCGTGACACCGTTCGGTTTGCCACCATCAAATGCGTCACCCCTTTATCCACCAAGTGCTTTGCCACCAGTTCGATGGTTTCGCCCGCACCAACCAACAACACTTTAGATTCACTTAAATCATCAAAGATTTGCTTGGCTAAACTGACTGCAGCAAAGGCCACCGAGACTGCGTTCACGCCAATATCGGTATTGGTTCTAACCTCTTTCGCCACCGAAAATGCACGCTGAAAGCAGCGCTCTAATACACTGCCGACGGCACCGGCTTCACGTGATTCATTGTAGGCTTGTTTAATTTGCCCAAGAATTTGCGGTTCACCTAAAATCAGCGAATCTAAACCACTGGCAACTCGCATTAAATGAGCGACTGCCTGCTGATGCTGATGCTGATAGAAGCAAGAGATAATTTCTTGTTCGGGCAACTGTTTATAAGAAATTAACCAATTAATGACATCGGTACTATCAACTTCTCCTAAATGACAATAGAGTTCAGTACGATTGCAGGTTGATACGATCACCATTTCAACACCAAGCTCTGCAACTGCTTTACTCAAGGCTTGGTTGACTTGCTCTGGGCTAAACGCGACAAGTTCACGCAAACCAATGGGAGCAGATTTATGATTGATTCCTAAGACTAACAAGGTCATCGCTGTGGGGCTTTGTTGCGCCGTATCCTATGGGTAAAAAGAGAAATTGTACGGGAATAAGGGGCTAAATAAAAGAAACTCCATCGCAAAGCGCCGCCAGTTAGACTATTTTTATCGAGCTTTTACAACACATCTTTGCTTTTAGGTAATTTACAGTCACCTATGCAAACTTTTATACTGCAAAAAAAGACCGGAGCTATTGTGCGCCAATTTGCCTTATTTATCGTACTCGCGGTGTCACTCAGCGCCTGTACCATCCAGCCCCCAATTACAACTAAAAATAGTGAGTGGGACCAACATCTCAGCCAACTCCAGCAACTTACAGCTTGGCAGCTCAGTGGCAAGATCGCCTTTATTGGCGAAACTTCGCGCCAAGCAGCAAATTTGTCTTGGCAACAGGATGGCGAGCAAAGCATTCTCAAACTCAATGGCCCTTTGGGAACCCAAGCCATCGAGTTACATTATCAGCCACACAAGGTGTGGGTAAAAACCAAAAACCAAGAGTATTTCGGTGACAATGCGCAACAACTAATCATGCAGCTAACCGGTTGGCAAGTCCCCATCGCCCAATTACCGAATTGGTTACTCGGGATCCCGACTCAAAATGATTATCAATTAAATCCGCAGCATCGTTTAGCCGCGTTCACGACAGCCGATAACTGGCAGGTGAATTACCTCAATTATGCTCAGTACGGACAGCTTGCTTTACCGCGCCAACTGGAAATTCGCTCAAAAAGCACTCTATTGAAACTCAATATTCATCAATGGCAAATACATGACTAAACAAATAAACAGTGGCCCATGGCTCTCTCCCGCTAAACTCAATTTATTTTTATATGTAAATGGGCGTCTTCCTAACGGTTACCATGAACTTCAAACCCTGTTTCAATTCATTGACTATTGCGACCAACTGTATTTTGTTGCGAATCCACACGGCAGCATCTCACTAACCAGCAAACTAGACTTCCCCGCCGATGACAATCTCGTCGTCAAAGCAGCCCGGCTACTTCAGCAACATTGTCAGATCACCCAAGGGGTCGACATCACTTTAGACAAGCATTTACCGATGGGTGGTGGCATTGGCGGTGGTTCCTCCAATGCTGCGACCACACTATTGGTATTAAATGAACTGTGGGGGTGTCAACTTGCTATTGAAGACTTAGCTCAACTCGGTTTGCAACTGGGCGCCGATGTGCCTATTTTTATTCATGGGCATAGTGCCTTTGCAGAAGGGGTTGGCGAAAAACTGCAAAACGTCGAAATTTCAGAGCCTTGGTATCTAGTGCTGCACCCTCAGGTGCATGTGGCGACAGAAAGTGTATTTGGCCATCCAGACTTACCCAGAAATACGCCCAAAAGAAGTTGGCAACAATTATCCAACGCAGATTGGCAAAATGATTGCCAAGAAATTGTGGCTAAAGTTTATCCGGAGGTTGCACAAGCTCTTCGCTGGTTGGTAGAATACGCGCCGTCGAAGATGACCGGAACGGGTAGTTGCGTTTTTGCCGCCTTCGACACGGAACATGAAGCCTTGTCAGTTTTGGCGAAATGTCCTAAGAATATTTCTGGCTTTGTGTGTAAGGCCTGTAATCAATCGCCGCTTCATCAGCAATTGAATCACAAAACAACACTCAACAACACAGTAGATACTTAAGGAACCGTCTTCTTAGGTATTAAACAACGTAACGCTCTTTTGACCCGATAAATCTGAGGTTTCCATCGTGCCAGACATGAAACTCTTCGCCGGTAACGCCACGCCCGAACTTGCCCAACGTATTGCTGATCGCCTATATACCACTCTTGGTGATATATCAGTAGGTCGATTCAGTGATGGCGAGATTAGTGTACAAATCAATGAAAATGTTCGTGGTGGAGACATCTTTGTTATCCAATCCACTTGTGCTCCAACCAACGACAACGTAATGGAGCTGATCGTGATGGTTGACGCTCTACGTCGCGCCTCTGCGGGTCGTATTACTGCGGTAATCCCCTACTTTGGTTACGCTCGTCAAGACCGTCGCCCACGCAGCGCACGGGTGCCAATTACAGCCAAAGTTGTGGCTGATTTTCTATCAAGTGTCGGCGTTGACCGAGTTCTAACCGTTGATCTTCACGCAGAACAAATTCAAGGCTTCTTCGACGTACCTGTCGACAATGCCTTTGGTAGCCCTGTGCTATTGCAAGACATGTTAGATAGAAACCTCGAGTCACCGGTTGTGGTATCACCCGATATCGGTGGCGTCGTCCGCGCCCGCGCCGTCGCGAAAATGCTTAATGACAGTGATTTAGCAATCATCGACAAACGTCGTCCGCGTGCAAATGTTGCTCAAGTCATGAACATTATTGGTGATGTCGATGGCCGTGATTGCATCATGGTTGATGATATGATCGATACTGGCGGTACGCTTTGCCAAGCAGCTGCAGCACTCAAAGCCAAAGGTGCTAAGCGGGTATTTGCCTATGCGACTCATCCAGTATTCTCGGGTAATGCCGCGAAAAACATTACCGATTCTGCACTCGATGAAGTCATTATTACTGACTCTATCCCATTAACAGATGAAATGCGTAATTTGGAAAAAGTACGTCAATTATCTTTAGCGCCAATGCTCGCAGAAGCGATTCGACGCGTCAGCAATGAAGAATCCATTTCTGCAATGTTCTGATAACAAGCATATTAAAATATGATCTTGTAGTTGGCTCCATTAAATTAAATGTTTGACTTAATGGCCCCAATACGCAAAAAGCGAACCGCATGGTTCGCTTTTTTTATTTACGAGATTTATCTATATCGCTTTGGGACAGAGACTTGTTATACCAATTGCGCTAAATATCTGATCTAATAGTTTATCGCTCATTCAAGTACTTATCCGCATACATACACATGATGAACTGAAACGACTCTTTAAAAAAAACCTCAGATCCTAGATTAAAAATTCGCTTAATGGCTATCTACCACTTTAAGCGTGGCTACAACCGCACACAGATAGCGGAAGTGCTTGGGGTAGCCACAGGGCGGGAGCATACTTTGATGGATTTATAACCCAAAGAAGACTCGTGCCCGATAATCGTCGCTCCATCCCGCTTTCTTCAACTTCACTTTGTGGATAAGACTATGTAAGACTATGGACATCCATGATAAGAAACATGGAGACAGCAACACCAATTGTTAAAGTAATTCCACTGCTATTATTAATTGTCATGCCGATTAACGGCTAAATTTACCGTTTTAGTGAGTTCCCTTTGTTCACTGAGCTGATAACAAACTTCTCCCCGCAACTTACCCAACCAATACCACCTATAAGAGGCCAGCTCTCTAAACCAAGTATTACGGTATCCCGATCCGTCACTATCAGCGGTGTACACATTGGCTAGCTCGGATAGGAACTGATGATGATTAGTAATCGTTGAACTCGAAGGTGCGTTCATACAAGGTAATGGAGCGGCCTTTTATTGAGATAGATTCACGCAAGGTCATCACGCGTCATTGCTCACGCACATCAGTCCAATCTACTAGCACCACAGGCATGGGATTAGCCCCGCAAACCTGCCGAGCATGCCATTGGTATATGGCTAAACATTCACGATTTAGAGGGTGATTACCGAGCAAGCGGTCCATACGTTTAATGCAGTGTTTAGGTTCGGTTTGTGCTATTACGCCCGAGTTCAGTGAGAGACAATTTGTCGCAATCCAAGAGTGATGTAGGGGCAACCATCAGAGAGTTAAGGTGTTTTTTGTGAATATAAGGGCACAGCCCAATAAGCATTTAGTGTAGAATTTCAATTTCGCACATCCCGAAAGCCTCCGCGCAGGATTTGATAAAAAGGTTTTTGGCGAAATCAATTAGCTTAAACAACGGGGGCACGTCTACTTATATGAATTTCCAAGGGATTATCTAGATTGCGGTGTTAGGTGAATACAGAGAATTATCGAATGGAATTAAAGTGTCACTGTGGGAACGTTAGTTTAACATTAAGTTCGCTCCCTAAAGAAGTTGGCGAGTGTAACTGTTCTATTTGTCGTCGTTATGCTACGGCTTGGGCGTACTTTTCTCCAGAGCAAATTCAAATCAATATGAATGAGAAAACTGCTTTTTATTGTTGGGGAGACAAAGAAGTAGAGTTTCATCGTTGCAACTCATGTGGCTGCCTGACGCATTACGTAACAACGCAGAAATGCTCCGAAAATATCTTGGCGGTCAATATGAGAATGGCTGAAAATGAAGTACTTTCAAATATTCCAGTTCGCAAGATCGATGGTGCATCATACTAACTCACCATACAAGGCGTTTAAAAAGAGCATGAAAAGAGCATAGACATCCATGATAAAAACTACAGGGACAGTAACAGTATTAGTGAAGTGAACACAACTGCAATCATTTAGTCCTCTGGCGTTAATCATGCTGATTGGTGGCTAAATTCACACTAGGAGGCTCAGTTTCGTGATTTCTGGGCCAATGTGCGTCTCAGCAAGGCAAGGTATCCCCCCATACAAGGCTGATGATTGAGGGTGGTTCGAAAGTAAGCTCGCGCTTAAGCGCGGTTTAGCAAACGTTTGCTGCAACTTAAACCGGCCGTTCGTTGATGCCCCATATGCTGATGATATTCTCTAAGCAAGCGCTCTTGACCGACTGCGCCAGAAAAGTGCCGTTCAAACTCACCGCTTAAAGTCAGCCACTGTGCTTCATTTATCCCTAAGCGTTGGATGATGGAACTTTCTCCACTGTCGATGTAACCCCGTTTATCTTCTCTTACCATGCGTCCGGTCATATCGACTAACTCAAGGTAGTCTTTCAGCTCAAAGGGTAAGCCTTGGGGCATCGGCTCTCTTGGGTTACCCACAAAGGGAAACAGGTTTGTTGCCTGGGCTTGTTTTAGCTGAGCTGCTTTTGCTCGTCGCTGTACGCTGGTATGGGCCGAGTCCTCTGGTGTACTTGCCATCTTGGCTCTGATGGGGTTTAAGTCTACGTAAGCCATACACGCCATGAGGGCGGCTTCATCCAAAAGCGCTTGGGATTTAAAGCGTCCTTCCCAAAATCGACCGGTACATTGGTCTTCTTGATTGGCGGCTCGCGCAATGTGTTCGTTTAAATGGCGCATAAACCAGCTTAAGTCATACAGGCGAGTCCGATACACTTCGGCGGTGGCGCGAATGGCTTGTAGTTGCACCTCACTCAACTGCGGACGTAACTCAAGGTTGAGATACATCTGAGTCAGTAAGGTGCCCTGATGCAAGCTATGCCAGCGTTCTAACACTTCATCCATTGACCAGGCTTCTGCTTGTTGCGGATTAACATGTAGCACGAGGTGGGTATGATTACTCATGACAGCATAAGCACAAACATCAATGGCGAACACTGACGCTAATTTGAGTAAATAAGAGCCTGTAAATTAAATTGTGTAATTGCTTATAATTAGGCCTGAACAGGCTAAGGATAAGCAACATGGATAAGAAAGCTCTCGAAGCATTTGCTCGTGAAGCCGCTAAGTCAATCAAGACCCCTTCAGATCTAGATGACTTTCGTAAAATGTTAACCAAGGTGACTGTTGAGACAGCGTTAAATGCTGAGCTTGATGACCACCTCGGTTATCAGAAACACGCTGAAAAGCCCGATAAGAATAGTCGTAATGGTTATTCATCCAAGACCTTGATCACCGACGATGGTGAGATTGAACTGGATGTACCTCGAGACCGAGATGCCTCGTTTGAACCGAAGCTTGTTCGTAAGCATCAAACTCGATTTCAATCGATGGATGACAAGATATTAAGCCTTTACGCCAAAGGCATGACAACTCGTGAAATCGTCGCTACGTTCAAAGAAATGTACGATGCTGATGTCTCTGCAAGCCTCATATCTAAAGTTACCGACTCAGTTCTAGAGCAGGTTGTTGAATGGCAATCACGGCCACTGGATGTAGTCTATCCCATCGTCTACCTTGATTGCATCGTGGTGAAAATCCGCCAAAACAAACAGGTCGTCAATAAGGCGATTTACTTGGCTCTGGGCGTAAATATCGAAGGTCAGAAAGAACTTTTGGGGATGTGGATATCTGAAACGGAAGGTGCGAAGTTCTGGCTCAGCGTTCTCACTGAACTCCAGACTCGAGGTATCAACGACATTCTTATCGCTTGTGTTGATGGCTTGAAGGGCTTTCCAGATGCTATTAACGCCGTATTCCCAAAAACCCAAATACAGCTCTGTATCGTCCACATGGTGCGCAATTCAATGAAGTATGTCCCTTGGAAAGACTACAAGGCTGTAACGGCAGATCTCAAAGGTATTTACCAGTCGAATACCGAGGAAGAAGCGCTTCTGGCCCTCGAACAATTTGGTGACCAGTGGGATGATAAATACCCACAGATAAGCCGCTCTTGGACAGCGCATTGGGATAATTTAAATACATTGTTCAGCTACCCTCAGGACATTCGTAAAGCCATTTACACGACGAATGCGATAGAGTCCTTGAACAGTGTGATACGCAAAGCGACAAAGAAGCGTAAGCTATTCCCCACGGATGAATCAGCGAGGAAAGTTGTCTATCTTGCAATTATGGATGCATCGAAACGCTGGTCGATGCCAATAAGAAACTGGCGACAGGCTCTCAATCGCTTTATGATTATGTTTGAAGACCGACTTACTGATTACTTGTAACCCAAAGCAGTTACACAGAATTATTTACAGGGTCGTAAATAATCCTCGACCCACTGGCGGCGGTGCTCATAGCTTTTACCACTTACCTTGTCTTCGCCACACAGAAACGCCCGTCGAACACAACGCGAAACACAATGATAGTAGAGTGTATCCGATAAGCTCACCTGCGAGCGTCTTGGCCGAGGCATAATAATAACTCCCCAAATAAACCACTATTGACATTTTAGACTATTAAAAGCGTTTCGTTAGTTGGGGTGGGTGTCTTCTTTCTCATTCCTCTTTGCTTTTAGTTTGGGTGTCTTGTTTTCTGTATGTCTCTCTTTCTCATTCCTCTTTGCTTTTAGTTTGGGTGTCTTGTTTTCTGTATGCCTTGTTTTCTGTATGTCTTGTTTTCTGTATTTCTTGTTTTCTGTATTTCTTGTTTTCTGTATTGCTTTCTCTCGCTCAAGATAGTCGATGAGTTTTTTGATTTCGCATATTCATCCCAAAGCACAACACTATGTGGCTATTCATGGTGATAAATCGTTAGTAAAATAACGTTCTGAAATTTAAGGATCCGTAAAAACACCATGATTATTATAAGAAATTACCAGAAAAAAGATGCATCAGAAACGTGGAAACTGAAGTATCACACGATCCGAAATATAAACATCAATGATTATTCTCTAGAGCAGGTAACTGCCTGGGCTCCTGATAACTTAGACATGATTGTTTGGCAAAAGCGAGTGGATGATATGAATCCTTTTGTCGCAGAACTAAATGGGAAAATAGTCGGTTTCGCAGACTTGCAACAGGATGGATATATTGATCATTTTTTCTGTCATGCAGGATATCAAGGTATCGGCGTGGGTAGATTATTAATGGAGTGCTTATTTGCTAAAGGGCGCTCGGAAGGTATAAAGCGTTACTACTCACAGGTGAGTAAAACAGCCCGACCATTTTATGAACACTTTGGCTTCTGTGTCGTAAAAAAACAGAAAGTAGACATTAATGGACAGTTGTTAACTAACTTTGTAATGGAAAAGATTAACTAAAAGGTTACCGCATGCATTTTATCTACATTGGCGTGCAAGTTATCGCAATTGATTTTTGAGTATGCCATGAACGTTGTCCTAAAGCTTTCATTGATAGCACCACTGAAAAGTAATGCTATTGCTTTTTGGGATACTAAAAAGCAGAAGGACAGATTTCATACAAGCAGCCAAACTCGTTTTGTACAAATACGTATTAGCTGAGTATCACTTTGAGACCTAAGACGTAGAGCTAATCAAGTGTACAAAGCGTCATTTTGAGCTTATCAGTCACAATTTTAATTAAATACTAGTATCTAGAACTTTGAGTGTTCTTCAACCCTCTCACAAACTTAGTATAAAAATAAGGTGTTTTGAACGCCTGACACCGCCTAGAGTGAACTCACAAACTTAATTCAATGGATACCGTAACAGATTTACCGTGCTTTTTTATTGGCTTTCAAAAAAGCTCAATGGTAGAATGCCGCGCCTTTTGAATTGAAGTAATGACGTATGATGCATTCATTCAATGAGGTACTGGTTAGGGTTTGGTCGCGAAACCTTAGCCTCATTTATTTATTTGGAGAAACACAATGTCTAATATCAAACTTGACGCTGAACTGCGTACTGACTTGGGGAAAGGTGCGAGCCGCCGCCTACGTCACGCAGATAAAGTTCCAGCTATCGTATACGGTGCAGGCCAAGAGCCTGTTTCAATTACGCTTGAGCAGCGCCACGTAATGAAAGCTCAAGAAGCGGAAGCTTTTTACTCAAGCATCATTACTGTAAACGTTGCTGGCACTGCCGTAGACGTGCTAGTAAAAGACATGCAGCGTCATGCTTACAAACCACGTATTCAACACATCGACTTCCAACGTGTTGATAATAGCCACACCATTACTAAATCAGTACCACTGCACTTCTTAAACGAAGATTCAGCAGAAGCAGTGAAAAATGGCGGTAAAGTACACCACCTATCAACTGAGATCGAAGTAAGCTGTTTGGCTAAAGATCTACCTGAATACATTGAAGTAGACATCGCGAACCTAGAGTTAGGCGCTTCTATTCATGTTTCAGAAATCGCTCTTCCTGAAGGCGTCGTTTCTGTTGTTCTTGGTAAAGGTGAAAACCACGACCAAGCAGTAGTTTCTATCACAATGCCTAAAGGTATCTCTGAAGACGCTGCTGATTCTGAAGAAGCAGCTACTGAAGAATAGTGATAAACGAAATTCGTTTACTCGTGGGCCTGGGTAATCCAGGCCCCGAATATGCCGCGACCCGCCATAACGCTGGTGCATGGTTAGTCTCTCAACTAGCCAACAATCATCACATCCAATTAAAACCAGACAGTAAACACTTCGGATTGACCGGCCGTATTCAGTTGGCAGACCAAGAACTCCGTTTATTGATCCCCACAACGTTTATGAATCTCAGCGGTAAAGCCGTTGCATCCTTAGCTAAATTTTATCGTATCGAGCTTGAGCAAATCATGGTTGCTCACGATGAGCTTGATTTACCCCCTGGTGTCGCTCGCTTTAAAAAAGGTGGCGGACATGGCGGACATAACGGTCTGCGCGATATCATCAGTAAATTTGGCAATAACAAGGATTTTTATCGTTTACGGATAGGAATTGGACACCCGGGTCATAAAGACCGCGTTTCAGGCTACGTTTTAGGAAAAGCTCCTAAAAGCGACCAACAACAGATTGATGATGCAATTGATGAAGCGGTGCGCAGTACCGATATTTTGCTTAAAGATGGTTTAAGCAAAGCAATGAATCGATTACATAGTTACAAAGCGGGCTAAGCCCCTAGACAATAGGTAATATTATGGGATTTAAATGTGGCATCGTTGGTTTACCAAATGTGGGTAAATCAACCCTTTTTAACGCTTTGACTCAAGCCGGCATTGAAGCTGCAAATTTTCCATTTTGTACTATTGAGCCAAATACCGGCGTAGTGCCGGTACCTGACGAGCGCCTAAATGCATTGGCTGAAATTGTAAACCCACAACGCATATTACCCACCACCATGGAATTTGTAGACATTGCAGGGTTGGTTGCGGGTGCATCTAAGGGAGAAGGTTTAGGTAACAAATTTTTAGCAAACATCCGTGAAACGGATGCCATTGGACATGTGGTTCGTTGCTTTGAAAATGACAACATCGTGCACGTGTCAGGTAAAGTTGACCCCGCAGAAGACATCGACACAATTAACACCGAGCTAGCCTTGTCTGATTTAGATACCTGTGAAAAAGCTCAGATCCGGGTTGCTAAAAAAGCCAAAGGTGGCGACAAAGAGGCCAAATTTGAGTTAGAGGTATTGGTAAAAGTACAAGCCCACCTCGAAGCTGACTTAATGCTACGTAGCTTAGACTTAAGCAAAGAAGAAAAAGCAGCCATCGCTTACATGAACTTCTTAACCGCGAAACCAACCATGTACATTGCCAACGTGAACGATGATGGTTTCGAGAATAATCCTTACTTAGATAAAGTAAAAGAGATCGCCGCGAACGAAAATGCTGCCGTAGTGGCTGTTTGTGCGGAAATAGAAAGCGAAATCGCCGAACTAGACGCAGAAGAAAAAGCCGAGTTTATGGACGAAATGGGCTTGGAAGAGCCCGGACTCAACCGAGTGATTAGAGCAGGTTACGAGTTGCTCGACTTGCAGACCTATTTCACCGCAGGCGTGAAAGAAGTGCGAGCTTGGACCGTGCCTGTTGGCGCTACAGGGCCCCAGGCAGCAGGTAAGATTCATACCGACTTTGAAAAAGGTTATATTCGCGCGGAAGTGGTTGGTTATGACGACTACATCGAATACAAGGGTGAATCTGGCGCAAAGGTAGCTGGTAAATGGCGTCAAGAAGGGAAAACTTACGTGGTTAAAGATGGTGATGTGATTCACTTCTTATTTAACGTTTAAACCTTAGAACTTCACAAAAAGCCAACCTTAGGTTGGCTTTTTTATTGTTTAATGTACTCATTCACCTTACTTACCCATGGACATAGCACCTACTTTTTACCTCAATCAATGATATTTTCTAGGCTTAGCGACCTAAGGTTATTATTTAGCTCCATAGACAAGCCTTCGATGCCTTATACCAACCTCACTCATTATTGGTTGATTGTTGCTGGCCTAAATCCGCGCGAACTGATTGATGTATCTTGTAATTAGAGCCACGAGTTACGGCACTTCATACCTCGTTATCGACAGATTTATGCAGCGCAATAAGTTGCTTATATAATGAATCAGATTAGTATTAAGCCGTAAGCTATTTACACTCATTGCGCACGCTTACCCCCCCATTCAGAACGCAGAGACCATTGATGAGTTCAAACATTCACTTCGCATTCATGCCAAGACACCATCACAAGTCATAAAAATTTGAAATAATACCGTGTTCAAAATTAGCGCATATACAGGCTAAAAGGACTAATTGGCCATAAAGCAAACAGTCAAGTTGTACAAACAAGCCTCATCGCGTACACAAACTGTTCAAACAGACTTTTTTGCAGTTTTTTGGAAAAAAAACGGTTGACGCTCCTAGGACAGATACGCATAATACGCGCCGTTAACAACGCAAAGCGTCGTTCACAAGGCTATGTAGCTCAGCTGGTTAGAGCACAGCACTCATAATGCTGGGGTCGCAGGTTCAAGTCCCGCCATAGCCACCATCGTTCTCACTACCAAGAGTCTGATGTAAAACAATTTGCGGGAGTGGCGGAATTGGTAGACGCGCTAGATTTAGGTTCTAGTATCGCAAGGTGTGAGAGTTCAAGTCTCTCCTTCCGCACCATCTTTCTTGAGAAAGATACAATTTGTAGGGATATCGCCAAGCGGTAAGGCAGCGGCTTTTGATGCCGCCATTCGTTGGTTCAAATCCAGCTATCCCTGCCACCTTTTAAAGCTTGAGTATTTATACTTGAGTTAAACAACAAGAACTAAGATTCTTGGTTGTTGGTCTACACTTTAGGGTGAAGATTATCGAAACATTGTTTCGAGTGTAAGTTTCTGCAGGGATATCGCCAAGCGGTAAGGCAGCGGCTTTTGATGCCGCCATTCGTTGGTTCAAATCCAGCTATCCCTGCCACTTTTATTGTCCTCAAGTTTATCACTTGAGAATGCAGTAACTGATTAGGGTAATTTACCCAGGTAAGACAGTAAGTACTATGTCGTAGACTAGCGTTTGCTTTCCCTGCCGATAAATTTGTAGTGTTGCTTAGCAACATTATAGATGGCTATGTAGCTCAGCTGGTTAGAGCACAGCACTCATAATGCTGGGGTCGCAGGTTCAAGTCCCGCCATAGCCACCATCATTCTCACTATCAAGAGTCTGATGTAAAACAATTTGCGGAAGTGGCGGAATTGGTAGACGCGCTAGATTTAGGTTCTAGTATCGCAAGGTGTGAGAGTTCAAGTCTCTCCTTCCGCACCATTCTTCTTTAGTGAAGAAGACAATTTAAAGAGTTTTGTAGGGATATCGCCAAGCGGTAAGGCAGCGGCTTTTGATGCCGCCATTCGTTGGTTCAAATCCAGCTATCCCTGCCACCTTAAAAGGCCTGCTTTTTAGCAGGCCTTTTTCTTTGGTCAATTCACAGCGAATAAAAAAACCTGCATCGAGCAGGCTTTCACTTGTTTAACATTTCTGTTGTCTGGTTATATATCACCCAGTGCATACTTCAAGGCCCAATCTTTGATGGGACCACTCCCCTGCGCACCTTTGATCGCCAGTTGGCGTAACCGCTGAACGGGTGTTAGGGAATTCGAAAACAGCAAATAAAATAAATCCATCCCCGTTTGCATCATCAAGTTATCAGGACGACGCCGCACATTGAAGCTGCGCAAGGCCTTGTCTTTATTCGCTAAACCATAATGCTCAATTTGCGCAAGCAAGCACTTCACATCACGGTAGCCAAGATTCACGCCCTGCCCAGCCAAGGGGTTAATGGTGTGCGCAGCATCACCAATCACCACCGCACTCTGTTTCAGATAACGATTCACATGCCGGCGAGTCAATGCAAAACTGCCACTATCTAAGATCTCAATCGCTCCAGGAAGTCTCGGGAATTCTGCTTCAATGCGTTTTTTAAGCTGTAATTTGTTGAGTTGCTTTAATCCACGTACAGTATCTTTGGCATCATACCAAATGAGTGCAGCGTGCTGATTGGCTAGTGGTAGAAAAGCTCGAGGACCGCTAGGGAAAAATTGTTGCCAAGTAGCCGTTTGCTGCGGTGCATCAAGTTTAACGTTAATCGCAAAACAGTCGTGGCGATAGTCCCAAGCAGTGATGCCTAAGCCCAATTGTTGACGCATACTGGAGTTTGCACCATCAGCCACCACCATCAGTTTGGCGGTGATCTCAGAACCATCAACCGACAGCACTACACCTTCACTAGTATTACTCACTAATCGGCTTTGCTTGGCTATTCTACAAACCACACCGGAGAGTTGATTCGCCTGCCAAAGTCCCAATTGAATAATTCGATTTTCAACCATAAAACCTAACTCAGACAAATTAAGCTGGGCAGAATCAAAAATTAATTTATCCAGAGGATCTTCCCAGACTTGTAGCTGCTGATAGGGACATACACGCATCGCGCAAATGGCAGACCAAGCTTGTAATTTCTTTAACAATTGTACACTGGCGTGACTAATCGCACTCACCCGCAAATCGAGTGCTTGACTGGGTTGGTAAGCCTCCGGTACATAAGACTCAATCATTAATACGCGCAAACCTTGCAAGGCAAAACCTTGAGCACTGGCAGCACCGATCATGCCGCCACCCACAACCACTACATCAAATTTTTCCACTCGAACCACATTAGCCAAATCGTTTGCAGCAAGTTTAACCCGAAGCCTAGAGTTGAAGCTAATCTTGCCGACAATAATTCAATTCGATATCAATACTCAGCACTGCTAGACGTTTTTTACCTCTCCGGCCACGAAAGCATACAATTGACGCTGGTCAGAACCAATATAAACCAGTAAAATATGCGTCCTTTTTCAACGATGTAATAATGAGTAAAACGATGGGAAATAAGCTGCATATCAAAACTTGGGGCTGCCAAATGAACGAGTATGACTCCTCTAAAATGGCCGACCTACTAGATGCGACCCATGGTTTTCAGCTAACTGAAGAAGCCAATGAAGCCGATGTACTGCTATTGAATACTTGTTCTATTCGAGAGAAAGCTCAAGAGAAGGTATTCCACCAGCTTGGCCGTTGGAAAACCCTGAAACAAAAAAATCCTAATTTGGTGATTGGCGTAGGTGGTTGTGTGGCCTCACAAGAAGGCAAAGCTATCCGCGAACGCGCACCTTACGTAGACATTGTATTTGGCCCGCAAACCCTACATCGCTTGCCTGAAATGATCAAACAAGTGAAAGGTGGCGAGAAATCGGTAGTAGACGTAAGCTTCCCTGAAATTGAAAAATTTGATCGGTTGCCTGAACCTCGTGCCGAAGGCGCTACTGCCTTTGTATCCATTATGGAAGGCTGTAGTAAGTATTGTACCTTCTGTGTAGTACCTTATACCCGTGGCGAAGAAGTCAGCCGCCCCTTAGATGATGTACTCTATGAGATCGCCTCACTGGCAGAACAGGGCGTTCGCGAAGTCAACTTGCTGGGACAAAATGTAAATGCTTTCCGTGGTCTCCAGCACGACGGCAGTATCTGTAGTTTCGCCGAATTGCTACGTTACGTCGCCAGCATTAATGGCATTGACCGTATTCGTTTTACCACCAGTCATCCAATTGAGTTTACTGACGATATTATCGAAGTGTATGCTGATACGCCTGAATTAGTCAGCTTCTTACACTTACCGGTACAAAGCGGCGCCGATCGGATCCTCAACTTGATGAAGCGTGGCCATACTGCAATCGAATATAAATCGATTATTCGCAAACTACGTAAGGCTCGCCCTGATATCGAAATCAGCTCCGACTTCATTGTTGGCTACCCAGGTGAATCTACCGAAGACTTTGCCAATACCATGAAACTAATCGAGCAGGTTAACTTCGACATGAGCTATAGCTTTGTCTACAGCGCCCGTCCAGGAACACCAGCGGCAGATCTACCAGACGATGTGAGCGAAGCCGAGAAGAAACAACGTCTGTATATCTTGCAAGAACGGATCAACCAGCAAGCCATGCAGGTGAGTCGTCGAATGCTGGATAGCGAACAGCGGATTTTAGTAGAAGGTCCCTCGAAGAAAAACCCAATGGAATTACGTGGACGTACCGAAAACAACCGGGTGGTCAACTTCGAAGGCGGTCACCAACTGGTTGGTCAATTTGTTGATGTGAAGATCGTCGACGTATTTGCTCATTCTTTACGTGGTGAATTACTCCGAACTGAGCAACAAATGCAGTTGCGAAATGACGTCGCTCCTGCCACTATTATCGACAAAACCGATGGGCAAGCAAACCACCTAGGCGTGGCAAGCTTTACCCCTTAGTTGCAGTCTATGCTAACCCCTTAAGGAGTAGCGGCAGGTTTCTTAAAACCTGCCCATAAAACAATTTGAGTAATAAAATCAATTCCATTGAAATTTATCTGGAGCCCGCTTCCAGCCCTCGTCTCGCTCAATTATGTGGCCCTCTCGATGACAATCTCAAACAGTTAGAAAAACGCTTAGGGGTTGAAATCAGCTATCGGAATAATCAATTTCAAATTACCGGTCGTCATGGCATCTGTCTAATTACGGCGAGTATTTTGCGCACTCTTTACGTAGAGACGGCCCCTCTTAAAGGTGGAGATATACCGGAGTTAAGTCCCGAAAAAGTGCACCTCGCTATTCAAGAGAGCCAAGCCCTGGAGCAAGACGAAGAAGGGAGCCCTCACTACGGCAAGCAGTTAAACATTAAGACCAAACGGGGCGTCATCAAACCACGCACCCCAAATCAAGCCACTTATATTAGCAACATGCTTGGTCACGATGTCACTTTTGGTATTGGCCCTGCTGGTACGGGTAAAACTTACCTCGCGGTAGCATGTGCGGTTGATGCCTTAGAACGTCAGGAAGTGAGACGAATTTTGCTCACCCGCCCAGCCGTTGAGGCAGGTGAAAAATTGGGTTTCTTACCCGGCGATTTAAGCCAAAAGGTTGACCCATATTTACGTCCACTTTATGACGCTCTATTTGAAATGCTTGGTTTTGAAAAGGTTGAACGACTCATCGAGCGCAATGTGATTGAAGTCGCACCACTAGCTTACATGCGTGGCCGAACCCTGAATGATGCCTACGTTATTTTAGACGAAAGTCAAAATACAACTGTAGAGCAGATGAAAATGTTTTTGACTCGAATTGGCTTTAACTCGCGCGCGGTGATCACCGGAGATATTACTCAAGTCGACTTACCTCGCCATCAAAAATCTGGCTTGCGGCATGCCATCGAAGTACTGAGCGAAGTGGAAGCTTTAAGTTTTAACTTCTTCCAAGCCGCAGATGTGGTACGCCATCCAATTGTCGCCGCGATCGTCGAAGCCTACGAGCAACAAGATGAACGAGACCGTATTGCAACTGAAAAACAACAGCAACGCCGTGCCACTCAGCAGCTCAATCAAACGAGTGAGCAATAAAATGGCGATGGTTGATTTACAGATCGCCACAGGTGATAAACAAAACTTGCCTACCGTAAGCGCTTTTGAAGCTTGGCTAAATGCGACCCTAGTTGAACAAGCGCAAGATATCGAATTAACCATTCGCATCGTCGATGAAGCAGAAAGTCGGGCGCTCAATCACCAATACCGAAATAAGGATAAACCCACCAACGTATTATCCTTCCCCTTTCAGGCTCCTCCCGGAATACAATTGCCTTTATTGGGTGATTTAGTAATATGTCGACAAGTGGTTGAATACGAAGCCCAACAGCAGGGTAAAGCTGTTTTCGACCATTGGGCACACATGGTTGTACATGGTTGCCTTCATCTGCTAGGTTATGATCATATTGATGAGCAAGACGCAATAGAAATGGAAGCTTTAGAAGTTGCCGTGCTCACCAAACTGGGTATTAGCGACCCCTATTAAACAACTAGGTAAAAACAAGTATATGAGCGACGACAACCCTCACTCGAGCAACGGCTCAGCTAAAAAAGGTTGGCTAGACAAAATAGTTCAACTCATGCAAGGCGAGCCGAAGAGTAAAGAGGACTTGGTAGAAGTAATTCAAGACGCCAATCAACGCGAGCTGATCGACCAAAATACCCGCGAGATGATCGAAGGGGTACTCGATGTATCGAGTCAACGAGTGAGAGACATTATGATCCCTCGCTCCCAGATGGTCACGTTAGACATCAGCCAAACCATCGCTGAAATTTTACCAACACTTACCGAAGCGCGACACTCGCGATTTCCGGTGATAAATGAAGACAAGGACCATATCGAAGGTATTTTGCTCGCCAAAGACCTACTCGGCTATGCGTTCAGTCAAGATGCAGCCAACACACCACTGAGCCAAGTGATTCGCCCCGCGGTGGTGGTACCAGAAAGTAAACGCATCGATAAGTTATTAAAAGAATTCCGTAGCAAACGCTACCATATGGCCATTGTGGTGGATGAGTTTGGCGGCGTCTCTGGCCTTGTAACCATCGAGGACATTTTAGAAATCATCGTAGGCGATATTGAAGATGAATTCGCCAACGAAGAAAGTCTGCAAGATGACATTCGCCGAATTAATGACAAAACCTACTCAGTGAATGCCTTGACCGACATCGAAGATTTTAATCATTATTTTAAATCTAATTTTAGTGATGACGAAGTCGATACTATCGGCGGCTTGGTGACCCATGCCTTCGGCCATCTTCCTGGACGAGGTGAAAGTATTACCGTAGAAGGTTACCATTTCAAAATTCGCACCGCAGACCGCCGTCGCTTAGTCCAGCTACAGGTCAGCATTCCTGAAGAGAATGCCAATCAATTGAATATACAAGACTAATATGCCCTTATTGTTAAGCCCGCGGCTAAGTCTATTAGCCGCTTTAGTCAGTGGTTTAATCGCCCCTTTTGCCTTTGCTCCCTATGGTTATTGGCCACTCATGCCACTATCATTACTGGCTTTATTAGGACTACTCAAGCCCAGTCGTTCCGGTTTTAAGCTCGGTTTCTGTTATGGTTTAGGCTGGTTTGGTTACGGGGTTCACTGGGTCCATGTGAGCATGGCCGAATTTGGCGGAATGCCATTGATAGCCAGCCTCAGTTTAATGGCCTTATTAACCTGTTATTTAGCGCTTTATCCCGCCCTCGCTTGCTACTTAGCCAATCAATGGCGAGGAAAACGCCGTTGGGTATTTTACTTGGCTTGGTTTCCCGCTTGCTGGCTACTCAGCGAATGGTTAAGAAGTTGGGTTCTCACTGGTTTTCCTTGGTTACAACCTGGCTATAGCCAAATCGACTCTCCATTGGCGAGCATCGCCCCAATATTTGGCTTATACGGCGTCACTTGGTTAGTCTTGCTGTTGGCTGCTGCGAGTGCCCTGCTAATCACCATTCAAGGAAAAATGCGCTGGCTAGCCGCTGTTATAGTCGCGACTCCGCTACTTGTCGGCTGGTTATTTCAAGGCCACGCTTGGACCACCGCGCAGACACCAATTCAAGTCGCTTTAGTGCAAGGAGACGTACCATTAGACATCAAATGGTTACCCGAGAATCGTGCTGAGAGCTTGAGCATGTATCAACAACAAACCCTAAACATAGAACAAGCCGATGTGATTATTTGGCCAGAGTCGGCGATTGCAGCCATCGAATATCAAGTGATCGACTTTCTGCATGACTTAGATGGACAATTACTCCAGCGGCAACAAGCATTGATCACTGGCGTCATCGCTCATGACCTACAAAGCAATCGCTACTACAACGCGCTAATCACCCTAGGGCAGCAAACCGAGCAAGTTGCTGCCAGCGCCAGTTACTACTACGAAAACCCTAATCGTTATTATAAGAATCACTTATTACCGATCGGCGAGTTTGTTCCCTTCGAGGATTTGTTAAGACCTCTCGCGCCATATTTTAATTTGCCAATGTCTTCATTCGCCCGCGGTGAAGAAAACCAAAATAATTTACAGGTAAAAGGACATCACTGGCTTGCAGCCATTTGTTATGAGATCGCCTTTGGTGAGCTACTCAGGCCACAATTAACCGATACAACGGATGCCATTGTAACGGTGAGTAACGACGCTTGGTTTGGCCATTCCATTGGACCTCAGCAGCATTTAGAAATTGCTCGCATGCGCGCTCTCGAATTTGGCCGTCCAGTGCTACGGTCAACTAATACCGGGGTCACTGCAATTATTAATCGCTTTGGCAAGATCCAACAACGAGCGCCAGAATATCAACAGCTGACTCTCAGCGGTGCGGTCACGCCAGCTACTGGCGCGACGCCCTATCAACGCTTGGGTTTATGGCCAATCGCCTTGCTCATCCTATTCGGTTTTGCCACGGCTCTGCCCTACTGGCTAAAACGCCGCTCAGTCAAAGCTTAATCCTCCACATGGCTCATGGGGTGGCGATAGAAACGCTCCCCTTGGCATTTCGGACAAGCATCGATAATGGTGGGGTGCCATAGGGCGGTGTGCTCACCACATTGAGCACATTCAAGAACCCCCAAACCAATCAACTCTCCACGCTGGTAAATACCTTGATGTTGCAGATCACCAAGCAACTCATGCCATTCCACTTGGCTCGGGTCACTTAATTTGGCTAACCAATACCAAATACTCTGTTTAAGTATCTCCATCGACGGACTTTCCTCATAGGCGCGACGATAGTCATCCCGCCAGTCACTCAAGTCTCGTCGCACGTAGTTAGCAATCAGCTGCCATTCATCCTTACTTAAGTCACTCGCTGCATGCAAATACTCTTGAGTGGCATCAATGAGTTTAGATAACTCCTCACGACTCACTTCGCCACTTTGCTGAATACGCTGTTCTAAATCTTTAACAAAGGCCTGATAGGCTTTAATTCGTTTTGGCATACCCACCCACTCCTTAAGATTAGCTTCTTAGTTAAGCATAGCCTGTTTGCTTACCTATGAATGTGCGCTAAACACAGTTTATTCTGGAATACCAATCGACTGTAGACAGCATGCCATGGCGCTTTATCAAAAACTGACTTTCGTTTATCTTCGAGAAAATCCCTACTCATTTGTGATAAAAAACCAAGCACAACAAACCTCAACACAAAGATAAACAGGGCCTAGCTATTGTTGTCAGCAAGCGGACTCGGTATCCTATGCGGATCGAGTACGGTAGCATATGCTGCCATGTCCAAATTTTGGTTCATTCTGGAAGAATCCACAGATGCAAGAGCAATACAATCCACGTGAAATTGAAACCAAAGTGCAACAGCACTGGGAGCAAGCACAAACGTTTAAAGTCGTTGAACAGCCAGGAAAAGAAAAATTTTATTGTCTGTCGATGTTCCCCTACCCAAGTGGTCGTTTACACATGGGCCACGTGCGCAACTACACCATTGGTGATGTCGTATCACGCTACCAGCGCATGCAGGGTAAAAATGTGATGCAACCAATGGGTTGGGATGCTTTTGGTTTACCTGCCGAAAACGCTGCGATTAACAACAATACCGCACCAGCTAAATGGACTTACGAAAACATTGAGTACATGAAAACTCAGCTAAAACAGCTAGGCTTCGGTTACGACTGGGACCGCGAGCTGGCAACTTGTAAGCCAGATTACTATCGTTGGGAGCAGTGGTTTTTCACCAAGCTTTATGAGAAAGGTTTAGTTTACAAAAAAATGGCCACCGTGAATTGGGACCCGGTCGATCAAACCGTACTCGCCAATGAACAAGTGATCGACGGTCGCGGCTGGCGCTCTGGAGCTTTAGTTGAGCAAAAAGATATTCCGCAGTGGTTTATTAAGATCACCGCTTATGCGCAAGAGCTATTAGATGACTTAGACCAGCTAGATGACTGGCCAGAACAAGTTAAAACCATGCAACGAAACTGGATCGGCCGCTCCGAAGGCGTCGAAATGCAGTTTGGTTTAGAAAATAGCGACCAACAATTCTCAATTTACACGACCCGCCCTGACACCGTCATGGGGGTCACTTATGTGGGTATCGCAGCACAGCACCCACTCGCCCTAGAAGCTGCGAAAACCAACCCAGACTTAGCCGCTTTCATAGATGAATGTAAAAACAACAAAGTAGCCGAAGCCGATATGGCGACGATGGAGAAGAAAGGCATGGCCACCGGGCTAAATGCCGTTCATCCGCTAACTGGCAAGCTGGTGCCAATTTGGGTAGCTAACTTTGTATTAATGGGTTACGGCTCTGGAGCTGTCATGGCGGTTCCCGCCCACGACCAACGAGACTATGAATTTGCTCAAGCCTACGGCTTAGAAATTGTTGGTGTAATTAAACCAAGCGATGCGGCACTAGACCTATCAGAGCAAGCCTTTACCGAAAAAGGCGAGGTGTTCAACTCTGGTGAATTTGACGGCTTAGAATTTAAGGCCGCTTTTGATGCGGTAGCCGCCAAACTTGAATCGATTGGCAAAGGGAGCAAACAGGTTAACTTTCGCCTACGAGACTGGGGCGTTAGCCGACAACGCTATTGGGGTACCCCCATTCCAATGCTTAACCTTGCCAATGGTGATGTGGTTCCCGTCCCAGAAAACCAACTACCAGTTGTGCTACCAGAAGACGTAGTGATGAATGGCGTTACCTCGCCAATCAAAGCCGACCCGGAGTGGGCAAAAACTGAGTTTGAAGGGCAAGTAGCCTTCCATGAAACCGACACCTTCGATACCTTTATGGAATCCAGCTGGTATTACGCTCGTTACTGTAGCGCCAATAATCAGGATGTGATGCTCGACCCCGAGCAAGCCAACTACTGGCTACCAGTCGATCAATATATTGGCGGGATCGAACATGCCATCTTGCACTTATTATATGCTCGTTTCTTCCACAAATTATTACGCGATGCTGGTTTAGTCGAGTCAGACGAACCTTTCAAACGCTTATTAACTCAAGGAATGGTACTTGCCGATGCCTTCTACTATGAAGACGAAAAAGGCGGCAAAGTATGGGTTTCGCCTGTCGATGCAATTACCGAAAAAGACGAAAAAGGCCGAATTACTAGCGCCAAAACAGCCACTGGAAAAGTCTTGGTTTACGCTGGTATGAGCAAGATGTCGAAATCGAAAAATAACGGTATTGACCCGCAAGTGATGGTAGACAAATACGGGGCTGATACGGTTCGTTTGTTCATGATGTTTGCGGCCCCAGCAGAGCAAACACTTGAATGGCAAGATAGTGCTGTAGAAGGCTCGCTACGCTTTTTGCGTCGAATTTGGAAGTTCAGCTTTGAACATATTAACGCAGGCACAGCGGGCGCAGTCAATCTGGCAAGCCTCAGTACCCAGCAAAAAGATCTACGCCGTGAAGTACACAAAACCATTGCCAAAGTAAGTGATGACGTTGGCCGTCGTCAAACCTTTAATACAGCGATTGCTGCAATTATGGAATTGATGAACAAACTGACGAAAGCTGACCAGTCTGATGCAAATACTCGTGCGGTAACCCGCGAAGCAATCAACGCCGTGGTATTAATGCTATCGCCTATCACCCCTCATATTTGTGACCAACTTTGGACACTTTTGGGAAATCAGGGCGAGATTGATACTGCGGATTGGCCTATTGCCGACGAAGACGCCATGGTTGAAGATAGTAAACTCATCGTCATTCAAGTCAATGGCAAGCTACGAGCTAAACTCACCGTAGCCGCTGACGCGAATCAAGACACCGTTCAGGCCTTAGCCATGAGCGATGAAAATGTAAGCAAATTTGTTGATGGAAAAACTGTACGTAAAGTAATTTACGTTGCTGGTAAATTACTCAACATTGTTGCCAACTAAACCTTAGGCGGAGTCTGTTAGCAGATTCCGCCATTTTAAATACGAGCAAGTATGAATCTTAAAAACCTGCGCTATGGATTGCTAATCCTGAGTCTAAGTATACTCAGCGCTTGTGGCTTTGCCCCTCGTGGTAGCTATTTACTCGATGAAAAACTCACCCAAGTTTATTTGTCTTCTAGTGATGAATTTAGCCCCCTAATCCGTGAGCTAAAACGTCAGTTAGCACAAAACAATGTTCAGGTGATTGATTCCCCTCAAGAGGATATTCCCACTCTTCATATTGGTGGTGAAGAAATAAATAAGCGAACCTTGTCATTATTTGCCAATGGACAAGTCGCCGAATATGAGCTGAGTTACCGTGTTGCTGGCTACCTCCAGATTGCCGATGTTGGCAACTACCCACTAACGGTACAATTACACCGAGACTTCCAAGATAACCCCTTAGCCGCTTTAGCCAAGCAACGAGAGCGCGAGCTCCTATACACCGAGTTACGGGGAATGGCCGCCGACCAAATCATGCGTCAATTAGCGACGGTAAGCTGGTAGCATGCGGATCTTCGCCGATCGGCTTGTGCAGCAAGATATCGCGAGCACTCACTGTTTCTTAGTCGCGGGCGAAGAACCACTGATTAAAATCGAAGCCATCGACTTTATTCGTCAGCAGCTACAGCAACACGGGCTAGCAGAAGAACGAATAAAATTCACCCAAGACACCGACTTTGAGTGGCCCAGCATTGTTGATGCAATGTCTGAATTATCACTGTTTAGTCAGTATCGGCTGATAGAGCTGCAACTCGATAAAGTTCCTGATAAATCCACACAAACTCAACTTGAGCAAGTGCTCAAATTGGTCAATCCAGAAACGCGATTATTACTCAGCCTGCCTAAACTCAGCAAAACCAGTGAAAAACAGGCTTGGTACCAACAGCTGGAAAAACACGGTTTAGTGGTGATGGTTTATACACCTGAAGGGAGCCAATTACAGGCTTGGATCCGGCAGCGCCTTCAACAACATCATTTAAACCCAAATCATGAGTTAATCGCCCTCTTGGTGCATTACTACGAGGGTAATTTACTGGCTCTGAATCAAGCAGTTGCTAATATCGCACTGCGTTGGGGACCACAACTCCCCAGCTTAAAAGAGATTGAATCAGGCTTATCACATGCCAATCACTTTTCAAGTTTTCAACTAGTAGATGCCTTACTTGCGGGGGAGTTTCAGCGCGGTTTACTGATCATCAAACAGCTCCGTCTAGAAGGCGAAGAACCCACCTTAATAAACTGGGCGCTGGATAAAGAATTTAAACTCTTAGCACGATTGCAACAACAGCCAAGCAACCACCATTCAAGTTTATTTAAACAACATGGGGTATGGAACAAGCGCCAAGGCTTAATCAGTCAGGCAGCTAAACGTTACAACGCGCAGCAAATCAATCGAGCTAGGCTACAAATTGCAGCCATCGACCAAGCGATTAAACAATTTGCTGGAGAGCAAGCTTGGCATCAATTAGAACGTTTAGTTTTCGAACTCGCGTCAGTACAACATGAGCCCGCTTAAATTATTTTTTGGCGGATCCTTTGATCCGATCCACCTTGGCCATTTACGCAGTGCCGAGCAACTACTCACGCAAACCAAGGCTTTAGATTTAACCCTACTCCCAAATGCCTTATCACCATTAAAAGCTCGCCAACATGCCTCTGCAGCCCAACGCAAGCAGCTGCTAGAGCTAGCCTTAATCAATCACCCGAAGTTACATATAGACTGGCGGGAAGTTGATCGAGGCGGCCATTCTTATACCAACGAAACCTTACAGCAATTGGCCACCGAATATCCCACTAACGCGATTGGTTTTGTCATGGGGCTAGACTCATTTAATCAACTCGATCGCTGGCATCATTGGCAAAATTTATGCGATCATGCTCATCTACTGGTCATCGCACGCCCCGGCTACCCCCTCAACATTTCTGAAGCGCTGGCCCAGTGGTTAGCCCCTAAGCACTGCCAGCAGCTACAACAACTCAATCAACAACCTACACAACAACGTGCAGGTAAGGTCTATTTTTGTGAATTAGAACCCATGGCAATTTCATCGACCCAAATTCGTCAGATGCTTTCTAAAGGGGCTAGCTTAGCGCAACTTGAAACGAAACTTTCTCCCGCCGTCGCTCATTATATTGTGCAACATAAGCTCTATGGCGCTTAACCTAGCTTGACCGAGCGTGGTATACTCACTTTTTAGTTCAAATTTGGGGTTGATTTGTTGCAAAACAAAAAACTAATCGATTTTGTGATCGATAAAATCGAAGATATGAAAGGTCGAGATATTCAAAGTCTAGACGTAAGCCAATTTTCCAGTGTGACCGATACTATGATCATCTGTAGTGGTAATTCTAAACGTCATGTGAAATCCATTGCTGATAATGTGATTGCCGAATCTAGACGCGCAGAATTTGAGGTTATCGGCTTAGAAGGTGTGGCAGAATCTGAATGGGTATTAGTTGATTTAGGCGATGTGGTATTACATATAATGCAAGACAGCGCTCGAGACTTTTATCAACTAGAAAAACTGTGGGCACCAAACCACGCAGAGTCTAAAGCTGGATGAAGATCCAACTAGTGGCGGTCGGCACCAAAATGCCCAGTTGGGTAGAAACCGCTTATCAAGAGTATGCTCGTCGCTTTCCTAAAGATATGCCGCTAGAGCTAGTCGAAGTCAATGCTGGAAAGCGCGGCAAAAATGCCGATATTAAACGCATCCTCGACAAAGAAGGGGAAGCCACCCTTGCGGTGATCCCCAAAGGCAACCGCGTGGTGACTCTGGAAGTAACGGGTAAGCCTTGGACGACCCCTCAGTTAGCACAGCAATTGGAACTCTGGAAAATGGATGGCAGAGATGTCAGCCTATTAATTGGTGGCCCCGAAGGCTTAGCGCCCAGTTGCATCGATATCGCTGAACAACGTTGGTCTCTATCGGCGCTGACGTTGCCTCATCCTATGGTAAGAGTGATCGTTGCTGAAACGCTCTATCGCGCTTGGAGCATTACCGCCAACCATCCTTACCATCGGGAATAGTTACTAAGATATGCCAAGACAACGCGTCGCAATGCGAGATCACTCGGCTGAATCACGATTATTTATTCGTCGTAGTTTGGTCTCGATTGTTGGTATTTTTCTGCTCATTTGTGTGCTTTTAGCAAACCTTTACTATCTGCAATTTGAACAGCATGAAACCTATACCACCCGCTCGGATGATAATCGAATTAAGGTTCTGCCGCTCGCCCCACCCCGAGGTTTAATCTATGACCGAAACGGGGTTCTACTGGCAGAAAATCGGCCCAACTTCAGCATAGAAATTATTCCTGAGAAGGTGAACGATCTCGAGACACTAATCCAGCAGCTCAGCCAGTTGCTAAACTTAAGCGAAACTGACGTTGAACGTTTTTACCAAACTAAACAACATACTCGTCGCTTTAAGCCGGTGGTACTAAAGTCACAGCTAAGCGAGCAACAAGTGGCGATGTTTAGTGCCCAACAACATAAATTTCCAGGCGCGAGTATCGAAGCGAGCCTAACTCGATATTATCCCTATGGCGATAGCCTGACTCATCTGCTCGGTTATGTAGCACGCATCAATGTCAAAGACTTACAACGTTTAGAAAAAGAAAATAAACTTGCCGAATATGATGCAACTCGCACCATCGGTAAACAGGGCATTGAACGTTATTATGAAGAAATCTTACATGGAAACGTTGGCTATCAAGAAGTCGAAGTCAATAACCGGGGACGAATTATTCGCACCATGAAGATTGTCCCCCCGGTACCGGGCAAAGATCTCTACCTCAATGTCGATATTCGTCTTCAATTAAGAGCTCAAAGCCTGTTAGATGGACGCCGTGGCTCCATCATCTTACTTGATACAAAAACCAGTGGGGTACTGGCGATGATTTCTAGCCCAAGCTACGATCCCAATTTATTTGTCAACGGAATTAGCAGCAAGAACTACAACAAATTACTCAATTCAACTGACCGCCCCCTGATTAACCGCGCAACCAAAGGGGTTTACCCTCCTGCATCCACCGTCAAACCGGAGCTAGCGGTGATGGGATTGGAATTAGGCACGATTACTGAACAACAACGAATTTGGGATCCAGGTTGGTTTCAAATTCCGAATACCAAACGTCGCTTCCGCGACTGGAAGCGCTGGGGCCATGGTTGGGTCGATGTATACAAAGCTATCGAACAAAGTGTTGACACCTACTTCTACATGCTAGCCTACGAAACAGGCATCGACCAAATTCATAACTATATGAGTAAGTTTGGTTTTGGTGAATATACTGGCATCGATATCCACGAGGAAAGTCGAGGCAATATGCCGAGTCGGGAATGGAAGCGAGCCCGCTATCGCCAACCTTGGTGGCAAGGCGATACTATCTCGGTAGGGATTGGCCAAGGTTACTGGACCACAACCCCCTTACAACTCGTGCAAGCAACAAATATTTTAGTCAATCGCGGCAAGATCATCTCTCCGAGGATCTTAAAAAGTGTTGGAGACAGCCACTCGCATATTGGCCTTCCGCCACAAATTAAACCGCCAATCGACTTGAAAAACCAAAAGAATTGGCAAATAGCACTCGATGGTATGTATGGTGTAATTAACAAAAGTAACGGTACTGGGCGCCGAGCATTCAAAGGCACAGCCTATAAAGCGGCAGGGAAATCAGGAACCGCACAGGTGGTGAATATCGCCGAAGACCAAGAATATGATGCGGATAAGCTTAAAGAAAAACATCGCGACAATGCCATGTTTGTCGCCTTTGCACCTTTTGATGATCCCCAAGTTGTCACCGTTGTGGTCATCGAAAATGCCGGTGGCGGCAGTAGTAATGCCGCACCGCTCGCTCGTAGTATGTTTGATAGTTATTTTGAAACAAAAGGTAGTGTTCAATAATGGGGAACTTTAGCCAACAGCAAAACAACTCACTTTGGTGGCGGCTTCATTTAGATTGGCCACTATTACTCGGTTTACTCGCCCTCATAGGCTTAGGGCTATGTGTCCTATACAGTGCCAGTGGCCAAAGTGTTGCCATGCTGAATCGCCAATTAATTCGCCTCGCAGTAGCTGCGGTGGTGATGTTTGTGTTGGCACAAATACCCCCCGATGTTTATATGCGTTGGACCCCATTATTTTACTTCAGTGGCCTACTCATGCTACTGGCGGTATTGCTGGTTGGTGATGTTGGTAAAGGAGCGCAACGCTGGCTCGATTTAGGTGTGGTTCGCTTTCAACCTTCAGAAATCATGAAATTGGCAGTACCGTTGATGGTGGCACGCTACATTAGTCAACACTCTCTACCGCCGAGTTTAAAACACTTATTTATCGGAACTGCGCTCGCGGTAGCCCCCACCTTATTAATTGCTAAACAACCAGATTTGGGCACCTCGCTATTGGTGGCGACATCTGGCGTATTCGCTCTGTTTTTAGCAGGCATGAGTTGGCGTCTAGTCATCGCAGCCGCTGGTATAATTGCCGCCTTTATACCACTATTGTGGTTTTTCTTAATGCATGATTATCAACGCCAACGGGTATTAACCCTACTCAACCCCGAAAGTGACCCTTTAGGGGCGGGTTATCATATCATCCAATCCAAGATTGCCATCGGCTCTGGAGGTTTCTCTGGCAAAGGCTGGCTGCAAGGCACCCAATCCCAGTTAGATTTTTTACCCGAGCGACACACCGACTTTATTTTTGCCGTATACGCCGAAGAATTTGGCTTTATTGGCGTAATGTTATTACTTTGCCTATATTTTTACGTCATCGGCCGGGGACTATATATCGCAAGCCAAGCGCAAACCGCTTTTGGTCGCTTACTCGCGGGCAGTATTATTCTTACTTTCTTTGTTTACATATTTGTCAACATTGGTATGGTCAGCGGTTTACTACCTGTTGTTGGGGTTCCACTACCTTTAGTCAGCTATGGCGGTACTTCTATCGTGACTCTAATGGCTGGTTTTGGCATTCTAATGTCTGTTCATACCCATAAACGGCTTTATGCCCAATAAGGATTATTATGCGTTGGTGTTATTTGCTGCTTATTATTTGTCAATTGGGAATCAGTTCTGCCTTTGCAGCGAATCAACAGCAACGGCTAACCAGCTTAAGTGAGGAATTAAACATTCCCTTAAAAGATTTACAACAAGCCACTAAACAAGCCCAATTTCAGCAAGCGGTTATCGATGCTATCAGACGCCCTTGGGAAGCAAAACCTTGGTACCAATACCGTGATTTGTTCCTTACTAAAGAGCGTTTAGATGCTGGCCTAGCATTTTGGCAACAACATCAAAAAAGTTTAGCTAAAGCAGAGCAAGCGTTTCAAGTCCCCGCAGAAATCATCGTTGCGATCATTGGCGTGGAAACCTATTACGGTCGCCATAAAGGTACTTATTCAGTGCTCGATGCGCTGTATACGCTTGGCTTTCATTACCCCAAACGAGGCCAATTTTTCAGCAAAGAGTTTGGCTATTTTATCAAATTGGCGGAACAACAAGGCTGGGGCTTAGATGAGATTAAAGGCTCTTATGCTGGCGCAATGGGATTCGGACAATTCATTCCCTCAAGCTACTTGTATTATGGGGTCGACTTCGACCAAGACGGGCGTATCGACATGCTCAACAATCCCATCGATGCAATTGGCAGCGTCGCTAATTACTTTAGCCAACATCACTGGAAAATTAACCAACCCGTGGTCCATCCCGCGACAGCGAGTGCAGCCCAAGCCAAACCGTGGTTAAGTGAAGAATTAAAATTAATACATACTTGGCAACAACTCTCCCAAGCTGGCATTGCTAGTGACGACGACTTAAGCGCAGATAAAATGGTTAAGTTGCTACAATTAGAAGAAACTAATGGTTATAGCTATTGGCTCGCGGAACACAATTTTTATGTCATCACTCGTTATAACCGTAGTCCCCTCTATGCCATGGCGGTCTATCAATTTAGCCAACAACTCAAACAAGCAAAGGCGCAACTTGATGCGAATTAATCACACGATGATTAAGCTTTGCTTAAGCCTTGGTCTATTGAGCCTTCTTACGGCTTGTAGCTCATCTCCAAGCGACCAACGTTATGGGATCAGTCAAGATAAGGCCCCAGATAAGGCACCTGAGCTTGCCCACTTGGAAAACCCTGTGCCGCGGTTTGAGCCTTATAGCCGCCAAGGTAATCGAGACTATCGAGTACGTGGGAAAAACTATCAGGTTTGGCAGGATATTGAACAATATGAAGACACCGGTCTAGCATCTTGGTATGGTAAAAAATTTCATGGGCACCTCACCTCTAATGGTGAAATTTACGATATGTACAGTCTTTCCGCTGCCCACAAAAATCTTCCTCTACCAAGCTACGTGGAAGTCACCAACTTAAGCAACCAGCGCTCGGTAATTGTCCGGGTCAATGACCGTGGCCCCTTTTATGAACAGCGAATGATCGATCTCTCCTACGCAGCAGCCTACAAACTAGACATGCTCAAGGCGGGTACCGCCAAGGTAAAAATCAAGTTGCTTCGCTTCGATGATCAAAAAACCAGCCCCGAACCACAAAGCAGCCATCAAGCTCTGTATTTTATCCAACTATTGGCCAGTAAAAACAAACAACAAATCGAACAACATCAACGTCAACTCGACGGCCAAGGTGTAAGCACACAATTAATTTCTGAAAATGGTTGGCAAAAACTTAGAGCTGGACCTTACCAGGATGTCCTCAGCGCCGAGAAAAATTTAGCCCAAATTAAGCAAGGCCAATATAAAGACGCCTATATTATTCATCTAAAAGCAAACTAGTGGATTTAGCGTAGGAACTTACCAACAAGGCTTAAGTTTTGTTATAGTGATGTCCTTCCAAGTTTATTGACTAACAAGCCAAAGAGCCCAACATGATTAAAAATGTATTCCAGCGTGTTAGCTGCGCTTCCGCGCTTCTGATTGTCAGCAATGTGAGCCTTGCCGATGCTGCGCCACAAGTCATTCCAAATGCCCCTATCATTGCGGCAAAAGCTTATTATTTAGTCGACTTTGACTCAGGCACTGTACTCGCTGCCGAAAATGAGGAAAAAAGCCTCGCCCCAGCGAGCCTCACGAAAATAATGACCAGTTACATTATTGGTAAAGAAATAAAATCTGGAAAACTCGATCCGGATGGCATGGTAACCATCAGCGAAAAAGCTTGGTCAAAAAACTTCCCCGACTCTTCCAAAATGTTTATTGAAGTCGGCAAACAAGTTAAAGTCTCAGACCTCAATAAAGGCATTATTATCCAATCTGGAAACGATGCTTGTGTGGCAATGGCCGAGCATATTGCAGGTAGTGAAGACTCTTTCGCCAGCCTGATGAATTCTTGGGCCGCTCACCTAGGCATGGTAAATACTCACTACGTCAACAGCCATGGCCTAGATAACACCGAGCAATACTCTACCGCAAAAGATATTGCGATCCTTGCCAGCGCGGTAATCCGTGATACGCCGGATGAGTATGCAATTTATAAAGAAAAATCTTTTACCTACAACGGCATTACCCAACATAACCGCAATACCCTCCTCTGGGACAAGAGTATTAACGTTGATGGTATGAAAACTGGCCATACTTCGCACGCAGGCTATAGCTTAGTCTCTTCAGCGACCAATAACGGCATGCGCTTAGTCTCGGTTGTAATGGGAACTAATTCAGCAAAAGCCAGAGCCGCCGAAAGTAAAAAGTTACTCAATTGGGGATTCCGCTTCTTCGAAACGGTCAAACCTTACCAAGCGGGTGATAGTTTTGTAGAACAAACCGTATGGATGGCAGACCAAGACAGTGTTTCTTTGGGGGTTGACCAAAATATAGCATTAACGCTACCACGGGGTCAGGCGAGTAAACTACAAGCAAGTTTTGAACTAAAAGAAGAACTCAAAGCACCCTTAACAAAAGGGCAAAAAGTTGGGTCTGTATTTTTCCAAGTCGATGGTAAAGATGTCGCCGAATACCCCTTAGTGGTATTGCAAGACGTAGAACAGGGCGGTCTGTTTAAACGCCTAGTTGACTACATCAAACTATTTTTTGCTTCACTATTTTAATCATACAAGCGAAGGACTAGCTTGATAGAAGATAAAGCGATACGGAAATTTTAGGCAAACATCACAAAAACGCGTTAGAATAACGCGTTTTTATTTTAAGTTCGCTTCTTGAAAGCATCTAGAACGGTATCCTTAGGTCAGTTATGCAAACCAAATTTGATGAATATCTTGATTTTCCCTGCGATTTTACCTTTAAAATCATGGGAGTGAATAGCCACACATTAGAAGATGAAGTGCTTAGTGTGATTCAGAACTTAGCGCCTGGTGACTATAGCCCGCGAACTCGTCCAAGTAGCAAGGGAAACTACAAATCCATTACCTTAGTGGTAAAAGTCACGAGTAAGTTTCATATTGAAAGCCTTTACACCGAAATTGGTGCCATAGAAGACGTTCGACACGTATTATAAATGTCCAATCAGCAAATATTACAGGTTCGCCATTTAGGCCAGCAGGATTACCAAACGGTTTTCCAAGCCATGAAAGATTTCACCGAGCAACGTACTGAAGACTCGCTTGATCAGCTGTGGCTGGTAGAGCATGAGCCAGTGTTTACTCAAGGCCAAACCGGAAAACCCGAACACCTTTTAGCAAAGAGTGACATTCCAGTCATTCAAGCGGATCGCGGTGGACAAGTGACCTACCATGGGCCGGGTCAATTAGTTGCTTACCCCTTGCTGAATATTCGTCGTCGTAAACTTGGTGTACGCCAATTAGTTACCGCGATAGAACAAAGTATCATCGAAACCTTGGCTAGTTATCAAATCGAAGCTTATGCCAAGAAAGAGGCCCCTGGGGTCTATGTTCAACAGAAAAAAATCGCGTCTTTGGGTCTGCGGATCCGTCGAGGTTGTTCATTTCATGGCCTAGCGCTGAATGTAAATATGGATTTAAGTCCATTTTTACTGATTAACCCCTGCGGTTACGCTGGATTGGAGATGACCCAGATTGCCGATTTTCAACACTCAGCCAGTGTCGAGCAAGTGGCTGAGAAAATCACCGAGATTTTGGCACAACAACTTGGCTATAGCCAAATAGAATATCAACGAGGACAGCTCCCATTATGAGTGCAAAAAAAGTGCGATTGGAAGCCGGAGTAAAACTTCGTGATGCCGACAAAATGGCATTTATTCCGGTAAAAGTGATCCCTTCAGAGAAGGAAACCATGTTACGCAAGCCGGACTGGATGCGTATTAAATTGCCTTCAGATAGTACCCGAATCAATGAAATTAAAAGTGCAATGCGCAAGCATGACTTGCACTCGGTATGTGAAGAGGCTTCCTGTCCTAACCTAGCCGAATGCTTTAACCATGGCACGGCTACGTTCATGATCATGGGTGACATCTGTACTCGTCGCTGTCCCTTCTGCGATGTTGGTCATGGAAAACCACTGGCTTTAGATCAAGAAGAACCAGTAAAATTAGCTGCGACCATCGCCGATATGAAACTTCGCTATGTAGTGATTACTTCAGTTGATCGCGACGACTTACGGGATGGCGGCGCGGGCCACTTTGCCGAATGTGTGAAAGAAATTCGCAGCCGTAGTCCAAAGATTCAGATTGAAACTCTAGTCCCTGATTTTAAAGGCCGTATGGATAAGGCTCTAGAAATTTTAGATGGCAATCCCCCGGATGTGTTTAACCACAATCTAGAAACGGCGCCAGGCCTATATAAACAGGTTCGCCCTGGCTCAGATTATCAGTGGTCATTAACCTTGCTAAAACGCTTTAAAGAGCTTCATCCGAATATCCCCACCAAATCCGGGTTAATGATGGGTTTGGGTGAAACCAATGAAGAAATTCTGCAAGTAATGCAAGATTTACGTGACCATGGCGTCACCATGCTCACACTGGGACAATACTTGCAACCAAGTCGACATCACTTGCCCGTAGCCCGCTATGTGCCACCAGAAGAGTTTGACGAGCTTCGCAAACAAGCTGAAGCGATGGGCTTTACTCATGCGGCCTGTGGTCCTCTGGTACGTTCTAGCTACCATGCTGACCTACAAGCGAAAGGCATCGAAGTTAAATAGTCACCACTAGATTCCCCCGGAGAGTCATACTCTCCGGATCCCACATGCTTGCAACCTCAAATATCTACCCTAGCTCGCGCTGCCACATTTAACCGCAAGCTCCGACCCCTTCCCCAAAATGCTCGGTAATCTTAGCTTGGTAAATCCCGTTCATTCAAGGGCAGTTTAAACCGACAAAACCATCAAATAGATAATCGATATATTTCATTCACTAACACGATTGTGATCAATGGTTGAAATAACGGTTCAATTAATTTAAATAAATTGACAAAAAATTGAATGCGTTATTAATCTAGGAACAACTCATGACTTGGTAATTAAACCGCGAATATGCGAACGCTCACCGTTTTATCGCTTTTACTACCTCTTATTGCGCAAGCTGGTACTCAATATAACAATCAAGATGCACGCCGTTTAGAGGCGGTGAAGAGCTATGTGAATAACGTATTAACCGAAGCAAGAAGTCATTCAAATCGCAGTCCACTGCTCGCCGATGGCGTGAACACCATCACTCGAAAACCAGTCGAATGGATCTACCCAGATAAACACCGTGTGACTATTTCAAACTTTGCGAGCCAACAAAACTTCATGCGAACTTTAAATGGTCTCAGCGTAGTGACTGGCGATGATAAGTACCACCAAGCCGCAGAAAAAACTGCGCGATATTTTCTAGAAAATTATAGTCATGAAAATGGATTATTCTTTTGGGGAGGTCATCGTTTTATTAATCTGGATAGCTTGGAATTAGAAGGCCCTCAGAATAAAAACCAAGTTCATGAATTAAAAAATCACTTTCCTTATTATAGTTTTCTGCATCAAGTGGATGCGAAGGCAACTGAGAAATATATAAAAGCTTTTTGGAACGCTCACCTAGATAATTGGAAGAGGATGGATATGGGGCGTCATGGTCGATATTCAAAATCTTATAATGATAAAGTTTTTCAACGCAAGCTATCCGATGATATTGTCGAACCATCAAAACTGCCCGAGTTACCTCTCAGTAAAGGTCTAAGCTTTATCAATGCCGGCTCAGACCTTATCTACGCGGCCTATAAACTGACAGAGTTAGCCGAACCGAAGATTGCTGAAGGTGCCAATCACTGGGCTAAATTTTTACTAAAACAATATGAACTCGCCAGTAACCCAAAAACTGGAGCCCCTGTTTATCAATTTACATCACCGCGCCAACGAGAATCATCTCCCCCATCCGATAATGACACCAATTCTAAATATGGTGACCGTGCCCAACGCCAATTTGGTCCAGAATATGGTGCGATAGCCAAAGAAGGCAATGTCCTGTTCAAAGGCAATGCTAATTCGATAGCCATCAGCAGTGCCTTGGTCAAGCTTTACATTGCCGAAATACATCAAGACAGCGAAATCTTAAGCTGGGCGGTGAAAGACCTAAAAGGTTTTTATCGAGTGGCTTACGATGCCGAAAGAGGCCAATTTAAAGCGGTATTCAATGATGGTACTGATATCATGGGGATCCCATTAGTACGCGACGGTTACTACGGAAAAAAAGGCCGCATATTTCAAGCTCAAGTCATCGACAGTGAAAAGTATTTATTTCCCTTATTAAAGGCTTATCGTTTATCTGGCGACCAAGCGTTATGGGCCCTAGCACGCAACATGACAAAACATCTTGGATGGGGAGATATTGGCGAACCAAAAACAAAACCGAGCCAATTAAACTTAAACCTTAATAATCAAGATCCTAGCGGTATTTTCAGTGCCCTCGAAATGTACAAGATATCCTCTGACCAGCAATATCTCGAATTGGCGCGAGCAATTGGCAACAACATTCTTAAACATCGCTTTATTCGTGGATACTTCCTAAATCATCACGCTTTGCTTAATGCCAGAATTGATGCACTAGAGCCGCTAGCGTTAGTGGCCTTAGATGCAACTTTAAAAGGACAACCGCAGCAAATCCCAGAGTTTATTTCTGAGGGTGGTTATATTCACGGAGAATATTTAGGAAAATCTAGCACTTACGATAAACGTGAGATTTACAATAAAAAAATATAACTAACATATGGAGATCGAAATGAAAAAAACATTTTTACTAATTAGTGCCCTACTATGCTCAAGCTCAGCCTTTGCTAATCTAGAAATTGTCGATGTGAAGGCCAATAGCCACGATAAAGCCCACGTTGCGAAAAACGTACTTGATTCCAGCAAAAAAACTCGCTGGGCAAATAAAGGCGAATCGTGGATCCAATTTGAATTCGCAGGTGAGCAAAAACTCTCAAAGCTAGACCTATCAGTCTTCAAAGGAGATGAACGAAAAGCCAGTTTTAACTTAGAAGTATCAAGCGATGGTCAAAACTGGCAGAAAGTTTTTGAAGCGGTAAGTAGCGGAACCACCCGAGATTACGAACGCTATAATTTCGCACCAGTGACGGCTAAATTTGCACGGATCAATGGTTTTGGTACCGATGTATCCCAGAGCTGGACCGCCTTTTATGATATCCGTTTCCAATCCGATGATTCAGCTGCTGTTGAGTTTACAAAATAGTCTAAACGCTTAACCGTAAGGCCTGCGCCAAATCTTAACTTGGCGCAGGCTTCAGCAGCTTTCATACGCAACACTGAGACCAGTATCATTAAGAATGAAGCCAAACATCGGCCTCACTTGAGCGCCTTGTCGCTCCTTTGATAAACAAATCATAATAAAAATAGGCTTAATCAAACCAGCCTAAACAAATATTTGCAAGGTAATACAGCGCAGGAGAGTACATGGTTTAATGTTGACCCTTTATCGAGTCAACTTGAACAAAAATCGTACCCGGCCTTGAAAAATGTACTTATTATTTGGAATAAAGGAATGAAGAAAATAGTCAATGTGATGGTTTTAGGCGCCTTGCTGGCATTCTCTGGTTCAAGCCTTGCAAATTACTATGTGGTGAAGGTGACTGCGAATAGTCATGACCAAAATCATATCGCAACTAATGTTATCGACGGAAACAACAAAACCCGCTGGGCAAACAAAGGCGAATCATGGATAGATTTTGAATTCAACGTTCCTCAGGAGATAAACTCGGTAGATGTCATGATTTATAAGGGGAATGAACGTAAACAAAAATTTGCTTTGGAAACCTCCATGGATGGTAAAAAATGGCGACGTATCTTTAAAACCTGGACCAGTGGTAAGGTCAAAGATTTTGAACGTTATAATTTTACGCCCATTACTGCCAAATATGCTCGAATTATAGGCTTTGGAACAAACGTAGCCAGAACTTGGACGGCCTTTAGTGAAATTAGCTTCCATTCGGACTACAAGGTTGCAGCTCTATTTGAGAAATAAGCGAATTGATCACATCTAGGGATAAGTCAGGCGCTGTTTATCCCTGTGCTCATTGCACGCTTGTTTCAAACCCCTCAGCTCATCGCCTATAAATACAAATCAATTCGTTGGTATAAGGGTTCAAGGCTTTGCCGCGAGCCGACGTTTGGGGGTATCAAACAGCACCAGGTTAGCACTACCTTCTGTCAATTCGGACCAAGCGCTGACATTACACTCTAGGATAGCAAGACTCGCCGTCGGAAATTTAGGCAACTGTTGCGCCGTTAGGTATTCCAGCAACTGTTCCAAAGCCGGATTATGCCCAATCAGCGCAACATGATGGTAACGATCGGCGAAAGCTTGGATATGTAACAGTAGATCCGCCCAGCGACTGGTATATAAACTTGCCTCAATTGTGACATGCAGGTCGATTTCGATATACCGGTCACAGTGCAACTGACGTTGGGTTAACCAATATTCACAGCTTTGTTGAGCGCGGATCGCTGGTGAGCATTGCAGCAATTCAAGTCGAGCAAATGGCAACGCATAGTCACATGCCATCAATGCCGCAGCGGCTCTTCCTCGAGCACTCAAGGGACGTTCCCGATCGTTTATCCAAGGCTGTTGCCAACTCGATTTGGCATGACGAATTAACCATAAGTGACGCGCCATGAACTTCCCTTGAATAAATAAGCTAGCCCTCAGACTAGCTTCAATTGCTCATATTTAAGGCCGGACCAACATATCGCCAATCCCGACCCACTTGTAGCTGGTCAGTTCTTCCAAGCCCATCGGACCACGGGCATGTAGTTTCTGGGTGGATACCGCAACTTCAGCACCTAAACCAAACTGAGCACCATCGGTGAATCGCGTCGAAGCATTCACATACACCGCCGCCGAACCCGCAGCATTCACAAACCGTTCTACCGACTGCAGATTATTCGATAAAATAGCATCTGAATGACTCGCGTTGTGCTTTCGCATATGGGCGATAGCTTCATCCACATTGGCGACCACCTTCACGCCCAAGGTATAACTCAGCCATTCGGTGTCAAAATCACCCGCCTTAGCTAACTGTAAATCCTTAGCCGCAGCCAATCCGCTCATCGCATTGTCGGTGGCCACTAATTTCACCGAAGATTGGTTCATACACTCGGCTAATTGCGGCAATAACTCCGCGGCAATATTCTGATCCACCAATAAGGAATCTAAAGCATTACATGCTGATGGGCGCTGTACTTTGGCGTTTTCAATCACCTTGATCGCCGCAGCCAAGTCTACGCTGTTATCCACGTAAATATGACTAATGCCAAAACCACCAATAATCACTGGGATCGTACTATTCTCTTGGCACATTTTATGAAGCCCTGCGCCACCTCGCGGAATAATCATGTCAACATATTCATCTAAACGAAGTAATTCGGCGACTAATTCACGGTCTGGCTGTTCAATATATTGTACCGCAGCAGCAGGTAAGCCACTTTGTTGCAAGGCCGATTGGATCACTGCAACCAAGGCCATATTCGAGTGAAAAGTTTCTTTACCACCGCGTAAAATACTGGCGTTCCCCGTTTTTAAACATAAGGCGGCAATATCGATGGTCACATTAGGCCGAGCTTCATAAATCACCCCTACCACACCCAGTGGCACCCGGCGACGAGATAAACGTAAACCATTTTCTAGAACCCGGCAGTCCATCTCGCTACCCACCGGATCATTTAAAGAAATCACATTTCGAACATCATTGGCGATCCCAGCTAACCGTTCGCTATTTAACATTAAGCGATCCAGTAGAGCCTCAGACAAGCCTGCTTGACGAGCGGCCTCTAGGTCTACATTGTTGGCGGCTAAAATGCTGGCTTGCTGCGCTTCGAGTTGGCTGGCAATAGCAGCCAGTGCCTGATTTTTTTGACGAGTCGTTAATGTCGCCAGTTCAAAGCTCGCTTGTTTAGCTCGCTGGCCTAATTGCTGTAAACTCATTTATTCATCCTATTTCAGTACTAGGTCGTCACGGTGAACCGCCACCGACCCATAACCATAACCCAGAGTCTTATCGATTTGCTCTGAATGTAAGCCTTTTATTTGTTGCATATCTTTTGCCTGATAACGACAGATACCACGCGCGATCTCTAAACCGTCTGTATTCACCAAACTTATCACATCGCCCCGGTTAAACTCGCCTTTAACGATTATAATGCCTTTAGGTAATAGACTAGATCCTCGCTCGACAACGGCTTTACATGCCCCTCCATCGAGCACTAACTCACCATGGGGCGGCGGTCCAGCCAAGATCCACTGTTTGCGATGCTCCAGGGGCGTTGATATTGCCAAGAATCGGGTGCCAACACTCTCCCCTTGACTCATCCGGGTGATCACATTTTCACTATGCCCGGCAGCAATCACCACTTCAATGCCTGCACGACCAGCAATTTCCGCCGCTTGTAACTTAGTCGTCATACCACCAGTGCCCAAACCACTGATGCTATCGCCAGCGAGGGCGCGAATTGAAGCATCAATTTCGTGGACTTCTTCGATCAATTTTGCCTGAGGATTATTACGAGGGTCTGCAGTAAATAAACCGGGTTGATCCGTCAATAGCAGCAATTTATTGGCTTCGCCGAGGATTGCCGCCAAGGCCGAGAGGTTATCGTTATCACCGACCTTGATTTCGGCTGTGGCAACCGCATCATTTTCATTAATAATGGGCACGATACCATGCGCTAATAAAGCCTTCAGCATATCCTTCGCATTGAGAAAGCGCTCCCGATCTTCTAAATCGGCACGTGTTAGCAGCATTTGTCCGACATGCAGGCCGTAAATACTGAATAAACTTTCCCACACTTGAATCAGACGGGTCTGACCAACTGCCGCTAACATTTGTTTATTGGCGATAGTTGGTGCGATATTAGAATGGGTCAACGATAGATGCTCGCGTCCTGCGGCTATCGCACCGGAGGTGACAACGATAAGCTGATGACCAGCCTTGCGTAACAGGGAAAACTGACGAACCAGCTCTATCATATGGGCTCGATCGAGTTTAGCAGTGCCACCAGTAAGCACACTGGTCCCCAACTTAACAACAATAGTTTGCTTCGACATGGTAATTAATGATCCCAACTCGGGTAAAACGCAAAGCTTGTATTCTACCTGATAAAAACCTGACGCACAGACTCTGTGCGCCAATTTTATATAACTTTCTCGTTTAAGCTGCCGGGAGAGTCAAGTTCGGGGATAAGGAAGGAGCAGCACTCAGGGTGATACTAAATTTGTCCAGTTGGGTGACTAATTTTTGGTAGAAAACGTCTAAAGACTGTTGCACCTCTTGCAGATTTTTTTGCGGGATCGACATTTCTTGCCATTCACCTTGTTTGTCGTAGAGACCATACCAATAATGATATTCAAAGCCACTATCAACCAGCCGCAACTCCAGCCACCAACCAAAAAACTCTCGTTCTTCAGCTGCTGGCTTAGCGCTAACACATGAGGCTAGGCAATCAAAAAAATACTGTTCCTTTACGCTATGTTCCTTCCGATAATAAGGACCCATAGCCGTAAATGTTGAGCTTAACTTTCCATGGCTTGGCCAAGTCACTTCCATGCGCTTAATCTCTCCATAGTGATTATTGTCTAAATTATTACCTTACCATAATGACCACAACATAATGAAGTCACAAATGCTTTTGTAACCATTGCGTGACCTCCGTAAAGATTTGATTGTAATTTTGTAAGTAATCATGCTCTTTCATCATACTAACCTGACTGCTTTGAGAGGCAGCACCGAGCAGCGTAATATCTGCTTGCGGTGAGATTGGGTCGTTCTCTCGTCCAACAATATACATCGGCAGTTTGGTTCTAGCGCCACCTAAAATTCCCTGGGTCTTCAGTGACAAAGGCAGACAACGATAGAATAAGTTATCGCGATTCGCCGAGTTACCACCACTGCGGTTCGCTAAACAATCTCGATACATTTGCGGCATCGACTGAAAACGGGTGACATCGGTAAATAGTCGGTCGACTGGCGCACCAATCGTGACCACAGCTCTTAGGCGGTTACTAGCAAGAAAAGCCAAACGCGCCGCAACATTTCCAGCAAAACGATAACCCAAGATCCCCACTCTATCTTGATCCACCCAAGGAATTTCTGGCAAGTAGTCCAATACAGCCAGATGAATTCGGCTACTATCTTGCTGTAAGCGCCACGGTGAACAGAAACCAGCGCCGGGTAAATCTATACTTAACATCGCAATACCAGCAGGCGCTAAAAACCGTTCAAATATGGGATAGAGCTCAGTTTGTATGGTATCAAGTCCACCACTAACTAATACCACCGGTTTTATCGAATCGGTATCGGGCAGATGCAGATAACAGGCGACTTTCTTACCTTCGATGGGAATCTGCATGGTCTTGCAAACATATTCACTTTGTTGCATCGCCGAAGCAAAGTTATTGTAAGCTAAAGCTTGAGCCGAAGTGGCCAGATCATCCCCTTTAAAATGTGGATAAGCGGCAATCGTCGCGCTATAGCTAGCATTTAAAAACTGCTGGTAAGCTAATGATTTATCACCACCTTGCTCGGCTTTCTTGGCTTCCGTTTGATGACGCACGGCACGTTGCATCCACTCAAAATTCCAATTTCCTGGTTGATAGCCCCCCACCGTATCGAGTAATGCACTGGTACGAGGTTTATCACTTATCGCTATGTCGGCAAATAAGCGTTCGGTTTCAATCGGGTCTAAACCTAACCAAGCCCAATATTCACGACGTAACAAACGATACCAGTTACGTCCTTCTTGTTGTCCTTCCGCTGTAGAATCCTTCGCCAAAGTATTAGAAATTGCCGATGTTTCGAGCACATTGATCCGTGGTTTAAACAGCACTTCAGAGAGATTCTCTTTCACATTCGCAGGCCTAAATATTGATTAATGAAGAAAATATAACATAAAAAAAAGCCATCACGTTGTGATGGCTTTTTATAAAAAATACAAAATGACTAGAAAAATGCAAACTTTAGCAAGAATACTAGCGCCAGAACCCATACGCTAAGGGGAACTTCTTTATGGCGTCCAGCCAGTAATTTAATCACTGCGTAAGAAATAAAACCAACCGCTATACCATCGGCAATCGAGAAGGACAAGGGCATCAAGATTGCCACAATTGCAGCGGGTGCAGCCTCGGTCAAATCAGTCCAATCAACATTGACGAGACCCGATAACATCAAGATACAAACATAGAACAAGGCACCAGCAGTGGCATAGGCAGGAATCATCCCGGCCAGAGGAGAGAACAGCAATGCCAATACAAATAAGATCCCCACAACCACAGCAGTAAGACCAGTGCGTCCGCCAACTTCAACACCCGCTCCACTTTCAACGTAAGATGTGGTGCTTGACGTTCCCAATAGTGACCCGGTTACAGTGGCCGTTGAATCGGCCAACAACGCTTTTTTCAAATTAGGTAAGTGACCGTGTTCATCCAATAAGTTGCCACGCTGCGCAACCGCGGTAAGGGTTCCAGCTGTATCAAACAAGTCCACAAACAAAAATGCAAAAATAACACTGAGCATCGATATATCGAAGGCGCCCGCAATATCCAGTTGTAAGAAAGTAGGTGCTGGATTCGGTGGCATCGACATCACACCATGATACTGGCTATAACCCAGTACAATAGATAAAGCGGTAATCGCCAAAATGGAGATAAGTACACCACCTTTAACCTTGCGGTATTCTAAGCCAATAATCAGGAAGAAACCTAAAGCCGCTAAGATCATCTGATGCGGGTTTTGGTGACCTAAACTGATCAAAGTGGCTGAGTTATCCACCACGATGCCGGCATTTTGTAAGGCAATAAAACCGAGGAACAAACCAATACCCGCGGCAATACCAACCCGCAGTGTTTGTGGGATCGAGTTAATGATCCATTCACGAACTTTAAATAAGCTCAAACAAGTGAAAATACAACCCGAGAGAAATACCGCACCCAAGGCAACTTGCCAAGTGTGTCCCATACCAAGAACCACCCCGTAGGTGAAAAAGGCATTCAAGCCCATTCCCGGCGCTTGAGCAATCGGATAATTGGCATACAAGCCCATAATAAAGCAACCAATTGCGGCCGCTAAACAAGTCGCGACAAATACCGCTCCTTGATCCATCCCAGTGGCCGCTAACATGCTTGGGTTTACAAAGATAATGTAAGCCATTGTTAAAAAGGTAGTAATCCCAGCAATAACTTCAGTGCGCAGATCCGTACCATGCGCCTTTAATTTAAATAGTTTCTCTAACATCTCGATGTATGTTCCTTGGACAACAGGTATTTAATGGGCCGATACAGAGGACTCCGTTGTGCTAGTAGCGGCAATCGCGGGGCATTATATTCATGGCTCCAACAAGAAGCTACTGTATGTTCTCACCAAACTGAGCTAGATCAGTAAAAATCACCATTTTTTTCAACTTAGAACGTTAAGATAGCTGGATAAAATAGAAATACTTCGTTTATCTGCGTGATTTATCCCTTTTTAGTAGCGAGTTATCATGCTAACGGTCATCCAGATTCAACTTTTCTAGCCAATACGTATATATTCTAAACAAAAGCCAATAAGCAGACTTATATTAAAGTTTCCTTGCTGATAAAGTGAGTTAATTCTAAGAAAACAGATTTAAGGTAACATTGTGTCTACATTGTCTTCTCTATCACCCCAGCCGCTATGGCAGCACTTCGCAACAATTTGTTCTATTCCCCACCCCTCTAAACATGAACAAGCCATGATTGATTGGATACTTAGCTTAGCCCAGCAACACCAGCTAGAGCACTTCCAAGATGCCGTGGGGAATATCATTATCAAAAAACCAGCCACAGCAGGCATGGAAGATAGACAAGGAGTGATCCTACAAGCCCATCTAGACATGGTTCCCCAAGCGAACAATGATACCCAACACAACTTTGCCGAAGATCCGATTCAGCCCTATATCGATGGAGAATGGGTCACCGCCAAAGGCACCACATTAGGAGCAGATAATGGTATTGGTGGCGCCTCGATCTTAGCCATATTAACCAGTGACAAAATTGCCCACGGCCCCATTGAAGCTCTATTTACCATTGATGAAGAAGCGGGTATGACCGGCGCATTTGGCCTTGATGCTGGCCTATTAGAAGGTTCGCTGCTCATTAATACTGACTCCGAGCAAGAGGGGGAAGTATATATGGGCTGTGCCGGTGGCGGTGATACCAACATTACTTTTGCAGCAAACTATCAGCCAACCACCAACCAACAAGCCGCCATCGCGCTCAACATTAAAGGTTTAAAGGGAGGACACTCCGGTTGTGATATCGATAGCGGACGCGCTAACGCCAACAAACTGATGTTACGAGTGCTTGCGGCAATGCAACAACAAGGCTTAGAACCGATTTTATGCGATATTCAGGGCGGTAGTCTGCGTAACGCCATCCCACGCGAAGCCCGCTGTCAGCTGGTCTACGATGCGAGCCAAAAAACCGCCCTCATCGATTTAGTAGCACAACAGCGTCAAGCCATTGCCGATGAGTTTGGCAAAGTAGAAACCAATTTATGTATCGAACTCACCGAAATAACCACGCCACAACAAAGCTTTAGCGCGCGCCTATCAAGTCAAGTAATTGATAGCCTAAACGCCTGTAACAATGGTGTGGTGAGCATGAGCCAAGACATCGTCGGCGTAGTCGAAACCTCTCTGAACTTAGGTGTAATAAAACGCGATCAGCAAGGTAACATCGAGATCAAAATCTTAGTTCGCTCGCTCATCGACTCAAGCCGTCTCCAAGTGGAAGCCAGCATAGCCTCGTTGTTTAGCTTAACTGATGCCAAATTTAGCTTCTCTGGTGCTTATCCGGGTTGGAAACCAGAAACAGACTCGGTGCTCAAAACCGTTATTCAGGATAGCTACCAACAGCTATTTGGTGAATGCCCGAAAGTGATGGTTATCCATGCGGGCTTGGAATGTGGCTTATTTAAATCGGCCTACCCTCAGTGGGATATGGCCTCCTTTGGCCCCACCATTAAATTTCCGCATAGCCCCGATGAAAAAGTAGAAATTGCAGCGGTCGAAAAATACTGGCAATTACTGCTCAGCACCCTAAAAAATATTCCGGCCAAAGCCTAAATCATCTCCAAGCCAGCAAAGTATGCTGGCTTTGCCTCATCAAATTTATAAGCCCTCAATTAAATTGATAAAAAAGTCATTATTAGTATTTTAATTCTGTTATCATGCGCCCCGCAAAAATCCAAGTCAAAAACCGAGTAGAAGGAACTCATCATGTCTGACGATCTTGTCAAAAATAACGATGCAGCCAAAAGCGTTAAGAAAATAGCCAGTGAATTTGAATTTAATTACAAATTCATTGTGGGTCTGGTTGCACTGGCGGCTTTAATTTATACCCTCAGTAATTCGTTTTTCTACGCAGAGCCCGGCTATATCTATCATGTACGTACGGTCACCGGTAATGAAGCGGTTGTCACCGAGGTCGGTTATAAATTTTATCCCTTTGGTCGTTATAATTCCTGGAAGCGTTCAATGACGGTACAAGCGCTTACTGGTGCCTCAGCAAACCCAATCCGTGCAGAGAAAGATTCGGATAATTCCTCAGCTAGTTTACCGCCGATGAGCATCATGTTTCTTGACCAAGTAGACGCCCATGCTGAGGCGACAGTGCGCTTTTCAATTCCCTCTGACCATGACTCCTTTTTAAAATTAGCCCACGAATTTAGATCCCCTGAAAACCTGCTACGTACAGCGCTGATCCCGGCGTTTAAAGAAACTCTGCAGGCCAATGCTTCGCTGATGGCCGCAGAAGAATATTATGCTGGCGGACGAACCGAATTTAATTCTGAGTTTGAAAATCAAATGAGCAGTGGGATCTTATTGGTGAAGCGCGAAGAAATTACCATTCATTCTAAACAAGCCACCAGCGGCAGTGCTAATGCTGCGCTAGGCAAAGATCAGCAAGAATATGGCGATGACAGTAAAACAGTGTTTGTAGTAAATAAAGTTCTAGATAGCAACGGACAACCGCGCCGAAAATCGCAACGCTTCCTCGACTTTGGGGTCACCGTGGTATCCGCCTTGGTCACAGATATGCGTCCTAACGCCAAATTTATCGAACGAATGCAGTTAAAACAAAAGGCTTCGGCAGACCGCGCGATTGCCAGAGAACAACGAGTGCAGGAAGAAGAGCAGCGCTTACTCGCAATTGCCCGAGGTGAGCGAGAAGTGGCAGAGCGTCAAGCCAAAGCGAAAGTAGAACAGATCCAAAAAACCACAGAAGCACAAACCGACAAACAACTTGCGATCACCAACGCTGAAAAAATGAAGGCACAAGCCGAGATTTCCAAAGAAACCGCAGAAATTGACCTGGAAAAAGCCCGCATCGAAGCCGAAACTAAAAGAACGTTAGCGGAAGCAGAAGCCTACCAAAAACGGGTCATTCTGGAAGCTGATAACGCGCTTGCTCAAAAACTCGAAGCTGAAGTGAAAATTCAAAGCTTGTGGGCCGATGCTTTTGCCAAACGCAATGTACCCACCAACGTATTTGGCGCGGGGAGTGCGGCAACACCAGCAGGCAGCGATTCAGAAACTCGAGCGTTTATGCAAATGCTCACCTTAGATGCAGCAAAACGCCTCAGCTACGACCGAGAAATCAACAAATAAGTTCTATCCTGATAGCTCTCTAGTGATAACTTTTGCAAGCGCTTGTTGTTAATTGATCCGATGAAATGTAGTTACCGACATAACTCATGGACCAAGCTCAAATCGATGAACAAGCAGCACAGCTGAAGGGTTCGCCTAAGCCCCATTTAATTGCGCCGCATTTAAATGGGTCTCCCTCGAATAAAAATCAATCATAGTTTTAGTTACAATTTGAAATTTTTTAATATGTCTCAAAACTTATCAATAGTTTGGTAGTGAATGGATTATCCCTGTTAAAGGACTTCTTCATTGAATCTTTTTCTAAGTTAGATGAGTATTAGAGAGTCCAGCATAAAAAACAGAAGCCTTAAATATTTAAAAACAACTTTAGTACCATGAAACTTAACAGCAAAAGCAAGCAAACGACTCATCAAAGAGCCAACTTCAAACTCCCCAAGCTTCGAGTTTGCTTAAGAGTAAAAAACAGCGAGCCAAATGGTTGGCCTATCGGCTGCAGTTTGACTGACTTTATGTCTAACATGGGCGGGGATATTAAAGTAATCCCCTTTATTTAAATGTTGCTCGTGACCATCTTCAAATAACAAGCTGGCACTGCCTTCCAATACCATCACCCATTCGTGCTCGGCTTGATCGTACCAGCCTTGTTCGGGTGAACGATGACCAAAAGAAACGATCCGCTCGATACGTATATTGGGACGCTCTAGCAAATCACTAAACTGCTCTTGCTGAAAATCTTCAGCAATCCCTGAAAAAATATTAGCCATTTAACGATTCCTCTGTCAAAACAACATCATAACAATCCAGTAGCGCAAAATTAACCAAATCTTAGCTGGTGACCAATCCTTTTCGAACACGGATCCTGGCGTCAGTGATTGCGTCTTCAACTGCCCAACGGATTAATAAACACACAACTTCCCTCGACTTTAGCGAGACAACTCTTTATAGTGCGCCCCCTTATACCGCTTATCTCAGCCTTCGTGGCTATCTTTCTAGGATTACCTTTTGATTTCTACCGCAAACATCACCATGCAATTTGGCGCCACGCCACTATTCGAAAATATTTCCGCTAAGTTTGGCAATGGTAACCGTTACGGCTTAATTGGCGCCAACGGCTGTGGTAAATCAACCTTTATGAAAATCCTTAGCGGAGAACTAGCCCCTAGCTCAGGCAATGTGTCAATCAGCCCCGGCGAAACGGTTGGAACCTTAAGCCAAGACCAATTCGCCTTCGAAGCTTTTAGTGTGGTAGATACTGTAATTATGGGCGATGCGGCCCTATGGAAAATCAAACAACAACGCGACCGTATTTATGCCTTACCCGAGATGTCAGAACAAGACGGAATGGACGTGGCTCACTTGGAAACTGAATTCGCTGAAATGGACGGATACAGTGCCGAAAGTCGCGCGGGTGAAATTCTATTAGAAGCAGGCATTGCCGAAGAGCTTCACTACGGGCTAATGGCACAAGTGGCACCGGGTTGGAAGTTACGAGTCTTGCTTGCACAAGCTCTATTTGCAAACCCTGATATATTATTACTCGACGAACCCACCAATAACCTAGATATTCATACCATTGAGTGGTTAGCCAAAGTACTGAACCAACGTAAGTGCACGATGATCATCATTTCCCATGATCGCCACTTTCTCAACTCGGTCTGTACCCACATGGCCGATATTGATTACGGCGAACTACGTATTTACCCCGGAAACTATGAGAAATTCATCGAAGCGTCTTCGCTGATCCGAGAGCAACTGCATAGCGAAAATGCGAAGAAAAGTGCCGAAATCGATGAACTACAGGCCTTTGTGAACCGTTTCTCAGCCAATGCTTCTAAAGCCAAGCAGGCTACCTCACGAGCCAAACGGATGGAAAAGATCACCCTCGACGAAGTTAAATCTTCCAGCCGTAGAACGCCCTCAATTAGCCTTAAGCAAGATAAAAAACTCCACCGTCAAGCACTCATCATTGAAGATCTAGCCCACGGTTTTGCCGGTGAAACGCTATTCAGCCAAGGTAATATTATTTTGGAAGCGGGTGCAAAGTTGGCGGTAATTGGCGAAAATGGAGCAGGAAAGACCACTTTTTTACGCTGTTTGATGAAACAAATTTCAGCCAACAATGGAGACATTAAGTGGTCTGAAAATGCCACCATTGGCTATTGTCCACAAGACAGCAGTAGCGATTTTGATTGTGAACTCTCGATCTTTGATTGGATGTCGCAATGGCGTAGTGCCAAACACGACGACTTAATGGTTCGCGGCCTATTAGGTCGACTATTGTTTAGTGCAGACGACTTCAATAAAAAATCAAAAGTATGTTCGGGGGGCGAAAAAAATCGCTTGTTGTTTGGCAAATTGATGCTACAAAACAATAATGTACTAGTGCTCGACGAACCCACCAACCACCTCGATATGGAAGCCATTGAAGCGCTTAATCAAGCTTTAGAGACTTACGATGGTACGGTCATTTTTGTGAGCCACGATCGCGAGTTTGTATCCTCGCTCGCTAGCCGAGTAATCGAAATAAAAGAGCAAAGCATTATCGATTTTCAAGGCAGCTATAATGAATACCTCGCCAGCCAAACAGAGCAATTAAGAGTCGCCAACGGCTAAACGTTCACGCCAAAATCAACTGCTTAATGAAAGGAAAAGAAGCGTAAGCCAGCTGCTTACGCTTTTACTTACGACCCGCTTATCTTTGATAGCAGGCTTAGTGACCAAAGCGTGTCAACGCAAAGCTGTTAAGTAATCGATGAATCAGGTAACACACCAACAAAGTAACAACCGTAGCAAACAAAATACTGCTTAGTCGATAAAGACCACTGAAAACCAAATCGTTACTCGGTGTAAGGTATTGCCCAAATAAGATCCCTAAAGTCGTGAGAGCACCAAATCCAACGCCTGAACCACCGCCCTCTTTCAAATGAACATAGCTAAACAACAACAGTCCAATCCACAATAGCGGAAGTACCAAGATCATTTGTCCAGACCAATGATATAAAACTAGCTGACAGACAAGGCCTGTACTCACTCCCAACATAGTGCCTATCGCCCTTTTTCTGGCATAACTTAAAGCACCATTCCAATGCATTGGAAACAGCAATAAAATGGTCGTCGCCTGAGCCGACATCGAATCTTGTAAGTCAAACACTTGAAATACCCAGAATGAAATAGTGGCAATTGACGCCCCCATCAACGCTTCATGCCGCATTCGATGAGCTTGCTTTGCCAATACGGCTGGTTTGGGTCGAGGTGCTACATCGGGGATCAAGGCTGTCACCAAAAAAGCAATCAATACCGACAGCAGATTGGCTCCCATATTAGTGAAAATCAAATCATTCAAATCGGTACTGGGATAACTTGCAAAGTGCAGCATAATACTTAAGTTCAATAAACTTGTGGCTCCAAATAGAAACAAGCTACCTTTTGACATACAAGCGAACTTATATAGGAATAATACAAACACCAACATGCTCATTAAGATGGTATGACTGCCAAATAAGCCAGCGAGTAAGCCAACTTCAATCCCGCAAACCACAGCCGCTGCAATACATTGGCGAGCCACATGACCATTCATCACCGGAACCATTCCCAGCAATAAAATCGGGGTCACCACAAAAAAGACCCCGTTACTCAACTCAAAAAATTTACAAATGAGAAATCCAAGACAAGCACCGCAGGCTATTCGTAAAGCTTGGCGAAGATCATTCTCCGATAAGGGGCGATGCCACAAATTCATAGCTCAGCCTTAATAGATGTAATGCAGCATGCTCAGTAAACTGATTTGCGTTTTAGCGAGCCAGCGAAATAAACCATCTTCGGGTAATAGCTGTACCGTTGCCTGAGCACCAGAAGGTAAACCAGCGGTTTGAGCACCTTCTAGCGAAAAATGAATACGCATCCGTTGGGCATCTCTGACCCAACGGGTAGAAGTACTGGGTGTTGCTAAACGCCCATTAGCATCAAACTGCCCAACGCTCACACCAGCATCCATACCGATCACCGATGCCGAGTAAAGTTGCCCCGGATCGCCATCAAATGTGATGAGTGCTTTACTTCCCGTGACCGCCAAGCGAGAACTTTTTTCACGAAAATCGGCAATAACTTCCGCTTCCGTTGAAACCAAAGCTAATAAGGGCTGACCCACGGTTGCATATGCCCCAGCGGCCAGTTGCAGGTTGGCCACAATGCCCCCTCGCTCGGCCCTCACTTGGGTATAAGATAAATTGAGTTTTGCTTGACGAAGTTGGTTACGTGCAAGCCGAATATTAACATTATTATCATTCATCTCACCCCGACTGAACCGCAGTGCATTTAGCCGAGCTTGAGCGGCCTGCAAGTTAGCCTGTTCAGCCACCGATTCGCTTTGTGCATCATCTTTTTGCTGCTGAGAAATACTGTGCTTGATAAATAACTCTGCCAGTCGTTGTGCATATTGCCGTTTCTGTTGCGCCACTATCCCTAGTGACACAACATCGGCTTTCGCCGCAGCTAAAGATGCATCCAATTGGTGGTTAGTTTGCTGGGCTAGCTCTAACGCTAACGCAGCCTTTTCCACTGCCAACTGGTAGGGCTTTGGATCGATAGTGAATAATAAATCGCCTTGCTTCACCAGCTGATTATTCGCAATATGAATCGCAACAACATTACCATTAACTCGAGGCACTACCTGAGTCACCCCACGACTCACCATGGCCTGAGGTGTCAACGGAATTTTATAATCAGCAAATAAAAAGTAAGTAAATACCATGACAAACACCAGTATCGAAAACTTTATCCAACGGGCAAATTTTTGTTCTACAGTCATGTCACAGACTCCTCGATCTCAACATGATTGTCGTTTAATTGGTGTAAAGCATTATGGGTGATGGTCTCAAGCACAGTTTCAAACTGAGTAAGTGCCGCTTCATCAATGTTGGCCAGAATGTTCCGCCGCAGCGCTAAAATACGCCCCTCCACCTGAGTCATGAGCGCAATTCCATTTTCAGTAAAGCTAACAATACGCACCCGTTTATCACTCTCACAGCAATCACGAACGATCAGACCATGGCTTTCAAGTTGACTTAAAGTTCGCATTAACGAGGCCAATTCAATTTCCAATGCATTGGCGAGTGTTTTCTGACTCACATGGTCGTTTAAGGTTTTTAATTTCCATAATACCGTCCAACGCGAATGAGTCAGACCCAATGAAGTCAACTTACGATCGGCCACCGTCCGCCACAAACGGGCAACTCGACTGAGTTGCTCGGCCAACGACAATTGTTTAAACACTGCGATATCATCCATCATTTAACCCTCAGTTACTTAGCCTGCTAAGCATAATACATTACTTAGCAGGCTAAGCAAATAAATGTGATCTAGTTCTCATAAATTTTGAAAGATGGGACCAGCACCGATAAACGCATGAGGTGATGATTTACAAAGTAATTGAGGCTTCAAAAAACGAGGGCTTAAGATTACACCAACAAGCCATTGAATAAGCTTCAAATGGCTTGTTGGGTGCTTTGCCGCAGTAAAATGGCTAAAAGATAAAAGGCACAATCATCGGACATAAAATAGCGGTAAAGATCGCGCTAAGTACCAAAGCCAAAGCGCTATAGGCACCTTGTTGATGTCCGTCTTCCGAAATACGTGCCGTCCCCAAAGCATGACAAGCGGTGCCCATGGCAATGCCTTGTGCTTTAATAGAATGAATACCGAACAACCTTAATGTTGGCAAACCCGCAACCGCCCCCACCAAACCAGTGATTAGAACCGCAATCGCGGAGAGCGCAGGCTGACCTTGAACCTGTTCACTAATCAAAACGGCAATCGGAGTCGTTACCGATTTGGGCGATAAAGACGCGGCGATCACTGGTGTAGCGCCCACCAACAATGCCATCAACAAAGTTGAACTCACAGCAATAAGCACCGCCGCCAATACGGTCAACGCAATGCGCGGCAGTTCTCGCTTAATTTCATGTAATTGTTTGTATAAAGGCACACCTAAGGCGACAACCGCTGGCTGTAATAACTCACTTAACCAACCACTGTATTGGTTATAGTCGCTGAACGCGATCCCAAAACTTAACAGTGCAATCACCAATACAGTCAGGCTAATCAGCACCGGATTTAACCATGGTGAGGGGTAACGTTGTTGCAGGCGTTTAGCAAAAATGTAGAGCGCGATGGTTAGCGGTAAATAAATCAGATTAATCATGACTGACGCTCCGCCTTCTGCTCCCAATACTGATAAATTTTACCCACCACAACTAACAAAATGAGGGTCGCTAATACACAGGTCATCATCATTGCAGGCAAAGCCTGAAATAAAGTTTCAAGATGGTCGACCAAACCAACACTAATAGGTACAAATAATAACGACATCCAACGTACAAATAGCATTGAACTTCGCTCCACCCAAGCCAGTTTAATCCATCTTAACTGCAACAGGATGGTCAGCAGTAACATCCCTAGAATACTCGCGGGGAGAAGGTTTCCGGTAAGGTAACTCAAACCTCGTCCGGCCCATAGGGCTGCATAAATAATGGCTAAACCCAGGCCAATTTCAAAGGCTATTGATTTCTGAAATTTTCTAATCACAATCGGTCGACATCCGTCATTCAATGAAGCTATTATGTAATAAAATTACATAACAAGCTATTACTAGCTAAGCTTTGTTTTTAGGAGAAGTCATGAAGATTAGTTTTTTTAGCGCGAAGCGCTACGACCGTCAACACTTTGATGCCCAAAATAAGTCTTCAGCATTTGCCATTGAATACTTTGATACCGCCCTCAGTACACAAACGGCTCGTTTAGCGCATGGCAGCGATGCAGTCTGTGCGTTCGTGAATGATGATTTATCGGCCCCCACCTTGCAGGCATTGCATCAACTGGGAATAAAGTTGGTACTGTTGCGCTGCGCAGGATTCAACAATTTAGATCTAGCCGAGGCGGAAGCTTTAGGTATCACCGTGTCACGAGTACCCGCCTACTCGCCAGAGGCGGTCGCCGAACATGCAATAGCCTTGATGATGACATTAAACCGCCGGATCCATAAAGCCTACCAACGCACTCGCGATGCCAATTTTTCGCTCGAAGGTTTAACTGGTATGAATATCTTTGGCAAAACCGCAGGCGTGATTGGCACCGGTAAAATTGGTTTAGCCACGGCCCGTATTTTAAAAGGGTTTGGCTGTCGGGTTTTAGCCTTCGACCCCTATCCCAACGACGCAGCGAAAGAGCTAGGTATTGAGTATGTCAGCATGCCCGAACTTTTATCACAGTCACGCATCATCACCCTACACTGCCCTTTAACTGTTGAAAATACTTACTTAATTGGTAAGTCTGCTTTCGCTCAGATGCAAAAAGGCACCTTATTAATCAATACCAGTCGTGGCAAATTGGTCGATTCCCTCGCCTGTATTGAAGCACTTAAAGATGGCACCTTAGGTGGTTTAGCCTTAGATGTGTACGAACATGAAAAAGAGCTATTCTTTGAAGACCTGTCGGCAGAAGTGATCCTCGATGATGTATTCCGCCGTTTATCCGCTTGCCACAATGTAATCTTTACTGGTCATCAGGCCTTCCTAACCGACGAAGCGTTACAAACCATCGCGAATACCACGCTCGCCAATGCCAGCGCCTTCCTCGACGGTAAACGCAGCGGTAACGAGGTAACCGCAGAAGCCATCGATAATAGTTAATAACAAGCCTTCTAAAGGCTGCATCCCAAAACTGAGCACTTAGCAATAAATGCTGTTTTTTTCGGCAACATAAAGCCAAGTCCGGGCTTAACTTAGATTTAGTGAGTTAAGCCCTGTTATTGAGCTGCGCTTTACCGTATGTTGAAGGGAGTAGATGGTAGACACAGCGAGACCTTGAGTGAAAAAATATAAACACGAAGCACAACTGTTAAAAAAGGCCATACAAATCGGTGAGGTTTATGCCTTACAACGTGGTTTTGCCAAATTTCCGCCAGGAATTTCAGAGAAAGATAAGGTGGAAGCCCTGTACATGTTATTGGCCGAAGACAAACGTCTTACCCCACTGCCCAAAGATAAACTGACCGGACCGGAAATGCGCCATAAATTAGTATTATGGTTAGCCAACCAACTCCCCAAAGACCACGAGTTATTGCAAGGCTAAAACCACTCAGCAAACAAGCAATGAGGAGAGCACAAAGCCTTCAGCCAAGCGAAATAAAATGCCGTTTGTTTTGCAGCTCTCCCGCATTGGCACTTCACCGTCGAATCAAACAGTGACAACACTTGCAGGCCATTGTTCAGGTTTAGCCCACCAGCTGTTTTGCGAACTGATGGTGTTGCGCTTTCAACTGATTTAATTGCGCCCGTGTTTGCTCTGCATCTTCAATCAGCCACTTGCCAGCCACCATTAACTTGCTCACCTGACTCGCACCACACAAGATCAACGCGGCCAAAGGATCATGTGCACCAGAAAAATTAAGTCCGTCTAATTGATACAAGCCCAAGTCAGCTTGTTTGCCTGGCGCAAGCACTCCAATATCATCTCGCCCTAGTACCGAAGCACTGCCTTGAGTTCCCCAGTTCAACACTTGTAGATGGGTGATTTGATCAGCACGATAACGTAAGCGCTGCTGCATCAATGAATGTCGCAGTTCTTGGATCATATTCGAACTATCGTTGGATGCCGAACCATCCACGGCCATCCCGATATGACATCCAGCGGCAGCTAAATCCAGTGTTGGGCAGATCCCCGAGGCGAGCACCATATTCGAGGTAGGACAGTGAGCAATACCGATTTGCGCTTCACCCAAACGTCGTATTTCACTGGGAGCAAAATGAATGCCATGAGCCAGCCAAGTTTGTGGCCCCATCCAGCCGCAATGCTCCAAGTAATCAACTGGACGCATGCCCAGTTTTTTCAGGCAAAAATCGTTCTCATCTATGGTTTCACCTAAATGGGTATGTAGCCGTACGCGATGACGTTTCGCTAACTGCGCGGTTTCACACATCAGTGACTGCGTCACCGAAAACGGCGAACAAGGTGCTAGGGCCAGTTGTAACATACTGCCGTCATCTGCGTCGTGATAACGTTTGATCAGCCGCTGGCTGTCCTCTAAAATTTGCTGTTCACTCTGTACCACTGAATCCGGCGGCAGGCCGCCATCTTTTTGCGACAGACTCATGCTACCGCGCGTCAAGGTCGCCCGCACACCTAAACGCCCCACCACTTCGGCTTGAATATCGATGGCATCACTCAGTGCGTGATTAAACACATAATGATGATCGGCCACCGTGGTTGCACCACTCAGCATTAACTCCCAGCAAGCAATTTCGGTGGCAAGTTCGATGTGTTTAGCTGTTAAGCCACTCCAGATGGGGTAGAGAGTTTGCAACCACGGGAATAAAGGTTGATTAATCGCCGCGGGTAGACAGCGGGTCAGAGTTTGATAAAAATGATGATGGGTATTAATCAAGCCCGGCATCAGCACATAGCGATGTGCGTCAAAAATATCATCGATGGTGCCCGTCGGCCGTTGGCCAGCCGCCACACATTCAAGGATCGTCGACCCTTGTACCACTAATCCGCCCGCACAGTCACGTTCAGCATCAGGGCCGCTGATCGCCCCATTAAATACAGCTAACGGATCTTTAATCCATAATTTGGTGGCAGTTGGTGTCGCGACAGACATCGTTGGCATCTCACCCTTGTAAACAAAACATATGCTAACAGGACAAGCAAAAAGCTGACCAAATAATCAAGTTCAATCTTTAACTAAGCCAATCCCTCGCAGCACAATATCAATCAGATTTTGTTCCGCAAGGTTAAACTCTTGCTGGTTTAGGGCTCGGCCTTTGATCAGTTTAATTTCGGTATCAAAGTCGGCGTAAAATTGGGTCGCGCCCCAAATCAAAAATAATAAGTTGAGTGGTTCGATAGGACGTATTTTACCTTGTGCAATCCAGGCTCGGATCAAGTCAGATTTACTGTTAGCCCAATCGATGACGGGTAATTGCAATTGATCCTTCACATTGGGTACACCTTGAATAATTTCCATGGCGAAAATACGTGAACTTTTCGGATGGCTGCGACTATAGCGCATTTTTGAGCGAATATAGGCGCTGATGGCTTCTACTGGATCATCTTCCACTGTGGTCTGCTCAAAAGCATTGTTCCACATGGCTAATATGTCTTGCAGCAAAGCCTTGTATAAACCCTGCTTAGACTTAAAATAATACAGTAAATTTGCCTTAGGTAATTCCGCACGGTCGGCAATCACTTGCAAAGATGTTCCTTGATAACCATGCTTTGCAAACTCATGAGTTGCAGCTTTCAAAATTACTTTTTCATTCTTCTTTCGAATGGTGCCGCCTTGCGTCACCGTCGTTTTTACCATGCGCGTGAAGTCCCTTCTATATTCGCTGACCCGATTAATAAGTCAGGCATTATTAATGATAAAATATAAAATCACTAGTGCTAATCTGTCGCCACAGCGATAAGCTAGGTGCGCACCATAATGCTTCAAAACTGGCAAATTGCGCACCAATCAAGTACAACATATTTTAAACATTTATAACTTGTAAGCTACAACAATAAACTTGAACAAATGGTCAGATTTATGCATTAGCTGTGGCAAGCTGTTAAATATACACATTGAATGGACTCAGAATGAACCAACACGATTCATTGTTAGAACTTTGGCAAGTCTCCAAACGCTACCCCGGCGTTATTGCCAACGACCAAGTTAGCATGCAACTAGAAAAGGGCGAGATTTTAGCCCTGTTGGGTGAGAATGGCGCGGGGAAATCCACCTTAGTAAAAATGATCTATGGTGTGGTTCAAGCCGATGAAGGTGGGATCCTGTGGAATGGGAAAGAAGTCAAAATCACTTCTCCTAACATGGCCCGGGCCATGGGGATTGGCATGGTGTTTCAACACTTCTCGGTCTTTGAAACGCTCACCGTGCAAGAAAACATTGAACTAAGCCTCGATGCTGGCGTGGTGAAAGACGCCGCCGCATTGCGAGCCAAAATTATCGAGTTAAGCGCCAACTATGAGTTGAAGGTCGACCCAGATCGTTACGTATATAATCTGAGCATCGGCGAGCGACAACGCTTAGAAATCTTACGTTGCCTGATCCAAGACGTAAAACTACTGATTTTGGATGAGCCCACTTCAGTATTAACGCCTCAGGAAGTCTCGGGCTTATTTAAAGTCTTGCGCACCCTTGCCAGTGAAGGCTGCAGCATTCTATTTATTAGCCACAAACTCAAAGAAGTCACTGCACTGTGTGACCGCGCAGTCATTTTACGCGGTGGTAAAGTCAGTGGCGAATGTGTGCCCGCCAACGAAACCCCCGATTCTATCGCCCGAATGATGGTAGGCAGCGATGCGGTGCTCTCGGAGCGTTACCATAAACGGATCGGCTCTGACGAAGTACTGGTGACCCGCGACTTAACAGTGCCCCCCACCAATCCTTTTGGAACGGGTTTAAACAAGGTTAATTTAAGTCTGCACCGCGGCGAAATTTTAGGCATTGCAGGGGTGGCAGGCAATGGTCAGGAAGATCTACTGGAAGCACTGAGCGGTGAAGATACCCGTGCCGAAGCCAGCAATATCGTGATGCATGAGCGCAACGTTGGCAAATTAAATGCCGGCGAGCGCCGCCTATTAGGGATGAGCTACGTACCCGCCGACCGCCTAGGACAAGGCGCCGTGCCCGAGATGAGCCTAGCCGACAATACCCTACTCACCAGTGCGCGTAAGGGGCTCACCAAACGAGGGCTGATTTTGCCGCATAAGGTAGTAGAGCTGGCCAAGGCAATTATTCATCACAACGATGTAAAGTGTCATAACGCCCATTCTCAAGCCAAAAGCTTGTCGGGCGGTAACTTGCAAAAATTCATTATTGGTCGTGAAGTAGACCAAGAACCCGACATTTTGATCTGTGCCCACCCAACTTGGGGAGTCGACATTGGTGCTGCTAGTGCGATTCATCGGCAACTGATTGAATTACGTGATAACGGTGCCGCTATCTTGGTGGTGTCGGAAGATATTGACGAGCTATTTATGATTTCAGACCGAATTGCCGCCTTATATGAGGGGCAACTGTCACAAGCCGTGCATACCGAACAAACCAATATTGAGCAAGTAGGCAAATGGATTGCAGGCGGCTTTATTAACCACGATGAACCCGAGGAGGGCCTGCGACGTGCTTAAAACCCAACCTCGTTTAGAATCATCAAAGTTAATGTCTTGGTTGTCACCGCTAATTGCGGTCGTACTCACCATGCTGGTATCCAGCATGATGTTTTTAGCGCTGGATATTAACCCCGCTACGGCCTTTAAAGTGTTTATTATTGCGCCCTTGAGTGACAGTTATAACTTGGGCGAACTGATGGTTAAAACCACGCCCTTACTGCTCTGTGCCACGGGCTTAGCCCTCTGTTATAAAGCCAATATCTGGAATATTGGCGCCGAAGGCCAGCTACTCGTTGGCGCCTTGGTGGGCAGCTATTTTGCCTTACAGGCCGGTGATGACAGCGGCTATAGCTGGTTAATCGTCACGCTCTTAGCTGGCACCTTAGCAGGCCTACTATGGGCTGCCATTCCAACCCTGCTGCACCAGTTATTTCATACCAATATTATCTTAACCACCATCATGCTGAACTACGTGGGTTTGTATTTGTTATTATGGGGGGTTCATGGCCCGCTAGTCGATCCCGCTGGTTTTGGCTTTCCTGAATCGGCTGTTTTTGCCGATTCGGTATTACTCCCCACCTTAAGTGAACAAGGTCGCGCCTCCATCAGTATTGTGATTGCAATATTGGCAGCCATTGGCTCGGGGATCATCCTGTATCGCACTCTGCCTGGATTTCAGCTGCGAGTATTTGGCTCCGACCAACCCGCAGCGCGTTACGCAGGCTACAGCAGCAAGTTTATTGTGTGGAGTGTAATGCTTAGCGCTGGTGCGTTAGCTGGCTTTGCTGGAGTTGCCGAAGTAACCGGACCCATTGGCCAGCTAATCCCACAAGTTTCACCCGGTTATGGCTATGCGGCAATCATCGTCGCTTATTTAGGGCGATTGAATCCTTTTGGTATTATTTTCGCGGCATTTTTCATGGGCACCTTGTATATGGGCAGTGACCTGGCACAAATTGAACTGGGTATGCCTACCGCAATTACCGGGCTATTTCAGGGCATTCTATTGTTCTTCCTGCTGGCTTGTGACTTCTTGATCCACTACCGCATTGTTTTGCAGCCAAGTAAACCCAAAGCGAGCACCAGCCGCTCTTCTTCCGAACCAAAGCAAGGAACCGCTTAATGGATATCGAACTAATTCAACAAATTTTGGTTGCGGCAATTAAAACCGGAACCCCATTATTATTGGTCGCCCTTGGTGAGCTAATTTGCGAAAAGTCCGGAGTGCTCAACTTAGGCCAAGAAGGCATGATGTTGATGGGTGCGATGGCTGGTTTTGCTGGTGCCTATTTTACTGGAAATCTTGCCTTAGGTTTATTATTAGCCGTCATTGCAGGCATGGCGATGGCTGCGATCTTCGGTATCTTATCGTTAAATTTAAATACCAATCAAGTGGCCACTGGCCTCGCCTTAACCATTTTTGGTGCCGGTTTAAGTGCCTTCTTAGGTGCCAGTTTAGTCGGCTCCACGGTGGTTGGCTTTAAAACCATACCGATCCCACTGCTGAGCGAAATCCCTTTTATTGGCCCCTTGCTGTTTAACCACGATATCTTAGTTTATGCCAGCTTCGCCTTAACTGGTATTTGTTGGTGGGTCGTCAATAAAACCCGCGCCGGGCTAACCTTACGAGCGGTGGGCGAAAACCCATATTCGGCCAATGCTTTGGGAATCAAAGTGCTCAAGGTTCGCTACCTAGCGGTACTTACCGGAGGTGCCTTTGCTGGTTTAGCGGGTGCTTATATGTCGCTCTCTTATACCCCAATGTGGATGGAAAACATGACCGCGGGTCGTGGCTGGATTGCCCTCTCTTTAGTAGTATTTGCCTCTTGGCGAGTAGGCTATTTAGTCGTAGGAGCTTACCTGTTTGGTGCCGCTTCAATTTTACACTTGGTGATGCAAGGACTCGGGGTGACGATCTCGCCAAACCTGTTAGCCATGATGCCTTACGTGGCAACCATTGTGGTAATGGTCTTGATTAGCTCGAATCCAATTCGTCAAAAACTGGCCGCACCGATGAGCCTCGCTAAGCCCTTCGATGCTCGGATCCACTAACAAAAAACAGGGATTAAACCGCTTAGTTTAATCCCTGATACAACTCTAGAATGAGTTTTTTGTCAGTCCAGTGAGTAAAGCCTTCCGTTCAACACAATTTCACGTATCATGTTTGTTCAGGCTTTGTTTATCTTTCGCGGATCATCATTGTTGATCAATTAGTTTTCATCGCGACTCCGCTCAATGGTTACCAGCATCTGATCTCACTACAACTGCAATAACAATCTCATATACATCAGGCCCTAGGAGAACTTCTTCGCTATGCCCTACTCGCTTTACTTAGCTCATATCAACGATACCCACTCTCATTTCGAAGCGTCCATGGTTCACTTCAAGATCAATATTCAAGGGGAAGATTATCGTTTAGAGGCTCAATGTGGCGGTTACGCCCGCATCGCCACGGCGGTAGCACAGCTCCGCCAAGAAGCTAAGCAACAGCGTTGCCCTTCATTATTTTTACATGCTGGCGATAGCTTTCAGGGAAGTTTGTACTTTAGCCAATTTAAGGGCTTAGCTAACGTTCGCCTACTCAATCGTTTAGCACCCGATGCCATGACCATTGGCAACCATGAGTTTGATTTAGGCAATGCACCAGTGGCGCAGTTTATCGAGCAAGCCAACTTTCCCTTGCTGGCTGGCAACATGGACTTAAGCCAAGAAGACCAAAACAAAGCCCACCCTCTGGCGCCACATAGTAATCTTTATCGCTATGATAATTCTCGCAAAATAGCTCAGTACCTATTAAAGCCTTTAGCCGATAAACAGCTAGCGATTATTGGGATCACTCATGATTTAATGCATCAGATTGGTTGTCCCGATAGCGATTGCAGTTTTCTGAATGCTATCGAAACCACCCGCGCCACCATTGAGCATTTACATCACCAAGATATTCAGCACATCATTATACTCAGCCATTTGGGTTATCAGGCTGATGTTGAACTCGCCAAGGCGGTTAACGGTATTAGTCTGATTGTGGGTGGGCACTCACATACCCTCACTGGCGATTTTAGCAGCTTAGGCCTTAATTCCTGTGAACAAGGGCCTGCTTGGGTGAATGATAGCCTGATCTTACAAGCGGGCAAACATGCCGAATCTATTGGCTTAGCAAAACTCGGGTTTAATCGCGAGGGTAAGGTCACCCATATGGATGGTGGCATATCCTTCTTACTCAGCGAAAATTGGCAAGCCTTTGTCAATGAACAACCAGTCACGCCTCCCCAACATCAAGCAATGCAACACTACCTAAGCGGGAGCCGATTTTTCAGCCACTATTCTGCCGAGCCCAAAATGCAGACACTCATCGATAGAGACTATCGACCAGCGGTTGAAAAGATGCATCAGCAAGTGATTACCACGGTGCCTCAATCGCTATTTCATACCCGAGCGCCCACCGTTGATTTTCCTCAAGGTAGCGAGGTTTCGCCACTGGTTTGTGCCGCTTTCTATTGGGTGGCAAACCAACACTCTCCCACCGACTTTGCCTTACATAATGCCGGAGGGGTAAGAGTTTCATTAAAAACAGGTCCACTCACCAAAGCCGAAATTTGCGGTCGGCTACTGCCCTTCGAGATTGCCATCGTAAGTTATTTAATCAAAGGTGCAGACTTAGCCATCGTGATCGAAGGGGCTATCGACAATGCCTATAGTAACGGCATTGTCGGCACTGGCGATGGCAGCTTTCCCTATTTTCATCGGCTGCGTTATCGCTATCAAGCTGAACTTCCTCAAGGCCAACGAGTGAGTGAAATAGAGTTATACCAAGGCGAGCAATGGCAAGCAATGGAGTCCGAAAAAGCCTATAGAGGGGTTTCTTCGGCCTATACCTTAGCCGGTAAAGAAGGTTATCACGGGCTACTCCAGACTTGGGATCATCAAGATCTAGGCATGAGCATGAGCGACAGTTTTGTAGCTTACGCCGAGCAAATCGATCAACTGAGTGCAGAGACAAGCCAAGTAAGCACTTGAGCCCTTTAAAATTCACACCGCTCAATTACTCGCCAAGTGATTGAGCTCTCGTGAAACGCTTTACCAATTCAAGCAACCCGATGATACACCCGCTCAGGTCGACCCACCGCGCCGTAGGCCACTTCAGGACTCAGCTCGTTACAGCTGACCAAATACTCCAAGTAGCGCCGGGCCGTGGTGCGGCTACTGCCAATCTGTTTCCCTGCCAGCTCAGCAGTTAAGCTGGCATGCTCCCGAAATAGCGCGCGCACCTTATCAAGTGTGACCGCATCAACGCCCTTGGGTAAGCGCCGCTTGTTTTCTGCCCCACCACTCGCCCCCTCGCTCATTGGCATTAGCTTATCGACATCTTGCTGCTCAAAACTACTATTTTGGGTCAAGCGCTGTAAGTAGGTTCGATAGTTTTGCAAGGACTCTTGCAACCGCGGAAACACCACTGGTTTTAAGATGTAATCAAACACCCCATTACGCAGAGCCTCTTGTAAGGTGGCAGCTTCTTTGGCGGCAGTGAGTAACATCACATCAATCGCTAAATCTTGGCTACGAATATATTTCAATAATTCAAGACCAGTACCATCGGGCAAATACACATCTAACAAGATCAGTTGTGGCGGTTTGGCATGAATATGGATTTTGGCATCGGCAATGCTCAAAGCAATCCCCGAGACCTCAAAGTCACTAACGCGTTGTAAATACTGGTGGTGAATCTCGGCGATCCCTTGATCATCTTCAACAATAAGAACCTCAATCATAGCCTGACTCCTACTTCAATTGCTTGGGTAAATAAACGGTAAAGCGAGTCCCATTTTGATCGCTACTAAATTCCACATTACCCCGTAATATTTGCACTGTTTCTTTGACTAAATAAAGGCCAATCCCATGCCCCTCCTGACTCTTACTGGTGACCCCTTGCTGATAAATATTGGCCTGTAAACTATTTTGAATGCCTCCTGCAAAATCTTCCACTTCAATAATAATGTCGTGGCCAAGATCGGTCATCGACAAATTAATCGGCGACGGTGACTCGCTTCTGCGAGTCGCTTCAAAGGCGTTATCCAGCAAGTTCGCCACAATAGTCACGATTTGCTCCGAGCCACAGTGTTCAGGCAACTGATGTAAACTACTGTCAGGATCAATATGCAAACTCAAACCCAGCTCATGAGCGCGATGGAACTTGCCTAATATACAGCCAGCAATCACCGAGTCATCGACCGCCTCAATCAAAAAATGAATTAGCTCTTGAAATTGATCATTCGCCTGACCAATAAACTGCAGCGCCTTTTCACCTTGGCCTAGCTGGATTAAACCCGCGATGGTATTCAACTGATTGGCATGTTCATGAGTTTGCACCCGCAGCGCTTCCGAATGGGCTTTAATTTGCGACAGTTGCTGAGTAAGCGAGGTAATTTCATCTTTGCGACGAAAGCTTGAAACCATGCCAATAAATGAGTTTTGAGGGTCGCGCATCGGTACTCGGTTGGCGATCAGCAAATGGCCATTAAGCAGCAACTCGATGTCGCTTTGCGCCTGAGGTTGGTCGAGTAACTCCACCATGTCGCTGTCGGGTAACCAATCGCGAAGCGACAAACCGACCGGACTGGGTTACGCGCCTTGATCTTTACCCAACAAACGGATCGCATTAGCATTAATGTTGGTGATGATACCCTCTCGATTAATCGCTATCACCCCTTCGCGAATGGTATTCAAGGTCGCCTGTAACTCAGCATAAAGTCGACTCATCTGTTCCGGCTCAAAGCCCAATAAAGTATTTTTAATTCGCTGTGCCAGCCACCAGCCAATGAGCATATTCAGTGACAAAACCCCCATCACTAATAAAATCATAAAATACAGATAGGGCTTGAGTTGTACATCAATTTTTTCTAATAGATAGCCCACCGAAACGATGCCGATAATATTTCCTTGCGCGTTTTTTACCGGTACTTTTCCGCGCACCGACACACCTAAAGAGCCTTTCGCCCGCGACACATATTCTTCGCCCAAACTAAGCGCAGCGTAATTATCACCGCCCACCATCGGTTGACCGATCCGCTCCTGCTTCGGGTGCGCTAAGCGCACACCATTGGCATCACCCACCACAATGAAACTGGCGCCCATGGTACGGCGCAGCTCTTCCGCCAGTAATTGCAAAAACTCACTGTCTCCACGCTCTACTGCTGCCACCACATCCGGTAACTTGGCCACCACTCTTGCCACATCCAGCGCACGCTCACCTTTGTCTTGATACTCTGAATCACTTACATACCAGTAGCTGGTCACCACCACAATACTCAATTGTAACAAACTGTAGAGCAGCATAATCAGTAGCAGTCGAGCGCGATAACTGAGTAGTCGAGCAGGTTGATACATTCCTTTCTCCCTGTATTCACACAAATGAGCTTAGCACGAGCATCGAGCTGCACTCCCGTGAACAATATGAACTTAATCAGCAATATGAATTTTAAAGCCATTACTTGGCTTTTATTTATAAAAAATCACCTTTCGTTAACATTGCGTTAACCTTCTTCGCTGAAAAACATAATTTTAACTGGCGAAGTCACGTTCAGATCTTCTGGACACCCTATGGAACAAGGAGAGCCAACATGTTCGCCAAGATTCAATTATTGAGAACATTAGTAGGGGCCGCAGTATTGGCCACCAGTTTAAGTAGCATTGTACAAGCTGAAGAAATTCATTTTTTAATTCCCGGCGGCGCCGGTGGTGGTTGGGACGGCACCGCCCGCGGCACTGGTGAAGCCCTGATGAAATCGGGCATTATCGACAAAGTATCCTTTCAAAACATGAGCGGGGGTGGCGGCGGAAAAGCCATCGCTCACCTGATTGAAACGGCTAAAACCCAAGATCACACCTTAATGGTGAACTCGACTCCGATTGTAGTTCGCTCATTAACGGGGGTTTTTCCACAATCATTTCGCGACCTAACACCGATTGCTGCAACCATCGCTGATTATGGTGCATTAATCGTGCGTGCCGATTCCAAATATACCCATTGGGATCAAGTGGTCAGTGATTTTAAAGACAATCCGAATAAGGTCAAAGTGGCTGGCGGCAGTGCACGCGGCAGCTTAGATCACTTAATTGCTGCGGCAGCAATTAAAAACGAAGGCTTAAACCCAATGAAATTGCGTTATGTCGCCTATGATGCGGGCGGAAAAGCTATGGCTGGCTTGCTTTCTGGCGAAACGGCTCTGCTCTCCACCGGATTGGGTGAGGCCTTAGAGATGGCTAAAAATGAGCAAATTCGGATCTTAGCAATTACCGCTGAACAACGAGTTAAAGATGCCCCTAATGTCCCCACCCTCAAAGAGATGGGTAACAACACAGTATTTGCTAACTGGCGAGGTTTTTTTGCTGCGCCAGGAATTAGTCAGGCACAAGCAGAAAAGTTCTCTAACGAGCTAAAAGCGATGTATGACACGCCAGAATGGGAAACCGTGCGCAGTCGCAATGGCTGGGTGAATAACTTTGTTCCCTACAGCCAATTTTACGGCTTTCTCGAGCAACAGGAAAAAATCGTCGGTAGTCTGATGAAAGAACTAGGGTTTCTTAAATAGCTTCACTTCAGCCAGAAAATCCCTTGCTGAATCTTTTGCTTAAGCCAAACACTCGCTTAAGCACCGGTGTCGGAATCGACACCGGCCTTTTTTAATCTGGAGCAAGATATGCAACTTAGCAATCAACGAATAGGCGGCCTAGTGTTTTTGCTGCTGTCTTTGTTTTACGGCTATTTTAGCTACGACATTCAACTATTTGCCGGTGCCGAGTTTGAACCCTTTACTCCGCGAACTCTGCCACAGTTTTTAGCCATTAGCGGCCTTGTGTGTTCTCTGGCGCTAATTATCGGCGGAGGTCAAGATCTACTCACCAGTCTTAAGCACACCCAATGGCAGGCAGTAACAAAATTGCTGGCAGTGATGTTCGCCTACGGCTGGTTCGTGAACTGGTTGGGTTTTGTACTCGCCACGATTTTTTTCTTAGTGCTCAGTTTTCGCCTGATGGGCGAAACCAAGCATAAAAAAGCAATCATGGTGGCGGTGATCTTTACCCTGGTATTTTGGGCGCTATTGACTCAAATATTAGATATTTATCTGGAACCTGGACAGCTATGGCACTGGTTTAATGCTCAAACGTAAACCAGTCGCAAGGAGTAACACATGTTAGACGGAATTTTAGCCGGACTTGGCACCGCAATCATGCCAATGAACCTAATGATGGTTGTGGTTGGCTGTTTAGTCGGTACCTTTATCGGCATGCTACCAGGCCTTGGCCCGATTACCGCCATCGCCTTGATGATCCCCCTCACCTACAGCTTAGAGCCTTCATCGGGTTTAATTTTAATGGCAGGCGTCTACTATGGCGCAATTTTTGGTGCTTCCTCATCTTCCATTTTAATTAATGCCCCCGGTTGTAGTGCCACCGTGGTGACCGCCTTCGACGGCAACCCGCTGGCTAAAAAAGGCCAGGCAGGTAAGGCCTTAGCGGTTGCGGCATATGCCTCATTCACTGGCGGAACCCTTGGCGCAATAATGCTACTAGTTGCCGCACCGGCGCTGGCCTCAGTCTCGTTAAGCTTTCAAAGCGCCGACTACTTCGCGCTGATGGTCTTGGGTTTATCAGCGGTCGCAGCCTTCTCCGGAAAAGGCCAAGTACTAAAAGCAATTATGATGACCATTCTTGGCTTAATGCTGGCTACGGTGGGAACTGATCGCAGTGAAGGCGTAGAACGTTTCACCTTTGGTCAACTCGATCTAATCGATGGTTTCAGTTTCTTACTATTAGCCATGGCCACTTTTGCCCTCGCCGAAACGCTGATGTCGGTACTCAAACCTGAAGATCCCGGCAACAGTGGCAAAGAACAAAAAATGATGGCCGAGCTGGGCAGCTTAAAACTTAGCAAGGACGAAATCAAAGAGATTGCCGCCCCGACCCTACGCTCCTCTGTTCTTGGCTTCTTTGTCGGCGTATTACCCGGCGCCGGAGCAACCATTGCCTCATTTTTGGCTTATGGCGTTGAGCGCAACATTGCCAAGCCAGAAGATAAGAAAAAATTTGGTGAAGGTTCACTCAAGGGACTGGCTGCGCCAGAATCGGCCAATAATGCAGCTTCCACTGGCTCGTTTGTCCCTTTACTCACGCTTGGGATCCCTGGTTCGGGCACCACTGCCGTATTATTGGGCGCATTGATTGCCTATGGGATCCAACCCGGCCCACGCATGTACATCGAACACCCTGACCTATTTTGGTCGATCATCATCTCGATGTACTTTGGCAACATTATTTTGTTGATCTTAAACTTGCCACTGATCCCCTATTTGGCCAAGTTACTCAACATTCCACGTCCCTACTTAGTCCCTATGATCCTGCTGTTTTCCATCACCGGAGTGTATTTGGTGTCGTTCAATAGTATGGACATTTTGATTATGGTGGCGGTGTGTGTAGCCGCTTTAGGTTTACGCCTGCTGAATTTTCCGATGGCGCCGATGCTACTCGGCTTTATTCTCGGCGGCATGCTCGAAGACAACCTGCGCCGCGCCCTGTTAATTGGTGATGGCGAACTCAGCTTTTTGTGGGAACGTCCTCTCACCCTCAGCTTCATTAGCATCGCCGCGCTGGTTCTGTTCAGTCCACTGCTACGCCCCCTTTGGGAGCGCAGCAAGGCCGGACTCGACTACCAGGCTGCGAAACGTAAAGCGGCGGTTAAATCTTAGCGATTAGCGCTTAACGAAAAGGCCTTAAGATTGTGCTTAAGGCCTTTTTTATACGGTATTATTTGGACTCCTAGGATATCAAGGGAAATAGTGAAAAAATTTGCGCGTTTATACATGCACTAATTCAGATTATTCATTTTTATCAATCAGTTATATATTTACGATTTGAGATAATAGGTTTGGAAAACGCGCATGCGCGTTTTTCCTGATGGTGTATTTAGCAGAATACTGATAAGTTCATTACATACAGATAGTTAACTGTGCGCGTTTTCACTGGTCCAACAAGGTAAACGCGCATGCGCACTAATAAAATGTTAGTTGCCAAAGGAAATATCGGATGTTAAATCGAATTTTATCTCGTTTCGCTTCAGTGCTGTATGTCCAGATATGGGAGAACAGAATCAAGGTAACCGATGTTTTAAAAAATGAGTGCTTTGATGATTCACCTATCGTTGTTATTCAGACAGCGGAGAATGGAGCCAAAACAATCTCAGGAATTGGCAAGAAAGCTAGCCAGATCTTAAAACCTAATGAAATGGCGGTTAATCCTTTTTCTCATCCAAGAGTGTTGTTTTCTGACTTTTACGTAGGTGAAAAACTGCTTCAATACGCTTTTAACCAACTAAGCAATATCAAGTTGTTGCGTCCAAGGCCCAAGGTCGTTGTTCATCCCATGGAGAAAACAGAAGGAGGCCTCACAATGATTGAAAATAGAGCTTTCAGAGAGCTGGCAATGGGCGCAGGGGCCATAGAGGTTAAGTTGTATACTGGTAATCCTCTTTCAGTTGTAACCTTCGATTTTGACAAAATCAAGGACGAGTCAGGCCTCACGCAAGCATCGACTAAAAACAATAGTTCGGCATCTAATCTTGTTGTTCTGGCAGTCTATATCTTGGTTATATTTTTGGCACTATGGCATTTTGGCAACTAATCGGGTAGCCGGAGGTATCTAGCCTCCAGCCCCCACAACACCCTGCATGCGGCTCCGCACAGGGCGTTTCACTTAGAATAGTGAAGCTTTATCCATCCATCTCGTAGCGCAAATAGACCTTGGGATTTCAAGTAAGCATTCGATAATGCTTGTTGGATCCCCGGTGTTTTCGAGCTCCTCCATGGGCCTTTACTGGTGATACCACACGCCACTGCGGCTTGAACATGTACCCCTCGGCGCATGAGATTCCTCACTTTGGTTCTCGGTTTTCGCCATTGTCGCCAATAGGCCATTCGTACTCTGCGTCTTACTCAATGATCAAGATCGACACACAGTTGATAGCAATTCGCGATCCCAAAGTAGTTTATCCAGCCTCGGAGATATTGGCTCACTTTAGCGAGCTGGTAAGTCATCGAGACGCCCCAGTTTCGGTTGGTGAGGCGCTTTAGCTGTTGTTTAAACCGGTGTAGCGTTTTGGCATGGATTTGCAGCCGTCCCGCTTTGAAAGTAAACCCTAAGAACTGACTCTTCGCTGTTTTAACCACCTGGCTTTTGGTGGTGTTAACGATTAACTTTAAGCGGCGTTGCAAGAAGTGACTAATGCTCGCTAGCACCCGTTCTCCTGCACGCCGACTTTTCACCAAGATGGTGAAATCGTCAGCATAGCGGGCGAATTTATGGCTCCGTTTCTCCAGTTCTTTATCTAATGGGTCGAGCATGATGTTGGCCAGCAAGGGGGATGTTGGCCAGCAAGGGGGATAATGGTCCGCCTTGTGGTACACCTTCTCGAGTTTGCTGATAGCACTGGTTATGGATAAAACCCGCTCTCAGGTATTTTCCAATCAGTGTCAGTAGCCGTTTATCTTGCACGCTTTCTCCTAGTTGACTCATTAATAGATCATGGTTAACTCGGTCAAAGAATTTAGATAAGTCCACATCAACAGCAACGCGTCGGCCTTGCTTGATGATGCTTTGCACTTGTTTCACCGCTTGTTGCCCATTCTTGTTTGGTCTAAATCCAAAGCTGTTCGCTGAGAAGCTAGGGTCAAAGATAGGCGTTAGCACTTGGGCAATGGCTTGCTGGATGACACGGTCGAGCACGGTTGGGATCCCCAGTAGGCGCTTCCCGCCATCGGGTTTATCTATCTCCACACGGCGTACCGGTTTAGGTTGATACTGGCCGCAGCGCAGTTCCGCCGCCACCTGTTTCCAGTGTGCTTTTGCCCAAGCAGGGAAGGCGTCAATGGACATGTTATCTACGCCAGCCGCCCCTTTATTGGCTCGAACACGCTGCCACGCACGCAGAATATTTTCACGTTGTAGCATGTGTTCAAATAGATGTTGGCTAAAGGCTGGCTGCGGGTTAATACGCTGAATCGCATCTACGCCGGCCGGCGAATGGGTGTTCAAGTTTAACAAGGCTCCTCCTTTATTCTAAGTGTTCAGGCCTTCACCGTGTCCCAACCATTACGATGGGCGTTGGGCTACTATGCCGTCTGCTGACTTCTACTTAATCACCAATTGAGTTGCCCCAACTAGCGCTATCGTTGTTCATCGAGTTTGCTCACTTAAGTTGATGAGGCTTAAGTGCCGGGCCTGTTGAACTAGCGGCCAAGCTAGTGAGTTAAACGATCGCAAGTTAAGCAGATCTCCCCAGATAAGAACATGCACTGTCTCTGCACTGCTGCATCATTTACGGTGGCCGTTAGATCACATGGCTTCGTTGTCTTGTGCCAACTCGCCTCCAGCCTACGCCTCATATGATGTTCTTGTTCATCAGCTCGCAGATTTGCGTCCGGCTTCCTTCAGACATTCCCTCGCGGCAATGCCCTTGCCATTCGCTAGTAGTTAGCGTTTAATAATCAAAGTGTTATTAAACGGTGACCTTCCTACAGAGGACTTTCACCTCATTAGTTCATGCCCATGCTGGGCGTACATCGGGTAGCCGAAGGTATCTAGCCTCCAGCCCCCACAACACCCTGCATGCGGCTCCGCACAGGGCGTTTCACTTAGAATGGTGAAGCTTAATCCATCCATCTCGAAGCGCAAATAGACCTTGGGATGCTAAATAAGCATTCGATAATGCTTGTTGGATCCCCGGTGTTTTCGAGCTTCTCCATGGGCCTTTACTGGTTATGCCACAGGCTACCGCGGCTTGAACATGTACTCCTCTACGCATCAGATTTCTTACTTTGGTTCTCGGTTTTCGCCACTGTCGCCAGTAGGCCATTCGCACTCTGCGCCTTATCCAGTGATCTAGATCTACGCACAGTTGATAGCAATTCGCGATCCCAAAGTAGTTTATCCATCCTCGCAAGTATTGGCTTAGGTAATCCCCCCGAAAATTAATCCCATGCAAAAGTAGAATTTTCTCGTATAGTAAATACAGGAGATTCAACATGAAAAAGTCACGTTACACGGACAGTCAGATCTTATCTATTCTCAAGCAGGCTGAGGCTGGTACACCTGTTCCTGAGCTCTGTCGTGAGCATGGAATGAGCAACGCAACCTTTTACAAGTGGCGTTCGAAATACGGTGGTATGGACGCATCCCTTATGGCGCGGATGAAAGAACTCGAAGATGAAAATCGACGGCTTAAAAAGATGTATGCGGAAGAACGCCTTAAAGCAGAGGTGATCTCAGAGGCGATGGCAAAAAAGTGGTGAAGCCCTGTGAGCGTCGATTGATGGCTCAGCGTTCGGTGGCGAACTATCACATCAGCATTAAAAGTGCATGCTATTGGTTTGGGATCAGCGAGACCTGCTATCGCTATAAATCGAAGCTTCAACCTGAGAATGAGTTGATAGCTCAAGAGTTAGTAACGCTGTGCAACAGTGAAGACTGCTCTGACTGGGGCTTTGGCCTGTGTTTTCACCATTTGCGGAACGTTAAAGGGTATACATGGAACCATAAGCGGGTTTATCGGATCTACTGCGAATTGGCTCTAAACTTACGTATTAGGCCAAAACGACGCCTGAATCGCCATACGCCAGAGCCTCTTAAAGAGCCGATTAAAACAAACCAAGTTTGGTCCGTGGACTTTATGCATGATCAGCTATCTGATGGCCGGAAGTACCGTTTATTCAATGTGATAGATGATTACAAACGTGAAGGTCTGGCGTCAGAACCTGATTTTTCAATGCCCACAGTACGAGTCACTCGGATCTTAGAGCAGCTCATCGAACAACGAACCAAACCTGTTGCGATCCGCTGCGACAATGGTCCTGAGTTCATTAGCCATGCGTTTATTAAATGGGCCAACAACCACGACATTCGAATCGATTATATTCAGCCAGGGAACCCACAACAAAACGCGTATATAGAAAGGTTCAACCGTACTATGAGGTTTGGCTTAGTGAGTAAGTATTTGTTTGACACACTTGAAGAGGTTCAAGATCGGGCGACCCAATGGTTATGGTTCTACAATCATCAACGACCACACCTTGCAAATGGAGGGTTCCCACCACTAAAAACGGCAGCATGAATTCTACGAATAAATGCGGTTAATAATGGGAGGATTACCACTCATTAAAGCCTACAACTTACGGCAACCACCTAAAGGCTTAGTCTTTCACAGTGATAGAGGCTCACAGTACACCAGTAAACAATATCGTAAGCTATTAGTTGGTTTTGATATTCGAGCCAGTATGGGCGATGTAGGAGCGTGTTGGGATAATGCTGTTGTTGAACGATTCTTCGGAAGTTTAAAACACGATTGGCTGTTTAAAGTTAATCAGCCAACACGAGAATTTATGAAGCAAGATGTGGCTGCTTATATGAAGTATTACAACTTAGAGCGGCTTCATTCAGCCAATGGTGATTTATCACCGGTGGCGTTTGAAAATTCTCAACTAAAAGTGTCCAGTTTGGGTTGACCAGTACAAACTATGCCTAAGACGGACATATTCCTTCATTTCTATAAATCAGATAAACCTTGAGAAGTTAAAGATAGTGTTTTTACTATCTCTTTGAATCTATTAACTATTTCTGATTTTTCATTATCCAAGAAAATGAGACTAATGTCCATCTTTTGTGGCTCAAGTAATGGAAGTGATACCGTGTCTGTCTGATAAGATATTTTTTCAAATGCCTTAGGAATAATCGCAATACCTAAACCAGCACTCACTAACGAAGGTAGTAATAACGCTGAAGAAGCTCTGTGAGAAATAATTGGTTTGAAGCCGCACACTGATTCTATGATCGCAGTTGCTTGAGTATCATCAGGAGAAGCATATATAACAAATGCTTCATGTTCTAATTGCTGGTAATTTTCAATTCCCTTAGTAGATAAATGATGATTTTTGGGGAGAAGAAACGTTAAAGGTGACGAAGTCAAATGAAGAGATCGTAACCCTGCTGGTATGTCTTTCTTCATAGTCGTCATAAACGCTGTATGAATATCACCATTCTGCACCATCTGGAGCTGCTCATATGGGTCATGTTCTTCTAAACCAACCGCGATATCTGGATACATTTGTCTAAATGTTTCAATGACACTTCCCATAACGCCAGTATAAGCAGCAAGTCCAGAATAAGAAATATTGATGTGCCCCGCTGTACCATTGAATAACGCCTCTGAATACTCTAGTAACTCGTCCATCGCATTGATTATCTTATATGATTTACTCAGAATGTCTTTACCAGCATCTGTCAGAGCAACGTTTCGCTTATTACGAACAAATAGTTTTCCTCCTAAGTGCTCTTCTAAATTTTTGATTTGAATACTTAACGCGGGTTGAACAATATGTAATTTTTCCGCAGCCTTTCCAAAGTGTAGCTCTTCAGCCACACATGCAAAATACTTCAACTGTTTAATATCCACTTCAAATCTCTCTACTTTAAAAGTATTAAATAAAATTAATATATCACACAGATAAAAATAATATATTTTTTATATTAATGATACGGAAATATACTAATAAGTAGTTCCAATACACCAAAGAGTACATTTTATGTCTATTTCTAAACTAGGTTTATCTGCGCTACTTCTATCCTCTGTTTTCTGTATGAACGGCTGGGTAAATGCAGAGCCGTCTAATGAAGCTACGCAAAAAGTTCAAAAGGCTAATCCAGTTCAAGTTACGCCAATGCGCAGTATGATTATGGTATCTGTAAGAGATGATAGTGATTTACCTGCTGCATACCGTTGGCTATACAAATATCATGTGCCCGATAGCATTTCGCAATTCATGCCGTATGTAACTAAATATGCAACTTACCGGGCGCTCCCTGTTCCAAAAAACGGTGAAGATTATGGTACGTACAACTGGATAATGACTGAACATTATTGGTTATTAAACCCTTTTAACACTAGTGATTCAGCCACACCAAACGGCCTAGCTTTTAGCGAAGTTTATTCAAAGGAATATTTGGAACTCACACGCCAACCTAGCGATGGTGAACTTCGTCCATCAACTTGGATGGGGAGCAGAGAAGGCTACCACCCTACTGTATTTGTTTTCCTACCAATGTTCTGGGAAGACGATATTAAAGGCAGCGACCGTACTATTGAAGATGGTCCTAACTACCGTTGGACGATTGCGTTTAAATATCCAGACGGAATTAGCCAAGAAGAAGGTGACAAATGGTTTAAAGAATCTTTTGCTAAAGAACTTGCTAAGTTACCAGAAGTAAACCGAATTATATCAAGTCGTGTACTGAACACTCCACGAACCAGTCCGTTCCAGAGGGTAGCTGAAATTTGGTTTGACAGTAGTAAGCAGTGGGAAAAGGCTATGTCTGAAGTAAAAGATAAGATTAAGAAACCTTCTTGGGCGGAATATGACCAATTCCCATACATCGAACCTTATAAAGATTTTGTTGGGGAATTCTTACTTGATAGACCGGAATCAGATCATTTAACTCAATACCGTGGATATATCTCTACCCGATAAACAGTTAATTTTCCCATAAACCTAAGTTCTGCCAGTACATCGATACTGGCAGACTATTTTCTTGGAAGCCCCTAATTATTATGTATATAGAATCAACGAATAAAGTTAATCATAAGGCCATCATACTGGTTTTAGCAATGCTAACCGCCTTTGCACCATTCGCTACAGACATGTATTTGCCTGGGTTTGCTGCTATGGCCGAAACTCTGAATACTTCGACACCAAGCTTACAACTAAGCCTTTCTATATTTTTTTTAGGGTTAGCTGTCGGACAACTGTTATACGGACCAATATCAGATCGTTGGGGAAGAAAGACTCCCGTAATAACTGGCATTGCCATTTTCTTTATAGCATCAGTACTCATAATGTTTACCACTAACTATGAGCTTTTCATTGTGCTTCGGTTTATACAAAGCATTGGTGGAGCTGCCGGAATGGTAATGAGTAGGGTAATCATTCAAGATTTATTCGATCAGAAACAAAGTGCTCAAGCACTATCAACGATGATGGTGATGCAAGGAATAGGCCCCGTACTTGCTCCTATTTCAGGTGGCTTCTTAATAAGCCATTTTGCTTGGCAATCTGTGTTCTTATTATTATCTGTTTTCAGTTTCTTTTGCTTATATACGACGTTACGTTATATCCCAGAAACTTTGGTGTATAACGAAAGAAAAAATATTTCTGTCAATGATATTGCCAGACAGTTTATCAACATTCTGAAAGTTAAAGCTTTCTTGATCCCATGTCTTATTAGCTCTTTAGCCGTTTCAGTAATGTTTACCTTTATCGCAGCATCTCCAGATTTGTTTATGAAGATCTACCAATTAAACGAAACTCAATATGGATTTGCATTTGGTGTTATCGCCTGTGGCATAGTTGTTTTCAGCCAAATTAATAGACTGTTATTATCACGCTACACGCTTACTCAGATACTGAAGATGTCAATGATTTTTAGCGTAATTTTTTCTGTATTATTAATGCTATCTTTATCATCATCATCGTTAATCTACACAATGATTCCTCTATTTTTTTGTGTTGGCATGGTGCCACTAATAGCTGCAAATAGTACCGCTCTGGCAATGTCAGCTTTTCCAAAAAATGCAGGTCCAGCCTCCTCTTTAGTTGGAATAATGCAATTTGGAATGGGTTTTATCTTTAGTAGTTTACCCGGTCTATTTGGAAACAATAATACGATAGTGATGGGCATTGTAATTGTGGGGTGTTTTAACCTCTCACTTATGCTGTTTTCTCTTTTGTCATCAGCAGTAAATTACACTCATAAGTTTAAATAACTCTATGACCTTATAGATGAAGTGGACGTAACCGTTCACCAACCCCCTATTGACATGTGACCGACAGCACTGGATCCGACTTTATCTTGTTGAGTGATCATTTCCAGGGTAAGCGCCCCACGATCCCACGGGCCATTTTAGTGTGAGAAGTTCCAGGGCAACAGAGCGTCGAGAGCAGGCTCTGGCTTTGCCAGCTCTTTCATACATTTGACCATGTAATCATAGAGTATCAGCCCATTGGCTTTTGCCGTCTCGATAATGCTATACAGGACTGCGCTGGCATCAGCCCCATTCGGGGTGTTGGCGAACAGCCAGTTTTTTCTGCCAATGACCAGCGATTTGATGGCGCGCTCCGCCCGGTTGTTGTCGATAGATAAATGACCTTCGTCAACATAGCGTATCAACTTAGGCCACTGACCTAGCGTGTACTTAATCGCCTTTCCAAGCGGACTCGATTCGATAATTTTCTGCGACGTTAACCATTGATAAAGGTCATCCAACATCGGTTTTGCGTAAGCTTGTCGTTCTCGCTGTCGTTCATCCGCAACGGTGAGCTTTAATCGGGATTCAAGCGCATACAGCTTTTGGATTTTCGCCAACACCACATCCGCTTTACCCGTTTTGCCTTTCCCCTGAAGTTTCTTCGCATCGATGAACTTACGACGAGCATGAGCCAGACAACCGACATTCGTGACGTTCGTGACGTTCGTTAATCCATCGTACACCCCATAACCATCACTTTGCAGGTAGCCTGAGTAGTCACCTAAAAAGTTCACCGGACACGCTGGCGCGCGACTGTTTTGGTAGTCGAACAAGACGATGTTTTTCATCCCAGGCAGGGCCGCTTCGGGAGAGTCGCCTACAGCCACATATAACACTGTTTCTCTTCTTTGAGCACATTCAGCGGCGTCTCATCAGCTTGAACCACCACTTGCCCAAGTAAGTGAGTTTTCAGGGCTTGGTAAAGTGGCCTGAACTTTTCGCTGACTTCTATCACCCACCTTGCCATGGTGGTTCGTGACAGGTCGATCCCCGACTGAGTGAACAAAGTTTCCTGACGATACAGCGGCAGCGCATACTGATATTTACCGAGAATAATATGGGTGAGCAGGCTTTCGGTAGCGAAGCTTTTTGGGATGATGCTCTCTGGTGCTGGTTGTTGGTGAATTTGGCTTTTTTCAGCGTGTTGTTCACACTGACGACAGGCGTATTTTGGGCGAACGTATTCCAACACTTTTAGGATGGCGGGCGTGAACGCCAGTTTTTCACTGCGGTCTTCGCCGATTTTATGCAGCGTATGTTGGCAGCATGAGCACTGTTTGTCGTGCTCATCCAAGTCAAGCTCGATGATTTCACGCGGTAAGTCTTTAGGAAGGGGTTGACGCTTACCACGGCGTTTTGTGGTCATCGTTGTCGTGACCACTTCTTCTTCCACTTTAGCGGCTTCCCATTCCGCCTCATTAAAGAGGTCACCCTGTGCTTCATTATAAGGTTTTAACGCTTCTGAACGTTTAGCGAACTGGCGGTCAAGAGCGAGCTTAAACTGTTCAATTAAGGATTGGCGCTCTTGTTGCCATTGTACTTCCTTATCGAGCAGTGCTTTTCTCTCCGACATCAACGTTTTCACCATCGCTTGAAGCTCGGTGATGTCCTGGCTTTCTGGGTTCATATCAGGCGTCTTTTTCATGGCGTTGATTATACTAAAAACACCACACCAAGGCTTAGTATAACTGACTTTTATCGGAGTTAACTCATTGTAAAATCGTCTATTTTTATCGGTTTATGGCCGAACATCGTGAAGCCAGATAACAGCCTATCTAAGTCAAATTGAGTCAGAGTGTACACCTGTTTTTTCTCTTGAGTGGGCCATTTGAATTTGGCTTTTTCCAACCGTTTGTACCACAGGGCAAAGCCCGTTTTATCCCAGTACAACACTTTGACTTTGTCGCGTTGTTTATTGGTAAATAGGAACAGTGCGCCCGTGCCGAGCGGCAAATCGGTTTCAGCTTCAATAATGGCCGCCAGGCCATTGATAGACTTTCTAAAATCCACACACTCCCGATACAGGTAAACGTTCGGGGCGCTCAACATTCTCTTCATGACAGCGCTCCGATTAATTCGGCTAAGTAACGGACGGGAGTGCCTTGCGGTACGCTGAGTTCAACGTTATTTATCGATAAGGTCATATTAGCTATGGGTGTTTGAGCCACTTGGTAGCAAGTCGTTTTTTCGATAACTTCTGCTTTAACAAAGCTGCCGATATTGGCTGACTCCGTAGTTTGTAACTGTTGGCGTTTGGCATAAAAGGTAGAAAGACTTAACCCATTACGCTCACAGAAGACTCGCTGGGATAGATGACTGGATTGGTATTTTTCAAACAGAGTTTGCCATTCTTGGTCGGTACGTCGCTTTGCCATTTCAAATCTCCTTGGGGTTGGAGATTTGAGCTTATGGCGTGCTGAGGTTCATTAGAATGTGGGGTTTATGAGGCGGTTACTTAATATATGACTGAACAGAACAAAGCTACTTTAATCTCGGACCAGACTGAATTAATCATTAACCTTCTTGAGAAGAACTTTGACACTCATTTAAATATTGTATGGGCGAGTAATGCACTATTACTCGGTGCTATTGGTTGGATTATAACTTCAAAAGAAGCAAGAACCTTTCTCTCAAGATCCAGGGGCATCCATAATGCCGCCCAATCGACGATTGCATTGGTCGCATTCATTATTACTTGTTGTGGGTGACCTATAATAATTCATCTAAATTATATGAACTCATTGAAAATAAAGTGAATTTTATAAAGGAAGGCTTATTTTTTTATAACATCCCTATAACTGTCGTTGCTTTAAGAGCAGCTGTAACCTTTGTTTTATTCTTGTACTTTCTAGTAAAAAACACAGGGGCTAAAAACACATAATTGGCTCGCCGGGGGATCTAGCCTCCGGTTCCCACCAGCTTGAATATGCATAAACAATCTGAGCTGGCTCATACACCAGCACTTCAGCACTAATTTATATATTTAGCGTAACGTTGATAGTTGGCCGTTGTTATAAACGAATTGCCTGCCTCTAGCTCTAACAGAGATTGCTTACTGTAAGCCACCGAAAAACGGTCATATAAGACTTTGAGTAACAGTTCTGCTTGTTCATTCTGCTGGGTTTTCATTGACAGATGGAGCAACGCTAAGTATGCATCAGGTTGATAAGGCTGCTTAAGAATGCTGTCAACCAGCATGGTTTCCGCCAATTGAGACTCACCTAGAGCATCTTGTAAACTAGCCATTTCCACCTGAATTCGAACATCCTTAACCACTGGCTCAGGGTATGCGGCTAAACATGCCAAGGCGAGTTCGTATTTTTTTTGCTCGTAATAATACAAAAAGTAACGGGGGTGTATGGTCTTGTGTCTTGCCAAGGAACGACTCAAAGCAACCGGTAATTCTCGATTTGGTACATCATCGCGAACTCGTAGCAGAACCCCAAGTATCGAGTCTTGCTGCTGAAAGCGTTTTGGCATGAGATTATAAGTGCGTAGCATTTGATTATAGCGAGAGTCTTCTAGGTATTTAAAAAATAGACCTAAATTATCTAACTGTTTATGGGAATAAACATTAGTACTAGAACTCTCTTGTATGAAATCGAAACCACTAGAGATCCCCGCACCTAAAGCTAAATTCACAACATCAACAATAACACCGTTCAACCATGTGAATTGATAATAAGCCAAAAGGTCATGATGAGCCGCGCGGTAATAACTAATAAAAGAGCCATTATTACCGGTTTGACTGCCGATATACATCCACTCCATATCTGGCGTTTGCTTCATCCCGGTAATCATGCCTTCACTCACCGTTGAAAACAATCTGTTTAAGTTCTCTTTAGCAGTGGCGTTGAGATCCTTGGTGCCGATGAAATACTCAATCATTTTATCGTAATCTATTTTACTGGATAACGCGTCTTCGGTTTGTTGATTGAGCGCTGACTCAAAATTGAGAAAAAATTGCTCGCTATATAATTCAACTGGCTTTGCTGTGCGAGGTGCTGGTTCAGCCATCTGCCCCGTGCTCAACTCCGGCCCAGAGGTTCTCTGTTGTGTATTGGTTTGCTCGGCGTCGGTACTGGCACAGGCTTGCAGCAACACAAGCAAGAACCCGATAATCAAATGCTTCATGATCACTCTCCTTGCTCAGTGGCTTGCTTTTTATTTAATAAAAAATTAACCAATTGATTCATCGACTGATAAGCCGGATCAGAGGTGACATTGGTGATGCTATAACTAATATCTAATTGTTTTCTGGCCTCACGCATCAACTTGGCAAAGGCTCGCACACCTTTTGCATCAACTGCGGCTTGTTTATTTTGATAACGCTGTTGATAAATAAGCGTTCGATAATGGGAATCAAACGTGGCGCTAAATTTAAAATAATCATCTTCGAACAGCTGCTCATCGTTAAGCGCACTAAAATCAACATCATACGGCAAAATCAATTTTGATTGATGTGAAACGGTGATCGGCCCGCCAAGCGCATAAGCTTGGCGGCGGTCTATTTTTTTGGGAACCCTCAAGTAATAGTCCAAACTACTTGAATACAAACTGAACACCGCATCCGCTTGTTCCAATCTCCAAAAATCATCTAACACGTAGTGCTCTTTCACTTCAATGCGATTACTTATTTTGTCATCATTAATATTAATATCTTGCAGGGCTCTTAGCGCAGGATAATAGCGTTGGTAGTATTCCAAATAAGCCTGAGACAAACGTTTTATCGATTGATTCGCCATGTCATAACGAATGCGTTCCGCTTCGGTACCTGTAAAAACACTATTCACCGTCAATAGAACCGGCGATTGGTAATCGGCGGCGCGAAAGGTTTCGGATACATCCACTAAGTTATCACTAGCATTTAACTCAGGCATTGTCGTTAAGCCGGTATTTCCAGGAGCAATCACTAAAGCTTGGCCGAAGTTAGCAGGCACAATCGTTTGTAGCTGCGATGCTTGATAAGCATTCGTTGGATCAATCCAGTACTGCCGGTTTTGGTAGGTCATACGCACGATGGCATGATTAAAAGCGTTATAGCTGGGTAAGGAATCGCCAATAGTATTGCGTTTATAACTAGAGACTAAAACCGGGTAAGCTTCGACGCCAATGGCTCTTAAGGCGCGAACCAACAGTAAAGATTTGTCCTTACAGTCACCATAACGATTATCAAACACTTGCGAAGGTTGATGGGGGCGGTGAGAATTTTCGGCAATTTCAATCCCCAAATAACGGACCTCTTGCTGCGCAAAGGCAATCGCTTTTTCAATCGCTAATTGAGTGGGCTTTGTCTTTAAGTCGGCTAGCCACTTTGTAAATGCAGGAGAGTCATCTTCTGGCAAATTAAATAACTGCTCTGCCCAGTTAGACACTTCTTGCCATGTTTGAAAGCTAGTGACTTGCCAAAAAGGATAGACATTATCCCAACTGGGAGCCTGACCATCTTCATCATAAGCAGGAACATCTTCAAGATGAACCGAATAACGCAAAGCATTGGCCAACGACTCAACTTTAACCTTGGTATCCAAATTCACCACTTGGGTAGAGAGCGGTCGGGCCTTCGGACTGACAACGCTAACCCAAACCTGGGCAACATTATCTCTCCAGCCCAAACCAAAAGTTTGGCTAAAGTTGCCTGCAAAGACTGGATTTTCGCCAATCACGCTAAAACTATAATCAATAATGTCACCTGCGCGAACGTCTTTTAGCCATAACTGTAACTGCTTTTCCCCTGAATAGAGTTTATTGTGTTGTTCCGTTTCCAAATCAATTAAACGAATATCTTTAGTAAACAAGCGATTGAGCTTGTGATGCTGACGATGAATTTCAATATGGTGTAATTCTATGCGTTGAAAATCAGGATTGAAGGTGATTTTAATATCCGAGTTATCTTCTATTCCCCTAACATCATTCACTTGCAAACGAAGATGCCGATAAAAATGAACCTGCTTGGTTTTTAGATTCACTTGGGTATCGGTGACTAAAAAATTAGCCGACGGTAGCCTTTTATCTGAAACTTTACTGGCGACTGCCGGATGTTGTACCACCCACTGTGGCACAGTGCTCACTCGCCAAAATGGCGACTCGGCGGCCTGAGACGAATTAAGTACAACGAACTGAAATAAAAACAAAAATAAGATAATAATTGGTCGACAGGCTGGCACTGCAAATCCTTGCACATAGTGATAAGGCTCCATACTAGTAACAAAGAAGTAAAAATTAAAGTCGAGTTTCAAGGTAAAGTTAAAATCGAAGCGGTAGCCCCTGCAGATGACGACATCACTAGCAGACAAGTCTTTTTAACAAAACGCCAATCTTAAGCCACAGATGTAACGCAGCAAAACCAAACCTTCTATTTTGTTTAATCGTTTGCTGTAAGTTGCCCATCGACACTTCACCGAACACCCAAGAATTATTTATTGCACAATTCTTGCTTATTTTGTTTTAATCTTCGTCTCATGCAATGAGCAATCAGCATCCCATTCAAAGACATCAACTGATTTGTCTTGATTGTTGGTCATACAACACGCAAGGAGTACCTTTTGGAATATATTCAGCTATTCAGTTTTATTGTCGTCACCAGTCTCTTGGTGATCTCCCCGGGCCCCAACGGTTTATTGATATCAAAAACGGTTCCTACATCCGGTAAAAAAGCTGGCTTTTTAAATATCGCTGGTTTTGTTGCGGCTTTCTATCTGCATGGATGTGTTTCCATTTTTGGACTTGCCGCGCTGCTATATCAATCTGCGACCGCGTTTATGCTGCTCAAAATTGTCGGCGCAATCTATCTTACTTGGATAGGGCTAAAGTCGCTATGGGCGGCCTATAAGCCAAAACCGTCATCATCTGAAGACGCAACTACACTCAGTCCCCCGCTCACAACACTAACTAAGCGCAACGCATTTTGGGAAGGTTTTTTAACCAACGCTCTCAATCCCAAAGTTTCGATGTTCTATCTTGCGGCTTTTCCACAATTTATTCCAAATCACCAGCAAGCCATTGTTTATGCCTTGTTACTGGTCACGGTGCATGCTTTGATCGCCCTACTTTGGTTCTCTTCACTAGTAGTATTGATGTCGAAACTCTCCAGCATGGTGAATAAAGGCTTGTTTCAAGGTCTACTCAAGAGCATCACAGGCTTAGTGTTTATTGGATTTGGCGCCAAGCTACTGATGTTAAATAATAAGTAGATACCGCACGCCAAAATTAATTTCGCGGTTGGGGCGAGTGTTATGCCATATAGGGGGCAACATGCGGACCCCACATCGCGTGAGCGCGAACCAGCGGCGCTTCCCAAAGCACGGTGGATCGAAAATACAGAAACATAGATATATCGGTTATTGAAGCCCAAATATACACTTCAACTATGAAATATTTCCGCTGATAAACTGAATCTATCGAGATAAAATACTACAAATAAGCTATAGTGCTTGGCTTGATTTTCTCATCAACAAAGTTGTTGGACGCTCGAGCCAGCAAAACTGGCTGATGAGCCTTGTGATTTGGCTAAGGTTAACAATTCATGATCCACACACCCGCTATTTTCTTTACCCGTCGTCCGGTTGTATTTGGCTTAGCCATTTTATGTACCCTACTTTGGGGCAGTGCCTATCCCGCCATTAAAACTGGCTACCAATTATTGGCCATCGCCCCCCATGACATCGCTTCACAAATGGTATTTGCTGGTGAGCGCTTCCTGCTAGCCGGTATCTTATTACTGATACTCGCCCGCATCATGGGTAAACATCGTTTTGGGATGAGCATCAAGAAAATGCGGCAAATTGCACTACTCGGTGTAAGTCAAACCAGTTTCCAATATGTTTTCTTCTATATTGGCCTCGCCTTTGCGAGCGGTGTAAAAGCGTCGATTTTGAATGCTACCGGGACCTTTTTTAGCGTGATTCTAGCGCACTTCATCTATAAAAATGATCGTTTAAGTCATCGCAAGTCTATTGGTTGCTTGGTTGGTTTTGCGGGGGTCTTTTTGGTTAATTTTAATGGGTCATTACTCAACTTTGAATTCAGCCTGGCGGGTGAAGGCTCCATTGTTTTGGCCGCGTTTATCCTCGCGGCGGCCTCTATCTATGGCAAAAAAATCTCTCAAGAGATCGACGCAATGCTGATGACAGCCTGGCAATTAGCAATTGGTGGCTTAGTATTACTCGCCTTGGGTTTCGCCTTTGGTGGAAAACTTGGCCAGTTTGACCTTGCTAGCAGTCTATTACTTTTTTATTTGGCCTTGTTATCTTCGGCTGCCTTTGCACTTTGGAGTACTTTACTCAAATACAATTCAGTAGCCATGATCACCGTGTTTAACTTTTTGATCCCAGTATTTGGCAGCATGCTTTCAGCATTATTTTTAAATGAATCGATTTTAGAATGGAAATATTTACTGGCTTTAGCGTTGGTCTGTTCAGGGATCTATCTGGTCACTCGCCTTCCCAGCGCCGCGACCCGCAAACAGGCCATGGCGGAGGAAGTCCCTCAACCAGATAACTAGCCAAACAAACAAGGGAGATGTCGACCAATACGTCATCTCCCCGAATGTTATAAAGTCTGTTGATTAAGACTTGATGCTCTAAATATACAGCAGTTAAGCCAGTATAGGCGCATCAAAATCGGCTGGTTCATCACTATAAGCACGTACCAGCGCATCTTCCACCAAGCCAGTTTCGGCTACACAATGGGTTTGAAAGAAATCTTGAATTTCCTGGCGCTCACAGTGCGCCTCAAAGCTGGCTTGATCGGCCCAAATTTCGTGAAAGGCGATTGGATAACCGTCGGCAGGCGCGAAAGGATTATCGATTTTCCGTGTCACCGTATACTGGATACAGCCATCTTCACGCGCAGCATTAGGTTCTAAAGCTTGCAGCACCTTAAATAACTCATTCTCTTTACCTGCTTTAGGTTTAAACATCGCAACGCAGTAGATTTTCTTAGACATTGAGCTTTCCTTATAAAATTGCGAGCCAAACTCGCGGTACATAGACAAATTACCGATAAATAATAAGGCTTTATACCGCCAAAAGCTGTAACTAATTACACTTTAATAAATAGCTAACACGCTCGATAACATTCCGTTTGTTGCGCCAATAAGCGTTGATAAGCAAGCGCTTGCCGAAGTGCTTGTGGGCCTTGGCACCAGTTGTAGTTAAGTTCTGCCCACAGCGGGTCGCTGACCCGCATGCCTAAAGCTTGCAGATACACCTCTTGAGCCAATACATACTGGGTTTTATAAGGCAGCAACACGCCACCTTGCGATACTTGCAAGTGTAGTGCTTCAGAATAAGAGGCACACCAGTGATTAAGCAGACTCAGGCAGGGTTTGGCATGCCAAAACTTACCCGCATCCTGGTGGCGGGTTAGGGATTGCTCACAACTGAGTATCAACTGGGCCTGCTGCCAGTCTTTAAATCCAGCTTGGCGCGCCAATAACAGCAAGGCATGTTTGAGTTGTGGCGGATTACCCCTGCTTAAGACTAATAATGAGCGGTGTTCGGCTGTGTCCGGTGACTTTTTAAGCCAAAGCTTGGCGCGAATTTTTAGTTCTTCAGTCGCAGATAACATCTATATGTTTCCCAAATACTTAATTTGTTTCCCGCAGAACAATATTCAGAATGACATACAGTGTCGATATTGAGGTTTGTCTGTTGCGCTTTAGCCTATAGCGTCAACTTAACAGACGGGTTGGGGTGAGTTCCTCTTGGCGGGTAGGCGCCCCCTAGCACCTGCCCGCTATTTTGCCAAAACTATAATACTTTCTCAAGTACGAAAAATTCAACTCACCGCAGAACTCGGCTGCGATACAGCCTCCGAGGAAACAGTGCTTTGTTCTTCGGGTAATAACAGGCTTAAGAAAATCGCCATTAAGCCACCCGAAGTGACTGACGAGCCAAAAATATTTTGTACTAACTTAGGCGCATGCTGAAGTAAATTAGGTACTAGAATCACACCGAGCCCCACCCCGAAGGAGACCGCCATAATCAACAGCTTACGACGATTCAATTGATCGCTGGCCAAGATCTTAACACCGGCAGCCGCCACCGTTCCAAACATCACTAAAGTAGCCCCACCTAACACTGGTTTAGGTATGAGCTGTAGCACCGCCCCCAACATGGGGAACAAGCCCAGAATTACCAAGATAGCGGCAATGTAATAACCTATATAACGACTGGCGACACCCGTGAGCTGGATTACCCCATTATTCTGGCTAAAGGTGGTATTTGGAAAAGTATTGAAGGTTGCCGCTAACATTGAATTAAACCCATCGGCTAATACCCCTGACCGGATCCGCTTTAAGTAACCATCGCCTTTAATTGCTTGCTGCGAAATAATGCAGTTAGCAGTAATATCCCCTGCCGATTCAATAGCAGTAATGAAGTAAATCAAGGCTACTGGAAGAAAAGCGACCCAATCAAAGCTAAAACCATATTTAAAAGGCACCGGAATGCTAACCCAAGGCTGTGCGGTAATTGAACTGCCGTCCAATTTACCCATCGCTAAAGCAATCAAGGTCCCCACGACCAGTCCAATCACAATAGACGATAACCGTAACCAAGCGTTATTGGAGCGATTCAACATAATAATTGTGAGTAATACGATAGCGCCAAGGCTTAAATTTTGGAAACTCCCAAAGTCTGGCGCATTGAATCCACCCGCCAGATCGGTCATGCCCACTTTGATCAACGATATACCAATGATGGTAATGACAATACCAGTAACCAAAGGGGTGATGATTTTTTTCATTTTGATCAGCACTTGAGATAGGAAAATCTCGATAAATGCTCCCAAAAAGCAAACCCCAAAGATTAATGACAATATCTGCTCAGGCCCCCCGCCTTGGCTTTTAGCGATAAATCCCGCTGCCAATACCGAGCCCAAGAAGGCAAAGCTGGTGCCTTGCACGCAAATCATGCCCGCACCAACGGGACCAATTTTTTTCGCCTGAATAAAGGTGCCAACCCCAGATACCATCAGTGCCATACTAATCAAGTAAGGAATATGTGCACCGAGTCCAAGCACTCCTCCTATCACCAAAGTGGGGGTAATAATCCCCACAAAACAAGCCAGCACATGTTGCAGGCCCGCGAAAAATGCCTGACTCACTGGCGGACGATCGTCCAGTTCAAATAGTAACTCTTGTGAAGAGGTGTTTCCGTTTTCGCTAGTCATAACTAACTCCCTGTCAAAAAAACTCACGCGCATCAAAAAAGTTGACCACTAAGTCAGCTTATTAACGCAAGGAACCTGCCAACAAAGTAAGCTTGCAAACAAAAACCCACCAAAAAGCAACTTAAGGACTACAAAACCACCACAACTGACACATCCAACACAATTTTTTCACCTTAAGCCACAGCCATTCAAGGCTCTAACACTGCACCAAAGTAGTGCCCGCAAAACCATGCTCGCACCAAAACAAATCAATTTTTTCTGATGGAAATAACAACTCTCTAAAGGTATTTACAACAAAGCTTGTGTTAATCTACTTTTTTGACTTAAATCAAAAAACATGACCAAGTGGCCAGCTTTTTGCTATCGCTATTCGGTATTACAAATAGACAACCACAACCGTTGAATAATGAAATGGAGTTCTTCATGAAAATAAATAAATGGATGGCTGCTGCAGCATTGGCTTTCACCAGCATCCTATCATCAGCATCTAACGCGGCCGACGAACCACTCAAAGTGGGCTTTGTTTACGTTGGTCCGGTCGGAGACCATGGTTGGAGCTACGAGCATGACCAAGGCCGTATCGAAATGGAAAAACACTTTGCAGGTAAAGTAAAAACCACCTTTGTGGAAAACGTACCTGAAGGTGCTGATGCTGAACGAGTGATCACTCAATTGGCGAAATCGGGGCATAAACTGATCTTCACCACCTCATTTGGTTTCATGAACCCCACCCTGAAAGTCGCCAAACGATTCCCAAATGTACGCTTTGAACATGCAACAGGTTACAAGCGATCTAAAAACGTCTCGACCTATGTACTACGAACGTATGAAGGTCGCTATGTTTCTGGGGTTGCGGCAGGCATGACCACAAAATCCAATGTGATTGGGTACATTGCCTCCTTCCCGATTCCGGAAGTCATTCGCGATATTAACGCGGTTTATCTCGGCGCTAAAAGTGTTAACCCAGATGTTAAAATTAAAATCGTTTGGGCCAATACTTGGTATGACCCAGGTAAAGAGGCCGACGCAGCCAACGCATTAATGGATCAAGGCGTAGATGTTATTTTACAACACACCGACAGCCCTGCTCCGCTAATTGCGGCAGAAAAACGCGGCAAGAAAGGCATTGGCCAAGCATCAGACATGAGCCACTTTGCACCAACTGCTCACATGTTCTCAGTGCGTGACTACTGGGCGCCGCATTACATACGCACCGTTGAAGAAGTGATGAATGGCACTTGGAAGTCTGAAGATTACTGGGGCGGCTTTGCTGAAGACTTGCTACATATCACATCGGTTAATCCAAACTTACCGGAAGACGTGAAACAAGCGATTAGCGATACTCAAGAGAAGATCCGTTCCGGCGCCTTCCATCCTTTCACTGGACCAATCAAAGACAACCAAGGTAAAGAAGTGATCCCTGCAGGTAAATCACTGAACGACCAAGAGCTAGCGAGCGTGATGTGGTACGTCGAAGGGATCGACGCCAGCATTCCTAAATAGGAACAATATCCACACTGCAATATACCGCTGCCAAAGCAAAACCTTGGCAGCGGCTTAAACCTCAACCACAGCAATGGAACATGCCATGAGTCTAACCCTGCCCATCATCAACATCTCAGCCTTGGATAAGCCCAATCCTAAAGATTGGCAAACCGTGGCCGACGCCATAGATAAGGCCTGTCGTGATACTGGTTTTTTTTATGTGGTAGGTCACGGCATTCCAGCCGAACAATTCGCCAAAGTACAAGCCATGGCCGAGCAATTTTTTGCGCTGCCAGAGGCGATAAAACAGCAGATTAGTATCCAGCACTCCAGCAATCACCGCGGTTGGGGACAAGTTAGCGCAGAGCAGCTCGACCCCAACGGCCCAAAAGACTTTAAAGAGACCTTCGATATGGCGCTAGACTTAAGCCCTTATCATCCGCAGGTAGCTCGTTGTCCTCAATTGTACGGCCCGAATCAATATCCGCATTTACAGGGTTTTATCCAATTGATGCAACAACAATACGAGCTCAGCTTACAGGTCGCTCTGAAGCTTTTGTCAGCCATGGCGCTGGCTTTAAAGTTGCCGCTGGATTTTTTCACGAAGAGTTTTACTTGCCCAATTAGTGTATTGCGCTTAATCCATTATCCCCCACAACAGGGCCAGCAAAATGGCGCAGGAGCGCATACCGATTACGGCTGCATTACCTTACTTTATCAAGATCAAATCGGTGGTTTGCAGGTTCAAGACCGACACGGTCAATGGATTGATGCCAGCCCTGTAGAAAACAGCTACGTGGTGAATATTGGTGACTTAATGCAACGCTGGACCAACGATTGCTATCAGTCGACACCTCATCGAGTAACCAGCCCTAGCCAACAAACCACCCGTTTTTCGATGCCATTTTTTGTTGAACCGAACTTCGATACCGAAGTAAGCACACTCGACTCATGTTTAGCCGAAGGCGAAAGCAGTCGCTATCCCACGGTCACCGCTGGGGAATGGATTTTATCCCGCTTTGCCGACACTTATGCTTATCGCAGTGAACCAACGCCAGAACAATAGATAGCGTACAAGAATAAAAAATTTGCTCAAAAAGTTGACCGATTGGACAACTAAATAGTTTTAATAGGCAGGAGAGATTATGTTACAGCTAATGATTAATGATCAACAGATTAGCTTAAGCCAACAAGCCGCAGACACCATGTTGCTAAACTTTCTGCGAGAGCGTCAAAACCTAGTGGGCAGCAAAGAAGGCTGTGCCAGTGGCGATTGTGGTGCCTGCACTGTGGTAATGGTAGAAATCGATCTCAGCGGCAAGCTCAGCTATAAACAAATCAACAGCTGTATTACGCCCCTACATTCATTACACGGCAAACAAGTGATTACCGTTGAGTATTTAAAGCAAGGCCAAAATTTGCACCCGGTACAACAGGCTATTGTTGACCACCATGGTAGCCAATGCGGCTTTTGTACCCCCGGTTTTGTGATGTCTTTATATGCCCTATCACGCCAATCGGTTGCCCCTGAGCATCCGGAAGAATTTCTTGCGGGCAATTTATGTCGCTGTACTGGTTATGGCCCACTCATTGAAGCTGCCAAACAAGTGGCAGCAACCGCGAACCAACATACCGATCATATTCGCCAACGAGAAACTGGCGTACAGCATTGGATGGCCGAATGCCCGAGCCTGACCAGTGATAATTATTGGCAACCGCGTTCGCGCCGAGAATTGGCCGAACTTCGCCAGCAACATCCGGACGCGAAGTGGATCGGCGGCGGCACCGATTTAGCCCTAGAAGTCACACAGCAAATGCAACGCATCGATGAGATTATTGACCTCACCTATTTGCCCGACCTCAAGGTCATCGAGCGTATCGAAGGCGGTTGGCGGATTGGCGCGGCAATGCCGCTAAGTCAGGTGCACGCCTTTATGCAACAGCATTACCCCACAGCCGATGAGATCTTTGCCCGCTTAGGCAGTTTAACCATTCGCCATCGCGCAACTTTGGGCGGCAGTCTGGGCAATGCCTCCCCAATTGGCGATATTGCGCCACTACTCATCAGCTTAAGTGGCAAAATTGAACTAGATGATGGCAACAATACTGAATTGTACGCGCCGGAAGATTACATCACCGGCTACCGACAAACCCAACTGCGTCCAGAGCAGTGGATTAGCGCCATTCATCTGCCCGATCTTGCGCCCAGCACCAAACATCAAATTTACAAAGTAAGTAAGCGTTTTGAAGATGATATCGCCACCGTGGTGCTAGCTGTCACCATGCAGTTTGACCAAGAAAATAGGGTCAGTCATTGCATTATCTCAGCCGGCGGAGTTGCGGCTAAATCGGTCCGTTTGAGCGAGCTGGAAGCTTGTTTGCTCGGTCACCCATTTAATCTGCAAAAACTGAAACAAGTACAACAACAAGTCCCGCTATATGTGAAGCCAATTGACGATGTTCGAGCCAGTGCCAGTTATCGGGTTTTACTGGTACAAAACCTATTAAAACGCTTCCATTTATACTGTAACCAACTCCCAACGAGGCTAGCGGCTTATGCGTAAACTCACCACTCAACAACTCCACCAAAGCGCACCCAGCCAAGTAATCGGTCAATCGATGGCTCATGAAAGCGCAGCCAAACAAGTCGCGGGCGAAGCCGCATTTGTCGATGATATGGCCACCCCATCGGGTTGCCTGCATGGTGCAGTAATTTGTAGTAGCATCGCCAAGGGAAAGGTCAGCGAACAACAGCTCGACACTTTAGCCCAACAGCCAGATGTGGTAGCGCTTATTCGTTGCGGCGATATTCCCGGCCACCAAGATATTGGCGCAATTTTCCCAGGTGATCCATTACTCAGCGAGACAGAGATCCGCTACTTTCAACAACCCATCGCCTTGGTATTAGCCCACAACCATCGCCAAGCTTGGCACATCGCCAAGCAAGCCAGTGATAACTTGCTGCAATACCAAGCCGATGACCAACCGATTATCACTGCCGAACAAGCCCAAGTGGCGGGGAACCCGGAACCTACCGTGTTACCTAGCCACCAAATGGGCATTAACGTTAATCAAGCCGATCTCGCCACCAGCCCATTACAACTAAGTGGTGAGCTAAACGTTGGTGGCCAAGAACACTTCTATTTGGAGGGTCAGGTAAGTCTCGCGCTGCCCACCGAAGATCAAGGCATCATGGTGTATACCTCAAGCCAACATCCTTCAGAAGTACAAAAATTAATTGCCGAAGTCATCAACATTCCTTTTCATCGGGTGACCGTGGACATGCGTCGTATGGGCGGTGGTTTTGGCGGTAAAGAGACCCAGGCGGCACAATGGGCATGTTTGGCCAGCTTGGGCTGTTGGCAAACCGGTAAGCCGGTAAAAATCCGACTGCCTCGTAGCATTGATATGGCAGCAACCGGCAAACGCCATCCTTTCTACAACCGCTATCAACTGGGCTTAAGTAAACAAGGACTGATTGAAAGCGCCAAGATTGAAGTGAATGGCTTATGTGGTCATTCTCCAGATCTCTCGGATGCGATTGTCGACCGAGCCATGTTTCACACCGATAACGCTTATAGCTTAAATAGGGCCGAAGTTGTGGGACATCGTTTAAAAACCGATATGGTGTCACACACCGCATTTCGAGGTTTTGGTGGGCCTCAAGGGATGATCTTAATCGAGCAAGCGATGGAAGACATCGCCATCGCCACCCAACAAGATGCCTTGGATGTTCGCTACCTTAATTTATACCAGCAAGACAATTGCACCACCCACTACGGCATGCCAGTCGAGCAACATCAGGCAATGCGCCAACTGATGCAACAACTGGAAAAAAATTGTGATTACCGAGCCCGTCGCGAGCAGGTGAAACAATGGAATGAAAACAACCCAACCTTTAAAAAGGGGCTGGCTTTAAGCCCGGTTAAGTTTGGGATTTCTTTCACGGCGCAGCATCTTAATCAGGCCGGCGCCTTGGTGCACATATACACCGATGGCAGTGTTCAGGTAAACCACGGCGGCACCGAAATGGGCCAAGGCTTGCATACTAAGGTACAGCAAATTGTCGCCCAAACTTTAGGGATCCCAGCTAACTACGTGTTAATTACCGCAACTCGAACCGACAAGGTGCCGAATACTTCACCCACGGCGGCTTCTTCGGGGACCGACATAAACGGCATGGCAGCACACAACGCGGCCAATGAACTCAAACAGCGGCTGCTGGACTTCGCCGAGCAACATTACCAAATTCCCGCCGAGCAGATCCACATCAGCGATGGCCAGGTACAAGTCGGCGAACAGCATTTAAGTTGGGCCGAATTGGTACAAATGGCCTACCTACAGCGTATTTCTTTGTCCACCACCGGCTTTTATAAAACGCCGAAAATCTGGTATGACCGAAACAAAGCCGAAGGCCGACCCTTCTATTACTTCTCACTGGGAGCCTCTTGCAGCGAGGTCACCATCGACACCCTCACTGGCGAGATGAGTTTAGACAGAGTGGATATTTTGCATGATGTGGGCACCAGCATTAACCCTGCAATCGATATCGGCCAAATTGAAGGCGGATTTATTCAAGGCTTAGGTTGGTTAACCACCGAAGAATTGGTGTGGAACACTGCGGGGCGCTTACTGAGCCAAAGCCCAGCAAATTACAAAATTCCAACCATTGGCGACTACCCGAAACAAATGAATATTACCCTGTTCGACCAAGCTAACCCAGAACATAGTATCTTCCGCTCCAAAGCCGTAGGTGAGCCCCCTTTTATGCTGGCAATTAGTAGCTGGTGCGCCATTCGAGATGCGGTTGCAGCAATTAGTCAGCATCAACTAAGGCCTCAACTGGATGCCCCCGCCACCGGTGAACGTATTTTAATGGCTTGTCAGCAGCAATTTGCTTATCAAGAGGCGCAGCAAGATGCAGAACTGGTCAAATAGTTTATTGCCGAACAATTGGTTAGATGCCTGCCAATTATTAAAGCAGCAACAGCAGCCTTTTTGTATTGCGACGATCTTGGCCGAGGCTGGCTCGGTGCCACGATCCACGGGTAGTAAAATGGTCATTTCGAGCCAACAACAATTTGATACCCTCGGCGGTGGAAACTTAGAATTAAATGTGATTAAGCATGCCCGTCAACAACTCAAGTTGGACCAACAAGACAATCAAATTGAGCGCTTCTCACTGGCTGCCGACTTAGCGCAGTGCTGCGGCGGTGCGGTGCAGGTCTTATTTGAGTACTTTCTAGTTGAGCAAGCTCGGATCTACATCTTTGGTGCTGGCCATGTCAGCCATGCATTGTGCCAAATACTCAGCCAGCTGCCCTATCAAGTCACCGTGGTCGACAATCGCCAAGATTGGTTAGACTCAATCGCGGTCATTGGTGTAAGCACCCACTATCACCCACAACCTGAACAATATGTCGACTCATTACCCGCCAATAGTTATTTGGTTATTTTAAGCCAAGACCACAGCTTGGACTTCAAACTCTGTTTGGCCGCCCTACAGCGCCAAGATTTTGCCTTTGTCGGGCTGATCGGTTCACAAACCAAGGCGCAGCGGTTTGCCCTAAAACTGCAAGAGCAACTGAGCGATCCCAGTAGCCTGGCGCAACTTTGCTGTCCGATCGGCCTAAGCGAAGTCAGTGGAAAACTGCCGATGCAAGTGGCGGTATCGATCAGTGCCCAGCTCATCCAGCGACTCAATCTGCAGCCCTCAGAACAAGCCATGTCAAATCGTAAACAACAGCGTCAGCAGCAATGGCAATCGAGTAATCGTCTGCGCCAACAACTCCGTGGAGAAACTCAGCATGATTAAATCAAGCTCAGCCTCAATCGCCGAGCGTTTAAGCTTGCTCAATCAACAAAATAGTCATCAATTTAAAAATGAAATGGCCAATGTTTGTACCAGCCGCCGCTGGCAAAACTTGCTAGAACAAGCTCGCCCCTTTCGAAGCAAAGCACATTTTATTGACAGCGCTCAACAAGCCTTTGCTCAACTAGCAGAGAGCGATTGGCTGGAGGCCTTTGCCGGTCACCCAATGATTGGCGATCTCGCCTCATTACAACAAAAGTACAGCCACGGCAAACACTTAAGTCAAGCCGAGCAAGCACAAGTCGGCGATGCTCAACGGCAGACGCTACAAGCGTTACTGCAACTAAATCAACAATATTTAGCCCGTTATGGCTTTATTTTCATCGTTTGTGCCAGCGGAAAATCAGCCGAAACCATGTTAGCACTGTTGCAACAGCGTTTCGGCCGCAGTCGCGAACAGGAACTGCTCACCGCCGCCGAACAACAACAGCAAATCAGCCATATTAGAATGGAGAATTTATTTTGAGCACCTTGAGTTGTCATGTTTTAGATACCAGTCGCGGCCAACCAGCGACTCACATTCCAGTCCAACTACTTCGCTTTGGCGAAACCGACTGCTTGGCCGAAGGACTGACTAATGCCGATGGGCGTTTCAGCTTTGCGTCACTCGAATTAGAAGCTGGCCGTTATTGCCTGCGTTTTGTGACCGAAGATTATTGCCAACAACACTTTGGCCAATGCTTCTTCCCGCAAGCTGAGGTGGTCTTTATTAGCGAATCGTCGCAACCGCACTACCACATTCCCCTGCTGCTCAGCGGCTTTAGCTACTCCACCTATCGAGGGAGTTAAGATGCAACCAAGCATTCACCGCGGAAAAATTTTGCATTTCCCCAAGTCAACCAGCAACCCTAACGATAATTACTGCTATCTCGAAGACGGTGTATTAGTGATCGAGCAAGGTCGGATCCTCTACCTCGGTGATGCCAAAGATTATTTAAAAAATCAGCCAGAGCTCGAAGTACAACAACATACAGGGTTACTCCTGCCCGGCCTTATCGACAGCCACGTGCACTACCCACAAATTGAAGTCATTGCGAGCTACGGCAAGCAGCTATTGGATTGGCTAAATACTTATACCTTTCCTGCCGAGCAGCAGTTTTCCAATGCCGTCTACGCTCGTGGTCAGGCCGACTTTTTCTTACAGCAACTCTTTGCCAACGGCACCACGACCGCTAGCGTCTATGCAACCGTGCACCCTCAATCGGTAAATAGCTTTTTTGAAGCCGCCGAGTCCTATAACGCGCGCATGATCTGTGGCAAGGTATTGATGGACAGACACTGCCCCGAGGCGCTCAGCGATACGCCTGAGTCGGGCTATCGCGATAGTAAAAAATTATTGGAGCGCTGGCATCATAATGGCCGCCAACTCTATGCCATTACTCCGCGTTTTGCCCCCACCAGCAGCGAACAACAATTGGCGAAGGCGGGTCAGTTAGCCAAGGAACATCCCGACAGTTTTATTCAAACCCATTTATCGGAAAATACCGCAGAGGTGCAATGGATTAATGAGCTGTTTCCCGAACATTCAGACTATTTATCGGTTTATCAGGCGCACGGACTGGTGAGAGAAAGAGCGTTATTTGGCCATGGTATCCACCTCACCGACCGCGAGTATCGGGCCTTAAGCGACACCGGAGCAACCATCAGCTTTTGTCCTTCCTCCAACCTGTTCTTAGGCAGCGGTCTGTTTAACTATCACCGCGCCCAGGATAATGGTGTGTCGGTCGCCCTCGCCAGTGATGTGGGAGGGGGGACCAGCCTTAGTATGTTTGCCAATCAGGCCGATGCCTACAAGGTTTGCCAGATGCAACAGACCAGCTTAAGCGCCTTCGAGTCCTTGTATTTATGTACTCAAGGCGCAGCCCAAAGCATGGGCATTGAGCAGTGGGTCGGCAATTTAAACCCCGGCAGCGAAGCCGACTTTATCGAAATCGATTTGCACGCAACGCCCATCCTGAGTCAGCGGATCGCCCGCTGTAATCACTTGAGCGAACAATTATTTGCCATCAATATTTTAGGCGACGATCGACTGATTGCGGCAAGCTATATTGCGGGAAAAGAAGTTTATAACAAAAGGAATTAGTCTATGTGGCCACAGCTTTACGAATGGTTAGCTCTGTTTATTAAATGGTTTCATGTGATCGCTGGCATCGCCTGGATTGGCGCGAGTTTTTACTTTGTCTGGTTAGATAATAATCTCAGAACGCCACCGGAATGGAAATTAAAAAAAGGCATTAAAGGGGATTTGTGGGCGGTGCATGGTGGTGGCTTTTATGAGGTTGCCAAATACCAGGTGGGGCCAGAGAAAATGCCCGAGCATTTACACTGGTTTAAATGGGAAGCCTACAGTACGTGGCTGAGCGGCACCCTACTGTTATTTTGGATTTACTACTTGCGAGCCGAGGCGTATTTAATCGACCCTCAAGTGATGATGTTAAGTGCTGGCCAAGCAGTGAGCATTGGTATTGGTGGGATCGCTGGTGCTTGGTTACTGTATGAAGGCTTGCTGCGCTCGCCAATTGCCGAAAAACCGCTATTACTGAGCGTCATTTTAGTGGTCTTGGGGGCACTGTTTTGTTATGGCTTTAGCCAGGTGTTTAGTGGCCGCGGCGCCTTCATTCACATGGGCGCCCTTATCGGCACAATCATGGTTGCCAACGTGTGGGTAAAAATTATTCCCGGACAACGCAAGATGGTGGCCCAAGTTAGTGCCGGAGAGGCGGTTGATCCTGCCCCCGGTTTAGAGGCGAAACGCCGTTCGGTACATAATAACTACCTCACCTTGCCGGTGATTTTTTTGATGATCAGTAATCACTATCCGATGATTTACCAACACCACTATAGTTGGTTAATCCTCTGTGTCCTGATCGGTTTAAGTGCCTGGATCCGTCATTTCTTCAATCTGAAACATCAAGGCATTGATAAACCCAGCATCATCGTGAGTGGTGCTATCGGTTTACTACTGTTAGCTATATTCGTCAGCTGGACTGGCAGCAGATCGCAGTTGAACGCAGCAAGCACAGCCAGCTCGACGGTTAAGCAAAATGCCTTAACCAGTGCTCAACAACAGGCGAGTGCAATTATTCAGCAGCGCTGCAGCTCTTGTCATAGCCGCACCCCAAGTGATGACATGTTTACCACAGCCCCCGGAGGAGTGATGCTGGACCATTGGCAAGACATTGAGCGCTGGAAAGAACGTATTATTGCTCGAGCCACCGTAAGCAAAGACATGCCATTTTTAAATAAAACACAAATGACTGAGCAGCAACGCCAGCAACTACAACAATTGCTCAGCGCGGAATAAATCGAACAATCAGCGCTGAATACCAAAGTAGCCTGGTATTCAGCCTGCTCTCGTTTTCGGCTCGCCTCCGCCCCTGCCAAATTAAAACTCATGGCCTCGCTGTAGACGATTTAGATCAAACTTGTGTCGACTAATTGCAGACAAAACACTCAGCCCGTCAATCTTAATGCGCTTGAACTAAACTTAAAGCAACTTGCTAGGTTCATTTAACGCACCACTGATGGTTTTGGAGAATGGCAATGGATAAATTAACCCTTGAATACCGAAGATATGGCCCTTGGATGATGGAGGTAAAGGCGCTCATCGACATTCCACCGCAATTTGAGCACTACCAACAAGCGATCTTAGCCGCAAAATATTGCTTCAAAGTTCCGGTAGACCAAGCTCGGCGGGATCTAGAGCCAGGCATGCTGATGTATCAAAGTGTGGTGATTCTAGAGGCTAACAGGATCCGCGTACTTAGTTTCAACAAGGCTGCAGAATTACAAGAACAGGCTCTGGACTATGCCGACATCAACTATATAGTTCACAGCGGTGACTTACTGTCCTGTCATTTGCAGCTGTTTTCAAGGCACCACAGCATCCATATTGACTACAGCCTCGTGTCGGTAAACATTGCCGCCAAAGCACTTCACATCATCAGAGAGGCGATGCATCAACATAGCCAGCCGTTAGCGCTGACTCAGCACGAACCCGTTGAGGGGGCTAAACTCCAAGTCTATCAATATTTTTTACAACGTGAAGCAATCACCGAACCCGTGAGTATATTAGCCTTTCAAGCCTCACGTTCCCTCGACGAAGAACTGACCAAAGGCTTCCAGCACTTATTAGCTCGGCTGTTTAGATACAAAATGCAAGACGTATTATTTATGAGTGATGGCCATGATCTAATGATCTCAAATTGGGGGACCGATATCATTCGAGAAAAACGTACCGATTATCATGTTGAGCATTTGTTCATCCCTTGGCGACTCATCAAAGGCATGTCTCTCGGTGAGCACCCTCGTTTCAGCTACCTAAAAACATTACAAGTACAAACTCAATTTAGAGACTTTACTTTTTCGGTAGAAGCAGACTTTTCTCTCGATCCGCTACTGGACTTCCAGCAAAAAATGCAAAACCTAACACTCGCCTAAAAAGTATCACTCACCGACAAAAACACTAAACTCAGTGATTTTTATCGGTGAGCATATTATCGAATCATCCAAACCGACCAGCGCAGTAACTATTCACGCCAAGCCAAAGGACAGAAATTTGAATTTAAATTGAATTGCATGCAGAATTCTATCGATGACCGATACCACAATTGATATCCAACTGCCTTCCTTAATCCGCCAAATCGGTGGCAACGAAGTCAAACTCGCCAAACAAGTCGCCTTAATTTATAGCTGTCAAATTAAACGTATTCGCCGCTCAAGAAACTGGCTAGTGACTGGCGAAGCACCGCAATTACAACAACTCTCGCAAGCCCTTAAACAACAGCAACCATCAGCCAGTGCGTATCTGATTCACAAAATCGAACAAGGGCTTCAGAAATATGGCGCGCAATTAGAGCCCGTTGCTGTGAAACTACAACGATTAGTGCAAGAAAACCACAACATCACACTAGCCGAGCTCATGCATCTCACCGACTGCAGCATCGCCGAAGCGAGGAGCGCCAGATTTTCCGGCGACGAACTATAAAATGGGTCAGCGCACCATGCCAACTTGCGCATTGCCATTAAATCTTTAACAAACACATATATTCTAGGTTTGAATAAATCAAACAACGGTATCCAAAAAAGGCTGCCTCCGGCAACCTTTAGTGTTTTTACTTTCAGATTCATAGTCAATGAACTGAAAAATAAAACTCAGTGACTCTTTACGACCCTGCTAGTTGTCACCAGTCATTTTACTTCACGCTCAACGAGGACGATGAAAGTCTATCCAATCAAGCTATAACTGAGAAATTTTTTCTAACGAAACCGTTCTGGTTTCGATACCAAAAACAAGCAACAAAAAAGCGCATAAAATTAAAATAGCACCTAATACAACAAAAACCGTTTTTGAGCCATAATCGGTCAACAGCATCGCCACCCCATAAGGCGCAATAACAGCAACAAATCGGCCAACAGCATTCACAAGCCCAGATCCACGTAATCGCATATGCGTTGGCCATAACTCTGGAATATAAACTGCCGAAGAAAAGCATACATACATATAAAGGAAAAAAACCATCACAAGTCCGCATACAATAATTTTTAATTCACTCGTTTGAAGCGAATAATAATATCCCATAACCGCAATAATAATGAGCAGACTAGAACCAAAAAGTTTTCGAGGGTATTTATCAATTGTTAAAGTAGCGAAAAACACACCTGCAGGAGCACCCAACATAATCATCGAAGTCATCACAATTGATTTTGTCACTTCAATTCCAGAATTAACAAAAATAGTTGGGATCCAAACCGTGATCGTATATAAAGATATATTCATCGCAACCAGAACGGTAATGGCAACTAATGTTCGCCTTAACATACTTCCTTTGAACAGGCTCCAAAATGAATCACTTCCTCTGACGTTTTCTAAATAATAGTTATCCCGTTCACAATGGCTAAGTTTTATATTCTCTTTAATCTCTGTCCGTAACTCAATATTCCGTAAGTTATTTTCAGCTTGCTCTCCCCTGCCTTTTCCTTCCAACCATCGTGGCGATTCGATAAAATATTTCGCGGATAAATACCAAGCGATCAACATCAATACCCCACCCAACAAAAACATCAACCGCCAACTAAAATATGAAATCACAACTGCGCCAATCAACGCCGATATCACAGGTGACCAATTCCCTACGAAAGAAAGCCTAGCAGACCACTTTCCCCTTACGTTAGCGGGGATGAACTCAACAAAAGACGCATAACCAACCATGATCAGGGCACCCATACCGATCCCCATCAAACAGCGGAAAATAATCAACCAATACATATCTGGAGAAAATGATGCCGCCATTGCTGATATACCAACGATGAGTAAGTTCATACGAAAAGCTTTGCGCCTTCCAAGCTTATCGCCAATAAACCCTCCGGCGACAGAGCCGATAAAGTAGCCCGCCATTAAGGCCGAGGTGAAGGCGGCATTCAGGTAATTATTCGACCAGCCATTACTCACCAGCTCAGCCAAAACGATATTTCCCGAATAACTTAAAAAGCCGGTAAATAACAAGCTCATACTAATAATACCAAATATCTCGTAATGAAAAACTGAGAAAGGGATACGGTCTAGCCGCGCCCCTATATGGCCAACATTATTCATATTACATACCTCTGTACGCTATTGACAAATATATTATTTACAGCCAATAGCAAGCATGATTACTGGTAATCTTATTATTAATAAAATTACCAAACCAAATTGCCATTATTCTATTTACAAATGGAAATCAAATCGCGGCTTTAATAAACTAATCACACTAAGACATATAACAATGTAGTCATTAAGGATGGGGCGCCTAAACAATCACATTAAAATATTAGCTTTATATTATTTTTGTCGCAAAACTCAATCCATTTATTCCCAGGAGATTTATCAGTCACAATATAATTTATATTGTCAAAGTTCACTAATTTAACAAAGGCCTTACGTTCAAACTTAGAGTGATCGACCAAAAGTACAACTTCAGATGCCTGTTTGATCATTGCTTTTTTAACATCTGCTTCCGCGGCCGTAGAATCGAGCGCACCACTTTGCATATCAAGCCCTTTACAACTCATCACCATAATATCGACATGATGTTTGCTAATAGCTTCTTTGGTCATGACACCCTGCATAGAAAGCGACGTTTTATTTAACTCACCACCAGTGGAAACAAGGTTTACCTCAGCGGTCGCTAATTCATGAATAGCTTCCGCTGAATTAGTCATGATTGTGATGTCACTTCTATCTCTTAAAAGTTTTAAAAACTCCATCACAGTGGTACTTGAGTCAGCCGCCAGTGTGGTTACATTTTCTAAGCAAGATTGTGCCTTTAATGCAATAGTCTGCTTTTCTTCATGGAGCGACTTGGTTCTTTTATAAAAATGAACATTATCAATAATGCCGTTCGCATTTAAAACTGCACCACCATAAGTACGCGTAATAAAACCTTGCATTTCAAGCTTTTCAAGGTCACGACGGATTGTTTCTTCGGTCACCTTAAAAATAGTACTCAAATTAACCACGGTAACTTTTTTATCGTTAGTGACCATTTGTTTAATAGACTGAATTCGATCTTTTGCTGACACTGGATTACCTCTGTTTCTTCCCATAAAACATACAAATAAGTATGCCATTCACTATATTTATTTGCAAAATATTGTATTTGAATCACAGAAAAACATGCGTGTTTACCAAAAAAACAGAGGTATTCGTGTTATCAACGATTACTGCCCGTCATCCAGCGCTTCAGCCATTTTCCGAATCAATAAGCTATCTTCTTTAGTCAGTTGAATAGACATTGCCTTCACATTTTCTTTGACCTGCTCTGGTGAAGTTGCACCGGTCAAAATCGAAATATTGTTACTTTGGGCCAATATCCACGCTAACGCGAGAGTTGGAATAGAACACTGATATTTCTCGCATAAAGGCTGCCATTGCTTCAGCATATTGATCACTTTGCCCATATTCTCTTTCTGAAACCATTTCTTATTGGCTCGCGCGCCTGTAGGAATATAGTCGGGCTCAATATCCCCCGTTAACAGGCCTTGCTCCAGCGGTGAATATACCTGTAAAACAATTCCGTGTTGCTCACATAAAGGAAGCAGTTTTTCTTCAACCTCTCTATCTAACAGACTATATTTGGCTTGAACAATATCAAGCTCACCATATTTGAGATAAGTTTCAATATGCTCGATGTCGACATTGGCTGCACCAATGGCTTTGATTTTCCCCTCTTTTTTAAGTTTATTTAACTCTTCCATTGTTTCAGATACAGGAGTAAAGAAAGGTGGAACCGACTGCCAATGCGTCATATAAATATCAACATAATCAACATTCAGACGCTTCAGACTGGTCTCAATTTCCTCGCGAATTGACTCTGGCGATAGATTTTTATAAAGCTGACGCTCACCAACTTTATTAAATAAACTGCCCTTACGTTCCCAGACGATGCCGCATTTAGTCTCAATCACAACATCCTCTCGATTGAGCTGAGCCAATGCTTTACCAACAATCACTTCGCTATTGCCAAAATTATAACCAGGTGCTGTATCGACAAGGTTAATACCGCATTTATGGGCTTCGACAATGGTATCAATACATACCTGATAATCGAGGTCACCATTCCATGCAGGGCCACCGCCTATCGCCCAAGTTCCAAGACCCATTTTAGAGATCTTCAATCCGCTGTTCCCCAACGGGGTCATTTTCATCATTACGCATACTCCTCGCACTCTTTGAGCAATTCTTCAACAATTTTTCTATGGGTAACACCCGTCGTGGCGCCAACGTACAGAACCGATATCGCAGCGGTTGCATTCGCGAAACGAGCACACTCAGCTAGCGGCATACCTTCCAAAATCCCAGATATAAAACCTGATGCAAAGTTGTCTCCCGCGCCGATGGTATCAATCGCTGTAATCCCCTGAACGGCAGGCACAAGCAATGTCTGAGCAGCATTTTTTATATAACATCCTTGCTTTCCGGTCTTAATCACAACCGTTTTTACACCACACGCTAAAAATGTATCCGCGATTCCCTCTAACTCACTTTCTCCAGTTAGTAATTTTGCTTCTTCAAAGTTTGGGAAAAGGTAATCAACATAAGCCAGAGCCTCACGGATATCCGCCAACGTCTCATTAAGCCTTGGTTTAATCATATCGGCGCAAATAGTTAACCCTTCCGCTTTTGCTGCAGAGAAAATCTGTACCAAAGCGTGTCCATTTAGTAATGGGCTATTAAAAATACTTGCAAGAGATAATAATTTGGCCTGTTTAAAACGTGAAAAATCTATATCCTTAAGATTAAGCTTCCACAAACTACCATTTCGATTGGTAACAAAAGTACGCTCCCCATCCTTTGTCACCAAACCGACATTAATTGAAGTATCAATATCCCCATCCACGACAAGATCTTCAATATCTATTCTTTCCCGATTACATGCTTCAAGAATAAAATTTCCTGGTGCATCATTACCTACTCGACTTATTAATGCAGTTTTATGCCCAAGACGAGAAATAATCGTTGCTTCATTGATTGCATCGCCACCAATAGTCATTGAAATTCGTTCTAAAGGATACGAATCAATATCGAACATATTCTTATCCACTGGCTGCAGAGGAATATCAACAATAGCTGCACCAACACAGATAACATCAATATTACTCATACAAGGGCTTCCGCTTTTCCATCTGAACCAAACAATGTAATTTTTTCTAAGGCACGCCCCATAATCGCTTTACGAACTTCACGCTCTAAATGTAAAAATGGTTGATTGCAATTTTTCTTCACCGCAACCATTGCCGCCTCACACAATTCTGTATGAATATTAATTTTTGAGATCCCTAGAGAAATCGCAGTGCTAATATCGTCATCACTAATTCCGGAGGCACCATGCAGAATAATTGGAACCGACACTGCATCACGAACTTTTTGTATAACATCAAAGTTTAATTTTGGCTCGGAAGTATATACGCCATGCTGATTACCAATGGCAACGGCCAACGAGTCGCATGCAGTACGCTCAACAAATTCAGCAGCCTGTGATGGATCGGTATAGTGATAGTTAGCAAGCGCCTCCTCGTATACCGTCTCACTGCCGACATGCCCTAGCTCCGCTTCAATCGGGACACCTAGTGGGTGAAAAAAGTCGACCGCCTCTTTAGTTAGACGAATGTTTTCTTCGAAATCATATGCTGATGCATCTCGCATCAGTGAGTTCATGCCATGCGTCCAAGCATTATGAATAATCTCCATACTGCGCCCGTGGTCCCAATGAGTAATCACCGGAACGGTGGCCTTCTCAGCCATAGAGACCATCGTATGAGCAAAATCCTCGAATGAAGTATTCCCCACAAATCCGGTACCAAAAGAGATAATTACCGGCGATTTGGCCTCTTCAGCAGCATCCATGACCCCCATCAACATTTCAGCATTCCAAACATTGAAATGAGGAATTGCGTAATGCTCACGCTGTGCCTTTTCTTCCCAATACTTAACACTTGACAACATAATTAATTAACCCTTCTTATTTACACCATTGATTTTATTTATTGACACACCGACTCAAGCAATTAGCTTAATAACCCCCTTAATGATTTCTTTTTTATTATTCACCGACTCTTCAAAAGCTCTTTGAACATCTGCATATTCATAGATATGTGTCACCATTGATTTAACATTAAATTTTCCAGATGAGATGGCTTCAATCGTGACGGGATAGCGATTGGCATAGCGGAATACCGTTTGAATACTGACTTCCCGATTAATTTTTAAAAAGTTAATCGAAGAGTCACCCGGAACAGTACCGACGATCATGATTTTGCCACCACGCATAACCAGTTGAGGTGCTTGTTTAACTGTGATTTGCGACCCCGCAGTTTCAAAAACAATATCGGCGCCAAGTTCACCCAATAAAGCTTGAGCACGTTCGACAGTATCTTCTGTTGCACCATTAATGATTGCGGCAGCACCTAGTTCATGCGCCATGACTAAACGCTTTTCTAAAACATCGACCACGACAATTTCAGATGCGCCCATACATAAACAAGCTTGCAATGTCATCAAACCAATACAACCTGCGCCCAAAATAACAATTTTTTTACCCGGCTTAACATCAGCCAACATAGCGGCATGAATGCCTACCGCCGCAGGTTCAACTAATGCGCCTTCCATGGTGTCCATATTATCTGGTAACTTGTAAGTGAAGCTTTCTGGATGACAAAGATAGTTTGCAAGCGCGCCACGGTAGTTGGGCTGCGTCGCCATAAAGTCAACATCAGGGCAAATGTTATATTTGCCTTCTAGACAAAAACGACACTTACCACATGGCACACCAGGCTCAATATTTACTCGGTCGCCAATTTTAAATTTAGTCACTTTATGACCAACTGCGGCCACTGTTCCTGCACATTCATGACCGAGACCTATCTCCTGATTCGGATCTTTGGGTGGGATAAATGGGCCTGATTCAAAACCATGTACATCAGAACCACAAATTCCAACGTATTCGACCTTAATTAAAACTTCATCATCTCTAGGCACCGGAATTTCCGCTTGAATAAATTCCATAACGCCTGGGGTTTTTAATACTGCTTTTTTATTTTTCATATTTAACTCTCACAAAATTTATGATTCGCTGGTAACAGCATCCATACCTATATTTTCGACAGATTCCCCTTTAGTTTCGACGCCCATAATAGAAATGACGATGGCAACCAGCACAGATACGGACCCTAGTAAAATAAATACACTCGAGACACCATAATTTGTGAGTAACGTTGCAACTGCATAGGGCGCAATAATTCCGCTAATACGACCAACTGAATTTGTTAGTCCTGAGCCCCGTAATTTTGCTTCCGTAGGCCAAATCTCGGGAACATATACCGCTGACGCGTAACAAACGTACATATATACAAAGGTGATTAAAAAGAATCCAAACAATGTAATCATGAACATACTTGTTTGCAGAGAATATGCGTATCCAAGAGCTGCGATGATTAATAACAAACCAACGCCCATCGTTTTTCTTGAAATTTTATCCATGACTAGCATCGCAATAAAAATTCCGAATGGAGCGCCAAACATACTCATGGTATTTAAAACAATAGAGTCTTTTAAATTAATACCTTGCTCCATGAAAATGGTTGGTAACCAATTAATAAGCGTATACTGAACAACATTCATTGCGATAAGTACAAAGGAACCTAAGATCACCCTTTTCAATAAAGCACCTTTTAATAAAGCTGAATAAGGCAACTCTTTTGATTTGCTTTGTACCGCTGTATTTATCTCTGGCTCAGCTAAAGGTTTTCCAGTTTGAAGCGTCACTTTTTCTTCAATATCCGTCATGATTGCTTCTGCTTCAGCGTAACGACCTTTGGACTCTAGCCAACGAGGAGACTCTGGAAATTTTTTATAGGCAATCCAAGTTGCAACGATAGATAGTAGAGCGGGGATTAATAATTGTACTCGCCAGTTCAGTTCAGCAGACAGTAATGGGGTTAATCCCATGGCGATCAGCGAACAAATCGGATAAGACCAATTACCTATAAAAGAGGCCCTGCTTGACCAAGTTCCTCGATTACGACCAGGCATATACTCTGTATATCCGGCAAACAACATGACCAATAATGAACCAAGGCCAAAACCCATTACAAAACGACAGGCGATAAGAAAATCCATGCTATATGCACATGCACCGACGATCATAGAAACAATATGAATCGCCTCAAAAAGCAAAAAGCTTTTCTTTCTTCCTATTCTGTCACCAATAATTCCGCCGATTAATGCGCCAGCGAACATGCCTGCCGTCGTAATAGAAGAAAATACTGCGCTAGAATTATTATCGGTCCAACCCAGTTCCCTTAAATGCGCTAATATCAGCCCACCAACAGCATTGCTCCAACAAACAAGTAATCCAAATGAGACCATAGCAAACATATTAAAATGCCATTGACTATCCGGTAGACGGTCTAATCTCGCCCCACAATGGGGAGGTAGCGTTTTTTCCATTTGTTTATTCCTTCCTATTTAAAAGAAACTAGCCTTATGTCACTCATCAAAGTCGTAGGTCATAATGACTTTAATCGCGGTTTTATCGACCATCGCATCAAACCCTTTTTCCCACTCAGATAGGCCAATACGATGAGTAATCATTGGTTTAACTTGGATAGCCCCCGAAGCCAGCAAACGGATAGCATTTCTCCAGGATGTGGAGTCATAAGCCATATGACCAATGATGCTTTTGTTCCAGGCCGTAATGTCATTAATGGAAAAATCTAAAGGCGCAAAACCCATCCCGACTCGTACCACTTCACCATTTGGCCGTAGCATCTCAATGGATTGTTTTAAGGCGATATTGGCACCTGAGCACTCAATCACTAAACCAAGATTATCTTTTCCACATATGGTCTGGCAGCGCTCGACAACATTCTCTCTCGACGCATTTACTACAGCGGTGGCACCCAGTTGTTTCGCGACCCCAAAGCGAACGGCGGCGTCTTCTTCAAGTCCCACAACAACGATATTAACGGCCCCCATAATGCGAGCCATCTGAACCGAAAATAAACCTAATGGCCCAGTTCCAATGACCACAATGTCCTGCCCAGGCAAAAACTTAGACTGCTGAGCAATCGACTTGTAAGCATTACAGATGGGGTCAAGAACACATGCTTCTTCGTATTCAACCCCTTCAGGAATTTCCCACAACGCATGACGATGAATGTTGAGGATCTCTCCGGGGACGAGACAATACTTTGAGAATCCTCCTCCCCATTTATTATTATCCAATCCCAAGTTCACTTTTTCTGTACAACACAGAAAATCACCTTGTTCACAAGCAGGACAAACACCACATACATGTCCGCTGTTATCGGATACCACTCGCTGACCGACCGCCCAACCTTGAACATTATTGCCAACTTCAACAATTTTACCGGCAAATTCATGGCCACGAACTGAGTTAAACTCATCAGAACCGCTATCAACTTTGTAATGTTTCATATCAGCACCGCAAATTGCTGCAGCTTTGATTTCAACAATTAAATCATCAGGACCACACACTGGAACTGGTGCGTCAATCATCTTATAACCACCGAATTTTTTACCAAAACGAGCTAATGCTTTCATTTAATACCCTCTCTCTAGTTGATTTATCTTTATTTTGTTTGCGCAATCTTTCTATATGGCGCGTTTTGTGTCAACACAAACACCTTTGAAACAAAGATTTTGTGTCAAAAACACAGATTTGATCACAAAATAATGTCCGAACAAAAGAATTGAACCAGTGTTTCAACTTTCTAGAGATAAAATAATGAAGTGACAACACACCCGCGAACCGAAGAAACGGACATAAGATTCGGTTATACAAAGGAAAATCAGCTGTTCACTGCCACTTTCAACTTCACTAACAACTAAACGGTGTATTGTTTATTTGTTAGTGAAGTTTCATAAAATGTCCTAACACGGCGAACCATTCACTCGTTATCGAGTCAGCCCGGGCTCAATGGAGCTTGTGTTGGATACTCGTTGCATAGCAAATTCTTGGAAACAAAGGAAAATAGCTTGAAGTGGTAACGAAGGCGTTAGCGACGCGCGAAGACGTGCATTTTCGCTGTTACTTTTAGCTTAAATCAATCTTTGGTGACAACTTTCAAAGCTGTCATCGCGCTCTTAAGTAAAAAACTACATTACACTGTCGCCCCTTTGGTAATCCCCCCGAAAATTAATCCCATGCAAAAGTAGAATTTTCTCGTATAGTAAATACAGGAGATTCAACATGAAAAAGTCACGTTACACGGACAGTCAGATCTTATCTATTCTCAAGCAGGCTGAGGCTGGTACACCTGTTCCTGAGCTCTGTCGTGAGCATGGAATGAGCAACGCAACCTTTTACAAGTGGCGTTCGAAATACGGTGGTATGGACGCATCCCTTATGGCGCGGATGAAAGAACTCGAAGATGAAAATCGACGGCTTAAAAAGATGTATGCGGAAGAACGCCTTAAAGCAGAGGTGATCTCAGAGGCGATGGCAAAAAAGTGGTGAAGCCCTGTGAGCGTCGATTGATGGCTCAGCGTTCGGTGGCGAACTATCACATCAGCATTAAAAGTGCATGCTATTGGTTTGGGATCAGCGAGACCTGCTATCGCTATAAATCGAAGCTTCAACCTGAGAATGAGTTGATAGCTCAAGAGTTAGTAACGCTGTGCAACAGTGAAGACTGCTCTGACTGGGGCTTTGGCCTGTGTTTTCACCATTTGCGGAACGTTAAAGGGTATACATGGAACCATAAGCGGGTTTATCGGATCTACTGCGAATTGGCTCTAAACTTACGTATTAGGCCAAAACGACGCCTGAATCGCCATACGCCAGAGCCTCTTAAAGAGCCGATTAAAACAAACCAAGTTTGGTCCGTGGACTTTATGCATGATCAGCTATCTGATGGCCGGAAGTACCGTTTATTCAATGTGATAGATGATTACAAACGTGAAGGTCTGGCGTCAGAACCTGATTTTTCAATGCCCACAGTACGAGTCACTCGGATCTTAGAGCAGCTCATCGAACAACGAACCAAACCTGTTGCGATCCGCTGCGACAATGGTCCTGAGTTCATTAGCCATGCGTTTATTAAATGGGCCAACAACCACGACATTCGAATCGATTATATTCAGCCAGGGAACCCACAACAAAACGCGTATATAGAAAGGTTCAACCGTACTATGAGGTTTGGCTTAGTGAGTAAGTATTTGTTTGACACACTTGAAGAGGTTCAAGATCGGGCGACCCAATGGTTATGGTTCTACAATCATCAACGACCACACCTTGCAAATGGAGGGTTCCCACCACTAAAAACGGCAGCATGAATTCTACGAATAAATGCGGTTAATAATGGGAGGATTACCCTTTAAACAGGGCGCAAAAAAAACATTTTAGAGGACAGTAATCCATAATACGTCTTCCCATTGACCCTAGTGACGATAGCCTCTAAGGTGAATACCATTTGACCCTCTAAAGCCTAAATCAAGCAATCATAGGAAGTTATAACAGATGACGAAGCCAGTACTCGGCCAATTTATAAGCAAACTCACGCAAGCACCACACAGTATTCGTTTTGCAGACAGCATGACGCTGATAGACACGCTTTACGATTTTACGCCAAGCGCTTTTAGCAATGGTCAACAACATAATGCGGCCGGGGAAAACTCTGGTTCATGTAAGATTTTTGCCTTTGCCAAACAGCAAGGTTTAGATGAGCAACAAAGCTTGGCACTTTTTGGTGAGTACTATCAAGATGTACTGAATACACCCGATGGCAACGATCACCAAAACATTCGTCAATTTATGACCAATGGTTGGTCTGGGATCGTGTTTTCGCAAGCTGCGCTGAGTGAGAAATAACGGCGCAAGAATAGCCTTATGCATACAGCCCTCTGTAAGCATAAGGTAACAGAGCTTAAGCTCAATAAAGTGCCAGTTTGTTTTGCGATTGTTCTGAGAGCCACAATTGCAGATGTTTATCAAACAAACGTTCGAAGATCTTAAACTCACTCAGCTGACTCAGATGCTGCTGCAAATGTAGCTTTAAACGCGGAGTATTGCATGCGGATTTTTTAGAAAAAGCAAAATACAGAGGTTCTACCGAGATCGGGCTTGGCAACGCGCTCACCTGTTGCTTTAACCCAGCCAACTCCAACAGGGCTAAACCTTGGTATAACTCGTACAAGAAATAATCAAACCGTTCAGCCATTAACATCTCAAAGGAACGCTCTGCGCTGCCGCTAGCATAAAGGCTTAGATGAGATTTTGCATATTGGTCGAAAGCTTGACCAAAGCTATTATTAGCTAAGGTACCACCACGCTTACCCAATAAATCTTGCCAACGATGAAAAGGAAAATCGTGACCTTTCTTCACCCACACCATACTTAATACATCGGTAAATTGGGGTTCAATGTAATCCAAATATTTTACACGCGCATTGGTTTTAAAAGCTCCCGCAATCATATCGACACTACCATGTTCAGCTTCTTTCAATGCTCGCCCCCATACACCTCGATCACGAGCGACAACTTTGATCCCGGTATCAATTAGCGCCAACTCTAATAGCTCGATAGCGATGCCATGCAATTTTCGATCATGAGATCGCCATAAGATCGGGGGATATTCGGCATTTCCAGTGACCACCAACTGAGAGCAAGAAGAGAAATCCTGACTCGCCGATGTGGGAGAGACAAGGGTGCCAAACATCAAACCGAAAAACAGATAAAGTTTTAATAAATGAGCAATCTGCATGGCACGCCTTGCTTTAAGAAAATATTTTGAGATTTAAACAAAGTTTGGATCTAAGTTAAGCACTGAGCAAATAGTTATTAATGAACTCAACATAATATAACCAGATGAAAAGAATAGAAAACTTTCAAATGAAAGACTGATGACATTGAACGTTCGCAAATCGTACCGACTCATTAAAGCATCCCAGGTGAATGCGAACGAATACCAATCTAATTAATTATACGATCAACTTATGGCGCAGAATAAATCTGCCGATAACCTGCAATAGCGAGAGGTTCTAGTGACAAGATACAACACGCAGTTAGCGATGATTTAGGCCAACAAGAATGAACAGTTAATGAGTTAGATTGGTATAACCACAGTCGATATTGTGTATGAGAGTGCAGCAGTGCTACAACAAATATGTAGCGATGCAGTAGCCATTTTGAATTCGCTGCGTCAAAGGAGAGATAACATGTAGTCGCTCAGACCTGGTCTGAGCGACTACATGTAAGAACTTGAATTTAATTGCTTTTGTTGTGATCGTCATAAATCGCAAGTTGTTGATACAGCCAAATGCCAGCTTCCACTTGTTGCCCGTCGACAAATCGAATCAAATAGGGCTGACCACTGAATGAAGACCTGCTAGCCAATTTGTCGATAAACATTTCCGCGGTCCATTGCTCTTTATTTGGAGCAAACCAACTGTTTTGAGCACGATCTAGTTTCATTCTTAAATGAGCGACAGCTTGTTGCGAGTCATGCACCGTACCATTACGAATGAACACTAAATGGGTTCGATCCATTGCCTCAAATAAGCCTTCGATACGCGCACGTTGATAGTCCCAAGCTTTCAATTCAGATGCTCTGACAGACAAAATCAAACCGCTGACAATAACAATACTGATGTACCATATGCGATGGAAATGTTGCTTCACTCCCCCTCCCTACGCTATGCCTGTCACTGGTTTCGTCTTTTTCATATGACTCATGACCGAGTGATGATTAAAACATCAACTTTCACTAAAACCCTTGAGTATATCTGCCCCCTACACAACTAAGCGTGGATATTCTAATCAATAGTGTCTATGATTTTGTCATAAATATCTAACACCTAGCCAATGGAGCCACCAGCTAATGCACTATTTCTGGGTACCGTTTTTGCCCATCTTGGGAATTTTTGTTCCCCTACTCAGCGCAAGACTTAACCGAAGTGCTTGTGCACTTGCCACCGCGCTATTACCCGCTTTAGCCTTAACCCTGATTTTACTCGATTTACCCGCAGTATACGCGGAACATTTATTCACCCAGAGCATTGCTTGGATCCCTCAGCTTGGTTTGTCACTGTCCTTTCGTCTAGACGGCCTCGCGGTGTTATTTAGCCTATTGATTCTGGGGATTGGCTTATTGGTCATCCTATACGCACGTTATTACTTGTCAGAAAAAGATAGCATTGGCCGCTTTTATAGCTATTTGATCATGTTCATGAGCGCCATGCTCGGTATTGTGATGTCCAATAATATGCTGCAGCTATGGTTTTTTTGGGAGCTAACCAGCATTAGTTCATTCCTACTGATTGGTTTTTGGTCGCATAATAGTGATGCTCGAAAAGGCGCTCGTATGGCGTTGACCGTGACTGGCGCGGGCGGATTAGCCCTATTAGCAGGCATTATCTTACTTGGCCAAGTCGTAGGTAGCTACGAGCTAGAAGTGGTTTTAAACAGCGCCGAACTAGTACAACAACACCCTTATTACCTAACCATTTTACTGTTATTTTTACTCGGTGCATTTACCAAGTCAGCACAATTCCCCTTTCATTTTTGGTTACCTCACGCCATGGCCGCGCCAACACCTGTGAGTGCTTATTTGCATTCAGCAACCATGGTTAAAGCTGGTATCTTCTTATTAGCACGTTTTTATCCGGTGTTAGCTGGCACCGAAGTATGGTTTGCAGTGGTATCACTAACGGGGCTATTCACCCTGTTACTGGGGGCATATACCGCATTATTTAAACACGATTTAAAAGGTTTACTCGCCTACTCGACCATTAGCCACCTCGGTTTGATTGTATTATTGCTGGGACTCAACACTGAACTGGCGGCAATTGCAGCTGTATTTCATATTATCAACCATGCTATTTTTAAAGCGTCGTTGTTTATGGCCGCCGGCATTATTGACCATGAATCCGGCTCCCGAGACATGCGAAAACTCAATGGCTTATGGAAATATATGCCGATTACCGCCACCCTAGCGATGGTTGCATCAGCTTCAATGGCTGGAGTACCTTTACTCAACGGTTTTTTATCCAAAGAAATGTTTTTTACCGAGACCCTCGATCAAAGTATTTTGGGCTCGCTTTCTTGGTTAATTCCGGTGCTTGCGACAATTGGCGGAGCCTTCGCTGTCGCCTATTCATTACGCTTCATTCATGACGTATTTTTTAATGGTGAGCCGAAAGGGTTAAGTAAAACACCTCACGAACCGCCACGCTATATGCGAGTGCCAGTAGAAGTATTAGTGGCGCTATGCCTATTAGTTGGGATTTTCCCCGGTTACACCATCGAAAAACTACTCAACAGTGCCTCGTTTGCAGTCTTGCAGCATCCGCTGCCTACGTTTAGCTTAGCGATTTGGCATGGCTTCAATCTGCCATTATTGATGAGTGGCTTAGCAATTGTTGGCGGCGTATCGATTTATCTGAACCGCAAGCCTTTGTTTCGCTTTGACGGACTATTTCCAGAAATCGATGCTAAAGCCGTATTTGAAGGCATGATTCAGTCTTGCGTTCATTGGGCACAACGGCTTAACCGAGTATTGGAGTCCGGCTCGTTACAACGGTATGCTTTTTGTTTATGCTTTTTTGCCCTGTTACTCATCGGCCCACCGCTGCTTGAATTAGAGACCACTCGCGGTGGACAAGCTGAATACCCGCTAAATGGCTCATTCATTATTGCCGCCGTGCTACTAATAGCTGGCTCTTTGGCCACGGTGATATGGAGTCACTTACGCTTAATTGCCCTATTAATGTTGTCTTTGGTCGGTTTGGTGGTGTCAATTACCTTCGCTTATTTCTCCGCTCCCGACTTAGCCCTCACTCAATTGTCGGTAGAGATCGTCACCGTTATTTTACTTCTGCTAGGTTTATATTTTTTCCCACAACAAACCCCTACCAGCAAAAACCGTCCGAGTCACTTTGTTCGCGACCTAATACTGGCCTCATTACTCGGTTGTGTGATTGGTAGTATTTGCTTTGCTCTAATGACCCACCCTCTGGATAGCATCTCTCAATTCTTCCTTGATAATGCAAAAATAGGAGGAGGCGGAACCAACGTGGTGAACGTTATTTTGGTCGATTTCCGCGGCTTTGATACCTTCGGTGAAATTACCGTATTAGGCATTGCGGCCTTAGGGATCTATAAACTCATCGCGCGAATGCGACTCTCGATGCGTAGCAAAGACTACCAAGGTCGTGCTTGGGCCAGTGACCGCTACCCGCTGCTGCTCTCGGTGGTATCACAAAGTTTGCTACCGCTGTTTTTACTGATTTCCGCTTATATTTTTATGCGTGGACACAACCTACCCGGTGGTGGGTTCATCGCAGGTTTAATTACTTCAATAGCCCTCATTCAGCAATATCTTGCACACGGTGTAAATTGGATCAGTAAACGGGTCAGTTTAAACTACCATCTCCTGATTGCTGCCGGTTTAAGTATCGCCGCTCTCACTGGCTTTGGTAGCTGGTTATTTGGTCGCCCTTTCTTAACCTCTTGGTTTGACTATGTATCATTACCTTGGATAGGCAAATTTGAACTCACCAGCGCGATGATTTTTGACCTCGGTGTTTATCTCACCGTGATTGGTGCCACACTGATGATTTTGGCTAACCTTGGCAAACACACCACCAAAGAACGACTTACGGTAGGAGAACGATAATGGAAACTATCTATGCCGTTTGTGTCGGCTTTATTAGCGCTTGTGGTATCTTCTTAATGTTACGCGGCCACACATTCACTCTGGTAATTGGCTTAACCCTGCTCTCTTACGCCGTCAACCTATTCCTCTTCGCCAGCGGCGGCTTAACCATTGGCGCACCAGCAGTATTAAATGGGAGCACTCACTATGCTGACCCACTGCCACAAGCCTTGGTCTTAACCGCAATTGTGATCGGTTTTGCGATGACCGCATTTGCGGTCATTTTAGCCATGCGGGGACGCGCCGATTTAGGCAATGACCATGTCGATGGAACCGAACCTGTAGATCCACTCGCCCCAGAGGAAAAAGCGTAATGAGCCTATTTGATCACCTCGTTATTTTCCCGGTATTACTGCCCTTCACGATTGGCGTGATATTGCTATTTCCGGGCCTAAATAACTCCTTAGCTAAACAACGTTTGATTTCCATCGCTGCAAACCTGTTACTGGTCGTAGTCGCAATTTGTTTGTTAAGCAAAATACAAACCCAAGGCATTCAGGTTTATGCCTTGGGTGATTGGTCTGCCCCCTTTGGGATTGTATTAGTCGCCGATGCCTTCTCGGTATTGTTAGTCAGCCTAAGTGCCGTGTTAGGCCTTGCGGTGGTACTTTATGCCAGTGCCGGTGAAGATAGAAACGGCGCTTTTTTTCATGCACTAATCATGTTTCAGCTGATGGGGATCAACGGTGCTTTTCTCACCGGAGATGCCTTCAACTTATTCGTGTTTTTTGAAATATTATTGATCGCATCCTATTCGCTAATGATTCACGGTGGTGGCAAACAGCGTACTCAGGCAAACATTCACTATGTATTTTTAAACTTAATTGGCTCGTCTTTATTTTTATTTGCTTTAGGCACCCTATATGGCACCTTAGGTACGCTTAATCTTGCAGATATGGCAGACAAACTATCCCAATTATCCGCCAATCAACTACTCATAACTAAAGCAGGCGCACTGTTACTATTAGCTGTATTTGGCCTAAAAGCGGCGATGCTACCGCTGCACTTTTGGTTGCCGAAGGCTTATGCCAACACCAGCGCACCAGTGGCAGCACTATTTGCCATTATGACTAAAGTGGGGATCTACAGTATTTGGCGTATCCACGGTGTGATGTTTGGCAATCAAGCCGGCGAATTGGCCAACATTGCCTTACCTTGGTTATGGCCGATCGCCTTAAGCACCATTGCGATTGGAGCGATAGCCGTATTAGCCAGCCAAAGCTTACGTGTGCTAAGCAGTAACCTGGTGATCCTATCTGTCGGAACTTTATTAGTCACTATCGCCTTAAACAGTGTACAAGCGAGCACCGCAGGAATTTACTACTTACTTCATAGTACCCTCGCAGGGGCCGCAATGTTTCTCCTAGCAGGACTGATTCAACAACAACGAGGCAAAGCCGAAGATCGCTTTGTGAGCGCTCGCGCAATGCCTCAATCTGCTAAGCTAGGCCTTATCTTTGTCCTGTTAGCCATAGCCCTGATTGGCATGCCGCCGCTCTCTGGGTTTGTCGGAAAAGCATTGATATTACAAGCAGCAAGTAGCACAAACCAAATGCTGTGGGTATGGCCGCTGATGTTGATCGCCGGACTAGTTACGCTAATCGCCTTATCACGAGCCGGCACCTCGCTATTTTGGCGAACCAATGGCGAGAACTCGACAGCTTTACCAGGCCACCCTTTACAATACCTCGCCATTGCCTTGTTAGTCGGACTACTTCCCTTGATGGTCATTTTTGGGAGCGCGGTGACGGATTATACCAAACTTGCTGCCGAGCAACTCAATGCAGGTTTAAGCCTTGAACAACTCAATGAGGTCGCCAAATAATGAATAACAAGCATCAATTCCTTTGGTTCCCCACCCCCTATCACAGTGTTTTGCTATGGCTGGTGTGGCAAATTTTACATGATTTTAGTCGTGGGCACATGGTACTCGGAGCAGTATTCGCGATTGTGATTCCTTGGGTCGTTGCGCCTTTAAGTGAAAAGGAGCCCGTCTCCAAAAAACCATTTAAAGTATTGCTTTATATACTACGTTTGATTGGTGACATCATCGTCTCAAATTATGATGTTGCAAAACGTATTGTTCAAAGTAACCATCAATTGCAGCCTGCTTTTGTCGCAATCCCTCTCTCACTACGTGAACCTTTACCACTCACTATTTTAGCAAACAGTGTTTCGCTAACCCCTGGCACAGTGAGTCTAGAGTTATCCGAGGATAGGCAGTGGCTCTACGTACACGTATTGCATCTGGAAGACGAGCAGCAACTAATTAAATTAATTAAACAACGTTATGAAGCCCCGTTGAAGGAGATTTTTGAATGTTAGCTTACGCCATCTTAATTGCTAGTGGCTTAATTTGCTGTGCCTTAGCACTCAATGCGTGGCGCCTGATTATTGGCCCATCCACACCTGATCGGATCATCGCTGTGGATACCATGTATATCAATAGTATTGCGCTGATTGTGTTACTCGGCCTATATCAAGGCTCTGCCAGCTATTATGAGGGAGCATTACTCATCGCACTCCTCGGTTTCGTGAGTACTTCAGCATTTTGCAAATATCTGCTGCGCGGCGATATTATCGAATAGGACATAGATATGACTATATTTCTAGAAATGATTATTAGTTTACTGGTGCTATTGGGCGCGATCGTTATGTTAATCGGCTCAATTGGTTTAGCCAAATTTCCTGATTTTTTTACTCGCTTACATGCCCCCACCAAAGCAAGTACACTAGGTGTCGGCTGTATTCTACTCGCTTCGTTATTATTCTTTTGGATTGAGCAGGGCTACCCAAGTTTTAAAGAACTGTTAATTTCTATGTTCTTATTAATCACCGCACCCGTAGCCGCGCATATGCTCGCGAAAACAGGTTTGCATTACAAAGTTGCGATGAAAAACAATACTCAAAAGCAGAACTTAGCCAAACAAGCCTATTTACATAAGCATCCCAATGAACCGTAAACAACATCCAGCGACTTTTTTTAGCCAAGCGGCAGAGAACAACAAACAAGCCATATTGGCGCAACTATTACCATGGCTCAAGCACCATCATTCAATACTAGAGATTGGGTCTGGTACTGGCCAACATGCAGCCCACTTTGCTGCGGCCTGTCCTCACCTGATATGGCAGTGCTCGGATCTACAACCTAACCTTGCTGCCATTAACTACTGGCGGCAACATATGCAACTCACTCAACAACCCAAGCCACTAAGCTATCAAGTTGGCGAAGACTCTTGGCCCTGCGACGTGGATGCGGTATACACAGCCAATACTGCGCATATTATGACAGAACGTGTAGTTAAAACTATGTATCTGGCCATCGGGCAATACCTCCCCGAACAGGGCCATTTTTTTCATTATGGTCCTTTTAAACAAGCAGCAGAGTATTCTAGCGAAAGCAACCGAGCATTTGATCGCCAATTACTACAAGCGGGCTATGGAGGCTTGAGAGACTTAGAGCAACTGCAACAGTGGGCAAGTACCGTTGCGATGACTTTGCGACAAAAAATTGAAATGCCTAGCCATAACCTACTACTCATTTGGCAAAAAAAAACTAATCACCAACCAATTTAGGCATAAAAAAAGCCAATCATAAGATTGGCTTTTAGATTTTAAGTTGACTCACAGAATTAATCGGCGCTAGCTGCTTTATCTTCATTGCTGTAGATTAAAATCGGATCGCTTTCACCTTGGATCACCGTTTGATCAATCACTACCTTAGAGATATTATCAATCGAAGGTAAATCATACATAGTATTCAGCAATACGGCTTCAACAATGGAGCGCAGGCCACGAGCCCCTGTTTTACGTTCCATCGCTTTATTAGCGATAGCTCGTAACGCGTCTTCGCGAAACTCCAGCTCAACATCTTCCAACTTAAACAAAGCACCATACTGTTTAGTCAGTGCATTCTTCGGTTCGCTTAAGATCTGAATCAAAGCCTCTTGATCGAGCTCTGTCAAGGTAGCTACCACAGGTAAACGACCAATAAACTCGGGGATAAGACCATACTTGACTAAATCTTCAGGCTCAACTTTAGAGAAGGTTTCACTTAATGAGCGTTTATCGGCTTCGCCTTTAACTTCAGCTCCAAAACCAATTCCGGTACCCGTTGAAGCACGTTGTTCAATCACCTTATCTAAGCCAGCAAACGCACCACCACAAATAAACAAAATCTTAGAGGTGTCTACCTGCAAAAACTCTTGTTGTGGATGTTTTCGGCCACCTTGCGGAGGAACCGAAGCAACAGTGCCTTCGATCAACTTAAGCAAGGCTTGTTGTACACCTTCACCTGATACATCACGAGTAATTGATGGGTTATCCGACTTACGTGAAATCTTATCAATTTCATCAATGTACACTATCCCACGTTGCGCTTTTTCAACGTCGTAATCACATTTTTGCAGCAATTTTTGGATAATATTTTCAACATCTTCCCCAACATAACCGGCTTCGGTTAAGGTGGTTGCGTCAGCCATCGTAAATGGTACATCCAACAAACGAGCCAAAGTTTCCGCTAATAATGTTTTACCACTACCAGTTGGACCAATCAGCAAGATGTTGCTTTTACCAAGCTCAATACCGTCTGCGACATCACCATTACGTAAACGTTTGTAGTGATTATATACCGCCACCGCCAGTACTTTTTTCGCATGGTCTTGACCAATTACATAGTCGTCAAGATGAGCTCTAATTTCCTTAGGAACCGGTAGTGAATCACCCTCTTTCTTCGGCGATATCTCTTTTATTTCTTCTCGAATAATGTCATTACATAATTCAACACATTCGTCACAAATATAAACGGAAGGCCCGGCAATCAGCTTTCTCACTTCATGCTGGCTTTTACCGCAGAAGGAGCAATACAGTAGTTTACTACTATCTCCATCACCTTTGCGCTTATCTGTCATTCGCTAACCTCAAACTATTTAGCAGTTCAGCCCTTAATTACAGTGTAAATCAAACTGCTGAGAATGCTATTTTCACTATGTTCTTATCTAAACAGACCGAGAATTGACTATAGCCTATTCACGACGCGCAAAGATATCGTCGACGATACCATATTCTTTGGCTTGTTCTGCTGTCATATAGTTATCGCGATCGGTGTCTGCAGCGATAGTATCAAAACTTTGCCCAGTATGCTCGGCCAACAACTCATTCATACGACGTTTTGTTTTGATGATCTCATTTGCATGAATTTCAATATCCGAGGCCTGACCTTGATAACCACCAAGAGGTTGGTGGATCATCACCTTAGCATTCGGTAAACAATAACGCTTACCTTTGGCCCCTCCAGCCAACAAAAATGCTCCCATGCTGGCTGCCATCCCCATACACACGGTACTAATGTTAGGCTTAATAAACTGCATGGTATCGTAGATGGCCATACCTGCACTAATAGAACCACCAGGTGAATTAATATAAATGAAAATATCTTTTTCTGGACTTTCTGACTCGAGGAACAACAACTGTGCAACCACTAAATTGGCCATGTGATCTTCTACTTGGCCAGTTAAAAAGATCACGCGATCTTTTAATAAGCGAGAATAGATATCATAAGAACGCTCCCCTTTAGAGGTTTGCTCAATAACCATTGGCACCAAAGCTGCCATGGGGTCGAATGCAGACTGATTAACTTCTTTAGACATTGATGCGCTCTTCCTTTAAAAAAATGGCTCGTATGTAGTACATACGAGCCATTATATGCGAGATAAAGGTGCTTAAGTCAAATTAGAACTTAGTTTGCACCTTGTTTGTTCATGATTTCATCAAAAGCGACTTCATTTTCAGTTACTTTAGCTTGTTCAAGTACAAATTCAATCGCTTGCTCTTCTAATACTACATTACGAATGTTGTTCATTAACTCTTCGTTCTTAGCATAGTACTCTAAAACCTCTGTTGGATCTTCGTACGCAGAGGCAAAAGAAGCGATATGTGCTTTCACTTTTTCATCATCAGCTTTCAGTTCGTTAACCTTAATTAACTCACCTAATAACAGACCAGTACTCACTCGGCGTTGTGCTTGCTCTGTGAACAACTCATCCGGAAGCTCTGGCGCATTTTGTGCATTTTCACCAAAACGTTGCATGGCTTGCTTACGTAATTGCTCTACTTCTTGAGAAACCAGTGCAGCAGGCACTTCAATTGGGTTTTGCTCTAACAAACCAGAAATAACTTGCTCTTTCACACCCGTTTTAAGCGTTTGCTCTAGCTCGCGCTCCATGTTCTTACGGATCTCAGCTTTTAACGCATCCAGTTCACCAGACTCGATCCCGAACAACTTAACAAATTCTTCGTTGACTTCCGCAAGTTCAGGTTTTTCAACTTTATTTACTTTAATATCGAAAGTTGCAGCTTTTCCTTTCAGTTGTTCTGCATGGTAATCTTCAGGGAAGTTAACTTCGATAACAAACTCGTCACCAACTTTCTTACCTAAAACACCATCTTCAAAACCAGGAATCATACGGCCTGCGCCCATTTCAAGATCAAAAGCTTCTGCTTTGCCGCCTTCGAACTCTTCACCGTCGATCTTACCTAAAAAGTCTAGGTTTACACGAAACTCATTTTTAATCATGCCCTTGGTTTCTTTCCAAGCAGCTTGTTGCTTACGCAAAGTATCGATCATTGCATCAACGTCTTTATCGTTAACTTGTGCAACTTTCTTCTCAACTTCGATTGCGTCTAAGCCTTTAACTTCAACTTCTGGGAAAATTTCAAAAGTAGCAGTGAAGCTAAACTCACCATCAGTCGTCTCACCAGGTTGAAGAGCTGGCGCTCCAGCTGGGTTTAGTTTCTCTTGAATGATAGCTTCGTAGAATGAACGCTGCATTGCTTGACCAGTTACATCTTGACGTACGGCTGCACCGTAGCGTTTTTTGATGACACTCACTGGCACTTTACCAGGGCGGAAACCATCGATACGTGCGCGACGTGATTCTTCTTGAAGCGCTTGCTCAATTTGTTGTTCGATTTGTGCAGCGTCAATCGAAATCGTAACACGACGCTCCAAGCCCTGAGTTGTTTCTACTGAAACCTGCATTTTATTACCTCGGCTATAGTCAGCACCCTGCTGACAATTTACTTACGTAAACAATGGGTTGATAGCGGCCCGCAGTGGCGAGGCCGTTGTCCTCAATAATAAGGACCCATAATTTCAAAACGCCGCATTATAGCGGTGGTTTAGGCTTAGGTCGAGACTGATCGCTATATTATCCTTGATATCCACTAAATATTTGCAGCCGCGCACCTCTTAAGCCAATTTATGCAATGAAAAGCATCCATCTAATTTCGACGAGTGATGCTGAAAACAAACCTAAAGATACTAAAAAATCGGGCGGATATTCCCAAAGTAAACGCATAAGGTTCCATGCTCACAAGCTGGCCATAGCAAAATTCACCCATTATAATGACTTAAAAAGAACGATATCAGGGGTCGATACTAAAGAGCGGATGTTTTAATCGATAAAGCTTAGCCTGAGCAAGACCATTGGCAGGTACATCTTTTCCAGTTTCATCTTCTACATGTTGCAAACGAATCGAATAGTCTTTAAAAATAAGTGGCAGCTCTTGGTCGATATCAGCAGCCTGTTCTCGCTCAAGCCGACTGGAAAAATCTTCAATAGTGAGCAAAAATATATCCGCTTGATGAGGGATTAGTGTTGTCATATACGATGCATAGCGCTTTCGTATAGGCGAAGATAAAGCGGTTAACGCAGCCTTATCAAATACCATATGGACTTCCCCTAACAAGGCTTTTGTCAGCTTAAAGAAGTCGCCGCAAAAAATACTAATATTATTACACTGCCAAAGGCTAAAGTCGCCGATATTTTTAATCTCGGGGCGCAATTGATGTTGTTTGAAGAAAGCTTTAACCGCGATAGGACTCAATTCAACCCCCACCACCTGATGACCACGCTGAGCTAGCCACAACATGTCTAAACTTTTTCCGCAACAAGGCACAAAGACTCGCAACAACTCAGGTTCAGGATAATCGGGCCAAAACCTAGTCAAGAAAGAATTGACCTGCCATTGATGGAATTGAACGTTTTTGTTTTTGTTTTTCCAGAGTTTCAACCATAAATGGTTGTCTGAACTAAACAAGTGTGGTCTCAGTTCCCACTCGCACGCATAACATAGAATAAAAGAAACGAGTCATGTAAGCCCTTATATATTATTGGTTTAACTGCAAAGAGCTCACATGCTAATACTGATTTTGACAGACGAGACTCTGAATCAGGTTGGGCTAATGTCATCCAACTAGCAAGCTTTAATTATGTCATTACACTTTCTGCTATTCCAAGTCCTTCGCCAATATATACTTAAAACAACAGCAACAGCATCATCTTCAATTTACCAGTAGGCTCGGTAACCAGTCGTTCAATACAACACTTTTTAAACACTGATGATTGCTATGAAATAGCGATTAAATTGGAGGTCCTGAATTCAAAAACAAAAAAGCCTCGTCATTACGACGAGGCTTTATGTAGTGGTCGGTGATGAGAGATTCGAACTCCCGACCCTCTGGTCCCAAACCAGATGCGCTACCAAGCTGCGCTAATCACCGAATTTCTGGTAAATTTTAAGCGTTACCCACGCTGACACCAATAATGGTGCGGAAGGAGAGACTTGAACTCTCACACCTTGCGATACTAGAACCTAAATCTAGCGCGTCTACCAATTCCGCCACTTCCGCAAAACTATTTCGCAACACCACTGTGGTAATGTTGTCGAATAAATGGGGTGAGTAATGGGGTTTGAACCCACGACAACCGGAATCACAATCCGGGGCTCTACCAACTGAGCTATACCCACCACAAACTTTTATGCTAATTAAAGCATCTATATTGGCGCACCCTGTAGGACTCGAACCTACTACCTACGGCTTAGAAGGCCGTTGCTCTATCCAGATGAGCTAAGGGCGCATCTTTAGCGTCAATAAACCGAGTCATCTAACTAGGTTTTAAAATTTGGTCGGTGATGAGAGATTCGAACTCCCGACCCTCTGGTCCCAAACCAGATGCGCTACCAAGCTGCGCTAATCACCGATTACCTTGATATTATAGAGAATCTAACCCTCTGGCCCCACTCTTAACGAGCTTCGCGACGATACGCTACCAAGCTGCGCTAATCACCGATTACCTTGATATTATAGAGAACTAATCCTCTGGTCCCACTCTTAACGAGCTTCGCGATGATGCGCTACCAAGCTGCGCTAATCATCGATTCGATTCCAACACTGTTTGTGCCTTCAACGGAGGCGAATACTACCCACTTGAATGGTCAGCGTCAAACAGTTTTTTGGAGATATTTACCGTTTGGTTATAGCATAACCAAAATGGTTGCTATTCGGCAATATACCGCTGCTTAAATAGGCTATTTTTTCACAGGTAGGCACAAAGATTACTTCTCCGCCTGTACAAACTGTGAAGCGAAAGACACTTTTAAGCTAAGTGTTTCATGTCATAGTGATTTATTAATCCAAGTCAAAAGAAGTGACAAATTAAAGTTGTAGCCTTTTATCGTTATGTTAACAATTTTATCACGACTGCATGAAAGGAATCACATGAGCGAAGTAGCATTATCCATCTTGCTTTTATCAGCAGTTGCCGTGATTGGTCTCTGGTTTGGAGGCCTAAAAATACGCGGTATAGGCTTGGGCATCGGCGGTGTTTTATTCGGTGGGCTATTTGTCGGCCATTTCGTCAATCAGTTTGGTTGGCACTTAGACCCCCATGCGCTGCACTTTATTAAAGAATTTGGTCTAATTCTTTTTGTTTACACTATTGGTATCCAAGTTGGCCCCGGCTTCTTTGCTTCATTAAAAGCAAGCGGCTTAAAACTCAATTTGCTCGCAGCAGGAATTGTGCTCATTGGAGGGATAACCGCGGTATCCCTGCACTTTATTTTCAACTTACCACTCAATGTTTTTCTAGGCATTTATAGTGGTGCCGTCACCAATACGCCATCGCTAGCGGCTGGTCAGCAAATTTTGCAAGAATTGGGGATGAACGACCAGCAAACCACTCAGCTCGGTTTAGGTTATGCAATGGCTTATCCCTTTGGCATTTTGGGGATCCTGTTATCGATGTCGATCATCCGCTTGGTATTTCGAATTAATGTAGATAACGAAGCGGAACGTTTTGATAACGCCAAAGGCAAGAAGAAGAAAAGCTTACAAGACATCAACGTCATCATCCAAAATCCAAACCTTGATGGTTTGGCTTTCTCCCAACTCAATAAATTAATCGGCGACGAACTCATCTGTTCCCGGGTAAAAAGTAATGGCGAATTGAAAGTCCCTAGCCCTGATATGTTGATGCATAAAGGTGACTACTTACATCTCGTCGGACCAAATCGAACACAATTAGAACAAGCAACAATCATTATCGGTGAAGAAATTAACGAGTCATTATCGACCAAGGGCACATTGTTACGCAGTGAACGAGTCGTGGTGACAGAAGAACGCCTTCTGGGTAAAAAGCTTAGTGAACTCGACTTTAAGAATAATTTTAATGTGGTGGTTTCGCGCCTGCATCGCGCAGGTGTCGAACTGGTGGCCAACAAAGATTCTATCTTACAATTTGGCGATATTCTTAATATTGTCGGCCCTTCAGAAGATGTCGATAAGGTCGCCACGAGTTTAGGAAATCTGCGCAGTAAACTACAGCAAGTACAAATGTTACCCATTTTCATTGGCATCGGCTTAGGGGTGTTGCTAGGATCATTGCCATTAGCAATCCCTAGCCTCCCCGCACCATTAAAACTAGGTCTAGCTGGTGGTCCGCTCATTGTGGCAATAATTCTAGCGCGGATCGGCAGTATTGGGCGCCTATATTGGTTCATGCCTCCCAGTGCAAATTTAGCTCTAAGAGAAATTGGCATTGTATTATTTTTAGCCGTAGTTGGTATTAACTCTGGCGCTAACTTCATTGAAACCCTACTCGATGGTGACGGCCTCACTTGGATGTTTTATGGTGCCTTTATCACTTTAATTCCGCTACTAACCATTGGCCTGATTGGGCGCTATCTGGTAAAGCTCAATTATTTAAGCTTATGTGGCTTAATGGCTGGCTCTATGACCGATCCACCAGCACTCGCTTTTGCGAACTCAATTCATAGTACTTCGGGCGCCTCAGCCTTAGCCTATGCCACCGTCTACCCCTTAGTGATGTGTTTACGGATCTTATCGCCCCAAATCATCGCTGTATTACTCTGGGTTGCAGCCTAAGCTTTCCATAGCGTAACTTGGCCAGCTTTCACACTGGCTAAGTTGCCAATTCAATTACAAAAGCCTCCGGCATTGAGCCTCGCCCCACGTTTAGCTTAAAAAACACTGACATTTATCTATCTAACATGCCAAAATAGCGCCATCTAGAATCGTCAATCACTAGTTAAAGAAGAATCGATGTCTGCACAAATAATTGATGGAAAAAAAATTGCCTTACAAGTTCAAGATCGGGTTGCGGAGCGAGTAAAGCAACGGATCAGTGAAGGGAAACGCCCGCCAGGTTTAGCGGTTATTCTGGTGGGCGACAATCCTGCTTCGCAAGTTTACGTCGGCAGTAAACGTCGGGTATGTGAAGCGGTTGGCTTTATATCAAAATCGATCGACCTCGACGATAATACGGACGAGCAAACCTTGCTCGCTGAAATCGACGCGCTCAACGAAGACCCTCTCATTGATGGCATTTTAGTTCAGTTACCATTACCAGAAGGTATCGAGGAAACAAAAGTAATTGAGCGGATCCGCCCCGATAAAGATGTTGATGGCTTCCACCCATACAACATTGGTCGATTGGCGCAACGAATTCCAGCACTACGCCCTTGTACTCCGAAAGGCATTATAACGTTGATTGAGTCCACAGGCGTTAGTCCCTATGGCTTAGAAGCGGTTGTTGTTGGGGCTTCTAATATCGTCGGACGGCCAATGACTCTTGAGCTACTATTAGCAGGCTGTACCACCACCACTTGCCACCGCTTTACCAAAGACTTAGAAGCCCATGTTCGTCGGGCTGACTTAGTCATCGTGGCGGTAGGTAAGCCACAGTTTATTCCTGGAGAATGGATTAAACCCGGTGCAATGGTGATCGATGTAGGCATTAATCGCTTAAACAACGGCAAACTTGCTGGTGACGTAGAATACGAAGTGGCTCGCCAACACGCAGCATTCATTACTCCTGTACCTGGAGGTGTTGGGCCAATGACCGTTGCAACTTTAATTGAGAATACTCTTGAGGCTTGTGAACAATTTCACGATCTGTAGTCGTTAAAGGCGAGTACTAACTCTCAGTATTCGCCTTTTTTTAGACGGTAACGACATACTTAAGCTAGTTTTATAAAGAGTAATCTTTGAGATAGTTTATGTTAGCCCGTTATTTAGTTGCACTTAGCTTGGCTCTCTCTCTTCACTGCCGCGCAGAGCCCATCTCCTTCGTAACGGAAAACCTGCGCCCATACAATTATGTAGAGAATGCCCATTTAACCGGGCTTTCAGTTGAGCTAATAAAACTCGTATGGCAAGAAATGGGACAAGCGCCTCAGGCTATCAAGCTACAAACTTGGGAAAAAGCCTATTATTTGCTTCAGCATCGACCCAATATGGCTTTATTCTTAACCATGCGTAGTCCTAGACGTGAAACTATGTTTCATTGGGCATGTCCAATTACCCGCTCAAAAATTGAACTGGTCGCCTTAAGATCTCGGTCAATTAAAATCACTCACCTAGCGCCGCCCCCACCCTTATTATTTGGCGCGATGAAAGCCAGCGTAGGCGAGCAACTATTACTCAGTCAGGGGATCACGCCAGAACAAATTATATTTACTGCCGACTTTGAGAAATCGCTACGTCTGCTCATTCGTCGGCGCGTGGATGTAATCGCCTCGGAGCCAGAAGTCATCGCACAAACAGCCAAAGCATTGGGTTATGATGAGGAGTTATTTGAATCGATCTTTCAACTCGGTACGCTCGAAGGCTGTTATGCCTTCAGTCTCGGCACAGATCCGAGCTACTTAGAACGCTTTCAGCACGCTTTAACTCGAGTGACAGCAAGCCCCCAATACCAACAGTTATTGAAAAAATATAAGTTATAAAAAAGGCGGTCAAGCCGCCTTTTTAATGATAATCAATAAACTGTTCTACAACTAAGCTCTTCGCCACGTCGTCCCAGAAGCACCATCTTCAAGTACAATTCCCATCTCTGTGAGACGAGCGCGAGCGACATCTGCAGCCGCCCAGTCCTTATGATTACGAGCCTGATTACGCGCGACAATTAATGCCTCGATTTCAGCAACTTCGCTATCATGCTCACCCTGTAAAAAACTCTCTACGTCCTGGCCTAGAATACCCAACACGCCACTTAACTCGAGTAGCAAACTCGCATACTGTCCAGCCAACTCACTATCGCTGTCTTTTAAACGGTTCACATCTTTAGCCAATTCAAATAATACCGGAAGCGCTTCTGGCGTATTAAAGTCATCATCCATAGCCGCTTTAAACTGACTACGGTAAGCCTCTGCAAGTGCATCATCAATTGGCTTTAGCTCTACATGACGTAGCGCCGTATATAAACGCTCTAATGCGGAACGCGACTGCTTTAAGTTATCTTCCGAATAATTGAGCTGACTTCGATAGTGTCCAGACAATAAGAAATAACGCACGGTTTCTGGGTCGTAAACTTCAAGTACATCTTTAATAGTAAAGAAATTCCCCAAAGATTTAGACATTTTCTCTTTGTTGACCTGCACCATCCCTGAATGCATCCAGTAATTCACATAGTGGGTACCGTGAGCACAGCAGGACTGAGCGATTTCATTTTCATGATGAGGAAAGGCCAAATCGGAGCCGCCGCCATGAATATCAAAGACTTCGCCGAGATGCTTCATGTTCATCGCCGAACACTCGATATGCCAACCGGGGCGGCCTTTCCCCCACGGAGAATCCCACATCGGCTCACCAGGCTTAGCGCTCTTCCATAACACAAAATCAAGCGGGTTACGCTTATCTTCTCCCACTTCCACCCGTGCGCCGGCTTGTAACATATCCAAATTTTGTAGGCTCAACTTGCCATAATCTGCAAAGCTATTCACTTCAAACAGTACATCGCCACTCTCTGCCACATAGGCATGACCATTGGCAATTAACTTTTCAATAACATCGATAATCTCAGGCATATGCGTAGTTACCCGAGGTTCTACATCGGGACGCAGCATATTTAGTGCGTCAAAATCGGCATGCATGGCGGTCGTAAAACGTTCCGTTAGGGCTTCACAACTTTCGCCATTTTCCGCTGCGCGATTAATGATTTTGTCATCAACGTCAGTAATATTACGAACGAAATTAAGCTCGAAACCAGACCAGCGTAAATAACGAGCCACTGTATCGAAAGCCACAAAAGTACGCGCGTGTCCAATGTGACAATAATCGTAAATGGTAACGCCACAAACATACATACCAACCTTCCCTTCAATCAAAGGTTTGAAGGCCTGTTTTTTACGCGTCAAGGTATTGTATATCTGTAACATCTATATTATTTCCTGTTCCATTTACTAACTGTCGATAAAGAGTCACATTCTATCATTGCCGCCTAGGAAAAACAGCCGAATTAAGCGCGACGACTAGTCACTAAGCCAACGAAGGTTTAGAATCGGGGCACTAACGATAAAAAGGTAAAATAATGGTTACTTTACACACTAATTTTGGCGACATAGTCATTAAGCTATTCGAAAGTGAAGCCCCTAAAACCACGGCAAACTTTTTGGCCTATGCTAAAGAAGGTTTTTATAACGACACTATTTTTCACCGCGTCATCGATGGCTTTATGGTGCAAGGCGGTGGCTTCGCTTCAGGTATGGAAGAAAAAACCACTAAAGCGCCGATTAAAAATGAAGCGAACAATGGTTTATCCAACAAAACTGGCACCCTCGCGATGGCTCGAACCATGGAGCCTCATTCGGCATCAGCACAGTTTTTTATCAACGTAAATGACAATGCCTTCCTCGACTTTAAAAGCGAAACCAGCGAAGGTTGGGGTTACTGCGTATTTGCTGAAGTGATAGAAGGAATGGATGTTGTAAATAAAATCAAAGGCGTAGACACTGGCAACTTTGGTTATGTGCATGCCGATGTCCCCTTAGAAGAAGTGCTCATCACTTCGGTCAGCGTTGCGGAATAAGCGCTAAGTGCTCACCTATTTCATCTCTGATTTACATCTCAGTGAACAGCGGCCCGATATTATTCGGGCCTTTATTGAGTTTATTGAACAACAAGCCCCTCAAGCAGACGCCTTATATATTCTTGGCGATTTATTCGAGTTTTGGATTGGCGACGACGATCAAACACCGGTTGCTCTGCAAGTAGAGCAAGCACTGCTTGCTTTGGCAGAACAAGGCGTTCCGACTTACTTTATTCATGGCAACCGAGATTTTATGGTTGGCAAGGATTATGCGCGACGTTGTCGAATGATCCTACTTGAAGAAGAAGAAGTCATCGACTTATATGGTAAAAAGGTGCTGATCCTGCATGGTGATACTTTGTGTACCGACGATCAGGGCTACCAAGAATATCGAACGATCACCCAAAAGCGCTGGCTAAGACGTCTATTTTTGTTACTTCCGCTATTTATTCGGCAAATTCTTGCCAATAAAATTCGTAGCAAAAGTAAACAAGCCAACAAAAGTAAATCACTCGGTATCATGGATGTAAACCAAGGAGAAGTGGAGCAACGTTTTAAACAGCGTCAGATTGATTATATGATCCATGGGCATACCCACCGCCCAGACATCCATCAAATCAAGTTGGGCACCACCTCAACCATGTATCGCGTTGTATTAGGCGATTGGTACCAGCAGATGAGTGTATTACGAATCGACTCACATGGCTTGGATCTGAGTTCAGCGCAACAGCATCAGCAACTGAAACTAGACTAATATCTTGCCGCAATGCCACGCCTACCCACAAAGATTAAGTATCGCGCGAAACTTAATCTTTCACGGTCAATTTTAGTTTAAGCTAAACCCTTGTTATCACTACGATGCAGTGCGTGAACCACGCATAAACAGCGTCTTTCTCAAGCAACGCTTCAAATCTAATCTTTCACTCGTCTGTATAAATTTTTAGGTCATTCTCGTGAATTCAAATGCGGTTAGACAAATCGAATAACAAACGTCTGTCTGATTGATGATGTCATCCCCCCTGCATTAAGTGATTTGAAGCCTAGCGCACAAAAAAACTAAAGAACAATATTTATACAGAAAGAGATAATATGACTTGACGACTTCACAGACTTCGCGCATAACTTAATAGTAAATGTTGCAAACTTGTTAACTACCGAGGGTGAACATATGTTATTTAGTCATGTATGGGGCTTGGCTTCACATACCAAAGAAGAATGGCGAGACATCGACAAACACCATGAAGGAATTGGAGCCAGTTTATCTCATTTGCTATTGATGGCCCTCATTCCAGCAATCTGTGGCTACTTTTCCACGGTGCATATTGGTTGGAAAGTTGGCACAAATAGTTTTTCTCTAACCAGCGAAAGTGCCATCTTTATGTCCCTGGCGATGTATGCAGCCCTCGTGACGAGTGTCCTGTGCTTAGCTTTAGCTGCACAATGGATGGCAAAGACTTTTAATGCCGACACCACTTACCAGCAAACCTTAGAGTTATCGGCCTATGTCGCTACTCCTATTTTCATGGTGGGTTTCGCCGGCCTGTACCCTGAGCCATGGTTTGTGATGGTGGCAGGCTTAGTTGGCCTCACTTATTCGATCTACCTGCTTTACACTGGGGTTCCGATTATTATGCATATCCCAGAAGAGCGCGGATTTATCTATGCGAGTAGCTTGGTCACGGTTGGCTTAGTCGTTCTAGTATCGGTTCTCATCGCAACGGTCATTCTGTGGTCCACTGGCGCAGGGCCCGTTTTTGCAAATTAGAATCACAACTCATTGATAAACTACAGAACAAAAAAGCCCGCTCAGTGAGCGGGCTTTTTACTACTTCAAACGTCTACGTTTAGCCGCTTGACCTTGGGTTCTGGTGCGATGTTTACGAACCGACTTTCTGATACGTTGAGTACTGCGGACGCGATCAGCAACTTTAATCACGGTATTATCTTCTTTATTTAGTTGAACCAATTGACGTAAATAGTTCACTTGTTCTAATGGCATTTCTTGCCAGCCACTGCGTGGTAGTCCTTTCGGTAACGGCAATAAACCATAGCGAACTCGGATCAGGCGACTCACTTGTACACCTTGAGACTCCCACATCCGTCGCACTTCACGGTTACGACCTTCGCTTAGGGTGACCGAGTACCATTGGTTAATCCCCTCACCGCCTTGGCGCCTTACCGTGGTAAAAGTCGCCTTACCATCTTCCAGCTCAACGCCACTGCGCAAGCGATGGATCATCGCATCATCAACATCGCCAAATACCCGTACCGCATATTCTCGCTCAACTTCGAAACTCGGATGCATTAAACGATTCGCCAACTCTCCATCGGTCGTAAACAACAACAAACCAGAGGTATTAATATCCAAACGTCCCACCGCAATCCAACGGCCATTTTGTAGCCGCGGCAAACGTTCAAACACCGTTTCACGCCCCTCGGGATCATTTCTGGAACAGATTTCGCCTTCCGACTTGTGGTAGGCAAGCACACGACAAATGGTATCTTCAACCTTTTGAATCTGCACTGAGTGGCCATCAACTCGAACCTCTGCGCCTTCTTCAATGCGATCGCCTAACTTCGCCTTAACCCCGTTAACACTCACTCTGCCTGCATCAATAACAGCTTCCATCTCACGACGTGAGCCCAGACCGCTGCGAGCCAGGACTTTTTGAAGTTTTTCACTCATATTTCTTATCCGGATGGTAAAGTGCGCTAAGTCTGAAAGTCTTGCGGCAGTTTTTCAAGTAAAGATTGATCTAATTCTGGCAAATCAGTCAAATCTTTCAAACCAAAATAATCAAGAAAGGCGGTTGTAGTGGCCAGTAGACTAGGTCTGCCCGGAACTTCTTTGTGACCAACCACTCGGATCCAGCCTCTATCTTTGAGCACGCTAATAATATGGCTACTCACCGCAACCCCGCGTATGGCCTCAATCTCACCACGAGTCAAGGGCTGCCGATAAGCAATCAACGTCAAGGTTTCTAACAGTGCTCGGCTAAATTTAGGCGCTTTCTCCGCCCATAAATTAGCTAATTGAGGAGCAAATTCTTGGCGCGCACGAAACTGGTAACCACTAGCAGTTTCTATCAGCTCAATTCCCGAATCTTGATAACGCAAGCTCAATTCTTCCAAAATCATATTCACTTGAGCACGAGCAAGTCCCACATCAGCTAACACACTGGCTTGTAGTTCTTTAACACTCAATGGTCGAGCGGCAACAAATAATGCCGCTTCCACCAGTTTGACGAGATTTGGTTTTGCAGACATAGTTAATCACGCATCTCATTCACCAAAATAACTTGAATCGGCATTAAGGGCTGACTCTGCACACACTTGATGTAGCCTTCCTTAATGAGTTCTAAAATCGCTAAGAAGCTAACGACCAAGCCGCTACGACCTTCACTCTGGCTAAATAGCTGGGTAAATTCAACAAATTGATGCTGTTGCAAGCGCGCCAAAATATCACTCATTCGCTGCCGAGTAGATAGTTTTTCTCTTTTAATTTCATGATGCTCAAAATTACTAACTCGCTGTACAATGCGACGCATCGCTTCAATGAGCTCATCCATAGCCACTTCAGGATAAATTAACTTAACAGGCAACTCTGCGGGCTTAGCAACCGAGGCTAAAAAAATATCGCGCTGCTCACGTGGTAACTCATCCAGCCTGTCACTCGCATTTTTATACAACTCATATTCTTGTAAACGCCGGATCAATTCAGCTCTCGGATCATCTTCAGCTTGTTCATGTTCTTGCACTGGCAATAAGCAGCGAGACTTAATTTCCGTCAGTAAGGCCGCCATCACCAAGTATTCCGCTGCAAGCTCAAGTTTTAGCTGTCGCATTGCTTCCATATATTCCATGTATTGCTGCGTAATCGCGAGCACAGGAAGACGTTCGATATCTAATTTCTGCTTACGGATCAGGTATAATAGTAAGTCGAGGGGTCCTTCGAAATTCTCTAAAATAACCTCCATTGCATCTGGAGGTATAAATAAATCATTGGGAATATTTAACCAAGGCTCACCGTTCACGCTTGCTAAAGTTAATTGCTGAGTTGGAGAGGCCTTATCTAACATTACTCAAAAGGGGCGGTATCGCCCGAACCTTTGCGGATGATTTCCATACTATCTTCCGACAAATCAATCACTGTGGTCGGCTGCTCACCCAAATATCCACCATTAATAATAAGATCGACATGGTGTTCAAGCGTATCGCGAATTTGTTCAGGATCGGATTCGGTGTAATCGTTCCCAGGTAAAATAAGACTACAGGACATCAAGGGTTCGCCTAAGGCTTCTAGCATTGCAAGTGCGATCTTATCGTTAGGAACCCGAATACCGATGGTTTTGCGCTTAGGATTAAGCAAACGCCTTGGTACCTCCTTGGTTCCTTTAAAAATAAAGGTGTAGGCTCCCGGTGTATTATTGCGTAATAAACGATAGGCAAGATTCCCGACACGAGCATATTCAGATAATTCAGATAGGTCACGACACATCAAGGTAAAATGATGATTTTTATCCAGTTGACGGATCCTACATATTCGTTCTAATGCCGCTTTATCACCAATATGGCAACCAATGGCATATCCTGAATCGGTGGGGTAAATCACAACCCCCCCACTTTTGATCAACCCTGCAGCTTGGTTCATTAAACGCTGTTGTGGGTTATCCGGGTGAACATAGAAAAATTGACTCATAACTATTCCTGCGCTCTCGAGCGTCTTGAAGAATCATCGCTATTATATTCCTTCCAGCCACAGAGTGCAGGCTAAAGCTGTAAACAACTAAAAATAAACGCTTTAAGTAACGAGTGATTACAGTGAGTACTTCGTTCACGTCATTGTTTTCGCACATTTTACTTTTACTGAATGGCCGGAGTGGGAATTACTTTGTTTGCCAACGTAACCAAATCGGTTGACACTTCTCTGGTAAGTGTAACCCCCGAGCCAACTCACGCCAAGTAGAAGGATGATGAAAATCAGAGCCTTGAGAAGAACTTAAGTGATGTTGTTCAGCTAAGTCAGCCAACCATGCCATTTGATCTTTCGACATCTGTGGCATCGCCACTTCTATACCGTCCCCCTCCACATCGGCAAACTCAGCGATCAGTTTTCGGATCCACTTATTCGACAAATCATAATGGGTTGGATGCGCCAATACCGCGACGCCACCGGCTTGATGGATAAGTTGGACCGCCTCTGCAATACTCATCCAATTATTCGGTACATAACCGATATTTCCACGACGTAGATATTTGTCGAAGACCTTATTAAAATTACTCGCCAGTCCCCGCTCCACTAACACTCGAGCAAAATGAGATCGAGTAATTGGTGCCTTACCAGACAGCACTTTAGCTTGCTCATATACTTGCTCAATCCCCGCCTTTGCGAGGCGTTTCCCCATTTCAATTGCTCTAATTTCACGCTTTTCCCGCTGCACCAGCAACTGCTGTTGTAGAACAGGATTCGTAATATCGATATTCAAGCCAACAATATGAATATCGAAAGCATGCCAAGCAGTGGAAATTTCGGTTCCAGCGATCAGCTCTAAATGTTTGGCCTGAGCTTGGGCAGCAGCAATGCCATCAGTCGTATCGTGATCGGTGATCGCTAGCATTTCGACTTGCATGTTCTCGGCGCGCATCACCAACTCCTCTGGCGTTAAACCGCCATCAGAAGCTGTTGTGTGACTATGCAAATCAAATCTCATTTAATTTCCTAAATTTTTTCTTGACTTAGTAAGGTCATTTAAAGTTAACTAATCTTATCAGAATGACTAAGGATAAACATGACAACTTTTCTTCTAACCAACAAATCTTGGTGGTGGCGCACTCCGAATTAGACGGGTGTGAGTTGTTGTATTTCCAATACATTGAACAGAACAACAAAGCCCGCTTAAAGCGGGCTTTTTTTATATTTGCGCTACGGCTTCACTAGGAGTAACGAACTATGGCTACCCCACCTAGGGTACAACTAAAGAATATCCAGATCGATGCCAGCTATGTGCATGATCCACTTAGTCTTTATCAAGAATTGTGTAAAGAAAGCCAACAAAATGTATTGCTTGAATCGGCGGAAATAGACAGTAAGGAAAACCTCAAAAGTCTCATATTGGCCGATGCAGCAGTTAAAATTAGCTGCCATGGACGAGAAGTGACATTTGTTGCTATATCACCCAATGGCGAGTCGGTCTTAGCCGACGTTACCGCAAATTTAGAACCATCGCTAATTACCCAGCAAACCTCAAAACAACTCGTCGTAGACTATCCCCTTCCGACAGCCAATTTAGACGAAGACTCTCGCTTAAAAGCCAGCTCTCCAGTTGATGCGTTACGTTTATTAGTCACACTTTATGGCTCGCAAACAGACTTCAATGAAGGCTTATTTATCGGTGGAGTATTTGCTTACGACTTCATTGCCAGCTTTGAACAACTGCCAACAGTTGCCGATAGCACCAATGCCTGCCCTGACTTTCAATTCTATCTCGCCGAAAGCTTGCTATTAATCGACCATCAACAGCAAGTGACCCATATCATCGGTTCACTATTCAATGACCACGAGAGCTCACGAATCACTCAGCGTTTAAGCCACTTGGCTGAATTATGTGAAACGGAGAACCACCAGCAAGAGTCAGCGGTACCAACTAATTATCAAGCTAAAATAAGCACCGACATTAGCGACGCCCATTATTGCGAACATGTTGAAACCTTAAAAGACTATATTCGTCAGGGTGATATTTTTCAGGTCGTTCCCTCGCGCAGCTTTCAACTGGCCTGTCCCGATAGTCTCGCCGCTTACCGAGAATTAAAATTAACCAACCCCAGCCCTTATATGTTCTATCTACAAGATAGTGAATTTGTATTGTTTGGTGCTTCTCCAGAGAGCGCGATTAAGTATTGTTCCAATAGCCGGGATGTCGAGATTTATCCGATAGCAGGGACCCGCAAACGTGGCTTTAACCCCGACGGTTCTATCAATCGAGATTTAGATGGACGCTTGGAGTTAGAACTCCGTTTAGATAAGAAAGAGACCGCCGAACATATCATGCTGGTAGATTTAGCCCGCAATGATGTCGCCCGCATTAGTGAGCCGGGTACTCGTCACGTTGCAGACCTGCTCAAAGTCGATCGCTATAGCCATGTGATGCACTTGGTTTCGCGAGTGATCGGCACCTTGCGCAAAGATTTGGACGCACTACATGCTTACCAAGCGTGCATGAATATGGGAACTCTGGTTGGAGCGCCTAAAATTCGCGCATCAGAGCTAATTAGACAAATCGAGCAACAGCGCCGTGGTAGTTATGGCGGTGCAGTTGGCTACCTCACGGGGAAGGGCGATATGGATACTTGTATTGTGATCCGATCGGCCTTTGTCAAAAACCAAGTCGCTCATGTGCAGGCGGGAGCTGGTATTGTCTATGATTCAGATCCTCAAGCGGAAGCTGACGAAACCCGTAATAAAGCCGCTGCCGTATTAAACGCCATCGCCCGCGCCCACGGCTCAACCTTAAAGGATGTCAGCCATGACTCATAGTGTATTTTTACTCGATAATTTTGACTCTTTTACTTACAACCTAGTTGACCAGTTTCGCAGTCAAGGCTTAGATGTTCATATATATCGTAATCATTTAAGCGCTTCCGAGATCAAACAGCACATTGATGCCTGTCCAGATCTTCCTGTGTTAGTACTATCACCGGGACCGGGCAATCCACAGCAAGCCGGCTGCATGTTAGAGCTCATTGACTTATGCAAAGGGCAAGTGCCAATTATAGGGATCTGCTTAGGTCATCAAGCGCTGGTTGAAAGTTACGGCGGCGAGGTCGGTAAAGCAGAAGAAATTGTGCATGGAAAATCATCATTGATTGAACATGATAATCAGCTAATGTTTGAAGGTTTAACCAATCCGCTTCCGGTGGCGCGTTATCACTCCTTAGTTGCCACCAAAATGCCGACAGGCTTGACAGTAAACGCCCACTACCAACAAATGCCGATGGCCATTATCAATCAACAAGATAAAGTCATTGGTTTTCAATTTCACCCAGAGTCCATATTAACCAGCGAAGGAGCAAGTTTATTAGCTCGTAGCCTTGATTGGGCCACACAAGCAAAGGAGCAAGCATAATGCAGGCAATCTTAGAGCAACTTTATCAAGGGCAAAGCCTCAGCAGCGAGCAAGCGCAACAGGTATTTAGCCAAGTGATTCAAGGTGAAGTCGAGCCGATTGTGTTGTCTTCACTGCTAACGGCCTTAAAAATTAAAGGCGAGACCCCAGAGGAAATTGCTGGTGCGGCGCGCGCGCTATTGGCAAACGCAGCGCCGTTCCCAACGCCCGACTACCCCTTTGCTGACATTGTTGGTACTGGTGGCGATGGCTACAACACCATTAATATCTCGACTACTTCGGCATTTGTGGCGGCAAGTCTTGGAGTTAAAGTTGCCAAACACGGCAACCGCAGCGTCTCCAGTAAATCGGGCTCATCCGATTTACTGGCTGCTTTAGGCATTAATATTCAAATGACACCAGCAACCGCTCGACGCTGCTTAGACGAATTAGGTCTGTGTTTCTTATTTGCACCGCAATACCATGCTGGTGTCCGCCATGCGATGCCAGTACGACAAACCCTGAAGACCCGAACCATTTTTAATGTACTCGGCCCCCTAATTAATCCGGCTCACCCAACCATGGAAGTGATGGGGGTTTATGATCCAGCCTTAATTTCGCCAATTGCTCATACCTTACAACAACTGGGTATGAAAAAAGCCATGGTAGTACACGGCGCAGGTCTAGATGAAGTGGCCATTCATGGTCCCACTCAAATTGCCGAAGTAAATGGTGAAAGCATCCGAGAATATACCCTCGACCCCAGCGACTTCGGAGTAAAACAAGCTGCGATAGAAGCCCTTGAAGGCGGAACCCCAGAACAAAACAAAACCATCACCTTAGCTTTATTACAAGGTAAGGCCACAGAGGCGCAGCAAGCAGCGGTTGCCGTAAATGTAGCTCTGTTATTAAAGCTCGCCGGCAAAGCCGACAATGTCGGTCAGGGCGTAAATATGGCCATTGAAGAAATGGCTTCAGGCCGCCCCTTAGCGTTAGCCCACAAATTAGCGGAGATGAGTCAGTGAGTCATAATCAAAATCAAGCGACCATCTTAGATGAAATTGTGGCAGATAAAGAAATCTGGTTAGCCGAGCGTATGCAACGTCAACCCTTAAACAGCTTTATCAACCAAGTGGAGCCCAGTGACCGGAGCTTTTATCAGGCGCTATCAGGAACGCCTGCCAAGTTTATTCTGGAATGCAAAAAAGCATCCCCTTCGAAGGGATTGATCCGACCTGAGTTTGATTTAGATTTTATTGCTGGTGTTTACAAAAACTATGCGGCAGCTATCTCGGTATTAACCGATAGCAAGTACTTTCAAGGTGAGTTTGAATACGTCACTCAAGTGCGCGAACAGGTTTCACAGCCAGTATTATGCAAAGACTTCTTTATAGATGAATACCAAATTTACTTAGCCCGCTATCACCAAGCCGATGCCATTTTACTGATGCTGTCGGTGCTTGACGATAATGAATACAGCTTACTGGCAGACGTCGCGCATAAGCTTAAATTGGGTGTATTGACCGAGGTGAGTAATCAACAAGAACTAGAACGAGCAATTGCTTTAAATGCTAAAGTCATCGGCATTAATAACCGTAACTTGCGCGATTTATCGATCACTTTAGAACGGACTCCTGAGTTAGCCAAACAAATTCCAGAAGACCGGATCATCATTTCAGAATCAGGGATCTATAAACACCAGCAAGTAAGAGAACTAGCCAAATACGCCAACGGCTTTTTAGTCGGTAGTTCACTTATGAGCCAAGACGATGTCGATATGGCTTGCCGTAAACTGATCCTCGGTGAAAACAAGATTTGCGGTTTAAGCCGTGAACAAGACGTGATCGCCGCACATCAAGCTGGTGCCGTTTACGGTGGTTTAATTTTCGCCGAAAAATCACCGCGGCATATCAGCCTAGCCCAAGCTCGGCAATTAATTCAAGCCGCCCCACTCAATTTTGTGGGTGTGTTTGTCAATCATCCCCTCGAGGACGTTGCGGCCATTGCCAACCAACTACAACTGCATGCTGTACAACTCCATGGCAGCGAGGACGAACAGTACATTCACCAGCTAAAATCCCTATTGAATCACAGCTTAGTATGGAAAGCCCTCGCCGTTGCGACACAACTTCCCGAAGCCCCTAAAAATGCCGATAAGATCCTGTTTGATAGCAAAATCGCCGACCAATTTGGCGGCACAGGGCAAACCTTCGATTGGCAACTATTAGGTGAGCACAGTCAAGGTGCGATGTTAGCTGGAGGTATATCGCCAGACAACATACAGCAAGCGCTCACACTCGGTGCTGCGGGCTTAGATCTAAATTCTGGGGTAGAACAAAGCCCTGGCATAAAAGATGCCCACAAAATCGCCAGAGCGTTTCAACTAATTAGAGACTACTAAGGGAACCCCTTAGGTAATCATTCAACCCTTTAATGACGAATAAGAGCTAACAATGAGTAAATTAGATGCCTATTTTGGAGAATTTGGCGGGCAATTTGTCCCACAAATTCTAGTACCGGCGCTCGATCAACTCGAGCAAGCCTTTATCGATGCTCAGCAAGATCCTGAGTTTATCGCTGAGTTTAACCACCTGTTGAGTGAATATGCGGGTAGACCGACCCCACTCACCCTATGTCGTAACCTGACCAAGGGAACCAACACCAAGATCTACCTCAAACGTGAAGATTTATTGCACGGTGGTGCCCACAAGACCAATCAGGTACTGGGCCAAGCACTGCTTGCCAAACGTATGGGGAAACATGAAATTATCGCCGAAACGGGCGCTGGCCAGCATGGTGTCGCCACTGCGCTAGCCTGTGCCCTACTGGGACTCAAGTGTCGAGTATATATGGGCGCAAAAGACTGTGAGCGTCAAGAACCCAATGTATTCAGAATGAAATTAATGGGCGCGGAAGTCATTCCGGTACATAGCGGCTCATCCACCCTCAAAGATGCTTGCAATGAAGCATTACGAGACTGGGCAGCAAGCTATGACACCGCACACTACTTACTTGGCACGGCTGCTGGCCCACATCCTTTCCCTACCATTGTACGGGAATTCCAGAAAATGATCGGCGAAGAAGCCAAACAACAAATTCTAAAAGCCGAAGGCCGTTTGCCAGATGCAGTCATCGCCTGTGTCGGAGGCGGCTCGAATGCCATTGGCATTTTTGCTGATTTCATCGAAGAAAAAGGTGTACAGCTGATCGGCGTAGAGCCTGCGGGTAAAGGAATTGATACCGACCAACACGGCGCACCACTGAAGCACGGTCGTAAAGGTATGTTCTTTGGCATGCACTCTTTGCTAATGCAAGATCCTAACGGTCAGATTGAAGAGTCTTACTCCATTTCAGCGGGGTTAGATTTCCCATCAGTAGGGCCACAGCATGCCCACCTTAATTCAATCGGCCGAGCCAGCTATGAGTCAGCCACCGATGAAGAGGCCCTAGCAGCCTTCCAAACCTTGGCTGAAAGCGAGGGCATCATCCCAGCCTTAGAGTCGGCTCATGCTTTAGCATATGCTCTCAAGCTAGCGCAGCAAGATAAGAGCAAACAACAAATCTTGGTGGTCAATCTGTCGGGTCGTGGTGACAAAGATATCTATACTGTCGCAGATATCTTCGCTAAAAGAGGAGGCTTATAATGACACAACGTTACCAAAACCTATTTCAACGCCTAGCAGCCGATAAGCAAGGTGCCTTTGTCCCATTTGTAACTTTAGGTGACCCTGCCATGGAGCAATCACTCGCAATCATCGACGCCTTAATCGAAGGAGGTGCTGATGCCTTAGAACTCGGGATCCCGTTTTCCGATCCCGTCGCCGATGGCCCAACCATTCAAGGTGCCAACGTAAGAGCTTTACAAGCGGGCATAACCCCCCCCGATTGCCTAGCTATGCTCTGCCGAATTAGGGCCAAACATCCCGAGGTACCAATCGGTTTACTGCTCTATGCAAACCTCGTCTATTCAACTGGGATTGATAATTTCTATCAAAAGTTGGCCCAAGCAGGCGTAGATTCGGTACTAGTTGCCGATGTACCGATCCGCGAGTCGGCGCCTTTTAGAGCAGCCGCCAATAAACATGGCTTACAAAGCATTTTTATCGCACCGCCCAACGCAGATGATACGATCTTGAAAAAAGTTGCCGAATATAGCCAAGGCTACACCTATCTGGTTAGTCGAGCAGGCGTGACTGGCACCGAAACCAAAGCCGGTACGCCTGTGGGTAAACTACTCGACAAATTAAAACAGTACCAGGCACCACCGGCACTGCTTGGTTTTGGTATTTCAACGCCTCAACAAGTAACCGAAACAATTGCAGCTGGCGCTGCTGGAGCAATTTCTGGATCGGCAGTAGTGAAACTTATCGAGAATCATCTAGAGCAACCGACTCAAATGCTAACCGCGCTCAAAGACTTTGCCTCGCAAATGAAAGCCGCTACCGTTTAGGCGAAGAACTTGCTACTATCAAAAGCCGCTATAATTAGCGGCTTTTTATTTACCGCTAGCCCTGAGGAATTATGAAACAATTTTTCGAATTCATTCCATTGATCATTTTTTTCGCTGTATACAAAATGCAAGATATTTATGCAGCAACCTTCGCGTTAATCATTTCCACAGCGCTTCTCTTAGCAGCCTCTTACATAAAAAATAAAAAAATTGAGAAGATGCATTTAATCTCCTTTGTCTTGATCTTGGTTTTTGGTGGTCTCACGCTAATTCTACGCGATGATGACTTTATTAAGTGGAAACCCACAGTGATCAATTGGCTATTCGGTTTAGTCTTATTAGTCAGTCAGTTTGTTTTCAAAAGTCCCTTAATCAAAAAAATGCTTGGTAAGGAGATGACGCTTCCTGAATCCATATGGGGTAAAGTGAATGTTGCTTGGGCTCTTTTTTTTATGAGCTGTGGCACGCTTAACCTCTACATCGCTTTTAACTTTTCAGAAGACTTCTGGGTGAACTTTAAAGTATTTGGATTACTTGGGCTAACCTTGGTATTCACCGTTGCAACTGTTGCTTATCTGTATAAACATCTCCCTAAAGAACAGCAGCAATCGCTATCGGAAAAAAAGGATAATTAAGCATGTGGTATGTAATTTTTGCTGAAGACGTAGAAAATAGCCTAGAACAACGCAAACAAGCCAGACCCGCCCACTTAGCACGACTGCAAGCACTGGTAAATGAAGGACGACTGCTGGTCGCAGGCCCAAACCCAGCGATTGATGCAGAGGATCCTGCTGAAGCTGGATTCACCGGTTCAACAGTTATCGCCGAATTTCAAAACTTGGAGCAAGCCGTCGCTTGGGCAAATGCCGATCCATATGTCGAAGCCGGCGTATACGCTAAGGTCATCGTGAAACCCTTCAAGAAAGCACTTCCTTAAAAGATCCCTAGGCAAAGTCTACTGCCTAGCTTTCTACTAGTAGTACATATCTAAATAACCCAATTGAGTGATTTGTTATTTAACTATTTATTCTAAGGTTAACCATGGTTTAAGCACAAAAGGAGCAAACCATGAGATTGATCCAAAGACTAATTCTAATATTCTGTCTTGCTAGTATGAACTACGTTTATGCCCAAGAAACAAACCAAGTATTAAACCTAAATACCGCCAACTCCGAACAACTAGTGACACTCAAAGGCGTAGGTAAAAGTAAATCATTAGCTATCATTGAATATCGTCAAACCCATGGCAACTTTAAGAACATTGAACAAATTGTCTTAGTACCAGGGATCGGAGAAAAAATTTACTTGGATAATAAAGATAATCTATATGTCGAGTAAATTAATGATTTAGCCTTTCGATACAACACTCGCCCTTGACCCCGCTATCAAACAGCTATTCAAGGGCGAACTTCATCTTTAAGTTAATGTTCTCAAAGAAATTTTATTAATTCGTGTAAAGCCTCCCCATTTCTTAACAAACTCAATTTTAATTGTCATTTCTCCGTGCTAAAGTGCGCTGCATTATTCCTCCCTATTCAAGGAACTGAGTATGACTACATCAGTCAAAAAAGCGGTACTACCGGTAGCCGGTTTAGGCACCAGAATGTTGCCCGCCACTAAAGCCATCCCCAAAGAAATGCTGCCCATCGTCGATAAGCCATTGATCCAATATGTAGTCCAAGAAGCAATAGCGGCAGGCATTAAAGAAATAATTTTAGTCACTCATTCTAGTAAAAACTCTATTGAGAATCATTTTGATACCAGTTTTGAATTAGAAGCTACCTTAGAAAAAAGGGTGAAACGACAATTATTAGAAGAAGTTCGCTCTATTTGTCCAAAAGATGTCACCATCATGCATGTCCGCCAAGGTGTTGCTAAGGGCCTCGGGCACGCGATACTGTGTGCACATCCGCTGATTGGAGATAATCCTTTTGCGGTATTGTTACCTGACGTAATTCTAGATGACTCTACATCGAACTTAAAAACTGAAAACCTCGCTGACATGGTGAACAAATACAACCAAACGGGCTCTAGTCAAATCATGGTTGAAGCGGTTGCTAACGAAGATGTCAGCAAATTTGGGATTGTCGATATTAATGGCAATAATATCAAACCCGGTGAATCGGCTGATATGGTAGCCACCATTGAAAAACCAAACATCGCTGATGCGCCATCAAACCTTGCTGTCGTTGGACGTTATGTTTTATCTGCGCAGATATGGAAAGAGTTGGCCAAAACGCCACCTGGCGCCGGAGATGAAATCCAACTCACCGATGCAATTGCAAGCTTGATGGAAAAAGAAACAACCCAAGCTTATTATATGCTGGGCAAAAGCCACGACTGCGGTAGCAAGTTTGGTTACTTAAAAGCCATCGTAGAGTTTGCGCTACGTCACCCCGAACTCAAAGATCGCTTTCAAAACTACCTAAAGGAACTAAAATTATAAACGCAGATTCACTGGAAAATAATCGTAATCAGTGATAAATATGTAAGTAGATGTGGAAAGCATCTTAACTAAGTCATACAATGACATAGTTATACAATTTATACAGGGAAATTTCATGAAAAAATTAGTTTTAGTCGCAGCTGCCGCTTTGGCAATGTCTGGTAATGTATTTGCTGCTGAAGCAGCAGCTGGTGCAGCTGGTGCCGGTGGCGCTGCTGGCGGTGCTGCTGGTGTAACTGGCGCAGTTGTTGGTGGTGTTGTAGCTACTACCGCTGTAGTTGGTATCGCATCAAACCAAAGCAATGATAGTGTAACTGGTGGTACTTCTACCTCTACTAGCACTTCAACTGCTCAGTAATTATTAAGCAGTGAAATAAAGAACGAGCTTTAAGCTCGTTTTTTTATGTCTGTTGCCTCAATAAGCAGTTAACAATTACCCGAATAATCTCTAAGGGTTTTAATGTAAATTCTAAACTCTAGATATTCACCCTCATATGTAAGAACTCGAGGCTGCTGATCTAATAACAATTGCACTAACTATCCGATCTAATAGCTTATCGCTCATTCAAGTACTTATCCGCTTGCATACACCTGATGAACTGAAACGACTCTTTAAAAAAACCTCAGATCCTAGATTAAAAATTCGCTTCATGACTATCTACCCCTTTAAGCGTGGCTACAAGCGCACACAGATAGCGGAAGTGCTTGGAGTAGCCAAAGGCAGGTCAGCAAATATTTTATAGAAGAACTCCACTCTAAAAGTTGTCCTGGAAGGCCTAACAAACTATCAGCTCCTCAGCTCGACACTCTCAAACGATTCATTCATTGAAGACAACGCTATCAAGAAGGGTGGAGGACGACTCATTGCTGAAGATATTCGCTTATACATTAGCCTCCAGTTTGGTATTCCTGACCAATATAGAAATATTTACGGACTCCACCATGCACTTAGATTTAGTTGGATAACCAGCCGTTCCAAGCACCCAAAGCAATCGCAAGAGGCTCAAGAAGCTTTTAAAAAACTTCCTTCTGGAAACGATCCTTCACATCCCCGGACATCAAGCGCTTGAGCATATGTCGATGTTTGGTTTCAAGACGAAGCGAGATTTGGTCAACAAAATCAGACAACTAAAATTTAGGCTGCAAAAGGGAGTCGGCCCAGAGCGGTTAAACAGCAACAGTTCGACTACGGTTACATTTTTGGAGCGGAATGCCCGGGGAATGGAAAGACGGAAGCATTGGTTCGCCCTTGGGTGAATAAAGAGGTGATGGAAAAACACTGACAGCAAATTTCAGAGGCAACACCAGCCGGTAGACATGCAGTGGTTATCGTAAACGGTGCGGGTTAGCACACAAGCGATACGGCCTTTGCCTTTTCAAATCTCATTTTAATCAAGTTGCCGCCGTACTCACCAGAATTAAATCCGATAGATCAAGTTTGGCAATGGCTGCGTCAACGCTGTTTGTCTAATCGCATGTTCAACAATTATAAGCAAATTGTGGAACAAGTTTCACGCGCATGGAATACCTTTAGGAAGGATACAGAGAGAGTCACTCATTTGTGTCAGAGGGAATGGCCAAAGTGTTCAATTAATTAATGCAATTGGTATAAATGCTCTCGTCTTGGTGAAAGATGATGTGAGCGTCCAAATTCTTCCCGAACTTCCTACGCAAGAGTCGAAGTCTAGAAAGCAAAAAAGCCTTTCATACCCTGAAAGGCTTTTTCATATAGTGAAAACTGCATTTATCTGATTTATCGCAGGATCAGACTTCAATTTTCGCAGCCCGCATCATCATGAACACCAGTTCATCTTGGCTGCCCTTGCTAAATCTCAGACAATAAAAAAGCCCTCGTCGTCAGACGAGGGCTTAGTATAGGCGCCTGGCAGTGACCTACTTTCACATGGGGAGACCCCACACTATCATCGGCGCAGTTGCGTTTCACTTCTGAGTTCGGCATGGGTTCAGGTGGTTCCACAACGCTATTGCCACCAGGCAAAAACTTGTTGTCTTTAACATTCGAAAAAACTGATATATCCCACGAGCATAACAAGCACTCTTGGTTCTAAAATAAAGTATCTATAAGCAACACCCTTTAGGTGTTGTATGGTTAAGCCTCACGGGTAATTAGTACAAGTTAGCTCAATGCCTCACAGCACTTACACACCTTGCCTATCAACGTTGTAGTCTCCAACGGCCCTTCAGAGGACTTAAAGTCCTAGTGAGAATTAATCTCAAGGCCTGCTTCCCGCTTAGATGCTTTCAGCGGTTATCAGTTCCGAACGTAGCTACTGGGCAATGCTATTGGCATAACAACCCAAACACCAGCGGTTCGTCCACTCCGGTCCTCTCGTACTAGGAGCAGCTCCCTTCAATTCTCAAACGCCCACGGCAGATAGGGACCGAACTGTCTCACGACGTTCTAAACCCAGCTCGCGTACCACTTTAAATGGCGAACAGCCATACCCTTGGGACCGACTTCAGCCCCAGGATGTGATGAGCCGACATCGAGGTGCCAAACACCGCCGTCGATATGAACTCTTGGGCGGTATCAGCCTGTTATCCCCGGAGTACCTTTTATCCGTTGAGCGATGGCCCTTCCATACAGAACCACCGGATCACTATGACCTACTTTCGTACCTGCTCGACGTGTCTGTCTCGCAGTTAAGCTGGCTTATGCCATTGCACTAACCGTACGATGTCCGACCGTACTTAGCCAACCTTCGTGCTCCTCCGTTACTCTTTGGGAGGAGACCGCCCCAGTCAAACTACCCACCAGACACTGTCCGCATCCCGGATAACGGGACAACGTTAGAACATCAACACTACAAGGGTGGTATTTCAAGGTCGGCTCCACATCATCTAGCGACAACGCTTCAAAGCCTCCCACCTATCCTACACATGTAGGGTCAATGTTCAGTGTCAAGCTGTAGTAAAGGTTCACGGGGTCTTTCCGTCTAGCCGCGGGTACACCGCATCTTCACGGCAATTTCAATTTCACTGAGTCTCGGGTGGAGACAGCTTGGCCATCATTACGCCATTCGTGCAGGTCGGAACTTACCCGACAAGGAATTTCGCTACCTTAGGACCGTTATAGTTACGGCCGCCGTTTACCGGGGCTTCGATCAATAGCTTCGCTTGCGCTAACCACATCAATTAACCTTCCGGCACCGGGCAGGCGTCACACCGTATACGTCATCTTTCGATTTAGCACAGTGCTGTGTTTTTAATAAACAGTTGCAGCCAACTGGTATCTGCGACTGCCGTCAGCTCAGGGAGCAAGTCCCATCACCAACAGCAGCGTACCTTCTCCCGAAGTTACGGTACCATTTTGCCTAGTTCCTTCACCCGAGTTCTCTCAAGCGCCTTGGTATTCTCTACCCAACCACCTGTGTCGGTTTGGGGTACGGTTTCGTATAATCTGAAGCTTAGAGACTTTTCCTGGAAGCAGGGCATCAACCACTTCATCACCTTAGTGACTCGTCATCAATCCTCAGCCTTAGACACCCGGATTTTCCTAAGTGTCCAGCCTACAACCTTAAACGCGGACAACCAAACGCCGCGCTGGCCTAGCCTTCTCCGTCCTCCCATCGCAATTATACGAAGTACAGGAATATTAACCTGTTTCCCATCGACTACACTTTTCAGTCTCGCCTTAGGGGCCGACTCACCCTGCTCTGATTAACATTGAACAGGAAACCTTGGTCTTTCGGCGAGGGGGCTTTTCACCCCCTTTATCGTTACTCATGTCAACATTCGCACTTCTGATACCTCCAGCAATCCTTACGAATCACCTTCAACGGCTTACAGAACGCTCCTCTACCGCACTTGCAAAGCAAGTACCCGTAGCTTCGGTGCATAGCTTAGCCCCGTTACATCTTCCGCGCAGGCCGACTCGACCAGTGAGCTATTACGCTTTCTTTAAATGATGGCTGCTTCTAAGCCAACATCCTGGCTGTCTAAGCCTTCCCACATCGTTTCCCACTTAGCTATGACTTTGGGACCTTAGCTGACGGTCTGGGTTGTTTCCCTTTTCACGACGGACGTTAGCACCCGCCGTGTGTCTCCCGGATAGTACTTAGTGGTATTCGGAGTTTGCAAAGGGTTGGTAAGTCGGGATGACCCCCTAGCCTTAACAGTGCTCTACCCCCACTAGTATTCGTCCGAGGCGCTACCTAAATAGCTTTCGAGGAGAACCAGCTATCTCCCGGTTTGATTGGCCTTTCACCCCCAGCCACAAGTCATCCGCTAATTTTTCAACATTAGTCGGTTCGGTCCTCCAATTGGTGTTACCCAATCTTCAACCTGCCCATGGCTAGATCACCGGGTTTCGGGTCTAATCCCAGCAACTATGCGCGCAGTTAACACTCGGTTTCCCTACGGCTCCGCTATTCGCTTAACCTTGCTACTGAAATTAAGTCGTTGACCCATTATACAAAAGGTACGCAGTCACCCCACAAAGAGGCTCCCACTGCTTGTACGTATACGGTTTCAGGTTCTATTTCACTCCCCTCACAGGGGTTCTTTTCGCCTTTCCCTCACGGTACTGGTTCACTATCGGTCAGTCAGGAGTATTTAGCCTTGGAGGATGGTCCCCCCATATTCAGACAACATATCACGTGTGCCGTCCTACTCGTTTTCACTTCAAATCACCTTTCGTGTACGGGGCTATCACCCGCTACGGCCAAACTTTCCAGCTTGTTCCACTAAATTATAAGAAGCTTAAGGGCTAATCCGGGTTCGCTCGCCGCTACTACCAGAATCTCGGTTGATTTCTTTTCCTCCGGGTACTTAGATGTTTCAGTTCCCCGGGTTCGCCTCGCAACGCTATGTATTCACGTTACGATACTGCATAAAATGCAGTGGGTTTCCCCATTCGGAAATCCATGTCTATTGCGTCTTTTATCGACTCAACATGGCTTATCGCAGATTAACACGTCCTTCATCGCCTCTGACTGCCAAGGCATCCACCGTATACGCTTAGTCACTTAACCATACAACACCTAAATGTTGTCGCTTAAATCACTTGAATGGTCAGGCTGTATAAATCCTGCCACTCGAGTACGATCACCTTATTTTTTTGAATACCAAAAACACTTGTTATTTCACTCGTATTTTTGAGATATTTTTTATCAGCTTTTCCAAATTGTTAAAGAGCATTCGGCTTCTTAGAAACCAAAGCTAAGCACTGTATCAACATAATGCTTAGCTTTATTTTCTTAAACCAAGAGAGAAATGGTATCCCGTACGAGATTTGAACTCGTGTTACCGCCGTGAAAGGGCGGTGTCCTAGGCCTCTAGACGAACGGGACACTGTTATGCGGGTCTTTTGCGTCGCTGGCTGCGTTACCACTCAGTGCTCGCTCGGTAATGTAGTTCTCTACACGCCCTCACTGCGCCTTCGTGAGCCTTGCCATCAATGCAAAACCCTTCGCCTAACTCGAGGTCAGACTTCTCTCTTTATCTTCTATCAAGCAATCTGTGTGAACACGTCACAAAACATAAACGTTCATAATAAGGAGGTGATCCAGCCCCAGGTTCCCCTAGGGCTACCTTGTTACGACTTCACCCCAGTCATGAACCACAAAGTGGTGAGCGTCCTCCCGAAGGTTAAACTACCCACTTCTTTTGCAGCCCACTCCCATGGTGTGACGGGCGGTGTGTACAAGGCCCGGGAACGTATTCACCGTGGCATTCTGATCCACGATTACTAGCGATTCCGACTTCACGGAGTCGAGTTGCAGACTCCGATCCGGACTACGACATGCTTTCTGGGGTCCGCTTGCTCTCGCGAGGTCGCATCCCTCTGTACATGCCATTGTAGCACGTGTGTAGCCCTGCCCGTAAGGGCCATGATGACTTGACGTCGTCCCCACCTTCCTCCGGTTTATCACCGGCAGTCTCCCTAGAGTTCCCACCATTACGTGCTGGCAAATAAGGATAAGGGTTGCGCTCGTTGCGGGACTTAACCCAACATCTCACGACACGAGCTGACGACAGCCATGCAGCACCTGTATCTAAGTTCCCGAAGGCACCAATCCATCTCTGGAAAGTTCTTAGTATGTCAAGGGCAGGTAAGGTTCTTCGCGTTGCATCGAATTAAACCACATGCTCCACCGCTTGTGCGGGCCCCCGTCAATTCATTTGAGTTTTAACCTTGCGGCCGTACTCCCCAGGCGGTCTACTTAATGCGTTAGCTGCGTTACCCACGGGTTAAACCCACAGACAACTAGTAGACATCGTTTACGGCGTGGACTACCAGGGTATCTAATCCTGTTTGCTCCCCACGCTTTCGTACATGAGCGTCAGTTTTTGTCCAGGTGGCCGCCTTCGCCACTGGTATTCCTTCAGATCTCTACGCATTTCACCGCTACACCTGAAATTCTACCACCCTCTACAAAACTCTAGCTTCCCAGTTCCAAATGCCATTCCCAGGTTGAGCCCGGGGATTTCACATCTGGCTTAAAAAGCCGCCTGCGTACGCTTTACGCCCAGTAATTCCGATTAACGCTCGGACCCTCCGTATTACCGCGGCTGCTGGCACGGAGTTAGCCGGTCCTTCTTCTGTCGCTAACGTCAAACAATATACGTATTAAGCATATTGCCTTCCTCACAACTGAAAGTGCTTTACAACCCGAAGGCCTTCTTCACACACGCGGCATGGCTGCATCAGGCTTTCGCCCATTGTGCAATATTCCCCACTGCTGCCTCCCGTAGGAGTCTGGGCCGTGTCTCAGTCCCAGTGTGGCTGATCATCCTCTCAAACCAGCTAGGGATCGTCGCCTTGGTGAGCCATTACCCCACCAACTAGCTAATCCCACTTGGGCTAATCTCTACGCGAAAGGCTCCGAAGAGTCCCCTCCTTTGGTCCGAAGACATTATGCGGTATTAGCAGTCGTTTCCAACTGTTGTCCCCCACGTAAAGGCATATTCCCAAGCATTACTCACCCGTCCGCCGCTCGTCATCTTCTAGCAAGCTAGAAATGTTACCGCTCGACTTGCATGTGTTAAGCCTGCCGCCAGCGTTCAATCTGAGCCATGATCAAACTCTTCAATCAAAGTTTTTTCGCTCAAAGTAAATACTGAAATTATTACTGTTAAAACAGTGTGTCACTCCAGTCCACTTAAGCTAATTTTTTTCGCTTAGTGCTCTGTGAGTGCTCACACAGATTGCTTGATAAATTGTTAAAGAGCGTTGCTTCTTGCGAAGCGAGGTGCGCATTCTACGCCATCCTCGGTGACTGTCAACCGCTTTTTTCAATCTTTTCCGAAGAACTTTTCTAAGGAAAGTTTGAAGCGTTTAACCGCCGCTGATAAAGCCTCAGGCCTTACCAACCCTGACTGCTTGCTGCTGCGCTTTTTGCGTGCTGCCCGCCGTGTCAGTGGAGTCGCATTATAGGGATCCGCGCTTACGGTGCAAGCCTTTTTTGAAGAAAATCACAGTTTTTTGTTTAACTGCTCAGATATCGAACAATGCAAGCGTATCCGGCTAAAAAATGTCGATAAAACAAGCAAGTTAAGTATTATCACGAGGAACCTTCATGGTAACCCTAATGCTTGTTAGCGTTCATCTTGCAGAATGATACTCACCGCTTCTTTCAATGATGATACTTGGCTGCTCGCTAACTGAAGTTCTTCAGCTTTAAGCGGATATTGTCCTTTCACCAGTATACGGTTGCTTACTCCGGCGTTTTTAGCGGCTAACAAATCAGAGCCTTTATCGCCAACCAGCCAGGAATTAGTCAAATCAATACCTAACTCTTTAGCAGCCTCAAGTAACATTCCCGGCTTTGGCTTGCGACAATTGCAATCAATTCGGTAATCCTCACTACCATAATCTTTATGATGAGGACAAAAATAGATCCCATCCAAATCAACGCCTCTATCAGCTAGGGACCAATCCATCCATTCTGTTAGGCTTAAAAACTGTTGCTCAGAGAAATAGCCTCGCGCAATACCTGCTTGATTAGTCACCACCACCAATAACCACCCAGCTTTTTTGAGCTGTTGCATCGCTTCAATTGCACCCTCAATAAACTCAAAATCGTCAACCTTAGATACATAGCCATGGTCATGATTGATAACACCATCTCGGTCGAGGAAAACTGCAGCTTGTTTCATTAAATACACTTTATCTTAATAACTAGACTACCGATTCTACAACACTAAAAGGCGAATGGGTTATTTCAATTGTTCAGATAATTACTTATTTAATTGACTAGACTAAGATCAATAAATGGCTTACATCACGCAATAGTTGGCTAGGTTTTCGACTGAATAACCCTACCCGCGGATGCATTCGTACCAAGCCATTGAGATAGGCAGCCATATAGTACTTCGCGTTCACAGGGCTGAATTAGCATTTCATCAATTCCTGAGTCAATACTAACTTGTTTCATTTCATCATTTAGATCAGTGGTCAAACCAACTATTGGGATCCGTTGGGTATTACTCTCTAAGTTTCGAATCACCGAGCTTGCATGAAAGGCAGATTTATCCGCTATCTGGCAATTAATAAGGATCAAGGATAATTGTGTCCCCCAACCTTTAAACATTTCGATCGCTTCATGTCCGTTATTCGCGAGAATCACTTTAAGCCCAAAACTATTCAAAACATGACTAACAATACGCTGCTTAACAATGTCACTTTCAATCAGTAAAACTTGCCCATATAGACGTTCCAATACAATCGTTCGCTTCACAGAATGCTGATCATAGCTATCAACACTAGAGAGCGGTAAATGAATCGAAACTTCAGTTCCTAAGCCAAGACGTGAGCGAATTTTTACATCGCCATTCATTAGGCTCGTAAGTCTCTGGCATATCATCAAGCCTAAACCTATGTCTGCAAAACAATGATGATTTAGATTTTCGCTCTTGGCAAAAGAGCGAAACATATCTTCTTGTGCTTCCTCAGAAATGCCGACGCCACTATCACTCACCGAGATTTCAACCATTTCTCCTAACGTAGACTGCTCGGTAAATTGAACACTAAGCGTAATATGTCCAACTTCAGTATGCCGCAGGGCATTACTGACTAAATTAATGAAAATTTGCTGGATCTTCCCTTGATCGCCTAAAAATGAGCTAGGCAATGAAGCTGGATAATCTAAACGCAGTTGAATGTGTTTCTCCTTTGCTTGCAAGGAAAACATCTTAACAACATCTGATAAGGTTAACTTCAGATTAAAGGTATTTAAACGCAGCGCCATAGTCTCCATTTCAACTTTTGAATAATCAAAAATATCATTTACCACGGCTAATAAGGCTTTACTCGACAAACGTATCGTATTGACATATTCCATCTGTTCTGAACTGAGTGGCGATGAACTCAATGACTCAGTCATATTGACGATACAGTCCATAGGTGTGCGAACTTCATGGCTCATCATCGCCAAAAAATCACTTTTGACTCGCGTAGAGACTTTAGCTTTTTGTTGTGTAAGCTTGAGTTGCTGTTGATTTTTCCGAGAAGATTGCAACTGGCTATTTAACCGTTCTGCTCGTTTATCAATCCCTGCCATCATTTGACTAATAGTACTCGCAAGCACCCCAACTTCATCATTAGATTGCTCTGGTAAAACGACTCGAAGATTCCGTTTACCATACAACAACATCGCATGCGTGATATAACGCAACGGCGACACAATGGTATGCGCAAAAAACCAGCCAAATAACACCATGAAACCCATAACGATTAAGGCCACGATCAAAGCCTGCTTGGCTGCCAATTTTGACCCAGCGATTGTGCGTTGGTAATCAGCCACCAGCACCAAATCTAAATATTCTTGCGAATTGTTAGGCATATACGCTAATCGCTGGATGCTCAGAAGGTACGAGCCATATTTGATAACTTGTTCCGCGACATTTTTCACCGGAGAAGCCAGTAGCTGCTTAACCCTTTGATACTCTGCAGCTTGAAATTCATCATTCACAGCAATAACTTGTTCTTTACGCCATAATCGCTCTCCGTTAACGTCGAAAACTAACAAATCATCACCATTTGAATCACTCAAACCATGATCGGCTAAATAGCTTGGAGGCTCTTGTAATACCAAACTAAACACACTACTTTGTTGATATTGAAACACCCAGATAGCAGCAACTTTTCCATCGCTCTTCGTCACAGCCTTAGCCAAAGACCAGACATCATCATTATTTTCGCGGATAGCTTGAGCATGCACCACGCTAGGCTGCTGTGCGGCAAGCAATAGCAAGGATTTAGGTGAGTCAGGTGTCTTTCCTTTAGCCACCGATAGGTAATCAAATTGTTGACCTTGTGCCACAACAACTAAATGCACCGCTCGCAAAGCTGGCACCCTCGAAAATAACTTATTAATGTTGCTACGTAACCAAGGTTTCCAAAATAAGGGCTCTATATTTATAAAATTCCCTTCAATAAATTGTTGCTGGAAAAAACCAACTAAAACATCTCGCCTTGAAAATAAACTTATTTCGTCATAAGCGAGTTTGATACGACGATCCAAGTGCTCCACTTGAATAGAACTATGTAAACTTAGCTGCTGTTTTCGTTCATTTTCTAAACTTGACACAAAGGCAAAATAAAATATAAGTGAGGTGCTAGCCACGCCCATCACCACTAAACAAGCACTCAGCAAAGAGACATAACTACTAAGCGAGTTTTTAACCCGTACAAACCAAGGATATTGTCGGTTCCGAGAACGTTCAAATAATCGGATCAAGCGAGATTCTCGGCGCAAAGTCCGAGTCCCGCCATTCAGCGGTGTAGCAGATTTAGCCTGTAAAAAAACGGCAGCAATCACGACCAAGTAACTAAAAAGTTTACTCAAAGCGATAACAAGTTGCATAAAATTATCAGCTGCAAGTTGCGATGGTGCAGCCCAGAAATACAAAACGAACTGAATACAGGTGAAGATCAAGATACCATATTCAAGCGGTTCACTTAACCAGCGTAGCCTTACACCATAAGACACAATCAGCAAAACAAAAGCACAGCTCACTGCAAACTCTGCGGGTAACTGCAAATAACTTAATGAACTTTGCATAAAAGGCAAAGAGACGACATATAGAAAGGCAATACTAAGTAAAGCAAAACTAACACTGGCGATAATCAATACTGAAGGACTCATTTTACCGCCGTTCGCTAACCGATAGAGCCGATGCACTAACATCCCCGAGGTCAATAAAATAAAAGCTAAACACCCTCGGGAAATCAACCCCGCCCAAATCACTAAATGACTATGGCTAACAACAGAAAACGAAAAGAACAGTTGGTAACGAACCAGAAAAAAACAAAGTTCTATAGCGCTCAAGGTAAAGAAACCGAGACTAAATACCAGCATGAAGTAGCTATCGCTGCGGCGATAGTAATAGCGACATAAAAAACTAATGAAAAACGATGATAGAAGAATACCAAGGTCAACTAAAATTACCCATCTAGGTGAAAGTTGCCAATTTTGGCTTTGGCTAAACCAGAGACAGCCCGCTAAACTGACAAGTATGGTCAGCAGTAGCAAACTATTGCGCCACGCTATGCTCGATTTAATCGGAAAACGCAGATTAGGTTTATACATTCCCCTTCCTCGGTAAACGCCAGACCCTTCAAGTTATTCATCACAAATAATTAGCATCAGCAAGTGCAACAAAGTGATGGTATAATAAACCTCAAATTATCAATAAGTACATCTCTAATCTCTCAAGCGATGACTCAGTTCAAGTTAAATAACTATTAGGAAGATTATGCGCCAATTATTTCTTGCCGCACTGGCCATAACGGCTACAGCTTGTAGCGGTAATTACTCTTTCAACAGCAATATCGACAAACAAAATTTCGATAACTATCTGCCCGCGGCCAATGTTACTATCTACGCAGAAGAACATATTGACCCTTTAAATTCAGAATACTTAGGTATTATAGAAGGTGTGAGTTGCCAAGAAAAAGTCAATCAAGCGCCACCTCAAATGGTCGATGCGCGTAATGATTTACGTGAACAAGCGGCCGCACTAGGCGCAAATGCTGTCGTCATTCAGCAGTGTTATCCCATTAATGAGCCTCCAGCATGCCTAGCGATGCTGAGTTGTTTCGGAAAAGCTTACAAGATTTAGAATTTATGAGCCTGACCATTGAGCCTTTAGGCTATATTCAGTCACCATACGCTGAGAAATTTTCAGTCCCTCGACAACCCGGTTTAGTCACTGCAATCTCGACTCAACTGATATTTACAGCACCTTTCAATGATCTCGACATGCTCGATGAAATTGAGCAGTTTAGTCACTTTTGGTTAATGTTTGCTTTCCATCAAAACATTTCAGCTGGTTGGAAAGCCAAAGTTCGTCCCCCACGTTTAGGCGGTAATAAAAAAGTCGGCGTATTGGCTTCTCGCTCAAGTTTTAGACCGAATCATCTTGGACTCTCACTGATGGAACTAAGCCATGTAGAACGCAATACAAGCGCCCCAGTGTTACATTTTAAAGGTGGGGATTTGGTTCACGGCACCCCAATATATGATGTTAAACCCTACCTTCCCTATAGTGACAGTGTTATCGACGCAAAAGCAGGCTATGCACAAAACCAACCCAGATCAGAATTATCTGTTGGCTGGACAGACACCGCGAAACAACAAGCGCTGCAGCTTAATATAAACACCGAACAATCTTTAGTCATCGAGCAAGTCTTAGCGCAAGATCCGCGACCCGCTTATAAACGCCTTAAACTGGATGACAAAGTTTATGGCGTGAGACTCTACCAATTTAACCTTCGCTGGCAGGTATTCGGTTTACCTTCAGAAGCGCAGCAGTTACTTATTCTGTCGGTGCAGCATGCCTGTTAAGCCACCCGACTATCAGAGCCAACATAAGCAACGTTTGGCATGGATGCCCTGGTTATATTTTAAACTCAAAGCGAAACACCTAGAGTGGGCAACACCTTGGCAACAGCAACTACAACAACAACTAAGTGCTCTGGAAACCGTTGCTTTTGGAGAACATTGCTTCATCGCCCCCGACGCCCAACTATTTGCAGAACCGGGTCGAAACATTGAACTTGGCGCACGCACTTTCGTGGCCGCTCAATGCTTTTTGCATGGGCCTATTCAAATCGGAGAAGATGTTGCCATTAATCATGGCTGCTCAATTGATGGCGGGAAGAAGGGCGTAACCATTGGCAACCACAGCCGAATCGCCAATGGCGTTAAAATATACGCCTTTAATCATGGCATGCATCCTGACACCCCTGTTTGGCAACAAAACAATACCTCGAAAGGCATTCGTATCGGCCAAGATGTTTGGGTTGGTGCTAATTGTTGTATCATTGATGGTGTCACGATTGCAGACCATGCGGTCATTGGTATGGGCTCGGTGATCACCAAAGATATTCCCAAATGGGCGATTGTTGCCGGAAACCCTGCAAAAATCATCGGTGACCGACGTGACAAGGCCTGACAGACAATAGTTAGCCTGCTACAATCGCCGCAATTTACTACTAATAAAATGAAAGGACAGATATGCGTTCTAGCAAATATCTTCTGGCTACCCAGAAAGAAACGCCAAGTGATGCTGAGATTGTATCTCATCAATTGATGCTACGTGCAGGCATGGTTAGAAAGCTGGCCTCAGGTCTTTACACTTGGCTCCCTAATGGCTTGCGAGTGCTTTCTAAAGTTGAACAAATTGTTCGTGAAGAAATGAACGCCAGTGGTTCTGTTGAGATCCGTATGCCAGTTGTTCAACCAAGTGATTTATGGCATGAAACCGGTCGCTGGGACAAATTTGGTCCCGAGTTATTACGTTTTAAAGACCGCCATTCACGCGATTTTGTATTAGGCCCAACCCACGAAGAAGTGGTCACAGAACTAGTCCGAAAAGAGATTAATAGCTACAAGCAACTGCCGCTAAATCTTTATCAAATTCAAACCAAATTCCGTGATGAAGTCCGTCCTCGTTTTGGTGTGATGCGCTCGCGTGAATTCTTGATGAAAGATGCCTACTCTTTCCATTTGTCTGAAGAGTCCTTACAAGAGACTTATGATGAGATGCATGCAAGCTATTGTCGTATTTTTGAACGCCTAGGCTTAGAGTATCGCCCCGTATTAGCCGATACGGGTAGCATTGGTGGTAGTCATTCACACGAATTTCACGTACTTGCAGAGTCAGGCGAGGATGCAATTGTGTTCTCTGATGGCAGTGATTACGCCGCCAATATTGAAAAAGCCGAAGCGCTTCCTCCTAAAGGTGAGCGTGCGATGCCAAGTCAAGAGATGCGCGAAGTTGCGACCCCTAATGCAAAAACCATCGCTGAATTAGTAGAGCAATTTGAGCTTAACATTGAACAAACAGTGAAGACCCTGATTGTTAAAGCAAGTGAAACATCAGAGCACCAACTTATCGCGCTAATTCTTCGAGGCGATCACGAGCTTAACGAAATTAAAGCCGAAAAACTTGAGCTAGTTGCAGCGCCTTTAGAGTTTGCCAGTGAAGAAGAGATTCGAGCAGTCATTGGTGCAGGTCCAGGCTCCCTCGGTCCAGTCAATTTAGCAATCCCAGTAATTGTCGATAGAAGTGCCGCACACTGCAGTGACTTTGGCGCGGGAGCAAACATCGATGATAAGCACTTCTTTGGTATTAACTGGGATCGCGATGTCGCCCTTGGAGAGGTTGCTGATTTACGCAATGTCATTGAAGGTGACCCCAGCCCTTGCGGTTCTGGTACACTTTCGATTAAACGAGGGATTGAAGTTGGCCATATTTTCCAACTAGGCGAAGCTTATGCCAAATCGATGAATGCTGCTGTTCTCAACGAGCAAGGAAAAAATCAAGTCCTTACCATGGGCTGTTACGGCATTGGCATATCGCGTATCGTTGCCGCAGCAATCGAGCAAAACAATGATAAATACGGCATTACTTGGCCGGAAGCCATCGCGCCGTTTACCCTTGCGATCGTTCCCATGAACATGCATAAATCTCATCGGGTTCAAGAAGTCGCCAACAAGCTTTATGAAGAAGCCAAACAGCGCGGAATCGAAGTATTATTTGATGATCGCAAAGAACGCCCAGGCGTGATGTTTGCCGACATTGAGTTAATTGGAATTCCACATGTAATTGTAATTGGTGATCGTAGTTTGGATAAAGGTGTAATTGAATACAAAAACCGACGCAGTGGTGAAAAGGTTGAAGTAACCATTGAGCAAGTTTTTGAACAATTTTAATCCGCAACCTGCAAACTTTAGAAGCTGGCTATAGCCAGCTTTTTTATTGTCGTTTGTCCTGATGCTCCAAACAAACGTTTATAAATGGCTGTGCTAACATATAATTATGGATCCAAAAGCTAATAACCACACCAATAAAAAAGTCGCTTTAGTACTCACAGGAGGAGGGGCTAGAGCTGCCTATCAAGTCGGGGTACTCAAGGCTATTGCCGAACAATATCCTCGTAATCACGCCAGTCCTTTTCAAATTATTTGTGGTACTTCAGCGGGGGCGATTAATGCAACCGCGCTAGCGGTTTATGCATCTTGCTTTCGACTTGGCGTTAAAAAACTCGAATATATTTGGCGAAACTTTCATTGTAAACAAGTATTCAAAACTGACGGCCTCACGATTGCCAAACAATTGTCGTCTCTGCTTTGTAAAAGCTTACATGCCGATTATGGCCGTCAACATGGATTTTCACTGTTAAACAACGAACCCTTACAACAATTACTCAATAACTATCTCAACTACAAGCGAATAGACCAAAATATCGCAAGTAAACATTTACATGCCTTAGCGGTTACCGCTTCAAATTATCAAGACGGTAACTCACTATCATTCTTTCAAGCTGAAGAGGCTCAGCAAAACTGGCAGCGAGCACGAAGATTAGGTCATAAGACCCAAATCCACACAACCCACTTGCTAGCATCTGCCGCTATTCCCTTAATCTTCCCTGCTGCAAAAGTAGGACAAGATTACTACGGCGATGGTTCGATTCATCAGCTTTGCCCCCTCAGCCCAGCCATCCACTTAGGCGCAGATAAAATAGTCACCATCCACTTAGAGCAACAACGTCGCTCATCATCAATGCTGACTCCCCTAGCGCCGAATAGCGCTGCAATTGCAGGTCATTTGTTGGATTCAATCTTTTCCGACACCTTAAACTCAGATCTAGAGCGGCTCGAACGAATTAATCGCACCATCGAACTTCTCAGCGAACAACAACAACAGCAATTAAACTTACGACCGATTACAAGCCTCAGCATTAAACCAAGCATTGATTTTGACCAACTCGCCCACAACTATTACCAGCACCTCCCTTTAAGCGTCAAGCTAATGCTAGCCACTCTTGGGATTAAACAAGCTAAACCCTCTTCAATTACCAGCTTTTTGATGTTTGAACAAGCCTACACCACTTGCTTACTCAACCATGGCTATAAAGACGCATCAGCACAGATTGACAAGATTTTGACTTTTATTCAGGATTAATTGGCCCAAGATTTGCTTTATATCTAATAGAGCAGCGTTATTGACGCCGATTTAAAGATTTAACGATGAGTAAAGTCACTATGGATTCTCTACAATTAGCGCAAAATGAAGTAGTAAGTCATGGAAAAGTATCGCATTTTCCTAATGACGCGAAGCTAAATCCTATACAAAAACTGAGTATTATAGACTCCCTACAAGAAAGCTTGCAGCTAGAGGAGCTACTGCAAAACTTTGCCGCTATGGCAACTCGCTTTGTGAATTTTTCTGCTTTGCGTCTAGTGAGTGACGATATCCAACAGCAAGTGAGCCTGTTTGAAGGACAACGCTATTATCGTAGCTTTAGCCTAAACCATAAACAAAATAGCTTAGCCATTGCGACCTTTACTCGTGACACTCCCTTTCAACAAGGCGAGATATCAAAACTCCGCCAACTAGTCCAGTTGCTTCAATTGCCATTAAAACATGCCTTACAAATTAATCGCTTACAAGAGCGAGTCAGAAATGACTATTTAACAGGTATTGGTAATCGAGCCCATTTCGACGAATCATTGAATACCTCAATTAAACAGCAAACGAGGCAAAACCAGCAACAAGATGCAGGTCTCGTATTAATGCTACTAGACCTAAATAAGTTCAAAGAAATTAACGATACACTTGGGCATCCAGTGGGAGATCAAGTACTCATCAGCTTTGCGCAGGTGTTACAATCTGTCATCCGTAGCGGTGACCAAGCTTTTCGGATCGGCGGCGATGAATTTGCCATGCTACTCAGACCCGCGACCGAACAGTCGGCGCGAATGGTGATCAATCGTTTGAATCAAGAGCTACAAAATACTCCTTTATTAGCCCAATATAATGTTTCGGCCAGTATCGGTGTGAGTTCTTGGACACCAGGATTAGATAGTAAGCAATTAATCCAACAGGCCGATACTCAGCTCTATGCAGATAAGTCTGACACACAAAAAAATTAATAGCTTAGGGGATCGGATCTAGCAAGGCAGCTAGCGCTTGAAGCCTCATCATTGCGATTATTTATCACTAAAACTGTCTTGGGCCGAAATGAATGACAAGTAATATTTAAAAGAAATGCTTGGGCCCTTCGCTTCGCTCAGAAATGCCCATGTAACTTATCTCAATCAAGCAAAGACAAATACTGTAGCTTAATGACTCGCCTGCCATTTTAGCCTTATCCCTTCAGAACGCTCAGCTAGAAATGCTTTACTCGTGTAGAGATCGGCAATTGCGACCAAGTGCTCATCATAAAATACAAAAGGGATGCGATTACGCAACCAAGGTTTTAAATGTGCTTCTTGCAATAATTTTTTAATACTTCGATGCCCATGACGCTCTGCAGAATTAAAACTATCGATGCTTAACTCATCACGAAAACGAATAGAAACTCGTTGCGCTGAACCAGGCGGCAATAAACGGCCACCTTTGTGCCAACTTAAACGACTTCCATTTTGTAACTCCAAACAGGGTTGCGCATTCATATCCCAGACATCTACTTCTGACTGTTCAAATAGACTAGCTTTATCGACTAAATAAAGCCGCCCTTTAAATCGGCGGATCTGACCCTGCGGCAACGAGATCGTCACCTTAGCATCAGCTTTAGCCTGACATTGCACGACTACTTGTTGCAGCTGAGCCTGACTCGGATAAGACCAGCTCTGGGCATTCAGCCAAAATCGCAACACATTCTTACAACGCGCCTCAGATAATAGTAATAATTGAGCACAATCTATCGAGTCTGCAAGCGCACAATTTCGCATATCACTTTCGGCAAGTTCGTCAATTAGGTGTTTAGATTCCTGTAGATGGGTAACACTTCGCTGCACTGTCTGGAGTAGTTGAGGCCAACGCTGAGTGAGCTCGGGTAAGACTTGATGGCGTAAAAAATTACGGTCAAATTGCATCGATTGATTGCTCGGATCTTCAATCCAAGATAAGTCTGATTCTTGAGCATAACACTGTAAATCAGCGCGAGTTGAAACCAATAGAGGCCGAAATAGATGTCCTTGGGCAAAACGGCGACAATCTGGCATTGCCGCTAAACCGCTTAAGCCACTCCCCCTTTTTAAGGCAAGCATCAAAGTTTCAAACTGATCATCCGCATGATGTGCGGTTAATAACAAGCTCTCACTATCAACATGTTTTGCTAATGCCGCATAACGAGCAGTTCGCGCAGCAGCTTCAATACTTTCTCGGGGTTTTATTTGAAGCTCGGCAGACTCCGCGACAAAAGGCACACCGAACAGTTCAGCTTGTTCTTGGCAATGTCGCTGCCATTGCTTCGCCTGTTGTTGTAAACCGTGATTCACATGAACCGCAACAAGTGCTATATGAGGGTGTTTAGTGAAAAGTTGCTGGCTAAGTTTAAGCAATACACTAGAGTCTAATCCACCACTATAAGCGACCACTACCTTGGTAAATGGAATATCCAGTTTAGTAAAAGACCGCTCAAAGTTGCGAAAAAGTGACACTGCTAATCCTAGAAAAACGGGCATTGAAGCCTTTAAGGCTCAATGCCAATAAACAGTTAACAGTAACCGTAGGACATCAAACGCTGGTAGCGTTGCTCAAGCAAGGTTTCAACGTCTAAAGCCGTTAACGTTTCCAAATCACTCAATAGCTTGATTTTCAGGTTATGCGCCATCATTGCCACATCACGATGTGCTCCGCCCAATGGTTCCACAACGATGTCATCAATTAGATCCAGCTCTTTAAGTCGTTCTGAAGTAATGCCCATTGCATCGGCAGCAACCGGAGCCTTATCGGCACTCTTCCATAAAATAGACGCGCAGCCTTCTGGAGAAATAACCGAATAAGTACTGTATTGCAACATATTGACTCGATCACCGACGCCAATCGCTAAAGCACCACCGGAACCGCCTTCACCAATCACGGTACAAATCGTGGGGACCTTAAGGCCAGACATCACCAATAAGTTTTTGGCAATCGCTTCACTTTGCCCACGCTCTTCTGCTCCTACACCAGGGTAAGCCCCTGGAGTATCAATAAAAGTGATAATGGGCATTTTAAAGCGCTCAGCCATTTCCATTAAACGAAGGGCTTTACGATAGCCTTCAGGCTTTGGCATACCAAAATTTCGTCGAATTTTCTCTTTGGTTTCGCGACCTTTTTGCTGACCAATCACCATCACCGGTTGGCCATCCAAACGCGCCATCCCGCCAATAATAGCTTCGTCGTTGGCATAAGCGCGATCACCGGCCAATTCATCAAAATCAGTGAATATATGCTCAATATAATCAAGCATATAAGGACGATTGGGATGACGCGCTAACTGCGCAACTTGCCAAGCACCTAAATCTGAAAATATTTTTTTTGTTAAATCGTTTTGTTTTTCCTGTAAACGAGAAATTTCATCTTGTAGATCAACATCTACAGAATCTTCATTCACAATACGTAACTCTTCGATTTGTGCTTGCAGCTCGGCAATCGGCTGCTCAAACTCTAGAAAATTGGGATTCATATAATCTTATTCTTAATTAAATTCTAGGGTGACTTGCTGTTGTCCCAATAGTTGGGTCAACGCCTCTATTAAATCTTCACTCGGCGTAATCCGCCAGTCGGTGCCTAAGCTTAACATGCCGCTGGCGCGATCGCCCTCATAACTTATCGTGACCGGACAAGTCCCCGCGCGATAAGGCTCTAAAATTGTGTAAAAACGTTGCCAAAAAACTTCACTAAGCTGCTCACAAGACAAGCTTAAATGTAAGTTCTTCATCCAACGCTCACGAGCCGTCGACAGATCCATGACTTCTCTAGCTGTCATTTTAATGCCTCCGGAGAAATCATCAACGCTGACCTGTCCCTGAATCACCAACATGCGATCTTTCTCGAGTAATTCTTGATAGGTTTCAAAAGCTTCGCTAAAGAACATAATATCTAAGCGGGCACTTTTATCATCCAGCTGAATCAGTCCCATCTTCGAGCCCCGCTTGGTCATCATCACTCGCGTGGATAATACCAAACCAGCCACCGTAGAAGTGGTATCTCGAGACGTTGGACGAATATCCACTAAGCGGCCAGAGGTATAATGTCGAAACTCTTTAATATAACGATTCACCGGATGGCCAGTAAGATACAAACCAAGGGTTTCTTTTTCTCCCTCCAACCAAACTTTTTCGCTCCACTTGGGCTGTTCCACAAAGCTAGGCCGAACATCATCTTCAACCGTCAACACCCCAAACAAATCTTCTTGACCTCGAGCCGTGTCTTGGGCTTGCTGGGCAGCGGCCTTCATTGCCGAGGGTAAGGTCGCCATCAGCGCAGCGCGGTGTGGGCCAAGTTTATCCAAGGCTCCAGCCATAATGAGCTTTTCAATGACTCGACGATTAATTTTTTTCAGGTCCAGTCGGCTGCAGAAATCGAACAAATCAATAAATGGTCGGTCTTGCCGAGCGGCCAAAATAGCCTCAATTGGACCTTCCCCAACCCCTTTAATCGCACCGATCCCGTAAACAATTTGTTCTTGCTCATTTACCGAAAACTTAAATAAGCCAGTATTTACATCGGGCGGCACTAACTGCAAGCCCATATTGCTACACTCGTCCACTAAGGTAACAATTTTGTCGGTATTATCCATATCCGCCGACATCACCGCAGCCATGAAATAAGCTGGATAATGGGTCTTCATCCATAGCGTTTGGTAGGAAACTAAAGCATAAGCTGCCGAGTGAGACTTATTGAAGCCATAACCAGCAAATTTTTCTACCAAATCAAAAATCTTCATGGCCAACTCGCCGTCGACATTATTTTTGATAGCGCCATCTTCAAATACCGCGCGCTGCTTTGCCATTTCCTCGGGTTTTTTCTTACCCATTGCACGACGCAACATATCTGCGCCGCCAAGCGTATAACCAGCCAGAACCTGAGCAATCTGCATCACTTGTTCTTGATATAAGATGATGCCATAGGTCGGTTCGAGGATCGGCTTCAAGCTTTCGTGCTGCCAAGTTTCATCGGGATAAGACACCACTTCGCGGCCATGTTTCCGCTCGATGAAGTTGTCCACCATGCCCGACTGCAGCGGTCCCGGACGAAATAAAGCCACCAGTGCAATCATATCTTCGAAGCAATCGGGTTTGAGCCGCTTGATCAAATCTTTCATCCCGCGAGATTCCAGCTGGAACACAGCGGTGGTTTGGCAAGCTTGCAAGACCTTAAACGACTTCGGGTCGGTGGTGGAAATCGCTGCAATATCAATGGGCGGTTCACCCTTTGCCTGCAACACTGGATTCAACATATCCAGAGCCCACTGGATAATGGTTAAAGTTCTTAAGCCCAGAAAGTCAAACTTAACTAAACCAGCATATTCAACATCGTTCTTATCAAATTGGGTTACGGGATTCTTACCTTCCGCATCACAATAAAGCGGAGCGAAGTCGGTAATTGTGGTGGGTGAGATCACCACCCCCCCGGCGTGTTTACCAGCGTTTCGCGTGACGCCTTCAAGAACCCTAGCCATGTCGATGAGTTCACGAACTTCTTCGTCACTATCATACAGCTCTGGTAGCCGAGGTTCCGCTTCGAACGCTTTGGCCAAGGTCATTCCTGGATCAGGTGGAATAAGTTTAGAAATTCGATCCACAAAACCATAAGGGTGGCCAAGCACCCTCCCTACATCGCGAACCACCGCCTTAGCAGCCATGGTACCGAAAGTGATAATCTGTGATACCGCATCACGACCGTATAATTCAGCAACGTGGTCGATCACCTCGTCGCGTCGGTCCATACAGAAATCAACATCGAAATCAGGCATTGAAACCCGTTCGGGATTCAAAAAACGTTCGAATAATAGATCATATTCTAAGGGATCTAAATCAGTGATTTTTTGTGCATAAGCCACCAAAGAACCGGCACCAGAACCCCGCCCCGGCCCCACCGGAATATTGTTATCCTTACTCCATTGGATAAACTCCATTACGATAAGAAAGTAACCGGGAAATCCCATTTGATTAATTACGTCAAGTTCAATCTGTAAACGTTCGTCATACTCGGGGCGACGCTGTTTACGTACTTCGGGATCAGGAAATAAAAACTCAAGCCGCTCTTCCAAACCATCCCGCGACACCTGACAAAAATATTCATCGATGGGAAGACCGCCAGTCGGGAAATCAGGTAAGAAATACTCCCCTAAACGTATTGTCACGTTACAACGTTTAGCGATTTCTACCGAATTTTGCAGAGCCTCGGGAATATCAGCAAACAATGCCAACATATCTTGTTCACTACGCAAGTATTGCTGAGAGCTATATTTTTTAGGTCGACGGCTATCATCGATGGCAAAGCCATCATGGATAGCAACCCTCACTTCATGAGGTTGGAATTGCTCTTCTTCTAAAAAAACCACTTCATTGGTTGCGACAACTGGCAACTGACGTTGACTGGCTAGTTCAACCGCCATATGTAAATAATTTTCTTCGTCTGAGCGACCCGTGCGGATCAATTCAAGAAAGAAATTATCAGGGAATACTTGTTGGTAGAAGTTGATACAACTTTCTACCAGCGGCTGATTCCCCTTTAGCAAAGCTTTACCCACATCCCCTTGACGCCCACCAGAAAGAACAATAACACCAGGGGCATATTCGACAAGCCAGGCTTTATCAATCACTGGCTTCCCTTGAAACTGACCGCGCAAATATGCTCGAGAAATCAGCATCGTGATATTTTGATAGCCTTGGTTATCTTTAGCGAGTAATACCAAGCGAAATAAATCATCAGCAAAGTCATCGGATCTAACAAAAAAATCACAACCGATTATTGGCTTAATACCTTGGTTATGCGCTTCGCCATAAAACTTCACTAAACCACAAAAGTTTGTCTGATCGGTCAACGCAATCGCTGGCATATCCATTTCTGCCGCTTTCGCAACAATCGGTTTCACTTTTTTCAGGCCGTCAAGCATAGAAAAATCGGAGTGAACCCGCAGATGCACAAAAGCTGGTGATTTAACGCTATCTGACAACTAAAGATCTCCTAATACGTTTTTAACGGGTTTGAAACTACGACGGTGCTCTTCAATTGGGCCATATTCTTTTAATTTTGCCAAATGTACTGCCGTTGGATAGCCTTTATGTTTGGCAAATTGATACTTTGGGTACTTTAAATCTAACTGATTCATCTCTTCGTCCCGAACCACCTTAGCGATAATAGAAGCGGCGCTAATTTCAGCGACTAAACCATCCCCTTTGACAATCGCCTGACATGGTATGTTCAGCTGTGGCTCTCGATTCCCATCGATTAATGCAAATTCAGGCTGAACCGAGAGGGCTGCAACTGCCCGACTCATCGCGAGCATAGTCGCGTGAAGAATATTTAGTTGATCAATTTCTGCTGGTGATGCACGGCCAATAGCCCAACATATTGCATCTTGGCGGATCAGCTCGGCTAACTGCGTTCTTTTCTTCTCGGAAAGTTTTTTCGAGTCATTCAAGCCCATAATCGGTCTTTGCTTATCTAAGATAACCGCTGCGGTCACCACATCGCCCACTAAAGGGCCTCGACCCACTTCGTCAACGCCAGCAAAAACTGTAAAGCCTGAAGGATATACAAATTGTGTCATGAATACTCCAATGAAGGGCAACGCCAGAGTTTAGCTATTGATCACATCAATCACGGCTTTAGCTGCTTTTTGATCGGCACCGCACCGAATAATTTGATGTAACTGAGTAAACTTGGCCAATAATTGACGATTATCCCCACTTAACAAACGACTGAGTTCCGCAACAATATTGTCACTGGTACAATCATCTTGCACGAATTCTTGAACAATCATGTTATCCGCTAATAGATTAGGTAAAGCGGCAAATTTAGCTTTTACAATTAACTTGGCGATTCGATAAGTTAGCGCTTTAAATCGGTAAGCCACCACCATTGGACGCTTCACCAACATCGCTTCCAATGTTGCCGTCCCGGAGGCTAACAAAATCGCATCTGCGGCTGTCATCGCCATCCGCGCTTGACCATCCAGCAACAAAATATCTAAGTCGGGGGCATGTTCCGCGATCAATAACTCAAACTGTTGACGCCTTCTCGGGTTGACCATCGGGGCGACAAGCTGCAAGCCGGGGAGCTCTGCCGACAAGCGTTTTGCTACATCTAAAAAAACCGGGCTGAGTAGTGCAATTTCGGCATTGCGGCTTCCCGGCAAAATGGCCAAAACTTGACGATGCGGGTCTAAACCCAATTGCTGAGTTGCCGGCAACTGAGGATTGTCCAATGGTATTTGGTCGGCCAAGGTATGACCGATGAACTCACAGGGAACATCAAAACGCTGATAAAAATCTTTTTCAAAGGGTAAAAATACCAAAATCTTATTGCAGCCTTGCTTAATTTTAAAGACTCGTTTCTGCTTCCATGCCCAAACCGAAGGACTCACGTAATGAACGGTCTTTATCCCTTGTTTATGTAATTTCAGTTCAACACCCAAATTAAAATCAGGTGCATCAATTCCAATATATACATCGGGAGGTGTTGCTAAATAATGCGAAATGAGTTGCTTACGTATTTTTAAGATCCGCGGCAAACGTCCTAATACTTCCACTAGGCCCATCACCGAGAGCTCTTCCATATCGAATAATGGCTCACAACCTTGTGCTTGCATCAATGGCCCTGCAATACCTGTAAAGCGAGCATTAGGATAATACTGCTTCAGCGCTGCAATTAAACCGGCCCCTAAAATATCACCGGAAACTTCGCCAACAACAATGGCAATGTGTAAATTATCTTTATTTATCATTATGTTATATTTTTAAGACTCTAACATTCACATATTGGGCTCATTGGCGAGCAAAATAAATAGTTTAAAACAGTAAGCAAATTAAGCCATCTAAACAGCCGCCAGCATAATACCACAAGCAAATAAAAATGCCTGAGCATATTCCGAGCAGCCCCTCGGCACATCGTCATCGATAGGCGCTTACTTGCTTCACTTCTGAGCAGACCCCACTCCTTTCATTAAAACCGTGTCGCAGCCTTTTGTTTAATTAGCAGCTAAAAACCCTTCTCTCTGAAGATCCGCAAACCGGTGCAATAAATAGGCGAATAAGGCCAATGCCGGGTCTTATATATAAGAAATAGAGAATAGAATTTAAAATGCCGTGCGGGAGGATGCTTTGATGCTCAAATTTGCTTTTGAGCGATACTCGTAGGACGTCATCATTATGGGCTTTGGCAAATCAAACCCCATAATGATCGGTTTAAATAGACCTCATTAGCGAACGATGCCACGACCGTTTTCTTTAAGGAAATCAGCTAGTAATTTCACCTCAGGAAATTGCTCAGCGGAAAGCTCTATCTGGGTCAAAGCTTGCTCTAGCGTATTACCACTACGGTACAACACCTTATACGCTTGGCGAATAGCCTTAATGGCATCCTTACTAAAACCGCGACGTAATAAGCCTTCGGTATTCACCGCAACTGGTCGCGCGTAGTTACCCACAGCCATCACGTAAGGAGGAATGTCTTTATTTACCGCAGCGCAGCCACCGACAAATGCGTAAGAACCAACTTTGCCAAACTGATGGATCGCAGCCTGCCCCCCAAAAATAACATTATCGCCAATCGTGACATGGCCAGCCAAGGTCGCGTTATTCGCAAAAATACAACCGTTACCAACCACACAATCATGAGCAACATGAGCGTTAATCATAAATAAGCAATTGTTACCGATTTTAGTGATACTTTTATCTTGGGCTGTACCACGGTGGATCGTAACACTTTCACGGATGGTATTATTATCGCCAATTTCAAGATAAGTATCTTCACCCGCATATTTCAGATCTTGGCAATCTTCTCCTACCGAAGCAAACTGAAAAATACGGTTATTTTTGCCAATTTTAGTGTGCCCTTTAATCACAACATGCGAGGCAATCTGACAGTTTTCACCAATTTCCACATCACCACGAATAATGGTAAAAGCGCCCACTTGGGTATTTGCCCCAATGTTTACATCACCCTCAATGATCGCGCTAGGATGGATGACTGCAGTACTGTCTATCATAACTTGTTCTACCTATTTGAAAGCGCGGCGAGCACACATAATTTCGGCACTACAGACCACTTCATCGTCGACTTTAGCGACACAATTAAACTTACCCACGCCTCGACGGTCACGTAACAATTCAACTTCCAAATGTAATACATCCCCTGGCCCGACAGGTCTTTTAAAACGCGCACCATCAATACCTGCAAAATAGTAAAGCTCGTTTTCTGCAGGTTTTGTGGTTGATTTAAAGGCCAGAATCCCAGTACATTGGGCTAAAGCTTCTAATATTAAAACACCGGGAAACACTGGTTGACTAGGAAAATGTCCAGTAAAAAACGGTTCATTATAAGTCACATTTTTAACCGCATGTAAGGTTTTTCCGGCTTCGAAATCAAGGACTCGATCAACTAACAGGAATGGATACCGATGCGGTAATAATTCCATAATATCTTGAATTTCTAAGCGATTTAATTTACTGGTCACAATCTATTCCTAAGTTTTTAATCTTGCTGTGCGTCTAATTTACGCTCTAAGCTCACAATACGTTTATGCATCTCGTCTATTTGAGTTAAACGAGCCATCGACTTCCGCCATTGTCGATTTGCTTGGATTGGCATGCCAGAAGAGAACATACCTGGCTCACTAATCGATTTAGTCACCATCGAATAACCTGTAACCGTAACATGATCACAAATACTAATATGGCCATTAATACCAACACCACCACCAATAATACAATAACGGCCAATATGAGTACTTCCGGCAATACCAGTGGTCCCCGCAATGGCGGTACCACAACCAATCGTCACGTTATGTGCAATATGCACTTGGTTATCGATGATGACGTTGTCTTCGATAATCGTGTTGTCTAAAGCGCCTCGGTCGATCGATACGGAAGCGCCGATCTCAACTTTATCGCCAATCACAACGCTACCGACTTGAGGGATCTTAAGCCATTGACCTTGCTTATTGGCATAACCAAAGCCATCGCTACCGATCACGGTGTTACTTTGGATCAGGCAATCACGGCCTAATTCAACGCGGTGGTAAATACAACTATTTGGCCACAACTTAGTATTGGCTCCGATTTTTGCAGAACAGCCAATAAAACAACCGGCACCAACTTGTACACCATCACCAAGAATAACACCACTTTCGATGACCGCATTCGGGCCAATACTAACGTCTTTACCCAACTGAACGTCTTCACCAATCACGGCACTATCAGCAACACCGGTAGCACAGCGAGGGGTGTCATCAAATAGCTGAGCGAGTAAAGCGTAGCTCACATAAGGATCATCACTCAGTAATACATTGCCAGTGAAATCCGCTGCATCGCTCGGACTCAAGATTAAGGCACCAGCCTTACAACTGGCCAACAAAGGCTTGTATTTCGCATTAGTTAAAAAACTAATTTCTTGCTCACTGGCTATTTCAAAAGGCGCAATACGAGTAATAATTTGCTCTGCGTTCCCTTTTATAGATAAGCCAAGCTGCTCAGCAATTTGGCCAAGGCTCAAAGACATAGTTACTTGCTCTTACTCACTTGTTGAATAACTTGTTTGGTAATATCTAATGCATCAACTGAATAGGCTGTCGCATCTAACGGCAATACCAAGTCATAACCTTTAGATTTAGAAACGGCAACAACCGCATCTTGAACTTTAACCATCAGTTTTTGCTGCTCTTCGGCACCGCGACGACGCTGATCTTCTTCTAAGTTTTTACGCTTAATTTTATACTCAGCCTGCATGGTTTCTAATTGACGGGTTATTTTGGTCACCTCTTGCTGACCCAACAATTCACCATCTTTCTCACGCTTATCATACAAACGCTGCATTTCGGCTTCTAAAGAACGAACCGCTTGTACTCGCACTTCAAATTCGTCTTTCAAGCTTTTCTGTAATGCATCTCGCTGTGGTAACTGCTTAAACACCTCTGCAATATTGATCACAGCAATCTTGGTATCAGCAAGCACGCTAAAGCTAGGGATGCTGATCGTTGCAGCTAAGGCAACAGCAGTAATTAGTTTTTTCAAAAGATGACTCCTAAATCAAAATTAAAAAGTTTGGCCAATATTAAACGAGAACGTTTCTGAGCGATCGCCCTCATAACTCTTAATTGGTTTAGCTAATGAGAATACCAAGGGGCCCATCGGCGAGAGCCATTGAATCGATACCCCAACAGACGCTCGGATCCTATCGAGTGACGAGTAATCACCAAAGCGCTCACAATAGCTTGTACACTGCATTTGACTGTACTTATCATAATCAAATTCAGTATCCCATACCGTACCAACATCGACAAAAGCAGAGCTGCGCACTTGACGAATATAGGCTTCATCTAAAAACGGCGTCGGGAAAATTATTTCCGCGCTACCGACGGCAATCGCATTACCACCCACCGAATCTTCGGAAGCTGCGATTTGATTGCTACCACCAGCACCAACTACATATAGCGCTCGGGGACCGACAGAATTAGAACGGAAACCTCTAAGGCTTGAATAACCTCCGGCATAGAAGTTTTCAAAAAATGGTAATATTTGGTCATTGCCGTCAACTTGCCCATAACCGTTACCATAGCCAACTTTGCCTCGCAGAGAGAAGGTCCAATCATGATTATCGGTAATCGGGAAAAAGTGACGGGTATCAAAACTCATTTTGAAATACTGAACATCTGAGCTCGGCACCGTTATTTTAGTATTAAAGGATTGAGACGAACCGGAAGTGGGCATCGAACCATTATTCAAGGTATTTCGCGTCCAACCCAGTGTAGTATCAAGACTCAGGAAAGTTAACGAGCCATCATCATTTCGGTGATTGGAATAAATATTCCAGAACTGTTGAACCTGAGCATAAGCGTTCAATTGCGAAATTTTATTTTGTTCCAGTCCAAGGCTTAAACTTAAACGGTTATCTTCATTCACCGGAAAACCTAATGTGCCTCGCAAGCCAATTGTTTCGTTATTATAATCGACGATCCCTGCTTCTGAGGCCTCAAAATCGGTGTAGTAGAAACGACCACCAAAACTAACCCCGTCTTTGGTAAAATAGGGGTCGGTGAAATTCACATCGAAATTTTTCGAATACTTATTGGTACTAACATTAACCCCAGCTTTGTTACCCGTTCCCAAAAAGTTATCTTGCTGTACCCCAGCAGATAAACTCAGACCGGATTCTGTACCAAAACCGATCCCCGCGTTAAACGAGCCCGACGGCTGCTCTTTCACTGAGAAATTAACATCGACTTTATCATTGGTTCCTGGAACTTTTACCGTCTCAACTTCTACCGTTTCAAAAAAACCAAGACGACTTAAACGCGAGCGCGACTGTTCGACCAAACGACTGGATAACCAAGTGCCCTCAAATTGTCGCATCTCACGACGTAGAACTTCATCTTTGGTAATGGTATTGCCACTAAAGTTAACCCGGCGTACATAAATACGATTCCCAGGGTCAACATTAATATTAAGGACTACCGTTTTATCTTCATCATTTATCACAGGAAAGACATTCACCTGTGGATAAGCATAACCATAACGACCTAAAAACTTAGACAACAAGTCTTCCGTTTTAGTCACTTCTGCCCCACTGTATGTATCGTCAGGCTTAATTGTCACTAAGCCATTCATCTCGTCACCTTTATCCAAAAGGTTACCAGAAAGCTCGACTTTTTCGACCTTATAGATCTCGCCCTCATCAACGTTGATGGTGATATAGATACCTTTTTTATCTGGCGTTAACGCAACTTGGGTCGAGTCCACCTTAAACCTGATATAACCCCGGTCATAATAGAAGCTATTGATCGTTTCTAAATCACCAGCCAATTTCTGTTTTTGGTATTTTTTATCGGCTAGAATATTCCACCAAGGGGCTCGGTCGGTCAGACTAATGCGCTTCAGTAACTCTCCTGAAGAAAATTTCTTATTGCCAATAATATTGATTTGTTGAATTTCAGCTGAAAGGCCTTCCTGAAAGTTAAATTTCAAGTCAACCCTGTTGCGTGGAAGCGGCGTGACAATGGCCGTTACCCGAGCGCTGTATTTACCAACACTGTAATAAAAGTCTTCGAGGCTCTTTTCAATATTGCGTAAATTGGTCTTATCTAATGGTTCACCCACTTTGATCCCAGAAGAGCGCAACGACTCTTCCAACTGCTCAGTTTTAATATCTTTGTTACCTGAGTATTCAATATTACTCACAGTCGGTCTTTCTAAGACTTTAAAAATCAGGGTCTGGTCATCGCGAAAGACTTTAACATCTTCGAAATTACCACTGCCATATAAACGCTTAATGCTATCGCTGATTTGCCCACTATCAACGTCATCACCAATACGTAGCGGAATCTGTAATAACGCGGCCCCCAACGAAACCCGTTGTAATCCTTCAATACGAATGTCTGCAACCGTAAACGCAGATTCACTTTCAGCAAAAGATGAACCAGTAATACAAGCCAGAATGAGTCCAACAACTAACTGCTTTTTGAACATAAGAAAAGAAAACGTCCTATTAAATTTGTTATAAGCGCATAACATCGTTAAAAATAGCCAGCCCCATAAGCGCCATGACTAATGCTGCACCGATCCTAAAACCTATCTCTTGTACACGCTCTGAAACCGGTTTACCTGTCACCGCTTCAATCGCAAAAAATACCAAATGACCACCATCAAGTACCGGCAATGGAAATAGATTAATAATGCCCAAATTGATACTGACCAAGGCTATAAACCCTAAAAAATAAACTAAACCATAATCAGCCGTTGCTCCCGCACCCTTAGCAATAGAGATTGGGCCGCTAAGGTTATCTAATGAAACAACCCCTGTCACTAATTTACCAATCATTACGATGGTCAATTTACTTAAATGCCAAGTTCGTTCCAAGGATTTACCAATTGATTCAAAAAAACCATAATGTAAATCAATACGATATTCTTCTGGGTAGTTCGCCACTTCTGGTGCTAAACCGACATATCCGGTGACAACACCTTGATACTCTCGACTCTCCGGAGAAATACTAATCAGTTGCTTTTGTCCATTCCTAGCCAACTCTAATTGTAATGTTTGTGAAGGCCTAGCCTGAACATATTTAACAAACTCTTGCCACTGGCTTAATCTTTGGCCATCAACAGCCACTAAGCGGTCACCCACTTGAATCCCCGCTAGGTCTGCAGGCTTACCATTCACCACCTGAGCCACCAGTAAAGAAACTTCAGGACTATATGGCCGTAGGCCTAAACTCAGGATGGGGCTCTGTTGCTGACTATCTAAGTGCCAATCCTGAGTATCCAAAATTATCGTAGATTCTCGGCTGGAGTGTGCTTGTCTCACTTTAAAGGCTAATGAGTCACTACCGAGGTGACTCACTAAAGCAAGGTTGACACTCTCCCAATCTAGGGTGCGCTGATCAGCAATAGCAATGATCTCCTGACCCGCACGTAAACCCGCTTGACTCGCCACACTATTGGCTTCGATATCGCCCAAGATTGGTTTAACCGCAGGAACACCAATCACAAACATCAACCAAAAAGCCAAAATTGCCAGAGCGAAGTTAGCTACAGGTCCAGCAGCAACGATTGCACTACGCTGAGTTAAACTCTTATTATTGAAAGCTTGCGAACGAAACTCTGCTGCGACTGGCGCGACACGTTCATCAAGCATTTTAACATAGCCACCTAAAGGAATGAGCGCAACCACATACTCGGTGCCATCCGTACCCGTTTTCCGCCAAAGAGCCTTTCCAAAACCGATCGAAAATCGTTCAACTTTTACCCCACAACGTCTAGCCACCCAAAAGTGACCAAATTCATGTACGGTAACCAAAATGCCCAAAGTAATAACAAAAAAGGAGGCATTCCAAATCACATCGTTCATCCACAGATCCTTTTTATCACTTTACCAGCGTGCATTCGTGCCCATTGGTCGACCTCAAGTAACACCGAAAGTTCCGAGTCTTGACCCATATACGATAAATCATCTAAACAAACGCTTACAACGTCAGCGATCTGTGTGAATTTTATTCGTTTCGCTAAAAAGGCACTCACAGCTTGCTCGTTGGCCGCATTCAAACAAGTGGTTGCGGTTTGACTGTCATAACAAGCATCGATCGCCAACTTCAAACAAGGATAACGGGAAAAGTCGGGAGGGGTAAAGGTTAACTCTCCAAGGCTAAAAAAATCTAAAGGCGCTACGCCCGAAACTTGGCGCTGTGGGTAAGCCATCACATGCGCAATTGGAGTCGCCATATCCGGCTGGCCCATTTGCGCCAATACCGAACCATCGCAGTACTGCACCATCGAGTGAATAATCGATTGGGGATGAATAATCACATCAATTTGTTTTGGTTGGGTATTAAATAATCGTTTCGCTTCAATATACTCCAAACCTTTATTCATCATCGTTGCAGAATCAACCGAAATTTTTTGGCCCATACTCCAATTGGGATGTGCGCAGGCTTGCTTTGGTGTAACGCTAGAAAGCATAGCAACATCAGAACGTAGAAACGGACCACCGGAACCAGTCAACAAAATTTTATTGATACCCTGTTGTTTTAAATCACAGTATCCCAGAGATTGCTGAACCGCTTCAGGCATACATTGATAGATGGCATTATGTTCACTATCAACGGGTAATACTTTCGCACCACTAGTACGCGCAGCATCCATAAAAATGGCACCACTCATCACCAAGGCTTCTTTGTTCGCCAATAAGACTGTTTTACCTGCCTGAACTGCTGCCAAAGTCGGTAACAAACCAGCAGCACCAACGATGGCCGCCATCACCATATCAACTTCAGGTTCTGCCGCTAACTGAACGATTGAGTCAGCATCACTAAGCACTTCGGTATCAAGCGCTAAATCTCTTAAAGCGATACGGAGCTGCTGGTTACTTTCGGCGTCAGCCATAACTGCAAATTTAGGCTGAAACTCAACACAAATAGCCAGCATTGCAGCAACATTCCAGCCCCCACTTACTCCAAACAGCTGGTAAGCGTTAGGATTTTCTCGCACAACTTTCAAGGTACTCGCACCAATAGAACCAGTCACACCCAAAATAACCAAGGTTTTAGTCATTAGCGCTTACATCCAATGTAGGAAGAAAAATGCAAATACCGGCATTGCAGCCGTTAAACTATCGATCCGGTCGAGCAAACCACCATGCCCAGGTAACAAGGTGCCACTATCCTTAATCCCTGCTTGACGTTTAAACATACTCTCAACCAAATCCCCAACAACAGAAGCTAACACCGTACATGCACTGGCGATAACTAACACCAATGTTTTACCTTCGGGAATATCTAAAAAGACCAAAGCTGCAATAGTGACAACACTTGCAAACAGTAAACCGCCAAGCAAACCCTCGATGGTCTTCTTAGGGCTCACATTTTTAGCCAGTTTTCGTTTACCAAAACGCTTACCTACAAAATAGGCGCCGCTATCAGCCGCCCATACCAACGAAAACACATACACGACCCAAGCACCACCCACAAGTGGATTATCCTCGTCGATAGAGCGTAAAAACAGTAACGACCAGAAGAACGGAACGAGTACAATCAAGCCAACCATGACTTTAAAGAAATGATTGTTATGCCAAAATTTTGCTCGATATGGAAATGAAGCCAATAAATAAACGCTAGCGGACCAAGCGATAACGGCGACCGCCAGCAATCCACTAAACCATATGGAGTGAGCGACCAAGCTTAACGGTATCTGCCAGAGACTAAGTCCAAATACCAAGCAAAAAATCAAAAAGAAGCTAAGGCGTTGATTGTTTTTATCGGAAACAACCCGCGACCATTCACGCGCGGCAAGTAAGATGACCAAGGCAAATACTAAGCCTAAACCGAAAAGCGGCAATTTAAAAATAGCGGCAAGCACTAGCGGTGCCAATACCAATGCGGTGATGATTCGTTGCTTAAGCAAAATGACCCTCATTAAACTGATTATTCTTAAGCTGCGCCTGTAACTGTTCACCAGTGCAACCAAATCGACGCTCGCGACTCACGAAGGCGGCAACAGCATCGCTAAATGCTCGCTCATCAAAGTCTGGCCATAAAACATCACAAAAATACAATTCAGCGTAGGCTACCTGCCACAACAAAAAGTTGCTGATACGGTGATCCCCACCAGTTCTAATCAACAAGTCGACATCGCCTGCGGTTTCTAGCCCCATCACTTCAGAAAAGCGTTGCTCAGTCATATCCTCGATATCCAACGAACCTTCTTGTACTTGCCTGGCCAACAACTGACTGGCATGTAATATATCCCATCGCCCACCGTAGTTGGCAGCAATATTCAGCACTAGACCATCGTTATCCGCAGTATCACTCTGCGCTTGAGCAATACGCTGTTGTAGTTTCTGACTAAAGCGAGAAGTATCGCCAATTATTCGTAGTTGTACATTATTGTTTTTAAGTTTTTTAACTTCACGTTGCAAAACAGTTAAAAACAAATTCATCAAACTTGACACTTCTTCTTCGGGACGGCGCCAGTTTTCGCTACTAAAAGCGAACAAGGTCAAGGTTTGAATTTTTAATTGTGAAGCTAAACTAACAGCACGCCTTACCGACTTAACCCCAGCCTGATGGCCAAACATTCGCATTTTACCGCGTTGTTTCGCCCAGCGCCCATTGCCATCCATAATGATGGCCACATGTTTCGGCATGGCGTCTTTAATTGGTAATTGCTGTTCTTCGGATACCGTCATTATCACTACTCGTACTTACAAAAAAAAACCGTGTTCCAAGACACGGCTAATTTCCAATCCCAAAATGCTTAAACTTCCAGCAATTCAGCTTCTTTTGCAGCTAAAGCCTCGTCGACTAATTTTACCGCTGCATCAGTAATTTTTTGAATGTCGTCCTGCGCTCTACGATCATCATCTTCGCCGATTTCTTTCTCTTTCAGCAAGTCTTTAATGTCACCATTTGCGTCACGACGAATATTACGCACTGCTACCCGAGCCTGCTCTGCTTCCGCGCGAACAATTTTAATCAAATCACGACGACGTTCTTCGGTCAACATTGGCAACGGAATGCGAATCAAGGTACCCGCGGAAGACGGATTTAAGCCGAGATCTGAACTCATAATCGCTTTTTCTACCGCACTAATCAAACTCGCATCGAATACCGTTACGGTTAAGGTTCGCGAATCTTCGGTTGACACATTACCCACTTGTTTTAGAGGCGTATCAACACCGTAATAAGGAACCATAATGCCATCTAAAAGACTAGTATGAGCCCGTCCAGTTCTAACTTTCGACATCTGAGTTTTAAGCGATTCAATACTTTTGCTCATACGAACTTGAGCATCTTCTTTAATTGCGTTAATCACGATAACTATCCCTACTCTGTTTCAGCGTTCTTTGATATACGATGAATGGTGGTCCCTTCATCAGCGCCCATAACAACGTTTTTCAAACTACCTGGAGTATTCATATTAAAAACACGAATCGGTAGATTGTGGTCACGAGCCAACGTGAAGGCGGCCAAGTCCATCACTTTTAATTCTTTTTCTAAGACTTCGTTGTAGTCTAATTCTCGGTACAAGCTTGCACTCGGATCTTTAACTGGATCGGCAGTAAATACCCCATCCACCTTGGTTCCCTTTAGCACGGCTTCAGCTTCAATTTCAATGCCACGTAAACAAGCCGCAGAATCGGTGGTGAAGAAAGGATTACCAGTACCCGCAGAAAAAATAACCACCTTCCCCGCTTTAAGGTTACCAATAGCATCGGCCCAATTATATGAATCACACACGCCATTCAACTCAATTGCTGACATAAGGCGAGCATTCACAAAATTTCGATGAAGAGCGTCACGCATCGCTAGCCCGTTCATCACGGTGGCTAACATCCCCATGTGATCGCCAACAACCCGATTCATTCCTGCTTTGGCGAGGCCTTCACCTCTAAACAAGTTGCCACCACCAATAACCAGCCCGACTTGAACCCCTAGTTCCACCAGCTCTTTAATTTCAAGAGCCATCCGGTCTAATACTTTGGGATCAATGCCAAAACCCTCTTCACCCATTAAGGCTTCACCTGAAAGTTTTAAAAGAATACGACGATATGCAGGTTTAGGATTGGTACTCATAGTGATGATGTTCTCTCATTGATAAAGAATACAAGAAGGTTGCGGCATGATACCGCAACCTGAGCGACAACTAAAATTACTTTTTAGCTGCTGCGATTTGTGCCGCAACTTCAGCCGCAAAATCTTCTTCTTTTTTCTCGATGCCTTCGCCAACTTCTAGACGAATGAAACCAGCAACAGTCGCGCCTTTTTCTTTCAAAATGGCACCAACAGTTTTCTTTGGTTCCATAATAAATGCTTGACCGGTTAGAGAGATTTCGCCGGTGAATTTTTTCATACGGCCGGTTACCATTTTCTCAGCGATATCTGCAGGCTTGCCTTCGTTCATGGCAATTTCGATTTGCAGTTTTTTCTCTTTTTCAACAACGTCAGCTGGGACGTCATCAGCAGAAAGATACTCAGGTTTAGAAGCAGCTACGTGCATCGCTACGTGCTTAAGCGTTTCGGCATCCGCTTCACCAGTAACAGCAACACCAATACGCTCACCGTGACGATATGAAGCAATTGGAGCACCATCTAAGTATTCAACACGGCGAATTGAAATATTTTCACCGATTTTAGCCACTAACTGAACGCGTTCTTCTTCAAAACTAGCTTTCAAAGTCTCGATGTCAGTTTTTTCTGCAGCTGCAGCTTCAGCTACCTTCTCAGCAAACGCTGTAAAGTTAGCATCTTTGGCTACGAAGTCAGTTTGACAGTTAACTTCTAACAAGGCCGCAAAACCGGCACCTTGTTTAATAATGATTGCGCCATCAGCAGCAATGTTACCAGCTTTTTTAGCAGCTTTAGCGGCACCGCTTTTACGCATATTATCAATCGCTAACTCGATGTCGCCATCAGTTTCAGTCAACGCTTTTTTACAATCCATCATGCCTGCGCCAGTACGGTCGCGCAGTTCTTTTACTTGGGCAGCAGTAATTGCCATTTGTTTGATCCTCGATTATTTATCGGATAAAACTCAGGGGGCAAGTTTGCCCCCTGCTAATCTTCAAGCTCACTCAGTATTAATGCTTAAGCATTAATTACTCAGCAGCTTCCTCAACGAAACCATCTTCTTCAGCTTGTACTACGATATCTTCTTGACGACCTTGAAGAACCGTATCCGCAGCTGCGCCTAGGTACAATTTAATTGCACGGATAGCATCGTCATTACCAGGAATGATGTAATCAACACCGTCTGGAGCAGAGTTAGTATCAACCACAGAGATTACTGGAATACCTAGGTTGTTTGCTTCACGAATCGCAATATGCTCGTGTTCAGCATCAATCACAAACAATACGTCAGGTAATCCGCCCATGTTTTTGATACCACCAAGACTTTTCTCAAGCTTTTCCATTTCGCGAGTACGCATAAGCGCCTCTTTCTTGGTGAGCTTCTCGAAAGTGCCGTCTTGGCTTTGAGCTTCAAGATCTTTAAGACGTTTGATTGATTGACGTACTGTTTTCCAGTTAGTCAACATACCACCTAACCAACGGTGGTTAACGTAGAATTGATCTGAACGAAGCGCTTCAGTTTTGATCACTTCGCCTGCAGCACGCTTGGTACCAACAAAAAGAACTTTACCTTTCTTAGATGCAACTTTCTTAAGAACAGACATTGCATCATTAAACATAGGTACAGTTTTTTCTAAGTTAATGATATGAACTTTGTTACGCGCACCAAAAATGAAAGGCTTCATTTTTGGATTCCAGTAACGAGTTTGGTGACCGAAGTGTACGCCTGCTTGAAGCATATCGCGCATTGAAACGTTTGCCATTATAATTTCCTCAAATGGGGTTAGGCCTCCACACATCCCATTTTACCGACCAAACATTACTGTTCAGCACCCCGGAAAACGTGTCGATGTGTGTGTGTGTTTAAAATATAAATATTCAATTAATGTTAGCATCCGCTCAAATTCGAAAATCTGAGTAATTACTTACGGCGCGCTTTATACCATAATTCGCCTTATGGATAAAGAAAAAGGCGAAGTTTTCGCTATTTTCCTCAGCCACTACAACTCCTCGTGTCCTTACGGTAAACTAACGCCATAACCTAGGTAAATACTCAACTATTAAACTCATGAGCATAGTAATAAAAACCCCAGAACAAATTGAAAAAATGCGCGTCGCTGGTCGTTTAGCGGCCGATGTACTCACCATGATAGCGCCCTACGTCAGGGTTGGCGTCAGCACTGAAGAACTGGACCAGCGTTGTCACGATTATATCGTCAATGAACAGGTCGCCATACCTGCCCCCTTAAACTACCACGGCTTTCCAAAGTCAATTTGTAGCTCGGTCAACGAAGTGGTTTGCCACGGGATCCCTTCTGCGTCGCATATTTTGCAAGATGGCGACGTAGTGAATCTGGACATTACCGTGATCAAAGACGGCTATCACGGAGATACCTCTCAAATGTTTTTGGTGGGAGAAACTAGCCCAGCCGATAAATTGCTCTGTCGCGTCACCCAACAAGCCCTTTATCAAGCGATAAGAGTGGTGAAGCCAGGTAATAAAGTTTGCGACATTGGTAACGCAATTCAGAAATATTTGAAAAAAGGCAATTATCGTTATGGCATCGTGGATAATTTTTGTGGCCACGGCATCGGTGAGGGCTTTCATGAAGAGCCACAGATTATGCACTACCGCAATAATGACCGTACCGTGCTAAAACCGGGGATGTGTTTCACGATTGAACCGATGATCAACCAAGGTAAGAAAGGTAACTGGGTTGATGAAGAAGATGGCTGGACAGCAAGAACCAGCGACGGCAAAAATTCAGCCCAATGGGAGCATACCCTGCTGGTGACTAATGATGGCGTCGAAGTGCTGACTTTAAGAGACGAAGAAGACTTTCCTCGCATCATTAAGTATTAGTGTTAATTCATTTTAGTCACACAGGTTAAGTCATGGAAACGACGTTAGTATCCCCGCCCTTACCCAAGCCAGATGAGATATCGTTAAGCAGCTGTAAGTCGTATCTTGACCAATTACAAGAATACCTAACAGACCAATTTGACCAAGGCGTACATGTTGTCGAATTGGTTCTGTTGCGTTCGCGAAAGATGGACTTATTACTCACCCAATTGTGGCAGCACTTCGGCTTGGCCGATGAGTCGGCAATCTCTTTGCTTGCCGTAGGCGGATATGGCCGCGGAGAACTTCACCCGCGTTCTGATATTGATATATTAATCCTTAGCCAACAAGCTGCGGCAAGTCAGATTGCAGACAAAATTAGCGCCTTTATTACCTTTCTTTGGGATATTCGGCTCGATGTTGGACAAAGTGTCCGTACGCTAGATGAATGCCTAGAGCTAGGCTTAATAGACATCACCATCGCCACCAACTTACAAGAATCCAGATTGTTGTTTGGTGACAGAGCACTTTATCAAAAACTTTGTTTAGCTGTATGCGCCGATAGTTTCTGGCCAAGTGATTCTTTTTTCCAAGCGAAGAAACAAGAACAGCTGACTCGACATCGCCAATACAAAGGCAATGCTTATTCTTTAGAACCCGATATTAAAGCCAATCCTGGCGGTTTACGTGACATTCAAACCATTTGTTGGGTTGCCGGCCGGCACTTTGGCAGTAGCGATTTAGAAGAGCTCACCAAACAAAACTTCTTAACTCAAGCAGAATGTAGAGAGTTACAGGACTGTCGTGATTTTCTGTGGCGAGTCCGTTTTGCTTTACATATTCACTTACCCAAGAGTGATGACCGACTACTATTTGATCGGCAACTAGCTGTCGCAAAGTCACTGGGTTATAGCGGCCAACACAACGCTCCTGTAGAGCGGCTCATGAAGCATTTTTTCCAAACAATACGACGAATATCTGAGCTCAATGAGATGCTACTTCAGCTATTTGATGAAGCAATCTTGGGTAATACCGCCATGGATGTGCGGGTCGTCGACCAACACTTTATGCTACGTGGCAATCTCATCGACAGTAACGATGCCCAGTTGTTTCTTCAACAACCCGAACAAATCATCATGATGTTCTTGCACATCGCTGAAAACCCCAAGATCACGGGGATTTACTCAGCGACCCTTCGCCAGCTCCGTGAGGCCAGACGGCGTTTAACCCATTGGCTTCAAGATGATGCTGAGTGTCGATATTATTTTAAACAACTAATCAAACATCCCAACGTCACTGGTTTACCGTTAAGTTTGATGCATCGCTACGGCGTGCTTTCGACCTATTTCCCGGCCTGGAGTCGAATTGTTGGACAGATGCAATTCGATTTATTTCATGCTTTTACCGTCGACGAGCATACCCATCGCCTGATAACCAAGATCCATTCCTTCAATGACACAGAGACTAAAACGGTCCATCCGCTGTGTTGCGAAATTTACCCTCGACTAGAGCGCCCCGACTTATTGGTTCTGGCTGCAATATTCCATGACATTGCGAAAGGCCGTAAAGGTGATCATTCCATCTTAGGTGCCGTTGATGCAGAAGAATTTTGTTTAGCGCATGGTTTTAGTAAACCCTCAGCAAGAACCGTTGCTTGGTTAGTCAAACACCATCTACTGATGTCTGTGACCGCACAACGACGTGATATTTATGATCCCGAAGTGATCGCTACATTTGCCAAAACCGTTCGCGATCAACGTCATTTAGATATGTTATTGTGCTTAACAGTTGCAGATATTTGTGCCACTAACGATGATACTTGGAATAGTTGGAAACGAACGCTATTACATGAACTTTACAGTGCCACTCAAAAAGCCTTGCGTCGTGGTTTAGAAAATCCTGTCGATATTCGTGGCGTAATCCGTGATAAGCAACAGAAAGCGATCGAACGGCTTGCCTTAAAAGGCTATTCCGAAGAACAAACCCGTATTCTATGGCAGCGTTTTAGGGCCGACTACTTTTTACGACATACACCGCAGCAAATTGCTTGGCATAGTGACCATTTATGGGGCCACAGTGACGAGCAACCATTGGTTTTAGTAAGCCGCAGAGCGACCCGTGGCGGTACTGAGATTTTTATCCACTGCCCCGACATCCCTCACTTATTTGCATCGGTGGCTGCTGAACTCGATCAAAAAAACCTCAATATTCACGACGCTCAAATCATGTCGAGTCGCGACGGATTTGTATTAGATACCTTTATGGTGCTGGACCGAGAAGGCCAACCGTTATCAGTTGAACGTGGTATATTGTTACAACAAACACTCGCAACCAAATTACACGTTGCGGTGCCCATCGATCTAAAACAACGTCGTGTCCCCAGACAAGTGCAACAGTTTTCTATTGCGCCTCGAGTTGAATTTTTACCCACAAAAGGGAAACGGACTTTAATTGAAATCATTGCTTTGGATAAGCCTGGCCTAGTGGCTCGGATCAGTGCAGTCTTTCAATCTTTTAATTACACCATTCATGCAGCTAAAATCACCACTATTGGTGAAAAAGCCGAAGATTTCTTTAGTATTAGTAATGCTGAACGGGAAAAACTTAGTCCAGAACAAAAGCAACAGCTTAAATCTATTCTGGAACAAGCACTCAAACAATAATATTTATGCAGACTCAAACAATAAATGGAGACAATCATGTCTAAAGACTTTTTTAGTTACGCCATTGGCGTTGGCAGTAAAAACGCAAATGGCCAATGGCTAGAAGTTTTTTACCCAAGCCCTGTATTACACCCAAGCAAAGCAGAAGTATGTGAATTGACTAAGGGGCTCAATTATACCTCGGGAAAACAAGTAATAGAGCTTGATGACGCAGCAATGACTAGCCTACTGAACAATGCTAAATCCTTGGGGCTAAACGCGCAAGTGAGTGCCTTAGAAGCTTTAGCCAGTAGCCAACAACCTCGTGTATTGTGTTTACTCGAGGAAGATAATGCAGCCGAGTCCACTCCAGAAGCCTATCTAAAACTGCATTTACTGTCGCATCGTTTAGTCAAACCACATGGGACTGACTTAAGTGGTATCTTTGCGGTATTGCCAAATGTTGCATGGACTAACCAAGGCGCTATCGACCTAAGCGAGCTACCGGCTCGCCAACTGGAAGCACGAGCCAAAGGCGAGTTACTGCAAGTTAGTTCAGTGGATAAGTTCCCTAAAATGACCGATTACGTTGTGCCGAATGGGGTACGTATCGCTGCGACCTCTCGGGTACGCTTGGGAGCCTATCTTGGTGAAGGCACAACCGTCATGCATGAGGGTTTCTGCAACTTTAATGCGGGAACCGCTGGCACCAGCATGATTGAAGGGCGGATATCTGCTGGTGTATTTGTTGGCAAAGGCTCCGACCTTGGTGGTGGTTGCTCAACTATGGGTACCCTCTCTGGGGGCGGTAACATGGTAATTGCGGTAGGAGAAGAATCACTAATTGGTGCTAATGCCGGAACAGGTATCCCCTTGGGTGACCGCTGTACCATCGAATCAGGCCTATATATTACAGCAGGAACTAAAGTCATCTTAATCGATGAAAACAAACAATCGCTTGGAACCGTTAAGGCCCGTGAATTAGCAGGTAAATCAGACCTATTATTCCGCCGTAATAGTATCAGTGGTGCCATCGAGTGCCTAACCAATAAAACAGCAATTGCGCTAAATGAAGCGCTGCACGCCCATAACTAAGCCATCATACAACCAAGTGGCGCTCAGCCATTTGGTTGTATCTAAATATTTCATCATCAAATTCAAAAAACCACTTATTTCAGATTCCTTCTGATCCCTAATGCGCTATGCTGCTAATAACAGGCTCTGCAGTATGTTGCGGTGGCAGCTGTTCCAGTCTTCAGTTTAGCGATTTGTTATGAAGGAAAATCTATGTACGACAATCTAAAAAGTATTGGCATCACCAACCCAGCAGATATAGAGCGTTACAGCCTTCGCCAAGAAGCGATGTCTGACACACTAAAAATATACTTCCATAAAGAAAAAGGTGATTTTTTAACACGCAGTGTTAAGTTTAAATACCCTCGCCAAAAGAAAACCGTATTAGTGGATGGTGGACGTGGTACCTATAAAGATGTCTCTGAAATCAACACCAACCTGCGCTTTATTGTTGAAGAATTAGACAAAATCACCCGCCGAGATCAACAGGAAAAAGATACCAAACAGCAAGTGCTGGCAGAGCTGCGACATCTGGAAAAAGTAGTGAGTAGCAAAATTGCTGAAATTGAAGCTAAGTTAGAAAGACTTTAAGCAATAAATATTAACTCCCCTAATATTATCGCTTGGCACTTATTTCAGTATAAACGCTCGATGCACTTCCATCGGGCGTTTTGTATTTTAGGCTGAAATAAAAATATTAACAAGTTTATCGATTGATACCAATCTAACTCATTATCTGTTCATTGTTACTGCCCAAATCACCGCAAACTAGGTTATGTATCTTACAATTAGCGCTACTCATGACTGCACTTCATGCCTCGTTATCAGCACAATTAGTTGCTCATATCATGAATCAGATTGGTATTAGCAGAGCTGCACCATTCGTCATGTCTACAACCAAGCTTAAATTCACTTCTCTAGTACTAAAGAATAAACCGATGATATCTAATAGCGATCACTGGTATTCATAGCCGACGAACACATAATGAAGCCTAGTCTTTTAAGTTAGGGTCGTACCACCAACAAAGCGTACTTTTTATTATCAAATAAAAAGGAGGCCTAAGCCTCCTTTTCTAGATATTTAAAAACTTATACCGTTTTTAAATAACTTTCCATGTCAGTTTTTAGGTTATCAGATTTAGTACCAAAAATGGCTTGAACACCTTGGCCCGCGATCACCACACCAGCAGCACCTAAGGATTTCAGTGCCGGCTGATTAACGGACTCAACCGATTTCACTTGAATACGTAAGCGAGTAATACATGCATCTAAGCTAACGATGTTGTCTTTACCGCCAAAAGCATCCACTAAACTTTGAGACATTTTATCTTCAGATATAACGCCAATCTCAGCGCTGTCTTCGTCTTCACGACCCGGAGTTTTCAGGTCAAATTTAGCGATCACAACACGGAATACAACATAGTAAAGAGCTGCATAGCAGATACCCACAACAGGGAATAACCAAAGTTTCTGAGCGTTACTTGATAACACGATGAAATCAATTAAACCATGTGAGAAAGAAGTACCATGAACCATGCCTAAGCTATTAGTAATAACAAAAGCAAAACCAGCTAACAGCGCGTGAATCGCATATAACAATGGCGCAACAAATAGGAATGCAAACTCAATTGGTTCGGTGATACCAGTTAGAAATGATGTCAATGCCGCAGACACCATAATACCACCAACTTTAGCGCGGTTCTCTGGTTTAGCAGCATGCCAAATCGCAATAGCCGCTGCAGGTAAACCGTACATTTTGAACAAGTAGCCACCCGCTAACTGACCAAAACCGTTACCAGCGACACGTGACGCTTCATCGGCCTGTAGGTAACAAGTCAATACACCGTGAGCAATCTCACCGGAAGCTGTCGTACAAGTTCCCGCTTCGAAGAAAAATGGCACGTTCCAAACATGGTGAAGACCGAATGGAATGAGTGAACGCTCAACGATGCCGTAAATGCCAAAGGCTAATGTTGGGTTTTGTTCTGCCGCCCAATGAGAGAATACCGCAATGCCATTTCCAATAGGAGGCCAAATAAACGCAAGCGCAACACCTAAAAATATGGTTAGGAAACCAGTGATAATCGGCACACTACGTTTACCAGCAAAGAAGCCTAAATACGCTGGAAGCTGGAGTCGGAAGAAACGGTTAAAGGCCCAAGCTGCGACGCCACCTGATAGGATACCGCCGAGCACACCTGTATTAATAGAATCAACGCCCATAACCACTGCCATAACAGTTAGTGTTTTGGACATAATGTAAAAGCCAACAATAGATGCTAACGCAGCAACACCATCGTTATTGGTAAAACCAAGAGCAACACCCACAGCGAATAGCAACGCCATATTACCGAATACAGCATCACCTGCATTCATCATGAGTTGCGATATGATGTGAGGCATCCAGCTAAAGTCAGCTGCGCCAACCCCTAGCAAAATACCCGCAACCGGTAACACTGATACGGGTAGCATCAATGCTTTACCTACCTTTTGCGCTTGCGCAAACAAATTTTTAAACATAGTAAGCTCCTAAAGGGCTGTTTGTTGTACAAAATATAGCCTTGGTAATAAATTGACGATACGACCAACTTATTACCAGATTAAATATTTACTTCAAAGTCACCGCTAAATTGTTTATCGCGATTTCTGGGCGTAAGTGTAGGGGCATACGTTTCAAAAAAATGCGATTTAGAACAAGTTAAAGCCCTCATTTTGTAACAGTTTGTAACGACTTTATACCTTGTTGATAAATTAGCTTTTTTTGGTAACAAAGTACGATTATCAATGAGTTCTAAGCCACTACAGCTCACTAGTAAAAACCTCAAATTTTGATATAAAAATCTATTTTAAATAAAAAATAAAAATTAAATGACCAAAAAAATTTGAATTTATCAGCACTGAAAGGATTTTCATATTATTTGTGTGAGCAAGATCTCAAGACAAATTTACAAACTACTGAGACAATTTATTTCGACATATTATTTTACAATGGATATAAAATTCAGCACAGGATGCTGGCGTGTCGTCATTAACTATTTAAAATACAAGGTCCACTCAATGAAGTTAAAAACACTATCTCTTGCTTTGGCAGCTGCAACAATATCCTCTCAAACCTTTGCGATTAATCCTGAGTTTCACGGTTATATGCGATCAGGCATTGGTGCAACTGGTTCCGGAGGCGATCAAATGTGCTTTCAAGCCGATGGATCGCCCTACAAACACCGCTTAGGCAACGAATGTGAAACCTATGCAGAAATAGGTTTAAAAGCCAATGCTTGGGAAGAAGGTAACCAAAAGATGTCGGTGAATACTCTCTTCGCTTATTCAGTTGCCCAAGAAAAAGATTGGGAAGCTGAAGCCCCCGCGACTCGCGAAATGTATGTTGCCGGTGAAAATATGATCGAATCATTGGCTGGTGCAAACATCTGGGCCGGAAAACGTTATTACCAACGTCGAGACGTGCATCAAATCGATTACTACTACTTAGCAAATGCCGGAGCTGGTGGAGGGATAGAAAATATAAACCTTGGTTTTGCAAAACTTTCTGCCGCATGGATCCGCAATACAGAAGAAGCTTATTTCACCAACAAACAACAACCCATTGTAAATGATGAAGGATTAGAAAATTACTCAGGTAACAATATTGATTTACGTTTAGATGGTATTCAAACCAATCGAGATGGTTACTTAGGTATTGCTACAATTTACGGTGCATACAGCGACCAACAAGGTCAAGACTTCGCAGGTCAACAGCCCAACCACAATTTTGAAAACAGTGGACTCTTCATTCTTGCAGAACATACTCAAGAAAACTTCTTTGGTGGCTTTAATCAACTCTCTATCACCTATGCGACGGACGCAATGGCGAAAATTGGAGCTTTTGGTCAACTTAGCGGATTCAACTATAAAGAAACCAGCTCAAACCAAGCCAGCTATTACCGGATACTGAACCACGGTATGCTCAGCTTTTCTGAGCAGAATCTGGCCCTTACTTACGTGGTTAACTACGAGAACTACGATAAGGACGACCAACAGGGATCTTCATTATTCACGGTTGGTGTTCGCCCACAATACAACTGGAATAATCACTTATCGACTATCCTCGACGTGGGTTACGACATCGTTGAATTCCAAGATGTGGCAAAAGCCAACGGTGAACAAGACAATAAACTCGCGAAGGTAACACTCGCGCAGCAATGGCAAGCAGGCCCAAGTGTATTTGCCCGCCCAGCGTTACGTGCATTTGCCACTTACGCTAAGTCTGATCAACGGATCTCCCGTGACACAAGCTCTAAAGATGAATTAACTTTTGGTCTACAAGCGGAAGCCTGGTGGTAAGCTAAACAGGAATTTTACTCACTCAAAATAAAGGCCACCATATATCGGTGGCCTTTAGCAATAAGCGAGATTAAAAGTTTTTTTGCGATAAACCGAGCTAGGCTCACTCACGATATCCACATAAATGAATATTATTAATTTTTAACTGCTTTAATAAAAGTATCACGAGCCGTCTGAGAGCCAGCATATTCGGCTTCTTCAACCAATTGTAAGGCCTTTTCAATATGACCGTCAGTCACCATTTTTTGGATCAACTGATTATAAAATAGTTCGGTTTCGGCCAACATTCCAGAATGGCGCTTACTGCGATGGTCACGAATAACTGGCTCACCAACTGCAGACTGACTAACAACCGCTTTCTGATTCGCTTGAACAGCCACTGCGGGAGTTGCATTTGAGCTGGAACTACTAAATAAAGGTCCAGATAACCAGTTAAGCGAATTTTCTGCGACATTAAACTGAACCTCAACCACACCTGTTGCTACATTGGGAAGCATCGGATCAGGGATCTGAGGGATATCATTGCCTCTTGCTTCTGCCTCCACCTTGGCTGGATGCGTGATCTGAGTTTTGCCCGTTTTTAAGGCATCCGTCGTATAAATAAGTAAGTATTCTTCCTTTTCTTGCGGGAGAGCCGCTCGGCGGATCGAAAAACTAGAGGTCAAGCGGTCGCGGCTAAAGCCTCTTGCTGGTTTATAAATAAAATTCTTTCCAGGAACCACGCGTGTGACTTCAAAATTACTATTTAATAGTACGACTTTTGGGGCAAATAACGATTCACGAATATAACTCGACACCGTAATTGGAAAGTCTGTGGTACTGTTTGGAATTTTATAAGCTAGAAAAAAACTTTTCCCACTATCGAAATTAAACGCAGGACTCCCTTTCCCAAGCACTTCATCAGCTAAATAATTAAAGTCTACAGTTTTATAATCAATATCCGCTAAGGAATTGCAACATAAAGCAGCAGAATCCAAAAGTTGATTTGAAACTTGAGGACTATAGTAATAGTCACCACTACCACCACTTACATTCAATCCTTTAAGTCCATTATTAGAGGAACATGCACTCAAGACCAATGCGGCCACTACTATCCAAAACCAATTATGTCGCACAAGAGACTCCCTTAAATAAACAAAAAGACCCTCAAAATAATATGTTTTTGAGGGTCTGGCTAGATAAAATATCAGTTTGTTTGAACTATAGTGTATCGGCTAAGCCTTACCACCAAGCTTCCACTTGTACACCGTATTCAAACTCGTTGTTTTTACCTTTAGCTAAGCTATCATTTTCATGGTCTTTCACATAAGAACCAAATAAGCGGATTTCAGGACGAGCCCAGAAACCAGGACCCGCGGAGATCGCTTGTGCTAAAGTCAACTTACTGTTTTTAGATTTACCCCATGAATCATCATCGGCATCATAGTAACCATACTCTAGAATAGTTTTGTGATAATCGCTCCATTTATAACTTGGGCGCACAACTGCATTCCAGTAATTATGGCTGCTGGCAAAATCATCGCGATCATAGGAAGCATAAACAGCCGCGTAAGCCAAATCTACAGACTTACCAAAGGTGACCACACCATGATCAATTACACGATATGCCTTACCACCATGACCACTGTTCTCAGAACCATACCAGTTACCACCACCAGTGTAACGAAGGGCATGTGCGTAACCTTCTGTACCATACTGAACCACAAATTTGTTAAAGCCGCCAGCAATACCAGTGGTCAACTGCGAGGTTAACATTACACCTGATTTTTCACCCTTATTTTCTGCGTCTTGCGCTTCAGTCTTATTGACGTAAGCATAAGTTACACCAAAGTCAAGGGTATTCGAACCACCGATCGACAAGCCAGTATAGCGAACATCAAACAAGTTTTGGTTACGAGCAGAACCTGTACCTTCTACATAATCACCGTTGCTATCATGACTTGCCTTAGTTACAAAGCCTTCTTGACGATCACTGCGAGTCCAGGCAAAACTCAGATTACCAGGGCCCACTGGGATATCTTCAATCCCTGCACCTGGACCTGAAACATCCCAGTAATAAAAGTCAAGAATATGAATATCGTTACGTTTATAGAAACGTTTACCCGCCCAGACAGAAGCGTCAGGAGCGAAAGGTAGAACGCCTTTTGCAACAACGTTCATTTCACGAATGGCGATATCTGTATCACCATCCTCATTATTACCAGTACCTGTCTTCGTCCCTTCCCAGTCATTATTTTGGTTAGATGTATAAGCAAGATTGCTACCAAAATCAAATTTAACTCCGCCTTTACTATATAGCTCTTGGCCTAGAATTAATTCTGCGTAGGTGTCACATTCATTACCTAAACGACCAACGTAAGTTTTGCTAACAGAACAGCTTTGGCCTCCATCGGCACCAAGGCCAATACCTGAGCGCATATAACCGTGAAAATCAACTGCGAAGGCGCTTGAAGAAATTGTTGCGGCAGCGACTGCTACAGCAAGTGTTTTCAGTTTCATAATCTAATCCTTTTCCTTTTGTATACTCATCCCTTACCTTGAACGGTAAGCGCTAACGGCGCATTTGTAAGTGTGCTTATAACCGCTAACTGAGGAGGATTATAGGGAGCAGGATCCCTCGCAACCTTGAACTGGATCACAGTTTAATTTTTATGAAAATGGCTTGAAAACAAGGTATTTAGCGATAAATCTTGCGTTAGATCACGTTGAAGACTGTCAGCGACAAAACACTTGAAAATGTTTTCAAGCACATTGAAAACCCTTTCAGTAGTCAAATAACCAAATTTATAACTAAAAGTTAAAGTAAAACCCTAAAGGTGGTAATTTTATTACGCGACAATGAAAACCCTTTCATGGTTCAAAAAAGCTTTCCGTTTTGTGATATGTATCACACATAATAATGGAACTAATTCCAAGACATCAGCTTAAATAGCTTAATCCAGCGCTCAGGAAGGGGACTCTCTATCAGAATATCTTTAGCAGAATAAGGATGCACAAAACCAATTTGCTTAGAAATCAACCAAAGCCCTGGGTGCCCTAAGCTTTTAAACAGTCGATTATGTCGCCCATCACCATAGGTGGTGTCACCAATAATATGGTGACTCAGGTGATGCATATGCCGACGCAGTTGGTGCTTTCTTCCTGTTCTAGGTTTCAAACTCAACAAACTATATCGTGATGTTGCAAATTTTCCACTCGGGTAAGGTAACTCGACCTGAGCTAAACCACGATAACAGGTAAAGGCCGACTGAGCTGGTTTATCCTGTTGGGCCCTTCCATCGACCATCTTGTCGTGCTTTTCTTTTAATGGGTAATCCAACTGATGCTCGCCTTCCACATAACCTCTAACCACCGCTAAGTACTCTTTATATACTCGGTGACTGGCGAACTGCTCTGCCAATTTTTTTGCTGCCTCCGAAGAGGTTGCCATCACCAAAACTCCACAGGTAGGACGGTCGAGTCGGTGTACCGGGTAAACATAATGACCCAATTGATCGCGTAAAATTTGCAGCGCAAATTGAGTGGCTTCTTTAGCTATCCAACTACGATGAACCAATAAGCCTGCTGGTTTATATATCGCAACATAGTGCTCATCTTGATATAACACGGTCAATTCACAAGGGATCGCTTCAACCAGCTCTGTGTTTAAATCTAGGTTTTCAGTCATCGTTAAAACTCTGATCAAATAGGCTCAAAAGCAACAACAAATCACGATTGTCCTTTGGAGAGTGTTTCAATGCCTCTTCGGCATAGGGCGTGATAGCAATGCGGCGAGGCAGCGGGCGACCTTCATCCAATAAAGTATGCAGCCGAGGCAGCAAAATAAACTGTAGCCACTGCTCTAAGTTCAGTGTATCTACACAAAATGGTTGAGTGCTTTGTAATAAATCGGGATGAGGCGGTAAATCTTGCCAACATTGATTTTTCTTTAAGCAGCGCTCAATGGCGAATAACTGCTCTCTGATCTTAAAACGCATACAATGTTAATCTTAAAAGCCGCGATTATAACATTGCTTACTGGTGAACGGCAGCTTAACGCTGCATAAGCTAAAGCTTCCCCAATAATTGCTCTCAAGAAGATAAATGTGGATACTGAGGCCAACAGCGTCAACTCAAAACAAAAACTAATCTTAAGTTATGAATAATACAAACACACTAAGTGACATCCTGTTGCTTTCCGGCAGTGAACTACGCGTCTATGAAATGGGCAGACAAATTCAGCAGATTGATAATCAAGATTTCCAAAAAGTTGAAACTAATGACTTACCCTACCCCGCGCCAATTCAACAGCAAGCTCGATTTGCTTTATGTTTTTGGCAAAAGCAGCAAGCCAATACCCCCTATATCTGGTTTTTACAATTCCCGGTTGATGAACAAGGTTTCATACAACTCGGGGCACGTGACCAGTTTATTCAATTGGTGATTGAAGCCTTGGGGCAACAGCTTGACCAACAACCCAATCAACAGCAACAACAAGCTTTAGCAAATAACCAGTACATTTTTAAGCCGATTGAAGAAAAATTGGCTTATTTTAATGCGCTCTATAAAAAGCATTGCGCACTGCCACCTTCCAAACATTACCCGTCAGTACGGGGCTACTTACAAGGCTCCGCTTGGGATAAATGGCCGCAGCTAGCTCTACAGGGGCTCGCCGATATTGTTGCTCGGCTCGATAGAGATGATAATAGTAAACTACTGGCAAAGGCTTTCCCTCACTTACCAATGGAAGTCGCAAACAAAACTCTAGAGTTACTGGAACACGCCAGTATCGATCAACAACTCAGTCACGTGATTGCACAACAGCACACTCTAACTTTGACAAGAGATGAGAATTTAGCGAGCCTTTACCTTCGAGCCTTAGCGGGTTGTACCGTTCCCAGCATAGTGAACAAAGCCCTCAACGCTCAGCTCGGAGCTGCCCAGTCAATCCATAGCTTTATTGCCATTGCTGGTCGCTTATGGCGTGTTTTAGAACAACCACACCAGCTCAGAATATTTCTTGAGGCTCTCGCAACACAACAAGATGACCAATTATTTCAGCAAATCTTTGCTGATCTGGTGTTTATTCCTTCGTTACGCAGCTTCGTTCTCGCCCAATTGAGGGATCCCAACAACAGCACCAATTTACAAGCAGCGATTCAACAGTTAGTGCGAAGTTACCAACCTGCTACCAGCCACTAAGGTCCATCAAGATGTCACAAAATATCGTTCTATTAGCTATCAAATCCCTGATTGACGAGAATAAGCAACCCAGCTTAGCGCTGATTAAAGCTCGGCTCAGTGTTCGCCAACCCATGCCAGTCGTTATCGCCGCATTGAATGCCTATAAACGAGATCCGACTATCATCAAGCAACTCACCATAGAGCAGCCCGTAACGACTAACAAAAGCGAGCGACAATCATTGGAGCAGCGTATCACGCATTTAGAATCGCAGCTTGCGCTGTTAGTCACTCGTATTAATCAACTTGAGTCAAAATCCTAAGATGTATCTCGCAATCATAGAGCTAGAATGCTTTGCTGATACCACCATTAGCCAAGCAGAAAAAGCAATTAACCAACTACTTGATTGCTGGCGCTATAACGGTCAGATCATTGGTCGAGAATTTCCAATAGTCTTAAAAGATGCCGTATTTAGTGTCCGAGTGCTTTGTCCAGAAGTCGATAGTCTACAAGAAAACTATCAGAGTCAGCAGGTCAAACACGCCAAACAGGCCCTAAGCGAAGCAAGTTTACTCAGCCCCAAAGTAAAAATATTAGGCCGCGACATTAATGCCGATGACAGTGATAATTGCCTTAGCCCCTCGTGGCAAATTCTCTATACCAATTATTTACAAACCTGTTCTCCGCTGCGTTGTGGAGAACACTTTACACCGATGCCCCTTTATCACTTTCCTGCCGTTGCAAATGGTGACCATCGACAGTTGATAAAATGGCAAGAAGACTGGTCTGCTTGCGACCAATTGCAAATGAATGGCAGTATATTGGAGTTCAGTGCTATACAAGAAATAAGTAGTACCCATAGCCGCTTATTTCAACGCGGCTCAGATTTATGCAAGCGCCTAGAATACTTAACGAAGACCCCGACCTACTTATATTTATATCGCGTCGGCGGCGACAGCTTATTAGCCGAAAGCCAACGTCACTGTCCCAGCTGCAACCAGCCATGGCGATTAACAGAAAACCTACACGATATTTTAGACTTTAAATGCGAACGCTGCCGCTTGGTATCGAATATCTCTTGGGATTTTAAATCTTAGTCCGCTAAGCTCAATTGCTCTAAAAACTCATCAAGCGTGCTCGCCAGCACGCGCTCAACCCCCTTACCTAACTGCTCAAGTAACACTTCACCGCTATTATTATCAATACTCACGATTTGCATTTCGTCATCAGTTGTCGCAATAAATACCGTTGGAGGCTGCTTTAAACGACGCTGCATGAGTAAATGACCTATCATATTTTCCAACAATAGCTCGAAATCTTGCTCATTCCACGGTTGAACTAATTCAATGCGATTATTTTGAAAATTAACTACCAGGCTTGAGGCATAATAATCGCCATAAAAAGATTTAATACTTGGATGTAGTGTCAATTCTAAAGCCGTTTCGATACCACTAAAATCTGCAACTATTTTCCGAACAACCGGGTGCCAATCGACTTGCTGTTGTTGAGGAGAGCTTAGAATACATGGTGAAAGCCATTGTTCATCATAATCGAGTTTAGGGTAGCTCGAATTTTGCCATTGCTGTTCAAACTTCGCATAAATAGAGGCCAGTGGTGAGGATATCGTACTGCTCATTGATGTGTTTCGTTTCGATTTAAGATAAACTAAGCCTAACCAATTCGATCGAATAAAACCATGACAAAACAGCCTGTAAACACCACTGAACAGCTAAAAGAGCGATTAAGTCTCGGTAAACCGACCGACTACATTAGTCATTATTCACCGCAACTGTTACAAGGCGTACCACGCCAATTAAATCGTCAACAATTAAATATTGTAGAAGCGCAAACACTGCCCTTTTCGGGATATGACTTATGGAACCTCTACGAACTCTCGTGGCTAAATGAGAACGGACTTCCAACCGTAGCCGTCGCTGAAGTGAAAATAATGGCTAGCTCTCGATGTTTGATCGAATCAAAATCATTCAAGTTATATCTCAATAGCTTTAACCAGAGCCACTTTGCCAACTTTTCTGCCGTTGAAAAAGTACTAAGACGCGATCTAGCGCAATGCGCCGAAGGTGAGGTAGAAGTAACACTGAGCAACATTGATAGCACCTTCGACACTCGCCCGATACCGGGCCTAAATATCGACCTGCAAGATGATATTAAAATTTTAAGTTATCAACTCGATCCTTCTTTACTTGAAGGTGCCGCAGATCCTAATCTTATCGTACATGAATCACTTAACAGCCACTTGCTCAAGTCTAACTGTTTGGTAACCAATCAACCAGATTGGGCAAGTTTATATATCGATTACCAAGGGCCTAAAATCAATCAGCAAGCCTTATTAAAATATCTAGTCTCATTCCGCCAACATAATGAATTTCATGAGCAATGTGTTGAAAGAATTTTCACCGACCTAAAACATTATTGCCAGCCCAAGACGCTCACAGTCTATGCCAGATATACGCGGCGTGGCGGCTTAGATATTAATCCAATGCGCAGCGATGATCCCCTAGCAAGCACAAAACTAGGAAATTGGCGCTTAATTCGCCAATAATATAATGCCCAATTTCTCGCTAAAATCGTATTTATGGTTTGCCCTTGTATTACTCTGCGGGCCGTTTTCTGCCAATAGCTGGGCCTATGAAAATGGCTTTATCAATGTTCCTAAAACATTAGAACCGTTACGCCAACAGCTGATAGCCAACCCTAGGAATTGCCTAGAACATTTAGCGAAAACACTGAACCAACAGGAGACGACCACTGAGCAAACGGTAACAACAGGTACAATCGACATACTCCGCTATCAAATTGCCGCTTTATGTGCCTACCGCACCAATAATCCACAACAAGCTCAGGTCTATATTCATCACGCCATTCGCTTAGCAAAACAACAGCCAACCCATTTAACTCAAGCCTATATTATTGCAGCACTGGCCATGAGTAGTGACCCCAAATGGGCAATACAGGCACAAGATTATATCGCTTTAGCACAAGCTGGTATCGAAAAACTAAAGATCTTCCCCTTATCTAACATGCGCTTTCAACTACAAAAAGTGCAAGCGCTTTACTACCAAAACCAAGGTAAAAATAACGAAGCCAAAAACCATCTATTAAAAGCGAAGGAAGAGGCTTATACCAGTAAATCACCGATACTCAGGGCGTGGTCTGAAGCCTTACTGGCAGATTATTACTTGTTAAATAAACAGCCTGAATTAGCGCTCAATCACCTAACAGAGGCGGAGTTAGATGATCAAGACATCCACAATAATGAAGCCTTGCTACTCAACAGCAAACTCAAAGCCAATATGGCACAGGTCTATTTGGAGCAAGGTGAGCTGGTTATCGCTCAGCAGTTTCAACAGGATGCCATCGATGATGCAGCAAGTCTCAATAATCTCGATCTACAGGCTGAAGAAATAACTAAACTAGCGGATATGACCAAGCTCGCCAAGGACAATGACGCAGCTCTGGTGCACTATCTAAATGCAAAAGAAATAGCAAAGGCCAATCATAACTTACCGCTATTGGCCGACATTGAACTGCGCCTAGGCAGCACCTATATGGAATTCACAGACTACACGCCAGCTTTAGTTCATCTACAAATCGCTAGACAATTATTTACTCGATTAAATCAACCCAGTAAATTGTTACATAGCTTACTACTGTTAGGCGAATTACATATCAACAACCATGAGAGTGGCTTAGCTATTTTACAACTAGAAAAAGCCGAAGCTTTAGCCAACACCATTGGCTTATCGAATAGCCATAGCAAAGTATACAAGTTACTCACCGAAGCCTACGAGCAAAATGGCAATTACGCCCTCGCCTTAGAAGAATTTAAAATTTACCACAGCTTAAACCAACAATATCAACAGATAAGTAACGAGCTAAAACGTGAACAATTTAAGCAACACTATCAGTATATTGAACAAGCCCAACAGTTATCCGACCTGACCAAAGAAAAAGCCTTAATACAGCAACAAAGTAGCTTTCAGCAACTGGTCTTAGTCTTAGTCTGCGTTTTTGCAGTGATGATATTATTTTTATTCTTAATCACTAGGCAGAAACTGTTATCAAGAAAAGCCTTAGTGAGGCATCTAAACCAACAGCTGAACCAGCATCCCATTACGGGTTGGCAACAACTAGCCAACAGCGATAGCCCCTTACAATATTTACGCAAGCAACATCTCTCATCAACGCAATCACCGCAAGTTCTGTTGCTAATATCTATTGAGCATCTCAGCACCGTTGGCCAACACAGCTTAGGGTTTAAACTTCGTAGGGAATTCAACAAAAATGTGATTGAAGCGCTGATAACTCAGTTTGATAAAGATTATCAGTTAGGACATATCAACGATCATCAGCTACTTATTTGCCTCTCTTTGAAGCAACTATCCGCAGAACAAATTTGCAGAATGGTGGTTGATGAAGCAGAAAGATATGCTATAAAGCAAAAGCTTAAGTTGATAATTTCGATTGGCACTTGTATTGCCCCATTTTTAACTAAAGCCGAAGATGCAATTGACGATAGCGGAATGACCGAAGTTTTATGGCTCGCTTTAGAAGGGGCTCAACAACTATCTGCTCACACGCAACAGAACCAATGGGTAGAGTTAACAGCAATGAAAGGTTCACATGCTGCATTTTTCTGTAGTGATATAAGACAAGATGTAAAACAGGCAATAAGCAAGGGCTTAGTAAAAGTGAATTCATCCACTGATAAGAGCATAATCAATTGGTAGGTATAGATGACTATTTGCCTTAACATTTGCAGACCCAACAACTATAGTTGTCGTAGATCTCGTGTTATGCTAATCGCAGTTATTAGGCATACTAGGATGTGTTGGTTTAAACGATGAGCGATATCATCACGATTAAGAAACGCCTCGCGTTGGTGAGAAACAATATAGAAAACTCCACCCAGAATGTTTTAGGCCAAGAGGCAAAGGTTAGAATGGAAAAGAAATCAATAAGCCAACTAATTTCAAGCCTTTCTAAAATTTGTTATGGCTTAGATGAACAACTTGATAATAAACTACAGCAACTAATCAAGGATGTTGAGAGTAATGACGACTTGTCAGCTATTTCGCAATATCAAAACGAATTAGATGGCCTATTTAAACAACATAGTAAGACCTTAAAAACGGTCCTCGCTCACAACCAACGAATTATCAAAACGTCGGGGGAATCACTTAAACGAATTAATGGTTTACCTCCTCAATTACGCCGCAAACTTACTGATTTTTTAGAGCAGAGCCCAGCTTATTCTCACAGCGATAATCAGGCTCGTATCGAACAGTTACTCAATTATTATTATCAAGCGCTACTCAATAAACCTTCAATAGGCGGAGCTCACACCAGTAATGAAAATGTTACCGCTGTAAAGCCGAAAGAAAGTATTTTAGATAGTCGTTTACACACTCGCATTTGTGATGATTTACAACGTTTGATCACCGAACTAGATTATAGCGGTGAAGTTGGTAACAAACTGGCACAGATACGTTCTGACTTATTAGTAGGTATAGAACCTAGCGACTTGCCTAGCTTGTGTATCAATGTGATTCAACTCATCATCGAAGGCAGTCGTGAAGAACGTAAAGCCGCTCAAGAGTTTTTATACTCTTTAAACGAAAGTTTAGGCGGTGCCCACGATCAGTTTGTCGACTCGCTAAGTCAATCTAAGTCAATCCATCAAAATCAGCAGCAAAATAACAGCGTATTAAAAGACCGTATACTAGAGCTCGGTGCGGAAGTACGCTCTAGCAGTAACTTAGATAGTTTAAAGCATTCAATCCAAAATCGCTTAATTCAGATTACCGACGTATTCAAAGAAAAAGAACAACTAGAGCAACGAACGACTGAGTTATTGAACGAACTTGGTGAAGTTGAATTAAAGCTTCGTTTGGTTCGAGAAGAAACTCAAGAGTATAAAAAGCGACTCAATGCTCACAAACATAAATTGTTCATCGATAGTCTCACTCAAGTATACAACCGAGCAGCCTTAGACGAACGTTTAGAGCTCGAGTACAAACGCTGGAAGCGTTATGGTTATAATTTGGGCATGGCTATTATTGATATTGACCACTTTAAATCAATTAATGATCAGTTTGGCCATATGGCTGGTGATAAAGCACTCAAAGTGATCGCCAGAGCGTTGCAGAATAGCCTTCGAGATACCGACTTTTTAGCTCGTTTTGGCGGTGAAGAATTCGTTTTATTGATGCCGAATATCTCACCTGACGCAGTGATGGTGCCACTTGACAATATTCGCGAACAGATTAAGACCCTGCCCTTTCGATTTAAAGAAAAACAGGTTTCAATTACAGTTTCTATTGGTGCAACCCTTTTTAAAGATAGCGATAAACCGCTTGATGCATTCGAGCGTGCAGACCAAGCTTTATACGAGTCAAAAAGCAGTGGTCGTGACAAAGTCAACTTAATCAACTAGTTATTTATGAAGTAATACGAAATAAGTATCAGCTAACACAACTCCTCACGTTATACTGTTATGGTAAAGTAACCTGAAATAGACGTGAGGTGTTGATGATTACCCATATAAATCCTGTTGGTAGCATGAACTTGTTATCACAACTAGAAGTCGACCAACTTGCTTTAAGTGCCTCTAAAGATATTTATCTCCTATACCGAAACTGCAGCCTTGCAGTACTCAATTCGGGAAGTAAAACCGACAGCAGCCGTGAGATTTTAGAACGCTATCGAAACTTTGACATTAAAGTCCTTAGTAGGGAACGTGGCGTAAAACTCGAGTTAATCAATGCACCAGAAGAAGCATTTGTGGATGGCGAAATTATCCGCGGTATTCAAGAACACCTATTTAGCGTTTTACGTGATATTTTGTATGTTTCTAATGAAATCCAAAAACTCTCTTATTTAGATTTTAATCAATCACCACATATCACCCATTTAGTTTTTTCCATGCTACGTAATGCTCGAGTGATTCACCCTGGAATTGAACCAAACTTAGTCGTTTGCTGGGGCGGACATTCGATCAACGAAAACGAGTATCAATATACTCGAGAGATGGGAAGCCAATTGGGATTGCGAGAATTAAACATCTGCACTGGCTGTGGCCCTGGAGCAATGGAAGGTCCAATGAAAGGTGCCACTGTCGGACATGCCAAACAACGAGTAAACAACGGTCGTTACATTGGTTTAACGGAGCCCAGCATCATCGCAGCCGAACCACCAAACCCCATTGTTAATGAGCTTGTCATTCTACCCGATATAGAGAAACGCTTAGAAGCATTTGTTCGAATGGGCCACGCCATCGTTATCTTCCCCGGTGGTGCGGGAACCGCTGAAGAATTACTGTATATACTTGGCATTATGATGCATCCGGAAAATGCTCGTCAGCCCTTACCAATCGTCCTCACCGGACCTAGATCTAGTGAAGCTTATTTTAGAAGCATTGACAAATTCATCGGCAAAACTCTCGGTATCGAAGCACAGAAACACTATCAAATTATTATCGACGACCCTGCAAGTGCCGCGCAAGTCGTCAAATCATCGATGTCCAAGATCCAAGACTATCGACGTGCTATTGGTGATGCCTATTCCTTCAACTGGAGCCTAAAAATAGAAAGTAGCTTTCAACATCCTTTTCTTCCTATTCATCAAAACGTAGAAAAGTTAAATTTGCACTACGATCAAGCCCCCCAAGAATTAGCTGCAAATTTACGACGAGCGTTCTCCGCCATCGTGAGTGGTAATGTAAAAGATGAAGGTATAAAACAAATCGAAGAGCATGGGCCATTCATTATCGATGGTGCTCCTGAAATAATGAACATGCTAGATAAGCTACTGCAAGATTTTGTAAAACAGCAGCGGATGAAATTACCTGGTAGCAACTATGAGCCATGCTATAAAATCGCTAAAAATCAAATTAAACAAGACAGAGAACTGCCTCAATGAGTCAACACTTCGTCGTGATAGATGCTTTAAATTTAATCCGTAGAATTTATGCGGTTCAGCAGCAACGTAGCCCTCGCGACTCGTTAAGTCAATCAACTCAGCAGGCGCTCTCGAGCGCCTGTAAACGAATAGTGTCAAGCCTTCAGCCTTCCCATATTGTCGCTGTATTCGATGGCGAACGTTCGGCTTGGCGAGAGCAGCTTTATCCACAATACAAACAAAACCGCTCTCCAATGCCCGAGCTATTAGCTGAACAATTGGAGACATTAAAAGACCAACTATTAGATATGGGGATCGATTCAATCTTTGCGGCTAACGAAGAGGCCGATGACATTTGTGCCACGCTCGCCAGTAAAGCAATTGCAGCTAACTACCCGGTAACCATTATTTCCACTGATCAAGGCTACTACTCATTACTCTCAGCTGGTGTCGGTTTATATGACTATTTTCGACGGGAGTATATTTCAATCGAGCAAGTCGAAGAGAAGTTTGGGATCGCGATCAAACAACTAAACGATTATTGGGCCTTGGTTGGCATCAATGGAGTGAATGTGGCAGGCGTACCCGGTATTGGTAAGAAAAGTGCGCAAACGCTACTTAAAAATTATCCTGATACCCAAGCGATTCTCGATGATAACAGCACCAATAACAAGCTTGCCTCAAAAGTTCAAGCGCACGCTAATGAGCTACAACTCGCGCATAAATTGCTCAGCTTAAGAACCGATTTAAAACTTGGTTTTTCATTGAAACTATTACGTTATAACCCCAAGGCCTGTTGATCGTCGATAATTATTTTCCTGCTAATCAAGACCAGCGTAAATTGTAGAGAATAGTCTGCGCTAAACTGTATTAAAACCAATCAAAACCTACCGAGATAAGATCTCTTCAGCATTCAAAATGTTGTTATTTGGGGCGAAATCTGACCTATAATCAGTGTTGGAAACTAAATATTTTTGAGTATTCAGTTAAAAAATTGTAAACTCATTGTTGCCCGAACCCATTCGCTCGGGTAATAACACGGAGTGTTACCTCCTCCCCTTATTTAGATAATAAAAATACCTACGAATTAGGAAGATATATGTCAACAAGACGAATCACCGTCATACCTGGAGATGGTATTGGACCAAGTATTATCGAAAGCGCCATCGCAATAATGGACAAAGCAGGTTGTGGTTTCGAGTATGATTATGCCAATGCGGGCCTCGCCGCATTAGAAAGTGATGGCAGCCTATTACCCGAAAAATCATTACAACTGATTGAACAAAATGGTATTGCCCTAAAAGGCCCATTAACCACGCCAGTCGGAACCGGCTTCACTTCAATTAATGTCTCTATGCGTAAGCACTTCGACCTATATGCGAATATTCGCCCAGTACGTTCATTTGTTGGGACTAAAGCACGTTACGAAAACATAGATATTATTACCGTACGTGAAAATACCGAAGGGATGTACTCAGGCCTGGGTCAAAAACGTAGCGAAGATGGCAACAGCGCCGAAGCCATGAGTATAGTGACTCGCGAAGGTGCCGAGCGCATCGTAAAATTTGCTTATGAACTAGCTCGCCGAGAAGGCCGTAAGAAAGTAACCACCATCCATAAAGCCAACATCATGAAATCCACCTCAGGCTTATTTCTAGAGGTTGCTCGAGAAATTTCTCGGCAGTATCCGGATATCGAATCGGAAGAGATGATTGTTGATGCCGCTTGTATGAACTTAGTGATGTACCCAGAGCGCTTCGACGTGATGGTCACAACCAATCTATTTGGCGATATCCTTTCAGACCTTTGTGCAGGTTTGGTTGGCGGCCTGGGCATGGCTCCAGGCGCAAATATCGGTGAACAAGCCGCAATTTTTGAAGCCGTTCACGGTAGCGCCCCAGATATTGCTGACCAAGACATTGCCAACCCCACCTCGGTTATTTTAGCGAGTATTCAGATGCTCGAATACTTGGGTATGGAAACGCAGGCCACGGCCATTTTAAGCGCAGTAAAAGATGTGATTGCCAGCGGCGATAGAACCACTCGAGACTTGGGTGGTATTGCAGGCACGAAGGAATTCACTCAAGCTATCTTAGAGCGCCTATAAGCGACACAGAGCACCGATGAAAGGCAGCATAGACTGCCTTTATACCGCAATTAGATAGCTTATATTTACATTTCTGACGAGTCCCAATTCAGCTCAAATAATTCGAGCAAATACCGTGATCTCTTCTCTATCATGATATAACTGCTTAGCCCTCACCTCAGACTCAAATCCTAATTCGGCTAAACCTTCACGTAACATATTCAGATCTTGATTTACTTCAGCAAAACGTTGCTTCATTGGCAATTTTAAATTAAACATTGCATAACGGCACCAACCATTAGCGAGCCATTTCAACATCAACCTAGCCACCTTGGCTGGTCTCTCAACCATATCGCAGACTAACCAACTAGTATTGTTGCGTTCCGGCTGAAACTTAAAACCATCTTCACGAAAGTGCTGTACCTGACCCGTCTCCATCAAAGACTGCGCCATTGGCCCATTATCAACGGCTGCGACGAACATATTTCGTCTCACCAATTGATAGGTCCATCCACCGGGGCAGGCGCCTAAATCAACCGCATGCTGACCATTTTCTAAATATTGTTCTCGTTCTTGATCATTCAGCAAAACCATAAACGCTTCATCTAACTTCAAGGTCGAACGACTGGGTGCTTGGTTGGGAAACTTGAGTCGTAAGATACCATTCGCTTGCGGATTACCGTTACGGGTATCTGAATAACCCAACCAACAATGGGTTCCACTCGTAAAGAACAATTGCATCGCAGGCAACTTTAAGTTCTGCGTTTTACTTAACCACTGGTGTTTTATCAGCGCATGCTCTAAGGGACGTGTAAATTTCTTACAAAATGCGGATAAAGATTTTCCTTCATTGGTATCAGGATATTCCAAACGCAAGCTGCCACAAAGTGGTAACTTCTGATCAATCGCCAATATCGATGCAACCCGATTACGCTCATCTAATTCCAGTTCCAGTAAAGCCAAAAACCAGTGACGTGCAAAAATCAAATTTCGAAAATCAATCGCTTGGTAGAGGCTTATGGTGTGCTCATTTTGATAACAGCTAAACTCAACAAAACCAGACTCTGCAGCAGCCTTGGCATAACCAAAATATTCCAATTGTTCCGCATGAAACTGGATTTCTGCTGCACAATCACTCTCGAAACCAGTGCGACAATATAAAATGATACTATTTGTCATAACTCATATTCTTACTAGACCAAACCAAAGATAACCAACCAATAATCAATATCAGTCCACCTAGAGGCGTAATTGGCCCAAATACCTTAGAACCGAAAAAAGCTAAACAGTATAAGCTACCCGCGAACAACCAACCACCGACAACCCACAACAGAGCCGTTAATCGATGGCGCTGAACCACAGCCAATGCAGCCGCGAGGTGAACTAATTGATAAAACACGCCAGTATTTATCCATTGCAGCTGCTCTGCGCCCAAAAAACGACTAAAACCATGGGCGGCTCCTGCACCCATAATCACGCAAAAAGCACCAGACACAGCGACCAAGGCCCTAAATGGCCAAGTGAATTGCTTCATGACTAACCTTTCTTATATTTCCACCAAGCCTTCATTAACGAATTCTTGCTGCTCATGTTCCACTAACGAAATCATCCACTCACGAAAAGCAACTAATTTCCCTTGTTCTGCCTGACTAGGCTTACACACCATATAGTAGGCATTCTTACTCAACAAAACTTGTTCAAAAGGACATACTAAACGCCCAGCTTCTATTTCAGGCTTTGCCAACACACTATGCCCCAAGGCCACGCCTTGACCGTATACCGCAGCTTGCAACACCATAGTTGAGTGAGAAAATATCGGCCCATGATTCACATTCATTTGTCTTAGGCCGACTAACTTAAACCAGGCTTTCCAATCGTGACGAGCGGTATCATGTAACAAGGTATGAAATTGTAAGTCCTCTGGTTTAGTGAGCGCCTTATCTCCCACTAATAAACTTGGTGAACACACTGGCACTAAATACTCAGTATGCAACTTATCGGCTCGCAAGCCTGCCCAATTGCCTCGACCATAATAAATCGCCACATCAACGTCTTCACTCAAGGACCCCTCATAAAGATCAACAGCCTTGATCCGTACATCAATGTCTGGATGCATCTCACTAAATTGAGATAGACGCGGTACCAACCACTGGATCGCGAAACTCGGCTGGAGGCTGACTGTGATCGTCCCTTTGGCACCTCGCGCCAACAAGCGATCTGTCGCTTCAGTAAGCGAAATAAAAATATCTTTAATATCTAAGAAGTAACCTTGTCCTTCTTCTGTTAATAATAAGGCTCTATTTTTACGACGAAACAATTTGAGGCCGAGAAATTCTTCCAAAGCTTTAATTTGGTGACTCACAGCGGCTTGAGTCACAAATAGTTCTTCAGCTGCACGAGTAAAGCTTAGGTGCCTTGCGGCGGCCTCAAATGCTTTTAAAGCATTTAAAGGCGGCAAACGACGCGCCATATTTACACCCCATTAACGGATAAGTTTTTCTAATCTTTCTGCATTATAAATTATCTGTTGTTGTACGGCTAGTTGCAGACTACTATGCACACGCAATCAAGTGAAGGGGCCTGACATAGCGCCATAATACAGGGTGTTACGTCAGGCCCCTTTAAGTAAATACCGGATTTGTAGTTACTTTGATTGCTATGTTGTGTTTGCATTTGTCAGCCTTTTGCTGACTCCCTGTTTCTAATTTTGACCCTGTCTGTCAAAAAGAATTTTTAGCCACTGCTATTGCAGTGGCTTTTTTTATGCCCTAAATATGACTCAACAAAGTAAAGCGCGAACAACAAACAAACGAAATAAGCATTAAAAAAAATAATCTTAGAGCTGGGTCACGGAAAATAAGAAGGACTTAAACAAGCCAATTAAAATAACCCATTATGTTGATAATGATAAGTACACATGCTCAGCTTGTCACTGCAACATACCATCAAGACATGCCCCAGCCAATCAACATGATTATATTCAAATCAAACGCAAAACGGTGTGTTGTGTTTGCTTATAACGATGCAGCCAACCATCTGTTTAGTTTCGAGTCGCCCTTCCGAGAGACGTAATCTATTACCAATGCTTTTTACTAACCCTGCTCTGCGGGAAATTTTTCTCCATAGGGAAGAGGAAGCACCCCCACATATTATCCAGTGTCGTCGTGACCATGCTAATACAAGTCACGATAGCGATATCAAAGCCTTAGAGGATGAATTGAAAAACGTGTCAGCCGACTTTAATCAGTGTTGGAAACAACATGATGTTCATGCACTATGTGATGGTACTCGAAAGCTCAAGATAAACGGCGAGACAGCCACGTTTGAACACACTTCTCTGATAAACCGCCATTTTCGCTTGGTGGTTGATGCGAAAAGTGAATAAGCTGAAACAGAGTTCCACTAATTATCGCTAGGCAATTCGCAGAGGCTACCAAGCCGACGATTGAAGAGTAAGAATCACCATAAAAAATGCCAGTCAGTATTACTGACTGGCATTTCATTGATTTATAAAGACCTGGTTAACTGTTTATAACTTAGTCTACTCCCACTCAATCGTCGCAGGCGGTTTACCCGAAATGTCATAGACCACACGAGAAATACCATCGACTTCATTGATAATTCGGTTGCTCACATGACCAAGGAAGTCATAGGGTAAATGAGCCCAATGTGCTGTCATAAAATCGATAGTCTCAACAGCACGCAGCGATACAACCCAATCGTACTTACGTCCATCGCCCATCACACCGACTGAACGCACAGGTAAGAATACCGTGAAAGCCTGGCTTACCTTATTGTATAAATCATGTTTATGCAATTCTTCGATGAAAATAGCATCGGCACGGCGCAATAGATCACAGTACTCTTTCTTCACCTCACCGAGTACCCGTACCCCTAAACCAGGCCCAGGAAATGGGTGGCGGTATAACATGTCGTAGGGTAAGCCTAGCTCCAGACCAATTTTGCGCACTTCGTCTTTAAATAGCTCTTTCAAAGGTTCAACCAAGCCCATTTCCATATCATCGGGTAAGCCACCGACGTTATGGTGAGATTTAATCACATGTGCCTTACCGGTTTTAGCACCCGCAGACTCGATCACATCCGGGTAAATCGTACCTTGGGCAAGCCACTTGGCATTTTTTAGTTTCTTCGACTCTTCATCAAAAACATCAATAAAAACATGGCCGATAATTTTGCGCTTCTTCTCTGGGTCACTTTCACCCGCCATCGCATCTAAGAAACGATCTTGTGCCTGCACATGAATAATGTTCAAACCAAAGTGATTGCCAAACATGTCCATTACTTGTTGGCCTTCGTGCAAACGCAATAAACCGTTATCCACGAACACACAAGTAAGTTTATCGCCAATGGCTCGCTGAATAAGCATGGCAACAACCGAGGAATCAACGCCACCACTTAGCGCAAGAATAACTTCATCATCACCCACTTGCTGCTTAATTTTTGCGACCGCATTTTCAATGATCGATTCAGAAGTCCACAAAGCATCACAGCCACAGATATCTTTCACAAAATGTTCTAACATCCGTAAACCTTGGCGAGTGTGAGTCACCTCAGGGTGAAACTGAACGCCATAAAATTGCTTGTCTTGATTCATCATCGCGGCAAATTCACAGCTCGGTGTTTTCGCAATCGTGGTGAATCCTGCAGGAATAGCCGAAACTTTATCGCCATGGCTCATCCAAACATCTAACAAGGCATTACCATTATCGGCAACCGTGTCTTCAATCGCTTTAAATAAAGGTGATGGGCTAATAACCTCAACCTGAGCATAACCAAACTCCCGCTCACCTTCACCTTGAATCACCTTCCCGCCAAGCTGCTCAGACATTGTTTGCATGCCATAACAAATCCCTAATACAGGAACGCCAGCGCTAAACACATACTCGGGGGCTCGAGGCGAATCATGTTCTGTGACACTCTCTGGCCCACCCGCTAAGATAATACCGTTAGGTGCAAATTCTCTAATGTCGGCTTCTTCTACATCCCAGCCCCAAAGTTCACAGTAAACCCCTATTTCACGAATACGGCGGGCGATCAATTGGGTATATTGCGATCCAAAATCTAAAATTAGAATACGATGTTCGTGGATATCTCTGCTCATAATCACTTACTTCATTAGGCTGATAAAACTAAGCACCTGCAGGTGCTTAGAGAGTAGTTATGCTATAAAAATCTACCCCATACGGTAGTTTGGTGCTTCTTTAGTAATGGTCACATCATGGACATGACTTTCGCCCATTCCGGCACTGGTCACCCGAACAAATTCGGCTTTGGTATTCAGTTCGGTGATAGTGGCACAGCCAGTCAGCCCCATACAAGAGCGCAAACCACCCATTTGCTGGTGAATAATCGCTTTCACTGGACCTTTGTAAGCCACCCGACCTTCAATCCCTTCGGGCACCAATTTATCTGCCGCATTATCGGTTTGGAAATAACGGTCTGATGAACCCTGAGACATTGCACCTAAAGAGCCCATACCGCGGTAAGATTTAAACGAACGCCCCTGATAAAGTTCAATTTCTCCAGGCGCTTCTTCGGTGCCAGCAAACATACTACCCACCATCACACAAGATGCACCGGCGACCAGGGCTTTCGCAATATCACCAGAGAAACGAATACCACCATCGGCGATCACCGGAATATCACGACCTTTAAGCGCTTCCACCGCATCAGCTACCGCGGTAATTTGTGGGACACCCACACCAGTAACAATACGTGTTGTACAAATTGAACCTGGGCCAATCCCCACCTTTACTGCACTAACACCAGCATCCGCGAGGGCTATCGCACCAGCGGCAGTGGCAACGTTACCACCAACAATCTGTAAGTCAGGGTATTTATCATGAGTGGCCTTAATGCGATCAAGCACTCCTTGCGAATGCCCGTGAGATGAATCGATCAATAAGACATCAACCCCCGCTTCTACCAGCGCATCAACCCGCTCTTCGTTGCCAGCACCAGCGCCAACAGCAGCACCAACACGCAAGCGGCCAAAGCTGTCTTTACAAGCGTTCGGCTTACGCTCTGCTTTTTTAAAATCTTTTACGGTGATTAAACCTGTGAGTTTAAAGGCATCGTCAACCACCAACATTTTCTCAATACGGTGTTCGTGCATTAGCTTTTCAACCACTTCACGGGAAGTATCGGTAGTGGTTACCAAACGTTCTTTCGGGGTCATCACCTGCGAAACTGTTTTAGAAAAATCGGTTTCGAAACGTAAATCACGTCCTGTGACAATACCAACTAAGTCATTAGCTTCTGTCACCACGGGGAAGCCCGCAAAACCATGAGTTTGGCGTAACTTCGCAATCTGCCCCAAAGTTAAGTCTGGCGTCACCGTAATCGGCTCAAGCACAATCCCAGCTTCGAATTTTTTCACGCGACGCACTTCATTGGCTTGTTGTTCGATACTCATATTTTTATGAATGAAGCCAATGCCACCTTCCTGAGCTAAAGCGATCGCAAAACTCGCCTCAGTAACAGTATCCATGGCCGCAGAAACCATCGGAATATTTAAATTGATATCTTTAGTTAGACGAGTGGCCAAACTGGCAGTGTTAGGGAGTACTTCAGAGTGTGCAGGAAGTAGTAGTACATCATCGAAGGTTAAGGCTTCTTTGGAAATTCTCAGCATAGCAACATTCGCCTAAATCAGTTAATAAACGGGAAAATATTGCGGACGGATTATAGGTATAAAGCTAGTCAAGGTAAATTGAAAAATGTTATTTTCTTACATTATTTTCAATTTACCCACGAGAGCGCTGATGCAAGCGAATCAAATCACCCAAAATGTCTTCAGCGTAAGTCAATTAAACCAGGAAGTTAGACGTTTACTAGAGCGTTGTTTGGGGACAGTTTGGTTGGAAGGTGAAATATCTAACTTTTCAGCGCCATTTTCAGGGCATTGGTACTTCAACCTGAAGGACTCACGGTCGCAGGTCCGTTGTGCCATGTTTAAAAATACCAATCGCAAAGTACTTTTTAAGCCCGAGTCTGGAATGCAGGTGCTAGTGAAAGCCAACATCACCATGTATGAGCCTCGAGGGGATTACCAGTTAATCATTGAAGCCATTCATCCCGCCGGGGATGGCGCCATCCAGCAAGCATTTGAGCAATTAAAGTATAAGCTCGCCGCGCAAGGCTTATTTGCCGAAGCAGCTAAACAAGCACTACCGGAGTATCCGTCAACGGTTGGAGTGGTAAGTTCCGCATCAGGGGCCGCCTTACAGGACATTTTGTCGGTACTGGCTCGACGAGCACCAGCCATCAAAGTCATCGTCTACCCAGCAGCGGTGCAAGGCGAACAAGCAGCCATTCAAGTTTGCGCCATGATCGAACGAGCGAATCAACGTCAGGAAGTTGATTTGTTGATTGTTGGCCGTGGGGGTGGTTCTAAAGAAGATTTATCCGCCTTCAATGATGAACGGTTAGCCAATTGCATATTTAACTCTAACCTGCCCATCATTTCGGCGGTTGGCCACGAGATTGATCATAGTATCAGCGATCTAGTTGCCGATGTACGAGCGGCAACCCCTTCTGCTGCAGCGGAAATCATCAGCCAACAAGCTAGCCACATCGAGCAAAGATTAAGCTATCTCAACCAACAGCTAAACAACCGCTATTCTCAGCTGCTGAAACAACAGCAATGGCAACTGACAAATTTACAACAGCGCATTTATGCACAATCCCCTGAGCACGTATTGCAACAACAACAACAACGGTTTGACCATCTATCACTACGCTTGGAGCGCGCGATGTCTAGCAGCTTAGCGCAGGCTAACTACCGATATAACAGAGTCAGTCGAGCCATTATCGCAAGCCAACTTCCTGCACAACTCACGCAGCAAGCAAATCAATTCGATAACTTATTAAAAAATATGTCACAAATAATCACGCAGCAACAAGCCCGTTATCAACAACAACTCATCGCCAAAACTCGACAATTAGATGCCCTAAGCCCGCTGCGGGTTTTAGAACGAGGTTTTACAATGGTAAGTCATAAACAACAACTCGTGCATCATGCCGCCGAATTACAAGTTGGAGACGAAGTCACGCTGCAATTTGTCGATGGACAACGAAAAGCAAACATCAGTTCTTAAACACAGCTAACCTCTTGTAGCAAATCATGTTCGTAGAGCGAGCTTACAACGCAACCAGAGATATTTCGCCAAGCAAACCCACTCAATAAAGAGTAAAATGCTTTAGCGAATCCTTTTTTTCAGCGCTTGTGACACTTGATGCTACAGGGTCTACTTTGTTTTAGAGAGGTACACTTTATATGAACAATTTACCCCACAAGTCACAAACCAATGAAAAAATAATCATTACAAATCAACAAACTCTAATCTTATCGACAATCTTTCGTACGCTTCACAACTTATGAGTGAAGCGTTAAATTTGATGTGTTTTTTTGTAAAACTATCTTAAAATTAAAGGGGCTAAACTAGACGCCGAAATTTTTGCTATAAATAAACTCAGCATCTAAACCCAAGAAGACGAAAAGTGTATGCCAATCGCATATAATCAATTAATTGTAATACAAGTAAATTAGCAGTAAAAATATGAAATCTCTGGATAGCACCAAGGAACTCGAGCTAACCTTCGTCGATAATCGGGAACAGTTAATCGGCATGATCTACCGAGCAGCGGCAGAACCCGAATATTGGCCAGACCTGCTTGAACAGCTGTATATGATGCCTGAGATTCAACGAACTCAAGTTGAAACTGAGCACGACAACTCATCAGCCAAATTAAGCCAAATGCTAAACGCCGTCTCTCCAACCCTATTGATGGAACAAACCCATCATTCAGAACGCAATCAGTTGCTACTAGAGCACTTCAACCAAGCGTTAAACATCGCCAAGCGCATCTATAAGCTGGAAGAAAAAAATCATTCATTAAATTCGCTGTTAGACCACATTCCTGTGGGTGTGATCTTAGTCAATGCCCAAAACGAAATATTATTAACCAATGAACTCGCCGAAGAGACTCTTCAGTTAAAGCAGGGGCTTTATCAACAAGGCAGAACCTTAACCACACAGCAAAGTAAATCAACAGCGTTACTGAAACAATACGTCACAGAGTTATCAAATTTGGGGCCAGGAGAGTCAAGTAGTCGCGGGCTACCGATCCAAATCGATAATCAAAGTACAGCTCAAACGATGGTGATCTTAAGTCCTGTCGATCATTTACAAAACCCTGCCTTGGAGCGCAATGCCAGTGTGGTGGTATTCATCTCGCCCTCACGGCCGGATATTGAGCTAGATTTACGCGCTTTTGCCGAAGGCTATAGCTTAAGTCCAAAAGAAGCACGAATTGTAAACTACATTGCCCAAGGAATGTCTCCATCCGATATTGCCGACAAAATTTACGTCAGCTATAACACCGTTCGAACTCAGCTAAAATCGGTTTTTAAAAAAACAGGGGTCAGTAGTCAAAGTGAGTTAGCCAGCTTGGTACTTACTGGACCTTGGGGAATGTTATCGCAAAATAGTAGAGCTTTACTCCCGTTAGACGAGCATAACGCTAGTAATCAAACCTTGTTTTTTACCCTGCCAGATCAACGCCGCTTATGTTATCAAGAATTTGGTAGCGACAAAGGGACACCGGTAATTTACTGCCATAGCATTCTAGGCAGTCGCTTAGAGAACTTCTTCGATGAACAAGACTTAGCAAAGCAGCTAGGGCTGCGTTTAATCACCATCGATCGACCTGGTTTTGGCGGCTCCGACTACCATCCAAATTATAGTTTTGTGCAATGGTCTGAAGATCTCTGTGCCTTGCTCGAATACCTAAATATTGATCAAGTAGAGTTACTTGGCTATGCCACCGGAGGAGTATACGCAGCCTGTTGCGCCGCCAAAATACCGAGTAAAATTAGCCATCTCACCATGGTGAGTTCTGGTGATGCACTAGTTTTAGATAGTGACTATCAAGCCACCGCCAAGCTATACCGAATGCATATGAAATTGGCGCGTGACTTTCCCAGCATGCACCGACTATTTACCAATATCTTAGAAAAAGGTTTACACAAAGATCCGAATAAGCTGTTTAAAGTATTAGCCAAAGATTTGGACGGAGCCGATGTCGAGTTATTTAATAGCCCACAGTTTCGAGACAAATTTACGCGTTACCTCAAAGAAGCCAAAATACAGGGTGGCAGCGCATTTTCTGATGAAGTACAACGAGTCATGAAAGACTGGGGCTTTAATATTGCCGATATTCAAATTCCGACAAGCTTATGGCATGGCGAAGTTGATCGGCATATTCCTTTAGTTCTCGCCGAACGATTCGCAACATCGGTACCAAATGCTCAACTAAAAGTCATCCCTAAACAAGGGCATTTTATGATCTACCAACAATGGTCAAATATTTTACATAGCATCGCCAAACGCACCTCATAGCAAACATAGCGGGTATTTAACGATATAAAAAAGGCGGTAAAAACCGCCTTTCGTTTATTCACAGCGTTCAAAGCGCTGAATCATCGCCTTTTTGGACTTTAGTTCATTACAGTGCTTACAGAAATAATCCACCGCACCGCAAGCTTTCAGTATTTCCAATTCTGCATCACATTTATCGCAATGGACCCGTTGTAAATATCGGTGATGGCAAGCAACACATAACCAATGTTCATGTTCAGGGATTAACTCACCGTCACATTCAGGACAAGCGATTTCATGACTCATGACTCACTCCAGCTATTTTTTATATTTACTCACGCTTTGCATTTTTTTACGGCGACGCTCTTGTGCCAAAGTCAATTTTGACTTTTTATCAGAAAATGGATTTTCGCCTTCCTTAAATTCTACACGGATCGGCGTTCCCATAATCTCTAGCGCCTTACGATAATAATTCATTAAGTAACGTTTATAAGAATCAGGTAAGGAGTTCACTTGATTACCATGGACCACAATTCTTGGTGGGTTATATCCACCCGCATGCGCATAACGCAACTTAACTCGACGACCACGAACCAATGGAGGTTGGTGATCATCTTGTGCCATCTGCATGATACGAGTCAGTAAAGAAGTTGAAACACGTTTGGTGGCGCTGCTATAAGCCTCTTGTACCGATTCATATAGGTGGCCGACGCCTGTTCCATGCAATGCAGAAATGAAGTGCACTCGAGCAAAGTCAATAAACCCTAATCGGCGATCTAATTCACTCTTAATTCGCTCCTTATGGTCGTTATCTAATCCATCCCATTTATTGACCGCTAAAACCAGCGCGCGCCCCGCATTAAGCACAAAACCTAGCAGACTTAAATCTTGATCAGAAATCCCCGATTGTGCGTCAATGACCAACATCACTACATTGGCATCTTCGATGGCTTTCAAGGTTTTAATCACCGAAAATTTTTCAACCGTCTCGGTCACCTTGCCACGCTTACGCACGCCAGCAGTATCGATCAAAATATAATCTTGGTCTTCACGTTGCATAGGGATATAGATGCTATCACGCGTAGTGCCCGGCATATCGTAAACGACGACCCGCTCTTCACCTAAAATTCGGTTGGTCAGTGTTGACTTACCGACGTTAGGTCGGCCGACAATCGCTAATTTAATAGGCATATCAGCAAACTGCTGAGCTAACTGATCGAGCTCAGTTTCACTCAATTCATTGTCTAAATCGAGTTCGGTATCTTCACCTTCTAGCGCTTGTTGCGCATGTTGTTCGGTCACAAAAGGACGCAAGGCTTCTTCCAGCAAGATATTAACCCCACGACCATGTGCCGCGGCAATATGATGCACGTCGCCCAAGGCTAAAGCATAAAATTCACCACAAGCCGTATCTGCATCGATACCGTCAGTTTTGTTAGCGACCAAAAATACTTTTTTATCTTGTCTACGCAAATGGTGAGCAATCGCTTCATCGGCGATTGTCATTCCAGCCCGAGCATCCACTAAAAACAGTACCGCATCAGCTTCTTCGATGGCCTGCAACGATTGCTGTGCCATCATCGCATCGATACCTTCTTCATCCCCATCAATACCGCCAGTATCGATCACGATGAACTCTTGCTCAGCCACTTTTGCTTGGCCGTATTTACGGTCACGAGTCAACCCTGGGAAATCGGCAACCAGTGCATCCCTACTGCGTGTAAGGCGATTAAATAATGTAGATTTGCCGACGTTAGGACGTCCCACTAAGGCAACAACAGGAAGCATAAGGGCCTCTTTTTTAGAATAGATGAGATGACAAAGGCTCATGATGATTTCACCATGAGCCTTTTATACACAATTATAACAATTTAACTGCGATTTAGCGCAATTAGCTTACCATTTCGTGTTTGAACAATAATTTTATCGGAGGTTACCACAGGTGCGACGTATAAGCCGCTACTATCTAACAACTGCTTACTCATAAATTCACCAGTCTCACGATTTAACCAGTATAAATAACCTTCACTATCACCCACTAAGACTTGATCACCGTCTATCGCTGGTGCGGTAACAATACGGTACGCTAAACCCGATTGTGCCCAGTTTTCAACACCATTATTACGTTCTAAACTATAGACCGTATCGCTAGCATCCGTAACAAACAAACTTAAACCAGCGGAGGCAATATTTTGATAAGCGGAGTAACTGCGTTTCCAGTGCTCTTCGCCACTACGTAAGTTCACCGAAACTAAATTACCGTTATAGGCCACAGCATAGAGCTGCGAATCAATCAATATCGGCTTACTACCAACATCAACAATGCGGTCGATTTCAGTGGAACCTTTTGGTTGAGCCAACTTCGTGTCAAAGATCAACTGCCCGTTTTCCAATAAATATAAACCAACTTTACCATCACTCCGGCCAAGGATAATCGCACCACTGGAGATCAGCGGTGGGGCTTTACTACGCAATGACAAAGCGGGTTGATCTATCTTGGTGTCCCATTTTTGCTCACCGCTGTGTGCATCCAATGCAATCAAATGACCATTACTGGTCATCACCACCACAATACTATCCTCAACGGCTGGCTTCGCTAATACTTCACCAGCAACTTTAACTTGCCAAACTATCTCACCAGTCTGGGCATCTAAAGCCACCACGTCGGCGTTCTCGGTCCCCAGATAAATCCGCTGATAAGCGGCCGTTAAGCCTCCCGAAATACGGGCGTTAGGAGTATTACCAGAAAATTGATTATTACTTTCCAGCTTAGATAAGTCGATTTTCCATAGGGACTTGCCATTAAGATCAAAGGCATGCACTTCACCGTAGCGTGCAGCTGCAAAAACAGAGTCGTAGGCGACCACTGGCGATAAAGCAGAATAATACCCTTCAACACCACTACCGACTCGAACTTCCCATTGCTTTGTTACCTTAAACTGATTACTAAACTCAGGCACTGGTGACATTTGCACCACATCTTCTTCAGAATTAAACAAAGAACATGCAGACAACCCAAGTAACAACAAGGCCAAGCTAGCACCGCGCCATGCTTTAGCCATTCGCAGCCTCGGCTTGTGTTAAATCATTCAATTTCAAGTTGACACTAGGATCTTGTTCACTGGCACCAGCCGCAACTGCAGCTTGATAAGCTTGACGCGCCAATTCAGGTTCACCTTTCTGTAAATAGATATCCCCTTTAATTAACTCAACCGTTGCGCTTAAGGCTGGCTCATTAATTAAGGCGAGACTTGCAAGGGCATCATCGAAAGACTGTTGCTGAGCTTGCACCCGCGCCAACCGAGCATAAATCATCCCTTTTAACTCTTCTGGAGCTCCCGCTAAAGCCAATTTAAGCTGCTCTTCGGCCTGCGCAAAATCTTCTTTTGCGACCAACTCTTTGGCTAATAATAACGACGCAAACACCGCGTAGTTATTTCCTTTTTCATCGGCTACGTAACTCACTAATGAGCTAAGCTCATCGGAGTTACTCGCCACTTGAGTAACAACTTGTTGATAAGCATCAGAGGCTGCGTCTTGTTGCGCGACTTGATAATCACCGTAGTAGCGCCAACCAAATACGGCAGCTAAGCCTAGAACGGAGCCACCAATGACTGATGTACCATTTTTCTTCCACCAGTCTTTGATGGCTTGAACTTGCTGTTCCTCAGTGGAGTATATTTCCACGGTGTCTCCTTAACTATGCTAATACTGTGTTAAGCAAGGCTACCAGCTCGTCTTGAGCGATGCACTGCTGTTGAATATCTTGACGTAAATATTTCACGGTAACCTGATGATTAGCCAACTCATCATCACCGATGATCAGCGCCACTCTCGCCCCGGATTTATCTGCACGCTTAAACTGTTTCTTAAAGTTACCACCACCGCAGTGACTCATGACTCGCACTGAGGGTAACGCATCTCTTAATTGTTCAGCTAATGAAAATGCCGCACCAAGCGTTGCTTCTCCAGCATTGATCACATAAACATCAGCACTCGATGGTAAATCACCTAATAGATCTAAGGTTTCGAGCATCAATACCAATCGTTCTATGCCCATAGCAAAACCCACCGCGGGCGTCGGTTTACCACCTAATTGTTCAACCAGACCGTCGTAACGGCCCCCTGCACAAACAGTTCCTTGTGAACCAAGGCTATCAGTGACCCATTCAAATACGGTGCGATTATAATAATCTAAGCCACGGACCAAACGTGGATTCAATTGATAAGCAATACCTGCATTATCGAGCAAGGCACAAAGCTGTTGAAAATGTGCTTGGCTTTCAGGATCCAAATACTCAGCCAAACTTGGGGCATTGACTAAGGCCGCTTGTACCTGTGGATTTTTACTGTCCAATACCCTGAGCGGGTTATCGTACATACGCCGTTTTGCGTCTTCATCAAGCACTTCTTTATGCGCTTCCAAATAAGCAATTAAAGCATCGCGATAATTAGCGCGAGCTTCATTTGAGCCCAAACTATTCAGCTGTAAACTAACATGCTTTTCTAGACCAAAAGCCTTCCAAAAACGAGCCGAAAGTAAAATAACTTCAGCATCGATATCCGCCGAAGCCATGCCAAAGGCTTCAACACCCGCTTGATGGAACTGACGATAACGACCTTTTTGTGGGCGTTCATGGCGGAACATTGGCCCCATATACCACAGCCGTTGTTCTTGGTTATATAATAAACCCGCTTGATTGCCGGCTCTGACGCAACAGGCTGTGCCTTCTGGGCGCAGTGTTAAACTATCACCATTGCGATCGTCAAAAGTATACATTTCCTTTTCAACGATATCGGTCACTTCACCGATGGAACGTTTGAACAGTTCAGTACTTTCAACAACTGGCATTCTAATTTCGTTATAACCATAAGCAGCCACCACCTCACGAATCACCGACTCTACTTTTTGCCAGGCGGGTGTGTCGCTAGGCAAGCAGTCATTCATGCCTCGTATTGCTTGTATTTGTTTAGCCACATTAATCTCGAATAAAACAGGTAATCACTACTAAAAGCCCTCGATTATAGGGGCTTTCGCTCAATAGGTAAATTTGTTTGCCGTTTAGCGACCGCTGATATCTTTGACGGGGATCCGAGCCCGAATTTTTGCTTCGAGCGCATCCACCAAATTATCATTGTCAAAACGCTCTTTTTGGCGAGTCCCATCTTGATAGAAGCCACTTTTTTTATGACCACCTGTAATACCAAGATCAGAAATAAGGGCTTCGCCGGGCCCATTCACCACACAGCCAATAATTGATACATCCATCGGCGTAACCACATCTTCTAAGCGTTGCTCTAATGCATTGACCGTAGCAATCACATCAAATTCTTGACGAGAACAACTAGGACAGGCAATAAAGTTAATACCACGAGAGCGGATCCGCAGCGATTTAAGAATATCAAAACCAACTTTAATCTCTTCAACTGGATCTGCAGCCAACGAGACCCGTAGCGTATCGCCAATCCCTTGCGCCAACAACATACCTAAGCCCACGGCCGACTTCACAGAGCCACTGCGCATACCACCAGCTTCGGTGATCCCTAAATGCAAAGGCTGATCAATGCGAGACGCTAAGCCTTGATAAGCGCCAACCGCAAGAAACACATCGGAGGCTTTGACACTCACCTTAAATTGATCGAAATTTAATCGGTCGAGAATATCCACATGGCGCATCGCCGATTCAACCAATGCTTCTGGTGTTGGCTCACCATATTTCTCTTGAATATCTTTTTCTAAGGAGCCGCCGTTCACACCGATCCGGATCGGAATTTTACGATCTTTAGCTGCATCGACAACCGCCCGTATACGCTGCTCGTTACCAATGTTACCGGGGTTAATTCGTAAACAATCAACCCCATACTCAGCGACTTTAAGGGCAATTCTATAATCAAAATGAATATCGGCAACCAGTGGGACCGATACTCGCTGTTTAATCAACTTAAACGCTTCTGCAGCCTCCATGGTTGGTACCGAAACACGCACGATATCGGCACCTACCGCTGCAATACGATTAATTTGAGCAACCGTTGCATCAACATCAGTGGTGCGGGTATTAGTCATCGACTGAACCGAAATCGGGGCATCGCCACCGACCGGAACATTGCCCACCATAATCTGCGTTGATTTACGACGTTTTATTGGACTTGGCTGGTTCATAATACTCGAAGGTCTTTATTAATTATTGAGGGATATTCATACGCACGACTTTACCGCGCTTAAATGAAGAAAGGTCTATTTTGTCTTGTCCATAATGAATGTTCACACCAGCAGCCGTCCCCAAAACAATACTGTAAGGTGCAACACCGCTAAGTTTCAAGCTATCACCCGGTTTCTTAATCGCAGCAACTAAACGTTTACCGTTTGCGTCCCGAACTTCCACCCAGCATTCATTTTCAAAATTCATGACTAAAGTCTTCAGCGGCGGGACTGGCACTGCCGGCACTTGCGCCTCTGAGCTAGGCTTAGCCGCTACCACCACATCCTCTTTTTCCGCGAGCTGATTGGCCTCGCTAAGTTTAGGGCTTGGTTCCGAGACTAACGTGTCTTGCTTAACAACCGTCACTGACGCATCAGCCTCTGACGGCTCACCGCTCTCTTCGGGTTGCGATTCCGATGGTGCTGGGATCTCTGATGTTCGCTCAGCATCAACGCTACCTGGCTCGATAGCGACATGATTTGATTCAACTAGCTCAACGACGCTGGCACTTTCAGAACTCAATGAGCCAAACACCGGATCGAGTTGCTTTTCTTGTAGCCACCAAATGACCAACAGTGCAACAATCCCTAACGCCACTAAGTAGGTGAACTTCATTAATCGGCTATCATGGGTTTCCTGCTTAATTCGCTTAGAAAAACTTTGCATTTCGGTGCGTTGTTCTTGCGCAGCGTTTAAATGCTGATAGCTAGATAAGACAAGATCTTCAGATAAATTAACCAGCCGGGCATAGCCGCGTAAATAGCCTTTGATAAACGTTGTGGATAGACCGCTGTCAAAGCTATCCGCTTCAATATCAATCACCACTTGAATCCGTAATTTTAAACGATCCGCCACCTGTTGTTGGCTTAATTCGGCCACAACCCGCGCTTCCTGTAACATTTGGCCGGGGCTAAGCACTTCAATATCCTCGCTAAGCTCGGTAGGCTCTAATTCTGCTTTAGTAGTCATTAGCTATATATCGTTTTGTCTGTTCTGATTTCGGAAATTGTTGTTGCAAGGTAAGGCCCCAACGCGCTTCTTCGGCAAAGTTATCTGCGGCATTTTCGAGACGAACCCAAGCAAATGCACTTTCGGCAGTGGTTTCAGCCATACTATCATACCGTTGCAAATATATTCGCGCCTGCTCTGGTTTATTTTTTTGTAAGTAAATCTCAACCGTCCCTAATAAGGACGCTGGGCGACGAATATTATAGGCTAAGGCATTCGAGAAATACGCTAAGGCATCATCGATATGCCCCGCACTTAATGCGCACAAACCGGCATTTTCATTGGTGCCAGCCACTTGCACATACTCAGGATTTGCGAGTGCTTTTTTAAACAGTTTATCCGCTTCCACGTAGTCTTGCTGCTTACATAGCATCACACCATAATTATTTAATACGTCTCCATTATTTGGGGCAATTGAGCGCGCTTTTTTATAGGCACTGATGGCCCGCTCCGGTTGGCGAACCTGCTGATAGAAGTGGGCTTGAGCCACATATACATCAACCGAATTAGGCGCGAGCTGTTGAGCTAACTCTAAATTTCTTTTAGCTTGTTCGGCATCACCCGCCTGTAAGTAACGTAACGCTAAACTAATACGAGTTTTAGCCGCGGCTTCTTTATCTAGCTGTCGATTGTCATTGTTAACTTCTTGGCCATTTACCCGTGTCTCAGTAACACAAGCAGTCACCGAAAACATTAGTATTAGCAAAAACAGCCAGCGTTTCATATTCATCCTTCGATAAGCTTAGTTATTGAATTGTGACTGAAATTTCTTGCTGTTGCATCCGTTTTCTCATGCTTCTTTTGGTTCTGTCGACAACATCACCCGCCAATTGCCCACAGGCAGCATCAATATCATCGCCGCGAGTCTTTCGCACGACCACGGTAGAGCCATATTCCATCAAGACTTTGCTAAACCGATCGACACGACTATTGCTCGGTTTAGTAAACGGAGAGCCCGGATAAGGGTTAAAAGGAATTAAATTAATTTTACAGGGTGTGTCGCGCAATAAGGCCGCTAATTCATGCGCTTGTTCCATTGAGTCATTCACTTGATTCAATAAAACATACTCCACCGTAACCTTGCCACGGTTGGCATTTGACTTACCAATATAGCGCTTAACACTCGCCAGAAATGCTTCAATATTATACTTATCATTGATCGGCATAATTTCACTGCGGAGCTTATCGTTAGGGGCATGCAAGGAAATGGCTAACGCAACATCAAGCTGATCACCTAGCTTATCTAAGGCAGGTACCACGCCAGAAGTACTCACTGTAACCCGACGTTTACTTAGGCCATAGCCGTTATCATCTAGCATTAATTCCAGCGCGGGAACTAGATTGGATAAATTTAACAATGGTTCGCCCATGCCCATCATCACTACATTAGTAATTGGCCGTTTCCCTTCAACACCTTTGTGTCCGATCACTTGCGCTGCTCGCCACACTTGACCAATAATATCAGAGACTTTTAAATTACGATTGAAACCTTGCTGTCCAGTGGAGCAAAAAGTACATTCTAAAGCACAACCTACTTGCGAAGATACACACAGCGTCGCTCTATCACCCTCAGGAATATAGACCGTTTCAATTTCTTGCCCTGCCACCAACATCGCCCATTTAATAGTGCCATCAGCGCTACGCTGTTCGGTACTAATTTCCGGCGCTTTTATCTCAGCAACTTTGTTTAGTTTTTCACGCAAAGTTTTATTGATATTGTTCATTTGGTCGAAGTTATCTACACCAAAGTGATAGATCCACTTCATTACTTGATCGGCACGAAATGGTTTTTCCCCTAATTCAGCGAAAAAACGACGCAGCCCTTCTCGGTTAAAATCAAGTAAATTTGTTTTTGTCTCACTCATCGCCTAACTCCACGACAGACCATTAAAAAGCGCCGAATTGTACAAATAATGACAGCACATTACCAGCGAATATCGCTAATCCTTAAGCTTGGGGCATATTGATAAAACGCCCTGTAACATTCCATTAAAAAAGAGGCCTTAGCCTCTTTCGTTTTATCTTGGACAAATTTCGTTATCATCAAAGAAATAAGCGATTTCTCTTGCCGCCGATTCAGGTGAGTCGGAACCATGAGTTCCGTTTGGTGGCATGCCAGTCCCAAAATCGTGACGTAAAGTGCCCGCGGCAGCCTCTGCGGGATTGGTCGCACCCAATAACTCACGGTAGCCCTGCACTGCATTCTCTCCTTCTAGTACTTGTACCATGATGGGTCCGGATGTCATAAAATCAATGAGTGGTTGATAAAAAGGCCGTCCCTCATGTTCGGCATAAAAACCAGCCGCTTGCTGTTCAGTCAAATGCAACATTTTTGCAGCAACTAAACGCAAGCCTGCAGCTTCCATCCGCGCATAAACTGCACCAATCGCATTCTTCGCCACCACATCGGGTTTAAGTATAGAAAAAGTCCGTTCTAAGGCCATTTATCAGCTCCATTGCAAAATTTATTAATAGCACCTCTAGAGGCTGTTTATCTTTCGTCATCAACTTTCGCTTATTCATGTAGCGTTAGCTCATCATTAATGTCGATAGTTACAGTTCTTCGAGTCAATCTCATTTAAATGAAACGTCATCGCAAAAAAATCGCTTCGAAAGCTAAACAACTCCAATGATAATAAGTTAGCTCTACTCAGTTAACAAGCGTGCAATAGTACGGATCCCATGGCCTTTAGCACCAGTCGCCCATAGACTATTAGCCGATTTCTGATAACAACCAGATAGATCAAAGTGTAACCAATTCTGATCTGCATTCTTTACGAAATAGGCAAGAAAAGCTGCCGCAGTTGAAGCCCCAGCCATCCCTTCACCAGAAGAAACATTCGCGATATCAGCAAAAGATGAGCTTATTTGTTGCTTATGAAAATCTTCAAGTGGCAATGCCCAGGCCATTTCAGCTTCTGCCTTCGCCGCAACTAAGGCTTGCTCAACCAAGTTTTTATCAAAACCAAATACCGCATTATAATCACGCCCTAAGGCCATTTTAGCAGCACCAGTAAGGGTTGCGGCATCGATGATCTTACCAGGCTTCACTTCACTTGCAGCAATTAAACCATCTGCGAGAACTAAACGTCCCTCAGCATCAGTGTTTAAGACTTCAACACTCACACCATTTTTATAATGAATCACATCGCCTAATTTATAAGCTTTACTGGACACTAAGTTTTCAGCACAGCACAAAAATAGTTTGACTCGTTTATTCAAGCCCTGAGCAATAGCCAGCCCTAGGCCACCAGTTACGGTGGCAGCGCCTCCCATATCGCTCTTCATTACCGACATGCCATCGGAAGGCTTAATGCTGTAACCACCGGAATCGAAGGTGATACCTTTCCCCACCAAAGCAACCGCGACCGGTTCATCGTCATCGCCACTCGGATTGTAATCAAGCTGCAACATTGCCGGAGCCTGACAACTGCCCTTGCCTACAGTGTAAGTTCCAACCCAACCTTGCTCCAGCAAGTCTTCACCGGTAATGATCCGGTAGCTAATATGCTTTGGTGCCAACTCAGTTAAAAATGCAATCGCAGAATCACACAAACTTTGTGGATAAATATCAGCGGGGCCAAGGTTAATCACTGCACGCGTCCAATCAGCTGCTGCTTTTAAAGCTTCAAACTGATGTTGCGCTTGCTCACTTAGCACCGCGACACCTAATTGATTGTCCTGCTTAGCATTATAATAACCTTGATAGAATGCCCAGCATGCTTCCAGATCCCACGAGTCACCAATCAGTGACAAGTGTTTTAAACCTTGGGCATCTAAGCGACGCGCGGCTTTTTGAATATCTTGAAGCCTTGTCGAGCCTTCTGAAACGACATGAACGATAACTTGATCTGCAGTGAAACTAATTAATGCTTTATTGCCCCATTGAGCAGGAGCGGCTTTCGCGCATAATACAACGTCCAACACGGTGGTCATCTATACTTCCTCATTTATTTATCTGACAACAAGCCATTGCGGTGATACAAATAGCAAACTAGACAAGACAATGATCAAATCATAGCTTCCGGAACATCGGGAGTAACAAAGCAGAAATTGAAGTAATTGCTGGTTCTAATTACAAAATTTATAAGGTCGTTATTATCGATTTTAACCCGCAAACAGATCAGAGATTGACCTCAAATAGGTATTAATCTAGCTCTTCCATCCAAGCTAAAATGATCGCTTCCAATATACGCTCGTTGCTATGTTGAGGCTCATCAGCAAAATCTTCTAGCTGACAAACCCACTGATGTAAATCGGTGAACCTCACTTGTTTCGGATCTTGCTCGGGAAAGCGTTCGGCTAGCGCTATCGCAATATCTTGCGTATCTATCCATCGTAATCCCATAAGCGACTCCTTAGTGTTGTTCAGATACCATATTAATGGTGTATTTAGGGATTTCAACCACAAGGTCTTCATCGGCCACAACGGCCTGACAACCGAGTCGAGATTCTGGCTCAAGACCCCATGCCTTATCCAGCATGTCATCTTCTAACTCGTCACTTTCGTCGAGAGAATCAAAACCTTCACGCACAATTACATGACAGGTAGTACAGGCGCAGGATTTCTCACAAGCATGCTCAATATCAATACCATCACGCAGCGCAACGTCTAATACCGTTTCACCTGACTTGGCTTCTACAACCGCCCCTTCTGGACACAAGTCCGGATTGGGCAAGAAAATTACTTTAGGCATACTAAATCCTGTCTACTTGCTGGCCAGTTAAGGCCTGTTTAATCGAATCATTCATACGTCTTGCAGCAAAATCTTGGCTAATACTGTCAAGCTGTTTAATTGCCTGTTCTATATTTGCAACATCTTCTTTTTGGGCCACGACTTGTAAGTGCTGCATCGCTACTTGTATTTGTTGTCGTTCATCATCATTCAACAAGCGCTCGCCGCTTTCGCTTAAAGCGGCACTCATATCTTCAATAAAACGAGCCGCTTCCACCTGTTGTTCTCGTAGCATACGCATCGATAAGTCATGTTTGGCATGACTCACAGAGTCTTTGAGCATTTTAACGACTTGTTCGTCTTCCAAGCCATAAGATGGTTTCACCTCCACCGAAGATTGAACCCCGGTCGATTTCTCCATCGCTGTAACGGATAACAGGCCATCGGCATCCACTTGAAAAGTCACCCGAATGTGTGCCGCACCAGCGGCTAAAGGCGGGATCCCTTTTAAGTTAAATTTAGCTAATGAACGGCAATCATCAACCAGTTCACGCTCGCCCTGCACAACATGTACTGCCATCGCAGTTTGGCCATCTTTAAAGGTAGTAAACTCCTGCGCTCGGGCAACCGGAATGGTGGTATTACGCGGAATAACTTTCTCCACTAAGCCCCCCATCGTTTCTATCCCTAAAGATAAAGGCGTTACGTCCAATAACAATAACTCGTCATCTTTTTTATTGCCCACCAAAGTGTCCGCCTGAATCGCAGCACCAATGGCAACGACTTGATCGGGATCGATATTGGTCAGGGGTGTTCTACCAAAAAAATTAGCCACCTCACCCCGTACTTTAGGGACTCGAGTGGAACCACCAACCATCACCACATTGCTGACCTCCTCAAGCTCAACCTCGGCGTCACGTAAGGCACGGCGACAGGCGCGAATGGTGCGTTTCACCAGCTCACTAATTAGATCATCAAATTGCTCACGGCGCAGTATTCCCTGCCAGTTGAGCCCTTCAATCTGCAAACAAACTTCTGCTTCCGACTGATCACTTAAAGTTATTTTTAGTTGATTGGCAATCCGTGATAATTCACGTTGCAGCTGCGCCGATCTAAGCTGAGTAATCCCAGCTTGGCTAGCGATCCATTCGACTAAGGCATCATCAAAATCATCCCCGCCAAGCGCTGAATCGCCTCCAGTCGCCAAGACCTGAAATACCCCTTGCGATAAACGTAAGATAGAAATATCAAAAGTACCGCCACCTAAATCATAGATCGCAATAATGCCTTCATCACCGCTATCCAAACCATAAGCAATTGCGGCGGCGGTGGGTTCATTCAATAAGCGCAGAACATGTAAACCGGCAAGCTGTGCAGCGTCTTTTGTGCCCTGACGCTGGGCATCATCAAAATAGGCTGGAACCGTAATCACCACCCCATCGGGTTCGCCTTGCAGCGATTCTCGTGCGCGTTGCGCCAGCGACTTCAAAATTTCCGCGGAGACTTGCACCGGATCAACCACACCAGCCACCGTTTGTAACTGGGGAGAACTAGACTCGGCAAAGTGATAAGGTAAAGCTTGTTGCTCTACCTCTGCCAAACTTTTACCTAATAAACGCTTAACTGAAGTAATGGTGTTATACGGATCGGTGACGGCTTGAGCTTTTGCCAACTTACCCACCTCAACGCTACTCGTCAGATACCGCACTACCGAAGGTAATAAAATATCGCCGGCATGGTCGGCTAAAGTCAGCGCTTTACCACTGCGAACAGTTGCAACTAATGAGTTTGTGGTACCTAAGTCAATGCCTACGGCTAACTTATGTTGATGAGGAACAGCCGATTGCCCAGGCTCTGCAATTTGTAGTAATGCCATAGTGACTAATAATCTAGGATCTTTTCTTCGAGTTGTAGCAACTGTTGTTGCAAACGTGCAAAAAACTTAAGTTTACGTACCAGATCGGCCGCCAACTCAAAATTCTGCTCATTGTAGGCTTTTTCAAAGCTCAAGCTCAAGTCACTTCGCTTTTGTTTCAGTAACTTACTTAAATCTTCGATGGCTTTTTCGGGATCACTGACAGTTTCAATTTCAGCTAACTGCTCACGCAGTTCAATCTGACTCATCAAAAACTCAATGTCATTAATGGTTTGTTGCTCACCCGCTATTTCAACGCCCTGCAAACTCAACAAATATTGTGCCCGCAATAAAGGGTCTTTTAAGGTTTGATAAGCATCGTTAATTTGAGTCGCCCGTTGCATTGCAAGGGCTTGCGCTTCAGCGTCATCAACCACAAACTTATCGGGATGAAACTTCTGTTGTAGCTCTCTATAACAAGCAGCTAAACCTTGCAGGTCTAGCTGATTTGAAGGCTTTAGAGAGAATATTTCGAAATAATTCATAGCGTATTCCATTTAAACGCTAAAGCTCTCTCCGCAGCCACATTCTCCGGATATATTGGGATTATTAAATACAAAGCCTTCATTTAAGCCTTCTTTAACAAAATCCAATTCAGTGCCATCAATGTAAAGTAAGCTCTTTTCGTCAACAATCACATTCACGCCATGGCTTTGGAAAACTTTGTCGTCTTCAGCTAACTGGTCAACAAACTCCAAAATGTAAGCCATTCCTGAACATCCTGAGGTTTTCACGCCTAAGCGCACCCCTTTACCGACACCTCGATTACCCAAGAACTGACTCACGTGGCTTGCTGCAGCTTCGGTTAATGATACAGCCATACTGGCTCCTTTATCGATTAAGCGTTTTCTTTTTATAATCGGCTATCGCCGCTTTGATAGCATCTTCCGCTAAAATAGAACAGTGGATTTTCACTGGCGGTAAGGCTAACTCTTCTGCGATATCAGTATTCTTCAGCGTTTCTGCTTCAGCTAAACTTTTGCCCTTTACCCACTCTGTTACCAATGAGCTTGACGCAATCGCTGAACCACAGCCATAAGTTTTGAAACGCGCGTCTTCAATAATACCACTATCACTCACTTTTAATTGTAGTTTCATCACGTCACCACAAGCAGGTGCCCCAACCATACCCGTACCGATATGATTGTCCTCTTTGTCTTCGAAAGCACCAACATTTCTTGGGTTTTCGTAATGATCGATTACCTTTTCACTATAAGCCATGATATTTCTCCAAATCCGTTAATGATTGTGCTTAGTGGTGTGCCCACTCGACCTGACTCAGGTCTACTCCGTCTTTAAACATGTCCCAAAGTGGAGACATATCGCGGAGACGCCCAATTCCTTCATTAATTACTTTCACTGCATAATCTATTTCTTCTTCGGTCGTGAAACGGCCAAAGGAAAAACGAATCGAGCTGTGGGCTAATTCATCATCAAGGCCTAGCGCTCGAAGTACATAAGAGGGCTCTAAGCTTGCTGAAGTACATGCTGAACCTGAAGATACCGCCAAATCTTTCAAGGCCATAATCAATGATTCGCCTTCTACATACGCAAAACTCACGTTTAAGTTACCAACCACTCGCTGCTCAAAATCACCGTTGATGTAGGTTTCTTCGATATCTTTAATACCAGCCCAGAAACGGTCTCTTAGTGCATGAAGATGTTCTTCATCTTTAGCCATTTCTCGTTTGGCAATCGCAAACGCTTCCCCCATACCGACTATTTGATGAGTTGGTAAGGTGCCTGAGCGCATACCGCGTTCATGACCACCGCCATGCATTTGTGCTTCTAAGCGGATCCGTGGTTTACGTTGAACATACAAGGCACCAATGCCCTTTGGTCCATAAACCTTATGCGCCGAAAAAGACATCATATCCACTGGTAAAGCTTGCAGATTAATGTCAATTTTACCCGCACTTTGGGCCGCATCAACATGGAATAAAATCTTACGAGAACGGCACAACTCACCAATGGCCTGAATGTCTTGAATAACACCGATTTCATTATTAACATGCATGATGCTGACTAATACCGTGTCATCACGCATCGCATCGTTTAACTTCGACAAATCAATAATGCCATTACTTTCTGGTTCTAGATAAGTAAGCTCAAAACCTTCTCGCTCTAGCTGACGACATGTATCTAGCACAGCCTTATGTTCTGTTTTACAGGTAATAACGTGCTTGCCCTTTTTACTATAGAAGTGTGCAGCACCTTTAATGGCAAGGTTATTTGATTCGGTCGCACCAGAGGTAAACACAATCTCACGAGGGTCGGCATTCACCAGTTCGGCGACTTGGTTACGCGCAATATCGACAGCCTCTTCAGCCTGCCAACCAAATCGATGGGAACGAGATGCGGGATTACCGTATACGCCATCGACACTTAGGTACTGCATCATCTTTTCAGCAACTCGAGGATCGACGGGAGTGGTTGCTGAATAATCAAGATAAATTGGCAATTTCATTAAAGTTCTCCATTACAACTCGGCGCAAGCCAAGCCTCATAAACTAATTTGTATGGTATTGGTATCAACATGTTTGGATTGGTCTTGACTAAGCGCCAGATTGGCGATTTGCCGTTCTCGCATTAATCCACCTAAACTGATGTTATCCAGAAAATCGGCGATACGCTCACTCAGATCATTCCAAAGCGAGTGGGTTAAACAGGGTTTCCCCCCTTTACAGTCAGCAGTGCCTAAACAACGAGTCGCATCAATCGACTCATCCACGGCATGGATCACCATCCCAACAGCAATGTCATCGGCATCCATCCCTAAACGATAACCACCGCCAGGACCCCGCACGCTGCTCACTAAACCTTGTTTGCGTAACTTTGAAAAAAGCTGTTCCAAATAAGACAAAGAAATCCCTTGCCTCTCAGAAATATCAGCCAAAGAAACCGGACCATCTTCCATATGCAGAGCAACGTCTAGCATCGCTGTAACAGCATATCGTCCCTTAGACGTTAAGCGCATAATCAACCTATTTATCGCGTGAACTTGCGCACAATCTTTTCATACCCTACTGTTTTAGTCAAGTATAAAACCCTATGCATTACTCAGGTTTATTTTTCAGACTTAGGGATATGTTTATCGAACGAAGTCAAAATGCCACGCATCACATTAAGCTCTTGTTTTTCCATGCGAATACGATTAAACATTCGACGGACTTTTTCCATAACCTTGCCGGGATGAGGTTTAATAATGAATCCACTGTCGGCGATACTTTGCTCAAAATGTTGATAAAATCGCTCTAAGTCATCGGCATGCGGGTAGTCCACGACAACATCGCTCGAAGTATAGGTGTTTTGTAATTCTAGATGAGCCATTCTTACTTCATAACTGAGTAATTGTACTGCCATCGCCAAATTCAAAGAACTGTATTCGGGATTGGCTGGGACACAAACATGAAAATGGCACTGCTGTAACTCAGTATTATTTAAGCCACTACTTTCTCGACCAAATACAATTGCCACTTGACCTTGCTGTGCTTCTGTTGCCAATTTAACTCCGGCTTCTCGGCCATCGACCATTGGCCAATCTAAAGTCCGAGAACGAGCACTTGCGCCAATGACTAACTGGCAATCGGCAACGGCATCCGCTAATTCATTAACGATAGTGGTACCGCCCAGAACATCTGAAGCCCCAGCAGATAAGGCCACCGACTTACCATCAATTTCGGCTTGCGGGGCCACTAAATATAACTGACTGATCCCCATGGTTTTCATAGCTCTAGCTGCAGAACCAATATTACCACTATGGCTGGTGCCTACTAAAACCACTCGAACATTTTCCAACATTATGATTACTTCACCCTAAATTTGATGCCGCCGATTGTAACATAGCCTCTGTGTGAGCAGCCAGTAGCGGCTCTGTTGGAAAAAGTTCACCTACACGGTCTATAATCGATTGAGTTTGTTTCAGTGATTCTCTATAATCCGGCGGTTATTTAATGTTCTTTCTACAAATTGGTGGTAATTCATGCATGCTATGCTAAATATTGCGATTCGCGCTGCGCGAAACGCAGGCAAAGTCGTAACTCAAGCTTACGCACAGTTAGACAAAATAGAAACAACAACTAAAGGTGCTAACGACTACGTTACGAATGTTGATAAAGCGGCCGAAAAAACGATTATCGACACGCTACGTAACGCTTTCCCTGATCATTCGATCATTGCGGAAGAAAGCGGCGTAAGTACAGGCAAGGATGATGAATACCAGTGGGTCATCGACCCATTGGATGGAACCACCAATTTTATCAAAGGAATTCCTCACTTTTCCATTTCTATTGCACTACGTGTCCGCGGTAAAACCGAACACGGCGTCGTATATGATCCCCTGCGAAATGAGTTATTCGCGGCCTCTCGTGGTAAAGGTGCTCAACTGAATGGCTACCGCTTGCGGGTAAACAAAGCAAAAGATCTTGAAAACACCCTCATAGCTACTGGCTTTCCGTTTAAGCGCAAACACTACATTGAAAGTTATCTGCCGATGTTCGCCGCAATTTTCGCCGAATGCAGCGATATTCGCCGCACGGGTTCGGCAGCGCTTGATCTTGCCTATGTGGCTGCTGGCCGCCACGATGGTTTCTTCGAATTAAACCTAAAACCTTGGGACATCGCCGCAGGAGAGTTAATCGCTCGTGAAGCTGGCGCAATAGTGACAGACTTTGTCGGTAATACTGAATTTTACCAAAGCGGTAATGTCGTTTGTGCAAGTCCCAAGGTACTCAAACATATGTTGGCTTGCATTCGTCCTCATTTAACCGATGCAATTAAAGCTTAAACACATATCCGAGCAATAAAAACCAGTTGTTAATCACAACTGGTTTTTTAAATCCTTCAAACCGTTCGACCCACTGCCAAATCGCTTAGCAGCATCAGTAGCGCTAAGCTCCTCCTGGTTCTCCGGTGAACTTCACCAATACATCTTCATCGGTCACTATCGCCTGACACGCTAAGCGATACTTTGGTGGCATATCGCTCACAGATGCACGTTCAGCATCTTTTTCAGATAGTTTACCAATACTCTTAAGCCCCTCCCGTTCTTTATCTGTCAACATAGCACCTTTAATATGATCACCATCTAAATGGGTCACTTCCACCAAACATGAGCCACAACGCCCATCTTTACATTCGTGGGGAATTTTCACCCCATGATCTTCCGCTAAACCTAGCAACGCATCACGCTTACCTGCAACCGCCGTTACTTTCTTGTTCTTACGCATCACTGGCGAAGAAAAATACACAGTAGCCATACAACATTCCTTGTAAGTAATTAAAAGACTGCTCATTTGAGTCCAATTAGATGCCCCCAAGCGACCATCGTCACCAGTGATGAGCGGCCCCTTACCGGCTGAGAGTGAAAATATACCTAGACTCCCTTCCAGATAGAACGCAGCGCGTCATCACGCGATCGACATACTAGATGACACTCATTTACGACCACATCCAGCTCCAATTGCTATTAAGCTAAAACGCTTATCCAGCAGTTCTCAGCCAAGTCATTCAGACACATAAACCAGGTACTCAAATAGCCCTTCGCTCATTGCAAATGCTAAGCCAGTGGCGAATTTCGCGCACAGTTCAGGTGGTGTTTCGTAGAAATATAGAATTTGTATTTAAAACAACATCATAAAAATGCCATCGATAGGATGCGGGTCCCCACCAAAAGGATATTGATTGAGGCTTAATGTGGGACTCGCAAGAGGATTAGCTTCAAACAGACAAAATGCTCTAAAAACGACAATCCAGATGAATATAAATTGGCAATATTAAAGTCTCGATGTCGGTAATAAATGCTAAAGCAGGTATCGGTACAACATTGTAAAAATAAGCCAAGGGAGGCAGCAGTAAAATAAGATAATAACTTGGTTAAGCCTTACCGAAGCGATTTAACCAAGGTTATTTAACTGAAATGAAGGAAAAGTATTTCGCGCGTCTAATCAGCATCTAAATCAAAACTATCACTACCCATCTCAACACGCTCTAACTGCAGCTCCAAAAAAGCGATACGCTTAACAAACTCGCCCAGTAGTGCATCTTTGATTTCCAGTAGTTCAAGAACGGTCATTGGCTCGCGCCAGTCCGGGTGTTCCACCGCTAACTCAGCTTTCGCATAAGCCTGGTTGGCTTCGCTTTGATCAAAGTAATAATGAGTCTGTTCTGCAACATCAAAGGCATAAATCATGGTCGTCGCAAGCGCTGACATCTTATGACTCCTCTAAGGGATAATTCGCTTCTCGCCAACCGCGGATCCCGCCGTCCATAGAGATGACTTGGGTATACCCCATTTTGACCAAATTATCGGCACTTAAGGCCGAACGAAAACCGCCCCCACAGTAAATGACAATCATACTATCTAACTCGGGAATCACTTGCTCAATATCACGTTCCAAAATCCCTCGCCCCATGTATTGAGCTCCCGGAATGCGGCTTTTCTGCCATTCGTCCTGTTCACGATTATCAATCAAATGAAAAGCCAAACCTTGGTCGAGCCACTGCTTTACCTGATGCACATCACATTCTTTGATACGACGACGACAGTCATCGACCAAAGCTAAAAACCGCGGATTGTGAGCCATTTTTTTCTCCTTAAAAAAAACCCGCCAGCGGCGGGTTTATGTGACTACATGATTGGGTCTTGGTCGGCGCCTTCTTTTTCTTCCAGCTCCTTAGGCATAAAGTCTTCTTTCTTAATTCCTAAGTACAAGGCCAGCGTACTAGCGACGTATATCGACGAGTGGGTACCAATAAACACACCAAATAACAATGCAGTAGCAAAGTTATGAATTAACGAACCGCCCAATACGAACAACGATATTAATACCATAATCGTGGTTAAAGAAGTTACGATGGTCCGATTAAAGGTTTGAGTCAGCGAAACATCAATAATTTCAACTGGATCACCCTTACGCAATTTACGGAAGTTCTCACGGATCCGATCCGATACCACGATGGTATCGTTCAGTGAGTAACCCACCACGGTTAATAAGGCCGCGATCACGGTTAGATCAAACTCCAACTGCAAGAAGGAGAACAAACCTAAAGTAGCAATCACATCGTGTCCCAGCGCGAGTACCGCCCCCACAGCCATACGCCATTCAAAGCGCATTGCCACATAGAGCAAAATACAAGCCAGCGCAGCAATAATCGCCAAACCGCCTTGCTCAGCTAACTCTTTACCAACCGTTGGGCCAACGAACTCAATTCGGCGCATTTGCACCTGAGCATCAACCTGATCGCGCAGCAATCCCATGATACTGTCGCCTAAGTGCTGACTATCTAGACCTTCACGAGGCATCATTCGCAACAACACTTGGGTTTGCGAACCAAAGTACTGTGCCACAATGTCTGGATATCCGTTCTTGCTCATCACATCACGAACTAAGGGTAGATCGGCAGGCTGTTGAAACTCAACTTCAATCAACGTACCACCAGTGAAATCTAGCCCCCAATTGATTTTATTAATGGCTAAACTGGCCACCGATGCCACCATTAACAAAATGGTAAACCAAATAAATGGTTTGCGGTGCGCCATAAAGGGCACCGTGCCTTTGGGCTTAAATAAATAAAACACGTTGTTGCTCCTAGATAGACAGCTTGTCTATTTTCTTACCGCCCCAAATCCAGTTAACCACCACACGGGTGCCAACAATAGCAGTAAACATTGAAGTCGCAATACCAATAGCAAGTGTCACCGCGAAGCCTTTCACTGCACCCGTACCAATCGCAAACAAAATGATTGCGGTAATGAAGGTGGTAATATTGGCGTCAGAAATGGTTGATAAGGCATTACTGTAGCCATGATGAATCGCTTGCTGAGGACTACGTCCATCGGCTAATTCTTCACGAATACGCTCGAAGATCAATACATTGGCATCCACCGCCATACCTACGGTTAATACAATACCGGCCATACCAGGCAAGGTTAAAGTTGCCCCTGGGATCATCGACATAAAGCCAATAATCATTCCAACGTTCACAATCAATGCAAAGTTCGCAACCAAGCCAAACTTACGATAGTAAAGCGGCATAAACACCAACAAGGATATCAAACCAAAGACAATCGCTAAGAAACCTTTATCGATATTGTCCTGACCAAGGCTTGGCCCAACAGTACGTTCTTCAACAATTTGGATCGGAGCAATCAAGGCGCCTGCTCGCAATAACAAAGCTAGATTTTTAGCTTCTGCTGGTGAGTCAATGCCGGTGATCCGGAAGCTACGTCCCAAACGAGATTGGATAGTTGCAACGTTAATCACTTCTTCCTGACGTTTCAGTATTGACTTACCCTCTTCATCTTTCTTGCCTGTCGGCTTGTACTCGATGAATAACGTTGCCATAGATTGACCCACATTATCTTTAGTAAATGCGGCCATCTTGCTGCCACCTTGACTATCGAGGCTAATATTCACCTGAGGTCGACTGTATTCATCAAAGCCTGACTGTGCGCCAACAATATGATCGCCGGTGAGGATTACTTGGTTTTTTAGCACCACAGGTGAACCATCAACTCGTTTCGCCAATTGCGATCCTGGTGGCACTCGACCGACCATCGCATCGCGAACATCAGCGTCTACGTTGACCATTCTGAATTCTAAAGTCGCTGTCGCACCCAAAATTTCTTTCGCGCGAGCAGTATCTTGAACACCAGGTAGCTGCACCACAATCCGATCGGAACCTTGACGTTGAACTTGCGGTTCAGCAACACCTAACTCGTTTACCCGGTTACGGATAATCGTGATGTTTTGCTGTAGCGCATATTCTCGAGTTTCTTTCAACTTCTGCTCGGTCATTTTCGCACTCAAACGAAACTGTTCACCCTCACTAATATCAGAGATTTGATACTCTTTATATTTGCGATTTAAGAAGCTAACGGCTTTATCCAAAGTGGCTTGATCGCGGAAACTAACCACCACAGCCTCACCTTGTGAACGAACCCCAGAATAACGTAATTTTTCGCCGCGAAGATCGGTACGGAAATCTTGAATCATTCCCTCTTGCGCCTTGCTAATGGCCGCTTTCATGTCCACTTCCATCAAAAAGTGCACACCACCACGTAAATCCAGACCGAGTTTAAGCGGTCCTGCACCAATGGCATCTAGCCAACCGGGTGTTGCAGGGGCAAGGTTTAGGGCAACAACATAATCTTCACCAAGCAAATCATGTAATAAACTCTTTACCTTAAGCTGGTCAGCATCGTTGCGCAAACGCACCAAAGCGAGTCCATTTTCAAAGCCAACAGAGCGAAAATCGATGGACTGCTGCGTAAGGTAATTTCGAATCTCATCTAGTTGGGCTAACTCAACTTGAGCGCCCCGAGTGCCTGATACTTGTACGGCAGGATCCTCACCGTATAAGTTTGGCATGGCGTAAAGAAAACCGATGGCGATCAAAACGATCACCATCCAATTCTTCCACCACGGGTATTTGTTTAACAAAATAATATCCCTAGTGACAAATTTGTAACTACAGAGATTTCAACGTGCCTTTTGGCAGAACCGCTGAAACAAAGTCGCGCTTAATGGTGACTGTAGTGTCATCACTTAAGCTCAGTTGCAGATAATCCGCCTCATCAGAAATCTTGATGATTTTACCGACCAAACCACCGGTAGTTAGCACCTCATCACCCTTAGATAAGGAAGACATTAGGTTTTTATGTTCTTTTACACGCTTGGACTGTGGACGATAAATCATGAAATAGAAAATCACCGCAAAGATGACCATCATGAAAATTAATTCCATGCCACCACCAGCTGGTGATATGGCGCCGCCTTCGGCATATGCTGGAGAAATAAATAAGCTCATTGTTACCCTCATTACTAATTAAAAAAACTAAGATACAAAACAACTATCTTATTAAATGGAGACTGACCAAGCAAAAACAAGGCTTTACTGGTCAATCGAGCATTAATCAGCCAAAGGCGGGACTTCTCGACCCAACTTGGCGTAAAACGCGGCTACAAAATCGTCTAACTTACCGTCGGCTATCGCCTCACGTAAACCTTGCATCAAACGTTGGTAGTGACGCAAGTTATGAATGGTATTCAAACGAGCGCCAAGGATTTCATTACACTTATCTAAATGATGCAAGTAGGAACGAGAATAATTTTGACAGGTATAACAATCACACTCTTTATCTAAGGTACTGGTATCGTCACGATGGCGTGCATTACGGATCTTCACCACCCCGTCACTGGTGAATAGATGACCATTGCGCGCATTACGTGTCGGCATAACACAGTCAAACATATCCACGCCACGGCGTACACCTTCCACCAAATCTTCGGGTTTACCAACCCCCATTAAATAACGAGGCTTATCTTCAGGAACCTTAACCGCAACATAATCAAGAATGCGGTGCATATCTTCTTTCGGTTCACCGACAGCTAAGCCGCCAATGGCATAACCGTCAAAACCGATTTGAGTCAAACCTTCCAAAGAAACATCGCGTAGATGCTCATAAACTCCACCCTGAATGATCCCAAACAAAGCATTTTTGTTGCCTAACTCATCATGACGCTGACGTGAACGAGCAGCCCAGCGTAACGACATTAACATCGACTTTTCGGCTTCATCTTCAGTCGCAGGATAAGGTGTACATTCATCAAAAATCATCACGATATCGGAACCTAAATCGTTTTGAATTTCCATAGACGTTTCAGGACTCAAAAAGATCTTTGCACCATTGACCGGGTTTCGAAAATGTACCCCTTCTTCGGTAATTTTTCGAATATCACCCAGACTAAAGACTTGGAAACCGCCGGAATCGGTCAAAATTGGCCCCTGCCAATTCATAAAGTCATGCAAGTCGCCATGCGCGCGCATCACCTCTTGTCCCGGACGCAACCACAAGTGAAAAGTATTGCCTAATAGGATTTCAGCGCCACTTTGTGATACTTCTTCAGGGGTCATACCTTTTACGGTACCATAAGTCCCTACAGGCATGAATGCTGGTGTTTCAACACTCCCCCGTTCAAACACTAAACGGCCACGGCGAGCTTTGCCGTCTTTTGCTAATAGCTGGTATTTCATTACTTGCCTCAAGGTCAGATAAACAGTCCGACTGTCGTTAAATTATGCTTCTTTACTGGTAATGAACATCGCATCACCATAGCTAAAGAAGCGGTATTGGTTATCGATAGCCGTCTGATAAGCTCGGCTAACGTTATCTTTGCCAGCGAAGGCTGACACCAACATGATTAAGGTTGACTCGGGTAAATGGAAATTGGTCACCATCGCATCCACTAGCTCAAATTGATAACCGGGGAAAATAAAAATATCGGTTTCTGCAGCGTAGGCTTGCAGGGCCTGCCCTTTAAGCTTTGCATCTTTAGCTGCACTTTCTAGAGAGCGTACCGAAGTGGTACCAACTGCAATCACCCGCCCTCCTCTTGCTTTAGTCGCAACAATTTTATCCACCACCGCTTGGCTCACTTCGGCATATTCAGAGTGCATCACATGCTGATCGATAGATTCAACTTTCACCGGCTGAAAAGTACCAGCCCCCACATGTAAAGTCACAAAGGCAGTATCAGCGCCTTTGGCTTTAATCTGTGCGAGTAAGTCTTCATCAAAATGTAATCCGGCGGTGGGGGCCGCAACCGCGCCCGGCTTTTCGTTATAAACCGTTTGATAGCGTTCCTTATCGGCATCTTCGTCAGGACGATCGATATAGGGGGGAAGCGGCATATGACCATGCTGTTCAAGTAATTCTAAGACCGTCGCTGAGTCATCAAAACGCAGTTCAAATAAAGCGCCGTGACGGGCCAACATCGTCGCATCAAAAGCATCCGCTAAACGTATTTCGCTGCCCGGTTTCGGCGATTTGGAAGCACGAACATGGGCTAATACTCGATGCTCATCAAGCACACGCTCTATAAGTACTTCTAGTTTGCCACCCGTCGCTTTCTGGCCAAACAAACGGGCTGGGATCACTCGGGTATTATTAAACACCAATAGATCATCAGCTTGAATATGCTCCAACAAATCTGGAAATTGTTGGTGTTGCACCTCGCCCGTTTGACCATTGAGACAAAGTAAACGACTATCTCGGCGTTGCTGTTTTGGGTAACGAGCAATCAGCTCATCGGGAAGGTCAAAAGAAAAATCGGCAACGCGCATCACAGGTACAACTCTTTGGCATGAATAATAATTTACAAGCCAAGGATTTTAGTGATTGCAGTCAGTAATAGCAAGGTTTAGCGCCGTGAATTAGCACCTAATCGCCCCCTCCTGAATAGCCAAAGCGGTAAGCTCAACACCAGCAACCAAGCTGCAGCGCCTCCACCGCTACTATCAGACGAGGCATTAGGTGCTATCTCGGCACAAGCGATAGTAATATTATCCTGTTGGCTGAGAATATCGCTAATCCAACCACAAACACGCCCAATATCTGTATAAACGCCAGGGAGCCCCTGACAAGCGAGACTCCCCCAACTCACGATCCCGAGTAAACGATAGTCTTCTCCTTGATTAACAAATACCGGACCACCGCTATCCCCTGCGCAAGCATCCTGATCGGTGCCGTAGGCGCAAAACATTCGATCGGTTAATTTTGAGCTTCCCCAATAATTAGCACATTGTTGAGGGCTGATTAAACGCAAGTTACCTTGCTGCAATACATCGGGATACACCGGATGAAAAGGATCGGAATTAATTCTGCCAAAACCAATCACCGTCATAAAACTTCCCAGCATGGAACTCTCACTAAGCATATTTAGATTAATAATCGGGAATTCACCTTGTTGAAACTCCGACAGCCTTAACAAACTGATATCATAATCAAAATTGGGGCCATCCATGGTGGGACTAATATACTGAGGATGCTGATAAATTTCGCTCACCGTCACCGACTGCGCATCGAGGGGAGTGGTTCGTAGCAATCGGCCTAACACCACCGTAACCTGTTCTGGCGCAACCTGGGCGTTGGGAGCATAAGACCGATAGGTACAATGCGCAGCCGTCACCACCCATGACTCTGCAATTAATACCCCGCCACACCGCACATTACCTAAAAAGACCTGCGCCATCCACGGGTAAACTTGGGGAGCATCATAACCACCAACAATATAGGGGGTCACAATAGGAATAGAAGGTGATTCAAGTTTCGCTTGAACAGAAAAACTCACGCTAAACAACAAGACAACAAGCAACTTTTTAAGCATTGCACTGGTCCTAAAGTTCGGGGGTTGAGTCACCTCCGCGTAAGTTTACTGGTTCTGGGTCACCTAAGAAGTGGGGCTGGGTGTTAAATATATGTAAATCTATTAGAGCCTTGGCTCTAGCCAATACTTCTCGTAAACGCACTCGCCAATGAAACTCAGAAGGCGCATCATCCACCACATAGCCATAGGCTTCAATACCGTATTGATTTGCTATGTATAAAGCCCGTTCGACATGAAACTGCTGAGAAACAATAATCAAGGCTTGTTGCCCGAATACTTGTTTTGCCCGCACAACTGAGTCAAAGGTTCGAAAGCCTGCATAGTCCAAAGCTATATTCTCGCGTGGCACATTTAACCGCAACACATCGTTTAACATGGTAATAGGTTCATTATAGTAGCGGGTGGCATTATCGCCACTGAGGATCAATGCGCGCACTTTGTGGGTATGGTAGAGTTTTGCTGCCGCTTCCACACGAAACTGATAGTAGGTATTAAGCCGTTTACCTACATACTTACTGGTCCCAAGCACCAGAGCCACAGGCTCCGCTGGGAGCTGTTCCATGTCACGAAACCACTGACCGGCGACTTGCTTTGAAATATAACGGTCGATGACAACGAGACTTAGCAACATCGCTACGATAACCAGCAGCAATACGCCAAGAAATTGTTTCAATGTACATCTCCGCCCATAATTACAAGGTCAACCATGCTAGCACAAGCTCAAGCATCGAATAAACATAAGCTTTTTGCTTTCGTCATGTTCCATATAACAAACAAGCCGCTTGACTCCCAAGTATTAATTGTTTATTAAATCAACAAACCGTCTCAAGGAAAAATAACTGATGAAGATAAAAAATAGCTCGAGCCATTTTGGTATGATATCAAAGCTATTTCATTGGCTTATGGCCGCATTATTTATAGCTCAAATTGGCATTGCTTTATACATGGACGAAATGCAGAGAGGTCCTGATAAATGGGAGATGATCGGTTTGCATAAAGCCATCGGCGTATTGCTATTGTTATGTGTGTTAGCGCGAATAGTGTGGCATAGAATCAGCGCAGCGCCTGTCCCTCTGGGGATGGGGTTAATGCTCAGCCTCGCCAAATTAGGTCACCACGCCTTGTATTTACTCATGTTAATCATGCCAATATCCGGCGTAATCATGTCCGTTTCAGGTGGACATAACATCAACTTTTTCGACTTTTTTACCATTAGTGGTTGGGCCGAAAAATCACCGACCATCAACAGTATTAGTGGGACCATCCATGAGGTTGCGGCAACCGCTTTATACTTAGTATTAGCGGCACATATATTAGCCGCCTTGTATCACCATTTTGTGGTCAAAGACGAGACGCTTAAGCGCATCACCTCCGGTTAAGCGGTATACCAAGATTCCCCAGCTGATTGACTCGCTCAATCGGCTGTATTGCCTTGGAAGCATCGACTAGCGCTTCACAACAAGCAGCGAATAACATGAATAAACCCTAAGTCAACGCAACGCGTTTACTGGCTTTTTGGTAAAACACCCGCCAGCCAGCCCAACTCGGCAACTCCCAGCGTTTAGGACCATCTTTACGTCGCCCCGCTTGATAGTGAAGCGTCACTCGCTTAACGCGAACCTCATATTCGACCTGCACACGAAGATCGGCTAAGCGTAGACTTTGAGGAAAAGCTTGTTCAAATGCTGCACGTTGCCATTCGGGGATCCCCGGAAAAGTGAGATCCTTAGCATCAATAAGACAAAGATCTTCGGCACTCTCCAGTCCAAGTTGCTGTAAGTGTTCACTTAGCCAAAGCTCGGCATCAATGGGCTCACCGGAGCCACCGCCATTTTTTTCACCGAGACTCACCCATAAATTCCAGGCATCAACATCTTGTTGTAGACTCAGCTCAGTAAAAGACAACTCTTGCCGAGCTAAGATCCGTTTGGCAAGTGAGCGGCGATATTGTGCTGCCGTTAGCGCCAAATATTCAGACCCAATGAATCGACCAGCATAATAGCGCCGCATCAACTGTTGGCCTTGTCCGTCCAACTCACCGCTGGGCTTCAACTCGCCTAACTGATGCCGCATTAATTGTTGAATACTTACTGGCAACAAGCATAGGCCAATATTTGTCAGTTGCTTAAGTCCACGTCCCGGCGTGCTGTATTGATCTAACACCAATGCAGCCACCTGCTCATCATCAAATAAGCTTTCTCTAGCCACCTGTAATTCAGCATAACCATTGCCCATCGCCTGATGACGCTTAGCTCGGCGCACATAAGCCAGTTCACTGGCACCGCTTAATAAAGCCTCAATAATCAGCTCTCGACGATAAGGCCGAGCCTGTTTCAATTTGGCAAACCCCATCACGCTGCGTAGTTGTTCTGCCATTTCCTTCGCTTGCTTTAAGGCTTCAAGGTTCAGCTGTAACGCCTCGGGCCAAGAATGGCCACGCAACAAACTGATGGTTGCAGTCATATCACAAGCCAGCGGTTGCCACTGCTGTAATTGTTTCAAACCATGTTCCGTCTTGGGTTTCTGCCACAAACGACGATTGATGGTTAAAGCGGCAGTCAAATCAAGCATTGCTTCCTGTTCTGCCCCGCGCGGCATTAAATTAACCAGATAAGAAAAATAACTATCAATTGGTAAATTCATTAGTCGTTTGCCCAGCGAACTCAATTGACTATCACTCGCCAAAGCCTGCATTTTGGCTAAATTTTGGCTCGCGATCCGTAACGATTTATCCGGTAAAGCTTCTAGAAATGCTAACTGCGTGAGCGCTTTGCCACAACTCGCAGCAAACAGCATCGGTTCCAGCAGTTCTTCACGCTGCATCTGTGGTGGAGTGACCGCTTCAAAAGGTGCGTATTCGCCCCACAAACGATAACAATGACCCGAGCGCACCCGGCCAGCTCGACCACGACGCTGTTCACTACTGGCTCGTGAAATCCGCTCTAAGCTAAGCACCGTACGCCCTGCCCGCTGCTTGGTTCGCCGCTCTAAACCTGAATCAATCACCGTGCTAATCGCTGGAATGGTTAAACTTGTTTCGGCCACATTGGTGGCTAAGATCACCCGGCGTGCTCGCTCCCCATCAATTGCCGTTAGCAAGTACTGACGCTCTGAGGCGCTAATGGTGGCGTGCAAAGGTAAGATTTCGGCATCGATTCCCGACAAGCTGGTTTGACAGGCTTGAATTTCTGCGCGCCCCGGTAAAAACACCAAAATATCGCCGTCATCTTTAAGCATGGCTTGTTCAACACAAGCGCTTACTCGTTCGGTCAAATGCTGTAAGTCGGGTAAATGATGGGCTTGTTTGGCGATATAACTGAGCGACACGGGGTATTCGCGTCCACGGGCCTGTATCGCTTTAGCTCCCAAATAATCACATAATTTCGCGCCTTCCAAAGTCGCCGACGTCACGACGATCCGTAATGGTAAATCTTTCACTAAGGCGAGTAATAAATCACTATCCCAACGACGCTCATGAAACTCATCGATCATGATCACTGCATAATTGGCTAAGTTATTTTCTGCCAACCAATGCAAGGCAATACCCGGTGTCACATAGGCAATGTCGGTGGTCGAGGTCAGCGTGGAAGCAAAGCGAATGGCATAGCCAACTTCGGTAGTTCCCTGTTCTACACGCTCTTGCTGCGCCACATAAGCCGCCAGAGCTTCGCAAGCAATTCGTCTGGGCTGCACTACCAAAACTTTACCAAACTGACTCGCCCAACGAGGTAAACGAGTTGACTTCCCTGAACCAGTAGCCGCTTCCACCACCACATGATTATCCGCTAAATCCGATAAAAATTTCGACTTAATACTATCAATCGGTAACGATCTTGTTTCTGCCCGAACCACCAAACGCCCACATCTATCTACAACAAATAATGGCCAAATATTAACCCTAGCTCAGCTGACATACTAGTCCTAGAAAAGTCACGCTGGTTTTATGGACCATTTTCAGCTCCGCAAGAGATGAAGCTTGTTCATTCAAGCCTCAATGCCCTCCCCATCTAGGGTTGCCAGGCGTTGGCAAGACAAACTTGCTTGAATAAAACCGGTAAAAAAGACAATAAAATAAAACCTTCTGATAACACTTGATTGCTTTATCCAAAGTTCAGACTATTTTAATCACCCTCTGATACGGTAATATAATATTTAAGTACTTAGTTGATGTAGGAACATCCATGAATTTTTCGAAGCTAGGAAGTAGCAATTTATCGGTATCGCGAGTTTGCCTAGGCAGTATGACTTGGGGTGTACAAAACAACCAACAAGACGCAAATCAACAAATTGAATATGCTATCAGTCAAGGCGTGAATTTCATCGATACAGCCGAAATGTACGCCATCCCTCCAACCGCAGAGACCTACGGAAAAACCGAACAGATCATCGGCCAATGGCTCAAAGAAAATCCAAACCAGCGTAAAGATTTGATTATCGCGAGTAAGATTGCTGGGCCAGGCATTGAATGGGTTCGCGACGGTGGGCCAATTAATGCAAAAGCCATTGAGCTCGCAGTTGACGCCTCCTTACAACGGCTCAATACCGATTACATTGATCTATACCAATTACATTGGCCAAATCGCTTAATGCCTCACTTTGGAAAACACTGGCCAAATCAAATCCAATTTACTCAGTTAGACGCGGCCGATCACCAAGCCCAAATGCTCGATATTTTACAAGGATTACAACGTTGTATTGACGCGGGTAAAATTCGCCATTGTGGTCTATCCGACGACAGCACTTGGGGAATTAATACCTACCTTAAGTTGAGCGAAAGCCATAATTTACCGAGAATGGTATCCATTCAAAATGAGTTTAGCCTGCTACAAACCAAGGATTGGCCATATTTGATCGAGAACTGTGTGCATGAACAAATCGCCTATCTTCCCTGGTCCCCACTTTGTACAGGCTTACTCACTGGCAAATATGCCAATGGGCAGCGCCCAGAAGGGAGTCGCTGGTCACTAACTCAACGTAAGGGTCTATTCCGTAATACCGAGCTCTGCCACGAAGCGGTTGCTGAATATGTAGAGATTGCCAAGCAACATGGCTACACCCCAGCGCAACTCGCCTTGGCTTGGTGTGACCAAGTAGATGGAGTCACCTCTACCATTATTGGCGCAACCAACATGCAGCAATTGGAAGAAGATATTTTGGCCTTTTCGAAACCACTTAGCTCTCGGGCCTTAAGCGATATAGGTAAAGTGCTAACTCGCTACCCAGCCCCCTTCTAAGCAGCAGCTTAAAACATCGGATTTGGACACCCCATAAGCAACCGCCAATGATTTCAGCGACGGTTGCTTATCACTAGGGCACTCGGTGTTCTGGTCTAAAGTCAAAATCTGTATTCAGCCAAAGCGGCCTTCATCGGTAGATCCTGAATGGATTTTCGATTTACGCAAGGCCGCTTCAACCTGCTCATTATTTTCCGCCAGCGAAGCCATTTTCTTAGTCATGCCATATAACAGCCATCGGTGCCAAGGGGCAAAGAAATACCAATAAACCAAACCCCAAAATCCTGCGGGATGCCAGTATAAGCCCACCTCTATACGGCTACGCTGACTATCTAGCGGCTCAATAGTAATTTGCATCCCACCACCACCGGGCGCTTTCATTCCGAAACCAAGCACCAAACAACGATTTTCTTCGGCGCTTAAGATAGTCCACGAGTCGACCCGCTCACCAACATTCAGATTTAAGTAATCAGTTCGGCCATGTTCTCTTCCGGGGCCGCCAAATATATAGTCGAACCACTCGCGTAAAGCCCACAGGCTATTCAAATAAAAATAGCGATGCTTACCGCCAAGTAGATTCACCACTTGCCAAATAGCTGACGGACTGGCGACGGCAACAAGCTGCTGTTTGGCTGACTTAGCGTAAAAACCATGCAAGGGAGAAAACTTTCGAAAAGTTGGCACACCATCTCGCCAACGACTTGGATAACAGAGCACCCGCTCTTCTTGAAGTACCTGAGCAATTGCCTGATCAACAGACAATAAATGTTGCGGGATTAAGCGCCGTAACTCATCGGGTTTCGCTTGCAACGGCTCAGCAAGCCCAGCAATCAGAGCCGTTGCCAATTCGCGCGATACCGAGGTAATCAAGCCTAAAGCCAGGCAAGCCAAACGGATCGGCAAGCCCGGTACAGCAATAATCTTGATCCGCGCCGCCAAAGCCTTGGCAATTTTTAACATTAACTGTCGATAAGTGAGCCATTCTGGACCCGCCGCATCCAGCACCTTACCTGCGGTCTCTGGCAACTCCGCCAAAGCTAATAAATAGTGTAATAAGTTACTCAAGGCAATCGGCGGCGTTAAAGTCTCAATCGCCCGAGGGACAAGCGCCACAGGCATATGTCCCACTAAATCCCGCATCACTTCAAAAGCCGCGGATCCTGGCGCAATAATGATCCCCGCTCGCAACTCAGTCACCGCAAGACCAGTGGACGCTAAGGCTTGGCCAGTCGCAATCCGCGCTAGCATGTGCTCTGATTTTGGTTTAGCCGATATTAAGCTACCCAAATAAATAATTCGCTTTACGCTAGCTTCTGAGGCCGCCTGGGCTAAATGCCTTGCCGCGCGAATCTCTCGATCGCAGTGACTTTGCCCATCACTCATGCCATGCATTAAGTAATAGACTAACTCGATGTCAAGCAAGGCCGAAGGCAAGCTATTGGCTTGTAGTAAATCTAAGGTGACGCGCTGACAGCTCAAATCAGACCAAGGCCAAGGTTTATTGGCATCACGAGAACTCACCCTCAGCTGGTGCCCCGCAGCAACTAAAGCCGGAACTAACTGGCGACCAACAGTACCAAAAGCACCAATCACTAAGATCCGCATCGTGATAACTCTCCATTAAACGACGACTGAGATATTGCCCTAATGCTTATCATAGCGCATTCAAACAACAGCGGATTGCACAAAATAACGACGGGTCGGTTCTCCCTAGCCAAACCAGAAAGACTTAGAGTGAGAGCCAACGCTTACTTTCACAAAAACTGCGCTGGTAAATATAAATATATTGATTTAAATCAGTACTTTGAATAAAACAGCTATTCACAATCGCAACACCATTTTTAGCCAATAGAGTAATTGAATGACTTCTCATCCCCGTTTATTACTCAGCCCTTGCTGCCTTTGCTTACTCCTCAGTGCGATTCATTTTTATCAAGCACAGCAACTGATTTATGTATTGCTATGCGTATTGAGCTTATGCAGCGTCTTAGTAAAACATCCTATTTGCCTAAGGCTCAATCAGGCGGGCATGTTGCTATTGTGTGGCGAGTGGATCAACCGCGTCGTCCAAATCTACATTCAACGAGAAGACCTGCCTCAAGCATGGTTACAAATAGCGATTGTTGTTGGGGCTATCGGCCTCCTTCATTTCGTTTCAGCCTTATTATTTCAACATCACCGGATCCGACGTTACTTTGGTTATCCTCGACTTTATTTATTTCGCTAAGTCGATTTTGTGAACATAGTGCTTGGATTTAAGCTCGGTTATACTCGCCCCTTGATTGAATAACGTAGAGCCGCGTGTCGTGAACCGTTTCTTAAAATTGTATGCTGAGCGCAAAGCCGCAGCCACCACTCAATTTGTGGGCCGTGGTGCCCGCCGAGCCCGCTGTGCTATTTGCCAGCTGCCACAAACACATTGCTTCTGCGCACAAGCCAGATTACAGGCGAGCCAAAGTGGCTTCGCTCTGCTAATGCATAATAAAGAAGTGCTTCGGCCGAGCAATACTGGGCGATTTATCGCCGATGTGATCCCTGATACTTACGCTTTTATTTGGCAACGAACCGAAGCCTGTCAAGAGCTACTCACTCTTTGCCAACAAGTGCAATGGCAGCCCTATGTAGTTTTTCCTGCTCATTTTTGCCCACCAGAGCGAGTCAATTACCAACTCAGCTTGCCTCAAGGGGTAAAACCGCTGTTCATTATGCTCGATGGTAGCTGGCGAGAAGCACGGAAAATGTTTCACCAAAGTCCTTGGTTGGAACAATTTCCAGTGATATCGATTCATCCCAGTACAGCCTCAAACTATGGATTACGTTCTAGTTCAATCACAACACAATGGGCAACTGCGGAAGTGGCAGCTCAATTACTCGCCTTAAATGATGAAAGAGAAAACGCACAATATTTGGAACAGCGTTTTATTAAATTTACACAATTAACTTTGGCCGGAAGAAACCATTAGTTGAATGATTTCACTAACTTACTAAGAGTACATTTCAGTAGAAAACGCTCTAACATCCGCCCTAAAACGAGAAAATAGCCGAACGTTTCGTGAACTAGTTCACGCATTGAAAACGTTATCAAGCAAAACTTGATTTGCGGCAATTTGTCACTAGGCTTAGCCGCATTATTGTGTGTTATGATGACAGCGCTTATTTAGGTAGAGCATAAAATATACAAATTACAAGCCCTAATAATACTAAGCAAAATAAAAAATAGAGTATTATTTCAATTGTTTCAGGAGACACGATGTCTAAAAGCACTGGTACCGTTAAGTGGTTTAACGAAAAAAAAGGATTTGGTTTTATTTCCCAAGAATCTGGAGCTGATGTGTTCGTTCACTTCCGCGCGATTCTAGGAACAGGTTTTAAATCACTTGAAGAAGGCCAGAAAGTCGCATTTGACGTTGAAGACGGTCAAAAAGGCCCACAAGCGGCCAATGTTGAAGTTGTTTAAACAACTCTCAAGCGAAGCATAATCGTTGGTTCGATTATGCTTTTTATTTACCGAATCAACTTACCTTTGACAAGCAACGCAATTTAACTCATTGAGTCAATATGGCTCCTTTCCTGAGTACCGCTTTATACCCCATCATGCGCTGTTTATACCAATCTGATTCATTACGTGATCAACTTATTGCACAGAATAAATTTGTCGGTAACCAGCCATGAAGTACCGTAACTAGAGGCTCTAATTACAAAATACATAACCCCGTTAGCGGTGATTTAAGCCAGCCACAATGAACAAATAATGAGTTAGATCGGTATGAGGCTCTAAACCTCAACGATCCCCCCCTAAGGCACCGTTGCTTCGGCTCACCCAATGACACAGAATATATTTTAGCCACCGCATCAGTCGCATTGCTGGCACTGACTTGCTTCGCTAAAGACTGCTCACAACATCAGCGAATAAAGAAAAACCATCCTGCTAGACAAAACCAGCGCAACGCGTCTATATTTGTGTATTCATTCAAATAAGGACAAATCATGCGTGACTTTCTGATTATCGTCCCAGAAGGTGGAATGCTATTTGAATCCACCGGAATCGCCGATCTCTTGCAATGGGCAAATAAATTTCTCACCGATAGTGGCGACGATATCGCTTATCAAGTCACAATCGCCACCACCCAGTCTCATCATGTTGTGCATGGTTATTCTGGACTCAAGCTACTCGCGAACACACGGCTAATTGACTTAGACCCGACCATCAAGCGCCATACAATTATGGTGACAGGGCGTGGGGGAATTGAACAAGAGCGTAGCATTATTGCCGATTGGTTAAGACTTGCCGCTCCTAATGCCATACGCACCGCCTCTATTTGCGGAGGAGCGCTACTGCTTGCTCAAGCTGGACTCTTGGAGCATAGAAAGGCGACCACCCACTGGCGCCTAATTAATTTACTGGCAGAACAATACCCCAACGTCAGCGTAGAACGCGGACCAATGTTTGTTCAAGATGGTCCAGTCTGGACCTCGGCCGGAGTGACCGCTGGCTTTGATTTGACCCTGGCAATGATAGAACAAGATTGTGGCTACCACTTGGCAAGAGATGTTGCGCAAGAAATGGTGATGTTTTTACGCTGCCCCGGTGGGCAAGCCCAATTTAGTCGCTATCGCTTACCTGAGACACCCGAGCTTGGTCCAATCCGAGATCTACAAATTTGGATCCAGGAACACCTCAATCATGATCTATCGATAGAACGATTGGCTGACCGAGTCTCGATGAGTCCGCGTAACTTCGCCCGAGTATTTAGCAAGCAAACGGGCATCACCCCCGCAAAATACATTGAAGAAATCCGCTTGAACGCAGCCCGAGACAAACTTGAACAAAGCATGGATAGATTAGAGCGTATCGCCCAAGATACCGGATTGGGTAATAGCCTTAACTTACGACGGGTATTTGAACGGCATCTACAGGTTACGCCAAAAGCCTATCGTGAACGCTTCGCGATCCGCCAACCTTCAGCAGAGAATCTGTCTTAAATTGATTGTTTGTTGTCATTTATGACATCCGCATCCATATTAAAATTTTCCTCAATAACACTGATGAGGAAATAGTTATGCTAAAAGTGGGCATTAACGGCTTTGGCCGTATTGGACGCAATGTTCTTCGCGCAACCTTAAACAATGATCGGATTCAAGTCGTCGCAATTAACGATTTAACCGATAGCCATACCTTGGTACATCTACTTAAATACGACTCTTTAATGGGAGTACTTGCGGCCGATGTTGAAAACAACGATGAAACAATTTGGGTCAATGGCCAAGCCATTCGTGTATTCAATGAACGCGAGCCCGCGCAGATCCCCTGGGAGCGCTGTGACGTAGACATTGTGATTGAAGCCACAGGTTTATTCACTGACAAGTCGCAAGCCGAAAAGCATATTCAATTTGGTAAAGCCAAACGAGTGATTATTTCAGCCCCATCCAAAAATGATGCACTCACCGTTGTGATGGGCATTAACCACCAGTTGTATGATCCAAGTCAGCATTTTGTGGTAAGTAACGGGAGTTGTACCACTAATGGATTAGCCCCTGCAGCTCAGGTTCTGCATCAAACCTTTGGAATTGAACACGGTTTAATGAATACCACTCACGCTTATACTGCGAGCCAAGCGCTGCATGATCAGCCCGAAAAAGATCTACGTGGCGCACGGGCGGCGGCGTTATCCATTGTGCCCTATTCAAGCGGCGCAGCGAAAGCGATTGGCCGGGTTATTCCAGAATTAGACGGTAAACTTAATGGTTACTCACTTCGCGTGCCAGTTCCAGTCGTTTCCATCGTCGACTTGTCGGTAACATTAAAAACCGAGGTCACAGTAGAACAAGTTAATACCGCATTTAAACAGGCAGCGCAAAACGGGCCGCTAAAAGGGATCCTCGGTTATAGTGAAGAGCCTTTAGTCTCAAGTGACTATCAAGGTGATCCTCGATCTTCAATTATCGATGGCCTCTCAACTTTAGTGATTGGTGGCAATTTAGTTAAGATCCTCGCTTGGTATGATAATGAGTGGGGATTCTCTAATCGCCTTGTCGACTTGGCTCTTTGGATGGAAAAACGAGGCTTATAAGCCTTCATAAAATAGCAATGCAGCACCATCATGCGCTGCATTGCCGCTTAAAAAGCGGTAGGTATTGGGTTGATTGAATGCCGCAGCATAAGCCCACATATTTTATCATTCAGTTGACTCTAGAATGATATAGGTGAAAATAGGCTCAATCAGCACAATGTTCAGGAGCAAGTATCACGTGAGTGGCAGCGTTCGTCATATCGAACAGCAGTTTTGGTGCAGTCAACAGCTTCCTCATCTCGAGGTAAGAACAACCTACAACAGCATGCAAGGCTACAAAGCCCATAGCCATTCAGCATTGTCTATTGGCTTGATTGAAGTCGGAACCACTTGCCTATCGATAAAAGATAAAAAAATACTTTTAAATCAAGGTGATATGGTTTTGATTCAACCACATGCGGTTCACGCTTGTAACCCTGTCAATGGCAACGCTCGTAGCTACCACATGCTCTATGTTGATGAAAGCTGGTGCTGTGAAGCACTCTCGGCATTATACCAGCGTCAAGTTGATCAAATCACATGTACCCATATTCGACTCACTGATCTGAAAATCGCAAACGAGCTTTCTTTTTTAATAAATACTTTATTAAAAAAGACCAATAAAACCAAAAACAACGCTTCGCATATAGATTCACTATTATTTGATATTCTAAATCTCTACTGTGCGCCTGTATTCAATAAAACTGACAACAACTTGGCACTTCAAATTAAGCAACATTTACTAAATAACATGGTTTCTCCGCCTTCGAACCACGATATATCTCAACAACTAGGCTGTTCAACAGAGTCTGTCATTCGCAACTTCAAGCGCTGCTTCGGTATTACGCCAAAATCGTTTCTCAATAATAGTCGGATTGAGAAGGCCAAATACCTCTTAAAATCAGGAGTAAATATTATCGATGTCGCAAGCGAAGTGGGCTATTCGGATCAAAGCCAACTGCATCGAGCTTTTGTGAACTACACCGCTTCCACACCACGCCAATATCAGCAGTTAAAGTCATTTTTCGACAATAAATCCTGACTCAATCAACCTATAGTTCGATGATTCATTAGCTATAGGTCACTTTTATCATGTTAAGTACTCTTTTACCGACCGCTTTTCCTGCGCTGGCTCTTGCCCATTTCGTTGCCTTGTTAAGCCCGGGGCAAGATTTCTTTCTGATTATTGGTCACTCCGTGAGACATAAACTGAAAGGAAGTAAATACATCTGTGTCGGTGTCGCGGCTGGAAACGCAATTTACATTGCAATCGCCATCATCGGATGGACCAGCATCCGAGACTCCCCTCAAATTTTTTCTGTTGTCGAAACCCTCGGCGCTATCTATCTATTGTGGATAGGATCCAAACTGCTCCGCAGTCAAAAAAGTGATGCCGTTCTCAAAACCAAGGAACAGAGCCTTCCTACGGTTAGTAAACAATTAGTGCTAGGGATTAACTCGGCGCTGTTAAACCCCAAAAACGCGTTATTTTATATGAGCTTAATGACGGTTATTCTGGGCAGCGAGGTCACCCTGACCCAGCAAATCTGCTCCGGTATCTGGATGGTTTTCGCGGTGTTTATCTGGGATCTTTTAGTTGCCTCAATGATAGGTCAACAGAGAGTCCAAACTTATTTAAAACGAAGCATTCACATTATAGAAAGATTCGCTGGCGGCATTCTGATCGTATTTGGAATTGCTCTGTTCATCTGAACCTTCTAAGTTCGAGAGGATCAAACGGATAGCGCCTCCAAAGTAAACCGGCAATGGACAGCAATTTGATGACCTGTCATCGGGTCACCAAATGAAGGGCGATACTCACTTTCCCCTAAACCATTAACGGCCAGTTGAGGCGATATCCACCACAATTAACAGGTCTTAAATAAGCGAGCCATAGCTTCACTTATATGAAAATGAATACACATAATATTTCGATTGATGAGTTAAATTAAGGTCAACCAAAGAGCGGTTGACCATTGCGCGGCGAAAATACATCAGGAAATGCGACAATCATGGACCGAGACTGAATCCGCGACACAAGCGGTGTTTACTCGCGCAACCTTTTTCACAAGGTAGCAGTACGATCGCTGATACACCAATGAAATATCTGGTACATAGCGTATGACTATTGGGAAAGCTTTGCTGCAGAAAAATTTGATACGATGGCGGATTCACAATAGGCCTACTCAGCTTGCATCAATTGATTCAAGGCCCCCTCAATATATCAAAACGATATGATTTATTTTTTCAACGGGGGAGCTTCAACGGTATCTGCTACATATCAAGTATCTAGCCGCTAATTTTTCTACCAGAGTTGTTCTCAAACCACGACTTCGTTCGCACCTTCACTGAAAAGTGTGAGTACATAACAGCCTCCATTAATGCTTGTTAGATGTAAGGCAGAGCGATTATCGAGACATTAATAGCGCTAAAATTTAGCCCTTATCGAAGCCTCCTCAATCAAGCCCTAGTGCATAAATAGCCATATCAAACGGCTAACCGCTGCAGCTCTAGGGCCAATCCTACAAATCCAGAAACCCACGTGACGATGCAAATAACATGAGCAAAGGATTTCCCCGAGTTAAGGGCGAACAGGTTCAGAGTTTAAGTCAATTCGATAAATCGCAAAACCTGCCATCGCATCAACAGCGCTAAGTTTTTCCATCTTACGTTGCTGATTTTCGGCCACAAATTGGTCAGCGAGTTCACTATCTTGAGTCTCAAAACGCACATCTAAGGTGACATCCGTCGTAATGGTTTTAAAATCCCAATTGTAATCCGCTGTTGGATCAACCATGCCGTTGTAAGTACCGGAGGCATTAGGCTGTGACTGCTCAGAAATATAAGCGGCTAATACTTCACGATTAGTATCTGGTAACTCTAATACGACATGTTCAGAACCGGTTCCCGCAAAAACGCCAGCAAACGCTCGATAGTTATTAGATGCAACTAAAAATTCTTTGTTGGCAAGTGCTTGACCAGTAATCACCACACCTTTTTCATCGGTATAGCTTAACTCGACAATCCGGCTGGCCGTCGCATTGACCAGTGCACAGTGACTGTCAAACTTGCTCGGTTGCGTGACATCAATTTTATATCTTAAGCCATCAATAACATCGAAATTATAAGTCGGGTGGCCCTCACGATTAATCAGGTTTTGCGGTGTGCTAATAGTTGGGTCGATTTGATTAAATTGATTGGCACTGCACTCCAGCCAGTCTTTTAACTCTGCCCCTGTGGCTTTAAGCACCACCATGGTATTGGGATATACATACAAGTCAGCCGCATTACTATAAGAAAGTGGCCCTTTAGGGACCATAACAAACTGACTCGCATCCCCTTCTTGGTAGCGACCACCAGCTTTAAATGGTGCAGCGGCAGACAACATAGGCAGCCCTCTAAGCTCATCAGGCAACTTGGCTTTTACACCCGCAATTTGCGCTAACGACACAATCTGCACCGATGGGTCGTCTTGCACCAAGCTTAAAAAGCTAAACATATTTGAAGCCGCCACACCAATCGGCTGGCTCACAAAATCGATTGTGGCTTGGTGCTCTACCGCCACCGCGTCCCGAATACTCTGTTCACCACGAACTAACGCAACCTTATTGGCATTATCATAAACGGGACGAGCCTCAGCTTGCGATTCAGAATGATGAATCAGCCACTTACCATTTTGCTTGGTGAGCTTTAAATCGACAATCCCAATGTTATCGCCCCAGCGCCCCGGCATAACTGCCGGAATACCGTTCAATAAACCTCTCTCAATATCGGTATTTGGCAGGTCACGATAGCGTTCGGCTGGAAATACCGAATGACTGTGTCCAAACATAATCGCGTCAATCCCTGCCACTGAGGTTAAGGCAAAGGTTGCATTTTCAGCCTGTGGATCACCAGGGTTTTCGCTAGAACCGATACCGGAATGAGGGATTGCAATAATTAAGTCTGCACCCGCCGCTTGCATTGCTGGCACAAACTGTTTAGCCGCTTGAGTAATACCAAGTACTGCTATTTCGCCACTTAAATTGGTTTTGTCCCATTGCAGAATTTGTGGTGGTACAAAGCCAATATAACCAATATTCACAGTGTGCAGATTACCTTGGGTATCGCGTACCGAAGTCTGCTGAATGAGATAGGGATTAAACAGATTTTCGCCAAATTCAACATTTCCCCAACAGCCATTTTTATTCGCACAAATAACGTTTGCGTTAATATAAGGAAAATTGGCACCCGCGATGGCTTTCTCTAAAAATGATAAACCATAGTTGAACTCGTGATTACCAATATTGCCCACCACATAATTTAATGTATTCATCGCCTTATATGCGGGATGTGTATCGCTTAAACCAACGCTGGCAATGTAATCCCCCATTGGACTACCTTGCAATAAATCCCCATTATCGACCAACACCGCATTGCTTACTTCTTGGCGTGCCGCACTAATTAAACTCGCCGCACGCGCTAAACCAATGCTTGGATCCTGTTTATGAGTGTAGTAATTAAAATCCATAATATTGGTATGTAAATCTGTGGTTTCTATAATTCTCAAGTCCACATTAACCGCAGAGGTGTGACTGTCGTCGCTGGAGCTACATCCGCATAAGCCAAGAGAAACTGCTATCGCAACAATTATTCGTTTATTATTCAGCACATTTAGTCCTTTAAATCTTTGACTCATGAGTACCACTAATACTAAGAGCATCAACAAGGTAAGTATATAAATTAAAAGTCAAAACATTAAAAATATCAGAGTATAAGATCCCAAACTCAATTCGATTTACCAGCACTCGTTGCCACTAACGCCAAGCGGCGCTTAACTCTCCGAATAAAAACTACCAAACACCCACTAAAAGATGTATTTTAAATACATCTTTATATATCTCAAATTTTGGGTGCGTAGCATGCAAATCACTCGCTATACCGACTACTCCCTTCGCCTACTCATTTACTTAGCGGTCAATAAAGATCGACTCTGTACCATCCAAGAAATCGCCCAAAGCTACGACATTTCCAAGAACCATCTGATGAAGATTGTTCAGCAACTGAATGCTAAAGGTCACTTATTGGCCGTCCGCGGAAAAAATGGCGGTCTTAAATTAAATCGTCAAACGAATCAAATTGGCATCGGTAGCCTAGTTCGGGAAATGGAAGATAACAGCAAGCTGGTCGAATGTTTTGGCGAAAATAATCGTTGTGTCATTACTCCGAGTTGCCAATTGAAGAATATTTTTGCCGAAGCTCAAGAGAATTTTTTCAAAACCTTGGATGCATATACCTTAGCTGATTTACTTGGCGTCAATAACCAATATCAACTGACGACGCTTTTAAATCGAGATTCTAGAACCAGTTAAATCTTTCACTAATCATATACCCAATCGATCTTCAATTGAGAGCCTAACGATGATCATGATTTCAGATCCCAAAAATAACAAGCCAAGGCAAGCACAAACAGGGGCGTTTTTAGAACTTGCGTTTCGTCCATTTTTCCTCCTCGCCTCCCTGTTCAGTATCCTCAGTTTACTGCTATGGAACGGATTCTTCACTGGCGACGTGACATTACATGTTTATGGCGGTCCCTTATGGTGGCATATGCATGAAATGCTATTCGGTTTTGTGGCTGCAATTATTATTGGTTTTTTATTAACGGCGGTTCAAACCTGGACCAAAATACGCAGTTTAAATAGCACTGGATTGCTACTTTTAGTTGCGGTTTGGATGATTGCCAGGGGGTTATTTTTGCTGCCAAATAGTGTACCACATTGGCTGATTGCACTGCTTGATATTGCTTTTTTGCCGTTAGCCACAGCTGCACTGGCTTACCCAATTATAAAAGCTAGATTGTGGCGTAATTTGATATTTATCCCCATATTATTGCTGATGAGCATTGCCAATATCAGCATGCATAGCAAAGTCGTCACACCACTTGAGCCATTCATCGATAATTCCAGCACGCTGATGGTGTTATTAGTCACCTTAGTGATGAGCATTATGGGCGGACGCGTATTCCCTATGTTCACTGCAAACGGCACCCAAACAGCGCGCGTGGAGCCAATTGCTTACTTAGAAAAAGTGGTTATTGGCAGCACCTTGTTAGCCTTAATCAGCAGCCTACCATTTATCAAACTCCCTTCGACATTGAGCGCTGCAATATTTTTTATCGCCAGCGCTGCACATGCAGTGCGGGTATTTCGCTGGAAAATATGGGTAACCATCAAAACGCCATTAGTTTGGAGTTTACACATCAGTTACTGGTGCATTGCGCTCGGCTTATTCATCTACGGTTTATCAGAAGTGTCTACCATGGTAAATCATTCCCAAGCGATCCACACCTTAACCGTTGGCGCGATGGCCACCATGATCCTATCCATGATTTCACGTGTTTCTTTAGGCCATACGGGTAGAAAAATTGAGGTTGGAAGAATCATGACGTTCGGATTGATCGCAATCATTCTATGCTTTGTGACTCGCGTCTTTTTGGGGTACTTTTTAAGTGATTATCGGTATGTCATTTCCATCGCGGTTGGCTTTTGGGTGATTGGCTATGGTTGTTTCGTCACACTTTACTTCCCTATTTTAAGCAAACCTCGGCAGGCGTAAGTCTCGACGAAAACAGCGGCCATAAGGATTGAATTAAGCGACTATTATGATACAACTTCAGGCTCATGATAAACGTAAATATCCCCAGTGCTGTATTAATAGCCATCCCAAAATTTCACAATGAGAGTCGGCGGAGATTTATCACAGGCGGTGTCAGAGGATCACCATACCAGTCTGTAAGTAACGGTTCGCAGGGATATGTTACCAACAAAATTGCTCTCAAATTGACCTGTTGAGTACAGGGCTCACAAGCGCGCATTCATCGCTATTCCAAATACAAATTATTTGCTGATGGATGCGATTTAAATCTTCAAATTAAAAATTTCAAAACTATATTTCAAGCACAAGCCAGATAAATAAATCACCCTTCAACAAAATATCAGTTACAAAGCAATGTAATTTAATAAATTATAGATGAAAAATCTAAAGGTATCAGGATTTGGAAACAACCATATATTCACTCGCTGATTCCCATTGAACAAGCGGCTATGTTATTCAAAAATTGGCGCTATAATGCTGCCATTAAGCAGTATAAGGTTTGGTAAAAGTGAGAAATCCAAAAGCAGCAACTTGGATAAGTTTATATTTTTCAGGTTTATTTTTCGTATGGGGGATCTTTTTACCATTCTGGGCCTTATGGTTAGAAGGTGAAGGCTTAAACCCTAGTGAAATTGGGCTGTTGATTGGATTTAGCATGGTCGCCCGCTTTGTTGGCAACGTGGTACTGATGCCACGCATAAAATCGGCTAATCACCTACTACCAGGGATCCGTTGGATCAGCTTTGCCAGCATTTTAGTGGTCACTTGCCTGTTTTATTTAAAGGGCTATATTTGGCTCACAATACTCACCTTGGCCGCTAACTTTTTCATTGCTACCTTAATCCCGCTTGGAGATGCAGCCGCAACCAAATGGGTCAATCAGCTCAAGCTTGACTATGGTCGGGTTCGCGTATTCGGTTCCATTGCTTTTGTTATCTCGTCCACCATCATCGGCAATGCACTTGGTTATTTTTCTCATTCCTTAATCTTATATGCCACCGCTGGCTCACTGTTGGTGCTGTGGGGGATCTCACTATTATCACCTGCCGAAAAACTGTTAGAACCAGCAGCCAGTAGCAACCCCCATGCAGGGCGTTTATGGCCCGTATTGAAACAAAAACATGCCTTACGATTTATCGCTGTGACCACCTTGATTCAAAGCTCCCATGCCGCCTACTATGCCTATGGTACGCTATATTGGAAAAGCATTGATTATTCCGAATCAACCATCGGTTACCTCTGGTCGATTGGTGTCATTTTTGAAATGAGCATTCTCATCTTTGGTAGCCGCTGGTTTCGCCGTTGGGATGCAAGAAGCATGTTGTTATTTGCAGCAATAGGCGGCGTTATCCGTTGGGGCTTATTGGGCAGCGCAGAATTACTACCGATGATGATGTTATCGCAAACGATGCATGCATTAACCTTTGCCTTAACCCAACTAGCAGCAATTAAATACATCGGGAGTGAAGCCCCCAAAGAACAAGCGATCCCCTTACAGGCACTATATTCGGCGATAGCCTTAAATATGGGGACCGCGTTGCTAATTTTCTTATGCAGCGCCTTATACGCTCCCTTAGGAAGTGGCATATTCTTGATTATGGCGAGTTTAACCGCACTGGCGATCCCCATCCTGTTGGTCAAAGTCAAAGCCAGCGCATCAGCACACTAAGCTTGCAAAATGTGGCGCTTATCCGCCACAACATGAACAAAATTTAATCCACCTCTGCACCAACTTTTGCTAGATTGAATCGCAGTCACATGGTTTAGCCAATGGGCGGGGCGCCAAGCGACAACTTGAAAAAGCCGCATAAGCCCCGATATATTGAATAAGTTGAGTGTGTTTTGCGTGCTCCCTTGACTAAAAAACAATCTCTCGTACTTTGGTGAACAAAAGCACTTGGGATGTATTGGCTTAGTGGATTAAGCTTCACTGCTATTGTTCAAGTAAACGCCTTAGGCATAAACCCTGACAAATAAGCTAAGCCGAATATTCGCCCATGAACGGTTGCCACTAAATTTATGAATCATTCTCGATTATCGAACATTAAAACTAAAGCCGACGACTTAGCCAAGCTCAGCATGGATAAGCACTTACGACTTGCCGTCACGGGCCTCAGTGGTGCCGGTAAAACAGCATTTATTACTTCTTTGGTAAACCAATTATTATTAGGGGCAGAAAATCATCAACTGCCACTATGGAAACTGGCTCGTGAACATGGTTTTTTAGGGGCGAAACGCAGCCCTCAGCCACATCTCCACTTAGCAAGTTTCGACTATCAAGGTGGCTTAGCTGCGCTGCAAAGCCAACCCCCGAGCTGGCCCAAACCAACTCACGGGGTGAGTGAAATTCGTCTAAAATTACGCTATAAACCGCAATCCGTCATTTGGCGAAAATTGAGTCACACCGCCAATCTAACACTAGACATTGTCGACTATCCCGGCGAGTGGCTACTTGATTTACCACTGCTCAATATGAACTATCAGCAGTGGTGCGAACATATAAATACAGGCTTACAAGACTCACGTAAGGCTAAGCTCGCCGAGCACTGGCAACAACAGGCGGCCCACTTAGATGTAAACGCCACAGCTAACGAAACACAAGTCGCAGATATCGCTGCGGCCTATACCCAATATTTACATGACTGCAAAAGCCAATTGGGGATGCACCACATTCAACCCGGCCGTTTCGTATTGCCCGCCGAGCTCGCGGGCGCGCCAGTCTTAGCTTTTTTCCCCATTCAACCTGATTTAGCGAGTACAAAGGTGCAAGTTAAAAACAGCAACTTGGCTTTACTAACGGAACGCTTTGAGTACTACAAAGAACATGTGGTGAAACGGTTTTACCAACAGCATTTTATTAAGTTTGATCGGCAAATTGTATTGGTGGATTGTCTCAGCCCACTTAACAACGGTCACGATAGCTTCTGCGACATGCAGTTAGCCATTAATCAAATACTGCACAGTTTTAATTACGGGCAATCAAGCCTGTTACGCCGCCTATTTTCACCGAAGATCGACAAACTGTTGTTTGCTGCCAGCAAGGCAGACCATGTCACACCAGAGCAACATACTCGTTTAGTGAGCTTGCTTAGCGAAGTAGTTGCCGACGGGAAACGCCATGTTAAATTTGAGGGGATCGACACCGAAACGATGGCCTTAGCCTCAATTAAAGCGACTCAGGCTGGTACTGCCAAGCTCAATGGTGTCAACATTGCGGCAATTAAAGGGATCTTACAAAGCGATCAAGCGACTCAAAAGACTACCATGCTATTTCCCGGTGAAGTCCCCAACCGTTTACCGAAACAACAGTTTTGGCAAAACCAAGGATTTGAGTTTAGTCCCTTTCAACCTCCGGCCTGTTCACCTTACACGGCACTGCCACATATTCGACTCGACCAAGCCATTGAATTTCTATTAGGAGACAAGTTTCGATGAATCCGTCAATCAAACCCCGACAGGTGCTCGATGCCGAGTCCCAGGCCAAAATACTAGACCCTTTAGCCAAGCAAGACAGTAATGAGCAACTGGCAGCAAAACAAGTTATCGACGACCAACAACAATGGCAGGAAGCCCCAGATCTGGAGCCCATAAAATTGGAACTACAGAGTAAAAAGAGCAATGGTTGGCTAAAATATGGGGTGGGTGCCGCCTTGGCAATGGGCATCGGCGAACTAACATTAAGTTTATTCGAACTGTGGCAAAGCTCTCCGATCCGAGCAGGGATCTATTCAGCAATCAGCGGCACCATTGTGCTTGCACTGCTATCAATGTTCATCAAAGAACTGGCAAATTTAAGACGACTTAAAAAATACCAAAAACAACACCAACAAGGGGAACTGCTACTGCAGGGGCAAGGCCGTGGCAACGCCCAGCTTTACTGTGAAAAACTGGCAAAACTACAGGGCTTAAACGACAGCCAAGAGTACCTCACTTGGCAAAACTGGCTAAATGAAAACCACAGTGATGCCGAGGTTGTCAGCCTATACAGTGAAACGGTATTAAAACCACTCGATGACCGCGCTAAACAAGCGATTAGCCAATGGTCTGGTGAAGCCGCGGTATTGGTGGCCATTAGCCCACTGGCAATAGTCGACATGTTGATTATTTTTTGGCGAAACATCAAAATGATTGAAGCTGTCGCAAAAATTTACGGTGTAGAACTTGGCTATTTTAGCCGCATCAAACTCATCAAATCGGTATTTGTAAACATGATTTACGCGGCAACCAGTGAAGTCATCACCGACCTCGGTAGCGACCTATTGGGTGCAGAACTCACCGCCAAGTTATCCAGCAAAGCCGCTCAAGGCATTGGCGCCGGGCTACTCACGGCTCGTCTGGGTTTTAAAACCATGGAACAATGTCGGCCGGTGCCATGGACGCTGAACAATAAACCTAAAACCAAACAACTCAAAAACCTACTGCTCAGCAAATTACGCAACAAACTGTCAATCTAAACCCCTAGATAAGCAATTGTTTTACCGTCGATTCGGGTTCAAGATAAAAACATACTTATTGCTACAAGCACGCTGAAACTGCTGATACAAATCAAATTCCCCAGCATTTGATCTGCTACAATATTCGTCAGAAATCAAAGATAAACAGCTATAAATTACAGATAGTTAAGCAAGTTAAACCGAGATTACTCTTGCCTTAAGAAGACGAACTATGATACTCATTGCTTCATGTTTAGACATGACTAATATAGTTTTCGGCTTGTTGGTTGTGTTATCAGCTCGCCACAAAACGGCGTGAGAGAGCCAAGGATAACACGCTGCGAATCATGCATTAAATCAGTCTAAGCGTCTCAATAATTTTATTGAGAGATTAGGATATTAATCAAGTGATCACTTGTAAGTAGTTGACATACTCTGCAGCAGTTTGACTTAAAGGTCACTCTATCTTCAAAAAGGAATTGTGCTGGCCAAGGAGTAACAGGGAGAAACAATGGAATATTCTTGGTTATTAATCGCCTCGTTCTTAGTCTTTATCATGCAAGCTGGTTTTTTATGTTTAGAGACAGGAAAAATCCGCAGTAAAAACAGCATTAACGTCGCCGCCAAAAACATTGCTGATTTCATCATCGCCTCCCTAATTTACTGGATCTTCGGCTTTGCACTGATGTTTGGCGACACTAGCTATGGCCTACTCGGCAGTAGTGAGTTTTTCTTTGGCGACACCCAAAGCCCCTACCAAATCAGTTTCTTTCTTTTTCAAACCATGTTCTGTGGTACCGCCGCAACGCTACTCTCCGGTGCGGTGGCCGAACGAATGTCTTTTATTGGCTACTTATCTATTTCGGTAGTACTCAGCGCGGTGATCTATCCCATCGCCGGACATTGGGCTTGGTCTTCGGCCTATATAGCCGGAAACCAAGGTTGGCTAGAACAAATTGGATTTGTCGACTTTGCAGGCTCCACGGTGGTGCATTCAGTAGGCGGCTACGTTGCACTTGCTGCCATTATTATCATTGGCCCACGCCTCGGCCGCTTCGATTCTAATCAAACAATGCCTGTTGGAAATAACCTGCCGATGTCGGTTCTGGGCACCTTACTACTGTGGCTTGGCTGGTTTGGTTTCAATGGCGGTAGCACTTTGATAATGAACGAACATGTCCCCAAAATCATTCTAAATACCTGTTTAGCTGCCGTAGGCGGCGGCTTAGTCAGTTCGCTATGCCATTATCGCGCTCAACGCTTCTTCGATGTAGGCTTTATTATGAATGGCGTAATTGCTGGCTTAGTATCGATTACAGCCGGTTGTCATGTGATGTCTAGCAAGTCGGCGATGTTGATCGGGATTGTTGCTGGCTTGATTTTATATTTCGGCACAATTTGGCTAGAAAAACTGAAAATCGACGATGCGCTAGGGGTTGTTCCCGCGCATTTATTTGCCGGTATTTGGGGAACCTTAGCAGTCGCGCTATTCGGGGACTTACAACTGATAGGCACTGAACTCAGCCGCTCACAGCAACTGTTCGCGCAACTCGTTGGCGTGATCAGCATTGGAGTCTACAGCTTAGGACTTAGTTTTATACTACTGCTGTTAGTCAATCGTTTTCTACCACTACGAGTTTCGGCTAAAGATGAATTGCAAGGCATGAACGTCTCCGAACACCGCGCCTCTACCGAGCTAATCGACCTACTCAATTCTATGGAACGACAGCAGCAGCAAGGTATGTTTTCCACGCCAGTCCCCGTTGAACCGTTTACCGAGGTGGGGCAAATTGCCAATCAATACAATCGAGTGATTGAGCGAGTCAGCGCCGAAATCAACAAGCGTGATGACGCCATTAACAGTTTTAAAGCCAGTGAAAAACGCAAGAGCGCCATCCTCGACTCCTCTATGGACAGTATCGTAACGGTTGATCTAAGTGGCAAAATCATCGAGTTTAATCCCGCAGCCGAAAGGACCTTTGGCTTTTTAAAACCACAAGTCGTGCATAAAAACTTCATCAATTTATTCGTGCTACCAAAGAATCAAGACGAAGTAAGAAAAAGCTTAGCCCATCGCTTCTCAAGCTCACAGGGCTTACTACGCCATCGTCGAAATTCGCTTACTTTAACCCGCAACTCAGATCATGAGTTTCCAGCAGAAATATCCATCACTGGAGCCAACTTTAATAGCAATACCGAGAATGAATTTACGCTACATATTCGCGATGTCACTCGGCAACTCAAGTTGCAAGACAAGCTACGTCAACTGGCCTATAGCGATCCTCTCACCGGCTTATATAATCGGACCTATTTAATGGAGTCACTGATTCAAGCCGCTCAGCGCCACGAGCACCAGCCAAGCCAGGTGGTACTATTTTTCATGGATCTGGACCGCTTTAAAAAAATTAACGATACCCTCGGCCACAAAGCTGGCGACCAATTACTCTGTGAAGTTGCAAAACGTCTGATTGATGTCACCCGCACCTCTGATGTCATTGCCCGCTGGGGGGGAGATGAATTTGTGGTCTTATTCACCGATTCCGTCACCATGGAATTGGCACACACTAAAGCCAACGCCATTCTTAGCTTAATGCGTCAACCAGTGAAGTTAGATGGACGGGTGATTAACATTGCCACCAGCATTGGTATCGCACAGGCCAATTTAACAACCACCAGCGCAGAACAACTCATCCAACATGCCGACATCGCCATGTACTACGCCAAACAACGAGGCCGCGACAACTACCAAGTCTTTGAGGCCGAGATGGCGAGTAAAACCGCCCGTAATTTCGATTATGAACAAGAGATGAAAAAAGGTCTGAAGGCTGGAGAACAATTTCGCATCGTTTATCAACCAAAGGTCACCGCTGATAAGCAAATCGTGGGCTTAGAGGCACTAATGCGCTGGTCTCATCCGCAAGAAGGTCAAATCTCACCTAGCGAATTTATCCCATTGGCTGAGGATTCAGAGCTCGTGATCACCCTCGGTGAATTTGCCATCGCCAAGGTATGCCAGCAACTACAAGCTTGGCGCACAGCTGGCTTCGCAACGGTGCCGGTATCGGTGAATATATCAGGTAGACATTTGGTCTCTGGCCGCTTAGAAGCGTATGCCAGCCATGCCCTTCAACAACATGGCCTCGATGGTTCTGCCTTAGAATTTGAAATCACCGAGGGGGTACTTCTCACCGATATAGAACGTTGTATCGAAGTAATGTCGGCTTTGAAAAAACTGAACATTCAAATTTCTGTCGACGATTTTGGCACTGGTTATTCTTCGCTCAACTACCTGAAACGACTGCCCATTGATGTACTCAAAATTGATCGTTCCTTTGTCGACGAATGCGCCAGCACCGTTGAAGATGGACAAATCTGCTCGACCATTATCAACTTAGCCAACAACCTAGACTTAAGTACCGTGGCAGAAGGCGTGGAAACCGAATCACAACTGACGTTCTTACACAGTCATGGCTGCGATGTGTACCAAGGCTTTTATTTTTATCACCCGATGCCTGGCGAGGAACTCGACAACTTACTAGAAAAGAATGGCGCAAGCAACAATTCCTCAAGCAAAAAACCAGCTCACTTGGTCTAGCTCAGCAAAAAAGAACGCTAAACATCCTTCAGCTTTAGGCCAAGCAGTTGTAATCATCCAGGTTCTTTGGTTTTTCGAAACAAGCATCACTTGGGCTCGGTGACTCAACACCTAGCGCGCAGCAAATTAGTCATTGTTGGCTTTGGCTGATAAGACAAAAACAACGCTTGCACACTCAAGCTATGTCACAAGGCGTGATCCCTCTGCCTGTACTCTCTCGTAGGCCAAGCATAGCCACCAAGCACCAAGGTCGATTTAGCTCATCGCTAATACTTGATTCACCAGTTTGGCAATCCCAAGCTCGGCTTCGACAAGATTTTGAGCCAACATATAGGCCGGTGTACTCACCAACTTGCGCGAGTGATCAACCACTATATCAGCCACCGCACATTCAATATGCTCGCCACCAAGCGCGCTAATAACTGCAATTGTATCGGTGTCATTGCCGATGGTAAATTGAGCCCCCGGACCATAGACCAATGGGATCATCACTGGAGCAATACACATATAAGCAGCAGGTTTATTGGCTTCGGCAAAGGCTTTACAAGCCTTAAGCACATCTCCTTGTACACTTGCCTCAACACCATTTACAGCAAAGTCAGATAAATTTTTGGCCGCCCCAAAACCACCAGGGATAATAAGTGCGTCAAAGTCTTCGGCCACTAACTCAGTAACCGCCTTCACATCACCGCGAGCCACTCTCGCCGATTCAAGCAATACATTGCGAGTTTGCTGTTGCTCTTCACCCGTGAGGTGATTAATAGTATGTCGTTGCATCACATCCGGTGCGAAGCACTGATAACGGGCTCCCGCCTTGGTAATGTGTAACAACGTTAGTATCGATTCACCCAACTCTGCGCCATCAAAAACTCCACAGCCCGAGAGTATCACCGCCACTTTTTTCATAATATAAGTCCTTGTATTCCATGCAATTCAGCCTGAGTATATACCTTATCTCTATCACTGCTCGCGGCAATGCAAAAGCTCGTCACGTGATTTCTCAGCGCGATGCTAAATGAATATCCATCATATGCTGCTTGGTCATTTGCCCGTCGCCAGTCAAACAGACATATCGTATGAATACTTCGACGCAGTGCTCCTTAAACCAGCCCGCTTTAATGTAAGCTAGCTAACCTCGCCGCAAATCCCATGAAAAATAGCCCTAACACGCTATTCCCCATTTTAGCTAAGCCTTGATTATTGCGAAAATACTGAGTCAAGCGACAGCCTAATACAATCAACAAACTCAAATAAGTTAAACTACACAACTCCAAAATGCTTGCTAATATGGAATAGGAAATCCAAGTGCTATGGTAGCTATAGTCAATAAACTGGATAAAAAACGACACATAAAACAGTAACGCTTTGGGGTTGGTTAAACTCAAGCTGAGCGATTTCCGAAAAACTTTTTCTGTTTTGGGTTTAGCTGAAGAGAGCCGTTCTTTAGGCGCGAACCAATTACTGTAGATCAACGTTACGCCAAGATACAGCAAGTATGCAGCCCCTAAATAACGGATCGCAGTAAACAAAACCGGAGAGGTTTGCACCAAAGAAGCAACCCCAAGATAGGAGAGTAGGATTAGAATTGCATCGCCCAGCAAGACTCCTGCAGCGGCTCTATATCCACAGGCAATCCCGTAACTCGCTCCGGTTTTTAACACGTACAAAGAATTTGGACCTGGAGCCAAAATAATAAACACCAGCCCTGCAACATAAGTCCATATATTAATCACACCGTAACTTTCAAACATACTAGCTCCTTGCCATCACAGAATAACTTGATACGACAAGATTCTCATCTCGTCTAAGGTTTAAAATAAATCCAAGGACGTCTCACGAGGGAAACGAGCCAAACATGCTTTCTAATTCACGGATGATCCTGCGAGTCGCTCTCATTTGGCTGCTTTGCCGAGAAGTAAGCATCCATACCTCACGCTGCAAGGGCTCAGACAAAGGAAGCTGCAATAAATTGCTGCCAACTAGACAACAGCTGGGTAATAAAGCAATACCATAACCATGTTCGGCCGCGATACGCTGGCTGGTAAGCGAATTAGTCTGCAATCTGATCGCCGCGACACCAAAGCGTCTCAACAAATATTCCGCCTCAGGTAAATGGCTTAAACTTGGGCCATAACTAATAACATTCACCGGTTCGGCTTGTTTCAGTTTATTCAACCATTGAGCGTTACCGCATAAACAATAATTCAGCATTCCAATCTTCTTACAGAGATAATCGCCACTCTCAGGAAGGCTTAAACGCAGCGCAATGTCAGCCTCTTTTTTAGGAATGCTCACATTACGATTGGATAACTCAATTTCCAGTTTTAAATCTGGAAATTGACCCTGTAACTGGCTTAAGTGAGGCAGAACAAGGTATTCGGCTAGAGCGGGCACCATCGATAAAACAATGCTCTTTTGCTGCTGGGCTGCCACACCAAAGTGCGGCGCTAGGCTGTCGATGTCGTCACGGATCTGGCAGCTTTTTTGATAAAGTAATTGGCCTTCTACGGTTGCAATAAATCCCTCTTGACGACGCTCAAACAGACGCTGCTGCAAGGCATCTTCAAGGCGTTCAATACGCCGCGACACCGTCGCATAATTCACCTGCAAACGCTTCGCAGCCGCCGTCGCGGTGCCACATTCAACCAAAGCCGTGAAGAATCGTAAATCGTCCCAGTTCATTCCATTCATATTTATTCTACCGCCACGACTTGAGTATGCGGTACTCGAGTTCATCAACTTGGAAAGCCTACAAAATTAAGGGCTGCAAGTATGCTTACGCCATACCCTTTTGAGGTTCAAGCCAAGTGTACAAAGCAATCAAGCGCAATTGCAAGCCCACCGCCCACTAGAAATGCTTTAAAGCCTATCTTGCTTGCGCAACCTGACTCCCCTCCACTTAACATTCGATAAATACGCTCATGCTAGACCCTGCTTCAAGTCAACGATTAATTTTGCATAGGCCTTGAGCAGAATTGCTCGCTTACCTCTCAACCTACTTAGCTTAAGCTAAAGCCCTACTCACCCATCACTAAAGAGATTCGCATGCCAAAACCGACCACTCTACTCTCCATCGCAGGTGCGACACCCACGCCATTTGATCGTTCACAAAGCGCGTTGCTGCTCATCGATTTTCAACAGGAATATATCACCGGTAAGTTAGCGCTAGGCAGTGCTGGACAAGCGGCGATTTCTCAAGCGACCAAGTTACTCAATTATGCGCGGCAACAGGCAATGCCGATCTTTCATGTACTGCATCACGCCACCGTCAATGCAGCTGTCTTTAACCCCCTAAGTGAACAAGCGGCGGTGATCCACTCGCTGCGTCCGCTCGCGGGCGAAACCGTGATCATCAAAAGTCTACCCAATAGTTTTTATCACACAGAACTACAAGCACAGCTAAAGCAAAGCGGACGTAACCAACTGATTATCGCGGGCTTGATGAGCCATATGTGCGTCACGGCTACAACCATTGCCGCGCTAGAACTCGGCTACAGTAACTTTATTTGTGCCGATGCCTGTGCCACCCGAGCCTTGAGTGCTGCAGATGGACAAAGCTTACCCGCAAACACGGTCCACCAAGTGGCGATGGCAGCCCTAGGCGACCGTTATGCCAAAATACAAAGCTTACAGCTGCTGATGCAGGCTGCGGAATAAAGTCATCACTTGGTCGAGCTCTGCCTACGCGAGGACTTAAAACCCTGAGTTCAAGTCCTCGCACGGGCGGCTATTTAACTAAATATCATTTGAATATAAACATTTGACTACAGCCACCGCTCCCTCATCTAAAGGCAATACAAACTAAGACATCATCCACCATTTTGTGTAGAATTGCCCCCTCCTAGACAGTATTAGCCCTTAGCTATGCAAGCTGTCTGTCGATTACACTCACTAAAGGTCTGCCGAAATATGATTAAACTTATCGCCCTAGATATGGATGGCACGCTTCTCAATGACGAGAAAAAAATCACCCCACGTACTTATCAGGCGATTCAAGCTGCCAAACAAGCAGGCGCTAAAGTTGTTTTAGCCTCTGGACGTCCTCTAGCAGGGATCCAGCCCTACTTAGAGCAACTTGGCTTAACCAGCAACGAAGACTTTGTGATTTCATACAACGGTTCTTTAGTTCAGAGAGTAGGCAATGGTGAGGTTCTGCACACCACATCATTAACAGGGAGTGATGCAAAAGCGCTCACCGCGATTGCTCAAAAACTCGGTGTATTTATGCATGCTTTCTCTACTCGCCAAGGATTAATCACCCCACAGCACAACCCATGGACCAATCTTGAATCGTCAATTAATGGTATCGAAGTGAACCAGGTCGACTTTGCAGACTTAATCGATGACGAAGCCTTAACCAAGATCATGTTTGTGGCAGAGCAAACGGTTCTAGACCAAGCCATTGCAAATTTGCCTTCCGAATTACGTCAGCAATACACTGTGGTTCGTAGCGCCCCACATTTTCTTGAGTTTTTACACCGAGACAGTAACAAAGGGGTCGGGGTGGCTCATCTCGCAACACTACTCGATCTAGATGCGAAGCAAGTCATGTGCGCCGGAGACGCTGATAACGATCGTCACATGCTGCAATTTGCCGGATTAGCCGTTGCCATGGGCAATGCCGATGACGATATCAAAGCCATTGCCGACTACATCGCGCCCAGCAATTTAAACGATGGTGTTGCGGTGGCCATCGAGCAACATGTACTCACCGCGCAGAGTCTAAGCGCCTAAGACCGCGATTAGCTGTATTCAAAATGAGCTGGGCAGGTAGCCACTAGTGCATACCTGCCCAAGGTTTGTTAGAGCGTTGAAAGCTTGTATCATGATTCACTATCTTTACGAGGTTTTCACCAATAAAGAAAAACACCAAAGCGGCTCGCCAACCATGAGATGCAATATGATTGCAATGCCTTGTGGCCACGATTCATCCACCTTCATAGTACTTAGCAATCAATTTAGGGGCTATCTTGCTGAGACACCTACAATGCAGAGTGAAGGTATTCAGCAACGAAGAGCTGAAAAACAGCCTAGTTGTAATACGGGAATAGCCTCATCAGGCAGTTATTCGCGCGATTCAAAGTACTCCTTAAGCATGAAAATAATAATTAAAGAATTTGTTTCAATTTTTAATGCGTTTTAATCTCAAACCTGACGCAATAGCGCAGCATTTGGGCTCGATATTTATAAGAAATGCCGCCCGCCGAAATATCCACAGATGAAGAGAATGCCCTTGCCATTCAAGACTCCTTAGCGTTTAATTCTCAAACTGAGAGCAAGCGGTGAACGTCCTAAAAAGGACTTTCCGCTCATTTCTTCATGCCATACCGGGCGTACAATAGTTTATCAATCGATCCCTTTTTGCTGCGCTGCGTTTTGCCACTTGACTGCAAAACAGCACTGCGCAAAAAAAACAGATGACGGGTAAGATCTTATACGGAGACACAAATAGTTATGAATGTTGAAGCTTTTTTGGTTAACGCCTTTACGGCCAATGGACGCGGAGGAAATCCTGCCGGCGTAGTATTGCACGCCGATAAACTGTCGAATCAAGAAAAGCTAGAAATAGCGCAAGCCGTTGGCTATTCAGAAACGGCCTTTGTTTCTCAAGATGACGAAGTCGACTTTGAATTGTCTTTTTTCACTATAACGGGTGAAGTTGATTTCTGTGGACACGCAACTTTAGCTGCATTCTCAATCATGCATCAAAAAGGAGTCATCACTGAGGGGCAATATGTTCAGAGGACAAAAGCAGGCTTACTCACGGTGACAATAGAATCGAATGGTCATATAGTGATGGAGCAGAAGCTACCTGAATATCGCGAGGAATTTGCTTATCAGGAGGTCTCAGAGTTGATTGGAATTGACGTAAACATTCTAGAAACAACTCAACTACCCATCGAGGTCGTTTCAACCGGCTTACACGATCTTATCGTTCCTGTGCCATTGGGATATCTAGATAGAATTCAGGTCAATCAACATTTACTCAGTGAGTTCTGTAAAAAATATGATCTCGTTGGTCTGCATGCTTTTGAACTGTGCGAAAAAGCAAGCAAACTAACGGCGAGTTGTCGTAATTTTGCGCCTTTATTTGGGATACCAGAAGAATCCGCCACGGGCAGTGCTAGTGGTGCATTAGCCTGTTACTTAACCAAACATCTTCGCGATGAACATAGCGATCACTTTACTTTTGAACAAGGTAGAGTCATGAACTGTGTTTCAATCATTACGGCTTCAATCGAGCGCCAGCAATTAGATATCTCTAAAGTGATGGTGGGTGGTTTTGCGCAACAGATTGGACAACAGCAAATCTCCGTATAATCGAGTAACCGAAGGTATTTAGCCTCCGCCTCCACAATACTCTGTTGCAACTCAGTAGCGTCAATAGGGGCCAGCAAAGCGATAGGCCCAGGCTTAGTATTTTCGGTTTGATTTCATTTTGGGCTTGCGGTGCAAGGGCTTAGTTTGAAAAGCCGCGGCCTCCCCCCAGCAAAGCGATGTCACACATTAGAATGAGGATATTGGTTGCTGAACGAAAGCGGGGATTCAGCTTGATGACCGCTCTGGCATTGGCCTTCAGCTCGCGGCAAACACCGCGCAATCATTGACATCTCAGGCATCCATTGATGGGATCGGTTTTAGATTTCCGCCATTCCCGCCACACTTTGTTTACAAAGCATGTCCCCCTACTCTTTACAAGACGGCTATCGCCACCTTCGCAACGCATTGATGTTTTTTTAGTCACTCAATTGCCATAAATACGTCACCCAAGTGACATGTCTAGATAAGCTAACTGTCACATTTGTTGATTAAATTATGCTCAAACCAACTACGAGATTGTGTCATGAGCAAACAAGTCATCGCCGTAAAACAGCTCCATAAGCACTTTGCGACGAATCATGCTTTGCAAAATATTAACCTGAGTGTTGAGCAAGGTGAAATGGTCGCCCTGCTTGGTCCCTCTGGCTCAGGGAAATCGACATTACTACGTCACCTCAATGGCTTAATCACCAGCGATAAAAATAGTCAGGGTTACATCGAAGTTCTAGGCACCCCAGTGCAACGGAATGGTAAATTTTGTAAAACCGTACGGCAAAGCCGTAGCCAAACTGGTTACATCTTTCAGCAGTTTAATCTGGTCTCTCGCCTAAGTGTATTACACAACGTATTAATTGGAGCGCTTAGTGCGACCCCACTTTGGCGCAGCCTCAGCGGGCGTTTTACCACGTCACAAAAGCAACAGGCTTTAGTCGCGCTAAAACGTGTCGGTCTGGAGCAGTTTGCCCAACAACGTGTTTCGACGCTTTCTGGTGGTCAGCAACAGCGAGTGGCAATTGCCCGCGCCTTGATGCAGCAAGCCAAGATTATTTTGGCCGATGAGCCCATCGCCTCATTAGACCCAGAATCATCACGAATCGTGATGGAAATCCTCACCGATATTAACCAACAGGAAGGCATCGCGGTGGTGGTGACCTTACACCAGGTTGACTACGCCAAACGCTATTGCCCGAGAGTTGTCGCCTTAAAACGTGGCGAAATTTTTTACGACGGCCCAAGCCAAAATTTAACAGAAGCCAGCTTGGCAGCCTTGTATGGCTCAAGCTTGGATCCCAGCAATACCGAAGCACAAGATCTCGCAGTACCACAACCATGGCCACAGATGGCCTAATCCATAAATGAAGGAGATAGATGGCATGTTACAGTTTATTAAGCAGACCGCCTTTGCAAGCGCAATGCTCGCAGCAACGTTCGGTTCCCCCCTCGTGTCAGCGGCTGACAAAGCGCAGGACACTATCAATTTTGGGATCATTTCTACCGAATCTCAGCAAAATTTAAAAACTACATGGACCCCGTTTCTAGAGGCCATGGAGCAACAAACTGGCTATAAAATAAAGGCATTTTTTGCGCCTGATTACGCTGGTATCATTCAAGGTATGCGGTTTGATAAAGTCGACGTAGCCTGGTTCGGCAATAAATCAGCCATGGAAGCGGTAGACCGTGCCGGTGGTGAAATTTTTGCGCAAACCGTCGACGTGACCGGCAACCCTGGTTACTGGAGTGTCTTAGTCACTCATAAAGACAGCCCCTTGAATAACTTAGAAGATGTGATTGCTCATCGTAGTGAACTCACCTTCGGCAACGGCGATCCCAATTCCACCTCTGGCTTCTTAGTCCCCTCCTACTACGTCTTTGCCGAACACAACATTTCGGTCGCAGATTTTAAACGCAGCATGAATTCGGGCCACGAAGCCAACGCTTTAGCTGCCGCCGCAAAACAAGTTGACGTTGCCACCGGAAATACCGAAAACATGGACCGCTTGAAGGTCACCGCTCCCGACAAGTTTGCCCAATTAAAAGTGATTTGGAAATCACCACTGATCCCATCAGACCCCATCGTTTGGCGAAAAAACCTTCCCGAAAGCGTTAAAGATAAAGTTTACAGCTTCTTCATGAACTACGGCAAATCGGGTGATGCTAAACAACTCGCGGTACTCAGATCATTACAGTGGGCTCCTTTCAAAGCCTCTAGCGACTTGCAACTATTACCCATCCGCCAATTGGTGTTGTTCAAAAACCGCCTCAAGCTTGAGCATGACAGCAAATTGTCAAAAGCTGAAAAAGCCGCCGAACTATCGGTGATCGACGCCCAACTCGCCGATTTAAGTCGCCAGCAAAACGCGATTATCGCAATGGCGCAATAGGCTCTTGTAAGCTGAGCTTCGGCTCAGCTTCTCTTTCAGCAACTTATCTAGACATCTTGAGAAAGCTTATGAAACTCGATGCGATGCTCACCGATCAATCCGCGCGCCCGTCTTGGCTTACCTTGTCAATTTGGGCCCTAGTGCTGGCAGGCCTCAGCTGGAGCTGGCAAGGTGCTGAAATTGCACCAATGAAGCTATATAACGACGCGGGCAATATGGCCGAGCTAGCCAGTGACTTCTTTCCGCCCGATTTTAGTGACCTCAGCTACTACCTCGAAGAAATGCTGATTACCCTACATATCGCCATTTGGGGCACCCTGTTCTCAATCATTTTAGCAGTGCCCTTCGGTTTAATGTGCGCCGAAAACATGGTCCCAACATCGGTTTGTCTAGCCATGCGTCGGCTAATGGATGCCGCCCGAGCGATTAACGAAATGGTTTTTGCCATGTTGTTTGTGGTGACTGTGGGCTTGGGCCCCTTTGCTGGCGTAATGGCATTATTCATTCACACCACCGGCGTGTTAGCCAAGCTGTTCTCGGAAGCCGTTGAAGCGATTGATCCAGGCCAAGTAGAAGGGGTGCGCGCCACTGGTGCCAATAAACTCGAAGAAATTGTTTATGGCGTGATCCCACAAGTGCTCCCACTATGGATCTCCTTCTCCTTGTATCGCTTCGAGTCTAATGTGCGATCGGCCACAGTCGTGGGCATGGTGGGTGCGGGCGGCATCGGTGTGATCTTATGGGAGAGCATTCGTGGCTTTATGTTTCCTCAAACCTGCGCGGTAATGCTGATCATCGTGGTCACAGTAAGCCTGTTGGATTTTGTTTCCCAACGGATCCGTAAACTGTTTATTTAGTCGAGTCTGCTCATGCCGCGCTATCAAGAAATTGCTCTCAGCCTCGAAAAAGAAATTAGCAGTGCTTATCAGGCAGGCCAATACCTTCCCCCCGAGCAACGCTTAGCGGAACGCTATCAAGTCAATCGGCATACACTGCGCCGCGCCATTGACCAATTGGTGCTAAAAGGTTGGTTGCTGCGCCAACAGGGCAAAGGCGTGCTGGTACTCAGTCAGCCAGTGCGTTATCCGCTGCATTCGGGGGCAAAATTCACCGATAACCTGCTCAATGCCGGAGCAAAGCCCAATAGTCGGCTGCTTAGTTGCATCCGTAGTAACGCTAACCAACAGGTGGCAAATAATTTAGAGATTGCGCTAGCCAGCCCGATAATTCAACTCAAAACCTTGCGCTTTATCGACCAGATCCCAATCAGTATCGTATTTCATCACCTGCGTTTGGGTGAACACGAAAGCCAACTCGGCCGCTACCAACAGGGTTCATTACATCACTTTTTGGCCCAGCACTGCGCCATCAATTTACGCCGTAAACACACGGTGATTGGCGCGCAACTTCCTAATAATGAAGACTGCGCCTGCCTACAAATTGATCCCAGTAAACCGCTACTCCGCTTACAAACCGTCAATATCGACCAACAACAGCAACCCTTCGAGTTTTCAATTTCCCACATTAGAGCCGAGTTAGTTGAACTCAGCTTGGAGCATGCATCATGAGTCACACCACGCCTTCCCCACAACAAACTGCTCGCCAACACTGGATGGCAATACTCGCTAACGCCCCCTTTTCCGAGCTAGAACAACGCTGGAGAAAACTCAAACTAGACCCGCCCTGTGAAGTGATCCGACAACCCGAAATTGGCTTGGCAAAGATTCAAGGTCGAGTGGGAGGCAATGGCGAGCGTTTCAATTTGGCAGAGACCACCATGACTCGGGCAGCGGTGCGTTTAGTCGATGGCACCACCGGTTATAGCTACTTACGGGGACGCGCGAAACAACATGCGCTGCTATCGGCGCTAATCGATGCACTGTTACAGCAAGCATCCACCGCACCGGTATTACAAGAAGCGATTATTCAACCTCTCGCAGAGCTACAACAGTTGGCGAGGCAACAAGTCGCCGAACAAGCGGCTCAATCGAAGGTCGATTTTTTCACTGTCGTTCGGGGAGAAGACTAATGCTGCAAATAGAAACTGGTTTTGCGCAACCCGTCCACCATGCTCAACACTGTTTTCGGCAAATCCTTAAAGCTTTCAGTGAACCGGGTAGCCGGGTCTCGCTTGATAAACACCGCGGTTTTGCGCCACTAAATCCTGCCGCCAGCCAAGTCATCATGAGCCTGTGTGATCAACATACTGGCCTATACCTCAGTCCCGAATTAGCCAAACCGACTGACTTAGCACACGCGGTGGCAAACTTGGCGTTTCATAACGGTGTTCAAAGAACGACTCTCCAGCAAGCCGATTTTGTGGTCATCAACAGCACCCAAACCATTGATCTGATGCAGTGCAAAGCCGGCAGTGACATGAGTCCGGAGCACAGTGCAATGCTGCTGGTACAAACTGAAGATTTAGACAGCGGTCCACGCTTTCGCTTAAGTGGACCGGGCATTCAGCACCCCATCATCCGACAGTTTGGCGAGCTTGGAGCAAGCCTGCTTGACTACCTCTCCAAACCTAGCCACCACTACCCACTCGGCTTGGAGTTTGTCTTCTGTCATCAACAATCCTTGCTGGCTATCAGTCGCACTACCCAATTGGAGCGTATCTAATGTATGTCGCAGTAAAAGGAGGCGAAAAAGCCATTGCCGCAGCACATCGGCTACAAGCGCAACGTCGCCGAGGTCATACGGACGTTGCCGAGCTAAGCGTCGCCCAAATCAGCCAACAATTGAGTCTAGCGGTCGAGCGAGTCATGACCGAAGGAGGGGTGTTTGATCCAGAGCTGGCCGCGCTGGCGATTAAGCAAGCCAGCGGCGATCAAATTGAAGCCATCTTCCTGCTACGCGCCTACCGAACCACCCTTCCCTCATTAGCGATATGTGAGCCCTTAGATACTGACCAAATGCGGGTTCAGCGGCGGATCTCAGCCAGCTATAAAGATCTGCCCGGCGGGCAGCAACTCGGACCAAGCTATGACTATAGTCATCGCCTACTCGACTTTAGTCTGCTCGCCGAAGGACACCCGCCGAGCCCCCCCGAGTCAGGCACCGATAAGCCCGCACCAAAAACTGCTGAGCAGCAGAATTTACAGCAAGACTCCCCCCCAGCAGAAGCTCAAAACTTTAGCCGAGTATTTGCCTTACTGGAACAACAAGGTCTGGCAATACCAGAAGTCGACCGCGGAGAAGAGCCCGCCGACCTCAGCCAACAAGCGATAAGCTATCCCTGTTCTCGTGCTGCGCGCCTACAACAATTGAGCCGCGGTGATGAGGGCTTCTTATTATCACTGGCCTACTCGACCCAACGAGGATACGGCCGTAACCACCCGTTTGCCGGAGAAATTCGCAGCGGTGAGGTAAATCTGCAGATCTGTCCAGAAGAGCTAGGGTTTAACATTGATATTGGCAGTATCGTCCTGACCGAATGCGAGATGATCAATGGCTTTGTGGCTGAGCAGGCGCAAGGTCCTCATTTCACTCGCGGTTACGGCTTAGCTTTTGGTTTTAGTGAACGCAAAGCCATGGCTGTCGCCTTACTTGACCGCGCCCTGCAAGCACAACGCTATGACGAACCAGTGACCAGTCCGGCGCAAGATGAAGAGTTTGTACTGGCCCACGCCGACAACGTGGAAGCGGCAGGCTTTGTCTCTCATTTAAAACTACCTCACTACGTCGATTTTCAGTCTGAATTAGAATTGTTACGTAAAATGCGCCAGCAACAGGAGAGCCAGTATGACCCGCTTTAGTCAACACACCGCGGCTATCACTGACGATGACCAGCAATATAACTTTGCCTATTTAGACGAACAAACCAAACGGATGATCCGCCGAGCCATCCTCAAAGGAGTTGCTATCCCCGGTTATCAAGTACCTTTTGGTGGCCGAGAAATGCCGATGCCCTATGGTTGGGGAACCGGAGGAATCATGCTTAGTGCATCAATTTTGGGCCAGACAGATGTGCTCAAGGTGATTGACCAAGGCGCCGATGACACCACTAACGCGGTTTCAATCCGGCAGTTTTTTGCCAAGGTGTGTGGCATAACCACCACCGAACAAACCGAGCAAGCCAGCGTAATCCAAACCCGGCATCGCATTCCCGAACAAACCCTCAGTAATGCACAAATTTTGGTGTTTCAGGTGCCGATCCCCGAACCCTTGCGGTTTATCGAACCGCGCGAAACCGAAACCAAAAAAATGCACGCTCTCGAAGAATACGGGTCAATGCAAGTCAAGCTCTACGAAGATATTGTGAACTATGGCTACATAGCCACCAGCTACGCTTACCCGGTCATGGTCCATGACCGCTACTTAATGGATCCCTCACCGATCCCTAAGTTTGATAACCCAAAACTCAATCTGTCGCCAGCCTTAATGATTTTTGGTGCCGGGCGAGAAAAACGTATTTACTGCATTCCACCCTACACCAAAGTGCGTAGCCTCGACTTCGAAGATCATCCCTTTTCCATTCAACATTGGGAGCAACCCTGCAGCATCTGTGGGAATAGCAATACCTTTCTAGACGAAGTATTGGTTGATGACCAAGGCCAGCGAGTATTTATTTGCTCCGACACCGACTTCTGCCAAAAACAACAAGCGGCTAGCGAAGGAGCCCAAGATGAATAAATTAGCCAGCCAGTTGGAGCAACATTGGCAGCCTCAATCGGCACCAACAGCCCCACAAAACTCGCTTCAGAGCGAAGTCAGCCCATTACTCACCGCTCATAACTTAAGCATGCTCTACGCCCCAGCGAAGGGCTTTGAGGCGCTCGATTTAGAACTGTATCCGGGCGAAGTATTAGCGATTGTCGGCGAATCAGGCTCCGGTAAAACGACCCTACTCAAGAGCCTGTCGGGTCGTTTAACGCCCCAAAGTGGTCAGGTCAATTATCGCAACAATACCCAACAGTGGGCCAGCTTATATCATATTAGCGAAGCCGAACGCCGGCGTTTAATCCGCGCCAATTTTGGCATTGTGCACCAACACCCTATGGATGGCTTGCGGCCACAAGTCTCCGCAGGCGGAAACATTGGTGAGCGTCTAATGGAGGTCGGCTGGCGTAACTATGCACAGATCCGCGAGCAAGCCATTTGCTGGCTCAAAGCAGTAGAGATCGATCCCAGCCGTATTGACGACCAACCGCTAACGTTTTCTGGCGGCATGCAGCAACGGCTGCAAATAGCCCGTAACTTAGTGACCCATCCTAAATTAGTGTTTATGGATGAACCCACCGGCGGCTTAGATGTTTCGGTGCAAGCCCGTTTGCTCGATTTAATTCGCAACTTAGTCACCGAACTGCAGCTAGCGGTGGTGATTGTCACCCATGATTTAGCAGTGGCCCGCTTATTAGCCCATCGGATCATGGTGATGAAGCAAGGTCAGGTGGTGGAAAGTGGCTTAAGCGATCGAGTACTGGATGATCCACGCCATCCATATACCCAATTGTTAGTGTCTTCGGTTCTTCAACAATAATACGCGCCATTGAGGAGTCACCATGCAAGCGCTTATGATAGCCAAAAACATCGATAAAACCTTTGTGTTACATAACCAAGGTGCGGCTCGCCTACCGGTACTATGCCAGCAAAATCTGGAAATATATGGCGGTGAATGTTTAGTTCTTAACGGTAGCTCTGGCTCAGGAAAATCCAGTCTGCTGCGTTCGCTATACGGCAACTATCAGGTTGACCAAGGCCAATTACTGATCCGCCAGGGTGAACACTGGTTAGATATGGCGCAAGCCCAACCGCGCCAAATCATCGAATTGCGCCGCCATACCATTGGCTGGGTCAGTCAATTTTTACGGGTGATCCCTCGCCTCTCGGCTCTGAATATCGTCATGCAGCCCATGCTCGAGAATGGCATCAGTGAATCATTGGCCCGCTCCAAGGCACAAACCCTATTAAGCCAATTGAATGTCCCCGAACGACTATGGCACTTAGCCCCAGCAACGTTCTCTGGCGGTGAACAGCAGCGGGTCAATATTGCCCGCGGCTTTGCCCTCGACTATCCAATTTTATTACTCGATGAACCCACCGCCTCGCTAGATAAAGTGAATGCCCAACAAGTGGTGACATTGATCTTAGCCGCCAAACAACGTGGGGCAGCCATCGTTGGTATCTTTCACGACAACTGGGTTCGCGACCTCGTCGCCGACCGCCTACACCCAATGCAAACCAGCCCTTCGTTAGCAGGATAATAAAATGATCATTACCAACGTAAATATGATTTTGGAACATGAAGTCGTGAAGGGCTCGCTAGAAGTAAAAGATGGCCGGATCATCGCACTCAGTGACACGCGAAGCCAACACTGCAGTGCGATTGACGGCGACGGCGCCTATCTTTTGCCGGGTTTAATCGAATTACATACCGACAATCTGGAAAAATTTTTTACGCCGCGACCGAAGGTGAATTGGCCTGCAGGTTCAGCCATGGCAAGTCACGATGCCCTGATGGTTTCCAGTGGTATCACCACAGTACTAGACGCGATTGCATTGGGCTATATTAACGACCACGGCACCCGCTTAGCGAATCTAGAGCGCATGCTGCATACCATTGTCGATTCTCAACAACGCGGTGAAAATCGAGCCGAACATTTTCTGCATTTGCGCTGTGAACTCCCCAATGCCGATACCGCCAACATTTTCGAAACCTTGGTTGAGCAAGGGCCGGTCGCCATGGTCTCGTTGATGGATCATACGCCCGGACAACGCCAATTTATCGATAGCGAAAAATATCGTACCTATTACATGGGGAAATATGGCTTAAACGAACCAGCCATGGCGCGCTTTGAAGCAGAGCAAACCGAAGCCTCATTGCGCTGGTCCGATGCCAACCGCAAACACATCGCAGCCGCAGCACGCGAGCGCGGTATTACTTTAGCCAGCCATGACGATGCCACCGTAGAGCATGTGCTGGAATCAGCCGCCTTAGGCTGTGCAATCGCCGAATTTCCAACCACCGTTGCCGCAGCGCAGGCCTCACGTCAAGCGGGTTTACAAGTGATGATGGGCGCGCCGAATATCGTGCGAGGCGGTTCACACTCCGGTAATGTGGCGGCGGCCGAATTAGCCAGTGAAGGCGTATTAAATATCCTATCCTCGGACTACTACCCTGCCAGTATGTTGGATGCAGCCTATCAGGTTGCGAAGATGGACAACAACCACTATAACCTATGTGAAGCCATTCAAATGGTGAGCCTTAAGCCTGCACAAACCCTCGGTATGGATGACCGAGGCAGTATTCATGAAAATAAACGTGCAGATCTGGTCTTAGCCAAGCCCAGCCAAGACCGCTTACGCGTCCTACAAGTATGGCGTGAAGGAGAGCGAGTATTTTGATATCTAATAGCTCATTAAGTAATGAAGTCATCGTCGGCGAAGCCAAGTTGTTTTATTTAGTTGGCCCCTCTGGTTCAGGTAAAGACAGCATCATAGATGGTTTGCGGGAGCAATTAAAAGCCGATAGTAACTTACTGATTGCTCACCGCTACATCACCCGAGCAGCAGATAGCGGCGGTGAAAACCACATCGCCTTAAGTTTACCGGAATATACCCACCGCAAACGTAGCGGCTTATTTGCCATGGACTGGCAAGCCAATGGCTGCCATTACGCCGTGGGAAACGAAGTAAACACCTGGCTCAGTATGGGGTTTTCGGTATTATTCAATGGCTCACGTCAACAAATAGACCTCGCCAGAGACTTATTCGGAGAACGTTTAAGAGTGATTGTCCTAGAGGTAGAACAAGATGTATTAGCCGAACGTTTACGCAAACGGGGCCGAGAACAAGAACATTCAATTACTGCTCGGCTGCGGCGTAACCAGCAATATCAAACCAATCTACAACAAGAATTCTGGCGACTAGATAACAACCGCAGTTTAGCCGTCACCGTGAAGAAATTACTCAAGTATATCGATACCCAAACTAGCGAGTTATATATCACATGAAACTCACCTTATTAGGCACTGGCAACGTCCAAGCGGCTCCACTTTACGGCTGTGATTGTATCGCCTGTAAGCGCGCTCAAAAAAATCCCAGCTTAAGCCGTCAACTCAGTTCAGCGGTATTAGAAGTCAATGGTAAGTGTTTACTCATCGATGCCAATCATCCACAACTACAAAGCCGTTTTCCCGCTAACTCTATCGATGCCATTCTCCTGACCCACTATCATATGGATCATGTGCAAGCGCTGTTTGATTTACGCTGGGGAATTGCCGACCCCATCCCAATTTATCAACCGAACGACCCCAATGGTTGCGATGATTTATTCAAACACCCAGGCATCCTCGATTTTCAGCAAGCGAATAAAGCTTATTCTCGATTTCAGTTGGCTGACATCGAGATTATGCCGCTCAGCCTTAACCATTCAAAACCAACCCTGGGCTATTTGTTTAGCAGTGCTCAAGGACAGATTGCCTATCTAACCGATACCGCAGGGATCCCCGATCCAAGCTGGCAACAACTGCTGCGACATCAGCCCGATTATGTCGTGATCGATTGTAGCTATTCACCACTGCAACACTCCCCCAACCACAATAATCTCTACGATGTATTTGAGTTCGCCCACGCCATGCCCGAAACTCAGTGGGTGCTTAGTCATATCGGACACGAATTAGACAGTTTTCTACACCAATACAACGGCGAGTTGCCCAGCAATGTACAAGTGGGTCACGACGATATGCAGCTAACACTGGAGTAAGCGGCTTATCGATTAACCTCGAGGGGCATCTTGCTCCAAGTGATCGCTTCAGCGCCTTCTCCCATATTGCTGAAAGCGCTAATAACTGTGATAGAAATGCTTGAGGCAAATCGTTAAGCGTATATGTTCGACCAAGTGTTTACGAAGCATCTGCTGTTTCACGCATACTGCGAAGCAGACCAAATGCTCACGCTTGCCACTCCCCTACCAATGCCACATCAGCCTGCTTGCAGATCCAGAGATCTGCAGATCAATAGCAACATGTCGCAAATATTCAATAAACATTGAAAGCTATCGGTTATTTTCAACACTCAACATGGAGAAAAAACGATGACTAAGCGATTAAACTATTTTTCAAGCTCACCTCAGGCAATGCAGATATTGCTCGAACAAGAAAACTATCTTCGCCAGCAATTTAGTCACTCCCATTCGGTGAATATCACCACTTGGGAATTGCTGAAACTAAGGGTTTCACAAATCAACCAATGTGCCTTCTGTATTGATATGCATAGCAAAGACGCCCTTAAATTGGGAGAACGCCCAGAGCGGATATATGGCTTGAGTGCCTGGATGGATACGCCCTTATATTCCGAACTTGAACGTGCGGCATTACAATGGGCGGAATTGATCACATCAAATCGATCCGTCACAGAAGCCGCCTATAAACAGGCTCTAGCAATGTTTGGCGAACAAAGTTTGGTTGATTTGACAATCGCGGTGAATGCGATTAATAGTTGGAATCGGATCTCCAAAACCTTTAAACCCGAGGTAGGGAATTATCAACCAAACTAATCAAGCGCTCCGATCTGCTGAGTCTCCCTTTGATTTCAGGTTGTTTCAACCAAAAGGGAGCTTAGCGCACTATGTTCAAGGGATCTGGTCAGCCTCGGTTCCGGCCACTCCAGGGAAGAACATGACAAAGTGGCTACAAGCTGATGCTTGTAGCGGCATCATGTTTATTTTAGCTGGAAGTGTTGAATTTGATGGCATTCCATATTCGGCAAAGGCGCTGCTGCTACCGATAAGCAAACAAGCACACACCATAATGCTCTCTTCGGGGACTCAAGTCGCGGGAGTTCGTTTTCAGCCTGGTATTAGTGTCGATATATTACGCACTCAATTCGAGCAATCGGTAGCACAGCAAGATAATAAACAGCAACGCTGGTTGCAGCGAATGGCAAACCGCCTGCAGTATACGCCTCATCACCAAGCTCGAATTACAGCACTCTATAAATGGTTGAATAATACCGTTGATATTTGCCAATGCATTCCAGCCTCAGTATTGCGCTGTTTGCAGGTGATTCAGAACGCCAACAATAACCAGCTCTCGAAGAGTGGTATGCCACTGAGTCAGCGTCAAATCGAGCGTCAATTTCAAAAATGGGTAGGTATAAGCCCCAAACAATGCCAAAGAATATTGCGGGTCAAAAAAACCATCGAACATCTCAAACACAAACCTAATAGCAACTTAGTCACATTGGCATTGGATTATGGATTTTCAGATCAATCTCATATGACCAGAGAATTTGCACAAATCGCTAAAATCACACCCAAACGTTACTGTAAACGGATCGCAAGCAAATGATGTTTAACAGCGAGGAGTAAAATATTGTCCGTTCTCTAAGTGGTTAAAGTGTATGGCTTTTATAGGCGCTAGGGCTTTGACCAGTAATGCATTTAAACTTGGTACTGAAGTAATTACTATCGTTATAACCCACCCGATAAGCAACATCGGTAATTGAAAGACCCGTTTCGATTAAAGTCATCGCTTTTCTAATTCGTAATTGGTTCAAAAACTTATTGGTCGAAGAGCCTGTAAGCTGCGATATCTTATTGCTTAAGGCTCGTGAGCTGACCTGAAAAGAATCACAGATCTGCTGCACCGAAAGATCCTGCTCTCTATAATTATTAATCAGAAAAACAATGGCATTCATTAAGGGGGAATTATCAATCTGAGTCATGTTCAAACGATCTATCGTCAACAACAACTGCTCAAACATTAACGACACCATCACCTCAGAATGTTTATACTCGCGTTGCTGCTCAATACGCATATTATCCGCTATTGCCAAAATAGGCTCAAATGAGTCTTCGGTGATTAATAGATTGGTCGCACCATCCTCTAAATGTTTAATCACATTCACCGCTTTAGGACTTAGATTGAGCTGATGTTTGTTATAGAGAATATTAACCAAGGTGACATCACGATTATCCACGTACTGATGGTAATCATTGTCGCTGACGCAAGCCAAAGTATTTGGCAACACCACTTTCTGTAAGCCATTTACAATATGCACACCACTACCAGCACTGACTAAAATAAGCTCAGAAAAGTCGTGACAGTGTTCTGGGTAATCAAATTGAGGGTCTCGATTCAACACCTTAATACTAGATTTTGTTCCAACAAATTCTTCTGATTTTAGATGTAACATTCGCTTCCCCCGTAATTTTGAATGATTATCAGACAATCCCCATTAAAAAGCTGAGAGCAGGCTCTCAGCCCAACTATCTATAAGGATTGTTGATATAAGGCCACCACTTGCTCCCGAGTCATCGGCTGTGGATTCCCGCCCGCACAAGGATCTGCCAGTGCATCGTCAACCCATGCGAGGGTATCTTGCGCACTCACTCCCAGTTCAGCAAATCCACTCGGGATCCCAACTCTGCGATTCAAGTCTTTAAGCCCTTGAATTGCAGCAAAACTGGCTTGTTCGGGGCTGAGTTCAGAAGTATCCAACCCTAAGGCTTGAGCTATTTTTGCGAATTTTTCAACCCGATACGGGCGGTTGAATTCGCTAACAATTGGCAACAATATGGCGTTACAAACACCATGGGGGAGATCTTTCTGCGCACCTGCAGGGTGAGCCATAGCATGCACCATCCCCAATCCCGCACTATTAAAAGATAAACCTGCAATAAACTGCCCATAGGCCATCATTTCTCGGGCTTCTATACGACTGCCATCATCGACTGCTTGTGGCAGATATTCAGCAATGGTTTTAATCGCTTCTAGTGAAATGTAGTCGGTTAGCTTATGCGCCCCCTGCGACACATAAGATTCAATGGCATGGGTCAAGGCATCGATCCCCGTTGCAGCAGTAATGGCGCTAGGGATCCCTAACATCACCGAGGGATCATTCACCGAAACATCAGGAATGATTTTATCCGAGATAAGAACATGCTTCACATGTGTCTCGGTGTCGGTAATCACCGCATTACTGGTCACTTCAGCGGCGGTGCCTGCAGTGGTATTTATGGCATATAGTGGCACACCTAACTGAGCTACTTGTTCGACCCCATTATATTTAGCAATAGGCCCAGGGTTAGCCGACAAAATTCTTACCGCTTTGGCGGTGTCGATAGCACTACCGCCCCCAAAACCAATTAAGTATTTGGCACCGCTGCTAACGAACAGATCAAAAGCGCTATTCACCGTATTGGTGTCGGGATTCGGCCGCACCGCTGAGAACAACGTCAAGTTGAGTTCACTAAGTAATAGCTTATTGCTAAAACCGAGCTTGACCATTGCCGGGTCGCAAATTAACAGGCCTGCGTCGCCTTGGTGCTCAAGCAATAAACGTTCAATTAATGCTTCAATGGCACCAACGCCAGAAAAGTTAATCTTAGGAAACGCGAGTTTAAATACAGACATCATGACCTCACAAATTAAATTCTCGTTTTAAAATATCCATGTTTTCTTGGCTGACGCCATCCGGCTCATAACCAGAGGCAAGACACATCAGATACAGCTTGGCTCCCTTATTCGCGACATCGATAGAATCAAAAGCCTGTAATACATCCCCGCCCGAGGCGGTTGCGCCGTGTTTTTCCCAAATCGCGACATCGTGCGTCATTAATACATCGGAGGTTTTATCGGCCATTTCCTCAGACGATGGCAGGCAATAAGGCACTACACCAATCCCCCGTGGCACAAAGGCGCGCACTTCGGGTAACATTTTCCAACAGGTGTGAGTGAATAATTCACTGCTTTGAGCAATTTTGGGATGATGAGACAAAGCAATCAACTCCAAAGGATGGGTATGTACAACGGCTCGATGTGGCACCTTGGCGTTTCGCTGAGCCAGCAAAATTTTAATGTGGCTAATAAACTCAGAAGTGGGCGCAAAATCTTCGCTCGCCTTCCCCCCCCAAAGAATTTGGTAAGCATTAGCGTCGGCATTAATCCGCAATATGCAGCCAGCGTATGCCGCGTCGCGTAATTCTCGAATTCGTTGGCCTGTCCCCTTTACATAATAAATACGATTGGCGCTGGCTAAAGGGAGTTGAACCGGTAACGGTTTAATCGGTGCATCACACACCACGTCATCCATCAACTCACTTAGATCAACGGAAATATTACCGCCATTGCGCTCTGCCCACTCGCGCTGCCAAAGGTATTGCGATACTTCCGTTACCTTGGCAATCTCAGTTTTAACAGCATCATTTAATGAAATCATTGTAGATAAAAAACCTCTTTGAGTGATTTTGAAACCGGTGAGTTGTTTGGATTTGAAGGCATTACATCCTTCATATAAACCCACCATTTTTTACATATCTCGGTATCAGCAATCGCATCCCACTGCGCATCACTCTCCACTTCGGCATAAGCAAACAATAAATTTTGCTCGGCCAGTAAATGGATAGAATAATTGTGTACCCCATGAGAACTGAGCAGCGTTTTCATCTCTGGCCAAATTTCATCATGCCGTTTTTGATATTCGTCGTGGCAAGCTGGGTTAACGTACATCACAAATGTTTTTCTTTTCATGATTTAACTCCTTAAGCCGCCATACCTAAACCAACCACGTTCGCTGCGGCAGTAATGACCAATAAACCAAGGATTAAGATCCGTACTGGACGAGTACCAACGCCTTTCCATTCGGCCATCACTAAACCAATCACACCGCCAAACAGAACATAGCCCGACATGTGTAACATCCAATTGATGTAGCTAAGGTGCTCTGGCACTGAAGCTTCGCCCCACCCATAGAAAAAGAACTGCAGGTACCACATGATCCCGCCCATCGCGGTAAACAATAGGTTGCGGAGCATCAAACCTTTCCCTAGCGACATGTCGGCTCGTACTGAAATGTCTTTATTGGTAATGATGTGATACAAACAAAAGCCGAAATTAACGATCGCGCCACCGCCCATGATGAAGCCGAAAGCGGGCATCGCCACATACAAGTAATTAATCCCTAAAGCCGCTGACTGAGCTTTAATCGGTGCAGCCGCTTCTAAACCGAAGGCAAATCCGGCAGAAAAAATGCCGCAAATAATCGCTAAGGTCACCCCTTTCTTGAGGTTAAATTCTTCCGCTTTCTCGCCCAGCGCCTTCTCTTTCTCATTTCCGGCATAAGCGACAATGGCAATACCAATTAACGCAATGAAAATACCAACAAAAGTTAGACTGCCCCCATCGGAGTGGACCAAAGTCATCAGTTCGCCGCGAATAATCGGTGGGAGAAGTGTTCCAACCGCAAGGTTCAAACCAATCGCAATACCAATCCCCATGGAGAGACCAAGATAGCGCATAGTTAAACCATAGGTGATGTTACCGATCCCCCACATCGCGCCACAAAACATCATCATCACGAAGGTCGACATCGGGATCTGCGAGTAAAATTCGCTGAAGTTAGGCACCAACATCGACGTCACTAACCACGGCATTAATACCCAAGAAAATAGCCCGCCAATCGACCACATCAATTCCCACGACCAGCCCTTCACTTTTTTATAGGGCGCGTAAAAGGCCGCCGCGGATGCCGCTCCAACCAAGTGCCAGCCAATACCTGCTACTACAGACATATTTTTATTCCTTTTAAATTATTTTGTAGAGTAAGAGTTTGTTGGCTCGCCGCGATTATCACAGTTTCGGCAAGCCTTTACTGTGAAGCTATCTCGCCAATAAAGCGGTCGCTTCGTAATCTTTTACTTGGTGGATCCAATCAAAGCCGACTGGCACACCACTCTGTAAGCAGTGGTAATCCCATACCGCTTGCCAAGGCAGTGAATGCGCCTCTTCGATAAGACCGAAGCGAGAGGTGTAATCGTAACTCTGCTCAGCCGCTTTTAATTTTGAGACCGGCTCTAGTAGCGCTTTGAGCAAGGCTTTTTGCGCGTTACGGGTTCCAATGACCCAGGCAGCAATGCGGTTAATCGAAGCATCAAAGAAATCAAGGCCGATTGAGACTCGGTCATTTAAATTGTTACGTACGATTTCGCGCATAATGGCTTGAGTTTCATCGTCAAATGACACCACGTGATCCGAATCCCAACGGATCGGACGGGTCACATGCAGTAACAAATCGCGGATATAGATGGAGCAGGCACTGATCTTATCACTAATACATTCAGTGGGATGGAAATGGCCGGCATCAAGGCAAAGTGCAATATTACGGGTAGCGGCATAGCCAAGATAGAACTCATTACTGCCCACGGTGTAAGCCTCGGCACCGATGCCAAACAGCTTACTTTCTACCGCATCCTTATGATATTGCGCATCAATTTTTTCAACCAAAGCTAAATCTAAGGATTCAGCCAAGCGCTGACGAGGCGATAAACGATCAATCGGTTGATCTTTCATGCCATCGGGGATCCAAATATTCATCACCGAAGGACTGCCTAACTCCCGGCCAAAGTATTCAGAAATTTTGCGACAAGCCTTCACATGGTCAATCCAAAAATCCCGTACCGCCTTATCTGGGTGCGACAAAGTAAAGCCATCATCCGCCTTTGGATGAGAGAACAGAGTAGGATTAAAATCCAAGCCTAAATGTTGCTGTTTTGCCCACTCAACCCAAGTCGCAAAATGTTCAGGTTTAAGTTGATCTCGCTCTACCTTCTGGTCGGTATCTAAATAAATCGCATGTAAGTTCACCCGTTTTTTACCCGGAATGAGAGAAAATGCTTGCTCCATATCGGCGCGCAGCTCGGCGGGCGTTTTTGCGGCACCCGGATAGTTTCCGGTCGCCTGTATCCCGCCACTAAGCGCAACATCAGGCGATTCAAAACCGCGCACATCATCCCCCTGCCAACAGTGGATGGAGATCGCAGTTTCATTCAGAGCTTGCAAAGCATGCTCGGTATCGACCCCATGTTTTTCAAATACTTCTTTGGCATAGTGATAAGCGCTAATAACTTGTTCTTTACTCATTTCAGTACCTACTTAATGATTTGTTTATATTGATTTTTAATTGCTTGAAGTGAAGCGATAGGCTGTGGTTCAAAGATTTTCACTTCAGAAGAGTGGTGCACCAGCTGGCGCGCCTGTTCAAGATTGGCTAGGACACCCAGAGCGATAAATTGATTCACCACGTTGCCAAGTGCCGAGGCTTCGGTCGGTTCGGTCGAAACCTTGATCTCACAAACATCGGCACACAGTTGATTCAAGAATTGATCTTGCGTTCCTCCGCCAACAATACGCAGCTCCTGCAGGTTTCGACCCGAAACTTCAGCTAACTGACCCAACACGCTGGCGTAGGCCAAGGCTAAGCTGTCATAAATGCAGCGCACCACTTGAGCAAGCGTTTCGGGAGAGGGTTGTGAGCGCTGCTTAAACCACGCTTTAATCGCGTCGGTCATCGACGCGGGGTTTAAAAAGGCATCGTCATTGGGGTTGATGATAAATTCGAAAGGCTTGGCCATCTTTGCCAGCGCCGCAATATCACTAAAAGCTAAAGATGGATTCTCCGCTTTAATCTGCTGGATCAGCCACAAACCCATAATGTTCTTCAGAACCCGGTAACGCCCATTCACCCCACCTTCATTGGTTAAGTTATAAGCGAAAGCTTTATTACAGGTATAAGCTTGCTCACTTTCAATGCCCAACAAGGACCAGGTACCAGAACTTAAATAAGCGCAATGCTGGTCAAAAATAGGCGTGGCCGCGACCGCAGAGGCTGTATCATGGCTAGCAACGGAACAAACTGGGATGCTGATGTTTCCCAAATGATATTGGCCAATCATACGATTTGGCAGGCTTGGCGGTAAAAACCAGTCGAGCTTTGCCCCACAGGCTTCGACTAAAGCAGGCGACCACGACTGATCATCACAAGCCAATAACTGGCTGGTAGACGCATTGGTGTATTCACAATGCTTCACTCCGCAAAGCTTGTAATTAAGGTAATCTGGTATAAACAGCAAGCTATCCACTTGCTCTAACCACTCTGGCTGGCTATCGGTAATCGCTTTTAACTGATTAATGCTATTAAACGGCAAAAATTGAATGCCGGTTATCCCGTAGATATCCTGTCGGCTAATGCCACTCTCACGAATTAATTTTTCTTGGATCCCTTGAGTACGCTGATCTCGATAGCTGACAAACTCCCCCAGATGACGACCAAATTGGTCGAGTAATACAAAATCAACGCCCCAAGTATCAATCGCGAGCGAGGCAACATGAATGTTTTTATCCAATACCTTATTAATGCCAATTTTGATTTCTTCTAAAATCGAATAAAGGTCCCAGCAAAGCTGCTGGTTCACTTTAACTTGATGATTTTTAAAACGATGGAGTTCTTCTAAAGTAAGCTTTCCTTCGCTTAAATATCCAACCATGACACGTCCACTAGACGCACCGAGGTCAACCGCAATCACTGACTTCATTGTTTTAATTCCCCTTTCTTGATGGGGCTATTAAAACGATTATCGACACACAATAACTTCACGTTTTGTAAGGAATAGAAATTAATCGTGTATTTTTTTAAAGATAAAGCTGCTCAGATTCAAATTTACAAAAGTTTATGAGGGGGCCTGTATTGAACAGAGTTTCCACAGGAAAAATCACTCATAATGACAACTCAATGTTTTTTACAACCGTGGCAAGATAGCGACACCGAAAATATTGAGCTTGTGAAAGCAATATGCTGCTTCAAGCGGATAAGCGAAAGAAAGGCGAGCAAACGACGTCACAGCCATGACTAAAGAGCAAATCACCAGCCTTTGCTCATATTGCGAACGAAGGACTAAAAAATCGCTCAAACACTCACAGAAGTGAGACCTGAACAACGACTCGGCGAATATCACTATCCATCATTAACGTTCTAAGCGCGTCGAACCGCTTTGCTAGCAGGGAGAACATCTAATCCAAGCAAGGCTTAACAAAGTAGGCCAAGCACTCACTTCGCATCCCATATGCTCAGAGAACCAATAGCGAGAACTTTGGCAAGCATCGGCAACTACCGGCAACCGCCAGCCCCTTAAGCCATCAACGATGCCAAGATGCTTAACCAGACTTTGATGTTTTTTTGCTAGGTTTGTTGATCGAACGGATGTTGATCACGGCTATGTCGTGTAAAATGGGCGCATCTTTGCAGATATCAACACCCTAAACTGCATCACTTTTCTCTTTGAAATGCATAAACCAAGCAAATCGTGCTAGATTTATACAGGTTAATCTATCAAGGGAAGTGGATGCCTATCACTGGTGAGTGTTTCTGTGGGGAAATCAAATATTGTATTAATGGCGTATTACGAGATGCTCGTTCCTGTCATTGTTCCCAATGCCGCAAGGCATTCAGTTTGCAAGCCTCGGCTTATGCTTTAGTTGATGCAAATAAATTCAAATGGGTGTCTGGTGAAACCTTACTGACTTCTTATGTGGGTAAACATGGATTTGGCCTGCAATTTTGTAGTCAATGCGGTTCAACACATTGTGGCCTCTATAATGGTAGAGTCCACGGGGTAACTTTAGCTTGTATTAACGAAGATCCTCACATTGAACTGGGAAGACATATTTAGTGGGCTCTAAAGCAAACTGGAAAACTATCGCAGATGGTGTTCCGCAATATCAAGAAAATGTACCCGAAGATGCCATAACCTAGCGCTTCATGTGATACAACAAAATGGCCTATCTTGATAGGTGAAATAAGCCAAGCGGGCAACAAGCCTGAGCTTGGCGTTAACTTTCGAGGAATTACTTTTTAATGCTGGATAAAATAATCATCATCCGAGATTACCTGAACAATATTAAGACTCGCTGCACCTACAATGCGGCAGCTAAAGCCATTGGTGTTAAGCCAACCGAATTTAAAAAACTGCTGGGTGATCGTAAACCAGAAAACTCTTGGTTTGTTAATACTGGTGCTGGAGAGCCCGTTGGCTACGCCGACGATGAAAAACATCCAGAGCTTTATCGGACAAAACGAATTATTACATCCGCAGAAGTTTTAACTCGAAATCTAGACCTGTGAGAAAGTGACCCACCGCTTCAACATGCTTAGAGCCAGCAGCAGTGTAATTTCCCTGCGACTCGCTCGATACAAACAGCACTAACTTCCAATAGCTAAGCTAATTTGTATAAACTTCGGGTTAAGCGCTCACTTAGGTTTATCGAGCAGGTGTCAGCATCATCGCTGGCACGCTTGGCTAGCCTAAAACGTCATATTATAGCAAGCTGATTCATTATATGCTCAACTGATTGCGCAGCATAAATCTGCCGATAACCAAGCATGATGTGCAGTCACCAGTGGCTCTAATGACAAAACACATAACCCAGTTAGCGCTGATTTAGGTTGCAAGAATCAACAGAGAGAATCAACAGATAATGAGTTAGATTGGTATTAATCTCACGGGTTATCATCCAGCTAAGGCCACTTTATACCTCACCTAATCGCTTACAATTGCAATCGTATATAACCATCCGCATATAAGCATCCGCATATAACCATCCATATATGGCCCATCGCTCAACATGTGCTCGCTCTTGCTGGCGAAAATCACAACTATCGGAGTGACTTAAAAAATTTAGGGGATTTTAGAGTGCATTTAACTATTTTAATGGCGCATTCACTAAATTCGACCACAATAGTTATTACGCTTAGCTTGAGCAAGGGTTAGCTAATATAAAAGCATACAACGCAAACCAAACTATAAATTGAAACTTCATTCGTGAATAACAAAATACTTACCCACATGAACCGGAGAGTAATATGACTACCAAACTAGATGCACAGGCTCTAAACCAGCTGTTTACGGAAGCCCGAACATTTAATGCTTTCTTAGATAAAGCGGTACCCGATGAATTGATTAAAGAACTTTATGAATTAATGAAATGGGCGCCAACATCCATGAACTGTCAACCCGGTTATTATGTGGTCGTTAAAAGTGCCGACGCAAAAGAAAAGTTAAATAAAGCCTTAGCGCCTGGGAATCAGCAAAAAAGCCTCGCGGCACCGGCCTCGGTCATCATTGCCTCTGACCAGCAGTTTTATAATCATCTACCAGAGCAATTCCCTGCTTATCCAACAGCCAAAGACATGTTTGCGAATGATGCAAGTTTCCGCGATGCAACCGCTTTTAGAAATTCAAGTTTGCAGGGCGCCTATTTCATCATGGCTGCTCGCAGCCTGGGTTTAGATTGCGGCCCAATGAGTGGCTTTGATAACAAACTGGTCGATGACAGCTTCTTCCCTGAGGGGCGTTATAAATCTAACTTCATCATCAATTTTGGCTATGGGGATGCAGCACAAAACTATCCAAGAGGACCTCGTCTCGCATTTGAAGACGTCGTTAAAATACTTTAGTGATTTGCGCCAAGCCGCTATTCGCCTTTTAGCAAGCAAGGCAATCGCGTGTTTGGCTGCTCTGCTAGCAAAACACAGCATGGCGATGTCGTCGTGTTTAACAATCGCGATGATCTTATACGCAGGCCAAACCAGCTCATTTCCCCATGCAGTCCAAAATACCTTCAACACTGAACCCGCGATGAAGTCTTCACAGGCCATCTCTTAAGCTAAATTTTAGCTTCATTTAAGGCTATTCGAAGCGCCTTGTGTTCGTTATGCTTAAGGCCTATCTAAACACGGTCCTATGACTATGACCATCAAGAGATTTTTAATTAGGAGACTAACTCGATGACTAATCTTGATATTGTAAAAAGTACCTATGAAGGTAAAACCTCGGAAGAAAACGGCAAAAACCTCAAACGTTACCTAAGCGTTGACACTCAATGGACCGAAGCGGCTGGCTTTCCTTATGCGGGAACGTACCAAGGATTTGACGAAATTGAAAAAAATGTTTTTGCGCGTTTAGCCAGCGAATGGGATGGCTATAATTTTGCAGTTGAAGACTATGTTGCGTCAGGTGACAAGGTTTTTGCTTATGGTACTTATAGTGGAACCTATAAGACAACCGGCAAACATTTCAAAGCCAGAGTTGCCCACTTATGGACACTAAGAGATAGTAAGATAGTAAGTTTCGAACAATTTGTTGATAGTAAAACCGTTTGCGACGTCATGTAAGCCAACATTGAGAGCCCTCAATCTCGACTCCAACTCATGATTGTTGTCCAGCCAAATCTGAACAGCTCTTGCCAGGCACTTTAATCCCTCTTCATTCGCTGAGTATTTAAACGGGACTAGCTTCTCTGTTTTATTTTTTGCCATGATAAAACTAATTCGATAGCCTGTGATTCAAAACCTGAGAGCTAACCACAGGGTTGGCTTTTACATCGCAATAAATAGCCAGTAAGTCGTTTTGTGGAGTTCGAACATTGAATGAAAAATTAACGGTACTCATCATTGAAGATGAACCAGCAATTGCTGAAAATCTCATTCATGTATTAGCAATGGATGGCTATTGCCCTCAGTGGGTTGCAACGGCAGGTGAAGGCTTAGCGTTTTTGAAAGAGAACGCCGTTGCTTTGTTAGTGTTGGATGTCGGCTTACCCGATGGGAATGGTTTTGAACTGTGCAAAACCATTCGCGAGTTTTCTGATCTGCCAATCATCTTTCTGACCGCGAGAAACGAAGAGATAGATCGAGTGGTTGGTTTGGAAATAGGCGCAGATGACTACGTAACCAAACCGTTTAGCCCCAGAGAAATGTTAGCAAGAATCAAGCTGCGCATTAAATCTCGAACAATGACGCCAGCGCTTGCAGCAGTTCAGCCAATACCAACCAAACAATTAATCGCTGATAATTTTGACTATTGTGTCAACGATCAGAAACTCGGTCTCACCGCAGTAGAGTTTAAGATCCTCAACAAACTGATTTCGGTATCCTCCAATGTATTGAGCCGCGAACAATTGATGATAGCTGCCGATATGGCGCCAGAAGCTGCTTACGAGCGTAATGTTGATACCCACATTAAAGCTATCCGTAACAAGCTGAAGCCGTTTGCCATGCATCAACGCATTCGTACCAAACGAGGTTTTGGTTATTTTTATAATCTAAAGGGGCAGTCATGAGTCGCTGGCCGAAGATACCCTTAGGATTTAGACTGTTCTTGCTCTATTTTATCCTGCTTGGAATAACTGCCTACATGGTAAGCAAAACCGTAATTTTGGAGCTCAAGCCTACCGTACGCCAAACCACGGAAGAAACACTGGTCGATATGGCAAACTTGCTTGCCGTATTGGCGGAGCAAGATGTCGCCAATGGCAACATGTCAGAGAGTCGATTTGCGAAATTATTAAGCGCTTATGGCCAGCGAGATCCACTATCTCACATCTGGGGCGTCGGCGAAAAAGCAAGTAATCACCGCATCTATATTACCGATCAACAAGGCATCGTCATTGCCGATTCCTGGCAACAAGATGTAGGCAAAGATTACTCACAATGGAATGATGTATTCCTCACACTACGCGGCCAATACGGTGCGCGCAGTTCCACCGAGGATCCCAACGATCCACTATCAACGGTCATGCATATTGCTGCGCCAATTTACCACCACGGAGAAATCATCGGCAGCTTAACGGTTGCCAAATCCAATCGCTCCGTTCAACCCTTTATTGACCGCTCCAAACGCAATGTTTTGTTTTGGATGATTTGGATGAGTGGCTTGGTGCTTATTGCTGGGGCGTTGTTCGCCTGGCGTATTCATTCGGCACTCAACAGACTCGAAGATTACGCAAAAAAATTGGGGCAAGGAGAGAAAGTCACCAAACCAGTTTTTCGCATTTCCTATGAGTACCAAGCCCTCGGAGATGCCTTGCAGAAAATGCGCAATAAACTTGATGGCAAGCAATACGTGGAAAAGTATGTGCAGACTCTCACCCATGAGTTAAAAAGCCCACTTTCAGCCATCAAAGGTGCCAGCGAAATTTTACAAATGCCTTTGCCTGAAGAAAAAATAGCTCGTTTCGCAAATAACATCGAACGAGAAAGTGACCGAATGCTGTCCCTGATAAATAATCTACTCGAACTAACGCGCCTTGAACAACGACCTCAGTTAGAAACCTTAGAGAAAATATCAATCGCAGCAGCACTGGATGATGTTGTGCTGGCGGCAGATGCTCGCTTAAGTGCCAAAGCAGCGACTTGCAATATAAAATGCGACCGAAATAGCGTGGTGCTTGGCGAGTCTTTCTTACTCAAACAAGCACTGTATAATTTGATGGATAATGCTTTAGATTTTGTAGAGCAAGATGGCTTGATTGAATGGCAGCTTGCTGTCTCTAAGGAAGCGGTCAATCTATCTATTTATAATTCAGGTCCGCATATCCCCGACTATGCGATGCCGCGATTGACCGAGCGATTTTATTCTCTGCCACGCGAAAACGGAGTGAAAAGTAGCGGGCTGGGACTCAACTTTGTAGACCAGGTCATGAAACTGCACAAAGGTAGCCTTCAGATTAAAAATGTAAGCTTGGGCGTAAAAGTAACGTTAAACCTAGCAACTACATAAAAACTCTACACAAGCTCCATCGATTCTCCAAACTATTGTTTTAAATTGAAAACATCAGTTAAGGAGAATGAAAAATGAAACAAATCCTCAATCATCAACTCGGCATGAAATTCGGATTCGTGCTGTTTTTACTTATATTGCTTCAAATTCCCGTTTCTATGCTCAGTGGACTAATCTCTGAGCGTTCAGTTAACCAGGAACAAGTCATCAACGACATCGCTCGCAGCAGTAGCAGCGAGCAACATATTATCGGTCCTTTTATCATGGTGAACTACACGGTTCCAGACCTTCGCAATGGCAAAACTTACCGATTGGCGAACCGAAAATTTATCTTACCCAAAACTTTTGACATGAGCGCTCAACTGGACAGCTTTGAAAAATATCGGGGTATTTATCGTGCTCGACTATACAAAGCACAGACCACATTAAGAGGAACTTTTGAACTTGCAGCGTTAGATGCACTACGTCAATACGAGATAACCCAAATAAGTATGGTTGTAGGGGTTCGAGATAGCCGGGGCTTAATCAGACTTGATGAGATGGCCCTAGCGGGAAAGACCTTTGAAGTTTTTCCCGGGACAGGACTAAGCCAGTTTCCCCAAGGGTTTCATAGCAATTTAGAACTCCAACAAATCGATTTAACTAAACCTTTGGCTTTCGACCTAAATTTTCTGCTGCAAGGCACAGGCACATTACAAGTTGCACCAATCGGCGCCCGCACCACTGTCGAACTCTCTTCTGCGTGGCCACATCCGAGCTTTATTGGTGACTATTTACCAGTCTCGTCCAGCATCTCCGAATCCGGCTTTAAAGCCCAGTGGTCCAGCAATAACTTCTCAACCAATATCGCTCAATGGTTTGAAAGTTGTTTGTCGAGCGTGGACTCCTGCGCCGACTTAGAACAACGGCAAATGGGAGTAAGCCTTATTGATCCTGTAGACCACTATCTGAAATCACATCGCGCGGTAAACTATTCGCTTTTGGTTATTACCCTGGTATTTGTCAGCTTCTTTTTATTGGAACTGTTTCAAGCGCGACCTATCCATCCCGTGCAATATGGCTTTGTTGGTTTGGCACTTGCAATATTTTATCTACTATTAATTTCAATGAGCGAACATATGGGCTTTAACTGGGCGTATATATTGTCTGCGGTTGCATCAACCAGTTTATTGAGTATCTATGTTGGCGGCATCTTAAATAGCACCAAACATGGCATGGTGTTTGGGATGAGCCTATTAATTCTCTATGGCATTCTATTTGGCTTACTTCAGGCAGAAAATTACGCATTACTCATGGGGACCTTGTTGTGCTTCGTCGTTTTGAGTTTCGTGATGTTATTAACCCGCAAGGTAGATTGGTACCAACGCAGCAAGCCAGTACCTGAGCTCACAACCGAGATTAATCGTGACCCCGCAGAAGCTTAAACAAGCAAATAAAAGCAACAGCCGTGATGGCGGCTTTGGTTCAAGGTCACGGCTGCGCTTTTCGTTGACCCATGCATTAAAGAGCCTATTGTGGCTAGTCGTGTTGATAGTGATTGCTTGCTATGTGCGAGATGATTTTATTCGACCGACCTTGGGAGATGTATTAGTGGTGGTGTGGCTGCACTATTTGCTTGCCAGTATTGTGAATGTTTCTTCTAAAATAACGGCTGCGGCAGCAGTCCTTATCGCATATTTAATAGAGATGGGACAGTACCTGCAAGTCAACCAATGGCTGAACATTGCCCCTTCATCGGTATTACATATTATTTTAGGATCGACCTTCGACGGAATGGATTTGCTGGCTTATCTTATCGGCGGTATGTTGTGCTTATTGATCGACATCGAGCAAAGTTAAAAGATCTGCGCTTCCGTAAAAATCGCGACAGGATCGATATGTAGAGCAAATCATGGTTGCTTATCAAGCGATGCCTTTCGCGTACCTTGCAATATTGAGTTGACTCATAAATATCTAAATCAACACCATGAATTCACATGATTGGCAGTCTCTTCATAAAACCCTGTAAGTTCACAAAATACATCCTGTTATTTGACATCCAGTCATTCTCCCTTAAAACAATTCGCAAAACGGAGTGTTTCCACTTGAGAGTGGAAAAATCAAAGCGTAATATCAACCACTTAGATTAATGTTTATTTAAATAATAGCTTTGATAAGTGTGCGGGCTAGTTTATGCCGACAAGCGAGTAAGGCAGAGAAAGCTCAACACTTTGATGATGGCAATGTAATTGTCGCGAGAATGCTCCATATTGGTTATGGCTTTAACGAAAACTTGCGCCAAACTAGCGATTAATGTTTAAGGTATGCTGTTGAAATGAAGCGAAGACTCGTTTCAATTTTTTATTGTAAAAAGGATGCTGAATGTACCAATTTTTACTCGCAGATGTGAATACCAGCTTTAGCTTGGCCTTAGCCTTTGTGCTTGGGCTGGCTCTTATAGAAATATTAGGCTTATTAGTGGGTGTGAGTCTACTCAACATGCTCGATGACATTCTCCCCATAGATCTTAACGTGGATATGGACGCCAATGTAGATAGTGGCGCGCTTTCTGGGCTGCTCGGTTGGTTATATTTAAATCAATTACCGTTGCTGGTTTGGATCATTCTATTTTTAAGCAGCTTTGGTCTTGCTGGGCTCAGCCTCAATTACTTAAGCCTTTCCAGTGGCAATGGTTTACTCCCCTCGGCTATGACTCACTTGGGAGCATTATTGTTTGCCATTTTAAGCGCACGCTTTTTAGGAAGAACGATCGCCAGAGTATTTCCCAAAAGCCAATCGAGCGCCATTTCTAAGCATGAATTTAAGGGTTTACAGGCCAGAATAACGGTAGGCACCGCAACCGTAGGCAGCCCAGCGGAAGCGGTATGCACCGACCAATACGGGCAAAAACATTACTTAATGGTGCAACCTTTAGAAAACCAAGACTCGTTCCCAACGGGAACAATTATTGTATTGCTTGAACGGCACCGGAAATACTGGACTGCCAGCAAACTCGACCAATTATTAAACGAACATTAAGGATAAATAGTGGATTTATTAGTTAACAGTAACAGCATTGCTTTTTACTTAATTTGGGTCGGTATTGGGTTTATTGCCCTATTCACCATTGGTTTAATTTTAGCCAAGCTGTATATCCGAGCCACCAAAGAAACAGCCTTTGTCAGAACCGGTTTAGGCGGAGAGAAGGTGGTAAAAGATGGCGGTGCGATGGTCTTGCCAGTGGTGCATGAAACCATTCCGGTAAATATGAATACCCTGCGTATCGAAGTCGAGAAAACCCAAAAAGACGCATTGATTACCAAAGACCGGATGCGGGTTGATGTTAAGGCCGACTTTTACTTGCGAGTGGCACCGAATAGCGAAGGTATTTCGATGGCCGCCCAAACCTTGGGAACTCGCACCATGCGTGTCGAAGAGTTGAAAAAGCTGATGGAGTCCAAATTTGTCGATGTGCTACGTTCGGTGGCCGCAGAAATGTCGATGACCGAAATGCACGAACAACGTTCAGACTTTGTACAAAAAGTGCAACAAAACGTGATGAACGATTTAGAGAAAAACGGCTTAGAACTCGAGTCTGTTTCGTTAACTGGCTTTGACCAAACTGACTTACAATTTTTTAATGAAAACAATGCATTTGATGCCGAAGGTCGTGCTCGATTAACTAAAATCATTGAAGAAAAACGTAAAGAAACCAACGACATTCAGCAAGAAAACCGTATTAAAATCGAACAGCGCAACCTAGAAGCAGAAAAACAATCGCTTGAAGTGAGTAAGCAAGAACAAGAAGCCAAACTCACCCAAGAACAAGTGCTGGCGTTTAAACGAGCCGAACAAAAAGCCGAAATTTCAAAAAACCGTGAAATGAAAGAGCAAGAAGAGCGGGAAGCCGAAATTGCCAAAGAGCGCGCCTTAGAAGCGGCTGAAATAGAAAAATCTCGTGATATTGAAACTCGTGAAATTGAAAAAAGTAAAACCTTAGAACAAGCCAGTATTCAACGCCAACGTGATTTAGAAGTTGCCGGACAAGATAAACAAATCGCGATTGCCCAAAAATCAGAAGAAGAATCGGCGGCTCAAGCAAAAGCCGCTGAAGCAGAAAAAGTCAAAGTTGAGAAAAGTGAAGCGGTGATTACCGCGCGCCAAATTGCCGAAGCGAATCGTCGTAAAGAGATTGAGGTGATTGATGCGCTAAAAGAAGCCGAACGTGATGCGGTTGGTATCACCGTGCAAGCCGATGCCGAAAAGAAAGTGGCGCAAGATAAAGCATCTGCCATTTTGATTGAAGCGAAAGCCGAAGCCGATGCCAAAAAACTCCAAGCCGAAGCCGATGAGAAGGTATATGCCGTAGAAGCCGCCGGTAAACAAGCAATGTACGAAGCTGAAAACACCTTGCGCGATGAACAGGTCGAGCTGCAAAAATCATTGGCGATCCTAAAAATATTACCTGAGTTGGTTGCCAGCGCCGTGAAGCCTTTAGAGAACATTGAAGGCATCAAAATTCTCCAAGGCTATGGCGCGGGTCATGGCAGCTCGCTAAATGGAGAATCCAACAGTCATCAAGGCGGTCTTGCGGAACAAGTCACAGAAGCGGCCCTAGGATATCGCGCAAATGCCCCCTTAGTTGATGCCATGTTAAAAGAGGTTGGCTTGGTGGATAAAAACAATGGCTGTTTGGAAGATTTGCTCACCGGCCAGTCAAGTCTCATTGAAGATGCTTTAGCAGTTACCAAGCAAGCTGAATCTGCAGCTAACTCATAACAAGTTGAACCAACCAACTAGAAAATCTTAGAAAGGGGCTTAAGCAGCCCCTTTAGTTTGACTTAGCTGTATCGTTCATATGGGACCAGACACATCTTAATACAGCTCGCAATCTAAGCTGACAGTTGAGAGTGTGCGTATCTAACGCGCTTTTGCCCCGTTCTTTGTTAGCAACGGGGTAAAAGGGTAATCCTCCCATTATTAACCGCATTTATTCGTAGAATTCATGCTGCCGTTTTTAGTGGTGGGAACCCTCCATTTGCAAGGTGTGGTCGTTGATGATTGTAGAACCATAACCATTGGGTCGCCCGATCTTGAACCTCTTCAAGTGTGTCAAACAAATACTTACTCACTAAGCCAAACCTCATAGTACGGTTGAACCTTTCTATATACGCGTTTTGTTGTGGGTTCCCTGGCTGAATATAATCGATTCGAATGTCGTGGTTGTTGGCCCATTTAATAAACGCATGGCTAATGAACTCAGGACCATTGTCGCAGCGGATCGCAACAGGTTTGGTTCGTTGTTCGATGAGCTGCTCTAAGATCCGAGTGACTCGTACTGTGGGCATTGAAAAATCAGGTTCTGACGCCAGACCTTCACGTTTGTAATCATCTATCACATTGAATAAACGGTACTTCCGGCCATCAGATAGCTGATCATGCATAAAGTCCACGGACCAAACTTGGTTTGTTTTAATCGGCTCTTTAAGAGGCTCTGGCGTATGGCGATTCAGGCGTCGTTTTGGCCTAATACGTAAGTTTAGAGCCAATTCGCAGTAGATCCGATAAACCCGCTTATGGTTCCATGTATACCCTTTAACGTTCCGCAAATGGTGAAAACACAGGCCAAAGCCCCAGTCAGAGCAGTCTTCACTGTTGCACAGCGTTACTAACTCTTGAGCTATCAACTCATTCTCAGGTTGAAGCTTCGATTTATAGCGATAGCAGGTCTCGCTGATCCCAAACCAATAGCATGCACTTTTAATGCTGATGTGATAGTTCGCCACCGAACGCTGAGCCATCAATCGACGCTCACAGGGCTTCACCACTTTTTTGCCATCGCCTCTGAGATCACCTCTGCTTTAAGGCGTTCTTCCGCATACATCTTTTTAAGCCGTCGATTTTCATCTTCGAGTTCTTTCATCCGCGCCATAAGGGATGCGTCCATACCACCGTATTTCGAACGCCACTTGTAAAAGGTTGCGTTGCTCATTCCATGCTCACGACAGAGCTCAGGAACAGGTGTACCAGCCTCAGCCTGCTTGAGAATAGATAAGATCTGACTGTCCGTGTAACGTGACTTTTTCATGTTGAATCTCCTGTATTTACTATACGAGAAAATTCTACTTTTGCATGGGATTAATTTTCGGGGGGATTACCAAAGCTTTCGCCTACGGCGACATCATTTTTCTTTGCTGGCCAAAGAAAAGTATACAAAAGAAAGGCCACCCTGCATCTTCTTAGATCCTCCGTTGCTCACTCACAAGGGCGTTGAAGTAAACACTACGCTCAAACAGACTTCAACTTTGCTCCCTTGTTCATTTGCGCTACTCGGCGAAGATGATGGGATTTAAAAGCGTAATCTTGGCTATCGAGAGTGTGAAAGGTTTTTGTTTTTAGAATGGGTGTCTAGTTTATTTAGTTTATTCTAGTTTATTTTTTTGAGCGTCATTTTTTACGATCAAAAATAGCTCATACAAAATCCTTTCTAACTCAGTTTTGCCCCAGGGCGGGAGCATACTTTGATGGATTTATAACCCAAAGAAGACTCGTGCCCGATAATCGTCGTTCCATCCCGCTTTCTTCAACTTCACTTTGTGACTTGGCGCTCCACAATCGCATTGTTTGAGCATGTTCATCACAAAACGTCTAAATAGAGCTATGTTTTCCACCGCTCCGTCTAAAGTAATGCGAGAGTTATCCTCTTTAAAAACAACATCTAATACGTAATGCTGGCTGTTTTCAATTCGCCAATGCTGACGAATATAGTGGCCTAACAATTTGTGATTCGGTGACATTGAGCTTATGTAATACGAGGTATCTACAGTGCCTTTCCCATTTATCACGCGGTGGCGTTCCACTGCTATGATGCTTCTTACCGTTGGCCATTTCTTTGCTAACTCTTCGGGCAACTTGGCCTTTAGTTGAAAGACGTATCGCTCTTCGCTACGACCATGGTGTTTTTCTTTAATTTCAGTGACGACCTTCTCTTTACCAGCATCAAAGACGGCTTGAAACTGCTCAACAACAGCCGCTCTCAACTTTGGTTGGTTGTTTTTTACTTGAACGACAACATGAGCCTTCTTTTCTGCGATTTTCTCTAGTGTATCGCGCTGACAATGTAGAGCATCAACGGTGACAACACTGCCTTTTACGTTAATAACATCAAGCATTTGGCGCACAACGCTAATCTCGCCGTTCTTGTTCGCTGTCGGTTTCTGACTCAGAACGAGACCTCGTTCAGTATCATAGGCTGTAACCAATTGTAATGCTGTTTTCTTGTTATTTCGGTACGAGCCACGCAGTACTTTTCCGTCAAATGCGATGATGGCTCTGTTTTGACTCGTTCGCTGCTCGTTAATCCACAGAGCTAATGCCTCAAGCAAAGACTCCGCGACAACAGAACGCAAAATGCGTGCAATCGTGTGTCGTCTTGGGATCCCGTGTTCAAATGGTCTATATTTCCTCAGCCAGCCCAACTTCTCTTCTCCATAATATTCAATGTCTTGCCAGCCTTCACATCCTGATGCGATAGCACTGATAACAAGGAAAATCACGTCAATAAGGTCATGCTTTTGATTGATGTCAGATCGAGTATCCTCGACGACTGATAAATGTTCAATTATGTTCAAAATAACTATGTAGCTTAGGGTTTAGAGGTATTAGATCATATCTGTTAACAAAGTGCGATCCCGCCCTGAGTTTTGCCCCATTCTGTCATTCTGTGTTAGCAACGGGGGAAAAGCTTTCGCCTACGTCGACGTCATTAAGCTTCAACGAGCAAAGCTTAGCGAAGCAAAAAGAAAGCTCGCCCTGCATCTTCTTAAACCCTGTGTTGCTCATTCTCAAGGGCGTTGAAGTAAACACTACGCTCAAACAGACTTCAACTTTGCTCCCTTGTTCATTTGCGCTACTCGGCGAAGATGATGGGATTTAAAAGCGTAATCTTGGCTATCGAGAGTGTGAAAGTTTTTTGTTTTTAGAATGGGTGTCTAGTTTATTTTATTTTGTTTTTAGAATGGGTGTCTAGTTTATTTTATTGGTATATGGCTAAACGTTCACTATTTAAATGGTGATTGCCGAGCAAACGGTCCATGCGTTTAATGCAGTGTTTAGGTGAGGTACGGCTGGTGATATTACGCCCTAGCTCGGTGAGAGACAATTTATCGCCATCTAATAGCGATGTTGTTGCAACCATCAGAGAGTTAAGGCGTTTATTGTGAATATTGAGGCGCCGATCAATAAGCATTTGGTGTAGAATTTGAGTTTCGCGTATCCCGACTGCCTCCGTGCAGGTTTGATAGGAAAGGTTTTTGGCGAAATTAATTAGCTCAAACAACGGGGTGCGCGTCTACTTATATGAATTCTCAAGAGATTATGAGGGGATTCGCTAAAATGCGGCGTTATATTTTAAAGGAGTACGCATTGAGTTCTCACACAACTGTGATTGTTGACTGGCGAGGTCCATTTTCATATCAAGAAATAGAAGAAAACTCTGATTGGGGTAATGGCTTATATCTTGCCACTGGTAAGTTAAAATATGAAAGAGAAGCAACAATTCAATATTGTGGTATCACCGAGGGCAGTTTTCATGGAAGATTTAAAAACCATCATAAAGTGCATGAGATTAATCGCGAACAAGAATTTTGGATCGGTGAAATTAATTACCCGAATGATGCATCAAGACATTTCCTTGAAATGGCTGAATCTATAATCATATATTTTTGGCAACCAGAGCTTAATGAAAAAAAGAAAATATCAACACCAAAGCCGATCACTTTAATAAGTAAATGGTTTAAGAAAGATTCGACTCCACGTTACAGACAACACTCTATGTGTAAAGAGTTAGACGACGTCTTATCGTTTGATGGTGAATCTTGGCGTACTGGTAACCTTCAAGTGTGGGAAGAATAAAATATAATCGGGTAGCCGGAGGTATCTAACCTCCAGCCCCCACAACACCCTGCATGCGGCTCCGCACAGGGCGTTTCCTGAAAACGGTTAAAATACAACGGCCGATTCGCTCCTTTGCATTCCAATGATGGCTTCTGTTTTTGCGCCATGACTCCTCAGTCCGGTCGGATACGGAGACAATGAGCTGCACAGGCTCCTCATTGATTTTCAGGTTCAGGCCTTCACCATGTCCCAACCATTACACAATAGAACGGCATTGGGACTTTTTATCTAAAAAAAGCCGTCTGCTTAAATCGCCATAGCGTGAGTTAAACGATCGCTTGCTAAGCAGAGCTCCCCCACTTTTTGTTTATAAGAAGTAGAACATGCACTTTCTCTTTTCTCTGCACTGCTGCATCATTTGCGGTGGCCGTTAGATCACATGGCTTCGTTGTCTTGTGCCAACTCGCCTCCAGCCTACGCCTCATATGATGTTCTTGTTCATCAGCTCGCCCTCTCTTTAGATAAAAAGGCGTCCGGCTTCCTTCAGACATTCCCTCGCGGTAATGCCCTTGCCATTCGCTAGTCCTTAGCGTTTAATCATCAGAATGTTATTAAACGGTGACCTTCCTACAGAGGACTTTCACCTCATTAGTTTGGCCGTACACAAACATAGGCAGCATCGCCCTACGGGCTGGATGCGCTAACGCGCGCCGCTGTTTTCGGCGTTATCTCTGTCTCAGCCATACTTAATCTAATCCAGCATACCTTTGAACAAACAATCAGCGTAACTCATTTTTGTCCTGAGGCGTGTTACACCAATAAATAGGCTAACAATATATTGCCCCTTTTCTTCTTAGAGTTGTTGCTCGCAACATCTTGAGTTATCCCTGTTTGACCCAATTTAGCTAATGTTTCATTATGTGTTTAGTTGATTAATTTTCAAACTATTCGGCGATCTAAAAATAGGGTTCAGACCAACTTCGTACTAGAGGACTGTATGGATACATACACATTAGTTAAAAGATCAAGCGCATTTGCAAGGGACAAGGATTTTAACAAAGCTATTGAGGTATTGAATGAGGTATACACACAATGCGAGCCTGATGAAGCGGCGCTGCTAAAGGCTGTCCCCTACTTTCAGAAAGCTGGACGATACGATGAGCTAAATGAGTATTGTACAGAAATGCTGATCCCTAAAATCTCCTTCTATAACAAGACTTGCTTTGCTCATAAGTGCCAAGAAATCCAACAAGCATTTGAGAACTTAGGATTACACAGGCTTTACTCCAAGCTTGAGCTATGTGCTAAACGGGAGAAAAATGAGCAAGATAAGCTTTCCTTCCATTCATTAAGCACCTTTCATTATGACGAATATGAGAGGCTTCTTGCCATTGGAGAAAAAAACGAGAAAAGTAAAGAGTATGGTGAATTGGTATCTATCTTTGGTAAAGACACAAGTAAATGGCCAGAGAATATGAGGAAAATGTACATAGGCAGCTAGAAACTGAACGTGCCTTATATTAAAAGTTATCCGAAGGCATTTAACCAGAACAATTCACCACGTTGCATAAGATTTGACTCTCTCTATGACAACAGCTAGAGGTATCTAAAATGGCAGTTACTGACCTAAACAATTCACATAGTGCGCAGGCAGAATTAGAAAAACTTGAGCCAAGAGAACAAATGCTAGAGATTGCATTCGACTTTCATACTATGTGCACAGATTCACGCAGAAATCATTTGTATTGCGTTCATTCGGTAGTATCTGGTCTAGCTTTAGAAATCATACTCAAGAGCTTCAACTCAGTAGAAACCGAAGTTCAAAGTGAGTACATTACCAAGTATGCATATAAGCGAAGCAATAAGCCCATAGAAAACCACGATTTAGTGTCATTGTTAGATAATGTGCCACTAAACATCAAAGCACATCTATTTAGTGAGCGAGACACAGAAATAATCGAAACTTATCGGGACGTTTTCTTTAATGATCGATATCTATACGAGAGAACGGCTAGAGATGTTTTCGATAATAGTTTCATAAAACTAGTCGGAAGAACGATCTATAAAATGATCTGTATGTACAAGGTGCAGGGGTCAGTTGACCCATTCATCACCTATATTGATGATGAACTTCTAGAGCGCTATCGTCGGGAGTTATACCACTTGTAAGTATGATTGAGATTCTCTTAGTTATTCTTACCCAAAGCCACTTAGAGTTGACCACTACAGTATTGTTTTTTTAATGAAATCAATAAAAAGAGGTTGTGTAAAATCGCAGTTATTATGTAGGATGGATTACTAATTTACATGGGTTCGAAGTATGAAGAAATTAGCAATATTCTCGACAATAGCGTTAAGTTCGCTAATAACAGGTTGTGTGGCAGTTTGGGGGGGTCTTATAACATTGACTTTGCTGATAAAGATCTAGTTCAAGTAAACTATGATTCATCGGTGGTCAACTACCCTCACATGCTCGCACAAGTAGCTTCTCACTGCGCTGCATATGGAAAAGGTTATGAAAATGATTCCACCATAACAAATGGTTGGGGCATTACTATGGCTATTTATCGTTGTAGAGGTGAAATAGAACCAGACGTCATGCCAAGAAAAATCATAGTTAAGTAACTCTTATTAGACATGACTCATTAGCACTAACGGCTCGCGCTTCTACCTCAGAAAAAACCATTATCTATTAGTGCTCAAGCTCATTCAGAGTCTGGTAATATCGATTAGTTGTAGTAGCTCAGACCTGATCTGACAGTCACCTATTTTTTACATAACCTTGGGCGAAGCGCAACAAAAGGTCTGCCAATCACATACCTTTTTTGTGGTGGATAGTTCAGGTGTTATGTTCCAATTCCATGCGAACACAGAAAATCACTTTTACCCGTATTGATGTGGGGTAATATAGCACCCATTAGGATCCATATAGAATAAACACTGATTTTCAGAGCTTAACTCTAATTTCTTATTTACGTACATTAAATCTGAAAACCCTGAATCATATTTGGGTTTAATTGGTTCTACGTGACTATGACTGCACTCACCTACAAGAAAGCGATACTCCCGTTGGTATGTGTACTGGTCAGACTTACAAATAGCGCTCCAATCAAACTGATTTGGCGAGTATTTGACAAGACCATGAGCGATTTTTAAACTCGTAGTGGTATATAAACGCCCCACTAAAATTGGAATATTCTTCTCTTCGACAAACACATAGTTGCAGCCGAATTCGTCACGCATTCGATTTATATCATCTGTCAATGCTCTAAGCTCTATATCAGTTTGAGGTATTGTTAATGCAAACCAGCAATGCATCCATCGATCTTTGTGCTCATTTGTATGCAATGTTACTTTCTCAATATGAGGCAATTCGAAACCATTAATATAAAGCTTAATGCTTTCACTATCTCGACCTTTTCTAAATGAATTAGCACACGACTCATGGTGATCAGATACTCCAGAAGCGTCTGACAAGCGATAGAACTCAGGGGTATTGCAATAAAATAACCCATCAACCAACTGATCGAGTTTATCTTTATCTCTAAAGAACTTGATTATGCCAACCATTCCATAACCTCATAAGATTTTATCGTCAATGGGGGTTGCTGTATGTACGCGTACCGCTTTGCCGATCTGTTGTGAATTTAACTTTCAGATTATCAAATTATGCAACCGATAGAAAAAGATGAGCACCCTAAGCCATTAACTGTAAGGATGAAAGTGTAGTGAAAATATGAGTTTGGTCAGCAAAATAGTGGATTGCCATACTTGAGATAATTAATGTTATTCTAAATTAGCAAAATTACTGGCACGTTTTTGTCCAGAGGCGTGTTACACCAATCGATAGGCTAACAATATTTTGCCCCAAAATGAGTTAGCTTATTTTTTTGGGGAGCTGTTAGTCTCGTTTTTATCATTTAGTTTTGGATCGATCTGTTAGTGAGGCTTTCGCCCTGACGGCGATATACTTTTCTTTGCTGGCCAAAGAAAAGTATACAAAAGAAAAGCCACCCAGCATCTTCTTAAACCCTGTGTTGCTCATTCTCAAGGGCGTTGAAGTAAACACTACGCTCAAACAGACTTCAACTTTGCTCCCTTGTTCATTTGCGCGACTCGGCGAAGATGATGGGAATTAAAAGCGTAATCTTGACTATCGAGAGTGTGAAAGGTTTTTGTTTTTAGAATGGGTGTCTAGTTTATTAGTTTATTTTCCGCATGGTCAAAATGGTGATTGACTGGTATGCTGTTGATAAATTTAAACATTAAAGGATATGTGAGTTTCTGTGGTGCGTGATAGGTGGTAACTTCGCATGCGTGAAAGATGGGAATTTGCATATTAATATACTGTTATATGTTCTTAATTTTTCTAATCTACATTAGAGGTAAGTGTGAGAATTGTTGTAAGTAAAGATAAAGAGTCTATTAAAATTTCTCAGAAAATTCGTAATGAAATTTTTGTTCGAGAACAAGGAATACCATTACACTTAGACCTAGATGGTTTAGATTCAAATGCTTATCATTCTTTAGCATATATTGATGATTTAGCCATTGGCGTTGCTAGGTTGGCCTTAACAGAAAATAACAATGCTGTTATGGCTAGAATTGCTATAAAAAAAGACTACCGAGGCAATGGAGTGGCAACTAAATTGATTGATTCATTAATTGATAAGGCCAAACAATTAAATATAAACAGTATTGAAATACATGCTCACGAATATCTAAAAGAATATTACGAAAATTTTGGTTTTAATTTTGTAAAGAAAGTTGAGAAAGTCGGTGAGCATCAGTTAATTGAAATGCGTTTGAGCCAACCGAACATATAACAAATAAGAATAGGTGTCGCGCAGCCGACACCTATTCGGGTGTTGAACAAGCCCGATGCTCCTTTCTATAGTAAATAACGGTGTTGATGCTGGCGGGGCCAAGGCCTTGTTCGTTTTCCCAAGGCGAGTCTGGCTAAGACTGGGGGAATGGCGTTAAGCCCTTACTTGCCATATTTTTTCTAATGAAAGCTTTCACTTCAGGAGTCTTAACGCTAACAAGCTTCTGTCCAGTTACGATATCCGCAGGCCGACTGTACGATCTTGCCAAGCTCTATCCGCAACCGTGAAAGCTCATCTATGAGCGAATACAACTTAAGGCAAGATTTTCCACCAAGGCTGCAATCGCTTGTTTGGCGTGTTCAATAGACAATTGATGCCGGTCATCAGCAAACTCTTGGTACTCAGCCCCAATTTCATAAACACGCTCGGCCCCTAAATATTTTGCTAATTGTTTAATATGTGGACTCAGGTGGTTCAAGTTCTCTCGTACTCCACCAGGCCCAAAACCAAATTCGCCACAGGAGGTCAGTAGCACCAATATCTTTCCTCTCATTAAAGGTTCTATTGGAAAATCGCCTCGCGCAAGATCAAAACTAAAGGTTTTATTCACCCGCATAACTTGATCAAACCATGCCTTCAATACCGCAGGCATACCGTAGTTATACATCGGTGAAGTAATCACGATAACATCTGCATTGCTCACCTGTTCAAGGTAAGCCTCTGATTGAGCGAGAACCAAATGCTGCTGCTCAGTTCGATCGGTTTCCGGGCGAAACGCCGCGGCAATCCAGTCTTGACAAATAAACGCTGGTGGATGAAGGCCAATATCTTGATAAACCACCCTTGCTTGATGATTTTTTCTCATCCATAGTTCGATGAAGCGACGACCCAGAGCCTTAGAGATCGAATTGTAGCTTGCGGTATCATGATCAGTACCACGAACGCTAGAATCGATATGTAAAATATTGTTCATTGTTTGCTACCTTTTTTGCATAATTAGTAGCCCTAGTCTCTTCCAAGTAAGTTGGTTAGACAAATGCTCATATTTTCCTTATAAAGTAATTTATCTCACCTATAGGGCTTGTATATGTTTCAGAGACTTCCCCCCTTAAATGCCATTCGTGCCTTTGAAGCTGCGGCGCGACTTAATAGCTTTAAAGATGCGGCCAATGAATTAAACGTTACGCCGACCGCCATTTCACACCAAATAAGAGGTCTTGAAGACAAACTTAAGATCCGTTTATTTGAACGAAAAACTCGGTCAGTAGTTTTGACTCACGAAGGAGAATTACTGGCAGCCACAGCCAATAAATCGTTGCATGATTTACTGCATACGGTAAACCAGCTAACTTCCTCACCCAACACCCTCACCATCAGCACCACGAACTCATTTGCGGCCATGTGGTTGGTCCCTCATCTCTCCGATTTCCAACAACAAAACCAAGAGATTGAGATCATCATTAGAGCGGAGGAATCATTAATCGATATTGAATATGATCGACGGGTTGATATGGTGATCCGCTATGGGGAGCCACCACATGCTCAAGCTGGTACAGAGGTACTTATTCAAGAAAAACTAGCCTGCTTTGCCACAGCAGAATATTGGGAAAAGCATTATAAAAATCCTTCTGATTCTATTTTTTACTGCACCCAGTGGAAGAATCAAAATTTACCGAGTTTGGCAATAGAAACACTTTTACCAAGTCTTCTCAGCAGCGTCAGCTCACCAGCAATACGTTACTTTAATGATGAAAACCAAACCGTCCAAGCAGCTCTTTCGGGACAGGGCATTGGAGTAATGAGTCAACTCGCTGTTGAAACATCTGTCACAAATGGCTGGCTAGTACCAGGAAAACTCGACATGGCCAAAGAATTCTCCGGGCTGCATTACTATCTGGTGATCCCAACAAGGCAGCAAACTAATCCAGCCGTGGTTCAATTTAAAAATTGGCTTTTACAAGCATTAGCGAAGTGCTAACCCTAGTCATTTAAGCCAGCGGCTTTAGCGCATCTTGCAGCGCTTGACTGAGGTGTTTGGGATGAACATTCACAAGCGAGACTGAATCACACTGTTGGAAAGACCGGAATTTTTCAATAGCCTCTACAAAAGCGCTTATCATGAGTTCTCGATTGAAAGCTTGTTGCTCTAAATACAACGATTTAATTTCTAAAAGGCGTGTTTTCCGGTGCGCTTTGCAATCCATTCGACCGATGAATTGATCCTGAAAAAGCAACGGCAAACAAAAATAACCATATTGGCGCTTCGCTTGTGGCACGTAACACTCGATCTGGTAATCATATTGAAACAGGCTTTTCAGTCGTTCACGCTGAATGACACAGTTATCAAATGGCGACAAAATTAATAAGCGTTTATTCAAACTTGGAAGACGGCCATCGAGAACGCCATTTTCAATGGCCTTGCTTTTGATTAGAAAAACTTCACCACTGGCAATTTTCACCTGTTCTAAAATGCCCTGCGCCAAGCCTTCGTTCACCAGTTTTTTGACCGCACTGCGTAATTTAGAATCACGGCGTAAATAGGTTAGTCCTTTCAAAGAAACTAAACCATGACAGCGCAACTGCTGCTCAACCAAATGGCTCGCAAACGCTTCCATACTCGGCATGCTCGAATCAACATGGGCAGGCAATACTCGCTCGGTTAAATCGTAAGTTTTCTGAAATCCCTCACGATGACTCACCATCAAATCGCCTTGCATGTAGAGCTGTTCTAGCGCTTTCTTCGCCGGCTTCCAATCCCACCAGCCAGCACGCTTTATCGAGCTTGTTTCCAGATCTCGGGAGCGCAACGGACCCTCGGCACGAATCCGCGCCAACAATTCAAGCATCAGCTTTTTATCGGTATTTTTATACCAGTGCGTTTGACCACTCTTAATTGCCTGCTTGTAGGGCAAGGAAAAACGAAAATCATCGATGGGTAGCAATGCTGCCGCATGTGACCAATACTCAAAAAGATCACCATTTAACAACAGTTGATTGCTCATCGCAGGCTCGAACTTCGGCACTCTAGAATGGAGTACATGATGATGCGCCCGCTCCACCACCGATATGGTATCGAGCTGAACATAACCTAAGTGATGAATCGCCTTACGCGCCCCCGCCAGGCCACGCCCAAACGGCTGAGCCTGCAACAAACATTGAGACGCCAAAGCAAAACGGCGAAGACGAGATAAGTCTTTAGGATGTTTCAATTCAATCATCGTTGGATGAGACCTTATTTAGCGTCAAAGCGCAGGTGAATAGTAAGTCTAGTGCCGTGAAGAGCTCGCCTGCAGGATCGGTATGAGCGCCTACATTCACAATGGGGGCTTCAAAGAGAAATCCAACTGGTATTCATTGATTCGCTCAATCCGATCATTTGCCAGTTCATGAGCGATTTGTACCGTGAACTGAAAACCAAGCTTTTTAAGTACTGCACCGCTCGCACTGTTCCATGGCTGTGTCCCTGCCCACAACAAATTCTGAAACCCGGTCGCTTTTAGCTGGTGAATCAATGCCTGACAAGCTTCTGTCGCGAGACCTGCCCCCCAATACAATGGATCGATCCAATACGCTAAAGCAAAGCCAGCTCCTCTTCGTGACAATGAGAGTTGACCAATAACTAACTGAGTATATTTATGGCGAATGCTCCATACATAACATGAACCACTTTCCCAGTCTTTTACTCGGCTTTCATGCCAAGCAATGATCTGCGCTTTAGTTTTAAGCCGTGCAAGTGGTAGCTGTCTGGGGAATTTTTCGCAATGAAGCGCGGTTTGCATGGCTTGCCAATCACTCACTTTAATTGGCCGAAATTGTAATCTATCTGATTTAAACTCTGTATTAATTTCCATCCCCGGTGCGATGTGCAAATGTTTCAAGCACTTCCCCATATTGATTCGAGTTTTACTTCAACTCAATTTCTACAAATGAAAACGGATAATCATTGGCATTCACTACGTGATGCTCTACACCAATAGAACGATAACAAGACTGCCCCGCTTTTAGTTCAGCGATGCCTGGACCTTCACAGGTTTCAAGAAGCAACTCACCTTTCACATTTAGGACAACAATATAATCATATCGATGCTTATGCCAGCCAGTTTCCGCACCGACAGCAAAGCTGTCACTCAGTCATCATGAAATGTAAACACAACTTGATTCGACCGTTTCTGCTGTACAACTTCTATTTGGGCCCGACTCTAATTCAATATTCTCGGGTAGCTAAAAACCAATTAAATGGCACATCGCACCAACAAGTCAACAAATTGTAAACCGCAATACCTCCGCTGCTGCGTTCACTGCAATTTATTGTTCAGTATTGATTCGAAAAATATATCGTTATCTGCCCCAACAGAAGCCTTATAGATTCTCTATGCGCATTAACCACTGGGCGATATAGGCAGCATATACCCGAGCCTCTCTTCGCCAAGTATGACTCCAAGGGCGACATCATGTTCGAGGAAACCCGCGGTGACCTTCTGCTGGCCCACGGTCAATGATAAGTGTGATGTTATTGAATGATGTCAACATAAAGACGACAAAAATGAGTGCGAAGTAGGCGATGATTAAGCTTAGAACTAGGCGGCGACATCATCGATGCGATTAGGAACCCCTTGGCAGGAGTAAGCACCAACTCACTTAATTCACTGTCACTTCGAATAGAAGTGAATTTACGCCTAGCACCTGAAGCCCAAACAATACTAGCTTCGCATTAACTCCGCCATTTCAAGCAGTGATTGCTCTATATAAGCTTGCATCTGCTCAAGTTTGTCCTGCATTGCCGTTCTACTGGTCATATTGAAACAAATGGAATCATGTTGCTTAAAATAACGGATCCCAAAGCCGTCATCGACAATCGGTCCATAACCTGCCAACTCAACGCCGTATTCTGATGTGGTACTGGTACACACAATGCTGTGTGTCAGTGCTTGATAACCCACGTCGCTAAATATTTGCGGAAGATTCTCAATACCAAGCGCATCCCCCACGCTGGTATAACGATATTTTAAGGCCAGTAAATGCGCATGAACGCCTTGACCAAAACGACACTCCTTGGCTCGTGCCACGTGCTTGCGAGTCGCTTGAATCAGCGCCGATTTTTTGGCCTCTGTAGAACAATTGGCCGCACCTATACTTTCGATAAACAGCATCGATTCAGGAGAAACCGTATACAAAACATCGATACGCCCACCGAGAAAGGTTCGAGTCATCACAGCTTCGTAGGCGCTGAAGCACTTGCCATAGAGTTTATATTCAGCCAACTGCAGCGCAAGCTGCACGAACGCATCAGGGCTGACGCCAAATTGTTTAATTTGATTTTTACCAAACTGAGTAAAATTCAAAACTCTGGTTTGAGTATTGGCAACATGCAGAGCGAACCAATCCTCCGCAGAGCAAAGCGTTTGTTTCAAATCATCGTTTAAATCAAACTCAATTTCTTCAACGAGAGGAACAGCCGCTTGATTTCTCTTCGCAGAAACTTTCGCTTGAGGCAAACAACACTGATCAATCGTGTCATAAATATGAGCGATTAAACGAAGCATGACCGAACCATCCACGCCTGAGTGCTCAAAATTGATCCCCGTTTTACCATTCTTGAAAACAATAAACTGCAGTGATTTGTCAAAGAAGCGATCCTGTCCAGAACCGTGAAGTAACTGTTTTGAGATCTCGGTGAGTGCTTCCGGGCAATCTTCATCAAGGCTCACGACAAAAGCAGCATCTTCGATAATGCGCATTCGCTCGCCATTTCTCGCCGATATGTCAAGTAAATCGGCTCTACTTTTTGCCCAGTTATCGCGTGGCAAAGTACTGAGTAAACCAAAGTTTTGTCCTTTCTCTGAACCAGAAAGAATTTCATCAAACGCAGCTTTAAGTGCAGATGGGGCGTAAATATTACCGTATTCATCCAAGACATTGAGCTGATAGATCCGCTGATGATGCATGATTACAATATGCTTTCTAGACGACCCGACTTTTAGAGCATCAGTGCCTTGCTGCGGTATTCTGGTTGCAGAAAAAATATTTTGATACTGTTCCATGCAAAGTGGCAGATCTTTTTGCATGTCAACCTTCAAGGTTTTGTTATCAATCAAAGCGATAAACTGGTAAACACTCACAATCAGCGCAGCGGCAATAGTTGCCTGTGAGTTTGTTTTTTCATCAAGCTTACTTTTCAGGTAGTAAAATACGTTACTGTGGATCACCAGCGATTTGGGACATGCTAAGTAAAAGTCACGCCAAACAGGGGCGAACCAGTTAGAAATTGCGGGGGCTTGAGCCCATTCAATCAGATCATGCTGTAGCCTTTCTCCCTCCCCCCCGGGCTGAAGAAACCGCGTAATAAGCGCTCGAGTTTGACCTCGCTCTTGTTCCGTCAATAATGGCGCAGCCCATTCCATGAATTTACCGCAGGTTTCATTTAGCTCTGGCACCGGCATAATAGGTAGCTCTTTTTGACAACTAAATGTGTTATCCATGGACCTTTCACTCCTCAAACAAACAAGTGTTTCCTTCTCATCAGTCACCAACGAACATCCAAAAAACTAGCGTAATTTAGTCCTAAGATATAAACCCTTTATCGAGTTTGAAGCATCCCCTTTTATCATCATTTACCCAGCCAACGACCTGTAACATCGGAACGAATGTCAGTAGAGTTTATTTTAAAAGGTGAGCGTTATTTGCACTCTGCGACCATTTGATGAGAACCACGCCCGTCAGGGCTGTGCGTTCATCAGTACAGCTATAAAATGATTACAATTCAAATTGTTTTAGCTGTAATTATATCTTTTATTGATCTGAACATGACTAGCGTTATATTAATTAGTACATTTAAAACAATGTGTTATCTAATTGAGTATAAATTTACAATTCAGTAAATACTTATTCACCACTTGATAATTAGAGCTCTAATCATTAGGATCGTAATCAAATAAACACCCAGCTGATTGTTTTTTAAACGAAGCTTAGGCTTATCTATGCCAAATCACTCGGTATAACATATCTAATTACAGCCGCACTTTTGATGTCGCGCTGATACAACAACTTAAAAATACAGGCAACTCTGCAGCGGTATGAAAACGAGAACTAAAGCAGTAATTGGCCAGTATGGAGAAACCTTGATGCCATCGTTAGTCGTTTATCAAAACTATGTTCATGGTCAATATATATCTAATGGTACGGGTGAAACATTTGAAGTCATTAACCCGGCAACTGGTCGCGTCAGCTACCTGGTTGAAACGGCCAATCAAGCGATTCAAGAAGCGGCCATAAAGAGTGCTCAATCTGGGTTTAGCACATGGTCAAAAATGCTCCCCATCGAACGCAGCCGTATTTTGTTAAAAGCCGTGGCTTTATTGCGTGAATACAATGATGAACTCGCTGCGCTTGAAGTTCTGGATACCGGCAAACCATGGCAAGAAGCATCGGTGGTTGATGTCGTGACAGGTGCCGATTCAATTGAGTTTTTTGCAGGCTTAGCGCCAAGCATTGAAGGAAGTCAGCAACCGATTGGCGATGATTTTTATTATACCCGCCGTGAGCCTCTTGGAATTTGTGCGGGAATTGGCGCTTGGAACTATCCTCTGCAAATTGCTTGCTGGAAAGCGGCCCCTGCGCTGGCCTGTGGCAATGCCATGATTTTTAAACCCTCAGAGGAAACCCCGCGCGGCGCAATGCGCTTAGCTGAAATTTTGACTCAGGCAGGTCTTCCCGATGGCGTGTTTAATGTGGTTCAAGGCGATGCTCAAGTTGGCGCTTGGTTAACAGGGCACCAAGATATTGCCAAAGTGTCTTTTACTGGTGAAGTAGGCACTGGCAAAAAAGTGATGCAAGCTTCTGCTAGCTCATTAAAACAAGTCACCATGGAGTTAGGCGGTAAATCACCGCTGATCATCTTTAATGATGCAGACCTAGACAATGCTGTTTCTGCGGCCATGTTAGGTAATTTTTATACTCAGGGTGAAATCTGTACCAATGGCACACGAGTGTTTGTGCAACAAGATATTTACCCTCGTTTTATCGAGCGTTTAATCGCGCGCACCGAACAAAACATTGTTTGCGGCGATCCGATGGATCCAAACACCAATTTTGGTGCGCTGATATCAAAAGCACATCAACAGAAAGTCCTCGATTACATCGAAATTGGCAAAGCTGAAGGGGCGACACTACTCACTGGTGGTTGCGCCTTACAACCAGAAAATGCACCCGAAGGTTTCTTTGTTGCGCCAACAATTTTCACGGATTGCACCGACGATATGACTTTGTCAAAAGAAGAAATATTTGGCCCGGTGATGTCGATACTAACGTTTAGCGAAGAAGACGAAGTGATTGAGCGGGCAAATCATACCCAACTAGGTTTAGCCGCTGGCGTATTTACTCAAGATATTAACCGTGCACATCGAGTGATACATCAGTTGCAAGCTGGAATTTGCTGGATCAATGCCTATGGTGCTTCACCAGCTGAAATGCCAGTGGGTGGCTATAAAATGTCTGGTATTGGCCGAGAAAATGGCAGCGAAACATTAAAAGCGTATACCCAAACTAAAGCGGTCTATGTGGGCATGCAGCCACTTGAAAGCCCATTTTAAGGAATAAATATGAGCAACGCTCAGCAAGATTACATCATTGTAGGCGCGGGTAGTGCTGGCTGTGTGCTGGCCAATCGTTTATCAGCAGATCCGAGCAATCGGGTGTTGCTATTAGAAACTGGAGGCAGTGACAAAAGTATTTTTATTCAAATGCCAACCGCATTATCCATTCCGATGAATACTAAAAAATATGCCTGGCAGTTTGAAACCGAAGCAGAACCATTTTTAGACAAGCGCCGTATGCATTGTCCTCGAGGAAAAGTACTGGGCGGCTCGTCATCGATAAATGGCATGGTCTATGTGCGAGGTCATGCGCGCGATTTTGACGAATGGCAGCAACATGGGGCAAAGAATTGGGATTATGCGCATTGTTTGCCCTATTTCAAGAAAGCCGAAACTTGGTCATTTGGCGGTAATCAATACCGAGGAGATACGGGGCCACTTGCGGTCAATAACGGCAATCAAATGAAGAACCCCTTGTATCAAGCATTTGTAAATGCAGGGGTAGATGCCGGCTATTTGGCGACTGCAGACTATAATGGCGGGCAACAAGAAGGTTTTGGCCCGATGCATATGACGGTAAAAAATGGTGTTCGTTGGTCGACCGCAAATGCCTACCTCCGACCCGCTATGCAGCGTGATAACCTAACAGTGATTACCCATGCCTTGGTGCACAAAGTATTATTTGAAGGTAAAACCGCGGTCGGCGTGCGCTACGAGCGTAAAGGACAAGTCATTGATGTATTTAGTGATAAAGAAGTCTTGTTATCTGCTGGTTCCATCGGTTCTCCACATATATTACAGCTTTCGGGCATTGGTGAAGCGAGTACTTTAGCCAAAGCTGGCATAGAACAAATTCACCAGCTACCCGGTGTGGGCGAAAACCTGCAAGATCACCTCGAGTTCTATTTTCAATTTAAGTGTTTAAAACCAATATCTCTTAATGGAAAGCTGGACCCTTGGAACAAAATGTTAATTGGAACCCGTTGGATCCTGAATAAGTCGGGTTTAGGTGCAACCAACCATTTTGAGTCATGTGGCTTTATTCGTTCCAAAGCAAACTTAGAGTGGCCCGACCTACAATATCACTTTCTACCAGCAGCGATGCGCTACGATGGTAAAGAAGCCTTTGCCGGCCACGGTTTTCAGGTGCATATCGGTCATAACAAACCCAAGAGTCGAGGTTTTGTGAAAGTGGTTTCTAGCGACCCACATACGGCACCGAAAATTCAATTTAATTATTTATCTCATCAAGACGACATCGAAGGTTTTCGAGCCTGTGTTCGTTTAACCCGAGAAATCATTAATCAACCAGGCTTAGACGAATATCGCGGTGAAGAAATTCAGCCTGGATTAAGCGTACAAAGCGATGAGGAAATTGACCGTTTTGTCAGAAATTCGGTAGAGAGTGCTTATCATCCGTCTTGTTCCTGCAAAATGGGTGAAGATGAGATGTCAGTGGTGAACTCAGAAACAAAGGTTCATGGGATTGAGGGCCTTAGGGTGATTGATTCTTCGATTTTTCCAACCATCCCTAATGGCAACTTGAATTCACCCACCATTATGCTGGCCGAGCGCGCCGCAGATATGGTTTTGGGTGTAGCAACTCTGGCGCCTAGCACCGCTGAAGTCGTGGTTGCAGAAGACTGGCAAAATAATCAGCGCTTACGGGCTGCAAAACGGCCGGCCAGCTAATCAGCCATCGCTATCATTTTATTGTAATAAATGGGGGATCGCCTCGCTTATCACAAATATGCGGTAACGGACCAACCGACGCGATTTCGCAAATGGTCCCTTAGCTAAGTTCAATTTATCAGGTTTTAACTATCGTCCGCACGATACTTAAGGTCTGATGGCAAAAGCCTTTATTAAAAATTGAGACCTGGCAGTTAAAACATAAAATAAGGAATTAATTATGTTTGCTAGTTATATACCTTCGGAGGCCAAATGATGACGACTTGGCTATCTATCGGCATTTTATTTACCTTCGTTGCCATTGCATTTATCATTTACCGTTGGGGAAACATCCAGTGTATTGGGGTCACTCCGGTGCGTAAGTTTACCTTTATCGCCATCCTATTTACCTCGGGATTAGATGTCGGGCTTATCATGTTCCCACTCACCGAGTTTTCTGGATACGCGGATTTAGTGACCAGCCCTGAATACGCCTTTAGTAATCCATTAGCGATAGAATTTGGTTTTTGGGGTTTCTTTATTTGGGCATTCTATTTCTTAACCTGCTTCTACTTTTGTGTGATAGAGCCCAGAGTTAAGTTTTTCGAAATCCCGTTGATTAAACTCATCAACAACATTGTTATCATTGGTACCTGCGCCTTTACTGCTTACTTATTACTGGTGAATCTCCCCTGGTATTTACCAGAGTTGGGTGATGGCGAGACCATCGTAGGCAGTTTTTATCTAATCGTATTATTGGTGATTGCCACGGCGGTATATTCGAGTACCAACATTCGCTACGTAAGAGTTTTAAGCTTGGCGAGCAGCTGGCTGTTTTTAGCTTTAATCGGCTTAATGTGGGCTGGCGCATTCCTTGCCGATGGTTCGGGTCTTGGTGAATTCTTCTCAACCTTTGCGCTAATTGGGGATTATTTTGCCAATCTACATCACTTTGTCTTACCGATTAACGACTACCATGAATTTTACTTATTTTGGTGGTTTGCTTGGAGCATTATGATTGGTCAGTTTACCGCACGTTTTGTCGGCGGATTTAGAACTTATCAAGTGTTAATTGCGATGATGGTATTCCCATCGATCCCTATCGCCATTTGGTTCACGGTACTATATTACTATAGTGTCAATGCAATTCCTGTAGCGGGATTTTACAATTTAGCAATGGTATTTGTTGGGGTAACATTTGTGATCAATTCGCTTGATTCATTGGTGCGCTTGTATACCGATAACCTAAATTTAACCGTACAGCGCTTTGGCAAAACAAGCTATATTATCGGTAATATTGCCGTACTCAGTGGGCTAACACTATTATTCAAACTAGATTTTCTACAAATCCAGTGGGTTGGCGCATTAGCGATAGGACTCATCTTAGGCTGCTTTGGCTATATTTTACTGACCCACTATCGCCAAGTCGTCAAAATAAAATGTTCACCAAAAGGGAATACCATCGACTATAACAAAATTGAACTATCTAATTAGATAAGGTCAATTCAGAGCGTGGTTTGCGCGATAGTGAAAGCCACGCTGCTCGATAGCTAAATCAAGCAGAATAGCGTCCCAGCTGACTCTGCTTGATTTAGCGACTACACAACAAAACCTAAAGCGTGCAAATCTCTAAATACGCCCACTCAGCTTTCAGCTTATCTAGCATTTTATATTGCACCACGTTTGTTAAAGCCCCTTAATACCAAGCGGATGAGTCATCAGATCAACTTATTGCACAGAATAAATCTGCCAATAACCAGAGATAAAGTGCGCTAACGAGTGGCTCTAATTACAAGAAAAATAATGCAGTTAGCGCTGATTTATAGCTGCGAGAATGAACCGACAATGAGTTAGATGAGTATAAGGCTTTAGCCGCCAATGAGTTCTTGCTATCCTCCTCCCAGGCTTAAGTCATTGCCAAGATGTTAAATCAATTAAACTCGAAAACATCAGCTTTGTAAGCATCTAACAATCAAATACCATGATGCAATGCCGTCAAACCAAGTGGAGCAAACATGGCTACGATTATTAGAGAGAGTTATATTGAACAGTGACAAACAGCCTTAAATAACATCAGGAGCGCATATGTCGTTAATGGCCGAGACACCAGCACCACCTTATTACGCCGTTATTTTTACCTCTCTTCGCACGGAAGGTGATCAGGGCTATGCTGAAATGGCCGAAAAAATGTTTACACTCGCTTCCAAGCAAGCTGGCTTTATTGGCATTGAGTCTGCCAGAGAAGAACTAGGGATTACGGTTTCATACTGGTCCGATCTTGACTCAATCAAACATTGGAAAGCCAATATAGAACATCAGCAAGCTCAAAAAATGGGTCGAGAGCATTGGTATTCATCATTTAAAACTAGAATCGCTAAGGTTGAACGCGACTATTAGCTCTAAAAGGAAAAAGGAAGAAGATGCTTACTCTTAGGCCAATGAAACAAAACGAGTATCCCGCATATTGTGAGTATTTCATTGATGATTACAGCCGTGAAATTGCAGAAAATTATGGCCACCCGCTAGACCTTGCAATCGAGATGGCACAAAAAGCATTACAGCTTAGCTTTCCAAATGGTCTAGATACCAAACAACACGCCTTATTATGTCTTGAAATCAGCATAGACAATCAATCAAATGTGGTGGGCTATTTATGGCATGCCATTAATACAGAGGACCAGGCGACATTCATCTATGACTTTTATGTTAACGAAACCTATCGAGGTCGAGGTTATGCTAAGCAAGCGATTGCGCTTCTAGAAGCTCAGCTTCAGCAGCAGAGTATAAAACAAATCAAGCTTAGAGTTGCTTACCAGAATAAACGTGCGCTCAAACTCTACCAAGCACTAGGCTTTAGTATTTCAGGCTTCAATATGTCTAAAATTCTGGAAGGGCCGTCTAAGCGCTGATGACAAACAACTAATAATTAATATATACCTTGTGAATCAATTTAGATTCACAAGGTATATGGTGCGGATCAGCAGCGATGATGGCTTGGCTTAGGCATCACGCTTGCTTAACCAGCGCAACAGTGCGTTTCACCAATTCACTCACGCTATCCCAGTCAGATTGTTGAATGAGTTGCTTATCAACCATCCATGAGCCACCACAGGCAACAACCGCATCGATAGCAAGATAATCATTAATGTTACCTTCCGAAATCCCGCCTGTCGGCATAATATTCAACATAGAATAAGGACCAAGTAAGGCTTTAAGCATGGGGATCCCGCCAGAGACCTCCGCCGGGAAATACTTCACGAGATGAATGCCATAATTCAAGGCCAATTCAACATCTGAAGGGCGACTAATGCCTGGAATAATCGGAATGTTATGGTGGATACATGCCTCAATGGTTTTAGGATTAATGCCTGGTGAAACAATAAAATCTGCTCCCGCATTTTTGGCCGATATCACCTGCGCTTCATTCAACACTGTGCCTGCACCAATCAACATCTTAGGCTGTGACTCGCGCAATGCCTTAATTGCATTTTCAGCGGCGAATGAGCGATAGGTTATTTCTGCTACGGGTAAATGGTTATCAACAAGTATTTTGCCTAAAGGCAATATATCCTGAGCATGCTCAACAACAATCACTGGGACAACTTTAAGCTTCGAAAGCTTGTTCAATAAATCAGACATACTTACCTCACAATAAAACAGTCACAATTTCAGGGAAAGTGAGCAGCAAAGCTAATACGGCTATCTGCATACAAATAAACGGCCAGACGGATTTGAATATATCAGTGAGTTCGATACCAGCCGGGGCTACACTCTTGAGGTAAAATGCCGCTGGACCAAATGGTGGGCTTAAGAATGAGACCTGCATGTTGACGCAGAATAGAACCCCAAACCAGACCGGGTCGTAACCTAATGCGATAATGATGGGAACAAATATGGGCATGGTTAGCATAGCAACGCCAATCCAATCGAGGAACATACCCAGTACCAACAAAACGCCCATCATGATTAGAATGGTAAAAATTGGCGGCGCATCTAAACCAATAAATAGATCTGCAATGTATTTATCTCCCCCCATCAGGTTATATACCCCAATGATCATCGTGGCACCAATACCAACCCAGATAATCATCCCGACGGTTTTTAGGGTATGTTTTAAGGCGTCAAAAATGATATTCAAGTTAAGCTCATTACGGTACCAAGCCGCAATCGCGACCCCGACGACCCCAACACAGGCTGATTCAGTAACCGACGCAATTCCCCCGTAAATGCTGCCTAATATCCATCCGGCAATCGCAACTGGTATCGCAATATCCTTCGCAATTTTCTTTTTATCTTCTCGACTTAAACCTTCTAATTCGCTTGCATCCATCGCCGGACCATAGCTTGGGTTAATATGACATAGGATCAAGATATACAACATGTAAAGGCTAGAAAGTAATACCGCTGCGGGGACTGAGGCTAAAAATAGATCACCAATAGACACATTGGCGGTCATGCCATAAATAATCAGTACAATACTTGGCGGAACCATCGTGCCTAAAGCACCGCCAGCAACGACAGTACCAATCGCCAAGTTCTGGTTATAGCCCAAACGTAACATTTGCGGTAAAGCAAGCATCCCTAAGAGCACCGTTTCTCCGCCAATAATACCGGACATCGATGCCAGCAATACCGCCACCATCATACTCTGTAGGGCCACTCCACCTTTTATTCTGCCCGCCAAAACTCGCATCGCATTGTATAGATCTCTGGCAATGCCAGTTTTATCGAGCATGGTTGCCATTAACACAAACATCGGCACAGCTACAAAAGTATACGATGAAGTAAAGTCGGTGACCCGAGACGATACCATTTGCATAATGACCGTCGTATCAAACCAAAGATATGAAAAGGAAAGAGCAACAAGCCCCGTAAGAAATCCGAGAGGCATCCCTATGAATAAAAGAAAAATCATTGCAGCGAAAATAATCGCTGTCCCCATTCCAATACCAACCACACTAAGCATTGTGATTCCCCAAATTTAATCGATCATTTCGTTTAACAATATGGCGGTAAATATGAGTGACACAAAGCAGTAGCATCACCAGACATGAAAGGAAAAAGAATCCTTTGTTTAATGCAGGAAATGGAGTATCGATAACACTCCCAGAAGTCTGCATTTTAAATTTACCGAAAGGAGAAAAGAACGCATCTTTAGTTGCACAAAAAGATCCGTAAGTTAGCATCAACATAAAAACAAAGGTTAATAGTTCAACAAGTAATTCCATCCACCACTGTGTTTTTCTTCTAAATCTTTGACGAATAAAGTCCATACAGATATGTTTATTACTTGCATAACAAGATACACCTCCATAAATAAGTGAGATACTCACTAAAAATGTAGTCGTTTCATGAACCCAATTCGTTGGACTGTTAAATACGTAACGCATAACAACTTCAAAAAAACCAATTACCACAACAACAATAAACAGGATTGAAACCCATTCCCCAGCACTAACACAAAGATGATCTATTTTTTCAGAAAAAGACCTTTTCATATAAACCTTCCATTTTAAAATTAATGGCAGGACTCGCCTGCCATTAATAACTTACAATATTATGTTTTATAGCATACCTTGAGAATCAAGATATTTAATAAGAACATCGTAATACATCTTCCCTATTTCTGAGTTATCTGCAGTTTCTTTCCAAATCGCTTTTGCGTAAGCTCTAACCTTATCAATTTCTTTTTGTTCCCAAGCTATCGGCGTCACCCCTTCTTTAATTGCTTCACCATAAGCAATCCGGTCTTCATAGTGAGCCTGTAATAGTGATTCGAGGGCCATACCTTTAAAATGCTCGACGAGGAAGCTTTGATCATCTTCTGGTAAAGCATTCCACTTTTTCAGATTCATAATAACGTGTACAGTGGGTGAAGAATGTATACCGGGGTAGATTGGGTACTTCGCTATATCGTGAACCCCTTGCTTTTGGTTGTTTGCAAAGGTAGAGAAATCGGCGGCATCGATGATCCCTTTTTCAAGTGCGGTATATATCTCAGAACCCGGTAAACCAACTGGAGCGGCCCCCATCCTAGCAAAGAGTTTTTGGATCGGTCCTGAAGGCGCTCGCATTTTAACCCCTTTAAAGTCTTCAACCTTTTCCAACTTAACTTTTGAAGGCAAGGATTCAGAGCCAGTCACAGAAACACCAATTAACTTCGCACCATAAGCTTGAAAAATCTTATCTACCACCTCCAGACCTCCGCCGTAGTAGAACTTGAGAATATCTTCATCACTATTCCAAGCTGAAATAGTATCGCCAATTAAGCCAAATCCTGGGTCCTCTCCAGAATACATTGCAGCGGTTGCAATTGCGCCATCAATAATGCCATTGCGAACACCAGTTAACATATCTGATGATTTTAATACTGAATCTAAGGGTAGCAAATCAATATGAATACGACCGTTAGATGATTTCTCTACAGTATCCGTCCATTTCTTTTGAACCGTATAAACCTGTTCTCCTGTAAAATTAGAACTTTGAAAGTTCAAGCTAATATCAGCAGCCAAAGCTGAACCCGCCAATAGAATTGACGATATAGTTAAAGCAAATTGTTTTATTTTCATTTTATTACCTTCACGTTTTAATTAGGTTATTATTTTAATCACTACACAGCGGCGAGCATCCCACCATCAACAAACAATAGATGCCCATTAACAAAATCAGAAGCTGCCGACGACAAATATACAGCAGCACCAATTAGTTCTTCAGGTTTACCCCAACGATCTGCCGGAGTTCTTTTACAAAGCCAATCCGTAAACTCTTTATTTTCAACCAAGGGTTTGGTTAGCTCTGTAATAAAATATCCTGGAGCAATACCATTCACTTGAATATTATGTCTTGCTAATTCAACGCACCCACCACGAGTCAGCATTTTCACTGCACCTTTAGATGCGGCATAAGGAGTAATGGTATCTCGGCCTAATTCACTTTGCATGGAACCGATATTTATTATTTTTCCACACTGTCGCTCAACCATATATTTGCCAACTTCTTGCATCATCAAAAAGACGGCCTTTTGGTTAACTTGAATCACGTCATCCCAGTCTTGTTCAGGAAACTCAAGAAAAGGATGTCTTCGCTGAATACCGGCGTTATTGATTAAAATACCAATTTCACCAATTTCCATTTCGATTCTTTTAATGGAATCAACAATTTCTTGCTTATTCGTAACATCAAATGCAATGCCATATGCAAGAAACCCCAAATCAACCAATTCCTTGGCTGCATTTTCTGCTCTTTCTTGAGTAATATCGTTAATCACAATGGTGGCACCGTGTTCAGCCAAACCTTTGGCTAAAAGATTACCAATGCCCTGTGCAGCACCCGTAATCAGTGCTATTTTTCCGCTCAAATCAAATAAATTTTTCATCTTGTCTCTCAAATGATAATTGAACTTTCATTGCCGAAGTTTTATCTTCAGCCAGCTTTAAAGCGTCAATTATTTGGGTAAATGGAAATACTCGTGTAAGCAGTGGAAGTGGATTGACTTTCCCTTTCTCAAGCCATCTCACTGCAGTTTCAAATTCGCTTACAAATCGAAAAGTCCCGCGAATGTTGATTTCTTTAGCCAGACATTTTGTTAATGGGAAATCCACCATGCCGGGTCGCATCCCAACCAGAACTAATGCTCCCTTCGCGCGAGTCATATCAATGCAGCCATGAAAAGCCTGCACAGCAGCAGAAGCTTCGAAAGACACATCAAAATAGCCTTTATCGGCAGTGTATTCTGTCGGCAAGCTTTCTAATGGGGAGTAAACTTTGTCGGCCCCCATCTCAAGAGCAATATCTCTACAGCGCTCGCTCAAATCAGTACCAATGATTTCACTTGCGCCAGCAGCTTGGCAGGCTGCAATAATGAGACAACCAATGGGGCCACATCCGGTCACCAAAACCCTTTTCCCCAACACACCACCGGCCTGATTGATGGCATGGATCGCAACCGAAAGTGGCTCGGAAAAAGCCATCACATCGTCACTAATAGTGTCGTCATAGGGAACAAGCTGCTGTTTGCTAACGCTCAAATATTCCGAAAATCCGCCATCTACATGGGGGTTACGCATCGCACTACCAAAGAACTCCATATTCACACATTGGTTAGAATTACCGCTTTCACAATAAAAACACTTACCACATGCTTTACTTGGATTGACAGCAACCGTCTGTCCGCTTTGATGAATACGACCGATGACTTCATGTCCAAGAGTCATCGGGTGGCACAAACTAAAATCGCCTATCCCGCCATGTTGATAGTAATGAATATCGGAACCACATATTCCGCCTCGAGTCACTCGTACAAGCGTTTCATCCGCGGTAACCGCAAATGAGGTTTCTTCAAGGCCAACCTCTCCTTTACCAAAAACTTTTATCGATTTAACTTTCATATTATTACCTATTGACATTTGCTTCCTCATCTCAAAACAAAACAAGGCAACCGCTTGCCATGTTAGATATCGATCAGCTATATTGGAAGGGTTACTTTTAAAAAGTGTGAGGTGAGACAAATTGATGAAAAAGAAAATACTCTTTATAATGGGTGTTTCCGGATCTGGTAAAAGCACCGTGGCAGAGTCAATATCTAGTTTATTATCATATATTTATATTGATGCAGACGATTATCATCCTGAAGCTAATATCGCAAAAATGAAACATAACATCCCACTTAATGATGTGGATAGGCAACCTTGGTTGGATGCCTTAAATACAATGGCAACCGCATGCATTGATTCAAATGAAAACCTCGTAATCGCTTGCTCATGTTTAAAGCCTGAGTATCGAAAAATACTTCAGGCTGGGATCCAAGAAAGTTGCTTATTTGTCTACCTAAAAGGTTCATTCGAAGTGATTAGCGAAAGGATGAAAAAACGTGGCGAGCACTATTTCAATGGTGACTCTATGCTCAGAAGCCAATTTGATACCTTGATTGAACCGAGTACCAATGAACCCATCGATTATATTGAGGTTTCAATCCTAGAAAATGACATAAATGCAGTCGTAGAACTCACTGTAAAAAATTTAAGAGAACTTAATTATGTGTAATAAGCTATTAGCAAAGATCACCGAGAATCTCGAACAGCGTAGTATTTCTTCCCGAACTCAATACCTTAGCCGATTAAAAAATCTGAAAGAAAACCAACTGTCAACCCACTCCATCGAACCCAGCAATGCAGCACATGTGTTTGCCGCACTTGATGAGCAACGACGAACAATTATTCGTCAAAAATCAAGTTATACCTTAGGGATCATCAGCTCATATAACGAAGTGGTTTCGGCACATGCGCCCTACCGTCATTACCCCGAAAAAATAAAATCAATCAGTGCCAAGCTTGGACACAGTGCGATATTTGTTGGGGGCGTACCTGCAATATGTGATGGCGTAGTACAAGGTTATCAAGGAATGGAACTATCCTTGATGAGCCGAGACGTCATCGCCATGGCAACCGCGATACCTTTATCTTGTGCCACTGCAGACCGAGCTGTTTTACTTGGCACTTGCGATAAAATTGTTCCTGGCATGCTAATTGGCGCCCTATCAAGGGGTCATATCCCAAGTGCTTTTTTACCCGCAGGCCCTATGTCCACTGGAATCAGCAATGCTGAAAAATCGAAAGCGAGACAAGATTTTCATCGTGGGGAAATCGATTTGGAACAACTCACCGACACGGAGTGTAAATGTTATCACAGTGAAGGGACCTGCACTTTTTATGGAACCGCAAATACCAATCAAGTCATGTTGGAAGCACTTGGGTTACAACCCATCGATAGTGGTTTATCCAAAGCTTGTATGGATAAATCCTCGGTGATTAACGAAGTGGTTTCCGGGCTGCTGGATAATACTGCATTACCCTTGTACCAAGTGATTACAGAAAAATCGTTAATCAATGCTTGTGTTGTCTGGTTAGCGACCGGAGGGTCCACCAACCATACTTTGCATCTGGTCGCGATTGCGAGAGCGGCGGGTATAGACTTACGCTGGGAAGACATTGATCAACTCTCTGATATTGTACCCTTGCTTGCTAAAATTTACCCAAATGGACCAGCAGACGTCAATCAATTTCATGATGCTGGTGGGGTCTCGGCAATCATGGCCGAATTATTAAGCGCTGGACTATTACACCCCGATGCACTGTGTTTTAACAATCAGCCCATTTCAAAACAAATCCTCACAGCAGAACGAAAAGTGAGCGATCGAGCTATCATTGCAGACGTTGAGCATCCCTTCAGCCCAAGCGGTGGTATAAAATTACTCCAAGGTAACTTGGGACAAGGGATCATGAAAGTTTCTGCGGTTAGCGAAGCGAAACGGATCGTAAAAGCACCTGCGCGAGTGTTCGAAAGCCAACTGGCGGTTCACCAAGCGTTCCAAAACGATGAGCTATGGCAAGATGTGGTCGTCGTGGTTAAAAACCAGGGCCCAACCGCAAACGGTATGCCTGAACTTCACAAGCTAATTCCTTTACTGGGGATTATTTATGATAAAGGCTATCAAGTTGCATTAGTGACTGACGGACGTTTATCTGGCGCTTCAGGAAAGGTGCCCGCCGTCGTTCATATCACTCCCGAAGCCAAAAAAGGAGGCAGCATAGATTTAATTAAAGATGGCCAAATCATAGAGGTGGACGGGATCCATGGAATATTAAATGATATTGAACTTACTTACACTAATGAGATAGCATACGAGCCTCAAGGCTGGGCCAGCAAGGATCTATTCGATGGACTCCGGCTGGCTTTAGGTCATCCTAATAATGGCGCGATGAGCTAAGTTACAACGATATTAAATGCGATTTGAATGCATCCGATAAATGGGTGTGTTCAACACTTGGATAATAATAAATGAATAAAAGAACCACCATCGCAGATGTTGCTGAATATTTAGGCGTAAACAAGTCGACAATTTCTAGAGCATTAAATAACCCGAATCGGGTATCTGCCGACGTTCACTCGAAGGTGATTGAGGCATGTAAAGTTCTCAATTATATTCCAAATGTAGCGGCAAAAACGCTTGCGTTATCTTCCAGCAAATCAATTGTTTTAATCATTCCAAGTTTCACAAACTCGGTTTTTGCCGAGATTATTAGCGCGGCAAAGATTAGTTGTGAAAGCCTTGGCTATAACTTACTCATTGGTGATTCATCTTATACAACACTTGGGGAAGAAAAAGTCGTAGAAAATTTTCTTTCAAGAAATGTTGATGGTTTTATTTTTACTGAAACGGAGCACTCTCTCGCCACCCAAACCATGATCAAGAATAGCAATATTCCAGCCGTTGAAATTATGGATATCCTTGATAAGCCAACCTTCGATGCTAACTTTGGTGTCAACCAGTCAGATGCTGCCACAGAGCTAACCGAATACTTGATCTCTAAAGAACGAAAAAATATTGCGTTTTGCTCAACATGGCTAGATAGACGGGCAATGTTGAGAAAAACAGCATGGGAACTGGTCATGGAAAAACATGGCTTAGATTATCATCGATTCATTAATACCAAAGAACGAACCTCTTTTCATAATGGCGCAAATGCCATTTCGGAAATTTTGAATCAATGGCCAGAAACCGATGCAATATTTTTTGTCAATGACGATATGGCTGCCGGAGCCATCATGCAATGTCAGCGCTACGATATAAAAGTTGGCAAAGATATTGATATTGTAGGGTTTAATGACCTCGATTTCGCCGAAGTAATTAACCCTAGGCTCACCACCATCCGCATCCCTAGAGTCGAAATGGCCGAACTAGCTGTCACCACGATTATTTCATTGATAGAGCAGAAAGGTGTAGCCAATTTGCATCAAACACTCCCTTATGAACTGATGATTAGAGAAAGCGCATAACAATAGCACCATTAGCCAAAGCGAGGACTTTTGGGGCTAATGGTGCTCGCTTCTAAATGGCGCGATGATGTGAAACAAGCCAGCGATAAAGCGATGGTATAGGGTGCCTCAAAAATGCTTTCGACAACAGCAGAGTCCCTTGGTAATTAGCGATTACGACAAAGTCGCTTGGTGTTAACAGTGATTACGTGAATTAGTCTAAATGCTATCTGTCAGTTTCGTTACCTCGATGTGACTAGATATCACAGATTGCCCTAAATTGGTTCAGCCCCAAAATGAGTTAGCTTATTTTGGGGATCTATTAGTGAGGGTTTCGCCCTGACGGCGATATACTTTTCTTTGCTCGTCAAAGAAAAGTATATCGAATGCAATAAACTAGACACCCATTCTAAAAACAAAAACCTTTCATACTCTCGATAGCCAAGGTTACGCTTTTAAATCCCATCATCTTCGCCGAGTCGCGCAAATGAACAAGGGAGCAAAGTTGAAGTCTGTTTGTTGAGCGTAGTGTTTACTTCAACGCCCTTGAGAATGAGCCACGCAGGGTTTAAGAAGATGCAGGGCGAGCTTTCTTTTTGCTTCGCTAAGCTTTGCTCGTTGAAGCTTAATGACGTCGCCGTAGGCGAAAGCTTCTACCCCGTTGCTAACACAGAACGGGACAAAAGCGCGTTAGATACGCACACTCTCAACTGTCAGCTTAGATTGCGAGCTGTATTAAGATGTGTCTGATCGCATATGAACAATACAGCTAATTCACACTAATCCACGTAATCACACCTTACAACAGCGCTATACGCGGAACTGTTTCACCTGCCCGTCTAAGTCCTCTGAAAGCACACTTAAACCGGCACTACTTTTACTAATTTCTTTAACACCATCTAAAGTCTTCTCCCCATAATCAGAAATTGTCACGATACCGCGGTTGATTTCTTCAATCGCAACTTTCTGTTCATCTGAAGCATTAGCAATTTGTGCGTTCATATCACTAATGGTGGATATCGCTTCCGCAATTTTAATTAACGATGTTCCTACATTACGCGCAATATCAGCACTCTTACCACCATTAGCTTTACTAGACGCCATTGCATCAACAGCTCGAACCGTATCTTTTTGTAAACGTTCGATCATGGCTTGGATTTCTTCGGTACTGTCTTGAGTTTTCTTAGCCAAAGTACGAACTTCATCTGCAACGACCGCGAAGCCTCGCCCATGCTCTCCTGCTCGGGCTGATTCAATTGCAGCATTGAGTGCCAAGAGATTGGTTTGTTCTGCAATTCCACGGATCACGTCCAGAATGGTCACAATGCTGCCAACATTCCCCTCCAATTCACTAATGACTTCTGAAGATTGGTCAATTTCTGCAGAAAGATTCTCAATCGAAGTAATCGCCTCTTGAACAACCGTTTGCACATGCTGCCCCTCAACATCTGCCGATTGTGCAACCCCTGCCGCGTTTAAGGCATTACCTGCAACCTCCTGTGCCGAAGCCGCCATTTGGTTGATAGCGGTCACCACCATTTCCATTTCGCGTTGTTGTGCGTTTGCCGCTTGACTGCCCTCTTCCACAATCCTATTCATATCGCCAACGGTTGTAGCCAAGGTGCCCACCGAACCTCGAATGCCTTGAACCACTCGCTGGATCTTAGCCACAAATTGGTTAAAGCCACTGGCAAGCTCGCCGAGCTCATCTTTACGTTGTTCGTTCAAACGTTGGGTTAAATCACCGTCACCCTCGGCAATATCCAGCAAGGAATGGCTGGTTTCTCGGATCGGCCGGACAATGGTCCTGGTAATGATGTAACCGGCAACACCGCCTAACACAATCACTAACAGCGCAGTCAAGCTTGCATAAAGCAAAATCAATCGCTGTATTTCAGAAAGCTTCGAGGTCACTTCATTCATGTCGATTTCATTAAGGATCGCCCAACGCTTACCCATAACTTCGATGGGAGCGTAAGCCGATAAAGCTTTTTCTCCTCGGTAATTTTGATTAACCAGCGAGCCGGAATCTCCACTTAAAGCACGACGGATAGCTTCCGATTGAACGGTTTGAAAACCAACATTGGTTTTGGCAGCGACTATCTCGTCCAATTCTGTTTGATTCACGCCTAACTGGGTCATCAAAGAGTTAAAGCTTTGCGGTTCTTCTAACAATAAACGGCTGGCACTTCTGGGTTTGTTATCAAGCCCAACCAAATAAGTTTCCCCAGTTTTCCCCAAGCCAGAGGCTTGCCAACTATAACCATAGGTCATCAATGCCGTTAATTTTTCGGAAGGAAGTGCAAACACCACGACCCCAACCGCTTCCGTTTTGTTATACACTGGTGCAGCTATAAATCCAGTAGGTAAACCTAAACTTCCAGGGTAAGCAGCATAGTCAATAAACGCATAACTCTGTCCATCCCCTTTAAGTTTCGAGGCTTGGCTAAACGCCTCAGCTAATCCAGATTGAGCGAGCATGGGATTAGTCACCGACATTCCGAAATCAATATGCTTTTTCACCGAATAAATTACACTGCCATTCGTGTCTAACAGCAAAATATCTTGCAGGCCAAAACGTTTTAAAAAGGCCCTGAAATAAGGGTGATAACGCTGGTGATTTGTCGTATAAGAAGTTTTGTCTGATGAAGCAAGCATTTCATCTTTATTGTCAATATCACTCGGGTTGTTCACAATATATTGCGCTTGCAAGGCGATCGCCGGTTCGCTCATCTGGTTAATCAAGGTGGTTACATCAAGCGCCTTCCCTGCATGAAGACTTTTATATTGCCCAGCAATATTGGCCTGATAATAACTCGCAAGTTGATCTTTTTGCCCCTGACGATCATTTCGTCCAACAAAAAACGAGAACGGCTTATAAGACGATGATAAATTACGCGTTGCATCAATCAGCGCTTGTTGTTGCGAAACATTCAGCAACTGACTTTCCAATGACCCAAAATACTGTTTCACTATTTCGGATGCGACATTGCGTAAGGAAATCATTTGATCTCGACGCGCTTCCAGCAGTATTTCTTCTGTTTTATAGGACGAAAACGAAGCGATCACAGCCGCCGTACTCACCACCGCTAAAGCGGCGATAGTAACAATACTGAGAATAAATTTTGAACTGATTTTCATCGTTGACTGTACTCTCTGTTCATATAAATAAAGCGGTACCGAATACCTTAGGAGTCAACCTAAGTATTCAAGGTTCTTTCAATCACATGAACCTAGTTATACCAACGGACAACCATAAGTATCCCCGATAACCATAGTCGATATTGTGTCCAAACCTATAATTTTGAACAGGTCATTCTCTACTATTTTTAAGCTTCTCAAAAATATATCAACCCTACTTGTCTTCATATCGATATCAACCATACTTATTTGCGAAGTAATAAATGAATAAATTTAATCACTGAGCAAACTTGAGTCATTCATATTCGAATGATTTCTTATTTCAAGTAAGTGCATCCATCTAAGGTGTAGCGTCTGCTGCTTAACAACAAGACCGGAGAAAGATATGAACAAGTTTATTACATTACTCGGAGTGACTTCGTGCCTGATAGTTAACGGTATCGTGTCTGCTGCGGACAAGCCCATTGTTGGGCTCATCACCAAAACCGATACCAATCCATTTTTTGTAAAAATGCAAGAAGGCGCGAAGAGTAAAGCCGATGAATTAGGTTTAGAACTCATGACGTTTTCTGGTAATTTTGATGGTGACAATCAAACTCAAATACAAGCGGTGGAAAATCTAGTGGTTTCGGGCGCAAAAGGGATCCTAATTACCCCGAGTGATCCGGTCGCTATTGTGCCGGTTTTAGAAATGGCCCGCTCAGCTGGCGTATTAGTAATCGCGTTAGATACACCATTGAATCCTGCGAGTGCGGCAGACGCCACTTTTGCTACCGATAATTTTACCGCAGGAGATTTGATTGGACAGTGGGCGAAGAAGCAAATGGGTGACGGCGCCTCATCTGCCAAAATTGCTTTACTTGATCTCAACGAAAATAAAATCAGTGTTGATGTCGCTCGAAATCAAGGCTTCCTCAATGGCTTTGGTATTGATTTAAAAGATCCCAAAAATATGGGGGATGAAGATGATCCGCGCATTGTTGGTAACGAAGTGACGCAAGGCTCTCAAGATGGTGGGCGAACCGCCATCGAAAATCTACTTCCCAAAGATACTGGCATTAATCTGGTGTACACCATTAATGAACCGGCTGCCGCTGGTGCATATGAAGCGCTCTCTGCATTCGGCAAACAAGATGCGCTGATCGTTTCAGTCGATGGTGGTTGCGCTGGAGTTGAGAATGTTAAAGCTGGGGTCATTGGGGCGACTTCGATGCAATTTCCTCTTCGAATGGCGTCAATGGGAGTTGAAGCCGTTTATGAATTTATTCAAAGTGGTAAAAAACCACAAAATACCGCTGGGTTGGACTTCGTAAACACAGGCGTTGAGTTGATCACCGATAAACCAGTTGATGGCATTCCTTCTAAATCATCAGCCGAAGGTTTAACTTTATGTTGGTAAGTTAACTCGTTTTGTTACTTCCAGGCTGTGTGTCTTCAACGACTGCAGCCTATATCTTTATTCGAAACACCTCGACTAAACCAATCGCTCCCTGAGGATTAAATATCTGCTGATACGAGTAAATTGAACCAAGGAAAACCATCAGCCTGCCACGAACAGAAGTAACATACCCTCCCAAAAAACCATTATTCAGCGTTAATTCCATCGCTGACGATGGCAGCCAATAACCCATATGCACTCGCGCCTTGGACTCTGTATAATCTGCGAAAAAATCGGTAAGGATGACCATGATTGATGTTTCTATACTGCCACTATTTTTAGTGAGCATCGGATTTTTAGCTATATCTCCAGGCCCAGATATGCTGCTTATCTCCACTTATTCATCAATCACAGGCTTCAAGGCAGGGCTAATAATATCACTCGGTATTTTTTTGGCAGGTTTAATTCAAACTGGATTAGTAGCATTCGGTTTAGGCCAATTAATGCAGGCTCTACCACCGCTGGTTATTGCAATTAAGGTTGTAGGTGCGATCTATTTATCATGGCTCGGTATTAAATTATTGCGAGGCTGGTTACAAGATCACAATCATTCCAGCTCTCCCAAAATACTGAGCTTAAATAATAAGCAACTGCTATCAAGAGGTTTATTCAATAATTTAATGAATCCAAAGGCGTTGCTTTTCTTTAGCATGTTCTTACCTCAATTTACCCATCCACAACAAAATTTGACTACACAAATCCTGCTACTAGGCGTCTTACTTAGCAGCGTCGTGTTACTAATCAACATCATTTTTTCTCTGTCATTCAGTAAATTAGGAAAATTATTCGCCAATGGTTTAAAATTTGGCCGACATGCCGATGGCCTTTTAGGATTGATTTTCTTGGGTTTAGCTGCTCGTTTAATCAGCAGCAAATAATCAAAACGTCAAGGTGAGCAGTTTAATTGACGGCAAAAGTAAACCATGCCTAAGCAAATCAGCAGTCAGGGTTATCACATGAACATTCGTGTCTATAACCCTTATCCATTGAGTTCTGCTTAAAACTTAACTGCAAGCCCTAGGTAGGCACCATTATTCTTGGTGCTGTAACGACGAGTCGAAATATCTTCATATAGGTAACCCGCAGACAGGTCGATAGTGCTCACCGCCAAATCTAATAATTCATAGCTTACACCCGCTCTAAAACGATTCGCTTGATAATCATCGTCTACAAGCGACAATTTTAGATCGCTTTCAAGGCCAAAACCGGTTCCCACAAAATGCCAGGCAACGCGGCCGACACCATACATCTGCTCACCATTGTCAGTTCCCGATAATAAGCTGTTTGCACTATCCCAACGCTCATATCCAGCACCTAAGTCGATGTAAAAACCTGCCGTATCTAAAAGATTGTAATATAACTCCGCTTGATAGCTTGAACCATCCGCAGCATCACCTTGCTTTCTTTTATTCATACCAATCGCGACATTAGGAATCACCGGAACAAAATGCTTCAACCTTAACTCCATATCACCCTGCCAAGCCGACGAGGCTTTAGGCTCGCTATCGGTTTGGGAAATATGGCTGGCAAAAGTAAGACCAAGCAAGTCAGCCTGAACTGGCAAAGCTGGCAGCGAGGCCAATACAGCAACACCTAGTGCGAAACGAAATTTCATGATGAGTCCTTCAACTAAAATAAGATCAACAAATAAATGAACATTCTGCCATATAGACCCCCTAACACCAACACAAATGACCAATATAGTATTTAGCGTTGGTTTATTTGACTATACAGAACTATACATAATGTCAAAAAAAGCATAATTGACAATACGCAGCACATGACGATGTCTTCAATTAAAGATTACACTTGTTGATGCGTCGCTCAATCGGCAAGTCAATTGACACATATTACAAATTAATCCACTATCGTTTATTAAACACCCAAGCAAACGACTCACACCAATGTAAATGATGTGGTTTATGACAGTTCTTAATTTGCAAAGTAAACATATATGGTTAAAACCAACAGCTTATCTCAAGTATTAACACTGCCTAGTCAAGCCCATCATCACAGCCACAACTTTTATCAAGTGGTAATAGGGCTACAAGGACAGACCGAGTTTGATATTGAAGGCGCGGGTAACTTGGTTGGGCCGGGTCAAGGCTGCTTGGTATCCGCCGACAACAAACATGCATTTACTGGCTTGGGGCGTAACCAAATTTTAGTCGTCAATCTACCGCTAGAACAAACCCATGAAATGCAAGACAAAGTTGAGCAGCTATTCGAGCGCCAAGCTTATTTTCAGCTAGGTAACCAAGCGCAGGTGCTTATCGGAGCGTTATGCCACGAAATACTTAGCCAGCCACAAGATCAGTTGCTCGGGCAAGCTTGCGCCCATACCCTGGTCTGTGTTTTACAAAACCAATTAGCCCAAACCCAGCTTCGGCAACGCCCGCTCGTCCGCTTACAGATGGATGTGATTGACAGCTACATTCAATTACATCTACATCAGAAGATCACGGTTGCGCAGTTGGCTGGTTGTGTCTATTTAGCAGAAAGCCAATTTCATCTATTATTTCGCCAGCAAAATGGCATCACCCCTCACCAGTATCTGCTACGCAAACGTTTTGAGTTAGCCAAACAATTGTTAGACGATGCTACACTGACACTATCTCAGATTTCCGATAGCTGTGGTTTCGCCAGCCAAAGCAGTTTTACCAGTGCATTTTCCAATTATTTTGGCGTATCTCCGGCCCGCTACCAACGTCAATTTCGCTGAACCAGCAATTAGCTTTAGCCACTTTTTCTTCAATGCAAATCCGCTAAAACGACATCAGCTCAAGCCAGTGAAACATTTGTAACACAAAATAAAATGATGAAACAAATGTTAGCAAATCCTTAAATTCGTGTTAGTTACCAGAGTATTTCTAAAAAACAGCGTAGCATTTCTTAATACAGGGCGAAAAAAGCCCCTTACAATCGATTGAGCAATAACAAAGCAATAACATTCTTGACCCCTCAGCAAGAATCGCAATCAAGGAAGTCGCATGCTGAAACACTTAAATTTTGATGCTCAGGCAATCGTTAATCCAGCCTATATTGAGCAGGCACCTGAACAAATATGGCCCACCATTTCGCCACTGTACTGTGTTGACGAAGATCAATTGTTAGAGCAACTATTACCGCTCGCTCAGCCCTCAGACCAAGAGCTCACGGCAAGCACCGTATTTGCCACCCAGCTTATCGAAAGGGTCAGAGCCGATAAAAAAGCGGTACAAATGATCGATGCCCTACTGCTGGAGTACAGCTTGGATACCCGTGAAGGGATCTTGTTAATGTGTTTAGCCGAAGCCTTGATGCGGGTTCCTGACGCCGCGACTGCCGATGCGCTGATCCGCGATAAAATGGGTGCTGCCGATTGGAAATCTCACCTGAAAAACTCAGACTCTCTGTTTGTCAACGCATCGACTTGGGGTTTAATGCTCACCGGAAAGGTGGTCAATCTCGACAATGCAGAGTCAGCTCAACCAAATAAAGTCATCAACAAATTAGTGAATAAATTCTCTGAGCCAGTGATCCGCCAAGCGATGAACCAGGCAATGAAAATAATGGGCTATCAATTTGTATTAGGTCAGAGTATTCATGAAGCGCTAAAAAATGCCGAAAAAAGCCGCATCCAAGGCTATGGCTACTCGTTTGATATGTTGGGCGAGTCCGCCCTTACCATGCAGGATGCCAACCGATACCTGCAAGATTACCACCAAGCCGTCACCCAACTCGCTAATAATAGCAATAGTGCTCAGGCTTTAGGCGCCACTCCTTCGATGTCGATCAAGCTATCGGCGATCCATCCTCGTTACGAAGCGGCTAATCGTGAACGCGTTTTAGATGAAATGTTTGCCAGTATCCTCAAGCTATTGATCCATGCACGACAACACGATGTTGCTATTACCATCGACGCCGAAGAAGCCGACCGTTTAGAAATATCTTTAGAGCTGTTTGCTAAACTCTATCAGGATCCTGCGGTTCGAGGTTGGGGAAAGTTTGGCTTAGTGATCCAGGCATACTCAAAACGTGCCCTACCCGTGATTGCCTGGCTAGGCGCTTTAGCTAAACAACAGGGTGATTTGATTCCAATGCGCCTGGTGAAAGGTGCTTATTGGGACGCAGAAATTAAGTTGGCCCAGCAGCATGGTCATCATGGTTATTCGGTGTTTACTCGCAAAGAGTCTTCTGATGTGAGTTATCTGGCCTGCGCCCGACTACTGCTCAGCGAACATTTCCGCGGATTAATTTACCCGCAATTCGCCAGCCACAATGCGCATACCGTGGCCGCGGTTGCGGCAATGGCTCAGCATAAAGATTACGAATTTCAACGTTTACACGGTATGGGCGATGCTCTATATCATCACGCTCGAGAGCTCATCAATAGCGATGTAAGAATTTATGCGCCGGTTGGCAGTCATAAAGATTTACTCCCTTATTTGGTGCGCAGACTACTGGAAAATGGTGCCAATAGTTCTTTTGTTCACCGCCTCGTCGATGCCAACTGTCCGGTCACCGATCTCACCGTTCATCCGGCTCAAGTGTTACGTTCACGTCCAACATTAGCCAACCCACGCATCGTTAAGCCGCCACAACTATTCGGTGAAGCGCGCAACAACTCATTAGGAGTTGCCTGCGATATTGCCAGTGAATGGCAACCTTTTGAGCAACAGGTTCATCAGTTCATGGAACCATACCAATGGCATAAATCCAGCATTATAAATGGTCAGGCACTGAGTGGGACTGCGCGCCCCATTGATGCGCCCTACGAACGGCAACAACAGGTGGGTTCTGTCGCATGGGCCAAGCCACAACAGGCCGCCGAAGCCATTGAATTTGCCGAGCAAGCTTATCCCCAATGGCGCGATACCTCCGTTGAGCAACGCGGCGCGTACCTATTAAGCCTCGCCGACAAATTAGAGCAACATATGCCCGAGTTAGTTGCATTATGTCACCGGGAAGCTGGTAAAACGGTACTGGATAGTATCGATGAAATTCGAGAAGCGGTTGATTTCTTGCGCTATTACCCACAACAGGCCAGCGCAAACTTTAGCCAGCCGTTAACTCTGGACAACTTCAAGGGCGAGACGCAAAACTATCGCTATCAGGGCCGCGGCGTGTTTGTTTGCATTAGCCCTTGGAACTTCCCTCTGGCGATCTTCATTGGCCAGGTTTGCGCCGCCTTAGTGAGCGGTAATACTGTCGTCGCCAAACCTGCCGAACAGAGCTCGTTGATTGCCGCTCGCTGTATTGAATTACTCCTGGAAACGATGATCCCCTCAGGGGTAATTCAGTTAGTCATTGGTAGTGGTGCCGAGCTGGGTGAATGTTTAAGCGCCGATCCACGAATCGCTGGCGTGGCCTTTACCGGCTCCACTCCAACCGCTCAAACCATTAATCGTCAGCTCAGTCGACGCAATGCCATGCCTGTCCCCTTCATCGCCGAAACCGGTGGGCAAAATGCAATGCTGGTCGATAGCACCGCACTACCAGAGCAGGTGGTTCGAGACGTGATTCGTTCCGCTTTTGCTTCTGCAGGACAACGTTGCTCGGCGCTGCGCGTCTTGTATATCCAGCAAGACATTGCCGAGCGAGTCATTGGCCTAATTCAGGGGGCAATGGCGGAACTCTGCGTGGGCAACCCGGCACAATTGAAAACCGACGTGGGTCCGGTCATCGACGAAGCTGCGCAGGCAAAATTACTTGCACATATTGCTTGGTTACAACAAAATGCTCGTCCCATTTATCAGCTAAACCTAGACAAGCATTGCCAACAAGGCAGCTTTGTTGCCCCCTGCGCCTTTGAGATAGACAGTATTGAACAGCTCAGCCAAGAACACTTCGGCCCCATCCTTCACGTGATAAAATACAAAGCAAATCAACTTGATAAGGTGATTGATCAAATCAATGGCAGTGGTTTTGGTTTAACCTTAGGGGTGCATAGTCGTAACGAAGCCACCTATCAGCATATCGAGCGACGGGCGCGGGTAGGTAATTGCTACATTAACCGTGACCAGGTTGGTGCGGTGGTGGGCGTTCAACCCTTTGGCGGACAAGGACTCTCTGGTACCGGCCCCAAAGCAGGTGGCCCTCATTATCTTTACCGCTTTTCAAAAGCAGTGGTAAGTAACTAAGACTGAATATTGAAATTAGCGCGTGGAGAATAATAATGAGTGATGTAAGCAAAATATTAAAGCAAAGCCAGGCGGTATTCGAAGCTTGGCAGCAACAAAGCGTGGCGGAGCGTGCCGCACTATTAGAGCTCTGGGCTCAGCTATTAAGCCGACGTTCTGACGCTCACAATAAGAGCGCCGCGATGATTCGTTTTCAATGCCAACAGGCATTAGGACTAATTGCCGAAGAACAGGAGCTCGAGGGCCCCACAGGTGAGAGTAATCATTTATATTGTGTTGGTCGCGGTAGCATGCTGGTACTGGGCGACGAAACCGCCAACGAAGTCGCCATGGTTGGTCAAATCAGCGCCGCTCTGGTTGCCGGCAATACTGTGATATGCAGTATCAACCCTCAGGCTGAATGTGACTTAGATCTGCTACTTTCAGACCTGCTCAAAGCTGGTTGTCCAAACCGAGTGGCCATTTCGTTACCGCCGGAACAAAACCAGGCCATGGCAGAACAGCCTGCGATTGCCGCTGTCGTCATCAGCGGTACCGAACAGAACTGTAAGCACTACGCCCAGTTGCTGGCTCAACGCGAAGGACAACTGGCTCAAATCATATGCGAAACCGACATGTTTGAATTGAAGCAATTGAGCGAGCCGCATTACTTATTACGCTTTATTACCGAGCGTACCCGAACCATCAATATTACCGCCATCGGTGGTAACGCCAAGCTGCTGGAATTAGGTAGCGGCGAATAATAGTCAAGCCTCTCCTTATCAATTGGTTCAGCGGGTGTCGCTGAATCGGGGCATCACGACTGATGTGCAAATATAGCTCATCAATCGCTTGCTCTGATTCACCGCCCGCTGTCTAAATTGAGCAGTTGAGTTGATCGGTTTGATATAGGGAAAACACAACATTTTTGTACACAAAAAGGAAATAGAATGATTGAAAATAGCTTTGCTATCAGTGCCACATTTATAGCCTATCTCATTGTTATGCTATCAATTGGCATTTATGCATACAAACGAACGTCTAACTCCGAGGATTACTTTTTAGGTGGTCGCTCATTGGGTCCCTGGCCAGCAGCCTTGTCAGCTGGAGCCTCCGACATGAGCGGCTGGTTATTGCTCGGTTTGCCTGGTTACGCTTATGCAGCTGGCATCGAATCGTTTTGGCTAGCCGGAGGTCTCTTAGTGGGAACCTGGCTCAATTGGCTGTTGTGCGCCAAAAGATTGCGCACTTACTCCATCGTTGTGAATAACGCCCTGACCATTCCTGAGTTTTTTGCCCAACGCTTCGAAGATAAATCGAAACTACTGCAAACTATTTCAGCCTTATTCATCTTATTGTTTTTCTTGTTCTACACCAGCTCAGGCTTAGTCGCAGGCGGAAAACTATTTGAGACCGTATTTGGCTTAAATTACACCACGGCTGTGATCGTCGGCACCATCTGTGTGGTATCTTACACCTTATTTGGTGGCTTTTTAGCGGTCTCCTGGACGGACTTAGTGCAGGGTTTGTTGATGTCTGCTGCCCTGGTGATTGTACCTATCGCCGCTTTTGAAGGCTCGTTTGGCGATTTAAATATAGCCTTACATGCCAAAAACCCAGAACTACTCAGTTTATGGAATGATGCGAAGGGTCAACCTTTATCGGCTGTTGCAATCATCTCATTAATTGCATGGGGCTTAGGTTACTTTGGTCAGCCACATATTCTGGCTCGATTTAAGGCCACCCGCAGTAATAAAGATATTACCACTGCACGTCGTATTGCAGTGAGCTGGACAGCCCTTTCAATGGCCGGTGCCTTACTGATTGGTATGGTGGGCATTGTTTATGTCGATGCTCATATGGGAGGAAGCATTAAAGATGGCGAAACAATCTTTATGCTATTGGTTAACGCTATCTTCCATCCAGTGGTTGCGGGGATCCTATTAGCGGCAATTTTAGCCGCCATTATGAGTACCGCCGATTCTCAGCTATTGGTTTCTTCTTCAGCCTTAGCCGAAGATTTCTACAAGCAAGTGCTTCGCCCGAACGCCAGTCCAAAAGAAGTGGTTCAAGTGGGCCGTCTTGCGGTTGTTGGTCTTTCCATAATTGCCTTGATGCTGGCCATGAACCCAGAAAGCTCGGTATTAGGCTTAGTCTCTTATGCCTGGGCTGGATTTGGTGCAGCCTTTGGTCCGGCGATTTTACTCAGCTTATTCTGGAAAGATATGAATCGTAATGGTGCCTTAGCCGGTGTCGTTATCGGTGGGGTAACCGTGGTGCTTTGGAAACAGCTAGAGGGCGGTATTTTCGATCTCTATGAAATTGTCCCCGGCTTCATCCTAGCCTCAGCCGCGATTATCTTAGTCAGTAAGTTCACTGGCGGGGCCAGCGAGTCAATACTCAAAACTCACCTAGAATATCAACGCCAACTGGACAGCATGGATTAATCATTGTTGCCAAGGAACCAGCCAACCCTCAGTGGTTGGCTTTTTTTTGCCTGTATCTGTTGTCTAACAAGGCGCCATTCTCAAGCAAAAACCTTGCTCTCTTCACTCCTCACACCTCAAAATAAAAAATCATTCAAGCGTTTCGATTCTATATTTTCAACGATGCTTTAAGCTTCAGGCGTAAGTTGACTTACTGTTGAAGTTTTTTCTTAGCCTCTTCAACTTTTGACAAATCTAGCCCTAATTCTGCAACAGCTTCTTTAATCAAAGCAGGGTTCTGCATCACCTGTCCCATCAACAACTGGAGCTTGTCTTGCGGTAGACCGAGTTGACTGACCGTGGCCATAGCCGCCAGAGGATTTTCGGTGAGCGCCTGAAAAAGCTCACTAATTTTCTGGTCGCTAATATTATGCTCTTTTAACATCCCAAGGATCGGGTTCATCACATTACCTTTTAAACACTCAATGAAATAGAAACGCAGTCTAACATTTGGCTCAGCTTAGTTAAAATACAACGCAAATATTGAAATGAAACATGAAACGAAAAATGCGAAGTGGTGGCGGCTAAACATAAGTTTCCGCGAAACGAGGACCATGTCAGAAATGCAAGGCATCGCTTTCTCTTCTTACGACTACGTTCATCTAGCACTTCAGATCCGCGACTCAATCAACTGGTATTAAGTTTGCAGTTCAAGCTTAAATTAGCATCAACCAGAGACCGTCTAAAGGAGCCAAAAAGATGAAAGATAATGTAGACAACTGCGACCGTTACGTGTCGTTTGTTGGGATCAGCTGCGACCTGAATGCTGATAAGCTAATCGCTATCTTAAAAAAGAAGCTAAGTCAGCAACAAGGCGCTCCAGAATGGCATGACTACTTTAAACAAAAACTTCAACAACAGACCAAAGCCGGTCACGACAACCTACATTTTATTGGCAATCAAACCAATACCTTGTATGAGTATTTTGAGCAATGCCAAGATCAGCAAGCGCTAGCATTACTGTATCGAATCGAACAAGAATGTTGTTAACTTTATTACAATTTCGAGCAATAGCGAGGTAGCTCTTGAGCCATAAAATTAAGCGCTCAAGATGCTCTCCCATTTAGCGCCGCCAATATGGCCTAATAAATCATCAATGCTAGCGGTGCTTAACCAAGCTTATCTGGATGCTTTTGCCGATACATCTGTTGGTCGGCCAACTTTAATGCACTGTCAACGCTAAGCGCTTGAGAAAAATCAACATAAGTAATGCCGTAGCTAAATTCCAAGGCATAAGCCAGCCCCAAATGTTCAGCCGTTTGCTTTAAGTCATCGGCAAAACGCTGTAATACCTCTTCGGCCTGCGCTAGAGTGCTGTCTGTAAACAACACCGCAAACTCATCGCCGCCTAGTCGGCCAAATAAATCAGATTGGCGCAAAGAGAGTTGCATTTGCTGGGCCACCAGCTGTAAGGCGCGATCCCCCTCAACATGACCATATTGATCATTAATCGGCTTAAATTGATTCAGGTCTAAATAAGCGAGAACCAACGGCAGTTGCTGGCGTTTACACATCGCAAAGGCATATTCTGCCAACTTCATAAAACCACGTCGATTAGAGATTTGAGTGAGTTCATCGGTACTGGCAAGTAACAACGCAGCCAACTCCTGCTCAACCATCGCCGCTAAATCAACCAAGGCTTGCAGATCGTCGTCAGTAAAGTGCCTTGAACGACTATCGATAATGCACAAAGTACCCAGCTTTTCACCAGAAGTTGCACTTAAAGGATGTCCTGCATAAAAACGAATATGGGGATTATCGGTCACCAGTGGATTATCGGCAAAACGAGGGTCTTGGGTCGCATCGCCAATGATAAAAGTTCGCTCACCGAGAATAGCGTGTCCACAAAAAGAAATGTCCCGCCCAGTTTCGCAGACGTCCAGTCCAAAGCATGACTTAAACCACTGCCGATTTTCATCAACCAAACTCACCAAAGCTATCGGTACATCAAATAGTCGTTTAGCCATTCGAGTTATCCGGTCAAAACGCTCTTCTGGCTGAGTATCTAAGACATTCAGCTGGCATAAAGCTTTCAGACGACTCGCTTCGTTATCAGGTGTTTTAGGGGCTTGCATTCCAGACCCATTGATTATCTCTTACAATAAGATAACTATAGTCAAATAAATCAGATATATATAAAGAATAATTCAGGCGGCTGTAAGCAATAGGTTCCGTGACCCCAGCCGCTCTGATGAACCCAAAATAGCCGTTGTAAATTCGTAATACCACGGCCACAAACTCGTCGCTGTTTATTGGGTGCAATTGTCGTAAAAGGTGACGGTTGCAGGCCAATCAGAAAAGACCCCAATAACACCAAGTTGCTGCTTAAGTACATCTAATACCGCTAATTCAGGATAGCTTGTATAGCGCCGCTCTAAACTCCAGGTAATTAAATCTAAACCTTGTGCCTTAAGTTCTTTTGCATAATCGGTGGCCTGCAATTCACCATTTTGTTCTTCCACTAACAGCGTATAGATCGGGGCAACAATCTTGATCCCCTTCGCTGCGATCTCACTGGGGCTGGGTACATCTGCAGGTTTACTCACCAAAAATACCCCTTGCTGCCCATAATCAGAATTATTCGCCAACCAATATTCCAGATCATCAATCAAAAATGACTGTGGGTAGACTTCACTCGGCTCAACGCCTGCTTCGGTATATTCATCAATCATTTTTTGCGCAAACTGCTGTTGAGTCATTCCGGCTGCTGCGAGATCTTGTGCACTTGGTGTTTTAAGTTCGGGCGTCATTTTCACACCGAGTTGCCTAAATAAAGCAATGCTTTCTTTATGCGACATCAAAGTACCTGTATTAGCGTACAAATCGGTACGCCAATTAGGCGTCGCTTGCATGTACTCTTGCACCGATGTTGCATTGGCATTACTCGAGTCCATTTTACCTTGTAAGGATTTGTATTCCGCTAAGGTAAAATCTGAGGTACGACACTCGGCATTCGCTTTAAGACCATTGACCGGATCCGCTGGGGTAAAGGGCTGAGAACACTTGGCAGCCAGCTCGGGGACGGCTAATACATTGGTGGTGGTATGTAAATCGGCATGGGAATGACGGCAAACCAACTCCCCATCCTTGGTTAGCGCAACATCACATTCAATCACTCCAGCTCCCATGCTCGCAGCAGCGATATAGCCTTCGCGGGTATGCTCTGGAAACATTAACGGTGCACCGCGATGCCCAATTGACAAGTAACTCGATTGATAACTGCTTTTGCTCTCGAGGCAAGCGCTCAGGGTATCCTTTAAGGTCCCTGCTGCAAGTTGATTCACCAAATAGCCGGGACGAGGACCTAACTGTACCTTACTGGTAGGGCCGGAAGCCGATTTTGCTTGAACAATATCATCATCATTACAAGCACCAAGCAATAACACCGGACACAATACAAAAGCCAACTGAGTTAATTTCATTAAGAAAGTCCTTTTAAACAAAATGAATAGAGGACGTTTAGTTGAGCTTAACCCGATGACAAGGAGATGAACAATTGATGTTGTATTTGTGTATTCACAAGGTTATGCAGGGTTACAGCTCACCAGAGTGCGGCAGAGAACAACGAAACAAGCCTCAGAAGGGACAGCTCAGGCAAACACCAAGGTGCTTAATACAAATTAAGCACCTTTAGACTAAAAATTTATTACAGTGCAATCGCTCAACGCGCTAAAAATTTCAGCTTATAAGCGCCTAAATCTTGATATTCAACTTCGGTCTCACATGCAAAATTAAGCTCAACAATACCCGCATAAGAGCCGGTAATGATCGCTTGTCCGGCATTAAAGCTTACGCCACGTTTACTCATGTAATTAATTAACCAATAGATAGGACTCACCGGATTTTGATTCGGATGCTCTCCAGCCAACTGTTGAGTTTGTTCACCTTGAGTAAAACTGATCTCAATATTACTGGCAGAAAAAGCCGCCGCTTTGTCAATTTCGGGACCAAGGAATAAACCTTGGTTGACTAAACCATCGGCTAATACTTCAAAGAAGGCAGCATTCTCGGTATCTGCAAAACGCCCTTGGATCAGCTCGAGAGCCATATGACAACGACCAATAGCCTGATCAATTTCCGCCTCACTATAATCTTTATCACGAGCGGGTAAATCTTGGCTTAATACAAAGGCAATTTCAGGCTCAACTCTTGCCACTCCGCCATCGGCGTAAAGTGAACAAGACTCCCCCCGTTGTACGAGATCGGCAAAGATAGGTGCAACAACTAACTTATCTTCAGCGAGGGGCAACAAACATTTCCAGCCGCCAATGCCATCTTCACGTAATTCGGTCATTTGCGCTTGAATGGCTAGCGCATCGTCAATAGATTGCGGGCGAAGTGTCGGCGCCAAACGTTTCGCCTTGATCGATGTATTCCGGTTGTTGAGCAAAGTTTGCGCGGCTTCAACGACATCCAATTCAATAATCATACAATACCACTATTAAAAAACATAAAAGCGGATAATACTCAGATATGTGCTTCACCGCCATGCGTGAATTAACAAAAACAGAACAAAAGCTAACAATTTTGTGGTGCTAAGGAGGCAACAAAGTCATTCAGCTCCTTACCCGGACTATAAGCAAAACTACGTTGGCAATGATTCAGATGAGTAATTCGGTCGACTCGAAAATTGCGAAAGCCCTGTCGAAGCTCACACCAAGCGAGCAGCGTCCAACTTCCTCGCCAAAAATAAATCGCTAATGGGCGCACTTCTCGTTCGCTCAGCTGCTGCTTTGCGTCTTGATAGAGCAGTTGTAGATACTCTCGTTCACGGGTCGCAGCACGTAGCGGATCCAAAAATCTAAATTCTTGCTGATCGATGTAAAAATCTGGCGCAAACATTAATGATTGATAGGCTTGTAAGCGCTCTGGCAATACGGCCTCAACCTTAATCATCACTTGTTTCGCCGCCGCAGCTAGCTCTTTCCCCGCCCAAGTCTGCGCCATCCGCATCCCAATCTGTATCGCTTCCAATTCTTGTTCATTAAACATTAATGGCGGCACATTAACCTCTTGCCGCAATATGTAGCCGACTCCCGCCTCACCTTCTATGGGAATACCACTGAGACACAAATCTTGCACATCGCGATAAATGGTGCGGGTAGAAACCTCCAAACGTTCGGCTAACTGCTGCGCAGTGGTCAAACGACGTAAACGTAAAATCTGCACCAACTGAAAGAGTCTGTCTGCCCGTCTCATATCCCTCTCTTCTCATCCACCGAAATGACAACTCGCCCAGAAAACCAAACGAGCTGTCAAGGAACCGCGATTACTGCTGTTTAGCCCATAGGCCGACTTTATTCCCCTCGCTATCCACAAACAAGCTAATATAGCCCTTTTCCCCGCCTTTAATTGGTGTCAGTGGTAACAATATTTGTACTCCAGCGCGACTCATGGTTTCCAATAAAGGATTCAGTTTATCCGTCACATGGAGGTACACAGTTGCGCCCTCAAGACTTGGTATCATTAACGGATGTTTACATAGGGCCACATTTGCACCATCCAATACTTCGGTTTCGATAATAGCCATTTCCATCATATCCATCACTTCACGATGAAAACTCAAGTTAAAATGTTGCTGGTAAAATGCGACGGCGCGCTCCATATCGGTGACTGCGATTTCGCCCCAAACTAAAGGTGCTACTGCTAACATGTGATTCTCCTTAACATAATTGGATGCCAATAAGATAGAGCCTTCTCTACCTTGTGATTGACAAAGCAACCATAAGCCCTCCCTACTGACAGCCTCCTGTCAGTAGGCTTTAGACTTTGCAAGAAACCATTTATCTTAAGGTGTGATATTGGCAGCAAGCGCTTAACGCGCGTGCAGCTCAAAACTCCCCCTACAACACTAGGCATCGTAGAATGCCAAATAAATAAACCTTAAATACAGTGTCAAGGTATTAACTAGAAATCATTAACTTCCGCTCGGTGAAGCCAAGATTGAACGGTACAGATTTGTTTCACGAAACGACTTCGTCTCGTTGGAAGCCGGTTTATTACAAACAAAATCGCCCTACCACCCAATAATACTTAGCGGATTTTTGTAAATGAACAATTCTGTACAAAACTTGGGGGGCCAATTAGGCTATGATGACGATCTTAAATTGCTAACAAGGAGGTGAGTGAAATGTCAAAAGAACAAGCACATTATCAGTTTGCCGATGAACTTGGTGGCATCGAAATTCTGCAGGCACACTATGAGAAACAAAACTTTTCTCGGCATAGCCATGAAGGTTTTACGGTTGGCATTATAGAGACTGGCGCACAGCGCTTTTATCGCACTGGCGGGGATCATATCGCGCCCAGCAATAGTATCATTTTAGTCAACGCCGATGAGATCCATAACGGCTGTTCCGCAAGCGAAGGGGGCTGGTCTTATCAAGCCATATATCCAACCCCCGAACAGTTTGCCGAAGTCAACCAAGCTCAGGGGCTAAGTGATAACTTTGCTCCCTACTTTACCCAAGCCGTGGTACAAGATGCAGCACTAGCGCAATTACTGCGAAATACCATCCACAGTTTAAACTACTCAAGCAATCGACTATTACGTGAGAGCTTGGTCTACGCTTGCCTAAGTCAACTAATGGCGAGCCATGGCAAAAGTGTGCCACCACAATGCTCACTCAAACCGGCCAGCAAGGCACTAATACTGGTAAAGCAGTGCTTAGACGAGCAGCCTGCCGCAAATGTATCTTTAAGTGAACTAGCCAGACTGGTACATCTCAGTCCTTGCCACTTGGCGAAGCAATTTGTGAAACGTTATGGTATGCCACCCCACGCTTATCAGATCCAAGCTCGGCTCAGGCAAGCGAAACAATTACTGCGCCAAGGTCAACCCTTGCTTAAAGTAGCCTTAGATTGTGGGTTCCATGATCAAAGCCACTTTCACCGCCATTTTAAGCGTGCGCTAGGCGTCAGTCCTGGCCGCTATGCTAAAGAAGTTCAGCTTTAATATAGGATCCCTGTGACAACTATCGGCTACATTCAACATTCCCGCTGGTCAAATAAAATCAGCGCATTTTTAAAGGGTACTTTGGCGGTATTACCACTGACGATTGCGGTGATCCCTTGGGGAATTCTAGCAGGCTCGTATGCCTTAGAATCAGGTTTAAGTCCCCTACAAAGCCAAGCCATGTCAGCCATTTTATTTGCCGGTTCGGCACAACTAGTGGCCACAGGCATGTTTAAACTTGGAGCCAGCCTGCTCAGTATGCTGCTCACCACGCTACTCATCACCTCGCGCCATTTGCTCTATAGCATGGCGATGCGCCCTCAGGTAAGCCAACTACCGCTCAAGTGGCGCTTTGTTTTAGGTTATTTACTCACCGATGAGTTATTTGCGATTGCCAATAAAGGCGTCGATAAACCCTTTGATCCTTGGTTTGCCCTCGGCGGCGGCCTAAGCTTCTATTTGGCTTGGAATATCGCCTCGGCAGTGGGCATTATTGCTGGCAGCAACATCGCAAATCTCGACAGCTGGGGACTCGATTTTGCCATCGCCGCCACCTTTATCGCGATAGTCGTGCCCAGTATCAAACAAGCTTCGGGCTTACTGTGTGTTTTGATTGCCTTGGTGAGCTCCGTCACTTGTGAATTATTTGCGATACCGGGTGGATTATTAATCTCGGCCATTTTAGCGATGAGTTTGGCCACCGCTTACGCGCGGTGGCGTGAGGAGACCCTATGATTTGGTTAAGCATTATTGCTATGGCAGGGATTGTTTTTGCCAGTCGCTATTTATTTTTAGAACCGCGTATTCCGCTACGTTTAGGCAAAGGTGCGCTACAATTTCTAAGTTACTCTGCACCTGCGGTGCTCACTGCTATTTTTGCCCCCATCGTTTTTGTTCGGGATGGACAGTTAAGCCTTGGATTCGATAACCCCTATCTAGTCTGTGCGGTACTCGCCACCTTACTGGCAATATTTACCCGCAATGCGCTCATTACCGCAGTCCTTAGCATGGCGATTTTCTTCTTGATTCACTAGCCAGCAAAAGGCGGACACATCTGTTATAATACGCCGAATAATGCACATGTAAGTGAAGTATTATTCTAAGAAGAATAGTATTAACGTGTTTTTTCGGCTGTTTACTCCGCGTAACTCAATATTACGCACAAGCTTACCCCCACGTTCTGGCTTCCTCGTGGTGTGATAGCAGTCATCATATTTCTGTCTTATGGCAGACCTGCCTAACAAGAGTTTTTAATGCGCTTAACTAAAAAAATAAATGCTCCGGTATTTTATTCATCCTTAATTATCACCTTATCGATCGCAATTTTTTCAGCCTTACGCCCCAAATATACAGGGACAAGCTTTAACCTGATTCAATCTTGGTTGGCGACGAATGTCAGCTGGATTTATGTTTTATCGGTTGCGATATTTCTTATTTTTGTCGTGTTCATTATGGTCAGCCGCTTAGGCGACATTAAATTGGGTCCCGACCATTCGGAACCCGACTACAGCAATATTTCTTGGTTTTCGATGTTATTCTCGGCCGGAATGGGCATTGGCCTGATGTTTTTTGGTGTAGCAGAGCCAGTAATGCACTATTTGTCACCGCCAGTGGGCGATCCTGCTAGCATTGCTGCCGCCAAAGAAGCGATGCGGATTACCTTTTTCCATTGGGGACTGCATGCCTGGGGGATTTATGCGGTAGTGGGGCTATCACTAGCCTACTTCAGCTATCGACATAAGCTGCCTTTATTACCCCGCTCATCTTTATACCCACTGATTGGTGATCGTATTTATGGGCCGATTGGCCATGCCACCGACACCTTTGCAGTGGTCGGGACAATTTTTGGTGTCGCCACCTCTTTGGGATTTGGCGTTCAACAGCTCAACGCTGGTTTAAGTTACTTATTTGATGTTCCACAAAACGAATGGGTACAGCTTGGCCTAATTGTTGTGGTGATTGGTTTGGCTACCGTGTCTGTGGTTTTAGGCTTAGATGGCGGGATTAAGCGCTTATCCAATCTGAATATGTTTTTAGCCTTGTTGCTACTCATTGCCATGTTATTGCTTGGTCCCAGCGAGTTGCTCTTAAAATCATACGTACAAAACACTGGCACCTATATGAGTGAGCTGGTCAGTAGTACCTTTAATTTATATGCTTACGATCGCAAAGAAGACTGGATTGGCGGTTGGACCATGTTGTATTGGGGATGGTGGGTTTCCTGGTCACCTTTTGTTGGGATATTTATTGCACGGGTTTCTCGTGGCCGAACTATTCGTGAATTTATTATTGGCGTGTTGTTTATCCCTTCAGGATTCACTTTCTTGTGGATGACCGTGTTTGGCAATACCGCAATTCATTTGATTGCTGGCGATGCGATGAGCGAATTAGCTTTAGCAGTCAATCACGATGTTGCCACTGCAATATTTGTGTTTTTTGAACAACTTCCTTTCTCGTCTCTGCTATCTGGTATTGCGGTATTGTTAGTGACCACTTTCTTTATCACCTCAGCTGACTCTGGCGCTTTGGTGATTGACACCTTAACTGCAGGCGGCGAAACCAATACCCCATTATGGCAACGAATTTTTTGGACCTTGTTAATTGGCTTTATTGCTGCAGCCTTATTATTTGCAGGCGGCTTAGCAGCCTTGCAAACTTTAACCATCGCTTCGGCGTTTCCGTTTATGTTTGTCTTACTGTGTTTTTGCTATGCCTTGTTAAAAGCACTAAAACACGACTACATGCTACAAAACAGCGTACAAACCCATAATACTTCGGTGCAATTTTCCAAGGCAAATATTTCATGGAAAGACCGCTTAGACTCACTGTTAGTTCACCCCTTAAGGCCCGAAGCACAAGGATTTGTGAGCCAAGTGGTACGCCCGGCATTTATGCAATTGGTCGAACACTTCAGTGCCAATGGGCTAAACGCCAAGTTAATTGAAGATAGTGAGAAAATCCGCTTAACCATTTATAAGGAAGAAGCTGAAAACTTCGCCTATGGGATCCGCTTACGTCACTTTGTGATGCCCAGCTATGCCGACGAAAAGCATAATGACTATTACCGAGCCGAAGTATTTCTATTACAAGGCGGCCAGCAATACGATGTATTTGGTTATACCGAAGACCAAATTATTGTTGATGTGATCAGCCAATACGAACGTCATTTGCATTTCTTATATTTAGCCAGCTCTGAAATATTAGAGGAAGAGGAAAGCCCGATGCAACAAGCAAGTCATGAGCAAATTTAATGCTTAATGATTAGTGACTAAAAAATAAGGCCAGAGACTTTGCTCTGGCCTTATTTTTCATGGTTTGTCACTACCGTTTATTGCTCCAACCACACTAAGGCAGTTTGTTCATTCTCAAAAATTTGCACTTCACCACTGACAAACCAGCGCCCCACCTTGGATGCCCATTCCAACCATTGCTTCTGACTTAAAATAGCTATTTTATCAAAATCTTGGCCGTATTTAAGACCGAGTCTAAAATCGTCCCAAGCGGCTCTAAGCTCCCAGCCTTCAAGTTCTGTGGCATCAAAAAAAACCCGAACCGGCGCATGCTTCACTTCAACTAAAGCCGCCTCAAGCAACGGAGTCACTTGTTGATAGTCCTGATGAGTCAAGGTGCCACAAGCTTTCATCGACAGCAATAAACGAGTTTCTAAGCGTTCAATTCCGATAGTAATGCCATGTCTGAGAATAGTCATGCCTTGCTCCCATGTAAATAATCCGCTACGGCGTTCCTTACAGTATGGTAGAGATTGAAGCGCTCATCGTGAATTGTCTGGTGATTAATTCAAGCCTTTGATCTAAAACAATTCAACTACATTAACTCAGACCACAATCGCTGCACTTGCGTCATAATATCGGCATAGGGTTGTTGCTCACAACGCGCAAAGCCCGGCAACGCTTTAATTTTCAAACGAGTAAATAAAGGCACATTAATACCCGCCAAAAAACGACAAGCTAAGGTTTGGCTAAATGCCCCATCGGCTTTACTGTGTATATGTTGTTGCAAGCCTTGTAAGTCACTCAATAACTGACTTTGATTAGGCACCATCGGAATTTGTGAATGACTCAAGCGAGCCACCTTTCCTCGACATACACTACAGTGACCACAACGCTGCGGTGCCTGCCGATCATCAAAGTATCCCGCGAGTTGGTAACTCAAACAGCTATCTAACTCAAAAAAACCGACTAACTTGGCAATTCGTTGAATTTCTTTGGTTTCTTTATCACAAAAATAATGATGCAAGTTAGCGGCGAGAGTCGGCTCTGCCAACGCGCTTAAATTGAGTTGATAGACCTCGGTAATCTTTTTAGTTTCTAGCTCTATCAAACCTTGCTCATGTAGGTACTCTAGAGCGGCCACCACCCTTGAGCGTTCCGCACGATAACTTTGATATAAGCTGTCGAAGTTTAAGCTACCCCATATTTTCTTCATTTGGGTATGCTCAAAAATGGCCGCAATAAATTGCTGTCGCTCGCCCTTGAACATCGCCAACAACGCTGCCTTGTCTTGAATAAACTTGTAGCGGAAGTCGGCATAGTAGGCGTACAAGGGCTTGATCAGCCCCTGCATCTCCATCTGCACCAGCAGGGTCTTTAGCGGTAACTGGCGAATATTTGCAGCACTCGACAAACGATTTAACTGTAACTCCCACTGTTCACCCTGGCCCTCTTGACGAATGTTTTCCAAAACATATTCAATCGCGTTCAGCTCCGGTGTATCACCATAGACAAAGTTTTCCACGGTGCTTAAACCGTCCAGATTGGCCAGTGTCACACACTGCGATGGCAAGCCATCGCGCCCTGCGCGACCAATTTCCTGGCTATAATTTTCAATCGATTTGGGCAAGTCATAATGCACCACAAAACGGATATTGGCTTTATCAACCCCCATGCCAAAAGCAATGGTGGCCACCACGACTTGCAGCTTATCTTGCATGAAATCGTTTTGCGTTTGCTGACGTTGCTCGTTACTAAAACCCGCATGATAGGCTTGGGCGTTGACCTGATGGGCTCGTAAGTGATTGGCTACTTGCTCGGCGGTATGTTGCAGCGTCACATAAACAATACCCGCGCCCTGTTGTTGACTGATCAGCTGCAACAAGGCCTGATCTTTTGCTTGCGAGGTCACCGCCGTCACCGTTAAATCAAGATTACTACGATAGAAGCCAGTCTGTATAATGGCTTGTTCACTGATTGCAAAACGCCGCGCCATATCTAATTTGACTTGCTTGGTGGCAGTTGCTGTTAACAGCAACACCAAGGGAATATTCAGTTGTTCCCGGTAAGTTGGCAATTTCAAATAGTCGGGTCGAAAGTTATGCCCCCATTCCGAGATACAGTGCGCTTCGTCCACCACTAGCATCGATAAAGGCACCGCTTGAATAAATTGGCGGAAGCGCTCATTTTTAAATCGTTCCACCGAAACCATCAGGATCTTGGTTTGGCCACTGCGCACCTCGCTCATCACTTGCTGATTTTGCGCCGGGCTCAAGCTTGAATCAAGGCTAGCCGCCGCAATACCCTTGGCATGTAAAAACTCTAATTGATCTTTAATTAAGGCCAATAAAGGTGAAACTACCAAAGTTAAATGCGGGAGCTGCAAGGCACTAAACTGATAACACAAAGACTTGCCCGAGCCCGTTGGAAAAATGGCCAGAGTCGATTGGCCCGCCAGCAACTGACGAACCGCCTGTTGTTGGCCAGGGCGAAAGGAATCGAAGCCAAAACTGGCCTGAAGTTGCTGCTCTAGGGAAGCGCTCATGAAAAACCTTATGCGGGGTTAACAAGGGAACGAGAAGACCATTAGTATACCGACTATCTCTTAAGCTGTATGCGCCTTAAGCCTTTAATGAGAAACATCTATACGATAAAACGTTGCTTGTACGTAGTCGTCTGGCTCACCCGACTTATTTTGATTGTATACCCCTGCCTTAAAGTACATATATTGACCGCCTTGATCATAACCACTGTGCGACATGTCGAGCTGTTGCACGATATCCTCATCGCCCGCTTTTTTCAGCGTAACCGTCAGCAAGTTGCCGCTCACCGCAATGCGGTAAGTAAAACGCTCATTCAGCGCAATCCCGTTTTCCGGTTCGGGGGCTGAGCTAGACTTGCTGCCAATCATTTCAATCCACTGATTTTTTCGACCAATGCGGTCATGTGCAAAATAAATAGAACCTTTTTGATGTTGTGGCAGTTTACGATAATAGAGCCGAATTGGTTCATCGTGGTTGGCATGGATTTGCCCGATCACCACTCGCCCCACCTGACGTTTATCACCCGTAGTCGTGACATAATTAACCGCAAGCTCGGCTTCCATCACCCCGTCAACCGCGCCCGCTAAACGCTGGTCTTGCTCCGGGGCTGAAGAAAAAACCCAATTATTGCGCGTCACCCCTTGGCTTTTGATCTGCTTATCGCCCGCGCGCAGCATTTCGCGTAACTCCGAACGTGTATAGCTGGTATTCGATGAAGTTTTTGGCCCCTGAACGGGCGAGCGAAATACCAAGCGGTCGGCTGTCACTTCAAAATAAGGTGAATACGCAAAGCCCGCGACCAACTCGCGCTCTTTAATATTATCGGCTCGGCCATTGTGCGTCTCATCAACCGGAATACTTAGCATCCAACGCTGTAGATCAGTAACCGCCTGAGCATTCGAAACCCAAAACATAAGTAACAGAGTGATATTAAACACGGAGACTATTTTCAATTAAGTTTTCACCAAACCGGAATTAAGACTTTGCTTAGTCTAACGAAAAAGCGTAGACCATGAGTTGACAACGCTCGATTTGTCATACAATTCAAGAAAAGCACTTTAAACTATACTCGATGCCCTCGGCCTGCGCGCAACAAAAAAACTGGTCATACAGCGCTACTTTTCGATCAAAGCCTTTACCGCCAAACCAACAAATACGCTAATCGCAACACTTAACAAAGTTCCCAGCATCACGTATTCCGTGAGTTTGCGATCACTTTTCCCGGTTAAATCACCGAAGCGAAAAATCGATTTCGCCGCCACAATAAAGCCGATGGCGGCAAACTGGTTTATCAGTACGCAAGTGAGCACTAAGCTGCGCTCGACCATACCAATTGTCTGACCCGCCGAATCAAGGGTCGGTTGAGTCGACGGAACACTGGGGGTCCAACGTTTTAATAACAATGCCAATAGCCATGAACTGGGTTTAAGAACCAGCAGGTAAGCCAGCACCACCAGCAGACCACCCGCATCGACCAGTTGCAGCAACTTTTGGGTAAAGCCTTCCCAATGGTTGGTTAAATCAACCAATAACACCATTAGTACGGCCAAATGAATAATTTGTTGTCCGAATAAATAGGCGGCACTCAAAGGTAAGTAAGCGCCAACTAAAGGAATAATAAGGCTTGCAAAGAACAAGGTGATACAAGCCAGTGCTAACTGTATCGAAACGCCGATAAATAAGCTGGTAATGCCCGCAAATAACAGCGTGATAAATAAAGCGCGTATATACAAGGCTGCAGCGCGTAACTTCGTCTGTTGGATCTGCTCGGGCCAACGTCGAGGACTGAGATAAAATTCAAATACAACATAAGCGCAGCCCACACTAGTGAGCATCAATAGTAAGGGTTCCATTAAAAAATTCTTCCGTAAGTTGCCTAAATAGTTGGCGGTATTCGTCGAGAAGCAAATACTGTGATTGATTCAATAACTTGGTGGCATTAACTCGGGAGCTATTCAAACACTTGGCTAAGGCCGCATGGCTTGGCTCGCTGAGCTGCCAATAGGTGGCTAAGGCGTGGGCTTGTTTGACTGTAAGCTCTTGGATCTGCAAATCAACAAACTTGGTGAGTAAGTCAATCCCACGTAAAAACTGCGGATTGTCGGCAAAAATGGCTAAATACTGGCGCTTTAAGCTATCTAAACCGCGCCCCGATAACACAAAGGCTTGGCCACTAGAACGCGACACATATTCATCTAAAGGGTCGATTTGGCCAATCCCTATGCCAATGCGAGCATCAAAACCTTGCCGTTTCGAGCCAAACGATTTTAAGGCTAAGCGGATGGTTAAAGCGCAGTCGATAGCGCAACCAGGCTGATTCACCACCAGTTGAAAAGCATCCCCACGGAACATTTCATAACGCGCATCGTAACGCTCGCAAAGTAAACTTAAACTTTGGTTTAAGCACCCAATCAGTTCAGCAAAAATGTCCGCTGGTAAGTCGCTGGAGCCCACAATATCTCCACTTAACACTGCAACATCGGCCATAAACATCCTTTAGTTGGAGGGTCCCCTCAACGAATAGTAACTCAAATAGATTACATTGTAAAAAGTAACCTTATTTAGTTACTTTTTGCAATGTAAACGATTTTAAAGCGAGGATCACTGTTACCAAAACTTTGGCAAGTTTGATAGTGATTGCTTGCAAGCTGCTCCAGTGGCGTGTTTTGCCAACCATTAGGGGTTCCCCGGAATTCCCATTCTGCCTGAGCAGAAAGAGAAGCGGTTAACAGCCCCAGTAAAACTACCTTGTTCATGATATTTCCTTAATTCGAATGTATCTGTTAGCCAAGCTCTAATGACTCTTTCGGTCATTTCCAGACTGACCATAATCGACTCTTCTGAAAAAGTGCGCATGAAAACAAACAAACTGAGGCTTCAGTCAAATAAACATCTCCAATTTGTGATTGAAAAGGATTTCATTTTATTGTTATACAAATGGCAGTGTTTATATCCTGAATGGTAAATTCATTGAGGATGATTTTGCTATGATCAACTAGCGGGAGTGATGAAACTTATCGCACCAGCCTGCTAAACAAACAACAGTCTGGGCAATAGAAATCGCTAAGCTCGATATAAATAAAAAGGCCCTAGGCCAGTACGACCTAGGGCAAACTCTTAAAAAATGCTACTTAGTTCCTCTGACATGCTACTCACTTTGAGTACGCAGCATCACGATTCAGCCAAGTTAAAGCATTTAATGAGAGGCTACTCGTTTATAGTTATAAAATCGCTGGCCACAACCCCTTCAGCTAAGGCAAGCGCCCCCGGAGTGGTCTCACTAATCACAATCTCATGATTAACCGAGAAGGTAAGCGGTGCTACATTTGAGACATCTGATGATGGTGAAACATAAACACGATAGGTACCGGGTTCAACAATCCATTGATGATGTTCAGCATCAAAACTAGCCAAAGTCTCCGCCGAGATGTTAAAGCTTAAAGTTTGTGATTCACCTGCATTTAAAAGTTTAGTTTTAGCAAATGCTTTTAGCTCAATAGTTGGTTTTTTCAACTTAACTTCGGGTGCTGAAACATACACCTGAGCCGCTTCTTTTCCTGCCACATTGCCTACATTGCTAATCGTTGCGGTCACGGTGACTTGGCCAGACGCACCATCGGAAGCAAAAGTGTTTGCACTGATACCAGTATCGCTATAACTAAAGTCGGTATACGACAAACCATAACCAAATGGGTAGGCGACACTCTTATCAAACGAGGTGTAGTATCGATAACCAACATAAATGCCCTCGTTATAATACGACTTATCCGCCAGCCCATCGGCATCAACATCGACACCGGGGAAAGTTGTTGCCGATGGTACATCAGCATAAGAAGCAGGTATGGTTTGCGCCAATTTACCACTCGGATTGACCTCACCCGAGATAATATCAGCAACCGCGACCCCAGTTTCTTGCCCCCCCATATAGGCGAGAAGAATGGCATCAACTTTACTTCCCCACTGCGAAGTATCGACTAAGCCGTTAACATTCAGTACCACGGTGACCGTTTTACCCTTGGCGTGGAAGGCACTGGATACTGCGTCAATGATTTCCAATTCTTCATCCGTTAACAGATAGTCTCCTTGAGTATTGGTGCGGTCTTCACCTTCACCCGCCTGACGCCCCAAGGTAATGATTGCTGCATCGTTTGATTCAGCCGCTTCTGCGATCAGCGTTGGTAAGTTTGCGTTATCAGAAACCGAAGGTTCATCGGCAAAAAGATAGCTGCCAAGCAAGGCTTGTTTGCTGTAACTGTTTTCGTTGAAGTAATCCGTATAAAAAGTTTTCAAGTCAGCATTTAAGGTGTAGTACTGTGCCAAACCACTGGCAATATCAACGGTATAAGCCGCATTCACATCGCCGCTACCGGTGCCGCCTTTTAAGGTATTAATTTGCACAGTCCCAAATGAGGCTAAGCTTTTACCTTTACTCAACGGTAAGGCTGAAGCATTATTTTGCAAAAGAATCATCCCTTCTGCAGCCGCTTCTCGCGCAAGCGCCGCGTGACTATTTAAGTCTGGATTGTTTGAATAGTCATACTGTTTATAAGACGGTGTTTTTTGTACTTGGGTTAAAATCGCCACCACACTGGTATCGACTTGTTCCTCTGTTAACACACCCTTTTCAAGCGCAGCTTCTAAATCACCTTTCAAATTACCAGGCTCAATTAAATTATTGCCAGCCGCGATTTGTTTGCCAGCTGAGTCTTCATCCCGTCCAACCATGCCGGAAAAGTCAGTTGAAAATCCTGCAACATTGCCAGCAAACCAATCTGACATGACCAAGCCGGTGTAATCCCATTCGTTGCGTAGAATATCGGTCAGTATATCTGCGCGTTGATTGACATAAGTGCCATTAATCAAATTGTAAGGACTCATGATTGCCCACGGCTTCGATTGCTCAACCGCGATTTTAAAACCTCTTAAGTAAATTTCTCGAAGTGTTCTGGGATCGGCAACTGAATCAAGAAAGAAGCGATTGGTCTCGGCATTATTTGCGAAGAAGTGTTTAAGAGTTGCGCCGATGCCATTAGACTGAAGACCGTTCACCATAGCCGAAGCGATCATCCCCGACAAAACCGGATCTTCAGAGTAATACTCAAAATTTCGACCCGATAAAGGGTTACGTTGAATATTCATGCCGGGACCTAACAGTATATCCACGCCATATTCTAAAACTTCATTCCCTTGAGCCTGGCCTACTTGCTCAACTAGCTCGGTATTCCAGGTGGAAGCAAGTAAGGTCCCGATAGGCCAAGCCGTTGCATAGTAAGTACCACCAAGCCCTTCTCTGGTTGGGGATATACGTAAACCAGCGGGGCCATCGGCTAATTTAACCGCCGGGATACTTAAACTATCACTGCTTACCCCGTTAATATAGCCCGCGACACCGTCTACTTGTTTCTCTTCAGGTAGGTTAATTGGATCGATCCCAGCATAAGTGCTTAAATCCATCCCAGGGCCCGCAACAATATCGAGCTTCTCACTGAGGGTCAGGCTTTTAAGCATCGATTCTGCGAGTGTTTTATAATAAGTGTCACTGGTTCTGTCTACTGTGACTTCGTCATCATCGTTACACCCAGCAATCATGCCACTCAAAGTAATGGTCACGGCCAATGCAACAAGACCTACTTTGGGTTTTAGCTCTAACATATCCTTCACTCCTTGATCTAATTTTATTAGTTTTTATACGGTAAAATTGCTGGTGACATGAATATGGAAGCGCATCCAAAGAATTTCTCTCAATGACGATATCGCGCATATTTTTTCAACACACAGCTAATCTACAACCATTTGATTCTATAGAGTAAAGACCACCATAAGCTTTACCCAAAGGAGCAAAATTTACCTTTGAGGGGCTAAAACTTTGTTTTAAGAGGTGCTAGGAAAAATTACAATTGGTTACAAATTGTCACATATAGCAAGGAATGATTGACCCGTTTAATTTTGATACTTGATATGTTCCAGATAAAAGCTTACTAGGCGCAGCCAGCAGTGTGCCGTAAAGTGAAGCGAGCAAAGACACTCAAGCCTTTCTTTTAAAAATTGGCAGAGGTTCGCCATGAACCACTCCAATAACTGGGTAATATAAATTTTCGTTAATAAATAAGCGGATAAGGAGTGACCGAAGACACCTCAACAGCGAAACCTTTAAACACAACTTATTTTAAAAGGGAGCCGTGTAGCAGCTTAGATTGGTTGTTTAAGGGAGGGGAATTAGTTATCACCATCATTGACACTATAGAGGCGTCAATGATGGTCGAAGCCACCTATTATCCGGCGGCCTGCTTGCTTGAGTTTTGCCAAATAATATCGAATTGCAGGATCCCTTCGGGAATGTCTATAGCGTCAAGGTATTCAGAATTCAGGACCATCCGACTTTCAATTTTATCTGGCGCAACAAGAAGTGATTCAAGCATAGTAATTCTCTCTGGCGGTTCAATCCCAGACATGATGAAATCTTTATCGTGAGCTGACAAACAGCGAACCAAGAACTGCCCTTCCGAGGTGCATGCGGGATTCCTGCGCTTAAGGGCTTGGGCAAGCGGCGCAGGAATATTATCTTCGATCAAAACGCCTACCAACAAAAGTCCCTCCCATCCATCGGCCTGACCAAGAGCCTTGCCTTGAAAAATCGGTTTAAACTCTGAATTGCAGACTTCAATCCAGCCTTTCCATTGCGCAACACACGCTTCAATCTCACTTTTATTGAAGGGCTTTTGTGCTTGGCGGCTTTCGGTTCGCCAATAAAAAAACATCAAGATAATGATAGCCAACAAGGCAATGACAACTGCAATGCCCATACGCATATCCTTTAAGAAGAAAGTTAATCTTAATAACAAAAAATACTATATTTTCTATGAGTATCTCAGTGAAATAGTGAGCAAAGAGATCGTCACTCATCACCCTTTGTTATGACGCAAGTAGTAGAATCAAGCGTGATAAGGCACCAATAATAAATTAGTGCAGTAAACTCTCACAGTTTAGTCATTTAGGCTTGGTATACGCTTCATTTCATGCCTGCGCCAACGGTTGCTCTTACAGGTATATCTTTGGGCTCAAAATCATCCAAGCAAAACACATTGATCCCAAGATAATCAGGCGTCACCCGCTTTCGATGAAACGGGTAAATACCGCAGATTTTACAGAAAAAATGTTTCGCGGTATGGCTATGGAATTGATACTCGCTCAACGATGACTCACCGGTAAGTAGAGTAAACTCAGTTTCATGAACCTTCACCATTAAAGCGTTTTTACGTCGACAAATAGAACAATCACAGGTCGTTAGTTCACTAAAGTCACTGTTTATTTTGAACTTAACTGAACCACAGTGGCAACTGCCAATGTATTCCTTCGCTGGTTTCATCACTATCCCTTGATATTTAAGCCATCTACCCTAAATGGATAAATAGCATTACCATTGCACAGCACCAAATTCAACCTCTGTATCGAGTGATGTCGAAAGTTTACGATAACTATCAACCACAACGATCAATACATCAAAGCGCTTACCCAAATAAAGCATTTAGCCAAGACACAATAAATCTATCGTTAACCACAATCACACTTCATCGCTTGGCCGGTAAGGCTCTTCTTGCGGTAAATGGCTCACCAACAACTTAAGATAAAACATCGGTAAAAACCATTCGAGACCTAAGGCTGCGGGTAATACATAGAGCGAAATCAACAAGGCTCCAGAATACAAGGCCATCGCCATAGGCCTTTGCAAATATAAAACGGTCGTTAAAATCAGCCAAGCCGCACCCATCATATAGAGCCCAGCAATACCAATCCAGACAAAATCAAAATCTAAGAAACACCACGAAATCAAACTCAATTGGAGAAAATGCAGCGCAATAAAATTCAGGTGTTGTTTGCGTCCCTGCCCCACTCGGTGATACCAGCGCTTTGCACTAGAAGTAGCATTGGTAATAATTCCACCCATCACATCAAATGCAATCAAGGCCGCCACTATGTTTTGCCACCAAGTCCACTCAGCACCAAGTTGCCAAGCGTTCAGTAAAGCGGCAATTGCAGCAACAGCTGGAATGATGGTTTGCAAGCCCCACTCAGCCCGAGTAGCTCCAGGGCCAATAAATTTATCGATCGCGCCAGCAAGACCGCGGCGAGGTTGGGGATAACGCCAATTAATAAACATCATATAATTCCTTTCGAGCTTATCTGTGAGCCAATATTCAGAGGTCTAAAATCGAAATAAGCAGCAATAGCATGATATACAGCAGTTCATGATCTGGGATTGTACTTAAGCACTTGGCATTTTAGACCAACTGGACTATAAAATATCAGCTTGCGACTGATTTGCCAAAGACTTATAGTCCAAACGGACTATAAAAGGACAGGTTATGCCCAAAATTGTCGATCGCCAGCAGTACAAACAAAAGCTTGCCACGCAAGCTGCACAGCTGTTCTTAAAGCACGGTTACTCACAACTTGGCATGCGCCAACTGGCTCTAGAATTAGGCTTGTCGAAAAGCGCGCTGTACCATTACTTTCCTAGTAAAGAGAGTTTATTTTCTGCAAGTCTCGAGGCCATCACTCAGCAAGGCATGCAATTATCGCAGCTCTGCTTAACCGCGCCTTTAACTGAACGAGTTGATGCGCTGCTATCACTGATGCAACAAATTGAACAACGGTTTGCGAATGAAATAGGGTTAGTACTCGACTACATTCGAGGCATGAATAGCCAGCAAGTTCGTGCTGATCAGCATATGCAACTCGCCGAAAAAAAGTACCTTGAACTCATTGCTCAATATGTCGGAGAGCAATCAGCAAAAAAAACCTACCACATTTTGATGGGAGTGATGTTGGGCCGTTTAATGGATGGGCAAACAACCACTTGGGATGAAGCTAAAATTTGGCTGTTAAGTGCGCTCAATACGCCTTAACTGATCCAGTAGATTTAAAAAGTCTGTTCTGTCACAAGTTCAAACGACCACAAGTTCAAACGACAGCCATTAATAGAGTCACTTCGGCAATCTCACCGATAGTGCTCTAAACGGATGGTTTGCCTAGACTAAATACTAGTCATAGGGCGAAGTAGCAGCCGAAACAAATCATAATGTCGTGCGTACCCGATTCATATCAAGCGATACAATAAAAACCAAGACTTAATGCTCAGCCCCAATCACAAGGTCATATTCCTCAGGACTCGGTGTTTCAAAGTAACTATCGAACAAACTCACATCCTTTTCTTCTATTTTAAAAGAATGGGGATCAGAGCCCGCATTGCGTAGGCGGTTTCGCGCCAGGCGCTCTTCATCGGTCAGCGAAAAGTAAATCATGCTAACCACCATACCTTGCGCTTCAAAAAAACGCTTCGCTTGTACGCGTGCGGCTCGGCTCCAAAAACCCCAATCGATGTAAACATCGATCCCCAAATTTAATAACTTTAAGGCTAAGTTCTGTTGGTAAGCACAACAACTATCATAGCTATCGTCAATTTGCTCTCGAGTTGGCTCTGAGCCAAAAATACTAAGATGTAACTCGTCTAACGACAACAAAATAGCCCTCCCTTGCTGAACCTGTTTTCTGGCATAGGTGGTCTTGCCACTCGCAACTTTTCCGCATAACAGGTAAACCCGCCCCACTTGCTTCATTAAGTTTTCTCCTAAATTCGTTTCGAGACCGAGAATCATGGCTTGCAATTTAAAGGACGAAGAATAACTCTTTAGTCTCGCAAGAGAGACTAAATCTTCCCCCCTATACTTGTAAAGCACTCTCCTTTGGCGATGGAAAGCGAATCATAAACTGCAACAAACAAATGAGGCGCTCCTTCACCACGGAACGGATTAAGCAAGGACCCATTTTTAATGGTGGCACGCCGGAATCAGCTTAGCTTGCGATGCGACAAAATGTCTTGAATATGCTCTTCGAGCCAATCCGCCAAACCCACCACATGCACCGCAACTTCGGCACCCAAGGGCGTTAAACTATACTCCACATGAGGTGGTACAACCTGAAAATCAGTACGCTGTACAAAACCATCTTGTTCCAGCATTTTTAAGGTTTGTGCCAACATTTTTTCACTCACCCCCTGGATAAGACGGCGCAACTCACTAAATCGATAAGCTGGTCCTTGGTTCAGTTTAAGGGCTATCAGCACCAAGCCGCCCCACCGATTGGTGATATGTTTTAAGACTTCGCGTGAGGGGCATTGAGCAGAAAAAACATCACCACGGATGAAACGTTCTGAAAACCCTACTTTTGGCTGCTGGCCATATTCTTCATCCACTCTTTTCATACTTACCTTTTGGTGCGTACTTACTATATGTTAGCGAGTCGTTTATTCTACGCCTCAACGCGATAAAATTAATAGGAGAAAATATGATTTTAATTACAGGTGCCACTGGTCAACTTGGACGTTTAGTAATTGACGCTCTATTAAAAAGAACCGATGCCAGTCAAATTGTTGCTGCCGTGCGCAACCTTGACAACGCAAAAGACTTCGCTGAAAAAGGGATCCAGCTCCGACTTGCTGACTACGATCAACCAGAAACACTGAACACAGCATTTAAAGGTATCACTAAGTTATTATTGATTTCTTCAAGTGATATGCAGAATCGACAATCTCAGCATCACAATGTCATTACCGCCGCCAAACTTACGGGCATCCCTTTTATTGCCTATACCAGCCTATTAAACGCGGATAGCTCCCCCTTAGCACTGGCAGCAGATCATATTGCAACGGAAAAACTATTAGCAGAATCAGGGATCCCTCACGCCCTATTGCGCAACGGCTGGTATACCGAAAACTACACAATGAATATTCCTATGGCCCTAACCCACGGTGTGATATGTGGTAGTTCAGCTGACGGTAAATATTCAACCGCTCCCCGCCTCGATTATGCAGAAGCCGCAGCGGTAGTGCTCACCAGCGACAAACAAGCTGGTAAGGTTTACGAATTAGCCGGCGATAAAGCATTTACACTTAGTGAATACGCGGCAGCAGTTAGCAAAGCAGCAGGCCAAGTCATTGCTTATAAAGATATGCCAGAAGCAGAGTTTGCTCAGTTATTACTTGGCGCGGGCTTACCAGAAGGATTTGCCACTCTTTTGGCTAATTCAGAGGTTGGTGCAGCCAAAGGTGGACTCTATAGTGAAAGCCGCGACCTGTCACGCCTCATTGGTCGTCCAACCATTGCCCTTGAAGATACCATCAAAGCCACGCTTGAAGGCATCTGATGACAAATTGTCTGCGTCCACGATAACATTGAAAATGGGGTAAACTTCGGCGTTCTCGCTCAAGTTTGCCCTCAACGATGAGTCGAAATTCTGCAAATATTTAGACCGCCATTCTAATTGGCGGGTTGTTCAATTGAAGCCCTAAGGTGGGGCTGTCTTGAATATCTCTTTGAATATCTTTTGAATATCGTCCTTCTACTTATATGAATATCCTAAGGATTATGAGGGGATTCGCTAGAGTGCGGCGTTATGTGAGCCTCAATTTTATGGCATTTATATTATGAACAACTTATTTACATATGTATCGATAATAACCAACTCACTCGAAAATCAATTGATTGTTGAGCGAAATCTTGTAAATGAGTTAGTTGAAGATGATGGGGTTGTTACTCAATATTCAGAGCAAATAGTTAAGTTTAGAAATGGTGTAACGATAAAGGACAAATATTTAGACAGCAGGACAAATATTTAGACAGCCATCTCAACTAGCCAGAACTCGGTAATAGTCTAAACTATCAATAGTGTTTTTTTGGAGTTATTGCCATGCCTAGGTCAAGACAGTCGCAAGTGAGCTTATCGGATACACCTTATTATCACTGTGTTTCCCGCTGTGTTCGGCGGGCTTTTTTATGTGGCGAAGACAAGCAAACGGGCAAGAACTATGAGCATCGACGACAGTGGGTGGAAGACTATTTGCTGCAACTTGCCGCGGTGTTTGCCATTGATGTCTGTGCTTATGCAGTGATGAGTAATCATACCCATGTGGTATTGCATATTGATAAGGCCAAAGCCGAAGCCTGGTCCATGGATGAAGTCTTGGAACGCTGGCATTGTTTGCACCAAGGCACCTTACTGACTCAGATGTATCTCAATTCTGAGTTACGTCCAAAGTTAAGTGAGGTGCAACTACAGGCCATTCACGCCACCGCCGAAGTGTATCGGACTCGCCTCTTTGATTTAAGCTGGTTTATGCTCCATTTGAATGAATACATTGCTCGAGCTGCCAATAAAGAAGACCAATGTACCGGTCGTTTTTGGGAGGGGCGTTTTAAATCTCAAGCGCTTTTAGATGAAGCAGCCCTAGCAGCTTGTATGGCCTATGTGGATTTAAACCCGGTTCGCTCAAATATAGCGAGTACGCCTGAAACCTCAGACCACACCAGTATCAAACAGCGCATTCAGCAAGCCAAACAAGGGCAACAGCCCAAACCTCTGATGCCCTTTGTCGGCAATCCCAGAGAAACCATGCCCGAAGGTTTACCCTTCGAGTTACAAGATTACCTGCAACTGGTGGAACTTACCGGTCGAGTTATCAGAGAAGATAAACGTGGCTATATCGATGATGCACAAGCGCCCATTTTACAGCGCTTACAAATCGATGAAGAAAGCTGGTTAGCCTTAAGCACTGGCTTAGAGCATCACTTTGCCAGCGTGGTTGGGGCTGGGCATTCACTAGAACGCTATAAGCGTGAGCACAATCAACTTCGCATCAAAGGCATGGCAGCTGCCAAGCGCTGGCTGGATCTAGATTAAGAACTTACAGGTTCAATTTCATTGACTCGCGAGTGATTCAGGTTATCTAGAATCGCAGCGCTTGCCGTCTTGCTTGTTGCAGATTTTCGTTGTAAAAACGTGTATTAAGATTGCAATTTTCAGTATCAGGCTGCTTTTTATGCGGATGATAAGTAATGTTCATTGCATGATGTTGGCTGTTCAATTGAAGCCCAAAAGTGGCTGTCTAGAATAACTGAGAATAACTCGTTTTAACACTCGGGGAGGATGGAAAATGTTTATAGCAGTCTATGAGTTTGAAATAAAAGAAGGCACGGAAGCGTCATTTCGAGAAGCATGGCTTGAAGTGACAAAGGTAATTTATCAGCATTGTGGTAGTTTTGGCTCAAGACTTCACCTATCTGATAAGCCTAATATTTTAGTGGGTTATGCACAGTGGCCTAGTCGAGAGCAATGGGAAAAAGACCACAAATTAACGGGTTTGCTGTACGAAAATGCTCGCGAAGAAATGCGTAATTGCTTGGTCCAATCGAGAACAGTTTATAAGTTAGAAGTCAGCGATGACTATCTGCAAACCACTTTGGCTTCAGAGTACGAACAAAAAATAACTACAAAATAACTAGACAGCCATTCTAATTGGTCTTGAATATCGCTTACTTAGAATATCTTTCTTGAATAAAATGGCTGTCTTGAATATCTCTTTGAATATCTTGTCTTGATTAACGCCCCAGTATGTAAGATTTTTAAGAACAAGTTGGCTCTTCAAAGTTGATTTGAGTTGATGACATCGACTGATGCTCATTGGATAGTTAGTATGGCTGTCTAATTAGTTTTACTTATATGAATATCCTAAGGATTACGAGGGAGTTCGCTAGAGTGCGGCGTTATGTGAGCCTCAATTTTATGGCATTTATATTATGAACAACTTATTTACATATGTATCGATAATAACCAACTCACTCGAAAATCAATTGATTGTTGAGCGAAATCTTGTAAATGAGTTAGTTGAAGATGATGGGGTTGTTACTCAATATTCAGAGCAAATAGTTAAGTTTAGAAATGGTGTAACGATAAAGCAGAGTATTGAGAAGGACGTTGAATCTTCGAATACAGAAGTGGCTTGTGAAGAATCCTTTATCAATTATGAAGTTTTATTTGAGCCTGAAGATTATGACATTAACCCAAAGCGTAAAAATTTTATTAATCATTGCCAAGAAGCATTTTGGGTAAAAATAAGTACAGTACAAAACGCAAATACATAATCAAGTAGCCGCAGGTATCTAACCTCTGGCCCCTCCACCTGTATACAGCTCCGCACTGGGCTTATCCTGAAAATGTTTAAAATACAATGGCCGACAGGGTGAGAGCGTGAGTGTTCATTTTGCATACAGTTTGATTTCAAACCAACCAGGTTTCGAAAACAGCACAATTAAAGCGACTGTTTAGTAATCAGCTTTCGTTTGATAATTAGTCAACATTTGATTAATAAATGTTCGCGATCTCGCCCTGCAATGGCCGATTAACGCCTTTGTATTCCAATGGCATCTCCTGATTTAGCGCCATCGTTCTAAGAAAACGATAAAAAAGGTAATGGCATATTTGTCAGGTTTCTCATTTGTTAGCTCAAGTTCTTTTTGGCAGCCGAGTGTCAAGGTAATCCCCCCGAAAATTAATCCCATGCAAAAGTAGAATTTTCTCGTATAGTAAATACAGGAGATTCAACATGAAAAAGTCACGTTACACGGACAGTCAGATCTTATCTATTCTCAAGCAGGCTGAGGCTGGTACACCTGTTCCTGAGCTCTGTCGTGAGCATGGAATGAGCAACGCAACCTTTTACAAGTGGCGTTCGAAATACGGTGGTATGGACGCATCCCTTATGGCGCGGATGAAAGAACTCGAAGATGAAAATCGACGGCTTAAAAAGATGTATGCGGAAGAACGCCTTAAAGCAGAGGTGATCTCAGAGGCGATGGCAAAAAAGTGGTGAAGCCCTGTGAGCGTCGATTGATGGCTCAGCGTTCGGTGGCGAACTATCACATCAGCATTAAAAGTGCATGCTATTGGTTTGGGATCAGCGAGACCTGCTATCGCTATAAATCGAAGCTTCAACCTGAGAATGAGTTGATAGCTCAAGAGTTAGTAACGCTGTGCAACAGTGAAGACTGCTCTGACTGGGGCTTTGGCCTGTGTTTTCACCATTTGCGGAACGTTAAAGGGTATACATGGAACCATAAGCGGGTTTATCGGATCTACTGCGAATTGGCTCTAAACTTACGTATTAGGCCAAAACGACGCCTGAATCGCCATACGCCAGAGCCTCTTAAAGAGCCGATTAAAACAAACCAAGTTTGGTCCGTGGACTTTATGCATGATCAGCTATCTGATGGCCAGAAGTACCGTTTATTCAATGTGATAGATGATTACAAACGTGAAGGTCTGGCGTCAGAACCTGATTTTTCAATGCCCACAGTACGAGTCACTCGGATCTTAGAGCAGCTCATCGAACAACGAACCAAACCTGTTGCGATCCGCTGCGACAATGGTCCTGAGTTCATTAGCCATGCGTTTATTAAATGGGCCAACAACCACGACATTCGAATCGATTATATTCAGCCAGGGAACCCACAACAAAACGCGTATATAGAAAGGTTCAACCGTACTATGAGGTTTGGCTTAGTGAGTAAGTATTTGTTTGACACACTTGAAGAGGTTCAAGATCGGGCGACCCAATGGTTATGGTTCTACAATCATCAACGACCACACCTTGCAAATGGAGGGTTCCCACCACTAAAAACGGCAGCATGAATTCTACGAATAAATGCGGTTAATAATGGGAGGATTACCAATCACCAATGTGAGTCGATTTGAAGAAAGGTTAATTGAGTTACAACAAACATTAAATAAGGCACCAAACGATACCCTCCCTTCTCAGCACTTAGCATCGCTTCACACCCAACAAGAATACGAACACATACCATTTACACCCTTATTTAATTGATATTTTACAAGTATTTACATTGACTGACGTTGCCATACATTCAAATCGCTATCCTTTAAATAACTAAACAAGAGGGGATACATGATGAACAGCAAATTAACTATTTCAGCAATTGCCGCCTTAGGTCTTGTTCTTAGCCTCGGAGCTTATGCCACAGCTAAAGGCAATAACAACAGTAGTCAGCGCCAACAAATGCCAGCCTACACAACAATGGATACCAATCAGGACCAACGGATTAGTGCAGACGAGTTTCATGCCTTTAAGGCCCAGCGTATCGCACAACAAACCGAAGCCGGTCGCAATTTAAAAAACATAGCCAACTCGCCGACCTTTGAAAGCCTAGATAGTAATGGCGATCAATTCCTCGACCAGAATGAATTAAATCACCAACGAGGAATGCGACAAGGTGGTCAAAGAGAAGGTGGCCAAGGAAAAGGACGAGCCTTCTAATCGAAGCTAAGCCACTGCTTACCCAGTGGCTTCTTTATTTAGAGCTTTAAATACAACTTTTAAAACACAAAAAAACACGTATTACATGTGATTGTCCAAGGAGAGCGACATGTCCCACTTCAGCTGGAAGCAGAGACTCGTGATTATTCCCCCCCTGATACTTGGTGGCCTGTTCCTTGCCTTTGCTTCAAGTATGAAAGCCGAGCCGCCAGCGGCCTCTCAAGCGCCTCCCAAAAAGGTGGTGCGAGTCCTTAAAGTGCTGCCACGTAAAATTCAGCCAATGGTACAAGGTTATGGTTACACCGAACCCGAGCAACAGTGGCAGGCGCAAGCAGAATTAGAAGGGACAGTTCTTTGGGTCCATCAGGATTTTGCCGATGGCGGAGTGATCCAGCAGGGGGCGGTGATTCTCAAGCTCGATCCATCCACTTATCAGCTGGAAGTCGCGAAGTTGAATGCCGAGATTGCAGTGGCCCAGCTTAAAGACCGCACGATTAGCGAATCGCTGAACATTGCCGTGCAAGAATATGAGCTGCAAAAATCCGAGTATCAGCGGATTCTAAAATTAAGCAGCACCGGGCACATTTCAAAAACTGAAAAAGACAACGCAAGCCACCAACTACTCAGTAGCCAACAGCAACTGCAAACCCTAAAAAACAGTCTGGTGATCAATCAGGCGGAGCAGCAGGTTTTACAAATACAGTTGGCTCAGGCCGAGCGAGACCTCATCAATACCAGCATTGTTGCCCCCTTTGCTCTGCGCATTACCGAGACCTTGGTCGATAAGGCAGAATACGTTAGCAAGGGGCAAACTTTACTTCGTGCCGACGGGATCAGTGCGGTTGAGGTTAAGGCTCAGTTTCCCTTAGGCAAAATGCGCCCGCTACATCAGGCCACTGCCCTTGCGCCCATGGAAGATACTGCGCATAACAATTTAAGCGCGCGGGTCTCACTCAAGGTGGGCGAACAGCTGGTCCATTGGCAGGCACAGGTCAGTCGCTCCGGAGGGCAAATTGATGCGCAAACCCAGAGTCAAAGCATTATGGTTCACATCGATAATCCTTATCAGCAAGCCAAACCCGGTGAAAAACCGCCGTTGATCCGCGATACCTTCGTGCAAGTCACGCTCAAAGCACCGGTATTAAACGAGCAGCTGCTGATCCCAGCCAATGCCGTTCACAATGATCAGGTCTATCTGGTCGGTCAAGAAGGCAAACTGGTGATTCGGCCAGTTAAGGTCGCCTTTATTCAACAGCAAATTGCGGTGATCCAATCGGGTCTGCAGGCCAATGATAAGGTGGTCTTAAGTCAGCTTTCACCGGCAGTTACAGGCATGCAACTAAAACCGCAGGTCGATCCTAAAATTCAAGCATGGCTGGATAAAACCACTGGGTTTAAAGCGTCGAAGCCGCAAAGTATGGAGGGTCAATGATGATTGCCTTATTTGCTCGCCATGCCACCGGTGCCAATGTATTGATGCTAGCGCTACTGTTACTCGGTGCCTTTGCGCTTCCCAAATTACAGAAAGATACCTTTCCTCTCACCCCGACTAAAGATGTTGAAATTCGGGTTAATTATCCCGGCGCTTCTCCCTACGAGGTACTCGAAGAAATTTGCCTACCACTGGAAGATGCCATCGACAAACTCAATGGGATTAAAGAGCTCAGCTGTGATGCCAGAGAAAACTTAGCCATCGCCAATGCCGAAATTAATTCTGGCGAAGACATCGACATCATCACCGCCGACGTTCAGCAGCAGGTGAATGCCATTCACGATTTTCCGGCACGGGTTGAACAAATCAGCGTCAGTAAATTGGACCGGGTTGCCACAGTTGCCAGTGTGGCGATTCGTGGCGATATGTCGGCGCGTGATCTTTACCTGTTTGCGCAAGTAGTGAAGCAGCGTTTAAAAGCCAATCCGATGATTGCTCAGGTCAGTGTCGGCGGATTTTCCGAACAAGAAATTGAAATTCGAGTGTCTGACTGGACGCTCAAACAATATGGCCTGAGTATTGCTGATCTCTCGGCGGTGGTTGAACAACAAAACCTGAATGCGCCAGCTGGAGTGTTTCGCAGCGATTTGGCTGAGACCAGCGTGCGTCTGGCACAACAGAGTAACAGTGTCGACGAAATAAAAAACATCATCATTAAAAGTAGTGAATTGGGCTCCCAACTGCGACTCGGCGATATTGCAGAGGTGGAGCAAAAATTTGCGCTCGATGAAGATAAAATATTATTCGAAGGCCAGCGCGCGGCGATCTTACAGATCTCAAAAAGCAACGCTCAAGACTCGCTCAAGGTCAAAGCGGCATTAGAGAGCTTAGTGGCGAAAGAGCAAGCCATGGCACCGCAGGGGGTCAGTTTCGATATCACTCAAGACCTTAGTGTCAACATCAAAGAACGTTTACGCATTCTTAGCAGCAACGGCATACAGGGTTTGCTATTGGCCTTCCTGATGTTATGGGCCTTCTTTAATATTCGCTTTAGTTTTTGGGTCGCGATGGGCTTACCGGTGTCCTTTCTGGGTTCAATTTTTGTGATGCACGTGCTCGGTTATACCATCAATATGATGACCATGGTCGGCCTGATCGTCGCCATTGGTTTATTGATGGATGATTCTTTAATTATTGCCGAGAACATTGCCGCGAAGCGCCAAGCAGGGATGCCGCCGATTGAAGCGGCCATTGTTGGCAGCAAACAAGTGTTCCCCGGCGTGCTGGCCTCCTTTGCTACGACTCTGATGGTGATTGGTCCGTTGATATTTTTAAGCGGGAAAATGGGCGACGTACTGCGCTATATACCGATTATTTTGCTCATCACCCTGTTAGTGAGCTTAGTCGAAGCGCTGCTGATCCTCCCCTCGCACCTTGCCCACAGTGACTTGCAGGCGAAACCGAATCCAGTGCGCGCGCGTTTTATTGCCGGCTTTGAAAAATTAAGAGATGGCCAGTTTGTCCCGCTGTCGATGAAAGCGATGCGCGCACCTTATTTCACCTTAGGTTTATTGTTAATGGCAGTGCTTGTGTCCAGTGCAACCTTCTCTGCCAGCTGGTTGAAATTTAAGGCCATGCCCGCCTTGGAGAGTGATACCTTGCAGGCTCGTATTCTGCTTTCACAAGGCAGTTTACTCAGCCAAACTGAAACGGTCGTTGAAAAAGTATCGGCGGCTTTAGTGCAGCTGAATCAAGATTATGCCGAGGCTTTTCCTCGGTCTGAAGCGCTAATTAATAGCACGACCATCACTTACAACAGTAATCTAGACGCCAATGAATCGGGGCCTCATATGGCGACGGTGAGTGCCGATCTGCTGCCCGCGCAATTTCGCCAACAGAGTATTAAGAGCTTGATCCAAAGCTGGAAAGAGAAAGTGGGGCCAGTCGCCGATGTGGTGTCACTCAAGTTCACCGATAAAGAAAGAGGGATTGCCGGCAATGGTATCGATATTCGAGTGCAAGGCGCTTCCTTAGATGATCTGGATCAGGTGAGCCGCTCACTGATTAAATGGCTGAAAGGTTTCGATGGCGTGTTTAACTTGTCCAGCGACCAGCGCAAAGGCAGAACTGAGATCCTGGTGAGCCTAAAAGATCAAGCTGGAGTGATGGGCGTGAACGCCGCGCAAATTGCCCAAACTCTAAGCAGTGCGGTTAAAGGCAGTACCGAGCTCACGGTGTTTCAACAGGCCGAAACCCTAGACATTACGGTGCGCCTCGCTGATTTCACCGCTCAGGCTAGCTTACAAGGGCTAAAAGACTTAGCCGTGACTGCCAGTAATGGGCGTTTGGTGCCACTCTCCAGCGTAGCTGAATTTAGCGAGCAACAGGCTTACTCACGAATCAACCGGATCAATGGCAATAACACCGTCACGGTGCAGGGTAATATTAATACCAATGTGGCCAATGCCAGAGAAATCATGCAGCAGTTTTATCGAGAGTTTGTCCCCAATGTGCAGCAGAAGTTTCCCGAACTTAGTTTTGTCTCGCAAGGGCAAGATAAGGAAAGTGCCGACACCGGTCGCTCGTTATTAACCTTCTTTATCTTGGGAGTGATAGGTATCTACTTGATCCTCACCTTCCTGTTTCAAAGTTACAGCCAACCTCTGGCGGTATTGCTGGCCATCCCCATGGGCTGGATAGGAGTCGTCTGGGGTCACCTTGGTATGGGGCTCGATTTAACTATTCCCAGCTTGGTTGGCTTTGCCACCCTTGCCGGGATCGTGGTGAACGATAATATTCTGCTGGTGAACTTTGTGAAACAAAATATCGCTCAAGGGGGAAGCTTGATGGAGGCCTGTCAGGCCGCAGTCCACGACCGTTTTCGGGCGATTTTCATCACCTCTTTAACCACCTTTGCCGGCTTATTGCCCTTATTAACGGAAACCAGCACTCAGGCACAATTTCTGATCCCGCTGATTGCCAGTATCGCCTTTGGTTTGATCTCGGCCACCCTGTTGGCTTCGATCATCGTGCCTTGCGTATTGTTAATTCTGGATGATTTGAACTGGAGCAAGTTTAATCAAGTGCCATCACCAGCAAATATCCAACCACCGATGACAACGGAGTAAAAGAAAACTGACAACAAGCCATTGCTGCAGCCCATCTTAGGCAAAGTGTCGGCGCACAAGTCCGTCGCTCACTGTCAAGATGGGTGATCTGCGCGAAACCCAATGATTGTGTGCTGCGCAACGGCTCATGAACAAAAGCTCAATAAAGAATTCTTAGCACCTCATCTGCCTTTATTCAGCGACAGAATCAAGCCAAAAATCAGCACTCAAAAACTGTTTTTCCTTTAGATAAAGGTATAAGGGTAATCCAAAGGAAACACCGATGATTAAAGTTTCCAGCATGGCGAAGCTTCAAGCTTTCACCTGACGCCTTTGCCCAACAACCACAATAAAGCCTAATAAAGTTACAGCTGCGATAACCACATCGAGCCAATTTTCATTCAAAATCAGGTTTCGGCTGCAAAACGAATCAAACTAGAATTTATTACGCGAATGTCAAACATCGCATAGATTAAATCGCGATGAATCTCCTGAATCAAAGCATACCTTCAAGCAAAAATGTCCCATGCTTTGGCTTAAAATAGAAACTAAAAAGGCCGCATACAGCGGCCTCAATCCAAACTCGAGTCTCAAGGTACTCAGTGAGTCCATCAAACTACTGCGCAAAACGGCACTAGCGAGAACCAAGTAGGTCGGCAGTTAACATTGCCGCTAATACTAACTCTGGCGTGACTTCAAAGGGCATGTTGTGAATGGTTTCCCCTTCAGCACAAGACGCTTCTGCAACCTCGAGTAATTTATCACGGTTAATCTTAGTCACCCCCATGGCTTGAAAGTTAGTCGGCAGACCCACCGAGCGGCAGAACTCAATGACTTCGTCGATTTCAGCCAGCGGCGCATTCTCTAGTACCAACTGAGTCAAGGTCCCAAATGTCACCTTCTCACCATGATAGAGATGATGGCATTCTTCAAGCTTGGTTAAACCATTATGGATGGCATGTGCGGCGGCTAAACCAGAACTTTCAAAACCGATCCCAGAAAGATAGGTATTCGCCTCAATAATATTTTCCAAAGCAGTATTCGATAAATTTTGATCGCAGGCTATTTTAGCCTTTAAGCCATCAGCAAGCAGGGTGTCATAACACAATTTAGCCAGCGCTTGTGCGGCTCGAGTTGGTGCGCCACCCGCCATTGTCGCCTTGTTAGAAATGCTGTTTGCTCTCGCTTCAAAGTGGGTCGATAAAGCATCCCCCATCCCCGACACCAATAAACGGGTTGGCGCAGCGGCAATAATAGCGGTGTCCATGATCACCATATCTGGGGTACGTGGATAAACCAGATACTCGCTAAACTCCCCTTCAGGTGTATAAATAACCGACAAGGCGCTCGTTGGTGCATCGGTCGAAGCAATCGTTGGCACAATCACCACCGGTAGCTTGCTGTAAAAGGCCACCGCTTTGGCAGTATCTAAGGTTTTTCCGCCGCCAATTCCAACAATCGCTTGGCTTCCTTGTTGTTCAGCAATCGCAGTTAAGCGCTCAATTTCGGGTCGACTACATTCGCCAGTAAATTCAAGCATGCTCAACTCAACTTGCGATTGTTGACAACTGTTCGCTACCGTCGCGCCCACCAGTTCGGTGACAAAACCATCGGCAATTACCATCACCTTATGAGCTAAGGGTTTAAGATAGTCGCCGATGCTCGCCATAACCTTGGAACCTTGAATATATTTACTTGGGGAAATAATGATCTTGTCCATGTTAAGCCTCACTAATTGTTATCGATAAAAGTGGCTATAAAACGCCATCGTTGCTTTGCTTAACTGATTGTAAAGAGCCAAGCATGGACAAATTGTGCGCTACGGTTCATTTTGTCAGAGATGACAAATTATTATGATGGGTAGACAAGATAGTGATACCCTGCGGCCAGCCTATTGTGGAAGAACAATGATTGATCGAGCAAGCCATCATGTTTGATCGTATGGGGACTCATTAGCTTGCAAACGCTCACTAAAATGATAATCAAATTTAAATACTTTTAAGCTGATTTTTGAGCAAAATGAATAAGTAGTTTTAAGCTGACTGTCTTGAAAATTCGTGTCTAAAAACACAAAAAATATTAATTATCTTATAGTTGCGACTCAAGCCTTGTTCGATAAGGACAGCCATTTCAAGCTTCTATTTCACTAGTTGAAGAGAATCGCTTTATAACGTGATTAGTTATTCTCTAATTACGATGGATGTCTTATTTATTTTGTTTTAGTAATTTGACTTGTGAGGTTTATTCCCCTTTGGGCCGTACCGATTTATGCTTCACTGATTCTCGATATGCACTCCAGTCAGGGGGAAATCCGCGATAATATTTAAAGAAAGGTCGGTATCAATAACGTCTCCCATTCCAACTATCATCCATCACTTACTTAGTTGCAACATTACTTTCTTGAGCAAATACCCAATTCAATTTATTTTCTCCGAAACATATAGCAAAAAATATGAACATCAGTAAAAAATCTTCGCAACATACACTCTAAAGCTAACAGCTTAATGTAATGCAAACTCCCATCTTTTAGGCACATGCAGTTAGCATGTATCACACATAGATTGTTTCACATTCAAAGTAATTCTATATTAATCAATAGAGTATCAGTAAGGTTTTGAAAAAAAATATTAAACACAGCGTTTCATGTCAAATAGATGGTAACGACCTAGCTTGTATATATATGGCTGCCGACACCAACAGGCGAAACGTTGGCTCCAATTTCGCTGAGAGCATCGAAAATGAGGGATCTTATTGTTGAGCAAAGGCTTGGTTTAAGGCTAGAGCGTGATAAAAAGAGGCCGTATTGGCACGCGAGAAACTCAGCTGGTCCACCTTCATGTAATGACTGTGTAGCGCTTGGTAATTGGCTCTTTGTGCAGGCGGGGTGGGATTTTTATTCATCGGTCCCGTTTGATAAATATAATAATCGGGGGCGGCAAACAGCACGCTCTCGAAATTAAACTTAGCAATCTTTCGTTGCGAGGGCGCAAATAACTCTCCCCCAGCCGCTTCAATAATACTATTCACAATATTGCCCTTCCCCGCAATCATGAAGGGATGCTCGGTCACTTCATAAACCACCTTTGGTTTAAGCTTTAAAGGCTTAATTTCGGCGCGTAACAGGGTGAGTTTATCGATTAATGCTTTGGCCTGCGACTGGTGATCGCTTAACTCGCCTAGCTGCTGTACTTGCACCAGAATGTCATCCAAGGTTAAGGGATTATACAGCAGCGTTTGTGCGTCAATTAAAGCGGCCATTTGCTGAGAGAAAAAACGATTAGAACTAATAATTAATAAATCAGGCTTAAGTCTCTTAATCAACTCAACATTAGGTTTGATATGCGAGCCTATTTTAGTGGCATTGGGAAAATCAAAGTTATTGCGAGTCACCCCAACTACCTTATCTGCCGCACCGAGCTGGATCAGGATGTCGCCAGCGGCGGGCGCAAGCAGAACAATTCGCTGATAAGCAAAAGCGTTAGGGATTAAAACAAAAGCTAGTATCGCTGCGAGTAACCGACACATCATACACCTCAGAAAGCAGTGCAGGGCTTAACTGTTGTTGCACTACATCGTACAACAGCTTGCCCTGCTTCAAGAAAAGAAAACGATCGAAATAACGATGCGCTAAGTTGATATCGTGAACCGAACTAATGATAGTTTGCGGCAAACTATATAGATGTTCAAAGATCTGCAAGGTATGGCGAATATCTAAGCTGGCATTGGGTTCATCCAAATAAACAATTGGTGCATCTTGATTAAGCACCCGAGCCAACATCACCCGACGCTGCTCGCCACCAGACAGCTCGGTATAACTTTTACTTTGATAGCGCTGTATATCCAATAGCGACAGCAGCGCTTGGGTCTTGTCTCTGTCTTGCTGCGAAAAAGACTGGCCATTGGAGCAGGCAAATCGGCCCAGCTGCACTACCTCAAAAACACTAAACGGAAAAGAAATATCAGAAAACTGCGACAACAAGGCAAACTGTTTAGCCCGTGCTAAATGGGGCGTATCTCGAAGATCAAACCCATCATAAAATACACTATTTGGCTGCGGTTCAATCAGACCAGTTAGCAGATTGATCAGGGTACTTTTACCACAACCGTTCTCCCCCATTAAGGCCACTTTCTCCCCCTCGGAAATGGTGAGAGAATCCAGCTCAAGTTGGAAGTCACCACGCTGATAACAGAGCGCGTTAATGCTAATTTTAGCCATTCCAGAAGCGCCCTCTGCGAGTACGTAACAAGTAAAAGAAAAATAGGCCACCTAAAATGGCCGTGATAATCCCCACAGGGAGCTCTGCACCTCCGGGGATAATCACTCGGGAAAGGGTGTCCGATAACATTAACAAAAAACTACCCAACAGGCTGGAATAAAAAATATTCAGTTTCATGTCACTACCAAACAAGCTACGTGCAACATGCGGAACAATCAGCCCAACAAAACCGATAATGCCAGAAAAGCTCACCGCCACTGACACCAAAATAGTTGATAACACAAAAGCGACCGAGCGTAAGCGGTGCACGTTTAGCCCCAAGCTTTGCGCCGATTGTTCATCCAAAGCTAAGATGTTGAGTTTTAAGGCTTGTCGCTGCAAATAGAAGTAAACGCCAGTCAAGATCAGGGTGCACAACGCGAGCTTGTCCCAACTGACTAGAAATATGCCGCCCATTAACCAGTACACAATTGAGTTCAAAGAGTCTTCAAAATAGTATTTCGAGAAACTAATCATGGCCGACGCTACAATATTCATCACCACGCCAGCCAAAATCATGGTGATAGGATTGATCCGCCCCTGAGTTAAAGACATCCGATAGACCAAGATTAAACCACTAAGCCCAGTGACAAAGGCAAACACCGAGACCAAGTACACTGGTACGCCAATCGCTATCGCCAGTACAGCGCCAAGCGCCGATGATGAGGCCGCACCCGTGGTAAAGCTATCGGCCAGCGGGTTCTTTAAGGTCAGTTGGTAGATACTGCCACTAAGGCCCAACATGGCACCGATGACAGCGGCAAATAATACCCGCGGAAAGCGTAACTCCAGCAGAATACTTTGCTCAACACTGGTCATCGCCAAAGGATTAATCCAGTGCGGGCCGACCATGGTGGAGAGCAACGCCGAAACGATAAATAAGCTGAGCAACAGCGGCTTCATGTTTCAACTCGCTGAACAATGTAGTGAGCAATCCACAGCAATAATGAATTAAGCAGCAACAAAATCCCAAGAGACTGAAAACTAAAAGTCCCTTGATTTAGCAAAGCCGAACGGAGCAGCTCAGCGCTGTATGTCAGCGGTGAAAATGCCGCCACCACCCGAATAATGCTTGGCATTTGATCAACCGGGAAAAAAGTCCCCGAGAGAAACATCATGGGAGTAATAATAAAGGCGTTCATGGTGGCTTGGTCACGATGATTTTTCATCTTTAATGCCACAATAAAACCAATCAAGGAAAACGCCGCTAAGTGCAAGACTAATGAGGCAAAAAACAGTATTGAAAAGTGCAGTTTTACGCCACATAACACACTATAAACAGCAATAATCACCACAGGGATCAAGCCTTTGGTCATACCGTATAACACTTCACCCGCAACAATTTGCCAACGCTGATTGGGTGCCAACAAAAACTCTTCGAAAATCTTTAAGTAGAAACGGCTAATATTAATTTCTGAGGCAATATTGTAGCTTTGATTCATACTCGACATTGCCAGCAAACCAGGCAATAAGAAGGTGAGATAATCGATTCCCCCCACCTGAGTTTCTTTACCAACCCCAAAGCCAAAGGCCATCAAATATAAAAAAGGAGGAACCGCTCCAGCCAACACCGTACGCACTAATTTTTTACGTAAAATGGTGCACTCTCGATAGTAAATGCCATAAATCCCATCAAGCATGTTTGATTAGCCTCTTGCCGGTGAGCGTTAGAAACACATCTTCGAGCGTGGTTTCTCGAATGCTGACTGGTGCATCGGTAATATTCGCCAAACGACTCAGTGCATCTTGGCGCTGTTCAAAAAACTCTTGCTCTAAGTTTTCACCTTGAATGTCGAGTACAAACTGACCAACCTTGGTTTTTAATTGTTCGGGCGTGCCCTCGGCGATCAGTTTGCCTTGCTCAATAAAAATCACCCGCTGCGCCAAACGCTCGGCTTCTTCAATGTAGTGAGTGGTTAAAAATATGGTGCACTGTTGCTGCTGGTTAATCCGACTCAGAAATTGCCACATTTGCCGGCGACTATGTGGGTCGAGTCCCACCGTTGGCTCATCTAAAAATAAGATCTTTGGCTGATGCATTAAGGCGCGAGCGATCACCAACTTGCGTTTCATACCACCAGAGAGTTTTTCTGCAGGTTTATTTCGATGCTCGTACAAATCAGTAAATTGCAAACTTTGCTCAATTTGCTGCTCCAGCGCCTTACCTCGTAAATGGTATAACATACCATGCACCCGCAGATTCTGGACCAGGCTCAATTCTCGGTCCAAGTTATTGTGTTGCGGAACCACTCCGATCAACTTCTTCAAATTTAAACGGCGGGGATGGAAATGTTCACCTTCATATAAAATTTCCCCAGAACTTGCCTCAAGTAGCCCAGTTAACATTTTTATAATGGTGGTTTTACCCGCGCCATTGGGACCAAGGAAGGCACAAATCTCCCCCCGGTTCAGAGAAAAATCAACCTTATCGACAGCTATAGTGCGATCAAAACAACGGCTTAATTGCCTTGCTTCAATAATGACCTTTGAGCTTTGGTTCAGCGCTTTGTGCAAATGGATGGTCTACCTAATGAAGAGAACATACGGAACTTAGCGAGTTTTTCGCCCAGCTCCGTTAACTGATTATTTCAAAGTAATGTTGGCGTCTTTTGCCGCATCGCGAAGGTGTTGCAAATACAGTTGTTGGATCTTGTCGTTGCTGCCTAGACCTTCGAGGATAGGAGTAACCGCAATCCCATTTTTGCTCAGCATTACTTTCCAAGAATCATCTTCATCGCCAGCCATATCATTATTTGCATGGTCACCCGCAACCACCATCAGTGGTTTAATCATGACGGTTTGGATCCGGTCATTTTTTAGCTTTTGCAATAAGGCAGCAAAATTAGGATGGCCTTCAACCAAACCAACATAGATCTGTAGGTCAGGATAAAGCTGATTTAACTGCTCTTCTAACTCGTAATACAAACCGGTCGAGAGATGATCATTACCGTGTCCCATATAAACTAAGGCGCTGTGCTGAGCTTTCGCTTGCTCAACATCGTCGACTAAAGATGTCGCCAATTTTTCTATATCCTCTGAATAAGAGTACTGTTTCCCCCAAGTTCCCATTAAGGGGCGACCCAAGGCGATCTGCTTAAAAGGCTTCCATTCCGGCTTGATGGTTTCAATAGAGTTGAGTGCATCCACATAAGCTTTTAAGTCGATAAACTCTTCGCCATGAGACAATAAAGTGGTTTGCACAACAATCTGGTTGTAGCCTTCATTCTGTAAATCGGCCAACGTTCCCAATACATTTTTCACTTGATAAAAAGACGCGGGAATTTCTGGGTGGTCTTGCTGATATTGCTGATCACTTTGTCTTTTATGCCATTTTTTGCGAATTATATTCGAGGTAAAAGCGTAACGTACCGGTGTATTCGGGTAGGCTTTTTCGACGCTTCGTTTAATCGCCAACAGCGATTCGACGGCAGAATCATATGTGGTACCAAAAGCGGCTAATACAATTGCGGATGTATGCGGTTCATTTTTATTCATTAAATCAGATGCCATGGATGAGTTTGTTGTAAATGCGAAACCAATGAGGCTCAGGCATAAATACTGGATAGACCGAGTTAATACTGTCGAAATTTGCATATATTCACCGATAAATAGATTGGTGCCTATAAACTCAAATTTTTGCTGCTTGTAAGCGAGTCTATAAGCGATTGATTAATGAAACGCAGCATTTAAGATGATTGCCGTCTTGATAGCCTCGAAGGCGACCACAAACATCGGTAGCTGATTACACCTCATCAACGCCCCCTCATCTTCTCAAAAATAAATCAATCGTCATTTGAGCAAGATCAGGCTAGGCCTGATGATCATTTCCTGTTATTGATTTTTCCTTGCAAACAAGGTAATTCATCTACAAAAAACATTGTAACTAGCTCACTGTAAACAAGTTGTGGATTGCTTTTTAATTTGAATGACTCAGTAAAATATTGTTACAAGTCGACAATATTTTTCTATCTTTGGCGATGCAAAGCACGCAAATCTCTGGCGATAAACTGAGCTTAATTCAAGCAGCTAACAGCATTTAAATTTGCCCTAAGCGCCTAGGATTGATTGAATTCTAGTGATTGTTCTTACAGCCGTGAGTCACTGACTAAAACAATAAAATACATCTGAAATGTTGCCATCTACGTCAATGTCGATCATCGGCTAACGCAGTTTAGTGAAACGCAGACTTTACCCAAGGTTTACTTAAAAAATGTATCTCGCGAGCGCTCAATCAACGCTAACAGCGGCGTAGTAAACCGTCGCGAATTTGCAGCAAGGACTGCTTTAGTTGTGTCATACTGCGACACCCCATGAGACTAATTCGCACCGCTGGCTGCTGATTAGTGACCACCGCAAAGTGATAGTCGGCGCTCACTCGAATATGCTGTTTAGCCATCAACTCGGTAAACACTTGGCTGCTCCAACCTTGAGGCAGTAATAACCAAATATGGAATGCATGATGCTTTGGCAATTGCTGATCAACAAAATCAAATTGCGCAAAGATCTGTTTCGCCAATTGCTGACGCTGCCCTGCCTGCTGCTTTTGCCACTGACTAATTCGATCGACGTCACCACTGCGAATCATTCGACAGGCCAATTCTTGTAATATTGGAGAAGGAAGCCATAGGGTTGTTCGCAACAAATGAATATAATCGTCTCGCTGAGCTTTAGGCACAACCAATAGGCCCAATCGCAAGCTAGGCGAAACACTTTTCGATAAGCTATTCAAGTAAATAGTTTGACTCGGTGCAAATGAATAAAATGGTTTGATTTCATCCTCGCTGAGAAAACCATAGATATCGTCATCGATTACTTGTATGTCAAACTCTTTCACTAACTCAGCAAGCACCTCACGGCGATTATTTGGCATCACACTCCCCGTGGGGTTTTGACAAGACGCAACCAATACCAAGGCTCGAATCGATTGCTGAGAATGCTGTTCACGTAAAGATTGTGGGCAAAGCCCCTGTTCATCTAATGACACTGCCACAGGTACACGACCAGTTTGGCGCAATACCGCTAAGATCCCCGGATAACAGAGAGACTCAACCGCCACCCGATCCCCCACCTGAGTACAAGCAAGAATCGCAAGCAGCAAACCATGCTGGGCGCCATGACAAGGGATCACTTGCTCAACCTCACAAACAACACCTTGGCGCTGCAACCATTGACTAAAAGTGGCGAGATGTTGCGGATTACCTGCACCATCTTCATAACCGCAATAACGTTCCAGATCTGCATCACTAAATTGCTTTAGATGTCGTTGCAATGGCCCGAGCAAAGGACTAACTAAAGGGGCAACCAAGGACAGATTCACCTCTCCATCGGTGCGTCCTTTGATACCATCACTCATATTACCGTTAAATATTACGAAAGTGCCTCTGCCCACACCCGCGCTCAGCAAGCCTTTGGCTTCCAATGCTTGATAAGCTTGACGAACTGTGACCGCGCTACTCCCAATGTAAGCCGCTAACTGACGATGAGCAGGTAATTTGTCCTGAAAGGTAAGCTGTTTCTTAAGAATGGCATTCTCAATACATCGCGCAATTTCTAAGTAAAGTGGTCGAGCCTGAGGATTAAAGCCAGTTAATAAATGCTGCATCGTTTCATCTTGATAGGCGTTATTGGAATAGCCGCAACTATAACAACTTTGCCCACAACAACAATCATCCCAGCAACTCAACAAGCAATAGCAACAAAGAAAAATGAAGTGCTCAATTCAACCGAGCAACAGTGCTTCTGCTCAAAGTAAGCCACCAGATGTCCTTATTTAATCACATTGGACTTAAGGTAAACCATGACAAAATGCTAAACCTCACTCTATCGGTGTCAGTTGAGCCTCTTTTGCATATACTCCCGCGTACTTAATCAGCAACGATTTGACCCATACCGGATAGTCATCGCTTTGCATCTGTTTTTCAATTTCAGGCAATAGGTACAAATAGGGGGACTTTTTAGACATAGAGATATACAAATTGCCAGTGAGGATCGAAGTGGGTAAATCAACGATGTCATCCTTAATCCCAAAGGCTTGCAACATCGCTAAACCAGAAAACCGCCCGACCGGAATAAAATCAACCCGCTGATGAAACAATTTGTGAAAATTCTGCCGATAAGTTGTCACTCGCTCAATATTGGTATTGTTTTTTAGATATCGATCAAAACGCTGCCCAATACTCACACCAAGTACCATCCCCGCTTTCTTACCTGCTAAATCTTGCCAAGTTTGGAAGGTTAATTGGGCACTTTTGTTCACAAATACAGCTTGCTCATTAAAGCCCATTGGGGTGGCAATAAATGTTGAATAGCTTTTTCTGGTTTCATTAATAAACGAGCAAATATTGATATCAACCCGCCCCGTTTCAATATAACTTTGGCAACGCTTCCATGGACCCACATAGGTCAAATCAACATCCACCCCCAGATTTGCAAACAAAGTTTTAGTGACTTCTGCGCACGCGCCTTTAATTTCCGAGCCACTGCTCCAGTTCCAAGGCGGATAATCATGATGGCCACAGGCCGACAGTTTAATTGAACTATCTTCAGCATATGCCTCTATAGGCTCCGCCAAAAAGCAACACACCATTAAAAAAAGTTGGGTCACTGCTCTTTTTTTCATGATGTTGATATCTCCAATACCATTTGAAGAACGAAACAAAAACCACCTTCACTACATCTTACTCTTACAAAATAGAGCGGATATTGATCCAAACGCTCTATAATCGTAGCCAGCCCCTTCAATTATAAATGATTAAATAGCCGAACTTTTAAATCTGTCGGCGTTATTCATCACCGTTCGCGCTTGTAAAAATGTTGACCACATACGCAGCTCACACCGTTCATTCCTCAATCACGTAAGGCTCTCTGCGATGAAATACTACCCTCCCGAACAAAATTCTGTTTCACAGTCATTGGAGGTCTCATGATTGACTCAGCTAAATAAGTCAATTTTCAAATAATAAGATGAAAACATGCTCATCATTTGAAATTGAACTAGTTCAATGTAACTATCATTGCAACAAATCTTAAGCCATCTAACCACAGAGGGAGATTACCAATGGATACATCTCAAACCAGCAGCGTTGCATTTATCGGTTTAGGCACAATGGGTTACCCCATGGCAGGCCACTTAAGTAAACAAGGATTTAAGGTGGTCATTTATAACCGCAGCGACGCCAAGGCGAAGGCTTGGTTGAGTGAGTATCAGGGGACTCAAGCTGCCACACCGGGGGGTGCCGCAGCTCAAGCCGATATTATACTCACTTGTGTTGGTAACGATGAAGACGTGAGACAAGTTTATTGCGGCGAAAATGGCATTTTCGCCAAAACGAAGGCCAATAGCATCTTAGTTGACCATACCACCGCCTCGGCAGGCCTAGCGAGAGAACTCTACGCCCAAGCCCAACAGCGGCAACTGCAATTTTTAGACGCCCCAGTGTCTGGTGGTGAGGCCGGAGCAATCAACGGTGCCTTAACTGTGATGGTAGGCGGAGAACAAGCCGCCTTAGATAAAGTACAAGCGGTACTTAACAGCTACGCCAAAGCGGTTAATCTTGTCGGAGGTGCAGGCTATGGGCAACGCTGTAAAATGGTCAATCAGCTGTGTATTGCTGGGGTCTTGCAAGGCCTATCGGAAGCACTACAATTAGCAAAAGCGGCCGACTTGGACATCAATACGGTGGTCAATGTTCTTCAGCACGGTGCCGCCGGCAGTTGGCAGTTAGCAAATCGGGCAAACAGTATGGCTGACGACAAGTTTGATTTTGGTTTCGCGATCGATTGGATGCGCAAAGACTTAGCCATTTGTTTCGATGAAGCTGAAAATCTAGGAATTGATTTACCCCTTGCTAAACAAGTTGATGCGGAGTATGCGAAACTGCAACAGCGCGGTTACTCACGTAGCGATACCTCGGTACTGATTAAACAGTTTGATAAATAACCGATAAAAATACAAAAAAAACCTAAGGCCACAGGCCTTAGGTCAGTCACACGCGAGAACGTGGGTATTAGTTCAAAAGTTAAAAAACATTAGAAGTAAAACACATTGAGTACAATACAGCGGCACCAGAGGACAGATAACCAAGAGACAACTCTTGCCTTCATCCATGTATGGCACGTAGTGACTCGGAACTAGCAGCGTTGGCTCAAACTTATTCAAACCCCTAAAACTGGCTTAAATACTGCTAACCACTGTATAGTAGCTCAATTAACAACCAAGCCGGTGAATGAAATTTAAACAACTGTAAGGATAACGGTACAGCGATTCATAAGCGGATTCCGCTCAATGATTACAACAGAGCACCAAGCTTTCACTTGCACCGCTTCCAAAGCTAGACTAAGCTCGCGGCCAATCGCAGTAGCGACATACATTTTCCTGGCGAAATCACGCCACATTTATCAGATATAGGTAAGTCAATGACTATTATTGCCGTTCCCGAATTAGCTAAACCAGAAATTAGAAATCATCACAAACTACGCCACCTTAAAAAGATGGCGATTGGCCCTTTTGCTCAAACCTGTGCCGAAATTCGTTTCGTCACTGATATTGAAAAATTTGACGAAATTGAAGCAGCGCTAGTGCAAGTCCAACAGCAGCAAACTTGGGAGTTATTTATTGCCTACTTTAATCAACAATATCATGTGGCAATCACCTTTTTGACTGAACAAACTCCGCTCGAAGAAGTATTAACCACCGCCACCGAAGTGATTACCCAACTTGCCGGTCCCGTTGAACTAGATATTTTAGCGGGTGATGCAAACTACGGAGACTGGGACAGCTGCTACGCAAACTAGTATAGCTTGAACTATCACGCCGATTCAGTCCGGCGTGAACATCACCCATTAACTCAGTTATTTACCCTGCTCTACCAATGCTCTAATCTTGAATGCCTTCTCAAAATGATCGAGTTTATGTTCGAGGATCCACCAGCTTGCAGCTTCCATCAGTAATTCTGGGTCATCATTTCTATTGGCAAAAAATGCGTAAAAAGACAAACCAACACTCTCGCCCTTCTGCTGGATCTTTTGCTCACATACCGCAATAATTTTATCGCGTAAAGTTTGACGCATCTTCAACTACCCATCGTTTGTTAAATAACATAGCGCTCATCAACTAAAATCGCCCTGCCAGCCTGGCGCAATCGCCAAACCCGACACGCCTGCTAATACCGAGCTGTCCTGCAAAGCTAATTGATATTCAGCACCACTCAAAACATGCTCAGCCGAGCAATCAACATTCCATTGTCTTAATAGATATCCAGCCAATGCAGCACGCACAACTAAGCTTAAACAACCATCCTGCATCGCATAATCAAGCTCAATCGCTAATGAGTTTTTAATACGGGGATGCGGCACCAAATTTAACTCAAGCATTTGATTCCATTGCTTATCATATTGTCGACCTTCCACGGTGGATATTGAAGCATCGAGTAAGGCAAGCTGAGTAAAACGAGTACAAACAAAATCTCTAAAACTCTGGCTCTGCCGATCAAAGGCGCGAACATGCCAACGATGACCGTTATTCACTAAGCTATGTGGCACAATTTCGCGGCGAGTCTCTCCAGAAGAAACCGAAACATAAGCACAACTTAATGCCACTCGATGATGAATAGCGCGCATGATGGCAGCAATAAATTCTGCTTTAGGATGAACCAGACGAACTGCATCAAAGCAGCTATCGCTTGGTTCTAAAGGAAAAGATAAACCATCGCCAAATCCCTGCGACAACCCCGTTAATATCGCTTCTGGATTATGCGAAAACAGCGGTTCAAATTGGTTTCTACGCAGGTAACGTCGGGCTTTATGATCCAGCACCGCATTTGTCGGTGCGAGCTGTTTATAGGCGGCTAAATCACGAGTCGCTGCCGCTAATCCAGTCTGAAATCGACTAATCAGATCGCTACGACTCACTTCTCCAAAGTATTCCAAACTAAAATCAATAAAGGCCAAGCGAGTTCGTTGTCCATGATTTAATTGCTTCAATTCCATCTCAAAAATCTCCATCTTCAACAATGGAAATACTATCAACAGCATACGCCATAGGCAATCATTATGATTAGGGGTATTGAAGCATAAAGCGGCAAAGCCACTAAGTCCGACATCTGTCGCTTTACTAGGGGCCCCATTGAAGTGAATCACCGAATAAATGCGAAAAGACACATCAGAGAGCAGTCAATGGGCTGACATTTAGGCATTCAAACCCACCATCCCCTCAGGCGGATAACGATCGCCTGACAAAGGCATCTTTTCAATCTGCTGCTCTAAGGCGCTTTGTTCTTGCGCGGATAAAACGATATCGTGACTCGCGCAATTCTCTTCTAAAAAGGACAAGCGACGCGTTCCAGGAATCGGCACAATGTCTTCTCCCTTAGACAATAGCCAAGCCAAACAAAGTTGCGCTGGGCTGCATTGTTTTTGCTGCGCCATATGTGCGATAAGAGACGCAATGGGTTGATTCTCGGCCATCGCCTGCGCGGAAAAGCGTGGCAACATAGCCCGAAAGTCGCCTTGCTCAAAAGCTTGGTGTTGCCGAAACAAACCCGAGAGAAATCCACGCCCCAGCGGTGAATAAGGCACAAAGCCAATGCCTAATTCTCGGCAAGTTGGTAAGACTTGCTGTTCAACCTCCCTTGACCACAAAGAATACTCGGTTTGCACCGCTGTAATTGGATACACTGCATGCGCTCTTCGCAAGGTACTGGCATTTACTTCGCACAAACCGATATGAGCAATTTTACCAGCTTTCACCAAGTCAACTAAACCCGCCATGGTTTCTTCAATGGGTTGCTCAACATCAATTCGATGCACATAATACAAATCAATTTGCTCGACACCTAAGCGACGTAATGATGCTTCGCATGCTTGTCGTGCATAACTTGGATGATTATTAATACGACGAGCATATTCTCCGGGTTCACGCACAATGCCAAACTTAGTGGCAATTTTTATATCGGCAGAACTTTGCGCAAGAAAACGACCAAGCAGCTGTTCATTATGATGAGAACCATACATATCTGCACTATCAAAAAAATTGACACCAAGCTCTACCGCGCGGGCTAATACCTTCATCGACTGCTCGTCATTCTTAGGGCCATAAAACTCACTCATGCCCATACACCCTAAGCCCATAGATGACACCATCAAGGATTGCCCTAGTTGTCTTTGTTTCATATTCATTTCTCAGCTTATTGATCCAAAGCAAACATCATGTCATATTCCAAAAATGAAATATTTAGACAAAACTAGCAATCAATCTTCCAAAATTGAAAAAAGCATCGTTACACAACTGGTTTGGGATGATGCACGCTGCTTTCTGGCGCTCGCCAGAAATGGCACTTTGACAGCGTCAGCGCAAACCATGGGCATCGGTATCGCCACCTTGTCCCGACGAATAGAAAGGTTGGAGAAGGCTCTGGGGCTTCCTCTATTTATACGCCAACAAACTGGTTACCTGCTCAGCGAAGAAGGAAAGGCGCTATTAAATAAAGCAGAACAAATGGAGGCAGCAAGCCAAGCATTTATCTCGGATGCAGAATGTAATCAAAGCTTATCGGGTAAAATTCGCCTCGCCACTGCGGAGAATTTAGCGAGCCATTTGATCCTGCCTGCGTTGCCTGCGTTTTATCAACAATACCCACAACTCAAATTAGAAATCCTCACCGGGATCCATACCAGTAACCTACACCGCAACGATGCCGATCTTGCATTACGAATGGTAAGGCCAAGCAGCGGTCACGTTAGTTTTAAACGCATCGGCCAACTCGGTTACGGGCTATACGCCAGCCTCGGATTTCTAGAACAGCAGCAATTAACGCCAAGCCATTCCGTAAACGAAAACGATGCATTCATTAGCTGGAATGACTCGGAAAGTCACCTACCTGCAGCGCAATGGGTGCAACAAATACTCAAAGGTTGTGAGCCAATACTAACCACAAGCTCTGTCGCTTCACAGCTCTCAGCTTGTTGCTCCGGTCTTGGTTTTGCGGTGCTACCTAACCTTCTTGCGGTCAAACAAGGCTTAGTACGTATCGATACAGATGTCGCCATAGATCAAGCTATTTATTTGGTGATCCAAGCCGATCTCTGCCATTCGCCAAGGATCAGAGCCATGGCAGACTTCTTAAGCGATTTAGTGAAGTCCAATCAACATCAACTGGAATGACCCGCAAATACCAATTAGATTGATGGACTTAAAGCCCCAGTCGGTGCTCTTTATACCACCTAAATATCGGGGACCGTGAAAGTGGTCAAGTGAATCTAGACACCATTTTATAATTGAGTCCGTACTTTCTCTATGACTCAATTTGGCTCAATTTTTTTAGGAATTGAAGCGACCATCACACTCGCAAAAATAATGCAGCCGCCTAAAACTTGTAACGCGGATAAGGATTCATTTAGCCAAATCACCGCAAAAATAGCACCAAACATCGGTTCACTGCCCATTAATAGTGAAACCTTGGTCGGGGATAACTTTCTCACCGCATGATTTTGCACAAAAAAAGCAAACAAGGTACAGCACACAACCAAATATCCCATGATCAACCAAAATTCGACATTCGTTGGAAATGTCATATTCAAACCCGAATTATATAAAATAACACCACCAGCACTGGCCGCGACAACTAAAGATTGAATGCAGGTAAGCGTTACGTTGGTAATGACCTTATCTTGAGTGATTCGCTTAGTCGTTGTCACCATCATCGCTCGAAGTAATGCCGCCGATAAAATAAAATAGTCACCTCGATTTAATGTTAATTCCAAGCCACTAGAATCGGTTAACAAGAAAACCCCGACAACGCTTGAGACCGCAAGAAAAAACATCCCCCTGCTGATAGCGTTTTTGTTAATGAAGACTTCAACAAACGAAGTAAATATGACCGACAAACTGATCAAAAATGCAGCTTTACTCGCAGAGGTTTGAAATACTCCTGTCACTTCAAAAAAGAAAATTGCAGCCAAAATAGATCCCGTTGGAAAAGCAACTTTCCAATCTTTACTACGCCCCATGTAGATATCTCGAAGTGCCATCGGCAACAACGATAAAAAAGCAACCGAAAAACGGAGCATAATAAACACCATCACTGAGCTATAAATGAGCGCCTGCTTCGTTAAGCCATAACTGGTTCCCCAAAAAATAGCGACCGACAGAAGCGCAATTTCTAAGACGGGAACATAAAGTTTCCGGTGATTCTTTTTAGTCACTTTTACTTCGAGTTGTATGCTGTCATTCATAGTCGCTCCTTAAATTCACATTAACGGTAAGTCGTTTGACACCAACAGTATCAATGAGTAACTTAAACGGAACAATACAGCTGATACGCAAAGGATAATTGCACTGTGGACACAAATAGAATCATGAATTTGATGCCCGAAATGGTCACCTTTGTGACAGTGATTGAACAAGGGAGCTTTTCTAAAGCGGCAGTCAAACTAGGCGTGATGCCCTCGTCTGTTAGCCGTTCAATCAGTAAACTTGAAAAGATGCTGGAACAAAAACTGATTGAAAGAACCACTCGAAGCTTACGTCTAACGAGTATTGGTGAAGATGTATTTCAACTTTGTCTTGATATGCTTAAATTTGCTAAACAAGCCGTCGATGCTGCGCAAGTCAATCAAAATACAGTGTCAGGAGACCTGACGGTTGCCGCGCCGAAAGCTTTAGCTCGTCAAGTTCTGATGCCAATAGTTTTAGCTTTTATTCGAGCCTATCCCAATGTCTCGTTAAAATGGAAAATCGCTGATCATTATATTGACCCAATTGGGGGAGAAGTGGATCTCGTGATTCATATTACCGATAATCCTGTTGAAGGTTTAATTGCAAAAAAAATGGGCCGAGTGAAACGTATTGCTTGCGCTAATCTCAATTATATCCAACAACATGGCTTACCAACGCATCCAAATGATCTCATGGAGCATCAATGCATCGGTTATGGCGAAACGGCTGCTGATAATTCATGGACATTAAGTCATCACAATAAAAAACATACTATTAAAATTAAGGGACCTCTGGCGGTTAATCATAGTGAAATAAGAAGAGAAGCTGTATTGCAAGGTTTGGGGATTTCGATTTTCCCAGACTTTACCGTATCTAAATACCTCGACTCTGGGCAACTTATTCAAGTATTACCCGAATGGCATATCAAAGGAGATTACCAAGGAAATGTTGTTGCGCAGTACCCGCAATCAAAATACATTCCGAATCAACTTAAAGCCTTCATTGACTTTCTGACTGAACGCTATGACCATTCTAACTCATGACTCCCTTTACTCCATTCCAAGCGCTGAATGTAGCTCTGTTCTATGCTTATCCCGTAAGCTAAGGAGCAGGCACAACCAGTCTGGTCATTTTTGCTTATCGCTCAGATCGTAAAAAGGTCGAATAGGAGAACCTACAAACCTTGAGATACAAACTATTGAGTCTAACGACGAGACACCAAACAGCAGCGCCTATGGGCATCTTCCCATCTGCGAATACCAATCAGATTCATTATATGAGCAACTGATTACCCAGCATAAATCTGTCGATAACCAGCCATGAAGAGCAGTAACTCGTGGCTCTAATGACTGATACATCACGCAATTAGCGGTGATTTAAGCCCGCGACAATCAACAGACAATGAGTTAGATTGGTATCTAACACCTAGGAAAGTTTTATGAATTCATTTCGGCACTCAAATCATGAGTGAAGTCGTCACGCTGCTGGCCAATTGTGCTCAACTGGCAGAATGCCCACGCTGGGATCCAGAGCGCCGGCTTCTATATTGGGTTGATATTGAGGCAGGCCGATTACACGCATTTGATCCCAAAACAGGACAAGATGATTTTTTGCAATTAGATGAAGAAATTGCTTGTTTCGCTATTCGGGAGAAAGGCGGCTTTGTTGCTGGCCTAAGATCAGGCTTGGTCACCATCGATTCTTTGCAAGGTGGTATCACGCCCATTGTCGATCCGGAGCAAGACAAACCACAACAACGCTTTAATGACGGCCGCTGTGATCCTGCTGGGCGTTTTATTGCTGGTACGTTGAATCCAAACAAAGATGCCTATAGTGGCCATTTCTATACGCTAGACATCGATCATTCAGTGCGTCAGATCGTAGGGGAAAATTGGACCTCGAACGGCCTAGCATTTAGTCCCGATGGTAAAACCCTTTATTACTCGGACACGCCACGTCATGTGATATTTGCCTGTGATTATAATGTCGATACAGGGACAGTGAGTAAGCAACGTGAATTTATCCGTTTTCCTTATGGTTTTGGACGTCCCGATGGCGCAGCCGTTGATAGCGAAGGTTATTACTGGAGCGCGCTTTACGATGGAGGTCGAATTGTACGTATCAGTCCAGCGGGAAAAATAGTTGCAACGATTACTGTGCCAGCCAAAAAGCCAACAATGGTGGCGTTTGGTGGTGATTCGCTAAATACCTTATTTATTACCAGCGCTGATACAGATGACCCAGCAGAGAAGGCTCAGTATCCATTGTCTGGTAGCATATTTGCGATAAACTTAGCAGTGACAGGCTTGCTTGAACCGAAGTTTAAAGGCTAAAAGCTCAAGTATGGTGGGCATGAGATGACTCACAGGCAAATAGTCATCCCCCAGAAAATTAACGGCTTATATGGCGATTCAGCTCAGAATAACCCGTCACCAAAGCCGCTATGAGTCATATAACGCGAATAACTGCACCCCGCGATAAAGCAATGCAAACCTATAATCATGATGTAAATTGATGCATCATCGATCTTCCGGTTTTAGATGTTTAGCGCTTGCCGAAAATTCTTTCAGTTCTTCGATACTATATTTGCTATGCACTCTTTCAACTGAAGCAGGCTGGTGGCCAATACTTACGCCAGTGCGCCTCGCCATTTTAGGGCGAATAGGACGAGAGACAAAGCCACCACCACAATTTGGACATACATTTTCTAATATCTCACTTACACATGCGACACAGAAAGTGCATTCGTATGTACAAATCATTGCCTCTGTAGAATCTGGCGCTAAATCTTTATCACAGCACTCACAATTAGGTCTAATTTGCAGCATATACTAACGCCAAGTTGATAAACATGAAGCTTCTGTATGCGCCGCATAAAAATAGAAGCAAAGCCACATGAAAAAACGTCATCGAGCCCACAATTGATAGATACTTTATTCAGGACGCTCTGCAAATTGAGGTAAGTCATCGTGAATATCATCCCATGAGGCTTTACTGGCCACAAAAATATGACTCGCCTTTTCGACAGCGATGTCATCATCCAAAGTACCCACTCGAAGCCGCAAAATTTCCGGTATAGACATACGCTGACTATATATTGGCGAACCACAAGTGTCACAGAAAAAACGCTTCGCATCGTCTGACGAAGCATAGCTCCGTAAAAGGTGCTCTCCTGCCAGAAAATTAAAATCAAGCGACTTAACCGGAGCATTTAATGCGAAGGCAGAACCATTAGACTTTCGACATTTGCTACAGTGACAAAACATGGCTGGATTTAGTTCTCCATTAATCTCGTAGCGGATCCCACCGCATAGACAACTGCCTTTCAAACTCATATTAGTTTCTCTCTTTACAAATCAACAACAGTAACCAGACTAACAGTAATCAGACAGCCATCCTAACAACCGAATTTTCCACTGTCGAGAACCGGATAAGCATGGTTCAAAGCAAGCTAAATCGGTAAGCCTAGTCTTAAAAAATCTATGGGCTATTTACGATCGAGAGGAGTATCCAATTGATTTAAAAACAGAATAGGCATCGACTACGAAAATTCTATGTCTAATGTATGCCGCGCATATTTATACCTGAACTATCTATGGGGCGCACAGGCATATCGCCTGCCAATATAGCCCTGTTAAAATCACCAGTCACCATATAATATTCAAACCTCAGTGAAGGTTTCAGGCGCCGCTCTTTGTTGGCTTCTAAAGCAAACCATCAAAGTATCAACCAACCCTCGTTGACACTTTGAGCCAAATAAATCGTGATAAACTTATCAAGCCTCGATGAGCCAAAATCTGCTTATAAATTGCCGACGCCTCCGTCGATCAACAATTCAGATCCGAGCATATAAGCTGACTCATCCGAGGCCATAAATACTGCAGCTTGTGCTAATTCCCACGGTGAGCCCATTCTTTTTAAGGGGACCAATGCTTTTACCTCTTCAATCAGAGCCTCGCGTTTTTCTTTCGACAAGCCAAATTTATTAAAAGCATCCGTTTGCGTTGGACCAGGGCTAATACTATTGACTCGGATCCCTCGCTCTTTGAGTTCGCCGGATAAGGTTCTCGCCAAAGAGATCAGCCCCGCTTTGCTGGCTGCGTAAACACTGCTTTGCGCTAAACCTATTTGAGCGGAAACACTACCACAGAGAATAATTGATGCAGAGTCGGATAATAGTGGTAACAGAGATTGAATCAGAAAAAATGGGCCTTTTAAGTTCGTATTCATCACTTGATCAAAACTAGTTTCATCCCAGTCTTCCAGGGGCTTATGGGTCACATCGCCAGCATTGATATAGACAATATCCAGCTTGGGAAATTCATCCATTAAACGCTGTGCTAATTCTGCTTGCTGCTCAACATTACAAGCATCACTTTTTAGAACTAAGGCCTGATTTCCCAACAGCGCTTGAGCATCAACTAAACCTGTTTCATTGCGACCAGTCACTGCGATAGTGGCACCTTCCAGCTGAAACTGTTTGGCCGTTTCTAAACCAATCCCGGCAGTACCACCAGTAATCAGTGCATATTTATTATGGAGTCGTTTTGTCATGAGCTTTACCTTCACAAGTTGCCTGAGGGGGAGGCACATATTATTATCCGACTTGTATCATTTAGATAGTAGGTACCAAATGGATACTAAAGAGATAATGAATATGAGAGACCAAAAACTTCAAAAAAACTCACGCTGCCCCATGGTAGATTTTGTCAATATCGTGTCCGGAAAATGGGCCATCCCAATTCTATACCGATTAATCATCACCGATGACGTGATTCGCTTCGGGGCTTTACAAAGAGCGATCGGTACGATTACTCAGAAAGAGCTGACCAAACAACTCAGAGCATTTGAAGTTTTAGGGATCGTATCAAGGCATGTATATCCAGAAATGCCACCTCGTGTCGAATATCAAATTACCGAGCTGGGTAAAACATTAAAACCGACCCTCGATTTACTGGCACTCTGGATGAACGAACATCGGGAGGAGCTATTAACAAATATGCTAATTCAATCTGATAATACTTAAGCTCAAATACCGAAGAATTGAGTGGATGCTCATAGGATAATGAGCATCAGAGAGAAGACCTTGTTGTCGTCGAAAATCTAAGCTGGCCTCAACCCATTTACTCTTGAGTTGAGTCGTCTTTATTTAACACGATGCCGGTTTTGCTAATGGTAATTAAACCGTCTTTATATAAACGGCCAATGGCTTTTTTGAAGGTACCTTTACTCACCCCAAAAATGGCTGAAATCGCTTGTGGTGAACTTTTATCGCTGAGCGCCAAATAGCCCTGCTCTTCTTTTAACTTAGCTAAAATAGTATCACCAATATCAATCGCTTTTTGAATACCGATGGGCTCTAAGCTCAAGTCGAGTTTTCGGTCATCACGTACTTTTTGAATATAACCACGGCAGGCATAGCCAGCACGGATCCGCTTAAACACTTGGTCATAATACAATACGCCCCAATGCTGATGGTTAACCACCACTTTGTAGCCTAACTCCGTACGCCCAGCGACTAACAAATCCACTTTATCACCATCTTTGTAGTGATGGTCTGACTTATCAATATAACGATCTAATTTATTGCTCGCAGCGATACGTTGTTCATTATCGAGGTAAACATAGACCACATAATGACGGTCGACTTCCATTGGTTGCTGCTGCTCTGCAAAAGGCAAGAACAGATCTTTATCTAGACCCCAATCGAGAAAAATACCGACATCATTGATATCTTTCACTCGCAAGTTAGCGCACTGGCCCACTTGCACCTGCGGATGCTGTAAAGTGGCGATGAGGTTACGCTCACTATCACGATAAACAAATACCGATAAGCTATCTCCAAGCGCCAGCTCGGGCTGCACTTCTTTGGATGGTAATAATACATCGCCAAACTCGCCACCATCTAGGTAGGCACCTAAGTCAGCCATTTCAATCACGGCTAATTGATTAAGGCGTCCAATTTCCAACATGCTCACTCTCTTGTTACGTTCAACCGACTCCTGCTGAGCCAAGATGTCAGTATAACATGCTAAAAACGAATTCTAACTAATGCCCTCACTTTAATACAAAGGCTTCGCTAAGCGGGTTTAAGAGTGTTCACAATGGTTAAAACCTGCAAACTAACATCCGATTCAATTTTGGTAGCGAGCTGATAGGCCGATTCCACTTGAGCTTTCACAGTGTTCATTTTACTGCTGAAACTTCCCATGTGTTGACTCTGCTCACGAATGAATTGGCCTGCTTGATGCGCCACTTTTACCGAAGTTTGTGCCTGCTCCCTTACTTGATAAGTAGTTTCCATCAACTTAGAGGATATTTGTTGTTGATGTTCACTGGCCTGTTCAATCCCGCCAATATTCACCTCTAGCTCAGATGACGAGCGCTTAAGATGCTGTAAAATGGCGGTGATTTCTTCCAGCGACGTTTGGGTCCGCATCGATAAACTTCTCACCTCTTCGGCCACAACCGAGAAACCACGGCCGTGCTCTCCGGCCCGCGCCGCTTCGATTGCCGCGTTTAGAGCCAACAAGTTAGTTTGGTCTGCAATATTGCGGATCACATCCAAAATGGCACTTACATCACTGACCGCTCCCACCAAACTGGCTAAAGAAGCGCGACCCTGAACAACCGCAGTACTGGTTCGCTGATTGGCATCAATCACTTGAGCGACATCTTGCTGGGATTCATTCATCGCATGTTCGGTCGCGTTTGCATTATGCTCCACATCACTGGAAATTTGATTTAACTGCTCGGTCAATTTCCCTAGTTGCACCATCAACAGTTGCGACTCAGAGACCTGATGATCAGTTTGCTCAGAAGTTAAATAGACTTGGCGCACCTGTTCAGAAACAGCGTCAAGTGAATTGGAAACCACCGACAACTGTTGATTTTTAAGTTTCTCTAACTGCTCTTGTTTGGCCAGCAACTGGTTAAAGAAAGTCGCGATTTCACCTATTTCAGTGTTATCACGTCTCACTCTTAAGCGTTCGATCAGGCCATTTTGTACCAACATAGCAAAGCCATTACGTAACTCGCGCAAAGGTGTTAGCACCGTGCGCTTCATAACCCATTGCATCACCACCGCAATCAATAAAATCAAGCCCGCCACACTATAAAGAGTCGCTGCCACTCGCTGCATCACCGCATCTCGCTGTTCGAGCACTTGCAGCTCAGCTTGGTCAATCTGTTGAGTCAACTGGTTTATATCAGCAAGCAATGCCTCACGCATGATGTTTCGCTGCTGAATTAGCTCAGCAGAAGAGTTGAGCTCTTTCGGATAACGTTGGATCAAGCTACCTAGCTCCGCTTTAATTTCTTCCCCTAAATCGACTGCTTCATCAGGCTCACCGAGCGCAAACTCATCCACTTCCACTTCACTCATCACTCCCAGCAAGGGCTGTTTATCAATTAACTCAAATTGTTGGCGGAGCTGCTTCAAGGCATCATCATAAGCCAGCTTGCTTTGCTCTGAAGCATTTGCGAAGTAGCGATTACGCTGCATCGACAAAGACGCCACCGAATTCAGCAATTCGCTGCCACCGGTGATATAGGCCTTGGCTGAATCGTCATATTTTGCCGCTAAACCGTAATCAATAAAACTATCGGCCCAGCCTCGCATCTCTCGCTCAGCATTAATCAATAAACCCTGCTCATTGCCGCTTAATTTACCGAGAGCCAAGTAGCGAGTATGCAAAGACTCAAGCAGTTCATTCAACTGCTGAGATAACTGACTAAGTTTCAACCCTTCAGTACGAGCCACTAAATCTTCTAGTAAACTCTCTGCATCACTCAATTCGATGGCATTACCAGTGCTTAAATAGCGATTCACCTTTGCCACTAAGTGCTGATTAAATTGTGACTTGAGCGACTGATAGTGCTGCAACTGTTGGTTTGATACATTCAACTTCGCTAAAGAAAAATACAGCGCCACAATCAGTATCGAGCTCACTGCCAGTAAGGAAAAAGCAGATAAGCTTGAAAACTTTGAAACTCGCATAAAAACTCCTAATACAACTAACGAAGCGCTAAAGCCGCTCTGGCATTCGAGGGGTCATTGACCTTTCGAATTTAACTTTCGCTCAATTTTAAGGTTTCTTGAGCTCTGTGCAGGTCAGCGGTGTTCAACAAGTAACGAGCAACAAAGCAGCAAAACGTTTGGCAAAACCCTCCAAGCAATGCTGATAATGAACGCCGTCAGCAAGCACGACTAAGCCATCCAAAACAATCACAAATCGTCGACCGATGTTCATGTTATTGGCAGCTATTAGGCTCCAAATTAAGTGGCGATATTATGAAGGAATTATGACAAATTAATGACAGCAAAAACGAGGCGAAGAGATGACACAAAGATCCAACTAAACGCTAACATCGGCTCAATCATATTGCTCATTTAGAGGGTGATAGGCACACAAAGCTGTAACTCAAAGCGTTCTTCAGGATCAATAAACTGACATTGTTTATAACGAACAAAGGCCGGAATATTACCCATACGATAACCGCTATTCGGTAACCATTGCATATAAAACTGATGCAGCATTGGCAGTAACTCTCCATATTGTCCAGCCACTTCCAGAGTTGCATGCATGCCGCCCGGAATCGTTAAACAACTTACAGGGCCACGGCGAATAAACGGTGTGTCCACAGCAAGACAAGCAACATAGTGGCATAAGGGGGCAGGCACGATATCGGGATTAGAATGGTATAAGCCCAAAAGCTTGTCCTGACTCCAATCAATCTTCTGACTATCGGCCCAAACCTGAAGCTTTTCGTAGGCTTGGCGAATGCTGCGATCGTAGCCTTGATGGCGCACATAAGCCACGGTTTGCGCCTCTAAACGCCGAACACTTACCACTGGTAAACTAAGCGTTTGTGCCTGTCGCATCCGTTGCTGTAATTCTTCACTCCAACTTTGCTGATAGTTTGCTTGACTATAAACACTGTAGCCTCCTTCGCGCCATTGCCGAGGAGATTGCCCAAAATGTTTCTTAAAAGCCTGAGAAAAAGAGGCTGGAGATTGAAAACCGCAACTTAGAGCTGCATCTTGCACCGTCAAATGAGGTGAAAAAATCAGTAAGTTAGCACAACGCTCTAAACGCGTACGCCGAATATAATCGTTCACACTTTCCCCGGTGAGTTGTTTAAAACAACGATGAAAATGAAACGGCGAATAAGCGGCGATTGCAGCTAAGGCTTTGGCATTCAGCGGCTCGGCAATGGTTTGATGAATATAATAAAGCACGTCATTGATCCGGCTTTGTCTATTTACATCGGTATTCAATGACATAGCACTTCCTAAAAGTATTCGCTCAACACATTTATCCAAAAATAGCACAAATGGACAAGAGTTTGCACATAAATACTAATGCCTTATTGGGCTGAGATCTGTAATGATGTGCCCCTGTAAACGCAACCTAACAACCATAATAGAGCAGCTCATGATAGAACAAAGCAATCGGGTAAAGCAGACCAAAGAGTCTTACATCCGTAATATCCTAAAAGTAATCCAGCAACCTGGTATGCTTTCGCTGGCTGGCGGTTTGCCAGACGCCAGCCGTTTTCCGCAAGCTATCTTGGCGCAAGCAGCCGCCGAGCTTGCCGAACAACCAAGCATTTATCAATACGGTGCCACCGAAGGACTAAGCGAACTACGCAATTGGTTACTTGAACATGTCGCGCTGGCCGATGACGTAATGGTCACCAGCGGTTCACAACAGGCTCTGGACTTAATTGCGCGCTGTTACTTAAACCCTGGCGACCAAGTCCTTTGCGAAGCGCCCAGTTATTTAGGCGCATTACAAATATTCGACCTTGCCGAAGCACAAACGCTAACGGTAAAGAGTGAATCAGATGGCCCCAACTTGGCAGAGCTGGAACAGCTATTAGCAAGCCAGAAAATCAAGTTATTCTATGCCGTTCCCGATTTTCAAAACCCAAGCAGCTGCTGCTGGAGCCTAGCCAAGCGCCAAGCAGTGGCCGAACTGCTCGCCAAGTACAAGGTTGCCTTTATTGAAGACGCCCCATACCGAGAGTTACGTTTTGAAGGCGCAAGCTTACCGACCGTCACCGAGCTCTGTGATGGGGATGCTTTTTACCTAGGCTCATTTTCTAAAATCGCCACCCCAAGTATGCGGGTAGGTTATGTAATGACCTCCAAAGAATTGCTCGCGCCACTGAAGAAAGTAAAACAAGCCAGTGATTTACACTCTGCGCTACCAATGCAAAAAATGTTGTTATCGACCATTTGCCACCCTGATTTTAAGCAGCATCTGGAACAATTAACCCAGCATTATCGCAGCCGAAGAGACGCGCTGGTAAACGCCCTCAACACGCATCTCAGTGACTATGTTGAATTTACGATACCTGAAGGCGGAATGTTTGTCTGGTGCCACCTAAAACGACACCAAGCCCATCAGATAGCCGCCGCAGCTCTAAAAGAAAAAGTCGCGGTGGTTCCGGGTGATGAGTTTTGGCCAGCCAATAGCGAAATTCACGACCAAGCAATCCGCTTGAACTATACTGCCCTCGACGCTCCGCAGTTAGAGCAAGCAGTCATCCGCTTAGCAAGAGTCATGCAACAAAGCGATATCACCGCGGAGTAAGATAAACTCAATAGTCTTTACTTCTTAAATATAACCCAAAGAAGTAAAGACCTATTGCGCTTCGAATGGCTTGATATGGACACCAACTACAAGCTGAATAAAGCCCTCAGAATAAATCGAACACAGTTGTTTAAACAGCCGCTTCAACCATAAGGTGACTCTCGATATAGCGGGCGCGCTTCTTATCTTTTAGCTGGGTTAAATCAACCAAGACCAAACCATCAATACATTGGTTAAAATCAGGGTCAACATTAAAGTCGATAAATTGTACACCGCCTCGATGACATAATTCCGTATATTGCTTAAACAGAGTGGGTACAGCGGTTCCCATACTGGCAAGCGCACTTTTTAACTGGGCAAAGTCGGCCTTATAATCCTCGCCAGAAAACGAAATATGAATATTATTCTTGATCTGTTTCGCCCGCTGGTAAGGCTGACGCGAACGGGCAAATACCTGTGTTGCCGGAAAATAAGTTTGGTAGAAATAAATGAGTAAGTCTCGACCCGCTTCCGGCATGGCCGCACTTATGCTGACTGGGCCAAACAAATAACGATACTGTGGATGACGGGCCAAGAACGCACCAATCCCTAACCATAAGTAATCTAAACTTCGCTTTCCCCAGTACTTTGGCTGAACAAAGCTTCGCCCAAGCTCTATACCTGATTCAAGAAAACCACAGCTGTTAAGATCATATTCAAAGAGTGAATGGCTATACAGAGCCTCTACCCCCAGTTGCTTTATTTGACGTTGACTATCGGCAAAACGATAAGCACCGGCAATTTCTAACTCTTCGGTATCCCAGAGGATCAAGTGCATATAGTGGGCATCATATTTGTCGGTATCGTTACGCCGTCCCGTTCCCTCACCCACAGCCCTGAAAGCCAATTCACGTAAACGACCTAACTCCGACAAAATCACTGGTTGTGTATTCCCATAACAAATATAAATCCCCTTTCCATCGGGAGTCTCTCCGATTTTTTCGAGTTGCTTAATCGCTTGTTTGAGAGGAAGGCGTTGTTCAGGGTGGGCTATTGCTGCTTCTGTTTGAAATAGACCTTTTTTATTATTGCCAATTCGATAGAGGTGCTTTTTTAATAACTGAGCCTGAGTCGAACGCTCTAACCCACTCAAACCAAAACTTTTAACTGGGATCTGCTCACCAACCACCATCGAAAAAACCTTATTTCGATGGAAAAAAAGCTCTTTCACCAATAACAGCGTCGACAAGGGACGATAGATTAAGGAGCTAATATAGAACAACCAGCTATTTTTAGCTTTTACACAGATGGGGAGCAAAGGTGTATTGGTTTTCTTCGCAATACTCACAAAACCTTTAGTCCACTTACCATCGAGCACCTTAATGCCCTTGAGTCGCGATACTTCCCCCGCAGGAAAAATGATCACAGCGCCTTCATCATCGAGTAATGTTCTAATCGCATTTAATTGCTTACGTTGGCTATTGCCTCGCATATTATCTACGGGTAACAACAAATCAGCCAAAGGCTCAATCGCAGAAAGAATTTCGTTAGCCACAATTTTAACATCATGGCGCACTTGGCTTACCAGATGTAATAGCGCCAAACCATCGATGGAACCAATAGGATGATTGGCAATAATGATGATCCGACCTTCACTAGGGATCCGCTCATGCTCATTCTGGTTAACTCGGTAACTTATATTTAATTCAGTAAACACTTGCTCAATAAATGCAACTCCCTTTAAATGGGGATGTTTATCGGCAAACGCTTGAAATTCATCTTCAAACAGTATTTTTGAAAAGAACCACTTCGCTAAGCGATGGCGACGCGGGTGCTGAACTAAGCTAGGAAAATGTTGATTGAGTACTTGTTGCGCAGAAATCATGATTCTCTCCCTGTATTCGTCGCTAGGCTAGAAGCCAAACATGACAAACAAGCAACAGAAAAATGGCAATTATATGACAAGCAATAAGCAACAAGAGGAATCACAGGGGGAGAGGGAATGCCAAAACTAGCGGCGAAAAACAAGCTTTTTATCGGCTGCGAACAAGCCCATACGGTTTTATATCTGCACAGCAGTTTGCCAAACTTACCGGAAAATTTTGAGCAACTTGATTCCGCTATATTGACTCAGCAACTACTGCTCAACAACAATAACAATTGGCGAAAAATATTAACGATCTATGCCAAGCTAACAGCACCAGATGATAACTGGAGGGAATACCTACAACAGGGCTTACTGGCAGAGCAACAAATCAACTTTGGCGACAAAATAGTCAGCAAAGCAAAACAACACATCATTGCAGGTAAAAACAATTGGCAACGATTTGACCATATCGTGCAACCCAAAGATGTTATAAGTCATAAAAAATTACAATTTATCGCCGCGAATATTTTACTCTGTCCCTACCCCGATTACCGCCAGTTCCCCAATATTTTAGTCGCCGAATACCGACGCTGGCAAGATGAAGCTAAGAGGGAATATTTCTAGGTTACTGAAACATATACAAGTTTACAAAATTCATATCTAGCTAAAAAAAACAACCCCCTTACTGATAAAACTAACAAAAACAACAGCATAGCTGATCCTTGACAAATTAGCTAGCTGTCATATTTGACAGTTTAAATTATCAACAAGCTGAATTGTACTCATAGCATCATCATAAGGAGATGCTCATGAACTACGTTAACGGCCTTGCCGAACAATTACCAGCAACCACCATGAATCACTTAAATCATTATCGGCATCAAGTCTTCGTTGAAATGCTTGGCTGGGAACTGAATACCCCAAAAGGCATCGAGCAAGACCAATTTGACCGCGACGATACTGTCTATGTTATCGCTAAAAATGAGAAAAATAACATCAGTGGCTGCGCACGCCTGCTTCCGACAACTCAACCTTACTTATTAGAAGAAGTCTTTCCCGAACTACTCAATGGCCTGCCTTGTCCAAAACAAGATGACATTTGGGAACTATCTCGCTTTGCCGCTGTAGATTTTGACAATGATAACGAAGCGCCAACTCAACTGATGTCTAGTCAAGCACTCGGCTTACTCACAGCAGCCATCGAGTGTGCCAAACAGCATGGTGCCAAACGGCTTATTTCAGTGTCACCTTTAGGCATCGAACGGATGCTCCGTCATGCTGGATTTCGTCATCACCGAGCCGGCCCTCCAAAAATTCTCAACGGTTACGCTCTATTTGCCTGTTACATCGATATTAACTAACGCAACTTCATTGGAGACTCACGGTAACGCTTACTGATCGCCTCCGCGGTAATCTTTTGCCATGGTAAAAGATTGATTACGGTTATCAATAGCTCATCATTTCGACGAGGGCTCACATCAAGCCCTTGTTCTAATAACTGAATATTACTTCGCGGTAAGGCTTTCACACAACACGTCATTTGGCCGTCACGCCATAACCAATGCCAATCCCAACCGAGGGTGATCGCGCACCTATTTTCAAATAACCATTCGGTGTACCCCGAAAATGAGGCTCGTTCACTTTCAAAATCTACCGCGCTAACACTATCTAAACCCGATATTATATGCTCAAATGTCAATGCTGATAGCTGCTCTACAGTCAAACGAACTAAACCATCAGGGCAAGGCGTGACTAAATAATCAATAGCTTTGACAACAATTTGTCTACTTTCCCGTATTTTCATTATTTATTTTTAGTTATATGAAGCTTAGCTCATAAAAACACGCGCAAAATTTCGCTTCAATTGTCAACATTAACAGTTGCGCTATACTCAATTTTAAACAGGTTTATATTTATGCGTCATATTTGCATAGTTACAGGAAGATAAAGGATTCATGGAAGCTTGGTTAGAAGAACAATTCTGTTTACTAGAGCTGCAAGGCTCAAGTAGCGATTTTTTTGCTGAACTATCAAAAGTCACCAATGCATTAGGCTTTGATTTTTGCGCCTATGGTCTACGGATCCCCTATCCATTATCGGCGCCTCGCACCGAAATGCTCAATAATTACCCGACAATATGGCAGCAAACCTATAAAGAAAATAACTATCTGGAGATTGATCCCACAGTACATCACGGCATGACCTCGCAACTCCCTATCGTTTGGAGTGACCAGTTATTTGCTCAAACACCAGATTTAATGGAAGACGCTCGAGCCGTAGGTTTAGAATATGGCTGGGCTCAATCATCAAGACAAGCCAACGGCACAGTCGGAATGTTAACACTGGCAAGATCAACAGAAATGCTATCACCCGCAGAGTTAGTTCGCTATCGCTACCAACTGCTCTGGTTAACTCAGGTTACCCATCACGGTTTATCCGCTAGAATCACTGCCGAAAAACTTCAGATCCCGGTACTTAGTCAGCGAGAACTAGAAATGCTGAAGTGGACAGCAGATGGCAAGACATCAGAAGAAATTGCAACGATTTTAAGCATCACTGCTCGCACCGTGAATTTTCATATAAGCCAAGCAATGCGTAAACTCGAAGTCGTCAACAAAACTGCGGCAACGGTTAAGGCTGCGGTCATGGGGCTGATTTAATCCAGTAAAAACATTAGCAGTCAAAATAAATTGTAGGCAACTCTGTTTCATGAACCATGATGAGTTGAGATAACAAGAGTTGAACCTCGATGCGAAGAGTGCCGAGTGAACAAATTTAATCACGATCCGACTTCCTAGCCAAAAATAAAAGCCGACATACCTTCACTTCAGTAAACCTTCAGGTTTGCACTATTACTTCATTCATTCCATATCTGCTCATGATGCTATAAATTAGAATTTTTCAGCAAATCCAGCTTCATCGAAATAAACCTTAATCAACAGCCAAAATATTCACAAAATTCTAACTGCCGCTAAAGTTCATCAGCAACTATAATCGTTACACTTTCTTTTATTGTATTTGTGAATCATGATCTTAGATTTTAATTCAGCCTTATATCAATTCGGCTTAATCGCAGTGTTTGTGTTTGCCTTAACTGGCGCTTTAGCGGCCGCCAAACGCGAATTGGATATACTTGCCTTTATTTTTGTGGGTATCGTCACGGGCATTGGCGGTGGAACGATTCGCGATCTCTTACTACAAACCGAAAAAATATTTTGGATTGCTGATCCTAGTTATCTAAGCGTATGTATTACCGCATCGGTCATGACTTATTTCTTCGCCCATTGGGTGATTAGAATTGACCGGTTTTTATTGTGGCTAGATGCTGCGGGTATCGCCTTGTTTGCGGTACTCGGCACCAGCAAAGCACTGAGTTATGAAGCAACGCCTCTGGTCGCCATACTCATGGGGGTGATTAGCTCTACGCTTGGCTCAGCGATTCGCGACTTAATGTTACAGACAAAACTCGTGATTTTTGAACCAGAAATCTACGTAACTGTTTGTCTACTTGGCAGTACCAGCTATGTACTATTAGGCCTATTAGGCATCAACGAAGTCCATAATATTTTGTTATCAAGCAGCGCTGCGTTCTTACTTCGTGTATTAGCGCTCCACTTTGAGCTTCGCTTTCCCAGCTTCAAACTATCTAAGTTACAAAACCGGGAAATCAGAAAACAACAAAACAAGCCTTAGGCATGCTCGCCAATAGCGTTCACATGAAATACGTGATCGATAGCCGCGATCGCATCTAACATCTGCTGAGTTGCAGGAATATCAATATCCATCAGCGTATAAGCGATATCGTTACGGCTTTTATTCAGCATATCGACCACATTAATATTCATATCCGATAATAACGCTAATACCTGGCTTAATATTTTGGGCACGTTGTCATTGGCAAAAGCAATTCGGTAGCCTTCACTGCGACTTAATTTAATACTGGGAAAATTCACCGAGTTGTGAATATTGCCATTCTCCAAAAAGTCGATGAGTTGACGAGCCGCCATAACCGCGCAATTTTGTTCCGCCTCTTGAGTGCTCGCGCCCAAATGTGGCAGCATTAAAATTTTCGAGTGCTTCATTAAATTCACACTGGGAAAATCAGTTACATACAGAGATAAGTGCTGCTGGTCCAAGGCCGTTAAGAGTGCATCTTCCTCAACGATGCTACCACGAGCAAAATTAAGTAATATGGCACCTCGTTTGAATTCACCGGTATTATCTCCATTAATCAGGCCTTGCGTATGTTGATTGGCAGGCACATGAAGGGTGACATAATCACTAGCATTTAATAACTGCTTCAGTTCTTCGGCACATTCAATCTCTGAAGATAGGCGCCATGCTGCTTGAATACTTAAGGCGGGATCAAAACCCACCACTTTCATCCCCAAAGCTAAAGCGGCGTGAGCAACGGCCGCACCAATCGCTCCGAGCCCGATGACGCCTAAAGTTTTCCCTGCTAATTCAGAGCCCACAAAACGCTTCTTTTCTTGCTCGACACTCAGCGCAAGCGCCTTCGCATCCATGGTGGGTAATAAAGAGTCAATAAACTGCCAACCAGAGACCACGTTACGAGCACTGATTAACATCCCGCCTAATACTAATTCTTTAACCGCATTGGCATTAGCCCCTGGTGTATTAAATACAACAACCCCTTGCTTGGTACAACGTTCAATCGGAATGTTATTCACACCGGCACCACAACGTGCGATAGCTTTGACCGCTTTGGGAATATCAAAGTCATGCAAATTGGCGCTGCGTAACATAATGGCATCCGCTGTCGCTAACTCTGCTGCGACTTGATAGTCACTTGAAAAACAAGCCAGCCCTTGCGGATGAATATGATTGATAGTACGAATACTCGGCATACAGTTTCTCCCTAAACAACCTAAATGATGTTTCCGTGACAAACTGCAGCACGAAAGAATAACTAAATAGTTTCCTTAAAACTTAAAGGCACACCTGAGCATAAGCCCACTTTAACCATGGCATCAACGCTTGCAAATCTTGTTGTTCTACAGTGGCGCCACACCAAATACGCAGTCCCGCAGGAGCGTCTCTATAGGCTCCGATATCGAAAGCAACCTGCTCTTGCTCAAGCAAGCTCATGATCTCTTTTACTTGTTCAGGGCTGGCATCGAGAGTCAAACAGACACTGGTATTAGAGAGTGTGTTCTCTTGTTGAGCGAGAAAATGGATCCAATCATTTTCAGCGACAAATTGCTTTAAGACTTGGAGGTTTTGCTGCGATTTATTAATACTTTCGGCAACTCCGCCCATCGATTCAACCCACTGGAGTGCATCGACATAGTCTGCCACACATAACATCGACGGCGTGTTAATCGTTTCGCCTTTGAAGATACCTTCAATGAGTTTTCCTCCTTGAGTTAAACGAAAAATTTTGGGCATAGGCCAGCTAGGTTGATAACTTTCTAAACGTTCAACAGCCCGTGGACTAAGAATAAGCACCCCATGAGCCCCTTCTCCACCGAGTACTTTTTGCCAACTAAATGTAACCACATCTAGTTTTTCCCAAGGGAGGGGCATCGCAAATACCGCCGAAGTAGCATCACAAATGGTGAGCCCTTCGCGTTGACTATCAATCCAATCTCCATTCGGTACAGCGACACCAGAAGTGGTGCCGTTCCAAGTGAAAATACAATCATGTTCCGAGTTTGCTTGATGTAGATCTGGTAGCAAACCGTAATCACAGCTGTAATGCTGGACCTGCTCTAACTTAAGTTGCTTAATCACATCGGTAAACCAACCTTTACCAAATGACTCCCAACTGAAAATATCCACTGCTCTGGGGCCTAGCAAAGACCACATAGCCATCTCCATGGCGCCCGTATCAGACCCTGGAACAATCCCCACCCGATATCCTTCGGGTAACAACAGTAACTGTTGAGTGAGTTCAATTGCTTGGGAAAGAGTCGCTTTGCCTATTTTACTTCGATGGGAGCGTCCAAGTGTCTCAATATTCAACTCAGCTAATTGATAGCCAGGCCTTTTGGCACAAGGGCCTGAAGAAAAATTGGGGCAATTTGGTTTCAACTGGGGTTTCATTATTGGTCCTTGTAAACAAGAGCATTGAAGGAAATAGAAATAAACTGAGGCAGTATATGTCAGACCCAAGACGCATAAAATGATTTAGAGCCAATTTTGTTTGCGAGGTAAAACTTCAAGATAATCAATGGACTTAAAACAGCAAACCATTACAATCAAGCGTATAAACGGCAAATAAACGCTGAGTGCGCTATGTTTAACTAGTTACTTGCTATTTACTACTAGCGACTACCCCAATCTCCTTTGCAAACCCTGTATATATCGTTACCATTCATCCATAAACCGTTAAATAGCGATAAAATGTGAATCGATTTATTCCCCAATACTGCCCTCAATGTGGTCAAGCGAAGCTACAGCAAATCGATGTTAAACAGTGGTCTTGCAACAGCTGCCAATTTGTATATTTTCACAATATGGCCTCAACCGCGGGGGCTATATTACTCTACCAACAACAAGTACTGCTGGTTTCCAGAGCGGTTAAACCGCAAAAAGGCGATTGGGATCTACCAGGCGGCTTCGTTGAATATGGGGAAAGTTTAGAGCAAGGTTTACAACGCGAATTATATGAAGAATTACAACTATCGGTAGAACTACAATCGCTACAATATTTTGGATCTTTCGCCAATCGTTACCATTATAAACAGGTGCTTTATCATACTTGCGACAGTTTTTTCAGCTGTAAGCTGAATCAGCAGCCCAATCTAAAAGCCTTAGATGATGTCGCAACTTGGCAGTGGCATCCTATTGCAGCACTTCCCTTTCATAAAATAGCCTTCAGCTCTGTACATCAAGCCCTGCTGCAATTGCAGACTCAAGTTCAAACGGTCTGATGACCGGCTCAGCATAAACGGCATCTTCTTAATACCTTGCTTTGGATGAATGTAGCGAGTCTTTCGGCTTGTAACTTAAGCACTAACTGTCAAGTATAATGCGTGAAATATATCGGATAAAACCAGATGCTTACAGCACTCACTATTTAAGTTCAAGTGCCCTAAACTTTCAACAAAATCACATCTACACTGCACTCATTCTAATCACACCAATCACCAGCGCATACGCCCTTCGCTTTACTCATCCGACCAGATATGTTAAACAGATGTAAACAGTTTGAGTGTGAGATTTACTATGAATTTATATTTTCGTTTATTCAGTCTGCTATTTCGTCACTGGTTCAGCTCAAAATCAGCAGCGTCAGTCAGCGAAGACTTTGTTATCTCCCTACGGGCGCTACCCTTTGACTGTGATGCCAATATGCACCTAACCAACTCCCGCTATCTCGCCTTCGGAGACTTAGGGCGGATCGACATGATGCTAAAAACAGGATTGGCTGCCGCGAGTCTTAAACAACGTTGGTTAGGCGTAGTGAATGCTCAGTCGATCACTTATATCAGACCCATTAAACCACTCAGCAAACTAGAGTTGCATAGTAAATTACTCGGTTGGGATGAAAAATATTGGTACTTTGAACATCGTTTCATTGGTCAAGATACCTTGTATGCCAGTATCTTGGTTCGGGGGGTATTTATTCGAGGAAAATCTGTCATAACGATGACCGATTTACTTCATCTAATCGGCGATACACAGCCATCACCAGAGCTCCCCTTAAGGGTGATACACTGGAAGCAGCTGCTCTCCACCAAAAAGCAAGAATCAGCGGTGGTACTGCAACAATAGCTTGAACACATACGCTAAACCCAAATTCCATTACAGGCCTAAGCGTATTCAATCTTTCAAAATAACGCTTACTGACTAAGCCGTTTGCTCATGGTACTCGCCATGCTAAGTAGCCCCCAAAAGAGCCACTGGTCTTAGAGATTTCTTTAAAAATGGAGCGCTGTCCACCATACTCAAGTTTAAAGCTAATCATTCGTAGCCTTATGAAAACATTCCAACTGCAACTCAACACGATTTTTACAGTGCTATGCATCTATGTTTTCGGTAATCACCTCGTACAGGCGAAACAAATATCACTTGCGATGAGCAGATCGATCCCGCCTTATATCATTGAACAACCTCAGTCGGGTATACAACTAGATATCATTAGGCAAGCTTTCCTAATTGCAGGGCATCAAGTAAAACAAGTGGTTTTTACTTCAAATTTACGAGCTGAACGATTGATGGAAAAACTTATGGTCGATGCCATCGTTAATGCCCCTACTACCAGTAGAAATTTTTACCTTTCTGAACCCGTAATATTTTACCTAAATACAGCTATCACCCTTAAAGCGAGGGCATTGCCGCTAAACCATGTGGCTCAACTCAGCCAGTATAAAGTGATGGCTTTTAAGAATGCGATAAACTCTCTTGGCGAAGACTACACTAAAGCGATTAGCAGAAGTGAACTGTACACCGAAGTGGCTAATCAACATGCTCAACTAGAACGCCTCTACCGCGGCCAAGTGGACGTGATCATCATTGATAAACGTATCTTTGCCTACCTTAACCAAACCCGAATGCCCGCAGGTCAACAACTCCCAGAAGTAAGCTTTCACGATATATTACCCATTTCACCTCGTTTACTTGGATTTCACAACGAACAGCTTAGAAATCAATTTAACCACGGATTAAAGAAATTAAAAAACCAACAGCCTCAACTTTTCAAATAAAAATTGAATGACTGTTTGAATTTGGAGAAAGAGATTACCAATCAAATAATTAATATATATAATTTAGTATTACAAATAACAAAATGTTTAATAACCCATTCTAAAAACGATAAAACAAAACCACTTAATGATAGAAAAGACACTAAAATTCTGATATAAAAAAGAGAATAATCGCTAGTAAAGACTTTTTATCAGAACAAGCTGTTATTTTTATTTAATATAAACCTCAAAATAAATAAATGTGTCATGTATAGACGTTACATTTACTTTGAAAAGGTTATCATGGGCTATCTAATCTCGTTGTAAGGAAACATTGGAGATGTCTGAAAACCGTTATTCTCATACTTCCAGTAACCGCCTCGTCAGGCGTACAGTTGCCCTTGTCTTGGCTGGAGGCAAAGGCACTCGGCTAAAGCAATTAACCAGTAGAGTCGCAAAACCAGCGGTATCATTCGGAGGAAAATATCGAATTATCGATTTCACGCTATCGAATTGTATAAACTCTGGCGTGCGTAATATCGGTGTATTAACCCAATACATGGCCCACGACCTGATTATGCACCTGCAATCGGGCTGGCAAATTCAAAACCCGGCACTCAATGAGCGAGTGTCAATTATTCCCGCACAACAGCGCACTGGAGAAAACTGGTATCGAGGAACTGCCGATGCCGTGTATCAAAACCTAGATATTATTGATCATGAGCGTTACGACCGAGTGCTAATCCTCGGCGGCGACCATATTTACAAGATGGATTATTCTCGAATGATAAACTTTCATGCAGAGAATGATGCCGATGTTACTGTCGCTTGCATTCGTAAACCAATTTCTCAGGCCTCTTCTTTCGGCGTCATGGGCTTGGATGAAGAGGGGCGAATCGTTGATTTTGAAGAAAAGCCCGAAAATCCTAAGTCTGACCCAGGTAATCCAGAACAAGCCTTAGTTTCAATGGGGCTCTATATATTTAATATGGATGTACTGGATCATGAGCTACGTGAAGGACTAATAAAACCCGGTTACTCACATGACTTTGGCCACAATGTGATCCCAAATATCCTAAAAGACCGGAAAGTATATGGTTATATTTTTGCCGCAAAAGGTCATCCAGGACGCATCGCTTATTGGCGAGATGTGGGAGATATCGATGAGTACTTTGCTGCAAATATGGACTTAGTCGCCCCAGATCCAGAGCTAGACCTTTATGATCGAGAGTGGCCCATCATTACCGATCAAAAACAACGGCCCGGAGCCAAATTTATTTTTAACGAAGCCCAACGTCGCGGTTATGCAACCGATTCATTACTTTCTGCTGGGGTAATCGTATCGGGAGCCAAAGTTCACCGTTCGTTATTGTCATTGGATGTGAGAGTGGAAGAACATACTGAACTTGACCAAGTGATCGCTTTAAACGGATCAAGTATTGGTAAGAACTGTAAGATAAGACGCGCGATAATTACCGAAGACTGCATCATTCCCGATAACACAATCATCGGCTATGACAAAACTGAAGACCATCGTCGATTTACCGTTTCTGCAGATGGTGTAATCGTTGTTTCCAGTGACATGCTACGTTAACAATAGAGACCATTGACCTTTTGGGGTCAATGGTCATTTAATAAGCACTTTACCTTACAAATAAAAATTCCGACAGGCGGTGATTACTCTACAAACAAAGTATCATCTTGCACCTTACAATCGACCAGCAATATCAAGTCTTTCGCTAAATATGTACTAAAAGTTTTACACATTTCTTGGCTGCTGGAATCGCGGTAAATCTTAGATAAAATCAGTTGCTGAGGTTTAATCGAATCTAAAGCCACTAAGGCATGGAAATAAGGACGAAAGCTCCAATTTGCACCAACCAGTCGATCATCTTCAACGATGTCCTGTTCAGTCACATCGTAATTCGGAGAGACTTGCGTGCCATCCACCTTACATAGAAAATAACGGAGGATCCCCACTTCAGCGAGTTGTTGACTCATTCGAGGTATCGATTGCACATTTTGCAGATGATGTTTTAACGCCAAAACCTGTGATTTAACATTCACATTATGCTTCACTGTCTGCTGAGTCCGTAGACTTTTACGCTGCAGATAACTGGCTAATAATTGCTGAACCTTGGCATGACTCAATTGAGCGGATAAAAAATCATCACTGGCCTTGAAAAATAGCCACCCTTGCATGTAACGCGCCCCACACTCCACTCCAAAATGAAACTCTTGCTCTGATTCCACACCTTCACAGATTAACTCACACCCTGCACGCTGCACCAACTCAGAAATAGATAACACCACATCCGCAGGCAAGCCGCCTTTAGCTGCGTCCTTAAACAAACGCATATCCAATTTAATAATGTCGGGTTCAAGCGCGATAATTCGATCAACTTGCGAGGCTCCTACCCCAAAATCATCAATCGCCACCCTTAAACCTGCACGATGGTAATCTTTGACAACTCGTTGTAGATTATCGATATTACCGCTAGCTTCAGTGATTTCAATGACAACTTTTGAGGGATCAATATTCAGCTCATCGATCATAGAAATCGTGGGAGTGCAGATATTTTTGCTCAACATATCGACCCAATCAGGCACAATATTAAGCGTAATGAAGCCTTGTTGTGATGACTGAGCAAAATGCTCTAACGCCTGTCTACGCACATTGCGATCCACCTGACGACGATTGTTCAAGGTATATTCCTGATTAGAAAATATTCCTCCGGCGCTTAACACCTCTCCCAGTTTATTTTGAGTACGAGCCAAGGCTTCATAACCGGCAATTTGCCCCGTAGGAAGAAAAACTATCGGTTGAAAATGCGGAAAGTAATGCAGCGGATTTAACACCCGCTGCTTAGTCACCTGCGTCGCAGAATTAATGTTGACTATCTTTCGACCGCTCAAACCCGATCCCATACTATCCGTTTACCCAATATTTTATAATTAACCTGAAAGAGGTCACTTAGCAAGCACAAAACACGCCAATATAATTTATTTCGCAGTTAATAACTCTGTAAATAAATCCTCGATCCGTTGCTCAATGTTTCACTTTTACCATCAAATAATCTTTAAACGCGCTGTTAAGCATCTCAATAAAGCTTTGTTCATCGTCATGATAGAGCGAGGGTATAGCGACCATCTCAACCAAATAAGAGAACTGCTGGAAGCATTCTATCTTCGAACATTGATTTCCCTTTGAGAAGAAAACTATCTCATTACAATAAGATGGGTGTCGAAAAGTGGGGCAAACGCCAAAGAAATCCTTCTTCGGCACACTTGTGGCTCATGATCACCTTCCACAATCATCCTCGCATTTTGGTTTGGCCTTTAGCTCACACTTTATCCAACTGCTACAAGACACCCTTAAGACTGCTTTACTGGCTCTAGGAATAAACCAACCCTGCACTATACTTCGCTCTCAGTCTATTTCAAAAATCCCGTTTGCAGCCAAACATCAAAAGCCACGCACTAAATTGGTGCGAAATATCCCAAGCTTGGGTGACTCAAAGCGCGAAAACCATAATCAGTTTCATCAGATTCATTATCGGATCTTGTTACTTTTGTAAAATTAAAATTAAAATCAAATCCAAAGGCTCATGACTCAATCACCTCCAGCATTCACCCTATCAAATGATAATAATTACTTGCAAGCTTTCAAATGTTAAATAGAATCACCCCTTCGGTTAAAAAGTAAATTCAAAGCTCTATGTTTACCACATAGAGTGCGACATAACTCATGGAAGAATTAACATAAACAAAACATTCTTTAAACACCTAATGATTTCAGCATGGCTATTTTGCTGGTTGCTGCTTTCATTAATGCCTGCCATCAATGCACATAGTCGCACAGCTGGTGTTTGGCTGTCGGTTTGCACCCTCAGCGGTTTTAAATGGGTACAAATTGATGAAGGAAGCGAACAACCCGCAGATACTGTTCATTCAAAGCAGTGCTTATTCTGTCATTATTTTCCATTTCACAACGTCCTTTTAGCTACATCAGTTTTTCAACGACTGTTCATAATGTCTAACGATGATAACTATATTTTTATGGTTCGCTTCCATCGTTACCTCATCCAAACACCGCGCTCTCCACCAGCATTTAGTCACGCCTGATCATTATTTAATATGAAGCCATACCCCTTAGCCATACCGGAGTCGCGCGATTTAGGTATCACTACGGGGGCTTATGCTTGTGCCTAAAACATAAAGGATGAATGAAATGTTGCGCAGCACCTCTACAGAACGGACGAACACCGAAAAACAAACAGCAACCAAGACCAAACGCTACTATATGATTGCCTGGCGTTGGCACTTTTATGCGGGACTATTTGTGGTTCCCTTCCTACTGATGCTATCGATTACTGGCTTAGTCATGCTCTACGACGACGCCATCGAGCAAGCCCAGTTTGCAGATATTATTCAGGTAAAACCATACCCCACGACCGTATCCCCGGCCGCACAGCTTGCAGCAGTTCAAGCAAGCTACCCACAAGCCACAATACAACAATACATCACGCCAGCGAGCGCCACTCAAGCTAGTCGGTTTGCTGTCAAGGCAGCAGGAGAATCCTTATTCATAACCGTAGATCCCTATACTGGTAAAGTTCTCGGGCAGATCAATCGAGACCAAAGCTGGTATAACTTAGCCAATAGCATTCACGGCAGCTTATTGCTCGGCGATACTGGAGATCGACTGATAGAAATGGCCGCCAGCCTTAGCGTCGTGCTATTGATTACTGGAATTTACCTATGGTGGCCACGCGATAAAATCAGTAAGTCAGGATTGTTCAAAATTAGATTCAACAACAGTACAAGAATAATGTGGCGTGATTTACACGCTAACGTAGGCTTAGTAACCTCAGTATTTTTATTATTATTCTTAATCTCAGGACTCTCATGGACCGGTATATGGGGGGCTAAATACGTGCAAGCATGGAATAGCTTCCCCGCACAAAAATGGGATGCGGTGCCACTTTCAACACTCAAGCACGCCAGTATGAATCATAGCCAAACCAAAGAGGTTCCTTGGAATCTTGAACAAACGCGACTACCTAGCTCAGACGATACTGGCCAACCAGCCAAACAGCACACCAATCTCAATAGCATCGTCAACTTTGCCCAACAACATGGATTCACTCGGTTTAGGGTCAACTTACCCAATTCAGCTACCGCAGTATATACCGTCTCAGCCAACACCATGAGCGGTGATATAAGTGATGCCACTCAAGACAGAACTGCACACCTAGATCAATATTCGGGACAATTATTAGCCGAAGCGGCATGGTCTGATTACAGCCTAATGGCTAAATTAATGGCTGTAGGCATTGCTCTGCATCAAGGAGAGATGGGCTGGTTAAATGTCCTGATCGATACGCTTCTTTGCGCAGCATTTATTTTGATTGCGATTTCGGGTGTGGTGATGTGGTGGCTACGCCGCCCTAAAGGGGTATTAAAACTCGCTGCGCCTCCCTTACCCACCAACATGCCACTTTGGAAAAGCGCGGCGCTAGTGATGTTCGCCGTATCGCTGATGTTTCCAATGGCAGGACTGTGTTTACTAAGCTTCTTACTATTAGATTTTGTTATATTCTCGCGGATCCCACGACTAAAAAGCTTTATAAGCTGAGAGTCTTAAAATACTGAATCGGCAAACGTCCGGCTAGAGCACAATTTACGGTGCTCTAGCCGAACAAGCTCCCGCTTCACCAACTTAGCCTGCGCGCAGCGCCAGGATAGCCTGAATATTCAGGGCTTGAGGATAAGCTTTAAAGCCTGTCTGCTTTTCGGCAATGGCATGGATCGACATGCGGTCGGCCAACTCATTGCCTTCAACTCCAACGTGACCATTCACATGTAACACCTGAATTTTATCTTTTAGTGCCTGATAGCGCTCAAACATCTCTTGGATCAGCACGAGATTTTTAATTTCCCCTCCGGCCTTCTTCCAACCTTTTTTCTGCCAAGCTACCGCCCATTGCGTCACACATTGAATCGAATATTTAGAATCGCAAAAGATAACCACTCGCTGCCCCAAAGCGACTTCTTGAGCCGCCATAATCAAGGCCTGATTGAAGGCATTCAGCTCTGCGGTATTATTAGTTCCCATCGGGTTATATAAGCCATACCATAACTCGGCAAGCTGTTTATCTCGATAGAGCGCTAAACCAGAACCCGCTTTCCCCGGATTCGGCTCACAGCCACCATCGGTAAAAATCTTCACCTCTGCGGCGAGTTTATCAATTTCAGCCGCAGTATAGGTTTTTACCGTTTGAGCGCTATATCGCTTAGCCGCAGGCCCTGCGCCCGCGGCTTTGATAGCAGAGCTGGCGCGACCACCAAAAGCAGCCTCGGCCTCAGCCAGACTAGCAAACGACTTATAACGTGCCCCGGCAAACTTATCGATTTGCTTTTTACAAGTCGCCCAATCGCTAAAAATGCCGGTTTCCCGACCCTGCCATACCACGTAATATTTTTTTGCCATGTTGAAGTCTCTTAAGTTAGCTGCTGGCTAATATTACCAGCAAAGCAACAATGCTGAAGCCTTAAAGCCAATATGCCAGGCCAAGCGTTGTTTTACTGTCCAAAAATTAGTTTTTTATCCATCTGAGCCATGTATTGGCGTGCACATGTTGGTCTGGAGGGTTTACCGGGATAATCTGGCATGTTTAACAACTCGCCGCTGGGCTTGTCACAACAAAGCGATAATGTCAGGGGATGCGCCACCGATTGCTGAGCGAGCATACGCCGCTCACTCGGCTTCACCACTTTTTTGCCATCGCTTGCTGAATGACTTCTGCTTTAAGACGTTCTTCGGCATACCTATTTTTAAAATGACGGTTTTCATCTTCCAGCTCTTTCATGGGGCCATGAGCGATGCATCCATTCCACCGTACTTTGAACGCCATTTATAGAGCCTCGCGCAACTCATACCGTACTCACGGCAAAGTTCAGGAACTGGTGTTCCTACCTCCGCTTGCTTGAGAATGGCCAGAATCTGGCTGTCACTAAATTTTGATTTTTTCATGCAGAATTTCACTGCGTTTATGTTACGAGAAAACTCTACGATTGACTGCTGTTAGTTTTCGGGGGGGGGAGATTAGCCTAAGACTTTACTTAAGCGTAGAAGCGTGGCGAATATTTCACGACAATCATGGGTGTCTATATAATTTTTCTAGATTTAGACATGTCGATCTCCTGTTCTGTTATGACTTGCATCTAACAGTGTGGCTCTAGTTTGACGAACCCACGATAAACGCAGGAGGTCGACACTTTCAACAGGGGATCATTACGTCTATAACCATAGGAATACCATGAGAAAATTATTACTAGCCCTTGGCATTGGCATTGGAGTGTCTCTTTTATCTAATTCTGTTTATGCTGACTCGATACAGGATGATGGAATTCATTGTGGGCCGAGAAAAGTTCAGCATATCCAAGTTCCGGAAACTAATGTCTTAGTGTTATTAGAGGGAAGTGGCTGGAAACGGCTTACTAATCACACCCATGAGGCAGCCGCTGCTCGGTTGTCAACAGTTTTGACTGCTAAAGCTCAAGGTTTAAATGTAGAGCTTATTTTTAAACCTGATTCAGGTATTGAGTGTGCTAAATCTGTTTACACGGCCGCCCCTATAAAATAAGAACTTAGTTATAACAAGCAACTGCAAGCCATGAATTGCCCTATTTAAAGACGCCGGATATATGTCAGCGAACCGATCTTCAATCAGGAGTTGCAAAACACGGGGCGTCCATATATGTCTCGATTATTTCCTCTGATTAAACAGCAGCGGTCAGCTTAGCAGTTAAAGAAAAGCCGCTCGGTTAAGCGGCTTAAATGAAAGTTAGGATGGATGTCCATGCTATTTAATATTTAATGCTATTTACTCAAAAGAACTTCTCGACTTCTGCCATTTATCACCTAGGAATTTCACCATATGCGACCAAAAGATTGAGGCATCTCCAGTAAACACCTCTTTCATTTACTTTCAAGAGCTTATCAAAAACTACATTGTTATTTACACACCGAAGATTCCAAGAACTCCTTAAACTCGTCTTCATCTTGCCCAAACAGGACTATCTCACCTCCCATTGACGGACTCGAAATCAAACCAATTTGAGCGATTGCTTCCCTATCTTCATAACCAACGTCATATCGAGCCCAATAACCTGCTTCAAATTCGCCCTCTTCGATTAAACGGTGCTCAGCTTCAGACTCGTCCATATATCGATTAGGCGGTATATTAAATCTAATCGTTTTAATATACTTGCCGCTCTTCAACGCTTTATACACCAAGAATGGTGTAGAGCTATCTACTGTGTAAGAACTTGAAATCGTCCAATCACACCCCAAAAAAGACTCTTCGTGCCCCTTACAACCAGAAACTGATAGGCATGCAGTGATAAAGAGAGCGATAAGCTTGATATTCACTTCATCCATATATCTACAATTCCACATACATTACGTTTGCAAGAGTACCCTACACTGCTCATTTTCGCAGACGGTGTAAGAAACACTATAACGGGGTTTATCGCAGCGGCCGCCAAGCCTAAAGGTTTTAAAGGGCTTTTCATAACCATTGCATAAATAAACGAAAATAAACTAGACACCCATTATAAAAACAAAACCAGCAATAACACCTCTTCGCGACACTTTACCTAGGCTAAAGCTCAAAAAAACTAAGCAATTTAACGAGATAAGTTTAAGTGCGTGGATTAACTTAGCCCTCACCATAAGCATGGCTGATGATTAGATAAAAAACGAATGAAGGAAATTAAGCGCTGTTTAGCAAGCAGCGACTTCGACCTAAACCCGTTGTGCGCTTATGGCCGAGGTGTTGATGGTATTTCCGTAATCGGTGCTCTTTACCCACCGCTCCTGAAAAGTGCTGTTCAAACTCGCAACTTAGACTCAGCCATTGCTCTGCGGCTATGCCTAAGCGTAGCATAATGGGGCTGGCCTCTAGCTTGAGGTGGCCTCTTTTGTATTCTCGAACAATACGGCCAGTGCTATCGACCAATTCCAAATAATGGTGCAGTTGAAAAGGTAAGCCCTGCGGCATGTTGTTTCTTGGGTTACCCACAAAGGGAAACAGCGCTTTCGGTTGGGCTTTGTGTTGTTGTACTGCTTTAGCTCTTAACCTAACACTGGTGTGTTGAGAGGATTCGGGCGTTTTTGCCATTTTCGCCCTGACTGGGTTTAAATCGACATAAGCCATACAGGCCATTAGCGCAGCTTCATCCAGCAAGGCTTGAGATTTAAAACGTCCCTCCCAAAACCTGCCCGTGCATTGGTCTTCTTTATTGGCGTCTCTAGCAATATGTTCATTGAGCTGGCGCATAAACCAACTTAAGTCATAGAGACGCTGGCGGTAAACTTCGGCGGTATCATAAATGCATTGAAGCTGGCTTGCATCTAGTTGACGACGCCGTTCCCGGTTTAAATACATTTGAGTCAGTAAGGTGCCCTTGTGCAAGCGATGCCAGCGTTCAAGCACCTCTTGTATTGACCAAACCTCAGCTTGTTGTTGATTCACATGCAGTACGATATGCGTGTGATTGCTCATGACCGCATAGGCGCACACATCAATGGCGAACACCTCCGCCAGCTTTAGCAAATAGTCCTCTACCCATTGGCGGCGATGGTCATAACTGTTGCCTGTTTGCTTATCCTCACCACACAAATAAGCCCGACGTACACAGCGGGAAACACAGTGGTAATAAGGCGTATCACCCAAGCTTACTTGCGATTTTCTAGGCTGAGGCATAACAACAACTCGACGCGAGGGCTTTACTTAAGCGTAGATGGGTGGCGAATATTTCGCCACAATTATGGGTGTCTTATATATTTTTTTAATAACACAAAGCCCAAGAATGCATCCTTACTAATAAAACCTAATGCGACAGAAGCCATTAAAGTCAGAGATAGTAAACATAGCCAGCCATGTTTGATAAAAATCCAAACGCTAGGCCGAGCATTATCCATAGTTCTATTTAGTATTGCTCGATACTGATAACCTTGAAAAAATGACCAAACAAAGAAAACTCCAAAAGTAAACCAAGCATAGAAAGGTGGCAGGGAAAACAAACCAAATACGACGCCAAAAGAGCCTGTAAATTAAATTGTGTAATTGCTTATAATTAGGCCTGAACAGGCTAAGGATAAGCAACATGGATAAGAAAGCTCTCGAAGCATTTGCTCGTGAAGCCGCTAAGTCAATCAAGACCCCTTCAGATCTAGATGACTTTCGTAAAATGTTAACCAAGGTGACTGTTGAGACAGCGTTAAATGCTGAGCTTGATGACCACCTCGGTTATCAGAAACACGCTGAAAAGCCCGATAAGAATAGTCGTAATGGTTATTCATCCAAGACCTTGATCACCGACGATGGTGAGATTGAACTGGATGTACCTCGAGACCGAGATGCCTCGTTTGAACCGAAGCTTGTTCGTAAGCATCAAACTCGATTTCAATCGATGGATGACAAGATATTAAGCCTTTACGCCAAAGGCATGACAACTCGTGAAATCGTCGCTACGTTCAAAGAAATGTACGATGCTGATGTCTCTGCAAGCCTCATATCTAAAGTTACCGACTCAGTTCTAGAGCAGGTTGTTGAATGGCAATCACGGCCACTGGATGTAGTCTATCCCATCGTCTACCTTGATTGCATCGTGGTGAAAATCCGCCAAAACAAACAGGTCGTCAATAAGGCGATTTACTTGGCTCTGGGCGTAAATATCGAAGGTCAGAAAGAACTTTTGGGGATGTGGATATCTGAAACGGAAGGTGCGAAGTTCTGGCTCAGCGTTCTCACTGAACTCCAGACTCGAGGTATCAACGACATTCTTATCGCTTGTGTTGATGGCTTGAAGGGCTTTCCAGATGCTATTAACGCCGTATTCCCAAAAACCCAAATACAGCTCTGTATCGTCCACATGGTGCGCAATTCAATGAAGTATGTCCCTTGGAAAGACTACAAGGCTGTAACGGCAGATCTCAAAGGTATTTACCAGTCGAATACCGAGGAAGAAGCGCTTCTGGCCCTCGAACAATTTGGTGACCAGTGGGATGATAAATACCCACAGATAAGCCGCTCTTGGACAGCGCATTGGGATAATTTAAATACATTGTTCAGCTACCCTCAGGACATTCGTAAAGCCATTTACACGACGAATGCGATAGAGTCCTTGAACAGTGTGATACGCAAAGCGACAAAGAAGCGTAAGCTATTCCCCACGGATGAATCAGCGAGGAAAGTTGTCTATCTTGCAATTATGGATGCATCGAAACGCTGGTCGATGCCAATAAGAAACTGGCGACAGGCTCTCAATCGCTTTATGATTATGTTTGAAGACCGACTTACTGATTACTTGTAACCCAAAGCAGTTACACAGAATTATTTACAGGGTCCGCCAAAACCGACCGCACCAACCGTATTAGTTAATCTGGAGAAATACTCAATAGCTATCCTATCTTCTTCACTAGAATAAATTACATTACTCATTATTCGACCCTATAGTAATAATAAGATTAACCTTGGATGAACTGCTGAACTAGTTGCAAAACAAAGCCTGCTAACAAAGCAACCCAACCAATTGTCGACAACAATAAGTTTTCAGAGTACTTGAATAAACCGTCTTGTTTTCCTGTTTGTACACTAAACGGCTCTGAACCGTCTGCATTATACTGTTTTACAGCTCGTCCAAATTTCGCAATAAGGATTGTACCTAGTATGTTCAAAATTAGACCGACCGTCGTCAACATATAAACACCTCATCTTGTTTGAATGAAGTGTCTACTGAATCGGATCAACTACAGAATCCCTCTTAAATTGTTTGTTATAAAACAATTTTTCCGTATTGGTAAACATGGTCTGCATACAATTTACCACCGATTTCATAAGCTTCTGGGATAATTTTTTTCAGCGAGAAACCACACTTGATTAATACTTTCTCTGAACCAATGTTGCCCTCAGTTACGACTGCGTTAAACGTTTGGATACCTTGCTCTTCGCATGCCCACTTAATCAGAGATTTTAGAGATTCAGTACCGTAACCAAGACCATGGTATTTAGGTTGAACAAGAAAACCAACTTCGGCTGCGCCATCACGCATACGAAAGCCAGTGACGCCGATTTTTTCACCAGTTTCATTTACAGTAATGGTTAAACACAACCAATGCTCAGAAACCTTATTCCACACAGGGAGTCGAGAATTAAAATTGTCCTTAATTTCCTTAGGTGATGGTTCATCAAAACAGAACTGTATTACCGCAGGGTCTCGATTTAGAGATTGGTATAAATCCCAGTCTTTCACTGTGATTTGAGTCATTTCTAGTCTATCCGTTACTATTTTCAAATGCAGAACTCTCCTTGTTTTATAACGCCCTAATAACTGGCGCGTAGGTTGGCTTTGTTTTTGCCGTGTTTTTCTTTTGCAAAAACGATGACAACCGTTATGCGTCCAGTTGATTAGCTTGTGTACGCCCAGCATGGGCATGAACTAATGAGGTGAAAGTCCTCTGTAGGAAGGTCACCGTTTAATAACATTCTGATTATTAAACGCTAACTACTAGCGAATGGCAAGGGCATTGCCGCGAGGGAATGTCTGAAGGAAGCCGGACGCAAATCTGCGAGCTGATGAACAAGAACATCATATGAGGCGTAGGCTGGAGGCGAGTTGGCACAAGACAACGAAGCCATGTGATCTAACGGCCATCGTAAATGATGCAGCAGTGCAGAGACAGTGCATGTTCTTATCTGGGGAGGTCTGCTTAACAGGCGATCGTTAAACTCACTAGCTTGGCCGCTAGTTCAACAGGCCTGGCACTTAAGTCTCATCAACTTAAGTGAGCAAATACGATGAACAACGATAGCGCTATTTGGGGTAACTCAAACGGTGATTAAGCAGAAGTCAGCAGACGGCATAGTAGCCCAACGCCCATCGTAATGGTTGGGACATGGTGAAGGCCTGAACCTGAAAATCAATGAGGAGCCTGTGCAGCTCATTGTCTCCGTATCCGACCGGACTGAGGAGTCATGGCGCAAAAAACAGAAGCCATCATTGGAATGCAAAGGAGCTAATCGGCCGTTGTATTTTAACCGTTTTCAGGAAACGCCCTGTGCGGAGCCGCATGCAGGGTGTTGTGGGGGCTGGAGGTTAGATACCTCCGGCTACCCGATTGAACGAAGCCGCTCTGCGGCAGAGTGCATAGCACCTGATATCTCATACTCAATGTGACACGGCCAATCGGTCGTGATGAATCGGAGTATGCAGCATGAACCCTACCCAACAACATCGTTATCATGTTTTATATAAACAACACCTTACCAATTTAACCTTACAAGGGAAACGACCAGCCACCATTGATGCGTACTCGCGTGCGGTACGTCGGATTTCTGCCCACTTTGACCGCTCCCCCGATACCTTAAGCACCGCTGATTTAAAGGCCTATTTTGCTCAACTCATTAGCAGCCATTCTTGGAGCACCGTGAAGCTAGACCGCAATGGCTTGCAATTTTTTTATCGCTACACCCTCGAGAAACAATGGCAGTGGTTAAACATTGTGAAGCCTCCTCAAGTGAAGCGCTTACCCGATATCTTAAGCCCTGCGCAAGTCGGCTTCGTGATTAGCATGACGTCGCAACCCCGCTATCAAGTCTTCTTCTTGGTGTTGTATTCCATGGGGCTGCGCTTGAGCGAGGGCTTACACTTAAGCATTCATGATATTGATAGTCAGGCCATGCAAATCCATGTTCGGGATGCTAAAGGCGGTAAAGACCGCTTCGTGCCCATGCCGCATCGCACCCTTCAGGTTTTACGTGCTCACTGGCAAAGCCATCGGCATGCGCGTTTGTTATTTCCGCGCCAAGGCAATAACGCGCAAGTGCCCATGGATAAAGGCGGCGTACAAAAAGCCTTGAAGCGGGTATTGCGCGATTGCGGTATTCATAAACCCATTAGCCCGCATTCGCTGCGCCATTGTTATGCCACCCATCTGCTTGAACAAGGCTTGGATTTACGCTCCTTGCAACACTTGCTGGGACACGCCAGTTTAAATACCACTGCACGTTATACCCAGTGTTGACTCAAGTGAAGCAATTAGATGCCGTAAAGGCGGTGAATAAGCTCACTGACTCTCTCACTCTCATGTGGCCGTAACCATGAGCACCTTTATTGATTTACTTCACCAACATGAGGCCGAGCTTGCACCGCTTTTAAGGGCGGATGCTAAACGGGCAATGTATGCCATGCTGCGTTGTAAAACTGAGCAACAAGGTCACAGCCTTTGGCAGTGTGAACATTGCCCGCATCAAGACCAATTGACGCTGTCTTGCGGCCATAGGCATTGCCCGCAGTGCCAACACCATTGCACCACTGGCTGGTTAACTCGCCAACAACACAAGCTGCTACCCACGACTTACTTTATGGTGACCTTCACCCTGCCTCATGAGCTAAGGGCTTTAGCCCGCGTGCAGCCTAAAGCCTTATACCAAATCATGTTCAAGGTGGTATCAAGCCTGTTAAAGGACTTTGCCAAACGCCAGAACCAGGGGGAATTAGGGTTTACCGCCGTACTGCATACCCATAGCCGCCAGCGTAATCTGCATCCCCACTTACATGTATTGGTGGCCGGTGGGCGCTATCACCGTGCGAAGCAGCAGTGGCATCACTGCAACAAGAAGTACTTGTTTAACGCCTTTGCGCTGGCCAAGGTATGGCGAGGGAGAATGCTAGATGCGCTCAATCAACACCCAAACATCAAGTTGCCCCCGCATATCCCCACCAAATGGGTGGTCGATTGTCGCAACGTAGGTTTTGGGCTGCCCGCGCTACAGTACTTATCTCGCTACTTGTATCGCGGGATCTTATCCGATAACGACATCATCAGTACTCATAACGGCCAAGTGAGTTTTAGGTATCTAGATAGCCAAAGCCACACCACCAAAATCCGCACCTTGCCTACCTTAAGGTTCTTAAGGCTTATCTTGGCGCATGTATTGCCCAAGGGATTACAGCGGGTGAGAGATTATGGTTTTTTACGGGGCAACGCCAAACACATATTGCGGCGCATTCAGTTACTCCTGCGAGTGCCGCAACGCGTGAACCTCGCCGCGCTCCAAACCGACAACCACAGCGCGACCCGGCCATGCCCTTGCTGCCAGCACCCCATGCACTGCACAGGCGTGAGTCGAACGAGCTAGCCGAAAGGCGAACAGGATAAGGAGAATGGCAGGGCTTAACATGAGGATGAATACATAAAAAAATAACAGCTTAGCACCATGTATGACAGGTAAAGGCTTAACGCCATTCACCCAGTCTTAGCCAAACTCGCCTTGTAAAAAGTAACAAGGCCTTGGCCCCGCCAACATCAATACCGTTATTTACTATAGAAGGGAGCATCGGGCTTGTTCAACACCCGAATAAGGTGGCGGCTACGCGACACCTATTCTTATTTGTTAGGCAAATTATTCCACGATATGTTCTGGGCCTAGGCTGCGACCGCATATAAGGCATGATGGTCTCATGCTCGAAATTAAGAAGTGATTTCCATTGTAGTTGCCTTTAGAACCTAGGTTTCTCAAACTAGTTTTTGACCATTCCTTTGAGAAAGGTTGATCATTTTCACTTTCAACAATTTCTCCAATTTTCCCACATGAGCATTTTAACTTAGTGTATGTACGGAATGTCATTTTAGCTGCCCTCTTGATTAGCTGACCATATGAAAACCTTAACCATTTAGAAACTCAATTGCTTTCGTGATGTTTTGAATTAGCTCTTTGTTGTTATCCATGACAGCTTTGTGCAATAAGCCTGATAACATCGCATCGCTTGTCTCTTTAGGTATTACACAAGGACTTAATATGCCTCTTGATTGAGGATATGTTCCCCAATGAACACCTAGGCTTTTTTGCCCACCGTCATATTCATGCTTATGATCGTACCAACCAACGATCAAGACCAAACCATCATCTTCATGAATTTCTTCGATATTCTTCCAATAAGATATCATCTTCATCGCCATTGCTTCCTTATTTGCCTAACGCCCAGTTCAGGCGCACATTTTATGTAGCGTTTTTGTGCAATAATTGGAGCTTGCGACACATGTACAAAAACGGCGTAGTAAAATGTGTCGCTTGCAACTGCTTGTTATGACTACGAATACGCAACAACTCTATAGCCTGAATTTGTTTTATTTAACGGGAACTTAGCAACGATAAGCAAATAGCTGACTAATGATTCTAACTAATTATTGCCTTCAAAAATAAACTCTAACCACTCAACTTCTTTATAAAGCCAAGGTTCTATAAACCAGTAATCGTCTACTTGTTCCTCGTACATTTCTGTATATGACGTATTAATTTGGTCACTATGTACGAGTTTGAAATTAATTTTAAAACTACTTTCATCAAATGTGGCGCAATGTTTTAGTAACTTAATCCATTTAGCATTGCTCATATGCGATGAACTAAATTTTCGTTTGAGCAATGAGTCTAATCGTTGCAAGCTTTTGTCTAATTTATCCAAATGAACTTTAGTTTTTTGCATCACCAAAACCGAGTAGTCATAACGCTAAGTAGGCCGCACGTGCGGTCTATCCCATTCAATGAGCGCGCGTCCTATCACAAAAAACATGATCTTCATCACGTTCGCCCATCAATTTATGATTTGATATTAACCCATTGTCTACCTTAGTTTTTTACTCGGAATCAATCAATCGTCGATCCATTTCTATCATTGATTACTTTGACAAATGACGCAAACGAAACTAAAAAAACTGTGTGTATATGGCTCTTCACCGTTCTTGGTGGAAAGTCATATCAAGCCCTCCAAAGTGAAATAAAATAGCTCGCTTAAAGCGTTCTTTATTTCTAAAACCCATCGAACGTATTTTTAGGCGCTGAATGTTTCCATTTATCGCTTCCGCTAAGCCATTTGATACCTTATAACGCATCGCATTGATGATGCCCTTTAAGTGCGTTTTCACGGTTTCTGCTGCTGTCATCATCGGCCTGATTTGACTGACCTTTATGAGTGCTAACCAATCATTCCAAGCCGCTTTGGCGTTAGCTGCATCGCCATACCAAATGGCTCTTGCTTGCTCTTTAAATATCCAGCTCAAGCCTGTGTTTTGCATCATTTTGGCCAGCGCACTCACTCTTTCTCTCAATGTCCCATGTAGGTGGCTGTTTCGTTTTAACCATCCATACCGTGTTTGGTGGCACTCTCTTTTTAAATGCTGGGGCAACGCCATGAGTTCGCTTTTTCTCACTTCATTAACCGCTTTAGTGAGGACCTTTGCGATATGAAAATGGTCTATGGCTATCATTTGCTTAGCCCGCTCACCGAAGTAGTCATATGCTGCGTTTATATATGCTCTGCTCATGTCCATCGATATGGAACGTGTAACCATTGTTGACTCAGGGGGCAATGCCTTAAAGCAAGCAGATAAGCTCAGGCCTGTTCGACCGTCTTCAACCGATATCACCTGACCATCACGATTGGATAATACCGTGACATAGTCATGGCCTTTCTTAAATGCCGTTTCATCGACCAACAGGTCTTGGTAGTTGATGGTGGTTCTGGCTGTCAGACCACGTTGAACGGCCCGAGTCATCATCCGGTCAATGGCTCCCCAGCTAAGCCGATAGGTTTTACTCACCGCGTATAATGAACTGACTTTAAGCATCTCTATAACGCGAGCCTCAAACAGCTCTGTGTAGCGGCTCTTACTCGTGGCCCAAGGCACTTGAAGTGTTTGTACCCCATGCTCGGGGCAATCAGCCCTAGGTACTTCAGCCTCAATACGTGTTTCAAACTGACAGGTATCTAAATGTCGCCAAACCCGCCGCCGAGTATCGTGTCGACGAACAGCCTTACCGCAAGAGGGGCAAGCCGTTAATGAACCTCGGTCATAGTCAACGCGTACGGTGATGGTTTGGGTTGACTCATTGAGTTCAACAGATGAAACAGCCCAAGGATGAGTTAATCCAAGAATAGATTGATAAAGCGTCGTGTCTTGCATGGTCGCGAGGTATTCATGAACGTTTACTTATTATCTCGCTCATTAATGTTTGTTGAAAGTGTTTCCACTACATTCGGTGAAGAGCCGTGTATATACAGGTAAAAAGTGCGCAACATGTCAAATACACCATTGCGGCTCCAGCAGCGATTTAGAAATACGATTTATCAGCACCATTACAGTATTCGAAAAATAAACTAGACACCCATTCTAAAAACAAAAACCTTTCATACTCTCAATAGCCAAGATTACGCTTTTAAATCCCATCATCTTCGCCGAGTCGCGCAAATGAACAAGGGAGCAAAGTTGAAGTCTGTTTGAGCGTAGTGTTTACTTCAAGGCCCTTGAGAATAAGCAACGCAGGGTTTAAGAAGATGCTGGACGAGCTTTCTTTTTGCTTCGCTAAGCTTTGCTCGTTGAAGCTTAATGACGTCGCCGTAGGCGAAAGCTTTTACCCCGTTGCTAACACAGAACGGGGCATAAACCAGTTAAGGATGTAGCTGGAATATTTTGAGAGACATCAAGGTAAAAACCATCAAATCGCTCGTTTAGGTATCACCAGATACCACATTAAGCATGATAAGTTTGTAAGCTCATGTTTTTAAAAGATTACATCCGATTGTAAATAATTACACTGTAAGCAAAACCTACACACACTGAAAAATCTTCTGCGCTTCACTTGTACAGTATAAACATATGATTTATCGTATATGCGTTTATTCACATATATCGTGACACTGATGTTAAGTCTGTTATTTTTGTGTACCGCCAATGCGGCTCGTTCGCAACTCGCCGAGGCGCTGGTCAACCAGCGTTACGCTGAGCATTTTATTGCCTTTAGCGCCGGTACCCAGCCCAAGGGAGTCGACCCGCGAAGCATACAACTACTTAAACAGCAGAACTTATCGGCCAGCAAGTTATACAGTAAAACCATCGACCAATTGCTTAGTCAACGCTTAGCAACACAAGCCCGTGATAGCCAAGCCGAAACCCAGTTTGATTTCATTATTACCCTGTGTGATAGCGCGAAACAACAATGTGTTAACTTGCCAAGCAGCAAAGCCATGATGCATTGGAATTTAGCCGATCCTGCCGCCAGTGCCGGAATGGACAAATTTGCCGAGGTATTTACTCAACTGGAACAGTTAATTTCAGAGTTTGTTCGCTTTAACCAACCCATCGCTGAGCAACTACAACTGAGTCCCATCGATGTTTTTAAGCAGTTGAGCGACAATACCCGACTCCAAATACTGATGCTGATTGAAGATGAACAATGCCTCAGTGTGAACCAGTTAAGCCACGCCTTGGCAGAGAGTCAACCCAAGGTTTCGCGGCATCTGGCACTGCTGCGCGACTGCCAACTGGTGGCGACCACCCGCCAGGGTCAACAAATTTTTTATCATCTTCATCCCTGCTTGCCTGCCTGGGTCACACAAACGCTAGCCACTACTCGGCTCGCCAACCCCAGTTACATTAATCTGCCCTTGTTTCGGCTCAGAGCCTTGCAACTCGAAGTACCAGCCAAAATTAAGCAAACGACAAAGCCCATGAGTCATTCATTATTAGTCAATCCACAATAAGGTAAGTTATGTCTTCACATCCTATTTATGCCGTCGACCTGAGCGACCACGCGCAATTGCTACTCACTCCCTGCCCCGGCACCCAAGGCGTCGACCTGTCAACTTCACTGCAGCAGCTTTGTTACAAAAACAGCCCAGCACTACTAACGATGATGACCAAACAAGAGCTCGCCGATATGCAAGTCAGTGATTTACCAAAACACGCGGTCACCTACGACATGCAATGGTTTCACCTGCCCATCGAAGATGACACCGTCCCCGACCAAGCTTGGGAAGAGCACTTTCAAAGCGTACTCCCCCGCTTCCTCCAGCTGATCAATAATGGCATGAGTTTATCACTGCATTGCAAGGGCGGTAGCGGCCGCACTGGTTTAGTCGCCGCACGGATCATGTTGGCGCTGGGTTTTGAGTTAGAAGACTGCATCGCCAAAATTAAGGCGGTTCGGCCAAATGCCTTTAGTGTGCCAGCTCAGCTGGAATACATTCAACAATTCGCCAAATCAGCATAATTAGACAAAGGAAATCTGCATGACCATACGAGTAGGAATTAATGGCTTTGGGCGTATCGGCCGCCTTGCGCTGCGCGCCGCTTACCACTGGCCAGAGTTAGAGTTTGTCTGTATCAACGATGTGGCCGGCAATGCCGAAACCTTAGCCCACCTGCTCGAATTTGATTCAGTGCAAGGACGTTGGTCAAATTCTGTTCGCCATAATGCGCAGGGCATCGTCATTAAGGGCCATACCATCCCTTGTTTTCAGCAAGAGGTCCTTGAGCAAGTTGATTGGTCAGGCTGCGATGTGGTGCTAGATGCTACAGGCGTACATCGGGCGAAGGATTTACTGACGCCGTATTTAGCCCAGGGCGTGAAGCGCGTGGTGGTGTCGGCACCTGTCAAAGCCGCGGGCATCGCTAATATTGTGATGGGGGTGAACGACGCCATCTTCGATCCGGCTCAACACCAAATTGTTACTGCGGCCTCCTGTACCACCAACTGTTTAGCACCGGTGATCCAAGTGATTCAGCAGCATATTGGCATCGAGTCGGGCTGCATGACCACCATCCACGATTTAACCAATACCCAAACCATTTTAGACGCCCCGCACAAAGATCTTCGCCGTGCTCGCGCCTGCGGTATGTCGTTAATCCCCACCACCACTGGCAGCGCCAAAGCGATTTGTGAAATTTTTCCACAGCTGGAAGGCAAGCTCAATGGACATGCGGTGCGAGTTCCCTTGGCCAATGCCTCGTTGACTGACATGGTCTTTACCCTTGAGCGTGATAGTACGGTGGCTGAAGTGAACCAGCTATTTAAACAAGCCAGCGAAGGCGAGCTGAAAGGCATTTTGGGCTATGAAGAAAAACCACTGGTCTCCATCGACTATAAAGGCGACCAACGCTCCAGCATTATTGATGCCCCCTCAACCATGATGATTGGCAAACGAATGCTTAAAGTTTACGCCTGGTACGACAACGAAATGGGTTATGCCACCCGCACCAGCGAACTGATTCGTAAAGTGGGCTTAGCCGACCAATGAGCAACCCGCTGCCGCAGGCCCTTAAACAGTATCTGTTAGTAACCTTTAACTACTGGAATTTCACCATCACCGACGGTGCGCTACGCATGTTGGTGGTGTTGTACTTTCATCAGCTTGGTTATTCGGCCATTGCAATTGCCATGCTGTTTTTGTTTTATGAGTTTTTCGGGGTCGTCACTAACCTCGTTGGCGGCTGGTTAGGTGCGCGTATTGGCCTCAATAACACCATGAATATTGGCCTTGGCTTGCAAGTGATCGCCTTACTGGCGCTTGCCTTACCAAACCAGTATTTATCGGTGCCACTGGTCATGGCGGCTCAAGCGCTCTCGGGCATTGCTAAAGATTTAAATAAAATGAGCGCCAAAAGCAGCATCAAAACGCTGGTGAAAAGCCAACAACAACAGCGTTTATTTAAATGGGTCGCCATCCTGACGGGTTCTAAAAACGCCTTAAAAGGCTTTGGATTTTTCCTCGGCGGCGCGCTGCTTCACTGGATTGGATTTCAATATTCGATGTTGGCAATGGCTGCGGTGTTGTTACTCGTGCTCTCACTAAGCAGCAGACTATTAGCCAAAGATTTAGGTAAAGCGAAACATAAGGCAAAGTTTTCCCAGCTGTTTTCCAAAAGCCCGCAAATTAATACGCTGGCGGCAGCCCGACTATTTTTGTTTGCTGCTCGCGACGTGTGGTTTGTGGTCGCGCTGCCAGTATTTTTGGGGGCGAGTTTAGGCTGGTCGCAACTGGAAATTGGCAGCTTTATGGCAAGTTGGGTGATCGCTTACGGGCTGGTTCAAGGCTTGGCGCCACGTCTCATCGGTAATAGCGACGGCAACATGCCGGGGCGCGCAGCCGCAGTCACCTGGGTCGCTTTACTCTGTATCGTGACCGCGCTGCTGGCTTCTCTACTGCAACTAGCTTGGCAGCCACAACTTAGCATCGTTATCGGACTCATCTTATTTGGTGCGGTGTTTGCGGTAAACTCATCCTTGCATTCGTTCTTGGTCGTCAGTTACGCCAGCGAGGATGGGGTGTCGATGGATGTGGGCTTCTATTACATGGCCAATGCCATGGGACGTCTGCTGGGGACGCTGTTATCGGGTGCAGTGTATCAGCTCGCGGGGCTTTCTGCCTGTTTATGGATTTCCCTGGCGATGCTAGTGCTGACCTGCGTGATCAGCTTAAAGTTGCCTCAAACTAGTCCCAATCAACTTGGCGATTAAATTGTAAATCTTCGCCTCTTAAGAGCACCGTAGCTATAGTCAATAATGACATTTAACGTATTAATTTCACGGTAAAAATAGGACTAAAGTATCTGCACAACTACATATTATTAACTATCTTTATTTAATAATAATCAAGAAAGAGTCACTGAATGAAAGACATTAAAGCATTTGCAATTTTAATGACCGTAATGTTACTAGGGTTTATCTCAGTTGGTGTTACCGGCTTTTACACTTTCAAAGAAAGTCTGATTGAAGCCAAAAAACAAGAAATTGAATTGCTGCTGAATATTGCACGGCAACAATCTGCCATTTACATAGAGCAGTATCATCAAGGGCTACTTAGCAAAGCTGAAACCGACCAAAAAATTATAAAGTTTCTTTCAGGAATGCGATATGGAGCCTCTTATTTATGGGCCAATGATAACAATGCCATCGCCAGAGTCCATATCAGAGAGCGAGTGATTGGCCAAATTCAAAAATCTTATGTGCGACACATGGAAAACTTAGTCCATGAAGATATTCTTTATGTGGTTGAAACAAATATCAAACCCTCAAACAATACCAGAACATGGAAAATTAATGGTGTCACTGAAATCCCCGAATGGAAGTGGGTTATCGGAATGGGAATTTATTTAGATGATGTGGATAACACTCTGTTTACATACATTAGCAAGTTTCTCATTTCAATTGTCATTTCAATGGTGGTCATCATTATGACATTTATTTACTCTATACGAAGATCTCGTGCTAAGTTTTAACAATCCCAAACGTATCGGGGCAGATTCATAAACAAAGCAAGCGCTTTTGATTTGCACCAAGCGCATACGACCATTAGGCAGCAAGAATGTTGAACCCGATTTTATTTAGTGCATCTCACTCACAATATGGATTAACCAAACCTTCGACAATCAATATTGTGTTACTTACAAGCTTGATTGTATTCATCCTCAGTCTAATCATCCATGCCATTATCATGTCAATTAGCTTAGACACGCTTCGCTCTTATAGCTTCATCAATTTCACTCGTGCAGAACAAGTCGCTTTTCATCTGCAAACTGGCTTAAACCTCGCTCAAACGCCTTTGGGCAAGCCATGTAGCGAACCAGACCTAAGCCAGTTAAATGAAATTAAACAGACCTACTTCTTCATTGGCGATTTAGGCAGGATCAAGCAAGGTAAAATAATCTGCACCGCACAACAAGGTATTCTTTCCCACCCTTATGATCTGTCTTTAGCGGATGCCATCACTGCCGATGGGACGCATTACTGGAATTCTCAAACCGACTTATTTAGAACCCAAGAAGACCAACCCATCATTGGCTTAAACAGTACAGTGGCGTTTATTTCCACGCCTTTTTTAATATTAACCAGGCAAGGCTACTTCAACATACGTGGGATGGGGGGGGTTATTTATGCCGAAGCAGAACAGCGATATATTTATAGTTATTACGGTGAGCTATTACCACGAACCATCGAGCCAACCATTACCCATAAAAACTCATGGGTAGATTGGTTACCTTTGCCTGGTCATTTTATTACTTATACCCATTGTAACCAACTGTACAATCTCTGTGTAACATCAGTAGATATGCGGCTCGGTTTATACAAATTTCCCATCGGCCAGTTTTTAATTATTTCTGCAATCATTATTCTGCTGAGTATTTCCGTCGCCATCATGATCGAATCTTTTCGGGTTGGGCCTCGCGCCTTTGTGCGTCGACTCAAAAAACAGATCTGCAGGGATCATATTTATCCGGTCTATCAACCACAGATAGACTTAGAAACCAAAACCGTGATTGGCGTAGAATCCTTAGCCCGCTGGAATGACCCCAAATTAGGCATGGTATCACCGGAAGTATTTATCCGAGTAGCCGAAAGTTCTGGACTCATCGAGACCTTAACCAAGAAAATGGTTAGCTATGTATTTCGAGAAATGAGCACTACTTTAGAAAAGTTCCCTTCATTAACCGTAAGCCTTAATGTTTCCGCAGAATTACTCAGCAACGATTCCTTTATTACCTTTCTCAACCATCAAACCGCAAAATATAATTTCCAACGCAAACAAATTGTCTTAGAAATTACCGAAACCACCACCAATAACAATGACAAAATGTCGCGTTTTTCTAAAGAACTCAAACAACAAGGCTATCTCGTCTCAATTGATGATTTTGGTACTGGCTTATCAAACCTTTCTTGGCTATCGACGTTAGAGCCCACCGAACTAAAGGTCGACAAAATTTTCACTCAGGCCATCCATACCGAAACCGTTAACAGTATTTCCATGGAAGGGATCTTTAGTATGTTAGATCATCTACAAGTACAGGTGGTTTTTGAGGGTATTGAAACCGAACAACAATTGGCCTATATCTATGACCGAGTACCAGATGCAATTGGTCAAGGATGGTTATTCGCCAAACCCATGAGAATCAATGAGCTGAAAAAATTCTTAAAAAATTAATATGATGAGCAAGCACAAACCACTCTACAATCGCAGAGTAAACCGCCTCCCTCATCGATTTTTTGCTGGTGACACCGCAACCACCAGCAAAAGCGGGACCCGACCAAGCGTTGCTCCTCGGACAGAACCTTATGTAGTTTCAGCTTAATACGCTACAAATGTTAGCGTCTTAACATAGCAAGCCGGTTTAATCATTCTACCGATCCAAGCAAATCTTGATGCCAATGGCGATAATTCAAACTAGCTAAATGTTGGTGATCCCATTGCCAAGCGCTTTGCGATGAAATGTTCATCCCGCCAAGCTGATAATCCGCGCCCAGCCACTTTGTTCGAGCTTGCAGGCAACTGAAGCCTTCGGTGTTTATCGTTAAGCTCGCCGAACTAAATGCTTCCCCAGCAAGCCGATGAATATCAATTAAAGGGGCTTCCCCTTGGCTTAAGGGTTTAATCAGCGCCCAGAACATGAGGTCACCTAAAAAGGGCAAAGACTCTCGTTGCTGGTAGGCGTGAAACAAGTCGCGAAAAATTAGCCCTTGTTCCCCCGCTTCCGCTAACAATTGCAGCGCTATACGCTGGGTAAGTGAAAGACCATTTGTCGTATGCGGTAGCTCTTGCAAGTAACGCATTAATACAGGCTTGATTTGCTTAAAAGAATGATCGATATCGCTGTTGAGAATCGCCACAATGGCCTCAGGATTATCTTGACACAAGGCATGCCAAACCCTGCTGGCCCACCCCTGCATCTTTGTGGTCGCGCTTTGGCGACTTTGCCAAACGCTCCTTAAGGCTTGCGCTGGGAGTTGTCCTAAACCCACATAACGGCTGGTTCCGGGAAACTGGTTCACTTCGATGATCTTGGTTTTACTCAATAAAGCTGGAGTCATAATGGCTAACAGATAAATCATCATCAACTGGTCGTAATTATCATGCTCCAGCCACAGCACAATTTGCTGGTATTGTGGATCATTAAGTTGTGCACGCTTGGCTCGTTCACCAGCGATCACGGCATCAATATCGGCGTCCTGCGGCTTCAGTTCCGATAGGTAATGTTGAACCACAAATTCGGCCCTTACTCTTAATAGGGTTGCTTCATCAAGACTTAACGGCCCAAGGCAATAAGGGTCTATCCAGGCCAAAAAGTCCCCTTTAAATCCAGCCCTTGGTAATAAGTGCTGTAAATCATGGCCGCAGCGAATATGCAGGGTATTTAGCTCAGCATCCAGAGGGGCGGCGTCAGAGCTTATGGCTTGAAGGTGCTGGTTTTGCTGCTCGATATGTACTTTCAAGGCCGCCCAGGAAGCAAGGCCAAGCTCACGCGCAATCACCAACTGAATATCAGCTAATTTAATACCTTCTAGGTGATGAGCTTGCGGATGATAACGGCGAAAAATCTGATATTGCTCGGCATTGCCCGATTTGATTAGCTTCAGACGGCGTTTGGCTTGAGCTTTGAGGTAACTTAAATTTAATACAAATGCATTTCGACTGGACATAAATTCACCATTCTCTATTGTTCTGTACTCGCAACCAGAAAAGAAGGTAAATAAACTGATTGTTGGCCACGACTATTGGTGGCGACCTTGTCAATCCCTTGGTGATTCACACCTTTCCGCGAGCTGGCGGCTTAGAGCAAGCCTCGGTGAACATGTTAGCAATATCTTCATATCACAGTAAATGGCTATTTTTACCACCAGAAGACAAATCGGCCCTGACATAATCTTGATTTATTTCAGTACAAACTCACGTAAACTAGGCAACACGATTTCTATTGAACGAATAATCATGGATTACTTAGCCTTAAATAAAGCCGCTTGGGATAAACGTACCGCTTTACATGTTGATTCCGAGTTTTATGATGTGGCTGGTTTCTTAGCCGGAAACAGCTCACTAAAATCAATTGAACGTGATTTAATCGGTGACGTCAGCGCCAAAAAACTATTACATCTGCAGTGCCATTTTGGTTTAGATAGCCTATCCTGGGCGCGTTTAGGTGCCGAAGTCACCGCGGTGGACTTATCGAGCGAAGCCATTCAACAGGCAAAAGCGCTTGCCGAGCAAACTCAGCAAACGGTCGAATTTATCTGTGATGATGTTTACCATTACGGCGAAGTGACCCGTCCTATTCATGACTGGGTATTTGTCTCTTATGGCGCGCTGTGCTGGCTACCCGATATTGAGCGGTGGGCACAGGTGGTTGCAGCAAGTTTAAAAACGGGTGGCAAGCTGTGTCTGGCAGAGTTTCATCCAGTGCATGACCTGATCAGTGGCTATGGATATTTTCACCGCGAACAAGCTGATCTTGATGAAGAAGGCAGCTATACCGAGAATGACGATGGTGAAGTCAGCCCCATGCTAACTTGGGGTCACCCAATCTCCGATGTTGTGAATGCCTTAATCAAAGCCGGCTTAATCATTGAGCAATTGAAAGAATATGACTACAGCCCCTATAACTGCTTCGAAGATCTGGTAGAGCGCGAACCCGGTCAATTTTATTATGAACACGAGCATTACGAATCGCCGCTAGTCTATAGCATCGTGGCTCGAAAAAGCGCATAACTTACCAAGTGGGTTTCATCGAAACTCACTGCTTAACTCTGTTTCGATACCTTAAAACACTACAGCGGAACAAAGATAAAACTCAATACATCATTTTGATAATCTTCGGTCGTTTTATACTCCCGGTAGCCTTTTGAAGCGGCCATCCCAACAATGTAGGGCTTTGCCATATAATCGATGATTGTTGCATGCTTACCTCCCGGAATCAGTTCAAACAAGCCGTCATCCAATGCCAGATACTCCCCTTGCCGTTGCGGAGCTTGAGCGCTTGCAGAGATGATCATTTTACTATGACGCTCAACAAACAAAGCAAAACTTCCCACACTCACGCTACCCACTTCATTTTTAGGTAGCGCATCGTTTAACATCGCTTCAAATTGGGGTTGGCTATCAAATACGATACCAATCCCTCCTATCACTTCCCAATCCGCATCCAAACGACTCACCGCAGCATTATAAATATAGGTATATTGCTGCGCATACAAATCGCTTGCCATAAAAGGAGAGACACTATATTGCTGAGAGTTTTGTAGCGATAAGGCTTGCTTCGCCCCGCTTTGGTCGCTCACTGACTGGCCAATAAAATGTCGTTGCTGAGGATTAGAAACCGCGATAATAATCTGATTTTTATCAAATAAATAAAGATTAGTGTAGACCGTGTAGAGCTCATTAATATAACTTAAAACTTGCTCCATATAAGTCAGATCTTCATCACTGATGACTGGTTTCGCTAAGATCCGCCGAAAATCTGAAGTCAGCGCCCACCAACGGCAATCATTTGCTCGTTCGTATAAGTTACGGTCCATAATATCGACCGCCAATGTCGCCATAAACTGAAGATCGTTCATTTTTGATGACACAACCGTAGCTTGAAGATTGCGGATAGATGCAGAAAAGATACTCGCCGTATTTTCGCCGATTTGTTTAATCTCTTCCAATACTGGTACAAACTCAACCGCATTCTGGCGTGCTGCGGTTATTTTTCCATTGAGAACGACCAGACTGAGATCTTCGTTCACATCATTGGAAGCTGTATAAATTTCCTTTAGTACACTAGAAAACAAGCGAGTTGAATTAATCACGTCTTGATTGTCCAGTTCGATGTCGGCCTCACGCTCTATTTTAAAGGCTTGCTCAATCGGTGTGAGCACCTGAGCCCACCACCCCAAACCAAAGAACCCCTGATAACCGTGAGTCTGAGTCGAATTAACAAGATAGTGTTTCCCCTGATAATGAAGCATACGTGGCCGATTTTGGTACTGAAATGAACTACCAATAGCGACGAACTGAGGATCACTGCTCGCGATCACACAACCTTCCTTATCCACTAGCTGTATTTCACTATCGCTGTCAGCCAATAAACCACCAACAATACCATCGACCTCATCATCAAAACGAAAGCATAAACACAACACCCCCAATAGCTCGGAATGAGGATCATTAGTTCGCGTGATCTTACACGAATAAATTAATGACTGGCGTCGCTTGGGTTGTAAGTCACTATAACCAAATGTTTCGAGATAATCGTCATCACTACCTAAGGTCGCCGCTATCAAAGGATCGTGACAATGCGTAATTGGATTAGCGGGATCTAAATGCGCGCATACCAGGCCATTGGTATCCAGCAGGATAATCTCATCATATACAGAGTATTTTTCGACATATTCTTGCAAGCGCTGCTGCATAAAAGCCTGATGACTTTGAGTCTTTTCACGCTGTTCAAGAAAAATTCGAATATCTTGGTCTGTCGCCAAAAAGCCAACATCGGCAGTGCGTTCAAACAGGTTACGAATTAAAATGTCGATGGCAACCTGTGACTTGGAAGTATTATCTACAATCAGCTTTTGTAGATGCTCCAAAAGTAAATTGTCAATTAACTTGCCATGCAATTCTCCAAATTTTTCCTTGGTATTTTGCATATCATCTAAAATCGTGCGGCAAGGTTGTGACTATTTATTTTGCCCACTAATGCGATTTTATCCCACCAAGCGTTTAACGCATCCAGCTTTGCTTCATATTGTTTTACTTGAGGCATTACCGACATCAGCCGAGTTTGATGCGCTTCAACTAATGATTCCATTCCTTGAAAACTCCTTAAAAAATCCATTTACGCAGGCAGCGCTTATATAGCTCATTGATGTCCGTGCCCAGATGACTCATCAAAATTGCTACATTTCACAGCATCACTTCACCGAAATGAGCGACAAATAGTCACAATAGCAACAAACACGACAAGCAAAGACCAACAGTCCCTAAAGCGAAACAAAATATAGCCTTGCTATAAAATACAAGTATTTACCCCTATCAAATATTGGCAAGCCAGTGTATTTATCTAAATTTTTTGAGTGTGTCACATCAAATCACTAATACTGAGCACTGATGACTAAGCAATCTTTATACCAGCCACTGATAAGCCAATTACATAGATTTGATCTTTTAGAAATTGTCGCAAAACCGACAGCGCACAATCATTGTCATATTCGAAACACACCATTAATTAACATAAAAATCAGTAACTTAATTTGAAACCAGAAACCTTTATATTGATAAATAGCTAACTTTGATTACCAGTACAGCGAAAAAAATTACAAGCGACAATCGACAACACCCCTAGGCATTAACAAATACAAAACATTCATTTAACAATAATTTTGTCATTACGTAATATTTGAACAAGCTCATATTTTTGAGTGTTCACTTAGTATGTTCTGGTCAATAACATGGACGTTTCAGCTAGATGCACTGTGTTAATTTGCAATAGTGCTATACCCTTTTCATCGTCATTAAAAACAAGTAGTTAAGATGATGATTCAAAGCTGGTATTGATGAAAAAGGGAATGAAAATGTTAATAAACAAAGTAACTTCGAGTAATACAGGCAATCATCCGTTAAAACGGCTTCTACCTGCAATTTTGGCTATTGCCCTGCCGCTAGCCTCAGGCGTGACAATTGCTGAAACCTATGGTTTTTCACAAATCGGGTCGGAAAGTGGTTGGCGAACTTCGGAAACTGAATCCATTAAAGCCGAGGCCAAACGCCAAGGCATCGATTTAAAATTTTCCGATGCCCAACAAAAACAAGAGAACCAAATTAAGGCCGTTCGCTCTTATATTGCTCAAGGGGTCGATGGAATTTTACTCGCACCAGTGGTTGAAACCGGCTGGGATCAGGTATTAAAAGAAGCCAAGCGCGCCAAAATTCCGGTGGTATTAATTGACCGTGGCGTGAATGCCGATCCATCGCTATATCTAACCAAAATAGCCTCCGATTTTACCGAAGAAGGTTCTTTAGCTGCAGCTTGGTTAGCGGCGAAAACTTCAGGTAACTGTGACATCGTAGAATTGCAAGGCACCGTTGGTTCTTCTGCGGCCATCGATAGAAAAACTGGTTTTGAAACGGTCATTAAAAGCTTTCCAAATATGAAAATTATTCGTTCACAATCCGGTAACTTTACCCGCGCAGGCGGTAAAGAAGTGATGGAGAGTTTCTTGAAAGCCGAAAACGGTGGCAAAGATATCTGTGCCGTCTACTCACATAACGATGATATGGCCTTAGGCGCAATTCTAGCGATTAAGGAAGCAGGTCTTAAACCCAGCAAAGATTTGTTAGTCGTTTCCATTGATGCTGTTCCAGATATCTTTAAAGCAATGTCAGAGGGTGAAGCAAACGCCACTATCGAACTTAATCCACATTTAGGTGGCCCAGCGTTTGAAGCCATTCGACAAGCAGCTGCTGGCAAAGAGGTTCCTAAATGGATTAAGGCCAACGGTCCACTTTACTTACCTGATACAGCTGCCACCGAATACCAAAAACGTAAGTAATACTCACCAAGTCGCTTTGGTAAGCACCAATGGACGGTGCTTACCAAGCCATGTTAGTTAGGAGCTTAGCGATGAATCAAGCTGTTGCAGTCCCCCCGCCGCTACTATCGACGAAAGACATTACAATTTCCTTTGGTGGGATTAAAGCCTTAGATAAGGTGAGTCTTCAGGTAGAAGCAGGGCATATTCATGCCTTACTCGGTGAGAATGGTGCTGGAAAATCCACTTTTATTAAGGTACTTACCGGTGTTTACCAGCGAGACTCTGGTGAATTATATTTAAATGGTAAAAAAATTAATAACAAAAGCGTGGGAGATTCTCAACGCACCGGGATCAGCACCGTTTTTCAAGAAGTAAATTTAGTTCCCAGCATGACTGTGATGGAGAATTTAACCCTACAATCTCAACCTCGAAAATGGGGCCTAATTGACACCCACAAAGCCAAAAGACGCGCTCAAGAGATGCTCAAAGTGGTGGGTTTAAGCATCGACCCCAATCGTTTACTCGGTAGTTTTTCAGTCGCAATTCAACAAATGATTGCCATCGCCAGAGCCTTATCTTTTGAAGCCAAATTGCTGATCCTCGATGAGCCTACCGCAAGCCTGGATAAAGAAGAAATAACTCGACTATTTGCCTTAATGACCCAACTAAAACAAAAGGGCATCGGCATTATCTTTGTCACCCATTTCTTAGATCAAGTTTATCAAGTCTGCGATAGCATTAGCGTGTTACGCAATGGCAAACATGTCGGCAGTTTTGAGACCAAAAACTTGCCCCGTGAAGCCCTCATACAACATATGGTTGGTCATGAACTCGGTGATTTAAATCGGAATCATGAGCATCATGATAACTGTCCTAAAATATTTCCTAAATATTTAGAAATTGAAGGCTTAGCCAAACACAATGTCTTGTCCCCTGTGGACTTAAAAGTTGGCCGAGGAGAGGTGGTGACTCTCGCCGGTTTACTCGGTTCGGGACGCACTGAACTGGTGGAATTAGTCTACGGCGTAAACCATGCGGATAGTGGGAAAATTACGCTTAATAATCAAGCCGTCACCATCAATACTCCAAAACAGGCAATGCAGCAACGCTTTGGACTATGCCCAGAAGATCGCAAGCATTCGGGTTTAATCGCCGAACTCAGCGTGCGCGAAAACATCATTATCGCTCTGCAGTCCCGCCAAGGCTGGTTAAAACAAATCACTAAAGCGAAGCAAAATCAACTGGTCGATGAAATGGTCAAGGGCCTACATATTGCGACTCACGATGTCGAGCGGCCAGTGGCTGAACTCAGCGGCGGAAATCAACAAAAAGTGATCCTAGCACGTTGGTTAATCACTGAGCCTAATCTTTTGATCCTGGATGAGCCCACTCGCGGGATCGACGTAGGTGCTCACCATGACATCATTTTGCTGATCCGCAAGCTCTGTGAAAAAGGCATGAGCATGTTGGTCGTTTCCTCCGAGCTAGAAGAATTAGTGGTATTTGCCGATCGCGTATTAGTAATGCGAGATAGGGAAATGGTCGCAGAACTTAGCGGCGAAGAGATCAATCGCAGCGCAATTATTGAGGCAATCGCACAATGAAATCCAGCAACTCCGCCAAAATAATCGAACATCCGGTCAAACTACAACTCAGCGCCAATGACAAAGTAGAACAAACCATGCCTAAGCAAAAACGGCTCAATCTTAAAACAATGAGCCCAATCATCGCCTTGGTGTTAATCCTCGTGGCAACGGCGATTCTTTCACCTGGTTTCTTACAACTCAAAATGGTTGATGGCCACCTCTATGGGAGCCTAATCGACATTATTCATCGCGGTATGCCAACGGCTTTAGTCGCCCTCGGCATGGCTGTGGTGATCGGAACTGGTGGCATCGACCTCTCGGTAGGTGCCATCACCGCGATTGCTGGTGCAGTGATGGCGGTCTTACTGAGCACAAGCGACTTATCCCCCATCTACATATTGCTGATCGCGCTTGCCAGTGGGTTAGCCTTTGGTTTATGGAATGGACTGCTCGTTGCTTATGTCGGAATGCAACCGATCGTTGCCACCCTTATTCTCATGGTGGCTGGACGTGGTATTGCACAGATGATTACCGGTGGCCAAATTGTCACCTTCCATTCCGACTTCTTCAACTTGCTCGGCAACGAGTTCATTTGGCTACTTCCTACGCGAGTTTGGATCTTGCTCGGCGTTGCCTTATTAGTGGCAATAGTGATCCGCAAAACCGCCTTAGGATTATTCCTGGAAGCGGTCGGAGCCAACCCGACCAGCTCACGCTTAGTTGGGATCGAGTCGAAAAAAATTATCACGCTCGCCTATGTGTTTTCAGGCCTTTGCTCTGCCCTCGCAGGGGTAATACTCGCGGCTGACATTCGCGGTGCCGATGCCAACAATGCTGGCTTATGGTTAGAGCTTGATGCCATTTTAGCGGTGGTCATTGCCGGTGCTTCCTTAGCTGGCGGACGGATCTATTTAGGCCTCACCCTGATTGGGGTACTCATTATTCAAACGCTAACCACCGCCATCTTAACCAGTGGTATTCCAGCACAATACAATCTCATCGTGAAGGCGACTATCATCCTACTGGTTCTGCTCATCCAATCGTCCACCACTCAGGATAAGTTCAAGCAGTTATTTAAAAAGAATAAGGAGTCAGCGTAATGTTAAATGAGCGAACCCTCCCGTTACTCGCCACCATTGTCGTATTCGTGACTCTGTACGCTTATGGCATGGTGGAATATGCCGGATTTAGAGATACTTTGGTGTTCACCAATCTATTAACCGATAACGCCTTCGTGATTACCACCGCCATCGGCATGACCTTTGTGATCCTTGCTGGTGGTATCGATCTTTCGGTAGGTTCGATGATCGCCTTCATTGGTGTATTTTTTGCGCACCTGGTGACCACCTTAGGACTTCACCCTCTCTTCGCTATCGGCTTGGCGCTAATTATTGGTAGCCTTTATGGCTGCATTGTTGGCTACATTATTTACACCTTTAAAATTCAAGCCTTTATCGTTACCCTAGCGGGCATGTTTTTCTTACGTGGTTTAGCCTTCCTGATCAATCTTGATTCGGTGGCAATTAGTCATCCATTTATCACTGCCCTCTCCGACTTCTATCTTGAAATACCAGGACGCGGCGGCCTCACCTTCATTGCTTTGGTGATGCTACTCTCCTTAGCGGTTGGTATTGTGGTGTCTCGCAAAACACGTTTCGGTATGAATGTATACGCCTATGGTGGCGATATCGTCTCGGCGCAATTACTTGGGGTACCCATCAAAAAAACCACTATTAAAATCTACGCCTTGAGTGGTTTTTTTAGCGCCTTAGCGGGAATTGTATTTGCCATTTATACTGGTTCTGGTTATCCCCTAGCAGCAGTTGGCGTGGAGTTAGATGCGATCGCCGCCGTGGTGATTGGCGGCACCTTGCTTAGTGGTGGGGTCGGCTTTGTGCTTGGCACCTTCTTTGGCGGAATGATCCAAGGAGTCATTCAAACCCTCATCGCTTTCGATGGCAGCTTAAACAGTTGGTGGACCAAGATAGCCATTGGAGCCTTATTGTTTTTCTTTATTGTATTGCAAAAACTAATTGTGATTGTCGTGGATCGCTACTCAGGCTATTGGCAAAACCGAGCAGCCTCGCCCTCCGAACAATAAGTGACTCGCCCAGCAATCCAGTATTTCATTGTAAAACTGGATTGCTCAGCGCCAATTAGAGATGCTAAATCGCAAACTTAATATGAACAAGGGGATGTTTAAGCTTAGTTTGTAAGGCAAAGATGCTAAGCCAATGTACACCAAAAAATTTTGCAGTGATAATAGCCAAGCTTAAGCTCGAGAAGAAGCTGGAAAGGTAAACAAAACGATTTATTTCGAGATAAAATGAGCCGTAATTTGGCTAATGCTGCCATCATTCATCATCTCAGACAGCGTCTGATTCAACGTCACCATAACCTCAGATTTGCGGTCATACTTGGCAGCTTTAGAGACTATCAAATAGGCTTCTCGAGGTTGAATAACCGGTTTGGCTAAGGCAACAATCTGTTCACTCAAGCCCATCTGTTTGATGGTATAAAGAGCCACATACTCATTTTCAACAAAAGCGTCGATCCGTCCTTTAATCAGTTTTTTTATATTCTGCTCGGTATTGACCACCGCTTCTACATGAATCTGTCCGCGCTGCACAGCCTGATCAAATGTGCTACTGATTGTAAAATTGCGAACTAAGCCAATATTGCGCTGATATAAATCTTCAAGCTGATTAAAAACAAATTGATGGTCTTTTCTTACAAAAACTTTAAATGTACTCACATGAAGCGGAGTATTGCTAAAAAATGCATAACGCTCTCGCGTTTCAGTTTTAAATGCTGAAAATGCACCATCAGAAACTCCATACTGGACATTCTCTAAGGCCCTCGCCCAAGGGTAGCAGCGAATCTTGAAAGTGAAGCCTGTTCGTCGCGCTAACTCCCTAATAATCTCCACGTCAATCCCTTGCGCCCCAGCACCATTGCACCAAACGAAGGGTTTAAAATCATCTAAAGTTGCTAAATTCAAGTGGGTCGAATAGATAAACTGGGAATAAAAAAAACCTATGAAAAGAACCACTAAGCGACTAGCTTTCCTTATCGTCACAAACCGGATCCTCGTGGTCACAGTAAAGCTTAAATCAAGCGTAAAGAATAACATCAAGTAAGGATATTAAAAACATCAACAACTAAAAGAAAACGGAGGCCTATATTAATGACCAACCGAGTAGTCGTAACTGGCATGGCTGGCATCACAGCTTTAGGGACTGAGCAAGAACAGGTGTGGCAAGGCTTACGAGCCAAAAAAAATGCGGTTATACGCATCGACGAATGGGATAAGTATGATGGCTTAAATACCCGCTTAGCGGCCCCGATCCTAGAGTTTGAATTACCCAAACACTACACCCGAAAAAAAATTCGCTCCATGGGTCGAGTTGCAAAATTATCGACTCGCAGCAGCGAACTAGCGTTGATCCAATCCGGGCTAATTGACGAGCCAGCGCTCACCGATGGCCGCACCGGCATCGCGTTTGGCTCGTCAACCGGAAGCACCGGACCAGTGTCCGCCTTTGCGACCATGTTGCTCGAGCATAGTACCCGTAATATTAACGCCAATACCTATGTAGCGATGATGCCACATACCACCGCGGTCAACACCGGATTGTTTTTCGGTTTACGCGGTCGGGTGATACCAACCTCCACCGCTTGTACCTCGGGCAGTCAAGGGATTGGTTATGCTTACGAAGCCATAAAGTACGGCATGCAAACCGCGATGGTCGCTGGTGGTGCCGAAGAGCTATGTCCCACCGAAGCGGCGGTGTTTGATACCTTATTTGCCACCAGCCTAAAAAATGATACTCCCGAACTTAGCCCTCGCCCCTATGATCGAGATCGAGATGGCTTAGTCATTGGTGAAGGGGCTGGTACGCTGATTTTAGAAAATGCCGAATTTGCCAAGGCTCGGGGGGCCACAGCCATTGCTGAACTAGTTGGTTTTGCGAGCAACTGTGACGCTGCGCATGTCACCCAACCACGCGCTGAAACCATGCAGATTTGCATGGAAATGGCGCTCAAAGATGCAGGTTTATCTCCGGCAGATATTAGCTACGTGAATGGCCATGGGACCGCAACCGAGCTAGGCGACATCGCTGAAACTACTGCCACTCATCGTTTATTTGGCTCACAAACACCACTATCCAGTTTGAAGAGTTATTTCGGCCACACCTTAGGTGCCTGTGGAGCCATCGAAGCATGGTTAAGCTTATGCATGTTACAACGCAATTGGTATGCTCCCACTCTCAACCTAGATAACATCGATAGTCGCTGTGGCGAGCTTGACTATATTCGAGGCGAAGGGCGAGTACTGGATTGCGAATTTGTGATGTCGAATAACTTCGCCTTTGGCGGCATTAATACTTCGATGATTTTCAAAAAATTATAATGATTCGCGATGCAGCAAACGGCTTGTTGCATCGCACTGTTTTAACTTAACGACGGGTACCACTGGGATCTAACAGCAATTGTTGTGCGCTTAGCTCGCCACCTTTAAGAAACCGACCGGCCACCCACAACACCCCCGTTAACGCACTCACGCTAGCGAATACGATCCCAGACCATCCCCAAACACTAAAGAAGGGCTGTAACAACACCCCACCACAAGCAGCCCCCAAATAATAACTAATAGTATATAAGGCCGAAGCACTAGCCTTGGCTTGCGTCGCATGCTGATTAACCCAAGCACTGGCTTGCGCATGGCAAAAGAAGAAGCCCATAGAAGAAACAACCATTGCCAAAAGCAATAGCCACAATTGCCCAAATAAGCTCAACAGGCTGGCTAAAGCCATTAAACTAAGCCCTGCCATGATACAACGTTTACCACCAATTTTATCGGCAATCCGTCCAGCGGAAGAAGCTGTGAAGGTGCCTCCGAGATAACTTAAAAACAATAACGAACTTAAGCTACTCGGCAAGGAATAAGGTGCGTCAGCCAAAATGAAAGTTAGATAAGAGAACTGATTAATAAATACTCCAAAACCAACGCCCCCGACTAAGTAAGCAGCCACTAACTGAGAATTCCCCAAATGTTGCTTATAGTTGACTAAACTTTGCCGCAAGCGCCAAGGACTTGCGGCTGTGGGGGCTTCCATCGGTAGTAAAAAGCACACTACTATCCCCATGCTTAAACTGAGCAGTGCAACCAAGACAAAGGCCATCGACCAAGAACCAAGTAGTTCCGCTCCCCAGCCCCCCAACAAACGCCCACCGATCCCGCCCAATGAATTGGCAGCAATAAAGATCCCCACCGATTTAATCAAGGCATTAGCATCCAACTGCTCGGCTAGGTAAGCAATCGCGACTGCCGGAACTCCGGCTAAAAATAGCCCCTGAAAGAACCGCAATACAACGATGTAATGAAACGATGGCGCAGGTACTAAACCGATCAACAAACTAATACAGGGCACCAGAATAATCGAACTTAATAGAATTTTGCGTCGCCCAATCGCATCGGATAAAGACGCCAATAATAATAGACCTAGCGCCATCCCCAACATGGCTGCCGACAAGACACTGTTGGCTGTTAGGGGAGATATTTGGTAGTCACGAGCAAAGATTGGCAGCAAAGGCTGCACTAAATACAGATTAAAAAAAGTAACTAAGGAAGCTGCCGACACGGCAGCGGTGACTCGCCAAAAATCTTTGCTATTTTGTGAATACTTCATGACTGCTTTCTCGAAGTGGGATATCTCATACTAAGCCTCCATATTGAATAAATAAAATATATTAGTATTATCGTAGTTATAAATTTTATTTATAGATGAGAGTCATGGACCTTCGACAACTCAAACAATTTGTCGCAGTGGTGCAATTAGGGAGCTTTACTGCCGCCGCAAAGCAGCTTGGCATCGCACAACCAGCGATTAGTGCAACCATCAAAAAACTGGAGCAACAGCTATCACTGCAACTGTTACAGCGAAATGAACGAAAAGTTAGCTTAAGCACCGAGGGTAAGGTGCTCTATCAACATGCCATTCAATTGCTAAAACAAGCCGAAGACACCGAACAAGCCATGCAATCGCTGCGCGGCCTAGAAAGTGGCACCGTCACCATTGGCATCCCCAGCATGATGGGCTCATACTTCTTCCCACCGCTACTAATGGCCTTTAAAAGCCAATACCCGCAGCTTAATTTGTCGGTGGTGGATGCGGGTACCGAATTGGTCAGACAAAAACTACTCAGCGAAGAGTTAGACTTAGGGATTGTGGTCACTCAAAATATGCCTGCCGAATTGGTTTGTGAGCCAATTTATCGTGGAGAGCTACTGGCCTGTTGCAGTCAAGATAACCCACTGAGCCAACAGAACCAGATCAGCCATCGAGAGTTTTTAAGCCATGAACTAGTACTATTTCGCGAAGGGTATTTTCATCATCGGGTAATTGAACAAATTAGTCGTGAACAACAGATGCTGCCTCAAGTGTCTTTTCAAACGAATTTGATCCCGCTAATTAAGTCAATTGTGGCGCGAGACTTTGGGATCACTACGCTGCTGAGCATGGTAGTGCAACCGGGAGATGCTCTACACTTTTTAAGTTTTGATCCGCCGTTTTATCTGGAACTGGGGCTAGCTTGGCGACGCGATGCTTACCTATCGCGCGCCAACCAACGTTTTAAAGACTTTGTGTTAGCTCATTGTAAGGCGAACTAACAGGGCGGGCTTATACCAAAGAGGCAAGTTGCTGCTGGGCTGCTTGCATTTGCTGTTGTACTTGATCTTCACCCATGGCAAGGCCTTCCGCATAGACCACTTCAACGTCACTAATGCCAATAAAGCCCAATACTAATTTTAAGTAAGGGATCTGTAAATCGGTTGCACCATCTTTATGCATACCGCCACGAGTCGTCACGATAATGGCTTTCGTGCCCTCTACTAAGCCCTCTGGACCATTTTCGGTATAACGAAAGGTTACGCCAGCACGCGCAACCAAATCTAACCAATTTTTTAATTGAGTCGGAATAGAGAAATTATACATGGGTGCCGCAACTACCAATACATCGGTGCTTTTCAACTCTGCGATTAAACTATCTGATAACTCAAGCGCTTGTTGTTGAACAGCATTTAAGTCTGGCGCGCCGCGTAAGGCCAGTGCAATTTCACCAGTCAGTACCGGTAATGCTTCACTGACTAAATCACGGCTCACCAACTCAGCTCCCTGTTCAAGGTAGCGAGCGTTCAGTTGGTCAATCAGGGCCGATGAACTAGAATGTTCACCAAGAATACTAGATTTAAGGGTAAGAATTTTTGTCATAGATTAAGTCTCCAAGTGTTGATAATAAGACTTTATCATCAAAATATTAGAATATAAACAACAAAAAATAGCAATAAAATATCTATTTTATAGAATGATTAATCATTCCATCAATGAGAAATCGGTATCCATCTCAACCCTGATTCTTCCACTCATTTCGCATCACCTGAGCAGAGACTGCGGCAGCTTCTATTCCGCGCATTTGTCGATATACTAAGAGCAATGAAATAGGCAAAGGATCGACTTGTGGCACTAAAGAGCCCCCATCGTAGCAGTTTTAAAACCAAGCTTTACGACATCATTTTTGGTTATGAGAGTCCTGCGGGAAAATTGTTCGACTTACTGTTAGTCACCGCAATATTTGCCAGCGTCAGTGTGGTTATCTTAGGCTCAGTCAGCCGAATAGAAAACATGTATGATCAGTGGTTTATTAGTATTGAAGTGGTGTTTACAGTATTTTTCACCATTGAATATCTGGCTCGCTTATACTGCTCCCCTGCTCCTAAAGAATATGCCAAAAGCTTCTATGGAGTAGTCGACTTGCTGGCGATATTGCCCACTTACCTTGCCTTACTCTACCCGCCCGCTCAAGTGATGCTGCTGTTCCGGCTACTTCGGATCTTACGTATTTTACGAGTTCTCAAACTGGTTCGTTATGTCAGCGAAGCCAATGTATTACTACGATCGCTATTATTAGCACGTCGTAAAATATTGGTCTTCTTATTTTGTATTTGCCTCATGACTACTATCTACGGCGCATTAATGTATGCCATAGAAGGTCCAGAAAATGGTTTTACCAGTATCCCTAAGGGTATTTATTGGGCTATCGTCACCATTACCACCGTCGGCTATGGCGATATTTCACCGGTAACGCCCTTAGGTCAAGCCCTAGCCGCATTAGTTATGATTACTGGCTTTTCGATTATCACGGTGCCAACTGGCATCATTGGCGCTGAATTAGTCAACGAAATGCGTAAAGAGCATCAATCAGTCAGCTGCCTACATTGTGAACGTAGTGGCCATGACCAAGATGCCGATTACTGTAAATATTGTGGCGCAAGCCTAAGCAACGAATAAGGGGATAAATGATGTTAATCATCGCAGGACACCGTGGTGCGAAAGGCAGCACCCCAGAAAACACCTTAGCAGGTTTAGATCGAGCCGCCGAACTTGGCTTAGCATGGGTGGAATTTGACTGCTTTTTGACTAAAGACCATCAACCGGTGGTCTTTCACGACGAACATCTGGAGCGTTGTAGTAACGGCCGAGGGAAGGTCGCCGACTACAGCTTAGCCCAATTACAGCAGTTGGATGCGGGTTCATGGTTTGACCCACGTTTCGCTGGAGAGCATATTCCCAGCCTAAGACAATACCTATTACACGCTAAACGACTCGGTTTAAAACTCAATCTGGAACTGAAATATCACCAACAGCCACGCCAACAGTTGGTTGAGGCGGTGCTCTCTGAAATTGAGCATTGTGACTTTCCCTTAAGTGATCTATTAATATCTAGTTTCGACCATCAATTGATGTTGTTCATTCATCACCACGCCCCAGAGGTCGATCTTGCTCAATTATACGAAGATATTCCGGAAAACTGGCAGTTACAGCTGCAAGACATGAATGCCGTGGCCTGCCATTGTGACTATCGTCGGCTCACACCAGAGCTAGCAAAACAAATCAAACTGGCAGGTTATCGTTTGTCTACTTACACTGTAAATGAGCCCACCGAAATCACCGCATTACTGCCTTGGCTAGATATGCTTATTAGTGACTTTCCTGAGCGATTTATATGAATCATTGAATGAGAATCGAGTTGCTGCAGGAAGCGGAACATGAATCAGGTCAGTTTATCAGCCCAACAACAACTGAAACAAGTGATCCTCGATCAAGTATTAGAGTTCCTGCTTAAAGGCGACTGGCAACAACTAGAGATGAGTCATATCGCCAATCATTGCCATATAACCGAAGTAGAACTCAATGACTGCTTTCCCAATCTGCAATCGGTGACCGCAGCAATCAACAGTCGCCTCACCCGAAATTTTATTCAGCATTTAGACCTCAGTAGTCGTGAAAATCTAAGGCTCAGTTGGCTAAATAGTCTCGAATCGCCACGATTTCGAGCCATCGTGCGTTTATTCATTGATGCTTCGCAGCAAAATAATATCGCTTGGCGACTAGCCAATGTAGGTTGGAGTCAATTCACCAATCATGTGGCGAGCCAACTAGGCTATCAAGCGGTCAATCAAGACTTACCCTGGTTACTGGGCAAATCGATGCTCAGTTTCATTAATCAGCGTGGTCATATTCGTCTCAAAAGTATCGACAACTAAATAGAGGTCAACAAATCATCGGGGATCAACGAATAAATTGCGGCATGTACTGGTTTACCGTAGTCGATCACTCGTGAGCGAGCTAGGCATTCAAATTGCGCGTTAGCCTTTTCAGCGACCCGACGGCTGGCCCAATTTTGCTCAGCAATCACCAACTCCAAGCGGTTGAGTTGTAAGGCATGAAAAGCATAATCAGCCATTAATTGAACCGCTTCGGTGGCGAAGCCTGAGCCACTAGCGCTAGCGCGGATCCAATAGCCTAGATTGCCCGAGCGGTAATTCCATTCCAGCCGATTAATGGCTATCGCCCCCACAAAACGGCCTCCTCTGTTCTCAAAGATCCCCATGTCAAAAGCGATGTTTTTAGCCAACGCAGCTTGACTTAAGGCCAGCCATGAACGACTCTCAGAATCAGGATAATCTTCATCCATCCAGTTAAGCCAGCGCTGACCTGACTCAGCGGTTTCACGAACAGCCTCGGCATGAGCCAGCGCATCTTCTGGCAAATAGGGTCGGATCAGTAATCGCTTACCTAGCATTCTACCCTCCTATTGGCCAACGCCACTCAATACATACCCAGCAAAGCCTAACCATGACGCAGCAAGCAATAACCAAGGCAACCATCGCCCCTCAGCTCTTGGTTTGCCGTTGTCGAGACTAGGTGATTCCTCTTGCTGCGGCGCAACATTGGCTAGTTGCTTTTTACGCAGTTTGTCGGCTTCACGCATTTTAGTCTTATGTTGCTTTTTATACTGCTCGATCCCCTTTTGGATCCCCTGCGAAATGAGCTTAGTTTGCTCTTTGGTTTGCCCAGGGCGTTGAGTTGCTTTTGCGATGCTATCTGCGGTTGCGATAGTTTCAGTAGATACTTTTACTTTACTTGGTTTTGCCACAATGCCTCCCTTTGTTTCAATTACTTTGAACCAAACTTCTCAGCAAGTCCAAACTTTCCCATCATCCTATATATTTTTTTAGCCAGTATCATCGCGATCATTTTTTTAGTCGTGACATCAGCGTACACTGAGGCACTTTTAACTCAGGGAGAAAAACGAATGAACACCCCACTGTTGGGGGCTCAAATGCTACTTGTTGCATTTGGTGCTACCACCTTAGTTCCACTTCTAACCGGTATTAGTCCAAACCTCGCCTTATTAGGTGCTGGTATTGGTACCTTAATTTTCCAACTGTGTACCCGCCGACAAATACCGATTTTTTTAGGGAGCTCATTCGCTTTCATTGGCCCCATTATTTTAGGCATCCAACAGTTTGGCCTGCCAGCCACCCTAAGCGGTTTAATGGCCGCTGGTGTGATGTTTATTATCATTAGCGCCGTAGTCAAAGTACGCGGCGTAAAAATCATCGAACGCTTCTTACCCCCAGTGGTGGTTGGTCCGGTGATTATGGTGATTGGCTTAGGCCTAGCTCCAGTTGCGGTAAATATGGCCTTAGGGAAAACCGGTGATGGCAGTGCAGTATTAGTTGATCAAGATATTGCCCTACTCATTTCTTTAGCCGCTCTATTTACCACCATCGCTGTCTCCATTTTTGCCAAAGGCATGCTCAAATTAATGCCAATTATCTGTGGTGTGGTGGTGGGTTATGTTCTGAGCTTGTTTTTTGGCCTGGTCGACTTTAGCGCGGTTGCCAGCGCTGCGTGGTTTGCCCTGCCTGAATTTGTGACTCCCGAGTTTAATTGGCAAGCCATCCTGTTTATTGCGCCAATTGGCCTGATTGTGACCATTGAACACTTCGGCGATATTCTGGCAATCTCCAACGTGACCGGGAAGAACTTCGTCGAAAGCCCGGGCATTCACCGTTCATTGCTCGGTGATGGTCTTGCGACAATGACTGCCGCCAGCTTTGGTGCGCCGCCAGTGGTGAGCTACGGCGAGGTCACCGGCGCTGTGAGCCTACTCAAAACCTACAATCCGGTGATCATGACCTGGGCCGCAGTATTTGCAATCGCCTTAGCCTTTATTGGCAAAACCGGTGCACTATTACTGTCGATCCCCGTTCCGGTGATGGGCGGCATTATGTGTTTGTTATTTGGTGCAATCGCAGCCATTGGTTTAAACACCCTGATCAGCAAACAAGTTGACCTCAGCATTCCTCGCAACCTAGTGATTGTATCGGTGACTCTGGTGTTTGGGATTGGCGGGATGGCAGTAGGCCTCGGCGAGTTCACCCTAAAAGGGGTTGGTTTGTGCGGTATTGTGGCGATTATTCTGAATCTGATACTGCCACAAGAGCCAAAAACACAGGCTGCAGCTTAAGCTTAGTATCTTAAATTCAATGAAGGGGAACAAGGTTCCCCTTCATTTATTCTGAACAAACTTATTCAATGCGTTCTTAAACGCAAACAGGTACTCGCCAGCCTCTTGCCCATTTCAGCGTCACAGCCCATTAGACTAGGGCATTTCCGACAGCGCAGCCACGTTAAACCCATAACAACACCACACAAGCGGCAGTTAAACATGACATAGTCAGATTAAAGCGTTGCCTGGCAAGCGGCGCGTTCAGCCAACGTGCGATCAGTTTCCCAAAACTTATCCAAACCGTGGCTGTAATCGGGTTAATCATGAAAAATGATAGGATCAAGGCAGCAATTGATGGCCAGTATTGCTCCCCGGGCAGGGCAAAACTGGCAACTGCTGAAGAACTCATCATCCACGCCTTTGGATTGAGGTACTGAAACCCCAGCGACTCAAAAAAACTCAGTGGTTTACTCATCTGCTGCTGCGCTAACTTCGTTTGCCCCAAGATCCGATAGGCCAAATACAACAGATAGACACTCCCCACAATTTTAAGCCCCCACTGCAAGGGCGGATAATGTTGAAACACCCAACTCAAACCCAGCGCCATTAATATCAACATCGTGGCAAGACCAACCGGGATCCCGGCCATTTGCGGTAGCGTGCGTTTAAAACCAAAATTAGCCCCGGAAAACGTTAATAACATATTATTGGGCCCCGGCGTCCCAGCCATGACCAACGCAAATAACAACATTGAAGTAAAAATTGCAATATCCATAAACTAGCCCCAAAAAATTGAATCGATACAATTTGTGTTTTTTGTAAAAAATATACCCACATCATTGTATTTTCACGCTAACCTAGGGTTGGAAATCAGTCAAAAGGTTTATTGTTATGGTGACAATTTGGAAAAAGCTCGCGAGCGAAGATAATAAAGCGACTCAAATCGTAGAACAAGTGAGACAATTAATTGCCGAAGGCAGCTTGGCGCAAGGTGAAAAACTCCCCCCGCAGCGGCATCTGGCGGAGTGGCTTCAAGTCACGGTAGGAACCATTAGTCGCGCTTACGCTCAGGCCGAGCAACAGGGCTTAATCCAATCAAAAATGGGCAGCGGCAGCTATGTCAAACAGCCAAACGATTTTCGTCGGCAGTGGGGCAGCCTGCAGAGCAGTCATCAGCATATTGGCATGTGGCAAAATACTGCCTTTAAGCAGGCCCGGGCTAAATCGCTTTGCCAGCTGATGGAAAACTACAGCCACGCAGGTGAACAGCTGGACCAACTGTTAGATAGCGATGGCAGTCAAAATCTGCTTAGCCAACGAGAAGCGCTGTGTCACTGGACCGAGCAGCAAGGTTTTCACTTTCAAGCGGAACAATTGTTCTTTAGCTATGGGGCACAGCATGGCTTGCAACTATGTCTGATTGCCATGGATTTAGTGGGCGAACGACTACTCTGCGAGTCACTATGTTATCCGGGTTTAATCACGCTGGCCAAGCAACTCAAAATCGATTTGAAAGGCCTGGAACTGGATGAACAAGGGATCTGTCCAGACAGTTTGCTACAGCACATCGAGAAGTATCATCCCAGAGCACTATACCTGACGCCGACCCTGCAAAACCCCAGCGCCGCCATCATGTCTGAGCAGCGCCGCCTAGAAATTATCGAGATTTGCCAGCAACATCAACTCATGATCATCGAAGATGACGTTTGTGGCTTGCTCCCGGAACAGCGTCCGCGCGCCATGGTTGAACTGGCTCCCGAGCAGGTTATCTATCTGAATAGCTTTTCCAAAGGTGCTTTTAAAGGCTTGCGTTTTGCCTACTTACACGCCCCCGTGGCATTGCTCAGTGCATTCAATAGCGCGATCCGCGGTAGTTGCTGGAATATCAGCCCCTTATTGGTGGATATTGCAATTCAATGGATCCAGGCGGGTCACGCCGATCGGGCTCTGCAACAGCAAGCAAGAATGATTAATCAGCGCGCACAACTACTCCATCATCATTTAACTGGCATGGACTATACCTACCACTCTGGGGGCCTGCATTGCTGGCTGCGTTTACCGCCAGGCTGGCACTGTAACACCTTTGTTCAGGCAGCCCGCCAGGCAGGCATAGAAGTGGCCTCCGCCGAACATTTTGTGGTGGATAACCGGTCGGTCCCCAATGCGGTGCGTCTGTCAATAGGCCAGGCGGAGTCGAATCCGCACCTAGCTCAGGCGCTGGCAGTTTTAGTGGACTTGCTCAAAACCGCCCCAGCCCCACCACAACAGATCATTTAGCCTAGTTAACCTTGCATCTGCTCGGGTCTGTACCTAGACTAGCGCATTATCATCGGCTTTCGCCGATGCCCTTTGTATGTAAAGCCGAGACTACACTTTGTTAAGCTATCGCCACTCCTATCACGCGGGTAATTTTGCCGATGTACTGAAACACTTAGTACAACAACGGATCATTGCCTATCTCACCCAGAAAGATAAACCACTGTGCTACATCGACACTCATGCGGGTGCCGGCGCCTATAGTTTAAACAGTCCAGAAGCCAACAAAAGAAGTGAATTCGAAAATGGCATCGGTAAGTTATGGGATGCCGACGACTTGCCGGAGCTGTTAAAAAGCTATCTGAAACTGGTGAATCAATTACATCCCGAGAAAACCCGTCAGTATTATCCGGGCTCGCCGTGGATAGCCAAAATGATGCTCCGCCGCGATGATCGTTTGTTTCTGCACGAACTACACCCCAGCGAACAGGCACCACTGCACAGCCTGTTTCAACGTGATCGGCGCTGTAAGATCCGTCAAGAGAATGGCCACCAAGCTTGTATCGCGTTGATGCCACCGAAGGAACGTCGCGGCCTAGTACTGATCGACCCTTCTTATGAAGTCAAAGATGAATATCAAACGGTAGTCAAAACCCTGGTTGAATCGCACAAACGCTTTGCCTCGGGTAGCTATGCACTATGGTATCCGGTGGTCGAGCGCTTTCGCATCGACAAACTGGAAAAAGCGCTGATCAACAGCGGGATCCGGAATATCCAGTTATTTGAATTAGGCATTCAACACGACAGCGACGAGTTTGGCATGACCGCCAGTGGCATGATCGTGATTAATCCACCCTGGACTTTAATGAAAGAGATGCAACAAGTACTGCCCTACCTGGCCGACACCTTAGGCGAAAACGGCGAAGGCAACTGGCGCGCCGAAATCTTAGCCGAAGAGTAAACGACAAGTATCCAAGAACAGCCAGCACTTGGCTGCTCTTGGATACAGCGCGAGTAAAAGCTTATTCGTCGGTGAGCTGTGAACATGAACTGCTTAGCTTGGCGCTAACTTCAAGCAAATATTTAACACCAATCCTCAGCTAAGCGCTCACTGTCATCAGCCATGCTTGACTGCGCTCGGCAAGTAACGGCAACTCTGGCTTATATTGCCAATACCAAGCCAAGTCTAACAGCGCCACTGCATTCACTAACAAATCAAACTGAGCGCCGCTTAAACCAGAGAGCTGTTGTAACTGTTGTCGTTGCTGGAGATCGACCGGACAACGCTGAGCAACACTGGCGGCATCCCAGCCTGCCATCGAGCAAGCCGCATATTCCCAATCCAGCACCAACAAACGCTGCTCTGGAGTCAGCAACAGATTATCTAGATGCAGATCGTGATGATTAAAGGCTACGCCACTAGGCCATTGTTGTCGCTCGAGCCATGCTAGAGCTTTAGCCCGCCAGCCTTGTGCCGGTTTGGCCTTCACATCACTAACGTAAGCCTGTAAATACTTTGGCATATCGAAAAAAGGCAGGCCCCGACCTCGCGCTGGTAATTGCTCAAGGATCGCGAGCACTTGTTGCCATAAGGTCGGTTGCTGCCACTGCTGCGCACTAACCACCTCACCAACTTGATAGTAATACAGCAAAAATTGATGACGATAACTTAAAGAATGTAAACTGATTACCCACGGAAGCCCCTCAAGCTGTTGTAATACTTCCCTTTCGCGTTGATAATCCAAGCCGTAGCAAGGCTGTTGTTGATTTAAGCGTAAGACAAGCCGTTCGGTTTCCGTTTCCAGTAACCACGAGTGCTGATGACCGCCGGCCAAACGCTCAATTTTTAACAAAGGGGCGAGGTGTCGCTGCAGGTACCCGTAAATTGACGGGGGCAGCGCATTATCTAACAAATCAACATCCAACAATGGTCCAAGCGCAATCAATAATCAAGGAGTGTAAGATGAAAAAACTGCTATGGCTAGCCTGCTGTGCAATCAGCCTTGTCGGCTTTAATAGCCAAGCTAAAACACCGCTAACAGTCTATACCTACCAGAGCTTTGTCTCTGAATGGGGGCCAGGACCGGCGCTCACCAAAGCCTTTGAAAAGCAATGCGACTGTAGCATTAACTGGGTGGGCTTAGATGATGGGGTTGCCATCTTGAATCGTCTTAAATTAGAAGGCGGACGCAACCAGGCCGACGTAATTTTAGGTTTAGATACCAATCTTATTCCTGAAACAAAGGCACTAAATGCGGTGCAAGCCCACCAACTCGACTTACCTAAACTTGCCATCGATTGGCAAGATAAAGATTTTATCCCCTTCGATTACGGCTATTTTGCTTTCATCTACGATAATGAAAAACTCAAACAGCCACCGACATCGATGGACCAACTGATCAACAACTTCGATGGTACGATTTTGTATCAAGACCCACGCACCAGTACTCCCGGTCAAGGTTTAATGTTATGGGTTAAAGCCCTATATGGCGACAAGGCCAGTTCAACCTGGCAAAAACTACAAGCGAAAACCGTCACCGTGACCAAAGGCTGGAGTGAAGCCTATGGCATGTTTTTAAAAGGCGAAGCTGATCTAGTACTGAGCTACACCACCTCACCGGCCTACCATATGATCGTCGAACAAGAAAATCGTTACCAAGCGGCACAGTTTAGTGAAGGGCATATGCGCCAAATTGAAGTGGCTGCGATTAGCGCCACCAGCAAACAACCACAGCTAGCCCAGCAGTTTTTAAGCTTCTTGTTAAGCAAAGCCGCGCAACAAACTATTGCCACCAGCAACTGGATGTTACCGGTGACAAGCGACCTTGAATTACCCGAAGCCTTCGGTACATTAATCAGCCCGAAAACCCTAACGCTCGACCCACAAACTGTGAGTCAACAGCGTCAACAATGGACTAAAGAATGGCGTAATGCCGTAAGTCAATAAACGAACTTCGGTGTCTAAACTTCCCGCCCTTCTCGGCTACAGCGCGACCACGGTGATCTGTTTGATCGTGGTCGCCGCGTTCTACGGCTTAGCCGAGCAAGCAACAGAGCTAAGTTGGTCAGCCTTTCACGACCCCTACCTTTGGCGAGTGCTACGCTTTAGCCTATGGCAAGCCTTACTCTCGGCATTACTATCCTGTATTGGCGGGGTATTAGTCGCCCGTGCCTGGTTTTATCTACCCAGCAAAACCATCCCATGGCAATTACGTTTAGCCAATTTGTGTTTTGTCAGTCCAGTGATTTTAGTGGTACTAGGATGTGTCGGAAGTTTTGGGCATAATGGGTTTTTGCAACATTTGAGCCCATTTTCGTGGAATATATACGGTTTACCCGGTATTTTATTGGCTCATTGTTTTCTCAATATGCCCTTAGTCGCCCGCTATTGCTACCTGCAACTAAACGATGTCCCCGCCAGCTATTGGCGCCAAGCGAAACAGCTAGATTTTAGTGACTGGCAACGCTGGTGCAATATCGAATGGCCATTGCTGCGCTCCCGCCTCAATGGCTTGTTTGGCTTGGTTTTTCTACTTTGTTTTGGCAGCTTTACCGTCGTATTAGCGTTGGGAGGCGGCCCTAAAAGTACCACGCTTGAGGTGGCAATTTATCAAGCCTTACGCTACGATTTCGACCCGCTCTTTGCACTGCAATGCGCGTTGTTACAATTACTGATTGCTGCCAGTCTTGGCTGGCTCTTGCTCGGGCGAGAACAAAATGACGCGCTCCGCTTGCAACAGTCCTATCTGGAGCCAATGCCTACAAGCGCCCGACAACGCAGCAGCTATCGCCTACTGATTGCGTTCTACTATTTATTTATTCTATCAGTCATTATCGGCATTTTTAGCCCACTGCAACAGTTGAACTGGCAGCAACTCCCTTGGCAATTGTGGCTCAATAGCACCTACTGGTCGCTCAATATTGCTCTGCAAAGCTGCCTATGGGTGCTACTATTAGGCACCGCTTTACTCGTCCAATATGCAAATAACCAACAGCAACAACGCCGGCAACATACCAGTAAATTGCAGGAACTACTGGCATCAATTATGTTGTTAACACCAGCGATGGTGATTACCACAGGGCTATTTTTCCTACTTATCAGCCGCGCTAACATCGACCATTACACCCAATACTTAGTCGCCCTGATTAACGCCTTAATGAGCTTGCCATTTTTTATTCGTAGCATGAAACCAGCACTCAACGATATGCTAAATCAATATCGTAAGTTGAGTCTAAGCTTAGCACTGCCCTTCACCAGTCAGGTGCGCTACCTCGCGTGGCCCCTGCTACGTAAACCACTAAGCATGGCTTTAGGTTTATGCATGGTATTGTCGCTGGGAGATATGGGGGTAATCGCATTGATTGGGAATGTTGATGTGGTCAGCTTGCCGCTGTTACTCTACCAACAACTAGGCAGCTATCAGTATGCCTTAGCCAGTGCCACCGCTTTGATCCTATTACTCCTTTGCGGCGCTATATTTTTATTACTCGATATCAGTTTAGGGCGCAAGCATGTTAAAAATTGAACAACTCACTTGCCTTCGGCAACAGCAACCCTTCACTTATCAATTAACCGTCGAAGCGGGTGAAGTAGTTGCGCTACTAGGTGCCAGTGGCAGTGGTAAAAGTACGTTATTGGAGCTGATCGCTGGCTTTGTCAAGCCGAGTGCAGGCCAACTCACTTGGCAAGAGCAAGACTTGTTAAGCCTAGCAATCGCGCAGCGCCCTGTCACCTCGTTGTTCCAGCAACATAATTTGTTTCATCATCTGAGCTTAGAACAAAACATCGCCTTGGGCATTAGCCCCGCACTCAAGCTCACCCAACTACAACAGCAACAGCTACATGAAGTCGCCTCCAGCTTAGGCATTACGAGTCTGCTCGACAAACGCCCCGACCAAGTCTCTGGTGGACAGCAACAACGTGCAGCCTTAGCGCGTTGCTTATTGCGCCAGCAACCGATTCTATTACTCGATGAGCCCTTTAGTGCCCTCGACCCTGTGCTACGCCTAGAATGCTTAGACTTAGTGAAAGATTTAGCCAAGCAATGGCAATTTGCAGTGCTCATGGTCACTCACCAATGGCAAGATGCGCAGCGCGTCGCTAAACGAGTGGCATTTATAGAACAAGGGCAGACTCGTCAATTCGCCGCAACCGAACACTTAGCAGCGCATCCAGCTAATGCGCACATTGCCCATTACTTAGCCTGCAGCTAATTATCCTAAAGATGAATGACAATTGGCCGATAAATTAGCGGATCAATACAGCATCTTATTCATCGACAAGGTCGCTCTCTATGCAAGTTAATTACAATTTACAAGCCGCCTCATTCGAATCCGTCTATAAAGCTCGAGAACGAATAGAAAATACGGCGCCTCGGCAAACCTTAACCGAATATACGGCGCGGCGACAAATGACTAACCCCGGCTCTGCTGTATTTGGCAATAACGATGTAAAGCCCGGTTTAACCGCAACCCAGCTGCGTGATAGCGATGATGCAAAACAAGCCAATCGTAAACAGATCCGCGAGGCCATGGGCGCCAGTGTCGACCAATCGGCAACCCATATTCGCCTGTATTATCAACACATGGAAGAAAAAGGCACTCGTGGTCCACAACTGCTAGCAAGAGCCTGAAGAGTCAAGGCTCCTGCAAACATACACAGCTCTCTTACCAATAAAAATGATATCGAAAGCGCCAACTAAAACTGGGCAATCTGCTCGCAAACTACGGCCATATGCAGACATAACGCAGGCCGAGTACCGTAGATCATAAAGTAAAAGTTCAAATTCAGTTCTTAAAACAATCATCCCGACTTTCACTTGATAATGATTTGTTTTTAAAGCAAATTACCCCTATTCAATTGCCAACAACAGATCTATTCAAGGAAATAACGCCCCATGTCGGTTCACGTTTTAGATTGCCCAGCGAATCAACTCGGAGAAAGTCCGCTTTGGGACGCAAGCCGCAACCGGTTAATCTGGGCAGATATCAAAGCCAAAAAAGTATGCTTCTATGACTTCACCATCCAGCAGTATTCCGAAGTATTATTGTTTGAAGAGGTTGGTTGTCTCACCTTACATCAATCTGGCGCAATTTTGCTCGCACTAGAAAATCAGCTCGGTTATTTAAGCCCCAACAACCATAACTACGTCAAGCTACAGGAGCTTGAAGCGAACCAAACCAATAATCGCTTTAATGAATCTTGCTGCGACAACTTGGGTCGATGGTGGTTTGGCAGTCAGTCACTTGATGGCCGAGCATCGATTTATAGAATGGACTTAGATGGCTCAGTCAGCCAACAGGTGTCGTCGCTATATACCGTTAACGGAATGGCCTTCGCTCCCGATGGGAAAACCCTCATGTATTCGGATTCGTTCCCGACAGAACAGCAAATATGGCAATGTGCATATGACCAACAAACTGGCCAGATCCTTGATCATCGCAAATTCTTAAATACCACTGATTTGGATTTTAGGCCCGATGGGGCAATGTTTGATTCCCAAGCTGGCTATTGGTTGGCTGGTATTGATTCCGGTAAACTACTCAGATTCGATCTGGAACAACGACGAATTGTTGATAGTTATCAACTTCCCAGTAAGTTAGTTAGCAAATGCTGCTTTATTGGACCTCAACTTAGCACGATTGCAGTGACCTCCATTCAAGATAAGCAACGACAATCATCGGGCCATGTCTACTATTTTGACTCAAAATACACAGGCAGAGCAGCAACTTTATGCCAAGTTAAGCTACCGATTTAGGCAACAAGTACCCGCTCAAAACCTGAGCTAAACAGATATTAATTAGAAGCTGAGCTGCTGCTTAATATCTAAACGATGCGCTAACAAAGTATCTGCGTTATCACCATGTTCAGGATAGTATGCCCAACCCAGCTGGAAGCTATCCAACGACACGCCTTGTAGCTGTTGCTGTAACTGCGAGCTGAGTTTTTCAGCGATGGCGGCAGCAGCGGTTTGACTGGCACCGTAAAGCAAGGCGATTAACTCGCCATCACTAAACTGAGCAATACTGTCTGAACGGCGTAATTGCTGCTGTAATACCTTTGCAACGATGGCACATACCAAAGCGGCATCATCACTTAAATAATGCAGGGTGAGAATGGCGAAAGGCTCTTGATTACGATGACTTAAACGCATCGCCTGAATCAACAGTTCGCGGAATAAAGACGCCGACAGTAAGCCACTTTGCGGATCACGTAACTTCGCTTCATCATTAATTAAAGGGATCGTTAGCGGGAGTACACTCGCCAGTAAGACTTGCTTCCCTTGGATCGCCATTGGCACGCCATGAATACGCAGCCACTCGTCTTCAGTGTGGCAGTAATGGCAAGTAAAGGCGGTATTCGCCGATAAGCTAGCGTACAAGGCTTGTTGAAAAGCACTCCGGCAACGAGAGTCAACCCGTTTTAACCATTGCTCTACTGGTAAGCTTTCCAAATCTTGACCTTGCCAAGGGTATTTTACACTGACTAAACCCTCCGCCGCTTGGAATAACCAATAACCGCTATCATCTTCAACCATCTGATGAAAAAAACCTACTAAATCAATTTCCACCACAACCCATCCTTAATAAGCGGCTAGTAGCTAGAAGTATAGCAAAAGGGATATTTAGACTTATACAGCCCAAAAAAAGCCGAGTATGCTCGGCTTAGGGAAAGCGAAGGCGACTAAATTAATTCGAGTGCTTGCATCGCTTGGCGAATACGATTTTTAGTACTCTCGGATAAAGCCGTCACCGGTAAACGACATTCTTCTTGACACTTGTTTAGCAATGAAATTGCATATTTCGCACCCGCCGGGCTCGGTTCAATAAACATTGCTTGATGCAAGGGCAGCAATTTATCTTGAATTTGACTGGCTTTCGCATAATCCCCGTCTAAAGTGGCTTGTTGCATTTGCGCACACAGTTTAGGAGCCACGTTAGCCGTCACCGAAATGCACCCTTGTCCACCACTCACATTATAAGAAACAGCGGTCGCATCTTCACCACTTAACCAACAGAAATCATCGGCGATTAACTGACGCTCAAACAAAGGGCGAGACAAATCGCCAGTGGCATCTTTCACGCCAACAATCCGCGGCAACTGTGCCAGCTTAGCCATGGTAACAGGGCTCAGGTCAACCACCGCTCGTGGTGGAATATTGTATAAAACAATCGGAATATCGGTAGCATCGTGGAGCATTTTAAAATGCTGATACAAACCGTCTTGGTTCGGCCGATTATAGTAACCCGCCACGTGCAAGGTGGCATCAGCGCCGGCTAGCTGTGCAGCTTTGGTGTATTCAATCGCCTCAAGTGGGTTATTCGACCCCGCACCAGCAATCACTGGAACCCGCCCTTTCGCCTGCTCAACCACTGTTTTCACCACAGCGATGTGCTCATCGTGGCTTAAGGTTGGGCTCTCGCCGGTGGTTCCGACCGGAACAATACCATGGGTACCTTGATTAATATGCCATTCAACTAACTCGCGAATCGCCGCATAATCTACTTTGCCTTCAATAAAGGGCGTCACCAACGCTACAATCGATCCTCTAAACATGCCCGCTCCATCACTTACATCAAAAATAAAAAAACCCGGTCACAGTGGCCGGGTTCAAAAAAGTTGTTACGTTTTACTCACACCCAGCCATTAACCACCCGCGTTTAATTGCGGGCCGTTTATACTTTTTAAACTCTATAACATATGGCAACAGGAAGTATCCTTAATAAAACGAATAGCTGCTAGCTAGTTTGCTTAGCTTGTATAAAAAGTCAAGTAACCTGAAAAATAAATCCGCAGAAGCCGTGATGAGATAGCCTTTTTCGGCAAAAGTTTCTATTATTGCGGCCACAAAACTGAGTAACCAAAGCCAAACTATGAACAGCTCACTGCACCCAACTAGTCAAGTACTCGCCCGTCATCAAGATTTATTTGTACAACAACATTTAGTGGTTGCAGGCCAACTCTACGATAACTACCCCAAAGAGCTGTTAGAACAAGTTGCCTCATTGCAACTATGTTGCAGCCATTATGGCCAATTTAGCTATTTTCAATCGATCGCAGATCCCAAAATAAACAGTCAGTTTTCGGCGACTCCAAAGTTAGCGACCCATAGTGACGCACTATTGTTTTACATGCCCAAGTCGAAACAGGAAGCGGCTTACTTATTTGCTTGCTTACTGCCACAGCTAAAAGTAGGTGCCGATATTTTTGTGATAGGAGAAAACCGAACTGGCGTAAAAAGCTGTGAAAAAATGTTGGCTGAATTTGGAGTGAAGCTGAATAAGATAGATAGTGCCCGACGTTGTGGCCTGTATTACGGACAACTGCAGCAAGTCGCCCCTGGTTTTCTGCCCGAGCATTGGGATAGCACATTTGAAGTTCAATTAGGTGAAACGCGATTGAAAGTCAGTTCACTACCTGGCGTATTTAATCACGGTAAACTCGATGATGGCAGTCAACTTTTGCTCGAGCATTTGCCGCCACTTCACGGTAAGGTGCTCGATTTCGGTTGTGGCGCGGGCATTATTGGTGCAAGCCAAGCACTATTGTATGAAATCGATATCAGCCTGCTCGATGTAAGTGCATACGCTATCGCCAGTAGCCAAGCGACCTTAATGATAAATAACTTAAATGGAACGGTAATTGCTTCTGATGGTTTAATGGAAGTGAAACAATGCTTTGATTTTATAGTGAGTAATCCGCCTTTTCATGCAGGCATCGATACCCAGTATGAAACCACCGAAAGGTTTCTAGCACAAGCCAAGCAACACTTAAATACACAGGGTGAGCTATGGATTGTGGCCAATAGTTTTCTAAAATACGAAACCTTAATTAAGCAGCATTTCACCTCCTATGAAAGCGTATTTGACAACAAAAAATTCAAAATTTTACGATGTTGTCACTAAAAAAATATTAATTGCTCACGGATTAATTAAAACGCAGAGTCTGCTATTTACTTTAAAGTAAATATCTGCAAACTAAACCTAGGCACAATGAAAACGATTTCAAAATACATATAAATAAGGGACAAGGTCTAATGGCTGGAATACTTACGATGATCCTCGCTGGCGGCGAAGGCACTCGCCTCTACCCACTTACCGAAAGTCGAACCAAACCAGCGGTACCTTTTGGAGGAAGTTACCGACTCATAGACTTCGCTTTAAACAATTTTGTAAACTCTGACTTTCTAAAAATCTACGTTCTCACCCAGTTCAAATCACAATCACTCAACATTCACTTACGCCAAGCTTGGCACTTATCTGGAATTACCGATCGCTTCATCGATGCCGTACCTGCACAAATGAGAGTTGGTAAACGTTGGTATGACGGTACCGCAGATGCGATTTACCAAAATGCCCGATTTATCGAAATCAACGAACCGGAACACGTCTGTATTTTTGGCAGTGACCATATCTATAAGATGGACGTTCGACAAATGGTCGATGAACATCGTTGCAAAGAAGCGGCTTTAAGCGTCGCGGCAATTAAAGTTCCGAAAGCACAAGCAGATCAGTTCGGTATTATTGAAGTTGACGAAGAAGGTCGGATGATCGGCTTCGAAGAAAAACCCAAACAGAATCCTAAGACCATCCCCGGTGACCCCGATCATGTACTGGCATCGATGGGAAACTATGTGTTTGAAAGAAAAGTACTGCTTGAAGCCCTCTATGAAGACGCAGTCGATCCCAATTCTAGCCATGATTTCGGCAACGACATTATTCCAAAACTGTATCCTCTGGGTAAAGTTTTTGCTTATGACTTTACTCAAAATGATATCCCTGGCGAAACCACCAGCGGCTATTGGCGTGATGTAGGAACTCTCGACGCATACTGGGCTGCCCATATGGATTTGCTTGAAGAAGAGCCCCCCTTCTCGTTATATAATCCCCAGTTCCCGTTACACACTTATTACCCGCCGCTTCCGCCTGCCACCTTTAAAGATGTCGGTGATAAAAAAGTAAGTATTAGCCAATCCCTAGTGTCAGCAGGAAGTTTTGTCTTAGGCTCCGAAGTCAATCGTAGCGTACTCGGCTTTAGAAGCCATGTTCGCCCCGGCTCAGTGATCAGTGAATCGGTGTTAATTGCCAACTGTCGGATTGGTGAAGGTTGTCATATTCGTCGCGCAATTATCGACAAAAATGCAGAAATTGCCCCCGGAACAGTCATCGGAGAAAACTTAGAGGAAGACCGCAAACGTTTCACTGTATCACCAGAAGGTATTGTTGTTGTTCCGAAAAGTGCCAAGGTTGGATTTTAATCCATCGATTTGCCTTGAAAACAACCAAGCATTTACTCTAGAATCGTCACTTATGAGGAACCATTTGGTGCCTCACTAGTAAAGGAGCGACCTGTGACAGCCCATCCTGTCAGGATACTATTCTTAGCCTCTGAAGTAGAAAGCCTAGCCAAAACTGGTGGTCTTGCCGATGTAGCTAAAGCCTTACCACTTGCCCTCAAAGAGCATGGACAAGACGTAAGAATCATCATGCCTTTTTATAAAACTTTGAAACGACATGATGAGGCTGAAAAACTGCTCGACTTGCGACTGCATACCGCCAATCATATAGACGATATAGAATATTCGGTATATCGTTTAATGTTAGAAGATGTGCCTGTTTATCTCATTAAACAACCAGCCTACTTCGATCGAGATCAACTTTATAGTGAAGGTGAATTTGCTTACGACGATAACGGCGAGCGTTTTTCTTTTTTCTCTCGAGCCGTTTTTCAAGTCGCCAAAGCCCTAGACTTTAAACCCGATATTTTTCATTGCAACGATTGGCATACCGCTTTAGTCCCCTACCTTCTGAAGCAAAAATACGCCCATCACCCTTTTTTCTGCAATAGTAAATCGGTGTTAACCATTCACAATGCTGCTTTTCAAGGTATCTTTGAAAAACACCAGTTCCATCTATTAGAAGGCTTAGCCGATGGCTTAGTAGATCAAATTTTAGATGGTTATAATTGTATTAATTTACTCAAAGCGGGGATCCGCTTTGCCGACAAAATCAATGCCGTTAGCGCAAATTACGCACAGGAATTACTGACCCGTTTAGGATCTCATGGATTATGTGACTACTTTGAACAACGTCGTGCCGATTTGGTTGGTATTCTCAATGGCTGCGATTATTCAGATTGGGATCCAAAAACCGATCAACTAATTCCAAGCAACTACTCTCAAAGTGATCTCAGTGGTAAAGCCGTATGTCGGCAAGCCCTGCAACTAAATGCCGACTTGCCACAAACCAATGCGCCGATCTTTGGCATGGTATGTCGCTTAACCGAGCAAAAAGGCTTTTATTTACTACTTCCAGCCTTAGAACAATTTTTACGCCACAACGTGCAGGTGATTATTGTCGGAACTGGGGATAGTGGGATCGTTGCCAAGCTACAGACTTTAGAGCAGCAATGGCCAAATAAATTGCGCTTTATTCATGCTTTTAGCAACGAGCTCGCCCACTTAGTTGAAGCTGGTGCGGATTTTTTCCTCATGCCATCTCTGTTTGAGCCATGCGGTCTCAACCAAATGTATAGCTTAGCCTATGGCACCCTCCCCATCGTTCGTGGGGTTGGTGGTTTAAAAGATACCGTGACCGACTTTGATGAAGATCCCTTAAAAGCCACAGGGCATATCTTTTATGATCCCGAACCCGCTGATTTGCTCAATACCTTGCGCCGAGCTTTACTGCTTTATTTAGAAGATTATGAAGCATTCAAAGCCATGCGTCACCGAGCAATGGAATCGCTGTTCCATTGGCAGCAATCAGTTTGGCAATATGAAGCCTTGTATAATGAAGCCCTAAATGTGGAGCCAGTTCAACATCAATAATAATATATCGTCAGGGAGTGGCGACCCTGGCTATTATTATCTAACCTGAACATAAGGACTTAATTTAAGGGAATTTTTATGCGTATATCAGAGGAAGTTCATAATTTCACTGAGTTTCTCTTAGGCGAACAATTGATCGCTTTAGATGTCGAGAATCGTTGTGATCCAGAGCGTTTGCAGGATTTATGTTGCTTGGTATTAAACCGTCTTCCCCCTCGCTATATCCGCCATAATGTGGATGTGCTTAGCGCGATAAGCGATGAGGAACGGGCTCAGTTAATAGAGAAAACCAAGTTAGCGATTGAAGAAGGCTTAATATACTTGAAGCAAGACCGCCGCCAAGGTTCTCGCGACTAACGGTAGAAACTCAACAGATCTCCAGTTCAATATGAGTGCAGTCCTTAGCACAATAAATACCAGAGGCTTGGGTCTGCGATTGGCTCGGTAAAACTAGATATAAAGGCTGCCGACATTGCTCACAAGTTTTTGCCTTGCCAGCTAACACTTGTTTGATCAGCTGACGCTGCTGCTGATAGGAATTTGCACTACGTTTGTTAAGCTCTTTAAATCCAGACATTCTTTACTTCTCTTTGCGATACCCCCCAACCTTAGAGATAAGCAGAGTTCGATGCAAACGCTTTTTTGATAGCCGTACTTTATTGCTGAGACTGGAGCCATCACACTGGTTGAATCACTGAGTTTATCTAGCTCTGCTTTTAATCAGCCCCAGAAACGATCAGTTATCTTCTCTTCCCTCTGGGTATTGTGGCAAGTCATCACTAATCTGACTCCAGTTCGCTTTATAAGCCGTATAAATATGTGCATCTGGCGCTTCATCAATATCACTATCAAGCGTACCGAGACTAAACTCGACTAATTTGCCGTTATCGTTAGCCGGAGCAAACGTAAGGCTCGAGCCGCAACGCCCACAAAACTGCCGGGTGGTCCCATTATCCGCTTTAAATTGACGCAACAGATCTTGGCCGCTGAGCCAATGAAAATGTTCTTGTTTTGCTTCACCATAAGTGGCGTAAGCTGCGCCGTGAAACTTACGACACATACCACAATGGCAATGCCCCATTTGGGGCTCAATTTGATCCACTTGATAACGGATACCACCACACAAACATTGACCGAGATACGGACTCATCACTTACTCCTTCATTTATCATTGATATTAACCAAAACACATAGCAAGCATCTGCTCAGTTGGACTCACTCATAGAATGTGTAACCATTAGTCAGTAAACTATTACTTTTTCACAAGCCTTGCGTACGACGGCATAAGGGTAAATTTTAGATGTTAAAAATAGTTAATGGGCAAGATTTTGCCAACTTTAGCGAACAAGCTAAAGCAGCACCACGCCAACGCAGTCATCATAACTTGCACCCGTCTCATGATGCCATGGTACAACGCTTATTTATCGCAACTGAACCCAATACCTATATGCGTCCTCATCGGCATAGTGAAGCCCATAAGTGGGAACTATTCTTGGTTTTACAAGGCCAACTCGATTTACTCATCTTTAATGAGCAAGGCAAATTGACCGAACGCCATAGCTTATCTCCTGCAACCAATCGCGCTATTGAAATTCCACCACTCACCTGGCACGGCTATGCTTGCATGCAAACAGGGACTATTGGACTGGAAATCAAAGAAGGAGCCTATCAACCAACTCCCGATGAAGATTTCGCCCCTTGGTCTCCCGCAGAAAGTGATCCCAAAGCCAGTCACTATCGAGATTGGATGCGTACCGCTCAAGTCGAATAAATATCAGCTTTATATTACCTAATTATCGGCATTAAAATTAAACACTTGGTGCTGAATTATGGTTGATATACAGGCATAGGATGAATGATAAATGCCAGTGATGAGAGCGCGGGAAATCAGATAAATCCAGAAAATAACTATCGTATTGTCATCGGTTTAAACTTTTACTCTCTGATTGTACCTAGAAAAACAATGCAAGCAGCAAAACCAAAAAACGCCCTCAATGAGGGCGTTTTCACATGACATTAGCTCGCTTTAAACTTAACTCGCCAAGCATGTAATAAGGGCTCAGTATAGCCACTGGGTTGCTCGCAGCCTTTAAAGACTAGATCAAGCGCAGCCAAATAGGCACAACTGCTGGTCAAGCGACCGATCATGGGAAGATACGCAGGATCATCACTATTTTGCTGATCGACTAAAGCAGCAATAGCTTCAAAGCGTTGCATCACCAAATTTTCACTTACAACGCCATGTTTCAACCAGTTCGCCACATGCTGGCTGGATATACGCAAGGTAGCCCGGTCTTCCATTAAACCCACGCCATTAATGTCGGGGACCTTAGAACAACCTACACCTTGCTCAACCCAGCGCACCACATAACCTAAAATACCCTGAATATTATTATCCAGTTCATCCACTAGCTGCTGTTCAGTCCAATCGCTATTCACCGCCAAAGGCGGCGTTAATAACCCAGCCAAACGCGGCTCACAATGCTCACTCAATTGCTCGAGCAATTGCTGTTGGATCCCAAACACTTCCACTTGATGATAATGGATCGCATGTAAAGTTGCGGCGGTTGGAGAAGGAACCCATGCGGTACTCGCACCACTTTTAGGGTGAGCGACTTTTGCCTGCATCATATCGGCCATCATTTCTGGCATCGCCCACATTCCCTTACCGATTTGCGCCTTACCTTTTAAGCCACAACTTAAACCAGTTTCAACATTGCTCAGCTCGTAATCCTTGATCCACTGGCTTTCTTTAATCTCCCCTTTTGGCACCATCACACCTGCGCACATACTGGTGTGGATCTCATCACCAGTTCGGTCCAAGAAGCCTGTATTAATAAACACAACACGTTGCTTCGCTTCAGCAATACAAGCCTTTAAATTCACACTGGTACGGCGTTCTTCATCCATAATACCAAGTTTAATAGTATTCTCTGCGAGGCCGAGTAATTCTTCTACAGCGGCAAATAACTGATTGCTAAAGGCAACTTCTTCAGGGCCATGCATCTTCGGTTTGACGATATAAATCGACCCTTCTCTGGAATTTCGATAAGGGCTATTGCCGAGTAAGTCGTGCTTGGCAATTAAGCTGGTAAATACCGCATCTAGCAAACCTTCAGGCACTTGATTGCCTTCGCTATCGAGTATCAGGTCACTATTCATTAAGTGCCCAACATTACGCACAAACATCAGGGAGCGACCACTCAGGCTAAAACCATGTCCCTGCGGATTAAGGTAATGACGATTTGCATTCAATGAGCGAGTAATCGTTTCCCCGTTTTTAACCAGTTGCTCACTCAAGCTACCTTGCATTAAACCTAACCAATTACGGTACACCGCAACTTTATCTTCTGCGTCAACCGCAGCAATCGAGTCTTCACAGTCCATAATAGTGGTTAAAGCCGCTTCTAATACAATATCTTTGATTGACGCATTATCGCTAGAACCAATCAAATGCTCGCCATCAAACTGAATTTCAAGATGCAAACCGTGGTGTTTAAGCAAGATCGCACTAGGGGCTTCGGCCTCGCCTTGATAGCCAGCCAATTGAGCGGCTTCAGCTAAGGTGGTATTTGAACCATCACTTAATCTTACCAACAATCCACCCGCTAACACGCTGTATTTACAAGCGTTGGCATGACTACCGTGCGTTAAGGGGCAAAACTTATCGAGCAAGGCGCGACCATAGGCAATAACCGCCGCCCCCCGTTCTGGATTATATTGCTGAGTCGGCGCTAATGTTCCCTCTTGTGAAATCACATCGGTCCCATATAAAGCGTCGTATAAACTGCCCCAGCGAGCATTCGCCGCATTCAAGGCGTAACGTGCATTCATCACCGGAACCACTAACTGCGGGCCAGCTAATACCGCCAGCTCGGGGTCCACTTTGTTGGTATCCAAGCTCACCGCTTGAGGAACTTCAACCAAATAACCGATATCTTTAAGGAAGTGCTGATAAGACTCGGCATCAATGGGCGCGGGATGTTGCTGATGCCACAGATCAATCTGGGATTGTAAATGCTCACGCTTGCTCAGTAACTGCCGATTACGAGGAATGAACTGCTGTAAATATTGTTCGAGTTTAGGCCAAAAATCTGCTTGTTCGACTCCCGTCCCGGGCAATACTTGCTGATTGATAAATTGGTAAAGTAAATTCGATACTTTGAAATGTTCGAGCGGAAGGTAGTTCGATTCCTTGTTGATTTGCGTATCCATCAAATGCTCCCTTAAATTTATAGTTATAATTTATTTCGCGTTAGCTCATGCTTAGCGTTTAGTTATTGTGACCTTGTTCAACCTTGCTTCTATCTCATAGCAAATTTACATATTCGAATAAGTATCATCCCATAAAAAGAAACAACATAACAATCAGCCAAATGTCGTATGCACCATAATACAGCGTTTCACCAATCTTTTTCAAACACTCGTTTAAATCAACTCGCTATGAGCTGTTTACAATACTAAACAACAAATACTAATAATATGATTTTATTAAGTAAAAACATCTTTAGTGCAATAAGTAACGACTCGACATTCCATCACCGCGACCCGGTTTAACTCAAAGCCCAGCGTAACCTTATCTGCTCAGCCACACCGCTGGGTAAGCATCTCTTAGTCATGTGAGGGATACTTATGGCACATCATTGTAGTAAACGAATTGTAGCAGCGGACTGCGCTTTGCCAGCTCACGAATGTGGCAAACTTTATGAGTCAATGTGGCATGGCCATTTGGCAATGACAACTGCACCTGAATTTGCTCGTGAATACCCAATACTCTACCATCTTAATTATTTACCAATACGCTTCAGCTTTCTGCGACTTGGCTTGGTTTACCAAAGCTGGATTGAAGTATGGTTCACCAAGCCCAAGCTGCTAACCATCATTATGTCAGTAATTTTGTGCTCAATTTGCTTAATTGAAAGAGATTGGAGCAAGCATCCAAATAGACACTCCACGAGAAATCACCCAATACCATCTCAACCGATAATTATTGGCGCTCAACGCTTACTTTCGATACAACAGGCAAGACACCACAAAACTAGCATGATGCAGCTGCCTGTCAAAACCGATGGCTCACTCACTGCGGATGGCCCTTTTTAGGGAGCGAACATTGGGTATATACGGGAAGCCTACAACTATCGAGCTGTTTATTGCCACGATTGGTCAAGCTGACTTACCGCCTCGGCTCAGCTGAGCTAAGCTAAATTAGGTTCTGCTGTTTGTGAGAAGCAAAATGAATACCGTCAAACCCTTAAGTAAACCAGCAATCATAGTGGGATTAAAAAACCTGCCCAATTGGCAATATAAAGAAGGTTTTATTAGCAAAGACTATCAATTTAAAAATTTTATTGAAGCATTTGAGTTTATGAGCCGAGTGGCCAATTACGCAGAACAACAACAGCATCATCCCAACTGGAGCAATACCTACAACCGAGTCAATATTCGCCTCACAACCCACGAATGTAAAGGGGTCAGTGATCGTGATTTCAAGTTAGCCAAACTCATTGAACAACTATTCACCCAGTATTATTCAGTCAAGTGAGGTTGTTTGAGGATGATATTCCATCATCGCTAAATATCCTGCGAACCGCTTGTTGAAGCTCTGGGAGCAAACGCTGTTCAAACCATGGGTTGTTGCGCAACCAATGCCGATTACGCGGAGAAGGATGAGGTAAAGGCCAATAACCCTTCATGCTATGCTCAGAATAGTTCGCCACATTCTCGGTTAAATTTGATTGGGTTGGTCTGACTAAATAGCGAGCCTGGGCATAGCGCCCCACCAACAAGGTCATTTCAACTTTAGTTAAGCTCGCCATGATGGCGGTATGCCATTGTTCATAACAAACCACTGGCGGTGGCAAGTCGCCTTGTGTTCCTTTACCGGGATAACAAAACGCACAAGGTACAATTGCAACGCAATGCGGATCATAAAATATTTGCTCACTAATACCCAGCCACTGCCGCAATCGCTTGCCACTCGCATCATCCCAAGGAACCCCAGTTTGATGGACTTTGCTCCCCGGTGCTTGACCAATGATCAGCAACCGCGCATCTACACTCGCTTGGATCACTGGCCGAGGTACCAATTGAGCTTGGCACAAACGGCATGCACGAATATCACTTAACAATTTTGTTAGAGATTGAGTCTGATGATCAGCAGTCATTGATCTGAGCACCTAAGGACAAGGGAGCCGATATTCATCCCCTAAATACTGCAAGCGCGCCTCAAGTTCTTCGGAGATCACCAGTTCAACACTCATTAAGTTCTCTTTAAGTTGCTCCAGTGAGGTAGCCCCAATAATATTCGAGCCAACAAAACTCCGCTGATTCACAAAGGCTAGCGCAAGCTGCACAGGGCTAAGTCCAAACTCTTGCGCCAAATCAACATAAGCTTGAATCGCCTTATGCGCAACTTCGGAACCATAACGAGCAAAACGTTTATATAAGGTTAAACGAGCGCCTTCCGGCCATTGATTGTTTAGATACTTGCCTGACAAGGCCCCAAAGGCCAAAGGCGAGTACGCCAATAAAGGGACATTTTCCCGATGAGAGATCTCGGCCAAGCCCACTTCATAGCTTCGATTTAATAAATTGTAAGGATTTTGGATTGATATAATCTTTGGTAAGTTGTGTTTCTCGGCCAATTGCAAATAACGCATCATCCCCCAAGGCGTTTCATTAGAGATGCCGATATAACGAACTTTTCCTGATTTGACTAAATCGGCCAATGCCTCAAGCGTTTCAATAATCGGCGTTTGTGGCATTCCTTCTTGATGTTGGTAATTAAGCTGACCAAAGAAGTTACTTGCTCTATCCGGCCAATGTACTTGGTACAGATCCAAATAATCAGTTTGCAAACGACTTAACGAATCCTCAACCGCCTGATGAATACTATTCCAGTTCAAGGACATATCCGAGCGAATATACCCCCCGCGATCAGACTTAGAGGGCGCAGCCACTTTCGAGGCTAACACCACCTCATCACGATTATCATGCAATTTCAGATAGTTTCCGATGATGGTTTCGGTATCTCCCTGGCTATTTTCTCGAGGAGGTACTGGATACATCTCGGCGGTATCGATAAAATTAACGCCCTTACCAAGCGCATAGTCCAACTGAGCAAAGGCTTCGGCCTGAGTATTTTGTTCGCCCCAAGTCATCGTTCCTAAACAAATTTCACTCACCTCTAAATGGGAACTACCCAAACGCCGATATCTCATATTTATATCCTCAAACCCGTCACCTCAAAATACCATGTTAACGCCAATCCCAGCGAAGAGTAAAATATGACTGATTAATCAATAGTTGTGAATCATTTGTTGAGCTAAATCTATTTTTCTATAAATATTAAGATCATATTGGTGATCTATCGGATACTTCCATATTAATTTTTTAGTTATTATGAAACGGTACGACTTAAAACAAGTTCATGGAGTAATTGTGAAGAAAGGATCCCTACTCATTGCACTATTGTGGAGTATAAGTGCCGCAGCCAGCGCAGCCAATGTAACCATACATTATAAGAGTATCAGCAATAATTACGACGGATGGGGCCTGCATATCTGGGCTGGTAAAGAAATGGTTAATGGCAAAATTGTACCAGCCAAAACCGATTTTCGACTACGCCAAGGAACCTCGCCAAACCAGCCACTCATGCCGGATAAATTCGACAATTTTGGTGTCGTATTTACGATCCCAGTTAAAAGCGATGCCAAACAGTTCTCCTATACTGTCACCAATGGTAAATCCCATCATATGGGGATTACAGAATGGAAGTGGATTAAAAACAAACAGGGATTCAACATATGGTTGGTCGAAAACGATCCTAAAGTTTATCGTTCCCTACCGGAGCAATATGATAATGTCGCGACTGTTAGCCCCAGTAGAAAAGTAAAATCGGTGGCCGCAAGCCCTCAGCTGATGCTTCCCGTCCCCCAAGCGATGGTTAATTCTGCGGAAGTGAAGACCAACAAAACCACAGTCGCCAAAAACATCGTCACAACAGCGACCGCTGAAAATGCCTCAGAAAAATCCGATATTCAGCATTCTTTAACGATATTAAAAGACAATATTAATAAGAAAAACAAAACCATTAGCAAATTACAATCGGCTCTCAATAGCAGCCAAAATATCAATCAGCGTTTGCAAAATAATCTCAATCAAAAACTTCTAGATTATCAAAAACTACTGCAACTCAATGACAAAATAAGCAATGAAAACAGAATATTAACCGCTTCTAATCAAGGCTTACTTCGACAAACGAAAACTCGCGAAAACAACTCAGCAGAGCAGCAACTAATTAAACGTAATCAACAATTGGAACAACAATTAAGCGAGTTAAATAAGCAATTACTAGGATTACAAAACGATCTCAATCAAAATAATAGCGATGCTCAACTGCTGCAAAATTTACAGCAACAACTCCCTCAGTTACAAAGCGAACGAGATGAATTACAACAACAAAACGCGAAGCTCAGCTCTCATATTGTAGAATTAATTCAAAATTCAGATAGCCCAATACCAAATCAGGCCAATGAAAGCACTTGGTGGTTATTTGCAGCCATCGTTGCCACCTTAATCATTACCATCACCTTTATTTTCCTCAGTATGAGCAAACGTTACAAAGAGCAACAATTAAAAATGGAAGAACGCTTAAAGCTTAAAGAAGACGAAATTAAAACCGAAAAAATCTACGCAGCAGCAGCCAACGAAAAACTACGCAAAGTGCTGCACGCCGAAGCGAAACAACAAACTTGGGCCCCTCTGCCCGACGGCTTACCTCACAACTTAAGAAAAGATACCGCTTAAAACATTTAGGCCAGCTTGCTGGCCTTTTCTTCACCCAATAGTAGAAAGACTTGGAACAAGCGAAGCACAGGCTCTATGATTAGCTCTCAACCCTTACATCATGAGAGTGGAATGGAACTGCATATATTCGATCTAGATGAAACTTTGATTGCAGGCGATAGTGGCATGTTATGGCATCAATTTTTAGTCAATGCAGAAATCGTCACAGACAAGGACTTCTTAAGCAAAGATATCGCGATGATGCAGCTATATGCCAAAGGGGAATTAAAACTTGAACAGTATATTGCCTTTAGTCTAAAGCCTATCCAGAGACTCCATCACCAAGATGTCGAAACATTAGTCAAAATATTCGTGAAACAGTACATTCCACAAATTATTTACCCCGAAGCCAAACGACTGATTAGTGACTTAAGCCATCACCAACAAACGATATTACTCATCTCTGCCACATTAAGCTTTATCGTGAAAGAAATAGCACAACAACTACACATCAAATATCATCTCGGTGTCGATCTTGAACAAGTCAACCAGTGTTATACTCCAAGCATAAAAGGAGTCGCCAGCTTCCGAGAAGGGAAAATAACACGTTTAGAACAGTGGCTACAAACCCGAACCGAAAAATATCGAACGCTACACTTCTACTCCGACTCAATCAACGATCAAGCCTTATTAGAGTACGTAGATAAGCCTTATGTAGTCAATCCTTGTCCTAAGCTTCAGGCCGTAGCCAAAAGTAAAGGCTGGCCGGAAATCAACTGGCAAATCAGCCATCAATAAAACGAATGAAGGATAAATTTTCGTGCTTTCGAGATTCTGAGTTTAAGTTAAAAACGAAAGCTAGGCTTTCGTTTTTGTTCTGATGCGGGCTTTTAAAGTTGACTCTGAATATAATTTTCAAGGCCAATTTTCTTAATAAGACCCAATTGTTGTTCCAACCAATAAGCATGATCCATTTCGGTATCATCGATCAGGGCTTGTAGCATATTACGCGTCACATAGTCTTTTTTAAGCTCACATAAGGCCATGGTTTCTTTGAGCATCGCATCGACTTCATATTCCACTTTAAGGTCGTTTTCTAGCATGCTTGGGACATCTTTCCCTACTCGTAATGGTTCGCGTTGACTTAAATCAGGCGTCCCCTCTAGAAACAAAATACGTTGAATCAATAAAGAAGCATGTCCTTTTTCATCATCATATTCGTGGTCAATGCGTTCGAACAGTTTATTAATTCCCCAATCTTCATACATCCTAGAATGAATAAAATATTGGTCCATCGCAGTCAGCTCATTCATTAATAAACGATTTAGAGCATCAATTACGTCACTATCACCCTTCATTAGTCGTCTCCTTCGCTAATTTGCGCCGCCAAATAATTCTCGAGGCCCATCTTTTCAATTTGATATTGTTGCGTTTCGATCCAATCAATATGATCTTCTTCGAAATTCAAAATCTCTTCCAATAAATCACGGCTTACGTAGTCTTTCGCCAGCTCACATTGGCTAATCGCATCTTTAAGGATCGGCAACTGCTCCAGCTGAAAATCTATATCGCATTGCAGCATTTCTTCAACGGCTTCGCCAATGCGTAAGCTACCCAACATATGTGCATGCGGTAAGCCTTCGAGAAACAAAATTCGTTCCATCAACTTATCCGCCTGCTTCATGTCTTTAATAGACTTCTTATAATTGCGCTGATTGAGCAACTCGAAGCCCCAGTTCCGGTACATTCGAGCATGCAAAAAATACTGATTAATCGAGGTTAGCTCCGAAACTAGCACCTTGTTTAACAAGGCAATTATCTTAGGATCTGACTTCATAAAGGCCTTCCATACTTAGATATTCATTAGCCATTGAGTATATACCTTGAACCAAGAATTCGCACATTATTTTTTACATTTCATTAACTTACAGCCGATTAATAAGAATGATTGCTGTTTGTAATTGCATTCGTATAGTTCAATATTTGTTCACCGTGAAACGGCCAAAACGTTTCATGCACTGGAGGTAAAACGCAAAGGCCTCGCACCCAAAGTCTGGAATGACATCAATTTGAAGATAACTGTAGATAATGGCTGCCAAGTTGCCGCATTTGTTGACTAATCCACTTCACTCGCTGGTTTATATAAGCGGTTCTTGGCCATAGGTGATAACGATAAGGGCTGGGTAAAAGCGCCGCTAAGCTAGCCGACTGTTCCACGGTTAAATCGGCTGCAGAGCGTTTAAAGTACTGTTGACTCGCGGCTTCGACACCATAGATCCCTGGGCCGAATTCAGCAATATTCAAATAAATCTCCAGGATCCTGGTCTTACTTAAATTGGCCTCCAGTAATAGACTCAGTCCCGCTTCTATAGCCTTGCGCCAATAACTCTGAGTCGGCCATAAATATAAATTCTTAGCCGTTTGCTGGGTAATTGTGCTCGCCCCACGTAGACTCTGCCCCCGATGATTATCTTGATAAGCTTGCCAGATCGCGGCAAAGTCTAAACCCCAATGCAACGGGAAACGCTGATCTTCCGCTGCGACCACCGCTAAGCTCATATAAGGAGAGATACGATTGATCGGTGACCACTGATGAGCAACTTTCTGTGGGTAACTCACGGGGGGATAAATACTACGATGGATCCGCCATGCCCATATCGGCGGATCAATCCAGCGTAAACCGAGAACCATCAGCTCCACCATCATTGTTAGAACCAACAATAAGCCCAAGAGCTTTGCACCAATGCGACCTAGCATCACATTCCTTAGCGATCAGCTTAAAACAACTACTTTAGATAAATTTACTCGCAAAATGAAGGACTCATTCATTAGACAAGATATCACTCCCTGCAGTGGATCTATGCAAAGCCCTTATATGCCTTCACCTTATTTAGTGGCTGTGTTTAGGTCTTTGCTGTCTTTTAGACCAGTACTCGGTTAAATAATGAACCAATAAACCAAGGCTTAAACCCCAAAACGCACTGCCAATCCCCAACAAATTAATCCCCGAAGTAGTGACTAAAAAAGTCATCATCGCGGCCTCTCGACCACGCACATCCACTAGCGCGGCAAGCAAACTATTTGCCACCGTACTTAATAAGGCGAGCCCAGCAATCGCAGCGACTAAAGCTTGAGGAAAGGCCGAAAATAGACTCACCACAGTCGCGCCCATCAGACCAATCAAAATATAAAAACAACCCGCCCATATAGAAGCCCAATAACGTTTACTCGGATCAACATCAGCTTCCTTTCCCATACAAATAGCTGCCGTAATCGCCGCTAGATTAAAGGCAAATCCGCCAAAAGGTGCCAACAATAACCCAGTGAAACCCGTCCAGCTAATCAACGGTGAAACTGGAGGCCGATAACCATTGCCATGCAGCGCTGCGATCCCCGGCATATTTTGCGACGCCATAGTGACAATAAATAAAGGAAGCCCCACACCAACAAGTGCCTGCATTGAAAATTCGGGCGTCACCCATTGTGGACTTGCCAATTGAAAACTCACCGAACCCAGTTCAAGTAAGCCTAGGCTATAAGCGCTCAGGCAACCCGCTGTTAAGGTCAATAACATCACATAACGAGCCACCAAGTGACGACCGATGAGATAACAAACAAGCATACTTGCGACCAACAAGTTTTGGCTTTGCAAAGCGCTGAATAATCGTAAACAAAAAGGTAGTAAGACACCGGCTAACATGGCCGCAGCTAAAGACTGAGGGATCCAACGGATGAGTTTATCAATCAAGCCACTGATACCACATAGGCTAATCAACAAAGAGCTAAACAAGAATGCACCAACGGCTTGTTGCATCGACAAACCAGACAAACTAGTCACCAGTAAGGCGGCTCCCGGAGTAGACCAAGCAGTAAGGATCGGTTGCTTATAATAGAAAGATAAACCAATGCTACTTAAGCCCATCCCCAAGCCAAGAGCCCATAACCAAGAACTAATTTGCTGCTCACTCGCCCCCACCGCAGCAGCAGCTTGAAAAATAATCACCGCCGAACTGGTATATCCAACTAACACCGCGATAAATCCCGCAGAAATCCGTGATACCTTAAATACTTCATTCATCTCATATCACTCCCTAAACATGAGTTTTGTGCGTTATAACATACAACATAGACGAACCTAACATTTGTGCGTTATAACGCACAATATAGACAAGCCTAACATTTGTGCGCTATAACATACAATAATAAATTTGCGTTAATGAAGGGACTAATTTGCAAGCCGTCAATCAGTATTTAGCGGAAGTACTCAAGCACAAGCGTCAACAGAAAAATTGGAGTTTAACTCAGGCAGCTCAAAAAACCGGCGTCAGTAAAGCGATGCTGGGTCAGATTGAGCGGGGCGAGTCTAGCCCTACGGTTGCGACTCTCTGGAAAATCGCCAGTGGATTTTCTACCTCACTCTCCAGCTTCTTAGAACCCAACTTAAACGAAGCTCAGGGCACTATCGTAAGAATTGCAGAACAACTCCGCCAACAACCTGCAACCGACGATATGCTGGTCGCGACCTTATTTCCTTTTGAACAACGGTTTGGTTTTGAAATGTTTGAACTCACACTATTGCCTGGTTATCAACGAGTTTCTGAGCCACATGAAGCAGGCGTCAGCGAGCATTTGATCGTAATTCGTGGGGAAATGGATGTGTTAGTCGAGGGACAATGGATAACCCTACCAGAGGGACAAGCGCTGCGCTTTGCTGGTGATAAAGAACACGGCTATCGCAATTTGAATCCACAGCCAGCGGTATTCCACAATTTAATCCATTACTCGCAGAGCTAAGACTACTTTAAAGCGAGGCTCTCAAACGAAAAAAGCCTGCTAAAAGCAGGCTTTTTAAAAGGTGGTGCCCGGAGGCGGAATCGAACCACCGACACGAGGATTTTCAATCCTCTGCTCTACCGACTGAGCTATCCGGGCAACGGCGGCTATTAAACGTTTTTAGCATAAACAAGTCAACCGCTTTTTCTCAAATTGGTGCTGAGTGCCTACAAAGCGAACAAAGCTAGCAAAAAATCAGCAATTTTCCCCAGCGAGATGAAACAGGTTTGCGTCAGTTCTACCAAGGAAGCTGATATCTAATGACCAAATCATACTGCCAAAGATTTACACGTAGTGCTTTACTCTCGCAATAGTCGCTTGCTAACGGCCCCGACTCACTTAACCCTCGAGTTATTTATAATGAGAAATAGAGCTTAATTCCAGACAAAATATTGGTGACCGCAACAGATGCTAATATGAGGCCCATTACACGACTAACAATGCTCGCGCCACTATTTCCAATCAAACGATGGATCGGGCTTGCCGCAAGCATCAATAACAAAGCGACCAGTAATACACACAACATACTGGTCGCTGTTTGAACTTGTTCAAAGAAATTATAGCGGCTGTTTTCGGTTAACAATACAGCAGCGAGCATTGCTCCAGGGCTTGCGATTGAAGGGACCGCGAGAGGAAAAACTGCAGTTTCAGTAATTTTATTAACCAGTTTAAGTTCTTCTTCTGGTTTACTCTCTCCAAATATCATTGAAAGCGCGAATAAGAAAAGCACAATCCCACCAGCAACTTGAAACGCAGGTAGAGGAATTTCAATCGCCGTGAGAATGATTTCCCCCGCAACCACAAAAAACAGCAAAATCAGTGCAGAGATAAAAATGGCCCTTATAGCGATTTTTCGTTTATCTTGTTCTGCATAAGGGCTGGTCACCGAAATAAAAACCGGTACGGTCCCGATCGGGTCGATTACAGCAAAAAAGAAAATAAACGTCGCGATAAACTCTTGCATAATCCTTTCTCCTAAGCAGATGGCTCTTGGGTGGTGAACAGTTGCTAAATCAGGGAATTTGAATCGTGGGCCAGTCCATCGATTGGTAAAAACTTATAAATGCTGTAAAACCGACTTCACAAACGGTGATTTCAATTTACCATAAGCCTCTTGTTCAGAGATTCCGGTAGCAATAATCGCCTGTTTTGACTGTTCATACTCATATCGCGCTAATGGATTAGCAAGCATATATTGTTTGTATTTTAGCTGCTTGTGATGCTCCTCTGAGCCATCTTCAATTACATGTACATGAACAAAGTATTTGTGGCCTTTATAGACTACGGCCCCATCCTTCCGAGGACGCTCAACTGGAAATGGCTTAGCACTGACCTGGTCTTGAAAACCGAGTAATTTCAGGTGTTCAACAGCAATGCTTAATTTGCCAACCGGATAAAGAACGGAAAGATCGATGATTCCTTTTCCACCGACCTTCGCTGATGTAGAACCAATATGTATTACGTCTAACTGCTCAGTGCGTATCAAACTAATCAGTGACTCGGCAATCAATAAGTAAGTTTCTGTCCAAGGCTTAAATTCAGCTTTAATTTTTTCATACTTTAAAATATTCATCGCGGTGAACTTATCAAACATATTGGGAAGTCAAATGCACCACTATGCACAAGTTCCTGATTCAAAACAAGAGTGCACAGAAGCCACAACAGAAGTGTATTCGCCAATACTTTACAGATACAGTCTAAGAACTAAATTGAGCCATCAAGCCTCGCGACAACAATAGTTATCGGGTGACAGGTTTAGCGCTAACTATTTTCTATAGAAGCAACTATCACTCGATTTCGCCCAGAGGATTTTGCTTGATAAAGCGCCTTATCTGCGCTCGCCACCAATTGTTCTGCAGATTGGCTTTCTTGTGATGCCGCAACCCCCATGCTTGCAGTCACTTTGTATTGATGAGAAAAATCAAGTTCCTCAATAGCAACTCTTAACTTCTCAGCCAATATTTTAGCACCATCAAGCTTGGTCGAAGGGCTAATGACTAAAAATTCTTCTCCCCCCCATCGACCAACATAATCAACCTTTCTAGTCACCATTTTCAGCCTTTGTGACACTTTCACCAAAGTTTCATCTCCTGCCTGATGTCCCCAGGTATCATTGATCGACTTAAAATGGTCGAGGTCAATGATTACCACCGAAAATACTTCGTCGTATCGATAAAAACGCTCCAGCTCCTTAACTAACACTTGATTCAATTTGTGTCGATTAAAAAGCTGAGTCAGTGGGTCAGTGACCGATAAACGCTCCAGTACTTTTTCAGACGTAATATCTTGGGCGACTTGGGCATAACCAATTAATTTCTGGTCCTCATCGTACTCAGGCATAATCTTACTATTCAGCCAATATTCTTCACCAGTTTTTTTACAATCACGAAGCTCGCCATGCCACTCCTCACCTTTGGTTATCGTTCCCCATAACTCTGTATGTACTTGAGAACTCACCGCGGGATGCTTCAACATACTGTGAGTCTTCCCAAGCAATTCCTCCTTACTGTACTCAGAGATACAACACATCCGTTCACTCACCTTTGTAATGATGCCTTCCACATCGGTGTGGCTGGTAATCACATGCTTATCCAACAGCTGATCAGAACGCAACAAGGCTTCCAATGTTTGAGACAAGCGTTTTTGTAAACGAGCAGGAAATAGAGCCACCAGCCAAGACAGCGGAAAAGAAATAAGCAACACAATCCCTGCGATGACTAAAGCCGTATATCGATTGTTACTATGCATCGCATCGAGTAAGGATTGTTGAGGAAGCATAACGAGTTTTAAGCCTTCATTATTATTAATAATGGCTTCAATATTCATTTCATATATGCCGTTATTAAATGTTGAATAAAGTTCATCAAATGACTTTCGCCCTGGAATATAGGCACTCCAAGCAAGCGCTGCATTTGGGTGATAGAGAATTTCCCCCTCTTTGTCTACAACAAAAATTGTAAACTCACTAGAATTTGTCAACGTTTGTAATACCTCAGAAAAATCAACATTGATAATAAGCATTCCAAAAAACTCCCCTTCTTGATAGAGCGGTGTCGCTGCTCGTATCGTTGGACGATAGGGTAATTCAACTTGCTCATTTTCCATGTTTAAGTCCACTCTAGAATGCCAGTGTTGATTCTGGCTAAGCTTGCTGACTTCTTGAAAATAGTATCGCTGTGATTTGTTTTGTAATTGAGAATGAGGAGTGAAAGAGATCTTGCCAAGGTCATCTTGATTGAGGCGAACGACTTCCACCCCATTATGATCAAGCAAGCGGAGCTGCATGAATATTGGTTTGGAAGCGATAATCCCCAGGAGAAATTCTTCAAGTGCAGTCATATTTACCACACTTTGCTCAACCATATATCTTTGGGTGATAGGATTGGAAGCAATCGATGACAAACTCGCATCAAACCCTGCTAAGAACTCTTCTAACACATGAGTTTTAGAAGCTTTCTCATTTTTAAAGCCAAGCGCAAGTGCATTATCAATATTGACCACTTGCATACGGTAATTAACTAAGGACGTAAATAACGCAACCAAAATACCGAAAAATAAAAAGCAAAACGTAAAAAATAGATAAATTTTCCGGCTCATCAGTCGCATGATACCAAATTTTAAGCTGGTTTTTTTCAAGAGCATCGACGAGCGCCTTAAATTCCCTTACCAGATACTAATTGTATACCTTAAAAACACTCAGCTAACATTTATAGGTGATTTATTTGTGGTATTTATCAATTTAGCTTTTAGCCGTAAACTTGAACCCATCAAGCTTACCGGAAAGAAGCTCATGAACTTAAGTTCAATTCATTTTAGCCAAAACACTCAATAGACTAACAACCCGCACCCAAATAAATAACATATCGAATAAAAAATCAGGCGACTGCTTTTGAAAGCGCCTGATGGCTTGCCAAAAAAGCCTCATTGTTATAATGTAACGTTCAATTTTTACAGTTAGCCCCGACTTGGGTACAACTGATACTTTCCCTTGAATGGTTCAGTGATGTCTACAGCAAATTATTTACAACATGTCAGTGACTACTGTAAACAGCTTAAGCTTAACTTCACCCCCAACCGTTCTGTCGTATTGGCGATATTACATCGCAGTAAAAATCCACTCAGTGCCTACGATATTTTGGCTGAGCTACAACAGCTACAACCCAAAGCTAAACCGCCCACGGTTTATCGAGCACTCGAGTTTTTGCTTCAACATCACTTTATCCAGCATATCGAGTCAAGCAGCCGCTATCTGGTGAGCCAACAACTCGCACCATTTAGTCCCAAACCATTATTAATTTGTAGTAATTGCCAGCAAGTAGCTCAACCGAGTTTATCGAGCTCTCTAAGAAGTGAACTCCAGCACTTTGCCGACCAGCAAGGCTTTCACTTGCATCCACAAAGCTACGAATTTCATGGTTTATGTCTTCACTGCCAACAAAAGGCAACCTTATGATTGCTTTGCTCACATCCACTCACTTGACTCGAATAATAACAACAGCTGTATCAAAACAGCATGTAACAGGTAATAGATTTCATGTTTAACAACAAAGCCCCCATTTTTCGTCGACCAAGCAGACTGCCCAGTAAACACTGGCAGCTTATCCTTGCTTGTGGCGCGGTGATAACCATCGCCAGCATTTGGCCAAATACTCAACCACTCACCAGCCAATCTCGCCAACTCATTGAGTTGCCAGAAAATGAGTTTAGCAGTGAGCATCAGGGTCCTGTATTTACCTTATCTCACAACTCGCGTGATGCGATTAGTTTACTAAAACAAGATGCCCGTTCAGAACCCAGCGCCGAACAATTTAAGCCAACAGATACAACAACCGATACCCAAACGAGCTCACTCTCGGAAGGTAAAGCACCCCAGCAACAGACTAAATCAGCCGAAGTTGGCGGCATTCAGAGTTACAGCTATACCATTAAAGAAGGTGATACCTTAGGCAAGATCTTTAACCGTTTCAAAATAGATCAAACGACTATGTACCAAGTGCTTGAAGCTGATGTTTCGGTACTGGCATTGGATACCTTAAGCCCAGGGCATAAACTCACCTTTACCATCGACCATGACACCCAACAGCTACAGTCCTTGCGTTTAGCCTTTAACCCAGCACAACAAATTATATTTACCCGAGTCGATGCGACTAACTTTGAGTACCAAACGATTAGTATTGATGGTCAATGGCAAAAACAGGCAATTACAGGCACGATTCAAGGTAGCTTTTATTTATCAGCTCGCAAAGTAGGACTAACGCCTAGCGAAATCGAGCAAGTTGCACAGATGTTTCAAGATAAGATCCGCTTTGAAAGAGACTTTAGAGCCGGGGATGTGTTTCAAGTGGTAAGAAATCGCCAGTTTATCGATGATGCTCTCACTGGCCAAAGTGAAATTAGTGCGGTACGGATCTTTAATCGTGGAAAACAATATAGTGCTTATTTATTTAACAATGGTAACTATTACGACCAAGCAGGCGAAAGCCTTGCTCGGGCTTTTATGCGGGTGCCACTCAAACATAATCAACGCGTTAGTTCGCCATTTAATCCACGCCGCAAACATCCAGTAACCGGCAGAATTTCGCCTCATAATGGGACCGACTTTTCGGTGGCCATTGGCACCCCTGTGCTGGCCGCTGGGGATGGCGTGGTGATGCGAGTCGAAAATCACCCCTATGCGGGAAAATACATCGTCATCCAACACGGCGGTAAGTATCGTTCACGCTATTTGCACCTCAACAAATTTAAGGTGAAAAAAGGCCAACGGGTGACCCGAGGTCAAGTGATTGCCGAGTCCGGAAATACCGGACGCACAACGGGTCCTCACCTACACTATGAATTCCATATAAACGGTCGAGCAGTCAATCCAATGACCGCAAAAATTCCATTGGCTTCATCCATCGACAAACAAGAGCGTCCAGCCTTTAAACAGTTAGTCAATCAAATGAACCAACTGATCCAAGCAGGGTAATGCACGATATACCCGATAAAAAAACGGACGAGATAGTCCGTTTTTTTATCGGCGAAGAACATCGAGTCAGCTTGAAAAATACACGCTGACTCGACATGATGGCTCAGCGGCGAAGCCTAAGATGAAACCAAGTTGTCACTCGCGCATTCATCACAACAAGGATTGATGATCCGCTCCGCACAGTTGTAAGGCTCGATATGAACAATAACATCAACCACCTCATCTAACTCTTTCATCAAGTGTTCTTTAAACTCTTCACTAATATCATGCGCCTTTTCGACGCTCATCAGCGGATCAACCAACAAGTGAAAATCCACTAGAATAGCGCTTCCCACTCGACGGTTGCGAATTTCATGCACTTCTTGAATATCTACATTTAAGCTGGCGTGATGTTGAATCCGTTGTTCTAAATCTTCATCGGCTTGTTTTTCACTGATCTCTTGAATCGCTGGCCAGACAATTTCCCAAGCAGCTTTTAAAATCATAGCCGTCACCAACAAAGCCGCTATTTGATCCAAATAGGAGAGATAGGGGAAGAAATAGTTCGCCACCACAGCGACTGCAACAGGCATCGAGCTCAGGGCATCACTACGATGATGCCAAGCATTGGCATGTAAAGCCCGGCTATTAACTTTCTTTGCCTGAATCACAGTCCAACGATACAACGCTTCTTTCACCACGATTGACAAGATAGCAGCCCACAAAGCTAACACCCCAGGATTGGGATTCGCCTCAGCATTAAAGGAGTTAATTGAATCCCAAGCGATCCCTAAGCCCACAACCACCAACAAGCCACCAATAAAAATATTGGTGAGCGTTTCGAAACGACCATGGCCATAGGGGTGTTCTTTGTCGGCTGGTGCCGCCCAATACCGCGAGCCGAGTAAAATAGCAGCATCAGTGACCAAATCAGAAAAACTGTGCACACCATCAGCCACCAAGGCTTGGCTACCAGTTAACTTACCCACACCAATTTTCAATACCGCTAAAAATACGTTAGCAATTGAGCCTATCCATGTTGCTTTGCGAACCGTGTTCAGCACTTGCTGTTGCATAACCTATCCGATAATGACCAAGAGTAAGGCGTTATTGTACCCAGTTCAATCGATAAAAACGAGTCGAAGCTGGCGATAAAAACACAGCTAAGTTATTGAAAATAATTCGTATTTACCTTTTAAGGATTCAAGTCGATCGTTCATCACATCGTGCTGACTAAGTATTTGTTTTAAGCAACAATAAAACCGTTTAAGCATAGCGCTTGCTGTCACTACCCCCTATGCTATAGCGACCAACAGATTACTTGTAAAAAGGATAGCTTGATGATCACCTTATATGGAACCCCACGCTCTCGCTCACTACGTGTGTCTTGGCTGCTCGAAGAATTAAACCTCGAATGGCACTACCACTACATTGATTTTCAAGCGGGCGAGCATCATGGCGAAGAGTATCTCGCAATTAATCCCTGTGGCAAAGTACCCGCCCTAAAAGACGATCAGCTTGTCATCAGTGAATCGGCAGCAATATGCCTCTATCTTGCTGAAAAATATGGTCCGCAGCTGTTGCCACAACCAGCGACTGCCGCCGCCGCTCTCCACCATCGCTGGCTAAGTTTCATTATCAGTGAATTAGAGCAAGGCCTATGGAGCATTGGTAAACATCGCTTTGCCCTGCCAGAAGCGCAACGTATTCCAGAAATGGTAGAAGTGGCAACTTGGGAGTTTGCAAAAGCCGCCGCCATTGCCGAGCAATGGCTTCCCGAACAAGACTATCTATTAGGGGAGCAATTTAGTGTGGCTGATATTCTACTTTGTCATACGCTCAACTGGGCAATGAGCTTCCAACAAACCTTACCGACTAAATTAATGGCCTACCGCAAGCGAGTCAGCCAACGACCCGCCTTAAACCGAGGTTTGGAAAAAGAAATCAATGGCAAAGCGATGAGTCACCTTTAAGCTGCAGAATTGCTTGCGGCAGTACCGACAATTGACCATCTCGCCGCTTGCTTAACGAATAAAGCCAGACTCTACTTGGTGATGCCTAAGATGACGACTATAATGCGCGGCATTACAGACTAGGATATACATCATGAGCGGTATCATTACTCTTAAAGCAAAACGTGACAAGGCTTTGTTACGTCGCCACCCTTGGATTTTTTCCAACGGTATTCATAAAGTTTCAGGTAAGCCTTTATCCGGTGAAACCGTGGAAATTTACAGCGCTGAGGGAAAATATTTAGCCACTGCCGCTTATTCTCCTGAATCCCAGATCCGCGCCCGAGTATGGAGTTTCCAGCAAACTCAGCTCATCGATAAAGCTTTCTTTGTTAAGCGCTTGCAAGATGCCGCAGCGGCTCGAGACATTCTGAGCCAATTTAGCGCCACCAATGCTTATCGTTTAGTGGCTGGCGAAAATGATGGCCTTCCCGGCATTACTATCGACCGCTACGCCAATGTATTAGTGATTCAGCTATTAAGCGCTGGTGCCGAATTTCAACGAGCTAACTTAATTGAAGCACTCAAGCAATGCTTTCCCAACGATGCAATATACGAGCGCTCAGATGTCGATGTGCGTAAAAAAGAAGGTTTAGAACCGGTACAAGGTTTACTCCATGGCGAGCTTCCCGCTCAGCCGATGGAGATTGAAGAGAATGGTTTACGCCTACTGATTAATATCGAAACTGGCCATAAAACCGGTTACTACCTCGACCAACGCAATAATCGCAAGTTAGTGGGTCAACTGGCCAAAGATAAGAAAATGCTAAATTGCTTCTGTTACACAGGTGGCTTTGGCACCTACGCCCTAGCTGGCGGCGCCAAAAAGGTCATCAACGTCGATGTCTCCGACGCAGCCCTTGAAATAGCCGCCCAAAATGTCCAGTTAAACAATCTAGACCCGAGCAAAATCACCCAACTCAACGCTGACGTTTTCAAGCAGTTACGGGTATACCGAGATTGCAATGAACAATTTGATATGATCGTGCTTGATCCACCAAAATTTGTCGACAGCAAGGCGAGTTTAAACCGCGCCAGTAGAGGTTATAAAGATATTAATATGCTGGCCATGCAAATGCTTCGCCCAGGCGGCCTGTTACTCACTTATTCCTGCTCAGGACTCATGCCAAGCAGTCTCTTTCAAAAGATTGTTGCCGATGCAGCCATTGATGCCAAACGTGAGCTGCAGTTTTTAAAGAGTCTGGAACAGGCTGAAGACCATCCTGTGGGTGGCCCCTACCCCGAAGGCCATTACCTCAAAGGCTTCTTATGCCGAGTCAAATAACAGCGGAAGGTATCAACTAAAGACATTTATTTAACAAAAAGCTAAAAAGAGCGTCACTGAAGAACTCCGTTGACGCCCTTTTTTAACTCATTCTAAGATAGTAATCTCGCCTCTGGTGGATCTCATTGTTCAAATTAATTGAACTCAATCACGCCTTTAATCAAGTCTCTGTTGTCGACCACATTTTGCTGATAGTTTTCGCCAAGTTGATCAAAATTGAAACGGTGGGTAAGCATCATGTTAGCGGTAAGTTTACCTGCCTTCATGAGTCCCTGTACCTTGGCAAAATCTTCTTGAGTAGCATTACGACTGGCAAATAAGCTGGTTTCTTTTTTATGGAAATCAGGATCACTTATCTCAAGATTTCCTTTAAACAAGCCAACAAAGACAATCTTACCACCGTGACGGATGTTATTCACCGCGCCATTCATCGCATGTCGATTACCTGTCGCATCAATAATGGTTTGCGCCAGTGAACCGTCAAAAGCTTCTGTCAATGCCGCCTGAAAGCCTTCGTCTAAGGGGTCAAGCGTTGCTAAGTTAAGCTCTTTTGCGACATGTTGCCGTCTTTCCAATTGGGTATCTGCCACAATCACATGCGCACCATCGGCAGCAGCTATCGCCGCAGCGCCTAAACCAATCGGTCCTGCGCCAACGACTAATACCGCTTCACCAGGCTCGAGCTGCGCACGACGCACCGCATGGGCACTAATGGCAAAAGGTTCGATCAATGCCGCAGTATTATTATCCACCCCGTTCACTTTCAAAATATTGGTTTTAGGCGCCGCAAGATATTCGCTAAAACCACCATCTCGGTGAACGCCAATAACCGAAATATTTTCACAACAGTTGGTTTTTCCGCTGCGACAAGAGGCACATTGATAACAGGCTACATAAGGGATCAATGCGACCTTGTCGCCAACTTCAAACTCAGTCCCCACCTCACTTCCGAGTTGGCAAATATCGCCACACAATTCGTGACCTAATACTCTGGGATAACTAAAGAAAGGTTGATTACCAGTATAGGCATGTATATCGGTGCCACATATCCCTACTGAAGATATTTTTATTAATACCTCATCTGGCTTCACTGAGGGGATGTCTAGCTCAACATATTGTAATTCGTAGGGCTTTTCACAAATTAATGACTTCATAAGCTTTCTCTAATTGATGATTTCCCTCTATTTTATTAGTCTTGCTTTTTATTATTTTTATCGCAACAAAGTTTGTGACGCAGCGCCATTTAATCTGCTTTTAAATGGTATTTAATGGCTTCGGAGGTAAAAAATGGCTAGAAATAAGAATTTGAGGGAAGGCACCGCAAACCAATTACTGGACGCGATCAGTTTGGGACATATCGAATCGCCTTTGCCTTCACAATCTTCACTCTCAGAACTTTTTAGTGTGAGTCGCACAACGGTACGTTATGTGCTGCAAGATCTTTGTGACAAAGGTGTATTAGAGTTTGAATCTGGTGAGTATTTAATTGCTCGAGCGCCGATGGAAGAAGATAGCTTTCTACGTTTTCTGTCGTCTAAAGATTTACAATCGATTGAATTTGAAAATTTCTTTAGTAATGCTATCCAAAAAAGATACATTCTCCCAGGACAAGAATTTACCGAGTTAGAACTCTCGAAACAGTCGAAGTGTTCCACCACGATTGTACGTGAATTTTTAATTCATTTTTCTCGATTTAGCTTAATTGAAAATATTGAGCGAGGTCGTTGGCGAATGGTGAAATTTGAAAAAAGCTATGCAGCAAGTTTATTTGAACTGAGAGAGATGTTGGAATGTCATGCCTTAAGTCGGTTTATGAATCTGCCTCGCAGTGATCCGCGCTGGCAAGAAGCACAATATTTATTGCATTCACATCGAGAGCTTCGAGATGTTGTGGTTGATGAATATCAAGCCTTTTCCGATTTGGATCATAAGTTTCATACTTTAATCCTATCGGCTGCAAACAATCCTTTTATGGACCAGTTCTGTGACATTATTTCCGTCATTTTTCACTACCACTATCAATGGGACAATAGTGATTTACGGAAAAGAAATATGATCGCTATTTCAGAACATATGGCAATACTAACTAAAATTCTCAGTGGCGATGATATTGGTGCAGTCGGAGAGTTACGTCATCATTTAGATTCAGCTAAAAAGTCCATGGAGAATAGTTTAATTATGGATAATCTATAAGGCAGTTAAAATCCCAAGCTATATTTTATGACGTAGTCAAATAAACAATTCAATATCCATTTTCTAATTATATTGATGCGCTCACTACCATAGAAAATAGCGAGAGTGTTCAGTTGTTGAATTCGACTGATTAATCAGCTGTAGCATTTTGTCACCCAGCCCCCTAGCCTCGATTAATCTTTCGACCTCACAATCATCGAAGTGACATATCACTCTTGGGATCTGCAGAATATCTGGTGCCTCATCAGTCTGTTGCTGCGTAACACTAACATCTGGAGCAAATAGCAGCGCTTGCGAAATACCATTTTCAATCCCTTCGGCTGGATAATATTCTAGCGTGGTTAAGCCCTTTTCACGACTGACTTCAATCATACTTGGCTGATTAAGCGAAATCACCAGAGGGAGCGCTGCAGTTTGACAAAATTTTACCAGTTGTGGATTAGGCGCGGTGCTAACAATGAAATGGGCTCCCGCTTGTTTTATGGATAACACTTGCTGCAGCGTCGACAAGCCGCCGACACCGATCAACATCTCGGGTAGGCGCTCTCTTAATAACTTAATTGCATCAATCGATAGCTCACAACAACCATCAATTTCGGTGGCAACAAAGCCATGTTCAATCAGCATCTTGGCAAAAGGAATGACCTGCTGTGCATTCTCAATCGCAATCACAGGAATAATTTTTAAAGCCTTGAGCCGTTGAATCATCGGACTCATCGTTAATCCTATTCATTAAGATGGTAATTTTGCTAAAGATCTTAAATAAAACAAGATCTTAAGATAGGTGAAGTTTACTTCAAAACTATTTTTCAGCTGCTTTACGAGTGGATTTTAGGCTGAATCTATACACTATAAATATCCAATAATGACAGCGTTCAACCACACCAACACAAGCCGCAAGCTTCTTCATCACTTCGTTATTTCGTTATTTCGTTATTTCGTTATTTCGTTATTTACATATCGTGATCGGGTCTCCTCAACGAATGCAATAGCAGCTACAGTTCAAGTTAAACGTAGCAACTATTGCAGACCCATCAGCCAATGCTTAACCAAACACCAAATTAGGTAAAGCGATAGAAATCATTGGGATATATGTAATAAATACCAAAGCAACGAGTAATAACAGCCAGAACGGTAAGACTTCTTTCACAAAGTCTTCGATAGCCACCTTGGTGATGGAACAGGTAGTAAACATCACCGTACCTAAAGGCGGCGTAATGGTACCAATTGCACTATTGAAGATAAAAATGATGCCAAAATGAACCGGGTCGATGCCATAACTTTTTGCCACCGGTGCCAACAGGGGAGCCAGTACGATCATCACTGCATTACCTTCCAAAAACATCCCCACTATCAGTAAGAACACATTCACTAACAACAAGAAGGTAAAAGGACTTTCAACCGAGCTCGTTAACCAAGCGGCTAAACTTTGGGGAATTTGCTCCCAAGTGAGGAACTTAGAAAAACCAACCGCAACGCATATAATCAGTAATACGTTAGCCGCAGATAAAACGGATTCTTTGGTAGCCTCCCACAACAACTTGGTATTCATTTCCTTATAAATAAACATACCAAGTACCAATGCGTACAACACTGCCGCAGCCCCTGCTTCGGTTGGCGTAAACACACCAAAACGAATCCCCCCGATAATCACGACCGGAAGCAATAAAGCTAAGAAGGCATCTTTTGCTGATACAGCGATCTCTTTAGTTGAGGCTCGTTTTTCTCTGATTGGCGCGTAATTTCGTTTATGGGAAATCGCCGACACCAATGCCATCATCATCAAACACAGTAATAAGCCAGGCATTAAACCTGCCAAAAATAACTTACCAATGGAAACGTTATTCACATAACCATAGATAATCAAAGCAATACCCGGTGGAATAATCGGGGTGATTAATGAAGACGCGGCAGTTACCGCAGAAGAAAACGAGGCGCTATAGCCACGGGCAACCATTTGTGGAACCAGTAACTTCGAGCCCATCGCAGCATCAGCAATATTAGAGCCGGACAAGCCCCCCATTAAAGTGCTTAATACCACATTGACCTGAGCAAGACCGCCATTCAAATGGCCAGTCAATACTTCTGCAAATTTGAGTAAGCGATTACTAATGCCCGAATGATTCATAAACACACCGGCCATCACAAAAAATGGAATTGCCAACAGCGTCACCGATTCAAGACCGCCAGCTAAACGCTGTACCAGCATCATCATCGGTAAATGATCGTTCAGTAAAAAGTAAGATAAGGTTGCAATAAATATACAAAAAGCGACTGGAATACCAATGGCAAATAGCAATAACAATGCAGAAATAGGCAATATGACAGACATAACTAGTCTTCCCTATTGTGAGAAATTAAAGACGAATAGAGCTGACAAAGTTGGTGATAAAGCATGAGACAAGCACTAACGGGGACAGCTGCATAAATATAAATGTACGGGATCTTCAAGGCTGGGGTAAAACGCACTTGTGAAAAAGGTAATAACTTAAAACCCCAGTAAATCATAAAGCCGATAGCAATGATCATCAGGATCGGCCTAAATATATTGTCGATAAAATAAGCCACTGGCTGAGGACATTTTCGAACTAGAAAGTCGATTCGAACCAATTCATCGCTTCTCATCAATGCACTGGCTCCCATAAACGTCATCCAAACAAAAAGGCTGAGGCAAACTTCTTCCACCCATGAACTAGGTGCATTAAATACATATCGGGTAATCACTCCATAACCCATAAGTAAAACGATAATCGCAAGAAAAACAGCGGCCACTACAGTATCGACACGACTAATTTTGTCGATTATTTTAGCTATTTTCATACTGCTAAAAGCCTTTGAATTACTTAAAGAAAGTTGTGTGTGCATGACACTCTCCGGTTTCACATATTGAGGGGCCAAGAGTGGCCCCTCAATCAATTACATCTCAGCTAACTTAGCTTGTACATCTTGATAAAGGTTTGGAGACCATTCAGGGAATTCGCTTTGTACCACCTTACGAGCAGACGCTTCAAATGCCTTGATGTCTACTTCATTTACAGTAACACCCTCAGCTTTCAACTGATCAATAGCTTCTTTTTCGGCCTTGTTGATCAGCTCAGCGTCGTAACGAACCATATCTCGGCTGGTATCCAGAATGATTTTCTGTTGAGTTTTGCTTAAGCTATTCCAGAAATCAGTACCGGCAACAAATGGTGACATATGCTTGGTGTGCGCCGTTAAATTAAGATTCTTCACGACTTCATAAAATTTACCGCCCAACAAAACAACCGCTGGGTTTTCGACACCATCAATCACACCTTGAGATAGACCAGGATAAACATCAGAAAGAGACATCGGTGCGGGTACCCCACCCATTGCTTTCACGGTTGCCACAAATAATCTAGAGTGTTGAACGCGAACTTTTTCGCCTTTGAGGTCAGCAGGAGAGAAAACCGCTTTTCTAGACAACAAATGGCGAGTCCCATACACCACATCGGGAACGACAATTTTTAGCCCTTTTTCACTCAGTTGATTACTTAAGCCCTCAAACCACTCACTATGAAGTAATTTTGATTTTTTCTCAAAGGACTGTGAAAGATAGGGCGCATTGATAATCCCCAGATCTGGCACCGTATCCATTAAATAACCATAAGAGCTGATTGAAATAATATTTGCACCAAATTTAGCTTGCTCTAAAAGCTCAGTTTCACCGCCCAACTGACTTGATGGAAATAATTTGAACTCGATATCACCATTTGATTTTTTGGCGACTTGCTCAGCCCAATAGTGCATCGCTTTATCAATCGGTTCACCCGGTTGGTTACCATAAGCAATCATTACTTTAGTAGTAGCATGCGCGCAAACACTCATCGCCAAGCTTACGCCAATCACGGCAGCGACTTTTTTTAAGTTTCTTTTTATGATGTTCATATACGTCCCTTATGTAGTTATCTATTACTTCACGTGAATAAGTATTAAAGTTGCGATAGTGCTTCTTTAACGCCCAATGTTTTTATATTGCTAAAGGATTCGGTAACCAGTGATTGCACATTGGCTAAACGAGTGAGGTCAACACCCCAGTGTTCTGCCATCGATAAAAACCCTTCTATATTTGAAGCATGGTTATCTGATTTTTTACGCCAAACACTAAATTTATCTAATAAGTCTTGATTATCGGAAAGTGGAATATCTTCATCATTTCTTTTCCCTAAATAAAAGCAATACAATGCAGCCAAACTAAAACAAAGATGTTTAGGCGCAGAGCCATTTTGCTGAACATAGCTAATAAGCTGAGGCAATAAGCGAGTCTTAAATTTAGTTAAAGAGTTAAGTGCAATCGAAGTTAAGTAGTGTTTGATAAATGGGTTTTTGAATCGGCTAATAACACTTACTTTAAACTCATCAAGCTCTTGTTTATCCATGTTAAGAACAGGAATAATTTCGTCATCAAGTAAGCACTCTAGGAACTCGGCAATTTGAGGATCATTTACCGACTCGCTCACCGTATCTAAACCAGCAAGATAAGCAACTGGTACCATCGCCGTATGTGCACCATTTAAGATACCGACTTTTCTTTCTTTATAAGGCTTAATATCTGAAACAATCTTTATATTCAGTGGGCACTGCTCTAAACGAAGTTTTTCATTCAGCCAACTTGGCCCTTGAATCACAAATAAATAAAAATGTTCCGCAGCGACTAGAAAATCATCATGATAACCAAGTTCAATGTCGAGTTGATTAATTTCATCTTTTGGAAAGCCAGTCACAATCCTATCTACCAGCGTAGAACAAAAAGTATTGGCCGTATTAACCCAAGCAATAAACGCTTCTGATAACTGCCATTGCTGGGCGTATTTTATCACGAACTCTTGTAGCTTTTCCCCATTATAATCAATTAGTTCACAGGGTAAAAAAATCAAACCTTTATCTTCGCTGCCGTTAAAATGAACGAAGCGATGATGCAAAAATTTTGTCACCTTCGCGGGAAAAGATGTCGGTGGGTAATCAGTCAGTTGGTCATTTTCATTGAAGCTAATCCCAGCTTCAGTGGTATTTGAGACTACCCATTCAAGCTCTGGGTTCTGTGCAATAGCCATCACCTGGTCAAACTCACCATATGCCAACAGTTCTCGATTGACAGAGCTAATCACTCTAGGCTGAGAGATACTTTCGCCGACTTCATTAATTCCTCGAATCAATGCCGTGTACAAACCGCCTTGCTGGTCTAACTTAGGGTGTCCGGCATCAATTGGCCGAACAATGGTAATACCTGCATTAAAATCGGTATGTTCGTTCAATAGATCAAATTGCCAATCTATAAATGCGCGTAAGAAGTTACCTTCGCCAAACTGAATTATTTTCTCAGGCCGGGTCGGAAAAACTGCGCTATCTCTGGTTAATCGTTGTTCCATTACTTTATTCCTATGCGATAGGGAAGCTGTTTGTCGGACAGGTGTTATCGAATGTGTTTGAAGTGTATTTGTTAAAAATAAGCTTTTATTAAACAAAGTAAGCAAACGTGTCATCGATCATTGTTATCTGTTTTTTATCTGTTCTTTATGATTTTAATAGCTAGCGAATGAGCAAATAAGGCATTCAATTTACCTATATCTCCCAGAAACTAAGCATTAAGGAATTTTTATCGGTTTTTTATTGATTTAAATACAGCGATGGGAATAAACTGATTACGTCGGACAGGGTAACTTGCATAAAGGTGCCCATGAAACAGTATATTCAACTCCATCCTCAAGATAATGTTCTAGTTTGTTTAGAGCCTTTAAACAAACAGCAACAATTAGTCATTGGCAATAAAACCATCGAACTCAGCAGCGATCTGGATCGAGGCAGTAAAGTTGCACTCAGCGACATTGCCGCAGGTTGTAACATTATTAAGTATGGTTCGGCGATCGGTCATGCCAGTGTCGATATCCGCCAAGGTGAATGGGTACATACCCATAACATTAAAACCAATCTTGCCGATACCCATCAATATCACTATCAACCCATCACTTGTCCGCCGGCGGATATAAAACAGGCTGAACGCTCCTTTAACGGTTATCAACGCCCTAATGGTGATGTTGCTATTCGCAATGAAATATGGGTGATCCCAACGGTTGGCTGCGTAAACGGCATCGCTCAACAAGCGATCACTCTATTCCGAAGCAAATACCCAGACTTAGACTGCGATGGTGTTTATTTATTCCCCCATAATTATGGCTGCTCCCAGCTCGGTGATGATCACGAGAATACCCGCCAAATATTAGCCAATATGGTGAAACACCCAAATGCAGGCGGAGTTTTAGTGATGGGGCTAGGCTGTGAAAATAATCAAGTGGATGCCTTTAAACAATTAGTCGGAGACGTTGACCACGAACGCGTGAAGTACATGGAAGCGCAGCGAGAAAACAATGAAATCACTGCGGCGGTTGCGCAACTAGAGAAAATTTATGCGGTGGTGAAACAGGATCGACGCACCCCAATGAGTATCGGCAAACTTAAAGTAGGTCTCGAATGCGGGGGCTCCGATGGTCTATCCGGTATTACTGCTAATCCCTTACTTGGCCGATTCTCTGATTACCTCATCAGCCTTGGTGGCACTTCAGTTTTAACCGAAGTACCTGAAATGTTTGGCGCAGAACATCTACTATTTGAACGTTGTATCGACGAACCCACTTTCAGCGCTGCCGTAGAAATGATTAATAGCTTCAAGCAATATTTTATCGACCACAAGCAGCCGATTTACGAAAATCCATCTCCCGGTAATAAAAAAGGTGGTATTTCAACCCTTGAAGATAAATCGATGGGCTGCACTCAAAAAGCTGGCTCTAGCGCGGTCATGGGCGTATTAAAATACACCGACAGGCTCACGATTCCGGGGCTTAATTTACTGAGTGCTCCAGGTAATGATGCCGTAGCAACCTCGGCATTGGCCGCCAGTGGCTGCCATATCGTATTATTTTCTACCGGTCGAGGAACACCTTACGGCGGCTTTGTTCCCACCTTAAAACTTGCAACAAATTCAGAGCTTGCCAATAAAAAACCACATTGGATCGATTTTAACGCCGGGGCCTTAATTGACGGCCAAACAATGGAACAGCTATTAGAAGGTTTTATTGATTTAGTCTGTGATATTGCCAATGGAGCGCCAACTAAAAATGAAGTGAACGGCATTCGTGAACTGGCTATTTTTAAATCGGGGGTCACTCTGTAACGCGAACGCCGATAAACCCCACCAACTCATTGACCTAGCCGTTCATTCTCGGTTAGGTCGACTACACCTTCGGTTTGAGCCGCTCGCAAATTCCATAATTTCACGCAGTAAAATATCGGCATGTGATCGCGAATACTGATCGCCTTATCCCCTTGCAATTGCTTAATGTTGTCTAACCATTGCTGCACCGATTCACGCACATGCTGATTTATGTCAGGAAGCTTCATGCTTAAGGCTTTGCGCCGACTTTCCTGAGTTTTAATGGTATCCCAAATCAGTTGCTTGTATTCTTCAGCGGTTTTTTCTGGTCGTTGAAAACGCAACTGTTGATCTGCTTGAATATAAATCAACTCACCTAAATCATGATAACAAAAATGCAACGCAGGTAGATTGGGCGGCAGCATCGGGATGGGATCTTTCGCATGCTCCACACGCCATACAGGCCTACCTTTAAGCAAATCCGTAAAAGCTTGATTGCCAACCCGCGGCGCACCAAAAATATATAAGCCAGTGGCTTGTTTCACTTTAGCAAAACACAAGCTAGCCAGAGCGCCCCCCAAGCTATGACCCGTCATCCAAATAGCACGATCTGGATTTTCAGCAATACGCTGTTGAATAAACCTATGTAATCCTTCGGAGCCCCCCCATATTTCATCTAAGGCTTTAGAAAACCCAGTATGCACTTTGCCACCTTGCGAAAATGAGCTTGGAATAGCCTGAAGATTAGTACTCATCTCATACAGCATAGAGAGCGATTTAAGCTCGGTGCCGCGAAAACTAATCAGCAAACAACACTCATTCCAAGCGGCCATGCATTCGGTGCCAGTTCCTTTAAAAAAATGAAAATGTTCAAAGCCTGCCAACTTAAACGCCAAACGCGCAAAACCGGGATGGGCGTAAACTAATAAGGCACAGTCGGCTAACCAACTTGCATTCACTAAAGAAAAGCTTTGATTATGTGCCTCAAATGGAGATGTCTCTGCCTCATCAAAGTAACAGTAATCCATATCTGGCGGTACAATCGGGTAGGTTTTTGGGTCGGGCAACGGTTTTATCAATGTCGCAACTCATGATGAATCAAAGCCAAATTATAGCGCTTTCAACGGCCAACTTTAAAGTAAGCCCATCAACTCATTCGAGTTTAATATCAACACCGCGAAAGCCGCAGCAATAAATAAGCAATATCCCTTTTAAAATCACGACAAAGCACACCGAAACCATCACATATCAAGGATTAAAGAGGACTCATCGTAGCGAATACTGTCCATTTCACGAGGTTCATTTCTGAATGGAGAGCAATTCAGATATGACTGATTCGTTGCTTAGACGTAAAAAAAACACTCCAGACAGAGCAGTTTAAATGACTATAAATGTGGCTGACCTGACTATCTCTTGTGTCTAATCCAGTTAGACAGATAACCCCCATAACCAGAAGCAAATACCAACAAAATGGACAATCTGAATAGCACTGCTTTTTTCAAAATGCTTCCTGCTTTACATGCCCGAATTGCCCCTTAAAACTCTTTTGTGTTTTTCATGATATAAATCCCGATTATTTAGTATTAATCGATCGGTACTTCCTTCGAAATGTAGCCCAATAATGTATCGAGATTGAAAACACTGATTCATCATATTCCTTGTAAAGAGAACTGCTTATGAAAAGTAACAGCGCCTTGTTACAGCAAGGGAATCACTAGCCATTGGCATATACCAAGCTAAAAACTAACGGATGATGGCTGGACAACGATGTTCTTTTCATGATTGCGAAGCACTGCTTTGCATCATTTTCTCAACCAAGTAGTCGACAAATACACGAACCCTCGCAGGGATATTTTGACCACCGATGAAAACAGCATGAATGGATTCTCGGTCTTGGGGATTAAAATCTTCTAATAAAGGCACTAACTGTCTATCGGCCAAAAGCTGTTCAATATGAAAATTACCTACCCGAGTAATTCCAATTCCTTGTAGCGCGAGTTCAACGAGAGTTTCACCGTTATTTGCGATGATATTACCGCTTACCGGTAGCATAAAATCCTGACCATTTTCTCGAAACGGCCAGCCGGGTTCTAAGCGTCGAAAACTAAAATCCAAACAATTATGATATTTTAAGTCCGCTGGTGTTTGTGGAATACCTGCATCAGCAAGATACTCGGGTGAAGCGACCACGGTTCGGCCGGTCTCTCCCAAGCGACGGGCATGCAGTCCACTGTCTGGTAATGGACCAAAACGGATAGCAATATCGGTATCGCCTGCACTCACATTACTGATTTGATCGCTGACATCCATCTCGACCACAATATTGGGATAGCGTTGCAGAAATTCCTTAAACAAAGGCACGATGCTTAGCCGACTATGTGCCGTCGCAGTGCTGACTTTGATGATCCCACTGGGGCGTCCACGGTTAGCGAGCGCTGATTCTGTATCGTCTAAATCTTTTAAGATCCTGCGGGCTGCAAGTGCGTAAGATTCACCTTCACTGGTAAGATGAAGGCTGCGTGTACTGCGCACAATCAGACGAATACCGAGTCGTTTTTCAATTCGAGTCATGATACGGCTAACTGCTGATGGGCTGAGCCCTAATTCTCTCGCTGCACCACTTAAGCTGCCAGTACACGCTACCGACAGAAAGGTTTCCATTTCTGCGGTTCTATCTGTTTTGCCCTGTTTCATTTGTGATTCCAATGCAAAGCTGTGTGACCATTCAACAGGATATTCATAGGCTAGCGATTTAGCTATATTCCTTTACATCATAAATTAACGAGATTTTATATGAAATTCAATGCTCCTTTGTTCGCACTTGCCATTGGTGCTTTTGGTATTGGTGTGACCGAGTTTTCCCCGATGGGGATGTTACCGGTTATTGCCCACGATTTAGCGGTTTCGATTCCTACAGCCGGGTTGCTAATTAGTGCATATGCCTTTGGGGTTTTAATTGGGGCCCCAGTCATGACGTTGGCGTTTGCCAATATGTCACGCCGACGTTTACTGCTGCTGTCGATGGGTATTTTTACCTTAGGTAATTTGGTGTCCGCGATGGCCGATAGCTATACCACATTAATGATTGGACGAATCGTCACGTCATTCAATCATGGTGCTTTCTTTGGGGTTGGTGCTGTCGTCGCAACCAGCATAGTTCCAATAGAAAAGCGTGCGGGTGCCGTGGCGGCGATGTTTTCAGGACTCACCCTTGCAACCATTGGTGGCGTTCCTTTGGCATCATTTATCGGTGAAACCATTGGTTGGCGTCCCGCTTTTTTCGCCATTGCTGCAATTGGCTTAGTGACCATGTTCGCCTTGAGGATTTCATTACCACCACTTGCTAATGAGCGTAAAGTGAACATGCGTGATGAACTTCGGGTATTAACCAAAGGCCCCGTACTGGCGGCGTTACTATTAACTGTCGTCAGCGCCAGTTCAATGTTCACCGTATTTACTTATATTGTGCCAATTTTGCAAGATGAAACGCATGCCTCAACGGCTTTTGTCACTGCGATGTTGATGTTGTATGGCTTAGGTCTCGCCATCGGAAATATTCTCGGTGGTCGCTACGCGGATCGCTCGCTGGATTTAACGCTGATCGTCTCTTTGGTTTCAGTGATTGTCTTACTCGCGATTTTTTCAGTAAGCACATCATCTCAGATACTCGCGGCACCCTTGATCTTCCTCTGGGGCATTGCCAGCTTTGCTATGGTTCCACCATTGCAGTCATTGGTTGTGCAGGAGGCCAAAGAAGCGCCCAATCTGGCATCTGCTATGAATATTGGTGCCTTTAATCTTGGTAATGCACTTGGCGCAGTGCTCGGTGGGGCAGTGATTAGTGCGGAGCTAGGATTGTCTTCGGTTCCTTTAGCTGGTTCTGGCACCGCAGTGCTTGGCTTGATTATGGTTTTGTACTTCAGACGTGGGCGTCTTCATCAAAAAAAATCTAGCTTAGCAGACGCTTACTAGCCCTTATTTATCACCACAGAATGCCATCAGATATTGGCTAAACGTTGGTAATCTTCGTCATTTTGAGGGTGATAAATATTTAATCGACCGCTAGTCGTATCGCCACTAAAGCTCCACCATATTTGTTTTTTAAGCGAGAGCAAACCTAGTTCGGCATGTACAAAATCAAACTGAAACTGTTCCGGCTGTAGCACGGTATTGCGCGCCCATGCTTCAGTAAAAATAGCTGAGGTATTCTGAAAATGACAGACCCGTTTTTTTAAGATCAGATCATTGGAACGTGAGGCGCTTGCACTGCGTAAAAAGCCTGCCATCCGGGTCAGTTGCTCTGCCAGAATATGCTTATCGTCGATCTGTAAAAACTGCTGCCATTTGCTGTGAGTCATGGTGAGATAGATATAATTTCGCTCTTCTTCCGGAAGAGCATTCACATCAAACCCACACAATCGATTAAATGATTGATTACATTCAATAATGTCGAAATAGTCATTCACCAGCAAGGCAGGAAGCGGATTCAACTGTGTTAAAAGCCGCTGCGTTTCTCGAGTGATATACATACACGGATCTTTGACCTCGGTTTGCCCAGATAAGGCAAGCGTCTTGAGGTATTGTTCTTCTGATAAGCTTAAACGCAGTGTCTGACAGAGCGCTGCGAGTACTTCAGGAGAAATACCTGCAGCCTTTCCTCGTTCGATTTTGCTATACCACACGGTACTTATCCCTGCGATAGCGGCCACGTCTTCGCGTCTCAACCCGGGCGTTCGAGTGCGAGCTGGTTTGGGGAGCCCTATCATCTCTGGCGCTAAATTCTCTCGTTTACGACGTAAAAAATCGCCGATAACTTGCAAGTTATTACCGAGCATCTTCTATCCTGATATCAGTTATACGTGTCTAAGTAGTTTCTTGTACGACTCTAAATTCCACTCATAATAGCGCGACATTATGATTTGAGATACGTTTCAGGGACCTTTTATGAACCTTAAGCATCAATCGCTTTCAATATTTGCTCTTTTGCTATTGGTCATGGGGCAACTTTTACCACAGATCGATTTTTCTATTGTGAACGTCTCACTTGATGTGATGGGGCAAACCCTAGTCACGGATGAAACAGGACTAATGTTAATTGTTGCGGTGTATGCGCTTAGTTTTGCAACGCTGATTGCGACGGGCGGACGCCTAGGCGAGCGTTATGGTCGAAAGCGTCTATTTATGCTTGGTATCGTTGGGTTTTGTGTTGCTTCTGCAGTATGTGGGCTTGCGACAAATATTATTACGATGTTGGCTGGTCGTCTTTTACAGGGCGTATTTGCCGCCTTATTGATGCCGCAAATTCTTGCTACGATCCATGCAACCTTAGCGGGTGAGCGTCATAGTCGTGCGGTTGGGCTCTATACGGCAGTCGCTGGGCTTTCGGTCGCGATTGGGCAAGTGCTTGGAGGATGGCTTGTTTCCGCTGATTTATTTGGCTTAAGCTGGCGGGTTGCATTTTTTGTTAATATTCCAGTGTGCCTGCTGATTTTAGCTGTAGGTTATTTCATTATTCCTGAAACCCGTGCAGCGCATAAACCGGAAATGGATTTGGCTGGCATCACCTTATTCGCACTGTTGTTACTCTGTTTATTACTACCAGTGACGTTGGGCGAACGATGGCCAACGCTATGGTGCTTATTGCTTGGTCTATTCCCTATCGGCTGTGGCTTATGGGGCATAGAAAAACGCAAAGAAATCCGCGGTCAACAACCACTCTTCCCTCCTTCATTATTTAAAACGCCAATGGTGATGAGCGGTTTCATGGCGGAAGCAACTGTTACCTTTACCTATCCTGGGTATCTGTTTGTAACCGCGCTGTGCTTGCAAACAGAGCTTCATTTTACGCCACTTCAATCAGGTAATAGCTTTATTGCCTTGGGAATCATGTTCTTTGTCGGCTCATTACTCAGTCGACCGATAACACAGCGCATCGGTCACTATTGGAGCTTTGTCCTTGGCGTGGTTTTATCTTTTCTCGGTTTCTTACTTACGCTTGGTTTGTTCTGGTTATTTGGGAGTACGCTACAGGTGTGGCATCTTGTTAGCGCAACTGGTTTAGTCGGAATAGGGAACGCCTTGATGCTTACCTCCGCTTTTCGAATTGCCCTTTCTCATGTTGGAAAACAGCATGCTAGTGAAGCAAGTAGTGCATTAATCACCGTACAGCAAGCATGCTTTGCTCTCGGAACCGCTTTTTTTGGCGCAATTTACGCAGTCATGTTATCGCATGGTTATCTGGTCGCGATGGCAACAACAACCGGATTGCTTTGTACATGGCTATTCATCATTGGCACGCTCATATTTTTTCAAAGTCCAAAACTAAGCTCTGTGCAGTCAAATGGTTCAACTAAAATTACGGCCGATGTCGGTACTGGTTTCATGCCATCGGATACCTAATGATGAGACCGAATAGACCAAAACAGCCATTCGAACCTTCCGCTCGTTAGCCGCGGTGTCTTGATTGTTGGTAAAAAACCAGGCGCAGCCTGGTTTTTATGACTTGGCAATAAAGCTATGATTGCCATGGTATTTCACGAACTTCAAGCGAAGTGTTTGGCGTGAAACAGCAGGTGAGACTCAATAAAGCTGGCGATAAAAAAATAGCTATGGTCGTAACCAGTATGCATATTGAGGCGTAAGGGATAAGCGCTTTGCTTCGCCGCTGCCGTTAATGCTTCTGGTTTTAGTTGCTCTGCTAAAAATTGGTCTGCCTCTCCCTGATCAACCAACGCAGGAACAAACTGCTTCGCTTCACTCATGAGCAGGCTAGCGTCGTATTCTGCCCAGTGTTGCGGATCACTGCCTAAGTAAGCGGTAAAGGCTTTTTTACCCCACGGCACCGCACTAGGATTACAAATAGGGCTAAATGCCGATACCGAACTAAAACGTTGCGGATTGCGCAAAGCAATGGTTAAGGCGCCATGTCCCCCCATCGAGTGTCCAGCAATTGCCCGCTTGCTACTGACCGGAAAACAGGACTCAATTAATGCAGGCAGTTCACTCACAATGTAGTCGTACATGTGGTAATGCTGCTTCCATGGGGCTTGGCTGGCATTTAGGTAAAACCCCGCGCCCTGGCCTAGGTCGTAAGCTTCATCATCGGCCACCTCGTCACCACGAGGGCTGGTATCGGGCGCAACAATGGCAATGCCTAACTCGGCAGCCATACGCTGTGCACCAGCTTTCTGCATAAAGTTTTCGTCGTTACAAGTTAGCCCTGACAGCCAGTACAAGACCGGTACTGGCTGCTTAGCGCTAGCCTGTGGCGGCAAAAAAATCGCAAACTGCGCGAGCCCATTTAAACTGCTCGCGCGGTGGCTGTAGCGTTTGTGCCAGCCCCCAAAGCTTTTATTGGCACTGATAAGTTCAATGTCGTGCATTTAGCTTATCCTTATTGGTCAAAGTGAATAAAATAACAGTGCCAATACGCTTGGTTTAATGCATTAGCACACTGTTTTGCATGTGGTTTATTCATTATTTATCGAAATGAATAACACTACGAATACTCTTCCCTTGGTGCATCAAGTCAAAAGCTTCGTTAACTTTATCTAAGGCCATAGTGTGGGTAATAAAATCATCTAGCTTAAACTCTCCAGCCATATAACGTTCTACATACTCAGGTAACTCGGAGCGACCTTTTACGCCACCAAATGCCGAGCCTCTCCATACACGCCCAGTGACCAACTGGAATGGTCGAGTTGATATTTCTTGGCCGGCACCGGCAACACCAATAATCACCGACTCGCCCCAACCTTTATGGCAACATTCTAAAGCGCTACGCATCAGGTGAACGTTACCCACACATTCAAACGAGAAGTCGACACCACCATCGGTCATCTCGACAATCACTTCTTGAATTGGCTTGTCGAAATTTTTTGGATTAACACAATCGGTCGCACCAAGCTTTTGGGCTAATTCAAATTTCGATTCGTTAATGTCGATAGCAATAATGCGGCCAGCTTTGGCCATCTGAGCGCCAATAATGGCGGATAAACCAATGCCACCCAAACCAAATACTGCCACCGTATCGCCCGCTTGAACGTTGGCGGTGTTGGCAACCGCACCCATCCCAGTGGTCACGCCGCAACCTAACAAACAGACTTCTTCGAGAGGTGCCTCTTGGTTGATTTTGGCGAGTGAGATTTCCGGTAATACCGTATATTCACTAAACGTCGAGCACCCCATGTAATGAAAAATCGGCTGACCGTTGATAGAGAAGCGAGTGGTTCCGTCGGGCATTAGCCCCTTGCCTTGAGTTTCGCGGATCTTTTGACAAAGGTTGGTTTTACCCGATTTACAAAACTTACATTCGCCACACTCTGGTGTATAAAGCGGGATCACGTGATCGCCCACCTTAACGCTGCTTACCCCTTCACCAATCGATTCGACAATGCCGCCGCCTTCATGGCCCAGAATCGCCGGAAATATCCCTTCCGGATCATCGCCCGATAAGGTAAATGCATCCGTGTGGCATACACCTGAGGCAATAATTTTTACCCGCACTTCACCCGCTTTAGGGGGGGCTACATCAACAATTTCCATTTTTAATGGTTGGCCAGCAGCCCATGCTACGGCAGCTTTTGATTGAATGGTTTTGGCAGTCATCGCGCTTCCTCACTATGTATTCGTTGTCGCCTAAAAGGCGTATTCATCACAATATTATATTTGTTTCTTAATTGGTGATAATCTAGCAATTCATTAATTCACTTTTACTGTGTAGTAACAATATCGGCTAAATCATTGCTTGATGATGGCTGATAATGTTTAAGCAATCAGTATCTGCAACGAGGTTGGCCGCTATGTTCCAGTGGGACGGTATTAACGAGTTTGTTTCGGTCGTTGAAACCGAAAGTTTCACTGCTGCCGCACAACGTTTAGGTATTTCTACCGCTCAGGTGAGTCGTCAAATTTCTCAGCTGGAAATACGTTTAGCCACTAAGTTGTTTTATCGCACCACTCGGCGAGTATCGGCTACCGACAGTGGCCTGTTGTTTTATCAACAGTGTAGGCCATTGATCGAGGGTTTGCTTGACGCCGAGCGCAGCTTAAACAACTTACAGAATACGCCTCGAGGTAAGTTACGTATGACCGCACCGGTGACCTTTGGTGAACAACATATTGCACCAGCGGTGAATGATTTTTGCCTGCAATACCCGGAGTTGGAGGTATCACTCCAACTCAGTAACCAAAAAATTGACTTAGTCGATCAAGCCATAGATTTGGCGATTAGACTGGGCGAACTGCCCGACTCGAGTATGATGGCGAAGCGCCTCGCCCAGCGCAGCTTGCATGTTTGTGCTTCCCCAGCCTACTTGGCGCAACATGGCTCACCGCATGTGGTGAGTGAGTTGGCTCAGCATAACTGTTTACAAGGAACTATCGAGTACTGGCGGTTTGTCGAACGGGGGAAAGCGATGGCGCTTAAAATAAGCGGACGGCTGCAGTGTAACAATGGTTATGCCTTGCTGGATGCCGCACTAAAAGGTTTGGGCATTGTGCAATTGCCCGACAGTTACGTTAAAAAGCATTTACAAAGTGGAGCTCTGATTGAGCTATTAATACCTTATCAAAAAGGCCCCGAAGGCATTTGGGCCTTATACCCACAAAACCGACACCTATCCAATAAAGTGAGTTTAATGTTATCTCACCTACAACAACGCTTGGCTGAGATTTAATCTGGCTTTGCGAGACCAGTATGAATCGTCGGGGAGCTGTTGACTCATTGCTGGTCGCTACCATGGCGAATCATGATGGCTAAGCCTTGGTTCAACAAGCTTAGCCGTGACTCTGGCCATCTTACGGCGTAGCAAAACCTGTATCGCCACAAATCTCGATGTCACACCACAAATCTGCAAGGCCTTACAGGGCCTTAATTTTCTGCCAAATTTGCGAGTGAATTTCGATGCCACCCTGCTGTTGGTGTTTATCAATATAGGCTTGAATCTCTGAACCACCGATCTTAAGCCGCCCGACCTCGGCAGGCTCAGCACTCATTACATAATCGCGGATCCGCTGCATCTCTTGAGCAAAACGATGACTCTCCATGGTTTTACTCAGATCGATGGCGATCAAGAATTGCGATACCCCATACTCTTCAGTTTGATCTTCCGTTAAGGCTGGTACCGATAAGCCGCCACTAATCGCGGTGATCATCATATCTAATACGATAGACATCGACGACCCCTTCCAGAACCCCATCGGCAACACCCGTTTATTGTTCATCAATACTTGCGGATCTTTGGTCAAATTGCCCTCGTCATCGAAGCCGCCATCCACCGGCAAGGGCTTATCGGCGAGATGATGATTTTGAATTTGACCATAAGAAAACTGGCTCATCGCACAATCGAGTAAAACCGGCGGATCGCCTGCAATCGCCATGATCAATGGATTATTTCCGATGCGACAGTCTTTCCCTCCCCAAGGCGGCATAATCGCCACGGTGTTGGTCGCGGCAATTGCAGCAAAGCCCTGACGAGCCATCTTCAAGGGGTAAGCGCCACCACGCATCCAATGATTTGAATTGCGCATACCCACCATGCCAATCCCAAACTGCTTGGCCAGAACCATGGCACGATCAGCACAAATATGACCATTCAATACACCAGGACCGAGATGACAATCCCACTGCTCCAGTGCGCCCATGCTGGCAACACATTCCGGCTCTGCATTAAGCTTGATTTGCCCCTTATCCACTTGCGAGATAAACACCGGGAAGCGATTAATGCCATGCGAGTAGACCCCCTCATTGGCCATATCCACAAAGCCGGTCGCCAATTGCTCAGCCCGGTCGGGATTCATATCTCGCGCTAATAAAACGCGCAAATATTCATTGTGTAGTTGTTCAATTGTTACTAGGGCCACCGCTTATTTCCTCTTCGCGAATACCATGTTAGAACACTCAATCATCCCAAACTTGTCTCGAAAAAACTGGGAAGAACAAGACATAAATTTGACTAGGTGTTGATTTTACTAAAAAATCCCTCACTACCTCGAGCACAATGTTGTTCAGCCAGCGCTATCGCTCCTCGCCAAGCCTTAAACCACGGCCTGCCTTTAATAGTCATCCCAATAAGGACACTCTCCATAATACTCGCTGATGAAATCAACAAAACTGCGAACCTTACTACTTAAAAACTTACGATGGGCATAAACCACATAGAGTCCCAGTGGATCGGGAGCATAGTCGGGTAATATTTCCTGCAACTCCCCCTGGCTGATAGCTTTACCAGCGATAAATGAGGGCTGAATGGCAATTCCTCCGCCATGGATCGCCGCATTGACCAATAAATCGCCATTATTAGAGATCAAGGTCGAGTTTAACTTGTTGTAACCCAGTACCTGTTCAAACTTAGCAAATAAACTTGCGCTATCGGCATAGCTATAACTCAGATAGCGATGATCCATTAATTGTTGGGAATTTTTGGGGATACTATATTGCTGCAGGTACTTGGGGGCGGCACATACCACGATTCGAATATCGGTGATTTTTTTAGCGATCAATGAAGAACTCTGCAATTTACCAATCCGTAATGCGATATCGTAGCCATCTTCAACAATATCGATTTTTTTATCGCTGAGTTGCAAGTCGATATCCACCTGCGGGTAGCGCTGCTGATAATCAACGACTAACTTCGGTAAGTGATGCATGCCAAAGGACATCGGTGCGGTAATTCGAAGTTTTCCTGAAGGCTGTCCTTGCTCATGGGCAAGCGCATTGTCCATCTCCTCAAGGTCAATTAATAACTGAGTGCAACGTTCAAAATAAAAACGTCCGGCCTCGGTCAAACTCAATTTACGCGTAGTTCGGTTCAGTAATCGCGACTGTAGATTGTCTTCCAAATGGGAGACATATTTACTCACCAACTGAGGAGACAAACTTAAGTATTCAGCCGCTTTCGCAAATGAGCCCTGCTTTACCACACTCACAAAGGCTCTCATAGTTTGTAGTCTATCCATATTAACAACCATACATTGATAATCACTCAACAAATATAGCATTTATCAATGAAATACCAAGCATTATAGTTAGCACAACTTAGTTAATTAAATTCCCAGTGAAGGACATACCATGAATACTCAACTCTTAAACAAACTTGTTGCTAGCAAAGCCAGCTTTGCTCCCCTAATTCTACGTCTACCTTTAGGTTTGATACTGGTTGCCCACGGCTCGCAAAAACTGTTTAGCTGGTTTGGTGGTTATGGTCTTGAAGGCACCGGCCAATGGATGGAAAGCGTGGGGTTTGCACCCGGCTACCTCATGGCTTTAATGGCTGGCAGCGCCGAGTTTTTTGGCGGTATTGCTTTACTACTTGGCTTGCTAACCCGCCCAGCCGCTCTAGTGCTTGCATTTACTATGCTAATGGCGATGACAGTACATATTGGTAATGGCCTGTTTTTAGCCGCAAATGGTTATGAGTATGCATTAACCTTGTTAGCAGTCACCTTGTTTTTAGCTGTTCAAGGCGCAGGGCGCTTTGCTTTAGACAATAAAATCCATGCGCTGCTTAGTGCTAATAAATAACCCTAAATTTAACCCATATTGAGGACTTGATTATGTTAGTCGAAGGCGTTTGGACAGAAAACTGGCAACCAGTACAGGCAAAAGATGAGCAAGGGCGCTTTGTACGCCAAACCTCTAGCTTTAGGCATTGGATCACCAAAGATGGCGCCGCTGGCCCCACTGGTAATGCCGGCTTTAAAGCAGAGAAAGGTCGTTACCATCTCTATGTTGCGTATATCTGTCCTTGGGCTTCTAGAACCTTGATGCTTCGGGAACTCAAACAACTTCAAGACTATATTTCGATTAGCATCGTCAATCCGGTGATGACCGATCAAGGCTGGCAATTTGATGGCTATGCCGATGCGACTGCCGACCATTTAAATGGCTATCAATTTGCTCACCAGCTGTACACTCACGCCGATCCTAAATTCACCGGCAGAGCGACGGTTCCGGTACTGTGGGATAAACACAATAATGTGATTGTAAACAATGAATCCGCAGACATCATTCGCATGTTAAACAGTGCCTTTGATCACCTCACCGGCTCAAAAATGGATTTATATCCTGCAGAGCTGGCCGAGCAGATTGATACACTGAACGAAGAGATTTATCACCTGCTCAATAATGGCGTGTATAAAGCGGGCTTCGCCAGCTCGCAGTTTGCTTACGAAGAAGCTTACCAAGGCGTGTTTAACACTTTAGATAAACTAGAAGCCAAATTAGCAGATGGTCGTTCATTTTTATTCGGTGAACAACTCACTGAAACCGACATCAGAAGCTTTGTAACCCTGATCCGTTTTGATGCTGCCTATTATGGTTTATTCAAATGTAATCGAAATCTGATTGCCCAAATGCCCTATTTATCCAAATATGTGCAGCGAATTTTGGCGCTTGAGGGCATTGGAAATACAGTTAATATTGAACATATTAAACAAGGCTATTATTCACTAAAAGCACTCAACCCAGCAGGTATCGTGCCTAAGGGTCCGGAGAATATTGCATGAATCAGGTCAGCAAACAGCCAGCTCTGTTTATTTCCCATGGCTCACCGATGATGGGCATTGAGAATAGCGCGACTAGCGCTTTTCTCAAAAACTTGGGTCGGCAATTACACAAACCGGATGCTATTGTGGTTTTTTCTGCTCATTTTGATGCTACTGCAGATATCATCATTAACAGTGCAACAAAACCAAAAACCATTCACGATTTCTATGGTTTTCCCGAGCAACTTTATCAACTGCAATATCCGGCGCCGGGTGCGCCAGACTTAGCAAAACAAGTCGCAGAGCGCTTACAAAGTCAGGGGTATCAGCCAATACTGGACGAACAGCAGGGCTGGGATCATGGCGTATGGATCCCGCTGCGTTTAATCTACCCGCAAGCAGATATTCCAGTGCTACAAATCTCTATCAACAGTCGCTTAAGTAGTCAGCATAACTACCAGCTAGGTCAAGCCTTAAGCTACTTGTCTGAGCAAAATATTTTACTGCTTGGCTCTGGAGGGATTAGCCACAACCTGCGAGAAGTGTTTGCTAGTATTCCTGATCCACAGCGGGTTGAAAAAGTGACGGCGTTTACTCAATGGGTAAAAGAGAAACTGTTAGCGAAAGATATCCCAGCTTTGTTGGATTATCAAAATCAGGCACCTTTTAGTCGCTTTAATCATCCAAGCGTTGAACACTTTGTCCCGCTACTCTCGATTTTGGGGGCTTGGAACGAAGGCGATAAAGTTCACCAGATCCATCAAGACGTCGAACTTGAAATTTTGGCCTTGGATGCTTACGCCTTTAGCTAAGCATCTAACTTTAAAATAATACCAATCACAATAAATAAGTGCTCTTGTATTCGCGCAGCGAAGATCTTGATTTGCAGCTCATAACTTTCACCCGCAAACATAGAGCCAAACTTAATCGAGTTGGAATAACATCCTACTTAAACTGATTTGCCTTCTGCTATCGCTTCCTCCCTGTAGCGATAGCAACTTTTTAACTTTGTTTGATAACTGATCAGCATCACCAATATTCAAGCCAATCGCCCTTCACAAACAGCGCTCAATCTGTCACCAAGCACTAAAACATGTAAATTCTAGTTAACACCTTCATCAATAATGCTTGATTAGACAATGGCAAGCTTACTCGATACTGTTAAACTGGCTAGAAGCGTTTTAATGTTGAAGCTTTATACCCTTACTCAATTTAAACAACCCTGAGAACGAGCCCTTCGCTTAGCCTTCTCAATAAGAAATAAACAACCATAAATTTAATTGAACTCTAAGGCAGTATTGATCCCACATTAACCGCTGATTCATGCCGATGGTGACATAACATTTGATCTGCTTTGTTTAAGAATCACTGAACAACGGCAACAGCATGGATAGGTCAACACCCTTAAATATTCACTGAAAAAGGATAATCAGATGATTCGTCGTTTATTGAGCTTCGCTTTATTGATATCGACTCATAGTATGGCTCAGAGCCAAAGCAGCGATGCTTTCGCCCCCGAACTTGCCAGCGGTTCGAGCCAAAAAACCGCGTTTGTCGCCCATAAATTTATGGTCTCAGCCGCCAATCCGCTAGCCGCTGAGGCTGGCTATGAGATACTAAAAGCGGGTGGAAGTGCCGTAGATGCGATGATTGCAGTCCAAACCGTTCTGGGTTTGGTCGAACCCCAATCTTCTGGTATTGGTGGCGGAGCATTTGTACTGTATTACGATGCTACAAAGCAACAAATCACCAGTTTTGATGCTCGAGAGAAGGCTCCAGCCAAGGCTTCGCCTTCCTTATTTTTAGATGACAGTGGCAAGCCATTAAAATTTTATGATGCCGTTGTGGGGGGGCGATCCGTTGGGGTGCCGGGGGTGGTAGCGCTATTTGAAACCCTGCATCAACGCTATGGAAAAACCGAGTGGCCTCAATTATTTTCACCCGCCATCGGCTTAGCACAACAGGGATTTAGAGTTAGTCCTCGCTTAGCCACACTGATTGCCGGTGATACTCACCGACTCGACCGCTATCCCGGTGCTCGAAACTACTTTTATGATGCCCAAGGTAAACCCTTAACGGTCGGCCACCTACTCAAAAATCCAGCCTATGCCTCGACCTTAAATTTAATCGCCAAACAAGGGGCGAAAGGCTTTTATCAAGGTGCAACCGCAAAAGCAATCGTCGCAGCGGTACAACAGGCAGCAGCTAATCCGGGGCTGCTCAGTGAAAGCGACTTAGCCGCTTATCAAGTCAAACAACGCCCCGCTTTATGTAGCCCTTACCTACAATATTCGGTCTGCGGCATGGGGCCACCAAGTTCTGGCGCAAGCACCGTCGGTCAAATCCTTGGAATTTCCGCTCACTACCCACTTGATAAATGGGGCCCCGATAATATTCAAAGCTGGCGGATCCTCGGCGATGCTTCAAGACTCGCCTTTGCCGACAGAGCGAAATACCTTGCCGATAGTGACTTTGTAAGCGTACCAAGTACCGCCCTACTCGCCCCCCAATATTTGGCGAAACGCGCCCAATTATTAAAAGGTGATAAGGCCCTTAGCAGCGTGTCTGCTGGAGATGTGGCAGCTTTATCCGCCCAAGCATCAAACTTCAGTATCGAACTTCCCTCCACCAGCCATATCAGTATCGTCGATAGTGAAGGTAATGTATTATCGATGACCACTAGCATCGAAAATGCCTTTGGCTCACGGCTGTTCGTTAATGGCTTCCTATTAAACAACCAACTCACTGACTTTTCTTTTATTGCCGAAAAAGATGGCCAAGCAGTGGCCAATCGAGTTGAAGCCAATAAACGCCCGCGTTCATCGATGTCTCCAACTATCGTACTGCAAAACAACCAGCCGATCGTGGCTATCGGCTCGCCCGGCGGCAGCAGTATTATTGGTTACGTGGCTCAAACCTTAGTGAGTCATTTAAACTGGGGCATGAGCTTACAGCAAGCCATTGAGCAAGCGCACATCAACAACCGTTTCGGCGTATATGAATTGGAAGCAAATAGCGCTGCGGTGGATAAACAAGCGGCATTAGAAGCCTTAGGTTACCAAACCAAAATAAAAGCCATGACCTCGGGTCTACAAGGGATCAGGATTTACCCTGATAGGTTGGTTGGCGCAGCCGATCCTCGCCGTGAAGGTATCGCAAAAGGGGACTAAAAATACATAAACAAAAACAGCGCTGTAAAGCGCTGTTTTAAATATCGCATCATGCCTAGCACGCGCTTTAAATAATCCGATGTTCATCTAACATCGCTTGGCGCGCTTTTTGTTTCTGTTCGACTAAAGCCATCTTGGCTTTTCGTTTATCGCAAGGCTCAGGACAATCACAAACCTTTTCAATTCCAAGCGATGCGATACCACCGCAACTCCCGCTAATGGTTTTCTTCTGAAAAATATAGCCCACAGCCATCGCGGTAATCACCACAACAAAAAACACAAATGTCACAAGAAAATAAGCCATTCCGACAGTACTCCTTCGTTTATTGTTGGATGATAAAGGGAATAAAAGCTGAACTAAGGTGTTCAACAAACTCATCCCCTTGCTTATCGATAATATAAATCGCCAATTGATGCTTTTCGGCAAAAGCTAAGGCTTGATCCACCCCCATAACCGTAAGCGCCGTCGCGTAGCCGTCGGCCATCATACTGGTAGCAGCGATCACTGTGACCGATACAATATGATTGGCAATCGGCTGACCCGTTTTAGGATTAATGGTATGCGAGTAACGAATACCATCTTGCTCAAAGTAATTACGATAATCACCCGAGGTTGCAACACCGTTATCTCCGGGCGCTATAATTTTTTGTACTGCGCGTTGCTCTACCACTGGTTTTTCTACCGCGATCCGCCAGCTCAGAGCCTTGTCATTATGACCCTTTAAGCGTAGCTCACCACCAATATCCACCATGAAATTATGAAAGCCTTCACTCTCGATCAATTCAGCAACACGGTCAACACCATGGCCTTTAGCAATCGCGGAAAGGTCGACGTATAAACTCGCTAAATCTTTACTCAGTAATTGGCCGTTTAAAGTAAGGTGATGATAACCAATGCGCGCTCTGGCTTGTTTCAGCGCTTGCTCATCGGGACGTTTGTTGGGACGACCTTCTGGACCAAAGCCCCATAAATTAACCAAAGGACCCACCGTGACATCGAAAGCGCCAGCCGACTGTTCTGAGATCTGTAATGACGCGGCCATCACTTTAGCTAAATTTGCCGAAATGTGTTTCGGTTCTCCACTTTGAAATTGATTAAACAAAGACAATTCAGAGTTCGGTAAATAGGTTGACATTTCTAGGTTAACTTGGCGTAGCAACTTATCAATTTTTTGCTGTAACGCTGCGCCTTTCGGTAACTGATCTCGAGGTTCAACCACTTTAATTTGATAGTAAGTTCCCATAGTGCGCCCCTCAATTTGTAAGGTATACAAATTGTTTTGCTCACTACAGCCACTAACGAAAAAAGCTAGCCCAATAAGGGCTAGCCAAAACTTAATCATTCTCACCAATTAACCACCAAAGTCATCAAGTAGAATGTTTTCATCTTCAACACCGAGCTCTTTAAGCATGTTAATCACCGCAGCATTCATCACCGGAGGACCACACATATAGTATTCGCAGTCTTCAGGCGCATCGTGGTCTCGTAGATAGTTTTCAAACAAGACATTATGAATAAAGCCAGTTTTACCTTCCCAGTCATCTCCCGGTTGTGGGTCAGACAAGGCTACATGCCACTCGAAGTTTTCATTCTCGCGAGCTAACATATCAAAATCTTCTTCATAGAAAATCTCTCGACGAGAACGAGCCCCGTACCAGAAGCTAATCTTACGCTTAGAGCTAAGACGCTTAAGCTGATCGAAGATATGCGAACGCATTGGCGCCATACCTGCACCACCGCCAATAAACACCATTTCTGCTTCGGTATCTTTGGCAAAGAACTCACCAAATGGCCCAGAAATTGTGACTTTATCACCCGCTTTTAAGTTAAAGATAAACGACGACATTTTACCACAAGGTAGGCTCATGTTGTTTGGCGGTGGCGTTGCAATCCGCACGTTCAACATAATAATACCTTCTTCCTCTGGGTAGTTGGCCATTGAGTAAGCTCGAATGGTCTCGTCATCTACTTTTGATTCTAAATTAAAGAAGCCAAAGTGTTCCCAATCGCCACGATACTGCTCTTCAATATCAAAATCTGAATATTTTACATGGTGGGCCGGCGCTTCAATTTGAATATAACCACCCGCACGAAACGGAACTGACTCACCATCAGGGATCTGCAACTTCAACTCTTTAATGAAAGTAGCTTTGTTGTCATTAGAGATAACTTCGCAAGCCCATTTTTTTACCCCAAAAATTTCTTCGGGTAAAGAGATCTTCATGTCTTGCTTGACGTTCACCTGACAAGCCAAACGCATGCCATCTGCCGCATCTCGCTTACTAATATGATCAAGCTCGGTGGGTAAAATATCACCACCACCTTCATGAATATGCACATGACACTGGCCACATGAGCCACCACCGCCACAAGCCGATGATACAAAAATGCCTGAATTACCCAGTACACCCAACAATTTATTACCCGCCTGAGTAGTAATTGCCTTGGCTGGATCATCATTAATAAGAATTTGTATGTCACCAGAACTTACCAGCTTCGACTTAGCAAACAAAATGATTGTCACTAAAGCCAAGACAAGCAAGGTAAACATAGTTACGCCGAGAATAATTTCCATCGACTAATTTTCCTTGTAGTTATTGGCCGTCTTAAAGCTGAACGCCCGAGAACGACATAAACGCCATCGCCATCAAACCCGCGGTAATAAAGGTAATCCCTAAACCACGTAAGCCATCAGGCACATCTGAATACTTCATTTTTTCACGAATACCCGCTAAAGCAACAATCGCTAACATCCAGCCAATACCACTACCGATACCATACACAGCGGACTCAGCTAAGCTGTACTCACGTTGCACCATGAATGAAACACCACCAAAGATGGCACAGTTCACAGTAATCAGTGGTAGGAAAATACCCAAGGCTTGATACAGTGCAGGAAAGTATTTATCCAATACCATCTCAAGAATTTGTACTAACGCAGCAATTACCCCAATAAAGGTAATGAAGCCAAGGAAGCTTAGATCGGCATCGGGTAAACCAGCCCAATCCAGCGCGCCAGGTGCTAACAAATTGAAATAGATAATTTGGTTTACCGGTACCGAAATACCCAGAACCACGGTGACCGCGACCCCTAAACCAAAGGCTGTTTTAACTTTCTTTGAAACGGCTAGGAAAGTACACATCCCTAACAAGAAAGCCAGCGCCATATTTTCAATAAAAATAGAGCGCACTAACAAACTAATATAATGTTCCACGCGCCTACTCCTTCGGCTCTACTTGTTCTGGATAAATGCTACGCAATCCCCAGATTAATAAACCAATCACAAAGAATGCTGATGCGGGCAGTAATAACAAGCCGTTAGGTTGATACCAACCGCCGTTATTAATCAATGGTAAGATTTCAATCCCAAATAACGAACCAGAACCGAATAGTTCTCGAATCACACCGACCGACATCAATACCGCACCGTAACCCAGGCCATTCCCAATACCATCGAGAAAAGACTTCAATGGTGGCTCTTTCATGGCAAATGCTTCGGCACGCCCCATCACAATACAGTTGGTAATAATCAAGCCAACAAATACCGAAAGTTGTTTGGAGATATCATAAACCACAGCTTTCAATACTTGGTCAACCACAATCACCAAGGAGGCAATAATTGCCATTTGCACGATAATCCGCACACTGCTTGGAATATGATTCCGAATCATCGAAATAAACAGGTTAGAAAAGGCTGTTACCAGCATAACCGCAATGGTCATTACAAATGCCGTTTCTAATTTGCTGGTCACTGCTAACGCTGAACAAACACCCAACACTTGCAATGCGATGGGGTTATTGGCGATAACTGGGCCAAATAAAACTTTTTTGGTTTCCTTAGCATCAGCCATTGATTAGCTCTCCTTGTTGCAATTTGGTCAGGAACTTACCGAAGCCTTTGTCACTTAACCAAAATTTAAAGGTGTTATCGACCCCCTTACTCGTAAGGGTCGCACCTGATAAACCATCGACCTCAGAGGGTGAGTCTGCAGGAGCAGTCCCTTTAATCACGGTAATCGCTGCTTGACCGCCAGCATCATATAGCTTCTTGCCAACAAATTTGGCTTGCCAACGTGGATTAGCCACCTCACCACCAAGTCCCGGTGTCTCACCCTGGTCATAATAAACCAGCGCATCGACCGTATTACCGTCTGGCTGTACCGCCAAGAAGGCATACATCGTTGACCACAAGCCACGACCATGCAAGGGTAAAATCACTCGGTCAATGGTTCCAGAAGACGTTTTTACTAAGTAAACACTGGCAAAATTAGAACGACGTATAATACCTGCAATGTCTTCATCGCCCGGCATCCGAATACTGGTACTCGGATCTTTAGCAGCCTTGCGTTGTTCAAAGGTATTTGGATTGACCTTATCTTTAGCGACGAAGCTTCCGGTATCTAAATCAATCACGCGCGGTTCAATGACTTCAGCATAAACGTCTGCCACCTTACGACCATCGAGGGCCACCCCAGATACCGCTAAAATATTCTTCTGCTTATCTTCCAATGCGTTTTGCTGCTGCATGCCACGCAAACCTACAGCTGCCAGCGAGACCACAATAGAACACACTAAACTAACGCCAATAACAACCTTAATGGTTTTGGCTAAGGAATCATTACTGGCCATCGCGAGCAAGCCTCCGTTTGATATTGGCTTGAACTACAAAGTAGTCGAAGATTGGAGCAAATAAATTGGCGAACAAAATAGCTAACATCATACCTTCGGGGAAAGCTGGGTTCACGACTCGAATAAGCACCACCATCAAGCCGATAAGCCCGCCATACCACCACTTACCTTTATTAGTAAACGATGCCGATACTGGGTCTGTGGCCATAAAGAACATACCTAAGGCAAAACCACCAAGTACCAAATGCCAATGCGGGGGTAATTGGAACATCATATTGCTATCTGAACCAATAACATTCAACAACAAGCTGGTTGCGACCATTCCCGCCAATACACCCGCTACAATTCGCCACGAAGCGATACGAGTGAAAATGAGGAACAATCCGCCCAAAGCCAGTAAGAAAGTTGAAGTTTCACCACTAGAACCTTGAATAAAGCCAAAAAATGCATCGCTCCAAGAAATGCCTTGCGCTGCTAAACCGTCGATACCTTGAGCGGCAACCACACTGAGTGGTGTCGCGCCAGAATAACCATCCACAGCGGTCCAAACTGCATCTCCAGATATCGCGGTTGGATATGCGAAGAACAAGAACGCACGCCCCGCTAAAGCAGGATTAAGGAAGTTCTTTCCGGTGCCTCCAAACACTTCTTTCGCAACAACTACGCCAAAAGTAACCCCCAGTGCCACCTGCCATAAAGGCATCGTCACTGGCAAAGTTAAAGCAAACAAAATAGAGGTCACAAAAAAACCTTCGTTAACCTCATGGCCGCGTACCGAGGCAAATAAAACTTCCCAGAATCCACCCACCACAAATGCGGTTAAGTAAATCGGTAGGAAGAATACCGCGCCATAGAGCATCGATGCTATCCAACCGGCATCTGCGCCCATCGGCACGCCGAGCAAACCAAGTAACGCAATATGCCAATCGTCAGGAGCCGAGTAACCCGCAATAATGGCTTCATTCGCTTGCATTCCGGCATTATACATACCAAAAAACATAGCGGGCATTAGTGCCGCCCACACAAAAATCATGATCCGTTTTAAATCAATTGCATCACGAACGTGGGTATTTTTGTTGGTCACTAAACCCGGTGAATATAAAAAGGTGGCGGTGGCTTCATAAAGCGCGAACCACTTTTCATGTTTACCGCCAGGTAGAAACTGAGGTTCGATTTTTTCAATAAAATGCTTAAGACTCATGCTTAACCTTCCTTCTCAATCTTGGTCAAACAATCACGTAACACGCTACCGTATTCGTATTTGCCGGGACATACAAAGGTACATAGCGCTAAATCTTCTTCATCAAGCTCTAAGCAACCAAGTTGTTGCGCACTATCACTATCATTTGACAATAGGTCTCGAAGTAACAATGTTGGCAAAATATCTAAGGGCATCACCCGCTCATATTGACCAATCGGCACCATGGCACGGGCGCTACCGCCAGTAGTCGTGGTGAACGAGAACAACTTACTTTTATTCAGACCAGAGACGAATATACGCGCTAAGGAGAACTTATTGGTGCCGGGTACAGCCCAGCCCATAAACTCTTTCTCATAACCTTCTTCTAAAGCCACAACCTGTTGATGGTAACGGCCTAGGAAACAATGCGGACCAACCGCATGATTGCCCAGCAATACACTGCCAGAAATCACTCGGTGCTCACCATCGACTAGTTCGCCATCAATCAATTGACTAATCTCGGCACCGAGTTCGGTGCGCAACAAGCGTGGTTCTTTGACCACCGGACCCGCTAAGGCAATCACTCGCTGATTATAAATTTTACCACTTTGCAGCAAATGCCCTATCGCAATCACGTCTTGATAAGAGACCGACCAAACGGTGCGTTGTGCGCTTGCTGGTTTTAGCATGTGAATGTGAGTCCCCGCTAAACCTGCTGGATGCGGGCCTGCAAATACATGCTCTTCGACCCGAGCAGCATCCGACTTCGGCAAACTAACATTAGCCTTACAAACGAATATCTCTCCATCAGTTAAACGAGATAACACCCGTAATCCGGTAAGATAAGCACTTTCGTTCTGCGCAATCACAACCGTCGGATCCGCGGCTAAAGGATTGGTATCAATCGCGGTCACAAAAATTGCGGAAGGTGTTGAATCTATCGCTGGCACTTTACTAAATGGACGCGTTCTAAAACCGACCCATTGGCCAGAATTTACGAGTTTATCCACAAGTTCAGATCGCGCTACGCTATCAATTTCGGCATCGCTTAAAGCACCAAAATCAATACTGTCACCTGCCTGTTTCTCAATCACGACAGATTGTAATACCCGCTGCGCGCCGCGGTTAATATCTTGAATGGTTCCAGCGCAAGGAGCCGTAAATACAACGCCGGGGTTCTTCTTATCTTCGAACAACGTCTGACCTTGGCTTACCACATCACCCACTCGTACTTTCATTGTTGGACGCATGCCAACATAATCTTCGCCGAGTACAGCCACTCTGGTAACAATAGACGCGTCTACTATTTGCTGTTTGGGATCGCCTTTAATAGGCAGATCAAGTCCTTTATTTATTGTAATCATACTCTCTTACACATGTGTTGGGTCGGAAGACGAGCAATAACGCCTGTGTGAATTTTGCACTTAAATTTAAGTAATTAGCTAACAAGTCTTCGACAATTAACTAACAAGCCACAGAAAACGACTGTATTCTAGCACCAATCAACCCCAATTCTCCAAAGAAAAAGCCCAAAAATATAACCTATTCGACTTAAGTGTTACGAGCTTGTTATCAACCTTAAACAATGGGTTAGCTAATAACTTAACAAGAATCTTTTTAATAATTTGCGATAAGCACCTTAAATTTGCTTAACTTACGTTTATTCTAAACTGGTCGGAGCCAGTTTTAATTGATTATTTTTACTTACGCCAAATTGAAACCGTCGGTAACTGTTAAGCACCTTTGCAAAAGACGGGTCTTTGTTCGCAAGTTGTTCTATAACCGTCAAACTATAGTCTTTTAATTGCGCCAATACTTGTGGTGGGAACGGAACAATATCCACACCATGCTCATTAGCCAATATGGTTAATGCCTCCACATTGTAGACCACATACTCACTCAAAGTTTCTTGATTTACGACCTTGGTCGCATTCTCAATAATTCTTTTTAGATCATCGGGTAGTGTAGCAAAGGCTTCCTTATTGATAATAAATTCAAGGGTAGTGCTTGGCTCATGCCACCCCGGATAGTAGTAATACTTGGCAACTTTATGAAAGCCAAACGCCAAGTCATTATATGGGCCGACCCACTCCACCGCATCAATATCGCCGTCACGCAGCGCTTGATAAAGTTGATCCGCAGGTAAAGCCAAGGGCAAACCTCCAGCCATTTCCAGCACCTTGGCCCCTAATCCGGGAAGACGCATTTTCAACTGCTTGAAATCATCCATCGTGTTTATTTTTTTATTAAACCAGCCTCCCATCTGCGCATCGGTGTTTCCTCCGGGATAAGGCAGCAAATTATATGGCGCATAGAGTTCTCGCCATAGCGCCAACCCGCCGCCAAGGTACAACCAAGCATTCAGATCTTTAGCTGCCATCCCAAAAGGCAGCGCGCTAAAAAAAACAGCAGCTGGCAATCGGTCTTGCCAATAATAGGCCGCACTGTGGCCCATCTCGACCTTACCTTGAGCAACAACATCAAATACATCTAAGGCTGGATAAAGCTCCCCAGCACCATAGACACTTATTTGCATTCGCCCACCACTCATTGCATAGACTTCTTCAGCAAAACGTTCCGAGGTCACCCCAAGTCCCGGTAAATTTTTAGGCCATGAAGTTACCAAAGTCCATTTATATTGAGTTCGCTGCGCTGATTGACTATCACTCTGGTCACCATTACAAGCACTCAACAAAAAACCTAGAAATAGGCATTTAATATACACCCGCATAAAACAATCCTTATTTTAATGCTCATGTGTTTAAGCAACGCTTCGTGCAGAACGATTAACCACCACGACAGATTGGTGATACTGGCACTTGCTGTTGTTTATCCCATCGTTCGGGGGTAAATACGTGGATTGCTAAAGCATGAATATCTTGCTTTAGTTCCTCAGCAAGAACTTTATTAACCTCTCGGTGACACTGAATACGAGTTTTTTCTTGAAATAGTTCACTAACAATCGTGACTTTGAAATGACTTTCAGAGCCTGCGGGCACATTGTGCATATGGCTCTCGTTAACCACCGCTAAGTACTCAGGTGAAAAATGCTGCTTTAATTTCTCGCTAACTTGTGTTTCAACCCGCATCTTCTATTCCTTCATAGATTCTATTGTTGGCATTGTATAACGAAAGGTTAAATTGATCCTCGGCTGTTTTACTTTAAGCGCTTTTGGCAAACTATGTTGCCACTGCTGTTGAGACAAACCATTCATCAATAATAAATCACCAGATCCAAGCAGATACTGCAGCTTAGATCTGGTGGATTTGTCACGGAAAACAAAACGCCGGGACGCGCCTAAGCTTAATGACGCGATAATCGGTCGTAGACCTAATTGGGCTTCATTATCACTATGCCAGCCCATATAGTCGTGACCGTCACGGTATAAATTCACCAAAGCACTATTAAAACGCTGCCCTGTATGCTGCTGCAATGCAGCCTTTATTGGTATTAAAAATTCAGGCCAAGTCAAAGGTTGTCGCCATTCTCCAGAATAGCGATACGCCGCCTCCACATCACCTAACCAAACCGACAATCGGGGCTCCAAACAAGTCTTCCCAAATAAACGAATTTGATGCTGTTGCCAGGGCAATTCTGCAAGCAAAGATTGGAACAATCTATCCACATTTTCCGGACTTAACCAATGCTTATAAAGAATAATCTCATCTGACAACTGATTCACGACCTTTTCTGCGCCTTTCGTTTAGCCATTAACTTAGATACACTGCTGGCACGATTCAAGGCCAGCACGCTACCATTCCAATATGCATCAACAACTCATCATCGCTCCCGTAGAGTTAAACTTAGCTCGTTACCCAAAACAGTCTGCTGATGAGCTACGCGCTTGGAACGCGGCTGACGAATTATTGTTAGAGTATGCCTTTGAGCTTAGTACAAACCTTCAACATATTTTGCTGCTCAACGATGAATTTGGCGGCCTAGCCTGCGCACTCTTGGCTCACCCTAATTTACGCCATTGCCAAATCACTTGGTTGAGTGACTCCTTTATCGCCCAGCAAGCTTTAGCGCAAAATATTCAAGCTAATCAGCTTAATGGGGAAAGCATAAATATAATTAGTAGCATCGATGTCATGCCTCAAGCTGACTTAGTCCTAATGCGTTTACCCAAGAGCTTAAACTATCTGGAACACCAGCTCATTGCACTACAAAATGCCATGGATAACGCAAGCTTACTGGTTTGTGGCGTGATGCTCAAAGGATTGCCCAAATCGGTGTTTAATCTGTTTGAAAAACATCTCGGTGAAGTGAACACCTCGTTAGCGAAAAAGAAGGCCCGCCTCCTATTTAGCCACTATCAAGGTAAGTGCTCGGCCTCTCGCTATCCCAAAGCTTGGACGATAGAGGAATACCAGTGGCAACTGAATGATCACGCCAACGTATTTTGTTTCGCCAAATTCGACATTGGTACCCGCTTCATGCTAAAACATTTGCCGCGAGGTGAGTTTGCCAGCGTTGTCGATTTAGGCTGTGGAAATGGTCTACTCGGCTTAAGAGCCCTAGAGCTCTACCCCGAGGCCTCGGTCACCTTTGCCGACGAATCACTGATGGCTTTGGCCTCAGCAAAAAATAACGTACAACTGAATCATCCTGAGGCGCTTAATCGATGTGAGTTTATTCATGATAACGCTTTAGAACATCAAGCCGACAACTCTGCGGATCTGGTATTATGTAATCCGCCCTTCCATCAACAAAACACCATTTCTACTCATATTGCTCGGCAAATGTTTCGCGACGCCAAACGCTGTTTACGTAGCAATGGCATGCTCGCCGTCGTCGCAAATCGCCATTTGAGCTACCAAGCACTATTAAAATCTTACTTTGGTGGCTATAAGTTGCTGGCGAGCAATAACAAATTTGTTATCCTCGGTTGCACGAAACGTTAATTAACCAGAAAAGGTGAACCACTTGAAGAATCTATTTACATTGGTGATATTACTATTCGGCTTAAGTGCTTGTAGTAGTCGACCACAACAAGTGCAGTTAAATCCACAGGTACAACTGAGCGATGTCACCCAGCATTCCATTATTGCGGCGATTCATTCCCAAGATTTACGCCCAAATCGATTTTTAATCAGCATTCATCACGGTGATCAAGAGCAAGCCGAACTAATTGCCAGTGGCAGCAATTTACGTTCGTCCATTGAACAGCAGCTTAGCGCAGCTTGGCAGCAACAAGGCCTGGGTTTTGTCCCCGCCTCACCCAACACAATCCGGGTAGATATTAACGAACTCGCCTCTCGCGTTGAGCAAGGGAGCGTAAAATACAGTGCCAGCACGACCATACGCATCAAAGTGACCGTAGACACCCCGACTAAAACTTTAGATAAGGAATTTCGCTCAATTCATACCAATGAAGGAGCCTTTAAAGTGGATGTAAATAAACAAGCCGAGGCAATGAATCAACAACTTTCTGAGTTATTAGCTGAAATCGCAAGTGACCCACAACTAATAGAAGTAATGGAGTATCAACCATGAATTGGCGTTTTTTCCGCAATACCCTGTTTACCATAAGTCTGGCACTTTTCAGCGTCGCCAGCTGGGCGCAAACAGTAAAGTTTGTGACTAATCTCGGTGAATTCCAATTACAGCTCAAACCACAACAAGCCCCAAAAACCGTGGCCAACTTTTTACGTTATGTCGAAGACGGTAGCTATAAAGGCACTTTGTTTCACCGCACCATTCCCGGCTTTATGGTACAAGCAGGCGGCTACTCTATTAATTATGAAGAAGTCGATAGCTACAAACCCATCGAAAATGAATCTAAAAATGGCTTAAACAACAAGCGTGGCACCGTAGCGATGGCACGAACCAATGATCCAAATAGCGCAACCCGCCAGTTTTTTGTCAATGTTGTTGATAACCCCTACCTCGATGGCAGCCCTAAAAAATTCGGTTATGCGGTATTTGCCGAAGTCATTTCTGGCATGGATGTCATCGATAAGATAGTCAATCAACCCACAAAAACTGGTCCCGTCCCAGGGATGCGTAACGTACCAGTCCAGAAAGTGATCATCGAAGACGTGGTATTAATAGACCCATCTCAACCTTAATAATTCTGTTACAACACAACTGAGCAGTAAATGAACTCATCGCCAACTTGGTCACAGACCTTTCGTTCTTATTTAGATAAACGACTGCTATGGGTATTTATGCTCGGTTGTGCCAGCGGTTTTCCTTGGGTCCTGATTGGCTCAAACATGTCTGGCTGGCTGACTGATGCAGGACTCACCCGTTCTGCCATCGGCTACTTTGGCTCGGTGTTCATTGTTTATGCCATTAACTTTCTATGGGCGCCCTTAGTCGACCGAGTTAAATTGCCACTATTTCATCGCTGGCTTGGCCAACGCCGAAGTTGGATTTTTTGCTGTCAAGCTATCGTCTTGATATGCACCTTTGCTATTGCAAAGTTTAACCCAGCCAATAGTTTAATGGTCACATCGATGCTAGCCCTGTGTATCGCCACGGCTTCTGCTACCCAAGACATCGCTATCGATGCCTTTCGCATCGATAGTTTTAGCAAGGCCGATTCGCATCGCTTGCCCCAAGCCTCGGCCATGGCGGTCATCGGTTGGTGGACAGGATATTCACTTCCCGGATACTTAGCGTTTATTAACGCCGATGCTATTGGTTGGAATGGTGTCTATTTAGGGATGTGTGGCATTGTAGCGTTGCTCATGTTATTTACCCTGTTGGTTAAAGAACCCATCACCGATCGGGATGCTCTGCAACAACAAGCGGAACAACGGCACGCCCAGTATCTTGGTACCCATTCACCGATTGTCGCGTGGCTCACGGTGACCGTGGCCGAACCGTTTATCGACTTCTTTCGTCGCAACGGCGTGCGAGTTGCGATCACCCTACTGATGTTTGTTTTTCTATTTAAAATTGGCGAAGCGTTTTTAGGGCGCATGTCGATCCCCTTCTATCGAGAAATTGGCTTTAGTAATGAGCAAATTGGTCATTACTCTAAACTCATTGGTTGGGGGGCAACGGTATTATTTACTTTAGTCGGTAGTGCCTTCAACGTGCGTTTTGGCGTGATAAAAGGACTCATGTTAGGCGGCGTTGCGATGGCAAGCAGCAACTTAATGTTTGCCTGGATAGCCTCTACGGGTCCAGACGAGCAGTTGTTTTTGGCCACCATCATCGTCGACAACTTTACCAGTGCCTTTGCCACCGTCGCCTTTGTCTCGTTTTTAACCACATTAACTGGCCAAGCTTTTTCAGCCACTCAATATGCGCTGCTCGCCTCTTTAGGTAACCTAGGCCGAACCACCCTCGCCTCCTTCAGTGGCTCGCTGGCCGATATGCTCAACTCTTGGCCACTGTTCTTTGTTCTCACAGCTATAATGGTCGTGCCGAGCCTCATCATGCTGATTAGCCTACGCGGTTATTTTGGACGGATATTGCAAGATAATCACGACAGCAAACACTAATACCAATCTGATAAATAATATGATCAGCTTATTACGCCGAATAAATCTGCCAAGAACCAAGTATGAAGAACAGTAACTAGTGGCTCTAATTACAAGATACATAACACAGTTCGTGCGGATTTAGGCCAGTAAGAATCAACAGATAATGAGTTAGCTTGGTATGAGCATCCCCATAAGGACTACCGACTAGATCCTATAATAAGATGCGCCCCAAATTGCGTCGATGGTATCCAACCCAGAAGCGGTAGACGGGCTAGCTCCAAGATGAGAAAGTGTTGATCTTTAGTGGCGAATGTAAATTTAAGACAAAGCGGAATGTTGCACCAAAACGCAAGCCGACCGATGGAAGCAAAGACTCACTCACCATCGGTTCTAGCTCGGGAAATTATAGGGCTAAATCAACCTGCACAGGACAATGATCGGAGCCCATCACCTCATTAAGAATATCGGCATCACTCACCTTATCAGCAAAAGCCTCAGAGACTAAAAAGTAGTCAATTCTCCAGCCAATGTTACGGCCACGAGCACCAGCTCGATAGCTCCACCAACTGTATTTAACTTCATCTTGCTTCTTCAGGCGGAAGGTATCGACAAAACCAGCGGCAGTTAAATTATCAATGCCATCGATCTCGGCCTGCATATAACCAGCACTTTTATTGTAATTTGGCTTGGGCCGAGCCAAATCGATGTCTTTGTGGGCCACATTTAAGTCACCGCAAACTAACACGGGCTTACGCGCTTCGAGGCTCTTCAAGTAGCTTAAAAAGTCCGCATCCCACTGTTGGCGATAATCTAAACGCTTTAATTCGCTGCCCGAATTGGGTGTATATACAGTAACCAGAATGAACTCTTGGTATTCGGCTGCAATCACCCGACCTTCTTGGTCGTGTTCTTCAATCCCCATGTCGTATTCAACAGCAAGCGGTTTTTCTTTACTCAGAATCGCAGTACCAGAGTAGCCTTTTTTCACCGCCGAGTTACTGTAAATATGATAGCCTTGCAAGGCTTCCAGAGCGGCCAATACTTGATCGTCTTGGGCCTTGGTTTCTTGTAAACACAAGACATCGGTTTGCATCGCCTCGAAAAAGGACATAAAGTCCTTTTTCATCACCGCCCTGATCCCATTCACATTCCACGAAACTAAGCGCATTCGCCCTTCCTTTAGATAATTAAAAGTGGTTTTCAACAACGCCTACAGGCGACACTGAATCAAATAAGAGCTTTATTGTAGCAGGCTTAACTCAGGCTAAAAAACCTTAAAATAAACACGGCTTAGGTACATATAAAAGCCGTGCAGAGGTTTGGCTTGGCTAATCAACTCACCAAGCAGGCGTGCTTGCAATACGCGCCTCAATTTATAAAATAATATGCGGCAGATAACGACTCATGTCTTGGGTAACTAAGCTGCTATCTTCTCGGATCGACATGCCTGCAGCCTGATCATCTACCAGCCAACTACCAATTAAAGTGTAATTCTCAGCAAATTTAGGTAACTGGTGCAGCGCCTGATAAATATAACCCTCTTCCCCATAGGGACCTGGCGTATGCTCTATTTCAGCGTCGCCATGCAAGATGGATATATTTGAGCCTTCACGGGAAAAAATTGGTTTTTTCACCATGCCCTTACTGAAATTCGCCTGTTTCACTTCATCTTCAAAAAAAGCCGGGAGTAGATTGGGGTGGTCGGGGAACATCTTCCACAACATCGGCAACAGGGCTTTATTCGACAGAATGCTTTTCCAAGGCGGTTCCAACCAACGAATATTTTGTTGCCCGAGATGCTCACCAAATTGCTCATCTAACATAAATTCCCAAGGATAGAGCTTAAACATCCAGCTGATTACCTCATCATCAAGATTAGTAAAGCGCTGCTCCCTATCCATGCCAATATCTTCGACAAATACAAACTTGGTATCAAGGCCTGCGGCAATGGCGCAGTCTTCTAAATATTGCACCGTGCCTCGATCTTCATCAGTGTCTTTACAACAGGAAAAATGCAATACCCGATCGGGCGTTAAGTATTGTAAATCACTAAAGCGGTTAACCAACTTTTCCTGAAGGCTATTAAACTGATCACTATTTGGGTTCAATTGCCCATGATCAACCTTGTCTTTAAGCCACAACCATTGCCAAAAGCCAGTCTCGTATACCGAGGTTGGCGTGTCGGCATTGTTCTCGTATAACTTCGCGTCGCCTTTACCGTCGTAGCAAAAATCTAGTCGCGAATATAAACAGGGATCGCCTTTTAACCAGGATTGTCGAACGAAATCCCAGTGCTTTTCAGGTATACAAAAACGCCGCATTAACTGTTCATCGTGAACCACCTTCGCGACGACTTCAAGGCACATTTGATGGATAGCTTCGGTGGGCGCTTCGATACCACGCTCAACTTGCTCAAGGGTGAATTGGTAATAGGCCGACTCATCCCAATACTTGTCACCATACATGGTGTGGTAGTTAAAGCCATATTCTTTGGCTTGTTGCTGCCAATGCGGTCGTTCACCGGTGGGAACGCGTAGCACCCTTAACCACCCCAGCTCGATTTAGAGCCCCCCCAAGAAGACTTCGCCGAGGCCTTCGCCCCGAAGCCGCCACGAGAGACGGTTTTGGTTACAGTCGGTTTACTCTTATAAGCCGACTGTCCTACTTTATAGTTTCTCTGGCCAGCTTTACCAATCACCGAACCATCGGCAGTGATAATCGAATCGCGATAGGATGACCCCGGCTGATTATATTTATACACCGAGGATGGGCGGCTGGGATCCATCATCCGGCCAAATAAATAGCCGTACATCAACGGCATGAAGAAACCGCTACTGCTAGCTCGACAACCGTCATAACCAAAGCTTTCTTCACAGTCTTGGCGGCTACTATACTTAGGTGCAGTTCGCTCGGCTTCTAACTCCGCATTACGATAGACCGCTGCACATTGTTGCTCGTTAAAGGTCGTTTTAGTGACACAATCATCGATGGACTCAATCACAATCGCATCTTCTTGAGGCTCGGAACAGGCACTCAACATGGCTGCCGACACCGCCACGACTAGAGGTTTCACTAAAAATGAAGGAGCGCTAACAGGGAGTTTGCGCATTGCCGATAAGTTAATAAACTTAGAACGTTTCATAGCGCCTCCTAGTAGGTCATGCAGGCTGCATTTAATAATCCTACCGACACACTGGTCGCGGCTAACATGATCCCAGCACTGACTTCGTTGGCTTCTATTCGCGACACAATGCCAGGGATAAATACAAAACGCACAATCACAAAAGCGGCAATTTGTGCCACTAAGGCAATGAGTCCCCACAGCGCATAATCAACAAAAGAAATAGAGTTACTGGCAGCGCCCGCTAAAGCTAAAGCAAAACCTAAAACAGCCCCACCAAAGGCGATGGCAGCACTGGTATTTTTGCCCTCCTTAATCAGCGCCCACTCGTCATGCGGCGTTACACGCACATAAATCACCTTAAATAACATCAAGAAAACAATAGATGCGATAAAGTAAATCGCAAAATTTGCGACGGCGAGTAATAGTTCCGATGATTCCATGTTCTGGTCCTTTATCCGTGAATAGTAATTTGGGTTGGTGAAATCGTCATGCCGGTGCTAATCACCAGGCAGCGTTCCAGAGCGTTATTGTTAAGCACCTCTTCGGCCGATAGAAACAGCGATTCCATTTCACCGCTAGGCAATTCACGCTCAAATAGCATGGTAAACTGGTCGGTGCTGGAAAAGTCCATATTATCCTGATAGGTCTTCTCTTCCATATGTACCGGATTATGATAATCGGTGGTCGAGGTCCATACCCGATGATATGTATGTCCTTCCAGCTGATAAGTGTTTGCGCCAATTTCCTGCTTCAGCAAACGATCCCATTCGCTTTGATTAGCCACATCGAGGGTATCGTAGTAATGGAACATTTTCACATCCACCACATTTTCCTCACCTTCACCATTGGCTACCACTTGCAAGAAACCTTCATCATCGGTGTAAAAACGATAGATGGTCGTATCATCTAAGTCGACAATGCCTGCCGATTGAATAATTTGAGTGGGAGCGACCTGACTCACCACCATATCGGCCATCACTAACTTCAGTGCCAGCGCGTCCAGTTCAAAACTGCCACCCAACTTAAGCCCCATAATGGCGGGGGTCCCTGCATATTTGTCAGGTTCAGGCTTATGTCGACTAAACAAAGACTTAAACATAGCAACTATCCTATCTTCGGTGAATTAAAACACTCATCAGAGTTTAAGCGCCGCGCCGCAATATAATACAAGGCATCTCCTTGGTTAAGCGTGGTATCCAAACTCGGGTTCAGTTGTAAGTGCTGACTACCAGCCACTTTTAAACCAATAATGGTGGCCTGTAAGTTTTCTTTAAAATGCTGGAAAACATCGGAAAATGGCAGCGAAGATGAGTCCATATAGTGCACAGCATATTGGGTCATTCCGTGGGTAGTATCAAGTAACTGTTGATGAACCTGAGCCGAACCGGGATCCATCGCCGAGCGGGCTAACATTTCCACAGTAACCGATGGGATCACTTCAACCCGAGGGCAATGGCTGAGCAATAGTTCAGCAATGGTAGGGTCTTGTAAGTAGGCCGTCTTGTGACACTGCGGATTGAGCTTGGCACAATAGAGCGCGCAGGTCAGCGTCACATCGTCTTGCTCAGTATCAATAATAATTCTGCTCGCCTGGGCAAGATTAGTACGAGCCATGGTCTCAGCATGAGAAAAAGAGTCAACCTGCACAAACTCAATCTTACCGGGCAAAGGATTCTCTATATCGCTGTCGACACAGAGCAACACGGTCTCTGTAGAATCATTGGTCGCAGCAGTGAGTAGCTCGACTAGGCGCAATGTTCTGGCGCCATTCCAGCCAATAATCACAGTATGATTGGAGAGTTTCAACATGCGTTTCCCTCGTGCCCCTCTAGTGTATATATCATTGATCACAAAACCGACTTTGGTAATCACCACCGCAAAGATACTGATCCCAATTGGAATAACCCACAAGCTGACAATTAAACGTCCCAGTGGCGTACTGGGCCCAAAATCGCCGTAGCCAACAGTCGATGCAGTCACCACTATCCAATATAGAAAGGTTTCACTATGAACTAAGGCGCGTTCGCCTACCAGCATTAAGCTGTAATAAGAAATGAGAACATACAATAGCACTGAGATGGCTATTGCGGTGCCGTTAGCACGAAAAAAAAGCGCCGAAAATAATCGGCGCACTTTATATAGCAGCACTTATTTTGCCTTTTTTTGGGCCAATATCTGCTTGAGTTTATCACTACCGGTGGATTGACCGCCAGGTTCAATGCCCGCTTGTTTGAGTCGCTCGTCTAAGTTACTACCACTATCTTCGGCGGCCAGCTCCTCAGCGGCAGAAAGCTCGGCACTGCGCAGCGCTTGTTTCTCTTTTATCCGCTCTAAACTGTCAAGTGCAGTTTTCACTTTAGAATTCGCACCCACATGATGTGAAGATCCCGCAACTTGAGCTTTTTGTAAAGACTCGGTCGCCTTCACCTGATCAATTTGGATCCCCAAACGTTTCACGCTGGCCTTGGCTTTAGCGATATTGCTCTTAAGCGACGTTTCGGTATTCAGGTAACTATTATAGATCTCTTGTTCAGTGGCTAATTGCACTTCCAAATTAGACACCCGCTCGGCACACTCAAGCGCCAAGGTTTCATCTCCTTTTTCACTCGCCGCAACCGCATGGTTGGTATAAGTATCGATATCTGCGCTTAGACTTTCAACCTTGGTTTGGGCTAACTTACGTTTCGCCATAATGGTGGTGAGGTTGCGATCGCAGGCTTCAAGCTCCGATTTAGCATCGCGTAACTCTTGGTCCAAAATCCGCATTGATTGGCTATCTGCGACAGCCTCTAAGCTTTCATTGGTCGCACCGCGAATGGCATTCCAAATACGTTTTAAGCTCATACTGATATCTCCTGCTGGGTAAACTCACTATACAATTCGATAAACTCACTCACATTCGAATAGAGGGTTTCTATTTCTTCAATGACGACAGCATCAACGCTTTGGGTTGATAAGGCACCAAATGCGGTGTAGTAATCTTTATCACCGATGCGTTTAATGCCAACGGCCGACAAGGGTAACAGGTGATGCGTGCGTAAAATCAAATCATTCAATTTCACACTATCGGTCACCGAATCGCAGCTAAACAAAACAACTTCAATTAGCATTTGTTGCTCACCAATGTAAGCAAAGGCATCGATACCTTCATCATTACTAATGCACAAACAACCACCTTCGCTATCAACACTCCAATCTGGATGTGCTTTAGCGAGTAATTCAAGTGATGCTGAATCCCACGACATAATCTTTCCTTATGTGTTAGTTATATCTAACAAATATAGCAAGTTTGACTCTTGTGTCAACGTTTACTAACATTCGTTGCAGATAAATAAAAATAGAATGAGTTACCAAACGCGATGAACCCAGAACAGAGTATTAGAAATCGACAAGCCTTGCAGCCTTATAAAGATAGTATTAAGCGTTATATTCGTGCAGCGATGCAGTTAAAAGGCGTGCAATATAAATATTTATCCGATGAGCTGGCTAAGCGCGATATAGAAATGAAGGAAGGAAACCTGCGTAGTAAGGTATATGCGGGCACCCTACCAACCGATTTATTTATCGTCTTAGTGGAAATTCTCGAAATGCCCGACCACGCACTCCGCGATATTATTAGTCACAAAGATAGAAGTTTAGACGAGTGATCAAAGGCGCGCTCTGGCCTCGCAACATGAGCGGATTATATCGCTTGGCAAACCAGACGTTACCAGTTATTAATGAACTACACCACCAAACAAGCAAACACAAAAACGAATAGAACAAGGCAAGCATAGCAAGCGCACTCGCTGTCACGAAGGGCTTAACATTGGCACAGCCCAATCTAGGTTGAACCTGTATTATCCACCTTAACCACAGTCAGCAAAGTGGGGCGAGTTGCAAAAGCAGTCATCGTGAGTTCTGACTGAGCCCAAACATGAAGGCCGCCAGCCAGTAGCACCCAACATTCAACTCAGATCATAAATCCACTTTATAGAACAACGCCAACTAGATTTTTAAGTTCGTCGCAATAGTTTATTAGATATAAATAAGCGTTATTGAGGGATGAATAGCAATCTGATTCGTTATACGATCAATGTATTGCGCAGCATAAATCTGCCGATAACGAGGTATGAAGAGCAGTCACTAGTGGCTCTAATAACTCGATACATCACGCCGTTAACGGTGATGGAGCCTAGTAAGAATGAACCGATAATGAGTTAGATTGGTATAACCAAATCTACGGTTAAAACAATCAGCATCTCGCTTTAACCTAATTGCAATCATTGTTGGTAATACTAGCGACATGAGTGCACTGTGAGTTATCCACATGTTGAGTATTTGCCGCGCAGATCCCTTCAGTTCCGAGAGTCAAACCTTGATTAGCGCGCTTGCCGATTCGCTGCTTAAATTAAGCGGTAACCAAGCTGTTGAACAGTTCGATGAAACTGAATTTAATCACCACACAGGCGTCTTCTTACTGGTAAAAAACCAGGAGCAAGCCATTGCTTGCGGTGGATTTAGATATTTACAACCGGGCGTATGTGAAATTAAACGCCTGTTCTCTAATCAAGCGGGTGCAGGGACACTCGTGTTACAAGCGCTAGAACAGCTCGCTGTAGAGCGAGGGTATCAACAAATTAATTTGGCAACCCGCAAAGTTAATCATCAAGCGATACAATTTTATCAAAAACATGGCTACCAAACGACTGCACCCTTTGGTCCTTATACGCGACATCAGCACTACCTCAGCTTGGCCAAATCATCTCCGCTTTTAGCACAGGCTGCCGTTCCCAAAAAAGCGCAGTGGCACTACCGCAACTGCGCTTAATCGAACAGAAACTAAGAAATCCGGTTAATCAGCTTTTTTAGCTGATTCAGTGGCGTCGGCTCATCATCGAAGAAATTCTGCATCCGTAATAAGGTTAAGCCATCGTATCCAGGCGAGCGAGTCAGTGCGCGCGCCATTTGTTTCCAGCCTTGTTCACCGTACAGTTCACCAGCCAAAGCATTTTCCCCCATCAAGGAAACCTGACACTCAGTCGCCGCATCAGCCATCCAATCCACCAGATCGGCAGCGCGAGAATAGCCTTCGTAATCCTTGTTGATCATTTCCAAACACGTGAAATGGATCGCGGCTCGATTCTGCTTACCTTCCGGTAGCAAGGCCTTCAGCAAACCTAAATATTCTTGCTGGTTGTGACGACTTAAGGTGGGGTGCACTGCAATCAGGCCTGCTGTAATTTCGGCTGCACGAGGTAACTTGGGATCACTCACCACCCAGTGGATCCCTGGGATCTTAATCCCCACAGGCACCTGGCGAAAAGAATCGTCTGCAAATACCGCCAAGGCAGTCTCAAAAATACGACGTCCATGAGCAACTAAAGCACGATGATACCAAGTTAAAAACTCCCGCGCCCAAGCATTATGAATATAACGCTTATGGCTAAACAGCCAATCTGCATCGGGAATAGTCGCCTCATCAAAACGCTCCAGAGTAAAACCAAAACTGGCGTTTAAAGCCGAAATACTATGAAATTTTTGCTTCAAGTAACCCAGCCAATCTTGTTTTGCTAAGCGACTATAACATTGCAAGGTTCCACGATTTGGGTAATTCCCCCAGTCATGGGCGTTATAGCTGGGATAGCGTAACTCCCCAGCGGGGCCTAAGCTGATGTTGATTTCATCCATCAAACCCGCTTTGTTGATGTAATTCTGCTTAAACGCTTCCATAAATCGCTGATAATAGGGCATTACAAATTCATCAGCCCAAAGCGATACATATTCCATCGAGGCATCACCGGTTTCAGACACATACTGTAAGTCTTGCACCGAATTAAGTTGATCATGACTCTCTAACAAACGCCCCCATAACCACAGCGGGATTGCTTGCATAAAATCATCATTAACATTCCCACCCGCTTGGTGGAAAGACAAAATAGGCACCCACTGCAAACCTAAACGTTTTAACAGCGCAACCACCCGATCGTAGTAACTCCAATCAAATTTACCCGGTTTATCACCTTCAACTAAGCCCCACCAAATATCGGTGGAAATAGCAGTCACGCCAATACTGCGCAGTTGACGGAGTTGCGCCTCAAACTGTTGCCAGTTTTCTTCTTCAAGCATCTGCTTTTGATTGGCAACTTTTAGGTGCAAGGGGCCCATCACTCGAAATTGCTTTTTACCAAGCTGCTTAGTTTCGGTCTCTTGATACTTAAACTTGTTAAGCTGTGACAAACGTCCTTTCACAATTGCCTGTTGGTTAAGCTGAGACATATCATTGAATAACCAACCCACAAAGCTGTTGCCATGCAATACTGAATGGTACAGCTGGTCCCACCCCGGATGGCTGGCCAACGCTTGCGGTTGACTATTTTGCACCAACGCTGGAATAGCTAGGCTACGAATTGCCACAAGCAAAGCTTGATTGACTCGTGTGGCATGACTCGACTCTGCGCCACTCACCATCAATAATAGCCGCCCTTTGGCCTGTTTCTGCCAACGGCCTAGCTGTTCCGTTTGATAATCTACTAACTGCTGTCGCTCTTGCCAAGGCGAGGGATTTAAACCACTTAAGCAACTCAGCCAAGGATGATCGCTCGCGCTTAACTCAAGCATGGGGAGCGTTAAACTCAACTGACAAGTCGCCCAAGTTTGATTGAAGACAAGCTCCGCTTGCCCCAGCATCTTCGCCACATAGGCTTGCCAACGCGAAGCGTACCAAAGATTAAATTCTCTAAAACAAGTATTGTTAGTTTTACTTTGGTAACTTCGAATTAATTTATCACTGAGTTGCGACGGCCAATCTTGTGCTTCATTTAACTCCCACAAACTCAGCCACGATTGTTGCTCGCCATATTGTTGTTGCATATCTGCAGCTAGTGCCGCCAAAGCCGTTGGGCTAAAACTTTGATATACAGGTTGGCCATCACGCTCACTCCACGGTAAACAGGCCTCCCCATTCGGTCCTAGCCCCAGCAAAATCGCCTGACAATGGGGGGCAAATTCACTCATATGTTTAGCAAAACATTGCATCCACTTAGCAAACATTTCGAGCAAACCTTCGCCAGCCCATAAACTGGGACTTTGGGTATTATCACGACCATATTGGTTCACATATTTAATTGCATCAGCACTCAGTTCCGTGGGCAACAGGTCCAACATCGAACCCCAAAACCAATCGGGGAGACGCTGCTCGGTATCTTGCTGGATATCCGAAGAGAAAAACAATTGATACTGCAGTTTAAAGCCATGGGATAACAAATGTTTCGACAGGCGCTGTAAGGCTTGCCAAGAGTCAGCCTGATACAACTGTTGTTCACTAAAGGGGGCGATGTAACGCCAGTGAACAGGAACAACCAAAGCGTCAATTCCATTTTGGCGCAAAGAGCAAAGTTGTGGAGAAAGGTTCTGAAGCTGAACCTCGGAACAAGAAGCCGCATACTCAGCCAAAGGTAAAGATCCCTTTACCCAAGCTTTGCGCGCTGTAATTGGATTAGCCATTGTTAGCTTACTCTAAAAAAACTTTGCTAGTTATCCCTAGTCAGCGGCTGAACAGCAAGTCTGCAAAGCTTTTCAGCTGAAAAAAAAGAGATCCAGATCACATTTTCAATATTCATCAGTGTAAACCAATCTTGCAAATTGCCAAGTGATTCACCCGGCATAAGCGACAACAAACGGTTTTATTAAGGCCTTAAAGCTACAACCAACGGCGAACCTTACGGCAATATTGTTGATATTGCTCACCAAAATGTGAGTCGAGAACAGCCTCCTCCGGTTTGATCTGCAATTCATTAATCAAGTATACGAATACCAAAATACTCAGCAAACTCAGCAAAGCCTGCAAATGAAAACACCAGGCAGTTAATAACAGCAACAAGCTAAGGTACATCGGATTGCGACTGTATCGATATAATCCATCTATAATTAACTGCCGGCTGCGTTCCGGATGGTGCGGATTAATCGTCGTCCGTTTTTTCATAAAAGGAAGCAAACTCACTGCCCCCACCACGCAAGCTAAAAGCACCACAGGCCACAGTAAACTATTTAGCCAGTATGGTAAGCGAGCAACAAGCCAATAGGTATTTAAATACGCCAAACCATAAGCAAGCGAAGCAGCGATAGCCAACAAGACTGGTGGCGGTATGAGTAGCTGAAAACGTTTCATCATCGACCCTTTAGACATGTATCCATTTTGTAATTTTACAGCAAAAAAAGCGTATCGTATTTATCCTCATTAAAACTCTAGGATACCCGACAGTAAATCATAGTGATTATGCTTAGCCGCAAAGCTATCGGGTGCATTCAAGTTGCTTTTCGGATCTTGTATTACTTATATGATCCTTACTGCTACAACAAAAAAGCAACAAAGTAAGTGTCTGCTAACAGCTGCGCCTTAGGAATATCGATCATGAGTCGCGACTGCTAAACGGCCGCTCTAGATGTCACATCAACATATTTGGATAAACTTATACACATAAGCTCAAGCTATTAACATTTATCTAAACTAGGTAACTAAAATTCCAATTAAGTCGAAAATAGTCTGCTATCAAACCAATTGATGAAACTCCAAACTTCAATAAGAATTAGGCATCGAAAGTGAATCTTGTGACAACAATCAAACATGGGAGCTAAGCACTTCACTCTCGATGAACAGCCGATAAAAAATATAATACAAAACACAAGGAACGGTAAAAAAAGAACTTTAATATCAATAATTTAACAGTAAATTAAAAATTATTTGTTCCTAAGATAAAGATTTACCACGGAGAATAACCGTCAATAAATATTCAATTTTGGTATTTTTTTGACTAACGTAAAAATGTCAACGATGATTGACAAAGAAGCATCAAAAAAGAATTTTTTACTAATTTTAAGTGACAATCTTGACGCAAAAAGTCAATTGGCTACAAGCCACGTTCTCTATAGCGTGTAGAATTTTATCCACAGCTTTGTGCACTGTTTTTGTGGGAAAATCTGTTTGGTAAAAAGCTGTAAATACAGTGGAATATATCGCTTTTTATCCCCAATCCAGCTGTAACTATCTCGAGGGCCAAAAAATTCAACAAAGGCTTCTACATTTATTTGTTAGAACTCTGTCATCGTCCACAAAAAAATTAATTTGCCGTAAATACGGGGCAGCTAGCTTGATCAATAACGGATCACGACCACATCATTGAGATCCTTCTTACTCACCTCAATAGGTCACAATAATTTCACATGAACTTGAAAATAACTAGTCGCGTAAAGTATCTGCCACAGTTCTATAGGAGAGCAACAAGAATCCATTTCGCTGCCAACAGTGAAACGTTACACTAAGCCATCGTTTTATAGCGCTCATTAAGGCCAACTGTTGTTTAATCCCTCACCCATTCAGTCACTTCGCTTCAATGACCATAACTTTTATCTCAAACGTGATGATTTACTTCATCCACAGTTTTCAGGTAATAAAGCTCGCAAGTTCTACCATTTTTTAGTTAACGATCTACCTGGTATCACTTACCTCGTGGGCAGCGGTTCGGCGCAGGCAAATTCTTTATATTCATTAGCAGCCTTAGCCCAGCTCAAAGACTTACAATGCGATTTTTACGTCGATCATATCCCTTCACAGCTTCGCCAAAACCCCTGTGGTAATTATCAAGCGGCACTGGCGCTCGGTGCGAATATTATCGATGTCAGCGAAATTACCGGACAACAACAACGTAATTTAGACGCATTTATGCAACGACAAATAAAGCCAACCTTATTAAATCATCAACTATTGATCCCCGAAGGAGGCCGTTGCCACTATGCGCGAGAAGGTGTACAACTGCTCGGCCAAGAAATAGAGCAATGGCAGATTCAGCGAGACATTAGCCATTTAAACATTATGCTACCAGCGGGCACTGGCACCACCGCCTTATATTTGAGTGAGTATTTTCACCAACGCCAAAGTAAAGTCAAAGTATTGAGCTGTGCCTGTGTTGGGAACGAGGCTTACCTAAGCCAGCAATTTAGCCTACTCAACCCGGACAGCAACTGTCATCCGCAGATTTTACCACGCCGAAAGAATTACCATTTTGGTAAGTTGTATCGTCAACTCTACCAGTTATGGCTAACCTTGATACAGCAAAGCCAAGTTGAATTTGATTTGCTCTACGATCCCATCGGCTGGCAGTGCTTAATTGATTTTCTCGATAAACAAGAAGAAACAACGCCAACCCTGTACATCCACCAAGGAGGTTTACTGGGTAATCAAAGCATGCTGCCAAGATACCAGCGAAAATATCCCGACTTAACGCCAATTTAGCCAATGTTGATACTCGAAAGGCTCAGCTAAATCTACCGTTTGCCTAAAACCAATACTGGGAAAGTTGAGGCAGGTCGCCTCCTTATACTCCGGTTCCGCCCAACCGCTACGCTCATCTAAAAACTCGCGCTGATAACCCCAGCGCCCACAGGACAATATACTGTCATAACCTACGTCTCGTTGGCATACCACGCAGGTTTCAAAATCGACCTCAATATTCTGACCAAGTTTACCCAGCGCATCGGAGACAAAAGGGGTATCGTAAATCGCAAGCGTTGAGGCCCGTTTAGGTCGGCCTTGCCAAGGTTTATCGAAGTGATCTTGTGGCGTGGCATGCACCCCATAACCGTACTCAAGAGGCTCGGTATCATAGAAAGGCTCTAACAACTGAGCAGGAGCATCGACCTGAGAGCCAAGTTCATCGGCGAGTAAACGCCGATTCGTGGTTCGCACTTGCAACATCCGATAACGAGAACAATTCGCCTGATTTTCTAGCTCGAGTTCTCCTGAACGGTTGGTGAAAAGATGGATCTCGACCCCCACGCCAGTGGCATTATCACGGGCGACATAAGAAGCCTGCTGTCGGCCACTATGATACCAAGCTTGAGAAAACACCAATATCCCCAAAGCTTGCTGCTGATAGCTTACCGGACAGACTTTACCAACCAGCAAATCGTCAGTTGAACTATCGCCACTAAATAAACCACAGCAAAAGCCTATCCAGTATGTGAGTACTCGCTTCATGCTGAGTCCTATTTTTCCCTCACGTCATTCAAGTGTAGTTCAAAGCTCGCGCCCTTAAATTGAACCACGCTCAAGGGTAAACAAGCATCCACAATTAGCTTTCGCAAAGTTAGCTCAAACATGAGATTTCTAAGCGAAATCTTGGCAAACTACAAGCAGACCAATCGCCATCACGGATCGACTCAATGCCTCATATTACCCTGCAGAACTTACGCCAAGCAGCAAAAGCCAACATTATTAGCCTTCAACAAGCCGAAGCCCTATTTCAATTTTTACAGCAACAAGAAAATAGTCGTCCGCGCTTTAATCTCACACATTTGCTGTATTACTTTGGTGGACTAATCGCGATTGGCGCGATGACCGTGTTTATGAATCTAGGCTGGGAAAGTTTTGGCGGATGGGGCTTGGTGGGCATCAGTTTGAGCTATGCGGTGCTGGCTATATTTCTTTGCCAACATTTTAAAAAGCAGGGTCATCTCATCCCCGCTGGGCTAACGGCCAGCTTGGTGATTTGCCTCACCCCACTAGCAGTCTATGGTTTACAACAAGCCATGGGGTGGTGGCCTTCAAAAAGTCACTATCAAGATTACCATCGTTATGTGCAATGGCAATGGCTGTATATGGAGTTGGCTACTTTAGCGGTGGGCCTGCTACTCAGCTGGATATATCGCTTTCCCTTCATGCTATTTCCGATTTCGGTGACCCTCTGGTACCTAAGCATGGATGTTGCCGTGATGCTGACTGGTGAACGTCCTGACTACCAATTTAGAGCCTTGGTGTCGATGTACTTTGGTTTAATGATGTGTTTGATTGCCTTCTGGGTCGACATTCGCAGCCGACATTCTGCCGACTATGCTTTTTGGCTCTATCTATTCGGCGTATTAAGCTTTTGGGGTGGTTTAAGCATGCAACAATTGGATAGTGAGTTAGCCAAATTGGTTTACTGCCTCATCAATCTCAGCTTAATGCTATGTGGAGTGATCTTGGTGCGTCGCGTATTTGTGATTTTTGGCTCACTCGGCTGCTGTTATTACTTGTACCACTTGTCTTATAGCGTTTTCAAAGATAGCTGGTTATTCCCCATATCCTTAAGTTTGCTTGGTTTAGCACTTGTTTATTTGGGGATCCTTTGGCAAAAAAAACAACATAATCTAAGCCAACGCTTACGCAGTTACTTACCACTAGCGCTACAGCAATTACTCGAGAACAAACAACACTAATATGAGCAAGCTTTGACTTTAAAATCCATCTTCAACAACAAAGCTAGCGAGAGTAGTAGCGATTACTGTTTGATTTCATGACCAAAATACGATGTTTTTGGGGGAATAGTGGCCATTTACAGCATCGTTAGTATACTTTTCTCATGAATGATAATGAATTAGCATTGGTTTTAGCAGGTCCTATACTCCGCCGTATTGAACGCAAGCAGGTGACCATTTGGTTCGCCACTTCACAAGCGGTATCGATCAGCCTCAAGCTCTATCCTGAGCAGCAATCGGCGATTGAGCTCACGCAAACGCAGCTGGCCGACAGCCTATGTAGTATCGTTGCTGGTGAAAAGCTCTACTACCACTTACTCGACATTAAACTGCCTCGTACCCTGCCACTGGAGACCTGGATTGGCTACGATTTAAAGCTGTATTTAGCGCAACAAACACAAGCTTTAAGTTGGCAAGATTGGGCACCGGATCTCGTATATCCACCACGTAAACTCCCAGGGTTTAAGGTTCCGCAGCAAATCAATCGTTTGTTCCATGGTTCATGCCGCAAGCCTCATTTTGCGAGCGCCGACGGCTTAGTCATGGCCGACCGTTACCTAGCTGAACATCCTCACGCGCAATGGCCTAGCTTGCTCATGATGAGCGGAGATCAAATTTACGCAGACGACGTGGCCACCCCCATGTTGGTCGCGATCCACCAACTAATCGAACAACTGGCCATCGCCGAGGAAAGCTTTACTGCCGCGCAAATTCAAAACAGCCAACAATTACATCAGCAACAAGCCCATTATATGGCTCGACAACAGCTACTTCCTGTAGAGCAACAACAAGGTGGAGTCGCTAAAGCTCTATTTGGCGGCGTGAAAAAGCCCATATTCACCTCTGACAGCGCGCAAAATCACTTGATTTCACTGGCTGAAGTATTAGCCATGTATCTGTTAGTGTGGTCGCCCAGTGTATGGAAAAATATTGATTTAACGCCCCCGGAAGCACTCAAACCCGAGCAACTCGCGCACTATCAGCAACAACGAGAAGTGATCACTCGCTTCGCTGCTGGCCTCACTCAGGTACAGCGTATACTGGCTCACTTACCTAGTGCCATGATGTTTGACGATCACGATATAACCGACGATTGGAACCTATCCGCCGCATGGGAGCAAAGTGCCTATTCACATGCTTTTTCCAAACGAATTATCGGCAATGCCTTGTGTGGCTATTTACTTTGTCAGGCTTGGGGAAACAATCCTCAACAGTTTTCTGCAAATATGCTTAACGACTTACAAGCAGCCTTACAGCAACCCGGCAGCGAAGCCCATTTAAGCTTAATTGATCAGCTGCTCAGCTTTGCTGACTGGCATTACCAGTGGAAGACTCAGCCGCCCTTAATTGTGCTTGATACTCGCACCCACCGCTGGCGTTCCGAGCGCAAGCTAAGCGCCCCTTCGGGACTCATGGATTGGCAAGCATTAACCGATCTACAGCAGCAGTTACTCGGCCTCGATGCGGTCATCATGGTATCACCTGCCCCCATTTTTGGAGTGAAACTAATTGAAGCGATTCAACGACTATTTACTTGGTTGGGCAAACCGTTGTTAGTTGATGCCGAAAACTGGATGGCGCACCCCGGTTCGGCAAACGCGCTATTAAACTTATTTCGACACCCCAACACTCCCCGTCATTTTGTGATCCTATCAGGAGATGTACATTACTCCTTTGCCTATCGCATTGAACTACGAGGACAAAACGCTGGCCCAGATATTTGGCAGATCACCAGTAGCGGTATTAAAAATCAATTCCCCAGCCGTTTACTCGATTGGCTAGACAGAGCCAATCGCTGGCTCTATTCGCCTAGTTCACCACTTAACTGGTTCACTAAACGTCGGCGAATGAAGATTATCCCTCATCGACCAGAACAAGCCGCACGAGGTGAGCGTTTACTAAATGCTTCGGGTATTGGTTTAGTGAGCTTGAATGCCGATGGCTCGCCAAGCACAGTGACACAGCTAGTGGACAAAGGCCGTTCCATCGCCTTTGAGTTAGAAGAACAAGCCGCTCACTGGGAGTAATAACGGCTTGTATCTCATTCCATCATTACAATTTGAGAGTTGCGGTTAAGCTGGTCACGGCATTACCAATCAAACTAACCCGGCGCTTGCCAATCCGTTCAAGTTGAACAAAACCGCCCCGCTCTGAAGCTTGGTAAGCCTTGAGATAAGTACGAGACAATTTATCGCCCCAATAGGCCGCTAAGGCACAATGTGCAGAGCCTGTCACCGGATCCTCATTCACTCCAACCCAAGGCGCAAAGTAACGAGAAATACAATCCAAATCATCGCGAGAAGCATGGCAAGTAACCAATACGCCACGTCCCACCAACTGTTTTAAGGCCTCAAAATTGGGCTGTAGCGCTAAAAGCTGTTGCTCGCTCTCAATTTCGATTAACAGCTTGTCATCAAAGCTTGCCATCCCCAAGATTTGCTCCCCCCTAATCCCTAAGTACTCAAGAAACTGAGTGTCAACGGTCGGGGACATTTCGAGCACAGGCTCTGGGAAGTCCATGGCAATATGTTGAGGCTGAATGTTGGCCAACAAAGTTCCAGATAAAGTGGAAAAGGCGAGCTGTTGGCCTATCTCCGCGACACCGCTCTGCTGCAGAATATGCGCCACAGCAAGGGTACCATGACCACACAGTTTCACTTCAACTTTGGGCGTGAACCAACGCAAATTCATATCATTGAGCGATAGAAAAGCTGTTTCCGATATAGCCATCTCCGTAGCAATCGAAAACATTAATGATTCATCCAAGGGTTTATCAGTGATACATACCCCAGCAGGATTCCCTTTAAATAGTTCTTGTGTAAAAGAATCCACTTGATATATCTGTAATTCCATTCAACCGCCCTGCACCTAAAACCAACACCAAAGTCGATAAATACAACCCATTTAGTAAAGAATAGCAAGCTAAAAATGAGTGCCCCAATATGTCATCAATTCAGCCTCTATGGGTACTAAGTCGCATTAGCATTGATTCATTTAGCCAAGCCTCATAAACTCTAGCTTACAAAGGTAAACAGCAAAATCAGGCAAAGTAGCAGCTCGAGACAATTGCTCGCCGATTGTTCGGTCTTATATTTTGGAGGCAAGATGGCAAATCCTCGGCTCTTAAAAGCACAAATTGTAGATGTCGAATGCGGCGAGAACGTTACCATTATTGAGCCTTCCAATGTGTATGGTTGTTCACTCGCGAATGATGTATTTATCGGCCCTTTTGTCGAAATCCAAAACAACACCTCGATTGGCCCTCGAACTAAAATTCAGTCTCATAGCTTTATTTGCGAATTTGTCACCCTTGGCGCAGATTGTTTTATCGGACACGGCGTCATGTTTGCCAACGATTTATTTAAAGATGGTAAGCCAAACGCAGACCCTGATTCTTGGGGCAGAACCAAAATTGGGGACCAAGTCACGATTGGCTCGAATGCAACCATTTTAGCTGTAACTATTTGTGACCAAACGGTGATTGGTGCCGGTAGCGTCGTCACCAAAGATATTACCAAACCGGGTATTTATGCTGGTAATCCCGCTCGATTATTACGGCGCTGCTAATCCGCGCAAGCCAATAAACAACTTACATCGATAGTACTTGATGCTTCAGGAGAATATGTCAGTGCAAGGTTTTCAGATCAGTACCGATCCAAATGACTTAGATTTTGAGTTTATTTATCACTTTATATCTCAAAGCTATTGGGCAAATGGGATCCCTAGAGAAACCCTCAAAAAAGCGATTTTGAATTCACTCTGTTTTGGGGTATTCGAAACAGTTGGAAAACAAGTTGGCTTTGCACGCCTAATTACGGATAGGGCCACTTTTGCCTACTTAGCCGATGTATTCATCGTTGAATCGCACCGCGGACAAGGCTTGAGTAAATGGCTGCTTGAAAAGATTATTTCTCATCCTGAATTACAAGGCTTAAGGCGTATGTTATTAGCGACCAGAGATGCACACGAGTTGTATGCTCAATACGGATTTACAGCCATTGAAAACCCAGAAAACTTAATGCAAATATGGCAACCTAAGGTTTATCAATAACACGACTATGAACAACTAATCATAGCTTTCCCCCATGGGCTAATACCTAAGTAAACCAATAATAGTTTTCTCCAGCGCAGCCCTAGAAAGAGCTAGAACATGTCATCAATCAGAATTCAAATACCTTAAAGCTTAACGCTCATGATCGATGTTCCAAGCGACTAATTAGGTCCCATAAGCGATTTGCGACGGGGCCCAATACTTGGCTTTTAAGCTTCATCACGTAACTTTTAACTTCAATTTCCACCGGGGTATCAATCAGTTCAATCGGAGTTAATCTTTTCATTTGAATATCTTCTTTTACCATTAAATATGGTAAACGCCCCCAACCAATACCGCTTAAACACAAGGTGCGCTTACTATGAAAATCATTCACATACCATTTTCGCTGGCCTTGCTGTACATCTAACTCAACATCCTTAGTCAAACTGCCGGAGTCCTGAACAATAATTTGATATTCGTCTTTTAATTGAGAAGACTCGGTTAGATGCGGATACCTAGAAAGCATCTTTGGCGCAGCAACATTAACGATACTTTGGGTATGAATATGCTGAGTTACCAATTTAAAACTATTGAGAAAATCAGCTTCTGAAGCAGAAATCGCAAGCTGAGCATTTCGCTGAACCACCGAGTCAATTCCACCCGTAACAAATTCTTGCTTCAATATAATTTGGGTTTGCGGAAACTCATTTTGAATTTGTTCAAAGATGGGCACCAGGGTTGCCAAATCAAACATGGCATCCACCGCAATCACCACCTTAGGTTCATAACCTGTTTTATAATGTTTCGCCATTTCATTGAGTTGTTCACTCTGCTCAAGCAACATCAATGCCTTTTGATAGATCTGCTCTCCTTGCTGAGTCAACTTCAATTTATATCCAGAGCGATCAAGTAGACTAATGCCTAAAGCGCTTTCCAACTGCTGTAAACCTTTACTTATCGCCGGTTGCGTTTTAAACAGTCGATGACTGGCGGCCTGTAATGAACCCTCTTGTATCACGGCTTGTAGCATTCTTAATTGCTCTAATGTCATGCTGTCATCTTCCTTTATTGTAGCCGCCGCCCAAAATCATAACCTAAAGTTATACTCTTGATGAAATACAATCAATTTTAATTAATTAGCTTAAGCCTATACTGACGAAAATTAACTCAACAACTTCAATAGGTGACCTATGAATAAATTTAAACAGTATGGCCTTTGGGTCATCCTTGCTCTCACGGCTTTGGCTTTTCTTGCTGGCGGCATTGGTAAATTAATGGGCGTTGAAATGCTGCATAAATCATTTGCCACTCTCGGCCTCCCAGTTTTTTTTGGCTACTTCATTGGCTTATTTGAAATTGCTGGTGCGATTGGCATTTTCATCAAAAAACTCAGTTCACTCGCGGCCGTAGGCCTAGCTCTGATCATGCTTGGAGCGATCTACTACCACTTTCAGTACGATCCTCAAGGACTGCCCGCTGCTGCCTTGCTATTGGTCTTTTCGATCATCATTTTCTTTGCTCGTAAAAAAGACAGTCTGCTGTTTGCTAAAAAAACAACACCAAGTGCTGAGCTTTCCTCATAAGATCGAAACGTTCAATAAGAGACCACCAATTTGGGTGGTCTTTCTATATCAAGCTATCACAGTAAGTTAAATAACAACTGGTCTATATAGGTATTTTCATGCTCGCGACTCATCAGCATATTGGGCACAAGGAATTGATGCCGATTTTATATTTACCGCACGGTGGTGGCCCCATGCCACTTTTAGATGAACCCGGCCATCAAGATCTCACTGCTTTTTTAAAAAGCGTGCATAAACAACTGCCGACACCCAAAGCAATTTTAATGATTAGCGCTCATTGGGAGAGTCATATTGCGGCCATTTCATCTGCTCTTCAGCCACAAATGATCTATGACTACGGTGGCTTTCCAGCGGCATGTTATAAATACCAATATCCTGCGCCGGGAGAGCCAAGCCTCGCTCAAAACGTAGCCGATTTATTACGGGCTCACGATATCCACTGCAATTTGGATCAACATCGAGGTTATGATCACGGTACTTTCGTGCCCTTAATGCTGATGTATCCTGAGGCCAACATTCCAGTTGTACAGTTATCTTTATTACATTCCTTAGACCCTGCTAAACATATCGCTTTAGGGCAAGCAATCGCCTCCTTACGGGAGCAAGGCATATTGATCATTGGATCGGGGATGTCGTTCCACGAACGTAACGGAAGCTTCGAACATAGCGCGGCGTTTGATGATTGGCTCACCGAGACACTCGTAGCAACACCAATCGAAGAAACCATAAATAGATTACTAAATTGGGAGCTTGCGCCATCGGCGCGAGATTGCCATCGTAGAGAAGATCACTTATTACCAATGCATATCTGCTTTGGAGCTGCGATGAAACGCACCGAGTCCGCCGAAAAAATCTATTCCGGACTCTTATTCGGCAAACGTATTTCTGGCTTTTTATGGCGTTAACAGCAGATCTTTCATGCCACATAGTTTTCGTTTACAACACCACAAACAAAGGTACAGATTATGAGTCATCAACAACATTCTCAGACTAGAGTTTGCAAACAAGAGCCTGGTGTTATTGTGCCGGTGATTAATCGCAACAAGTGCGAGGGAAAAGGTGAATGCGCAGTCGTTTGCCCAAAAAATGTATTCTTCATCGATGTATTACCCGCAGCGGAACGCAGCAAGCTTTCCTTACTAGGAAAACTTAAAGGCTTGGCACATGGCTGGCAGCAAGCTTTAATGCCCAACATTGAGGCCTGTGAAGGTTGTGGCTTATGTGTTGCGGCATGCCCAGAAAAGGCAATTACGCTTAACAGGCGCGAAGGGGCGAGATAACGAAGCCCCGCTGCCCATACAACAAGCCATGACTCACGATGGCCTTGCTTGATGCCACTGACTTGACTAACGAGCCTGTTTGGCCAAATAAGGCTTTAAATAATCGATGAGTAAACGCAACTTTTTAGACCTTGTGGCCCCCTTGGGATAAACCCCGTACACATCAATGTCATCCAGCTGATAATCTTCCATAAGCACTTCTAACAAACCCAGTTTTATCCGAGGTTGAGCATCATATAACGGTACTCGGCCTAGGCCATGGCCCCCTTCAATGAAGGCTGTACGAGCTGCTGCGTTATTGGTGCTAATCCCGCCTTTGGTGCGAATACTAAAAGAGCGGTGCCCTTTACGCAGGTTTAAAGTATTCGAACCCGTGGTATAAATCACCCATTGATGAGCATCTAAGTCCGCAGGCAAACGAGGACGACCATACTGATTTAAATACTGTGGCGAGGCACATAAACAAGTATTCAGCGTAATCAGTTTGCTGGCTTGCAAGCCTGAATCTTCCAATACAGCGCCACGGATCGCTAAATCAAACCCCTCTTGAATGACATTTACCACTTCATCACTCAACACTAAATCGATATTGATTTTGGGGTACAAGCTTCGAAACAAATTAAGCGCAGGCACAATAATCCGTAAACCAACATTCACCGGACAAGAAATTTTCAACGAACCTTCCGGTTCCTGTTTGATATTTTCCATTTGCATGTTGGCAGCCTTAGCTTGCTCGGCAATATTATGGCAGCGCTGATAATACTGTTCTCCCGCCTCAGTCAGATGCAAACTGCGAGTGGAGCGATTAAGCAAACTCACACCTAAGTTAGACTCAAGTTTTTTAACGTGATAGCTCACTACTGCACGGGTAATCCCGATGTGTTTGGCCGCAGCACTAAAACTGCCTTGTTCAACCACTTGAGCAAATACCACCATACTTTTTAACTGCTCAAAAGACATACTCATGGGACCAGTCCCCTAGTTAATTAGCTATCTGGCTACAATTGTATCAATAATTAAACCAATAATGTCTATTTAATCTACATTGTCGCATTGTTTATAGAGGACTACACTGCTGGTCATTGGCGTGATGCCCACGCCCTAAACAAATAAATTCAATAAGGTATCGCGATATGAGCAACGCAAAAAAAATCTTAATGGTTCTAACCTCACACGATGAACTAGGCAACACCGGCCACAAAACTGGTTTTTGGGTAGAAGAGTTTGCAGCCCCTTATTACGTATTCTTAGATTCTGGCGCAACGATTAGCCTTGCATCTCCTAAGGGCGGCCAACCACCAATCGATCCAAACAGTGAACTAGCCGATTTTCAAACCGACGCCACTCGTCGCTTCGACCAAGATGAAACAGCTCAGAAACATCTTGCCAATACACTAAAACTTGCTGATGTGAATGCCAGTGACTACGATGCAGTCTTCTATCCTGGCGGTCATGGCCCACTTTGGGACTTAAGCGATAACCCCCAATCAATTGGCTTATTGGAAAGCTTTATCCAACAACACAAGCCTGTGGCTGCCGTTTGTCACGCCACTGCTGCACTGCTCAACGTGAAGCAAAGCGATGGTGAGTTATTAGTCAAAGGTAAAAGCGTTACTGGCTTTAGCAATAGTGAAGAAGATGCAGTGCAGTTAAGCGAGGTAGTTCCGTTTTTACTAGAAGATGAACTCAAAACCCGCGGTGCAGACTACCAAAGTATCGCCGACTGGAATCCCTATGCTGTACAAGATGGCTTAATGATTACCGGTCAAAACCCAGCCTCATCTGAGATGACCGCCGAGAAACTCTTACAACAACTCGCTTAAGTTTAAGACCTGTTGATACTGTGCTGAAGAATGCTGCTTTGTTCCATTGACAAAGCGGCATCACTCAACAGCCTTGAGCCGAAAAAACAAACTATGAAGGAATTAAGATGTTAAATTTTTCTTTTCAAAACACCACCCAAATTCATTTTGGTGAAGGTCAAATCGCCAATATACAACAACAGCTACCTGCCGATGCGCGGGTATTACTCACCTATGGCGGCGGCTCGATTAAAAATAATGGCGTCTATCAGCAAGTCACCGAAGCCTTGGCAGGCCATCACTGGGTTGAATTTTCTGGGATCGAGCCAAATCCGCAGTACAAGACCTTGATCAAAGCCGTTGAATTAATCAAAACAGAACAGCTTGACTACATTCTCGCCGTTGGCGGTGGATCGGTCATCGATGGCAGTAAATTCATCGCCGCAGCGGCGCTTTATCAAGGTGATGATCCTTGGGACATCATTGCTAAACGCCATCCGGTAGACAGCGCGCTCCCTTTAGGTGCAGTGCTCACTTTGCCAGCCACCGGATCTGAAACCAATGCTGGTGCGGTCGTGACCCGTGATGGGAACAAATTGCCATTCATGGCGGCAGCTGTACGGCCGCAATTTGCTATCCTCGATCCCAGTGTCACCTTAAGTTTATCGCCGCGCCAAGTTAGTAACGGCGTAGTAGATGCCTTTGTTCATGTGATGGAGCAATACCTCACCTATCCTGTGAATGGTAAAATTCAAGACCGCTTCGCCGAAGGGATCTTACTCACCCTCATCGAAGAAGGGCCAAAAGCCCTAGCCGCCGAAACCAAAGATAACATTGAGGTTCGCGCCAATATTATGTGGGCCGCCAGCATGGCTTTAAACGGATTAATTGGTGCTGGGGTACCACAGGATTGGGCTAGTCATATGCTTGGCCACGAACTCACGGCCGCGTTTGGTGTGGATCACGCCCGCAGTTTATCGATCACTCTACCCGCAGTAATGAAAATCCGTAGAGAGACCAAAGCCGCCAAGTTATTACAATATGCAGAGCGGATCTGGGGCATCACCGAAGGCGATGAACCGCAACGGATCGAGCAAGCAATTGCTGCCACCGAAGCATTTTTTAAAGCGATGCAGGTGCCAACCCGTTTATCGGAAATAGACTTGGGCGACCAAGATGTCGAATTATTATTAGCCAAGCTTGAACAGCACCAAATGCTAGCACTCGGTGAAGACCAACAAATCAACCTAGATCTTAGCCGTCAAATCTACCAAGCGGCGCTATAAGCCAAACAGCGGCGCTTCAATACATCTTGAAGCGCCATTCAACATCTCCAAGGAAAACTCATGATTACTGTGCACCATCTACAAAAGTCTCGTTCCAAGCGCGTTCTGTGGTTACTCGAAGAACTCACCATGCCTTATCAAGTCGTCGTTCATCAACGCGATCCGGTGAGTAATTTAGCACCACCAAGTTTGAAAAAAATCCACCCTCTGGGAAAAGCGCCGATTATTGTTGATGAGCAGCGAACTCTATGTGAATCGGGAGCAGTCATGGAATATCTGTTAGACAAAAGCGAGCAACAAGCGCTTCGCCCCACGAAAGACAGCCCAGACTATTACAGTTACGTGGAATGGCTGCATTTTGCAGAAGGCTCGCTCGCCTTACCGGTGATCACTCACCTGCTGTTAGGTTTAGAACAACGCGATGCAAGTCAGCCTTTAGACTCTTACATTGGCAAAGAACTCGCCGTTGATTTTACTTATATTGAACAACATTTAAGCCAGCAGCCCTACTTTGCAGGCCAGCAGTTCAGTGCTGCCGACATTATGATGACAATTGTATTAGAAATCGCCGACAGCCAAGGCTTACTGCAAGAGCGAAGCCATACCCAAGCTTACCTTGCCAAAGTTCAGCTACGCCCCGCTTATTTAAAAGCAGCAAAACAAGGATAATTGACTGGAGCGCGGCCCAACAAGCTTGAGAGCCTTAGAGGCCCAATGAGACCGATTTATGGCTTGTAGCCACTGGCGCAGGACGCTGTAAATTAACTTTCGGGCGAGACTTTGTCCGCTGCCAAAAAAAACGGTCAGCCTCCCGTTGGGCCTGCACTCGGCTTACCCCAATGTCAGCCAACTGATCATCACTCAGCTTTGCCAAGGCCCGACGGCTACGTGCGAGCATTTGATAAGCAGCTAGTGTTTGCTGTAAACGGTGAGCCAATAAACGAACTTGAAATAAGAGTCTCATTGCATCTCTCCTGTACTTTGATGATGACCCTTTCAGTATAAAATTCAGTCACCGAGCATGACAGATTCAGATAATTTTTATCTTTGCATGACAGAACCACAAAATGGCCATCTGTAATGCTTTTCATCCATCTATCTGTCATGTTCTTCTACTTATTTTTGCTAATCTGTACTTAGACATGTTATTACTGAGCCCTGCAGAGAAGGAGGTAGGATGACCTTATATCAACAATTTGCCCACGAACTACAAATACAGATCACGCAAGACTATTACCCGATTGGGCAAAAGCTGCCGTCAATCCGCGAAATGAGTCAACGACGCGGCGTGAGTATTTCAACCGTTCAAGAAGCTTACCGCCTGTTAGAAGACGCTGGTTTTGTGCATAGCAAATATAAGTCCGGTTACTACGTGAGTCCGCGCCAACAAGAACAACCCTTACCTTCGCTGAGTCAACCCGAACAGCGCCCAGTGCTAATTGATAACTGGCAGCAGGTATTAGATCTCACCATGACCGAAAGTAACGACCACTTTCTGGCGCTTGGTCGAGGCTCACCGGATACCACTGCGACAACCCTTAAGCCCTTAAAGCGCTTGATGACCGAGCAAATTAAAAACAACAGCAAACAAATATTTAGCTGTGACAAAGGAAATGGCCTGTATAAACTTCGGGTACAGATCGCACGCTTAATGCAAAACTCAGGCTGCCATATCCACCCCGATAACATTCAAATTACCGCTGGCTGCCAAGAAGCCTTGTCCTTAAGCCTAAAAGCTCTCACCCAACCCGGTGACATTGTTGCGATAGACTCTCCTAACTTCTACGGCTCGATGCAGGCCATTCAGTCAAATCAGCTCAAAGTTTTAGAAATTCCGACCCACCCCGAAACGGGAATTAGTCTGCCCGCTCTCGAGCTTGCGCTAGAGCAATGGCCAATTAAGGTACTACAGCTGATCCCTAGCTCAAATAACCCGCTGGGTTATCAGATGCCCGAAAAAAATAAACTCAAACTCCTTCGCTTGGCAGAAAAGTATGACTTCGCCATTATTGAAGATGACATCCTCGGGGATACGGTGTATCAACACCCTCGGCCACGCAGCCTTAAATCTTACGATAGTAACGAGCGAGTGCTGTTTTGTTCTTCGTTCTCAAAAACCATCGCCCCCGGTTTACGAGTGGGCTGGGTTGCCCCCGGACGTTTCGGTAAAATGCTCACCCACTTAAAATTTGTAAGTTCCTTAGGCGCCAATAGCCTACCGTTATTGGCAGTGGCCGATTTTATTGAACAAGGGTATTACGAAAAACACCTCCGCCTGGCCAAACAACAGTACCAAAGCAATCGAGACCTGATGCTACAGTGGCTCAAGCGCTACTTCCCCAAAGGAACCAAAATCAGTCGTCCGCAAGGCGGGTTTTTCTTGTGGGTCGAACTACCAGAACAAATCAATGCCGAACAACTGAATGAACGCTTAAAACCATTACGCATTGGTATCGCTCCGGGAAACTTGTTTTCGGCAGCCAATAAGTATCAGCACTGTTTACGCCTCAATTATGCCAACCTTCCCAACGAGCGAATAGAGCGAGCCATCGAAACTATTGGTAAACAAGTTCAATTGATGTTGCAGCAAGCCTAAACTTGCGCAGGATCTGCGCTCCCTCACCAATCAAAATTGGCGCAACTTTATCAATTGCGGTCACCAGCACGAAGAGGCAAAAAGTTGCTCGAGTCCACATGATTCAAATAATCAGTAGCATTCCATGCCCGAGCCAATTCTCTAATGCTAAGATATTACAAATAACAAGAGCCTGCGAAATAGCTGTAATCCGTAAGCTCTCGATTAATTTAAGCATCCTGTTATTTGATTGTTATTAGCCGAAGCGATAACTCGTATATACGCCATAGATAGCAGCTAACGATCAAACAACAGAGACCAACTGTAATCCTTATCAACGGACTAAGTATAAATAGAGGGATTTAAACATGTTACGTACCGTATTCATCAGCTTATTATTATTTGGCTGCGGCTCTTCAAGTATTGCAGTACTCGCGGCAAATTGTGGCAGTGGCGGCGGTGCCAGTGTTTGTTTAGCGGCCAGCCCCAGTGCCGGAGCAATCGCTCTTAATTGGACCATTGAAGGAACCGTAAGCAATCTTCAGCTTTATCGCGATACCGACGCCGACCCCAGTGGCCGAACGCGCATAGCCACCCTAAATACTACAACCACCAGCTATAGCGATAACACCATACAACTCGCCAGCCCTTATTATTACTGGCTCAAATTCACCGCCAACGGTCAGCAGTATAATTCAGCCGTAGCCAGTGCCACCACTTACAATACAGTCTGTGGCGAATACCTGTGCTTAAATGCCAGTGCCAACAACGCAACCATTGATTTAAATTGGTCGAAGGCTGGAGAGGTATCGAGTATCCAACTGTATCGCGATACAGATGCCGATCCCAGTGGCCGAGTGCGGATCGCTAGTCTTAGCAATAGCGCACAGACTTATGTCGATCAAGATACCAGCGCGGGAACCACCTATTACTATTGGATCAAATATGGTTTAGCGGGCAGCCAATATAACTCGAATACAGCACAAGCGACGGCTAGCGGGGCAGCCAGCTGTGCAGGGGAAACCAGCGGCGTTATCGCCAATCATATTTACTACGTATCCCCCACAGGAACCAGCTGGGCCAATGGCGACAGCTTCAACTCAGCCTTAGATTTTAACAGTGCACTGAACTTAGTCGGTGCAGGCGAAATGATCCTGTTGCAAGCTGGCAGCTACAACATTCCTTATACCAGCGGTGTTGCCAATACCATCACTCTCGCCAAATCGGGACAGGCTGGCGCACCAATCAGTGTGGTGGCAGCCAATTGTGGCCGTGCGATTATCGATTTCTCTTTCCCCGAACAGCAATGGGTACAAAACTCCTATGGCTTTGCCTTAAATGGTGATTATTGGTATTTCAAAGGCATTGAAGTGACTCGTGCTGGCTATCAAGGGGTTTATGTAAAGGGTAAACATAATACTTTTGAAAACTGCGCTTTCCACCACAATCGCAATACTGGTTTAGAAATTAATAAAGGGGGGGCCTATACCACGGTGATTAACTCCGATGCTTATCGTAATTACGACCCTAAAAAGGATGGTAGCATGGCCGATGGCTTTGGCCCCAAGCAAACCCAAGGGCCGGGCAATAAGTTTATTGGTTGTCGCGCTTGGGAAAATTCCGACGATGGCTTTGATACCTACGACAGTGATGAAGTGGTGATTATCGAAAATAGCTGGGCTTTTCGTAATGGCGTTGACGTATGGGGCTATGGCGGCTTCTCCGGCAACGGTAATGGATTTAAATTAGGCGGAAATTTTAAGGCGGCCAATAATCGGATCAGCAACTCCGTCGCTTTTGGGAATCCGCTGAAAGGTTTTGACCAAAACAACAATGCTGGCGGAATCACACTGCTCAATAACACCGCCTATGATAACGGCATTAATTTTGGCTTTGGTAATTCCCTCAACGATGGCGAGACGCACATCTTCCGCAACAATATATCCTTATCTAGCAGTGAGAATATTAGCAATGCCGACCAGCTGGCGAATTCATGGAATGGCGGTGTATCGCTCAGCGCGGCAGATTTTCTCAGCCTGGATCTTTCTTTAGCTACCATGGAAAGAAATATCGATGGCAGCTTAGCCGATAACGATTTATTCAAACTGAAATCAGACAGCGACTTAATCGATGCTGGCGTTGACGTAGGTTTACCCAGCTTAGGCCTTGCACCAGATTTAGGTGCTTTTGAGAAGCAATAAACATCTCGGTGGATGTGGCGAATAGGCCGCATCTGCCGAACAGAGCCACTCGGGTAGCCCCTATTCAATCCCTCCCTTACGACCAACAGCCCCTATAAACAAACTCATCCCAGTAAACAAAAATGCTCGAGCTTTATTATCGTTCGATATGACCTGTTTGGATCGATAGTTAGTCAACATTTACGCGCCTTCAGGTCGATGTTTCATAGGTGAAAAATCACTTCCCTTAGATGCTTTGGCAAACCGTATTTGGAATATGAGATCATAGATTGCGATCCATTACTGGTTAAATTTTTATGCGGAATACAATTTTTTCCATCAAGCTGCGCCTGTTACTTCTGATGTTCGTATCCTTGTCAGCCCTCTTCATTACAAACTTCGTGCATTATTCTACAAACATTCAAAATAACTATTTAATCGTCACTCTTGGTCTTTGTTCGATTGCCATTATTTTGGCCTTTATTCGATTTTATCTAAGCTTGGTCGCCCAGATCAGACAAGTCCGTCAACAGCTAGAAGAAATGAATCTCGGCAACTTTTCTGTAAAGAGTGAACCTTTCGAAAAGGGAGAATTCGCTAAAATCACCGAAAGCGTAGCCTTGCTCAGAGAAACGATTCGACAAATTTTGTGTGACTCAATGGCTTTACTAGATCAAGCGCATCACGATGGAGAAACATTTCACACACTAGGAAATAGTTGTAGTGCGCAAATTCAATCACAACAAGAACAAATGGAGCTACTCGGCTCAGCGATGACTCAAATGTCGGCGACCATTGTGCAAATCGCATCAAATGCCGAAGTGGCCGCCAATAAAACTCAAAACGTAAGTGCCAGCGCTCAAAACGGTAGCCTTATTATGCAAAAAATGGCCGAAGGAACCAAAGCGGACGCGACGCATATTCATTCATCCAGTCAACATGTTGATGAACTTAACAGCGGTGTGATTCAGATTAATGAGATGACTAAGATGATTGAAGATATTTCCGAACAGACTAACTTGTTAGCCCTCAATGCGGCCATCGAAGCGGCAAGAGCAGGAGCCCATGGAAGAGGTTTTTCTGTGGTCGCAGATGAAGTACGAAACCTAGCTAGCCGCACTCAACAATCGACGCATCAAATTCAAAATACCATCCAAAGCCTAAACTCGAAGGCTAAACACTCGCTAGATGCGATGCATATTATTGCCAGTAATGTAGAACAAGCCGTTAACGCTATTAATAATCAAGCGACTGAAATAAAATCTATTTTTTCTGATGTGGTTGAGGCTAGTGACATGGTCACGCAGATTGCCACCGCAGCAGAGCAACAGACAACCGTCACCGAAGAAATCAATACAAACGTTGTGATGATCAACAACTCATTAGCCGAGATTGGCAACGCAGTACTAAAATTAGCGAACCAGAGCACAAGCCAACGAGATGAGTCTCTACAATTAAGAACGCGTTTGGCTCGTTTCAGTCTTAATGTTCAAAAAACCACATGAGGGTAGTTGCTTTGTAATTCACAGAATTAAGGCAGCTTGAGTATCAACGTCAATATTTTAGTGAGGCTAAAATCGTTTAGTTGTATCCGACCAAAACTGGTTAACTTGATGCGACTTCCCCTTGGCTGGTGTATCGAGTTTTAAACTAATTAGACTAAACTAATTAGACAGCCATTCTAACTATCCAATAAACTAATTAGACAGCCATACTAACTATCCAATGAGCATCTGTCGATGTCATCAACTCAAATCAACTTTGAAGAGCTAACTTGTTCTTAAAAACCTTACATACTGGGGCGTTAATCAAAGCTTTAGTCAATGCGAAGCGATTCATGAGGGCGAAAAACGTAGTGATTCGAGATATAACTAATTAGACAGCCATTCTAACTATCCAATGAGCATCCGTCGATGTCATCAACTCAAATCAATTTTGAAGAGCCAACTTGTTCTTGAAAACGCTAAATATTGGGGCTTTAGTCAATGCGAAGCGATTCACGAGGGCGAAAGACATAGTGATTCGAGATATGCTAAATACCTACTCAGTCGACAAAAAATCAGACTATAAATAAATTACTTACCCAGCATCAAGCCAGCGTTTAACCGCAGCCATGCCTTTGATGCGAAGTTGATTGTGCTCACGCTTATAGCGTTCTAGTGAATGCCCAGCCCCAACCACACTGGCGAAGTGATGCTCTAAACCCGTGCTCAAGGCTAACCAGCTTTCTTCATCGATTTGTAAGCGCTGTAAAATGGGCGCTTGTGCATCATCGATATAACCGCGTTTATCTTCTCTGATAACGCGACCGGTAAGTTCCACCAGTTGCAGGTAATCTTGAAGCTCGAAGGGTAAACCTTCGGCCATGGTTTCTCTGGGGTTACCGACAAAAGGCATTAGCGGCTTGGGTTGCTGACCTTGTTTGGCTTGCTGAATGCGCTGTTTGATACTGGTGTGGTCCGAGGTTTCAGGCGTGCTCGCTATATTTGAGCGAACCGGGTTTAAATCCACATAGGCCATACAAGCTGCGAGGGCTGCTTCATCTAAAAGCGCTTGAGATTTAAAACGCCCCTCCCAAAAACGACCGGTACATTGGTCTTCTTTATTGGCAGCTCGAGCAATGTATTCATTCAAATGGCGCATAAACCAGCTTAAATCAAAAAGGCGAGTCCGATAGACTTCAGCTGTGGCGTGAATGGCCTGTAGTTGCACCTCACTTAACTTTGGACGTAACTCAGAATTGAGATACATCTGAGTCAGTAAGGTGCCTTGGTGCAAACGATGCCAGCGTTCCAAGACTTCATCCATGGACCAGGCTTCGGCTTTGGCCTTATCGATGTGCAATACCACATGAGTATGATTACTCATCACTGCATAAGCACAAACATCAATGGCAAAAACCGCAGTAAGTTGCAATAAATAGTCTTCCACCCACTGGCGTCGGTGCTCATAACTCTTGCCCGTTTGCTTATCTTCGCCACATAAAAAAGCCCGCCGAACACAGCGGGAAACACAGTGATAATAAGGTGTATCCGATAAGCTCACTTGCGACTGTCTTGACCGAGGCATGGCAATAACTCCAAAAAATCAACTATTGACAGTTTAGATTATTACAGGAATTTGGCTAGTTAGAATGGCTGTCTAAATATTTGGGTCGTGATAATAAGGTGTATCCGATAAGCTCACTTGCGACTGTCTTGACCGAGGCATGGCAATAACTCCCAAAAATCAACTATTGACAGTTTAGATTATTACAGGAATTTGGCTAGTTAGAATGGCTGTCTAAATATTTGTTCTCGATCTTTTAGGTTAAACGCCAGTTGGGATGGCTGTCTTGTTATTTTTCTTTCAGCTCACCCTCTCTTTAAGTAAAAAGGTGTCTGGCTTCATTCAGTTCCTCACGCTCATGCCCTTGCCTTTCACTAGACCTTAGCGTTTAATCATCAGATAGTTACTGGATAGTCAGCCCCTATAGTGGGCTTTCAGCGCATTTATCCTTACTCATTCAGGCGAATTTTCCGCTAACGCTCAACGTAGCCCCATAACTTGGCCTAGTGTGCCCCAATCAAGAGTTTACAATCGTATGAAAATTTCATTAAAACCGATGAATGATGAGTCATTCTCGAAGTATCAAAATATAATGATCCCTGCTTATGCAAATGAAAATGTTCAATCTGGCCGTTGGGATAAATCAGGAGCATTAGAGAGGTCTAAAAACGAGTGTTTTAATCTTTTACCCGAGGGATTAAAGAGCAAAAATAATTACTTATTTGATGTGATAGAAAACACAAGTGGTGATCATGCTGGCTATATTTGGGTTAAAGTTGAAGATCAAGCGAGTAGCAAATCTGCTTTTATATATGACGTTGGTATATATGAAAATTATCGTAGAAAAGGTTACGCAAAATCTGCACTTCATTTAATTGAAAAAGTCGTCGCAGAGCAGGGAGTCACGAGCATAGGGCTGCATGTTTTTAATCAAAACACTGGTGCCCAATATTTATACAATAGCATCGGTTATCAAATGGTTAGTCACAACATGCGTAAAATCATCAAGCCATAATTGGGTTGCCAAAGGGAGCTAGCCCCCTAAATGCGGATCAGAAATAAAAGGGGTCACTGTCTGAGCGGCTAGAATAATCAACAATTTTATATTTAAAAGCAATCACTTAAATAAAATCATCTTTTACGATCAGCTTCCATAGAGAGTAGTTTTGCTTTGCGCTGTCCCCCCCAACGATAGCCTCCGAGCTGACCATCTCCGCGTAGTACTCGGTGACAGGGGATCAATATTGCAATATTGTTAGCACCACAGGCGTTAGCCACCGCACGAAACGATTTTGGTGCATTGATACCTTCCGCGACTTGTTTATACGATACCTGTTGTCCGTCTTCGACACTCATTAAAAATTTCCAGACGCTTATTTGAAATGCGGTACCGCGCAGGTGTAGCGGTAAGTCGGGCTTTGGTCCTTTGCCGGCAAGGTGACTCTCCAGGGCTTCAATCCACAAGTCCAACTCATGAGACATATCTTCAGGGCTTGCTACCAGCTGCGCATTGGGAAACTCACGGTGCAGTGTTTGTAGAAGATGCGTTGCGTCGTCGGCTAAGTGCACAAAGCATACGCCTCGCTCGGTGGCGGCCATCATTAACTGACCGAAGACGGTGGTCCTTAAGGCAAATGAGATGGTGAGGTTTTTGCCCCCGTCACGATAAGCAGAAGGTGTCATACCTAGCTTTCGGTTGACTTGCTCATAGACTCGGCTGGTTGAACCAAAACCCGCTTCAAATATCGCATCGCTGATACCGCCCCCTTTTTTAAGTGATTGCTTTAATCGATTGATGCGGATGGCATTCTGAAAAATCTTGGGCGACACGCCAAACATGGCCTTGAACTTACGTTGTAAGTAGCAAGGACTAATCGCTGCTTGCCTAGCCAATTCTTCAAGATTAAGCGCTTCGTCGGCATCGGTTTCGATTCTCTGAGCAACCTGCACTATACGTGCATCTGTATCGGCCATGATTCTATATCCAAGGGAGCTGTTTGCCCTCATCATATCCCATGGTCTATTTCGCAGCCATCCGATTCTTGCGCTTTCAAGTGCGCAAGAATCGGAGCGTATAACTTAATTTTTCCTCGTAAGCTGTTCATCAATACATTGATTACAAGGAATAATTTATGGCGCTTATTACACCAATACGTCCCGACTTTTTATTGAAAGCACGAAATGCAGGGCTCGACGATCAAAACCAAGCGGTCGTATTTAAAATTGCTGAAGGCGGTGAGCCATGTCGCGATATTTTACGCAGGGCCCGTGCTGGGGAAAAAATTATTCTTGCTAGTTATTGTCCGTTCGGCGCTCCCGGTCCCTACAAAGAATATGGGCCAATTTTTATTCGTGCTCAAGCAAGCGATGAACAACCAGATCTGACTCAACTCCCATTGCCAAGCGGCAAAGATACCGACTACTTGGGGCAAAACTTTGTACTAAGAGCCTACAATCGCGGCGAAGAAATTGTAGATGCCGAACTGGTTAGCCCAAGTAACGCTCAGCTCGTGCTGGATAATTTTTTATCCAATCCTGTTGTCGAGTTTGTACTGCTAAGATTTGCGGCATATGGATGCTACGCCCTTAGAATTGAACGAGATTGACAGTACCAAGAGAAACCTAGCATCAAAAGTAAGTCATCGATAGCATCGAAATATGGAACCTAGATTTGAGCCCCATCTTAAAAAAGCTTTATGATGGGAGCTTGATAATTTTGAAAGTTTTATGGCCTATAGATGTATGACAAAAAAAGCCAAAGCCTCATAAATTGAGGGTACCTGGGTAGCCATTAAGCCCCAGCCCCAACTGGTTTAATTGCTGGCTGGCATCTCGGTTGCTAACCACGCCATAAATACTTTTAAACGAGCTAATTTGGAAGAGTGCGGGTCATAGACCATATAACGCTTCACGGGGTAAGGATGAGCAAGTTTAAAAGGAATCACTAGCTCGCCAGAATCAAGCTGACGCTGGCATAAATAAGGCACTGCTAGCGTAACACCATGACCATTTACAACTGCGTTTAACGCCATATCGGTGCTTGTTACCTTGGTCCATTGCTTATGCTGTTCATACTCAGTAATACCGATGTGATTAAACCAGCTTTTCCAATCATAAGCGCCGGGGCTTTCCAAAGTGACAAGCCAAGTAGAAAGCAGATCGATAGGAGAGTTTAACGGCAGTTTTTTCGCTAATTGTGCAGAACATATTGGATATACGTCTGTTTGCCCCAAATAATCACACGCAAGACTATCTGGCGTATATTCAGCGACTTTACTGCCAAAACGTATAGCCAAGTCAATATGTGCTTGTTTCAAGTCTTCAAAATGAGGAGAAGACACAACGCGAATTTGTATATCTGGATACTGCTCAGAAAAACACTGCAATCGTGGCATAAGCCACAGCGAAGTAAAGGCTTGGGTTGAGCTAATCGTAAGTTCACCAGCGATGACTTCTTGGCGAACTTGGCTTAAACCTTGATTGATAATCCCGAGTGCTTTTTGAGTATGTTCGAATAATAACTGTCCTTGTTGACTTAACACCATCTGTCTGCGTTTACGGATAAACATGCGCCCGCCTAGCGCCTGCTCCAGTTGTCGCATTTGTTGGCTAACAGCCGCTTGAGAAATACACAGCTCAGTCGAAGCTAAACTATAGCTTTTATGTCTGGCTGCACATTCAAATGTAACTAACAGATTGATATTTTTAAACAAAATAGATAAACCCAGGGTTAACTGCAGCAGATATTATAAGCATGACTTATATTACAAGTCGATTCATATCATTGGTACACATTCTCATTTTTCTAAATAATCACTACAACAGCATCACGATAGCGACCACCAATAGAGGATATGTAAGATGCAAGAATTTAAACTTCTGCACCAACAAGCGCAGCCACTTTTCATCGCAAATGTGTGGGATGCAATCAGCGCAAAATGTGCACAAAATGCAGGGTATCAAGCTTTGGGAACGTCCAGTGCCGCAATCGCTGGCCTGCTGGGCTACGAAGATGGTGAAGAAATTCCTTTTAAAGAATTACGATACATTGTCTCGCGTATTAAAGCAGCGAGTTGTCTTCCGTTAACAGTGGATATTGAAGCGGGATTTAGCCGAGATCCTAAAATCATTGTCGACAATATTCAGCAATTGCTTGAGCTTGGTGTTGTCGGTATCAATATTGAAGACAGTCGAGTCGGCGCAGACAGAACCTTGGTTGATACCAGTGAATTTACCAAGCTACTCGCTGCTATTTGTTATCAATTACAGCAACGTGAGATAGATGTATTTATTAATGTACGATGTGATGTCTTTTTACTGGGCGTAGATAATGCCGTTGCAGAAGCAGTTAAACGGATAACATCTTATCAAAGGACTGGGATTCATGGACTATTCTTTCCTTGCCTGAGCCAAATTGATGATATCAAAACAATCGTCAAAGCTGCGTCACTCCCGATCAATGTAATGACAATACCTGAATTACCTGACTTCGAGATATTAGCAAGTTTAGGAGTGAAACGTATCAGCATGGGTAACTTTGCCCATCAAGCTATGCATAAAAGGCTACAACACCAATTACTTGAGATAACAGAAACAGGAAACTGGCAGTCTTTATTTTCTCAAGAAAAACAGCTGTCGATGGGACTTTAGCTATACCATTTTGTTTAAGGGGCAGACACCGTGCAACAGATCAATATTCAGTATTTTAAACATCCTTATGCGGAGTTTCTTCTCGGTTCGTATCAAGGTCAGCTTTGTTTGTGCGACTTTCGATATCGCAAAATGAGAGCGTCTGTTGATAAACGCATTCAGCGTGGTCTGAATGCATCATTTACAGAACAAAACGACGATATTTTGGAATCGACCAAGACTCAGCTTGAACAATACTTTCTTGGTGAACGTCGCGTTTTTGATATTCCCCTATTGCTGGTAGGTACAGATTTTCAAAAGTCGGTATGGGGCGCATTAGAAAAGGTGGAATACGGTCACACTGCCACTTATCAAGATTTAGCTCGTTCAATTGGAAATGAAGCGGCAGTGAGAGCTGTCGGTAATGCAAATGGCGCAAATAGTTTAGCGATTATCATTCCTTGTCACCGTATTATTGGTTCTCAAGGTACGCTGGTAGGTTATGCTGGCGGATTGTCATTAAAAAAACGTCTTTTATCGTTAGAGCAAAATCTCTTCATTTAGCTTAAAACGCTACGAATAACAAAGCCTCTGTTTACATAAAAAGCAGCCGGCTTGCTTGATCCCCCGCCACCGTAGTGTCCTTGCCATTCGCTAGTCGCCAGCGTTTAATCATCAAAGTTTTATTAAACGGTGACCTTCCTACAGAGAACTTTCAAATAAAGGGGGCAGATACATTTCATCTGTTTGAGCGGGATGTTTACGCCCCGCTGCTCTGCGACCGCGAATACCTTGATACCCTTCGCCCGGTGATCATTTCCATTTCCTGTTTATAGATATAAGCCCTTTTATTCTAAATTGCTCACCACCGAACGAAGCAGGAAAAGATCATGAAGCCACTTAAATTTCTTGCCGTATTTTCTACTTCCGTTTTATACCAGCCTTAAAACCTGTTGCTCGATCCCCCAAGCAGTGGTCTCGCCAATACGGTTTCCATCGTATCAAGCCGCGATCTCATCACCAAACAGTCATTCCACAGCCGAAGCAAGCTGTGTTAGCATCGCCCTATAGATCCAAACAAGGAATAATCAATGGCGAATGAAACACTTAAAGTGATTGTAGGCTCACTTAATCCGGTAAAGATTGCCGCGGTTAAAGAGGCCTTGGCGCTTTATTACCCGGAGCCGCAGATTGATTGCCAGGGCATGCATGCCCCTTCTCTGGTTGCAGAACAGCCCATGACCAGCCAAGAAACTCGCGATGGAGCAGTGAACCGCCTTCGCTATTGTCAGCAACAACAAGATGCTGATTTTTATGCAGCCATCGAGGGCGGTGTCGATTTGTTTGAAGATGGTCCAGCTACCTTTGCTTATGCGGTGATTGCCGATCGACAACAGATGTCGGTCGGACGTGGGGCCAATATGCCCTTGCCTGTGTCGGTTTATCAAGCTCTTGCTCAAGGTGACGAACTCGGCCCCTTGATGGACAAGCTTTTTAATACCACCAACATTAAGCAAAAAGGGGGGGCTATTGGCCTGCTCACCAACGGATTAGCGACCCGCCAAGGTAATTATACTCACGCGCTGATCCTCGCCTTAGTGACCTTTGCTCATCGTGAATTATTTAGCAACGAATAAAGTGAAGCTGCCTACCCTCGCGCTAACAGAGTGAATGACGGTAGGCAACCACTTAGGCGTTTAGCTAGCTTTTTGCTGGACGCCGAGTAAAGCCAAGGCCGATGAGGCCCGCCGCCATTAACCAAGCACTGGTAGGCTCGGGTACCGTGCTGGCAGGTTTGAAGTCGACTAAGTACATCATATCGTCATAATCATCATCGCCTAATACGCCAGCTGATTGAAACTCATAGGGAAGGTCTTCCCAACCAATCAAAAAAGCATTGCTAAAACTATATTCCAGCACTTGGCCTCCAATTTCTAAGAACTTAGTGATGCCGTTAAGCTCCGGCAGGGCAAAGGTCATCATATGATCCCAACCGCCATTAAGCTGATTTTCTGAATAGTAAGTGGTTTGGTTATAGGGCCCACCTTGCTCTAAATACCACGCAAACTCGCCAACCAGATCAAACGCTGCACCGCTAAAAGGATTGAGTGAAGAGCCATCACCAGTAAAAGCAAACTGAGGATCGGAAGGCAATAAGGCGAGCTTATCTTGGCCTTTTCCCTTGTCGGTATAAACCCCCAGAGTATTGTAGTTCCCTGCCGTTAAGCCGATTAAGGCAATGTTATGCTTCCCCTGACCAATAAACACTTGATCATCGGCAACAAAGCGTGCGTCGAGGTCGGCATTACTAGTATAAGAGGTACCCAGCAATACATTTGCGGCATCAAATAGATCTGGCACACCATCGTTATGATCGTTCGCGGTGGGGATCCCATTGGCCTGACCATTATAGTGGTCATTTAGCACATGATCGGTAAATGGCATCGCCTGAGCACCAAAGTGCAGCAGCGACAAGCTGATTAATATTTTTTTCATAAAATTCCCGGATGTATTCTTTATATTTTTTATTGAACTGTTAGCGCTGGTGACAATAACGTCACTAATTTTTAAGTGCCACAAGCAAGTGTTCGATTTGTGAACACAGGCTGGCTTGAGATTTGAAAGCCGCAAAGCGAAACAATAGGTTGACAATTTTCTACAAGTGTATAGAGTGGCAAACATTAGAAAATCAGTCTATTTTTTGAACTCTGCTTTGGTTGCCTTCATTTAACCTTCGTTCCGTCGTTTTAAATCCCAGCTTGTTTTTCCAATTGAGAGCATCGACTCTGCAACATGGTTTGTCACCAAAACGTCATACAAACCACTTATAAGTCAATGCGCAACCACTCTTGCTCGCCAGCCTAATTTTACTCGGCGTAACAGCCGCAAGAGACCATTTGAGCGACTCGCAACGCGAGCGCATTTAGCCTAACAACCTTGAGAGTTATATCTGAACTGCATCAATAGAACATTTCATCTAGTGCAAGGTTATTGGCCCCGAATTAAAGAGAGCAATAACGATGAGTCAAGACTCAAACTCAGCAACTAGCAAATCAGCGCAGCAATATGCGAATCCTATCCCTGATCGCGACGCGATCATCGCCCTACTCGACCAACACGGTGAAGCCCTCACTCGCGAAAAAATCGCCAGTGCATTAGGGCTCAGTACCGAGGATGACTTAGAAGCACTGCGCCGTCGCTTAATCGCGATGAGCCGTGATGGCCAGCTTCACAGTGATCGTCGCCGAGCCTATTGGCCAGTGGACGATAGCGAACTCGTCACCGGTACAGTGATTGGTCATAGAGAAGGCTTTGGCTTTCTAAAATGCCCTGGGCGCGACACTGATTTTGTGCTGCATAGTAGCCAAATGGCCAAGGTATTTGATGGCGATGTGGTGCAAGCTTTACCCAATGGCTTTAATAACCGAGGTCGCGAAGAAGCTCGTATCATCAAGATCCTCGAGCAAAATACGCACCGCATTATCGGCTGTTTAAAATCGCAAGATGGCCAACACTATATTGAACCAGAAAATCAGCGGATCACTCATCGTATTGAAGTGCCTGTCGCTCAACTCGCCGGTGCGAAGCTGGGTCAATATGTGATGGCCGAGCTTATTAGCTATCCCTACAAGCGTAATAACGCCATGGCAAAAATTACCGAAGTAATCGGTGACCCTATGGCACCCGGTATGGAAATTAACGTGGCGATCCGTAGCCATGAGATCCCGCATATCTGGCCACAAGCGGCGCTAGAGCAAGCAAAAAAAATGGCCAGTGAAGTGAGTGAACAAGATAAGCGCCACCGTGTCGATCTACGTACCACCCCCTTTGTAACCATTGATGGGGAAGACGCCAAAGACTTTGATGACGCCGTATTTTGCGAACCCGCTGCCAAAGGTAGCTGGCGTTTATTAGTGGCCATTGCCGATGTATCGCATTACATCCACCCAAACAGCCCCTTAGACGAAGAAGCACAAAAACGCGGCACCTCGGTGTATTTTCCGGGGCATGTGGTTCCGATGTTGCCAGAAGCCATCTCCAACGGTCTGTGCTCATTAAATCCGCATGTGGATCGCCTCGTCATGGTCTGTGAGATGAATATTGACGCCACTGGCCAACTAGCTAACTATCAATTTTTTGAAGCGGTGATTCACTCTCACGCTCGGCTCACTTATAGCCAAGTGGCTTGTATCTTAGAACGCAGTGACAGCCGCAAAGGTATCCGTTTAAGCGAGCACTATCGTGCGGTACTGCCACAGCTACACGACTTACACAGCTTGTACGCAGTGCTACGTGAGGCTCGAAATGAGCGCGGTGCCATTGACTTTGAAACCCAGGAAACCAGCTTCAAATTTGATCAACAACGAAAAATAGAACAGATCGTACCGGTGGTTCGCAACGACGCTCACAAAATAATTGAAGAATGTATGCTGTGCGCCAACGTCGCCACTGCTCGCTTCTTAGAGCAACTCAAACTGCCAGCCTTATACCGGGTTCACCAAGGCCCTAAAGAGAAGAAGCTCACCAGCTTGCGGGCTTTTCTTGGCGAACAAGGATTACAATTGGGCGGTGGCGAAGCCCCCACTCCTGCAGATTATAATCGCTTACTAAGCAGCACCAGTGAGCGCGCCGATGCGCAAGTGATCCAAACCATTCTGCTACGCTCAATGAGTCAGGCAATATATAGCCCCGAAAACCAAGGTCACTTTGGCCTAAACTTTGACGCCTATGCGCACTTTACGTCGCCCATTCGTCGCTATCCCGACCTATTGGTCCACCGTGCGATCCGCTCGGTGATCCGAGCCAAAGAGAGCGGCGGTTTACTACGCCGCGCCTTAAAAAGCATGAGTGGTAAAGGCTTAGATCCCGTTCGCCGTATTGCTGGCGCACCTAGTTCGGCACCAAAGGTCAACTATCCCTATCAAACGGAGCAAATGTTGATCTTAGCCGAGCATTGCTCGCAAGTCGCTCGTCGTGCCGATGCCGCCAGCTGGGACGTAGATGCCTGGTTAAAATGCGAATATATGCAAGACCGTGTGGGCGAATGCTTTACCGGTATGATCAGTGGCCTGAACAACTTTGGTTTATATATCGAGCTGCAAGACAGCGGTGTCGAAGGTGCGCTGCATGTTTCTGCGCTACAAGGTGATTTCTATCATTTTGATGCCGCTAAACAGCGTTTAACCGGAGAGAATAGCCGTAAAAGCTATGCCATCGGCCAACAAATCCAAGTGAAAATAGCTCGAGTCGACATGGAGCAACGTAAGATTGAACTGGTGCTTGCCGAACAACAAGGCCAAAGTAACAAGCGTAAGTCGAAGGCCAAATCGAAGGCAAAAACCAAATCGATAAAAGCCGCCTAAGGCGCTGCTTTTCTGCATATTTTGGGGTTACGCTGATCACTAAATTAAGCGTTCCCCCAGTCCTCTGACGCGAGTCATTATCGCGTTTAGCCGTGGGCGCATGGCACCGGAATCTTGCACCTCACTGAAAAAAGTATTCAAATGCAGTCGAGATACGCATTTGAAAACCAGAATTTAATGATTAAATTTTGACTTGAGAGCTTAAGCCAAACAATCATACAAGCGCATTAATTTCGTTTTTCTTCTGTCTGTGGATGACTCGTAAGCCAATTGTTATCCGCATTTGCTTCAATCAATTCCTTAATTTCGACCGTTTTATAATACCCGTAATGTACAAATGGATCTTGATTTACAAGCGCCGTTGCCTCTTCAATGTTCTGCACCATTAAAATTTGAATGGCTGAATCATTGTCGGTAAAAGGTCCGCATAAATGAAGCTTGCCTGATGCATCAAGTTGCTGTAAATGCTTGATATGTGCAAGTAACAATTGCTCACTAAAAAGGTCTTTATTTTTATCTGAAAGAAACGCCACAAATTTACGCAATTGTTATTCTCCGACCTGTGGTTAAAAATTGAGGTATTGCCAGCCCTTATCAGCGAAATAGTTTGCCTCGCCAATCCATCCACTCTAGACACTTGTATGAAGCATCGCTGCGAATTGGAATATGAGCCAGTGTATTATTTTAAAACTATCCCCATCAACCCAAAACAAAAAGAGCAACACCGATGCTGGTTCAGAGACTGTCGTATAAATATAAATTAATTCTGTAGTTACATTTACAGTATGGAAATGATTCATCGTTGTCGATTCGAAATTGTAATTTTATTCAGAACCGTACAATGGGTTTTCCCATTGATTTAACGAGTCAGCGGGTGAATCGCCAGTAAAAAATAACACCCAGTATCTAAAATCATCCCCTAATCCCACGTATTAGCTAATTTTGGGGCCATGATACTGCATTAGAAAAACTACTAGCCGATAATTTCAATATCTTGCGCGGCGCACCATTCCCGCAAGGCTAATTCAGTATGCTCTGCTTCAAATTGATACCATGCTTCAATTTTTTCGGCGTGTTCCAGCAACGCTTTGAACCTTGAATAGGCGCCTTTATGTCGAAAAATCGAACGGATATGGTCATACTCTGACGGCAAATATTGCTGCACAAAGTCAAAAACCAGCTCGGAACCTAAAGCTAGGTCATTTTTATCAGGAATCGCTAGATATTTCTCATCATCAATATCATCGGGCAACGCCTCTTCGTTATCGCCAAATTCAGAGTGAAAATAGCTTTTACCAGATACTTTGCAAATATATCCTTGATGTTCGAATGGCGAGCCAAAGTTGACCAACTCAAACAAATCCAAGATATCACTGAACTTAATCGCCATTCTGTTCACCTCCTGTTTTCTATTGAGCAGCTAAGGCCTTTACGAGGATAACATAGCTTTTATCGCGAAACAGAGGGTGCTGCGCAAAAATCATACAAGAAGTATCCAACCACGTTTGCAGAAACTGGCTTTAGCGACGCTTATCCTTGTTTCTCTGTGCGAAGCGCGTCAAAACCTGAGCAAATGCTATGCGCTGACTAAAAGTGGTCCACTTAGGAATATCACCATTTCAAGCCACAACACCATTCCCGCCCCTTATTCTGGGAACAGTACTGTGGATACGAGGCTCTTCACCGTTCTTGGTGGAAAGTCATATCAAGCCCTCCAAAGTGAAATAAAATAGCTCGCTTAAAGCGTTCTTTATTTCTAAAACCCATCGAACGTATTTTTAGGCGCTGAATGTTTCCATTTATCGCTTCCGCTAAGCCATTTGATACCTTATAACGCATCGCATTGATGATGCCCTTTAAGTGCGTTTTCACGGTTTCTGCTGCTGTCATCATCGGCCTGATTTGACTGACCTTTATGAGTGCTAACCAATCATTCCAAGCCGCTTTGGCGTTAGCTGCATCGCCATACCAAATGGCTCTTGCTTGCTCTTTAAATATCCAGCTCAAGCCTGTGTTTTGCATCATTTTGGCCAGCGCACTCACTCTTTCTCTCAATGTCCCATGTAGGTGGCTGTTTCGTTTTAACCATCCATACCGTGTTTGGTGGCACTCTCTTTTTAAATGCTGGGGCAACGCCATGAGTTCGCTTTTTCTCACTTCATTAACCGCTTTAGTGAGGACCTTTGCGATATGAAAATGGTCTATGGCTATCATTTGCTTAGCCCGCTCACCGAAGTAGTCATATGCTGCGTTTATATATGCTCTGCTCATGTCCATCGATATGGAACGTGTAACCATTGTTGACTCAGGGGGCAATGCCTTAAAGCAAGCAGATAAGCTCAGGCCTGTTCGACCGTCTTCAACCGATATCACCTGACCATCACGATTGGATAATACCGTGACATAGTCATGGCCTTTCTTAAATGCCGTTTCATCGACCAACAGGTCTTGGTAGTTGATGGTGGTTCTGGCTGTCAGACCACGTTGAACGGCCCGAGTCATCATCCGGTCAATGGCTCCCCAGCTAAGCCGATAGGTTTTACTCACCGCGTATAATGAACTGACTTTAAGCATCTCTATAACGCGAGCCTCAAACAGCTCTGTGTAGCGGCTCTTACTCGTGGCCCAAGGCACTTGAAGTGTTTGTACCCCATGCTCGGGGCAATCAGCCCTAGGTACTTCAGCCTCAATACGTGTTTCAAACTGACAGGTATCTAAATGTCGCCAAACCCGCCGCCGAGTATCGTGTCGACGAACAGCCTTACCGCAAGAGGGGCAAGCCGTTAATGAACCTCGGTCATAGTCAACGCGTACGGTGATGGTTTGGGTTGACTCATTGAGTTCAACAGATGAAACAGCCCAAGGATGAGTTAATCCAAGAATAGATTGATAAAGCGTCGTGTCTTGCATGGTCGCGAGGTATTCATGAACGTTTACTTATTATCTCGCTCATTAATGTTTGTTGAAAGTGTTTCCACTACATTCGGTGAAGAGCCGGATACGATCGAAAGTGTTTGATTAGAGCTCAGGCCAATTACTTATTGGCCCACGCCAATTTTCGTAAGCCTTCGCCAATGCAATTACTGTTAGGTCTTCAAACCGTGGGGCCACAATCTGTAAGCCAATCGGCATCCCACTGTTAGAGAAACCACAATTGATCGAGGCGGCGGGTTGCTCTCCCATATTCCATGGCACGGTAAACGCGATATGCTCAAACGGTTGCTGAGGATCGTTGGTTGGTGACGCCCATTCTGCCGGATAAGAAACATTGGGATTCACCGGAGAAAGCACTGCGTCAACTTCGGTGAAGACCTCCGCACAGCGGTCTCGCATTGCCAAAGTAGCATCGAAGCCTTTCACTACATCCAGCGGACTGGCGTCTCCCCCCGTTTTTGCCCATTCATAAATATAAGGAAGTATCGATTGGCGCTTCTCATTGCTCAGTTCTAGCATGCTTCCCCAGAAACGGCTGCGCCAAAATACGTCTAAGCCATCTAGCCATTCCCTTTTTAGAACCGGATCTATTTCAACGATTTCGGCCCCCTCGCTGGCAAATCGTTGAGCCGCTTCAAGCACTGCGGCTTTCACTTCTGGCTCCGCTTCAATGCCGCAACCCGCATCTAAGAGCAAACCGATTTTCATCCCGCGAACATCTGCAGGCGGAACATTCCAATCCAAGGCTTCGAACTTAAGCGAAGTGGCATCTCGCCAATCTGGTTTTGCTAAAGTTGGCATGACCATCACCGCATCATCAACTGTTTTGGTCATTGGGCCTGCTGAACGCCCCGTATAATAGGGATAAATTGGAATTCGCCCAAGGCTTGGCTTAAAGCCAAACAGTCCGGTCCAGCCAGCAGGAAGGCGGACTGAACCACCGATATCGGTCCCAATATGCAATGGCCCGAAACCTGCTGCTCCCGCCGATGCGGCCCCGGCCGAAGAGCCTCCTGGGTTTTGAGTTAAGTCCCACGGATTACGGCTCAAATGGTGAAAGGTTGACAAACCAGACGATAACATGCCGTAGTCCGGGCAAGTGGTCTTGGCAAAGATGATCGCACCGTCTTCTTTTAGACGTGCAGCGATTGGGGCGTCTTCGCTTGCTGGGGCTTTATCTGATGCTGCCGTCCCCATCGGGATTGGATCGCCTTGGGTGGCAATCAACTCTTTCACGGTAACAGGTACGCCGTCGAGCGGACCAAGCGTTTCCCCCTTAAGCCAACGCAGAGTCGACGCTTCCGCCTGTTGCATGGCTTGTTCAGGCTTGTAAGCATAAAGTGCGCAAACCTGTGGCTCTATTTTTTCAACCCGCTCAATCAGCCAGCGCATATATTCGGAAGGCGTGGTATCGCCATTGGCATAAGCCTGCAAGAGGGCGCGGGTGTTTAACTTTGAAAAATCGATCATCTTACGAAATCCATCTAATATTAATAGCTTAAGTCGAAAGGTCTTGGCTGCTAAGCGCTCAGAGAGCCATTGGATCTTGCCGACACTTTTTTCGACCAATCTGTTTAAGCGTGGGTTCGGCATACAGCAGTCGTTTGGTATACGCTTCACGAGGATTATCGAGGACCTGCCGAACCGGGCCGATCTCGACCAACTGGCCGGATTGCATTACAACAACGCTATCGCAAATTTCATCAACAACGCCGATATTGTGAGTAATAAACAGCACCGATATACCGTGCTTATCGCGCATGCTCACAAGCAACTTTAGGATCTGAGCTTGCACCGTCAGATCGAGGGCAGAAGTAGCTTCGTCTGCGACGATTAACTTAGGCTTGGTGATCAGTGCCCGCGCAATGGCGATGCGTTGTCGTTGACCACCAGAAAACTCATGTGGATATTTGTCCATGTCGTCAGCGCTTAGACCCACCTCTTCAAGCAGCGCTGCGATACGCGCCCTAAGCGCGTTACCTTTTGGGGCGTTTTCTTCTAGATGAAGAGGTTCAGCGATGATCCGAGCTATTTTATGCCGCGGGTCCAAGGACCCATAAGGATCCTGAAATATCATTTGAAAATCGGCTCGCAGGCGGCGTAACTTGGCTGAGGTAAGCGCAAAAATATCTTGGTCTTCAAACAGCACATTGCCATCGCTAGGCTTATCCAAGGCCATCACGATACGAGCAAGGGTTGACTTGCCTGAGCCACTTTCACCAACCACCCCAAGTATTTGTCCCTTTTCAAGTGATAGCGATACATTGTTAAGTGCTTTCACGCTAGTATCAGCAAGCTTGAACTCACGTGTCAGGCCAATAATTTCAAGAATTTTTTTGCTCATGCCTTACCTTCTGAATTTGGCGTGGTGATTTCAAGCCCCATTCGCACCCGTTGTGGCAAGGCAGAGAGAAGCTTAACGGTATACTCATGGCTCGGCTCTCGTAACACCCGTTCAGTTTCCCCTTGCTCCATTTCATTGCCGCGATACATCACCAACGTTCGGTCGGCGATACGAGCAATCACCCCAAGATCATGAGAAATCAAGATCAAGGCAATCCCCAACTCACTCACTAGATCGTCAAGAATGTCCAAGATCTCAGCCTGCACGGTGACATCGAGGGCGGTTGTTGGTTCGTCTGCAATCAACAGATCCGGTTTAAGTGCGAGCGCAATCGCAATCCCAACACGCTGGCGCTGCCCGCCAGACATTTCGTGAGGATAACAATGCATTTTCCGCTTAGCATCGGGGATCCGCACCATCTCCAGTAGGCGAAGCGCTTCCGCACTTGCTTCTCTACGACTGAGATGACGGTGCAACCTTAGGCCTTCGGCAATCTGACTTCCTACTTTCATCGCAGGGTTGAGCGCGGTCATTGGTTCCTGAAAAATCATTCCAATTCGAGAACCACGCAATGCACACAGCTGCCGCTCGGTCATCCTTAAAATATCTTCGCCCTTGAAAAGGATCTCGCCAGAAGCCTTTGCAGTCTTAGGAAGCAGGCCAATTGTGGCCAACGACAATACTGATTTTCCGGAGCCGCTCTCTCCAACAATTCCCAGCGTTTCACCTTTGTTGAGCGACAGATTGATGCCATGCACTACTTCATTTTCTTGGCCATCGCCATTTTGAAAGCTCACCCGAAGGTCTTTAATATCGAGCATCATGTTGATTGCCCCCTTCTCGGATCCGTAAGATCGCGTAGCCCGTCACCCAACAAATTAAGACCCAGTACCGCGGTACAAATCGCCAAACCAGGCACCAACACCAGATGAGGGGCGATAGAAAGATAAGTCTGCGCATCTGCCAACATGCGTCCCCAACTCGGCGTGGGAGGCGCGATGCCGAGGCCAAGAAATGACAAGCCAGCCTCGGTCAAAATGCCAAGGCCCGTTTGAATTGCCACTTGAACAATAATTTGCGCCGCAATATTCGGAATCACGTGTTCAATGGTGATCCCGGTATTGGTTTTACCAGCCATACGCGCTGCAAGAATGTAGTCTCGAGCCCAGATTTGTAAGGCTGCACCACGGGTCACACGCGTAAACACCGGGATCATAAACAGTGCGATGGCAACAATCGTGGTGGTCGGTCCCCCACCAAGAATTGCTGCCAGCAAAATCGCAGAGAGAACAGGCGGAAAAGCAAATAACACATCATTCACGCGCATCACCAGCGATTCAAATCGGCCTCGTTTACAGGCCGCTGCCACACCAAGCACTGTGCCAATCAACCCGCCGATAGTAATCGCCGAAAAAGCGATCCCGAGAGACACCCAGGCTCCAGCCATAATCATCGACAGTTCGTCACGCCCAAAATGGTCAGCGCCGAGCAAACCACCCACTCCCGGTCCTTTCAAACGATTCATGATGTTGATCGCCGTAGGATCGAATGGTGTCCAAAATTGACTAAGGATGGCTGCAATCACAAGCACCGTGGTAATCGAGCCACCAATGATCAGCGACCAAGGAAGACGTTTCATCGGCGAGTCCTCAGTCTTGGGTCAAGTACGGTATACAAGGCATCAACAATAAAGTTAATAATCATCACAATGGCGGCAAAGAATAACACCACATTTTGAATTACAATCAGGTCACGTTGTGCCAGCGCTTGGTAAGCCAGCGTGCCCATCCCCGGTAGACTAAACACATTCTCTACGAGTACAGCTCCAGCGATTAAAACCGAGATTTGCATCCCCAACATGGTCACAATAGGGATCAGGGCATTGGGCATGATATGCCGCCAAAGCGCTTGGTTTGGCGTTGCGCCTTTGGCTCGAGCGGTGCGCACAAAATCCTCATTGGTCACCTCTATCACGGCAGCCCGAGTGACTCGTGTGAGTACCGCCGCCTGCGGAATTGCCAATGCAATGGAAGGGAGAATTAGCGCCTGAAGCGCAGCCCAAAAACCCGCCTCCCAGCCAGGAAAACCACCCGCGGGAAACCAACCAAAACTGAGTGAGATGCCAAGGATCAGTAATAGGCCGATCCAGAAATTGGGAACTGCTATGCCAATTTGCGAGAATAAGGAAGCGAAGATATCAACTATACCGTTGGGTTTTGCGGCAGCAATCACCCCCAAAGGCAGTGAAATCAGCACCGAAAGAAACACCGCCAGCCCAGTCAGCGGCAGTGTCACAGTGAGTCGCTCACCAATCAGCTGCGCCACCGATGTAGAATAAGTATAAGAGTTTCCCAAATCTCCATGTAATAAACCGACCAGCCAGTTTACATAGCGAACCAGAAATGATTGATCTAATCCCAACTGGCTTCGGAGTGCTTCTAATGTATCGGGCGCTGCAGACATACCGAGTATGATTTCAGCAGGATCCCCTGGCACAGCTTCCATCACTAAAAAAATGACAAAAGAGACCACCAGCAGGGTGACGATTAACCCTACCAGCGATTGCATAATATGGCGCATTGGCTCTCACCTTTGAATGTATGTTGCTCGCTGTTGACTGCGTTTACTTTTGGAACTCGGCACGCTTATTCGCGCCAGTAAGCAGCGCTAACATCGTTCGATGGAACTGGCTCATTGCGCCACATCCCTTGAAGATCTTTTTTCCATATACCGATCTTAGGTGCGGCGTAAAGGAACAACGCCGGCACGTCTTGGGCGAGAATTTGCTGGGCGCGCTGGTATCCCGCAATCCGTTCAGCTTCGCTTGTTGCATCAGAGATGGCCGCCATCACTCCATCAAACTCAGGATTTTGATAATTGAAGTAGTACGGATGGCGTGCATAAATCCCAATATCAAGAGGCTCTGCATGACCAATCACCGTCATATCGTAGTTGGTGTCTTTAAAAACATCCTGAACCCACTTCGCAGGAAACTCGGAGGTTTCGATATTCATGGTCACGCCTATCATAGAAAAGTAGGCCTGCATGATCTCAGCTGCGCGTTCAGCATAGGTTCGGGTCGGCATTTTCATGGTAAAACTGAAGCCATTCGGATAGCCCGCTTTGGCGAGTAGTTGCTTGGCCTTCACTGGATCATAGGGCCATACCCCCGTCAGATTTTCATAACCCGCATCGGACGGGGAAAAATGACTACCAATTGGCGTACCAAAACCTTCGTTGGTGGCATCAATAATGGCTTGACGATCCGTCGCCATCATCAGTGCCTGACGCACCCGAACATCATTAAATGGCTTTTTAGCACTGTTCATACCAGCAACCACTTCCATACTGGTGGTTCCGATAACGGTGCTAAAGGCTTGATTGCGTTTGAACTGACTCACCAACTCTGGTGCGTTAAATTCTGGGATCGCATCAATCCCACCGGAGTTAAGTGCCGCGGCTTGTGCCTGTGGATCGCTAATGAAACGAAAAGTGACTTTATCCAGTAGTGCTGCTTGGCCCCAATAATTGTTGTTTTTGACCAACGTCACCTGATTACCTTTCTTCCAATGAAGAAATTGAAACGGGCCCGTCCCAATTGGATGGGTAGCATTTGTTGCTTCACTTGAGGGCTCAACCATGACTGCAGCAGGAAAACCTAACCAATAAAGCAAATCTGCAGATGGTTTCGACAGTTTGAGAACCAAGGTATCCGCATTGGGCGCCTCAACACTTTTAATCGGCTTATAGAGCACTTTTTGTGGATTAACCGAATCATTGGCAAGTAGTCGATCAAGGGTATATTTCGCGGTCTCCGCATTGAACAATTTACCATTTTGGAAAGCGACTCCATCACGCATATCAAAGGTGTAAGTCAAACCATCATCAGAAATCTGCCAGCTTTCGGCAAGCTGAGGCTCAATGTTGCCGTTTTGGTCAATTGCAACCAAACCTTCAAAAAGGTTTTGCCAAACCACTTGTCCAATGGCCACTGGCGCAGCAACTGTCGGGTCAAGACCAGAAGGCTCTAAGCTCATGCCTAAAATAAGGTCACTGCGTGGCTGAGCAATCACACTGCCCGTCGCAAACAATCCAATGGCTGCTGTCGCAATCAAGAGAGAACGAAAATTACGTATCATAAAACGGAAACCTCTGATAGTGGTTTTAGAAACCCTTTCTGTTCGTTATGCCTTTACCTTGCCCGAGAACGTAGTGTAAATGCAATAAGATTTATTAGCGCACAGTGCAACTAAAACCGTTGCACTGTTTCTAAAGCTTAAGCAATTTTATCGCGGCTTGACCCGTTTAGTCGATGAAAGATCCTTCTAAACAAATCAGCAAGTTCGCTGGCTTGATGGCGAGCCGCGTCAGCCCTAAGTCAACAATTTTTCAGTGAATGCGTAACTCATATACTATACCTCTAGCCCCCACTCATTTAACGATTGGCTCGCTGCATCGATTGCGCTTGCTCTGGCAAAAATTCTTCTAGAAAATCGGCTAATTTAGCAGCGGCAAAGCTTGGCGCTGTCGTCATCGCTCGTCCAAGCTGCAGCGCGGTTACGATTTCGGATGCCTCAACAAAAGGGCGAACCACAAGCTCTGCGGCCTTAATTTCACGAATAACCGACATCGCAGGTAAAATCAGCACCGCTGCGCCGCGCAGGGCGAGTTCCTTTTGTAATTCAAGAGACGAGGTTGTAAACACCGCCTCCACTGGCACAAAACCAGCAGAACGTTGGCGCTGGTCAAAATTACGCCGGATCCCAAATGAGTGGTCTGGCATCGCAATCGGATGTTGGCGGATCAGCTCTAAGGAAATCTGCTTAAACTTAGCGAGCGGGTGATGAGCTGCCATTATCGCTTCATGGTGAATCGGCAGCTTAAAGCGCACATCCATTTTTGAGTCGGGAGAGGAGAACATCGTGACAGCCATATCGGTGTCACCATTAATCACCGCATTCTTGGCTTCTTGTGCCGATGAAACCGTCACCACAATCGATATCCCTGGATACAGCTTATAAAATTCCGACAACGCAGGAGCCAAGATGGCATTAATTGCTGCGCCGTTAATATGGATCGACACATGACCACGCTTAAGACCTCGCAGATCATCGATCACTTGGCGGGCATTATCGAGATCACGCATCATACTTTTAGAACGAGTCGCTAGCAGCTCCCCTGCTGCGGTTAACATAATACCTCGCGCACCTCGGGTCACTAAGGGCGCACCAAAATAGTGTTCCAAGTTTTCCAGCTGACGACTAATCGCGGTCGGAGAAACCCCTAAAGTTTCCGATGCCTGTCGAATCGAACGTGAACGAACCAGCTCATTGAAATAAGTAATAGCCTGAAGCTTCATATCATTCTCTGAAATGAGTTATGCGCTCATTCAATCGAAGTGGTTTGCCTCAGGCAAGTCTTTTTTACATGATGGGAAGTACATTCAATGCGTGCTCGCTTAGCCTATCCCAGCTAGAGCGTGCGCTTCAGAGCACAAATCACGATGCTTGAGCCACTATCGATTGGCGCAGGTTTCTGATCGACCCCGCTATCAAGGGGAATTGGAAAACTCAGTTTGGGGCTTAAAAATCGAGAAATACCCCTTAATACTTCACTAGATATCCCATTCCAATAACGCCAAGTATGCCCGCCTTTAGTGGTGTGGCAACTAAACCCGCCAAGATACGCCCCGCCACCTGAGTGCTGCCAGAGCAAGTAACACAGCCATAACTCCACTGCCACTGGTAGGCGCCGCTAATCTGCCGTTGCTAGACTAAGAATACCTCCTGTAAGCTCTATTGGCGGCATTGATTGACTGCGCTTGAATGCGGCCTCAAATACCATCGGCTAGCGTTCAGTTGCATTGTTGCTGGCTGACGGAAAGAGCGGCTTGATACGACGACCACTGCCATGACCGTCGGCAGCATCAGTGGAAGAAATCACTTGCCAAATCCCCGCATAATTAGCACAAATAGGTGCACGGTCTTGGGTCTGCTCAAGCATGCCCACAGTGCGGGTACAGGCTCTCAATAACGCCAACACAAGCATCGCTAAAAACACGCAAACAGATTGAATTTACCAACCTTTTAAGAATCATCCACACGGGTAAAACATCACTCTAAAGCAAACGCCTCTCGGCTTATTGATGCAAGAAACAATAAACCGTTGTAAGGCTATTCATTTGACGAAACTGATCCCCCTATTCTTGGCCCCTCAAAGCTAGATATCGAGCGGATGAGTGGGCCTGTATCCAACGGTATTTTCCCTCCTTCGGGCACCAAGCTTATCTTCACCTCGATTACTTTGCTGATTATTAATTAGCCAACTAGGGTTAGTAAAATAACCAAGGAGATAGCAACAATGGAAAACCTACTAATATTCAACTTTGATGGTACAGATAACGAACCTGCAGATGCAATGCAAGACAAGCGAGACAGTGGTGTTGTTGAAGATGACAGCATCACCAATATCCTCAAGCTACATTTACTACTTGGCGGCAATTTAAAAGATCACAATGGGAAAAGCGACTTAGGTAAGCACTGTGTCAGCTTTTATTACAAAGGCGTGGGAACCTATGGAAATTACTTTGAACGTAAATTTAATGCCGGCTTAGCCTTAGAAAATTCAGATGTAAAAACCATCTTAGCCTCTGCCAAGCAAGACTTTGCCAAACACTATCAGCTGCATCCCCCCGAACAAGTTCTAATTACTGGTTTCAGTCGCGGGGCTGCACTAGCACGACGTTTTGCCTCAATTATTTCACGTGATTATCCCAAGGCCAGTTTCAAGATCATCGAAGTGGTATTTGATACCGTCGCCTCCATTGGACTGCCCAACTTGAAAAAATCCGAACGCCCCAGCACTGACGTTGTTTTTGAATATGGTCATACTCTCCCAAACAAAGTTTGCCATGCACTGCATATGCTATCACTTGATGATAAACGGGCCGCTTTTCAACCGACCTTAATGAATATCGATAAACGAGTAACCGAAATATGGTTTGCAGGCGCCCATTCCGACGTAGGTGGTGGGTATAATTATGATGGCTTATCCGATACCAGTTTACGCTTTGCCATGGATTGGCTGGAGAACCTCGACGACTTAAACATTCAATTTAACAGCCCCTCCACCATCGATTACTTAAGTATTTTCCCCGATAACTCGCGCTTAAACATTAGTATCGATGACATGTTAATTGAACCCTATTGCTACGGGGTGAATCATCAACAACAACGCGGCGTTTTAGCAACACTTTTCACCGTTGATGACCGCTTGTGCTGCGCCTTAGAAAATGACCAAGTATCACCCAATATCAAACCGAAGGTTCACATTTCCGTCGCTTTACGTATCGCTGGGGATCGTAATTATCGCCCCAAATCGCTAAAAAATGTCTCACACCAAATCATGTATGACCCTTGGCGCACCGCACCAGAACCATCTCAAGGGACCGCCGTTCATGAACTCGGCTTATTAAACAACTATCAACTGGCCGAACAGCCCATCACAAGCAAAGTATTAGCGCATCGAAAATACAATCATACTGGGATCATCTTAGTGAAAGGCAAACAATATTTAATTGAGAATACCCATCAAGCACGTTGGAAAGACGGCAATTTGCAAGAGGTTGATGGTGAGGGCTGGGATCGCAGTGATGTGAAACTGGGTCTAGGCGAGCTTCCCATACAAATTAGTGAGGCATATCGGCGGGTGCCAGATGCCGATTGGTTTAGTTTATGCGCCACTATTGATGACAGTGATGAAGACGCCTTCTATGTGGGGAATCGGATCCAGTTCACGGCCACCAAGACTGGAGAGTTATGTTTATTTGCCAACGACTTAAATAGCTACTACGGCAACAATACTGGCCATCTGCGGGTTCAAGTGCAACGTCTATAAATCAAACAAATAATACGACCTTCGCGCGACTTAGGGCTCGCGCTTATCAATAATTTTATTTATAATACGATAGTACTTGCTGTTTGGAAATGACTCATTGATTACAACAACCCCTAATCCTATCTACGTGGCGAAGCCCGAACGCTACCATAAGATGCAATATCAGCGTTGTGGACAGAGTGGTGTACAACTTCCCCGACTTGCGCTTGGCTTATGGCAAAACTTTGGCTCAAGCGATCCACTGGCAAATGCTCGAAACCTATTGCGAACCGCCTTCGACTTAGGCATTAATCACTTTGATTTAGCTAATAACTATGGTCCTAGTTACGGGGCAGCAGAACAAACCTTCGGCAAAATCATGCAACAAGACTTGGCTGGCTACCGCGATGAACTATTTATTTCCAGTAAGGCTGGCTACGATATGTGGCCAGGCCCTTATGGCAGTGGCGGCTCGCGTAAATACTTAGTATCGAGCTGTGATCAAAGCCTAAAACGCACAGGATTAGATTATTTTGATGTGTTTTATCACCACCGACCGGATCCCGAGACTCCGCTAGAAGAGACCATGCAGGCTCTCGATTATTTAGTGCGCTCGGGTCGCGCCCTATATATCGGAATTTCCAACTATTCTGCCGAACAGACCGAACAAGCAGCGGCTATTTTAAAACAGCTCGGCACACCGCTGCTGATTCACCAACCACGTTACAATCTGTTTGACCGCTGGATAGAAGATGGCTTGTGCCATGTCTTAAAACAACAGGGTATTGGCAGCATTGTTTTCTCGCCACTGGCACAGGGGGTTTTAACGGATAAGTACTTAAATGGGATCCCTGAAAACTCACGAGCATCGCGCAACGAGATCATTCATCTAAAACAAAGCGATATTTCTGCAGAAAAAATAGCCAAAGTGGCAGCGTTAAATCAACTTGCGGAAGCTCGTCAACAAAGCCTTGCGCAAATGGCCATCGCCTGGACCCTGAGTAATGATGCAGTCACGACCTGCCTAATCGGGGCGAGTCGCACCGAACAACTCTACGATTCGGTGAAAGCCCTTGATAAGCTAGACTTTAGCACTGAAGAATTATCAAGCATTGAATATATACTGGCGGGGACTGCACTTTGAAAGAGAATTATGCTCTCAATATTAAATCCAGCTCAAGTCACATTATTGACAAATAAGCCATAAAATACCTTAATTCTGGACTGCATATATTTTTTATTTAGTTAGAATAAAATTAAAGTCATTTTACATAATTACAACAACAATAAGTACTAAACGCTTAAATCGATTAGGGGCCTCGGCCCCTTTTATTTGCGCTGTGGAAAGCTTTTGAAGCTTAACCGACCTGGCTTAATAAAGCTCTGCGATATTCAACGATATCCTCAATCGTCAATACAGGCATACCATGTTGCTGGGCAAACTGAACGATTTCAGGTAATCGCGCCATTGTGCCATCCGCTAGGGTGACTTCACACAAGACGCCCGCCGGTTTAAGCCCTGCTAAAATCATCAAATCGACCGTACCTTCGGTATGTCCTCGGCGAGTAAATACTCCGCCAGGTTGGGCTCTCAGTGGATATACATGACCAGGGCGAGCTAAATCACTCGGCTTGGCATCATCAGCAATCGCAGTTTGTATGGTGGTCAGTCGATCGACCGCAGACACTCCGGTCGTCACCCCTTGTTTTGCTTCGATGCTCACAGTAAAAGCGGTACCAAACTGGCTAGAGTTATCGCTCACCATGGGCGGTAAATCGAGAGCCTTGATTTTATCATCGTTTAAACACAAGCAGACGATGCCACTACATTCACGAATTAACATCGCCATTTGTGGCTGAGTTAACGACTCGGCGGAAAATATTAGGTCGCCTTCATTTTCACGGTCTTCATCATCGACCACCAGTACGCCTTGGCCTTTGCGAAGCGCGTCAAGCGCAGCATCAACACGTTGATTAGAATTGCCATATTGGGCAAGTAAAGACTGATTCATGGTTAAAATCCTTTAATAACAACATTAGGTTTTCCAGAATCAGGGCACGCAGGAATTGAAACATAAAGTGACACTTTATGCTTTTTTATCTAAAGCAGCACCAATCCAACAACACAGCAATAAGCTTACGCTTAGTTGCCGTACTGCAAATACTACTTGTTGATTCTCTTCCATCCGGACTGATTACAGCACAGCTGTAAATTACCGTCGGCTCTGGATTTCGCTTGGGTCATGGACTCAATCGGCACCAGATCTGCTGACCCCAGAATAAACTGAGCGCTCGCGGGCTTTTAAGAAAACTTAACTACCGCCGGTGGGGAATTTCACCCCGCCCTGAGAATGTTCTGGCACAGCGATACCGTGCCAGACGTAATGGTGCACCTAAATTGGCCCAAAAACAAGTAAGGGCCCTAAGGCCCTTACTGATCATGATGAAGAAATTTTTCTACTATACCCGGCGGTAAGGCAGATAAATCGGCTCCCACATATGATCGGCAATTTCACGCTCTATATCTTTGCCACTAAGGCAGCCATCTGGATCGGTCTCTTTAATTTGTTTCAAAATTGCTTTAGCCACAAAACTAGAGACTTCTTTTAACTCTCGCATTCTTGGGAATACACAACCACTGTCTAGATCTTCTTGCGAAACATACTCAGCTAACGCAAACGATGCGGTGGTAAACATTTCCATGGTGATTTTTTTCACCCCAGAAACAATGGTTGCTAAGCCCACAGCAGGGAAAATGAATACGTTGTTTCCCTGACCAATTCGGTAGCGCTGACCATTGTGTTCTACATCATCAAAGGGGCTTCCGGTTGCGACAATGGCTTGGCCATCGGTCCAACGGTAGACTTCTTCGGGCAAGACTTCACAGTTGCTGGTCGGGTTAGACAAAGGAAACACCATTGGCCGCGAAGTATAATCGAGCATTTTCTTCACATGACTTTCTTTAAATGCCCCGCCGACACCACTACAGCCAAGTAACACGGTCACCGCAACGTTATCGATTAGTTCACTTAAACTGGCCTTTCCTGCTTCGGCCAAAGGCCAATCCTCGGCAAAACCAATTGGTTTGGCGTAACGCTTTTTATAATCATCTAAACCTTCGCGGTTATCAAACACCACGCCGCGAGAGTCTAAAATATAAATTCGGTCACGCGCATCTTGATGGCTTAAGCCTTCTTTGAGTAAACCCGCAAAAATTTGATCGGCAACGCCGACCCCACCAGCACCTGCGCCATAAACCGCATACACTTGGTCAGCCAAGGTTTCACCCTTAATTTTGGTTGCACCAATCACCCCTGCCAATACCACCGAACCGGTGCCTTGAATATCGTCATTAAATGAAGGTAATACATCTTCATATTTTGAAAGATTATCGAAGGCATTCGATTTACTAAAATCTTCCCATTGCAAGACGGCTTTAGGAAAATGTAACTTAGTTTGCGCTACAAACTTTTCGATGAAATTTTGGTATTCCTCACCTCGCATCCGCTTCTTCGGCATCCCCAAGTACATAGGGTCTGCCAATAGATCTTGATTATCCGTTCCCACATCAAGAGCCACTGGTAAACAATGCGCAGGATGAATGCCTGCCCCTAAAGTATACAAAGACAACTTGCCAATGGGGATCCCCATACCACCGATGCCTAAATCACCCAAGCCGAGGATCCCTTGACTGTCGGTCACGACAATAATTTTAATTTCTTTGCCGGCAAAATGGCGTGCCATTTCTCCCATGTGATCGATGTTATCTGCGGTCACATATAAACCACGGGCTTTTTGATAGCGATGACTAAATTCTTGACAGGCTTTACCCACGGTTGGGGTATAAATGATCGGCGTCATTTCTTCAACATGGCGTGAAATTAAGGCATAAAACAGGGTTTCGTTGCGATCTTGCAGAGCCCGTAGATATTGATATTTTTCAATATCACTACAAGCACTTAAAAAGCCTTGATAGACTCGCTGCAACTGATCATCGAAAGTTTGTGGCTTGGGAGGTAACAGACCATTTAAGTTAAAGGCTTCTCGCTCTTCGTAGCTAAAGGCGGTACTTTTATTCAAAGTGCGATCGTTCAGTAGTGCGGTTCCAGAAATTGAAACTGGGCGAAATTCGTTACCATTTTCGTCTTTCCAGCGTAAATATTTACCTGTAGGCATGTTGTCCTCCGAGACAGCGCGTAAGAAAAGATAGAACAAAGTTAAATAGTAAATGATCCCACTACATCTGTACGCTATTTCATTCAAAAATCGTCTAAATTTAATCAACTAACAAATAATTTACCGTCCGTGCAGTCCTTTTTGAGATGATTCGCAAGATCAGCGGATGAATATTGAAACAAGGCAGCACTTAGCGGCTAAATCACCTTCAAAGGAAATCAAACTCGATTTAATTAGCCAGTGCTATACACCAATGTGTGCCGACTGATATACAATTAGCCATCTCCACTTTTTAGCAAGCCCCACATTGAAACAATCACTGTTTGAAGTAAAAAGAAACTTCATTATTAAACTTGGCAAAGCTCTGCATAAATATGGCACCCCAGCCTTTCGTTTAGAGTCTCATCTACGAAATGTTGCCGAAACTCTTGGCTTGGACGGCTACTTTTTGGTCACGCCGACCTCACTCACCTTTGTACTTTGGGCGCCCGATGATACCCAAGAATATAATTACGTGATGCGTGTCAAGCCCGGTGAAATCGATTTGGGAATGCTCGCCAGAACCAACCAATTGGTGGAAAAGGTCAGTAACCAACAAATCACGCTCGGCGAAGCGATGGATAGCCTCAACAAATGGGCGCAATTTCCCGAACCCTATCCGCCAATGATCATGCTTGGAGCCTACGCGATTACTGGCGGCGGCTTTGCGATGTTAATGGCTGCCGATTGGCTCACCATTTTATGTGCCAGCCTATTAAGCATTGTCTGTTATTACTTAGCCCGACAGGCAGAACGCTCAGACGATTTTTCAGAAGCCTTAGAACCCGTTGCCGCCTTGGTCTGTTCCTTTGTCGCGGTGTCGCTAGGCCAATTTTTGCCCGAGCTTGATATTGGCATTGTTATCTTATCTTCCATCATCATCCTAATCCCCGGCTTATCGCTTACGCTTGGGCTCACCGAGCTGGCTGCTCGTGAATTAATGTCGGGAACTGCGCGAGTAATGGATGGCAGCATGGTGTTATTTAAACTGTATTTTGGTGCCGTATTAGGGATGGCGATTGGTTCTCTGGTCTGGGGACAAGTAGATTTACATCAATACGCCACCAGCACTTGGTGGATTAAATGGTTGGGAGTTTTGCTGCTCTCTCTTGGCCTAAGCATTGTGTTTAAGATGCGCAATAAAGATATGATTTGGGGCTTATTGTCGGGAGCTATCGCCTATGCATCCGCATTACTTGGCAGTATCTATTTAGGCGACGCCTTAGGCCCCTTCGTGGGCGCTTTCGTGGTGACGCTATATGCCAACTTATTTGCCAAACTCACCAAATCCCCCGCATCAGTGGTACTGCTACAAGGGATTGTGTTGTTAGTCCCAGGTAGCAAAGCCTACCTTAGTTTAAACTCTATGGTATTTGGCGAATCATTGGTCAGTATTCCCAACATCGGCTCACAAACCTTCTTAATTTTCATGTCGATTGTTGGGGGGATCTTATTTGCAAATGTGGCAATTCCGCCACGCAGTTCTTTGTAGCCACACCTTTTAAAACATCACAGAGAGAGGCGCACCACGCCTCTCTCTGATTGGTAATCCTCCCATTATTAACCGCATTTATTCGTAGAATTCATGCTGCCGTTTTTAGTGGTGGGAACCCTCCATTTGCAAGGTGTGGTCGTTGATGATTGTAGAACCATAACCATTGGGTCGCCCGATCTTGAACCTCTTCAAGTGTGTCAAACAAATACTTACTCACTAAGCCAAACCTCATAGTACGGTTGAACCTTTCTATATACGCGTTTTGTTGTGGGTTCCCTGGCTGAATATAATCGATTCGAATGTCGTGGTTGGGTAATCCTCCCATTATTAACCGCATTTATTCGTAGAATTCATGCTGCCGTTTTTAGTGGTGGGAACCCTCCATTTGCAAGGTGTGGTCGTTGATGATTGTAGAACCATAACCATTGGGTCGCCCGATCTTGAACCTCTTCAAGTGTGTCAAACAAATACTTACTCACTAAGCCAAACCTCATAGTACGGTTGAACCTTTCTATATACGCGTTTTGTTGTGGGTTCCCTGGCTGAATATAATCGATTCGAATGTCGTGGTTGTTGGCCCATTTAATAAACGCATGGCTAATGAACTCAGGACCATTGTCGCAGCGGATCGCAACAGGTTTGGTTCGTTGTTCGATGAGCTGCTCTAAGATCCGAGTGACTCGTACTGTGGGCATTGAAAAATCAGGTTCTGACGCCAGACCTTCACGTTTGTAATCATCTATCACATTGAATAAACGGTACTTCCGGCCATCAGATAGCTGATCATGCATAAAGTCCACGGACCAAACTTGGTTTGTTTTAATCGGCTCTTTAAGAGGCTCTGGCGTATGGCGATTCAGGCGTCGTTTTGGCCTAATACGTAAGTTTAGAGCCAATTCGCAGTAGATCCGATAAACCCGCTTATGGTTCCATGTATACCCTTTAACGTTCCGCAAATGGTGAAAACACAGGCCAAAGCCCCAGTCAGAGCAGTCTTCACTGTTGCACAGCGTTACTAACTCTTGAGCTATCAACTCATTCTCAGGTTGAAGCTTCGATTTATAGCGATAGCAGGTCTCGCTGATCCCAAACCAATAGCATGCACTTTTAATGCTGATGTGATAGTTCGCCACCGAACGCTGAGCCATCAATCGACGCTCACAGGGCTTCACCACTTTTTTGCCATCGCCTCTGAGATCACCTCTGCTTTAAGGCGTTCTTCCGCATACATCTTTTTAAGCCGTCGATTTTCATCTTCGAGTTCTTTCATCCGCGCCATAAGGGATGCGTCCATACCACCGTATTTCGAACGCCACTTGTAAAAGGTTGCGTTGCTCATTCCATGCTCACGACAGAGCTCAGGAACAGGTGTACCAGCCTCAGCCTGCTTGAGAATAGATAAGATCTGACTGTCCGTGTAACGTGACTTTTTCATGTTGAATCTCCTGTATTTACTATACGAGAAAATTCTACTTTTGCATGGGATTAATTTTCGGGGGGATTACCCTGCCACTGGCGACTAAAGTACGACCTCTCAATACTTTCCAGCTTGTTTCTGAAGCGTAATTATCAGTCAATAACGACAGATTCAGGCGATGAGCACTGCATGTATCTGCGGCGAACGCTGCTTGCGAAGAAAAAAGTAGTGCGAACAGCAAAGCTCCCCATAAGCGTAATTTTTTCATCTGTTCATCCAATTCCTTGGTTATACCCATCTCACTCATTACCGGTTCATCTTGCTGACCTAAATCAGCGCGAACTGCGTTACATATGTTGTAATTAGAACCACTAGTTACTGTACTTCACGCCAGATTATCGGCAGATTTATTCTGCGCAATAAGTTGCTCATATAATGAATCAGATTGGTATTATTCGAGCCAAGCATTCATACACATTTTAACTGATATTTAATCGTTAAAGCTGGCCCTCGCCACCCCGCAATAGTTTACAAATTGAGTGCGCAAAACTGAGCATGACTTAATGCAATAAGTTTAACGGCGAACCTTTGCAAGCGCGTTTCTGAACAGTGATTGATTCAGTCTGTATATTGACCACTCAAAATTTGAGCATAGCAGCCACCAGAACCTGACCAATCGGTTGACAATTTATTTGCCATGCTCATCACATTTAATTGAGCTTTGGTTGATATCTAGCAGCTATTTTGTAGCGTTTAACAACAAGCTGGCGGTAGCGATACAGACAAGCAATCCGCACATTGCCTAAATCTGCTCGAAGCTCTCTCCTCACCTCGGGATTCTTCACCTTAGGATAAGCCCAGAACAAACATATCAACAAAAACCAATGGAAAAATCAGCCAGAGTATTTGATCATTCGCGAGAGTTCCGGATAATAATCAACTCTCTCGCCTAATCTGTTGTCAATATGCGCCTTGATAAATTTATTTGTAAAAGTACCAACTTAACAAAAATCGAAGCAAGCCAACGGATTCATTTAGGCGAAGTGCGGGTAAATGGTGATATCGCAAACAATGAAGCGACTCAAGTTCATGAAAACAACATCATCCTGTTGAATGGCAACCCGCTCAAAACACGACCTTTTCGTTACATCATGATGCATAAACCCGCGGGAACCATTTGTTCCAACATCGATGAAGTTTATCCATCATTGTTCAACTATTTAGATCTTGAAAACGTCGCCGAACTGCATATTGTGGGACGTTTAGATGTCGATACCACAGGGATGGTTTTAATCAGCGATGATGGACGTTGGTCATTTAATATCACGCGGCCAAGCCAACACTGCAGTAAAGTGTATCGGGTGGGTTTATCAAAAAAAATAACGGAAGACGCCCGCTCTCTGTTTAAAAGAGGCATTCAATTACAAGGGGAACCACAACTCACCCTGCCAGCTCACTTAGAATTAATTACGCCAACCGAGGTGCTGCTAAGCCTCACCGAAGGTAAATTCCATCAGGTAAAACGGATGTTCGCGGCCGTGGGTAACCGAGTGTTGTCTTTACATCGAGAAAAAATTGGCGAAGTTAGCCTAGATATTAAGACTGGGCAATGGCGTGATTTAACAAACGATGAGATCCAATCATTCACCAAGTAAACCCGCCATTTCAAATTACTTCCCAATGCGCCAAGTGCTTAAAATTACTGTTTTAAATCAACGAAATATAGAGTGACAAATCATAAAATAAAGCCTAAACCGCTCACCTATTGTTATACACTCTGAATCCACACGCTTCGCTACGCTTGCCTGCCAATCGACGTTGCATTGACACAACATTCACACTTAGGATTTATATGAACGCTCATTATGATGAACAATATCAAGCCGTTTTGCGATATCACGATATTCCAGGTGAAAAGCTGCCCATTTTATTTATCCATGGCTTAGGCTGCGCTTCATCAAGTGACTACCCCGCCGTGGTTGCGGATCAAAGTCTACTTGGACACCGCTGTATTATGGTTGATTTATTTGGTGCCGGATTTAGCGATCACCCGCCAACATTTGCTTACTCTGTCGAGGCGCATGCCAAAGCGCTACTGGGACTAATTGAAGCCATTAAATTAACTAAATTTGCAGTTTTTGGACATAGTGCTGGCGGGGCAATCGCGGTAACGCTAGCGTCTCTGTGCCAAGAACGAGTGGAAAAAATAGTACTCTCTGAGCCCAATTTAGATACTGGCGGTGGTTTTTTTAGTCAAGGCATCGCTAATCAACCCTTAGCCGATTATTGCGAGCATGGTCATCAGCAACAAATTCAAGATTGTATCTCAAATGACAACCATGTTTGGGCGGGAACAATGCAGGTTGCCAACCCTCGCGCGGTGCATCAACTATCGAGTTCTCTGATGACGGGTTCGATTCCGTCATGGCGACAACAATTGATCGCGTTTCCATGCCCCAAAATGGTACTCTTTGGGGAATACTCATTGCCCGATGATGACTATACCAAGCTTCCTAAAGTGGGCGTTCAAGTGGACGTCATTCCCGAGTCTGGTCACTCCATGTTGTGGGAAAACCCAAGCGCGGTCGCCAAAACAATTGCAAATTTTATTCTTTAAAAACAGTCTTATCCGATACGCTGACGCACTCGAAGCGTCAGCTTAAACCCTCACATCCCAGTTGATCACGCTTTGCGAAACTACTGCAACGTTCACCAGACCAATGCGCAACCAATCTGATTGATTATGTGAGCAACTTATTACGCAACATAAATCTACCGATAACAAGGCATGAAGAGCAGTAACGAGTGACTCTAATTACAAGATACATTACGCAGTTAACGATGATTTAGGCCTGCAAAAATGAACAAATAATGAGTTAGATTAGTATGAGTTGAAGAATGATTACTAACCAATAGTGTTTGTCGAGTTATCGCAACACTAACGTGCTTTTGCCCCATTCCGTGTTACGCCTTCTAACGAACAACGCAATCACCCATGTTTCTTTCCATACCAAAACTAATGGTTTTGAATCAGATTTTACAAGCCAAGTTTAATCACCAGCTAGAATGCAAAAACCTGTTCGATGGTCTTGTCAAAAATCATCTATTTTGCAGCTTGAACCAAGCACTCTAAAGGGCTTTTGACGCCCGTGGTATGACGACCGATAACATGCGTGTAAATCTCAGTCGTTGTTACATCCTGATGGCCAAGTAATTCTTGTATAGTTCTTAAATCAGTCCCTTGTTCTAATAAGTGGGTGGCAAAACTGTGCCTAAAGGTATGGCAACTTGCAGGCTTATTTATACCGGCATTACGCACGGCTTTGGTGACTGCTTTTTGGAGCACACTATGATGAATATGATGGCGTTTGAGCTCACCTGTTCTAGCGTCGATACACAGGCGAGTTGAAGGAAACAAAAACTGCCAAGAAAACGACCGTTGAGAATGTGGATACTTACGGGCTAACGCGTAAGGCATCGTCGTTCCAGCATAATGTAGACTCATATCGTGAGCAAAAACACTTTTGCTCACGAGAATGTTATCGCGAAGCTTTGGGATCAAGTTAGGGGGTAACAAAGTCACGCGATCTTTATTTCCTTTGCCTTGCCGTACGGTGATTGTATTTTGATCAAAATCTAAGTCTTTAATCCGTAATCTCAAGCATTCACTGAGTCTTAGTCCCGAACCGTAAAGCAGTGAAGCCATGATCTGATAATCCGCGGGTAAATTCGCAATCACTTGGCTCACTTCAGCTCGAGTAAAAACTACGGGAATGTTGACTTGTTTTTTCGCGCGTTTCGCCTGAATTCCAATCATTTCGATACGTAGTACTTTGTTATAGAGAAACATTAAGGCATTAAATGCGATGTTTTGAGTCGCCGGAGCGACTTGCCTATCGACCGCTAGATGAGTTAGAAATCGTTCAATATCAGCAGCTCTGAGCTTTGCTGGGTGCTGCTTGTGATTAAAATACAAAAAACGTTTTATCCAATGCCAATAGGTTTGCTCGGTGCGAATACTGTAATGGTGCTGATAAATCGTATTTCTAAATCGCTGCTGGAGCCGCAATGGTGTGTTTGACATGTTGCGCACTTTTTGTCTGTATATATATGGCTCTTCACCGAATGTAGTGGAAACACTTTCAACAAACATTAATGAGCGAGATAATAAGTAAACGTTCATGAATACCTCGCGACCATGCAAGACACGACGCTTTATCAATCTATTCTTGGATTAACTCATCCTTGGGCTGTTTCATCTGTTGAACTCAATGAGTCAACCCAAACCATCACCGTACGCGTTGACTATGACCGAGGTTCATTAACGGCTTGCCCCTCTTGCGGTAAGGCTGTTCGTCGACACGATACTCGGCGGCGGGTTTGGCGACATTTAGATACCTGTCAGTTTGAAACACGTATTGAGGCTGAAGTACCTAGGGCTGATTGCCCCGAGCATGGGGTACAAACACTTCAAGTGCCTTGGGCCACGAGTAAGAGCCGCTACACAGAGCTGTTTGAGGCTCGCGTTATAGAGATGCTTAAAGTCAGTTCATTATACGCGGTGAGTAAAACCTATCGGCTTAGCTGGGGAGCCATTGACCGGATGATGACTCGGGCCGTTCAACGTGGTCTGACAGCCAGAACCACCATCAACTACCAAGACCTGTTGGTCGATGAAACGGCATTTAAGAAAGGCCATGACTATGTCACGGTATTATCCAATCGTGATGGTCAGGTGATATCGGTTGAAGACGGTCGAACAGGCCTGAGCTTATCTGCTTGCTTTAAGGCATTGCCCCCTGAGTCAACAATGGTTACACGTTCCATATCGATGGACATGAGCAGAGCATATATAAACGCAGCATATGACTACTTCGGTGAGCGGGCTAAGCAAATGATAGCCATAGACCATTTTCATATCGCAAAGGTCCTCACTAAAGCGGTTAATGAAGTGAGAAAAAGCGAACTCATGGCGTTGCCCCAGCATTTAAAAAGAGAGTGCCACCAAACACGGTATGGATGGTTAAAACGAAACAGCCACCTACATGGGACATTGAGAGAAAGAGTGAGTGCGCTGGCCAAAATGATGCAAAACACAGGCTTGAGCTGGATATTTAAAGAGCAAGCAAGAGCCATTTGGTATGGCGATGCAGCTAACGCCAAAGCGGCTTGGAATGATTGGTTAGCACTCATAAAGGTCAGTCAAATCAGGCCGATGATGACAGCAGCAGAAACCGTGAAAACGCACTTAAAGGGCATCATCAATGCGATGCGTTATAAGGTATCAAATGGCTTAGCGGAAGCGATAAATGGAAACATTCAGCGCCTAAAAATACGTTCGATGGGTTTTAGAAATAAAGAACGCTTTAAGCGAGCTATTTTATTTCACTTTGGAGGGCTTGATATGACTTTCCACCAAGAACGGTGAAGAGCCATATATATACAGTATTTTTAGTTTCGTTTGCGTCATTTGTCAAAGTAATCAATGATAGAAATGGATCGATGATTGATTGATTCCGAGTAAAAAACTAAGGTAGACAATGGGTTAATATCAAATCATAAATTGATGAGCGAACGTGATGAAGATCATGTTTTTTGTGATAGGACGCGCGCTCATTGAATGGGATAGACCGCACGTGCGGCCTACTTAGCGTTATATGCCAATCGAGAGTATTGAATGAATCAAAATGATTACGATAAAAATTTCGAAACTGATGACTCAAAGTCAAAAAAGCTTAAAGCCGCTTTTGAGCAAGTATCAGATATAAGAAAATTTGAAATAGAGCTTTATTGGAAGCGAGCTACGTATTTTTGGGCATTAATTACGGTCGCATTTGCTGGTTATTTTTCAATACTCGCATCTGAACACATGCCAAACAAATTTTTCTTATCATTAATCGTGTCTTGTGTTGGTTTTGTTTTTACTTTTGCATGGTTTCTTTCAAGTAGAGGAAGTAAGTATTGGCAAGAAAATTGGGAAAATCATTTAGATTTACTGGAAAATAAAGTTACAGGTCCTTTATATAAGACCTTATTAGAGCGGCCTGAGCATTCAAACTTTGTAGAAAAGTATGTGACAGGGCCTATGAGCGTTTCAGTTTCCAAAATAAACCAATGGGTTAGTGTATTTGTAGTTTTCTCATGGCTATCTCTCGCTGCATTTTCAGGCTACAAATCGATCTCTCCATTAGCTATATCAACAGAACAATGGTTATCTTTAAGTGCACACGCCGCAGTAATTTTAGTTGCTCTATTAAGTTGTTTACTGATGTTTGGCTTCGGTAAAACCCACAAAGAAAAGCATTCTCCAAGAGCTGTTGAGAGAGAAACAAAAATTGGCTAGCATATAATCGGGTAGCCGAAGGTATCTAGCCTCCAGCCCCCACAACACCTTGCATGCGGCTCCGCACAGGGCGTTTCACTTAGAATGGTGAAGCTTAATCCATCCATCTCGAAGCGCAAATAGACCTTGGGATGCTAAATAAGCATTCGATAATGCTTGTTGGATCCCCGGTGTTTTCGAGCTTCTCCATGGGCCTTTACTGGTTATGCCACAGGCTACCGCGGCTTGAACATGTACTCCTCTACGCATCAGATTTCTTACTTTGGTTCTCGGTTTTCGCCACTGTCGCCAGTAGGCCATTCGCACTCTGCGCCTTATCCAGTGATCTAGATCTACGCACAGTTGATAGCAATTCGCGATCCCAAAGTAGTTTATCCATCCTCGCAAGTATTGGCTTACTTTAAATAGCTGATAGCCCATCGACACGCCCCAGTTACGGTTTGTTAGACGCCTAATTTGTTGTTTAAAACGGTGTAACGTTTTGGCGTGAATTTGCAGCCGTCCCGCTTTAAAGGTAAACCCTAAGAACTTACTCTTCGCCGTTTTAACCACCTGACTTTTGGCTGTATTAACCACAAGTTTTAAGCGCCGTTGTAAGTATCGACTAATGCTCGTCAGCACCCGTTCGCCCGCACGCTGACTTCTCACCAAAATGATAAAATCATCGGCGTAACGAGCAAACTTGTGCCCTCGCTCTTCCAGCTCTTTGTCTAATGGGTCGAGCATGATATTGGCCAGCAAGGGCGATAATGGTCCCCCTTGCGGTACACCTTCTCGAGTTTGCTGATAGCACTGGTTATGGATAAAACCCGCTCTTAAGTAGTGTCCAATCAGCTTAAGTAAGCGCTTATCTTGCATTCGGTGACCCAGTTTACTCATCAATAAGTCATGATTAACTCGGTCAAAGAATTTAGATAAATCCACATCTACCGCAAAACGTCGGCCTTGCTTGATGATGCTTTGCACTTGTTTCACCGCTTGTTGCCCATTCTTGTTTGGTCTAAATCCAAAGCTGTTCGCTGAGAAGCTAGGGTCAAAGATAGGCGTTAGCACTTGGGCAATGGCTTACTGGATGACACGGTCGAGCACGGTTGGGATCCCCAGTTGGCGTTTACCGCCATCGGGTTTGTCAATCTCCACACGGCGAACCGGTTTAGGCTGATACTGGCCATTACGCAGCGCAGCAGCAACCTGCTTCCAGTGTAGTTTTGCCCAAGAAGGAAATGCATCAATGGACATGTTATCCACTCCAGCAGCCCCTTTATTGGCTCGAACACCTTGCCACGCGAGCTGAATATTCTGCCGCGTTAGCATATGTTCGAATAGATGTTGGCTAAAGGTTGGCTGCGAGTTATTACGCTGAATCGCATCTACGCCGGACGGCGAATGGGTGTTCAAGTTTAACAAGGCTCCTCCTTTATTCTAAGTGTTCAGGCCTTCACCGTGTCCCAACCATTACGATGGGCGTTGGGCTACTATGCCGTCTGCTGACTTCTGCTTAATCACCGTTTGAGTTACCCCAAATAGCGCTATCGTTGTTCATCGTATTTGCTCACTTAAGTTGATGAGAATTAAGTGCCAGGCCTGTTGAACTAGCGGCCAAGCTAGTCAGTTTAACGATCGCCTGTTAAGCAGATCTCCCCAGATAAGAACATGCACTGTCTCTGCACTGCTGCATCATTTACGGTGGCCGTTAGATCACATGGCTTCGTTGTCTTGTGCCAACTCGCCTCCAGCCTACGCCTCATATGATGTTTTTGTTCATCAGCTCGCAGATTTGCGTCCGGCTTCCTTCAGACATTCCCTCACGGTAACGCCCTTGCCATTCGCTAGTAGTTAGCGTTTAATAATCAAAGTGTTATTAAACGGTGACCTTCCTACAGAGGACTTTCACCTCATTAGTTCATGCCCATGTTGGGCGTACACAAGCTGTTTAAACTGATAAAAAACAGTTGGCCATCGCTTCGCGATTATAGCCAACCATTTTTTACAGCTTAACAGGGCGTTAAGTTTCTGGGAGACATTGATGATTATCAGGAAGATGGAAGAGAAGGACCTTGAAGCTGTAAGTACAATTTGCATGGACTCTTTTTTGCAGTCAGTTGCAGGCACATTGTCTGATGAGGGGATTAAAACCTTTTCAAATATCGCTGCGCGCGATGCATTCCTCGATAGGATGAAAGGCGATAACTTGATGCTGGTTACTGAGAACAACAAAAATATCAAAGGTGTCATCGAGTTAAAGGAAGGACGCCATGTTGCGATGCTTTTTGTTAGCCCCGAATCCCAGAAAAGCGGCATTGGAAGAAAGCTGCTTATATCCGCCCTAAATCATGTGAAGGTTGATACTGTTACCGTCAGCGCGTCACTATCTTCAGTGACCGCTTATGAAAATTATGGTTTTGAGTGCAGTGGCGAAGTGGGAGAATCAGCAGGCTTGGTTTATCAGCCTATGGAGCTCAAACTTAACAAGGCAATGCACGCGACAAGCGCGTGATTACGGCGTTAGAATTTAAGGTCAATATGGAAGACTGGCTACACATATCTAAGTTATCAATAACAATAATTGCTGTCGTGGGACTATATTTTGCTAGACAGCAATACTTAGTTAACAAGACAAAAATAAGATTAGATCTCTATGATAGAAGATTTACTATCTACCATTCAGTAGTTACTGTATTTGAAAGTATGTTGTGTGATGAAAAAGTAACCGAAAAAGAATTTTTTAGTTTTGAAAAATCATGCAACGAGGCAAAGTTTTTACTACCAGAGAAAGTTCACAATCAAGTTGTCAAAGCTCACAGTTTGGCTTTTAAATGGAAGCGCTTAAATAGGCAACTCGTTGCCTTTGAGAAAAACAATTTAAGTAGTAAAGGTGTTGATGAAGTCAAAAATGAGATGATAGATTTAGAAGAAGAAATCGAATCATTTATAGAACCTATGACCGCTTCATTTGCAACAGTGCTCAAGTTTGAACAATTCTAATCGGGTAGCCGGAGGTGTCTAACCTCCAGCCCCCACAACACCCTGCATGCGGCTCCGCACAGGGCGTTTCCTGAAAACGGTTAAAATACAACGGCCGATTCGCTCCTTTGCATTCCAATGATGGCTTCTGTTTTTGCGCCATGACTCCTCAGTCCGGTCGGATACGGAGACAATGAGCTGCACAGGCTCCTCATTGATTTTCAGGTTCAGGCCTTCACCATGTCCCAACTATTACACAATAAAGCGGCATTGGGCTCTTTATCTAAAAACGCCGTCTGCTGATAACCGCCATGGAGTGAGTTAAACGATCGCAAGTTAAGCAGATCTCCCCACTCTTTGTTTATAAGAAGTAGAACATGCACTTTCTCTTTTCTCTGCACTGCTGCATCATTTACGGTGGCCGTTAGATCACATGGCTTCGTTGTCTTGTGCGGTAATCCCCCCGAAAATTAATCCCATGCAAAAGTAGAATTTTCTCGTATAGTAAATACAGGAGATTCAACATGAAAAAGTCACGTTACACGGACAGTCAGATCTTATCTATTCTCAAGCAGGCTGAGGCTGGTACACCTGTTCCTGAGCTCTGTCGTGAGCATGGAATGAGCAACGCAACCTTTTACAAGTGGCGTTCGAAATACGGTGGTATGGACGCATCCCTTATGGCGCGGATGAAAGAACTCGAAGATGAAAATCGACGGCTTAAAAAGATGTATGCGGAAGAACGCCTTAAAGCAGAGGTGATCTCAGAGGCGATGGCAAAAAAGTGGTGAAGCCCTGTGAGCGTCGATTGATGGCTCAGCGTTCGGTGGCGAACTATCACATCAGCATTAAAAGTGCATGCTATTGGTTTGGGATCAGCGAGACCTGCTATCGCTATAAATCGAAGCTTCAACCTGAGAATGAGTTGATAGCTCAAGAGTTAGTAACGCTGTGCAACAGTGAAGACTGCTCTGACTGGGGCTTTGGCCTGTGTTTTCACCATTTGCGGAACGTTAAAGGGTATACATGGAACCATAAGCGGGTTTATCGGATCTACTGCGAATTGGCTCTAAACTTACGTATTAGGCCAAAACGACGCCTGAATCGCCATACGCCAGAGCCTCTTAAAGAGCCGATTAAAACAAACCAAGTTTGGTCCGTGGACTTTATGCATGATCAGCTATCTGATGGCCGGAAGTACCGTTTATTCAATGTGATAGATGATTACAAACGTGAAGGTCTGGCGTCAGAACCTGATTTTTCAATGCCCACAGTACGAGTCACTCGGATCTTAGAGCAGCTCATCGAACAACGAACCAAACCTGTTGCGATCCGCTGCGACAATGGTCCTGAGTTCATTAGCCATGCGTTTATTAAATGGGCCAACAACCACGACATTCGAATCGATTATATTCAGCCAGGGAACCCACAACAAAACGCGTATATAGAAAGGTTCAACCGTACTATGAGGTTTGGCTTAGTGAGTAAGTATTTGTTTGACACACTTGAAGAGGTTCAAGATCGGGCGACCCAATGGTTATGGTTCTACAATCATCAACGACCACACCTTGCAAATGGAGGGTTCCCACCACTAAAAACGGCAGCATGAATTCTACGAATAAATGCGGTTAATAATGGGAGGATTACCGTGCCAACTCGCCTCCAGCCTACGCCTCATATGATGTTTTTGTTCATCAGCTCGCCCTCTCTTTAGATAAAAAGGCGTCCGGCTTCCTTCAGACATTCCCTCACGGTAACGCCCTTGCCATTTGCTAGTAAGTTCATGCCCATGGGCGTACACAAACATAGGCAGCATCGCCCTACGGGCTGGATGCGCTAACGCGCGCCGCTGCTTTCGGCGTTATCTCCGTCTCAGCCATACTGAATCTAATCCAGCATACCTTTGAACAAACAATCAGCGTAACTCACTTTTGTCCAAAAGTGTGTTTGGCCGGCGGCAAACATACGAAATGCACTATGCCATACTATGGTTCCATTTTATGTCAAACTGTGGTTCAAATTTTGGATTTGCATTAGATGTAACGCAGGTCCTTATGTCACTTTATAGTTCCAGCGACACTAGAGTTTCTGGGTCATGGCAGTAAAATTAGTGAGGTATTAAGCAATGTTTCAACTCGACCACATGATTTTAACAACAATGATGAGTCGGCATCATACAACAAGCTTTAAATATCCAACGGCGGGCGTAACAGCACAAAATATGTAAATCATCAGCGATAATTGGCAAACTATTGAGGATTTACAATTGTTAGCGCATGTACTCGAGAACTCAGCATTGCGAAACGAGCGGCAACCCGATGCTATGGACGGTTTTACACCCGAGAGTAAAATATATGAAAAGAGTGCTTTGCGTATTGCGGACCATTTACCAACGATCAAACTGATGCCAATTGTCGCCTTATGACTCGGACAATTGTATGCCTTGGAGCAAACCGCGAGCGACATACTCTGCAATGGCTTAAAATTTATGGTTCAAGCTTTATATCTTGAGAAAACCATCCGCAAAGCATATAAAAAGGCGCTTAAGCTAGCACGGGCTTAAGCGCTGGAAAACTATCTCAACTGGAGCCGCAGCATAACTAGACCATTGTTTTCGCCAGCCTCAGCAAGATAGAAACCTAAAAAGGATTACTTCGCGATAAACTAAAATGGAAAACTATTCAGCGACCTCACTATTTTCAGAAATTTCGTTATTTTCAGCCGTTTCATAATTTTCAACGACCGCCTTATCTTCAGATACTTGGAGATTGTCAGCAGGGGCATCATTTTCAGACGACTCGATATCTTTAGGCATCGCCTGATTCACAACGACGTCGCTATTTTCAGACACTTCGCCATTTGCAGCTTGATCTGCTTCGGCCGACAATTGCAAGTTGTTCAATTCATTCTGGGTAGACTCAGCAGCTTGTTCTTGATTCCCCACCAACTCTTGGTTCGGATCTAAGCCCTTATATATAGCAAAACTGGCTACCAGCACGGCTAAGACGAGAAAGCCATATTTCAATTTCATGATAAAACTCCGTAAATAATATGCCCATCAACATAGGCGTAGCGTCTTGACCTTAAAAAAGGCGCTTAAGCGAGCACAAGCTTAAGCGCTGGAAACTACCTTAGATGAAGCGGCATCATCACTAGACCAAATGTATCTACCGCCGTAAGTCCAGATAGCAACCAAAAAGGATTACTTCGCGATAACTAGAGCAGAAGTTATTCAGACACCTCACTATTTTCAGCCTTTGCTGGATCAGTAGATAAATCTAGGTTATTAAACTCAGTTTGGCTTAATACCCCATCTTTATCGGTATCTAAACTCGCCCAAACTTCAGCTAAAATAGGCAAATCAGCCGCTTCTTCTTGACTCACAACCATGTCTTGGTTGGTATCTAAGCCTTTAAAAATATCATCATTGGCAGACGCCAAACTCGCAACAAACACGGCTAGTACTGGAAAAGTATATTTTAATTTCATGATATAACTCCTGTGATAATGAACACTCTTAAAATATGCTGCTCTAACAAAGCAGCGAGGCAACAAGCTAATAGCAAGGCTTAGGCCATAAGTTAAAAGCAATTAAATAACAATGACTTAACTATAAATTAGAGGTGTAAAGTAAGCGAAGGTGTTGTTGATTAACGACGCAATAAAATGCTATGAGTGATGACGCCTGTACAGGCCTACCGCAAGGCTGTCGCCGATCGGCGTCAATAGCTTAGAACTCGACTTTCGAATATCAGCTTAATAAGCTTTAAAGGTGAATATCTCTGCCCATCCGAGGGGCAGATAAGCTTAAAGGAATGCTTAGCTCTTACTATTGAATCAAATAAACAGCACCAGCCGAGCTAATATCAGCGATGGGAAAGCAGAATCCTTGAGTGCGTAGCACCAGCTCAAAATACCCTCTAGAAAGGAGTCTGATTTTACTTCAAAGGGAAAGTGACGCCTGACGACTTACCTCTCGAAATAACATACAACTCAACACAATTTAGTCCTTTTTGCATCGAACAAAAGTGAATCCACAACTTGTCGTTACTCCTAACAACACCGCCTCATCGTCCACAAATAAGCAGATAATGCCTTATATTTTTCAGAATAAGCTCACAGGATAAGCCCCCCCCCCTCATATCATTGACGCCACTCTTGATAAAACACCTCATATTCTGCCATGATTAAACTCAAGCTTGATCCTGAATGGTAAGAATATTAATGACGTTTCAGTTTGCTAAACAACCTATTGTAGATGCTACCAATCAAATCGTTGCTTACGAGCTATTGTTTCGCGGCGCAGACAGTATTCGTAACCAATCCGACCAAGTAGACAGAGCAACCGACCATATTATCAGTGGTAATTTTATCTTAGGGGTGTTGAATCAGTTGGGCAGTGAACATCGTAGTTTTATTAATTTTACCGAACAAGATTTACTCGAAGAAAAGGCAACCTTACTGCCAAAAAAAAGTGTCGTCATAGAGATTTTAGAACACTGTCAGCCCACCGAAGCCTTGTTAAAAGCCATCAAAAACCTGCGTGAATTAGGTTATACCATTGCCCTAGATGACTTTGAATTAAGTAGCCCTTGGCTCGAATACGCCCATTATGCAGATATAATTAAGGTGGATGTCCTCGTCGCCCCAGAGGAGGATGTAAAAGCCATTGCCACTCGATTTAAGCCACTTAACCTGACCCTATTAGCCGAAAAAGTCGAAACCGAATCACAATTTCATCGCTATTTAGAATATGGCTACCAGCTTTTTCAAGGGTTTCACTTTTATAAGCCGAGCATGTCGAAGCTACGAGTGCTGACCCCCAGAAAACTCTACCTCTTGGAACTACTGAATAAAATTGGCCAAAGCAATGTGTCGGTGGAAGACATTAGCGATAATATCGCCAACGATGCGGCGTTAATGGCGATACTACTCAGCAAAGCCAACGACAACTGTCGTATGGTAAGCAAACCAATTCTCAGTATTAAGCATGCTGTGAGCTATGTGGGAATGGCTGAACTCAAAAAATTAATCCATATTGTAATCACCTCAGAACTGGCAGTGAATCGACCACAGATCCTCTATGCAAATGCCTTAAAACGAGCTCAAACCTTAGCTTTCATGACGAAGCAGTATCCGCTAAGCTGTGATCCAGATATTGCGTATAGCGTCGGTCTATTATCCCTGTTTGATGCCATCCTTGCGGTAGAGATGACAGCTATATGTCAACAGTTAAAACTGCCGGAAGATATTAGCCAGGCTCTCACCTCAAGAGTCGGTCGTTGGGGGCAAATGCTGCAACTGATCGATGCCATTGAACTTGGTCAATGGCAACGGCTCGAAACCAATGCCGAAGCCTTAAAAGTCAATGTAGATACATTACTTGAGTTTTATAATCTCTTGTAAAATAAATTATTTATTAAGAACAGCTGCTCTTTGGTGATGCTTTGCGGCTATTGATGCTTGATTCAAGCCAGACCCGTCATATGCAAGATTGCCTTCGGCTAAAATTATAAAACACCAAAATCCACGCTTCCTGTCACAATGACAACGCTTATGGCACTGGAGAGCAAAGATCAGCTGCGCCTGGAATAAACAATCCAAACCACCGCTATACTGAAATATAGTGAATAGTTCTTGCTTAACTGCCGCAAATATTAGAACAATAACCACCTTAGCGTTTTGTAAACCAATGGAGTGATTTTTGAGTCGAGTAAAAAAACTGAGTATATGGCAACGTTTAAGGCGTGACTTACTGATGGTAAAAGAAGCCTTAGCTCAAGAAAAACAAGAAACCAAAGAAATGCTAAGTACTTATCGACGTTACACCCAGAAGCAGGCCAGTGCCGAAGAGTTACGCAAGGCGAATAAACAATTTGCCGATGTACTCAAGAGCTTAGGATTAAGTATGTTTGCCGTTTTACCTTTCGCGCCCATTACCATTCCCCTGATCGTCAAGTTAGGGAAGATATTCGGTGTGGATGTATTACCAAGCTCCTTCAATGCCACACCGGACGAGCTCAAGCAACAACGTAAGCATCGCTAGTCAAGCTATAACCGATGGCTAAGCCACTAAAACATTAGTTTCCAACTCCCGCCTCGCCATAGGCCCTTTTACTGCAAAAAATGACACTATAGGCGCTCAGCGGTTTATACTATACTGCTGCTTTATTGATCATAATTGTTCCAATGACAGAAAATAGCTTAACGATTCGAGCCTATAGCAAGCAACGTTGCAGTCACTGGCATCACCATCATCAGTTGGTGTTACCGATCCAAGGCGCGATCCATATCGCATTGGCTGATTATCAAGGCAGAGTGGCTGTAGGTGAGTGTGTGGTGGTCCCCTCACGACAGCGACATCATTTCCATGCCGATGAAGCAGCCCGTTTTGTGGTCGCAGATATGCAGGACTTACCTGCTAATTTGGCACCAACAAAGGCCATGATTTTCTCGGTGACGCCACCGCTACTCAGCTACCTTTCCTTCATCGAAACTCAGTTAGAATACCAACTCCAACCGGAGATAGAGAAGTCTATCTTCCAGCTGTTCTACACTCTGTTAAAGCAGCAAGGAGAATACCAAGCGATGGATCCTCGGATCCGGCGAATTCAGGCCTTTATCCACGAACATCTGAATATTGATCTAAGCATCAATCAGCTCGCCGAGCGAGCATGCCTCAGCCCGACTCAATTTAAGAAATTATTCAAAACTGCGCTAGGGCTGAGCGTCCATCAATTTATTACTCAACAACGTATGGAGAAAGCCAAAGCGCTGCTTACTCATACCGACTTGCCAGTACAATTAGTTGCCGAACGTGTCGGTTACAAGGACCTATCGGCCTTTAGCCGTCGATTTTCCATCCACTTTGGGCTCTCTCCTCGAGAGTGTACTCGCTAGCGATTAAAAAACGCCTATCGAAACAAAGATTGCGTCCGTTTAGCAAACTAATTCTATTTCATTCTGTTTATCCTAAAGCCAACATGCCGTGCAGCTAGTCAAGCGATTAACGGCCACAAGCAAGGATCGTCAAGCAGATGAAATTCACCACCAACAATCACTCAACTCAACAACAAGCCAGTCTTGCAATACTATTTGCCTCATTGTTATGGGGTACCACTGGCACTGCTGCAAGCTTTGCCCCAGAAGTAGACCCTCTAGCCATCGGCGCATTTGCCGTGGGTTTTGGTGGGCTAATGCAAGCGGTAATAGCAAGGCATCGACTCAAATCTGACCTTCAACAACTACGAACATTGAAGAAAGAGCTCGTTCTCGGAGCCTTCGCTGTGGCACTCTATCCTTTGGCTTTCTATAGCTCAATGCGACTCGCAGGTGTCGCAATTGGAACGGTGATTTCGATCGCGACCGCCCCCTTTGCAACGGTATTATTGGAATGTCTATTGAGCAAAAAAAATAATATCACCAAACAGTGGTTATTCAGCTTCTCTTTAGGTGCTTTAGGAATTGCACTATTGACCTATGCCGCATCATCCAGCACAGAGTTTAAACAAGCCAACACCGCTAAATTACTCGGGATCTTACTCGGCTTACTCGCGGGCTTAAGCTACGCTATCTACGCTTGGCTTGCCAAATCTCTGATCGACAAGGGTGTCCAATCAGAATCTGCAATAGGTAGCTTATTTGGACTCGCATCTCTGTTGTTACTGCCCTCACTACTGGTCACTGGAGAACAGTTATTCTCCAGCATACAAAATACCGCTCTGGCCTGCTATATGGCTTTGGTCCCAATGTTTCTTGGCTATCTCGCCTTTGGTTTCGGGCTGCGTACCCTGCATGCTAGCCGAGCGACTCTGTTAACCCTATTCGAACCGGTGGTTGCAGCCGTTTTAGCGGTACTGGTTGTTGGAGAACGGCTCTCGCTGAGTGCTTGGACAGGCATGTTATTGATTAGCGTTTGCTTAGTGATCCAGAGCCAAAGCAATGCCCCCAACCGTGGCAATCAACAACCGTAAATCAATTGACCTCTCGAGAGGTCTAACGATTGCGCAATGCTTGCAGCGAACAAAAGACTCATCGCATTGAAAAATAGTGACCTTATCGTCCGATAAGGGCATTGCTAGCATGATTAATTTAAGCAAATACGACTGTAGCGAGCTTGGTGCCAAAACAACCGAAGGTTGATTTATCATGCCATTCCCGTGAGTGACAGCCCCACATCAAGCGAGGCAAAAAACTATTCCCCCTAGTGACTTCTGCTAGCCGATAGTGGTCTCATAGAATCGGCGGAGGAGTCTACGCTTGGTTCAATTCAACCCATTGGGCTCGCCATTCAGGGGCTGGGAAATCTTCTGGCCAGTACTCCACTTGTTTCGCGACTAGCCCATCCTTAACGGTGTGAAAGGTAATCGCTCTGGCGTGTAACACCCCATCACTGATCGATACATCACTAACCACTTGATTGCCCTCGGCAAGCAATGAGTTCACTTGGAAGGTCCAGCGTCCCTCAGCCGGATATTGCTGATTAATTTCTGCAAAGTTATTTCGCCCGACGATCCGCTCAGCGGATTGCGGCCAGAAACCTTCAAAATCCTCAGCCAGCCATGCCGCAGCAACGTAAAAATCATTCGTTCTCATTGCCTCCCAAAATGACCGAACCACTTGTTTCGGCGCAACAAAATGATGCGTTTGAGCCGATGTCATATCATTTTCTTCCTTCATTTATTTGTAAATAACTTTCCCACTCAAAGACCACGTAACATGCCAAGCCGAAAGCTTAAACCCGGCTGAAGCCTAACGCTCAGTGAATGCCAGTTTAATCCCCAATAAAGCAAAACTACCGGCAAAACAGCGCTGTATACATTTACTCAACTTTTGAGAATGAGAAATATACTGGCGAATACGGCTGGCCAACAAGCCATACAAGATAAACACAAACAAGGTGAACAGCATAAATATCGCGCCTAACCACAGCATTTGCGAGCTATCCACAGCATTGTTTGGCAAAAATTGAGGCAGGAATGCAACAAAGAAAATTGTGAGTTTGGGGTTTAAAATATTGATTAAAAAACCCTTCAGCGCCACCGCCATCATTCCCCGCTGAGCACTCGGTTGATGCAACGACAACGCCCCACTAGAGCGCCACATCAACCATGCCAAATAAAATAAATAAACTAGTCCAACATATTTCAGTACCTGAAATGCAAGTGCACTGCTATGCATAATCACTGACAAACCCAAGATGCTCGCCAACAAGGAAGGTACAATTCCCAAAGTACAACCCACTGCAGCAACGGCGCTCGCCCTCGCGCTAATAAACAAACCCGCAGAAATAGTATATAACACCCCTGTTCCAGGGATTAATACCACCACCAGCGAGGTAAGCAAAAACTCAATACTAATCATCTCTGCATTTTCCTTGAGAATAAACAATCAGCCTGCAAGTCATAGCAGCTTATAAGGATTAAGCGATCATGATGCGTATCGCTAGAATCACAAGCAACACTTTTCAAGCGCTAAGACCAACACTCATCGTTGATGTTATACAATCACAAATCGCTTGCCAACTCAAAAATTCGGCCTCCAAATCACGCTAATGACAGGAAAATCCAAACAAAACTGAATCCTAAAGATGTCATCGATAACGGCTTCATCAGCCAACTATTGTTAGCAATTATTATTGCGATCACAGTTAACGGATTGAATTGAAATATAATAAACCGATGTTTCTTAATTAAAGAATTACTGTTTTATTATAGGGATAGCATATGAAAAAACATCTTACACGAGGGCTAAGCATTGGCGTGATGCTGTATGCCTCATCAGCATTTTCTTTACCGTTATACGATGTCGTCGTCGCCTTGGATGGCTCCGCCGATTTTAAGTCGGTACAGCAGGCCATCGATAGTGCTCCATCCGATGGTTCGCCCTATGTGGTTTATATCCGGAATGGGGTTTATCAGGAAAAACTTCAGGTCAAACGCGATAATGTTTACCTGATCGGCGAAGATCGCGATAAAACCATCATTACCGCGACCACCGCCAATAGCATGTTAAAACCCAATGGGAAAAAGTTTGGCACCACAGGTAGCCGTACCGTCAACGTTGATGCAAAAGACTTTAGCGCCCGCTCTCTCACCATCGAAAACGGCTTTGATTTTCCTGCAAACCAAGCCAAAAGCGCCGATGACCCAACTCGCCAACGCGGAACCCAAGCGGTGGCTCTATATGTGGGTAAAAAGGGCGAGCGAGTACAGTTTAAAGATGTGAATCTGCGCAGCTATCAAGACACCCTTTATCTACGTGGCGGACACAGTTATTTCGACCAATCCCAAATTAGCGGTACTGTTGATTTTATCTTCGGTCACGGCACCGGATTATTTGAAAACAGCAATATTGTTGCGCGCAATCGCAACGATGTGAAAACTGGTAATGCCTATGGTTATATGACAGCGCCTGCCACCAATATTGACCACGAATATGGCTTGGTCTTTAAAAATTGTCATTTGAGCAAAGAAGCTGGGGTGCCCGCCAACAGTTATGGCTTAGGTCGTCCTTGGCATCCCACCACTAGATTTACTGACGGACGCTATGCTGATCCCGATGCGATTGGCCACAGCGCTTATCTCAACTGTGAAATGGACGACCATATCTACGGCTGGGATAAAATGAGTGGTAAAGATATCAACAAGAACAAGATCTGGTTCCATCCTGAAGACTCACGTTTTTGGGAGTACGCCTCACGCGGTGCAGGTGCCAAAACCAATCTAGAAAAACGCCCACAGCTGAGCCAGCAGCAGGCGGAAAAATACACCACGAGTAACATCTTAGCGGGTTGGCAACCCAGCATAAGTTTAGGCGATAACAGCCAGCTCAAGGGCGAAGTCTTACATCGTAGCATGCAATTTCCAGCCAGTATTTTGGTCAAAGACAGCTTAGGTAAGACACTCACCAGCAACACCGATGCTCAGGGTCGCTACCAACTGTCGATTACCGGTATGACTCCACCACTGCTGGTATCAGCCAATGACAATAGTGGTGAGTCTTGCTTGCGCAGCGAAACCCAACGCTCGCTCTGCGCCAGTGCGCTAGTGGTTGAGGTGAATAATCAAGGGGAAACCTTAGGCAATGTAAATCCATTTTCGGACTTAATCGTTTCCAGCCTTGCCAAGACAGAAGGGATCAACGGCCCGCAACTTTTAGTCAGCGCCGACAAGCTCCCCGCTTTCTCCCACAAAGCCTGGCAGACCGCCACTGAAAATTTCCAACAAACCTTTGCTGAACTTGCCGCGCAACAGGGTATCAGTCAGTCTTTCGACCCAGTGAGCTACGATGCCAAGTTACACCCTCTCATGACAAGCATCAGCCAGCAAGTGGTGCATAATCGCGCCTATAAAACCTCGACCGGTTTGGCGGCTCAAACTTCGCTCACCGACTTAAGCTTTAAACCGATCATCAATTTAGCCAGCATCCCAGAATATACCATCGATGGGATCCAGTTAGCCGAAAGCCAACAAGCGTTAAAATCAGCCGCAACGCGTTTATTTATTGTTGGTGATTCAACTGCTTCTAACTACGAAGCCGATGTTTATCCGCGCATGGGCTGGGGCCAGGCTTTAGACCAATTGCTCGCTGACAATCCTAAACTGATGGTGGTGAATGCAGCACGTTCCGGACGCAGTTCGCGTGATTATATTAATGGACGTTGGTTTAGCGAAATGGGCTCCTTAGTGCAAGCCGGCGATTACCTATTCATCCAATTTAGTCATAACGATGAAAAATGTAATGGCGCGAAGAAAAAACGCGGCCCAATTGATGTCGCCAACCTATGTACTTACCCCAATACACCAGAAGGTCAACCGCAGTTCCCACAAGGTAAGTCAGAATACTCTTTCCAACATTCTTTAGAGCGCTACCTGGCTTTTGCCAAAGAGAAACAATTACACCCGGTGCTACTCACCTCGGTGCCTCGCGCCAAGACCGCCAAAAAGAAACTTGGTGTGCCGCTTAATCCTGTTCAGCATGTCACCAAGAAACGTTCTGACGGTGGCTACCAATTCTATGGCAGCTACACCCAAACCGTGAAAGACACAGCTAAAGCAAATCACGTCCCTTTACTCGATATGCAAAGTAAGGTGATTGCAGCCGCTAACCAAAAAGGTGAAGACGTATGGAAAACCTATTGGTTAGCCGTTGACCCCGCCGAGTATCCTTTCTATAAAAACCGGACTGGGCGCTTGGATAAGCCCGATACGACTCACTTCCAACAAACCGGAGCCGAAGTGGTCGCCAAGTTAGTGCTGAAAGAAATCAAGTCCAACCGAGACTTAAGCGCTCTGGCCGAAAAACTGTAAACTCACCACGAGTCTCGAGCCTCTCCCACCCATTGGTAGGAGGGGCTTTTTTTTGCGCTTGAGATGCGCCCCCAATCGCTACAGCAAAAGTTGAACTGCGAATGAATATTGGCCAGCACCCAAGCAGCAAAATTTGTACTTTATTTTTCTGAGCAGTAGACTACAATACAAACTTAAGTTTGCAAAACGGACATTTGTTTGTGACAAATAGAGAGCAACAAATTCTCACGATACTGCGCGATAACCCAATGATCGCCCAGCAAGAACTGGCCAGCCAACTGGGCATTAGCCGCAGTGCGGTGGCCGGTCATATCATGAATTTAACCAATAAAGGTCTGATTAAAGGCAAGGGATATATTATTGCCTCCCAACGTAGTGCGGTGGTGATTGGCGGCGCCAATATGGATTTATGCGGCAAAGCCAGCGGCACTTTAATTGCTGGCGATTCCAACCTAGGCACCCTGCACAATAGCCCCGGCGGCGTAGCCCGTAATATCGCCGATAACCTTGCGCGACTGGGCAGTAAAGTAGACTTAGTTTCCAATATCGGTAAAGACCAATGGGGAGAGCAACTGATTGCAGCCTGCCAAGAAGCAGGTATTGGCGTGAGCCACTTATTACGTAGTCAAACCAGTCATACCGCCACTTACCTTTCAATCCATGATGCCTCGGGTGAGATGCAACTGGCACTCAACGACATGCGGATCTTAGAAGAACTAGATTCAAGTCAGTTAGTGAAACACAAGTCATTGCTAAGTTATGCAGACCTTCTGATCCTCGATGCCAACCTATCCGAAGATGCGCTGGCCTACTTATTTGATTGTATTGAAACACCATCAATCTTCGTTGATCCAGTGTCCACTAATAAGGCCCATAAACTAAGGCCTTATCTGGGACAAATAGAGCTGCTAAAACCAAATTTAATCGAAGCCGAGCTGCTCAGCGGCGTCACCATTAATAGTGACGATGATTTGCCACGGGTTTGCGAAGCCTTACATCAGGCTGGTGTGAACAAACTGCTACTGAGTCTAGGGGCGCGCGGGATCTACGCCAGTGATCAGCAGCAAGTGATCCGCTTAAGCAATGTAAACCCGCAAGTCATCAATGTCACCGGTGCCGGAGATGCGATGATGGCAGGCATGAGCCACGCAAGCTTACAAAACTGGTCCTGGCAAGACAGTGTCGAATTTGCCTTCGCCTGCGCGCAAATTGCCACCCAATCCGAACACACGATCAATCCACTTATTTCTGAACGAGCGGTACGCCGCCATATGGAGAGTCACCATGCTTAATTCTTTTCTCGACATTCATCCCGAAGTCGCCGCAGCCCTCGCAGCCAACCAAGCAGTTGTCGCGCTGGAATCAACCATTATTTCTCATGGTATGCCTTACCCGAAGAATGTTGAAACGGCCCTACAGGTTTCAGCAACCGTGCGTGAAGAAGGCGCAATTCCAGCGACCATCGCGATTATTAATGGACGACTCAAAGTTGGTTTAGAAAAGGACGAAATTGAACTGCTAGGTAAAGCCGGATTGTCGGTCACCAAAGTCAGCCGTCGTGACATTCCCTTTGTGGTTGCTGCGGGTCAACATGGCGCAACCACAGTAGCGGCAACCATGATCTTAGCCGCCATGGCTGGTGTGAAAATCTTTGCCACTGGCGGAATTGGTGGGGTGCATCGCGGTGCTCAACAAAGTTTCGATATTTCTGCGGATTTAGAAGAGTTATCGCAAACCAATGTCGCGGTGGTTTGCGCCGGTGCCAAATCGATTCTCGACCTAGGCTTAACCTTAGAGTATTTAGAAACCAATGGTGTTCCGGTCATCGGCTACCAAACCGACAGCCTCCCCGCCTTCTACACTCGTGAAAGCGACTTTAAAGTAGATTATCGCTTAGATTCAGCCCAGCAAATAGCTGACGTTTTAAAAGCTAAACAACAGTTAGCATTGCAAGGTGGGGCGGTCATTGCCAACCCCATTCCAGAGCAATATGCAATGCCTAAGGCCAGCATTGATGCTGCCATTGAGCAAGCCTTACAAGAAGCCGAACAGCAAGGGATTAGTGGTAAGCAATCAACCCCCTTCCTACTGGCCCGCGTGTGTGAGCTGACAGGTGGGGATAGCTTAGAGAGTAATATTCAGCTGGTGCTGAACAATGCACGCCTTGGCGCGGCGATTGCCATCGCCTACTGCGCCTAAGTCATATACAGCTAAGCAAGTAATCGACAGATTACTTGCCTGTTTAAAATCGGTAGCTTAAACATTTCGAACTAAGCTACCGTTTGATAACAGTCCTTCAACTAATAAATATCGTAACGTAAATCGATACCAATGGTTCGACCAACATTAGCCTGAGCATAATTTGAGCTACCACTGCTATAGGCATAAGTTCGGTAACGACGGTTAAATACATTATTGGCATACACCGAAAGATTAAACTTGTCATTTGCCTGCCATCCAAGCCGAAGATCAGTGAGTGCATAGCTGGCTTGTCGAAGCTGGTTATCACCATCAAAATAATGCGGCCCTACAACATTCAAAGCCACGCGAGGCGTCAACATGCCATAGGCCCCATCAATGGCTCCATTCAAACTCGTCGACCCGCTAAACTCAGGAACAAAAGGCACCTTGTTTCCAGCATATAAAAGACTGTCATCGGTAAATTCAGCATGTACTGCAGTCCCATCAATATCCCAAGTCCAAATAGGGTTAAATTGCCAACTAGAGCTCAATTCGATCCCCGTCGCATCTGCTGTTCCCGCATTCGATAGTGTTTGCCCACCCAAAGGACCAAAATACAACTGCATATCTTTGGTATGGGTATGAAAAATTGCACTCTGAATTTGCAGCGGCCCCGCCTGATAACGTGAACCCAGCTCATAGTTGATAGACGTTTCTTGCTCATATGGCTCCGCTGATGAGCTCGCGGTAGGAATAATATTGAATCCCGCCGCTTTGTAGCCTTGGGCTATTCTTGAATATAAGTACCATGCTTGATTGAGCTGATAGCCAGAGGATAACTGCCCAAGTAAGTGATTATCTTGCAAACTATTTTGAGCATTATAAGGGGTCCCCATTTGCGAAATAGCATAACTAGTTTTAGCCCGCTCATGCGAGAAACGCAGACCACCTCCAAGATTAAATCGCTCACTAACATGCCATGTTAAATCACTGTAGGCAGCGATCGTTTGCATTGTGGTTTGAGCATCACTAGTTTGATAATTGGGACCTGATAACAAATCATAAGAAAGATTAAGTTGCTGTTTTGTATATTGACGATAGAGCCCGAAAACAGCGTCTATTGTACGTTTAGCTCCGCGGGTAGCGAGCCGAATTTCTTGTACATTTTGCTGCCAATCTTCAGGCATATTGGCAATTACCGAACCATTTGGGAAAAGCCGTTGATAATCTTGTTGTTGAAAAGCCGTAAGCATCATTAATTGCCAATCGGCCGCCGTATAAGTTCCAGCAAGCGATTGGCTATTGGAGCAACGTTTCAAATAGGGATCTGGCGATCCGTCAAGAAGACTTAAGGTTTTATTGTCAATATCATCGTAATCGATATAGGTATCTTGACTCGCTTCGGTACAACTATGACTGATCTTTAAATTGGCTTCCCAAGGATGGTCATCGGGCGCCAAACGAAATGCCATGCTGCCCAACTCACTTGCTGCCCCACCCAAGTCATCACTGCCGGTGGCAGGGTTAGTGAAGTCACCATTATCATCTTGTCTCGATAAAGTCACACTCGCATACAACAGGCCTTTTTGTATCGGCGCGCTTACGTGTATCTTGCCATGATTACTGTGACGGCTTGCCCAACCTCCAGCGACAAAAGCTTGGGTTCGATTGCCTGGTTTCGCTGTCACAATATTGATGATCCCACCCTGCGCACTTTGCCCATATAGCGTTCCCTGAGGACCACGTAACATTTCAACGCTTTGAACATTATTTAAAACTTGTAACATGTCGCTGGCGAGCAGTGGAACACCATCCACATAGATACTCACCGAAGGGTGATAAAAATCTTGCGCCGACGACACCCCCCGCAAAGAAACGATAGGAAACAATAAACTACCACTCTTTTCAATTTTCAAACCTGGTAATACTCGGCTTAAATCTTCAACCTGAGTGACTCTGGCATCTTCAAGCTGATATTTATCCACAACACTCGAAGACACATTAATTGATGATGCCGCGTGAGCGGATTGTTTACTCGCCGTCACGACCATGGTGCCTAAGGCCCCAGCCTCATCGGGACTTGGTTCCGCACCAACTACCGGAGCACTTAACGTACTGATAAAGACCAATAGATAAAAGCCATTAAGGTTCATGTTGTTTCCTTGTCATCCTTTAGTGTTGCAAATGATAATCATTTGCAACACTAAAGACTACCCGAAAAGGTTTTTCTTATGCCCGTTTCGGTATCCATAACATCTTTTAGAAACTACGTTTATAAGTTGAAGGGTTCACCCCAAATTGTTTATAGAAGGCGCTAGAGAAATGGCTCGCATTCACATAGCCAAGATCGGAAGCAACGGTTAAAACTTGTACATTCCCTGCTGACAAGCGCTTTTTTGCTTCTTTCATTCGTTCCACTTGAAATAATCCATAAACACTATTCTCGAATAGTAAGCGAAATCCACGTTTTATCTTCAGCACACTTAAACCCGTTTCGGAGGCCAAACTAGAAATACTAGGTGCCTTAGTTAAATCGGCGAGCAGCAACTCTTTTGCAAGTTGTAGCTTTTGCTGCTCTTGTTGAGTCAGCTTGAAGCCCGTAAGCGTTTGTTGCTGATACTGTTCCAACATCAAGCTAACAAAGATGATGCTATGTCCCAACAACCACAACGAAGATGCACTTCGCTGGCTTGGAGGGTATGCAGCCATTTTTAGTAATTTATGTTTTAATAAAGCTGCGGTGGTTTGAATTTCGCGATGATAAGGACTTTGTAGGAAACAACATTGAGCCTTCAACTGAGCTTGAATAACCGCCCCTGGATCAATCCCCCATTGCTCCAAAATACGTGGCTGCACTGCGACAACCAAACTCTCAAATTGCCCTTGATATAAGGCAGTGCCGTGGCAACCAGGGGTGAAGCTAATACAATTAGCCCCCTCAGAAACCTGATATCTTCGACGCGCCTTTTCATGCTTAAGAGAAAATTCTGACTGACCATTTAATGCACAAGTGAAATTTATCATCCCCAAATCATCGTAAGCCCTGAGTTTAAATGGCTCTACCAGCTGACTTTGCCAGATAAATAAATCAATGCCTGGTTGTAACTTGCAACGTAATAATCGGCATTGATTTTGTATTGAAGTATCTTGCATTGGTGTATCTAACAATAATTGGGTGAGCGAAATTTCCGCTTGAAGATTTAACGGTGAAACCATAAAAACGCATCCTTAACTAACATACATCCCTCGATGAATCACTGACTCAAGATGAGCAGTAAACCCTCAATTTAAGCGAGATGGGTTTCGCTTACCGCATTAAAAGGTCTGGCTAATAACAAACCACGTAATTTAAAAATCGCAAAGCCACTGGCTAAAATAGCTAAGCCATAATGAACCGCATAACCAAATTGAGAGATTAACCAGCCGCAAATGACCGCCATGAGGATCCCCACAACCATATCCATAGATTGGAATAGAGAAAAGTCGACTCCCGCCTGCTCACCGTATGACCAGTCCATCATTAAGGTATATAAAGCAACAAATTTAGCTGAACCAACAATTGCGTTCAGGGTAAATAGCACCACCAAGCCCTGGCTTTGAGTCAAAAACGTTGCGGCATAGAAGAAAAATCCAATGTACAACAATAATTCAAGGCATAAACATCCCAACAATAACTTACCAGCGCTGCTGTGCTTGATCAGCCAAGCACTCAAGCCAACACCAATAAATCCGGTCAAGGCACTACCTCCAGCCACCAGCAAACCTAAACTTTCAAGCTGGATCCCTTGGTCATATAAAAAAGGCATCATCATCGCTAACACACTTCGGGTTCCAAACTGACAAAGAAAAACCACGACTAAACCTTGTCGCACTTGGTGCTTGACCAAGGCATTTCTAAGCGAAGGTCGAGTCTTACTTTTAACAGCAGACACAACGACTTTGCTGGTGAATAATTTCAGCGAAGGTAAGGACATCAATCCAACCAATACTATCAACAACAGCAGTGCGGTTTTCCAATCAAAAATGCCATTCAAATAAATGAACACGCCCCCCCCAAAAATAGCCCCCAGATACCCTCCGCCCACTTGCATCACATTCCCAATGTGGCGCTGATGGGGCGCAAGCTGATCCACCGCTAAACCATCGGTCGTAATATCAGCAAAAGTCGACAACAAGGCTAATAAAAATATACCGGAAAACAACAACCAGAGCTGTGTAAGTGCTATTTTTGTCGCAAAGAACAGCAGCAACAAAATGATCAATAATTGAGCACCTAAAATTAGATACCCATGATGGCTAAAATTCGCACCTCGCTTACGTATTTCTTCCACTGTGGGCGACCAAATAAATTTTAACGCCCATGGCAACATCGCGATGTAAAACAGGCCAATATGGGAAGTCGATACACCTTCGGAGCGCAAGATGGCGGGAAGTCCCTGTAAGGTGAACATGCCAATAATGCTTTGGATGGTATACACCCCCGCCATAATGCTCAGCAGAGATCCCAAACCCAATTTCGAAGATAATGGTGTTGCCGTTTGCATCCGATAACCTCAATTAATGACTCAATATTTAGTAATGATTCGTACTTATTCTACAAGGGCAGCTGAGCGGTGGTTAAATACCTACCGCGGTTTCATAACCCGAACAATTCGCTTTCCATAGCTGTTGATAGCTTGAACTAGAACACAACAACGCTTCATGCTGGCCAACTTGACTAATCTGGCCCTTTTCTAATAAGTAAATCCGATCTGAATCAAGCACCGTATCTAGACGGTGAGCAACCGTAATCACCGTTTTTTGGATACTCAATTGCTTTAAAGCCGCCATAACTTGCGCTTGTGTATTAATGTCTAAAGCTGAGCTAATCTCATCTAAAAGCAGGATCGGTGCATCGTGCAAAATCGCTCGAGCAATACTAATCCGTTGCCGCTCTCCTTGTGAAAACTGATTACCATTTTCACCAACCTCACTCTCCAGCCCCTTTGGTAAGCGCTGTAACATCGGTGCCAAACCTGCCGCAACAATGGCTTGCTGCATGCTTTGTTCAGAAGCATCAGGAGCGGCAATCAATAGGTTATCTTTCAGGCTTCCGGCAAATAATTGAACGTCTTGAGTTACATATGCAATATTGCGATAGAGGTGTTCGGTACCTGATTGTTCGAGACTTAAACCGCCGATTCGGATGGTCCCCTGGCTGGGCATATGAAAAGCCGCAATCAGATCTAATAGACTAGACTTTCCCGCTCCGCTTGGACCAACAATAGCGACATGCTCACCAGCCGCAACTTTCATAGAAATAGCATCTAATATTGTTTGTTGATTTAAATGCAAACTGACGGCGTCTAATTCAAGCTCATAACTGGTGAGCGCTTGACCATGTTGCTGCTGAAGGGGGGTATTCGCCAAAGCATACAAACGAAATACAGCATTCACAAAGTAACGTAACATCGCTGAGAAAAAAGCCATGCGAGTTAAGGGCTTGATACAGGCGATCGTGGCGGCAACAGCGACCAACCATTGGGTTGCGGTGAGCGTCCCAATATCGACCATACGAGCCCCCTGCCACATAACCAAGGGTAAGGCTAGCTCAAGTAAGATACAGGCCGCCCTCAACCCCTTTCCTCCGGTAGCCTCTAGCGCTAGTCCTGATTTTCGGACTTGTTCAATTTCATCATTTAGGGGGATCGCCAACTTTCTTGCATTGCCAAAACTCTTAAGCATTGGAAGACAAGCAATATACTCGAGTAGTTTATCGGCGGTCTGGTTACTATGTAGGTGATAATGTTGCGCGGTTTGGTTAAAACGTTTCTCTAGTAACAGCAACACGGTCGATGCCAAAACAATCATCACGACCAGCAATACTGCGAGTATCGGAGAAATCCAACTCAGCATAATCAACATCGCAAAGGGCGCCACGCCTGCGGCTAAAAAATCAGCCACCAAGTGACTAAGAATATCCTCAAACAACTTAAGATCGGTGGTAATTTGTTTCATTCGCTCGCCAAGTCCTTTGCCAACGAGGCAAGCCAGCGGCTGCTTTCGAAGATCATTTAACAGCCGCTCTCGCAATTGATGCGTAATATGATAGGCGCCAATAAAACTTTTTTTTGCCGTTTGCCCTATCACAAATTGCAACGCAATTAAGCCAATCGCAAACAAGAATAAGGCATACAGTGGCAGCGTCATACCTTGGAGTAAAAAGATAAATAGCAGACTCCAAAGCACAACTGGCACTAGTTCGGCCAACATTTTTCCGATAATCCCGAGCCAAAATTGGCGACAACTGGCGCCACTATATTGAAGTAAGAAGCGAAACTTAGTCATGGTATTCCTCTACTATCGCGCTATCACACAATCGCCAACGACGATTCGCAGTACTGACTTGATTCGGCTTGTGAGTAATAATAATTTGAATTTGATGCGGCGAATAACCACGTAGCGCCTCAAGAACCTCTAACTCAGTTTGAGCATCAAGGTGGGCTGTAGACTCATCTAACACTAAGATAGGCGTATCCGCTAGCATCGCTCTAGCTATGGCAAGGCGCTGCATTTCGCCACCACTAAAACTACGTCGAGTTTCATCCATTTGGGTATCTAGTTGATGTGGTAACTGCTCAACCATATCGCTCAAGCGCATTAAATTCAGAACGGTCCAAATCACTTCATCCTTAATATTTGAGTCGCTAATCAGTAAGTTAGCTCTGAGCGAAGCTTTAAAAAATATCGCTTGTTGACCAACCAAGGCGATTAAACCTGCACGTTGTTGATCATTTAACTGACTCACCGGTGTATCGTTGATGTACCAATCACCTCGGTCAGCCTTTAATGAGCCACTTAGAATTCCGATAAGAGAGCTTTTACCCGAGCCAGATGCACCATAAATAAGTACACGTTCACCCGGTAATATGGTGCCCTCAGCTTGCTTGAGTATCGTTTGCTGCCCCTGATATAAGCAGACATCACGGCATGTCACTGCTTTAACGGGCTCGCTCCAGCGCTGTTGTTGCTGTATTTTTTGGCCAAATAGCGGAATGATTCGGTCTAATGAGAGAAGTGAAGATTGCATTTGACCCACCACCTGGGTTAAGTCTAACCACGGTTTTAACAAACCAGCAGTAATCACTGCAACCATCACCAAGTCGGGTTTGGTCATCGAACCATCAATCACAAAAGCAATCGCAAATGGAACAACCAGCATAAATGAGCACTGGGCAATCGTGACAAAACTAATCCAGCCACGGATCATTTGTTGGGTATAACTAATCACAAGGCGATGGTGGCGTCGCATTGCCTGATATAACTGCTGATAAGCTTTCGCATCCACCGAAAATAGTTTCATCACGCCAACACTGCGTAAAAACTCCAGCTGAGCGGCATGCATTCGAGCTAAAACATCATGGTACTTATGGAGCCTGCCTGAAAATCCACGCATAAATAAAAATTGAATACTTGCTGCAATGGGCAAGGGAATAAAAGCTATTAGGCCAATTCGCCAATCGATATAAAAAAGCAAACCAGCCAACAAAATAGGCATCAAGATCCCATTGATGATGTCAGTACTGTGGTGAGCAATTAGAGGCTCCAAGGCCTGACAATCTTCTGAGATTCGTTTCTCAAGATCTGCCCTGTGCCAAGTTTTTAATCGCTCAACGGGCATTTCAGCCAAGGATAAAATAATATGTTGGCGTAGTTTCGAAATTACATGGTAGGCCACAAGGTGAGCTTGCCACAATGCGCAAGAGTGAAGCAGATAGCGAATAATTAGCGCTCCACTCAACAACAAAACATAATCACCAATTGGCTGCTGAGCAAGCATGGATTGAGCACCGAGATAAACACATAACCATGGAATGAGCTCAATGATAGAAGCTAGAACTGCACACACGATTGATGTAATGACGCGTAAATGTGTCTCCTTTAGTATCGAAAGAAAAGCCTGCTTTCTGGACATCGACTGATTAACTAACATCTGCCACCAATGCAAATAAGAATCATTGTTATATGAGTGGTAAAAGTCTGCTGTCACTTTCAGGAAATGAAAAGGTAAATTTAGGAATTTATCTTTCGAAACTCAGAGGGAGTAAGTCCGATATGACGTTTGAAAACTTTGGCAAAATAACTACTAGTTTGAAATCCAAGTGAGAATGCAACATCTGTCACAGGCTTTAATCCCGATTTAAGCTGATGTTGAGCTTGCTGAATACGGTATTGCTGGATCCAGGATGCAACCCCAATGCCATACTCTTGATGAAAAGCTTGCTTCAAATAACATTCATTCGTTGCCAGGGCCTTTGCTAAACTAGCAATGGTCCAGTTCAAATCAATTTGTTGTCGAACCAAAGTTGTTGCTTTTTCAGCTAACGATTGAGGTCTCGACTGGGATATAGCTAAAGCTAAGATTTCATACATCTTGCCGAGCATCCACATCCTTCGCGCTTCTCCTGACAGCCGACAATTCCATACTGAATTGACCACATAACGCAACTCCCCTAATAACTGAAACTGCCATCCGGCCTGGTACAACTGCAACGGCACAAAAAAATCATCCACACTATCCTTCATCAATAACTGACAAGGTGGTTGCTCTTGAGGAAAATGGATCCGGATCGCCTGAATTTGCGCATTGGTTGGGAGAACTAGTGTGTCATGCCACCTCGATTCGGGTAACACTGTCACCATAAAACGATGTACAAATGCAGATGCGGGATAGTCAGGGAAGTCAGGATTGTAAGCACCATTATTTCCCATAATAGTAAGATAACCACCCGCGTTGACAGGATCATTTAATATGGTGGTTCGGGATGCTTGAACATTGATGATATCGACTCTTAATCGACCATCAAGGTACACCGTATCTAAACAACCAATAAGCGATTGTGCTTGTTTTATTTGAGTAACCAAATCATCCATATGGTTTCACTGTTATGCTTATTAATCACTCATTTAAATAATAATGATTATCATTTAAATGGCAATAAATAGATCTCTAATTGTTTTGGCTAAGATGGGCAATTTTTGACTTAAGATGATATAGGAGACTTATGGAACAATGTCGAAGTAGAGGAAGATGAATATTGCGATAGGATACGAGGAATAAGCTTAATTGCGTCAAGAATCGATAAACGACAAGCAGATAAGGCCATGTCCCTGGCAATACTGAGCAAGCAAATAGGCGTGCACTGCTCCGTGCTAAAAATAAATTACGAAAGACTGATAAACGTCAAACAAAGCCTGTCTCAATCAATTGCTGATTAGCAATGGCGATTTTTCGACCCCAAATAAAATTAACTAAATAAGCTTACAAGGCCAAACCACCAATAAAACAATGTTTAACTACCTTTCGTTAGTTCACCCAACTTAAAGTGAGCAATAATTGAATAGTAGCTGTCACTGCAAACATAGTTACCAAAGTAGCGATGTCAGTTAGAGTTTTGTGCAACTTGCCATTACTGCTTGATTTTTTTGTGTTGTTTACGTCAAATTCTGTAGTTACTGATGAGTTCATGTTGTTTTCTCCGAATGATTACCTGATTCACATCACAATTCTCTACCTATATGTGACATAGATCAACTTATATTTGTAATTATTTTACCTTTCTGACAAAAAAGAACATTTATTAAGATTTAAGCTTATCTCTGAGGAAGCCTGAGCACTTTCGTTAAGCAAGCAACCAGCTATTGCTAATGTATGTCCTACTAGAGGGCAGCTATCACAGCCAACGAGGCGCTGCGACTCCTTTGAGCTCGCACAATCAACAATGAGTAATGCCTAAGCTTAGACTCCCACTAAAACCGGCAGACTGTATCCATGAAAATCTAGGAAATACCAAGTGAGTGAAGAACCGGGACTAGTGCAATAACCAATGGAAATAGAGGATGGGATCTTGAGGAAATGAAACAAGCTGAAACAATCTCATAAACTGCGACTGTTTCAGCGAGAGGGATACAAGTTACTTCAGGGTGAAATAACTCACCGATTTATTCAACTCATTGGCCAATTCATCCAATGCAGCTACCGTATCGCGACATTGTTCAATTGAATCCGCAGTGCCTTGCACCATTCCTGAAATATTTTCGACGTGCATAGTGAGTTCGTTTGAGGCTTGCTCCTGCTCGGAGGTCGCACTTGATACTTCACGGATCATATTCAAGGTATCGGTTGAACTGGTTTGCACGTCACCAAGCATTTGAGTCACCTCAACTGAGCTAGAAACGCTATCTTGAACTTTCGGAAGGATAGACTCTAAAGCCTTCGCCACTACGTCAGTATCATTCTGAATCACGTTGATAGTCTCTGTAATTTCAGCGGTTGCGGTTGCGGTACGTGAAGCTAAGGTTCGCACCTCGTCGGCGACCACTGCAAAACCACGACCTTGCTCACCCGCTCTAGCCGCCTCAATTGCCGCATTCAGTGCTAACAAGTTGGTTTGGTCGGCAATGTCTCGAATCACTTTCACAATACTGCCGATTTGATTAGAGCGATCTTGTAGGTTTTTAAAGTCGGACATTGAAGTGCTAATTTGCTCAGAAATTTGATTAATCACATCACTCGAGCGCTGCACCAATAATTCACCATTTTTACAGACCTCGTAAGAGTGCTCTGAATTTTTCTCAGTTTTTTCTGAACTAGAAGATATTTCTTTGATACAACTGGACATCTCAAAGATCGATGCGGCGGTAGAAATCGATGCGTCTGAAGCGCCCTTTGAAGTATTGGTAATCATCGCTACCTGCTCATGTAAAGCTGCGGTCGCTTCCGTCAGATGATTTGAACCTTTAAGAATATCAGCAACCATTGTCTTCAATGAGTTTTGCATGAAAGCAATTGAACCAAGCAAGCTATCATCGGAAAACTTACCTTCAATTTTTTCCGACAAGTCTCCTTTAGCGATGCGACTGGTCACCTCAACCGCGTAATTTGGCTCTCCGCCTAACTTAGACAAAATGAGTTTCAACATAAATATCGTTAAACCAACCACCACAATAATGATTGCAGCCGCGATTAACAAAAACTTAAAAGCAAAATCCCAGTAAGTTTGCTCAACATCATCCATATAGACGCCGTAACCCACTACCCAATTCCACCCTGGAAGTTTAGTCATCCCATTTACCTTAATCACTTTAGTGTTGGTATTGGGTTTAAGGTTACTTCCCACAGAGAAGGCAAAGTCTTTATTCTGGAGCTTCTCCATATGCTCCTGATAAGACTTCTGAAAAATGCCCATCTTCTCGGGACGAATATGTACCCTAGACATGCCCTTGTTATCATTCGACCATACATAGGAAGCACCAAACCGGATCCCCGATAGAACTTCAACGACTTTTGCTTCTGCCTCTTCGCGCGTAATTAGTCCCTTTTTGTTTTGATCAATATAAAGTTGAGACTGAGTACGGGCAAAAGTTAATATTGACTGAATTTCATGTTTACGGCTCTCGATCAAACTAGACTTTAACTCCGTTAATCCAAAAATACCCAGTGAAATAAATCCCAAAATAACAACGATCATTAAGTAAGTTAGTTGTCTTGAAAGCTTCATATGCAATTCCATTTATCCATAGTTTTATTATCCATCACTTAGCCAAGCGAATAAGTACATTATGGAATGCCTCCTTCACTCTAGCCAATTTAATCGCGTTTTTTTTACAAATTTTTAGCACTAAAACAAAGCCTAGTACTTGATTATCTTCAAGCAGATAAGACGTTCATCAAGCAATCACTCCCCTTCACCACAACGATGGCTCACGTTCAGCAAGCCAAAGGCGCTTATTCTGCATAGCAAGTGGATCACAAATCAATATAAAACGTATCCAACCTAAAAAATGAAACGGTATTTTATTTTATAATGAACAGCGGCCTATCAGAAGAATAGGGAATCGACAGATATAGCGTGAATGGCAAGAATCATTTACAAAGTCACCAGAACAAGCCTATCGTTTACATACATTCAAGAAATAAAATCGGTATTCCGTTCTGTGCCACGGTCTAATCAGACCTAATGTTTCAGCTTGCGCTGCATCAATGGCGGAGAGCCTTCACTTTACTCTAACCACAAAATAGATCGGGTCGTCACACTGATTTAAAACATAAAAAAAGCGGCACGAAATGTTGTGCCACGCTTGTCTAATCAGACTTAATGTTGCAGCTTGCGTTGCATCAATGGCGGAGAGCCTTCACTTTAACTCTCGCCGCAAAATGGAGCGGGTCGTCACACTGATTTAAAACATAAAAAAAGCAGTACGAAATGTTGTGCCACGCTTGTCTAATTAGACTTAATGTTGCAGCTTGCGCTGCATCAATGGCGGAGAGCCTTCACTTTACTCTAACCACAAAATAGATCGGGTCGTCACACTGATTTAAAACATAAAAAAAGCGGCACGAAATGTTGTGCCACGCTTGTCTAATCAGACTTAATGTTGCAGCTTGCGTTGCATCAATGGCGGAGAGCCTTCACTTTAACTCTCGCCGCAAAATGGAGCGGGTCGTCACACTGATTTAAAACATAAAAAAAGCAGTACGAAATGTTGTGCCACGCTTGTCTAATCAGACTTAATGTTTCAGCTTGCGCTGCATCAATGGCGGAGAGCCTTCACTTTGGTTCTCGCCGCAAAATGGAGCGGGTCGTCACTCTGATTTTAAACATAAAAAAAAGCGGCACGAAATGTTGTGCCACGCTTGTCTAATTAGACCTAATGTTTCAGCTTGCGCTGCATCAATGGCGGAGAGCCTTCACTTTGGTTCTCGCCGCAAAATGGAGCGGGTCGTCACACTGATTTTAAACATAAAAAAAGCGGCACGAAATGTTGTGCCGCTCTAGTCTAATTAGACCTAATGTTTCAGCTTGCGCTGAGTGTGGAGAGAGTACTTACGTACAGGGGCAGCTATACCCCGGGTGTAAACCACGAGCCCTTAAGCTCGCTTTTTGTGCCCTTCCTTCAAGTGCACAAAATCGACATCGTCATAACCTTTAATATCAAAAGCTTGACCAAATCCTTTTACATAACGTCCGTTAATCGGCGTTAAACGAAATAACTTAAAATCACTTAACTGACGAAGATTTTCGACAATATCGCCATGGCGTTTGACTAATAAGTCCAGCACTTGCTCTCTGGGCTCGGCATCGACTTGTTGCGCAATCACTTCATAGCTCAAGCGTTTACGGGCATAAATTTGCTGAGAACTAGTCTCGTCTTCAATCAACATTAGCGCGGCTTTTTCATGCGCACGTAAATAGTGAGCATGTTTGGAGATGTCGCTAATAAAAATAAAAAATGCAGCCTGATAAAAAACAAACGGCGAATACGAATTGTGAGGGAAACCATCTTCCCCCTGAGAAGCCAGTATTAAACTCTGCTGTTGTTCGATAAAATCTGCAATTTCGGGCCCTAAACGCGAGGCCAAACGCTGCTGTTTCTCACTCTTGTCACTGCTCACTAGCAATCCTCTACTTCTTTCACAGCCATTTTTTGCTTTAATAACTCAAAACGTTCCACTTGATTGGCGAATAAGACTCGCTTACGATCACGCCCCAAGTACACTTTAAAAATGGTGTCTCCCCTATCATCAAAAAATTGGAAGCAATAACTTTCTGTACCGCGCAAAGGTTTACTCACTAAGGCCACTTGAGCGATGTTTTCTAACTTAAGATGACCATGTAAGTGGCTTTGCTTGTCCATTAAGTTGTAATAACCATGACCCAATTTCCCCGCTGGAAAACTATCCTTAATTTCAAAAACTGAACCCGCAATCTGAATAATTGTGGTTAATGGTCCCCAACTCGGCAAATCATAGAGTAACCATTGTAATTGTTCAGTGACTAACCAACATGCCATGTGTTCTGGCAAGTGGGCGACAACTTCTGCTTCACTAGATTGAGCTTTCTGGGCTAATTGAGCCACACTTAAATCGGGATACTGCTCAAGCACGTCTGCTACAGATAGCGTCATTTAAATCTCCTATCGACCACTGACTAAGCAAACGCGACCGTCTGCTTAACAACAATATAACCACCTTAACCCAACCATCAATCGAATGCAAATCATTATCATTTGTATTTACTTGGATTTGTTTTATCGATATTCTGTTGCTTAGTTGAGGGCAATAGCGGAATAAAAATAGATGGGAAAGTTAACTATCGCGATCGCGTTATCCGCTGCTATCCACGCCTATTTTATATTACTTAAATCTTCACCAAGCCCTCTGCAACTAAATAGCAGTGGCGACATTGTGGCATCGAAGGTCGATGGAATCAGCATTAGTACCAAAATATTGAATACGCCAGAGCAAGCAGAAACTCCATTTATAGGCGAACCAAATGTCGCCCAAGCTCTGGTCGAACATCCTCCTCAACCAGTGATGCAGAGCGAGTTATCTTCGCCCCCCGCTCAAAAACCAAAGCACAAGCCTAAACCCCAAACGACACCAACTGAATCGATAGGAATCGTTGAGCATGAAAAACAGCCCCCAACAGACGCAGAGCTTCACGCCGTCCGCCAAACCCAAGCGGCGCAACCGCAACAAACTAAAAAGACGCCTCTGCTCACAACTCAACCCAAAGCAAAGCCAGTTAATCAGCAGCGCACTGACCCTAACAAATTAACACCAGAGGCTGGACAATTAACTCAAACCACTTCAGAAATACCGCAACTACCGAGCCGCTCGAAACCGAGTCCGCAGCAAGGTCTAGCACAACTGCCAAGACTCAATAGCCAGCCACAATTTGCCCATCCACCGAAAGCCCCGGTCTATCCACGCTTAGCCAAAAAACGCGGACAGCAGGGCAAAGTGATAGTGGAAGTTTGGTTAGACCCTAAAGGACGGCAAATCAAGCGAGAAATAAGCACTAGCTCAGGCATTAGTAGCCTCGATCAGGCCGCATTAAACGCCGTTCAACAATGGCCCTTTAAGCCACTAGTCATTGACGGTCAAGCGCAAATGTCTCGCGTATTTATCCCGATTAAATTTAAATTAAGTTGACCCTATGCAAATATTCTCTATGGATAAACTAACGGCTTTTAGCCAAATCATCACCGCAGACCAGCTCGGCGACTTACGTTGGCCAATCATTGCCTGCTCAATACTCGCCTGCGCAATCATTGCCGAACGAGTGATCAGTTTAGCCACAGTGCAACTCAGCAACTATCAACGAAATTGGTTACAATTAGCCACTCACCTGCTGGTCAACAATCAAACGTCCTGCCAGCCAGGAGCACGCTGTTTTTCCCAATCACGTAGCCTCGCTCGCAAAGCAATTTGCCTATTGCTGGTTCATCGTCATCAAAGCAAGACACTTCGTGAGGAAATAGCAGCCGTTTGGTTACGCCAACAGCAACAAAAACTCTCTCGTGGTCTCAAAGCCTTACACATTCTAGCGCTAATTAGTCCCTTACTCGGCTTACTCGGCACCGTGCTTGGCTTAATTGAGATGTTCGATGTTTTGGCCAGTACCGAGCAAGCCATTAACCCAGCAATGCTAGCACAGGGCCTTGGGACAGCGATGTATACCACCGCAGCAGGCTTAATGGTGACGGTTCCCGCACTTGCCTTTGCGCATGCTTTGAGCTTGTGGAAGGATCAAATCGTGCACCAACTGGAAACAATGATCAATCAAGCCAACTTGATGATTGAAGGTGTCGATACCCTTGCCGACGATGCAAAAACCCTTGCGGCCTTTCAACCGGAACTTCAGAGCCCCGCATGATCCGTATAGAACAAAAAAATAGTGGCTTCAGCATGATGCCGGACCTAACAGCCCTATTAGACATTATCTTCATTGTATTGGTGTTTCTGCTGCTCACGGCAAACTCTCGGGTTTATCAGATGAAGATGAACCTGCCACAAACCGAACAAGCACAGCCCCAAGCTGCAAAGCAACCCGCCGAGCTACAGTTGAGTCTATTTGCGGAATCACCTAAATGGGGGCTTGGACAACAACGTTATCAAAACTTTCAAACCTTTGCCGCTGCCTTAAAACAGCAGAGCCAACAACAACCTTTGGCTAATACCAGCCTCGCCAGCGAGCGCCAAGTTCCAGTCGAACAATTGCTCAAATTGCTTGAATTATTACAACAACTCAAGATAGAGACCACTCAAATTTTAATGGAAAAAAAACATGATTAAGCATCAACCTTTGCGCTTTCTTTCACCGCTATTCTGCCTAACTATCGCGAGCCTATTCTACTCGTCAATCAGCGTTGCAGAGTCGCCACTAAAACACGTGGTGAGTGCTGGTGCTAACATTACCGAAATAGTGATAGCCCTTGGCGCTGAGAAACAACTGGTAGCAGTAGATTCAACCAGTGACCTGCCACCTCGGCTTAAGCTACCGGTGGTTGGTTATCATCGCCAACTCAGCGCCGAAGCCTTACTCGCTTTAGGTCTAGATGGTTTAATTGGCAGTGATGAAATGGGGCCCGAAAGTAGCTTGCTTCAATTGCAGCAAGCTGGAATTGCAGTACATCGTTTAAATAGTGAAGCGACTATCGCTGGCCTCGAGCAACGGATAGTCCAACTCGCAGAATTATTAGGCCATCCGCAACAAGGGCAACAACTACAAGCCAAACTAAAACAACAAATTAGCCACTTAAAACAACAAGCTAAAACTGCTCGCCAACTCAATAGCTTATTTTTCATCAGCCACGATGGCAAAAAACTAATGGCGGCGGGAGATCACACAGCCGCCAATAGCATCATCGAACTGGCTGGTGCAGTAAACCTTGCAAAACCGCATATTAACAGCTACAAACCGCTCTCGAACGAAGCCATTTTAGCCTTGCAACCAGAACTGTTATTATTTAGCCAACGAAGTTTAGACGCCCTCGGTGGGCCACAAGGTGTAATTGATAGTTTTCCGGTATTAGCGGCGACGCCCGCTGGACAACAGCTCGCAATTTATGCGATTGATGGACATGCACTAATTGGTGGCTTAGGTTTAGCAAGCTTAGAACAAGCAACACGGCTAAGCCAACGCCTACAATAAGCCCAATAATATAAACAGAGCTGAATGTATAAGCTTAATTACTCGCTATTTAACCTTTACAAGGTTGTATTAATGTCGCTATTTTCGCCAAAGTCGGTCTCCCCCAAAATCAGCTTGTCTCGCTGGTTTATGTTGGCCTCCTTACTGTTACTCATTGCCGCAGGCTTGTTGTCTGTCACTCAAGGGCCGATGAGCATTCCCGTGGCAGACGCTTTAAGAGCTTTAGTGCCTTTTTCTCTGCATTCAGATGCTCCAGCTCACTACCAACTAGTGATCACCGGTATCCGCCTACCGCGCACCCTGTTATGCATCGCCGTGGGAGCTATTTTAGCCATGTGCGGCGCGGTCATGCAGGGCTTATTTCGTAATCCTTTAGCCGACCCCGGTATTATTGGCGTCTCAAGCGGCAGTGCTGCTGGCGCTGCCATAGCCATTGTGCTGCTGAGTCTATTAGATTGGCAGCTCCCAAACGTGGTGAGTAGTCTGGCAATACCACTGTTTGCCTTTGTCGGCGGCTTTATCACCACTATCTTGGTTTATCGCTTGGGGACAACAGCCAATGGGACTTCGGTGGTCATGATGTTATTAGCGGGCATCGCCATTGGTGCGCTTTCTGGTGCTGGGATCGGCCTATTAAGCTATTTGGCTAACGATCAAATGCTACGCGACTTGAGCCTGTGGCAAATGGGATCACTGGCGGGAGCCAGCTGGAATAATATCTTATTGGCTTTTATTACCTTGACCATGCTCACGGTGGTCTTTTGCCGCAAAGCCAAGGCCTTAAACGCACTATTATTAGGCGAAGCAGAAGCTGGCCACCTAGGCATCGATGTACAAAAACTCAAGAGTCAACTGATCTTCTTTACCGCGCTGGGAGTGGGGATTGCAGTGTCGGTATCCGGCTTAATTGGTTTTGTCGGCTTGGTGGTTCCCCATTTAGTGAGAATGTTACTTGGGCCCAACCACCAACAACTCATTCCTTTTAGCGGCTTACTCGGCGCAGCACTATTGTTAATGGCGGATCTTATTTCACGGATGATCATTAGTCCTGCTGAGCTCCCCGTAGGCATCGTGACCGCACTGGTTGGCGCGCCCTTCTTCATATTCTTGCTGTTACAACAGCGGCAACGCATTGCCTAGGACGACTATGACTCTTTCAACTACCGTACAGCTCAGCAACATCGGTCTCACTCTGGGTAAAAAGCAACTCTTTAAAGACCTATCACTGGCGTTTTATCCAGCCCAACATACCGCCTTGTTGGGCTCTAATGGGGCAGGTAAAAGCTCACTACTCAAGCTCATTTCTGGCGATCTTGAAGCCCCCACCGGCATACTCAGTATTTTACAACGCCAACGTAAACACTGGCGACGCACAGAATTAAGCCGCCATCTCGCGGTACTCCCGCAAAGTTCAGCCTTAAGCTTTGCCTTTAGCGTTAGCGAGGTAGTTAGTCTCGGCTTAATCAACAGTAAATTAAGCCACCAGCAGCAGCTACAAATCGTTGAACAACAACTGGAATTGATGGACATTTGGCACTATCGCGATACGCCCTACCCGCAACTATCGGGCGGTGAAAAACAGCGGGTTCACTATGCTCGCGTCACTGCGCAACTCGCCGACACTCCAATAGAACAACAAATCTTACTCTTAGACGAACCCACCAGCGCCTTAGATTTAAACCACCAGCAAGCCTTGATGCAACATGCCTCAAAACTAAGCCAGCAAGGTGCCACGGTGATCAGTGTGGTGCACGATCTCAATCTTGCCTCACGTTACTGCGAGCGAATCGTATTATTAAAGCAAGGTGAAATATGTGGCGATGGCTCTCCTGAGCAAGTGCTCACCGAGCAACAAATTGGCACGGTATTTAATTATCAGCCACAAATTATGCGCCACCCCAAATATGGCTTTCCGGTGATCATTTAAACTGTAGTCGCTCAGACTATCGGTCATCCCCCCTCTGTGTACTTCCTCAGCAGGCTTGCAATAAGCCTGTTCCCCCCTTAACTAAACGAAGCGTTCAGTGCCCTGCGACTGATACTCAAAACATCAATCACGGGTAACACACAGAAATAAAAGATATTTATCTAATTTTAGCAATCTGAAGCGTAATAAAAATAACAGTATCATGGGCGATTAATTGACCACCTAATTCAGGTTAAGCATTGATTGTTTTGACGCCAATTATCCAAGCCATAAATAACACCAAAATGATGCTGAATCAGCCTCAGTCTAGGATAAATGTGCTAAATTTATATGTATAAACGTGTTGAACTTAGAGCATGGTGCTTTACAGCTAACAGGAGACTTTTGTCTGACTGGCCTATAACAAACATAGGACTTGAGGAGCATGATGTTCAGGCTTTACAGCAAGCTGGACTCCCCCTGAAAGTGAGCGCCGCCGGGAGAAAGGCCCCTCTTTTGTAGAACGTTGTAACGTTGCTCAAAGGAGAACTTATGAAACGAGTATCCATTCTGCTTTTATCTGTTTGCCTCATATTCGGATTTAGCAGTATATTCAGCGATGGCTCAGCCAAGACTATCGTTATGTATCCAAATATTGATGGACTTGAGGAAGCCAGCTTTGGCTATCAAATGATGGCCTTAGCGCTCAAGAACAGTGGAAAACCATATCAACTGCAACTCTATCCCTTAGCAGTCAACACAGAGCGGGCTTTTAGCCTGTTGAGCGAGGGTAAACTCTCTGCCGCAGACAACGCGGCCGATAGTTCGCTGGAAGAACAGTTCAACATGGTTCCCATTCCCCTCGATGGCGGACTGCTGGGGTGGCGACTGTTTATTATCCACCAAAATCAAGTTGAAGATTTTGCCAAGATTAAAACTTTACAACAACTTCAGAGCAAAACTGCGGGTCAGGGAAGAGCTTGGCCGGATGTGGTCATTTTAAAAAGCGCAGGTTTGCAGGTAATAACCTCGTCCAAGATCGAGAACTTACTTAAAATGCTTGATAGAGAACGGTTTGATTTCTTTCCATTAGGGGCGGGAGAAATCTACGGATTCCTCCGGTTCTACAAAGCAAAACTGCCAAATCTGGTGATTGAGAATAGCCTGGTGCTGGTCTATCCATCGGGGCATTTCTTTTATGTCAATAAAGAAAACACCGAACTCTATGCCGACATCATCAAGGGCTTAGAAAACGCGTACTCGCAAGGGAGTTTTCAGCAACTAATGAGCAGCCATCCATTCATGAAGGAGGGTCTCGGCAAAGCTCAGCTTGCAACGCGAACCGCCATCCATATTAAAAACCCATTGAACAGTGAGAAATTCAATGCGATTGATGCAAAATGGTTCTATCGTCTTGAGTAAGCGAACGCTGCTGAACATTACCGCATACAACACTCTCAAGCCTGCTAGTCGTGAGCAATGACCAACCATGAACAGCCAAGCCCAAACCTTCGCCAGCACTTATCCACTAGGCAGTCCTCACCAACGCGCACTATAACAGTGGGATTTAGCGCAACTGGCCGCAAGCATTGATGCAATCGCTAAACTGAATGGTTCACATCAGACTGTCAGGTCCGCTGCGAGCGACGATAGGCCAGTGGACTTTGCCCAGTAAAACATTTAAAACGAGCACTAAAGTGAGCCTGAGAAGAAAACCCCAGCTGATAAGCAAGTCTGGCCAAGCTTAAGTCGCCGCTGGTCAATAGCAGCTTAGCCCGCGCAATCCGTCGCTGAGTCAGATACTGGTGAGGACTCTGACCACTACTGAGCTTAAACATACGAGCAAAATGATAGGGGCTCAAATCCACTAAATTAGCCAAGTGTTGCAAGCTAATATGAGTGGCTAGGTTTTGTTCGATGTAATCTTGACAACGTTGCAACTGAAATGGAGCTAAACCACCGCGGCTTGGTAAGTCAGCGAAACGCCTATCGGCATAGTTTTTTAGCAAATGACCAAGTAATAGTTGGCTCACTTGTTCTAGCGCCAATTGGTCGCTAGCATCTTGCCAATTTAACTTCAAAGCCCACAATTGCAGTAGGCTGCTGATGGCCGGATCGTCGATAAAAGTTAAATCTTGTAGGCTAACTTGTGCCGCACTTTTATCCCAAGTCTGCTCGATACAGCGACTGAGATCATCATCTGAAAAGTACAGATGTACAAAACGCAAGGGCCATCAACCTGCCAATGTGATTCATGCCCTGCTGGCATGATGCATAACTTGCCCGGTGCTCCACCGCCAATCGACTGCGCTCCAAGCACCCGTTTGGTTTGATATCCGCCAGACAGATAGAGACTTAGGGTGTGGTGTTCTGGCTTCTGATAGGAAGTCACATCATCCTGATTAGACCACAGCGCAAAACCTAACTGCCGATTCAAATTGACACGGTTATGCAGCACTGCCCGAGCGTTGCTCAGCCGTTCGAAAACATGAACTCGTTGATTTTGTTGATATAAATGTGAATAATTCATCACACCACCAGCGCATGGCTGCTTGCTCAGGGAGATTCGTCCATCATAAGTACGAATTAAGATTAAGCAAGCGTATCAGAAGCAAAGATGGCTTGTTTTAATTGAATACTTTCAATAGAATCCACGGCAAGCTGATAAGCACGGTCGATAAACTTACGACAAAGCTTGTTCGGCTGCGGCATCCCTCCAAGTAACATCTGGATGTAACTCTTCGCTCAATAGCAAGGTGGCTTTAACGCCCCTAAAAATATTCACTGTAATCACCGAAAGAAGGATCTCATGACTAAGCTTCAGTGGCTGAAAGCAAGCCTATTTATCGCTTTCTATTCCCCCTTCTTCGCCGAGGCTGTCGTCGAAGATAACTTCGATTCTGAAGAGAAACCCTATTTTCCTATGGGGGCAGAGCAGGCAAAACAGCGCAACCAAAGCTTGCCGAAACCCTATGGCTTCAGCCTAAATTATCTGGGAATGTCGCAATCTTTAACGAGCGATAACATTTCTTTCTCAGGCTTAGGAGCACTAGAGCCCTTAATTGATATTGAAACCAGTGATGCAGTGCAAGATTCCGAAACATTGAGTTTTAAAGCCGATCTGTGGCTCAGCCCCTTTTTAAATGTTTACGGGCTACTCGGCTATACCAAAGGTAGCAGCATTAGCGACGCACAAATCAACTTCGCAGGTCAGCCTTTATTAAGTCCTTTTCAAATAGACCTCGAGTTTAAAGGCCTTACCTATGGCGTCGGCAGTACCCTTGTCGCGGGAATTGGCAACTGGTTTAGTGTATTCGACATTAACTATAGCCGCACCGATCTCGATATTCTGAATGGTGAAGTCAATACGCTCGTCATTAGCCCTCGCCTTGGCTATCGCTGGGAAGTCAGCGGCCACAGCATTCAACTGTGGGGGGGAATGATGTACCAAAACTTAGAGCAAAGTTTTCATGGTGATATATCCGAACTCGGGATCGCTCTCCCTCCGCAATTTCCGAGTAATACGAGGTTTGATGTAAATCAGCGATTAAAAACACAATGGAATGCACTATTAGGCGCTCAAGTCTCTCTCACCGACCGACTGGCGGCACTACTAGAACTAGGAATGGGCCAACGTACCAGCCTTATGTTAAACCTAGGCTACCGTTTTTAATTTAGCTGGAATCTTCACTTAAATCATTCACCTTAAAAAGCTGAGTCGTTCAAGTTTAGCCCCCCCAAAAATCAATTTACGTTTCTGTAAGAGGGATGGTGAAAATGCTTTTGATTGTCATCTCCAACAGGTTTTTAGGATAGCTGAACCACAACCAGTAAATTTTACGCTGAGGAAGGCTTTGCATTTGCTAGAATGAATTTATACACTTCGCCATCGCCGTTGTAATGGAGCGCATTGATGAAGCCAGCAGAAAACACCAGCCGTATTCGCACCCGAGTCCCCTTTCAAGTTGGACGCCGCAGCGATATTCCTGCCGAAATGCTGTCATTTAGAGATCTGAGTAGTGATAAAGAACATGTCGCACTGGTCTTCAAAAATGCCGACAGCCAACAACAAAACCCTCTAGTGAGGATCCATTCTGAATGCTTAACCGGCGATGTATTTGGTTCTTCACGGTGTGATTGCGGTGAACAGCTCAATGAAGCCATCGAAAAAATGGCCGAGCAAGGTGGCATTATCCTGTATATGCGCCAAGAAGGCCGTGGGATCGGTTTATACAACAAGCTGGATGCCTATCAGCTGCAAATTAAGGGTATCGACACCTATAGCGCTAATAATCAATTGGGCTTTGATGACGACTTGCGAGACTTTGGCGAAGCAGCTCAAATGCTTAAAGCGATGGGAGTGAAACAGCTGAAGCTACTCAGCAACAACCCACGTAAACAAACTGCCCTCGAAGAAAATGGCATTATCGTCAGCGAAATGGAAAGCACAGGGGTCTATCGTAAAGTCGACAACCATTATTACCTAGTAACCAAAGCCACCCGCGGTAAACATCGACTCAAACTCAGTAAAGATCTGCTGTCTTCTGAGTAAACCACTCAGTCCCTACCGAGTAACGAACAAAACAGTCCAAGCGAAGAGTGCCCTGAGCGGCACTTCACCGCCACAATACAAACCGCGAGGCGGCTGCTCTTTTTGTAAAATGCGCAAAATTCGATAAAAACACCTAAAATTGCGCAAAGATCTGTAATCATCGGCCTGACGACTCCAGCATCATAGAACTCTTTAATTGGGTATCGATGGCCGCGCAAGGAAAGCTTAAATGATTGCTCTTATTTATGTAGCAACCGTAGGGATCTGGGGGACAACTTGGTTAGCGATAGCCTATCAAATTGGCAATGTGCCCATCGCTAATTCCATCATGTATCGATTTGCTATCGCCGCGTTAATATTAATGATTTTTTTACGCCTCAGCGGACGCTTACAAAAGCTCAATCCAAAACAGCACTTCAGTTGCTTACTATTAGGCCTGTGTCTATTTAGCTGTAATTTCATGCTGTTTTATCATGCCGCACAATACATCCCCAGTGGACTGATCTCGATTATATTTTCCATCGCCACCATCATGAATATGGGCAACAGTTGGCTGTTCTATAAACAACGTCCGAGTCTAAGACTATTAGTGGGCGGAGCCATTGGGATTAGTGGTATCGTGTTATTGTTTTACCCTAATCTACAACAAAGTGAAGGCTTGGGTGAGCAAGTGCTTGGGCTTTTGATGGCATTGGCGGGCACTTACTGCTTCTCTTTAGGCAATGTGCTTTCAGCAAAACAGCAAAAGCAAGGCTTGCCGGTGTTGTCAGTCAATGCCTATGGCATGGCCTATGGCGCAAGCTTCCTGCTATTGTGGTGCCTGCTCAGCGGCCAAGGTTTTCATCTCACTAGCTCTGTGAAGTATTTGAGTAGCTTATTCTACCTTGCCTTAGTGGGGTCGGTGTTAGGTTTTAGCTTCTACCTGATCTTGGTGGGGCGCTTAGGCCCACAAAAAGCCGCCTACACTACGGTGCTGTTTCCTGTGGTTGCCTTAGGCCTATCGACCCTGTTCGAAAGCTACCAATGGACACCACTAGCCTTGCTGGGAGTCGCCACCGTATTAATTGGGAATCTGATTGTATTTACCAAGGGCAATCCGTTTCGCCGTCGTGCTCAACCACCGCTCGCCAACTAGCAATACAGCGCTGAGCCACGACAAAGCACTGTGACTTAGGGTAAGGCGATTAGATTAAGGTGGTTATCCCATTGCAGCGGGCTTTGTGCCCGCCAATCTTCCCCAGAGCCTCGTTGCCCGAGTAATTGGCCTTGCCCAGTGCTTGCTACCCAAGTCGTTTCGCCACCAGCCAAACCACAAACATCATCCATTTGCACTAAGTGACTCAACTCGCCTTGCGCCTCCGACCACACTCCCAATTTGGCCCCCCGAGGAGAACTGGCTAAAACTTCTCCCTGACTACAGGCAATACTGCCAACATAGCGATCGAATAAGCCCCAATAATCAGCATCGGGATCCAGAGCCACCAGCGGCCCCTCACCATGATGAGAGTACACAAGAGAACTAATTTCAGCCTCTGGATCTTGCCCCTGACAAGCCAACCATAGGGTATCGCTATGCGCTGAGTAAGCCAAATGACGAATACTAAGCTGATGATCAGCGAGGCTTCGACGCATTAAATGCTCACCATTAAGGCTGTTGAGATAAATCAAGGACGGACGCATCGTCGCAAGGTTAAGCTTTTCACGGCCTCGAGTATGGATCCCCCCCACAGCCACCACTAAACGTTGCCCAGGTAATACCAATAACTGATGGGGACCCAAGCCGCCAAGCGGCCAACGGGCACTTAGCTGCCAAGCCGTTGCCGAGTCGGAGCGTGAATAAACCAGCACATAACCTTCACTGCTATCCTGCTCGCCCGCGGTAACAAACATGCGCAAAGCATCTTCAGAGAAACTCGCATGCCCATAAAAATGCATGCCCATAGGTGGCTGCAGAGTATCGAGAATTTCACCGTGACGAGGATTAAATAGCACGATGAATTTCCCCGGGCGGCGCGCGACACAAGCCGCCAAATCAAACTCCGGTTTTGCCACGGCCACCTCATGGCCTCGCGCGGCCAAAGGGATTTGATATTGCACTGCCCCATCAAGCGTTACCGCGCTCAATTGATACTCCAGCTCTTGCTTGGAGCAGCCCAAGAGCAACATGTTGCTCGCTTGAGCATCGTCTGCTTCAAGTAATAATTTAGCCGCAAGCCCGGGACGAAACCAACCACAACCCAGGCTTAAACAACCGAGCCGCACCAATAACTGACGGCGATTTAATTTAGTCGCCATCATTATTATTAAACCCTAAATCAATCGACAAGGCTTGCGGGATCTGTTCCATAAACAAACTATCCAAGCGTGCCAGTTGTGGTTCAGCCTGCTGCCAAGCACTTAAATCGCTTTGCTCTGCTAACGGCTCTTGTTGAGGCATGCTGGCCAACACCGCCGCAAACTGTTGCGAAACCTGCTTGGCAAGCGTGGGCTCAAGCTGTTGCAGATAAACTGCCAAATATTTCGTATAACGTTGCTGTAATAAAGCGAGTTGTTGGTTGAGTAAGTGCAGGCTGATATTAGCGCGCCACGCTTCTCCTTGATAAGGTCGCAAGCGTTGATGTTTCTCGGAATAAAGCGCACGGTACTTGCGCAGCATAATACTACTTTGTAAACGATAGCTGTTCAGTAGATCGCTGCTTAACTGTGGAAAGAGCGGCGCTTGGTCTTGATGTATTGCAAGGCTTTGCAGGCCTTTACTCACGAGCGTCACCACGGGTAAATACCGACTGAACTGGGACGATAAGACATCGCAACGCTGTTTGGCCGTCAATTCACTAAATAATAAATACGCTTGGCTGCGCAAATTACTATGCGTGGTACTGAGCTTGGGTTCGGCCACACTTAATGCTGCCTTTACCTTGCGTCCCGTGGTGTCTTTTTTATCTGGCCAGTAACTAATCGCCCAATTTAATTTTAAGTCCAGCAGCGGCCCTAAGGCACTGGCCTGCAGGGGTAAATAAGCCTGATAATTAGCTTGCCAAGCTTGCTGACTGGCGGCTAAAGCAGCGGCACTAGGCGCAGCACAATAGCTTGCAACTTGCTGTTGATAAGCCTGCGCAGCCTCAAGTAACTGCCCCCCTAAACCGCTGATATACTGTTGCTCCTGCTTCAACCAAAGGCTTCGTGGGTTATTATCCGCCTGCACCGACGTCAACCCCAGCAATCCCAATAGGCTAAACGTCAGTACTCGTAAAAAATAAATATTCATGACAACTTCCTATAAGGAATTAACAAAAGCGACCAGAGCCTCTCGTTCGCTTTGACTTAAACCAGCAAAGGCCTGTCGAGCAGGTTTGGCTTCTCCGCCATGCCAAATAATCGCTTCGGTAACATTGCGCGCCCGACCATCATGCAGAAATTGACTATGACCATTCACCACCTTGGTTAAACCGATCCCCCACAATGGCGGCGTACGCCATTGCTGGCCATTGGCTAAATATTCCGGCCGACCATCAGCTAACTCACTGCCCATATCATGCAGCAACATATCAGTATAAGGATAAATTCGCTGCTCACTTAAAGCCGGTAAATGCGGGCGTTTAGCCGTAGTATAGCTGCGTCGATGACAACTATCACAAGCCAATTGAGTAAACAATTGATCACCCTGTTTCACCTGCGGATCGTTATAATCACGGCGTCGAGGAACACCAAGGTGACGCGAATAAAATTCAACAAAACCAAGCAGCTTATCACTCACCTCCGAACCATCGGGATCGACCCCAGAAGTCGCCGCTAAACAAGCCGTTTGAGGCCCGGTACAGTGATCTTTGCTAAATAACAAACTGGTAATGCCAATATCACCATTAAAGGCCGCCGCATTCTGCTGCATTAAGCTAGGTTGCCCGGCCTTCCAACCAAAACGCCCCAAAGTGAATTGCTGTGTTTGTTGATCCCATACTCGATTCGCCAGTCCACGGATCCCATCATGATCGCGGTCATCTGGATCAGCATTAGCCAAAATATCTTGCTCGCTAATACTTTCCAGCAAACCAAGGCCGATCATCGGCGAAGCCACCCGTGGCGAAAACATGGTATCGGGGTGCATCGGTCCATAACCGAGTTGATCCACCTGCAAGTGCGGCTCTCGCAGCGTCAACTGGCTCCCATCGGCAAACTGAAACGGTTTATCGGTATAACGAAAACGCACCCGGGCTTCGGGCGCGACACCCGCAATCGCTTGATCTTGAATTTGCCCCCCATAAGTCGGTTCCGGTACCACACCGTCATGCTGTTGTTGGGCCTTTTGTTGCTCGCTCACCGCCGGAATACTGATCCGCACCAGCATCGATACCGCATTGTCGTCGCCAACTTCAGCGGGATGTCCACGACCATCTTTTAGGTGACAGTTTTGGCAAGCATTGGTATTAAACAAGGGGCCGAGGCCATCTCTGGCAATCGTGGTTGCTGGTGCAACTACCCACGGATTACGAAAGAAACTATTCCCGGTACTGAAATTTAAGCGACCTTCAAAATCTAAATTGGCTGCTGGCAAGGAAAAAGCATTCTCGTCCACTCGCCCCACGGTGGTCCCCCCACCCGGTTTTTTATCATTGGCCCAACTCGCGTTGCTTAACAGCAACGCTACAGCCATCAACTTTATCATCGTGACTTTCACGCTGACTCTCTCCCAAGATGAATAATTATTTTTGAAAGCACAAAAGGGAGCTATAGCTCCCTCATATGGTTTACCTGTTATTTTTAGAATTCGTGATCAGCGGTATCAGGATTTAAGTTTTCGATACCGAGCACTTTGGCACTGGCTTCAATGGCTCGGGTTTGCTCGACTAAAGCCATAATGGCACCATTAATCAGAGCATGACCTTGCAGGTTGTCAGCCGCAATGAGTTGGTCAAAATGAACCCCATTAGTTTCGGCACTTTCTACTAACTTAGCCGTTTGTGCCATTGATTGAGCAAATGAGTAACGGTTATGCTCGGCAACTTTCGGGGCTTGTTGCGCCACCAATTGCGCCAAGCTGGCACCGCTAAAGCGCGACCCATCTAAACGCTGAAACTCAGCGAAATAGACATTGCTGATGCCACGGTTATTGTAGTAATGAGAGTTATGGGTATTGTCACTAAAGCAATCGTGCTCATCTTCGGTGGAATTGGCTTCTAAAGCGACTTTCATCCGTTCGCCAGCAAGTTCGCCCAAAGATAAGCTACCCATGCCAAACATCATTCGGCGCAAGGCCTGTTCACTCGGTTCGGCCATGAGTTGCGTTTGGTAATCACCGCCTTTAGCCCACTGCTGACTCATCCAAGCTAAATCACTCACCAGTAACTCACTCACCGCCGCTAGGTAATCGCCCCTGCGTTCACAGTGACCATGAGTACAAGCTTCACCCTTGGCATAATCAGTATAAGATCGCTCTCCTGCGCCGGGCTCTGTACCATGCAAATCTTGCCCCCATAATAAGAATTCAATCGCATGATAACCAGTTGCGACATTCGCTTCGGAGCCAGCAAGCTCATTCAGTGAAGCCAATAATTCTGGGGTAATATTCGTTAAATCAATTGCTTGCTCGCCTACCTGAAGAGTGGTACTGGCAATAATATTTGCAGTCGCACCAGGGTTACCAAGTTCATATTGGTAATCACTCGCCACATAATCGATCAGGCCTTCATCCAAGGGCCAAGCATTTAATTGACCTTCCCAATCATCAACGATTGGATTACCAAAACGAAACACTTCACTTTGCTGATAAAAACGACGGGCGACTTTCCAAGCTTGCTTTGCGGCCAGTAAATGCTGAGCTGAAGGCGCTTGGATAAGTGCCTGAGTCGTCTCTTGCAGCCTTAAAGCACTGCTATGTGCATCACTATATACAGCATGCGCCAATGCCGCATAATCTGCGACAACCTCTGTTTGTGTTACTTGAGCATACACACTAGTGGTCAGCAAGGCCGCTGACCCTAAGGCAATTTTAAATACGTGCATCGTCATCCCTTTCGATAATCTATATGATAATTGTTATCATTATCTTTGAGGCATGCTTTTAAGTAAACAAAAATTTGACCTTTTGTAACAAGGACACAACAGGAAACCTAATACACTGACATTTAATAACTTACAAAATGTCATTTGCCTGTCACATAATTTTTGTTAAATGCTCGCCGTCAGTTTGTTTTACAACTCACTTGAGGATTAAATCATGCTTAGCACCGTGAATGGGAAACAGTTTTGGAAGGCTTTACGCAAAAAGGGAATACCGCCATCGGTATTCGCAATGAAGGCCAATTGTTCATTAAATAGTGTATATAACTTAAAAGAACGTAGCTATATACCCGTTAAATTTGCGCAAGTATTAGACAGTATTCAGTAAGCAATATCAGCCTTGGAAAGGTGCAACAACCAGCCGCCTTATTCGTTCATCAAGCATTTACTGCCTTAGACAGCTGCCGTGACCGACATCTCAACTAAAATTTCTTGTCGAGCCATATGTGCTTGCACGCAAGCCCGAGCGGGCGGCGTCACATCACTAACCCATGCATCCCACACTTTGTTCATTTCTACAAAATCATCCATGCTGCGCAAATAAATAGTCACGCTTAATAGCTTCGACTTATCGGAACCAACGCTTGCCAGCAGTTGTTCCACTTTTTCAATCGTGGTACGCGTTTGCTCGGCAATACCATGGGCTGTGTCTTTAGCCACTTGGCCACATAAGTATACGGTATTATTGTGAACCACAGCTCGGCTCATTCAGGCTTTACTTTCAAAGTGTTGAATAGACATGTTAGGGCCTTAATAAATAGACTCGCAGTGCGAGTAAGCAAACAATAGATGATGTTAACGCGCTAACGATAGCGGGTAATGACGTTGCCCAGCCAATTGCTCAGCCAATTCCAGCACCTGCTGATAGGCGATACCTTGAGTGCTTTGTAATTCATTCATCGCCGCATTGGAGGCTTCGGCATTGAGTAAACCTAACTCACAAATATTCTTAATGATTTGCTCCGCGGCACTTAAGGCAGAAGAAAACTTAACAATTTCGGTTCGTGCGTAATGTGTCTTGTCAAAAGATACACTGGCTGCACGTAGGCTTGGATCACTCCCCGGAATTTGCTGCGCCCCAAACAGTGGCCGACCCGCCACAGCAGCATCTTTAAAACTAGGTAGGTAACGGGACATATGTTTTACTGCCTCTGCGGTGCGCAGCTCAACCTCTTCGCTTTGCCAGCCTTGAGTGAGCTTACGAGTCAGTAAAGGACTCAACTCGGGCTGAGCGCTATGCTCGCTAGATTTAACCAAACCGCCTTTAAACAAGGTAATGGTATCGGTCATCCCGTGCAGTTGAAATAAGCCATCGGGATAAGGGGTTAATTGCGCCATACCATTAGGGGTGCCGCGCTCACCATGCACGATCAACTCAGGCCAACGGCCATTTTGACTCGGCCAATTGGCTAAGTAAGCGGCTTTAAACTCGACCATACGACTGCGGCTTAACTTAGCCATATCATCCAACTCGCCGCTACGATAACCACAGGCGTTAATCAGATAGTCTACTTCGATAGTTTGGCGACCCTGCTGATCTTGATAATCAACGCGCCAACGCGGTGAACCGCCTTGCAACAGTTCGATATGCTGCACCTTGGTTGAGGTAAGCACTGAACAATCGGCTAAACGCTGCGTCGCCAAGGCCACCGTAGCGGCAACCCGCAACAAACTTAAGCCATATTCTTGCACCTGCACAAAAGGGTATTTGAAAGCCGATAAATCCAAGTATTTAGCCACCGGGATCATCCAATCATCCATGCTACGAGGTTGCTGTAGCGGCTCACGTTTAGCCAGAGCTTCCAGTTGTTCTCGACTATATAAACGATAGTAATCTTCTGCGGCACCAAGTTTTTGATTTTGCGGATCTTGTTGAATTAAATCTGCATAGTGCGCCTGCAACTTTCGCAACCGAGGCAGCAGCGCTTCAGGTTCACCGGGATCATTCATGGGGACGCTAATCACCGTAGGACGAAGATTGACCGCATGCGGAAAGACCCGCAAGGTATTAATCGACTGCTCTAACAGCTTAAGGCACTGTGCATCGGATATTTCTCGATATAGGTTCCCTCCCGCATGCAAATGGCAGGCTGGCGGGCCGTTCACCAAACTTGGACCTTGTTCAAATAAACTAACCTTCGCGCCCAGCTCGGCAAGTTTTAAAGCAACTGCGGAACCGGCAATACCGCCACCCACGATGGCAATCTGCGGAGAAAAGTCTGAATCTGTCCTCACTGGGGGAGTATTTGTCACTACACTGTCATCCACTGCTGAAAATATTCACTAGGCTCATCATTCTAACCGCCTCAATAGTGCAATGAAATACGCAACTGACAGATAGATCGATCGTAATATGAAGAAAACTAGAAGAAAAATTCAGAAATGAAAAAAGCCAGCTTATCAGCTGGCCTTTAAAATATTGGCAGGGGCGTAGGCTTCCACACTAAAACCATCAACAACCAATAAATAATAACAAAATAAATATTAAGCAGTACAAGGCTTACTTCCAAATGGCCTTAAACAAAAAGTTACTCCATCGCTATACTCAAAACTCGGCGATGAGTACTTGCGCATGTTTTGCTGCATAACGCCCAGCAGCTAACTCGTTAGCCTGAGCAGCAATATCTTTCGCTTCTGGAAGTATTAACCAAAATACCCTGGCTTTTTCAAACAAATACTTTTCTGGTGCACCTGAGACATCTAACTTTTCAAAGACAACTGAAACCGTAAGCACTAATTGCTTAGACGATGTCGCACGTCCAAAAAAAGGACCGAGTTGATGCACTGGATACCATATGCTACCGGCTGGGAATCGTTGCCCTTCTTTTAAATAAAGCGAGTAAGCCACATTATTGTTACTCGATTTACTATTCTGGTAAACGGCTAAGATATTTTTATGAAAATATCCGCCAGAAAATGGGAAGTGCTCTTTGAGTCGCTCATCCTCTACATAAGCGCCACACTCTCTAGCATGTGGCATAGAATGACGATAGCGATACTCTAAGCAGCCAAATTCCAACACTAAACGAGATAATGCGAGGTTAAAATCTTTACCAAACAGGCTATTTTCATAATAAGGTCCTAAGTCTTTCACCTCAGGGATTACTCGTTTCATAACGCTCGAAAACTGCCTATTGTAAGCAATACTCTGTAACTGACCGTCTTCAATCGCTTTTACAAACTGTGAAATCTGCCGTACTTGATACTTCCCCCATGACGCATAAGCAAACTTGCTATAACTACCGCTGTTATACGCAATAGCCGGAGGAGCAGACAAAAACAACACAGCAATAAGTAGACTAATTTTTGACATACAGCTTTCCTTTAACATTAAGCAAATCGCTTTGCGGTTCTGGCGATCAAATCTGCAAAGTCACTCACGTCTTCGGCCTCAACAATATACACACCGCTATGTTTTGCCCGCTTTTTAAGTACGCTGGCCACTGGCAGACTATTGACCCAAAAAGCTTGCGTTGTTTCACCAAAGCTATCGCGCAACATATCCAAGCGAAAAATAATCCGTTGACCTTCTTTTGAATCAGAATTACTGGTTTTACACTCTACGATATACAAACGATTATTAATTAGCGCAACAACATCGAGTTCATTGCGAAGAGGGGATTGAGGATCGCCATATTCAACCTCTACGCTCATGGCGATATCTTGTAGCTCCAACCCCTTGCGGCGAAGCTGATGCATTTGGTCAAAACAAAAATACTCCAACCAAAAACCATTACAAAATTCTTTAGCCTGCGCAGAGCGAAAATGAATACGATTTTCTTTGAGCTGCAACAAGCCCCGTTCGCTCATTTGTGCCAACATTTGTTGCAGCTGAGGGTTGTTTTTCTCTTGGTAACTTAGTTCTCGGTGAGCGATAAACGCTGCGTTTGACTTCATAGCATGATAATTAAGCTGACCTATCCCCTTAATTAAACACTCATTTTTTGCCGCCCAATCTCGAGCAATAGGAATATAAGCCTGTACCGTTTGCAAGCTTGTTTTACTAGATTTAACAGTAATACCCAATAAAGCCATAAAATCAGGGATCTTGATTTTATCAGGCACCTCTAAATCGGCTTGCTCCGCGGGATAAATATACCGCAAGTAGTCATTCTTTTTATCTAGCCAAACAATCGCAGCGTGCTGCTGTTTGCCCCATTCAATTAAACGCGTTTGGAGGTCAATATTACCTTGAGTAACATTTAACACCATGTTTTGTGTTACGTACTCGGACAAACACTCCAACAAGGGTTGCTGTAGTTTAAGCAGCTCGATGCAGTGGACTGCTATGCCCTTTGGCCTTAATAAATCAACCAAGTGTTTTAGTTTAAAATTGAGAGGCTGAATAGCCAACAATATCAATCGCTGGGCTTTCACTTTGGGGTTTAAAAATGGCGTAACCACAGAGATAGGGTCGTTGTCTAATAAAGCGATATGAGTATCTGCTTGCTCTAACATCAATTGTTAACATCCTTATTATTTAAACTGCCAATTCTAGTTCGTAAACCCAATAGTGGTGTACCTTATGGCACACTAACATGGCCAGTTTTCCCACTCTTTGGCCATGCGCTCAATACTACTTTGCGGCACCCCGTGAATATTAGGAAACTTACCCTGGCATTCTTTTACCACTAACTCTGCATCATAAGTTTTTGCAAGTAAGACATAAGGCTCTATTTCCCAACGCTTTACAAAAGTATTAGCCACAACCACATCCTCACCATGAAACAAGCAACGCTCTGCCTGTAGCTCACACCAGCGATGTGCAGCCTTAAGTTTACTTGGGTCAAAGTGGTATTCACCTAGAGAATTAATAAAGAACTGATCGGCCTCGTAATGCTTTGCAACTAGTTTTTTTGCTAAGGTACTTTTACCGCTACCGGGTAAACCTCTAATTAAAGTTAAAATGGCCATAACTTTAATCCTGTGTATAAACCAGCGATCAACACACCACCAGCCAATAATAAGCCTTTTAAACGGGGCAAGAGCCACTTCCTCGTAACTCCAGCACATTGATGCTGCAACTTGGTAAACCACAATGAATATTTACCAATCCACTGATAAAAATAGCGGCTCACAACATACAAGAGCAACAGTATGGTAAGCACCATAGCCACCCAAGGTAAATCAATCCCCTCTTCTGGCGGCATTAACCACTTCTCGTTTAAGCTCATAATAGGGCTAAAGAAAAACAAAATTGCAGCAAACATAAATTTGGTTCTGCGTTGCCACTTGGCTTCTAAGTAGTCACCGAGTTCAGCTACCTCGCTAGACACTACTTCATACTGCTGCTGCAGTTTAAAGGCTTGGTTGAATTTGTTAAAAACCTCGGCACCTAAAAAATCGGTGGTCACCTCCCTAAACCAGTAGTGATTTCTAAAGCGCTGAAACTGTTCCATATTTTGCTTACTGTAAAATACATTCGCCATATCGTGGTCAATAATCGTGCGCGACAAACAGTCCAACCTAAAGCGATTACGATAAGACAATAGGTACAAAGGCAGGTACAGTTGCTCAGCACTATACCTAATTGGCATGCTATCGTGGTAAGCCACAAACACGGCACTATCTCTTAGAACCAAGCCCGCCCAATGCTCCCATACTTCTATAAAGTTATCTTCAACTTGGGCGCGTATGTATTCCGCCGAATACTGCCAACCAGGTCCATCACCGCCCACACTTGCCGCTTCGTTAGACACACAAGCTAGCTCAAAAGGAATTAAATCACGCCAAGTGGCATAGCCAGCAATAATGGCCCGTTGTGATGCCGCTAAGCCTTGATCCCATTGCCCAGTATTTAATAACACTTGGCTATTTTCGTGATAATTTACCTTAGGATCACTGATTGGTGCACTCCAAGCTAACTCGTGATTTTTATCCAAGTGTTGGGTATACGCCACTACAAACAATTTGCAATAACGCTGAAAACAATCAAATACCTTCTCAGCATCTAGGCTGGGCGTGACGACAGCCAATAATGGTGAGTAGTAACCCAGCTTAGCCTTAGGCGCTTTAACAAACCCCAAGCATTGCTCTAGAATAAAGGTGTCCCAAAAGCTAATGGCTTTAGCGCCCTCAGCCTCAACTTGAATATCGCCATCATTAAAATCTCGTAAGGTACGATTTAATAGGCTCACCGAGCTTATTGACGCGGGCTTAACCAGGCTGCTCACCTTAAACACTAGCTGGCCAACACCGTCGCCAAATAGCAGTATATCTATCCAGTCTATTTTAAACGGCAGTAGAAGAGGCGCTTTATTATGCTGCTTAACCTTTAGTGTTAAGGTTTGCTGTATCCATTGCGAAGAATCTAAAGAAAACAGCAAAGACTCTGCCATTTGCGCAGACCCAACATCGGTTGCTACCCGTTCCGAGATAAACTTAGCCGTATCAGCTTCGCTGTAAAAATCGCCTTCGAAGGGCGTTTCACCAAACATAATTTGGTGACTTTGTGGAGTCATAATAGCCTTAGGGAAAAAACACCTAGGCTTCCCATTAAAATCGCTTAACTCTTTAGGGTCGCTATGCTCATCGCTTAACATGGCCATATAAGGATGAACTCGCCAGTGGCGTGAAAACAGCTCAGCCACGTAGGCCTGTAAGTGTTTACCATAGCGTAAACCCTTAGCATTAAGCTGGTGCTCAAAGGCCACAATCATTACTGTGCTTTGCTCTGTAAAATTAACTGGCTCTGGGTAGTGACCATTATTGAGCCTAGCGGTATTTACCGACATCCCTGTCATCCTCTCGCGAATAAGTAAACCAATAATGACTAAAGCATTAGGCCTAAGTCAATGATGTAAAACAACAACTCCCCACTGCAATATTAGTTTAGTGGCTTATCTATCTTCGTTTAGGGAAAAAGCCTTAATCATCATGCTTCAGCTACCTTACGGCATGTGCTGATGCAACTCTTATGAAGATATTGGCACTACGGTAGAAGAAAGTTTCGACTGCCTTTACGGCATGTGCTGATGCAACATGGCCGACGAAACCTTCATGTGATGGAGAAGTAGTTTCGACTGCCTCTACGGCATGTGCTGATGCAACATGAATTAAACAGATCTATTGCTTTAAGTTGTTTGTTTCGACTGCCTCTACGGCATGTGCTGATGCAACAATATGAACATGATTCTAATGGGAATATGATTAAGTTTCGACTGCCTTTACGGCATGTGCTGATGCAACCTTCAAACTGGGCATCTTTTGACTGGTACTATCTGTTTCGACTGCCTTTACGGCATGTGCTGATGCAACACATGAATCTATCGCAGATGATGAAGTTGCCTCTGTTTCGACTGCCTTTACGGCATGTGCTGATGCAACACATTAAGTCCGCCATAAAAACCAATGAGTATAGTTTCGACTGCCTTTACGGCATGTGCTGATGCAACGCAATGGTGTATAAAAGCTCTAATCTAATTAAGTTTCGACTGCCTCTACGGCATGTGCTGATGCAACGCTGCTATAAGCAGCTTCGAAAAAGAGACTAAGTTTCGACTGCCTCTACGGCATGTGCTGATGCAACGATAGTGATGGATTACTAACTGACTCTGAAATTGGTTTCGACTGCCTCTACGGCATGTGCTGATGCAACAGGAGGCTCCTGAATGGATGAGTATGCAGGAGGGTTTCGACTGCCTCTACGGCATGTGCTGATGCAACTTGCTTAAATCTCACAACATCAACATAAATATGTGTTTCGACTGCCTCTACGGCATGTGCTGATGCAACACATCAACATGGCAGACATAGCGTCATTAAAAGTTTCGACTGCCTCTACGGCATGTGCTGATGCAACTGAAAAAATCTGTCTAGAATTAGATAGAGTTTTGTTTCGACTGCCTCTACGGCATGTGCTGATGCAACTCAAAAGCTTGAGTCGATGTTAAGAAAACGAGTAGTTTCGACTGCCTCTACGGCATGTGCTGATGCAACTCAACGAAATGGGCTACCAAATTGAAGTTGTTTGTTTCGACTGCCTCTACGGCATGTGCTGATGCAACGTTTTTTCAACTGTGGGGTACTGGTTCATAAAATGTTTCGACTGCCTCTACGGCATGTGCTGATGCAACTCCAGTCACCTGGACGGGCAAACCACCAGTAAGGTTTCGACTGCCTCTACGGCATGTGCTGATGCAACCATTAGAAAGTTATTTTTCAAACCCTCTAGAAGGTTTCGACTGCCTCTACGGCATGTGCTGATGCAACAGCGTTTGTTTTAGCCCTTAACGGGCGCGCTCTGCAAGCAGCACAATGGTGAACCTTTTCACGCACTGCATCAACAAGCTCTATACTAGCACGATATAGCTAAAAGCATAAGGCTTTATGCACTTAAGTTCTTGTTTTTAAAGAGCTGGTGAAACATTCTCAGCATTTACGAGTAAGTGCTTGATTTTACATAACTTGCCTAATTAGGCCATTTTTTTACTTAGGTTTAACTACAACACCGTGGCCGAAGGAAATACCCCTACCGCTTGGCCGGTAATAGTGGCCGAGCGTGCCAAGGTGGTAGCATTAATACAGTAAAAGCGCAGGTCGTCTTCTTCACCTTCACTGTCTGCTAAAATTTTTTGCAGTTGCGTTTTTAATTGTTTTAGTTGCGCTTCGCCACTAAAGGCCACTTCAAATACCGAACGCTGTACCCGCTGCCCATATACTAATAATTCGTTACCTAACCTACGGCGGGTTCGATTATCTTCTATGTCAAAACACACTAGATAGGTAAGCTTCATGGTTATACCTTACCTAGCTAACCACGGGCTAAAATGGCTTTGTTCTTGGTTTATCCACGCAATTAAGTTGTAGTTTTGTTGCGCGAGTAAATCTAAGGCCGATACCTGATCGCCTTTATCATTGGCAAACTGAGGCGTTTGTAACTGCTCTATAAGATATTTACACCAAAACTGTTTGGTCTCTTTATTGAGCCACGATTGGCCTTGGTAATCGGTAAAGTGTTCAAGCTTAATTTGGCCGCGGTTAATCACACTTAATACACTGCGATCCACTAGATATCTAAAAGGCTCCATTAAATCTGAAGCTAGTGCCGAATGAGTACCTCGAGAATGATGATAACCACCAATCGTGGGGCACAAACCTGCGCTACGCAGTAAACTGTCGGTGTGGCTGTATAGCAAACTATAGCCAAAAGATAATAAACTGTTTATGGGATCTTTGGGGTAGCGTTTTTGTCTATGGGTAAATTGCCATTGTTTATCGATAAGGCTTGAAAAACTATGCCAATAGCCTTTTGCCGCTTGCCCCTCTACCCCTAAACACTGCTCTAAGCTGTGTATTTTGGGCAACATTTTTAAACCACTATTTAAACTCTCGCACTGGGTTTTACGCTGCCTTAGTAGCTCTTTTAAGCTGCGAATTTTGGCTTCGACTAAACTTTGGGAAAAGGCCATTTGGTTTTTCTCTTCGCTAAAATGGGCTGCTTGCTTTAAGTGCAAGGCTGGGTTGTGGCTAAGTAAGGCGGCACAGCCTTGGTATTTACCAAAATGGCTAGCAAAGTGAACTGGCACTTGCAGCTGCATTGCCTTAGTTAAGGCTTGAGTAGTAATTTGATGATGCCCCAGCAGTACAATACACTCTAAATGGTGCAGGGGCAGCTCTGCAATGGCTTCGCCCTCGCGCTCTACCCTTATGCGCGAGTGCTGTAAATTAAGCAGGCAAGGGTCACCGCTTATGCAAAGGGTTTGCTTGGCGGTAGCACTAAAAAATAGTTGGCTTTTATTGCTATTTTCTGGTGCTAAAATCGGCTTGTTAGGCAAGGCATCTGAGTAGGTGTTTTGCTTGCTCTCTATCACCATATCATTAATAAACAAGTAACCTAAAAAGTGTACGCCACTGGCAAAGCGGCGCACTCGCGTTTTTTGCTCATTAAGCTCTAGATCATGTTCGGCCAGCAAGCTTTGCACTAGCTCTTTGGCCTGCTCTGCTTGATTCTTCTTTTTGCACAGTATGATAAAGTCGTCAGCGTAGCGCACTAATTGATAATCTAGCTTGATTAACACCGAATCGAGGTGATCTAACATTAAATTGGCGAGCACTGGGCTTAGTGAACTGCCCAGATGCAAACCACTGCTTTGATGGTCTTGATAGTGTTCGGGCAATGCTTCACGTTGAATATTGGCGTGCAAGTAGCGGTCTATTAGTGGCCAAAGCGGGTCGTTTCCATACAGGCAAGCTAAACGGTTTAACACGCGCTCAACATCTACCGAAGGGAAAAAACTGCGAATATCGGCATCTAGCGCGTAGGCATAACCTTGGCGAACTAGGGCTAATATTTTGTCTTTAGCTGCTAGGCGAGAAAAACCACGCCTATAGCCATAGCTGCGCTCGCTGTATAAACAGTCTAGGCTTTGGCTAAACCAGCGACTTAAGGTTTTTAATACTACCTTATCGGTAAAATCGGGAATAAGCAGCAAACGCTCTTTTTTTCCTGGCTCTTGCAATAAACTGGGGTATAGGGGTTCTGGCCAATAATGGCCTTGCTGTAATTGCTGATACAGGAGGTGAATGTCGGCTCTGGCAGCATAGGCTTTGGGCTGACCGCTCAGTTTCTCTAGTTCGTAGTGAAATGCACTTTCAATATCTTGTATATTTAATGCTTCATTTAATAAGCTGGTAGCGCGTTCTAGCTGCGGACCTATGCTTTGACCATCTTGGGTGAGCAGGCGATAACGGCCGCAACCAAAGCGTCGATTTTCACCAATGCCAATATATTGCCCCATCACTAACCATTGCCACTGAGCTTGTGTTAAGGCTGGTAAATTAAGATCAATACTGCCGAGCAAACCATTAATGGGCTTTAAACGAGCAGGCTTATCTTGGCTACTCCCTTCAACTCGGCCATAGTAGGCGTCTACCCAAAACAAATCACTATCTAACCACTCAGCCGCAGGCGGCGCTGGCCTTCGGGCGCGTTCTAGTTGGGGCTTAAGCTGTTGTTGCAGCGAAGCCAGCGCATCAAAAATACGCTCAAACACTAACTCGGCACTAAGATCTGCTTCGCATTGGCACAATGGGGCGCCGCGGTTTTTTTTCTTTAGTTGTGGTTGGCTATTACGCGGCTTTAGCCGCAGCGGGCTAACAAACTGCAAGCTTAATTGGCTAGGAGCATACTCTTGCCATAAGCCTATTTGCTGATCTATCGAATCTTGATCGATAACCGCAGCTGCACTGGGTTCGGCCAATAAACCACCGCTTAAACCATCTTTTATCGAGCGAAGCTCTACATTAGTACCAATATGCCCACTACAACCCGCTTGCTGGGCGGAATATGGCAAATTATCTAAGCGTTCAAATAGTTGTTCTATTAGGTTTAAATCTTCACCAAACTGGCAAAGGTAAAAACTGTAAGCATCACCCGTTTGATAATGCTGCCTACCCGACTCTGGAGTATGAATAGCTAATGAGAAAAAGGCTTGATGGCTGCTTTTTAGCATGGTGCGAATAAAACTGGTTACCACCGCTTGGTGAAAAAACGGCAGGCTTGTATCACAAGTAAATCGCCAATTTACTTGATAGATACGAATAGGCAGTAAAGCACTAAAACTAGGCTCTGCTTCGCTACCAGGGGTATACGGGTTTATAGCATCAGTTTGTTGCAAGGCCTTCCTCCGCGTTGCTGCCCAAGGCGTTAACATCGGCTTTTATGTTTGCTTGAGTTAAGGAAATAGGGCTACTAGTTAGCAGCGATTTAAGCTCGCCAATTAAGGCGTTATATAAATATGCGGGTTGCTGTGTTGGCTCCTTAGCAAACACACTAAATAGGTCTTTTACTAATGATTGATTTAGAAACTGTAGCTGCCCTTGCGCTTCACCTTTATTTTCCCATAGGCCAATAATAGGAGCTCTAAAATGCGCATATACTTGATGCGCCATGCTGTCGGGTAAATAACCGTGAGTGATGGCGTTACGATAATCTCGCGCTTTACTATTGCTTGCTTCAAGCTTGTGTTTTAAAGCTGCTTCATAGCGGTTTAGCGGGTGAACCAAAGCTTGCTTGTAGCCTTGGGTGTCGAGGTAGCACAGTATGTCATTAAGTAAATTACGGTCTGTTAATACCCCACCTAGCAGTGTATCTAGGGTTTTACCTGTAGCTAACTCGGACGCAAACAATTGCTTGTATATAGATTCATGTTGCTTTTGGGGCCTTTTATTTGCCACGCTTTTTGGCTGATAAGCATCGCTTTTTAAGGAAAATCTACCAGCTTGTTTTATGACGAAGTTACTAAATGAGTAGGCTTTACCCTCTTCTACATCGTCTTGGTTTTTAGTTTTTTTAACGCAGTAATAGGTGTTTTTAAAAAATTCACAAGCGTGATCAAATTTGCTGGTATCAGGGAAAGGATTATCTTGATGGTAATAATCAAAATTGTTACCCACTGTCACCATGGCCAGTAAATCATATTTGGCAATATCTAAGAGATCACAGGTGTAACGCACCGCATCTTGCACGTTTTCTTGTTGCAGTGCGGCCTCTACTTTAAAGGCCATCCATACACTACGTGGCATACTGTTAGGTTGGTTTTGATAAGGCAACACACCTTTAAAAATTGCCATTACATCTTGTAGTGGCAATTTACCTTGCAGCCAGCCTGCTAGCGTACATACGGCTTTTATCCAACTGCAATCAATAGCAAAGCTTTGGCTAGGGGTTTTCCAATCTAAAGGGTTAGCCGCACTGGTTTGTTGTGGATATAACAAACGCGCGGTAGTGGCTGCGCCTTCAAAGTTACCGTGTTCAATTAAGTCGATTACTTGACGCCGAGCGCGGTAAGATTCGGCGGGAGCAACTTCACTATGATCAAACCAACTAGCCTGGCTGGCTGAAAGATTGGCTTGAGCAGATCCCTGCCCAGGCTCAACTAAGGTGCTTACTTGCTTAAAGTAGAGGCTTGCAGCTGCTTGTATTTGCGGTTTAAATTCTGGAAATCCGCCACTGGATAAATACATTAGTTGGGCATCAGTTCCAAACTCTTTGGCAAGTTGCCCTAGAGCATCGTCTACCCGCTGCATCGCCAAACGGGAAACGGGGTTATCTAGACCATGACCTTTGTAGTCGTTAATTTCATCATTAATATAGTTGTAAAAACGACTGTAGCCACATATGGGCTGTGAACTTAAATGCTGCCACTGCCCACCATATTCTAACCCTAGCTCTTGGGCGAACCATTGTGCAACAACTGCTCCTGCGCCGTAGGGCTCTGACTTACTAAAAGAGCTGGCTTCCCCCCTGTCAGTATTTAGTATCAGCGCTCCGTCTATACGAATTGCTTGCTGCTGTAGCATATGAACAAAAGGAACTAATTTGGCTGCAACTAAAGGTAGTGCGTCCTCCTCTGCTTTGCTCCAGATAATCTTGTCACGGTTGCTTAATGCATTACCATTAAAGCTTAAAGACTGAACATTTCGCTCGTTAAGGTTGGCATTATCTATAGCTTTTAACAATGAGGGGAACTGCTGCACATCGTCACAGCTTAACAGCTGGAATGCTTTACCCATAGCGCTGTCTTCCAGCAGAAAATCGTAAAACTGTCGCTGAAAAGAGGGGCCAATTCTTAGCAACTGTTCATTTCCTTCACCACCATAAACCACTTTCAGATCTGAAGTGCCAACGGTAACTATGAGCAGTGTTTTTTGGTTACTTAGCTTCGCCATAAACCCTCACTATAAAGGTGGTAATTTAGCGCTATCGAGCGCTATATTTTCAGGCGCTGGCTGTAACTTTGACTCTGGCGCCGGCGCTCTGCGCGCCTCACAATGACTTTGCCTCACTTTTTGGTGAAATTTAAAAGTTTTTCCATCTAATTGCGGATATTCTGCCAGTTGGTCAGGTAGGTATTCGTGTAATTTAAGCCAATGACGATATACTCGTTCGAGCTGCTTTATCAGATCCCCTCTTTCGTTGTCCTTCTCCTCTACCCTCTGTACAATTTCATTAATATATTTTCCGACAAGTTGCGAGAAATTCACCTCATTAAAAACTAAACCTTGCTCTCGCTTAGTATCTGGTTTTGCCACTTTGGCGATAGTATTGGCTTTGCAAATTGTGAGCTTAATACTACCAAAGCCTTGAGGACGTGCATTTCCCAACTTCAAGGCCAAATGATGATGTGTATTGATTATTAACTTCTTAATGCGTGGATTTTCTATATATGGAACAGCATCATGAATGAGCTGAGGAGAAAGAGCTAATAACAGACCACCTAGTTCAAACTCTGTCATAGCACGAAACTTTACATTAAAACGATAACGCTTACCTTTAGGCGTTACTCCACGACTTAATAAAGCATTTTGCTCACCGAATGATTGATTCGATTTTTCTTTTTTACTTTGCCAAAGCTTATTAAAGCCGTCTTGATGCCAATAGAATTTTCGACCTGCCAAGGTATATGCTTTATCTCTTACCTCTCCTGAAAACTGCAATGTACCATAACTATAAATAGGCCGCTTATAAGATTGAGTGATATAGAATTCGTAAGCGCTGGGTTTGGGTTGGCCACTTATATCAAGAGCAAACCAATGATCTTGCTCTGCTACGGTAGCACTATTATCTAATTGCTCTATTGCATGATTAAAACTTACTTTTCCTGCTTGCTTATCATCTTCATCATTATCACCACTAAAACCGAATATTGCCCTCGAAAGGTTAAGCTCAGTTGGCTTAGCGTCTAACTCAAACTCGAGGGGCTTTAACTGCTTTCTCCTTACGAAATTGCAGCCTTTTTCAGAAAACTGATGCAAGTTCGTAGTACTGCTTAAGTAAAGCCAATGGTAGTAATAGTTATTTCCGAACGACAGTATTGTCCAAGCTTCTTCTATGTTTATATCAACATAAAACAGAAAGCCAGGCTGCCAATGACTTAAGTCTCGAGCGGATTGTATTGATTGAACAACTTTGTCTAAGTCTTTCTCTATATCTAGCCCTGCTTTTTCAAATACAGCTTTGCTAATGTTTGGATTAGCACTACTTAAATGCCCGTTCTCTTTATCGCACAAGTGCTCTGTGGTTGCATTAAACTGTTGAATAATTTCAGGTTTAATAACTAATTCTTTGTAATTCTCACAGTATCGATTAAGCACATAAGCTTTAGATGAGTTATTTGTAGAATAAGATTTACTTGAAAACAGTCGAGCAAAGTAACCGTTTTTATCGGTATTGCTATAGTGAGAAAACTCTTCCATACCAGGTTGTCTAGAGGATTTTATGTTGTTTCTAGTATCTAACAGATCCGTAAGGACTCTTACTTTGAGCCTCCCTTCTGGTTGATTTAAAGTATTTTCTTCTACGACAGCCGCATAAACTTGGCAACGAGTATCACTATTTGACTTAGCTGGCTTTAAATTTGGTCTATAAGAAAACGTACGCTCTTGAACTCTAGCCATGGGCGTCAAACCAATCGCAGCTAAATTAGATGCCACCATCCCTTTTATCGATGAGCCCTGAATAAGCGTAAGTTTCTTGTGATGTAACTCTACTGTTTGAGGACTTATTACCTTTTTCCCTGGAGGGGCACTTCGACCAAATTTTTTATTAATTATTGAAGATAACGGTTCACTTACTTCGGCTTGGAAAGCACCAAAAATAGCTGGCGTTAGGGTCTCTATTTCACAATAGAGCTGGCCAGATAAACTATCATTACCTGGCTTACTGTGATCAATGCGTGGACTACGACTAATATTCGCGTTGAGTAAAGGCGATAAAACAGGAACAAAATGATAAGGGGGTTTTATGGTTTTACTCATTATTTGTGTTCCTTCAATACAAACTCGATTTCTGCGCGTTGATTTACGCACTCAACAAACTGCAAAGCACTATTGCTGAACCATAGGCTGGTTGGGGATTGTTCTTTTAATTTGATTAAATGATCAAACCTAACGCTTTTTTGCCATAAGTAAGGTGTTTTACTAACTTTGCTAGAAACAACATCAGCGACGACTTGCTTCATTAGTAATCCTTTGCCAGTTTGTAGTAGATGCAGCGTTTTGTTCTCGCTAAACCAGTAAGCTTCACTAAACTGCCAATCTTGGTTTAACTTTTCGAGCAATTGCCCCTTAGTCTTGTTGTCAAACATAGCAGGACATTTACTTGAATTGGGCTTAGCAATAGGCTCTACCCATAACAACCAGCTTTTTTCTAGTTTATTTAAAGCTTCAGTAAATCCACTTACACCTGAGCTGCATAGCAGTTGAAGCTGTTTACTTATTGCCCCTTCTAGCTGTACATCAGTTGTTTCACACTGCGTTAACTGATTAGTCATGCCCAACCCCTTGTTCATCCTGAAGGCTCACTGTTTGCTCTACCTGCAAACGTAACCACCCACTATCTACCCATTGTTTTCCACCTATAGGAAGAAAACCTTGTTTGGCGTAAGCAAACGCCCCCTCTAACAATGCTTGCTGTTCCATCAATTTAGCTTTGCTTTGATTTTCAAGGTGAATGTGGCAAGTAAACTCACCCTCTACCACGCTACAGCGAACAAATTTTGCACTCTCGAATACACCAGCGGTAAATTCGTCTTCGGCATGGTTATGCATGACAATGCCACTGGCTTTATCGCTACTTAACTGGGCGTCGCCTATATACAGGCCGCTGCTTTGTTCGGTAGAGCCAAATAGCGCTTCGAGCTGTTTTTGTATCTCGCTGTTCTCGCTTGGTTCGCGATACTCACTATTAAGGTTTCGTTGGATCTGGTGGCGTAATACACCACGAATGCTGCTGCCAGGAATAAAGGGCTGGCCTTGTTCGTTGTATACAAAAAAGTTGTCAGGGGTATCTTGAGGGTCGAGAGTATAGCCAGGGGGTACTTGGAAGAAATCTTGCCATTTAGCCTCGGCAGCGCCCAATCGAGGCTCCTCAAGTGAAAGTGGTTGCTCGGCACCATGGCCACCAATAAAAAAGCCATCTAGTCCCCACTCTTCTCCGGTTTCTAAATCTTTATTTGGCCCAGCACTTAAGGTGACTTGGTAACTCACTCGATGCAGGCTTGGCGAGGGGCGGCCGCTTTGGCTTATTTTAGGAATATAATGTTTGCTTGCGTCTTTATATAACTGCTTAAAAACATTCGCAGGGATGTCGCTATTATCAGGCCAGAGGCATACATCTTTAGTACGTAAACGCAGCGCATGTAGTTTTTCGAGCTTGAACCAACCTGTTCCGGCGACGGCCCTGCGACCAATAAACAGGCCATGTTGTTGCCAATGCAATAACACTGCATTGGCTAAGTTCTCGGCCTCACTATTACTATCGGCGAACTGGGTATCAAGCTCTAGCATAAACTGCCAGCTTGTCCCTCTTGGGATAACTTCCATGTCGAACAGTGCGCTGTTTTCGGCTGCCCCTGTTGCATCGTCTATTTTTACGTATTGGCGAAGCAAGGTTTGCGGCTGCTCAACTTGCCCATTTTGACTACCCACAATGTAACTATTAAAGGGTTTCCAATTGGATGGCTGTTTACTTTTATCGCCAAAGTCATCATTGCTGATACTTTTAGGCACTTTGTAACCTAAGGCCTTAGCGGTGGCCACCATAATACCCGCAAGGGCTGTGCCGCGAATGATAAACCGTCCTTGGCCATCTCTAGCACATGGCATATCTACTGAGCTGCTAATGTCGGTGCCGCCGGTACTCATGTCGGAAACTTGCTTTAAGATCCCGCTGTAAATTATTCGGTAAGCTTTATCTTGAGTCATTTTGCTTCCTTGTTAGCTTTTACCCGTTCGGCAGCCAAATCAACCAAAAGGTTAGAAAGAGAAAAGGCATCGGTTAATGTTGATATGTTGCTGAGTTCTTTTTTCCATTGCTTTAGTAATGTTCGATTGCCTTCCATAAACGCCTTTAAGCCCGCGGAAGATTGGCTTTCGTACTTGGCTAACAACTCGTTGATATCTTGCTTTGTAACCTTAGGCGTTTGTTGTCGCTCTAATCGCTTAAGGGCTGAGCCTAGGTTTAGCCATTGGCTTTTAGAACCGCTAATATTCTCTGTAAGTAAGCGGTTTACAATTGCATGATGCTGCTCTCGAATATTTTCTGATTTACTTTGACTATTCTTAGTTTTTAATTGTGGCTTAAGTCCGCCTTGGTACAACCAATATCGCCCCAAACCTTGTTGAGTTCGCTCGCCTACTGCATGCACTTCTTTTGAACAGGCTATGAGTGCGCTCACCAGTTCAGGATGCTCAACTCTAATAACACTGCCAGGAGCCAATACCGTAAGCGCCTTTTTAGGTAGGCCGGTGGCAAAATTAAAACCCGACAACGTACAGGTTTCTGAGCGACTCTCCCATTTACCAGCAAAACTTTCAGATTTAAATTGGTCTTCTAAGCCAAACACTTGAAGTACTAATTCTATTGAGAGCTCTTGTTCTGTTTGCAGATTTTGTTGGTTATAAATCAGCCACTCACTGGCTAGCACAAGGGTTATGCTGTTGGCTTGGGGTTCGAGTAAGCGATAGACTGGCTCTTTGCCTTCACAAACTTGTGTTTCAGTGATCTCGCAGGGGGCCATGCCTCGCCCCAGTAAAAAGGGGGTATTTTGCTGCTTTAGCTGGCTAAACCAGTTGGCTACCTTATTGGCCAGTTCGGGGCAATTAAAACTAAGGCTGGCATTAAAGTGGCTATTTTCTACTAACACTTCTTCACTAAATAATGCGGAATCGTCGTCAAGCTTTTGCTCATACTGGGTACGCACCGCATTACGCATGTGAATGCCCTTACTTTGCTTATGCACAAAACAGGTATTGGCATCGGAAGCATCTTTAAAGTAAAGGTAGCTTGGGGATTTATTACGCTTAAAGCTAGGTACTGCTTCATTTGGCTCAGTTGCTTTGGCGTTTAGGGTGTCTTTTAGCTGCTTGCTTGAGCCCTGTGCCCACCAAGGCAGTTTGCTGTTTGCTAGAGCACAAGCTTTACTTAGTTGCACACTGTGTGGCCAAGGCAGTGAACGGGTTTTGTCTGGCCCGGGATAGGCATTAGTTAAACCAACTTGGTAGTCGATGCCTTGATGTTCAATTAGCGCTTTAAATATGTCCTCTCGCTGACACAAGCGGGCTAAATTGGCTAAAGCCCCTCTTAGCTTACCACTGCTCACATAGTTGTCGGTTTTTATCACATTGCCAGGAACCTGGCTGGCCGGCAAACGCAACGGCTCGAGGTTAGTAAAGTTAAACCGCAAGTAACATGAACCTTGCGCAGCAATATTTAGAGGGGCGTTCTTATTAGCTTGATTTTTAGACTCACTCTCGGTGGCTTTGAGAAGTAAACCTCCAGCCCCTCGATTTCGGCTGGCTCCGATTCGGTCAATGCGCTTAAAAATTAGTTTTATTTTGTCTAGATATTCTTGATGAAGATGATCGGGGCTAAAAAGAGTTACTTTAGCAGTAAATGTACTTCCGGCTTTTACGTACTCTACTGCTCTTAAGGTGTCATCTTTTGGCGCTCGGTTTAGGTCATCGCCATTTTTCCCACGGGCTGAACTGCTCCAAACAATATAGGGCTCATCGGTTTCAGTATTGCTTAGGTCATTGTAATAAAAACTGCCAAATACAAGATTTGTGCCTTCTTGTTCCCCCAACTTACTGTTAAGTAGCTTGTCAAATATGGCTTTGTCTGAGCTGTTCTCATTAATACATAGATTGTATTTATCGGCAGCTTCTTTAAATAAACCTTTAATGTGTTGCCGAGATATAACGGGGTTTCCCTTCGCATCTTTGGCTTGCAGGCTATCGATAAGCTGATGCCCTAAGCCATTACCAGTATGCATATCGTCGAGCAGAGTTAAGTTTAAGTGCAGTGTGGTGATCATTTAGCGCTCTCCTTTACCGCTTCATCGGCTCGCGACAAATTACTAATTTCGAATAACTCGACTAAATCACTGATGCCGCTTATGTAGTGTTCTTCTTCGAGTTGCTGCCATAGTTGAGTTATTTCGCATTCATTTTTTAGATGATTTCTTAATGTTGTAGGTAAACCTTGCCAAATTCGTTCGGCATGCAAGCGGCCTTTGCCAAGCTCTTGCTGCAAGTAACGCAGTTGGCTGCGCGCCACTTGACCTTTTTGTTCGGCATCGGCTTTATTGTTTGCTGATCTTTTTATTTCTTTTACTAAGCCTTCGCTGTGACCTAATAGAGTGTTAAAACGACTTAAGGTATAGGGCTTTTGAGTGAGGTAGAGTGTTTCTGGCTTTTCGGCTTGGTATTTTACAATGGCATTTTTTTGCCGCTCTTCTATTGGGTCGCCCGCCCAGCTTTGAGTCACCACCTGCCAATCGAGCACTGAACATGGCGTGCTATCTTCATAGGCTCTTGCTAGCACCTTAGCGCTACTCGCTAATTCTTCTGCTACATGGTGCAGTCGGTAAAACGGCAGGTTATGTGAGGCAATTACCACACCCACGCCAAGCTGCATAGGCTTCCCATCATCCAGTTTTATCTGACTTAGTTCGTAATCAAGCTTTGTTATGAATGGCAGCGCATCTTTGGCACGACAGGCAAATAGAAGATCGTCTCCCCCCAGCATTAACAGTTGAAATGGTAAGGTTGCCTTAGCATTACTGTTTAAATCCCAATCAAATTGATTTTTGACGGCCTCATGGGTAGCAGTGCGCATAGCTTTGCGTGCAGAGTAAAAGAACTCTTCTGCCTTAGCTTGTTTATCTAGCCATGTATTAGCATTTTGATCTTTTAACCAAGTAGAAAAGCGATTGCCCATGCTGTTACCGTCGGCGACAATTAACGCGAGATAGTCTTTGCCGACAAGTTCGTCTAAATCTTTAGCTTGGCGCTGCGGTTCATTGCCAGTCCATTGCCGCATGAGTATGCTGGCAACATCTGCGGATTGTTCAGTGGGTTCTTTAGATACAAGCTTCCCCTTGGAATCTTTAAATTGCTCCCATATAAAGCTGCTTTTAAGTGAGCTAGCATTAGATTGAAATTGTTTACCTTTGTCTAGATGCTTTAACTGAGCTTCGGCAATGCCTTGCTCACTAAACTGACAAGGTTGAAAAATAGGTAAATTGGGAAACTCATCTGCTGAAAAATCACCTTGCTTTAGGTGTTCATCCTTGCCGCTATCAAGCTGTTCGATAGTACTTAAGGTAAAACTAACCTGTACACCAGGTAATTTCTGTTGAATTAACTGCTCAGCGTCAAACAGAAACTGTTCTGCCAATTTTTGACCAGAGAAAACGGCATAAAAGTGCCCGCCATCTCGGCTTAACACGCCTATTTTCCATAATTCATCAGGTTTATCAGCATAGAATTCGGCTGTGGCCTTATCGAGAGGGTCCTCGTCGAGTTTATTCAGTGAAGGAGGGGATATGGGTTGATAAAAACTATCATTTTGGTTATTAACCAGAGTAACAAGCTCTGCCCTCAATACATTACCAAGTAATGCATTTGCTCCCACCATATGTTTAAAACGAAATGACGAAAACAAAAATGTTTGTATTCGCTTAAATTCAAGCTTAACAACATACATGATAACAATCCTTATTTAAAATAAAAACACGACTCAATATCCTGTTTCATGCAACCCACAGCGAAAACTTGCGTAAGATTAAACCCTATTAATATGCAGCTTCCTATCCCACAAATCAATACGTAAATATTGATCACAAACAATACAATAGATTTTTTAAGAAATAACACAACAATAAATATTTAAAACTTGAAGACAAACTTGTAAGCCATTCCATCACTAAATAGCCAGGTTATTATTTAGCACCTAATAGAAACCTACAAATCACATGAAGGACTCTTCAATGAAATGGAATACAAAAGGTAAAGACTATAAAAACATTAACAGTAAGTTAGGATCCCTTAGCCTATTAGTAATTAGCCTAACACTAACAGCCTGCGGAGGAGGTAGTGAAGGTAGCAACCAAGTACCAGCGACTACCAACATTACGGTATTTGATGGCTTACTATCTAATGCACTACTTTGTATAGATAGCAATAGTAATATGCAGTGTGACAGCAACGAATATAGTTTACGCACTAATGACCAAGGCTTAGCTAAGATCCCCAATGATAACTACGACGACACTAGCCCATTATTAGTGACGGCCATAGCCAATGAAACCACCGACCTAGACCGTGGATTAGTGACTCAAAGTTATCAACTCTCGACCCCTGCTGGTTATAAGATAGTAAACCCTTACACCCATTTAATTCAGCAACTCATTATTGAGGGAGAAGATAGCGTAACCGCTAAACTAGAGATTGCTTCATTGTTAACCAGTTTAAGTAGCGAGGCCTCTGGACAAGATATACACTCAATGATTACCAGCAATTACCTACTACAGTCCGACTTGTTAGCCCAGCAGGTATTGTTAATTGGTGAAATGCTTACCGACCGCTACGCAACTAACAACGACAACGTGGCTACTTTACGCCTATTTACAGAGCAATTATCAACATTTATTAGTGCTTTTGACGCCAGCGAATTAGCTAATTTATCTCCTATTATTGAATTAAACGACGGCCAGTTTAGCTTTTCATATAACCACGCCCCTACAACACAAGGTAGCATTGCTGATCAGCAACTTGAATACTTAGGTGATGAGATAAGTAGCGTCAACTTAAGTGCTTATTTTGACGATGCCGATGGGGATACACTAAGCTACAGCTATAGCCCCGCTATCGCCGGTTTAAGTATCGAAAACGACTACTTACTAGGTACCCCCCAAACCGCAGGCAGCTATACTATAAGCATTTATGCCAGTGACTCTTATAGCCGCTCTGAGGCATTAAGCTTTAATTTAGTTGTTACCGACGAAGTACAAGCTGAACCGGAGGTACCTTCTTTTACTGGTTTTAAGGTAATAGGAACAACTCCGGAGCATAGCTGGGTATTTACTCATGCTGATTCCATCTACTTTGCAGACAGTAACGACGGTTTTTTAGACTTTGTACGTTTTGACAGCGACGGCACTCGTACCAGCTATAGTATTGAGTTTGATGGGAGCCTTGGCAGCTCTATCACTATGTACTTCGGTGATATCAACAATCCCACAAGTATAACTGAACGTCCTCTGCCCGCACCATTTAAGCTAAATGATGACTACTATTTCAGCTACTATGTTAAGTCTGTAGATGATAGTTATGAAGCAAAAATTCTCACTGTTGGATTTTCTGATACAGGTGTTCCACAGCTCAATGTACGTGAATTTAACTACGATTCAGACACTGACGAATTGGCTGATGCTTACCTAATGGCAGCTGTAGATAGTATCGATATAGTGGGTGATTACCAATGTCTAAACATTGTGCATAATAATAAAACCTATAGCCGTGTTGGAGAAACGATCTATGATTCAACAAATAAATCAAACACCTTTACCGTGAGTGAAAATATAAATGACGAGCTTGTGGAAACGCAGCTAAGCATAGTTCTACAAGATGTAGATGGTATGCCGGTAAGAGAATTAGCTAACGATGCAAAGTGCTTTTACCATGAAGAGCTCGATGGGTTGGTTATCGTGTCTCACTATCAAGGTACCAGTGACCAGTATGAACGCTATGATACTGCATTTGTTGTATACGCGTTTATCGATGGTAAAACCAATAAACTCACCACCATTAGCCAAAGTCACGAAAAGTATTTCGGTGTTAGCAACCTAGTAATAACTAAAGCAGCACATGGTGCTTATGTGTTACATAACGGTAAGGCATCTATGGATTTCAATATCAATAAACTAAGTGTAAATCCAATAGACATTCAATACCCCAGCGAAGTAGGCATTATCGTTAAATTTTTAGCTAATCCTAAATATAGTTATCGTACCACTAGCAATAAGTTCTTTGTTATTGACGATGACGACAACATTCTTTTTAGCATATTTAAATAAGCTAAAAAGGCACGAATGAAAAGCCAAGCAAACACTTGGCTTTAGTTATTTGCACTACAAAATACAAGCAATAAAAAAGAAGCCACCCTATATCAAATCTCTTTTAATAACATTCAGATAATAAATCTAACACTTTCTCGAGGCAGTTTGATTCCATACTTCGAAACTTTTTTGTTTGAACCATCCTTTTCTCTGCAAGACAAGATATCAAAATCGTAGTGCTCTGCTACCGTTTTAGGTAAAAAATTAAATAAGTAGGAACTTATTTGGTTCTTCCTATCATGGAAAAAAGTTGCTTTCATTCCATTTTCTAAGCCATTTAATTGAGCAGAACTTAAACCCTCGATTCTCGACGCCGATGCGATTAAACTATGCAAATCCCCTTGATTGTCTTGCAAACCATTAACCTTTAACATTACTTGTAAATAACTAATAGCAAGTATTTGGCAGGGTTTCTCTCTTGCTGGACATTCAAAGCCTTCATTGATATCTAACATGTCTTCTAGCATCATAAGATAAAATACAAAATTAGCTTTAGATAAAGAAATATCAACTCCTGAGCAAACCAACGTTAGCTTGGCTATATCAACTTCCAGCATCACAGGTTGGTTTATCGTGTTAGCAAGCTCAATACAATCAGAAAAAGATGACTCGCCTTGAAGCAAAAGCTTAGGCATTCCATCTCGTTGGCGAATAAAAGGAACGTTGGTAAGACGTACTGATGCTTTTGCTGCATCTATACTTCCGTTTGCAGTAAATATGGGATTTGAGTAAGGTGTCGGGTAGAAAAACTCACTACTTTCGTATTCACTATCAACAAATACATGACATAGGCTATCTTGTTGGCGGGCAAACAATGAAACCGCATAACCTAAATAGAAAGTCATGGTTTTTCTGCCTCCAGCCAAAGAGACACAGAGTGTTGGCTGTTCATCTTCAGTTAAACCTCTCACCAACTCCAGCAAATAATCAGCAACACTGGTAAGCTGCTGACTTGTTTGTGCATCGTCAATCACTTGCTCATATTGATCTTCAATCAGTAGTATATCTTTATCTAACAGCTCTATAGGTTTTAATGAATAGTCTGTGACTAACTGACTCAGCTTGCCTCTTCCACCTTGATGATCTAGCAGGTGGTCAACTACCGCTTGTTTGCCTGCCGGAGTTGTTATAATAATAACTTTAGTAAACTGAATTTTTTTTTGTTGATAGTGCGCATAAATGGTTTCAGTGACAATTTGTGGGCTGAGCCCAACCATAATTAACAAGGTAGCCTCTTTGGGCTTACCTTTATGCTCAACTAATTCTTGTTTCACTATTACCCCTTTGACTCTGTAACTACTCTTACCAGTTGTTTAGACTTTATCCAGCTAAGCAACAAACTGCAAGTAAGTCATTCAGCTTTAAGTTTGGAGAATTTCTATTTGTAGGGCGAGGGAAAGCAGCGGTAACTCCTGAAACAACATGATGCTCAAGCTTTTCAGTAGTTATCAAAAATTCGAATAGCTCTTTTAAGTAACCGCATAAACACTTGAATTAGCCTAATTGACCCCGAGCTTCTATTCGCTTAAGCGGGTGATGTTGGAATACCAATGCCTCACTCACCACTCTGGTTTGGGGGATTTATGAGGGGATCCGTTAGTACCTTACGAGAGAAGTCATGCACTAAAAATACACTCCATTTAACCACTCCGCTTCAGTATCCTTGGATGGAACACCATTTGTTTTCTTTACAATCGTTCTTACAAGAACCAACGGATAAATTTGTTTTTCAATGGATCTCATCTTTTGATTATTAGGGCTGATGTTCACTATAATTTGCTCGAGTTAATCCAGAGGAGATTTGCTCTTTACGCCATGATCCACATCCAACGACGCACTTAAAAAATGGTGCTTCAATTCTATATTGGTAATGAATGCCAAACTCGTAGCTAATGTATAGCCGAATATCTTCAACGATGAGTCGCCCACCATCCTTCTTGATAGCGTGGTCTTCTATGAATACTTTGAGAGTGTCGAGCTGGAGAGCTAGACTTACTAGGACGACTCTTGGAGTGGAGTTTTACTGGATATTATATAGCGGAAGGGAACAGAAAGTAAAAGCATTAATGGATGTTACAAGAAAGGAAATTGGCAGGGGCGGAGAGATTCGAACTCCCAACATTCGGATTTGGAATCCGACGTTCTGCCATTGGAACTACGCCCCTGCAACGGAAACGAATTATACATAAGCCAGTTTAAAGGTAAAGCGTTTATCTCTCGGCTTTGTTTAAGCGAACAAAGAACCAGCAATACAGCTAAAAAATCAACATTCTAGCCACATCAATTCAGCTGATTGCGCCAATATAAGATAAGGTCTGCGAAGCACTTTGCTTAAGCAGCATTAATTAGCATCAACAAACGAGGCTAAACGTTTTGCGCGCTAATCTTTGCCTTTAAAAAATCACTATGACTTAGATAGATCAAGTCGGAGATTTGACGGATCAGTGCTTCTTCAAATGGATCTAAGGTTCCATCCACATAAGCAACCTTCCATAAGGCTTCGGTAAATTGATAACGTAATTGGTAATCGAGCTGCTTCACATGGCGAGTAAAATCGAAAACCGAAATCGCTTGTTGGGCCTGAGTTTGCGCTTGCAACAACAAATTCTCCGCCTCAACCTCGGTCAACTCGAATAAACGCTTCATCTTGGTCAAAATTATCGCGTTTTCACTATTTGTTTGTTGGTTATCACTCTGACTCAGTTGCACTAGCAAAGTAGCGGCCGCTAGTTCGACACTAAGATGTTGCTGTTCTGTTGAGCCAGTTGTGGCCTGAAATAGTTCTTTAAGCGCCTTGAGCATCGCATATCCTAAAAACAAGCAAGGGAGGATTGAGCAGGATAAACCAGCTGATTTTAAAAACCAAATCTACCAGCCGAATCAACATTAAAAATGAAAAAGCCCCGTCGTATGACGGGGCTTTAAAAAGAATGGTGCCGATTGCCGGAGTCGAACTGGCGACCTACTGATTACAAGTCAGTTGCTCTACCAACTGAGCTAAATCGGCACACTGTTGGTACACGTTGATATCTGCTATCAACGGGGCGCTATTAAACGGATTTTCGGTGAGTTTGTCAACGCTGAAAAGCAAAAAAAAGAGCATCAATGATTCAAGTGCTAATTTATTCGCCAATCAAGCTACTTTATCCTCGTGCTTTAACAACTCGGGCTCCAATAATGCCACCGAATCAACCAGCACGGTGGTCTCCAAGCGATCGTCCCAGCGATGTAATTCTAATTGTCCATCCATGGTTTCACACAATAGGGTGCAGTTTTCAATCCAATCGCCATCGTTGGCATAAATCAATCCTTGCTGCTGACTCAACTCTGGGTGATGGATATGGCCACAAACAACAACATCAACCTGCTGACGAAGCCCTTCATTCACGACTGCTCTACGATAGCTAGCAATCGCCTGAGTCGCTTTCGCTATTTTCAACTTGATGTATCCCGCCAAAGACCAATAGGGATAACCCAATAGATGCCGAACTTTTCCAACACTACGATTTAAAAACAACAACAAATCATAGAGGTGATCACCCAATTTGGCATAAAAACGACCAAAACAAACTTCTTCATCAAACTGATCACCATGCAACATCAGTATTCGATGACCGCTAAGGCTGGTATATAGATACTGCTTAGCAACCACGATACTCCCTATATGCATGCCTTGATAGGCCTTGAATAGTTGGTCGTGATTACCAGGAATATAGACCACCTCACAGCCATTCTTATTCAAGTTCATGAGATGTAATAACACTTGATTATGCGATTCAGGCCAATATACCCGGCGTTTTAAAGCCCAAATATCAACGATATCGCCAACCAAAAATACCCGCTTGGCCTTGGTTTGCTGTAGCAATTGCAACAGCATCTCTGCCTTGCAATCTTTACACCCTAAATGAATATCTGATAGCCATAAGCTTTGATAAAGTTGTGTATTCGCCATACATTAGCCCAAACTTTCCCTGTTAAGGCTAATTTAAGAGACCGTCTTGATCAAAAAGTGACAATTTTATTACCAGAGTATGACAACGCTAACAAAGCACGGCTCTGGTTGCATTGCTTGGTGAACTAAACTCAATTAGTCTATTGTTTAGCAATGCGCGTGATAAATCTTCTCGGAGTACCATAACTCGTGACATCCCCTCCACCTAAAAAGCTACTTTCTATCGCTACTATTGGCGGCGGCAGTGGCCACTTTGTTTTATTGTCAGCCTTAAGAGATAACCAACAACTCGCAATTAGCGCCATCGTATCAATGACCGATAGTGGTGGTAGCACGGGCCGATTACGTGATGAACTCGGTATACTCCCTCCTGGCGATATTCTCAAATGCGTGTTAGCGCTCTCACCCTATCGAGAGCTGGCTCGAAAACTATTGCTAAAACGCTTTACCAAGGGGAAACGACTGACAGGCCATAGCGCAGGGAATATGTTGCTCACCATGCTGTCACAATATAGCGGCTCGTTTTCTGAAGGGATCCAAGGCTTGGCACAAATGCTTGATGTTGAAGGAGAGATACTGCCGGTGACGGTAGACAAATCAACTTTAGTGGCCGAATTGACCAGTGGTGAGCGCGTCTTCGGTGAAAGCGCCATCGATTTACCACGCGGAGACCAGCGAGAAAAAATCGCCAATGTTTTCTTGGTTCCGCACCACGCCGAGCAAGTACGCGTTTACCCACCCGTAATTGAGCGGATCAATAGCGTGAAGGCGATTATCCTCGGCCCTGGTGATCTTTATACCAGTATCATTCCTAATTTATTAGTCCCAGGAGTGAAGCAAGCGATGATGAGTAGTCAGGCAAAACTGATTTACGTCAGTAATATTATGACTAAATTTGGCGAGACCGACGGCTACAATCTGGAACAGTTTATCGACGAACTAGAGCACTACCTAGGGCGATCTCTCGACGTGGTGGTGGTAAACCAGCACATCCCAAATCCAAACATGATCGCCAGCTACAATCTAGAGCGCGCTCAAGTGGTAGCGGTTGATAACCTTGAAGCACTTCAGCAACGCTACCAAGTGATTTACACAGATTTAATTGATGACGATAGTACTATTGTCCGCCATGACTCTGAAAAACTCGCGAACGCTCTTAGTCCTTACTTAAGCGATTTACATCTGCAGCAAGACGCCCTTGAGGTACTAGTAGATCCGCAGATCAAGGTGGGAGCCTCCGGCTAGGGCTGAAGCAGGTATCTGCTGAACCAAATCATCTAAGTGGGCAAATATGGGTTTAAGTGAAGGCTCATATTTGTTTTGCCAACGCCACTGAAAACGCTTGTTCCCTTCGGTCCATAACATCATTTTCTGTGGGCGATGCTGCTCGTTATACACCGAGGCTAATTGTTTTGGCACCTGCTGTAATAAACGATAAACCTCAACACAAATGCTTGAGGACAAATGCTGTACCGATTCACGACTACTGCGTTGGTCAACAAAATTTTCATGTACTGAATAATGATAATGCTCACAATCAAGCGTTAAACGAGTTTCTCCAAACGAACTTTGGGCAATAAAGCTTAACTGAAACTGTGGTACCGCCTTGTTAAATAAAATGACCCCTGCGCTAACGATACCCGCGATCAGCATCATCATCGCCAGCATGATCCAGTTTCTATTATTGCTCAGATTTGGCATATCATGGTTCACCTTGGGTTCTATTGTATTCAAGCTGGTTAACAATTATTTGTTTCCCTGCACATGACGAATGGCAAGTAACTTGTTACATCATTTAAAGGTAGGGGAGAAAGTCGCACTTGCAAAGCTTGCTAATGACAATAAAGACATTAGAGGGAAAGTTAGTGATTTGAAGAAAAGGGAATACTCAAATGAAATGAATTACTTAGTTAATTGGCCCAATTTAGGCCTAGAATAATCCCCGTAAAATAAATTTATAAAGAAATTTTATACTGATATTACCACCTCGGCCTTAATTTTTGTTAGAATCGCCGGTCGCCAACAGCCTAGCTAAGTGAACTTATAGAAATGAATGTAAGCCAATATTTTAGTCAGAATAATCAACAATTTGTGTTTAGTCGCCAACAAGCTTGCAACTTTGCAAAAGGTGTTGCAAATGACTTTAACGCAATCCACGACGCTGATTCTTCTCGATTTTGTGTTCCCGGTGACTTACTTTTCTCGGTCATGCTCAGCCAACTTGGGCTAAGCCAAAATATGCAATTTACTTTCGCAGGCATGGTCACCGACGGTGTTCCTTTAAGCATTCTGCAAACCGAGCAACACTGTCAGTTAGTGGATCAAAGCGGTAAGGAATATTTAACAGTAGAGCGCAGTGGTGAAAAAATTAAAGATGATCAGATCATCGGCGACATCATTCAAGACTACGTTCGTTTCTCGGGTCGTAACTTCCCACATATTTTAGTACCTCTGTTAAAAGAACAAGGACTGATGCTCAACCGCAAACGTCCCTTAGTCATATACGAAAACATGAGTTTGCACTTAGACCGCCTCCCTAGTGCTTCTCCGCATTTAGAATTTGCCGGTGGCGAATATATTCCGAATGGCAAGCGTGGTGTAGCGCTATTGAAATTTACCATTTCAGAAAATGGCCAAGCAATAGGGACTGGTCAGAAGCGGATGGTTTTGGGAAGCTTATTACCTTACCAGCAATCTGAAAGTGATCTTTTAATCGCCAACTATGAAGGCTGTCGTCAGGCCTTTCTTGAGCGACAGCAATCAAGTAACAACTCAATTACTTAATGTGGGACAGGGGCAAGGCTGTATGGCTAAACACTTGCTGCAATACGAAGCTTGAACGTACCCCTGTAACTCCTTCGATACGGGTTAACTTCCCCAGTAAAAGTGCCTGATAGTGTTCCATATCAGGCACCACTACTTTTAACTGATAATCAGCGTCTGTGCCTGTCACCAGCACACACTCCATCACTTCTTCATAAGCACTAATAATGTTCTGAAAATTCTCAAAGCGCTCGGGGGTGTGTCGGTCCATAGAAATATGAATATATGCCGTTAAATTCAAATTGAGTTTTTTCTTATTCAGTAGGGTCACGTGCTTGGCGATTAAACCTGCATCTTCCAAAGCTTTAACTCTGCGAGAGCATGGAGAAGGCGATAAACCAATGAGCTCAGCAAGTTCCAAATTGCTGATACGCCCATTTTTTTGCATTAAGTCCAAAATCTTTTTATCTGTCCGATCTAAGCGCATACGCCACCCATTATTGTATGTTAATTCATCCTTAGCACATTTCACCCTAATTACACTAAACCATCAACAGTCATTGCAAAAAAACACTCAATTAAAACAATATTAGCAAGCACTCTCCCGTAAATTTTAAATACACTATTTACAGTGAAAAATACAAGGTAACAGCAATTAGTTTACCCACTGATTGTCGTCATAGCATTTATCCAGTGCAACGACCCCCCTCTTAAGGCATCAATCAAGTGCCCACTAAGAGCCAAAGCAAATACCCTTTGCAAAAGTATCGAAACTGACTAAAGGTGGCCTTGGCCACCTTTTTGTTTATTCTTTTAGCAGTTGTTGTATGGCATTTAGTCGATCGCCATTTATTTCATTTTTTTTACCAAATTCGGTTGACTTAAACCGGTAAAATTCGTTTAATAGCGCCCGTCGCCCGGATAGCTCAGTCGGTAGAGCAGAGGATTGAAAATCCTCGTGTCGGTGGTTCGATTCCGCCTCCGGGCACCACCTTTAAAAGGCCTGCATTAATGCAGGCCTTTTTCGTTTCTAAACAAGCTGATTGCTGCCAGTCTCCCTCACATTGACTTTAGCTCAGCATTGGCTGGAATTAGCCCAGCGGTTTACTTGAAAAGTGCTTCATAGACTCCCCCCGATAAGCTGCTGCTCATTCCACAGCCGAAAGAAGATGTTGACTTTTTGTTAACAAAAAGCTCTACTGGTAAGACCTCTTTAGTTAGGAGTCATTATGCTTCCCAGTGTCCGCAAAGCCAACACAACCCTTCGCTTATTTGGGATCTTTAAAGTGCCACTCATCTGGTACTGCCGCCCTAAAATTCTAGCGATAGATGAACAGCAAGTCGTTGTTAAAATCCCCTTAAAACGGCGCACTAAAAATCATCTCAATAGCATGTATTTTGGTAGTTTAGCGGTCGGTGCCGATGTTGCGGGAGGCTTCTTGGCTATTGCCAAAGCAGAGCAGTATGGCAAACGGGTTTCCTTGGCATTTAAGGCCGTTGAGGCGCAATTTCTTAAACGGCCAGAGGCAGACGTTATTTTCACCTGTCGAGATGGTGCACTGATCGACCAGATGCTTCAACACACCATGAACAGCGGAGAGAGAGTCAATCAAGCGGTCACAATCATCGCCACCTGCCCTTCTATTAGCGGGGATGAGGTTGTGGCACAGTTTTCATTAACCCTATCGCTCAAGGCGCTTGTATAAGCGGTATTTGGCATGGTGTGCATGGCAAGCTTGTAATGCTTCGCCAATGCGTTTCTCTGGCTATAGGGCGATATTGGGTGGGGGCATGGAATAAGACCATAGGGCGTGTTCCCCCTCCCCCAATCTGATGAATGATATGAGTAACTAATTGCGCAGAATAAATCTGCCGATCGTCAGGCATGAAGCGCAGTAACTCGTGGCTCCAATTAAAAGATACATAGCGCAGTTAGCGGTGATTTAAGCCGACAACAATCAACAGATAATGAGTGAGTTTGCTATGAATGAACGTTGCTCAATAGCAGTGTGATGCGCTAACGTTCGCTATCCTAACCCCGCTATCCCCCTCATTTATACTCACTAGCGCCACGCTGCACTTGACTCATGAATCTAGGCGTGATGTTCTGTTTAGCTTATTTTTATGAATATATCGGTCCAGTATCAAATCATCACTGAAATGAAGTGAAGCGATTCATTGCCACCGAAGAAAGAGCTTCGCCGCGAGTACCCAGAATTTGATGTTTGTTCGGCCCCAATCACTGCAACCAAAAGGGTGTATTGCAGGTCAAAATGAGCCGCGAAAGATAGCAGTGCTTAAACTTAAAAATGACCTCATAGCAGAACAAGGAAACAAGGTAATGCCATTCAAAGATTTGTTGTTAGCACTGACCGTTGTTTTAGTCTGGGGCTTAAACTTTGTGGTAATCAAAGTCGCATTGTATGAACTGCCACCGATGCTATTGGCAGGCCTGCGCTTTAGCTTGGTCGCATTTCCCGCAGTCTTTCTAGTGAAACCACCTAAAACGCCGTTCAAATATTTATTGATGTATGGAATGGCGATTTGTTTTGGACAGTTTTTACTATTATTTTTAGCCATTAACTTGGGAATGCCTGCAGGCCTTGCTTCGTTGGTTCTACAAATGCAGGCCTTCTTTACTATTATGCTCGGTGTGTGGCTATTATCGGAAAAATTAAGATGGAATCATATTGTTGGCATCATCACCGCAAGCCTTGGGATGGCCTTACTTGCTGATGCAAGTTTAGGCACTGCAAACTCAAGCGGGATCCCTCTAATTGCTATCGTACTTACGCTCGGAGCCGCACTGTCTTGGGCTTTGGGAAATATTAGCAATAAGCTGATCATGCGCGATGCAAATGTGTCGATGTTATCGTTGGTGATTTGGAGTGCCTTAGTCCCTATTGTGCCTTTTTTCCTTTGTTCTTTTATATTTGAAGCGCCACAGATCAACGCTATTCAACTATCGAAAATTAGTAGCAAAACCATCTTTGCTTTGATCTATCTTGCTTTCATTGCCACGATCGTCGGCTACGCCATTTGGGGAAGACTACTGAGTCAATATGAAACCTGGCGGATCGCCCCTTTAAGCTTATTGGTTCCAGTTGTAGGCATTCTAAGTGCAGCATTATTATTAGGAGAAACACTCAGCACCGGGCAACTCTTAGGCGCGCTCATCATTATCTTCGGCTTGCTGCTAAACATATTTGGCGGCTACATTAAAGGGGTACGACGACTTAGCCCCAAATAAGCCTCAAGCTCAACAAATTCCTCCAGCAGATCCTTCTACAAGCTTGACTTTTTACAGCGATTTAAATTGGTGGCCTTGGATTACGACTCACAATAATTCAAGCAAAATGTGAGCCCCCAATCCCCCCTTGCCTCAGCGCAGACATAAAACTGGTGATTCTATCTCGCTCCCAGATCGTTTGTCTGCGCTCTTATTCTCATGTTGTCTCCAGCAAAGCCAAAGCTTCAGCTTGATTACAAAGAATAATTATTAAACGCAAATGATTTTAATTCGCATTCGTATTGTGTATAGTAAGCCTTCTTAATTTGTTCCACAGGATATGGATAGAGCCTGACACTATGAAAATACTCAATCGCACTCTTATTGCCAACGCCGTATTACTCAGCTTAAGCCCCGCTGCTTATGCTGAAACCGCCAGTACTGTTTTCGATGAAGTCGTGGTATCGGCCACTCGAACCGAACAGAGCATTAAAGATATTTCTTCTAGTGTGAGCGCGGTTGGCTCTGAGCAACTAGAGCAACAAATGGCGAACAACCTAAAAGATAGCGTGCGTTACGAGCCTGGGGTGAGCACCACAGGCCAAGGACGCTATGGTACGACCGGATTTAACATTCGAGGGATGGAAGGAAGCCGTGTAAAACTCATGGTAGACGGCATTGAACAACCAACTCCCTATAATCCTGGTGGGGAAGTTATGAACAAGGGTCCTAATAGCTACGAAATTGACACCCTCACCTCTCTAGAAATTAACAAAGGGCCAGCCTCAAGCCTTTATGGGAGTGATGCACTGGGTGGTGTTGTGCTACTAAGGACCAAAAACCCTGAGGATGTCCTTGAGCCTGGCAATACCAATCATGTAGCACTGAAAGGTGCTTATAGCAGCGCCGACGAAGCCTACAAAACCACCATAGAAATCGCCAAACGATACGATAAATGGGAAGGTTTAGCTATTTACACCTATCGCGATGGCAGTGAGTACCAAAGCCATTCATCTGGTGCTGATATAAATGGTCGTGACCGCGGTCAGGCGGATCCCTACAGCTTTGATTCACATAACTTATTGGCAAAAATAAATTTTCAGGCAAATCAAGCGCATAAATTTGGCTTAGTTGCAGAACTATATCAACGTCAAGCTGAGGGCAGGATCCTCAGCAATGAAGGCTATGGCATGTCGCCAAGCTTTACCTATACCAATGTGAGATCTGATGACCAAGATACTCGGCTGCGTCTGGGCATAAACCATACCTGGTTAAGTGAAAACGTCGCCTTCGATAAACTATTTTGGCAACTCAGTCATCAGCAAAGTAAAACCGAACACAATACTTTTGATACGACGGGGATCTACGGCAATCGTAACCGCGAACGGAATGGCGAAGACAGTAGCCTTCAGTTTGATGCTCAGTTCGATAAAGAATTAGTATTTGAGTATGGAAGCCACCAACTCAGCTATGGCTTAAGTGCTATCAATAGTGATTTTGAGCTCGACTATCGCACTCACTTATTCGATTCCGGCACCGTTAGCCCGGGAGAACCAGAAGTGCCAAATGCCGAGTCAGAAAAATACGGCGTATTTGTTCAGGATAATATTTATTTACTCAATGAATCTCTGATCATTAGTGCTGGCCTGCGTTACGACGACTACACTGCAAAACCCAATGAGACGAGCGGTTTGTTAGAGCATAACAGCGATGCACTGACCGCTCGATTAGGCGCGGTTTATCATTGGAACCAGAACTTCAGTTCCTTTGTTCAATATAGTGAAGGCTTTAGAGCGCCCTCTATCAAGGAACTATATTACGATTTTGACAATGCAAGCTACGGCTACGCCATGGTTTCTAATCCGGAACTAAAACCTGAACAAAGCCAAAGTTATGAACTAGGTTTGCGAGCGAATAATTCCGTCTCAACCATCGAACTAGTTGGCTTCTACAACGACTACACCGACTTCATTAATGCTTCGGTAGACTATAGCAACCCAAGCTATCCTGCAGGGATCACAACGAACGAAAATATTGATGAAGCTGAAATATACGGCGTAGAATTCAAGGGTAACTATTGGTTAGATGAAGCTTGGGGTGCTCCAGAAGGCAGTTATAGTCGAATTAGTGTTGCCTATGCACAAGGGAAGAATAAGCAAGATGGCAGCGCACTGGACACGGTTGCACCGCTGACTATCGTTTGGGGTTTAGGCTACGATCAACCACAAGACCTTTGGGGCAGCGAACTGAACCTAACCATGGTCGCCGCGAAGCAAGGGGATGATTGGTCAAATGAAGATAATGCCAACGCGCCAGGTTATGCCTTAGTTGATTTAACCGCTTACTACCAACCTCTCGAAAAGCTCACGTTACGTGCGGGCTTATTTAATGCCTTTGATCAAAAATATTGGCATTATTCTGACCTCGACGGCCAAGATAACGACGCCCAAGGACTGGATCGTTATAGCCAGGCAGGCCGAAATTGGGGAGTTGATGTCGCTTATCAATTTTAAAACGCCTAGCTAATGATTACAGGCTGTGTTCCAATATGAACATAGCCTGTATCCATTAGGCATTCAGAGTCTCTGTTACCGCGTTCAATACATCTTCCAACTGTTGCTCTTCAATATTCAAGAAGACTAACAAAGCATCATAAATGTCTTGCCATACGGCTTCTTCACTACTAACGCCCAACTTTCGATAAGCGCAGATACGAGCTATTTTCAAAATGGCTAACATCACCAGTGAGGATTTACCCAACTCCTGTGAACTAAACAGACCATCACTATCATGTTGGTAATAAATGGCTTCCACCATAACCTTTGGTAAATTCCATTGCTGCGCGATCAGAGCCGCTACCGTGGCGTGGGATGTTCCATATTGCTGACGCTCGGCATTCGCAAAATTAGCCCAGCCCATATCATTCGCCTGAACCAACAAAGCTTCGTAGTCCGCAAAAGAATGCAATAAGGCAGGTACGCCCGCTTGATGAAATAATCCCAACATATAAGCATTGTCTTTCGCACTTTCGAACCCTAACTCTTCAGCAGCGGCCGCAGCGCTAGTCGCTAATAAATTAGCCTCAAGCCAAAATGCATCTAAAGCTTTAGACTGTGGCATCGCCCCCTTAAGCGCCACCGCTTTCACAATAGGAAAAACCCGATTAATTCCCAAGGTCATCACGGCTTGATGGATCGACTTAATTTCGTGGCTACGACGAAATGCAGCTGAATTAACAATTTGTAGTACCGCCCCCGAGATCGCAACATCACTCGCAATGGCGTCGGCGATAGTTGCAACATGAGGTTCTGATTTTTTTGTTTCTTGAGTAATCGTTAACAATACCTGGGGGCGAGGCGGAATAGTTAAATCGGCTAAAATCGCTTTCTCAGCGGCTGTAATGGTTAATGACATACCGTCTCCGGACTTATACGATGGGTCTCGTTGCTGTGGGTTTTCTATAAAAGATCTAAACAAACTTAGTTCATTTACAGTTATATAAAATCTGCTTCAGCGCTTCAAGACCAAGTTGCTGAGTCAATTTAATATTGGTCTCGGGGATCCCTTCAGGATCAGGATGTAAACGGCTTAAACGGGTAATGGTTTGCTCTCGGATTAAATGCAGCATCGGATAAGGAGAACGATTAGTATAGTTACTGGGATCGTCTTTGGACGCATTCGCAAAACAATAATCAGGGTGAAAGCTCGCCACCTGGTATACACCGTTATAACCTTGCTCACCCAACAAACCTTCGGACCAATCAACGAAGTCCAAATAATCATAAAAATCACTTAACTGAGGGATAATAAATAAAGTGGTCTCTATTTCAGGCTGAGTATCCAGGATTTGACACTCCTCCAACAATGTCGCTAATTGCGCCTCAATATCGTCGCTATCGACAATTTTGTAACGAATAGAACCACGTTCAACTTCACGCTTCGCAAAGGGGCAAATATTGTATTTCACCACAAAAGATTGCAACCATTGATGCGTCTGCTGCTGTATCGCTGACACGAGTTGCGAACCGCCGCTAATCGTAGAACCTGACATGCCGTTTCCTTAATCTTGGCAAATAAGCACGCATGAAGTTATATCTAAATCACCCTTGTTACAACTCTAAAAAAGCCAAATACAGCTAAATTAAAAAATTAAATAGGGTGAGATTTGGCGTAGTCAACTAACCAGTCGGCCAACATGAGTACTCGTTTAGCTCGAAAACGGGCCGGGGGAAAGACCATCCAAAGAGGCTGACTATCGGCTTGCCAATCTTCTAATACCGCTTCTAAACGTCCGCTCTGTATCGCATCACGCAAGTACATCTCATGGCTGCGGATTAAACCGAAGCCCTGTAAAGCAGCTTGCTTTAATACATGCCCATTGGCACACGCAAAGGCCCCATTTACACTCACCGAGATCCGCTGTTGGCCCTGAACAAAAGGCCAATGCGTGAGACTTCCACACAAGCATTGATGCGACTTTAACTGCTCAGGATGCTGAGGGCGTCCATGTCGACGCAAATAGGCTGGACTCGCCACAACATGGCTCGCTAAATGCGCTAACACTCGAACCGGTAACCCCGAGTCTGGCAATGCCCCCATCCGAATAACAATATCAAAAGGCGCGGCCAGCAAATCTTCGCGTTGCGAAGATAAATCCAACTCCAGCTCAATATTGGGATATCGCTGACCAAAAGCTAACAAAGCGCCCGCTAACCACTGTTCGGCAAAAATGCCACCGACGGAGTTAATCACCACCTTTCCCTGCAACTGCTCCTGAGATTGCTGCGCGACCAACGCCCCTTGTTCCAGCTGTTCAAGGGCTAGCCGACAACTATGATAATAGCTTTGTCCGGCTTCTGTAAGACGCAGTTTACGGGTTGAACGAAACAGTAATTGCACGCCTAAACGCGCTTCGAGATCACTGATTCGCTGGCTTACACTCGCTTTAGAGCGACTTAGCTTTTCAGCCGCGGCGGTAAAACTGCCCGCGTCCACTACGGCCACAAAATCAAGCACGCCAGCAAACATATTACCCCCATTTAATGAACAATGTTTCTGAATATTAGTAAAATATATAATAACAAAAGCACGGTAAACTCAAGCCACGCAACCCCATTATGAGAGCAACGACATGCATAGCAGAATTCTTGGAAAAAGTAGCTTAACATTAACTGAGTTAGGCTTGGGATGTTGGCAATTAGGTGGCGATTTTGGCCCAGTGAGTGAATCGCAGGCCCAGCAAATTCTGGATCAAGCATACGCCAGTGGGGTGCGCTTTTATGACACCGCCGACGTTTATGGCTCGGGGCGAAGTGAGCGATTACTCGGCCAGTTTGCAAAGCAACACCAAGACGTCATCATCGCCACTAAAATTGGCAGGGACGCCGCTCTATTTCCCGATAAATATCATAAGCAAGGCCTACAAAAAGGCATTGAAGCAAGCCTCAAGCGTTTGACAGTCGACCAGCTTGATCTGGTCCAACTACACTGTATTCCGCTGCCAGTACTACAAGATGGTGAAGTCTTTAGTTGGTTACAAGACTTTAAACAGCAAGGTTTAATTCGCCATTATGGAGCCAGTATCGAGTCTATGACTGAAGCTAAACTATGTCTTGCCGATCCTCAGCTTACCAGCCTTCAGGTGATTATTAACCTGTTTCGCCAAGAGGCGCTAGATGAGCTACTTGAGCAAGCAGAACAGCAACAAGTCGGTATTATCGCTCGACTCCCCTATGCCAGCGGGCTGCTCAGCGGAGCCGTCACTGCGCAACGACAATTTGCCGAGAGTGACCATCGAAATTACAACCGAAATGGAGAGGCTTTTCATGTAGGAGAAACCTTTGCAGGCTTACCACTGGATAAAGCCTTAACGCTGGTCGCCCAACTACAACAGTTGCTACCGATCAATATTAGCTTAGCCGAAGCCGCAATCCGCTGGCTGCTCGATCAGCCCCAAATCACCAGCGTGATTACCGGTGCAAGTAAACCACAGCAAATCGCGCAAAATGTAAGTTATGCAAATCGGGCACCATTGCCAAACGAGTTACACCAAGATCTCGCAACATTCTATAAGACTGAAGTGAGTCCTTGGGTACGCGGAAACCGTTAACCGAAACAGACTCCGCAAAGTAGCGCACAAGCAAATCAGCTTCGCAGTGACTAATTCACCGCGAGGCTCAGCTGTAATACTTTTTACGCTCAAGCAACAGTAAGTCTGTAAATCTTTTTATCACAGCCAATCATCAGGCAACTAGCCTAATCAAACATGAGGACCTTATAAACAAGCCCGATCACTCGCTCTATAACAGTCTGTTCAGTGACTACATTTAGATACAGGCTCCTGAAAAAAGAAAAAATTTTCTTACCACTAATCTTGACACTTGAGACAAGAAAAACTAAGGGCTGTCATCTTTTAGTAAAAAAACCATGTTATAGCTGCTTAGCGGATAAGGAAATGGGAGTAAATCAGCTTATGCAACAGGACTTACAGCTAGAATTTAATCGGATTGTTGATGAAGGAGAAATAACAACCGTTTTCCAAGTGATTTGGGACCAGAATAATAATCGAATCCTAGGTTATGAAGCACTCACTCGCGGTCCAAAACATAGCTATTTCCGACATCCAGTGATTCTTTTTGAATATGCTCGACAATTTGATCGCTTACAAGAACTGGAGCTAGATTGTGCAATTTTAGCCAAACAACAATTCAGTAGGATGCGGTTAAAAGGCGCCTTATTCATTAACTTTTCTCCTGATACCTTATTGGCTATCTACCATCGACAGGGAACTTCAGCATTTGAAGCCCTGCGCAGTGACGACTTAAAGCTAGTTATCGAATTAACCGAACATCACCCCATTAATGTAGACCAAACCTTATTAGCCTGCATCACCGAATTAAGGAACCTCGGTATCAAGTTTGCCCTTGATGACTTTGGAGCGGGTTACGCTGGCCTCAAAACTTGGCTACAAATAGCACCTGAGTACTTAAAACTCGACCAATTTTTCTGTAATGAATTATTACATGACAATAATATCCCACTCGCTATATCCAGCATATTAGAAATAGCCAAACAAATAGGTAGCGAGGTCATTGCCGAGAATATCGAAAATGCAGAACAATACCAACAACTAAGCAACTTGGGACTCGGTTATATGCAGGGCTTCCATATTTCGCGACCAAGTGGTCGCCCTAAGGAGCAACAAACCGCCCCAGAGCGACCCAACCACAATGAACTCTTAACAGCCTTCTCATTGGCAAAAACGGTCACCGTTGTCTCTCCAGATATGTCGGCAAAAGAGCTACTCAACACCATGCTCGAGGATAAACAAATGACCAGCTTACCGGTGGTCGATCAGCAGTTACGGGTATTAGGCTTAATCAAAAAAGAAGAGCTTTTATCCCGTTATTCCAGCCCCTATGGACATTCGCTGAATTACCGTAAATCAGTAGCCGACTTAATGGATGCCAAACCCCTTATCATTGAGAGCGATACCAGCCTTAGCGAAATCGGTAGAAGATTAACCCAACATACTGCAAATGGCTTAGATGCCGCTTTTATTATTACTCAACAAGATAAGTACCTTGGACTTGGTCTCGCGGTTGATGTGATGCGCAAATTATCTGAATACAAATTGCAACTTGCCAGATATGCAAATCCACTCACCTTGCTACCTGGGAATGTGCCCTTACAGCGCAGCCTAAAAAACTTAATTCAGATCGGCAAGCCCTTCGATTTAGCCTACTTTGATCTGAATAATTTTAAGCCTTTCAATGACTGTTGTGGTTATGAACGTGGCGACCAAATGATAAAACTAGTCGCTGAATTGCTAAGGACTCATCTAAGTAGCAAAGCTCATTTTATTGGCCACCTAGGCGGAGATGATTTCATTGTCATTTTCATAGAAAATAACTGGCAGACAGCAGTAAGGCAACTCTTGGCAACTTTCGAACAACGCAGCAAAACACTCTATCGCCAAAAAGATCTTGACGCACAAGGGATCATTTCAAAAAACCGTGAAGGCCATGAATGTTTCTTTCCGTTAATCGGCTTAGCCGTTGGAGTGACAAGTTGGTTAGCTGAATATAAACTAAGCATAGAAGCACTCAGCGAAGCCGCGAGTCGCGCGAAAAAAGCGGCCAAACAAAATAACAGGTCCAGCCTATATATCGATCAAGCGGTAAGTTTAACAAGTAATTACGGCTAAAGCCTAAAGGCATTCTAGAGCAAACTATACGCGGTTAAGCAGAAAACTAACAACCTTATTATAGGCAATAAAAAAGCCCTACTCTTAAGAGCAGGGCTTGGTTATTTGGTGCCTAGCAGTGACCTACTTTCACATGGGGAGACCCCACACTATCATCGGCGCAGTTGCGTTTCACTTCTGAGTTCGGCATGGGTTCAGGTGGTGCCACAACGCTATTGCCACTAGGCAAAACTTAACTCTGAACAAAAAGGTCTAAGCCAAATAGCGTTAATTCAGAGTAAAAAACCCAGCACATAGCTGGGTTTTTAAAATAGGTGCCTGGCAGTGACCTACTTTCACATGGGGAGACCCCACACTATCATCGGCGCAGTTGCGTTTCACTTCTGAGTTCGGCATGGGTTCAGGTGGTTCCACAACGCTATTGCCACCAGGCAAAAACTTGTTGTCTTTAACATTCGAAAAAACTGATATATCCCACGAGCATAACAAGCACTCTTGGTTCTAAAATAAAGTATCTATAAGCAACACCCTTTAGGTGTTGTATGGTTAAGCCTCACGGGTAATTAGTACAAGTTAGCTCAATGCCTCACAGCACTTACACACCTTGCCTATCAACGTTGTAGTCTCCAACGGCCCTTCAGAGGACTTAAAGTCCTAGTGAGAATTAATCTCAAGGCCTGCTTCCCGCTTAGATGCTTTCAGCGGTTATCAGTTCCGAACGTAGCTACTGGGCAATGCTATTGGCATAACAACCCAAACACCAGCGGTTCGTCCACTCCGGTCCTCTCGTACTAGGAGCAGCTCCCTTCAATTCTCAAACGCCCACGGCAGATAGGGACCGAACTGTCTCACGACGTTCTAAACCCAGCTCGCGTACCACTTTAAATGGCGAACAGCCATACCCTTGGGACCGACTTCAGCCCCAGGATGTGATGAGCCGACATCGAGGTGCCAAACACCGCCGTCGATATGAACTCTTGGGCGGTATCAGCCTGTTATCCCCGGAGTACCTTTTATCCGTTGAGCGATGGCCCTTCCATACAGAACCACCGGATCACTATGACCTACTTTCGTACCTGCTCGACGTGTCTGTCTCGCAGTTAAGCTGGCTTATGCCATTGCACTAACCGTACGATGTCCGACCGTACTTAGCCAACCTTCGTGCTCCTCCGTTACTCTTTGGGAGGAGACCGCCCCAGTCAAACTACCCACCAGACACTGTCCGCATCCCGGATAACGGGACAACGTTAGAACATCAACACTACAAGGGTGGTATTTCAAGGTCGGCTCCACATCATCTAGCGACAACGCTTCAAAGCCTCCCACCTATCCTACACATGTAGGGTCAATGTTCAGTGTCAAGCTGTAGTAAAGGTTCACGGGGTCTTTCCGTCTAGCCGCGGGTACACCGCATCTTCACGGCAATTTCAATTTCACTGAGTCTCGGGTGGAGACAGCTTGGCCATCATTACGCCATTCGTGCAGGTCGGAACTTACCCGACAAGGAATTTCGCTACCTTAGGACCGTTATAGTTACGGCCGCCGTTTACCGGGGCTTCGATCAATAGCTTCGCTTGCGCTAACCACATCAATTAACCTTCCGGCACCGGGCAGGCGTCACACCGTATACGTCATCTTTCGATTTAGCACAGTGCTGTGTTTTTAATAAACAGTTGCAGCCAACTGGTATCTGCGACTGCCGTCAGCTCAGGGAGCAAGTCCCATCACCAACAGCAGCGTACCTTCTCCCGAAGTTACGGTACCATTTTGCCTAGTTCCTTCACCCGAGTTCTCTCAAGCGCCTTGGTATTCTCTACCCAACCACCTGTGTCGGTTTGGGGTACGGTTTCGTATAATCTGAAGCTTAGAGACTTTTCCTGGAAGCAGGGCATCAACCACTTCATCACCTTAGTGACTCGTCATCAATCCTCAGCCTTAGACACCCGGATTTTCCTAAGTGTCCAGCCTACAACCTTAAACGCGGACAACCAAACGCCGCGCTGGCCTAGCCTTCTCCGTCCTCCCATCGCAATTATACGAAGTACAGGAATATTAACCTGTTTCCCATCGACTACACTTTTCAGTCTCGCCTTAGGGGCCGACTCACCCTGCTCTGATTAACATTGAACAGGAAACCTTGGTCTTTCGGCGAGGGGGCTTTTCACCCCCTTTATCGTTACTCATGTCAACATTCGCACTTCTGATACCTCCAGCAATCCTTACGAATCACCTTCAACGGCTTACAGAACGCTCCTCTACCGCACTTGCAAAGCAAGTACCCGTAGCTTCGGTGCATAGCTTAGCCCCGTTACATCTTCCGCGCAGGCCGACTCGACCAGTGAGCTATTACGCTTTCTTTAAATGATGGCTGCTTCTAAGCCAACATCCTGGCTGTCTAAGCCTTCCCACATCGTTTCCCACTTAGCTATGACTTTGGGACCTTAGCTGACGGTCTGGGTTGTTTCCCTTTTCACGACGGACGTTAGCACCCGCCGTGTGTCTCCCGGATAGTACTTAGTGGTATTCGGAGTTTGCAAAGGGTTGGTAAGTCGGGATGACCCCCTAGCCTTAACAGTGCTCTACCCCCACTAGTATTCGTCCGAGGCGCTACCTAAATAGCTTTCGAGGAGAACCAGCTATCTCCCGGTTTGATTGGCCTTTCACCCCCAGCCACAAGTCATCCGCTAATTTTTCAACATTAGTCGGTTCGGTCCTCCAATTGGTGTTACCCAATCTTCAACCTGCCCATGGCTAGATCACCGGGTTTCGGGTCTAATCCCAGCAACTATGCGCGCAGTTAACACTCGGTTTCCCTACGGCTCCGCTATTCGCTTAACCTTGCTACTGAAATTAAGTCGTTGACCCATTATACAAAAGGTACGCAGTCACCCCACAAAGAGGCTCCCACTGCTTGTACGTATACGGTTTCAGGTTCTATTTCACTCCCCTCACAGGGGTTCTTTTCGCCTTTCCCTCACGGTACTGGTTCACTATCGGTCAGTCAGGAGTATTTAGCCTTGGAGGATGGTCCCCCCATATTCAGACAACATATCACGTGTGCCGTCCTACTCGTTTTCACTTCAAATCACCTTTCGTGTACGGGGCTATCACCCGCTACGGCCAAACTTTCCAGCTTGTTCCACTAAATTATAAGAAGCTTAAGGGCTAATCCGGGTTCGCTCGCCGCTACTACCAGAATCTCGGTTGATTTCTTTTCCTCCGGGTACTTAGATGTTTCAGTTCCCCGGGTTCGCCTCGTAACGCTATGTATTCACGTTACGATACTGCATAAAATGCAGTGGGTTTCCCCATTCGGAAATCCATGTCTATTGCGTCTTTTATCGACTCAACATGGCTTATCGCAGATTAACACGTCCTTCATCGCCTCTGACTGCCAAGGCATCCACCGTATACGCTTAGTCACTTAACCATACAACACCTAAATGTTGTCGCTTAAATCACTTGAATGGTCAGGCTGTATAAATCCTGCCACTCGAGTACGATCACCTTATTTTTTTGAATACCAAAAACACTTGTTATTTAACTCGTATTTTTGAGATATTTTTTATCAGCTTTTCCAAATTGTTAAAGAGCATTCGGCTTCTTAGAAACCAAAGCTAAGCACTGTATCAACATAATGCTTAGCTTTATTTTCTTAAACCAAGAGAGAAATGGTATCCCGTACGAGATTTGAACTCGTGTTACCGCCGTGAAAGGGCGGTGTCCTAGGCCTCTAGACGAACGGGACACTGCGTTAGCTGTTCTCGTTGGTTCTAAACCACACTAGAACTTCTCTCTTTATCTTCTATCAAGCAATCTGTGTGAACACGTCACAAAACATAAACGTTCATAATAAGGAGGTGATCCAGCCCCAGGTTCCCCTAGGGCTACCTTGTTACGACTTCACCCCAGTCATGAACCACAAAGTGGTGAGCGTCCTCCCGAAGGTTAAACTACCCACTTCTTTTGCAGCCCACTCCCATGGTGTGACGGGCGGTGTGTACAAGGCCCGGGAACGTATTCACCGTGGCATTCTGATCCACGATTACTAGCGATTCCGACTTCACGGAGTCGAGTTGCAGACTCCGATCCGGACTACGACATGCTTTCTGGGGTCCGCTTGCTCTCGCGAGTTCGCATCCCTCTGTACATGCCATTGTAGCACGTGTGTAGCCCTGCCCGTAAGGGCCATGATGACTTGACGTCGTCCCCACCTTCCTCCGGTTTATCACCGGCAGTCTCCCTAGAGTTCCCACCATCACGTGCTGGCAAATAAGGATAAGGGTTGCGCTCGTTGCGGGACTTAACCCAACATCTCACGACACGAGCTGACGACAGCCATGCAGCACCTGTATCTAAGCTCCCGAAGGCACCAATCCATCTCTGGAAAGTTCTTAGTATGTCAAGGGCAGGTAAGGTTCTTCGCGTTGCATCGAATTAAACCACATGCTCCACCGCTTGTGCGGGCCCCCGTCAATTCATTTGAGTTTTAACCTTGCGGCCGTACTCCCCAGGCGGTCTACTTAATGCGTTAGCTGCGTTACCCACGGGTTAAACCCACAGACAACTAGTAGACATCGTTTACGGCGTGGACTACCAGGGTATCTAATCCTGTTTGCTCCCCACGCTTTCGTACATGAGCGTCAGTTTTTGTCCAGGTGGCCGCCTTCGCCACTGGTATTCCTTCAGATCTCTACGCATTTCACCGCTACACCTGAAATTCTACCACCCTCTACAAAACTCTAGCTTCCCAGTTCCAAATGCCATTCCCAGGTTGAGCCCGGGGATTTCACATCTGGCTTAAAAAGCCGCCTGCGTACGCTTTACGCCCAGTAATTCCGATTAACGCTCGGACCCTCCGTATTACCGCGGCTGCTGGCACGGAGTTAGCCGGTCCTTCTTCTGTCGCTAACGTCAAACAATATACGTATTAAGCATATTGCCTTCCTCACAACTGAAAGTGCTTTACAACCCGAAGGCCTTCTTCACACACGCGGCATGGCTGCATCAGGCTTTCGCCCATTGTGCAATATTCCCCACTGCTGCCTCCCGTAGGAGTCTGGGCCGTGTCTCAGTCCCAGTGTGGCTGATCATCCTCTCAAACCAGCTAGGGATCGTCGCCTTGGTGAGCCATTACCCCACCAACTAGCTAATCCCACTTGGGCTAATCTCTACGCGAAAGGCTCCGAAGAGTCCCCTCCTTTGGTCCGAAGACATTATGCGGTATTAGCAGTCGTTTCCAACTGTTGTCCCCCACGTAAAGGCATATTCCCAAGCATTACTCACCCGTCCGCCGCTCGTCATCTTCTAGCAAGCTAGAAATGTTACCGCTCGACTTGCATGTGTTAAGCCTGCCGCCAGCGTTCAATCTGAGCCATGATCAAACTCTTCAATCAAAGTTTTTTCGCTCAAAGTAAATACTGAAATTATTACTGTTAAAACAGTGTGTCACTCCAGTCCACTTAAGCTAATTTTTTTCGCTTAGTGCTCTGTGAGTGCTCACACAGATTGCTTGATAAATTGTTAAAGAGCGTTGCTTCTTGCGAAGCGAGGTGCGCATTCTACGCCATCCTCGGTGACTGTCAACCGCTTTTTTCAATCTTTTCCGAAGAACTTTTCTAAGGAAAGTTTGAAGCGTTTAACCGTCGCTGATAAAGCCTCAGGCCTTACCAACCCTGACCGCTTGCTGCTGCGCTATTGCGTGCTGCCCGCCGTGTCAGTGGAGTCGCATTATAGGGAAGCAATGTAGGAAAGCAACCATTATTTCAAACTTTATCGACTTTTCCGTAGATACATCTAAAAACGTACAACAAACACACAAAAAGGCGCTTAATTAAGCGCCTTTTGATGAATATACCTTACGATTACTCACTTTACATCTTTAGTCTCAGTAGATGTTTTTTCAACGGAGTTCAAATCTGATTCTGTGTGGCTATGATTAGAGTCAAGATCTTCCTCATCACCGACGACATGTTCAATCTTAAGCTTATTCACTGTACGAATCGTGTAAATCGGGCCCGAAATGGCATAAGCCGCAAACAAGGTAAACAATACGAGTGCAGGTTTAACCGCGACAATAATAAATACTAATACCACCAGTAACACAGCAAAAAATGGCACACGCCCCTTAAGGTCAATCCCCTTAAAACTATGATATTTAAAATTAGTGACCATCAACAAACCGCTGATAACCGTCACAACACAAGCCACAATATCGGCACTATTTCTGGAGAGATCTATATCTTGGGCAAACCACACCATTCCGGCTACAACCGCCGCAGCAGCGGGACTAGCTAAACCTTGAAAAAACCGTTTATCGGCAATTCCAACCTGAGTATTAAAGCGCGCCAAACGTAAAGCTGCACCAACGGTGTAAACGAATGCAGCTAACCAGCCAATTTTACCTAAGTCATGTAATGCCCAATTGTAGGCAACCAACGCAGGTGCGATACCAAAAGACACCATATCCGCCATGGAATCATATTCGGCACCAAAAGCACTTTCGGTATTGGTTAACCGAGCGACACGACCATCAACACCGTCAAAGATCATCGCCACAAAAATAGCAATCGCAGCGGCTTCAAATTGACCATTCATGGACGCAACAACCGCATAAAATCCAGAAAAAAGACCCGCGGTAGTAAATAAATTCGGGAGTAAAAAGATACCTTTTTGTCTCGCTCCCTCTCCCACTTTATGCTCTGTCATTTAGTTACTCTATAAAACTGCCTAAAAAACGTGGGCTAAAAATAGCATATCACCCTAGTTGTTAATAGCGTTGCACTGACAAATAAGCAGCGATGAGCTATATATTAAGACTAATACACTCTGACCGCTGTATTACGTTTCGTTAAATATCGCGAGCGCATAAACTTGGTAGTATCGCAATGAATATAGGTAGATTGACCGAGCAATTACAATTGGATAATGAACAGGTTGAACAGTTTGCTCACTTAGAACAACTTTATGACCGTTTAATGGAAGAACTTTTTAGTTTCGACGGTGACCGTAAACAAATGTGGAAAGCCATGCGAAACTTAGTAAAACAAAAAGACATCGAGATTCAAAAGTTACTCGATGCCAAACAAACTCAAAACTATTTCACACTTAAACAAAAAGAGAAGCAGCAATTAAAGCAAGCACTTCACCCAAAAAGTTAGATGCTTGCTGATTGCGAACTTCGGTTAGCCAAAACGAAGTTGTCCATCGACAAACTCAATCACAATGGTTTTCCCCGGTTCAAGCTGACCTGCGAGAAGCGCTTGGGCTAACGGGTTCTCTAAGCGTTGTTGAATCGCTCGTTTTAGCGGGCGAGCACCATAAACCGGATCAAAGCCAGCTTGACAAAGATTATCCAACACCGCATCACTAAACTCAAACTTATAGCCCTGCTCTTCCAAACGAGGCACCAGCCGCTGGACTTGAATTCGCGCGATTTCCCGGATCTGAGCAGCTTCTAAAGGATGAAACACGACGGTTTCATCAATACGGTTAATAAATTCAGGTCTAAATTGCTGCGATAAAACCTCCATGAGTGCCACTTTAATTTCCTCATGAGTCATTTGGCCATGACGCTCTTGAATAATATCGGAACCAAGATTAGAGGTCATGATGATGACTGAATTACGAAAATCGACGGTACGCCCTTGTCCATCGGTTAGCCGCCCATCATCAAGCACTTGCAGTAAGATATTGAATACATCTGGATGGGCCTTTTCAACTTCATCTAGTAATATCACCGAGTACGGACGTCGCCTCACCGCCTCGGTTAAATAACCACCTTCTTCATAACCCACATAACCGGGAGGTGCACCGACTAAACGCGCAACCGAATGTTTTTCCATAAACTCAGACATGTCTATGCGGACCATTGAGTCTTCGGTATTAAACATAAATTCAGCAAGCGCTTTACATAACTCAGTTTTACCAACCCCTGTGGGCCCTAAAAATAGAAACGATCCAATGGGGCGGTTTGGATCAGACAAACCTGCTCGGCTGCGCCGAATAGCGTTTGATACTGCCACCACAGCTTCGCTTTGGCCGATCACTCGGGTATGTAACCCTTGCTCCATGCGCAACAGTTTCTCACGCTCGCCTTCGAGCATCCGGTTTACTGGTATTCCCGTCCAACGCGAGAGCACATCGGCAATTTCGGCATCGGTTACTTTATTGCGCAGTAAACTCATGTCTTGCATTTCCGCCTGAGACGCCAAATCTAGCTGTCGCTCCAACTCAGGAATTCGTCCATATTGCAATTCAGACATCCGATTCAGATCACCAGCTCGGCGTGCTACGTCCATATCTAAACGAGCTTGCTCCAAATCAGACTTAATGTGTTGAGTGCCAGATAACGCGGCTTTTTCGGCTTTCCATACTTCATCAAGCTCTTTAAATTGCAGTTCTTTATCGGTCAGCTCTTCATCTAACAACATTAAGCGTTTTTGACTGGCGCTATCTGATTCTTTCTGCAAAGCCTGGCTTTCTAGTTTCAGCTGAATAATTTTTCGTTCCAATTTATCGAGCGCTTCAGGCTTGGAGTCAATTTGCAAACGGATACTTGATGCTGCCTCATCGATCAGATCAATAGCCTTATCCGGTAATTGTCGATCGGAAATATAGCGATTTGACAAATTTGCCGCCGCCACAATCGCCGGATCGGTAATTTCTACAGAGTGGTGCAATTCATAACGCTCTTTTAGCCCGCGTAGTATCGCAATGGTGTCTTCTACGCTAGGTTCTTCCACCAATACTTTTTGAAAACGCCGTTCTAAAGCAGCATCTTTTTCAATATATTGTCGGTATTCATTTAAAGTTGTGGCGCCAACACAGTGTAACTCTCCCCGAGCAAGAGCTGGTTTAAGCATATTGCCTGCATCCATTGCGCCATCGCCTTTACCCGCTCCGACCATGGTGTGTAGCTCGTCGATAAATAAGATCACCTGACCTTCTTCTTGCGACAACTCATTGAGTACCGCTTTTAAGCGCTCTTCAAACTCGCCTCGATATTTGGCCCCCGCCACCAATGAGCCCATATCTAAGGATAAAACCCGCTTATTTTTTAAGCCCTCAGGCACTTCATGGTTAATAATGCGTTGCGCGAGACCTTCTGCGATAGCTGTTTTACCAACACCAGGTTCGCCAATTAACACCGGGTTATTTTTAGTCCGGCGTTGCAGCACTTGAATCGTTCGACGAATTTCATCATCACGACCAATCACTGGATCAAGCTTACCTTGCTCGGCGCGCTCGGTTAGATCAATCGTATATTTCTCTAATGCTTGACGCTGATCTTCAGCATTCGGATCATCGACTTTCTGACCCCCACGTAGCTTTTCGATTGCTTTATTAATATTGTCTTTATTAGCACCTAAGCCACGCATAATATCGCCGAGTTTGCCTTTATCCTCGGTGACGGCTAGGAAGAAGATTTCTGAAGAAATAAACTTATCTTTGCGCTTTTGCGCTAACTTGTCACAAAGATTAAGCAAAACCACCAGTTGGTTAGAAAGTTGAACATCTCCGCCAGTACCTTCTACTCGAGGGAGTTGCTCTAAGGCCTGCGATAATTGAGAGCGTAATGCGCTGCCTTCAATACCAGCTTCCGCCAACAATGGACGTAATGAAGCTGCATCTTGATTTAACATCGCAGACATTAAATGCACAGGTTCAATGAATTGATGATCTCTACCCAATGCCAGTGACTGCGCATCAGAGATGGCTAATTGAAACTTACTTGTGAATCGATCTAGGCGCATCTAACACCTCCACATGAAATAGTTTATTACCTATTATGTTGGTGTTGAACGGCCAATTTTCAAGCTCAATAATGTTTAATTTTCAAGCTAAAGGTAAACTTTGTGAACTGTTTCCAGTTATTCTTCCAACCAGATCGCAGCGGCCATTCTGCCAGTTAATCCCTCACGACGATATGAGTAAAACTGCTGTGCTGAACGATAAGTGCAGCACCGCTCAGAATAGACTGCGGTAAGCCCCGCTTGGGTAAGACGTTGCTCGGCCAACATAAAGATATCAGCAAAATACTTATTGGCTTTATTGCTTGGAGTAAAAGCTAAATATGCCTCTGAGTGACTATCGACAAACGCTTGTTTGACCTCTTCACCCACTTCAAAGGCACTTGGGCCAATCGCTGGGCCCATCCATGCCATCACTTGCTTCGGGGCAACTTTCATCTTAGCGATGGTATTTTCAATGATCCCATTGGCTAAACCACGCCAACCAGCATGAACCGCAGCCACCACTCGACCTTGTTTGTCACATAATAGGATCGGCAAGCAATCTGCGGTCATCACCACACAAACTGCCCCCGGTTGGTCGCTAACACTGGCGTCAGCCTCTGCCATTTGACTGCCACTCAAACTCGCATCAACCACTTGAGTACTATGGATCTGCTTTAGCCAGCAGACCTGGTCTGGCATCTCAGCCTGAAAAGCGACACGATTTTGCTGAACCGCTCTCCGAGCATCGCCAACATGATCCCCTAAATTAAAGGAGTCAAAGGGCGCTTGACTCACGCCACCAAGACGGTCACTAAATATGGCTCGAACATTTGGCGGACAAGGCCATTCAACAAGGTGACTTGGCAAAACCTAACCTAAATCTGGATTAAGTTTGTGGTCGTCACGTAAAGCCTCTGCGATATCTAAAATATCCTGAGGGACCGGTGCATGCCATTCCATCATTTCACCGGTGATGGGATGTTCTAGACGTAACATCACTGCGTGTAGAGCTTGGCGTTTAAATGCACGCATTACGGTGACTAATTCCTCACTCGCCCCTTTTGGTAAACGTAAACGGCCATAGGTTTGATCGCCCAACAAGGCGTGACCAATATGCGCCATGTGAACCCGAATTTGGTGGGTTCTCCCAGTTTCTAAACGCAAACGAATACGGGTATGCTGACGAAACTTTTCGGCAACACGATAATGAGTCACCGCGGGCTTTCCCGATTGAACCACTGCCATATGAGTTCGCTTATTTGGATGGCGACCAATAGGTTCATCCACTAGACCACCAGCAGTCATGGTGCCGGTAACAATCGCTTCATATTCACGGGTCACACGGCGCTCTTGTAAAGCTTCCACCAAATGCGTTTGAGCGGGAACCGTCTTAGCCACCACCATTAAGCCGGAAGTATCCTTATCAAGACGGTGAACAATCCCTGCTCGAGCCACTTCGGCAATCGCTGGATAGCGATATAATAAGGCATTCAGGATCGTGCCACTAGGATTACCAGCACCTGGATGAACCACCATATTAATAGGTTTATTGATTACCAAGATGTCATCATCTTCGTAAACGATGTCCAGTTCGATGTCTTCTGCTTGCGCTTCAACTACATCTTCTAATACGGTGTTTAAGATAATCTCTTCTCCACCAACAACCTTTTCCCTCGGTTTCACCTTAAGTTCGCCATCCAAACGAACACACTCCCCCAATATCCATTCTTTTATCCGAGAACGAGAATAATCGGGAAATAAGGCCGCTAAAGCTTGGTCTAGGCGGGCCCCAGCAAGTTCTTGGTCGACGATTGCACGCAACTCTAATTGTTGACTCATCTTAGGTATTACCTCTGACAGGAAGGCCAAAACCGGCTATTGTAATCATTCTCAGGCTAAAGCATAGAAGAAAATTGTTTACCGGATCATCTTCCTATCATATATCTCACTCGATGATTGACGGTTTAAGTAGCATAGAGGATACTGTTTGCCCATTATTTGAGGTGATTGGTTTAACACTTACCGTGTCCATTGTGGCCCGTGTTACTTTTCTACTATCACATTTATTACCAAGATGACTTTTAGCCAAATTATGCGCATTTATCAGCAAACAATTTCAATCATACTACTTGGCCTTATATTAGGCGCTTGCTCTTCGAACACCAAAGAGAAACCTAAAATCCCTGATAAGCCAGCATCAGAGCTGTATGCCGATGCGCAGACTGCGATTAATAATGGTTCTTTTAGTGATGCCACGGATAGCCTTGAAGCACTAGATACCCGTTATCCATTTGGGCCATATTCTAGTCAGGTTCAACTCGATTTAATCTATGTATATTATAAACGCAACGATACGGCCATGGCCTTAGCAAGCACTGATCGCTTCATTCGCAATCACCCCACTCATAGCTCTCTAGATTACGTCTACTATATGCGTGGCTTAATTAATATGGCGGCTGACCATAATTTATTTCAAAGTTTGGTCGGAATTGATCGCTACGACCGCGATCCAAGTTTTTCTCGTCAAGCCTTCAGTGATTTTAATACTCTAATCACTCGTTATCCTCACAGCGGTTATGCCACAGATGCTCAGCAGCGAATGGTTTACCTAAAAGATAACCTCGCTCGGAATGAGATTTCTGTGGCAAATTACTATATTAAACGAGAAGCCTATATTGGGGCGATAAATCGCGCTCGCTATGTTGTAGAAAACTTTCCAGATACCCCCTCCGCTAGAGAAGCTTTGGTCGTCATGGAAAAAGGTTACAAAGCTTTGGGCGTAGAAGAAATGGCCGAGCAGACTCAAAAAATAATTCAAGCGAACTAATCAATAACACATTTAAAAAAGCGAGCTCATGGAGCTCGCTTTTTTATGAAATCAAATAGCGTCTTCGTTTTCTTCACCAGTACGAATACGGATCACACGGTCTACATCACGCACAAAAATTTTGCCGTCGCCAATTTTTCCCGTTTGAGCAGTCTGAACAATCGCTTCAATACAACGCTCTAAATCATCTTTTTGCACCACTAGCTCTAGCTTCATTTTGGGTAAAAAGTCCACTTTGTATTCTGCACCACGGTATAGTTCAGTGTGACCTTTTTGACGACCAAAGCCCTTCACTTCTGTCACCGTCATACCAGTAATACCAATTTCAGCTAAGGCTTCGCGTACATCATCCATCTTAAATGGTTTGATAATGGCTGTTACTTGCTTCATTTGTACTTCCTTATGTTCATCATTTTATTAACTATGCTCTTTACTTTAAGCCAAGCTTAAGCAACTAACAATGTTTCTATCACCACCTTCACCTTGAAAAGTTTAACAAAATGACTTGCTGCTTATCATTGTGTCAAGCATATCAGCACTTGATTGAATGATTAAAACGGTAAGTTCAAGAAAAAGGTATAAGCTTAAATAGAGTCCAATATTGAGTATCACAATGAAACAGCTAGGTTTTACTCTCTTAGAACTAATGGTCACTGTCGCTATTGCGGTCATTCTTTTGGGGGTCGGAGTCCCTAACTTATCGAATTTATTCCAATCGATGTCTGCTGATGCCACGATTAATCGCTTAATGCGCGAAGTCCGCTTTGCCAGAGCGCAGGCAATCAACTTAAATCAACGGGTGGTAATTTGTGCATTACAGTCCAACGACAGTGACTGCGGAGGCACCGTCAATAACGGTTTAACGATTTTTGCTGACAATAACAACAATGGAAAACTCGATGCTAACGAACAAATACTACAAGCAGCGGCCCCCTATAACCAAGCTGGCAAAATAAACTTTTATGGTTCTGTAAATGCTATACATTTTGGTAGTGACGGTTTAGTCCTCGGCCATGGTAGCTCAGCAAGCCTCTATTTTTGCTCTGATAACAATCACTATATTGAAGGTGTAAAAGTTTCTTTAGGTGGCAATATTCGCTTTATCACTGACAGCGAAAAAACCAGTTGTCCCATCTAGCGATGAGCTTAATAGTTTAATTCTGTAAAGGCGCGATTGGCCTGCTCTGAACTGAATTTATCGTTAAAATCAACACATTCGAAAGTACGCAAGTGACCCAGCCTTTTTATGGTTTTACGGTCATTCACATAACGCTGATACAAATCTGCTCGAATATCCCCCATAGAAGGCTGCGGCTTCGATTTTTGTTTACCGGGACTGGCAATAATCACCTGGTCAATGCCTTTTTCCCCCTGCATATAACACTTTACCGTCTGAGCAGAGCTCACCGAAATAGGCAACATCAATACTAACAACAACCATAATAGTCTATTCATCATCCTACCAACATTCTGGATTAGAGCTTCCCGAGGCATTCACTGCGGCTTTAGCCCCTTGCTCATTAATCGTAAAGCTTCGACAATCACTGTCAGCGTTCAACTGAGAACCTATGGCGGTCGCTTTGACAGTATAAGTGCTTGCCGCAGCCGAAGCGGTTAAGCTTATCGTGTAATATGCACTCTCAGAGTTATAAGTCGTAACTCCAGCAGCAGTCAGCCCCAATGCAGCTAAGCTACTGGCGTAACTCGCATTATCTGCGTAATACTGCTCCTGCAAAACGGCCAAAGTACTGAGTTCTTTCTTCGCCTCATTGCGCCGCGACTCAGCCACAAAGGAAGTATAAGCAGGGTAAGCCACCGCCGCTAATATAGCCACAATCGCAACCGCAATCATCAGTTCAATTAAAGTGACCCCTCGCATCGCTCTGCTCATCTAGTCCTCATTAAAATAAAAGTAAATTTGTTTTGGACTCATATCGACATTTGCCTGACGAGACCCCTCCTTACAAGCACCATCCTCTTCACAGGTATGCTCTTGCTCATCATTTTGGTCATCAAACACCAAGTCTTCACCCGGATCTCCGCCAAATACGCGAATCACCGACTCTCCTTGCTCATCTTCACCAGAATGAATAATCAAGTCATCGGGGACTTTATTTGCCACATCATAATATCGCTGGTTATTCACGTTAGTACCAATATGCATACTCACCGCGTAAGTTCGGCCTTTACCAATTGTAGGAATGGTGCAGGTGGCCGAATTTGTCGTTTCCGGAATAAAGGATGTGAAGTAAACTTCTCCTCCAAGTACTAAAGCACTCCCTAAAGACTTTTCACCATCATCGAGTAAATCATAAACCCAACCTTTGGCAGAGCCCAAAGCGAGCAACTGATTTTCAATCGCCGCTTCATCACTTAAACTACCGATAGGATCACTGGTAATATTGTATAGCTCATCAGAAGTAATTGCGGTGGGCTTTTCTGAAACTGTAGTGAAATCTGTCGATTGGACATTATAATCTCGAAACATATAAAATTTGTTATTCACACCATTGGGGTCTTTATCGGTCACGGGTTTAGTCCGGTCTCCTGAGCCAATCAACACCGCATCGTAGGGAATTTGCTGTGAGTCGGTGATGGTTACTTGCTCTGCACCTTCACCAGTGGTGATTTGAGTCAGTTTTTTAAGATAGGTTCGAACAATGACTGGCTCAGTAAAGAATTTACGTCTTTCGGTCACGGTTGTGCTATCGCTGATGCTCGCTAAGGCTGTCATTTCCCATTTACTTTGATCCTCTGAGTATAAGTCGACTCGCCATACCCGCCCCCCCATATCGCCAAAATATAGACGGTCAATCTTGCCATCTCCATCACTATCCAAAGTCGCTATCTTACTTGGAATACTATGTGTTAAACGGCTATCGCCAGTATTTGTTAAACTCCAAACACGTTCACCAGTCATTGCATCAACGATGAATATCGCTCTTCCTTTGCTGTCACTCACAGGATTCATCGAATCTTGATTCACATCATAACCACCGCCAAAAATAACCACTGGGTTGCTATGTCCTGGCACATAACCGACTGACGGTTGTGACCAAGTTTGACTTAACTCCGACAAACCAGCTGAAGAACTATTCAGCCTCCAAAGCATTTTAGGTGAATCAGGATCGGTTAAATCCATCCCATAATAGGCATCGCCCCCACGACGTAAACCGGTAAATACAAGCACCTGATCTCCCGAAGTGCTGTACTTACCATCATTATCAACATCCTTTAGAAAAACGCTTGGGGTACCATCAATAGCGTATATATGCTGGGAACTTGCAACGTTATTACGTAATGCCAGCTGGCGACCTAACAGCTCATAAGGAAAAAATGCCCAGCTTTCCGCTACCGTCGCACCCGAGTCTTTAAACATATGCAAGGCACCACCATTGGTGCCAACCAGAATACGAATATCCATATCATTCGGGTCGGCGCTGGTACTGGCTGCACCAGAGCGCAAGCCATAATTAATCACGAGCGGACGAGAGTGCAGCGGATCTCCCATCAAGTCATTACGAATGGTGGTATTGCTATCACCATCATCATCATCAACATCCAATCCAAGGATCCAATTTACTTGCTCAGTCAGCGCATCTTCATTCACGCCCAAATGATTGGCCAAATTTGCAGCGGAGCCTGCTTTGGTTGTGAGGTTAGTCGAAGATAAAGTAGCAAAATTGCCGCGGTCACTTTGATTAAAATACACCACTCGAGCTTGATTGCTCACAAGGCTTTCAGATACACCACCTAATTCGACATTATTGCCATCTTTAACTGAGGACCAATAAGTCTTTGCTTCATCGATAATTGAACCATCGGCACCAATCGCAGGGTTTCCGTTCTGATCACTCATATAACCAGCCGACGAGAGCTGTAATTTTTTTAAATTGCCACGCCAACGCGGACTTAACGAGGGTTTGAACATCGCGTAATACACCCGATCCAGGGTGCGGGTTCGGTCAAAGTTATTACTGGTTACTGCCGGAGAGACTAAGGAAGAGCTTTCTTCATAAATTCCAATCAAGGCTTGGCGAAAGGCTGATTCTAATTCAACGCCATCCTCTGCGGGGTAAAAACGTCCCTGAGCGTTTTCAGCGGTCTTAATAAGCATTGCTGAGCCGCCTTGAATAACATCTTCACCAAAACCAATGGTCGAAATTTTAGCATACTGCCTACCGCTTAAGTCTGGGTTGATATCGTTGGTGTTCATCCACTTGGCTAATACCGGTAAATAGCTGGTTTCATTTCCGGTGCCAAAGCCGACCGGATCTTTCCAAGAACAATCCGCGACAGTGCTTGCGTTCTCATCGCAGCCTTGCACGTTATTGGTATTAATTGGCAAGGCGGTTACATTACCATTTTCTTCATCATCAACGGTCGGCGTTCCATCGGTAATATAAATAATGCTAATCGAAGCATCACAGCCCACATCATAGGGGGAGATATAGCTCCCAGAAGACTCTGCGGCAGTATCTCTTTGGCTTCGACGTGAACCTTCCAAGCCATATACCACCGGTTCCCCCGCAAAGTAGTGTTTGGCCTCCATTAAGGTTTCAACCAAGGGGGTTCCACCATTTGCATCCAATTCAACAATACTCGTGATTAAATCTTGATTATCATCGGAGGCTTGAATACGACGAATGATCCGACCACCATGATTGGTAGTATTAAAAACCATCAATCCAAACTTAACCCCATTAATGGTATCTAAGGCATTCTCCATTGCTTCTTGGGCTATCTCAATTCGAGGTCTTGACGTTGTCGAATCTGCATAGTGGTACCAACGTAAATAATTAGCTGAATACAACGTTATCAAGTAACCATCATCGAAGGTATCTTTCGTGGTTCGCTCCGCATCTGCTTTATTTAAAGTATAAAAATCTTCGGTATTACGCGCCGCTCCATTAATGGGGTGGCCCTGTGGAGCGGGAACATAGGCGTTATTGCTTTCCCGGTACTGACCCGGATTAATGGTAGAGACCACTTTGTCATAAAAATTACCGGCATCATCTTGGAGCTTTACAGTAAATGAGCGCGGGTCTCCATTGGCATCGAGTAAACGTCCATCACTCGGGTCGCTGCTTAATTCATAATCATCAATACAATCCAATACGGTATAATTAGCGCCATTATTTAGCCGAACATCGTCCCAAGAGCCGCTACCTCCTTGAATACGGTGTTCTCGAAAATACCCAGTGAAAACACCATTTTTGGCTAATGCTTCATAAGAGGCGGCGCAGTTATTAATATCCCAAATAAAGCGGCGATCATCATTGGCGCCAACCGGAATATAAGAACCATCGACGCCATTAACCGTAAAATAAATAAAATCGTTATCGAGACTATTTTGCGAGCTGATTCCAATAGGATAATTTTGGTAACTCTCGTTACCTTGACTATCGCGGTTATAACCTTGGCGGGTCGTGATATTCCATGCCATGCTGCCTGAAGTATCAAAAATAATTAAAACTTTAGGATCTGCAGAATTGAGGCTATTAAAATCAAAAAGAAATAACTCTGTATCGTCTGCCCATACCGGAACCGTCACCGCCGCGGAACACAAGCAAGCAAATAGTCCCGCTTTTAATCGCCCGTTCATTCGCTCTCTCCTAAAATGTGTCAGCAGCCTCTACTTATATTTAAGCCGTTATTTACAACAATGGCTGCTCAATCCCGGCCGCTAAGGAAGTTGCTGCCCGTGCCCCTTTACCATAACTTTTATCCGCCACAACTCTAATATAACGACATTGGCTAATGGCATTATTGCTGCTAGCATTAATGCTTCTCGAGCAGACGTTGTCGACGGTGTGACTCAAGGTACCGTCGACCCCTGGCACCACACTGGATGCAGACATTGAAGACGCCGCAGGCATCGAGCCAATTAAACTTTGTAAGCGAGGAGCCATAATCAACTGATCCATCTCGCCTTCCAATACATTCTCAGCGCCAAGCCGATCACCCATCGCTGAAACGACTTTTAAACCTTGATTGGCACTGCTCAGTAACACCCCACCCAAAAAGCTTAAAATCAGCAAAAACAACATAGCCACAAACAATGCCGCGCCAGACTGTTTCCTCAATTTCAAGTGAATACTCATCAATACACCATATTTCTGAAAAAGATGACCGATTCAAACAACGTTCGGCGATAATGATCATTTGCAGCAGCAACAGCAACATCGCCCAATTCATAACTATTGTTATTAGTATAGTTTTGATCTTCAGTTAAGGAACGGACTAACAAATATAACTTAGCGCCAATCACTCGCCCTTCACTCCACTGCAGCGACGTCACGTTACTAGCGGCAATAAATTCATTAATCACCCCATCTACACTGGTATCAGTATCCACCCCCAGTAATAACCTCATTCTCTCAATACCTTCCACCAAAGGGCCATTGATGGCCTGCATTCCACTATCATTATGGAGATACAACTTGCGTAAAACAGGCAAGCCTGATTGCGCGCTCACATCTAAGTAATAAACAAAGTGTTGATATTCCCAAACTTGCCGCCCCGGCATATCAGCTTCACTTGGCCAAGGATCGCTACTAGTAAAGAGCTCCGCTTGGGCGGAATTTGCCGCAAAGTAATAACGCTTGGAATTTAAGTCTGCGGCGCTTAACTTTGGAGAGCCAATTACCCGCTTAATACCAATAACATCGGAGTCAAGCACCAAGTTGCTACGCGAACTCACACAAGCATACTGGCCACTTAAAGAGTTACTGTTACTCACTTGACCAACAAACAAAGGACTAAAACGCCCTCCAGCCGATGGAAAAGAGCCTTCTGGGGTCGCGCCAACCCAGTCAGTCAAACAATCGTTAGCACTCGGAATATCGCTTGTAACTAAAGTGACCCCAGCACCTCTCACCATAGGCTTACCGGTATATTCGCCAAAAAAACCAACCATTTTTAGATCTCGAGTAATTAAATGGGTGGCGATTCTGCCACTATCCATCATTTGTTCACTATGATAGGTCGCTTCCGTAGTACGCTGCGAGGCAACCAAAAAACTCCCGATCCCTGCAGTCAAAAACAAACCAATCACAATCGCGATCAACCATTCAATTAAAGTAAAGCCCTGTTGAGTGGAATGGCTCATAGGCCAACTCGTGTAGTGAGTACCATTTTGCGACGTTGGTCTGCATTCACGCCGCAGCTAGCAACAAGAGGATTACTGTGACTCAAAGCAACTAACGATTGTCGAGACTGCCATGTAACCACCACCGTGAGCTCCCCATCGGCCTTCAGCTGCACGCAACCGTTAGGTTTTACTAATCCGCCTTTACCGCCCGCAGACTTGGCGTAAAGACCATATTCCCAGTGATATAAATCATCGTTCACTAGGTCAGCAAAACTACAGTTGCTCAGTAAACCATTGTCTTCTGCACAGGCAGGCTTAACCCTTGCAACTTGGCCCTCGCCAACAGTCACTGTAGCTGGATTATTAGCTTGCCAAGCCAAATGATTTAACCGCACCCGTTCCACCAAATTTTCAGCTAATAACATAGCAACTGTACGTTGATGAGATTCGAAACTAGAACGTTTAGCAACCGCCTGCATCGCGACGACGGCCAGTAAACCCACGGCCAAAATAAAAGAAGTGATGATGACCTCGATCAGCGTAAAACCGAGGTTTCGAGAATATGATTGATGTAGCATCTTAACCGACCCATCCATGATGCTTAATGCCATTTTGTGCCAATATTCAGTCAATCAGGAAAACCAGCGAGCTCATTTCAGTCACGCAGATCCCGCTATAGCTTACGACTTTGAAATGACGATAACCAAGAATCGCGCTTGCCTAAGTCCCTCAGTAATCGGCCTCAAATGGCATACTTCGACATCCAATAATTTGAACTTAGATGACGAGAAGTGTAATTACGCTTGCCTAAAGCCGCCATAGCAGCGTGCCGCGAATAGGCCAAGTCTCTATGTCGCTCCGAATCCATGAGCAACAGCCAGAAGCGAACCTCTAACAACCTAGTTATTTAGTGTATAGCGCAAAAAAGAAGGACATGCCTTCTTTTTTATAGAATATGAGAATGCTGAACGCGCTAGACTAGATCAGTCTTAACTCTGCAGGGACTTCAAAAATAGTGTTTTCTTCTCGACCGGGATTCTCTATAACACGAACCCCTCCCATATCTTTTAAACCAGCAACGACCTCTTGTACCAGTACTTCGGGAGCAGAAGCGCCAGCGGTCACCCCCACCCGACTATCAGATTTAAACCAAGCTGCATTAATATCGCTCACACCATCAATAAGGTAAGCCTGAGCTCCAGACTTTTCAGCTTTTTCACGCAAACGGTTAGAGTTAGACGAATTTTTAGAACCAACCACCAGCACCACATCAGACTTTTCAGCAAGATTTTTTACCGCGTCTTGACGATTCTGGGTCGCATAACAAATATCATCCTTGCGTGGTCCTTGAATGGCTGGGAACTTAAGCCGCAGGGCATCGATAATCGCCGAAGTATCATCCACCGACAGCGTGGTTTGAGTACAATAAAATAAATGCGTCGGTTTTTTTACTGTAAGTTTTTCAACACAGGCCACGGTTTCCACCAAATAGATACCGCCTGCATCGTTATTATACTGCCCCATTGTCCCATTCACTTCAGGGTGACCTTGGTGGCCGATCAATACACACTCAATGCCTTTGCGGCTAGCCCGAGTAACTTCCATATGAACTTTGGTAACCAACGGGCAGGTGGCATCAAAAATCTTTAAGTTTCGACGTTTTGCCTCCGCGCGGACTTGTTGTGAAACACCATGTGCACTAAAGATACAGATACTGCCTTCAGGAACATCACTCAGTTCATCAACAAATTCTGCGCCTCGTTTACGTAAGCCATCCACAACATAGCGGTTATGCACAACTTCATGACGGACGTAAATTGGCGCACCAAACATTTCCAGAGCGCGCTCAACAATAGAAATGGCCCGGTCAACACCGGCACAAAATCCCCGAGGGTTGGCTAAGATTATTTCCATTATCGTTCCTTAATGAACCGCCAAAATTTCCACTTCGAAGATCACTGTATGACCCGCTAAAGGATGATTAAAATCTACCGTCACTGAGTCACCAGTAACGGCTCTAATAATTCCTGGAATTTCACTCCCATCTGGCTGAGCAAAAGCAATGATATTGCCCTCTTCTGCCGGCGCATCGGTACCAAATTTACTGCGTTCAAAGTGCTGAATATTATCAGGATTACTCAGGCCAAAAGCTTGCTCTGCTGGCAGTTCAAATTCACGTTTATCCCCTGATTTCAAGCCTAGCAAACAGGTTTCGAAACCTTCAGTTAAGCTACCATCCCCCAGCACTAGTTGCGCGGGTTTGGAATAATTGTAAGTACTTTCAGCGATAGTGCCATCTGACAATTTCAACACAAAATGCAACTCAACCGTACTACCTTGCTGGATCATTTAGTGTCCTTAGAATGAGAACTAAATAGGCTATCAAGTACCAATAGCACTGCGCCAACACAGATGGCTGAATCGGCAACATTAAAAGATGGCCAATGGTAACTCCCGATATAAAAATCTAGAAAGTCGATCACATAACCAAAAACCAAGCGATCAAATACGTTACCAACGGCACCGCCAAGCACCAGAGCATAAGCAATCGCCTGCCATTTTTGGGCTACCGAAGTTTTCTTCATCCACCATAGCAACAGGCCACTAACCCCAATCGCTATGGCAGTGAAAAACCAGCGCTGCCAACCACCTGCGTCACTGAGAAAACTAAAAGCTGCACCGTAATTACGCACCGAGACCAAATTGAAAAACGGTGTAATTGGCAGCGACTCATACAAATTAAAGTTAGCTGCGATTGCATACTTAGTGGCTTGGTCAAGCGCAAAAACCAATACGCTCAACCACAGCCAACGCAAGCCGGTCGCTGAAACTTCAGTCATAGCAGCTTGCTTATGCATAGTGACGAGACTCTCCTTCGCCAGCCACATTACTCACACAACGTGCGCACAAATGTGGATGAGCCTCTGTTTGACCAACATCTTCTCGATGGTGCCAACAACGCTCACATTTCTCAGCTTCGGCAACTTCAATCTGCACTTTCATATTCGCTAACTCAGTGCTCGCGGCTTCTGCACCAGCAGATTCTAGGGTATGTAAGCTAACCTCAGAGGTTAACAATACAAAGCGTAACTCATCACCCAGCAAACTTAATAGTTGCGCCAATTCAGTATCAACATAGAGGCTTACTTTCGCTTCTAAGGTGCCACCGATCTTCTTATCACGACGCGCTTGTTCAAGGTTTTTATTCACCTCATCACGAATGGTGATTAACTTCGCCCAAAAATCATCGTTCATCGCGCTATCTTGCGCTAAAGAACTCAAACCTTGATACCAAGTTTCGGTAAACACAAATTCGTTGCGCTGACCAGGCAGAGCCTGCCAGATTTCATCGGCAGTAAAGCTCAAGATAGGCGCTATCCAGCGTGTTAATGCCTCCGCGATATGGTACAAGGCGGTTTGACACGAACGACGCGCTAAACCATCGGATTTAGCAGTATACTGACGATCTTTAATGATATCTAAGTAGAAGCTACCTAACTCGATTGAGCAGAAGTGCATTAATTTTTGATACACCACATGGAACTGATATTGCTCGTAAGCTTCAACGATTTCTTGTTGAACTGCAGCGGCACGCCCCACCACCCAGCGGTCAAGAGCCACCATATCTTCACTAGCGACCAAATGTTGCTCAGGTTCAAAACCAGCTAAATTTGCTAACAAGAAGCGTGAAGTATTCCGAATACGTCGATAGGCATCGGCGCTGCGTTTAAATACTTCATCAGACACACTCATTTCTGCAGTGTAGTTAGTTGATGCGATCCACAAGCGTAAGATATCAGAACCAAGTTTGTTCCATACGTCCTGCGGTGCAACACCATTCCCCAATGATTTTGAAAACTTATGACCGTTGGCATCAACCGTAAAACCGTGAGTTAACACTTGTTGGTATGGTGCTTTCCCATTAATGGCAGTCGAAATCATTAATGATGATTGAAACCAACCACGATGTTGATCTGAACCTTCTAGGTACATATCGGCGGCATGGCCATTAAACTCTTGACGCGCAGCAACCACACTTGAATGGGTAGAGCCAGAGTCAAACCATACATCCAGAGTGTCTTCAACCTTGCGATAACTAGCCGCTTCATCCCCTAATAATTCAGTTGCATCTAAATCCCACCAAGCCTGAATACCGTTCTGTTCAACGCGTTTCGCTACCTCTTCCATCAACTCGACAGCGCGAGGATGCAACTCGTTAGTTTCGCGATGCACAAATAGGGCAATTGGAACGCCCCAAGTACGTTGGCGAGAAATACACCAGTCGGGACGATTCTCAACCATGCTTTCGATGCGACTCTGGCCCCAATCAGGGATCCATTGAGTATTCTTAATTTCTTGCATCGCCTGCTTGCGCAAACCATTTTGGTCCATACTGACAAACCACTGCGGGGTAGCTCGGAAAATAATCGGCGTTTTATGGCGCCAACAATGTGGATAACTATGACGATAAGCATGATGGTGTAATAGAGCACCCGTTTCTTTCAGCTTTTCTACAACATTGTCATTGGCTTTAAATACATGCTGACCTGCAAAAAACTCGGTGTCGGCAAGAAACACACCATTGTCACCCACTGGATTCGCAACTTCTAAGCCATACTTTTGACCGACTGCGAAATCTTCTTGACCGTGGCCAGGAGCGGTATGTACACAACCAGTACCCGATTCAGTGGTCACGTGGTCGCCGAGAATAATCGGCACTTCAAAATTGTAGAACGGATGCTTCACTTGAATCAGTTCAAGCGCAGCCCCCTGGCAATACCCAAGCGCATGAAAGTGAATTGCGCCAAAACGCTCAACACACTGCTCCATTAACTCACGCGCCAAAATAACCCGCTGTTTGCCATCCTCGGTTTCAATTTGAACCAGCACATATTCAAGATGTGCATTCACAGCCACGGCGCGGTTCGCAGGCAAGGTCCAAGGCGTAGTGGTCCAAATCACCGCAGAAATTGGACCTTCACCATCGGCACCTTGTGGATGATCAAATTTTGCCAGCAACGCCGCTTCATCAACAACAACGAAACGCACATCAATCGCAGGAGAATTTTTATCTTCGTACTCCACTTCCGCTTCTGCCAAGGCGCTGCCACAATCAGTACACCAATGTACTGGTTTAGAGCCTTGCATGAGGTGCCCATTGTCAATGATTTTTGCCAAGGCACGAATAATGTTCGCTTCGGTATCAAAATTCATGGTGAGGTAAGGGTTCGCCCAATCGCCAAGAATCCCCATCCGAATAAAATCCTGACGCTGACCATCAATTTGTTTAGCGGCATATTCACGACATTTTTGACGAAACTCGGCTGCCGTCACTTTTTTACCGGGCTTACCGACTTTTTTCTCAACCTGTAACTCGATAGGCAAACCATGGCAGTCCCAGCCAGGAATATAAGGCGAATCGTAATCAGACAGGGTTTTCGATTTCACGATAATATCTTTTAGCACCTTATTCACCGCGTGGCCCAAGTGAATATTGCCATTCGCGTAAGGAGGGCCATCGTGTAAAATAAAGCTCTTCTTACCCTTTTTGGCCAGCCTAATTTGGCCGTATAGATCCTTTTCACTCCAACGCTTTAGCATTGCAGGTTCACGGTTTGCCAAATTACCACGCATTGGGAACTCGGTATTGGGTAGATTAAGAGTATCTTTATAGTCGCTCATCGAATTACTTTTCCAGTCGGTTACTCTGCAAGGCCATAGTAGGCTTTTGCTCGCTTAATATCGAGATTCACCTGAGCTTTCAGTGCGTCAAGCGAATCAAATTTTTGTTCATCTCTTATTTTCAACTGCGGCTCAACCACTAAACGTTGGCCATACAGGTTGGCATCAAACTCAAATAAATGGGCCTCTACCAATAAATCTTTACCATTTGCAGTCGGCCGCCAACCGATGTTAGCAATGCCAGAAAATCGATGTTCAGGCAGCTGCTGAACATAAGCTTTAACCGCAAATACCCCGTGAATAGGGCATACATGACGAGCCACTTTTAAATTAGCGGTGGCAAACCCCAATTGACGTCCTAACTTTTGACCGTGAATGACTTTGCCATTAAAACTAAACTTTCGTCCTAATAACTGCCCAACAGTATTAAAATCAGACTCTGCTAAATACTGACGTAAACCAGTACTGCTGACTCGTTGATGATTAATACAAAACGAGTGAGTTGCCGTTACATCAAAACCGTAACGTTGCCCCGCAACTTGTAAGCTCGAAAAATCACCAGCACGCGCCTTACCGAAGCGAAAATCATCGCCAACAGCAAGGTATTGAATACCCAGCAATTCAACTAACAACTGGCGTACAAAATAATCGGCGCTCAGTTCCGCAAATACTTGATTGAAACGGACCACAAGTAGCCGGTCTACACCCAACGTTTTCAACTGTTGGTATTTATCACGAAAGCGGCTAATTCGAGCGGGCGCTTGGCGTTTAGCAAAAACCTCTAAGGGCTGGGGCTCGAAAATCATCACCACAGCGGGCAGACCTCGCTGGCGAGCCTGTTCGACTAAACGTTTAATGACTTGCTGGTGACCTAAATGAACACCATCAAAATTACCAATGCTCAAAGCACAGCCATAATGACGTGCTTTTATATTGCATATACCGCGAATTAACTCCATTCCGGCGCCTATTTCATCAAAAACCGACGGATTATAGCTTGTTTAGCCGCCAGTTACAGCCCCGAAACTGCTTTTCAGGTGAGCTAATCGGATCCCCAAAGCAAACAGTAAAATAAGATATACGATGACCGCAACGCCAATATAGCTGAGCAAATGCAACATACTGCTATGCCAAGCGAGGCTAAACCATTGTTCTGTTGTTGGTGACAACCAAGCAATCGCAGCCCCCATCACAATCGATGCAAGGAGAATGCGAGCAATACACCAAGCACTGGCGCGACTCATCTGATACACCCCTTGAAGGTGTAAACCTCGATATAACAGACTAGCATTCAATACTGCAGATAAAGCGGTCGCAATGGCAAGGCCAACATATCCGTAGGGGATCGCAAAAATCAAATTAAGCCCCATGTTACTGACCATCGCGATGATGCCATATTTAACAGGGGTTTTAGTATCTTGTCGGGAGTAATAGCCTGGCGCTAAAATTTTAACCAACATGAAAAATAGTAAGCCACCACTATAAGCCACCAGACTATAGGATGCGTTGAGGACATCTTGAGGGTCAAAGGCACCACGCATAAATAACACCTGTAGAATGGGTTGTGCCAATAGCGCCATGCCCACGGTTGCCGGAATCCCCAAGAAGCACACCATACGTACAGCCCAATCCATGGTTTGCTGAAACTGTTTTGGATCGCTATCCACATGGCGTTGCGACAAGCTTGGTAAGATCACCGTGGCAATAGCAATGCCGAACAAGCCGAGAGGAAACTCTAATAAACGATCGGAGTAATACAACCATGAGATTGAGCCCGTAACCAAAAAGCTCGCGATCAAGGTATCTAATAGCAAGTTGATTTGACTCACCGACACCCCAAATAAAGCAGGGATCATCAAGGTTCGGATCTTCGTCACCCCTGGGTGCTTCCAGCCCCATTGAGGTTTACTCAATAAATTTAGTTTCAACAAAAAAGGCAGCTGAAACAAGAACTGGATCAGACCACCAAAAAAGACCCCCATCGCCAAACCGATTTCCGGCTGCTCAAGATGCGGAGACACAACAAGCGCAAAACCAATCACTGCGACGTTCAATAACACGGGAGTGAAAGCAGCCACGGCAAAACGGCCAAAGGCATTTAAAATGGCCCCAGATAAACCAGTAAAGGTGACAAACCATAAATAAGGAAAAGTAATTTTTAAAAGAAAAGCCGATAATTCAAATTTTGCTGCATCGGGCCCATCTTGTAGCCAAGAAATAAACCATCCCGTGCCAAACAAGGCCGCGATTAATGGCGAGCCAATAATGCCAAATAGAGTCACAATGGTAACCGCTAAACCTAGCGTGCCACTTACCTTGGCAATCAACAAACGCACTTCATCTTCACGATTATTTTGTTTGTACTCGGTCAGCACCGGGACAAAGGCTTGAGCAAACGCACCTTCGGCAAATAATCGACGTAAAAAGTTTGGTATTTTGTTCGCAAAGAAAAATACATCAGCGGCAACGCCTGCCCCCATCAAATTCGCAATCACCACATCACGAACCAAACCTAACACCCGAGAAATCAAAGTCATACCGCTCACAATGGCGCCCGATTTTAACAAGGTTCTACTCAATGCACTGTCCTGTAGCCAATTTATACAAATTCCTCTGCCCTAACATTAAAAATGCTGGTAGAATCGCGCCACAGTTTACCCGCCTATAGAGATCGATGCTACGACCATAACGTTTAGTTAGGTTTTACTTGCTTGGATTTTATAGTTGGTTAAAAATTGTTTGACATAAACATGAAAAACGGGCATATTCCACGGCCTTTAAATTCATAATTCCAAGACAAAGTTCAGGAGTTAACCTTGGCTAATACTAAGTCAGCTAAAAAACGCGCTATCCAAGCTGAAACGCGTCGTCAACATAACGCTAGCCGTCGCTCCATGATGCGCACTAATTTGAAAAAAGTTATTGCAGCTATCGACGCAGGCGATAAAGATGCAGCTCAAGCAGCATACACTGTTGCTCAACCTATCCTAGACCGTTACGCGTCTAAAGGTTTGATCAGCAAAAACAAAGCAGCTCGCCATAAGAGCCGCATTGTGGCTAAAATCAACGCACTTTAATTTAAGGTGCTTGAACAAAAAAACCGACTTTAAGTCGGTTTTTTTATTGGTGAAATTAAGAAGAAACTTAATCCGCACAGTATAAATCATGAAGCTGAACCAGAACTGCTTTTGCCTCTTTACTCGCTAAAGCATAATAAATGGTTTGCGATTCTTTACGAGTCATCACCAACTGATCTTTTCTTAACCAAGCTAAATGCTGAGATAAAGCTGATTGGCTTAATTCAACTCGTTGATTTAATTCACCAACTGTTAACTCCCCTTCTAACAAATGACACAAAATCATCAAGCGGTTCTGATTCGCCAAGGCTTTTAGTAGCTTCAATGCTGGTTCAGCATTTTTCTGCATATTTTGTATATTCATCTGCAAACTCTAAAATATTAATTATCCAAACTATACGTGAAATGACCAAATTCAGCTAGCTGGATCGAGCAATGGAGTCGCCATGGCCGCGGTATTGAACATAAAAAAGCCGCTCGAAAGCGGCTCATTTATCGTTCCGACTCCGTTACAAAGCAGTGAGCGAATAAGTCATACTCAAATCATCTAATTCCAGTAAATAATCGCCAACAACATCGGTATAAATATCGGCCCCCGCTTCTTCCAGGATACCATCGGCTTCATTATCACCGAGGTTATAAGACCAATCTCCAACCGTATCGAACTTGAAACGCTGTCCGCTTTGCCCATCAAAACTGATAGTCACTTGCCAGATGTTATCTCTGACTAAGCTCATTGCGGTATTTTGCCAAGCATTAGCGGTGCCTCGAAAATACAAGTTCTCGAAATTAGCAACGAAGTTGGCATTGGGGTCCACTACTGTCACGAACACCGACGCTTGACCGGTTTTATCGCCATCGTCAGTAACCGTTAAGCTAAGCCCATAAGAGCCTACGGCATCGTAAGTGATGGTCGTGGTTTCAGTATTTGCACCATTACTCCACAAGTAACCGGTAATGCTGCCATCACTGTCACTAGAGGCTGCGGCACTATAGCTAATGCTTTGACCAATATCGATTTGTGTTGCAGACGCAGTGATCACCGCAGTTGGTGCTTGATTTACATTCTGCTCAACAATGCGATAAGCAAGCTCTTGATCATTCACTTCAACCCAATAAACGCCAGAGACCGCAGTGAAAATATCACCGCCGCTTTGCTCTAACACGCCATCACTATTGTTATCCCCATAGTTTTGACTCCAATCACCATTAACATCAAACTTAAAGCGTTGCTCTGTTTGGCCATCAAAATCAACCAATACTTGCCAAGTATGATCCGCGATGAGGCTCATCGCTGAGCTTTGCCAACCATTCGCAGTGCCACGGAAGTAAAGTTGCTCAAAATTAGCAGCGAAATTTTCCGTCGCAAGACTCAAGAGCACTTCTGTTGAGGCTTGCCCCTCATCATTATCCGTGACCGTAAGCCCGACCGTCATGCTTTGATTAACAGTAACGTCAATCTCCGCGGTGGTTTCGCCAGTGCTCCATAAATAGCTAAGCACTTGACCGTCTTCATCGAAAGAACCTGCCGCACTTAAGGTCACCACACTACCGGCAATCACGGTTTGACTGGCGGGACTAATCACCGCAATTGGCAATACATTTTCAGCAACATTTAAGGTCACCGAAGCGGTATTCGTTTTCCCGGCATCGTCGGTCACGGTCAGCGTAATAGTTTGCGTTTCAGTCACCGTAAGTGTAATGCTTTGGCTGGTTTCACCAGTACTCCAAGCATAGCTGCTAATGCTTCCGTCACTATCGCTAGACCCCGCAGCACTTAAAGTCACCTCGGTGCCGACTGCCACCGTATGGCTAGCAGGAGATATCACCGCCACTGGGGCGATATTACCGTCAACGCCATCGGGGATCCCTGCTAAAATCACGCCACCGGCAACCTGCCAATCACCTTCACCTGCACTGTAATTAGCCCCCCCATTATTATCCCAAGCGCCACTACAACTGTTCGCGACAAATTCAAGCTGATCAGCATTGTCTAAATCAATGCTTAAGCGATACCAATTATCAGCAAGACTTTGCATTGCCACTCCCGGTGCCGTTGTCCAAGTTAATCCGCCATCAATACTGTAATGCAAACACACTTGTCCCCAACCATTGCTGTCCTGGTAGTACACGCTGGAAGTGACAGTTTGTCCAATGATCCGATAGCTCACACTGGTAGACGCTTTTTGCCCCACACTATCGGTCACGGTGACTGAAATGGTAGTCCGCTCATTCAGAGTGAGTGTAATTGTCGGCGTCGTTTCACCAGTGCTCCAAAGATAGCTCGCAATAGGGCCTTCACTATCCGTTGAACCGGCAGCGCTTAGGGTAACCACTGTCCCATGTGCGACCTCTGCATCACTTGCATCAATATCAGCAACTGGACGAGCATCTCCAATAATCACATCATCGGTAAAGAACATTGCTTCACCTGCAACGCTACCGTTGACATCTTCCACCAGCTTACCATCGACGTGACTGAACTGACCCGCGCCAACATAAACTTGTTGAATAGCCGAACGCGTGATATTACCTTTGCTATCGCGCGCTTCAATATAGTAATCAAGTAGCTGCTCTTGAAAGTCCTCGATATAGCTGAAGTACATGTTGCCGATTTTGTCTGCCGGAACCACCTCAAATATTTCCTTGCCCGATGGCTGCCAGCTCACGCCGTTGATATCGGCACTTAAATCCCGTTCACTCATCGCAAAAGTCTGCCACTCGCCAACCCGTGAAGGGTCAACATTTGGATCGCTACTATGGGCACTCGGATCGTATAATTTAAAGGTTTTATCGGTGGCCGTTGCCCACTTATCCTTATGTACCCGAACCTTTACCTTGATGTCTTGAATATCACTCACATCGTAGCCATAGGTATAGATGGCAAATTTAGTATCGGCGTAAACCTTCGCCCAACCCTCGGCCTTACTCGCGTTGGCGCTGCCTGGATTATAAGGGTAGCGCTGCGGCCACCATAAAGAAGGCCCAGTTTTATCCTGACTCAGATTTGCTTCCACATAGGGAACAGAGAAGTGTAGCGATTGATTAAACGACACTGTGGGTTTCACCCCATCATCAATATTCTCATCATAATAACCAAAGCCCGAATCAATCGATGCTAATAAGAAGTACCAGCCTAGCTCCGCAGGATTAGCCCCACCCGCGTAATTGTTCGCAGGATCTCCTTTCAGCGGAAACGACATCATCCAGGGATTCAATTGATTACCTGGGTAGGTCACTTGATGGTCACGTTCGGTACTTGGGCTCCAATAATTAGGGTTATTATCCAACCAAATTTGCTCAGCGGTCTTGGCATAGTTCTCCGCGGCTTGAAGCAACGCAAAATTACGTTCTAAATAATGATATCCCAATTCGAGTGAGACCATATGCTCACGCGTGGCGACAAAGTCGGTGCCATTGGCGGTGTTAAAGTCCGCCATTTGCCCCTTCCAAACCCCCATTGGAATATGCCAATGATACCAAGTTGGATCTGCGGAAGAATCTCGAGTATCGATCCACGAGCCATCTTGAACATGTACCACATCCTCGGCAGGGATCGGGTGCGCGGCCAAATATTCCTCTACCCCCATACCTCGAACCGTAGTATCCGCATAAGTCACATTCCCCGAATTCGCCCAAGTGTTTCCATCACCAGCACAGCCAGAAGAATTATCACCATCGTGCGCAATGGTAAAGAACTGAGTCCGCCCTAAGCTTGCCGCATCATCAACAAATGGTTTAATGACATCAGCGGTCACTTTACACTGATATCCTTCTTCCCAAGAGCTCGCTTGTTCAACCGGAATACCGGCAACTTTGTATTGCTCACCGCTTTCAGGATCGACATACTGCACCCAATGAGGGATCGAGGCGAAGGGAAATTTATTAATGGTGTTTTGCTGTTCATTAAACATGTGCAACTCGGTCCACGCCCCGATATTACTTTCATTCTGTAAGTCCGCTCGATTCGGTGGAGAAATTAAAGTATCGACCCCCGGATCATTTAAATAGGGATAATCACGTAGGGTTCGGGAATAATGCACATTACCCAATACCGACCATTCAATCCCCAGTTTATTTAACACTGGGATGATCCGCTCGGAAAAGCCGAGCTCAGTCGGGAAGAAACCTTTCGATGACTTAAAGGCGTCACCTAGAAAATAATCTTGCGCTAAAGTTACATTTTGATAAATCAAATCTTTTAGAAAGTACTCATTACCCACTAAAGGCCCCATTGTATGGTGACCAGAGAAGTGAATGGTATCTAATGCATTAAAACCGCCTGAGGTTTTAGTATTCGCTTGAACCTCTCGCCAATGCGCTCCCCAACCTAGGTTATATCCGTCTAAATTAGCCAACTCGGCAAAACTTTGTACGTTATTGATCACCGCGGCCGACATGGTGACATGAGTTTGGCTCTGTGGATGATTACCATGATTAGACTTCGCGGTATCCATGGGCCAACTCAGGTAGGCGCCTGTTTTAGCATGATGCTGATAATACGAGACCAAATCATCATGAGGCATCGGCGCCCCGGAGCTTGGAATAAAAAAACTATAATTTGCTGGCGGGTTTTGTTTTAAGTTAATCACTTGACCGTCGTAGGCATAGCGAACCGCCTCCCCGACCGCAAGATTATCGTATTCACTGACATCGTAATAAGGCCAGAAATTGGGCATGTGATTATGGTAAATATGAGTTGCAGCGATTTCTGCATGCGCAGAGACCGACGCTGCCACCATCGTGATGGCGAACATCTTTTTCATGATTTGCTTCCTTTCCCGCACCATAGCCATAGACATAGCTATTCGATACGCTTTACTTGCTGATTAAAATGCAGAAGCCAAACATGGGTTTGTAGGCCGTTAAGCCGATTATATTTAATTGCCCTATAACGGTTGGATCCTGCGTATTTGATGCCTAAGGCATCACTTGTGAAGTAGAAGTTGAGATGGACTCTACTCCACAAGGCTTCTGTACTTCAGCTCAAAAGCGAACAGGCGAAGTGATTAAGCCATTACGCAGAGTTATCAGAAACATTCAGTATGCTAGTCGCCTTGACGCCAACACTTATTATATAAACCGGAATTCGCTTTGAGATGTAAGCGAACCTTCGACGTTACTTTATAGTTTTAGCAACACTAGCGGGTATACCTTCAATTAAGAAGCAACGAAGTCGATAAACTCGTCAAACATCAAATAAACACAAACAACTTAGTGATAAATTTGATATTTATCACGAAAGCTATCATTTATATTTGAGGAATGGTAAAGATTGCTTTTTGAGAAGAGGATTATCTTGTAAAACCTAAATTTTAACCGCCGAGGCTCTGTATTACATCCAGACTATGTTGATGTTTTTCATCGGCAAACAGCTGCGAAAAATCGGTATTACATAAGCGCCTCACCGAAGGATGTTGAATCATCCGTTCGGCAAATAACAGATGATATTCTTCTTTGAGATCATCGGTAACGCCTAGTAAACGGGTATTAGGATTGGCCAACATATCTCCAGTGTAAATTGCAGGAGCAATAAAAATACCATCGGTATATTCGCCAAATGCTTTCATTAACGCGGCATCATCAAATTCAGCCAATACCGATACCTTTAAACCCAATTGCTCAAACCAAGCCCATAATTTACGACCCAAAGCACTTCGGCGACCAGGCAATAACAAGCTACGCTGCTCTAAACAGGCTGGAAAAGGCAACAAAGGTAAGGGTTCGTTGGCGAAAAAAGCAATACTGCTTTCGCCTAATTTTTTACTGAGTACCCCCTCTTGCTTCGCATGATCTAAGCCGCAGTCGGATAAAATCACATCCAACTTATGTTCAGCGAGTTGCGACAGCAGTAATTCGTGAGTCGATTCCACGCAACGTAAACGAATATCACCATCAGGCGGCACCGTAGATAATAAGATCCGACTCGCCAAACGCTTAGATAATGCATCGGCCACTCCGACTTCAAATAACAACTTTTCTTGTTGTGAATAATTCACAATATCCAGCATTTCGTAGCTTAAACTAAACATTCGGTCAGCATATTTATAAACCAACTGACCTAGCTCGGTCCGAGTGATTTTCGGACCGCGCCGAGTGAATAATTCCCCAGCAAGACGTTGCTCAAGTTGTTTAATTTGGCCGGTAACGGTTTGTGGTGTAATAAATAAGGCTTCTGCGGCAGCCGTCACCGACCCTCGTTTGCAGGTCATCCAAAAATAGTAAAGGTGGTTATAGTTTAAATGCGACATGTATGACCTAAAAGCAATCCCCTCTGGGGATTGCGTTGATGATTTTAAATGACCTTTCCCCTTGCTAAATGGAGGAATTTTCCCATGATTGACCCAGCCTAGTTTGCGCAGAGTTGCGCAAACTTTTAGCTTCTTTACGAGTCGAGCCATGTAATAAGCCATAGCCAATCAATGCAGCAAGTACCGACCCACACAATATAGCTAAACGGGATAAAGCTATCAATTCACTTTGCCCGTTAAAGGCAAGTGAGGAAATGAATATTGACATGGTAAAGCCAATTCCACATAACACAGCTGTCGCAAATAACTGTTGATTATTCGCACCAGCGGGCAACTTTGCAAAACCAGCCCTGATGGCTAAACGACAACAAACGTATATGCCTAAAGGTTTACCCACCAACAAGCCCAGAATAATCCCTAAAGCAAGCGGGCTTTGAAAACTCGCCAAGCTAATGCCAGTGAGAGGGACACCTGCGTTGGCAAAAGCAAAAATAGGCACAATAATAAAACTCGAAGCTGGATGTAGGGCATGCTCAAGTGTCTTTAGCGGTGAACCACCGGTTTTCGCTTTCAAGGGGATCATAAAGCCAACAATGACCCCAGCTAAGGTCGCATGAACCCCAGATTTTAATACCGCCACCCAAAGCACAGCGCCGAGCAGTAAATAAGCGCTTAAGCCTCCGTAACCTCGACGATTCAACAATAACAAACCAGCACTTGCCGCTAACGCCCAAAGCGCCGGAATAATCGCCAATTCACTGGTATAAAATAGTGCGATGACTACAATCACGCCAAGATCATCACTGATCGCCAGAGCCAAGAGGAATACTTTTAGGCTCGCTGGAACACGTTTACCTAATAAAGCCATGACCCCTAGGGCAAAAGCAATATCGGTTGCCGCAGGGATCGCCCAACCTTTCGCCAACTCCGGATCAGTGCCATTAAATATTAAATAAATCGCCGCTGGCACCAGCATGCCACCAACCGCAGCAACCACTGGCAACAATGCTTGTTCTTTCGAAGAAAGCGCTCCTTCGATGAGTTCGCGTTTAACTTCTAAACCGATGACTAAGAAAAAAATCGCCATCAAGCCATCATTAATCCACAACAGCAAAGGTTTATTGATATCTAATTCAGCGATCCTCAGCTGCAAAGGAGTCTCGAGAAAAGAGAAATAGACAGGAGATAACCAAGCGGTATTGGCCATCACTAAAGCCAATACCGCAGCCACCATCAACAAAATACCACCAGCAGCTTCTAATCTTAAAAAACGATCAATAAATTGTTTCATAACAGCCCACTAAAAAAAAGAATGGTTATTTTACCCAGCGAGCAAGTAATTGATATTCACTTCTAATGAGCCTAAGCATCGGTATTTCCGATAATAAAGAAGATAGACTGTAGTTTATACAGCAATGTTCGGCATAAAGATCTATTTTGACTGTAGATGACGAGTGAGATTTAGCTGAGCGCTAGATCCGAAAGAGAAGGAAAATTAAATGCAGAAAGAGAAAAGAGCTTAAAATGGCTCATACGCTCAAATAGGTGCGAGATGGCAGGTTAAAGACTTAAAGGAGACTTGCAAAAATAGCGGCGGCCAAACTTAAGGCCGCCCCCATATAACAACCAATAGCAGTCGCTGATTACACCGAAAATGGGTAGGCGATAGGGTCATGATACTGATAGCCACTGACCTCAAAATCATCAAGAGTGACCCAAGTTTCCAAATCTTCCAATGTTTTGATCTTCGGATTAATATGCAACTTTGGAGCCGCAAAGGGCTCCCGCTTCAGTTGCACCTCTTTCATCAACGCCAGTTGGTCTTCATAAATGTGAGCGTTAACAATCTTATGGTAAGCCTTACCAGGTTTGTGACCGGTAATCTGCGCCATCAAAGCCAAAAAAGTAAAGACTTGAATTTGATTGAAATTTTGTCCTAAAGGCACATCACAAGAGCGCTGACTAGAAGTTAAGTAAAGATTATCTCCAAGCAAGGAAAAGGTATGAGTATGCATACAAGGACGCAAACAACCAAGATGAAACTCCCCTGGGTTGTAAAACGATAAGATCTCACCGCGATCATCAATCCCCTGGCTTAAGTCATCCACAATCTTACGCAGTTGATCAACTTCTCCACCATCGGGTTTAAGCCAAGAACGGCCCTGAACACCATATACTCGCCCCATATCATTTTCGCCTTTGCGAGCAGGGTTGTTTAACCATGCCCGATTTTCGTTGGCATTGGCTAACCAAGTTGGCGTACCTAAGGCTTTAAACTCGGCAGCATCATTCAGACCCCGAATATAGCCGAGCAATTCAGCAATGGCCGCCTTCCAATAGCTCTTACGAGTGGTCACCAGGGGAAATTCATTATTTGCTACGTCATATTCGAGATCAGCATTAATCACCGTCAAACAACGCTTACCGGTGCGCTCATTTTCAACCCAAGTTCCCTGTTCAACAATCCGTTGACATAAGTCTAAATACTGTTTCATGCTTTGCTCTCATTAGAGTGACGTCGATAGGCCCAGGTGATAAATAATGCGCCAACAATCACCATCGGTAGAGATAACAATTGTCCCATGCTCATCCCAAAACTGAGTAAACCGAGCTGACTGTCGGGCTCACGGAAAAACTCTATAGTGAAACGAAAACAGCCATAAGTGAGTAGAAATGCTCCAGAAATAGCCCCCATGGGTGGCTTACGTTTTGCGTAAATCAATAAGATGAGCAGTAGTGCAATCCCTTCAAGAGCAAACTCGTATAGTTGCGAGGGATGACGAGCGACTAATCCGCCCGAGGGAAATATCATGCCCCAAGGCATATCAGTTGGTCGTCCCCATAACTCGCCATTTAAAAAATTGCCGATCCGCCCAGTCGCTAAGCCAAACGGGATCAAAGGCGCGATAAAATCGGAGACGGTAAAGAAATGACGTTTGGTATGTCGCGCAAACCAAAACATCGCGGTAATCACGCCGAGTAAACCGCCGTGGAAAGACATTCCACCTTCCCAGATTTTAAATAGATAAAGTGGGTTGTCTAAAAATAGTGGTAACTGATAAAACATCACGTAACCAACCCGTCCGCCAAGAATCACTCCGAGAAAACCATAAAATAACAAATCACTAACTTCGGCGCGAGTCCAGCCGCTGCCAGCTTTATCAGCCATGCGATTACCTAACCACATCGCAAACATAAATCCAAGTAAGTACATTAAGCCGTACCAACGCACGTCTAATGGGCCAATACTAATAGCAATCGGATCAATCTTAGGAAACACCAAAGGAGTAGACACAATAAGTAGCTCTATTTAACGAATATAAAGAAAGGGCATTTTGCAGTGAATCACAAGATGAAACAAGCGTATCAAGCAAGCTTATCCATTAATGTTTACTTACACGAACAAACTGCGATAACTGTTGCTTATCTAAGTAGTCATAAAGTATCTGGTAAATTGCCGACCCCGTTTGACTCGCCAATACCTTTTCTTGTAACTGAGCAAAATCGGCCTGCTTCACATGACGAACAATGTATTTAATTTTAGCCAGATTAAAACTACTCATACTTAAACGACTATACCCCAGAACCAGCACCAATAAAGCGCCCACAGGGTCCCCTGCCAGTTCACCACAAAAACTCACTGGAACATCATACAAATTGGCTTGTTCAATTATGTGCTTCAGCGCTCTCACGACCGCCGGATGAAAGGTATCAAACAATTCAGCGACTCGGGTATTATTACGATCCACCGCTAATAAATACTGGGTTAGGTCATTGCTGCCCACCGACCAAAAATCAACGCGCTGCGCTAACTCTGGCAACAAAAACAACACCGAAGGGACTTCCAACATCACCCCATATTTCGGCGGTTCTGGCGGTTCCTCTAAACTAAGTTCTTCAACCACTTCTGCCCAGGCTTGTTCCAGCAAACGAGAAGACTCATCGACTTCGTTCAAACTACTAATCATGGGTAACATGATCGACAAATTACCGCATTCGATGGCAGCTCGAAACATCGCTCTCGCTTGCACCAAGAAAATTTCAGGGTGATCTAACGTCAGTCGGATACCACGCCATCCCAAAAATGGGTTTTCTTCAACAATAGGGAAATAAGGTAACTGTTTATCGCCCCCCACATCGAGGGTACGCATACAAACATTCTTACCTTGATAACTGCTTAAGATATCGCGATAACGAACAAATTGCTCTTCTTCAGAAGGAAAACGATCTTGCATCAAAAATGGCACTTCTGTGCGATATAAACCGACGCCATCGGCACCCGCATTAATTGCAATATCGCTGTCAGCACTCAAACCTGCGTTAATTAATAACTCAATGGCTAAGCCATCTTGAGTGACTGCTGGTTTATCCAATTTCTGCTGAACCAGACTATTAAGCTGATCTTCTTGGGCAAGAAGCTTATTGTACTCGTCTTTTAAGAGTTGGTCTGGCTCTACAAATAACTCCGCCGAATAACCATCTAGCAATAATTCACAGTCTTGCAACTTATTCACATCGAAACTCAAGCCCATTAAGGCTGGCACCCCCAAGGCTCGAGCCAGAATAGCAGCATGAGAATTCGCCGCACCGCGTTGCGACACGACGCCAGCGAGTAAATGCCGAGGCACCTGAGCAAACATTGTCGCGGTCACCTCTTCAGCAACCACAATCACGGGTTCCGAGGGTAACAAGCCAGCACTAGGTCCCATTTGCAAAGCGTGTAATAAACGTAAACCAACGTCTTTAACGTCAATTGCCCGCTCCTTCAAATAGGGGTCGTTCATCTCGGCAAATAAATTAACATAGTGTTCAACGACCAAACGCAAAGCTGATTCGACATAATAACCTTGAGTTATTTTTGCACGAATATCTCCGGCCAAGCTAGCGTCAGCTAACATCTGTTGATAAAAATCAAAAATTGACGCGACGTCTTTTGGTAACTGCTCAGACAATTTAATCGCCAGACTATGAAACTCATCCCGAGCAATATCTAAGGCACCATTAAAACGTTGTAACTCAATATCAACATCTTCACACTGCTCAATCCGTTGCTGTTCAAGCGCCCCGGTTGAACGGTTTAACCAAGCTTTAGCAATCGCAATACCACTCGAACTGGAACCAGCCTTAATCGCCTCGGCCCATTTCTTTTTCTTGGAGGGCGCATTAAGCACCGCGTGTAGATCAGAATTCGCGAGGACTCCCGCTAAATGAGTCGCCAAAGTCACCAAGAATGACTCTTCACTCTGATCAAAGCTTCGCGCCTCTGATTGCTGGACGACCAATACGCCCAGTACCTTACGCTGATGGGTAATCGGCGTACCTAAGAAAGAAAAGAACCCTTCTTCCGCAGTTTCAGGAAGATATTTAAAATGCGGATTAAGCCGAGCATCGGCCAAGTTGATCGGCTCTTCGCGTAAGGCCACCTGACCAACCACGCCTTCGCCAAGGGGCATTGCCGCCTTACCAATAGCGCTGGCGGCTAGGCCTTCTGTCGCTCGCAGAACTAAGCGTTTTTGTTGATGATCCATGACATATACCGAACAACAATCGGTTTGCATCGTATAACGGATCTTCGTAACTAAAATAGCCAAAGCACTGTCGAGAGTATCGGCATTGCTTACCTGTTCAACAATGGCACGTAACTCTGCTAACACTTCTTAAGCTCCTTTACGTTTCTTAAAACGTCGCCGTTTATCTTTATTTGGTACCTTATCTGTACGGTGATAAGGCATTGCCGAAATCACAAACTCTTTGAGAGCACGACGATATACTTCTCGTTTAAATGATACGACTTGCCGAACCGGATACCAAAAACTCACCCAGCGCCAATCATCGAACTCTGGGTGTCCACAACAATCAAATTTAATACTAGATTCTTGACCCACTAGACGCAGTAAAAACCACTTTTGTTTTTGTCCGATACAAACTGGCGGACTATCCCAACGAATTAAGCGCTTCGGTAATTTATAACGCAGCCAATGTTTGGTTGTTGCCAAAATTTTTACATCTTGCGGCAGCAAGCCTACTTCTTCATGCAACTCACGATACATCGCTTGTTCAGCCGATTCCCCTTCATCAACGCCACCTTGGGGAAACTGCCATGAATGTTGACCATATCTACGTGCCCACAATACCTGACCACGCTGATTACAAATAACGATGCCGACGTTGGGGCGATAACCATCCCCATCAATCACTGAAACAACCTTCAGCTAAAAACTATAGATAAGTGATTCTTTCACAGATCGTCAAGCTCGGCAAATACGCTTATCACAAAGGAACAAAATTGTAATAACACCCGCTTAAGCAAAGTTATTCGATTTATCTGTGAGAAAAACTGTGTATAACTTGGGATAAAGCCCAAAACTAACATATTCAAACAATAAAAATCTAAAAAACAATATACATAAAATACAAAATAACATTAAAAATCAAAAACTTAATTTAAAATGGGAAATGATTTTTCAAGTTTATCTAGATTCGCACTGTTCATAACTTTAATTGTTTAAAAAACCAACACATCTCCATAAAACGTGTTTATTCTCATCAGATCGCCTTAATTATAGACATCCTGAGTTAAATAGAGACTTTCTGTGTATAAAATACTAGTTAATAACAATTAACAATAGTTATCCATAGATAATGTGGATAAGGTTGTTTGTAAGTCTAAATTAGCTATGAATAACGTTTAACTATCCACCAAGCGATTCAAAGAGAAAAAATAAAGCCGCTAATAATCAATAAGTTACACTATAGTTATGGCTATTGGATAAGCGGCTGCATTTACTGCGCAGCTTCTATACAATAGCCTTTTACCCACAGTTAACGAAGCCATGATCAGCAAACCAAATAGTGAAGCCGAACTCTACGCTCGCGCCCAATCCTTAGCCGGACTGAGTCTTGGTGAATTAGCATTACGTGAAGGCTTTAGCATTCCCGCTAACTTTAAACGTCAAAAAGGCTGGGGGGGTCAACTGATTGAATGGTGCCTAGGGGCAAGCGCTGGCAGCAAGCCGATTCAAGACTTTCCCGAACTAGGCATCGAATTAAAAACGATCCCAATTGATGCACAAGGTAAACCTCTGGAAAGTACTTATGTATGTATTACGCCGCTCACTAATGTGGCAGGGCTGACTTGGCATCATAGCAATGTCTACAATAAGCTTTCGCGAGTATTGTGGATCCCCATATTGGCAGAACGAAGCATCCCTATCCCGCAACGGATTGTCGCAAACCCAATTTTGTGGAGCCCTTCAGCAGAGCAAAACCAGCAACTCCAAGCTGATTGGGAAGAGCAAATGGAGATGATTAGCTTCGGCCAAATTGAACAAATAACGGCACGCCAAGGACAGGTACTACAATTACGTCCTAAGGCCGCAAATAACAAGGCAAGAACTGCCGCCATAGGACCCAATGGCAGCCTAATTCAAGTACTTCCTCGAGGTTATTACCTTAAAACTGTGTTTACTCAAGAGATCCTTCGACAATACTTTCAACTTTAAAAAAACCAATCTACTATTGACCAAGCTCTCACTTTTTTGAAAGAATCACTATTGGTCACAATGTATACGGATTTATTTTATCTCTCGGAGGAGAATAGCATGCCCTTAAAAAAGCAATATCTAAAGTCCAAACCTGAAGTAAAGGTCACCTTTGAAATTGAAAAGGAAGCCACCCAAGACGCCGCGCAGATCTATTTAATTGCCGAATTTAATGAGTGGCAGCCGATAGAGCTAACCAAACTCAAAAATGGCAAATTTAAAGTCGTGGTCAATGTTCCCACGGACCAACAAGCAAGCTATCAGTTTAAATATAAACTGTGCTTAGCTGATGGGACCGAAACCTATGACAACGATTGGCTCGCAGATAGCTATCAGAACAGTGGTGTTGGTGGTGACAACTCAGTCTTAGAAATCGCCTAGACTCGCGCACAAAAAAGCCCGCATACGCGGGCTTTTTTCTCGAAGAAGTAGACTTACTTCGTCGCCAACTTTTCTTTAATACGGGCTTTCTTACCAGAAAGTTCACGTAAGTAGTAAAGTTTAGCACGACGAACGTCACCACGACGCTTAACAGTAATACTCTCAACTAGCGGGCTATGAGTTTGGAATGCACGCTCAACGCCTTCACCGTTTGAAATTTTACGAACCGTAAATGCTGAGTGTAAACCACGGTTACGCTTAGCAATTACTACGCCTTCAAACGCCTGTAGACGCTCACGATTACCTTCTTTTACCTTTACCTGTACAACTACTGTGTCACCAGGAGCGAACGCAGGTACGTCTTGCTTCAATTGCTCTTCTTCGAGCTGTTTAATAATATTGCTCATTACTATTTCCTAGAATTAACTGAATCTTTATTTATTATCCAAGGGCGTTTGCTCTTGGATGAACTCAGCAAGAATCTTTTCTTGCTTGTCAGTCAGAGCTAGATTCTCCAATAACTCCGGTCGCCTCAAATAGGTTCGCCCAAGTGCTTGTTTGTAGCGCCACTCTTCAATTTTTTTATGGTTTCCACTGAGCAGTACCGGAGGTACCGCCTGCCCATCCAAAACTTCTGGACGAGTATAATGTGGACAATCCAACAATCCATCAGAGAATGAATCCTGCTCAGCTGAAGCTTTATCCCCCAAAACTCCCGGAATTAACCGCGAGACGGCGTCTATCATATTCATTGCTGGCAGCTCACCACCACTTAACACATAATCACCAATCGACCATTCTTCATCAACTTCGGCTTGAATTAAGCGTTCATCAATGCCTTCATAGCGACCCGCAACTATAATCAGCTTTTGCTGTTGAGCTAACTCCATTACTCCATCTTGCTTCAAGGTACGCCCTTGCGGTGACATATAGATCACCTTAACCCCATCACCAGCAGCCTGTTTAGCAGCATGAATCGCATCCCGTAAGGGCTGTACCATCATTAACATACCAGGGCCACCGCCGTAAGGCCGGTCGTCCACCGTACGATGACGATCATGAGTGAAATCACGCGGATTCCAACACTCAATCTTAACTAAGCCACGTTTTACCGCACGCCCAGTCACACCGTACTCGCTTATAGCATGAAACATTTCCGGAAATAGACTCACTATTCCCACCCACAACTGTGGTGTCTGCTCAGCCATAAAGGAACCTAAAAACTAGGATCCCAATCAACAGTAATAGTTTGAGACTCGCGATCGATGTTATCAATTATCTGAGACTCTACGAACGGGATTAACCGTTCCTTTTTGCCAAAGGCATCTTTTAAATTGGCTTTCACAACCAAGACATCATTCGAACCTGTTTCCATTAAATCGGTCACATGTCCTAAGTCATAGCCACTGCGATTCACCACTTTCATGTCCATCAGGTCACGCCAGTAATATTCATCATCAGATAGCTCCGGTAGAACCTCCGGCGAAGCCGCAATATCCATCCCGGTTAAACTCTGAGCTTGTTCTCTCACATCAAAGCCCGCAAGCTTCACGATGAAAGATTTACTGTGTCGCCGCCATTCTGTCACTTCAATCGAAGTATACTCACCAGAACGACCTATCAACCAAGGTTGATAGTTAAAAACAGCTTCCGCATCTTCAGTGAACGAGTTAACTTTAAGCCACCCTTTAATACCGTAAACGGCACCTAAGCGACCTATCACGATGGGCTGTTCTTTATTGCTCATCTTAACTCCACTAAAAAAGACTGAATTATGCTGCTTTTGAATCTTTGATTAGCTTAGCTACACGGTTAGAAACCGCAGCGCCTTGGCCAACCCAGTGATCAATGCGGTCTTGTTCTAAGCGAATACGCTCTTCTTGACCACGAGCAATCGGATTGAAAAAACCTAATTTTTCAATGAAACGACCGTCACGTGAATTACGGCTATCAGTAACAACTACTTGATAGAATGGACGCTTTTTTGCGCCGCCACGTTGCAAACGAATGGTAACCATATCGTCCTCATACTAGTTAAAAAATTTAAGGTCCCTAAATGGGAGTCCCGCTAATTGAAGCCGCGGAATTGTACTCCTTTTTGGGTTAATTGCAAGTTATAAGGCCAGCTTAAACGGAGTTAAATCAGCAATGGATGCAGGTTTAAAGGCTTCGTTAAGAATCGCAGATTTTCTGGTGAAGTCGAAGCCCCTCAGCCATCAACTGAATCGCCTTGTTCTGTAAAACATTTTTGACAATATGAGTCACTTAGCCCAGCATAAGTCGCCTGTTAAGTTGTAAGGTGCGCAGAGAATGAAATACCAATGGATCCTATTTGACGCTGATGAAACGCTATTCAACTTTGATGCCTTTGCGGGGCTCAGACTGATGTTCTCACGCTATGGGGTTAACTTTAATGAGCAAGACTATCAACACTATCAAACCGTTAATTTACCGCTTTGGGTCGACTATCAGGCCGGAAAAATATCCGCTCGCGAACTCCAGCAGCAGCGCTTTAGCCAATGGGCGGCCAAGTTAGGACTTCATCCACAACAACTAAATAGTGCCTTTTTAAATGCCATGGCCGACATTTGCAGCTTATTACCGGGAGCCAAAGAACTTCTAGATGCTTTATCGGGCAAAGTCAAAATGGGGATCATCACCAACGGGTTCACCGCCTTACAAACGATCCGTTTAGAACGCACTGGTTTAAAAAGCTATTTTTTCCCACTGGTTATTTCCGAACAAGTCGGTATCGCTAAACCGCATGTTGATATTTTTAATCATGCCTTTAAGCACATGAAGCATCCTGCAAAAGACTCTATTTTAATGGTGGGGGACAATCTGCACTCGGATATTCAAGGCGGGATTAACGCAGGTATTGATACTTGTTGGTTGAACCGACATGGTCATGCTAAACCTGAAGGGATTGCGCCTAAGCACGAAGTGAATTCACTTAAAGAACTGCAACACCTACTGATGACTGCTTAAGTAAGTTGCAAGTCAAAATGTTAAAAGGAGCATCGCCCTTCAGCTGATGCCCCTTTCTGTTATATGAACCTTTACCCTTTTTAGGCCGCTCCACTTTGCTTTTAAACAGTGGACTGGTGACTAAAGCTTTAAGCGCATTATCATTGATCTGGCCTCGGCCATGCGCATGGGCAAGCTGCTTAGCCCGTTTGTTTTTGTGACTCATGTTCACCTCATTAGTTAGTGTTACAACACCGCCCTTGGCGACGAAGTGAGCAATTATATAGCAAGTCTCATCAATTAGTACAACAATGTAATCATGTCATTCATCACCGAAGGATCGCTCAACTTGAATCCCTACTTTCCCCAAAATGTCCATAAACATTATCACGCCCACGTGTATTTCGATGCTACGAGCCTCGAATTTGCGACACAGCTATGCCAACAGGCCGCGCAAAAATGCGCGATTAAAATGGGGAGAGTGCATCAAACCTTAGTTGGCCCTCACCCACATTGGAGTTGCCAGCTTAGTTTCTCAGAACAACATTTTGAACAGCTCATTCCTTGGTTAGAAGCACAACGCCAAGACTTAAACATTTTGGTGCATGCCCAAACCGGTAATAACTTACGCGATCATACCGAGTACGCCTATTGGCTAGGAACTCCCCAATCTTTAAATTTATCGATGTTTAAAAAAGGTAGCGATGGTGAAGATGACGACAGTTAAGCAAGCCAAACCTTGACTGACACGCGGAGTTACCGAAACGCGATGGTTTCGCCCATGTCGATTTGCGACATCAAAAAAAGCCGCTCTGTTATTTCACAGAGCGGCTTTTAAGCACAAGCTAAAACTCAAGTTAAAGAATTACTGACGCTCTAAAACAAACATCTGATTTTCAGCACCCGCCTTACAAGTATATTGGATGATATTAGCACCATCAGCCGCTGACTTAGACGCCACATCTAAACACAACTCACTATTTCGGTTAATGATTCTCCATTTACCTGAACCTGCAGCTTGGAAGCGGAACTGTTGATTCGCACCACCCCAGTAATCATAGAGTTGTACATTGGCTGCTGCACTGGTTGAAGAAGAAGCCACTTCTACCCCTTTCGTTGAAGCATTCACTGGCGAAATACGATGCCAAATACCATCCACGTTAGAGATAACAAACTTCTGGCAATCGTTAGCTAACCAACTAAATTGCTGCACATTCGTTCCATTACTGCTACCACAGTTGGCAACATCAAGCGCTTTCGCACTATGCAATGGTGAAATTTTGTAGGTGCCATTCACGGTACCATTCACCACCGAGCTTCCGCCATCGGAACCCCCACTGGTATAGCCATTATAAACTTCAAACTCGGCGATTTGCGGGCTTGCGCTCGCAGCCTGAATCACAAAGCTCAGCTTGTTCAAGCTGACGTCAGAGAAAGTAATTACATCTGGCACCGTACCGCCATTTGCCAAAGTTTCACCCGTGTCATAGTTCACTAATGCCCAAGAACTAATCCGCCCCTCGGTGCCTGAAGATGGAACAATTCTTACGGCGTTGATAGTGGTATTTAGATTTTTAACGTTAATGGTACCGGTTGAGCCAGAAGGGGCCCAATAGGTAGCGGTGTCACCATCAATCACATTACCGTAACTGGTACCACTGGCTTTAGAACTACCATCTGCGGCAGCGTTTAAAGCAAGATTCTCGCCATCACCAGGAACCGTAGGATCGGTCGGATCGGTTGGGTCAGTTGGATCGGTTGGGTCAGTCGGATCCGTCGGTGAACAGCTCCCGTCAGACACAGCCAGGCCTTTATTTGCCCCGGCAGCCGCTAACACCAAGGCAGGAACACAACTTGCGTCATCCATCAAGTAACTATACGGAATACTAATAGAAGTGGTTGAAACAGGGTTCGGTCCAGCGGGGTGTGACTTATCATCGTCAGACGACCAACTCACGTTGTCCCATATATTGCCACTCACCTGCCAATAACCCATATCATTGGTATAGAAAGTCCCTAAAGGATCGCTAGAATCTTTCACATAGTTATTTTCAGCACGAATTTGGCCGCCAATTCGAGGATTCATTCCCGAAGAGATTAAACCATCATAGTAATTGTTGTAAGAGTGAGCCGTTGCGTGTCTAAGCAAGGGAGTGCGAGAGTTAATATTTTGGTAATAGTTGTGATGAAAGGTCACTGGACCATTGGTGTCATCACTATCGCTAGAGCCAACCAAACCACCCCGTCCAGAATTGCGTAATATACTGTAAGATAGCGTGACATACTTGGTGGTGGCTTTCATATCAAATAAGGCATCATAGCCGTCACTTTCTCCGCCGCTGGCCTCTAATGTGACGTGATCCACCCAGACGTTATATACATTACTCTCCATACCAATGGCATCCCCACCATTAGAGGTTGGTGAGCCTGATTTTTTAACATTCCGAACGTGAACATTTTGAATAATAATGTTTGATGCCGCTCGTAGATGAATACCGAGCTCATCAAATAAAGCGCCACTACCGACCCCAATAATACTAATATTACTGACTTCTTTTAGTTCAATTTTATCTGCTGCTGTATTACAACTATCGCCAGATACTTGACTGGTATTACCGTGATTAATAGTGCCCTCAACTCTAATAATAATAGGCGTATCACTAGAGGCTCGATTACATAAGGCTTCGTGAATTTGGGTACCGGTACTGGCATAAACAACCGCACCACCTTGTCCCCCAGTCGTTCCACCATTTTGAGTAGCAAAACCGCCGTTGGCTAAAGCCCCCGCTGTATACAAAGACACAGCAATCGCTGTCGCCTTCAATGTAAATAAAGAATATTTCTTCGCTTGCATTATCATCTCAAATCCTATTCAAATTCATGTAAAGGAATGACAAATCTGCATATACATCATGCTACAACTTGATAATATCATTTCTTATGATCTTATTTTAATGAATACACCCAACAGATTTAAAGCCATTATAAAAATACATAAAAAACAATTTAAAACTTATATATTTAGGATTAAATACAACCTCCCACAAGAACTAAAAACCTATCACTCACAAAAAACACAAAACAAAATAGCGGATCTAAAAAAACAAACCGTTATTTCGATAATCAATAGTTGTATAAAGTGAGTAAGAAATCAACAGAGCAATTTGGGAATGTTGAGCTATTTCACACTAATGATTTTATAAAACATTCCTAAACAAAAAGTAACGAGAAACTCAAGGATAAAAACAGGTGCCTATAAATTAATCATTAAGAGAAAAAGGTCTAAATGATTTACATCACATAATAAAAAAACAATCCTCCCCCAATTAATATAACCACAATAAAACCCCCAACATACTGATATATAATGAAATATATGAACCACTTAATTCATCAAGAAGATTCGCAATCAATGATTGACCTTGAATTTAATCATCGGTTTTTTAGGAGCCACTTTTAAACTCATCTGAAAAACGTTTAAATTTAGAAGGCAAAATAAAAGTCACAAGACTTTAAACAACAAACAAAAAACGTAAAAAAACAAAAGCAAAAACAAAAAATAAAACAAGGATAAATTAAATTTAGTCTATCAAATCAGATAAATAGCTTAGTCTTTAGTAAAGGCAGACGCAGTTCCAGGGCGGGATCGCACTTTGTTAACAGATATGATCTAATACCTCTAAACCCTAAGCTACATAGTTATTTTGAACATAATTGAACATTTATCAGTCGTCGAGGATACTCGATCTGACATCAATCAAAAGCATGACCTTATTGACGTGATTTTCCTTGTTATCAGTGCTATCGCATCAGGATGTGAAGGCTGGCAAGACATTGAATATTATGGAGAAGAGAAGTTGGGCTGGCTGAGGAAATATAGACCATTTGAACACGGGATCCCAAGACGACACACGATTGCACGCATTTTGCGTTCTGTTGTCGCGGAGTCTTTGCTTGAGGCATTAGCTCTGTGGATTAACGAGCAGCGAACGAGTCAAAACAGAGCCATCATCGCATTTGACGGAAAAGTACTGCGTGGCTCGTACCGAAATAACAAGAAAACAGCATTACAATTGGTTACAGCCTATGATACTGAACGAGGTCTCGTTCTGAGTCAGAAACCGACAGCGAACAAGAACGGCGAGATTAGCGTTGTGCGCCAAATGCTTGATGTTATTAACGTAAAAGGCAGTGTTGTCACCGTTGATGCTCTACATTGTCAGCGCGATACACTAGAGAAAATCGCAGAAAAGAAGGCTCATGTTGTCGTTCAAGTAAAAAACAACCAACCAAAGTTGAGAGCGGCTGTTGTTGAGCAGTTTCAAGCCGTCTTTGATGCTGGTAAAGAGAAGGTCGTCACTGAAATTAAAGAAAAACACCATGGTCGTAGCGAAGAGCGATACGTCTTTCAACTAAAGGCCAAGTTGCCCGAAGAGTTAGCAAAGAAATGGCCAACGGTAAGAAGCATCATAGCAGTGGAACACCACCGCGTGATAAATGGGAAAGGCACTGTAGATACCTCGTATTACATAAGCTCAATGTCACCGAATCACAAATTGTTAGGCCACTATATTCGTCAGCATTGGCGAATTGAAAACAGCCAGCATTACGTATTAGATGTTGTTTTTAAAGAGGATAACTCTCGCATTACTTTAGACGGAGCGGTGGAAAACATAGCTCTATTTAGACGTTTTGTGATGAACATGCTCAAACAATGCGATTGTGGAGCGCCAAGTCACAAAGTGAAGTTGAAGAAAGCGGGATGGAACGACGATTATCGGGCACGAGTCTTCTTTGGGTTATAAATCCATCAAAGTATGCTCCCGCCCTGGACGCAGTTCTCTTTCAGAAAATAAATAACGCCCATAAAATTTCAACATAGCAGAAGAAGCCCTTAGATTAGAATGAATAGCTGAATCGCTCCCCCCAAAGCAGATGATTAATTGGTGACAAAATGCCGTAGATGGTTTTTTAGATGAGCATATAAAATTTAAATGTACACACCTAGCATTTAGGAAGTAATAACTCGTTAACCAGCAATCGAGAAGCATCCCAGCAAAGTGACAATTAGGCTTAATGAGATGCCCATATCAGGCCACTTAACTGGATAATTTATAGCCTAAACTGCTCCACTGCTCGTAAAGTTTTGAACAAAACGGATCACTAGTGGGTAAGTTAACCTCGCTGAGAGAAGTAGCTTTAATTACCAATGGGCACTAGCCTTTCAGTTAATCAGGCGCAAGTCTAAGCCTGCACCTAGAGCATCACAACGAGGACCCCAAAATGTCGAAAGATCCCCGACATATCGATAAACGCTTACCTTTGGTGATGGTCTTATTTATTGGTGTATTTTGTTACTACACCTGGTCACCTGATAGCCCGTTTCAAACCTCTCAGCTCCCCCGCTTAGAACAGGCCCTGAGCCAGACTTTTCAAGGGCTGAGTCGTGGCAATATTCGCCTACTAGCGAGTCGGAAAACATCTCCCAGTCACTACGACTTGAAGGCCATCACCACCGATGGTTCCGCTCTTGAATTACAAATCTTGGCGAACCTCCCCCAGCCACCAGCCATCGGTTCTCTCTGGCGAGTCAGCGGCAAACTCCAATGGCAAGGTGACATCGCTATTCTCGACACCCTCGTCGCTAAAGGAAGTATGACAAAACGCCACTGAGCCTCAATAAGAAGCGCCAATACCAACTGAATCGCTAACGATACCAAGCCTAAATAATAAAACAGGCTGGTAACAAAAAATCTCCAATAAACTGCGCCAACGCAAGGTTAATCGCGAGCTATGTCTGAATAATAAAATCAGCTGATGATGAAAAGGACAAAGTGATGAGTGAAACAAACTGGAAGTGGCTATTGTACATCAGTATTGGGCTTGGCTTAACGCTAGTACTGTTAGGCGTCGCGCTGGCTATGTTTACCAGCATCAGTGTTGACAGGGGCGTTCAAGGGGTACAAATTATCGCCGGGATCATCGGTGCAGGCTTATTACTAATGGTGCCCAGTAAGATCCTACTCACCCTCATGTTAATGAAAGACAAACCGAAGCGGAACCCCCACACTAAGTTATGACAGGGATCATCAGGCTTGGCTATTTACAACTGCTGTTCTATCCATTGTGACAGCGCTTGCGCGGGCAAAGCCCCGGCTTGCTGAGCCAGTAATTTACCACCTTTAAAACAAATTAAGGTCGGGATAGAGCGGATCTGATAACGCTGCGCCAAGACTGGCAATATTTCAGTGTTCACTTTCAAAAACTGAGCTCGATGCGCAAACTGCTGAGCCGCTTGCTGATAGGCCGGAGCCATACTCTTACATGGGCCACACCAAGGCGCCCAAAAGTCGACAAGCACCGGTAAGTCTCCCTTTAAATGACGAGCCAAAGCGGCTTCATCGACCTCAATGGCTTTCCCCGCAAATAAGTCCTGAGAACATTTACCACACTTCGCTTGCTCGGACATACGTGCTTGAGGAACACGATTACCCGCTTGACAGCTGGGACAAATAACTATTAACGCTGCACTCATTGTTTTCCTCTTTCTTTCATTTCAAGGCTTTCTAAACAGAGCCTATAGCGCTTGTAAATGCTCGACCAGCAACTGCAAACTACGTCGCCCACGAAATTCATTTACATCCAGTTTATAAACTAATTGCACCTGCTTCAACGCAGCATTTGGCCACACACTACGATCCACATTAAAAGCTATCGCATCAATTTCCTGTGACATTCCAGGTAATTTCACACTCATCTTCAAGTGCTTTTCCCCTACAACCCGCTGGCTGCATAGTTCGAAATGGCCATCAAATAGCGGTTCTGGGAAACCTTGTCCCCAAGGCCCAGCTTCGCGAAGCATCTCGGCAAACGACAATACCTGATATTCAGCTGGCAATTCACCATCACTCCATAGAGTATGGGTTAAACAATCCTCATCAACAAAATCGCTAGAGGTTTGCTCCAAGCAAGCTTTAAATTCGGCCAAGCGAGTCTGAGGTAAAGATAAACCAGCCGCCATTGCATGGCCGCCAAATTTACTAATCAAGCCCGGATTCTGAGTGTCAATTCGCTCCAATAAGTCACGTAAATGAACCCCTGCGACTGAGCGCCCCGAGCCTTTTACTTCGCCCTTGTCACCATCGGCAAAAGCAAATACCGGACGGTAATACTGCTCTTTAATTCGTGATGCGACTAAACCAACCACTCCTTGATGCCAGTCAGCCTGATATAAACACAGCGCCTTGGGTAAGCTCTCACTATCTAAACGCAGTTGATTAACAATCACTTGTGCCTCTTGCTGCATACTTTGTTCAATGTCTTTACGCTCACTATTAAGACTATCCATTTCACTCGCTAATTGCCGAGCATGGTGAATATCATCACTCAACAAACAATGAATACCCAAACTCATGTCGTCTAAGCGGCCCACAGCATTTAAACGCGGACCAATCGCAAAACCGAGATCGCTAGCCACCATGTTGCTCTTGTTACGCCCCGAGACTTCAATTAAGGCTTGGATCCCAGGCCGACACACTCCGGCACGGATCCGCTGTAAACCTTGATGCACCAAAATGCGATTATTGCTGTCTAGTGGCACCACATCCGCCACCGTGCCCAAGGCAACCAAGTCGAGTAAATTCGCAATATTAGGTTCTGCGATCGCTTGTTGAGTAAATAAATCAAGTTCACGCATCTTACTGCGTAAAGCCATCAACAAATAAAATGCCACCCCAACACCCGCTAAGTTCTTACTGGGAAAGGCGCACGCCGATAAATTGGGATTCACAATGGCCGCAGCCTTTGGCAAATGTTCGCCAGGTAGATGGTGATCGGTGATTAAGACCGGGATCCCCAAAGCTTGCGCCTTATCCACCCCCGCGATACTTGAAATACCGTTGTCTACGGTAATGATCAGCTGCGCACCTTTAGCCGCCGCAAGCTCGACGATTTCAGGGCTTAAACCATAGCCATATTCAAAGCGATTAGGCACAATGAAATCCAGTGATTGAAAGCCAAACAACGGTAAGCCAGCCATAAGTAAGGCAGTACTAGTGGCTCCATCGGCATCAAAATCACCCACCACCAAAATTTTACGGCCATTGGCTAAGTGATCAATCAATAGCTTGACCGCCTCATTCATACCGTTTAAGCCCTTAAACGGTAACAATGCCTGAGCTCGGCGCTCCACATCGGCGGCGCTGCGCACCCCACGACGTAAATAAATCTGCTTCAGTAATTCAGGCCATTCGGCTGGTAAAGCCTGGCTATCTAGCTGCTCTCGACGACGTAATAACACGTAATTTTGTACTCTACATAGGGGGCAAAATAGGACTCATAAAAAAGGCTCCTAAGGAGCCTACAATACTTAGCTACGTTGTAATAATTCCAGCAGGGCTGCTGGCGGACGATAACCAGGTAGCATTCTGCCATCTTGCAATACCATCGCTGGTGTCCCACGAACACCAAAAGCCTCACCTAAGTGATATTGCTCAATCACATCTTCCTTACAGGAAACCTGCGCAATCGCCCCCCCTTGTTTAGCCGAGCTTAAGGCTGCAGCTTTGTCATCGGCACACCATACATTTTGCATCGTATGGTAAGCAGGTGACTGTAAACCACCCCGCGGGAAGGCTAAGTAACGTACCGTAATGCCTAAATCGGTATAACCCGGTAACTGCTCAATCTTATTGGTATCGGGATTTTTCTCTTGATAAGTGTATAACTCACTATGCAACTTACGACAATAACCACAGCTGGTATCAGTAAATACGGTAATCACATATTTTTCATCTTTAGCCTTAAAGGTGATCATATCATCTTCAAAATTGGCTAACTGCTTAAGTCGTACCGCAGACATACTTTGGTCAGTTAAATTGACTCGATTCACCAAATCAAACAAGCTGCCTTGCAACAAGTAGTTACCATCTTGACTCACATAAAAAATCCCCTGACTACTGACGACTTCGTAAATTCCCGCCAAGGGGGTTTCGGCAATAGAGTCAATATTAACCCCAAGACGAGCAGCGATCAGTTGCTGGATTTTAGTCAAATCTAACTGAGCCGATACACGACTAGGCGCTTTGCTTTGCTCGCCACCACTTATTTCAGTACTGCTATTGCTCCAAGCTTGACTAACACTCAAACCAAGTAAGCTTAGCGACAATACCAGGGCCTTTGATAACTTCATTAGATCTTCTCCGAATTAGAACTTGTAGTAGCAGACCGAGTAAACTCTGCAAAACTTACCGTCTCTATTGAATAAATGCAAACTTGTTGCTCACGCTCGCGGGTGATGCTGATCATAGACCGAACGTAAACGCTCGTTAGCCACATGCGTATAAATTTGCGTGGTGGATAGGTCACTGTGCCCTAACAACATTTGAACCACCCTTAGGTCTGCACCATGGTTCAGCAAGTGAGTGGCAAAGGCATGACGCAGGGTATGTGGCGATAAACCCTCGGATATGCCAGCTAAGCCTGCGTAACGTTTAATCCGGTGCCAAAAGGTTTGCCGCGTCATCTGACAGCCTCGCGCACTAGGGAACAATACATCACTTTCAGTTTTAAGTAATAAGGGCCGTGATTGACGTAAATAACCTTCTAAACAGTCCACCGCTTGCTCACCTAAGGGAACCAAACGCTCCTTACCGCCTTTGCCAACGACTCTCACCAAACCTTGGCGCAAGCTTACTTGCTCCATTTGCAGACCAACCAATTCAGTCACTCGTAAACCGGTGGCATACAACACTTCCAGCATGGCTAAATCTCGATGCTGGATCGGATCATCAAGCTGTGGCTGAGCCAACAAAAGGTCCACCTCGGCCTCACTGAGTGTTCCTGGCAGATGCTTAGCCAACTTTGGCTGTACCAATAGTGCGGTGGGATCATCCTCGCGTAGCTGCTGCTGTAACAAAAAACGATAAAAACGGCGCAAGGTTGACAATTGCCGAGCCGCAGAGCTAGCTTTTTGCCCTTGCTCATACCGTGCACTAATAAATGCTTGTAAATCTAAAGCCGAGGCTCGCTCTAGAAACAGGCCTTGCTTGGTCAAAAATAACGCCAGTTGCTGGAGGTCGTTACGATAAGAAAGCAGCGTATTATCAGCTAAATTATATTCAAACCATAGCTGCTCAATAAATCGGTCTAGATAAACCGTCGAACTATCAGGAATATTTTTACTTGGCATATTGCTTCACTGTGATTGCTAATCTGCAAATGAGTATATTGGTGTTGCTGAAAGCTTTTGCTACACTGCCCGCGCTGCAAACCAACGCGAAAGGACGTTTACCCATGCGTATTGGCCTCTTTTATGGCTCATCTACTTGTTATACCGAAATGGCCGCCGAAAAAATTCAAGCTGAATTTGGCGAAGACCAAGTGGATCTATTTAATGTGAAAGACTGTGATATTCAGAAAATGAGCGATTATTCGGTACTTATTCTGGGTATTTCTACTTGGGATTATGGCGAATTACAGGAAGATTGGGAAGCCGTCTGGGACAATCTTGAAACACTCGACCTGAAAAATAAAACCATCGCTCTGTTTGGCTTAGGTGATCAAGTGGGTTACTGCGAATGGTTTTTAGATGCCATGGGCATGTTGTTTGAACAACTCGCCCCTTCTGGCGCGAACTTTATCGGCTTTTGGCCAAACCAAGGCTATGAGTTCGAGGTCTCTAAAGCGCTCACAGAAGATGGAGAGTTTTTCTATGGTTTAGCTTTAGATGACGAAAATCAATATGATCTCAGCGACCAGCGCATTGCCAGCTGGTGCCAGCAATTAAGCCAAGAACTGCAACAATTAGGCATTGCTTAACCAGGCCTTACTGCACTCACATCGAGCACCGTCATGTAGGGCTAAGCAAAACTTATGAGGCTGTTGCTGCCACTTGTGATTTACTTGGCCCGATCAACAATATACTGAGGGCCAGCCATTAAATTAATGGTGGATAAGCGAGCGCTTTGGTTTGTTTAAAGAGCTGTGCGAACCGTCCTTCATTTAGTGAAATCATGTCCTCTATTGGTGCTAAAAAATACAGTTTTTACAATTCACATACATCTGGTTCAGCAGGCAGCGGTGAAGCTCCTCCTACGATTTTCCCATTATGTTCAATAAACCAGTACCCGGCTTTTTTGGAGCAGGTTGAACTGGCTACACAGGACTGGGTTGACGGGTTCAACAACAGACGGCTGCTGAGTTCGATTGGTGATATACCGCCAGCAGAGTACGAAGAAAACTACTATCGACAGTTGCCCGATGCTCGGGCAGCATAACTCAATAAACCTGCCTGCGAATTTGTCGGGGCGATTCACCTTGAGAACAGTCGCAAGCTTTGGTCCGTAAAAAGCATATTACAGATTGACTAAAGAAAGGAACATCGGCTGATTCGTTAGTTGTTTTCTAAGCGCTTTTGGTAAAAGTTTTGTCTACACCTTTCACTAAATAATCGGTATAGCGCCCTATGTCTACAAACCCAAATGACTCGTAAAATGTGGTGCCTAGAATATATAAGTATCGATGATAATATTTGGAATATCGCTGCGCTTAGCTTCGCTCTCAACTTGAGCCAATAGCAGACTAACGATGCGGTGATTTCTCAAAGTAGCAGACAACTAAAGAAACCTGATTTGAATGGAGGTGACACAATAACACCCGTTAAACCAGCAATCACTTCACTCGAGTTATCTCTAATAAATAGGGCAAATGATTGTTCTTCGAATTTTAGGATATGTTTCTGACTAAACTCACCCAAACCTTATAGATACTGACAAAGCAAAGTCAATTTCCAAGACTATCTCCGTACTTTGGTAGACCGCTAAGCAACTATTTTAATATCGTTTGAGTAACATGCATTGCAGCGGCTTGCATGATTGCCACACAAGCACAAAGCATGACGAACGCTTGAAATTACAACCAAACTTCGGGTATCGGCCACAATCATAGTGGCCTGTTACACCAAACAGCTGTATTAGGCCGTTTCCGCAAGCCGTTCCTTTTGAGGCCCGACCAACAGGCTCACAATCACTGCTGCGAGCGTAGGCAGTAGCCATGCAAATCCTTGGCTAAATCCAGGTAGAATATTAAATGCGTCCATATTCACCCCTGTCGCTTTAATGGCGTCGAGAAGCCCAAACAATGCCGCGACCCCAACCATCAATCTCGCCGTCATTTTGGGACGCTTAAACCAAGTCACCAGCATGTTGAAAGCAATTAAAGCAACCGCCACCGGATAGATCCCAATCAAGATGGGGATCGATACCAGCAATAACTGATTGAGTCCAATATTGGCGACCAAGGCACAACAAGCCACACTCATAATTGCAATATATTTATAAGAGATCTTGGTATTATCACTCAGGTAAGTCGCGAAAGAAGACACCCCACCAATAGCCGTAGTAAAACATGCAAGACTCACCACGGCAGCCAACAACCATTGGCCTTGAGGACCAAATAATACTTTCACGTAGGCAACAATAATTTCACCGCCGTTGTTCGCACCCGGCGCCACTCCCGTCGCGGTAGCCCCTAAGTAAAACAACACCACATAAAACAGAGAGAGCCCTAAAGCAGCAATCAAGCTGGCTTTCACCAAATAGCCAAATTGCTGACGTTGATCAGTCACACCTTTGTTATTTAATGCATCGACCATCAATACCCCAAACATCAAAGCGGCAAGCGCATCCATGGTGTTATAACCATCGATAAAACCTTGACCAAATGGCATTTCGGCAAAGCCCTGCTGGGCTGGCGCTATCTCGGCAAAAGGGTGGCTAAATAGCGTAACGCCAATCACTGCAATACAAATAACCAACAGCGGAGTAATCACTTTACCAACCGAGTCAATTAACCCACCACGACGCAAAATAAAAAATAATGCAGCAATAAAATAAAACAAAGAATAAGCCATCAGCGTTAGCTGGCTAGCATTTTCAACCAGGGGGACAAAACCAAGTTCATAGGCAACCAAACAGGTACGGGGGATCCCGAACATGGGAACCAAGACTAAATAAATCGAGAGCGCGATTAAATTAGCAATTTGACTTGGCAAGTAGCGACCCAACTGCACAATTCCACCACCTGCCTTGGCTATCGCTAACAAACCTAACAAGGGAAGCCCTACAGCTGTCACTAAGAAGCCCAACATCGATAACAGCAAATTATCTCCCGCTAACATGCCGGCCATCGGCGGAAAAATTAAGTTTCCGGCCCCTAAAAAGAAAGCAAAAAGCATTAAGCCTAAACTCATCGTGTTCCATGAGCCAAGTGCTTTGGACATGTGTATCCCCCGTGTTAATCACTGCATCCTCAATTAACCGCGGAGTATATATTACGCAAATAAAACATAAAAGCAGTGAATCAAGCTGAATTAGTGAACTTTGATCTCTGGCAATAACCAAAAACTCTACATGTTTAGGTAGAAATCTCTACAAAGCGATACATATTGTGGACTATAATTTTTATCTTCTTGATAGATAAGAATTTGTTCACTATGAGCCAGAATATGAGCCTGTTTCGACAATAATAACAACATTCGGATCGGTGCCTTATGCGGCAATGAACGAACCATTGCCTTACGCTCAACCAACCAGCCTTTGGTTGCCGCACAAGTCAACCAGCGTGGTGCCTCGGTACAAGGCAAAATTAAGCCAACTCGAGTTTGCACATCAGACAATGACTGGAGCGCGCTAAAAAACTGCTCTGCGCTCAAGTCGCCATCATGCCGAGCTTGCTGACGTTTATGCTCAAACACCTGTCCAGCGGGGAAATAAGGCGGGTTCGATACAATTAACGAATAGGGCTGCACACAACTAAACTGTTGCATACTCTGATGAAAAACTTGAATCGCTTCTGGCCAAGGACTATGGGCAACATTTTGTCGAGTCTGCTGGCAAGCAGCTGCGTCAATGTCGATAGCATCAATCTGAACATTGCCCAGCATACGTTGCGCCAACATCAAACTGATTAAGCCAGTGCCACATCCTACATCGAGCAGTCGACACTCCGCTGGCAGAGTTAGCCATGCCGCGAGTAAAATCCCATCGGTTCCCACCTTCATCGCGCAGCGATCATGAGCCACATGAAACTGCTTAAAAGTGAAACCCGAACATTGATTATGATTGATCACTTCTTGCTTGCCTTAGTTTGGCGCTATACTATGCCGCGAATGTAAATGACCCGCGCTTTTGGTTCAAGTCGATGGCGCCTCACAAACTGGTAGATTTTCCAATGACCTTTGAAGACCTCGACCTCGACCCACAAATTTTACACGCGGTTGAAGATATGGGCTTAACTAAAGCCACCACAATCCAACAACAAACCATCCCAGCGATGCTAGACGGTCGAGATGTATTAGCCAGTGCCCCCACTGGCACCGGAAAAACCTTGGCATTTTTGCTGCCGGCAATTCAGCATCTGCTGGATTATCCGCGCCGTAAAGCAGGTCCCGGTCGAGTGTTAATTTTAACTCCGACCCGAGAACTCGCAATGCAGGTGGCCGAGCAAGCTCGCCAAGCAACCGCGCATACCAGACTAAGCATCATGGATATTACCGGCGGGGTCAAATATGACGTCCACGCCGAACAGCTCAAGGGCAACATTGATATTGTGATAGCGACTCCTGGCCGTTTAATGGAATACATCACCTACAAAGTATTTGATTGCCAAGCCATTGAAGTCTTGATCCTCGATGAAGCTGATCGCATGTTAGACATGGGTTTCATTAATGACATGGAGACCATCAGCGACGCCACCAGTGAACGTAGCCAAACCGCTTTATTTTCCGCCACCTTAGAAGGTGCCGGGCTGCTACGTTTTGCTGAAAAAGTAATGAGCAATCCTCAGCAGATCGAAGTTGAGCCACCACGCAGAGAACGAGCCAAGATCCAACAGATTGTTCATTTTTGTGATGATGCTGAACACAAATACCAACTATTGCGCCACTACCTATTAAATGAAGACATCGAACGTAGCGTGGTATTTGTAAAAACCCGAGAACGTTTATACGCCTTAGCCGAGCGCCTACAAAGTGATGATATTAAAGCTTCCTATTTACGTGGTGAAATGGCACAAGATAAACGTAATCAAGCAATGCAAGCCTTTCGTGATGGCGAAGTGAAATTCCTGATTGCCACCGATGTTGCAGCACGCGGACTTGATGTCCCTGAAATTAGTCATGTATTTAACTACGACTTGCCACACACCCCAGATGTTTATGTGCACCGAATAGGACGTACTGCGCGTGCAGGCCGCAAAGGGATAGCGATCAACTTAGTCGAGGCGCATGACATGAGCGCCTTAGCCAAGGCCGAACGCTACACCGAAGAGCCGATTAAGCGTCGAGTGATCGAAGGTCTACGCCCCACTCATAAAATATCTGCGGCCCCGGCGAAAAAGAAAAAACCAAAAACCGTTGTCGATAAAAAATTGGCGAAAAAACGCGCTAAAGGGCGCGCAAAAAAACTAGCCAAAAAAGCCAAGTAACCCACGACAACAAAAAAGCCACGCAATGCGTGGCTTTTCATTGTCTCTTCGTTGCTTGTTACTTAGTGATAAACCCGAACTTCAACTCGGCGATTGTCTGCACGGCCAGCTTCAGTTGCATTACTGGCAACTGGTGCCGCAGCCCCTTTACCTTTCTCGATAGTCGTACTGGCGCTTACCCCTGAGGCTCGCAATGCATCGGCAACGTTATTTGCTCGGCGTTGACTCAAAGCCATATTGTAATCGGCATTACCGACACTGTCGGTGTAACCCACTGCATCAATCGTCAGATCGTTAGCCATAATTGTATCGGCGATACAATCCACTTTAGCTTGCTCTGCTTGGCTATATTTATCTTTATTGAAACCAAAAAGAACGTGTTTGAAGCCCATCACTTTATCGCCATCAACCATCACATATTGTTCACAGCCTTCTGGGATCAACACTGCAGCAGCCGCAACCACCGCAACTTGTTCTACAACCACAGCTTCTTCTACAACAGCTTGTTCAACGACGGCCTCTTCAACCGCAGCACAACCGCGTTCATCAACCGCAGTACCGGCGGGGGTATCTGGACATTCATCTTGACTATTAATGACACCATCACCATCTTGATCTGGATTGGCGCAGAACATCGCCCCAGTAATAACGCCACCGACAGCGCCAGCACCACCACCAATCAAGGCACCAAGACCGCCACCAATGGCCGGGCAAATAATCCCAGCATCTCCTTTAGGTGCATTCGAACAACCTGACAATGTTGCAATACCCAGCAATGCCATGACCACTACAATCTTATTTTTCATACTATCTCCATATGGACTTTTTCGACTTCTCTGTCGACAACCTTGAGCAAAAATAAGTTAGCTATTACCAAAAACTGCTCTTCATGGCAGTTATATTCAATATTGGCAGGGCTTTTCCAAGATAACAAGTGAATCAATAAAAACGCCGAAACTCTCGCGATACATAAGCCCTAAGTTTAAAGCAAATTAAGCGTGATCACGTAAGAACGTTAAATGGTTAGCATCGGAACTCGCTTCATCAAAATAGTAACCATCAGCATTAAAAGCACAGAGTTGCTCGAGATTATTAGGCTTTTGTTCCAGCAGATAACGGGCCATTAAACCTCGCGCTTTTTTAGCATAAAAACTAATGATCTTGTACTGACCATTTTTCTGATCTTTAAATACAGGGGTCACCACTCGAGCATTCAGTGATTTGAGTTTTACCGCTTTGAAATACTCGTTGGAGGCTAAGTTTAGCAAAACATTATCTGCTTGCTGTTCCAGGGCTAAATTTAACTGTTCAGTAATTAGCTCTCCCCAGAACTGGTATAAGTTACTACCACGCTCATTCGCCAACTTAATCCCCATTTCCAAACGGTAGGCCATCATCAGATCGAGGGGACGGAGGCACCCATATAGGCCAGATAAGATCCGCAGATGCTGCTGCGCATGATCAAGTTGCGACGCATCTAAACGATAAGCATCTAAACCAGTATAAACATCACCTTTAAAGGCAAAAATTGCCTGCCGAGCGAGGTCTTCCGGTAAATCAGCGGACCACTCTGCAAAGCGTGCCGCATTTAACCCCGCCAACTTATCACTAATTTTCATTAGACTAGCAATCTCCGCAGGACTCAATTGCCGAGCCACCTCAATCAACTTTGCGCTATGCGCTAACATCGCTGGGCGGGTGGCTTTAGTGCAAGGTACTGCTGAACTAAAATCTAAGGTTTTAGCTGGTGAAATAACCGCTAACATAATGCTCCTTTGTCCTAATAATCGACGGTCACACCGTCTAACATTCCGCTGTCTAAGTTATTAGATTTATCACTGCCTTGCAATTTAATCATCAACCTTAAATCATTTGGCGAATCGGCATGCGCAATCGCTTCGGCGTAACCAATTACGCCACTTTCATAGAGATCAAACAGGCTCTGATCGAAGGTCAGCATGCCCTGCTCTCGCGACCGATTCATGAGGTCTTTCAGTTTATGCATATCACCCTTGCGAATAATGTCGGCAGCTAGCGGCGTATTTAACAAGATTTCAAATACGCCACGGCGGCTACTCCCGTCTTTCACCGGAACCAGCTGCTGCGCGACAATCGCTCGCAGGTTAAAAGAAAGATCAAAACACAATTGCCGATGCCGCTCTTCTGGTACTAAATGCATGATTCTATCCAGAGCTTGGTTGGCGTTGTTGGCATGTAAGGTCGCCATACACAGATGACCGGTTTCGGAGAATTGCAGCGCAAATTCCATGGTTTCACGGGTTCGAATTTCACCGATTAAAATAACATCCGGCGCCTGACGCAAAGAGTTCTTCAAGGCCTCTTCAAAAGAAGGGGTATCGATCCCCACTTCACGCTGATTAACAATGCAGCCAGCGTGTTTGTGCATAAATTCCACCGGATCTTCAATGGTTAAAATATGTCCACTTGAATGATGATTGCGGTAATCAATCATACTGGCTTGGGTGGTCGACTTACCCGCACCAGTTGCCCCTACAAATAAGATTAAGCCTCGTTTTGACAAGCCAACTTCCTTCAGAATTGGAGGCAATTGTAGCTGTTCGAAACTGGGGATTTCAGTTTCAATCCGGCGGATCACCATACTCGGCTGTTCACGCTGGAAAAATGCGCTCACCCGATAACGACCCAAACCTTGACGAGCAATCGCAAAGTTAGCTTCGAGCTCCTGCAGAAATGCCTGCAGCTGCGACTCACTCCGAATGCTGGACAACATTGCCATTACCTGTTCAGGCTTCACTGGTTGTTCACTGAGCGGCTGTAAACGCCCACTAATCTTGGCGCTAGGAGGAACGCCTACCGATATATATAAATCGGAGGCCTTGCGCTCCGACATCTCTCGCAATAATTGATCAAGTAACATCGAAGCTCCTAAAAGTTATTGGGATCAGCCGCTTTCGCTTTCGCATCGTTATAAGCCACCAAACCTTGATTGACTAATTCTTTTAAATTTTGATCAAGAGTTTGCATTCCATGGGCCATACCGGTTTGGATCACCGAATACATCTGTGCCACCTTGTCTTCGCGGATCAAGTTCCGAATCGCTGGAATACCAACCATAATCTCGTGGGCAGCCACTCGCCCACCGCCAAGTTTTTTCAGTAGGGTTTGCGCAATGACCGCCCTTAAAGATTCTGATAACATCGAGCGAACCATGTCTTTTTCTGCTGCAGGGAAGACATCAATCACCCGGTCAATGGTTTTCGCCGCCGAGGTGGTATGCAGCGTACCAAACACCAAATGCCCAGTTTCAGCGGCAGTCAGCGCTAAGCGAATGGTTTCTAAATCCCTTAATTCACCGACTAAAATAATGTCTGGATCTTCACGTAGGGCTGAACGTAAGGCATTAGTGAAACTATGGGTATCTCGATGTACTTCACGTTGGTTAATCAAACAATTTTTATTTTTATGGACAAATTCAATGGGGTCTTCAATGGTTAAAATGTGTTCATGACGCTGCTCATTAATATAATCAATCATCGCCGCCAAGGTGGTTGATTTTCCTGAGCCAGTGGGGCCAGTCACCAGCACTAATCCACGCGGGTGTTCAGAAATTTGTCTAAAAATTGCGGGGGCAGCCAGCTGGTCTAAAGTCAGCACCTCTGAGGGAATCGTCCGAAATACCGCCGCCGAGCCTCTACTCTGTTGAAATGCATTCACCCTGAAGCGCGCAATACCGGGAACTTCAAAGGAAAAATCGATTTCCAAGTTTTCCTCATATTCTTTACGCTGCTTATCATTCATGATGTCATAAATTAGACTATGTACCTGTTTATGCTCTAAGGCGGGCAAATTAATCTTTCTGACTTCCCCATCCACTCGAATCATTGGTGGTAATTCCGCAGATAGGTGTAGATCAGACGCGTTATGTTTTACACTAAAGGCTAGTAATTCAGTAACATCCATTTATTCATTTCCCCGATGTTGAGACTATGAGCAGTATTACCCAAGCACTTCAATTTGTTAACCAAGAAATTCAGCAAGCGTTAGCTCAAGCACATCGCCCGCCAAATAGTGTAGCTTTGCTGGCGGTCAGTAAAACCAAACCGCTGAGCGACATTGCTGCAGCCTACCAAGCTGGACAACGCTTATTTGGTGAAAACTATGTCCAAGAAGGCGTCGATAAAATCGTTCAAAGTCGACAACAAACTTGGCTAAAAGATCCGATAGAGTGGCACTTTATTGGCCCCTTACAATCAAATAAGACTCGCTTGGTTGCAGAACACTTCGACTGGATGCAAACCCTAGCGCGGGACAAAATAGCCGAGCGCCTGAATGCACAACGTCCCAACAAAATGGCACCGCTTCAAGTGTGCTTACAAGTTAATATTAGTCAAGAATCGGCAAAATCGGGACTAAGCCTCACGCAAGTGGATGAGTTGGCAGCTTATGTTGCCAGCTTACCCAATTTGACTTTACGAGGCTTAATGGCCATTCCGCAGAAACTCGATAATGATCAGCGACTAGACCAACAATTTAAAGCAATGGCTGAAAAGTTTTCTCAACTACAGCAGCAATATGCTAGTGTCGATACCCTTTCCATGGGCATGAGTGGCGACATGCAAGATGCGATTAACCATGGCAGTACCATGGTACGTATAGGCAGTGCTATATTTGGCCAGCGTGGCTAAACAACAAGGAACAACAACATGACAGTTCGAATTGCGTTTATCGGTGGCGGCAACATGGCCAGTAGTTTAATTGGCGGCCTGATCGCTAATGGCACCGACGCAAGTAATATCACCGCCAGTGACCCAAACCTTGAACAACAGCAGAAGCTGCAACAAGAGTTTGCGATACCAGTGACCGACAATAATGCACAAGCCACCGCCCAAAGTGATGTAATTGTTTTAGCGGTAAAACCACAGCTCATGGCCGTCGTTTGTGAAGATCTGGCCAAACAAAGCGGCGATTTATCCAACAAACTATTTATCTCCATCGCGGCGGGTATCAGTATCGCACGTTTAAAAAACCTACTCGGTGAAAAAACCGCCATTGTAAGAACCATGCCGAATACACCAGCCTTAGTGGGCCGAGGCATGACTGGACTGTATGCTCCTAGCGATGTAAGCGCCCAACAAAGCGCAGCAGCAGAGCAACTGATGCAAGCGGTTGGTGAGACTTGCTGGGTACAACAAGAAGATCAAATTAACCACATTATTGCCGCAGCTGGTAGTGCACCTGCTTATTTTTTCTTGTTCATGGAAGCCATGCAACAACATGCCGAACACTTAGGTTTTAGTCCTGAGCAGGCGCGCCAATTGGTGCAACAATCGGCTTTAGGTAGCGCTGAACTGGTAGCGGCTAATCCAGACCTTGATTTAACGACCCTTCGGGCCAATGTTACATCTAAGGGAGGCACGACTGCCGAAGCCATTCGCGTGTTTGAAGAACAGCAATTACCGCGTATCGTCGGTCAAGCCATGGACGCCGCCATTGCGCGTGGGCGTGAAATGGAAAGTTTGTTTTAATTAATCAGAGGATCTTATGCAAGCGTTTAGTTATTTAATTGAAGTTGTATTCAACCTCTACCTGATGGTGGTATTGCTGCGAGTTTGGCTACAAATGGCTCGTGCTGATTTTTATAACCCATTGAGCCAGTTTATTGTTAAAGCCACCAACCCTATCGTGGTCCCCATCCGTCGAATTATTCCCGGATTTGCTGGTGTTGATTGGGCAGCAGTATTATTGGCAATATTTGTTGCCGCAGTGAAATGGGCTCTTTTGATGCAAATGTCTGGCGGGATTAGCTGGCCGCAACTGCCACTAATTGCGCTACTCAATACTCTGAAAGAAGCCGGTTATATGATCTTTTGGGTGCTGCTACTCCGCGCGATTTTAAGTTGGGTGAGCCAAGGTCGTAGCCCGGTAGAATATGTACTAGGGCAACTCACAGAACCGATGCTCTCGCCCATTCGCCGGATTATTCCAGCAATCGGCGGACTCGATCTCTCGGTCTTAGTCTTGTTTGTTGCCTTGAACTTTTTAAACTTATTGATTAGTGGTTGGATCCCGCTTTGGAGCCTGCTGTAAATGCCAGCAGTGTCGATGGAAGGCGTAAACCTGCGTTTGCAGGTTTACGTGCAACCCAAAGCGAGTCGCGATGCCATCGTCGGTCTACATGGCGAAGAACTTAAAATCGCCATTACGGCCCCCCCTATCGATGGTAAAGCCAACCAGCACCTGAGTAAATTTATTGCCAAGCAATGCAAGGTGGCGAAGTCGCAAGTAAGCATTATTCGCGGTGATTTGGGCCGACACAAAACCATTGAAGTAACATCGCCACAAATTATTCCTGAAATAATTGCCAACTTAATGTAAGCAATGACCCACATTTTATTTCTATACTAAAACCAAAGTTTTTTAAAAGGTTAGCATCATGCGTAAGTATCTATTGTTTAGCTTTGTCAGTAGCCTGCTACTGTTTGCCTTTCCCAGCCAGGCTGAACAAAAAGTCTTGTTAGGTGACTATGAAGTCCACTATATGGCCCTAAACTCCACTTTTATTCCCGCCGAAGTCGCCAAGGTGTACCAACTGGAACGTAGTCGCTACAAAGGCCTAATTAACATCACAGTGTTAGATGCAAAAGCAAAAGGGAAGCCAGCTCTAGCGGTCAAAATATCGGGAACCGCGCAAAACTTAATTGGCAATCAAAATCAATTAGAATTCCAAGAAGTTCGTGAAGGCGATTCAGTCTACTACCTTGCGCAACTGCGTTTTAGCAACGAGGAAACCTTTCGCTTTGAGATCTTGATTAGTGAAGGCCCTAAACAGCAGCGGCTTAAATTCAATCATAAATTTTATGTAGAATAAGCCAATATCGATCAAGCAGGCGATTAGGGCTTTTGGCAAGCAAGCCCTTCGATTACACTTAGGCTCACATCGACACAGACAAAGGTTTCCCATGCAAAAAGTTGTCTTGGCCACCGGTAACCCCGGTAAAGTTGCCGAACTTTCCGAGTTACTCAAACCCTTACAAAAACAAATTGTGGCGCAAAGTGAATTTGCCATTGTGGACGCCGAAGAAACCGGCACCACCTTTGTAGAAAATGCCATTATTAAAGCTCGCCATGCGGCAAAAATCACCGGTTTACCCGCTATTGCCGATGACTCTGGTTTAGCAGTGGATTATCTTAATGGTGCGCCGGGACTATATTCTTCACGTTATGCTGGCAGCAACGCCAGTGATCACGACAACGTACTAAAATTACTCGCAGCACTAAAAGACGTGCCCGAGTCGCAACGCGGTGCAGAGTTTCACTGCGTATTGGTGTATTTACGCCATGCCGATGACCCAGCCCCGCTGATTTGTCATGGTAAATGGCGCGGCCAAATCACCGAGCAGATCCACGGTGAAGGCGGCTTCGGTTATGATCCGGTATTTTGGGTTGCCGAACACCAGTCCACCTCCGCCCAGCTCAGCAAGGCAGAGAAAAACGCCTTAAGTCACCGAGGCCAAGCCCTTAGAGAATTATTAGCACAGCTTAATCATTGCGTATGTTAAGTCTTGCGCCGCCATTAAGTCTGTATGTTCACATCCCTTGGTGTGTTCAAAAATGCCCCTATTGTGACTTCAACTCCCATGGCTTAAAGCAAGACTTACCAGAAGCAGCATACATCAGTGCGCTTCTGGCTGACCTTGAACAAGACTTAGCACGTTTCCCCACACTACAAGGGCGCCCCTTACACAGTATCTTTATTGGTGGCGGCACACCAAGCCTGCTGTCTGCCGAAGCGATTGCGCGCTTGCTGCAGGGAATCAAGCAACATTTGCAGCTTGAGCCCGACACCGAAGTCACCATGGAGGCCAACCCGGGCACCGCCGAAGCAGACCGCTTTAAAGGCTACTTTCAAGCGGGCGTGAATCGTTTGTCGATTGGCGTACAAAGCTTTCAACAAAGCCATTTAAGCAAACTGGGACGGATCCACAGCGGCGAAGAGGCGCTGCGGGCCTTCGAATATGCGCAGCAAGCTGGCTTTAAACGGATCAACCTCGATTTAATGCATGGCCTGCCTAAGCAAAGCCTTGAGCAAGCGATGCAAGATCTACAGCAAGCCTTTGCGCTTGGCCCCAGCCACCTGTCCTGGTATCAACTCACCATTGAGGCCAATACCGCCTTTGCATCACGACCGCCCGCCTTACCCAACGAAGATCTGTTGTGGGATATTTTCGAGCAGGGACAGCAGCAATTAGCTCAGGCTGGCTATGCACAATACGAAGTGTCGGCCTATTGCCGCGATGGAGATCGCTCACAACACAACCTCAACTACTGGCGCTTTGGCGATTACTTAGGTATTGGTTGCGGAGCGCACGGCAAAATCACTGATTTGCAGACTCAGCATTTATTCAGAACCGAGAAGCTAAAACACCCGAAAGGCTACTTAGATCCGCAGCGGGAATTTCTCTATAAACAATGGCCAGTGGCAAACCAAGATTTAGCCTTTGAGTACTTCTTAAATCGGCTGCGCCTGTTTGAAGCCATCCCGAAAAGCGAGTTTGTGAACTTAACAGGCTTAAGTTTAAGCGCGTTGGAAAACGCACTCGACAGTGCCAAGCAACAAACCTTGCTGGAAGAAAATGCCACCAGCTGGCAGGTCACAAAAAAAGGCCGTTTATTTCTAAACGACCTACTGAATTGCTTTACCGATTAAATTAGGCTTTAGGCTTCGCGAGCGAAGATCAAATCCCACACCCCGTGGCCTAAACGATGGCCGCGGTTTTCAAACTTGGTTAAGGGACGCCAATCCGGACGCGGTACATAATCGTTAGTTTCAGAAGTATTGCGATAGCCTGGCGCCGCCTGCATCACTTCTAACATATGCTCGGCGTAATGCTGCCAGTCGGTCGCCATATGAAATACACCGCCAATTTTGAGCTTATTACGCAGCAATTCAACAAATTCTGGCTGAACAATGCGCCGTTTGTGATGACGTGATTTATGCCAAGGATCGGGAAAGAACAGTTGCACCGTATCGAGGCTGTTGTCTGGAATACTATCGTTTAAAACTTCTACTGCATCGTGTTCAAAGACCCGCAGATTGTCGATCTGCGCATCCACCGCATCGGCCAAACAAGCACCCACCCCAGGGCGATGCACTTCAATGCCAATAAAATTAGTCTCAGGTGCATGCTTCGCCATCTCCACCAAAGAGGCGCCCATACCAAAACCAATTTCGAGTACAGTTTTCGCATCGCGACCAAATACCTGCGCCAGCGAATAGTTTGCGGCCTGATGATCCAGACCCAAGGTTGGCCAAAACTCGGTGAGCGCATTTTCCTGGCGCTTGGTTAAACGACCTTCTCGTTTTACAAAGCTACGAATTTTACGAAGTCGTTTGTCTTCGGCTTGCTCTTGAGGGGCCTCAGGAGCCGGGTTTTGATCTTGCTCACTCATGATAATTCCAGACTAAGAAATTGCAGGGACGTTCTAAATGTAGAACAGGGCTGGCATTATCCAAAGTTCTGGCCTTTGTGCAAGCTTTGCCCATTGAAAAACTCAAGTCGACTGAATTTTGAAAAGGCTAAATCAAGGCACCCGGTGGCATTTATCTAAGGAAGATAAAAGTATACTCAGCTCAGATTTATACCAGTGGCGTGAAAACTTCTAACTAACTGTGTCAAACGCTGGGGATCAATCGCCTTGCAAATTTGCCCCGCAGGTTGTTTAAAGGTTGGTACGTCTTCAGCAGCAACCATCGCATTAATCACCGACTCTTCGATTGCTTCGACACTGGCCAGATAAAAATCATCAAAAACCTCATCGTTTAAACAATGCATGGTGCGCATGGGCCCGGATAATTGCGGCATTTCTTGTTGATTTGCGGTGCTAAAGGCAAGAAAAATATCCCCCGAATTGTTTCCTCCCGGAGAACCATTGCGACCAATGCCAATCGCCGCCCGCTTCGCCATCCGCTTCAGCTGATGCGGTAACATCGGTGCATCGGTTGCCAAAATCACGATAATTGAGCCCTGCTCATGCTTGCTATGGATCCGATCTTCGGTCATCACTTTACCTAATGGCGCACCGAGTACATTAAACCAAGGACGAATGCCATGATTTGCCTGCACTAAAGCGGCTACCGTGTAAGTCTGCCCATCCACTTCGACCAAACGCGACGATGTTCCGGTGCCGCCTTTGAAATCATAGGCAATCATTCCGGTTCCCCCACCAACATTTCCTTCGGCAATTTTTCCAGCCGCGGCATTATTCAAAGCAGCCAGCGCATCCTGTTCGGTAATATGCAGCGCATTAATATCATTCAAAATACCATCAAAGGTTTCGGCGACAACCGGCATTGCCCATAGGTGATGCCCCTGCCACACCGCTTGATACTGCTGAATCATCCACTTCACCGCCGCATGGTGGGTCATCCCCACACCATGCGAATTGGTAATCATAATCGGACCCGTGAAGTAACCTCCATCTTGGATCCAGTGAGTCCCGGTCATTTCACCATTCCCGTTTAAGGCATACATGCCAGCCCATACAGGCCTTGGAGTATGACTTCGCCCATGTGGCAAGATAGCCGTAACCCCGGTGCATGCCGGAGAGAGGGGCTGTTCGTTTCTGATGGTTTGATAACCAACTAAAACGCCTGCAACATCGGTAATCGCATTGTTGGGGCCAGTACGTCCAGGAAAGGGAAGACCTAACTCTCTTGCTCGTCGTTTAGACATCATATTGCCCATACTCTCCTTAATCACTTGAGTTCTTAGATTTGAAATAAATACCGATCGAGGCGATGGCAACAGAAAACAACAGCATCAAAGTAGCAATGGCGTTAATTTCGGGTTTAATCCCGCGACGGATCATACCTAAGATAAATACCGGTAAAGTCGTGGAGTCCACCCCACTAATAAAATAAGTAATCACCAAATCGTCCATCGAAATAATGAAACTAAGCATGGCACCGCCAATAACACCCGGTAAGATGAGAGGTAAGGTGATACGGCGAAAAGTTTGCCATTCATTTGCCCCCAGATCGGCAGAGGCCGACTCTATCTTCGGATCCATGCCAGCTAAGCGAGCGCTTACGACCACAAACACATAGCTGCTCAAAAAGGTACAATGGCCAATAATAATCGTCGTATTGCCGAGCGTGAAACCAGCACCAACGAAGAAAATCAGCAACGCAATGCCTAATACAATGTCAGGCATCACCATCGGAACAAATAACAGTAACCGGTAAAAGCCTTGTAATTTAAAACGAAAACGTGAAATGGCGATGGCTGCGCTAGTCCCCAATAGGGTCGCGATCAATGTGGCGCTACAAGCCACTTGTAAACTATTTTTCAGGGCATTCAATAATTGTGCGGTTGAATTCACATAGCTATTTGAATCCGCTAAGTGGGTCTGCGCGCCAAAAATACTGCGATACCAATCAAAGGTAAAGCCGTCCCAAATCATGATATTAATCGGATTTGAGTTAAATGAATAAATCACAATAAGCAGCACGGGGGCATACAAAAATACAAAGAAGAACGTACTATATACAGATAATAAACGGCCTAATGCAGTTTGCTTCTTCATCATCAGTTCCTAAGGTTGCTGTACTTTTTTGGCGGAGACAAACAAATAAAACGACAGAATGGCCAGCATCAAGAAGATAATCACCATCGACAAGGTGGCGCCAAAGGGCCAATTGCGAGCATATAAAAACTGTTGCTCCACCATGTTACCAATCATCATCACCTTGGCGCCGCCCAATAAGTCAGGCACCACAAAATTACCGAGACTAGGAATAAAGACCAAGATAGAACCTGCGACAATCCCGGGAATGGTCATCGGAAGGACCACTCGTCGAAAGGTGGTAAATGGGGTCGCTCCTAAATCTTGGGATGCTTGCAACAAGCTCATGTCTAGTTTTTCAACACTGGAATAAATCGGTAAAAACATAAATGGAATAAAGATATACACCATGCCAATGATGACCGCGGTGCCTGAAAACATCAGATTTAAGGGCTCAGTAATAATGCCCGCCGCCTGTAAGAACTGATTGGCAAAACCGGAATTACGCAAAATCAGTACCCAGGCATATAACCTAACCACCATACTTGCAAAAAATGGCAAAGTAATAAGGAAGATAAAAAACGACTTCTGTTTTGCCGTTAAAGTAGCGACCCAAAAAGCAACGGGATAACAAATCACCAGGGTGCAAATCACCGTTGCACTCGCGAGCCCAATCGAACGTAATAAGATCTCAAGGTAAACCGAGTCAAACTCTTCATAAACACCATCGGCCCAGCCAAAAACCCGACCGTAATTCCAATGATAAAAATTCCACTCCACGCCCCCATACAGGCCCGGTTCCAAGAAGCTATAGAGCAACATAATACCGAGTGGGATCAGAAAAAATATCCCAAGAAACAAAGTCGTTGGAGCCAGCAAACCAGCTAACATCAGCCGCTGGCGTGCTCGAATAAACACACTCATGGCTTACTCCCAACGGCTGATTCAGGAATGGTATGCACTGCCTTGGGCTGATAATAAAGCTCAACTTGATCACCTTCTGCCAAAGGAGTGGCATGTTGGCGCACTAAGGCCGATAACTGAAAGCCATTCGACAAGTGCCCATGCAATTGATAATCGCTGCCAATAAATACCACTTGATCAAGGGTCATGCTTAAACTCGCAAGCTGTTGCGAATCAAGAGGTGGCGTTAGCGACATTTGCTCGGGACGAAGCAATAAGGTCATCGGTTGGCCTAACGATGCCTCAGCGTCTGTACTGTGGATTCGCAAGCCACCACAATCAACTTGAATGCCCAGCTGGTCTTGCTCGACTACTTTTCCAGTAAAGATATTACTTTCACCAATGAAGCTCGCCACAAAGTTATTTTTCGGGCGATGGTATATCTCATCTGGCGTACCAACCTGCTGAACCTTACCACCGTTCAACACCACAATACGGTCAGACATGGTCAAGGCCTCTTCTTGGTCATGGGTGACAAAAATAAAGCAGATCCCTAATTCTGTTTGTAGATTTTTTAATTCAATTTGCATTTTTAAACGCAAGTTTTTATCTAAGGCTGACAAGGGTTCATCTAACAACAGTAACTTAGGACGGTTAATGATGGCTCGAGCTAAGGCGACTCGCTGCTGCTGGCCACCAGACAGTTGTGCAGGATTACGTTTTTCGATCCCAGCTAAACCCACCATCTCCAAGGCCTCTGCCACACGTCGGTTTCGCTCGGTTTTTGCCACCTTTGCGACATCCAAACCATAACCCACATTGTCTCCCACCGACAGATGAGGAAATAAAGCATAGGACTGAAACACGGTATTCACCGGCCGCTTGTGCGCAGGCTTGCCAATAATCGATTGACCATCCAGCAGAATATCGCCACTGTCGATCTCTTCGAAACCAGCCACTATTTTCAATAAGGTCGTTTTCCCACACCCAGAAGGACCAAGCAAGGTGATAAATTCACTCTGGGCAATAGACAAATCCACCGAATCCAAAGCATGTATCACTCCCCCTTCGGGCGTAATGAACTGACGATGAGCGCGACGAATTCGGACATATTCAGGGACTGGTACCGCAGTAGACATAAACAACCTCAAAAAATAAGAAAAGCGGGCAAGCCCGCATGCTGCAAACGATTAAGAAGAAGTACGGATTTTGGTCCAAGCTCTGTCATACAACTTAATGCCTTTACCTAATTCCTTAAACATTTGTAGTTTGGCTCTCACCGAAGCCGGTGGGTTAATACTCGGATTATTACGTAAATAGTCAGGCAACAATTCAATCGCATCTTTGTTCATCGTGCCGTTGGTTTGCTGCTTGGCATTTAAGGCGGCAATTTCAGGCTGGGTAAAAAATTCTAAGAATTTTTGGGCGTTCGCTTTATTCGGAGCACTTTTAAGCACACACATATTCTCTTGGTATTTGGTCGCACCTTCCTCGGGGATCACATACGCCAGCTCATCGGGATTCTCAAATACATATAACATTGCCCCGACATACCATTGAGCAGCAGCAATATCACCGGATTGCACCATCGGAATGCTGTCATAAGTAAAGGCTGAAATATTACCTTTTTGTTGAATGATATAGTCTTGCGCTACTTTTAAATCATCTCGGTCAGTACTATTGACACTTTTACCATGAGTGATCAAACCTACACTAATAACTTCGCGCATCTCATCCAACATGGCGATATTTTTACCTTGTTTGGGTAACGCGAAGAAATCATCCCAAGAATTCAGCTCTGGAACCAACTTCTTGTTATAGAGGATCCCCACGGTACCCCAAGCGTAAGGCAAGCAGTATTCTCCTTTGGGGTCAGATTCTGCGGTAAGAAAAGCGCTATCGATATGCTTAAAACCCGAGTACTGATTAATATAAGTTTTTTCGAGTAAATGAAGCTGCGCCATAATGTCTTGCATGTGTACCGAAGGAAACACAATATCGTAGCCCGTCGCACCGGCCTGTAATTTAGCGAGCAACTCTTCATTAGAAGAATAAGTGTCTAACTTCACTTTAATTCCAGTCGATTCAGTAAAGCGGCTGAGCACCTCTGGGTTGATATATTCTCCCCAGTTGTAAAGGTTTAAGGTCTCTTCTGCCGACGCAACTTGGGAATAGCTAAAAGCAGAGCATGCGAGACTTGTCGCAAGCAAAGCCGTTTTCAGCATATGACCTCTTTTTCTAGAAATTGAACAGTTCATGAGCTCACCTTTGTTGATTGAAAAACAGTTAATTTGTTTATAAAAACACCACACCTTCATTCTATGGTTAGGCATGATTATTTCAATATCAATATATGTTAGATTCGTAACATATTATTTTATTTTAAAAATCAATATTTTATAAAAACCACTCTCTAGCAAGCACTGTTCAACTGTATATTTATGCACTAACTTGGATATATCGGCCTTGGTTTCGCACAGAGATGATGCAATAAATTGTTAATGACACAGGAGACAATATTTTGAAAAATACTTTTTCTTCAAAACCCGAGTTTATCGCCAACAACACCGCTCAAAAAATACAAGCTTTAATCCCTAAAGCCACCAAGTCAGAAGCGAGAGTCGCACAATTCATTCTATTAAACCTAGACCGAATCAGTTACGAGACTGGGGCTTCCATCGCCGAGAAAGCAGCCGTGAGCCAAATTACCGTGAGTCGTTTTCTAAAGCGGGCTGGCTATCAAGGGATCGCATCCCTCAAGGAAGCCTTGCAAAAAGAAGTGATCCCGATACAAGAAAGTGACAACCAACGCCTACCCGTTGACTCTTTTTACCGAGAAAATTTCAAACATGAGCTGCAAGCAATGATGCGTTTATATGAGCAATTTGAAACTGAACATTGGCAAAGCCTAGTTGCTTGCGTGAGTGCTGCCAGCAAAGTTTATGTTTCCGGGTTTCAATCTATACGCGGCGCAGCGGAAGATTTTAGTCGTCGCTTATCTTTGGCTCGTGACTCGGTGCAATACCTTTCACCTCACGATAGTATGCTGGCAGAATGGCTTGCAGAGGTGCCGCACTCCCAACAAGGCTACCATGCTTTAGTGATTTTAGATGTGGTGCCTTACGCAGCAGAAAGTCGCAAACTCTGTGAAGAAGCTCAAAGAGAAGGGATCCAAATTGTCATCATCACCGATGAGTTTTGCCATTGGGCAGTTGAATATGGAGCCCATATTATTTATTCAAAATCTAAATCTGGGTTATTTTTAGAATCCACTTGGGGAATAGTGCTCACCACCAATATGCTGGTAGATGCGGTCGCTAAGCGCTCCCCCAATAGTGAACAGCGGATCAAACGCTGGCAGGAAATCGCCAAACGTTTAGATTTTTTTTAGCCGATTGAGTGTGCGCTTGAGCACGACCTCACTCTAGAGCCCCATTAACGGCCTTCCTCTGAGCAACACAAACAACTGTTACTGAAGATGCGGCCCGACTGGCTTAAACACAAACCTAAGACTCATCGGAGCATCAAGCACATCATATCTCTAATCTCATCCCGCGAGAGTCGGAGCAGCCCAGGCGCAAGCACTTCCACAAAATGGGACAAACCTTCCGCTGACGAGCATAGACGAACAAGACAATGCTCGCAGCGAGGTCTGAATTCTAAGATATCCACTCCTTTCATTTTCGAACACGCGTTCTCAATTAAACAAAGCGCTGGTCGGAACGCTTATTAACAATCTCTTGCTCGCTAGCTTGCAGCCAACCCGAGCGGCTCTGTGCTACCGCATCAAACTTGGCAATATAGGGTTTAATATCCAATAAGGGCGTGCCATCGAGGATATCGATGCCCTGTACATAGACCCGATTGCCCACCACCTGACTCACCTCAAGCACCGACATACCAATGTGATTAGGTCGTAGCGGTGAGCGAGTAGAAAACACCCCGCGGGGCTGAGTATCCATGAAAGGCGTCACCCGCAACTCGGTGCGAATGGCTTTGTGAAAGTGATAAATCAGGTAAATATGCGAGAATCCTTCCAGATCGGCCAGCCCCTCGGCGTATTGCGGGTCTAACACGATCTCACCTTTGACCTCACTCGCCCCCTTGGGTTGGATCGGCATATCTTCTAAACACTGGTAGGGAGAATGGATCACCCCGATGGATTGGATCTGCGGCATCAGCTGACTTCCTTTTATTCGCTAATAACTTGATAAACAATCACCATACGCTCAAGCAAGCACTTGTTCCAGCACGCACGCCAATTGAAGCGAGGCGACATTGGCCCCGCTCTGAAAGCGATCGCTCAAGAATCCTCAGCCCCGTTTTATATTAATTGCTCCTCGACCAGCAAATGCCCCCGTTGAACAAAGCCGGGATTGAAGGCTCATTTTCTCAAGCCAACAATCAATCCTGCTAAACATCAGTCACGAATAGCCTAAGCGCTTACTATCGACCGCCATTCAAGCATCCGCAAGGCTGGACCAGCACATTATTTTTTGGTTTCAAGCATAAGAAAATTAAAGTATTTTTGTGCATTTATGCAGGCTGGTGTTGTAAGATTTGTCGTTCGCATATCCCATCCTGAGTGGCGCTTGATGGGCTTTGTTGCCAGCGATATGAAACAACCAGACTTGTGGAGTTAACTTTTTTGGAGGAAGGATGGACCGTCTATTAATTTCGGCAGCCAGTTTATACCAACGACTCGCTGATGATGATCTGAGGATTATCGATGTCAGCATGAAATCCGTGGTTGGGAAAGAAGCTATCGTTTATGAGACATTATCAGTCATTCCCAACAGTTACTATGTGGATTTGTCTAACGAGCTAGTCGACCATTCAAGTCCGCAGATCCACGCATTTCCATCATCCACGCAAGTATCAAAGCTGATGGAGAGTCTTGGGATCACCGCCAACACCACCATCGTAGTATATGATAACCAAGGGATCTACTCGTCGCCAAGGGCATGGTGGATCCTCAAGTCTTTTGGCCTCGCGAAGGTCTATATACTAGATGGTGGTCTCCCTGAATGGCTGAAACAAAACTACCCAAGCGCCACGGAATACCGCACCAAGGCTCACTCAGGAAGCTATCCCCCATTAAATTTTTCGACTGATGCCCTGGTTTTCAAGCAACAAGTCCTTGCTAATCTTACTCGCCAAGACTTTAGTGTGATTGATGTTCGCGCTTCTGGGCGATTTACTGGCGCAGCGCAAGAACCAAGACCAGGCGTTCGAAGCGGACATATTCCCAAGTCGCTCAATCTGCCTTTCGAGCAAACCCTTGATGAGCATAAGTACAAAAGTTCAAGCGAGCTACAAGCCTTGTTCTCTGCAGTAATACAAGATACTTCAAAGCCACTAGTGTTCTCTTGTGGCTCCGGCATTACCGCTTGTATTGGCTTAGTTGCAGCCTTATTAGCGAACTACACGCAGGTGGCACTTTATGATGGCTCTTGGTCTGAATGGGGAAGTGATCATGCTCTGCCGATAGAGCCAAGCCAACCGTAGCGCCTGTGAATAAGCAAACAAGCTGGAGCGGCGCGACTATTTTGGCTTAGTTTTTCAATCTTGGCGAAGGTCTTCAATGATTAAAAAACGTTCAAGCAAGGTCTTGGCGTTCATCGGTAATCCCTCAGGCAACGAACAGTAAGATCACCATTGCGCCTCAAATGGCTGAGCAGCAATGCTGCAAAGTTGGTGACGCATAAGTATGGCCAAACATACCGCGAGTTCGATTAACAGCTCATAGACATATAAAAGGGGGCCTATCGATGCCCCCTTTCAGCGCGATATCCGCATAAACAGCACAATGCTTCGCTCAACGCAGCTTACTTATGTTTAAAACGATTCACCTGTTGTACCATCTGAACGCTCACCTCAAGCAAGTCTTCAGTGGCTTGTTGTAACTGCTTACTGTCCTGACTCAACGACGCCGTACCTTGGCTCAACGATTCCACATCCTTGGTGACCGCATTGGTCACATTGGCTTGCTCCTCACTGGCGCTGGCTATCATGTTCACCATGTCATTCACCGAACTCATTTCTTGCTTAATCTGAACCAAAGACTCACCCGTGCCCTGCGCCGACTTGATGGTTTCACTCACCATCACCTTACCCGCTCGCGTGGCTTGATAAGAAGTTTCGGCCTGAGTTTGCAGATTACCGATAATTTGTTCAATTTCAGTGGTTGATTGGTGGGTTTTTCTGGCAAGCGCCCTTACTTCATCGGCCACCACGGCAAAACCACGTCCCAACTCCCCTGCCCGTGCGGCCTCAATGGCCGCATTCAAGGCCAAGAGGTTGGTTTGTTCGGCAATGCCTTTAATCACATCTAATACACTACCAATATTATCACTCACTTGTTTCAGGTTACTTACATCTTCAGCAGTCTTATCTAAGTTATCAACCAGCGCTGTTACCTGAGCAATATTATCATCAATGGCCCGATGTCCTTCGATGGAAAGTTGATAAGCCTGCTGCGTTTTACTGGCAGTATTTGCGGCATTCCCGGCAATGTCTTTGGTGGCAATTCCCAGTTGCTGAAGATTACCCAAAGAGGTGCTGGTGAGCTCAGTCTGCTCGATGGTATTGGCGGTGCTTTTATCATTAATCATCCGCACATTTTCGGATACCAGCTCTAAGTGACCGGCTGCATCCGCCATATCCTGCACAATGTGTTGCACGGTTTGAATAAAACTATTAAAACTGCGACTTAGCTGGCCAATTTCATCATCACTCTGGAGTGGGATCCGGGCGGTTAAATCGCCATCACCTTCGGCAATTCCGGCCAGCATGATATTTACATCCGCTAAGGGACGGATCACTAACTGACGCAGCGATACGATCATTAATATTAGAATTAGAGCCGCCATGACAACGATGGTGAGAATCTCTTGATGTAATTTCTGGATTAAGGCGGAGTCCATGACTTGACGCGTCACTGCAACTTCAATTTGACCGGTGGCTTTGCCGTCCCACGCCATCGGTATGATTAAATTATCATCAACACTGGCTTGACGAGTCACACTTTTCGCCATCAACTTACCACGTTGATCGCTGACTTTAATGCCGACAATCATTGAATCATCACTGAAAGAATTAATAATCGCTTGAATGACATCCAAGTCATAAACAAATATCGGTTCATTTAGAATAATACTCATTTGTTTGCTTAGGGCTTGTTTTTGATGCTCGTATTGCTGAGTCTGGCTGGCATTGCTATTCCAGTACAACACGCCCACAACCAGCAGGCCCACAATCAGGATAGTCGCAACAAGTAAACTAGAGAGTTTAGCGGTAATAGTTTTCATAAATTAATTTCCAACAACGGGGTCAAACCAAAACTCTTGGGGGATGGCTCGCACTTTTTCAGTTAAGTAAGGGTTGTCTAAATCAAAGATACGGCGTTGCGCCAACTGACCTTGCTGCAAAGCATTTTTCACGTCTGGGTGATTGAGAAATAAGGCCTGATAGCTGCCGTCTTCAAACATCTGCTGTAAAATGCCGTATAAGTGCTCCGCTAAATGCTGATTGTCTTTTTTTACAAAGAACAACAGTGGCATTTTATAACGCAGCATCACATAGGGATCGACAGTTAAATTATACTGAGCTTCCCGTTGCAGCTCTCCCCAAGGTTCAAAAATTCCCCGAGGAAAATAATCACAGCGTTCCGCTTCGACCATCGCAAAGATATTCGGATAACCCAAACTTTTGGCCACCTTCACCCCATTTGCTTCCAAAATGGCGGTGTCGGCCCATAGCTTACCCTGGCACGGAATATACTCCCGCATCTCATCCCAACTGTTAACCTGACTAAAGCGCTGGCGATTTTGCTGTTTAATAATCCCTAGGCGCATCCCGATGATGCCGCGGAAAATAGGGAAATAAATCGCAGTTAATTCCAGCTCTCGCTCAGCAGAGGTGGCCGTCCATATTAAATCTAATCCCCCATCATTCAGATCGGCCACTGCCTTGGTAATGACGACATCGCCGACAGCCCCGTAAGGGTAGGCAACGCTGTCGTAAAGCTCACTCCGCTTGACGATTTCTTGAGCCAATACCGCAGGAAAGATATTGCCCGCTGATGTATCGGGAATTCTCAGTGGTTTTGCAAAGCTCGCCAGAGAGATAAAACAAAGGAAATAGATTGTTTTCAGCATAGAACCTCAATACGTTTATTTTAATTACCCACCGTAAAATAAAGGGTTTAAGACCCGAAGAAAAACTTGCCCGAACCAGGCCACGATATTATTTCACTGAATATGAAACAAGATAAAAAAGATATTAATTATAATTTTTGTGACCATGAATTTAATAAATAATACCTATATTCAAGAATACAAAAAAGAACATTATTTCATTATCAAGTAAAGAGACACATTAAGATAAAAACATGTTAAATATAGATAAATAGTTGAGATGAATTCAAAACTTGCGCTTTAAGTTATTACTCTTAAACCAAAACATTTTAAACTAGAATTTAAATCAACCCTAAATAAAAACCAAAACCATTAATATAAATAAAGATTGAATTTGTATTGATTATCGCTTTGATGAGTATGAATCTTAATAAACAAGCCCCGCCTTCAAGAACGCATCAGCGAACAAAAAAGAATGACCAGCAATAGATAGCAAAGACAGCCACATTCTCCATTAGCGAACTTTAGGCGGGTGGCACTAAATAATGGCCCTTAGTCTGAATGGGGAAGTGATCATGCTCAGCCAAGAGAGCCAAGCCAACCGTATCGCCTGTGAATAAGCAAACAAGTCACTGGAGCGGTGGGATTATTTTGGCTTAGTTAAGCTCGCGTGCCATATAGTGGACATACCTCTCTGTTTTGCAGATCCGAAATCCTTTACGCTGGTATAAAGCAAGCGCCGGATTCGTCTCAAACACACACAACCTCAGCAATCGGACATCAGCTTTTCTAGCAAGCTCAATTGCATAACTAAGCGCTTGAGAGCCCAAACCTTGCCCCTGCCAAGTCGGCTCAATTTGAAGATCTCGAATATAATAAGCAAGCTCATCGTGGCTGATACGAAGCATACCTACAGGACATCGATTTACAGCAATCTCATAATTTTCAAACTCATGCCAATTTATATCGAAGGCTGCCTGATCCCAGAGGATCCCAAGTTGCTGGTAATAAGCTTGCATATTTTGACGAGTCAAACGCTCGGCAAAATCCTTGTTTTTAGCTACTTGAAATAAGGGTTTCATTTTAAACTTCCTAGACGCTCGGTGAGGGGGGAATGTCGTAAACGCACATTTCTGAGATGCCTCGCTTTAACGTGCCCCATCGATGAACGGTGACTTGTCACTCATTGATTGCTGATTGGCTCACCATCAGACAAACTCAAAATCCCCTGAAGATCTAAGCGAAAAACGCTGATTTCTTCAAGTTTGTGGGCACCTATATTTTTATAAAACTTTATCGCGGCATCATTTGTTTTTAAGGCCCACCATTCGAAACGAGCACACTGATTCTCGATGGCTAAATGTGACAAGTAAACCAGAACCTGTTTGCCAAATCCTTGATCTTGATAAGCGGGTTCAATATATAAATCATCCAAATGTAAACCGCGCTGTCCTGTCGTTGTCGAGAATGTATAGTAATACACTGCAAATCCACAGGGTTTATTGTTAACATAAAAAATAATGGCCTCAGCATTAGACGTTGAACTCAATAGATTATTTTCCAGGTCCTCTTGAGTCACCGTGACTTCGAAGGGAAACCCTTCGGCGATAGCCAAGGCCTTTATAAAATGAAGTATCAGTTCAGCATTTTCTTTTTTAGCAATTTTAATTTCCAATATGCAGTTTCCCCGTTAATCGCCTATCATGCCTCGTGCTTATGAACCGATGTTATTTGATCTAATTCATTTCACCAAACAAAAATCCTAAGTTCGGCTGTTACAGAGCAACTTAAAAGCTACAAACCTAAGAGCCCATAGCATCGCTCTAATACCTTTAGTCGACAAAGCATCACTCAGCATACGTGAGAGAGCACAACCTCAGAAACACTTGGAGAGATCTGGCGTTAGAAAGTTTAAACGAGTGCAATGAGCCGAGAGTATGTCACCGCTTTCAAGGTCATCGATTCTGCTCTGCCCCAGCGAGTATTTTTAAAATCTTCGAGCAGTAGCCTTATAAATAAAAGGGTTGTTTGTTCGATAAAAGCGGGAGAAAATAGTATTTCATTTCCAATTTGCATCCATAAACGAAAAATGAAACTAGATAGTAAAGACAAGTTAATCCTAAATCTATTGCAACGGGATGTGAGCATTCCCTTAAATGAGATCGCCGAACGGGTCGGTTTATCCGCAACGCCTTGCTGGCGACGGGTACAAAAATTGGAAAATGCCGGTTTTATTCGCCATAAGGTGGCACTGCTCGACCGCCAAAAATTAAACCTTGGGGTCACGGTGTTTGTCAGTGTTCGCACCGCCCAACACGACCCTCAATGGCTGGCACTCTTTAAACAGGCCATCGAAGATATTCCAGAGATTATCGAGGCCCATCGAATGAGTGGCAGCGTCGATTATTTACTGCAAGTGGTGGTACCCAGCATCGATGATTACGATCAAGTGTATAAAAAGCTTATCGAGCGGCTGGCTTTTACCGACGTCAGTTCGGCTTTTTCCATGGAAGTGATGAAAAGTACCACCGCTCTACCGACCCACTATATGAGCTAACAGGTTTTCGCGAACATAAGACTTGGGGCTTCAATCAAGCCCGAGGCACTTTGCTCCTTAATCCTTCAGACTCCAAGCTAGCGACTGAGAAACAATGGCAATGAATAATCCCCCGCTGAATTCAGATGACTTTCAACAACGATTAATCGCTTGGCAAAAGCAGCACGGCCGTCATGATTTACCTTGGCAGCAAGATCCAAGCCCCTATCGGGTGCTGGTCTCGGAAATTATGCTGCAGCAAACCCAGGTGAAAACGGTGATCCCTTATTTTGAGCGCTGGATGCAAAGTTTCCCCAATGTGCAGATCTTAGCCGCAGCCACTGAAGACCAAGTAATGAGCCATTGGCAAGGATTGGGCTACTATTCTCGCGCTCGTAACCTGCGCAAAGCCGCCATTTATATTCAAAGCGAATGCCAGGGGAAATTCCCAGAAGATGTGAACACCTTGCAACAGATCCCCGGTGTGGGTCGTTACACCGCCGGAGCCATTGCTTCCTTTGCTTATAATCGTTACGGTCCAATTGTCGATGGCAACGTAAAACGCCTATTCTGCCGCCTATTTGGAATAGAGGGCGTCCCCGGCACCAGCAAAGTTGACCGGCAACTGTGGCAGCTTGCCGAAACTTACACCCCTAAACAACACAATCGCGCCTTTGCTCAAGGCCTGCTGGACATGGGGGCAACCCGCTGTAAACCCAAAAAACCACTTTGTGAAGACTGTGCCTTTATCGATTGCTGCGCAGCATTTCTAAGCCAACGAGTCGAACAGCTACCCACCGCAAAACCGAAAAAGGTGATCCCCACCAAACCCGGTCATTTTTTATGGGTAGAAGATCAAGGAAAGATTTTGCTAGAGCGGCGTGGTGAAGGGGGGATTTGGGGGGCGCTGTGGTGCCTACCGCAGGTCCATCTCGACCCAGTGTTGATCGGCGCTGAATTAAAAGGAAACTTTAAACACACCTTTACCCACTATAAATTAGAGGCGCAGGTTTGGTCCGTTGATCAAATAAATGAACCACATCTGGAACAACATTGGGTCTCATTAAGTGAACTCGAAGCGCGCGGCTTACCCACCCCAATCAAAAAATTCATCTTAAAAAATATGTAAATAGAGTCAAAGCATCAAGCCTCAAAATGCCAGTACATTTCACTAAGTGCTGGTATTTTGGGCGCTTCATTCAAGCTAACTTCAATGCTTAGTGGTCGGCCTGTGATTCAGCGGCTTACCCTTTAGTAGAGAACAATATTTAGCAAGCCGCCACCAATGGCTCCGCCCAATTATCTTGACTCATGACGAAATCGATATATGATTCGTATACGTTTCGTAAACGAATTATATAAAATGGGTATTGTTAAAATTTCCGAAGAACTCCATCAAGAAATCCGAAAAGCCAGTTCTGTCATGTCACGCTCGATCAATTCGCAAGCTGAATTCTGGATCCGCATTGGGATGCTAGCCGAGCTTCATCCGCAACGCTCATTCAATCAAATCGTCTCAGAACTACTCAAATCAGCAGAGGTCTCTGTCGCCAAAGTCGCCAAAGTCGCCATACAAGAAGCGCATACCGATGAATAATGGCGTAAAGATTAAATCGGCAAGTGAAATTGAATTAATGCGCCATGCCGGGCACCTACTGACACAGGTCTTTCAGATGTTAGACCGCTACCTTAAACCCGGCCTCTCTACCCTAGAAATAAATGACAAAGTAGAACATTTTATTGTCAATGATCTTAATGCTCGGCCAGCGAGCAAAGGCCAATATGGTTATCAATATGTTTTAAACTCTTCAATCAATGAAGTGGTATGTCATGGGGTTCCAACGCCTAGTCAGCGATTAAAAAGGACCGACATCATTAACTTAGATATTACCTTAGAGAAAAATGGTTTTATTGCAGACTCAAGCAAGATGTATCTCATGCCAGAAGCGTCACCGGCAGCTAAAAAGCTGGCCCAAGCCACCTATGAGGCAATGTGGGCTGGAATTAAACAAGTGAAGCCAGGCGCTAAACTTGGCGATATTGGCCATGCGATTCAACAATATGCGGAACGCCGTGGCTATAGTATCGTGAAAGAATACTGTGGCCACGGGATAGGGCAAGCAATGCACGAAGCACCACAAGTGCTGCATTACGGTACGCCAAACCGAGGCCTTGAGCTAAAAGAGGGCATGATTTTCACCATCGAACCGATGGTCAATCAAGGTTCCGCAAAAGTTAAAACCAAAAAAGATGGCTGGACCGTCGTCACCCGTGACAAAAAACTTTCTGCACAATCGGAACACACCATCTTAGTCACCCCTGTAGGCTATGAGGTGCTCACGCTGCGGGAAGAGGAACGATAAGAGTCGTGGTGAAATCAGCGCTAAATGAGCCCCAGTAAACCTTAGATGCATAAAGTAGGTCAGTCTGCGCCATTCGTAAACTGACCCTCTAGAACTAAAACCGCACGACACAACATCACCGCTAATGATGCACCAAACCGTCACTACCCACATCGGCCGAGCGCAGTGAAAAGTAACTCATCTTTAATTTCTTTAATTTCTTCAGTGACAAAACCATCAAATTAAAGCTAAGCTGAATTTCAGTCTAATAGTAGCCAAGCGGCTGTTTTAATTAAATTAAAACACTAACAAAAATGATCCATGATTTTATCTAGCCACGCCATTGTTCAACTGTTAACCAGCAAGCCACTCATGATAAGCCTGTGGCTCACGCTGTGCTCATTGCCCCTCACCGCAAAAACACGAAGCTCCCACAGCACAGAGAGCTACTTTTCAATGGCAGGTGGCAGTGGTATTACCTACCTAGAGGATGACGTGACCGACGAGCAAAAAAAACAGCACTTCCGTTCCTTTGATATTCGCTTCGCCCAGCACTTTGCTCAAAGTTGGCGAGTCGATTTCGTTCATGCCAACGAAGGCCACGCCTATAATCACCACCGAGATGGTTTTTCAACTCATGTCAGCTACATCTACGTTCCAACAGATAGCTTCCGCTTCGAGATCGGTGCAGGCCCTTACATGTCCTTTAATACCACCGTTGATCACTCAGGCCTTGAACTAAACGAAAAACGACTCGGTGCAATGAGCACCCTTAGCGTTATCTATCCACTTTCCTATTTAAGCCAAAGCGCCCAACTTCGTTTGCAACTTAATAGTTACTTGGTGCCAAATCGCCCGCATAGCAATTCCTTGCTGATTGGTTTGGGCTTTGATATAGATAACGCAAATCACCAAAGCAGACCAGCCTCTTCCGCGTGGCTCAACGATTTGTCGATATCTCTGGTTAACACCAAAATTAACCATGGCGGACCAACCACCACCATTGGTTACAGTATCGATATGGCAAAACACTTTAATCATCATCTTGCCTTATCCTTGGCTTATATCGATGAAGGCGGTAACAACGGGGCCAGCAGTCGACGCGGCTTTACCAGTCAGCTTTGGAAAATAGTCCCGCTAGGGAGTCATTTCGAAGGGCGAATTGGGGCGGGCGGCTACCTCGCGCAAGACAAAATAGAACACCGCAGCGCTTACGACTTGAAAGGCATAATTAGCTTTGGCATGAACTACTTCCCTGCTTGGCATTTTTTTCATTCGGGCTACTTTGGTCTCAGCCTTAGCCGGGTGATGGATTATCAAGGCCACCAAGACGACGCCGATTTATTACGCCTAAGCATCGGCAAGCGCTTTTAGCTCAAACAATACTTAAACGCTGAAGCGAAATTCAAATCCCCTAAACCGCATAAAAATAAACAGGAAAAAACCGCCCTCTAATTACTCTGAGCAATGCATTGATTCAGTCACGCCTATTGGGTCAGTCGCAATAACAGCAGCCCAGCTTAAGAGAAAATCTGCGTGAATGCTTGTAGCCCTTAAGCACTCGTTGATGATGGGGCTTTTGCTTGATTCTTCACCGCTTTCACCCAAGGTGATAACGATTCATGAAACTTGTGGCTGACTCAGCAATCAGCAGAAAGAATGAGAAGCAGCAGCGATTAACCGACCTTTTTGTGCTAAATCGTTTTTGCCCCAAAGCGAGTTGGAGAGGCTTACTAAACTCCTGTGTATATACTCAGACCTTGCCGTTTCCATGTATTCGCATGACTTTTCCATCTTTCACGCAGACAGTCGAAGTGCTGGATCTGTTAACTGTCTGATTGAACGTCACTATTGTCGATGTTAACTTTAGAGTCATTAGAGAATATATGGGTTAGGCATCACGCCGAGAGGATTGCATGTCCGAGGGATTGACTGAATCAGAAAAATTTGTGAACTCTATTAGTGAGAGAGCTTTTCTTAATCTTTGGACTCATCCAAATCCAATTGGGAAGAAAGGAAAAGAGCTTTGTGATTGCTTAATTGTCTGCGGAAACCATATCGTTATCATTTCTGTAAAGGATATTAAGTACAAAGATACAGGTGATGAAGCTGGCTGGAAGAGGTGGACTAAAGCAGCAATAGATAAGTCGGCTTCTCAAATATGGGGCGCAGAACGATGGCTAGATTCTTCTGTTGAGTTCACCAGGCACGATTGCCGAAAGGTAGAATTGCCACCAAAAGAGGAGCGAATCGTACATCGTGTATCTGTATCACTTGGGGCTCAACGAAGAATACCCACAAAGTCGGGAGACCTAGGTTATGGAATCGTACATGTTTGCGATGAGTTTAGCCTTGGAGCAATTTTTGGCCTTCTAGATACGATCACGGACTTCGTTGGTTTTCTTTCCGAAGTTGAGGCTCTAATAAACAGGGCCAATATAGTTTTCAGCGGCGGTGGCATTGAAGACTTATTGGCTATCTATTTATTAAACAATCATTCGTTCCCTTACGAAGAAGCTGATTTACTAATAATTGATGATACGGTTTTTGGAGGGTTCATAGACTCTGATGACTACAAAGCGATCCAAGAGTCTTATAAGGATTCATATTTTTGGGACAAGTTGATCGAGCATTTTGTGGGTGATCTCCTTACTGATGGAATGTTTGAATATGGCACAAATCAAGTCACTGATAATCAGCAGGCTCTTGTTCAAATGGCCCTCCAGCCGCGTGGTCACAGAGCAAATCTAGTCGATGCCTTTTCTGAGTTTTTACAGAAGCCTGAGTTAAACATTGCTGCAAGAGTAGTTTTGGCGCACAAAAACACGGCATTTGTATTCCATCTAGGGCCAAGCAGTGATCGAGAAGCCAGGGTTCAAGAGCTAGGCTTAAGGTGCTTGGTTGTAAGAGGTCGCCTTCCCGATGTCCAAATTGTAGTTGGCATATCAAGAGATAAGTTGGGGCCGTCAGAGGTTGGGTACTCTCACGATATTGTTTATGTAGATATCCCAGAATGGAATGATGACTTCGAAGAACAAGTAATTGGAATACAAAAAGAACTCGGTTACTTCGAAAACGCATCCTGGGCTAAGAAACCAGAAAACTCCTAACAACAGCGCCGCTGTCGGCGAAAAAGGAAATAATTTTTAAGTATGTCAAATAGTCCTTTTGAAGACTTTATCGACTTTTTATCCAACAAGCACGGCGAAGAGCTTTGGGTTACAGTCTATAAACGCGAGCCAATTAACAATACTGATCATGATGGTGGAATGTATTGCGCCCTTGTTAGTCAAGAAAAAACGGTACATGCAATGAAGCGACCTGGCTGGGACTTGATGATAGGCAGTGGGGGGCCGGGTTTTTGTACGTCATATCAAGATGGTGAAGAAATTATGACTTACTACACCAATTCAGATGATGATTTTTTGAGACCAATTCTAGTTCGAGATTTTCATGGAAGAAAGGAAGACTACATAGAAATTCTTGAAGAGTTTCGCCTGTTTTACAACCTATATCATGACAACAAAACTGGCTCTTTTCTCAGCTTCGATGAAGCTGGTGATGAAGTTGAAGTGATAAAAGTGGAACGAAATGAAGTAAAAATCCGAAAGCGATACTTACGTTCCTTTATGGCCGCACGCCAGATGAACCTGCTTCTATATTTTGAACTGACTCGGCATTACGAGCAGAGAACAGGTTTTTCTGACGACGTAAATGGTGAATCGCTTACCTACACAATCTATTCCGGAGATTCATATTCAGATGGATACACATCTTTTTCGAGGATCTTAGGAAAAAAGCTGATTCGATGTGAATCCGTGGAAAAGTGTGGTGTATGGCCATTTGAGCAAGAGAAGGTGTATCAGGATTTCATTATTGATGGTGATATTGATGATCCTGAAATGTTTTCGTGTAACCCTGAACTGTTGGCTAATTATTTCGGCGCTAATCCTGATGCTCCTCATTACCTAACTCCAGTATTTTTTCGTAAAGAAGTTATGCAGAAATACTACAGTTCCTCTGATTATGAAATTACAGATGGGCATTTATATAGGACTGGTTCGTGGAGTTTGAGGTTTGATAATAATTCACCAAATCATGTGTCAGTATTTTTGGGGGATTTAGGCAGGGACTTGCCAAGTAAAGAACAGGTTTATTGGAAAAGCTTTAATTTGATACCCGACGGAAGAAAAATTAGTAGAACAAATTTTGAACGGAGCTTTTTGGGCAATTTCTACGATGCTGAAAATCCAGAGCACAGATTTAAACAGAAGTTTAGAGACATACAAGAATATTGGTACAAAAAATACGGCTGGTATCTTTTCTTGCCTCTTTCTACTAAGGATGAGCATTTCTATGAATCGTTGCGGTCAATGCTAAGTAATGAACAGTCGGAATTTGACGCTCAAGTGCTTGCTCTTACAAAAATCACGATAGACTCAATAAACGTTAAGTCGCTTAGAAATCACCTCGGAGTAACTGACAAATCGACTAAATCAATATCATTAATGGAAGCTCTTCTTGAAAAGTTAGAATCCGCGCACTTTTCGGCTCTATCCAGACTATTGAAAGGGGTTCAGTCCGTTAGATCAACTGGTGTAGCACATAGAAAAGGTACGGAATACGAAAAGACTATGTCAAAGCTAAATATTGATGAAGGGGATTACGCTTCTGAGTTCGATCAACTTTTATTGGGAATGCACTTTCTTTTCGAAGAAATTATGAAATTGGACTTAGACAGCGACAATGAGCAACATGCCTAATCGGGTAGCCGGAGGTATCTAACTTGTAGTAGCTCAGACCTGATCTGACAGTTACCTTCCTTTTTGGATATTTTGATTAAAGATTCAACACCTTTATCAAAACGGGTAACTCTCTACTTTTCAAGAAGTAGTGTCAGATCTAGTCGGAACTAATACATCTAACTTCCAGCCCCCACAACACCCTGCATGCGGCTCCGCACAGGGCGTTTCCTGAAAACGGTTAAAATACAACGGCCGATTAGCTCCTTTGCATTCCAATGATGGCTTCTGTTTTTTGCGCCATGACTCCTCAGTCCGGTCGGATACGGAGACAATGAGCTGCACAGGCTCCTCATTGATTTTCAGGTTCAGGCCTTCACCATGTCCCAACCATTACACAATAAAGCGGCATTGGGCTCTTTATCTAAAAACGCAGTCTGCTGATAACCGCCATGGAGTGAGTTAAACGATCGCTTGTTAAGCAGAGCTCCCCACTCTTTGTTTATAAGAAGTAGAACATGCACTTTCTCTTTTCTCTGCACTGCTGCATCATTTACGGTGGCCGTTAGATCACATGGCTTCGTTGTCTTGTGCCAACTCGCCTCCAGCCTACGCCTCATATGATGTTCTTGTTCATCAGCTCGCCCTCTCTTTAGATAAAAAGGCGTCCGGCTTCCTTCAGACATTCCCTCGCGGTAATGCCCTTGTCATTCGCCAGTAGTTAGCGTTTAATAATCAAAGTAATATTAAACGGTGATCTTCCTACAGAGGACTTTCACCTCATTAGTTCATGCCCATGCTGGGCGTACACAAACAATTTAAGAGTGATTCTGCACGCTTGGCATTTTTGGTTTGGGTTGAATTCAGTGTTTACGGTAGTCAAATTGAGTTCTGCGGCAGCGTGCTTCACACCTTAATCGGGCGTTGATGCCTAAAGGAAGAATCGTGGAAATAACCGAAGAAAATAAACTAGAAGAGATTTTAAGGTTAGCTGCTGACGAGCCAGCCCATCGGCCACAATTCTGTGAAGTACTACTAAGCTCACAGATATTTGTGCTTGGTACAACTGGAATGTCGGGCTCGGACGGAGAAGTGAATCCCGAAGCGGTTGATAAAATTCAAATACAGCATTGGGAAAAGGCAGATGGCTCACCTGTAATTCCGTTCTTTTCCTCGCTAGAAGTGTTGCAAAAATCAATCAATAGCGAAGAATCATATTTGGCCCTACCAGTACGCTCTTTGTTTGAAATGACTCAAGGAGCTACGCTATTTCTTAACCCCAAATCAGATTACGGAAAAGAGTTTGTTCCTGAAGAAGTTGCACACTTGTTATCTATAGGCATAAGTCAGGCTCCTTCTCAGAGAATGGTAGAGAAAGAAACTAAGGTTCTGCTGGGGCAGCCTTCTAATTACCCGTCAAAAATGGTTGACTCACTTACCCAGCTATTGGCAAAACATAGCAATGTTAGAAAAGCTTATCTAGCACTCATGCATGACAAGTCTATTGACGAGAAACCACATCTAATAGTTGGTATAGAGGCAGATGGTGATATTGAAAAGGTTATGAGAGAAGCTGGCAACGTAGCTGGCGATACCGCGCCCAAAGGCGAGCCTGTTGATATCTACAGAATCAATGAAAATGATTCTGGTCTTAGCCAATACTTTATAAATCAAACTAAGCCATTCTACGAAAAAAAATGGAGCTTAAAGCTCAAATCGTGGTTTGGTGTAAGCAAGGCATAAAAAGTTACTGCACTCGGACACATACTGCTACGCTTCGTTTTTGTGTCGGTGAGCAAAGCGTTAACTGGCAAGGACTAAAATGGAAGTTTCTCTAGTAAAAATTGGAGCAAAATCTCGTCATATTCTTGAGAGTCTGTTCCCATATTATATTTATGATATGTCTGAGCATATGGGCTGGTCTCCGAATGAGAATGGTCACTTTACGTTTAATAAAAGCAGCTTGGATGTATATTGGAAGCAGGAAGATCATGTTCCATACTTTATTTACGCTGATACTGAGTTAGCTGGTTTTGTTCTGGTTCGAAAGTACCCAACTAACAGGCAATTTTACGATGTTGAGCAGTTCTTTGTACTACGAAAGTTCAAGGGAAAAGGTGTCGGAAAACAAGCTCTGAAATTGGTGACAGCGCAGTTTTCAGGTCAATGGCAAATCCGAGTGCTAATTGGCAATGAAGCCGCTCTGAAGTTTTGGCAGTCTGCAATTTTTGGTTTAGTTGGGGGAAATTACACACAGTCTGAGCAAGTTGATATTGATTTACTTATGCACTTTCTCACGTTTGAAGTTTAGCCAGTTAATCGGGTAGCCGGAGGTCTCTAGGCTCCCTCCCACAACACCCTGCATGCGGCTTCGCACAGGGCGCTTCCTGAAAATGTTTAAAATACAACGGCCGATTAGCGCCTTTGCATTCCAATGACGGCTGCTAATTTTGCGCCACCGCACCTAAGTCCGATCGGATGAAATATCTAGTGTTGTGCTAATAATTCTGGCTGTTCTCGTAACTCTCTTAACCAACTCAGGTTTCGAGAATGCCGATTCAGCAGAATGAATAGCAAGTATTCTGAGCTTATTTCTGGCTCCTTTCATAACGCTACCTCGGGTGTGGGCGCCGAGCCAACCCCATTCTATTTAATAGATAAGAATTCAACTTATATATTAATTGGCACAGGGGTAGCTCTTTGTTTAGTTGCAAGTATTCTTGAGGCTGTTAAAGTAATAAAACTTGGTAAAAATCAACAGTCAGCTTGTGTGATTGCTATATCTGTATGTCTCTTATATTTTCACGCAAGCATATTTACATGGAACACATAATAAGCAAATTAATCAGGACACATAACAGTTGGTTTTTACTCCTACGGCGCTTATTTTAACCAACTGATATTTGACCATTATTTAGGCTTTATGACCTCATGAGGGAACGATGGTAACTCCAATAATCACCCTTTTGCTGTTGTCCTGTCCGTTGAGCATCGCCTTTGTTTATTCAAAGTTTAACGACAGGCCTTTGAATGTTACCAAGCATGCCAGTTGGGGACTGGGAATAGCATTTACATTCTTCTTCTTTGGCCACCTTCTTAAAACGGAAGGAATGGTGGAAATGCTACCGCCTTGGGTTCCTTACCGCCTAGCATTAGTCTATATCACTGGTTTTCTTGAGCTATTGATAGCCATTGCTCTTTTTTTCCCAAGATATCAACCTATTGCAGCAAAGCTTGCTATTGTAGTTCTTGTTATTTTCTTTCCAGCAAATATTTATGCGGCATCAAATAGTATTGGTCTTGGTGGGCATCAATGGGGGCCTGTTTATTTACTAATTCGTGCGCCCCTGCAAATAATATTGCTTGCATGGACATATTTCCTGTGCGTAAAAGGTCGTAATGAGGCGTTAGATAATATGAAGGAAAATGATTGAGTTTAGTGATGCTGCTCCTGAACAGTCACAGCTATTAAGCGATATAGCAATTGAGTCCAAAGGCTATTGGGGCTATTCAAGAGAGCAGTTAGAGATTTGGCGAAAGACCTTAGGATTGAAGAAGGATATATTGCAGAGAATCTTGTGAAGGTTGTTTTACTAGACTCTAAAACAATTAGTTTTTTACTATTAAAAGAACCAACTCTGATGAACTAGATCATCTATGGTTATGACCTGAGATTGCAGGAAAAGGGATAGCAAATCTAGTTTTTAAAGAGATACTTCGAGAGTGTAATCGTTTGAAGATTAGGGAGTTCAGCATCATATCAGAGCCTGATGCCGAAGGGTTTTACCTTCATAAAGGTGCCGTGAGAATTGGTGAGGTGAAAAGTATCCCGCAAAAAAGAATGTTACCAAAGTTAAAGTACCAACTTGCAGACTTCACCTAATCGGGTAGCCGGGGGTCTCTAGCCTCCCCCATACAACACCCTGCATGCGGCTCCGCACAGGGCGCTTCCTGAAAGTGTTTAAAATACAACGGTCGATTAGCGCCTTTGCATTCCAATGACGGCTGCGGATTGATTTTCAGGTTCAGGCCTTACCAATTGAATAAGTGAATGCTCTAGCAAGCTTTTGTCCAGAAGCGTGTTATAGCGAAACACGTTTTTGCTCCATAGTTTGCTAGAGAACTTATCTTATGGAAAGGAGCTTTACTCTTAGCCTTCAAGCTAAGCTCGTTTAGCTCTCCTAGTTATATCAGTAGCTCTCTTTTTGTCGCGTAAACCCCTAGCAAACAAACGCATTTTACATCGTAATAAGCTCAATTTGACTTCACTTTTAAAAAGCTATTGACCAAATCACGTTAATCGATATTATGGGCGTCTAGACATCTGAATGTCTTTTGTTATTTAAATGGGATTATCATGAAAAGCTACAAAAAAATCACAACATCGCTGTTGGCATTAACACTCGTATTCGGCGTAACAGGATGTGGGCAAAAAGACGAATCGCTTATCAAAATTGGCGCAACAGTTGGCCCACATGCACAAGTTGTAGAAGCGGTCGCCAAACAAGCAGCAAAACAAGGGATCAACATTCAAGTAGTTGAGTTCTCAGACTATATCACCCCTAACGCCGCGCTAAGCGATGGAAGCATCGACCTTAATAGTTATCAACATCAGCCGTTTCTCGATAACTTTAACGACAGTCACAATAGTCACTTAGTCTCTATTGGTCGTTCCATTTTGATGCGTATGGGCGTTTACTCTAACAAGTACACAACGCTGGACGCAATCCCAGAGCATGCTCGAATTGCGATTCCAAACGATCCAACCAATGGCGGCCGTGGGCTATTACTACTCGAAGATGCAGGGTTGATTTCGCTAAAAGAAAACCTTGGCTTCAGTGCTTCTTTGCAAGATATTATCAGCAATCCAAAGAGTATTCGATTTGTCGAAGTCGATGCCGCTCAACTGCCACGCACACTTGACGATGTAGATGCTGCGGTAATTACCATGAACTACGTGATGTCTGCAGGACTAGATCCTAAGAAACAAGGTATTTACTTGGAGCCAAAAGACGCGCCTTTAGCCGTGATGGTTGTGGCCGCGCGAGATGAAGACAAAAACAAGGAAGTATTTCAAAAGATTATCTCGATTTATCACTCTCAAGAGATAAAGGACTTCTTAAACACCACCTTCAAAGGCACCATAGAAGCGGCAAATTAAAGCAAACCGCTGAGCTTAGATTTGGTGTTGCCAGTAGATTCATCGGCAACGCCAAAATTGATTCGTTTTTCGGCTCTTCTCCGTTTACATAAGTTTAATTTGTGGATAGAAATAGACTCCTCTTCTGGAAGGGATGTTTGCCAAAACTTTAACTTCAAGCATTCTGTATCTCGAACTTCGCAAGCTCTCGGTCTTAGAAGACCAATTGATGCATTACCAGCCTCCATACGAGCATTTATCAGCCTATGCTTTGCCTAACTACAAATGCCGATACCAAATCAAACCGAGCATGAGTCGCCGTGGAAATGGTTAGGATACTGCGCCGATGGAGCATTTCTTTAGAAGTTTGAAAACAGAATCGATACCAGAGCTAGGCTACCGAGCATTTTTAGAAGCCAAGCACGCAATAACGGATTATATCGTAGGATATTTCAGCCTAGTCAGGCCACATCAGCACAACAAGATGTTGCCACCGGATCAGGCTGAAAAGTTGTACTGGAAAAAATATAAAACCGTGGCCAGTTTTACTTGAGCACTACAGTGCGATACCTTGCGCGAACTGAAGACGCTTATGTTGTAGGAGTAACAGATGCTTTTAGGCCTGAACCATATCACGCTCGCGGTGAGCGATTTAGAACAATCACTAAAGTTCTATATTGAAGTGCTCGGCTTCAAAGGACATGTAAAATGGAATGATGGCGCTTACCTTTCCCTTGGAGACCTATGGTTTTGTCTTTCATCGGATAAGCCATGCCCGAAAGATGATTACACACATCTTGCCTTTGATATCTCTTCATCAGACTTTGAGCCTTTTTGTAAACGCTTAGCATGCCATGCGGTAACACAATGGAAAGTAAACAAGAGTGAAGGACAATCACGCTACATCCTTGACCCTGATGGGCACAAATTAGAAATTCATGTGGGCAATTTATCCAGTCGTCTTGAAGCCATCAAATCAAAACCCTATGCTGGATTAGTTTGGCTCTCAACCTAAGATGGCCCAAGCACCGTCAATCCATGCGCTGCTGCGCTGAGATGCTATTCAATCGACGGAGCACCCAAAGCAAGTCCAGCCGTTTAAAGCTCTAGTGCTTGACTGCTCACCACTTTTGCTCGTCCGGTTTGTTTCGCCTGATAAAGCGCGCGGTCTGCCGCATCAATCATCTGCTGAGCGTTTAGGCTGGCATCGCTGAGGGTGGTGAAACCAATAGACACCGAGTATTGAATCGCTCCCTGCTCGTTTGCAAAGGGCGTGCTGCGGATCGTTTCACAGATCCGCTGACAGATAGAATCGGCATCATCCTGACCAGTATTGGGAAGTAACACGACAAACTCTTCTCCACCGACCCGCGCAAAATAATCTTGCTTACGCAGCGATTGATGACAGACTTTCGCAAAGTGTTGTAAGACCTGATCACCAACGCTGTGCCCATGGCGGTCATTCACTAGCTTAAAGTGGTCGATGTCGAGTACCGCCAAGGAAAAATTTTGTTGCCGCTGCGCATTATCGTACATCAAGATCTGCAACTGCGACTCCATTTTGCGACGATTCATCAGCCCGGTGAGTGGATCGGTCGTCGCTTGTAAAAGTAATTGTTGTTCTTGCTGTTTTCGCTCGGAAATATCCCAACAAATACCAGCGATAGAACTATCAAGTAGCGTGCTATCGGTCGATAAATTGGCGGAGATGTCTATCCAACAGTAGCTGCCATCATTCTTCATAATCTTTAGATCACAACGTAAGGTACGCCCTTGTGATCTAAAATACTCGCGTGCATCTTTCAGAAACTGCTTACGGTAAGCGGGGTGGATCCGCTTCATCCATTCCCGCGGGGTAAAATGTTGATTACGTACAACCTCCGAACTGCTACTTAAGACCTCAGAGCTACACCATAAATAGCCACGCCGACGATCAAACTCCCAGCTACTACAAGCCATATTCTGTTTTAAGATATCCAGCTGATGTTTCTTGGCTCTAAAATTATCCCGAACCACCGCACTAGAGATAAAATAACTGGCGGTTTTAAGCAAGGTGATTTCGTTAAGAGACCAGTCATATTCGCGCTCACAATCATCTAAACCCAAGGTTCCCCACCAGCGATTTTCAACAATGATCGGAATGGTTAACATCGATAAGACTTGCTGACTTTCGAGATGACTTTTCAACCAAGACTCAGGCAGTAATTTAGGAAGCACCTGTTGATACTCACCCCGTTTGCGGCTTTCAACTAGCTCTGAATACTCCGGCTCTTTTAACATCGATTTAAAATAATTAAACCGAGACTGCTTAATTTGCACATACTTTTCGGCAGCAGCCCATTCAAAAACATAATCTTGCAGAATGTAATCATCTTGTAAGTCAAGCGTTTGAAATATCCATACCCGACTCACAGAAGTCACCTTTCCCAACTCTTCCAAGAGAACATTGACCTTATCGAGCCAACCTTGCCCGGTAATTAAATCTTCTGCACTATTAAGAATAGCGGCAAGGATTTCATTACTCAGGCTGGTCGATTTATGACTCAAAGCCTGACCTAAGCTGCCCGTTTTAATCGCCATCTAGATGAAATATCTCCGCGTTTCAATCATAAAGCCATTATGAGACTCCCCCCTAAAAAGTATAGGTTTTTCTATAGCTGAGTCATTTCTGTCAAAACTATGCAAGCGACTCAAAGTAAATGCCACTATCGTTCAATCATCAATAGCGGTTTTGCGCCAGCACCTGCACACTAGTCATGGCAGCCAGACGGCAACTTTGGTATAACATGCAGCAAGCACCAAAGCTTGGCGCAAACGCGATCACAAAAACGCCTCAGGGCCGCGTAAGCCGCCATGTAGCAAACAATAAGGGATAATTATGGCCAGAACTGTATTTTGCCAACGTTTAAAAAAACAAGCCGAAGGTTTAGATTTTCAATTGATCCCCGGTGAAGTTGGCAAACGAGTCTTCGACAACATCAGCAAAGAAGCCTGGACCCAGTGGCAGAAAAAGCAAACCATGCTGATCAACGAGAAAAAGTTAAATTTAATGAATCTGGATGATCGAGAGTTATTACAAGCTGAAATGGTGAAATACCTCTTTGAAGATGGCGAAGTAGATATCGAAGGCTACACGCCTCCCAGCGCATAAACGCAATTCATCAACGCACTAAGCCATGAAGTTATCAGGAAAAATCGAGAACCTGATAGCTTCATGCTTGATATCAACCTTGATTCTACCTATCAGATTTAAGCCATCGTAGGTGCTTGCTCAACGCGATAAAACTTAAGTTTGGCGGATGATTAAACTCGGCGCCAATCGATTCATACTGCAAATCCTCTGATCACCATCCCACATTCGTTGCAATAGCAGTAACACTTGCGCCACCATTTGCTCCACTGGCTGAGCAACCGTACTCAATTGATACCCTTGCCATGCGGCTTGCGGAACATCATCACAGCCGATCACTTTAAGTTGTTTAGGTATGGCCAAGTCAGCATGCCCTCGACAACAATCCATTAAACCCATCGCTAAAGCATCTGAGGCACAAAAAACGCCCGCTAATTGCCGTAACGATGTAAGCTCGCGCGCCGCTAAGGCATAACCGGCGGCATAAGTATAACGTCCAGCTTCGAGCAATAACGGTGCTGGGATGCCATGTTCCGTTAAGGCTTCTTTAAAACCTTGATAACGCTCGAGCGATGCTTGCCCATCGGCACGCCCCGCGACAAAACCAAGCTCGGTTAAACCCTGCGACACAAAATGCTGGGCCGCTAAGCGACCCGCGGTTAAATTGTCGGTCTGAACCGAAGGGATCAAGCCCCGCTCGTCAGCGCGACCTAAGGTCACCAAGGGCAGTGACAGTTTAAGACACTGGTTAAAACTAGTCGCAGGTAACGAGCCCATCACCGCGATCACACCATCAACCTGATAACCCGATAGGCGAAGAATGGCCGCATCCATATCTTCAGCCTGCTTCACATTTAACAACATCGGTTGCTTACCACTTTGCTGTAATGCGGTTGATAGTTGTTCAAACAAATACGACTGATAAGGGTTCGAAAAATCACTAATCAGGATCGCCACCAAGTTCGAGCGCTGACGCGATACAGGGGTACTGAGGGTGCGCGCAAAAAAATTAGGCTGATAACTAAGTTCTTTAGCGGCTGCTAAAATCTTCGCCCGCTTTTTCGGATGAACACTGGCCCCCGCCGTGAAGGCACGAGAAACAGCGGAGCGAGATACGCCAACATGTGCTGCAACATCCGCAGCGGTTACTTTTTTATTCATATTCAGGCCGCTCTCGGTCTGGATGAATGATGTCTTCATGGTTTAGCCAAGTCGCGAGGGGTGAGCCTTTGGGCCAAGCCCACACAGGGCCAGTCATCTGCTTGCTTAAATAGGGCGCGATTTCAAGCCCTGCTAACTCACAAATAAACTGAGCTGCCATCACATCCCAAATGTTCACCTGTCCCATATAACAAGCATCTAACTCACCACAAGCGACTTGAGTGAGCGTCCACGCTGCTGAGCCGCTGACTCGCACCTGATGCCCCTGCGCGATCACTTGTTGGCTATGCCGCAGATAACGCTCCGGGATCCCTGCCTGGTAATTAAGATTTAAACCAATCACCAACTGCTGCTGAGCTGCCGCCCGACTCTGCAAAGGCAGCAGCTGGCTCGCTTTACGCTCAAAAGCCCCCTGCCCTCGCACAGCATAAAACATCCGCTGATGCACCGGCGCATAAATAATCCCAAGCACCGGCCCTTGCTGATCAACCAAGGCAATACTCACCACAAAATCAGCCTGACCATATAAAAAATTAGTGGTGCCATCAATCGGATCGACCACCCAGCAAGGCAAGCAAAACTCGCCACCACTCTCTTCACCGAGTATATGCTGCTCGGGAAAGGCAGTCTGCAAGGCTTCTCGAATATACTGTTCCACCAATTGGTCGGCTTGTGAAACCCAATCATGATGTCCCTTACTGCTAATAATTAGTGCATCACGTTGGGCAAACCATTGCAGCGCAATCGCTCCCGCCTGTTCGGCGATGGATAAAGCGACCTTTAATTGATGGTCGAATTGTTCAGGCAACATCTATAACTCCAGATTTTTCGCTCACCAACTGTTGTCCCTCTTCGGCGAGGTCTAGGTGCGCAATATGACGCACCAAGGCCGACAACTGAGGTCGATATTGGGGGTCGATATGATACAAACGCCATTGGCTACCCGGCTTATGAGTAAGCTTTTGAATATCCAGCCAACACCCATGACTGGGGTGAGGACTGAGTGTTTCGCACTCAAGGAAAACCCAATCACTCTGCGCAGCCAACTGCTGCCCCTTGTGAGACAAGCTACCATCGCCCGAATAAAACAAACGATGCCCCCACGAAGTTCGCAGCTGCAAGCTCAGGTTTGCAACCGCGTGACGGGTCACAGACGTTTCAATTTGCCATGGACCAATCGCCAACAGCGATTCGCTATTTTGCCGCTCAATCACAAATCCGAGCGTAGGTTCTGGCCAATGGGAGAATGCCAACAATGGCTCCAGCACTGGCCATTGTTCCGCTTGGGCAATCAACAGCAATGGCCGCTTGCGTTTTTTAGCATCCATCCAATTTAATAAGCAGCTCAAGCCTAAACAGTGATCCGGATGAGTATGGGTAATATAAATCGCATCAATGGCATCAGGATCCATGTTTCGATGAAAAATCGCCGCCGGTACCGTTGGCCCGCAGTCAAGCAACAGTCGAAAATCATTTTCTTCAAGCAATAGGCTAGCACTGGTTCGCTCACCGTCGTAGGCATTGCCGATACCCAATACTTCCAGTTGAAAACTATGCGGCATCGAAGGCTCCAACCGCTTGAGCGTCATTCAAGCCTGCAATTCGTTGCCCATCACTCGCGAAGCAATGCAGCACCGAATTCGCAAAGTTAAGTGGTAAATAGTCAGCTAAGCGATAATAACAATCACTTTCCACCAAAAATGGCTGACCGTTCAATTGGCCATGGTATAAGCGTGAATGCCCCAGCGGCTCGATCAGCTCGATCTGCATTTCACAGTCTGGGGCAAGCGCATCTATCAACACCTGATTGGGTCGGAGCCCCAAGCTTGTCACCGAAGCAGGCAGCGTGGTGTGAGGACTAATCCTCTGAAAATCGTCTCGTTGGATAAAGTTCATCATCGGCGACCCAATAAAAGTCGCAACAAACTTATTTGCGGGCTGATGATATAAAGTCTCCGGTGAGCCGACTTGCTCTATTCTCCCCTGATTAAGCACCACAATTTTATCCGCCAGCGTCATCGCTTCCACCTGATCATGAGTGACATAAATCATGGTTGACTGTAAGCTTTGATGGAGCTGTTTAAGATGGATCCGCATTTCACTCCGCAATTTCGCATCTAAATTGGATAGCGGTTCATCAAATAGAAACAACTGCGGATCGCGAACGATGGCTCGGCCAATGGCGACTCGCTGACGCTGCCCACCAGAGAGTTCTCCCGGTAAGCGATCGAGCAATGGCGTCAGCTGCAATTTGTCGGCGGTGTCACTCACCCGCTGGGCGATACTGGCCTTATCCATTCCGGCCATCTTCAGCGGAAAAGCCATGTTTTTTGCTACCGACAGGTGCGGGTACAAAGCGTAAGACTGAAATACCATGGCGACTTTGCGATCGGCGGGATGCACCCCATTCAGACTTCGTCCGTTGAGGCTAATTTGCCCGTCAGTGATTGACTCCAAACCAGCGATCATCCTTAGTAAAGTCGACTTACCACAACCCGAAGGCCCTACAAATACCACAAACTCGCCCTCATCAACCGTGAGATTGATATTGGGCAGCACCGTGTTATCGCCATAGGCCTTATTCACTTGATGTAACTCTAGTTTTTTCATGTTGTGCCTCCTATTTCAAGCCCATTGAAAAGCCACGCAATAAATAACGCTGCATATAGCTGGCTAAGGCCAGCATCGGTAACGAAGAAACAATTCCCACAGCCATCAGCGGCCCCCATGCGGTGCCGTCCTCGGTCATAAAATTGGCAATAAACAAAGGGAGCGTGAACTTGTCTGGGGTATGAATGAACAACAAGGAAAACAAGAATTCATTCCAACCTAAAATCATGGCAAATATCGCGGTTGCCACCAGACCCGGCGCACACAGCGGAAACACAATATAAGCAAGGCGTTTGAGCAAACGGGCACCGTCCATCGCGCCTGCCTCTTCAATTTCTATGGGAATATCGCGCACAAAGCCAAGCAACATCCAAATACAAAATGGCAAGGTATATACCTGATAAGCCAATACCAGCCCCAATTTGCTATTTAGCAGGCCTATCTGGTTCATCAAAGAATACAGCGGGATCGCCACCACAATCGGCGGCATCATCTTGATCACCAAAACCGCGAACAAAAACAACTTATCCAAGCTGGCAGGAAAACGATAACGCACCAGTGCATATGCGGCCGCAAAAGCCACCACCAGCGATATCACCGTGGCCGACACCGAAATCAATAAAGTATTGGCCACCAAACGCGGTAAATCCCCCTGCCAAAGCGCCGCGAAGGCCGCAAAACTCGGCTGCCTTGGCAAAATGCTGGCACTGGCGCGCAGGATCTCACCGGGTGGCTTCAACGCCGTGCCAAACATCCACAAAACTGGCATGATAAACAGCAATACGATGAACCAAACCAGCACGCCATGAAACTTTGTATTCATCACTTTCCTCCTTGCATGACTTTTCGGGCATAAAGCAAAGTCATCACTAAGGAGATGCTCAACATCACCAGCGCCGAGGCACTGGCCATCCCTAAATCAAAGAAACGAAAACCATACTTATAAACAAACATCGACAGGGTTTCGGTGGCATTGCCCGGTCCGCCGCCAGTCATCACATAAACTTTGTCGAACAATTTGAAGGTATCGATGGAGCGCAGCAAAAATGCCAGCATCAGCTGTTTTTGGATCAGCGGCAAGGTAATGTAAAGCAACGAACGCCAACCTTTCGCGCCATCCACCCGCGCAGCCTCACCAATATCCTTGGGGATCGACTGTAGGCCCGCCAAAATGATCAAAAATGCCATCGGCGTCCATTGCCAGGTATCCACCAGCGCAATTGAGTACAGGGCAAGATCCGGATTGAACAACCACTCTTGAGGCGCAAGCCCAACCATCACCAGCAAATGGTTAAGTAAACCATAGTCATAGTGATACCAAGAACGCCAAATGGATGAGCAAACTAAAGTCGATAACATCATCGGATAGATAATCATTGGTAAAGCAAAGCGGCGGCCCGGAAACTGTCGATGAAATAATAAGGCTAAGAACAAGCCCAATAGCACCTGAGAAATCGAGGCCACCAGTGTAAAAACAAAGGTATTTTTAATCGCCCCAATAAAGAAAAAGTCGTCAAATAATTCAGCAAAATTTGCCAAACCCACAAAGCGGAAGCTGCCGCTGTGCGGATCGGCATGACCAAAGGCGTTCAGCAGCACCGAAGCCAGCGGATAAATGGTTAACAAGCCCAAAATAATACAGCCTGGCAATAGCAACAGAGCTAATTGCTTACGATTTTCAAATAACATACACCCGATCCAACAAGGCCTTGCCAGCACAGCTTACAAGGCCTGTATCCAACAAAATTAACCTTTAATCATTCGCTCAATGCGACGTTGCGCCTGCTTTAAGGCTTGTTCGGCCGACATTTGCCCCATCATCGCCATTTGCAAGAAATCACCGAGTACACTCTCTACTTCTGCCCAGTTTTGAATGCGTGGACGTGCTTTACCGGTTTTCAGCGCGGCGGCTTGTTGTGGGTACCAACGATATTTAGCAACCACATCTTTATCGAAATAAGCGCTGGTGCGGGTAGGCGGTATACCGTAGTGAAGCGCCAAATCTTTCTGAATATCAGCGCTGGTGGCAAACCTCAGGAAGGCTTCGGCTTGTGACTTATGCTTGGCATCGGCAGGAATCGCCAATTGCCAAATCCCCAACATCGGCGAAGGCTGACCCACCTCTGCAGGTGGCGCCATAATTTCCATATCACCCACCACATTCGACACACTTGCATTGTCCAGATTTGGCACCCAGGCAGGCCACACTTCAATAGCCATGGAGACGCTGCCTTTTTGTAAAGCATCACGAACTTCATCGGCGTTATACACTTCAACACCACGCGGCGCGTACTGTTTCATGGCGAGGAAGGTTTCTAAGGCCTGTTTGGCTTGCGGCGAGTCTAAGCTTGCCTTGCCTGATGAATCGACCACATTGGCACCATAGCCCCAAAGGATCGGTAAAAAACCGGTCACAATCGGGTTGCCTTTCACACCTCGGAAAACCAAGCCCTTCACGTCTGCGCTTTGACTAATCGTCTTCGCTGCCGCCAATACCTCTGACCAAGATTGAGGCTGACTCAAATGATTTTTCTCAAACAACGCACGGTTCCAGGCAAACATGGCAACATTACCCACCATGGGTAAAGCATAAATCGGACCCTTGGCATCTGGATAACGGCCAATATTGAACGGTGCCTGAACAAAATCCGGATCGGCGACGGCATCGGATAGCGGGCTTAGCCACTGGTTTGCAAAAAACTCCGGCGCCCAAGTGTCATCCATTAGAATCACATCATAGTGACCGGTTTTTTCACGCATCGACAGCACCACACTTTCATACAAGCCCTTACTGGGACGCTTGACTAGAGTAATGCTGGTGTCTGGGTGGGCTTTCTCATACTGGTCCACCACATACTGCATGGCGTCTCCATAACTACTATCACGAGCTGCAATCACCAGCTCATCAGCATTTACAGCCAGCGAAGCGAGCATCAGGGTGCTGGCCATTAGTGTCCGTTGGAACATTGGATTCTCCTTGTCTTGATTAATTCTAGTGATCGATGTTTTGCACTCGCGTGCAATTTCGAATTCAAGACTAGGCTGGAAAAGTGTCAGTTATATGACCGAAACATGAAGTTTATTGGGACGCTAAAGGCAAACCGAAATACTGAAGCTCATCGCAGCCCATCAGCAGATGATTTAGCACAAGTGAAGCCTCGCACAGCTTGTTTATTCAGGCGAGGCTCGCCGTTCAGGAGTCGACATGGACATAGGCTGAACTCAAAAAAGTAACAATCTCTAGAGTTTTCAAAAGCATCAGCGCAAGTAATTCACGATAAAGGATTGATATGACCTGCTAGGCCAGTAACAAGCAAATCTCATGGTATAAGTTGTAAATCATCAAGTTAGCGAGAGTCCATCTCGGTTATTTTCAGCGTCAGCAATTGTTTTTGCCACTGCGCTTTATCAACACCGTCCAACCAGATGGTGTCGCTATTGCGAGTTTGTCCCTTACGCAAATAACTCTCGGGCAGTCTAAAGATGGCTTGCCAAACCTTTAGCTCTTGCTTGCTCAGCAAATCACCCGAGTCTGCAAATAGGTTCACTGCTAGTGCAACCTGCACATAATTTTTACTGCCGGTATTTACCAATTCAAAGTTTAAACCTAAGCGATCCTGAGCATCCCACTGACTACTCAGCAAACTCACCTTCACCCCGTTTTTAGCCGTAGACTTCAATAGTTCGGCCTGAGCGATGGCCGCCGAACTCAAACTTACCGAGGGAGCAGAAAGCTCCGTAGCCGACCCAGCGGCTGGCTTTTCGACAGCTTCTACAGTCGCTTGGCCACTCACCTCACTAGCAGAGTTTACAAACACATACTCCCAAGTGAAATCGTCGTTGAGTTGCACTCGTGCGCCATTTTCGAGAACAAGGGTGGCAACTTTTTCCGGCTGAAGCTGGTCTGCCAAACTGGGGATCACCCAAAACAAACAACAAATTGCGCTATAAACAGAGAATTTTTTAAACATAGATAGCTACCAGTCACATAAGATGGCTCTAGCATAAACAAGCCGTCGTGAAATTAATACTGTTGTCAGTCCGCCAAAACCGTAAATAGCGGCAATATTGCCGACTGCATGACACCTCATTTGCTTAAAATAAATTTAATCGAGTCACAAAACAGTAGCTAGCAGAAAAAGCATCAGGAAAATACGCTGCCAAGTGTTCAAATAAATCAAACTTAACTGAGTCAAAGCAGAGCCGAGCTATATCACTGCAAGCGCTTGAAACTTAGGCTTGAAAGTAATAAATTGAAGCTGAAATCACGCACATTTCAAGCGTCCTTACTCATCACCAACCGCACCCGCAAAGGAGCAAGATGTTTATTGTTTCACTGAACTACATCTGCGATTTAGCAGACGTAGAAACACACTTAGATGCCCATATCCAATATTTAGATCGCCACTACGCCGCCGGAGTATTTCTGGCGTCTGGTCGCAAAGTACCGCGCACCGGTGGAGTGATCCTCGCGCAAGCCGATAGCCGCACCGCCCTAGATGCGATCTTGGCCGAGGACCCTTTCAAGATCCATCAACTAGCTGAATATGAGGTGACTGAATTTATTCCAACAAAAACCTCGCCAGCCTTGGAGTTTTTGGCAAGCTAAACTGACTCTGTCGCCTTACTACAAAACATTGTTACGGCGAATCAAAGGCGAGAGTCCTCAAGCTGTCACTCTACCAAAGCTGATAAGCGCAATTTGTCTTAAACGAGATTGCGCTGCTTTGGCGCTGACAAAGTTGCCGATAAAACATAAAAAACTGCCAAAACAAGCAATCATAGTCAGTCTCGCCAAAGGCTCCGCTTTTGTTGGTAAACAAGTGCTTACTCTTTGATTATTTTAGCGAAATAAGCACTTGCTATCACTCTCGCCTTGGCATTTAATGCAAGCATACCCTCGTGAATTTGCACATTTTCTCAGCAACACTCAAGTTGAGCGAAGGGGGTGGTTCAATGCTTAAAAGTCATCCTGTTATTTAGGAATAATCGAATGGATCTACATCTCTGGCTGATGTTCTGTCTGGCCTATTTGATCACCACCCTGTCGCCGGGACCCAATGTATTATTAGTGCTAAAAAACAGCATTCAACGGGGGTGGCAATCGGCCTTCATCACCATTCTCGGGAATTTAAGCTGCCAAGCGATCATCGTTTATTTAGTTGCCATTGGTATTGGACAACTGATCCAAGCCCTTCCTTTTTGGTTTATGGTCATGAAGCTGCTGGGCGGTATTTACTTAATATATCTCGGGATCAAAAGCCTCAGATCCCTTAACGTTTCAAGCCATACCAGCCCAAGCCCCAAGCCGCAGAGTCAACGCTCTCTCTGGGCCTTGTTTATCGAAGCCTTTAGCGTGTCCGCCAGTAACCCGAAAACCTTAATTTTTCTATCGGCCTTCCTCCCACAATTTCTGAATACCGAACAAGCCACCGAAGGGCAGTTTTATCTGATGTTTATCAGCATTGGTTGCATTGTGACCAGTGTTCACCTGAGCTACGCATACGCCATCGGCTATTTAGGCAAGCGCTTTTCTTTCCAGAACTTTGAGCGACGGGTGGCTAAAGTAACCGGCGGATTGCTGATCACCATGGGCGGCGGTATGTTGTTGAGTCAGCGCGCTTAATCAGCGCTGTCAACTCAGCACCACCGAAGAGCACAATGAAGAGCACAATATAGGAGAAACAATATGGATTATTGGCTATTTTTATTACTCTGTTTGGCGGCTACCTTTTCACCCGGTCCCGCAGTATTGTTGGTGGTAAAAAACGCCGCCAACTATGGTGTGAATTATTCCCTCAGTGGGATCCTGGGCAATATCACCGCGATGCTCTGCTTGGCCAGCTTATCGGCGGCGGGCCTCGGCGCAATTATCTTAGCATCCACAGTGATGTTCACGGCGATCAAAGTCGTCGGCGGGATCTACCTTATTTATCTTGGCTTAAAGTCTTGGCTTGCCAGCCGAACCCTGAGTTTAAGCAACGATGCTCCCCCCCAACTTGATACAATCAGTCGCAAAAAGCTATTTCGCGAAGCCTATATTGTTGGCGTGAGTAATCCAAAAGCCATTGCATTTTATACTGCCTTGTTTCCACAATTCATCCACCACGATCAAGCAATGCCAGAGCAATTTTTGTTGCTTGGCGGCACCTTTGCCCTATGCTCATTCAGCGCGCTGTTGGTCTATGCACTCACCAGCAAGCAGCTCAGCCCTTATTTACGAAAACAAAATGTGAGTCGTCTATTTCATCGAATCACTGGCGGGGTATTTGTCGGCTTTGGTTTATCACTGTTACTTAGCCCCCACAAAAGCTAACTACGCAAATAACCAACGAACAGAACGCCAATTCAAGGAACCATCGATGAACATTAAAGAATTTTCTCAACGCAGTGGTTTATCGGCGCATACGCTGCGCTATTACGAGAAGATAGGCTTACTCAAGGGCATTCAGCGCAATGCCAGCGGCCATCGCAACTACCGTTCGCAAGATTTGGAGTGGGCTAACTTCATCATTCGTTTAAAAGAAACCGCAATGCCACTGTGCGACATTTTGCAATATGCCCGACTACGCGAACAAGGCCCAAGCACCCATGCCAACCGCCAAGCCCTGCTCGAACAACATCAAGCCAAGCTGAGCACGCATATTCAATCCCAACAACAACACCTCGCGGCATTGGAGCAAAAAATAAATTGGTATCATCGCCAAGTAGCGCTTGACTTAGAGTGAACTCGAAGTTGTACAGTGTGGTTTCTCAATACAGAAACGGAGCTTGCCCATGGACAACACCAGATACCAAATCGGCCTGGAACAACTGAGTAAAATTGATGGCGAAGCCGGCCATCAAGTGATCGAAAGCCTGAAAGACATCTGCCCCGATTTAGCCAGATATACCATCGAGTATCCCTTTGGCGACATTTACAGCCGACCGGGACTCGATTTGAAATCACGAGAAATTGCCACCGTTGCGGCTCTCACCGCCATGGGCAACTGCCAACCCCAGCTCAAGGTACACTTACAAGCGGCGCTCAATGTCGGTTGCAGCGAAGCAGAGCTTAAAGAGGTGATCTTACAAATGTCGGTTTATGCTGGCTTTCCAGCAGCATTAAATGGGATGTTTGCCTTAAAAGAAATATTACAAGCCGCAGATTAAGGCTTAAGCCCCCCGCCTCAATGACGCTCGACCCGAAGCGTTCCGCCAATAACCCTCCCTTTGAGCAATAGACCGAAAGGGAGCTGCGGCACTCACCGTGCCGCGCCCTTTGCTCTCGAAGCGAGCGAACGACCCCAGCCCTCGAAATTTCAATCACAAGCCAAACGTTAGGGATTCGGGATGAGCATAAGCGAAAACATGAATAATCGATAGGCAGTGACATGATTTGCCATATCAGCATCGGTTGCGCCATGGCCAAATAAACTAATGGTAATGAGTTTTGGACTGATACCAATCTAACTCATTATCGGTTGACTATTACTCGTCTAAATCACCGCGAACTGCGTGATGTATCTTGTCATGAGAGCCACGAGTGACTGCGCTTGATATCTGGTTATCGACAGATTGATTCTGCGCAATAACTGGCTCATATCATAAATCAGCTTGGTATGAATTTGGGGTTCAAAAAGAGCCTAGCGCCGTTGAGTGGGATCGGTGTTGGACCCACCGGGATGTTATCACCGGAGCCATCACCGCCTTTACCAGCATCGACGCTAATTTTTATAGCCACAACCTTGTTTGCCCTCTCCTTCCCCTGGGTAGGGCTTTGGCTGCTGTTTGGCTGCATGCTAAAAAAGTGCTCAGGCAAAACAAAGACCGACAATGATTTAACCATGCAATGGCCGGATGGCTCTGCACATCGGTGGATCCGGCATGCCTGAAAATGATTCAAGAATTGCGAGCCCTAACTTAAGGCTCGCAGATGCCCATCAACTAACGATTTTCTAAACGGCTGTAATCGAAGATCCCACCACTAATTGGCTCGGCCTGCAAATAGGCTTGATGCAATCTATCGCTATAGGGCCAAAACTCTGAGCTAGTTCGGCGAACCCCAAAACGCTTCATCAATTGCTGGTAAGCCAACTCGTTATTCACATGCAGCAGCTGCTGTTGCAATTGCTTTAATTCGCTTTCTTGTACTTGCCAAAAAGCAGCGGGGTAGGCCCCCACAAGGCCAGGCAACAAAGTCAGCGTATCATTATCTGGCAAACGATATTTATCTTCCAAGAACAAGCTAGAGATGTTGGCATGGGCGTTATTTCGGAGTAGCGTAAAATACTGGCTCTGTGAACTTTCTGGCTGAACCACCTGAATAAACACCACTTGCGGTAACCATTTGATCGCTCCCCCCTTCCAGGCCGCCAGCTGGGAAGCAAAATCATTCACCGCTCGCGAATAATGGATCGGATCAATTTGGTACTTCGAACTCTGTACCGCAGCAAGCTTGGTTGATAACTTATTGTATAACTGCTGCTTATAGGGCAAATCTTGGTTATAGTGAACCGAGCTTTTAAAGAAAGCTTCTTGCGGGCGCGACTCAACAAACTTAATAATTTCTTTGTCAGCGTCAACATACCAACGACGTAACTCATCATAACGCGCTTGCGCTGGTAACAAAGAAGCAAAGTTAAACTCACCTTCCATACGTAAGAAATCCATATATAAACGTGTGACCAGTTGATGCCCCAAGTTACCATAGGGATCGTAGCCTGCCACCAATAAATAATGGATCCGTTCAAACAGGGAATAATCGAGGATCCAAGCCGTTTTAGGTGGCTTACCCACCGAACCTCGTACCACACTGGCACTATCAAAATGACGGAAAATCGTCAGCGCAGCATTGCTGTTGTTACCATCACCATCCCAGATCAAATCTAAATCTATGCGGCCAGCATCTTCCTTCAACCAGTTTTGCTGGCTCTTGATCCGCGCTTCCATATATTGGCGGTGCCGTTTCGAATACGAGATCCAAGTACTCAGTGGCAAAACGTTACTCTGCTCTACCGAGGGCATCCGCAAGTGCTCACTTTGAGCCGCTAAAAAGTCGGCCTGTAGTTTTTCATACTGATGAGCAGGCGTAACAAAATACACCCAAAAATGATCCTGAATCACATTCAAAGCCACCTGTCCTCGACAGACTGGCCCCTTCATGAAACCCATAATGAAGGTTTCCGCGTCATCCAACATAAAGCGATAGCGCGAGTTAACCGGAAAATCTCGAAAGGCTACAAAAGGATTTCCTGCTACATCAGGCTGGTAAGACGGTAATTGTTCAACTTTAATATTGTCAGCCAAAAACCAAGATTTCCAGCGTTCTGCTCGCGCTTCATCAAGATGATAAGGAATGTGGGTCTTCACCACTATACTCTCACGCTCAGGCATTAAACGGTAATAAACCCGCGCCACCCCAGGGTCGTCATAAGGTCGGCGGGTTGCGATTTCATCGACCGGAAAACCGGGTGCGGTGCGCGAACGAACCAGTTTAAAAAAAGCCGGACGTTTACTTTGTGAATCGTCAAAATAAAGATGAGTGATAAACAAGTGCTCATACAGATAGCGACTCATCAATTGTTCTTTTAGTGAATCACCATTAAGCAATGCTTCCCAACGTTTAACTTGCGCTGCAAACTGTTGGTGATGCTGCAAATCGTCAGCCATTGGCGCTCCGCTCACAAGCCATGCAGTGAGGCTATCAAACTCGGCATCACTGAGCGCTGGTAAACCGTAGGGCATGCCCCACTCTGGATGAGAAGCCTGAACCTTAGAGGCATATTCCTCGATACCAACACACTGTTGAGCGCGATCTAAGGCAAAATCATAGGCATTGGGATCCAGAATATCTTGCTGACTATCAACAAAATCTCGCTTTTGCTTCAGCGCTTGATACATCAGACCACCTTCCTGGTTCGCCTGTTCACTTTGGATCCGCTCATTCAGCACTGGGTTAAAACCTTTTTGACGCCAAGCTTGAGTAGAACGCGCATCGGTATATAAGCGACTGGTAGGGTCGGCGATCAAACGACTGGAATTATACACCCGTGCAGTGGTTAAACCTCGGTCTATGCCCGCAGCAGAAGTCAGCTTGAGCTGACAAGGCGCATCATAACAGGCATGACACATCACACAGCGTTGGTCGAGGATCGGTTTCACTTCTTCTAGGAAGTTTGCGCTCGGCGGGTAATCTTCAGAATAAATCCGAGTCTGCACCGTAGCTTGACCAAAGCGCTGGTCAAACTGCTGAATGATAATGCTGGAACAGCCAACCACTACCACCAGCAAAAGGCCTAATACTGTAAAACGTCGAAACATAATTCATCCCTGTAATGAGGCAATGGCGTTAAGTAGCGATTGCCCACCCTCATTATTTTTAAGCCGTTAGTGGTTCATATCAGCAAGACAAGCTAGATAACTCCCGCCTATCTTGCTAAATCATAGAAAACAGCACACCAATCACCGACAAGCGCCCGCAAAAAGTATTGCAATTTTATGTATTGATCTTGACCCGATAAAGTAGACACCACTTACGCTCCCCTTACCCTATCTTCGTATTCCATCGGACTTAGGTAATATAAACTTGAGTGCAGTCTAAAACGATTATAAAAATGCTGCACATAACCTGCTACTTTATCTCTCAAATCCCACTCACTTGTAAAGTGATTCGATTTAATTAAGTCACCTTTTAAAGTATGAAAGAACGATTCCATTTCTGCGTTATCGGTACAATGGCCTGGGCGGTTCATACTAGGGCGAACACCGTGCTTTTTTAGCAGTGCTTGCACTTCGTGAGCTCTGTATTCAGCACCTCTATCGGTGTGAAACACCAACCCAGCCTGTGGCTTTCTATTTCTAAAAGCCATGTGTAACGACGCCATCGTTACCTCAGTAGTTTTACGCTGATTTAACGACCAACCCACCACTTTTCGCGAGTAGAGGTCGATAACCACTGCTAGGTATAACCAACGATTACCTTGACGAATATAGGTTAAGTCTCCTGCCCATTGTTCGTTAACAGCAGTTGGTTTTGGCATATCTTTAAGCCCGATTTCAGATAATAACTGCGACATTCATGGAAAGGTGTAGAAGAGGAAGCCAACTGCCGAAAGTGGTACGCTCTTCTCGCCAAAGAAACAAGCAGTACTACCATGAATTATCAGCAGTTGACCGAGGGGAGAAGATATCAGATTTCAGCCCTTTTGGAACAGGGGATTTCAGTACCAGAAATTGCCAATACAGTTAAATGCCACCGCTCAACTATTTATCGAGAGTTGAAGCGATGTGGTAAGAAGGATCAGTATCTGCCAGATAGAGCCCATCAATTAGCGGTAGTGAAACGAAGGCAAGCTCGTAAGTATCGAATATCTCAGTCACGCATAGGTTTTGTAGAATTGTTGCTGACTATTGATTGGAGTCCAGAGCAAATACTTAATGTCTTAACCCGCGCTGGAGCTAACGTGAGTCATGAGTGGATTTACCGTTTTGTTGCTCGTAATAAGCGACAGGGTGGCAAACTCTTTCGACACTTACGCCAAGGCCACAAACGGTATCGACGAGGTAAGAAAGAGAAAGCGCCTGCTATCAAAAATGCGGTTTCGATAGATGAACGGCCAGAAGTTGTTGAGAGCCGCGAACGTTTTGGTGACTGGGAAATTGATACGGTTTTAGGTAAACACGGGACAGGAGCTGTCATCACCATTTTAGAGCGTAAAACACGTTTCTATCTGACAAAAAAAGTTCCCTCAAAGTCGGCAAAAGATGTGACGAAAGCAACCATTGATATGCTAATGCCTTACAAAGAATTCGTTCATACAATTACAGCTGACAATGGTCGCGAATTTGCTGGCCATGAAGAAATAGCAGAGGCATTGGAGGCCGAGGTTTACTTTGCTCATCCCTATAGCTCTTGGGAGCGAGGAGCGAATGAAAACGCTAATGGCTTATTGAGACAATACGTTAAAAAAGGAACAGACCTAAGAACTGTCAGTGATGAGGATATTGAGAGGGCTCAGCGAAGGATAAATTATCGTCCGAAAAAATGTTTAGGATTCAAGCAACCCGCCGTCATTTTCAAAGAAATAATGGAGGCGGCTTGAGAATTAAGAATGTCGCAGTTCGGAGTTGAATTCGGGAGTATTTTATTTATTATTATTTTTAGAATACTAAAAGCCAATTGCGCTATGCGCCTTTCTGAGAATCCGCACGTAGTGCGAATAAATAAATTTAATTGCCTATTTACATTTAGTTGCCTATTTACATTTAATAAATATATGATAAATGTATTACACAACCGTTCCAAAAAGAGGATGTCATGACTAAATATAATGAACTACCACAATTGCCAAAAATTGAAAAACAAGCCAATAATTTTGTTAAATCAAAATGCTGTTAGAGAAACTAACTTCATAAAGTCATTTTAAAAACCAAGAGGTTTTTATTTATTTTCTATATTGCTTCATAACGAAACAATCAGAACAAAAGAAAATAGATCTATTAAAATAAGCATAAAGAAATTACAAGAAACATATAAAATATTTAGAGGAGAGTCAAAGTACAGGGCGGGAGCATACTTTGATGGATTTATAACCCAAAGAAGACTCGTGCCCGATAATCCAGGGCGGGAGCATACTTTGATGGATTTATAACCCAAAGAAGACTCGTGCCCGATAATCGTCGTTCCATCCCGCTTTCTTCAACTTCACTTTGTGACTTGGCGCTCCACAATCGCATTGTTTGAGCATGTTCATCACAAAACGTCTAAATAGAGCTATGTTTTCCACCGCTCCGTCTAAAGTAATGCGAGAGTTATCCTCTTTAAAAACAACATCTAATACGTAATGCTGGCTGTTTTCAATTCGCCAATGCTGACGAATATAGTGGCCTAACAATTTGTGATTCGGTGACATTGAGCTTATGTAATACGAGGTATCTACAGTGCCTTTCCCATTTATCACGCGGTGGCGTTCCACTGCTATGATGCTTCTTACCGTTGGCCATTTCTTTGCTAACTCTTCGGGCAACTTGGCCTTTAGTTGAAAGACGTATCGCTCTTCGCTACGACCATGGTGTTTTTCTTTAATTTCAGTGACGACCTTCTCTTTACCAGCATCAAAGACGGCTTGAAACTGCTCAACAACAGCCGCTCTCAACTTTGGTTGGTTGTTTTTTACTTGAACGACAACATGAGCCTTCTTTTCTGCGATTTTCTCTAGTGTATCGCGCTGACAATGTAGAGCATCAACGGTGACAACACTGCCTTTTACGTTAATAACATCAAGCATTTGGCGCACAACGCTAATCTCGCCGTTCTTGTTCGCTGTCGGTTTCTGACTCAGAACGAGACCTCGTTCAGTATCATAGGCTGTAACCAATTGTAATGCTGTTTTCTTGTTATTTCGGTACGAGCCACGCAGTACTTTTCCGTCAAATGCGATGATGGCTCTGTTTTGACTCGTTCGCTGCTCGTTAATCCACAGAGCTAATGCCTCAAGCAAAGACTCCGCGACAACAGAACGCAAAATGCGTGCAATCGTGTGTCGTCTTGGGATCCCGTGTTCAAATGGTCTATATTTCCTCAGCCAGCCCAACTTCTCTTCTCCATAATATTCAATGTCTTGCCAGCCTTCACATCCTGATGCGATAGCACTGATAACAAGGAAAATCACGTCAATAAGGTCATGCTTTTGATTGATGTCAGATCGAGTATCCTCGACGACTGATAAATGTTCAATTATGTTCAAAATAACTATGTAGCTTAGGGTTTAGAGGTATTAGATCATATCTGTTAACAAAGTGCGATCCCGCCCTGAGTCAAAGTATGATCCAATGGATTTCTTAAACCAAGTTAATAATGGTATATTTTGATATTATATTTTAGATAAAGAGAACGAGATCTTAACTCATAATATAAAACCTGATTATTTTGATACTAATGGTAATACATTCTTTGTAAATACCTGCTTATTGAAAGGGTTAAAAACAAACTATCAAAGAATTGCTCTGTATTTAATAAGTATGGGACCACACGCTAAATATCTTCACCTTTCGCATATCACATATCGCATATCGCATATCGCATATCGCATATCGCATATCGCATATCGCAAAATTATTAGATATTGAGGATAAGAGCCAGAAGTTAAAACAAAAGTCAGCTAATACAGCCATAGAGACACTAAGTATGAAAATATTTCACTTCAAAATGGAAGATATTAAATTAAAGGGGGTAATTCAAGATCTTCCTGATAATTTATATTGGTGAGTTATTATCTGACAATCTCACTTTTTAACTTATTACTACATATTCCATTCAATTGTTGACCTTTCACTTCAATATACTTGTAAGTGAAGTGTGATATAAAAACAACTAAAACCACAATAGTAAACACTGCTATATTATTTATAAATGCATTCCCTAATGTTGTATATTCAACAGTATCAGTCATAACTCTAATTTTAACATTAAGAACCTTTTCAAGGACTTTAAATAATGCTCCAAGGTAAAGTAAAATAATTCCATGTACCATATATATTGAATATGACAACATACCTAAATATTGGAAAGGCTTATTTTTAAGTGCGTTTGATACTATACCTGACTCAAATGCAAAAAATAGAACTGTTAATATGAATAAGATTGAACATAAAGCACCTTTATTTTGAATATTAGACTGAACAGAAAAAATCACGCTAACAATTAAAATAGTCTCAACCAAACTACCTAAAACATATGTTGGTCTAAGATCAGATATTTTCGTATAGACAAGATAAGCAACTGCACCACCAAAAAAGCAGGATAAGCCACGTAAAACCGTGTTAAGTAAAACATCAGAACCAGAAAACAATAGAATATATGATATTGTTGAGATCATTAACCATGAAATTACTTTATGTGATTTAAAAAACAAAATAGACATAAAAAGAATTGCATACATATAAAACTCAATACTAATACTCCAAGATGGTCCATTATAAGACAAATGCTCTGTGTATGGAGTCCAGGACTGAATCAACATTAAGTTCGGTATAATTTCACTAAAAGCAAAATTACCACTAAAAGGTTCAGAGCCAAAAGTAATTCCACCATAGTCATATGCAAAAAACTTTATACATTGAAAAGAAAAAGCAAAAATAAACATAGCAAAATGTAAGGGATACAGTCGAAAAAATCTCGATTTCATAAATGATTTAAAATCTAATTCTCTTTTAAATCCATATCCATGAGCTAATACAAAACCACTTAAAACGAAAAAAAACTCAACAAATACCAATGCTCCACTAAAGAAATCCAACTCAGTTATTGACTCAATCCAGTGCATATGGAATACCACAACAGATAAAGCACACAGCCCTCTAAAAGCATCTAATGCTTCAAACCTTTTTTTAATCATTGATAACTTATCCTAACCAAAATTATTCTGCGGGAATTATACAGGCAAGGAAAGGAAAGGAAAGGAAAGGAAAGATATAAAACTCAATGCATATAGAGGCTCAACTTTATTCCTGTTAATCTTGCGTATTACTGCCAAGCACTCAAGACCCGCCATCAAGTTCAGTGATCGTGACATGATTTTACTCTATAACTTCCATATCCAAAAAATAAAGCAGCACCAACTGACACAAACACAACAAAAATCGATAAAACACTTGCGCATCTAAATGATAATAATTATCATTTAGATGCGAAGTTTAATCAGCAAACGCTAATTAAGCGACCAGATCCTGATCGACGGTGCCGTCGCACTTGTTGAACCCAGTGTCCATCGCGTGGCTAATTTCTTCAATAAAAAGCTGATTTGAAACGGGTCGAGGCAGAGACGCTTGCTCTTTAACTCGCGATTTAAAGCATAGGTTCAGCCATCAGAGGAAAAGCATAATGTTAGACCAACAACGCATCGAAACAATGGATGTTCACATTTTACTGAGTATCGTGAACATGCAAATTAGAAATGACTTCGGCAGCTTCAGCGAATTGTGTCAGTTTTACGCACTAGACCAAGATAAGCTCACCCAACGACTGCAACAGGCGGGTTATGAGTTACGTGCTCAACAGCAGCAATTTATCGTTAGCTAAAGTCTTGCAAATACTGCTGCTCACTGATCAGCAAAGTATCTTCGCTAACGCGATCAACGATGCATAAACCTTGCAGATGGTCATATTCATGCTGAATAATACGTGCCACAAAGCCCTGATAATGCGCCTGTTGCCATTCGCCTTGTAAATCCTGATATTCCAACCAAACGGCTTGCGAACGGGCTATTTTTGCGCGTTGTCCAGCAACACTTAAACAACCCTCCCAGCCCCACTGTTGTTGTTCGCTATATTGCTTGATCTGAGGATTACACAACACAAACGGTGCTAGCTCCGGCGCATCTGGATAACGTGCATTTGGCGAACTAGCCACAATCATCAACTGCCATGCGCGCCCGACTTGCGGCGCGGCAATCCCTACTCCGTTGGCCTGTATCATGGTAAAACGCAAACGCTCTATCCAATGAAGTTGCTCAGCACTCAGCGGAAAATGCAATGGTTCAGCAACTTGAGACAACATCGGGTTGGGATAGTTGAGTAATGTTAATGGTTCGAGCTGGCTCACTTAAGGCTCCTCTGTTACATCACTGATGCCAGAATAGGCACGATAAGCAAACACTAGAAAAAATACATCCAATAATTGCCCCAACACTTTATTGGCAAAAAACCAAAAGTTGTTGGCATGTTGCGCAACTAACCAGTGATCAATTGCCCATACTGGTAATATGCTAATGCCAGAGACAATAATCACACCGGCTAACAGCGGCCATTTGATCACATCCGTTTGCCGCCAACTATCATTAAGCGATTGCAAAGGAGAGCGTTTATATAAAACACAATTCAAATCGGCAAATAACAAACGACTCGCAAAGATAAGCCCGGGAACAACAAAAAAGTTAAGACCAAGCATCACTAAACTAAAGCTGATCGATACCACCACAAATAGCCTTGGCCAGATACTAAGCGACGCTTGAAAGCATTGAGCAATACTCCAAGGCTGCTGGTTTAGCTGAGCTCGAATATACAAGATACTCGCACCTTGATAGATTGGCTGGCAGAGTAAACCCAAGCAAATAAATATCCAATATTGCAATACCGAAGGGTGTGAAACGTCATACACATAACCACTCTGTAACGCAGAAAATGGAATAGCGAAGGGTAATACCATTGCCGCAAAACTAATAATATGCTGACGATAAAACGCTAAGCTATCAACCAACCAATCCCACAAACTGGCGAATCTCATACAACTCCCTGAACAATTAACAACATCATCTTTGCCTGTGCCTTTATTTAGCGCTAAATGCACTGTTTAAGCTGAGCCAGACAAGCAATTTTCCAATTCACATCCGGATAAGGCCAAGCAACAACTTCAGCGCTATCGGTCCGTTGCAACCAAATGCTGCTCAAACCTGCAGCAAAGGCGGCCTGAGCATCCTTCTCTAGATGATCCCCAATATAACAGCATTGAGCCGCAGGTAAATTTGCTAAGCGCAAAGCATGCTTAAAAATATCAAGTTTAGGCTTGGCTGCCCCCGCCACTTCGGCGGTTAATACAAACTCAAAAAAATCCACTAAACCCGCAGCCTTTACCTTTCGCTGCTGCATCTCTTCGGGGCCGTTGGATATCAGTGCTAAACGCCAACCTTGCTGCTGCAACTCCTTTAGACAGGCGAGAGTATCGGGATAAAGCTGGGTTGATGCGATATATTGCTGCATGAAATACTCAAAAACCTGTTCCGCTTGCGCCGCGCTCAACTGCGGCTGCTGTAACACTTCCCGGGCACGAGCTTGACGCATTTCTGCAGCGCTCATCTGGCCTTGTAAAAACGCCGGATAATATAATTTTAAGGCCCGTTGCCAATGCTGCAGCGCCTGAGCTTGTTGCTCTGGCCTGTAGTGTTGAAATAAAGCTTCGGCCGCCAAACGGGTAGCGACACCGTCATCAACTAAAGTATCGTCCAAATCAAATAACAACATATTCACCACTGTTTCCCTCTCCACAGATCTTCCTTATATAGCGCTTAGCAAAACCAACCAAGCCAATCCGTTTCAATCAACAGATAAATTAGTATTTTTTATAAATGGCTGAGCTAAAGGATGTTTACTGGCATTCACCACCGAAGTCAACTCTACTGACTTATCCAATCCAGCAGTTCAAATCCTTCCCGACCGAAGCGCATTTACCAAAAAAACCAGCCGAAGCTGGTTATTGCTAATTCGCAATGCCAAGCAATCATCACGATCATCTCACCAGCCGATTTATTTAGGCGTAGGTGCAGGATCGTTCAATTGATCGACTTCTGCTTCGGCACACATATAAGCACGACTTGAACAAAATGGTGTTAAGGGTACCCGCGGCTCTAGGTTTTGCGCCTCTAGCTGTTGCTTCGCAAGATGTTTATTGGTAACCCGAGTCACGATGTAATAAGCCATCCACAAGCCAAGCAAACCAAATACAATACTCCCCACGGCTTGACCCGCGAGTACACCTAAAGCACCAAACCATTGCCCACCAAAATAAGCAAAAGGAATCGTCCCAAGACTCGCTTTACCAAAATTGAGCAAGGTTGAAGTACTTGGGTAACCAAGATTATTAAACGCTGCGTTGGCGACAAACATGGCCCCATTAAACACAAAGCTGAAACAAACCCAAGTACAGAAAAAATCAATCACCGAGGCTGCATCACCACTCACGCCAAAGGCCGCAATCAGCAAGTCTTTCGAGCCATACAGCAGCAAAGAGATGGCCAGTACATAAACCACGTTAAACCACAGCGCTTTACTGAGCGCCTCTTTCACTCGAGGGTAGGCATGCGCGCCAAAGTTTTGTCCAACAATTGGACCAATCGCTCCCGACAGAGAGAAAATCATGCCAAAGGCAACTGGCATGATCCGCCCAACCACCGCCCATCCAGCCACATAAGCATCACCAAAGTGAGCAATCGCGGCAGTCACATAAGCATTCCCCATTGGGGTTGCAACATTGGTCATCATCGCAGGCAGTGCAACCTTTAAAATGCCGCGTAAGTCGTCAATCAAGCCGCCAATACGAAAAGCAGAGATTAGCTGATGTTTACTGACCACACCGGACAGAGCCACCCCAGCTACCGCAAAGCGTGCCACAACCGAAGCGATGGCCGCGCCCGGCAAGCCCAAGCCTAAAGCAAAAATGAACAAGGGGTCGAGTAAAGCATTCACCCCACCGCCAGCGAGAGTAGACCACATCGCCCGTTTTGCATCCCCCACCGAGCGCAACGCTGCCCCCGCACTCATCGCCATGCCTAAGATAGGCAAAGAAGGTAATAAAATATGTAAATATTCTACCGCCAAGGCATGGGTACGCGACTTCGCACCAATTAGCGTTAATAATTCGGGGGTAAAAATCCACGCTAAGCCAGCCACCAAGCTACTGATCAAAAAACCCGTTGCCAGCACATTGGTCACTAACTGACGAGCGCGGCTTTTATCCTGTTGGCCAATCGCCTTAGAGACCAGAGCGGTCATAGCAATCGACAAACCAATCGTAAAAGAGGTGGTAAAAAAAGCAATCGTACCAGCGTAACCCACGGCGGCAGCAAGCTCGGCCTCCCCCAACAAGCTAATAAAAAACAGATCGGCTAAATCAACCAAAAATAAGGCCGTTAAACCGATCGCATTAGTGGAGGACATCAACACAATGTGCCGGAAAATATCACCAGAAATAAATTTAGCCTTGGGCATAGATGCTCACTACAGGGATCTTAAACCCTGAGTGTAGGTGCAAAGCCAGCCGAAGTCATTGCTCAAATACCCCTGAATAAACAAGGGTTTTAAGCGATGGCTTTAAGCAAAGCTTAAACTAAGCTGGCGCGTAACTCCTTCGTCGCCTGCACCATGTTTTGCAAAGCTAACTCGGTTTCTTTCCAATTCCGGGTTTTCAAACCACAATCGGGATTCACCCATAAACGTTGCCAAGGGATCCATTTGGCCGCCTTATCAATCAATACCTTTATGTCTGCAACACTCGGAATGTTGGGTGAGTGAATATCATAAACCCCGGGGCCGATCTCATTTGGATAGGCAAAGTGCTCGAAGGCCTGTAATAAACTCATTGCCGAGCGTGAGGTTTCGATAGTAAGCACATCTGCGTCTAAGGCAGCAACCGCCTGCATAATATCGTTGAACTCGCTGTAACACATATGGGTATGAATTTGCGTCTCCGGCTTGGCACTGGCCGCCGATAATTTAAAAGCGGCCACCGCCCAATCTAAATAAGCAGACCATTGACTGCGTTTTAAAGGCATACCTTCACGGATCGCAGGCTCATCAATTTGAATGATCTGGATCCCCGCCTGTTGTAAGTCGGCCACTTCTTCATTTAAAGCAACAGCAATCTGTTCTGCGATTTGCGCTCTGCTCAGATCTTCACGCGCAAAGCTCCAGGTCAGTATGGTAACTGGCCCCGTTAACATGCCTTTTACCGGTTTTTGCGTCAGCGATTGTGCATAGCTTGCCCACGCAACGGTTAGGGGTTTACTGCGCTTAATATCGTCAACAATAATCGCCGGCTTCACACAACGAGAACCATAGCTTTGCACCCAAGCAAAACGACTCACCAAGAAGCCATCGAGTAACTCGGCAAAGTATTCCACCATATCGTTGCGCTCAGCTTCGCCATGTACCAATACATCTAAACCAAGCCTCTCTTGACGCTTGATCGCCTCCCGGATGTGCTCGGCGATGGCCGCCTGATAGTCTGTTGGACTTAGCAAACCAGCCTTAAACTCACGCCGCTGGCGACGAATTTCGGCGGTCTGAGGGAATGAGCCGATAGTAGTCGTGGGCAGCGCAGGTAAGGCTAAACTTTGCTGCTGAATAACTTGGCGCTGGGCAAAGCTTTGCCCACGCTCTCGCTGTAACAAGGAGAATTGCTGAATTTGCTGCTGTAGTTCTCCCTCAGTTGCAAGGCTTTGCGCCTGCACCGCAGCGCTATATTGCTGAGCTTTAAGCTGAGCCGCTGCATCCCCATCAATCACGGCAGCCAAGCATTGCAATTCCTCTAACTTTTGCTCGGCAAAGGCCAAGCGAGGCTTTGCTTCGGCTAACTCGGTTTCAGCATTCAAATCAATCGGACTATGCAACAGCGAACAGGAGCTGGCCAACCATAAACGCTCCCCCAATTGTTGCTTGGCCGCTGCCAAGCGCTCGGCTAAGACGGGTAAGTTGGCTCGCCATACATTACGACCATTGATCACGCCTGCCGACAATACCCAGTTCTCGGGAAAATCACTCAATATTGGTTCAAGCTGTTCAGCGCTAGCACTTAAGTCGAGATGTAAACCATCTACCGCCAGCTGCTTAATCAGCCCTGTATTACTTAAGACATCGTCAAAATAACTAGTTAATAATAAGTTACAGGGACTTAAACGGCTGTTGTAGGCCTGCAATAAAGCATCTTGCCACTGCGCTTCTAATTCTAAACCTAAGATAGGCTCGTCTAGCTGCACCCACTCAACCCCCAGCGCGGCGATACCTTGCAAGATCTGCTGATAGACCTGGATTAATTTCGGTAGCAAAGTGACCCGCTCGAATGGCTCACTGCAGGCTACATCATTGCGCCCCAAATATAGATAGGACACCGGCCCTAGTAACACAGGTTTCACTTTATGACCTAAAGCCAAGGCTTCTTTAATTTCGTCAAATAATTGTGACCATTGCAGACTAAACTCACTATTGGCTGAGAACTCCGGCACAATATAGTGATAATTGGTATTAAACCACTTACTCATGTCCGATGCTGCATGGTTGCACCCGCAACCTTGTTGACCACGGGCAATAGCAAACATCGTGTCTAAATTTAGTTCAGCAGAGCGATGGCGCTGTGGCAGATTCCCTAACAATAAGGAAGTATTCAACACTTGGTCATACCAAGCAAAATCACCAACGGTCACCCAAGCTTGACCACTGTCTCGCTGAGCTTGCCAATTTTGTTGGCGGATCTGCCGCCCCACTTCCAGTAACTGCTGTTGCGAGGATTCCCCCCGCCAATATGCCTCTAAAGCAAACTTCAACTGACGCTGTTTACCAATACGGGGGTAACCCAAAATATGTGTGATAGTCATAAACCAATCCTTTTAGCCGTCTAGATGTATACAGCTCCATACTGGCAAGCGAAGCCGCCAATTACAATTGCAAAGTATTCAAACGAAAATGAATCAAATTCAATTTAGAAAGCATAAGATGGAAGTTAGGACTACCTATACAGCCATGATTTGACACCAAGAGCATTTAAAATGAATTTAATTCAATTTAAGGAAACTAAAATCGCCGCTAACTATACAAGCAAAGTCCAAGCTCCTAAGCTTGCGACTTAATCGCTAATAGCACTGGTACTCTGTTGAACTTATGTTAGAAATTAAACACTTACGTAGCCTACAAGCCCTTGCCAGCAGCCCTTCGATGAAAAGCGCCGCAGCCAAACTATTTGTTAGTGAATCGGCTCTCTCTCATCAACTCAAGGGTTTGGAACAAAAGCTTGGCGTCCACTTACTGCTTAGGAAAAGACAAGCGATACAATTAACCGAACCCGGCAAGCAGGTGCTGGCGCTCGCCGAACAGGTTTTACCTCTTATAGGCCAGCTAGAACAAACATTAATTAGCGGCAACCAGCATTCAAGCAGGCTCAACATCAGCGTTGATTGCCATGCTTGTTTCCAATGGTTATTACCAAGCCTGCAACAATTTAAACAAGCTTGGCCAGAGGTTGTAAGTAACCTTTGCCAAGACCTAAACTACGATGGGCTACCGTTATTACAGCAAGGCGAAACTGATTTATTGCTGACCTCTCAAGTTTCACCGCAGGAGGACATCCACTACCAACCTCTATTCGAATATGAAATGGTCATCATCTGCCCTTTAACTCATCCACTCAGCAGTAAAACTGAGCTTAGCGCCGCTGATCTCTGCCCACATACACTAATCAGTTACCCAGTAAATCCGCAACGTTTAGACATATACAACTTTGTTTTAACGCCCGAGAATCTTCAGATGAAAAACCGTAAACACGCCGATAATCCAGCGATGTTAGTGCAAATGGTAGCCGCTGATATGGGCATTGCCGCGATGCCTTATTGGGCAGTTGATCACTATGTAAAACAACGGTTAATATGTGCCCTGCCATTGCAGCAAGCCTTATGGCGACCAATGTACGCAGCTTACCCATTAAGCCTGAGAAACGCCCCAGCCTTACAAGCATTTTTACAATTATTACAACAGCAAACCTGCAAATTATTACCGGGCATCAGAACGGTGAGGGTAATGTCAAAAAAATATAATCAATAATTTGACTAAAGTGACAAGTTAAGTTTACAGTTAAAAGGCAGTATGGTTATTCAGTAAGGATTAACCAACAACCAAGAAGGGACCGTTAACCTGATGTTATCTCAATGGGCTCCCGCGAATTTTCCAGAAAAGAAAATAAGTCTAATGATGCACGTGGCTGGGCTGTTTCCCTGCGTGTATTTTTCTATCCATCATATTTTCTATAATAACTTTTTGTTTGGGATCATCATTCTCCCTTGCATGTCTACTCTGCTGGCATCGGTTTACTTAATGCTCACTCGGCCCAACTCCCAAGATTATAAAGTCGCCGATTTCTGGTTTCTATTATTAGCGATTCCACCAGTACTGCTGGCCTTAATTCTTCCCGAAATGCATGGTGAGTTTTTTGTTCCGCCATTAATTCTAGCTTGCTTTGTTCGCCTGCCCTTAAAACTGGCCGAGCGTCTCGTTATGGCGCTCAGTCTCGCAGCGATTGGATTAAGCTTTCAGCACTTGGGCAGCCATATCGCCCAGCGCTTTAGCCTTAGCGTAATCGTGTCACATTTTTTTGCTTGGGGTTTAGCTCGGTTACTAATGAAACAAAACACCGAATTAAAAGAACTCGCCTTTAAGGATACCCTGACTCGCTGCTATAACCGCCGCGCCCTATACGAGGAACTACTAATCGCAAAACAACACTATAAACATAACAATGTTGTCAGTAGTATCATCATGTTAGATATCGATTTCTTTAAACAAGTGAATGATCAACATGGCCATAATGTCGGGGATAAAGTTTTGGTTTGGTTTGCCACTTATTTACAAAACAATGTACGAGTCAGCGATCAAGTATTTCGCTTTGGCGGAGAAGAGTTTCTCATTCTTTTGCCAAACACAGATTTTAGCCAAGCCTACCACGTCAGTGAACAGCTGCTACAACAACTCGCCCAGCCCTCTGCTCCTCCTAATCAACAAACCATTAGTTTTAGTGCAGGCGTAGCCAGCGTGATAGCCAGCGAAAACATTGACGACTGGTTAGAACGCGCCGACCAAGCGATGTATTTGGCCAAACAAGCCGGACGCAAGCACACTTGGCCGAGGCATATAAAGACACCTAACGAAACCAAGCCATTCACCGAATGCTCGACCATTAAAACGATATAACTGTCGAAGGACAATCGCTAGTTGCGGTGGCTGTCTAGTTATCTATCTGTTTATCTAGTTATCTGGCCGCAAGATTAGGTTCCACTTCGAATGGAAGGCGTGCCAGCCCAATCAAGCATCAAGGCTAGAGTGAAGCTCACCACCAAGCAATACCAAGTATTTTAGGATGGCTGACATATAGAAAGATGGCCTAAGCGAGTTGGCTGGTCATCACAAACAATGACCAATAGGGCTAAAGTGGAGAAAAGTTTGAAGAAGATGGTCGAGCAGTCGCTGGCTTATTTCGTAAGGCTTTCTTGCTCGCTCCGCCATAAGCGAGTTCCGCAAGCTAAACAGACATTTTCACGCCGATAATCCATAAGGCTATCCACGCCATACTCCCAAATTTGCTCACTATGACAATGGAAACACTGAGCACCAGTCGCTAAAGCTGTCTCTGGATGACTTGACAGATACTCATCATACGAAGGTAAATCCATCCATTCTCGCTCACTGGAACTTCGACGGAATAGAAACAAAGCCAAAGCTCCAAGAAAAATCAGCAGCAGCTCGAACACCATATTGATCTAGCCTTATCAGTCGTGGCTCTTAAACATAGAGCGTTTCATCACCGGAACACATAATTAGCAAGTAAGTCGAAAGATATTCACTTAGTTAACCCTCGAAATCAACTTGATTCGTAAAAATCATCAGACTAAAAGCAATATATGGAGCAAACCAATTTACAACTTATTTACATATTAGAGTGTAGGCTGTAGCTTAGTTAAAGTTGATTAAATTAAAATTTCATCAACGCCATTAAATCAAAGCCAAACTCCGCATGATCACGATGGCACCTTTTGTTTGTTTAAGGATGAACCGCTAACAATGAGCTTATTACTGAAGTATTTCTCAATCACCCTGTCGTTATTCAGTTTACTACTCGCCACACTCATCATGACACTCGGCTATTGGCCAGAGACGACCTTTAGTATCTCTCTTAGCTATTTACTATTATTTTCACCACGGTGGTGGCTGATCATCCTCAGTTTATTACCACTATTTGTGCTAAAACAGTTATCCAAATGGCAATATTTGAGCTGGGCACTCTGCGCAGTAGTATTCTTTCAATTTCAAGATATTCAGCTGCATTGGCCATCCGAGCGACGCGGTGAGATGAGTATCCTCACATTAAACAGCGGCGGCGGGGCCAATGCCGCAGAGATCCACAATTTAGTCGAGCAATATCAACCCGATGTTGTGTTTATGCAAGAATCAAATTTGGCCCTGCTCGAAAAAGTATTTGATGCGCGTTGGTATCGACACTGTGATAGCTTGTGTACGGCAAGCCGAACCCCCCTTGAGCATCAGGGCAGCATATCGCGCAGCACCTTTGGCGGCTGGGGAAACTTTGCGGTATTTTACCAAACTACGATAAATGACCAAGTCGTCCACCTCGCGAACATTCATTTAGAAACACCACGTTCAACGATCACTAGCTTGCTGCATCGCAACGTGGATAAGAACGCTTTTGCTGATTTACACTTCGCCCGCAACATGGAGACTTCACTAGTGGGATCATGGGCCAAGCAACATCGCGATTTCATTATCGCTGGTGATTTTAATATGACGGTTCAAGAAAAACTTTATCAAAAATATTTATCGACTTATCAGAACGCAATCGACACCGTTGGTAGTGGCATTAATTACAGCAAATATACCACTTGGCATGGAACCCGGATCGACCACATTTTAGCCTCGGATGAATTTTCAATTCAATCCGCCAAAGCACTGGCTGCCGTTGGCGGGGATCATCATCCAATATTAGCTAGTTTTACTTATAGGCCTTAATCGATATACGACCTTGCAAACTACGCTTACCCCCATCGAAGGCCAACAACAACAAGGCCAAAACGATCAAAATATAGGTTGGCCATTGCTCCGGCGACAGCCGCTCTCCCAGTAGCCAACCAACAGCAAATACCAATAGCGGCTCTAAATACCCCATTAAACCAAACAAGCTTAGCGGCAAACGGTTAGAAGCCGCTAAAAATAGCAGCATTGGAATTGTACCCGCGATCCCCAAACCCAAATAATAAATCCAAGGGTAATCGACAAATAGCGTTAAGCTGGTTTCCGCAGACCAAACCGGGGGCAGATTAAAACACAAATAAGCAATGGCCAGAGGCAACAGCAATAAGTTATCAATAGAGAAGGCAATATGACCCGGCAACGCATATTTACGACGTAACATAAAATATAGCGGATAACCAAACGCCACCAACAACATCACCCAAGACAAGCCTTCCGCGAGCAGGTAAGCATAAGCAACCCCGCCGCCAGCCAGACTCACCGCAGCCCACTGCATTGAGTTTAAGTTTTCCTGATAAACAAAACGCCCGACCAATACCAAAATTATAGGTAACGAAAAATAGCCGAGCGCAACAGCCAAGGTTTGACCGTTAGCCGGAGCCCAAATAAACACCCAGAACTGCATGCCAACAAGCAATGCAGATGCCCACAAACGAGGCCATGTTCGCCAATCGAGGAGCAGCCTCACTAAGCTTGGCAGCTGACCCGTAAAGCTGAGCAACAGCAGCATAAGGCCACTACTCCATAGAATTCGTTGCGCAGCTAACCAATTTCCACTATGAGCTTCAAGTGGAAAAAAATGAATATACCAAGGCAAAAAAGCAAACAGACAGGATGCCAATACAGAGCAGGCCAAGCCAAGATATAGTTGCGAAGAGGGGCGTCCATTCACCAAAATTACAGCTCAATAGTCAAACATGGACACCGATTAAGCAGTAAATATCGGCCTACCGCAAGCATTTTAGTCAACATCAAGCTATCGCTGCCTTGGCAAAGTATCGCTTAAGTTAAACGCTTTGAGACTGTACATATATACAGCCTTATTGATAGACGCTATAATTGGCCCTCTTAAATAGTCGCTTCATGGGAGGTTGCAGTGTTAAATCAAATTGAACCAGGGATCAGAGCGTTAGTCGAAGCGTTCATCCAATCAGACAAGCCAAATCCTTCAAGTCTGCCGATTAGCCAGAGACGACAAGGATATATCGAAAGCACAGTATTAGCTGGCGATGGTCCAGAAATGTATCAGGAGTTTGTTGACCAGCTTGACCAAATAACCCTTAAGGTATTTAAACCCTCCAATGAGGCCTCGCTCCCCATCACACTTTACTTTCACGGGGGGTGCTTCATCAGTGGTGGTTTTAATACTCACCAGCAACAACTCCGGCAATTAGCTAAGCTATCCAACAGTATTGTAGTGTGTATCCAGTATCGACTAGCTCCCGAACATTGTTATCCGGCAGCTCATGATGACGCCTATCAGGCTGCACAACTCATTCGTCTGCACGCTCAAAAATACGGCGGAGATCCACAGCGGATCGTCTTTGTTGGCGATAGTGCTGGCGCTCACTTGGCTTTAGTGACCAGCTTAAGACTAAAAACGCAGGCCGATTGGTTGCCAAGTCAGCAAATTCTTCTATATCCCATGCTTGATGCTTATGGGCAATCAGCAAGCTACCAACAATATGGAACAGACTTTGTGATTACAGCTGCCATGTTGTTATCTGGATTTGAACTTTATTTAGGCAATTCTGGGGTCGCACAAAATCACCCTGAAATATCGCCTTTACTACGCGAAGATCTCTCAGGTTTGCCGCCAACGTCTATTGTGACGGCAGAATTCGATCCCCTAAGAGATGAAGGGGAGCAGCTCTATAAAAAACTCGTCGCCAATGGCGTCGAAGCTTACTGCGAACGCTATTTAGGGGTCATTCACGGTTTCTTTCAACTGTCGGCTGTTAGCTCATCGGCTCGCAAATGCCTTGAAAACGTCGCCAGCCAAATCGCCCGTTAAAGCGGTACAGGACTCGGCAAATTCGAATCAGCGCTAAGGCGCTGATATCTGTATTTTTATGTGCTTTTGATTGCCTTCAATGACAGTTTAGCATTTAATCATCAATAGACTATCGATACTGAATCGGAACGATGATGAAGATTGTACTTGCCGAAGTTAGACCTGAAGATCAGGCCGCCATTTTACAACTAGGTGAATCGGTAAACGAGGCAAATGTTGTGCCCTACTTAAATCCACAAGGGCAGCAAGCAATGCGTATTGCACGTGTCAAGGATATCGCTCAAGCAAGCGATCCCAAGATTTATTGCAGCCTCAAGGCCTTAGTGGACCAGCGCTTAGTTGGCTATATTGCATGGCGACATGGCAATTACATTGCTCAGCTCTATGTGAGATCAGAATACCAAGGTTATGGAATTGGCAGACGCCTAGTGGAGGGCATGTTAGCGCGCTGTTCAGCCGAGTCAATTCAACTCAAAGCCTCGGTGAACGCTTTGGGTTTCTATGAAAAATTAGGATTTGAGCCTCTCTCCACAGAGCAAAGTCGTAATGGTATACGTTTTGTACCGATGGAATTAAAACTCAACCCAGAGACCCCTCTCACCCATTCAAAACGAAAAACAGACGACAGATGAACACTCTTTTCTCTTAGGCCACAGCTTATTGAATCGAACAGAAAATCGAAAATAAGACAACCATCTAAAGCACTCATTTATTTATATTCGAGTGGCAGCCCAAGCCATTAATAGATAAGAACTAGGATGGATGTCCATTTATTTGTGATTCAAATTGAACGGCAACTAATCATATATTGGGTGTAATGTATTAAATGCCGAAAGACAAAAATCCCCCGGATCGTTGAAACGTCGATTCTGATTAAGGGCTGATATAGCCGCCATTTCTTGCTCTGATAATTCAAAATCAAATAGCGCAATATTTTCTTTAAGTCGTGCCAATTTGCTACTTTTAGGAATAATTGTACATCCGCGTTGAATGTTCCAACGCAATACAACCTGCGCAGGTGTTTTTCTTAAACGTTTTGCAGCAGCTTGAACCACATGTTGTTCTAATACCGTTTCATTTTCACCTGCCATACCTAATTCTAAATATGACAAAGCGCCTAAAGGGGAAAAAGCGACCACATCTATATTGTAATTTTTACACATCGAAATTAAGCGTTGCTGCGTATTATAAGGATGCGATTCAATTTGCAACACCGAGGGTTTAATCCGAGAATAACTCATTAGGTCATGTATTAATGCCGAATTATAATTACAAACCCCAATCTCTTTGACTCGTTTCTCATCAACAAGTTTTTCCATTGCTTGCCAAGTTTGCTGAAGCGAGACAGCTGCAAGACTCATCGTTGGAGATTCATCATCGGTGTTAAATAACCATCCTGGTGGATATCGTTCCGCAAAAGGTATAAAAGTTTGAGCAATGGGGAAATGAATTAAATATAAATCAAGGTAATCCAGACCCAAATCTTCCAGCGATTTCTCTAATGCAGGTTTTACATGCTCTGGGGCATGGTAGGTATTCCATAGCTTAGAGGTAACCCATAGCTCTTCACGCGTGCATAAGCCATCTTTAAGAGCCTTTGCTATACCTTGTCCAACCTCTTTTTCATTACCGTAATCACAAGCGCTATCTAAATGTCGGTAACCGGCGGCAATCGCGTCATAGACCGTTTGGGCACAATCCTTGTTGGCAATTTTCCATAATCCTAAACCAACTTTTGGCATCGTTGAAGTAAACATAACACCTCCTTAGAAATTAATTCACCATAACAAATACGCAATGTTAAGTGAAACTAAATTAAAAACTTAAATTTACTTACAAAACTGTGTGATAATTTGTTACTGTAAGCAATTATAAGGCATAAAAGAGAATGTAATGACTCAAGACGAACGCCTACTCGCACAACATGCATTACTGTTAAAGGCTAAAAAACTAACGACAGAACAGATCTGTCTGCACTTCGACATATCTCGAGACTCCGCTAGACGCGATTTAATCAAACTTGGTGAGTTGGCAGATGTGCAACGTATTCGAGGAGGAGCAATATTAGTTCCTGTGCAAGAGAGCACATTACCTTACCTGCAACGTGAACAATTGAGCGACCGTAAACTGGCAATTGGCGAAGCCGCCGCACATTTAGTAAATGAAAATGATTTTATTATTGTCGATAGTGGAACAAGTTTAACGGCGATGGCGACATATTTAACCAACCCAGCAACGGTGGTCACCAATTCTATCGATTGTTTAGCCCTACTCGCGGATAAAGAAAGTATTCATGTTCAACTATTAGGTGGAAAACTAAATCACTACCACAGGGCAATTTTAGGACCCAAGGCCGTTAAACAACTATTAGAATATCAAGTTAATAAGGTATTTTTAGGGGTATGCGCACTGTCTGAATCTGGCTTATCAACCTCGAGTGAAGATGAAGCGGATATCAAAAAAGCGATGATTCAGCAGGCACAACAGTTGATCTTAGTTTGCGACAGTCAAAAATTTGAACAGCAGAATTTCCACCATATTTGTGGTTTAGATAAAGTCGATATGGTCATCACCGATCAGCCCCCCGGCCAAAACTTACTCAGCGCCTTTGAAAAACAGGGAATAGAACTTCTGGTCGTTAATCAGACAAACAAAGGGAATAACAATGAACAATAAAATAAATACCCATGTGATTAAAACGGCGATCGTTGGCTATGGCTTCTCGGCAAAAACCTTCCATCTTCCTTTTATCGATACACGACCCGAATTCGAAGTCTCGGCAATTAGCAGCAGTCAACGCAATATAGTTCAACAGGAGTGGCCGCATGCGGAGCATTATTTTACCGCGGAAGAGATGTTGCAAAATAGTGAAGCCCAGTTAGTGATTATTACAGCTCCAAATGATGTGCATTTCTCACTGGCTAAATTGGCATTGGAAAATAATAAACATGTTCTATTAGAAAAACCCTTTGTAACTAAAATCGAGGATGGTGAGACTTTGATCCGTTTAGCAGAAGAGAAAGATCTGCTATTAAGTGTTTACCACAATCGCCGTTGGGATGGTGATTTTCTGACTATAAAAAAATTGATTGCAGAAAACAAACTGGGTCATATTAAACATTTTGAATCCCACTTTGATCGTTTTAGACCAAACGTTCGCCAACGCTGGCGAGAACAAAGCCAAGACGGCGGCGGCATATTATTCGATTTAGGCCCCCATTTAATTGATCAGACCTTACAACTATTCGGCTTACCAGAAGCAGTAACGGCGCAGTGCAAAGTAATGCGAGAAGGCTCTACTAATATCGATTATTTTAACTTAACCCTGCATTACCCAGACAAACTTGCGCGATTAAACGCCTCATTATTTTCTGCAGGTCCCAACTTACGTTTCAATGTTCAAGGGGATCGAGGGAATTACATTAAATTAGGTTTGGATCCACAGGAAGAGAGATTAAAAGCAGGTGTACTGCCTAATACAAGGGACTGGGGTAGGGAAAACCAAGACCAATGCGGCCGTTTATACTTTGAAGCATCATCCCAAGCTGAGGTAACCGAGTGTGGCGATTACCAGCACTTTTACCAGCAACTGGCCGATGCGATTCGTAATGGAACGCCGCCTCCGGTATCCGCAGAAGATGCATTGTGGAATATTCGACTGATTGAATTGGCAATGGAAAGTAGTCGTTTAGGTAAAACAATGAAGGTTGAATGATGAGCACCGATAATATATTGCCTGATTTATTACTTCAGGAAAGCGAACTGCAATTTGAACGATTTAATAATCAAACTGCATGGCAGTTAGGTTGCAAATTGAAAGAGCTCGCTGAAGAAAAAAATGTTCTTATTGCCATTGAAGTATATGCCTTTAACCAGAACTTATTCAGTTATGCGATGCATGGCACCCAGCTGGATAATCAACATTGGATAAAACGAAAGCGACAAACTGTTTTGCGATTTGGTCACAGCTCATACTATGTTGGTCAATACAACCAAGCTAAAAATAGAGCCTTTGAACAGCAGGCACATATTAATGCATATGAATATTGCGCGCATGGTGGAGCATTTCCGCTTAGGATAAAAGATTGTGGTTTGGTTGGTGTCGTAACTGTCTCTGGCCTCCCAGAAGAAGAGGATCATCAAATGGTCATTGATGCTCTCACAGGTTTAGTTAAGTAGTTAAACCCTAGGATATACGAATTTATTGTAGTGATGGCAAGACTAACAATGGAAGGATTTCTCCCATTAGCCGTATCCGAGCAGCTCACCGTCGTGAATTGGCAGAGCTATCTAGTCATCTGCTGTCTCTATTTAAATTCACACGCGACTGAATATTTTTCTTATTCAAATCAGCGTTGCAAAGTGAGCCATTGGCTCAATTAGGACAGCCTTTCACTCATCGAGTTATGATGGGTGTCTAGCTATCTTTTTTGCTGTTGCAACAAACAGTCGCTTTTTTTCATTAGTGAATTTCTTAAAAGTTTTTTGTTCTACGAAATATGTAGCTAACTCATCAGCAGGTACGTCATCGCCTGCTTCATTTCCAAAATCAAACTCTTCTAAAATCATTTTATTGAAATCCTTGGATTCGAATTATTATGCTTGCGCTTTAACGCCCTGTTAACAGGCAATAAAATTGTTGGCTAAAATTAGCGACGAAGGAGCAAAAGCCAACTGTTTTTATCCTTGTTTAACAGCTTGTTAGGAGTTCTTTTCAACTACACCCCAAGCTTCTTTATATATCAATGAAGACCACTCATTAAAGTCTACTCTAAAAGCCTCAAAATCTTCAATTTCTTTTTCGCTAACAGATATATCATCGGGGCTTTTAGGGTGAACAAGACTATTTCGAGAATTATAAAGTTGTTTAACTCTCGCCCACCGAACAGAACTAAAGTCCCAAAGTAAATTTGGATAGAAGTTGCCTAAAATTTTTATGACAGCTTTTAATTCATCTACAGGTGAAACTATTTTTACTCTCGGCTTAATCTCACCATTCGTACTTATTTTCCAATCAGTACCATTAAGAAAGCCAAGTTGCTCTTGAGATATTTCTGCACTATTAATTAGATGATCGACTGCTTTTAACTCTGATTTAAGCAAGTAAATTCTGGCTTCAACAAATGTACATAGACAACGAAGATAAGAACGTTTCCAGTACTCTAAGTCATCACCAATTTCTATACCTACAAGGCAGCGCTCCACATCATCATGAAGTGGCCCGAAATAATTCATTAAGTCGGAAATTGGCATCATTGTGACTGAACTCCTAACAGTATATTAATATGCAAATTCCCATCTTTCACGCATGCGAAGTTACCACCTATCACGCAGCACAGAAATTCACACAGCCTTTAATATTCAATTTTATCAACAGCATATCAGTGAATCACCATTTTGACTAATAAACTAGACACCCATTCTAAAAACAAAAACCTTTCATACTCTCGATAGCCAAGATTACGCTTTTAAATCCCATCATCTTCGCCGAGTAGCGCAAATGAACAAGGGAGCAAAGTTGAAGTCTGTTTGAGCGTAGCGAGTTGCGCAGGTGCTTGGCACTGAGCCAGCAAAGATAAAGATAATGCAGGGCGACCTTTGTTTTGGCTTCGCTAAGCTTGGGCCGTTAAAGCGTAATAACCTCGCCGCGAGGCGAAATTCTCGAATAAGAATGGTAAGTCTGCATACGATCTTTCGTTATATTTACGCCCTAGCAATCATCAAACAGCAATTCTAAGTATCAAAATAAAACATTAGGCAAAATAATAGCTATTTTTACCCCTTCGTTTCGCAACATACATCGATTCGTCGGCCGCTTTAATTAAGCACTCAAGGTCGTTGCCGTGCTCAGGATAAAAAGCAATGCCAATGCTTGCGCCAATCTCCGCCTGACCATTGTTTAAGGCATAAGGCTTGGCAAGTGTTTCAATTATTTTGCTGGCCACCTTGGCTGCTTGTTGTTCGGTATGGCTATCCATTTGCACAATAATGAACTCATCACCGCCTAGCCGAGCGATAAAATCTGATTTACGCAAGCTCAATTTCAAGCGCTCGGCCACGGCTTTTAACACTTCATCACCTGCGTCATGACCATAGGTATCATTAACGGTTTTAAAATCATCCAGATCAATGAACATTAAAGTTAAACGCTGCTTCACTCGGGCCGCTTGATGGATCAACAACGCGACATTTTCCTGCATTAGATGTAACGACGAAAGCCCGGTCAGCGCATCGTAATGCGCCAGTTGTCGAAGCTGCTCCTGTGCTTCTTCGGCAACTGTCAATGCCAGATGCAACTCGGTAATATCGTATTCAACGACCAGTAATAAAAAATCCCCACTGAGCGGATGACGAGTGATGCGTATATCTAAAGTATGGGTGCGTTTTCCCTGGCTGGTATTCATCACATATTCCCAGCGCCCACCTTGCTCTTTTAATGCCTGCTCACGACAACGTTCACCTTCTTTGGGATCAGCAAAGCGCGCCGCGAAAGTAGACCCGTCGTTGACGATTTCACTATGATTGAGGTGTTTATAAGCTTCTGTCGCCGCGGGGTTTTCGATCACCACCTCACCAGCCTGGGTAAAACTGGTGACCAGCACCGTGGTATAACGCATTGCTTCAACCAGTAGTAAGTTTTCTGGCTCAGCCCCCAGGTCGACCTCTTCGTTAATAAAAGCAATAATGGCGCGATGTTTGTCCGGGCCGACTAATACCGCGCGATGCATCATATGTAAGGTTTTAGGTTTACCGTTGGGATAAGTTGTCCACGGATCAACGGTTAAGCCATTTTTTGCCGCTAATTCAAAAGTTTGGGCAGTACGTTCTCGGGCACCTTGAGTATCCCCCGACAAATCTTTGGCAATCAGTTGGCCAAGGTTTTCCAGGCCCCAAAAACGGACCGCCGCCGAGTTCCCCCACCACCAACCGTGCTTATCCAGATCAAATATCCAAACAACGTTAGGAATAAGTTCGTATAGGGGCAACTCGTCATGAGAGCGGATATGAGGTAAGTGACTATATTTTTGGTTCATCGATATTCACAATGTCCAGGTTGAGACGACTGAATAATGTTGCTTAAAACGAATGAGCTTGTGACGCCCTCATTCTAACTCGAGTTCTCTAATACGCGACTCAATACAAACTCGGTGCGGTGTTCTGTTTTATCAATAAAATACCAAATGCTTTTTAGTCGCTCAATGCTGCACTTATCGGCGATACCAACGGCAAAATATGATATCACTTGTTCAGCATTGACCGAAGCCATAAATGCCCTAGAACTCCACAAGCTGTGGTGGCTTAAAGCTTAGCCATTAGTGAAGAACGGGTTGCTTCGCCTGTGAAACATGATCGCGACTCAAAGGTACGTTCACCGCCATTTCTTGCCATTGTTGCTGCATCTGTTGATAAGGACTTAAGCCAGAATGACGCTGTGCAAAGTCATTTAAAATAACTCCCCAACGAAACTCTTCCATTTGCTGCTTAGGCACACCGCCTTCGCGCTGAGCCATTGCCAATACCAAACCTTTCACTTTATCAAGTTGCGGGGTGATCGGGTGATTGACCCCTTCGGTGACCATGATATTCTGAAAATCAGCCAGCATTCGCTGTTTTAAACACGCGGCTTCATCTTCTTCCAGATCCGCCACGGCGATCGCTTCTGTTAATAAGCGCAGCTGTAGAACCCGAGAAAAATGCAGGTAATCCGCTTGGCATAAATCAAAAAATAATATGACGTAGCCACTATTTCGCTCAATCACGGCCAAACACTCGTGGTCACCAACAGCAAAAGCATGAGCACTCCAGCGATGGCGGAAAAAAGCATGCTCTAAAGAAGGAAATGCCCGTGGTAAGCTGGCTTGCACATTTTCACTGATCTGTATTTCTATCATAATTTGCTCAATCCTGATGTTAATCATCTTGATTGAGCAAAAACAGTGCCAGCAGCTAGCGTCAAAAAATTAACGGCGATTAAGCCAGCTCTGCTAGGACCTCGCTAAGGGACAAGCGGATCTCATGATTCAATAGCTTAAGCTGCTCGCTAGGGGGGATCAGATCGGGAACTTGATACACTTGCATCCCGGCAGCCACCGCTGCACGCACGCCATTGTCTGAGTCTTCAAAGGCCAGACAATGCTGTGGATCTACCGCCAAACCCTGCGCAGCCTTAAGGAAAATCTCCGGATGAGGTTTACTATATGTGACTTCACAACCGGTTGAGATATGATCGAAAAACTGACGGATCCCCGCATGCTCCAATTTCTTTTCTGCCGTATCTCGGGCCGATGAAGTGGCCAGCGCTACCGGAATCGATTCAGATTTAAACCATTGCAACAAAGCCAGCGCCCCAGTTTTTAAGGGAACCGCTTGATGCATCACAATTGCATGATACTTAGCTATCCAACACGCCCGTAACTGGTCATAAGGGAGGTCTTGGCCGTAGCCTGCACATAAGATTTTTTTAATCTGTTGCGCATTAGTCCCAATAATTTGTAAGTAAACGGACTCTTTAAATTCGATACTCAACTCGGCGCAAGCAGCTGCGAAGGTATCGTACGACACCCGCTCACTGTCGAGTAATAAGCCATCCATATCAAATACAGCGGCGCGATAAGCCATAGTTTTTTCCACTTTGATTACTCGCTAATTGATGAGGGTAAATATTGATTGGAGCAATACCATAGCAGCGATACTTAACAATCTACAGTATTAAGTATCGCCAAAATGTCAGTTCTAAAAGAATAGATGCGCCATCAACGCAATCAACGGCAAGGTGACTAGGGTACGAATTAAAAATATCGCAAACAACTGCCACAATTTCACCGGCAACTGGCTCCCCATAATTAAGGCACCCACTTCCGATAAGTAAATCAACTGCGTCACCGACACTGCGGCAATCACAAAACGGGTGATATCGGCTTCGATAGATGCGGCAAGAATCGAAGGAATAAACATATCGGCAAAGCCTACCACCAAGGTTTCTGAGGCCCGTGCGGCTTCTGGCAATTGCAACAACTCTAATAAAGGAATAAACGGCTTGCCTAAGTAAGCAAAAATAGGGGTGGTATCTGCAATCACTAAGGCGACGGTTCCCACAGCCATAATTACCGGTAATACCCCAAGAACCATGTCTAATACGTTGTGCAGCCCTTCTTTAAGCAATTGTTTTGGATGACTGGCTCGGCCCGCTTGATGCCGCGCTAAGCTATATGCCCAAGCAACGCTGCTATAGCCTTCGGGAAGCACTTCACTATTTTTCTGGCGCTGACTGCCATCGATGAACTTATCACTAAAGCCCGACAGGGGTGGCAAGCGCGGTACAATAACCGCAGCTGCAACACCAGCGACACACACGGTTAAGTAAAAGGGCGCAAACATGTGCTCCAAATTAACCTGCGCTAATACCACCAGACTAAAGGTAATCGACACCGCCGAAAAGGTTGTCGCTATCACTACGCCTTCACGCTGAGTATAGTGTTTGTCTTCATATTGTTTGTTGGTCAACAAGATCCCGACACTGCCATCACCTAACCAAGATGCCATACAATCTACGGCGCTGCGGCCCGGCAGCCCAAATACCGGACGCATCACCTTGCTCAGTAAAGTGCCCACAAACTCTAGCAAGCCAAAGTTCAACAAGAGTGGTAATAACAAGCCAGCGAAAATAAATACACTGAGTAGTGTGGGTAGTAAGTCTCCTAAAATGAGTCCACCAGTATCACCCGACCAAATCGCCTCGGGGCCTATCTTGAAGGCACACAGCAATACTAATACCCAGCCCAGCATACGGATCCCATACCAAGCCTTTGAGACCTTAAACAGAGACGTTAATAAGGCATTTTTACCCAACCAACGAGGCTTGGTAAGCAAGGTATAAGTCGACATGATGGCACTAATCGTAATAAACCCCACGACCAGCCATAAGGCGCTATCGCCCAGGCCTGCTACCAAGCTTTTTGCCAAGATAGCCACCGGAATCGTGTAAGAACCGTTATAAGGCAGCGGTAGCATGAACAAAAAGATCCCCAGCAAAGACGGTAAGATAAACTTCCAAGCTGGGATTTGAGTTGAGGGGATGGTTTGATCGGAATCAGGCACGCTGAGCGCCTCCACGTCACGCATATAAAATCACTCTATTAAGCTAAATGTGTTGTTATATTCACAGGAGATGAATATATATTTTCGCGGGAGAATACCTGCAAAACACTAGCCATTCAAGATTTTTAAGCTGCTTTTTTGACTTAAAGCAAAATCATAAACTAGATATTGAACCAGACACCTCTTACTAAAACCAATTCCTCTAAAGTGGTTTTTGGCTTATATATCAAACCAATGCCATCGCAAGCAATGCTGCACACAAATCAATGATGTGGTTTTAGATAAGGCTGCAAAACTGTAGCCCCAAAACGACACAAGGCGAGCTTGAGCCATCGAGGTAGCTGCGCGCCTTAATCGATGGGATATCATGCGTACTAGAGGAAATCTTCACCACGAAAATGATGTTCAGCCAAGCGTGCTTGCCCAAGGTAGTGAGTGATAATCAATTGCCGAGAACTCGAATTGCTTTGAAAACGCAGCTTTGGACTGTCCTGCCACAGGCTATCTTCAGCACGTCGCCACAAAATTTCATCGGCTTGTAATTGGCAATAATAGCTTTGAGTTTGGCCATGTTTGCTTAGTCGCAATTGCCATAAGGGAGCTTGACTGCGATAAATACTGACTTGTTTTGGAGCCACCGAGGCCATGCTTGCGATGCCTGCTTGGCATACTTGCTCTGGCCGAAAGCCGGTTAAGTTGGGTTTTGCAGCCAAGAAAAACCAGCCGAAAATACAGAGCACTAGAATTTTGACTATTTTCATGCGAGCACGACTCGTTGAATAAAACTGGCTAATAGCGCATTACTCTCTGGCGTTTCCTGAACTCGGCTCAATACTTGCTGCAAATGCTGCTCCCCCTGCGTGTACTGATGTTTAAATTGGCTTAACCGCTCAACCAAGATACTGCGATTCACTTCAGGATGAAACTGAGTTGCCCAAAACGGCGCCCGTTTGTGCTTAAAGGCATGCAAACATTGTTCACTATAAGCCAATACTTGACAACAGTCCGGTAAACAAAGTGCACTATCTCGATGGACCGATACCGCCAAAAACGGGTCTGGAAGTTCTTTAAACAGCGGGTCTTTGGCTGCGGCTCGGTGAAGATGAAGCGCCAAGGTTCCCATTTCAAAACCTTGCGACTGGTGATGAATTTCTCCTCCTAAAGCTAATACCGATAACTGAAAGCCAAAACAAGAACAAAAAGTCGGAAGCTGTCGCTCAATACAGGCGAGTAATAAACCTTGAATGGCGGATACAAAAGGATAACGATGCGGTTGCAGCACGCTGGCTTCACTAGAGCCGCCCACGAATACCGCATCCACATCAAGTAATACTCGTTCGTCAAAATGAGCTTGCTCAAAGACATTCAGCACGCGAAATTGCGCCGCTGGTACGCCACAAAAATGGCTAAAACTAGCGAGTTCTTCGATACGTGTATTCAAATCATCGCGAATTTGAATCAACAAAATCGTTAATTGCTCTGCTGATCGATTCATCTATCACTCTAGTTATACGAACATGAGGGATCACTGTGTCTTCCCAAACCCATACGGCGTCTATTTAATCATAGTGCTTCCCCCTCATTTAAGCGACGCGGCCAAATCATGAACCTAAGGCTTGTTGAGCATTGATGAATAATTTTAGCGCCATGTCTCGCTTCTTTATACGAAGGAAGAAACGCTAACATGCAATGATGAAAATGCCCCCCTAATCACAAGCTAGAAAACAGCGACAAATACTTTGGTCTAGAAGCGGGCTAAAGCAACATCCTCTACATCAACAAATACTCACCGCATTTCAGCAGCAGATGATTTTTATCTTGATTGCTGCAAATTAGACTTATTTAAGCTAGTCTTAGGGGCAAGTTAAAGGCCATATTAGGAAGCGCTTTATGCATGAACGTCGCCAATTTTTGCGAGTATTATTTGACCGCCCAGCCTCTCTCAACCACGGAGAGCAATTTTGGTCATGTAAACTATTAGACTTATCTCTGCGTGGAGCTCTGGTTACGCTCCCCCAAGACTGGGATGAACAATTAAGTCAACTCACGCTTAGCTTTAACTTAACTGACATGGCCGTTGAAGAACTGACCATTACCATGGATGTAGAAGTAAAACATCTACGAGACAAACAGCTAGGCTTACGCTGTCTTCATCTTGACTTAGAAAGCGCCAGTCACCTTAAACGCCTGATTGAACTCAATTTAGGTGATGATGAACTGCTACACCGAGAGTTAGAACACTTAGTTGCACAACCTATAGAAGCGGATTAAACCGCTTCTAAAGCTTCAACCAGCTTAGCAACCGCTATCACCTCAAGTCCCTTAATGGCTACTTTGGGTCGATTTGCCAAAGGGATTATAGCGCGTTTAAAACCATGCTTAGCCGCTTCATTTAGCCGTTCTTGACCATTGCTCACCGGTCGAATTTCACCCGATAAGCCCACCTCACCAAAAACCACTAAATCACGAGGCAAGATTTGATTACGAAAACTCGAGACCATTGCCACCAACAGGGCTAAATCGGCACCAGTTTCGGCAACTCTCACGCCACCAACAATATTGGTAAATACATCCTGATCCGACATCTGAACCCCCGCATGGCGATGCATCACGGCCAGTAACATCGCTAAACGGTTTTGCTCAAAACCCACTGCAACCCGTCGCGGATTAGCCATTTGGCTATAGTCAACCAAGGCTTGGATCTCCACCAACAGCGGACGAGTCCCCTCCCATACCACCATCACCACCGAGCCAGGTGCGGGCTCTTGACCTCGCGATAAAAAAATTGCCGAAGGGTTGGAAACTTCCCGCATCCCCTGCTCGGTCATCGCAAACACCCCTAACTCATTAATCGCTCCAAAACGGTTTTTGTGGCCGCGCAAGGTACGAAAACGCCCATCGGCATCACCTTCTAACATAATCGAGCAATCGATGCAGTGCTCCAACACTTTAGGCCCTGCCAAAGAACCATCTTTGGTCACGTGTCCTACCATAAACATCGCTATATGGTGTTGTTTGGCAAAACGAGTCAACCAAGCGGCACTCTCTCGAACTTGACTAACGCCTCCGGGAGCCGACTGAATATCTGCCATATGCATCACCTGGATCGAATCAATAACCATCATTTTAGGTTTAACTTGTAAGGCGATTTGACCAATTTGCTCAACACTGGTTTCGGCTAACAATTGCAGTTTGTCTTTCGGTAAGCCCAAACGTTGGGCTCGCAAAGCGATTTGTTGAAGCGACTCTTCACCAGTGACATACAAGGTAGTCATATGCTGAGCCAAGCCACACATGGTCTGCAGTAACAAAGTACTCTTCCCGGCACCTGGACTGCCTCCAATCAAAGTGGCACTTCCCGGCACAACGCCACCGCCAAGAACCCTATCAAACTCAACAAATCCAGTCGAAAAACGTGGTAATTCAGCTAAATCAATACTGTCTAAGGTTTGAACCTTACCGACACTGGTCCCTCCTGCGTATCCGCTAAAGCGGTCATTACGCGCAGGCGCAGCACTTAAACGGACTTCACTAATGGTATTCCAGGCTTTACATTCACCGCATTGACCTTGCCAGCGCGGGAAGTCAGCACCACAGTCGTTACATACATAGGCCGTTTTCACTTTTGCCATTTCGCCCCCTAACCACAACTCAGTGCAAAAATATCATTAAAAAACCTTGCCTTAATCCGATCTGAAGGCACAATCTTTGCTAAGTGTAAAGACTCAGCCAAAGATTTGACAGTAAAACCAATCAGTAAGGAAAAATACCCAGACCAATGCCACATACTAAGGGCTATGCATTAATCGAACGTTTATTACCACTCATGGGCAGCAAAGATTTTAACCAAGTGTTTAATCGCGCGACTCAGGAGCTGTCAAACAATGAACGCTTCTTACTAAAAATGGAAATGCAACGCTTGTCGGCTCCTTGCCAACGATTGGTCGATTTACGAGATAAAGTAGACGGGGAATGCGGCGAATTTACTTACCAAGGTAAAACCCATTACCTAGATGAAGTCGCAATTAAAGTATTTAAACAACAACTCCAGCTTTATCAAAATCAATACACCTTAGGTATTTTTGAAAAACTGCAAAGCACCGAAAATAACTTTAAGGTGATGCAGCAAAAAAACATCAGCCCTCAGCAAGCAGCGGCTCGTAAACCTAAAATAGTGGAGGCCAGAGCAATACGTTTAGGCCACTACATTGGCCGCAGTGAAGAGCGAATGCACCTCACAGCTCCCATTAAAATGGCGACCTTAAACGGCGAACAATTTGATGCTCGAAGCTCCAATATGTCGGTCTCGGGCTTACGGGTTCAGGTTGACCCTAAGCGAGCCTATACTCTAGGCGAACACTATTTAGTTTACTTCACCGGTTTGGAAAAAGAGTTTGCCAATCGGGTTCTCAGCGCGGGAACTGAATATCGAATCGTAGGAATTGACCAGAAGGATCAGAAAAAGTGGTTACGAATGACCGTGATCGATCCCAGCGAAGAGTTTAACCACTTTTTTAGTACTTTCTTGCGCTCATACCGGGGGCGCTACCGAGTTGATGTGGATAATATCACCGCGGCGGTCATCACCAAAGGCTACGAACAATATTTGATGCCGCGACTCAGCAGTGTCCCGCTATATTTTACCGGTCAAACGCCACCGCAACTAACTTATGTTTTAGCCACGCCGAACAATTTAGAACTGTTGTCTTACTGGCGAGATGAAACCAATACCAGCCATTTATCCCAGCTATTTCATCATCCGCGAATGATGCGTTATCAGGCAATAAATCAAGGTGAAAGCCTGATTTATTGCTTTACCCATACCACCAATAACAAGTTGTTCTTTTATTCTGCCAGCAGTGAAGAACTCGCAGAACACCCGGAAATTCGCGCGCTCTACTTCGCCTTTGGCTGCCGTAAGCCAAGCTGGAAAGTGTTTAGATTTCAGTGGCAAAAAGCCCAAGCGAGCGATGCGCAAGTGAGTACTCCCTTGCCTAGAAAAGATTCTGCTATTGAACAAGAGCGGGTTGCCAATGCCCTTGAAAATTTGAGTGTGGTCGGCTTATTAAGTGATATCACCGGGGCAGATAATGGCAGCGATTATCAGCAGAACTACCCCTTAAACGATAACCCCAATAAACTGGCTTTATTCAACCAAACAAAACAATCAATTACCGCTTTTGAGCAAATTAGCTACAAGTATATGCAGCTGCGTAAAGAAAATCGCTACCAATACCGCTCTCTGGTCGAGGTTGAACACCGAGGCCTTATAGAAAGTGGATGGGTGGTCGATTTCTCGCTCGGCGGAATGAAAATCCAAGTTGAAACACCTCTGGATTTCAATCCTGACGATCACTTGAACTTGGCTCTCCCTCAATTTCAAAAACTAGTGAAAAGTTTTAATTTAACCCAGCTCAACTACCAGGTGGTTAACTGTAATACCAGCCATACCATCTACAACTTAAAAGCGGTGGATACAAAAGGGAAAGTACATCAAGGTCGAGGTTTCTTTAAACAATTAATCGATCATAACTTAGATAAACTACCACTGGTGCCAGAAGGAAGAAATATTTCGGGATTATCAGATGCGCTGCGACAACTTGTTTGTGCGCCGCTCTTTTGCCGAGCCTTATACATTAATAAGATCCCTGGCAATCTGGAAGTGGGCTGCGTTGCCTATGGCACGATCCCTCAGGCTAGCGATCTGCTACTCAATATTGATAAACACAAGCAAACTGCGGATTTAAGCCAATTTCTAGCCCATGAGAACCTTGGCTCACTTATTTCTTCACGCTTAAAAGACCATCGACCGAGTGATCCACCCGAACGCTTCGAGCTGATCGTCGTGCTCTCAAAAGATGGCAAAAAACTACTCAGCCAGCGACTCAGTAGTGGCTTTAAGTCAAGCCAACAACAACGAGAATTTATTCAGCTGAGTCTAGACCGCGGTCAGGTCCATGCCTTCTCCTTATTGTTATCACGTGTGGGCCGCCCAGATACCGAGTATATACAACGTGAACTAGACTACATTAGCAATTACGCCATCCATCGAGCCAAACAATTAGAAGATGAGTTATGGAGTGTTGCAGGTCTGATTGAGTTAACAGATATCAGTGCTGAAATAATGCAGCGCTTTCGCTTAAGTCGCGATTAACACGCCCCTATAGCGGAGCGTAATCGACGCGATACTTCATATAAAAAACGACGATAAAAATCGATGTTATGGGCCCGATAGCACTCAGTTCTATCGGGCAGGCATCAATCTCGCCGCAAGGATACAGAAATATACAGGTTATCGTCTAAGCAATCAGCATCTTAGCGGCTTGTAGGATACATACCACCCCATCTAAATCGCTGTGTTTGACCGACAATTGCGCCTGCTGTTGTACCAAAGGCTTGGCATGAATCGCGACCCCAAAATCGGCAACCGCTAACATTTTCAAATCATTCGCCCCATCGCCTATCGCCATGGTTTGCTTAGCGCCATATTGCTGTTTTAGCTGCGCTAATACATCTGCTTTCACCTGCGCATCAACCACTCCACCAATCACTTCACCAGTGAGTCGTTGTTGTTCTATCGCGAGTACGTTGGCTTTCACATAGTCAAAACCTAAGTCACGCTGCAGCCGCTCAGCAAAGAAGGTGAATCCTCCTGAGGCGATGGCTACCTTCCAGCCCGCTTGCTGAACCGTTTTAATCAAGCACTCTAGACCCGGCATCAAGGGCATTTGGTCAGCCACCTGCTGTAAAATGCTTTGCGGTGCATCTTTGAGTAAGCCAACTCGACTACGCAAACTCTGCTCAAAATCTAACTCACCACGCATCGCGGCTGCAGTCACCGCACTCACCTGCTCTCCCACGCCAGCCAAGGCGGCAATCTCATCGATACATTCGATTTGAATCGTGGTGGAATCCATATCCATCAACACTAAACCGGGTTCACTTAAGTCTGGTAAATGATTTAAGACCACCACATCAAAAGCAAAGTCTTGTGCCTCTAGCTGTGTTCTACACCATTGCGCGTCGGCGTCGCTACGTAACAGAACACAAATATTTCCTGCGGCAGGCATCACTCCGCAGAGCTGCAATGCTTGCTGCGACATGAAGCTTTGACTTAAGCTAATAAAATCACTAATCAGTAACTCTTTCGCCCAAGCCAAGATGTAGCTACCAGTGAGGCCTTGGTTAGTTTCCTGCAGGCCCAACTCGGGGCAAACTTGGTAGGGAAACTGTTTTAGAGAAAGAGACCACTGAGTTAAGGACTGCGGTAAGCGGTCTAGGCTATGAGGTGATTGCAAACTGATTCCTTGTTAATTACAAATGCGGCGCATCAAGATAGCGTATTGCTTTTTAGTTTGGCAAGCACCTACAATAGCTTTGACGATAAAAAAGAGGTTCGCGTGGCCAAATCAGCAGTAAAACGCTATCGATTCATTCAATTTTTCCAATTTGTTATTGCCATTGGGTGCTGCATTTGGGTTCTTTACGGCTATTTGGACTTAAAGCATAGCGGTGAGCAATTAATTGAAAATCAAACTGAAAAACTAGCGCGCTCACTCACCTCGCTAGCAGCCTTGAACGCAGCGGCTTTTATCGGAGAAGATAATCAAGCCGAACTAAAATACTTGGTGAATGCCTTAGTCAAAGAACATTTTGTTAAAGACGCGACCATTTATGACCATCAAGGGCTCCGCTTAGCCCAATCACAACAAGCACTGCCTTTAAGCAAGCTTCTCCCCTTAGCCGGAAGTAGCCATACACCTTTAGAGGGCCTCGGCAGACGCCCCTACATTGCTGAAATTAGAGGCCCACAGGGAGAAACTTTAGGTTATTTACGGATTACGCTAGAGCACACAACTCTATTAGCCGAAGCCAATACTTATGTGAGTGATGGTCAAGCACGAATGATGCTAATGTTTTTAATGTCGATATCCATCGGTTTTTTTCTTACCCGAGTGCTCTCAAGAAAACGTCGTTTCGCAATGTTGCTACGGATTAATAACCGAGCACAACGCAAAAACAGTAAACAAGCGAAGCAACTATTGGCAAGCATCGCCGCCAGAAGCAGCAACAAGTAAAACTTAGGCTAATCATATATCAATGGAGAGTGCTTTGAAGCGGCTCGGCGAGCTTTGTGCTCCCGATAAAGTCGCTGTCCAAAAGCCGTCATTAAGGCGGTGTTCCTGTCCTTCAATCATCATCGATTGAGAATAAATTGAGAGTGCTTTGAGGACGTTCGATGGAAGTTGACTTTCCACCGTTATATCACCGCCAAAGCCTCTCTCAAAACCAACTTAAAGTAACGATTCTAAGGTAAGAATAATCATCTCATTGAAGGTTGTTTGGCGCTCTTCGGCTGTGGTTTGCTCGCCGGTACGAATATGATCAGAAATGGTCACCACACATAACGCCGCCTTACCACATTCTGCAGCAACACCGTATAAACCGGCCGCTTCCATTTCCACCGCATAAACATTGTGTTTTTCTAAAACATCAAACATATCAGGCTCTGGGCTGTAGAATAGGTCGGCAGAGAAAATATTACCAACTTTCGCATCAATGCCATGAGTCTTTGCACTATCCACCGCTGCGCGTAGTAAGTCATAATTAGCGATTGCCGCAAAGTCATGTCCTTTAAAACGGCTTCGGTTAACCTTGGAGTCAGTACACGCGCCCATGGCAATCACCACATCACGCAATTTAATTTGCTCGCTAACCGCGCCAGCACTTCCCACACGAATAATGTTTTCTACACCATATTGGGTATACAGTTCATGGGCATAAATAGAACAACTGGGGATCCCCATGCCCGAGCCCATGACAGAGACTCGTTTGCCCTTGTAAGTCCCAGTAAATCCGAGCATGTTACGCACACCTGTCACTTCAACTACATCTTGTAGATAAGTTTCCGCAATATATTTCGCACGCAATGGATCGCCGGGCATCAGTACCGTTTCAGCAAAATCACCAGGCTTAGCATTGATATGAGGGGTTGCCATATATTCTCCTAATAAAAGTTATGTCGACAGCAGCAAGATAAAGCCGTATTAGCTGCTAAAAATACTTATTCTTGTAAAAAACTACGTCCATATTGTAAGGCTGGTAAACCCATATAGTCGGCGATGGTTTGGCCTATATCAGCAAAGCTATCACGCTTCCCGACATTCTTAGCGGTCAAATTATTCCCAAAGAAAATAACCGGAATGTGTTCACGCGTATGATCGGTACCTGGCCATGTTGGATCACAACCATGGTCTGCGGTAAGTACCACGATGTCTTCATCACCAAGCTGCGCCAGCAGTTCAGGTAAACGCTGATCAAAATATTCTAAGGCTGCGGCATAACCTGCCACATCACGACGATGTCCATAAGAAGAATCAAAATCAACAAAATTGGTAAAAATTATGCTGTGATCCACTTGCCGAGCCATCTCGCTCAAAGTTAAGTCGAATAGCGCTTCAAGCCCTGTCGCCTTCACCTTACGGGTAATCCCCTGCTGAGCATAAATATCTGCAATTTTCCCAATACTAACCACTTCGCCACCCGCTTCAGCCATCTTATCTAATAAGGTAGGGGCCGGTGGTAAGACTGATAAATCACGGCGATTACCAGTACGAGCAAACTCAGCCGCATTAGCACCAATAAAAGGACGAGCGATGACTCGACCAATGTTATAAGGGTCCACCAGCTCTCGAGCCAACTCGCATAACTTTAATAGACGCTCTAAACCAAAGGTTTCTTCATGCGCCGCTATTTGAAACACGCTATCCGCCGAAGTATAAAAAATCGGCTTACCGCTTGCCATGTGCTCTTCCCCTAAGCGCGTGAGGACCTCAGTACCAGAAGCATGGCAATTCCCTAAATAACCTGGCAGTTCAGCCCGTTCAACTAACTCATCCAGCAAACTTTGCGGAAAACTATTCTCTGTCTCGCTAAAATAGCCCCAGTCAAATAGTACCGGTACCCCAGCGATTTCCCAGTGCCCACTCGGGGTATCTTTGCCGCTAGACATCTCTGCGGCATAACCATAACAGGCCTCAAAATTAACCTTAGGATCTAAACCTGGTGGGTAAACACCGCCGCTGTCGGCACAAGCCTGGCCCAAACCAAGCCGATTCAAATTAGGCAATGTTAACGGCCCACTGCGGCCAATATCAGCCTTGCCTGCGGCACATTGCTCGGCAATATGTAGCATGGTATTGGCGCCTTGATCTCCAAATTTGTCAGCATCAGCACTGGCACCAATGCCAAATGAGTCCAACATTAAGATAATTGCACGTTTCATAAGATCTCCTTATTGCGGACCAATACGTTGATAAACCGGATGTTCCGCGACAACCGTTGTCGATACAGTCACGGACGACTCTATCGTGATAGCTTGCTGTAACAGCCTCGCTGCTGCTTCCCAAGATGACTCGTCTTGCGCATGCAAGTAGAGTAAGCTTTGCCCTTGAATGATCTGAGCACCTAACTCGACTAAATCACTAATCCCAACACTATGATCGATGGCTGCACCAGCGACCGTTCTACCGCCACCTAAACTAACAACAACCATGCCTAATGCGCGGCAATCGATTTGTGTCACAATACCATCGCGTTCAGCAACAAGTGGTTTGATAAGCTTAGCCTTCGGTAAATATTGCTCACTACGTTGCACAAAATCATGCGGCCCGCCAAGTGCTGCCACCATCATCGAGAAACGTTCTAAGGCAGCTCCCGACGAGAGACTTACCGCAAGTTTTTGTTCCGCTTGTTGCTGGCTACTGGCTAAGCCACTCGCTAACAACATCTCTACGGCTAAGGCCGTCGTCACTTGATGCAGACGCTGTGCCGAGCGGTCACCTTTCAGGTAGCGTAAGGCTTCGGCCACCTCTAGCGAATTACCGGCACTGGGCGCTAAAGGCTGGTTCATATCCGTCAGCAAGGCGCAGCATTTCACCTCAGCGGCATTGGCAACCTGTACAATACTTTCGGCTAAACACTGAGATTGGGCGTAATCAGGCATGAATGCGCCACTCCCCACCTTCACATCCATGACCAAAGCATCGAGACCAGAGGCCAACTTTTTACTAAGAATAGATGCAGTAATCAACGGAATAGATTCAACGGTGGCAGTCACATCGCGGATCGCATACAAACGTTTATCGGCAGGAGCTAATTCTCCGGTTTGGCCAATAATCGCAACCCCAACCTGTTTGACGATCTGTTCAAACTGCTGAGTCGTCGGGCTAATGGAGTAACCGGGGATAGCTTCAAGTTTATCCAGAGTACCGCCGGTATGACCTAAACCGCGGCCTGAGATCATCGGTACATGACCCCCACAAGCTGCAACCATTGGTCCTAAAATCAAGGAAGTTAAATCGCCAACCCCACCCGTTGAATGTTTATCGACCACAGGCCCAGGCAATTCGAGATGCTGCCAACTGAGTACTTGACCAGAGTCACGCATTGCGCAGGTTAATGCAGTGGCTTCTTCAGGTTTCATCCCCTGAAAATACACCGCCATCGCAAAAGCCCCAACTTGGCTATCGCTGAGTTGACCACGACTGAGCCCATTCACCATAAATTGGATTTCTGCCAACGAGAGCGTTTTTCCATCTCGTTTACGTCGAATAATTTCTTGAGGTAGCAACATTAGCTTTCCTTAACCATCTTAGGGCTTAATAACCAGCGCCAGCTTCAGCCTTTGAGTCACCTAAAATCGTGGCTTGTAAAGCAGCTAATAAACTAGACGCGCCAAACCGAAAATGCGCTTGACTCAACCACTCATCCCCTAAGATCTGACGAGCAAGGTCAAGATAAATCTTGGCTTGTTCAGCACTTTTCACCCCACCAGCCGCTTTAAAACCACAGTTAGGATTAAATTTAGCGATGGCATTCAGCATCACTTTCGCAGCTTCTGGAGTGGCGTTCACTGCTACCTTGCCAGTTGAGGTTTTGATAAAATCGGCCCCAGCTTTTATCGCCAGCTCACTGGCTTTGGCAATCAAATCAGCTGACTTAAGTTCTCCACTTTCGATAATCACTTTCAGTTTCACCGCGCTGCCACAGGCTGCCTTACATTGAGCAACTAAGTCTGTTCCCACCTGTTGGTTACCCGCCATTAAAGCTCGCCATGGAAAGACCACATCCACCTCATCGGCACCGTAAGCAACTGCGGCCTTGGTTTCAGCGACCGCTAAAGCGACATCATCTTCCCCCAGAGGGAAGTTAGTCACCGTCGCAATTTTTACTTCGCTGGCACCTTGTTCCGCTAATATGCGACGAGCAAAAGGAATAAATCGAGGGTAAATACATACCGCAGCAACTTGCCCTTGAGCTGAACTGGCTTGAGCACACAAAGCTGCGACACTCGCACGAGTGTCATCATCATTTAGCGTCGTAAGATCCATCAAAGATAGCGCTTGCTGCGCCACCACGGTGAGAGACTGAGACATAACTATTCCTCAAAGTTAATAAAAAGTAGACCAGCGATATAGCTTAGCTTCTCGGCACAAGGCCAAAAAACGACAGTCGCTATAACAAACTGGTAAAAAATCCTGCCAGTGCCGCACTCATTAAATTAGCTAGTGACGCAGCAGCAACGGCTTTAAGCCCCAAACGCGCAATGTCACTGCGACGCGTCGGAGCCATACTCCCCAAACCACCAAGTAAAATTGCGATAGAAGACAGGTTGGCAAACCCACACAAAGCAAAAGTCACCACGATTTGAGTGTGTTCCGATAACGTCGCTCGTACATTCACAAAATCGACGTAAGCGACAAATTCATTCACAATAACTTTCTGACCAATAAAACTACCCGCTTGAACAGCTTCAGCCCAAGGCACCCCTATAATCCAAGCAAGTGGCGCAAAAATGTAACCGAGAATTAATTGAACCGTTAAATGCTCTAAACCAAACCAGGCTCCGATCCCACCAACCATATGATTCATTAAAGCAATTAAACCAATAAAGGCCAACAACATCGCCCCCACATTTAATGCGAGTTGCATACCATTTGAAGCACCAACGGCGGCCGCATCAATTACATTTGCCGGGCGCTCAACTTCATTAAGAGCGGCATCCATATCTTGCTCTGATGGCTTGGTTTCGGGCTTGATCATCTTCGCCATCAACAAGCCGCCGGGAGCCGCCATAAATGATGCAGCTATCAAATATTTAAGCTCGACACCGAGTCCAGCATAACCCGCTAAAACAGAACCTGCGACCGAAGCAAGCCCACCCACCATGATGGCAAATAACTCCGATTCACTCATTTTGGGAATGAAGGGCTTCACTACAATCGGCGCTTCGGTTTGACCCACAAAAATATTCGCGGTAGCCGACATCGACTCCGGCCGGCTCGTTCCAAGTATTTTTTGCAAGCCGCCACCAATCAAAAAAATCACTTTTTGCATAATACCGAGATGGTATAAAACTGCGATTAAAGACGAGAAAAATACGATGATTGGCAGTACCCGAAAAGCAAATACAAAACCGACACCATTGGCAAACATGGCGTCAGTGGCTAAACCACCGAATAGGAAATCAATTCCCGCCTGGGCACTATTAATCACCGATTGAACGCCGTTAGAGACAGTGGCAAGAACCTCCTGCCCAAAGGGAAGATAAAGCACAAAAGCGCCAAATCCAGCTTGAATCACAAACGCGCCGAATACCGTGCGTTTATTAATTCGGGATCTATTATCGGAAAGCAACAATGCTATTCCTAGTAGCGCGAATACGCCAACCAAACTCATTACCGTACTATTCATTCGTGTCTCTCGATTAAGTTGTCTTTTAATCAATCAGCACCGTTTCATTTTTCTCAGCCGAAACAAATATCAACGAAGCATCATAACGTTTGCAGTTACATCGAGTCCCCAGCAAGGCCGTTTGCGAGCCGATATAATAACGGCGGCAATGATACCGTGGCCCTAGGCCTTAAATGAGGGACAGATCAAACCCTATAGACATATACGGCCTAACGGCCGATTAAATAACCAAATGTGTTGATAATGAAACCTGACTTGCCTAAGATGGCATAACCATGACAATCAGATTAAAAATCCAACAAAATATAACTGAGATTAAATTTTTAATAAGTAAATAAACGCGCACCAGCAAATCGCCTGCTGAATTCTGCCAATGGCAATCATTCTTGCTCGCAAACCACTCAAGCGAGCTAGAGACGTTCTATTTACAGAAGCCTTAGTGATTCACTAAGCAGAGTCGAAATTCGACGATTAAATGACTAGCGACTACAGGCTGATGAGTGTAGGACCTAAATTAACGGCAATTCGTGACTCAAGTCACGCTATTGTGGTCAATGAGAACAAAATGTGAGAGTTGTAACTGAATATGTTGATAATGAGAGTGTATTGTGAATGAGGCTCAGGCGGCAGCAAAGCTGCAAAATGCCTCCGCACATAGTTTTAGACACCAGTTTAACTGCTGCAAAAACTGCCGCTGCCCAAATTTTGGCCTGACCGAAAGTTCTGACTATCTAGCTGAAAGTCAACATTTGGGTTATCCAGCCTTGCACTGCAAAGCCTGTGGCAGTTATCCGCCATTGGTCGACAGCCACAGTGTCAATTTAATTGTTGAGGAAAAAGCCAAACAGCAGCTAACGAAATCCCCCTGTGGCTGCAGCCACTGCGAACCCGGTTTTTTCCTCGGTACGACTGTTGGGGTGAAACGCTACGGTAAGACGGGAGCCAATAGCCAGCGTTATCAATGCCGCAAGTGCCAAAACGTGTTTACCCAAGTGAACATCAAGGGGCTTGAGCCTTTATCAAGGTTATTCAGCCTGTTAAATCGAGGCCACAACCCACAACAAATAATGCAACAGCTAGAGATTGCTCCGAAGATCTATTACCAGCTATTGCAACGCCTATATCAATGTTTACGCTTTTATAGTCGGCAACAGGAGCAAAGGGTGCTGCATAGAAGCTTCTGCGCACTACATACCGAAAGCCAGATCCATGAGTTTTCTGAACAGAAACGTATCTGGACACTATGCTCAACTGAAGTCACTTCCGGTTATGTGTTACTGCACACCCATAACCAAAGCCAACTGCAGTTAAACGATAGCGCTCACTATCAACAAAAAACCTCTACTCTGTTACCCCCATTATCGGATAGCCCGATCGTTGAGGCGCTAAAACGACGTTACCAACTCACCCTGAATCGCTATCACTTTGAAGATCTACATTACGGTAGCACCGCTGCCTTGCGTGGCAGCCAGCTATTGCAGCCAGCACTTACGGCTTACGCTCACTTTCAATTACTAAGCGCCTTTACCAGCCAAAACCAAAATTTCCATCACTACATCGAGCACGAAAGTAGTATCCGTGGCGCAGCCCTTATGTCGTGTGTTGAAGAGATAAAACAGCAACGAGCCGATATTTATTACGTCTATCGCCACCCCCGCAGTGAAACTGATATGGGATCGGCGGGTAACAAGGTTGGTTGGTGGAACGATCGCTGGTATCCCGCCGATTTCGGAGCTTTTTGCTCAATCACCAATGCTCAACAAAATCCGACAAAGGTCGCCTTAGCCCAACCCTTAGCTTGCCAAAACTTTTTCCAACACCTGCAGTTAAATATGCCTAAACAACTGAAAAGTTTTAGTTCCGTTGATGCCTTATTTGAAATAAACCGAGCTTTATTTAACTATCTACTCCCAGATAAAGAGGGTCTTACCCCCGCGATGCGTTTGGGCTGTTGCGAGCAACAAATGACTGCAAGTGAACTCGTCAGCGCCGCAGTGGCGGCGGTAAACTCTGAACATATCGACAAATTTAAGCGCTGATGGCGATAAACTCGAAACCAAGGTCTATGGAAGTGACGCCGTTCCTACAAATTGCAACAGCACAATGGCGGTAGTCAAGACCGCTTATATCGACAAATTTAGGACCTGATGGCTATTTTCCCATAAGGCCTGTTGAAGCTGTTCCGCAGACTCATTGCGTAACTCTAACAAACAGTTAAAAATCGTTGGTAAATTGAGTGGACTATTATACGCCTCCTGCATCTGGTACAAAGGCATATCTGGTGCGTCGGTTTCCAATACCAAAGCCTGTAATGGTAGACGTCGCAGTGCCTTGCGCGTTTTTTCAGAGCGAGGCCAAGTAATTCCTCCGCCGATACCGAGCTTAAAACCTAAATCAACAAAACGACTGGCTTGAGTATAGCTACCACTAAAGCCATGAATAATCCCACCTTGATTAAACTGTTCCAGCTTCAATAATTGCGCAACCCGATCATGTAAACGTACCGAATGAATGAGTAACGGCAATTGCTGATGTTGTGCAGCGGCAATTTGCCGCACCAAAGCAAACTCTTGGTGAGCAAGAGTTTCTGGGAAGCGACCATCTAAGCCACATTCGCCCCAAGCAATGATTTGCTGACGATGAGCTTCGACTAACTGTTCAAGCTGTAATAAATCGGCTAAGAGTAATTCAGGCTGACCTTGTAAAGCTTGTGGATCGAAAAAGCAGGGATGATAGCCCAGCGCAACATGCAACATTGGATGGGAAGATAGATGTAACACCCGTAGCCAATTATCCGGCCCCACAGCTGGCACCAGACACTGAGCAATATTCTGCTGCTTAAACTTCATTAAGTGACTGGCAAGATCCGCATCAAAGGGAGGAAAGTCAAGATGACAGTGCGTATCAAACCAAGCCATAGTTAATCGTCCTCTGACTTGAGATGCTCCCGTGGAATACAGCTTCGGCAAGGCTTATCTAAACCAGTTTCAGCTAACCAACGATCATAACGCACTAAGCACTTTCGAAAAAATCTGACGATCTGGTTCAAAATATCCTTCCTCATTTTAGCTGTAAACTGGATTTTATCTGCATATTACCCACATAACTAGGTAATATCTCTTAATCACCCCAATGATCTAGTGAAATACTGAAGCAGCAATATTGAATTCATTTATCCTTCGCCCTACTCTATAGTTCGATCACTGCATATTTATCAGTGGTAGAAAGGCCTAACATAAGATAATTTCATGATGCAATGATAGTTATTCATCGGACAACTGTAACGCAGCGCAAGTCCGTTGATACTTACAGATGATACTGGTTATGTTTCGGCCTAAACGATAGTCCGTAGCTAACCAAGGAAATGTAAGGCAGGCTATGCGCTTAGTCACAATTGCAGCTCAGAAAATATAACAGGTCAAGCTAGGCTAGTCAGATTGCTGTAAATAATACAAACACTTCTAAAAAAACAGGGAGTTAACCGTGAAAAAATTCGCAACCAAGCTTACAGCTGCCGCTTTCGCTGTAGCATCTTTTAGCGCTTTAGCCGCTAAACCAGCAGTAGTTTACGATACCGCAGGTAAATTTGATAAGTCGTTCAACGAAGCCGTATATCGCAACGGTGTCGAAGTATTTAAAAAAGACAAAGGCGTAGATGTTCGCGAATTTGAACCGCAAAACGAAGCACAACGTGAACAGGGTTTACGTCGCTTAGCCAGTCGCGGTTTTGGACCGATTGTCGCTGTCGGATTTAACTTTGCATCTTCAGTCGAAAAAGTCGCCTCTGAGTTTCCAGATACGCAATTTACCATTATCGATATGGTCGTTGATAAACCGAATGTGCAATCTATCGTATTTAAAGAACAGGAAGGGTCATTCTTAGTCGGAGCGCTTGCGGCAAAAGCCTCAAAAACCAACACCGTTGGTTTTATTGGTGGAATGGACATCCCATTAATCCGTAAATTCGCCTGTGGTTATAAACAAGGCGCGCTTTACGCCAATCCTGATATTAAAGTATTAGAAAATATGACAGGCTCAACACCTGCAGCCTTTGCCGATCCTGCAAAGGGCTCAGAACTGGCTAAATCTCAGTTCTCTAAAGGAGCTGATGTAATCTACGCTGCCGCAGGCGGTACTGGTTTAGGGGTTTACCAAGCAGCAAAAGACGCTGGTAAATTTGCGATTGGTGTTGATTCAAACCAAAACCACCTTCAACCGGGTACTATGCTGACTTCTATGGTTAAGAAAGTCGGTGTCGCAGCCTACGGAACTTGGGAAGACGGCATCAACAATTCTTGGAAACCAGGGATTAAAGCCTTAGGTTTAAAAGAAAATTCTATCGATTGGGCGCTAGATGAAAACAATGCAGCCTTAATTAGCGATGAAATGAAAGCATACGTAGATGGTCTTAAAGCTGACATTATCGCTGGTAAGATCAGCGTTCATGACTACATGTCTGATAATACCTGTAACTTCTAAACGTCGATAAAATACGCCAACCCACGGGGTTGGCGTATTTTTATTCGCTAGATATTGGAAATCTAAAGTGACACAAGCAGCTGATTTTGCCATTGAACTGGAACAAATCGACAAGCGTTTTGGTAGCGTTCACGCGAATCGAAACATCGATTTAGCAGTCCCTAAAGGCACTATTCACGGCATTATTGGTGAAAATGGTGCCGGTAAATCCACTCTGATGAGTATCATTTACGGCTTCTATCATGCCGACTCAGGCTCAATGCGAGTCAACGGTCGTCCCTACGAGCCGCATAATTCTCAAGAAGCCATTCAAGCCGGCATTGGTATGGTTCATCAACATTTTATGTTGGTCGACACCTTTACCGTCTTAGAGAATATTGTATTAGGTGCCGAAAGCGGCTGGAATTTAGAAACAAGCCTTAGTAAAGCCCGTAAAAAATTGCAACAACTTGCGACTGATTATGGCCTAGATGTCCCTTTAGATGCCCTCGTGGGAGATCTAGCGGTTGGACTACAACAGCGGGTTGAAATTCTTAAAGCACTTTACCGTGGGGCAAAAATCTTAATCTTAGATGAGCCTACTGGTGTATTAACCCCTCAAGAAGCAAACCACCTGTTTGATATCTTAGCGAAACTACGCGAACAGGGCACCACGGTGATGATTATCACCCACAAGCTGCGTGAAGTATTAGCCATTACCGATAACGTTTCGGTGATGCGACAAGGTGCAATGGTTGCACATGTGGTGACTGCCGAAACCGACCAAGAGAATCTCGCTGAACTAATGGTTGGCAGAAAAGTGTTATTACAAGTAGAGCGCGGCGAAGCAAAACCGGAAGCAGCCTTAATCGAAGTGAATCAACTCAGTTATGTTGATCCCGCAGGCGTAAAACGAGTGAAAGAAGTCTCTTTCCAAGTGCGCGCAGGAGAAATTGTGGGGATCGCGGGTGTATCAGGCAACGGTCAGTCAGAGATCCTCGGCTTGCTTAGCGGGATCTTAAAACCGAGTAGCGGTAGCGTTCGCCTTAATCAACACCAATTGAGCGCCGAACAATCCAAAGACCCACGAGAAGTGAGAGCCATGGGCGTTGGTCACATTCCAGAAGACCGCCATAAACAGGGCTTAATCAATAAGTTTTCAGCGAAGGAAGCTTATATTCTCGGCTACCATCATTTAGCAGAATACAACAAAGGGCTGTTACAAGATAAAGCCGCTATTGATAAGGCTTGTCTGGACAGCATGCAGAAATGGGATGTTCGACCCGATGATAGCAATTTAAAAACCGCTAACTTTTCTGGGGGCAATCAGCAAAAATTAGTGATTGCCCGCGAAATGGAACAAAATCCAGATATTCTCTTGGTAGGGCAACCAACCCGTGGCGTCGATATTGGTGCCATTGAGTACATTCATCAACAGATTATCCACTCCCGCGATGCCGGTAAGGCGGTACTATTGGTCTCGGTGGAACTCGACGAAATCATGAATTTGGCAGACCGTATATTAGTGGTCTTCGACGGCGCCATCGTTGGCGAAGTCAGTGCTGAACAGGCCGATGAAAAAACTTTAGGATTAATGATGGCCAACATTGTGCCTGAACATATTAAAAACTCAGCACAAGGAGGCGCACAATGAGTCAATCACCGGTACCGGCTTGGGTTAGTGTAGCCTTACTGCCTGCGATCAACGTTTTTGCCGCGTTTCTCGTGTCTGCCCTGTTGTTTATGTACATCGATATATCACCGGTAGATGCCATCAAAGTCATGTGGACTGGCGCCTTTGGTTATGCCGAAGGTTTTGGTTATACCTTATACTACACGACTGGTTTTATCTTCACGGGTTTAGCCGTAGCGGTGGCCTTCCACGCTGGACTATTTAATATTGGTGGCGAAGGTCAAGCCTACATCGGTGGTCTTGGCGTCGGTTTAGTCTGCCTAACCGTCGGTGAGTATTTACCTTGGTATCTAGTCTTTCCCCTTGCCATTATAGTTGGCGGTTTATTCGGTGCGGCGTGGGCCTTTATTCCTGCGTATTTACAGGCGAAACGCGGGTCACACATCGTAATTACCACCATCATGTTCAATTTTATCGCCGCTTCCCTAATGGCCTACTTACTGGTCGACGTTTTAAAACCAGACAGTACCATGGCCACCGAAAGTCGCGTTTTTGCAGTCTCATCTTGGCTACCGAAAGTGCACGAAATGCTGGCTTGGTTTGGTATTCAACTAGCACCGAGTCCACTCAATTTAAGCTTCGTATTTGCGTTAGCCTGCTGTGTATTTGTTTGGCTATTTATTTGGAACACTCGCTGGGGCTATGAGATCAGATCGGTGGGCGCGAATCCCAACGCCGCTGGATATGCTGGTATCAACTATCTAAAAATCGTAGTTTTAACCATGTTAATTTCCGGTATGTTATCGGGCTTCTTCGGTCTGAATGTTCTGCAAGGAGAACTGCACCAAATCAAGCTTAACTTTGTAGAAGGTTTTGGTTTTACCGGAATTGCGGTGGCCCTGATGGGACGAAACCACCCACTCGGAGTGCTACTCGCCAGCTTACTATTTGGTTTTCTTTATCAAGGCGGTGCTGAACTCAGCTTTGAATATGGGGTAGACCGTAATATTGTGGTGGTACTGCAAGGGCTGGTGATCCTTTTCTCTGGAGCCTTAGAGCACATGTTTAAGCCCTCGCTGGAGCGCGGCTATCTTAAGCTATTTGGCAAAAAACCAAACCATTCAGAAGGAGCTGCTTAAGATGTTTGAAACCATTATCTTAATGCTAGATGCAACGATTCGGGTTGCCACACCGCTAATTTTTGCATCGCTTGCGGGCATGTTCTGTGAACGTTCAGGGATCGTGAACATTGGCTTAGAAGGAAAATTACTAGCCGCGGCCTTTACTGGTGCTGCCACCGCCCATGTGACAGGGTCTGCTTGGCTAGGGCTACTGGCTGGGGTAGCTATTTCGATGCTACTCGCACTACTCCATGGTTTTGCAACCATTACTCACCGCGGAGACCATGTTGTCAGTGGTATGGCGATTAACATTTTAGCCGCCGGATTAACAATTACCTTAGGCCGACATTGGTTCCATCAAGGCGGGCAAACGCCAGCTTTAAGTGGTGCCGCACGTTTTGCGCCAATCCACCTACCCGGCGCAGATGCTCTCGCCGATACTCCGGTGATCGGCTTACTTTATTCAGAACTGATCAGTGGCCACTCTGCCTTAGTCTACTTACTGATTATCACCGTACCATTAGCTTGGTATGTGATGTTTAAAACCCGATTTGGCTTACGTCTTCGAGCTGTCGGTGAATCGCCCGCAGCGGTAGATACCGCAGGGATCTCGGTGGTAAAAATGCGCTATAGCGCAGTACTCATTTGTGGTCTGCTGGTTGGCATTGGTGGCGTATATTTATCGGTGGCACAAACGGCTCAGTTTATTCCCAACATGAGTGCGGGTAAGGGTTATATGGCCCTAGCCGCATTAATTTTTGGGAAATGGCGTCCGTTTACTGCGCTCAGCGCCTGTTTGTTGTTTGGATTTTTGGATGCCTTGGCTATTCGTCTGCAAGGGGTATCGATTGGTAACTTCGCGATTCCAGTACAAGCCATCGAAGCCATTCCGTATGTGCTCACCGTTTTCTTATTGGCTGGCTTTATTGGTAAAGCTGTGGCCCCCAAAGCGATTGGCGTGCCTTACACCAAAGAACGCGAATAAAACATAACTTCCCCCATAAAAAAAGGTCGCTTAATGCGACCTTTTTATTTATCCAAAATTGCTTAGTGTTCCCGAGTCTGGAAGAACTGCACCGCAGGATAACGTTCAATGGCTAAGTTTAAATTCACCATGGTTGGCGCGAGGTAAGTCAGGTTATCCCCGCCATCTAAAGCAAGGTTATCATGCGCTTTCTTCTTAAACTCTTCAAACTTCTTACTATCATCGCAGTCACACCAACGCGCAGTCGCGACGCTGATCCCTTCGTAGACCGCTTCCACCTTATACTCGGTACGAAGCCGGTGAACCACCACATCAAACTGCAATACCCCAACGGCACCCACGATTAAATCGTTGTTACGTAAAGGTCTAAACAATTGCACTGCACCTTCTTCAGATAACTGAATCAGGCCTTTTAACAACTGTTTTTGCTTCAAGGGATCTTTCAATCGAATTCGACGGAATAACTCCGGAGCGAAATTGGGAATACCGGTGAACTTAATCATCTCACCTTGAGTAAAAGTATCGCCAATTTGAATGGTGCCATGGTTATGCAAGCCAATAATGTCACCAGCAATTGCATTTTCTGCAGCACTACGGTCGCCAGCCATGAAGGTAACCGCATCCGAAATGCTGACATCTTTCCCTAAACGTACGTGACGCATCTTCATGCCTTTATTATATTCACCGGAAACAATCCGCATAAAGGCAATCCGATCACGGTGCTTCGGATCCATGTTGGCTTGAATTTTAAATACAAAACCAGAAAAGTTAGCGTCGCTGGCCTGCACTTCACCCACATCGGTTGCTCGAGGCTTGGGTGAAGGCGCCCATTCTGTTAGGCCTTCTAACATATGATCCACGCCAAAATTACCTAAGGCAGTACCAAAGTAAACGGGGGTAAGCTCGCCTTGTAAAAATAACTCGTGATCAAATTCGTTGGAAGCACCTAAAACCAACTCGAGCTCTTCACGCATTTGCTCCGCCAATTCGTCTCCGATTGCCGCCTCAACTTCAGGGTTATCAAGACCCTTAATGATTTGCTCATCTTGAATGGTGTGACCTTTACCTGTTTGATACAAAATCACTTCATCTCTAGGGATGTGGTACACCCCCTTAAACAACTTGCCGCAACCGATTGGCCAAGTAATTGGCGCACACATAATGTTAAGTTCGTTTTCAACCTCATCCATCACTTCCATAGGATCACGAATATCTCGATCCAATTTGTTCATGAAAGTCACAATTGGTGTATCCCGCAGGCGGGTCACTTCCATCAACTTACGGGTACGGTCTTCCACACCCTTGGCGGCATCAATTACCATCAAGCACGAATCAACCGCGGTGAGAGTTCGGTAAGTATCTTCCGAGAAATCTTCGTGGCCAGGAGTGTCTAATAAATTGACGATGCAATGGTTAAAGGGAAATTGCATCACCGAGGTAGTCACCGAGATCCCCCGTTCTTTTTCCATCTCCATCCAGTCCGACTTAGCATGCGTAGCATTGCCTCGGCCTTTTACGGTACCGGCTTTCTGAATCGCGTTGCCGAATAACAACACCTTTTCAGTAATGGTGGTTTTACCCGCATCCGGGTGAGAGATGATAGCAAAGGTTCTTCGCTTGTTGATTTGGTGAAGAGAATTGGGCTCTGTCATTAAGAATTCTTTTAGTTTATACACAGATCGACAAACCGTTTAGAAATCCCGCTCGAGGGCTTTCTCTAGTCGAATCTGTAATGTTAATCATAATTGGGCGCTATTTTCACCGATCTTGACTTTATAAACAATCAATGCTTATTCAGTCCCGCTGATTTAGGCTCAGTAAGTCGTAATGCAGGCTTAATTTTTACATGGCTTAGAGTTCTTTTAGTTTACACACAGATTGGCAAACCATTTAGAAGTCCCTCTCGAGGCTCTGCTCTGGGCGAATCTGCGATGTTAATCATAATTGGGCGCTATTTTCACCGATCTTGACTATATAAACAATCAATGCTTATTCAATCCCGCTGATTTAGGTTCAATAAGCCATAGTATAAACTTCACTTTTATACGCTTTCACTAACTGCAGGCTAGCTTGTATTCGCTATCTTTTATTCTCTTGAAACTGGCTTTTAAGCCACTGGATAAATACCCGGGTTCTGGCGGAAAGATGTCGATGATTTGGATAAACAATGGATACTGGCATCTGTGGAGGCGGAAAGTCCGCTAACACCTCAACCAAAGAACCATTTGCGAGTTCATTCACCAAACGATATTTAGGCACTTGGATTAAACCTAAACCCGCGACAGCACACCCAGTGTACAAATCTGCGCCAGCCACTGAAGTTCTGCTAGCTAAATTGATAGATATATACTTGTTTTTTAACTTAAACGCCAAGCTTGAAGGTTTAGATAACTGCGCAAAAGAATAACCAACAGCAAGATGCTCTTGTAAATCATCCAGCGACTTAGGGATCCCAAAGGCTTCAAGATACGCAGGGCTTGCCACAGTGACTTGCGTCATTTCAGCTATTTTCTGAGCAATCAGCGAGGAATCTTGCAGTGGTCCAGCCCTGAGAACACAGTCGACTCCTTCATGGACGAGATCGATTAACTTATCATCTTCAGCGATGTGTAGCGTAATATCCGGGTACTGGCGAATAAAGTCAGCAATCTTGGGCATCACAAAGTACTTTGCCAAAGTGCCTTGCAGATTTACCCGCAAATGACCTTTAGGTAAAACCTCCAAAAAGGAAGATTCAATTTCCTCTAGATCTGAAAGTAGCCCAACACATTGCCGATAATAGGATTCACCTTCATGAGTCATATGCACTTGCCTGGTAGTTCGTTCTAACAGGCGGATCCCTAAGCGACTTTCAAGTCGCTTGATTATATTTGTCATCGTCGGCCTTGGAATACTCAGGTCATCCGCCGCTAAAGCAAAACTGTTACGCTCTGCAATCCTCACGAACACCTGCATCTCTTTGAATCTATCCACCCACTCACCTCGACATTATTAATTTATTTGGAATTATTAAGTTAAATAATGGGTAATTATTAAGCATTGATATAACCATATACTGGCCATAATCTTTTAACAACTCACGAGTAATGCAATATGTCTCAGTCAAAAATCGCCCTTGTTACTGGCGGCTCCAAAGGAATCGGTGCTTCAATCGTAAACAAATTAGCCGCTGAAGGTTATGCCGTCGGCGTGAATTATTCATCAAGTGCAGATGTGGCAGAAAGTCTGGTCGCAGACATTAAAGCCAGTGGAGGAAACGCTATCGCGGTACAGGGTAATGTGGGCAACTCAACAGAGGTCGCACACATGTTTAATGTTGTCGAGGAGAAATTGGGAGCGATCTCGCTATTGGTGAACAATGCTGGAATCATGAAACTTGCTCAACTCTCTCAGAGTGATGAGGAGCTGTTTGATAGCCAAGTCGCCGTGAATTTTAAAGGCACCTTTAATACCCTGCGCCTCGCTGCAGAACGAGTCACAAATGGAGGACGGATTATCAACCTGTCCACCAGCATCGTAGGACTAAAACTAGAAAGCTACGGCGTGTACGCGGCAACTAAATCAGCGGTAGAAACAATGTCTGCAATACTGGCAAAGGAGCTTCGTGGACGTTGTATTACAGTCAATACCGTGGCTCCCGGCCCTACTGCCACTAATTTGTTTTTAGACGGAAAATCACCACAATTGATTGACCGTTTGGCAAATATGAACCCATTAGAGCGCCTTGGCACCCCACAAGATATTGCCAATGTGGTGATGTTTTTGGCGAGTCCAGAAGGTGGCTGGATAAATGGTCAGGTTATTCGCGCCAATGGCGGTATGATTTAAACCAAAGTAAGAAGCCAGACCCCGAACATCATCACTAAAGCTCTCTATCGATGTCGCTCCAGGCGCCACCGTGACAAGAGGCGTTCTTTTCGAAGTGCTTAGCTGAATGCCTGTTTCAGCCAATTCCAAGCTGATATGCGCAGTTGTTATATGACCGGCCGAGTGAGAGCGTGGTGCCATGGTGGTTTATGGTAAAACCACCAACGATTGCAGTGTGAGTGTTGCGCTTTGCCTACACGAACTAACGAGCAAGCAATGCGAACTTTAAGCACTCGCTCATTAATCACCTCGACACATGCAACGCCGATGGAACGATCAGCGATTAGCGTTGCTAAAACAGGATGGGGATATTCGAAAACCAACATATAGCTGGCCCGAACCGAGAGGAATTAATATTAATTGCCATTCAAATACCATTCATTATTTAGGGTGTTAGGAAGACTCTGAATAATCAAAAATTCGCCATTGAGCAATCCCGAGCAAACACCTGCGTTCGCTGATTTTTGCTTGTTATTGTGATGAGCAAGCAATATTAAACGCTAAATCTAAACAAACTCTGCGAGCATATTTAGTCTATTTTTTTAGCCACTCTCTGGCCGCTTCAGTAATCGCAAGCACCGCAGGATTGGATAAACGTCGTTCCGCCGAAATCGCAAAAAACTGCTCGCGTACCACATCACTCGCACCAATCACTTCTGCACCATATTGCGCCGCGACCTCCGCGGCAATTGCACTCGGCACAAGAAACACCCCGACCCCGGCTTGACCAAAAGCCTTCATTAATGCGCTATCGTCAAATTCGCCCACCACTCGCGGATGAATGTGAAGTTTATCCAGCCATTGCAATAAACGCACATGCATCACACTACTCTCACTAGGGATCAATAACGGCGCACCATGTAAACTATGAGGAAAATCACCAACCAAACGCTCGGCTAAGCTAGGAATGGCGAGAAAGCTCACACCACATTCCCCCAAAGAGTGATTAAAGCCTCTAACCCCTAAACCTGGGGGAACTGGCGCATCGGCGATCACAATATCTAAGCGATGTAAGGCCAGTTCGGCCAGTAAATTATCAAGGCTACTCTCTCGACATATCATACGTACCGAGTCCGCCAAATTGAGCGCCGGTGACAATAGACGATAAGCGATGGATTTAGGCACAACTTCGGCAATCCCAACTTTCAATAACTGTGGACGCTGTGCAATTTTATTGCGCATCGTATCTTCAAGTTCATCACCCAAGGAAAAAATCTCATCGGCATAACTCAGCACCAAACGACCAATTTCGGTTAACTCTAGGTTTCGCCCCACCTTGTTAAACAAGGCTTCACCAAAATGCTGTTCCAGCAACGTAATTTGTCCACTAATTGTCTGTGGCGTTATATGCAAGCGCTCACTGGCACGAGCTATTCCGCCTTGCTTGGCTGCGACCCAAAAATAATGCAGGTGCTTGTAATTAATCACGAATCAAATACCTCGTTTTATACGAACCATACAACAACTATATTCGAGTATACCTGCCAATGAAAGCAACATAAGCTAATCGCTCTAATCAGTTTTTATTGGTGAGGAGAAGCAGATGCAAATAGACATGCAGTCACGTCATTTACCCCTAACACCGTCTTTACAAGATTATATTCGCCGTCGGCTACATTTCGCCATGGGATCTCAATACCAACGTATTAAGCGCATTATGGTGAGACTTTCCGATACGAACGGGACGCGCGGTGGCAACGATAAACGCTGTCAAATATTAGTGAAACTGAGTGGTCAAGCAGATGTGGTGATTGAGGATACTCAATCGCAGATCAGTGTTGCAGTTGATCGCGCGGCCAGCCGAGCCAGCCGCACTGTAAATCGTAAAATAGCTCGAATACGCAACAAAGCGTTACGCGCACCGCTAATCAGCGAACCGATATAAACGACCAAGCGCACTTTGAGCGTTATTTACCACAAACAACTGAGCGATTCGCAGTAATAAGGAATACCAAAATGAACACATCACCTTTTTCAAATGCACCAAGCACCACCAACGAGAGCGTGCTGGCAAGTAATAAAGTGATCCGTAATACTTATACCTTATTGTCCATGACCCTGCTCTTTAGCGGGCTGATGGCTGCCACCTCGATGGCTCTAAACCTCCCCCACCCTGGTTTAATCCTCACTATGGTTGGCTATTTTGGACTATTGTTTGCCACGACAAAATGTCGTAACAGTGGCTGGGGCTTAGTCTGTGTATTTGCCCTAACTGGTTTCATGGGTCTCACTCTAGGGCCGATTTTAAGCAGCTACTTAAGCCTACCAAATGGTGGCCAAATTGTGATGCAAGCTATGGTAGGCACCGCCGCCATCTTCTTATCATTATCAGCTTATGCACTCACCAGCAAAAAAGACTTCAGCTTTATGGGTGGCTTTTTAATGGTTGGTATTTTGGTGGCGTTTCTAGCCGGATTAGGTGCGATGCTGTTTAGTATCCCAGCCCTGTCATTAGGTGTATCGGCGATGTTTGTATTGCTGATGTCTGGACTGATCCTCTATGAAACCAGCAACATTATTCACGGTGGAGAAACCAACTACATTATGGCGACCGTCACCTTATTTGTTGCCATCTTTAACTTATTCACCAGTCTGCTGCAATTGCTTGGCTTTCTTAATGGCGATGATTAACACGCTTTAGTCCGCGTCAAAGGGCAGCACCAATGTGCTGCCCTTTCTGTTAACGCTCAACTATGCGAAGAAAGCACGAATTTGTTATCCTTACAGGCATAAATAATACCTTGAACGAGCCGTAGATGAATCGTAAAAAGAAAATTAACGAAACCCTCAAAAAGAAAGCAAAAAAGGCGAATGCTAAAAATCAAAAAACCAACAAACCTCGCTACGTCAGCAAGGCCGAACGAGCGACCTTAGCTGAACGAGACGCGGGCATCCCAAATGATCCCCCCTTAGCTGACAGCGAGTCGCCAAATCAAGCCTAAGCTCTTGAAATTGAATCATTCATCAAAATAGACGTCATTAATTACCATTTAAAACCAATCGAGAAGTAAAACATCCCGATTGAAGCAGAATAAAATCGTAAATTTGTGATAAATAAATTTAGTGCGGAGTCGCTTTAGCTGAATCGCAGACTCAAGCCACACTTTTCAAGTACTCAGTTGATTTTCTAATGTAATTCAAGCTTACTGATACAAAGCCGATATAGACTTGTAGCCGCATCGTCATTGTGAAACAAGAAGAGCAGATGAGATGAACTTAGCACCGATAAAAAAAACATTTTTTAGCCTGCTACTGATTGGACTCGGTGTAGGCGCTCTAAGTTACATTTTTATTTATCATGTAAAGGATAGAGGTGTCAGCGCTAAAGATGGCTGGTTGTTTGATATCGATGGCTATTACGGTGCGATTCGCGAATCAAAGCTGAGTCAACGTCCGGTATTTCTATATCTGCGGCGTAAAGCCTGCCAACGTTGCTTAGCATTCGAACAATACTATCTGAATAATCCCGAATTAAAACGAGTATTAGCGGATTATGTGAAGGTGCAAATCCTTACCGATACCGACCGCCGTCATCGATTATTTGCCGAACGTTTTAAACTCAATACCTATCCATCTGCATTTATCCTTTTCGACGACGAACACCCGGTTTCGCTATATTTAGTGTTAGCGATGCAACAAATTTGGGTCGCCCAAGATAATATCAATAGTGGTAATTTTATGCCGCTCTCTGAAGCGAGCTTTCGTTTATCTCTCAGCCATGCAACAATACTGGCCCAAGAAGCTGCGCTCAGGGATAAATCTACCGTTGAATCAATTCCTTAACGTTCAAGTAGTTGCGTGTCTATTGGCAAGTCTATGCCTCACCAGTTTACCATCTCATGCCAACCCCATACTTGATGGTCCACAACAGCACGACTGGGGAATTGCATTAGGTCTGCGTCATGCGAGTATTCCCTACACTTCTAACATTAGTACCGTGTCCGATGTAGTTCCCTTATTTTATTATCGAGGAGAGCGACTGTATTTAGATGGCTTAAGCGCTGGCTATAAATTATGGAAAGAACAAGATTTTGACCTCGCGCTAATGGGGCGTTACCGTTTTTTCGACATTCCGGCGAACTACCAAAACAAGATACGTGGCGATGGCATCGACTTTGGTTTAAGGACTCAATGGCGCTTTAAACCCGACTATTCGCTCAACCTAGAATTATTGAGTGACGACCTCGGTCACTTTCACAGTCAACTTGAGCTAACCTGGCAACAATTCTATCAAGCTTGGTATTTCGAACCCTATGCCTCAGCCCACTTGAAGAGTAGTAACTATAATACTCGCTACTATGGCCTTGAAATTTTTAAAACCAAAGCCGATACCGACTTAAAAATGGGCATCAATTTACGTTATCAAGTGTGGCGAGACTTTTACTTAATGGCGAAGGTTGGCGCTTCTTATCTGGGTAAGCGCACTCAAAATATCCCGATCATCGATCAACGTTTTCAATATGAAAGCTTTTTAGGGATCAGCTTCTTTAATTATCAATATTCAAATACATCCAGCAAATGGCCAAAGGGGTACTTACAACTCTCCCACGCCTGGGCAACACCATCGAATCTAGGGGACATCATCCACTTTAAAGCGGAAAAAGATGAATATAACAATCAATTAACTTCAATTTTTTATGGACATTTACTCAGTAAGACCCTACTAGGTTATCCCGTTGAAGTATATCTCACGCCCGGCTTCGCCTATCACTACAGCTCGGCGGTTCAAGATCCGATCCTAGAATACATCTTGGCATTTAAAGCCTATTACACCTTTCACTGGCCATTACGCTGGCGATTTGGTGCTGCAGAAGGTTTATCTTATACCAGCAACATAACCTACCTCGAAGCATCAGAATTAGGTGAGGAAGGAAAGGGTTACAAGCCTAGTAAGCTATTAAATTATTTGAACTTTTCTCTAGACCTTAACTTAGGTGATTTACTCAATAAGAAGCAACTAGAAAATATTTGGGTAGGTTACAACATCCACCATCGCTCGGGGATATTTGAAAACTCTTCACTATTTGGCCGTATTAAAGGTGGTAGCAACTACCAAGGGCTACATATTCAATGGACCTGGTAGTCTAGGTTACGCAATATAGTTCGAATATTGTGGTTCCGACAGTCAAACAAAAACAAGCCTAAGTATCAAAATCTCTGATAAATCAATTTATCGAATACTGGGCTCTAAGCTTTTTATTTATTGCGACTTCCTTTGTTACGGCTTCGACTCGATGAACTCCCACCACGCTTCCCACGCCCCTTCGATTTTCTTCGACCTTGAGGTGCTGGATCGGGCTCAAAATTACCATACTCCTCATCATCGGATACATCTACTGTGACCTTCTCTTTGGGGGTGGGCACAAAGCCTGGAATGAACTCCCGCTTAAATTTACCACCAATCACACGTTCAATCGCCGCTAACTGCTTGGCTTCATCTTCACTAAACAATGAAACTGCCAAACCAGAGGTACCTGCACGCCCGGTACGACCAATACGATGCACATAGTCTTCCGGTACATAAGGGAGATCAAGGTTAACCACACAAGGCAACTGGTGAACTTCAATCCCCCGAGAGGCGATATCAGTGGCGACTAAAACGGTTAGTTCACCATTTCTAAAACCCTCTAAAGCAAGAGTGCGGGCGTGCTGAGTTCGATTAGCATGGATTGATGCGGCACTAATCCCAGCGTTTTGTAGCTGAGTAACCATGTTATCGGCGCCTACTTTAGTACGAGTAAAGACTAAAACTTGATGCCAATGATTACTTTTAATTAAGTGGATCAATAGCTCGCTTTTACGCGCCTTATCGACTGGATAGATAAGCTGCTTAACCGTATCAACGGTACTGTTGGCAGCGGTTACTTCAATCAAAACAGGGTTATTTAACATCCCCTTCGCAAGCAACTTGATCTCTTTAGAAAATGTTGCTGAAAACATCAACGTTTGACGTTTACTCGGGAGCAAGCTTTGAATGTGACGAATATCGTCGACAAATCCTAAATCCAACATCCGATCAGCTTCATCCAAGACTAATATCTCAAGCTGTTCAAAGTTAATCGCCCCTTGATTATAAAGATCAATCAAACGACCAGGAGTCGCAACCAGCACATCCAAACCACTTTCCAACTGAGCTATCTGTGGTTCAATCCTCACGCCACCAAACACAGCCGCAGAGCGAATATTCATATGCCGGCTGTAATTTTGAACGCTCAAGACCACTTGAGCGGCAAGCTCTCGGGTTGGCGTAATCACTAAAGCCCTTACCGAATGAGTCTGTGGACAAGGGCCACCTGATAATAGCTGCACCATAGGCAGGGTAAAACCAGCCGTTTTTCCAGTGCCAGTGTGTGCCACTGCCACCACATCACGCTGACTAAGTACCACCGGAATCGCTTCAAGCTGTATTGGAGATGGTCTTACATAACCTTGCTCGGCAACGCTTTTCAACAGCTGAGCACACAAGCCTAAAGAGCCAAATGACATAGATAAATCTTCCTTTACAGCATCACGCCAAGCTCAAGCGCACAGCGTCAGTATCCAAATAAAATACAAAATGTTGAGACAGCCATTTTATACATTGGAAAATACCGACAAATAATAGGGCGGCCATCCTAACAACAGAATCAAGCTCAGTCGACAACATCGACTCAAATCAGCTATTTTGCGCAATCTTGCAATGAAAACGCCAAGTATTGCGAATTGAGTAAGCGGTTTAGTCAATTCGAAGGCCATGATGAACCGCCAAAGCGTGAGCGCTTTGCGTGCTTTAATAACGACGATGCTAGGCTAGTATCGGGAATACGAGCGCATGAACAAAGCCAATCGCATCCTACATACACTGATGTAAATCATCAGTTAGTCTAAAGGAGTAAGAAAACAAATTGATAAATCTAAACAGTGCAACAATATTGCATAATCAGGGCATCTTCTCGGCCCAGCTTATCGCAGGGGTAATATCCTTTACGACAATCAATTTCAACAAACTGAAAACGCTGATATAGACTCTGAGCAATCACATTACTGCGACGAACTTCCAGCATAATTTGCTGCCATTGTTGCTGCTCAGCCAACGCAAACATCGCTTGCATCAGGCGCTTACCTAAACCCTGCCCTTGATGTGCTGGATCAACGGCCAAATTAATCAATTCTGCGTCTCCGGCGACCACCCGTAAGATCATATAAGCTAACAAATGATTTTTGTGCCACAGACCCAAATTACGGTACAAACCACCAAAATTACTACTGAGTAATTGGCGACTCCAAGGATGTGAATGAGCCGCCTGTTCAATATTCAACATCATCGGCACATCCATCACCGACAGATGACTTACTTCGACTTGAGGAGCTGAGTGCATATTTGCTGCCATAAAATACGTTTTGCCTGGCGATCACTGAGCAGGCGTTGCGGATCACATTCAATCAAGCAAGGGTGAATTGGTGCCGGCTGATGCGGATCTGCCCATAATACCCACGCTTGGTAAGCCGCTGGAAAATGAGCGGCGCTAACGCAATGAACATCCTGCCATTCGAGCTCCATAGCAGCAACAATAGCTTTAAATAGATCGATATGCACTTGTAACTCATCTGGCTCAATCACTATCACCAAAGGCCAAGCCAAGGGCTCAGTCATAACTTGGCTGACGAGGTTAGCACGAGTTTGCCAAACATCAATATCCATCTCAGCCAAGTAGGTCAGCGCCTGCTTATCTAACATTTCACGCCTCTATATCTATCTTCAGTTATCCACACGAACCGTTCTCAACGTGGTTTTTTCTTTAAACTCAGCGTGGTTTTGCCACTGTTTTTGGGAGCATTCTTCAGCCGATGAGTGCTCGTCGCTTGTTTGTTATGCCATACTGTTTTAGCGCCAGATTTGCTCGCTTCAACCGCCGTTTTACTCGAGTGAGCCACCGCCTGATTAATTTCAGACATTTCAGCTTCGCTTAAATTACGCCACTGCCCCGGTCGTAAATCATCTAAACGCACATTCATAATCCGGGTACGCTTGAGCTTCAGCACCTCATAGCCGAGGTATTCACACATCCGACGAATTTGTCGATTGAGTCCTTGGGTGAGAATAATAGTAAACACAAATTTGCTATTTACTTTGACCTTGCAGGGCTTGGTAACCGTATCGAGGATCGGTACGCCGCGTGACATTCGCTCCACAAAACGCTCACTCAGCGGTTTATCCACAGTCACCACATATTCTTTATCGTGGGCATTCTCAGCGCGCAAAATTTTGTTAACGATGTCGCCATCACTGGTTAGAAAAATTAAACCTTCAGAGGGCTTATCCAGTCGACCAATCGGAAAAATACGCTGTTTATGAGCAATAGCGTCGATGATATTACCTTTCACATGACGCTCGGTGGTGCTGGTGATCCCAATCGGTTTATTGTAAGCGATATAAACCCGATCAGACTTATTGCTAGCGATGGCTTTAATTAATTTGCCATCCACGGCAACCCGATCGGTAGGCTGAACCTTGGTTCCCAATTCGGGTTTGATGCCATTAATGGTGACTCGCTGCTGCTCAATGAGCTTGTCTGCTTCACGACGAGAACAAAAACCGGAGTCACTGATAAATTTATTTAGACGTTTTTCGCTTGAGGCACTCACAAAGGGCTTCCACTGGCTAGTTTACCCGCCTATTAGAACACAGGTCGCTAACACCAATCCAATAAATGCGACAACAAGCTAACTAGACATTTGCTCGGCCATTTCACGCCCCTGTCCTCTCACCTTATCGATCGATACATAGTATGACGAAGGCAGAATCAAACGCCCAGAATGGGCATGGCTAACCAAGTAATCGATTTTCGCGGCTTTACTTTCTAATGAGTCCCAGTCTCGATGCACTTTACAGGCAAAGTTCAATACCAACGCCCTGAGCGGCTCAATAGTCGCTAAATCAGGATTCATATAAAACTCAATGGTATCCACTAAACGCGGTGCAAACTTCCAGCTGCGGGCCAATTCCGCGCCCAATTTGGCAGTTGTCGTCCCCAACAAACGCCGTTGTAACTCAAGCTCATCTTCACCTTCTGCCACCCTCGCGAGAATTTCGCAGGCAATATCGGGTACCAAGCTATGGATCATCAAGTCGCCAATGTTGTGCAAAATACCAGCCGTAAACATCTCGTTGGCATCGATCCCAACTTTATTTGCAATTTTACTGGCGATAATCGCAATCTCGAAGGTATCTCCCCAATATAATTTCATGTCTAAGGTTTTAAATCTGGGGAAAGCATTGGTCAACCAAGAGACCACAATCATTGTTTTTAAAGGGATAACCCCCAAACGGATCACCGCCTCATTGACCGAAGCAATCGTTCTGCTATGACCAAAATGAGCGGAGTTAGACAAGCGCAATACCCGTGCGCTAATCACTTGGTCCATCGAGATTTTCTTGGCGAGCACCGCAAAATCGCAATCAGGGTGATTAAGCATACTCACTAACTCTTGCACCACGCTCGAAACTTTCGGTAATTCATTAACCCGGGCAAGCAATTCTTGTTCGGTCATCCTAACCTCCCTGCCACCAATATCATTGCTGAGTGTCGGCAGACTCACTCAATATGTCGATTTAAGGACGAATTTTAACTACTAATATAGCTGCTTTAAGCCAGTCGAGTAACTTTGAGTTGACGAATTGTTAAAATATGAAATTTATCAGTATTTGATAACACACAATAAAGATAAATCTGCGTAAGCGCAAACCAACGTTCACCCGGCCAATTAGTCAGCGACAAACTAGTGAATATTGTAAGTAAAAAAGGCACTACATCTGTAGCGCCCTACTTATAATTAAAGTTTTATGATTGATCGCTCAGACGATGAGCCAAAGAATAGATTCGCAGGCGACCGATTCAAGTGTCAGCTAAAGCATAAGCTAATGAGCCAATCGAACTAGCCAAAATGACGCCCCGCTAACCACGCGAGTTTTAGCCCTTCGAACACCGCATGGATCAGCACCGACTACAAATATTCATCAACTGTCACTTCACTGTAGCGGCAAAATATCGAGCGAGACACAAATCTGCGCTCGAGACTCAAACGGGCAATCGAATCACAGCGAAGTGGCATAAGCACTCAGCAGCAGATCCAGCTTAAGAAAATGTTTAAGATTCGCTAAACAACCCGCTTAAAAAAAAGCGCGGCGCAAAGCGAGCTCAAGGCCACGGACTTCAGCAAGGCCCTTCAAACGGCCAATTGCCGAATAACCAGGGTTAGTTTTTTTATTCAAATCATCGAGCATTTGATGGCCATGATCAGGACGCATTGGGATCAGTCTTTGTTCCCCCTGCTGTTTACGGCGATGCTCTTCTGCTAACAGCGCCATGACGACCTGATACATGTCAACATCACCCTCCAGATGAGCCGCCTCATGAAAACTCTTCGAATTCTCTTCACGCATAGTCGAACGCAGATGAGTAAAGTAAACACGCTCACCATGTTGCTTAATCATATTCACCAAATCGTTGTCACCACGTACCCCATAAGAGCCAGTACACATGGTAATCCCATTCATTTTACTGGGAACTTGTTCAGTGAGAAAATTAATGTCTTCAATGGTAGATACGATGCGCGGCAAACCTAGAATAGGTCGTGGTGGATCGTCCGGATGAACCGCCATTCTCAAACCATAAGCTTCGCAAACAGGCATTAACTGCTGTAAAAAATAAACCATGTGTTCACGCAAACGATCTTTAGTAATACCCGCGTAACGGTCCAACTGAGCCTGAAACTCGGTGAGCGTATAGCCCTCTTCTGCGCCCGGCAAACCTGCAATAATATTGCTGGTCAGTTTAATCACATCTTGTTCAGACATTTGCTGAAAATATGCCAGCGCCTGTTGTTGCTCATCAGCGGAATAATCTTTTTCGGCCGCTGGTCGTTTAAGAATATGTAGCTCAAACGCGGCAAAAGCGATTTGATCGAAGCGTAGCGCTTTGGAACCATCAGGCATTTCGAATGCCAAATCAGTGCGAGTCCAATCTAAAACAGGCATGAAATTATAACATACCGTATCGATGCCACACTGCGCCAAATTAGTCAGGGTTTGCTTGTAGTTTTCGATCCATTGTTGGTAATCACCGGTTTGAGTTTTGATATCTTCATGTACCGGAACACTCTCTACCACCGACCAGCTTAAACCTTTCGCTTCGATGATTTGCTTACGCTTTAGAATTTCCGGTTTACTCCATACTTCCCCATTAGGAATATGGTGCAAAGCATTCACAATTCCGGTCGCCCCCGCCTGACGAATATCGTCGAGAGACACCAGATCATTGGGACCATACCAACGCCAAGTTTGTTCCATTACAACCACCTTTTTATCTATATAATCAATTTACTTCACCATCGTAGTGCCAACGATGAAACAAACTAAAAATAGCAATTCATTGCAAAATTTAAGTCATAGCAATTTTGGAGAACCAACAGGGGCCGATCATCATTTCCCCAACGACACCACCGGATTCGAGCTAAACAAATAGCCGTCAAAACTGGGGTCGTCAATGTCTGAGAGCTCCAATAGTCGCTGTTTTACATTTTCAAGGTGTTGCCACATGGCATTTTTAGCCGCTATCGGATCTTTACGTTGCATCGCCGCCAAAATACGGGCGTGGTCAGCAAGCCACTCTTCACGATAAGCCGTATCAGTAATGTATGAATGAAGAACTTTCCACATTGGACTTTGTTCTCTGCGCTCCCAAGAATGCTTCAGCATATCCACCAAAACCGAGTTTTGCGTCGCCTCGGCAATGCTTAAATGAAACAACTCATCGCCACTGCTATTACAAGAGCCTTCGGCCAGTTCTTTGCGTTCCAGCTCTAAAGCCGCCCGCATCTTCACGATATCGCCTGGAGTTACTTGAATCGCCGCAAATTCAGCAATATTACTCTCGAGTAATTGCCGAGCTTGCAGCATTTCAAAAGGGCCTGCATCATCTTTCATCACATTTTCACGGCCATTCGATTGGTCCGGAATATTCACAACGTAAACCCCAGAACCTTTCTTGACTTCAACTAAATTTTCCAACTCCAGCATAATAATGGCTTCACGCACCACGGTGCGACTCACCTGAAGCCTTTCGGCAATCTCACGCTCAGGTTGTAGACGGTCACCCACTTGGTAATGACCATCCATTAATTCTTGTCTCAGTATTAGACCGAGTTCCTGATACGGTCGTTTCGGTTCAAAAAGCATCATGATCTGCTTATCACTATTGTCCATTACATTATGCGTTCATCATAATGGCCCAAGCAAATTGGTCAACCTGTTTATCTAAAACTGCCGTAACACCTTGTTTTCATGTTTCAATAATCAATTGAATTAATAGCCTTCATCGGCTCAACAGCTGGCTTCCCCAATCGCCCTAAAGAAATCATCAATACAGCGGCAGAGCCACGCGTTCTAGGCCGAAATACTTCAGTTGCATCGCCGTTTATTGCTGTATAGCACTCACAGCGGCCAAAGCAGAGCCAGCTTCATCGCTTTACTCTCGAGCAGTAGAAACCTCAAAGCTTGTAAGTTCGATTTGATTCAGCTTCGACGCACATATTCGCGATAAAACAACGCAATGTCAAACCAATATCCAGAAATAACCGACCAATACAATTCAACCCAACGCTTTGGTTAACCAATTGCGTGACACCGATCACCATCTGTTTCATGGTATTTCCTTATAATCCTGACCTAAAGAAGCCCAAGACCATTTATCGTCAAAAATAACTGCTCAACCAAATTTATCACTAGTTACTTTATTCGCTCAAATGGAAAACAACTAACAATTGGTATACCAAAGTTAACAAATTCAATGAACCGAGGGCGATCTTTATCGACGACTGCTATGCGATTTCTCCACAGCTCGATGCTTAGCAAACTCACCAACAAAGCAATGAAACAACAAAGGTGCTTCTATGCAGCCTCGATTATCGCGCAAATACAGTGGACTCGATTTCACAAAGCAACCTTTGCCTCCAGGGGGGAAGGGTGAGACTTGAAGACTCAATCAAAAATGAATTTTATTATCGATAAACATTCCGCCAGTTTGACTGACGGAAAATAAGGAAAAATAATGAACAATATTGCTAATACCACTCTTAAGGCTGGAGTACTCCGCCCGAGCTACCCTCGATTAAATCTGAAAAGTCGCATTGTCCATCTTGGTTTTGGCGCCTTTCATCGTGCCCATCAAGCCTTATTCACCAACGAAGTATTAGATAAATCCAGCAGTGATTGGGGGATCTGCGAGATCAACCTATTTGGCGGAGAGGAACTAATCCGCCAACTCCGCCAACAAGATCATCTATATACGGTTAGCGAAAAAGGGGCTACCGAAACCACCGTGAAACTCATCGCTTCAGTAACCGAATCCTTGCATCCCAGCTTTGAAGGCTCGCAGGCGGTATTAGCGAAGATGGCCGAGCCACAAGTAGCAATTATCTCGATGACCATCACCGAGAAAGGTTACTGTGTCGATCCGACAAGCGGTCGTTTAGATCTCAATAATTCGTTGATAGCCACCGATCTGGCTAATCCTCGACAACCGAGTTCGGCCATCGCCTATATCGTTGAAGCCTTGAGAATGCGGCGCGATTTAGGTCGGCGCGCCTTTACGGTGATGTCTTGCGATAATGTTCAAGAAAACGGTCATGTTGCCCGCGCCGCCGTACTCGATTTTGCCCAAGCGGTTGATCAAGAGCTTGCCGCTTGGATCGAAGCAGAAGTAAGCTTTCCCTGTACCATGGTTGATCGTATCGTTCCTGCGGCAACCGCCGAAACCTTGGAAGAAATCAGCCAACAACTTGGCGTCGCCGATCCCTGTGGTATCGCCTGTGAACCCTTTAAACAATGGGTGATTGAAGATAATTTTGTTAATGGGCGTCCTGATTGGGATATCGCCGGTGCAGAATTTGTAAGCAACGTGGTTCCCTTCGAAGAAATGAAACTACGCATGTTAAACGGCAGCCATTCCTTCCTCGCTTATCTCGGCTATCTGGGAGGGTATCAACATATTTCCGATACCATGAGCAATGAGAGTTACCGCCAAGCCGCTTTCGATTTAATGATCAAAGCTCAAGCTCCGACTTTAAACATGCCAGAGGGTACCGATTTGCTTGCCTACGCCAAGCAACTGATAGAACGTTTTAGTAATCCAAGTTTAAAACATCAAACTTGGCAAATCGCTATGGATGGTAGCCAAAAGATCCCACAGCGTTTTGGTAGCGCCTTGCGTTATCACTTAAACCAAGGCTCAGACTACAAATGGTTAGCAATGGGCATCGCTGCTTGGATGAAATACGTCGGTGGCGAAGATGAAAACCAACAGCCCATAGAGGTTCGAGATCCGATGGCAGAGCAATTAAAAGCGATTTACCAAGCACATCCAGAACAAGCATCACGAGTCAAAGCCCTGCTAGGACTTGAATCCGTCTTCGGTAAAGAGCTTGTGAATCATCATCACTTGGTTGCCGAAATCAGCAAAGCCTACCAAATCATTTGTCAAACAGGCGCTCGCGCGGCCGTGGCTTCCCTATAAACAAGCCGACTCCGAAGGTGGGGCGTCGAAGGATGCATTGCTAAACAAACCCATATCATTGCGAAGCGAATACCCGCTTCGCAATAATCGGCCATCCAAAGATGGCGAAGAATTGTTTCAAATATGGGCAACTGCAATCTTTGCGCACGGCACGGAAAACCATAAAACCGATCGCCATGGGTGCTGGAGGTGTATATGCTCAGCTTAAGGAACAAGCGCTTTCACCGCTGAAGAACGAGTATACTGCTTGCTTCAAGCCAAAAAGCTTCCATAATAAACCTTTATTTATCCAGTAAAATCAACCATGATCTCCAGATTCACAGGGGATGAGGCAAGACTGCATGAAACTAGCTCTGCTCTATACTCTAGAGGCCAATATCGCCCTGTTTAAACCCTACCTTGAGCAACACTTAGAGATGAACAAACTCGATATCAAGCACTATGTTCACCCCGAATTACTACAAAGAGCCATCGAGCAAGGCTTAAGTGAACAGCTGATTAAAGCTGTACAACAAGTAATACAACAAATCGCACAGGCAGGCGCAGAGCTGATTGTATGTACCTGCTCAACCATCGGAGACATTGCAGAAAATACCCCGAATGTGTCCGCCCGAGTGATCCGAGTCGACCGTCCCATGGCCAATCAAGCAGTTCAAGCCCAGCGAGTGCGAGTATTTGCCGCGCTGCAAAGCACACTCACTCCAACCCTTGAGCTAATCGCCAGCTGTGCCCAACAACAGGCGAAAACCCCCAGAGTAAACGCCGAACTAGTCCCCCAAGCCTGGTCCTATTATCTGGCGGGCGACACCGACAACTATGCACGTACCATTGCCCAACACATCAATCAACAGCGTCTCGATGATGATGTCATTGTACTTGCACAGGCTTCGATGGCCCATGCGACTCAATATATTCAACAACCAAATATAAGCATATTAAACAGCCCCGAGTTAGCCGCTCACTACTTACGCGAGCAATTGCAATTCAGTCAAATTTAAGGGAATTATCATGCCAGAATTAAACCTCGCGCAAGTTGTCGGCCTGATCGCTTTCCTAATCGGTATCAGTGCCTTTTTTACCCAAGATGGCTATGCATTTAGACGCCGACTGACCATTTTTCAAATTGTGCTGTGTGGTCACTTTATATTAATGGGGGCTTATACGGCGGTGTTTGCCAGTGCCATTAGCGCGTTAAGAACCTATGCGTCTAGCAAAACTCAGTCCAGCGGCGTCATGTGGAGTTTTATTGCCCTGTTGTGGTTAATGAGTGTGCTGGCGATGCATAATCCCTATGAACTGCTCCCCATTATTGGTACGTCCTTAGCGACTTGGGGGCTATTTAAAACGGAAGGCTTAAAACTTCGCGCCTTGCTTCTATTCAACTCCTTTTGTTGGTTAGGCAACAACCTGTTGTTGGGCTCCATTGGTGGCACGATGATGGAAACAACCTTTATCTTGGTCAATTCCTATACCATCATCAAGCTCATCAGAGCCAACAACAAGCAAGCGATTGAATAAGTATTCGAGATAAGCCAAGGGCACGGTGGCTGTAGATGGCATAAAACAATCATAAACGACTATTATTGCGACAGCTTAGGCAAAGGCTTTCACCGCTTGAATTGCTTATAATTGCAGTTAATCAATGGCGGCTAAGGCACCATTCACACAGCGCATACCTGGTACAAAAGTCAGCTTATCTGCCGACATCTTTTGACCATTGGGTAGCTTAATATGATTAACTAACCAGAGCACACAGCCATCACTTAGATTCAGTAAACAACGAACTTGAGAATACAAGTGGCCATCATCAAACACTGAAGATACCGCGAAGGCTTGACCTTGCCACGCTTTTACCGCCTTATCATGACACATCACTAAATCGAGATATAAAATTTCCGGCACCACATCTTTCACCACTTTCAAGCATAATCTAGTACTAGAATAGCTTTGTTTTTCCAGCCACAGTCGATGGCCAATCGCGGTATCGGTCCACTCGAGGATCGTCATTTCTGCGTTCATGTCATTCCTTATCTATTACAGAGGAAACAATGGTATTTTTTAACTAAGCGAGGGTCGACAATCGAATCTCCCTTATTGCTTTCTGGTCACCACATGATCAAACAGTATGGAGTAAGGCATTATACCACCGCCATGCCACCAAACGCTTTTCACACCCACAAAAATGACAGGATCTCCCTACGATAAAAATAATTGACTGAAAATTTTAGCCGTTTTATCATGCCGACGGCTAAAAAATGTATCAAAACGCGCTTTCATGGCGCCACGCTCCCCCCAGCACTTCCTTTAGAAATGCTGATTTTCTGTGGGTTCCCCATATTGATACAAGGCTCCATTCAATGAATAATTCTAACACTCGTAATTTCTGCATCATCGCCCATATCGATCACGGCAAATCAACCCTTGCCGACCGCATGATCGAATACACCCATACCCTCACAGCCCGTGAAATGAAAGATCAAATATTAGATTCGATGGATATCGAACAAGAACGAGGGATTACGGTTAAACTGCAAACCGTTCACATGCTCTGGCAAGACAAAACTGGAAAAAAGTGGCAATTCAATCTTGTTGACACCCCAGGTCATGTCGATTTTTCTTCTGAAGTATCCCGCAGCATTACTGCCTGTGAAGGTGCTATCCTACTGATTGACGCGACTCAAGGTGTACAAGCACAAACACTGGCTAACTTGCGTCTTGCTCAACAACATGGGCTCACAATATTGCCTGTCGTGAATAAAATTGACAGCCCTCAGGCTGATCTTGCGCGGGTGATGACGCAGCTATCGGCAATTGATGGCCTTGCCCTACAACATATCATGCACTTGTCAGCAAGAACCGGAGAGGGTGTTGAAGCCTTGCTTGACACGATCCCAAAACGATTCCCTAGCCCCAGGAGCAATCCCAAAAACCCTCTAAGAGCCTATATTTTTGACTCTCACTACGACTGTTACCGTGGTGCGATCCTGCATGTAAGAATAATGGATGGCAAACTATCGCCAAAGGAAACACTTAAATTCATATCGACAGGTCAGTCATTTGAAGTGATTGAGACGGGTTATTTCATGCCCCAAATGACCCCGACTCGAAGACTCAATACGGGTGATGTAGGCTATATCACTGGGGCTATAAAAGATATTCGCGCGGTGCATGTTGGAGATACAATAACATCACGCCACCAGCCGGCAACAGAGCTAGTGCAAAAGTTCACAGAAATAAAACCAATGGTTTTTTGCGGCATTTATCCCGACCTACAAGGCAATGCTGAAAACCTGAGGTATGCGATGCAAAAACTACAACTGAATGATGCCTCACTCTCCGTAGAGCCTCACGTATCAGAGTCTTTAGGCGCTGGATTTCGTTGCGGATTTCTCGGCATGCTGCATCGAGAAATAATTGAAGAACGCCTTAAAAGGGAATATCAACAACACGTAATCACCACTGCACCAACCGTGAATTACCGGTGTATTTTAAAAAATAACACGATTCTAGAAGTCGATAATCCAGCTCTGTTTCCATCTCACGATATTCTAAACTATGCCGAAGAACCCTTAGTAAGGGTGAGCATTAGCACCCCCTCTCGTTTTTCGGGAAGAGTTCTAGAATTGTGTGACAGCAAAATGGGGGACTATATGAATATGTCCTACCTTTCCGATGATGACGTTCTCATCGAATACAGCATGCCCCTAGCAATGATGATTAATGGCTTTTTTAGTGAGCTTAAATCTGCCAGCAAAGGCTATGCAACGCTTGACTATAAACCAGATGGTTACAAACGCTCAGAGCTAGTTAGAGTTGATATTCATATCGATACCCAAGTTGTCGATGCATTAACCTTTATTAGCCTTCGCGATAGCTCATTTCAGCGCGGCACCGCGCTGGTAAACAAATTGAAATACCTCATGCCGCGTAAACTTTATCCGGTACCTGCCCAAGCAGTGGTTAACAATAAAGCGATTGCTCGCGTAGATATTCCACCATTACGTAAAAATATGCTTGCGTCTGGGTTCAATGGTAGTGTTTCAGCAAAACAGCGAATGATACGCCAGCAACGAGAGCATCGTAAAAATAGCCGAGGGGCTCTAAGGATGGAAATATCTAGGGAAATCTTTAGCGCAATACTCCTCGCTTAAAAATTATTGGTTATATAGCTAACATGAAATGACGCTCCCAAAACTGGGAGCTGATCTTTCAGCCATAATCGATGACCCGAAGCGGAACAACAGATATAAGAACGAAATATCAACTCACTCGTATCAAATGTCATAACATTCAAGCTAATTCGTAAACCTCCTGTCGACTGACAACGGTCGACAGGAGGTTTTATATCAAACCCGATATGATACCAATCTAACTAATGAACCGCGCATTTTTACTGGCCTAAATCACCGCTAACTTCGTTATAAACCTTGTAATTAGAGCCACTAGTTACAGCTATTCATGCCTCTTTATCAGCAGATTTATTCAACGCGGCTGATAATACAATGAATCAAATTGGTATAAGCAGTCGCTGAAACGGCTTAGGCGCGATTTGCTCCGGTAAGCAATACAGCGATATGACCTTGTAGCGCTTGCTCTTCGCTCATTGCAATCACGCCAGCGATAGCAACCGCACCAGAAGGCTCTAATCTCAACGAATCGGCAGTTTCGGCATCTTCCATAGCCCTCTGGATCTGCGGGTCATCAACTAAAATCACCTTGTCTACCAAACCTTGCATGTCCATCACCGCTTCCGGAATGGGGCTTCTTACGGCAAGCCCATCGGCAATCGTATTCACCGAATCACGCTCAACCGCACGAGATTGTAGCCAGCTGCAATACATTGAATCGGCACCTTTGGGAACAACACCGATAATCTGGGTACTCGGCGAGGATGCTTTTATCCAGCGCGCAACACCGTTGATCAAGGCCCCATTTCCCAGCGGAATATATACCGCATCGAAATGCTGGCCCTTGCTGAGTAACTCAACCCCAATGCTTCCAGCGCCTTCTGAAACAGCCACCTCTTTACCGTCTTCCAGAAAACAATAAGCATGCTGTTGGCTATACAGCTTGGCTTGCTCTTTGGCGCTATCAAAATCATCACCATAGTGCTGAATCTTAGCGCCTAATGCTTTGATTTTAGAAACCTTAAGCGGGTTCGCATTGCTCGGAACAAAAACCTCTAGCGGGCGTTTTCGCTGCTGACAACTCCAAGCCAGTGCAAGTCCCCAATTACCGGCACTCGCACAAACAATTGGCCGTTTATCCTCAGGACTGAATACTGTAGAGAGGTAGTGTTCAGCTCCTCGCCCCTTAAAACAAGCAATCGGATTATCGGTTTCATCTTTAAGCCAGATATTGGCCTTGCAAGCTTGGCTTAAAAAGGAAGAACGGAATAACCGAGACTGGGTAAACAAGGGGTTGATATGCTGGTGTGCCCTCTGGATTTTACTTAAAGAGATCCTCGACTCCGCCACTGGTGGGCAAACCCTCGATTTCTGCGCTGACGGTAACACGTTATCTCCCTTCGCGTGGTCAATCATCAACACGCCATCGAGATGTTCATACTCATGTTGCAATAGCTCCGAATAATCGGCCGGAAGCTCATTCCAATCACGAAACTCACCGTGAATATTTTGGTATTTGAGGCTAATGCTTTGATGCCGTTGGATTTTAACGATCAGTTCTGGGGTACTTAAACAGTCATCCCAAACCGACTGCATAGCGTCACTGCGCCAAGTGATTTCCGGGTTAATCAAGGTGATTGGCGCAGCCCCCAAGTTAACCACAATAATCCTTAAAGACAGCCCCGTTTGTGGCGCAGCTAAAGCTCGACCAAATCCGAGCCTATGGCGAACATCATTTAAGGTGGCATGTAAGTTGTTGACACAAGAGCGCAGATTATCGTCAAAATCGGTCACAATTTGCGCTTTTTTTCGAAGGCTTCCCGATACATCACTATCAGGTGTCAGCACTTCCATAATCTCAGACATGATTGTATTTCCTTCACTAAAATGAGTCTTAATATGCTAAGAGAAAGAGGTAATCAATAGCGCCATTGTTTATAAAAAAGCTGCACAAATCCGGCTTAAAATCAGCAAAACACGCATATTTTCGTCATCTGAAACACCAACAACTACTCCAACAGTTGCTCGATAAAAGCTGAAGCGTCCTGTTTCGATTGGCGAATAATTAACGAAGAAGTAAAACTTCGAACATTGTCATCATCCATCAACATGTTTTGAGTAAATGAATCAAACTCAGCCACACTCTTCACTGCAATCAGCAAACAAAAATCACTTTGCCCGGTAACGTAATAACATTGCAGTACGCAAGGATGAATTCGCATCTTATTTTCGAAGCGACCAATATCGGTATTTCGCTCATCGATCAGATCCACATGAATAATAAACTGCATTTGAATTCCGAATTTCTCGGCATTCAACTCCGCGATTTCTTTATCAATCATGCCGCTACTTCGTAATTGCTTAATCCGACGTTGAACGGCAGAAGCCGATAAACCCACCATGGAACCGATATACTCAGCGCTCTTTTTAGTGTCTTTGCGATAAATTGACAGGATCTTTAAATCTAAACTATCCATTTCCACATGCTTATCTCACTTTGTTTGAACAGTAGTTTCCCTGAATCAATGAGATTTGCAAAGAACTGGATCGTTACAATATTTCGGCACACTCGAGAGACCTCAAAAAATGAGGTCTGTAGCATCGTGCCACGATAAGCGAATCAGACGGTATTTTGTGAGTGATGCAAACAGATGAGAAAAAGCGATGGAGGCTGTTCAACAGAGCCTTACATTGAATAGAGCAAAGGATACCCTAATAATTCGACCCAGAAACACCATAGGACTGAACCAACGCCTTATAGTCTGCGGACTGGCGTATATTACCAATGGCATTCCAAATACACTCCGTCAACGCGGTATGCTCAAAATAAAAATTCTTCGAAAACATCAAATAACCGAGCTTGGATTTGAGCGCTGGCTGTAATATTTTAATCTGACGAGCGAGTAACGGTGCAAAGGCAATCACCGATTGAACATTGCCGCCAATCGCAACAACGCCGTCGACCCGCTTCGCAACCAGCATATCCAGCATCTGCTGCTCATCATTAAACTCAAGCGGTTTTAAGCCCAAACGTTTTACAATATCGATACCAGCAGAGCCTCGTTCAACCGCGATACGGGTCCTCGGACCACTGATCTTTTTTCCATCCCACTTTAAGTCACTTTGTTTAAGCGTAAACAATTGATAAAAGTAGCCTCTTACCGCCCGCTCTGGATCCGGTAGTCCGTCTTTCATAGGATAAGCACCATAGACCGCCCGTTCGCTTTTATAGCTTGAAGAATAAGCGGCGTCTGCACCACCATACTCCACCAACAACAGCGCCCTTTTCCATGGAACTAACAAAAACTTGATTTCAACACCACAGCGCTCACCAGCCTGCAGCAACAACTCAGCACGATAACCGGGTCGGTCTGCTAAACGTTGCTTATCTATATGATCAAAAACTGGCCCAGAGGGGCCGCCTGCGGAGGCTGTCGTGGCAATAACAATGCTGCGAGTCTCTTGTGCTGCACTTGCAAACGACATAATTAACATGGCATAAGCCGCCAAGTTGATGAGAATGCCCCGAAGTCCTTTCATTGATTGCTCCTTTACTGCTGAGTAATGGGAAGGCTTAAGCGCTCAGTGCTTTTTGTAAAACTCTGTATCAGCAGCGTACAACTTAGAAATACAGCATGTTGCAGATTATACATCTCAAAAGATATCTTGTAAGGGTCATCCTTTTATGAATTTTATCAATTAAATATTTAAACCTGGTATGCGGTATTCAAACAGTCTTCTCTGCAAACCTTGCTTGACTCTCGATTTTACTAGTGGCTTTAACCTACATGGCCTTTTCAAACCAATTATCGCTTATATTTAATTTGATTTCCTCGTCAAATTGACCAAGCCAAAGCCCTGATATTTGATCATTCCAAGAGAAAACAGCATACCTAGAAAGATACCTGCAGAACCAATGAACTCAGCGCTAGTCAGCGACTCACCAAGCACTATAACGCCTAATACCAAGGCAATTGGAGGCACTAGTGCCGCAAATATAGCGCCTTTGGCAGCGCCCAAAATACTAATACTTTTGGCGTAGCAATAGAGCGCAACAATCGCCACCAATACGCCTTGATACAAGCCATGATTAACCAACATGTCCACCGGAAGTTGAGTCAGTGCCCCCGGATTGAAGAGTAAAGATATTGGTAAACAAACAACAGCCGAAACCACAGAAACCATCGCGGTCGCGACCCAAGAGTTTAACTGCCAAAATTTACAGAGTAATGTGAAAGAAGCCCAAAGAACGCCACAGCCTACAAACATAAGATCACCCAATAAAATGTCGGCATTCAATTCCTCAAAACTACTTTTGCCGATAAAGACAATGCCGGAAATGATCAGCACAATCCCTAACCATCGGCTGGGCGTCAATTTATCCGCAAAACAAAACATGCTCCCAAGGGTAGAAAATACCAACATGGTACTCGGTGCAATAGTTCCAAAGTGAGCACTCGATGACAAATTAATCCCCGAAGTTGCAAGAATCACGTAGGGTGCCCCGGCACCAACAGCTAAAATAGCACCTTTACTAAAAATCACGCTTAGTTTGATCGCATGGAACAGCAGTACCGGCAACAAGATAAAACCGGCAATACTGAAACGAAGGGTCGCAATATCTAAAGGAGACAAACTTTGCAGCGCAGCGACTTTTGACACCACCGGCCAACTGCCCCAAATCATCGAGGCAATTAAACCGAGACCCACCCCAACCATGGTTCGCTTATCCATCATTAACATCATCATTTTCCCCCATTATTCGTGTCTATCCAGTTTATGCCTACCCGCCTTTCAAATCGCAGCCTATAATACTGACACACGCATAAATTCGGCTGATTTTTACTTAATATGGAGAAAAACTGCACATGGATGACTTCGACCGACAACTTTTAGCGAAACTACAATTAAACAACAAAAAAACCTCTGAAGATCTTGGAAATGAAATAGGACTGTCTGCAACTGCGGTTCAAAGAAGGATCAAGAAACTGAGGGAATCGGGAACCATCGAAAAAGAAGTCGCCATATTAAATAGCCGCGCGCTAGGCAACTTCATAACTATTATTGTTGAAGTTTCCTTGGCAAAAGGTGGCACCACCGTGATTGACAACTTCAAGAAAAAAGCCAAGGCGCACTCCGAAGTACAACAGTGTTACTACATGGCGGGCGAAAAAGATTTTATACTGATGATTACCGCGTCCAGTATGCAAAGATATGAAGAAATCACCCGAGAGTTATTTCTGGATGACCAAACCATACTCAAATTCAGCTCAAATGTAGTGATGGAAAATGTAAAACAGAGCCTAGCCTATCCTTTTTAAAGCGAATCGATTTGCAAGCTCAAGAGCAAACTTAAAGTCACTCCCAGCCCTAAGCTCGGCACAATGACTTAGTCATATCACCTCAATCACGGCTTTAATAGCTGATTGAATAACAATCTCGGTTTGAAGTTGATGACTCGAGTGTCCACAAGCCATAAACTGCTAAACTCCAGTTGCGGTCTTCATCGCGATCATGTTGCAAACATTCAAAGAGGTTCGTTTGACGATTACGCTTCCCTATCAGATTCATAAAAATGACGTTTTTGACTTAAAAAAATCCGCCCAAAAAACTCTCAGAGAGATTTATACCGCAGGACCAAACGGAGCTCGGTATTGGCGTGTCACCCCCTATGATACTCAAGATATAGGCGAGGATATGCGCCTCAATTGCCTGCCAGTGCACTTGGCGATTGTCGATCAAGTGAAACAAAGAATCGCTCACTGTAAACAAACACGAGTTGTGATTGGCCTGCTCGAACCAGCAGATAAAGACGCCAAAACGCTCAACACACTAAGCAAGCGAATACGTAAGGCCTTGTCAAATAACGATAACGTGAAGAACCTTTATCACACATGGATTGAACTGGACTTTGGGAATAACACCTTCGATGTTTTCGATATTACTGGGCCCTATTGGAAACACATCCCTAATGCGGATCAAGGCTGCTACTTTGATCGGCAAACTGCCAGTCAATTTGATCTAAAATATACGCCGATATTCAAATCACAAACTAAGGTGCTGGCGTTTCACGAACGAATCACTTATTTGCAATCAAGTAATGATGTGGCAGGAAAAAGCCATGCACAGCGTTATCTGAAGCAGTTTTATAGCCATCAACCGCGGGTTGAAACTCCCCCGAGTTATATCGATAGGCTCAAAGAATTTTTCCGCTCTTTTATGGAAAGGATAACTTAAGCAAAACCGACCGGCTTGCTTCATCAAACTATCGGCGTGTCGCGGCTCAGCTCAAACCAGAGCGCGACTTTAAGCCCCCCTGAGTATCCAGGGTAACGTTAAGGCACTGCAAAATAGGCCAATGCCATAGGCACTGTGAGTGACGATACTTAACCCCCTCGCCAACCGAGGCGCCGCTGTTTTACTTGCCGCAAACCCAAAACCAAGACAAGGTTGGATGATACAAAAAGGAAATACCAAGGTCACAATCCCGGTGATCAACGCAGGCAGCAGTGTTGGACTTGCCAGCCATACCTCTTCGAATAAAAACACATGAGCCATCGCAAAAACAATCCCAATTGCATAATGTAAGGCCCAACCGAGAAGTCTTTCGCCCTTGACCGGCGGTGTAGACACAATCGTTCGATGCAGTAGCTGCCCCCTTGCTATGAAACATACCCATCGCGCAAGCAGCGCATAATCCAGCGCTGGGATCCCGAGTATTCTTTTTTGGAACAACGACCAACCATCCATGACCAGCGTCGCTCCAATACCAATCCAAACGGCTTGTAAACAAAGATTCGTAAGCATTAAATATTCCCCTTGTAGCTCTTAATTTGATAGATTCACAAACAGGGTACAACTTGAAGTCGACTTTAAGTCAATAGGAGATATGATGGATATTGCAGAGGTAGCTCGTCGCTCTGGTTTAAAACCTTCAACCTTAAGATATTATGAAAAAATCGGGCTGATCCACTCCCCCAGTCGAAAAGGGCTACGCCGACAATATTTTCCAAGTGTATTGAATAAATTAAATATTATTTCTTTGGGCCGCATGGCAGGGCTATCGCTCATTGAAATTTCAATGATGTTCGATGCAAACGATGAATTGTCTATCGATAGAACATTGTTAATCCAAAAAACGACTGAGATTGATGCGCAAATTAAACAGCTACAAGCAATACGCAATAGCCTTTTTCATGTTGCAACTTGCCCACAAACTTCGCATTTAGAATGCCCGTCATTTCAGAAAATGATGAGCGCAGTGAAGCGTGATCTATCTTAGATTTATCGGACCAGGCACGGTGTTAACTGACCTGAACTCAGGAAAATAGGCTTTGTCAGCAACAGCCCAATTGCCTGTGATGGCAAACTAGTAAGCTATTTATATCTATTGTTGCGCCATGAGGCCATACTGAAATGGTTACGCATTCCGTTTACTGAGCTCAATGCATAGCAATTCTCCTAAGGTTGGATCCAAACTAACTGCAGGTTTAAGTGCTTCCCCAAATAGGAAATGATCATGAGTAAAGGACAAGACAGTAAAAAAGGCTCCAAGAAGAAACCGCTGTTAACCGCCAAAGAAAAGAAAGCAGTCAAAGCAGCCAAAAAATCGCCAAAGAAAGGTCTAGGACTTTAGATTCAAATTGTGACGAGTCATCGATTATTTCGATGACTTTTTGCGTTTCACAAATAACACAAAATAACCAAGTTGAATAAACGACGGCGGCCAATCCCCCCCTTGTTGCAAGTAGCCAGCCTTACCGCTTGATGGCGGTACAATCATCCCAAGTTGCCAGCGCGGCAAATAAAAAGCCGCCACAACGCGCCCCCCACTGCAAACAACAACAGAATTTCATAGCGCTTGGTTTAACCACAAAGCGCTCTTATAGCAGCAGGCTATAACTCAGAACAAATTAGATTTGTTAAAACACCCAATTAGACTTCTGGACGGCTAATTAATCATTGACTTCAAGGGCACTTATCCATAGCATCCTTCTACCATTCAGTCACACCTTAGCATGTAATTCTAAGCTCTCTTGTATAGGCCTATGTAAATGATTGAAATCAGCGATGTTAATAAGGTTTTCTATCAAGGAGAGAAAGAGATTGTTGCGCTTAATGCCATCAACCTTTCTATTCCTCAAGGAACCATTTTTGGCGTGATTGGCTCATCCGGTGCAGGTAAAAGTACCTTGATCCGTTGTGTCAATATGCTGGAAGCGCCAACTTCGGGACAAATCATTGTTGATGGGGTCGATCTCACCACTCTTTCACACCCACAACTTTGCCAAGCTAGACGCAATATAGGGATGATTTTTCAGCACTTCAACTTGCTATCTTCACGTACGGTATTCAACAATATCGCGCTGCCCTTAGAGCTAGCAAACACAGATAAAACGCAGATTGATCGTAAAGTAACAGAGCTCTTGGACTTAGTCGGCCTCACCGATAAACGAGACACCTATCCAGCCAATCTTAGTGGCGGTCAGAAGCAACGAGTCGCGATTGCGCGAGCCCTAGCCTCTGATCCGAAAGTACTGTTATGTGATGAAGCCACCAGTGCCCTTGATCCCGCAACCACTCAGTCGATTCTGGAGTTGTTACGAGAGATAAACTTGCAACTTGGCATTACCATTTTACTGATCACTCATGAAATGGATGTAGTGAAGAGTATTTGTCATCAAGTCGCGATCATCGGTGGTGGTGAACTGGTAGAGAAGGGAACCGTTGGTGAAATTTTTGCGCATCCCAAAACCCAACTGGCTCATGACTTTATACGCTCAACTTTAGACCTCTCTATCCCCGAAGATTACCGAGTACGGCTAAACACAAAAAGAGTCGTGGGAAGTCACCCCTTAGTGCGCTTAGAGTTTACGGGAGCAACGGTTGACGCACCTCTGATCAGTCAAATTGCTCGCCAATTTAATATCGATGTCAGTATTTTGAGTTCCGATCTTGATTACGCCGGAGGGGTGAAATTTGGCATGATGGTCGCCGAACTACTTGGCAATGAAGCAGACGATAGCGCAGCGATTGAGTTTCTGAAACAACATAAAGTCAAAGTGGAGGTACTTGGTTATGTCCAGTAACGGTTTTTCATTTCAACAAATCGTGGAGTGGCTAAACTTCAATGGTCAGTTACTACTCGGCGCTACGGGCGAAACCCTCTACATGGTGTCGGTCGCGGGCATTGTTGGTTTTGCACTTGGTATTCCCTTAGGTGTTATTTTACATATCACTAAAAAAGGTGGATTAGCTGCAAACAACAAACTAAACCGAATATTAGGTGCAATCGTAAATATCGGTCGTTCGGTACCGTTTTTAGTGCTCATGGTCGCAATTATTCCACTCACCAAGCTGCTAGTAGGTACCTTTATTGGCACCACCGCCGCGATTGTGCCGCTAACGATTGGTGCAATCCCATTTGTTGCACGTTTAATCGAAGGCGCACTGCTAGAGGTTCCTTCTGGTTTAGTTGAAGCAGCGCAGTCGATGGGCGCAACGCCAAGGCAAATCATCACCAAAGTTTTACTGCCCGAAGCGCTCCCCACCATTATCAATGCCGTCACCATCACACTAGTAACCTTAGTCAGTTATTCTGCGATGGCAGGCACTGTTGGTGGAGGAGGCTTAGGTGATGTGGCTATTCGCTATGGTTTTCACCGTTATGATGTGGTGATTATGGCCGTGACTGTAGTGATGCTCATCATCTTAGTCCAGATTATTCAGTCGATTGGCGACTTGATTGTAAGACGGGTCGACCACAGATAGTGATTTTCAACGAAAAAATTTGCAAATAACGGTTTTAAAAACGACCACCAGATCGACAAAAATAGATATTAATTACAGGAAACACAGCATGAAATTTAGTCTTAAAAGTATTCTCGCAGTTAGCCTGGCGGCATCTGCTTTAGTTTTAGCGGGTTGTGGCGAGAAAGAGACCGACCTAAGCAAGATTAAAGTTGGAGTAATTGCCGGAGCAGAAGCTCAAGTAGCAGAAGTTGCAGCCAAGGTAGCCAAAGAAAAATACGGCCTAGACGTAGAGTTAGTGACCTTTACCGACTACGTCACACCAAATGCAGCATTAGATGATGGCTCTGTTGATATCAATGCCTTCCAACATAAACCATATCTGGATCAACAGATCCTCGATCGCGGCTATAAATTGGCTATCGCAGGTAACTCTTTTGTTTACCCAATCGCCGGCTACTCAAAGCAAATTAAAACTATCGCAGAACTGCCAGACGGCGCACGTATCGCGGTTCCAAATGATCCAACCAACCTTGGTCGCTCATTAATTCTTCTTGAGCAGCAAGGCCTACTCACCTTACGTGACGGCGTTGGTCTACAAGGCACCGTTCGCGATATCGTTGCTAATCCTAAAAACATTAGCATTGTTGAATTAGACGCCGCCCAATTGCCTCGTTCACTTGATGACGTTGCCCTTTCGATTATCAACACCACTTACGCTAGTAGCATCGACTTGTCACCCGAGAAAGATGGTATTTTTGTAGAGAGTAAAAAATCGCCTTACGTCAACTTAATCGTGGCTCGCGAAGACAACGTTAACGCAGCAAATGTGCAAAACTTTGTAAAAGCCTACCAAACCGATGAAGTATACCAAGCGGCTTCCACAATCTTTAAAGGCGGAGTGGTAAAAGGCTGGTAATCAAGCAACAGCCGCTAGAAAATGAGTGAGCAAAATTAAACATCGCGTTTACTTTTACGAATAAAGAGCCCGCATCACGCTCACTGAACATAGAAGATAAGCCTTTTTATCGCTGATTAATCAGCCAACAACAATGCCCGTCGAGCGATAGCAAAACGGGCATTTTAAGACTCTTTCATCAATCTCAGAAAACCAATCTTGCAGTCAACGTTTGTGGCCATAGATCCATCTCAAATTTAAGACCTAAGCATTGGGGGTTTTTAGAACGCGATGAAGTGCTTTCTGCGCCGCTGGTGCGCAGCAACTCATTTCAGAAAGTCCCAACCATTCAGCCTTTTCAATTTCTGCGTTAGCAAATATATCCCCCGTGAAATTTGCGGTGTAACAATGCATTGTCAGCTGAGTATTGGCTAAAGCATATGCAGTATCAGTGATCGAGAATTGGTGCTGAATTGAATCGAGAGCTAATTCAATACTCAGTTCTTCGCGAATTTCACGCTGTAAGCCAACTTCATTGGTTTCTCCGCTCTCCAGCTTGCCACCTGGGATAAAAAATTTATCTTTACCTTTAGACTTCACACAGAGTAAGCGCTCTCCTTTTCTATAGAGCCACCCGACACTCACCAACTGTTCCATTTTTACCCCTCATGGATATAAAGCATGTAATGAATAGATCATTATTTTTGACGAGAGACTAAAAATCAACTGGCTTAACTTGGTCGCCATCCATACACTCTTTAACCAAGAGAATATATTCGTGAAAATAACAAAGTATCGACGGGCAGCCATTTCGGTTTTTAGGTGCTTGGGCTAACAGTGAAAACCGCGGGTAAACACCACCGTTTTCAAGCCAATTCAATTAAGCATTATAAGGTGTTGTCTAACCAAATGATTGATTTAAGGGCTCATCGAGATAAGCGGTTAAAGTTAAAAAAATAGCATCGATAGCAAGCATTAAAAACCTTGCAAAAATGAGCCACTAGCCCCCTTGAAACGAGGCTCGAAAGTCATAAATACATTCGCGGAGAGCCCCCAGACTCTGCGACCTTTTATTTTAGGCAAGCGACCAACATGCCTAAAAGTCTATCGGGCACACCCGCTCACCAGAGCGGTACTCTTTGGCTAAACGCACCGCATTAGTCAGAAACTGCAAGGTATAAGCTGGGGGTAACTTGCTGGTGTCGTTCTCGCGAGCAAAGCGCTCTGTTTCGAGTGCGTCTACATCCCCTTTTAATACACAAGAATAGTAATAAACATCATTTCTAAAAGGTTTTAACTCGTACACGCGGCTTAAATAAGCCGCCATTACCTCCGGCTTACTTTGTTCTTTGTACCACTCTTGAGCCATCACTAAGGTTTGCGGTAAATGTTCTTCAAGTACTTCACCATTCTCGGGGCGAAAATCCAAAATATCAGACAATAACCAATTTAACTCTTCATCCTCTCTGATAATGCCGACTAACTCAGCAAACCAAGAAGGGCTCATGTATACTCCCATCTGGACAAATTGCGTAGGCGAGTATCTCAGTAGGCAGGGAACTATACTCAAAAAACCATGATTCCCTTCTTTGACCACATTAAAATTCCAATCCCCTGCACCAATATTAATAGCTTCAAATAGTTGTTTATAAAACGCCAAAAATTCTCGTTTTTTCATTACTCTCCCACCTCATTTAAGCCCGCCACTCTTTCTATTTTTTACTGGTATTCCATCAGGATAAGCGGCCCCAATTTTTTCGCCCGCCTTTAAATCCAATTTATCAGCTAATTGACCTGATACTATTGCATCGGGCGGTATACGATACATTGGCTCGCCCTTAGCATCTATTTCCAACGAATAAGCATGGGAATAATGGATGATAAATAATAAAAGAGGTCAGTGTCTAAGGGCCCTTTTATTTTAGGCAAGCGACCAACATGCCTAAAAGTCTATCGGGCATACTCGCTCACCAGAGCGGTACTCTTTAGCTAAACGCACCGCATTGGTAAAAAACTGTAAGGTATAAGCAGGGGGTAATTTAGTTGTACCGTTTTCCTGAGCCAAGCGCTCTGCCTCAAGCAATTCAACATCCCCTTTCAATACACAAGAGTAATAGAACCTTTGTTTAAGCACAGGGCCAATCGAAGGGCCAAATTCATGAATTCGCTTTAAAAAAGCTCCCATTACTTCCGGCTTACTTTGTTCTTTGTACCACTCTTGAGCCATCACTAAGGTTTGCGGTAAATGCTCATCAAGTACTTCACCATTATCCGGTTTGTACCTTAACACATCCCAGAACAAATGATTTAATTCATTATCTTCTCTAATCTCCCTTACCAGCTCAGCAAACCAAGAGGGTGCCATATACACCTGTGGCTCGATATATTGCAGAGGTGGAGATTTTAACAAGCGAGGCATGATTTTTAAAAAACCATAGTCTCCATCCTCTTCCAAAATAAACTCCCAAGCCCCCCCTCCCATATTCCTGCCTTCATAACGCTGCTTATAAAAAGCTAAAAATTCTCGTTTTTTCATGACTCTCCCACCTCATTTAAGCCTGCCACTCTTTCTATTTTTACTGATATTCCATCAGGATAAGCGGTCCCAATTTTTTCGCCCGCCTTTAAATCCAATTTATCAGCTATTGACCTGAAGCAATTGCATCTGGCGGTATACGATACATTGGCTCGCCCTTACTATCTATTCCCACTGGCTCAAATCCAACTTGTTGTTGAGTAGATAAATCAGCCCCACCAGTTTTAACTTCAATAATTAGTACAGTTTTATCAATGTTACTTATTGAACAGATATCTGGTTTACAGTAGCCGCCTTTTCCATCTGCATGATAAATGACCATCGGTACCCAACGGTTTCTTCGTCGGTATCAAAAGGTGACTTCGCTAACGCGAACTGTTTACCTGGTGCTGGGGGCAGTCGATTTATGTACTTAAGCACGAAACCAACTTGGTTCTATATGATAACGACAACGCCCGATGACCTTTCGATTGTAGATAAAAGCAGTGAGTACTATAAAAGTGGCGCTAAAACCTACTTAACACGAGAAGAATGGATGACAAATTACCCTACAATCGTACCCGAGTAGAATGCCGCCGAATAATGACTTCGCAAATGATTTGTCTACAGAGCATAGGATGAGACGGTATAGGAGTTGAATGTTGGGGGGAGACTACACGTCAGTGATTTTGAAACACAAAAAAGCCGTCACTAGGACGGCTTTTTCTAATTTGGTACCAGAGGCCGGACTTGAACCGGCACGTTATTTCTAACGGGGGATTTTGAATCCCCTATGTCTACCAATTTCATCACTCTGGCATTTTTCCCCGCCTTAGCGAGTGATTGGCATTATAAGCTGCGTTTTTAGATTGGCAAGTGCTTTTTAAGAATAAGCCGTCTAAGTGTTTAAGATTTGCTCGCGCGAGCATTTTATAAGCTTATGTTGGCAAAATTCGGCAATAGTTTGGTGGTGGTGAACTGAGTTTTGCTAGAATGAAGGCCTCACTTTTTTGGAAACATCCTATGACACAAGCAGCTTCTCTCTCAGCCCTTCCAACCGCAGGCTTTTTCCGCCGCTTAGGTGCTTATATTTATGATGCAGTGATGGCAACAGCCATTGCGATGGTCGTAACCATGTTGAGCTTGGCCATGGTTGCCGTCAGTAGTAGTTTAGGCTTACTCACGCTCCCCGAGGGAGTGGAGCCCTCGAGTTACTTGGTGACACAAATTTGGTTTCAGGGGCTAATTTGGGGCAGCATCATCTTGTTCTATATTTGGTTTTGGCACAACCAAGGCCAAACAATCGGAATGCGAGCCTGGCGTTTGCGAGTTCAAAATAAAGATGGATCGAATATTTCCTATACCCAAGCGCTGATCCGCTTATTCACTTCAGCCCTTGGGCTAGGTAACGTAATGGTATTACTCACCAAAGACAAAACTGCTTTTCAAGATATATGGGGAAAGTGCCAAGTGGTCACCCTACCTAAAAAGTAACCCTATTTAAATCACCAGATGATAAAAATAGCCGCGCAGAAAACGCGAACAGTAGGCTGCAATCATGGCAGTAGCCCACGCGATTAATAAGCTCATCGCGAGGGCTGTTTTAATTAACTCACCACTTATGCGCGGCGATTGATCAAATACAAGGCAATCCCAAGTACCAATGCACTTGGAATGGCTGCGCTCACATAAGGGGGCACACCATAAACTAAGCTCATCGAACCTAAGACTTGATCAAGAATGTAATAGCTAAATCCCGCCACAACACCCATCATTATTTTTGCGCCCATACTGGAACTACGCAACGGACCAAATACAAAAGACAGAGCTAATAACATCATGATGCCAGTGAGTATAGGCATCATCAATTTACGTGCTAAGGCTAACTGGTAGCGAGCGGGATCTTGATGGTTTTGTTGCAAATAACTAATGTAAGAGTACATTCCCGAGATCGACAAATCATGGGGTTTAATCGTCACTACACTCAATTTTTCTGGCGTGAGGCTGCTATTCCATCGATAACGGTCGAAGTGTTGTCGAGTCACTCCATCATCACTAAAATCGGTCACCACAGCCTGATCGATCAACCAATAATCTTTATCATAAATAGCACGTTCACCCTCTACCTGTTGGTAAAGATCGGCATTCTGATTAAAGCGATAAATCGTAATATTGAATATATCTTTACTTTCTTGAACTTCGCCAATACTCACAAAGCTATCGCCATCTTTAGCCCATATCCCACGTTGTACCGCAACCAATGAGCCACCAGACATCTTGCTAGAACGTAACTGTTTAGCCGCCAAATCTGAGGAAGGGGCAACATATTCTCCTAAAAGCATCATCGCGATCATCATCGGCACAGCCGTTTTAAGCACCGCCGAAGCAATATTAAAACGAGATAAGCCGGCACTTTGCATCACCACCAATTCACTGGTACTGGCCAAAGATCCTAAGCCGATCAGGGCACCTAATAAGGCAGCCATAGGGAAAAATATTTCTAACTCGCGAGGCACACTCAGCAACACATACCATAGGGCATCCACCACTTGGTAATCCCCTTGACCAACGCTGCCCAGTTGCTCAACAAATTTTACGATCATACTCAAGCTTTGTAGGGTCACCAAGACCAACAAACTAGACATTAAAATCGTTCGGCCAATGTACCAATCAAGTATTCGAAACACAGGCCTTTCCTTTAAATTTTCCACGCACTTTCAAGTAATACTCACTACGAATAAACAAATAACTCAGGGCAATACTAAACATCAGCGCATGTACCGACCACAAACCAATGTGGGGTGGCAAAGTCCCTTCCTCAACAGCACTGCGAGCGGCACTCAATAACAAGTAGTAACTAAGGTACAACAAAATAGCTGGCAATAACTTTGCGTAACGCCCCTGCCTTGGGTTCACGGCAGCTAAGGGCACCACCATAAAAGTAAGGATCGGAATAGTTAACGGTAAAGAAATTCGCCATTGTAATTCAGCAATTTGTGCTAACTCGGTCGCCCCCCATAATTCCATGGTGGGTTGTGACCACAACCGCCGTTGTGATTGAGTACTCTCTTGCTCGCGTAAATAAACTTTATAACGCTCAAAATGTAAAATACTAAAATCTAAATCTTTAGGCGCTTGTTCATAGCGTTTGCCGTTGCTGAGTACCATCCATTGTGAACCGTCACTGCGGCGCTCTATGCCTCCTTCTTCAGCCATAACCACTGATGGGCGGGTCTCAGAACCGGCGGCAGGCGTATGCGCCACAAATACTTTCTCAAGATGTTCGCCTTTATTTTCTATTTGTTCAACGAAGGTCACCACCCCGCCGCCTAGCGATTCGAAACGGCCTTGTACCAACACCGACATACCAGCCTCGGCGTCCATTTGGTCAAACAAGCGTTGTTCCAAATAGTTAGTGTAGGGACTAACATACAAAGTATTCGCAGCAGCGACGACGGTAAACAGCAAACCCAAGACCAAGGTATCACGCAATAACTGAGCGGTGCTGTAACCACAAGCTTGTAATACCACCATCTCGCTATCGGCGTATAAGCGCCCATGAGCCACTAACACACCGATAAACATACTAATCGGTAAGATAAGAATTAAAAAAGAAGGGACATTTAATAGCATCACCTTGGCGATGATCTCACCCGCAACATTGCCTTCGGCAGCCTGAGCTAAGATCCGAACAAACTTTTGCGAGGTGAAAATTAGCATCAAAACAGCAAGCACTGCGAGTTGTGTTTTGGCCGTTTCTTTAAATAAGTAGCGGAATATTAGCACTCAGTCATTCACTTCAAACTTGGAACTTTGCTGGTAATAGCAAAAATTTCAGATAAACTTTCTATTTTGTACAGTTTCACATAGCTAAATGTGACTGTATCACTCATATTTATTTAAACAGTCGCTAGGATCAACTGATCCATTCGAGCAGATAAACTATCTTAACCCAGTTTTGCTAATTGTAGGAGCATTCATGGAATTTAGCGTAAAAAGTGGCAGTCCTGAAAAGCAACGTAGTGCGTGTATAGTCGTCGGTGTTTACGAACCACGTCGCTTATCACCAGTTGCCGAACAACTAGATAAAATTAGTGACGGCTATATCAGTGCCCTATTACGCCGCGGTGATCTAGAAGGGAAAGCAGGACAAGTATTGCTGCTACATCATGTACCCAACGTATTGAGCGAACGCGTGCTCTTGGTGGGCTGTGGCAAAGAACGTGAATTAAACGAACGTCAATACCGTCAAATTATCACCAAAACGATCAACACCTTAAACGATACCGGTTCTATGGAAGCGGTCTGTTTCTTACCTGAGTTACACGTCAAATCACGTAATACTTATTGGAAAGTACGCCAAGCAGTAGAAACCACTCAAGAAAGTTTATACAGCTTCGACATGCTCAAAAGCAATCGTGAGGAAACGCGTCGTCCACTGCGCAAAATTGTCTTCAATGTGCCAACACGTCGTGAACTGGCTATCGGAGAAAGCGCTGTGCAACATGGTTTGGCTGTCGCGCATGGTGTGAAACATGCCAAAGATTTAGCCAATCTGCCTCCCAATATCTGTAATCCGAGCTATTTAGCAGACCAAGCACAACAACTTGCGAATGATTATGACAATATTAAGGTGAGCGTGGTTGCAGAAGCGCAAATGGCCGAGCTAGAAATGAACTCTTACTTAGCGGTTGGTCGTGGCTCCGATAATGAATCGATGATGAGCATCATCGAATATTGCGCTCCTGGTTGTGAAGAGCAAAAACCGCTGGTATTAATTGGCAAGGGTTTAACCTTTGACTCCGGTGGTATTTCCTTAAAACCTGGCGCAGGCATGGATGAGATGAAATATGACATGGGCGGCGCAGCTGGTGTTTATGGCGCTATGAAAGCCCTAGCCGAGTTACAATTGCCGCTCAAGGTGACCGGTATTTTAGCTGGATGTGAAAACATGCCCGGAGGCAACGCTTATCGACCCGGCGATGTGATTACGACCATGTCAGGACAAACCGTTGAGGTTCTCAATACCGATGCTGAAGGTCGTATGGTTCTATGTGATGTACTTACCTACGTAGAACGTTATGATCCAGAGTTAGTGATTGATGTCGCCACCCTTACCGGTGCCTGTGTCGTCGCTTTAGGCCATCATACTTCTGGCTTAATGACACCACATAATCCATTGGCTCATGATTTACTCAACAGTGCCGAACAAAGTGGTGATAAAGCTTGGCGGCTACCACTCGGTGAAGAGTACCAAGAACAACTGGCGAGCAACTTTGCCGATATGGCGAACATTGGTGGTAAAACTGCAGGTTCAATTACCGCGGCCTGTTTCTTATCGCGTTTTGCCAAGAAATACAGCTGGGCTCATCTCGATATCGCAGGTACCGCTTGGAAATCAGGTGGCGAAAAAGGCGCAACTGGCAGACCAGTTCCGCTACTGACTCAATTTTTACTCAGTAAATCTGGTCAGGAAATCGAAGAATAAGCAACATTCTAAATCAACCAACAGGGAGCCTTGCTCCCTGTTTTGGTTTAAATAAGCACCACGAATATAGCCCGACAGGGCTTGGCTCGCGTATTTGGAACAAGTAGTCTCTAGCGTATGAATGCGAAATTTTATATCATGCCCGATTCGGTCATCAGTGACAGCGAGGCCCTCGATAAAATAGTGTGTCAAATCGTCGCACAATACTATCGAAATGGTGAGCGGATCGTCGTCTATTGTGCGTCAAAACAGCACGCCGAGCGACTTGATGAGCTGCTATGGCAGTTTGAACCAGAACAGTTTGTACCGCACAATCTCAATGGTGAAGGCCCCCAAGGGGGAGCGCCTGTCGAAATAACCTGGCAGGTACCAAGGCAACGCCGTCAATGTTTGGTGAATCTCACCAGCACTGCGGTCGATTTTGCCAGAAATTTTCAACATCTTATCGATTTTGTACCCGCGGATGAAATCGGTAAAGCAGCGGCTAGAGAACGTTATCGAGTGTATCGCCAACAGGGTCTACAACTAGACACCGTGGCCTACACAAACCCAGAAATTAAATAGAGTCAAGACATCCAATGGAAAAGACCTACAACCCCAGCGCTATTGAACAGTCGCTATATCAAGAATGGGAACAACAGGGCTATTTTAAGCCCCATGGCAACACCGCTAAAGAATCGTTTAGCATCATGATCCCGCCGCCAAACGTCACTGGCAGCTTGCATATGGGGCATGCGTTTCAAGATAGCATTATGGATACTCTGGTCCGCTATCAGCGCATGCAGGGTAAAAATACCCTGTGGCAAGTAGGGACCGACCATGCCGGTATCGCTACCCAAATGGTGGTCGAGCGTAAAATCGCCGCCGAAGAAGATAAAACCAAGCACGATTACGGTCGTAAAGCATTTATTGACAAGATCTGGGATTGGAAGGCCGAATCCGGTGGCACTATTACCAAACAATTGCGTCGTCTCGGCGCCTCGGTTGATTGGGAACGTGAGCGCTTCACCATGGATCAAGGGATGTCTAAAGCGGTTGAAGAAGCCTTCGTCCGTCTTTATGAAGATGACCTAATTTATCGTGGTAAACGTTTGGTGAACTGGGATCCAAAACTACACACGGCAATTTCTGATCTAGAAGTAGAAAACAAAGAACAAAAAGGCCACATGTGGCACCTGCGCTATCCGCTGGCCGATGGTGAAACCACCAGTGAAGGCTTTAACTACTTAGTCGTTGCCACCACCCGTCCAGAAACCATGTTGGGTGATACCGGTGTTGCCGTAAATCCCGAAGACCCGCGTTATAACAGCCTGATTGGTAAATTTATTGAACTGCCATTGGTGGGTCGTCGAATTCCGATTGTTGGCGATGAACACGCCGACATGGAAAAAGGCACCGGTTGTGTGAAAATCACCCCTGCCCACGACTTCAATGACTGCGAAGTAGGTAAACGCCACCAATTGCCGATGATCAACATTCTCACCCTGAATGCAGAGATCCGTGATGAAGCTGAAGTATTTAATAGCAAAGGTGAGCCATCAGACGCTTACGCCACCGACATTCCTGCCGAATACCAAGGCCTCGAGCGCTTTGCCGCCCGCAAAGCGATTGTGGCTAAGTTTGATGAACTCGGCTTGCTCGAAGAAGTAGCAGAACACAATAACACCGTCCCTTACGGCGACCGCGGTGGAGTGGTCATTGAACCGATGCTGACCGACCAATGGTATGTACGTGCAGCGCCCTTAGCCAAGGTCGCAACCCAAGCCGTGGAAGACGGTGAAATTGAGTTTGTACCTAAACAATATGAAAATATGTACTTCTCGTGGATGCGCGACATTCAAGATTGGTGTATTTCTCGCCAACTTTGGTGGGGGCACCGCATCCCTGCATGGTACGACGAAACAGGCAAAGTTTACGTGGGTCGTAACGAAGCCGAGGTACGCAGCAAACACGGTTTAGCCGACGATATCAGTCTGCGCCAAGACGATGACGTTCTGGATACCTGGTTCTCATCTGGACTGTGGACTTTCGCCACCCAAGGTTGGCCGGAAAAAACGCCCGATCTGGCTACCTTCCACCCCAGCAACGTATTGGTCACCGGTTTCGACATCATTTTCTTCTGGGTTGCCCGTATGATTATGATGACCATGTACTTCATCAAAGATGAAAACAACAAGCCACAAGTTCCCTTTAAGACGGTGTATGTGACCGGGCTGATCCGCGACGAAAACGGCGACAAAATGTCTAAATCGAAGGGGAACGTACTCGATCCCTTAGACATGATCGACGGCATTGATCTCGAAAGCTTGGTCAGTAAGCGTTGTGGCAACATGATGCAACCGCAGCTGGCGAAGAAAATTGAAAAAGATACTCGTAAAACCTTTGAAAGTGGCATCGAAGCCCACGGTACCGATGCGCTGCGCTTTACTCTTGCCGCTATGGCCACTACTGGCCGCGACATTAACTGGGATATGAACCGCCTCGAAGGTTATCGTAACTTCTGTAATAAGCTGTGGAACGCCAGTCGCTACGTATTAATGAATACCGAACAGCAAGATTGCGGGCTGTCTTCACAAGAGCGCGGCGGCGACATGGAATTTTCACTGGCCGATCGCTGGATCGAAGGTCAGTATCAGCAAACAATTAAGGCCTACCGCGAAGCGCTCGACAGCTATCGCTTCGATATTGCCGCACAAACGATCTATGAATTCACTTGGAATCAATTCTGTGGCTGGTATTTAGAACTCACGAAGCCGATTTTGTTCAAAGGCAGTGAAGCACAGCAACGTGGCACCCGCTATACCTTGCTAAATGTACTAGAAAGCTTACTCCGTTTGATGCATCCAATTACCCCTTACATCACCGAAACAATTTGGCGCCAAGTCGCTCCGTTGGCTGGCAAGGGCAAGGCGGATGACAGCATTATGTTACAAGCTTTCCCTGAGTTTGATGCAAGTCGTATGGATGAAGCCGCCATCGCCGATCTTGAATGGCTCAAACAATTTATTTTGGCAATTCGTAATATTCGCGGTGAAATGGACATTAGTCCCAACAAACCACTCAATGTCTTATTGAAAAATGCCTCCAGTGAAGACCAACGCCGCCTAAAGGATAACGCACCGTTCTTAGCTTCTTTAGCCAAATTGGAGAGTACAAGTTTGTTAGCCGAAGGCGAAGCGTCCCCTGCTTCTGCTACCGCCTTACTTGGTGACATGGAACTACTGATCCCCATGGCTGGTCTCATCGATAAAGAAGCCGAGCTAACGCGGATTGGCAAACAACTTGAAAAGCTCGACAAGGACTTAGCAAAAGTTGCAGGTAAACTGTCTAACCAAAAGTTTGTGGCAAACGCACCTGAGCAAGTGATTGCGAAAGAGCGTGCTAAGTTAGCCGAAATGGACAAAGCAAAAGCAAAACTAGTCGCGCAACAAACGACTATCGCTGCGTTATAAATCACGTCTAGTTAAGGGTCCTCCGCCGGGGGACCTTTTTATTTGTAGACGAGGAACCAACATGAATAAAAGTTTCATCACCAATCTGATTGCCCTCGTATTGGTCTGCGTCGGCTATTTTTTCCAACAAGCACTGATGTTTTCCATCGGTTTATTTGCTCTATCTGGTGCCGCAACTAACTGGATAGCCATTCATATGCTATTTGAAAAAGTCCCCGGATTATATGGCTCGGGGGTTATTCCAGCCCGCTTCGATGACTTTAAGCAAGGTATCAAAGAACTGATGCTAAGCCAGTTTTTTACCGCCGAAAACATCGACCGCTTTTTATCCGATGCCAGTGGCAAAGCAATTCAAGTCAACCTGAGTCCCGTCATCAACAAAACCGATTTTAGTCCGGCTTATCATGCCTTAGTGGAAACCATCGAAGGATCTTCATTTGGCGGGATGTTAGCGATGTTTGGTGGTAAGGAAGCACTCACCCCCTTAGAGCAGCCTTTTATCGATAAACTAAAAGAGGCTGTCCTTCAAATTAGTCAGGATCCACAGTTTAGTGAGGCTTTGCGCCAAGAATTAGAGCAACCAGAACACTTGGGTGACGTACAACAAAAAATCACTTTAATTATTGAACAACGCTTAGCCGAGCTCACGCCGCAATTAGTGAAGCAAATTATACAACAAATGATTAGAAAACACTTAGGCTGGTTAGTGGTTTGGGGCGGTGTTTTTGGGGGCTTGTTTGGCCTACTTAATGGCCTCGTATAAAACTCGATAGCGCGCGTTAATCGCGCTCTACCACGCCATAAGATGCGAGTATTTTAGTAATCTCGCCAGAGTCCAACATTTGTTGTAAGTGCTTTGAGATTTCTGCGGCGCGCTCGATCAACTTAGAACGTTTTGAAATGGCCAAATAAACCGAGCGGTAATTACGTTTTGTATAATTGGTATGCTCAAATATACCTGTCATGTGTCTTTGCTTTAAAAAGATATCACCTTCAATACAAGACATAATCAGCGTATCGATACGGCCACCAAGTAGTAGGCGAAATAAACTTTCATCGGTCGTTGCATAGTGTTTGAACAGTTTGAGATCTTGATCAAATTGTTCAAAATAAGCGACTTTGTTCAATACCCCTATCGTTAAGGAGTACAAATCAGAATAGCCATCGAGCTTCTGCACAGGTCTAATTTTCGCTTGATAAAAACACATGTCGTTATGACTACGGTAAGGCGGCTCAACAAAGTGCATATACTGCGCACGCTCATCGTTTTTATAGAGGCCGGTCATCACATCACTTTCACCAAGTTCCATATACTTTAAGCAACGTTTCCAACCACAGGGCTGAGTCTTTAACTCCAGATCAAGAGCCTGACTAAGCTGCTTAAGAATATCGATCTCGATACCGCTCAAACTACCATCGGCCTCAATCACTCGCCATGGCGGCCAATTAGCGTTGGCGGTGACCATCTGCATAGCGGCAACGGGCCAAGCCAGAAAAAATAATAGAACAACAATACGCAGCGACACAGCCTATCCTAAATCCTGAGCATATAGCTCAGTGTAATAAAAAAAACGACACCTAGGCGTCGTTTTCATCGATAAATTTTAGGCTCTATGACTCGTCGTCATCCTCATCAGACTCGAAATAGGTGCCCCATCCATCATAAATGACCTTATGCTTATCGGCAATATTCGCTAATTCTTCAATACTTTGTTTGATTATTTTCGCTTCTAGCGGCACTTCAACAATCACATCAAAGCACCATACCTTAGTCCCATCTTCTAGCTCGGCTTCTTCGGCATCACTCACCTCATAACCCGCTTTAAAGACATCTACCGCCGCTTTTTCAAGCACTTTAAAATCGTTGCTGGCAAGGTGGTGTTCGATGGTATATTCGGCATCTGGATCGCTGCCATCGGCCAATAATTCTTGAATAATTAAATCAGTTTCGGCCTGCCAATCGGCAATCAATTGTTGGGTACTCATGTATTCTCTCCTACCATGGTCTCTGCTGGGCTGGCTAAATTTCGTTGATGAACATCGGCATAATCGGCAGCTTCACCGCGTGCTTCCATGGTCAGCTCATAGATCCGTTGTTCCATCTGCTGATGCAAGTCGGCAATGTGACTGCGCAGCTGTCCTTTCCATTCTGCGACTGAAAAAGCATGGCCCACTTCAACGATCACCTTACCATTGTTCCAACGGTTCAGTTTTACCTGACCATGAGTTGAAGAACAACAGATCGGTAACATAGGAACTTTCGCTTGCATGGCTAGATGAAAGGCTCCGGTTTTAAAACTCTGCAAGCCACGTCCATAACTACGAGTACCTTCAGGGAACATCCATACCGACAGATGACGTCTCTCTATCGCAGCGGCCGCCTGCTTAATGGTGTCGGCGGCTTTACTACGTCGATCCCGGTCAATTAAAATATTACCGGTAATCCAGTAAATTTGCCCAAAGAAAGGGATCAACGCGAGACTTTTCTTACCGATAGACACCACCCCCTTACGCAAGGCGAATGGCAAGGTAAACATGTCATAACTATTTTGGTGGTTGGCTATCCATACCGCCTTTTCTGGCAATTGTTGTGTAACCACTCGAACTTCAACCTCAAGTCCCACAAAGCGTCCACATTTGGCAATTAAAACGCCAATCTGATGCACTAAGTCAGGATGACGAGGTCGAACCAAACAATACAAAATGACAAACGGAAATGCCGTTAACATCACTAACGCAATAAAAATAATTCGAATTACAGCTAACATAGCACCCCCTTAAAACAGCACGCAGTATACGCGCTGAGATTTAAGTGAACAAGTGTAAGCTGAAAATCTACACTTAGGCATCTGCATTGGGCCCCTCTCCAAGCTCAGTCTCGATAGCCTCGACCTCAATGCCATCGACGCGCTGTAAGCCTCGAGGCAATTTGTTACCGCGTCGTCCTCGCTCCCCACGATAATGATCCAAATCGCTCGGTTTCAAAGTCAACTTGCGTTTGCCCGCAAATAGAGTCACCGAAGCATCGGCCGGAACAACACTCAGCAAAGTCACATATTCTTCGCGATTTTTCACTCTTGCACTAGGAATACTAATTAACTTATTCCCTTTACCTTTAGAGAGCTCTGGCAAACTGGTGAGCGGAAAGACCAACATTCTTCCCTCATTAGAGATGACCAGACAACTATCATTCTGGTAGCTGTCCACCACAATCGGTGCCACAACCTTACTGCCCGCAGGTAAACTCAAAAACGCCTTACCATTTTTATTCTTGCTTAGCATATCGCTAAACTTACCGATAAAACCATAACCGGCATCGGAGGCCACCAAGTAGCGCTGTTCGTCATTGGCCATCACGACATTGCAGAATACTTCCCCTGCCGCCAAATTAAAGCGACCCGTCAATGGCTCTCCTTGGCTACGAGCCGAGGGCAAGGTATGTGAATCGAGCGCATAACTGCGTCCTGCTGTATCTAAAAATACTGCCTGCTGATTACTGCGTCCATAAGCACTACTTAAAAAGACATCCCCCGACTTGTAACTCAAGGCTTTAGCATCAACCTCATGGCCCTTAGCCGCTCTTGCCCAACCTTTTTCTGACAAGACCACGGTAATAGCTTCGTTTGGCATCAGCTCTTTTTCACTCAGGGCTTTTGCTTCTGCACGCTCCATCAGTGGAGAACGACGTGCGTTACCATAGGTTTCGGCATCAGCAAGTATTTCCTTCTTGATCAGCGTGCTGAGTCGACGTTCGCTACCCAGTAGCTTCTCCAGCTTATCGCGCTCTTCAGCTAACTCTGCTTGTTCGGCTCGGATCTTAATTTCTTCTAACTTAGCCAACTGACGCAATTTAATTTCAAGGATCGCTTCAGCTTGTTTATTCGATAAGCCAAAACGCGCCATCAGCGCCGCTTTAGGCTCGTCTTCGGTTCGAATGATTTCAATCACTTCATCAATATTGAGGAAGGCAATCAGCAAGCCATCCAAAATATGTAAACGAGCTAATACCTTGTCTAAACGATATTGCAGTCGACGGCGCACCACATCGCGGCGAAACCGCAACCATTCACTTAAGATCTGTAACAAGCCTTTCACTTGAGGCCGATTATCAAGCCCCAACATATTAAGGTTGACTCGGTAATTTCGCTCTAAATCGGTGGATGCAAACAAGTGATTCATTAATTGGTCAACATCCACTCGATTAGAGCGCGGTATCACCACAATTCGAGTTGGGTTTTCATGATCCGATTCATCACGCAAATCCACCACCATCGGCAGCTTCTTCGCTTGCATTTGTGCCGCGATCTGTTCCAGAACTTTGGCTCCCGAGACCTGATGCGGTAAAGCCGTAATCACAATGTCACCATCTTCGGTGTGGAATACGGCTCGCATCTTCACCGAGCCACGGCCCGTTTCATAAATCTTGCGAATATCGCGTCTCGGGGTAATTATTTCCGCTTCAGTTGGATAATCGGGCGCTTGTACAAATTCGAGCAACTCACTCAATTCAGCCTTCGGATTATCCAGAAGATGAACACAAGCCTTGGCAATTTCACCCACGTTGTGCGGTGGGATATCGGTGGCCATTCCCACTGCAATCCCGGTGACCCCGTTCAGTAAAATGTGCGGCAAACGTGCGGGCAGCACTTTCGGCTCATTCATGGTGCCATCGAAATTAGGTACCCAATCACAGGTTCCTTGGCCCAGCTCGCTCAGTAAAACCTCAGAAAATTTCGACAATTTCGCTTCGGTATAACGCATCGCAGCAAAAGATTTTGGATCATCTGGCGCGCCCCAGTTTCCCTGACCATCCACTAAGGGATGGCGATAGGAGAATGGTTGAGCCATCAATACCATCGCTTCATAACAGGCAGAATCACCATGCGGATGATACTTACCCAAAACGTCCCCCACGGTACGTGCCGATTTCTTATATTTTGCGTTAGCCGATAACCCCAATTCAGACATCGCATAAATAATTCTGCGCTGTACTGGCTTTAATCCATCACCAATATGGGGCAAGGCGCGATCCATGATGACGTACATGGAATAATTTAAATACGCTTGCTCAGTAAAAGTGCTCATCGATTGACGTTCTATGCCATCTAAACTGAGTTCATTCGCACTACTCATGCTCTATAACCTTTTATGTTCCTTGCAAAGCTAGCACTGCGGATGCTTTGTCAAATTGCCAGAAATAGCGTGCGCTAGCTGGTTTACCAATGTAATAACCCTGAGAGTAATCAACTCCCAATTTAATCAGTTCGTTATTTAATGCTTCCGATTCAACAAATTCAGCAATGGTCTTGTGGCCCAATTGATTGGCAATACCAACCAAGGCCTGAATAAACACCTTATCTTGGTGTTGATTCAAAATTTCTCGAACAAAAGAGCCATCAATTTTTAAGTAATCAAAGGGTAACTGTTTCAGCGAGTGAAACGAAGAATAACCGACCCCAAAATCATCTAATGCAATCGCACAACCAAGTGCCTTCAAACGCCGTATATGCTCTTCTGCTTGCTGCATGTTTGGTAACGCTGCTGTTTCGGTGATTTCAAAAATAATCATTTCGCCAGCAATATTACGACTCACAAATTCTCGGGCAATCCGGGCTATAACCTTTTCACTGCAGAAGGAGCGTGCCGATAAGTTTATCGCCAACTTATCGGTATAACCACAACGCAGATTGGTTTCCATCTGCTGCAAGGCCTGTTGCACGACCCATAAATCGATTTTGTCGATCTGGCCATTCTTCTCTGCTGCTAAAATAAGTTGATAGGGGGAATGTAAACGATCTTGTTCATCTCGAACCCGTAATAAAACCTCGTAATGCTCAACCTTATTCAGCTTATTGTTCATGATCGGTTGATAAAACAGTTCCAAACGGTCGCGTTCGATAGCATGTTGTGCCAAGTCCAACCAAAAGTGTTTTTTAGCGAGCTCCGAATCGCTATTCTCCGCTTCAAAACTTACCACACAGTTTTTACCACGCTCTTTCGCTTGATTGTTGCAAATATCGGCTTTTGCCATCAACTCTTCAAAGCTACTGCCATGTTCAGGAAAAGCAACAATTCCGACACAAGCCGAAGTGGTATGAATGATGTTGTGTCCCGGTACTCGAACTTGGGCCAATAAGCTAATGATCCGTTGTGCCGCGACTTCAGCATAGGCTAAACCGGTATCTTCAAGATAAATCGCAAATTCATCGCCACTGATGCGCGCTAAAATACTATCGTTTGGTAGCAAGCGCTCTAAGCTAGCCGAGACTTGGCAAAGCATTTCATCACCAGCACCGTGACCACTAATATCATTCACATATTTAAAATTATCTAAATCCACCATCAACAAGCAACCAAAACGTTGCTCTTCAACCATTTGATTCAAGACTCGCTCAAACTTACGACGATTCGGCAGATCGGTGAGGTTATCATAATTAGCAACCCACTCTAGCTCTTCAGCGCGGCTCTTCAATTGTTGTTCTAATGCTTCCAATTGATAAGACAATCGAACCAAGGCGTGATTCAGTTCATCGGACTCATCAGGCAATACCCGTTTACCTGTACTTTCCAAATTACGCCGAAATAGATTATGTGATGAGCGCGCCAATAAGGGTAAGTGATCGATGGTTTGTCGGATCCGTCGCAATGAAGGACTCAAGCAGAAAATAACAATCGCACCTGCGATAACCAAGGCTGCCATGCCAAACAACATGTTGTTATAATTTGCCCGATTAAGCAGCTGAGATTGGCTATTAATGTCATTGATAATGGCGTAATAAACCGGCTTGTTACCGAGGTTTCGTTTTATCGGAAAAGCATGTAATTCACTCAAACCCCATTCACTATTAAATTGCTCAAGACCATTTACAATCGAATGGCTGTCAAGCTTGGTCAACATGTTAGCGATTGACTGACGATACATCGATTCGGCATATAATAAATGCAAGGAGGCATCGTCGTTCAGCTCGAGCATAAAATGGTGGCTGCCTCGACTGGCAGGAAACAATTCCAATAACCGCAAGGCGTCGATGCTGTAAAAGGCTTGATAATCTGTCTGTTGCTCACCCACCTTAAAATGAGTAGCAACGATCACTCGGCAGCTTAACGGGCAATCTAAGATCCAAGAAAGCGGTTGATGCGCTTGTAACATCCAATCGGTCGCTTTTTGGCTATGCTCTAAATAACCGAAATCATAACGCTCTCCCAGCTCAGGCACCACAAGGGTTAAACTGCGAATGGGTAGCTCTGTATAGTTCTTTAGATCTTGCCAAAAAGAATCAAATACCATTGCTAAATCCTCGGACTTAGCTTTCTCAAAACGATATGCTTGGCTGGCATTAAAGGAATTTAAACGCGTAAATACATCGTCATAATATTTTTGTAATTGATAATTTTGATCTGCAATGACATTGGTTCGACTGTCTCTGAAGAAACTCTGCAAATTGTCATGATTAAAGCTGATGAGGCCCACCAAACTAATCAACAATACACCGCACAGCAACAACAACGCCTTCGTTGCTAAGCCAAGTCGAAGATCTCGCATTTTTTAGGCTACCCTATACCAAGTCAGAGGCCATGTTTCCCTTGGTTTCTAACCATTGCTTCCGATCACCTGCGCGCTTCTTCGCGAGCAGCATATCCATCAACTGCAAAGTTGCGTGCTCTTCATCAATAGTGAGCTGAACCAAACGTCGTGTATTAGGATCCATGGTGGTTTCGCGCAATTGTAGAGGGTTCATTTCACCCAATCCCTTAAAGCGCTGTACATTCACTTTACCGCGTTTCTTTTCGGCTTCGATACGATCTAATATGCCTTGTTTTTCATCTTCATCGAGGGCATAGAACACTTCTTTACCCACATCAATTCGATACAAAGGAGGCATCGCCACATAGATATGCCCTTGCTCGACCAATGGCCTAAAGTGCATCATAAACAATGCGCATAATAGCGTGGCAATATGTAAACCGTCGGAGTCAGCATCCGCCAAAATACAGATTTTACCGTAACGTAAGCCGCTTAAATCATGACTATCAGGATCAATACCGATGGCCACCGAGATGTCATGAACCTCTTGCGAGCCCAGAACCTCACTCCCGTCCACTTCCCAAGTGTTGAGAATTTTACCCCGTAAGGGCATCACCGCTTGGATCTCTCGTTCACGCGCCTGCTTCGCACTGCCTCCCGCCGAGTCACCTTCCACCAAAAACAGTTCCCCAGCCAGCGGATCCTGACTCGTACAATCAGTCAGTTTCCCTGGTAAGGCTGGTCCCGATGTCACTTTCTTACGAGCAATTTTTTTACTGGAACGCATTCGCCGTTGCGCATTGTTAATAAACACTTCGGCAAGCAGTTCGGCTTGATCGGTATTACTATTTAGCCACAAACTAAAGGCATCTTTGACAACCCCAGAAACAAAAGCTGCTGACTGTCGAGACGACAAACGCTCTTTAGTTTGTCCGGCAAATTGTGGATCTTGCATTTTTACCGATAACACATAGCAACAACGGTCCCAGACATCGTCCGGCGTCAATTTCAGACCTCGCGGCAAAATATTACGAAACTCACAAAACTCTCGCATCGCATCGAGTAGGCCTTGCCGTAAACCATTCACATGAGTTCCGCCTTGCGCGGTAGGAATTAAGTTCACATAACTTTCGGTGATACTTTCGCCACCTTCAGGCAACCAACTCACCGCCCAATCTACAGCCTCTACATTGCTACTAAAAGCGCCGGTAAAGGGGTCGTCTGGCAGACTAATGTAATCTTTAAAGGACTGACTTAAATAGTCTTTTAAACCATCTTCGTAATACCATTCATCCTGCTGATTACTAATTTTATCAATAAACTTAATATTTAAGCCTGGACACAATACCGCTTTAGCTCGCAACAAATGACGCAGCCGTGAAACCGAAAACTTAGGGTTATCAAAATAACTTGGGGTTGGCCAAAACCGAACTTTGGTTCCGCTATTACGTTTGCCGACACTGCCAGTAACCGCTAACTCTTGAACCTTGTTCCCATCTTCAAAGGCCATTTCATAGACCTGGCTATCACGACGAACCTGCACTTCGACCCGGGAAGATAAGGCGTTAACCACCGAAATACCAACCCCGTGTAGCCCTCCAGAAAATTGGTAATGCTCATTCGAGAATTTGCCCCCCGCATGCAAGCGAGTAAAAATCAGCTCAACACCACTCACCTTCTCTTCCGGATGAATATCGGTAGGCATGCCACGACCGTCATCGACCACTTCGATAGATTGATCTGCGTATAAGGTAACGATAATAGACCGAGCGTGACCGGCAAGCGCCTCATCCACACTGTTATCGATGACTTCTTGTGCTAAGTGATTGGGACGAGTGGTATCGGTATACATGCCAGGTCGGCGTTTTACCGGATCTAAGCCACTTAATACTTCAATAGAGTCGGAATTATATTGGTCAGCCATGATGGAAATATTTACCTAAGAGCCAAGAAGTCGAGAATAGCACCACAATGGCGTTCAAAGCCTTGAAAGCTGTGGTCTCCGCCCTCTTCAATAGTGAATTTTGCGCCTTTATACTCGGTGACCGCTAGCCTAAAGTCCAGCACTTCATCACCCGTTTGTAACAACGCCCATAACTGTTGTTGACAGCTCAAATCGCTAACTTCCAGTTGTCGTAAGTGTTGTATATGCTGCGCTTGCAAGTCATAACGTTGCTGAGTATAGGGATTAATTTGTTCCCCTAAATAGTCGTTTAATAAGATATATGGTTTTACTGCTGGATTAACCAGTACCGCAGGAGCGCCCGTTTGTTGCGCCACTTTGGTCGCCAAAAAGCCACCAAGAGAACTACCAATAACACCTAAACGAGCATCATGATTTGATTCTAATAACTGGGAAATTTGCTCCCAAGCTTGCTGTGGATAACAGGCTAACTGAGGACATAAAAACTGAATATGTGGTGCATTTTCTGCGACATAGTTCGCCATAACTTGCGCCTTCGCAGAATAAGGCGAACTATTAAAACCATGTAAATACAATAAAACTGACGCTTGCTCCACTCAATAACCTTTAGATTTTGGATCCGGAAGAAAACTTCGCTCAGATAAACGACGTAAACGAGTGGCAATTCGCCCCTCTTTAGTTAACTGCAAGTAACGCCAGCCCGGTTGTTGGTGATCAAGAGCAAAATTTGCCGACAACGGTAAAAACTGAATACAAGTACTTGGTGTTGCAATATAAGCGATGCCATCAAACTGAAACTCATAGTTTTGATGCACATGACCAAAAATAACTCCTCGCACATTTGGATAGTTGGCGATCACAGCAAAAAAAGCATCTGCATTTTTCAAATTATGCTGATCTAACCACTTACTCCCCACAGGAATACTTTGATGATGCATTGCGATGAGTACATGTTTATCAGGATACTCAGCTAAAGCCTTGGCTAAGCGATCTAACTGTGACTGACTCAATGAACCATGCGGCTCTCCCGCCACTTGAGTATCTAACATGATGATTTGCCAATGTTCACTGACTAACTGCTTGGCGGTTAAAATCCCATGTTGTTCAAGCGTGTCCATGTTTCCTTGTAGATCATGATTCCCCGGCAACCAAAAGCAAGGCTTCTCTAACTGCGCAATTTTTTCAGCGAAACGTTGATAGGAACGTTTACTGTGATCTTGAGACAAATCGCCAGTGGCCAGAATGTAATCAAAGGGAATTTGGTCTTGTTGGATGTTCGACAACACAGCACTAAAACTGTCGCAAGTATTAACGCCTAGCAACCCGGTACGTTCATCAGCGAAAAGGTGGGTATCAGTCACTTGCAACAAATGCACACTGCCATCTTCTGCTGTATTAATATTTAATTTAGTAAATGCCACAATCTTTTCTTGGAGCTTGATTATTCAAACTCTACTTTCATCCGCTGTTTTAAACAAAATGCCAACCAGTCATTAAGAAACTGATTTATTTGATGCTTTTCGTCACGATGATGCATCTTTTTATTAGGATAATCATACCTTGGTTTTAGCTTATAAATCTGCTGACTAGCACACACTTCCGCCAAGCGCGCATCGTGATACAAGCGCACAATCAGCTGAGATCGTAAATACTGATGCGCTTGGCGACCAGTTTGTCTGATCTCATACAGCGAGGTATAACGCGTACGTTCTTTACACTCGAGCTGGTAGTCTTCACCAATTTGTGGCTGTAATCGTAGTGTCTGTCCACGGCTAAGCTCAGTCGGGAATAGGCGCATCAGCAAGACATAATTAGCAGCATAAAGCTGCATCAGTTGCTCAAGATTTACGCGATAACGACCAAGTTTTTTAGCCTGCATCTGCAACGCCATTATTTTGCCATTGCAGCAACACTTTCTGCAAATTTAGCTGCAACCATTGAATCGCAATTACAGCCGCAGCATTATCAATCAGGCCCGATTGTACCCATTCGAAGGCTTGTTCGCGACTTAAAACTTTCACCAATATGTCTTCATTTTCATTTTCCAATCCATGAACACCACCCGCTTGGCTTGCATCAACTTCACCGAGGTACAAATGAATGCGCTCACTTAAGCCTCCCGCGCCCGGTAAAAAACTATTACACGAAATCACTCGCTTCACCCTTAGCCCAGCTTCTTCTTCGGCTTCACGTACCGCAACATCCAATGGTGGTTGGTTACTATCAAGCATCCCGGCCACGATTTCCAATAACCAAGGACTGGCTCCAGTTTCGACCGCACCGATCCTAAATTGCTCAACTAAAACGACTTGGTCAAGTAGCGGATCAAAAAGCAAAATTGCTGCCGCATGACCTCGGTCTAACATTTCACGCTGAAACCACTGACTCCACCCCCCTTGGTACAAACGGTGACGCAAGGTGTAACGCTTTAATTTAAAGAAACCTTTATAGACATCCTCTACCGTCTGTATTTCCATGTCTTGATGAGAAAACTGACTCAGGTTTTTCAACTTAAGCATATGAATCTAGTCCCCTTTGTTTGGCGATTTAGTATATAATTTGCCGACTCTTAATGATCCAATGACAGATTGACTACAATCTATTATGATTTTTCTTAACTAAGTCTTAATCTAAAGTTAAAGCTGAGATAGACTAACATTTATTCGCAATATGTTAGCTGTTTAAGCCATATTGTTTAACTCCTAGAATTAATTTAACTCACTCCCGATAAACTTCGCACATCCAAGGCGAATAGAGGAAAGGCGAAATGAAGCTGAAAATGAAATCATTGATATTAGCTTGTACTTTTGGCTCGATAGCTTATCAAGCTCAAGCTGACGACTTATTGCAAATTTATCAATTAGCTCAAGAAAAAGATCCCGTCATCTTGCAAAGTAAATCGCAGCGTGACATCGCCTTTGAGAAAATAACTCAAACCCGAGCATCGCTACTCCCGCAAATCGGTTTTTCAGCGGGGGCAAAATATACCAATTCCGATAACAGCAGTATCGACAGTATCACCAATACCAATGCATCGGTAGGTTTAAGCCAGTCACTCTATTCCAGAACCAACTGGACCAGTTTAAGCATTTCAGAAAAAGATGCGACTCGGGTCGATGCCTTGTATGCCAACGATGTGCAAAATCTGATTATTCGAGTGAGCACCGCTTACTTTAACGTATTACGCGCCATCGATAATGTTAGTTTTGTACAAGCAAACAAGGCTGCTGTCGCTCGTCAACTAGAGCAAACTAAACAACGGTTTAATGTTGGCTTAACTGCGATTACCGACGTTCATGAAGCACAAGCCGAATATGACCGAACGCTTGCCGAAGAAATTCAAGCCAGTAATACCTTATCAAATAGTTACGAAGCCTTGCGCGAGTTAACTGGTTTAGAACATCGCCAACTCAATATTTTAAATACCGAACGCTTCGATCCCGCCGAACTAAATCAAAGCGCAAAGCACTGGTTAGAGCTTGCCAGCGATAAGAACCTTCAGTTGAACGCTCAGCGGATTGCCAAAGAAGTCTCTCAAGAGCAAATTAAATTGGCTCAAAGTGGTCATGCGCCAACCTTAGATTTAACCGCAGGTATTGGTTACGACAACAATAAATACGGGAATAGTATGACCGACAATGCTCAAGGTGGCAGTGCGAATTCGGGCAATATCGGTCTTGAATTCAACTGGCCTATCTACCAAGGTGGCAGTATTGACTCTCAGGTTAAACAAGCTCAATTTAGTTACATTGCAGCGTCTCAAGCCTTAGAGCAAACCTATCGTTCAGTACAAAGCACTGTAAACTCGGTGGTCAACAATGTCAGTGCGAGTATCGGCTCGGTAAAAGCCTTCGAGCAAACGGTTGTCTCATCTCAAAGCGCTCTGGAAGCCACCGAAGCAGGTTTTGAAGTGGGTACTCGAACCATCGTTGACGTACAAGATGCAACGCGTAATTTATACTCAGCAAAAAGTGATTTATCAAATGCTCGTTACGATTACATCTTAAATATGCTGTCGCTTAAACAAGCCGTAGGCACCCTAAATGAAGAAGACGTAGTATTGGTTAATTCCGGTTTAATGGCCGCTCAATAAATCCCCCAATGTCATGCATTCAATGTTAAAAACAGAGAGAATGCATGACCACGGAGAATTATTGGTTAATAAAAAAGGCGCCAGTGGCGCCTTTTTTAGACGATGATGCATACTAATCAATCTGATTCTGACGGATCGATTGAATAATCTCAGAGGTAGAGCAGCCCTCCTCAAAATTAAGCACTTTTACCTCGCCACCATTGGCAATCACTTCCTCACCACCCGCGATTTCCTCTGGTTTATAATCACCGCCTTTGACTAACAAATCCGGTAACAAACTAGCGATCAGCCGCTGTGGGGTATCTTCAGTAAAGTCAACCACCCAATCCACCGCCCCCAAACCAGCCAATACAGCCATCCGACGATCAACACTGTTCACAGGGCGTCCTTCACCTTTTAAGCGCTTCACTGAATGATCACTATTAACGGCAACGATTAAGCGATCACCTAAAGTACGAGCGTGATTAAGATAAGATACGTGACCAGCATGTAAAATATCAAAGCAGCCATTCGTCATCACAACCTTTTCACCACGACGATGGGCAGCGTCTAAAGCTTGTTTTAACTGCTGTTCATTCAACACCCCAAAACCGGTTTCCTGATGACCATATACTGCGTTGGCAAGTTCAATGGTCGACACCGTCGAGGTCCCTAACTTACCCACCACAATACCAGCGGCCACATTGGCTAAAGCGCAGGCATCTTCTAGGCTAGCACCCGCTGCAAGGGCACAGGCTAAAGTAGAAATAACCGTATCACCAGCACCCGTGACATCATAGACTTCTTGCGCTAAGGCGGCCAAATGCAAAGCATCTTGCCCCTTACGAATCAGGGTCATTCCGTGCTCACTGCGCGTCACCAGCAAGGCTTGCAAATCTAATTCATCAATTAATTGAAGACCTTTTTGAACGATCTCTACCTCATCTTTACAAGCACCAACCACTGTTTCAAATTCAGAGAAGTTAGGCGTAAGCAGCGTTGCGCCGCGATATTTATCAAAGGCACTGCCCTTAGGATCGACTAAAACCGGCACCTTCGCTTCACGCGCTAAGCCGATTAAATCACCAACCCGATTCAATGCACCTTTATTGTAATCGGATAATATCACCACTTGATGCTGGTTGATCTGTTGGGTAAAACGATCACGCAAGTCTTGACTATCTACCTTATGAAAGCTCTCTTCAAAATCCAGACGGATCAACTGCTGATGACGGCTTAATACCCGCAATTTAGTAATCGTGGGATAATCAGCAAATTTACTGAACTGACAACTCACTCCCACTGCGGCTAGCTGGTTTTCTAAGGCATGGCATGCCTCATCGTCACCACTCATGCCGAGTAAAGTTGAACTGGCACCCAAAGCGACCGCGTTTAAGGCGACATTCGCTGCACCACCAGGGCGCTCTTCAATTTGCTCAACTTTCACCACTGGAACTGGTGCCTCTGGAGATATTCGTCCAGTAGGTCCTTGCCAATATCGGTCTAACATCACGTCACCAACAACTAGCACCTTAGCTTGAGAAAACTCAGGGAGGGTTATTCGCATTACTCACTCTCATCGAAAATAAATTGCGAACAGTTTATCATAGTTAAAAATCTGGTCTGCGGCATAATTACCAGAATTCGGGTAAACTTGACTCACCAACTGAAGCAAAAAGAAAAACATGGCTGAAATATCTCCCCCCACACTCAACGCTGGCTCCTTTCACCCCCGAAATTGGGGGGCTTGGTTGTTAATTAGTTTCATGCTTGGTATTAGCCTGCTGCCCCATCGCCTGCAACATTACTTAGGCTTGGCGATTGGCCGCCTAGGAAAAAGACTACTCAAATCACGAGTGCATATCGCACGTCGAAACTTGCACATTTGTTTCCCAGAAAAATCTGCGGTGCAGCGTGAGCAATTGCTTGAACAATGCTTCACACATCTCGGACACTCGGTAGTTGACACCGCGAATGCTTGGTTTTGGCCCAAATGGCGCTTTGCCAAGCATCTTCATTTTGAAGGTTTGGAACATTTAGAACAGGTGAGACAAAAACCAGGCGGCATTCTGCTGTTAAGTGCTCACTTCTGGACTTTAGAAAGCCATGCCAGAGCCTTTGGAGTCATTGATCCTGGTGTTGGTATCTATCGTCCGAATAAAAACCAAGTCTACGAGTATTTCCAATACCATGGACGAACCAGAGCCAATAAGTACCTGGTCGACCGAACCGATGTGCGAGGCATGATAAAAGCTTTAAAAAATGGGAATGCGGTTTGGTACGCCCCCGACCATGATTACGGAACCCACGCGGCTGTATTTGTGCCTTTTTTTGCTCAGCCAAACGCTGCTACCATTACCGGAACAGCCACCCTCGCTCGAGTCAAAAACGTACAGTTACTGATGAGTTACGCACTTCGAAACGCAGATGGTTCTATCACCTTGGTGATAGAACCCGCTATCGAAAATTATCCCGCTGGTGACACTAAAGCCGATGCGCGCACGATTAATCAGGCCATAGAAAAAGCCATTTTACGCGCTCCCGAGCAGTACATGTGGATCCATCGTCGCTTTAAATCGCGCCCAGAGGGCGAACCCAGCGTCTACTAATCTACCTTTGGTGCTTGAGCGGCAAATAATTGTCGCCAGGTATCACAAACAACGCTCAGATCGAGGGTGAACTGAGCCTTTTCGACCAGCCGCGGTAATTCTTGTAAGGATTGACGATGCCCCTCGTCACGGATCTCTAAATAACAACGAGTCAAGCCCTGTGCCTGCTGTTTGTCTAAGATCCCCAGCTGCGCGCAGCTTTCAAAAATCCGGACATTATCACTCCATCGACTCAGCTCAGGACAGCGATCGGTATACTGTAATACCAAATACTGCGCAATAAACTCAATATCAACCATCCCCCCAGCCGACTGCTTCAAATCGAATAAATCACTAGTTTCTCTACTCAAATGCTGGCGCATTTTATGCCGCATCTCCACCACTTGGTTGATGAGTTCTGTAGGTTCACGTTTGATCGACAAAATTTGATGGCGAACCTGTTCAAAACGTTGCCCTAAGTCACGATCACCATAAACCACTCGGGCTCGCACTAAGGCTTGGTGCTCCCAAGTCCAGGCTTCTTTCAGTTGATACTGCTCAAACGCATCGATCGCCGATACCAACAAACCCGAAGCCCCCGATGGACGCAGACGCATATCGAGCTCATACAATACGCCAGAGGCGGTGCGGGTATTAAACAAGTGCATAATGCGTTGCGCTAATTTGAGATAAAACTGCTTACTATCGATTTGCTTCGGACCAGTGGTGTAGGTAGAGCTGTCACTGTTATGTAAAAAAACCAAATCTAGATCGGAGCTATAGCCAGTTTCGATGCCACCGATCTTGCCGTAGCCCACAACCGCAAAACCGCGTTGCTGTTGCTCAAGGTGTTCCGGATAGCCATGGCGCTCCACAATTTGCGCCCAAGCATGTTCAACCACCGCATTTACAATTACTTCTGCAACCGCTGTTAAGTGATCACTTACTTTCATCAACGGTAGCGCACCGGCGATATCCGCGGCGGTGATCCGCAACTGTTGTATTTGCTTGAACTGACGTAAGGCCTCCATTTGCTGTTCCATGTCATCGGCTGGGATCCGCAACATAAACTCGCGTAGCTGCTGGGCGTAGCTATCGGCACTGACCGGATTATATAACAACGCGGGATCAAGCAATTCATCCAGCAAGATCGGAAAGCTTGCCAACTTCTCGGCCAACATCGCGCTGCCAGCACACAAGCGCAACAGCTGATGCAAAGAGCCTGGATTTTCGGCTAATAATTCTAGATAAGCAGTACGGGACAAGATCCGCTCTAACAACACCATGACTCGGGGTAATACTAAGTTGGTTTTCGGATGCTCAAACAACTGTTGTAACAAGCTAGGCATCATCCGCTCTAAAGTTTGTCGGCCCCGTTGACCAATTTGCCGATGCTCCACTGCATGCATAAAGTGATACATAGTTTCCACGCGTTGCTGCTGCTCCGCTTCAGCGCAAACATGTTTAGCCATGAGCGAGGCAAGCGCTTCGCGATCAGCACCACAATGCCACAGATCTTCGTAATCTTGGCTAGCTTGATGCTCATTACATTGTTCATCGCCAATGGCGCTTTGGAAACAGCCATTCACCTCGGCTAATAAAGCTTGTAGTTGCTGATAAAAATCAACCCAGGATGCTTCCCCCATCACCCATGCGATCCGCTGTTGATCAAGCTCGCTATCCGGCAGAGTCTGGGTTTGTTTATCATCAATTTGCTGTAAGATATTTTCTACCTGACGCAGATACAGATAATGCTTGGTAAGCAATTGCGTCTGCTCAAGACTCAACTCGCCGTACTCACTGAGTAAGCTCAAAGCCTTGAGCAATGAGCGCGTTTGTAGGACTGGTTCTCTTCCGCCACGGATCAATTGAAAAGTTTGCGCAATAAACTCAATCTCACGGATCCCTCCTGAGCCTAGTTTGATGTTATCACGTAAGCCCTTACGTCGAATTTCCGAGTTAATCATCGCCTTCATCGAGCGCAATGCTTGGATCGCACTAAAATCTATATAACGACGATACACATAAGGTTTTAGCATGGCTTGAATGGCTTGGTCATAACGCAAATCTTGGTTAATCACCCGCGCTTTCACCATCGCATAGCGTTCCCAATCACGACCATGATGCTGATAGTAATCTTCAAAGGCGGCATAGCTTACCGCCAAGGGGCCCGACTCACCAAAAGGACGCAGCCGCATATCCACGCGAAATACAAAACCGTCAACAGTCGGTTGATCGATTAGTTGAATTAGACGCTGGCCCATACGAATAAAAAATTGCTGATTAGCAATGCTTCGCCGCCCACCTTGAGTTTCGCCATTTTCTGGAAAACAAAAAATCAAATCGATATCAGAGGAGAAGTTAAGCTCGCGTCCCCCTAACTTGCCCATGCCTATCACCACCAAGGCTTGAGCATTGCCAGCGCTATCCATCGGCGTCCCAGATTCAGCACAACAACGCGAATATAGCCATTGATTCGCACAGTCAACACAGCTGTCGGCCAGTGCCGATACTTGAGCAAAGCTGTCGGTAACCGCTTGACCTTGGGTTAAATCTCGCCAGGCGATCAACACCATTTGCTGGCGACGAAACCGCCGTAATACTTTCTTGGCAGCATCATCATTTTGTTGTTCGGCTAATTGAGCAGTCAGTTGCTCACGTAGCTGCGTCTCTGTTAACACCTGGCTTAGCAGCTGCTGTTGCCAAATATCGAGCAGCAAAGAAGGCTGAGCAATACAACTATCGGCAATAAAGTCACTCACCGCGAAGGCCTGTTGCGACTGTTGCTGCTGGTACTCGCTGAGTTCAGTGTTTAGTCTGGGTTCCAAGGCGACCACTCGCTCCCATGACTGGGCAGCGAAAGATAAAAGTTGTTGTTGCAGAGGGAGAGCAATTGACATAGTTAGCAGCACCACAGCTGAGAAATTAAATGAATCTGAACATGAAAACTATTGAAGTTCAAGCATCCACTAGCCGATATTCAGGCGCCACCCCTACACTCCAAATATGCCTTATTTATCACAAAACTGTTTGATATATCAGTATTTACCCCGCAATACTGAAAATCTTTAAAACTCAGGTATAGTGCTTATATATCGCTCAGTACTCGCTGCAGGATGCGCTGATGAAAACCAATATAAACGCCTTCGACTTGGTCATGATGTTACTGTCCATTATCGCCATTGGCATTGTCAGTAGTTTGTATTTTTATCCTAGTGATTCACAACTACACGCGTTGTTAGTCACTTTGGATACCTTAATCTGCTGTGTTTTCATCACCCACTTTTTTAGTCGCATGTTACGTAGCCATACACCAATGCACTACCTAAGCCACCATTGGATCGACTTATTTGCCAGTATTCCATTGATTGAACCGCTGCGTTTCCTGCGGTTTATTCATGCGGTGAAGCTAATTAAAGCCATCTCGGTACAGCAACACTTGTTTAAAAGACTCAAACATAGAAGAGTTGAAGCAACTTTAGCCGCCATATTACTGGTCCTCCTGATCATTGTGTTACTTGGTTCGATTGGCATCTTAATCGCCGAAGGGAGTGAGTCTGGCGGACAAATTCACAGCTCTGGAGAAGCTCTTTGGTGGGCAATTGTTACCATTTCTACGGTCGGTTATGGTGACTTTGTGCCAGTCACTGACGCCGGACGAGTCATCGCTAGTGTGATGATTTTAACTGGTGTCGGTTTTTTTGGTGCCATCTCCGGTTTAATGTCGGCCATGCTATTACGTGATGAAACCGCCAAAGAAACTGAGCTCGTGCGTTTTATGCAACAGCATCATGCCAATCAAAAAACCATGCAGCAACAACTACAACAAATCGAGCAACAGTTACACCAGCTACAGCAAAAGCAACATCCCAAAGACTAATCGAGCAATGATGGTGAGCAATAACAGGGTACCAGCCAGCGATGATCTGAGTTCAAATAACTCCTTTCCAAAGCTTAATTTATTCGGAAGAACTCAAACTCACCCGAGCGTGCAACCATAGATTCGCCAACGCTTCATAAATTGCAGTATCCGCCTTGGCAATATTACTGAACTTCGGGATAAAGGCTCGCCAACTGAGTGGCGCTTGCCAGTTACGCACCTGATAATAACTTGGTGCGGCAGTCACTTTTAACCCTTGCTGCTGAAATAACCACATCGCTCTTGGCATATGCGCAGCTTGTGTCACCAGTACGATGTTTTTTCCACGATAGCTACCTGCCACCGTTTGCGCTTCTGCTGCCGTATTTAAGTTATGGTAGCTACGTAACAGATGTGAGTCCGGGACACCTAAGGATATCGCCAATTTGGCCAACATATCGGCATGCTCCACGCCACTGGCTTCTACATCCCCGCCCGAGAGCAATATTTGACTCTCTGGATGCTGTCTCCATAAGCGAATAGCCTCCACCAGCTTTACCGTAGCGCAGGGTAAAACTTGGCTAGAGAGTGGTTGTGTTTTATCCACGTAATGCAAACAACCCAAGACCACAATCAGGTCCGTATCGGCGGGTAATACATGCATCGCCGGATATTGAGTTTCAAAAAACCGTAGCATTTTACCGCTCAACGGACCAAGACTGAAAACCAGCGCCAACAACAAGGAAATAAAAACTAAACTTTTTGCCAGGTAAGCTCGGCCAAGTAACCAACAGATCGCCGCCAACAACAATAATAGCCATAGCAAAGTGCTAGGTATAAACAGACTGATCAATAACTTACTAAACAAAAAGCTACTCACCGAAACTACCAATAAACCGTTTGTTGCAAGGCTTGTTGGCGAGAGAACGTTAAAGCATCTAATAGCGATTGTTCTTTTCGGCTGACCCATTTTTCGATCGTTTGCTGTAACTCCGGCTCCAAATCATCAAACAGGGCCCGCAAGGGTTTATACAAACTCAACTCTTCAATCCCCGACAAAATATCCATCCATGGCAATCGAAATTCTTGTCGAGAGCTCTCATCAAATAATTCCCCAACACAGATCCCCACCAGCAAATTCCGTCTTAATTTGGTGGCTTGCTTAATGTACACATCGGCATCCACTTCAGGTAATGCGAGATCAGAGTTGCGCAAATGAGTCCAACTGGTCGCTAACAATTGTTGAGCGACTTGGCGAATATCTAAGGCTTGCACCGTTGGGCTATTTTGCCATTCTGCCAAATACAACCAACGAGTGATTTTTAACATCAAACGACAATAGCGCGGGCTGTGCATTAACTGGTGGATTTGTTCCACTTGGGGTAAGGCATTTTGTTGCTGTTGTAAGGACTTTAACAGGGAGCGCTGCTGAGGCAGCTTTTTAATTAAAACACCGCGTTCTGCGGTCAGTCTCGATAAACTATGGGCCTGATTAAGCCAGCTAAACTGTTGGCGTAACCAACGCAGCTCACTCAACCAAGGACAAGCAACCAAGTCTAACTCACTAAACATCTTACAAGCCTGAACCAACATTTGGACGCCCATCGACACCTGTTCTAAGGCCTCAAGCTGGGGATTATCTAAAAACAGCTGTTCATGATACTGCCAATGCCCTAAGGCCGTAGAAAAGATACGAGTCAAACACTCGGCACCGTGGGGGGCATCACTCAACTTAACCGGAAGTAAATGTTTAAGCGCTTCGCGATGACCCGCGGCTAACCGATAACCACGCTTCGCTTTGCTTATATTAGCTAAACGTAAACCGTCAATCTCGGCGATATCACTAGCCAATTCAAATAACTGAGTCACATCACCTTTGACTAATTCCAATTCAATTTCGCAAATCGCTTCCCGTTCGGTATTAGCAATTAACCAACCTTGATCAAAGGCCACCTCAACTAAGGTATCGTTGGCCAAGTCGAGTAACCATGTTTGCCGGTCAAAAACGGTACTAAATAAGGGGACTAATTGTTGTTCGATTTGTGCTAAATCTGCATCTTGTGGCCATTCAATTTGATTAAACAACGCCAATTGCGGCTGTTTAGTCGGCACCAGCGAATTATACTCTGGTCGTTGATGTAAACCGCCAACCACCACCCCATCGGTTTTTAAGGTTTGCACATCTGCCCCATCACCGCTGCGAATTCGGAGCCCCATGCCCCAACGCATTAGTTGGCGATCTGAAGTATCAAAATAGATACTGGTTAGCGGCTTTATTTCCGTTTGCAGCACACTATAATGACACAGCTGTTCGAACAACGCTGAGGCACAATGAGGTGCCGCTAACAGCTTGATTTCAATTTCATTGTTCATGGTTTATCCATGCTTGCTGACGCAGCGCCCGGCTCTCCTGTTGGGATTTTGAACAAATTTTTTTGATTTATCTCAATTAAAACGTACTAAAATTGCAGATAAAAGCTTGCAACTAAGCTAGTCTACGTTACCATGCGCCTCGCAAAAAATATATCCTTTGCATAGCTAATTGGAACAGAGATTATGTCTGGAAATACAATTCTTGGTTTGTTTGCTAAATCGCCAATTAAACCATTACAAGAACATATCAATGTAGTACATGAGTGTTGTGAAGGTTTAGTACCTTTTTTCGACGCTGTACTAAAAAAAGATTGGAAAACTGCCGCTAAGCGTCGCGTAATCATCTCTGAATTAGAGAAAGAAGCGGATCGAATGAAACGAGATATTCGATTAAATCTTACCGGTGGACTTTTCATGCCAATTGAACGTTCCGACGTTCTCGAACTGTTGACTCATCAGGACAGAATAGCCAACAAAGCAAAAGATATTTCAGGCCGTATGCTTGGGCGAAAAATGGAGTTACCACCGAAGCTGGCGGAAATGTTCATGGAGTATCTGCAACGCTGTTTAGATGCCACCGCGATGGCTAAAGCGGTGATTAATGAATTAGAAGACTTACTCGAAACCGGTTTTAAAGGCCGTGAAGTCAATGTCGTGAAAGACATGGTTGAGAAACTCGATCTCATCGAAGACGAAACCGACGGACAACAGCGCAAAATCCGTAGAAAACTACAAAAATTAGAGAAAAAACTCGATCCCATCGACGCAATGTTCCTCTACTTCATCATTGAAGCCATTGGCGAACTCGCCGATCAGGCACAACGTGTTGGCGCACGTTTAGAACTGATGATCTATCGCTAAAAAATAAGAAATCACTTAGGTAACTCCAATGGAAATTCTTGCAACTTACGGCACCACGCTGGTTATCATCGCGGCTGTCTTCGGCTTTGTGATGGCTTGGGGTATTGGCGCGAATGATGTCGCCAACGCCATGGGCACATCGGTCGGCTCTAACGCTATCACGATTAAGCAAGCAATCATCATCGCGATGATTTTCGAATTCGCCGGTGCTTATTTGGCTGGCGGCGCGGTCACCAACACGGTTCGTAAAGGGATCATTGATTCAGGAGCTTTCACCCAAACACCAGAGTTACTGGTATTTGGCATGATTGCCGCGTTATTGGCGGCAGGAACCTGGCTATTAATCGCCTCCTATAACGGATGGCCTGTTTCTACCACCCACTCTATCATTGGCGCCATCGTTGGTTTTGCCGCGGTGGGCGTAGGTACCGAGGCCGTAGAATGGGGCAAAGTATCCAGCATTGTCGGCAGCTGGATTATTACCCCTGCAATATCCGGCATAGTCGCCTATTTCATTTTTATGAGCGCACAAAAGCTCATCTTTGAGAATGAAAACCCACTGGCAGCAGCCAAACGCTACGTGCCCGGCTACATGTTCTTAGCTGGGTTTATGATGGCCTTAGTGACCATCAAGAAAGGATTAAAGCACGTCGGCTTGGAAATGAGTTCGACCGAAGGCTACCTCTGGGCAATCGCCGTTGGTTTAGTGATTGCAATCGTCGGTAAGTACATCATTACCCGTCTGAAAATCGACCCCAAGGCCGACCGTCAAATGCACTACACCAACGTAGAGAGAGTATTTGCGGTACTAATGGTTATTACGGCTTGCTGCATGGCGTTTGCCCATGGCTCAAATGATGTGGCAAATGCAATTGGACCATTGGCCGCAGTGGTGAGCGTCGTTCACAACAACGGGGAAATCACAGGCAAGGCGGCACTCGCTTGGTGGATCCTACCGCTTGGTGGCTTGGGTATTGTTGCTGGTTTAGCCTTATTTGGTCACCGCGTAATCGCGACAATTGGTAAGGGTATTACCGAGCTCACACCAAGTCGTGGTTTTGCTGCCGAACTCGCAGCAGCGACTACCGTGGTGATTGCTTCGGGTACAGGTTTGCCCATTTCAACAACCCAAACACTAGTTGGCGCGGTGTTGGGTGTCGGTATGGCGCGTGGTATTGCCGCACTTAATTTAGGCGTGGTGCGTAACATTGTCGTCTCGTGGGTGATCACCCTGCCAGCGGGCGCTTTGTTGTCCATCGTGTTCTACTATATTTTATTGGGTATTTTTGGCTAATTAACCTTAATCAAGCTAACTTTTACTCACAATAACAACGTTGTTGGTTGAGACTGACAACGTTGTTTCGTACACTAACGGCGAATACAATCAAATCCGAAGAGATATGCCGTGATCCTCAGAAACTTATCCGCAGCTTTTTTATTGCTCGCCCTCACTTCGCCAGCCATCGCTCAAACTCGTTATATATCGGATGACTTGTTCATTTTCATGCATTCCGGGCCTAGCAATCAATTTCGAATTTTAGGTAGCGTAAACGCCGGCACTAAAATTAACCAAATTGGCTACGATGCAGAACATAAATACGCCAAAGTCGTCCTCGACAATGGTCGTGAAGGTTGGGTTGACTCCAAATACCTAAACTCGAAACCTGGTCTTGCATACCAATTGGAACAAATTAAAGCGCAGCTCAAACTTAGCGAAAGCAAGTTCAAGCAGCAGCTGGAAAGCAGTGAAAGCAATTCTGCTGGACAACTTATCAAGCTCGAATCTCAGCAACAACAAATCGAGCAATTACAGTTAACCAACGACCAACTGAATGAGCAACTCAGTCAAATCAGCAAACAAAACATTAATCTTCAAGCTGAACTTGACGCCATTGACGAAGCGGTGCAGATGCAATGGTTTATGCGTGGCGCGGGCGTTGCCGGTATCGGTCTAATTTTAGGTTTATTATTGCCGATGATCCCTCGTCGCAAAAAACGAGACCAACAATGGATGTAGGTTTAACCATTAAAAAGGGCGCTTAAAGCGCCCTTTTTGATTTAAACAACTCAGTGCATTGTTATTTCACTAATTAAACTCATCGGTTTATCGATGAGCGCCGAAAACTTAGGTTTATCCGCAAACCATCGACCAAAACTTATCCCCAGTCGACCAAGGCTTTTAAACGGCAAAGATTTCCGGCCACCCGCAGTACAATGTCGTTGAGGCGGATAGCAACCAGCTCAATACGATTGGTCAGTAAATCGCCTTCAAACAACTGTTGCTCATTCAAGGTCACATGACGCCGAGCCGGATCGGATGAAAAGACATGAGATTTAAAAGTAATCGCCGGCACCAAGGCTTGTAACTCGGGTGACAGTTCCGCCAGTAGCGGCGCATCATCATAAACCGCGGTTGACTGCTGCTCTTGCCAGTTCAAGGACTCTGTCGCTTGAACCGCTTGCGCAAAGCGCTGTTCCAAACTGAGATCAGACTTTAAATTTGTCGGCTGAGCGGGCTTATGCTCGGTCGAAGCCGTTGGCGACGATTCAACAACCGGCTTAAAATCCTTATCTTCTTGAGCAATTAACCGTTTGCTAGTGTTAGCGATTAAGTCGGCATACTGCGCCTGACGCATCGCCAATAAGTCGACTCGCTCTAAATCTTTGAAATCGGGCAAGGGATTTAATTCAAAAGGCGCCAGCCGAGGCTTCTGTGGCTCCGCAAATACTGGTGCTGGTACTGGTGCTGGTGCTGGCGCGGCCACATCCGCCACGATAGGCGGAGCGCTGCCAGACCGAGGAACAACTTGTAGCTTTTGCCACCACCACAAGCCAGCAAACAGCAAAACAAGCGTCAACAAGACACAAAATAATACGAACCATAAGCGATTGTTGGGCGACCTTGGGACTAACGCCGCCATTGCGCCTTGTTGACTACGGCGTTGCGCCGCCAAGATACTAGACACTAATTCAACTCCTGCAAACGTGGTTGATCAACATATATCTGTTGATTCAAATGTAACAGTGTAAATACACCGGCAATGCCATCCGCGGTGAGATGATTCTGACGCTGATATTGTTTCACTTGCTGACTCAGTTGGCGATCATATTTGAAGATCTGCCGTGACCGCTTGCCTTGAATTAGCGATAGGCTCTGTTCTAACCAATGCACAGCTTCCCCCTGACTGCCCAGCTTTAATACGCCATCAAAGCCTTTCGGTTGCTGCCACAGGACCTGAAACTCACCATTCCAGCGTTGCTGCAACCAAGCTTGATCCACCATCATAGAACGCTCTCCCAACCATAATTCAAGTTGTGGCCCCCAATGTCGCAGCACAGCATAAAAAGGCTCACCTTGGTCTTCTAGCTTTAACACCGCAGGTAAATTAACTTCACGTAACATCTGCTCCCCGCCATTAAGAGACAAACAATATAAATCAACGCTTGTAATCAAGTCACAACTGGCTTGAGAGGCTGGCGCATCATAACCCCACGCGCGTAATAGCAGCTGCCATGCACGGGGCGGTAAACGGCTACTACTGCGTAGCTGTTGCCATTCGTCTGCTTGTTGCTCCGCGGCAGTGACACTGGGCGCCACAACAGCAGCGACAGGCACACTCAACTGCGGTTCAACAAGAGCCCGTTGTTGGGGAAGCGAGTCCGCGATAACAGAGCCAAGCATTGGCCAATGTTGATACACATAACCCGCCCCTAACAATACAACACCTAACATCGCACCACTGAACAAGTAAGCAAGATTTAGCTGTCGAGGCGGTTCATTTAAGGCTACTTCTTCAATCGCTTGCCTTAAAGCAGCTTTATCCACCTGTAGCTTATTGCCAGCATAGGCGGCCAACAGCGCGCGATCACAAAGCAAATTAATCACCCGAGGGATCCCTTCTGCGGCCTTAAATACCTGCTTCACTACAACATCAGAAAACAAAGGCCGCTCACAACCCGCCACCTGTAAACGATGCATGATATAGGCTTTAACTTCATTCACCGTTAATGGCAACAAGTGATAACGAGCAGTGATCCGTTGCGCCAATTGGCGTAAAATTGGCTGCTTTAATTTTTGCTGTAACTCCGGCTGACCAATCAATACCACCCGCAATAACTTACGGGTATCGGTCTCAAAGTTGGTTAATAAACGAAGCTGTTCTAATACCGCTACCGAAAGATGCTGAGCTTCATCGATCAACAGCATGGTATTCCCACCAGCAGCATGGTTTTCTAACAAACGCTGACGGATCGCGTCTCCTAACTGTTTAACACTCATCTTATCGCTGTCGTAAGGGATGCTCAGCTCGTCACATACCGTCGCCAATAGCTCTATTTCTGTGAGTGTGGGATTGAGTACAAAAGCAACTTTGGTTGTTGCGGGTAGTTGTTTTAGTAAAGCACGCGACACCGTGGTTTTACCGGTACCAACTTCACCAGTGAGTAGCACAAATCCCCCCGTTTCGCCTAAACCAAAACTCAGATGAGCTAAGGCCTCTTTATGCCGTTCACTCATAAATAAAAATTCAGGATTTGGCGCTATCGAAAAAGGAGTCTCCTTTAAACCAAAATAATCCAAGTACATTAAATCGCTATCCTTTCACCGACCATGGCCTACCGATGTTTTCACTCGGTGGCAATCCAAGCCCAATTGAGCGTTGATAGGTGTATAATACCCTCGCGCAAGCCGTTTGTGCATAGAGAATAACAAGGAGTGATAAGTGGAAACCTATTTGGTAGGAGGAGCAGTCAGAGATAAACTACTCGGCTTGAAGGTGAAAGACCGCGACCATGTGGTTGTCGGTGCCTCTCCAGACCTAATGCTTCAACTCGGCTATACCCAAGTTGGCAAGGATTTCCCCGTATTTATTCATCCGCACTCCCGTGAAGAATATGCCTTAGCACGCACCGAACGCAAACAAGGAAAGGGTTATACTGGCTTTAGCTGCGATGCAAGCCCTACCGTCAGTTTAGAAAACGATTTATTACGTCGTGATTTAACCATTAACGCCATCGCCATGAGTGAAGACGGCAAGCTCATCGACCCCTATGGGGGTCAGGCCGATCTGCAAGCAAAGCAATTGCGTCATGTTTCTCCAGCTTTTGTTGAAGATCCACTTCGGGTACTCCGGGTCGCTCGCTTCGCCGCACGTTTACACCCCTTAGGGTTTAGCGTGGCAGAATCTACCATGAGCCTAATGCGTGAAATAGCCCATTCCGGAGAGTTATCCAGTTTAACCCCAGAGCGGATCTGGAAAGAGCTCGAAAAAGCCCTCGCCTGCGAAGCGCCTCAGGTGTTCTTCGAAGTTTTAAAACAAGCCGATGCCTTAAACCTATTATTTCCAGAACTAGCAGCTTTATTCGGCGTACCAGCTCGCCCCGAGTGGCATCCAGAAATTGACTCTGGCATTCATACGCTCATGGTTCTCGAACAGAGTGCACGACTCGGATATCACAACGAAGTACGCTTTGCCTGTTTATGTCACGACTATGGGAAAGCACTCACGCCAGCAGAAACTCTACCCTCTCACCCAGGACATGGGCCGAAAGGACTAAAACTAATTAAGCAGTTTTGCCAACGCCTCAAGGTGCCCAATCACTACCGAGACCTTGCTTTTCTGGTGGCCGAATATCACATCACCATTCACAGCGCTTTAGAGTTACGCCCAGAAACAGTGCTAAAATTATTTGACCGCTGCGATGCTTGGCGCAAACCAGAACGCTTTCGGCAAATATTGGAAGCGGGTGTCGCCGATATTAAAGGTCGCTTGGGTTTTGAAGACTACCCTTACCCAGCCTACGACTATCTGTTGCACCAGCTCGAAACCGCTAATAGCGTCGACGTACAAGCCATCGTTCAAGCTGGCTATCAGGGCGCAGCCATTCGCGAGCAATTACAAACACAGCGAATTGCGCTGATTAAACAACAAAAACAAGCGTACTTAGACGGACCAGCGCAATCAGACGAGAATTAATCTGCGTCCAACTGCCCTAAAATGTGCGCTTTTCGATCTAAGACCAGGCCAAGAAAGCAAACAAGCCCACGCCAAGTATCATCCGGTAAATCACGAAGGGTTTCATGCCGACCCGATTCACCCACTTAATGAAAAAGTGAATACATGAATAGGCGCTAACAAAGGCCACTAAAATCCCCAACGACATCGCCGACCAATCAATCGCCACAGGAGTCTCGACCATGTCTTTTGCCATGAGTGTGCAAGCACCAATAATCACAGGGATCGACATCAGAAAAGAAAAACGAGCGGCGGCTTCACGGCTTAGACCTAACATTAGACCCGCAGTGATGGTAATGCCGCTACGTGAGGTACCAGGAATAATCGCAATGGCTTGAGCAACACCAACAAACAAGGCTTGTTTCCAACCGATATGGTATTCATTTTTAATTAATTTCGCCTGCGAATCGGCCCACCATAACAAAGCGCCAAAAATCAGGGTGGTACTGGCAATCACGTAAGCTGATCGTGAATACTCTTCAATCAGCGACTTAAACAGGCCGCCAAAAATAATCGCAGGAATAGTCGCTAAAATAATTAACCAAGCAAGTATCGCTTCGGGGCTACGTTTACCAGTAAAAGAAGCCAGCCAGGCGCCTAACATCGCCCAAACTTCTTTACGAAAGTAGCCCAATACTGCAAACAAGCTGCCGACATGTACCGCAACATCGAAGGCGATGCCTTGATCGGCCCAGCCCAAAATTTGTGAGGGCAAAATCAAATGAGCGGAGCTAGAAATCGGTAAAAATTCTGTTAAACCCTGGATCAACGCCAACATAATGGTTTCAAAGGGACTCATTTACGCTTCCTTATCTAAAAACTAAAGGTCTAAAGTGTCAACTCGAGTCAGCACTTGACGACTATGATCAAAATCTTGCCATAGTTGTATGAAAGTTTGGTTTACCGTAGGGTGCAGCATTGAACCAGCAATATCCGCAAGAGGCTTTAATACAAAGGCACTCTTGGTTATTTCGGCTCTGGGTAGTTTACAAGGCGTGTCTACCACTAGTTGGTTATATAACAGAATATCGATATCGAGGGTTCGTGACGAGTACTTTTGTGCATCCATGGCGCGACCATGTTCAAACTCAATCCGTTTTATTGCCTCAAATACGGCCTGTAAAGACAAGGGACTAGAAAATTTTGCCACTAAATTATAAAAAGCCGGACCATTGAAACCAAGGGCTGCACTTTCATACACCGGGCTTAACTGCAACTCACCAAATCGCTCTTTTAGAGCAAGTACACCTGCACGAATATAATATTCACGCTCAATATTACTGCCTATACCCACAAAAATATTGGCCATTATTGAGCATAACCTTCTCGGCTACGCTCAATTTGCACCCCGACACTACTAGCAAAAGGCACTGCACCTGGCTTATTAATGGTGACTTTAAGCCAAGGCACTGCATATTGCTGGATCAGCAAATCGGCTACTTTTTCGGCGACGGTTTCCACCAATTCGTGGGCTTCGCCTCCCACTAAATTGCTCACAGCTTGACTCACCGATGCATAATCTAAGGCTAAGCTTAAGTCATCACCAGCCGCCGCAGGACGGTTATCCCAAGCCATTTCCAAATCAATCAGTAACTTCTGTTTAATTTGTTTTTCCCACTCATAGGCACCAATGGTTGCCAATACCGTGAGCTGTTTAATAAATACTTTATCCATTATTTTATGCTGCTGTGCTGTAAACGTGCTAATTAGCCTTAGCTAAAAAAACAGCGTATCATTTGGGTTTCAAAGAGCGCGATAATACCGCAATATGGCAATTGGTGGAATGCTTCTAAGCTAATGGGTTTAATCGGTTTATTTTTTATCACAGCAGCGTATTTACTGGGTTCTATATCCAGCGCTGTATTAATTTGTCGAATTTTTAGTCTGCCCGATCCTCGCCATCACGGTTCTAATAACCCTGGGGCCACCAATGTGTATCGCTTAGGCGGGAAAATCCCCGCTGGATTGGTACTGGTCTGCGATCTGCTAAAAGGCACCGTCCCAGTATGGTTAGGCTATTATGCGGGTCTCTCCCCGCTGGTACTCGGTTTTGTCGGCATCGCGGCTTGCTTAGGACACATGTATCCCATTTTCTTTCATTTTGAAGGCGGAAAAGGGGTTGCGACCGCCCTTGGTGGCGTTTTACCAATTGGTCTCGATCTCGCTGCCTTGTTGATCCTCACTTGGCTAATAATCCTAAAATTAAGAGGTTACTCTTCGTTAGCCGCAATTATCTCGGTGAGTTTAGCACCATTCTATACTTGGCTTATCAAGCCTGAATACACACTGCCCGTCGCGATGCTCTCTTGTCTGATTATCATTCGTCATCAAGGCAACATTCATCGTTTACGCAACCACACCGAAACCAAAGTCATCAAAAAAGACTAAGCCGCTCAACTTTGCATCGCTAGAGAAGATATCGACAAAACAACGCAAGGCTTGTTCGCCAACAAACGAATAAAACAACTGACAACGGCAAGCCCATATAAGCCACAAAATGGCCTCCGCGCTCGTTCTGGAATGAGGCGTTCAAAGCCACCCCATCGAACACAATAATCTATAAGGGGTTTGCTGCAGGCAACTCGTCTAAAGGCCAACGCGGCATGGCTTTCACCGATAAACCTTGCGTTTGGCCCGCTTTAAAACGCTGCATCCCCGCATAAGCGATCATCGCACCGTTATCGGTACAAAATTCAGCGCGAGGATAAAACACCTGACCACCGCGTGATACCAATAATTCACCGAGCTGTTCGCGTAAAGCTTTGTTTGCGCTCACACCGCCGGCAATCACTAAACGTTTTAAGCCAGTTTGTTTCAGGGCGCGACGACACTTAATAATAAGAGTCTCAACCACGGCTTGTTGAAAAGCCAAAGCAATATCGGCCTGAGTTTGTGGATCTTTGCCCTCGCTATCGATGGTATTTTTGGCGAACGTTTTTAATCCCGAGAAGCTCATATCTAAACCGGGACGGTCAGTCATCGGTCTTGGAAAGACAAAACGCCCGGCAGTGCCTTGTTCCGCTAAGCGGCTCAACGCTGGGCCGCCAGGATAATCAAGACCCAGTAACTTAGCGGTTTTATCGAAGGCTTCACCCGCCGCATCATCAATAGACTCGCCTAAAATTTGATACTCACCAATCCCATCGACTTCCACCAACAATGTATGCCCCCCCGACACTAATAGCGCTAAGAACGGGAATTCAGGCGGATTTTCTTCCAGCATTGGCGCAAGTAAATGACCTTCCATATGATGCACTGCCACCGCCGGTTTATCCCAGGCCATCGCAATACTACGCGCGGTGAGTGACCCCACTAACAAAGCGCCAACCAAACCGGGGCCAGCAGTATAAGCTACCGCGTCAATATCATCGGCACTACAATTGGCTGCTGCCATCGCTTCTTTAATCAGTGGAATAGTCTTACGAATATGATCGCGCGAAGCTAACTCAGGCACCACCCCTCCGTAATCGGCATGCAATTTTACCTGACTGTATAAAACATCGGCCAATAAGCCTTGCTGATCATCGTAAATAGCAATGCCGGTCTCATCACACGAAGTTTCAATACCTAATACGCGCATAGTGTTGCTTTTCCTGCTTGGTTACTGGCGTCAGTAACGTATAATCTCGCCCAAAGGCCTGCCAAAAATCGCAGCTATCTTACTTGTTCAGCGCTAATTTCACCAGTGACTTACAAATAGGCTTTACATTACCCCTCAGTTCGGCTTAAAATTCCGCACCATTTTTAAACACTCAGGCTGATATTTGTTCGGCCGTTAATAAACCGGAAGGTGATAGGCATATGCCAATCGTTAAAGTACGTGAAAACGAACCATTTGACGTAGCTCTACGTCGTTTCAAGCGCTCTTGCGAGAAAGCAGGTATTCTTTCTGAAGTTCGCCGTCGCGAGTTTTATGAAAAACCAACTACAACTCGCAAACGTGCTAAAGCGTCTGCTGTTAAACGTCACGCTAAGAAATTAGCACGTGAAAACGCACGTCGCGTTCGCTTGTACTAAGCGCAGTTAATAACCTATGTCATTAAAAGCGACGCTACAAGAAGAACAAAAAGCAGCCATGCGAGCCAAAGACAAATTACGTCTTGGCACACTTCGCATGTTGCTTGCGGCAGTTAAACAGGTAGAAATTGACGAACGCATTACCCTAGAGGACGATCAAGTATTGAGCATCCTCGTGAAACAGGTAAAACAGCGTAAAGATGCAGCTGAACAGTTTTCAGCCGCTGCTCGTCAAGATTTGGCCGACAAAGAACTCGCTGAGATTGCTATCTTGGAAACGTTCCTTCCTCAAGCGCTTAGTCCAGAAGAAATTGCCTCATTGATTGATGATGCAATCGCTAAGTCGGGCGCGGCTGGAATGCAAGATATGGGTAAAGTGATGGGGATCTTAAAACCTCAGGTGCAAGGTAAGGCAGACATGGGCGCGATTAGTGCCGCCGTCCGCAGTAAACTCGCCTAAGCCCATCTCTTAAATTACTCGAGCAAGCCGTGTACTCCATGAGTTCACGGCTTGTTTGTTTTCTAAAAACCGAAGACGAGGCTAAATGGCTGGAAGAATAGCGCAACAGTTTATTGATGACTTATTGGCTCGCACCGATATTGTTAGCCTAATCGATCAGCGTGTGCGTTTAAAAAAAGCCGGTAAAAACTATTCCGCTTGCTGCCCCTTTCATAACGAAAAATCACCCTCTTTTACGGTCAGCCAAGACAAACAGTTTTATCACTGCTTTGGTTGTGGCGCCCATGGCAACGCCATTAGTTTCCTGATGGAATACGACAAACTTGAGTTTGTTGACGCAGTGGAAGATCTCGCCAGCCAAATGGGCGTAGAAGTTCAGCGAGAAAACAGCAACGATAGTAAATTTGACCCAGCCAAAAGCCAACAGCAACGCCAGCAAAGTAAAGATTTATACGAACTAACCGCGCAAGCCTGTCGCTTCTTCCAACAACAATTACGAGTGCATCCAAATAAACAACAAGTCATCGACTACTTAAAAGGCCGCGGCTTAAGTGGTGAAGTGGTGCAACGTTTCGCCGTTGGCTACGCATCAGATGAATGGGATGCATTAGGTAAAACCCTCGGCGGCTCGGCACAAGCCAGTCAGCAATTGGTGGATGCGGGTCTTTCTATCGAGAATGAAAAAGGTCGTCGCTATGACCGTTTTCGTGATCGGATCATGTTTCCAATTCGTGATAAACGCGGCCGTTATATTGGCTTTGGTGGTCGAGTTTTGGGAGATGGGACCCCCAAATACCTTAACTCACCAGAAACCAGCATTTTTCATAAAGGTCGCGAATTATATGGTCTGTATGAAGTTCGGCAGGCCTACAAACAAGTGCCACAAATTTTAGTAGTGGAAGGCTATATGGACGTGGTATCGCTCGCCCAATTTGGGGTCGATTATGCGGTCGCGTCACTGGGAACCTCTACCACCCCAGAGCATTTACAGATGCTGTTCAGAGCCAGCGAAAAAATTATTTGTTGTTATGATGGTGACCGGGCCGGACGAGATGCTGCATGGCGAGCCTTAGAAAACGCCTTACCCCACCTACGCGACAATGTAGAACTTAAGTTTATGTTCTTACCCGATGGTGAAGATCCCGACACGCTGGTTCGCCAAGAAGGTAAAGATGGCTTTGAACAACGGATGAACGATGCGATGCCGCTGTCGCGTTTCTTATTTGAACGCCTCGGCCAAGACATCGACATCAGCACTGATGCCGGAAAAAGCCACCTCGCGTCGAAAGCTTATCAGTTAATCTCTCAGGTGAACGCCAGTTTTTACAAAGAAACTTTACTCACCGAGCTGGCCACCCAAAACCGAATGCTACGTAGCCAGCTAGAAAAAGAACTAGCACAGTTAAAACAAGCGGAACGCAGCCGACCCAATGCACAAAAAGCACTTAGCTTAACACCAATGCGTAAAGCCATAGCAATGCTCTTGCAGCGGCCAACTATTGCCAATGACTTACCGCCAAGCCCACAACTGAGCCAGGTCAATATTAAAGGAATGGCCTTGCTACAGCGGCTGATTACCGAGATCCATCAAAAACCAGATATTACCACCGCGCAGCTCTTAGAACGCTGGCGAGATTTACCAGAGCAAAAACACCTTAACGCTTTGGCCAGCTATAACTTGGAAATTGACGAATCAGGTTACCCCGATGAGCTACAAGATATAATCGCCAGCTTCATCGAACAACTGTTGCTACAACGTTACGACCAACTCAATATCAAATCGCTGAACGGCACACTTAGCGTAGAGGAGAAGCGAGAAATGCTACAATTAGTTGTTGAATTAAAGCCTTAACTCGGCTGTTTAAGTAATAAACAAAAAGATACTATATAAATGCCTTTAATATAGAAATTTTCACCCATACTTGATATAATTCTTCGTTTGCGCTTGCAGCGCTTACGTTTATGGTTTTGCTAGCTTAATCTACTTCGGATGACATCTATGGAACAAACCCCACAGTCTCAACTCAAACTCCTTCTCGCAAAAGGTAAAGAGCAAGGCTACCTAACTTATGCAGAAGTAAATGACCATTTACCTGCTGATATCGTAGATTCCGATCAAGTTGAAGATATCATTCAAATGATCAACGACATGGGTATTCAGGTACATGAAAACGCACCTGATGCCGATGACTTATTGTTGGCGGAAAACACGACCGACGAAGACGCAGCAGAAGCTGCGGCTCAAGCGCTCGCCACGGTAGAATCAGAATTAGGCCGAACGACTGACCCTGTACGTATGTATATGCGTGAAATGGGTACTGTTGAATTGCTAACTCGTGAAGGCGAAATCGATATTGCGAAACGTATCGAAGAAGGCATTAACGAAGTTCAGCGTAGCGTTTCTGAATACCCAGAAACCATCTCTATCTTGCTCGATATGTACGATAAGTATCAGGCAGAAGAGCTTAAAGTCAGTGACATCGTCAATAGCTTCATCGACGAAAACGAAGTCGCCGAAGCCGCGCCCACCGCGACTCACATTGGCTCAGAGCTTGAAGAAAAAGATCTTGAAGACGAAGATGAAGACGACGAAGACGAAGAAGAAGAAGACACAGGCCTAGATCCTGAACTCGTCAAAGAACGTTTCGAAACCTTGCGTGCTCAATATGACAAAACTCACGCAATGATTGCCAAACATGGCCGGACTTCTAAACAAGCGAAAGCCGAGATTTTTGAACTTAGCGAAATCTTCCACACTTTCCGTTTAGTGCCAAAATTGTTCGACAAACTGGTTGCCAGTATGCGCCGGATGATGGAGCGTGTTCGCACCCAAGAACGTCTGGTTCTTAAACTTTGTGTAGAACAAGGTAAAATGCCGAAGCAAGCCTTCGTTAAAGCCTTCTCAAAAGATGAAACCAGTGACGTATGGTTTAACGAGCATAAAACCTCTGCCAAAGACTATGCCCCAGCGTTAATGGAAGTCGACGAAGAAGTTCGCCGTTGTATCTTCAAGCTAAAATCAGTTGAACAAGAAACCGGCCTATCCATTAACAACATCAAAGACATTAACCGTCGTATGAGCATTGGTGAAGCGAAAGCTCGCCGCGCCAAGAAAGAAATGGTTGAAGCCAACTTACGTTTGGTAATCTCTATTGCGAAGAAATACACCAACCGTGGTTTGCAATTCCTCGACTTGATTCAAGAAGGTAACATCGGCTTGATGAAAGCGGTGGACAAATTTGAATACCGTCGGGGTTACAAATTCTCGACTTACGCCACCTGGTGGATCCGTCAGGCAATTACTCGTTCTATTGCCGACCAGGCGCGTACGATTCGTATCCCGGTTCATATGATCGAAACCATTAACAAACTCAACCGTATTAGCCGTCAAATGCTTCAGGAAATGGGCCGCGAACCCACGCCAGAAGAATTGGCAGAACGGATGTTAATGCCTGAAGATAAGATCCGTAAGGTGCTTAAAATTGCCAAAGAACCGATCTCCATGGAAACCCCGATTGGTGATGATGAAGATTCGCACTTAGGTGACTTTATTGAGGACACCACCCTGTCGATGCCTGTTGATGCAGCGACCGGTGAAAACCTCAAGTTTGCCACTCAAGAAGTACTGGCAGGCCTCACCCCGCGTGAAGCAAAAGTACTGCGGATGCGCTTTGGTATTGGCATGAACACCGACCATACGCTTGAAGAAGTGGGCAAACAGTTTGACGTTACACGTGAACGTATTCGTCAGATTGAAGCGAAAGCTTTACGTAAGCTTCGTCACCCTTCTCGTTCTGAGCAACTTCGCAGTTTCTTAGACGAATAGACCGCTAAACGGCGAATAAATAGGCGCTTAGATTCAAACGCATAGACAAGGCTGAGACTATTTTTTATAATCCAGCCTCGTTGCTAAAGCCAAGCGCTTAGCACCACAAATTCGGCCCTTTAGCTCAGTTGGTTAGAGCACACGACTCATAATCGTTAGGTCCACAGTTCAAGTCTGTGAAGGGCCACCACATACAAAGGCGTAGAAGGTTAGTAACCACTACGCCTTTTCTATTTTTACTATCTGAGTAGCGGATAGGCAGCAGATTTCCGAAAGAAAACTGTCATCTCCTATATTTCTTCAGATTATCGAGTGAATTTACAATGGGGGGAGGCTGAACAGCCAATAAACGTGGTCCCTGCAGTCTCGCCACATTTTACCAAGCGTTCAACGGTAATCCTCCCATTATTAACCGCATTTATTCGTAGAATTCATGCTGCCGTTTTTAGTGGTGGGAACCCTCCATTTGCAAGGTGTGGTCGTTGATGATTGTAGAACCATAACCATTGGGTCGCCCGATCTTGAACCTCTTCAAGTGTGTCAAACAAATACTTACTCACTAAGCCAAACCTCATAGTACGGTTGAACCTTTCTATATACGCGTTTTGTTGTGGGTTCCCTGGCTGAATATAATCGATTCGAATGTCGTGGTTGTTGGCCCATTTAATAAACGCATGGCTAATGAACTCAGGACCATTGTCGCAGCGGATCGCAACAGGTTTGGTTCGTTGTTCGATGAGCTGCTCTAAGATCCGAGTGACTCGTACTGTGGGCATTGAAAAATCAGGTTCTGACGCCAGACCTTCACGTTTGTAATCATCTATCACATTGAATAAACGGTACTTCCGGCCATCAGATAGCTGATCATGCATAAAGTCCACGGACCAAACTTGGTTTGTTTTAATCGGCTCTTTAAGAGGCTCTGGCGTATGGCGATTCAGGCGTCGTTTTGGCCTAATACGTAAGTTTAGAGCCAATTCGCAGTAGATCCGATAAACCCGCTTATGGTTCCATGTATACCCTTTAACGTTCCGCAAATGGTGAAAACACAGGCCAAAGCCCCAGTCAGAGCAGTCTTCACTGTTGCACAGCGTTACTAACTCTTGAGCTATCAACTCATTCTCAGGTTGAAGCTTCGATTTATAGCGATAGCAGGTCTCGCTGATCCCAAACCAATAGCATGCACTTTTAATGCTGATGTGATAGTTCGCCACCGAACGCTGAGCCATCAATCGACGCTCACAGGGCTTCACCACTTTTTTGCCATCGCCTCTGAGATCACCTCTGCTTTAAGGCGTTCTTCCGCATACATCTTTTTAAGCCGTCGATTTTCATCTTCGAGTTCTTTCATCCGCGCCATAAGGGATGCGTCCATACCACCGTATTTCGAACGCCACTTGTAAAAGGTTGCGTTGCTCATTCCATGCTCACGACAGAGCTCAGGAACAGGTGTACCAGCCTCAGCCTGCTTGAGAATAGATAAGATCTGACTGTCCGTGTAACGTGACTTTTTCATGTTGAATCTCCTGTATTTACTATACGAGAAAATTCTACTTTTGCATGGGATTAATTTTCGGGGGGATTACCCAACTAGCTCAGTCACCAGATGTCTTTCAGCAACTAATTCAAAGCCTCTCTTAATGAATCAACTAAGTTTAAGAATATCGTTAACTTAATTATTGCTGTTAAATACTAGCCTAGACATTCAAACTCTGAGCATGGGCATATTTACACTAAATTGTTTCACACAGGGAAAAAACACACCTATAGACATAATAAATATTGCAGTTTGTTAATTTAGTGTTGAAATTATAGTATTGGTTCTTTTGCCCACATATCTAGTAGGTCTAATAACCCTTCTTTTTCCACCCGCCCAATATCTGCTCGGCTAATCATTTCTTTAAGTGTATTTTCGTAATCACAGTTATAGCGGTCAACTCCTGAAAGATAGTGAAATATCGGGTGTATATCGTTAGAATCAGCGTACAAACCAAAAGCCCCTTTCCAGAATGGCAATTCAAGAAGAGTTTCAAAATCATTAGCTTGAGTTCTACTTAACCTCATAGCTACTAGGCTTTCTTGGAACCTGAAGTGGCCGAACGTTAAAATATTCCCACTATTTATCTGGATTAGTATATTGCATGGACAAATCAACTCAGACAAACAACTTTGAACCGCATGTGGTTCAAGGCCAATAGACCGATCTTTTAACAACCAAGATAATGCTTCATCAAACTCCACTTGCCTTAGGCCCTTTTCATGCATTTTCCAAGCTAATAATATAGCGACTCCTTGTAAGTTCTCTTTTAGATTCTTCTGTCTAATAATATTTTTATAATGGTCATACTCTCCAGTGAGCAACAAAAATCGTTTTTCATAAAGCTTTGATTCTTTACTTGGAACTCTGACCCCATGCTCAGCTAATGCGCAAGCAATTGTGGCAAGTAATGGATTACTGAGAACTTCAAATAAATCATTACTCTTTATTAGATTCACTACTTTATTTGCCACGTTTTTTGATGTACATACGTTTGTTACAAATTCAAATAACTGCGTTTCAGTAAAAGGCATCAAGCAAATAGATGTAAACCCCATATCCTTTACATAATCATAGTTATCTCTACTCGATACAATAACTTGACTACAAGGATTTGCTAATTTGAATGACTTTATTCCATCAATAATATCAGGGACATGTGTAATGACCTCGTCTAGCCCGTCTAATACTAACGGTACTTTTTCAAGCTTTTCCCTCGCTTCTTCGACATGTTTTGCTGTTGGGGTTATTTTCCTAGCATACAAAACAGCTTTAACCAGACTATCTGGAGATACTTTTCCCTTTTCCTTAGTCACATATTTTTTAAAAGCTTCTCGCTCTTGGGCCAGTTCAATAAAAACACAGGGACCAAGCTGAGACTGATTACCATGCCAATCAAGGCCATGAAATAATTAAAGTATTGTGGCTGAGGGTGTATCAATATTTGGACCAAAGCAAAGAAAGCGGCTCTCTCTTTCTCTGGATATAAATAAAGGTGCATTCAATGTTAAAATGCTATACCTATAAAATGTGAATTAGGTTATGTGGCATTCTTACTAATAGAACGCTGAGCCATTAAAAGCACAAAAAACTAGAACCCTAAGTACTCTTCTGAGTAGAGTCAAAATTAAGAAGTAACTCTTCTCACGACAAGCCGACTAAAATCATCCATGAACAGGGGATTTTCGCAACGTGCTTTTAGCAACAGTTACCGTTTTTTTATCTTTTCTGTCAAGCAAAACTTCCTTACTGTACAGCCCAGTTTTTTTATCATCAGCTAATGATTCTAAAAAAATATGTTGTAACTTATTTGCACTATCTATATTTCCACTTTCTCTTAAATCATTAATCATATATAGCAATTCAATTTTTGAAGATACAGACGACATTACGCAACCTCCGAAAGTACAGCATTACAAATAGAGACTCCTTCATTATTTAGCCTCAGTAAGTTATCTTGAATGACCTGTTCAATCTGAATATAGCTCAAAAAATAAAGCATATCCTTATGATCCAATTGGTGCTTAACAGAGACTCCTAGAGACAGGACAGGTTTACCATCTTTATGGAGTTTTTCAAAAATCATAGTAATATAATCTGTCCATATATGATGACTACCGGTGTCAAATGCTGATTTTCTATTGGCACTATAAACAACACTTCTTTTAGACTCCGACGCTAAAGCAATTAATCCTTTGTTAGCAGGGATTTCAGTTAGCGTTTCATTGTAATCTTCACCTGACCGGTGGACAGCAATAAATTTATCGTAAGTATTATTATTATCGTTAAGTATTCTAAAATGAACTCTCACATCACGCCAGTCAAACAAATATTGACCTATGTAATAACAGACACCACTCAAGTATGTTTTGAGTATTTTGTTATTACTATATGATCCATCATTATAGGAATCATCATTCAAATCTTGAATAAAAGACTTAGTAAAACAGCTCAAGTGATGTTCAAACTCAGAGATAGACTTGATATAACGAGGTAACAAGTGAAAAAAATCCGATTTTATTGGAAACATAAAATTATGAGGAATTTCAATTTTATGTTTCTTCTTTAAGATTTCATCCACGTCATCCTGAATTGATTCTAAGTGTTTTTTTTCTACATCCAGTTTTGTCTGCTCTATATTTAAGCGAAGCTCTTGAGCATCTAATTCTTCTTTCGCTTCTTTGATAGCAGCAACATTATATTGCTCCTCCAAACTTTTAGATATTTCTTCCTTCTTACTAGTATAATATTGGTCTATGGCCTTTTTATCACCAAGTAAAATCTCCCAAGTTTGAATCTTGTATTTTGTTTCTTGTTTTTTAAACGATCTCAATGCTATAGCCATAGTAACAATAAACACTACCAACCAAGAGGTGAGAAAATACACAAAAAAACTAGAATTATCTTCATCATTGACACCAAATAATTCGGAAAATGCGACAAACTCGGCTATTAAGATGCCTGCCCCTCCGCTTAGCGAGAAAGCTTTTACCCAACGGGCATCAAAACGGAGCAACATTATCGACGAACCAATGCCTGTAACAGCTCCTATGAGCACGAAAGCAAAAACATCAAACAAAACCAATTCCTTTCACGGGTACAATTATAGTAGCAATATTGCATTTAAATGAGAAATTATGCGCTTAGTCCCAACAAAGCGCTCTTAATCTGTATTCTACATTTAATTGTCTTATTAGTCAGCTAAACCATGTTTGATTAGCTCTCATAAACGAATTTTTCCAAAGAGTTAAAGTGGACATCCATGATAAAAAACACAAACATTGTTAGTTTAGACTGTTATCAGCATTCTTATCACGCTTTGCCAATCACTCGACCAACTGTGCCCCACGTTTAGGGCAAAGCTCACCAGATTGTCTCTGACAGCTTTTTCAGCAACTAATTCACGAACATTAGCTTTGTGCTTAAGTGATGTTTGAAAACCTCTTTTAAGCTTCAATTCCTCAAGCTTAGCGGTAAGCGCTGTAACTTCTGGATCACTAAATTTGCTCTCCTGCTTCGAACAAATGTAACGCAGGCAACCACGTATATGCGTGACATTTTTAGGCATAGCGGTTTTGAAAGTGGCATCAACGGTAAAATGGACATCCATGATAAAAAACACAAATATTGATAGTTTAGACTGTTATCAGCATTCTTATCACGCTTTGCCAATCACTCGACCAACTGTGCCCCACGAGCCTGTAAATTAAATTGTGAAATTGCTTATAATTAGGCCTGAACAGGCTAAGGATAAGCAACATGGATAAGAAAGCTCTCGAAGCATTTGCTCGTGAAGCCGCTAAGTCAATCAAGACCCCTCAGATCTAGATGACTTTCGTAAAATGTTAACCAAGGTGACTGTTGAGACAGCGTTAAATGCTGAGCTTGATGACCACCTCGGTTATCAGAAACACGCTGAAAAGCCCGATAAGAATAGTCGTAATGGTTATTCATCCAAGACTGTATTGAAACTGCGAAGGCTTGAGGAGAGAATACCCTCACAACGACTTTAGATTAAGAAGAACAATATGCCTGATAATCAGCTATCGCTGGACAATCAAGTGTGTTTCGCACTTTACTCCGCTTCACTCGCAATGACACAACTTTACAAACCAATGCTGGAACCTTTGGGGCTGACATATACTCATTATCTGATTTTGCTTACATTGTGGGAAGAAGACGGTATTGGCCTTAAAGATATTGGTTCAAAGTTAGGCCAAAAGTCAGGAGCTTTAACACCAGTGATAAAGCGAATGGAAACGGATGGCCTAGTACAGCGAGTTAGATTGCCTCATGATGAACGATCGTTAAGTGTCCGATTAACGTTAAAGGGACGTTCTTTAGAGAAAGATGCTCGAAATATCAACACATGTATTGCTGATGCTTGTGGTCTGGAATCGGAAGAACTCATTGATTTAAAAGATAAAATTATCCTTCTTAGAAAAAATATATCAAATCAAATAAAATAATAGTTGTGCGATAATAGTTATTGCGATAACGTTAGTCCCAACGGAGCACCCATATGTGGGTTCTCTTTAACGCAAATAGTTATCGCAATAATCAATTGAGGGCAATTTAAATGAAGTCAATTTATACCACACAAGCAACTTCGACTGGTGGTCGTGACGGACAATCCAAATCGGAAGATGGCAAACTGCTCGTAAAACTTAGTACGCCCCAAGAACTTGGTGGACTTGGAGGCGACGGTACCAATCCAGAACAACTCTTCGCCGCCGGCTATTCGGCTTGCTTTATCGGCGCGATGAAGTTTGTTGCGATGCAAGACAAGATCCGATTACTGAATGAGCCTACCGTGACTGCGAAAGTCGGTATAGGCGAAAATCCACAAGGTATCGGTTTTGCAATTGCTGTAGAACTTCATATTTCTCTACCTGGATTAGAGTATGAAACCGCATTGGCACTGGTCGAAAAAGCGCATCAAGTATGCCCATATTCAAATGCGACTCGTGGAAACATCCAAGTTGAACTAATTGTTGCAAATTAGAATTCATTGTTGAAAAGGCATTTAGACTAAAAGGAAAATGAAATTGACAAAATCTATTTTGGTAATGGCATTGTGTGCGAGTAGTTTCGGGGCTTTTGCTCATTCAGGTTCATACGGAGTTGAACCTCATACTCAAAGCTTCTTACAAGCTTTGGAAGGAGGCCAGCCAATTGAAACGATGACACCAACAGAAGCCAGAGCAGTATTGACCGGTGCGCAAAAAGGAGCGGCTTTGGCACCTGCGTCAGTTAAAAGTTATACCATTAACGTTGATGGTCAAAAAATAGCTATTAAAGTGGTCAGACCCTTAGAAGCGGAAGGCAAACTTCCTGCTTTCATGTTTTTCCATGGAGGTGGATGGGTGCTCGGTGACTTTCCTACACACGAGAGACTGATTCGAGATCTAGTGGTTCGCTCTGGTACAGCTGCAGTATATGTTGATTACACACCGTCGCCTGAAGCGAAGTACCCAGTAGCAATCAACCAAGCTTACGAGGCAACGAAGTGGGTGGCGGAACATGGTGATCAAATCAACATTGATGGTAGTCGTTTGGCTGTAGCGGGCAACAGTGTTGGCGGGAATATGGCGGCAGTTGTTGCTCTGAAAGCCAAAGAAGCCGGAACGCCTAAACTCCGATTCCAATTGTTACTATGGCCAGTCACGAACGCCTCGTTTCAAACTTCTTCCTATGATCAATTCAGCAATGGTCATTTCTTAACGCGTGGAATGATGAAGTGGTTTTGGGATAACTACACAACGAGTCCGGTTGAGCGAAATGAGATTTACGCATCACCTTTACGTGCATCTCTTGAGCAACTTTCCGGTTTGCCGGATACATTGATTCAGACCGCAGAAAAAGATGTACTACGAGATGAAGGTGAAGCTTATGGCATCAAGCTTCAGCAAGCTGGTGTTAATGTCACTTCCGTTCGCTACAACGGTATGATTCACGACTTTGGTATGTTAAACGCGCTATCAACTACCCCCGAAGTTCAAGACTCATTGACGCAAGCTGCACAAGCTCTTGCTAACCATTTAACAAACTAAGTTCTAGACATCTTATTGATAGGTGCTTTGCGGAACCAGCAAAGCACCTCGTTTATAATTAATTTTCAATTCGCAGCACAAGTAATTTGAAAGTGCATTCATACTTACAACATCAGCAATTTCAGGTCGCCCGATAAATTGAGAGTCGATTGATCTAGTGGTCAACTAAAATTGGCCACCGTTTATAGTTTTCCCAATACAGTCGTTCAGACTCATTGGGAGAGTTAAAGTGGACATCCATGATAAAAAACACAAACATTGTTAGTTTAGACTGTTATCAGCATTCTTATCACGCTTTGCCAATCACTCGACCAACTGTGCCCCACGTTTAGGGCAAAGCTCACCAGATTGTCTCTGACAGCTTTTTCAGCAACTAATTCACGAACATTAGCTTTGTGCTTAAGTGATGTTTGAAAACCTCTTTTCAGCTTCAATACCTCAAGCTTAGCGGTGAGCGCTGTAACTTCTGGCTCACTAAATTTGCTCTCCTACTTCGAACAAATGTAACGCAGGCAACCACGTATATGCGTGACATTTTTAGGCATAGCGGTTTTGAAAATGGCATTGCCCACAAAGCATACTACGGAGATTTTGATGACCCAACGGATCTATCCTTAGATAACAATTTGGAACACTATGTGCCCCTCGACAATAGAAATCTGCGGCCAAGATGAACGCAGACTAGATTGTAACCATACTGTGGTTCTGTCGTGGTCATGGGAATGCTATTTCCCCCCTGCCGAGTCCTCGCATGCACTATGCTTTAGTATAATCAACACTGACTAAGCAAAACGATGAACATACTGAAACGCCTCCGATTAAGCGCAATCACTTACAACCGAGGGCACCTCGACATCATGGTGAAATTCACGCTAATGGCGTGGCTGCTTTTCGGTAGTCTGCATGCAAACAGCAATCCTGCTACATTGCGCCTGTACACCAATATATCGCCTCCCTATCAAGAAATACAAAACAACCAACTGGCAGGCAGTTCGGTTGAAATTTTAGCGTGTTTGATGGAAACACTCGATTGGCCCTATGCGGTTCAAACAGCGCCCTGGAAACGGGTTTACTCCCGGGTTAGAGCGGGTGAAGCAGATGGTTTTTTCACTTCCCTCCCTTTCCCTCAAGCCAATGACTTTGCTGCATTGTCCTCCCCGGCTGCCTTAGAGAAATGGTACTGGTTCTATACGTCTCCAGAGCTTGTGAAGGATAAGGTTGGCATTGTGCGTGGCGCCACTGTCGATCTGTGGCTGCAAGCTGCCTATCCGACGATTAAAGTGCAACGAGTGAATACCCTAGACCAGCTGGTCAAACTACTGATCAAAGGTCGGGTTAATAGCATTTTGATGGATAAGCAAACCTTTGAGAACGTGCAAAAGCAAACACTAGGAAAGGAAATTAACTCGCAATTCGAAAAATATAGTCCGTTGGGTTTCTACTTTTCTAAAGCCTACTTAGCCAATCACCCAGACTTTCTCGACGCGTTTAATCAGGCGTTGCCGAGGTGCGTCAGCTCACTGCCCACCCTGTCCAATACTGAGCGAGTCCTGATGGAGCGAATTGCCACAGAGAAAATCAGTGAATGGGTCAACAACCCGCAGGTGATCCGTGCTGTTGAGCAAAGTAATCAGCGCACATCTTCATTAACAGACGCCAACCTCGCTGACTTAAATAGCGGCCTGCAAAAGATACCAACACGGTTACAAGCTAAAGTTGACTCAATGATCAATAGTGAGTTATCCGACTACCTCGAAGAGATCGCCGCTAACTCGGCAGGGCTTTACTTAGAGATAATCGTGTTTGACGCGCGAGGAGTGAATGTAGGGCAAAGCCAACCAACGTCCGACTATTGGCAAGGAGATGAAGCCAAATACAGCCAAACCTACTTACAGGGTAACGGTGCTATGTTTATCGATGATATTAACTATGATGCCTCCACACGCAACTTTCTGGTACAAGTTAGTCTGACCATAAGCTCCGCAGCAAATGATAATCCGATTGGCGGGGTGACTATTGGTATCGATATCGAAAAAGCGCTAATGACTTACTACTCGCCTAACGAGTAACCTATTAATGACAACTTCAAAATAGCTTAACCAAGAGTTAAAGTAGACATCCATCGAGTGCCGCGTTCAACATGAATAGTTAAAGTAGACATCCATGATAAAAACACAAAGACAGTAACAACGTTAGTGAAGTGAACACCACTGCAATCATTTAGTCCTCTGGCTGTTCTCATGCCAATTAACGGGTAAGTTTGCAAAAATGGCTCATTTCGTTGATTTTTGAAACAATACACGCCTCAGCAAAGCTGATGGTTCAGACATAGTTCGAAAGCAAGCTCGCGCTTAAGCGCGATTTAGCAAACGTTTGCAGCAACTTAAACCGGCCGTTCGTTTATGTCCCATATACTGACTCCCGTTTAGACTGTTATCAGTATTTGGTTAGTTGGAATGGGTGTCTTCTTTAACTCCCGCTAGGCATACTTATTCGCGCAAAGCACAACCATGCCAACATAACTGAAAGCATAAATACACCACAGCCAATAAATGAAGAAACACCCAATAAGTACATCATCAGCTATAACAAAGTGCTATATGTCAGCCACTAACTCAGAGAAAAAGATGGATAAAACTAGTAATATACCTAACATTGCTATTGCAGATCCCCAAAGCCATAAAGCCAAGTACCAATCTCTTTTTGTGGCTAATTTACGTGTAGCGCTTACTGGGACAAATTGATAGTTTTGATCATTCATTCTTTCTGTTTTAAATAAAATAATCGTGGCATAACTCAGCACGCGGAATCCAAGCCCATCCCAGTCAACCCTTTCAATACCTAATTGATTAAATTCTCGTTCTATCCTTTTCATAGTCATATTTGAGAAAACTAACCACGCTATCATCATCGAAATAGCAAAAATAAAAAAAGCTAAAAGTAGCCAATCAGATACAGCTATCATTAAAGCGACCTCGGCACATAATTAAACACGCCTTCCCTATCATAAAGTTTTGAGACTCCATATTGCGCCCACTTGTCACCCTGAAGTGCCGCTAAATATGTCGCTCCAATACCAATACCAATTGCAATAACCCACCCTACAGGCGTAGCAGTTAGGCCGATAGTGATAGCTGCAGCAGTCACAGCTTTGGCAGCGGCAGCTCCTGCTAAAAATCCCATCGATAAACCCGCTGTTTGCACTACCGCAGTTTTCTGCCAATCTTTACCTTGTTCAAAATCCGCCTGCACGATTTTACCTCGTCTATATATATCGTAACCGAGAAGAAGATGACCAGCTCCTTTTAGCCCCAATGACATCCGCTTTAGGCTTTGTAGCTCTTTAACGTTTGTCACTCTAATTGGCGCATCCGTACGTGCACTTTTAGCTTTATTAATTCCACGAGTAGCATTATTAAGCACCGTTCCTTTACGCGCTTTAACCACCGATGTAGCTTTAGTTAGTTCAGTGCTAAAGACTTCATTAAGAGACTTCCATGCTGTGCGAGCACTAGACTCTAATTTCATCATCTGTATTTTAGGTAACTTAGCTTGGTGCCCGGCTCTCACCGCCATTAAACTTCTTTCGTAAACTTTCAAGCTGTTCTCTAAAGCCGCGCCTCGATTCTCTAGTAACCCTACACCTGCACTCGCAAAATTAACCTTTTCTTTATTCACCCATTGATTCAGCTTGCTGGCCGCAGGCGCAATCTGCTGGTCAAACAGCTCGGCTAATCCAAGTGTTATGTCGCTACCTAGTTGAGCATTTACATTGGCTAACGAGCGACGGTGACAAGAAGGGATAGTTTGCAGTTGTCTGCATTGCTGCATTGAATTGGTAGGAGTGCTGCTTCCGCTTGAGCGAACAATGTAAGGCGTTCCTGCATGAAGAAAGCCACCAGATTGCAAAGAATTATCATTTAAGAATGTATTAAACTCTGCTTCACTCGCAAAATCAGCAGGCTTTAACTGACGGCTCCGAGTACTAAGATAAATCTCCGCTTGTTCACTCACAGTTTGTTCCTTTTACTGTCAAAACAGAAATGAAGGAACACGGTAAATTTAAATAACAAATAAGTCAATAGCAATCAGAAGAACTATTTTAGTAATGACTTGCTTAGAGCAGCTAGTATGGGCATCCACGGTAAAAACTACTTCGCTTAAGCAAGGTTTTTTGCATTGGACGCCCCCGTTTAGCTTATAAATCAGGCCTAAACGGTGCCCGTTAGGCTTCATCGGCGTATATCGCATCGCAAAGTGTTTTCATACAAATGCGGATCCTCACTTAGCTTAGTAAGTCGGCAAATTCTTGATGAAGCGCTTTTCCCTTATCGGCTAAATGATCCAGTAGCGACAACATGCTGCGATTAATGATCCGCTCGGCAGGAAAGGCGTTCGCCTCTAGTAGCCCCAAGGCTTTATCGAAGCGGCCTATGTCGTAGGCGATGTGCGCATCTGAACCAATACTTAAAGGCGCATCGTGTTTTTTAGCCAGTTGAATGATCTGTTCACAATTGGCTTCGCTGCCCTTACGAGAATGAATAAACGAACTGTTATTAATTTCCAAGGCTACGTTATATTCCGCCGCCGCTTTGACAATGGCTTCAGCATCGATAGGAAAGCTGGGGTTGCCCGGGTGGGTGATTACATTCACCAGCCCATTTTTGATGGTATTAAGCATGGCTTCGGTGTTGATATAAATGGACTTCGGTTGAAACACTTCCTGATGAAAGCCACATAAAATGATGTCCAATTGAGCCCGCATGCGCTCATTACAATCAATTTCTCCCGCTGGCGATTTGATATTGGCTTCAATGCCGCGAAGAATGCCAATGCCCTGATCGACCCGAGGAAACAAGGCGCAATTGATAAAGTGCCACTCATGAGGGGCATCGGTCATGTCTGGCCCGTGGTCGCTTACCGCAAACATCTTAATGCCATTCTGTTTGGCATAATGAACATAGTCGTGTAGGGTACTATAAGCATGGGTGCTGGCGATGGTATGTAAATGCAGATCGACTTCGGGTTTGATTTTCATAACGACCTCTAAAGTATGAAAGGGGAATCAGCAAGTTTATTGTGACTAAGATCCGTTCTGCCAACAAGTGAATAAGCGCTCTAATTCCATATCAACCATGTAGCTATAGATAAGAGCAAAGCAGCACCAGCAGACCATAACTACTGTAGCTTTAGTTAGTTCAGTGCTAAAGACTTCATTAAGAGACTTTCATGCTGTACGAGCACTAGACTCTAATTTCATCATCTGTATTTTAGGTAACTTAGCTTGGTGCCCGGCTCTCACCGCCATTTAACTTGTTTCGTAAACTTTCAAGCTGTTCTCTAAAGCCGCGCCTCGATTCTCTAGTAACCCTACACCTGCACTCGCAAAATTAACCTTTTCTTCATCCAGCCATTGATTCAGCTTGCTGGCTGCAGGAGTAATCTTCTGGTCAAATAACTCGGCCAAACCAAGTGTTATGTCGCTGCCTAACTGAGCATTTACATTGGCTAACGAGCGACGGTGACAAGAAGGGATAGTTTGCAGCTGGCGGCATTGCTGCATTAAATCGCTAGGTGCGCTACTCCCGCTTGAGCGAACAATGTAAGGTGAACTTGCATGAAGAATACTGCCAGCTTGCAGCGCGTTATCACTTAAAAAGGCATTGAACTCGGCTTCATGTGCAACGTCATTCAATTTTACCTGACGACTTTTCGTACTCAGAAAAATCTCCGCTTGTTCACTCACTATTTAGCCCTTTAATGGGTAAATGACAAAAACATAAATTAAACACTATTAATCTTGTCGCCAATAAAGTTTGATTTAAAAGCATTATTTGCTCGATAAATCAGCAAAAGTCGCTGACATTTCTAGAGCAGCATAAGGTCAGTTACCACGCTGTCAGAGCTCTATAAACAATCAATGTTAGCTTGTTGTTTGTTGAAACAAGTCCCTAGCCAATGAGTGAGAATTCTCGCTATGGCCCTATTCAAAAACCACGCCCTAGAGTCTCTGGTTAAACTGACTCACTACATCTACCACTTGTTGCGCGCCACTTTGAATATCTTCCATCATCTGTCCAGCTTCAGTCGATAACTCTAGTGCTTCGCTAGCCTTCAATTCACATTGAGAAATCAAATTAACCGCGTCGCCAGTTCGTTTGAGATTTTCTGAAACCATCATCACAATTTCTTCGGTCGTGGTATTCGTTCTCGATGCTAGTTGGCGAACTTCATCTGCAACAACAGCAAACCCACGCCCCTGCTCTCCAGCGCGCGCGGCTTCAATCGCCGCATTCAGTGCCAGTAAGTTTGTTTGATCGGCGATACCACTGATACTGTTCACCAATTCACTAATTTTTTGAGAATGATCATTTAAGGCGGCAATACCTGTGTTCGCTTCACTCATGTACTCTGCAAGCTCCTGCATCCTCTGATTGGTAGCCTTAATCACCTGTTGTCCTTGAGATGTTTGATGTCCAGTTTTCTCTGACACTTCATTGGCTAATTGAGCCGCTTCGGCTGCTGATTGTTCTTGAATCACTTGATCAGTAATCACAGTGGCGAACTTTACAACCTTATAAAGTTCTCCCCTATCGTTGTGGATTGGATTATACGAGGCCTCTAACCACACGGTTTGCCCCTGGCTATCAAGCCGCTTAAAGCGCTGCGATACAAATTGGCCACTCGCCAAGCCTCTCCAAAACGATTGGTACTCTAGAGAATTTGATTCTTCAGAGCTACAAAAAATACGATGATGTTTACCCACTATTTGTGCGTTGGTATATCCCATTGCGCTTAGAAAATTATCATTTGCCTTTAATATCACACCATCAATAGAAAATTCGATGACCGCAGCGGAACGATTTAAGGCATTCAGCATGTCTTCTTGTTCGCGCGACATTTGAATAGTTCGAGTTAAGGCTGAAGCAAATAAGCTATAATGAGTAAGCTTGTTACTACTATTTTTAATCGGTTCTAAAATAGCTCGCAGCCAAGCCTCTTCAGCATTGCCCTTGTTCACTTGCAGCGCGCCATCCCAATGCACCGCTTGCTCAATTGCTTGCTTCATTCGCTTGTAATGTTCAGTGTTTTTCGCTTGATCTGGCACCAGGTCGGTAATGTGCTTATTAATAAGATCCCCTTGCCTCAAGCCAAGTTCTTGTTCAAACCTTTTATTCACCGAAGTCACACGCCCCTTTTCATCCAGTGATATTCTCAACATTCCTTCTTCAAGACCAGCACGCGCTTGTTTAAGCATCTGGAGTTCTTCAGTTAACTTCCGGTTTTCTTTCAACAGTCGCTTATTAAAAAACATATTTCCCCCCGACGATCCGTAGACTTATATTTTGCATTCAAGCAAGCTAAGCCACCTATTGATAGTCTAGACAGCTGTGAAGGGATTGCCAATCAGAGAGCTTTTACTTTTGATTAATCCAATCATAGAACAAGCAACAGCAAGAACATCAACCATTATAAGTAATACTTAAAATAGCCATGACATGAAGGCGATTGTAGAATAAATTTGAAAAGACCAGAGTAAGTTGTGAAAACATATACTTTTAGAGCCGTATACAGCCTTATTTAAGTCAATTTAGTTCATGCTTGCAGCCTCTAAGTCTTCTACTTATGCACTCCGTGAGTTTGCTTATATTTTTGATATAATAGTATTTTTCAACAGCAGACCAGCAGTTTGCTTAATTACTTATTTGTTATTGTGGCGATTAGAACATGAATCAGAAAGTTAGTGCTCCAAAAGGGCAATTATTACTCCGAACCTTGGCCATGCCTGCAGATACCAATGCCAATGGCGATATTTTCGGCGGCTGGATCATGTCTCAATTGGATTTAGCGGGTGGTATTTTAGCCAAAGAAATTTCCAATGGCCGGATAGTCACCGTGTCGGTTTCCAGTATCACCTTTGAAAAACCGGTGAAAGTGGGCGATGTGGTGTGCTGTTATGGTGAGTGCAGTAAAATAGGCCGAACCTCAATGTCTATCGATCTTGAAGTCTGGATCCGCCAAGTGAAAGAAGATGATGTTGGTGAACGCTTCCAAGTTTGCCATGCAACCTTCAATTATGTCGCCATCGACAGCAATGGTAGGCCCCGCCCAATTAAAAAATCAGATTAATAACACATCATTAGAATATCAACAGCGCTTAGAATACTTGCCTCACTAAAAATCGGTAACTTACTTGGCTTAAAAGGAATGGAGATTACACCATGGTATTGATTTCACCAAAATCACACGCCCCATGGGGGCTTGCCATTGCTTTGTTTGCGGCCTTATTAAGCACCGCTTGCCAAGCAAAAATAAGCCAGAGTGATCCCTATTTAGCTTCGCTTAAAACCGATCTACAAACCAAACCATTCGACTTTGAAAAAGGCCAATTTCGCTGGATTAAGCTTGGGGATTTACGTCCCACTCAGGCGCTAATTGGCCATGACCAAGTGAATTACAAATTGGGGCGCTACCAAGCCGAACCACAAAAGATGTATCAAGAAATTTGTGAGTCTTATGGGGCAAGCAGCAACAAAGTAAAATGGAATGCACAGTCTTCCCCTTTGCAGCCAGCTAGCTTCAGCTGCTCACAAGCATTAGTCAGCCGCTCCAGTGATATAAAAACAGCCATCGTCGCACCCGACGGCCAACTTTACCTGACCGATGGTCACCATACCTTTAGCACTTTTATGGATATGCGCAGAGGAGGTGCAAACATGCCGGTACTGGTAAAAATTCAAGAGAATTGGTCAAAGCCAAGCATCCAAACCAAAACTCCAATGGCGCAATTTTGGCAAGATCTCGCTAGTAGTAACAATAGTTGGCAGTTTAGTGTTAAGGGCGCAGCAATAGATTACCAAGACATGCCAAAACATGTGGGTCGGCAATTTTTGGCCAACCAAGCTTTTCGCTCCCTAGTCTATTTTGCCAATGGCATAGGCTGGGATAAAACACTGGCAGCTCCAATTAATTTTCTAGAATTTCATTGGGGACAAACGCTGGCAGAAGACATCTCCATTGACCCAGCTCGTTTAAGCGATAGCGACTACTATCTCGCTAAAATAGAACAAGTTGCAAGACAGATGCTGGCCTATGCACCCGATAAAGTCATCGCCCAAAGCCACTACAGCGCCCAACAACTGGGACAAAAAAAAGCTTGGAACAAACAGAGCTCTAAACGCTTTAAGCAATTACTTTGTAAAGGCAAGAAAAAACATCTGGGTAAGCTCGGCTACGCCTTAAGCTACCAACACCCCGGCTTATTAACAGAGCTTTGCCACTAAGCCATGCGACTGCTTTGCTATATCAATATCCGCTTATCATGCTGCTGTCAGCATCAACTCTTAAGCAATCAGAGCAAAACCTTTAGCCTGAATTACTCTGATGGTGATGCACTTGGTTAATCAACCACATAGCTTGTGCAATACCGGGTTCACATTGTGCTGCACTTGTTGAATTCTTGCTGCGCGTTTACATTCAAAACCACTGACTGGATATTGCTTATTCCAGGCTTGCATTAACTGTCGTTGACTCGCGCTCATCTTATATTTGGGGTAACTCGCTTCCATATATAAGTAACTTCTGGCAATTTGTCCGCGCGCAGACTCCGGAGGCTGAACCTTGCGATTTTTGATCCGCATATCACAAGAGCCAAAACTGGAAGCATTACTGCTAAGTAGAGTGAAGTTATAATTAGAGCGACTGGCATTCACCGCACCAATCGCTGGGAACAAATTATACAGATCAGCCTGCATCAAACGGTACTCAGCATTAACCTTTTCAGCACATTTTCGCCCTTTATAGGCTTTGCCCTTTGAGTTAACACACAAAGGATGACCTTCCCGCCACGCCACAAAACTACGGCCAAAATTTTCTGCTGGCACCACGTGCTCAGTTTCGTATTTAGCCAAGCGATTTTTATATTTTGGACTTGAGAAACCTCGATCCAGCGTCAATTTGCGTTGACTATCAAACCGAGCTTCACAATACAGGGTCTTCCTGTCGGAAGGCTCAACATAGACCTTTTCAAGTAATAAGCGCTTTGCCTTACTAAATGACTCTATGGTGAGATTACCATCGGCAAACACCGAGCTAGAAACAAGTAGTAGCAGCCACCATACAAAAGGGCGAAAAAGGGAGAAATATCGATTCAAGGCTTGGTTATCTTATGGTCACGAGTTGGCGGGCTAACAATCCACCGCTATTGGCAATGATGAGCCCAAATTTAATCATTAAATGATATAAATTTTATACGGTTTATTCCACAAAATGTCGCATAAAACTAAGGCGATGAAACCACAACCCAGTTGATAAAACCAACAATAATAGCAATAACCACAACTTAATCTAAAAAATGAGACCCTTTATTAAGCTCGAACAGTCACCATTTGCGCAACTAAACATGAATAATCACCACAAAATGTGCTTAATCACGGTCTAGCTGGCAGTTTAAAGAGACTAGCGGTTTGCAGCGCTTAAACGGTGGAGTACACTAGCGAGCTATGCAAATACAACGCAAATACAATTAAAAAGGACGAATTGATGAAGCTACATGCTGCGCTTAAAACCATGCTGCTTTCCGCTGCAATGATCTGTATCCCCCTTCAAGCGAAACAGGTATATGTTGCCACCACCGCCATTGTTGAACACCCAGCCTTAGACGCCGTACGCGATGGCGTGAAAGAATACTTGGCAGAAAATGGCTACAGCGGTGATGCACTTAAATTCACCTATGAAAGCGCCCAAGGTCAACCAGCAATTGCTTCGCAAATTGCTCGTAAAATGGTAGGCGACCAACCCGATGTCATCGTGGCCATCGCCACCCCCTCAGCGCAAGCCGCAGTGAGTGCCAGTAAAAACATTCCGGTGGTATTTTCGGTAGTCACCGACCCAATTGGTGCAAAAGTTGTCCCTAGCCTAATCAAACCCGGTGGCAATGTGACTGGCCTAAGCGACATGGTTAACGTTCAACAACAGCTCGAACTAATCAAAGAATTTATGCCTAATATCAAACGCTTGGGCATTCCTTTCAATCCAGGCGAAGCGAACTCTGTGGCAATTGTAAAAGCGATGACCGAAGCCGCTGCTGCCATGGGTATCGAAGTGATCGAATCGGCTGCACCTAAATCTTCAGACGTGATGATCGCCAGCAAACAGCTTGTGGGTAAAGCTGATGCCATCTACTGCTCCACCGACAACACCATTATTAGCGCCTTTGAATCGGTAGTAAAAGTAGGGATCGATGCAAAAATCCCAGTATTTGCCGCAGATACAGCTTCGGTAGAACGAGGTGCGGTTGCAGCTGTCGGTTATAACTACGCCGACTTAGGCCATCAAACTGGTGAAATTGTACTACGCATCTTGCAAGGCGAAAAACCTGGCAACATCGATGTAAAAATGGCCGAAGGCACCGATCTTTATGTGAACCCTAAAATCGCCCAACGCATGGGGATTGAGGTTCCAGCGAGTGTGCTTAAGCGCGCCAATAAGATCTTCAAATAATAAGGCCATATAATGTCAATGTTTGCATTTTTAGGCACCCTTGAAATCGGCTTTATCTTCGGGTTGGTCGCCATCGGTGTTTATTTGACTTTCCGCATTTTAGACTTTCCCGATCTCACCGTAGACGGTAGTTTTACCTTAGGTGCGGCAGTCACCGCTTCACTGATTGTGATGGGGGTAAATGCCTACCTCGCCACACTCATTGGAACCCTTGCGGCAGCTTGTGCCGGTTTAGTTACGGCATGGCTCAACTTGCGTTTTAACATTTTACACTTGCTGGCCAGTATTCTTACCATGACCGCCCTATACACCATTAATCTGAGGGTGATGGGCAAACCAAATGTTGCCTTGATTATGGAACCAACGGTGCTCACACCTTTTGAAGGTTTGGGCCTGGATAACATGTATCTCAAGGTGATTTTTGTCGCAGTATGCGCGGTACTTGCTGGCATCGCTGTCGCTTGGTTTTTAAATACCCAATATGGCCTAGCCATGCGCGCAGTCGGGGCTAATCCCCGCATGGCACAAGCCAATGGGATAGTGGTGAAAGAAAAAGTCTATGTGGGCTTGGCATTATCCAATGGCTTAGTTGGCTTAGCGGGCGGCCTATTCGCCCAAACCAACGGCTTTGCTGATTCCACCATGGGCATTGGTACCATTGTGGTGGGTTTAGCGGCAGTGATTATTGGTCAATCCTTGTTTGCCAGCCGCTCAATGTTAGTGATTATATTGAGCTGTATTGTTGGCTCTTTACTTTATCGGGTGGCGGTATCGATGGCCTTAAACGCTGATTTCCTTGGCTTCACCGCCTCCGACTTAAACCTGATTACCGCGGTGTTAGTTGGACTTGCCTTAATCTTTCCGCAGTTACGTAACGAGTGGAAAGCCAAACGCGCCAAGGAGGCCAGCCAATGATCCTTTGTGAAAATTTACACGTTACCTTTAATCGCGGTTTACCCACCGAAAAACTGGCATTGAGGGGCATCGATTTAACCATTCCTCAAAGTCAATTTGTAACCGTGATTGGCTCTAACGGTGCAGGTAAGTCAACCTTGCTCAATGCCATTGCTGGAGACGTATCTTCCCACAAGGGCAAGATATTTTTCGATGAACGCAATGTGACTTCCCTACCAGCCACTGGACGCACCAAAGATATTGCCCGAGTATTTCAAGATCCCTTGGCCGGCACCTGTGGTACGCTCACGGTTGAAGAAAACATGGCTTTGGCTTACGGGAGGGGCAGTCGTGGCAAGCTGAGTACAGCGCTCAACTCATCCTTGCGCAAATTGTTTCGCGAGCAGTTGAGTCGTCTTAATCTAGGTCTAGAAAATCGCTTAGATGCCGAAATGGGTTTGTTATCGGGTGGTCAACGACAATCGGTAAGTTTGCTGATGTCGGCCTTGCAACCCAGCAGTATCCTGCTATTGGATGAACATACCGCGGCACTCGATCCAAAAACGGCGGCCTTGATCATGGATATATCTTCACAAATTATTGCCGAAAAGCAACTGACGGTGATGATGGTGACCCATTCGATGCGTCAAGCATTGGATTATGGCTCGCGCACCATCATGCTACATGAAGGCAAAATTGTGTTTGATTTATCTGGCGAGACCCGCGCTAACAGTGAAGTAAAAGACTTACTAGAACTGTTTGCCAAGGCGCGTAACGATGATACCGAGCTAGACGACGACAAGTTATTGTTAGGCAGCTAAGTTTGACGATTCATCGCGAAACTTAAACCAGCGAAGGGCCTTGGCGCTTCGCTGGCTGTTCCTCCAGCACTTATTCCCCTCCTTTTTCTATACGCTTCACCGATTAATCAACAATTGTTTCTTCACATTTGTTGAATCCTTTCTTTACACAAGTGTTCGCATGATTCAGTAGTCAATCATTGTTATTGATTGTCCGAGTCTACTGATACATAGTAAAAGTTTAATAATCAGTTAGTTGCTCGTTGTGTGACGAAGCAAGGAGGGAGAGTTTAATGAAAATATTAGGGCGACTGATATGGCTTGGTGGTGTCATTTGCCTGGCAAACTCAGTTTTAGAAATATGGCCCACAGCAATCGAAGCCGGGCATTATTTAGCCATTTCATGGTGTTCTATTGCGGCTGGGTATACTGTTTATCGTTCGACCTTAATTTATCAAACTGATCCGCACTCTTACTTTCGTTCATATAACTGGGTGGTGCTATTTATCTATCTGCTTATCATTGGCTTGCTTTCCATCCAAGGTCAATTGCGTTTCTTTTAATTACGCGGCTGTATAGCACCAATAGTTGCTAATCAATGTTCAACAAAAGATTTGCTTATTACCCATTGCTCAGGCAAAAAAAAGGACTGGCAAAGCCAGCCCAAGACTCAGGGAAATGAGTGTTTATGCAACTTGTTTTTGTTGTTCTTCATCACTACTAGGTGCAGTGAGTAAGTATTCAAAGGCCGCTAAAGAAGCTTTAGCACCTTCGCCCATAGCCACTACAATTTGCTTGTAAGGCACTGTAGACACATCACCGCAGGCATAGATCCCGGGGACCGAAGTTTGACATTTTTCATCAATTATAATCTCACCGCGCGCCGTGGTATCGACCACCGAGCTGACAAACTGACTGTTGGGTACCAGTCCAATCTGCACAAAAATGCCCTGTAAGTGCTGCTGCTGTACTTCACCACCGTCGCGTTCTTGATACTCAAGCGCGGTAACTTTACCGTTCTCTGCAAGCACCTGTTTGGTGGCAACATTACGCCGAATTTGAATATTTGCGGTAGCTTCTGCCTTATCTACCAACACTTGGTCTGCACGCAGTTCAGGCATAAATTCAAACACGGTGACCGATTTCACGATATTGGCTAAATCGAGTGCTGCTTCGATACCGGAGTTACCGCCACCAACCACTGCGACATCTTTGCCCTTAAAGAAGGGGCCATCACAGTGAGGACAGTAGGCCACGCCATTGCCGATGTTTTCTTTCTCACCCGGCACGCCCAGTTCACGCCAGCGAGCACCAGTGGCTAAAATAAGCGTTTTGGTTTCAATTTCTTCACCAGTGCTCAATAGCAACTTTTTACGATCCCCTAGATCTATCACCTCTGTGACTCGAATATGTTCTTTGGTGGTGATCTCGTAATCATTCATATGTGCTTGTAAGGCACCTGCAAGCTCAGGGCCGGTGGTTTTAGACACCGAAATTAAGTTTTCAATGCCCATAGTATCTTTTACCTGACCGCCCAAACGATCGGCAATTAAGGTCACTTTTAAGCCCTTGCGAGCACTGTAAATAGCGGCACTAGCACCCGCAGGGCCACCGCCAATCACCGTGACATCTTGTAAAGGAAGCGCCTCAGCAGCGCTGCCTTTAGCTGCCTCTGGGTATAAGGCTAACAACTTGTCTACTAGCTCGGCTGCATCCACCTTACCATTGGCAAATAATTCACCATTTAGGTAGACCGAGGGCACACCTTGAATGTCGCGAGTCTTAATTAAATCGGGGTATAAACCGCCATCAATCATTTCACTGCTAATATTCGGATTCAGCAGCGCAAATTGGTTTAATGCCTGAACCACTTCAGGACAGTTATGACAGCTTAGGCTAACAAAAACTTCAAAGTGTAATTTGTCTTTGATGTTGGCAATGGTCGACTTCAAACGCTCATCTAAGCGAATCGCCGTACCAGAACTATGTAAAATAGCCAACACCAAGGAATTAAATTCATGGCCGCCTGGAATACCTGAAAATTGAATACCAGTGGCTTCTCCATCTGCTTCAAGGGTAAAGCTAAGTGGGCTGCGAAGCTCGCCCTGGGTATCTCGCTGTTCAATGCTAAGCTGTTCGCTTACGCCACTGATCCCAGTAAGATAGTCCACTAATTCTTGTCGTTTACTATGCTGACCAGTTTGAATCACAAGATTCACGCTGTTTTGCATGGATGCCGTGTATTGTTTTAAAGCGTCTAAGATTTGTTGAGTAAGCACAATAAGTCTCCTGATGTTTGCGTCGTTAAGCCCTATTGGCTCAAGCAACAAATTCAATAATTATCAGGGCCGAACATCTGGCCCCGACTCGTCTTGATTCGCGAAGGCTGCGAATCATTACCATTAGATTTTGCCGACTAGGTCTAAAGATGGCGCAAGCGTCGCTTCACCTTCTTTCCATTTAGCTGGACATACTTCACCTGGGTGAGCAGCCACATATTGGGCAGCTTTCACTTTGCGCAGTAAGTCTTCAGCGTTACGGCCAATCCCTTCAGCAGTGATTTCTACCGCTTGGATGATGCCGTCAGGGTCAACGATGAAGGTACCACGGTCAGCTAAGCCTTGTGCTTCACGCATGACTTCAAAGTTACGTGTAATCGCGCCATTTGGGTCACCAATCATGGTGTATTGGATTTTACCAATGGTTTCTGAAGAATCGTGCCACGCTTTGTGCGTGAAGTGGGTATCGGTTGAAACCGAGTAAATTTCTACGCCACGAGATTGAAATTCGTCGTAGTAGTCAGCCACGTCGCCTAGCTCAGTTGGACAAACAAAGGTAAAGTCAGCTGGATAGAAGAAGAAGACCGCCCATTTGCCTTTTAGATCCGCGTCACTTACCTCGATGAATTCACCTTGTTTAAAAGCACTTGCGTTAAAAGGTTTGATTTCAGTGTTAATTACAGACATTTAATTTCTCCAGTCATAATGAGTTGTTATTAGTTAATTTGGTCTGCCGCCTTGGCAGTGAAGCTATAATGTCTCGGATCGAGCTTCGGTTACAGTTGGAAAAATTGAAGTTGACCTTCTGTTTTTTAGAACGCATATTGAATATTTGAAAATATAGTGAATCATCAAATCACTTGAAGGTCGCTGTATTGGTGACTCAAATTTTAAATAGAGAGCGGTATATCTATGATCTCCTTGAAGCAAATTCATTACGCGCTGGCCATTGAACAGCATTTGCATTTTAAGAATGCCGCCGATGCTTGCGCAGTCTCTCAATCGGCCTTAAGCACTGCCATCACCGATATGGAACGTAAACTTGGCTTTCAGGTATTTGAGCGAGACAACAAAAAAGTACTGGTCACCCCCTTGGGAAAACAACTACTAGAGAAAGCGCGAGCAATTTCATTGCAAATGGGCGACATCGGCAAACTAGTCGAGTCCACTCAAAACCCACTAAGCACGCCAATGTCGATTGGCGTGATCCCAACCATTGCGCCTTATCTGCTCCCCTTAGTATTGCCTTCGTTGCTGGAAACCTATCCACAGTTAGAACTCACCGTAATAGAGGATCAGTCTCAGCAATTGGTCTCGGAAGTCACTAACGGTAAGCTCGATGCTGCGATTTTAGCGCTTCCCTATCCATGTCAGAACTTATTGCACTTTCCATTCTGGCAAGAAGATTTTTATTGGATCGCCCATAAAGACAATAAAATGACCACCCAAGCCACAGTCAGAGCCAAAGAAATGCAACAATCTAATTTAATGTTGCTCAAAGAAGGGCATTGTTTAAAAGATCATGTACTGTCGGCCTGTAATATCTCATCAGATGCGGGCCATAGCCTCAGTGGCACCAGCCTAAATACGCTGATCGAATTAGTGGTTAGTAAAATGGGCACCACCTTGTTGCCACAAATGGCCTTAGAAAGCTTGGTACAACATCGCCCTTCTCTGGCCTCGGTGCGCCTCGATGAAAAAGGCCCCCATCGAGAAATCGCCTTTGTGGTACGCCCCAACTATCCTTCAGTAAATAACATCGAACGATTAGGCAGCTTTATGCACGATAAACTCACCAGTCATTTCCAACAGCATGAACGCTGTTGAACCGAGGCTCACAAATGACGTCCATCGATAAGCACAATCATTTCAACAAGGAAGAGACTGCTTTGCATAACGGGACAAATAATTCACTAGCAAGTGTCACACAAGCCGTAAAAATGAGAATGAAGAGAGCAGGTATACTGCAGCATACTGAAAATATGTGTTCATAACTCTTCCAATAAATGCAGTCTTAACTAACGGAATATAAAGCGTTTATGACCTATTTATTTCTATGTTTAATGTCCTTGCTGCTTGTTGTCAGCTTCGGTGCTTACCGAAAACTCAAACAGCAACAACTGCGTCAAGAAAGCATTCTCGCCAGCCTAGCTGAAGGTTTAATATTAACCAGCGAGCAGGGCCAGATCCTGTATATGAATCAACCATCTATTCATTTATTAAATATCAAGACGAAGGTCATTGGTCAGGCTATCAGCACGATTCTTCCCAACATTGAACACTTGGCAGCCAATCAAACACGTCAAAGCTATGGTTTGTTAGCCACAAATGAGCACTTAGAATTTGAACTGACACTCATCATTCAAGCCGACGGTAACCGTTTATATATACTCCACTCAGATCAATTGGGACAAGCACAACCAGAAGAAGTGGAACGTTTTAAACGTAGCCAATACTTTGCCCGCATCGGCACTTGGGACTGGGATGTGAATACCGAGCAACTGTATTGGTCGGATGCAATTTATGCCATGTTTGGTTATAAAGTCGACGAAATACAGCCTAGTTACCAATTATTTTGTAATTGTGTGCATCCCGAAGACCGAGAAAGAGTGAAAGCTGGTGAACAACGCTGCATCGAAACTGGCGAAAATCACGACGAAGAATATCGAGTGGTGTGGCCCGACGGCAGTATTCGCTGGGTCCGCGAAACGGGCAATGTGGTGAACGATAAAAATGGCAAAGTAGCAAAAATGATGGGGGTGGTACGTGATATCACCGAAGAGAAAAATGCCGAAAATGAGTTAATGAAGTTGGCGCATATCGATACCTTAACCGGTTTACCAAATCGACTTGAGTTAGAAGAAAAGTTAGCCAAAGCCATCAACCAAGCCAAAGCTGAACAGAGTCGCGTTGCGCTGATTTTCATCGATTTAAATAAATTTAAAGACATTAATGATAACTATGGTCATCACCGCGGCGACCAAGTATTAACCGCAACCGCCAACAGATTACGCCATACCTTAAGAAAAACCGACTTTATCGCTCGCATTGGTGGTGACGAATTTGTCATGATTTTACAAGGATTAGAACTCTGCACCGAGCCCCCTCAAGAAGCGGAGCTGATGGCAATCAAAGTTCTCAACAAATTATCTAAACCCATCGAAGTTGCAGCCACATCCCACGAGATTGGCGCAAGTTTAGGAATTGCGCTATTCCCCGACCATGCTAACAATATGGATGAATTATTACACATCGCCGATCAAGCCATGTATCAAGCGAAACGTCGTGGCAAAAATAAATTTCAATTTGGCAGCAAACACGAGTCGCTGCCTTTGCAAGATGAGAACTAATGGCTAAAGTTAGCAGAATGGAAGACGCCAATCTATTCAGAGCTCCCAAGCATGCTAGCATGCTTCCGTTCGGCTTATCCCTCAACAATCACAAACATAAATAAATGTAGGCCAGTGCAGTTCCTAGAGAGAGGGGATCCTCAAAGCTAGTCAGAGTACATAGAATACGCCATCTCCAGTATTGCTGACTGCTAAAGTCAGCCAGATATTCCACCGATCCTAAACCAACAAGACTCCAAACCACAGTCAAAAAAACCAACAAGCAAGCATAAACTCTATATTTTTATTTACATTTTACTTACATCCCCAAGCAATGTTAGATTTTTACTTAGATAGACAGCACAACACACTATAGAAAGCTACTCACAAGGATGTTTCGTCATGTCTCAAGCTCGCTGTAATTCCTATTATTCGGCAACCATCAAACATGAAACCAACTACCCCATATTGACAGGGGAATTAAGCGTAGATATTGCAATTATTGGCGGCGGCTTTACGGGGATAGCGACAGCACTAGAGCTTGCCGAAAAAGGCTATAAAGTGGCGCTAGTTGAAGCCAATAAAATTGGCTGGGGAGCCAGCGGACGTAACGGCGGTCAAGTCACCGGCAGTCTGTCTGGGGATCAAGCCATGACCAAGCAATTGCGTCATCAGATTGGCGAAGAAGCCGAAAAATACGTCTGGAACTTACGCTGGCGAGGTCACCAAATCATTCAAGATCGGGTCGCTAAATACGGCATAGATTGCGACCTAAAATATGGCCACCTGCAAACGGCTTATAAACCCGCTCATCTCCCTGAATTGCAAGCTATGTTTCAACAGGCAGAACAACGCGGAATGGGCGACGATATGCAATTATTGAATGCCGAACAGATCCCCGACTATTTGGGCTCGTCGATTTATCACGGCGGCCTCTTAAACAAACGGAACATGCACCTACATTCACTCAATCTGTGTATCGGCGAAGCACATGCTGCTGCAAACTTAGGCGTACAGATATTCGAACACAGTAAAGTACTTGAGATTATTGAAGCAGAGCCCTGCACGGTGGTCTGTGAGCAGGGACGGATCAACGCCGACTCGGTGCTAATTGCCGGTAACGCTTATCATCACCTAGCCCGTAAACAGCTGCGAGGATTGCTGTTTCCAGCCTCCTTAGGCAATATGGCAACCGTGCCACTCGGTGACCAGTTAGCGAAGTTGATAAATCCGCATGATGTCGCCGTATACGATTGTCGTTTTGTTCTTGATTACTATCGTTTAACCGCAGATAAGCGGCTGATGTTTGGTGGTGGAACCAACTATTCTGGACGAGACTCAAAAAGTGTTGCCGCTGAGCTAAGGCCAGCCTTGGAGCATACTTTCCCCCGCTTAAAAGGCATTGATATCGAGTTTGAGTGGACTGGTACTGCGGGTATCGTGCTCAATCGAATACCACAGTTAGGCAAAGTATCACCTCATGTATTTTATTGCCAAGGCTACTCCGGACATGGGCTTGCCACCTCCCATATCATGGGTGAAATCATGGCTAACGCGATCAGTGGTCATTTAAGCGAATTTGACGCCTTTAGTGCCATGAAACAATTTCGGATCCCACTCAACGAGTGGTTTGGCAATCAAGCTTTAGCCATCGGTATGCTGTACTACAAAATGTTGGAGCATTATCGCTAAATTACAAACTTCGCCGCAGGCGATAAATATCAAGTAACGCGACCAGCCAACATGCCCCTAAGAGCAGCGTTGCAATATTTAACATCACTGCATCGCTTCCCGTAGGAGCTTGAGTCACCAACTTGGCAATCGTAGCTGCATCCAAAGGCACACTCCCATTAAGAATTTGCTCGCTCACTTGCGTTGCTCTCTGAATTGCCTGACGGCTCAAATAATAAAAAGCAGCAAGCGCGAGCCCTAGTAATACACTGCCACTCAAATATTTTTTTAAGTAGTAATGGCCCAAACCTGGAAAAATCAAAGCCGACCACAGCAGGGCCTTTGTCGTTTTTTTCACGGTTCCTCTCACTCATGATAATGCGTATAAAAAACCAATGACTTAGTTAGTCACTTTCCAATTCGAAACTCGCTGATAGATCATGCCACATGCCTTTAAGGCCCGGCTGATTAAACCTTGCTGACGCAGTTCCCCCAAGTCCTTTTTGTAAGGCGGTAAAAACAACCTTTCCTTGAGGATGGCGCTTGGAGACCATGGGTGGAGAGAGCCTTTCAGCACAACTTTTACAGCTCGAACAGGAACCAATCGAATACCCACCTTTGGGAAAACCATAGTTGAACAGAAAAATCATAAAACGTTGATAATTAATGATAATACGTTGATAATTAATCATAATCACTGCGATAGAGAGCGACTCAACAAACATTCCACTCACGATGATCTGCGAACTTTCAAACCTAAGGTTTACAATTTAAACGATTCTTCCGCCTTCGCACAGGACGTATTGCTGGCAATACCTAAACAAATGACGATTGATGAATCAAATCTTACCTGGCAGATAATTAAAATCCTATCCGGATAACCAGAAGCTCATATTGCAAAAAAATAAACGACCGACCGAAAAACAAGAGAAAACGAAAATCGTCATCACTATCTTACAGCTCAAGATGTGTCTTAGAAGGGAGCATATCAAGCGATTCGCGCTATAGTCGGTAACGCGAATCTCTGGAACTAACAAGATACTTTAGGCCGCACAACTTAGCGAACTTCAGCCTTAACAGGCTTAACTCGGCCAGTCAAAGCCCGCAACTGCCGCGGCACAACTTGTCCCAACATCAACAAACATGGAGTGAGGATCAAAGTTAATAAGGTCGCAAAAGTTAAGCCTCCAGCCACCGCAGTGGCCAACTGAGACCACCATTGTGATGACGGCGCACCAAATTGAATGCTTCGCTCAAACAGATCGATGTTCAGCTGCAACACCATCGGCATTAAACCCAAGATCGTGGTGATAGTCGTTAACATCACTGGCCGTAAACGTTGAGCGCCCGTCCGCATAATCGACTCCTGCACAGGCAGCCCCTGGGCACGCAACACGTTATAGGTATCAATCAATACGATATTATTGTTTACCACAATCCCGGCAAGGGTAATCACCCCTATGCCACTCATGATAATGCCAAAGGCTTGCCCTGCTATTAACAAGCCAAGTAATACTCCCACGGTGGAAAATAACACCGCAGAGAGGATCAAAAATGCCTGATAAAAACTATTGAACTGAGTAATCAAAATCAGCGCCATTACAAATAAGGCGACCACAAAAGCTTTCACTAAAAACTCCATGCTTTCTTGTTGATCTTCATTCTGACCCCGCACCCGGATATCGACCAAAGGATCGAGCTGCAATTGCTCCAATTGCTTTCGTAATTTAGGTAATTCTAAACTTAAGTTCTGCCCTTCCGCCATATCTGCACTCACGGTAAGCACTTGTCGGCCATCGACCTTATTGATCACGTCTTGCTTGGGCTTCGCTTCCAAAGACACAAAATTGGTCATCGGAACAAGACCATAGGCGGTTTTTACCCGCAACTCACTTAAACGACTAATGCTACGATTTTCTTCAGGGAAGCGTACTCTTATCTCCAGTTCATCATCAACATCATCGGGGCGGTATTCACCAATGTTCAAACCATTGGTCACAAACTGAACGGTATTACCCAGGAGAGTCACATCCGCACCAAACCGTGCGGCCTTAGCGCGATCCACCTTCAGCTGCCATTCAATACCTGGCTTGGTGCTCGAATCTTCGGCGTTCACCAGATGTGGATTATTATCAATCAGTGCACGGATCTTTTTCGCCATGGGGGCTAAACGTTCTGGAAAACGCGAACTCAATTCCAACTGAATATCCTTGCCTACGGGTGGACCCGCCTTGTCTTGAGGAAATTCAATTTCTAAACCCGCCAAGGGGGCTAGGCGAGCCTGCATATCGGCAATCACCTCCTCCGCCGGCCGACGTTGATCCCAATCTTTTAGGTTCACCCGGATATTACCCAGTTGATCGCCACCAACCTTATTGTAGAGCGTATCGTAATCTTCAATATCGATGATCCGACGCTCGACTCTTTTCATGATTTCCAGCTTTTCATCAGTCGAGAAATCACCATAAGAGCGAACAATAATATTAAAGCCCACGGGTTCAACCTTGGGAAAATCCTCGAAACCTTTACCGGCTCGCACATAAGTAAAGAGCACCACCCCAGCAATTACAATACTCAATAATAAAACCCGCCAAGGCGCACTTACCGCCTTGTTTAATATTCGTAAGTACCAGCCAGTCATGCCTGCGAGTTGCTGCCATTTCCCGAGGTCTGCATTAATCAATGCTTGCTGTTGTTGATGACTCAAGCTGCGCGGGCGACCAAAGATGTTGCCTAAAGAAGGCACAAAAATTAATGCCATCACCAATGATGCACTCAGCGTCGCAATCAAGGTCAACGGTAAATATCCCATAAACTGTCCCCTAATTCCTGGCCAAGCCAGCAAGGGGGCAAACGCCGCAAGAGTGGTAGCGGTGGAAGCAATGATCGGCCAAGCCATGCGTTGCGATGCCAAAGAATAAGCTTGATGACGCGGAACCCCCTCACTCATTTGCCGATCGGCAAACTCGGTAACCACAATGGCACCATCCACCAGCATCCCTACCGCCATGATCAGTGAAAACAGCACCACCATATTAATGGTGAGCCCACCCAGTGACAGAACCAAGATCCCAGCCAGAAAAGAACCCGGAATAGCAATCCCCACCAGCAGTGCCGAACGCAAACCCATCACCGCGATAATCACCACCACCACCAACAATACTGCCGACAAAATATTATTTTGCAGGTCCGACAACATGGTCCGAATATCTTTTGATTGATCGCCAGCATAGTCCACCACCACCGAATCAGGCCATAGCTTGCGCTCTTCGGCAATCAGGGTTTTCACTTGCTCGATGGTTTCGATCAAGTTTTCACCGGGACGTTTACTAACCTCCAAGGAGATGGTTGGTTTTCCATTAACCCGGGCATAACTGCTCGCATCCTTAAAAGTACGTCGAGCGCTGGCAACATCGCCAAAAGTTACGATGCGATCACCATCCACCTTAATTGGTAAATCGATCAAATCCTTCACAGTTTCGAACACCGAAGGAACTTTCACTGAAAAACGGCCACTTCCCGTATCTAAAGTCCCAGCGGTCACTAAACGATTATTCCGACTCACCAAGGAACCAATATCGGCCTGATCCAAGCCATAGGACTCCATCAGCAAAGGATCGACGATTACTTCCAAAAAATCTTCGCGATCGCCACCAATGTTCACTTCCAGCACCTGTTTCATCGCTTCCATTCGATCTTGCAAGTCACGAGCAATGCTTAACAAGGCTCGTTGTGGCAAGTCTCCCGATAACAATACAGTGACCGCTGGCTGTTCGGTCGCAAGCGTAACTTGATGAACTTCAGGCTCTTCCCCCCCATCGGGCAGGTTCGGTTTGGCTTCGTCGACTTTCGCCCGCACATCGGCTAAAGCTTGGTCAATCTCAACCCCAACCACAAACTCTAAAGCGACCGAAGCGAAGCCTTCACTGGCAACTGCCTTCATTTCTTTGATACCTTCTAAACCCTGTAAAGCTTGCTCCATAGGCCGCAGCAATAAGCGCTCGGCATCTTCGGGTGAAATGCCGTCATGCGGGATAGAAACATAAATAAACGGGATCTCAACGTCGGGATCCGACTCTTTAGGAATGTTGATATAAGTGACGGTGCCACTAATAAATAAAAATACCAACAAGCAGATCACCGTACGAGTGCGTGACAGTATGGCCTCGATAAAGCTATGCATTAGTTTGCCTCCGGTTGCGCCAACGACTCAAGCTGAGAGACCGCTTCTACTTTATCTCCTGCACTCACAAACCCTTGGCCCAGCACTATCACCTCATTATCACCGCTAAAACCCGATAGCCAAGCACCATCAGGATCTGAGCGAACTAGCTGAGCAGGAACAAACTGCACCACTGAGTCGCGCACCGTTTTCACCCCAAGGTTGCCCTCATCATCTAGCGCTAATACCGCTGGACTCACCTTTATCGCCTCCACTTCAAGCAAAGGAAAACGCACACTCGCACTCACCCCAGCCTTTAAAAGATGCTGCTGATTATCAATTAATACCTCAACTTTAAAAGTATGGGTATTGGGATTAGAAATACTGGCGATGAAATCGATAAGCCCTTCTACCTGTTCGCCGGTAACCAAGCTCACATGCGCCCTTTGACCAAGCTGCAACAACCCGATATCGCGCTCGGACACATCGGTGCGCACACGAAGTTGTTGGGTATCGGCTAAGCGAAGAATAGGATCGCCAATCGACAAATAGGCACCTTGCTCAACTATATTTTCATCAAAAATTCCATCATAAGGTGCCAGCAATAGAGTATTGTCGATGGCTAAGGTGAGGGTTTTCACCATCGATTGGGCATCAACCAGAGAAGCCTTCGCTTCGGCGACTCGCGCTTTCCCTTGAAAGCCCTTTTTACTTAAAGCTTTGACACCCTCGTATTCAATCCGGCGCTGTTCTAATAAGGCTTCAGCGCGCAATAACTGAGAACGGCGATCTTGAATATCGAGGCGAGCCAAGGCTTGTCCTTGTTTCACTGGTCGGCCCTCATCCACTAAAAACTCAAGCAGCCGACCCGAGATCTCTGCAGAAATAGTACTCTGACGACTAGCTTCAGTTTGTCCATATAGCAACAAGTTCCGCTCGATGCGCTGAGCTTGAAAGGTTTTAACCAAGACTCGAGTCAGTTGATGTGTCGTTTGTTCAATGGGAGGCTGCGGATTGTCGTTGCCCTGCTCCCAATTAGAGACTTGACCAGAAAACATCCATAGCGCAACGATGCCAACAATCACAATAGAAAGCCAATAAGGACGAGCGGCCAAAAAACCCTTTACGCCTGTAGACACAATCAAATACTCCCTGTCTTTGGTCTAAATAGGCTCAAAGTATACAAGTAAGTATTGACTAGGGCATTATTTGATGCACAGAGCTGACAAAATCAATACAAGCCTTGGCTTGGCTTGTAAAACAAAAAAGCCACCTAAAGGTGGCTTAATCAAAAAATAAGCAATCGGTTAAATTATTTCTAGCGAACTTAAATGCTAAATGAAGAACCACAGCCGCAAGTTGCGCTGGCATTCGGATTATTGACTAAGAAACGAGAACCTTCTAAACCCGATGTAAAATCGACAACGCCACCCACTAAGTATTGTAAACTCATCGAGTCGACAACCATAGAGACCCCTTGTTTCTCCACTAAGGTATCCCCTTCGTTGACTTTTTCATCGAAGGTAAAGCCATAGGAAAAGCCCGAGCAACCGCCGCCGGTAACATAAACGCGTAGCATCAAGGCAGGATTCTCTTCTTCCGCGACCAACTCTTTGACACGCAATGCCGCGGCATCGGTAAATTGAATTGGAAACGCGACCTGTTCAGTTACAGCTTGTTCTGACACGGTGTATTCCTTAAATATATAAGCTAAGCCAGATTATCCAATACCCGAGTAATTTATTCAAGTATTACCCAAAGATGGCCAGTTTTCTTGGTATAATATTTCCGCCGCCTTATTCCAACGATCGCCCTTCAGTTTAGCCTTTAACTCAACTCGCTCGGCTAAAAAGCCTACTGGCAGTTTAATCTCGGTATTTAGTTCCTGAAAATAACGAAACTTAAAACTTAAGGGTTCGGGCGTGGTTTGTAAATCAGCTAAGCTATATTGGTTCGGCAACTGATCTTGACTACCCACCACCACCAACTCCACCTCACCACTTAACCAACGCTTATTACGCGACACCTGCATTAATAACAACTGCACTCGAAAGTAACCAGGACTTAATGTGGGTTCGATATGCAGCTGCTCAATTTTCAAGCCACCAGCTTGTTGCTCGGGTGCCATAATTTTTCGGTAAACCATCAGCTCTTGGTTTAAGTCGGAATTTTCGGCGTTGCGTTCACTTAGACTTTGTTTTAACGACGCAATTTCTGCAAGGCTAGTATCTTGCTCTAAACTCAAGAGTGCTAGGCGTTGTTGTAATATTGCTTGGCTATCTAAAGCTACACTCAACTGCTGTTGTAACTGCGCACTGAGTTGGTCCTTTTGCTCCGCCACCACCGACACACCATAAACACAGGTAAGTGCTAATACACCAACCAAACTAACCACAACCAACTTAGGCTTAAGCACGAAAAACTCACTGAACAATAAAAACCGCTAGTTTACCGATAATTAAGCCTTGCAACAAACCAGAGATTTTTCCCTCCTACATTGTTTGTTATAGTGAGCGCCATTCGGTGCTTTTCAGCCCTCGTTGACGATTTTAAAGGATTACTTCATGTCTCTTTCAGAACAACTATTTACCCAAGCTCAACAAACTATTCCTGGCGGCGTAAACTCACCCGTAAGAGCATTTAATGGCGTTGGCGGCACCCCATTATTTATTGAACGAGCTGACGGAGCCCGTATTTTTGATGTCGATGGCAATAGCTATATTGACTATGTGGGCTCATGGGGACCGATGATCCTTGGTCATAACCATCCTAAAATTCACCAAGCCGTGGTTGATGCCGCAGCCAAAGGCCTAAGCTTTGGCGCGCCCACTGCCAGTGAAATTGAGATGGCGAACTTAGTATGTGAACTGGTGCCTTCGATGGATCAAGTGCGCATGGTCAATTCGGGAACCGAAGCAACCATGAGTGCCATTCGTCTCGCTCGCGGTTATACTGGACGCGACAAGATCCTCAAATTTGAAGGTTGCTACCACGGCCACGCCGACTCACTTTTAGTCAAAGCTGGCTCAGGTGCCCTTACATTAGGCCAACCCAGCTCTCCAGGGATCCCTGCCGATTTTGCCCAACATACACTCACCGCCACCTACAACGACTTAGCCTCGGTTGAAGCCTTATTTGTCGCTTACCCAGAGCAAATTGCCTGTATCATCGTCGAACCCGTTGCTGGCAACATGAACTGCATTCCACCTGTCGACGGCTTCTTACAAGGGCTACGCGCCATTTGTGATAAATATCAAAGTGTCTTCATTATTGACGAAGTAATGACTGGCTTTCGGGTCGCCTTAGGCGGTGCACAAGCACACTACGGCGTCACGCCTGATCTCAGCTGCTTAGGAAAAGTCATTGGCGGCGGCATGCCTGTGGGCGCCTTCGGTGGTAAAAAAGAAATCATGGAATACTTAGCACCTGTTGGTCCGGTCTACCAAGCAGGCACCCTCTCTGGAAACCCCATCGCGATGGCAGCAGGTTTAGCTTCTTTAAGTGCACTACGTGATCCAGTTGTCCACCAACATCTTCATGCGATAACCGAACGTTTAGCCAAGGGCCTAAAAGACGCAGCCGAGCGGCAAAACATTCCACTGAGCATCAACCAAGTTGGCGCGATGCTCGGTTTCTTCTTTACCGAAGAACCAAAAGTAACCAACTTTGCTCAGGCCTGTGCCTGTGACACCGAACGTTTCAAGCAGTTTTTCCATCTAATGCTAGCCGAAGGGATCTATTTAGCACCTTCAGCATTTGAAGCCTCATTTACCTCTTATGCGCATACTGAAGCGGATATCGATGCCACCATTGCAGCGGCCGAGCGCTGTTTCGCTCAACTCAATTAAGCAAGCCATCATCAGTCATATTGCTCACACTCAAGCAATATGGCTGATGAAACATTAAAAGCAGGAAAGATATGAAATCCGCTCTATTAATCATTGACGTACAAAGCGTTTTGTTTGATCCCGAACCCAGACCATTTGAAATAAATGAAGTCATTGAAAGAATAAATGTTCTCAGCCGATGGACGCGCTCGAAGCATCAGCCAGTGATTTATATTCAGCACGAACAAGCAAACTCAGCGATCGAATTTGCCAGTGATGGCTGGCAACTACAAGCGGGCCTAAAGACCCAAACCAACGACTATTTTATTCGAAAAACCACGCCCGATAGCTTCCTCAATACTGACCTTGGGGACTTGCTTAAAAGCCTACAAGTTGAACACCTCATCGTCTGCGGTTATGCCTCCGAGTTTTGTGTGGATACCACCATTCGCCGCGCGGCAAGTTTGGGATATTCTGTCGAACTGGTTGCCGATGCCCATACCACCCATGACAAACCTCATGCGAGCGCTGAGACCATTCGCCTACATCACAATTGCACCTTGCCTAACATCACAAGCTTCGGAGTAAAAATTGCGGCGGTCAATACTGCTGCACTGATCGCACAAGCAGCAGAATAGAACTTGATGTTAATCGGAAGGATCTCGCCTGGAAGGCCGAGTCCATAAAAAAATCATCACCGAGCATAAACAAGCAGCGGCCACCATACGACCTATCCAAGGCACCTGAAACCACAACATCAAAGCAGCGGAAATAAGCACCATGATGGTCGCACTGCACTTCGCTCGCAAGCTAACCACGCCATATTGGTGCCAATCCTCAATCAAGGGACCAAAGACCCGGTGCTGTTGCAGCCAACGCTCAAAACGGGGCGAGCTTTTAGAAAACAAAACCGCAGCCAACAGCATGAAAGGCGTGGTCGGTAATAAAGGAAGGAAAATGCCGAGGGTACCCAATAGAACTGATATCCAGCCAATGATCAGGTACAACAGTTTTAACATGCCAGTAGTACTCACCTTATCCATCTGTTCGGCTTATCTTATCTCTTTCAGCCTGCAATGTAATAACAGATTGTTATGAGATATAAGCTTTAATTCATGGACGTCTGGATGTCTATTTGCTAACTTAGCTTTGCCGCCGATTTACTCGCCAACTTGCGGGCGGACTAAAAATTCAGCTAAAGCGCCAGCATGGCGCGAACATTCAATAGGAGTTCGTTATGTTTGAAGCTATCCGTGAACAGGAATTATTAAACTTATTTCAGGCTAGCCCTGCTGCAAGTCGCCAAGCGCCAGTATCACAGTCTAAGCCCGCCTTCGCCAGCCATCGACTGCCCGAAGCGCTCTTGGAGCAATCGGCATTTAACGACCGTTATCGTCCCGGTTATCGCACCAGTTATACCTAAGCTTTAATCGCTCATCACCCAGCCTTGCAGATGCAGTAAACAAACTCTTGCAAGGCTCTGCGCAACACTAGTTTTACGATTGAATATTTTTCAATCCACCAACGATCAGCGCAAGATGAAGCGCAACCACCAGCGACGGTGAACCAATAAGCAAGCGGAATCGTCTCTTGCAACGCAACAATAGCGTAGCAAAATCAACACTCGTTTAAGCGAATGTCATTAACCGTTCAAAATCACCATGAACTCAAAGTAAATACTTCACTCTCGCTACACATGAGGTAAAGGAGTGATGTTGCAATTAGTTAACTTTGGGCTTAGTCGGCGTCTGCGCTTGTTCGTCAGCTGATTTACTTGGACAAAAACTGGCACCTGAAGCACCTCTAAAACTAGAAAAAGCCATGTTATTTACCTCTACAACTTAACAAAATATTTGGTATTCGGCGCTCTGCCTAAACCCACAAATAAATTGTTGCAATAACAAGGCCAAGGCGTGGCAAAAACCAAATTTCACAAAAATATCTAATTCAATCAACAACAAAGTCAATACACAGCAGAATATACTCTTTTTTTGCGATTTTCCTAGCATGATATAAATAAAAATTGCAAAGGTATCTACACAGCTCAATAAACTGCGCTAACTAGGCGCAAAACATGCGCCAAAATGGAACATATCTCTACTTAGAGCGGCCATAACGTTGTTGGAGGGCATGATACAAATCTTGCTGGAAAGTTGCCGCCGTTGCATCCAGTTGAGTCATCAATTCAACCAGATGCTCGTTATCTTCGCGCCCATCCCATACTTTACGGTAAGTGCCTTGTTTATAACCGTTATCTTGTCGGAAAAAATTAAGTACATTTTTACTCACATACTGTTGATACAAGGATTGCCAATCCATTTTACAATCAAGGAGCAAGGCAGAAAACAGCCCGATACTGGTGCGTTTAGCTGCCGCTAAGCCGATCAACAGCTCTAACTTTTCGAGTAAATCAAGCTCAGTGAAGACGTAACTTTGGCCATCAAACTCAAGGCTTGTTTCAGCGATATTCGCAAAAATGGAATCCTCAGCCAAAGAATGCTTTCCCGCAAACTGCAGTAGTCGCTCTGACAACACAAAATGCCATATATCTACCAGCTCCATTTGCAGTTGTTCTAAATCACAGTGCTGTTTCTTCCACCATTTCCAACCATGGTGCTCAATGGCTTCTGCCCCTTCAATCACAACTGCGCGTAAAAATGGTGAGCGCGCCTGCAACCAATCTGGATTAACTTTAGTATTCATATCGTCTTGAAGCTGCAACATCACTTGCGCTTGAATTGCTTGTAGCATGATCGGTCCTTTAGATTAGTTAAAGAGGCTTTGCAGCCACGTTTTTGCCTTCCTCGCCGTCTGCTGGATACAGCCTTTCGCCAACTCGGCTTGACTGCTTGGTGCGGGTAACAAGACTGATTCGCCGCAACCCGCAATTGTAGGTCGCCCATCGCGGCTTGCAAAATGCACCCAACTCAATTGATCGGGTTGCATGGCTCGTAACGATTGCGGATAAGAGGTTTTTAAATAGGCAGCATAAACTGGCAGTGCCGCCGATGACCCAGTAACAGCAGCCGGTTTATTATCATCGCGCCCAACCCACACAGTCACAATTTCTCGTTGGTCGATCCCCACATACCAGCTATCACGTAAATCATTGGTGGTACCAGTTTTACCCGCCAAATCTACCTTAGGGATCCGCCATTTTAGTGAACGAGCAGTCCCACTGCGAGTCACTTGACTCATTGCATATAAAATCTGATAGTTGGCCATTTCCGACCAACGGCGCTGTGGCTCACTATCCGCTTTATATAAAACATGACCTTGGCCGTCATTCACTTGATGTACCGCGTACAACGGACGATACTCACCATCACCGCCTAGCGTTTGATAAAGTTGCGCCAACTGGTAAGGTGACAAACTGAGGCTTCCCAGCAGTAAGGCCGGGTAAGGTTTTGCTTTGGTCTCTAAACCCGCTTGTTGCAAAGTTTGTAATACCGAATTCACACCAAGCTCTAAACCTAAACGCACTGTCGGCACATTCAGCGACTCGGCTAAAGCACGAACTAACATCACCGGCTCACTAAACTGCTTATCGTAGTTATTTGGTTGCCAAGTTGAGCCATCATCTAGGCGTACCGATAAGGGGCTATTTTCCAATAATTCTCCCAATTGATGGCCTTGCTCTAAAGCGGTTAAATAAACGAAGGGTTTGACCAATGAGCCAATTTGCCGACGCGCATCTAAAGCCCGATTAAAACCATGGTCATTAGGCTCCCGACTGCCAATTAGCGCTCGAATTGCTCCGGTTTGTCGCTCACTAATCACCATCGCAGTTTGTAATTGTTTTTTGTGGCTCTTATCGAGTTGATTAAGTACTGCTTGCGCGGCACTCTGAGCATGCCGTTGCGATAAAGGATCGAGCGTAGTAAACACCTTCACCCCATTATAATTGCGCCAATTACTTGCATGTTGCTGTAGCTCGCGACGAACCAAAGAGACAAAGCCAGGGGTTTTTTGGTAACCCATACTACCGCGTTTACTCAAGCCAAGAGGCTGCTGTACCGCTTGTTTGTAATGCTTAGCAGTTAAAGTTCCTGCTTCGGCAAGAATACGTAGCACCAAGTCACGGCGCTCAGTGGCGCGTTGCGTATGACGCCAAGGATCGTAATAAGAAGGCCCCTTCACGATTGCCACTAATAACGCAACTTGTTCCACCGACAAATCACTCACCGGCTGGCCAAAGTAGAAATAGCTGGCTAAACCAACACCGTGTACCGCATTACTGCCATTTTGCCCCAGATAAACTTCGTTTAAGTAACTCTCAAGGATTTCATCCTTGCTATAACGAAAATCAATCAGCAAGGCCATATACGCTTCCTGTATTTTTCGCCAAAGCGTTCGTTCGCGAGTGAGAAAGAAATTTTTGGCTAGTTGCTGAGTGATGGTGCTGCCGCCTTGTACCGTGCGACCCGCTCGCAGGTTAACCAACATGGCTCGCGCGATGGCCATCATGGAAACCCCATCATGCTGATAAAAGTGCCGATCTTCGGTGAGGATCAGTGCTTGTTTCAGATTATCGGGGATCTCAGCCAGCGGCACAAATAAGCGATCTTCTTGCTCGGTCACATTTAAACGTTCTAGCAGCACTGGATCGAGACGTGTTTGTGCGATCTCTTCTCCGCTATCACGATGTTGAATTTTGGCCAAACGAGATGGACCAAAGGTAAGTAACATCGGTAACTCTGGCTCGACACCATCGGCAAAATCAAACTGCCGACGCACCACTTCTATTTTAGTTTTAGACACGGCGTACTCACCGCCATGTTTGGCCCGCTTCACCTTACGGTAATTCAGCAAGGCCAGCTCATCTTGCAACTCTTTACGACTTAAACGTAAACCGGGATAAAGCTGTAACTCTCGACCATATACAGCTGCTGGTAACTGCCATTTGTCACCGCTAAACCGTTGCTGAATTTTACCATCTAACAATACCCCCCAAGCAGCAATCAATAGGGTCGACACTAAAGCAAGTTTCCAGCTCAAAGAAAACAAACGTTTTTTTAAAGAAATCTTTTGACTACGAGATGGTTTCGCCTTGCTGCGTGCCCTTGATTTAGGCTTTGTTCGACTATTGGCCGCTTTTTTCTTAGCAGCCGGCTTCTTCGCACTCGCTTTTTTTGGGGTAGAAAGGGACACTTTTGGACTCATACTGCCTTACTGCTTTAATTGACGTTTGGTTTTATGGGTGGCTTGTGCCAGAACCGGATCATCGGGCCATGGGTGCTTAGGATAACGCCCTTTCATTTCTTTTTTTACTTCTATATAAGCTGATTGCCAAAAACTGGCTAAATCTTGGGTTCGCTGTAATGCTTTCCCGCCAGGGGATAATAGCTCCAGTGTCAAAGCGATTTTATTCCCCAGCCGTGGCGACTGCGGTTGGCCGAACATCTCTTGCAGTTTAATCGACACCATCGGCGCTTGCCCCAACTGATATCGAATGGTCGCTCGATTTCCCGAAGGCGCTAAATAGTGGATCGGCGCATATTGTTCCAGCTGCTGTTGCTGCTGCCAAGTGAGTCGCGATTTAAGTAACGCTAACCAATCAAGGTTTTTAAGTTGCTGCCAACTACGGCACGCTTGTAGATCCAGCAATAGCCACTGTTCAACCTCGGCGAGCAAGGCCTGCTCACTGTAATCGGGCCAAGCCAATTCACTAAACCACTGCTGAGCACAACATACCCGCTGTAACCATGCTTGGGCTCGTTCACCAATCGGTAACCAGGCAAAACCCTTACTATGTATTTGTTGCAACCAGGCTTGGCTAATTTGCCTAGGCTCAAAGCGAGTTGAAGGCTGTCGATGTAATACCAGTGCCCCCAGTTGTTTACGTTGCTCCGCAACAATTCGTTTCGCCGAATCAGACCAACTGCAATACAACTGAGTACTAAAACGCTCGGCTTGTCGGCTTTCAAGCTCAGCTAAATCAAGTGGACAAGCTAGCGCCAGCCGCGCTTGAGTACGTCCTTCTGGCCAATATAAATCAACCACCACCAACGCTTGCTGTTTCAGCAAGGGGTGTTGCTCATCCAATTCTAAACCAAACCCCGCGCTACAAGTATACGCCGTTCCTTGCCGCTTTAAGGCGATCCGATCAGGAAAAGCTTGGGCCAATAGTAAACCATCCCATTTGGCATCGATGGGGTCGGCAACCGTAACCTTAAAACGCTGAGCGAGCTGGCCAAGCTGCTGTTTATATTGTTGCTTCGCGGCGCCTTGTAAGTTAAGGATGGCTTGATTCGGTTCATCGGCTTTAATGGGTAAGTTCAATTCTAACAAGGCAACCAATTGGCAAGCTCGCCATACCAAGCCGGCTTGCGAAAACTGTTGCTGCCAGCGCTGAGCTTGTTCAATAAGAGCAAACATACGCGGTCCAATTCCCGCTCGGCCAAGTCGCTCGGCCGTTGGGCTTAGCCGCCCTTGTGAAGTCATCAGTCCCAACTCAATCAACAGCTGCTCAGCCTGAGCTAAGTGGGCCGCAGGCGGCGCATCCAGCCAAGTTAACTCTGCCGCATTAGCCCCCCATTGCAGCAATTCGATCTGCAAACGACTCAATTCACTGCGACAAATTTCTGGGCTATTGGCAAAGGGACGATGATTTAACTGTTCTTCACTATATAAGCGATAACAGTGGCCCGCTTGTAAGCGTCCAGCCCTCCCCGCACGTTGGATAGCCGAAGCCTTGCAGATCATCTTGGTTTGCAGGCGGCTGGTTCCACTGCTTGCATGATAACTCGCCTGCCGCTCGAATCCACAGTCAATCACGCAGCTAATCCCATCGATGGTTAAACTCGTTTCAGCAATATTGGTCGCGAGTACCAATTTGCGCTTCCCTTGCGCGGGTGGCTGGATTGCCGCTTGCTGCTCAGCCAAGGACAACTGGCCATATAGGCAGTGCAGCTCTAGCTCAGCGGGCAGCTCAGCGGGCAGCTCAGCAGACAAATATTGAGCCACCTGACGAATTTCGCCGCTACCAGGCAAAAATACCAACAGATTCCCCACCTGCTCTGATACCGCCAGCATACAGCGTTGCGCCACACGTTCGCTCCATTGCCAATCGCGTGCTATCGGATGATAACTGTAAGTAATAGGAAAGCTACGCCCTTCACTCTCAAGTAATAAGGCATCGGGAAGGATTTGCTGTAAATGCTCACTTTCTAAAGTGGCCGACATTAACATCAACTTTAATTCGGGATTAAAAGCTTGCTGCACCTCCAAACTGAGCGCTAAACCTAAATCGGCGTGGAGACTACGCTCATGAAATTCATCGAAGATAAGCAACCCGACTCCGCTCAATTCAGGATCGCTTTGGATCAAACGAGTTAATACCCCTTCGGTCACCACCAATAACTGGGTATTCGCTGACTGGCGGTTATCGCCGCGCATTTGATAACCAACCCGCTGACCAAGCGCTTCACCTAATTGGCTCGCCAAGTATTGGGCGATGTTGCGAGCCGCTAAACGACGGGGTTCCAGCATAATAATTTTCCCCTTGAAAGCGGCTTGTTGCAGCAACATCAAGGGCAGAGCTGTCGACTTGCCCGCTCCTGGCGGAGCACACACAATAAAGTTTTGCCGTAAACTGAACTGCTCTAACAAGGCAGGGAAAATCTGTGCTACCGGTAACGCACTCAAAGCAGCTCCTAAACTTAAATCATTATAAAACCTGCTTAGTTTAACCAATTCGCGCGATCGACCCAAGTAACGAACAACGAAGATACCACTACGCAAGCCAGCCGTGAAAATGCTAGCATCAAATCATCTCGAATCATTTACCGACAGTCAGCCCCATGCAATTTAAGCCACCTTTACAAGCCGCGATCCTACTCAAACGATATAAGCGCTTTCTAGCCGATGTAAGACTCGCCGACGGCAGCGAAACCACGATTTATTGTGCCAACACGGGGGCAATGACTGGCTGTGCCGAGCCAGGTAGCACCGTATGGTATAGCCAATCGAGTAACCTCAAACGCAAATACGCCCTCACTTGGGAACTCTGCCAAACAGCCAATAACGACATCATCTGCGTGAATACCGCTCAAGCCAACCACTTAGTCGAAGAAGCAATAAACAATCAGCAGATTGACGAACTGAAGGCTTACCCCAATATCCAACGCGAAGTGAAATATGGAAGCGAGAACAGTCGCGTCGATTTTTTACTGAGCGCTCCTGAAAAGCCACTATGCTATCTCGAAGTCAAGTCTTGCACTTTATTACAACAAGGAAAAGGCTACTTTCCCGATGCGGTTAGCCATCGGGGGCAAAAACATTTGCGAGAGTTAATGGCGATGAAACAACAGGGACATCGTGCGGTACTATTGTTTGCGGTACTCCACAGCGGTATTAACAATGTACAGGCTGCCGCTCACATCGATCCTCAATATGCAGCTTTGCTCGAACAAGCAAAACAACAAGGCGTGGAAATTCTAGCCTACAAGGCTAGTCTCAGCCCTCAGGCCTGTCTTTTACAACACCCATTAGCAAGCTATTAAATCACCCGCATATTGCAATATACGTGTATACTTATATTCACATATTGGTAACACGAAGCTAAGTAAACTCAAGCCAGACCATTCCTTACGGACCAACTTGATCCTTAGCGGCACCACTGCTGAATTGATCAACAGTGAGTCATTCTCCCTGACAAATATAGGAGCGGTTAATAAATCGACAAACAGTCCAAAATGTTTCACTGAGCTTAGGTGGCAATAGCAAATTCGTTTCATTTTATTTGCGGTAACTAATCCTTTCTGATATAGATACCCGCCTAAATTTACATCCTCGACTATTAAACGAATAAAGTCGTACGGAATTTGGGAGAGAAGTATGCCTGAAGGCAAAAAGAAAACACTAGGTGTGCTCTCTATCGCAGGGGTTGAACCTTATCAAGCTCAGCCTGGCGAAGAGTACATGAACGATGCTCAGATTGACCACTTCCGAATCATACTTGAAGCGTGGCGTAATCAACTTCGTGAAGAAGTCGATCGCACGGTTACCCACATGAAAGACGAAGCGGCTAATTTCCCTGATCCAGTTGACCGAGCGGCTCAAGAGGAAGAGTTCAGCCTTGAACTTCGCACTCGCGATCGCGAACGCAAACTGATCAAGAAAATCGAGAAGACCTTGCTCAAGATTGATGAAGACTTCGGTTTTTGTGATGCCTGTGGTGTCGAAATCGGGATCCGTCGTTTAGAAGCAAGACCCACAGCCGATCTGTGTATCGATTGTAAAACCCTAGCTGAGATCAAAGAGAAGCAGCTGGTAGGCTAGTTTATTCAAGTTTAGGCAGAGATGAGCTCAGTTTCGTTCTGCCTAAACTTATTAGCCATCACTTAACTATGGACACTAAGCCCTACGTAGGCCGCTTTGCACCCTCCCCTTCAGGCCCCTTGCATTTAGGCTCGCTGGTTGCCGCCCTTGGCAGTTATTTACAGGCCCGAAGCCACAATGGCCAATGGCTAGTCCGTATCGAAGATATTGATCCGCCCCGAGAGCAGCCCGGTGCCAGCAGCCTGATCTTAAGACAACTAGAACAGTTTTCGCTCTACTGGGACCAAACTGTATGCTACCAAAGCCAACGCTTAGACAGCTATCAACAATTCATAGACCAATGCTTACAAGACCACAAAGCTTATTTTTGCCAGTGCTCTCGCAAACAAATTAAAGCCGATGGCGGTTACTATTTAGGCCACTGTCGCCATAAACAACTCAAGCAAGGTGATTTAGCAACTCGCTTGATGACTGACCAGCCCATTTATCAATTTCAAGACGGTCTGTATGGCAAGGTCTCGATTACGCAAGCCTTAGCCGAAGAAGACTTCATCATTCAGCGACGTGATGGTTTGTACGCCTATAATCTTGCGGTAAGTTTGGATGACTACCAACAAGGTATTACCGAGGTGGTACGCGGTGCTGATCTGATCTTCACCACCGGACGCCAACTGAGCATTTTTAAATTACTAAAACAGCCAGCGCCACGTTATCTCCACCTTCCCCTGGTTTATGACGCACAAGGCCATAAGCTGAGTAAACAGAATCACGCGCCTTCAATTTCGGGCAAACAAGCGCAACAACTGTTGCTGCATGCGCTAGGCTTTCTAGGACAAACGGTTGAAACCGGGTGGATTGAACTCAGTTGTGAACAAATATTGACCGAGGCAGTCATCAATTGGCAGTTAGAAACAATCCCTAAAACAGCGCTCCGCTAAAGTCGCTTAGGATTTCGAAGTCAACTTGGCTTCAAGTGGATACAAGAACAGCCATTAACGCTCACCAAACCCTGCACGGTAGACCTTCCCTTTAGTCTAAGAATTAAAAGCTCAGTCGTTAAGGCATTGAATAATACCAACCCGCATCAATCAACCGACTCTAAGCTTTGTCATCGGCGCTTACAGATAGCTCCTATCACTTATTTAGTCCCAACAGCGAGCTTATTTGCTTTGCCTCACGCCAAGCCATCGTACTGTTTTGTATAAAGAAGCAGCAAAGAGTGACCAGCTGGATAGACAAAGCTCGACATGCTAGAACCGTGAATTGGTTGTATTTTTGTGTAAAAAAGCTATATTAGCGCCTTATTTTCACCATGTAGATAATGCGCGCTCAAGGGGGCACCCATTTTACGCAAACTCGCCAAAGTATATAAACGGATCATGCAAACCAATAGTGTCGAGCCGGCCAAACTGGTGCAACAAGTGATCCCGCGTGCCGAACACAATATTTCCCGTCAGGATATTAGTGAAAATGCACTCAAGGTATTATACCGTTTACATAAGTCTGGTTATAAAGCCTATTTAGTAGGTGGCGGCGTAAGGGATTTACTGCTCGGCAAACAACCTAAAGACTTCGACATTGCAACCAATGCGACACCAGAACAGATCAAAGCCTTATTCCGTAATTGCCGCTTAGTGGGTCGCCGTTTCCGTTTAGCACACATTTTATTTGGGCGCGATATTATCGAGGTTGCCACCTTCCGAGGCCATCACGATAGCGATGCTGCAAACAACGAATCGAAACGCAGTGAAGAAGGCATGCTGCTAAGAGATAACGTTTACGGTAGCGTTGAAGAAGATGCCGAGCGCAGAGATTTCACGGTGAACGCCTTATATTACAATATCGCCGATTTTTCAGTGGTCGACTTTGCTGGCGGAATTACCGATATTGCCGAACGACGCTTACAACTGATCGGCGAGCCGGAAACGCGTTATCGAGAAGATCCGGTGCGGATGCTCCGCGCGGTACGTTTTGCCGTTAAGCTCGATTTTAGTATTGCGCCAGAGAGCTTAGCCCCAATTGCTCAACATGGGCATCTACTAAAAGAGATCCCTTCCGCCCGCTTGTTTGAAGAATGCCTCAAGTTATTTTTAAGCGGTGAAGGAAGAGATACCTTTAAGATGTTGGCCGAAACCCAACTTCTTTACCCATTATTCCCCTTACTCAAACCCTTATTACAACAATGGGATGAAGAATCACCAGAACTACGCTTCATGCTTATGGCGCTAGCCAGCACCGATAAACGGGTAAATGGCGAGCAAAAAGTCACGCCAGCCTTCGTTTTCGCTGCTTTACTGTGGCCTTTATTGGAAATTAAGAAAGACGAATTATTGATCGAACTATCACTTGGCGAGCATGATGCCTCTGCCATGGCGATGAACTGGTTACTAGAGCAACAATGCAAGAGCGTCGCAATACCTAAACGTTTTACCACTGGTATTCGCGAAATTTGGCAGCTACAAGCAAGACTTGATCGTCGCTTCGGCAAACGCGCCTTCCAAACCTTTAGTCATCCTCGCTTTAGAGCCGCCTTTGACTTCTTAGAATTACGCGCCAAGGCCACTCAAGAACCCAAATTATTGGAGCTTAGTCAATGGTGGCAACAATGGCAGCGCAGTAATGAGCAAGGTCGTAATACCATGGTGCGAGAACTCAATAAAACGTCTGCCCGCACCAAGAGCCGTCGTCGGCCCCGTAAGCCGAAAAAAACTGACGATTAACCATGGCTCGTTGTTATCTTGCCCTAGGCAGTAATCTAGTCGATCCACTTCATCAGGCAATAGCAGCTAGACGCGCACTGGCTGCTCATCCACAACTGAAATTAGTGGCGAGTTCATCCTTGTATCGCAGTCGCCCGATGGGACCACAGGACCAGCCCGATTATTTAAACGCAGTATTCAGTTTAGACACTTCCTTACAACCGCTTCAGCTACTCGATCTCACTCAATCCATCGAGCAACAACAAGGTCGAGTTCGCAAAAATCAACGTTGGGGACCACGCACCTTAGATCTCGATTTATTGCTCTACGCCAATCAAATCATCGATAGTCCCCGACTAACCGTACCGCACTATGGCATGAAGCAGCGAGAGTTTGTATTATTACCACTTGCTGAAATAGCCGTAGATTTATGCTTACCTGACGGGAGTCAGCTACTAAAATTAGCAGAATCTATCGATACTAACGGCTTACAAGTTTATAAACGTCCACTCGAATGGGCGTAAACAAAAAATTCACTAACAAATTTATGCCTATCTTGGTGTAAACGGTAACCTATTATGAGCAGAATAACGGTTTCTCAATTACAACAATTTAAACAGAATAACCAGAAATTCTCCTGTATCACCGCCTATGATGCGAGCTTTGCCGCGTTATTTGACCAACTTGGCATGCATCTGCTACTCGTAGGTGATTCACTAGGGATGGTACTACAAGGCCACCAAGATACCCTTGCAGTAACTGTTGATGAGATTGCCTACCATACCCGATGTGTGGCTCGAGGGAGTGACACCAGCATGATTGTTGCCGACCTTCCTTTCATGTCTTACGCCACACCCGAACAAAGCTACCAAAATGCCGCTAAGTTAATGCAGGCAGGCGCTCAAATGGTAAAGTTAGAAGGCGGAGAATGGCTGAGCCAAACCATCACTGGCCTCGTTGAGCGGGGGGTACCGGTTTGTGGTCATCTCGGTCTCACGCCACAATCGGTGCATGTATTTGGTGGTTATAAAGTACAGGGGCGAAGTGAACAACAAGCACAGCAAATGCTCGACCACGCCAAGCGCTTGGAAGCCGCTGGTATACAATTATTAGTATTAGAGTGTGTTCCATTGGCCTTAGCCCAGCAAATTACCGCCGCATTAACTATCCCTGTCATCGGTATCGGTGCTGGTAATGTAACTGATGGGCAAATTTTGGTGATGCACGATGCTTTTGGCGTTAGCAAGGGGCATATTCCCAAATTTTCGAAAAACTTTTTAGCCGAAACGGGGGATATCGCCAGTGCTGTTAGTCGTTACATCAAGCAAGTGGCTTCCGGAGAATTTCCCGGCACAGAGCAGAGCTTCAACTAAATGATTAAAGTCATTCAGCAACCCGACGAGTTACGCTCGCAATTAGATCATGTTCGCCACCAACAATTACGAATTGGTTTTGTCCCCACGATGGGCAACCTACATGCGGGTCACATCGCACTGGTCAAACGGGCGCAGACCGAATGTGATTATGTGGTGGTGTCTATTTTCGTGAATCCGCTACAGTTTAACAACCCCAATGATTTGGCAAACTATCCGCGCACCCTTGAGCAAGACTTAACAGCCTTAACGGCAGCTGGTGCAAACTTAGCATTTGTGCCAAGCCCTGAGACCTTGTATCCAAACGGCTTAGCCGAAGAAACCAAAGTTCAAGTCCCTGGTTTATCCACCATCTTAGAAGGGGCCTTGCGGCCTGGACATTTTGATGGTGTTTCGACCATCGTTTGTAAATTATTTAACTTAGTACAGCCTTCAGTGGCAATTTTTGGCGAGAAAGATTTTCAGCAATTAGCCTTGATCCGTAAGATGACACAAGACCTCCTGTTGCCAATCCAGATTATAGGGCTGGCTACGATACGAGAAACCGATGGACTCGCGATGAGTTCGCGTAATTCTCGACTCAGCCCAGAGCAACGCCAAGTGGCACCACAACTGGCCAAACAGATGTACACATTAGCCGAGCAATTAAGCTACGGCAACCAGCAATCGCTATCCATTCAAGCCAAACAACAGCTTGAACAACATGGTTTTATTTGTGACGGGATCGATATCGTTGACGCAGATACACTCGCGCCCTTAACGCCTCACTCACAACGTGCTGTTATTCTACTAGCGGCCTTTCTCGGGGAAGTTAGACTCATCGATAATTGCGTGATTGCGTTGAAACAAATCGTCAATTAATAGAGAGAAGTCCATGCAAACAACCATGCTTAAAGGCAAGTTACATCAGGCTCGTGTAACTCATGCAGAACTGAACTATGAAGGCTCCTGCGCCATCGATCAGGACATTTTGGATTTAGCCGGCATACTGGAATACGAGAAAATAGATATCTATAACATCGAGAATGGTGAACGTTTTTCAACATACGCCATTGCAGGCGAACGCGGCTCTAAAATCATTTCAGTGAATGGTGCCGCTGCCCGACGAGCCGCCGTCGGCGATCGCGTCATTATTTGTGCCTACGTAGGCCTTGATGCCAAACAAGTGCAGCAACATAAACCTTCATTGGTATACCTCAATCAGCACAATGATGTGGTTCGTACCAGTAAGGCGATTCCAGTGCAACTTAGCTAAGCTCAGGATTGTGCATTCCTTAAAAAAACGCACTAAATTAGTGCGTTTTTTATGAGTGGCCTCTCCGCAACACCGCGCTCAACAAGCAAATTAACACCCAAGACACGACAACCACACAGTTCACTAACATTTTGCAAAAAACTAGCGATATATATGGTGAGAAAGCCTTCATTCTAGATTATGGTTTGCTTTTTGCTAAGATCCTTCTAGTTCGGTTTCTGGCACAGGAGCGCAGCGGTGCTGAGTGTATGGTTTGTGATATTGAGTTTATTCGTCGTAGCAGTCATTCCTATTCCTGCAATTATCCGTGCTCGTCGCGGTGTAGCACAGCAACAACGGGCCAAATACCAACGGCTGATCCTGTCGCTAGATCGGAATCTACGACGCCATTGGCGCCTGCAAGCACAACAACTGGCTCAATCACGACTTCCCAGTGTGGCACTCGCAAGCACCAAACAACAAATAGACGAAACCTTGGTGTTATTAAATACCAAGATAAATAACCAGTATTATGAAGAATTTAATGATCTTATGCTGCATTGGCACAAACTTAATCAGCGCCAGCAATTACCGCAACTACGCTATCACCACCAGCAAATGCTACGACTTTGCCAAGACTCTCTCAATCACGCTTTAAAATAAAATCATCAAAAAGGAATGGTCTTTGCTTTATCCGATAAACAACAGCATCAGTGTTCATCCCAGCGAGGACTATACATGCGTAGAGCAAGGGCTATTTTCTACTTATTTTTATTTAGTCATCTACTAGTCATCAGTTTGAGTCTATTGATATTACTGCAATATCATTCGCAACTCAGCCTTAGTATGGTATCCGTTAACATCGTATTCGCCATCGCCAACCTGTACTTACTTAAACTGCTGACCGCCCATGTACAACACCCCGTAGAGGAACACAGTAAAGGTTTTGCGGCATACTTCTTTCACAATACCCGTTATCAACAATTAGATCTGATGAGACAACAGCAACGCCAAGTTGCCCAACACCAAGACGCCCTAGCGGAAATTAGCCACTGCTCCAAAGAGCTCTCTCAACAAGCGCAGTCGGTCGCTCGCGGGGCGCTACAACAGGCCGCCGCGAGTGAGGCCTCGGCAAGCGCAGTGATTGAAATGAGTCAAAGTATCAAAGATGTCGCTGAACAGGTAAAAAACGTGGCAAGCGCGAGTACTGAAGCAAAACACTACTCAGAGCTCGGCCAAAAGGCGGCTCTAAGCGCTCAAAAAGTCACTGAAAAAATGGTCCACAAGGGCACCACTAGCCTCAATAAGGTCACTCAACTTCATCAACAATCACATACTGTCAGTCATATTTCTAAAACCATCGAAGAGATAGCCGAGCAAACTAATTTACTTGCCTTAAATGCATCGATTGAAGCTGCGCGGGCTGGCGAACATGGGCGAGGATTTACCATTGTCGCCGATGAGGTTCGAAAATTAGCGAAGCGCAGTTACCAATCGGCGAATGAAATTAGCAGTAGTATGAAAGATGTGAAAACCAATATCGATGAATTACTAGAATCTATCACTGAACTAGCCGAACAGGCGCAGCAGATCCAGCACACCGTTGATGATTCACGCCAGCAGTTACTTGCCATTTTCGATAAGAATCAACAATTACAAACACAAATAGCCATCATCGCCAGCAATAGTGAGCAACAATATACAGCCACTATAGAACTGTCCAAAAACATTAATCAAGTGGCTGATTCCGCGCGGCAAAATACCTCTAGCGCAGAACAAAGCGCCGATATTGCACAACACCTTAGCGTGTTAAGTCAGCAAGGAGCGTAACATGAATACCAGCGCGATTATCGCCATCAGTGTCTTAAGCATCATTGCTCTGGGGCTCAGCCTCTCCTGGCTGCTAGGCAAACAACACAGCCAACAGCAATATGCTGGGCTAAATACTTTAAAACAACTCAAAAATCTGCTCGTTGCTTTACAAAAGCACCGTGGATTGAGCTCTGCGATCTTAAAAGGGAATACTCAAGCAGAAGCTGAGCTTGCCACACAACAACAGCAAATTCGCCGCTATCAAAGCACCCTCTGCGAAGATCAGTTCATCGCCGAGCAAGCTCGTTGGGACAGCTTTAGTCAACACTGGCAAAGCCTGCAACACAGTTGGCAGAATAACAATTTAGAAAATAATATCGCTCAACATAGCTTAATGATTAAAAACCTACTGTTTTTAGCCCAAGATTTAGCTGGTTTTTACAGCTTGGCCAACCTCAGTAAGCAGCATAAAAATATCGATTTTCTCTGGTTTGAACTATTGGAAACCGCTGAATCTATCGGCCAAGCAAGGGCTCTTGGCTCAGGCTTGGCCGCTGCCAATCAAAGCAGCAGCGTCGAGCGGATCCGCTTAGCATTTTTACACAACAAGATTGCCCAAATAGATGCACATTCTCTCAATCACTTTGCCGATAGTTTCATTCCACAGGATCCCAGTTATCAACCTTTACTAGAAAAACTGCTTCAGACCATTCAGCTAGAACTCATTAACAAACCTCGACCAACCATCAATGTTGCCGATTATTTTCAGCAGGCTAGCGCCGTATTAGATGGGCTATACCAGCTATTTGATGCAGGAATAGCCCATTTGGAAGCAAACCAGACGACGAAACATTAAGCCGATAACTGGCTGCGTAACTGCCATAAGCCTTGCCCACTATTTTGATATTTGCGCTCGAAAGCGGTCATCGGTGTTTCGGTTTGATAAGGGAGAATTTGACTACTGTAACCCGCTAATTGTAAGGCCATTTGAAATTCATCTAAATAGGTCTGCCAATTACTACGCAGCTCTAACTGCCCGCCAAGTTTTAGGAGGTAGGGGAACACCGCGCTCCCATGCCAGCGCCGCTGCAGATGCCGCGACTTTGGCCAAGGATTGGGATATAACAAATAGTGATGGCTTGGCTGCCAGCCAGCTTCACAAGCCAAACGCCAAAAATCGTTTAAATCGACTTGTAGCAAAATATAATTTTGCCCGGCTTGGTCAAAATGCGCTTGGTGCTTGGTTAAGCGGTGAGCCGACTTATCTAAGCCAACAACCAAGGCCTCTGGATGAAGTTGAGCAAGCGCAGCCGTACTCAGTCCGGTACCGCAACAAGAATCCAATATCAGCGGGCGGTCTGCAGCAGCAAGCTGCTTTTCTAAATTCAAGAACGCTTCTAAGGTGTGCTGTTGATAAGGCTTTTGGAAGGGCTGCTGTAAGTGGCGTCGCACCACTTTTTGCAAATTCTCGTGAATACCTTGTTGATTAGAGCTAACACTGCGAGAATTCCCCTGCATTATGACCTCAAACCATAACCACGTTTAATTAAAATAAATGCCCATGTATACAAGATAGCAATCGACGCTAATATCATCGCATACGATAGCACTAGCGAAACATCACTAATACCCAGAAAACCGAAACGGAAAGCATTCACCATATAAACAATAGGGTTCACTTGTGATAAGCCCTGCCAAAAGCTTGGCAACAAACTAATTGAATAAAAGACGCCACCTAAGTAAGTCAGTGGCGTCAAAATAAAGGTAGGAATAATACTGATATCATCGAAGCTATTGGCATAGATGGCATTAATCAACCCCCCTAAAGAAAACAAAATGGAAGTGAGTAGTACTGTGAAAATAATGGCCGCTACACTATGCAGGTGCAAAGGTACAAAAAACAGCGAGACCATGGTCACAAGGAAGCCGACACATAAACCTCGCACCACGCCACCGCCCACAAAACCTAAAATAATAATATAATTTGGTACTGGCGCGACCAATAACTCCTCAATATTACGTTGAAACTTACAGCTAAAAAATGACGACGCCACATTGGAATAGGAATTGGTAATCACCGACATCATGATCAAACCTGGCACGATGAACTGCATATAACTATAGCCGCCCATTTCACCGATTCTCGAACCAATCAAGTTACCAAAAATAACAAAATATAAACTCATGGTGATCGCTGGAGGTACTAGAGTTTGCACCCAAATTCGACCAAAACGAATGACCTCTTTGGTTAAAATACTACTCAGCGCAGTCCAATATAAGCTTAAATTCATGCTTGTCTCCCATCAGCGACTAAGTTGACAAACAATTCTTCCAAACGATTCGCCTTATTGCGCATACTTTTCACCACAATGCCTGCTTCATCAAGCAAACGGAACACTGCATTCAGGCCCTGTTGTTTTTCAACATCCACTTCTAACGTATGAGCATCGGTTACTCGAGTGGCGAAACCATTTAATGCCACCGTTTCGACCCCATCTTCAATATCAAAAATAAAAGTTTCGATGTTTAAATTAGACAACAACTGCTTCATCGAAGTGTTTTCAACCAACTGCCCCTTATCGATGATACCAATGTTACGGCAGAGCATTTCCGCCTCTTCCAAATAGTGAGTCGTAAGAATGATCGTAATACCTTGAGCATTGAGTCGCTGAAGAAAAGCCCACATCGAACGTCTTAACTCTATATCAACCCCAGCGGTCGGCTCATCTAAAATAAGGAGTTTAGGCTCATGCATCAATGCCCGTGCGATCATCAAGCGTCGCTTCATCCCGCCAGAGAGTTCGCGAGCACGTGCATCGCGTTTTTCCCACAAATCCAGTTGAGAAAGATAAGTTTGCGCACGCTTCATCGCCAGTGCTCGGGGAACCCCATAATAACCAGCTTGATTGACCACAATCTGTAGTACTGTTTCAAACTGATTGAAATTAAATTCTTGTGGTACTAGTCCAACAAAAGATTTAGCAGCTTCTAAGTCGTGATCGATATCGTGACCAAAAATTTTCACGCTACCGGCTGATTTATTCACCAATGAAGTAATGATGCCAATCGTGGTCGACTTCCCCGCTCCGTTAGGTCCCAAAAGTGCAAAAAAATCTCCCTGCTCTACCGATAAATCAAACCCTTTTACCGCCTGAACACCACCGGGGTACGTTTTTTGTAAACCTTGAATTGCTAATGCCTGCATAATCACTACTTAAATGAAGATAAAAGATGGGCCCCTAGGCCCGAAGATAGTTGGCTTAATCTAGCGGAATAACTTTGCCTACATAAGGTAAATTGCGATAGTACTGGTCAAAATCAAGTCCATAACCAATAACAAATTCATCGGGAATAGAAAAACCAATCCAATCAACAGGCACTTCAACTTCTCGACGTGAAGGCTTATCCAATAATGTACAAATAGCCACACTGTTTGGTTCACGCAAGGACAGCATCTCTTTAACCTTGTTCAGAGTGTTGCCCGTATCAATAATGTCTTCGACAATGATCACATCACAGCCTTTAATGTCATCATCTAAATCTTTCAATACTCGAACATCACGAGTACTAACCATGCTACTACCATAACTCGATACAGTCATAAAATCGAAGGTTAGCTTGCGATCAATCTTACGAGCCAGATCAGAAAGAAAAATACATGAGCCGCGTAACAACCCAATAAGTACTAATTTTCGGTCAGTGGGGTAAGCGGCATTTATCTGCTCTCCAATAGCCGTTACTCGTTGTGCAATATCTTGCTCACTGATCATTTCTTCTACGCGATGTTTCATAACTCTGACCTATTAATAAACTGATTTCCATCAGTAAAAACTTGGATAAACCGGACCTAAAAAATACATAAACACACGATATTTCAATGAATTAACAAAAAAATCATTAGTTACTTATGTCAGTAACTATTAATTAGCTTGTAAATACACTATGATTTAGCTGAAGGTATTCGCATGTTCGTGTATGTTTCAGCACTGAACGCCATATTTTAGATGATTTTTGTCTGAAATGGTAAGCAACAAATGCCTCATAAAAAATAATAATTGAAACAACAAACGCGAGAACTAAAATATGCAAACTAGCACCTTAAGACGCCGTACTCGGCTGTCGCCTGAAGTACGTCGTAAACAGCTCATGCAATGCGCTGTTGAAATTTTCGCCCGCCGTGGTATCGGTCGTGCAGGTCATGCGGAAATCGCAGAACTTGCAAATGTATCGGTCGCAACGGTTTTTAATTACTTTAATACCCGCGAAGACTTAGTTGATGCCGTTTTATCGGAAGTAGAGCAAACCATGTTAGGCGTAGTTGAACAAACTTATCCTAGCGATGAAAATGCCATTACTGCCGTTCAGCACCATCTATCAGCACTTGTTGAATTGGTTTACACCAACTCGGATGTCATTCACATTTGGTTAGAGTGGAGTTCTTCGGTACGCGAAGATGTTTGGCCACGCTTCAGTAATGTAATGGCTAAAATCAATCAACAAATTGGTGAAAGTATTCAAGCTGGTTTCGACAACAATGAAATTAGCAGTGCCTTGAATGCCTTACAAGCGGCTCAAACGATTAATGCAGGTTTGTACCTAGCGGTACAAATGATTAATCGTCCAGACAGCCCAGAGCGCCAAGAAGTGGTCGACTTTCTTAACGACTTTGTATTGTCGTTATTACGCCCACCGGGTCAGTAACTAAAAACGATCAAGGGCCTCATCAGGCCCTTTTTTATTGGCTTAATAGCGCTTTTAATTTGCCATGGATCCCTTCGAAACCACCATTACTCATGACTAGTATTTGATCGCCACCACACATCACCGACTTCACTTGTTCGACTATCTGCTCAACGGTTTGAAACACTTTTGCTTGTGCTAACTGTGCTGCCGTATCACATATATATTGATTATCCTCGTTCGGTTGATAGAGGTAGACCAAGTCAGCCAGCTGTAAACTCTCGGCTAACTTTTGCTGATGGATCCCCATCTTCATGGTATTAGAGCGCGCTTCTAGGATTGCAATAATCCTTGCCTTGCCCACTTGCGCTCTTAATCCTGCAAGGGTGCTCTGAATCGCACTGGGGTGATGGGCAAAATCGTCGAATAGGCGAATATCATCCAACTTAGCAAGTAACTCTAATCGACGTTTCGGAGGCAGAAAACGCTGCAAGCTTTCAATCGCAAGCGCTGGCAATACCCCGACATGCCTTGCTGCGGCTATCGCCATTAAGGCATTTTCGGCATTGTGCTGCCCAATCAGCGACCAACTTAGGCGTCCTTGTTGTTGTCCATCAAGACTAATGGTTAACTCACTACAATCATCTTTAAGCGCCTGCCACTGCCAATTTTGGCCCTCACCAGTGAGCTCCAGTTCCGACCAACATCCCATGGCAATCACGTCTTGTATCGCTTGATTCATCTTTGGCGCAATGATCCGGCCTGAGCATGGGACAATTCTCAACAAATGATGAAACTGTTTTTGTATTGCGGCTAAATCTTCAAAAATATCTGCATGATCAAATTCAAGGTTATTGAGTAACAATGTTCGAGGTTGGTAATGAACAAACTTAGAACGCTTATCAAAAAAGGCGCTATCATATTCATCCGCTTCAACCACAAAAAAAGGAGTATTTCCCAAACGAGCTGAACCGGAAAAGTTGCGTGGCACCCCTCCAATTAAATAACCAGGCGCCAGACCATTATCCTCGAGGATCCAAGCAAGCATACTGGCAGTCGTTGTTTTACCATGAGTCCCAGCCACCGCCAATACCCATCGATTAGGCAGGATGTGATTGTTTAACCACTCTGGGCCAGAACAATACTTTAAGCCTTTGTCCAGCACATACTCGACACAAGGATTACCGCGACTCATCGCATTACCAATCACCACCAGATCGGGTGCGGGTTCAAGCTGCGAAGGATCATAACCTTGAATCAGCTCAATCCCTAAAGACTCCAATTGAGTGCTCATCGGTGGATAAACGTTCAAATCACTACCAGTGACTCGCATGCCAGACTCTCGGGCTAACATGGCTAAGCCGCCCATAAAAGTTCCACAAATACCTAGAATATGAATGTGCATAAATGTTCGTTGTTCTAAAGCAAAAATCTAAGCCTTAGAATAACATCGAAATGCCCACAACTTTACGCTATTGTTGTTTTTCCTCTCTCGAATGAGGCTTAGGTACTTCAATGAACAACTGCTGTTGCCGATATCGGTAGGGCCTATACCAAATTAAACCACATTGATAATCACCATTCTCGCCAACCACACAACCAATAGGTAACTCTCGGAGCCACTGTAAATGAGCCTCTGCGCGAAGCTGTTCTTGCCAGCGTTGCTGCTCGAGCAATTCCTTTTTTAATTCGAAAACATCAATTTTATTTGGGTCTGAGCTTTTTTGTACAATAATCTGCCCCGCCTGCGCTGCACTTAAGCTGAAGAACAGAGTCCAAAAAAAGTAAATAGATCGACGTATCATCAGTATTTCATCTACAATAATTATCTTTTGAAAGTTTAGGCGATAGCCCATGATTAAGCACTCAACTATCTTATCTTTTGCTCTACTTTTAATGGCTTGTAGTCAAACATCAGCGCCGTTATTAAACGCTGATAACATCTGCCAAAGCCCCCGACCTGAACTCTGTAGTATGCAATATGATCCGGTATGTGCAGAAGTGGCAGGGAAGCTAAAAGAGTATGGAAATGCCTGCTCTGCTTGTGGCGATGTCGAAGTTAATTCCTATCAACAAGGCGCCTGCCCCGAGTAACAAAGCACTCACAAAACTTAGTAATTTGACCAAATACTGCTATTAACTTAAGTATACGCTCACTATATCGGGAGCTATTGATGCTTAGTTTAATGGCTTTATGGCGATTTATTTTAATGCCCGTATTACTGTTTAGTCCCCTTGCATCGGCCGCTGACTTAACGCTTAAGCCGCTAGATGAGCAAGCCTTTAACGGCGAGTGGCAATGGTCAAATCCCCAAGGTCAGCTACGACAAATGCGCCTGCATTTCTCTCAAGAACTCTTAAAACAATCGGCAATAGAACAATTTAGGATCAGTTATAGTCTGACTTATCCAACCAAAGCGATTAGTGCTTACTTAAACCCTCGCCTAGAGCACGCTTTAGTCATGATCAATCAATATGCTGAGCAGCCAACGGCGGCACCAAAAGATATTCTTAAAATATTAGCCAGTAATCCTGATACCCCTTCTTCCGAGATGCTTTGGGAAGCCTATCAACAATATACTCAAGACGCATTTCGCCACTTAGGTCTATTACCTTGTCGACATCCGCGAGGCACTCAATACCCTTGTGTTCGGCCCAATTATTCGCAGCTGTTCTACCAAAATCGGAATCGAATGCTGCCATTAATAAAAAACTTTCAGCCCTTGAAAGATCTCAACCAAACGCTAGCGGAGGCACAAGCATGGCTACTCACCATTCCAGTAAAACGAGAAATCAGTGACAGTTTTTCTCCACCGCTCCATGTACTCAAGGATAATCTGGCGGATAGCGATGAACGCGCCTTATTACTGGCGTTGATGCTCAGTGAATTAGCCCCAGACTATTCACTGTATATGGTTTATCCTGCACATAGCGTTGGTAGCGCCTCACCCGCTTGGCTAACTATCGACGCCAATAGTGGTATCGAAGGCCCAACGATTACTCTTGGACAGCATACCTTGGTGTTAATCTCTGGATCTTCAGAGCTGATAAACGAGATGCAGCTCGCAGATGTAGAACTGATTAGTGATGCCCTCTATTAACATCTGTTGCTTTTTTGTTATAAATGTTTATAACAGGTCTGACCTGCTTTAACTGTCAATAAAAAGGAACGGCACGTGAAATATCTAATATTGTTCTTCAGCCTACTACCAACTTGGGTGATGGCACTCAACCTCAGTCTGGGAGAGTCTCTGCCCAACATTTCTATAGACAAGGTGGGCGAGTTACAATTAGTTGACGAACAGATAAGCTATAGTCCATGGAATACCAAACAACTGGCAGGTAAAGTCCGCTTGGTACAGGCAATGGCTGGACGCAGCAGCGCTAAAGAGATTAATGCAGCCATGATTGAGGCGATTAAAAATGCTAACTTTGCGGCTCAAACATATCAAACAACCACTATTGTGAACCTTGATGACGCTATTTTCGGTACTTCAATGTTTGTTCAAAGCAAGCTGAAAAGCAATAAGAAAAAATTTCCACATGCTAGTTTTGTATTAGATAAAGATGGACAACTATTTGATTTACTAGATATAAAACCTAAATCTTCAGCGATTATTTTACTCGATACACAAGGTAAAATATTATTTGCCAAAGATGGGGCATTGAACAAACAAGAAATTAAGCAAGTGATTAAACTCATCGACTCTCATATTTAATCGTCACTCTGGCGTAAGCAGCATTACGCCTATTCAAACATCATCATCAGAACCAATAAACTAAGCACATAAGCACTCATTAACAAAGTCAAGAGTTTGTGTCGTTTCGCCCATACGGTAAGGTTTTTTAACACAATTACCCCCACACGGTTTTTAGTTAACCTAAATTTAACACCTTTAACAACAAAAGCAAACTTGCTTTATGCGCAAATCCTCAGTAAAACAGCTAAAGCGAGGGAGAGTTCAATGTCAGACAAGCCGATCATAGAAAATAAAACCAGCCAAGTAGAAAACACCAGCTTACGCCTGGTAAAAATAGCCAAACAACGCGGTTTAGATGCCTTGCTACAAAAGCAGCAACCTAATTCAACTTGGTCGCAAAGAGCTCAGGCTCGCTCAATTGTTGAGCAAGCGGTTGAACAAAAAAACTTAGAGAACATATTTTTCCTTGCAGCACAAAAAACTAGCGAACAAGACCTTGGCAGTGAACCTGATGCCGATTGGATGAGCGAGTTTTTAAAGCTTGCCAGTAATACCCAAGTAAAATCGATGCAGTTATTGTGGGCCGATATTTTAAGCCAAGAATTAAGTACCCCCGGCAGCTTTTCGGTCAAGGCACTAAGGACTTTGAAGTTAATGACGCAAAGAGAAGCTTTATGGTTTCATACGGCTTGTGAGCTCAGCTCAACGGTAGGGGGGGAAATCAATCACAAGATCATCACCGGAGCCGTCAGGCCAGCGAGTAACTTAGGCTTGGTAAGAGCTAGGTTGGAAAAAATAAGCTTAGGCCAGCACCGGATGCCTTATCACTATATTTTACAGCTCACCGAATTAGGTCTGCTGTTCGATCGAGAATTAGAAATTCGCCCTTCTATTCAACACAATACCGCACTAACCCACGGAACAGCCCAATATCAACTACGTTCTCGCTATAAAGGAGTGAAATTGACTTACCATCGTTTTACACCGATTGGTGACGAGTTGGCGAAACTGATTGAAAAACAGCCACAGCCATCTTATCAGGAACAACTGAGCGCATTATTACAAAACTACTTCGAATTAGTTTGAGCGGAGCAACGTTTAGACTTGGGTACTCCCTGAATTAGCAGCAAAATATCGCAATCCCAAAGACTTACCTCAGCGAATGTTATAAGCGATAAACTGCGCAGAATACTTCAACAGGCATTTCTATGACTTTAAGTACCACACAAAAAGATAAGCGATAGCGGTAAATCCCCCTTTCAAGCAGGCCATAAAAGCACCAACAAAACAAGCCTGAACTTATCAGACCTACCAGCAGAATGGTTTAATAACCACCCCACCAGCATTTGAATTGTTTGGAGCTCATATGAGCTACATATTCATTAAATACCACTTCCCGCAACTTCTTCGTGGATCCCACATTCACGTTTCAAACCGTAAAAACGGGTGTCTTCCTCACTCATACCCGCCTGTAAGGGTTGTGACGTTTGCACATCCCCTACCGAAACATAACCCTGCTCCCAGAGCGGATGATAGGGTAAGGAATGCTCTTGCAAATAGTAATGCACGTCCTTATTGCTCCAATCAATAATTGGCAACAATTTGAAACTCCCATTTTGGATCTGCAGCACAGGCAACTCTGAACGGCTCGATGATTGGCTACGACGTAAACCCGAGAACCAAGTTTGAACATTTAGTTCTTGAAAAGCCCGCTGCATCGGTTCGACCTTGTTAAGCGTATTGTACTGCTTCAAGCCCTCGACCCCCAGCTCCCAAAGCTTACCGAAGCGCGCCTCTTGCCAAGCATTAGACTGCTGAGCTCGATACACTTTTAAATTTAGGTTCAAACGGGCCGTCAGTTCATCGATAAAACGATAGGTTTCAGGAAATAAGTAGCCCGTATCAGTCAAAATCACTGGCATATCTGGCTTTACTTGAGTCAACATATGCAAGCTCACAGCCGCTTGAATACCAAAGCTCGAAGTAAGCACCGCCTGTTGTGGTAAGTGCTCTAAAGCCCACTCAATACGCTGCTGTGCAGTTTTAGCCTCTAAGGTCTGATTGACCGAGGCTAACTCTGCTTTTCTTAACTCATGCGGCAGCTTAACTAGCTGCTGCAAATCTAAGTTAGGCATGAAAATCCCTAGCGCTTACTTTAACTTCAGCGACGATACCAACACGAATAACAAAGTCACCAAAAGCTTCTTCAGATTCACGTTCTACCGACCAGCGAGCAATTAAACCGTCAAGTTCCGACAGAATTTGTTGTTCATCGATGCCCTCTAAATAGAGCTTAGGAATACGTGTTCCACTTTGGTTACCACCTAAATATAAATTGTACTTACCAGGCCCTTTACCCACTAAACCAGCTTCAGCCAACATGGCACGGCCACAGCCATTGGGGCAGCCAGTGACCCGCAAAATAATATGTTGCTCGGCCATGTTATGTTTATTTAATAGGCTTTCTACATCATCAACCAAGCTCGGCAAATAACGTTCTGCCTCGGCCATCGCCAATGGACAGGTAGGAAAAGCCACACAAGCCATGGAATTGAAGCGCTGCTGACTATGGCTATCGTTCATTAAACCATGTTCACGCGCTAAGGCTTCAATCTGAGCCTTCTGCGCAGCAGGGACCCCTGCTACCACCAAATTTTGGTTGGCGGTCATGCGAAAATCACCTTGATGAATTTCGGCAATCTTAGCCAAGCCGGTTTTTAGGGGTTTGCCCGGATAATCAAGCAAGCGGCCATTCTCAATAAACAAGGTTAAGTGGTGCTTACCATCAATGCCTTCGACCCAACCGATGCGATCGCCACGCGATGTGAACTCATAAGGACGGCTCGCTTCAAACTGAATCCCCGCACGTTTTTCAACTTCCGTTTTAAAAGTATCGATCCCCACCCGATCGAGGGTGTACTTAGTTTTGGCATTCTTACGATTAACTCGGTTCCCCCAATCGCGTTGCGTGGTGACCACTGCAGCGGCAATATCAAGGGTTTTATCTAAGGGGATAAAACCAAAGTCATCCGCTCGACGTGGATAGGTCGACTTATCACCATGAGTCATAGCCAAGCCCCCACCGACGAGAACATTGAAGCCAATCAACTGCCCTTGTTCGGCAATGGCCACAAAGTTAAGATCGTTGGCATGCACGTCAATGTCGTTATGCGGTGGGATCACCACTGTGGTTTTAAACTTACGCGGCAAATAATTTGAGCCGAGGATAGGCTCTTCGTCACCACCTTCTATTTTTTCACCATCGAGCCAAATTTCAGCATAAGCTCGTGTCTTCGGCAGTAAGTGTTCACTAATCTTAGTGGCCCACAGGTAAGCCTGCTGATGCAATTCTGATTCAACCGGATTACTGGTACACAATACGTTGCGATTGACGTCGCCAGCGGTGGCAATCGAATCAATACCAATACTATCCAAAGTTTGATGCATCAACTTAATATTTGGTTTTAACACACCGTGAAACTGGAAAGTTTGACGGGTGGTTAAACGAATGCTGCCATACATAGTTTTTTCGCTGGCAAATTTGTCGATGGCCAACCATTGCTTGGGCTGAATAATCCCGCCCGGCATCCGCGCCCGCAACATCACATTATGTAGCGGCTCTAATTTTTGCTTGGTTCGTTCCGCTCGAATATCCCGATCATCTTGCTGATACATGCCATGAAAACGAATTAGCTGAAAGTTATCGGCGCTGAAGCCACCAGTGATCCGATCCTGCAGATCGGCTTCAATGGTGCCTCGCAGGAAGTTACTTTCTCGTTTCAGGCGCTCGTTATCCGACAATTTGCCTTCAACAATTAAATTATCACTCATTAGTAAACATCCTTCTGATAACGCTTGGCACTACGTAACTGTTTTAAATACTCTTCCGCTTGCTCAGGGCTTTTCGCTCCCTGCTCAGCAATAATCTCGATCAGCGCTTGGTGCACATCTTTCGCCATTCGATTGGCATCCCCGCACACGTAGAAGTGAGCCCCGGATTCCAACCATTGATAAACTTCAGCGGCATTCTCTTTGAGGCGATCTTGCACATAGATTTTTTCCGCTTGATCGCGCGAGAAGGCCACATCCAACTTGGTGAGCAAACCGGATTTAAGATAGCCCTGCCACTCGGTTTGGTACAAAAAGTCCTGAGTAAAGGTTTGGTCGCCAAAAAACAACCAGTTTTTACCTTCAGCATCACTGGCATCACGCTGCTGTAAGAAGGCCCTGAATGGCGCGATGCCGGTTCCCGGACCAACCATAATCACTGGCGTATCGGGCTGGCTGGGTAAACGGAAGTTATCATTATGCTCCACAAAAACTTTGACCGCAGCGCCCTCTTCAGCGCGCGCAAAAAACCCTGAAGCACCGCCAAAACGTTGCTGCTCACCCTGTTGGTAATTCACGACTCCCACGGTGAGGTGGACTTCTTCCTCAACTTCCGCTTGGCTGGAAGCAATCGAATATAAGCGAGGGGTTAAATGACGCAATCCATCCACCAACTGCTGCGCAGTCACGTTAGCTTTTTTCTCAAGTAATACGTCGATTACCTGCTGACTCGCAGCATACTCACGCAGTTTGTTTTTATCGGCCACCAGTGCCTGTAATTTTTTGCTCTGCGACCAACTCGCCCAGGCTTCGACAAAGGCACCGCTGGTTTGAGTGATTTCTAACTTGCTAGTGAGGGCCTGTGCCAGATCAAGCGGCTGCCCATCGATCGTGACCTCCTCATCGGCACTCAAAGCTAAGCGTGTGAGAATTTGCTCCACCAACTGAGGGTCATTTTCAAACCATACTCCAAGGGCATCACCGGCCTGATATTGTAAGCCTGATTCTGCGAGATCAATTTCGACATGGCGAACATCTTTAGCCGAATCACGACCGGTAATTTTTTGGCTAACCAACAGCTCGGCTGTATAGGGGGTTTTCTTATTATATTGACGACTGCTTGGCGTACTAGCTGCCAAATTTGCTGTCGCGCTACTGGGCGCGCTTTGCAAGGTTTGCTGTACTTGCGCTAACGCTTGCTCCGTCCAAGCTTGTGCGTCTTTATCGTAGTCAACATCACAGTCGACTCGCTCACAAAGACGTTCAGCGCCTAAGGCGGCTAAGCGTTCATCAAAATCCTTACCGGTTTGGCAGAAAAACTCGTAGCTTGAATCACCTAAGGCCAATACACCGTATTTCAACTGCGCTAACTTAGGCGCTTTCTTTGAAACCAAAAACTCATGGAATTCAATCGCGTCATCGGGTGGCTCGCCTTCCCCGTTAGTGCTACTCACCAGCAACAAATGGCTTTCGGTCTTCAAACTCTTGGTTTTATAGTCGGCAACATTGACTAACTCTGTATTGATGCCCTTGGCCTGCGCCGCGCTCAACAATTCTTCCGCAACGCCCTTAGCATTCCCCGTTTGAGAGGCATAAAGAATGGTTAACTTAGCCGCTGCGTGCGCTACCGCTTGGGGTACCAATTGTCCAGAATTCTGACCAATTCCCGCTAAATACCCACTGACCCAAGCTAACTGAGTAGCCGATAGTTCAGCCGTTGCTTGTTGTAACAAACTCACCTGTTGTTCAGACAGTGGGCTGGCCAATGACGAAAGTTCCTTTAACAGCATTTTTTCACACCCTAAATCACAATTGCTGCTAGTTTAACCACGCCAGAGTCCAGACAATAAAGAATAAAAAGGGATTCTTTATAACTTTAGGAAATATAAGATCACCGCACCGTGAAGCATGTCCACTATGTGACTAAGCAACCAGCATTGCTTACAAAAAATCAATAAACTAGCAACATTGAAACATTGACAGGGCTTGCGATGGAACAACAGCTGAGCAACAACATGACCAACAGCCAAAAACTACTATTAATTCTCGCTTGGCTGATACTAATGCTCATCACTGGCACCGCGGCGCAATATCAAGATCAGCAGCAACGACAAGCCCAACTCTCAGAAGAGAGTTATCGTCTGCAGCTGAGTATTCAGCATGAACTGGATCGCTTTCGCAATTTTCCAAAAGTACTGGCAGTACAACAGCCGCTGTTCGCGACCTTAAATGACCAAGACAATGACGCCCAGCGCCATGCATTAAATCTGTATTTACAAAAAATTAATCAACTGCAAGGCAGCGATGTCACTTATTTACTCAACGCTTACGGCACTGCCATTGCGTCCAGTAATTGGCAAAGCAGTCGAACCTTCATCGATAGTAATTACAGTTATCGCCCTTATTTTCAAACGGCCATGCAAGGAAAGAATGCACAATACTTCGCCTTGGGTTCCCGTTCAGGATTACGCGGTTATTACTTTTCTGCGCCAGTACTCCAGCAGCAACGAGTGATTGGAGTATTGGTGGTCAAAGTTGCCTTAAATGTGATCGATAAGAGTTGGCGAGACCCTCGCTTTGAATATTTGCTTACCGATAAACACGGCGTGGTGTTTTATGCCTCGCAATCCCACTGGCTATATAAAAGCATTAAACCTTTATCTGGAATACAACGCCAACAGTTAATCAACTCAAAACAATATGGTGAACATTTACTGCTTAACATGGCCCAAAAAAAGCGTGACAATGAAATAACCTTACCGAATTTCCGAGACCAAAGCCAAGACTACATCTACACCCGCCGGATCTTAGCGAACACCGGCTGGCGCCTCTATGCCCTATCGCCAGACCAAGGCTATATGCAAGCGATTGCTAAGGCTATGTTGCTCAGTTCGCTGTGTTATTTAGGCTTAGTTTTATTGTATTTCTACTGGCGACAATTACAGTCAGCGCGCCAATTACAAGACCAAATCAACCAACAACTAGAGAGTCGCGTAGCGCAACGCACCGCCCAACTCACCATCAGCAACCAACAGTTACAACAAGCGCTAAATGATTACCAACGAACCGCTAGCACCTTGAAGAAGACCGAGGATGAACTCGTGCAAGCAGCCAAATTAGCCACCCTAGGAGAGTTATCCGCAGGGATCAACCATGAACTGAATCAACCCTTGACTGCATTGCAAAACTACGCCGAAAACGCACTACGCTTTCAGCAAAAGCAACAATATCAGCAAGTCACTCATAACTTGCAAGACATTCTTAAACTCTGCTTGAAGATGAGCAAGATGATCGCCAAGTTTAAAATTTTCTCTCGCAAATCTAGCGGCCAAATCGCTTGTGTTTCGAGTTCAAGTTCAATCAACGCGGCGCTCGCGATCTTAGCCAATAGAATTGTGAAACATGAGATAAAAATCGAATTCTCCGGCTTAGAGGAGCAATGGGTTAAGGCCGACGCCATTCAACTGGAACAAGTGCTGATTAACTTGATTAACAATGCCATCGACGCCTTAGAGCAACAAGCCGATGCTCGCCTTGGGATCCGCCAATACCAACACGACGATTGGCAGTGCATTGCCATCTGGGATAATGGGCCGCAGCTCAGTGAAGAACAGTTGCAACGTATCTTTGAACCCTTCTTTACCACCAAGAAACAAGGTTTAGGTTTAGGCATGGCGATTTCTAAACGACTGGTGGAAACCTTCGATGGTGAGTTAGTGGTTGGTAATCATGGCGACATTGGCCCCGAATTTGAAATCCGACTCCGCTCAGCGAGTCCCCCTGTCCAAGCTATCAATAGTTAAGAGGTAACAGTGCAAACACCGGTAATCATCATCGACGACGACCCAGATATTCTACGCTCTTTGGCGCAGACCTTAGCGCTGGAGGAGATCCACTGTGAAACCTTTAGCAGTGCCGAGCAAGCGCTCAGCCAACTCAAACAGGATTGGCCCGGCGTGATTATCTCAGATATCAACATGCCGGGGATCAGCGGCTTAGAAATGATGCAACAGGCACAGCAGATCGATCCCGATCTGCCGATTATTCTACTCACTGGCCATGGTGATATTTCGATGGCAATTAAAGCCATCCGTGATGGTGCCTACGATTTTCTTGAGAAGCCTTTTTCCACCAGCCATCTACTCGAAGTTCTACAACGCGCCCAAGAGAAAAGGCAACTCACCCTAGAAAATCGAGAGCTAAAAGCGGAGCTAGACGCCCAAAGTGGCCCTGGACCACGACTACTTGGCAGTACCCTAGCAATGATGCGACTGCGCAAAATTTTAAGCCATGTTAAGGATACCCCAGCAGATGTGTTGATCAATGGGGAGACAGGAACCGGCAAAGAGCTGGTCGCTCGTTTTCTGCATGATCATAGTGTACGCGCCAACCATCCTTTTGTTGCCATCAACTGCGGCGCGGTGCCGGAAAACATGATAGAAAGTGAATTATTTGGCCACGAAGCAGGCGCGTTTACCGGCGCCCAGAAAAAACGCATCGGTAAAATTGCCTACGCCAATCATGGCACGCTATTTCTCGATGAAATCGAAAGTATGCCGATGGCTTTACAAATAAAATTACTCAGAGTTTTAGAAGAACGTAGTGTAGAACCTTTGGGCAGTAATCAAGCAGTACAACTTGATCTGCGGGTGATTGCCGCCACCAAAAGCGATTTGAAAGCACTCGGTGAACAAGGTGAATTTCGCAGTGACCTCTATTATCGACTCAACGTCGTCGAAGTGCATATTCCCCCGCTACGCGAACGCAGCGAAGACATCGCCCTACTGTTAGAGAATTTTTTACGGGTGGCTTCCGCTCGCTATCAACTCAGCAGCCCCAAGGTGAGTCCGCAGCGCCTCGCCGAACTCATGGCACAAGAATGGCCCGGCAACGTTAGAGAGCTACGTAATTTGGCCGAACGCTGGGTATTGATGGGCGAAGACGTTGCCTTTAATACCCAGTCTCAACAACGGTCTTTAAACCTAGCGGAGCAACTATACCGATTCGAGAGAACCCTCTTACAAGATGCCCTACATCGCCATCAAGGCCATTTAAAGGCGGTTCAAGAAGAGTTACAGATCGGCCGTAAAACCCTTTACGAAAAAATGAAAAAATACCAATTAGAAAAGGATGATTATAAACACGTCAATTTAGACTAAGGGGGGAAATCCCCCCATTTCATCATCAGCAAAGGGGGGGATCCCCCCCGTTCATAACCCATCCCTTTTCTTTACCGCTCATGAAAAAACCAATAAGCCATTGTAAACAAATGGTTAAATAATATAGATCATTGTTGGCTTAAAGCTTGCTGTTAGCTATCGCGTAATCCCTACATAAGCCATTACAAGGAAGAATAATATGAAACGATTGGCAAGCACACTCACCGCCCTAAGCTTGGCGTTTGCATCAGCAATCCATGCCGCCCCGATTGAACTTAAGTTTTCTCATGTGGTTGCAGAAAACACTCCCAAAGGGCAAATGGCACTTAAATTTAAACAACTCGCTGAACAACGTTTACCCGGTAAAGTAGAAGTAAAAGTCTACCCCAACTCGCAACTTTATGGGGACGGTAAGGAGCTAGAAGCGCTGCTTTTAGGTGACATCGAATTCATTGCGCCTTCGCTATCTAAATTCAAAAAATACACGAAGAAGTTGCAAGTATTTGATCTTCCTTTCTTATTCAAAGATATGGCTGCGGTTGAGCGATTTCAAGCCAGTGATGCTGGCCAAGAGCTATTAGGTTCTCTAGAAAGCAAGGGCCTAGTCGGTCTAGGCTATCTACATAACGGTATGAAACAATTATCGGCCAATGAACCGCTGTATACACCAGCTGATGTCAAAGGTAAGAAGTTTCGCATCATGTCTTCAGACGTATTAGCCGCACAGTTTGAAGCTGTGGACGCGGTTCCCTTGAAAAAACCCTTCTCGGAAGTATTTACCCTGTTGCAAACTCGCGCCATCGATGGCCAAGAAAACACCTGGTCCAATATTTATTCGAAGAAGTTTTTTGAAGTACAAAACAGCATTACTGAATCCAACCATGGCGTATTGGATTACCTCATCGTCACCTCCGCCGATTTCTGGTACGGGCTGCCCGATGATATCCGTACTGAATTAAAAGCGGCCTTAAACGAAGCTGTCGCCATGGGAAACCAGATTGCTGCCGACAAAGCCGAACAGGATAAAGCCCATATTATCGCTTCAAAACGCTCACAAGTTATCTCTCTAACTCCTCAGCAGCGCCAACAATGGGTCGAGGCAATGAAGCCTGTATGGCGACAATTTGAAACTGAAATCGGTAAAAATATTATCGAAGCAGCGGCGGCTGCCAACCAATAAACGCTGACTTGCGCAGAGGCCCCTCACTCTGCGCAAGTCCCCAAGCGGTTTTGCTCATAAGGACATAGCATGAAATTTGTAACTTGGTTCCGGCGTTTCGAAGAAAACTTCATCGCCCTACTGTTGGTCTCCATGACGCTACTGGTATTTATCGAAGTGATCATGCGCTTTGTATTTAACTCTGGGATCCACTGGGTACAAGAGGTCACTCTCTATTGCTCCGCTTGGCTGGTCCTACTCGGTGCTAGCTGGGGAGTCAGAGAAGGCGCCCATATTGGGGTCGATGCCTTTGTCAGAATTCTTCCGCCCACCCAACGTAAACTACTCACGCTATTGGCCTTAGCTCTATGTTTATTCTATTGCAGCCTATTTATGTATGGCTCTTGGGTATACCTAAGCAAACTGCAACGGATCGGCATTGAAATGGAAGATTTACCGATTGAAAAATGGAAAACCATGAGTGTGTTATTTATCGGTTTTGTGTTGTTAGTGGTTCGATTTTTAGAGGTAGGTTGGAAGGTCATCACCAATCAACAAGATGGTTTCCACCTCGCAGACGAAGCCAAAGACAGCATGCACTTAGCTGACGAAATAGAAAAACAATAAGCATTACCGGCAAAGGATCTGACCATGACCACCTTCACTCTTTTTATCTTACTGTTTATTTGCATGATCATTGGTATGCCCATCGCGGTCGCCTTAGGTTTTGCCAGTATGACCACCATTTTACTGTTTTCCAATGACTCCTTGGCATCAGTCGCTCTAAAGCTATTTGAAGCAACCTCGGAGCACTATACGCTGCTTGCGATCCCCTTCTTCATTTTGTCATCGGCATTTCTCTCAACTGGGGGAGTGGCGCGACGGCTGATTAACTTTGCGATGGACAGTGTCGGCCATATTCGTGGTGGACTGGCCATGGCTTCGGTGTTGGCCTGTATGTTATTTGCCGCGGTATCGGGCTCCAGTCCCGCCACCGTGGCAGCGATTGGCTCCATCGTGATTGCTGGCATGGTACGCTCAGGCTATCCTGAGTCCCTCGCGGCAGGTGTTATCGCTAATGCCGGTACCTTGGGTATTTTAATCCCCCCCTCGATTGTCATGCTGGTCTATGCTGCCGCCACCGAGGTCTCGGCGTCACGCATGTTTATGGCTGGCTTCATCCCAGGGCTCATGATGGGCAGTATCTTAATGCTCGCCATATACGTAGTTGCAAGGATCAAAAATCTTCCGGCGCAGCCCTATCCCGGCTGTCGCCAATGGGGGATATCGGCGCTCAAAGCCACGGGCGGTTTAATGCTGATAGTCATCGTGCTGGGATCCATTTATGGCGGTATCGCCAGTCCCACCGAAGCGGCATCGGTCGCGGCAGTCTACGCCTTCTTAGTCTCGGTTTATGGCTATCGTGATATTGGGCCGCTCAAAGGTCAGGCCTGGCGAAACCAAGGGGAGAGCCTGTCTAAAGCGATCGCTCGCAATGTTTGGTTATTGCCAATCAGCATCTTCAAATCGGTGAACAATCAAGAGGTTCGCCACGTGCTCAAGGACGCAGCTAAAGTAAGCATCATGTTGTTATTCATCATTGCCAATGCGATGTTGTTTGCGCATGTGCTTACTACCGAGCGCATTCCGCATATGATCGCCGAATCGATCGTCGCTTATGGCTTACAACCCTGGGCATTTTTAGTGGTAGTGAACATTCTGTTACTGATCGCTGGCAACTTTATGGAACCTTCGGCCATCTTGCTAATTATGGCTCCGATTTTGTTCCCAATCGCCACTCAACTGGGGATCGACCCAATCCATCTGGGCATCATTATGGTGGTCAATATGGAAATCGGTATGCTCACGCCACCGGTAGGACTCAATCTGTTTGTCACTGCTGGAATTACCGGTAAAAGCATGGGCTGGGTGATTAAGGCCTGCCTGCCTTGGTTAAGCTTACTGCTGCTATTTTTAATGCTGATTACCTACATCCCACAGATATCGCTGTTTTTACCCGAATACTTCGATCGCATCAATGGCTATTAATCAAACAGGCCTGCAAATGCAGGCCCTATTATTACTCAGTGATTATTCCATGCGCCGCTGTCGCCGACGTAAGGCATCGTTAAAGCGACGTTTAGCCACTTCAGAGCTTGGTTCAAGTGGCGGAACGTTAATCGAATGGCCTTTATCATCGACCGCCACCATGGTGAAGAAGCACGAATGAGTATGCCGCACGGTTTGTTCTTTCAGATTTTTGGCTATCACCTTAATCCCGATCTCCATCGAGGTTCGGCCGGTATAGTTAACAGAGGCTAAAAAAGTGACAAACTCGCCAATCTCTACCGGATTCTTAAATAACACCTGGTCCACCGACAAGGTCACTGCGTAATGCCCGCAATACTGGATCGCGGTGGTATAAGCCACTTCATCCAACTTTTTTAACATTGACCCGCCATGCATCTTTCCTGAAAAGTTAGCCATCTCAGGGGTCACCAAAATATTCATCTCTGTTTGTGAATTATCCATCATATTCCTCATCTCTTTCTGCCAAACCCTTTCGTCGGCGGTAGGGAATTACGGGCAAAATAATTCACCCGAGTTAATCTGTTTTTAAACCGTGTTTTTCAAATAAAGAATATAAGGTAGGTCGTGTCACGCCTAATAAACTAGCAGTATTTGAGACATTGCCATCGCTTAAGGCCAAAGCCTTATTAATCGCCAATTTCTCTGCTGCTTCTCGAACATGCCGTAGGTTTAAAGCCAGCTTCATCTCCTCTTCATCACCCACCGATAAGGCCAAATCCTCAGCAGTAATTTGCTTGTTATCAGCCATGATCACTGCTGATTTAATTTTATTTTGCAACTCACGAATATTGCCGGGCCAGCGATGATGACTGAGAGCGGCGATGGCATCGTCACTAAAATTATTAATGTTTCGCTGCATCTGCTTGTTGTAGTTTTGCAAGAAAGCGCGCGCCAGCAGAATCACATCTTCACCGCGTTCCCGCAAAGGTGGAATATTAATGGTTATTTCGCTGATCCGATAAAACAAATCTTCACGAAACTCTTTTTGTTCTACCATTTGCGATAAGTTTTGGTGAGTCGCGCAAACGATTTTCACATCCACAGGAATTTCTTTACGCCCACCAACACGCTCAACCACTTTCTCTTGCAAAAAACGTAATATTTTCGCTTGTAGTGGATAAGGCATATCACCAATCTCGTCAAGGAATAAGGTGCCACCATTGGCACATTCAATCTTCCCTTCAGTGGTTTTATGAGCTCCAGTAAAGGCACCTTTCTCAAAACCAAATAGCTCACTTTCCAACAAGTTTTCAGGGATCGAGGCACAGTTTATCGCAATAAAGGGCTTCTCTTTACGGGGGCTTTGCTGATGAATCGCCCTAGCCAAGACCTCTTTACCAGTGCCGCTCTCCCCTAATAGCAGCGTGGTGACTTCCGTTGGCGCAATCCGTTCCACCATCCGACACACTTTTTGCACTTGAGGGGAATTACCTAAGAAGCCATTGCTATCCAGCGATGCGCCTCGCAAGGTTTCATTTTCAAGCTCAATGTTTGCCACCCACAGGGCTCGGGCAATAATCACCGACAGCGTGTCATCGTCAATCGGTTTATGATAAAAATCATGAGCCCCCATCGCGATCGCCTTTAAGGCATTGTCTTTATCTTCATTCCCTGTAATCACAATGACCTTAAGCTTAGGATTAAGCTCTAGCATTTCTTTCAAGGTTGCTAAACCTTCACTGGCATTGGCTTCATCCGGTGGCAAACCTAAATCTAAAGTGACCACTTTAGGCTCATAGCGCCTAAGTGCGGTAATGGCCTGATGACGATCACCAGCTATCACCACTTGATAATCACTAAAGCTCCACTTCAATTGCTTCTGAATACCAGGGTCATCTTCTACGACTAATAGCGTTTCCATGTCATCTCATCCATTTACTTATTAGTAAGCCCGCAGACTTAGTTAAATCTTGTGAATCGGTAAAAATAGCTTAAATAAGCTACCTTCGCCCTGTTTACTTATCACTTGGATATGTCCACCCAATTCTTCGACGAAACGTTTGGCATCGTAAGCGCCCACCCCCATACCAGCATTTCCCTTAGTTGTATCAAAGGGTTTAAACAAGCGATTGTCAATAAAATCAACACTCATACCTACGCCTTTATCTTCAACTTCGACCAAACAAGTTTGCGCTTGCAAAGATGCGCGAAGCAAGACCTGACCACTCTCATCACTGGCATCTTGGGCGTTTTGAACCAAATGTGAGAGTACGTTAATGAAGCGTTCTTGATCTCCAACCAATTCAAAATCGGATCCAATTTGATAATCCAGCTCCGGTGCTGGTAGGTTACTCACCTTAACCTTTAAAACTTGCTGCAATGCCCGAAGCAGATTAAATGGTGCAACCACAGTATCAATACGTTGTTTATTACTTAAATGCGCAACCACCTTTCTTAAGCGACTGGCAGCCGAATCGACCGTGTCAAAGGCATCGTCGATAAACTCAGGATTATGTTTATGCTTAATGGCATTTTTTGATAACAATTGCAGCTGCGCTAATACGTTCTTTAAATCATGTACCAGGTAGGCCGACATCCGGTTAAAGGTGTCGAATTGCTGACTTTCGGCCAACGCTAAGTTGGAACGATGAAGATTCAAATACACCGCTAACTGGCGGCTAATAGCACGCATTAAGTCGCGATCTTCCCAGTTTACACTATGGATCGAAGTGGGCGGAGATAACAAGATTGCCCCCTTAAATCCGGCAGCAGTACTGGTTGGAATAACATAGGCAAATTTAGTAATTTGCTGCAAATCCAGAGTCGAAACCTTAAATGGAACGACACTAGGATCGGCTTTTAATTCCGCAATATCAACGATCCATTGATGCTCGATAGCTGCCATACCAAGGTGTTCCAAACAAGCCAAAATCTGTGAATCATCTTCTCTTAGATTATAACTAGCCTTGACTATAAATCGCCCATTTTCCACGATGGCTAAGCTAGCAAAATGACAATCGAAGGGCTGGTTAATCGCTTTAAGCGCAATCGCATAGGGCGAGATACCGTCATCTTCTAACACCGCAGCAAACTTCATCCATTCTTCACGATACTCATATTTATTGGCGAAGAAGTGCTTTGTGATCTGAACCTTAAGCTGCTTACGCAACTTTTCCGATAAAAATAAACTCACCAGTACCAGCACGCTTAAGGCAAAAAAACCATTCTGGGCAATACTTCCCCAGTCTCCTCCCTCATAACGGAGGTAATAGCCAACCAGCGCCATCATTAGCAGGTAAGCCCCTGCAACTAACAGTAGAGTGCTGTGATAAATCACATCTCGTGAGACATAAATTTTAGTCGACCAACGCTTGACCCGACGCGCACTTAGCAATACCAAAGGGGCGGCCAAAATTGCCACTAAGCCACGTAAGACCCAAAAATCAAAAGAAATACCTGAGGTGATTAACGCATTAGCATACAGTGAAAAATCGAAAGCAAACATGCTTCCCAAACCTAAACACATCGGTTTAATGGTTGGCCGAGCCGTGACATCGATACGTCGATACAACTGCTCAATTAGCCATAGACCCACCACTGCCTGTGACAATTGGCTAATCAGCCAAAACTGATTCAGTGGGACATGAAAAATAGCAGCCAACAACTGTAATAAGGCAATCACCAATAGACCAAGCAATACGCCTTTACGGCGCCAAGAACCTTGCAACAAATTACCAAAACTAAAGCGCGGCGCAATGGTTGCGTATAACAGCAACATCCATAGCCCGTTACGCAAGCTTTCCAAAGAATAAAAATAACCTAAGGAAAATGAAAAGCGCATTTGGGCGGCACCAAGAACGGCCCAAATAAAAGTAAAAAACACCGCTAAACTTAAAGCTTGCCGCTGAAAACCACTCTGCTTGGTCGTCAACAATAACAAGCTAAACAACAAATAAATTATTGCAGCTAAGCTATATCCGAATAGGCCTACAATTATACTCAATCTAAGTCATCCATCTTAGCCCTCAGGGCAGTTATACTGGGTGGTCATTTTAGGTTCGAGATGAAAACCTTTTAATCGCAGCGAACACGATGTGGCATAATGGGGACAACTCATTCCGCAAAACAACGCGTCAAAAGCTTTAAGCCAAATATCTACTTAGCCATACCAGACTAAAGTGAATTGAATAATGGTTTACTCTCCATTGCGGCTTTGCAGGACTACACATCAAGCTCTGCCATTACGAGCCCTCATACTCCCTACAACATCCTGTGAGCAAATCAACGCTCACATTGGCCTTCATTTCAACGCAAGATAGAGCCTCAAAGCAAGATTGGGCCGCTCGCCAATAGCGATCCTTCATTCACAGCTAAATAGCCGACGCGAGAAGCGCCACTCCATAAAGGGAAAGTCAAATTAGCGACTTTCTCCTAACTCAACAATTTCTTTGCGTTTTTTCTCTATCATTTTGTCTAAGTAACGGATAATTTTAATCTTTCTCAGCACCACTTCTTCCAGATAACTAGACACATCTAATAGATTCGCTTTCATCTGTTGCTCACCAACGGCCATCACTGACACATCGGGAGAAGTTAAGCCATCGCTATATTGGCGACCTAGAACTTGATCAATATTCACACTTGCTTGCTGAGGTGGCGTGCCCTGAAGCGATCCAGACAATTCGCCGCCCATTTCTTCAATGACTGCAGCCACATCCTTGGAACCAATGGTATGCAAATCTTCCAAAAATGCGTATAAAAATAAGCGGTCGGCAAAAATATTGATCTTCCGAGGAATACCTTTGGTAAAGTCGGCAATCTGAACAAAAATATCGTCATCTAATTGTGGGTTTTGTTGCCAACCCACTTGTTTGAGTCGATGTAAAATATATCCCTGAGTTTGTTCGGCATCAAAGGCCTGTAAATGGCAAGAAGCAATGATCCGTTGCCGAAACTGTTCCATTTCGGGTAATTCAATAATTGGTTTTAACTCTTCTTGCCCAAGCAAAAAACTCTGAAACAAGGGTTTATCATCTAATTGAAAATTAGACAGCATCCGCAACTCTTCAACGGTTTCTGCTGGTAAGTTCTGCGCTTCATCGACTACCAATAACGCGCGCTTCCCTTGCCGATGCAAGCTCAGTAGATACTGCTCAAAGCGTTTTAAAATTTCGGCTTTATTTAAGCTTTCGACTTCAATGGAGAACTGAGCCGCGACTAAGCGGACTAACTCATCTGGACTGAGTCGGGTTGTAGCAATCTGCGCAGCGACGATCGATTCATCAACTGAGGCCAGTAAACTACGAGCAATGGTGGTTTTACCGGTACCAATCGGGCCCGTCACCACAATGAAACCCTCGCCTTGTGATAGCCCATAACGCAGATAAGAGATCGCGCGATCATGATGAGGGCTCGCAAAAAAGAATTTAGGATCAGGGCTTAGCTTAAAAGGTTTATCGCTTAAACCAAAAAAAGATTCATACATATTTAAAACTGCTTAGTAGCGTTAATTGAAACGCGATTTTCATTATAGTCACGGCCCTCAATACTAGAGCTACGACGAGTGAATTGATAACGATAAATTAGAGAAAAACCTTCGATCAGATCTTGAGTGAGCGACAAATTATAACGGCTATATTTATCGACTTGCTTACCTTTACTGATTCGCTCAAAGCGATAGTAATCATAATCAACTTTAAAAGCCGCTCGAAGCTGACGAGTTAACTTGTGATCTAAACCTAAGCCGACACCGTAAGTTTTATCCTGAATAAAATCAGTAAGCTCAGTCAAACTGGTTCGATCTTGGTGGCGAATTTCAAAATCGATGCCACTACGACGTAAGTCCAAAGCACTATTCCAGCGTAAAGTCTTATTTAATTTTTGCTCTGCAAGAATATCCCCTTCAACAAAAAACCGCCGGTCAAAACTAGTGGGTTCTTCTATGTAAGAAATATCGGTTTTAATCCGTCTGCGTTCATGCGAAAAGGTAAAGTTATAAGCATCACCATAAAACCGTTGACCATACTCAAATAGCAACTTGGTTCTGCGATTTGGCTGAAGATTCAGCGCTGCGCCGATATAGTCATCATTCTTTTCTCGCTCTAAAGAAAAATTATAGCTCACTTCGAGATAGCTTAATTGAGTTCGAAAATAACGAAGCGCGGGCCCCCAACTTTCAGACTCCCCAACCGTAGATGAGGCATTCACACCTTCGAGGTAGCTTTCGGCATAATAACGTAGAAAAGGACTAAATCCCGAGCGTGGTGGAAGACCTAGTTCGATTTTATATTTCAGAGTTTCGGTTGCAGCAGAATTAGCGCGAGCCTCACGCTTCGAATAAGCGGATTCAACAAGCCAAGTAACGTTCTTTACTTTCTGTCCATTCTTAAATAACAAAGCTCCCTCTAAATCATTGTTATTACCGCGGTCATCTTCATAACGATTAAAAGTAGAAAACACCGCCGTGTTCAAATCAATCCATTTACGAGGGTTAGATTTATATCCTAATGAAAGCTCATGTGAACTGCCTTGTATTAAATCACCAGTCACGACATCAGTTATCGCATTGTCATTAACCTTAGCAGGCATTATATACATCTTTGAGACAAGACCGACCGTAACACCAGTATTGCGGATTTTCTTTTCAGCCATAAAAATAAGATCGTGATACAGCTTATTCTTATCTGAATCGTCTGAATTGTAAATTTGCTCAGCTTGGTAGTCGAGCGTCAAACGACCATCATGACCAATAAATTCAGATTCGAGCCCCGCTGTAAATACACCGATTTGTCCTGATCGAGTCGCATCTTCAGTTAAACCAACATTGTCGGTATAAACCAGCTCAGCACTTAGCTTAGGAAGGAAGCTAAAATCTGCTGCCGACACCGACATCGATAAACCAACTATCAGCGCAACAACGATGCTAAGCGCTTTGTTCTTCCTCGTATCCATAGCCATATCCGTAGCCATAACCGTAAGTTCCTGTTTTACCGTGCACTGCTTTATTCAACACATAACCTATCGCCAATTCTTCACTAAATTGGGAAACAGCCGCCTTAATTGCGGCCAACTTCGTTTTGTCTTGTTCAACCACCACCACCGCCTGACCAATAAAATTAGACAGAACCACAGTTTCATTCACCCCAAGAATTGGTGGACTATCGAATAACACGACTCGGTCGGCATAACGACTATTTAACTCTTCAGTCAGAGCACGCATTTTATCACTTGCCAACAACTCGTTACTTAAGTGATGAGGCATTCCTGCCGGCATAATCCGTAAATTTGGGATATTGGTATGATAAATGACATCTGCAATATCATCCGTCTCACCGAGTAAATATTCCATAAGGCCCATATGTTGGCCAATCCCTAAGGTTTTACTCACGGTGGGTTTCAATACATCCGAGTCAATCAGTAGTACTGTTTTATCTTTTTCCAAGGCTAAACTAAGTGCCAAATTAATCGAAGTAAATGTCTTCCCTTCGCCAGGATTGGCACTGGTGACCATTATCAGATTACTTTTATTACGCGGTATCAAACTTGGATCAAATGCATTTTTCAATAACTTACGCTTAACGCCTCGATATTCATCACTAAGCATTCGAGTCTCTCGAGAACGAACATCGGATAACATCCCTAAGTTTCTTAATACACTTGAGTCAATTTGCAATACAGCCTTTTCGCGAGGCCTTGCATTGGGTTCTTGATTCGGCGGATTCACATCCGCGACAGAGTCTGGAGCTGCAGCATTATTCGACTGCTGATTTTGTTGGGCTTGTTTGGCCAACTTACCCATCGCTTTTTCTATGGTACTCATAAGATCCCAATGCCTCCCAAGATAGAAATAAGCTTATTGTGTAAGCCCGGAAGTAAATTAATGACCATAAACCCAACAAAACAACACAATAACAATATATTTGAAAATACAAATATACGCATTTTTTGCCTTTCGACTTTAATCAAACCAGAGCTGTCGGTGGCAGACACAACCCCGAGCACCGGAAAGCCGGTTTGCTGATATAGCTGCTGAATACTCGATACCACTGGATTAATCTGACTAAATGCCAGAGACAAACCAACACCGGCACCCAAAGCTAAAATCAGCACTCCAATAATAAGCAGTGGCCGCTTCGGTCCAGAAGGCTCTAATGGCACCCTTGGAGCGTCAATCACCCTAAACTTAATATCGTCGGTGGTCTTACCCGCGCTCTCAGAAATCTGAGCACTTTCTCGGCGAGACAACAAGTCTTCATATTTCGACTTAGTAATCTCATAATTTCGATTCAAACCGGTGAGTTTAGCTTCCACATCAGGGACCTGGCGTAACTGGTCTTGTAGATCAGAAACATTGTCTTTATAGCGTTGTTCACGAACATTCAGCGAAGCCACTTCATTTTCCAACTGGCTCACGGTAATTTTCAGATCCTGATAAATCACCGAGTCGGAGGCAATCGCGGCAGGCGTCTGCGCAACGGTTAAAGCACTATCTTTCTGTTTCTGCAAGCCTGCAATTTGTCGCTTAACCTCGATAACATCTGGATGGTTGTCCGTATAACGCAGCAACATATCATCAAGTCGGGTTTGCATTGAGACAATTCGGTCATCGAACTCAGTTCTGACCTTAGCGGTTTGTTGAGATGCTAAACGTTCTTCACTAGCTAATTGAGCCCGAGCCGATGTTAACTTTGTCTCTGCTTCGCTTAACTGTAAACGAGTTTCTTCAAGCTTCTTTTTTACCCCTTCAAGATTACTGTAATAAGTCGATTCTTTACCGGGCAAAAAAGCTGTGTACTCTTGCTTAAAAGCCGCGAGCCGTTTCTCTGCTTCAATCAGGCGCGTCTCATACTCTTCAATTTGCTGATTAATAAAAGAATTCGCCGTATCTGTATCCTGACGTTTTTCACCTAAAGTATTTTCAACAAATACATCAAGGGCAGCTTGCACTACATCACGCACATACTGTGGGGAGTCAGCTTCAAAACTAATGGTGTACAGGTTTTCTCGTTTTGTCTTATCAATGATTATTTTTTCTTTTAAATCATCGAGTAGCTCTTCATATTCAAGCTTATTGTTCACTCTTAAATCTGCGTCACTCGCGCGAACAATTTTTTCCAAATTACTTCTGCTCAACAGAGTTTTAACCATCATTTGCAATTCTTGAGCAGGGTCTGTTTGCAAGGCTAAGCCTTTCAGCAGTGGCTGTAACAAAGAGCGAGTATCCGCATATACTCTTGCTTCGGCCGTATACTGATTTGGCAACAAGGTCACAACAATCCAGCCAATAGGGCAAAGCAACCAAAGTGCAATAATAATATAACGTCGCTTCAGCCATACCCCTCTCAGGTACTGCAAAAAGTCCTCAATAAATTCCTGCATCTAAACCGCTACTCCGCCTAAAACCATGCTTCTGGGATAATAATAATGTCACCAGGCAAAATATCGACATTGGCGTCTATTTCTCCATCTTGAATCAATTTACCAACCGAAATACCGTAAGATCGTTGCTCTCCACTGACCACTCGAACCAAGCGAGCATTATCACCGTCAGCGAATTCAGTTAAACCGCCCACTTGGATCATCACATCCAGTAAGGTCATGTCTTCTCGATAATTGACCGCTTGTGGAGCAGAGGCTTCGCCGATTACCCGAACTTGTTCACTGAACGGACCGACAAAACCTTCTACGGTCACGGTCACAATTGGATCACGGATATACTCAGCCAGTTCAGATTCGACTAAACGGGCCATCTCAGTTGTGGTTTTACCTGATACCTCAAGGTCTTCGACCAGCGGCGCTGACACTTTGCCGTCTGGGCGAACAAAAAAGGTTCCAGATATCTCGGGGTTGCGCCAAACAAAAATGTTCAGTTCATCGCCCGGACCGATCAAATATTTATATTCCGCGGGATTTTGAGTAAGAGAGGGTTTTACAGAAGCCTCTTGTAAATTAGGTAAAGAGCTTGAGCATGCAGATAGGTAAAAACCAACCACAATAAACGCAAGCGACTTGATAACGACTTTATTAAGTTTTTTCATAGCACTGTCCATTACGCTGAGTGTCCATCAAATAACATTGATTGAATAAATCCTTTTTCCCATGATAGTGCGCGAGCGCTCATCTTGTAAATCTATTGAGTTAAATAGTTTTGATATATCGATATTTATCGTGGTATTAAAACAACTGTAACGCTAAAGTAACATACTCATGAGTAACTATCTGAATTGCTATACAGGGGATTTTTGTAGCTCTACGAGCTAATCTCGGTATACTTGTTCGTCTAAAATTAATATCAATTAATTGGTTTCAAGGAAGAAGCGTGGCTGGTTCGAAGTTTCACAATCTAGATCCTGGTAGTAGAGTCATTATTATTGCCGAATTTTTAGTGCTCATCGTCATATTTGTGTTGGGCGTTGAATTATTGCGTTTTAGCGGGTTTGAGAATATCCCTCCATACGGGGAAGGCACTCTGCTGATGCATTTGCTGGCATTCACCTTCCCGATTCAACTATCGATCCTCTCGGTTGGCTTATACAACCAAAAAATACGCGAGACTTTTCGTGGCGTGATTCGCCGTTTGTTGGTGAGTATTGCTCTCGGCTATTTTATTTCCTCGGTTATTTACGTTGTAAGCCCATTAGAAGTATTACCCGGTAACTTTAGAGAGTTGCTGTATGCAGCAGTGATGATGGCACTAACGGTGGTTCGTTACTTTGCGCTTAAAATGCAATATGAACACATGGGGCGGAAGCGCATCTTGGTGCTAGGTGCCGGAGAGCGAGCCAGCATCATAGAAAAGCGAATGCGCCGCAAATCAGACCGAGTAAGCTTCGAAATGGCTGGATTTGTCCGCATGCCCGGTGACTCAGAAGATGGTATCAAGCGAGAAACAATTCTTGAGCTAGACCGCCCACTGGAGTCTTTTGTGCTGGCGAACGGCGTTGAAGAAATTGTGATTGCTGCCGACGAACGACGTGCCAATCTGCCTGTAGACAGCCTCTTCTTGTGTAAACTGCGTGGCGTAGAAATTACCGATATCATCGACTTTATTGAGCGAGAATCAGGACAAATTGCGGTGAACCTGATTTACCCATCTTGGGTGATATACAGTAATGGCTTTCACTCGACCAACTACTTACGTAGCTCTTTAGACTGGATTTGCAATACCTTCCTTGGGCTTATTGTATTGAGCCTAACCTGGCCTTTAATGCTAATTACAGTGGTAATGATAAAATTGGAAGAAGGCTTTAGAGCCCCAGTCTTATACTCACAAGAGCGAATTGGGCTCAACGGGAAGCCATTTAGTATCTATAAGTTTCGTAGTATGCGAACTGATGCCGAGAAAGATGGTGCAAAGTGGGCTGAAAAAGAAGATCCCCGAGTCACCCGAGTGGGTAACTTCATCCGAAAATATCGAGTTGATGAATTACCACAAATCTACAATGTACTTGTTGGTGACATGGGTTTTGTTGGGCCACGACCTGAGCGGCCGGCCTTTGTAAAGGAATTGGTATTATCGATCCCTTATTACAACCAACGACACAATGTTAAACCCGGGCTGACTGGTTGGGCACAACTTAAATACCCTTATGGTAGTACTGAAGCCGATGCCTTAGAGAAGTTAAAATTCGATCTATATTACATTAAGCATCGCAGCTTTCTTTTAGACCTTTTGATTCTGGTCAGAACTGCAGAGATCATTTTATTTGGTAAAGGCCGTTAATCCGGTGGCATCGCACCAAAACTCGCCAGAACATTCGAAAGGTGTAGTCGAGAGTGTCGTTGTATTAGCACTTACGGTAATAGTCAGCCTCTTGTTCTGGCCTGTGATACTCGATATTTGGCGTTATAGCTTCGATGATGGAACATACTCACACGCATTTTTGATCCCCTTTGTCGCGCTTTATGTTCTATATGATATTCGAGAACAGTTGCAATTTCGCAGCAAGCCCAATGGCTTCACCCTAATCTTAGTATTTTTGTTAATGGTGGAGCTCTGTTTATATCTTGGACAAATTAGCCTGCCAGTTCGAGCCTTGCTTCCCTTGGTTTTACTAAGTGCGCTATTAAGCATTTTTGTCAGCCATAAAGGCCTCTATTTATACGCTTTAGTATTTTTATTTATTACGCCCATATGGGGACTTCTCTCCCCCCTTGCAGCAGCTATCCACCACTGCAGTCGAAACCATCATGGCATTTACTGGTATACCGAGCTACTTTGAAGGCAACATTGTCTCCATTCCTTCGGGTCAATTTGAGATAGCGAACGGGTGTAGTGGGCTTCGATATTTTATTACCTCCTTGTTTTTATGCCTACTATTTGTCTATTTTAATCTGCGTTCAGCCCGCCGGATATTGCTGTTTTTCATCATTACAATGGCCGGTGCGCTATTGGTTAACTGGATCCGAATTATCACAATCATTTTTATCGGCCATTTAACCAACATGCAAAGTTCGATTGTTGGCGATCACAATAATTTAGGCTGGTATGTGTATGCCCCTTATTTACTGATGATTTTCTATGTTGGAAATTCTCTCGCCAAGAAAGAAGCGAATACCACCGAACACCACCGATTAAGCAGCAAAAAAAATATTGCCTTAAAGCCAATATTCGCAAGTCTGTTCGCCTTAATTTTACTCTCCCCACTGAGTTTAGATTTACCAGTTTTTGATGCAGAAACGCTCAATTCAAGCAATCGAGTGAGAGCATCTGATACCCACGGTCCATTGCAGATCTCAAGGTATAGCGAGCTGCGCTATCAGCTCATTGAACAAAACGATCATCAGCTATCGTTGTGGTATTTTACATTTAGCGGCTATGGCCTAGATAATAAGGCCAGTTACTTTAACAACAGCATCATTCCGGACGGAATGAGAATAGAAACTAAAAAACGAGATGCACAAACCCATAGCATCTACTTTTTAGCCAAAAACAATCAGCCAGCGGTGTTAGTTTATGCATACTTAAGCGCCAGAGGCCTAACCAGCAGCCTTAAGCAACAAAAACAAAATCACCTACTTGCTGCGTTATCAGGCCATAGAGAATCGGCTATCTTGGTCGGATCGAGTTTATGCAACGCGACAGATTGCCGCGACACTCTCGGAACACTGCAACAAATGCTCAGCCAACAAGCAAGCACTCAATACAGAGACTGATATTTTGCAGCCACGGCAGCAATTGAAAACTGATGCTCAACGGTCGTATAGGCTTGTCTACCGACCGTAGAGAGGCAACCTGGAGAGTGAATAACCTGAGCTAATGCCTGTTGCAACTGTCGCGCATTACCGACATCAATTAGCCAACCATTCTGCTGGTCAACAATCACGGATGGTATTGCACCTACACGAGTGGATATCGCGGGGATCCCTCGCGCCATGGCTTCAATTAACACCATTGGCAGCCCTTCAGTATTTGAACTAATCACCAACAGGTCAATGTGACGGTAAATTTCATCCTGTTCTAACACTATGCCGTGAAAGTTAACCGTAACACCTTGGTCTCGAGCCAGTGTTTTTAAGTCTTCTAAACTTGGGCCATCCCCAAAAATATGTAATTCGATAGGACTTGAGTCCGTTTGATTGATAATCGCCACACTCTCAATCAGTAACTCAAAATTTTTCAGCGGGATCAAGCGCCCTACCGCACCAACTTTCAAGGGTAACTCTGGTCCAGTAGGTGCGTGCTTGCAGGTTGCTGCAAGTTGAACCCCATTTTCGATGATCCCAACCCGCCCTGTATTCACCGCAAAACGGCGATATAAAGACCTCCTAGCCGATTCAGAAACGGCAACCACATGTTTTATAAACAAACAAGCGAATAAGATAGCGGGTTTAAATAGGCGTAGCTTAGGACTCGTTTCACCATGCACGATAAAAATCGTTTTCTTAAAATAGAGCATTGGGAAAAGTGGTGCCAGCGCTCTCACAATAGGCGTCGAATGGATGTTAATCGCATCGGCCGCCAGCAATAATTTGAGTGACTGAGTGAATCGAGCAATCAGCCCTCCCCCCACCAATTGCACAGCAATACCATGTGTTTGTAGGAGCGTGTAGTAGGTGTCAGATTTAGCCCCAAAAGACACCACCGTCACTTGGTGTCCGAGCCTCTTCTGCTCAATTGACAGATTCACAACTAAACGCTCAGCACCTCCCATATTGAGGCTACTCACCACATGGACAATTTTCATTTTATACATCTTCTGTTACTGGCTTGACTGGTTAAACAGCTCAATTAGGAATCACCGCCCCTACATAGGTGGTCGATACACGTTTATTTTGATAGAAGTCCACCGCTAAACTTTCGGCCTTTGAAGTAAACTGAAAATCAGCACCCTGCGGCATATAATTTGGATAACTTAGAGTCACTTCAATAAGTTGTGTATCCGCCTCACAAGCACACCACTTCATCCACTCACTTAAATTCGATGAGCGCTGTTTCGCATGAGGTCGCATATCGGTAAAACTAGCAGGCCCAAAGGCCGAGAAATAGCGATTATTATTCGCCTTCGGCCACCCTTGTAAGGACGACAAGCCACCTAATGTGTCATCTTCAAGATAACGAACCTCCAATACGGTGCCATCACGTCGCAAGGATGAAAAAATATTGTTATAGACCGAAATATCCTTGCTAGGTGGACGTTTGGCATCTAACTCTCGGTCTTGAAAACTCAAGCCAAAATAGATCGGTGCATGGTAACGTATTGCAGAATTAAGCACCGTATTATGAGCCACCACAACTTGTTCCGCTGAATAAGCCCCAATCCCCGCACCCTGACTTCCATCAACAATATTATTAATAATACGAACCCGTCTGGCCTCATACATATTAGGATTATCAGTCATATTAAAAAACTGTGGACTGGTATCAAAACCAGCCAAAATGCCCGCTAAGCCAACGTTTCGAATCAAATTTCGCTGAATCAATACCTCATGCGAACCACCTTTTACATAAATACCAGAGGTGGCAATCCCCTTAATCAGATTATCCTGGATCCATAATTCACTGGCATTCACCGCATCAATTGCTTCGGCGTTGCTATTATCTCTTTGGCCAGAACGATAAAATTGATTCCGTTCTATCAACACTTGCCAAACATAAGGATTTATTTTGAGTAGATCTCGGCCACTACCATGGAGCAGATTTTGCGATAACAAGACCTGAGAAACTCCCGAATGAGGTCCTCCTTTCCATTTAGTATGTAAAGACACCGCATAGTAGTAACCACCGCTGATATCTAGACCAATAACTCTCGTACCTTTCGCAGTAAAATCGATACGGATCGCTTGCTGTATTTTTTTTTCGTTAAAAGGAACTTCAATTTTTGCCTGATGTAAGACACTCGATCGCAGGGTAATATTTGGTTTACGGATCCGCACTTGCTCGTGATAAACCCCCGGCTCCAACCAAATTTCATCGCCCGGTCGCGCAACTTTCAAGGCGGCAGCGATTCGATGAAAAGGCTGATCATGGCTCCCGGTTTCCGCAGATTCTGGTGCATTAATATCCACGTACCAAATCTGCCCCGCAGCAATATCGGTAGTTGCCCAAGCCGGGGCCCCTTCCCCCATAGATGCATTTTGCCAAGGCCATAGTGGTGCGGCTTGGGCCTTAAAAAAACCGGCCAATATGACGATCATTGGAACCAATAGACTTCGTTTCATTCGCATTCCCTAGCTGGTAGTCTTGACTCAGGTATTGGACGATAGCGCCATAATTTGCGCCTTCAAGGCCGCTTCATCTTTATTGCCATCCACGGAAATTCTATCAATATTAAAACGATTACTCTCACTTAAGAAATAATTAGCCTCACCATAAAATGAAAAGGCCGCTTTATAGTGAACATTTCGAGCCAAGGTTTCGGAAACACCATTAAAACTACCACTATTTCCCACCGGATAAGCCACTAAGTTTACGTCGTGAGCAGTGGCCGCAGCTATACGCTGTTTTGATACCGCCAATTGGCGCATTTGTTGCTCGTCGCTAAGGTGAGCCAAAATAGGATGGTCGATGGTATGTGAGCCAATACTCATTCCCGCATCAGACATTTCTTTCAACTGTTGCCAATTCGCGAACAGAGTCACTTCAGGGATGTCTTTCACCCCACATAACTGACGCAGCTGCGCCAATTTATCACGCATAGGCAACTGTTTATCTTCTTTAAAGGCTTTGAGCACCTTACGAATATTAAGTTTTAAGTCTGCGTTGGATAAATCCACCTTCTTGCGCCAATGTTCAAGCTTGATACTCGATAGTTTAGTATGCCGAATCAACCAAGCTATCTCATCCCACCAAGCAATCGACTTTCCTTCAGCAAAGTCTGTAACCACAAAAAATACTGCCGACAGCTGATGCTTTTTTAATATCGGAAACGCACATTGATAGGCGTCGATATAACCATCATCAAAAGTAATCAAGGCGTAAGCACGGTCCAGAGGTTGGTCATCTTCCAGTAAAGCCAATAGACTCGCCTCCGAAATCAAGGTGAAATTGGCTTTTAAAAACACCAACTGCTGCTCAAATACTTCGGCGGTACAGCTATATATGTTCGGATCGAAGTCGGTGCCAGCAGCATCACCAATACGATGATAGTTAAACACATATAAGCCATTTTGAGGAGTCTTCCAGCGCCGTCGTCGACAGTTAAAAAATCTAACTATAGACTGTTTACACAATGCCCTAAGCAAGGCTATCACCGCTGCTTGCTAAGGTCTTATAATTTGGCGCTGCAACTAAGAAATCACGATACTGATGAGGATCGCCAGTTTTACCCGCTTCCGCCGCTTTGGCAATATTATACATTTCGCGGGCCGACACATAATGCAAGACATAGTTATGGCCATCATTATATTCTTGCTCTAGGTAATCACACATCTCATCAAAAGGCTGACCAAGTAAAGTTGGCATATCGGCTTCTTGCGTACCGTGAGTATGTATTTTAATAAAGCGCCATTCCGGCCGTCCCTGAACATGAATATTCGACTTCACCCATAAATCGACTCGATCCTTGGTCGGTTTCATGCTCGTCCGAATATCTGAATTTTCAATTTGCGGAAAAATACCTTTTTTACGCACTTTCCAATTTAAATCCAAGGGGCCATTGATCAACATCAAATCGCCCCACATCTTGCCACCCACTTTCACCATTTGGCCTTTATTATGCGATTTAGCAGCATGCGGATCATCCTTAGCATAATAAATAGAATTTACCGTCGCAGGTTGCGTAGCACTCGGTGCCGAAGGAAAGGTATAGTCAACAAAACAACCGGTTTCTTTAAGGACGATTAATTCATCATCAACACCACATAAAATGCCATCGGGATGAGAATTATCCAAACACCAATTCCCATGAATAAAGGCATACTGAAGCTTTCCGCTCGCTTCACTACGCATAAATGCGCCATGCTGTTGATGCAATAATTCGGTAAATCCTTCCAGTGTTTTACGCAAATTGTCACTGGTATCGTCATGGTGATGTAAATGAACTTCAATCTCACCAAAACCCCGAGCGCATAAGTCAGCTATTTTGGCTAAGTGTTCAAAACGGTATTCTTCTTCTGGATAGAAAAATGAATGTTTTGGATGACATCCGTCTGCATCCTGATGTTTACCCGCCACTTTTGGGTAATCATGAAACCAGCGGTCAACTCTGGCTCGCTCTTGTTCTAAACTGATATTTTTGCCCCATTGCGGCTCATAATGATCAACAAAGCAAAATAAAATATGAGTTGGCCCTTCAAAGTGAGCCTTAGGCTTCAATTTAAGCTTTAGGTAATGCGCTAACCACAGATGCATTTGCTTCTTACGAATGATCAACAAGACCGCCGCTACAGCAAGTAAAATGAATAACAAAATTAAAGAGATAATCACCGTGACGTCCTTTGCCAAGTTCCTTGCACATTTTTAAATAAGAAAGCATAAAAGCCTTTCAATAAAGCTGTATTCATCGCCACAAAAAAGGTCAAAAAAGCAATGCTCCCGGGCAGCTTTTTGCCTTGTTTACTGCGGCTATTTCCCCATGCCGCGACGGTATAGACGAACAGTTGCAACACTAGCAGCAACAGATAAAGTGGCTGACCAATGAGCAGTAAGTTACTCACCAAAGCAATTAACATAAAGTGCGGCGTAAACCAACGCAGTACTTTATGGCTAAAATAAGTAAAACACCGAGCCCCTCGTAAGGGATTTAAAGCCCATAAGCAACGATTAAAAGCTTGATAATTACCGGTACCAATCCGAATTCGGCGATTTTCTTCTTCCTTTAAAGAAGGCGCAACCTCTTCATAAGCCACCGCATTGGGCTCGTAAATCACCTGCTTACCAGCCTTAGAGACATTCATGACAATCATGAAGTCGTCAACAATAGTGTTCGCTGGTAAAACTTGATAGAAGCGTTTAGCCATCGCATAAATCGCCCCATTGGCTCCCAGTAAACCACCTAAACGAGATTCATGAAACTTCAGCATTTGCTCATAACGCCAATAAATCCCATCTTTGTTATCCGCAGACTCCGAATCCACTAAATGAAGTTCTCCGCATACCGCGCCGACCTCTTGCCGATCAAAATGCCTCACCAAGTTTTCAATCGCATCAACTGCAAAATCAGTATTGGCATCAGACATCACCAAAATTTCATCTTCAGATTGATCAACCAGGTCATTCAGTACATTTATTTTACCGCGGTTTTGTTCAAAGATATGCGCTTGAAAATGTTCGGCTTCAACGGCTCTTAAAATAGAGTTGGTCTGATCGGTACTACCGTCTGAACCAATATGAATCGTCAGTTTATCTTGGGGATAACTGAGCTTTAACAGATTGTCGATCCGCTGAGCGAGGCACTGCTCTTCGTTGTAAGCGGCGATAATAATCGATACCGAAGGCCATTGTTTCGGTTCGTAAGAGCGTCGCTCATGACGTCGCCAAAGATAGCGCGTGTCTCGAACAGCTTGCTTTATGCCGCTAAAAAGCAACAATAACAAGGGATACAACGTATAACCATAGACGATCAACGCGACTGCTAACCAAAATACCAGTTCCATTTATTCTACAGCCTCATTTTCGGCTTTATGGTAAACCTTCGCAGGGATCCCCAACATAGTCGCTCCCCGAGGAGCACTTTTTGTAAGGACCGCATTGGCGCCGACTTTCACCAGATCTTCAAGCTCTAAATCACCCACAATTTTAGCGCCCGCACCCACAAAAATATCATTCCCCAAGCGCGGTGACTTGCCCTTTTCATCCCCAATCACAACGCCACTTTCCAAAGTGATATTTGCACCGCCACTCACCTTAGAATTAATCACGATACCAACCGGATGCATGATCACAAAGCCAGGGCCAAACTCTGCACCACTACCAATCACACAGCCATTGAGAAACTTATTCAACCATTGAAAAAAATAAGCAAGCAAGGCTAATTGGTGAGTCGCACACCAGCGCATGGTTCGGTAAATAATATTGGCGCTAGAACCATCCGCCATCACAATGCGCAACATACTGGTTGGTGCCCCATCATCGGCAAATATTTGTTGCTTACGTCGAAAGTCTGCTTTTAAAAATTCCATCATTTCACCAAAGTCAGTAGTTGTTCAGCGTTATGCCGCCATTGTCTTTCACGCTCGATATATTGCCGCGCATTGCGCCCCACCAGGGCCTGCTCTTCGGCCTTCAGGGACAAATCTAACACCCGTTCAACACAGGCTTGACGCTGATTAGCTGGAAATAACCAACTGGTTTCACCATCGGCAACCACTTCGGCGATTGGCGTAAAGTCTGGCGCAACCATCCCTTTGCCCATGGCCATAAACTCAAATAATTTCATCGGTGAACCATAATCATTTGAATCGGGCAAAATACCATAGTCCATCGCCGACAAATAAACTGGAACCTGATCATGGGCCACTCTCCCCGGCAATATAATTTGTTGCTCCGCCCCCGCGCTGGCAATCCGCTGCTTTATCGACTCATAACAAGCGCCATCTCCAACCAGTAATAAGACGATATCAGGGTAATCTTTTAATCGTTCCGCGATCATATCAACAAACCAGTCGATACCATGCCAATGGACAAATGCGCCGACGTAACCAACGACCACCTTATCTTCAATATGTAGTTGTTGGCGTAATTGTTGTGCCGCTTGCTCATCAATGACAAATTGGTCTAAATCAGCCGCATTAGGAGAGACAACCGAAGGAGCAATATTAGGATAAGTATCAACCGCGACCTGCTGAAAACGACTGGAAATAAACACCAAACCAGTCGCATGGCTAAATATCCATTGCTCCACCCGCTTCGCCAAACTTTGAAAGAATAAATGGCGAACCCGATGCACTAAGCAGGAATCGTTAATTTCCAAAATAATCGGCAGATGGTGACGCTTCGCCCACCAAACACTCGCAAACATAAATAAGGAATAACGTTCATAGATCAGTTCAACCTTTTGTTGTTTAACGGTCTTACGTAAACGCCACCAAGCAATAACATTAAACCCCAGCTCAAATAGCTCGAATACAAACTCAGGGGTATATTTAGTCAATTCGGTGATGCGGGTAAATAATCCGCGTTTCGGGGCGGCAGGTTGTTCCGTCGCAGAAGGCTCTGGCTCGTTGTTGGTGGGTAATTCCTCTTCGGGGTCGGCCCCAGGCAGAGAGAGGATCTTCACTTGATGACCAAGCTCACGTAAACCTTTGACCACACCCCGAATATGCACCCCTTCAGCGCCTCTTCCTCGCGTTCGGTGATGAAATAAAATGTTCATTTTTATGAAGCTCTCCCTAGCTTGCAGCAACGGATAAGTCCTTGCTGAGAATACGCTGACATTAGCAAAATTAGTCAGAAAATGTTATTAATTACAGAGAATTATTCGGTCTGTCCCCTACACCATATTTTTTGCGTAAAGGCCAAACAAGCTTAGTCCTCCGCTTGGCTAAGCATGCTCAACAGCTGCTGCTGGTTTCGTTGCCAAGTAAAAGGTGCAGCACAAGCTTTTATCGCCTCTTTATCCCAACTTTGCTCCAATATCGTCTGTAAGCCTTTCGCTACAGCCTCAGTATTACGAGGCTCGACTAAACAACCGCATAAAGCAGGGTTAAATATTTCTGGGATCCCACCCACTTTAGTCGCCAACACCGGAGTACCGGAAGCCATCGCCTCAAGCACCACATTTGGCACCCCTTCGGCATAACTGGGTAAGGCCAATAATTTAGCATGACCTAACCACTGGGGGAGTTCCTCATGCGCAACCGCCCCCAAAAAAACCACCCGTTGAGTTAAACCCGCCTCTGCAGTCATTTGTTGCAATTTTGCCAGCATCCCCCCACTGCCAGCATAAACTAATTTAAGCTCAGCAAATTGCTCAGCTATCGCCGTAAAGGCCTGCAATAATTCCACCACGCCCTTATCATGCTTTAAATTACCAATATACAATAAGTAATCATCGGCCATTTTTGCTGGCAAGCACTGGTCAAACAACTGATGGTTGACGCCGTTATAAATGACTTTCACCTTTTGTTCTTCAATCCCCAAGCTCACCAGTTTTTTTGCCAAATCTTGGGATACGGATAAGATCGATATCGCTTTATCGGCCGCGGCCTTGATCTGTTTTGCTCGGCCCGGATAAGACCCTAGCTGGTTAATGTCAGAACCATGAACTTTAAAGAAAAAGGGGAGCGAAAATAACCGCGCAAGCCAACTACAAGCAACCGCATCAGGAAATGCCCAGCATGCCATGAGCTGCTGAGGTTTAAATTTGAATAACCATAAGCCACTGTGTATCAGCAGTGACAAAAACATAGTCACGCTATAAAAGCGACGGCCAATTTTAGGTGTATAAAAATATGGGCAATAGCGCAACTCGGTGCTTTGTTTAATCTGTCGACGATTTCGCCACCAATCGGTAAATGCAACCGGAACCAAGATCGCCAACTGGTAATCTTGCTGCAGTAAAGCAAACTGCTGATAGTTAAACTTGCCCCGGTTCGGTTCCCAAGGCAGTGGATACAAATTCGTTACCATAACCAATTTCGGCTTATCTATCGTCACTTCGTTCATCCATCTTTGATTGACCCAAAATCCATTTTTTATATCCACGCTCAATGAATAAAATCGGTTGCTCGCTAGTTAGCAATACCCGCTTTTTACCCACTGTTGTTAAAATAGCATAAATAACCAAAAATTCGATGAACAAACAGTAACATCGACCGCCTCATGAGTCACTCGTAGCAGGGTTAGTTTCCTCTTTAGGAATCAATCGATAACGAACATTGCACTCACGCGCTCTTCAAAGATCAGCGGATGCGAAAGTAAAGTACTTGCATCCTTTTTCGAACCTAGATATTGTCCGGTGACAGTAAGCAGATTGACCATTATTTGAGTTCAGGAGAACAAATCAACGAAGATGCCATCGGTTAGACGCAGGGCCTGTTCGTAATATCCTAAGCACCTAGTAAACCAATGCGTTTAAGCAGTAGAAACGGACAAAGGAAAGTCGAATCGATGACGGCCGCATCAAAGCACACGAATTTAAAAAGCCAAGTTCTCACTTCATTAAAATGGGTTGTCGCAGGAAAAATAGCGACCCAAACCTTAAGATGGGTGATGACCTTCTGGGTGATTCGATTATTATCCCCCGAAGATTACGGCCTAGTGGCCATGGCCGATGTTTTATCCGGTTTTTTTGTGTTAATCCTAGGTTCGCTCTTTAGTTCCTCCTTAATTCAACATCAAGCACTCAACACCAATATCCTTAAACAGATGTTTGGTGCGATTATTGTTGTGCATCTCAGCATTTTTAGTCTGCAATATTTATTGGCAGGCCCCGTCAGCCATTATTACCAGTCGCCTGAAGTCGCAGCCATTTTAAAAGTAAATGCATGGTGTGTGCTGATCATGGCTTTTGAAATTATTCCAGCGGCACTGCTCGCCAAAGAGATGGATTTTAAAAGAGTTTCGATTATCGAAGGCATAGCCAACGCGGCTGCTGCAGTGACCACATTAATTTTGGCCTACTTAGGCTATGGCTTCTGGGCACTTATCTATGGGCAGGTCTTGTTCTATCTACTGAAGGCCAGCATGGTCATGGCTATTCGCCCGATAACTTATTGGCCTAGCTTCAGCTATTCTGAAATCAGCGGGATGCTCAAATTTGGTGGCGGACTGAGCTTACTCACCATCATGTTTTATATATTCTCACATATAGATATCGTGATCGCTGGCCGTGTGATGACGCCAGTAGAAGTCGGTTTATATGCCATCTGCTTACAAATCGCGATGATGCCGCAAAAGAAAATAATGCCTATCCTACGTCAAGTCGCCTTTCCCGCCTTCGCCAAAATTCAGGACCAACCTAAAATGATCGCCAGCTATGTGATTAAATCACAAAAGCTGTGTTTACTGATTACTTTACCTATTTTTTGGGGCTTAGCTGCCACCGTCGAACAACTCATCCCACTGGTATTGGGGGAGAAATGGTTAGATGCCGTCACGCCTGCAACACTGATTTTGCTGGTGATGCCACTCAGGTTTAGTGAAGAACTATTTAATCCTGCGCTAAAAAGCCTTAAAAAGGTGAGACACATGCTCATTAATGCGACCATATTACTGACCGTATTAGTGCCCAGCATTTATGTCGGCTCCCACCATGGGGCACATGGTCTGGCAATGGCTTGGTTATGCGCCTTCCCGGTTGCCTATTTAATCGTCGTATTACATAACAGCCGAGGGATCAATATACCTTTACTGGACTTGTTTAAACACATTGCAGTCCCCGCTTTCGCAGGTGCACTAATGATGCTGAGTATTTATTACAGCAAACCACTACTCGCAGATTTTAGTGCGATTGTTATCTTGCTCTTCAGCATTCTGATCGGTGCTAGCGTCTACCTAACAGGGCTACTGATCATTGACCGTAAAGTATTCCAAGAAGCCAAGCAGTTACTGAAACGAGCATAAGCCTAGCCAAAATATGCACTCTCTATTGCGTGGTAAATTAAGTGGCTTAATATGACTTCGGTTGATAGAGCCCCATCGAAACCAAATGGCGTTTGGTAAAAATCTTAAGTCGATGCAGGAACAGCAATGGGAAACGTCGCATGTAAAGTAGCAAAGCCGCGAAATAATGCGTCTTTTCAATGCGGAAATGATGTTGCTTGGTCCAATCAAGGATCTCTTTTAACAGCGGGTCGTCACTAATCAGCATGTCGCGAATAAACCCTGCCCGATGTTGTTGATAGCGCTCGAGGTTAAAACAGTGCTGATAAAGCTCCAACTTACCTAACATATCCAACGTAAATAAGGTTCTTAAACATTTTTCACACTGTGAACAATTTTCAGCATTATCGGCCACCACACATACGTCTAATACCTTGTAAGAGGCCGGTAACTCTGCGACTCTTTTGGTTTTTTCAACACGCGTATATTCGCTGCCAACCGAATGGCAAATTAAGGACTCTGTAGATAACAACGGTAAGCTATAGGTATCGCTATAAGCCATGTCATAACTTGGACCAACAAATAAATCAGCGTAAACATAAGCTGATGAGTACAAAAAATGCCCAATATGTTCCTGTAATAACAGCGCTACCGATGCGTTGCGAATTGTATGGGTTAGCTGAAAATTTAAGCCCTTTCCATAAAACTCATTTAAATTAGAATTAATCATAATAAAGGGTAGCGCTAATTCATCTGCAGTTTTCTTTAATCGATCATAGCGCGCATGAAATAGCTGTTCTTTATCCGCTCCATGTCCATGAGAGCCTACGTTGTTATATAAGAGGTGAGTAATTTTAAGAGCATCGGGCGTCTGCTCTGAATAATAGTCCCTCAAGCTACAGAATGAATCAACACCTGCAGAAAACCCTGTGGCGACGCCCTTTGCCTGGCTGGAACGATCACAACAGCTATCAGCGGATATATATATCTGATGCAGATAAGGGATCACCTGCCGTACCAAGGTTTGATAAGCACCATTGAGGTGAAACAGTAATTGAGCAGAAACCCTGCCACGCACATGAATATTTTCATTGGCCAACATAGCCGGAAGCAATAAAGCCAGCATGGCGGCATCGCCACTCTCACTCGGCCACAAAGCTCCAGGCAAGTTTAGCTCAAACCACAGACTGTGCGATTGCTGCTTAAGGTCGAAATCAACTTGATAAACCACCACATCTTGGCATTGCTTTATCGTAATTGGACCGATGTCCATTGTTATCTTCCTTGATAAACATGAAAGCCCATAATGTCCTTAGGCTAGTCGATCTTCACAATAAATAGTAGTTACAGTTCGACATGCGATAAAAAATAACGACTTATTGAAAACGATATCAACGAATCAGCCCCCACAACCTGCTCACAAAATGGTCAAAAAGCTTCCAGCAGCAATAAAAAATGACCTCAAAATAAAAAAACACGACTTTGATCTTCTTTTTTAAAACCGCTTTTTAATATTATTTGAACAGCGTTTCTGATACCTCAATTATAAATATAGAAACGGTGACGGGCTTTTTGCTCCAGCCACAAATTTAACTACACATAAAGGAAGAAGTTATGATTCTTGATTCATTTAATCTTGAAGGCAAGGTCGCTATTGTGACCGGATGTGATACGGGCTTAGGCCAAGGAATGGCACTTGGCCTCGCTGCCGCGGGTTGTGACATCGTTGGTGTTAACATTGTTGAGCCAACAGAAACCATTGAGAAAATGGCTGAAACTGGCCGTAAGTTCATCGATGTTCGCGCTAACCTCATGAAATTAGATGATATCCCTAGCATTATTGACACTGCGCTAAGTGAGTTTGGTAAAATTGATATTTTAGTAAACAACGCTGGTATTATTCGCCGTGAAGATGCTGTCGATTTTAGTGAAAAAGACTGGGATGATGTCATGAACATTAACATCAAGTCAGTATTCTTCATGTCACAAGCGGTTGCCAAGCAATTCATTGCCCAAGGAAATGGCGGTAAAATTATCAATATCGCGTCAATGTTGTCTTTCCAAGGCGGTATTCGCGTTCCGTCTTACACTGCATCAAAAAGTGCAGTGATGGGCGTCACTCGTCTGATGGCTAATGAATGGGCGAAAGAAAACATTAATGTAAACGCTATTGCCCCTGGTTATATGGCAACTAACAATACCGAAGCGTTGCGTAACGATGCAGCTCGTAGCAAAGAAATCTTAGATCGTATTCCTGCGGGTCGTTGGGGCTTACCTAGCGATGTCGCTGGTCCTTGCGTATTTTTAGCATCAGAAGCTTCTAACTACATCAGTGGTTACACCATTGCTGTCGACGGTGGCTGGTTGTCTCGCTAACGAGAAAATAAACGCAGATGCTCCTTATTCAGTGCCGCAGACGCAGATATATCAGGCTTCCCTGATATATACCGCGGATACGTTCTGCACGCTGACTGGTCATCTTCGTACTTGAGTATGACGTGCTGAACTTAAAATTTGCGTCACAAGCCCCAGCTGAGCATTAGTGGACAAATATTTGTCCAAATGCTCCAGCGAAAGGGGAAGCAGCCTTAGCAATAAAGGAGAGAGCGATGTTTGTATTTAATCAAGACATTACCTTAGAAGACTTAGGTAATGGAGTATCACGTAAGGTACTCGCCTATAGCGACAACATCATGACGGTGGAAGTACATTTTGAAAAAGGCGCTGTTGGGCCGATGCATAATCACCCACACGAGCAGTTAACCTATGTTCTTTCAGGGGCCTTCGAATTCACCATTGGCGATGAAACTAAAGTCGTGAAAGCCGGTGACACACTCTACAAAGAACCCGACGTGATGCACGGTTGTGTTTGTTTAGAGGCTGGTGTTTTACTCGATAACTTCACACCAATGCGTAAAGATTTCGTCTCATAATTATCAATAGTAGAAAGCTATTTAGCTTTCTCAAGCGGGAGTATATTTAATGAAAGTCGCCTTATTAATGGAAAACAGTCAAGCCGGAAAAAACGCTACTGTTTTAAAAGAACTAAACTACGTGGCTGACCCTCTAGGTCATTCAGTTTACAACGTAGGTATGAGTGATGAGAATGACCATCACCTGACTTACATCCACCTTGGTATTATTGCCAGCATTTTACTGAATTCAAAAGCAGTTGATTTTGTCGTCACTGGTTGTGGTACTGGCCAAGGCGCAATGATGTCTTGTAACATTCACCCTGGTGTCGTTTGTGGTTACTGCTTAGATCCTTCAGATGCCTTCTTATTCAACCAGATTAACAATGGTAATGCTCTTGCGTTGGCCTTTGCCAAAGGTTTTGGTTGGGGTGCTGAATTAAACGTTCGTTACATCTTCGAAAAAGCCTTAGTTGGCGAGCGTGGCCAAGGTTACCCTCTCGAACGTGCTGAACCACAACAACGCAATGCAGGTATCCTAAACACCGTGAAAGCGGCAGTTGTGAAAGACAACTACTTAGATACACTACGTGCGATTGACCAAGAACTAGTCAAAACTGCAGTTACTGGTGCGCGTTTCCAAGAATGTTTCTTTGCAAACTGCCAAGTACCAGAAATCGCTGATTACGTGAATTCATTAATTAAGTAATGGATTAAACCCCAGCGTTTAAACCAGCCCCCTCGGGCTGGTTTTATTCATCTCAATATTAGCGATCCAAGTATGTCCCCAATCACGACCCCCCTTCAATCGGTTCAGCAACTATTTCCCCAACAAGCAGTCTTCCGCTTATGGTCTGAGCCATCAGACAATTCCCATCTTAAGCCAATAGTCACTGAACGAAGTCACCATCTCGCAGCGCCTAATCGAGCGCTCAGTCAAACCCAGGATCCTGAAATAATCATCTATCCCAGTAAGCAAAGTAAAGGCATTGGCGTATTGATCATACCGGGAGGAAGCTATCGTCGAGTGGTGATTGATCAAGAGGGTAGTGAAATCGCCAAGCAGCTCAATCACTTTGGTTATCACGCTTTTATACTCAATTATAGAATGCCAGGCGACGGTCACCGCTTCGCCGCAGATACTCCACTAGCCGACGCTCAACGCGCACTTCGCTGGATCCGAGCGCATGCCCATCGCTGGCAATTACAGCACATTGGTGTACTCGGTTTCTCCGCCGGCGGTCATGTTGCAGGGCGGCTCAGTAACCAATTTAAGCAGGTCATTTATCCGCACCATGATCACATCGATAGCTTTAGTGCACGGCCTGATTTTAGCGCCTTGGTTTATCCGGTGATAAGCATGGAGCAAGCCATTGCCCATCCAGAATCTCGTCAACTATTAATTGGTACAAATCCGAGTCCTCAGCAAATTGCAGCTTATTCACTCGAACAACAAGTCAGCCCAGAGACTCCACCTTGCTTCATCCTGCATGCCAGTGACGATCCCTCGGTAAGTGTAGAGAATAGCTTGCGACTATGGCGAGCGCTGAGTCGCCATCAAATAGCGACCCAGCTACATTTATTTGAACGTGGCGGCCATGGCTTTGGTATCAGCAAGACCGAAGGTTTGCCGCTTGCCGTGTGGCCACAACTCTTGCAGCAATGGATCAATAGCCAGTTTGCGTCTAAGTGACAATCGAGCTCTGTACGCTTATCCCGACTTAGATTGAAGATACGGATGCAACCAACGCCGATTAATCAAACGCCAGCAATATAACGCTCCTCGGAACCACCAGTCAGCAAACATTCCCAACCACACTCCGTATACGCCCAGTCCCCAGACAATACCTAAGACATAACCCAGAACAATCCGGCAACCCCACATGCTGACAATCGCGGTCCACATCGTATATTTCACATCCTTCGCGCCTTTAAAGGCATTTGGTAATACGAAGGAAGCAGCCCATATTGGCGACATCAAGGCATTCATATGTATCAACTTGACTACAATCTCAATCACCTCGGGTTCACTGGTATAGAGTCGCGCCAATTGCTCGGCAAACAAAGCGCTCAAGCCAGCAAAGGAGACTATTAGCGCCGTTGCAAAGTAGAAGCATAATCGCAGCTCCCGCTGAGCCACATTCGGTTTATCTTGTCCTAAACGCCGACCGATCAACACCGTACAGGTAATCGCCAAGGCATTCCCAGGAATATTAATCAATAATGCGATAGAAAAGGCCACCACATTACCAGCCATTGCTGCGGTGCCCATCCCAGCGACCATCATCTGAGTGATCAATTTACCAACGTTAAACATCATCGATTCAACGCTAGCAGGAACACCAATCCCCAAGATTTCTCTTAAAATGAGCCGGTTAATAGCTGTAAAATACGACTTCAACTTAAGATTAAAATGCTGATTATTGGCTAAGCAGTACAGAATCATCAATGCGCCCGCCCAACGTGCCGCACAGATCCCAAGGCCGGCACCAATCAAGCCAAAACCTTGCCAAACATCACCACCAAGCCAATGAAATCCATAGATCAACGGATAACTGAATACAATATTCAGGAGATTCATCAAAATGTTGCTCATTGCGGGTAAGCGAGAATTCCCCACCGCTCGCAATACCCCGCTACCAGCAAACACAATCGCCAAAGCCGGAAAGCTGAAAGCAATCGTCTTCAGATAGGTAGCCGCCATCGCAATCACCTGCTCGTCAGCCCCATAAGCAATAACTTGTAACAATGGTTTGGCAAAAACAAAAATGCCGAGTCCAGCCAACAAGCTAAATACAATTGCCAAGTTCACCACTTGTGGGGCGCCAGCGACGACTTTTTGCATGTCCCGTTTGCCGAAAGCGTGGGCGATCAGCACCGACCCCCCAAGTTCCACTGCCATCAACACAGAGATGATGATAAAAGTAACACTATCGCTCACCCCAACGGCAGCGGTTTGTACATTTCCTAATCGGCTCACCAGAATAGTACTGACGATCCCCATTAACACCACACAAGCTAACTCAATTAAAATTGGCCACGCGAAGGGAATAATGTTACGCGCCAACAACACCCGATAGCGGTAGTAATACCGCCATCGGATTGCTGGGCTTAGCGATGATGTCAATACTTGTGGACTTTTAGATAGTAGTTGTCTGCTCAATTAATTTACTGCTAACCCCTCTGGAATAAAGCTACGACCATCTAAGGTTTCGCTATACAATACGTCATAGTCGTATACGGTTTTCACTTCCCCTTTCACTAAACGTTCCCCATGTAAGTAGCCACCCTTAGAAATGGCGACAGGAATCGCAGAATAGAGACCTTTATAGGCGGCTTCTATAGCTAACAAGGCATAGGGGATCGGATCATCAAGACGCGCATAAACGTGTTCGCTACTGGCCAAAAAGTAACCGCGATGATAGTGCTGCTTCAATAGGTTTTGCCCCACTAAATCTGCCAAACTCAACAATCGACTATCTTGACTAATTTGATATAACTCTAGTAGTGCAAAGACTAAATAAGCAGAACTCAAATCAGATTGCTCAGCAATCGCTATAGGTGCCAATGACTGTGCATCCAGCTCCCCCAAACCAAAACGAGCAAACATGCTAGCAGTTAATGCTCTTAACTCAGAATTATCACTAAGCACACTGGCTCGCACTAACGGCAGCAAATAGGATGGATCGGCAGCATGCCGTTTGATTTGTCCACCTTTAGCCCCGTAGTAACCATCTCGTGGTAATACAAACCCGGTCATATCTTGACCACTATTCCACATTGGAATGATCTCGTTACTCGCTTCATCCCAAGCATATTGAAAGTAAGCTTTAATGCCATCAACTGCCCACGCCGCCATTTGCGGGTCGTTAAGCTGTTTGGCGCACTCTAAAATAGCCAGTGGATTATCAACCACAACTGGCCAACAATCTCTAAATAACACATTGGCTTCGCGGGCAATATCACCAAATTCGGGGCCAAACTGACGTTTAGCACGATCGCCAAACCAAGAATAAGTGAGGCTATCATCTTCGGGAATAGGTTCACGCTGCAGCGGAGAAGAATATTGATAGACCGGCATGCCTGTCTCTGGGTGACGCGCCAAAACAAATTGATGGTAAAGGTGTTTCGCCCAAGTCGCCGCATCTTGGTCGCCACTATATTTATAATAATGACAAGCTGCATACACCAAATCGGTGGCCGCATTGACAAAAGTAAGACCTACCGTTTCGGGTAAGGCTGGTAGCTTGCTCGGATCAACGACTGCACTTGGCTGATGCTGCTGAAATACATCATCGGGGCAAGGCGTCAGGTATTGTCCATGGCGGCTTAAATCTAACTTATTCCAGTCGAGCACATGCGCCGACCAGAAGCCTTTTAGAAAATTTTGGGTGGTTTCGGGGGCCACTTGATATAAAAAGTCATAAAAGGGAAAGTGATGTTTGAGTTCGTGCACACACTCTTTACTCGCTGGCCCTTCAATATTGCCATTGTCGCGATGAATAAAGCGATGGCCGCCCCAATGGAATAAACCACTAGCCTGATCAACATAATGCTCTAAAAAGTAGTCCACCGTTTGCTTGGCTTGATCCGCAAAACATGCCTCACCGGTAATCGTCGAGAGGGCCACTAAACCGCGAAAGAAATTTTGTTGGCTGGCCAAATTACTCATTGGTACTTTGGTCCCATCAGGGTAAGTCCACTGAATCGCCGAATTGTCACGGCTATCGAGGCCATCCGCCAACAACGGAGTATCGCTTGCTTTGGCCAATGAGTATAACTTTTGATAATAGTCAGTAAGAAGCGGTAGATAAGATTGGCGAGTATCAGACATAACGATCTCCATCGAAAATATATATCCTCGTTTAAGGACATCAAGTTAACAGTTAAAACAGCGTTATCTAGGTGATTCGCTGCGTACAATGCGTCAGCTATCTAGCTTTATGCGCTAGAACACGACAGCCACGACATAATAAATTTTTAGCCACTTGTTCAGGGCTTGATTGGACTGTCATCGATGTATTGAATTTACGTTACAAAACAACAATATCGACAGGGTGCTGACGGTAGGCAAGCTTTTGAAGTGCAACTTCAAATCTTAGCAATGCAATCCACTTCAGTAAACCGCATATCTTTTACAATGAAAAAGCACCCCATCTCTGGGGTGCTTAAATTAACCGAGGTTAATCTAGATTATTTAGAAATACGCGATAATACACGATTACCTTTGCGTAAGAAGTTCTTCGCAGCTTCAGCTGGAGTCGATTGACCATAATCTAAGTGTTGCATTTCTTCTGCAAATAACTCCATTAACTGAGCGTTATCTGTATAAGGTGTTGGCAACACGTCCACGGGTAACTCTTGTGCAAGCGTATAACCTTGGAATGGCAAGCTGTTGGTATCTAAACCTGCATCTTTCAAAGTTTTAAGACCAGATTTGCTTAGTGGAACACCACGCGCATCGGCCATTGCTTTAACACCTTCAGGATCATTCAACAAGAAGTTAACTAACTTAGCAGCCGCTTCTGGGTGCTTAGTGTTACGACCAATCGAGAACATCATTGATGGGCGAGTTAACAGGCCTGAATCAGTTGCACCAGGCGCCATTGGGTATGGACCTAATTCCATTGATTGTGGTGGAGCTAAGTTGTTAGCGTATTTCTTGATTGATGTATTCCACATGTACAAACCGCCAAAGTGACCATCGATCCAAGGGCGCATTTCGTTCATATTACCTTTACCGTAAGAAGCGAACTGCTTGGTAGAAGGGAATACATGATTTTCAACCATGTCGACGTAAACTTGGAAGAACTCACTCATTTCTTTTTGGCTGAAGTCTAATAAGTTTGAATCATGATTGATGATGTCTTTACCGTATTTTTGAATGAAAATTGAACGGTTAATTGCAAATACGTCACGCGACTCTACAACCAACGGGAAGTAGTCTGCGCCCAATTTAGCTTTGAAAGCTTGACCAGCAGTTTTAAAGTCTTCCCAAGTTTTAGGGTAGTCAACGCCAGCTTTAGCCCAAGAGTCTTTGTTGTAGTAAAAAACACGCGAAGTAATACTAACTGGCAAACCATTAATTTTGCCATCAATAGTAGTCATATTAAGCGCAGTTTTAGGGAAATTATCTAAATGCAAAGCACCGGCTTGACCATTCATGTCGTAGAATCCGGTACCATTTTTAGAGAAGATAGGTAACCAGTTCCAGTTGGTTTGCATAACATCAGGCTCAGTATTACCAGCAACCTGGGTGGTCAAACGAGACAAGTGACCACTCCAACCAGTGTATTCACCTTTTACCACGATATCAGGGTACTTCTCATGGAATTTTTCGATGGCTTTTAAGGTTGCCTGGTGACGACTGTTACCGCCCCACCAAGACATACGCAATTCTGTTTGTGCATATGCACTCGCAGTCATTGCTCCAAGAGTTAGCGCTGTTAGGGTCGCCAGTAGTGTTTTCTTCATCATTATTATAGCCTCCAAGCTATTTTATTTGTGTTCAGAAATGTTCACTTCAGTTTTACTCAAGATACGCGTCCACCGATGTCCGTTGTGGACGCGCGTTACGTTTTTACTTCAAATTAATGATCTAAAGAGATATTTTTTTCAGTTGTTTTATCGAAGATATGTGACTTAGTGGTTTCCACCATAAAGGTCACATCTTTCTTCAGTTCCATATTTAGAACTGCTTTCACATCATCGATAGGAACACGTGCGGTCAATTCATGGCTGCCTACTTTGAAGTAAACAAACACTTCGTGCCCCATATTTTCCATACGAATAACGTCGCCTTTCAAGGTTTGTTCACCCGCAACGTTCTCGGCAGTTAAGGCCAGAGAAATATTATCTGGACGAACCCCAAATACAGTGTCAGTAAAACCATTGGCACGAATATTCGCGACTTTTTGAGGCGGCAAGGTCAAAATCTGACCATCAAGGTTAACCACTAATGAGTCATCTTTTTCCTCAAGTTTCACGTCGAACAAGTTCATCTCAGGCGCGCCAATAAAGCTCGCTACGAACATGTTCACTGGGTTGTTGTACAAATCTTCAGGTGTATCAACCTGCATGATTTCACCCAGTTTCATCACACAGATGCGGTCACCCATGGTCATCGCTTCAGTTTGGTCATGGGTTACATAAACCGCTGTAGCCGGACGATTCTCTGTTTTTAAGTGTTTATGCAAGTCAGAAATACGAACCCGCATTGAAGCACGCAGTTTGGCATCAAGGTTTGATAGTGGCTCATCGAATAAGAACACTTCAGGTTTCTTAACAATCGCTCGACCTACCGCAACACGTTGCGCCTGACCACCAGAGAGCTGACGAGGCAAACGGTCAAGTAAGTCTTCAATTTCTAAGACTGCTGCCGCTTCATTTACTCGTTGTTCAATCTCGGTTTTAGGTAATTTTTGTAGTTTCAAACCAAAACCTAAGTTTTCTGCCACAGTCATGTGTGGGTACAAAGCATAGTTTTGGAAAACCATCGCAATACCACGGTCTTTCGGTGCAAGGTTATTCACTACCTTCTCACCAATGGTGACTTCACCACCGGTGATGGTTTCTAAACCAGCAAGCATGCGTAGGGTTGTTGATTTTGCACAGCCTGATGGGCCCACAATTACCAAGAACTCGCCATCTCGAATGGTTAAATCGATGCCATGAACGGCCTTAAAACCATTTGAATATACTTTTTCTAACTTTTTAAATTTAACTTCTGCCATTGTCTTAACTCCGAAAACTAACCTTTAATACCACTGCTTGCAGCACCTTCAACGAAGTACTTCTGAGACATGAAGAACACTACGATTGAAGGAATAATTGCGATAGACGCCATTGCTAGGATTTCATTCCATCTAGCACCTTCGGTAACGTCGATAGACATTTTCAGAGCTAAAGCAATTGGGTACTTCTCTACGCTTGATACATAAATAAGTGGGCCGAGGAAGTCGTTCACCGACCACATGAATTGGAACAATGCTACCGAGATAATCGCAGGGCGAATCACCGGTACCACGACGTACCATAAAATTTGGAACGAATTACAACCGTCAATCATGGCTGCTTCTTCCATATCGGTTGGGATACCCCGTAAAAACTGAACCAACATGAATACGAAGAAACCTTGAGTTGCAAATGCCAACGGTAAGTAAAGTGGCAAGTAGCTATCCAATAAACCCATTTCGCGGAACATCAAGTACTGAGGGATCAGCAATACTGATTGAGGTAATAAGATGGTGGCAATCAAGGTTGCAAACCAAAAACCTTTCCAGGGGATCTCAAAACGAGCGAAGCCATAAGCAACAATCGTTGAAGAAACCACAGTAAAGAATACTTTTGGCAATACATATGCAAAGGTATTGTAGATGTAATGACCAAAGGTAAATTCGGTACCAGTTTTCCAACCGTTGATGAAACCTTCCATGCTCCACTCATGTGGCCACAGGCTCATAGAGCTAAAGATTTCATGGTTTGGTTTTAACGACGCAGAGAACATCCATAATAAAGGATAAAGCATCGCAAAACCGACAGCACCTAAGATAATGTAACGGATGGTCGCGTTAATTTTCTCACGACGAATAGTACGGTCGTTTTCTTTATTCGCCAAAGCAACTTGTGCTTTTTCGGCTGTAGACATAGAAGTAGCCATTATGCCTTACCTCCTTTATCACCTGAGTAGAATACCCAGTATTTAGATGAACGGAATGCGATTGCAGTGAAGATGGCAACAACAACAAACAGAGCCCATGCCAATGCACTACCGTAGCCCATATCAAAGAACTTAAACGCCGTCTCGTAAATATAAAGAGAGATGAGGTAAGTCGACTTCATGGGGCCGCCACCAGTCACCACATAAGGAGCGGTAAACTCTTGGAAAGCCTGAGTGGTTTGCATAATGAAGTTAAAGAAAATTACAGGTGTAATCAGTGGCACCGTCACTTTCATGAACATTTGCCATTTACTAGCACCATCAATTAAAGCGGCTTCATATTGAGACTGAGGCACGTTTTGCAATGCAGCAAGGAAGATAACCATCGCCGAACCAAACTGCCAAGCCCGTAACAAAGTAATCGAGAACAACGCAAATGCAGGTTCGCCTAACCAGTTAATTGGATCGGCACCAACCACCGCTAACAAACCGTTCAATACGCCGTCAATCGCGAACAAAGCTCGCCACAATACCGCAATTGCAATACTACTACCCAAGATAGAAGGAATGTAGTAAGCCGTACGGAAGAACCCAATACCTTTTAGTTTAAAGTTAAGAAGGAAAGCAATAAAAAGAGCAAATGCCAATTTTACTGGGATTGTCAAAAAAACGTACATAAATGTCACGCCCATTGACTTCCAAAACAAATCGTCCTCAGCGAGCATATAACGATAATTTTCAATGCCGACAAATTTAGGCGTTGTCATCAAATCATAATCGGTAAAGCTCATAAAAAACGATGATATAAATGGAAAAGCGGTAAACACTATCAACCCTATAATATAGGGGGATAGGTACGCTAAACCAAGCCTACGACTTTCATACATTTTTTCGTCCTTAATAGTTCTAGTAATCCTCTAAAAAGTGGCGGACTGTGTATAACACCACCTTTTAGCTGTTAGCTATATTAAACACGCAGAAATCCATAAGTGCCACTCAATAAAACCATAAATGTGATCAGTGATTTTATTTTTTAAAAGATATCTACAAAAAATGTGAAACATCGTTCCGTTATTTGAGTTGAATACCATCTACCCCAACAATAACGAGATCTACATCACACTTCTGTCATGACAAAAACGTCCATAAATGGCTGCATTGATGTCAGGAAAAATTTAAACTGGGGATAAAGACGATCAGGCGATTCAGCTTGGTGCTATATCCTGAAACTAGAAAAAATTATAGCGCTTAATGTTATTTTTAAGAAAGTCACCAACATTAGAACACTCTAATTTAGTGTGTTGTGTTGACTAGGCATTATTTTACAGACAAGTCTGAGTGGTAAACATCGCGGAACCAGAAAGATCAATACCTATATAAAGTATAACAACTCTAATTTGTTAAGACATAAATAGAGCAACAGCATTCCAACATATTTGATTCGGCTAAAGTACGACTCTGCGTGTTGATTTATATCTCTAAAAGTGAGCGACAAAATAATGAGAATTTGACATACAACAAGTTTCGAATGAACGGAAATCGATGCAAGCGCCCAGCCATAGAGCTAAGTCTTAGATGGGCTTCCAAAAAACACCAAATAAATGGCAACAATATTAACTCTTTATCATTACTGTCATAACAAACAACAAAACAAACTAAAAGTCATTTAAAATCAACACCTTAAAAACAAACCAAACGAGTAGCCAGTTGATGAGAGCTACTAACCTTCAAATATAACGGGTTGCCAGTAAGGACCAGTCATAGGAGATTTTGAGAAGTCAGCGGTCCACAAGCCGATAATCGCATAAAATGAGTTTATGCATAGCTTGAATTTTAAATCTAAACGAACAAACAGTTAATAACTAAAGAGTCAACAGATGGTGGTTTGTGAGCGACTGCACATGATTTAGCGATACAGCTATCGGTAATAGTCTATTCAAAGACGATACTAAATTACAGTTGATGCAACTCACGAAAATTAAAAACAACTTTCATATAAAAATTTAATTTCACAAACAACAAAACCCTAGCTCTTAAATAAAGAGGTCTATCGAAAAGCTTCTTTTGATTAATTATTCACGATATGGCGAAAACGTTACCAAAAATTGCTAAATAAAGACTATCAAATGCATCAAATATGTTCATTGGCACGGTGCTGTGTCAACCATAAATGAAGTGCTAGCACCAACATTCTCCGGAGCTAGATCACAAATATAACTGTCAATATTTATCACTATTTATATTGGATCACATTTCTCTGCTAACCCATCTTTACAAAACAAAAACAGCACTTATATTGAACTCGTGTACCCATTAAAACAAAACGGAGTTTCATAATGAGAAAAAGCACTATTGCAACCGCAGTTCTCGTTGGCTTATTCGCAAGTGCGACAGTCAGCGCGGCAACTGTAAACATGCGTCACGAATACCAACCATCTTATAAAGGTAACAATGCGAAACACAAAGACCGTATTTCGATTAGTCACCGTCTTAAAAATGGTATTGGTTTCGAAGTAGAAGCCAAGTGGGCAAACAATAAAAATGATGACGCTTTCGGTGATTACACTGGTTCTGGCCAACAAGCCAACATCAGCTACCTATACAAAATCGGCAAGTCTGGCTTCTCGCTAAAACCACAATATAAGTGGGAATCTGGCTCAACTAAATTAAGTCACCAGTTCAACTTGACCCTGGGTTACAAAATTAACAAAGCTTGGGCAGTTTCTTGGCGTCATCGTTACAACTACGAAAGACAGAGTTCAACTGTAGACAAGCCAAATAACCACTACAATCGTTGGACCTTCGAAGCTGGTTATAAAGGCTTTGAAGATTGGAATCTCGGCGCGTCAGTTGATTACACTTGGAACAGTGCTAACAAAGGTAACGCTTGGGAAGATAAAAAAGCTTGGTTCAGTGAGTTTAATACCAAAGCGACTTATACAGGATTCGAAGGTAACTGGTCTCCATTTATTGAAATTGGCTTAGCACCAGACAAAGATAAAGACGCCAACAATAAATATGACAATGCTTGGGGTGTAGGTTCTCCTAAAGCGGCAAAAGATATCTGGCGTCCTCGCTTCCGTATCGGTATGAAATACAAGTTCTAAGCTAGTCACATAGTTACTACTTTTTAAACCAAGGCCTATTTTGATTCTCCTTTTCAAAATAGGCTTTTTTAATATAGGTATCCCTAATGAAATTATCGACCGTTGTAGTCTGCGTTTCCTCGGCCTTCACGCTCAATGCGTTGAATGCCTATGCCGCAAGTGCGGATGATTTAGTCTGGCAAGCCATTACCTTTGGCCAATCCACCGACCTTAACTTTGGCTCCACTATTTTGCCGGAAAAAGTTGGTACCAATCAGGTCACCGTGGATGGACAGCCCGTGCAACCTGGCCCCGTGGCCAATCAATTCACCATTGAAAGCCGTGGTGGAAAAATTGCCAATTCTCATGAAGGGATGACCTTCTATTACACCAAGCTGCCCACCGATGTAAATTTTAGTCTTTCAGCCACCGTAACTTTAGAACAATTAGGCCCAGAAACGGGCTCTAAACCCAATCGCCAAGAAGGTGCAGGCATTATGCTGCGCGATGTGATCGGTAAACCACGACTCGATCCTCAGCCTGAAGGTTTAGAAGAATTTCCGGCGGCATCCAACATGGTTGCAGCCATCTTACGTGCCAATAAAAAAGCCAACAATGGCTTAATCAATATCAACGCCACTTACCGTGAAGGCATTTACCAGCCTTGGGGAACAGGCGGAAACCGGATGAAACGCGACGAGTTCATCAAAGGCATCCCCTACGGCCTTGCACAAACTTATCAAATCAGTTTAACCCGAACCAACACCGGTTACAGTGTTAGCTATCGCCATGGTGAGCTTGAACAAATCCAAGCAGTCAAAGGGGCCAATGCCAACATAGTTGAAATGCAAGACCCTGCCCATCAATACCTTGGCTTCTTTGCTTCACGGAATGCGAAAGTGACCGTGAGCAAGGTAAAACTCCAACTAAGCAAAGCCAACACCGCGGATGCGCCCCGTTTTGTTGCCAAAATGGAAACTCCGATTGTACAAGCGATGTCTCCTGAGGTCTCGGCGACCAATCATTACACCGTACAAGCCCAAGCCAATTACAGTGGTCAATTTAGCCTGAGCCAAGATGGACAGAGTTTGGTGGAAAACCAGCATGTGGCTGCGGGCGAAATGTTTAGCTACCCCACACAATTAGCACAAAGCAATACTAAGTTTGATCTGAGCTTCACGCCACTGGAAGGTCCAGATACCAGTGCGATTCAAACTCAGTATAAGGTGGTGAAACAAGCGCTGAAGAACCCAATGCAAATTTTGGTGAATCCACAGGGTGACAATGGTCGACTCAGCTTAGCCGACGCCATTCAACTGGTCCCCCCGGGCGGCACAATTTTACTCGAGGACGGCGATTACCCAGGTTTAGAAATCCCTATCTCTGCCAGTGGTACCCCCGACCATATGAAAACCCTAAAAGCCAAGGGCAACAAGGTTCGCATTACCGACGCCTACCTGCATGATGCGAGTTACTGGAATATATCCGGTCTTGAAGTGATTGGCGCCCGAACCAATGTTCACGGCAGTCACAATAATTTTGCTCACATGGTCACTCATCAATCCCCCGATACTGGTTTTCAGATCTCGTCAGCCAAGGGCATTGGGCGTGCGTTATGGGCCAGCTATAACGTGGTTAGCGATAGCATTAGCTTTAACAATATGGATGATTCGCAAATTAATGCCGACGGTTTTGCGGCAAAAATACGTGTCGGTGATGGTAATACTTTCATTCGTTGTATCTCTCACCACAATATTGACGACGGCTGGGATTTATTCAATAAGGTCGAAGATGGCTCTAATGGTGCGGTGACAATTATTGACTCCATTTCCTACATGAACGGTCAAACCTTAACCGTAAAAGGCAAAGGAGGCACCCGCGGCAATGGCTTTAAACTAGGCGGGGAAGGTCTGCCGGTTGCCCATGTGGTGAAAAACAGTATCGCCTTCCATAACAACATGGATGGATTTACCGACAACTTCAATCCTGGTTCATTGATACTAGAAAATAACGTCGCTATCGATAACGCTCGCTTCAATTTCTTGTTTCGCAAGAGCCCCTATTCTGACGCAGTCAAACAAGGTGACTTCACCGATAATCAATCCTATCGCTTCTTTGTTAAGAGTAAATACAGTGATGTGGTCAATGCCAGCAAACTCAATGGCAACCAATTTATTATTGATGGAAAAACCACTGACCAAAATGGCAATTTAGTAGACATCAGCCAATTAGATGAATTAAAAGCCGCGTCAAAAGTGAATACTCAAGACAAGGTTCCAGGGGACGCGCAAGCCAAAAAATTACAACAACTACTAAAATAGACGATCGGTAAGTTCATCGTTCAATGAAGGCTTATGCTCTTAGTCAATCAAGGGCTAAGCCTTTACTCATGGTGACACAAAGCGAGTCGTTAGCCGCGTCACAGAAACAAAAAAATATCATTATTAGGAACAACTTAAGTTAATAAAAGCAGATGTACTTATGATAAACAACACGCATCTTCGGTAAAATATTCTCTATAAAATTAACTTTTACGATGAAATATCAACCGACTAAACTCGAATGATTGATATTGCACATTTGGCTTTTCAAAATGATGCTGATTAAGGACTACTATGTTTGCAGCTTATAAAAATCGTAGCGTAGGCTTTCAACTTAAACTGGTGATTGTCTTCTGCCTCGTCATCGCATTTAGCGGGATCGCAACCTTAGTTTATCAAAACGCCTCAAAGCTGTTGTTAGAAACCAGCTTAAGGGAGCAGCAATCGAAACTAGATGCTGTCGCACAAACGGTAAGCGGTCAATTTAATGCCTATTTGGATTCGACTAAAGTGCTTAGCTCTACCTTTAAGAATGGTTATTTAGCTGGCTATGAAGTCGAAACCACCATTCTTGATTACGCAAACAAGAAGATCCAAAACGTTAGCCTATACGGCATGCCCTTGATCCATAACGAAGATCTAGTCGATACCTTTACCCAAGATACCGGAGCCTTTGCCACCATCTACTCCGCAATGGGCGATCAATGGTTAAGCATCGCCAGTTCTCTCAAAAATGACAGCGACCAACGTGATTTAAACCATGTTATCGATAGCCAGCATCCTGCTTATCAGGCCTTAAGCCAGGCGACTCCTTTTGCACAACAAACGGTCCGTTATGGTCATAGCTACATCGTATATTTTGATCCGATTAAAGACTCTGAAGGCAAAGTCGGTGCGGTGTTTGCGGTCTCTTTACCCGTAGAAAAAGCCACTGCTGCGATCCTCGCATCTTTAACCAACATCAAGTGGGGCAGCACTGGCACCACCATCGTCGCCGATCAGGAAGCTGAGCACCAAGGTCAATACCTACTCGGTTCAATTGGTAATAATGAAACTAACTTGCTCAAATTTAGTGATGCCGATGGGCAGCAACCTTTTGCTAACTTAAGCGATAGCCAACAAGGCATGATCCGCTTCCCTGTTGAAGTGGATGGCAAACGTTTAGAAAAATATTTGGTCTATACCCAGGTACCAGGTTGGAACTGGCGACTCATTGGGGGGACTTTGGTGAATGAGTTGACCAAAGATAGCCAAACACTACTCAAATTAATTGCTGTGATTGCACTTGCGATTGGCCTTGTCACCTACGCCGTCATGACCTTAATTATTAAGCAAACCATTCGCCCACTAAGTCGCCTGAAAGTGTTTATGGACCGTTTGGGTCAAGGCGAGGTAAGTATCTCGGTGCCAACTGGCTCTAGTCAGTCCCAGAATGAAATTGAACAGTTAACTCAAGGCGTCGCCAAAATGGCAGCCCAATTACACTCACTAGTAGGAGAAATCAATCAAACCAGTAATCAGGTTAATGAGCAGTCTTCCAATGTGGCGCGCCATGCCGATACCAACTTGACTCAATCGGATTTACAACAGCAAAAAGTAGAGTTGGTGGTGAGTGCAACCGAACAACTCGCAGCCTCTGCCCAATCGGTTGCCGAGCAAGTAGAAACCATTGCTGAAAATGTGCGTTTAGCTGATGTCGACACAAAATCGGGTTTAGAGGTGGTCGATCATGTCCGCAATAACATCGTATTATTAAACGATCAGCTCAACAGCTCCTCGCAAGCGATAGAACAAGTTGAAAAAGACAGCCAGCTTATCTATAACATCACCAAGATGATCGATGAAATTGCTGAACAAACCAACCTACTCGCCTTGAATGCTGCCATCGAAGCAGCCAGAGCCGGCGAACAAGGCCGTGGCTTTGCGGTGGTTGCCGATGAAGTTCGCACCCTCGCCCACCGAACCCAAGTCTCCGTGAAGGACGTGGTAGACATTATGGGACAACTGAAAAATTCAACGGATAATGCTGTTGGCCTTACCGAGAAAAGTCGCCAACAGGCAAATGCACTGTTATCACAATCGGAGAATGCGGGTTCTTCTCTAGAAGCGATCGCATCGCAAGTCTCAGCAATCGCCGAACAGTCACATTCCATCGCTACCATCGCCGAGCAACAAGCTCAGGTTTCTTTACAGGTTGCCAGTAATTCAAGTGAAATCCACGAACTCAATCGAGAGAGCCATTCCACCAGCCTAGAAACCGCTGAAAGTGCTCGGGCACTACAACAACAGGCTGATTCCCTCAAAGAACAGTTTAATTTCTTCCACTAAATACAGTGCGAGTCTGCCCTCATGTAGACTCGCCAATCACTGAAGACTATGCCGAATAAAACAATCCCTAATCACATCCAGCAAGTAACTGTGTCTCTGCAAGCAGACGCCGATTTTAGTTCGATCCAACAGGCGCTCGACAACGCACCAGATGATCATTCACCCTATTTAATTTATATAGCCAACGGTCGTTATCAAGAAAAGATTAAAGTGACTCGAGCGAACACCCAGCTCATCGGCGAAAGCCAAACCCACTGCATTGTCAGTGCCACTATGGCCAACGGCATGATTGACTCGCAAGGTAGGAAATTTGCCACCTTTAATAGTTACACGCTTTGTATTGACGCAGCTGACGTACAGATCCGCTCGCTAAGCATTGAAAATGGCTTTGATTTTCCAGCCAATGCGGCTAAAGCGGAAGGTGACCCAAGCAAACTAAAACATACCCAAGCAGTCGCCCTCGCCTTAGGTGACAATGCCGACCGCGTTCAGTTAATCGATCTCGATCTGCAAAGCTATCAAGATACCCTGTATTTACGTGCCGGACGTTGTTACTTGAGCCACTGCCGTATCGCTGGCACCATCGACTTCATTTTCGGAGGCGGAGTTGCCCTCATCGACAAATGCGAGATCGTAGCTCGTAATCGAGAAGCGCAACACCACGAGCAAGTCTATGGCTATATTAGTGCGCCTTGTACCGACATCAAGCAAACACATGGCTTGGTATTTCGCCATTGCCAGCTCAGCAAAGAGCCCGGAGTACCAGCTAATAGTTATGCTTTAGGACGGCCATGGCACCCAACCACACAATTTAGTGATGGTAACTATGCCGACCCTAAGGCAATTGGGCATGTCGCCTTTATCAATTGTGAACTCGACGACCACCTCTACGGATGGGATAAAATGAGCGGTCGGGATATCCAGCAAAATATTATTTGGTTCAGGCCTGAAAATTCTCGTTTTTGGGAATACAACAATAGCGGTGCGGGTGCCAAATCACGCGATAAACAACGACCTCAGCTCACAGAACAACAAATGCAGCATTATCAACTAGAGCATATTTTCGGCGATTGGCGGCCCTCGTTGTACCAAGCTAACCAAGCCGAATAAGATGATTCTGGATCAATTTCGATTCAGTCGACAAGCGTCAGGCCAATTCAAAATAGTTTGAGGCCAGCTCTTTAAAAAGCTTCGTTACCCGGCTTGTCACTGATGAGGCTGAGCCAACTTGATATGCAGCCTCAATCGATATACATCATACAAAAATTACACTCAGGTAGATAAACTGAAATATTCAGTTTATCTACCTGAGTGTAATTTTAAAGGAAAATGTCTATCTTCATCAACCAGAGAGCTTGCCTCACCCGCTTTAGCCTCGATAAAAATACGCCTTTACCAGCCTGGCAAAAGGTCATGAAAGAGCCTTCGTCAGCCGCTTTTCAAGTGTTCGTAGAGGCCACGATAGCTTCCAAGTGAAGGAACGATATGCACTCTCAAACAAGTTACGGTAATCACTTTCTGAACGTTGCAACCGCAATATATGTTCCACCAGGACAGGGTCTAATTGGGACAAATATTGCTGATATTGTTGATAAAGTTGCTCAACCAAGTCGGGATCTCCAGCCAAAATGGCCTGATAGGTTTGCTCTGCCAATCGAGCAAGCTCGCCTTCCCGGTGAACGGCAGATGCAACATTTCTACGAAGCTTCTGCTCAATGAAACTACCACTGCCTTGGGTTGTGAGGTCCAGTTCAAAACGTTCAGATATTTGCCTCCTCACCGTTTCAGGCGAAGCCAATAAGTCAGCAAAGTCTACGACTAAACGAGAACTTTGATTAGTTTCACGATAGGCCAAGAAATTGTAATTAAGCCATAACATTAGACCTTTAGCCTGAGAAAAACCATCACGCTTCGCCAATGAGCCCGCCACCTCAACAGGATTACGGATCATCAATAAGTAATTAATCTGGGCTGGACTTCGCTCTAACACTGGCCGCCATAGAGGCAATAATACGGATACCCGAGGGTCTTTCATTCCCCATACTGCTGAACCAGCATATTCCTGTTCAATCAATTGCAGTGCCCGTTGTTGCCATGCCTCAGAAAAACTGCGAGCCGGATGAAGGCAATAACAAGGGTCTTCCCAAGAACTACCTAATTCATCAAATAACTGATCGTTGAAGTCGACTAAATGAGCATTTTCCCAGAAACCTTTATCATTGACCCCTGCTTGCGCTTTAAATAGGTGTTTACCCATAAAAACACCAAACTGGGCAAGCTCACCCGATAAGGCTGAAGTCCCACTGCGATGCATGCCAATAACGATGATGGCCTTTGCTTCCATAACAATATCCTTTGACTTTATTTGGCCGGTTTTAGCAAGCGAACCTTTGCGAACCATGATTAATAATGTTCACTCAATCATTCTCAGTTAGTCATTCTCAAAACCGTCGCTCGAGCTGCTAAGCCGCAGTTCACCATGAACTTAAACTTGAACTTGAACTTAAACTTAAACTTAAGAGCAATTTCAATAATCTTACACCGCTGCCCAAGATCCATCATTCTCAGTTAGTCATTCTCAAAATCGTCGCTTGAGCTGCTGAGCCGCAGTTCACCATGAACTTAAACTTGAACTTAAACTTAAACTTAAGAGCAATTTCAATAATCTTACACCGCTGCCCAAGATCCATCATTCTCAGTTAGTCATTCTCAAAATCGTCGCTTGAGCTGCTGGGCCGCAGTTAATAGTGGACTTGGGATCAATTTCAATAAATATCCCCTCAGTCTCATGTGCAAATTAGCATGACACTGGTCAGCCAACAGTAAACTGCTACCCGCTAACTTAAATTCACCAGAGAACACATAATTTTTAGCATAACGCCGATGGATTGCTGACTTTATTTCAGCCCAGTTAATACCGGGGAACTCAGCCCCATATTCTGCTTCAATTTTATTGATACAAACCAACTCCGCTTGATGCATTTTCTGATCATTAAGAGAATAATTATTTTCGTGAATAATATGCTTTGCAAGAGGAGCAGAAACATAGTCAAATCGACAATAGCGGGATAGCTTCAGCCACAGATGCCAATCATCAACGCCCATCAGACGTCGATCATCATCGAAACCAGAGACCCTTAAAATCATATCTTTGCGAGCAATAACGGTGCAACACATGATCAGGTTTTCATTGACCAAGTCTCTTCGGATTTGTTGTTGCTGCAGAGGCTTTAGTCGAGTTTGTTTGGTCTGCTTAAACTGACAGAGCTCCACATAGGCATTACTAAAGACTAAGCCGACCTCAGGGTCATCGAATAAGGGGAGTTGAGAAGAGAGTTTGTGACTTTCCCACAAATCATCTTGATCACAAAAAGCAATAAAGGGCGCGCGCGACTGCTCTATCGCAAAGTTTCTAGCATGGGCAACGCCCCCATTGGGTTTACTAAACGCCCTTATCTTGGGATTGCTGCTGGCAAGTGATTCAATCAACGACCTTGAACCATCCGTTGAACCATCATCTACCAATATAATTTCGAAATCTGAAAAATCTTGTTGTAGTACTGAATCAACGGAGGCTTCAAGTAAACGCTCTCCGTTGTATACGGGAATAACAACGGACACCAAACACGCAGCCATTATCAACTCCCTGTTTTTTGACTAAATTAACTGCTTCCTACAAAGATTAGCTTAAGACGCGCCTTATACAACAATAAACGAGCAGCAAAACTCGGGGCTTCACTTAACGCCTGTTTAATAATCGGGATTGCGGCCTTAGGTTGGCCGCGCCAAATCAACTCGCGGGCCCAATTTAGGCGAACCTTAGCTTTAATCATCGGCGCAATAGCCTCGAGCTTACGAGCCGGTTTAGTCGTAAGAAATCGGTCAATCACTTCCAAATTATCCGCATAAGAACAGAGTTGAGAACCCAGGCTGTTCTCAACACTTTTTTTATGCACCAGCACTCGATTAACAAAGCCAATCATGCCAAGGCTGGCAATTTTATAATAAACATCGATATCTTCGGCGGTAAGTAAACGAGTATCAAATAAACCGATGCTCAGTAATAACTCACGTTTCACCAGTACCGTTGAAGTCGTCAAATAAGGGTTAATGAATATTTGTTCGATAGTTTTATCTTCAAATGTGAGTCCACTTTCGGTCTCAGTTTGGTTCAACTCACTATCGTCACTACAATCTCGAGTATAACAAGCCACCCAATGGGGGTTTTCCTGCATCGCTTGGAGTTGAATCGCCAATTTATCCGGATGCCAATAATCATCAGCATCTAAAAAGGCAATCAAATCACTGGTGGCAACGCTTATCCCTGCATTTCGCGCCGCAGAAACCCCAGCATTTTGTTGCTCGATATAAATAATACGATCCAAATATCCACTTAAAATGTCTGCAGTTGCATCGCTAGATCCGTCATTCACCACGATAATTTCGCTCGCAACAGCTGACTGAGCCAATACCGAAAGGATGGCTTTTTCGATAAAACTTTGAGCATTATAAGCTGGGATAATGACACTCACAGTTAAGTTATCTTGCATAAGTTCCAGCTTCCGCACTGCTATATTGCATTTGTTCAACGGCATCATTCAGTTGCTGTAACAAACGATTTTGTAAATTTTCATCGCTCAGATAACAACGCTTAGTGTTGGCAAGCGCAGCTAGATTGGCAATGGTTTCATCTTTACTCTTTATACTTGAGTTTCGAGCTTGTGGTGGATACCAATCTTTCCCAAAACCAAAGGATCGCACCGTACGTTTAAACTCATCTTTAAGATACTGCTTGGTACCAACATTAGCATAATGAATATACGGTCTTATCGTTGTCGGTTGGAAGTCAATATTGATGGTGTCTAACCAATCTTTCCATTTTACGGTATTCACTTTGTCCGATAATAAAACTGGATGCCAAGGGATCCGCAAAGCATCGGCGACAATCGCACCATGCATTGCTTCGCAAAGCATTAAACGACACTGCTGCATCTCTGCAAATACTCGCTCAACCGACCATTCAGGAGAAATAAACCGGTAACCACAGCTCTCTGCGATATTTTGCCAGTCGGCACTACGACAACTTAAATAATGCGGCATAAAGCCAATATCACCACTGGCTTGATGTTCTGGCTGCATCACATTGCGTAACAACAGTGCCGAATCAGTGATCGCACAACTGGGATCTAAATTCAGTGATTTTGCTGAATAAGGCCCACGCACGGCATGCACTTTCCAAAGCTCAGTCACTTGGGGGATGTCGCCATATCCCACGCCTGAACCAACAATATGTAGAGTTTTATCACTTGGTAAATGATGATTGAGCAAGGTACCTATACCGACTAACAATTCAGAGGGATCATCATTGAAAAAGTCAGGAAGTAGCTTCGGCCATAACCAAGGATTTAAGTCATCGCCAAAGTTGCCGATGTCGTCTTTATAATAAAATAGCTGCATCAGCGATACTCTCGCCATTGATGATGAATCGTACTTTGCTGCATAGCGGTTCTCATAAACTCACTTTCAAGGTGATATAAACTGCGATAATAATCGCCCAGGCATAAAACATACAACGCCATACCATTTGTGCGGATAGCAGTTCTGCCAATACCGGGCGGATTTTCATCAAACGAAGGTGACTCGCGGTTTGCATTCCCATAAAGATAAACAACAACAATGTAAATTGTCGACTAAGGAAAAATGCAGTCACCATAAAGCCGACCATAGAATAAAATAAGGTCTTATTGAGACTGGCTTCTTCTGCGTATTGTTCCAGTTTCTCTTTTTCAAGCTCGGCGCTCAACTGGTCATCATTCTCAAGCTCTGCGTCAGAACGCTTTAAAAACATATATCCAATCAGCATATTTAGGATCAAAGTGCCGCCCCAAAAACTGTAACCCGGCACCCCGAGTTCAGCGGCGACATGAACATAAGAGTTATGTGCAACAATGCCATGGACGTCCACAAAATTGCCCATGCCAACACCAAATACCGGACTAGAAATCAACATTTGAATACCATCGTACCATGCATCAAGTCGCCCATGAGCGGATGACTCGGAAGCCGATAAGCCCCCAAACGAAGCCAACAATGTTGCGGCAATGGGGGCGCTAAACACGATAAATAACACCAGGCGAGCGCCCGCATTACTGATTAAAAAATAAATCGCTATCACTGCGATAGAACCCAACAAGGTGCCTCGCGAGCCAGTCATATAGACGCCGTAGCCTAGGGCCACAAGCGCAGCTAACATTAATAATTTAACTAATTTACCGCCACGGCCATAAAAATACCCCACAAAAGGAATATTCATCACTAAAAACATACCTAAGTCATTTGGATCACTGAAGAAGCCCAGATAACTAATCCGCATCTCCTCTCGACCTACCGTAATACTGCCACCGATCCCAGAGCCAAAACGGCCATTAAACGTACTTTGCTGTACATGCCCGTTATATACCATGCCAAGGGCAGCAATAATGCAAACCACCATCAACCAACGCTGCCGACTAGGTGAAGTGATTAATACGCTGTACAAAAAGAATGGCACGATGGAACTCACAAATAAACGCTGTGCCTGAAAGATCCCGCCAGTCCCCCAGCCATTTAAAAAGGCGGACCCCATAATCAACGGCACTAAAGCTAACAACATATAATGCTGCGGGTAGAGCTTCATCGGGCGGAGCGTCAATAATGTCAATACTAAAGACGAAATCGCAAACACCTTAATGACAATATAATTCGCGGTTTCATAAGAAAACTCATGAGGACGGATCAATACCGCAATGGTGTACAGATATAAGAAAAAAAAGCCTAAAGGAGCCGTTTGCTCTTTAACCGGAAATTGTCTCCGCATCCCCTTACCCGCATTCATGTTGGAATGACTTTGTTGATTAACTTGAATAACTTTACCCTCCATGGACGTTTCGCGAGACAGAGATTAGCCATTTCTGTTTCTTCAGCAGCAAATTGCGTTTTATAGCCGCCCAACTTTCCTGCCATCATAAAATCATAAATCGTCGTTTTGCTATGCAACAGGCTCCAAACGTGTAAGGCGAAACCAGGAGAGCAATGGGCAAATTGAGCGTCATCCCAGCCAGATTGATAAAAATGTAGATGTTGTTTATCCAGCAAGAAGTAGTTTAAGGCAATCGCTTTTTGGCCAACAAACAGGCCACTCATTGCAACATGATTGGCATATTCGCGTCGAAAATCACCATGAAACTGAATAAAACGAGCCGCAGAGAATGCCCCCAATTGTCCTTGGTTTTGCCAACGCCCCTGGTGCATGGCAACCAAATCTGGCCAATAATGCTCCATCTCCGACAAGCTTAGCCATTTAAACACAGCTGACGAGTGCGCTAGTGTTTTGCTGGCTCTACGCCACTTAGAACGCCCATTACGCGATAGCTTAGCAATTGACCATTGTTCGCAATTCACCGAATAGGATTTCGCAGGATAACACTGACAGTGTTTTACTCCAGCCAACAACTGATACAAATGACTTGAGACATGAATCGCCCGACACAGCAATAAATCAAAATCGAGATTTTGTAAATACAAAGATAAAACCGGCAATGCTTGCTGTTGGTAATTCGGCATCACTAAAACATCAATATATTCCGAGGCTAACTCAGCCTCTTCTTCTTCACCTTGTGCCAACAGCGACAATTTTTTAAGACCAAAGCCTGCTTTCAAGATTTGCCGATAAAAGGGAGCAACGGCTACCAACTGCCCCTCAGCGAAGCCAGCATAGACGAGCAGCTGCCAATCCTCCTGCCAGTAAACCTTTAACCAGTGTTTAATCCACTTGAACTGACTGAACAACGAAGCTTGACAAGTATCCGCAAGTTGCTCCCATTGAGGCTCGAGGCGCATCAACTCATCCAGTTGAGTAATTACACGCCAATCTACCGCTGTTTGACTCATGCGCTAAACTCTTCCACAAAGCAAGAGACAACAGCATAGATATAAACGTCCCCAGCATCCTTGCCTACGGTGTGACATAGCCCACAGCCCATTGTTTCGTTCCCTGTAACATCACTCATCAGCGAAACTATAAGCTCGATTAGCGTAACCAGCTTAATTTAAGTTTGATGCTCAGAATCAGCATGCGCGATATACCAAGGCATGGCTCTGGCCAAACCTTGGCCGATATTAAATGCAGGCGCATAACCTAACAATTTCTGCGCCTTACCAATATCAGCTCGAGAATGTCGCACATCACCCGCCCTAAAATCACGATACTCAGGGACCGATTGTCGAACGACACCATGAATTGCTAAATTTTGTTGTAGCAACTCAAATAACTCGGTAAGGCTGGTTTGATCATTCAGTGCCACATTAAAGACTTCACTTTGACTTAAGCCCGCAGTTGCCGCCAAAATATTCATCTGCACCACGTTGTCGATAAAACAAAAATCTCGACTGGTTTGGCCATCGCCATTAATAAAGACTTGTTGCTCATCAATTAACGCCGCAGTCCATTTGGGAATGACCGCTGCATAGGCACCATTTGGATCTTGTCGTGGACCAAACACATTAAAGTAGCGCAAACCAATAGATGGAAAGGCATAAGTCCGCTCAAATACCGAACTATACAATTCATTCACATACTTGGTCACCGCATAGGGTGACAAAGGATTCCCAATGACCTCTTCAACCTTAGGTAAGTCAGGATGATCGCCATAGGTAGAGCTAGATGCAGCATAAACAAAAGCTGTGACCTGTTGTTCTTTAGCAGCCACCAGCATATTCAAAAAGCCTGAAATGTTTACGCCATTGGTGGTAATTGGATCGTTGATCGAGCGAGGCACCGAGCCCAAAGCCGCTTGATGTAAGACATAATCGGCACCTGCAACAAACTGCTTGCAGTGTTCTAGTTCTCGAATATCACCTTCTATAAATTGGAAACGCTGCCACTGCTGCTCACTCACTAAACCTTGGACTTCATCCAAATTGTGTTGATAGCCAGTGGCAAAATTATCTAAACCAATCACTCGCTGATTTAGCTTCAGTAAGGCCTCTAAGAGATTTGAGCCAATAAAACCAGCGACACCAGAAATAGCCCATACTTTGGGTTCGGCCTTTAATGTTGCGCATACCTGTTCAAAACGATTCACCATGAACTCCTATTACAAACGTAGGTCGCTGTCTTTCACTGGAAGTAAATACTTCAAATCATATAGTACATGTTTAGCTTTACCATAGGCTCGAATATCCTGCACCGACATCTCTTTAAACTGCTGATGAGCGACCGCCAGAATAATAGCCTCATAGCTATCAGCCGCTGGCTGTTCAACTAAATCAACGCCGTACTCTGCATGACATTCTTGTTTATCAGCCCAAGGGTCAAAAACATCAACCTGCACCCCATATTCAGAAAACTCATGCACGATATCAATCACTTTGGTGTTTCGGATATCAGGGCAGTTTTCCTTAAAGGTCAAACCTAAAATCAATACACGACCTTGATTTACCGAAATGTTGCGTTTCACCATTGCTTTCACGCACTGACCCACCACATAACGCCCCATATTATCGTTTATCCGACGACCCGCTAAGATAACTTCAGGACGATAACCGATTGACTCAGCTTTATGGGTTAAATAGTAAGGGTCAACACCAATACAATGTCCACCAACTAAGCCCGGTCTGAAAGGAAGAAAGTTCCATTTGGTGCCCGCGGCTTCTAATACTGCTTCGGTATCAATATCAAGGCGATTAAAAATCAACGCTAATTCATTGATTAATGCAATATTCACGTCACGTTGAGTATTTTCAATCACCTTGGCTGCTTCGGCGACTTTAATGCTAGAAGCCTTATGGGTCCCAACAACCACAATTTCACTGTAAAGATCGTCGACCACAGTTGCAATTTCAGGTGTGGAGCCAGAGGTAATCTTTTTAATCGTAGAAACTCGGTGAGTTTTATCGCCGGGATTGATTCGCTCTGGGCTATAGCCAACAAAAAAGTCTTGGTTAAATACCAAGCCTGAATGTTGCTCTAATACGGGAACACACTGCTCTTCGGTTGCACCAGGGTACACCGTCGATTCATAGACCACGATATCCTTAGGTTTGAGCACTTTTGCAACCGTTTCACTGGCTTTAATCAATGGAGTCAAATCAGGTTGTTTGTGTTCTGTAATCGGTGTCGGAACTGTGACAATAAAGACATTACAGTTAGCCAATTCCTCGATCTGGCTGCTATAGCTCATGTTATTGGCAACATCACTTAACTCATCGTCACTCACTTCCTGAGTCAGATCAATCCCCCGCTGTAATTCAGCGACGCGCACCTGGTTAATATCAAAGCCAATCACTTTGCGTTTCTTGGCAAATTCAATGGCTAAAGGTAAGCCAACATAACCTAAACCAATTACAGCAATACTCACGTCCATGTACACACCTATGTGATAAAAATTATATAATCTGGGCTAATTAAACCGCATATTGAAGAAGAAAGTAAGAGTATAACTTGAGTTCTCAACAAAAGGCTGCTCAAAGTAGGACATCGAGCTAATTCCGTTGTATGCTCTTTATCAAATTTATCAATCCAACAAACAGGGAAAGATATGAGTAATCATCAGTTTGGAATGAAAAAATTACTAGTATTAGGTGCACTAAGTTTAAGCTTAGTCGCTTGTGGTGGCGATTCAGCCCAAGAGCATCTAACGAAGGCGACTAATTATCTGGCCGAAGGGGATAATAGTGCCGCGATTATCGAACTGAAAAATGCGATAAAGAAGGATGGTGAACTCGGACAAGCCCGACTTTCTTTAGGACGAATTTATTTGAATCGAGGCAGCTATCCAGCCGCACAAAAAGAATTGCTCAAAGCCTTAGCGCTTAACGCAGACAAAGCGCAAGTCTTACCGCTACTCGCAAGAAGCTATTTAAATCAAAATCAAGCCGACAAAATTTCTACACTGATCCCTGATAATCGCCCCCTTGAAGCAGATGTAGAAACCGAACTGCTGGCCATTTATGCCCTCTCACTATTTAGAGAAGGTCAAATCGATAAGGCTCGTCTCACTCTGAATCAGGCACAAGAGCTGGGCGTTGAGAATACCTACTCACGAATGGCAAGCGCCAGTATTTCTGCAGCTGATAAGCAATATGACCAAGCCAATAGTACCATCGATCAGCTGGCACAAGAGGCGCCAAATAACACCGATGTTTGGCTGCTGAAAGGCCACTTAGCAACGCTCTCCAACGATATAGAAACGGCAGTGGCGGCCTATCGTCATGCCGTTGAATTGGCCCCAGATGCGATTCAATTCACCCTATATTTGGCGCAAGCATTAGTGAAAAACAAACAGTATTCGGAGGCCGAACCCTATCTCAATAGGATCTTAAAAATGGCGCCGAACCATATACTGAGTAACCAATTAAAAGCTTATATTCAGTTTCAAAAAGAAGATTTTGATAGCGCATTTACACTGGCCACTAAAGCCTTACAAAATGGTTCAAACAATACTTCAACCCAACTAATTGCAGGCATATCCGCTTACAAACTAAACAAGTATGAGCAAGCACTCACTCAACTTGAGAAAGTGATTACCAAAGACCCGGGCAACGCCCTTGCTCAACGCCTGTATGTGACCACCCAGTTTCGTATTGGTCAATTAGACTCTGCACTAGAGCAGCTTAACCAGAGTTCGCTTACCGACGCTCAAGATAGCAATTTTTTGAGTACCGTCAGCATCCAGCTCAACCAGCTGGGGAGAACTGAAGAGGCACTACAAATTGCCGAAAAGGCTGCCGCATCCGGTAACTTATCGGCCAAGGCTAAATTGGGCTTGTTACAACTAAAACAGAATGACCCCAAAGGTTTAGAGACCCTAAATCAAGTTCTCGCAGAAAATCCAGCGCAAACCCAAGCCTTCCTGGGGATCCAAGCCTTTCATTACAAGCAGAAAAAAACCGACGAGGTCTTTGCAGCACTTGAGCAATGGCTAGGTGAACACCCTAAAGACCAAGCGGTAAAATTGTATAAAGGCGCATTATTAGAGCAACTCGGTCGTTATCAAGAAGCACTGGATGCATACCAATCAGTTCTTAAAGATAATCCGAAAGATGTACCAGCTACACTATTTAGTTCTTCTGCTTATGTACAAATCGGCAAGGCCGAAAAAGCTTACCAAATTATTTACCAACTCAAGACCGAAAATCCAGAAAACTTGCGAGTGTTTCAATTTTTAATGGGGCATGCCAGCCAACTAGATAGAATGGCAGAGGTTAAAGCCTTACTCGATCAGCAGCTACTGGAACAACCCAACTCTAATCTATTGCAAGAACAATTAGGCCGCTACTTCGTCTTCAAAAAAGACTTTAAGCAAGCGATTACAAGCCTTGAACAGGTCGAGCCTTTGCTACGTAGCGACCAAATCTGGCAGTTAATTGGCGACCTATATTTACAAGATAAGCAGAACGACAATGCAATTAGCACTTATCGACGCTGGTTAGATAACTCTCCATTATCGTTAGCGGCTTATATTAAGAACATTAATGTATTAGAGGCTAATAATAAGCTAAATGAAGCTGTGGCGTTGAGCAACAGAGCAGTCAAAGTATTTAAAAATAATCAAAAAATGATTTTTTTAAATTCGGTATTGTTGCTTAAAACAGGCAATGCTGCGGCAAGCCAAGAGGCCTTAAATAGCCTCGCCCCAAACCAGTTGAAAACCTTAGCCGCGATTCAACAACAAGGTTATATTTATCTTACCCAAGAAAACTTGCCTTTAGCGATTAAGACTTTTGAAGACTTATATAGCAAGCACCCCAGCATGCAAACCGCAAATCGTTTAATTCAAACTTACAAAGACGCCAATCAACCCGAGCGTGCTGTTGCATTTGTAGAAAAAACACTGTCTGAGCATGGTGAAGCCGCACAACCATTACAGCTGCAATTAGCAGAATTACAAATGAGTTTAAATCCTCAGCAAGCTTTGCAAAGTTACCAGAAGATCATCAGTAAGGAGCCTGAAAACATCATTGCCTTGAATAACCTCGCGTGGGTATATCATGCGCAACAAGACAACCAACAAGCTTTAAAATACGCCAAACAAGTCTATCAACTCAAACCTGAACTCGCCCAGATTAAAGACACTTATGGCTATATGTTGCTTAAAGCGGGTCAAGCAGAAAAAGCCACCGAAATTCTGGCAGAAAGCTATCAACAGCAAGCCAATAACGAAATTGGCGTTCATTATGTTGAAGCGCTGATTGCGAGTAACAAACATAGTCAGGCGAGAACCTTGTTGAATAGTTTAATCGATCTCGATCCGGCCTTGCTGAATAAAAAAGCTGAGCTAGAAGCTCAGCTAAAATAACCATCTGACCAATGGTGAGAAAGCTTGCAGTTATTGCGGTAGGTACAAGCCCTTCGCAGGAGAATAAACAAAACCTTTTCTCATCATTAGGCTATTGTCTGATTTTGGTTTTGCTTTGAAGTTTGATGAATACATTTTTTTAATGTATTCATCATCATCATCATTTTTTCTGGCGGCCAGACAACCCTTGGCTACTTCTTTGTCAATATTCATCATCAGTTTTTGAAAACCAACCGGCAAGCTTCGCATCAGCATCGACGCACTAATATAGTAAGGCGCTCGCAAACCATGGTAGTCGATAGCGGCCCCGAGCTGCTCAAACTTGATCCCTAAAAAGCTCATACTGCGTGCTAAACGAGGTTCCATCATGACAAACGCATGATGTGTGCCGGAGCGTACTGCAAGCGAAGCTATCGACAAATATAAACCTATCGCCAAAAATGGAAAACAGCGTAGCTCTTCTTCTGAGTAGGTTTGTTCATTAATGGCACCCGCTGCCGCGCCTTCAAAATTATCCGCTTTACGACGACGAAACTGAGGTCGTACCGCTAAACGAGAGATCTCACATATTTCAGAGCGTTCAAATTGATCCGGATGGAATTTCGCGCCTTCAATTGCCTGCGCGCAGTATTTCTCGATAGGAAGTAATTCATCTTTATGACTTGGGGATACAATCCGCACACAACCTGCAAAATCCGCACTGGGTTTATGTTGGATCAAACAGAACCGAGAATATTCATCAAACTCATCTTGCTCCATCCCATCGTCTCGAATTGGCTCAAAGTTTAGTTCTTCACAATAAACATCATGACGGATCCTAAACGCTTCATGCACAATATCGGGACGATAAGCAACCACAGGACGCAGATACTCGGCAAAATGTTGAGCAATTAACTTTGCTTCTCGTTTCACTAGCAGTGAAATACCACTTCTCACCATCGGCCCAATCACCGGATAGCTTGCCAAATTTTTTATGTATTTATTACGAATCATAAGGCACTCTCAAAGCTTTCGATCTAAAGCAACCCACTCACTCGCCAGAGTTAAAAGCAGCTAAATAATATCAATGACAAGGACTCAAAAACAAAAAAGCGCAGTACTGGGCTGCGCTTTTAATATCAACTAATGACGCTAACTCTTAGCGACGTTTTTATTAAGCCTTAAGCACGGCGGCGCAAACCAGCCAAACCTAATAAACCTAAACCAAATATAGCTAAGGTACCAGGTTCTGTCACTTCTCTGGCTGAGATAGCAAATGCAGCTTCAAGAGTATTGGTATCATCTTCTTCAGTTAAGAAACCAATACAGGTTTTACCTTCTGGACAATCGACATTCTCAACGAATGTTAGACCTAACAAACGAGTTGTTAAGGTGTATTCATAATCGTCTAAGCCGTCTACAGGGATGGTGAAGCTATTGCTTAAGAAAATCGCATCACCTTCCTGAGTGAAAGAAACACTGTCGTCTAATACAATGGTAAATAAATCGGCACAACCAGCCTCATTGATACCAACTGCACCATCTAAAGTATCGCCATATTCACATACGCCGCCAGTAGGGTGGTTGTAGGTTTCTTCAAATTGAATTTCAAATTGTAGCGTTGGTCCAGCCGTTGGAGGCAACACCACTGGAGATGTTGGGCCTAAAAACAAACCATCGAATAAGGTCGCCGATACCAAAGTATCACCCGTTACTCCCCAGTTTTCATGGGTTAAACCAGTACCTTCAGAGAAAGCTAGAGCACCAACACCATTCACTACACTGGTGGTTACCGAGCCAGTTTTAGCATCGTCAACGATTAAAGAGCTTTGCAATTCGTTAGGGTTAACCTCTTTATAAGGTTGGCCCCAAGCCAATGTTTTAGGAAGCTCACCAGCAAAGAGTGTATCAAAGTCATCTAAGGTAGCACCCGAAGCGTTAATCCCTGTTGCGTCGCCAGCTTCTGAGACATAATCAGTGCCGAAACCCGCGTCGTTTAAGTAATCCCAATCCGTGATTAAAACAGCATTTGCCGAAAGGCTTGAAACACCTAAAGCTAATGCCATACCAGTCAATTTTAATTTATTCATATTGCCCGTCCATTTGGTCATCGCAGAGTTAAATACAAGTATATCAATGCAACTCAAATGCCAACTTAAAAAACGTTTATAAAACAATAATTTAAATAAAATGACATCCGTTTTCATGAGCAATATGTAAAATTTACTGACACCTCTAATCAAGCAACGACTCCCACTATATTTCAGCGAATAGTTGCTAAGTCCTCAATTTAAAACCACTTTTTTCGCAATCTTAAACACCAACCGTTGCAAAGGGTTCCGATTGCCCATTGGCCGCCAGGTTTTTTTAAAACGATTCCGGTAAGCATCAAAATGTAAACCATGGGGAGCGGTGACTAAATCACCTCGTTTTAAAAGGATTTTTAATACATAAGTCGCCGCCACGCCTGCACACAACTTCACTGCCATCGGCGTCGACGGTCCTTTCTTCGCGTGAAAATCGGCCTTACTTGGATCGACTAAATAAGGGCGCTGCAACATTGCGGGAGACAAACCAATTAAAAACTTAATATATTGCTCATTTTCATCTTGGCAATCTTCAAAACGGAAATACTCTTCGTAATTCATACCACCAGGCATGAAACACAAAAATGCACAGCCCATACCGAGGGGGGCAGCGGTCACCAAAGGGATGTTTTTCTCTAGGCACTTCTGAAAAACTAACTTACGTGCCGATAGGGCAAAAAAATCGAGGCTATCAACATAAACATCCACCCCCTCTAAAAACTGGTCAACATTATGCTCAAATACACCCTCAGGAAAACTACAGATCTCGGCTTCGGGATTAATATCTAGGCAAACACTTTCCATCACCTTAACTTTATCTTGCCCAACGGTAGACATGAATGCGCCCGCTTGGCGGTTAAAGTTATGCACTTCATATTCATCAAAATCTGAAATATTAAATTTACCGACACCTAAACGCGCCAAGGTAACAATATGTTCGCTCCCCACCCCACCGGCCCCAGCGATGGCCACCCGCTTCCCGCGTAATAGTTGCTGTTCATCGTCGGTAAGCCACCCTATGTTGCGCGAAAATGCATCTTCGTAATTGAAACTCATCATTATTCATCCCTGTTATAACGTTTTTATCACAACACTTTATTTGATGTTCTTTTCATACTAGCTTGCCCTAGCCTAGAGTAAAAATTAATATGAGGCAGCATTTCAAGGAATAACTCTATATGCGGCTCATTCCAGTCATCGTAAGTCTTATCATCTTGGCGCTATACAGTAGCACCGCATCAAGCCAACTTGCCGATACCATTGAGCAGATCAAGCCCTCGGTGGTCGGCGTGGGAACGTTCAACAAATTAAACTCACCAAGAGCCACCTTACGTGGTACCGGATTTGCCGTTAGCGGCAATGTCATCGCGACCAATGCCCATGTCATTCCCAAAACCTTAAATCAACAACAAAAAGAACGCTTAGTGGTATTTGTTGGCCAAGGTCGGTCTCCCCAACTAAGGTACGCAACCTTGCTGGCAAGTAATCAACAGCACGACCTCGCACTCCTGAAAATTGAAGGAGAACCCTTAAGGCCAATGCGCGTGTCAAACCAAACGGTAAGGGAAGGCGAGCGATATGCCTTTACCGGTTTTCCTATCGGGGCAGTACTTGGACTTTATCCTGTCACTCACCGCGGTATCATTTCCAGTATTACTCCGGTCGTGATACCTGCGCGTTCAGCTCGAGAATTAAACCCTGCTCAACTCAAAAGATTGAAAGCGCCCTATAATGTCTATCAGCTCGACGCTACTGCCTATCCAGGGAATAGCGGAAGTCCGCTATACCACCCAGATACGGGCGAAGTCATAGGCATCATCAACAAAGTATTTGTCAAAACAACTAAAGAAGCGGTATTAAGTAACCCCAGTGCAATCAGTTACGCGATACCCGTGAAATACTTGAAGCAACTATTAGCAACCGTCAAACCACAGTAAAGCAACATGCTATAGCCAGCTGGCCTTTAAAGAGCCTGATCAGAATCAGTGATGGCCTGTTCAACCATGGCCAGAAGCGCCATGCTCAAGTTAGAGATGTAAATCTCGCAGGGAAGTCGTAGCAGCTATATTCAACTTCTTACACTGAACCATGAATAATTCAGCACAAGCGAAGGCATCACTGGCGGCGGAGTGAGAAACGTAGTCAGGTAAACCGTAGTGACGACGCAAATCATTCAGCTGAAAACTCTTATGTGCACCAGTTCTCCCCGAATAACTGAGTTTCTTTTCAATCGCTAAAGTATCAATGATATACAAAGGACAGTGTTCAATGCCAAGGTATTGTTTAAAGTAAGCATCTATAAAATTTCGTTCAATGCAAGCGCCATGCACCAATAACACCTTACCTGATAAAGCTTGAAATAACAGACTAATACCTTCTTCTAAAGGTAGCCCCCCATCAAGCATTTGCGGAGTAATCTGGTTTACTCTTGCACTATCCGCTTTTATGTATTGCCCGTGCGCAATGAACACCTCTTGCGCTTCAGCGATTTCTATCTGAGCAAGACTCATCGGCACCAGACCGATACTCAAAATTCGGTCTTCTTGAGGATCAACCCCTGTGGTTTCAAAATCTAAAGCCAAAAACTGAAGTGAGTTAAATGCAGCCGTAAGCGCGGGCAAAGGCGTCGATAAATATTGGCGGATCCCAAGTGACCACGTGGGATCTGCAAGCATCGCTAAACGTTGCGCTTCTGGGGACAGCTTTTTAGCAAAGGTTCTTTTCAGCGTCTTAAACATGGTTTTTCGCTCACGCCTTAATAAACCGCAATTTGGCTACACTTTGTAGCTCACTGATGATTTTAAAGGCCTCTTTAAGATGTTTTCGTTCGAAACTGCTAAATAAAGCAGGCGCAATATGATTATTCGGCTCTTTACCTGCTTTTATCGCGTGCATCTGGTGAATAAAACGAACTTGCGAAATAAAATGATAAGCGCCAATAATGTTGTCACAACTATCCTGAGAAAGCGTGCCTTGTTCCGCAGCATAGCGAAAACGTTCCTCGGTTCCGGTCAGCGATCCTCCCGCAGCGAGACTGAATATACGGGCTAAATCGATAATCAGGTTCAAGGCAAATTTCTTAATATTTAAAGTATTACTATGCTCTCCGCCCTTTTCCAGGACCAAATTATTGAAAATCCCTAACGGAGGTTGGGTATCAACTGCATCTTTGACTAAGGCAGGAATAAAATTACGGCTCTGCTGAATACACTGATGTAAATACTGCTGCATTTTATCAACCAATTCATGCTCGCCATAGATCGCACGAACTTCTAAAAAGACGCTAATACTCAATAACTTGTTGTATTCTGGGCTAGCCACCCACTTTTGATAATAGGCTTTCCATCGGCTTAAGGGCTGGCACCATTGAGCGGTAGCCGCCATATACTTACCATCACACAATGGATAACCACAGGCAGCTAAACCATTGCATACCTTCATCGCAAGATGCTGAAAGTAAACTCTATCAGCGGCACTAATCTCATCGGCCAGGACAATGGCGCTATCTTGATCGGATAACATATGGACTTCATTTCTGGCATGCGAGCCTGCCACCACCCATGCGTATGCCACTGGCGGAGGACCAAGTAGTTCCTCACAGAGTTGAATTAAACGACGCGTAAAAGCATCCATAATCATCGACATCACGCGCCCTTGAATTTCGGCGCTAACCCCACTGTCAACCAAAGACTCAAAAATCGACAAGCGCTCGTCTTTTAAGGTGGCCAACGAACCCACCGAACTGGCATATTTTATTTTTTCAATTAAAAATAACGCTTGAGTACGGTGATTATGTACCAAGTGAGAGGTGGTAAGTAAACCCACCACCTTTTGACCTTTTAATACAGGCAAGCAACGAATGTGATACTGCAACATCAAAGAAATGGCTTGGATCACCTTATCATCACTCTGGATCAGCGTCGGCTGTGGCGTCATCACTTGCTGGATAGGTAAGCTGCGGTCAATCCCCGTAGCAACCACACTACGGGTCATATCGCGATCCGTCACCAAACCCACAATGTCGTCGCCCTGCTTGACCACTGCGCAAGAGCTACGCTGCTCGCCGCACATTACACGAGCGACTTCTTGGATCGGGGTATCGGCGTCGACAATCGCAATGTTTTTACTCGCAACTTCTCCCACCGAACGGAAGAACAGACCATTATCCTCTTTACGGGAATAATCCACCGCCGAACTCAAACGAACTAAAGCTTGCGTGGCAAAATAATTCTCGCACTCTGGATATTCTTGACAGATCCGCTGTAGCTGCTGATGAGGAATTAAGTAAAGTAAGGAATCCTCAATGGCAACCGCACGATAACCATCTTCTGCTTTATCTAAAGGGCCTAAGAAAGTAAAACCAAACTGATCTTCTTTGCCCAAACGAGCACGTAATTCGCCGTCTTTCAGACGTTGCTCGATCGCCCCGGTGCGAATAATATATAAGTAACGTTGTTCACATTGAGCGCTAAACTGTATCTCTTCACCTCGAGTTAAGTAACTCACCTTCACTGAATTAGCTAAGCTATCCACCAGAGCCGTTGGTAGGCGATCAAAAGGATCGAGCTTCACGAGAAAATCAAAAACATTGATAGTAAGGGAGGTACCCATTTTAAACCCATTAAAAATGAAACAGCGTTTTACATACTAAGTTGGCACAAAAAAAACAGCCCGTAGGCTGCGGATTTTAGCTTGGATAATGCTGATAACCCAGTTGCTCAGAAATATTCTTGCCGGCCTTATGTAATAAGCCGACATAATAAGACATGCGCTTTTCATCGAAACGGATGGTCGGGAAAGAGATAGAAATACCTGCAATCACGTTACCAAAACGATCGAATATAGGGGCTGCAATACAACGTAGTCCAGGTTCTTGCTCTTCGTTATCTTCCGCATAGTGCTGCTGTCTAACCACTTGCAGTTCCGCCAGTAGCTGTTCTGTATTTTCTAAAGTCTTATCAGTATGTTTAATAAACTCCACACCAGTAAGAACTTCACGGACAAAGCTCTCTTCACGCCCTGCCAACAATACTTTACCAATGGCAGTACTGTATAAAGGATTACGGCGACCAATACGCGACTGCATACGTAGATTGTAACCCGAATCAATCTTGTGAATATAAATGATGGAGCTTTCGTCTAAGGCACCTAAGTGCAAAGCTTCATTAGTATGCTCGGAGATATGCCGCATTTGTTTATCGGCTAATTCAATCAGCTCAACATATTCTAATGACCGAGCGCCTAACTCGAATAACTTAAGGGTTAAAGAATATTTATCAGCTTCCCCCTCTTGAGAGACGTAGCCTAAGGTCTTCATCGTTTGTAAAAAACGATAGGTAGTTGCCTTAGACATCATGAGACGTTGTGATAGCTCAGAGACCCCAATCTCTTTTTGCTCGCCCAAGGCTTGCAGGATGTTAAACACCTTTAATACCGACGATACCGCCTCAGGCTGAGTTGCCTTTTCCATTACTTTCCCTTACTTAACTATGTTTGTTGACATTATAACCAAAGCTTTGCGAACGACCACTAATTTTGAAAACGGTTTTCAGAATTTTGAAACCGCGCATATAATTCAACGATTACTTATGCCTTCTTACCAATTTTTTTAAAACGTAATTTCAAAAATAAATGGAAAGCGGTTCTATTTGTTGGTATATTGAGCGCATTAATAGTGACACTTCAATTGAAGCTATCACTAAATTAGGTAGTTTAGAGGAAATAACATGATTCTTGATTCATTCAACTTACAAGGCAAAGTGGCCATTGTAACTGGCTGTGATACTGGTCTTGGCCAAGGCATGGCATTAGGTTTAGCTAATGCGGGTTGTGATATCGTTGGTGTAAACATTGTTGAACCCACCGAAACCATCGAAAAAATGGCGGAAACTGGCCGTAAATTTATCGACATTCGCGCCAACTTGATGAAGTTAGATGACATTCCATCAATTGTCGAAACTGCCGTGAAAGAATTTGGCCGTATCGACATTCTGGTAAACAATGCCGGTATTATTCGCCGCAACGATGCGATTGATTTCTCAGAGCAAGACTGGGACGACGTGATGAACATCAACATCAAGTCTGTATTCTTCATGTCTCAAGCAGTTGCCAAGCAATTTATCGCACAAGGTGAAGGCGGCAAAATTATCAACATCGCCTCAATGCTATCTTTCCAAGGTGGTATTCGCGTGCCTTCTTACACCGCATCTAAAAGCGGCGTGATGGGTGTGACTCGTCTTATGGCCAACGAATGGGCTGCTCACGGCGTGAACGTAAATGCGATTGCCCCTGGCTACATGGCGACAAACAACACCACTGCTTTACGTGCCGATGAAGCCCGTAATGCCGAAATTGTTGGCCGTATTCCAGCTGCTCGCTGGGGCACACCAGAAGATTTAGCAGGACCTTGTGTATTCCTTGCGTCTAAAGCGTCTGACTACATCAACGGTTATACCATTGCTGTCGACGGCGGCTGGTTATCACGCTAAACGCGACAAAAAAAGAGAGTAATTAAAATAATGGTGGTTGATTTATCTTTTGCGCAAGCATTAGGTTTTGTGAGCTTTGCTTTAGGGATATCAACCTTTTATCAGAAAAATGATAAAACCCTGAAGATTGTGATGTTAATCTTCAATCTCAACCATCTCGTACACTATTTATTGCTGGGCTCAGTCGTTTCTGCGCTCAGCGCTTTACTTTCTGCGCTACGAACCGCAACCGCGATTTATGTTTCATCGAAAAAGGTTGCGGTGGTATTTATCAGCATTAGTTTGGCCAGTGGCATTTACATGTCTGATACCCTCTGGGATCTCTGGCCGATACTAGGCACGATTATCGGAACCTACTCGGTATTTGTACTGAAAGGTATTCCGATGCGACTCGGCTTCCTCGCAGGGGCTAGTTGTTGGTTAATCAACAACATAACGGTGGGCTCCATTGGTGGAACACTCCTAGAAATTACCGTGATCCATATGAACTTGATCACCATCTACCGTTTAACCCGTGAACGTCGCCAAGCGCTGACCCTTAATCACTAACACATTAGGTGAACTATGTTTGTATTTAACGACCAAATCACTTTAGAAGACCTCGGAGCAGGCGTTTCTCGTAAAGTTCTTGCTTATAGCGATAACATCATGACGGTTGAAGTGCACTTCGAAAAAGGAGCCATTGGCCCAATGCATAGCCATCCGCATGAGCAATTAACTTACGTCATGTCGGGCGCATTCGAATTCACCATTGGTGATGAAGTAAAAGTCGTCAAAGCCGGTGACACCATGTATAAACAGCCAAATATTGAACACGGCTGTGTCTGCCTAGAAGCGGGTGTGTTGATCGACAACTTCACCCCTATGCGTAAAGACTTCGTTTAATCACACTTTAATTTATCGCAGCAAATACTGCAGGAGAATTTAATGAAAATTGCATTAATGATGGAAAATAGCCAAGCTGGCAAAAACGCAACAGTACTAGACCAACTACAAACAGTTGTTGGTGGACTAGACTACCCTGTTTACAACGTGGGTATGAGCGATGAAAACGACCATCACCTCACATACATCCACCTCGGCATTATGGCGAGTATCCTTATCAACTCTAAAGCAGTTGACTTTGTCGTTACTGGTTGTGGTACTGGCCAAGGTGCGATGATGTCACTCAACATCCACCCAGGCGTGGTATGTGGTTACTGTTTAGATCCTTCTGATGCTTTCCTATTCAACCAAATCAACAACGGTAACGCTTTAGCACTAGCATTTGCGAAAGGTTTTGGCTGGGGTGCTGAGCTAAACGTTCGCTATATCTTCGAAAAAGCCTTCACCACTGGTGAGCGTGGTCAAGGTTACCCACTAGAGCGTGCAGAACCACAACAACGCAATGCTGGGATCCTTAACGAGGTTAAATCTGCTGTCGTTAAAGAAAACTACCTAGATACATTGAAAGCGATTGACTCAGAATTAGTGAAAACTGCAGTTTCTGGTGAGCGCTTCCAACAATGTTTCTTCGACAACTGCCAAGTGCCAGAAATCGAAGCCTATGTAAAATCAATTTTAGGCTAAACAACCTAAGATTTAGCGTGAACATTAAAAATGGCTAGCCTCGATGAGGTTAGCCATTTTTTTATGATACAACTTAGACCTTCATCACAAATTAATGAAACATCGTTTTAATTTTTATTTATAGCCACCCGGAATTGTGTATAATCGCGGCAATAAATGATCAGGAGCATTCTAATGACCCAAATTTCCCGTGTAGCCATTATCGGTGAATGCATGGTCGAGCTAAGAAAAGTTGCCGGTTCTCTAGAACAAGGCTTTGGCGGTGATACTTTAAATACCGCTGTTTACTTATCTCGTTTAACCAAACCACACGGTATTACGACTTCTTACGTGACCGGACTAGGGCTTGATCCTTTTAGTTCTGAAATGCTCGCGGCTTGGAAAGAAGAAGGCATTAATACCGAGATGGTCTATCTTTCTAAAGAAAAGCTGCCTGGCATTTACGCAATTGAGACCGCCGATGACGGCGAGCGTAGTTTTTTCTATTGGCGGAATGATTCAGCAGCAAAATATTGGATCAAAGATCAGCAATTAAGTGCACTCGCAAAAGACTTATGCCAGCACCAGATGATCTATTTAAGCGGTATTAGCTTAGCGATCCTATCTGATGAAAGCCGTGAAGCCTTAATTGAAGTGCTCACGATGTGCCGTAACGAAGGGGTAAAAATTGTCTTTGATAACAATTATCGCCCAGCACTATGGAAAGAAGCCGCCGAAGCGCAGGTTTTCTATAAGCGCATACTAGCAATTACCGATATTGCCTTCCTCACCTTCGATGATGAAGTACTATTATGGGGTGATGCCAATGAACAACAAGCCATTGAACGCAGCCAACAATTGGGCGTAACCGAGATTGTTGTGAAACGTGGCGCAGAAGCCTGTTATGTCGTAGATAAAGATGGCTTAACTGAGGTCGCCGCGAATAAAATCGATAAAGTCGTAGATACCACGGCCGCTGGCGATTCATTCAGTGCTGGCTATTTAGCAAAACGACTCACTGGTGGCGATATGCAACAATCGGCTCAGGCAGGCCATGTGCTAGCAGGAAATGTAATTCAACATCGCGGCGCGGTAATATCTCGCGACGTAATGCCAACTATTTAATGGAGACAAGCATGACAACCATCAATCAACGCCTTAGCGAGATCAAAGTTGTACCCGTTATCGCAATTAACGATGCTTCTAAAGCAGTAAAATTAGCAGAAGTACTGATTGAAAACGGCCTACCTTGCGCCGAAGTAACTTTCCGTACTGCGCAAGCAGCAGACGCAATCAAAGCAATGCGTGAAGCTTACCCTGAAATGCTAATTTGTGCCGGTACCGTACTAACACCTGCACAAGTTGACCAAGCGATGGATGCAGGTGCAGATTTTGTAGTCAGCCCTGGTTTCAACCCAAGCACAGTTAAATACTGCCAGCAACGCAATGTAACTATTGTTCCTGGTGTGAATAATCCAAGTCTGGTTGAACAGGCGATGGAAATGGGTCTTGAAACGCTTAAGTTCTTCCCAGCGGAAGCATCTGGCGGCGTCGCAATGTTAAAATCATTAGCAGCAGTTTACCCCGTTAAATTTATGCCTACTGGTGGTGTAAATCCCAAAAACGTGAACGATTACTTGGCACTATCAAGCGTATTTTGCTGTGGTGGTACTTGGATGGTTCCAAACGATTTGATCGACAATGAGCAATGGGATGAACTTGCTAAACTGGTCAGCGAAGTGGCCGGGATCATCGACTAATTCCTTCATAATTCCAATACTTAACTTTGACTATCATAGTCTCTTGGCGCCTTTACTCCTCATTTAGGCGTCTTTTTTTTGCCCCAATTATCTTACCTCGTCATTCGTCACTCAGCTTCCGAATCCTCGCATATACCAAGCAACGCAGCATCCCGTTGATTTAATTGATCGTAAGCAACAATGATCGCGTTCACAAAAACATTATTCATATACAAATCGAATTGATCATATTTAAATAGACACTACACTCAATATAATTATTGAATGAGGTTCTTATGATTATTAAACACGCCAGTCATCCAAGAGATGTCAAACAATTTGACACCGCTCGCTTACGCGAGGAATTCCTAACCGAGCAACTCTTTATCGAAGATCAGATCCAAGTGGTATATAGCCACATTGATCGAATTGTCGCGATCGGAGTATCACCCATTACGCAAGTACTCAAGCTAGCAGACTTTATCGATAACCAAGCTTTCGGTACCGACTTTTTCTTGCAGCGCCGCGAGCTAGGTATTGTCAATCTCGGTGGTAAGGCCTTGGTTGAAAGTGATAACGAACAGTACACGCTGGGTCATCTAGATGCAGCTTATTTGGCCAAGGGTGAAAAAAACATTCGATTTACATCCTTAAATCCCGAAAATCCCGCTTTGTTATATTGTCTTAGCGCCCCCGCTCACCAGCAATTTAGCTCTCGTAAAATATCATTAGATGACGCCATTAAAATTGAACTCGGCTCGCAAGATACCGCCAATGAACGAGTGATCAACCAGTATATCCACCCAGATGTACTAGACACCTGCCAGCTATGTATGGGGGTCACTCATCTGCAGCCCGGCAGCGTATGGAACACCATGCCAGCCCATACCCATGAACGGCGTATGGAAGCTTACTTATACTTTAATATTCAACCTTCCCAAGTCGTTTTCCATATGATGGGGGAACCCCAAGAAACTCGCCATTTGGTGGTGAATAACCGCCAACTAGTGCTCTCGCCGAGCTGGTCGATTCACTCCGGCTGCGGCACCAAAGACTATAGCTTCGTTTGGGGAATGGTGGGCGAGAATCAAACCTTTGACGACATGGATTTTGTAGAAACAAGCCAACTACGTTAGCTCAAACCAAGCTTCCAATGTGGCAAGCAGAGTGTCAAAATTGGCACTCTGCCTTCAATTACACCAGAGGATCTCTATGATCCCTCGTGAAGTATCACCTGCATAGGACCTTCCTGAACGAGCTATGAAAAATACCCCCTCTCCTGAATACCGAGCGCCAGCGCTAGAAAAAGGCTTAGAAATACTTGAGCTACTCGCCACCCAAGCCGAACCGCTGAGTAAAAAACAAATCGCCGAAAAGCTGGGGCGTAGTGTCAACGAAATATTTCGCATGTTATTGCTGCTAGAACAGAAAAACTACCTCGGTTATGACTTGGATAGTGCAACCTACTCACTAACCCTAAAAATGTTTACTCTGTCGAATCAACACCCCCCTATCGCGCTATTACTAAAACAAGCCCCAGCCTTACTTGAACAGCTTTGTGATCGGATCAATCAATCCTGCCATCTGAGCCACTATCAACATGGTGAATTGGTGGTTATCGCTCGCCAAGAAAGTCCCTACAAGATGGGCTTTAGCCTTCGACTCGGAGCCAAGCTTAGTATCTGTAATTCTGGTTCAGGGATCATCCTACTCGCCTACAGTAACCCCCAGCAACGAAACCAGATTTTGGCCCAGCTTGAAGACACAGCAGACGAAAAAAATCAGGCTTTAGCCGTACTCGAACAAACCTTAGCGCAGGGCTACTTTGTTGGCCCCAGCCCTCAAATTTCCGGCGTGACCAACATCAGCGTACCCATCTTAAATGTTCACGGCGGGTTACTGGCGGTAGCGACCATTCCGTTTCTTAGTTTAAATGAAAATACCGTACATCATCCTGTCGACGACCTAGAGCATACCCGACAGCAACTACTCAAAATGGCCAAAAAATTAAGCCACAATTTGAGCCTTGAGGCTTAAAAAATTAAAGAATATCGCCTTGGCCGAAATGTTAACCCACAACAAGCGAGAGTCTCTGCTCTAAAATGAGCCTCGCTGAATCAACCAACTACCGCAGCTTATTCGCAAACCAAATGTTTAATCACCAAGAACTGTCTCCCCCAACCCAATCTCAAGCCCAAGTACCAGACAAAAACACGCGCCTAAACGAATACATTGGCCTCGCAGTATAAAAGCCTAAACAAGCTTCACACTTTGCCAAGCAAACACTTTCTATTTTTATGCATTCATATATATTGAATATGCTAATTAATATTATTGAAATACTGTTTTATACGTGAGTTTATTGATGGGGCAACTCCTAAACGCTGCCACACTTATCAATATTAAAATCGCACAAATCAATCTACGTTCTGGATCAATTGCTCATTGTGGGAATGCCAAACCATTGCGTTTCTACTCAGAGAACAGCTCCAAGCGTAGTTTAGATAAGCGATACAAGCTAAATGAAAACACCACACGACGTCTGTGATGAAATAACCTAGCTGTTTTGAAATTCAACAGAGTTCCAGATCGAACTCTAAGGCAAATCCTTGGAGGACTAATTTGCAAACGAGTACCCGCCTTCAAGGCACAACAACGGTTTGTCGGGGATAAAATACTAAATAATGAGAGGTAAAATCGAAAATAATCGCAAGCAGGCACACAGTGATCAAGATCACATTTTAAACGTAAAACACAAATAATGAACCGATGTTTCGATTTTTATCAAATACCGTTTTCTTTTTTACCTTATAATGCCTGCAATTAATTTAGCGTTTAGGATTTAACCATGACATATGATTATTTAGTCATTGCAGGCTACTTTGCACTAATGGTTGCGATTAGCTTAATCTTCAAAAAAATGGCAAGTAACAGTACCAGCGATTACTTCCGTGGGGGCGGTAAAATGCTTTGGTGGATGGTGGGAGCAACTGCTTTCATGACTCAGTTCTCAGCTTGGACCTTTACCGGTGCGGCTGGTAAAGCCTATAACGATGGCTTCGCGGTACTCGCGGTATTTATCGGCAACATGGTCGCCTATGTTTTTGCCTACTTCTATTTTGCACGTCGCTTTCGCCAAATGCGAGTCGACACCCCAACCGAAGGCGTTAGACGTCGTTATGGTTCAACCAATGAGCAATTCTTCACCTGGGTAATCATTCCTTTGAGCGTGATTAATGCTGGCGTATGGCTGAATGGTTTAGGGGTTTTTGCTTCTGCAGTGTTCCATGCCGACATTATCACCACTATTTACGTCACTGGTGCAGCAGTATTGGTGATTTCATTGCTGAGTGGTGCATGGGGTGTGGTCGCATCTGATTTCATTCAAACCTTAGTGGTCGCTGTGATTTCTATCGCCTGTGCAGGCGTTGCGCTCTATGCCGTTGGCGGCCCAGGCGAAATCATCAACGAATTCCCCGGTGGCTTCATTATGGGCCCCGATATGAACTACCCGCTGTTATTAGTGTGTACTTTCATCTTCTTCGTGGTGAAACAGCTACAAAGTATCAACAATATGCAGGAGTCTTACCGTTTTCTAAATGCTAAAGATTCTAAGAACGCCAGCAAAGCCGCTTTAATGGCGCTCGTGATGATGGTTGTTGGTACTATTATTTGGTTTATTCCACCATGGGCATCAGCCATTTTATATCCCGATGCGGCCGCGGCCTACCCAGAGTTAGGGGCGAAGGCTCGCGATGCGGTATATCTGGTATTCGCTCGAGAAACCATGCCTTTAGGTACCGTAGGTCTACTCATGGCAGGTCTATTTGCGGCGACAATGTCCTCGATGGACTCGGCGCTTAACCGTAACTCAGGTATTTTTGTACGTAGCTTCTACTCCACCATTGTTCGTAAAGGACAAGCTGACGACAAAGAGCTACTACGTGTGGGTCAAATCGCTTGTTTAGTCAACGGTGTCTTAGTTATTTTGATGGCTCAGTTCTTCAACTCATTGAAGCACTTAAGCTTATTCGACCTAATGATGCAAGTCGCCACGCTACTCCAATCACCGATCCTAGTCCCCTTATTCCTCGGTATCATTATTCGTAAAACACCGAAGTGGGCTCCTTGGGCTACGGTTGTTGTGGGTATGTTGGTCTCTTGGTCTGTGGTCGAAATCTTCACACCACAGTTTGTAGCCACTTGGTTCGGCATCGATAGCATTACCGGTCGTGAAGCAGGCGAACTACGCACTATTATTACGATTGCAGCACACTTGATCTTCACCGCTGGTTTCTTCTGCATCACAACCTTATTCTACAATGAAGCGAAAGACCCTTATATTGCGACAACTAAGGACTTCTTCGAAGATGTAGACCGGGAATGTATCGCAGAAGAAGGACAAGACATTGTTGATCGGATGCAACGTGCAAAACTGGGCAGCTTGGTAATTTATATGGCAGCTGGCCTAACCCTAATGGTATTCATTCCAAATCCATTATGGGGACGCCTACTCTTCTTGGCCTGTGCGGCAGCAATATTTGCAGTGGGCTACGCCCTGAAGAAGAGCGCGAAGTTGGATGTGAAACAACCGACTGCGGTGTCTGCAATATAATTATATGATTTCATTTACTGGCTGCTATCGTATGAGTGCAGCCTTTACTCTATCGGAGATATATTTATGGCTAAAGGCAACGTCGTCACACTAGAGTTTGAATCTTTTCTAGATAGTGATACCCAAGTAAAAGTGATTCGATTAACTCCTAAAGATATCACCTGTCATCGTAACTACTTCTACCAGAAGTGCTTTACTCAAGATGGTAAAAAACTGTTATTTGCAGGTGATTTTGATGGTAATCGCAACTACTACTTGGCGGATCTAGAGACTCAAAAAGCAACTCAATTAACCGAAGGTGCTGGCGATAATACCTTTGGCGGCTTTGTTTCCAACGACGATAAAGCAATGTTCTATGTGAAGAACGAGCTTAACCTAATGAAGGTTGACCTTGAAACACTAGAAGAAACTGTGGTTTACACCGTTGATGATAAATGGAAAGGCTACGGCACTTGGGTTGCCAATAGCGATTGTACCAAGCTGGTTGGAATTGAGATCCTGAAAAGCTGCTGGGCTCCCCTAACCGACTGGAAAATGTTCCACGACTTCTATTTCACCAATCCAACTTGTCGCCTGATTAAAGTTGACATTACTACCGGTGATGTGAGCGTTGTTCACCAAGCCGACGCATGGTTAGGTCACCCTATCTACCGTCCGTTCGATGACTCAACGATTGGCTTCTGCCACGAAGGTCCGCACGACGTTGTTGACGCACGCATGTGGTTAGTTAATGAAGACGGCAGTAACGTTCGTAAAGTCAAAGAACACGCGGAAGGCGAGTCTTGTACCCATGAATTCTGGTATCCCGATGGCAGCGCCATGGGCTACGTGTCTTACTTCAAAGGACAAACCGACCGGGTGATCTACCAAGCGAACCCTGAGACCTTAGAAAATGAAGAAGTAATGGTGATGCCACCTTGTTCACACCTAATGAGCAACTTCGATGGCTCACTGATGGTTGGTGACGGTTGTGATGCACCAGTAGATGTTGCCGATGGCGACAGCTATGACATCGAGAACGACCCCTTCTTGTACGTGATGAACACCAAAAACAAGAGCTTTAAGAAGTTGGCCAAGCACAACTCCTCTTGGGAAGTATTAGGCGGCGACCGTCAAATCACTCACCCTCACCCATCATTTACGCCAAATGATGACGGGGTATTATTTACCAGTGATTTTGAAGGTGTTCCTGCAGTTTACATCGCAGAACTTCCAGAACAGTTTAAAGCCTAATTAAGCGCTTCGCCGTTCAATTCAACAAGCCTCCGCTTCGCGGGGGCTTTTTTGTTTCATCGCGGCCAGCAAACGGGGCCATAAGGCCTACAGCAATCCGTCCATACGCTTAATCAAACTTAGCAAATCAAACATCCGCTCATAGTTAAATCTAATAGCGCTGAAGGCCTGCGCCTTAATAGCAACAATTGGCAAGCCCTAACATGCTTTAACCGCACCTAGCACCGACTTCCCCCCTATTAGCCACTAAGCGGCTATCAAAGCCTGTCGCTAATAATTGGCTTAAGGATCGGCAACTTGGCGTAAAGTGACCTATAAACCGGATTGGCTGTTTCGTATATTAGTCCCACACAAACACAGGAGACAACATCATGAAACTTAAACCAATCGCCTTAATCTTATCTTCTCTTGCTCTTAGCGGTGTCGTACAAGCTGTTGAGAACCCCGTTACAGCGGCCTTAAAAGCCGAGGGCGCACAAGTGACTTTACCGGTACAAGCTGCCCCACAATCCTTTTCAAATGAATTTGTAGACTCTGCGCGAGCTCAGTTTAACAACTTCCACTGGCAAATGGGGGGCGACCACGCCTTATACTACAACATGCATATGAGCGAATTCATGCCTACTGCTGTTGCATCTCCCAGTGAGCATTACAAACCTCTGATTAAAGAGCTCCATCCCGAACTGGCTCAGCTGACCGTACATACCGAAAGCAAGGGTGAAATGACTATGCAAGACTACCTTGCAGACCCTAAATTCCGTACCCAAGGATTTATGTTGATCCACAAGGGTAAAATTGTCTATGAAGCATACCCAGGCATGAAACCAACGGACCGACACATTTGGGCATCGGCAGCCAAAACCACCGTTGGGACCGTGGTCGCGATGCTCGCCGAAGAAGGGAAAATCGATCACAACAAAATCATCACGGAGTATGTCCCCGAGCTAAAAGGCACAGTATGGGATCAAGTGACAGTGCTCAACGCGCTGAATCATGCAACAGGTTTAGACAATGAAGAGACCGAAGCATCCATCATGAATCCAGACTCACCCGTGGTGCGTTTCTTTGCCTCTGCATTTGGCTCTCCACGTTTCTCAACGGGTCAACATGAAAGCTGGATAGATGTCGCTCGAGATACCAAAAAAATTGAAGGGGATGCCCCCGGTAAGCAGTTCCGTTATGCATCCATGAATACCATTGTTCTCACCCAGATGATCGAGAATATCGAAGGCACCACATGGGCAAAAGTGTTCGAAGACCGGGTCTGGTCGAAAGTGAATGCACGCCAGCCCATGCTGATTAACCAAACACCTGATGGTATGGCTATCGCCGTTGGTTTGGTGTCCACAACGCTGGAAGATATGGCTCGCTGGGGAACCCTATTTACGCCAAGCTGGAGCGCGGTCACAGACGAACCCATCGTTTCGCAAGCAATGCTCGACCGGATCCATAACAATGGCGATAAAACTGCATTTGCCGGAACCACTAAAGAAGCTAGCTCGTTACATGCATTTAATGAAAAGGCATCTTACAACTCATATCAGTTCGATTATATCTTCGAAGATGGCGCGATGTCTAAAAGCGGTAACTTAGGGCAGTTCATCTATGTCGATCCAGACCGTGATTTTGTCGGTGTCGTGTTCTCAACCAACCCTTACCACTCTGGTTTTGGTGAAAATAAAGCACCTGCGCTGATGCGTTCCGCCGCTAAAGTACTTGCTGGTCATTAGAGTTCGGATGGCGGTTTCATTGAGAAACCGCCAAATTAGTTTCAGTGTTATTCCTCGTTATACACGCTCCTGTGTTGAGGAGTAGCACTTCTTTTTGACTGAGCTGGTGGAGCACGGCGGTCTTGCTTAAGTATTGTTCAATCATTCAAGTGATTTCATATGAAAACCAAACTAATTCCCCTCGCTTATGGTTTGATATTGGCAAGCACCCCTTGCCTTGCCTCTGACATTGATTATCAGTTTGGCGGCTCAATAAAAACCATCATCACTCATGATAGTGACGCCGCGGGTGTCGGTATTAATATTCCCGCCAACAGTTTGTATGGAAAAAGTCATCACAGCGATACCAAGTTAGATGCGTCTCTATCACAATTTAAGTTCGCGGCTGTCAAATCTTTTCGCGACGGCAGCCACCTTCAGTCATTACTGGCCATGGACTTTAATGCGAACAATGATGCCAGTATGTCACCGCGACTACGTGAGGCCTATCTGAGCTGGCAATGGCACAATAGTCAGATTTTGGCTGGTCAAACTTGGTCAACCTTTATGGACATGCGTAACTACCCGCTCTCGTTAGCCGAGCCCACCCTCAGTGGCGTGGTCTTTAAACGCCAAACCATGGTTCGTTGGTCGCAAACCCAGGGGGCATTTAAATATGATCTTGCCCTTGAAAATGGCACCAATAGTGATATCCAAAATAGCAGCGAAGATGCGATAGACAACAGCGGCTCATCACCCGATTTAATCATCGGGCTGGAATGGACACATCAGCATGGTTGGCTCAGAGCAAGTAGTGCATTCACTGAGGTTCGTCTGGCGAGCGAACAAACAGAATTTAGCAAGTTAGGCTATGGCGTTCAACTTTCCGGAGGTTGGTCCCCCACACCCAGAGACCAAGTTTCATTACTCGCCTACACAGGGCAAGGCACCGACCGCTACCTGTTAGGTCTGTCGAACACAGGCAGCAGTTGGAACTCAGCCGAGAAAACACTAGACTTACGAACCACTCATAGTGTTATGGCCTCTTATACACGCTATTGGCGTCCCGATCTCAAGTCAGTACTGGCTTATGGAAGAGTCGCCAGTCGCGCGCTCGATTGGCAAGATACATCGACCATCGATACCTTTACCTCCAGCCAGTATGGTCTACTCAACTTGCTCTGGAATATTAAACCAGACCTCATGTTGGGGCTTGAATATAATTACTCACAATATGAGCGAAACATTACAGGCACGCGTGATAATCACCGTGTGATGTTAGGCATGGAATGGAAATACTAACCGCGCCGACCTTGCTTGGGTAAGCTTGTTGCCGAAAGTGATTGATATCGGCAACACGAAACCATAGCGATAAATGAAGTAAAACACCGATTCAAACCGCATCCTTCATCCCCCCATGAGCGAAAGGGCTCACACCTCACCCATAACGTTTAAACCACTTGAGCGGTCTAAGCAAGCCCTAACTCCTACGATCGACACTCGAAATATACCTACAAAAATACCTTGAATAGCAACTCATAGCTGATAAGGCACTGTCCCATAGATAACAAAGAGACAGAGCCTTCCACAAGGCCAATCGTAGACTGGCAAATCAGAAACGAGTGAGTAATCAAAACAAATTAAAACTCAAGTGAATAACAGGCTTTATGCTCAGTTCTCGATGCAATTTAGCCAAACTTGATGGCCTTGTTTGCGATCACTCTTGATTTAAACCCAAGCCTTTTCCACCCAAGGCAAACCAAAATTGAATTCAAATAACTACATTTGATGGCCCACTTAGAACCAGAGATCGAACATTCGAAGTGCGGCACGAGTAATGAGACCAAAGCTTATCCAGTGCGCTTGACAGAGCTCATCAGTATCGATGCCTTGGCGACTCATCGTGCAGCCCGCTCCAAAAATAACCATTCATGCTGCCAGCTTGATGCGCCGAATAGCCTCTCAGTCCCAGCAACACATATCTGGCGCAAAGTGACCTATATCGATAAATCGCCAATGTTTATAGTGTGCTCAAGATAAACACAGGAGCACAAATATGAACAACTTCACTAAAACCATCTTAACCAGCACTTTACTATGTTCGAGCATTGGCCTCAGTCACGCAGCTGAATCTAAAGATAAAGTTGACCCTTCCAACCTTACAGCCGTGAATACCTCTGCCTACATAGGAATGAGTAATCAGGGAGATGTGAAACTATCAGGTTCAGTAGGCTTTGGCCTTAAAAATGGCCAGATGGCAATGGGAACGCTTGAAGGGAGCATGGATCGAGACGGAAATTATAATGATAGCCGACTACAGTATTTCCATGTATTTAATGTGGGAAACACCTTGGTACCAACCGCAGCAGCCTCACTGGATTTAATCGACAACCAAAACTTTACAACCCTAGCTGTAGGCGCGGTGGCAATGTTTAAACCAAATGTAAAAAATCTCACCATTTTTGGTCGCGTCGGGGTTTTAGCCGGTGAATATGATCAAGACTTTGCCGCGATGATGGGAGAAACTGATAATAATATCCTCGGGGGTATGGCTGCTGCTTATTTCTCTTGGAAGCCTGGTGCAGACGGCACTTACTTAATGTTCTCTCCTGAATATACTTATATGGACGGCGACATTACCACTTCAAGCTTAAAAACATCAATAACTCTAGGAACCCCACTGTCGAGCGATGGTAAACGCTGGGGACAATTCAAAATTGAACATAGCTCTGGCAATATGAAGTCGAGCAATCAAAAAATTGAGATTAATGACACGGTTGCTTGGGCCTTTTACAAAGTGTACTTCTAAGGCATTGGCGGATTAAAAGCAGGGATAGCTTTTAGTCAAACAATCCGCTAACGCTGCAGAGCGACATCAAACATCGATATTCACGATAGAATTAACGCCCTTAAAAAGCACCTGAACTGCATATATTGCTCTCTAGTCTATATCCTATAAGATAAACCTTGGTCATAAGGAATATCATCAGAGAGCAAGGAATGCCAAATAACATCAATATTACCAATTTGAATAACCTGCTTCCCTTTATCGATTACTTTGAGCGCAAGGGCATAGAATGGAAAAGCGTAGCCCAACGCTATCGTTTTCCTGACGATATGAGCCAAAGCGGATCTTGGATCCCAAGCCATCAAGCAATGGGATTTATCAATACCATGATGCAAAATACCAACCAACGCGTTGGTCTGGAAGTTGGGCGCCTAATTACCTTAGAACAAATTTCCCCCAATCTACACTTAGAAATAAGCAAGTGTCAGCGTTTAGAACAAGCTGTTCAGCGCTTAATCGAATTGATGCCCACCTTAAATAACCATGTGGTGATTTGGCCAGAAAAAATCGATGGTAAATGGTTTTTATGTCATCGCGGGGCATACCACCCATCGGCTTTGGGCTATGACCAAACCGAATGGTTTCGCGCTTTCGCTTTACTTTCTTTGTGCCGAATCTATTGTGGGAAAGACTGGCAGCCCGCCTCAGTTTTTATGAGTATCTCAAGTCATTTGGCAAGTAATCTTCCGGCCTCTTTTCGCGCGACGTCTTTCACCTTTAGTTATCCCTTTGGCGCCTTAGAAATTCCGTTACCGGATAACTTCACACCCGTTGAGTTACAAGCGAGACAATCCCATTGGCTGCAAACGCTGGATGCTTTGATTCATACCTATGCTGTATTACCGTGGTTTAATGTTGAATGGTTAGCTCTGCTTATTGGCAGCTCACCACGAACTTTGCAAAGACATTTCACCGAACTGGGTTTAACTTTTCGTCGATTAAGAGATGAGGCGCGATGCACTCGCGCCAAAACACTGTTGCGTGAAGGCGTATCCCCCTTTGAAACGGCTTGGTTATGCGGCTATAACGACCTGTCAAACTTTAACCGAGCCTTTAAAGGATGGCTTAAACAAACGCCCTCCCAATACCAAAGGCTCTGCGCAAAATAGGCCTCCCCTAAGGCAAGTGCTCAATTCGCTGACCGCACTAGCCCAACAGAATCAAGATAGATGCACCTAAATGCGCCATACCCAAGTTTTGATTAAAGAGACTCAAACACAAATGCTTCATTCAGGACTTAAGTATCAAATATGACTCATAATTCAAACCACTTACCATCACTAGCGAAGCGCATTCACCAAGGTGCTTACATTATATTTCATCATCGAAATGTAACTTGCGGCGGGTTGATCTTTTGCGGATAAAGCATCCGAATACAATTCGCCACCAATCTTCACGCCAGTCTCGCGTGCGATCTGTTTGATTAAACGAGGATCTGAAATATTTTCGACAAATACCGCTTTGATATGTTGTTGACGAATTTGTTTAATAATAGCGACAACCTCAGCCGCTGAAGCTTCCGACTCGGTGCTCATGCCTTGCGGTGCAGTAAAGTGAAAGCCATAATCTCGAGCCAAATAGCCGAAAGCATCGTGTGAAGTAATCACCTGACGTTGATCTTCTGGGATCTGCGACATTTGCGCCTTAAGCTCAGTTTGCAATCGAGTCAGTTGCTTTAGATAAAGTGCAGCGTTTTGCTTAAAATAAGCCTCATGCTGCGGTGCCACGGTCACTAAAGCATGACGAATATTTTCTACATAAGTACGCACATTCACCACGCTATGCCAAGCATGGGGGTCGAAGTCTCCATGGTGATGCTCTTGGTGCTCACTGTCTCCATCTTGATGATGCTCAAGGTGAATCACATGAATGCCATCCGATGCGGTGACTTTTAGTCCATGAAATCCTGAAGATCCAACCAAACGATCCATCCATCCCTCAAAGCCTAAACCATTCACGACCAATAAATCGGCCTCTGCAACGGCTTGCGCATCTGCAGGCGACGGTTGATAGACATGGGCATCACCGTTGGCACCCACAAGGTTCGTGAGTTGTATTTGCTCACCTCCAACTTGCTGAACAAGATCTTGCAACACGCTAAAGCTAGTCACCACCTTCACTGGGGCGGCAATACTTAAGGTCGGTATAAATATAGAAAAATAAATGAATACGGTGACAAGGTATCTCTGAATCATAACTGCATATCCTTATGTTGATGGGCAGGGGTTTGCTTGCATTGATGACGCGTCAACAAACCATTTTGTGGACTAAAAATAACCGAAAGCAAATAGCCAACGGTGAGTAAAAGAACAATGCTAGGGCTCGTGGCAAAGCCAAAATAATAGGAAAACAATAAGCCAGCCCAGCAAGCGCTGATACTCAGTGCTATCGACAGTAACAACATGGGTTCGAGCTTACGGGTCCAAAATCGCGCGATACAGGCAGGCAAAATCATTAAACCGACTGCCATTAATGTTCCAAGGGCATGAAAACCAGCGACCAGATTCGCAACCACCAAAAACATGAATGCCAAATGTGCAATTTTTCCGCTCTTGCCAAAGCCATCCAGATAGTCATGGTTTAATGATTCGAGAACCAGTGGCCGATAGATAAGAGTGAGGATGAGCAGGCTGCACAAACAGATCAGTAAAAGTAGCGTTAACGCGGTATTGTCTAATGCTAGCGCGGTGCCAAACAGCACATGCAGCAGGTCGATGCTGCTACCTTTGGCTGAAATTAACAGTACCCCTAAGGCTAACGAGCCTAAATAATAGGCGGCTAAGGTGCTGTCTTCACTGCTATTGGTTTTAAGCGCGGTTGCGCCAGCTAACATGGCCACCAGCAAACCCGCAATTAAACCGCCAATGGTCATAGCTAACACGGAAAGCCCGCACATTAAATAAGCCAAGGCAGCACCAGGCAGGATAGCATGAGCCATAGCGTCGCCAGTTAAACTCAAACGACGCAACATCAAAAATACCCCGATCGGCGCAGAGCCCAGCGATAATGTTGCACAACCTAACAGCGCTCGGCTCATAAATTGATAGTCAATAAACGGGGCAAAAAGTATCTCGCTCAACTCAAGCATACTCTGCTCCCGATAATGGTTGGTTAGGCGTAAACCCTGCTAACTCCTGCAGCGGATGATCCGCCTGCCCAGAGCAACTTGAACTGAATAATTGCAGGCTACGACCTTGCGTAATACCACCAGCATCAAACAACAAACAGTGCTCAAAGTGCTGCTTCACCAACTCAAGATCATGCACTGCAGCCACGATTGTGGCACCATTTTGCTGACAGCATTTAAGCTGATGTAGTAACACTTCAACCGTAGGTTCATCTACGCCATTAAAGGGTTCGTCGAGAAGTAACAGCTTACTGCGCTGCAATAACATGCGAGCAAATAAAGCTCGCTGCAGCTGGCCACCCGACAACTCACTTAGTAAGCTGGTGGCTAAATCTTCAATGCCCACCTGTGCCAGTGCTTGTTGCACTTGTTGCTGATAAGGCCGCATCGAACGCCACCAACCCGTTTCAGACCACAAGCCAGTACTCACAAAGGCTTTGAGGTCGATCGGAAAGCTCCGTTCTACACTTAAATGCTGCGGCAAATATGCGATGTCTTGTCGTGGATTAATCTGATAACTCAAGTGACCGCTCAAGGGCTTAATCAGCCCCAATAAGGTTTTAAGCAAAGTAGACTTTCCTGCGCCATTAGAGCCAACCAATGCCAACATGCCATTGTTTGGAATAGCAGCATTTAAGTCACTCACTATCGGCTGATGTGGTTGATAACCAATGCTTAAATGATCCATAGAAATGATTGCTTGCATGCTTTAAGCGACCCAGTAAGTCAATACGCTCAGGCCAATCACCAGCAAGACAAAAGGGAATAGCCGAGTAATAATACCGTGAAAATAAAAATGCATGACTTCACCATCTCTTTACATAATGTTACGATGTAACATATCATTCAATCAATCATAAAGTAAAGAGGATGAAGCCTTGATATTTAACTATCCCGCGTTTGCCAAAAAACCAATCATCCACATACAACCAATCACCCATGGGCTTGGCTTCCAGCATTGCCTAGATCTTGAACGGCAATCGAAAGCGGGCTTGAAACAATGAATGCGCAAATCAGCGACACGCTGACCAGTAAAGCAAACACCCCCGAGGTATTAACCGAAATCTATGACAGCAAACGCGAACTTACGGTGTGGCTGCGCGATACCGACTCAGACATTCTCGACTATGCACAAACGCTGGTTGCCAGTCACAGCATGTTTCGGGGGATCACTGCCCGCCTAAGCGTTGGCGAAGTGTCGGACTATATGAGCCAGAAGTTACCTGCGGGGCCAGGACGTGCAGCTCTGATTGAAGATCTGGTGCTCATCTGCGACATGTTCAGCTGTTTGTTCGAACTGGAGCATATCGGTTTGCGTTTGGTCAAACTTGAGCAAAGCATGTGTCCTAAATTTCATTGCGATCAGGTACCATGTCGGTTACTGGTCAGCTACCTAGGTGCAGGCACAGAATACCGTGATTTAGCAAGCCGTAACGGCTCAAGCAGTCCAACAGAAGCACCTGCGGTTCATAATATTCCTTTGTTTGCCGTTGCACTGCTAAAAGGACAAGGTTGGGAGGACGATAGCGAGCATGGTTTGTTCCACCGCTCGCCCACCTCAAATGAGCTTTATCCTCGCTTATTACTAAGTTTAGATTTTGCGAGTTAGCTTGGTTTACAGATAATTTAAGGTCACTATGACGCAACAAAAGAATGAAGCCATTGTGAGTTGTGCGATGAGCCGATGCAAAGACTCCGGTGCTCGCTTAACCGTAAAACGAGAGCAGATCCTTAGGGTATTGCTAAACGCCAACAAGCCACTGTCGGCCTACGAAATACTCGATCTGTATAACCAACAAACCGAGCAGTCTATGCTGCCCATGTCGGTATATCGGATCCTTGAATTTCTCGAGCAACATCAGTTAGTTCATAAACTAGGTTCGCAAAACAAATTTGTTGCCTGCTCGCATATTCACGACCAATGTCACCATCAAATTTCCCAGTTTCTGATCTGTCGAGAATGCCAACAGGTGAAAGAAATAACCATTCCCCAGCATCTAATCGACGAAATAGGGCTTCGCGCAAAAGATGTTGGCTACCATCTTCTTAGCCCTCAGCTCGAGCTTGAATGTATTTGCGACAATTGCAAATCGAGTCAAGTCTAGTAAGCCATATCGACCTTCAAGTTGTTTAGAAAGTGCTCCCCGATCTCGCAGAGCAGGCTAAGCTTCGGCTTGCATCATGGCTTTGTTCGCGGCCAAGCATCGCGTTAAAACCGTGGCCATAATCTTTAACCACTTTTAGCCTTATCAACATAATTCGGCAGATATCCGCTATCCATTTTTGCCCCACCCCGTGCAGCAAAGGGCTTGAAGAATGTTTCCCATAACATCGCCACTACCTTAGCTTTTTAATCGTTTTACGCTAAAAAACCAAAATGATATACAGTGTTCATGCAATTCCTTGTTTCCACCAGCTATCGCATTCTTTGGTCATGATTTAACTATCAATTTTTGCTCTATCTTGCTGAAATCACTATAAGGCAGTGATACTGTATTGAACAATAAATGGGAGAGAGAAGCGAAATTTCTTTGTTATAGCAAGGAAATTTTCCTTTTAAGAAGCTGTTAAGTGTCTAGGAGAGTAAGTGCCAAGTAACAAGCAGTTAGGATTGTATTTGGTTGTTGTAGTCGCGCCATTTCTGCCAATTATTACTTGGCTACCGTTCGCATATGGCTTCAACTTTAGATCAGCTTTTATTGCCTATAGCGTATTAGCTCTTTTCTCATTCATAGGTGCAACGGCTTTACAGTTCCTAAAAAGTAGCAGACCTTTAAGCATCATCTACTTTCTTCTTGCTCTACCTTCAAGTTGGTTTTTAACAATTTTCGGTGCATGCTCTATCTACAGTGACTGTCTGTAGATAGAGCATGCACTCAATCGGGTAGTCGAAGGTGTCTATCCTCCTGCCCCCACAACACCCTACATGTGGCTCTGCACAGGGCGTGTTCTGAAACGTTTAAAATACAAGCCTTGGTATTCCAGTGGTGGCTTCTGATTTTGCGCCACCATTGCTAAGTCCGGTCGGACACAGAACGAGTGAGCAGCATTGGGCTCTTTATCAAATAAAACAGTCTTTTAAAGTTGCCATACGGCGAGCGACTTTTCCATCGCTCGTTCTGCGGCTTAACGCTACACTACCACAAAGCAATCAACGACAAAGCCACCGCATAGGGCGGCCATTAAACCAACGGACAAATGATGGTAGTTAAATTTCACGAATTAGATAACTCTGTAGACTTAAAATTTTCGGTAATTATTGCGAAAGATCAGCATGGTTTTGTTTATGTAAGGCATCAAAATAGGAATACTTGGGAAGCCCCCGGTGGACATATTGAAACCGGGGAAACCGCTTTTGAGGCGGCAAGCCGAGAGCTTATAGAAGAAACAGGGGCAAAAGATTTTTCTATTCTTGAAATCTGCAATTACTCCGTAAGCGTTGAAGACGCCACTACTTTTGGCGGGCTGTTTTTCGCAGAAATTCACAGTTATGGTGATTCACTAGATTTTGAAACTGCAGAAGTAAAGTCATTTAATCGTATGCCAGCTAACTTGACCTACCCAAAGATCCAACCATTTCTATTAGAAAAAGTTTTATGCCAACTAAAAGTTAAAACAGGATAGCGTATCCACCTAATCGACTAGCCAGTGGTATCTAAGCTTACCAATACCCTACATATGGCTCTGCACAGGGCGTGTTCGGAAAAATAACCAGACAGCCATTCCAATGCTTAGTCAATACAAAGGTGACGATGGACATTTAAACTAGGGGTGTTATTTATTGCTTCGGCAGTGGCTAGGCATGCCTTAGCCAAACCGCTTGCAGTTAGCCGTTGGCTATTCGTTGATCCCCAGAACTACGATAACTTAAGCGTGTATTGGGGCTCTTCAAGTAATGAATCTTTCAACTCTGCGGAGCTAAGGCTTGCTATTGGGGGCAATGGCCCCATTGCTATATGATAAAGCCCATAAAATTAAACCTTTGCTGCCTAAGCCGCAGTGTAATCTTCATTCTGTATCTGGGTCATATAAAGGCGTAGCAATGCAAACCCAAACCACCAATGCAAGCACTCAAACAGCACAGACGAACACCGCAGCAAAAGACAAAAACCTGCGTATTTTGTTTGAGTTAGTCCGATTCATTCGCCCCTACAAAGGCCGAGTAACCGCGGCACTGCTGGCGCTAATGTTTACCGCATCGCTCACCCTGTCGGTAGGATATGGGGTGCGAATTTTGATTGATGAAGGTTTTGCCCAACAATCGCTGCAAGAGCTGGGGAGCGCAATTAAATTTATTCTTGCGCTCACGGTATTTATTTCCATCGGCACATTTTTTCGGTTTTATTTAGTGTCTTCGGTGGGTGAGCGCGTGAGTGCCGATATACGGCTGGCGGTGTTTAATCATGTGATTACTTTGCACCCCAGTTATTTTGAAACCAACGGCAGTGGCGACATGATGTCTCGCATCACGACCGATACCAGCTTGCTACAAAGCATTATTGGTTCTTCATTTTCAATGGCGATGCGCAGCGCATTAATGTGTGTGGGCGCGATCATCATGCTGTTTGCCACCAACATAAAACTTACCCTTATCGTATTAGCCTCGGTGCCCTTTATTCTGGTGCCTATATTGATTTATGGACGCCGAGTTAGAGCCTTGTCACGCCAAAGCCAGGATTCTATGGCCGATGTAGGAAGCTACGCTGGCGAAGCAATAGAGCACATTAAAACCGTACAAAGTTACAGCAACGAAGCCCAAGAAAAAGCCTTGTTCGCCAACCAAGTAGAAAAGGCTTTTGAGATAGGTCGCCAGCGTGTAAAACAACGTGCCATTTTAATCTCTGGCGTGATTCTGATTGTCTTTAGTGCCATAGCAGGAATGCTTTGGGTTGGCGGCAGCGATGTAATAAACGGCGTCATGTCTGCCGGTGATTTAGCCGCGTTTGTATTCTACGCCATTATGGTGGCATCTTCCTTGGCAACTATTTCTGAGGTGTTAGGCGAGTTGCAACGCGCCGCAGGGGCAACAGAAAGGCTAATAGAAATACTCCAAGTCAACAGTCATATTGTAGCACCGAGCCAAAATATTATCTCAACGGCGGGGCTAGCGGCCGAAGTCGCATTTCACAAGGTGTCTTTCCACTATCCTTCGCGGCCCGATCAAGCGGCCACTGTGCAACTCAGTTTAACTGCCGAACAAGGTAAAGTGGTGGCGCTAGTTGGCCCCTCTGGTGCAGGTAAAACCACCCTGTTTGAACTACTGCAACGTTTTTACGACCCTCAATCCGGTAAGGTCACGCTTGGGGGCATAGATATTCGCCAGCTAGATCCAACAGCGCTGCGCCAACAAATGGCATTGGTGCCACAGCAGCCTGCCTTATTTAGTAGCGATGTTTTTCACAATATTCGTTACGGCAACCCGCAAGCTAGCGACCAGCAAGTGATTGAAGCCGCCAAAAAGGCGCATGCTCATGAGTTTATCATGAACTTACCCCAAGGTTATAAAAGCCACCTTGGAGAGCGGGGAGTAAGGCTTTCTGGTGGCCAACGCCAGCGTATCGCTATCGCCAGAGCCATACTAAAAGACCCCAGTATATTGCTACTCGATGAAGCCACCAGCGCATTAGACAGCGAGAGTGAACACCATGTGCAACAAGCCTTACAAGAATTGATGCGCAACCGAACTACCTTAATTATTGCACACAGCCTTGCAACCATTCAGCATGCCGAGCAAATTGCGGTATTAGATCAAGGCCGTTTAGTCAACACCGGCGATCACCTGTCGTTAATGAAAAGCTGCGACTTATACCAACGCTTAGTCGCGCTGCAATTTAAGCATAATCAATAACCGCTTATAGGGCTTAAACTGGAAGCCAACCGTAACCGCGAGGGTATCCAAACAGCCATCCCAATAGTTACTTAATACAAAAGGGGCCGATGAACATTTCGATTGCGTGTCTAGGTAATTGTGTTTACTGAAGTGAGCTGATGAGCATGAATAAGATTTAAGATGCCTTTATGAGGAAAATACGTCGTAAATTCAATGGCCTCATCAGAGCCGTCGCGCTTATCTGCTAAACCATCTGAGTTTTCAAGGCATCAACGATATAACTTGCTAAGACATTGCCCGCAGAACCTAAGTCCTTACGGTGTTCAAATCGTAACTGATACTCACCAAGCTTAGGCAAACCATGGCTCCCATCAACTTGAACAAAGGGCGCTCTCAGATGGCTTTGTGGCATAACCGCGATGGCGAGATCGGCTTCCATTGCGGCATACATGCCAGCACTAAAGTCGCAAGTATAAGCGATACGGTAATCAATGCTTTGCTTATCCAGAGCTTCGAGCGCCATTGCGCGCCAACAACAACCATGACTGGCAACAGCGATAGGCAAAGGGTGTTTCCCAGCAGCCAGCCCTCCACTACGGTTAGCCCAAATTAACGATTCAGTGGAAACAATCTCTCCACGAGTTGGATCCTGACCAATATTTCCAGCAGTAAACAAAGCCATATCGAGCTCTTCTCTATCTAAGCGCTGCAACAACTCGGTGCTGCTACCTGCGATGACATTTACCGCGACAGCTGGGTGAGAACGCGCGAACTGAGCTAATACCATTGGCAATATGCCAACCGCCATATCTGTTAGTGAACCAAAACAGACCGTTCCCTCAATAGGTGGGGCAATAAACTGGCTTACTGCCTGTTCATTCAATTTGAGTAAACGACGGCTATAGCTGAGTAATAACTCTCCTTCCGGAGTTAAACGAACCAGCCTCGCCTCGCGAATAAATAAGCTTTTACCCAGTGTTTCTTCAAGACGTTTAATCTGCATGCTAACAGCAGCAGGAGAACGGAAAACCTGCTTTGCCGCACGGGTAAAGCTGCCACTTTCTGCTATTGCTACAAAAGATCTTAATAAATCGAACTCTAATAATGGCGGCGTGTTTGCAAGCAAAGCCATGTGACAACCCTTAAGTTTTTCTGAACGATGAGTTTAGTATTTTTAGTTTGATTAAACAATGAATGAAAATCATCATCTAATCAAGGAACGCGACTCAATCGTTTGTTGTTAACCATAAATACTGTGGGAAATTAATTGTGAGAAGAAGGGACATTGCTATGCCTAAAGATGACCGTGTGATGACCAAGCAATCAGCCATTGTAACGAGACCTAGACAAGAAAAAGCTCTAGCAAAACAACATCTACTGCGATGTATTCAGACATTGAGGGATTGCTATGCAGCCTATCGGCGCAGACAGACATTATTAGCTCTGCTTAGCTGTGATGATCATATCCTGGAAGATATCGGTCACACCCGTCAGCGTTTAATGTTTATGGCAAATTTGCCATTAGGTACAAAGGTTCATCAAAAGCGATGAACTTTAAACGTTCAAATGGACAACTTATAGGGAGAGTTACTGGCCAGATTATTCAGATAGCCAGACAGCTCTATATGGCTTACAGCAACCACTTTCAACAACGCCACTAATGGTCATTTAGTTCTTTGTGTAGCCACAATTTAAACGCATGGATTCGTCGCACACGTGAGGAAGAAGGATCGCTAATCACGGAATAGCAAATACCTGGATTCAATCCAATATCAAATGGCTTAACTAATAAACCTCGTTCAACAAAATCTGCGGAAATGCTTTCCGTCGCTAAACATGCACCATGGCCGCCGACAACGGCGTTGATAGCCATATCAAAAGTACTCACTTCCATCCATTGAAGTGCTTCTCTTTTAGCACTCACCTTTGCACGATGAAACCATTGATCCCAGCTGAAAGAGGCAGAATGAAAATCAATCAGCCAGCAATCGAGCAGTTGTGCTGGACGCTCAAACTGCATTGATTTAGCAAGTTGTGGAGAACAATAAGGAAAAATCGCTTCTTCAAATAGTGTTTCTTGCTCTAAATCAAGGTGCGCAACACTCTCATTTCCCTGCCAAATTAATACATCGGTTTCGGTGTGGCGAATATCGATCGCTTTGACCGTTTGCACTCGAATTGGAACATGTGGGTACTCCATCGTAAATTTCCACAATCGAGGCATCAACCAACGTGTCGAAAATGAACGAGGAGCGCTCACATTGAGTACACCTTCCAAGGGTTCGTTTTGAATTCGATTCAGTCCGGTGATTAAATTTTTAAAACCATCGGTGACATACTTTTGAAGTATTTGTCCCTTGTCGGTTAGCTGCATTTCACGCCCACGACGAATAAACAATTTACACCCTAAGCGCTCTTCCAACTGTCGTAATTTTTGGCTGATTGCGGCTTGAGTGACAAACAATTCGTCGGCAGCTTTACTGTAACTTTTTAGTCGAGATGCCGCTTCAAAGTAGCGAAGAGCGGAAAGATAACGCAGTCGATTGTCCATAAGCTGTACTTATAGTTCCTGTCATAAATTGTTGTTCGTAATAGCCCTTTATTAGCTTGATAATAGTCATATCTAATACGGAATCAAGGTTAAATTGATGCTGGCACGTAGGCAAACCAAGAGAATAAATCTGATTAATCAATTGAAACTTAAGTATTTTATTATAAGAACAAATGAAAATAGAACTCTGGTTAACCAGTTAAACGCTTATATTAAAAAAGATATAGGGCTATATACTGAAGCGGAACAAACAACACATTTCTCTAGCTTTTTATAATTTGAACTAATGGGTGGTTAAGCAGAAGCATTACTGGGGCTTGGCAAGCCAAACGCTTGATGTGGGCTTTGCGTCTCCACAAGGGATTTTAGCACTTAGGCGAGCCTCTACAGATGATATTGTTTGGCGTAGGTGGAGTCGTTTCTGTGACTCAATTGAAAATGCTGGTAGCTTGCTTGGCTCATGTGAATAAGCGACGGCTTTAAGCATTAACGAAATTGCCCAGATCATAGCTATACAAATTGTTACTTTCGCTATCTAATAAGCTTCGCTATCCAATAAAAATTATACCAATGGAGTAAAAACCAAAAGATGGAAATAATCATTGACGATCTATCCGGTGGTGAGGTCATTCAGTTATTGGAAGAGCATCTTGCAGATATGTATGCCACCTCTCCCCCCGAAAGTGTCCATGCGCTTGATGTCGACGGCCTCAAGGCGCCTGAAGTTACATTTTTCAGCGCTTGGTTAGGCAACGAGTTACAAGGGTGTTTGGCCATCAAACAACTTACATCTGAACATATAGAACTGAAATCGATGAGAACTGCTCATTCTGCCAGGAAGTCTGGTGTTGCCAGCCAACTCCTCACTCATGTGCTAAATGTTGCCACTGAAAATGGTTATCGGAAGGTAAGCTTAGAAACGGGTTCACAGGCGTTTTTCAAACCGGCTCGAAGCCTATACGAGAAGTTTGGATTTAGTTATTGTGGGCCTTTCTCCGACTATACAGAAGATCCCAATAGTCGCTTTATGACAAAAGAGCTCGCAGACCAACAGCTATCATAATCAGCTGGGTTTTAAAGTACTTTTTCAATCGTTATATAAACCGGTTAGAGCAGCGGGTCTAACACGTTGCTATTCGTTGATGAGGCAGAACCAGCGTGTGGGGCTCACCTTTCCCGCAACTCAAGTTACGCCCGTTAAGCCCCACCGTAGAAATCACCAAATAAACAAACAACACCTTAGATCCCGCTTAACCAAGCAAGCACAGCGGCCGAACTATCCCCGACGAATAGGCGAAAAACTAGCCACCCAGTGCCGGTCGTTCACCTTGGCACCATGAAAGGCAGTGGCCGCTGGCGTTTTCCTACAATGGCAAACAAAAGCTGCCGATGCTTCGCTTCACGGCCATGCCAGTTTGGTGACGATATTAATGGCTTAGCTAGAAATCCAGCGTTGTTGATAGCTGGAAGGTTCGCGGTGCGCCCATCGCCAAGCTGGTGAAGTTAGGCTTTGCCCAATACGCCTTGTTGGTCAAATTGGTAACCGCAGCTCGCATGGTTAGTCGACGACCCGATAGCTCGGTGACATAACGTGCGCCGAGGTCGTACACGGTACGGCCAGAAACCGATAGCGAATTGTCTGCACTAAGATACTGCTTGGAAGCCGCGTTTAGATTGGCGGTCAATGTTAGACCTTGCATTCTTGGTATATCCCACTCCGTTCCCAGCTTCGCCTGCCATTTAGGCACGCCCGTTGCCTGTTTGCCCTCATTGGCTTGGTCAGCAGCCTTCATCACCTTTGGATCCGAGTAGGCAATCCCCCCCATCAAGCGTACGCTATCCAGCGGTGAACCGAAGAAACCCCATTCCACTCCGCGGTTACGCTGCTCCCCTCCGAAAGAAAAAACGTTGGAGACGGGGTCGGTATAGCTGCTCGGACGCTCAATTTCGTACAAACTAAGCGTGTGGGCAAATTCACCAAAGTCGAATTTAAATCCAAACTCTTTCTGCTTGGTTTTGAAGGGCGCGAACACTTCACCCGCATTTGCCGCTGTATTGGGTGCCATCGCACCTTGGCTAAGCCCCTCAATATAATTCGCATAAACAGACATTTTCTCGGTGGCTTTAACAAGAACAGCCACTGCCGGCGTGATGGCGCTTTCGTCATAAGCAAGCCCTATCCGCTGTCCGGTTGCACCGTTATAGCTGTCATTGCTCACCTGTTGACGGCGTAAGCCAAGCGTTAGTTGTAGCCGCTCATCAAAAACCGACAATGTGTCCGCTAAGCCAAAGCTGGTCAAGCGAGTATCGGTTTTGGTAATCGCAGGGATATTGCTAGGACGTTCGACTTCTGGGCCCCATACCGGGTTGTAGATGTTTGTCACCCAAGCATTCGGCAAAAGGTTTCTAAAACCGTTCAACTGATAATCTTCATCGTAATAGGTACTGTTAAGCGCAAACTGATGGCCCACCGGACCCGTTCGAAGCTGACCTTTCAGTCCAATTTCTGCCGACTTTCTCTCCACTTTGTCGGACACGCCACTGAAGTTAATCCGAAAGTCTCCCGCTTCATTAAATACTTGAGCAGCGCCCATATTTGAGTCAAATTCGGTCTTGCTAATCCCCCCAGCCACATAAGCTGTGAGTTGGTCACTTAGATCGTATTCGCTGTGCAGCATGGCACCTTTATCGGTACTTTCATAGAAAGCCCAGGGCGGGTTCCACGAAACATCGGGGCTTGGTGGTGTGGGTACCGCCAAACCGGGGGCTAGAGTGATCCCCCGAGTCAAACCATTCGAGCGCTCCATACTACGATAAAGATCGACCGACAGCCGCGCCCGATCGCCGCGCCAATCCAGCCCGAGTGAAGCTAGCGAGACTTTTTTGTCTTGCGTATTCACCGCAGTATCGCCATCACGATACACACCATTGAAACGGATCCCAAATTGCTTTTTCTGGCCGAAGCGACGACCTAGATCGACATGCCCACCGAACTGCGAGTCAGACATGTAATTAAGCGTAAAACGCGTTAATGCCTCGTTACCGGCACGCTTGGTGACCAAGTTAACTGCGCCCCCCGCAGATCCCTTCGGCGGCATCCCGTTAAGCAAAGCAGAAGGTCCTTTGAGTACTTCGACCCGTTCGAAAATTTCCGGCGAATTGCGATAATAGGCCGCCATGCCAGCCAAGCCGTTAATCGTCACATCACCAACGCTGGATGGCAAACCGCGGATCGAATAGCCTTCGTTACTTTCACCTGGGATGCCACTCATAAACACCGTGGGATCGGTTTTAGCGATCACCTCACTAATATCCCGGGCTTGCTGATCTGCGATAAACTGCTCTGTATAGCTAATTGTATTAAACGGTGTATCCATAAAATCTTTGTCGCCGAGCAAGCCCATACGACCGCTAGTAGACACTTGTCCTCCGGCGTAGGGGGCTGCCCCAACCACCTTCAGCGGGGATAAAACGGTCACATCTTCAGCAGCACGAGACGAGGTCTGTTGCTTATTGGCATTGGTTTCCTTATCGCTGGTTTGCGCCAGTGCTGGTGATGCCACCACAGTCAAGGCACTGAGCGTGAGCCCGAGTAGCAATTTTTTTTGGTTCAAGACAGCGGGAGAATGAGCGGCAAATATAGAATTTGCAGACGCTGTCTGCCGCACAAGGCCTTGCTTACGATGCTTATATCGACGTTTTGTCATGTCTGACTCCTTTCAAGTTTAAATTGAATTAGCTCACCGCTAGGTGATAAAAATATGCTTTCAAATGAGATTGTTACGCTTTGGGTACGCTCCGCGAGACCAGCTAAAATGACTCAGTTTTGGTAGCCAGCAACGACATCATCGATAATCAGCGCTAAAGAGCTAGGGCTGGCTGCCGTGACATACCAAGCCTCGCTATCGGCAAAAACGACGCGCCCATTTTTCCAAGCATTGGTTTGCCGCAGTAAGGGATTACCGAGCGTCTCGGCGTTCAAAGCTGATCGGTGCTCCATCACGGCGGTGCGATCCACGATGTAAATCACGTCTGGATTGGCCTGCCGGATGAACTCACTGGAAATTGGTTGACCATGTAAGCCGGTTGCGCCCTTCGGGCTGGCCGACTTTACATTCAGCGCATTAAATACAAAGCCGTAGCGGGACTGCACCCCAAAGGAACTAAAAGCGCCGTTGTTGTGTAGCACGATCAAGGCCTTTTCGGGACGACCTTGGATGATGCGCCTAGCCTCTTCAACCTTGGCTTCTAACTCAAGGGCTTTCTGCTTGGCCAGTGCTTGTTTGCCAAAGATTCGCCCCAAGCTCAGAAGGTGTTCCTTAACAACCTCGATATGCCTAACTCGGCTATCCCGATAGTCCACGTCGAAGTGGATGGTCGGGGCGATCTCACTCAGTTCTTTATAATGCTTGGCCTGTAGTGAAGTGATCAGGATCAGATCGGGCTTGGCCGCATGTACCCGCTCCAGATTGGGCTGAACAATCGCGCCTGTATCCACCACTTGCGAAGCGCGCTTATACTTCGCAAGAAAATGTGGAACAAAATCCTTGGGCATACCTGCAACCGGAATCCCCAATTGATCGAGAAAATCAACTTCATTCATATCTAGAGCAACCACCCGCTGCGGTAACTTGTTGATCACGGTGCTGCCCAGTTGGTGCTGGATCGTAATCGCTTGATAGGCGGGTAACGAAGACTGACTAGTCGCTGCTAACTGTGCACTTTTGGCTACCGATTCTTCGACTTGCGGCTGGCAGCCCTGTATGGCGAACGTGACGCTCATCAGCAAAGCCAAGGCCCAATGCCTTTGTCGGTGGTTGAAACTCATTTCAGTTCTCCTAATGGGTTAAAGTAGTTGCATAGGCATCCGCGCTCGCTTTGCGCGATCTCAAAATCTAGCTCGTATAGCTCACCCAACCGCGCCTCGGTCACAACCTCCGACACCGAGCCGGAGCAATGCACCGCACCGCCCTTCATCGCCACAATGTGGTCGGAGTAATTGGCTGCGAAATTGATATCGTGTACCACCAAAATGACTGTGCGCCCCTGCTCGTCACATAAACGACGCAGCGCACGCATAATTTGCACGGCATGCTTAATGTCGAGATTATTCAAGGGCTCATCCAGCAGCAGACACGGTGTCTGCTGAGCGATCGTCATGGCTAAAAAAGCCATCTGACGCTGCCCGCCACTGAGTTCGTCGAGATAAGCTTCACGGAGCGGCTCCAACGTCAAGAAGGCGATGGCCTCGTCGATCGTCCGATAATCGTCAGCGTTCAGCGCGCCTCGGCTATAAGGAAAGCGGCCAAAGCCGACCAGTTCCTCAACCGTTAGCCGCAAGTTAAAATCCGGTGACTGGCGCAAGGTAGCGACACGCTTGGCGTAGTCACCAATAGGCAGCTCCGATGCTCGACAACCTTCAATCAAAATATCGCCATGGCTTGGCTTTAGCAGCCGGGCAATCGTCATCAACAAGGTCGTTTTACCCGCGCCGTTGGGGCCGATCAGCGACGTGAGCTGCTGCGCTGGGAAGCGCAGATTTACATCGGAAAGTACAGTTCTGTCACCATAAGCTTTGGAAAGGTGATTAACGGTAATCATGTCGTTCCTCGCTTGCGCATCATCAGCGCCAGAAACCAGACGCCGCATACCAGGTTGACCAAGATGCCGACGGTAGTTCGGTAATTAAAAATGTGTTCAACTGCAAGCTGGGCCAGGATAAATATGCCAACCGCAATCGCGCAGCCAGTCGCTAAGGTGACCCGATGCTTGAAACTACCAGCCAGTGCATAGCTGGTATTGGCAACGAAGATGCCCATGAAGGCGGTAGGCCCAAGCAGACTCGTCGAAACCGCCACCAGTACGGCGATCAAAGCAAGGTAGAGCCGCACCGAGCGCTGGTAATCTACGCCAAGAGATACCGCTTGCTCGCGCCCTAGGGAAAGCACATCCAGCGTTGGCAAGGTCTTAGATGCAACGATCCACACCGCGCCAACCAGCATCAACGCAACCAATAACTGCTCAGGCTCTGCCTTGCCAAAAGACGCCTGACTAAAGCCGAGCAGTACCGAGAACTCACCGGGGCTGACCTGGAATTGAACAAATAAGGTGAAGGTGCTGATCACCATCGTGAGTACCAGCCCCAACAACAACAGCAAATACACATCATGCTGACCCTCTCGGAATAGCCAGCGATGGATGACCCAGGAGTAGCCGAGCATCAAGCCGATAGATAATAAAAAGTTGCCGTTTGCACCCAGTACCACCAGACTCTGCGTCCCCATGACGAGGATCAGCAGCGATTGAAATAGCAGATAGACCGCCTCGTAGCCCATGGTCGCTGGCGTCAAGATCCGGTTGCCGGTGATGGTTTGGAACACGATCGATGACCAGGCAACACAGGCGCCACCAATCAGCATCGCCACCAATCGGGAGCAGCGCTTAGGAATCACATAATCGAAATCGAGTCCCGAGCGGAAAAACAAGAAGCAGATAGCCAATCCGATGACGATCATCCACACAGCATAGCCAGAAGTGATGCGTTTCATCGCAGCCTCCTGAAGATCAACACCAGAAATAACACGCCACCCACACCGCCTGCGGTTAAGCCAATAGGCACCTCGAATGGGTAGATCAGCACCCGACCGAGAATGTCACAGGCCAGCAACAATGATGCACCGCTCAGCGCAACCACAGGCAAGCTGTGACTGAGGTTGTCGCCATAGTGCAGTGCGACCAAATTGGGAATAACCAGACCAACGAAGGGAATTGCACCCACGGTAATCACTGTGGCTGACACGGTGACGGCCACCAGCATCAAGCCCAGACTCACCGTGACCGAGTAGTTCAGTCCTAGGCTTGTCGCCATGCCTTCCCCCATCCCCAGCACCGTGAAGCGTTGCGCGTACAGGTAGCTTAATGCCACGATCGGGAGGATCAGGTAGATGATTTCGTAGTTACCTTGAACAATCTTAGAAAAATCACCCAGCAACCAGCCCTGCATACTTTGCAGTATGTTGTTGCGATAAGCATAGAATTCGGCGATAGCACTGAGCACACCGCTGTACATCAAGCCCATCACAGGGACCAGGATCGAGTTTTTGAATTTAATGCGGCGGATAATCGCCACAAAGATCAAGCTTGCTGCGAAGCAAAAGGCCAGCGCGAACAACATCCGCCCTACTGTCCCAGTGTTCGGTGCCACGGTTAATGCCACTAAAATACCGAGCTTGGCTGCATCCAGCCCCCCCGAGGTGGCTGGTTCGACAAACTTGTTGCGCACGATGTGCTGCAGGATCACGCCACAGACCGACAGCCCGACGCCGGTTAGCACCAACGCCGCCAAGCGTGGCAGCCGACTCGCGGTCAAGGTCAGCCAAGTATCACTGGATAGCGAAAACACCTGAGACCATGCCATTTGCTGGGCACCGAGCAGCAACGATGTACCACAAAGTAGGCAGAACACGCCAAATAGGCTGGCACGCATCAGTAATCCACGCCATCTGATGCGGCAGCAATACGCCAACCTTTTGCTGCTTTGCGCTGACCGAGGAACTGCGTGTATTGTCCTTGCTGCTGGCGCAACTGCAGCGGTGTTCCTTGCTCGACAATCAGGCCCTTTTCCAGTACCACTATTTGATCAGCCATTGCCACCGTAGACAGCTGATGGGCGATCACCAGCAGCGTGCATCGGCCGCGCAGCTGTGCCAAAGCCTCGGCAATCACTGCCTGATTTTCCGCGTCTAGCGCAGCAGTCGCTTCATCGACCAGCAAAATTGGCGCATCTTTGAGTAGCGCACGGGCGATGGCGATGCGTTGTCGCTCTCCACCGGACAAACGCGTCCCGCCCTCACCAACAGGGGTATCCAGCCCTTGTGGTAAACGCTCAATGATCTCGACGACACCAGCCAAGCGCGCCGCCTCGAGCAGCTCTGCATCACAGGCATCGGGTTTGCCAATGCGGATATTCTCAGCAATGCTGCCTATAAATAAGTAGTTGTCCTGAAAGATTTGGCTGATTTGCGCTGTCAGTTGTGTGCTGGACATCTGTTTAACATCCACGCCACCAACCAGTACGCTGCCTTGAGTCGTGTCGAAGAAACGCGCCACGAGCCGAGCCAGGGTCGTTTTTCCGGAGCCGGATTCACCGATCAACGCGGTCATACTGCCCGCTTCGAGACGAATGCTCACCCCGCGTAATACATCAGGCTCGCCTGGCGCATAACAGAAATGTACTGCTCGCAGTTCCACCGAGGCATCGCGCGGTGTCTGCGATATGTGAGGCTGCGGTAAGGCTTCAACCGCAAACAACTCACCAATCGTATCCAGCTGGCCACGCGCGCTTCGCAACACCTCGCTATAACTGGCCACTTCCAGCAGCGAGTCGATAAAGCGGCTGACCAGCAACAGGGCGACGATGACCGCAGCGATACTGCTGGTTGCCATGCCTCCCTCAAGGTGTCTATTCAACCACCACGATGCTGCGAGCAGTAAGCCGGCAAACACCGCCTGCACGGCCCAAGTATTAAGGACCGTTGACCCGGCCGACAGCCAGATCAATCGCGCTGCCGATTGGCGTTGCTTCTCTAGCGCTTGCTCCAGCAAGCGCATGCCACCACCTTCACCGTTAAAGGCACGTAACACAGACTGAGCTTGAGCAAATTCCACCACCCGCTGGCTCGCATCGGCAAAATGTCGATGAAAGGCATCATCGGCGCGGCGCGAGAGCTTCGCGGTGAGGGCAAGCACTCCCGTCAGTAGTGGCAAGGCCAACAACGCAATCAAGCCCAATGGCCAGTGCAGCATAAACAAAGCGACCACCAGCACCATCGGCGTAACCACGCCAGCAATGACTGGGGTGAACACATGTGCCGGAAGCTGAGCCACGGCCATCATCCCTTGCGTAACAACGTGACTAAGTCGAGCCGTATTCTGTGGCGAGAACCAGCCGACTGGCAATTCTGCCACATGGTTACCGAGGCGATGGCGTGCCCCCCGCAAGATGGCCACCCCCACTCGAACACCAGCTTGCTCCACGTAGCGCCGCAAGACCCAGCAAATAACTAAGCAGCTCAGTAGCACGATTAACCATGGCACCATCTGCGGCACATCGCCGCCCAACAGATGGAGCAGCACCGGCACCAATGCGGTCATGGTCAACCCGCAGAGCACGCCATAAATAACCGCCATCCAAATGTAGCGCCGCAATACCAGAGCATCCTCGCCCAACAACTCAATCAATGTCTTTAACATGGCTGCGCCTCCGATACTGCTGACCCTTGGTAATCGCCTTTAGCCCATAACCGCGCATAGCATCCATCCTGCGCGAGTAGCTGCTGATGGGTGCCTTGTTCGGTAATCGCGCCGTCTTCGAGTACCAAAATCCGATCGGCGTGCATCACGGTGTCGAGCCGGTGTGCGATGACCAGTAAGCTACGGCCCTGCGCGAAGCGTGACAGCGCACTTTGGATCGCCACTTCGTTACTGGCATCAGCCGCCGCCGTTGCTTCGTCGAGCACCAACAGCGGTGGATCGAGTAGCACGGCGCGGGCAATGCTGAGCCGTTGGCACTCCCCCCCGGAAAGCTGAGCATCCTCACCCACGACCGAGTCGTAGCCACGCGGCAAAGCGAGAATACGCTTATGGATGTTGGCGGCCCGCGCCGCGTGTTCAACTTCCTGTTGACTGGCCGCTGGCCGCCCCAGCGCAATGTTATCGCGCACGCTGGCATGGATCAGGTTCACCTCCTGTAACACAAAGCCAATGCGGCGATAGAGCTGCGAAGTCTCGATGTGCCGTAAGTCCACACCGCCAAGGGTGATTCGTCCCTCGCTCGGGTCAAAAAAGCGGAGCAGTAAACGCGCCAGAGTCGATTTACCCGCGCCCGAGGGGCCAACAATCGCCGTGACAGTGCCCGGCTCCAGCGTAAAACTGAGATTCGTCAGAGCCTGAGAGTTCTCCCCATAGCAATAGCTGACTTTCTCGAAGCAAACTTGATGACCGGTCGGGAGCTGCTGCTGGTCCGGTTCCAGCGTTTCCAGCACCGGCGTTTCTAGCAATGCCAGCACCCGCTGCGCAGCCCCCGTGGCGCTGCCAAGATCGTGCAGCAAGGTGTGTAATAGCAACAGCGGCGCGCAGATCCCCGGTGCCACTAAGGCAAACGGCAGCACCTCTACCGGTTCAAGCCAGCCAAGGCTCACAAACACCGCACCAAAGGCCAGCACAATGCCCAACACCGTTACTGGGGCGATCATCGCATGAGCATGAGCCATCGCTGCGACCAGCGGACGGGTGAAACGAACGAAGGCATCGGCGAAGGCATCCACGGCCTCTCGATAACCTGCGTGCGCCTTACCAGCTGCGCCGAATGCTTTCACCACAGGAATACCATTCACAAACTCGACCGTCGCGGCATTGATCCGTGCCAGTCGAGCGACGAACTGCTGCATGTTGGCACCACCGGTTTTCATGGCGAAATGCAAGAATAAGAAGAAGCTCGGAAACGGCAACAGTGCGGCGATGGCCATCCGCCAATCCAGTGCCAACAGATAGATAAGCGAAATTAAAATGGCGCCTACGGCACGCCCGACAGCAGTGAAAAAGTGTGCGCTCAAGCTATGTAGCGTAGCGATGTCGTCTTGCATCGCCTGCTTAACCTCGCCCGACGCTCGGCCTGTAAACCAGCCCAGCGGCACCCGTGTCAAGCGATCGACGGTGGCAAGACGCAAGTGATAGGTAATGCGATTGTCGGCTAGATGGGCGCTGAGCTCAGCAGCAAACAGCAGCGCCATACCGACAAACATGCAGAGCACGCTAATGCTAAGCGTCCACCAAATGTCGTCCTGCGCTTGTCCAGCTGCCGCGATACTCTCATCGCCAAGGACGATCTTAGCGATATTCGCGATACCAGCCAGCGGCACCAACGTCAGCATGCTGCCCACGCCAGCGAGTATCGCGGCCACGGCCAATTGCCCACGAATGGGGCTCAATACTTGGCTGATTGGACTCGCTTCTTTGGTCTTGACTACAGCTACCTTATTCGTGCTCAAGAAATAAAACTCCAATAAATAAAAACAAAACAAGCCCGTGATTCGAGCTAAAAAGACGCGCCATCAACAGGCGTTTTGTTCTAGCCAGCAAGCGGTTTTGTAACAAAAAACCTTATCTTGATCGGCACACCAACTACATACGAATGATAATTAGTTTCATTACTATAAACTAATTATCGAATTAGTTGCAACCACTAAACTAAATAGCTAAAAAATAGGTTAGAATGAGATCGTAGCTACCGCTACGACCGAGGAGCAGAGATGAAATCACCACAACAGCGTGCCACGCGGGGACGCCCACCAACCATCACACGCCAACGAATTGCCGAGGTCGGCATTGAAATAGGCCTGCCAAACATCACTTTTGTCGGTGTTGCGGCCGCCCTGGGGGTGAGTCATATGGCGCTGTACAAGCACCTTCCGAGTTTAGAAGCGCTCAAATCGCTGGTCGCCGAGGAGATATTCAGTCGCTGGCAAATCCCACAACCCGACAACAAACAGCCCGAAGAACTGAAGGACTATCTGATCGCGTTTGCCGCATCAATCCGAAAGTTCATCAAGGCATATCCTGGGCTGGCACCCTATGTGTTCCGTCGGTTGGCGGCTACTCAACCCATGATCACAAAGATCGATGAGCACCAAAACCACATCGCAGGCAGCTATGATCTTTCAAAGGAACAAGCTCGCTGGCTACTCGCCACGGTGGCATTTCACTGCATCGCGGTGTCGGACACGGTATATTCGGTCGCCGATCGAGAACCTATCGAGAATGCAGACCGCGATGCAGAAGAAAGCGAAATGGAGCAAGAACTGATTCGGGGGATGCATGCACTCATCGTCGGTGCTCTGGTGATGCTGGAGAACGGGACCGCAGTTTAAACATGCGCGACCACGGCGCTGGTCCTAAAGGCCATGACATGCCAGGCTCTGTTCGCCCCTAAAGACTGCAATAGCAAGATTCACATGTTTTGCAGCATTAAAATCGGCAATGCTTAGTTAGTGTATTGTCGTGTCACTGGCTGTTTCACGATGAGCTTGAAAGGATGACAAAAATTGGCGCTGCATGTACTTAAATTGGGGCACCGAGAGTGCCCCAACTGACAATGAGTGACAGATAGAACTTACCGACTTGAATTCAAAACTATCGCCCGATGCAAGTCAGCACTCACACATGAATGACTCTTCGATGCTCCCTGCTGGTGAACTAAAAGTCCTGATTCAGCAGAGCCGATGTGAAGTCGAGATGATTGAAGCGCCCGCCTAAATCACCTCGACTCTGAGTAAAGATGTTCCTGTCGTTTACAAACGCAGCACCGTATCGCAGCGCTTTTCAATCAGATAGGGGTCATGACTAACGAATAACAGCGCACAACCTTGCTCTTTCGCTAAATCAACCAATAGTTCAATCACCTCCTTGGCGATGATCGGATCAAGACGAGACGTCGGCTCATCCGCAAACAAGAATACCGGCTCGAGCAGCATTGCGCGCAAAATGGCAAAACGCTGCAGCTCTCCCCCGGAAACTTCCGTGCTGCGGCGCTCTAAAAGCTCTGGCGCTAAGTTTAATTTACTCATTAAAATCGCAACTCGCTGGCGCTCAATTTGATGAAGTTTAACCAAGTCTTCCAACAACACCCCAAGCGTGACACTGCAAGTCAATGCAGCGGGAGGATCTTGAAACAGCTTCAACCATTGATAAGGTTTAGCCTCTTCACTCAAACGCTTGACCGAACCTTCAATCGGCTTTAGCAAGCCCAGCAAAGTATCACCTAAGGTGCTCTTGCCACAGCCACTATCACCCACCACGCCCACCACCTCTCCAGAGTGAATGGTAAAGTTGATCCCATTTGACAGCGCAAGGCCATTGCGACCGATCGCTAAACGCTTCGCTTCAAGTACTGGCTTCTTCTCAATCATCGGGTAGTCACGCGCTTTCCAATGACGAGGATCTGCCGCAATCAGTAATTGGGTGTATGCATGCTGTGGATGATTTAAGATTTGTTGCGCACTTCCCTGCTCGACCACCACCCCTTCCTTCATCACAATAATGTCCCCGCCAATCTGACGAGCAACTTCAATATCATGAGTGATGGTAAGCAAACCGCCACCTTGGGCACTGTTCATCAGGACTTGAATAATGTCATCTCGACGACTAACATCAAGCCCCTTGGTCGGCTCATCGGCCAAAACAAGTTTTGCGCCTCCCGCCGTTGCAGAGGTCACAGCTAAGCGCTGTGCCATACCACCAGAGAGTTGTCCTGGCCGTTTTAAGGCACTGCTTTTTAGGCCAACTCGCTCTAAATCTTTTAGCGCGCGATAAAATGCAGCCTCTTCATCTAAATCATGTAAGCACTGGTACACCTCTGACACTTGCTGGTAAGCTGGCATTAAAGGATCGAGGGCACGCCACGGTTCTTGAGGCAGCATAATCACCTCCCTCCCCCATAAGCTTATCAGCGACTTGCGGTCGTGAGTTTGACCGAAGACCTCAACCTGACCTTGCTGTGACAATTCACTGGGGAGTAAACCAACAATGGCTTGAGCTAATAAACTTTTACCTGAGCCAGTTTGACCCAGAATCGTCACCGGTTTGTCTTGATATAGCTTAAATGACAAGGGCTGCAGCAGCTCTAGCTGTTTTGTTTTAATCGAAAGATCAGTCAGCTGAATTAAGAGGTTCACGACTCGCTCCTGCCAATAAATGAAAACCTAGCACCAATAGAGCGACCACCAGCAGCGGTTGAGCCAATATCCACGGCGCTTCAATATAGAATGGGAATAACTCAACACTCATCAACCCCAGTTCTGCTAGTGGGGGCTGAATCCCAACAGCCACAAAACCAAGTGATGCCATCATTAAGATCGCGTTAGCTCCCCCAAAGGCCGCCATCGTCGAGACCGAAGGTGCAACTGCAGGCCAGATATGGCGCTTAAACTGATACCACTTACCAAAGCCCATCATGACCGATACTTGTCTTTGTGGGCTATCCATTAAGGTTCGAGTAATGGCCCGTGTCACGCGATAGTACTCAAGCCATTGAACCAATGAGATGGCAAGGTACATCACCAAAAACGAACCCGGAGCTATCGCGGACAGCAATAACACAAGTACCAAGCCAGGTAGAGCCAGCAAGATATTCACTAAAATATCCAGGCCTTGTTCAATACGTCCCCCCGCCCAAGCGGCGCAAACCCCCAGTGTTACCCCCAAAATTGAAGCGCTAAAGACACACAGCAGCCCCAGCGTGAATGACAGACCAATCGCACTGGCTAAACGCGTCATCATGTCTCTGCCAAAATGATCGGTGCCCAACCAATGCTCAGCATTAGGATAGAGTAAACGACTGGAGAGATTTTGTTCATCAATACTATAGGGAGAGAAGCCCCCCACCAGTATCGAGAAAATAAACAAGCCCAGTAATATCATTAAGCCAATCTTTTGATTGATATTAAATTGCTTCATCATTTTTCTTGTAGGCCTCTGGGATCAATCCAATAACACAGCACATCAATCAGGCTGTTTAGTACAACAAACAGAACTCCCATTGTCAGCGCACAACCTTGGATAAGCGGTATATCTCGAGCAAAGATTGCATGCGCAAGTCCATGCCCAATTCCGGGCCAAGAGAACAGAGATTCGATCATCACAATCCCTTCGATCACACTCACTAACTGAATGCCGATAAAGGCAACAATTGGCAGCGCCATATTTCTCACCCCATGGCGGAAAAAGGTTTGCCCTTCGCTTAAACCCTTTACCCGAGAGAACTGATAAAAAGCCGAACCAAGCACCTGAGCAACACTGCGGTGAACCACTCGATTTGATACGGCGGCCAAGCTGATCGCCAAGGTAAGACTTGGCAGAACAAGGTGTCGCCAAGTACCAAAACCAGCAACCGGTAATAAGGGCCATTCAATCGCCAACAGCAGAAGCAGGATCAGGCCCAATACAAATACTGGCATCGCACGAGTGAAAATAGAGAACCACACCACCAATAAATTCAATACACCGCGCTTTTTCGCGAATACTTCCTTGGCGGTTAAAGTGCCTAAAGGCAGCGCAATCGCCACTGATAATGCAATGCCAAAACCAGCAAGCAGTAATGAGTGACCCAATTGATGCAGTACCGTTTCACTCACAGGCAAGCCACTCACCAGTGAATTGCCTAAGTTGAACTGCATAAGGTCTGATAACCAACTTAGGTACTGACCAAACCAAGCTTGATCCAGATTCAATTCTTGGCGAACAAGTTCTGCCGCCGCTGAATCAACATTATCTTGCCCGTAACGACTGGCCGCAATTCGATAGGCCATGTCTCCCGGTAAACTGCGCATTAAAATAAAGGTCAGTGTACCGACCCCCCAAGCAACCAAGATCAATTGATATAAGCGCTTCTTAGCTAGATCCCACAACATGACTTGCTTCCCTATTGCTCGAAGTACATCTGATTAATAAAATAATTTCGCTCAAAAGGGTCAAACTTAAAGTGCTTCACTCGTGTATTAACCGATGTATATTGGCTGTAGCTTGAAATGGGTAACACTGGTGCATCTTGATAGATTTCTTGCGCAACCTTCTGACTCAGCTCAAATGATTGCTCAGCGTCATTTGATTCAAGCAGCTTAGCAATCGCGCGGTCTACACCTGGGTTACTCCAATTCATGGTTCCCCAATCTCCCCCTCCATTGGCAAAGTCACTACTGATAATCGGCAGCGGATCGGCACTAAAACCGAAGTTACGTGCGATAAGCGCCATTGCTAAGGAGCCATCCGTATGGCCTGCGGGGATCATGCTGGAGTTGGTCACATCGACCTTAAGCGCGACCCCCAATTTGGCCCATTGCGCCTGGATCACAGTGGCAACCAAGGCTAACTCTGGGCGATCTGCGTAAGTCATCATGGTTAGTTTAAATGGCTGACCAGCACGCTCTAATAAGCCTGACTCATTCCGTTGCCAGCCCAATTTTGCCAATATCGCCTGTGCTTGCTCTAAGTGGTATGGATTGTTATCAATACCTTGAATAAACCACTGTGACATCGAGCTGGGCATCAGCTGCGCAGTCTCTGAACCTTCTGCATGCAGTACATTTTTAGCAATTGCGGCTCGATCCAACGCCATGCTCAGCGCTTGGCGAGCCTTCGGATCCCGCAGGAATGGATGGCCCGCATTGAGCTTCACAAACATGGTTCGTGGGATCAGGTTATGATGAACCTTAACTTCACCACTGCCTTCAAGTTGACTAAGCATCGAAGGGTCTAAAGTGAACACAATATCGGCTTCTCCCGATTTTGCTTGCAAAATTCGGCTCTCGGCACGATGACCCGTTAAGTAGCTTACAAAACTGATCTGTGCCTTCTGCCCCCAATACCCAGCAAATTTTTTCACCATCAGTTTATGAGGTGGTGAAAAGCTCTCCATTTGATAGGGACCTGAGCCATAAAGCGCATCAATCGTCCCATCAGGCTTGTAAGATTTTTCAGATAAAATGGCATTGGAGTAGTTGGTGAGCAAAGCAGCAAAGGCGGCATAAGGCTTGGCTAAGTCAATTTTGACTTCGTTACTTTTCACTGCGCTAATATGCGTCACTTGAGCTTTATTCAAACTGCCGTGCTTCTGCTGTGCATAACGAAGAGAGCGCACCACGGCTTGCGCGTCGAGTTCGCTTCCGTCGTGAAATTTCACGCCTTTACGCAGAACAAACTGCCAGCTCAAACCATCATCACTTCTTTGCCAGTGTGTTGCCAAACCAGCTGTAAGAGTGCCTTGAGCGTCCACATTGAGCAGCGTTTCAATCACTTGCAGACGCGTTAAAATGTAGCCTTGTTTAGAAGGATCTAAGCTAGAGATCTCCCAAGGGCCACTAATCGACAAGGTATTAGTTTTATTGGCTACAATTAACTCTGCTGATTTTTCAGAGCTGGTAAATGTAGTGATGGCAATGATTGCTGCGACAATAAGCATGGCAGACAAAAGGCCAAGTTTACGTTTCTTGTGTCGTACATAAGATATTTCGGTCATAACAAGTCCTAACGTGTTTAATTTAACGCTATATAAATGAATATTTTTTAAGTGTTCTCGAGTGAGAAAAAGTTAGGCCGATGGTGGTGGGGAACGAGTTCGTGGAAGCTCTTTATAACAAACCACTGCCTCCAAGGTATTAAACCGAAGGAAACATTGGCCACGATCTAAACAAGGCTCTGAATCGATAGTGCAGCTTAAGGCATTCTGTATCGCATCATAAATTTCACACTGGTGATTTTCATGAACATCATGGTCCACCTCCATTGCATGGACAAGTGAAAGACTACTCAGCCCAATAGGGAGTATGAGCATCACGAGTAATAGCAATTTATTGAGTTGGAACTTGCTGAAATTAAACACGATAAATACAATGGAAGAATATAAAAATGTTATACTATAACATTTTGAACTAAATCACACCTAACAGATACAATTAATGGTATGCAAAGGTAAGACAGCTAGCATTTGATACACTAAATGGCTATTTGAAAGAAGTGTCTACAGAAGAGGAGCAACCACTCTTCGATTATTTTCGCTCCACATATCCCAAATAGTAAGCTGTCTAGAAAACTCGTCCATTGAAGTTCCTGATTTACTGAATACCAATCTATATAGTCCAAATATTTTGGATAATACCAAGTGGATCAATTTTGCATGCTCGGTGACCTACGCAGAGCCCCCGCAGGCGCTGGCCCCTCGTGAGCACCAGCCAGCCCATGCTTTGAATGTTTTTGTTTCCTGTGAAGTTAAGTGCAATGAATAATAATTTTATGCGACTCCTATGAGGGTTAACGCCTCGCATAAGCTAATGTTGGAAGGCTTGGGCTTGTTCTTGAATGTTACGAATGATTCCCTCTTTTTCCATCTGTTGCAACGCGGCTGTGAGGGGAGCGACCAAGTGTTTATTCTTGACGTGAAGGTAATGAAACGATTGAATTGAAACTAACGTTGGCTCCAAAATAACCAACCCTGTCAGCCCTAATTCTTTCAGTGTCATCAATCCTGTAGCGCGTGATGTCACCACGACATCACTCCTTCCAGACTCAAGTTTCCCAAAGGCTTGCCTATATGTCTTCACTGCTTCCGATATTGTCCCTTCAACAAGGTTTACTTCAATCAACTTGATCCCACGTAAATAACCCACTCGGTAAGGGAGGAGGCTTTTCCAGCCGTCGACCAGGAATCGCTTGTCTTTTGTAATCGCCACAAAATCAGTGACCGAGATGGGAACTGGGAGCCTGAGTAGATTGGGATATAAGTGCTCTATCCCTGCCTTGCGGAACAGCTCTCCATCCACATTACCATCATTCGCGCTCCGAAGGGCTCGATCGCCGGGGAGTGGTCGTAACACCATTGTGATACCAATTCGCCTGTAGGCCTCCATCATCACTTTCTCGGCAACGATTTTAGTGGCATTTTCACCCAAGAAGGTCGAAATAACGACTTGTTGCGCGTGTGCAACTCCAGCGCTTGTCAGTAGAACACTCACCACAGCAATGACCAACAAGTGATATTTCATGAGCATATCTCTTTTTTTATTTGCATTGTTTATCGTTCGCGCTGGTACGAATTGGTATAGACACCAGCTCTTCCCTATATAGTTAATAGTTCATTCCAAGCAGAAATTCCTTGTTTACTTTTTAGCGTTTAACAAATGCAACGGATGTTCCATTAAGGTCAGAAAGGTTGGGGATACTGATACTCACATTATAATCAAAGGATCCAATGGCTTGTGAAAATAAGAAATAAAAGAAACAGAATATAAACAGCCCTTGATGTCGCAGAAACGGAACAAAAATGACAATGACTAAACAAGATGCCTGTTCGCCACCCAAGCTCCGTCAAACAGGAGAACTTTCGGCCATTTTTCCATAAACCGCATGCTCTAAACTAACGCAGCTAGAGTTAATGGCATCAGCATTCATTTTTAAACTCAACGCTTAATAGATGTGTTCTACGACCAAAAGTGCCACCAGCTCCCGATGACGACAACCGATTTATTTAGATCACTAAAAACGTCCGCAATAAAAAAGCCCCTGTCGCTGGAACTATAAAGTGACATACGGACCTGCGTTACATCTAATGCACATCCAAAATTTGAACCATAGTTTGACATAAAATGGAACCATAGTATGGCATAGTGCATTTCGTATGTTTGCCGCCCCCCAAACACACTTTTGGACATTTCCGAGTTAAAGCCTTAACTCTAAAGCGTCTGTTTCGGATAAAAATTTCTATGGGTTAACGCCAAGCTAAGCTGTGAGTGAAAGCGTGCCATAATTTGAGCGAAGCGAAATCGGCACGCGTTCATGAATCAGACTTAAGCGCCTTGTGTACGCCCAGCATGGGCATGAACTAATGAGGTGAAAGTCCTCTGTAGGAAGGTCACCGTTTAATAATATTTTGATTATTAAACGCTAACTACTAGCGAATGGCAAGGGCATTGCCGCGAGGGAATGTCTGAAGGAAGCCGGACGCAAATCTGCGAGCTGATGAACAAGAACATCATATGAGGCGTAGGCTGGAGGCGAGTTGGCACAAGACAACGAAGCCATGTGATCTAACGGCCACCGTAAATGATGCAGCAGTGCAGAGACAGTACATGTTCTTATCTGGGGAGATCTGCTTAACAGGCGATCGTTAAACTCACTAGCTTGGCCGCTAGCTCAAACAGGCCTGGCACTTAAGTCTCATCAACTTAAGTGAGCAAATACGATGAACAACGATAGCGCTATTTGGGGTAACTCAAACGGTGATTAAGCAGAAGTCAGCAGACGGCATAGTAGCCCAACGCCCATCGTAATGGTTGGGACACGGTGAAGGCCTGAACACTTAGAATAAAGGAGGAGCCTTGTTAAACTTGAACACCCATTCGCCGTCCGGCGTAGATGCGATTCAGCGTAATAACTCGCAGCCAACCTTTAGCCAACATCTATTCGAACATATGCTAACGCGGCAGAATATTCAGCTCGCGTGGCAAGGTGTTCGAGCCAATAAAGGGGCTGCTGGAGTGGATAACATGTCCATTGATGCATTTCCTTCTTGGGCAAAACTACACTGGAAGCAGGTTGCTGCTGCGCTGCGTAATGGCCAGTATCAGCCTAAACCGGTTCGCCGTGTGGAGATTGACAAACCCGATGGCGGTAAACGCCAACTGGGGATCCCAACCGTGCTCGACCGTGTCATCCAGTAAGCCATTGCCCAAGTGCTAACGCCTATCTTTGACCCTAGCTTCTCAGCGAACAGCTTTGGATTTAGACCAAACAAGAATGGGCAACAAGCGGTGAAACAAGTGCAAAGCATCATCAAGCAAGGCCGACGTTTTGCGGTAGATGTGGATTTATCTAAATTCTTTGACCGAGTTAATCATGACTTATTGATGAGTAAACTGGGTCACCGAATGCAAGATAAGCGCTTACTTAAGCTGATTGGACACTACTTAAGAGCGGGTTTTATCCATAACCAGTGCTATCAGCAAACTCGAGAAGGTGTACCGCAAGGGGGACCATTATCGCCCTTGCTGGCCAATATCATGCTCGACCCATTAGACAAAGAGCTGGAAGAGCGAGGGCACAAGTTTGCTCGTTACGCCGATGATTTTATCATTTTGGTGAGAAGTCAGCGTGCGGGCGAACGGGTGCTGACGAGCATTAGTCGATACTTACAACGGCGCTTAAAACTTGTGGTTAATACAGCCAAAAGTCAGGTGGTTAAAACGGCGAAGAGTAAGTTCTTAGGGTTTACCTTTAAAGCGGGACGGCTGCAAATTCACGCCAAAACGTTACACCGTTTTAAACAACAAATTAGGCGTCTAACAAACCGTAACTGGGGCGTGTCGATGGGCTATCAGCTATTTAAAGTAAGCCAATACTTGCGAGGATGGATAAACTACTTTGGGATCGCGAATTGCTATCAACTGTGCGTAGATCTAGATCACTGGATAAGGCGCAGAGTGCGAATGGCCTACTGGCGACAGTGGCGAAAACCGAGAACCAAAGTAAGAAATCTGATGCGTAGAGGAGTACATGTTCAAGCCGCGGTAGCCTGTGGCATAACCAGTAAAGGCCCATGGAGAAGCTCGAAAACACCGGGGATCCAACAAGCATTATCGAATGCTTATTTAGCATCCCAAGGTCTATTTGCGCTTCGAGATGGATGGATTAAGCTTCACCATTCTAAGTGAAACGCCCTGTGCGGAGCCGCATGCAGGGTGTTGTGGGGGCTGGAGGCTAGATACCTTCGGCTACCCGATTAGGGGGTTTTACCAACAAGCATTTGCTCTTTCACATTATCTGGAATGTTAACCCAAGTTGTTTCATTATTTAAAATTAGTTTAATACTGCATTTCTTTGTGACATTTACAATGTGATGAAACCAATCTGAGTGACTCCAATTTCTAGGAGGTGGCGACTTAAATGCTTTCAAATTATTATCCCAATTCACCTCAGCTGCTTCACGATAAATATTCTGGTAACTTGAATCTCCGCCACTTGCCAAGACCACAATTAACTGACCATTTTCGAGTACCTCAACTCTTTCGATAACTTCCATGTGTGATAGCCCCCTAACGCCAACCTCATGGGCGCAAAAGGTGAGACCTTTTTTTGCGCTTTTGCTCCTGCAAAAAACGGGCTGGCTTTTTGCGTCCTTTGCAGGTTTTTGTTATAAGCTATTCAGTACGTACTCTCTGAACAAATTAGCTCTCGTCACTCTTGATTTTCGATTATTTGTACCTGCATACATGCATCCGTAATATACGCCGAAATCATTAGTCTTATTATGTTTGTTTTCCATAATATTCTGTTCAAAATTAGTTAAATCTTTCTTAAGGTGGGAATTAACATTTCCAGCAGAGCAAAGCTCTACAACAAGAGTGAAAAAGTTAGACTTTCTAAACCAAATAGTATCTAGCTCCAACTCCAACTCTCTAATAATTGAAAATGCTTTGAGAATTGATGACTTCGTTTTATGGTAGTTATCGAACTCTTCATTGAATTCTTCCACACAACTTTCTAACTCCTTATCACCTTGATAATATCCACCTCTTTCAAGAGTTGACATAACTTGTAAAAAGAAATGGACATCAGCCATTCGAGTAAATTCAGAATCATGAAATACACCAAATTCACCTAACTCAATATCATTAGCTAATTCTTTCGCTGTTTGAATAAACTTACCATCATAAATAGCATTTTGAATTTCAATATCTTCTAATTTGAATTTTGTTAAATTAATGCGTCTAAATATTTCTCTAACTAAACTATCTTCTACTTTTCCAATATCTCTAACTACTATTTGATATGAAAGAAAATCTTCTCTTTCAGCATCATTCAGCTCATCAAATGGTTTAACTATTTTCAGAGGCTTGTCAAAAGAGTTTTCAATATAATTAGTTATAGTAGTGAGCCTTTGTTGGCCATCTATTACCTTTTGGCTAGTTCTTAATTTTTTAGTATCCACCTTCCCCTGACACACATATATTTCAGGAAACGGAAAACCATTTATAATTGTATCTAGGAATTGTTCTTGGTGCTCATGAGTCCAAACGAATTTTCTCTGAAAGTCTGGTGATAAATCTAATTTATTATCTTCAATTTTTTCATATATATCTGCAATTGTAGGATTTGTTACAGATGGTTTTATTTGATTAGCCATTATTATTTCCTTACGTTACGACGACGCTTAACATCTGACAAGCCACTTACAATATAATCCTCAAGATGTTCATAGCTTTGAAAAACACCTGCATTAACTTTGTAATCACCGACTTCCGATTTTCCATATGATATTGATTTGAAAAAATCAAACCAGTTATTTTTAAATGTACGCATTCTAAATGAAGTTGGCAGTTTATCAGGTCTTATCCAGCCCAAAGCAACGTATTCAAGAAATTCATGGTACATGCCTAATTCTGATTCTCGAACAACCCTTCTATTTTGTCTAAATTGCATTTGATAATTCGAAATATCTCTCATTATTGTGCTAAATAATAATGGTGATATGATTGCAACATCGATGTCAGAGTCAAGATCAAATTTCTTATTTTTGAAAGGACTAAAACCTAGTTTCCCAGATCCTGTTACATATATTTCATGAAATGGAATATCAAAATTTTTAGCTATTCGTTTTCTAAACTCGTAAAAATCATCATCATTACCTTTAAAAACATATGGAGTACCATGCAAGATATTTTTTCTGCAAAAATCATATAGCTTCTCCTCAGAATCTTGCTCTCTTAAACTAGCAATAAAACTATCTAGATCCACATGCCTTCCTTATGGCTTATAACGCCGTAATCACGCGCTTGTCGCGTGCATTGCCTTGTTAAGTTTGAGCTCCATAGGCTGATAAACCAAGCCTGCTGATTCTCCCACTTCGCCACTGCACTCAAAACCATAATTTTCATAAGCGGTCACTGAAGATAGTGACGCGCTGACGGTAACAGTATCAACCTTCACATGATTTAGGGCGGATATAAGCAGCTTTCTTCCAATGCCGCTTTTCTGGGATTCGGGGCTAACAAAAAGCATCGCAACATGGCGTCCTTCCTTTAACTCGATGACACCTTTGATATTTTTGTTGTTCTCAGTAACCAGCATCAAGTTATCGCCTTTCATCCTATCGAGGAATGCATCGCGCGCAGCGATATTTGAAAAGGTTTTAATCCCCTCATCAGACAATGTGCCTGCAACTGACTGCAAAAAAGAGTCCATGCAAATTGTACTTACAGCTTCAAGGTCCTTCTCTTCCATCTTCCTGATAATCATCAATGTCTCCCAGAAACTTAACGCTAAGTAGGCCGCACGTGCGGTCTATCCCATTCAATGAGCGCGCGTCCTATCACAAAAAACATGATCTTCATCACGTTCGCTCATCAATTTATGATTTGATATTAACCCATTGTCTACCTTAGTTTTTTACTCGGAATCAATCAATCATCGATCCATTTCTATCATTGATTACTTTGACAAATGACGCAAACGAAACTAAAAATACTGTATATATATACAGACGAAAAGTGCGCAACATGTCAAACACACCATTGCGGCTCCAGCAGCGATTTAGAAATACGATTTATCAGCACCATTACAGTATTCGCACCGAGCAAACCTATTGGCATTGGATAAAACGTTTTTTGTATTTTAATCACAAGCAGCACCCAGCAAAGCTCGGAGCTGCTGATATTGAACGATTTCTAACTCATCTAGCGGTCGATAGGCAAGTCGCTCCGGCGACTCAAAACATCGCATTTAATGCCTTAATGTTTCTCTATAACAAAGTACTACGTATCGAAATGATTGGAATTCAGGCGAAACGCGCGAAAAAACGAGTCAACATTCCCGTGGTTTTTACTCGAGCTGAAGTGAGCCAAGTGATTGCGAATTTACCCGCGGATTATCAGATCATGGCTTCACTGCTTTACGGTTCGGGACTAAGACTCAGTGAATGCTTGAGATTACGGATTAAAGACTTAGATTTTGATCAAAATACAATCACCGTACGGCAAGGCAAAGGAAATAAAGATCGCGTGACTTTGTTACCCCCTAACTTGATCCCAAAGCTTCGCGATAACATTCTCCTGAGCAAAAGTGTTTTTGCTCACGATATGAGTCTACATTATGCTGGAACGACGATGTCTTACGCGTTAGCCCGTAAGTATCCACATTCTCAACGGTCGTTTTCTTGGCAGTTTTTGTTTCCTTCAACTCGCCTGTGTATCGACGCTAGAACAGGTGAGCTCAAACGCCATCATATTCATCATAGTGTGCTCCAAAAAGCAGTCACCAAAGCCGTGCGTAATGCCGGTATAAATAAGCCTGCAAGTTGCCATACCTTTAGGCACAGTTTTGCCACCCACTTATTAGAACAAGGGACTGATTTAAGAACTATACAAGAATTACTTGGCCATCAGGATGTAACAACGACTGAGATTTACACGCATGTTATCGGTCGTCATACCACGGGCGTCAAAAGCCCTTTAGAGTGCTTGGTTCAAGCTGCAAAATAGATGATTTTTGACAAGACCATCGAACAGGTTTTTGCATTCTAGCTGGTGATTAAACTTGGATCGTAAAATCTGATTCAAAACCATTAGTTTTGGTATGGAAAGAAACATGGGTGATTGCGTTGTTCGTTAGAAGGCGTAACACGGAATGGGGCAAAAGCACGTTAGTGGTGCGATAACTCGACAAAACTATTGGTTAGTCATCATTCTTCATTCGATGCATGCTTACCCAGCACGACATACATGACCTTGCCGACCTTCACATTCTTAAAGCTTATCTTGCAGCATGTATTACCCAAGGGCTTACAGCGGGTGAGAGATTATGGTTTCTTACGGGGTAACGCCAAACACGTATTGCGGCGCATTCAGTTAGCACGATTAACTTTGACGCTAGCAAACTTAAAGATGTTTTTATTCGGTGAAGGTTTTCGCAAGCTTCTGATGTACATAAAAATACCCATCTGCAACAAACCTTAAACCAAGATACCTTATGTCAAGGTATGGGGCAAATTTGTCACACTATGGGTAAATTATGTCACTCTATGGTTCCAGCGACAAAAAAGCCCCGTACAACGGGGCTTTCAGAGCTAATAACTATACAACAATTCCAGCCTAGAACGGAATATCGTCATCGAAATCCATAGGTGGCTCGTTAAACTGTGGCGCAGGCGCGGCTTGCGGTGCAGGCTTAGCCTGTGGCTGAAAACCACCTTGTTGCGGCTGAGGAGCCTGTTGCTGTGGTGCCTGTTGCTGTTGTGGTGCTGCTTGTTGGAAACCACCTTGCTGAGGGGCCGGAGCAGGCGCAGCTTGTTGTTGCTGCTGTCCACCCCAGTTATTTTGCTGCGGTGCTTGTTGCGGTGCGCCGCCCATGGATTGCCCCTGCCCACCTTGACGACCACCGAGCATTTGCATCACGCCATTAAAGCCCTGTACAACCACTTCGGTCGAATAGCGGTCTTGACCATTCTGATCTTGCCACTTACGGGTTTGTAATTGACCTTCGATATAGACTTGTGAACCTTTACGAAGATACTCGCCAGCTACTTCGGCTAACTTGCCAAATAGCACCACTCGGTGCCATTCGGTACGCTCTTTCTGTTCACCGGTTTGCTTGTCTCTCCAACTCTCTGAAGTAGCAATGGTAATGTTGGCGACGGCCCCTCCGTTTGGCATAAAACGAACTTCGGGATCCTGTCCCAAGTTACCAACCAAAATTACTTTATTAATGCCCCGAGTGGCCATGTATATCGCTCCTATAATCTATCTGTTGTGGCGAGAAAAGACCCGCTATAATACTAGGCTGCACGCAGCAAATCCAATGCTCTAGCCAATTCAAATTCTTTTGTTTTTACTTTTAAGTAAACAGTGTTGTCTTGTGCGATCACCACTGCCTCTACAACCCCCGGTAAAACCTGAAGTTTTGCCAATAAATGAGCAGGTTGTTGACTTGATGATATCGCCAAGGAATAATTTTTTATACCTGCCTGCGCACGCATTCCTAAACTGACCAGTAGCCAAATCAACAATACTGCGATAGAAAACAAACTCACCGCATGCATACCACCCGCCATATATAGCGCACCAGCACTACTACCACCAATAAATGCACCCAAAAACTGGCTGGTGGAAAAAACCCCAAGCGCCGCGCCTTTGTTCCCCGGCGGTGCCAGTGTTGAAATCAAGGCGGGTAGGCTGGCCTCTAAATAATTAAAGCCAATGAAAAATATCGCCAATACCAACCCTAATAAACCAACCGATTGAAAGTCGACAAATAACAAAGCATTCGCCAACAACAATAAACAAATGGCAAAAATAAAATAACCTCGTTGCTGATTTCGCTTCGCCGAAATAATCAGTAGCGGCACCATCAGCACAAACGATACCAGTACCGCAGGTAAATAGACTTGCCAATGATGAGCTGGGGCTAAACCGGCATTCACTAAACGTAGTGGCATCACCACAAATAACGCGGTCATCACCAAGTGTAAGCTAAACACGCCCCAATCCAAACGCAATAACTGAGGGTTACGTAACAATCCTAGCATTTGCCGCAGGTTAACACTCACTTCACCGCTGGGCGCCTTCACTTCTGCGTTTGGCACTACAAACTGCACCACCAACATGGCCAACACCGCCAAACCGGCAATTAACCAAAATAAACCCGACAGGCCGAGGAAAGCAGAAATGACCGGACCTAGAACCAAAGAGGCCGCAAAAGATAAACCAATACTCACCCCTATAAAGGCCATCACTTTGGCGCGTTGCGTCTCGCGACTCAAATCAGCAGCCAAAGCCATCACGGTACTGGCAATCGCGCCCATTCCCTGCAAGGCTCGCCCAAGCGCGACACCATGAATAGATTCTGCAAGCGCTGCGACCACCGAGCCCAAGACAAACAGACTCAGACCAATAAAAATGATCGGCTTTCGACCAAAGCGATCAGATAACCAACCCATAGGGATCTGGAACAGCGCTTGGGTTAAACCATAAGCACCAATGGCAATCCCCACCCATAGCGGAGAGAAATCTGTTAACTGTTGGCCATATACGGCTAACACTGGCATCAACATAAACAAGCCAGCCATGCGTAAAGCAAATAGCAAAGCTAAGGAATATGCGCCACGTTTCTCGGTGTTATTTAAGTGTTCTTCTACAGCCATACCCATCAAATATTCACCAATAAAGAACCGGTAATGCTACCACAAGCACTCTGGGTCAAACCAGCTTAAGATTGTCACCCAGTGTGAATAATTATCCTTAGGATCTACTACGCAATTATCTCAACAATATGTAATACTGGGCGATTTAGCGCAGCATTTATCAGGTAACAATGGACAGTATCGATATTCGAGGTGCCCGCACCCATAATCTGAAAAACATTTCTCTCACTCTTCCTCGTGACAAGCTAATTGTGATTACTGGTTTATCGGGTTCGGGTAAATCTTCCCTCGCCTTTGATACGCTTTATGCCGAAGGGCAGCGACGTTATGTCGAGTCTTTATCCGCTTACGCCAGACAGTTTTTGTCACTGATGGAAAAGCCCGATGTGGATCATATCGAAGGGCTATCCCCGGCGATTTCCATTGAACAAAAATCGACCTCGCATAACCCACGCTCTACCGTGGGCACCATTACCGAAATCTACGACTACTTGCGGCTATTGTATGCGCGAGTGGGAGAGCCTCGTTGCCCTCATCATCATCAACCCTTAGCTGCGCAAACCATTAGCCAAATGGTCGATAAGGTATTTGAAGAACCCAAAGACAGTAAACTGATGTTGCTGGCGCCAATTGTGCGCGACCGTAAAGGTGAGCACCTTAAAACGCTGGAGAACCTCGCTGCACAAGGCTTTATTCGCGCCAGGATCGATGGCGAGGTCTGTGACTTAAGTGATCCCCCAGATCTGGAGCTACATAAAAAACACAATATTGAGGTGGTGATCGACCGCTTTAAAGTTCGTGTCAGTGAGGATTTAGCCCAGCGCTTAGCTGAATCCTTCGAAACTGCCTTAGAGCTTGCCGACGGCACGGCAATTTTGGTGGACATGGACAGCGGAGATACCCGCCAACTATTCTCGGCAAACTTCGCCTGCCCAGTGTGTGGCTACAGTATGACCGAATTAGAGCCGCGAATTTTTTCTTTCAATAACCCCGCTGGCGCTTGTCAGGTCTGTGATGGTTTAGGCGTTGACCAGTTCTTTGATGATAACAAAATCATCCTCAACCCCAAACTCAGCTTAGCGGGTGGCGCGATCCGTGGTTGGGACAAGCGTAATTTCTATTACTACCAAATGTTAAAGTCACTGGCTGCACATTTCGAGTTTGACTTAGAGCAGCCCTTCGACAGCCTCAGCGACAAACATAAAAAGTTAGTGCTACATGGTTCCGGTCGGACCAGCATCGAATTTAAATATATGAATGACCGAGGGGATGTCACGGTGCGCAAGCACCCCTTCGAAGGCATCATTCCAAATATGCGCCGTCGCTATAAAGAAACCGAGTCAAATGCGGTTCGCGAAGAGTTAGCTAAGTTTATCAGTAACCAAGAATGTCCTGGCTGTGGCGGCAGTCGACTCCGCGAAGAAGCGCGTAACGTGTTTATTGGTAGCACCAACCTGCCCGAAGTTAGCCGCAAATCAATTGGTGAAGCGATGACGTTTTTCGGCTCACTGGAACTGGTGGGGCAACGCGCGCAAATCGCCGACAAGATCCTTAAGGAAATATGTGAGCGTTTAAATTTCTTAGTCAATGTGGGGCTTGATTATCTTTCCCTCGAGCGCAGTGCCGACACCCTATCAGGGGGAGAAGCTCAGCGAATTCGCCTCGCCAGTCAAATCGGAGCAGGTTTAGTCGGCGTAATGTATGTACTCGACGAGCCCTCTATCGGCTTACACCAGCGTGATAATGAGCGCTTACTTGCTACCCTGAATCATCTGCGGGATCTGGGCAATACCGTGATTGTAGTGGAACACGATGAAGACGCGATCCGCGCCGCCGACTACATCGTCGATATCGGCCCAGGGGCGGGAGTGCATGGCGGTGAAGTGGTGGCGCAAGGTTCGATACAGCAGATCCTCGACACTCCCGACTCTCTCACCGGTCAATATCTGAGTGGTGTCAAATCAATTGCAATTCCTAAGCTCCGCCACCCAGCAGGAGAAGACTGGTTGAAACTCAACGGAGCCAGCGGCAATAACCTAAAAACCGTCGACTTAGCGATCCCTCTGGGCTTGTTAACTTGCATCACAGGGGTATCCGGCAGCGGCAAATCAACCTTGGTGAACGATACACTCTATAAAATCGCCCAAAAAGAACTCAATGGCGCAGCGGGTGAAGACATCGCCCCCTACCAAAACATTGAAGGCCTCGACAAACTGGATAAAGTGGTGGATATCGATCAAAGCCCGATTGGTCGTACACCTCGTTCGAACCCCGCCACTTACACCGGTATTTTCACCCCGATTCGCGAACTATTTGCGGCGACTCAAGAATCTCGCTCTCGAGGTTATAAGCCTGGACGGTTTAGCTTTAACGTAAAAGGAGGCCGTTGTGAGGCCTGTCAGGGCGATGGCGTCATTAAAGTAGAAATGCACTTTTTACCTGATGTCTACGTTCCTTGTGATGTTTGCAAAAGCAAACGCTATAACCGTGAGACCTTGGAAATCAAATACAAGGGTAAAAACATCCACCAGATCCTCGATATGACGATAGAGGAAGCCCGGCCATTTTTTGATGCCGTCCCAGTCATCGCCAGAAAGCTACAAACGCTAATTGATGTCGGGCTGACCTACGTCAAACTAGGGCAATCGGCAACCACTCTATCGGGCGGTGAAGCTCAGCGAGTTAAATTAGCCCGAGAATTAAGCAAACGTGATACCGGACAAACCCTTTATATCTTGGACGAACCAACCACTGGCCTACATTTCCATGATATTCAATTACTGCTGGACGTGATCCATCGTTTACGCGACCACGGCAATACGATTGTGGTGATTGAACACAATTTAGATGTGATCAAAACCGCCGATTGGATCGTCGACCTTGGCCCAGAGGGAGGCAAAGGGGGAGGAGAAATTCTTGTTGCAGGCACACCGGAAAAAGTGGCCCAAGAGGCTCGCTCACATACCGCTCGATTCTTAAAACCGATGCTCGCAGGGCATTAAGCCAGAGGGTGGCAACACCCTCCATTTTCAAGGAAGCAAAATGTCGTCTAAGTGGACTCTCGAAGCTTGTTTTAGCTATGTGTTTGCCGTGTTGATGTTCATTGGCATGCACTACTTTCAGCACAATCAAGGTGGCAGTGGCTTAGAGCTTCCTTTTAACTTAGTGGTATGGTGCTTCGCCAGTCTGCTAATTGGCTTGGGTTTACTCAAAGTCAGTCATTCACAGCGTTTACGCTATAACCGCAGCTTGCTAGTGATGCTGTTCAGCACAATATTGTTATGGCTCCCCTTACTCTATCCTAATGCTGAATTTGGCGAGTTTGCAATAGACCGACTCCTCGGCTTAAGCGCTGGCATACTGATTATCTTTTCGATAATGCAACTGGAACTGAGTCGCCAGCACTGGCACCACATTCTCTATTTTATACTCGCAGGCGTACTCATCGAGAGTATCTATGCACTGGTTCAGCTCTACCTACTGACCCAAGGTAACTGGGTCGGTTTTAATGTGAATGCCACCAGAGCAGCCGGAATATTCCAACAGCCCAATGTATTAGGAACCTTTGTTCTATTTGGTTTGTTAGCCTCGGCTTGGCTAATTTCGGAAAAGGCTGTGCGTAGCAAACTACAACAAATTATCGTGTTTGGCTGTTGCTTTTTTGCCGCGTGGGCAGCCATTGTGAGTGGCTCAAGAACGGTGTTGATAGCGCTATTCGCGCTGTTACCTCTATTGTTTCCTTACCTCAAAAATTCCGCAGAACCGCATTTATTACGAGGCTGGTTAATCTGCATCGCCCTCGGTTGTTTAGCACCGGCGCTACCAGAATTGTTGAATGATGGTGTCGCGCGCGACGCTATTGGTGGAGAAACCACCGCTTACCGAGTCACGATGCTTAAGGTGAGTTGGGAACTATTTAAACAACAGCCGTTCATGGGTTGGGGTTACGGTGCTTATGATGGCATTTATCATAATGCGCAAGCGGCATTTAACGCGCAAGGTCTTATCAAGGGCTACCACTTCAATGTTGCTCATCCACATAATGAAATTGCTTATTGGGCCGTAGAAGGCGGATTACTACCACTACTCACCTTGCTATTTCTGGCTGGCTACTTTATCTATAGCATCTTTAAGCAAACATGGACCAAGGCATGCTTTCATCTCGGACTGCTCTTTCCTTGCCTATTACATACCATGACCGAACTGCCCTTCTATCATTCTGCAATCGTTTGGCTACTCTTCTGCTTTTTTGTAAGTAAAATCGCGACCGAAGCAGAAGGCCTTTGCACAAAGCCTTTCCCTGCCAAATTTGCGCCAAAGGTATTTGCTGGATTAATTCCGCTGTTTACCATCTTATTCATGCTCACCGGCTTACAAACCATTCACCACATCAGTACTTTCGAACGAACTGGCTCAAGTGATGTCAGCTTACTTGAGGGGATCATTAATCCTCTGCCCATGCTCAGTCGTTACGAATTTGATGCGATGACCTTCCGACTCAATGCTGCCAGTAAATTGCATTTAAGCGATGAGCTTAAAAATTATTTAAGCTGGTCAGACTCGTTAATGAGACGAAAAACTCGAACCGAAAACTACTACAACAGGATCCAAGCGTTTAAAGCACTAGGTCTCACCCAACAGGCCGAGCAAACATACCAACAAGCCCTATTTATTTATCCAGATACAGAGCGGGTTTCTTTTCGCTACATCTTTGCGATGAGAACCGGAGAAAAAGCGCTACAAGCATATTTAGTCTGGAATAAACAACAGCTGAAAGACAAGCCAGATGCAGCATTGTATATCCATCAAATTAATGGATTAGTGCTTTTAGGACGGATCGATGAAGCACTTCGAGTGCAACAACAAGCAAGCCAACGACTACCAAACGAATTGAAGCTGCGAAACATTCCAAGCCTAAAGCCTTATACCAAGCCAACAGGTTCATCATGACCGCCGCTCAGGGTTGATGGTTACGCTCATAAAAAGCATGTCTGCTGGCGTTGTTAACCGCAAGTGAGTGGAAAAGTCATTTTGTGAAATATGCGCAAGCGGGAAAATGGGAACCTAGATGCAAGATAAAAAAACTCAGACCTATCAGAAAAGCAGGTCTGAGTTTATGTTCAGCTCAGCCTTTGATGAGGCTGAACCAATGGCGTAAAATAACTAGTTAAAGTAGTACTTGGCCGCTTCAAAACCTTCTTTACCCCAAATTTGCTCAACAAACTCAGGATGATCGATGAAAGGATTACGGTTCCCTTGGAACTCAAACACTTTCTCGTTACGGTCTTTCTCTCTTTGACTAACCGGATCTTGTTGATGCCAGCGCATCATCATTTCCACAAACCAACGACGATAAACCTGGTCAGAGCTATTTTGCTCAAACACCGCGTAGGTCTCATCGCTTTGCTCGTACCAGTCATCACTCTGGTTGGCGACGTTGATCACATCTTCATAACGAGTCGCCATATAAAAATAAACTCGCGCAATATCCCCTTTAAATTCATCAATGGGTTCAAACACCGCTTGAGTATAACCCAGCTCATCATGCCCCATACCGCGCTTCGAACCATTTTCGGAAGTGAAATTCACGGTAGACGGATCCACTTCACCGTAAGGTAGGTTGCCACGTATCCCATTAACGTAACCATCGGTTGCATACAAATTATTTACATCGGAATACATCGGATAACCGTCATCAAACCAGCTTTTGGGCATCACATGCTCACGGTTATAACAATCGCCTTCACCTTTATAATTACCACACTGATCGTCACCAATGGTGTAATTGTATGGATCAGCGCCATTTGGCACCTCTGAATAGATATCTAGAATTGAAGCATCTTGCTCATAATACTTATCTTCTGAGCCACCTAGCGCAAAAAAGTCCCAGACGCCGCTATAACTCTGCTGGTTGTAGCCTTGTTTGATAATGCGATGCAAGGCGGTTTTGAGTAAGTAACCATCGAGCAAATCGGCATCGGCATAGTAGCCACTGAGTTCTTGCTGATAAGTATTTTGGTAATCGCCTGCTACAAAGGTTTGACTCAAGAGGTCGGTAAACTCACCAAAGTCGCCGTTATCACTAAGAATAAGCTGATTAGCCACATAGAGTTCAATATTACCTTCACCGTAGGAACAACAAAGCCCATCGTTCCCGGCATCTTTAAAATCGATTCGGTAACCACCGGGGTCAAAACCAAGGTCGATGTCATAATGGGTACTATTCTCGTAACCACTACCAGAGGCCACCACTTCTAGACGACTGTTGGTAATCGTCCAACTCAACTCCGATGCATTGCGGTCGGTATTGATGACCAAACGAGCATCAATTTTACTTTCTTGGTCGTTAGACCCGCAGCCTGCGAGTAATAGCGGTGCTGCAACTAAAGCTATTTTAAAAATATTCATAATCATCCTTTCCAGCAGTAAACAGCAGAACTGTTTACTGCATTATTCCTTATGATTGGAGCGAAGCGGTTCTGCGTCGAAAAAGCAGTAAACTCAACATGCTTAGCAATACCCATGGGCCACTAGAGCCTGCACTGGAACGTTCACCAAAACTACCCGTTTCGGTGACCGTTGAATGTTGTTCTGTGACCTGTGCATCGCCGTAATAACTCTCTGCCACAAAATCACCGACAACCACCGCTTGGAAGGTATGAGCAAGCCAACCTTGAGTAATCTGTTGCTCCGTCAGTTTGATATGCGCGACTTGTGATTGCGTCACCACACCATTGCTGTTCATATCGGAAACCACTAAGGAAACTTCATCACCAACGGCAATAGAACCAACTGCCAGCTTGGTTAAGTCCATCACCGCTTGATAACCTTCACTCGCGATTGGTGTTGCAGCAGCAGGCATGTTGAGTGGCGACTCAGGTAAAGCAATCATCGCCCCCTGAGCAAGCGCAACCACTTCGCCATCCCCGTCAATAATATCTAGACTGAGCAGCGCCGGATCATGGTCAGAAGAACGATACGGATCGGCAAATTTTGGCAGGCTTCCTGTATACTGGCCTTCATACTGGAACAACGTTGACTCTGCTGAGTTAATGTTCCAGTCGGCGGCATCCTTCACATAGGCCCGCAGGTCTGGCGAGATCAGAATATGATCGAGGGTACCAACGGTTTCGTTATAGGAATAACTAATGGTTTCGGGATGTAGCTCTGGCACAATATTGATGTAGCCATAGCTGTGATCAATGACTTCACCTGCGTTACCGGTAAGTTCCTCACTCCCCACCTTCACATTACGTCCAGCCTCAACAGCGTAACCCGCAGGGGCGCTATTACGATTAGTGAGTACTAACAACGGGTCTTCTTTGGCATAGGCATTTAAGTCACCAATAATCACCTTGTAACCATCATAGTTCTCTAACTGACGACCTAAATAGTCTGCCGCTGCCGTACGGAAGTGCTCACAGTTGCCCTGCAGATCATCATCTTCTACGGCGTACACCGTATGGCCATTTTCATCCACCGACTTAGCCTGCAAATCTTCCCAGCAAGTACTGCCTTTCGATTTGAAATGGTTGACCGCAACCGACAAAGTTTTTTCCCTTGGACCATTAATTTGGAAGGTTGGGATCAAGCTGTCACGCATATACTTGGTGGTTGGACGGAAGTCTTCAAAATCGCCATCAAAATACACAGGATAATCTTCAGCTGGAACAGCCTGACGAGGCATATTCAAAATGTCGATCTTATCTAGACCCACTTTCGCTTTGCGATAAATAACCATGCTGGTAATCGCATCGGTACCGACATATTTAGCACCTTCAGGCTTGGCTATCACGTATTGTTTCGCTGCCGGTAGCTTCTCATTCAGTGCTTTTACCAAATCAACCACCGCCGAGTCGCTGTCAAAACCGTTGTTTTCGATTTCCATCAAACCAACGATATCCGCATCTAAACCTAGAATTGCAGCCACAATCTTAGCGCGTTGAACTTCAAACTCCTCTAGCTCGGTTGCACCACGATTATCTTTCAAGGGATTTTCGTCACCACCGAACGGCGAGTTGAAGTAGTTGAGCACGTTCATGGTGGCAATGCTTAAGTCACCGCGTTCCACATCGGGAGCCGGTGTTCGGTCAGGAATATGGCTATAGGTAAAGTTGCTGTTATCAAGCTGATTGGTGACAAAGAAGCGATAAGCGCTATAAGAATAGGTAATGACTCCCTCAAAACCATCTAGATTAGCTCCAATTCGTAGATAGCTGTCACTGGTACCAGTGCCATCATCGCGACCAAAATTGGGGAACCAAGGCACCACGCCATTCGGCGCGCTCTGAAAACTTTCGATATACAATTGGCGCTGCGCATTACTCTTTACTTCCGCCTCTGCGTCCGCACTTCCTGGCGTATATTTCTGGGTTGGCTGGAACAGCAACCCACTATGCGCGGCAATCATATTGTTACGATAGGAGTCGTAGTCAAAACCGAAGGTTCGTGCCACAACAATATCTGACTCTTGGTCAAGCTTGGTCAACATCCCTTCGTAACGCTCGTAAGTATCCTGTACCGACACATCACTATCCAGCATTCGCAAAGGCGTCGCTGCAATCTCACCTGTAGCACCAGTGACAAAGCTCAGATCGTAGCCTTCAGACTGCTCGGGAAGCAGCATAGTCCAACCATAAGACTCGGTGACTTTGGCGTATACTTCGACTTCGTCACCCACACTCAGATCCTGACTCTCAGCACTACCACTATTAATTAAGGCCGAAACGGAACCTTTCACAAAAATACCGTCAGAGCTTAGAGGATCACCGTCTCCGCTCTCATCTTGAATGAAATACCCCTTCGGTAAGTCATTCCCCAAGGCTCCAACCTGAACAGCGGTCACAACTCCTTTGACTAGATACACATCTTGTGAGGTAAAACTCCCGTCTTCAATCATGGGCGAACGGCTACCCGTCCCTTGCAAGGCCATAATTGTACTAGCGGTAAAGTCACCTGCAGCTGGTGCTGTCGGTGCTGGCGGCGCGACACAGCTATCGTCGGCCGCATTAAATTGGCCAATATTACTAATATCGTCTTTTGCTAAGACCTTCCACTGCCAATCGACATAAGTCGCGCTCGGCGTAAGATCACAGCGTTGTAGGGTGACGTCTTTGTTGTATGCTAAATCGTACAGATCGCCCACAACATCGATGGCAACATCGTTATGCAGCAGTGCAACACCATCATCACCGTTATATTTCACTAAGTATGAAGTCGATGTTACGTCAGCTAAGCTGAGCAAAGCATCACCGGCATCTTTATTCGCAATTACCCAGACTGCATTCGGCTGTAGGGTAACACCACTTAAGTCGTAGCGATTTTGCCATTTATTTTGGAACTCGCTGGCTAACTCATAACCGGTAAGTGTGACAGCACTGGTTCCGCTGTTAGCAATTTCAATGGCCTTATTGTTACTCGAGCCTTCTACCACTTCAGATATATAAATATCGGCGTGGGATAGCATGGGTAACAAAGCCGCCATCATTGCAGGATAATAAAACTTCTTCATGTTTCTCTCCGCAAGAGATATGACTTAAAGAATGCTTAACTTATGACGCATCCTTCCTCAACTAACGTCCTGCTGCCTGATACAAGCAGGGACAAGTGACAGACTAGAACCAGTAATACACTTTGCCGTAGCCGTAGCTACCTTGCTCGCCACCAGTCACAAACTCGGTTTTCAGCACGATATTGCGGCGGTACTTATAATTCAGACTGATCGCAACCCAAGAGTCATCAACCCAGGTACGAAAGCCGTCATCGCCCATATCTCTGTTCTCGGTATCAACATCAACGATGGAGTAAACCAGATTGGTTTCAATTTTATCGGTGATGTCATAACCAATTGATGCAACATAAGTAAGCGCATCTTTCGAATCATAACCTTGCTCTTCTTCACGGTCGGATAAAGATACCAAACCACCGAGTCGAACTGGACCAACCCAGCCTCTTGCGTGTACTGAATAGATCTCACCACGTTGGTCAACGGTTTCTGCGCCAAGCAATACGTCAACCGAGTCATTAAAGTAACCGAGGTAACCATTAATCACTTCGCCTTCGCGAGAGTCTGTTTTGTAGTTATCCCAGCCTTGAGTTGAATAAGAAATACCGTATTTAAAGTTATTAATACTGCCGCGGTATTTAGCGGTACTGTCCTGATCACCGGCTTCGCGAACTTCTGCGGCACCATCCACTGAGAAATCACCCATTTGATCGTAATGGTCATAGGCAGTATCAGTGCGGCCAAATTCTATTTTATCGCCGTTTTCAAACTCCCAGCCAACATAGGCCTTATCTAACACCTGCTGGAATTCGTTTTTGGTCGTCCAAGGCGTACGCTCATAATCGAAATCAATATGAGCGAAAATCTGCCCGGTTTTAACCACGAAGCCAAAAGACATAAACGTATCATCGGAATAAAAGCTATCGTAGTCCCACTTTTCACCGTTATCGTTGTAGTCCTTCCCTAAGTAGCCGCCGACTTCAAAGCTGCCAATAAGATCAATGGAATCACCATCTTCTCCCTGATAAATGGTGGCCGCATTTAAGCTGCCCGCCGCAAATAGTGAGCAAATAAGTAAAGATAGATTTGAACGTTTCATAGTAACTTCCTGTTATAAAGTTGTCCTTTGAATGGACGAGCAAGCCCGACTACCTTGAGTAAACAAGGAAGCGCGAGTATGAATAAAAGACTGATTTGAGGGCGGGAGTTAAACCGCCCAAGCTAAATGTAAAGAGGCTTTAGTTAACGCTGAGACACTTGCCGGAGTCACGAGCGGGAAACACAGTATTGAGAGTGGTGTTTAACTGTTCCCAGTCTGCAGCCATTTTGTCGGCCTGAGCTTGGGTAAGTACGCTGCCGAATTGTTGTTCACGTAGATGTTCAACACGGGTGTAATGAAATAAACTCACGTCAACGTCTTTGCTGTCTTTATAGGCAGCATCAACATTTTTTATGTTTTTCGCGGAGTCATCAATAAATATAATCTTATCGAAGCTGCGGCCTGTCTTTTTGAGGATGTATTCAAGCATGGTGCCTTTGTTCATCCCAGTGGTCATCATCACACCCTTGGCATAACTCAGTTCACGCTTAGTGACTTCTCGATAGACCGGAGACGTTTGCCCTGCTGGTGCTAAGGCGGTCACATTGAAGTCAATTCCCTTATTGAGTAATTCGCGCTCGGTGGCCGCACGATACTTTGGTGAGCGAGAAGTCAAAGCCATCATGGTATAACCGTCTTTTTGCCACTGACTAATAAGACTAGGGACAGACTCTTCGGTCAACACCTGAGGGTTCAATTCATATAACAGACCAATGGTGTCTTCAAAAAGACAAGCCACCTTTTGCTCTGCCGCAGGTTTGACCGCTAATTTACCACGCTGCCATTGATACCAAATATCGCCACCGAGATCGACACTACTGGTTAAAATCGTGTTATCGATATCCATCACGATAAGCGTCTTGTCGACCGGGTACTGCTTTAGTTCGCTTGCAACTTTAGAAGTGATATCTGCATAACTATTTAAATCGATAACTTCAGTGGCTGCGACTGTCACTCCTGAAGAAAATAACAATGCCGCACCAATTAAACACAATTTGCTGTTCATTTGTTCGATTTCCCTAAAATTTTGGAGTGATTGTTTAGTCAAACACCCGTACATCCATTACTAACCAAATGCATAAAAACTCAAGTCAATATTATGTTTAGAGCTTTTATACAACTATCCTATATCTCCTTCTTGTTAATGAAAAGTAAGCAATACCACCCATTAACGTGATACAGATCACACTTCTAACATTAAGCTGAGCTTACGTATATTTTGATATAGAGCATCTTAATCACCAGATACAGCAAGCAAAAAATGTAAAGCGATTTAATATAAAAATTAAGCTCACGGTCAAATTTACAACCAATCATCACCAATAATGTTGATATTGAATTATATTCGTTTTATTCCCTTATGAACGATATAAGTCCATAAAAATAAAAGTTGCTGCTTAGCTGAACTAGCGGCTGAATCAAGATTTTCTTTTCAGGCGTAATTTCTAAGCAGCCCAGCCCTACAAAATATTCAACTTACTTTAGAATCAAAGCATTTCAAAAATCATTCAGGATCTAAATACCCAATCCTCAAGATCAGAATCCTCGGTGAAATTTGATGCACAATTTAGTCAAATTCACTTGGCGATATGACTAACAAAATAGGCTCACTCATCGATGTGGTTTGTCTGTTATAAGAACGCCATAACGAAACGCATAAATAAGCCTATCCGTGAGGATAGGCTTTCTCTCAATAGGCACCTGACAATATCGAACCGACTTTCACATAGGCAATTTCAGGCATAAAAAAAGCCTACCCGTAAAGATAGGCTTTCTCTCAATAGGCACCTGACAATATCAAACCGACTTTCACATAGGCAATTTTAGGCTTTCTCTCAATCGGTGTCTGGCAATATCCAGCCGACTTTCACATGGCTTGTTCATGAACATCGGTTCGCCTTGGCTGCCCTTGCTAAATCTCAGACATAAAAAAAGCCTATCCGTAAGGATAGGCTTTCTCTAAATAGGTGTCTGGCAATATCCAGCCTACTTTCACATGGCAATTTCAGACATAAAAAAACCCAGCACATAGCTGGGTTTTTAAAATAGGCGCCTGGCAGTGACCTACTTTCACATGGGGAGACCCCACACTATCATCGGCGCAGTTGCGTTTCACTTCTGAGTTCGGCATGGGTTCAGGTGGTTCCACAACGCTATTGCCACCAGGCAAAAACTTGTTGTCTTTAACATTCGAAAAAACTGATATATCCCACGAGCATAACAAGCACTCTTGGTTTCTAAAATAAAGTATCTATAAGCAACACCCTTTAGGTGTTGTATGGTTAAGCCTCACGGGTAATTAGTACAAGTTAGCTCAATGCCTCACAGCACTTACACACCTTGCCTATCAACGTTGTAGTCTCCAACGGCCCTTCAGAGGACTTTAAGTCCTAGTGAGAATTAATCTCAAGGCCTGCTTCCCGCTTAGATGCTTTCAGCGGTTATCAGTTCCGAACGTAGCTACTGGGCAATGCTATTGGCATAACAACCCAAACACCAGCGGTTCGTCCACTCCGGTCCTCTCGTACTAGGAGCAGCTCCCTTCAATTCTCAAACGCCCACGGCAGATAGGGACCGAACTGTCTCACGACGTTCTAAACCCAGCTCGCGTACCACTTTAAATGGCGAACAGCCATACCCTTGGGACCGACTTCAGCCCCAGGATGTGATGAGCCGACATCGAGGTGCCAAACACCGCCGTCGATATGAACTCTTGGGCGGTATCAGCCTGTTATCCCCGGAGTACCTTTTATCCGTTGAGCGATGGCCCTTCCATACAGAACCACCGGATCACTATGACCTACTTTCGTACCTGCTCGACGTGTCTGTCTCGCAGTTAAGCTGGCTTATGCCATTGCACTAACCGTACGATGTCCGACCGTACTTAGCCAACCTTCGTGCTCCTCCGTTACTCTTTGGGAGGAGACCGCCCCAGTCAAACTACCCACCAGACACTGTCCGCATCCCGGATAACGGGACAACGTTAGAACATCAACACTACAAGGGTGGTATTTCAAGGTCGGCTCCACATCATCTAGCGACAACGCTTCAAAGCCTCCCACCTATCCTACACATGTAGGGTCAATGTTCAGTGTCAAGCTGTAGTAAAGGTTCACGGGGTCTTTCCGTCTAGCCGCGGGTACACCGCATCTTCACGGCAATTTCAATTTCACTGAGTCTCGGGTGGAGACAGCTTGGCCATCATTACGCCATTCGTGCAGGTCGGAACTTACCCGACAAGGAATTTCGCTACCTTAGGACCGTTATAGTTACGGCCGCCGTTTACCGGGGCTTCGATCAATAGCTTCGCTTGCGCTAACCACATCAATTAACCTTCCGGCACCGGGCAGGCGTCACACCGTATACGTCATCTTTCGATTTAGCACAGTGCTGTGTTTTTAATAAACAGTTGCAGCCAACTGGTATCTGCGACTGCCGTCAGCTCAGGGAGCAAGTCCCATCACCAACAGCAGCGTACCTTCTCCCGAAGTTACGGTACCATTTTGCCTAGTTCCTTCACCCGAGTTCTCTCAAGCGCCTTGGTATTCTCTACCCAACCACCTGTGTCGGTTTGGGGTACGGTTTCGTATAATCTGAAGCTTAGAGACTTTTCCTGGAAGCAGGGCATCAACCACTTCATCACCTTAGTGACTCGTCATCAATCCTCAGCCTTAGACACCCGGATTTTCCTAAGTGTCCAGCCTACAACCTTAAACGCGGACAACCAAACGCCGCGCTGGCCTAGCCTTCTCCGTCCTCCCATCGCAATTATACGAAGTACAGGAATATTAACCTGTTTCCCATCGACTACACTTTTCAGTCTCGCCTTAGGGGCCGACTCACCCTGCTCTGATTAACATTGAACAGGAAACCTTGGTCTTTCGGCGAGGGGGCTTTTCACCCCCTTTATCGTTACTCATGTCAACATTCGCACTTCTGATACCTCCAGCAATCCTTACGAATCACCTTCAACGGCTTACAGAACGCTCCTCTACCGCACTTGCAAAGCAAGTACCCGTAGCTTCGGTGCATAGCTTAGCCCCGTTACATCTTCCGCGCAGGCCGACTCGACCAGTGAGCTATTACGCTTTCTTTAAATGATGGCTGCTTCTAAGCCAACATCCTGGCTGTCTAAGCCTTCCCACATCGTTTCCCACTTAGCTATGACTTTGGGACCTTAGCTGACGGTCTGGGTTGTTTCCCTTTTCACGACGGACGTTAGCACCCGCCGTGTGTCTCCCGGATAGTACTTAGTGGTATTCGGAGTTTGCAAAGGGTTGGTAAGTCGGGATGACCCCCTAGCCTTAACAGTGCTCTACCCCCACTAGTATTCGTCCGAGGCGCTACCTAAATAGCTTTCGAGGAGAACCAGCTATCTCCCGGTTTGATTGGCCTTTCACCCCCAGCCACAAGTCATCCGCTAATTTTTCAACATTAGTCGGTTCGGTCCTCCAATTGGTGTTACCCAATCTTCAACCTGCCCATGGCTAGATCACCGGGTTTCGGGTCTAATCCCAGCAACTATGCGCGCAGTTAACACTCGGTTTCCCTACGGCTCCGCTATTCGCTTAACCTTGCTACTGAAATTAAGTCGTTGACCCATTATACAAAAGGTACGCAGTCACCCCACAAAGAGGCTCCCACTGCTTGTACGTATACGGTTTCAGGTTCTATTTCACTCCCCTCACAGGGGTTCTTTTCGCCTTTCCCTCACGGTACTGGTTCACTATCGGTCAGTCAGGAGTATTTAGCCTTGGAGGATGGTCCCCCCATATTCAGACAACATATCACGTGTGCCGTCCTACTCGTTTTCACTTCAAATCACCTTTCGTGTACGGGGCTATCACCCGCTACGGCCAAACTTTCCAGCTTGTTCCACTAAATTATAAGAAGCTTAAGGGCTAATCCGGGTTCGCTCGCCGCTACTACCAGAATCTCGGTTGATTTCTTTTCCTCCGGGTACTTAGATGTTTCAGTTCCCCGGGTTCGCCTCGCAACGCTATGTATTCACGTTACGATACTGCATAAAATGCAGTGGGTTTCCCCATTCGGAAATCCATGTCTATTGCGTCTTTTATCGACTCAACATGGCTTATCGCAGATTAACACGTCCTTCATCGCCTCTGACTGCCAAGGCATCCACCGTATACGCTTAGTCACTTAACCATACAACACCTAAATGTTGTCGCTTAAATCACTTGAATGGTCAGGCTGTATAAATCCTGCCACTCGAGTACGATCACCTTATTTTTTTGAATACCAAAAACACTTGTTATTTAACTCGTATTTTTGAGATATTTTTTATCAGCTTTTCCAAATTGTTAAAGAGCATTCGGCTTCTTAGAAACCAAAGCTAAGCACTGTATCAACATAATGCTTAGCTTTATTTTCTTAAACCAAGAGAGAAATGGTATCCCGTACGAGATTTGAACTCGTGTTACCGCCGTGAAAGGGCGGTGTCCTAGGCCTCTAGACGAACGGGACATTTCTTGACTTGTTCTTTGTCCTTATCGCCGCGTTATGCCGCCGTCTTCAGTCGGTTATGTAGTCTACTACACGCCCTCCTTCAGCCGTTGCATGCCTTGCGCTAAGCACAAAGCCCGTCGCAATAAAGCTTCGAACCTTCTAACCTAACCTAGGTCAGACTTCTCTCTTCACTTTTCATCAAGCAATCTGTGTGAACACGTCACAAAACATAAACGTTCATAATAAGGAGGTGATCCAGCCCCAGGTTCCCCTAGGGCTACCTTGTTACGACTTCACCCCAGTCATGAACCACAAAGTGGTGAGCGTCCTCCCGAAGGTTAAACTACCCACTTCTTTTGCAGCCCACTCCCATGGTGTGACGGGCGGTGTGTACAAGGCCCGGGAACGTATTCACCGTGGCATTCTGATCCACGATTACTAGCGATTCCGACTTCACGGAGTCGAGTTGCAGACTCCGATCCGGACTACGACATGCTTTCTGGGGTCCGCTTGCTCTCGCGAGTTCGCATCCCTCTGTACATGCCATTGTAGCACGTGTGTAGCCCTGCCCGTAAGGGCCATGATGACTTGACGTCGTCCCCACCTTCCTCCGGTTTATCACCGGCAGTCTCCCTAGAGTTCCCACCATCACGTGCTGGCAAATAAGGATAAGGGTTGCGCTCGTTGCGGGACTTAACCCAACATCTCACGACACGAGCTGACGACAGCCATGCAGCACCTGTATCTAAGTTCCCGAAGGCACCAATCCATCTCTGGAAAGTTCTTAGTATGTCAAGGGCAGGTAAGGTTCTTCGCGTTGCATCGAATTAAACCACATGCTCCACCGCTTGTGCGGGCCCCCGTCAATTCATTTGAGTTTTAACCTTGCGGCCGTACTCCCCAGGCGGTCTACTTAATGCGTTAGCTGCGTTACCCACGGGTTAAACCCACAGACAACTAGTAGACATCGTTTACGGCGTGGACTACCAGGGTATCTAATCCTGTTTGCTCCCCACGCTTTCGTACATGAGCGTCAGTTTTTGTCCAGGTGGCCGCCTTCGCCACTGGTATTCCTTCAGATCTCTACGCATTTCACCGCTACACCTGAAATTCTACCACCCTCTACAAAACTCTAGCTTCCCAGTTCCAAATGCCATTCCCAGGTTGAGCCCGGGGATTTCACATCTGGCTTAAAAAGCCGCCTGCGTACGCTTTACGCCCAGTAATTCCGATTAACGCTCGGACCCTCCGTATTACCGCGGCTGCTGGCACGGAGTTAGCCGGTCCTTCTTCTGTCGCTAACGTCAAACAATATACGTATTAAGCATATTGCCTTCCTCACAACTGAAAGTGCTTTACAACCCGAAGGCCTTCTTCACACACGCGGCATGGCTGCATCAGGCTTTCGCCCATTGTGCAATATTCCCCACTGCTGCCTCCCGTAGGAGTCTGGGCCGTGTCTCAGTCCCAGTGTGGCTGATCATCCTCTCAAACCAGCTAGGGATCGTCGCCTTGGTGAGCCATTACCCCACCAACTAGCTAATCCCACTTGGGCTAATCTCTACGCGAAAGGCTCCGAAGAGTCCCCTCCTTTGGTCCGAAGACATTATGCGGTATTAGCAGTCGTTTCCAACTGTTGTCCCCCACGTAAAGGCATATTCCCAAGCATTACTCACCCGTCCGCCGCTCGTCATCTTCTAGCAAGCTAGAAATGTTACCGCTCGACTTGCATGTGTTAAGCCTGCCGCCAGCGTTCAATCTGAGCCATGATCAAACTCTTCAATCAAAGTTTTTTCGCTCAAAGTAAATACTGAAATTATTACTGTTAAAACAGTGTGTCACTCCAGTCCACTTAAGCTAATTTTTTCGCTTAGTGCTCTGTGAGTGCTCACACAGATTGCTTGATAAATTGTTAAAGAGCGTTGCTTCTTGCGAAGCGAGGTGCGCATTCTACGCCATCCTCGGTGACTGTCAACCGCTTTTTTCAATCTTTTCCGAAGAACTTTTCTAAGGAAAGTTTGAAGCGTTTAACCGCCGCTGATAAAGCCTCAGGCCTTACCAACCCTGACCGCTTGCTGCTGCGCTATTGCGTGCTGCCTGCCGTGTCAGTGGAGTCGCATTATAGGGATCCGCGCTTACGGTGCAAGCCTTTTTTGAAGAAAATCACAGTTTTTTGTTTAACTGCTCAGATAGTAAACTCTGCGGTAATATTTAGCTTATTTTATCTACAGACTAGGTCTGTTTATGGCGATAATCTTGGGTGACCAATACACATTATCGAGTCGAGAAAAGATCACACCTTTTGATGTTGAGGCATGCAGAAAGTACTGTTGGTCATAAATCACCCCGACATGTCGTACTTTACGACTGGTTTTAAAAAAGATCAGATCGCCAGTTTTAGCCTCAGCCAGGCGAATAGCCTTACCTTGGCGCATCTGTGCTTCAGTCGTTCTGGGGAGTTGTTTGTGGTAAGCGCTGATATAGAGTTGCTGAACAAAAGCGGAACAATCAATTCCACTTTTACTATCTCCGCCTAATCTATAGGGCGTCCCCTGCCATTCTTGATGCACCTTTAGTAACTCAGCCTGCTCAAGCGTTATCCCCTTAACGGGCGGCACAACTTGAGTTTGATGTGCACTACAACCCACCAGTAGATAAAGGCTAAGCACGAAACAAAGACTATATAGCAGACCAGGCTTGCTACGAATGGCTCTACAAACAACCGTCTGCATTATTTGGGCCGTTGAATAGTAAAGCTTTCACCGTTGGCCCAATACTCACCACCACCGAGTCGGCCCAACGGATTTAACGCATTGGTATCGACAGCTATTCGCCCTTCTGCCGTAGCCACAAATTGTTCTTCTATATATAGGTGTAATACTTTAAGAATGATCATCGCTTGCGGTGTATTGCCAATTGATTGGATTTCGAATAGCTCGCAAGCCATCGCGATAGGCGCATCACTTAAGCGAGGTAAAGCAAAATCAGCAAAAGCTGTCACCGCGAGTTGTTGCGCCTCAACTTCTGATTCGCCGTGGGGAAGTGTTCTGGCAGATTCAGTCACTAATTTGGCTTGCTTAGCATGCGCGAGATGAACCACACAATACTGACGCTGCTCAATATTCACTTTAGTGTCTTTGTCACAACCATCCGGTTTCTTACCAAGCGATAGCATGATCAAGGGTGGATCTGAACTTATTGCAGTGAAATACGAAAATGGCGCTAAATTATAGGAAGCTGCTTGCCCGTTATCACTCAAAACCCAAGCAATAGGGCGAGGGACGATAGTTTGAGTCATACAGTGGTAAATCTGCTGACTCGTTAACTCAGCAAAATCGATGAACACAAAATAGCTCCTTTAAAGGTAATATAACAACAAACCCGCCGACGCGGGTTTCATGCTTGAGTATAGGAGAAACAGCTAGTCTTATTCCAGTACCTCGGCAAGTGCCGCTAAACACAAGCTCACATTCTCTTGACGTGCCGCATATCCCATTAAACCAATTCGCCAGGCCTTTCCTGCAAACTGTCCAAGGCCTGCGCCAATTTCCAAATTGTAGTCATTCAACAAACGAGCGCGAACCGCTTGTTCATCTACACCTTCAGGCACCGCAACCAGATTTAATTGCGGCAATCGATATGCAATCTCTACCATCAGATTTAATCCCAATTTGTCCAAACCCGCAGCTAATAAGGCATGTTGCTGCGCATGCCGCTGCCAAGCTTGCTCTAAGCCTTCTTGATGTAACATCAGCAGTGACTCATGCAAAGCATATAGAGCTGTCACAGGAGCGGTATGATGATAAGAACGTTTTTGCTCACCTGACCAATAGGCCATAACCAAGCTTTGGTCTAAGAACCAACTCTGCACCTTGGTTTTACGGCCTTTCAGTTTTTCAACCGCCGCTGGGCTAAAGCTCACCGGCGATAGACCAGGCACACAAGACAAACACTTTTGACTGCCAGAGTAAATTGCATCAATCCCCCACTCATCAACCAAAACCGGGATCCCGCCGACGGAGGTCACCGCATCTACAATCGACAAACAGCCGTGCTGCTTGGCCAAGCCACATAAAGCCTGTGCATCAGACGCGACACCAGTAGAGGTTTCGGCATGCACAAAAGCCACGATTTTACTGTCGGGGTGCTGCTGTAAGGCCTGCTCCACTTTTGCCGGAGAGACAGGCTGCCCCCAAGCATCCTCTATCACCACAGCGATACCGCCACAACGTTCGACATTTTCCAACATCCGTTGACCAAATACCCCATTAATACAAACAATAACCTTGTCACCAGGCTCGACCAAATTCACAAAGCAAGTTTCCATGCCAGCAGAGCCAGGAGCGGAAACCGCAAAGGTATGTTGATTCGTAGTTTGAAAAGCATATTGCAGCAGCGCCTTAATTTCATCCATCATATTTACAAACAGTGGATCAAGATGGCCAATAATGGGACGACTCTGTGCCTGTAATACTTGTGGTGAAATATCGGAAGGGCCGGGGCCCATTAAAATCCGCCGCGGCGGATTAAAGGATGTTAGGTTCATGCCATGTCCTTATCGTTAGTTATTTATTGTCGTTATGTTTTGTCGCCTATGCACTCTAGCATTAGCGTACAAACAATTGAATGTAAAACGAACAATCACCAGCAAGCCACAAAAATCATTTAGGTTAAATTAACTAAGCCAAAAAAACATTAACCCAGCGAACTTGTGGTTCATTCCTCAGCCTAAAATGCTTCATGTCAAATTCGATCAAAAACCGATCTTTTTGATATCAACCAAGCAACAGATCATGCACAAGGTCGCAACAAAACAAATAAACAACGAAGGCTTTCATGGTATTCCAAAATTGATCCTAAACAAAAAATGAACGACTAATTCAAACCACCAATAGCCCCTTTATTTACGGGGGATTAAGTGTCAATCTAGAGGCAATTCAACCAGCGAATAATTACGCAATAACGACCTGGATCACAACAAAGCTTTAGCATAAATGTGAATCCCTAAAATAAAGGCTCAGAGAGTAAATAAACTGCTACAAAAATGCTAAATAAAATATTCAAATGAATTTTACATTCACATTTATGAATATTTATTCACGTCTAAAATCGATTCAAAACGGCTCTATAAAAAAACCACGTTACATTAGTTTTTCTAATGATTAGGTTGCAATTTAACTTGTTTGAGAACCTCGCATTTCAGAACTACTATTCTCCCATCAACTGAGATGAGGTCCTCGATATGAATATCAATATAAACACGATCCACAGCAATAAACACAGTTCTTCCTTACCACAAACCCAACACGGTATTGTTGAGTTATACAATCTTTGTAATGTGTGGATCCAGCGCCAAAAAACCCGCCGTCAATTGGCTCAATTACCCGCGTACTTATTACGTGATATCGGTTTAACAGAAGCAGACCGCTACCAAGAGTCTCGCAAAAACTTCTGGGAAAACTAGGCTTAAACACCATTTTTGCCAAGGATCTCAGGCTATTTCACTCGGCATGTTGCTTCTGCACATGCCGTTTTTGTTTTTTCTTGTTACCATTCCCGCCAACACTCTGTAATCAATACTACTATGTCGACTAATCTTGCAAACTTGCTGGTTGTTCTCGGGCCTACCGCATCAGGAAAAACCCATCTTGGCGTGGAGATCGCCAGACTTTACGGCGGCGAAATACTATCTGCCGATTCTAGGCAAGTGTATCGAGGCTTGGATTTAGGCTCGGGTAAAGATCTGGATGAATACCAGGAGATCCCCTATCACCTAATTGATATCGTTGAACCTGAGGCCGAATACAGCGTATTTCATTTTCAGCGTGATTTCTTCAAAGCCTACCAGCAAATTAAACAACGACAACAGCTCCCCGTTATGGTTGGTGGAACAGGTTTGTACATTGATGCGGTGACCCAAAATTATCAGCTACATGAAGTACCAAGCAATCAGGCCCTACGTAACGAGCTTGCAGAACTCAGCCTAGAGCAACTGCAGCAACGTTTACTCTCAGTAAAGCCCGAGCAACATAATAATACTGATTTACAGGTCCGACCGCGTTTAGTGCGAGCCATTGAAATTGCCGAGTCAGACACAGCGCCCCCGCAAACCTCCCCTCACCCCGAGATAAAGCCACTTTACTTGGGGATCCGTTGGGAGCGAGCAGTACTCCGTCAACGCATCACGCTACGTTTAAAACAGCGGCTTGAACAGGGTTTAGTGGAAGAAGTTGAACGCCTGCACGCTCAAGGTGTGAGCTATGCAAAACTAGAGTTTTATGGCTTAGAGTACCGTTTAGTCGCACAATACCTGCAACAACAGCTGAGCTATAACGATATGTTTCAAAAGCTCAATTCTCAAATCCACCAATTTGCCAAACGCCAGGATACCTGGTTCAGAAAGATGGAGCGTCGCGGTGATGAGATCCATTGGCTATCGCCAGAAAACTCATTATTAACTCAAGCTGAGCAAGTGATAGCACCTCATTTAAGCAGTCTAAACACGGATTAATAGTTGGCCGCATGTGACTATTTTGACGCAAACCATCGGTAATAAAAAAACATCAACCAATGGGCAGCACTTAAACTAGCAAACGCGGCAAAACCAGCCCATAAGCTCAGCCGATACACGGCTATATCTCCTCGGTAGACAATGCAAAGGCATAACATCAGTATCCAACCCAAGTTGGCCAAAATCATGCATTGCTTACAACGCCCTAACTTTTCTACAAACCATGCCCGAGAACAAAACTGGCAATCCACTAGCGCTCCCCCTTAACTTTGGCTAATTCGATTATCCACGGGTCATCAATTTAAGCAAGTAGTCGCTGATGCGGGTATAAGGCGGTCGCATCAAACGAGTCGCTGCAAATGGACCTTGTTTAAAGATTGGCAGCATTTTAGAAAACTGCACAAAACCATCGTAACCATGGTAGTGGCCCATACCACTGCTGCCGACTCCGCCAAATGGCAGCTGATGCTGAGCCACATGTAGTAACACCTCATTAATACACAGGCCACCAGCTTGAATTTGCTGCTGCACTCGTAGCTGCACCCCAAACTGCTTGGTAAATAGATAAAGGGCCAACGGCGGTGCAGTTTGGTTGACATAAGTGATGGCCTGCGACAAATCTTGATATTCGACAATCGGTAATAGTGGACCAAAAATCTCTTGCTGCATCACCAAGGATGACGCAGCTGCGTCAACTAACAAACCCGGCGTAAATTTCCCTGCACATTCACCAGCAATTAACGGGATAAATTCAGCGCCCTGGGCTATTGCCTGCTCGCGCAAGTTCACCTGCCGAGTTAAAAAATCCGCCGAGATCATATTAGAAAGAGCAGGATCTGACATATCGCTGTAGTGTTTGGCGGTATAAGCTAAACAAGCCTGAATAAAAGCTGACCTCGTTCCCTTGGGAAGCAACACGTAATCGGGTGCCACACAAGTTTGCCCAGCATTCAGCAGCTTCCCCATCAGTATTCGCTCAGCCGCCTGAGTTATGGGATAATCCTCAGCCACGATCACTGGTGACTTTCCGCCTAACTCTAAGGTAACAGGGGTTAAGTTTTGCGCGGCGGCCGCCATCACTTTACGCCCTGTTTGGGTGGAACCAGTAAAGATGAGGTGATCAAAGGGCAAGGCTGAAAAACTTGGCCCCAGTGAGCCGTCGTCTGAATAGATCCGCAGCACATCGTCGGGCAAGTACTTTGGCAACAATTGGATCAGCAAATGGCTTAAGGCGGGACTAAGTTCAGACATTTTAATCATCAACTTATTTCCTGCCGCCAGTGCATCGGTAAGGGGCGCGAAGGCCAAATACAGAGGGTAGTTCCAGGGGACAATGACCCCAACCACCCCGAGCGGTTGAGCCTGAACCCGATTACTCGCTCCAAAGTACCAAAGACTCACCTGACGATGTTGTGGCTTAAGCCATTTTTTGAGGTGTTTTAGACTATAACGCAGGCCCTCGATGGCCGGGAAAATTTCAATCAGCCTCGACTCATGCGGACTGCGATAACCAAAATCGTCACTAATCGCAGCGATAATAGCGGCTTGATTATCGAGCAACAGCCGCAGCATTTGGCTAAGATGGTAGCGACGTATCGCTAAACTAGGGTAAGGCTGTTGACGATAAGCCGCTTGCAAATCGCTTAACTCTTGGGACAATTGCAGTTTGCTTGCTTGGTTCATGTGCTATCTCAATCATCTGCCGTGAACAAAGGTTATGTTACCATGAGTAACTTGTAAACTAATTTGACCAAACTCGAAAATTGTTATGCCACACCATATCGTTTACTCAGTGGTTTTAATGGAGGCAAAAAATTAACGCTACGCACTTTAAAGCGCCCTGGTGGGCTCGTAATCGGCATATTCAAACTCTGCTGCCCACTTTGTTATTGCGCAACAAAAAACTCAATTTGGATTGGCAACAGTTAGATCTAGACGATGGTGACTTTATCGATCTCGCTTGGATTGATAGTGCCAAGACTGACAAACCAGAACAAGCAATCGTGCTCGTCTTCCATGGCTTAGAAGGCAGTGTACATTCACCCTATGCCAAGGGGATCTTACAAGCTTGTAAACAGCAAGGCTGGCGAGCAGTGGTGATGCATTTTCGAGGATGTAGTGGTAAACCCAACAAGCTATGGCGCGGTTACCACAGTGGCGAGATTGATGACGCACGAGCTTGTATTGAGCATTTACACGCACTCAATCCCAAAGCCCCTCTATTCGCCTTGGGCTACTCGCTAGGCGGGAATATGTTGGTGAATTATCTAGCGAAAGAACCACGCTCACCGCTAACTGCGGCCGCGGTCATCTCTGCGCCACTGCACTTAGCCGCCTGTTCCCAGCGACTACAACAGGGTTTTTCTCAAATATACCAGCATCACTTACTCAGCCGGATGAAAAAAAACCTCTGTAAAAAGATTAGCCGTATGCCACAAGCCCCACTGCAACAAACGCAAGTCAAGCGCTGGCGTAACTTCGTAGAGTTTGATGAACACTACACCGCCCCAGCCCATCAGTTTGCAGGTGCCGTTGACTATTACCAACGCTGTAGCGGCTTACCCTTACTCAAGCACATTGGCTTACCCACTTTGCTGATCCACGCCGCCGATGATCCTTTTATGGACGCAAGAGTGATCCCGCGAAATGAGCAAATCAGCCCCGCGATTGAATATCGACTAAGCCGCACTGGTGGACATGTAGGATTTGTCGGTGGTAGCCTGTTTCGTCCAACATTCTGGCTAGAGTCTGCTATTCCACAGTGGTTTAGCCAGCACCTCAACACAAAAGAGCATGCTAATTCATGATAATTCCTTGGCAAAACCTAGCGGCCGACACTTTCGAAGCTTTACTCGAAAGTTTCGTATTACGTGAAGGCACCGACTATGGTGAACAAGAGTTGAGTTTAGAAGACAAACGAGAGCAAATTAAACAACAGGTTATTAATGGTTCAGTTTTAATCGTATACTCAGAACTACATGAAACAGTCAACTTGATTGCCAAAGAGCAATTTAATGCCTCAGCCACGGATAGGCTGCAGGATGATGTATAAATCATGTTTATAGTCTCACTTACAGATAGGTCATTATGTCAGCTAAACATCCTATTATCGCTGTCACTGGTTCTTCCGGTGCCGGAACGTCAACCACCAGTGAGGTATTCGCTCACTTATTTAGGCAACATAAACTGAATGCAGCCTTTATTGAGGGCGACAGTTTTCACCGTTACACTCGACCCGAAATGGATGTAGCCATCCGAAAGGCTCGCGAACACGGAAAGCACATCAGCTACTTCGGCCCGGAGGCCAACGACTTCAATTTGTTGTATGAATTTTTCAAACAATATGGAGAAGATGGTACTGGTCAATATCGACGTTATCTGCACACCTTCGACGAAGCCGTGCCATACAATCAAATGCCGGGCACGTTTACCCCTTGGCAGGAACTGCCGGAAGAAACCGAAGTATTATTTTATGAAGGCTTGCACGGCGGCGTGGTCTACGATGAGAAAAATGTCGCGTCAAAAGTTGATTTGCTGATCGGCATGGTGCCGATTGTGAACTTAGAATGGATCCAAAAACTGGTGAGGGATACCACCGAACGAGGCCATTCACGAGAGGCCGTGCAAGATTCAATTGTTCGTTCAATGGATGACTACATCAACTACATCACCCCACAATTTTCGCGTACCCATATCAACTTTCAGCGCGTCCCTACGGTCGATACATCAAACCCTTTTAGCGCTAAGAGTATTCCGTCACTCGATGAAAGCATGTTAGTGATCCGTTTTAGAGGACTCAAAAACGTTAATTTTCCTTATCTGTTACAGATGATTGACGGTGCTTATATGTCGCGGCAAAACACCATCGTGGTTCCAGGAGGAAAGATGGGTTTCGCCATGGAGCTAATTTTATCACCGATGATCCAACAATTGCTGGAAACCGGAAAAGTTCGTTAACTCGCGCTTTCAATCCGATAGCTGTGGCTAATTTCACAGCTGTTACCCAACATTAACGATACCGAGCAGTATTTTTCCATACTCAATTGCACCGCTCGGGCAACGTGCTTATCGCTCAAATTCACCCCACTTACGACAAACTCCAGGTGGATGTTGGTAAATACCTTCGGCGCCGCCTCGGCTCGCTCTGATTCCAAATGAACTTGGCAATCAGTCACTTGCTGCCGAGCCTTAGATAAAATAGAAATGACATCCACAGAACTACATCCACCAGCCGCCATTAAGACATACTCCATCGGGCTCGGAGCAGCTTTCGCAGCGTCGCCATCCATCAATATTTGGTGGCCTGAACTGCTTTCACCAATAAACTGTAGTTCTTTTGACCACTTGACCGACGCTTTCATATTAGATTCTCCTGCTTAATATTTCGTTCACCAGCTTAATCTAGGTCAAGGTTCATGGCTAGTAATTACCTCATACTAAAGGCGTATAAATGCCTTGCAGCAAAGTCCGAAGCCTTTTATGCTAGGGGTGGATGGAAAACAATTAGAATAAATACAATTTACTAAGTATATAGCTGGTAAATAATTATAAAGACAGAGGATTTCTTTAATATGGTAATTGGCAAACCTCAAGCTGATCCGGTGATGGAGTGGTTTCTTTCTCACTGTCACATACATAAGTACCCTTCAAAAAGCACCCTAATTCATGCCGGCGAAAAAGCCGAAACCCTATACTACATAGTCAAGGGCTCAGTCGCGGTTTTAATTAAAGATGAAGAAGGCAAGGAAATGATCTTGTCTTATCTGAATCAAGGTGACTTCATGGGCGAACTAGGCCTTTTCGAAGACACTGAAAACCCGATCCGGACCGCTTGGATCAGGGCTAAAAGCCCTTGTGAGGTTGCCGAAATTTCTTATAAGAAATTCCGTCAACTGATTCAAGTGAATCCTGAGATCCTGATGCGTTTGTCAGGGCAAATGGCAACCCGCCTGCAGATCACCAGCCAAAAAGTGGGTGATTTAGCCTTCTTAGACGTGACTGGTCGAATTGCTCAGACTTTACTAAACCTAGCGAAACAGCCAGATGCGATGACTCATCCAGATGGTATGCAAATTAAGATTACCCGCCAAGAGATCGGCCAAATTGTTGGCTGTTCTCGTGAAACGGTTGGTCGTATTCTTAAGATGCTAGAAGAGCAAGAGCTTATCACCGCCCACGGTAAAACAATTGTGGTTTACGGTACCCGCTAAGCAACTCTCTGTTTACCTATAAAAAAAGCCGCTTATGCGGCTTTTTTATTGTGCCAACTAACGATTAGTACTACTAAATATTTTATCCGCCGAAGCTTCAACAAAGCCGGAATATAACTCACCGTTCGGTAATGGATAACGCAGTGCAAACTCATAGAAGCAACTGGGAATGCGTTGACTAGAATCACTAAATACTACTTCAGATAAATCTGCCATAGTTGAAGATTGCTCTAATAACACTTCCGGCGAACCTTTGATCTCACCACCAAGCTTATTGAGCACATAACCCGCCTCACTCAAACATTGATTCACCTGTTGTAAGCTGTCGAAATGCGGTAGCTGGTTGACTGACACCGTAAAATGATTCGCTCGATAACCATAAGCAGCCAACCAAGCGGCATATTCACTTTCTTCAAGTAGCTGCTGATAATCAGCGTAGCTCAATTGCCATGGACGGCCACAGAAAAAAACTTCTGGCTGTTGATAAAGCGCTAATGGCACCTGCTTAGCCAAACCTTGAACAATCATCTGCGCCTTATCAGACAAGCTCTCAACCTGTAATTCACTAATAAAGACTTTGGGAATACTCGGGTCGGAATGCTCAAAGTGAGCCGCGTCTAAGTGCTTATTCGCAAAATGGTATTCTCCTCCTCGATGATAGCCCATCGCCAATAAGTGTTTCGCAAAAGCTTCCACACCGGTATTCGGTAAATTAAAGCTGCGAATGGCAATATGATCATTGACGATCTGATGACCATCGCCCAACAGCTGATGGATCGCTTCGGCGCTAGGTGTCACCGCCAAATATTGTTGCCATAAACGTTCAAAAAACAAATCTAAGGTCATCATATTCTCCCTAAAAGTGTAAGCCTGGGCTGAGTACCGCTGGCATCACGCTGGCTTCACCTTCCATAGAGGCGACAGGATAAGCACAGTAGTCCGCCGCATACTTAGCACCAGCCCGATGATTTCCAGAAGCGCCCACGCCACCAAAAGGTGCAGCACTCGAAGCGCCGGTAATCGAACGGTTCCAATTGACAATACCGGCGCGGATCCGATGACGGAAGTTTTCCCATTTTAGCGGATCATGGCTCAGCAAGCCTGCCGATAAACCGAATCGAGTATGATTTGCCTGAGCAATCGCGTCATCCCAGTCATGATAACGGAGCACCTGCAATAACGGGCCAAAGTACTCTTCATCGGGCAGCGCAGCAACAGACGTCACATCGATAATACCAGGTGTAACCAAGCCCTTGTTTTGCTCTAGCTGCTGTAGCTCAAGCAAGGACTGCCCACCGAGCTGTTGCAACTGCCGTTGGGCCTCAACCATTCCAGCGGCAGCTTTCGCACTAATCATTGCGCCCATAAAGGGCTGCTGCTCGGCATCATAGAGACCCACTTGAATGGCTTGAGTGACTTCTAATAGACGGGCTAAGATCTGCTCACCTTGTTCACTACGAGGCAAAAACAAACGGCGTGCGCAAGTACAGCGCTGTCCTGCCGAAATAAAGGCGGATTGAACAATATCGTGTACCGCAGCATCAACATCGGCGACTTGGTCAACCACCAAGGGATTATTGCCGCCCATTTCTAAAGCGAGTATTTTATCCGGCTGACTGGCAAACTGCTGATGCAATAAGTGACCCGTGTTAGAACTACCAGTAAAAAATAACCCATCGATATCAGGATGAGCAGCCAGCGCCTTACCTGTAACCACCTCCCCTTGCAGTAAGTTAAGTACCCCATCAGGCAAACCCGCTTGTTGCCATAATTTAACGATACATTCCGAAGTATAAGGCGTGAGTTCTGAAGGTTTCAGCACCACACTATTACCGGCAATTAAAGCGGGAACAATATGGCCATTAGGTAAATGTCCTGGGAAATTATAGGGACCAAATACCGCCACCACACCATGCGGCTTGTGACGTAATACCGCTTTTGCAATCGGTAACTCAGAAGATGACTCGCCAGTTCGCTCGGCATAGGCTTTCTCAGAAATAGCCACCTTGCCGATCATCGCGACAACTTCGGTGCGAGTTTCCCACAAGGGTTTACCGGTCTCTTGGGCAATCACTAAGGCTAGGCGCTCTTTATTTTGCTCCAACAAGGCCGCGAATTGTTTAATCACTGCAATTCTTGATTCTAGCCCAAGCATATACCAGTCAAACTGGCTCGCTCGTGCCGCCTTAACGGCTTGATCGACTTGCGCTGATAACGCAGCATTGCCCTGCCAAACGCAAACATTCTTGGCTGGATCGATAGACTGAAACGAGGCACCTTGACCCGCTAGCCATTGACCATTAATAAACTGATTTAAATGTTCCATCTACAACCTCACATCCTTTATAGCGGCCCCATGGGCGAGCCTATGACTATTCTAAACGTAGCGCACCAATACGAATCAGATCACCCTCTTGTACCTCTAAGGCTGCTGCAGTACTAGCCGATATACCCGCTCGCAATGAGTCGGAATCTAACTGGATCGCCGCCACACAAGCTCTAAAATCAACTAAGCGAGCATTACTTAGTAACATTTCTTCAGCAGAGGCGGCGGGCTCCGCAATACTGATGCTCACCTTGAGGGAATGTTTGACACTTTCGATCAACTTTAATGGGCACTCGACGGTCGGCCCAGCATCAAAAATATCCACATAACCGTGTTTACAAAAACCTTCAGATTCGAGCAGGCGTAAAGCTGGACGAGTTTTTTCATGCACCTCACCAATCACCGCCTGTGCTTCTTTACTCAATAAGTTGACGTATATCGGATATTTCGGCATTAACTCGGCAATAAATTCTTTCTTACCAACCCCGGTTAAGTAGTCCGCCGTCGGGAAATCAACACTAAAGAAATGATCCTGTAACCACTGCCAAAAAGGTGAACGCCCGTGTTCATCAGAGACCCCCCGCATTTCGGCGATCACTGAATCATTAAAACAATGCGAATGTTCAGCCATCAATAAGAAACGACATTTGGATAATAAGCGTCCATTGTTTCCACGACGATGCGACTCTTGCAAAAACAGCGTACATAACTCAGTCACCCCGGTATAATCATTAGTCAGAGTAAGAGTCTCAACCACGTTATAAACATTGAGGCTACGCGAAGCATGAACCACTTTTCCGAGATGGTAAGTATAGAAGGGGTTACTCATCCCCACAGCCGCATCAATAGCGGTGGTCCCAACCACTTCTCCGGTGTCGCTATCTTCAGCAACCATTAAATAATGTTGATTGCCTGGGCTGTCGGCATCTGCGGTAAAAGAACGTATCGAATGGGCGAGCTTTTCTTTTAAAAGAGGCTCATCAACCGGTAAAGAGGTGAAGCCAACCCCTGAAGCCACCGCCATTTGTAATAACGCAGGATAGTCCGTTTCCTTAATAGGGCGGATAACTAACATAGCGAAGTCTCCATTCATCAAATAACAAACCACCGCGACCCTTTAGAGTCACGCCGAATGATAATAAAGCATTGAAGTGGCTTAGTATCACAAGGAGACTAAGCCCATAAGACTAGCCGTTTACCACTTTGGCAATTGCTTGTTCGAAACGCTGCATACCCAGCTCTATATCAAGCTGAGGAATAATTAAAGAAGGGGTAAAACGGATCACGTTCGCCCCTGCCACCAGAACCATAAGCCCTTCCGCCGCCGCAGCCACTAAGAAGTCGCGCGCACGCCCCTGATATTGCTCATTCAGCACCGCACCCAACAGTAACCCCTTACCGCGCACCTCAGAAAAAACCTGATATTTATCATTAATCGCCATTAAAGCTTCTCTGAACCACTGCTCCCGTTGTTTCACACCCGCTAAGACTGATTCACTATTAACAATATCGAAGGCAGTTGCTGCCACAGCGCAAGCCAAGGGGTTTCCACCATAAGTACTGCCATGAGTGCCGACCTTCATTGAGGCGGCAATCTCAGTTGTCGTCAGCATAGCCGCAATAGGAAACCCCCCACCTAAAGCTTTCGCCGAGGTGAGTATATCCGGCGTGATCCCTAGACCCATGTAAGCGTAAAGTTCCCCTGTGCGGCCGACGCCAGTTTGTACTTCATCAAAAATAAGTAATGCTTGGTGTTTATCACACAGCTCGCGAACTTTTCTTGCAAATTCTAGATCGGCGCTAATGATCCCCCCTCTCCTTGGAGAGGTTCCATCATCACTGCACAGGTTTGATCATCAATCAACGCTTCCAGCGCTGCGGTATCATTGTAGGGAATGTGCTCAACACCTGCGGGTTTAGGACCAAAACCGTCGGAATAGCTCGCTTGTCCACCCACCGTCACGGTAAAGAAAGTACGTCCATGGAACCCTTGTTCGAAGGCAATGATTTTTGTTTTCTCTTGGCTTCCATGTTCAATCGCATAGCGACGAGCCAACTTTAGGGCCGCTTCGTTGGCTTCCGCGCCTGAATTACAGAAAAATACTTTCTCGGCAAAGGTACTATTCACCAATTTTTCAGCCAAACGTAAAGCTGGTTCGTTGGTCAGCACATTACTCAGGTGCCATAGTGTTTGGCCCTGTTCTGTCAAGGTTTTCACTAAGGCGGGGTGACAATGCCCCAAACAGTTGACCGCGATTCCACCAGCAAAGTCGACATACTCCCGCCCTTCTTGATCCCATAAACGAGAGCCCTCGCCCTTCACCGGAATAATCGCCGCGGGGGCGTAATTGGGAACCATGACTTGGTCAAAAAGCGCACGAGTTACAGCATGTGACATGTAGCGTTCTCCTTATCAATCTGGCGATTCCTATAACGATAGCCAGAGAAGTTAACAGTTTGTAAATATTCTTGGGATTATGACAAATATCGAGCATGATGTCTGAGCATACTGCAAAAGCACCATACAAAATATAACCATTTTTACGCAAGTTCAGTGCATAGCTCTAAATAAGCGTCCTGCCAAATAAGCCATTTTACTCTAAAACACATAAACTTTCGCATAAATATGCATAAATTATTCATTCGATTTAATTATAAAATTAAACCGTTATTAAACATTAGTGTTCTATATAGTCGAACGAATAAAGTTATCGAATAAGCCTAAACCTTGTTCAGTAAGAATGCTTTCCGGGTGAAACTGCACCGAGTGGATCGGCAAAGAACGATGCTGCAGCCCCATAATTTCATAAGCTTGCCCTTGCTGATCATGGCTCCAAGCCGTGACTTCCAAACAATCTGGCAGGCTATCAGCCTCTACTAATAAAGAGTGATAACGGGTGACCGCCATTGGACTGGCCAAACCCATAAATACTGATTGTTGCTGATGATGGATTGGCCTGACCTTACCATGCATCGGCATGTCCGCTCTGACCACTCTCGCCCCAAAATGCTGAGCGATACACTGATGGCCCAGACACACCCCCAATATAGGCAATTGATCGGCAAATTCAGCGATCACCTGTAAAGATATCCCCGCCTCGTTGGGCGAGCAAGGTCCTGGTGATATAACCAGGTGAGTCGGCGCCATTTGTTCGATCTGCGTAATACTGAGCTGATCGTTACGCACCACCTTAACCTCAACCTTTAACTGCGAAAAATATTGGTAAAGGTTATAAGTAAACGAATCGTAATTATCGATAATGAGTAACATGCAGCCTTATCGTCTCACTCATAATGCAAAGCCATAAAAGAGGACTATCTTATACGATTTTGCTGAAGGTCGGTTGATCTTTCGTTAAGCTAAAAACCCGTGTTCGCTTAAGCAAACGTCTTACAAACACGAAAGCCCAGCATTCACTGGGCTTTCTTCGAACCGCAAGCTGTAAAGGCTATTTTAAGCCGATAAAACCGAGTACCTCATAGACCGAATGTAGTGTTTGGCGAGCTTGCTCACTAGCTCGCGCCGCGCCTTTAGCCATGATTGCTTGCAGGGCTGACTCATCTTCACGCAGCGCATGATAGCGCGCTTGGATAGGTTCCATCATTGCCACCACCGCATCGGCGGTATCCACTTTCAAGTGACCATACATTTTACCAGCATATCCCGCGACCAAGTCATCAATTGACTGACCAGTGGCCACCGACTGTAACGTGAGCAAATTAGACACACCGGGTTTTTCTTCCCGATCGAAATAGATCCGCGCCTGTTCATCAGAGTCGGTCACCGAAGCTTTAATTTTCTTAGCAATTTGTTTGGGTGTATCGCTAAGCAAGATGAAAGCTTTAACATTATCGTCGGACTTAGACATCTTCTTGGTTGGCTCTTGCAGCGACATCACTCGCGCACCAAACTGAGGAATAAATGGTTCGGGTACCGTGAACACTTCGCCGTAAAGATTATTGAAACGATTAGCAATATCACGCGTGAGTTCTAAATGTTGCTTTTGATCTTCCCCTACCGGCACCGCATTTGCCTGATAAAGTAATATATCCGCCGCCATTAAAGCCGGATAAGTATATAAACCCGCATTGGTGTTATTCGCATACTTGGTCGACTTATCTTTGAACTGAGTCATCCGATTCAATTCGCCCATTTGGGTATAACAATTAAGTACCCAAGCGAGTTGAGCATGCTCTGGTACCTGTGATTGGACAAAGATGGTGCTCTTGTCGGGATCTAAACCACAAGCTATGTACATGGCTAAACCATCTAAGACTTGGTTTTTAAATTGCTTAGGTTCTTGACGAACTGTTATCGCATGCAAATCTGCCAGCATGAAATGACAGTTATATTCATTTTGCATGTGGATCCACTGGTTAATCGCCCCAATATAATTACCAATGGTTAACGAACCGGATGGCTGAATGCCACTTAATACAACGGGTTTACTCATGATTTTCCTACTTAAACAATACAAATGGGACTTAAGCCGTGACTGAACCCGACATTAATTCAACCAGGGTCTCGAGGCTATCCGCCACAAAATCGGGGTCACTTAAGGCAATATCTTCACCGTAGTTATAACCATAGGTCAAGCCTAGTGAGCGACATCCTGCAGCTTTTGCTGCTTGAATATCATTTTTTGAATCACCGACCATCAGCAACTGTTCAATACCCAGTTGATACTGACCAACTAAGTGAGTTAAAGGTAAAGGGTCTGGCTTCTTACGCGCTAAGCTATCACCAGATAATACCACATCAAAGTATTGCGCAAGATCAAGCTGTTCTAATAGTGGTTGGGTAAACAAGCTTGGTTTATTCGTCACAATCGCCATTGGAAGGTTCATCTCGGCTAACGCCGCTAAGCTTAAACGAACCCCTGCATATAAGCGACTCGCTACACACAGCTTTTCAGCATAATGTCGGTTAAATAAAGGTTTTGCACTTAAGTAAAGCGCTTCGTCTAGATCTGCCGCAATCTCTGAACAACCAGAGAGTGCTCGCTTAATCAAAACTTCGGCACCATTGCCTACCCAATGGCGGATCGTCGCTTCACTAAACACATCACGACCTAAATCAACTAACATCGCATTAATGGCTAAGGCCAAATCGGGCGCACTATCGACTAATGTGCCATCTAAATCAAAAGCGATGAGCTTAATTTTGTTTAACGTTGTCATATAGGCTCACTACTTATTATTTACTTAAACTGGCTAATTCGGCACGCATTTGCTCAATCACTGCTCGGTAATCTGGTTTGCTAAAAATAGCCGAGCCAGCAACAAACATATCAGCGCCTGCGGCGGCGATTTCGGCAATATTATCCGGCGTGACACCGCCATCCACTTCTAAACGAATCGGATAACCACTGGCATCAATTTTATCGCGAATTTGACGTAATTTATCAAGGCTACCAGGAATGAATTTTTGACCACCAAAACCGGGATTGACTGACATCAACAAGATCATATCCAACTTATCCATCACATAATCCAAGTAGTGTAGTGGCGTCGCGGGATTCAATACTAGGCCCGCTTGACAGCCCTGCTCTTTGATCAGTTGTAAGCTACGATCAATATGCTCTGAAGCTTCGGCATGAAAAGTAATCATGCTTGCCCCCGCTTTCGCAAACTCGGGGATCAGACTATCCACTGGCTTAACCATTAAATGCACGTCGATAGGCGCTTCAATGCCGTAATTACGCAAGGCCTGACATACGGCTGGCCCAAAGGTTAAATTTGGCACATAGTGATTGTCCATCACATCAAAGTGGATCACGTCTGCGCCTGCGGCAAGTACATTTTCCACCTCTTCGCCCAAACGGGCAAAATCAGCAGCTAGAATAGAAGGGGCAATTAAAAAAGGTGTGCTCATTGGAATAACCATTGGGTTTGAAAGTGCGCAATTTTAGCGCAGCTTGAGGCATGATCCAATCACTCTACCAAGATTGTTTTATGCTTGACTTAAACCGCCTCAATATAGGGACTAAATAATGGCCGAAAAGCCTTCAAGTATACTGAAAAGTGTCTTCGCCGCATTATTAGGTGTTCAATCAGACAAACAACGCCAGCAGGATTTTAGTCAGGGTAAAGCTTGGCAATTTATCGGCCTTGGGATCGTGATGGTATTGGCCCTCGTAATGAGTCTGGTATTACTAGTCACCGCGATCACTTAATGATTTGAGATATCCTCTCGACTCACCAACTCGAGTCAATCTAAGCGGATGATTCGAGTTCCCTTCATTGGCTTGAGAACGACCACATCTTGAACTCGTAAATCTCGGGTCAATCTCAAAATCAGTTGGTGATTCGCCTTATATTATTTATCACTAAATCACTTAGGATGAATAATATGGCTTGTAACTGTTGTAACAGAGCATTAAAGAATGGAATGATCTATAAAAAAGATCCTCAAACTACTAGAAACTATAAATCTTGCCCACATTGTTCAGCTGCAAACGGCAGTGAACATGTATTTCATCCCTAGCCATTATCCTTTGGAAAGACACCTGCGAGAAAAACGGCTAAAAATCCAGATGGCGATCAAAGTTATTGTATCGATTGCCGTAAATTGAAGAAAGGTGTACCTTCTCATGTCTCAGAAAATGGGCGCGTATGTAGCAGTTTAGTCTAGAGGTTCAATGCAAATTTATCGAGATGATGCGGTCAGTTGGCTTGCGACACTTGCCGATGCAAGCGTCGATCTTTTAATCACAGATCCACCCTACGAGTCCCTGGAAAAGCACCGAAATATCGGGACAACCACCAGACTAAAAGTAAGTAAATCGTCTAGTAATCAGTGGTTTGAAATTTTCCCGAATGCGCGTTTTGAAACGCTTCTCAAGCAGATATATCGGGTTCTGAAGAACAATTCGCATTTTTACTTATTCTGCGATCAAGAAACAATGTTTGTCGTAAAACCAATTGCAGAAAAAATAGGATTCAAATTTTGGAAACCTATTATTTGGGATAAAGTCACAATCGGCATGGGATACCATTACAGAGCTCGTCACGAGTACATCCTTTTCTTTGAAAAAGGAAAAAAGAAACTCAATAATTTAGGCATACCAGATATTCTTGAATGTAAACGAGTTTATCGCGGATATCCCACAGAAAAGCCAGTGCCATTGCTTGAAACACTAATTTCTCAAAGCAGCACGAAAAATCAGCTGGTCGTCGATCCATTTTTTGGATCTGGTTCGGTCTTAATCGCCGCTAAAAACTTAGGCCGAGAATATCTCGGATGCGATATTTCGGAATCCGCTCACCAACACTTTCGAAATCGAGTTGCAGAAATAAACTAACAAACAAGGCGCTTTAATGCGCCGCCTAGCTTCCCGAATAAAGCGCCATAACCTCTTTAGACTTGCCTCGCACACTTCCCTTACAGCTAATATTACGTTGAACACTCAACAAGCTAAGTGTATCAGCGCCAGCATATAGCTCCTGAGTGAAGTCGGTAAAGTGGTTTGATATAAGTGTAGATACACCACGCTGCTTCGCTTGCAGCGCGCATTCAACTAAACGACGTTGGTCATCATCGGTAAACTTATTTCCAGCATAAGCAGTAAAGTTCGAGGTTCGATTAATTGGCGAGTAAGGCGGATCACAATAAACAACATCATGTTCACCCGCAGCGAGAAATGCCTGTTCAAAATCACCACATACAAATGATGCACGCTGAGCGACCTTAGAGAATTCGATAAACTCTTCTCGAGGAAAGTAAGGCCGCTTATAGCGTCCAAAAGGTACATTAAATCCACCACTTTTATTATAACGACATAGCCCGTTATAACCGTGTCGATTTAAGTAGACGAAGAGTAATGAGCGTTCATATGGATCTGTGGATTGATTAAATTGCTCGCGCAGCTGATAGTAGAAATCGGGATGATTATGGTTACCAATAAAGAAGTTTTCTGCTTCCTTAATAAATCTATCCGGCTGCGTTTTGATGAACCCAAACAGATTAATGAGATCTTGGTTAGTATCCACCAATAGGTATTCATCAAACTCAAAATTAAGAAACACCGAACCGCCACCTACAAATGGCTCAATCAAACGCTTCTTTCCAGTAGATGGAAGATTCACTTTGATTTCATCAACAATGCGCTTCTTGCCACCAGCCCACTTCAACGGAGACTTACGATTAACTGAAGATATATTACGACTCACAGATGACCTTCAGCTAAATATAATAGACACACCAACAAATCAGTCTTCTGCCTTGTTTCGCCAAAATGCTCTACCCACTGAAAAAAGGCTCGAAGATGCGTCATCACGATTCCGTTAATTCGAACTGAACTTGGCTAAATTGCTTGATCAAAGAATCCAGATTCTGCTTTTTCAAATTGAGACGTGCAGCTTGAGCCTGCTCCCGCGTCGTAAAATCACCATAAATGATTTTATAAGGCACATTTGGATTAGCCGACGAATGGTAGACCCATACCTCATGATACCATTTGCGAGAAGAAACAAATTGCTCGGCTTTTTCTCGATTTTTCAACGCCATTAACTGTAAAGTATAATGTTTCGCTGGTTTAGCTTGAAGCAAAGACTTCACATCGGTCAACTGAATTGGAACTTCTTTCGTCACATCGGCTGACTCAATTTTATCGGTCGATATTGTTGATGGTTGTGGCTCAACCAACAAGTTTTCACTATCATTAATGTTGCTCGTCAAGTCAGGCTTAGCTTGGTTTTCGGCTTTTCCCTGATCCGCTAACAACTTACTCACGACATCATCCTCAACCACCACTCGTAATTGCTTGGCTTGACTTTGTGCGGTCAAATCAACTTCTGTCGCAACATCTAACGAAGGTAGTTTAGCGGTATCGACTTGAGTGCTAGAACTGGAATTCGCTTGCGCCGATGCGAATTCTTCGGCCGGAGTAGAGCCATTGGCTAAAGTCGGCTCCTCCATAAGAGCCAAGGCAATACGGCTATCATTTCCCTTATCCTCTTTACCCCAGTCGTTGACCAACTGAACCAGTAAACCAGCGACTGCTGCGCACAATACGACAACAATGGCGATATAAAGTTTTTTTCTATTAGGAGCACTAGCTTCCGACATGGGGATATCTCCAGTAACGATTTGATCGACAAATTGATAAATAAGACGAGGGTTTCCTTTCGCCGATGCTATATGTTGTTCGATTGCTTGTTGATTTTCAAACTCCGCAACATACTCGGCTCGATTAAATAACAATGAAGCCAATTCAAAAGACTCATTGTCGCTCAGTGAGGGAACCTCAAAATACAGAATATCAGCGCTCAACACATCCAACTGAGCACTAAAGCTATTGCTAGCTTCTGCGAATAACAGTAACGATAAGGAATATTGGTATAGCTGATTGTAATGTTGATAAAACTCCAACAACTCTCTTAGTAATTCTGTCGTTAATCGATGGGCATCATCGATCATAATCACTAACGGAGCATTGGTTTCTTGTACATTGCGTTTAAAGCTATCAAATAAAGGATCATCTTGGTTAAACAATGGATCATGTAATAACTGTTGTAGCAGTTCTCGACGCAAGCGAGAGCCATCGTCTTTATCGCTGGCAGTCACTAAGGCATGATTCGCGAACTGAGCACGTTCGAGTATCCCACTGGCGATAAAGGATTTACCCGAGCCCACACTGCCAGTAATACAAATTAGCTTGGCACTAAAACGAATTTGGGTGATCAGTCTATCGCGCAAACGTAATTGGCTTTGCAGTTGCGCAAACTCGGCATCAGGCCGCACTCTCACCATTCAAATAGCCTTATTGAAATCGATGAATAACTGTTTCTATATTATTTTCAGTAATCGTATCAACAACTTCTGCTGAACCGATAGCATTCGGTAATACTAAACGAAGTTTCCCATTTAGTACTTTTTTATCGCGCAACATGTGAGGTAGGAATTGCGCAACCCCCATATCTGCCGGTGGAGCAATCGGTAACTGGGCACGTTTAATCAAAGTTCGGATCTGTTGTACTTGCTGTTGAGAGAGCATTCCAACTAACTCAGCGGTTTCGGCAGCCATCACCATTCCCGCCCCAACTGCTTCGCCATGTAGCCAAACGCCATAACCTTGCTCTGCTTCGATCGCATGACCATAGGTATGACCTAGATTTAACAAAGCTCTAATCCCCTGCTCGGTTTCATCTTTAGCCACAACTTCGGCTTTAATTTCGCAACAACGAGCAATTGCTTGAGTCATTAATACTGCATCTAATTGCATCAACGGATCAAGATTATTCTCCAACCAAGTGAAAAAGTCAGCATCATAAATAATGCCATACTTGATTACTTCGGCCATGCCCGCTGATAACTCACGTTTATCCAAGGTCGCTAAACAATCAATATCGATCAGTACCGCCTTTGGTTGGTAGAAAGCACCGATCATATTTTTACCGAGAGGGTGATTCACTGCGGTTTTACCACCAACCGATGAGTCAACTTGCGATAATAAAGTGGTTGGTACCTGTACGAAAGGAACCGCCCGTTGATAACAAGCGGCAGCAAATCCAGCCATGTCCCCAATCACGCCGCCGCCTAAGGCAACAATGGTGGTATCACGGCTATGTTGTTTTTCCAATAATCCAGAAAAAATAAGATCAAGTGTCTGCAAGTTTTTGTACTGCTCGCCATCGGGCAAACTAACTACATCCACTTGAAAAGCACTCAAACCCTTCAACAGAGGCTCTAAATAGAGTTCCGCGACCGTAGTATTTGTAACAACCATTACTTTTTTACTAGCAATAGCAGAAGTAAAAAAATCGGGCTGACTAATTAGTCCTTGCCCGATAGTGATGGGATAACTACGCTCACCGAGAGCAACTGTTAAACATTCCATGATTAGCTTAGAATCCTAAAAGTTCAATAATTTGGTTAGCCACTGCTTTGGCACTTTGATCATCTGTTTTAACCGTATAGTCAGCTACGTCTGCATACATCGGATTACGTTCTTCAGCTAGATTTTCCAAGACCTCTCTTGGCTCATCACTTTGTAATAAAGGACGACGTTTATCGCGTTGTGTTCTAGCAAACTGCTTATCAATGGTAGTTTCTAGATAAACCACTATGCCGCGAGCAGAAAGATGATTACGGTTTTCTTTACTAATGACTGAACCACCTCCGGTGGCCAATACGATGCCTTGAAGTTGGGTCAGATCATCAATAACCCCTTCTTCTCGGACTCTAAAACCAGCTTCGCCTTCTACGTCAAATACCCAAGCGATATCCGCGCCAGTACGGCGTTCAATCTCTTGATCTGTATCGTAAAACTGCAAATGTAATTGCTGTGCTAAATGACGACCAATGGTGCTTTTCCCAGCACCCATCGGTCCTATAAGGAAGATATTTCGTTTCTCAGCCATGCTTCTTCAAATTTATCTTTGTCTATTTTCTCCCCGCAATGCGGGCACCTAATGTACCAACCTTAGTAAAAAGATCAGGGCGCGATTATCTCAGCATGAAGGGGACTTTGGCAACCGCAAAATCACCTTCAACCACGATTGACTCAGATTAAACCCGATACTCTGATTTTCCTAGAGACTATCAACCAGGATCCTTGGGGTAACAAAAATCAATAATTCATTTTTTTCTACGCTTTGAGTCGTGGTTCTAAACAATACACCTAAACCCGGAATATCGCCCAATATCGGAACTTTTTTCACATAGTCAGTTGTTTGCTGCTGAAAGATCCCCCCCAAGACTATCGTTTCGCCGTTTTTCACCAAGACCTGAGTTCCAATCTCCTGTTTATTGATGGCAATCGCTGTCCCGGTAGAGGTAGCAACGGCTTCACCTTCGGAATCTTGGGTAATGACTAAGTCCAAAATAACATTCCCATCTGGGGTAATCTGCGGAGTCACCTTAAGACTTAGCACCGCCTTTTTAAAGGTCACCGCCGTTGCCCCGCTAGACGAGCTTTCTACGTAAGGAATCTCTCGACCTTGCTCAATGTAGGCCGCCTTTTGATTGGCGGTAGTAATTCTTGGGCTGGCGATCACTTCGCCTTTATTCTCTTGCTCCAAGGCAGACAATTCTAGATCGAGAATTTGTCCATTCGCGAGCTTAGCCACTTGAAAAGCAATCGAGCCTGCGGCATCAGTGACCGGAAGGTTAACATTTAGGCGATCGTCCAAGGCTGGAATGTCGCCAGAGACGACGCTATCAACACCTTCTAAGCTTCCGCTTGTAATCCCAGTGCTACCACCGACTGACCCCGAATTAGTCACCCCCCAGCGTACACCGAGCTCTTCACTGACACTATCAAGTACCGTAACCATGCGCGCTTCAATCACAACTTGTTGAACCGCGACATCCAATTTCTTAATCATCGCCTTAATATCGCTTAGCGAGTCTTCGGTATCTTTTACCAACAAGGTATTGGTTCGCTCGTCCACACTCACCGAACCATGCTCGGATAACATCGACGCCTGCTCATTTTTAAGCAAGGCCGATAAGTCAGAGGCCTTCGCGTAATTCACTTGGATATATTCTGAATACAGAGGGGCTAAATCGGCAACTTGCTTAGCGCTTTCTAATTGTTGTCGTTCCTGCTCAGCCAACTCTGCCGCAGGCGCAATTAACAACACATTATTATCAAGGCGTTTATCCAAACCTTTTACTTTCAAAATTATATCGAGAGCTTGCTCCCAGGGAACATCATCCATACGCAAGGTGATATTACCAACCACGGAATCCGTTGTGACTAGATTTAATTGATTAAAATCAGCAATTAATTGCAGCACGGTACGTACTGGAATATCTTGAAAATTCAGAGAAATGGGCTTGCCCTGATACGCAGCTTTCGCGACTTCTTCCGCTTGCAAAGGTTTAACTTCAACCAGAAACAGTTCTCCTGATTGATCATAACGATAATCAAAAGCCCCGTTAATCGTCACGACTAAACGCACCTTCGCCTCATCTTTAAAGACTTCAACATTATCGACTGGGGTTGCGAAGTCATTCACATCCATCACATAAACATTTTCGTCGGCAATATCGGTATTATAAAAATCGACAATCAAACTATTATCGCGTCGTTTAATATCGGCAGCGATAGAGCGATTATTCAGATCAATCATCAGCTGGCCGGTTCCACCTTTGCCCCGCCGAAAATCGATGCCTTCAATATGATTGATCGTAGCATGCTCAACACGACTGGCGGTTTCAAAAGCATTGTTAACCGTTGTAGACTTAGAATTGCTTGCGGTGGCAGTAGTAGGCAGCGCACCTAACTTAATCAGCAGCCGTTTAGAGTCTTGTTGTACTTGATATGGGACTAAGCTTTCCAAGGCCAAAACGAGTTGTAAACCAGACTCTGTCTGTAAGCTTTGTACTTGTTTCACCCCGCCTCGGCCAATAATCAAAGGATTAACCTTCAGTGCGGAGCTGGCATTTGCAACGTCAATCACTAACTGATTAGGAGAGTATTCGAGGTGATCATTTACCTGCTCGATAGGCGCATCAAATAGTAACTCAATTTCTACCGCGCCTTTAATCATCGGGTTGGTATTCAGCTGAATTAACTGGGCGTTAGCCCAAGCTTGAGCTGCATAACAGAAAAGCCCCGCGAATATTAAGCTACTGTTGCAGATACCTTGCAGCATTCTTCCCTTCATGCCATTTATCCTATTGTTCCACTTTCGAAAGCAAAAGCTGAGTATTTCGCTCATTCCAACAGCCTTCACCATCAGAAACGACTTCTTTAATATCTAAACCGAGCTGACTAACTTTTATGATAATACCGTTATGCAAGCCTAGAAAATTACCTTCTCTCACTCGATACAATTCACCACTAGGAACATCAATTAAGGCCCATAGGTTTGCACCATCCCCCATGATCCCGCGCATCGTTAGACTCGCCAAAGAATACTGTTCGAGTGGTTGTTTCTCACGGTCAAAATTCGGTGCTAAAGAGCATTCCTTTTCAGAGGCTAGAGCAATCGCTTCCGCTTCAGGAACAGGGCTCGTAAAAGGGTTTCTTAGGTTATCGGCCTGGTAAGCAAGATGCTCAAAAGGCTTAATTTCTGGCACATCTTGTTTCACCGAAACCTTACGCGCTTTCACTTGCATGACATATTGCTGTAAATCATCTTTGGAGCCCCCACAAGCAAATAATGTAAGCAAGCTTAGCCCTAATATGATTGCTCTCATTACTTATCCTTAGGCTCTATTTTCTCTTTATAACGGTAGGTCTTCGCTAACATCGCCATCGTTAAAACTGCGCCGTCTTTTTGTTTTTTCAGCGAAATATCATCGAGAATCACAATTCGCGGTAAAGCGGCAACGGCACTCACAAAACCACCTAACTGATGGTAAGTTCCACTCACTTCTAATTTTATCGGTAACTCAGTTGAAAACTCACGTTCAACTTCTGGCTCCCAGTTAATACGGTGAAACTCTAAGCCATTATCGATACCGATAAAACTCAACTCGTCTAGCAAACCTGGGATCTCATGTTTTTCGGGCAGCTGTTTGAGCAAAGAGGAAAAGGCATCTCGCATCTGCTGTATTTGCGCCTGATAAGCAGGCAAGTTACTTGCTAAAGCAGCTTTAATTTCGAATTTGCTACGTAACTCTTGTTCTTGTGCTTCAAATTGAGCCAACTTGGTTTGTTCATCTGATACTTGAACGTAATAAAATCCTGCCGCAATCAAGCCACAAATGAGACCAATGAATATTATTTTTGCAGGCCGAGGCCAAGTGCCGATGCTTTCTAAATCTAATTCATTAAGCTGTTGTAAATCCATTACTTAGCTCCGACTTTTTCACTTGGCAGACCCAACTTAACGACGAATTCAAGTTGAAACTTACTCAGCTCCATATCCGCTTGTTTGTTCGATAAAGCGACGATGGAACTAATCTTGGGGCTACCTAACCAAGTTTTTTGCTCAATATTGCGCATTAAACTCGCGACTCGATAGTTGGCTTCGCTCTTCCCATCGAGGCTAATCAAGGAATTTTGAAAAGTTAAGCTATCCAGATAAACTCCGGCTGGCGAAATCAATGGTAGGATGTTGAATATTTTGGTTGGAACATTACGACTTTCTTGCAACTTCTGAATCAAGCTGATTCGTTCATTTAAGCTTTTTTTCTGCTCTTTTATTTTACGTATTTCACCAATTTGCTGGTCGAGGACCGCTATTTCAGTTTCTAAATACTGATTACGCGCAAGTTGCTTATTTTGCAGACTCGTATAATAGTTTTGCACCCCAAATGAAGCGAATAAGGTAAGGCCAGCGGCGACCCCCAAACTCAGCCAAAAATCACGCCTTTGTTTTGCCTTGAGCTCTTCCCGCCATGGAAGCAAGTTAATGTTAGACATTATCAAAACCCCTCAAAGCAAGACCCAAAGCCACCATATACTTCCCTCCATCGCGGCGTAATCCGTCGGGATCAACAGAACGATCAAACTGGCAATGATTGAAAGGCTCAGCCTTGATAACTGGCAGTTCTAAATCATTCTGCATCTGTAAGACTAATTCGTCAGACAAAGCACTACCGCCGCTCACGCCAAGCGCATCCAAAGACTTATATCCGCTAGAACTCAAAAATAGCGACACTTGCCGACGAACGTTTTGAATGACCCCGCTAACAAACTGAGCGAAAACATCAATTTCATAGTTCTCGGGTAGACGGCCACTAATTTTCATCTCTTTCGCCTCTTCCAGGCTTAAGCTGTAAAAACTAGCGATTTGCTGTGTATATTGGGCACCGCCAAAGTTTTGGGCGCGGTTGTAAACCACTTCACCTTTATTGAGGATAGCAAAATTGAGCGTGGATTCACCTATATCGACCAAGCCAATGATTTTGCTATCGTCAAATTCATCTTCTTGATGATGCAATAAATAATGCCAAGCTCGGCCTAAGGCATGCGACTCAACATCAACAATTTTGGCTTCGAAATCAGCATTTGCCAATACTTCGGCACGAATGCTAACCGCTTCGGTACGTGCCGCACTTAATAATACATTGTTACGATTCGCATCACTTTCGTTACTACCGAGGACTTCAAAATCAAGGCTGATCTCATCAATAGGAAAGGGGATTGAGTTTTCGGCCTCAAGCTCAACTTGAGTCTCTAGCTCCAAATCGGACAAACTATTGTCCATGTATATGATTTTGGTAATCACGTGACTACCTGCGACAGCAGTCGCCACTTGACGATTACGGGAAGGAAATTTTCTTTTTAATTCGCGTAAAGACGCCGTAATCTCTTCTGGAGAAACGACTTGATTATCGACCAGTGCGCCAGTTGGTGTAACGACCTCCGCAACCGCCTCTACTTTAAACCCCTGAGCAGATTTTGAGAGTAGCAGACCTTTGATGGTAGCAGAGCCGAAATCTATCCCTAACAACGCAGCCGATGTCTTTTTACCTATCCCTAGTATCATGACCCGCCAACTATCTTTTTAAATTAAACAGTTACCTGTAGATAAAGAATAACTAGTAATTGATCTATACGCTAATAGATCTTAAGAAAGTTGTCGAAACAGGTCACAATTTGACGATATAATCGACGGTTCTTTCGATACAGAGTACAACTTTAGTAATGAAATGGCTTAAAAGACTGTTATTTTTAATTTTCTTAGGTTCTAGCCTCGGCTTAGTCGCAGTCACCGCACTGTATTTTTATGTCGCGCCGCAGTTACCAGACGTAAGCACTCTGCGCGACATCCAGCTGCAAACGCCGATGCGAGTATTCAGTGCCGACGGCGAGTTAATCTCGCAATTTGGAGAAAAAAGAAGGATCCCCTTAGCCATTGAAGATATCCCTGATGAGATGATTCATGCCTTCCTTGCCACCGAAGACGCGCGTTTTTATTCTCACCCAGGCATTGACCCGATCGGTATCACCCGAGCAGCGGTTAATCTACTTGCAACTGGCGAGAAAAGCCAAGGAGCAAGTACCATCACCCAGCAAGTTGCCCGAAATTTCTTTTTAAGTCGTGAAAAAACCTATATTCGAAAAATAAAAGAAATTTTCTTAGCCCTTAAGATTGAGCAACAGCTATCAAAAGATGAAATTTTGTCGCTATATCTTAATAAGATTTCCTTAGGCTACCGTTCCTTCGGCGTTGGAGCCGCTGCGCAAGTCTATTACGGCAAAACGGTAGACCAATTAACTCTCGCCCAAATCGCGATCATTGCAGGGCTGCCGAAAGCCCCTTCTGCACTCAATCCAATTCGTTCACCAGAACGCGCTCGTGATCGCCGAAGAGTAGTCTTAGGAAGAATGCTAGAGACCGGTTATATTGACCAGGCTCGCTTCGATGAAGCCAATCAAGCCCCAATTACTGCATCCTACCATGGTGCAGAAATTACGTTACCGGCTCCCTATCTTGCAGAAATGGTCCGCCAGCAGATCCTTGAACAATTTGGTGAAGACGCCTACATATCCGGCATGGATGTATACACCACCATTACAGCTAAACGGCAAAATGCGGCCACCTCAGCATTGCGCAAAAACCTATTAAATTATGACCAACGACATGGGTATCGCGGAGCAATAGACCAGCTATGGAAACCCGGACAGCCCGCCTTGGAGCCTCAGCAAATCAGTGAACAATTAGCCAACTTTCCTAACTATGGAGAACTTGTCGCTGCAGCGGTGATATCGGTCACCGAACAGCAAGCGACCATCGTGACCAAACAAGGGGAAGTGGGGGTGATCGACTGGGATAATATGCAGTGGGCTCGCCGTTTTATTAGTGATACCCGGCAAGGGCCGGCGCCTAAAACAGCCACTGAAGTGCTCACTGCTGGAGATATTATTTGGGTTGTCGCCCTCAACCAAGTAAGCGCTGAAACGGGTCCAGACTCAAGTAGTGATTCAACTGCGCCAAACAACAGCGAAGCCCAAAAATCAGAGTTGACTCATTATCAACTATCACAACTTCCAGATGCTGGCGCGGCACTGATTGCGATTTCTCCGCTGGATGGTGCAATAGAAGCACTGGTTGGCGGTTTTAGCTTTAATCAGAGTAAATTTAACCGCGTGACTCAAGCCAGCCGGCAAGTGGGTTCCAATATTAAACCTTTCCTCTACTCCGCCGCATTTGAACATGGTATGACCTTAGCGAGCTTAGAAAATGATGCCCCAATTAATCGCTGGGATCAGGCGATGGGCGTCGCATGGCGTCCCAAAAATTCACCGCCAGTTTACGATGGTCCGATCCGTTTGAGAGTGGGATTGGCAAAATCTAAAAATGTTATTTCGGTGCGTTTAATGCGCGACTTAGGCATCAATACGATGATTTCGCACTTAGCCAAATTTGGCTTTCCTGCGAATGAGCTCCCCCGCAACGAATCACTTTCTCTAGGCTCAGCGTCATTAACTCCGATGCAAGTGGCGAGTGCTTACGGCTCTTTTGCCAATGGCGGCTATTTAGTCAGTCCTTATTTTATTGACCGAATAGAAGATGGCGAAGGCCATGTGATCTTCCAGCAGTTACCGAAAGTCGCCTGTGATGATTGCCATGAGATTATTAATCATGCGCCAGACTTAGATGAGCTACTTGAACAAACTGGCGATCCACTAAAACAATGTGCGATTTCATTTGCTGAAACAGAAGACTTGGCGCCACGAATTATTAGTTCACAAAATGCTTTTTTGGTTTCACAAGCGATGAATAGCGTCATTTGGGGCGGAGGAAGTTGGGCACATAAAACAGGTTGGAATGGCACAGGTTGGCGTGCAGCAAGAGAGCTAAAACGACACGATATTGCCGGTAAAACAGGTACCACCAATGATGCCAAAGACGCTTGGTTTTCGGGCTTCGGCCCCGGCTTAGTGGTCACATCTTGGATAGGATTTGACGATTTCAATCGCGAATTAGGTGAAGCCTCATACAATGCTAATTTAGGCAAAGATCAAGTCACAGGGAAAGAGTTTGGAGCCAGAACTGCGCAACCCGCTTGGATAGACTTCATGAAAGTAGGCTTAGAAGGGATCCCTGAACAACCTTGGTCAATCCCTAAAAATATAAGTACGGTGCGGATAGACCGCGCCAGCGGCTTGTTAACCACCGCCAGCGATTACACGACTCGATTCGAATACTTTGAAAAAGGAACTGAACCTAGCGAGTATGTTAAACCGAGCAGTGGTTCAGTCTTTGATGCTGAAGACGAACTATTTTAATCAAAGTGAGTATGCCGCTTAATCAGGGCGGCTAATTGATTAAAGCAGGGTCGACGTACCGAGTTATTACGATATAACAGGCTAATCCGTCGGCTCGGCTCAGGAGCGCTAAAATGGCGATAACAAATGCCATTTTGCTCAGTTTCCAGAGGGATAGCCAACTGTGGCAATAAAGTGATCCCCATGCCCGCAGCCACCATATGTCTTAGAGTCTCAAGACTGGTCGCCTTAAAACTGTTATCTTCTTTCGCCCCAGCCGCAAAACAGTAACCCATGGCCTGATCACGCAAACAATGGCCATCCTCCAGCATCAACAATTGCTCGCCTCTTAATTCAGTCAATTCAATGTGAGCCTGATGCTGCCACTTATGCTGAGAAGGTATGGCGAGCACTAACGCTTCATCAAATAAATCGATCGAACCAAAACGTTCCATTTCAGGAAGATAAGCCAACAATAGGCAATCTAAATCACCATCCTCTAAGCGTTGCAACAAGATATGTGTTTGTTCCTCATAAAGAAATAGGGCCATATCGGTAAATTCAGAACGAATATGTGGCACTATTTGGGGCAATAAATACGGCGCCAAAGTAGGAATTAAGCCCATATGTAAGGGGCCAGCCATTGGTGCCTGAAAGCTCTTCGCCATATCTTTAAGGCCCTTTACCTCGAGCAGGATCTGTCGGGCCTTAGCAGCCAACTCATCGCCAGCATGCGTAAAAATCACCTTGCGAGAAGTACGCTCGATCAACAACAAGCCCAACTCTTCTTCTAACTTGGCAACCTGACCACTCAAAGTCGGCTGACTGACAAAACATTTTTCCGCAGCTTTGCGAAAATGCTTCAGCTCTTGTAAAGCCACTAAATACTCTAAATCACGAAGGTTCATGCATTCTCCTTTAATTACAGCTAATAATACGCTGCTTCGTCTCAATCAACCATACTGTAAGCGAGTAACTCGTGTAGGCTAAGTCGCGATCTAAGAAACTTTGCTATAAAGCTCGCATTCACAAACACGGTAATGCCAAGAAACGCTTAGATATGATATATAAGTAAACTATCAGGATTTCCGAATACAGGTCGTATCGGTTCACGGAGGAATAACCATGGTGTGGTTCAAACACAGCTTATTAATTTTCGTTAGTTCAATACTATTCGCGTGTGGGGGAGACGGCAGTGTCGACCTCAGCGGTGGGGGCAGCAGTGGTGGCGATGGTGGAACCAGCTCAAGCACCACCGCTTCAATCGGTATTGCCCTTTATACCTGTGCGGATGGGATTAATACTGCATTAATTCCGCAGGGGTGTGTGAAAACTAATACCGTTCCCAGTGATACTGATACCTACGTTGTAGTCACACTCTCAAATGCGAGCGCTATCGCGAATGAACTGGTCAGTCTGAGTACCAATAGTGCTGAACTTAAAGCAACCACCATTCTGATTGGTGATAATGGCATCGGTCATACAACAATGAGCGCACGTACCGATGCCACCAATGCTGACTCAGTTATCGCTACTTATAGCTATCAGAGCAATGGAGAAACCGCCACTGTTACGGCCACAGAGAACTACCAAGTGCAAATCAACTCTGGTGGTTCCGGCGGCTTAAATGAGCTTCAACTTGCTCTGTACGACTGCAATGGTGTAGCACGAGATCAAATCCCCACCGGATGTAACGTAACCAATAGCCTTTCTATCGAATCGCCCATTACAGCAGTCGCTCGCTTAAGCTATACTGGCGGAGCTCCCGCAAGTAACGAACTGATTTCATTATCAACGACCAACGCAGACCTGAGCGCAGAAACGATCTTGACGGACCAGAGTGGCTTGGGGATTGCTACTTTGTTCGCTCAATTGGAAACAACTGGTGCAGATAGCTTAGTCGCAAGCAATAGCGAACTAGGCGTCACTACTAGCGCCAACTATCAAGTAGGTCAAGCCAACCTAATGATGACCCTAAGTTCCAGCCTCACTGATGGCGCAACTTTGGGCTCTGACGCAACGGCTAGTATTAGTGCCACAATTACCGATAGTCAAGGTGACCTATACACCACCCCTGTGGCGATAGGCTTTGCTTCTAGTTGCAGCGCCCAAGATCTTGCCAAGATTTCAGATTCAGTGACCACTGTAAACGGCGTTGCAACTGCCATTTATCAGGCTGATGGTTGTAGCGGCAGTGATACGATTACTGTGACGCCGAGTATCAGCGTGATTGACCCTGAAAACTATGTTATCGATATTGCCACAACCAAAGCCAGCGGAATTACCTTCCAGTCAGCAACGCCACAAACCATTTATTTGAAAGAATCGGTGGGTGAAACCATCGCCGAGCTGGTTTATGTTGTCACCGATCCAACAGGCAAGCCCAAATCTGGTCAAGAGGTCACTTTTGCACTCGATTCAAAGCTACACGGCGTAAAAATCAGCCCGCTAATAGCTCAATCCAATGCATCTGGTGAAGTACTGACCCGTGTCACGAGCGGAAACATGTCAGGAACGGTCGTGGTCAATGCAAGCTTTAGTGACCCCGACACTGGCAGTATCATCTCCAGCACTTCCAACGCGCTTGCGATTCATACTGGCGTGCCTTCACAGCAAAGTATGTCGTTATCGGCGAGCACTTTAGCCTTAGAGGCTTGGGGGATCGATGGCGTAAATAGCACCCTAACTCTGAGGGTCAGTGATGAAAACAACAATCCCATCCCTAATGATACGACCATCGTATTTGAAAGCGATGGCGGCCAAATTTCAGGCAATTGTAAAACTAGTGGCGAAGATACCAACAGTAGCTGCTCGGTTAGCTGGGCAAGCCAAAACCCCCGCCCGAAAGGTCACCTCTACGATCTTCCGGCAGGCAGCTGTAATGCACCTGGTTACATTCCTGGAGACCTAGTAAACACTCTAGGCAACAACCGCTATGGCGTGGGGCGAGCCTCAGTATTAGCGGTAACCGTCGGCCAAGAGTACTACTCTGACGTCAATGGTAATCGCATATATGATACTGGCGAAACATTCACCGCTCTTGGTGAAGCCTTTGTGGATAGTAATGAAAATGGTAGCTACGATGTAGCTGGCATCATTAACCATGATAGTGTCAATGTTGAGGAGCGATTCCGAGATTACAACGAAAACAATGAGTACGACAGCGCGACTGGTATCAAGGACTCTACGGTACCAGCTAGTTCCATCGTAGAACTGTTTAATGGCTTATCTTGTATTGTAGATTCGGACACTAACGGTTTATGTACCCGTGACTTGGTCGAAGTGCGCGATTCTGTGGTACTCATTATGGCCACCTCTGGCGCTAACATTCTGATTTCTGATACCACTAACACCAGTCCAGTCAGCAGTGTTGATTTAACCGCAGTTTCATCTCAGGGTTTAGTGATTACAGTTCAAGATCTTAATGGTAACCAAATGCCGGCTGGTACCACCGTATCTATCGGCTCTAATAATGGTGAACTATCCGGACAAACCTCCTTCACAGTGCCTGACGGTGTGCGGCTATGTGATTTAATTGGCCTTAGCGTGATACAGGAAAGTAGTCCGAACAACCGCACTGAAGGCACGATGACGGTCACTGTAACTAGCCCTGGGGGAGTAGAGAGCTCTCGTTCCATCGCCATTATTGATGCCGGCTAACCACCTCTCGTAATAAAAAGCCAGTCAATGACTGGCTTTTTATGGACTACCACACTAAGCCTGCTAAGACCTGCTAAGACCTGCTAAGACCTGCTAAGACCTGCTAAGACCTGCTAAGACCTGCTAAGCAGAATGATGCTATTTACTTTTCTTGAGGCAATAAAAAAGGCCGCCTAAGCGACCTTTCTTGCTTGTGCTAACTTCTTATTCGAAGATTTTAGCTACAACACCCGCACCTACTGTACGGCCACCTTCACGGATTGCGAAGCGTAAACCTTCGTCCATCGCGATTGGGCAGATTAGCTCAACAACAAATTTCAAGTTGTCGCCAGGCATAACCATTTCTACGCCTTCTGGAAGCTCTACAGCACCAGTTACGTCAGTTGTACGGAAGTAAAACTGTGGACGGTAACCTTTGAAGAATGGTGTGTGACGACCACCTTCATCTTTGCTTAGTACGTATACTTCAGCTTCGAACTTGGTGTGTGGAGTAATTGAACCTGGTTTCGCCAATACTTGACCACGTTGGACGTCATCACGCTTGGTACCACGTAACAAAATACCACAGTTCTCACCTGCACGACCTTCGTCAAGCAATTTGCGGAACATTTCAACACCAGTACAAGTTGTTTTAGTGGTTTCTTTGATACCAACAATTTCAATTTCTTCTGAAACTTTGATGATACCACGCTCAACACGACCGGTTACCACGGTACCACGACCTGAAATTGAGAATACATCTTCAATTGGTAGTAGGAATGGCTTGTCGATGTCACGCTCTGGCTCTGGAATGTAAGAATCTAAAGCTTCTGCAAGCTCAATGATTTTTGCTTCCCATGCTTCTTCGCCTTCTAGGGCTTTCAAAGCTGAACCTTGAATCACTGGTAAGTCATCACCAGGGAATTCGTATTCTGATAGAAGTTCACGTACTTCCATTTCTACTAATTCTAGAAGCTCTTCATCATCTACCATGTCACATTTGTTCATGAACACGATGATGTAAGGTACACCTACCTGACGAGAAAGCAGAATGTGCTCACGCGTTTGTGGCATTGGGCCATCGGTAGAAGCAACTACTAAGATAGCGCCGTCCATTTGTGCAGCACCAGTAATCATGTTTTTCACATAGTCGGCGTGTCCAGGACAGTCAACGTGTGCATAGTGACGAGTCGGTGTATCGTACTCAACGTGTGAAGTTGAGATTGTAATACCACGCTCGCGCTCTTCTGGAGCGTTATCGATTGCTGCGAAATCTTTTGCTTCACCGCCGTATACTTTTGCCAATACGTTAGTAATAGCCGCTGTTAAAGTTGTTTTACCGTGGTCAACGTGGCCAATAGTACCAACGTTTACATGCGGTTTATTACGTTCAAATTTTTCTTTAGACACGATATGTACCTTCTTTTCCATTCCGACCTGCCTCAACCAGAGACAAATCAATCATAGTTGAATTAGTTTATTTTGCTTCAATAATAGCATCAGCAACATTCTTGGGCGCTTCACTGTACTCGGTGAACTCCATCGAGTACGACGCACGCCCTTGAGTTGCCGAACGTAGATCTGTAGCATAGCCGAACATTGCAGACAGCGGCACTTTAGACTTAATAATCTTTAAGCCCGCAGGTCCATCGTCCATGCCTTCAATTATGCCACGACGACGATTCAAGTCACCCACTACATCTCCCATCCAATCTTCAGGAGTTGTAACTTCTACTTTCATCATCGGCTCAAGCAATACTGGATCAGCATCCAATGCGCCTTTTCTGAAGCCCATTGCACCGGCAATTTTAAACGCCATTTCGTTAGAGTCAACATCGTGGTACGAACCATCGAATAAAGTGACTTTAACGTCAAGCATTGGGTAACCCGCCAGCACACCCTGATCCATTTGCTCTTTACAGCCTTTGTCTACCGCTGGGATGTATTCCTTAGGAACAGTACCACCAACAATCTCATTGACAAATTCGTAACCAGCACCTGGCTCTAGAGGTTCCATACGCAACCAAACATGACCATATTGACCACGACCACCTGATTGACGCACAAACTTTCCTTCCACTTCAACTTGCTTGCGAATCGCTTCGCGATAAGCAACTTGAGGTTTACCTACATTACAATCCACGTTGAATTCACGCTTCATGCGATCTACGATGATATCTAAGTGCAACTCACCCATACCTGAGATAAGGGTTTGTCCAGATTCTTCATTAGTTTCTACGCGGAACGACGGATCCTCAGCGGCCAATTTCCCCAAAGCAACACCCATTCTTTCTTGGTCTGCTTTAGTTCTAGGCTCAACCGCAATTTGAATCACCGGCTCCGGGAATTCCATTCGCTCAAGAACCACTTTATTGTTCATATCACATAAAGTGTCACCCGTGGTGACGTCTTTGAGACCAATCGCAGCGGCAATATCACCAGCACGAACTTCTTTGATCTCTTTCCGGTCGTTTGAATGCATCTGCACCATACGACCAAGACGCTCACGTTTTTGTTTAACCGAGTTATACACCGCAGTGCCGGTTTCAACCGTTCCCGAATAAACACGCATAAAGGTTAACGTTCCCACAAATGGGTCGGTCGCAATTTTAAACGCCAACGCAGCAAAAGGTGCATCGTCATCTGCTGGACAGTCAACTTCGTTGTCTTTCTCGTCCAAACCTTTAATAGCGGCAACGTGATTTGGCGCCGGCAAATATTCAACAACAGCGTCAAGCACAGCTTGTACACCTTTGTTCTTAAATGCCGAGCCACATGTCGCTAGCACGATCTCGTTGTTTAGCGTGCGTTTACGCAAGCCAAACTTGATTTCGCTTTCACTTAACTCGCCTTCTTCCAAGTACTTATCCATAAGCTCATCGCTAGCCTCTGCAGCAGCTTCCACGAGTTCTTCGTGAAGCTGTTCAGCTCGGGCGACTAATTCAGCTGGAATGTCTTCATAGTTAAAGGTGGTCCCTTGGTCCGCTTCGCTCCAGTTAATCGCCTTCATTTTAATTAGGTCGATAACTCCAACGAATCCTTCTTCAGCACCAATGTTAAGTTGAATAGGTACACAATTAGCACCTAAACGATCACGGATTTGCTCAATTACCCGTTCAAAATCTGCACCAGCCCTATCCATTTTGTTCACGAATACTAATCGTGGCACTGAATATTTATCGGCTTGACGCCACACTGTTTCAGATTGAGGTTCAACACCTGATGAACCACAAAATACAACTACAGCACCATCTAATACCCGCAACGAACGTTCAACTTCAATGGTGAAGTCAACGTGCCCAGGAGTATCGATGATATTGACACGATGTTCTTCAAATTGGGCATTCATACCACGCCAAAAAGTGGTCGTCGCCGCAGAAGTAATCGTAATCCCGCGTTCTTGTTCTTGTTCCATCCAGTCCATGGTAGCTGCGCCATCATGTACCTCACCAATTTTATGAGATAGACCGGTATAGAAAAGGACTCGCTCTGTAGTTGTTGTTTTGCCAGCGTCAACATGAGCACAGATACCGATATTGCGGTAGCGCTCAATTGGAGTTGTACGAGCCATTGTTATCCTCTTGCTAAGGAAATATCCTTAGTCTCACATAGAAAGCAGCACAGCTGTTTTAAGCAGCTGTGCAAGCAATTACCAGCGGTAATGAGCAAACGCTTTGTTTGCATCGGCCATACGGTGAACGTCTTCACGTTTCTTAACCGCAGAACCTTTGTTTTCGCTCGCGTCTAGGATTTCACCCGCTAGACGTAAAGCCATAGATTTTTCACCACGTTTACGTGCTGCATCTACCATCCAACGCATACCTAGAGTGTTACGACGCACAGGGCGTACTTCTACAGGCACTTGGTAAGTAGAACCACCAACACGGCGAGATTTAACCTCTACCGATGGGCGCACGTTTTCAAGAGCAATTTCAAAAATTTCTTGGTGAGACTTGCCTGATTTCTCAGCTGCACCGTCTAATGCACCATAAACAATTTTTTCTGAAATAGATTTCTTACCATCAACCATTACTACGTTGATGAACTTAGCCAGAAGTTCTGATCCGAACTTAGGATCTGGCAAGATTTTGCGTTGACCGATCACTCGACGTCTAGGCATTTGAATATCTCCGGTATGCTTCAGGTTTCCCCAAAACGAATTTTAAAAAAATTTCGCTATAACTAAATGTTTGGCCTTACTTAACGGAGAGCCGTTATGACTTAGGACGTTTAGCGCCGTATTTTGAACGTCCTTGACGACGATCACTTACGCCAGCACAGTCTAATGCGCCGCGTACGGTGTGGTAGCGAACACCTGGTAAGTCTTTAACACGACCACCACGGATCAAGATCACTGAGTGCTCTTGTAAGTTATGACCCTCACCACCGATGTAAGAAGTTACTTCGAATCCGTTAGTTAAACGAACACGAGCGACCTTACGTAATGCTGAGTTAGGTTTTTTTGGAGTAGTGGTATATACACGAGTACATACACCACGACGTTGTGGACACGCAGCAAGTGCAGGTACATTGCTTTTTACAGCTTTGCTTGCACGTGGCTTACGAACCAACTGGTTAATCGTTGCCATTCGAAATAGCTCCTGAAATTACATTTAAACATGTGAAAAAAATCTATCCCCTATTTTGGGGAGGCGAAATTTTATGCGTTGCGCGGATAAGAGTCAAGACTTGCGAATCACCTAAATCTAATATTTTTTAGTCTTGAGGGATAGCTTACCAAGTGAGACAGGGGGTATGGCTTACCGTGAGCTGAACAAATTGTTGATAATCGATAGCATTAAAGGAGCTAATCTTAAGCCCGCGAGCCTGCATATCATCCAACAACACCGATAAACGGCCCTGTGCGCTTAACGCCACTAACTTTGCATCAGCTTTGACTAAGGCATACACAGCATCTTCAATCAACACCAAATGGCTGTCAACGTCCATTTGTTGGATACAGGCTTGAAACTCTGAACTTGCATAACTGTGACGCATAATATGAAGCATTTTAAAACCTTAATATCGCATGGGCATGCCCATAACGCGTCCAAAAATCCTGACTTGCCAATGCCTTTGTAGGGATAGCCAATTGCTCCAGTGTCAGTCCTCGCTCGGCTAACGCCAAAGGATTAACAAAAACTTGCTCTACATCGTATAACTCAAGTAAACCATAGGTCGGTAAAATATTCCGCTGCAAAATGCCTGCTGGCTGTTGGTTCACCAACAACTGCCATACACCCTCACCGTCAAAGTAAGCCACCACATCCTCGGTCACGGCTGAAGCCGCTAAACAAGCATCGAGCGACTCACGGGCGAGAGAAGTTCCATGAGGCGGAGTCGCAAAAATGAACACTAATGCCTTATTCACAGTTGAACCACCCGGTCGGCAGCAAGCATGGCCATCGACATCTCGGCTAATCCGGACATACTAAAATGCTCACTCATCGACCAACTCTCAAGACCATGGTTTTGCGCATCCTGCTGGGTCACAACCCCACGTCGATACGCTGCAGCACTGCATACTAACAACTCACAATTGGCACGGACCTTCAGATCCAGCCAAGCTTGATGAAAGTCAACTTCATCACTCGCAGGAAGAGCACTCACGATGGCATTGGAAACCCCTTCTAAATAGAAGAATACGGTATTCAATGCATGCCCCTGTTGAACAATCGCATTTGCCAGATTTAGAGCAGTCGCACTGCCCTGTCGACCATATAAGGGACTGGTAACAACCAAGGCATAATTTAGATTTTTTAGCATGTTTACTTAATGTGAGCGATAGCTTCAACTTCAACCAGAACATCTTTGGGTAAACGCGCAACTTCAACACAAGAACGCGCCGGCGCATTTTCCGGAAAATATTCAGCATACACAGCATTGAATGCAGTAAAGTTAGCCATATCGCTCAAAAAACAAGTAGTCTTAAATACCGTGGTCCGGTCTGCACCAGCAGCCGCTAATACCGCCATTAAGTTTTCCATCACTTGACGAGTTTGCTCAGAAATACCGCCATCGACAATTTCCATGCTACTTGAAACTAAAGGGATCTGTCCTGAAGTAAACACCAATTCATCGATTTTTGTTGCCTGAGAATATGGACCTATCGCAGCAGGTGCTGCATCGCTTGATACAATTTGTTTGCTCATAATATGCTCTTCAATACTAATATTAAAAACCGGAGTCTGTGACTTGGGGATACGCTTGTCAAATATTTTGCGCTAACCATCGATTTATTTGCATAAAAAAAGGCGGCCAATGGCCGCCTTTTTATCAAGTACTAAAGCTTATTCAGCATCACTACTTGGTGCAGCATTCAATAAAGCAGCCAAATTATCGGCAGCTTCATCCGCCGTTATCGGTGCTGGAGCAACCGATTGATTACGACGTTTTTCATGATACGCATAACCAGTACCCGCAGGGATCAAACGACCTACAATCACGTTTTCTTTCAGACCGCGTAACTCATCCTGTTTTCCACCCACAGCCGCTTCGGTAAGCACGCGTGTGGTTTCTTGGAACGATGCCGCTGAAATAAACGATTCCGTAGATAGTGAAGCCTTGGTGATACCCAGTAGCTCACGGCGGTAAACCGCTGGCCGCTTACCTTCAGCAACCAACACACGGTTTTCGATATTCACCCGTGCCACTTCTGCCTGTTCACCGAGCAAGAAGCTAGAATCACCCGCATCAAGAATCAAACACTTACGTAGCATTTGACGCACGATGGTTTCGATATGCTTATCGTTAATTTTCACCCCTTGTAAACGATATACATCTTGAACTTCGTTCACAATGTAGTTCGCAACAGGGCTGATACCACGTAAGCGTAAAATATCGTGTGGAGACTCTGGTCCATCGGCGATAACCTCACCTTTTTGAACCTTCTCACCTTCGAACACGTTCAGGTTACGCCACTTCGGTATCATTTCCTCGTAAGGAGCAGCATCCGTTGGAGTAATCACTAAACGACGCTTACCTTTAGTTTCTTTACCGTAACTAATGGTACCGCTGATCTCAGCAAGAATAGCAGGTTCTTTCGGTTGACGAGCTTCGAATAGATCTGCAACCCGAGGTAGACCACCGGTAATATCTTTAGTACCGCTTGATTCTTGCGGAATACGTGCAATCGCATCCCCCACACCTACTTCAGCATTATCTTCCAAGTTTACGATTGATTTACTTGGTAGGAAGTACTGAGCAGGAATGTCGGTACCAGCAATCAATACATCATTGCCTGAACCGTCAACCAATTTCACCATTGGGCGCATTTCTTTACCAGCACTAGGGCGCTCGTTCGGATCTAATACGTTAATGCTTGAAAGACCGGTTAGCTCATCGGTTTGACGACTAATGGTGACACCTTCAACCATATCAACGAATTTAACGCGACCAGGTACTTCAGTGATAATCGGGTGAGTGTGTGGGTCCCAATTAGCGATAGTATCGCCAGAGTTAACCGCACCACCGTCAGCAACTTCCAAAACACTACCATATTGCAATTTATGACTTTCTTTGGTCTGACCCAAATCATCAATAATCGTTAATTCGGTAGAGCGCGAAGTTACAACCAATTTACCTTCGTTATTCGTCACAACCTTGGCGTTATGTAACTTAATAGTACCCACGTTCTTCACTTGGATACTGTTTTCTGCTGCCGCTCGTGACGCTGCACCACCAATGTGGAAAGTACGCATGGTAAGCTGGGTTCCCGGCTCACCAATCGATTGTGCTGCAACGACACCGACCGCTTCACCGCGACCGACCAAATGGCCTCGAGCAAGATCACGACCATAACAAAGTGCACAAACACCAAAGTCATTTTCACAGCTAATTACAGAGCGAACCTTAACGGTATCAACTGAATTCTCTTCAAGAAGGTCACACAGTTTTTCATCAAGCAAGGTCTTAGATTTAATTAACACTTCATTTTCGGTACCTGGCTTGATGACGTCGCCAACCAATACCCGACCAAGAACACGCTCACGCAATGGCTCAACAACGTCACCGCCTTCGATATGAGGCGTCATCAAGATACCTTCTTCGGTACCACAATCGGTGTCGGTTACCACTAAATCTTGAGCAACGTCAACCAAACGGCGCGTTAGATAACCCGAGTTTGCTGTTTTCAGTGCGGTATCGGCCAAACCTTTACGTGCACCGTGCGTTGAGATGAAGTACTGAAGTACGTTAAGGCCTTCGCGGAAGTTAGCCACAATCGGCGTTTCGATAATCGAACCATCCGGTTTTGCCATCAAACCACGCATCCCCGCCAACTGACGGATCTGAGCAGCACTACCACGCGCACCGGAGTCAGCCATCATAAAGATACTGTTGAAAGACGCTTGCGCTTCTTCTTCACCATCTCTATTGATCACGACCTCAGTCGACAAGTTGTCCATCATCGCTTTGGAAACTTTTTCGTTAGCTGACGCCCAAATATCAATAACTTTGTTGTAGCGTTCACCGGCAGTTACCAGACCCGCTAGGAATTGCTCTTGAATTTCACTCACTTCTTCACTGGCTTCATCCACGATATCTTTCTTCGCGGCAGGAATAACCATGTCATTAATACCTACAGAGGCACCAGACAAAGTTGCGTAATGGAAGCCGGTGTACATCAATTGGTCAGCGAAAATAACTGAATACTTCAAACCTAGTTTACGGTAACAGGTGTTCAGTAAACCAGAGATCTGCTTCTTACCCATTGCTCGGTTAACCAATTCAAAAGGTAAACCTTTCGGTACGATTAACCACAAGATAGCACGACCAATCGTGGTTTTTTTGATTTCGGTCTTTTCGATCTTAGAGCCGTCTTCAGCAACAATCACTTCGGTGATTCGCACATTAACTCGTGCGTGTATGCTGGCCTGTTTAGAACGATAAAGCTTCTCAGCTTCTTTCGGACCTGACAGATACATACCTTCGGCTTGCGCATTCACTCGTTCCCGAGTCATGTAATACAAACCCAAGACAACGTCTTGCGAAGGCACGATAATCGGTTCACCGTTAGCTGGCGATAGTACGTTGTTGGTGGACATCATCAACGAACGTGCTTCTAACTGCGCTTCAATAGTTAACGGTACGTGTACCGCCATTTGGTCACCATCGAAATCGGCGTTATATGCCGCACATACCAATGGGTGTAACTGAATCGCTTTACCTTCAATTAACACTGGCTCAAAGGCTTGAATACCCAAACGGTGCAAGGTTGGTGCACGGTTAAGTAATACCGGGTGTTCGCGGATAACTTCTTCAAGAATATCCCAAACCTCACCACCTTCGCGTTCAACCATCTTCTTGGCTGCTTTAATGGTGGTCGCTAAACCACGCAATTCAAGCTTGCCATAGATGAACGGTTTAAACAGCTCAAGAGCCATTTTCTTCGGTAGACCACACTGGTGTAAACGCAGTGTTGGACCCACGGTAATTACTGAACGACCAGAGTAATCAACACGTTTACCCAGCAAGTTCTGGCGGAAACGACCTTGCTTACCTTTGATCATATCAGCCAAAGATTTAAGCGGACGTTTATTAGAACCAGTAATCGCACGACCACGACGACCATTATCCAACAAGGCATCAACCGCTTCTTGCAGCATCCGCTTCTCGTTACGCACAATAATGTCTGGGGCAGCCAAGTCTAATAGACGCTTCAAGCGGTTATTACGGTTGATCACACGACGATATAAGTCGTTCAAATCAGAAGTCGCAAAACGGCCGCCATCAAGTGGTACTAATGGGCGTAAATCAGGTGGAAGAACCGGTAATACGGTCATAATCATCCACTCAGGTTTATTCCCTGAATCGCGGAACGCTTCCATCAGTTTCAGACGCTTGGTAGTCTTCTTACGCTTGGTTTCTGAGTTGGTAGTTTGCAACTCTTCGCGCATCACTTCGATTTCTCGATCAAGCTCTAAATGACGTAGCAGAGCTAATACAGCTTCGGCACCCATTTTGGCTTCGAACTCGTCACCGTATTCTTCAAGAGAATCTAAGTAAGTTTCTTCGGTTAACATTTGGCCGCGCTCTAAGCTAGTCATACCAGGCTCAGTCACAACAAATGATTCGAAGTAAAGTACTCGTTCAATATCACGTAGCGTCATATCAAGTAACAAACCGATACGTGATGGTAACGATTTAAGGAACCAGATGTGCGCTACAGGAGACGCAAGCTCGATGTGGCCCATCCGATCACGACGCACTTTAGATTGTGTAACTTCAACGCCACACTTCTCACAAATTACGCCACGGTGTTTCAAACGCTTGTATTTTCCACACAAACATTCGTAATCTTTTACTGGACCGAAAATACGGGCACAGAATAGACCGTCGCGCTCAGGCTTAAAGGTACGATAGTTAATCGTTTCTGGTTTTTTAACTTCACCAAAAGACCAACTACGGATCTGATCGGGTGAAGCTAGGCCAATTTTAATGCCTTCAAACTCTTCGGTCTTGCTTTGTTGCTTAAGAAACTTAAGTAAATCTTTCACGTTTCTCTCCAGTCGGAGTTAAACCTGGGGCGTTTCTCATGAAACGCCCGCCTTGCTTTTAAATCAGGTGAAGTCCTGTGCTTACAGCTCGTCTAACTCAATATTAATACCCAAAGAGCGAATTTCTTTAAGTAGTACATTGAACGACTCTGGCATGCCGGGTTCCATCTGATGATTACCGTCAACGATATTTTTGTACATTTTAGTACGACCGTTCACATCATCGGATTTAACCGTGAGCATTTCCTGTAAGGTGTAAGCGGCACCATAAGCTTCAAGTGCCCATACTTCCATCTCACCGAAACGCTGACCACCAAACTGGGCTTTACCACCAAGCGGTTGCTGTGTAACTAAGCTGTAAGAACCAGTAGAACGAGCATGCATCTTGTCATCAACCAAGTGGTTCAATTTCAACATGTACATGTAACCCACGGTTACAGGGCGCTCAAATTCTTGACCGGTACGACCATCACATAACACAATTTGGCCTGAATCAGGCAAATCGGCTAAGCGCAATAGCTCTTTGATTTCAGCTTCTTTAGCACCATCAAATGCTGGGGTTGCCATTGGCACACCACCACGTAGGTTCTTCGCCAGTGTCATTACTTCTTCATCGGTGAAGCTAGCAATGTCAACTTTCAGTGTATCATCACCGACGTTGTACACTTTCTGAATGAAATCACGCAGTTTATCCATTTCGATTTCGCGCTGAACTTTCAGCATTTCGTCGATTTTCTCACCCACACCTTTAGCCGCGAGGCCTAAGTGGGTTTCTAGGATCTGACCAATGTTCATCCGCGATGGTACACCTAGCGGGTTCAAGCAGATGTCTACTGGACGGCCAGTTTCGTCATAAGGCATATCTTCACGAGGAACAATGGTAGAAATTACACCTTTGTTACCGTGACGACCCGCCATCTTGTCACCAGGCTGAATACGACGTTTAACAGCTAAGTAAACTTTCACAATTTTCAATACACCAGGCGCTAAATCATCACCTTGAGTGATCTTACGGCGCTTAATGTCGAATTGCTTGTCAAACTCGGCTTTGATTTCGTCGTATTGCTCAGCAATTTGTTCTAACTGGGTTTGTGCTGCTTCATCACTTAATGCCGCTTGCAACCATTCTGTAGGCGCTTGGCGATTTAGGTCTGATTCTGACTTACCAGCGTTCATCAATACTGATTTAGCACGAGCAAAGATACCCTCTTCAAGGATTTTGAATTCCTCGGTAAGATCTTTCTTCGCTTCTTTCAGCTGCATTGACTCAATTTCTTGAGCTCGCTTGTCTTTTTCTACGCCATCACGAGTGAACACCTGAACGTCAATTACGGTACCAAATACTGAATTAGGTACTCGTAGGGATGTATCTTTCACATCCGACGCTTTCTCACCGAAGATAGCTCGTAAAAGTTTCTCCTCAGGTGTCAACTGAGTTTCACCCTTCGGCGTAACCTTACCGACCAGAATATCACCAGGCTTAACTTCTGCCCCCACATACACAATACCTGACTCATCAAGTTTGCTCAGTGCGGATTCACCCACGTTAGGAATATCTGCTGAAATCTCTTCGCTTCCCAATTTGGTATCACGAGCAATACAGCTTAATTCTTGAATGTGAATCGTAGTGAAGCGATCTTCTTTCACCACGTTTTCAGAAATACCGATCGAATCTTCGAAGTTATAACCATTCCAAGGCATAAACGCGACGCGCATATTTTGACCTAACGCCAACTCACCTAAGTCAGTTGAAGGGCCATCTGCGAGTACATCGCCTTTAGAAACAAACTCACCAGCTTTTACCACTGGACGTTGGTTAATACAGGTATTTTGGTTAGAACGGGTGTATTTGGTTAAACTGTAAATGTCGATACCTGCTTCACCAGGACTCATTTCGTCTTCATTTACTTTAACAACAATACGACTTGCGTCAGCATAATCAACAGTACCACCACGCTTAGATACCACGGTCACACCGGAATCAACGGCAACCGCACGTTCAATACCAGTACCAACCAATGGTTTATCAGCACGCAGCGTTGGAACTGCCTGACGTTGCATGTTTGAACCCATCAATGCCCGGTTCGCATCATCGTGTTCTAAGAACGGAATCAACGAAGCAGCAACAGAAATAATTTGCTGCGGGCTCACATCCATATACTGAATTTGATCAGTCGGCATGTAAGTCGATTCGCCTTTATGGCGACAAGGCACTAAATCGGTTTCTAGTAACTTACCATCGGCATCTACCTCTGCGTTCGCCTGAGCGATCACGTAGGTGCCTTCATCAATGGCCGACAAGTAATCAACTTCATCAGTAATAACACTGTTGATCACTTTACGGTATGGCGTCTCCAAGAAGCCAAACTCATTGGTGCGTGAATAAACTGCTAATGAGTTAATCAAACCAATGTTTGGACCTTCTGGCGTTTCAATCGGACATAAACGACCATAGTGCGTTGGGTGTACGTCACGTACTTCAAAGCCTGCACGTTCGCGAGTCAAACCACCCGGGCCTAAGGCAGAAACACGACGTTTGTGTGTTACTTCAGAAAGCGGGTTGTTTTGGTCCATAAATTGCGACAATTGGCTGGAACCAAAGAACTCTTTTACCGCAGCCGAAATCGGCTTGGCGTTAATTAAGTCTTGTGGCATCAAGGCGTCAAGATCACCGAGACTCAAACGCTCTTTCACTGCACGCTCTACACGAACTAAACCAACACGGAATTGGTTTTCGGCCATTTCACCAACGCTACGGATACGACGATTACCGAGGTGATCGATATCATCGACTTCACCACGACCATTGCGGATCTCGATCAGCATTTGCATCACTTTAATGATGTCGTCTTTGTCGAGCACACCAGCAACTCGTCCGTCGTCACGACCAACACGACTGTTGAACTTCATACGGCCAACAGTAGATAAGTCATAACGGTCACCATTAAAGAACAAGTTCTCAAATAGTGCTTCGGCAGCATCTTTTGTTGGTGGCTCACCTGGGCGCATCATGCGGTAAATTTCAACTAAGGCCTCAAGACGATTAGTCGATGAATCTACACGTAAAGTATCCGAGATGAATGAACCATTATCCAAGTCATTGGTATAGATGGTTTTCAACATCGAATAACCCGCTTGCGCTAAAGCTGCGATCAACTCTAAGTTTAATTCGCTGTTTGCTTCTGCAATGATTTCACCAGTGGCTTCATCAACGTAGTCTTCCGCAAGCACTTTATCGGCAAGGTACTCGACTGGGACTTCAATCTGCTCAATACCAGATTTTTCCAATTGACGAATGTGACGAGCTGTCACCCGGCGACCAGTTTCAATTAAAACTTCGCCATTCAAGATCACATCAAAAGAAACCGTATCACCGCGTAAGCGAGATGGCACTAACTCCATCAACACCTTGCCATCCTTCAATTCAAAGGTGGTGGTATCGAAGAAAGTTGCCAAGATTTCTTGGGTGGTCATTTCTAAAGCACGCAAAATGATCGAGGCCGGTAGTTTGCGACGACGGTCAATACGAACAAATAAATTATCTTTCGGATCGAATTCGAAATCTAACCACGAACCGCGGTAAGGAATAACGCGAGCGTTATATAAGACCTTACCTGATGAATGCGTTTTACCACGATCGTGGTCGTAAAACACACCCGGGCTACGGTGTAGTTGGGATACGATAACACGCTCGGTACCGTTAATTACAAAAGTACCGTTACCTGTCATCAAGGGAATTTCACCCATGTAAACTTCTTGCTCTTTGATGTCTTTCACCGTGCCAGCCGGAGCTTCACGGTCAAACAACACTAAACGCAATTTAACGCGCAAGGGAGCAGAGTAGGTGACTCCACGAATTTGACATTCTTTAACGTCAAACACCGGCTCGCCAAGACGATAGCTAACGTACTGTAGCTCTGAATATCCTGAATAACTGGCAATCGGGAATACACTGCGGAATGCAGCTTCCAGCCCATACTCGCCTTCAGGATCGATCTCTATGAATTTCTCAAAAGAGTCAAGCTGTATTGAAAGCAGGTAAGGCGTGTCCACTACTTGAGGACGTTTTCCAAAGTCCTTACGAATGCGTTTTTTCTCTGTATAAGAGTAAACCATATGGTTCCTCAGCTCGCTGATAAGTGACCCACTCTGTCCGCAAAAAATCTGGGACAGTTCTTACGTACCGTTTGTCTTGTATTTAGATGTTTCCCACCTAAATTTTTTGCTAGACGCACCATCTAAAACGGTGATAAAAAAGACGACGTCCTACAGCGCAAAAAGGCCGGTGGTCAAATAACCACCAGCCATAGCCTATAAAGGCTGCAATCTACTTATAAGCAGATTACTTAACTTCAACAGAAGCACCAGCTTCTTCAAGAGCAGCTTTAAGCGCTTCAGCTTCTTCTTTAGATACTGCTTCTTTAACAGCAGCAGGAGCTGAATCAACTAAACCTTTCGCTTCTTTCAAGCCAAGACCGGTAGCAGCACGTACCGCTTTAATAGCAGATACTTTGTTTGCGCCAGCAGCAGTTAAGATTACGTCAAATTCGGTTTGCTCTTCAGCAGCCGCACCAGCGTCACCAGCAACAGCAACAGCTGCAGCAGCAGATACGCCGAACTTCTCTTCCATAGCTTCGATTAGTTCAACAACGTCCATTACTGACATTTCAGCAACAGCTTCGATAATTTGGTCTTTAGTGATAGACATGACTCAAATTCCTAAATTCAATTAAATTTATAAGATAATGTAGCAACAAGCAAATTATGCTGCTTCTGCCTCTTTTTGGTCGCGTAATGCGGCCAGAGTGCGAACCAACTTGCCAGCTGAAGCTTCTTTCATAGTTGCCATTAACTTGGCAATTGCTTCGTCGTAAGTTGGTAGTTTTGCAAGAACGTTTACGTCTGCTAATGCACCTTCAAATGCTGCTGCACGTACTTCGAATTTTTCTTGCTCTTTAGCGAAGTCTGTTAACAGACGCGCTGCGGCACCGGGGTGCTCGTTAGAGAAGGCAATCAAAGTAGGACCGATGAATGACTCAGAGAGACATTCTAGGTCTGTGCCAGCTACTGCACGGCGGGCAAGGGTATTACGTACCACTTGCATAGATACGCCAGCTTCACGCGCTTTAGCACGCAATGAAGTCATCGCACCTACAGTTACGCCACGTGAATCAGCAACTACTGCAGAAAGTGCACCTTTGGCAGCTTCGTTGACGTCAGCGACAATTTGCTTCTTGTCTTCGAGTCTTAATGCCATTGGCTTTACTCCTGGATTCCAATACCAGATACATCTGGTGTTTACTTTCCTCTAACCCTAAGGATTAGAGACCTTTACGGCTTGGTGTTCCAGAATAAATAATTATTCTTGGGTTTCCTCACCATCTACGTAGGAAATTAAGCTCATAACAAGCACCTACGGTCTTGGATGAGGGCCGAGGCCCTGACCCATAATTACAAAGCGCGATATTATAGTATAAATATCGCACGCTGTAAATATTAAGCTTGGATTTCTAAAGTCGCGACATCAATAGCTAAACCAGCACCCATGGTGGTAGATAAGCTAACTTTCTTGATGAATTGACCTTTAGACTGAGCTGGTTTCGCTTTGCGAAGTGCAACAACTAAGGCTTCCAAGTTTTCTTTTAACTTGTCAGCTTCAAAATCAACTTTACCAATAGTAGTATGGATAATGCCGTTTTTGTCGTTGCGGTAACGAATTTGACCCGCTTTCGCTAATTTAACCGCATCAGCAACATTTGGTGTAACCGTACCCACTTTAGGGTTAGGCATCAAACCACGTGGACCTAGGATTTGACCTAGTTGACCCACAACGCGCATTGCATCTGGAGATGCAATCACAACGTCGAAGTCCATTTCACCGGCTTTAACTTTTGCCGCTAAGTCATCCATACCAACGATATCGGCACCGGCTTCTGTAGCAGCTTCAGCGTTTGCACCTTGAGTAAATACTGCAACGCGAACGTTACGACCAGTACCATGAGGTAGTACAGTTGCACCACGTACGTTTTGGTCTGATTTACGAGGATCTACACCCAAGTTTACTGAGGCATCAACACTTTCAAGAAATTTAGCAGAAGCCAGTTCTTGAAGAAGCGCTACCGCTTCGTTGATTGAGTATTCTTTTGTTGAATCAACTTTTTCGTTGATCGCACGCATGCGCTTAGAAATTTTCGCCATCGTATTAGCCCTCTACAACCAAGCCCATCGCGCGGGCAGATCCTTCAATTGAACGAACCATTGCGTCTAAATCAGCACCGGTCATGTCGACAGCTTTAGTGTTAGCAATCTCTTCAAGTTGAGCACGCGTTACAGTACCAACTTTAGTTTTATTTGGAACACTAGAACCAGACTTAATACCTGCAGCTTTTTTCAGCAAGTACGAAGCAGGTGGAGTTTTAGTTTCAAAAGTGAAAGAGCGATCAGCATACACAGTAATAACAACTGGTACTGGTGCGCCTTTCTCAATTGAATCTGTTTTTGCGTTAAACGCTTTACAGAATTCCATGATGTTTACACCGTGTTGACCTAGAGCAGGACCAACTGGTGGTGACGGGTTTGCGGCACCCGCAGCAACTTGAAGCTTAATATAAGCTTGGACTTTTTTAGCCATTTTAGATTTACCTTATTTTGGGTTCAAACGCCTCCTGCAAGTGCAGTTGGCTTCCCGATGGAACAAAGGGCAGCGGATTATAAGCGATCCTCTGCCCTAAAAACAACCAATTGTTTAGTTTTTATCAACCTTTCTCGATCTGGCCAAATTCCAACTCGACAGGAGTTGCCCGACCAAAGATCAATACTGATACTTTCACCCGGCTCTTTTCGTAATCCACTTCTTCGATGGTACCATTGAAGTCGGCAAAAGGACCGTCGGTAACCCGAACCACTTCGCCTGGTTCGAATAATGTCTTAGGTCTTGGCTTATCGCTGGTTTCATCCAAACGATCAAGAATGGCCTGAGCTTCTTTATCAGAAATGGGTGCCGGACGCTCAGCAGTACCACCAATGAAACCTAATACCCGCGGCACACTTTTCACAAGGTGCCAACTTTCATCGTTAAGCTCCATTTGCACCAGAACATAACCGGGAAAGAATTTACGCTCGCTCTTACGTTTTTGACCCGCGCGCATCTCTACGACTTCTTCAGTCGGGACCAAGATTTCACCAAAAGAATCTTCCATCGCATGGATTTGAATATATTCTTTTAACGACTTAGATACGCGCCCTTCATAGCCAGAGAATGCTTGGACCACGTACCAACGTAATTTGCGCTCTTCAGTCATTAGATACTCACCCCTGTAACAAAGGCAACCAGACGAACTAAGATGGCGTCTAATCCCCATAAAATTAGCGACATGAATGCAGTAGCAGCTAATACAATCATGGTAGTTTGAATGGCTTCTTGACGAGTTGGCCAGATAACCTTACGCACTTCCATACGCGATTCTTTAGCAAAGACAAAAGCTTGCTTGCCTTTATTAGTTTGTGAAGCAATAGCGAGTGCAGCAACGGCTGCGATGACTACGCCAAGCACACGAACTAATACCGAGATATCTGTGTATAGGTAGTTACCTACCACAGCGGCGATTAAAATTAGAGCCGCTAAGGCCCATTTTAGGCCATCTAACGACCCACTTTGGTTTTCAGTACTGGTACTCATCAAACAACCTGCAAATAATCCCACAAAATCAAAAATCCCTTCTATAAAGGGATAGTGGCAGGGGTGGAGAGATTCGAACTCCCAACATTCGGATTTGGAATCCGACGTTCTGCCATTGGAACTACACCCCTATAGTACGAAGCCCGACATTATAGGCACTTTGTTTAAAGATTGTAACCCTTAAATTGGCAAAATAGTGCCAAGATTGTGGCTTTGAACTACTTTCTAGCGTTTCGCTCTCTTATACCAATCTGATTAATTATATGGCCTACATATTGCGCTGAATAAATCTGTCGGTAACGAGCCGTAAAGCACAGTAACTAGTGGCTCTAATGACAAGATAAATAACGCAGTTAGTGATTATTTCGGCTAGCAAGAATGAACAGATAATGAGTTAGATTGGTATTGACTTGCGGTTTCTACTGAAACGATCCGGAAAGTCAATCTTAGCAAACGGCTGTATGTCTTCAACAACATCCCTCTGGCAAGTCATTTTTTCGCAATAAAGTCTGGCACAGACCCGCCCCAAAATACCGATTCCGCAGCCATTGAACGTCATCAATACTCAGCGATAACTCTAGGCAGGGATAAACAGCAAGATAACGAACATCAGCAGAGTTCGGTACTTCATAAAACAAAAGCGCCCTTTTAAGTATGCTATTTACTTTTCTTGAGGCAATAAAAAAGGCCGCCTAAGCGACCTTTCTTGCTTGTGCTAACTTCTTATTCGAAGATTTTAGCTACAACACCCGCACCTACTGTACGGCCACCTTCACGGATTGCGAAGCGTAAACCTTCGTCCATCGCGATTGGGCAGATTAGCTCAACAACAAATTTCAAGTTGTCGCCAGGCATAACCATTTCTACGCCTTCTGGAAGCTCTACAGCACCAGTTACGTCAGTTGTACGGAAGTAAAACTGTGGACGGTAACCTTTGAAGAATGGTGTGTGACGACCACCTTCATCTTTGCTTAGTACGTATACTTCAGCTTCGAACTTGGTGTGTGGAGTAATTGAACCTGGTTTCGCCAATACTTGACCACGTTGGACGTCATCACGCTTGGTACCACGTAACAAAATACCACAGTTCTCACCTGCACGACCTTCGTCAAGCAATTTGCGGAACATTTCAACACCAGTACAAGTTGTTTTAGTGGTTTCTTTGATACCAACAATTTCAATTTCTTCTGAAACTTTGATGATACCACGCTCAACACGACCGGTTACCACGGTACCACGACCTGAAATTGAGAATACATCTTCAATTGGTAGTAGGAATGGCTTGTCGATGTCACGCTCTGGCTCTGGAATGTAAGAATCTAAAGCTTCTGCAAGCTCAATGATTTTTGCTTCCCATGCTTCTTCGCCTTCTAGGGCTTTCAAAGCTGAACCTTGAATCACTGGTAAGTCATCACCAGGGAATTCGTATTCTGATAGAAGTTCACGTACTTCCATTTCTACTAATTCTAGAAGCTCTTCATCATCTACCATGTCACATTTGTTCATGAACACGATGATGTAAGGTACACCTACCTGACGAGAAAGCAGAATGTGCTCACGCGTTTGTGGCATTGGGCCATCGGTAGAAGCAACTACTAAGATAGCGCCGTCCATTTGTGCAGCACCAGTAATCATGTTTTTCACATAGTCGGCGTGTCCAGGACAGTCAACGTGTGCATAGTGACGAGTCGGTGTATCGTACTCAACGTGTGAAGTTGAGATTGTAATACCACGCTCGCGCTCTTCTGGAGCGTTATCGATTGCTGCGAAATCTTTTGCTTCACCGCCGTATACTTTTGCCAATACGTTAGTAATAGCCGCTGTTAAAGTTGTTTTACCGTGGTCAACGTGGCCAATAGTACCAACGTTTACATGCGGTTTATTACGTTCAAATTTTTCTTTAGACATAATAGTCCCTCTGGATAAAGGTCATTGGCACCAAAGCACCATTGGTTTGCGTTTACCGAACTGTAAAAAGTAATAGGGAGACTTGAAAAGGAGTGGTGCTGATAGGCAGATTCGAACTGCCGACCTCACCCTTACCAAGGGTGCGCTCTACCAACTGAGCTATATCAGCATTGGAGCGGGCAGCGGGAATCGAACCCGCATCATCAGCTTGGAAGGCTGAGGTAATAGCCATTATACGATGCCCGCATCAAACCTTTTGGAAGACGACCTACTACCAAAAATAATGGTGGGGGGGGACGGATTCGAACCATCGAAGCTTTCGCGGCAGATTTACAATCTGCTCCCTTTGGCCACTCGGGAACCCCCCCACACAATCACCTATAAATACAAGGTGAAGCCTACTTAAGAGATGGTGCCGATTGCCGGAGTCGAACTGGCGACCTACTGATTACAAGTCAGTTGCTCTACCAACTGAGCTAAATCGGCATCGCTTAAGTGCTGCGCATTCTATGTAATGCCTTTATTAAATGCAACAAGCAAATACAAAAAAAACTGCAGGAAAGGTGCAAACGCGCAAAAATCAGCCATTAGGCTCATTTATTGGCCACGAAGTGACACTTCTCCCGCCATATAGGCTTGTAAACCACTCTCTTGTTCAACTAATAATTGACCTTGTCGGTCAACGCCTTTTGCTATCCCAGAGACTTGTTTGTGTTCGGAAAAGTGCAACGTTACATTTTTATCACGAAAAATATCGTATCGATTCCAACGTTGTTGCAAGGCAACAAAACCCTGATCTTTAAATATGTCAAACATCTGATTGAGCGAGTGGACGATAGCAATTGTTAACGCAGTTCGATCAACCGTCGGTTCGCCCGCGACTTCAAGTTGCGCAAAAGCTTGGTCTATCAACTGCCCCTTCGACTCCGTAACGCGGACATTGACCCCCAAACCAATCACTAGATTCACCGTGCTATTCGCCTGTCCTTGCATTTCAATAAGCACGCCACCCAATTTTGCCGAACCAAGATAGATGTCATTCGGCCATTTTAAGCCGAGATCTCGATAACCCTCTGCTTCTAACGCCTCGACGATAGCTAAACCAACGGCAAGGCTCAGCCCCATTGCGGCTTCAATGCCATCTTGCAAGCACCACAATAAAGACATACAAAGCTGTCCCGCATAAGGGGTTTGCCAGGCCCGGCCGCGACGCCCGCGTCCTGCACTTTGATATTCGGTCATCACTAACTGACCATGGCTCAGCTCAGCCTGATGGCGATTCAACCAGGCATTGGTTGAATCCACTTGATGTAGTAATTTAGGTGAATGAGCGGAAAGCTCGGCTTGCAGACGGTCGATATCAAGTAAAGATAAGGGCTGAACTAAACGATAGCCTTTACCTTTTACGCTAAAGATATCCAAACCCAGCGGACCAAATTGCTTAACGTAAGTCGCTACGGTGGTTCTTGATACGGCCAACAGTTGCGCTAAGCGCTCACCTGAGCAAAACTCACCATTTGCTAAGTATTGAATGAGCCGATAGGCCTTATCTTCATTCATTGGGTCGCCCCAACACCGAATCCGGTGCCACTTCACCATCGGCCCCAATAAACCGCACTTCCGGCTCAAGCACAATGCCAAATGCCTGCCAAACTTGGTTTCGAATGTATTGGCATAAGCTCAATAATTGCGCAGCGCTAGCATGCCCATGGTTGACTAATACTAATGCTTGCTCTTGATGCACCGCTGCGTCTCCAATACGATAGCCTTTCAAGCCTAAATGGTCGATTAACCAACCAGCTGCCAACTTTCTCTGTCCGCCGGCGGCTGGATAATGTACTAATTTAGGGTACTGGTTCACTAAACTATCGACTTGCTCCTGAGCAATGACTGGGTTCTTGAAAAAACTCCCAGCGTTACCCAGTAAAGTTGGATTGGGGAGCTTAGCCTTTCTAAGCTGACAAACGGTATCAAATACCTGCTGTGCACTGGCACTTGGGGCTAATCGATCGAGTCCAGCGTAATGAATCGAGGCTCGCCATGCTTTTGCAAGCGATAACTCTACCTCGGTAATTAAGCCCTGATTTTTTAGGCGCTGTTTGAAAATACTATCCCGATAACCAAACTCGCACTCCGCTGCAGTTAACCGTTGAACACTAAAATCGTCAAACGAAAAATAGCTCACGGCATGACAACAATCGGCAAACTCTAAACCATAGGCACCAATGTTTTGCACCGGTGCCGCACCAGCAGTTCCTGGGATCAAGGCCAAATTTTCTAAACCGGGTAGGCCATGCGAAATCGTCCACTGCACAAGGTGCTGCCAGTCTTCCCCAGCCGCAACAGTTAACTGAATCGCTTGCGCGTTATCCTCGACTTGGAGCCCTCGCAGCCGATTAAGGATAACTAAACCCTTAAAGTCTTCTGTTAATAATAGATTTGAGCCGCCCCCAATAATCAGCCAACTTAATTGCTTGGCCTTCACCCACTCAAACAAGGCTGGTAACTGTTGTACCTGTTCTAATTCAAACAGGTAATCTGCTTTTAGCTCAAGCCCAAAACTATTTAAATGCTTAAGGCTAGCGTTACGAATAAAAGATTGCTCAACACTCATTTTCTCAACCGTACTCGACTCACCTCGTGATTTGGCCCCTTTTCCAAAATCAGATCGGCGCGCTCACGAGTCGGCAAAATATTTTCAACTAAATTAACGTAGTTGATACTGGTCCAAATTTGTGCCGCAATCTTAGCGGCATGCGTTTCATCTAATTTTGCATAATGATGGAAGTAGTTATCGGGGTTGGTGAAAGCACTACCGCGTAATTTTTTAAAGCGGTCCACATACCACACTTCCAATAGGCTAGGCTCTGCGTCTACAAAGATGGAGAAGTCGAGGTAATCGGATACGTATAGTGGCCGCTGTTGTCCTGGCTGCCCTTCTGCCGATTGCAGCACATTCAAGCCTTCCAAAATGACGATGTCAGGCTGCTCTACCTCAACCCGCCGACCTTTCACAATGTTATATGATGAATGGGAATAGATCGGGGCGCTCACCTTCGGCTGTCCCGCTTTCAAGGCCGCGACAAAAGCCAAAAGTGCTTTTTTATCATAGCTTTCAGGAAATCCTTTGCGTTGCATTAAGCCCTTGGCTTCTAGCTCTTCATTGGGGTAAAGAAATCCATCAGTCGTAACAATATCGACCTTTGGATGTTCCGGCCAACGTTGCAATAGCGCCTGCAAAATCCTTGAAGTGGTGCTTTTACCTCCAGCTACACTGCCGGAAACACCAATAATGTATGGTACATGTTTAGCACTGCCTAAAAAGTCTGCAAGAACTTCACGGCGATTTTGTCGGGCCTTCACGTAGAGATTGAGCAAACGCGATAAGGGCAAATAAATATCACATACCTGTTGTAATGATAAAGCTTCATTAATCCCGCGAATGTTTTCTAAATCGGTTTCATTAAGGGTAAGCGGAACCGATTGGCGGAGTGTTGCCCAAGCTTCACGTTCAAAATCGAGGTAACTGAAAGCAGGCTGCGTAGTGTTGTGGATAGCTGGCATGGGCCCTTCCTATATAATGCGGCACAACCATATAACAAAAGCTATAAACACTCCACCTCAACTGACCAAATTAGCCTCTCTGGTGATCAGGTTTTAGCGTCAATAGATGCAACTAAACTACATTTAATCAACGGTATGGCGAGGGTGAAACACTGTCAGTCCGATGCCGAGTAGCAACCTTATTTAAAGTCACTCCTGCAGGTTCGAGTCCAGCCTGAGTAAATTTATTTAGCGTTCGTTTCAGCGACTGAATATCGGTTCGCTCTGCTTCAATTACCAAAGAAATCGCATCAACCGACCCCCTATGAGCATCGCATCGGACACCTGCAACGGCTCCGGTGTCAAGCAAAACGCGATCATAATGTTGACACAGGCCAGTGAGCAGTAATCTAAATTTTTTCGATGCTAGTAAAGATGCGGAATCTGGCCCAATCAAACCAGCGTTTAATACATCAAATCCAAGTTGTGGATCCCGATGAATAGATTGTGCAACTGAATGGGTTCTGGCCAATAAATAAGTTAAGCTGGGCTAAGCGAAAGAATAGTTTAAACAAACAGAAGCCGAAGCTCGATGTAGATCAGCATCAATCAGCAATACTTTTTCAACTTCACTACATGCAGTAGCAGTTTGTATCACTAAACTCGTCTTGCCTTCCCCCTCTAAAGCAGAATAAAACAATACCAGTTGTCCACCATTGGGACGCATCTGTAAGCTCCCAGGCAATGCCCTTAAGGGCTCATTCAACCAAGGATTAATACCTTGCACAAACCACTGCTGATTGCGTCCTTTCAGTTTAGGTACTTCGGCAATAACCTCAACATCCAGCACTCCCTCCAATGGCTCGCGACACGCAAAACCCTGGGCCAAGGTTTGCTTAAACAAAACCACAAGGGAACTGATAATAAAAGCCGTAAAAACCGCAATAAGCAGGCTAAGAATTTGCTAGCTGCCACTCACCGGTTCGGATAATACAGCGCAATCGATAAGTTGGGCTTCTCCGTATGCGTGGCCGCGAGCGCTTCAAGCTCTCTGCGTATTTCAAGCGATCTAATATATATCCCAGACACCGCATCAATACCATGTGATCCCGTCCAGAGAATAGCAACGGCGGATCCAAAACCTGCCCTGCCGTTGGTACACGGCTCCATTCCTCTATAAGCCATACCATAGAACGCTTGCTAGCTGTTTCACTCACCGCATGGCGATAATCAATGTAGGCTTTTGCCACTGCCACAGATACTTGTTGAGCTAGTTGAGGATCCCAGCTGCTAAAGCTGATTTTAACCATTTGAGTGGTCACGATAGGAGTGATCGTTAGACCCTGTGCAAATTGCTTCAATAGCTGTGCTTTTGTCAATAAGCCAGTGTTAACCAACTGATTACTATGACCTTGGCTTAGGCGTTCCCACCAATAAAACCAGGGTTGAATCGCTTGATGTAAAAATGCTGAATGATGCAATAAATCCAATTGTTCAATGACCCGAGAAGCGATTAACTTAGAACGAAGAATTTCGAGCTCTGTATTAAAAGAGCCCGTAGCTTGCGACGCGAGGTCATGCTTAACCAGCAGCATTTCCTCGGGCCAGTAGCCCAGTTTCACGGTAGAAGTCGCCTGGTATAGTTCGGGCTTTGCTTTAAAATACAGTATCGTTAGTAGTAGCGTGCCCCCTACAACCGCGGCAATGCGCAGTTTATGCAACCATAAACTTACCAGCAGCGGTCGCACACTCCCGGTTTTAGCTTTCCGAAGATTGGCTAGCTTTTGTTTACCCATGAATCGAACCGAATAATCCTAAACAACAAATCAGATTGTGACAGATAGTGCCGGTGAGGATGACAACTTGCAGTTAACCAACACCAGAAATTGAGGAGGGATGAGTTATTGATGCAGCAAAGACAATAATTACCGCTTTAATCATATAGTTAAATGTAAAAAAGGCTCCCAAACAGGAGCCTTTTTTATAGTTTAAGACCTAAATTTAGGCTTTAACTATTACGTCTACCAAAGTCCAAGACTTAGTCTTAGAGATTGGCGCACATTCTTTGATGCTCACTACATCGCCTTCTGCGGCAACATTGGCTTCATCATGAACGTGTAGCTTAGTAGTACGCTTGGTATATTTCCCATAGATAGGGTGTTTAACCTGGCGTTCAATAGCAACAATAATAGATTTCTCCATTTTGTTGCTAACTACTTTACCTTGCAATGTACGGATATCGCTCATTACGCACCTGCCTTCTGATTCAGAATAGTTTTCACACGCGCGATATCGCGACGTACGTTTTTAAGCAAATGTGTTTGAGCTAATTGGCCAGTACTTGCTTGCATACGCAAGTTAAATTGCTCACGAAGCAGGTTAAGTAGCTCAGCTTTAAGCTCTTCAACACTTTTATCTTTAAGTTCGTTAGCTAACATCACATCACCGTCCGCGTTACAAATGTAGTGCTAATAGGTAACTTACGCGCGGCAAGCTCGAAAGCTTCACGAGCAAGTGTTTCTGCTACGCCGTCCATTTCATACAGGACTTTGCCTGGCTGAATTTGGGCTACCCAGTATTCTACGTTACCTTTACCTTTACCCATCCGAACTTCGAGTGGCTTTTTGGTAATCGGTTTGTCTGGGAATACACGGATCCAGATTTTACCTTGACGTTTAATGTGACGAGTCATTGCACGACGTGCTGCTTCGATTTGACGAGCAGTAAGACGGCCACGACCAGTCGCTTTTAAACCGAAGTCACCAAAAGACACGTCTTGTCCTTTGCCTAGACCACGGTTACGACCTGTAAATTGCTTACGGAATTTAGTTCGTTTTGGTTGTAACATTCCCGGTTCTCCTATTTAGCGTTGCGCTTGTTACCGCGCTTCGGCTTAGAAGGAGCTTCAGGAGCTGCAGCCACTGGCATACCGCCAAGAACTTCACCTTTAAAGATCCAAACTTTAACGCCGATGATACCGTAGGTAGTCAACGCTTCTGAAGTTGAGTAATCAATATCAGCACGAAGTGTATGCAATGGCACACGACCTTCACGATACCATTCAGCACGAGCAATTTCTGCTCCGCCTAAACGACCACTAACTTGAACCTTGATACCTTTAGCGCCTAGACGCATTGCATTTTGCACGGCACGCTTCATAGCGCGGCGGAACATAACACGACGTTCTAGTTGACTAGAGATAGAATCTGCTACTAATTTCGCATCTAACTCAGGCTTACGAACTTCTGAGATGTTGATTTGCGCAGGTACGCCCGCTAATTTAGCGACGTTCTTGCGAAGTTTTTCAACGTCTTCACCTTTTTTACCAATCACAACACCTGGACGAGCAGTGTGAATAGTCACACGGATGCTCTTGGCAGGGCGTTCAATAGTAATGCGAGAAACAGAAGCACTTTTCAATTCTTTAGTTAAGAATTGACGTACTTTGTGGTCGCTAAAAAGATTGTCTGCGTATTCACCTTTATCGGCATACCAGGTTGAATTCCATGGCTTTACGATACCTAGGCGAATACCATTAGGATGTACTTTCTGACCCATTGCTTATCTCCTAGTTATCAGATACAACCACAGTGATGTGGCTGGTACGCTTGATAATACGGTCGGCTCGGCCTTTAGCACGAGGACGAATACGCTTTAAAGTTGGACCATCATCAACAAAGATTTTGGCAACTCTTAACTCGTCGATATCTGCACCTTCGTTGTGCTCAGCATTAGCAATCGCAGATTCTAGAACTTTTTTAACAAGTCCTGCTGCTTTCTTGCTGCTGAATTGCAACGTAACAAGTGCTTTTTCAACTGGTAGACCACGTACTTGATCTGCAACCAGGCGTGCTTTCTGCGCAGAACCACGAGCAAAACGGTGTTTAGCTAAAGCTTCCATCATCTAACTCCTACTTCTTCTTCGCTTTCTTATCAGCAGCATGGCCGCGATAAGTGCGAGTTGGCGCGAATTCACCCAGTTTATGACCGATCATTTCATCGGTAACAAATACTGGAACGTGCTGACGACCATTATGGACAGCGATGGTCAAACCGATCATTTGTGGAATGATCATTGAGCGACGAGACCAAGTTTTCAATGGTTTCTTGTCCCCGCTTTCCACCGCTTTCTCTACCTTCTTCAACAAGTGTAGGTCAATGAATGGACCCTTCTTGAGAGAACGTGGCATGGCGATTCCCCTTATTTCTTAGAACGACGGCGTACGATATATTGATCCGTACTCTTGTTTTTACGAGTTTTGTAACCTTTGGTAGGTACACCCCATGGAGTAACTGGATGACGGCCACCAGATGTACGACCTTCACCACCACCGTGTGGGTGATCAACTGGGTTCATGACCACACCGCGAACGGTAGGACGAACACCACGCCAGCGCGTTGCACCAGCTTTACCAAGTTTACGTAACATATGCTCACCATTACCCACTTCGCCTAAAGTAGCACGACAATCAGATAATACTTTTCGCATTTCACCGCTACGCAAACGTAGAGTTACATACGCACCATCACGCGCAATAATTTGAGCGTAAGCACCAGCAGAACGTGCTAATTGAGCACCTTTACCAGGCTTCAATTCAACTGCATGAACAGTAGAACCTACTGGGATGTTGCGCATTGGTAAACAGTTACCAGTTTCAATCGGTGCGTCAACACCAGACATCAGTTTAGCTTCTGCTTTTACACCCTTAGGTGCCAAAATGTAACGGCGTTCACCATCTGCGTACAATACCAAAGCAATGTGAGCACTGCGGTTTGGATCATATTCAAGACGTTCTACTTTCGCAGGAATGCCATCTTTATCATTTCGTTTGAAGTCAATCAAACGGTAGTGTTGTTTATGACCACCACCGATGTGACGAACGGTAATTACACCGCGGTTGTTACGACCACCAGACTTCGACTTACTCTCCAACAAAGGAGCGTAAGGCTTGCCTTTGTGCAGGTCAGTGTTTACCACTTTAACAACGTGGCGACGACCAGCAGATGTAGGCTTACATTTTACAATAGCCATTTAAGATAACTCCTCTTACTCTGCGGCACCGGTGAAGTCGATGTCAGAACCTTCAGCTAAGGTGACATACGCTTTCTTCACGTCGTTACGGCGGCCGAAACGTGCTCCGTGACGTTTAGTTTTACCTTTAAGGTTCAAGGTAGTAACGCCTGTCACTTCAACTTCGAATAATTTTTCAACTGCAGCTTTGATTTCTGCTTTAGTTGCGGTGTTCACAACTTTGAATACGATAGTATTATCGGCTTCAGCAGACATAGTGCTCTTTTCAGAGATATGTGGAGCTACTAGTACTTTCAACAAACGTTCTTCGCTGATCATGCTAACCACTCCTCAATTTGTTTCACTGCATCAGCAGTTACCAACACTTTATCAAAAGCAATCAAGCTAACTGGATCAATACCAGCTACATCACGAACGTCTACTTTGTAGAGGTTACGTGCGGCCAAGAATAAGTTTTCATCAATTTCACCAGTCACGATTAATACATCGTTCAAGTCAAATTCTTTCAACTTAGCAACTAATTCTTTAGTTTTAGGCGCTTCAACGCTGAATTTTTCAACCACAATCAAACGTTCTTGACGAACAAGTTCAGACAAGATGCTGCGGATTGCACCGCGGTACATTTTCTTGTTAACTTTTTGGCTGTGATCTTGAGGCTTAGCTGCGAAGGTTACTCCGCCACTACGCCAAATTGGGCTACGAATTGTACCGGCACGCGCGCGGCCTGTACCTTTCTGACGCCATGGTTTCTTACCACCACCTGATACTTCAGAACGTGTTTTCTGAGCACGAGACCCCTGGCGTGAGCCTGCAGCATATGCAGTCACTACCTGGTGAATCAACGCTTCGTTAAAGTCACGTCCGAAGGTAGTTTCGGAAACTTCAAGAGCGCTTTGGGCGTCTTTCAATACCAATTCCATTACTATCTCCTAACGTTACGCTTTAACAGCAGGTTTAACGATCACGTCACCATTGGTAGCGCCGGGTACAGCACCTTTTACCAAAATTAGGTTACGTTCAACATCAACACGTACGACATCTAGGTTTTGCGTAGTAACACGCTCTGCACCCATATGACCGGCCATCTTCTTGCCCTTAAATACTTTACCTGGGCTTTGGTTTTGACCAATAGAACCAGGAGCACGGTGGCTCAAAGAGTTACCGTGAGTAAAATCTTGAGTTGCAAAGTTCCAGCGTTTAACACCGCCTTGGAACCCTTTACCTTTAGATGTACCAGTAACGTCTACTTTTTTAACTTCATTGAACAAGTCAACTTTCAGCTCACCGCCTACAGCAACTTCTTCACCTTCACCGTCAGCTAGACGGAATTCCCACAGGCCACGACCCGCATCAACACCAGCTTTAGCAAATTGACCTGCTTCTGGTTTGTTCACGCGACTTGCTTTTTTAGCGCCGGTGGTCACTTGCAGAGCACGATAACCGTCGCTTTCCTCAGTGATAACACGAGTAACGCGGTTTGGCTCACATTCGATTACGGTAACTGGAATTGAAACGCCTTCTTCAGTGAAGATGCGAGTCATTCCAACTTTACGACCGATTAGACCAATCATTGTAAAAACCTCTTATTAGTCAGACTTAGGTTTAACCCAAGCTGATTTGCACATCTACACCAGCAGCAAGGTCAAGGCGCATCAAAGCGTCAACTGTTTTATCAGTTGGCTCAACGATGTCTACAAGACGTTTGTGGGTGCGAATTTCATACTGATCACGCGCGTCTTTATTCACGTGCGGTGATACAAGAATGGTGTAACGCTCTTTACGAGTAGGTAGTGGAATAGGACCACGAACCTGAGCGCCAGTGCGTTTGGCAGTTTCTACGATTTCCGCAGTAGATTGATCGATCAGACGGTGATCAAATGCTTTCAAGCGGATTCGAATTCTTTGGTTCTGCATTACAGAGCTCCAAATTAAAAATTAAAGAACCTAACACACACCAACAACATCCAATTCCAATATTTGGGGATGGTAGTGCGCGCGACGAGTAACGTTTGCTTCCAAATCGGAAGCACTGTTATCAGACAACTTATATTGAGTTATCTGCATGAGCCGTTCGAGAACAACTCAGCCACTAACTTAGTGAGCCGCGCCATTATACTCAGGCAAAGTAAAAAAACAAGCGAAACCACAAATTTTGTGTAAATGCTGAACAATTATTCCAAATCACGATGACGAACCATTAAGCAGCTCGCAAAACCATAGTTTTTACAGGGCTATAATCATTAACTACTAACATAGTTGTGGATCACCATGACCGAAAAATACCGCTTATTGGTACTAAGCAAACAAGATTGGTCCGCTGTATTTGCTGCGCCGACAAGACCTTGGCTGTTTTCTCAATTAGATACGATAAGTGACCCTAAAGCTTTACAAACTTTATTCAACGATCAGCGACTTCGGCTAGTCGTCATTGACTTAGCCTTATTGACCGAGCAAACCAGCCATATTGCTCAATTAGAAGTCTTAATCACTCAGCATAAATCGACTTTTCAAATTTTGCTGTATGCCAATCAGCTCCCGGATGCAAAACAACTATGTCAATGGGTCAATAGTTTTCAGCCACGCGGAATCTTTGGTCCCGAAGTTAATTCGACAACATTGCTGCAAGCTATCGAGCAACATTGGCCTGTCGCAGCGCTAATTACCCCTCAGCAACAATGGCTCGCCAAGCAATTAGCCGCCAAAGTGGCTCAATTTCGGGCCACGTTTTTTGATTACACTGAGCTGAGTGATGAGCAGTTATCCGATAAAGTAATTAGCGCCCTATATACTTTCTTTCAAGATAACGACGAAGATCACCTATGTCGAACTTATAGTGCCAATCATATTCTTACCCAAGAAGGGAAACCCAATCAATTTCTTTGGTTTATTGCCAAAGGAGAAGTCGTACTTAATAAGCAGCAAGAAGGAAAAGTATTAGAAGTTGCTCGTATGAGAGCGGGTTCCTTAGTCGGCGGAATGTCATTCGTTACCGGTGAACCTGGTTTTACCAGTGGTATCACCTCAATGCAGACCGATGTCATCAAACTCGACCGACCCACCTTTGCCAAAGTGCTAGATTCTAGTAATCAATTACTCCCCCTATTCACCAATTTATTATTGCGGCATTTTAATCGGCGCTTACAAAAAAGTATTCAAACCAAACTAACCTTGCAAAACACCTTGGACTCACTAGATTCTGCCCATGAACAGCTGATCGAAAAAGAAAAGATGGCGGTACTAGGCCAACTAATTTCCGGTGTTGCCCATGAACTTAACAACCCGGTCGCGGCAATCATTAGAGGGAGTGACACGATTGCGACTCAACTCCCGCAAATATTGGAAGGCAACTTAAGCCACTCACAAACAATGCTTGGGCAGCGGCTATTGAAAATGGCTTTAACACTGACGCCAATGTCCACCAGCGATATCCGCCAGCGGAGTAAAAATTGTATCAAGCTGTTTGGCGATGCCATCAATGCTCGTAAAGCAGTGAGTATTGGCTTAGACCACCCAGAAACGCGCCAGCAATATTTAGAATGTCGAGCCAACTGCAGCCATAACGAGCTAATCGGTGCGCTCGAACGCTATCATCAGATCGGTAATTTTCTGCGTAATATTCAAGTTTGCGCGTCTCGAATTTCCGGCCTAGTGAAAGGTCTCAAGCACTATGCAGGTCAAGATCCAGAACAACCCGTCTTAGCCGACTTAAATGAAGGCTTAGCTGAAACCTTAGTTATTTTGGAAAATCGGCTACGTCATTTCGAGGTGGAATGTAACTATGGCCTGTTGCCTATCTATCGTTGTTACCCAATCGCTTTACAACAGGTATGGACAAATTTGATTGCCAACGCACTCGATGCTATGGGCACCAATGGCAAACTATTAATAACAAGCCAATATATTGAAGGCTCACCGCCCCTTATCAAAGTAACCGTTGAAGACAATGGGGATGGAGTGCAGCAAGAACTGATCGACAGAATTTTCGAGTTGAACTTTACCACCAAGCGTGAAGGAAATTTTGGTTTAGGGATCGGCCTTACCGTTTGCCAGCAAATTGTCGGACAACATGATGGCAGGATAGAGGTTGAATCTGAACCCGGACAATTCACTCGATTCATTGTTAGCCTACCACTAAAACCGAATTAAGACTTAAGGAGTCTCACCATGCAGCAACTACTGATTTTATGTGTTGATGATGAACGTGAAGTACTTGACAGTGTACTACACGACATCATGTCTTTAAGTCCACCTTTCGTGATTGATGGCGCTCAAAGTGTCGCCGAAGCACGCGAGGCAATTACCGACTTTGAACAACAGGGGGGCAAGCTTGCGCTGATCTTAGCCGACCATATCATGCCCGACGAACTTGGCATCGACTTTCTCATTGATCTCAACCACACAGCCAATACCGAGGCAGCAAAAAAAATACTATTAACCGGTCAAGCGGGACTTCACGATACCATTGAAGCAATTAATCGTGGAGGGTTGAACTACTACCTAGCCAAGCCATGGACTCAGGAATTACTACTCAACATCGTCATTGAAAAACTCACCGACTACGTCTTAGAGCATTGTGATAATCCGATGCCCTATGCTCAGGTACTCGATGGCGCCAGAATTTTTAGTCATGTTGGGCAACACCGGATGGATATAAAAAGTTAGAGTGGTACTAAAGCAGTAATGGATAGCGCTGGCGTTGACGAAGCTTAAGCGCTTACCGAGACACACCGATTGTCAGGGTGAAGCAACTGACAACATGCGCAACGCAAACCAAGGGGCTGGCTTAATTTGCCAACAGGTGGCTAACTGGCGTTCATTCACCCGTACCTCATCAGTTGCTAAGTCTTATCGATCAGACCTCGGGCTCATACTCAGAACCGTCGAAACCAAGCCCTAAGCAATATCACTTCTATCACAACAATATTTACCGCGATGGTTCTTTAAACATCTCCATCGGTGATGCATATCTGCTCGATTAAGTACTCGCGAGACTTATTTAATTACAACGCTCCCCTGAGCGCTGACCTTGTATTTTACTACCTGTAAGATCTTAGAAACTTTGGTTTGCATTTGTTTACTTAAAGCGTCTGAATTAGGCAGGCGGCTATAGATTTGGTAGTTTTGGAAGAAGACTTATCTCTTAGTACTTGAGAAGCAAGTTGAGATACACTGCTAGATATGACATGTAGCGCTCAGTATTTGGGTTATTTTGCTGGTTTATCAATATAAGGGGGATACCTTGGATTACAAAGAACTAAGAGAGTACCTGCTATCTAAGCCTGAAGCCGAGCTCGATTTACCATTTGCACCTGATGTTCCTGTCTTCAAGGTAAGGAAGAAAATGTTTGCCTTGGTCGGATGGAAAAATGAATTGATGCGCATCAACCTAAAGTGCCAACCCGAGCAAATTGACGCATTATTGGATATTTATCCTTCGATTACTCGAGGTTATCACATGAATAAGCGCCACTGGATTAGTTTGTACTTTGATGGTGGTGACGCAGAACATGAGGTATTCAGGCTTATTGATAACTCCTATGAGTTAGTTGTCAGAGGGATGAGTAGGAATGTTCAAGCCCTGCTCATTGGTTTAGCTGACGAGTAGATTTCCGTGAATCCCTCAAGCAAACCGCTTGACTGACTTGACCATAAAAATCTCTAATTTGCTAGCTAACCTCACCAATCATTTCCCCCAAAAAAGCCCCATCAACTGATGAGGCTTCTATGCAGTACTCAATATTGACTCAATCTAAGCAACATTTTGCTTATGGATCAGCGTCTTGTTATCAAGGGTAAACTCTAAAGCCACTTCATCACAAGCATGCTGACGGGGACAAATATCGCAATCTTTCATCACCTTCTCTGGCAACATGCTCTTCGAAGTGGGGCTAAAGCCAAGCTTCATGAAAAATTCTGGCACTCGGGTTAATACAAATACCTTCTCGATTTCCATTTTCTTGGCTTTTTTCATCAGATGCTGAACCATTGCTCGCCCCTGACCCGTGCGCTGTGCACTAGGGTTCACCCCTAAAGAGCGGACTTCCGCTAAACCGGTGTCGTATAAATAAAGTGAAGCACAACCGGTCACCTTACCCGCTTGCTCACTCACCGTAAAATCACCGATTGCCTGCACTAACTCGGGGCGAGGGCGCGGCAGGTTTTCACCCGCTTGCGACCAGTAATTCACCATCTCTTCGATGGTATCTAAATCGGTCATGCGTGCAGAGCGAACGTATAGACCTTTCACATTGCGTTTCGATAAACGAGTTTCAGCTTCAGTTAGCGCATGCTCGACCTGCTCCGGAGCCACGCCACCTAAAGCTTGACGCTTGCCTAAAGTGGACTCAAGAGACAAGTTTGGATAAACATCGTTTTCAATTTCCGGTGCGAGCTCTTTAAATTCGGCTAAGCTCAGCTCTTCTAAAGGCACGCCTTTCTCAATCGCGGTCACCACAGCAATGCCCACAATATGGTGGGCTTCACGGAACGGGATCCCTTTGGCAACCAGATAATCTGCCAGTTCGGTGGCATTAGAGTAACCACCTTTGGCCGCTTCAATGGTGGTTTCTTCGTGCACATCCATATCATCGAGCACCAATTCAGCCATCGCTAAACAGTCACCCCAAGTGTCTAAAGCATCAAATAAACCTTCTTTATCTTCTTGCATGTCTTTGTTATAAGCTAAAGGCAAGGCTTTTAAGGTCATCATGATGCCCGACAGCGAACCGTATACTCGGCCCGCTTTACCACGGATCAGCTCCAAGGCATCTGGATTTTTCTTCTGTGGCATCAGCGATGAGCCAGAAGTCACTTGATCAGATAAATCTAAGAAAGCCGATTCGCCAGAGTTATAGAAAATGAGATCTTCTGCCATCCGCGATAGGTGGATCATACTAATCGAGGCGGTTGAAATCAGTTCCACCACATGGTCACGATCTGAGACCGAATCCAAGCTATTACGGGTTGCCCGGCGAAAACCAAGGTCTTTAGCAATTTGCTGGCGGTCCATCGGATAGGCGGTGCCCGCTAGAGCGCCACAGCCCAGAGGACAAACATCCAAACGACTTAAGGCATCTTGCAGACGCGAATAATCACGCTCAAACATCTCAACATAGGCCATCGCCCAGTGAGAGAAAGTAACCGGTTGGGCACGCTGCAGATGAGTATAACCAGGTAAAACAGTATGCTGTTGTTGACGAGCAAATTTAACCAGCTTTTGTTGCAGCTTATCGAGATGCTCCAACAATTCAATACCTTGGCTTTTACACCAAAGTTTTAAATCGGTGGCCACTTGGTCGTTACGGCTACGTCCAGTGTGCAATTTCTTACCAAGATCACCCACTCGTTGAATTAGTTGGGTTTCAACCCAAGAGTGAATATCTTCGGCATCACTCCCCAAAATCTGTTGTGGGTTTTCGGCGACTTGCTTACCTAACTCCAGTAAAGCCTCTTCCAAACGCGCTTGCTCATCAGCATTCAGAACACCAACACTGAGCAAGGCCTTCGACCATGCAATTGAACCGGTTATATCTTGCTCGGCCAATCGATAATCGAAACGCAACGAGTCATTAAACTGCTTAAATCTGGAATCTGCAGCTTGGCTAAAACGCCCACCCCACAATGCCATTTTACTCTCCATTTATTATTGCAAAGACCTCAGTGCCATTAGCCTCTGAGGTCTAGGTATTTCTTGCTTATACTTCGGCCAAACTTATTTGCTATTTAAAGCGCGGATCCGGCTAGCTAGAGAGTATAAACGAATAAAGCCTTCAGCGTGCTTCTGATCGTAGACTTGATCTTCTCCAAAGGTTGCAAATGCTTCCGAGTACAAACTATTTGGCGAGCGTTTTTGTACAACTTGTGCTTGCCCTTTGTACAACTTCACAACCACTTCGCCATTCACGTCTGCCGCTAAAGACTCCGACGCTGCTAATACAGACTGGCATAAAGGTGTGAACCAACGACCATCGTATACTAAGTGAGCCATTTGTTGGCCGACGGTTTCACGCCAGATGCGCGAGGTTTTATCGTGCACTAACTCTTCAATACCTCGAAGCGCAGCAACAATCACCGTACCACCCGGTGTTTCATAACAACCACGCGACTTCATGCCCACGGTACGGTTCTCAGTAATGTCGATACGACCAACGCCATGAGCAGCAGCAATCTCATTCAGTTTCGAGACCACTTGGTAAGGACTAAGTGCTTCATCGTTGACCGCAACGACTCGGCCTTGTTCAACTTTTAGACTCACATACTCTGGCTGGTTAGGCGCATCAATCGGATCAACCGTTAAGGTCCAAACGCCTTTGCTTGGCTCGTTCCATGGGTCTTCCAGCTCACCACCCTCGTGAGAAATATGCCAGACATTGGCATCACGGCTATAAATTTTTGTCGCTGAAGCAGTGGTTGCGATATTTCTTTCGGCAAGATATTCAAGCAAATCTTCACGACTTTCCATGCTCCATTCGCGCCACGGTGCAATCACCGTTAAATCAGGCGCTAAAGCAGCAAAACAGCTTTCGAAACGAATTTGGTCATTGCCTTTACCCGTACAGCCATGGCAGACCGCATCGGCACCAACTTTACGAGCGACTTCTACTTGCGCTTTGGCAATAATTGGCCGAGCCATAGAAGTACCAAGTAAATAAGTTCCTTCGTACACGGCCCCCGTGGCAATCGTTGGATAAATATAGTCAGCAACAAACTCTTCTTTAAGATCAATGATGTGACACTCAGAAGCACCAGAAGCTAAGGCTTTTTCTTCTAAGCCGATGAGTTCTTCCTCACCTTGGCCTACATCAGCACAAAAAGCGACGATCTCACAATTATTATAGGTTTCTTTCAACCAAGGAATAATGGCTGAAGTATCCAAACCGCCAGAGTAGGCTAAAACAACTTTTTTAATATCGGTCATGTTGAGGTATTCCTTGTTCTGTCCAGCAATTATTGCTGAAAATCCACTAATTTAATAAAGAAACTAAGACTGCGTTTTGCGCGTGCATCCGGTTTTCAGCCTGATCGAAAATCAGCGACTGAGGACCATCCATAATCTCGGAGGTGATTTCCAATTCACGATGTGCTGGTTGGCAATGCAATACATGCTTAATACCACAATTTTGCATTAACTGGCGATTAATTTGATAAGCCATAAAACGATCTTTGACTGACTGTAACGGCGTATCATCACCCATCGACACCCAAGTATCGCCATAAACCACATCATAGCCCTTGATATCATCAAGCTTATCGGTCACTACGATTTTACCACCATGAGCCTTGGCTAATTGGCGTGCCGTTTGTACAATTTGAGCGTCGGGATTAGAACCCAAGGGACAAACCGCGGCCACTTCCATCCCCAAAATAGCACCACCCAGTAACAACGAGTGAGTGACATTATTGCCATCGCCCAAGTAAGCTAACTTCACTTTACTCAAGTCCGTATAGTGTTCACTAATCGTTAAAAAATCGGCGAGCCCTTGGCAGGGATGGTACAGGTCACACAAAGAGTTAACGATGGGTACCGAGGAATGAGCTCGCAAGGTTTGCAAGGTTTGGTGTGAGAATACTCGTGCTACGATGGCATCGGCCCAACGGGTAATATTTGAAGCGAAGTCTTTAACACTTTCACGCTCACCCATGGCGCCATTTTGCTGGTCGAGGTAAACCGCATGTCCACCAAGGCGATTAATCCCAATATCGAAGGTCACACGAGTACGCAAAGAAGGTTTTTCAAACAGGGTGACCACACTTTTTCCAGCAAGGCTTTGCGCATAATCGGTCGGCGTTTTTTTAATTTTTGCGGCCAACTCGAGTAGACCTAAAATCTGCTCTTGACTTAGCTCCTGCAAGCTCAGTAGGTGTTTCATATCGCTCATCATCTATCCTTAAATTTGTACCTGAGTCCCGACTGACTCACCGTTATATAATTGACCCGCGAGCAAACTTGCTAATTGCTCAGCATCTTTCCAAGAAGCCAAAGCAACTGGTGCTTGTAAAAAGGCTGCCGCATCAAGCGCCGCTTTAACCTTGACCGTCATGCCGTCGGTAATCACCCCATCGTCAATCAACTGTTGCGCCAATTGACCGTCAAGCTTAGCAATTAACTGCTTATTTTGGTCTAATACACCTGCAACATCAGACAATAACACCAACTGCCCTTGAAGTAATTGACACACCGTTAAGGCCGCTTGATCTGCATTGACATTATATAATTCACCATCACTTCCAATCCCTATCGAACTAATCACAGGGACATGGCCCAGCTCAATTAAACTGTTCAGTAACGCCGGGTTTGCAGCTGAGGCTTCGCCTACATGCCCTAAACGCGGATCCATTGGTGTCACCCGACAAGAGCCTGCATCACTTAAACACAAACCAACCGCTGACAGTCCAGACTTCAGTGCTCGCGCTAATAGCAATTTATTACTAGTACCCGCTAAAGCACCCACCACATAGGGGATTTGCTCTTTAGGCGTAATCCGCAAACCATCAAGTTTTTCTGAGACAAAGCCGGTTTTCGCCAATACGTCTTCGACAACTACGCCACCACCGTGTACTAAAACAATAGGCTGAGAAACTGCCTCTAAAGCGGCAAATAAATTATCTAAGGCGTGGGAATTATTCAATACCGCACCACCTAATTTAATCACTAAAGTTTTCATACAGAACCTTAAACTAATGCCGTTGTGGCGGCAAAGCCATTGCGAATATTGAGGCACTGAATAGCCTGACTAGCGGCCCCCTTCAACAAGTTATCTTCCGCAGAAACCACAATCAGATCATCGCCCTGCTGTTGCCAAGCCAAATCGATAAATGGCGTATATTCTACTTTAGTAATCGATGGCCATTCGTCTGCTAATAAACGCACAATTTGTTGCCCCGCATAAGCTTGTTGATAAGCTTCATTCACCTGCTCTGGTGTAGTTCCCGGTTTTAAAATGACATTAATCGTCGCTAAGATACCGCGCTTAAAATTGCCAAGATGTGGCGTGAAGATCACCGGATGACCGAGATGCGTGGCGATTTCCGGTTGGTGACGATGCTTAAATACACCATAAGGACTTAGGCTCACCTCGCAGAAGCTACTATTTAAAGACGCTTTGCGCCCAGCGCCACTCACACCACTGGTTGCGTTAATTACCGCTTTACTATTATCAGCAATCAAACCCGCCGCCGCCAAAGGTTTTAAGGCCGTTAAAGAAGCCGTAGGATAACACCCCGCCACCGCGACTAAATCAGTTTGTTTAATCTGCTCGGCATTCCATTCAGCTAAACCATAGACCGCTTTATCCAGTAATTCGGGATATTGGTGAGTAAAACCATAGTAGGTTTCATAAAACTCGGCATCTTGCACCCGAAAAGCACCCGAGAGATCAAATACCTGACAACCAGCAGCTAAAAAGGCCGGCGCCAAATCATGACTAACTTCATGTGCGGTTGCCAACAACACAATGTCAACATTGGCAAAAGTACTGGCGATATCAGCCACCATTAGAGGCTGAACTGGTGCATCAACAATACCGCGTAATCGACCATGTAAACTGGATAAAGACTTACCCGCATCGAGACTTCGCTCGGAGACAAATAAGCCTGCAAGTTGTAACTGCGGATGGCGACTCACATAGCCTGCCAACTCCGCTCCGGTATAACCACTCGCTCCAATAATCGCAGCCTGTAACATCGTGTCTTCGTTCCCTTCACATTGGTAATATTTTCATTTGTGACAAAGCTTAGCGCCGCTGACAAGTTTAATAAAAAATCATTATTTTAAACAAGCTGAACCAAGCTATGCTTCAATTATTGCGGAGCATACCACAAGTAATTCGTTATGCAATAATAATGCATTTTTATTTATTGTAATATTTGTAAAAAATACTAAAATCGTGGCTAATCCTCTAAATTTACCGATGACCATGAGATACGCAATAGGCCTGAGCGCTTGATCCACCTCAAAGGAACTCAGGTTACCTGTAATTTTATTACAGGTGCTTTGACTATAAGCGCAGTCTTAGGTATGTTTTTGGGCTAGGAATAGGGTAATTTAGTAAATTAATTTCAATAATCGCTAGCATACGCCAACAGTAAAGGAAAAAGAATGAGCCAGAATTTGCCTCAGGAAACCAATGCGTCATTACGAGGAAATGTAAATTTACTCGGACAGCTACTTGGTAATACGATCAAAAGCCATATGGGCGAGGCTTTCCTCGAGAAAGTAGAAACGATCCGTCAGCTAGCAAAAGCGTCACGCAGCAATGATGAACAAGCGCGTGAGCAGCTATTAGAACTATTACGAAATTTAAGCGATGATGAGTTATTACCTGTAACTCGCGCCTTTAGCCAATTTTTAAATCTGGCTAATATCGCCGAACAATTCCATACCATTTCTCGCAATTGTGAAGGCAGTACCTGCACCACCGATCCCATCGATTTGGTATTTCAAAAATTAAAACAAGAGCAACTTAGCGAAGCAGAAATTCATCACGCAGTTGCCCAACTCAATATCGAATTAGTCTTAACGGCCCACCCCACCGAAGTGACTCGCCGAACACTAATCAATAAATACGTGAGTATTAATGATTGTCTCGACTGGTTAGAATTAGACTTACCGCAACGAGAGCGGGATAATTTGATGGGTCGCCTAGAGCAACTGATTAATCAAGCTTGGCACACCGACGAAATCCGTAAGCTACGCCCAACCCCAGTTGACGAAGCCAAATGGGGCTTTGCCGTAATTGAAAACTCATTGTGGCATGCTGTTCCTGAATTTGTTCGACAATTAGATAAGAAACTCAGTAATCACTTCGACATGCGTCTTGCTTTAGATAGCGCTCCTGTGGTGTTTTCATCATGGATGGGCGGAGACCGAGATGGTAACCCCTTTGTCACCGCAAAAGTGACTGAAGAAGTATTACTTTCAAGCCGTTGGGTCGCTGTAGATTTATACCTGAAGGAAATTCAGAAGCTAGTCAGTGAATTGTCGATGAGCGATGCAAATCAAGCCTTGCTTGAGCAAACTGGCACTCAGAGCGAACCTTATCGTGCGCTACTTAAAGTATTGCGCAGTGAACTACAAGAAACCCACGACTACCTTACCGCGAAGTTGAAAGGTCAGTATACAGAAGCCCGCGACATCGTAGTGAATACCGAACAGCTGCGGGAACCGCTCGAGCTATGTTACTACTCACTACAAGATTGTGGCATGAGCATCATCGCCGATGGGACTCTACTCGACCTATTACGTCGTATCGCCTGCTTTGGCATCAACTTATTGCGCTTGGATATTCGCCAAGACAGTGGTCGTCACGAAGAAGTTTTTTCAGAACTGAGCCGTTATTTGGGCTTGGGCGATTATGCGCATTGGAATGAAACCGACAAACAACACTTTTTATTACAAGAGTTAAACTCCAAGCGGCCATTGTTCCCACGAAATTGGGAACCCAGTGAGTCGGTGCAAGAAGTGCTGGATACCTGTGCCATCATCGCCAAACAAGAGCGTGAAGCCTTAGGTATATACATTATTTCTATGGCTAGTGAGCCCTCCGATGTATTAGCCGTACAGCTGCTATTACAAGAAGCTGGTTGCCCATTCCGCCTACCTGTCGCACCATTATTTGAAACATTGGATGATTTAAATAATGCGCCAGCAACCATGAGCAAACTGTTGTCCGTCGATTGGTATCGCGGCTATATCTCGGGCCAACAACATGTGATGATTGGTTATTCCGACTCAGCGAAAGATGCTGGGGTGCTGGCAGCCTCTTGGGCTCAATATCGCGCTCAAGAAGCATTAGTCTCCATTTGCGAAGGTCACGGTGTCAATCTGACCTTATTCCATGGTCGGGGTGGTACGATTGGTCGTGGTGGTGCTCCAGCCCATGCAGCACTGCTATCCCAACCACCAGGATCTTTAAAAGGTGGGCTTAGAGTGACCGAACAAGGCGAAATGATCCGCTTTAAGTTTGGTTTACCTAAAGTCGCTTTAGATAGCTTGAACCTCTATGCCAGTGCTGTTCTAGAGGCAAACTTAGTCCCACCAATGGAGCCGAAAGACGAATGGCGATTAGTGATGGATCAAATTGCCGAAACCTCTTGTGACAATTATCGTGGCGTGGTCTGGGGAGAAGAAGATTTTGTTGCTTATTTCCGTTCAGCGACTCCTGAACAAGAGTTAGCCAAGCTTCCCTTAGGGAGCCGTCCAGCGAAACGTCGTCAAGATGGCGGCGTAGAAAGCTTACGGGCGATTCCATGGATTTTCTCTTGGAGTCAAAATCGACTATTGTTACCCGCTTGGCTAGGCAGTGGCGCCGCCTTTAATCAGCTAATTGAGCAAGGTAAAGCCGAGCTACTACAAGAAATGCGTGAATGGCCCTTCTTCGAAAATCGTTTAGCAATGTTAGAGATGGTATTCATGAAAGCGGATACTTGGCTATCACAGGTTTACGATGACCGCTTAGTAGAACCAGAACTCAAAGGTCTAGGAGAAAAACTACGCGCTCAGTTGGATTCAGCAAAAGCGGCTATCTTATCGCTATCACCTGAACATCGCTTATTAGCCAACCAAGCCTGGGTAGTGGAGTCAATAAACTTACGTAACCCCTATATCGATCCCTTACATGTGCTGCAGGTCGAGCTCTTAAACCGCTCGCGAGCTAGCGAGCAGCTCTGTCCGGTGGTCGATCAAGCACTCATGGTGAGCATTGCTGGTATTGCCGCAGGTATGCGTAATACTGGTTAAGTCACTTCATAAAACGAACCTCGCACTTGCTGCGGGGTTTGTTTTATTGACGAAGCTGATGAGCCACCAGCTCAGCGCTTGGTTTGATGAACGAGTGATACACCGCTAACATCGTCGTTCGGAACCGAGATAATTGAGAGTGAAGCGGTAATCATGGTGGGGAATAGGAAAACTCTCGGGTTCTCTTTGGCATTTGTCACTCAATGCCCAATTTCAACCACTTAGCGTCACCGAGCGGACGATGTTTATCCGCACCATGGCAATTGATAGTTAGGATGTCATCAATGCAAAAGTTCTCCGGCTGGTTATTCCTCGGATTCTTACTGCTTTATTTACTTTCAGCCTTTGGTCAAATTGGCCTGTTCTTCCCCACGCTACTTGCCTGGTTTGCCGTCGCAGTGTATTGGCCACAACTGAATCGCCCGATCCAATTGCAAGCCGCCACGTTATTTGCCTTAGGTCTGGGGTTATTGGCGGTTGCTGCGAGTCAAGGTACTCTGTTAAGCCTAAAGGATGTGTTGTCGGCCAATCTCCCGCTGTTAGCCATGTTTAGTGCGGTGTCTTTTTTAGCGCTCACCAATAAAACCGACAATCAAACACCATTACCCAAAGGAACCGCGAGTATTTTATCTAGCGCGCTTGGCATTAACCTTTTAGGTGCGATCATCAATCTTTCGATCGTGTTTATAGCCGGAGATCGTCTCTCAGAAAAGAGCCCCTTAAGTGATGCGCAGCAAAAAGTGCTCACCCGCAGTTTTTGCGCTGCCGCATGGTGGTCTCCCTTCTTCATCGCAACCGCGGTCTCGATCACTTATGTGCCGGGTCTGCAGTGGAGTGATACCTTGTTACCGGGTCTGGTGATGTCATTGATTGCTCTCGGCTTCACGAGTACAGAAGTATATTTAAAACACCGAGATAACTTCGAAGGCTACCCAATCAAACCGGATAGCTTAATGATCCCGCTCTGCTTAGCGCTATTGGTAATTGGCTTGCACTTTGGTTTACCAGACTTAAGCATTATTTTAATCATCACCTGTCTTGCCCCTTTAGCAGCACTCGCCTTTAATCAAGGTACATCGCGCACTAGCGTTCGTCAGTTCATTAATCACAAACTGCCCAATGTCGGCGGTCAGTTTCTGCTGTTTCTTGCTGCAGGGGTATTTTCGGCAGGCATCAAAGGGATCCTGTTAGCCTATCCAGACACAATCAACCTCGCAAATTTTAGCTTTACAACCCCCGTATTTGCGACAGTATTGGCGCTGATGATTATTGCTGGCATCCTCGGTATTCATCCGGTGATTAGCATTTCGCTGGCCAGTCCCTTATTACTGCCGTTGGAGCCAAGCCCCAGCCAACTGGGTTTTTTGTTCCTAAGCTCTTGGGCCATTTCAACTGGTAGCAGCCCTCTATCGGGAGTAGGCCTCACCATGACCGGCCGTTATCATTGTTCGAGCCGGCGAATTTTGCAAAATAACTGGTACTATGCACTGGTGATGTGGTTACTCAGCGTGGCGATGAGCACCCTATTATAAACACAGTCCGCATTATTTCTCCGAGCGGGATGATAAAGGTCTGATGATTCTCCATGCCCCTCAGCCCATTTAACAATCATCCACGCGGAAAGCTTGGTCAAGCTCAAGTAGTCTGCTCGCGCCGCTGGGGACTGCTGTTGGTAGCCGCTAGACTAGCAAGCCACCGCCTGAAGCTCAGGCCTGACCCCCAAAGTATGACAAATCGCATAAGAAAGTTCGGAGCGATTAAGGGTATAAAAGTGGAAATCCTTGACCCCTTCACGCGACAAGACTTTCACCATTTCGATAGCCACGCTCGCCCCCACCAGATTACGAGTCATCTGATCATGCTCTAAACCTGCAAACTGTTTATGTAACCACTGTGGCACCTTCACGTTGGCAAAAGAAGCAAACTTCTTCAAAGTATTATAATTAGAGACAGGTAAAATTCCCGGGACAATTTCGCCCTCAATACCTATCGCTGCACAACGGTCACGAAAGCGCAAATAACTTTCAACATCAAAGAAAAATTGCGTAATAGCCCGATTAGCACCCGCATCCATTTTTCGCTTTAAAGCCAACAAGTCTGCCTGCGCACTCTTTGCCTCAGGATGCATTTCAGGATAAGCCGCTACCGAAATATCAAACTCAGCCTCTTCCCTCAATAAACTGACCAAGTCACTCGCATACATCTCGGGTTTGGCCGCTCCGACCGGTAAATCACCACGCAGCGCAACAATATCCCGGATCCCACTTTGCCAATAATCGCGAGCAATTTGCCGTAATTCTTCAGGGGTAGAATCAACACAGGTAAGATGAGGCGCGGCAGCTAAACCAGTTCTGTCTTTAATCGCCTTAATCACCTTATGGGTGCGATCACGAGTCCCTGAATTCGCGCCATAAGTGACCGAGACAAACTTCGGTTTTAGAGTGTGTAAACGCTCGATAGAAGCCCAAAGCGTTTGCTCCATGGTTTCGGTGGTTGGCGGGAAAAACTCAAAGGACACGTTAATATCACGATTAAGTTCGCTTAAGCTTTGATTGAGTGATTCAATTTGTTGTGCGTGATGAAATCCCATTAACCTTCTCCATAAAAGACATTTGGACGTCTATACCGCTAAATATGAAGAAGAGTTTCTATATAGTCAATCAGCTCATGTTATTACTTGCTTTAAATGAAAATAATTCAACATCAGCAAATTAGGCTCAGTGCTCAAGATCCATCCTCGTACTCTTCAAATGCTTGATATTGAATCGCCGTCACCCACCATTCCTTGATGCCTGCAGGAGTATTCACAAATACATCGTCATCCACTTGTTTGCCAATTAAAGCACGCGCCATCGGTGAATCGATGGTGATATAACCCAGCTTTGGATCAATCTCGTCAGTGCCAACAATTCGATAACGTACCTTATCCCCATCCTCATTTTCTAAGGCGACCCAAGCCCCAAAATAGACCTTGCCGTTTTGTTGCGGAGAATGATCAATAATTTGCAGTACATCTAAACGTTTATTTAGGAAACGCAAACGAGAGTCGATACGGCGTAACTCTCGCTTCCCTTCTTTATATTCAGCATTCTCCGAGCGGTCACCCAAGGCGGCGGCCTCAGAGACGGCCTGAGTCACCTCCGGACGTTTTATCTTCCACAAGTATTTCAACTCTTGGTCGAGTTTATGCCAACCGGCACGAGTTATTAAATTACTTTTCATAACATCCAGGCCTCTAAGCGCAGTTTGTCTTTGGTGATTAAATTTATAGCTGTTGGTTATTGGTTTAGACTGAAAGCCGATCGAATGCGCGCCCTATAAATCAAGCACCGAACTTGCTAGGCGGTTCGACCTTGCGAGCAGAGCTTATGCCAATTACTAGCCGAGACCAATTTATACTTGAAGCAAAAACAGAACGCCATATGATAGTGGCCATTATCTGCCGCCTTGCGGCTCTCTCAATGTAAGCAAGCATATGTCAACACTAGAACAACAAATTGCCGCCGATATTCAGGCCAAGCCAGCGCAGGTCAGTGCTGCGATTCAATTACTAGACGAAGGCTCCACCGTTCCTTTCATTGCCCGCTACCGAAAAGAAGCCACCGGAGGTTTAGACGATGGTCAACTGCGATTATTGGAACAGCGTTTAACTTACCTGCGCGACTTGCAACAACGACGCAGCAGCATTCTAAAATCGATTCATGAACAAGAAAAATTAACCCCGCAACTCGAACAGCTAATTATGGGAGCCAACACCAAAACTGAGCTCGAAGATCTTTATCTGCCTTACAAGCCAAAGCGCCGAACCAAAGGACAAATTGCCATTGAAGCGGGTTTAGAGCCACTGGCAGAGCAACTATTAGCTCAACCCGATACCGCCCCCGAGCAACTTGCCACGGCCTACTTCAATCCACAAGCAGGCTTTCACGACAGTAAAACCGTCCTCGATGGTGCCAAGTTTATTCTCATGGAACGTTTTGCTGTTCAAGCACCACTGCTTGCATCACTCCGCCAATTATTACAAGCACAAGGCTTAGTGAGTACAACGGTCATTGAAGGACAGCAGCAAACAGGCCAAAAATTCCAAGACTACTTCGATTACCAAGAAGCGCTCAGTAAAGTTCCTTCCCACCGCGCCTTAGCGATTTTACGCGGCCGCAACGAAGGCATATTGATGCTTAATCTGGTTATAGCTCAGCAAGATCAGCAGCAGAGTCACCCAGCAGAGCAGCTCATCCGAGATTACTTTCAGCTTGCACCTAAAGGCTACGCCAGTGACACTTGGCTGAATACAGTGGTGCAATGGACTTGGCGAGTCAAGCTTAAGCTCCAGTTAGAAACTGAATTACTCAACCAGCTTCGAGAACGCGCCGAAGAAGAAGCCATTAGTGTCTTTTCCCGTAATCTCAATGATTTATTAATGGCGGCGCCAGCAGGCCCCAAAGCAACCCTCGGTCTCGACCCAGGTTTGCGCACTGGTGTAAAGGTTGCAGTTGTGGATGCCACTGGAAAATTACTCGCTTACGACACCATCTATCCCCATGCGCCACGCAATCAATGGCAGCAATCTTTAAATACTCTCGCCAAGCTAGTCCAACAACATCAAGTTAAATTACTGAGCATCGGCAACGGTACCGCCTCCCGAGAAACCGATAAACTTGCCGCCGATTTGCTCAAGATGCTTCCTAAACAGAATTTGCAAAAAGTCATGGTGAGCGAAGCTGGTGCCTCGGTGTATTCGGCCTCAGAATTGGCTGCTCACGAATTCCCCGACTTAGATGTATCAATCCGTGGAGCGGTGTCCATTGCTCGCCGTCTACAAGATCCATTAGCCGAGCTGGTAAAAATTGAACCGAAGGCCATCGGGGTAGGCCAATACCAACATGACGTGAGCCAAAGTAAACTGTCACACCAGCTCGAAACCGTGGTGGAAGATTGTGTGAATGCGGTCGGAGTCGACATCAATATGGCTTCGGCTCCACTACTGAGTTTTGTCGCCGGGCTTAACCCGACGATTGCACACAACATTGTTAGTTATCGCGATGAACATGGTGCCTTTCAGTCACGTAAACAAATTAAAAAGGTCGCCCGCTTAGGTCCTAAAGCCTTTGAACAAGCCGCTGGTTTCTTAAGGATCCCTCAAGCTGCCAACGCTCTGGATAGCTCAGCAGTGCATCCCGAGGCTTACCCTCTAGTCGAGGCCATCGCGAATCATAGTCAATGCCAAGTGAGTCAGCTGATTGCCAATTCCGAGCGCTTGGCTAAACTCGACCCCAAGCAATTTACCAATCAACAATTTGGTTTACCCACGGTAACCGATATCATCGCTGAATTGAACAAACCAGGTCGAGACCCTCGTCCAGAGTTTGCGACCGCCAATTTTAAAGAAGGCATCGATAGCATTAGCGATCTGAAACCAGCGATGCAACTCGAAGGGGTTGTGACCAATGTCACCAATTTTGGTGCCTTTGTTGATATCGGAGTTCACCAAGATGGCTTGGTCCACATTTCTTGCTTGGCCGATCACTTTGTCAAAGATCCTCATCAAGTGGTGAAGGCGGGCGATATCGTGAAAGTTAAAGTGCTAGAAGTCGAAGTTCAACGCAAACGAATCGCCTTAAGCATGCGCTTAGATGATGAGGTGCACAGCGGCCCTAAATCTGCAGACCGCTCTGATAAAAAACCAGCCTACAAGGCTCGCCCAGCGAAAAATACCAAACCAAGCACGACGCCAGTGAATAGTGCCTTTGCCGATGCTTTTGCTAAAGCTAAAAAATAACGGGTAACAAATGGGGCTGCATCTTCACTCAAAGACTCGGCCCCTTCCTCGAATATAGAACCCAGCAAATTAGGCTGAGTCCAAATCAGCAACATCAACCAATACCAGTTTTATCCCCGCTTAAATGGGCCTACAATCGCAGCCGATGCCTGAGTTGAAAGTTGCTTTAAGAGATTCACAACTTAGCTGTCGAATAGTCCTTGATAGCTATTCGACCCACAAGGCTAGTGCCTCAGTTAAGACTGAATAAGTAGACCATCAAATAATCGACTCGATAAAACCTACAGCAATGAGCAGAGACTTGTTTCGCTTAATTGGAGTGTAATTTGATGAACTGGTAACGACAGCGTCTACCACTGACAGAAGAGCTTTGAAATAGTTAAGCCATTAAACTGAGTTGTGCGCTCTGCCTAAAATGACTGGCACTGGCATAGCGCTGCTGAATCTGCTGATTTCTCTGAGCCATTTGTTCGGCAATATCAGGATAACGTTGTTGTAAATCTTTCGCTTGTTGCTGCTGAAGTTGCTGATAATCGCTCGGTGCAGCTACATCATTGACTGCCGATTCAAAAGCAGATTCTTGCTCATCGGAAGCCAACAAGCCTGGCATCTGAGTTTGGCTAAGCTGTGCTTGAGCCGCTGCCGCTTTTTGTTGTGCCTGCGCAGCAACCTGACGATCTTGTGCTGAGGGCTCGGCTGGCGCTAACGCAGCACGTTGCACTTGATCCATCTTTGCGATAGTCGCCTGAGGATCGCCAGCGACTTCACTGGTATCAATAGATACCTCTCCGCCAACCGCATACTGCTTACCGTCGGCACCGCGTTCAAGCTCAAAATTAGCACCACTGGTGTATTGTCCACCAACCGCTTGATGCTGAGATTCATGTAAACGAACTTCACGATCACGCGCGACGAGCTCATCCAGCGCCTTCTGTTCACTTTCACTAAATTGATTTTGGTTGGTTTGCTTGCTGCTGGCTTGATCTCCACCAGATTTTTGCTCTGACTGCTGCTGTGAGTCTTGTTGTTCTTGCTGTTGCTGCTGTTCACGACCTTGCGCATCACGCTCTGTCACTTTAGTGAATTGCTGCTCTTGAACACTGGGGTACTGCACCGGAAGCGAAGGTTTGCCGCGGTCCTTCTCGGCCCCTACCTCTGGCTCTTTCGCAAAGCTGCCAACCTCTTTAGGCTGAGCAATCACTTCACGCCGCATATTATCCCGTTTGGCTGAATCGGTCGGCGGACTCAGCGTATTAGGAAAAACATTGGGAAGGCTCACGCTAATGTTCATGTTAAGCCTCAATATCCAAGATTGAGCCGAGCATTTTTGATTCGGTATCAATCACTTTGGCACCCGCCTTAACGTATAACTCAGCCTGATTCAAACTCACCACAGCATCTACAACTTCATTCTGTCGTGGCTCACGCCCCGCGGCGACCTCAGCGAGGGATTGAGCACTTTGGCTAACTTGTTGATTAGCATTGGCAATAATTTGAAAGCCATTGCTCGCAGCACCAATCTGCATTTCCCCCTCCCAATATTTGCCAAAACTTAAGCGATCACTAAACAAATTGTAGCAAACTGCTCACTTTTAAACCACTAATGACCGGGAAAAGTCGATCAGGCGCTCAGCAAATAATTGCTTCTCTGAAATAAAAGGAGCGTGTGAAGAGCTCGCAAAGCAATATTGCTGTGCGTCGAGATTCAGCTGCGCATGCTCGGCGATAGCAGCCCTTGGCACCAGCGAGTCATTACGACCATACAGTTGTAACCACGGCAAATCGATTTGACCCACTTGGGGACGCAAATCTTCACTTTGTAACAAACTCAAGCCCTGCCTCAAAGCGTCTAAGCAAGGCAAAGGTCGCTCTGCTAACAAATGACGCAGTTGTTTAATATCCTGCTTCGCATGAGGACTTCCCATTGCTTGAATTGCCAGAAATTGCTGCAGGGTTTTGACAAAATCGAGCTCTAAGCCCTGAGCAAACCCTTGTAGCACTTTACTTGGGATCCCGGGCCAATCATCCTGTGCGACAAAATGTGCGGAGCTAGCCACACTCACTAATGACGATAAACGCTCTGGAAAACTTAAGGCAGCTTGCATCGCCACCAAGCCGCCCAAAGACCACCCCAACCAAATAGACTGCTCCGGCACCTGCTCAGCAATAGCCTCAGCTATGTTTTGTAAGCTTAACTGTGGCAAAGCGGTCGAATAACCAAAACCAGGTAAATCCACCATATATAAACAAAAATGGGGACTGAGCAGTTCGCTTAGCGGCTGCCAAACCGCACTATTCAAGCCCCACCCGTGAAGTAATACTAAAGCAGGCCCTGCTCCTTGACTCTCACAATACAACTGACTCATCTACACTTACTTATTGATCATTAGGAAAGAATGAATGTTATCGAGTTTCGCAGCCACTTTAAACCGAACTCTCAAGCAATCCAGCCAATGTGACTTTTGCTTACAAAGCAAAGCAGTCAACTTGGCATGCTGTGAGCATTGTGCCCGCTTATTACTCGGCCAAGCGCATCCCCGTTGTGAACGCTGTTTCTTAGCCCTCGCAGAACCCGGAATATGCGGTGAGTGCCAACAACAAGAACTCTATTTTGATCATATATTTTGTCTCGGCGATTACCAGTGGCCCTTAAGCCCAGTGATAAAAACTTATAAATACGCCAAACAAGCTCATCTAGCCAAACCCTTAAGTCAGCTACTTTGGCAACAAATCGAACGCCAGCCCATGGCCCGACCCGATGCACTATGTTCGGTCCCCATGCATTGGCTGAAACGCTGGCGACGCGGCTTTAACCAAAGTGAATTACTCTGTCAGCAAGTCGCAGCGCTATCGGGCCTCCCCTATCAAGCCGTGTTAAGCCGCCAACACGCAGGAAGCAATCAAGCCACCCTGAATCGCACCCAACGCCAGCGTTCATTGACAAGCAGTTTTAGCTGCAAAGTCAGAAATATACAGCCCCACTGGGCGTTGATTGATGATGTTGTCACGACAGGGAGTACCGCCAATGTACTGGCTAAGTTACTTAAACAAGCTGGCGCTCAACAAGTAGATATCTGGGCACTGGCGCGCACCCCGAAGCCCAACTCATCCAGCCAAGCATAAGCTAAGTCACAGACTATTCTTGCTAACCTTCATGATAAAATTTACTCTAGTTGCTATCGTCGGGATTGAAAAACCATCGCTAGCTATCAATAGACCCTAGTCGTGCGAATAAAAAAGCCGTACAATATAACCTAGCAATTTACTCAGGTATCGAGGAAGCAGATGGTATCGATCTCAGAAACAGCACAACAACATTTTGTTAAGCTGTTAGAACAACAGCCTGAAGGCACTAACATCCGTGTATTCGTCGTCAACCCCGGCACGCCTAGCGCCGAATGTGGTGTATCTTACTGCCCACCAGAGTCAGTTGAAGATGATGATGTGCAACTCCCCTTTAACGGCTTTAACGCAATGGTAGACACAGCCAGTGCACCCTTTTTGGAAGATGCCGAAATTGATTTTGTGACAGACAAAGTAGGCTCTCAGCTCACACTAAAAGCACCGAATGCAAAAATGCGTAAAGTGGATGATGACGCGTCATTGATTGAGCGTGTTGAATACGTCATTGAAACCCAAGTGAATCCAAATCTTGCCTCTCATGGCGGAAAAGTAAGCATTATTGAACTCACCGAAGAAGGCGTGGTGATTTTACAATTTGGTGGGGGCTGTAATGGTTGTAGCATGGTTGATGTTACGCTCAAAGAAGGGATCGAAAAACAGTTACTTGAAGCCTTCCCCGGCGAACTCACGGGTGTGAAAGATGTCACCGAGCACCAAGCGGGTGAGCATTCTTATTATTAGAGCGCAAACAAAAAAGCCTACACTAGCGTAGGCTTTTTTAACTCTGGTAGCACTCACTATTCTTCTCGCTGATCGCGAGCCAGTAAATCAATGGCCGCTTGTTGGGCTGATTTCGCTTGATACAAGACCTGATAAACTTGCTCAACAATCGGCATTTCTACGCCCATACGTTGTGCCAGCATGTAGACTTCTTTAGTATTGCGATATCCCTCAACCACTTGACCAATTTCAGTTTCGGCTTGCGCAAATGATTTCCCCTGACCTAAAGCTAAACCAAAGCGACGATTACGACTTTGATTGTCGGTACAGGTCAGAACTAAATCACCAAGCCCTGCCATTCCCTTAAAGGTTTCCGGATCCGCGCCTAAGGCTTTCCCCAAGCGAGCCATTTCACGTAAACCCCGAGTAATCAGTGCTGTACGCGCATTTGCGCCAAAACCCAATCCATCTGCCAGACCCGCACCAATGGCAATCACATTCTTCACTGCGCCGCCAAGCTGTACCCCAACGATATCGTTATTGGTATATACCCTAAAGCTACGCTCACAATGCATGACCTTCGCTAAGTAACGAACAAAATCAGCATCTGAAGAAGATGCTGAAATAGCGGTCGGTAAACCGGCAGCTAACTCTTTGGCAAAAGTAGGTCCTGAAATCACAGCAATTGAACGCTGTTCTCCCAGAACTTCCATTGCAACTTCAGAGAGCAAATGACCAGTATTTGCCTCGAGCCCCTTAGTCGCCCAAGCAACCCGCGAATCTTGGTTCAGCATCGGTTTAATTTGCCGCATCACATCGGCAAACGCAAAGCTTGGCACCACCACTAACAAGTTATCGCTTTGAGCGACAGCTGTAGCCAAATCGGCCTCTAACTCCAAGCTATCGGGAAAACGGACACCGGGTAGAAAGTCTCGATTCTCTCGATCGGCATTCAAGGCCGCTACGTGCTCAGGCTCATGACCCCATAACACCGTACGTTGTCCATTGCGCGCAATGGCGATAGCTAATGCAGTCCCATAGGAGCCTGCACCCAATACGGTCATGGTGGCTTTCATAGTGCTCATTAAGCGTCTGCTGTCGCCGCTTGTTGTTGTTCTGCTTGCTGTTGCACATAGTTAGCAAACAAAGCATCAAAGTTAACTGGTGCTAGGTTGATTTGTGGGAATGAACCGCGGTTCACTAGGTTCGATACGGTTTCACGTGCATAAGGGAACAAAATGTTTGGACAGTAGGCATTAATCGCGTGCGCCAATTGAGGCTCAGGCATGTTACCAAGAGTAAAGATCCCCCCCTGATGAACTTCGCATAAAAACGCTGTTTTATCTTCAACGTTTGCAGTCACAGTCAGCGTTAATACAACCTCGAATACGTTATCCGCTAACTTATTGCTAGAGGTGTCGAGGTCAACTTTAATTTCTGGTTTCCATTCTTTCTGAAATACTTCTGGTGAATTTGGAGTTTCAAAAGAAATGTCTTTGGTGTAGATGCGTTGAATTGCAAATTCTACTTGTGGCGCTTCGGTGGTTGCTGCTTCAGCCATAATAATTACCTTAGAAATATGTATTTAAAATTGTTTCATCGCAACTCAAATTGCGATTTAAAACGCGATCTTACTTCTTAGTGATCGGTAGATTTGCTGATTTCCACTCGGTCATACCGCCACGTAAGTTATACACTTTGGTAAAGCCGCCTTTAATCAGTGCGTTAGCCGCTGAGCCAGAACGCATCCCTGTTTCACATACCACGATAATGGGGCTAGTCTTTAAGTTTTCAATGGGCTTGAAGTTATTAGCCTGGATTTGAGTCAAAGGAATGTGACGAGCGCCCGCAATAAAGCCTTTTTTATACTCATCATTGGTTCTGACATCTACCACAACCGCATCTTCTTTATTGATCAGCAAAGTCGCTTCATGATTACCCACCGAAGTCACTTTTGACAATAGTGGTTGAATAAAACTGTAGATAACGGCCCCAAATAAACCCACCCAAGCCAATGAAAGGATGGGGTTATTTCCAAAAAATTCGACAACTTGCTGCATAGTAAGCGTATTCCCAGTTAAGCAAATAGTTAGTGATATTGGGGCGAGAGTATACACCCGAGCGTAAAAAATAGCAGCTATCCGCAACGCAGAAGCGTGTAAATTCACCAACAAAAGAGTAAGCAACTAAAAATCAGAGATAAAACAACTAATCTCGGCTGAATTGCGTTCAATCAGGTGACTCAGCCAAAAAATGTAGTAATATTTCAGGAATTCGTTTCTATTTTTACATTTACCGATTGAGGAAATTGCAATGTCTGCAAGCAAAAAGCCTTTAGCATTAATCATTATGGATGGCTGGGGCCACCGCCAAGACAGCGCTAATAACGCTGTGGCAAACGCCAACACTCCAGTACTAGACAACCTTTGGAACACCAATGCCAGCACCTTAATTTCAGGCTCTGGTCTGGATGTAGGCCTACCGGATGGACAGATGGGTAACTCCGAAGTAGGACACACCAACATTGGCGCCGGTCGCGTGGTTTATCAAGAACTGACCCGTGTCGGTAAAGCAATTACAGACGGTGACTTCTTTAGCAACGAAGTATTACTTGGTGCAGTCAATAAAGCGGTTGCCGCTGGTAAAGCCGTTCATATTATGGGTCTATTGTCTCCAGGTGGTGTTCATAGTCATGAAGACCACATGCTTGCTGCCATCGAATTGGCCGCCAAACAAGGTGCAAAAAACATCTACTTACACGCTTTCCTTGATGGCCGTGATACACCACCTCGCAGCGCGCAAGGTTCAATTGAAAAGTTCGATGCTAAATTTGCCGAAATTGGCACTGGCCGGATAGCTTCATTGGTTGGTCGCTACTACGCCATGGATCGCGATAACCGCTGGGAACGTGTAGAAGAAGCCTACCAATTGCTGAGCGAAGGCAAGGCTGACTACAGCTACGCTAACGCAACTGAAGCTTTAGCGGCTGCTTACGCGCGTGAAGAAAACGACGAATTTGTGAAAGCTTCGGTGGTCGGAGAAACTGCCGCCAGCATGAATGACGGCGATGCGGTTTTATTTATGAACTTCCGTGCCGACCGCGCGCGCGAAATTGCGCGTTGTTTTGTAGAGCAGGACTTCAACGGTTTTGAACGCGCTAAAGTACCAGCTTGTGAGTTTGTAACTTTAACTCAGTACGCAGCTGATATTAAAGCGCCTTGCGCCTTCGGCCCTAGTGACTTGGTAAACACCTTGGGCGAATGGCTAGAAAAAAATGACAAAACACAGCTACGTATTTCAGAAACTGAAAAATACGCGCACGTGACTTTCTTCTTTAATGGCGGCAAAGAAGATGCGTTTGTTGGTGAAGATCGAGAGCTGATCCCATCGCCTAAAGTTGCAACTTACGACCTGCAACCAGAAATGAATTCTGAAATGTTAACGGATAAGTTTGTGGCTGCCATCGAAAGTGGTAAATACGACGTGATCATCTGTAACTACCCGAATGGCGATATGGTTGGTCATACAGGTGTTTACGAAGCCGCAGTAAAAGCCTGTGAAGCAGTCGATAAATGTATTGGCCGTTTAGTTGAAGCACTAGACAAAGTCGGCGGTGAATGCCTGATTACCGCAGACCATGGTAACGCAGAACAAATGGTGGACCCAAAAACTGGCGGGATCCACACTGCACATACTAACTTACCTGTACCGCTGATCTACCATGGTCGTGCCGCCACCCCCGTTGAGGGAGGTCGCCTAAGCGATATCGCACCAACCATGCTTAGTTTGATGGGTTTAGAGACCCCTGCAGAAATGACTGGCAAGGTATTGATGAATTTGAAATAATGGTTTGATGAATGAGCCTATTTCACACTTGTTTCAGCGTGTCGTAAGGCACTTTGTTAGCTTGAATCGCGCCAGCCTTATTGCTGGCGCTTTGCTATTGCTAAGCCCTCAACTTGCTGCGAATCAACAGCAGCAATTAATCGATGTACAGCAGCAACTCAAGCAGCAACAGCAACAACTCACACAGCGTAAAACTCAGATAACCAAAGCACAACAGCAACTGCGACAACAGGAACTTGCTTTAGCGGATTCCAATCAACAGCTACACAGCCTCAATCTACAGTTAGCAGAATCCAAAAACCAACAACAACACATCCAAGCCAATATGCAGGGTTTGGAGCAACAACTTCAGCAGCAACAGCAAGCCCTAAAAGCACAGCTCAAGAGTGCCTATCAAGCAGGCCACAGTGACTATCTAAAGATGCTACTCAACCAACAAGATCCTGCGCGATTAGAACGAATGTTGCAGTACTATCACTATTTAGCCAAAGCTCGCCGTGAAGCGTTGGTGGCTGTCGCGGATAAACAGCTTGAACTGAGTCAAGCGCAACTGCAGCTCAATGAAAATCGACAGCAGTTAGCTCAATTACTTGCCCAACAACAACAACAGCAACAGCAATATCAAAAACAACAGCGCCAACGCAAACAACAATTACAACAACTCAACCAACTTCAAAGCAGCGAAAAAAGTCGCTTAGAACAGTTGCAAATTAACGAGCAACATTTACAACAGCTGATCAGTCAACAAATCGAACAGCAACAACAGCTAGCCCTCAAACAGCATCTCGACAAAGCACCATTGCTAGGCCTAAGTAAGACCAAGGGCAAGCTACCATGGCCACTGAAGGGTAAAGTATTACATCGCTATAATAGCCAAAACCAAGGGCAAACTCGTTGGCAAGGTATGGTCATCGACTCTCATCCTGGCACCGAAATCAAAGCCATTGCGCCGGGAAATGTGGTTTTTGCCGATTGGCTACGCGGTTACGGATTAGTTGTTGCCATCGACCATGGCAAACAATATTTAAGCTTATACGGATATAACCAAAGCCTCAACGCGACCATTGGCCAACGGGTCAATACCGGAGAAACCATCGCCTATGCAGGGAATAGTGGGGGCCAGAGCACTAACGCCTTATTTTTCCAAATCCGCTACCAGGGTCAAACCCAAGATCCACAAAAATGGTTAGAGTAATCCTGATTTGGCTTAGCCTATGTGGCTGCAATACCGCGAGCGCGGGTCTGCTCAGTATCATTGTTGATGACGTGGGTAACGGCTATCAAGACTATCAACTACTCCAGTTAAACCCAGCAATCACCCTATCGGTCCTACCGGCAAGTCCCTACGCCAAAAACATCGCAGTACAAGCTCAACAACAGGCGCGAGAGGTGATGCTACACCTGCCCATGCAGGGAAGTCGCGATCTGAATTTAGGCCCCTACGGGCTGAGTACACAACTCGATGAATATGAATTCAAACGACGGGTATATGCTGCCATTCAAGATTACCCTGAAGCCACTGGTCTCAATAACCATATGGGGAGTCAGCTCACCCAACAGCCTCAAGAAATGGGCTGGTTGATGCAAGTATTGAACGAGCAACAGCTGTTTTTTGTTGATAGCCGAACCCACTTGGGCAGCGTCGCAGAAAAAACCGCTTTAATGTATCAAGTCCCCGTTTTACGTCGACATGTCTTTTTAGATCATATCGATAACCCGGTGAGTATTTACCAACAATGGCAACTGGCACTCAAGCTGAGTCGTAAATATGGTCATGCGATATTAATCGCCCACCCGCGGCCTAATTCGCTAGCCCTATTGCGCCAACTTACGTTGCCTACAGATATTCAATTGGTAGGTTTAGCGCAACGTTTAGCATGGCAAAAGCAGCAATCATCCAGCGATCTCAACTTACGCATCGCCAATACAAACATCAATCAACAGCGCCCATCAATCCAAGACGGGGACAAATAAGCTGTGAAGCGCTAGCTCTGTGTTTGTATTTCTAAATGAATGAGATTGTCTAAGGCTTGCTGGCGGGTATCACCACACAACCAATGCGCCGCTTTAAAATCACGACACACTTGCGGCCGTTCTGGTTGCTCAAATATTTGACACAAATTGTCGATGTTCAAGTGGATACAACGCTCACCAGCGGCTTTATTTAAAGAGCTAATTGAAGGTGCGATACAACAAGCACCACAACCCATCCGGCATTGCATACTATGGTTCTCGGTAGCCAAAAGAGGCTAGTGTAGCAGAACCGCATATTAGACTCGCAACTAATAATTATCGAACTAATTATCTGTACATTCTTGCTAGCGCAAATCACCACTAACTGCGTTATGTCTCTTGTAATTGGAGCCACTAGCTAGCGCACTTTATCCCTCCTTATCGGCAGATTTATACTGCGTAATAAGTTGATCATATAATGAAGCAAATTGGGATAAATAAGCTAGCGAAAATCGGTAAACAATAGGCCTTGAATAAATTAAATACCTAACATGATGGCCCTTGACTTCTTCTAGTAGACGCTAATATAAAGTACGCAAACTTAAGCGGCCAGTTGGGGATTGGTAATCATCAAAGCACTTCACCGTTCCATCACTCAAAGTAATACAATTTTTCTCAATAATGCCTTCTTCTTTAACAGCATTATCTTGATCGAGATTGGGATTAATAATCACCGTTGGAGAGGATGGGATCCCGCCTTCCACAAGCTGATGAGAGCTATCATTATTAATGGTGTCGCCTTGATCATCTGCGTCGGTGTTCCCCTCGGTACCAGTGTTCCAAGTTAAACCAGAATGTAGGTTCATTTCCATGTACCAACCACTCCCCCCACCCGCACAAGCATCCGCGCTGGGCAATAAACTAGTAAAACTCAATTTATTGGCCAACAATAAAGTATTACTCACTTGGCGCTCACCATAATTATTGGTATTACCATCTGCGGTATTTATCAGGTCTAAATACCACCCCCGATGTTGACTCCAATCGATAACATTTTCGCTCAACAGTCGATTGCCGATCCGCGTGGCAGAATTAAAATCTTCTTTCTCGATGGTTTGCCGTAATAAGTTGTTATAAACATCTAAGCCATCAACCTTAGAGCGGCTCGAACTAAAAGCAACGTCATCTAATTTATCCCAAATTGCATAAACACTCTGAGTCGCTTCGCCAATCGCATTATTGTCGGTGGTCTCGATATATTTACCGGTACCAAAGGCCACCAAAACTCCAGCGGTAATGCCTTTAGGATGAGCGCCCACCGAAGGTCTAGAGGTAATCGCCTGCGCAGTGTAATTTACATCTGGCTTGTCTGGACTAACGGCCTTAAATAAGGGTTTATCACCCGCAATCGCGATCCCCCAACGACTGGAACTGGTCGCTGACACATCAAAAGCCCACATATTTCCAAACAAATCGCCCGCATAAATACGATCCGCAACCCCATCGCTATTGATATCGACTACCGCAGGGCTGGCTAAAGCATTCGGTCGCTGTTCACCCGTGGGATCATCGGCACTATCGACATGTGTATGCAGCGTCGCGATCAGACTACCGTCATCCAGATCCGCAATATAAAGCTTCGCTTCCGAGTCATCGGCGTTATAACCATTGGCAAAAATAACCCCAACTTTACCATTGGCCAATTTCGCGATAGTTGGCGCTGCCGCGCTCAAACCCAAGCCCGAAAAATCGCCAGTGGCACTAATTTCCCATTTTATCTTATCTTTATTCACGCGACTCATGTCGCTAACATCGATGGCATAGAAGCCCTTCGCGCCAGTACCTAAACGACCGACCGCCGTTGTCCGTGCCGAGGAGCCAACGCCATCGGTATAAGCCGTCACTCCACCATCAACAAAATACTGATGACTGTAAGTACTGCGCGTGAGGCTATTTAGCTTGCCATATACTTGACTCGGGACATAGGCCATCGCCTCTTCGCCGTTGGACGCATTTATCACATGCACCATGCCATCATTAGCACCAAATACCAACACAGGGGTAGTCACTCGATGACCATTCACAGGCGCAACATAATAGGGGATCGAATGAATCACATCTCCTAGCACCGACTCCCGAGCTCGCATACTGTAGCTCAAATCAGAAGCTTCATAAGTTCGCTCTCCCCGTAAATAATTAACCACCGCTGCGAGATAAGCGAGCTTGCTTTCATCGCTACCCTGTTGCCCTGCCAATAAGTCATCAATCTGCGCTTCGCTTAAACCATGACTATCACCAAGCAAACTACTAGGGGGAGAAAACTTAACAATTTCATCACTCTCTGGATTACGGGTATAAATACTGCGTGAAGAGAATGCCATCGAGTCAATTTGCGCAGCCACACTCCAGATAGCTGAGGAGCTTAACTCGCCGTCAACATCAACCGAATAGGCTTTCACATCTCCATTCCAATGTTCGCTATTAAAGGATGACTGATAGAGCAGCGTATCACTTTGTAGAAAATTGGAATTAAACACAGGCGAGCTCGCGGAGCGATCTCCTGCTAAGGTTTTATCTAAGGCTTTGGTGATTTGAGCCCCCAATTGTCCTGCATTAGTCACAGGGAAATAGCCATCGGGTTGACCGCTCGTTTCTGCATCCCATTCATTCGTATCGGGGAATTCGCTGCCATTCTCATCGTTAAACCCCCCCCACTTTGCCGCATACCAAAGTGGTGACTTTAACTGGCCTGCTGTATTCCCATTTGGAAAAAAGTAGCGCGTGCGAGTCCAAGGTAAATCGGCAGTACTCGCTTCAAGCTTTCGAGTATTATTGGGGAAGGGCGCTTCTCTCTCACTAGGCGTATCAAGATAGTAGTTCACATGACCACCATCTTGATCTTTAACATCCAAATAAATACCGTCTTTGGTTGTGCCCGAAATCACATACCCGGCATGTTGGTGAATATCGCCTCTAGCGTAGGTCGAATCAAGGGTCAGCGCGACTCCCTTGGTCTTATTACAAGTGGCTTCGTTATCGCCAACATGAGGACATAAATCTTTGACCTCATAGCTATATTTAACCACCATATCCATATCATGATCGGCCCCTTGCTCAACGTCTTCGAAGGCAATTCGAAAAACCCCAGAAGTATCACTAAAGGATTCAACATAATAATCAACGATGGTATTAGTCGGTTGAAACGCCCCTTTATTCTTATTGATGCTATTTCCACCCACTGACTTGGCAAAAGGCACAACCGTAACCACCTTGTCATCAACTTTCACCCTCACCTCTGGCAAAGGTGAAGAAATCGCTACCACGCTGGTTTGAATATTCTGCTTACCTGATTTTGCTGGGAACAAATCTGTTTTATGTCCGTAATAAGCCACTCCAGCGGCGGAATAACTCCCCTCTTTAGTCGGCTCTTGAGGTGATAAACCTCGAATTTTGGCGAGTGAAGTCACCGCTTTAGCCGTAGGAGCCCCCCTAGTATCGGTGCTATCATCAATCGACTCACCAATAAAATAATTACCGGTAATGCCCTCTGTGGTAGAAATTGTATTCAGTAAGGTCGAAAGAGAAAAACCATCCAAGGTAGAGCCTTGGTAGGCATTGGTGAATTGGCCGCCAGGAAGTTCATCGGAGTCATAGGAAGGGTTAATGTCACTAATCACCAGATTATATGGGGCCGCACAGTACTCACGACCTTCAAAGGGGTCATCCCAGCTAGCAATTGGCAAACCGAGGCCGTTGTCGATGCTCCCATTAGCAATGCTATATGACGGGCTCGCCAGTTTTTCACCATGAAAATACCTTAAGCTCTCATAGAGCATTTCGCCCAGCGGGTTCCCCCACGATGAACATTCTCCATCAACGATCGCCCGGGTCGACACCCAACCACAATGATCGTAAGAGCTCCCGTTATAACCATATATTTTCAACTTGTCGATGCTGCGAACGATACCGTTCACGCCACTATTAAAGATCCCATTATTAGTATTAAGTTCGTCGCTAAAAGGGCCTACCCGTTTACGTAATACTCCTCCGGATAAGTTTTTTTGGTAACTGCCAGTGATTAAGCCAAAATCAATACTGCCATCCTCACCGTACTGATGTAATAACCCGGTCGGCTTATCATTGCCATTGGGATAATGCTTACAATTACTCTCAAGCTTACCACTCACACAAACTTGAACTCGCACCACATAAGATTCATCAACACTGCCAGTCAGGACCGGAGCTTCCTTACTCGCCCAGTACCAAATATCGAATTCATCTTCAACAGCGGTCACATCAATTCCAAAGTTATTCCACTGTGCATTGTTCTTATTAATATTTTTAAGCATTACCAACTTTGGCTGAGCGTTGTCATTACTGGAAAAAGTAGCGGTACCAAAAAAATGCTTATTGCCCGATAGCGGATTATCGAAAGGAGTGTAAGCACTCAGGTCATAATGATTGACCGCCTCAGAGGTATAGCTTTTCCCCCAAGAATGGGCATCCTGTGGAATATAAGCTCGCTCTAAGACCGTTTGACTAGAACTATCGACGTCTCGAAGACCACCATACAATACCGAGCGCAGTACATCCATACGAGACATGGTGAGGTAATTTAGAAAATCGCCACTCCACTGCGCTGCACCGCCACAGGTTTTTGAACCTGAAGTAGCCGCTTCGCCGGGCTCAAATTGTTGTTGCTGCTCGTTATAAGCATAACAACGCTGGCTATCGAAATAGCCGTAATAGTCAATTTGCGTTGGCTGATAAGTCGTATCTAATACCCCATCGCCATCTAAATCAGAAGCATCGTTATAGGCCTCATAGTACAAAGTATGATCACGCCCCATCACTAACATCACCATTGGTGCAGGTACAGTTGCGACATATAAAGGGACATCAGCAAGGTTTAAATTCGCCGCATTCAGCGAAAGTGAAGCCACACTAAAAGGCAATAGTAATAGGCCTAAAACCAGCTTTGATAGCTTGTGAAAGGTACTCATTACCAACACCCGCCACTAGAGGGTGTCGTTAAACCAGTACTATTAATGCTCATGGTGCCACAATGATCGCTGGCCTGAGCGGCCGTTGATTTTGGCGTCGCTGATAAGGTGTAAGCTGAAGCACTCATACCGCTCGTACTAAGCGTGTAATAATCACTAAAATTATGAGTGGGTGTATAAATAGTGAGGCTACCAGAGCTCGCGGCACCACTATAAGTCAAATTCATCGAGTAATAACTTTCCATATGTTGCGCAGCCTCTACCAGCGTTCGTTTTGCTTCCTCACGTCGAGTGGTTTGCACATGACTTAAATAACTGGGATATGCGACAGCCGCCAAGATCGCTACTATCGCCACAGTAATCATCACCTCTATCAGGGTAAAACCTTTAATCTGCTTCACTGCGACTACTCCATAAATGCAACATAGGATTGTAAATAAGTAACGGCACCACCCTCTCCTTGAGCACGAGCAGTAATTCTTAAAAAGCGTCGTTTCGGGATATTCACCCCCAATACCAAACCTGAATCAACCCCCGCATCTTCGATAATATAACGGGGCTCACCCGCTAACGCTTGGCCATTGGCATCTTTAACCACAACCATCTTATGCGCGGTATCCCAATTACTGTTGGTTTGCCACCAATCTGCTGAGCCAAATTTTGCAGCTACCAACGAATTTGCAGTTGTCGGTTTGAGTAAGGCATCCACCGAGTAAGCCTGCTCTTTCACCACCTGCTCCGCTTCCCAAATGCCTGAATTGGCTCGAGCATAACTGACAGTATGGTCCTGATAGATTGCCGAGTTTTTACGACCACTACTCACCTGCTGGGCAATAGAGACCCCTATCATCGCGATAATAAGCACCATAATCAGCGACATAATTAACGCCATACCGTATTGTCGTTGGAATTGTGGCATCGCTAAGATCCTACGTTTATTAGCAAAATGGTTTCGTTGACCACTTGCCGAAGTTTTTTATCTGAGATCGCGATATCTTCATCAAGCACAGAATAACGATTCTGATTGCTGAGGTTGCCCATCGGGACTTCTTGAGCGACCAACAATGCAACTTTAACTCGATTTATTTGCCGCCAGTCACTCACTTCACTGGCTTTATAATACTTATACTCATGTTCGTCCCGACTACCATAGAGTAACTGTAAACTATCGATATCCTGATCGAACACGGTGTCACCGCCGCTATCACGACATATCAGTTGATTGGTCGTGGATACGAAAAAGCTCAGGCTGGTACTACTATTGGCGGCCAATTCGTCGCCGTTGCAGCTAAAAATACTACTGTTAGGTAGTGCGGCACCATAAAAACGCAAACTCACGACATCGGTATTGGGTTTGGCGCCAAGATAACTATTTTGATTCTCGAGTCCTTGAATAAACTGGCCTTCATCCCAAGTAAAACCCGCGCTATCTTCGCTATTCACCTGAGGTAAAAGGGTATTCTGGTAGAGCTGCTGAAAATCACGAAAACCCGCTTGTTGTAAATAAATCTGCAGTGTTTGCATACTCATTCTATTTTTACTAACTAATAAATGATTTGCCCGAGTCGCCTGGTAACTTTTTTTATCACCAATCAATGCGGCGTACAGCCCTCCCACCACCAATAAGGACAGCATTAAAGCAATCATCATTTCAACTAAACTAAAGCCTCGCTGTTGGCCCATCACCTTACCCACACGGCAACCTCGCTGCATTGATGCGCATTTCCCGATCGGTCCGCATCGCAATTGGCCACCCCAGAACCGGTCAAGTGAGCATCCCAAGTCATTCTCAGAGTCACCAAATTATTGACATGTTGTAAAGAGAATCGAAGCTGGGGAATGGAAGGGCTCACTCTGTCATACCAGTTACCAACCTCAAACGCAGCAAATTGTGCGCGAGTACAGCTCACACTCCCAGAATCACAGTTAACAAAACTAGGCGCGACACCACTAGTCAAGTTTTCGGCATTAAACTCATTATTGCGCGCCGCCTCAGGCAAAGCCAAGACACGCTGTATCATATCCAACATAGCGGTATTTGCAGTTTGCGCAAAACGCGCTTGTTGCGCGGTATTCACCGACTGAATTTGCAAAGCCGCGTGACCCAGTAAACCAATCGAAACCACTACCAAAGCAATCAGCAATTCGATTAGAGTGAAGCCCTGAACCTTAGGGGCAATAACTGGTTGATGGCGACGCATACTCGATCCTCCCCATGCGTGTCAGCTCGATCCTTTGATCTTCAAACGCAGCCGATGGGCTACAAATTGTAAATATCCCAGCTAACGCGTGGCCGGAAGGGAAAAAACGCAGTAATACGCTATTTGAAGAAGTGGGGGTATATTGAAGTTTTGCCGACTTTGGGCTGGGATAGCTAACGATGATTTGATTAGCGTCACTTAAGCTGCCATCGCGATGTTCATCTAAATAAACCAGCCAACCAGTATTACCTCCCCAAGCCGAAGCACAACTGGTGCCACTCGATGTGGGACAAACATAGGTAGACAAATTATTACGAATCGCTTCTTGCTGTGCAACATTGAGACTACTGGCCAATAGATCCCGAGTGACACGCTGCTTACTATCTTCAATAAAACTTTGCATCGAGGGAACGGCGACCACCATAATAATCATTAAGATAGCGACGGCGATCAACAATTCAATCAGGGTAAATCCTCTATGCCTCAAGGTTCGTTTGCTTATACTGGGCATTGCTTATCATCCGTAACAGCGTTCTCTTCTAGCCACAAGCTTGGAGAGAACATCCTATTTAATCAAGAATGTTGATTAAAGTCGGTAATATTCCAAAAAAACAACATATTAGAAACGGTATTCTGACAAACATCAAAACTTTGTACAATAAGCAAACAAATAATAATAGACAGCAGTCATAGTTCCAACTAGCGGATCCTGCCCTGCTTGCTTTACATCACCAGATACAAGCTTTAAAAAGCTTAATTAAGCGCTGGCAAACACAAAATCGATATTAAATATAGCTAATCGAGTTCAAGCTATTGGTTTGTGGGCAGAGAATGTGTAATCTAATTCCATCATTTTCTCAGCACCATATTTATGAAACTAATGCCCCTCCCCTCCTACGTTGATGAAGCTTATGTCAATAATGTTGTGAGCGATTGTATCAGTTTTATGAAAGGTACCGCCCCCTGGTGGATTCAGCAGTCGAGTTTGAATTGCCGAGAATCAAAGCAACTCATCAATCTTTTACTCGTCACTTTTAGTACTTGGCGAAAACGACAAACTCAACCGAACCATAAACGTAATATCGAACCAAACAATTTGTTTGATTTGAGTCCTTTGGTTTTCGATCTGAGCCACACCATTGACCAGTTGGCGAAGCTCGATCTTGAGTATTTAGACGATAATTTAAAGAAATCGCTATTGATGATTTGCCAGGAATCACAGTATTTTCTTAAAGACTGGCACAATTTAGATATCGAACAAATGTCTAAATCACCGCTTTCCAAAGTTTCCTAAGCAATCGTTACCGAAATCATGCGTTTATCTTTTCAGACAGCTACAATCTTGCCAAGCTTTTCCAAGGATTTAACTAAAATTTCACCCCATGTGAGCGAACAGCAATGGAGCCATTGGCAACAAGCGGAGCGACTCTATTACTGCGTATTTAATCAAAAAATAGTTGCTTATTGCCTACTAAGCACTGCGGGCAGCGGACTTCAAGTGAATCGTTTTATCGTGCGAGATATCACCCGACGACGCGGCATCGGCTTATTTATGTTTCAGCAATTACTCCAACTGGCTCAGCATAAACAATTAAATAAGCTGATATTTCCAAACAGTAATGATTCACCAGCTCTCGCTTTCTATCAGCATCTCGGACTTAATAACCAGTTAGAGTTTCAATTATAAAAAAACCAGAGCACTACTCTGGTTTTTGCTATTCACTCAAACAATCATCGCCTATAAGATAACGGCTTTAAGGTCTTCATTTTTACGGTCAAGGTAATGCGTTGATTGGATCTTGCGAATGGTCCGTGTTTTACCACGAACCAATAGCGTTTCGGTGACCGCAATATTCCCTTGACGGTTGATCCCTTCCAGTAAATCACCTTTAGTAATGCCCGTTGCTGAAAAGATAACATTATCGTTTTTCACCAAATCGTTCAGCTGCAATACACGATTCACTTGAATACCTTGCTCTTCACAACGACGAATTTCTTCAGCCGCAATGACTCTATTTTCAGCATTGTCTTCTTTTACTTGATTACGAGGAATTAAACGGCCCTGCATATCACCGCCCAAGGCCCGGATCACAGCGGCAGAAATCACGCCTTCAGGAGCACCACCAACACAATACATCATGTCAACTTCACTCAGCGGCATACAGGCCAATACCGAAGCCGCCACATCCCCATCGGGAATAGCAAACACTCTCACACCAAGCTTTTGCATCTCTGCAATCACTTGATCATGACGGGGCTTCGCCAAAGTAATCACCGTCATATCACTAATATTTTTGCCCAACACCGAGGCAACCATTTTAATATTGTGTTCAATAGATTGTTCAAGATCGATGGTGCCCTTGGCATTTGGTCCTACCACCAGCTTTTCCATGTACATGTCAGGCGCACGTAAAAATGCTCCCTTTTCACCCACAGCTAATACGGCCACTGCATTATTTTGACCCATCGCGGTCATGCGAGTCCCTTCAATCGGGTCAACCGCAATATCGACCGCTTCACCGCCAGTTCCCACCTTCTCACCAATGTATAACATTGGCGCTTCATCGATTTCGCCTTCACCAATAACGACTTCGCCTTCAATGTCCATATCATTAAGCATGATACGCATCGCCTCTACCGCTGCATTATCGGCAAGGTTTTTATCGCCTCGCCCCAACCATTTATAACCAGCCAATGCTGCAGACTCAGTAACACGGGAAAAACGAAATGCCAGATCTCTTCTCATCAGAAATGCCTAATCAACTAAAAACGGGCGAATACTAGCATAAGATTAGTATTTAATCAGCTGACTTCACGAAGCCAACGCCAGCTTAATCAGGTCACTCGCCTCACTTGACAGCTTTAACGCTAAGGCCGCCTCGTGCCCTTGCTCCGACATTTTCCCCCAAGTTTTTTTAACGATACTGAGTACCTTATCTTGTTCATGTTTAGCCGCAAAATCGATAAAGTAATACTCTAGAAAGACCAAACAAATCACATCTTCCAAAGCTTGCGTTAGTGGGTTGCGTTTTAGCTTTTCTTTACGTAATAGGCCACAGACCTGCTCGATGCTGGCTTCGTCAAACTGATGTCGGCGCATAATATCACTACATAACTGTGCATGTTTTTTAGACAAATCGGTTCGCCATTTTAAATAACCTGTTCTACCCTCAGGATAATCACCTCGTGGCGACAACCAACGACCGATATGCTGGGCTCGAGCAGCGATCTGTAATTCAGGAGAAGGGGATGGCATAAACTCAAACAAAACTTTTGACATTCTTTGCCCATATAAAAGTTCTTTAGGATGTTCATAACCTAGTTCATCTAACTGCAGGTTTGGATCATTGAGGTTAAATAGATCAATATCGTCTAAGACCTTATTTAGAATATTTTGCTGCATACTTTGCCCCATTCTCATGACTTTGTTTTAGTCTTTAACATACTCTCAACATATCCTACCGAAAGGCAGAACTCAAGGCAGAACCTTAGACTAAAAATGTGTTGCATTACTGGTGTTATTCACTATATTTTAAAAAAAAGAGCGGCATATATGACCAATATATTATATTTAAAAGGAGTTAAAAACTATGCTTATTGGCGTACCTAAAGAAATAAAAAATCACGAATATCGTGTTGGAATGACCCCAGCCAGCGTAAACGAACTGATTCAACATGGCCACCAAGTGCTTGTTGAAACTAACGCAGGAGCTGGTATTGGTTTTGCCGATAAAGATTATCAAGCGGTGGGTGCAAACATCGCGAATGATGCTGCCGAAGTTTTTGCCGCTGCTGACATGATTGTCAAAGTTAAAGAACCACAAGCAAGCGAGCGGGCAATGCTACGCGAAGATCAATTACTCTTCACCTACCTACATTTAGCACCCGACCCAGAACAAACCAAAGACCTCGTGAAATCTGGTGCCGTATGTATTGCCTATGAAACCGTCACCAGTGCGAAAGGCGGTCTACCACTACTTGCCCCAATGTCTGAAGTCGCGGGACGGATGGCCATTCAAGCCGGTGCTCTTGCGCTAGAAAAGTCAAAAGGTGGTCGCGGTCTACTATTGGGTGGCGTCCCAGGGGTAGAACCCGCTAAAGTCGCGATTATTGGTGGTGGCATGGTGGGACGCAATGCGGCACAAATGGCCGTTGGAATGGGGGCTGATGTTGCAATTTTAGACCGCAACATCGATGTACTACGAGCGATTGACGCCGAATATCACGGTAAAGTGAAAACCGTTTATTCAACCACTAGCAGTATTGAACAACATGTACTAGAAGCAGATTTAGTGATTGGCGGTGTTCTTCTACCAGGTGCTGCAGCGCCCAAATTAATCACCAAAGACTTGGTTAAACGCATGAAAGCGGGCAGTGCGATTGTTGATGTTGCAATTGACCAAGGCGGCTGCGCTGAAACCTCTAAAGCAACGACTCACCAAGATCCGATTTACATTGTTGATGAAGTTGTACACTACTGTGTTGCCAATATGCCTGGTGGCGTAGCCAGAACCTCAACCATGGCACTCAATAATGCCACCCTGCCCTACATCATTACTTTAGCCAACAAAGGTTACAAGCAAGCCTTATTAGATGACGAGCATCTACGAAACGGCTTAAATGTGATGCATGGAAAACTAACCTGCGCAGAGGTTGGAGAAGCGCTTCAACTAGAAAGCATCGACCCCTTAAGTTTATTAGCTTAAGTGTTAAGTGAATACTCTTAGCAAATACCAAGAGCGCGATTAAGCGCTCTTTTTCTTTCTCGTTTAGCGTTTCTTGCCATAGCCGCGATCTTTCAGGCTACGTCCCCACTTATCTAGCCAAGCATCCAGTCCGCTACGGGCGTTTCCGGCAATTAAACAAGCCGCCGAACTCGGACTAGAAAACTGATGATCACGCATAAACTCATAACCCTCGCCCTGACGGCATAATACGTGTTCTTCCAGGAGCTGCTCACGCAAGGCCAATACTGCAGGGCGCAGCGACTCAGCCCCCCCGCCGTTAGCGGTAGAACCTTTGATCACTATAAAACCAGGTTTATTCTTAGCACCAACCGGATAACCATAGGCAACCGCCTGCTTTACACTAAAGGAATAATCGGCACTCAGTTCTTTGGTATTGCTCTGTGCCACTAACTCGCGCAAAGAAAGAAGTTGCTGATAGAGCTCTATCGGTATGATCGCCGCAGTTTTCCGGCCATCCCCATCAATCACAAAGTTTACTTTTGATAATTCGAAAGGACTGTCCATGTCAGGGCCATATTGAGAAGTTTGTGCAAATTTAACACAGCGGTGGGGCAGATTTGAATATAAAAAACCTCGCTAAGCGAGGTTTTTTATAAAGTTGTTATTCCATCGCAGCTTTCAGCTTTTTCATGGCATTTTTTTCTAGCTGGCGGATCCGTTCTGCCGATACTTGATAGTGGTCGGCCAACTCTTGCAAAGTAGCTTTATTATCATCCAACCAACGACGTTGTACGATAAAAGCATTCCGTTCATCTAAAGTGGCCAACGCGGCACGCAAGCGATTTGCGGCGGCAATTTCCCAATTTTCTTTTTCGACAAACTGCGCAACATCAGAAGATTTATCTTCTAAATACTGGATCGGCGCAAAACTGCCTTCACGCTCGTCATCATCAGAAGCCAGATCAAAAGCCTGATCTTGAGCACTCATCCGAGATTCCATTTCCAACACATCTTTGGTCGTCACACCGAGATTTTCGGCCACCATATTCACTTCGTCGCGACTAAACCAACCCAAGCGTTTTTTTGACTTGCGTAGATTGAAAAACAATTTACGCTGCGCTTTAGTGGTCGCAATTTTTACCATTCGCCAATTACGTAATACGTATTCGTGGATTTCCGCTTTAATCCAGTGCACTGCAAAAGATACCAAACGAACACCAACACTCGGGTCAAATCGTTTTACGGCTTTCATTAAGCCTACGTTGCCCTCTTGAATCAAATCTGCTTGAGGGAGGCCATAACCCCCATAGTTTTTCGCGACATGAGCAACAAATCGCAGATGCGACATGACTAATTCACGAGCGGCGCTTAAATCACCATCTTCAAACAAACGAGTCGCGAGTTCTTTCTCTCGCTCAGCACTCAGCATCTCAATCCGATTTACTGATTGGATATAGGCCTCGATACTCCCTTGCGGGACTAACGCCATAGATGCAATCTTTTGATCCATATCAACCTCAATAATTTACTCGGTCAATGAGTCTATCATAGCCATTCAGCAAGATCTAACCCCTAAAACTTCCACTGGAACCTGCCTATTCAAGTATCTCAGCATGATAAATAAGATGCCACACATTGAATATAGTTCACAATTTATAATTTATTTAAAGTACGTTAAGCCACTGTTTAAATGGATTCATCTAATCAAGCACATCTTATGCTGGTTAAGCTATAACAATAAAACCGCTAACATGATGAATAGCAAAAGATTTAATAATTAAAGATAAATATGGCTGTTTTACCACAAGGGGACAAGGCACAACCCTCGCCACCTTCAATTTGATTGCTTGCTTCTTGGAAAGCAAAATGGGCTTGAGTACCACAGCGGCCATAAATGATTCATTGGATAGAGATTCTGCTTACGTCAAAAATAAACATCACCACTCACTAAAAGCTGGGTAGGAAATCAGGACTGTCCGCAAAAATCACAAGCACTAACTCGGTTCTATTTCTCGAATATGTCGACTCACAGACAACCAAGAAGCGGCTAAAGCAAGCAGCATAGAAAAACCAATTAAACTGCTAAATTCTCGAAAGGACAAACCCGCTAAATAAATCTCTTGCTGGTAGAGCAGACCGATCTGTTGTAGTGCATACTCGGTCCAAATCAGTAAAATATTGCATAATACCCAAGTTAATAAGCCACCAATTAAGCCGAACCAAAAGCCAGTATAAAGAAATGGACGACGAATAAAGGCATCAGTGGCCCCCACTAGCTTCATCACTTCAATTTCGCTACGACGGTTTAGAATATTCAAACGTAGGGTATTAATCACAATCAGGGCGACGGCACTCACTAACAGCAGAATTAGCAACCATGCCGACTGCTGTAACATACTAATAATCGTATCCAGACGCTGCAACCACTGCACATCTAAGCTGGCTTGTTGAACCAAGCTATGTTGTTGCAGACTGTCAAGCAGAGCTTGAGCTGCACTTGCATGACTAAAATCTAGGCTAGGTTGCACCAGCAATACATCAGGTAGGGGGTTTTCGGGAAGTAAAGCCAATACATCGTCAAATCCGCTGGTCTGCTGAAATTCAGCTAGGCCTTGTTGCTTACTGACTAAATCGACCCGCGCGACCTGTGGCATATCAGCAATATTTTGCTGCAGCTCATCACGCTGTTGTTCAGTGATATTCTGTTGTAAAAACAAACTAATTTGCGTATCACTTTGCCAATAACCTGTGAGTTGCTGGATGTTCTTTGTTGCCAGGTAAAAACTTGCTGGCAAGGCCAAACATACACCGATCACCGCAAGGGTTAGCATGGAACTGGCGGGGGTTCGCCATAGTTCACCTAAGCTTGCAACGCACTGCTGTAAATGACGAACCACAAACATAAGTATACGCTGCGGCAATGCCACTTTTACTGTTGGTTTCGCGCCTCTCATAAGGTTTGCTCCGCACCAGCACTCGACGAGGTCAGTAATTGACCATGTTGCAACACCAGCCGTTGGTAATGCAATTTTGCAATCAAGCTTAAATCGTGGCTGGCAATTAACACCGCCACGCCGACTCGATTAAACTCTTCAAATAAGCGGAAGATTTCTAAGGATAAAGCGGGATCTAGATTACCTGTCGGTTCATCGGCAATTAAAATCATCGGCTTATTGACCACTGCACGGGCAATCCCGACCCGCTGTTGTTCTCCACCCGATAGTGCGACCGGTACGCAATGAGCTTTATCCAGTAACCCCACCTTATCTAAGGCCGCGGCAACACGACGCTTAATATCATTCATACTATAACCTTCAATCACCAAAGGCAGCGCGACATTATCAAATACGCTTCGATCCATCAGTAATTTATGATCCTGAAAGATAACTCCCATTTGGCGACGTAGATAAGGGATCTTGCGATGAGCTAAACGGCTAATATCATCACCGTTGACCCATACTTTACCATCACTGGGTCGCTCCATTGCCGTAATGAGCTTGAGCAAAGTACTTTTACCCGCGCCCGAGTGACCCGTTAAAAAGGCCATTTGTCCTTGCTCTAAATGAAACGACACTTTTTGCAAGGCTCGTTGACTGCCGGGATATACCTTACTCACTTGCTCAAAACGGATCATAAATAGTCAAACCTTTCCTTAATCATCTGTCGCTAAGGCTACTCGCTTTCTTCGCGACTAAACAAGGCATCCACAAAGGGTTGCGCAGAGAACTCTCGAAGATCATCAATCCCTTCACCAACCCCAATGTAACGGATCGGCAAGGCAAATTTGTCTGCTAAGGCAAAGATAACGCCACCCTTGGCTGTGCCATCTAACTTAGTCAAAGTCAATCCCGTCAAACCAACCGCCTGATTAAACAAATTGGTCTGGCTAATGGCATTTTGACCAGTACTTGCGTCAATAGTTAACATAACTTCGTGAGGGGCTGCATCGTCGAGTTTACGCATGACACGGACGATCTTTTTCAGCTCTTCCATTAAATGTGCTTTATTTTGCAAGCGACCCGCCGTATCAGCAATCAATACGTCAACTTTTCGTGACTTCGCAGCTTGAAAGGCATCAAAAATAACCGAGGCGCTATCTGCACCAGTATGCTGGGCAATCACCTGGATCTTATTTCGCTCACCCCAAACTTGTAGTTGCTCCACTGCGGCAGCGCGGAAAGTATCTCCAGCAGCCAACATCACCGACTTACCCTGACTCTGATATTGTTTGGCTAATTTACCAATGGTGGTGGTTTTCCCCACACCGTTGACTCCAACCATTAAAATAACAAACGGGCCTTCGCTTTGATTGAAATCCAGTGGCGCCTCAACTTGATTAAGCATCTCAGCCATGTCTAACTTCAACTGCTCATAAAGGGCTTCGCCATCTTGCAGCGCACTACGCTTAGCATGTGCGGTCAATTGATTGATGATCTTCAAGGTAGTATCAACCCCGATATCTGCAACCAACAGCTGTTCTTCTAACTCCTCGAATAGCTCATCATCAATTTTTCTCCCCTTAAATAAAGAGAAGAAACCCCAGCCTAAGTTCTGTCGAGTCCGCTTTAAGCCCGCTTTTAAGCGCGCAAACAAGCCTATTTTTTTTCCCGGTTGAGTTGCTTCATCTTGTGCTTCCCGTTCGGCTTGCGCTTCCCGTTCGGCTTGGGCTTCTCGTTCAGCTTGGGCTTCTCGTTCGGCTTGGGCTTCTCGTTCGGCTTGGGCTTCGCGTTCGGCTTGGGCTTCGCGTTCGGCTTGAGCTTCGCGTTCGGCTTGGGCTTCTCGTTCGGCTTGGGCTTCCCGTTCGGCTTGGGCTTCGCGTTCGGCTTGGGCTTCGCGTTCGGCTTGGGCTTCCCGTTCGGCTTGTGCTTCGCGTTCGGCTTGGGCTTCGCGTTCGGCTTGGACTTCGCGTTCGGCTTGGGCTTCGCGTTCGGCTTGTGCTTCCCGTTCGGCTTGGGCTTCGCGTTCGGCTTGGGCTTCCCGTTCGGCTTGGGCTTCGCGTTCAGCTTGGGCTTCGCGTTCGGCAGTTTGTTCTGTTAGCTGTGATTCTGTCGACGAATCTGTTGAAATTTGTTGCTGATCATCTTTTTTTCGGCCAAACCAAGAAAATAGGCCCTTCTTTTTTGCCATTACTGCAAAACCTTTTTACCAGTAAACGAAGTTGGCTGTTACAATGCCAACGTCCAGTCAATATTGTTCGGATTTTATCACAGTTTCTCAATGGTCTAAGTAAATGACACGGCTTTCCTCAAGAAAACATTCAAATCAAACGAAACCAGCTAGCAAGGGCTGCGGACAAGTACGCATCATTGCTGGCCAGTGGCGCGGTAGAAAACTAAAAGTTCTCAATAGCCAAGGCTTACGCCCTACCACTGATAGGGTCAAAGAAACCGTATTTAATTGGTTAAGCCCCTATTTGCCCAATAGCCATTGTTTAGACCTTTTTTCTGGCAGCGGTAGTCTCGGTTTTGAGGCTCTATCACGCTTCGCTGCTTTTACAAGCTTTGTAGAAAAAGACCCTCAAGCGGCTCATCAACTGAAAGTCAACTTGCAGCTATTAGATGTTTCTAGCCAGCAAGCAAAATTAATCAATCAAGATGCCTTGCAATGGTTAAAACAAACACCCGCAGAGGGCTACGATATTGTATTTATCGATCCCCCTTTTCGCTGTGACCTACTGGAAGTCAGCTGTCAACTACTCAATGAAAATGGCTGGTTAAACACCAATGCTTTAATGTATCTCGAGTATGAGAACGAAGCCGTAGAACCCAAGCTTCCCGCCAATTGGAACTGCATTAAAAGCAAACAAGCCGGTCAAGTTAATTTTCGTCTCTATCAACTCAGCTAAGAGCTTAAAACTATGTTTATTACCTTGGGTAAAACCTTAATGGCCTTGATGTGGTTAACCATTTTAATCGGCATCTTCATGTTCAGCGCGCCTTTTAATTGGCTATTACCAATCGTTGGTGCGCTACTATTGCTGCTGCACGCCCTGCAATTATTTGCCATACGCGATAGCTTGCAGCAAAGCGGCGCACTACAAAAAGGCGACAGTCTACAACTATTATTATTTGGGGTATTTGCGATGTGGCAAATTCATAAACGTACTTCGAGTAAAAGCGCTTGAACCATGGGAGACCCGCTTTACCCCTTTTCGGTTGGCTAAGCTTCCCCTGTCTCGCCATGAACGTCACTCTCATTGATGATGCCCAACATCAGCGCTCTGGCCCTTGGACACAAGTGATCCCCTATGGCTTTTATACAGAAAACCTAGAATGGGGAGTCGGTGTCGGAGTCGGCTCCGCTGGCCAAATCCAAGCAAATGCAAGCCTCATTGCAACGGCAATGGTGACCAGCAACGATAGTTGGATGGGATATCTATATAGCGGCGATTACCAATTACCCTTCGCTGACCGAGTGTTTTTTGATACCAGCATTTATCAAACAAACTACACCCGAGACCCACAATATATCGATGGAAACAGCGAGTTTAATGGCGAAACTGCTGGCAGTAACGACTCTAACAAGAACAATCGCATCTATACACATACCCAAGGTCAAGAATACCGCGCTCGCTTTCGCTATTTGCTGCCAATCGGTGATGGCAAAAACTCTCCCATACACACCTTTAAGATCCGCCAAGGTCAAGTTTTATCAGGCTATGAAGCTGGTGCGAAACGGTGGGATCCACTCACCAGCGGCCGAACGATCATCCAACTAGAGCCCTATTACTGGCAGCAAGATGTTGGTGAATATAATCAATTGCAAGCATCCACCCGCTCTATGGGGTTAAAGTTCGAATTAGAATACGACAATCGCAACTATAACCAAAACCCCACCGCAGGTAGTCATCAACGGATTAGTATCACTCACGATTGGGGCAGCAGCGCTCAAACGTCATGGAGCATGTGGGAGTTTTCTGCCGCTAAATACATCAGCCTACCGAAGATGCCTTGGTTGCAAAACCATGTATTGGCCCTGAATGTTGCAACTGCGGATACCCCAAGCTGGAATAAAAGCTCCGATATCAAGGGCGAATCTCGCTTTCATCGACCGGCATGGTTTGCCGGCGCTACCCTTGGTGGGATGAACCGCTTAAAAGGTTATGAAACAGCACGTTATCATAGTCGCTCGATGCTTTACTACTCTGCAGAATATCGCTTTACCCCCCATTGGAATCCCCTGCCTAAAATCCCAGTGGTGAACTGGTTCAACGTTCCAGCTTGGTATTGGGTGGCGTTTGCGGAGCTGGGGCGAGTTGCCGATGAATATAGCTTAACCACCTTACACCAGGATATGAAATACAGTATTGGCGGTAGTCTTCGGATCATGCTAGAAGGAGTGGTATTGCGCGCCGATTTTGCCAGCAGTGGAGAGGATAAGGTGTTTCGTTTAGGGATCAACCATCCCTATTAGTTATAGGCCTTACTCCTAGACGAATATAGGCGATATAAAGCGATGGGCGGATTAACTCGCCGAAGGAGTAATACGCCCAAGATTTATGATTATTGGGAGCCCAATTATAGCGATTGCCAATAATCAGCAATACCATCAAGAAACATCTGAACGGACAACATGACCAATAACATCCCCATCAAACGCTCCATCGCTGTTAGACCTTTTTCACCTAATAAACGTAATAAAAACCCGCTAAACATGAAGATAATCACGCTCATTCCCCACGCCATCAGCAAAGCCAGAGACCAATCAAGCATCCTACTGCCATCTTGATTGGCCAGAAGCATCAACGACGCCAAAATTGAGGGGCCAGCAATCATCGGGATCGCCATCGGCACTAAAAATGGCTCTTCTCCCGCGGCAAGTCCCGCCACTCCGCCAGGTTGAGGAAAAATCATCTTTAGAGCGATCAAAAATAGGATAATTCCACCAGCAATACTCACCGCCTCTTGACGAAGGTTGAGAAAACCGAGGATCTGTTCTCCAGCAAATAAGAAAGCAAACATCACCGTCAATGCAAACATCAATTCACGCATCAACACAATGCGCCGACGCTTGGGATCAAGATGCTTAATCATACTAAGAAATACCGGAAGATTACCCAGAGGATCCATAATCAAAAACAGCATCACCGCTGCTGATAACATATCCATTCATCACTCTCTTATTAACGACAATATTGTCTACGCATAGAAAAAGAGCCAAAGCATAACACCCTGACTCTAATTGTTCTTTGGTTTGTTAGTTGCCTAAAAAACTATAGAAATACCGGATGAACGAATTTTTATACTTATCCGAATAACTAAAGAGCCCAAACGTTGCGTATATTACGGCGGAGCGAACAAGCTAGAAATCAAAGCGAGCAGTGATTCAATCAGCAACAACAATCAGCCAAGTTAAACTCGCAGAACTCAGCTAAAAAGCCATGTTGGTGAAATAACACGTTTTAATATAAGCCTTGATATTTCAAGCAGACTCAATGATGTGAACAGATCTTCGATTGGCTAGTGGTAAAACCTTGCTTAGATTCTACAAATTTACCCCTTTCTGCCAGCAACACGATTAATTGCTGAGCATTCATCCCTTGTTTGCTACAAGTGTGATAAACGCTGTTTTCACCAAATGTTTGATGCAATAGAACCTCTAGAGACTCCGAACTAAAGCTACCGCCCGTTTCTAACATTAATTGCATCACTTGATGCCCATGAATTGACTGACTCATTTTGACCCCCACAAAAAACGACGCTCACTGTAGCAGTGTCGCGTCGTCATATGTTTGAGGAAAAACAACTTATAGAAGTTTCTCTATATTCCTTGAAGATAACTGTTGCTGATACGACTGAATATTACTTTGCAATAGAGATTCATTTTGCGCTTGCTGAGATGTCGACTGCGCATAATTGGTATCGAGGATGCGAGAGCGTGCCGCGGTTTGCGCTTCAAGTGCCGCTTGCGTCGAACGATAAGAAGATTCAGCAGCATTACTTTGTGCTCCCAATTGGGCTTGACTAGCATCGGTGGTCTGTTGCGCAGCTTGCAAAGTAGCCTGAGCACTGGCTGGATCAGATAAATCAACACTATCAACGCCTAGCTCATTGGCATTAGGGATCGCCGCGGTATTGGCATCCACCTGAGCCTGTAACGCCGCAATATCATCAGCATTATAAATGCCATTACCACTTTGCACCGTTAAAGCCTGATTTTGCTGTAACAAATCGGTTGTCGACTGCAACTGCGCAGACGCAATATTATTTAAGCTAACCTTGTTTTGATAAATATTCGCGTACGCTTCTTGCTCATTAATACCGCTGGTTAAACGATTTGAAATCTGCAGACCTGCAGGATCGTCGGCGGCCGAGTTAATCCGCTTACCAGAGGCCAGCTTTTCATCTTGCTCTTCTTGACGCTTCTTAACCTGATCGAGATAAAAGCTCGATGGATTTGAACTGGATACTTGATTAATAGACATAGCATAACCTCAACAAACGACTTGTACGATAGCCATCCTAGCTGTATATATTTTAAGCTTATCACCGTTTAGTCAAAAATGCATTGCGAAATTATCTATATTTTATTGCTTGTCACACTGGCAAGACCAACAAAAATCGAAGCTACTGGGGTTACGCTCGCCACACTGATCACAAGCCCAATCATATCCATTCTGTTGTTCATAATCGAAAACCGCCTGTTTTGCCCTATCCCAATTAGTTAGCGCCACTCGAATAGTCACCTGAAATACATCAACTGGCAGCTCTCCAGCTGCCGCCATCGCGAATTCCCCATCTAAGCGTGTATCAATTCCTTGCTTGATCAACATGCCTTGCAACAGCTTCGCTTCTAATAGATTTGCTGCAGAATAAAACACATGCCATTGCTCCATGCTATCTCCATTGCTCGCTTCAGTGGCTTAAAAATGGAGTTAACCATTTCATTGGATTGCATTTTTAAGTCTAGACCTAATTAAACCAGAACGACGAATAAGCACCTAAGCAAGCAAAAATCCAGTGAGCCGCTCGCAAGCATGGACTTGAAGCACCAAGTTAAATCAATGGCGCACCAAAAAAGGTCAACACGATCAATATTTAATATAAATTATGCACCAAACAGGCGCTCAATCTTACGAAACATTTGTTATCAAGCAGTTAAATCGCTTTAATTGCATCAACTTAGTGCTAAATATTCGAAAAACCACACACTCAGGCCTAATTATTGCTTCTTTTTGGCGCAATTGAATATATTAAAAAGATTAGGAGTATTTTAAGTGGATAATATTAGTGCAGCCATCGACACTCTGTCGCAGAGCGCAAACACTTTATTCATTTTGTTAGGCGCCATCATGGTGCTCGCCATGCATGCAGGATTTGCCTTTTTAGAAGTCGGTACCGTTCGTCATAAAAATCAGGTCAATGCCTTAGTGAAAATCATCACCGATTTTGCATTTTCTGGCGTAGCCTACTTTATTGTGGGTTACTACATTGCCTATGGTAACCACTTCTTTAATAGCGCAGAAATGCTCGTGCAAGGAAACGGTTATGAATTAGTCAAATTCTTCTTCTTACTCACCTTTGCCGCAGCCATTCCGGCAATTGTCTCCGGTGGGATCGCCGAACGTGGTAAATTTTATCCTTTCCTCATTTCTTCTTCGTTAATTGTTGGCTTTGTCTACCCCTTCTTCGAAGGCATTATTTGGAATGGTAACTTTGGTTTTCAAGGCTGGTTAGAAGCACAATTTGGCGCCGCCTTCCATGATTTTGCTGGCTCGGTCGTGGTACATGCGATGGGCGGCTGGATAGCTCTGGTCGCAATTAAGATCCTCGGCGCACGTAAGGGCCGAAAACCAGGTGTCGCCTTTGCGCCTTCCAACATTCCTTTTTTAGCACTTGGCGCTTGGGTGCTCACCGTCGGTTGGTTTGGCTTTAACGTAATGTCTGCCCAAACCATGGATGGCATTAGCGGCTTAGTGGCGGTAAATACACTGATGGCGATGGTAGGCGGTACAATCGTCGCTTTATTACTTGGTAAAAATGACCCAGGCTTCGTGCACAACGGTCCTTTGGCTGGTTTGGTTGCCGTTTGTGCAGGCTCTGATTTAATGCATCCGGTTGGCGCATTAATGACAGGTGGTATTGCAGGGGCACTGTTTGTTTGGGTATTCACTTGGCTGCAACAACATTCTCGCTTAGATGACGTTCTCGGTGTATGGCCATTACATGGTTTATGTGGTGTTTGGGGAGGCGTTGCCGCAGGGATCTTTGGTAGTAAAGCACTGGGCGGATTAGGCGGTATCTCCTTGAGTAGTCAAATCATTGGTAGCCTAACGGGGATCGTTGTGGCTCTGGTGGGTGGGTTCATCGTTTATAGTTTAGTTGACAAAATTGCCGGATTACGACTGTCGGAGGAAGACGAGTACCACGGTGCCGACTTGGCCATACACAAAATTAGCGCGACCAATAAAGACCGCTAAACACAACTCAGATTAACCGCCTCACTCGATTGAGGCGGTTAATGAAGCTATAACTCAATCACATCCAACTTATAGTTGATCACGCTTAAGTATTGCTGTTCATTTTCTAAATCGGCTCTGGTCAGGGGGTTATTCTGTAACCACTGCTGTTCGATAAGCAAACTCATTTGTTGTTCAGCAGCCCTAAACTGAATATCTGGTAAGCTCTGAGCGCGCTTACCACGACTAAAGATAACGGATAAACGCAAGATCAAGCACGCTTTAAGCAAATCGCTATTGCGTAGCGGAAACTGTTTCACTGGGAAACTACGTCTATGGGCTAAGACTAAAGCCGCCAACTGCTGCTGCTCTATTCGGGAAAAACCAGCTAAATCAACATGCTCAACAATATATGCGCCATGTTTATGGTAGTCGCTATGAGCAACATCAAGTCCAACTAAAAATAGCATTGATGCCCACTTCAATAGCTTAGCTGTTTCAATTTCATCAAGCGCCCACATTTCTGCAACCTGATTCAGCAATAACTGACTGGTCTCATCAACACGGCTGCTGTAGGTCATATCTACATGATAACGTTCGGCCAAACGTTGCACACTCGTCGGACGAATATCAGTGTGCTCTAAACGCCCTTTGAGTTCATATAAGAGACCTTCACGTAAAGCCCACTCGGCGGCGTGCATTCTAGAGATATGAAGCGCTTGAAATAGCGCTTGCAATACAATCACCCCGCCTAAAAATACCGGCTGACGCTCTTCCGATAAACCTTTAAACGCCAAGTCTGATTGACCCGCGTCCAAGTAACACTCAAGGATGGCCTCTAAGCCGCTGAGGGTAATATCTCCATCACAGAATTTATTCTCTGCACAAACCTTGGCCACAGCCTTAATCGAACCAGAAGCACCTAAACACTCATTCCAGGTATGATCTAAATAGTCATCGGCCACTGCAAGTAACTCCTGAGAGCAATAAACACTGGCTTTAAGCAAGCGATTTTTGGTCACTCTGCCACTTTTAAAAAAGCGTTTGGTAATTGACACACAACCCATATCTAAGCTGTCTTTGAGCTTCAATTCCATGCCCTCACCGACGGTCACTTCGGTACTTCCTCCACCAATATCAATAACCATTCGAGGGCCATTCGTCGGGGCTTTATAATGCGCGACTCCCAAATAAATGAGGCGAGCCTCTTCTTCTCCCGAAATCACTTCGACCGGATGACCTAGACGCTGTTCGGCAGCTTGTAGAAAAACATCGGCGTCGATGATACTACGCAAAGTTTTGGTGCCAACAACCCGTACACTACCCGGTTTAAACTCTCGTAAACGCTCACCAAAACGTTCTAAACAGGCCAATGCGCGATTCCAAGCGGCTGCATCAAGGCTACCATCATCTTGCAAACCCCAGCCTAAACGAACCATTTCTTTAACCTTATCGCGAACCTTTAATTCACCATCTTGCCAATCAGCAATGATTAAGTGAAAACTATTACTGCCTAAATCAAGTGCCGCGAGTTGTTCAGTTTTGGGACTAAGTAAACGTGATAAGTTAAACATGAATTACCCTAGACAGAATTTCACCGTCAAGTCAAAGAGCCTTAATTTACTTTAATATAAGCACTTTTAACATAGCTTCAAGCGGATTAGTCACCGATATCAAAAAGGAGATACCTCTACTGCTGGCAATCGAGCTGAATTTGTAAATTTAATGCTACAGTCCTCGCTTAACAGTCACTCATGTTCCAAGCTATAGACATTGAGTGAAAGGTGGGGTTTGTTTTAGGATAACGAACATAAACATCAACATTTAATGAATTAATACAAAATAGCGATCTATATCAAACACATTATTAAGTTTTCAAATAACAAAAAGCTACACTGAATAGATGATTGTAGATGTTTTAACGTTTTTCATATTAACCACCCTCGTCACCGTGGTATCGGCCACTGTACTGACACTTATCCGCTATTTTCACGGAAAACAAGCGGCTCTCGACTGTTGGATCATAGCCTCCTATGCTCAAGTCTTAAGTTTGGCGATACATATTGCTGTCAGCGCCCCCTCTGCGCTCAGCTTATTGTTTCAAAACGCCTTATTTGCTGGAGCCTTCCTATTTGTAACCGCAGGTCATCACTTTTATTTACGCCTTCCGTTAAAAGTAGGCCGACTCGCTACAACATTGGTGCTTTACTGCTCAATTATTTGGTACTTTTCTTCAATTGAACCATCACTACAAAACCGTGCCATTGTTTTTTCAAGCAGCGCCGCCTTGTGTTGTTTCTATAATGCTTACTTATACCTCAACCACTGGCGGCAAAAACCCAGCAATGCTCTTTGGATAGTGATCGTGTTATATCTATTTTTTGGGAGCTGCTTTGCCATACGGGGGTGGATTACATTACAGGCTGAAGCCTACAATCAGCACCTACTGCTAGGGGTTCCTGGATTACTATCACTGGCGCTATTTGTTGGAAATGCCCTACAAACCTATGTATTTTACTTTTTATTGCACTGGCGCCAAGTTGTCCAACTAGAGCAATTCGCCAACTATGATATTACTGGCGCAATGCGCCGTAGTTACTTCATTCAACAACTCACAAAACTCACCCAACGCGCCGAATTTTCCGGTGATCAAGTCTGCGTCATTTTTATCGATTTAGACCGGTTTAAATCCATAAATGATGACTATGGACATGACTACGGCGACCAAGCTTTGATGCACTTTACCCAAATAGCAAGTCGTAACCTAAGGGCTGGAGATTTGTTTGGTCGCTTCGGTGGCGAAGAATTTATCATCGCACTCAATCACACCACTAGCGAACAAGCTTATGCTCTCGCCAATCGGATCCGCTGCCAGCTTCATCAACAAGCCCTAGCAAGCAATAAAGGGAAAATATTCATGAGTGCTAGCTTCGGGATTGCCACAAGCAAATCCAGCAGCGAGCTTAGCGATTTAATCAACCACGCAGACCAAGCGATGTATCACGCAAAAAATCAAGGGGGAAATCGGGTCAATCTATATGACAATCTAGAAAGCGTTTAGTGAGTATCGCATAATCATCTGATTTTTAATTAAATTCTACTTTACCTCCTTACTCTCTGCTCTTAATCTTTAGCCTTAATTGGATAGTCACACTATCCCAATCAATCATGTTTTAGGAGTCTCCATGACCATCGGTATCGGCGGCAGTCATGCCAGCGAACAACTCGCCTTACTTCATTCCATGTGTGGTGATATGCCGAGTATTCCAAAAAGTGAATACCTGCAACGTCAAGCAAAAGCCTGTGAATTAATGAAACAACAAGCGATCAGTGCCTTATATCTCAATGCGGGTACCAACCTATATTATTTTACGGGTTTAAAATGGAGTGCCAGCGAGCGTATGGTTGGCGCACTACTATGCGCAAACGGAGAATTACACTATATCGCACCTCATTTTGAACAAAACTCTTTGAAAGATTTTTGGCTCATCGAAGCGCCCTTGCATAGCTGGCATGAACACCAAAGTCCCTATCAATTGTTTGCTCAACTTGTCCAACAACAGCAATTAAACGGTGCGATTGGCATTGACCCAAGTGCCGCATTTTTTCTGGTGGATGGCTTAACCAAAGCCAATAACAACATTCACTTTGTGAATGGCGACACGATTACCCAAGCTTGCCGATCTCAGAAATCTGCAAATGAGATAGCCCTAATGCAACGCGCCAAAGACATGACCATGGCAGTGCAAAAAGCGGCGGCCAAAATCCTGCGTCCAGGGATCTGTAGCAGTGAGGTGGTGGATTTCATCAATCAAGCACATCAAAGGGTCGGAGCCAGCGGCTCTTCCTTCTGCATTGTGCTATTTGGTATCGCCAGCTCCTATCCCCATGGAGTGAAACAGCCGCAAATTTTACAAGATAATGATTGGGTACTCATCGATACTGGCTGCTTATTAGAAGGCTACAACTCTGACATCACCCGCAGCTATGCATTTGGTGAAGCGAGCCAACAACAACAGCAAGCTTGGTTAAGCGAGCAAAAAGCCCAATTAGCCGCCTTCAACGCGGCTAAAATCGGTGCGCCCTGCGCCGCAGTTGATGCGGCCGCACGACGCTCACTCGAAGCCGATGGCTATGGGCCAAACTATGCGCTTCCCGGCCTGCCACATCGCACAGGTCATGGCTGCGGTTTAGACATTCACGAAAGCCCCTATTTAGTGGCTGGCGATAATACTCCCCTCGCCGAGGGCATGGTGTTTAGTAATGAACCGATGCTGGTCATTCCTGAGCAGTTTGGGGTGAGGCTGGAAGATCACTTTTACATGAGCGCCAATGGGCCTGTTTGGTTTACCCAACCTAGCCCAAGCCTAAACGACCCATTTGGCTACCAAATTAAATAAACTGAACGCCAAATCGTCCACTGCAGAGCTCGATGGTCCCAAATTGGCTATTGAGTATACCATTAAATGCGCTTGTCTAAACCAAGCTAAAACGCGGTATTGAGCCCGTTCATGTAGACAAGTGCAGCTCCCCCTTGGCGTAAAGCGCATCTTGGGTAGAGCTACGGCTGCAACGAAATTCCGTTTCTAAAGTATTAAATAATTGAACCAAACTAGGATCAAAAGCTTTACCACTCAGCTGATTAATGATCGCCTGTGACTTTTCAAAACTATAAGCAGGTTTATAAGGGCGCGCCGACATCAACGCATCAAAACAATCCACTAAACTCACAATACGTGCTTCGATAGGGATATCTTCCCCTACAATTTGCAGTGGATAACCGGTACCGTCCCAGCGTTCATGATGGCAATGCACTATATTTTCCGCCACTGGGCTTAATCTAAAATCACGTAATAATTGGTAGCCGTTCACCACATGCTGTTGCATGATCTCCCACTCAAGCGGATCCAATTTACCTGGCTTACCTAAAATGGCATCGGGGATCGATATCTTGCCAATATCATGCAAAGAAGCGAACAGATGAATATCTTCTACTAAAGGTTTCGCCAAGCCCAGCCTTTCGGCCATCAATCGCGAATAATCAGCGACCCGTTGCACATGGCTGCCAGTCACCGGATCGTCACTTTCATGGAGGCGTTCAAGCATTTCAGTAACCCCTTGCAATACCTTATGCGTCTTCGCCCGTTGGATCCGTTCATCAATTTGCTTTTGAAATCGCCAATAAACATAAACCCCACAACTCACCAGCGCTAACGACAACCACAGTGTCAGCCACCATTGATAACTGCGAATCAGCACCTTCATCGGGCTCAATCGTTGAGTAAATTGAGGCAGATAACTCGGTTTATAAGCCATGATCAAATTCGTACCACTCATCAGCGGCTCAGAACCAAGCCCTAAAGGAGCCACTGCGGCTAGCGAATCACTAAAATAGCTCAAGCCTTGCTGCGATTGAACCAGATCAGAATCATTAAACAGCTGCTGACAAGATAGCTCGGCACAATACAATGCTTTAGCTAAAGGGTGGACAAGAAATTGATGGTTTTGAGCGACCACAAACAGAGACATCCCGCGAGGCAGTATACGGCTTAACTGCTGATATACAGTTTTCATGTCGTAATTAAACATCAGTGCTCCAAGCAGTGGGTAAGAGTCGGCACTTACCTGCTTGGCGATCCGCAATACTGGACGATAAGGGAGTTCAAGCACCCCGTAATCGACATTAAGATCCACAGCCGAAAGATAGGTTCGATTCACCGGTAATTGCAGCAACTCGCGCACATAATAACGCTTCGACTTATCCTGTAACTCCAACTCACTGAGGCGTACCGCCTGACCACCGCGATTGATAATTTTAAATACTTCTTTACCGTGAGGATCCAACAAACGGGCCTGAACGATACTGGCTTTAGAATTCATTAACTTCATCAGCAATTCTTGCAACAACGAATAATCTGCATCATTCAAGGCTCGCTGCACCACATCCAAACTCGCAAAATATTCAAGCTCTCGACGATTCTCGGCTTCATAATACTCAAGGGTAGCGGCCATCACACTGGCCTGTTTGCTGATATCGCTAGACAGCTGCATCACCGTTTGCTTATGTTGATTCAGCAAAAAAAGACTACTTAAGCTCATCACTGCGGCGACACATAAGGTACTAATAGCTAGGTAGAGTGTTAAACGCGACATAATTTGTCCTCCTTAGCTCAATAAAACTATGGGGCAGACTCAGCAATAACGCTAATTAACAATTAAATTTATATACAAAAGTATCACTTTTATTAAATACAAACGCTTCGTAATAGCGTTAAATAAAAAAACCTAATACAAGGAAGAAAACATGGATAAGCAAATTTTAGCCCAGTGGCATTGTTTCGAATTGGCCAGCCAAACTCAGCGACTGCCCGATCAACGAGAGCGTAACATCACCACCTTACATCACCCCGGCGCGGTGGTTATTCTGGCGCTAGATTCGCAAGGACAGATCATCATGGAACGCCAGTATCGTAGTGCAATTCAGCAGTGGTTAATTGAATTACCCGCTGGCACTCTGGAAAAACATGAACAAGGCCCACAAGGGATCCTCGCCTGCGCTCAGCGCGAATTACAGGAAGAAACCAATTTACAGGCCGCCGAATGGCAGGCTTTGGGTAAGCTCTACCCAGTACCCGGCTTCTGCGATGAAATCCAATACCTGTTTGTAGCCAAACAACTGAGTGCCCAGGCAGGCCAATGTGATGAAGATGAATTTATCGAAATTTTTAGCATGAGCTGCGCCGAATTTGAACAAGCCATCGTCGATGGCACCATTAACGATGCCAAAAGCATTGCCTGCTACACGCGAGCCAAGCTCAGCGGTTTATTAATCTAAGGAAGCGCAGCCTTTTTGTTCAGCTTGTGTTGACTGACCAGGGGGAATAACTTGTCGTAAGCCAAATTATAGAAGTAGGCAAAAAACAAATCGTAAACAACCATTGCAGCGTCCATCAGCAAAGCGCTGAGTAAACTCACACTCAGCCACCAGGCGATTATCGGAAGGCTGATCACCAACAAACCGAACTCAAAGCCTAAAGCATGAACGATACGCTGCCGCTGGGTTTTACCACTGTGGCCCTGCCTCGCTTGTAAGTAGCGGTCAAACCATTTTGAGTGCTGGCCATTGACGGCTTAGGGCGGTCGCTACCTTCACAAAAATCCCAATCAAAACAATTAAAGTAAAAAAGCAGCCCAGCTCACCTGCGCCCCTATCAATATCAAGGGTTTGACAGTTTCCAGTGAGGGACATTACCTATATTTCATCCTAAGCCCGCATAAGTACCAATCATTGCAATCTGAGTCAGGCTTCACTGACAAAATTAAGCGCCTGAACTTTTTTAAGGTTCAAGCGAAGCCCGAATGAGCAACGCTGCTCATTCATTGCCTCCCAAAGCTTCAAAAACTCATGATGACTCAGCCGTCAGACGCTCGACTAAACCAGAGCGACGTTGGGTTTTATTGCGACAAGCGGCACGAATGCTGTCGGGTTCGGCATACAAACTGAATTCGCTCTTGGCGCGGGTAATCGCGGTATACAACAGCTCTCGATTCACCAGCGCTTGTTTAGCCGGCGGCAGTAGCATCACCACTTGGTCAAATTCACTGCCCTGGCTCTTGTGCACCGTCATCGCGTAAACACTCTGGTGGGCAGGCAAGCGACTAGGTAATAACCAACGCAAACCATTGGCCGACTCAAATGCCACCATCAGCTGGCCTGAATCATCGGCGGCACAAATACCGATATCCCCGTTATACAGTTGCTGCTCGTGATCGTTTTGCTCAATCATCACCGGACGGCCCACATACCAGACGCTGTCGGAGCTTGCCGGTAGCGCGATCAAACCCTGTTTCTGCAACAAGCTTTCCAGCCGCTGATTCAGCCCGCTGACTCCGAGTTCACCCTTGCGTAAAGCCACCAATAGCTGGAAGCGATGAAACAGAGTAAATACCTGCTGCATCGCCTCGCCTTGTTGCAGCGCGCTCAAATACGGCTGATAACCCTGCAGCACTCGCCCCAGCAAATCCTGATAAGTCGCTTGATTGAGTGCTTGATAGGGTAAATCGGGGCGCTGTGACATTAACAGTTCCAGCGCCTGAGCGGCACGGCCCTGATTGACTGCGCCAGCTAATAAGCCAATCCCCGAGCGGGCATCAAAGCGGTAGCTTTTGCGCAACAAACAGAGCTTATCGGCAATCGCTAACGGACTAGAAGCTTGCTGTTGCGCTAAATTAAAACCACTACAGGCTTGCAAAAATGCCACTAACTTTGCGCTATAACCGTGGCTGATAAAGGCGCATAAATCGCCAAGTACTGCACCGGCTTCTACCGAGGCGAGCTGATCCTTATCACCCAGTAAGATCAGCCGCGCCTGTTTTGGCATCGCCGCCAATAACTTCACCATCAATGGCAGATCGATCATCGAGGCTTCGTCCACCACCAGCATGTCTAAAGCCAAAGGATTATTGGCATGATGACGAAACTCGGCCCTGCCCGGGATCACCCCTAACAAACGATGAATGGTCGATGCTTGCTCCGGAATGGTGGCAATGGTTTGCTCACTGGCATTCAACTGATGCTTCGCGCCAATAATCGATTCACTTAAGCGTGCTGCCGCTTTACCGGTTGGCGCCACCAGCTGAATACTCAGGGGCGGCTTACCAGCGCTCAGCTGTAAGTCTTGCAGTAATGCCAGCAGCCGTGTCACGGTGGTGGTTTTGCCGGTACCCGGCCCTCCACTGATCACTAATCGAGTCTGATAACAGGCCTGTAGCGCAGCCAGCTGCTGCCAGTTGATTTGACTGCTGGCAGCAATGCCATTGACGAACTCATGTAAATCTTGCGCTTCAGTGATAGCTGCCAGCCGATTAAGCCAGCCGCGATTACTCAGTAAAACCGGGTCATTCACATCTAAAAACTGCTCAGCGTACACCGCCATTTGCTCGGCCGGATAACTCGATTTTGCTTGAAGCAACATCGCCCAGTCACTGCCAAACAAGGCTTGGATCCGAGTGCTAATGTCCACAGGGGAAAAGGCGCAAGCCGCCCCGATGTCGGAAAAATACTCGGCAACCTGCTGTTCGTAATGCCAGTAACGATGCAAATACAAACGCTGATACTGTAAGACCAGAGGTTTAGCTTGCTGCTGAGGGTCATTGGCTTTCGCGGCACTGTCGGCTTGTTGCACTGCCTCCGACTGGCTCAACAAGGCCAGCCAAAAACGACTCTCTTGATGGTGCTCTATCGGACAAGCCCCCAGCAACTCACAGCGCCTGGCCAAACTCGCCATATCAACACAAACGTGGCCCGCACTGAGTTCGTTGCTAACAATGGCCGCCGCAATCATTAAGGGCTCTCGATGCTCGCTGTGGGCAAAGGATTGAGCAAAGTGAAAATCTAGGGCGCTGATGGCCCCCGTTTGTTTCAGTTGTTGTAACCATGCGCTTGCCGGCGATGATTGGATTGCCGCTAAATCACTCATCAGCCAGGCCCTCGGCAGGTTCTGAAAGGAGCAACTCGGTGGGCAGAGTCTGCCCGGCAAAGAGCTGGTCGAGATAATGAATAAAACGCGCCTCCGGTCGGCTAAAATAAACCCCGTTGCGGCTTGCAGTTACAGCCTGTAACGGCTCAGCCATAGGGTCAGAGACTTGCTCGCCACTCATGCCACGTAAAAACAAGTAATACACCCCACCAAAATGTTGCTGATAGTCGTAGTCAGGTAAACGCTGGCCCAACCAGCGATGCAAAGCCAAGCTGTAAAGTTGATATTGAAAATCATAACGGTGCTCGACCATCGCCTCCATCATTGCCGTTTGACTATAATCTTCCACCTTGTCGCCTAAATAATTCGACTTATAATCCAGCACGTAGTAGCGGCCATCGTGCTGATACACCAAATCGATAAAACCTTTTAACATGCCCTGCACCGTAGCAAAATCCAACCCACTGGCTCCGCGGCTCAAAGGATCAAAATGGCGGATCAAACGATTGACTTGGCTGGCCTGAAGATTGGCAATCGGCAGCAAAAACTCCATTTCCACCAAACGCTGTTCCAAAGCAAGTTGATTCAGCCGATAGGGGCTGAGCCTGCCGCCATCATCCAGAGGGGTAGCGCACACCTGTATAAACATCTGCGCCAAGGGCGCTAACCATTTCAGTTCGCCTTGCGAGTTTAACTCGTTGTAGCTGGAGGCTTGCAGTAAGGCCGGCAAACGCTGGCGAATTTGTACGATGTTGGCCTGAAAATCCAGTTCTTCAAACAGCAAGTGCAAGAAAGTACCCGCCTCGGCGCCGCGCGGGAAGTCAAAAATGCTGAGCTGTTGCTCGGCCTGATTATCCACCTCGACCATACTCAGTTCTTCGCCAACGTCTAACCACGCCATATCGCTACTGGCATCAAAACCGGCATGATGCCCTTGCTGACGGCTTAAGGCGGAATAACTGGTGAGCCACCAATTACGGTTAATTTGGCTGGTGAATGCTCGTGCGGCATAACTGGGCTGCGCATCGCTGAGTCCTTGGTAGGGCGTGAGTGTTTGCTCACTGACCATTTGCCAGCCAATATCTGGATGCTGGCCGAGCTCATCCAAAATGGCGACTAAGGCGCCCGCTGGCAGCGGCTGATTTTTTTGCAGTAAATAACCCAAGGCACTTTGGTGTACATCGCTATCGCCCTTCTGAGCATTGCCTTTTTTCAGATCGGCCACACCTAAATAACAGCAATATACGGCGCGCGTAACCGCCACATACAACAAGCGTAAGTCTTCGGCTAAGCGCTCCTGACAAGCCGCTTCCATGGCCGGTTCACTCGCATCTAAGTCGTAAATAAAGCGCTCCCCTTGGTGATACAAGGCTTCACTGGCTTCGCGAAAGCCGAGAATAAATGGCAACATCACAATCGGATATTCCAAACCCTTACTCTTATGAATGGTAACAATCTGTACCAAGTTGGCATCACTCTCTAAGCGCAGCTGTTGCTCATCGGCATTGCCATCGGGCTCAAGCACTTGCTCGGCAAACCAGCGCATTAAGGCAGCATCACCATCGAGCTCAGCACTTTGATTTTGCAGTAATTCAGCTAAATGCATTAAATTAGTGAGTAAGCGCTCACCATAATTGTCATTCTGGCTTACCCAACGTTCACTAATGCCTCGCTGGCTCATCCACGCATAAAACATTGCCAGTACGCCACGCTGTTGCCACAGCTGCTGATAATCTGAAAACTCTTGGGAATAACGCTGCCAACAGCGCTCGTCAGTATTTAAATCATCCAGTTCTTGCAAACTCAAACCGAGCATTTTACAGGCTAAGGCGGCGCGCAACTTACGGTCGTTATGAGGCTCCTGACAGGCTAAGAGCTGCAAATAAAACTGGTAGGCCTCGGGGCTTTCAAACACGCTATCGCGATTGGATAAACTCACGCTGGCAATATTTTGTTTGGCTAAAGCGGCGGCCACTTTGTCACCTTCGCGGCGAGTTCTCACCAACACGGCGATATCACCCGCGGAAACGGTTTTGCCGCTATCACCTAAGGTGGCCGCGCCAGTTTGGCCAGCTTCCAGCAAAGCTTGGATCTGTTGAGCGCAGACCAATGCTTGGCCATTAATATAATCTTCACTACGCACAAAGGCCGGGTTTTGCTGATACAAGAACTGCATCGCGGCCTGGCTTTCACCGTTGATCTGCAAGCCACTCAACTGCTTTTTGGCGGCATCAACCGCCATAAACTGGATCGCATCATCATAAATAAAAGGCCGCTGATGCCATTCAAACAGTTGATTACAGGCATTCACCATGGCCCCCGTAGAGCGCCAATTGGTGGGCAAGTTGTAACGCGCGACCACATTGTTGCGCGCCTGCATGTAGGTGAAAATATCGGCACCACGAAAACCATAAATCGCCTGCTTGGGGTCACCAATTAGCATTAAGGCGCAGTCGGCTCGGTCCATGTATAGCTTGCTGAAGATTTGATATTGCTGGGGATCGGTATCCTGAAACTCATCAATCATCGCCACCGGATATAACTCGGCAATCTGCCTGGCCAGCACCTCGCCCTGCGGCGCATTCAGTGCAGTGGCTAAGCCTGCCAGCAAATCATCAAAACTCAGCAGCTGTTGCTGCTGTTTTAGCTCGCTAAAGCGCTGGCGAATTTGCGGTAATAACTGGGCCAACAACAAGCTTTTGATGCTCTGCTCCTGGCTAAATAAACGCTCGATAGCCACAAAGGCCGGATGCTCCGGCGGCTGCCCCTTGGCTTTCACTCCATTGGCTAAATTCTCGGGTGTGAATTTTTGCAAAGCCTCACGCAGAGGCTTGCCAAGAAAGTCGCTGTCGGTTGGCGCATCGACAAATTGATTAATCAAGTTTAACCATTTTTCCAGCGAGGCTTTGCGAAACTTATTCCCATTCAGTGGCGCACTGGCAAGCAACTCGGCAATATCCTGAGCCGCTGGTTTCCACAACTGTTTAAAGGCCTCGATACGGGCAATTTGCTGGGCAAAAAAGGCGGTCAAGTCTTGTTCATCTGGCACCCCTTGCAACTCAAAGTGACTTTGATTGAGCAAGCTGCCAATTTCCTGATGCAGCTGCTGTGGGCTGGCCCAACATTGAACAATTCGACTAATCAGTGGCACCGGTAGCGGGTAAAATCGCAACCGCCAGCAATCTTGCACCGCCTGCAAACGCAAATGAATTTCGTTAGTTAAAAACTCCATTTCAAAGGGCAAGCCGCTCTCAAAGGCGTGTTGTTTCAGCATTCGCTGGCAAAAACCATGAATGGTGAATACCGCCGCCTGATCCATATTTTGCTCAGCCAACAACAGACGTTGCGCCGCAAGAGAGTGATCGCTCACCTCATCTAATAATTGCGTGATAAAGAAGTCGCTACTTTCCCCTCGTAAAAAAGCGAGGCGAGCCTCATGAATTTTTTCACGAATTCGCCCACGTAATTCTTGAGTGGCCGCTTCGGTAAAGGTCACCACCAAAATTTGTTCTATATTCAGTGGGGTCAACTGGCCGTGCTGACTAAACCCCTGTGCAACATCTCGTGCATGCCCTAGCAACAAACGTAGCACTAAAGCGCCAATGGTATAAGTTTTACCGGTGCCGGCACTGGCCTCGATCAGCCGCGCACCATTCAGCGGAAAGCTAAAGGCATCTAAATTCTGGCTAGCTAAAGGTGACTCAGTGTGAGCTTGGGTATTTGAATCAGACATTAGCAAACGCCTCCAGATGTGCCATTAAGGGTTCGAGTAAACGCCGAGTATTGGCTTCGAACTGTGGCCAGATATCTTCTAAGTCACTAAGCTGGGCCTGAATATACGGATCATCGCCTTCGGCTTGAGCAAAAGCCCCTCCCGTAAACTGAGTGCGCGCGGCGCGGCGGGCTTTCTCTAGATTGACGTCACTGAATTCGATGCTGCCGGTTTTTTTATCTTTGCATTGGCTGATCCACTGCCAGGCGCTTTCTATCGGTAATAACAGCGGTTGCTGCAAGCCAGCATGCAAACAAGTCAACCAGTCACCCAAACATTGCACAGCCAGCCCGGCCTCTATCGGAGCAAATTGCCAGCCATTTTTGCGACCCATGATATAGCTGCTGATGGCTTGCTCGGGTTGCGCCGCATGAAACACCAGATGCCATAACCAGGCTGCCACTAAATCTTTTCCGCGAATACTTCCGGGCCGATAAGTCACCAGGCCTTGCCCGTAGCGATGTTTCAGCCAGGCCGATAAGCGGGTTTGCAAAATACTATCTTCAGCGACGTAGTCGATATCGATGAACAGCTGCTGAGGCTCTAAGACACCGCCCGCTAATAAGGGAAACAGCGTGTCGGCCAAGGGCTGCATCTCTTGCCATTGTTGCTCAAATGAGACCTCTGCAAAACCGCCGTGGGGTAGCGCGCCTGCGGCATGTAAATAGTCAAACTGTTGCTGTTTATCGGCATTCTCCAATTGTTGCTCGAGTAGGTGTAACTTCATGCTGTAAGCGGATAAGCCTTCCACCACAAAGGGTTCGGTTTCTTCTAACTGTTCCGATATTCGTGGAAAACTTACTTTTAAACGCCGCTGATAAAAATAAGCAATTGGCGAGCGACTAAAAGCCAGTAGCTCATCCATTTCCAGATCGGCTCCCCCCCCCTCCGAAATCAACGGCGCGGCTTCCACGGAGGATATTTTAACCTGCTGCTGTGCCGCCACCGCCGGTAGCCAGCGCTGCGCATAACTAAAAATTTTAGGTGAATCTTCACCGGGCGAACCGCTCGCGAAGGCAGCTTGATAATACTCCGCTGAAAAAGGCTGCAAAGGATGTTTGCAACGCAGCTGTGCCAACAGTTTCTCGCCTGACTGATCCACATTCAGCTTTTCATCTCCCACCAGCGCACAACTTTGGCTAAGGTAGTCACACAGCTCTGCCACCAGTACCGAGGGCGTTTGTTCGCTATTATCTTTGGCGCTATGTGCGATATAAGAGATATATAAACGCTGCTGCGCCGCTAACAGCGCTTCCAGGAATAAATAACGGTCATCGTCTCGGCGGCTCCGGTCGCCACGCTTTGGCGGATTATCCGCCATTAAGTCAAACCCCAAACTCGGTACACTGCGTGGGTACTCGCTGTCGTTCATCCCCAGCAAACACACGACTTTAAAGGGAATGGCGCGCATTGGCAGCAGCGTGCAAAAATTGATTTGACCCGCCAGAAAACGCTGACTGCCTCGCTGTGAATTGAGTTGATTACGGCAATAATCAAGGATCAGCTCTGGGCTGATATCGTCTTTATAATCACTTGCCGTGCATTGCTCCGCCAGCGTTTCAAACAGCTTCAATAAACGCAGCTGCTCAGCTTCATCATCACTATCAAAACGATAGATATGTTGCAGCAAAACTTGCAAGCGCACTCGCCACTGCTCGGCCGGAACTGCGGCTAATAGTTGCTGTTCCAGTTGCATCAGCTGATCAATAAAATCGGCCAACTTGCCCACGGCTAAGGCACGCTGCCCCTGCACCTCATCATAAGCCAATATGCCCTGATACAAACCCACCTCGCTGGGCATGGCATAACCGAGTAACATCCGTTTTAGACCAAATAACCAAGAATGGGTTTCATCTTCCGGGGCTTGCCAGCGACTGCGATCACTGCCATCTAAACCCCAACGCACTCCGGCTTCTTTGACCCATTGACGCAAGGGTTTTAACTCATCCTGAGTCAGCTCAAAACGGCGCATAATCGCCGGCACTTCTAATAGCGCTAACAGCTCGGCGGCCGATTTACGCTTTTGCGGTAGGGCCAGCAGCTCTAAAAAGCTTAATAACACCGGATTTTCTTGGGTGGCACTGCGATCAGAAATGGCGAAAGGCAAACGGGTTTCGGCGCTGGCGCTGCCAAATACCGCCTGAATCATCGGCCCATAACGGTTTACATCTGGCACCATCACAATCACATCTCGCGGGCTTAACTCGGGATCTTGCTCAAACATCGCCAGCAACTGATCATGTAAGACTTCGAGCTCACGACGTGGGCTATGACAAAGATGTAGCTGAATACTATGATCACCGGGCTGAATCAGCCGTTTATGTTGACTGCTGTCAACTTGCTGATAATCAATCGGATCGTGCAACTTGAGGATATCGTCTTGCAACAAAGACAATAAACGAGGGCTTGCTTGCTCAGCGACATTACTGGCAAAAATGTCGGTTTCTTGTTTATTGAGTGGGTGCAGCAACTCGATGTAGTCACGCCCCAGTTTGCCCATTGACGCCAGTAAGGGATTCCCCACTCGCTCAATCTCTGCTTGTTGCTTCAGCAGCGTCATCACATCACGCACATCGCCCCAATAGTGCTCCGAAGGGTTAGTTAAAAATAGGTGGATATTGGTGTGTCGCGCCAGAGCATCTAGGGCCTCGATATAGGCGGGTGGCAGCGCCGAGATACCAAAAATAAACACCTGCTCGGGCAGGCCTTCAGGTGCTGCACTACTGAAACGCAGCTGCTCAACAAAATCGATATACATATTGCCACGGTGATAGGGGGCGTCCATCGAGCCTACGGTGTCGTCCACCAAATCACGCCATAAAATCGGTTGCCAGGGTTGACTTTGGCTCACTTCGCTTAAATCATCGCCATCTTCCCAAGCACTGATCCACTCGCTACGATAGACCAAGTATTGGTCATAAATATCGGCCACCTTTTGCGCCAATTGCCACAGCTTACGGCCTTCAATGGCGGCACTTTCATCGTCACCGAGTAAATAATGGCGCAGCGGCGTAAATTCAGCTTCACGAAGTCGTTGTGGCAGTAAACGCATTAAGCGCCAACTCATGGCTTCTTTGTTAAAAGGGCTTTGTTCGGGCACATCTTGCAGTACCAAATGGAACATTTGCCAAATAAAGCTCGCAGGTAGCGGAAAAGCCACGTTTGCCACAATGCCTTGCTGCTCAGCCAGTTGCAATTTCAACCACTGTGCCATGCCCGGGCTTTGCACCAATATTTGTTGCTGAGTAAATGGGTTAGCGGGAGCCTGTAAGGCCATCACTTTGCTTAGCAGTATTTGCAGTGTGTCTAAATGATTACTTTGATATAGATATAACAAGAAGGCGACTCCCTTGAGCTAGGCAGCCTGTATTGTGCCAGAAAAATACTACGAGAGAAGAATGGCTTTGGCAATTGTTAGCTAAACCCGCTCGGTCTCTCTTGAAAGAAAGCTACTGGGAAAAAATAATTCTGCGCAGCGCCGAATAATCGAAGCTGGTATAACCACCGTAGCTATTTCTGGCGACAAATAATCCCTTGGCTTGCTCAGGAGCTGGCAGCTTAAAGCTCAGGCCGCTATGCGTAATGGCAACATATTGATTTGACACATAGTAGTAACGATTGGCAGCTTGAATAAAAGCCAGTTCACTCAACGATAAATAGATGGGTTTACCGTCAACATCAAGTGCCAGCATGCGCTGCTTGAGGCTGCCGTCGGAGCTTTGAACTTGTAAATCACTCATTTCCATCCACTGAGAGTCATTGCCGGTTTGCAACCACACCCGAAGGCCTTCTGCATTAGCACTGCCAAATAATAGAGAAATGCCTATCAGCATCCATTTCATCATCTACTCATCTTCCTCATTGAAAGCGCCATCAATACTAGAGGTCATACTGAACCGCAGAAATTCTTAATTAGCAGCATTTTGATATTCGCTTATTGACCCGCACCGATGAACAAGTAAGCTCAAGCAATCGTCACATAAAAACAATCACAGCTACGATTACACATGCAGCTAATTTCCTTGAACATCAACAAATTGAACGCGAGTTACAATACAATTACCAGCCAAATCATTGCTATTTTATCTCGACCAACAGTAAATCATCAGTCCGTCAGTAAAAATGAGAGTTAGGCCGCACTTGGCTCAAAGCAAAATCCGCTTAGTTAGACAAACGATGCAGCAAACGATCCATGGCCCGATAACTCAAGGCCTCTACTAAATCTTGACGCTGAATATCAGCTTGCTGTTTCAGATCAGCAATGGTTCTGGCTAAACGCCATACTCGATGGAAGGCCCGTGCCGACAAGCCTAGTTGGCTAATGCTCTGTTCCAAAAACTCGCTATTGGCTGGATTTAACTCAGCATCACGATGCAGCTCTTTACCGCTTAGTTGGCTGTTGAGTTTACCCGCTCGACACATTTGCAGCTGCCTTGCCCTACTCACCCGCTGTTTGATCTGCTCACTGGACTCGCCAGTTGCATGTTTGGAAAGGGTGCCCTGCGGTAGTGCCGTGACTTCCACACTCAAATCAAAACGATCTAAAAATGGCCCCGACAACTTACCAAGGTATTTCAAGATCTGATCGGGGTTACTGCGCAACTGCTGTCCCTGATAATAACCACAGGGCGAGGGATTCATCGCTGCGATCAATTGAAACTGAGCAGGAAAACGCACCTGCAAAGCAGCACGCGAAATGTGCACTTCACCGGACTCCAGCGGCTGGCGCAGGGCATCGAGGGTGGCCCGAGAAAACTCCGGTAGTTCATCTAAAAATAAAACGCCTTGGTGCGCCAGGGTGATCTCACCGGGCCGAGGATTGGAACCGCCACCCACCAAGGCGACCATCGAGGCACTATGATGAGGGCTGCGAAACGGCGGAACATACCATTGCCCCAATTCGCGCTGCTGAGAGCTTACCGAAGCAATCGCCGCCACTTCAATCGCCTGCTGCTCAGTTAAGCGAGGCAAAATACCCGGCAAGCGATTGGCTAACATGGTTTTTCCGGTCCCTGGGGGACCCAGCATCAACAAATTGTGTGCTCCCGCGGCGGCCAATTCGAGTGCGCGCTTGGCCAGATGCTGACCCTGTACCTCGCTCATGTCTAATAAATTATTGGCTTGACTCGGTTCTTCAGGACTGGCCATTTGCAGCACAAAGGCCTGTTGGCCATTCAGCGTGGCACTCAAGGCTTGCAAACTGGCACTGGCATGTACCTTGGAATCCGGCACTCGCGCTGCCGCTTGCGCGTCTTGTTCTCCGGTCACCAACGTGAACCCTTGCTCACTCATCGATAGCGCGGTGGCAATCGCTCCGCTCACAGGGCGGATCGCCCCCGATAACGCCAACTCACCACAAAAGGCCATTTCGTCGAGGCAGGCTAAAGGAACTTCGGCCGCGGCGGCTAAAATACCAATGGCAATCGGCAAGTCGAAACGACCGCCACTTTTCGGCACATCGGCTGGCGCTAAGTTAACGGTAATTCTCTTAGCAGGAAATGAAAAGCCGCTATTTAATATCGCACTACGCACTCGATCTTTAGCTTCTTTGACCGAAGTTTCCGGTAAACCAACAATATTAAACGCCGGTAAGCCGTTGGCTAAATGCACTTCTACCGTGACATCTAGAGCCTCCATCCCCAATAAGGCACAAGTACGTACAATCGCTAATCCCATAAACATCCCAACGCTATTAACTAGTTACATAGTAGACGTATTTATCGGTGACTGTCCTTGAAGCATCTCATAATTTAAAAAAACGAAGGAGATCTTGGTACGTTGTCGGCCTGATAAGACTATCCTGAGGCATCTCATAATTAAAAAAACGAAGGGGATCTTGGTACGTTGTCGGCCTGATAAGACTATCCTGAGGCATCTCATAATTAAAAAAACGAAGGAGATCTTGGTACGTTGTCGGCCTGATAAAAGTGCGCCCTCAAAACAGGCATAGCCACTTTGAATGATTAAGCCTCGAAAGATATTGTCACAAGGCGTAGAAGGAGCGATACGCCGCGGATAAAAGCCGCTACCATATGCTTTCCCACATAAAAAATCCCCAGCAAAAGCCGAGGATTGATTCATCGCACTTGATCAAATCAGTTATCGCTCACCAACAATACACTGCCTTGAATCACAGTCGGGCCGAATGAAATAATCTCGGCATTACGGACATCAAATGTGAAAATTTCACTCGAAAGCTGAACATGAGTGTTACTCCAAACATAGGCTCTAATATCACCAGCACCATAGCTTTCCTGATTGGTTGAATAAGGAAAAGCGTTGGCGAAGGCTTTTCCATTTAAAGCAGGGTTCCGGCATGAACGTTCAGCCAAAGTAACCAATTCTTTAATATTGGGCATGCGCCAATTCGCTTTATCAGCGAAATGATATAGGGCATGATTTGGGCTGTTATTAATCGCCTGTACATCATTCAAGGCAGCCTGCCAAAACATTGCTTGTCCTTCTCCCTCACAGCGCTGTTCGGTGCTGCTCCAGGTTTTTCCCAGCGGGCAGCGCATCCAAGTTAAACCGGTACTTCGATCACTCACAGTTCCATTCGCATTAAATTGATAGCGGACATTGGGCGCTGTTTTCGACATCGTTGAAGAACATTCTTGAGCCGCCATTCCAAGCATAGGCACCAACAGCAGTAATACACCAAGTTGCAAGCATCTCATTAGTTTGACTCCACTTTTGATACTAATCGAATAGGTAATTGATAAGACGTCCAAAGATCGGGTTCGGTCTGATCACTGTAAATAGCAACTGGATAGGTCGTTCCTCGATAAATACCGCGAGTCATTGCGGCTAAAATATAGCGACTGCCCGGAATTTTGATATCTTCATACTCGGTAAAGAATTCATCAGAAGTCCAAACTTCCCCCGCAGCGAGGTCACTGGCAATACTTTGTCGCGGAAAGTAAGCACGCGTCAGCCCATAAACATCACCCAATTCATCCTGCTCTGATTCGCCAAAATCAATTAAGTCATAAAATTCAGCAAATTTGGGTAAACGCCAATGCTCTAAGCCACAAACCTTCTGCTCATTTAAATACTCAACATAATCTTCAGTTGAGCAAATACCATCCTCACAGCTAATGGCCGCTAAATCTTCACTGTAAGGTTCAAAGGTACCTCTCACTTGGTAAACAAATAGTCGATCCTTAAATTGAGGTGAGGATGGCTCATCCGTTTTGTTCTCCCATATCAAGCCGCTGCGTTCGTCTCTCACACAAGACCAATGTACTGCAGTCGATGGTAAAGCCGCACCATTCTCATCTAACTTAGTAAAATGAAATCCGTCATTGAGACTATCATGACCAAAATCAGCATCTTGACCGGGATAATCAACTGGAGCATTTGTGGTATCACCACCATCGCTGAAATAGGTCTGCAGCCCGGTATCATTAAGATCTTGCTGACGGGTGCCGTAACTCAACTCTGCAAGTAATTGAGATACCGCATTATCTGACGGAGCACCCGCCAATAGCAGGGCTTGATAATCCGACAAATTGGAACTCAATACCCCAAGCTGCGTGTCAGGTTGCGACTTATCCATGGCAGAAATCACCAGCAATAAGTTTTGCTCTAATTGTGCATACTCGCTATCACTTCCTTCATTAAGCAACTCATCCGTTGCTGAGAGTCCCATCGCATGAAGCTGTTGCTTGACATGCTCGATCGCATCAGACAAGACTGCTCCGCTCGCTACCTTTGCAGCAACGAGAGTGGTGATTGCATTAATCTGATTACCACTCGCTTTTCTTTGTCCAGGCGCGACCAGCAGTGCATTTGCCCCACCACTTTGTGCATTGACCTTGAGCGAATGTGATGTTGCTGTCACCCCTGTATCCAGTTCAACAACCAAAGGCGCGTCTAGAATGGCCTTATTAGTACTGCTAATGGAAAAGCTACCATTACTGCTGATTGCGCTGGGTTCATTCGCGGCACAAAGAAAATCGCCATTCAGATCGGCACAGACCTTTTCGTCCCCCTGCGCAGCCAGCGCAGTGATCGTTCCTGAGACCTGATAAGTGGGAGCACTGATATCGGAGCCTCCGTCCGAGCCACCACATCCGCTTATGAGCAGAACAGCAGCAGCTATAGATAATTTTGTTTGCATAGACTTAAGTTCTTTTATTTGATTTAGATTGAAAAAAATGACGACGCCACAGCAAAACCAATCCAATCACTAGAGAACCCCATGAAACGGCCCCCCCAGCACTTGAAGTATTCGTCGCGTTATCGCCAGCCCCTGTTGAATCGGTCTCGGTGGTACAGTTATATTGTTTGACACGTCCAACGGCCCACTCAAGCAAGTACCCTGTATTTTCAGGCACATAGTCCGTTAACTCTAAGCGCCAAGTGCCAGCCATGCGCTCTGCAGAAAAAGCCTGAATAATCGGATCGTGTTTCGCAACCCAATAAAAAGTTCGCGATGGTGATGAGTAACGAGTCGGCTGCATAAGAATTTGACGTTTCCCCGAAGGTGCAACCAGTGTAATTTCTAAGTCAGAGAACTGACTGTGTTGCAACTTAAGGTAAATACCCAGCTCATCAGCCGCCAAGGCGTCGTCATCGGTAATGATGAAATTGAAACTCTTAAAACCGTAATTCAAGGCACCCGAGTCAGAAAGCGTTGCATCAGGAATCAATGATTGTTGCAGCCTCGTTGGCTGATTGAGTTCGGGGAGCCCAAAAACCAGAGCAGATGAGTGAGACCAATCAAGTGATTTTAGCGTCGTGTCATACTGATAAGATAATTGAGTGTTAAGTTTGAATGACTCGCCACAAGTAGCGGAGTCAGTAAGACTTAGCTCGGTTGAAAGTTGGGTAAATTTATCTGATTGAAGCCGCTGAGAAACCCCAGTAGACGTTTCAATTCTACCCGCGACACTTGCTTCTCTTCCCTGACTAAAAAGACGTATCGCCAAAGGAGCAGCAGGCGTGACGTAGCGACTATCCATTTCTATGCGAAATGGCTCTTTGACTAAACCATGCGCTACAAAGTTATCTTGTAGCAGCGTGTGGTAAACACGTTCTGGATAAAGTTGCTTGGCCACATACAACATGCTTTCCACAAGATCATGCATCTTCATGCCACGGCCCATGCCATACATGGATTCCAGAACTAAACGGTCGACTTCTTCAAAGGCCACCTCACCATAAAGTTCCACCCCTTGTTTTAAGGTTTGAAACAAAGGGCTTGACCAAAGTTCATCCCCCAATTCGCCAGCTACACTTTCGTGAGCACGGTACTCGCTTTGCTCAAAATAACGCGCGCGTTGATTCCACAAACTACGGGTTGAAATTTTATTTCCAAAGTAGCCATCCCAGTTAAACAGTGTATCTATTTCAAAATCACTTCCTTGCTGGTAAAGCTTGCGATAACTATTAGAACCCGCCCAATAGTCCGCAAAGCCTTCCGCCATCGCACCACTGTGCCCATAACCCCAATCTGGAACAATGTGATAATGGATTGCATGACCCAATTCATGCACCACAACATCAGCATCGAGTGCATCTGGTGAGCCACCCCCCAGTCCAAACATCACCGCTTTGGGCCCCATAAAATAACTAGAGTTGTTATCGCCTAAGCCTCTGGCATCAAAACGAATGGGCCCAGAGAAAAGGTGATAACCCAAGGATTCGAGATACTGTATGGATTGATCAAGTTGATAAAAAGCCATCAACTGGGTGAATTGAGGGCTAGCAAACTGCAGCGTCTGTATATCAGCGAGTTGTGAAAATTGGCTGATCTCTTCTTTTGCGGAAAACGAAGCGCTATCGCTTTGAGACCACTCTAAAGTTTGTGGATCCTGCGCTTCTAAGTACTCGGCATCAACCTCTGAGACTCGACTATTAGACAAGTAATATTTGCCACCACTATTTAATAGCTCAACTTGTCGAGTGACCAAATGTGGTGCCAGAGGGTAATCAGAGACCTGCTGCCAAACCTGCTCTGGGGCAGGCAAGCGATCCATGGTTCGTAGATCCGGATCGACAACCTCAATATTAGCCTTAACAATAACGCCAGAATCCAGAGCCGGTGGCGCATCGGCTTTCAAACGCCGAGCGTGCTCCAGTTCGCCCGCCACTGAGGCAACGCCATCACGCAAAATCGTATCATCTAAGCTTTTAAAAACTCTCTGGACTAAGCCTGAATGATCGCTATGCACCACGATAGTTCGCTGGGGTTTATATTCCCCATCCAGCGTAATGTTAAAATTATACTGATGGCCCAAGCGACTTTCGCTCTGATAACGGAGGCTAGGCTTACCAATCGTTGGATAATGGGACTCTACATAACGTTTCGCTTCTTGCTGATCAAGCACCACGTTATTGCTTGCTGGATAATCCCACTGGCCGCCCAAAGCACCAAGAGGCGTTCCAAATAACACCAGAAATATTAACCGTTTCATGCTCTCTCCTTAAAATACATAGCGCGCATTGACGGTAAAATAGCGCCCAGGCTGAGTGGAATATTTGGTCTGCGAAACGCCTACACCTGCAACATCCTGATAACGGGTATATTCTCGATCGAGTAAATTAATCACATTTAGATTCAGCGATAGATCTTGACTCAATGCGATCCCAAGCCCGAGATCCAAAGAATACCAAGCCGTTGTTTCTGCACACTGGCTCACGAGGCCGAACGCATTGGAACAGCTCGGAGTCCGATCCATCGCGTCAGCCCAGTTAATCCGGCTGTAAGCGTCAAATATGCCCTGCTCAAAACTCAGCGATAAATTTCCTTCCAGGGGGGTAATGGCACGAACATATTCACCCTCGTCGTTTTTCCCGTTGACCCATCCAACTGCGCCTGACAAGCTCCAAGCTTGATTCAAGGCATATAAAGTAGAGAGCTCGGCACCATATGTATTCACGCCACTGAGGTTTTCATAGCGTTTCTCAAACAATCCGCTAGACGCATTAAAGCCTGCGTCGACAACACTGATGAAATTTTCGAATTGGTTATAGAACACCGCCGCGTACACACGTAATACGCCATTGTCGAACTTACTTCCAAGTTCAAAGCTATCGCTGGTTTCCGCTTTCAACTCAAAGTTAGGCAATACAACAAAAGGTGTAATCGGCACGAACTCATGACTGATATAGCCGTAGGTTTTGTCGTATTCTGGCGCCCGATAACCGTGCTTATAACTGATATAACTATTTAACTCAGGGGTAAATTGATAGGCGAGCGAAAAACTCGGCGACAGCTCACTACTGCGATTATCTCGAAGGCCATCAAATTGGATCGCTGAACTATCGTCAGCCGTCAACTGATGCGCATCAAAACGCAGTCCAATCATGCTGGTCCATGCATTCAAGGAGATAGAGTCTTGTAGGTACATACCAAGAGAATAACTACGAGCAGGAGCAAAAGGAGTCGATGCAGTGGAAGTCGAACCATTCCAATCAGAACGGGCATCATGAGTAGGACGATCATGATACGCCGTTTCTGCGACGGCACCGTAGACAAGTACATGGCTGAGACTACCGCTGTACAGTTCTTTATTCAGATCAATGGACCATCCCAACAATTGGTCGTTAAACTCACGTTGATCCAACTCTCGACGTAGTTCTCTAATCCCGTTATTGTTGCGGTCCATCAGGCGATTTGTATCTTCATCAAATTCGCTGACCCGGTAATAAAGCTTGGTCTCTAGGTCATCCATCCACGCCTTGGAGGCTTGATATTCAGCACCTAGCCATGCGAGATAAGTGGTCGTAGTATCTTGCTCGGTATAATCAACAATGTCCCAAGCCCCATCGGCCTGCACCGATGCAGTGCCCTCGCGGGTATTCATTTGCTCACGGTAAATCTCAGCTTTCGCTTTCAACAACAACTGGTCGCTTACATCATGATGCACGCTATATTCAAAACTAACGCCTTCAAGATCTCGCTGATATAAGTCTTGTTGATAGTTTCGTGTTTCTTCACCGGTCCAATAAGCGCCCGAAATCAGACTACTGGTATCACCGACCCGAAAAGCCAAATTAGAAGCCACTCGATATTTATGACTAATCCCGCTATAAGTTGTTGCTATATCAGTATAAAAGTCCTCATCTCCTAAATAGTCTTCCGGACTGTAAGATTTGAGAATAACCACCCCTCCGATTGCACCGGAACCATAGCTGGTTGAGCTCGCCCCTTTTACCACTTGAATTTGTTTTAGCGTGGCGACATCGAAAGAATTTCGTCCAGCGCTGTCATTTAAGTCATCTGCCCCAAATCCATCTGATGTAGCAATACCATCTTTCACAATCGCAACTCGATTCCCCACCATGCCTCGGATAGCAATGTTCTGGGGCCGACCAGCGCCTCCCGTGACGCTAATCCCCGGCTCCTGATTTAGCACATCATATAATTCTGTCGCCCCCGCCTTACGCATATCATCATTGTTAATCACCGCCACGCTGCCAGCCGTTTTCGAAAGATCTTCTTCGTACTTGTTGGCAACCACAACGATGGTTTCTAAGGGGGCGATGTCAGATTCGGCGTGCACAAAGCCAGCAACAATTGCGCTTAACACAATCATGCTTAGTCGAGACGGTTTCATTTACAACTCCGTTTGCTCAGATGGTAGTAAGTAGTGGATCAAAAATGCGTAGTCCATGGCCTGCTGGGCCAACGCCTGGCGCCGGTCCATAGCATGTCCGCTTTGAAAGTCGGTTAATAATAAATAGGGGCCGCGGCCTTGGCTGCGCGCAGCTAACAAAGAAAGGTATTTAGCCCCCTCCCAATACGGTACTCGGCTGTCATGCCAGCCCACTCGCACCATCGTGGCAGGATAATCCAACGCCCCAACGTTATTCACCGGATCATAATCAGCCATAACCGCCAGTTCATTAGCCTGACTGGGATTACCCCATTCATGATATTGCTGTGCCGTCAAAGGCTGTGAAGCGTCAGACATACTCGCCACCACATCCACAAAAGGCACATTGAGGCTTACCGCTGAAAAGTACTCAGGATGTTGATTAACTGCCGCCGCGATCAGCGTTCCGCCGGCACTGGATCCCATTGCTGCTATTTTCCGTTGTCCTTGTTTAAAACTCTGCAAAGTCTTAGCCGCCGCAACAAAGTCGGCGATACCAGCAGGTTTATTGACCCCTTTACCTGCGGAATGCCATGCCTCTCCGTAATAGCCACCGCCCCGTACGTGAGCAATCGCGTAAATAAAGCCTTTATCCAATAACGAGATGATTTGCGACATAAAATACGGCCGCATCGTAAAACCATAAGCACCATAGCCATATAACAAAACCGGTGATTGCCGATGTAGCATGCTGCTTTTGTAAGCCAGCGTAACTGGGACGCGCACCGAGCCCGACTGAATACTAATTTGCTCCGTTCGGTAGGCTGATTGCTGAAACCCCGGATAGGCATCTTCACTAATCAACGAACGTTGAGCATTACCAATATGAAGACGCTCCCACTTCGCGGGCTGAATCATTGACATACTTCGAATATGGACAATATTGCTGTTAAAATCACCGATGCGACTAATCCAACCAACGGCCCCCTCCGGAGCCATCGCTAAGTGCAGAGGCTCCGCTTTGTCATAGCCAATAATGACTAACTGATCCCGCCCCTGCTCGTGTTCGTGGATCAGGATGCCTGCGGCAAAGAGATAGAAATGCTTCAGTTCTGCTGACGATTTGGGGATATATACGACTTGCCATTGTGATGCACCTAAGGCACTTTGGTATAAACCAAAATTGCCGGTATGGTTGCTGTTAATATAGAGCTTGCCATGCACCACATTAGCGTAATACTCAATACCATTTTGGCGTGGCCGAATAGGCTCTAACAGCGCTCCTGTAACGAGGTTGAGTAGTCGCTGCTCCGACATCACCTCATTATTTAGCTGGATGACCGCATATTCCGGATCACTTGCCACATAGGCTGACAAGATCCACTGAGGATCGGACTCCATCAACTTTAGTTGAGACCGTCCAGTATCAAGAAAGTGCTCGTAGAGAGCCACTCCAGCAGGCTCTGTACTCAGGTGTTCAATCGTATATAAGCGACGACTATCGCGTCCCCATAACAAAGCGGTTTCACTCTTGATTGCCACTTGCAGAGCCGTCGATTGAGCTAGATTAATCACAACGATACGGTAGTTTTCATCGCCCACGACGTCTTCAGCCAAGGCAAGGTGTTTTCCATCGGGGCTGAGTGACCAATTGGCTAAGCGATAATAATCATGTTTTGCAGCCCGCTGTTCGATATTCAATAATATGCTTTGAGACTGGCTGTTTCGCTTACGCCGAGCAATCACCCGCTCACCATTCAACCAAATTTGATTGAGTTCGTCATCACCTCGAATTAACCAAGGACTTTCAGCTTTAGCTGATGCAGCATTCTGCCACTGCGCGATCAAGGATTGCTGCAAAGGTTTTAAGGGGTTTAGCGTTAGTTGAGCGGAGCGATTTTGTTGTTCAAGGTAGGCTCTAACCGAAGCTTCATTATGAGGTTCAGCTTTTAACCAGGAAAAATCATCAGCAGCATAACTAGAGTGCTCCACTACGACACCGAGCAAAAGCAAAAATACAGACATCCATTTCATACAACAAAATCACGGCAAACCATAAATAGTGGCCGTATTCTGCACTCAAATACAAATGAGATCAATTATCATTTGTATTTGAGTGCAATTTATTGAACTTGTTTATTCACTGAAACTAAAATTTTCAGTGAACTCAAACCTCCGTGTATCCAAATTTTATTTCGGAAAAAGTTCACAAAAATCACGGTTCAAACCGTAAAATTCAATCCTCTAAATACCACATAAAGGTGATTATTCAGTTCGCTGTTATATGATTTTTATACCTATTTATCATGCAGATAGATAACAATCATCGCCATTCAATCATTCGTTTAGACAATTCAAATCAGCGCTAAAAACGAGTTTACCAATGTCCACATAACATTCACGTCTACTATTTCCGATCAACAAAACATTGCTGTTGGTGATGCTGCAGCGCCACTAACACTGCTTTGCGATCGATTAAACCAATTAACTTGCCAGCTTCCACCACCGGATAATTTTTGGGTTTGTTCTCCAGCATTTGCTTGGCCAGATCTAAAACACTTTCAGCAGGGCTCACGCTCAACACATCTCGATTCATGATGTCTTCGACCAACGCACTCTGCTCACAGTAGTAGCCTGCTTGCAGCATTTGCGCCACACAATCCTGCTCGGAAACCCAACCCAATAAATGATTTTGTTCATCTACCACTGGGGCACCGATTTGTTGTGACACAATCAGTTTTTCACTCACGTCACTAATGCTTTGTTTCAGCTTTAAACTCAAGAATTGAGTTTTCATATAATTTTTAATAGTTAGGTTTTGCATAAGACCTCCTTGTTTGGCCATTTAAATGACCGATTAGTTCTAACTATAGTTGGCAGGGAGGAGGCTGTGAAATGGCTAATACCTATTAGATTGATAGGTGCGAGGCAATTAAACGTTTGTCGTTCAAGGATATGAGAGCCGCGATCGAAACAAGTTTTTCGCGTAAAGAGCAGTCACACTGCGATAAACAAAGCAAACTAGCACCCTGCTGATAAAACAGCAGCGTGCTTTGGCTCCATCAAGTCACAGGTTTCTGGCCAAAAATGTTCTTGCGACCCAATTATCGGGCAATTTCAGCGAACACTTGATCGAGAGTCGACACGATGAAGTCTGCTTCTTGTTGGCTCAAAGTGAGCACCGGACACAAACACAGGGTATTATTAAAACTTGTGAAGCTACGGTTGGTGCGACCAATGATCAGACCTTTTGCCATGCACATCGCCGCAATTTTTACCGCCACGCTCTCGTCGACCGGAGTTTTCGAATCGCGATCACTGACCAGTTCAATACCCAGTAATAAACCCTTACCCCGCACATCGCCAATGATCCCATGTTTGCTCTGCAAGTGCTTGAGTTGAGCCAGCAAATAGTCGCCCATCACCTTACTGTTATGCACCAATTCTTCTTGCTCAAGAATGCGCATATTTTCTAATGCCGCGGCAGGGCCTGCGGTACAACCGGCAAAGGTACTAATATCGCGAAAATAAGCATCACGATCGCTGCTGTCGGCAATAAACTCATTGAAAACTTGTTCGGTAGTCACGGTGCAGGAAATTGCGGCATAACTCGAGGCAACCCCCTTCGCCAGAGTAACGATGTCAGGTTTGATGCCATAATGCTGATAACCAAACCACTCGCCAGTACGACCTAAACCGCAAACCACTTCATCAATGTGCAGTAATACATCATATTTTTTACAAATTTCCATGATGCTTGGCCAATAACCTTCGGGCGGAGTAATCACCCCACCACCAGCAGTAATCGGCTCTAAAATCACCGCGCCCACGGTATCCGGTCCCTCCCGCAGTATAACTTTTTCAAGCTCTTTGGCGGCCAACACCCCGTAGTCTTTCACCTCGCCAAACTGACTCCGATATTCACAGCAATGCGGAAATTCGACAAAACCAGGTACAAAGGGGCCATATTGCATGCGCCGCTCTTCCTGACCGGTGGCACTTAAGGTTGCAATGGTTGACCCATGGTAATCGCGTTCACGATAAAGGATCTTATGCTTCTTACCGCCATATTTTCGATGGGCTATCTGGCGCACGATCTTAAAGGCTTTTTCGTTAGCCTCAGAACCTGAACTGGCGTAATAAACGCGGCTCATACCGGGCATTTTAGCTAACAGTTTTTCGGCAAATTCAGCTGCTGGGATCGTGCCTGCGGTGCTGGCAAAAAAATTAAGTTGGGTGAGCTGTTGACTAATCGCCTCAGCGATGGAACTACGTCCATAACCTACGTTCACGCACCATACGCCCCCCGCAGAAGCATCTAAGTAGCTATTCCCTTTGGCGTCCCATACGCGCGAACCTTGCCCCTTCACCATGACCATTGGATCTTGAGTTGCTAACACGCTGTGCTGGCTAAGGTGATGCCAAACATGTTGACGATCTTGCTCGATGGCCGCGGCATTAACTAATGACATATCGCTACTCCCTGAGACGAATGACTGACATAAAACATGAACAGACCTTAACTCGGCAACACAGCAATGCTTAGGACCAGCAATTCGAATCCATGGAGCCAGACAAAAAGAACAAATTATTGGGAGCACACTGGCCTAACACTTAGTTTCATTGGCCCTATAGTAAGAACTTCAAAGCAGGCAAACTCAAGCTTTTGCTCTAGGGAGTGAGCATGGACAGTATTGGCTTAATGGTACCGGTGGTCATGCTGGCAGCCTTCGTTCGAGGCTTCACTGGGTTTGGTTTTGCTGCGATCGCCATCATTGGTATGAATCTGTTTTTTACCCCTCAGCAGAGTGTACCTGTGATTTTGTCGCTGGATTTATTGTGCAGTTTGAGCCTGTGGTCTCAGGCGCGACGACAGGCGGATTATTCGAGTTTAAAAAAACTAATGTTCGGCTCTTTACTGGGGATCCCGCTGGGCTTAGGTCTACTGATTTTACTGCCAGCAGAATTGCTCAAACTGTCAATTTGTGTATTCATTTTGCTATTTTCGTTATTCCTTGCCTGCAACATTCGCTTCCCCCACATGGATAAACCCTTAACTGCAGTCCTATTTGGTTTTCTATCCGGTGCAGGCACCGCCAGCGCTTCGGTCGGGGGACCAATGGTGGTGTGTTATATGCTGTCGAGTCCACTCAAACCACAAACACAACGCGCCACCATGATTTTGTTTTTTATCGTGAGCGAGCTGTTATCGGTGCTGGGCTTAATCGTGAGCGGAGTGTTTAATTGGCAGGTACTTAGCCACATAGGCATATTGCTATTACCGACCATGCTGGCCGTAAAGATCGGCCAAACGGCGTTTAATCGTTGGCCGCCACGCAGCTTTAAACATATCGCCCTACCGGTGATGGTGCTAGTCGCCTTACTCGGCATGGGTGCTTCAGTAGAGAAGATATATTAAGGCCGGAACGCGCCGTCGCTTAAGTGTCGCGAAACAAACGGCAACGGCTGCCCCCTCAATAGGGAGCAGCAACGTCTATTTAGCGCTTGCTTAAGGCTTGATCGATGTCTGCCGCACTATGGCGCTCGGCAAGGAATTCACCAGCTTCACCAGACGAACGATTCACAATACGTCCACGTTGAACGGCTTCACGAGCGGCGATGGTTTGCGCCCAAGCAACAACATGGGGATAAGAGCCTACATCTAAAAATTCAGCAGCATCATAAAGTTTGCCCAGTGCCAAGTTGCCGTACCAAGTCCAAATCGCGATATCTGCGATAGTGTATTCTTCACCCGCTATAAATTTATTGTGAGCCAAACGCTTATCCAGCACATCTAACTGACGTTTCGCTTCCATCGAGAAGCGATTGATCGGGTATTCAAACTTCTCTGGCGCATATGCATAAAAGTGTCCAAATCCACCACCTAGATACGGTGCGCTACCTTGCAGCCAGAATAACCAGTTTAAAACTTCCGCTTTAGCCGCTGGCTGTTTGGGCAGCAAGCAGCCAAATTTTTCGGCTAAATAAAGTAAGATGGCGCCCGATTCAAATACTGAAATGGGGGTCTCACCGGAGCGATCCACCAAGGCCGGGATCTTCGAATTAGGATTCACCTCGACAAAACCTGATGAGAACTGATCGCCCTCACCAATGTTAATCAAGTAAGCGTCATACTCAGCTTCCGTCACGCCCAGCGCCAATAGTTCTTCGAGCATAATGGTCACTTTTTGCCCATTTGGCGTTCCCATCGAATACAACTGCAAGGGATGCTCCCCTACCGGTAGGTCCTGTTGATGCCGGGCTCCCGAATCCGGTCGATTCACACTCGCCCACTTACCACCATTTTCATTGTCCATCGTCCAAACTGTTGGAGGGGTATACTGCTCTGCCATCGTGCTTCCTTCTAGTTTATTGTCTAGGATCATTATCGCCAGTTAAAACCTTCTCACTTCATTTTTCCAGCCGTTTTTGATTGGTTTAGTAATTAATTGAAATTAATAACTTAAAACGGCGGTTAATCCGTCCTCAAAAATCTAAGCCTTCGCCTGTATATTTCGCTTAGTGCGCGGACAAAGCGAAGCTTGTGTGGCCTGTCTCAAGCATTCAACTTAGATATTTAGAATATATTCACTAAAGGTCTACAATCATTGTAAGTTATGTTTTCTATCAGAAGCACTTATGAAAAACCTATTCTCTAGTCTGCTAATCAGCTTGCTATTTGCCTGCAGCAGCACAACCATTAAATCACCAAGCCTCGCCAAAGCAGAGCCCGAATGCCTCGGTAGTGTAGCGCTACCCGCAGATATGCAAGACCAATTCGAAGTGATTGATGATCAGCAACTGTTAAATCAAGCTTTAGGCAAGCCAAACCAAGGGAAACTGTGTCAGGGACAAGTTTATCGAAGTAAGCTTGCCACTCAAGTCACCGTTTATCGAGCATGGAATAGCACCAACCCCAATAGCCAATTTGGCCAATGGTGGGCGTTTCAGCAACCCTCTGGGGAAATCGCAAAATACCGCGCCGACTATGAGATCTGTTACCAATGGTCCCCGCTCGACAAATTGGTTCGCTGCACTTTAAAGCCGCAGACAAAAGTGGTGGTCGGTAACGGCCAAAGTGCCGAATGCTCGGCCTATTTAAGCTACCCAGTTTCCTCTGAGCAACAAATATATATCGACGATGCCGAGAACTCGTTGCTGGAATGCAATACACTTAATGGCGAATTTAGCTGGAAATAATCGACAACCAAGGTCTTCCTGCAATACTTGCGATTTATTTGCCGAAAGAATCTTTCACTTTCAACAACAAAATTGCCGATGCGAGGGTGAAAGTGATGATATTAGCAATAATAATCGGTAAATCTTCGAGTAAAATGCCATAAACCAACCATAAAAAAACGCCTAATACGAACAGCGCATACATACCGAGCGATATCGAACTGGTATCTCTGGTCTTCCAAGTATGGATCACCTGTGGAATGAAAGCACAGGTGGTACAAAATGCAGCGAAATAGCCCAGAACTGTCGAGTCGATAGACATGACGATGTTTAACCTCTTCAATTTATTTTCAAGCTGCACAGTATGCACCTTTTCGTTGAAAAACAGAGCACTAACTCACAAATGTGTCGTTAATATGAAACTGTAAAATTAACTTGAGTTCAGAATAAACACCGCAGCACCAACCGGATATAACTTTATTACGATGCAACGCCCAACGCCCATGGTCAAACTTCAAATACCCACTCAAGAACATTTTATCAAGTAACCGCCTTTCGCTCACAGCTCAATCGATATATCACGCCTAAAAAGCCTCTGGTTGGGGCTGATAATACTTGCCCTTATATTAGCCCCTGATATAAAAAAGCCCGGCGAACCGGGCAAACAACATGTCAAAGCTAAATCTTTACGCTACATCAGTATTTAGTTATAACCCTTCCATGGGATCAATTTACTTTCGAGGAAGCGCATCATCAGATCAAAACAATAGGCAATGATCCCAATCACCACGATGCCAGCAATCACCACGTCGGTCACTAAAAACTCAGATGCGTTCAGCACCATAAAGCCGATACCTCGCTCGGCGGCAACCATTTCTGCAGCCACCAGCGTCGTCCATCCAAAACCAATCGCGATCCGCATACCGGTCATAATATCTGGCAGTGCGCCTTTGGCGATCACTTGCGTCACCACCTGCCAGCGGCTTGCCCCCATTGAATAAGCCACTTGAATTTGTTCGATTCGCACCGAACTCACCCCTGAACGAGCACTCAGAACGATTGGTGCCAACATCGCCAGAAAGATCAGCGTGACTTTACTCGCTTCATCAATCCCCAACCAAATGATCACCAGTGGTAAGTAAGCTAAAGGAGGCAGCGGTCGATAAAACTCAATCAAGGGATCAAACATGCCACGAATCACTCGACTACAGCCAATGGCCACCCCAAGTGGGATCCCAATCAAACTGGCTAACAAAAACGCGCCGAAGATCCGACTTAAGCTCGCCCCTAAATGCTCTGCCAGCGTAGCCCCTGCAAAGCCGTCAATTAACACATCCCATAAGCGCGCTAATACGTCGAAAGGGGAAGGTAAAAACATCGGTTTGATCATGCCAGCTTCGGTGACCAAGGCCCACAAGCCAAGACAGAATAAAGTAGAACACAGCGCGATGAGCTTACTGTCTCCAGCACCAGGGGTGCCAAAGTACTCACCACTCGGGACCGCTTTGCTGGCTCCGATTTGCTGTGTGGTATTTAGTACTTTTTGGGCCAGCGGGGTAAGCTGCTTCTGGTGAGCAGGCACCGCAATATAGTCCGCCGACGGGCGTTCCGACTCAGATTGGTTCAGATGGCTGGCGTCAATGGTATTTGTGGTCATAATTTGTTCCTTAGGCAACGGCTGCTTCATCGCCATGAATAATCGCTAGTACCTGTTCTCGCATGGCAATAAAGGCGGCGCTCGATTTCACCTTGCGGGCATCCCGACAAGCTAAAAATTGTTGATTGAAATCGATTTTAAACTCATGGGTAATTCGCCCGGGACGAGGCGACATCACAATTAAACGCGTCGCCAACAGCAAGGCCTCATCTACGCTATGGGTAATAAAAAACATCATTTTGTTGGTTTCGCGCCATACGTCTAACAACAGTTCTTGCAAAGACTCTCGCGTTAAGGCGTCCAAGGCACCTAAGGGCTCATCGAGTAACAGCATTTCTGGGTTATTGGTCAGCGCTCGGGCGATCCCCACCCGTTGCTGCATCCCGCCGGAAAGCTGATAAACCTTGTGCTGATGAAAATCTTCCAGGCCCACCAATTTTAAATAGCTGGCAGCGCGCTCGCGGCGCTGTTGTTTGTCTACACCTTGCAGTTTTAAGCCAAACTCGGTGTTTTCAATCACATTCAACCACGGCAACAGTGCGTGTTTTTGAAAAACCACACCGCGGTCAGCCCCAGGCCCGACAATTTCATCCCCAATATCCAAACCACAGGCCACCCTGGGATAGCCCTCTATCACACTGTCTCCCAGCGTTAAGTAGCCCTTTGTCGGCGAAATAAAACCAGCGATCAAATTGAGTAAGGTGGTTTTGCCGCACCCCGATGCACCCAGCGCAACCACAAAATCACCTTGCTCAATGTTTAAGTTCACCTCAGATAAGGCGGTAACCGGATCACCGCCTTGGGCTGCAGGATAGACGACCGATACATCGTGAATTTCCAGCGTATTCATTTTAAGCCTCCTGTATCACTCACCTGTTCGACTTACATTTTTGCGGCAGCAGCGGCAAATGAGGGATTCACAAACTTGCTATAGTCTGGCATGAGGTCATTAATTTTCTTTTGCTCTTTCAAAAACTCAGAAGTTGATTTGAGCGACTTACTGGCACCACCCTCGGCACCACAACCTAACCAACTGCAAGAAAGCTGGGTTTTCATGTCTGGAAACTCGTATAGGTCTAATACTTCGGCCACCGTGTTCACATCGCCACCACTGATTTTAGCGATCGATTGTGCGATTGGGTTGGAGGCGTCAAAGCTGGTTTTATGCTCTCGATAATCGGCATCTAAATCTGCAACAACCTTAATCATTTTGCTGACAAAATCAGGGTTTGCCGCGGCGAACTCTTTATTTGCCACGAGGCCGTCGAAGGTCGGTTTTCCCCAAGCGCTTAAAGTTGCAGAAGTAATCAACACCTTACCGCTTTGTTTAATTTTCCCCAGAGCTGGATCCCAAATAAAGGCACCATCAATATCACCTCGCTGCCAAGCTGCGGCAATCGAGTTGGGTTGCATATTAATCAGCCGAACATCTTTCTCGCTTAAGCCAAATTGCTCTAGAGCAAACAAGGCATGGAAGTGAGTCGTAGATACAAATGGCACTGCAATCCGTTTACCTTTTAGATCTGAAGGTGCATTAATTCCCGCTCCATCGCGAACCACTAAGGCTTCCGCATCTGCGATATTTTCTAAAATCCAAATCAGTTCTATATCAACGCCTCGGCTCACGGCACTGGCGATGGGGCTTGAGCCCGCGGATGCAATATCCAAAGCACCCGAAGCCATTGCCGTCATTGCTTTCGCGCCCGAGTCAAAGCGACGCCATTTGATGGTATAGCCAGTCTCTTTTTCCACCAATTTTTCGTTAATCGCGTGTTTCCATGGATTAAACATCCCCTGATAACCAATGGTGACGTCTTTAGCGCTTGCCGTCGATGCCAGCATCAAAGTGGCCAAAGCCGCTATCGCCGTGTTTATCTTTAGCTGTTTCATTGTTAACTCCTTGTTGAACCTGACACGATGCGTGTTGTTTTAAGTTACTGCCTGTAAAAAACCAGCTATAGGGCCAATTTTTTTCAATTGCAGGTCCAAGAAATCACAAACGATAATCCGTCAATTTGGCCAATAAATTGCAGACAATCACCTATAAAGCGCAGAGAACGATAATATCTCTAGCGAGTTTCATAGGATGTATGGCATGAATGACTTGATGATGAACATTGAACTTCGCCCAGGTAGAAGTTTACAACAGCAAATCAGAGAGCGATTAGTCGAGCTAATTCAACATGACTACTTTGGCGCCAAGGCGCTTCCTTCAAGCCGTAAGCTCGCTCAGCTACTCAAGGTATCGCGCAACACCGTAGTCTTGGTGTACGAGAGCATGGTGGATGAAGGTTACTTAATCGCACATGAGCGGAGCGGCTTTTATGTCAACCCCGAATTAGCGCAACAACCCGCTCTCAAATTGGTGCAATCTCGCCCAGCATTGGACCAGACTCAGGTAAATTGGCAACAAAGGCTACGCAGCACCCCAGCATCTTTTAGCACCTTAAATAAAGATAAAAATTGGCTGCGCTACCCCTATCCCTTCATTTATGGACAAATAGAACCAAGCCACTTTCCAATCTATCAATGGCGTGAATGTTCGCGGATCGCGCAAAACCGTAATTGCGTACAAGACTGGGTCGAAGATTACATCGACGTCGACGATAAAGAATTAGTCACCCAAATACGCCAACAGATCTTATCCAAGCGTGGCATTACCGCCAGCAACGAAGAAGTTCTGATCACCCTTGGCACTCAAAACTCACTGTACCTGCTCGCCTCATTATTAGTCACAGAGGACGTTAAGGTGGGGGTCGAGAACCCTGGGTATGCCGATCAACGACATATTTTTAATCAGTGTGGTTCGCGCCCCATCCCATTAACTCTCGATGAACAAGGCCTGCAATTAGGTCCACAACTAAGTCAGTGTGACTATGTCTGTATTACGCCCAGCCATCAATACCCAACAACAGTCACCATGCCGATTGAACGACGTAAGGCGCTTTTAGCACAGGCCAATGCGGACGATTTTGTACTAATTGAAGATGATTATGAGAGTGAAGTAAACTTTAAGGCACAACCTCTACCAGCGCTCAAAAGTATCGACCAACATGGTCGTGTCATCTACATCGGTAGCCTATCTAAATCACTCTCTCCGGGCTTACGGCTTGGCTACCTTGTTGCCAATAAACAACTGGTCGCTGAATTGCGTGCACTGCGCCGGCTGATGTACCGCCACCCGCCCGCCAATAACCAGCGCACCGCCGCGCTATTTATTGGTCAAGGCTATTACGATAGTCATGTGCGCCGGATGCGCCATGTTTATGAACAGAAATGGCAATTTATGTATCAGGGCTTACAACAGCACCTGGGTCAATGCGAACTGCACGCCACCCCAGGCAGTTTCTGCTTTTGGTTGGCATTACCAAGCAATGTCGCAAGTACAGAACTGGTCATCGAAGCAGCAAAACAGGGGATTTTAGTGGAATCTGGCGATAGCCTATTTGCCGAAGAGCATGCGCCCAAAAATTATATTCGTTTAGGATTTTCAGCAATTGAAAACAGCAAGATCGAAACTGGCCTGGCGCAACTCGGCAATGTGCTCAAACAATTACAGCACAGCAAGCTCGCCAAGCACGCTTAGCCAAGCAAGGGGGCTTGCAAAAATCATCCAAAATTCACGTCTCTTTGTTGAGCCCCCACCAACTATCTTTATAGCACCTTTTGTGATTCGGCATTATAGCTGGACAGGTGCTCGTTTTAACAACATCAGGCGTGGGAGCAACAGTCCTGCAATCACAATTAAAATACCTAGTAATTGAAGCTGAGTGACCGCCTGCCCCATCAGGAACGAAGTGAAAACAGCAAATATCGGAACCAGGTTGAAAAACAGCGAGGCATTCGATGCACCGAGATGACGAACCCCATTCAGCCACAGCAAGTACCCGGCAACGGTGCCAAAAACACCAATATATACTAGATCCAGAACACTCAGCAAAGAGCCTTCAAGCACTTCAGTGAGCGGATGAACATTGGGAGTAAGCAAGCACATCAGACCGATCACAGAAGCACCACTCAGCATCCCAAGCAAGGTATATGGAATAACCGGCATCCAACGGCTGATCCCTTGGCTACAGTAGGTATACAGGCTCCAAGCCAGCATCCCTAAAAATATCAGTTTATCGCCATGGTTAATTTTCATTGATACGAGCGTTTCAAGATGCCCATTGGTGACCACCAACAAGACTCCCGATAAGCTAACCAACAAGCTAAGGCATTGCGCAAAAGATGGTAATTTACGTAACACAATACAAGCAATCAGCGAGGTCATTAATGGGCTTAAAGCCATAATCAGTGAGCCATTGGCTGCATTGGTATAAGTTAGTCCAGTAAATAAACCTAAGTTAAGCCCACCGACACCGATTACACTGACCGTAACCACCCATAGCCACTGGTTTAAAGATAGACTCAGTTTCTGCATGTCAGCCCACAGCAAATAAATAAGTAAACACCCTGCTGCAATTACAAACCGCCAAAAAACCAAGCTTAAGGCATGCACTTCATTTAATGCATGTTTACCAATAGGAAAGCAACTCCCCCAAAAAAAGGTACAGAAAACAAGCAACACAACTGCTTTGGTGGTGGAAGAAAAAGTCATGGTCACTCCTAGCGACTTGTCAAAACATAAAACATAGTGTATTGATTTTATTATCTGGATAAAGAAGCAAAATCAAGACGGTAAATTCCATTTATGAAACCTACTTATTCTCTTGACGATTTACGTTGTTTTTGTGCCGTAGCTCAACTTGGCAGCTTCAAACAAGCCGCAAACCACTTAGGGATGCCCCTATCGACCTTAAGCCGAAGAATTAGTCAATTGGAACAAAATCTCCAATTAAGACTATTGAATAGAGATGCACATCGTGTCTCCTTAACTCATACTGGCGAGCAGTATTTTCAACGTTCAAGCTCTTTATTTGAGGAACTGAGTGATATCGATGAAGATCTACATCAAGAAAAGCATCAACCTAAGGGCAAAATTAGAATCACCGCACCCATCAATGCTGGCGCACAATTTTTACAAACCATCTTCTATGATTTCTTATTGCAATACCCTGATATCAAATTAGATTTAAGTTTTTCAAATGCCTTAACGGATATTGAAGCGGCAGCGGTAGACGTGGCTTTTCGGGTCGGTAATCCGGCCCTTGAACATTGGATCATCCGCCCCCTAAAACAGATACACTTTATCTTATGCTGTCATCCAGAGCACCCAAGCTACAACATTACCCAGCCCCAGCAACTATGCGCCCATTCAACGGTGATCTGCCGTCCTATGATTCCTTGGCAACTCGTTCACAAGGCCAGTGGAGAAGAGTTTAATCACCATCCGATTCAATCAGTGCGCCTAGAGGTGAATGAAATATTGCTAATGACAAATGCCGTGAAAGCTGGATTAGGTATTGGTTATATTCCAGATTATTTTGCTTTGCCGATGATTGAACGAGGAGAAATAAAGCAAGTGCTCCCAGAATGGCGCAGCCAAGCCCGTACCCTATCAATGTTATATCGTGACCGAAATAACTTACCACTCCGGGTGAGACTACTCGTAGATTTTGTGTTGCAGCATTTTGATAAGCCCAAGATATCCGAAGCATAAAGTAAAAATACACGCGAGCCCCTGCAGCCAAATAGTCTACTTCGGTAATGTTTAACCTAAGGGAATCGCCCCCTCTGCCAATCTGGATTCAAAACGCCATAGCCCTGGGCTTAACGTCGCACCATTGCCCCACCGAATCCTGGGATGTAAATGTGTAACGCGAAGCGCCCTTGGCAGTGCGAAAGTACGACATCTTCAAGCTTTTTCTCACTCACGATGCGGTCAATGCCTTGGTCCCTTCGGTTCAAGCTTTTGGCTCTATAACGAGCAGAACTAACTTCGTTAAGCTGAGCTTCATCAAATAAGCCCTTTAGCGAGACGAGGGCGACCCTCTGCAGCTCAGCATGAAAACAAGGAATTAACTATGAACAACTGCGTCTTCATTACCGGTGCAACTTCGGGCTTTGGTCTGGCCTGCGCCAAGTTATTTGCTCAGCATGGCTGGCCGCTGATCCTCACCGGACGACGCCTGGAGCGCTTAGCCCAGCTAGCCGATGAGTTGGGCTCGCAATGCCCGGTTCACTACGCCAGCCTGGATGTACGCGACAGCCAGCAAGTGGCCGATTTAGTCGCCGACTTACCAGAAAACTTCAAGCAAGTAAGTGTGCTAATCAACAATGCAGGTTTAGCTCTGGGCACCGACCCAAGCCAACAGGCCAAATTAAGCGACTGGCACACCATGATCGATACCAACGTCACCGGGCTGGTGAATGTGACTCACGCCTTACTGCCAAGCTTAAGCCAGCAACCAGTCGCCTCAGTGATTAACTTGGCCTCGATTGCTGCTAACTGGCCCTATCCCGGCAGCCATGTTTACGGCGCGTCGAAGGCTTTTGTGGCGCAGTTTTCGCGGAATTTACGCTGCGATCTGGTGGGCACCGGCGTGCGAGTCACCAGCCTCGAGCCGGGTCTGTCGGAAAGTGAATTCAGCTTGGTACGGTTTGCTGGCGACCAACAAAAATATGACCAGCTGTATGGCAACAGCAATGCACTGCAACCGCAAGATATCGCCAACATCATTTATTGGATCGTCAGCCAACCCGCCCATATCAACATTAACAGCTTAGAAGTGATGCCTTGCTCGCAGGCCTGGAACAACTTTAATGTGGTGAAACAAAGCGAGTCCTAAGGCTCTACTTACACCGAGCTAATCTTCTGCTTGCTCGGGAACGTCTCGTACGTACCGAGCAGGTACGCCAGCCACCACCGTTCTGGCAGCAACATCTTTATTTACCAGCGCCCCGGCGGCGATCACGGCATCGTCGCCAATGTTCACCCCCGGTAAAATATTCGCTCCCATGCCTACCCATACCCGGTCTCCAATGATGACTGGCAAAGCACGCTCTAATCCCGCTAAGCGTTGTTGGCTATTTAAGGGATGTGTCGCCGTAGAGATATGTACTGCTGGGGCAAACATCACGTCATCACCGATGGTTACCGGAGCGCCATCGAGGATCACACAACCATGATTCGCGTAGAAATTCTTTCCGGTAGTAATGTTATAACCATAATCACAAAAAAATGTGGGCTCAATCCATGGGTCAAGGCTGTTTGGCAGCAGTTCTGCCAGCACTTCCGACCGCAGGTCTTCTTCTGGATGCAGTAGATTTAACTCGTAACATAAAGACTTCGCCTCGTGTCGCTCCTCAACCAATTCGCCATCAAAGGCCAAATACAGCTTACCAGCTAACATCTTTTCTTTTTCGGTCATGGCATATCCTTAAATACAATACAGATATGTCTCACATTAGCATGTTTATCAGCGATGCCCAAAACCGTCACTGATTGCCCCAGCAGCCACCCCTCCCACTAAAAAATGAATTAATACCAAGAAAAATCGACTTAATTTTATGCTGTAAATGCAATATAAATAACCAGTAAAAAACAACAAATTGGAATATAGAACTGATGAATCACACTTAATTAGCAAATCAAACTACAATTCGTTTATTTATCCAACAGCCAGCGGAACTTTGCGGAAGAAAAGCAAGCTTGAATCATATTTTATCCTGTGATACTTGTAGCCTATTGTTCGAGGAAAATTATTAAATATGTCTTTTTCAGTTGCTCTAGTCATTAGCGTCGTCCTTGTGGTGATTATTTTATCACCGCGCGGGGATGCGCTGTTGTAACTGAAATAAGCAAACAACACCAAACCCCCGCGCTGCAAAGCTCGGGGGTTTTTTGTTAACGGCGGAAAGGAAATGGGAATGAATGGTGCTCAACAAATTGTAGCGGCTCTAAAAGAACAGGGCGTAGAACAAGTCTTTGGTTATCCGGGGGGCGCAATTATGCCGCTCTACGATGCGCTCTACGACGGAGGCATTAAACATATGCTGACCCGCCATGAGCAGGGCGCAGCAATGGCGGCGGTGGGCTACGCCAGAGCGGGCGCTAACCGCGGCATCAAAGTCGGGGTATGTATAGCCACTTCTGGCCCCGGCGCAACCAACCTGGTCACCGGCCTTGCCGAAGCTCAGCTCGATTCAATTCCGCTGGTGGCCATTACTGGACAGGTTGCCCAGCCAGTGATCGGCACCGACGCCTTTCAAGAGGTCGACGTTTTAGGCATGTCCCTGGCCGTGACCAAACATAGCTTCATGGTTACCGACATCAGCGAGCTCAAACGCACCATTGAACAAGCTTTTGTCATCGCCACCAGTGGTCGCCCGGGTCCGGTGTTAATCGATGTGCCTAAAGACATTCAGTTAGCCGAAATTGAAGAGAGCCTGCCCTACCTCGCCCCAGCCCTGCAGACCAATCCTCCAGAAACGGATGCACTTAAGCAGGCGAAACGCCTACTCAGTCAAGCCAAACAGCCCATCGTCTATGTCGGCGGCGGCGTCGGCATGGCGAACGCGGTTAGCGAATTACGCGCGTTTTTAGATTACACTCAGATCCCGAGTGTCAGCACCCTCAAAGGCATTGGAGCCATCACCGAGCAGCAAGCTTGTTACCTCGGCATGTTAGGCATGCACGGCACCAAAGCCGCCAACCTCAGCGTTCAGGAAGGCGATGTCTTATTAGTCATTGGGGCTCGCTTCGACGATCGGGTCACTGGTAAACTCGATGAATTTGCCCCTCACGCCAAAGTGATCCACCTCGATATTGATGCTAGTGAGTTTGGTAAACGCCGAGAACCCGATGTAGCCTTAAGCAGCGACTTAAAACTCACCTTGCCGGCACTGCACTGCTTGTGTGATATTCAGCCATGGCGCGAGCTTGTCACCCAACGTAAACATGATTTTGCCTGGCGCTATGACCATCCGGGCGAGCATATCTTCGCGCCCAGCATGCTGCATCAACTCAGCCAAATGATCGACCAAGACACCGTGGTTGCCTGCGATGTGGGTCAGCACCAGATGTGGGTCGCCCAGCACATGCAATTTAACGGCCCCGAAAACCACCTGTCTAGCGCCGGTTTGGGGACCATGGGCTTTGGCCTGCCAGCAGCCATTGGCGCTCAGTTTGCCCGCCCCAACGATACCGTAATTAATGTCTCCGGTGATGGTTCGTTCATGATGAACGTACAAGAGCTGACCACCATTAAACGTGCTCAGTTACCGGTCAAGATGCTGCTTATCGACAACAATCGTTTGGGTATGGTACGCCAGTGGCAAAACTTGTTTTTTAATGGTCGCTTCAGTGAAACCATCCTCGATGACAACCCTGATTTTGTAAAATTGGCTTCCGCCTTCGATATTCCCGGTGAAACCATTTGCAATAAAATAGAGATCCCAGCTGCCTTAGATAGAATGCTCAACAGTCAAGGGCCCTACCTACTGCACGTTTTAATCGATGCCGAAGAGAATGTATGGCCGCTAGTACCACCTGGGGTCGCCAACGACAAAATGATGGAGGAATGCTAATGGAACATGCACTCACAATCGAAACCCGTAACCAAGCCGATGTACTGGAACGTGTATTACGGGTGACACGTCACCGCGGTTTTTTAGTACAATCGATGAATATTGAACTCAACGCGAAAATTTACTCAATTGAACTCACAGTAAGCAGTGAGCGTCCGGTCGCTCAGCTGTATAATCAATTGATTAAATTATTCGACGTTGAGCAAGTCACCATACAACAATTACAGGTGATGCCCGCTGCCAAAGTGGTCATGGCCTAAACCCAAATATGCAAACGCAAACCAGATTAACGGAGTAAACAGCAATGCCTAAACTGCGAAGTGCCACCACAACCGAAGGCCGTAACATGGCCGGAGCCCGTGCCCTATGGCGTGCAACGGGAACCAAAGAAGAAGATTTCGGTAAGCCGATTATCGCAGTGGTGAATTCATTCACCCAGTTTGTCCCGGGTCACGTTCACCTAAAAGATCTTGGTCAAATGGTGGCTGGCGCAATTGAAGAAGCAGGCGGCGTTGCCAAAGAGTTTAATACCATCGCGGTGGATGATGGCATCGCCATGGGCCACGGCGGCATGTTATACAGCTTACCCTCGCGCGATCTGATTGCTGACTCGGTTGAATACATGGTGAATGCGCATTGCGCCGATGCCATGGTCTGTATTTCTAACTGTGACAAAATCACACCGGGGATGTTAATGGCCGCAATGCGGATCAACATTCCGGTGATTTTTGTCTCGGGCGGACCAATGGAAGCCGGTAAAACCAAACTGAGCGACCAAATCATTAAACTCGATTTGGTGGACGCCATGGTGATGGGTGCCGACAAAAATGTTTCCGATAGTGACAGCGAAGCAGTGGAACGCAGCGCCTGCCCTACCTGTGGTTCTTGTTCTGGCATGTTCACCGCAAACTCGATGAACTGCCTGGCGGAAGCACTCGGTTTAGCCCAGCCGGGCAACGGCTCAATGCTTGCCACCCACGCCGATCGCAAGCAACTGTTCTTAAATGCCGGTAAACGCATCGTTGACTTGTGCACTCGCTACTACCAACAAGATGATGCCAGCGTATTACCCCGTTCTATTGCAACCTTCGAGTCCTTCGAAAATGCCATGACCCTTGATGTGGCCATGGGTGGTTCCACCAATACTGTATTGCACCTGCTCGCGATTGCTCAGGAAGCTGGCGTGGATTACACCATGCAGCACATGGACGAATTGTCCCGTAAAGTACCTCAACTGTGTAAAGTGGCTCCCTCAACCAATAAATACCATATGGAAGACGTGCATCGCGCCGGCGGTATTATGGGCATCCTCGGTGAACTGGATCGCGCCGGTCTCATTCACCGTGAGGTGCCCAACATCATGGGCGAAACCCTCGCTGAAACGCTGGCTAAATGGGATGTAATGCAAACTCAGGATCAGGCCGTGAAAGATTTTTATCGCGCGGGTCCTGCAGGTATTCGCACCACCCAAGCCTTTAGCCAGGATTGCCGCTGGGATGAACTCGATACCGACCGTGCCGAAGGCTGTATTCGTAGCTTGGAGAATGCCTTCAGCCTGGAAGGTGGCCTGGCAGTCTTAAAAGGAAACGTTGCCCTGGACGGCTGTATTGTGAAAACTGCTGGCGTCGATGACGACAACTTGGTATTCCGCGGCCCGGCTTGTATTTTTGAAAGCCAGGATGATGCAGTTGCCGGGATCTTGGATGGTACGGTCAAAGCGGGTGACGTGGTGTTAATTCGCTACGAAGGCCCAAAAGGTGGCCCCGGCATGCAAGAAATGCTTTACCCAACCTCTTACCTTAAATCCATGGGCTTAGGTAAAAAATGTGCCCTGCTAACCGACGGTCGCTTCTCTGGTGGTACCTCGGGTCTGTCAATTGGCCACATTTCGCCAGAAGCCGCCAGTGGTGGCGTGGTTGGTTTAGTTGAACAGGGTGATATCATCGATATCAACATTCCTGAGCGCAGCATTGTACTGGAAGTGAGCGAAGAGCAATTGGCCACACGCCGCGCCGCAATGCAAGCCAAAGGCAGTGACGCCTGGCGCCCAGTGGGACGGGAGCGTGAAGTGAGCACTTCACTGAAGATGTACGCTCACTTCGCCACCAGCGCCGACAAGGGTGCAGTACGCGATAAGAGCAAACTCGGCTAAGCCCTTTCTCGATATCATATTCAGCCCGGTTCGCCGGGCTAATTTAATGCAAGTTGTAGGTTACACCATGTCTCAAACCTTACCCAGTGCCAACGATTACCTTCGCCGGATCTTACTCTCCCCAGTTTATGAAATCGCTCAGGTAACGCCCTTACAAGAACTCCCCAAATTATCCAAGCGACTGGGCAACCAAATTCTGTTGAAACGCGAAGACCGCCAATCGGTGCACTCTTTTAAGTTACGCGGCGCCTACAATAAAATCGCCCAATTAAGCGAGGCTCAGCGCCAGCGCGGGGTGATTGCCGCCTCGGCCGGTAACCATGCTCAGGGCGTAGCAATGTCGGCGCAACGGCTCAATATTAATGCGATCATCGTGATGCCCACCACCACCCCAGAAATCAAAATAGACTCGGTGCGCGCCATGGGTGCCGATGTACGTTTGATCGGGGACAGTTTCGACGAAGCCAGCCACTACAGTAAACAGCTCGCCGCGGAACGCGGCTATACCCTGATCCCGCCCTTCGATGATGTGGATGTAATCGCCGGACAAGGCACTATTGGCAAAGAGCTACTGGAACAAGACATGCACCTCAACGCGATATTTGTGCCAGTAGGCGGCGGCGGCATCGCCGCGGGGGTGGCGGTATATATCAAACAGCTGATGCCACAGATCAAGATTATTGGGGTAGAAGCGCAAGACTCGGCCTGTTTAAGCGCCGCACTGGCCGCAGGCAAACCGACCCCGCTGGAACGCGTGGGACTATTTGCCGATGGGGTCGCGGTCAAGCTGATTGGCACAGAAACCTTCCGGCTCTGCCAGCGCTATCTGGATGAAGTGATCACCGTCAATTCCGATGAAATTTGTGCGGCAGTCAAAGACATCTTTGAAGATACCCGGGCCATTTCAGAACCTTCCGGCGCACTGGCGCTGGCGGGTTTAAAAGCCTATGCCCAGCAACACAATTTACAAGGCCAGCGCTTGGCGACGATTTTATCTGGGGCAAACGTTAATTTTCATAACCTGCGTTATGTCTCGGAGCGCACCGAGCTGGGTGAGAAAAAAGAAGCGGTAATGGCGGTGAATATTCCCGAACGCCAGGGCGCTTACCTCGAGTTTGTGGAGCACCTCGGGGGCCGAGCTATTACCGAATTTAACTACCGCTATGCCAATGAGCAACAAGCCAGCATTTTTGTTGGTATTCGGGTTAGTAATAGCGAACAGGAATTGCCGGCACTGCTCGATAGCCTGAGTGCCAGCGGCTATGCGGTGACCAATCTCAGCGACGATGAACTTGCTAAACAGCATGTGCGTTATATGGTGGGAGGCAAACCCGGCAAGGTATTAAACGAGCGGCTATTTAGCTTTGAGTTTCCCGAACAACCCGGTGCCTTGCTCAAGTTTTTACAAACGCTGGGCAACCATTGGAACATTACCCTGTTCCACTACCGTAATCACGGCTCCGCTTACGGACGGGTATTGGCCGGCTTCGAATTACAAGACCGCGATACCGCAGCCTTTACCCAGCATCTGGCACAACTCGGTTTTGACTACAAAGATGAAACCGACAATGCCGCCTATCAATTCTTTTTAGCGCAAAACTAGAGGTTAGAGTCGTGAGCCACTGCCTTAGCACAGTGGCCTGGCAAAGCGCTCACCCTGCAAGCGACTTTGAGCGCGGAATTTGTTGAGTAATGCAGTGAATATTACCGCCGCCCAACACTATTTCGCGGGCCTCGACGCCAATCAGCTGATGTTCAGGGAAGGCCTGTTGCAATACATCCCGAGCCTGCTGATCGGTGCGTTCATCCAACAGCGGAAAGATCACCTGACCATTACTAATCAGAAAGTTTGCATAAGACGCCCCCAAGCGCTCTCCCGCCTGACGTTTCATCCCGGCACTTGGCTCGATCCCTTCAGCTTCTTGCTCACTCATATAAAGGGGACCGGGCATCGGCAGCTGATGTACCTTAATCGCTCGTCCCTTGGCATCGCTTTGGCTGCTTAAAACCTGATAGGCCTTCTTGCTGATGGCATATTGCGGGTCACTGGGGTCATCACAGCAGGTAAGCACCACTTCTCCCGGCTTAACCACATGCATAATGTTATCCACATGGCCATTCGTCTCATCGTCATATAAACCTTGTGGCAGCCAAATCACCTTGTCAATCCCAAGATAATTCTGTAAGTGAGTTTCGATTTGTCGCTTAGACAATCCCGGATTACGGCTGGGATGAAGTAGGCACTCTTCGGTCGTATATAAGGTGCCCTCGCCATCACTGTGGATCGAACCACCTTCCAAAATAAAAGGTGCGCAATAGATATCATCCTCAGTGAGGTTCAACATTTTCTCAGCCACAGCATTGTCGAGATCCCAAGGGAAGTACAGCCCATCGACTAAGCCGCCCCAAGCATTAAATTGCCAACTCACTCCGCGACGCTGCTGCGCTTGATTGAGTAAATAGGTTGCCCCCATGTCACGCATCCAGCAATCGTTATAAGACATTTCAACCACTTTAATCTGCGCTGGTAGTTGCATTCTCGCATTGGCATATTGGGCATGATTCACCAACATCACCACTGGCGTTCGCCGGGCGATAGCGCTGGCCACCGCAACAAAAGCTTGCTGCGCATACTTTGCGCCCATCCGCCAATTGTCTGGTCGCATCGGCCATGACATCCACACCTCACTATGTGGCTGGTGTTCACCGGGCATGCTAAAACCATCTTCCGCTGGCAGCGTTTTTCGCTGTTGACTCATATATAGCTCCCTCATTGTTTGGCTTGCCATCTCCCCACAGATTGACCAACAGCCAAGCAAGGGAGCATCACCATTTAAAATTATTTCTTTAAGCGACCATCAAGGGTAAGTAGATGTGGATACTGCTCGGGACGACGATCTCTAAACAAGCCCCAGGCGCTGCGCTGAAATGCAATAGCATCCAGATCAAACTGATGCACCAACACCGTTTCAGTTTCACGATCGGCCTTAACGACAATTTCGCCAGTCTCGTCGGCAATAAACGAAGAGCCATAGAAAGTCAGTGCTAAATCGCGTGATGTCGCTTGCTCGCGACCAATTCGATTCGATGCAATCACCGGAACTTGGTTGGCCGCAGCGTGGCCCTGCATCACCCGTTGCCAATGGCTTTGCGAATCCATCTCTGGTTGGCTGGGTTCACTGCCAATTGCGGTAGGAAATAAGAGTAATTCAGCCCCTTGCAGCGCTAAACTTCTCGCGGTTTCTGGAAACCACTGATCCCAGCAAATCCCCACCCCGATTTTTGCGTAGCGAGTGTGCCAGACCTTAAAGCCTGTATCTCCCGGGCTAAAATAGTACTTTTCCAAATATCCATCACTGTCTGGAATATGGGTTTTGCGATAAATACCAAGCAAACTGCCGTCGGCATCGATCATGGCCACCGAGTTAAAACGCACGTTGCCGGCGCTTTCAAACCAACTAAAAGGCAATACCACCTGTAACTCTTTAGCGAGCGCGGTTAAACGCTGAAAGGCCAGATTATCTTCAAGCTCGGAGGCCAGACCCAAATGTGATTCTTGGATCTCGATACAAAAATAAGGGGTTTCAAACAGCTCTTGTAACAAGATAATTTGTGCGCCCTGCGCGGCGGCCTGGCGAACTAAACGCTCGGCTTTATCCATATTATCGTTCACTTGCCAGGAACAAGACATTTGTGTTGCGGCGACGCTTACCTTTCTCATCAACTATCCAACCTCAGTGCTTAAAACAGAGACACATTGTCTACTTGATTTGGTTATAATAAAAATGCATTTTTTTCATTTCTATATGAGAGAGTTCGATAACGATGGATATCGACATTAATCAACTTCGCCTATTGGTGGTACTACACCGAGAACGTAACTTATCCAAAGCCGCCCAGAAACTGTATATGAGCCAATCGGCCGCCAGTCACGTGCTGGCAAAATTACGTAAGCGCTTTAACAACCCACTGTTTATTAAAACCCAAAGCGGCATGGAGCCCACCCCACTCGCCTTATCACTGATGCCCAATATCCAAAAAGGCTTGAGGGCGATTGATACGGCCTTCGATCAAATGAAGCCATTTGATCCGCAACGGGATGCCAAAACTTTTTATATCAGCGCCATTGATTACTTCGAATTTTTTGCGCTACCACGACTCACTCAAATGCTGGAGAGCAATGCACCGAACATCCGGATCGCGATTGATATTCTTTCGGAAAACACCCAGATGGAACGCATTGAGCAGGGCCGTATCGATCTCATCTTAGGCGTCGACGAGCTGCAAGATATGCCGCGTTATTATCGCCGTTATCCCTGGCTGAGCGACCCCTATGTTGGCTTGGTGGCGCAGCAGAGTCGCTTCCCCGAACAGTTCAATCTAAAGACTTTTGTGCAAACACCTCAGGTTCACCTGCCCTTAATCAATTCCGGTGCCGATCCCATCGACCGTTGGTTACTCAAACAACATCAGGCTCGTCAGATTGCCACCACCATCCAAAGTTACGCCGCCGGCGCCAAGGTGATTGCCAACACCCATTACCTAATGTGTGTGCCGTTGCAAATCGCCCAGGAGCTTGCCACAATGCTGCCAGTTCGAATCGTGCAACTGCCCGCCGACCTACCCAATTTATCGCTGAGCATCTTCACTCACCAACTGTATGACAGCCAAGACAGCCTGCAATGGTTAATCAAACAAATCCAAAAGTGCGCCGAATAACAGGACTCATCCCCTGGTTTGTCCATCGCTTAAGGCTTAAAAAGCGGTCATTGCAGACTGTGTTCATGGCATTCCTTGTTGTCACCAGCCATCGCATCCTTCGTTTATGACTCGATTATCAAGTTGTGTTCTATGGTGCTGAAATTGCTAAAAAGGAGTGATATGGTGTTGAACAATCAATGGGACAAAGGGGTGAGATTATCTTGTTCTAACAAGCTTAATTTTCCTTATGAGAAGTTGTTAGTATATAAGTAAACGAAACTTGCTTCATAAATAGAGAATTTAATATGTGGGATCAAATATACGATACAGAAGAATATGTTTATGGGAAATTGCCGAATGACTTTCTTAAAAGTCATTACGATGCAATCCCCGAAGGAAAAGTGTTATTACTTGCTGAAGGTGAAGGAAGAAATGCGGTTTTTCTTGCCAAATTAGGGTATTCGGTAACAGCGGTAGACATATCTAATGTGGCCATCCAAAAATTAGAAAGGCTAGCTAAAGAAAATAACGTAGTGATTGAAACTATTTGTGCCGATTTAGCAACATTTGATCTTGGAGAAAGTAAATGGGACGGTATTGTCTCTATATACTGTCACCTACCACCAACACTCAGGCAAGATTTATATAGTCGAATTGAATTAGCAATTAAACCTTCTGGTGTTTTTTTGCTAGAGGGTTATAGACCTGAGCAGCTAGTATATAAAACGGGGGGGCCTCCTGTAGCTTCAATGATGATTTCAAAAGAAACGTTAATAAAAGAATTACCTAAGTTTTCATTTCGCCACCTTGAAGCTCTTGATCGAGTGGTAAATGAGGGGATTAATCACCATGGGATTGGGGCTGTAATTCAAGCAATTGGCTCACTAAAATAGCCCTATATTCGGCTCAAAACTAGGGTGTAGTTGCTCAGAGCTGAGCTGAGCTGAGCTGACAGTTTCCCAATTTCTAGGGTGTTTTGGCAGCTTAGATTTGAGCTAAATCCTTTTCCGCCCAAATCGATTCACTCGTCCAAATATTATTTGCCGTTATTATTAAGCGCCACCTGAGTGACCCAGCCAATACTCGCTGAAGCGATTCGACACATCAGTAATGAAGAATCTATTTCTGCAATATTCTGATAGTAAGCATATTAAAATATGATCTTTTATTTGGGCCCATTAAATTTGTAGGGTTTATCTGTATTGCATTAGACAATGGCGTATTCGCGTCGCTGAGCCAATATGGACATGCTTCGAAGTAATTTATAATATTCACTTTTAATCATTCCCAAAGTCACTCTTATACTTAATTAATCGAATATGTATACATGGCCTTTATCAGGTTGACGTATATTTTATTCTCTCAATTTTTAATAGTATTCCAGCAATCCAATTGTTTAATAACACCAATTATTCACGCCCTTAAAAATAATGAGAAATCGATCAATTAAATATTTTCAGTGCACTAAAAAAGGGCCGCACGCACCAATAAGATCAAATGATTGCATAAAACACAATCATTTAGGATGCTATTTAATCTGTTTTGATCCTAATGTCTTGTATGGCATAGAAGATGCCTTTAAAGCTTGTCAATTTAATTTTAAGGAGTAATGAACATGAGGAAGCAAGCACTTGGCATAGCGATAGCTGCAATTCTATTTGGAGGAAATGTTTATGCCGTCGAAAATGTAGAAAACTACACAGTGACAGAAATCATTAATGACATCAAACATAAAAAAGTTACTGCTGTTGAATTAGTACAAGCATACATGGCTCGGATCGACAACATTGAAAGCTCCAAGAAAGGCTTCAATGCTATTCTCACACAAAACCCCGATGTGATTGCAGAAGCAAAGGCGCTAGATAAACTAAACGATAAATCGAGTCTTTCACTTGCTGGAGTCCCAATTTTTGTTAAAGACAATATTAATACATCTAACATGCCAACCAGTCATGGTAATGAAGCATTAAAAGAGTATCAGCCTGCCCATAACGCGGTGGCGGTTGATAGGCTTATCAAAGCAGGTGCATTGATAATGGGTAAAACAAATATGGCTGAATTTGCTATGTTTTGGGATACCTTATCGAGTGCGGGCGGAAGAACATATAATCCTCAAGATCGTACAAAAAATATTAATGGTTCAAGCGGTGGTTCTGCTGCTTCGGTTGTTGCCGGTTATGCACCAGTGGCTCTTGGTACTGAGTCGTGTGGGTCGATTACAGATGTAGCATCATTCACTTCGCTCGTTGGATATCGCCCATCTCCCGGTATAGTTCCTACCACAGGAATGGACTATAACACTCTTGGCGATACCATAGGCCCGCTAGCGAAAAACGTAATTGATGCTGCAACTGTTGTTGATGTTATGGCTGGTGAAGATCAAAAAGATGCCCTAACTCACGGTCATGCGTTGACAGAGACTTTGGTACATAGTCTAAACGATAATAAATCTTTGAAAGGGAAAGTACTCGGCTATGTTGTTGCTCCTTTCGGTGGATGGACAGCAGAGATAGCTATCACACCCGAGATCTCTGCGACAATGCAGAAAGCACTTGATGAACTTCGTGCTCGAGGCGCTATTATACAACCAATTCATATTTCATCTGATTGGTGGACAGAATACGGTTCCGGTTCTTACTGGGATGCCACCGGCAAAGAAGATTATTTCGTAAGAACCGAAGCTAAAATACCAAAAGGACTTAAAGAGCAAACAGAACCTTTTGACGTATTGAACTACGGTGACCTTATTGCGAAAAGCCCGAAAATGAATGCGATTACTAAAGACTGGTTAAGCTACAGTGATAACAAACCGCTTGATCCTAAAACCTTTAATGAAGCTGTCGAGAGTCGAGTGAAATTTTCGAAAGGTGTTGATAAAATTTACAAAGAATATGGTCTAGATGCGCTTATTTACCCTACCGTCTCTTTGCCACCTGCTGAAGTTGAAGATCCAGAAACTTTAATTGACCCTAATCAGCTAGGTACTCATTGTGGTTGGGCGAACTTTACCGGAAGACCCGTGATAAGTATACCAGCCGGATTTTCAAATAATTTCCCTGTTGGCTTAAGCTTCCTTGGTAAGCGTTTCAAGGATGGGAAACTTTTAGGTATGGCGGCTGCGTTTGAAGAATCAACTACGCATCAAAAATTACCAGCCTTATAAATTTATGTTTCAGTGATGATTAATAAACCCGATGGTTTATAGATGAAAAATATCCCCAATTCATAATCAAAGTTGGGGCTATATAAATAAAACGCAGTGTTCACATTGCTAGGTCGCGATGACAAAACTTAAGTCTGCTTTTTAGCTGACTTAAGTCGCCTAATCGATAAATGTGCGAAAACGTTTAAGAGAACTAGACCGCCAGCCAAGCCCAATAGCATCAAAGATATAAGCACCCACCCGAGTAGCCGCGCCAATGCTCACTTCAGCCATTCGTATTTAAAAGGAATAACGTGACTAAGCTAAATGCCTTGCAAACCCATGTAGAAAAATACGTATTAGTCGCTAAATAGCATTGCTTTCGCATCGTCACCAGCAACACGGTGGCAGCTTGCCAGATTGCTTCAGCAACATCTTGTGAATGGGTCACTTTTGCTTGTTTTGGCCTCTTCAGAAACATTTTATTGGCTAAATCCAGCTAGGGTTCTGGGAAAGCATTTTCCATGCGAGCTTTTGCATTCGCGCCAAACCGTGTAGCGGGAGCCTGGCCCGGTATCACCAAATTCATTCGAATATTAAAGGGCTCTAATTCAATAGCTAAGGACTCAGTAAAGGCATTTATCGCCGCTTTACTCGCTGTATAAACCGAAAGTAAAGGCAACGCTTTTAGCGTGGAGCACCTAAAACAATGGGTGAAGTCGCATTGGAATGGCAACGGCAACAACAAAACCAGCCAACATCATAACCACATATCTAATGCCGTGTAATCAGGTAACCTGAGGTATTTAGCCTCTGGCCTCCACCACTACGAGCATTTAGCTTCGCACCGATTAACCTTGAATCGAGACGCGTCATTCTCAGCTAACACAAAAGTACCTAAGCAATTAAAAAAATGACGCTCTACCACTTCTTTAATCGTCGTCGGCCCAGTTATATTTACTCTCGTCTACACCATTTTTGGCTTCGTTAATCCGTTCGCGGCGACGCAGCTCTTCTTCTCGAGCCGAGTCAATTTCTTGCATAATTGCGGCAAGGTCGGCCACCGTATCCTCTTGGGTAAACTGACCAGTCAACTCGGTTTCAGCAGCTAATTCACCTTTTTCAAAAAGTGCCCAGATTTCTTTCGCGTACTCGGTCTTTAATAGCTCTGGCGCATATTGACCATAATAATCACGCATATTGTTGATATCCCGCGCCAGCATCCACTCTGCATTATTATTGGCGGCGGCATCCACCGCTTGAGGGAGATCGATAATCACCGGACCATACTGATCCACCAGCACATTAAACTCCGACAAATCACCATGGATCAAACCCACACATAACATGCGCACCACATAGCGCATCATCATTTCGTGATCTTCTACGGCTTGCTCCGCCGACATCATCACATCATTCAAACGCGGCGCAACATAGCCCTCGTCATCGGTCACCAACTCCATCAGCAATACCCCGTCAAAGCAGCCATAGGGTTCAGGCACCCGAACGTCCGCCGCAGCAAGCTTGTAAAGCGCATCCACTTCGGCGCTTTGCCAGACTTTTTCTTGCTGCTCACGACCAAATCCTGAGCCTTTTTCCATCGCCCGGGCACGTCGACTATTGCGCACCTTACGCCCTTCACGATAAGCGACCGCTTGCTTAAAGCTGCGTTGGCTGGCTTCTTTATAAACTTTGGCACAGCGGATCTCATTCCCACAGCGTACTACGTACACCGAGGCCTCTTTGCCGCTCATTAACTGACTTTGCACTTCGTCGACCAGACCATCATCAACTAAAGGCTGTATTCGTTTGGGTATTTTCATAGCGCCCTTATACCTTAGTTCGTCGAAGGATGGAATATCCATACCATTTTACGCTAGTAAATAATCGACTCAGCGCGGGTTACTCAACCAGTGACGGTGTTGTGCGGGTGAAATAAAGCTCCAAGCCACAAAACGACTAATTTTATTACCTTGACCCATCTTGATGGTCTTCACTTGCGCCGGCTTTAATCGTTCTAACGTTTGATAAATGCCTTTTAGGTTGGACTCTTTAGAGACTAGGCTGGTAAACCACAAGCATTGCTCTGCAAAAAGTTGGCTCTCTACCAGCATGTTTTGGATAAATTTCAGCTCCCCGCCATCACACCAAAGCTCGTTACTTTGACCACCAAAATTCAAACTTTGTTGATATTTACCACGCGCTTTCAGGTTGCTTTGCTTACGCTGGCTACCACTGCGAGCCTCTGCCGCCGAACGATGAAAAGGCGGGTTACATAAGGTCAAAGCAAAACGCTCATCGGCTTGAATCATCCCCTTAAAAATAGCAGCAGGTTGGCGCTGCAAACGTAATTCTATTTGCGCCACTAAATGCGGGTTTGCATCCACAATCAACCGCGCCGATTGCAATGAGGCGGCTTCGATATCACTCCCCACAAACGACCAGCCATATTCCGCACTACCTACCAAGGGGTAAACACAATTCGCCCCCACGCCAACATCTAAACAGCGCACACCGGCACCTCGCGGAATATCTCCCCCCTGACTCTGCCCGAGCAGATCAGCAAGATAATGGATATAATCAACGCGTCCGGGAATTGGCGGACAAAGGTTGTGCTTGGGAATTTGCCAGCCCTCAATATGGTAGAAATGCTTTAACAAGGCCTTGTTTAAACAGCGTACCGCTTGAGGATTAAAGAAATCGATGGACAGATCTTGGTAGGCATTTCGCGCAACAAAGGCCTTGAGCTCTGGGCAAGTTTTAATTAATGCGACAAAATCATAACGCTGGCGGTGTTGATTGCGCGGATGAAGCAGGCTTTTCACCCTTGGATGAGCTTTCTTGTTATCTCGCATCAAGCAAATCGGCCTTATCTATGTATCAAGCTCAGCATTATAAAGACAAGCAAGCTCGAAGGCTTGCCTTTCAGGCTAATAAACGCCGCAATATGTGCTCGCTGACAAGCCAGCACATGTCGAAGCCATTCATATTTGTAAAGATTTGAGAGTGACTCGCAACGCGTGGCGATTTCACTCCAATTTGAATTTTCTACAGTACAATGGTTTAGTTTGATGTTATAGCGTGGTCACACCTTAATTGGGCGTTGATATGCCTCAGGAGCAAGGAGAAATTATGAAACTTCTGGATTTTGATAGTCAGCTTAAGGTCCGCTTAGCTGAAATACAGAATCCGCGTCCGTTTGTATGCACTTCACTTCGAGTAGCAAAACTTAATCCATCCATCTCGAAGCACATTGAGATGCTAGGTAAGCATTCGATAATGCGCCTGTCATTCGCGAGCCCTTAGCGTTTAATAACAAAACGCTAAACTTCCTATAGGTAACTTTCAGCTCGTTGACGCCCATGCAGGGCGTACACAGCGCATCAAAATAGCCGCCTAACCGTTAGTAAGGTTTTACGGTGGCTGGCTTTATTCATTGCGCATATATCTAAATTTATATGCGGATTATTTTTTGGATTGAACAATCAAAACTACGCCAGCTATAAGTAACAGCGCACCAACAATAGTGCTTATATTGTGCTTTGATGGCAAAGAAGTATAGAAGCTATCGGCGATGATGCCGAATATTAATTGACTGCCAACTAATACTGCTATTGTTGTTGCCACACCGACATGTTTGTAGCCAAAGATGCTTGAAAATACGAAAAATGAGCCTAAAACCCCAGGAAGTAAAGACATTGGGCTGATATGCCGTACTGCTTCATAAATACCTGCCATTCCATTTTTTATACACAGAATAATCAGCAATATAAATAGACCACTGATTGAATTCAGTAATAACGTAATGGTTACTGTAGATACCTTATCAGTAATTCTAACCATAATGATATTTTGAATCACCAAAGAGATACCTGCTGCGATCAAGATAAATAAAGTGGTATAAGATTGCATGGAGCATCTCCTATGTAATAGTTACTCTCTATTTTTCAGTTGGTGATGTTGGGGTATCTAATACGAGTTGATAAAAAACTAAATTCAGCCAACGGCCAAACTTGAATCCGACTTCAGGTAGAGTTCCTACATGCTGAAACCCATGTTTTTTATGTAAAGCGATACTGCCGAGGTTATCAGCATCTATACCGCCAATGATGGCGTGATAATTATTTTCTTTTGCTGATTTGATGAGCAATTCAAGTAGAATTCGGCCTAGGCCATTGCCGCGGAAATCCTTATGAACATAAATAGAATGTTCAATCGAGTATTTATAAGCAGGCCGCATTCTAAAAGAACCGTAGCTAGCAAATGCCATCAATTCACCATTTAGAGATTCCAATCCAAAGACTGGATATGCACCGTTTATTTTGGTTTCAAACCATCCAATCATACTTTCCATTGAGAGTTTTTCGTACTCGTACAAAGCTGTAGATGTTTCAATAGCATCATTAAATATATCTAGGATGCTTCGTGCATGCTTTTCATATGTACAGGTTATAACCTTATATTCCATCATTTGTTCTCCTTGAAAGCGGGAGGCTGGTAAGTGTAATTAAATACCTGGCTTCTGTGTTATTAGGGTTAAAGTATGTGGTGTGTTCCTTTTGTTGAAATGCTAAACAATCGCCTTCTTTGAGATGCCATGTTGAATCATCATCATATATTTCAATCTCGCCCGAGATCACCCATACCTGCTGATGTATTTCGATATGTCTGAGCATGTTTTCGAAAGTAACGCTTTGCTTTGGAGGAAAAATAATTTCGGTTAATTCAACTGGTGAAGAGGAATTTTTCGGCGTAAGTTGACGGCGAATGTAACCAGACTCTGGATCTCGCCAGGTTTTTTGCGTCTCCAAATTAGACACCGATAGAGAGTCATTGCTGGCCTTTTCTGAGTCATCAGAAAACAGTTCTGGAAGAGAGATCCCCAAGGCATCAGCCAATTTGTTTAGTACCGTTGCGGTTGGACTTGATTGACCACGTTCAATCAACGAAATCATTGATCGACTAATGCCACTTCGCTCCGCTAAGGAGTCTAGCGTTAAGTTTTGTCTCTTACGTAACCTTTTGAGTTTGGTTGAGATTAGAGAGTCTATGCTCATAAATTCCACCTTATTAAAAATAAAATCCATTAAACTAGAAAAAATAAAGCTTATCAATAAAAAATCTCAAAAATTAATAATCCATTGAAATTCACAGACCTATTTTGGTGGCATATTGGAATTTATATGAAGAAAAAAAGTGCTCCTACAGCTCAAGAATTTCTGAAAATACGGGAATAAATTGGGTGGGCGACTCCTTCAGAAAAAGTCATTTTCAATAGTATTAATAACTCATTATTTTGGGCAATCATTTATAGTTCAGGTGAACTCATAACTACAGGTCGTGTTGTTGATGATGGAGAAATGTACTTTTATATTTAGGATGTTACCGTACAACCAGAATACCGGAGACAAGGCCTTGGATCTGAAATAATGTGCCTCATAGAAAAATACTTGAATTTAGCATGTGAGTCGGGGCAACAATAGGTTTGCTGTCAGCAAAAGGTAAAGAAGAGTTCTATGCAAAATATGCTTATTCAGTAAAGAATGGTAACCGACTTGGTTTGGGAATGTGCAAATTTGTGTAATCAAAATTCTAACAATACGTGCCAGCAAAAGGATGATGTTATGAAAGTCGTATCACTATCAAAAGATGAAGGACATAATTTCTCCAAGAAAACATATGAATCATTATGCTTTCTTAAAGGGATGGGAATAGAAGGGGATGCTCATTGCGGCAAGACTGTTAAACATAGGTCGCGTGTCAAAGCTGACCCATCACAACCAAACCTTCGTCAAGTTCACTTGCTCCATTCTGAACTTTTTGTAGAACTAAGAGATAAAGGTTTTGAAATTGAAGCTGGTACCATTGGTGAAAATGTTCTAACCGAAGGCCTAGAACTCCTTTCTCTCCCAACAAACACAGTACTCAAGCTAGGTGAAAATGTTGTTCTTCGAGTCACTGGTTTAAGAAACCCTTGTGCACAACTCGATAACTATCAAAAAGGATTAACTAAAGCAGTTTTGGATAAAGATGCTGAGGGAAACTTGATAAGGAAAGCCGGCATTATGGCTACAGTGATAAAAGGTGGGATAGTCAAACTTGAAGACCAAATTACTGTTGAACTCCCAGAACCACCGCACTTGCCTCTGAAAAGAGTTTAGTGCTAACAAGTATAGGCGCTCTAAAGGGAGTGTTTAATGAGCAATTTTGAACAAATTATTACTAAAGCTAAAGCGACTGACAATTATTCCCTTGAAGCATGGGAATCACGAGGGTTAAACATTTCAGTTCCTGAAGTCGTTAAGCTATTAAATGAAACTACTATCTGTTTCCTTGATAAGTTGAAATCAGTTGGCATTTTAGTTGAAGATGCAGAGCAAAGGTTTTCGGATGTAAACGATCTGGTAGATGATTTACCTTGGGATGACTTAGATACTGAAGAGAAAGAGTTCTTAGCTGATGTACTTGTTCCCTGTATCGAGAGTCTTGGCCTAGATGCATGGTCAATGTTTTAAAAAGGCCTCATCGGGTAGCCGGTAACCTCAAGCCCCCGTATGCGGCCCCGCACAGGGCGTTTCCTGAAAGTGTTTAAGATACAACGGTCGATTAGCCCCTTTGTACCCCAGTGATGGCTTCTGTTTTGGCGCCACCGTTCCTAAGTCCGGTCGGATATAGAACGAGTGAGTTAAACGTTCGCTGGTTAAGCAGACCTCCCCACTCTTTGTTTATAAGAAGTAGAACATGCACTTTCTCTTTTCTCGCACACTGCTGCATCATTTACGGTGACCGTTAGATAGCTTGGCTTCGTTGTCTTGTGCCAACTCGCCTCCAGCCTATGCCGCATATGATGTTTTTCATTAGCTCGCCCTCTCTTTAGATAAAAAAACCTTTGGCTTTCTTCAGGCATTCCCTCACGGTAATGCCCTTGCCATTCGCGAGTCCTTCGCGTTTAATCATTACACGGTGAGCCTCCTGCAAAGGTTTTTCACTGCATTCATGCCGCTGCGGGACATACACTAGCGCATCAAAAAGGCCGTCTCTGATATTTAAGGAGTGACTCTTGTTCAGTTTAAAAGTAGATAATGATATTAAGTTGTCATTGGTTCAAAAGTCTTTTGCTCCAATATACGCTCAATTGGCCCAAGAAAATTTACCCTATCTTGAGCAGTGGTTAGTGTGGCCTCCACACTGTAAAACGGAGCAGGACTTTGCTTCGTTTATCCAAAAATCTCTTCATGATTACGCCGATGGGAAATCAATGGTCTGTGGCGTATTTTACAATGAAATACTCGTTGGTAATGTCTCCTTCAACACGATTAATCACGAATTAAAAAAAGTCGACATTGGTTATTGGCTTATAGAATCCGCTCAAGGCAATGGAATTATGACTCGTGTTTGTAAAAAACTGATAGACATTGCATTTGATGAATTACAAATGCATAAAGTTGAAATATCCGCCGCTACAGAGAATTTGGCGAGTAGAGCCGTCTGTGAACGTTTAGGTCTGAAACTAGAAGGGGTTATTTCTAATGCAGAAAATCTAAATGGGCGAATCGTTGATCATGCCATTTACGCCCTTCATGCATAAATATAGTTGGGTAGCCGGAGGTAGCCTGCAGCCCCTGTCGACTAATCAAATACCGTCACCATTTGGCGGCTAATGGCGAGCAGTTCGCCATCTCGATCCCAAATATTGGCTTCACAATGCGCATACCCATCGGCAGCTTGGCGAGTCTGGGCCTGATAAGCTAACCAATCACTTGCGGCAACCGTGCGCTGTGGATGAACAAACTCCAGATTCCAAGTCATGGAACTGGCGGGAGCGCGTTGTTTCATCATCTGAATCACGGCTGGTGGCCAGGCATCCACTAAACAAATCAGATGGGCGTCACTGAAGGCTCGAGGCGGCTGTTTAAAGCGCATCCAACCATGTAAATGGGAATCCTGACTGGCGCTATAAGGTAAGCCACCCGCGGCAAGCGCCAAATCAATATGCTGCATATAACGAGGGCTCAGCCCCTCTACATCTGGTAAAATCGCTAAACGCTCAGGCAACGACAACTGGTGACCCATTTGAGAGTTTACCACCAGTCGAGAGTTGCGAGGCAGAGCGAAACTAGCTTGTTGAGTCACCGCCACCTGCCCTGCTTGAACGATTCTGGCATTGATGTGGCTAGCGTTGTTTCCTGTACGAAGTAATTCAAGTTCTATCGAAAAAGGCATATCAGCCAATAAGGGGCCAACAAAACTGGTGCTGAGAGAGCGTAATAGTCGTTGCGAATCACTCACGAGAGTTTGCATCGCATCAGACAATAGTGCGGCGGAAAGCCCACCAAATACGGTTCGCCCTTGAGTCCAGCAACTCGATATCGTCAGTGTCTTGCCCTGCGGGACTCGCTCGGCAATTTCGGCCAAGAGTCTATCAATATGCATACCATACGCCTTGTTAATATTTTGTTAAAAACAATTGTATCTGGTCGGAGGTGTGGAGGCAATCCTCGAGTGAGTGTTCGATCTAAGAGCTCGCACCCGCACTCAAAGAAGGCATTGGTTTTTCAAGATCCGGCTATGGTATAACTGACGTTCATTTTTAAGGAGCCTCAAATGCTCAAACGCCTTGGCTGGAAACTCAAACAAGCCTTCACCAGTGTCATGGTGGAGCAACAACGTGTCTGGATCATTTCGCGACATGATAGCCTCAGCCAGCAAGATATTTATCCACTGGGCGAAGCCGAACTGAAGCAACGTAGCTGGCAACAGCGCGGTTTTGATGCTGTGCATCAATCTCAAATCGAACAACTAAGGCCGGGCGCGATACTGCAAGTGTTTTGTCAACAGCATTCAATCAGCATTACCCGCGTCAAGTAATTCAAGCAAGGAAGGATGCATCACAACACCATCTCAGTAAGTTAACGCGGGTATAGCAGCGACCTTCAAGGCCAGTTAACGCCCATGCCATCGCCTTACTATCCGCAAACTCTGGGACGCTCGGTGGCTAAGTTCATCGCCAACGAGTCTGCCTTGGCTGGCCAGCCCGCACGACGCCCGTCAAATTGATGATCCCAGAGTTCCGCTTAAAGCGGTATCCGTATCATCACTGAGCCAGAGACACAAAACTGCCACATTGCTGTCCTATGCTAAGGGTTTTCATAAATACTCGAGATCAACATGGAAGCAAACCACACGATACGGATTTACAGCAGCTTAGCCTTGCTGGTCGGTGCAAGTTTTTCTATTCAAACCGCTCAGGCAAGTGCCATTCAAAGCATCCAAGACCTAAACATAAACTGCCTCACAGAAGCAGCTCTGAGCCAAAAACAAGGTCTAAACAGCTTAAAAATGAAGCGCGTCGGCAGTCACTTTTCCGGCAGTGAGTTTGCCAGCTCGTCGGCAGAAATCGTCTCCTATGACAGCTGTCGCGATAAGCTCTATGTAGTGAATGCCAAAGATCAGAGTATTGATGTATTGCGCTTATCTGCGGAACAAAGTGCGCCCAGTAAAGACGGTAAAATTAACTTACAAGCCGCCGCCCAAAAAGCCGGGATCGCCATCGGCGATGCCAATAGCGTGGTGGCAAAAAACGGCATTGTGGCGGTCGCCATTCAAAACCAAAACAAGCAGCAAAACGGCATTATCGCGCTCTATCGCTCCGATGATTTAAGCCTGATAAACACTTACCCCGCTGGCGCTCTGCCAGACATGGTCACCATGACAGCCGATAGCCGTTATCTGCTTAGCGCCAACGAAGGCGAGCCCAATGGAGATTATTCTCAAGATCCTGAAGGTTCGGTAACCATCGTTGATCTGGCGAACGGGTTTGGCGACCAACAAGCGCAAATCCATCAAGTACGCTTTAGCGCATTTAACCAAGGTCAGGCACGGCATGGCGAACTCAAAGATGTCCGCTTGCCGAGTCCCTTTGGTGCCAGTGTCGCGCAAGATCTTGAGCCGGAATACATCGCTTTAACAGAACATGGGAAAGCGCTTGTGGCCTTGCAGGAGAACAATGCCATTGCCATCATCGATATCGCCAGTGCGCAGATCGAGTCGATTAAGGGGCTAGGGGTAAAAAGCTGGGCCAGTGTTGCAGCGGGGGGCGATGGCGCAAAACTCGATCTCAGCAACAAAGACCAACAATTTAGCCAAGCCAGCTACCCGCAGTTGGTGGGCTATTATATGCCAGACTCCATTGCCAGCTTTAACATCGATGGTCAGGATTACCTGATTACCGCCAACGAAGGCGATGGCCGAGAGTATATTTACCCCACCACCCAGCAACAATGTGAACAAGCGGGACACCAATGGGATGGCGATGACTATAAAGAGGGTGGCAAACATCAGAATGCCGAGCAATACCAGCATCATATCGATGATTGTATTTCCTATAGCGACGAAACTCGTGGCTACAAACTGAACGTCGATCCCAAGCACCCGCTAATGGATCAGGCAAGATATGGCAAAAAAGGCACCATCGCCAACAAAAAATCCATTGGTCGAATCAAGGTGGTCGCCGACAATAAAAACATCGGACCGAACGACTTGATCTATACCTTTGGTGCCCGCTCTTTTTCGATTTTTGACTTAGCCGCAAACCGGATCTTCGATAGTGGCAACCAATTATCAGACTTAGCCAACAGTCCACAGCACTGGAACGCCAGCAATGACAATCAAAGCAACGATGACCGCTCGGATGACAAGGGCGTTGAGCCCGAAGCCATCACCGTTGCCAAGATCAACGGCGCAACCATTGCCTTTATCGGTCTAGAGCGTCAAGGGGGCGTCGCCGCTTACGACATTTCCAAACCTGCGGCACCAGTGCTGTTGGATTTTGTGAATAATCGCGACTTTAACCAGCCAGTTTGTAGCCAAGTTGATCAGGATGGTGATTGTGCCAACGCCACTTATAATCCGAAGGCGGGAGATTTAGGGCCGGAGTCTATCACTTACTTCTCACGGATCGGCCAGCACTATATCGCGGTAGGGAACGAAGTTTCCGGCACCACCACGGTTTACCAACTGGCCATTGACTAATTCTTGAAGCCAATCCTGAGCGCCCAGCATTGGCTGGCGCTCAGACTTAGTTCTAGTCTAGTAAGCCACACCAATCCGTTGTTTGGGATGACGGCCACTTTCTAACTCGTCGATCACTGCAACCGCATAATCACTCACCGAAATCCGGCTATTGCCCTGTTCATCACTAAGCAGCTGCTCGCCACCGATACGATAGTCCGCTTGTTTATCGCCGGGAAAAATTTCAGCCGCAGGGCTGATGTAGGTCCAGTTAACGGAGCTGGTGGTTTGTTTAAATACTTGCAGCGCTTCGGCCTGCGCAGTGGATTCTGCTTTATATTCGGCGGGAAACTCAGGGACCGAAGCGAGAGTGACGCCGGGAGCCACTTCTAAACTGCCAGCACCGCCAACCCACAGCAAGCGCTCAACGCTGCTGTTTAGTAACTGTGCCAACAATTGCTCTGCGGTAGCGGCAACAATTTCATGGTTGCCAGCGGCTCGGCCACTAATTGAGGCCAGCAATACATCCACCCCTTCAAGCTGCTCGCTCAATTGATCTGCTGACTGCTGAATGTCAAACTGACGCACTTCATAAGCCGGGTCAGTAATTTTACCTGGCTCACGCACTAAGGCGAGCACTTGATGACCACGCTGCTTGGCTTCTGCTGCAATATGACTCCCGATCCAACCACTTGCACCTAATACTGCTACTTTCATATCAATCAATCCTATTCTGTTTTGTTCTAAATGATTAACAACTGCTGCAGTTTAATATCTAGGTTTTTCGTGATAAATAGCCAATAATGATGCATATTGTATCCAAATAGAGCACTAATAAGCTAATGGACAAACTCGATGCCATGCGCAGCTTCATTGAAGTGGCCAATACCCAAAGCTTCACTAAGGCCGCAGAGCAGCTTAACTTAAGCCGCTTACAAGTCTCACGACACGTGCAGGAGATAGAGGCCTGGTTAAAACAACGGCTATTACACCGCACCACCCGCAAGGTCAGCCTGAGCTCGGCTGGTGAAACAGCGCTGCGCCACTGTGAGCAGATCATCGCTCAAACGGTGGCGATGCAACTACAAGCTCAGCAACAAATTGGCCGCTTGATGGGCAGCATTCGGCTCACCGCCCCAGTGGCCTTCTCACAAAATATATTGCTGGATGTAGTCACCCAGTTCTGCCAGCGCCACCCTGAAGTCAATATCGACATCGTCGCTTCGGATCGCTTCACCCAACTGGTGGATGAGCGGGTAGACATAGCTTTTCGTTATACCCAAGCCCCCGATGAACAGTTGATCGCGCGCCGCCTGATGCGAGTGGACTCGGTCATTTGTGCCGCCCCCGCCTATCTGAAACAGTTTGGTCGCCCCAGCGACTTAAATGCCTTGAAACAGCATAATTGTTTGCTCCACCTCGGACATAAGCAATGGGAGTTTATTCGCCACCAGCAAAGCTATAAAGTGGAGGTTTCCGGTACCCTGCAAGCCAACGAAATGGGCCTGCTCCTGAATGCAGCGCTAAAAGGTCGAGGGATAATTTTACTGCCCTGCGATCAGGCGAATCCCTTGATCAGGGCTGGAAAGTTGCAGCCGATACTCAATGAGTACCACCTGCCACAGCACGCCTTATGGGCGGTGTATTTGTCGCGCAGCTATCAATCTCCACTGGTTCGACAATTTATCGATTTTGTTGCCGAACAATGGCAGCAAGATATATTAAGACTCGATGAAAGCGAGCTGCAGCGCTCCCAACATTAGTCTTCATTGACAATCAAGCTCAGCAGATCGGTCACTCCCACATCAATACCAAATTGCGACAAGAGGGTGCTAATTTGACCACGATGATGGGTTTGATGATTAAAAAAATGCAGGAGCAAACTGGCAAAATTCTTTTTGTAAGGCAGTCCTTTGCTATTGTGATAAAGCAGATGATGCTGCAAATTCGACTGGCGAATTTGCCCGATAAAATCAATAATCAGTTCATCCATCAACTCTCGGGCCTGCTGCAATTCCCCCAAATTCGAATACAGAATTTGCTGCAAACCGGTCGGCACAGGCAGACTCAACACTGGCTGCAAGGCACGAAAAGCACTAGGATGTCGGGCAAAGCGCTGCAACCACAGGATGTCCCCGACCAAAATATGATTGAGCGTGGCAAAGATCGAACCAAAGTAGGCACCACGCTCTTGCTTTACGTCGTGTTGGCTCAATTGAGCAGCGCAAGCATAACACTGCCGATTCAGCTGCCGATTGTAGTTCGCCATTAAAACAAAGGCCTGCTGCATCACAATTCGCCCTTCACTGAACTGGCTCCAGAGGTAAGTGGTAGTGAATAAACTCACGATCGACCTGATAAGCTAAAGATTGATACAGCGCCTGTGCTCGATGGTTATCGGTGGCAGTGGCTAATTCAAGTGCCACCGCCTGGGTGGCTAAAGCATGCTGTTTTGCCGCATTCATCAATTGTGGCGCAATCCCCTGACCACGCGCCGCAGGGGTGACAAACAAATCATTGAGGATCCAGATCCGCGCCGCGTTAGTCGACGAAAAGCTAGGATAGAGCTGAGTAAACCCCAAGGCTCGCCCCTCAGCGGATAAAGCTACAAAAATCACCGATTGCTGCAGCCGCATCCGTTCGGCGATAAAATCGCGAGCCAAGTTTAAATCACTGTTTTGTTTATAGAAAACTCGATACTGGTCAAACAATTCGGCAACCGCTTCAAGCTGCGCCAAATCTGCCATGATCACTTGCACTGCCATGTTCATTCCTTCATTTAAAGCAAAGGGGCAAGCCGAAACTTCCCCTTCGGATCTGAGCTTAGCTGCTAAGCTAACCAGACATCACCCGCTTTGGCTAGTTTAATTCTCCACACTACGCAACTTCATCAGGCTGCGACTCTGAGCTGCTGCCCTCATCCTCTTGATTAAAATAAGCTAAGTCGCGGGTGTTTTTTTGCACCGATACCGCAGCAAATAAACTCAAACAAAAGGCCATGCCATAAAAACCTTTCTCACTCAGCGCTAAAGACGCATTAAACAAGCCTATGGCCAATAGAGCGATAGCCGCAGCCAAGGAAAACCAGCTGAGCGAGAAATAAATTGCAGTGACCTTGATACCCTCTAACTTATCACGCACCGACTTTTGCAAAGATACCGAAGAAAATAATCCGAATAACAAGAGGGTAAAGTAATAACCCTTTTCGTTGAGCTGCATCTCGGCATTCCATAGGCCAAGTAGGTAAGCCGCAGCACCAAGTAATAAGGCGGCCCAAGAGGCTGCAATAAAAGCAGCGCTGGGTTTTGGCAAGTAATGATGTTTCATGTCGCTTTTCTTCCTGAAATTAAATGGGCCCGGAACATGGTTGCTCTCTGGCTGATGAATTTGCGGTTCACTGTTGATGAATTGAGTCATAACGTCCCCTAAATTATACGAATTGTAGATTTAATCAATATATCTAAAGTAAAGGCTGATAAGCATCGTGCGGGTAGAGCACCACCGCATCCTGAATTAAATCTTTCTGCTGTAAGTAGCGAGCGATCGAAGTAAAGGTTGCGGTCTTTAACTTACCAGTATGATCTTTAGTCGTGACCTCATCGAGAAACAAACCGCCCATCAACAACTTAAAGCGATTGATTTTAAGCACCTGCGGTTTAAATTCGGCTTGAGCGTGTGCTTTCAGTTGCTGGCGGTTGGTGGTATCAAAAATTGCCGCGTTGAGCATATCCAAAGTATATTCAGTACAATTTTGAAACTGAGCATTATAAGGGTTAGCCAGTACCGAGTAGTTGGGATTATGCAAAGTTTGATAGCGATTATTGGCAATTAAGGCCAGCAAGCCCGCTTGTACTTCAGGCTTTGGGATCACAATGCCAGCTTTTAAACTATCCACTCCCCAGAAAAAATCCACCGGATAGTCGGTCACTAAACTGCTATGACCCAAGTCTCCCTGATTCTGGTAGAGATTATAGATAGCATAACCCTTGGTGGTTTCTCCCGAAGTGAGCTTCAACTGTGAATAAACGGCCAAAGCGGTATGAGTAAACTGGATCCCCTTGGGCAAATCTTTTTGCGGCCGCCCAACCCGACCAATGATGAACACATTGGCATGATGGGCGGCAGCGTATTTCTCGACCTGCTTGGAGAATTGAGCAATAGCTGCCGGTTCAAACTTCGCTTCATCGGCCGGCGCACTGCCGGCCAAACAATAACCGGTAAAGAACAACATTGAGACGATGACGAACTGTTTTAATACTTTCATTTTGAGCATCCTTGTTATTGAGAGCGGCAGACTAGTTACAACCCACGACGATGGCGTCACCAATCTCCAAAGGCACCGAGCTATCCGCCGACTCGGCTAAAGCCATACCGGATGCCAGTACCGCGCTACCAGCCACCACTGTTGAAGCCCCCACCACTACAATCGGGGTTGCCACTACGCTGGCAACCACTTGCCCGCTGCCCTGTAAACCATTTGAAGCGGCAAGGGCGGAGTGTTTCGCCGATTGAGTGAAGTGCTGTCCTGAGTCGGCAGCGGCAAGATTGAAACTACTTAAAGCGATACCGGTGATGAGCAGTGATTTCCATAATTTCATGATGTTTCCCTCTTGGTTAAGTTCGAATTAACAATAGGGATTAGTCTATTTACTGTAAACCTCGGCGTAATATGTTTAGTATGAGTGACCATTTAGTATAGTATTTATATACCATGAGCCAATTACAGCAGATCCGCGATACCCTCAAGCAAGTATTTAAGCAGCAAGGGTTCACCTATAAAGATGTCGCCCAGCGTTTGCATATGAGCGAAGCCAATATTAAACGCATGTTTTCTACCAATAGTTTTTCTCTGGAGCGCCTGGAAGCGATGTGTCATATCGTTGATCTCAACCTGATCGATTTGTTTCTATTGGCCGATCAAGAAAAAGATAAGCTAAGTCAGCTCACCAGAGAGCAAGAACAAGAGTTGATGGATGACCACAAATTATTGCTGGTGGCGGTGTGTGTCCGCGATGGTTGGAGCTTTGACGAAATCATCAGCCGCTATCAGATCGACCAACACCAATGTATTCGCCTGATGGCCCGACTCGACAAGTTAAAGATGATCCAACTGCTGCCGAACAATGCCTATAAACTGCTAATCGCTCAGGACTTTAGATGGATCAGTAACGGTCCGTTGGAGCGTTTCATGGAACAGCAAGTGCTGAACGAATTTATGAATTCTCGGTTTGAAGATGATGATAGCTTTCGTTTCTACCTGCGCGGTCACTATTCACCAAGCTCAATAGAAATCATTCGCCGTAAACTCAATCAACTCACCAAGGAAGCGGCGGCGCTCAATCAACAGGATGCCAGCCTGCCTTTAGATAAACGACGCCATACCGGACTGCTACTGGCGATGCGCCCTTGGGAAATCTCGATATTTGATCAACTGGAGAGGAAGTCATAAATAATCGCTCCACAACAACGATGCTTGTGTCGAGTGCCCTCATGGCTGCGATTTGGTCCCGAACCAAAGATCCGGTCGAATCGGCCTCACCGACGCTCGCGCGATGCCTGCCAAAATGCCCTTTCTCAGCAACAGTTTTAGCTGGCATATTAACCAAAGGGGGAACCAGGCAACACAAGCAAGCGCCGCTTCACAAAGCATATAACAATGGCTAGCCAAGCCTTCATTTTATTTGATAGGTTTATTTATATATGCTGGCTAGGCTCATCAATTGAGCGGTCAAGCCCATGAGTGCTATCCGCAAGCAATTCCATGGATGGAAGGAAGGCATGCTCGCTTAAGAGCTGTCGAGCTTCACCACAAACTTGGCCGCCAAGTTTGTCAATCGAAGCTGACAAAGCGATGTGAAACACATCTAGCCAACGGTTTTGAGCTGAGCTCAATAAGTCATACACAAGGACGGAAAATAATGAGTATTCTGAAGCTAATCAAACTATGTTTGCTTGCGGCACTAATGTCTGGTTGTGCAATCTCTAATGAAGGTGCCACCGACTACCGGTATTATAACCCCACCGACAATACTGCCGGAAAATACATCAAACCCAAAGATGTCAAGAACTCGCAGCTCGCCATCGGGGATGGCTTAGTTGTTTCAATCAAACAAATGTATATTCAAGAGTTTACCGAATGGCGTTCGCCACTCAGTGTGCTCCGTGGAGAACCTACGAATGGCGAGATAGCGATCGTAGTGAATGCCTTTGAACAAGGCACTGAAAGCTTAAACTTTGGCTCCAAGGGATTGGAGAATGCGCGAGTCGTTTTCTTTTCCGATGATGTAAGAGAGGGGCAAACGCTTAACTTTTCAAACCTAAGCACCATCTACGGGCCACTGAAATATAACGGTAATAATTTTGTCATTGATCTTTACATCGTCGAATTTGATAAGCCTGGCGAACAATTAAAGCAACTCATTAAAAACTTAAGTGAGTTAGGTTCGACTTTCTATCCACCAGCATCCCCCTTATCTGGAGCACTATCTCAGTTAGCTGGAAGTTTGGTGACCGACCAACAAGAAGATCGCGTTTTTCATTACACTTACGAGCTGAAACCAGTCGGCGGAGATCCAAACTTAGAAACCGGTATCTTGTTAACCGGAAATTATGCCTTCATAAGAGAAGATGATCGGCACAATATTACAAATTGGGCAGAGCTAAGCATCAACCCCAAAAATGGCCGAATCGTCTATAAAACCATAGAGAAAAAAGACGCCGACAATAAAATCATCAGCATCGATTGTAATGACCCAAGCAAAGAATCGCCTGCTGAATGTTTTTATACTGACAACACCTATATTGTTATAGAAGTTAATAAAGCAAGCTCCTCTCTCAAGAATGATACTCAGCAAATGGTTTATAAGGATTTAGTCAGCAATCTGGCGAGCACTTCGGCCGAACTTTACCGTACTGATTTACCAGAGACATTGCTGAGCAATTTAGTTCAGGGCGTATCTGAGCTTCGAACATCAGAGCAAATTATCAGTGAATTAGAAATATTAAGCTCTGCTGACAATACCCTTGATAGTAATAATGCAGCACTGGCCAGCTTTCTTAATCTCTGGTTCTCGCTTGATCTGGCTAACCACAATGAATCAAGATATCAGCTGAATTCATTAGAACAGCAGCGGCTTGAACGAAAAATCGTCGCGCTGGTTGCGCAATGTACGCCGGATCAAAGTGAAATTGTTTCCACAATGGCGCTGATTAGAGACCGGGTCGCCGGACTGCCAGCGGCAAGCAGCCAACAAGTCATCGACTCCCTGTCCTGCCACCACCAATAAGTTGCGACGACAAAAGCTAAGGGGGATGGGCGCTTCATAACTCTTAGCGATTCAATGACTTTAGTTGCAAACTCACCGATTACAAAAAAATCAACTGCGACTAGGCTACTGAATTTTTTATCATTACAATAGAGCGCTATTAACTATCTATCAGCGCTCCCATTCGCGAAGGATCAGCATGAAGCATGTTCAAATTTGGCTCGGCAAACTTTTTTTAAGTAGCACACTGTTGCTCTCAGGCCTTAGTCTGGCTCAAAGTGAGCCAGAAAACTGCGTTAATATTAATCAACGGCAAGCGCTGATTGAGCAATACATTGAGCAGGCACCCTATCGTCAGGCACGAGAAGGTGGCAGCGCTCACTTTAGCTACCAGCTGCAACAAAGCTATCCACAATACCTGGATTATGCGCGTCAGGTTATCGCCGAGAGAAATCCACGCGCCAACATGCAATGCCCCCTTAGCACCACGACCTATCGTTGGTTGGCCAAACAACAACAGTGGCAAGGTAAAGCCAACGTACAGCAGTTATTGGCACCATTTCAGCTGACTCACCCCAATAAGCAAAAGCTGGTGTTATTGATCCACGGCTTAACCGACTCGCCCTTTCATTTTCATGACTTAGCCTGGCAGTTTTACCAGCAGGGTTTTGATGTAAGAACGCTGCTATTGCCCGGTCACGCGACCGCTCCGTCCGATTTGCTAAAGGTCACTTATCAACAGTGGCAACAAGCGGCAGACTACGCCATCGAGCGCAGTCTCAAAGACTACTCCCAGGTCTACCTCGGCGGTTTCTCTACCGGTGGAGCCTTAATTCTTAGCCACCTATTGGCCAACCCACAACACGCGGCACAGGTTCAGGGGGTCATGTTATGGTCTCCTGCATCCAAAGCACACAGCGGCCTTGCCTGGCTGGCAAAATATGTGAGTTGGTTTAGTCGCTGGCTGGATAAAGAAGGCGATGTAGACTTCGCCAAATACGAATCCTTTGCCTATAACGCCGGGGCGCAGGTGAACGACTTGATGAACCATCTAAACAAGCAGTTTCGTAACAGTAAACACTTACCCAATGTGCCGCTTTTAGTGGTTGCCAGCGAGCAGGATCAAACCATCGATACCCGCGCGACCCTGGCCATTCTAGAGCAATGGCATCAGCCCGCCAAACGCAGTGCCACCGCTCAGGACATGCTGATTTATTATGGCGATCCGGCAAGCATTCCAGCCACTCTGGCCAAGGACTTAAGCATCAGCACGCCGCGTTGTGCCACCGCCTCTTGCGAAGCAATTCAAGGGATTGCCCATACCGCAACCATTAATGCGCCGAGCAATGCCCATTATGGGGAAAACGGCGACTATCGAAACTGTAGCCACTACCTCAAAAACCTAAAGCGCTACGCGCAGTGCAAGCAAGACAATGACGTGGTGAAGGGCGAAATAAGCGAACAGAACTTAAGCCATAACCCCAAATTGCAACGGCTGAGTTACAACCCTTATTTCCAGCAAATGCTCGGCAGCATTCAACAATTTATTGCTGCGACTGAGCAATAACACAGCGCCAGATCTGAAGCCCGGCAGCGGCACCTTGGCTGTGCAAAACAGCAACATGAGAAACCGCATGCCATGGTCTCGGGTGAGTGGAACCCGCCCACCCGAGAGAACGCTTAAATCAACTGTAAAGAGGCCAGAGTCACCAAACCTACGCTCACACTGAGTGCACTAAACATCGTGGTAAAGGCCACAATTTCGCCGGCCATTTGGCCATGTTCAGTCATCTTGCTGGCCATCACATAACTAGCCGCCGCAGTAGGGGTGCCCATCATTAAGAACAGCAGGCCAATATCACTGCCACTAAACTGCATATACAGTGCAAGGGTCACCGCCAACAATGGAATAATAATCAGCTTACAGGCACTGGCCCAGAGCACTGGCGACAAATTACTTTTAAAACTCTGCCATTGCAGACTGGCACCGATGCAGATCAAAGCCAAAGGTAAGGTCATGTTGGCAAGATACTGACACGTTTTTGCTACAACATCTGGCAGTTGCAGCCCCAACGCCGAGCATAGCAGACCCGCCAAAATAGCAATGATCAGTGGATTCTTAAGCAAGCTACTGATGATACGGCTACGCTTGGCACCCAATAGTGCAACCGACACCACATTAAAGGTCATCGTCATGAAAGCCAGGAATAACGCTGCTTTGGGTAATACATCCATGCCATAGGCATTGAGCACCATGGCAATGCCAATAATCCCCATATTGCCGCGAAAAGCCCCCTGAATAAACACACCTTGGCGTCCACCGCGCAGCCAGGGTCGACTGACAACAAACAGCAGCAGCACACTAGTCAGGGTAAATAGCACCCCCAATATCACCAGAGAGAAATCTAAAGAGTGGCTCAGGGGATTAGAGGCGGTGCTCAAAAATAGCAAACTCGGCAAGCTGATGTTAAACACCAGACTATTGCCTTGTTTGATGAAATTCTCATTCAACACTTCACGACGGCGCAAAAACCACCCCAAACACAGCATTAAAATAATCGGACCGGTGGTCGAAAGAGCAAACATCCAATGTTGCATTGGTATTACCGCCTTAGCATATTATAAAAACAACCAAACAAAACATATTAAACCACCAACCAAACCACGCGTGGTTTTATTAACTCAAATCAAAGAAGAATACAGTGAATTAAACTAATTTACCGGCGATAGTTTTCTTTATGCCCAGTCAATAGGGTTCAATCACAACAAAATCAACTGAACCAAAGAGTTTAGAATATAACCTAGAGGTAAATATGAGTTCAACAACTGCCACACCCACTGCCAAGGGTGGCGTCGCCCGCATGCTTGACACTGTAGAACGCGTTGGCAATAAACTACCGGATCCCGCGGTATTATTTTTAGGCGCCCTATTTTTGGTGTGGGTGGTGTCTGCACTGCTCGCCAATGTCCAATTTGCTGAAATTGATCCACGCACTGGCGAAGCCATTTTTGTCAATAACTTATTAACCGGAGAGGCGCTTGCCGGCTTCTTGTCTGGCATGGTAACCACCTTTACCAGTTTTGCTCCACTGGGGGTGGTACTCGTTGCCATGTTAGGCGTGGGGGTTGCCGAGCATTCTGGCTATATTAGTGCCGGTTTAAAAATGATGCTCAAGGTCACGCCGAAACAACTGCTGACGCCTTCCATCGTATTAGTCGCAATCATCAGCCATACCGCAACCGATGCCGGTTATGTACTGGTGATCCCGCTGGCCGGGGTGATCTTCTATGCCGCTGGACGGCATCCGCTGGCCGGCATCGCCGCCGCATTTGCAGGCGTGAGTGGTGGCTTCTCCGCAAACTTTATTCCATCGGCGATCGACCCGTTACTGCAAAGCTTTACTCAAAGTGCGGCGCAGGTTTTGGATCCAGCGATTCAAATCAACCCGCTCAACAACTGGTTTTTCTCCTCGGCCTCCAGTCTGCTGATCATTTTAATTGGCTGGTATTTGACCGATAAAGTTATCGAGCCACGCCTCAAAGATACCCCCGTGGATGGCAACCCGGAAGATATTCCTCGTTTCGATGAAATCACCCAAAAAGAACGCTTTGCCTTTAAAGTTTCTTCGGCGGTGATGTTCGCAGGCCTAGCAGGCTTATGGGCAGTCTCGGCTCCTGAAAGCTCCCCTCTACGCTCAGCCAGCGGCTCGCTGGCCGAATTCTCGGCGCCATTAATGCAGTCAATCGTACCGCTGATTTTCTTACTGTTCATTATTCCCGGCACCGTATTCGGTTTTATCGTGGGGAGCTTTAAAGACTCACGAGACGTGATCCAGGCCATGAGTAAATCGATGAATGGCATGTCTTACTACATTGTGATGGCCTTCTTCTGCGCGCTCTTTATCGCCGCCTTCAGTCAATCTAACATTGGTGCTCTGATGGCTCTGAAGGGTGCCGATACGCTCAAACAGCTGGCCTTGCCTAGCGCTGTGACCGTGGTGGGAATGATCCTCTTAGTCGCTTTTGTGAACTTGTTTGTGGGTTCTTCTTCGGCGAAATGGGCGCTGATTGGGCCAATTCTGGTTCCGATGTTAATGCAACTGAATATCTCGCCCGACTTAGCCCAGGCGGCTTACCGGGTCGGAGACTCGTCATCCAATATCATTACTCCCTTAATGCCTTACTTCCCACTAGTGGTCGTGTACTGCCAGCGTTATGTGAAAGGCACCGGCATCGGAACGCTGATGTCACTGATGCTGCCTTACAGTCTGGTGATGCTGGTGGTATGGACAGCATTTTTACTCATCTACTGGGGACTGGGTTTACCACTGGGCTTACAAGCAAGCTACAGCTACGGCCTGTAGCTCTCAAACTTTAGATATAACAAAGGCGACCCTATGCATTGGGCCGCCTTTTATATTCAGAGGCATGTAACTCGCGTAACTAGATTTTATTGACCACTAAATACGTCTATGGAAGGCAATACGTTACCTTCAAAGTCGAACATATTTTGGTTGTCCCAGTTATTTCCTTCATACCAAACATCATTATTATATTCCATGCCGGCAGCAGTAGCCCAAGTTACGCCCTTCACTGGCAACACCGCAGGTTCCCAATAGAACATACCCAAACCTTGTTGCTTGTCCAAAGTGTCAAGCATATTCATTAGATCGGCTAAAAACTTAGCTTGGCCTTCAATGGAAGCCTCATAACCGTCTACCAAATTACTTGCAGTAAAGGTATTCTCTAAGTCATCACCATTATCTAAAGTAAATGCGTAAGCCGTTTCAACCACCATCACTGGCTTACCCGTTTCCGAAATCCCCGCTTCTAAAACTGACTTTAAGTTACTGAGCGAACCATGCCAATAGGGATAATAAGACACCCCCATAATGTCAAAGTCGATGCCATAAGCGACAGCCTCTTTAAACCACCAATCGATCTGATTTTGAGGATTGGCAATATGCAAGATGATCTTCACAGTTTCGTCTTGCTGATAAGCGGCCCGCACAGCGTTAGCGCCGGCATCAAATAATGATAAGGTTTGATCCCAGCCAGCTTTCCAAATATAACCATAAGGCCATAACATACCGCTATTGGTTTCGTTACCGACCTGCACCATATCCGGCATCACGCCAGCAGCACGGTGAGCAGCCATCACTTCCGTCGTATAAGAACCCACTTTGGCAACCAGCTGAGAATAATCGAGATCTTTCCAAGCTTTTGGCATCGTCTGATGACCAGGATCCGCCCAAAAGTCGCTGTAGTGAATATCCAACAGATATTGCATCCCTAAAGCATGGGCTCTTTTTCCCATGTCGATAGCCTGGGCCAAAGTGCTGGTACCGCCACCGTATGCTTCTCCATCTTGATTGAAAGGATCGACCCAAACACGCATTCGAATCGCGTTTAATCCATGTTGTTGCATAATCGCTAAAGGATCGGTTTGCACACAATTGTCAAAGTATTTGCCTCCATGCGCTTCCACCGAAGGAACATAAGAAACATCAGCCCCTTTGATAAATCCGGAGTGCAGACTAGGCACCGGAATAGAGAGTTCCCCAAAGTCCACCTCACACCTTGCGGCCTCCTCAGTCGAACTCGACCCACAAGCAACCAAAAATAAGCTGGCTAGCACTACGACAAGCCAATAAAACTGTTTTCCTATTTGCATACTTCATCCCAAGCATCAGCATACAGTCTCGGTTGAATCCAACATCTAAGATTCAGATAACTATAGCTGTCCATTTAAATTTAAATACACGTACACCATCTAAATAAAATCGCATCTAATGAATAAAATTAGACACTATTAGTCATGTACACCCAATTAAAGAATCGATTAAATATTACCTCAATAAAAACAAAACATAACACCATTAAAAATATAAAAACTCAAAACACAAGCTCTAGCAAAGTTATATAAAATAGATGGTAAAAATTTACCGATATTATTAAGTAGCGCTCTACTTTAAAATTCATATTTTAAGAAACACTGTTTCAAGAACAAACAAGAAACTGTAGAAGGAACGAAGCGTACGCTTTACAAATTAGCATTTAAAATCAATCAGATGACTTTCGAAACGTCTTTTTTAATATTAGAGGATTAGACGCTCCATGAACTTGAAATAAAAAAAGACCCTACATTATAAGTGAAGGGCCAAAGACAAAAATAATTAAGCCAATAGAATATAAAATACGAGACTTAAGGCATATTAGCAAAGGGGCTATTTATATTCGAACACCATCTTTATCAAACAAATGACATTCATTACTACTAAATGTCAAATTGAAATTATCATTCTCTTCAGATAATTCTCGGTCACGAGGTAAGTGCACTTTAAAATGTTCAACACCACAAGCTTGACCAAACATATAAGTACTATTACCCAACCTCTCAACTAAATCACACTGAAAACGAAAACGAACATCCCCTTCTCCTTCGACTTCTAAATGCTCTGGACGGATCCCTAATTTAACACCTTGACCCGGATGAACATTCGCAACATTTGTGTCGATAAGTAATTGCTGCTTATCCAAAGTACTTAAAGTGACATGATGACCATTCACTTGTTCAACACGAGCCGGAATAAAATTCATCTTAGGTGAACCGATAAACCCTGCAACAAATTGATTCGACGGACGATGGTATAAATCCATTGGTGTTCCAACTTGTTCGATATTGCCATCTTTTAAAACCACAATTTTGTCGGCCAATGTCATCGCTTCCACCTGATCATGAGTCACGTAGATCATGGTGGTTTTTAGTTTTTTATGTAGCTTGGATATTTCGATCCGCATATCCACTCGCAATTCTGCATCAAGGTTAGAAAGCGGCTCATCAAATAAAAATACCTTAGGGTCGCGCACTATAGCCCGGCCAATCGCGACTCGCTGACGCTGCCCTCCAGATAATTCTTTCGGCTTACGTTCCAGTAAATGACTGATTTGCAAAACTTCAGCAGCCTCAGCAACCAATTTATTGACCTTATCTTTAGGATGCCCATTCATCCGTAGGCCAAATCCCATGTTTTGCTCAACGCTGAGATGAGGGTAAAGAGCATAAGACTGAAACACCATTGCCACACCGCGCTCAGAGGGATCCTTTTGGTTGACCAAGTCCTGACCAATATAGATATCTCCATCGCTGATCGATTCCAAGCCGGCAATCAATCGCAGCAGCGTCGATTTACCACAGCCCGATGGTCCAACAAAGACCACAAACTCACCATCCTCAACCTGTAAATCTATGCCATGAATAGTTTCAAGCTTACCAAAACGTTTGATGACTTTTTTTAACTGTATATCAGCCATAATAAATCCTATCTTTTAATCCTAAATGCTTGGAGTACACAGCCTACTTAACAGCCCCAGTCATACTCGCCACAAACTGTTTCTGCATGGCAAAGAAAATAAATAAACTCGGTAAGGTAGAGATAACCGTTGCTATCATGATCAAACCGAAATCTGGGGTATAAGCAGAAATAAAACCAGACAACACCAAATTAATTGTTTTCAACTCGCTCGATTGCAACACAATCAGCGGCCACAAAAAGGCATTCCACGAAGCCATAAACACAATAATGAAGGCTGCGGCATAACTAGACTTCATGATTGGCATATACACAAAGGTAAAGATCTTCCATTCCTTCACACCATCGACCCTAGCCGCATCAATCAATTCTCGGGGGAAAACTTTAGTGCACTGACGAAAGTAGAAGATGATAAAAGCACCGGATACCGTTGGTAAAATTACCGCAAAATGGGTATTCAATAACCCAGCCTTAGCAAACATAGTGAACAAGGGGATCATTAATGCGGCAAAAGGGATCATCATGGTTGCCAACAACGCGACATAAACGCGATCTCGAGCCTTACTTTTAAAAACTTCGAAGGCATAACCCGCCAACGAACAAATCAGTAAAGTAAAGATAGTGCTAAGAATGGCGATTTTGCTGGTGTTCCAAAAAACCCGAGCAACATCAATCTGATCCGTTAAGTTGTTGAAATTGACCATCAGCTGGTCGCCAAAGCTCAATTTACCACTATTGATCTGTGAGCTACTGTTAGTACTAGACACCAGCATCCAATAGAAAGGAAACAAAGAAACAAAGGTCATCACAATTAAAAAGCCATACATTGCGATACGACCAAATCGAAATTTAATCAAATTATTTATCCTTAGCGACTTTAAATTGGATCAATGCAAGCACAGCAGCAAAAGTAACAATCACGTAAGATACGGTTGCTGCATAACCAAAGTTAGGTACAAACTTAAACGATAAGTTATAGATGTACATCGACAAGGTCATCGTCGAATTTGCAGGCCCGCCACTGGTGATGTTAACCACCTCATCAAAGAGTTGCAGAGTCCCTATGGTCGAGGTAATACTGGTAAACAAAATCACAGGTTTTAATAAGGGGATAGTAATAAAGAAAAACTGTTTAATAGGGTTAACCCCGTCAATTCTTGCCGCTTCATAAATGGACTTATCGATATTTTGCATCGCCGCCAAATAGAAGATCATGTTGTAACCCGTCCAGCGCCAAGTAATCGCGATAATAATGGTCACTTTTGCCCAAAACGGATCCGATAACCACGGAATTGGGTCGGCAATAATCCCAGTCCATAACAGAGCGACATTCAGTACACCATCAAAACCAAACATGCTCTTAAACAAAATGGAATAGGCTACTAATGATGTCACACAGGGTAAAAATATCGCGAGTCGAAACCAACTACGAAATTTCAATTGAGGAGCGTTTAAACAAGATGATAAAGCTAGCGATAACAGGATCATGATCGGCACCTGCACCACTAAGAAGATTAAGGTATTACATAAAGCTTGCTTAAATACTGGGTCATAAAATAATCGAATAACATTACCGAACCCGACAAACTTAGTCACCACCCCCTTACCCGAATGGAGAGATAACCATAACGAGCTTACGATGGGGTACAAAGTCATCAATGCCACTAAACCCACGGCAATACTTACAAATAGCCAGCCATTAATATCGTACATACGATGGAGCTTGGCTTGTGTTCTAGACATCGAAACACCTTCCAGAAAAAAGCGACTTAAAAGTTGAATGCGAAGGCCACGAAAGTGACCTTTTAACCGCCTTACTTATTGAATTTGGTACTTGAGATTATTATTTAAGCTTTCCAATATCTCATCTACTGGCGTACCAGAAAGTAATGATGGGATCAGAGCCGACAAAGCATTGTCCACTTCTTGGGTATACATACCGTAAGGTACTTTCGGGATCTGAGCGACCCACTTGGAAAAGTCGCCATAGACTTTTTGTCCGCCAAAGAAGGCATCATCGACTTGGTAGGCTTTACCCGTTTTAGCTGGCAGATAAGTACTTAAAGCCCCCCGCTCAACTAACAATTTCTGGTACATATCAACATCGCCACCAAAGGTTTTATCCAAAAAGTCGATGGCTAATTGAGGCTGTTTACCCGCACTCAATACGTACCAGCTAGAACCACCTTGGTTAGAAGCATGAACGGAATTGGCCAGATTCAATTTAGGGATCGGTGCGACCCCCCATTGACCAGATTGGCTGGCTTCACTTTTCACTGAGCCAATCATCCACACGCCAGAAGTCACCGAAGCAACCTTGCCGCTGTTGAAGCTACCCACAAAATCAGACCAGCCCGATACCGGACGAACAATTTTTGCATCATGGATCGCTTTCACTGTTTTCAATGCTTCTTTTAAAGCCTTGTTATGCAAAATGTTCAAACTACCATCATGATTAAAGAACCACTCGCCACCCGACTGCATCAAAATATGGATAAACACGGTGTCTTGAATATCAAACCCCATCATATATTTGCCTGTGGTTTGCTTCACTTTCTTACCGATATCGATGTACTCATCCCAACTGATACTTTGCAAATCATCGGCACTGATTCCCGCCTGCTTCAACAAGTCACGGCGATAAAACAACCCCGCAACCCCTGAATCAAAAGGCAAGCCATACACGTCTTTACCAACAGTCATCACTTCGACTTTGTAAGGTGCAAATTGACGATAGTCAACCACCGACTGCATAGCTTGAAACGAACCGGGGTAGGCATTCAAATATTTTTGAGCGTTGTAATCTTCGATCAATACAATATCAGGTAGGGCAGACGTCACGCCCGAGGCTAGCATGGTGTGTAATTTTTGCTCCACATCTTCTTTACCTGAAGCAATCACATTTAAGGTAAAATCAGGATGATCTTTTTGATAAACGCTTGCCGCTTCCTTCAATGCTGCAACGTTAAAATTAGGATCCCAAGCCCATGCCGTAATTTCAGTGGCTTGAACACTACAGCTAGCTAAAGCTGCAATACTTAATAGTTGCAAACGATTCATCTCTCCAATCTCCATACTGAATGACAATGGTGGTAACGTTTACATTATTAAGCTTACGATGAGTGCTTACAACATCTAGCAAATTTCATTTCGGCCTAAAAGCGCGTGGCATCACATCTTTTGTAGTTTTTATGCGAAATATAAAACAAGGACAGCAATTCACAGGTAAAAATTTACTAAATTTTACCTCCAGCTGAGAAATACAACAAAATGCCAACAAATAACCAACAAACATGCTGTTCTATCACTCGAAATAAGATAATTTATTTGGCGAGGGGGAATCAACTTGGAACCCACCACTAGTTTAATCGTATACTGCTACCTCTAGAGCAATCCGCTAGATATCTGAAGTATTCTAAGAGATTAAAATATGGCAAAACTCAGCGATATCTCGAAAATGACCGGAGTTTCACCGTCAACGGTGTCGCGCGTCATTAATCAAGATCCAACCTTATCGATTAGTCATGACAAACGTGAAAAAATATTAGAGGTAGCCGCCAGCCTAGCTTACCTTTCACCTAGGCAGCGTAGACAAAACCAACCCGAGCAGCAACGTATTATTGCTCGGGCCAATTACCAACGCGGCCACCAAAGCCCAATTCAACTGTGCGTGGTTTATCATCATTCCGCCGAGCAAGAGTTAGATGACCCCTATTTCACCTATATTCGCCTTGGTCTAGAACACAAATGCCAAATGCATGACATCACGCTTAAACGAGTATTTAAAAAAGACTTATCGAAGCATGAACGGGAATTGAGCCAGTCAAATGGCGTGATTTGTGTCGGTAATTTCACCGATGCAGAGATCGACTATATATTGTCGCTTAATGCCCAGTTGGTCTGCGTTGATTATTCCCCCAACGCATTAAATGTCGATACGGTCTTATGTGATCGAACCAAAGCTGCTGAATTCGTGGTCAACACCATGCTGAAAAATGGCACGCAACGGCCAGCCTTTATTGGTAATCAAGATGAGCGACTCCAAGTTTTTAGAGCTTTAACCCAACAACAAGGGCTCTACGATGCCGCACGCTGCATCGTCAGTGAACGCTTTTGTATCGACTCTGGTTTTGATGGTATGAACAAAATGTTAAGAAATTGTACGGCGCCCGATATACTATTTGCTGCAACCGATATTGTCGCAATGGGCGCGATTAAGGCGATTCATCAACATGGAATAAGGATTCCTGAAGATATTCAAGTGATTAGCATTAATGACATCCCAAGTGCAGAACATCTACATCCCAGTTTATCCACCTTACGACTCTACCCCCACGATATGGGAGAAACGGCAGTATCACTGCTGCTTGAACGGTTCGAAGGGCGGTGCGTGAGTAAATCAGTGATCGTCGGTTTTCAATTTATTTGGCGTGATAGTTTTTTGAAAAACAAAAGTAATAAGTCTAAATAGACGTTTCAATCCGGCATAAAGCCAACAAAAAGGAAAACGATTACCCCGAATGTATCATCCATTTGAATAAAATTGTAACCTTCACGCTGAGAAGAGAACTAATTTTCAGTCATAAATAACAAATGACTGCAAAAATTGTAAGACTTTGATATAGCTTTTATTCTTCAGTTAAAAATAGCTTGCTCAAGTCGATTTATACTGAGATATTAAATTGATAATACAAATCGTCAGTCTTGTTCACGCATGAAAACCGTCGATTTTAATCAGTAAACCGTTAACTAGAGACAAAGCTCCCATTTTCAGGGATATTGATTCGCTGAGTGAGGCATTAGTCATATGCACTGCTGAATCAGCACCTATGTGCCTTTCATTGACCACACTAAGTTATAAGGAGACAACTTAAGTGAAGGAGCTTCTGCGCTATTGTTTGCTACTGACTCTCTGTCTTGCCTGCCCAACCAGCTACGCCGCAGAAGGAAAGCAGCACATTCTGGTATTACATTCTTATGACTCAGATTATGAATGGACCCGAGAATTTCAACGAGGCATTAGAGACGCAGCCGATGCTGCAACCCACCCACTTAAGCTATCCGTCGAGTATATCGATAGTAAACGTTTATACTCCCAAGCCTACTATCAGAAACTAAAAGAATATCTGGCAATAAAGTACCAAAATTATCATTTTGACGGAGTACTGCTTACCGACGATAACGCCCTTCGCTTTTTCAAGCGTTTAGATATTCCCAATCTGAAAAATCTACCCACCGTTGCGGCAGGCATTGGTGATTTCGAAGCCACTCTCAACCCGACCACAAACAAAGGTACCGTCCTTTTTGAACTCGACAATATTCAAGAAAATTTAGCACTCATTATTAGACTCAGGCCTAAGTTGAAACAACTTTATTATCTGGCTGATTCCGGGGTTTCCTCTGAGCTATTAAGAACGCGCATTATGACTGCCTTAAAAGGCTTACCCAACTTAAAATTAGTCGAAATAAGGGATAAAACGCTGCAACAAACCAGCAATATTCTCGCTCAGATATCCCCTGATGATGCAGTGTTATTAACTCACTTTAATACCGAAGTGAGCAACAACATTTATCATGGCTATACCAAGACCGCACTAGAACTATCCGCAGCTAGCAAAGCCCCTATATTTGTACTTTGGAACTTTTACCTCAAAGGAGATGTATTAGGAGGCTACGTCAACGGCTCCTACAAGCAAGGCGTGCAAATGCTGGATATTTTGGGGCGACAATTGCCAAAACCAGTTAAGACCCCCATCGAAGTAAACTCCGATCAAGCGCCAGTATTTCAATACCACGCCTTAAAAAAATACCAAATCGACGAATCATTATTGCCAACAAACTCAAAGGTAATCGGTCGACCGATTTCATTTTGGGAACGCAATCACCTGCTGTTTTTTATCGCGGGTAGCATTATCTTTGCTCTCGTTTTAGTGATTGTGCTACTCAGTTATCTGCTTAAACGTCGCCAAGAAATGAGTAAAAAAGATAAGCAGATCGTTAACCTACAAAGCCAAACACTGCAGATCCAAAAGAAATTAATTCATGTGCTAGGTAACTCGATTGAAACCCGCTCGGGGGAAACAGGCAACCATGTGAAGCGAGTGGCCAAACTTTCGGCTCACCTCGGTAAACTGATAGGGCTTTCGGCCAGAGATTGCGAAGTATTAGAAATTATTAGCCCGATGCACGATGTAGGAAAAATTGGTATTCCAGAAGCGATTTTAAATAAACCTGGGCGGCTCAGCGCTGAAGAAAGATCATTAATGGAGACCCATACCCAAATTGGCTACCAACTGCTACATAATGACGATGGCGATATCATTGCGTTGGCGGCCATTGTCGCGCTAGAACATCACGAACATTGGAATGGCAACGGTTATCCACATAAAAAGTCAGGAGAAAAGATCCATATTTACTCCAGAATTACGGCGATTGCTGATGTATTCGACGCATTAAAAAGCCAACGTTGCTATAAAGATGCCTGGCCTCTCGAACAAGTCATCGAGTATTTCGAACAAAGTAAAGGTGCACAATTTGACCCAAACTTGATTGATCTTTTTCTAGAGAACATTGATGAATTTGTGTCGATACGAAATCTATATCCCGACTAAGGCATTAAGGCAGCGCCTTCAGCGGAAACATAATCTTAAATGAGGCTCCTTTCCTAGGATAGGGCTACAACGGATTTTTCCTTGTAGTCCTATCACTTCACCGATGTAGCTATAAAGATTGAAGCAACTCAGCTCTTCGCCCGAGACATCAACTGCAAGCTGTTTAAAGCCACTGAGCTTTCAAAGGAATCTCAAGAGCTAAATAATCTGCTTCGCCAATTTAAATTAAAGCGCTAAACAACGAAACGAATACGCAACAAGCCAGCTGTTATACAAGGTGGCTTGCTCAGCCTCAATGTAACTTCCTGTCCATGGTTTAATATTCTCCTGTCAATCCCCTGAATTTAATCGATGGTCAAAGCCGCCAATTTATACCGCACCTTAAACAGCACTATGCCGCTAGCCCATCCTTCGTTGTTTACACCAACCATCGATAGATGCGCTTCAAGCAATCGCCAATCAAATCGGCGCTAACAAATGTGGTGGTTTTGTTTAAAACTTGTTAAATAGCCCACAAAAAATCATCAAATACAAAATTAACAATGAAATTTTAATTCCATATAGCTAGAGTAATGAAAAATACATTTTATCTTAATCGATGGAGTATTCACTTATGCCTCGCTTGTTATCTAAATATCAACCCCACAACAATCAAGGATTAGTCCAAGAGATCACCCCCCAATCGGCAGGTTGGCAATATGTTGGTTTTAAAGTCTATGAACGGCAACGGGGTGAATCGTTTACCCTAGACGCAAGCGACAATGAAAAATGTTTGGTGTTGGTCTCTGGGCGGGCAACCATCAAAACCCCACAACAAACCTTCGCTAATATTGGCGACCGTATGAGTCCCTTTGAAAAGAAAAAACCCTATGCTGTCTATGTCGCTATCAACGAAGCGGTGACCATTGTTGCGAATAGCAAGCTTGAGTTGGCTGTCTGCGAAGCACCCGGAAAAGGAAATTATCCAACACGACTGATCACACCAGCGCATATTGATGCAGAGCATCGAGGCCAAGGCAGAAATCAACGTTATGTTCACAATATTCTCCCCGATAGCAAAGAAGCCGATAGCCTGCTAGTGGTAGAAGTTTACACCGAAGAAGGTTGTACCAGTTCGTATCCCAGCCATAAGCACGATCAAGATGCCGAGCCTAACGAAACCTATTTGGAAGAAACCTACTATCACCGCCTCAATCCACCGCAAGGCTTTTGCATGCAACGAGTTTACACCGATGATCGTGAGCTCGATGAATCTATGGCAGTCTATGACAAAGACGTGGTGATGGTGCCCAAGGGTTATCATCCGGTAGCGACAATTGCTGGCTATAACAGTTACTACTTAAATGTAATGGCAGGACCCACTCGAAAATGGTTATTTGCATGGGAAAAAGATCACGCTTGGATTAACTCTGCAAGCTATGTCAGCGCATAACTCGAGGTAACAATGAAGCTTCAATTAATTTATGTAAGGCCCCCATTACCCAAACGTAAACCCGCTCAATTATGTTCAACGGTGGGTTTTCTTCTGTCACACCCGTAAGGAGCACAACATGTTTAATATCGCACTGTTCGGTGCAGGACGGATTGGACAAGTCCATGCTGTCAATATTGCCAATCATCCACAAACACGCTTGTATTCGGTGATCGACCCCTATGATGTGAATGCCGAGCAACTCTGCCAGCAGTATGGCGCGCAACGTCAGACTCTTGAACTAGCCATGCAAGATGAGCAGATCCATGGCGTATGTATTTGTTCAGCAACAGACACCCACGCCGATTTAATAGAACTTGCCGCCAAAGCAGGGAAAGCGATCTTCTGTGAGAAACCGATTGACTTAGATATCAGCCGTGTCCGCGATTGCCTGGCCGTAGTGAAAACCCATCAAGTACCGATCCTAGTAGGCTTTAACCGCCGCTACGATCCTCAATTTCGGGCATTAAAACAGCAGTTGGACCAAGGCGCGATTGGCGCACCAGCCACCCTCACGATTACCTCGCGGGATCCTGAGCCACCACCAGCCGAATATAGTCAAGTGTCTGGCGGCATCTTCCGAGACATGACGATTCATGATTTGGATATGGCCCGTTTTATTCTCGGGGAAGACCCGCTGTCAATTTCAGCGCATGGCAGTTGTAAAGTCGATCCTGCGATTGGTGAAGCGGGTGATATCGATACTGCGGTACTGATCCTCAACTTCCCCTCGGGAGCCATGGCGGTCATCCAAAATAGCCGTCGCTCAGGCTATGGCTACGATCAGCGACTCGAGTTACATGGCGAACTCGGGATGCTTCAAGCCGAAAACCAACGAGAAAGTCTGGTGAGCCAGTGGACACATACCGGGCAACATGCAGCAAAACCGATGCTTTTCTTTCTTGAACGCTATAAGGACGCTTACATTGCAGAGTGGCAACACTTTGTGGATGTGCTGAATGGCGCAAGCCCAGAATGTTCAGGCGATGATGGGGAATTGGCACTAAAAATGGCAGATGCCGCTTTACTATCGCTCAAGTCAGGTATGACTGTGGCCCTATAAGCGCCTCCTACCAGACAAGGCTTGAGATTCAAACAATTTTTTCTGTCGATAAAAACAAGCAAAGCCGCGTACACGGCTTTGCTTGTTCTCTCAATCACTTTACTCTCGCTCTTCAAAGGCCATTGAAACCGCCAGCGTTTGCGCCAAACAAAGCGATGCAGATTGAGAACGAAACGCGTCAACTTTAGCTTCTTTCACCACAAAACAGACATCACTAAATGAGGCCAAAGGGCTGATCTGACTATCGGTAATCACAATTTGCTGTGCCCCCGCTTTAGATGCAACTTCACTCAGCATCACCGTTTCTTGAGCGTAAGGACTAAAACTAATCGCCACCACGGCGTCTTTTGGGCCAATCATACTCAATTGTTCTTTAAACATCCCCCCCAAGCCATCGATTAAAAATGCCCGTTTATTGAGATGCCGGAAAGCATAAGTCAAATAAGAAGCCACGTTAAACGAACGACGTAGACCAATCAGATAGATATTTTCCGCACGCTGTAAGATATCAACCGCCTGCTGCAGGTTTTCTTCGGAAATTTGCGACACTAAGTGATTCATCGCCTGACAGTTTGCCCGGACGAATTCTTCCAAAATCCCCTTCGGCGTTTCCGGTGGTAACGGGTCACTTTCCAGCTGTTTATATAAACGCGCCCGATCGGTATAACTGGTTGTCTCTTCAACTAAATTACGACGAAACAACTGTTTCATATCGTTAAAACCACTAAAACCAAAGGCATTGGCAAACCGAATCAGTGTAGATGGCGGCACTTCCGCTTGCTGCGCAATGACAGCCACCGTATCAAAGGCAACACTATTCGAATTATCAAGGATATACTTAGCAACTTGCTGGAGACGTTTACTCAGATCCGCGTAATTATGACGAATATGTTCCTGCAGTTCACTCAGCGAATCGGCAGCTTTCATTAGACTCTCCTGAACTAAAAATTGAAATACATTTTCCGTAAATATACCGTATACCAAAAGTAAATGAAATTTTTGTTTCGAAATGTGTTTGATATAAGGAATGGATTGAAACAACAAAGAGAGCGATGAGACGGAATAGAATAGCAGCTCAATTATCGATTATCGGAACGAATGTAGGATCATTGCCATCAAACTGATCCTACATCATCTCACTTAGATACCGACAGAACTTAGTGTCCCTTACGGTGACGTTTCATATCAAACATAACGGCACCAATGATCACCAAGCCTTTAACAATTTGCTGCCAATATGCGGAGATATTCAGCAAGTCGAGACCGTTTTGTAAAACCCCCATTATCATGGTTCCGATAATAGTTCCCTGAATAGTACCAATACCACCGGCATGAGAAACACCACCAACCGTCGCAGCCGCAATCGCGTCTAGCTCGTACATCACCCCTAAACCCGGTTGACCCGAGTTAATGCGAGCAGAGAGGATCAAAGCCGCAATCCCTGCCAGCGTGCCGGCATAGGTATACACCAAAATCTTGTACTTTGTGACATTAATACCCGATACATAAGCGGCAGTCTCGTTGCCACCAATCGCGTAAGCGTACTTACCAAATCGGGTATAGTTCAACAAAATGTAGGATAACACTGCAAGTGCAATGAAAATCAGGATCGGTACCGGGATCCCTAGAATATTCCCCTGGCCAATCCATTGGTAGGAACTTGTCAGGCTGCTAATCGGGCGGCCATCGGAATACAACAGCGCAGCGCCACGAGCAACGATCATCATCCCCAAAGTCGCAATAAAGGGCGGGAGCCTGGTATAGGCAATCAAGGCACCATTAATGTAACCACACACTGCGCCGACCGCTAATGCCGCTAGAATTGGAACAATAATCGGCAGTTCCGGCATATTAGGATACATCCGCATCCCCCAATCGATAGTTTGCGCCATACTGGCAGACACCACCGCAGCCACCGCCAAAACAGATCCCGAAGAAAGGTCGATGCCGCGGGTGATAATAATAATTGTCACACCCAAGGCCAACAGACCAACACTGGCCATCTGAGTCGCAACGTTCAATAAATTAGCAACCGAAAGAAACACCGGTGATAAAATCGACATCACGATACACATGGCGACAAAGACGACATAAATCGCGTACTTAGAAACAAAACGTTTCATATTGTTGTTCGACGCCTCAACACTGGGGCTCGCCTTAAGCAGTTTCGCAATCATCACTCTATTCCTTAAATAGTTTTTCTAGCTACTTAGCTTTCTTTTCACACTCTGAAAGCTAGCTCAGCGCCATCGTCATAATTTTTTGTTGGGAGGCATCAGATCCTGCGACGGCACCTTTAAGCTGACCTTCATGCATCACCAGAATATGATCACTCATCCCCATCACTTCTGGCAGTTCGGATGAGATCATCACCAGACTCTTCCCCATTCCCGTTAGTAAGCGCATTAATTTGTAAATTTCTGATTTCGCACCAACATCGATACCGCGAGTCGGTTCATCAAGAAACAAAATGTCCGGCTTGGTCAGCATCCAACGCGCCAGCAATACTTTTTGTTGATTTCCACCACTGAGGTTATCGATGGTTTCATGCATATCAGGGGTTTTAACCTTGAGCTTCTTACAGTGCTCGGCACTATCGGTACGCATTTTCCGAACATCTAAGACATTCACTACTTTGTTACGGTAGGCATCGAGGTGGGCAATCGAGGTATTGGCAAAGATATCCAGCATCAGGTACAAGCCCGATTGGCGTCGATCTTCGGTCAAAAATGCCATTTTATGGCGAATCGCATCTTGCGGTGTTTTAATATCCACCTCGTTGCCATTGATACGAATCAAGCCCGCATCTTTTTGACGCACCCCAAACAAGGTTTCAATTAGCTCGGTTCGTCCCGCGCCAACTAATCCTGCGATCCCGAGGATCTCTCCCTCACGAAGATCAAAGCTAACATTCTCAAATGAACCTTTAACCGTCAGATCACGCACTTCTAAGCGAGTTTTGCCCGGTTTAGCGGTTGGTGGTGGAAAAACATCCCCCAGATCTCGCCCCACCATCATTTGCACCAATTCGTCATTATTCGTGTCTTTGGCCTCGCGTTCACCGATAAAGCACCCGTCACGAAACACCGTGATATCATCGCAAATACGAAAAATCTCATCCATTTTGTGGCTAATATAAACCACCGCACAACCTCGAGACTTCAGCATATCGATGATCTTAAATAGGTGAGCGACTTCTTTATCGGTCAGCGCCGAAGTCGGTTCATCCATAATGATAATCTCTGAGTTGTAGGAAATGGCCTTGGCAATCTCCACCATTTGTATGGTGGCCACCGTCAGATCGACCATCGGCGTTCTTGGATCTAAATGAAGATCGAGTTTTTCCAACAAGGCTTCTGTATCACGATACATTTTTGGATGGTCAATCAGTTTTAACGGGCCTTTTAACGGCTCCCGTCCTAACCATATGTTTTCAGCAATACTACGGTGGAGGATCGGCGATAACTCCTGATGAATCATCGAAACCCCAGCTTCTAAGGCATCTTTAGCCCCAGAAAATTCAACCGCTTTTCCTCGATAAAAAATGTTGCCACTATCGCGTTGATAAATACCAAACATCACCTTCATCAGTGTGGATTTACCAGCGCCATTTTCTCCCATCAAGGCCATAACGCGACCTTCTCTTAAGGTTAACCGAACATTGTCTAATGCTTTGACACCCGGAAAACTCTTGGTGATACCACGCATTTCGAGTAAAACTTGACTCATATTGAATACTCCCCAAAGGGCTCCACCACAGCAACTATAGAAACATGGGATAGAGCCACAACATAAATGACTAGCGTGTGACCAAGCTAAACAAGCCGCTGCGCGCTTTAAACATTGGCTTGTCTAGATTGGTATCACGTGAGCGTTTGCGACGCACAATTTAGCTTTTATGTTTGGCTTCAAAGGCAGCCAAATTATCTTTGGTGACGAGTTCTGCTGGGATCCAAGTAATCTGCTCATGCGGTTTCCCTTTTACAGCATCAACCGCAGTATCAATCGCCGCACGGGCTTGACCCGAACCGTCTTGGAATACCGTGGCATTCAACGCACCACTTTTAACCGCCGTCAAACCATCGGGTGTTGCATCAACACCAACCACTAGTGTGTCATCAAGTTTACCGGCGGCTTGCAAGGCCTGAATGGCACCCAAAGCCATGTCATCATTGTTGGCTAAAATGATGTCGAGCTTATCGCCAGAATTCAGCCAGTTTTCCATGACCGACATCCCTTGGGTACGCTGCCATAAACCGGTTTGTTTACGTACCACCTTAAACTTAGGTTTATCGGCGAAATAATCTTCGACACCCTTGGTTCGCATAATCGCCGCTTCTTGAGTCAACATCCCCATTAAGATCCCAACATTGCCACCTTCTTTAGCTTTCGCGGCATAGGCTGCTTGAGTTTCACCAAACTTCAACTCTTCGGATCCCACATAAGACACGCCTTGCGGGAGGTAAGAAGGACGACGATTCAAATAAACCAGTTTAATACCCGCCTTCACGATGCTGTCAGTCATCGGCTGCGTTGCTTCGGTGTTCACTGGCACTAAGACAATCGCATCCATTTTCTGAACAATAAAGTTTTCAACCTGACCCAATTGTTTGGCGGTGTCTTCCTTCGCATCAACAAACAACAGTTCAACTTTTCCATTTTGCTGCTTTGCATATTTGTCCATGGCATCTTTCATATACACCATGAAGGTATCGTCAAAATTAGGGATCGCCACACCGATCCGGGTGACATCACTTTTCGCCTCTTCTTGACCACAAGCCGTCAGCAGCAAAAAGCCTGCGACAACCAAAACACCTTTAAGCATAGAGAAGCTCATTGTCATGAGTTGTCTCACGGGACTAAGCCCCCGGGTGAGGTATTGTTTAAATGATGGCATGAATATCTCCTTTGTTATTGATCAACCATCAGGACTCAAAATGAAATTTTCATTTCAGATTGAACGATAGAACGTCCTGTATTTCATACAAAAATTTCAATTCTTATGGCGTATAACCTAGTAAAAGCCTTGCCGAAAGTCTTGAATAGTAATTATTTGCCCTTGGTATTGAACTATAAAATGATGTCGTAAATATAACCAGCCCCAATGTTTCTTAATTGTTAAAAGTGTTAAGCTGGTCTCATTGAAATTTATATTCCATTTTGGAAATAACATCTAACCAATTGATTTTCATTCTTTTAAAGTGGTAAATAGTAATTACGGGGATTTATTATTGTTACCAACAAATCTTTGTGGAATTTTCATTCCACTTATTAAAGTCTCGTTTTAGGCGATAATTGCGAGTCAAAAATGAAATCATTTGCCCTTCGATTTTATGCTAATGAACGAAAAACAGATCACCGATCACACTTCAGATTAAATATTTCGAGTTAATTTTGATTCGAAACATATATTTCATATAGGGTGTAAGATAAAGCGGATGCTAGCTAAGTATCCTAGGTGAGAAACCAACACGTTTTTAAGGAGTGACGAAACAATGAAGGCTCTTGATAAGAAGCTTGATCTGATTTGTATGGGGCGAGTGGCGGTTGACTTCTATGGTCAACAAATAGGCGCACGTTTGGAAGATATGGGCTCTTTTTCCAAATACTTAGGCGGATCTTCCGGGAATGTCGCCTATGGGACCGCCCGCCAAGGACTGAAGTCTTCAATGTTCGCACGGGTTGGTGATGAACACATGGGACGTTTCTTACGTGAAGAACTACAGCGTGTGGGCGTTGATACCAGTCACCTTATCACCGATAAAGAACGCCTCACAGCACTAGTTATTTTGGGTATTAAAGATGAAGACACCTTCCCGCTCATTTTCTATCGTGACAACTGCGCTGATATGGCGATTCGTGCAGATGATGTCGACGAAGGCTATATTGCCTCCGCCCGATGCTTAGCAATTACCGGGACTCACCTGTCTCACCCAAACACACGCGAAGCCGTAATAACCGCTCTCAAATATGCGCGTAAACACGGCGTAAAAACCGCACTGGATATTGATTATCGACCGGTGCTTTGGGGCCTTACATCACTGGGTGATGGAGAGACACGCTTTATCGAATCAACGGAAGTTACCCGCCAATTACAAGAGGTATTAGGTTTATTCGACCTGATTGTCGGGACAGAGGAAGAGATCCATATTGCCGGAGGGTCAACCGACACCCTTAGCGCGTTAACAAGCGTCCGTGAAGTATCCAATGCAACGCTTGTTTGCAAACGCGGAACCTTGGGGTGCTCAATATTTACCGAAGCTATCCCCAACAATCTAGATGCAGGTATTAACGCCTTAGGCGTACAAGTGGATGTATTAAACGTACTTGGCGCTGGCGATGCCTTTATGTCCGGCTTATTACGCGGTTACCTAAATGATGAAAGCTGGCAACAAGCGGGCGCTTACGCCAATGCCTGCGGCGCCTTAGTGGTGTCACGCCACGGTTGCGCGCCAGCGATGCCTAGTAAAGAAGAGCTCGATGATTATCTGTCGCGTGCCGCAGCAGTGCCACGTCCAGATTTAGATCCACACTTAAACCATCTCCACCGCGTCACTACCCGCGATAGAAGCTGGGGAGAGTTATGCATATTGGCCTTTGATCACCGGATCCAGTTTGTCGAAATGGCGCGTGAAGCAGGTGCCGACCTCAGCCTTATTGCTCCCCTAAAGCAATTGATTTTTAAAGCTTGCCAAGAAGTTACCGCAGAAGCAGAGCTACAAGGAAAAGCGGGCATTCTATGTGATAGCCGCTTTGGTCAAAGGGTATTAAATGAAGTCACCGGAAGCGACTGGTGGATTGCCAGACCGGTAGAGCTTCCAGGTTCACGACCACTGGCGATGGAACACGGCAATATTGGTTCACAACTCATCGAATGGCCGCTGGAGCACATCGTAAAATGTTTAGTGTTCTTTCATCCAGAAGATGCCCACCCACTGCGCCTCGCACAGGAGAAGCAGATCCAAGAGGTGTACGCCGCCTGTTGTCAATCGGGCCATGAAATGCTGTTAGAAGTCATTCTACCCGCCGATATGGCTCGTAATGACTCGCTGTACCTGCGCGCCATGCAGCGCTTCTATAACTTGGGGGTGAAACCAGATTGGTGGAAACTTCCACCCATGCAAAGCGACAGCTGGCAACAAATTGAAACGCTCGTCGCAGAACGCGATCCCCACTGTCACGGGGTGGTCCTACTTGGTCTAGATGCACCCGAAGAAGAATTACGAGCAGGCTTTAATCAAGCCGCACCCAGCAAACTAGTTAAAGGCTTTGCGGTGGGGCGCACCATTTTTGGCAAGCCTGCACAAGCTTGGCTGGCGGGGGAAATTGGCGCCCAACAACTGAACCAACAGATCAAACGCAATTACCATAGCCTAATACGCATGTGGCGTGAACGCGGCTAAGAGGAAATTCAGATGACAACAGCAAAAACCGTGCGTTTAACCATGGCTCAAGCCTTGGTGAAGTTTATGCAGGCACAGAAAGTTGAGATTGACGGTGAAATTCAAGCGATTTTCCACGGGGTATTTGCCATTTTTGGCCACGGTAATGTCGCCGGACTAGGCGAAGCCCTGTATCACGTCAACGACAGCTTACCAACTTATCGAGCCCATAATGAACAAGCGATGGCCCACAGTGCCATCGCTTTTGCTAAAGCGAATAATCGCCGACGCATGATGGCCGCAACCAGTTCGGTCGGTCCAGGGGCTCTGAATATGGTCACCGCAGCCGCTCTCGCCCATGTAAATCGGCTGCCGATTTTACTGTTACCGGGTGATACCTTTGCCACTCGCGAACCCGATCCGGTATTACAGCAAATCGAAAACTGGAGCGATGCCACCATCACGCCCAACGATTGCTTCAAACCGGTCAGTCGTTTTTTCGATCGCATCACCCGGCCAGAACAATTGCTCAACAGCTTACCGCAAGCGATGCGAGTACTCACCGATCCGGTCGAATGTGGACCAGTCACCTTGGCGCTACCACAAGATGTGCAAACCATGGCCTTTGACTACCCCGACCATTTCTTTGCCGAGAAAATTCATCATGTTCGCCGCATGGGAGCCGACGAATTTGAACTAGCCCAAGCAGTGGCGTTGCTACAACAGGCCAAGCAACCACTGGTGATCGCAGGAGGAGGGATTCACTACTCCGAAGCCACCGCCGAATTTAAAGCCTTTGTCGAAGCTTATCAGCTGCCAGTTGGTGAAACCCAGGCAGGTAAGGGTGCTTTACCTTGGGATCACGTCTGCAATCTGGGGGCGATTGGCGTCACTGGTTCCGAAGCCGTCAACCACCTGGCCAAAGAAGCCGACGTGGTGATTGCTGTTGGCACCCGTTTGCAAGACTTTACCTCTAGTTCGCGGGCCTTGTTCAAGGCCGATGCTCGCATCATATCCATTAATATCAACGGCTTCGACGCCAGCAAACATTACAGCCAAGCCTTGGTTGCAGATGCTAAACGGGTTCTACCGCTGCTACAAACGGCATTAGACGGTTGGAGCAGCACTGCCGACTGGCGCGACCAAGCCGAACAGTACCGTCAGCAATGGAATCAAACCGTATCGATTGCCATGACCGATCGCCACAGCTCTCTGCCTACCGATGCAGAAGTGATTGGGGCGGTGAACCGCAGCGCTGGCGAGCAAGATATCGTGGTATGTGCCGCCGGTGGCTTACCCGGTGAACTGCATAAGCTATGGCGTACCCGCTACGACAAAGGTTATCACCTCGAATATGGCTTCTCTTGTATGGGCTACGAAATTGCCGGGGGTCTTGGGGTTAAAATGGCAAAACCAGAATCGGAAATCTTTGTGATGGTCGGCGACGGCTCTTACCTAATGCTTAATTCTGAAATTGCCACTTCGGTGATGCTGGGGCTGAAGCTGATTATTGTGGTTCTTGATAATCGCGGTTATGGCTGTATCAACCGTTTACAACAAGCTTGTGGCGGCGCCGGGTTTAATAATCTACTGCAAGATTGTAATAGCGTCGAACAGGGTGCCCCAAAAACCGATTTTGCGGCGCATGCCCGTTCGTTAGGTGCACAGGCTGAGCAAGTGACCAACATTTCAGCGCTTGAACAAGCTTTACTGCGCGCGAAGGCTTCTCCCATCAGCTATGTGATTAGCTTGGACACCGATCCACTTAGCACCACGGAATCGGGCGGTTCCTGGTGGGAAGTGGCGATACCGGAAGTCTCGGTTCGCGAACCCGTTCGCGCCGCACGTCAACGCTATGAAGCAGCAAAACAACGTCAAATAATTTAATAGGAGGGCAGCAATAATGACCGTACAAATTGGAATTAACCCACTCACCTGGACCAATGATGATCTACCGTCTTTAGGTGCCGAAACCCCCTTAGAAACTTGCCTCTCAGAAGGTGTATTAGCTGGTTTCAGTGGATTTGAGTTGGGAAATAAATTCCCTCGTGAAGCTAGTGTGTTAGGCCCCATTCTTGCTCAACACCAGCTTCAATTAGTCTCGGGGTGGTATTCGGGAGAGCTGCTAAGCCGTAGCGTGGAGCAAGAAATTGAGGCAGTTCAAGACCATCTCACCTTACTTCGCGAACTCGGGGCCAAGGTGATGGTATTTGCCGAGGTCACCCACTGTATCCACGGTAAACAGGACACCCCAGTCCACCTTCGTCCGCAATTCCCAGCCGAGCAATGGCAGGACTATGGTAAGAAGCTCACCGAATTTGCACGCTACACCCGAAGCCAGGGGGTTCAGGTTGCCTATCACCATCATATGGGAACGGTGATTGAATCAGCCGCAGATATCGACCAACTAATGCAACACACCGGGGATGAAGTCGGCTTATTACTGGATACTGGTCATCTTGTGTTTGCTGGTGACGACCCGCTGAAAGTCGCTAAAAAATGGGCCCATCGGATCAATCATGTCCATACCAAAGACATTCGTCTGGATATCCTCGCTGATGTTAAAAACCGTAAAACCAGCTTTCTTGACGCGGTCCTAGATGGTGTTTTTACCGTTCCCGGAGACGGTGGTGTGGACTATCCGCCGATTCTGCAAGTCTTGGCTGCACATCAATATCAAGGCTGGCTGGTGGTCGAAGCAGAACAAGATCCTGCCATTGCGCATCCCCTCACCTACGCCAAGTTGGGTTACAAAAATCTCAATCAAATGGCCGCTGATGCTGGCTTATTCAATCACTAGGGCCAACTAAGGATTAATAATGGAAACCGTTCAGAATTTTATCCACGGTCAAATCCGTGAAACTCGCAGTCAGCGCTTGGCTGCTATCTACAATCCCGCGACTGGCGAGCAGACTAAACAAGTCGCCTTAAGCAGTGCGGAAGAAACTAGAGAAGCGATTGCCGCTGCCGAAAATGCCTTTCCTGCGTGGGCCAAAACTTCGCCTTTAAAACGCTCTCGAGTGATGTTCAAATTTAAAGGCTTACTGGAACAAAACATCGATCGCCTAGCTCGCGTGATCTCCAATGAACACGGTAAAATATACTCCGATGCCGTCGGCGAAGTCACTCGGGGTTTAGAGGTGGTTGAATTTGCTTGTGGTATTCCACATTTACAAAAAGGCGAACACTCTGCCAATGTCGGAACGGGTGTGGATAGTCATTCCTTAATGCAGCCGCTGGGAGTTTGCGTCGGGATTACACCATTCAACTTCCCCGCAATGGTGCCGATGTGGATGTTCCCGATCGCACTGGCAACCGGTAATAGCTTTGTACTAAAGCCTTCGGAAAAAGATCCCTCACTCAGCCTGATCATGGCAGAACTGCTCAAAGAGGCGGGACTCCCCGATGGCGTGTTTAATGTAGTCAACGGCGATAAACAAGCGGTCGATGTGCTATTAAGCGACCCTCGCGTGCAAGCGGTCAGCTTTGTTGGTTCCACCCCGATAGCCGAATATATTTACGCTACCGCATCTGCCCATGGTAAACGTTGTCAGGCCTTAGGCGGCGCCAAAAATCACTGTATCTTGATGCCCGATGCCGATCTGGAAATGGCAGCGAGTGCCATCATGGGAGCCGCTTTTGGCGCCGCAGGTGAGCGCTGCATGGCCCTGTCAGTGGCGGTTGTAGTTGGCGATGAAATTGGGGATGCCTTGCTTGAAAACCTGCAACATAAAATCGCCCAGATGCGAGTTGGTCCGGGCATTGTCGATGGACCAGAAAACGACATGGGGCCGGTGATTTCCGAACCACATAAGCAGAAGATCTATCAATATATCAGCTCAGGGGAAAGCCAAGGGGCAAGCATTGTGGTAGACGGTCGAAACTTCAGCGTAGCTGGTCACGAGGCTGGTTATTTTGTGGGCCCAACTCTGATCGATCAGGTCACCCCGGAGATGACCCTCTATCAAGAAGAAATTTTTGGTCCGGTACTGGCAATTGTGCGTGTCAGCGATTACGACACTGCTCTGGCCCTAATCAATCGTCATGAGTACGGCAATGGCACCGCTATCTTTACCCGTGATGGTGAGACCGCCCGTCAGTTTAGTGAAGATGTTCAAGTCGGGATGATCGGCGTGAATGTGCCCATTCCAGTACCGATGGCCTTCCACAGTTTCGGGGGCTGGAAGCGCTCTATTTTTGGGCCGCTCAATGTCCACGGCAACGACGGAGTGCGCTTTTATACCCGTATGAAAACAGTTACCAGTCGTTGGCCAACTAGCGTCCGTTTAGAGCAACATAGCAGCACGTTTGTAATGCCAACCATGGATTAGTGAACCAAGCTGTCGTCCACGACTCATCAATACCCGGTTTACCGGGTATTTTTATCGGTAGCCGAAGAGAAATGCCCATCACTTTTAACTGATGGATAACGTAAACGGAGGCCAAAACCAGACGACGCATACACTGCCGTTCAGCAGGTTTCATATCACGCCTGTGACGGTTTATGCTCCCTACATCAAAGACGGTCTCAACTGATAATTCTTCAAAATCAACCAGCCTAATATCGATCGACCAGTCAAATCCTAGCCAGAGATGACAAACGGCGTTGTTGCCTAAATTAGAATGAACCTTTCGGGCTTTCCGCGATCTGATCGTTAAACCGCTACATTTAGGTCGTGCCATAGACAAAGTAAAAAGCAACATCATTAACGGGAAGCAATACAACATGGCCTTAACCTAGTGAGGTTTAATTACTGTTGGCTGAATGAGTCAACACGCAACTGGTCGTCGAGATCGCGGCGACACCGATAGTAATACCGCCATCGGCACGGCATGGCATGCACTGCACTGATGATAGAAACTATGTTTAAGCTTCCGCTTGGCACCTTGGTAGGCCTTATCAACTCTCTATTCCTACTGATGAATGTCGACCTTCAATCACCTGACTACAGCTGTATTCGTAAACCAACGAAAACCGTGAATGTGAGCTATCGCTGACGCAATAGAGGCCCAATTAACCTCCTCGTGATTGATTCAATGGACCTAAAAGTGTTTGCTGAAGGCGAATCGAGGGTTCGCAAGCATGGAAAGGAAAAGCGCCGAATATGGCGTAAAGTTCATCTTGCTGTCGATGCAGATACACATGAAGTGGTGAGCATGGTGGCTTCGCTCAATTCAGAGCATGATGGCAACGTTTATCGACACTCTCAAATCCGCTTCGTCGTAAAATAATCCAAGTCTCAGCAGATGGTGTCGATGCGACCAAGCACTGTTATACGCGATTGAAACGCAAAGGCGTTATTCCTGCCATCCCGCAAGCAAAAACGCCAGTTGCAGGGAAGAAAGCCCCCCCTTGTAGTCAAGAGCTTAAAGCGCTAAAGAATGAAATGCTGAAGAGTGGAAAAACCAATCGGGCTACTATGAGCGCTCATTATCCGAGACGGCGATGCACCGTTACACACGGCTGCTAAGTGGAAAACAGAGCTTGTGTCATTACAATACGCAAGTGGGAGAAATGATGGCAAGTGTAGGGGCGGTAAACAGAATGACGAGTCTAGATATGCCTGTTCGTCAGGTAACTGGCTAAATAGCGGAACAGCCTAGGATGGCTGCGCCTTAAGCTGGGAGTTGACCAACAACGCCACTGAAGTGGCCAATGAGAGTGAGGATTCAGCGTCATTTAGATGCATCTGATAGTGATAAATTATTTTAGGAAACAACGCAGTCAATTTAGATTCAATAGCGAAATTAGATCCAACAATTAAATACCAACCAGTAAGAAATTAAAAACCTATAAACCGAACTAAAAATAAAACAAACAGCAAATAAAAAATCATTCGAGCACTCACAAGAACTAGTAAAAACAATTAACTAGCAACTCACCTGTATCGATAAGTTTACATTATATATTTATATAAACTAAGTGCAGCATACAAGTGAAAGAATACTTCCACGCGAATAAATTAATGTAACGATTAAAAAAATCAATTACAAATAAATAAAAAATCAAACAAAAACAATGAATTAGATTAAAATTAACTTGACTCAATAATTATAAATCAAGCCTGATTTAACTTGCTTGATGCCTATTATCCACTTCATTATAAAAACAAAATCGTCATTAATTATGTGTTTTCTATACAAATAAGTTAAGGCCGCTGATGAAAAGCAAAGATAGGCGTACTTAGAAACGAAGAGGGGGGTTGGCGAGTTAAAAAAATATAGATATAGTTAAAATCATTAATATTTTGGTTTTTGTTAAGATACTTAGCTTCTACATTTATCAAGCTATAAAACGTTCATTACCAAATGATGAACCGATTCACCCAAATATATAAGCCAAAAATTATTATCATCGTTCATAGGGAATATTCGAAATATTAGGTGATTTGATTACAAGGCGAGATAAATACAATAAATTCATCCACAAAAAGATATAAAAAATTTAATTTATTTTGTAGCCGCCGACTAAAAGTATATTTACTTAAATAAATATGGACATTAATCAAAAATAAGGAGGGCCTATCAATCATAGATATTCTGGGCTCAATAAATAAGCGAACAGGAGTTCGACTACCTGAAGTAAACCTGACGTTAATTTACTCATTCGGCTAAGCAAAGTACACCAAACGAAGCTTATGACTAGGTCTATTTATCTTTGTAAATTGTTGCGTTGTTAAAGGCATAGTTAGGCCATCCAGTAAGCTCTGTAAAGCCTTCTAAAGTAACGATAAACACTAGCTAAAGTTCGACAAGAAGTTGCGTTACACCTTTCTTATAAAGAAAGGCTTGAGCAATACTGACTGAACTCTAGGCATACTCATCTGAGTGATGAAATCGCTCTTATCTCGAACAAAAATGGATCACGAAAGACCAATAGGCTTAAAGCCCACAGCTTTAATTAAATGGATTAAACCGCACGCATATTCGGTTTATTATTGATCATGGATATAGGCTATTTTTTTATGAAATTACAATCGATTCAATCAAAAATTGCACTCGTTGCTGGTTCCTGCTTATTAATCTCGGCAGGGATCTTAGTCGCACTGAGTGTCTATTCAGCATCTTCATCTCAGCAATTGGTATCAAAAAAAGTCTCAGCCTTAGTGGAAGATGCCGCCCTAAAGCAGCTCGGCGCAACGGCATCAAACTATGCGGAATCAGTCAGCCGCCGCTTAGAAGAAGGATTAAGCGCAGCTAGGGCTTTAGCGAACGCCGCCTCTGCCGCTAAATCCGATGATATGTCTCATCACACCACCACCATAGATCGCCCCGTATTTAACGACATATTATTGGAAGTCTTAAAAAGTAACCCCGACTTAAATGGTACTTATAGTTGCTGGGAGCCCAATGCATTTGATGGAAACGATCAGTTATTTAAAAATGGGAAAGACGGTAACAACGCTCAAACTGGACGCTTCACCCCTTATTGGACCCGTGATCATTCTGGCAAAACTGAGATTCAATCCTTGGTTGAATACGATTCGCTAGCCCAACATCCTAATGGCGTCGTCAAAGGCGCTTGGTATCAGGTGCCCAAAAATCAACGCCATGAAACGGTCACCGCACCATTACCTTACATCGTACAGGGCAAAAATATCTGGCTCGCGACGCTGTCGGTACCAATCAGCGCTAATGGCCAATTTCTTGGCGTAGTTGGCGCAGACTACGACTTGAGCTTTGTGCAACAGCTTAGCGAACAAGTCTCCAAACAGATTTATCAAGGAAATTCCAAGGTTTCGATTATTTCCGCACAGGGCTTATTTATTGCCAACAGTCGTCAGCCAAAGTACGTTGGTCAATCGATCTCCAATGTTTCAGGCCTGAATAGCCAACAAGTTATCTCAACCATCCAATCCGGTAAGTTAACCATTAATACAATCGAAGCGGATAATAGCTTACAAGTCTATGCGCCGATTACCTTAGGCCAAACTGGCGTTCAATGGGCTATCGTAATCACCATCGACAAAGACTTGGTGTTGGCCGAGGTTCATGCGCTATCCAAAACGCTTTCCGATAACAACCTCAGCGATATAAATTGGCAAGTCGGCGCGGGTTTAATCATTTCACTACTTGCCATCTTCGTCCTGATTGCTATGGCGAAAAAATTGACTCAACCGATCTTAAAAGCCGTTGAAATGGCTCAGTCGATTGCCAAAGGTAACTTTAAGCAGCGCTTAAATTTTAACAGTGCCGATGAAACTGGCCAGCTGTCGATGGCCCTCGATAACATGGCCGATAGTTTGCAACACCAGGTGGTAATCGCTGAGCGAATTGCCAAAGGTGACTTAGATCTCGAGGTCACACTCGCTTCTGAGCAAGACCAATTAGGTAAGGCTTTAGTGCAAATGGTCGGTGACCTGAACCAACTGGTAGGTCAGATCCGACAACGTTCTGAAGTCATTGGCGACAATGCCGGTAAAGTTTCAGATCTGAGTCATGATTTAGCCAGTGGCGCTACACAATCCGCCTCTGCGGTCACCGAAATTAGCGCCACAATCACCGAAATTGCTGCTCAAATCCGTCAAAGTTCAGGCAACGCGGACCGAGCCAATCAACTGTCAGTGCAATCGGTTAACTCAGCCAGCTCTGGCAACCAACTGATGACCGAGCTACAAGGTGCCATGAAAGACATCGAAAACTCAGGCAATGAGATCAACAACATCATCGACACCATCGAGTCAATTGCAGAACAAACCAATTTGCTGGCCTTAAATGCGGCCATTGAAGCTGCGCGAGCGGGCGAGCAGGGACGAGGATTTGCGGTGGTCGCAGACGAAGTGCGTAAGCTGGCCGCACGTAGTGCCGAAGCGGTACAGCAAACCGCGATATTAATCGATACTTCAGCCAAACACACCCAGCGCGGGATTGAACTGTCTCATCAAACTGGCAGCGCCTTAGATGCAATTGTAAAAGATGCTGGCGAAGTGGCGGTATTGGTGAATGAAATTGCCCAAGCGGCCAACGAGCAGGCCTCAGGCGCCGAGCAAGTCAGTCTGGGGATTAATCAAATCGACGAGGTAACCCATCAAAATAGCAATAATTCGGAGAGTTGTGCCAATGCATCCAACGAACTCTCTAGCGAATCTCGAGAACTGAATAATCTAATTCAGCAATTTAAACTCAAGTCTTAATTTATGGTGTAAGAGAATAAAATGGCCAACCATCAGTATTGGCCATTTTATTTGCCAAACAAAGCTCCCACAAGCTAACGTCCTCCACGAAAGAGCTAGTTTTCACATCACCATCAGTGTAACAAGAGCTCAATTGTAAACTCATTTTGCCGCCACCTTCTTCCGGTAATGGCTTCGCTTTCCCCTTCTAGCCGCTCCTTTAGCTGCGGGTTTGACTAAGCCGACAAAGGCTTGCGCATTAATGTTGGCACTGTGCTTAACCAAATCACTTAACTGCGCTTGCATACCTTGCATAAAGCCCTGATAACTTTGACTACGTTGGCTAATACCATTGAGCTGCATTTCCCAATGAGCAGTCATATCCGGCCAGGTACATAACTCAGGCAAAGCCATAACCAGAGCCTTGCCACTGTCGCTGGCATGAATTTGTTTAGCCTGACGCTGTAAAAAACCGCGCTTAAATAACAGTTCAATAATTCCCGCCCGAGTCGCTTCAGTACCTAAACCATCGGTTTCTTTGAGCACTGCTTTTAAGGCCGGGTCTTGCACATACCGCGCAATTCCAGTCATCGCCGCCAGTAGGCTAGCATCAGTGTAAACCTTAGGCGGCTGCGTTTGTTTATCGAGCACCACACCCTCGATACAGTGCAACGCTTGCCCCTGAGTTAAGGGCGGTAATAACGGCTCATCTTCAGTATTTTTTTTCTTGGGAAAGAGACTCTTCCAACCAAGCTCTAGCAGCTGATTGGCGCTGGCTTTAAACATCCCATCAGCAATCTGAATCAGCGCTTCGCTATGGGCATAACGATAGTGAGGGTAAAACTGAGCAATATATTGACGCGCAATCAATTGATATACCCGTCGCTCTGCCTCGCCAAGATTTTGCGCCAGATAGCGCTTTTCGGTGGGAATGATGGCGTGATGCGCATCCACCTTGGCGTCATTCCAGGCTTTACTTTGACGACGAGGCACCGCATCGTCAACCGCATCGGCCAAGTCACTGCTATTATTTTTAATCGCCGCCAGTACCTTGGGTGCGTCAGCATGATGTTGCTTGGGTAAATAGCGGCTATCGGAGCGAGGATAGGTAATCAGCGTATGCCGTTCATATAAGTTTTGACAGATATCGAGAACTTGTTTAGCGCTATAGCCGTAACGCTTCGCGGCATCGATCTGTAAGCTTGAAAGATTGTAAGGCAAGGGCGGCGCTTGTTGTTTATCTTGCTGCTTTAAACTTTGCAAGAAGGCAGCCTGAGCGCTGATCCGCTTCGCCACGTGCTCGGCAAGGGGACGACTAAGCACACGTCCTTCTTCGTCTTGATAGGGTTTACAGGCTTCGCTGGGCTGCCAAAAGGCGCTGAATAACTCACCGCTTTCGGTGCGCAGCTTCGCCTCCACTTGATAAAAAGGACGACTCACAAAATTTGCAATGTCCTGATCACGCCTCACCACCAAACCTAAAATTGGAGTTTGCACTCGACCCACCGACAGCACCCCGCCGTAGCCCTGCTGTTGCCCTTTTAAGGTATAGGCACGAGTTAAGTTAATGCCATACAACCAATCGGCGCGTGAACGGGCTAAGGCCGAGGTCGAGAGCGCGGCAAATTCTTGATTTAATTTTAGTTGTTTCAAGGCACGACTCACCGCAGCAGGGTTTAAGTCGCTTAACAGTAAACGCTGGCAGGACTTCTTCAGAGCCACCTTCGCCTTACAGTGCTCAATGACTAAATCCACCAACAACTGACCTTCGCGATCGGGGTCACCAGCATGCACCAACTCACCAGCCTGTTTAATCAAGCCCTTAATCACTCGCAGTTGCGCCGCCGTTTTCGATTTCGCTTGCCAGTGCCACTGCTCGGGAAAGATTGGTAAATGCTCCAAACGCCATTGCTTAAAACGAGCATCGTAGTGCTCCGGTTCTGCCTGTTCCAACAAATGGCCAATACACCAAGTCACACAATCGCCGTTGGCGAGCTGAATATAACCATTTAGCTTTTGCTGAGGCTTGGGTAATACCGCAGCAATCGCGCGGGCGAGGCTGGGTTTTTCTGCAATATAGAGACGCAAGGGCTACAACACCTGTTTGTTTATACAGTTATTGTAGCCAATACCAGCCACTTAGCCAAACATTTGTTGACTCAGCCTCAGCGTCGCAGCCACGTTACGAGCAGATACATAGAGGTTGGATTCCGCCTCGGCAAGTGCTTGCGGCAAACTACAAGTACCCGGAACGATGGAAAATACCGCATTAATACCATGTTCATGCACCACTTCGTAGCCGGGCAGCATCGCGCCAGCCAAGGCGATCACCGGCACCTGGTACTGCATCGCAATTTGCGCCGCACCATAGGGGGTTTTACCCGCGATGGTTTGACTGTCGATCCGCCCCTCACCGGTAATCAATAAATCAGCACCTTCCATGGCACTGGCTAAGTCCACAGCTTCGGTCACGATTTGTACCCCTGGACGCAGCTGAGCTTGCATAAAGGCCAACAATCCCGCCCCCATACCGCCTGCAGCGCCACTACCAGCGGTGTGCATAATATCGATGCCAAACTCACTAAACACCACTGCCGCAAAACGACCTAAGGCGGCATCAAGCTGCTTGACAACCTCTGGCGTTGCACCTTTCTGCGGGCCAAAAATAGCACTGGCGCCATGTTCACCACAGAGTGGATTATCGACATCACAGGCCACCTCTATTTCAACCTTAGCCAAACGGGGATCGAGACCAGAAATGTCGATGCTGGCGAGATCAATCAGCTCACCACCACCACGCTTTAAGGGTTTGTTAAAACGGTCGCGAAAATTAGCGCCCAAAGCTTGTAGCATGCCCACCCCAGCGTCGTTTGTGGCACTACCACCCAAACCAATAATCAACTTGGTAGCACCAGCATCGAGGGCGGCGCTAATCAGCTCTCCAGTACCATAGCTGGAAGTCTTACGTGGGTCACGCAGCGCATGATCCACCAGATGCAGACCCGAGGCTGCAGCCATCTCAATCACCGCGGTCTGCTTATCACCCAATACGCCAAAGAAAGCCTCAACCGGATTGCCACGCGGACCCGACACCAAAACAGGCATGATTTGTCCGCCTGTGGCATCAACCATCGCCTGCACGGTGCCTTCGCCACCATCGGCAAGCGGCACTTTCAGATAGTCGGCATTAGGGAAAATCTCTTTAAAACCTTGCTCAATCAGCTCTGCCGCTTCCATGGCACTCAGGCTTTCTTTAAACGAATCAGGCGCAATTACTATCTTCATCGGCTTTCCTTGTTCAGTTACAAATTAATGCTCAAACCCAGTCTCTAACCCTATTGTGGTAAACAAGTCTGAGTGTAGGCACGGATCTGTTCACTTAGCTGTCTCATTAACTTACCCGCTAATTGCCAATGATGCCAGTATAGCGGCACCCTAAGCTGAAAGTCGGGCAAAATGTTGACTAAACGCCCGGCCGCAAGGTGTTGCTCCATCTGCAAGCGCGGATTCAAACTATAGGCTCCACCAGCCAGTGCTAGCTCGATAAACGCTTCCGACGAACGCACCGTATGGCAAGGATATTGTCCTGGATGCAAAGCAAAGAGCTCTAACAAAAACTGAATATGCATATCGTCATGTTGATCAAAAGACATGGCTGGAGCCTGACTAAGACTACGCTGATCAACCCCATCGGAAAAATAACGTTGAATAAAATCGGGGGTCGCCACACATAGATATTCCATATACCCTAAAAAGTGGCTTTCACTTCCAGCGATTGCTTGCGCCTTGCTGGTAATACAGGCGAGCGCTTCGCCACTACGCATCCTTTGCCAAGTGCGCGATTCATCTTCTACATATAAATTTAGCTCGATTTGGGTACGTTGCAACAAAGGTCTTAAGGCGGGAATTAACCAACTGGCCAGGCTATCGGCATTCACCGCTAAAGGCATAGCCTGAAAAACCTGCTCGTCCACCTTGAGCTGTTGGCTTAATTCGGTTTCAAGCTGTAATACTCGTTGATAGTGGCCTAATAGTTGTTGACCTAAAGCCGTGGGTTGTAAGGGTTGAGCACGGATCAACAACGGTTGCCCCAGCTGACTTTCCAATAACTTAATCCGCTGCGAAACCGCCGACTGAGTGAGGTGTAGACGCTGCGCAGCCCGCTCAAAACTCTGCTCCAGGACGACCGCATCCAAAGCTTTTAGCAGCTTGTAATCAAAATCAGTAGAAGCCATTTACTCTCATTAGATATTTTAATTATCCATTAAAATTATTAGCTATATTAAAGCAGATGCGCTGGTTATAGTCCTGTAATATTTTAATAACGCAAGGCAATACATGTTCAGCACTTACTTTACCGGACTCACCCTCATGGCCAGCCTGATCATGCCTATCGGCATGCAAAATGCCTTCGTATTAAATCAAGGGATCCGCCGACGCCATCATATCTTGGTGGCCACTATGTGCTCGTTTGCCGACATTTTTTTTATGAGCCTTGGGGTTTGGGGCGGTGCTCAACTCTTTAACGCTTACCCTTGGCTGCTTTATAGCATTAGCATTTTGGGCGCGGTATTCATGCTAGTCTACGGCTACCAGTGTTTACGCAGCGCCTACCAAGCCGAAGATAGCTTAAATCAGGGCGAAGCAAAACATGAGTTAAAGGCAATCATTCTCGCCTGCTGCGCCTTCACCTTTTTAAACCCCCACGTCTACATCGATACTATTGTGATCTTGGGTGGATTTGCCGCTAATATCAGCGCAGAGCAACGCCCGATGTTTGTTGCTGGCGGGGTCAGTGCCTCTTTCGCTTGGTTCTTCAGCCTCGCCTTACTCGGGGCAAAGCTGGCACCAATACTTGCAAAACCGCGTGCCCAGCAGCTGATTAATTGCCTGATCGGCCTAATGATGTTTGGATTGGCTTTCTACCTGCTTAAGTTTGTATTTGCGTAGACAGCATCATGAGAATAATCGTTTTGGTTTCGTGCTCTGAGCACTGAAAGCCGAAAAGTCACTCAAATTTGAGCAAAAACGTCCGACAACACCCATAAAAAACGGGCCCTTGGGCCCGCTAGTTCAAATAAATAAGCTGCGCTTAGTTTGCCGTAAAACTAAACTTCTGTCCGCCGATAGCCGCTTCATACATTAAGCCACCTTTTGCCAAGGTAAACACCGCATAGCCACTCACATAATTGGCCTTGGCTTGTTCACTACCTGCTGCTGCGCCAGTACCAGAAGTACCTGCTTGCGCCGATGCGCCAAGGGTTAGCGCGACGGCACTGGCTTGCGCGCCAAACTCAAAACTACCGCTGGTAAATTCGTCGTACGCCCGCTTGTCTTGCAAAAACACAATTTGGCTAAACGCTTGACCACCGAGCTGAAATCCAATGGTAACTTGGCCCATTTTTACGGTGCCTGTTGTTTGACCACCGCGATAGACTTTTCCTTCACCATAAGCACCACCAATGCCAATGCCTCCCTTGCCAATGGTTGGAAATACCGCATAGCCATAGGCATTGTTAAAAAATGAAGTTGTTCTATCGGATTTTTTAAAATCCTGAATAGTTGCTTGGTAATCATCCGCCATCGCTGGAAAACTCAGCGCGAATATACCGATACACATTACCCACCACTTCTTCATGTTGAAACACCTTTAAGCTAATGAACCAATCAGCAGCATACACCATGTTCTAGTATATCGACATCCTGTTTATTTTTATTCAACACACAGCTATTCAGCTGGGTTGATATAGTCGATAACAAGTTTGGTAAGCATATTTTTCGCCTGCATTTAACCAACAGCTTTGATGCGGCCAATCGGAACGGTTAGGCGAATCAGGAAGAAACTGAGTTTCCAAAGCTACCCCGCTATGTGCAACATAACTCTTGCCATCACGTGCCGGGTTACCGCTTAAAAAATTTCCTGTATATAACTGGATTGCTGGTTTATTAGTATAGACTTCCAAAGCCAAAGAGCCATCATCAGCAATTAAACGAGCCACAGCCCCTCCCTCTTTTAGCACCGAAGACTGCAATAAATAGCTATGGTCATAGCCGCCAACCAGCAGCTGATCTGGATCTTTATTCAAGTCGGCGGCAATCGACTTTGCTTGCCGAAAATCAAAACCACTACCAGCCACCTCTTTTAAGCCATCGACAGGAATACCTTCGGCATCCACTGGAAGATAGTAATCAGCGGCAATAAATAAATGATGTTGCAAAATATTACTTTGCTCAGCGTTAAGATTAAAATAGCTATGATCAGTAAGGTTTACAGGGCAGGCTTGGTCGACTTCAGCGCTGTAATCTAGTTGCAACTGATTTTCTTCGTCAAGGGTGTAGGTCACTTGTGCGGTCATGTTACCCGGGTAGCCTTGTTCTCCATCGGCCGAGAAAATACTAAAACGAGCCTTATTGTCAGCCAACTGCTCACCCTGCCAATCACGATGACTCAAATCGTTGGCCCCATGTAACTGATGCGGCCCTTGATTCGCCGTTAACGCATATGATTGCCCCTGATGATTGATTTTTGCCAGCTTAATTCGATTTGCATAGCGCCCCACAGTTGCGCCTAAATAAGCGCCTTGCTGCTGATAATTTTGTAGGCTGTCACAACCTAACACCACCTCCCTTAACTCACCGCTACTGAGCCTGATTTTTAAACTGGCAAGGGTTGCCCCCCATGTCAGTATGATAGCCACACTGCCTTGAGCATTCTTAAGGGTAAACGTTTTCCCCAAAGAATTCTGACTAGAAGACATATACAACTCCTCAATGATTTTTAAAATAAATGAATCGTGAACGCAGCCCGAAACTTACGATGCGCTATTTGTAGAAGCAAATAGAGCCGAGGCGCCTAATCATGACACGATAGTGGATTTGACCAACAAAGCTAGCATAGTTCTAAAAACATCAATCATTTAGCCATCATTTTGTGAGCCATATCGCCTTATCAAAGCACCTTAATAACTTTTTTGTCACCTAATGATGCCATAAATATTTATAGATAATGGAACAAACTACATAATTCTCTATTCTAATGAGCAATACCAATCTGATTAATTATATGTGCAGCTTATTGCGCAGAATAAATCTGCCGATAATCAGGCAAGAAGTGCAAAGTGCAGTAACCAGTGGATCTAATTACAATATACATCAATCAGTTAGCGGTGATTTAGGCGAGCAAGAATGACCAGATAATGAGTTAGATTGGTATAAGATGAGCATCGAGCTCGCATGCTTTCAGTTAACAGTTCAGGGATTTCGCCTCCGTATGCGAATACATTGTCGTAATTAGCAAAAAAGCCCCGTCATTGCTGACGGGGCTTTTATGAAGGTGGTCGGTGATGAGAGATTCGAACTCCCGACCCTCTGGTCCCAAACCAGATGCGCTACCAAGCTGCGCTAATCACCGATAATTTTGTGCTTGATATTTAACCAGAAACCAAAGCTCTGGTCCCACTCTTAATGAGCTTCGCGATGATGCGCTACCAAGCTGCGCTTTTTCTATCATTTATTTTAGCTAATTTCAGAAAATTATCCCAAGGCTTAACTTTGCCTGTTTCGGTCGCAACGAAATTCGCTACACCTAAATAATGGGGTGAGTAATGGGGTTTGAACCCACGACAACCGGAATCACAATCCGGGGCTCTACCAACTGAGCTATACCCACCACTGAGTACCAGAGCATCTTCCTTCGAAATGGCGCACCCGACAGGAGTCGAACCTGTGACCTTCGCCTCCGGAGGGCGACGCTCTATCCAGCTGAGCTACGGGTGCTCAATGCTGGCGGAGGCGTATGTTAGGGTGTTCGCTGCCCTCTGTCCAGACATTTTATAAAAAAACTGCCAATCGAAGAGTTTTTAGCCAATCCTTTAAAAAACCTGACGATGCGTACCAGTAACCACCGCAGAAATGCTCACTAAACGACAGAGAATAAGCTTTGATTTTATAGCTCGAGACATATGACCTGATGATCAAATAGGCTAAGATACGATCACTTTCTTTCACACCAACTGCTGTATGGGTAGGCATCAATTCGGAGCGAGTGATTAGCGAATGAAAACACGGTTGCAAAAAATACGTTCATTACTTTCCACCCTCACCAGTATCAATCCCAATCTGGATGAAGAACTTGCATTAATAGTTCAAGCCGTTGGAGGCTTAAACAACATCATCTCGACCATGGCTTGCACCACCCGCTTGCGCCTATGCATCAAAGATATGAGCTTAGTGGACTCAAACAAATTAAAGATGCAAGGCGCCATCGGCGTGGTAATCCTCGATCAAAATAACCTACAAATTATTTACGGTTTAAAAGCCAACGCTTATTCGCAGCAACTGGAGCAACAATTAGTTGCAGAATCAAGCTAAATCAGCTTAAAAAGCAATAGCATATACCTGCGCAAATTGAACACCGATAATGAGTACGCTTTTAAAACCTTTGAACGTCGCATAAACATCCAAGAGGACACCACCAAGTCCACACCGGCGGTCACGATTACACGGTATAACAACTGATGCTTCAGTCCAATATCCACCAGCAGTTCTGGCGCTACTCGATCCCCTCGGTCGTCGCCATGGTCGTCAACGGGATTTATCTAATCGTAGACGGCATGTTTATTGGTCAGGTACTGGGGGCCTCTGGTTTAGCCGCTATTAATCTCGTTTGGCCGCTCATTTTTGTGGTTAGTGGATTTGGCTTAATGGTGGGCGTAGGAGCAGGGAGTTTAATATCGATCGCCTGCGGTCAAGGCGAACAACGACGCGCTCAACAGTTACTCAGCCATGCCCTGCTGATGCTGCTATTGCTTGCCGCTGTCATATGCAGCGTATTAGCGGTGCTGGGGATCAGCCCTATTACCCTGCAAGGGGCGGAGGCAGAAATTGCACGGATGGGCGAGCACTACCTTAGCATTATGGGCCAAGGCTCGTTAATTGTACTAGGCAGTACAGCCTTACCCATTTTGATACGCAACGATCATTCGCCAAATTTGGCTACCTTACTGATGATACTTGGCGCCTTGACGAACATCCTGTTGGATTATCTGTTGATTGTTTGCTTTGATTGGGGGCTCGCGGGAGCCGCCTATGCCACGCTTGGCGCACAGGCGTTGGTAATCACATTGGCTCTCGCCTATTTTCTGTCGGATCTTAGTGAACTGCACTTCCAATGGCGCGGATTTGTATTACAGCCTCGTGAACTGGTACGTATTACCAACCTTGGCTTCAGTAGTTTCTTAACCGCGCTATATACTGCCTTTATTACCGTAGTTCATAATTGGCTATTTCTACGTTATGGCACAGTCACCGAGACTGGTGCCTATGCCATTGTGCTTTACCTCAGTGTCATCTATTACTTTATCGCTGAAGGTTTTGCCAATGGCATGCAGCCGCTGCTCTCCTACAACTATGGTGCACAACGCTATCACAACATGCTCAAAATCATGCAGCTCGGCTTTAGCATTATCATTGGTTCTGGTTTACTCGCGGTGTTGTTGATGAATCTATTTAGCGAATTGAGTGTCGGGATTTTCAACCAGGATGACCCCGCGCTACGCCAAGCCACCGTGGCTGGGATCCGCCTACATTTGTGGGCCATGCCTCTCGACGGCCTAATTTTCACCTCCGCCATGGTTTATCAAGCCATCAATAAAGCAAATCGCGCCAACCTGATCTCATTAGCCAACATGGTGATCCAACTCCCCTTCATGCTATTGCTTCCCACAAGCTTTGGGGTGACGGGGATTTGGTTAATCATGCCGCTTTCCACGGCGCTATTGAGCCTACCGATCGCTTATGGCTTATACCAATTATTAGTCCGGCTCAAGCAGGCAGCCTCATCAGCCTTGCTTCAATGATATCAGCCAAGCAAATCGGCTAAGGCAGAGCTTGGCCTCGCGAAGTTACAAACAGTTGATACCATTGTTCACGACTCAGCTGAACCTTAGTCGCATCGGCACAAGCGCGGATCCGACCCACATGGGTACTGCCAATCACAGGCTGAATCGCTGCCGGATGACGCATTAACCAAGCAAGAACCATGGCCTCGGGCGAGCAACCATATTGTTCGGCATACTGGCGCACTAAGGCTGCCGTATCGCGCTGCGCCTGGCTGGCTTGCGAAAGATCGGCGCCACTAAATAAACCGCGACATAAACTGCCCCAGGCCTGCACTTGCAGCTTGTTGATAGCGCAGTATTCTATGGTGCCAGCAGTAAAACTATGGCCTCTGACCTGCTCATCATTCACTGCCACACTATGATTCAGCCAATCTAACTTCGTTAAACTGAGCTCCAGCTGATTTGCCACCAGAGGAAAGCCTAGCGCGGCTTGCAGGTAAGCGATTTGTGCACCACTCATATTCGATACCGCAAACTGCTGCACCTTACCGCTCTCTTTAAGCTGCTGCAGAGTCGCGGCCACTTCATCCATTTCCGCTAGAGGGTCGGGGCGGTGTAGCATCAACACGTCGATATATTCAGTTTGTAGGCGCTTGAGCGATGCTTCGACGCTCTGTCTAATATAATCCACTGACCAATCGTAACGCCCACACCATTGCTCATCGGCAAAACGGATCGCACATTTGGTTTGCAAAATAATCTGCTGGCGCAACTGCGGACGCTCAGCCAGAACCTGACCAAATACTTGCTCGGCCTTACCCAGCGTGTAAATGTCGGCATGATCGAAATAGTTAATGCCAATTTCTAAGGCGGCATCAACGGCCGCATGCGCCTGCGCCAGATGTTCAGGGCCATAAGGCGTAGCATCCCAGCCGCCGCCAAGACCCATACAACCGTAAACTAATTGACTCGCCTGAGGGAAGAATTGATGAATTGCTAATGCTGCCATAACCAAATCCTAATGGGTAATAATTGGCCTCATTATAGCGATAGTTGTTGTATTTGAAGACTAAGATTTGATTTTTGTGTCAGCCATGAATTCGCGGCGAGTGCCGAGAAAGTCAGCGCTGCAAGCGGCTAAGCTGCAGCGCTCAAGCGCTCACTATAATAAATCGCGTAAGCGATAGTAGGTCATCGCCATGACCAGTGCAGGAGTGCGCAGTAAACGACCACCAGGGAAAGGCATATGCGGGATCTTATCGAAGATATCAAAACGTTCCGAAGTTGCCATAATCGACTCCGCCATCAGTTTGCCAGCCAAGCCAGTGGCCGCAATACCATGTCCAGAGAAACCCTGAGCAAAATACACATTTGGCGCAAGCTTGCCAAAGTGCGGTGCACGGTTGATGGTAATGCCGACATTACCGCCCCAGGCAAATTCCACTGGCTCATTAGCCAACTGCGGAAATACCCAGTCCATGCGTTGTTTCATGGTTTTCGCTAAATCTCGTGGCTGCACTCCGGAATAACTCACTCGGCCACCAAATAACATCCGGTGGTCAGCCGAACAGCGATAATAGTCGAGCACGAAATTAATATCACACACCGCCATATTATTTTTAATCAAGCTACGAATGCGTTCCTCGCCAAGCGGTTTAGTGGCACAAATATAAGTACCCACTGGCATCACTCTACTTTCCAGCTTGCTATTCAGACCTTCCATGTAAGCGTTGCAGGCAAGCACCACATGAGAACAAGTCACTTTCCCCTGAGCGGTACTTAAAGTCACTTTAGTCCCGTGTTCAATCTTAGTGACTTTACTTGCCTCGTAAACTGATACACCCGCTAATTCGGCAGCTTTGACCAAACCAAGAGTATAATTGAGCGGATGTAAGTGACCACTATTAGGATCGAATAAAGCCCCCAAGTAGCGCGGACTCGCCAGTTGCTCTTTAAGCTGATCCTGCTCCCAATATTGCAAGCCCTGGTAACCATAATCATCACTGAGCTGGGCCTGCCAAGCTTTCAGCTCTTTCACATGGCGAGGCTTAATCGCGACATGGCTTTGCCCATCTTGCCAGTCACAATCAATGTTATACTTGACAATGTTTTGTTTAGTCACGGCAAGCGATTCGACCGACAGATCCCACATCTTCTTGGCATCGTCTTTACCCATCATTTTTTCCAAGGTGGATTGCTCGGCGGCCCATCCAAAAATCGCCTGCCCTCCACTGCGTCCAGAGGCGCCCCAAGCGACGCGCTCGCCCTCAAGTAAGATCACCTTATAACCTTTCTCGGCTAACTCTAGGGCCGTAGTCGCGCCGGTGATACCGGCACCGACAACGCAAATATCGGCCTGATGATCACCCGCTAATTGCGGATAATCGAGTTGCAAATTTGCACTCGCCGCATAATACGAATTAGCATGTTGCTGTTTCATTTACTCACCTTTGATGTCATTACGAAAGCGTTGCTATCCTTGCCTCAGCTTGAATCTGGAATTTATACCATTTGCTGATACCATTGCTGCTCCAACGGCGTCACCTGTGCCTCAAAACGTTGCCATTCATTGAGTTTATTGGCGTGGTAAACGTGGCTAAAATCTTCTCCCAGCAAGTCCCAGAGAGTCGACTGATAAAATACTTGTAAGGCCTGCTCCCAAGACGTGGGTAATTCGCAGGCGTCTACATAGGTCGCATCACCGGTAACTGCCGCAGGACAAACCAATTGCTGTTCAATGCCGTGCTGAATACCCGCAAATAATGCGGCCACCACAATGTACGGATTACAATCTGCGCCAGAAACCCGATGTTCAATCCGAGTATTGGCTTTGGTTCCCGAGGGGATGCGTAGCGCCACGGTTCGGTTATCCCAGCCCCAAGTCGCCTTTAATGGAACAAACATGTCGGGTTGAAAGCGACGATAAGAGTTTGCATTAGGGGCCAGCAAGGCAATCGCCTGTGGCATGGTTTCTAATAGCCCGGCCAAAGCCTGCTCCAGCAAAACTTGGTCTTCTGCAAAGCGGTTATTCCCTGCGTCGTCCAACATACTGATATGCACATGGCAACCATTGCCCGAATGCTCAGCGTAGGGTTTTGCCATGAAGGTTGCCACATAACCATGCTCTTTGGCCACCGCCTTAATGGCACGCTTTAAGAGGATCGCTTGATCACAAGCCAGCAAAGGATCAGTCTGATGCTGTAAAGTGACTTCAAATTGACCGGGAGCATATTCGGCGATGACGTTATCACTCGGGATATTTTGGGTATGACAGTAGGCTTGAATATCTTTGATAAACGCAGCGAATTCGTCTAATTCATCCAATGAGTATACTTGAGTTTGCTCCATCCGTTGTTGAGACAACGGTAACAGAGGGGGTAGCGGCTGTTCGGTATCGGCTTGCGCGTCGAGTAGATAGAATTCCCATTCGATAGCAACACAGGGATAGCATTGTTGCTGATGTAATCCTGCTAAGGTTTTACTTAATAGCTGACGAGGATCTGCAAAAAATGGACGACCATCCACCTCATACATCGTCAATAAGGCCTGTGCTGAACTTTCCTTCCAGGGGACCAAACTTAAACTATGCGGCAACAACTGGCATATTCGATCACCATCTCCCTGCATAAACCCCAAACCAGTTTCTTCAACCGTTTCCCCACAAATATCCAAGGCAAAAACCGAAGCGGGTAAACACATACCTTCGTTGGCAATCTTCAGCAATGAAGCAGGTTCAATACGCTTACCACGGATCACCCCATTCATATCTGAAAGCATCAAATCGATACTTTCTAAACGAGGGTGAGCGTCAAGAAATTTTTGTACTTGTTCAACCCGCGTAATTCGCTGCGTTTGCGGTTGGTGTTTCAACATAATTAACAGTCCCCTGATAAAAGCATCCCTTATATCTTTTAAATTTACACCACAGTGTTAATTATAATGCAAACTTTTTTGCTGGATCGGCAATAAAAACCGATAAATTTAGTTTTTATTTAACACTAGGTTGACATTCATCCCATTTCATGACAAATCTTATTAGCACGGAGCAAAAATCCAACAGCAAGTGTTTTTGCCACGTTTTACTAAACAGACGATGACAGGTGATTATGGATAAGGTCAGGAAGTGGTTTGCAGAAAACCGGATAACCGAGGTTGAGTGTCTAATTCCCGATATTACGGGGAATGCGAGAGGGAAAATTATCCCCGCAAATAAATACCTGAAAGAAGGAGGGATGCGACTACCAGAGTCGATCTTTTACCAAACGGTTACCGGGGACTGGCCTGACGACGATGTAGAATTGTTTGATTGGACCGAAAAAGACATGAGCTTAGAGCCGGACTGCGATAGCCTGCGTTTTGTTCCTTGGGCTAAAGAGCCAACCGCTCAGTTAATTCATGATTGCTACAAAAGCAACGGCGAATTAGTTGATATGGCACCTCGTTCGGTTCTCAAAAAAGTGCTAGCCCTCTATGAAAAAGAAGGTTGGAAGCCAATTGTAGCGCCCGAACTAGAATTTTTCTTAGTCAAAAAGAATCTCGATTGGGATTATCCTCTCGAACCACCAATCGGTCGTAATGGCCGTCCTGAAACAGCTCGCCAATCCTTTAGCATCGATGCCGTAAACGAATTTGACCCCTTATTCGAAGATATGTATGACTATTGCGAAGCACAAGGGATCGAAGTGGACACCTTGGTACACGAGTCTGGTGCCGCACAAATGGAAATCAATTTCGATCACGGCGAACCCGTTTTGGCCTGTGACCAAGTATTTTTATTTAAACGCACCATGCGCGAAGCCGCATTGCAACACGATACCTATGCCACCTTCATGGCGAAGCCAATGGAAGAAGAACCTGGCAGTGCGATGCATATCCACCAAAGTTTGGAAGATATGGATGGCAATAACTTATTTGCCAACAGCGATGGTAGCAACAGCGATTTATTTTTAAGTTATATCGCAGGTTTACAACAGTTCACCCCTGCCAGCATTGCCTTCTATGCGCCCAACGTAAACAGTTATCGCCGACTCATGTTTGGCGATTCAGCACCGATCAACCTGCAGTGGGGAATTGACAACCGCACCGTGGGCTTGCGAGTGCCACTCTCCGGAGCGCGTAATCGCCGAGTCGAAAACCGCTTTGCAGGGGCCGATGCCAACCCTTATTTAGCCATGGCCTTAACTTTGGCTTGTGGTTATATCGGCATGAAGAAAAAACTCAAACCTTCGGCGCAAGAAGTCGGTGACGTCAGTGAAGATCGCTACACTCTGCCAGGGAATTTAGAAGCTGCCTTGGTCGAACTGGAACAATGTGATGAACTGAAAGAAATTTTGGGTGAGCGTTTTATTGGCTGTTATGTCGCGGTAAAACGCAAAGAATATCAAACATTTTTCAAAGTTATTAGTTCTTGGGAACGAGAGTTTTTATTACTCAACGTCTAAGCCATTCATTCAATCAGCCACAGGAGGCCAAATGAACACAGCAACTTTGACAATCCAGCAACAAGACAGCGCGCATTGCTTGCACCCTTTTACTAATTTTAAAGAGCTAAATGCCAAAGGCGCAAAGGTGATTGAGCGTGGTGACGGAATTTATGTATACGACAGTGAAGGGAATAAACTGCTCGATGCGATGGCTGGCTTGTGGTGTGTGAATTTGGGCTACGGTCGCCAAGAACTGGTCGATGCCGCCGCCAAACAAATGCAGCAACTTCCTTATTACAATCTATTTTTTCAAACCACTCATAAACCAGCGGTCGAATTAGCAACGGTATTGGCCGAACTCACCCCGGAAGGGCTAAATCACGCTTTTTTCACAGGCTCTGGCTCTGAGTGTAACGACACGGTAGTGCGAATGGTTCGTCATTACTGGGCGAGTAAAGGTCAACCCGAAAAGCTAGAAATTATTAGCCGTAATAATGCTTACCACGGTAGTACCATGGCTGGTGCCAGCCTTGGTGGGATGAACTTTATGCATGCGCAAGGCGGTCTGCCGCTACCGAATATTTGCCACATCGACCAACCTTATTGGTTTACCGAAGGCCAAGGCCAAGACCCAGAGCAGTTTGGCCTAGAGCGAGCGCGTCAGTTAGAGCAAAAGATTCTCGAACTAGGTGAAGACAAAGTCGCCGCCTTTATTGCCGAACCAATCCAAGGTGCGGGGGGGGTGATTATTCCTCCCGACAGCTATTGGCCCGAGATTCAACGGATCTGCGATCAATACGATATCTTATTGATCGTTGACGAAGTGATATGTGGCTTTGGTCGCACCGGTGAATGGTTTGCCAGTCAAACCTTTAATATTAAACCGGATTTGATGTGTATGGCGAAAGGGATTACCTCCGGCTATCTACCGCTAGGTGCGGTGATGGTGTCTGATGACGTTGCCCAGATACTAACCGAAGCTGACCAAGAGTTTGCCCATGGTTTCACCTACTCCGGCCATCCCGCCGCCTGTGCGGTCGCACTGGAAAATATTCGCATCCTGCAACAGGAGAACATTATTCAGACGGTACGTGAAGAAACCGCGCCCTATCTAGCCAAACGTTGGCAGGAATTAGCTGAGCACCCAATTGTTGGAGAAGCCCGCAGTAAGGGCCTAGTAGGCGCCTTAGAATTAGTCGCCGACAAAACCACCAAGCAACGCTTTGCTAAACACTTAAATGCAGGCACAGTATGTAGAGACTTTTGTATAAACAATGGTTTAATCATGCGTGCTTGCGGCGAAACGATGATCATTTCGCCGCCACTCATAATAACAAAATCACAAATAGATCAGTTAATCACACTGGCGAAACAAAGTTTGGATGACACTCTACGAGCATTGAGTTAATCCGGGAAGCAGTACGAGAATCACCTCAAGGAATTGGAGAACAATGATGAACAAAGCAACAGTGAAGCTAACGCTTGCTTCGATTTTAGCTGCCACCGCCATAAACGTGCAGGCCGCAGAAGATAAAGTCCTGAATGTGTACAACTGGTCTGACTATATTGCCGAAGATACCATCGCTAATTTTGAGGCCGAAACTGGCATTAAAGTAGTCTACGATGTATTTGACTCAAACGAAGTATTAGAGGCAAAAATACTATCTGGTTCAACCGGCTTTGATATTGTGGTTCCCTCTTCAGACTTTCTCGCCCGCCAAGCACAGGCTGGTGCGTTTATGAAATTGGATAAAAGCAAGCTCAGTAACTACAGCAACCTCGATCCGAAGATTATGAGCATGTTGAGTGACACTTCTGACCCAGGAAACCTCTATGCCGTCCCTTACCTTTGGGGAACCACTGGTATTGGTTATAACGTCGATAAAGTAAAACAGGTATTAGGTGATGACGCCCCAGTGAACAGCTGGGACTTAGTCTTTAAACCAGAGTATATGGAGAAGCTGTCACAATGTGGCGTGGCTTTCCTCAATGCGCCCACCGAAATTTATGGTGCAGCCTTGCATTATCTCGGTAAAGATCCAAATTCGACCGACATTAAAGAGTACAAAGAGAATTCGGAAGCCTATAAGCTACTGAAATCAATACGTCCTTATGTGACTTATTTCCACTCTTCGCAATTCATCAACGATTTAGCCAATGGTGATATTTGTGTGGCCATCGGTTGGTCGGGTGATATCTTGCAAGCCTCGGATCGCGCAGCAGAAGCGGACAACGGCATCAATGTAAAATATGAGATCCCCAAAGAAGGTACCTTGGCTTGGTTTGACCTAATGGCGATTCCAGCCGATGCACCGCACAAAGAGAACGCCTACGCCTTCATTAACTATCTATTACGGCCTAAGGTGATTGCAGAGGTCTCTAACTTTGTTTGGTACGCTAATCCAACCCCTGCATCGAAAGAATTTGTTGATCCAGAAATAACTTCACATCCAGGAATCTATCCAAGCGATGAGACTTTAGCTAAGCTCTATGGCTCGAAAGTTATGCCAGCGAAAGTGTCTCGAACTCTGACCCGCTCTTGGACTAAATTTCTACAAAACTAAGTAATACGCTTGCCACTGTTGGGTGGCAAGCGCGCTTTTATATCTTAATGGAGGATCCGCAATGGCGGCGGTACCAGATATTTCTGTAGAGCCGGTGAAAGATGCACCGGCGCCACAACCCTTATTACATATTGAAAACATCAGTAGAAACTATGATGGCGCGATTGCCGTCGATAACGTAAGTCTAACCATTAATAAAGGTGAAATTTTCGCGCTACTCGGTGCTTCAGGCTGTGGTAAATCAACGCTACTTCGGATGTTAGCCGGCTTTGAACAGCCGAATGCAGGCAAGATTATTCTTGATGGCCAGGAATTAATTAACGTGCCGCCGCATCAACGCCCTGTCAACATGATGTTTCAGTCCTATGCCTTATTTCCGCACATGAGCGTAGAACAGAATATTGCCTTTGGTCTCAAACAAGACAAGCTCTCGAAAACTGAAATCAGAGACACTGTCGTCAACATGCTAGAACTGGTGCATATGACGGCTTACGCCAAACGTAAACCCCATCAACTTTCCGGCGGTCAGCGACAACGGGTGGCGCTCGCCCGCAGTCTGGCGAAACGCCCCAAGCTGTTATTACTCGACGAACCGATGGGTGCGCTAGATAAAAAACTACGTGGCCAAATGCAACTTGAAGTAGTTGATATTCTTGAAAAAGTAGGCGCAACCTGTGTGATGGTGACTCACGACCAAGAAGAAGCCATGACCATGGCCAGTCGCGTCGCCATTATGAACCGCGGACAATTTATTCAGGTCGGTGAACCGGAAGAAATTTACGAGTATCCAAATTCTCGTTTCAGCGCCGAATTTATTGGTTCGGTAAACATCTTTGAAGGCGTGGTCAGCAATAACGAAAATGATAGTGCGGTGATCGATTGTCCCGACTTAGGTTTCCCAATTCATCTCAACCATGGGGTATCGGCAGCGCCCGGCGTGCCTTTCATGATTGCCGTTCGTCCCGAGAAAATAAGTATTTTTAAGACTCTCAAAGGGCGCAGCAACAATCTTTGTCAGGGTAAGGTCGAAGACATCGCCTATCTCGGCAACCAATCCATATATTATGTGCGTCTTGCTAGCGGTAAACGAGTGACCGCCGCGATGCCAAATAGCAGTCGCCATCGTAACAATATGCCCACTTGGAATGACCCAGTGTATCTATGTTGGCAGGCAGACAGCTGCGTGGTACTGAAAATATGAGTACTTTAGCCACCTCCAAAACCAGACAACGTATCGCTCGATTGATTCCCAAAGGTCGCTGCATGGTCTTGGCCGTGCCTTATTTTTGGTTATTCCTATTTTTCTTACTGCCATTTTTCATCGTCTTTAAAATTAGTTTTTCCGAGGCGATGATCGCGATCCCACCTTATAGCCAACTGGTGACGATGGTCGATGAGCAGGTCCAAATATTGCTCAATGTCGGTAACTATTTCTATTTAGTCAATGATGGCCTTTATTTAAGCTCCTATCTGCAATCTGTAAAAATTGCAGGCATTTCCACCCTGCTGTGTTTGATCATTGGTTTTCCGATGGCGTGGGCGATTGTTCACTCCAATCCAGCGAATCGCAATATCTTGTTAATGTTGATTATTTTACCTTCATGGACCAGCTTTCTGATCCGAGTTTATGCTTGGATCGGGATTTTAAAAAACAATGGTTTCCTGAATAATATTCTGCTGTACACCGGTATAATCGATGAACCCTTACGCATATTGCACACCGATACCGCGGTCTACATCGGTATTGTCTATACCTATCTTCCGTTTATGATTTTGCCACTTTATACCGCATTAATGCGAGTCGACTACTCGCTCATCGAAGCCGCCAGAGACTTAGGTGCCTCGACCGCCACGGTATTATTTAAAGTCCTATTACCATTGACCAAGTCGGGCATTGTTGCCGGCTCAATGTTAGTGTTCATCCCTGCAGTTGGTGAATTTGTGATCCCAGAATTACTCGGTGGGCCAGATTCGATCTTGATCGGCAAAATTTTATGGCAAGAGTTCTTTAACAATCGAGATTGGCCAGTCGCTTCGGCAGTTGCATCGGTGATGCTACTGTTGCTAATGGTGCCAATATTATTCTTTTATCGTTATCAGAAACGTGAAATGGAGGCCGGCTAATGAACGCGATTCCGGTTTACAAAAGCAAGTGGAAATGGGCCATTTTAAGTGTTGGTTTAGCCTTTCTCTACCTGCCAATTCTTAGCCTAATCATTTACTCATTTAACGCCAACCGCTTGGTTACGGTCTGGAGTGGCTTTTCCACCAAGTGGTACGGCGCACTCTTCCAAGATGACTTGCTAATGCATGGCATCAGTCTAAGTTTAACCATTGGCGTGTTATCCGCGAGCGCAGCAGTGGTGCTTGGTACCATGGCCGCTTTTGCGATGACCCGTTTCGGTAACTTTAAAGGTGAAACCAGCTTCGCATTTATGATTACCGCCCCCTTAGTAATGCCCGAGGTGATTACTGGTTTAAGTTTGTTATTGCTGTTCATTGCTTTGAGTCAGGTATTCGACCTATTTAGTCACCGTGGCATGCTCACCATTTGGATTGCTCACGTCACCTTCTGTACTGCCTATGTGTCGGTGGTGGTAAGCTCTCGGCTACGGGAGCTCGATCAAAGCATCGAAGAAGCTGCCATGGATTTAGGCGCAACGCCGTTGAAAGTATTCTTTTTGATTACTCTGCCAACGATTTTTCCAGCGATTGTGGCTGGTTGGTTACTCGCCTTCACCTTGTCGCTCGACGACTTAGTTATTGCCAGCTTTGTGTCGGGCCCGAGTGCAACCACCTTACCGATGGTGGTGTTTTCTAGTGTAAGATTAGGGGTAAGTCCCAAAATTAATGCACTTGCTACCCTGATTATTGGTGTAGTATCTGTCGCTACTCTTATTGCCTGGTGGATTATGGCCAGAGCCGAGAAACGTCGTTTGCTCGACTTGAGAGCGAGCAACAGTGCTTAATCGGTACCAACCAAGGAACAAGCTATAATGGATGTTGGAAAACGATTGAAAAGCATCCGCTTAATGCGTGGGATTTCCCAGCGGGAATTAGCCAAATTAAGCGGTGTCACCAACAGCATGATTTCACAAATTGAGCAAAACCAAGTGAATCCTTCAGTGGGTTCGCTAAAAAAAATCCTCGACGCTATTCCGATTTCAATGGGTGAATTCTTTACCTTAGAAATGGAAAGCGAAGATAAGATTTTTTATAGTGCTGAAGAACTCACGGATCTGGGGGATGGGAAAGTTAAAATGCTACTGGTCGGGAGCAAACACACTGGCCGACAACTAGCGATTTTACGCGAGATCTATCCAGCAGGTGCAGATACTGGCACCGAGTTTATTCAACACGAAGGGGAAGAAGGTGGCATTATTATCCGTGGTGAAATCGAAATCACCGTGGGTAGCAAATCTAAGGTTCTCAAAGCTGGTGACTCCTACTATTTTGAAACCCGCAAACCACATCGTTTTCGCAATAAAAGCAAAGAGGTGTGTGAACTGATTAGTGCCGCCACCCCACCCACTTTTTAACCCGAAGCCCTCTCATAACAAAGCCGCTATATAGCGGCTTTGTTATTTGTGAAAAGCCCTTCTCATGCGGGCTAAATCGAAGCAATCACAGCCTAATCCAAATCAAGACTAATGGGCAATAGTTGGTTCACCCACGGAAGGGATCTTACGTTTTCCCTTGGCGATCATAGAAAATACCACGGGTACAAAAAAGAATGACAACATGGTAGTCAGTACCGTGCCGCCAGCAATCGCAACCGCGAAGGGTGGCCAAAAGCCTCCCCCTTCTAAAATCAAAGGAAGAAAGCCACCAACCGTTGTAATGGTGGTCGAGCTAATATGTCGAGTACAACTGAGAACCCCGAAACAAATTGCTTCAGCATCGCCATCACAGGCCTTAGCATCCGATTTCAGTTCCGCCACAATCACAATAGCAGCATTAATCGCCAAACCGATCAGTCCTAATAAACCAATAATAACCGTAAAGCCAAAAGGATAACCGCCCAAGAACACACTTAACAGCCCCAAACCTGCGGCTTGAATCGCTGTCACCATAATCAAAAAACTCAACCTGAAAGAGTTAAATGACAAAACCACCACCGTCACCAACAACACCGCGATAATACCTACACTTGCGAGCAAGTTATTAACCGCTTCGTTACGCTCAGCACCTTCCCCACCAAACTCTAAGCTATAACCAACGGGCAATAAGACCTGCTCCTGCGCTAACCTCGCCTTAAATGCTTCTAATACTTCCTCGGGCAGTACATCGGTGCGTAAATAACCTTCTACCACATTCACCCGCCGTCCGTCGCGTCGAGGCACTTCACCCCGAGTTGGGCGAATTTCCAGCTCAGCTAGGGAAGCTAAAGGGATATTGCCAGCCATCTCACTAGTTAAAGTAATATCGCCTAGATTTTCTAATTCTTTACGCTGCTCATCGGCTAAACGAATTCTTACCGGTAAGGACTCACTGCCCTCCAAAACACTGCCATTAATTAGTCCTTGCAAGCTAGCTTGTAGCTGACTGGCTATTTGGGTTAAGGTCATGCCACTTAAACGCGAGGCTTCTTCATCGACTTTAAGCCATACCTTAGGTGTTCCGGCCAGCAACGTTGCACGCGTATGAGTCACGTTTGGCACCTCGGAGAGGATCCGCCGATAGTGATCACCCAATTCTTTAAGTTGGTCTAAATTGGGACCAAATACACGCAATTCAATCGGAGCATTAAAAGGAGGCCCCTGTTCTAACTTGCGTACCAAAATTTGCGCTTGTGGGTACTGTGCATCAAACTCTTCCTGTAAGAGCGGGATCAAACGATTGGCCGCACGAAAATCATCGGTTTTAATCATTGCTTGGGCATAGTTTTTTGCCCCTAATTGACGCGGCATTAAGTTGTAGTAAAACGACGGTGCATTATTCCCCACAAACCAACTCACAGATTTGATCCCGTCCTTGGCATACATATGTTCAGTTAACTGCTCGGTTAAATGCTCGGTGGCATAAATGCTGGACTGTGGTGCCATGTACACCTCTATCTGAAACATATCGCGATCAGACGGTGGGAAGAATTGCTCAGTCAAACCGCCAGCGCTGTAAAAGCCATAAATAGGCAAGGCTGAAACCAGTAATAAAGTCAATTTAGGAAAACGCAAACAGCCATGTAAAAGGGCCTGAAAGGCTCTACTTAACCAAGCAAACTGAACCCCTTTATTATACCAATGGTCAGCACTTTGATGAGAAGGTAGAAAATGTCCGGAAAAGCTGGCCACTAAAGTGTGAGAAATAAAATAAGAGCCAATTAGTGAGAAGATCACGCTTAAGGCAATGCCACTCACAAATTCTCCGGCGGGTCCCGGCATTAATACGATGGGCAAAAAGGCCAAAATGGTGGTTAAGGTGGAACCAAGTAAAGGCAGCCAAAGATGGTTAAGCGATTCTTTTACCGCCTGTAAACCCGATTTACCTTGCTGGCGCTTTTGCGCAACGGTATCGGCCATAACAATGGCATTATCAACCATGATCCCCAGAGCAACCACCAAACCGGTTACTGACATTTGATGAATTGGCAAGCCGTAGAATTTCATGCACGCAAGGGTAAACATCACCGTGAGCGGTAAAGATAAACCAACAATAAGGGCCGAACGCCAACCGAGGGTAAGTAAAAGAACCACCACAATAATAGCAAAACCGATCAATACATTAATCACCAACTCCCCTAAACGAGTCGAGGTATAGCCATCTTGCTCAAAAATAACCTCGGCGCTTACATTGCTTGGTAGTATCTGCTGAAATTCCTCCAAGGCCAGATTGACTCGAGAGCTCCACCGATCCACCCGATATTCAGACAACATCCGAACACCGATCACCACCGCATCTTGGCGTTCCACCACAGCAATTTGCTCCGGCGGGGATTTCAGCTGTCGACTCACCTCCGCCAAATCGCCTAAGTGATAAACAAAGCCATTCGCGCTCGCGCCGACAGGGATGCTGCGGATCCGCTCTAAAGAATCGAGCTCACCTTCCAGCTCAAGTTGCATCAGGGTATTGTTATTGGTCAATTCACCAGCCGACACTTTCGCATCAGCGGCAGCAATCATTTGCGACACTTGCTCGGTACTCAGTCCGATAGCGCTAGCTTGATAGGGGTCTATTTCGACCAGAATTTCTTCTTCACCATTCCCCTGCACATCGACAAAATCGGTCCCCGCAATATTACGCAAACGGTTCTGTAATTCTTTCGCATAACGCCCCAATATTGCTAAATCAGATTCACTTTTCCCCTGCCAGCGCAGTGCAATTAAAGTGGTAAAAGCATAGCCTCGGTCTTCATCCACCAGCGGAGTCGAACTACCAAGCGGTAACTGTGGTGCCAATTCACTAACCAAATCACGAACCCGCGCCCATACAGGTACAACTTCCATCACTTGGTCTTTCAATTCCACCTGTAGCACCGAGAAACCAGGTCGAGAAGAAGATTGCACTAGTTTTATTTCTGGCAATTTTCTAATTTTATTTTCGATGAGTTCGGTCACTAAGGCTTCCACTCGCTCTGCCGAAGCCCCCGGGTACTGGGTAATAATACTAGCAAAACGACTAGTAATTTTAGGATCTTCGCTGCGCGGTAAAGTGCTAATCGCACCAATCCCCGAAACCACAATCAACGCAATCAGCAGCGCAATTAAACGTCCGTTGTTATAAATGGCGGCAATCATGATTATTTAGCCTCATCAACAAATGAGCTGGGTAGAACTCGTTGCCCCGGGACATAGCGATGCATCCCGGTCGCTACAATCGACTCTCCGGGTTGTAAGGCGCCAGTCACAAAAGCTTGCTCTTGGGTCGCATAGTGAACGCTTACATCGCGCCGCTCTAATACAAATTCACCATTACTTTGCTCAACAATCGCATACACATTCCATAAGCCACGGATACCATCAACAATCGCACTGACCGGCACCCAATAGCCCGGCTGTTCAACGCTTTCAACCACATGCAAATAAGCTAATTGCCCACTCACCAAGCGATCATCTTCAGGGAGCGCAAAACGCAATTGAACGGTGCGGGAAACTGGATCAACTTGTCCACCAGAAGCCACTAACTCCACTGAATAATCATGTTTAGCCACAGTGACAGAACTAGGTTTAGCCAAATCTACTTGCGCTAATAAGCGCACCGGTACACCAACGATCACTTCATTGCCGCCCAGCTGTAACACCGTTAAAACTGGCTGAGAAGCGCCCACCACCGCGCCCTCGGACACGGTTCGACTATCAACGATGCCAGTATAGGGGGCGATTAAAGTAGATTTTTCAATGCGAGTTCGGTTGGCTTTAATTGAAGCATCAATTCTTGCCTTATTGGCTTTGAGCGATTTTTGTTGTGCAACCAATTCATCAACACTCTGAGCGGAGGCGTAACCATCACTTTTGAGCGACTTCACTCGTTTTAAATTGGCTTTGACTAAGGCGGCATCGGCGGCGACTTGTTGTAATTGAGCCTGTAAATCGATGAACTCAATCTCTAATAATTCAGTATCGAGCTGCATCAAGATAGCACCTTGCTCAACCCGATCCCCTTCATCGACAAAGATTTTCGAAATTTTACCCGCGAGCTCAAACCCGAGGTCTGCACGCTGCTTGGCGATCACCTGCCCCACAAAGCGCCGCTCAATCGCATAATGCTCAACTCGCTGCGGGGGAAACGACTTCACCGGTGCGACATGTTGTTCATCTTGGGGGAGGGATTCACTACCCTGCGCATATGCAGGCAAGGTCACGGCACTTGTCACAGCCAACAAGGCTAGCCAAGGTAGAATTGAAAAATTTAATGAAAATAACGACCTAAGCATAGTAACGTTCCGTGTGACTAAAGTGATAAATACATTACTCAGTGTAGAAAGACTGTGGTTCACTGTCTAGAGTCGGTTTGTTGATTCTAGCGGCAAACCGCTCCTCTACCGAGTAATCGCTCGCTATAATAAGTGATAAATCATAACAAAGCTGTAAGTAACATAGCCAAAGGGCACCCCGCCTTGGAACAATCCAATATAAACACTTGTAGTTCACCTAGCGCTCATAGAAAATTACCAGCGAATAATATATTCCTTTAAGGAAAGCCATGAGTACCCTCGCAGACCACCCCGACTATTCCTTATATTCCAATGCCAGCACGTTTCTGCGCCAAGCTTTGGATCATAAACCAGCTCAGAGTAATGCCGATGTGGTGGTCACTGGTCTGCCCTTCGATTTAGCCACCACGGGTCGCCCCGGCGCCAGGCTTGGTCCCGATGCAGTGCGTCGCGCCTCGGTCAACTTGGCTTGGGAAGAAACCCGTTGGCCGTGGCATTTTAAATTATTCGAACAATTAACAATGATCGATGCTGGTGACCTCGTATTTGATTGCGGTGAACAGCAACAGTTTACCCAGCGCTTAGAAAGTTATGCCAAGCAGCTACTCGAAGCAGGAAAAACCATGTTAAGTCTGGGCGGCGATCACTTTGTGACCCTACCGCTATTACGAGCCCACGCCAAACACCACGGTAAACTCGCCTTACTGCATTTTGACGCACACACCGATACCTATAGCCAGGGCAGTCACTACGACCATGGCACTATGTTCTATCATGCACCGAAGGAAGGGCTCATTGACCCAGAGCATTCCTTACAATTAGGTATTCGTACCGATTACGAACGGGATAACCATCCCTTCATGGTGATTGATGCCGATCAAGCTAATAACTTAAGTCTTGAGCTAATGATTCAACAAATTCGCCAACGAGTGGCCGACCACCCCGTCTACATCAGTTTCGACATCGACTGTCTTGACCCGGCTTACGCCCCCGGCACTGGTACCCCAGTCTGCGGCGGTTTAAGCAGTAATCGGATCTTGCAAATACTAAGGGGCTTGCAAGGCATCAATCTGGTTGGAATGGATGTGGTGGAAGTTGCGCCCGCCTACGATCAAAGTGATGTAACCGCACTTGCTGCAGCCACTATCGGCCTAGAGCTATTGCATCTATGGGCAGTGAGACCCCGCTAAAGATTTACCCAAACACATTCAAGGCGCAAATCTGCGCCTTGAATGTCATTCTACGCTTATCCCACAAGCACCAGTAAAGAGTTATTTAACTGCAAGTGGCGCATACGGACCATTCGGCAAGAAAGTTGAAGGGTCTGTATAAAACACCTGATAATTAGCGACTCGAGTCAAAGGCATATAATCTGGCGCAGCTCTATTAATAGCCGCGGTCACAACAGCCCCAATTAAATCGCCCAGCAAATTCCCTGTAGAAGAACTTTGAGGTGTATACTCTATGTGCTTATGAGCCTCCCAAATAATATCTCCAGTTGGATTTTTAAATTGATAAGAAAAATCAACAACAGTGGTACTAGAGAGTAGAACAAAGGTCGTATCCCATTTTTCTATTGTGACATAGAGAATGGTATCGGCGCCGAACATTTCAGCCAAACTACTGGTAGGTAAATTATGAATTTCGCTTGGTTCATACAATCCTTCATACTCTAAGACTGTTTTAACCGTATTGGAGGGGTAAACATAGTAGCCTTTTTCAGCGAGCATCACTGGTAAAGAACTATATACAGCAAGTGGCGCATCAACATCTACACTATGGTTAATCACTGGTAAAATTAATATTGAACGAGGCTTAATGTCCTCAAACCCTGTTTGTCGAGGCTCAGTCGGTACGCTTTGACAAGCTGCAAGCAATAAGCTGCCGAATAAAATGATAACTAATTTATACATAATAACTACTCTTTAGGAAGCTGCTTTTCTAAGTTTTGGATTATTGCGTCCATCAAGGGTTTACTCTCCGGCCAGGTTTCCGATTCTTTGGTGTAATAATTAATTGCCTTAGGGACATCTCCAGACTTCAAATTAAAAGTTCCAACTTCGGCATATAAGCCGGGTGCAGCTTTCTGGCCATTCTGTTCAACTTGTAGAAGATGTTCTTCTAAGGCTAATGGAAACTCCTCAGCTGCGACAGGATCATGATAATACTCATATAAACTTTCATCGTAGCCGCCCCAGTCATACATCGTTTTGGTCGTTTGACATCCCGATAGAAAGGCCATTGATGTCATAAAAAAAATTAATTTAAGCGTCTTCATTTTATAATTACCGTTTTAGTCACACCATCTCCAAGGTATATTTTTTGCTTTAATACCGACTTATCACCATCGAATACCTCTACCACATGTGTGCCAGACAATAACTTAAGAGCCTTATTTCCGTCATGATAATCCACAATACTTCCCATCTCTAAGCCATCGACCTGCAAAGTATAAGTAGCCAAATCTTTAGTGCTTCCTGCCGAAGAAAAGATTAATTGAGGACGATTATCAAGCGTACTACTGGTTGATGTGGGCATTTGAACACAACCACTAAGCGCCCCAAGAATTAGAGCTGAAACTAATATTTTACTTATCATCATTTCATCTCCACTACATTTAATTTAGTTAGATCCATGTCAACTATCGAACCACCCGTTAATGTAGCAACCGAGCCTTCATTGGTTTCATTATCACCAAATAATTGAATAACTTTAATTTCTGCTACTGACTTACCAGGTAAAGTAATCATAAATCCAGTTTGCTTTGATTTAACTTCTTTACCTTGAGTTTCAATTGAAAAAGCCATGCCTTCCGTTATTCCCTGACTTTTACCACCGCTTAAATAAATTAACCCATCTTCTAAAGCTAAAATGTCGGTCTTCCATGGCCGCGATTGGATCTCTTGGGTTAACTTACTGATTGCATCAGATATGGCATTAGAGATTGCAAGGTCGTTAAGCGTGCCATCATAGGATGCCTTAGAACCAAAACCAGCAACCGAAGCTGACTCAGTGCTTGCTTCGCCCGCACCAGATAACGAGTGATATACCAAGCCAGTTTTACTATCAACAAGCCTTAAATCCATTTTTGCATAAGCAATCTGCTTCTTGGTGGACGATAAAAAGCCACTTTCGCCGACGGTTTTTCGACCAAATTCGGTTAAAGAACCGATAATCAGTGTATCAACACCAACAAAATCGGTTTTTCCACCGGTTAGTTGAGCTTCGTCTTGCAACCTGGCGATGTCAGGGCGTTCAAATACAAGATATTGTCCCGACTCAGTCAACGCTTTAGAAAGCATATCGGTGACTTGTTTTCCCAACACGTCCCCTTTTGAATCTCTTAATAAGCTTTTACCGTAAATCGTTTCATTAGAGATCCTGCCTAGAGCGACCTTTCGTTTCAAAGTTGGCTTGGCTGGGGCTTGCTGTTGCAAGGTCTGCGCTTCCCGTTGTGCTTCCTGAGAGTGGGCACTTTCAACTGATTCAATTTGAGGGCTTTGGGTTGAACATCCGCTCAAAAAGGTGATAAAAAAAGCCGCTATCCAGCCACCTTTATTTTTCATTAAAAACTTCCTTAATAATAATGCGATAATGCGTTGAATTTATTGAAACAACATCGATCGTCATATTATTAACAATATCCATATGAAAGCATAGATATTATTGTAATATATTCATTTCATTGAGATTCAATCTATAGAAAGTTAATCCGTTGAGTAGGAGCACTGCTAATGAACCTGAGCGACTTTACTCGCGATTCTGTAAGCCGTTCTCTACTCGTTGACGCCGAATTGCATCTTTGTTTACCGCAATATGATCGCGCATTCCCACTAAACCGTTTAACACTGCCGCATAAACCGCTTGATTTGACGCCTTACCTAAAAATCCATCGGCATGTGAATGATGCCAATCGATGGCCTGGTTGATCACTTCAACCCATTCATCCACATCACCAGCAATATACTCATTTAATGGTCGACCAAGCGTATCCATTAACGAAGCAAATAGTGCGGCATCTGCAGATGGATCCAGATCAGGTCTGGCCTTTAAATAGGCACGATAGCGAATTTGCCCCACATAGAACCACTTCACCGCTTGCCGCTTATAGCCTTGTTGAAAGAGTATTCCGGCTAATTCTAGGTAACGACTAGGATGTTTATCCTGTATCCCCGCCACTAAGTCAGCAAGCTGATGATTCTCAGCAGCTATTTGAGTTAAATCCTCCGTTTTGCTGGTTGCAGCACAAGTCCAAAGACTTAAATACATTAACAATACAACTAAATATTTCACTGTTTTATTCCTGCATAAGCCGCGCACCATGCTTGGCTGGTAAAGGTGTTACTGGTAAATACTCATCGTCCTCCAATCGCAACTATCGATTGATCAACACCTTACTGAATGAGAAATAATAAAATTAGACCTCCAGCAATACTTGTAAAAACATTCGGATATGCTTTAGACACGATAGAATGCCCAACGAGCCTATATGAAAGGAGATAATCAGATGAGACACAAGCATAAAGCAAGCGTCGATTTCACCGCGTTTACTTCAGCTTCCCCCACAATCTAGTTCTTTACCACGCAAGCATGGCTCAGCTTCAGAATATTCAAGCGAAGCAAATTATAAATCGTATTGCATTGATTTTATGTGATAAATATACATTTATTTAATATCAAATAAGGCGAGAAAAAGTAACAAATAAAACCATTTAACTACCCAGTCATCCAGACCGGGAGAACATTAACGTGATTTCACCGCTAGGCCTATGATCTATGTAGCGACACTCGCTCGAAAACCACTAAATACGACCCGAAAGCTTCCCTCCCAAAAAAGCTTGCCACCTTGTTCAGAGAGATTGCCACAATAACCCACGATTTTCGCCGCAAACAAAACACATCAACATTAAACAAAATTTAACCACAAAACATAAATAGAAGTAACAAACTATACTTAAAGCGGTTGTTAGAGAGGTGCCTAACATGAGTGATTGCTGCTTATTGCCCAAAGGAACAGATCTGATCCGTGCGGTGAAGTACATCGGAGAACACCATTGCCATGATTATCGTTCGCTAAACGAGGTGGCTTTTCGTTTCGACTTGAATCCGCTCGACCAGCAGTTCATTTTAGATCATTTTATTGAAACGCCCGACTCCCTCGAGTCGGGCAACTCAGGCTCATTAGAACTTAAGTCAGATCAATCCAAGTAGATTTAAGTTCGGTATATTTTTCAAGTGCGTGCAATGACTTGTCACGTCCATTGCCGGATTGTTTAAAACCACCAAAGGGCATGGTCATATCCCCGCCGTCCCAGTTATTCACAAATACCGTTCCGGCTCGTAAAGCACGTGAGGTACGCACTGCAGTATTCAGATCGGCGGTCCATACTGCGGCAGCCAAGCCAAAATCGGTATCGTTGGCCAGTGCAATGCCCTGCTCCAAATCATCAAATACTTGCACCACCAGCACTGGGCCAAATATTTCCTGCTTCACAATATCTAAGTCGGCCGCTACATCATCAAAAATAGTGGGCTGCACATAATAACCACCAGTTTCTTGCAACGCCTGCTCGCCACCACATAACAATTTAGCACCTTGAGCTTTCGCGCCTTCAATAAACGCTAATACCCGTTGCATCTGGGTTTGATCAACCATTGCGCCCATACTGGTGTTTGGATCCAGCGGATGACCCGGTTGCCATTGCTCAATTAAAGGCAGCATTTTCTCAATCAACTGTTGGTGAATGCTGCGATGTACCAGCAAGCGCGAAGCAGCGGTACAGACTTCACCTTGGTTATAGAATATCGATCCCACCGCAGTTTCGGCTACCTTGTCCAAGTCTGCCGCATCGGCACACACCAAATTAGGGCTTTTGCCACCACATTCCATGAAGGCCCGCTTCAAATTCGATTGTCCTGAGAACTCCACCAGTTTTTTACCCACGCCGGTAGAGCCAGTAAAGGTGATGCAATCCACATCCATATGCAAGGCCAGCGCTTGTCCTGCAGTATGACCATAACCGGGCAATACATTAAAGACGCCATCGGGGATCCCAGCTTGCTGAGCTAATTTTGCCAAAAATAATGCACTCAATGGTGATTTTTCAGAAGGCTTCAGGATCACCGAATTGCCCGTAGCCAATGCCGGTCCAAGCTTCCATGAGGCCATCACCAAAGGGAAGTTCCACGGCACAATCGCGGCAACCACCCCCAAAGCTTCACGGGTGACCAAGGCCAAAGCGTCTGAGGTGACGGGGGCCACTTCATCATAAATCTTATCAATAGCCTCAGCATTCCAAGCGATACAGCGGGCGGTTGCCGTGGCATCGTAAGATAAAGCATCGCCAATTGGCTTCCCCATATCTAAGCTTTCTAACAATGCTAACTGCTGCTGATGTTGTTCAATTAATTGAGCAAAGGTTTGCATCACTTGCTTGCGCTCGGATGGGGCCTTACCCGACCAAGAACCACTGCTAAAAGCCTTTCGAGCGGCGCTCACCGCCAGTTCCACATCGGCGGCATCACATTCGGCCACCTCAGCTAAGGGCTGACCATTGGCCGGATTAATGCTCGTAAACGTTTTTCCTGATTGCGCGTCGACAAACTTTCCATTGATAAATGCTTGTGTTGGAAAATCTAATTCGAGTGCCTGTTTTTGCCAATACTGCAAATCATACTGAGCCATGTTCCCTCCGGGCTAAATCATCATTCGTTGTTTAATAATTAACAAAACTACACAAATATTGCATATTATTCCAGACTTGATACGATTTATTTAACAGCGAACTTTTAAATTTAAATTAACCATTGGACTGGTAACATGCATATAGCCATTATTAATTGCGACAAAGTTGACTCCAATTTAGCCAAGCACTACGGTGAATATTCTGATATGTTTATTGCCCACCTCGGTGCCCAAGACGCCAGTTTAACTTTTGAAGTATTCAATGCCTTAGAGCAACAGCTGCCCTCTTTGACTGATTTCGACGGCTATCTGATTACCGGGAGCCGTCATAATGCCTATGACCAAGACCTTTGGATCAACGCGTTAATTCGCTGGGTGCAAGAGTGTGAGCAAGTACAGGCGCCCTTAGCTGGTATCTGTTTCGGTCACCAACTGATCGCGCGCGCTTTGGGTGGCGAAGTCGCTAAGTCAGACAAAGGCTGGGGCTTAGGCGTTGCGAATAATCAACTCATCAAGGCTCCGTCTTGGGCTGAACAACAAACGGCTCCAGAACGACTACATATCTTAGTCAGCCATCAAGACCAAGTGCTGCAACTTCCCGAACATGCCGAACGCTTAGCCAGCAGTGATTTTTGCCCTAACTTTATGTTTCAGATTGGGCAGCATATATTGGCAATTCAAGGTCATCCAGAATTTGAATATGGCTACGCTGAGGCGCTGATCGACAAACGACAGCAGTTATTGTCTCCCGAAGCCTTTCGCTGCGCCAAACAGAGCCTACAGCAAGCGCTTGATGCCGATTTGGTGTTTAATTGGATATTACAAATGTATCGCCATGCTAAGTGCTAGCGCAAATAGTCGTAAAATTTATGCGACAACACTCGACATCAGCCAGCTAGCCACGTTAAATAGCACTTAATAAATGGATAGTTAAGTCACAAGGAATAAGATGCTGCGGCTTTTATGGATCTGGCCAATCTTGGCAAGCACAGTGTTATTCGGCTGTAGCCTTAAGGCATCGCCACCTCAGCAGGCTCCTCTGGTGGCCAACAGTCACTGGAGTAGCCATTATCGGCAAGGAACCTTTGCCGATCATCATTTTGAACAAGCGCTCCCGGCACCGCTACAAAACTTGCTCAAAGAAGCCTTTCAGAATAATCCCAATTTACAGCAAAGCGGCTATGCCCTCGATCAACAGCTCTACCAGATCCAAATTCAACAAGCTCAGCAATGGCCCAATATTGAAGCTTTTATTTCAGGACAACGCAGTGGTACTGATGCAGCCAGCAATGCTCAATTTAAACTGGGACTTAACTTCAATTGGGAAATCGATTGGTTAGCAAAGCTCGATGCGCGCCAACAAGCCGCTATTCTGGATGCTAAGGTCAGCTTTGAGCAATGGCAACAGGCACAAATTAGTTTGGCAGCGACCACCGCAAAGCAGTGGTTCAGCCTTATTGAAGCACAAATGCAACTCGCCTTGGTGAATCAACGTTACGAAAACCTTGGTGCTAACCTGCAAATCATTCAAGAAAACTACCAAAGCGGCCTCAACAGTGCGCTCGACGTCTACCTCGCCCGTGCCGACTTAAGTGCAGCTCAAGTACAGCAAAATAACCGCCAACAACAATTACTCAAAGCCCAGCGCCAACTGGAATTACTACTCGGTCGCTACCCAAGTGGCAGCATCAAAGTGCAAGGCGAACTGGCCGAAGCACTACCAGCGATGCCTGCAGGTTTACCCTCCGAACTGTTACTACGTCGTCATGATTTGAAAGCTGCGCAGTATCAATTGGCTGCCGCCGATCTGCGCGTTTATGCGGCTTATCGAGATCGCTTCCCCAGCCTAAAACTCACCGCCAGCGGCGGGAGTCAAAGCCCACAATTGCAGCAATTAGTGAATGGCGAGTCACTTATTTGGTCGCTGTTTGCAGGCCTGACAGCCCCCATGTTTGATGCTGGCCAACGGAAAAATATACAACTGCAACAATATGCCAAGGCGCAAGCTTTGAATCAGTCTTACTTAGAGAAAATATTGAATAGTTTTGCCGAAGTGGAAAACAGCCTCAGCTTGGAACCAAGTCTCTATCAAAGTGCTCAATTGCTGGCTGCCGCAGCGGAGGATTCGATGCAAGCCGAGACGTTAGCCTTCGAAGGTTACCTGGCAGGCCTCAACGAATACGTGACGGTACTGGAATCGCAGCGGCGTGCCTTCGACGCCCGTAGCAGCGCAATTAGTGCACTCAATTCGCAGTTACAAAATCGTATTGAACTCTACCTCGCCTTAGGCGGCGACCTCAATCATTCACAAACCCGCCGCCAAATCTTTTCCTCAGACGACTTACGTTAACCAGGAGTACTGCCAATATGGCCAAATTACTACGACTTAGCTTGCCAGTACTGATCATCATCTTGGGTATTTTGCTTAGCCAGTATATTAAACAAAACAAACCACAAGCTCAGAAAAAAACTGTCCAACAACAAACCAAATTAGCAGTAGAAGTCAGCCGCTTGCAACCGCAGGATTATCAGGTATGGATTGCCTCCTATGGTAGTATTCAAGCCCATACTGAAACCAAGTTGATCGCTCAGGTGGCGGGTACCATCACTAATGTTTCCGATAATTTTCGGGAAGGGGAGTTTTTTAAAAAAGGCGAACAATTACTCAAAATAGATCAGCGAGATTACCAAAATGCGATCACCATTGCCGCTGCCGAACTACAAACCACGCAACTGCAACTCGCCGAAGAGCAAGCCAAAGTCGTCCAAGCATTACGCGATTGGCAGCGTTTAGGGAAAGGTAAACCAGCCAACGATTTGGTTTTACGCAAACCACAACTCGCCGCCAAACAAGCCGCTTTAGCCTCGGCTCAAGCCAAGTTAAGTAAAGCCAAATTGGAACTAGAACGGACCGTGATCCGAGCCCCTTACGCGGGACGGGTGATCGACAAGAATGTCGAGCTTGGTGAATACGTGAGCAGCGGCAAACAACTGGCAAGCAGCTATGCCATCGACTACCTAGAACTGCGTTTACCGCTTAGCTTAAGCGATCAAGCGGTACTGAACATTCCCGAGAACTTTCGCCAAAGTCACAGCAGCATCAGCAAGCCCTTGGTCAAGCTTTATACTCAATTAGGAACGCAACAATACCAATGGCGAGCTCAAATCGAACGTAGCGAGGCAGCACTCAATAGCACCAGCCGCCAACTTTACTTAGTGGCAAAAATCGACGACCCCTACGGACCCAACAATGAAAATAAACCGCCTCTAAAAATCGGTCAATTTGTCAGCGCCAATATTCAAGGGAAAACCTTAAAACAAGTCTATGTGATCCCTCGTAGCGCCTTATATCCAGACCAGCAGGTAGTCATCCTGGAAAATGGTTTATTACAGCGTAAAAAAGTCTCACTGATCTGGCAAGATCCACAAAGTTATATCATCGATGGCGGCTTAAATCCTGGTCAAACATTAGTCACCACCCCGCTAGGCAGGGTGATCAGTGGCACCCCAGCTAGAGTCATAGGAGACTAAGCGATGCATGGTCTAATTGCTTGGTTCGCCCGTAACCACGTAGCCGCCAATCTGTTGATGGTGCTGATTGTCGGCTTGGGTTTATACTCCGCCCGCTACCGTTTACCTTTGGAGGTATTTCCTGAATTTGAGCTGGATATGGTGAACGTGAGTATCGCCTTGCCCGGGTCAAGTCCCGAAGAAAGTGAACAAAGTTTAGCGATCCGCATTGAAGAAGCGATCAGCGATATCGAAGGCATTGACCAAATATCCTCGATATCTCAGGAAGGTGCCGCGCGCGTCAGTGCCGAAGTAAATCCTCACTACGTCACTCGTGATGTGATGGACGACATTAAATCTCGGATCGACGCAATTAATACCTTCCCGAGTGATGCCGAGCGCCCTGTCGTCAGCCTCAGTCAGCGCAAACGTGAAACCATCTCGGTAGCTGTTTCTGGTGCCCTTCAAACCAAAGAACTGCGGCTACTGGCGGAACAGATCCGTGACGAACTATTGCAACTCCCGGAACTAAGTCAGGTGGAACTGGATGCGGTCGCCCCCTACGAAATTTCTATCGAAGTCTCCGAAAGAAAGCTGCGTGAATATGGCTTAAGCCTAAGTAAGGTCGCCGAATCCATTCGACTCGCCTCCTTAGATCTTTCTGCAGGCTCGGTAAAAACACAGGGAGGGGAAATTTTACTGCGCACTAAAGGCCAAGCTTATATTGGCGAAGAGTTCGCGAATTTATTAATCATCAGTCAAGCCGATGGTACTCGTATTAAACTCGCTGATATCGCCACAGTGGTGGATGGTTTCGAAGAAACACCGATAGTGAATCGATTTAATAAACAACCCGCAGTGATGATTGAAGTCTATCGAGTCGGCGATCAAAGCGCCATTGTCGTGGCTGACGCTGTGAAAAACTACATCCTTGAAAAACAGAGTCAATTGCCCGCAGGAGTATCGGTCAATTATTGGCGCGACCGCTCCAGCGTGGTAAAAGCCCGTCTCAATACGCTCAAGAACAGCGCCCTGCAAGGCTGTTTATTGGTCGCCTTACTGCTTGCTATTTTCTTACGTCCGGCCATTGCAGTATGGGTCTGTGTTGGCATTCCGCTAAGCTTTATGGGCGGTTTACTGGTGATGCCTACCCTCGATGTCACCATCAACATCATCTCGTTATTTGCCTTCATCATGGTACTGGGAATTTTGGTCGACGATGCCATCGTCACTGGGGAGAATATTTATACTCACCTTAAAGCTGGCGAAGAACCACTATATGCAGCGATTAAGGGGACCCAAGAAGTCGCAGTTCCAGTGACCTTTGGCGTCTTAACTACAGTTGCCGCCTTCCTGCCACTCCTGATGATTGATGGGGTTCGAGGCAAGATATTTGCGCAAATCCCGATGATTGTGATCCCGGTCTTGTTGTTCTCTTTGATCGAATCAAAACTAATTTTACCAGCCCACCTGAAGCACCTCAAACCACTCAATAAGAATCATTCTAGCCGCTTTAATCGCTGGCAACATGCCATCGCCGATGGCTTTGAAAATGCAATTTTACGCTTCTATCAGCCACTCTTGAAACGTGCACTATCCCGCCGTTTATTAACCCTCAGTCTCGCCATCAGCATCTTCTTAGTCGTGCTATCCTTAGCAACCTCTGGCTGGGTACGCTTTGTTTTCTTTCCAAGAGTGCCAAGCGAAACGGCACGGGCCAGCTTAGTACTACCAGCAGGCACAAGCTTTAATATCACCGATAATTATATTCAACGGATCTTTGAGGCCGCCCGTCAGTTACAAGATCAATACCGAGACTCAGAAAGTGGCGAGAGCATCATTCTCAACATTTTAGCCACTAGTGGCTCTAGCGGCGGCTCTGGTAGCGGCCAAAGTAATACTGGCCGTGTAATGTTTGAAATTGAACCCCCCGAGAGCAGAACCAACCCAGTCACCAGCGCCGATTTAGTGCGTCAGTGGCGGCAACTCATCGGCCCACTTCCCGGAGCAGAGAGCCTTACCTTCCGAGCTGAAATCGGCCGAGGCGGCTCACCTTTAGACATTCAGTTGAGTAGCAATGACTTTTCGGCCATGTCACAAGTTGCCGAACTGACTAGAAAAAAATTAGCCGAATATCCTGCGGTATTTGATATTGAAGATAGTCTAGCCAACGGCAAACAAGAACTACAACTAAACATAAAGCCACAAGCACAAGCCTTAGGTTTAAGCTTAAACGAGCTCGCCCAACAAGTGAGGAGTGCCTTTTTTGGCTATCAGGTACAGCGGATCCAGCGAGGACGTGAAGATGTCAAAGTTTATGTCCGTTATCCAGCGGATGAGCGTCACTCGCAATATAATCTCAATAAAATGCTAATTAGAACAGCCAGCGGCGCTGAACTGCCCTTCGATGAAGTTGCCACATTGCGCCCTTCACAAAGCCCGGCCACGATTACCCGGATCGATCGCTTGCGTACCCAAAATATTCGCGCCGACGTCAACAAACAGCAAGCCAACATCGAAGTGATTAAGAGCGAGCTCCAACAATGGCTCACTCAAACACTTGCCAGCTATCCAGAAGTTAACTTCAGTTTAGAAGGTGAAGCCAAAGAACAGCGCGAATCCTTTACCAGTCTGGCGATTGGCTTAGCATTTGTGCTATTTGTAATTTATGGACTACTCGCCATTCCTTTCCGATCATATTTGCAACCACTGGTGGTGATGTCGATCATCCCCTTTGGTTTAGTCGGCGCGGTACTCGGCCACATGATCATGGGTATGTCGCTAACGGTTATGAGCATGATGGGCATGCTGGCTTTAACCGGCGTTGTAGTCAACGACAGCCTTGTGCTAGTCGACTACATTAACCAGCAACGAGCCAAGGGAATCGACTTGTTCAGTGCGGTCACTAAGGCTGGGGTTGCTCGCTTTAGAGCTGTAATCCTCACCTCGTTAACCACCTTTGCTGGTTTAATGCCTCTGATTTTCGAGAAGAGTACTCAAGCACAGTTTTTAATTCCAATGGCTGTCTCACTTGGTTTTGGGATTATTTTTGCCACCATCGTGACTCTATTGATCGTACCAGTAAATTATTTGTTACTCGAAGATGCTCGTCAGGCAGGAACGAAGGCCAAAAGGTGGTGGCTGGCTGGTTTCGAAAAACCAAAGAATTAATCTACGGCGTACCAGCCCACGCACACAAAGTTGAGCAATCAAGCAAACCGGGCTCGCGACAATTATGTTCTTAGATGTTACTCATGGTCACCGCATGATGAGCTTGCTCGGTGGCCTCTTCAAGCAAGCGAGGTGCCTTACTCTTATTCAGTGCGATTAACTCACAAAGCGGTGCTGGCAAATTATTCGCGACCAACTCAGCACTTAAACCGGCATCAAGGGCATGATGAGCAAAAATAGCTAAACGGATCAACACCGCTGGTTTTGATACTGGATCAAAATCCACCGGATTCAACTGCTGTTCGATGGCATCGGTAATCACCGGAGAGAAGTTCCAACGCTGCGCCAATTCACCACCGATCTGGGCATAATCTAAACCGAGAGTTTGGCGCTGCGCCGATACCCGAGTTTCTCCCGATTCTAAACTCAGCTCAATCAGGCCCGCTTCTTCGGGAGTCGCAATGGCAATCATCAGCTCACCAAAATTATGTAGCATGCCACAGGTGAAAGCTGTATCTGGATCAACATCGGTACATTTAGCGAGGGCTTGAGCCAGCATCGCTACGTACATCGCCTGTGTCCAAAACTGTTTTTGATCGAAGTTTTTATGCGGCATCATGCCGTTCAGTCCCGCCGCAACCACTAACGAGCGAACCCTTTTTAAGCCCAAGCGAATGGCAGCAGCCTCAATTGAATCAATTTGCTTGATCCCGCGGAAGGCGACCGAGTTAGCCATCTTTAATACATTCGCCCCGAGGGACTGATCGGTCGCAAGCTTCCTTCCCAAATGATGCAGGTCGACATTTTCATCGTTAATGCTCATCAGCAATTCCTGCATGATTTGCGGCATCACTGGCAGTTTCTTTACTTGCTGGAAAAAGGCTTCCAGTTCCATGTATGGCTCTCCCAAAAATAAGTGTGAAGCGCGCCCTGCTTTCACACCCCGATGACTCAAATATTAAGCCCTAATTCACAATCTGTAAGCTAGCGAAGGTTCAAATTGTTAAATTGACCCAAACTGAACATTATATCAACAGCTAGTTTGACCTGATAAATATGGAAAACATAGTGATTATTGCACAAAATGACAGGAAAGCTTGGGCCAAGGATAAGCTCGCGTCACAACATTTGTCAGATCAACGACTTACAAATTTAATTATAGAAAACAGAACTTTAGACTACAGCCATTGGCTAGATTGTTTAGGCGCTGAACAACTGGTCGATTCCCAAGAATATCCCAGCGTTCCGCAAAACCAAATGATTAATAACACCTTAACGTAAGAAGCTCGCCGGAACAGGATCCTGCAATACCATCAAACGAATTTTATCTAACATCACCTGAAACCAGTTAAATTGTTGTAAGTGTTCTTGCCGACTCATGCCAATGGTGCCTGCCATGAAGTTTCGCGTAAAGTTATAGAAATAGATACACACGCTAGTCAGCGCTTCATCATCCCAAGCGGACCCTTTTTCGACAAAAGATTGTTTTGCCTGAGTAATCATAATTCCCCGATACCAATCCTCTAGCGCCTTGAAGTCATTATCGTGGGTAAATAATTCATGAAAGCTGACTAACATCACAGCCGTCTCTGGCAACTCATTCACGCGACGCTGACCACTATCTGAGTAATCTTTAATACCGCCGGAAGCCAAATGAAAATTAGTTTCATCAAGCACCACCAGCACCTTATCAAACCATCGATGAGCTAAAGCAAAAAAGATCGACTCTTTATTCAGAAAAAAACGATATAAAGAGGCAATGTCAATCTCTGCATGCTGAGCAATTAAATTAGTATTCACCGCAGCCATGCCTTGCTCTCTAATTAGCGTTAATGTGCTATCTAAAATGTGCTCGACTAGTCGTCTAGTACGCTCTTGGCGTGGCTGCTTACGCATCGCCAAATGCTCAGGAACGACATAGTTTTCCATAATTACCTCTTTCTTCTATAAAAACAGCTCAACGACTGACAAAATTAAAATTAAGATTAAATAAAATATTCCTTAAAATATTTACAGCAGCTTATACTCCACCTCGCCTTACGAAACAACTGTGATTTAACTCATTGCGAGATAAGTTTAGTAAAATTGACAAACTTTATTCTCGACAATGTACGCATATATGCAACAATAACTATATATTTGATTTTTTAATCGAATTTTATAAATAGCTATTCGCGGAGAATACATTGGACCACTCGGCCGAAGATTTAGTTAGCTGGTTTCGCCAATCAGCCCCATATATCAATGCCCATCGCGGTAAAACCTTTGTCATCATGCTCAGTGGTGAAGCCAGCAGCAGTGCCAACTTTAGCAATATTATTCAAGACATTGCTCTGCTCAAAACTCTTGGCGTGAAAATCGTTCTGGTGTGTGGCGCACGTCCGCAAATCGACGCATTAATCCAAGCACATCACCACAGTTGTGAGTTTGCAGGCGAGCAGCGTATCACCGATGAGCGCAGCCTTGACATCATTAAACAGGCGGTCGGTCAGATCCAAATGGACATCGAAGCGCAATTATCGATGGGCTTGGTTAACTCACCTTTACATCAAGCACACATTAATGTGGTTCGTGGTAACTTTGTGGTCGCACAACCGATCGGCATAGAAGACGGCATCGACTTCCTACATACTGGTAAGGTTAGACGAATTAACCATCAAAGCATTAGGCGCCAGCTCGATCATGGTGAAATTCTCATGGTGTCACCGCTGGGAGTCTCGGTAACTGGCGAGTTGTTTAATATTTGCTCTGAAGATATCACCACTGAAATCGCGGTCGCCTTAAACGCCGATAAAGTCATCTATTTCTGTCCAGAACAAGGGATCCATGACGAAGACGGCCAACTGGTGAGTGAGCTACTTCCCGATGCCGCCAATCAACTGATGTGTTCTGAGGCGTTTCTCAAAGCAACAGATAAAGACACACTTCGTTATTTAGCGGCAGCCATTCGCTGCAGTGACCGAGGGATCCAACGTTGTCATCTGGTCAGCTATCAACAAGATGGCTCGCTATTAAACGAATTGTACACTCGAGATGGCAGTGGAACTCAATTGGTCCAATACAGTTACGAGCGAGTTCGCGAAGCAAAGCTGGATGACATTAATGGTATTATCGAACTGATCCGCCCCTTAGAAGAACAAGGTATATTGGTAAGGCGCTCTAGAGAATTATTAGAAATGGAAATAGAGCGTTTCACCATTGTTGAACGCGATGGCATGATTATCGGCTGTGCCGCGCTATATTTGTTTGCTGGCGAGAGTATGGGAGAGCTTGCTTGTCTGGTGAGCCATCCACAATATCGTCAATCTAGCCGCGGCGACCGCTTGCTCCAAGCTATTATTAAGCGGGCGAGAAGCAAAGGCTTAAATCAATTGTTTGTACTCACCACCAAAAGTATTCACTGGTTTAGAGAGCGTGGATTTTCGCCTGCCGATTTCAGCGACCTACCCGCAGAAAAACAGGCTATCTATAATTTGCAACGCCGTTCTAAGATTTTATTGATGGACATTACCGCTTAATCACACACCGGGTAAATACCGCTCAAGGAAAATTGAGCGGTATTGACTTAGAACATAAAACGCCAGCGTTTTCACCGCGATGAATGAATACTCGAGCTGCAGCCATAAATGAACCACAGAAGCACAACAAATCCTAAAGTTAGACTTTCTCGCCTATTGTTAGCTGCTGCACAGGCAGCTCGACCGGATTAAACTTCAACTCCGTGGCTGGCGAGGCTAACCATTTTTCAACATGCTCTGGCAAACAAGGCTTAGCAAAGCCAAAACCTTGAAACTGCTGACAACCTAAATGCAGCAATTGGTCGAGTTGCGCTCTTAGCTCAATCCCTTCCGCTAATACCTCAATATCGAGGCTGTCACACATGGCAATAATAGTTTTGACCATTTGTGCGTGTTTGCTATTTTGATGAATATTAACGACAAACTGTCGGTCAATTTTCAAGCGAGTCACCGGAAAAAGAACCAAGCGTGACAGATTAGAATAGCCGCTACCAAAATCATCAATAGTAATGGTGAATCCCCAGTTATATAGCACCTCAACCACTTCGCTGGCTCGCTTAGTACTCATACCTAAGGCAGACTCCGTTAATTCGAGTTCAATAAAGCGCGGATGGATCTTATACTTAGTCAAACGGTTCAATAGAAAACTTACAAAATCAGCTTGTTCTAAATCTACCGCCGAAAGATTGATTGCCACCGATACTGGCGTTAAGCCCTTATCCAACCATTCCCGGATCTGTTTGCAGCTTCGTTCGATAACCCAACGGGTAACAGCGACCACCAAACCGCGCTCTTCAGCAATCGGAATAAACACCGCTGGCGATACCGGGCCTAATTGCGGTGAAGTCCAACGTAACAAGGCTTCCAAACCAATCAGCTCGCCGCGTTGATTAACCTTCGCTTGATAGACTAAGTACAGCTGCTGTTGCTCACTCTGAAGCATATCCGCCAATACATCAGCGATTTCCTGACGCGCAAAAAACAAATTCATTTCCTGAGGGTTAAACACACAAGCATGTTTAGGAAACGCGTTGGATGAAGCGTAAATGGCCGCGCTAATCAGCTCGTTCGGTGTTTGCCCATGCTGTGGCATCAGAGCAATACCACACTTCACCTCAAACTTAATTGGCTTGTCCTCGAACATAAAACTGGCACACAAACTTTGGTGATGTAGATTCATCTTGTTTACAATTTGCTGCTGACTATCGCCAATGCAAATAAAACCCAAACTAAATTCGCCCACCCGCGCCACAGCCATGGGGGCAATAGGTAATTGACGTATAGTTTTAGCTAAGGTCTGCAAGGCTAAAGATACACCTGTTGAGCCACATTTTTGCTTAATATATTGGCTATTGGCCAACTCAACCACCACGATCGATAAGCCGGTGGTGTAACGTTCAATTAATCGCTCGATATGCTGCCGAAACCACATACTATTGGGTAAGCCAGAATAGGCATCCAAAGACTTCATTTGCTCGCTATTTTTTTGTTCCGACTCTAACTGTTTAGTGAGGGCAATTTGGCTCGATACATCTTCAAAACTCACCAAACTATAATACTTACGCGACATACTTTTCACGCTATAACGTAACGTGATATCAGACCCTGCTTGACTAAGATGAATAATGCCTTGTTTATTTGCCATATTGAGCTGGGGTAACAAGCGGCTAATGGTTTCACTTTTCTTTATCTGCTCGCTGTTCAGCTTAAATAAACGACTGGCCACCTGGTTGAAGTCGACCAAGCAACAATGTCGATCCAACATAATATGCGCATTTGCGGCATCGGCAAACAAGGAGCGGTATAGATCATGATGCATCGATAAAGCTTCATTTTTAAATCTCTGTTGCTTGCCAAGCTTAGCTGCGGCGGCAATGGTTCGAGCAGCCGCTAAAGGTAAACAGATGTTAAACACCAAAAAAATCAAGCTATTTAAATACCAATTGGTATTTTCTAAAACAATATCAAAAGGAAGCCATTGGTAAAACGTAATCCCTTCGGCAGAGATATATAAGGGAAATAGATTAAATAGCATACAAGCTATCGCTGCTCGCATCCCCAATAAAACCAAGGCCACCATCGGTAACGAATAAACCACGATAGAACCGAATAACACCAAATGGGGGTCAGAAATAAATAGATGAATACATATTCCAGAAAGGCCAATAGTCAGTAATAACAGCCACGAAACTTGATGATAATAACGCCAACTACATATTAACTGCAGGATAAGCAAGGTATAGAAAAATAGAGTAATGACAAAAATATGATAATAGCCAAGGGCATAAGCCACACGAGAACTATCAACGACAATCGCAGCAGTAAGAATCAGACAAGCGAGCAAAATGATCCGAAGTGCGCTAATTTTCCAATTTTCAATCACTGGATGGACTTGCTCACTATCGTCAAGCAACAGCCAAGCCTTTATCCATAAACCGACTGAACTAAGCAATCCCATTTCCCAATATACTAATTAATGACAAATTTACCTTACCCGATCCCTTCACTAATTCAACATTATTTTACTTGTGTGCTATCGCTAAAAAACAAAAAAAGGCTCCTTAAGAGGAGCCTTGAGAAGTAAACAGGAAAAGGTCGTTTATTATATTGCTAATCTAGCAAGAACAAACCTTTAGAAGTCGTAACGTACCGCTAAAGTAAACTCATCATCTGCACCGTCGATTTGATCAAGCGCGTAAGCAGCAACAACACGTGCTTGCTTGGTTAAGTCGTAACGACCTTCAAGCATCACCCGATCTTTTGCATCTTTATTCTTGGTGTCATTCTTATCGTTTTGATAAACCACTTGGGCGCGTAATGCCTTGGTAAATTTGTAACCCAATGCGGCTTCTGTTGCTTTAAACTTATCATCTTTACCACGATAAGCTTCACGTTCGCTGTAGGCCGCCATCATATAAGCATTAGCAATTGAATAATCAGCACCAATAATCCATAAAGAACCATCTTTTACGCCATCGGCGCTGTTGTTTTGCGCACGATAACCAGCACCAACATTTAGGCCAAAATCAGAGTTATAAACCAAAGACGCGCCATAAGATGAGTCGGCTTTAATATCATCTGATTGAGAGTCATTATTTTTAAGTTGATAATCGGCAGCGATGTTTATATTAGCGAAATTACCTTGGTACTTCAGGACATTGCTTAAACGCTTACCACCATTGTTTACGTAACCATATTGGTTCGTAAAAGATACATCGGTGATATCACCAGAGATAGGGTCTAAAGCATCTTTTTGACGACCGTATGTGACTTTACCAAAGTCACCCCCCAAGCCCACGTAAGCTAGGCGTGTTTTAATATTGCCATTTTTATCATCGGTGGCATCGCCATCGGTAATGTCATGCTGTAATTCGTAACGAGCAATAGCATTCAAATTGCTGGTCATGGCCGATTTTAATTTCGCCCCGAAGCGAACATAGGAATCATTTTCACCATCTTGGCCGATATCTGAATTTTCGCTACCCGAGATGTAACCCGCATATACACGACCATAAATATCGACCGCATGCGTATCATCTTCGTATACTTTAGCAGCGTTAGCAGAACCAGCAGCGGCAGCAACCGCAAGTGCAATAAGAGTTAGCTTTTTCATTTTATTCCCTAAAAAATGTGAACTACATCAACTAAAAGTTGAGCAAATATTAGGGTTGACGGATGACAGGCAGGTGACTGAAAAATTAAAGATTTATGACATAGGAACCATTCACGGATAAATGTAAGCCATTGATAATAATAAACTTTATTGAAAATCCAGGTTTAAAAATGACTAGGTGGATAACGCCAGTCAACGGAAAACCATCGTGAATGCCTAATTTTGAAGCGAATAACAAACACTGCGGCTATAAAATTAAAGCAGAAAATCAGATTTGATTCTCTGCAGTTTCAATCTCCACATCACTCGCCATCGAACTTTAGTTCCAAGAAGGGAAAACAACGATTCAGCGCAGCAGGGCCTTCGAGTCGTCACGGTTAACGACTCAATAGGCTATGGTCCACTAAACCACTCAATGGGACGAATTAAATCGCCTTAAATTGATTACTGATCGCATCATAGTGATAACCAATACTTTCTAAGCGGCGCGACAAAGAGCGCTCCTCACAACCCAAGGTTAAGGTAAGGTCTTCTAAACTATGACATTCCAAACGTAATTTTTCATTCACGATGCCCAACAAAATACTCGCATCTAAGTTAAGCAAATAACTGGCGTCCATCATCGGCTCCTTTTTCGCAACGTACCTCTCTGTTTGAGCTTAGCCAAAAATAAAACAATTGATGCTGAACAAGTAAAAAATTATAGGATTTGAGCGAGAACAAGCGAATAAGAAGGGGCAAACAAGCCCTTAAGCCATGATTAACGAAGCCGACTGTTATTAAATACCGTTCAAAATGATCTGCACCGTGTGTCCATAACAGGCTTATGGCTAACAGCCAGAGTGGCCTCTGGCTTCATCTATTATCAACTTAGCTTTAAAACTCAAACTGTTCGCGCATGAGAGCTTCATATTCATTACAACCGCCAACATGCTTTTCATCAACAAAGATCTGCGGCACGGTTTCTACAGGTTTACCAACCGTTTTTTCTAAGTCTGCTTTAGAAATCCCTTCGGCATGAATATCGATATAACGAAATTTATAATCTTCATGTTTTTCACTAAGTTGTTCAGCAATCTGTTTAGCACGAACACAAAAAGGGCAACCTGGACGACCAAAAATTACAGCAAACATTGTTAAACTCCATGAGAACAAGATGCAATCATACTATAACGGCTCAAACATAAATAAAAATTGTATCTTACTTTTACAGTGATAGGTCACGGCTATCAAAGCAACGATCTCACTTTATGGCAAATACTTAAGGCGAAGAAGTCATTCAAGCTGACGTATATTTGAGCGAGACTAAAATCTAGTGTGCCACTACAAAAAGTACTGCCAACAAAAGCCTCCGTGTAATAAGCCTAGGCCTATATAATTAAACCAAGCACGAGACTTGGTTTAATTTGGGCGTTGGGTAAACACCTATTGGTTAGCGATTAAACGCCAAGGCTAGACTAACGGATCTTGATTTTATGTTTTTCTGCCTCCTCTAATTGGACTTTGGGTGCTCTGAGCATCAATAAACCATTGACTAACTCGGCGCTTATTTGATCTGCCTGAATAGACTTCCCGACATTGATACTGCGACTAAAAAAACCGGAGCGACGTTCCTTACGCAATACGTTATCGACATCAGATTGATGCTGTTCAGCTATCTTCGCTTGGATAGTCAACACACCACCCTCTAAGTCAACATCAATGTCGTCTTTCGCGACGCCGGGTAACTCAGCCACAAACAAATAACTATCATCTTTGTCGATGATATCGACACGCGGTTCAAAAAACCCATCTCGACTATTAAAAAAATCAGACCCGACAAGCTCATTCCAAAAATGGTCAGAATCAAACCAGCGGTCTCTAGGAACGAGTTTCATGTCAACCTCCTTAGTCACACGATTAACAGAACCGATCCATAGTTTAAATCTAGTCCATTACGCTAATTTTAGATAGACCATAGATCTTGCAAAATAGTCAGATTTGATATGCCGCAAGTTGTGCAGAGACAAGGTAACCAAGAGAGAGTAATCGGTACGGTTTATGCCAATGATCCAGAGAGGCGTTCGCTTGCAAACAAGAGATAAAAAAAACCGCTAGGGATTAGCCTAGCGGTTTTTGATGTGAATAGCGTTATATTAAGTCACGAGTTAAAAGGCAACTACCAAAGTAGTTTACTCGGCCGCTTCAACATCTGAGTCGCATTCTTTTGCTTCCATTTCTTCAGTGATGGGCAGGCGGACAAAAAAGCCCTTGCCCGTGGCAAAACAACGCATCGTTGGTTGCTGTTCTTGTTCCATGATGGATATACCTCCTAAAGTTATTACAAGTGTAAAAAGACAAATTTTCGGTTCATTCTTCGTTATTGCCACTTGCGAAAGTAAGGCTAGCTAGTGAATAAAAATTACACAAGAAATAAAATGAAAAGCGCTTCCTTTGCTTATGATTTCTTGATCTAGCTCAGTCTTGCGGGGACTAATCTATAGGTTTTTTTCCAAAATGTGAAGTGCTAATTTAATAGGCTTCAATTTGCCCAAAACCAGCAATAAAAAAATACCCAATAAAAACAAAGCCTTAGAAATACTAGGTAAAGTGTAAATCGACCAGAAACACCCACTCCGGCGGTGCCAAGCACAACGACAGCAAACACTGCGGAAATGAAATCATGATGATAAAAATAAGAACAATTGAATCAATCACTTACTGTGAGAATACAATAAGCAGATGAGGTGTGAATAGATATTCACAAAAATCGTTACTAACAAATAAGACTTTAACAAAGTTCTGCTGTAAGCCCCTAACCAAAAGGGCTAACGCTTTTTCATACGAGTAATATCCATCAGTAACCATAGCGCCAAAATAACCGCTGACACGGAGGCACCATAATTGATATATATTTCGATATAACCCAGTAAAAAACTCACCAAAGGAAGTACAACAACTAGCAATAAGGCCAACAGCAAATAGCCCACAGGATCCCCCTTATTTTTTGTTGCTATTATATCGACTTGGGAATGCGGTAGAAAGCTTATTCGAAATAAGATTTCAACTGTAGTTGGACATAACCATCTTTCCAAACTGTCGTCTCTAAATGCGTTTTGCAAATTGCACATAGCATTCGAGTTGGCAAGCTTAAGTGACCCGATATACGGTTCCCTTTCACTTTAAAGAGCAAATTTTGCTGAGCTTGCCAGCGTACGCCTCCACGCCAACTGGAGCGCCATTGCGGCACTTGTTGGTACTGTAATAAGGCTTTTTGTTGATAATCCTGACTCGGTTCCAAGACTTTATTAGTTCGAAATGCGACCCTTTGTTGCTCTTGTAACCAGTTAATATTGCTAAATAAATCACCAGTAGATGGCGGCTGTTTCAATTGATTTTCGAGACTAAAATCAAACCCAACTTTAGATTGAGCCTGTAAGTTACTCGCCCACAATAATGCCGCTATTAATATCGATAATATAATACCCATAACCAGCTCTCCCCCGTGAATGAAACATTCAACAACTGACTATTCTTATGCGATGCTTAACCAACGACTCATCACCAAGAGGCTAATACCTATACTTAAGAATAGTTGACGCTACTGATTAGTGCTATTTTCATGCCAGCACGCTGCTCGCATTACATTTTCGCAACCTAATGCAACCTCCAGATAACACTCAAGACCTTGTTTGTTACAAAAGAGCGTCTACCATTGGCACTAACTTCAAGTTTTGTGCGAAGTTACTTGACTGTTGGCCCGTAGTTTTCTTTCATATCAGACCAAATGGATAAAATTCACCATTTGGCAATCGCTAACATTTATTCAATAAGTAAAAAGATGTTGTTAAATCGCAACTCTACAAAACAACCATTAGCAGGAACACACTATGCAAATCGGAATACCTAAGGAGATCTTCGACCAGGAGAGCCGGGTAGCCGCCACCCCAAAAACCGTGGAACAGCTATTAAAACTTGGCTTTTCTGTGGCAGTGGAAAGCGGCGCTGGAACAGCAGCCAGCTTTAATGACGAGTCCTATATAGAAGCAGGCGCAGAAATTGTAAGCACAGAGCAAGCTTTTCAAGCTGACTTGGTGTTTAAGGTGAACGCTCCGCTTGATGGCAGTGATAACAGCACCGATGAAATTGCCCTATTAAAGGAAGGCGCAACCTTAGCGAGCTTTGCTTGGCCAGCCCAAAATCCAGAGTTACTTGAGAAATTTAAAGCCGCAAAAGTAAACCTGCTGGCGATGGACATGGTGCCACGGATATCTCGCGCTCAATCTCTTGATGCTCGTAGCTCGTTGGCCAACGTTGATGGTTATCGCGCAGTCATCGAAGCGGCCAACCATTTTGGTCGTTTTTTTACCGGTCAAATCACCGCCGCAGGTAAGGTTCCCCCTGCAAAGGTATTAATTATTGGTGCTGGCGTCGCGGGCTTGGCCGCCATCGGCACAGCAGGTAGTCTAGGAGCGATTGTACGTGCCTTCGACACCCGTCCTGAGGTGAAAGAGCAGATCAATTCGATGGGCGCCGAATTCCTCGAACTTGAATACGAAGAAGAAGACACTGGCAGTGGTGACGGTTACGCTAAAGAAATGAGCGCCGCCTTCATCGAAGCCGAAATGGCCCTATTCCGTGAACAGGCCAAAGACGTAGATATCATCATTACCACGGCTTTAATCCCCGGACGCCCTGCACCAAAACTTATTTTGGCCGACATGGTTGAGTTAATGAAGCCCGGCAGTGTAATTGTCGACTTAGCGGCTGCGACTGGCGGGAACTGTGAATTAACCGAACCCGGTGAAATTGCAGTAAAACACGATGTGACGATCATTGGCCTAACCGATATTTCGCGTCGCCTACCGGCACAAGCTAGCCAGCTATACGGCACCAACTTAGTCAACTTACTCAAGCTATTAAGCCCAGAGAAAAACGGCGAAATTAACATCAACTTCGAAGACGAAGTACTACGTGGTGTGACTTCAGTGAAAGACGGTGAGATTACCTTCCCACCGCCAGCCATTCAAGTCAGCGCTCAACCGAAAGCTGCCGAACCGACTCCCGTAGTCGAAGCAGTTGAAGAGAAACCCAACAAGCCATGGCTTAAGCCATTGATTGCAGCTGCCGGAGCGGCGGCGTTTGCTTGGATAGCCGATGCTGCTCCAAGTGACTTCCTACAACATTTCACGGTATTTATGCTGGCCTGTGTGGTGGGTTACTACGTGGTATGGAATGTAAGCCATGCACTACATACGCCTCTAATGAGTGTCACCAACGCCATTAGCGGTATTATTATTGTGGGTGCCTTGGTGCAAATGAAAGCCGATACCTCATGGGTAGTTTTACTACTTTCAGGCATTGCCATACTGATTGCCAGCATTAATATTGCTGGTGGTTTTACTGTGACTCAGCGGATGCTGAAAATGTTCCGTAAAGACGTCTAAGGAGAAATAGTCACATGTCTCAAGGTATTGTATCAGCCGCTTATTTAGTCGCTGCCTTATTATTTATTTTCAGCCTGGCAGGCCTCAGTAAGCAAGAAACCGCTCAACGCGGCAACATCTTTGGCATCGTAGGGATGGTAATCGCGGTACTCGCGACCCTCGCCAGTACCCAAGTTACCGGTGGAAGTTGGATTATCACCATCGCCATGGCGATTGGTGCGGCCATTGGTATACGCTTAGCGCTTAAAGTTGAAATGACCGAAATGCCAGAGCTGGTTGCCATCTTGCACAGCTTCGTAGGTATGGCTGCGGTATTAGTTGGCTTTTCCAGCGCTATCGACCACAGCTCGTTAATTGACACAGTCACAGGCCTGATCGACCCTGTCGCCAAATCAATCCACGACGTTGAAGTTTTCCTTGGCATTTTCATTGGCGCGGTCACCTTTACCGGTTCAGTGGTTGCCTTTGGTAAACTTCGCGGTTTGATCAGTAGTGCCCCTAAAGCGCTACCAGGCGCACACTGGTTAAACTTAGGCATGATTGTGGTCTCAATCTACCTAGGTAGTATCTTCATGGACTCAGAGTCAATGTGGGCGCTGGTGTTCATGACCCTCATTGCCTTTGTATTTGGTTATAACTTAGTGTCGGCGATTGGTGGTGCAGATATGCCAGTCGTGGTTTCAATGCTCAATTCCTACTCTGGTTGGGCTGCAGCCGCCGCAGGTTTCATGCTCGGCAACGACCTATTAATCGTCACCGGTGCTTTGGTGGGTAGCTCTGGTGCAATCCTGTCTTACATCATGTGTAAGGCGATGAACCGCTCATTTGTGAGCGTGATCTTAGGTGGTTTTGGCACCGAAGGCGGCACCGTGGTTGCCGATGTAGACCAAGGCGAGCATACCGAAGTTCAGGCCGAAGACGTCGCCGAAATGCTGAAAGAAGCCAACGAGGTCATTATTGCTCCAGGTTACGGCATGGCCGTCGCACAAGCACAATATCCGGTGGCTGAAATTACTAAGCAATTACGAGCGAAAGGCATTAAGGTTCGCTTTGCGATCCACCCCGTTGCTGGTCGTTTACCGGGCCATATGAATGTGTTGTTAGCCGAAGCCAAAGTCCCTTACGACATCGTGATGGAAATGGATGAAATTAACGAAGACTTCGCCGCTACCGACGTCGTTTTAGTGATTGGTGCCAACGATACAGTGAATCCTGCTGCGAAGGAGCCTGGTAGCCCAATTGCAGGTATGCCAGTACTGGAAGTATGGGATGCCAAGAAGGTGGTGGTATTTAAACGTTCAATGGCCACCGGTTATGCGGGTGTACAAAATCCATTATTCTTTAAAGAGAACACCGACATGTTGTTTGGGGATGCTAAAGAAACGGTACAGAAGATCCTTTCTCATATCTAAGCAGATAATGTGTTGATGAAACAAAGCCGCTCCTAGAGCGGCTTTTTTGATTGTCAAATCAAACACTGTTCATGATTCAATCATTATCGTTTGGTTTGAAATTATCAGCCAAAGGATTCAAATATTTTACGAAGAAATATCCGATAATTATAAATCTTCGCTAGACAGGAAGCTAAAGGACAGGATTAAGCTTTACTCCGCTAAATTAGAGCAATGCAAAGCGCAACCTATAAGGCCTGATTTTAACACTGATCCAATTCAACTCATCAAGCGAAGGCTTTCACTTCACTCTTTAATCACCATCATGCCCACGGAGTATCGCAGTCAATCAGCGATGAAGTGGAGTACTAGGCAGCAGACGACTTGGGCGTAGCAAGTATCCTTAGGCGCGTTGGTTGATGAGAAACGCAAAATTTAAGGGAATACGGGGTGACCTTTGTTCTGTATGCCAGCAAAGCTCGTGTATCGCCGTCAACGTGAAACCCAAACGCACCATAAGAACTAATGCGAAATAAGCCCCCCAAACCATAACAAAAAAGCTCCCGAGGGAGCTTCCAATCAATCACATCAAGCCAATCACCAAAATAGAACTTATGAGAATTTAGTTTCTTTCAGCTTTTGCGCTAATACACGACGTTCTGTCGACAATTCAGCATTTTTGATCGTATATTCATCCACGCGATCTTCATAGTCGCCACGCATATTTTCAATAATCAATTTAATTTCTTCGACACTCATACCCGCTTGAATGTAGTTACTTAGGTTATCGAGTAACTCAACCCGTTTGCGGTTATCGCGAATTTTTTTGTCCACATCGGCCATTTCACGCTTCAATTTGTTACGTCGACGACTCATAGAAACAAACTCCAAAACCAGCGCTACGTTTTCTACATTTTTGTTTTCCATTACTACTCCTAAGTGGTGAGAATTCACAAATGCACACTCTAAGCTTAACTTACCCGCTTAAGTTTTTTCAGCAACGTTTATTTCAACAAAAGTCTATTCGACTTTAGCTAGATCAAAATAATACCAGTGCAGAATCATCTGATAGGCGGCCCTGATTAACCACACAAACCAGTCCAATGTCGCTACCTGAGCGCAATATCATCCGTTACAAATAAAAATAAAGCTCCTCAAGGCGCTATATTTGGCTTACCACATCAAGTCGTCAGGCACTTGGTAATCGGCGTAAGGATCATCTTCGTCAATCACATCCTGACTAGGATCGTTGATCAGCACCACTACGTTTTCATCACGCTGGGCAACCTTTTCAGCCACGATCGTCGGTACCACTTCGTATGCCTCACCTAAAGTCACAATGGCTAAGCGACCATTACTCAGCTGCTTGCGCAACTCTTCGGTGACAAAAATCTTTTTAATCACTCCGTTGTGAGTAAAGTTATAGCCTTCGTCTCCGCGCTTCCGATCAATCATATTCATTTCGATCAGCTGTTTAATTTGTGCGGCAACCGCTTTTTTTGCTTTTTCAGCATTTTGCTGCTGAGCTAATTCGGCATCCCGTTGCTGTTGTTCTATTTTGACTTGTTCAGCGGCAGCTTTCACTTCTTTAGCCAAAGTGCGTGATTTCTTATTGGTTTTACCGACTTTCTTAGCTTTTTTCTTGTCAACTAAACCTGCTTTAAGCATTTGCTCTTGCAGTGATAATTTGGCCATGAGAACTGAACTACCTTCACTAAGTTGGAATTAAAAATGGCGGTACCGCCGTAGTCCTGAATGATACGCCAAGCCACTTGTAAATTGAACCTTGAAGTCACTTAAACCAAACAAGCTATCGGCTTTAGGCGATCGGCTTAAATTCAACTCTGGCTCTTGATTTCGACTTAAGTTCATTACAAGAGCTAGAATTACAGAAATAACTGGCAGCCCCACAGGCTGCTAGCTTTTCTAACGCTGCGTCACAGTCTGGGCAATAGGCCAGCTTCTGATAATGCAGCTGACAACTTTCGCAATAGTATTGCCCATCCCAGTCCAGCGCTTTCCCACAATCGGGACAGTCATTATTCGCACTCATGATCGACTCCTGTTGAATTTTTCCGTCAATATATAGCATATGCCATTATTGGTAAATATGATCTTGGCAAATATTAAACCACTACAATACTTAAGCGACCAACAAGCAAGTTGAGCAAGCAAGTAATATTCAGGAGAAAATTCATATATACTTCTTACATGATCATATTTACAGTGGTTTCCCGTGGAACTTAGCAGCCTGCCTGTAACGGCCCTGAAAGGTGTTGGCGATAGACTCGCCGAAAAGTTATTACGACTGGAGATTCGTAGCGTCGGTGATTTGCTCACCCATTTACCCCTGCGCTACGAAGATCGCACCCATATTTGGCCTATTCACGACTTATTGCATGGCAGCCATGTTTCTGTTCATGGCGAGATCACTAAAACCGAATTAATCTATGCACGTCGCCGTATGCTCACCTGTCGCATCAATGATGGCAGTGGCAGTATCACCTTACGTTTTTTTAACTTCAATAACGCCCAGCAAGCAGCCATGCAACAGGGTTTATGGATGCGCTGCTTTGGTGAAGTGAAACGCGGCAAGCACGGTTGGGAGATGATTCATCCCGAATACAGCATTGTGAGCGATGTTAGCGCCCCCTTAGTTGAAGAAAAACTCACTCCTGTCTACCCAACCACCGAAGGACTCAAGCAACTCAATCTACGTAAACTTAGCGAGCAGGCCTTCGCCTTACTAGAACAATATCCGCTGGTCGACTGGCTCCCCAGCCACCTGCGCCCGCACGGTTTAGACATTAACCAAGCCTTAAAGCTATTACACCGCCCGGAACCAGATTGCCAACTCAGTCTATTGGAAGAAGGCCGTCATCCGGCCCAGCAACGCTTAATTATAGAGGAATTGGCCGCTCACCAGCTCAGCATGCTTAAGCTACGCCAACAACAGCAACGCCAAGCGGCTATTGCCCTACCCTTGGTGAGCCAACTCGAACAACAATTTCTAAGCGCGCTGCCTTTCAAACCCACTCGGGCCCAGCAGAAGGTCACCGCCGAAATAAAGCAAGATACCCAACAAGCCCATGCGATGATGCGCCTAGTGCAAGGTGATGTGGGTAGTGGTAAAACACTGGTCGCAGCGATGGCAGCCATACAGGCCTTGGGCAATGGCTACCAAGTGGCTCTCATGGCTCCCACCGAAATATTGGCAGAGCAACATGCGCTTAACTTTCAAGGCTGGTTCGAGCCCTTAGGTATTAAGCTGGCCTGGCTCGCTGGAAAACAAAAGGGCAAGGCACGCCAACAAGCACTCGCCGAGATCGCCTCAGGCGAAGCGCAAATGGTGGTGGGCACCCATGCGATTTTCCAAGAACAAGTCCAGTTCCACAAACTGGCTTTGGTGATTATTGATGAGCAACACCGCTTTGGGGTGCATCAACGGATGGCACTACGGGAAAAAGGTGCAGCTATCGAAGGCAGCAATACCCTACCTCACCAGTTAATTATGACCGCCACTCCAATTCCGCGAACTTTAGCGATGACTGCCTATGCCGATTTAGAGCTTTCGATCATCGATGAATTACCGCCGGGGCGGACTCCCATAACCACTGTAGCACTGCCCGATACTCGGCGGGAACAGGTGATTGAGCGAGTCTACCAAGCCTGCCACAAAGATGGTCGTCAAGCCTATTGGGTCTGTACCTTAATTGAAGAATCGGAAGTATTACAGTGTCAAGCTGCCGAAGACACCGCCGAAACCCTACAAAAACAATTACCGGATCTGCGTATTGGGCTGGTACATGGACGAATGAAAGCCCAAGAAAAGCAATGGGTGATGGCGCAATTTAAAAACCACCAACTCGATCTACTCGTCGCAACCACGGTCATTGAAGTCGGTGTCGATGTGCCAAACTCCAGTCTGATGATTATTGAAAACCCAGAACGACTGGGTTTAGCACAATTACATCAACTTCGTGGCCGGGTGGGACGAGGTGAGGTAGAAAGTCACTGCGTATTGATGTACCACAGTCCGCTCTCAAAGACTTCAAGCGCGCGCTTAAGTGTTTTACGCGACAGTACCGATGGCTTCGTGATCGCTCAGCGAGACATGGAATTACGAGGCCCCGGTGAACTACTCGGCACCAAACAAACTGGCCTTGCCGAGTTCAAAATCGCCGACTTAGTCAGAGACCAAGCACTAATTCACGAGGCGCAAAGCCTCGCCAAACAACTACTGCAACAACACAGTGCTAGTGTTACGCCACTCATTAGCCGCTGGTTAGCCGAACGCGAGCAATTTGCCCAAGCCTAACAACAGCCAAACTTACAATCACTGTTCGGACATACCGCACCATGTCCTGAGAATATGCGCTATGCTGGCTGCTCCGCATCTAGATTAGAAAATGAACGACAACTGTCTACTGCCCGCTGCCAGCCTTGATACAACTGCTGACGCTGTTGCGCTTGCATATTCGGCGTAAAGCAACGCTCTGTCGAGTTAATCTCAGCCAAACTCTCAGTGCCATCCCAATAGCCCACCGCTAAACCAGCAAGATAAGCCGCACCTAAAGCGGTTGATTCGATCAATGAGGGGCGTAATACCTCCGTAGCCAACAAATCCGCTTGAAACTGCAATAAGAAATCATTGGCCACGGCACCACCGTCCACTCGCAGTTGTTGTAAACGGATCCCGGCATCGGCCTGCATCGCATCTAATAAATCACGGCTTTGATAGGCGATCGACTCCAGTGCTGCTCGAATTATATGGTTACGATTGGCCCCACGAGTTAAACCGACAATACTGCCACGAGCATGTGGATCCCAATAAGGAGCGCCTAAACCCACAAAGGCAGGCACCAAATAAACGCCATTTGTATCAGCGACCTTAGCAGCAAAATATTCGGTATCGGCGGCTTCGCGGATCAAGCCCAACTCATCACGTAACCACTGAATAGTAGCTCCCCCCATAAAGACACTGCCTTCCAAGGCATAACTCAATTGACCATTCAGGGACATCGCAATGGTGGTGAGCAAACCATGACTCGACTTCACCGGTTTATCACCCGTGTTCATCAACAAGAAGCAACCAGTCCCGTAAGTATTTTTGGCCATTCCTTGGTGCAAACACTGCTGACCAAATAAAGCAGCCTGTTGATCGCCAGCGATCCCGGCGATTGGGATCCGAGTTCCTCCCTTCCCCCCAATATTGGTTTTTCCATAGATCTCGGAACAAGACTTTAGCTCCGGTAACATTTGTCTGGGAATATCAAACAGCGCCAGTAAAGTCTCATCCCACTGTAAGCTATGAATATTAAACAACATGGTACGGGACGCATTGGTCAGATCGGTGGCATGCACTCGCCCACCAGTTAATTTCCAGAGTAACCAAGTATCTACGGTCCCAAACAATAAATCTCCCGCTTCCGCTTTAGCTCTCGCACCAACAACGTTATCGAGGATCCATTTCAACTTTGAAGCAGAGAAGTAAGCGTCTAATACCAAACCGGTATTCTCTTGCACATAGTCTTGCCAGCCTTGCTCTCGTAATTGTTCGCACAATTCGGTGGTTCGGCGACATTGCCAAACAATTGCGTTATACACTGGCTGACCGCTGTGTTTGTCCCAGACAATGGTCGTTTCACGCTGATTGGTAATACCAATCGCGGCGATATGCTCGCTGGTGATGCCAGTTTTGGCCATCACCTCAGTAAGAGCCGCACTTTGGCTAGCCCATATCTCCATTGGATTGTGCTCTACCCAGCCTGGTTTCGGGAAATACTGAGTAAATTCGCGTTGTACACTACCCACAATTTCAGATTGATGATTAAAAATGATCGCCCGAGAACTGGTTGTGCCTTGATCGAGAGCCACGATATAACGTGCCGGTTCCATAAAGACTCCACTATATTGAGGAATTATTTGTATATTATGCTCGAAATCGAACATTAAGCTGATATTTGGCAAGTTTCCGTGACTACGGTTCAATTTACTCGCTACATTTATTGCTAAGTTTTAAGTCAAATAACGCTGCAGTTCCGTCAAAGCCACAAATAAAAGCTAAACTGCATGTTCCTAAGAAAATGAGAGCACGTGTCGTGAAACAAACCCAACGCCACCAGCAAATATTGCAAATATTAAAAACTCAAGGTTTTGTAGCGACCGAGCAATTCGTTGAATCGCTGGCCGTCAGCCCACAAACCATTCGCCGTGATCTGAATAACTTAGCCGAGCAACAACTCATCCATCGCCATCATGGCGGGGCCTCTTTACTCAGTAGCAGCGTCGTGAACGACTCTTACGCCAAGCGAAAAATTAAACAAGCGACAGAAAAACAAAGTATTGCACGTAAACTCGCCGAACAGATCCCCAACGGCGCATCGCTATTTTTAGACATCGGCACCACCTCGGAAACCCTCGCGAAGGCTCTGCTTAAACACCGCGACTTACGCATCATCACCAACAACATTCATGTGGCAAACATATTAATGTCTAAAGATGACTTTCAAGTCATTCTGGCGGGCGGCACTCTGCGCAATAAAGATGGAGGGATTGTTGGCGAAGCCACCACTGACTTCATCCATCAGTTTCGTCTCGACTATGGATTGATCACCGTCAGTGGCATTGATTTAGACGGTTCTTTACTCGATTTTGATTATCATGAGGCACGGGTCACTCAGGCCATCATCGCTTGCTCACGCAAGGTGATCCTTGCTGCAGACCACAGCAAGTTTGGTCGTAATGCGATGATCAACATCGGCAATATCTCCCAAGTAGACCAGTTCTACAGTGACAGAGCAGTGCCACAAGCCATCGCAGATATCTTAAAGCGAGCACAAATACCGTTGGTGCTATGTCCAGACCCGATTAATTTACTTACTGAAACTTAACCCTATTGATGCCCTGCCTACTTTTTCGGCATGGCTTAAATACGGCGCATAAAAGCGCAGCCTATCAGCCATGAAATTCAACTGGAGCAGTCCGCCATCCCCAGAACCTCAATCGCGCAAAGCAAGCGTCTCATCTCACCACTCCCGCTCCGATAGCGCCCAAGCTGTAGCATCTATAAAATTGTTCTTAATTTAATCAATAAATGTCGTTTGTTGATTGTTTTTTAAACTGAATGTGTTCTATTATGTTCGTTAACGAACATAAACGAAAATACATTCAAGAGGCCAGCCATGCCAACTACTGAGCTTGAAAGTCACTATGAGATGATCGTGATTGGCGGAGGCATCAATGGTGTCGGTATCGCCGCAGACGCGGCAGGCCGTGGCCTCAAAGTCGCTTTATTCGAACAAAATGATCTCGCCAGCGCCACCTCTTCAGCCAGCTCGAAGTTAATTCATGGCGGGCTGCGCTATTTAGAATATTACGAGTTTCGCTTAGTAAGCGAAGCATTAAAAGAGCGAGAAGTATTATTAAACATGGCGCCTCACTTAGTTGAGCCGATGCGCTTTCGCCTACCACATCGACCTCATCTTCGCCCTTGGCTATTGATTCGCATGGGTTTATTTCTCTACGATCATCTTGCCAAACGCAGTACTTTAGCAGCGTGTAAGGGCTTGTACTTTGGCCAAGACAGCGTGCTAAAAAACGACATCAGCAAGGGCTTCGAGTATTCCGATTGCTGGGTCGACGATGCCCGCCTAGTGGTTAGTAATGCCCTGTTAGCCAAGCAACAGGGCGCCTATATCGCACCTCGCCACCAAGTCATTTCGGCAAAACGCGAAGCACAGCACTGGCTGGTTGAAGTACTCAACCAGAATACCCATCAACGCCAACAACTTCGCTGTGATAGTCTGGTCAACGCTGCAGGACCTTGGGTACAACAATTCATCGAGCAGGCAATGCACCTCATGCCGCCACGTCGTATTCGTTTGGTCAAGGGCAGCCATATTGTGGTGCCCAAACTTCATGCCCAAAGCCAGTCCTACATCTTACAAAATAGCGATAAACGGATCGTATTTGTAATCCCCTACCAGCAAGACTACTCGCTGATAGGCACCACCGATCTTGAATATCACGGCGATCCCGCCAAAGTGGCAATTTCCACATCAGAAATAAGTTACTTGTGCGATGTGGTAAATCAGCACTTTCAGCAGCAAATTTCCAGCAACGATGTTATCCATAGTTTCTCTGGGGTGCGCCCACTGTGTCAGGATGAATCCGACGACCCCTCTGCGGTCACCCGCGATTACACCTTAGAACTCAGCGAAGCCGAACAAGGTGCGCCACTATTGTCTGTATTTGGCGGTAAGCTCACCACCTATCGTAAACTCGCCGAGGCAGCCTTAGCCTTATTGGCCCCTCGCCTATCAGCGATGGGAGCCCCCTGGACCAGTAAAGCGACCTTACCTGGCGGCAAATTAGAACAACCGCTCGCAGAATTTATCGCACAACAACAAGCGCTCGCGGCAGAGCTCGACCCAGCCTTAATCGAACGTTGGTGTCACCAATTTGGTCGCCAAATTCAAACATTACTTGCGGCGGTAAAACATCATGGTCTAGGCCTACACTTTGGCGGCCAGCTCTACCAAGTTGAAGTAGACTACCTGCAAGCTGAAGAATGGGCCTTCACCGCCGAAGATATTTTATGGCGACGCACCAAACAGGGTTTACAGCTTAATGCTGACCAACAACAGGCTTTAGCGGACTATTTACAAGAGTCTCGAAACGTCCCCTATCACGACCTTAAAAATGTAGTCACACTGTAGTGTTAAAACCCAATAATGCTATAAACAGACGGCCGCACAGGATCGACCTTCTAATCAAGCTGCAAACTTTCTTTTAATTACTTGCTCAGGCTATTGTTTTTAACAAAACAATAGCCTGAGCAAGTCTTTGGCGCTTTCTTTAAGCAGGCTAGGCGGTTAGACTTTCTGCGTTTTAACAGTAATTGTTAAATAAAAATATTAAAACGCTTAGAGAGAAACCGATGGAACAAAAATTTCTACCTCTTTGTCGCCCCGCGATCGAGCAACCAGAAATCGATGCCGTAATTGAGGTATTAAAATCGGGATGGATAACCACTGGCCCCAAAAATGCTGAGCTCGAAAACGTAATCAAAGCCCATACTGGTGCCCAACACGCAGTGGCTTTAAGCAGTGCGACGGCGGGTCTTCATCTGAGCTTAGTCGCTTTAGGGATCGGCCCCGGTGATGAAGTAATAACCCCATCCATGACTTGGGTATCGACGGTGAACCTGATTACCCTCGTCGGAGCAAAACCAGTCTTTGTGGATGTAGATGCCGATACCTTGATGACCACCGCAGAGCGGATCGAGTCCCTTATCACCGATAATACCAAGTTGATCATCCCTGTGCATTATGCTGGCGCCCCCTTAGATTTAGATGCCATTTATGCCTTGGCAGAGCGTTACCAAATCCCATTAATTGAAGATGCTGCTCATGCCATCGGTTGTGAATATAAAGGCCGCCCCATCGGTCAAACAGGACATTGCATCTTTTCCTTACACGCTATTAAAAATGTCACAACAGCGGAGGGTGGGATATTCACCACCAACGATGCGCAGCTGGCAGAACGGATCCGCCGTCTTAAATTTCATGGCCTTGGTGTTGACGCCTTTGATCGCGAGAACCAAGGCCGCGCGCCCCAAGCCGAAGTGATCGAACCCGGCTTCAAATACAACATGCCGGATCTCTGCGCTGTACTTGCCCTCGGACAAATGCAACGTTTAACAAGGATCACTCAACAACGCCAAAAACTGGTCGCCCATTATCGTCAATTGTTAGCTGAGCTGCCCGGCATTCGCCCTCTGCAAGTCCCCGAATATGACCACCAACACTGCTGCCATCTGATGATTATCCGAGTCGAGCCTCATCTTTGTGGCTTTGACCGTGACCAATTAATTAGCCAATTAAAACAACTCAACATCGGCGCTGGCATTCACTTCAAAGCCTGCCATAGCCAGAAATACTATCGAGACCATTACCTGAACCGCTTCGGTGAAATAAACCCTAATCTACAAAATACCGAGTTTAACAGTCAGCGGATCTGCTCCTTACCCCTATTCCCCGATATGCAACGGAGCGATGTCGAACGAGTGGTAAACGCCATCACCCACTTTATTGGAACTTCTAATGAAACATAAGCAAGAGATTCACTTCGTCTCCATCGTGATTCCGGTTTATAACGAAGCCGCAAGTCTACCAGAACTAATTAAGCGCACCTGTGCCGCAGCCGATAGCATGGGCAAGGATTATGAGTTACTACTGATCGATGACGGCAGCAAAGACAACAGCGCCGAACAAATTGAAGCGGCCGCAGCCGAAGAAGGCAGCCACGTGGTGGGCGTCATCCTCAACCGTAATTATGGACAACATAACGCAATTATGGCGGGCTTTGAGCATGTACGCGGTGATCTAATCGTCACACTAGATGCCGACTTACAAAATCCTCCCGAAGAAATTCCTAACTTGGTGGCCAAAGCCGAAGAAGGTTACGATGCGGTAGGGACCGTACGTAAAAATCGTCAAGATAGCCGACTTCGTCGTTACCCCTCGATGCTGATCAACAAAATAGTCAAACGCTCTACTGGCGTAGCCATGAACGACTACGGCTGCATGCTGCGTGCCTATCGCCGACATGTGGTTGATGCAATGTTACAGTGTCACGAACGCAGTACTTTCATTCCCATCTTAGCCAATGGTTTTGCTCGACGCACCGTTGAAATCGACGTAGAGCATAGTGAACGCCAACAGGGAGAGTCGAAGTACAACGTAATGGGCTTAATCAACTTGATGTTTGATTTACTCACTAGTATGACCACCGCACCGTTAAGAATGCTCAGCATTATGGGTGGGGTCATTGCCACCCTCGGCGGATTATTTGGCTTGGTATTGTTATTAATGCGACTTATCTATGGCGCGGAATGGGGCGTAGATGGGGTATTCCCCTTATTTGCACTGCTATTTATTTTTGTCGGGGCACAATTTGTAGGCCTTGGTTTACTGGGTGAATATATCGGCCGGATCTATTCTGATGTGAGAGCCCGACCACGTTACTATGTGCAAGATGTACTACTAGGTGAAGCGACTAAGCAGCCGCGGACCCACAATGAAACTCAAAAAAAACAATAGCAATAACTAAATTTAGCGATTACTTCTAAGGAATAACCCATGAAAGCAGTGGTATTTGCCTATCACAACATTGGTTGTATTGGCATTCAAAGTCTTCTCGATGCGGGGATCAATATTGCCGCAGTCTTTACCCACCTCGACGACAGTCAAGAAAATGTATTTTTTGACTCGGTCGCCAAATTAGCTGCACGACAGGGGATCCCGGTATTTGCACCTGAAGACGTCAATCACCCGCTATGGCTGGAAAAAATTAAGGCGCTACAGCCCGATGTGATGTTCTCGTTCTATTACCGTTCAATGCTTAGCCAATCGCTTCTCGAGATTGCGCCCAAAGGTGGCTTTAACTTACATGGTTCTTTACTTCCGGCTTATCGTGGCCGCGCGCCAGTAAATTGGGCCCTAGTGAATGGCGAAACCGAAACCGGAGTCACACTCCATGCCATGACCGCAAAAGCAGACGCTGGCGACATTGTGGCACAGCATAAACTGCCCATCGATGCTGATGACACGGCTGCCACTTTGCACCAACGACTCACCAAACTCAGTGGTGAGTTGCTCGCACAAACCTTGCCCAGTATTATCGAGGGTAGTCATTGCTTAATCCCCCAAGATGAAAGCCTCGCCAGCTGTTATGGTCGCCGAACCCCGGCCGACGGTGAAATTAAATGGTCCGATAACGCCCAAACCATTTTCAATCTTTGTCGCGCGGTCACCGAACCTTACCCTGGCGCATTTACCTTCTTAGGTGAACGCAAGGTGATTTTTTGGAGCACCAGCATCAGCGAGCAAGATTATGATGCAAGCCCAGGAACCATTGTCGCGACCACGCCACTAACCATTGCTTGCACTCAAGGCTCCATCGTAGTCAATACTGGCCAAAGTGAACAGGGTTTATATCTCAATGGCCAGCAACTCGCCAGCGAGTTACACCTCGTCGCAGGCATGCGCTTTGGCCCACAAGCCAGTTCACTGATCGCCGCCAAAAAACGGCAAAAAGTACTCATTTTAGGAGCCAATGGTTTCATTGGTAATCACTTAACTAAACGCTTACTCGACGATGGCAAGTATGAAATTTACGCCATGGATATGAGCGCCAACCAGATAGAACAACATTTAACCCACCCCGATTTTCACTTTGTCGAAGGTGATATCACCATTCACAGTGAGTGGATTGAATACCACATTAAGAAGTGTGACATCGTGTTACCTTTAGTCGCCATCGCAACGCCCATCGAATACACCCGTAATCCACTGCGCGTATTCGAATTAGACTTCGAAGAGAATCTCAAAATTGTTCGCGAGTGTGTCAAATACAACAAACGCATCATCTTTCCTTCCACTTCGGAAGTGTATGGTATGTGTACCGATGAAGAATTTAACGAAGATAGTTCGCCATTAATTACCGGTCCAATTAACCGTCAGCGATGGATTTACTCAACCTCTAAGCAATTACTCGACCGAGTGATCTGGGCCTATGGTAAAAAAGACAACCTGAAGTTTACCCTGTTCCGTCCCTTTAATTGGATGGGGCCTCGCCTAGACAGCTTAAACTCGGCGCGGGTGGGTTCCAGCCGGGCGATTACTCAGCTGATCTTAAACTTAGTAGAAGGTACGCCAATTAAATTGATTGATGGCGGTGAGCAAAAACGTTGCTTCACAGATATCTCCGAAGCCATTGAAGCCTTATTCCGGATTATCGAAAATAAGGATGGTCTGTGTGACGGGCAAATCATTAATATTGGCTCACCAGACAACGAGGCAAGTATTAAGCAAATGGCGGAAACTCTGGTTGAAAAATTTGCCGTGCATCCACTACGCGATCGCTTCCCTCCTTTTGCGGGTTACCATTTAGTCGAAAGTAAAACCTTCTATGGGGATGGTTACCAAGATGTTCAGCACCGTCGACCTAGCATTCGCAACGCCAAGCGTTTACTCGATTGGGAGCCGACCATCAAGATGGGAGATACCATCGAAGAAACCCTCGATTTCTTCCTAAAAACGGCTGTTGACGAATAACCATGAGTGTCCAAGATACGATTAAAGTTGGCCTACGGATCGATGTTGATACCTTTCGAGGCACGCGTTTAGGCGTACCCAAGCTATTAGACATCTTCCAAGAGCACCAAATTAAGTCTTCATTCTTCTTCACTGTTGGTCCAGACAATATGGGCCGCCATATTTGGCGGCTGCTGCGTCCAGCCTTCTTAAAGAAGATGTTACGCTCTAAGGCCGCCAGCCTTTATGGCTGGGATATCATTCTGCGTGGCACATTTTGGCCAGGGCCAGTGATCGGTCACAAGCTCGCGTCAGTCATCAAGCAAGCAGATTTGGCTGGCCATGAAATTGGCTTGCACGCTTGGGATCATCACAAGTGGCAAATGAAAACCGACAGTATGTCACCCACCGAGTTAGCCAAAGAGCTCAGCAAAGGCTACCAGATGCTCTCCGATATTATCGGCAAAGAGATCAGCTGCAGCGCCGTTGCTGGCTGGCGCTGCACCGAAACGACCCTCGATGAAAAGGAAGCCTTCCCATTTCGTTACAATAGTGATTGTAGAGGCAAGTCGATCTTTGTTCCCAAGTCGGGCATGGCCCCCCAAATTCCAGTGACACTACCCACCTATGATGAACTGATCGGTCAAGAAGGCGTAGACGAGCATAACTATAACCAAGCCATTCTCGACAAAATTAAACCGGATGCACTCAATGTTTATACCATCCACGCTGAAGTGGAAGGCATTGTTTGTGCGGAAATGTTTGAGCAATTGCTGATCCAAGCGAAGCAGCACAACATTGAGTTTGTGCCACTGAGCGACCTACTCGATCAGCATTACGAGACTTGGCCGCAGGACAGTATCTTAAACATTGAAATAGAGGGTCGTGAGGGCTGGCTGAGTCACCAAGCCTCGCTTGTGAGACCAATCAGTAGCTAAGCTAGGAACAAACATGCGTCACACACAACTTAAATTATCTAGCTGGGTTCCCATTTTCTTTATCCTACTGTATTTACTGCCTTTAGGGCTGCGCGATCTCTGGTCTCCCGACGAATTACGTTATGCCGAAATCTCACGAGAAATGGTCGCCTCCGGCGACTGGATCGTACCGCACTTTAATGGTCTACGTTATTTCGAGAAGCCCGTGATGGGCTATTGGATGAACGCTTTGGCGCAGCTGGTATTTGGCGAAAACAATTTTGCAGTGCGAGCCTCATCAGCCTTTAGCGCGCTTGGCGCAGCTTTCTGCCTATGGTTATTACTCTGGCGGTTTGCTTCACGCTCAATTGCCTGGCTCGCTAGTGGGATCTATCTCAGTATGTTCATGGTCTCTGGGATAGGGACTTATAGTGTGCTCGACAGCATGTTAAACCTTTGGCTCACCGCCAGTTTTACCGCTTTCTATTTTGCCATCCGCAGTGACACGACCCGGCAACGCGCTAAATATTATGGTTTGGCCGGTTTATATTGTGGTTTTGCGGTACTCACCAAGGGCTTTCTGGCCTTAGCGCTACCGGTGCTGGTGGTCGTGCCTTATATGCTGTGGAGTCAGCAATTTAAACAAATTATTAAATGGGGCTGGTGGGTGATGTTACTGGCACTGCTGGCTTGCCTCCCTTGGGCCTTGGCCATTCATGCTGCCGAGGTCGATTATTGGCATTACTTTTTTTGGATTGAGCATATTCAGCGTTTTGCTGCGGAAAATGCCCAGCACTCGGCGCCAATTTGGTACTACTTGCCCTTTGTTGCCGCCGGAGTATTACCTTGGCTATTTTGGTCCCCCAGTGCACTGCGTCACTTAAAAGGGCAAATGCATCTTCCCCTGTTACGCTATGCCCTTCTCTGGGCAATATTACCCTTGCTGTTTTTCTCCCTAGCAAAGGGTAAATTGGCCACCTACATTCTGCCTATTATGGCACCCTTGGCGATTTTGTTTGCCTTTGGCATTCAGCAAGCCTTTGCGCGTTCCTGTCGTGGGCTCAATTGGGGATCCTGGCTAAATGCGCTGTTGTTCGCACTCTTGGCAATAGCAACTTTAATTCTTAATTTCAGTGGCAAGTTACCCTTAGACGCCGATGAAAGCTATCGACCTTGGCTGCTATTTAGCATCTTCGCCTTTTGGTCAGCAATGGCGGTCGTCGCAGTTAAAGCCAACAGTTTAAATGGTAAGGTAGCCAGTTACATGCTGATGCCCTTGGCGCTATTTATGCTGGCTTGGGCGACTTTCCCCAACCTCAGTATTTATTCAAAAATGCCGGCCAAATTTGTTCAACAAATTGAACACTTGGTCGATGCTAACACCGTTTTGGTTGCCGATTACCCCGATACCATGTCAGCCCTTAATTGGTATTTCAAACGCAGTGATGTGTATTTAACCAGCGCCAAAGGTGAACTCGAATATGGTCTAAGCTACCCCGATGCACAGCAACGGTTTGTCCCCAGTGCTGCGCTAGCGACATTCATTGAACAACACCGTAAAGTAGCACCAGTATTGATTTACTTTCGTGATAAACCCCATTTCGGCGATACCCTTCCTGCCACCGACCAACGCATTCAACGCGGCCGCTACACTGTACTTTACTATCAAGCCTTGCAGAGTCAGCCGTGAGCATTTTTTTATTACTGACGTCAATCGCCTGTAGTTCCTTGAGCCAATACTGGCAGAAACGAGCCGCGCTACTATTCGTTGCGCAGCCCAATATGGGGATCCGCAGCAAACTATTGGCAAAACCGCTATTGTTGGGGATCGTGTTTCTGGCGCTCGGGGCCATCTCCTGGCTAGGCGTGCTCAGCCAATGGGATGTTTCAGTGGCCTATCCGCTGCTCAGCAGCAACTTTGTGATTATGTTGTTGGTCTCCAAGTTCGCCTTTAAGGAACAAGTGTATACTCGCCAGTGGTGGGGCGTGCTCTTGATTGTGATCGGCGTAGCTATTTTAGGAGGCGCCAGTCAATGGCTATAAAAGCGCCCCCATATAACCTCAGCCTGGCCTTACTCAGTGTGCTATTTATTTCATTAGCACAACTGGCCATGAAATGGGGCATGAGCCAACTCAACCTGCATTTTTCATCACTGAGCGAGCTTTGGCTTCAGCAGCAATGGGGCTTATTATTCAGCGCGAGCTACCACTACTTACTCGCGGTGATATTTGGACTTGGCTGTTATGGGCTGTCGATGTGTTGCTGGGTGATGGCCTTAAGACATCTCCCCCTGTCATTAGCCTACCCTTTGCTGAGTTTAAGTTATGTCTTGGTCTATATAGCGGCTGTTAGCCTGCCTTGGATAGACGAGACATTTAGCGGGCTAAAAGCGCTTGGCATCGTCTTTATCTTATGCGGAATAGCCTTGGTTGTGCCAAGCTCTAAACGCAAAGATAAAGGTGATTAACGATTAAAGACTCAGTTTTAGTTAAGCTAGGGCTAAGCGGCTATGAATAATAAGCAGACTCAAGTATTGTAGCTACATAGCCAACTTATTAATATTACGTTAATTAGTCGCAAGGAAACGCTGCCTACATGAAACGCCTGCTTGACTTATTTGCCATTTTTTTATTGCTAATACTGGCAACTTCAGTCTTTTTCTTGTTTTCTTTTCACCCCGATCGCTACAAAAGCGATTTCCTGGGTTGGTTCAATCAACAAAGTGACTGGCAGTTAACTTACCAAAGTAGTAACTGGTCTTTGACTGATCCGCTGAGTATTGAAATCTACGGTCTAGAACTCGCCAAATCAGAGCAAGCCGCTCTCATGGCGAAAAGCGTTCAGCTAGAGCTTGCAGCCCTACCACTTCTAAAGGGCCAGTTAAGCTTAAAATTAGTGACTCTAGAAAATGCTCAACTGGCAATGAGGCCCGAGCTGCTGCAAGCAAGCAAGCCCGCGGATGGTCACTCAACCCAACAAGACTTTTCGCTGCTTTGGATAAATCAATTACAGATCAAACAATTACAACTCAAAGACAGCGACGTACTATGGCAACAAGGCCAACAAAGTTATCACCTAAAACAGCTTGAATTAAGGATCGAAGACTTTGCCGTAGACTTAGCTCATCCTTCCCCCAGCGATTGGCAATTTAGCTTACAAGCCAGTGCTGAAAAGCTGGACAACCCCTATCAAGAGGTGCAACTGCCACAGCTCAACCTTCAATATAGCAACCAAAAGCTAAGCATCACACATCTTGGAGCCGACCTCTGGCAAGGTTCATTTTATGGTTCAGGAGAGCTGAGCAACAAACACTTACAAGTTCAACAACTGGTATTGAACAATGCTCGAATCGAGCACTTTACTCAGCCTAAAGATAAATCACCATTAGCCAACCAAGCATCCACTCAGGGCCAACAATTCCCTTCTTTCAGTTGGCTTGAGCAAATTGATATCGATAGTATCTTGCTCAATAAAATCAGTATGGCCACGCAAGTTTCGGGGCATAATCTGGTGCTCAACCACTTTACCGGTGAGTTGGAAAATATTCACAGCCGCTGGCCTCTCAAGCAAGAGCAAGTCACCGCTAACTATGCCTTTATCGCTGATGAGGTCACCTTCGACCAATTTCAATTAAGTGAACTCACCGCCAGCGGGGCGGTCGCTCAAGGGCGCTTTACCCTCGATGCTTTCCGCAGCGATGTCTTTAAAGGAAAACTGAGCTTAGCGCTAGACTACCATTGGCAACAAGCGGCGCTAAACATCCAACAGCTCACCTTGAGCAATAGTGAAATCCCAATTCAACCTAGTTGGCTAAGCCTGATGCAAACGAAGGACAATGCTACTGAACAAGTCTCCCAAGCACTGACGACAGGCCCTCGATTACAACAACTTAATATTGAGCAGGTCAATTTACAACAGGTAAAACTGCTGTCTTATTTGGATCAGTTTCCATTCTCGGCTGAAGGCTTAAATGTTGAGTTACGTCATTTAGCGCTGCTCAAAGATGGTCAATGGCAGAATATCGAGCAACTCTGGCAACCCAGTGCTCAATTATTCATTGAAGCGCCAGAACTGGCCTTTCGAGGGATCGCGCTGAGCCATGTCAGCATGGATGTCGGAGCAGAACAACAACTAGGCTATTTCAATTTATACGGGGAACTACCGCTGGGCCAATTTGAATTACAGGGACAAGCTTTATTAGATCAACAGCACAAACCTTGGAAAGCTGAAATTTCAGGATTGTTACTCAACTTAAGCTCATTGGCGAGGTTAGCCAATAATCGCGATTTCAAGTTATTAGGCGATCTGACCTTTAGCGGCAAACTGCACGGCAAGCTGCAAGACTTTAATCATAATATCGACGGTAGTATCGATTTACATAGTCAGTTATTGCAACTCCCCGGTGTCGATCTGGAAGTCACCCTTGACCAAATCATCGAAAGCCCCCGGCAATACTTCGAAGATCCCAATCCCTTGATTGCCAACGGACTCGCTGTTTTTTGGCAAGCACCGAACAGCTTACCAAAGGGCTTGACTCAATTTACTAATCTGGCGCTTAGCGCCACCATTGGTCAAGGGAAGTTAAGTTTTGCCCCCCAACGCTTACCCGGTTTGCGCTACCAACTTACCCTCCAAGGTGATATCGATTTAGCCGCTCAACGCTTCGACAATTTGCAGTTTGTGGTCGCCGACCAGCCTTGTTGGCGCTTAGTGCATACCATTGATGGTCGCTGGAGCGCACCGACAATGAGCTTCGACCACTATCGTTCGCAACGCCGTTATCTTGTAGAACAACATCAATTTGTCCAAACGCCACAAGTACAGCCGTGTCGCTATCCTCTCAACCAAGTACAGCCCTAGCTAAGCTTGCGGTGCCCCTTCGATGAGCCTCGAGCATCACCGTTCGCAACGCCGTTATCTTGTAGAACAACATCAATTTGTCCAAACGCCACTAGTACAACCGTGTCGCTATCCTCTCAACCAAGTACAGCCCTAGCTAAGCTTGCGGTGCCCCTTCGATGAGCCTCGAGCATCACCGTTCGCAACGCCGTTATCTTGTAGAACAACATCAATTTGTCCAAACGCCACAAGTACAGCCGTGTCGCTATCCTCTCAACCAAGTACAACCCTAGCTAAGCTTGCGGTGCCCCTTCGATGAGCCTCGAGCATCACCGTTCGCAACGCTGTTATCTTGTAGAACAACATCAATTTGTCCAAACGCCACAAGTACCGCCGTGTCGCTATCCTCTCAACCAAGTACAGCCCTAGCTAAGTAAATCTAAAGAGGGATGTGGAATAGAGCCGGTATTTAGGGCCAGCGCCTGTTCAATCAAACAGTCACGCAATGGGTTTTGGCTACTATCTTTACGCCACACAAAATTGAAACTACGACGCATATCTAAATCGGGAGTCGTTAAGCGCACAAGCTGGCCCGCCTGCACTGCCTGCTCAACGCTACGCCAGGGCAAACAACTTAAGTAAGCCCCATTTGCCACCAATGCAATCAAGCTGGGGACGTGGTTGTATTCCCGCCATACCTTCAGTCGAGTAATTTTGCCATGAATCGCACCGTTAAAGATCTCTCGAGTCCCCGATCCGCCTTCTCTTAATACCCAACGGGCCCGACTTAAGCTGGCTAAGTTCACCTGCGACTTGGTTGCTAGTGGGTGTTGCTGACCCGCCACCACCACCAGATGATCTTCACACCAAACTTGTTGCACAATCCGGCTATCCACACAGTGGCCTTCTATCATGCCCAACTGCAGTCGATAATCGAGTAAGCCCCCCACCACCGATTCGGTATTACTAATCTGTGGGCTAATCACTAAATCCGGATAGTCTTGGTCGAGACGAGAAATGATCTGAGCGAGAAAATACTCAGCAATGGTTTGACTGGCCCCCACAGCCAACTCTCCACTAATAATTTGCTGGCCAGCAAATCCTTGCATCACATGCTGACTTTCCATCAATATCCGCTTCGCTCGGGGACGTAACCAATGGCCCCAATGATTCAAGCGTAAGCGCTTCCCTTGACGTTCAAATAAACGTTGCCCCAAACCTGATTCTAATTGGCTTAATGCCATGCTGGCCGCTGACTGGCTCATCGCAAGCTGCTGTGCCGCCACACTCACACTTTGAGTTTCAGCGATGGTGACAAAAACCGATAACTGTTTGAGGCTAAAGCGATAAAGATGTTGCATATAAGCTTTCCAGATGAATCGATGAAGATCTATTTACGCAGCTAATATAACAATAATTCCGCGAAGCAAAAATAAATCAGCGAACAATCATCAAATCGCAGCCGTCGACGCTTCATGATTTGCCTCGGTCCGAGGCAAAATGATGTAAAATCCTTTGAATTCAGCGGCCAATTTTTTCTCACAGTAAACTTCAACAGTGACCGTCATCTTACATTTTTTAGCGTCTAACAAAGGCAGTAAACTACCCTTCATTTGACTCTTATTTACGGTTGCGAGAGCATCGTCACTAATCGCTTTACGGTGTTTAATTTCCCCCTTTGCCAAAACAATATCACCAGCAAAACCATGCTCTTCCAACATTAACCAAATCATTCCCCAACCCGACAACACCGCTTGGCTATAGATGCTGCCAGCAAACATGGTCGAATGCGGATTACTATTACCCGCCAGCGCGAGCCTGGTGGTAAGCTGCTTTCCGGTATACTGGTGTAAACGCAAGCCCATTTTTTCACTCATTGGGATCTGCTGATTAAACATTTGCTGTAAGGCTGTACACAACTTTGGTTGACGAACAAAACGATGCTCAGCAGAAAGCTCTTTCACCATTTGCTGAACTTTAACTTTTACCTTATCAAAATTTGGGCTCCCTGCGGGCTCAAAACCACAACTACGGAAGAATGCTTGCGACTCACCCCGAGCATTCACCACGATACGCTGCACTCCCTCTTCGTGAGCCGCCGCTTCCAAGGCTAACATCAATAGTGTTCCCAAACCGGTTTTCCGCTGTTCAGGAGCAACCGCCACATGACGAATTAGAGCTTCTTTATTGTCGCTCAGAAATAAACGCCCGACAGCCAGCGCTTCACCATTACGATCATGGATCATCCGGTGAATACTATGCGCATCATAAGCATCACGTTCACTCCCTAAAGGGAGTTGTAAGGGTTTATTTAATACTTCCCAGCGAAATTGGTAGTATTTGTCCATTTCACCGAGAGCTTCTGGGCAAACGACCTTATACATAAACTCATTCCTTATCGCTTATCAACCAACAAGTAAGCTAAACACAGGCGGCGACTCGCGCCAACCACTATTGATGATTAACTATTTTGTCAAATGAAGCCAAGCTTTACATCTTACAGTTAAATACAACAGTAAACCAACAATCAACATACTCGTTAACATATCCATCAGGCTGTGGTAAGCCAAGTGATACATTAACCAAAGATAAGCCCCGTAGGCCAGCCAACTCAGTCCCCGCCAACGGGGGTACAGCTGCGCCAACGCAATTTGAAGACTAAAGGCCAAGGCGGTATGGGTACTGTAATCAAGACCCAGACTTGGCCACCACGAATAATAATTGTCAGCCAACATCAGCCCATAAGTCATCCCCAGGCTCAAACCTAAGCGCCACCAAACGTCCCCCGAAGAATGCCTATTCAGGCGATGGCTAGCGTAAAATGCGGTAAGCAACAGTAATGCCTGGAGGGGGCTATAAAGATCAGCAAGCACCGCAAATAAATCATCCAAACTCTCAGTTCCTCAAATCCAAGCACAGCTCAGCCTACAGCATTCCTTAGCAAATCCATATAGAATGACCAGACTTTGCATCGCTAGTTACCATCAATGGACCTGCTGAAATGAAAAAATTATTGCTCTGCGCGCTGTTACTACTCGGCTTACTTGGACTTGCTCAAGGCCTCGGCCATTATCAATATCAGCAGCAAGTCAGCCAATGGCTCACTCAACTCGCACAGCAACAGCAATGGCAACTGAGTCGGCAAATCGACAACAGCAACTGGTGGCAGCAGAACGAAACCTGGCAACTTCAAGGCGATTTGCAACAATTGGGTTTAGCTCCCCAAGCCGTGAACCTAGTGATTCAACAACGAGTGACCTTTTGGCCGCTGTGGTTAACTGGAGAATGGCAATTTGACCCGCAGCAAGCTGACTATCAAGCGCTACTGCAACATTACCAACTCGCACCTTTCGCGCATCAAGGGCGTTGGCAGGCAAATATTATCCGACAACGACTGACCCAGCAATTTAAGCTAGAGGCCTTTCAACAAACCTTGCAACAAGTCGAACTAAACGTAGCCCCTTTACAGCTTAATCTCACCAGCGACTTAGCCATGCAGCAAGGAGAGTTGAATCTCGATTGGCAAGGAATGCATTTAACTGACCACCAACAGCAAGGCGATTTCATCTCGATTGGGCAAATACAGCTCAGTGAACGTTTTACCCAACACCAGCAATGGACACTAGTCGAGCAAGCTAACTGGTCGGTCGCCAGCCTCAGCTTTCAACTCGCCGAAGCTCATATGAGCTTCGATTTACAGCAACTGAAGGTCAACAACCAATTTAGCGAACAGCAACAAAAGGCTTATTTGGGGATTAATGGCGAACTCGGTAAGCTCCATTTTTCAGAAGGTGAACAACATCTCACGATGGAGAAACTGCGCTTACGTTCTCAATTAGGGGGGATGCCAATGGATAGTTTAATTCAATTGAGCCAACTCAAACAGCAGCAGACCCAAGCAAGCGCGCTGGATCCACTGGTACAACAAGTCGTCGCAGCGGGACTCGACTGGCAGCTTGATCAGCTCGCCGTGAACATCGATTCAAATTACTCGCAAACCGTACTAAAGGGCGATCTACAACTTTCTGGACTGGCCAAGCTATTGCCCTTTGAGCTCACCGAGATATCTAAGCCCTTACAGCTGTTACGTTATTTAGACTTAAAACTAAACATCGATGTGAGTGACCAGCTATTTAGCTACAGCCCCTTGGCTGGCTATATTTTGGCACTACGTCAGGCGGGTTACTTAGAGCATCAAGCAGGCCGAGACCAGAGTCAGCTAGTGTTCAACGACAGTGAATTTAGCATGAATAACATCGCAGTGAATTAAGTAGATTAGGCTGTCAACAAGTGGCAGCCTAATTACACCTGCAACCAGAAGGTCATTGGCCCATCATTGACCAAGGAAACCTGCATATCGGCGGCAAAAGTGCCCGTTTCCGTCGCCAGCCCTCGGTCCCGGCAAGCCTCCACGAAAAATTGGTAAAGAAATTTAGCTTGATCCGGGGTGGCCGCCTTAGAAAATCCCGGTCGTAAACCTTTATCGGTTTCTGCGACCAAGGTAAATTGCGATACCACCAACAAACTGCCGCCGGCCTGTTGTAGATTTAGGTTGGTTTTCCCCTGAGCGTCACGAAAGACTCGATATTTAATCACCTTCTCGCAAAGTTTAATTGCTTTGGCCTGATCATCAGCTTGCTCTACACCGAGCAATACTAATAAGCCAGCACCAATACTTGCGGTCATTTCCCCCTCAATGCTAACACTAGCTTGGCGCACTCTTTGAATCAATGCAATCATGACGATTCCTCAATAACAGAATTTGGCGATGAATTTTTCAACTGAGTAAATTCACCTAAAGCGGCAGTAATTTCAGCACCAAACAACACCACAATCCAACTTAAATAAACCCAAACAAACAAGATAGGAATACTGGCTAGTGCGCCATAAATAACTTGATAGGAAGGAAAAGACGAAACGTAAAAGGCAAAGCCACGTTTACACACTTCAAACAACAAGGCTGCAACCACCGCACCAGTAAAACCGTGCACAAAGCGGATCTGCTTATTCGGTACTAATAAATAAAGCAAACAAAAGGCTCCAATAGAAAACAGCAACGGTACCACCCGTAGCAATTGGTTCCAGATCCCCAATAGAGTCTCATCGGCAAATAACTGTATCGAGAAAATATAAGAACTCAGCGCCAAACTGCCCCCCATCAATAAAGGCCCCAGCGTCAAAATCATCCAATAAATAGGAAAGGCGCTGCGCCAGCGACGCTTAACCGTCACTCGCCAAATCATATTTAAACTTTTATCGATGGAGGAAATTAACATCAGTGCGATCACTGCTAAGGCAACAATCCCAACGGTGGTCATTTTCGACGCGTTATCCACAAAGCCACGCAAATTCTCTCGCACCACATCGCCAGAGGCGGGAACGAAATTATTAAACACAAAATCTTCGATCAATTGTTGAAAACCAGCAAACACCGGAAAGGCGCTGATGATGGAAAAAGTCACTGCAACCAGAGGCACTAAAGAGAGTAAGGTCACATAGGCGAGAGAACTGGCGATCATGGTCAGTTTGCCATCTTTAATCCGTTCGAGCAGAAATCCGCTAAAGGCCTGCGCCTCAACCCACAGCCCTTGCCAGCGACTTGCCGTTAACCATTGCGCCATGATCCCTTGCCCCAAAAATAATTATTCTTGCAAAGAATGACTCAGTTAAGGGCGCAACTCAAGTTTAACAAGGGCTTATGTATCTTTATCGAGCACTATAGATACTTATTTGGGTGATGTTTTTTTGAACTAAATCACATTTGATGCTAGAATCCTGCCCCATTTCGTTTCGTTGTTCACCGGATCCTAACTACATGTTTGAATTTCCAAGATTTAGAGGAGCCACGGTTAAAAATGACCTGCTCTCAGGTTTAACCGTCGCACTTGCACTCGTCCCCGAAGCGGTCGCTTTCGCTTTTGTTGCAGGCGTCGAGCCCCTCGTCGGCTTGTACGCGGCCTTTATGGTAGGTTTGATTACTGCAATCATCGGTGGCCGACCCGGAATGATTTCTGGTGCTACAGGTGCATTAGCAGTGGTGATGGTTGCACTGGTCGCCGACCACGGCGTGCAATACTTGTTTGCCACGGTAGTATTAATGGGAATACTGCAAATTCTGGCGGGTATATGTCATTTAGGTAAATTTATCCGGATGGTGCCCCATCCAGTGATGTTAGGCTTCGTCAATGGCCTAGCCATTGTGATTTTCTTAGCTCAACTGAGCCAATTTAAAGTTAGCAATGCCCTCGGTGACTTAGAATGGATGCAAGGAACCCAATTGTGGACCATGTTAGCTTTAGTGGCAGCCACCATGGCTATAATTCATTTTTTACCCAAACTTAGCAATGCAGTGCCAGCCTCGCTGGTTGCAATTGTAGGCGTAACTGTAGCGGTTCACCTGCTCGGTTTAGACGCCCGTACGGTGGTCGATTTTGTGCGTAGCATGACCGGACACGCTGATGCGACCATTGCTGGTGGCCTACCCAACTTTGCCATTCCAAGTGTTCCGCTGAATCTTGAAACTTTAACCATCATCTTGCCCTATGCCGTGGTACTCGCAGCGATCGGCCTGATTGAGTCACTATTAACTCTGACCGTGGTTGATGAGATGACCAGCACCCGAGGACACGGTAATAAAGAATGTATTGGCCAAGGGGTTGCTAACGTGACCACAGGCTTCTTTGGCGGGATGGGTGGTTGTGCGATGATAGGCCAAAGCATGATTAACATTCGTTCCGGCGGCCGCGGTCGTCTCTCTGGGATTACAGCCGCACTCGCCCTACTTTGTTTCATTTTATTTGGGTCTTCTCTAATTGAAATGATCCCTTTAGCTGCCTTAGTTGGGGTGATGTTCATGGTGGTATTAGGCACCTTCGAATGGGCCAGTCTACGAATGATGAATAAAGTTCCTAAGGCCGATTTTTTCGTGATTGTCTTGGTCTCGGTCGTCACCGTATTCACCGACTTAGCCATCGCCGTAGTGATTGGCGTGATCGTATCGGCGCTGGTCTTCGCATGGCAACATGCCAAACACATCTATATCACCACCGAGAGTGTTGATGAAGAACACAAAGTTTATCTGTTAGATGGTCCATTATTTTTTGGCTCGACAGCCAACTTTCTCGAGCTATTTAATCCCGAGAATGACCCAAAAGATGTCGTGATTGATTTCGCTAAATCACGAGTGAGTGACCACTCAGCTATCGAAGCTATCGATACCTTGGCCGAACGTTATGAAAAAGCAGGTAAAACGCTGCATCTTAAACACCTTAGCCCTGAATGCCGTAAGCTATTAAGTAAAGCCGGAAGCATGGTTGAAGTGAATCTGATTGAAGATCCAAGCTATAAAGTAGCGAGTGACACCTTAGGTTAACGCTCAGCATTATCGCTCACCGAAGCCGCGCCTCTCTGGTCGCGGCTTTTTTATTGAATTCATGCTAATTTTAAACTCTATCATTTGAACTGGGGTGAGAAGCTGTTGTTAGATACCGTCTTATCTGATTTAGCGCTACTAATTTATTCCCTGCTGATCATTGCGGTGATCTTTCAAGTGGTGATCAAACGCCGCCCTGTCGGTGTGACTCTGAGCTGGCTGCTACTTATTATCGCAATTCCGCTACTCGGTATTATTTGCTACCAATTATTTGGTGAGCGCTATCTAGGACGCTTACGCGTGAAACGCGCACGCTTAATAGAAGTAAAGTATAAACAAAGCATCCATCAATTTAGTCGCTCTCCTTATGTGCAGGAGCATGCCTGCTCTGCCCAAGCAGAGCCACTCAATCGACTCACCCGACGACTGCTAGGCCTACCGATCCTAGGCGGCAATCAACTCACCAATTTAGATGACTCGCTGGAGACTTTACGACGACTCACCGAAGATGCCTCTCAAGCACAACAAAGTATTTATTTTGAATTTTACATTGTGCAGGAGGGCGGTTTAGTGGACCCCTTACTGGATGCATTAGCCGCTGCAGCAAGCCGAGGACTCAGCGTTTACCTGCTCGCCGACTCGGTCGGCTCTCGGCAGTTTCTGCGTTCCGTGAAACGACAACAACTGGCACAAGCGGGGGTCAATGTTGTGGAAGCGCTGCACGCCAATCCGATACGGATGTTACTGCAACGTGTCGACTTACGTTTGCACCGAAAAATTGCCGCTTTCGATCAGAAAATCGCTTATACCGGTTCAATGAATTTGGTGGACCCTCGGTTATTTCAGCAAACCAGTGGCTTTGGGCTATGGGTCGACTTGATGCTACGCGTCGAAGGCCCTGCTGCCATCAACCTACAAGCGGTAGTGGCCTACGATCTTGAAATGGAAACCGATACGCCATTGATTGAGGCCATCAGTTTTGAAGCCTCATTTGCAGTTAAAGGGCAGCAGTCAATGCAAATCATGCCTTCGGGACCGGGCATCTTTGGAGACCATATCATCCAACTGCTGCTGACTTCTTTGTATGTCGCACAACAGCAAATTATATTGACCAGCCCCTATTTTGTTCCCGACGAAAGTCTACAAATGGCCTTGGTTAGCGCAGCTAATCGCGGTGTAGAAGTGGTGCTAATTTTACCTGCACGAAATAATTCTTTCTTAGTTCGCTATGCCAGTCATTCATTTTACCAGCAATTATTAGATGCTGGCGTTAAAATTTACCGCTTCAAAGGAGGATTGTTACATACCAAAAGCTTGCTTATCGACCAACAAGTGGCTCTGGTGGGCAGCGTTAACTTAGACATGCGCAGCCTTTGGTTAAACTTTGAAGTCACCAGCATCATCGATGATCATCAATATGCTCAAAACTTATATCAGACTGTACGAGCTTATCTAGATCAGAGCAGCCAAATTGACCCTATCGCCTGGCGTAAACGTCCTCTTTACCGACGCCTCATCGAAAACTTATTACACGTGGTGAGTCCCCTGCTTTGAGTAATACCAAGCTGATTAATTATATGCTCAACTTATTGCGCTGAATAAATCCACAGATAACCAGGCATGAAGCGCAGTAATTAATGGCTCTAATCACAAAATACATCACGCAGTTAGCGGTGATTGAGGCCAGTAAGAGTGAACAGATAATGAGTTAGATTGGTATACAACAGGCATTTGCATTTAATCGGCTCCAGAAACAACAAAGGCAGCTTGCGCTGCCTTTGTTAATTTTTAAGTCATAAGCACAGCTTATGGCGCTTTTGGTGGCCGAGCTGCACGCTTACGATCGTTTTCAGTAAGGTGGCGCTTACGAATACGAATACTCTCTGGCGTTACTTCAACGAGTTCATCATCATCAATAAATTCTAAAGCTTGCTCTAGAGTTAACACAATCGGCGGCGTAAGGGTTTGAGCTTCATCGGTACCAGAAGAACGAACGTTGGTGAGCTGCTTACCTTTCAAACAGTTTACCGTTAGGTCGTTTTCACGGGTATGGATCCCAACAATCTGACCTTCGTATACTTCGTCAGCATGTTTAGCAAACAAACGACCACGGTCTTGTAAGTTAAACAACGAGTAAGTCAGTGCTTTACCGGTAGCATTGGAGATTAATACGCCATTTTGACGTTGACCAATGGTGCCGCCTTTGTGTGGACCGTAACACTCGAAAGTATGGTAAATCAAACCAGAACCCGAAGTGAGAGTCATGAATTCAGTTTGGAAACCCATCAAACCACGGCTTGGCATCAGGAAGTCCATGCGAACACGACCTTTACCGTCTGGAGCCATATCGGTGAGGTCACCCTTACGAATGCCCATTTGCTCCATAACACTGCCTTGATGCGCTTCTTCAACATCAATGGTCACTGTTTCATAGGGTTCTTCCAGTTTACCGTCAACGGTACGTAGAATTACTTCTGGACGTGATACTGCAAGTTCAAAGCCTTCACGACGCATGTTTTCGATCAAGATCCCAAGATGAAGCTCACCACGGCCTGATACGCGGAACTTATCGGGGTCATCCATTTCTTCAACACGTAATGCAACGTTATGCACCATTTCTTTTTGTAAACGCTCTAAAATATTTCGAGAGGTCACAAACTTACCTTCTTTACCAGCAAACGGAGAGTTGTTCACTTGGAAGGTCATGTTCACCGTTGGTTCATCTACGCTTAAAGGTGTTAAAGCTTCTACATTATTGGTATCACAAACGGTGTCAGAGATTTTTAACTCGCCTAAACCGGTGATAGCAATAATGTTACCCGCTTCCGCGAGAGAAGTTTCTTTACGCTCAAGACCGAGGTAATTTAGCACGAGGCCTATTTTACCGTTACGTTTCTTACCATCAGCACCAATAATGGTCACTTGCTGGTTTGGCACAACACTGCCGCGGGTGATACGGCCAACACCAATCACACCGACATAAGAGTTGTAATCCAACTGAGAGATTTGCATTTGGAAATCGCCGTTTGGATCAGCGGCTGGGGGTGCAACGTTATCTACAATCGCTTGGAACAGTGGTTCCATATTGTCTGATGGATTATCTAAATCCATTGTCGCCCAACCATTGATAGCTGATGCGTAAACAACTTTAAAGTCTAATTGGTCATCAGTGGCACCGAGGTTATCGAATAAATCAAATACTTGATCCATCACCCAATCAGGACGAGCGCCAGGCTTATCGATTTTATTGATCACCAAAATTGGCTTCAGGCCTTGAGCAAAAGCTTTTTGAGTCACAAAGCGGGTTTGCGGCATTGGGCCTTCTTGTGCGTCAACCAACAGCAAGACCGAATCAGCCATTGACATCACACGTTCTACTTCGCCGCCAAAGTCGGCGTGTCCAGGAGTATCTACGATATTGATATGGTAATCATGCCATTCGATAGCAGTATTCTTTGCAAGAATCGTAATACCACGCTCTTTTTCAATATCGTTAGAGTCCATGACTCGCTCTTCAGCATCGCCACGGGTAGTTAGAGTTCCTGATTGCTGCAATAGCTTGTCTACCAGGGTAGTTTTCCCATGGTCGACGTGAGCAATAATGGCGATGTTTCTTAACTTATCTAGCACGGCGTTTAGCCCTTTATATAATGAGGTAAAATCAAAAAGTGGGCTATTGTACATATAAACGACAAATTCTCATAGTTTTAAGTTGATCACGGTTTTTCTAACTAGCAATTAGGGTATGATTGATCTGCTCAAAAGCTCATGCACCAATATGGACAAAGATAGCACCAACAAGGTGCGTTAGTTTGCACTAATTTGATGCCTAGTCGTAGTACCACCATATATATCAAGGCTTTATGTGTTGGCACAATTTTAGCTTGAAGCAACACAACAACGTTAATTCGTCATAAATACTACTAAATCGTTTGAACCATCAATTTTGATGACACCGGAGGTTAAAAACATGTCTGCAGAAGTTTTAGCTTTGCTTAAAGAGCAAGAAGTTAAATTCGTTGACTTACGCTTTACTGATACTAAAGGTAAAGAGCAACACGTATCTATCCCATCTCACCAGGTTGACGAAGATTTCTTCACCGACGGTAAAATGTTTGATGGTTCTTCTATTTCTGGCTGGAAAGGCATTAACGAATCTGACATGGTTTTGATGCCAGATGCATCTACTGCCGTATTAGACCCTTTCACTGAAGAAAACACTCTGAACCTTCGTTGTGACATTCTTGAACCCGCAACGATGCAAGGTTACGACCGTGACCCACGTTCAGTTGCTAAGCGCGCTGAAGCTTACATGCGCTCTACTGGCGTTGCAGATGCAGCTTATTTTGGTCCAGAACCAGAGTTCTTCTTGTTTGATGATGTTAAATACAAAACTGACATGTCAGGTTCTATGTACAAAATTGATGCTGATGAAGCATCTTGGAACTCAGACAAGCACTTCGAAGATGGTAACACTGGTCACCGTCCTGGAGTGAAAGGCGGTTACTTCCCAGTTGCCCCTGTCGATTCTTCACAAGACCTACGTTCTGCAATGTGTTTAGTACTTGAAGAAATGGGCCAAACTGTTGAAGCGCATCACCACGAAGTGGCAACCGCGGGTCAAAACGAAATCGCAACTTTATTCAACTCAATTGTTGAAAAAGCCGATGAAACTCAAGTTCTTAAATATGTTGTCCACAACGTAGCTCACGCTTACGGTAAAACAGCAACCTTTATGCCTAAGCCTGTTGTTGGTGATAACGGTAGCGGTATGCACGTTCACCAATCTATTTGGAAAGACGGCGAAAACTTGTTTGCTGGTGACCTATACGGTGGCCTATCTGAAACTGCATTGTTCTACATTGGCGGTATCATCAAACACGCGAAAGCAATCAATGCTTTTGCGAACGCTTCGACTAACTCGTACAAACGTTTGGTCCCTGGTTTTGAAGCCCCTGTAATGCTAGCTTACTCAGCACGTAACCGTTCTGCGTCAATTCGTATCCCAGTGGTTCCATCTCCAAAAGCACGTCGTATCGAAGTTCGCTTCCCTGACCCATCAGCCAACCCATACTTAGCATTCTCTGCAATGTTGATGGCTGGCCTTGACGGGATCAAGAACAAGATCCACCCTGGCGATGCTATGGATAAAGATTTGTACGACCTACCAGCAGAAGAAGCTGCAGCCATTCCACAAGTTGCAACTTCGTTAGAAGACGCACTGAAGAATCTAGATGCTGACCGCGAATTCTTAACTGCCGGTGGCGTATTCAGTGATGATTACATCGATTCTTACATCGCATTGAAAGCTGCAGACGTTGAACGCATTAACATGACAACTCACCCAGTTGAGTTCGAATTGTACTACAGCGTATAAACAAAACGTTAAATCGCTTCAAAAACCCGCTTTTAAGCGGGTTTTTTTATTGCTTTTCATGTAAATCTTGCCCACCTTAATTAATTAGCTCAGAGGAAATAAAGATGGGTAAATATTTAACGATCTTTTTAGCGATGCACTGCATATTGTTCAGCGCCCAAGCAAACAACACCGTCTACCAATGGGTGGATGCACAAGGTGTCACTCACTTCTCCGATCAGCCGCAAGCGGGTGCCACTCAATTAGAGGTCAACCCCGTCCCTCCAGCAACTCAAGGGCCACTGGTAAGCCCTCGGGCAGCCGTCAAGAAAGCTGAAAAAACCATCAAATATCAATTAAATATCAGCCAGCCACTGAATGAACAAACAATCAGGGATAATCAAGGTAAAATAACCATCAAAGCCGCTACCTCCCCCGCACCAAATAACAGCATGAGCTACAAATTAGTGCTCGATCAGCTGCCTCAAGGCCAGTTATCTAAACAAGCTCATTTTCAACTCACCAACATTGATCGAGGCGCCCACACAATTCAAGTGCAGCTAGTCGATAGTTCGGGCAAGCTTATTGCATCATCCGAGACAATAACCATATTTTTGCACCGTGCTAAAACATCAGACAGCGTAAGCACTACAGCAGGGGGAAGCTAAGTTCTCATTCTCTGCTATTTAGCGTTAAAATTAGTGCAGAGGCACCAAAGTGGTGCAACCCATTCAGGAGAGAGTTGTGTTGAAGATTTCTGGGCTAGAGCGCTTGGTACTTGAAAATCAGGTAACAGCGATAGTGTTGCTCGATGCTGAACTCAATATCCAATATGTGAATGCTTCGGCCGAGCAATTACTCGGGCAAAGTGCGAAACGGCTGATCAACGAACCACTGACTTTACAAATTAAACACAGCTCACTAGACCTAAGTAAGTTAGGCAGCATCTGCGGGGTTGGTCAAAGCTTTACCGACAACGAAGTCACCTTGGTGTTTGATAACCATCATGCCTTGGTTGAGCTCTCGGCGACCCGATTACAAGAGCAACATTCCTATCGCTTAATGTTAGAAATGCGTGCCATTGGCCAACAAAAGAAAATCTCACAGGAACTTTATCAACACGCACAGCAACAAGCGGCCAAGGAATTGGTGCGCGGTTTAGCTCACGAGATAAAAAATCCACTAGGTGGATTACGGGGCGCAGCACAGCTATTGGAAAAAGAACTGGTAAATCCAGAACTGAAAGAGTTCACTGGCATTATCATCGAGCAAGCGGATCGATTACGAAAACTGGTTGATCGTTTACTCGGGCCACAGCGTCCCGGTCAACACGAATTACACAATGTGCATTCGGTATTAGAAAAAGTACGCCAATTAGTTGGCTTCGAACTCCCCGAGGGGATCGCCATCGATCGTGATTACGACCCAAGTATTCCCGATTTTGAAATGGACCACGAACAATTACTGCAGGCTTTCCTCAATATTGTACAGAATGCAATTCAAGCGCTTGGCTCTGCAGGCGGAACCATCAATATCATCACCAGAACCGCGCACCAAGCCACCATTGCGGGCCGGCGCTTTAGATTAGCAGCAGAAATTAAAATCATCGATAACGGCCCAGGCATACCAACCGAACTTCTCGACACCCTATTTTACCCTATGGTCACGGGACGAGAAGGCGGCACTGGTTTGGGCTTATCAATCGCACAAAATTTAATCAATCAACATAAAGGCAAGATTGAATGCGCAAGTTGGCCGGGTCACACCGAGTTTACCATTCATCTTCCCCTAAGACGTTAAGGATGTACTAAGATGGCAGCAACAGTATGGGTAGTTGATGACGACAGCTCTATCAGATGGGTGTTGGAAAAAGCATTAAAAACTGCGGGCTACGACTGCTTAAGCTTTGCCGATGGAGAATTGATGCTACAGCAGCTCGATTACGAGCAGCCCGATGTGGTTATTTCTGATATTAGAATGCCAGGCATGGATGGTTTAAGTTTACTCGAAAAAACCCAGACCCATTTTCCAGAAATGCCGGTGATTATTATGACCGCCCACTCCGATCTCGATAGTGCGGTAAATGCCTATCAACGGGGCGCATTCGAATACTTACCCAAACCCTTCGACATTGATGAAGCAGTCGCCTTAACCGAACGGGCCGTTGCCGTTTCCCGCGAGCAAAAAGGTAATAAAGTCAGTAGCAAACCCAGTTCTCCCGCACCAGAAATTATTGGTGAAGCACCTGCGATGCAAGAAGTGTTTCGGGCGATTGGACGCCTATCCCGCTCTAGCATTTCAGTTTTGATTAACGGTCAATCGGGGACCGGTAAAGAGCTGGTTGCCCATGCACTGCACAAACACAGCCCCCGCGCAAATGGCAGCTTTATTGCCTTAAACATGGCCGCGATCCCTAAAGATTTAATCGAATCAGAACTATTTGGCCACGAGAAAGGGGCATTTACGGGTGCTAACAATATTCGTCATGGACGCTTCGAACAAGCCAACGGCGGTACCCTATTTCTAGATGAAATTGGTGACATGCCCCTAGATATTCAAACTCGTTTATTACGGGTATTAGCGGATGGACAGTTTTATCGGGTCGGAGGCCATTCACCTGTTCAAGTGGATGTACGGATCATTGCGGCAACCCACCAGAACCTAGAGAAGAAAGTGACCGAAGGCGACTTCCGTGAAGATTTATTCCATCGCCTCAACGTGATTCGAATTCACTTACCATCCCTGTGTGAACGTCGTGAAGACATTCCATCACTCGCCAAACACTTCTTAAGCCAGGCCGCCAAAGAACTAAATGTAGAGAGTAAATCCTTACACAAAGATACCCAAAGGTTCATGATGCAACTAGCTTGGCCAGGTAATGTAAGACAACTCGAGAATGTTTGCCGCTGGCTTACGGTGATGGCCAGTGGTCAAGAAGTATTACCGGCGGATCTTCCGACTGAGTTAAGCAAACCGGTCGTCACCGAACACGAGGAGAATAGTGAAGGAAACTGGAGAACCCTGCTAAAAATTTGGGTGTCGCAACAGTTAGTCTCGGGACAAATTGATATTTTGGGTGAAGCCATGCCCGACTTTGAACGGATCATGCTCACCACCGCCTTAGAACATACCCATGGGCATAAACAAGAAGCCGCTCGCTTATTAGGCTGGGGGAGAAATACTCTCACCCGTAAACTCAAAGAGCTGAACGTCGAAGACTAATACCAATCCGACTCATTATGTGCTCAACTTATTGCGCAGCATAAATCTGCCGATAATCAGTAATTAGTGGCTCTAATGACAAAATACATCACGCCGTTAGCGGTGATTTAGGCCAGCAGGAATGAACCGATCATGAGTTAGATTGGTATAACTGTTTATCTCACACGCGGTGCGATATGAAGCCAGCAAAAAGGGAAGCGAGCTTCCCTTTCTATTTTCTTAATGTTTGCGCCAGTTTAATTCTGCTCGATTGGTGCACTCTTATACTGACAGTTTTTTTGCGGACAAACTTCACGTATTCCTGCTGCGGTTTTTTTCAGTACTAATAGTTTCCAGCCACAATCTGGGCAAGCTTTCGCGACTGGCTTATCATTGACCGCATACGAACATTTCGGGTAACAATCACAAGCATAGAACGTTTTACCATAACGAGATTGACGTTTCGCCAGTTGCCCTTTACCGCAGGCAGGGCACTGGATATCGGGCGAGTCTTCGGCTTGCGGCTGAGCCGATTCGATATGTTGACATTGGGGGAAAGCACTGCAACCAATAAACATGCCATAGCGGCCTTGTCGCAACATCAAGGGCTCCCCACAATCGGGACAAATAGTACCGGGTAAAACTTTCTCCAAGGAGTGGTCTTGCTGGTGTAGAGCACGGCTATAATCACAGCTGGGATATTGGCTGCATCCCAAGAAAGCTCCCGATTTACTACTGCGATGCTGCAGCTCACCACCACACTTGGGACAAACCTCGTATTCTTTCTCTAAGGCATGTTCATGCGCAGAAAACAATTTAGGATCAATTTTGGACATGGCTACACCTCATTCAACTTGGCTAAGCATAACAAAATTGCAGGTTGAGGCGTATTAATTCGACAGCGGCGTGTCTGATTGAGCAATAAGCAGCCTGAAACACCGCCAGTTAGCGGTGTATCATCGCTTCAAACCTAAGCACTTTAATGCAGAGGCCCGTCACCAAGATCAAATAACAATTCTTCCATTTGCTGATAGGCCGACTCACTACCGGGAACATTGAATAGCACCATCAAAATGATCCATTTCAAATCTTCCAGCTCAAGTTCTGGTCCGTCAAGCTCCATCACCCGGTCAATTACCATTTCACGTGTTTCAGCATTCAAGACTTTCATCTGTTCTAAGAACAGTAGGAAACCTCGACAAGCAACATCTAACTTGGCAATTTCTGGCGCAGTATAAATGCGTAATGATGGTATATCTGAAGGATTCAAATAAGGTTGTTTGTCACTATCTTGCAAGGCTGCAAGTTGTTCCAACCAATCTAAGGCCTTATAGATCTCTTCTTTATGAAATCCCGCACGGCTAAGCTCTTCTGTAAGCTCATCGTGATCCATCAGCAGCTCTACATCACTATGAATGTAAGTTTCGAATAGATACATGAGGATATCAAACATAACTAGTTCCTCCTCAGCTTCACATAACCACCTGGCACGACGGCCACAACACCCAATATCTCAAGCTCAGTTAACTGAGCCAGTACAGCATCAACAGGTTGTTGAGTGCTTAAGACCAAATCATCAATTGAAGTGCTCTCATATGCTAAGTTATCCAACAATTGCCGATAAGGCAAATCTTGTTCTTGCATATTTTGCTCCAGCGACGCTAAATGCTGTTCTGGCTGAGCAACAAAACCAACTAACTCTTCTGTTATATCGGCCGCAGAGGTGACTAATTTAGCGCCTTGCTGAATTAAGTGATGGCAACCTGCATGCAAAGGGTCATCAATAGCTCCAGGGACAGCGAATACATCACGGCCCTGTTCTGCGGCATAATTTGCGGTGAGTAAAGAGCCACTAGGCAGCCCGGCTTCGACCACCAAGACCGCTAAACTTAAACCACTGATAATACGATTTCGCCGAGGAAAGTGATTAGCCTTCGCAGCGGTACCGGGCCAAAACTCACTTACCATCGCGCCTTGTTCCGCAATCTCATGCGCCAAAGCCTGATGCCGTTTTGGATAAACGCGATCAAGCCCCGTCGCCACGACTGCAATCGTGCCGTCGCCCCTCGCCTGCAAAGCACCCTTATGGGCTGCAGCGTCAACGCCTAAAGCCAAGCCACTGGTAATAGTTAGTCCTTGTTGTGTTAACTGACGAGCAAAGTCTTGAGCTTGCTGTAGGCCCCGCCAACTCGCATGACGACTGCCCACAACTGCAAGTTGCTGGCTGCTGAGTAAGGTTGGATGGCCTCGCACAAATAACAGCAAAGGGGGCCGCTGTATTTGTCTTAAACATTCGGGATAAAGCGGGTCGAAGCAACCCAATAAATGACATCGCTCCTGCTCTAACCAACGCAGGGCAAGCGACATACGCACTTGTTCTGGGTGCAACAGCGCCTTAATTTGCGCCTCACTAAACTGCCAGGCAGCAAGTTGCTTGGCATCTGCAGCAAATAATTGTTCTACACTACAACGAGTTAAGACCGCCAACAGGCGGCTGGGAGAAAAGCGGGGCACTCCGGCCAGCCGCAGGTACTGTTCAAGCGTTAAGCTCGGCAGCAACTATAAACTCTCGACCAAATAATTTGCCCGCACCATCACTCTACTGTCGGTAATAATGGCATAGCTGACCTTATCATAAGATTTAAATACCATTAATTCGCCCACTTTTTCATTCGGCAAGGTCACCCGCTGATCTTCCTTATTAAACAATCTATCGTAATGATTAGCCGTCTCTTCGTAGGACTTGCGTTGTACCTTATCAATCATCACCTGGCCGGGTTGAGTAATCGCAAACATATCCCCCGGCGCAACATGGTCACGAATACCTTTATTAATCACCACTACATCGTTACGACTCATTACAGAGGTATCGGTGGCAGCAGAAAGAATCACCCCGGGCGAAGCAAGTTGCTTATTATTTGGCACAAAATAGGCGGGTAAGCGGTCTTGGTCAGGCAACGCCAGCATGATGTCACCTTGATTAATTTCTTTGAGTACCTGAACAACCTTAAACTGGATCATATTATTTGGGTGTAAGCGCTCCGCCAAACCCACTCCAATAAAATTCAGTTTTTGCCCTAAATTTTCTTTAGTCTCGGGATCTGTATATTTATCACCGACTCGATAGATCCCGTAATATTTACCCGGTTCGGCCTCACCTCGAACATAAATAGCCCGCCCTAAAGCAATCCGCGACTCAGCATCGTTATCACCGAGTACATAAGGGATATCTTGTAGCGACTGCTGGTCAATCACATGATCATGCGACAAGAAACTGCCAATCGCCGCCAGAGGAATGGTTGGAATAGGCTGCTGTTTTTCTTCAATGTGCACCTGCGGTGATTTCTTAACGATCCGCTTGCGCACTAAGCGTGGCTCGCCATTTTCATAAATTAACGATAAGCGATCACCAGGATAAATCAGATGCGGATTTTCAATATGTGGGTTAAATTGCCATAAGCGTGGCCATAACCAGGGAGAGTGTAAATAAAGCGCCGAGATGTCCCATAAGGTATCGCCTTTCTTCACCACATACACTTCGGGGAAGTCATCTTTTAAACGCAAAGTGTCGGCCATTAGGTTACCAGCAAGTAGTAACGCAGCCACTAACCAAGCCCATTTAATCCCTTTCATAGTGTCTCCCGACGACATCCCTATTATGCAAAGCTGTTTTTTAGTCAGATAAATGACTAGAATTACCTTCAATCTACCAAAACCTGAATAAAGACTAAAGTTATGGCTGCACTCGAAGTATTGCGTTTTCCCGACGAGCGTCTGAGGACTATAGCGCAACCCGTTAAGAATATTGATGATAGTATTAGAATTATAATCAAAAATATGTTTGAAACCATGTATCTAGAAGAAGGAGTTGGCCTAGCTGCGACTCAGGTCAACATTCATCAACAGATCGTGGTTATCGACGTATCGGAAGAACGCAATCAACCCCTGGTGTTAATTAATGCCAAAATCATCGAAAGTGAAGGTGAACAGTTAAACGAAGAAGGTTGTTTATCAGTGCCTGAATATCGCGCTGATGTGCCAAGAGCTGAAAAGATTAAAGTACAAACACTAGATACCGATGGCAACCAGCAAGTTTTTGAAGCTGAAGGCTTATTGGCGATTTGTGTACAACACGAGTTAGATCACCTGAAAGGGAAATTGTTTATCGATTACCTCTCCCCGCTCAAACGCCAACGGCTAAAAACCAAGCTCCAAAAGCTTGCAAAACGCTAATCGTAAAACATCAAATTTGGAGAACAGCGTGAAGCCATTGCGGATCATCTTTGCAGGCACGCCCGATTTCGCGGCGCGCCATTTAGCAGCACTCATCAATAGCGAACATCAGATCGTCGCGGCTTACACTCAGCCCGACCGCCCAGCGGGGCGCGGAAAAAAGCTGCAAACTAGTCCGGTAAAACAACTGGCCGAACAACACCAAATTCCCGTTTATCAGCCGGAGAATTTTAAAACTGAAACCGCACAACAACAGTTAGCGGAATTAAATGCCGATTTAATGGTGGTGGTGGCTTACGGCTTGCTATTGCCACAAGTCATCCTAGATAGCCCACGCTTGGGCTGTATCAACGTGCATGGATCTCTATTGCCTCGCTGGCGTGGGGCTGCGCCGATCCAACGCGCTATTTGGGCCGGTGACAGCCATTCCGGGGTCACCATCATGCAGATGGATATCGGCTTAGATACCGGCGATATGTTATTACTTGAAAAAGTCGCCCTCGCCGAGGATGAAACCAGCGCATCCCTGTATCAGCGACTGGCCGAAGTTGGCCCTCAATCGCTCATCCAGGCGGTTGATGGCATGGCCCTAGGCAAGTTAACCGCTACTCCGCAAGATGATACGCAAGCGAATTACGCGAAAAAGTTAACTAAAGCCGAAGCTTGTATCAACTGGCAACAAGACGCCGAATTTATCGAACGCTGTATTCGCGCCTTTAATCCATGGCCTGTCAGCTATTTTCCGGTCGCCGAGCAAAATGTGAAAGTCTGGCAAGCCAGTGTTGTGGCCATGCTAAACACCGCCCCCCCGGGAACCATACTCAGCGCCGATAAGGGTGGAATAGTGGTTGCAACTGGCAAAGACGCCTTACGCTTAGAACAAATTCAGCTGCCGGGCAAAAAAGCCTTAGCCGCCGCCGATGTACTCAATGCCCGAAAGGACTGGTTTAGCCCCGGCCTGGTGCTGGAGAATAAACATGGCTGAACAGCCAAAGCTCAAACAAATTAACGCCCGTGCGGCAGCCGCCAATATTTTGTTTCAAGTGGTCGACCAGGGACAATCCTTAAGCCAAATGCTGCCTCGAGTATTACCGCAAGTCGTGGCGCGAGATCATGCGCTAGTTAAAGAGCTGTGTTTTGGGGTATTGCGCTGGTTGCCGCGCTTCGAAGCGGTGTTACAGCAATTGATGGATAAACCCCTCAAAGGCAAAATCCGTAACGGCCACTTTTTATTAATGGTGGGGCTCTATCAGCTATTTTATATGCGGGTACCTGCGCATGCCGCAGTCTCTGAGACCGTCTCAGCCACCCAGCAACTCAAGCTGCATAGCTTAAAGAAATTAGTCAATGGGGTACTGCGAAATGCCGAGCGCCAACGCGAGCAACTTGAACCGCAGTTAACCGCCAACGATAGTCTGCAATTTTGTCATCCAAGCTGGATCACCAAACGACTCAAGGCTGCTTATCCGCAGCGTTGGCAGGATATTTTATCCGCCAATAACCAACATGCGCCGATGTGGCTGCGGGTCAACGCCCTTCAAGGCACGACTCTAGACTATCAACAACAGTTAAACCAGCTGGAAATTGGCAGCCAGCATAGCGAGCTAGCCCCCCAAGCCTTATGCCTGGAGAAAGCCCAAGCAGTCAATAAGTTACCTGATTTTGCTCAAGGGGCAGCTTCGGTGCAAGACGGCGCAGCCCAAATGGCAGCTGCGCTACTCGATGCCCAGGCGGGAGAACGAGTCTTAGATGCCTGTGCCGCACCAGGCGGAAAAACTTGTCATATCTTGGAATTGCAGCCACAACTGGCCGAACTCGTCGCGGTCGATACCGAGCAAACTCGACTCAATCGTGTTAGTGAAAATCTACAACGTTTGCAGCTAAAAGCCACCTTACATTGTGCCGATGCCAGCCAACCTGAGCGTTGGAATCAGCAGCCCTTTGATAGAATTCTACTGGATGCGCCCTGTTCCGCTACTGGTGTAATCCGTCGCCATCCCGATATAAAATGGCTCCGCAGAGAAGCCGATATCGCCGAGCTAGTAAAACTACAGCAACAAATATTAACGGCGCTGTGGCAACATCTTAAGCCCGGAGGCGTATTGCTATATGCTACCTGTTCGGTACTTCCAGAAGAAAACTACCAACAAATCGCGGTATTTTTGCAACAAACTGCTGATGCTGAGTTGCTCCCAATTAACCAAAACGAAACGGCTCAGCAACCCGGCTGGCAACTTTTACCCGGTGACAATAACATGGATGGCTTTTATTATGCGCGTCTGCGTAAAAGCAACAGTTAAGCTTGCCTTTAGCTGCAGCAAAGGTAACACTAAAAATTAGCAATGAATGCTTGAGGTATTGTTAGGATAATGAAAATAATCATTCTTGGCGCGGGTCAGGTTGGCGGCACGCTAGCAGAGAACCTAGTCGGCGAAAAATCAGACATCACTATTGTTGATAATGATCAGGATCGCCTTAGAGAACTGCAAGACAAGTTTGATTTACAAGTCGTATTGGGGCATGCAGCCCACCCCAGTGTACTACGTGAAGCAGGCGCGCATGACGCCGACATGTTAGTGGCCGTTACCAACAGCGATGAAACCAATATGGCAGCTTGCCAAATCGCCTACACCCTCTTTAATACACCAAATAAAGTCGCGCGGATCCGCTCAGAAGAATTACTCGCGGAAAAAGAGGCTTTGTTTTGTAACGAAGCCATCCCCGTCGATCATCTGATCGCACCTGAGCAGCTAGTCACCGATTATATCAGCCGCCTCATCGACTACCCTGGCGCACTGCAAGTGATGCCGTTTGCCCGTGGCCGAGTGGGTTTGGTTGCCATTAAAGCCTATTATGGTGGGCCTTTAGTCGGAAACGCTTTATCAGTATTGCGGGACCACATGCCTGACATTGAAACCCGAGTTGCTGCGATTTTCCGCCAAGGACGCGCGATTCGGCCGCAAGGCACTACGGTGATTGAAGCCGATGACGAAGTGTTCTTTATCGCCGCGAGCGATCACATCCGTAAGGTCATGGCAGAACTGCAAAAGCTCGAAAAACCTTACCGCCGGATCATGATCGTAGGAGGGGGAAATATTGGAGCCGCCTTAGCCAAACGCCTCGACAGTCAATACAGCGTGAAACTGATAGAGCATAATCAACGACGAGCCGAACAGCTCGCAGAAATGCTCAATAACACAATTGTGTTTTGTGGTGATGCTTCCGATCAAGAACTATTGAGCGAAGAAAATATTGAGCAGGTCGATGTCTTTATTGCCGTCACCAATGACGATGAAGCGAACATTATGTCGGCGATGCTCGCCAAGCGAATGGGCGCCAAGAAAGTCATGGTGTTGATCCAACGCGGTGCTTATGTTGAATTAGTACAAGGCGGTGGGAGTGCCATCGACATTGCAATTTCACCGCAGCAAGCGACGATCTCAGCGCTGTTAACTCATGTAAGGCGTGCTGACATTGTTAATGTTTACTCTTTGCGTCATGGCGCTGCTGAGGCGATAGAAGCGATTGCTCATGGTGATAATAATACCTCCAAGGTTGTCGGCCGCAGTGTTGGCGAGCTCAAGCTTCCTCCGGGCACCACCATCGGCGCGATCATGCGCAATAACCAAGTGATTATCGCGCATGATGATACTGTGATCGAGCAAGATGACCACGTGGTGATGTTCTTAGTGGATAAGAAGTTTATTCCTGAGGTTGAACGTTTATTCCAACCTAGCCCCTTCTTCCTGTAATTTAAGGTAACCGCAGGTGATTATCCCAAATCTACGGCCGATTATGTTTATCGTCGGGCTAGTGTTATCGAAACTCAGCTTACTCATGTTAGCACCACTCGCTTTAGGTATGGCTTACGATGAGCCCGACTACATTGAGTTTTTTTACACCATTGTACTGACTCAAACCACCTCCTTTGCGCTAATTCGTTGGGGCAGTAAGGCCACATTCAAGCTATCGGTTCGGGAAATGTTTTTGCTCACCACCACGGTCTGGCTGGTTGCCTGTCTATTTGGCGCGCTGCCGCTCTATCGTATCGACCACATTAGTTTTACCGATGCCTTTTTTGAAACCATGTCTGGCCTAACCACAACTGGCTCAACGGTATTGGCCGGATTAGATGACATGCCCAAGAGTGCTTTGCTGTGGCGTTCGATGTTGCAATGGTTAGGTGGCATTGGTTTTATCGTACTCAGCGTAGCCATCTTACCGTTTTTAAATGTTGGCGGAATGCGGCTGTTCCAAACTGAATCTTCCGACTGGTCAGATAAAAACACGCCCAAAACTAAAAACGTCGCCAGTAATATGCTGAAGGTTTATTTATTACTGTCGTTACTTTGTGCTGTTGCCTACCATATTACGGGTATGGACTGGTTTGAAGCGATCAATCACTCCATGACGACTATCTCCACCGGCGGTTACTCCACCTCCGATGAATCGATGGCACACTTTAGTAACGCCAGTCATTGGGTTAGTAGTATGTTTATGCTGCTAGGTGGCCTGCCGTTCTTATTATTGGTGCAAACCCTACGCCACCGCGATTTACGCTATATCTGGCGAGATGCTCAAGTCCGAGGGTTTATTACCGTCATCTTAGTATTAGGCGGCATGATGAGCCTTTGGCTATGGCTGCATGGAACTTTCTCATTGCTCGATGCAATGCGGATTAGCACCTTCAATATTATTTCCATCATCACCACCACTGGCTATGGCCTCACCGATTTCAGCCATTGGGGGAACTTCACCACCGTGTTATTTATCTTTTTAATGTTGGTGGGTGCTTGTTCGGGGTCGACTTCGGGGGGAATTAAAATTTTCCGCTTTCAATTAGCCAGTGGTTTATTTTCACGCCAACTCAAACAATTACTACACCCCAACGGTATCTACCCACACCGCTATAACGGCCGGGTTGTGAGTGAGCAGCATATTCGCTCCTTGGTCGCCTTTATTTTTGCGTTCTTCTTTACCCTGATCATCCTCGCTAGCGGCCTCGCCTTACTCGGTTTAGATCCGGTCACCGCTTTATCTGGCGCGATGACCGCCTTAGCCAATGTGGGCCCCGGTCTCGGTCGAGTGATCGGCCCTGATCATAACTTTCACCTGCTACCAGATTCCGCAAAGTGGTTACTCTCGATCGGCATGTTGTTGGGACGCCTAGAAGTACTAACAGTATTGGTCTTATTCTTACCCAGTTATTGGCGTTATAACTAAGCGGCAATTGAGCTTGCTCGCTTAGCTGCCCATTCAACGAAGCGCTTTGTTAAGCGCCTGGTGTTTGCGGAGCATTTTAACCCACATACCTCGTAAGCCAGTACAGCAGACTTTGACTCGAACTTTTCAAGCAGCATTTGAGCTTAGTATGGCCAGAAAAATCTTAGCGAATCAAACCCATATGACCAAGCAACAGTGAACCGTTTTAACCGCACTCACAACAAGTAAAGCGGCCTGATTTAGTAGGAGCGTCGTAAGCGGCTAAAATAAGGATTAAGCCACCACCAGAAGGTCAAATATAGAAAATATAGGCCAATAATGCTCCATTTGTGCCGATTAATCCCCTGGTCCACCACTTCAAAATCCAGCTGCATCACCTCACAATAGCCAATACTAATCAGCACCACACTATAAACGATAGAGAAATGCCATAGATTAAGCAGCAGTGAACGAAGCGATAATCGAAACATACACTTAAGCCAATAGCCCGAGCGGCGACTTGGTTATCGCCACAACCAACAGCTGAGCAAACACCGCAATGGCGGCCAGGCCAGCCAATATTCGAATCAACTGGTTCGGCGCACGCTTCAAGGCAAACACTCCCAGTAAGATATAGACCACTAATAATACAACCTTAACCGTCAACCAATTTTCAACCAAAGGATATTGTTGCGAAGCAATGCACAAGAAAATAGCTGCGACCAATAGTAAGGTATCAACCAAGTGAGGGAAAACTTTCAACCATCTGCGATTGAGCATCGCTGAGCCTTTCAAGGCTAACAACCAGCGGAAAACAAAACCAATAATACTCAGCGTCGCCAGCGTCATATGGAGATGTTTGGCCATTGAATAGTATTCAAGCATGGTAATTCCTTGTTATGAATAGCGAACCGCCGCGAACTCAGCCGCTGCGGATCATCGGGTGTCACAATAATGCCTCAGTGTATGAGCTTAGCTAAGCGATAACAATTATTTTCAGCTCACCACAAACGCTTAACATAAAGTTTGCAAGCTCATTAAAAAACCGCCTATCGCCGCCAAGCGACAACAGCCACGACTTAAATCATCCGTAGAGTAAATGTATTTTTGTGATCGAGATCTCTAGGGCTTGTCGTGAAACTATGGGACAGTGCTTAACATTATTATCTTTTTATTAACAACATAATGAGGCCAAACATGTCAGAAGCACCTAATTTACTGCCCGCAATTGATATTTTAATGTGTCACACTGGCGCTTCATTTTTAGATGCTTGCCAAGAATTAGGCGTTGACCCTAATGAGATGGCAGAGCTTGCAGCCTCTACATCCGATGACAACAATTAAACACCATCGAACAGGAATCGTGTTGTTCAATACAGCATAGTTGAATAGACTAGCGGATAAAGTCCACTTAGATGAATTAACTAAGAATTAGCCGCAAAGGCAGTTTTTTGTTGATAAATGTCAGCGAACTATCCTTAGATCCGCTATCTAGTTAGAATCAGCCTCAGCTTGAAACCTTATCAAATAGTCTTATATTACAGATTCTTGAATCCATGTAATTAGTTACATCATACGAGTAGTAAGCATGTCGCAACTTTATCGCGTTAATTTTATTTCTAATGGCAAAAATTATGAGCTCTATGCCAGAGATGTCTCCCAAGGTTCAATGTTCGGCTTCGTTGAGTTAGCCGACTTAGTCTTCGATACTCAAACCAAGCTCGTGGTCGATCCTAATGAAGAAAAATTAAAAACTGAGTTCTCCGGAGTGAGCCGCACCTACGTACCGATGCATAATATTTTGCGCATCGATGCTGTCGATGATATCGGCACCGCAAAAATCCATGAAGTCACCAACATAACCCAGTTTCCTTCGCCCATTTACACACCAAAACCATGAGTCGGCTTAGTGCTATCGACTGGCCTAAACTGAAGGCTCAGTTTGGCGATGAAGCGCTGGTTCGACATTGGTTGCAAGATTTTCTGCAGAGTAGCAAACAAGACCTGCTCTTAATTGCTCAAGCGCAACAACAACAGTGTTGTTCAAAGGGTTTACTGCAACAGTTGCAAGGCCTTGCGTCTTTACTGTGTAGCACTCCACTAAACCGCTGTGTACAGCAACTCAAGCACAGTGAGACATTGGAACAAGATCTAAGTGCCTGCGTAGACTGCTATCAACAAGTGTGCCACGAAGTAAGACGCTATTTAGCGTCTTAAGACGTATAAACGGTCAGGGTTTTATTAACCAAGTTCCAGCGGGCGATTGTATGTAATGACCACTTTGACTACGTTCAATCGCTTTTTTTCCCGCGAGGATAGCGACCTGCTGCTCACTTAAGCCATTTTCCTTGGCAATTTGTTGGTACTTGGCAAGTCGTTGTTGATTGATATTATTCACCAAATCACTGACTTCTGCGCGATGGCTTACAATTCCTAATAGACCATTGGTTTGTTCACCGACCCAACCTTTGGCCTTGGCATCATCTAAGTCCATCGCCGATACCGATAAGCTAAAACACAATAATAGGCTTAAAATCCAGCTATTCCACTTCATCATACTCTCCTAAAATAGCCCGCTTTCATCGTTAAACAAATCATCGAGCTGCTTATCAACTCGCACTCGAATTTCATGGTCAATTTTGACATTTAAATTCACCGTAATTGGCTTATCTACGGCCACCTCCACCCTTGGGGTACAGGCCATAAGCCCAAAAGTTACCGCTAAGGCAAAGGGGATACTTCTGAAGCGCTGTCGTCTATCCATTGCTGTAGTTGTCCTGACAATTGTTGGCCAATACGTAAACTACGTAATAACTGGTAAATATTTTCTTGATGACGATAGTTCAAAGTCACCAAACGAGGACTCAGTTGTTGATTGCGTCCAATCAGTTGCACTTGCATATCGAGCAGCCCATCTTCGGCAAAATCTAGCTCAGCTGCAAGCTTTTCATAATCAAAATCTTCCAATAAGCTTAGAGCAAAATCTAAAGAAGGGTGCTGCGCTTTTACCGCCAGTAAGGATTGGTGAGTGAGAGCGATATGCCCATGCGGCTCAACAACCGCCAGCGAGCCGCCTTTGATTGCCAAACCCTGTCTGCTCAGTTGCAGGGGAAGCGTCCCTGATACCGAGCCCTGCATGCTTAAAGCTAATTCGGGATAAAGTGTCGCCAACTGAGATAACTGGACCTTGCTCAACTGCAAAGATGTTTGGCTCGGTAGCTTCAATCTCAATTGAGCAAGCCTGCCCCGTCCACCTAAAGACCCAAAAGAGATATCGTCTAACAGTAGCGAGTGCCATTGTTCCAAAGGGGCATAGTTAGGCTGCTGCCAATGCAGTTGAATATCGCTCACCGGAAAACCGATATCCCATTGCTTAACTTGCAACTCTCCCGCGTGTTTCCAACCAAGATCTGGCTGATAATCGAGCTGCCCCGCGAGCTGAGCATCGGCCAATGCCAACTCTCCCCACAAAGCATTTAGGCCACTGAGTTTAAACTGGCTTGTCAGTTGCTCCGCTTGCCAAGTGAAGTGTGATTCCAAAGCTCCCGACAGTAATTTTGCTGGTTCAGCTAAAGGCAAAAGAGCCTGTTGCAAGGGTAATACATTATCACTATGTAGCAGCCCCGACAGCTGCATCGCTGGCGTCCACTGCCACAGGCCTTCACCTTTAAGTTGCCAATCGGCAACCTCAACTTGCCAACCTTTTGCTTGGATTTTGCTCTCAACACTCGGCCAATCTTTTCCCTGCCAATGAAAACTAGAACTCTCCAGCCTTAGCCGCCAATCTTGCCACCCTTGCAGCCAAGCCTTCCCCTCCATCGCCAAAGTAGGTAACTTAAATTGAGCATTTAATTGTAAGTGCTGGCCCGCTTTTCCCCGCAAGGAAAAATCTGCATCGGCAAATATTGGCCCATCCAATTGCGGCTGCTGAATCAGACCAGCCAATGCACGCAAGCTATGCTTCCCTAGATGGCCTTCTAAGATGAGCGTCTCAGCTTTTGGCAACAGCTGCAGCTTAATTGCCAAACCATCCTCTTGTTGGTAGCTGGCAAGCCATTGCTGGCCTCGTTGTGAGAGTTGTAATTGGCCATCAAATAGCGACTGCGCTCCCGCTTTAACTTGCAGGCGATCGACCGCTACCGAGCTCGCAACCACCGAGCTCGGTAAGTCCAATAAACCTTGAAACAACTGCTGAGCAAGAGGCTTTAACGAAACCAAGCGAAACGGCTGAGCATGCTGGCCTTGCGCCAACAGACAAGCAAGGTCGATTTCAATACTTTCCACCTTAACACGCAGGGGGATCGCTTGCAGACGAAGACCGCTAGTGCGGACTTGTGGGCACCCTCCAAACTGAGCCTGAAGCATATCCGCGCTCAGCTCAGTGGCGTATAGCTTGCCCACCAACAAGCAAATAAAACTCGCCATCAGCATCCAACGGTGGCGCCTGCGCATGACTCTACAGCATCTTATTCGCAGCCCACTTAAGCTCAGCAAACACTCATCCTTCCATCCACCATCGACATCACTTTATACTAAGCGCTTTTATCGCCAATAACGAGTCGCTAAACAAATCTACGATGGCGTATTAACACTCAAATACAACGGAAAAAGTATAAACTTGACTCCATAGCAAGCTATGATGATAACTGGTTAGGGTCTCAGATAAAGGCCAAAACCAATAAATAGTCACTTCAAACCCCAGGAGCCAAGGACCCATGCATACCATTCATCACTTCATTCAGTCCCATCGGAGCAAGCGCTAATGCCTTGGTGGTGGGCGGCAGGGATGGCGATAATTGTTGGCCTTGGTTTATACCAAGCTTGGCGTCATATTCAACAACGTCGCTGGGATAACCAACAACCCCTACATCGCTTAGACGTTCGGGTCACTTCGCATCAACGACAAACCATCAAGCCAGTTGGCAAATCACGTGACAGCATGCCCGACAGCTATCGTTACTTTGTTGAATTCACCCCCTTAACCGGCGGTGAATCTCGGCGCTTTCAACTAAAGAAAAACCAGTTTGAGCAATTTAGCGAGGGCCTCGAAGGTCAACTTACGGTTCAAGGCAGCCGATTGGTTAGTTTCGAAACAAAACCTTCAGAGCTCAGCGATCCATAATAAGCTTAAGCCAACGGAGTTCCCAACGGCGTCGTCTGCTCGAACTGTTCAACAAAGCGAAAACCGGCCTCAAGACCTAGTTGATAGTCTTGCTCTAGGGCAGAGGTTTTACTGCCGAGTAACTTACTCGATAAAGCCTGACTGGGATGAATTTGAAACACTTGCGCATCTTCTGGAGGTTGATGCATAAAATCCAAAGACTGTTGGTAAGCCTGTTCATGTATCAACTGATAATCGAGCGCTTTCGGACATTCTCCCGATTGGCAAACCCAGGTTTTTAAACGTTGGCTCCAAGGGGATTCAGCCACATAATCCTGTTGCTTGGTTCGAATCACCACAATCGTTTTTGCCCCCCGCCGATAAGCTTCTTCCACAGGGATCGGAGCAGCCAAGCCACCATCAACGTAGTGCTCCCCCTCAATCTCAACGCCCCCCTTGTATAAATATGGTAAGGCACTTGAGGCTTTTAGCAGATGCAACCAATTGTCCCGACTAGGGCTAAAATAATGTGCCGCCTTGTTGCGAGTATTGGTCGTGGCAAACAATAAACGGCGATACCGTAACAAAGACGCCGCACTGTTCACATTTAAGGGATCGGCTGGCCGATTCACCTGTTCAAAGTACCAATCCAAATCGATGATGCTTCGCCCGGTAAGCGAACGGCTTAACTTGAAAAATCGTGCATGGCGAGAGGTCTCGGTAATTGATTTTTGGGCGAAGCCATGCTGACAACTCATATAACTAGATAAGTTTTGTGCACCGGCAGAGGTGCCAATCAGTAACTGAAACGGGTTGAACCCCAAGCTCATCCAGCTATCGAGCACACCGGCAGTAAAAATACCGCGTTGTCCGCCCCCTTCGGCGACTAAAGCTGTGTTTTCAACAATTGGGGTCTGCTGGCATGGGCCGAAACAATTAGTCGCTGGGTACATCATCATGCTCTCAAGAAAATCATAGGACTAGCTTAAGTCGAATTAGCCCATACTTAAATTCGATTGCATTGATTTATTTGATAGGAAAAAACTATTGAATGAACCAAGCAGCTTAGCGCGAGTATTCAGCCAACATGCTTCGACTCTGCGCCCTCCGCCTCAATAGACGAACCAACAAAACGTCGGCGCAGCAAACCCACGGGAAGCAGGGCCACCAATAAGCCAGCAGCAATAAACGAGGCACCAATCAGATGATAAACCGCTAATTGCTCACCTAACAATGAAACGCTGAGGATCGCGCCAAACAAAGGCATCAAATGAATGTATTGACCAGCAACACTTGCGCCAACAACTTTCACGCCATAATTCCAACTTTGATAAGCCAATAACGATGGGAAAACCGCCACATAGGCCAAGGCGACCATACTATCGTGATTCAAAGAAAAAGCCGCTTGCGGCAAATTAAGCCAATAAAATGGGCTTAATACCAGTGATCCTATCACCAAGGTTGAACCAAGAAAGGCGGAACCGCTTAGCTGGGACGGTTTAAAACGTAAACCAATGGAGTACAACGCCCAAATAACTGCCGATAACAGGATCCAACTGTCGCCGCGATTGATGCTTAGGCTTGCCAGTGACTGCCATTGCCCTTTTACCAACAAGGCCAATACCCCGCAAAACGACAATATAATACCGAGGATCTGTTTCATTCCCATTCGCTGACCGAAGCCTAAGCAGCTCACCAGCAAAATAAAGATCGGGATCATCGAATTAATAATCAAAGCATTGGTCGCGGTTGTACTCTGCAAACCAATGTAAACACAGGAATTAAAGCCAGCTACGCCTAAACAAGCGAGTAAGCTAATGCGCAACCAATAGCGTTGAATCACTCGCCGCTGTTGCCACAGACTCCGATAAAGAAAAGGCAAGACCAACAGCGAGGCTATCGTCCAACGCCAATAAGATAATGACATTGGCGGTATTTGCCCCGCAATATAGCGACCGGTGACAAAATTACCGGCCCAAAATAATGGCGGTAACAACAACAAACCATATGCCGATAGCTTTGCTTTCATTAATGCGTCCTTATATACCCTAGACCTCAAGTACTTAGGCCTGTTAGGGTATAGCATCAAGGATGGTTTTGCAGTACTATCCTGCTGCGCTGATAGCGTTTTCTAGAACAACAAATTTTCTTGGATACTGAACGATGAGTTTAATTGAGGCCATAAATGCAGGGTTGCATGTCACGGCAATTGTGTTGCTGGCGGGCGCATTGTACTCAGAAGCCTTTCTTTTTCGCCGAGGCATGACTCAGGACGATGTCAAGAAGCTACTGTTGGCCGATGCCACCCATGCCATCGCCACCGTATTAATCTTCATTACCGGTGCATTACGATTATCTGTATTTCAAAGCACCGACAAAAGTTATCTCGACAATCCTTTTTTTGCACTAAAAATGCTGCTATTTTTCGTTGTCGTTCTACTCTCGCTGTATCCATCGGCTACCTTTTATCGCTGGCGACGAGCCTTAAAACAAGGCAAACCGTCCATGATTAGCTATCGCCAACACGCTTCGGTGATTTGGTTAATTCGTTTAGAGCTCGGCGTATTACTGCTTATTCCAATGTTAGTCACCCTCGCCCGGGCCGGTTTCGGCGATTAAATAAAGCACCTGTAAGCAAAATTCTCGACTCGACCAAGCAAACGCCTTAATTTGCCAATTGTGACTATGTTCATTCGCTGAGATAATGCGCAACTCCATAGCTATTCATAGCGACACATTCGAGGTTGAATGATGCGTACACCGCCTTATCTGCTCGGTCAGGAAAATCAACTCGAGAGGCAATATCAGCAGCTCATCCTGCCCTACTGGCAACAATATGCCGAACTATCCAGCTTTTCTGGGGTGAATGACCTGCGTATTCACTTCGCCAAATTAAACGCCGCTCAGCCTAAACATCAAGCCATTGTGATCTCTCCGGGTCGTACCGAAGGCTACCTCAAGTATTACGAATTAGGCTACGATCTCGCTCAGCAAGGTTACGATATTTTCATCATTGACCATCGCGGCCAAGGCTTATCAGATCGAGAAAGCCCTCGCCGGCAACTTGGGGATGTCGAAAATTTTCAATACTTTGTTGATGATCTCCAGCAACTGGTGCAGCAGTTTGTCTTGCCCTGCCAATACCAACAGCATTTTTTATTAGCCCATTCGATGGGTGGCACCATCGCCGCTCGCTACCTACAGCAGCATCCAAATCACTTTCAGGCCGTGGCGCTGTCGGCCCCCATGTTCGGGATTAATTTGGGGCTGCTCCCTAAACCTATCGTGAAGACGCTAGCCGCAGGTCTGGCGCACTTAGAGCGGCAGTTCGGCTATGGACCTCATTATGCTTTGGGTCAAGGCGACTATCGGCCAAGTGAGTTTAGTCGCAATCATCTGAGCCATAGCCCGGCTCGCTATCAACAAATCCTGCAAACTTATGTCGAGCACCCAGCGATCCAACTCGGCGGCCCAAGTAACCGCTGGTTACAACAAAGTTTTCAAGCCATGCAACTGAGCATTGAAGACGCTGCTCACATCAATATTCCGCTATTATTATTACAAGCGGAGCAAGATCCTATTGTCACAGCAGAAGGGCAAAATGCCTTTTTCCATAGGTTGACTGCCTCAGCAGGTAAATCAAGTAACGCTCAATTGATGCCCGTGATAGGGGCCAAACATGAGATTTTTTTCGAGAGTGATGAGATCCGCAACCCAGCCTTGGCGAGCATTCTCATTTTTTTTGAACAACACCGAGCTTAAGCTCATCAAACCAGTCTCAGCAGAGGCTAAAGCCACCGGTCGCAGTTTCACCGAGGAGTAATCGATATGTACCAATTAATCGCAACCGATCTTGACGGCACTTTGCTCAATGCAGAGCATCAAATTTCAGAACATACCCAACAAACCATTGCTCGCCTCTATGAGCAAAATATTAAGTTTTTAATTGCCACCGGACGCCACTACAACGATGTGCGACCAATCGCCGATCAATTCGACTTTCCAATGTATTTAATTACCTCCAATGGTGCCCGCGTCCACAATAAAGCCGGCGAAGTTCTGTATCGTGCAGATCTGAGTTCCGCTGAAATCACTCGTATTCTGGAGCTATCGGCAAAATACCCACTTCATCGAAATATTTACCACGAAGACAACTGGTACGTTGAAGAAAACAATGAATACGTCCGCTCCTTCAACAAGCACTCTGGTTTTAACTATCAGTTGACCGACTTCGATCGGATAGATCATCAGCATATCTGTAAGCTATTTTTTGTTGCAGAACATGAATTACTACAACAGCTCGAAAAGGAACTGGTCGATGAATTTGGTGACAGCCTCAATATTACCTTCTCACTACCCGACTGCCTTGAGGTAATGACAGCCAAGGCCAACAAAGGCGCAGCCTTACAAGCGGTATTAGAGCAAAAATCCATCGCACCAGAGCACTGTATTGCCTTTGGTGATGGCCTTAACGACAAAGAAATGCTCTCTTTGGTCGGCAAAGGGGTAATCATGGCCAACGCACACGACCGTTTAAAGTTGACATTACCTCACTTAGAACAAACACTTAGCAATAAAGAAAATGGTGTGGCGGAATTTTTAATCGGTACATTTAAGCTATAAATAAAAGGAAATCACGATGAGGCTAATCAAACGACTTTGCATCGCGTCCCTCGCGAGTATCGGCTTGGTAGCCTGCGCCCCAACACCGCCCCCCACTCAGCCACGCAAACCATCCGAGGCACCACCGAGTCCTCATCAACCAAACACCCGATTAAAGGGCTGGTTAGTCAACTCACCCGAGGCCACAATATTCACTCCCTGCCAAGGAGAGCAAGCTTATTGGCTCGATTTATCCAGCGATGACCGGCAACTGCTCAGCCGTTTTGCCAACCACAGCCAAGTCTACGTAGAATTTGACGGTCGTTTCAACAACGTGGGTATGCAGGCGCCTGAAGCGGATTATCGGGCCAAGATCAGCCCACAAAGCTGGCAGTATCTGGCCAGCGAAGGCCCCGGATGTGAAGCCAAAACCCCAGCGCTTCACGCTATGGGAAACGAACCCAGCTGGCGAATCGACATCAACGAAGGCAAACTGCAACTGAGTACTCTCGCCGGTACGAGCAGCCACCCAATTTACCGTAGCGGTGTGGATCAAGGCACTCAGTTTTGGCAATCTGCTGACCAGCTGCGACTCGCGGTAAAGGCCGAACAGTGTTTCGACAGCATGGCCGATACCGTTTATGCCTATCACGCCGAGCTACTCTACCAAGGGCTTCGCTATCAGGGCTGCGCCCGTCGCCCCTTTCAACAAAATATTGAACCACTTAGCGGCAACTACCAAGCCAAACTCGCCACCGCATCAGGCAGTGGCCGAATGGTCAATCTCACTCTCAACCAAGATTTAAGTGCTGAATTACAAAATAACTATCTCGCTCAAGACAAAAGCTTTATTGAAAAAGGCTACTGGCAACCGCTTGATCAAACTAGCCTGCTACTTACCCTGAGCCAAAGCCAAAACCAACCGGTAAACAGCCAGATGTATTTTGATTGGGACGGTATGTTGCTGCGACTGCGTGACCCCGAGCAACAGCAGCAGGGCAAACTGGGGTTAAATATGATGAAAATGAATGGCCCAGCACCGGCAACAAGCCCCAGTGAGCCAAGCCATATCCAACGTAGTTTCGAGCCAGCCAGCCTGCTCGCCAGCAGCGACTACCATCCACAAGTTGAAGGCGCGCTTAAACAATACTTCAAGCTACACCGCACCGCGCTAAATGGCACCCGCTACCAATGGTGGAAATTTGATCTCAACGGGGATGGTCAAGATGAAATAATCACTTATCTGGACTGGTGTGGCAGCGGCGGCTGCAGCTTATTAATTTTTGAAGCTAAAGACAGCGGCTATCGCTTCCTCAGTAAAACCACGCTGGTGCGCCCCCCCTTCTATCTTGCTTCCAGCAGTAACGCCCGCTGGCAAGATCTACTGCTGGAAGTTTCTGGCGGCGGCGCGATCCCGGGGCTTCGGCTGCTGCGTTTCGACGGTTTAAGTTATCCGGTAAACCCGAGCATTCAGCCCGATGCGCCAAACCCGGCACCCTTAGCGGGCATCACCTTCCTTGCTGAGCCGTTTAGCCAAGACGTTGGGCGCGCCTTAAAATAAGCGCAACATCCCCGCTAGCGCCGGAGCAGCGCTAGCGGTACAATGCCGCTGATTTTTTGGGGGCAGGCATGATACAAACATTCGATGTAATTATTATTGGCGCCGGCGCCGCGGGTTTAATGTGCGCCGCCACCGCAGGTTATCGCGGGCGCTCAGTGCTGGTGCTGGATAACGCCAAAAAAGCTGGCCGCAAAATACTCATCAGTGGCGGGGGACGCTGTAACTTCACCAATATCAATGTGGCCCCCAACAACTATCTGTGTAGTAATCCGCATTTTGTAAAATCAGCTTTAGCTCGCTATCCCTCAAGCAACTTCATCGAATTGGTCGAGCACCACGGCATCGAATACCACCAGCGCGACCACGGGCAGCTGTTTTGCAACGACAACGCCAAACAGATCGTCGACATGCTGCTCACCGAATGTGACTGGGCAGCTGTGAACATCCGCTTGCGCAGCGAAATCAGCAGTATTCAACAGCTCGATGAACAAAGCTTCGAAGTCCAAGCCGCTGGCCAATCTTATCAAGCCAGCTCACTGGTCATCGCAACTGGTGGTTTATCCATGCCCAAACTTGGCGCCAGCCCCTTTGGTTACAAAATTGCCGAACAATTTGGCCTCAAACTATTGCCAACCCGCGCAGGCCTAGTGCCATTCACCTGGCATAGCGAACAAAAACAACGTTTTGAAGCGCTCTCCGGGATCGCCGTCCCCTGCTGTATCACCGCCGCCTGCGGCAGCCAATTTAGCGAAGCGCTGTTATTTACTCATCGCGGCCTATCTGGCCCCGCGATTCTGCAAATCTCTAACTACTGGCAAGCCGGCGAAGCGATCCACATTAACCTGCTCCCAAAACAAGATGCGCTAGCCCTGCTGGAACAGGTGCTGTTACAACACCCCAAACAAAACCTCAAAAACACCCTCAGCCAATGGCTTCCCAAACGTTTAGTCGAAGCCTTGTTTGACCAAGCGCAGCTTGCCAAAGCGCTTAATCAATTGGGCCATGGCGAGCGCGACAGCATTGCCAAACAACTCAATGATTGGCAAATCACCATGAACGGCACCGAAGGCTATCGCACCGCAGAAGTGACCCTCGGCGGCGTCGACACCAATGAACTCAGCTCAAAAACCATGCAAGCAACGAAAGTAAAAGGCTTGTATTTTATTGGAGAAGTGATGGACGTAAGCGGCTGGTTAGGCGGCTACAACTTTCAATGGGCCTGGGCCTCCGGCGTCGCCTGCGGGCTGGATTGTTAGTTGTATTGATGAAATTAAAACGAAGACTATTTGAATAGAACGAAGACAATCTTTTTAGTAAAAGTCTCTAACACATTGAAATCATAGAAAATAGATTGTCTTCGTTTTGAAAAATAATTAGCTCGACCGGAAACGCTAATTCAATCTCATCGAAAGAGCTAGCCACAATAGGGTGTTATCTTTTGGCTTAGTTTTGTAACTCACTTTTGGACAACAATGAGTTACGATGAGCGTGTGAAGCTAAACATTCAGGTAACTTAGTCTATGCCACACACGCCAATTAACTACAAAGTTGTGTCCAGCTTTAGTACTAGGGATCACTTGTTCACGGGGACATCCTTGTACACAAAATAGAGCCTTACCTAAGAAAGAGGCTAAAGCATTTAAAATGACTCTGACTCCATTAATTTTTTCATATTGCACATGGACTCGCTTTATTAAACAAATAGATGCACGCAGCGATCATGAATACGCAAACAATCATCGGCACTCGCCATTTTTTAGCTTCTGGAGCTAAGTAACGGTCGGTAAAGAAAACTTCCAGTCCCCCTAATGAGTCTCGAAGCCAGGTTTTTTTATCTACATCCTCACTCCCTTTATGTAAAAAAAAGCTAGATATAATCAAACCAAAAAAGCTGATTATAAACGCACCTATTACAATCTTTTCAACTATTGGATTGCATAGCAGTCCACTCAATTCTAACTCCCCCATTCGTACCTCCCCATTTCAGGACTAACTCCCACTTCCATAGAAGTTGATTTTGACTGCCCCGTAAGTGCCTTAGATACTTTAGATAAGCCATAACCTGCAACGAGACTAACACCTACCAGCTTATCATTTTGAAAATGAGCTTTCACTCCTACTCCTAACGCCAGTGTTGCTTCAGTGTCAGGGTCAGCGTCTGCATACATGACATCAAGACTTACGGCTTTTACAGCAGATATACCGAAGGCATAATCTGGGCCAAAAGCTAGATACCCTTCTGTCGTATCGGGGTTTTGCATTAAACTAAGTGTATATCCACCTGGATACAATGGTTCTTTTGCTACAATAGAATTCACTGTAGCTGCCCCCACAATCATTGGATTAGTGTAGTTAAAAGTAAGTCCAATCTTTACACCTCGCCGCTCTCCTCGGTTCCCACAGGGGCGGCCAGAGCATGAAGACCGATTCAACTTTCTATCAATTTCGAATCCCGTTATGTCGTGCTTGGTAAACTCTCCAAGCTCATTCACTACAGTCATAGTACCAGCATCAAATGTGGTTACATTATTAGTGTAAGTACCATCCGGTTGGGTATTGACTACGGGACCAAATTTGTCTTTGTAAGTATCCGAATAGTAAGGGTCTCCCTTCCAACCATCATTACCCGAAGCATGAGGCCCATCAGGGTCACCATTATGCCCAGTGTCATTCCAAGTGTCCCAATACCCATTTGGGTCGATAACATTTAACGGATTATTCATCGCATATACGTATCGATTGAATGAGGTTGGTTGCGTTGGGTGAGGAATGTAAAAATCAGCCTGCAAGAAACGCCCGCTGGCTTGATCGTAGATCCGTCCATTCATATGAATAATGCCGACCTCATTAAGCATTTCATGGCCAGTAAAGCCATAACGCGTCGGCTCTAGTATCGCTAAGCTTACCGCACTTTCATTTTACAGAAAATAAACTAGACACCCATTCCTTTCACACTCTCGATAGCCAAGATTACGCTTTTAAATCCCATCATCTTCGCCGAGTAGCGCAAATGAACAAGGGAGCAAAGTTGAAGTCTGTTTGAGCGTAGCGAGTTACTTCAACGCCCTTGAGAATGCGCAACGCAGTAATAAACTAGACACCCATTCTAAAAACAAAACCAACAATAACACCTTTTCGCAAAGTTATTCAAGACAGCCATCTTAAGGCTTCAATAGTTATTCAAGACAGCCATCTTGGATGCAACACCCCATTCAGGGACTTTTTATTGTTGGCTAAGATAACGAACGCAGTGAGAGAAGCCCACTGTAAAAATCCCAGCACTGCAATGGCTTGTTATGTTGTTTTACTACTTCTCTGCGGAATAAGGGTCTTCTGCCAAAAGGTAAGCTCTTAAATCTGATTTATGTTCTTGTGACATTAACCAAGCACGCATTTCTTTCAATTTAGAGTAAGTTTCAACACCAAATTTAGATTCATAAATGTCTGCAAGATTTTGCTTTGCGCTATCTTGACGAATATTACGCTGCCAACTTTGTGTTACTACTGAATTTAAACAACCAGCTAATCCCTCGCTTTTTAATAATTCCCATTCACCTTTATCTAACCATAATCCACCAACAACAGAGCTATAATCGACTTTATGTTCATTTTGAGAAGATATTCTAAATTTTCTCATTATTGTCCCAGATGACGGACACAACATAGCTTTTTTGTTATCCATTACTTCAGATTCTTCAATCGAAATATCTTCAGAAAATTTGTAGTCTTGATTTCTTTCTTTCCATGAAACGTAGTCTTCGATTAAAATCCAGTTTCCACCGCAATTTGAGCACGTATGTGCACGAAATTGGCCGTCAATAAAACTCGGAAATAACGCTCCATTTTTACAACTTGTACAATTCATAATTTCCCTCGTGAAAACTGAATAAACGAATAAACTAGACACCCATTCTAAAAACAAAACCAACAATAACACCTTTTCGCAAAGTTATTCAAGACAGCCATCTTAAGGCTTCAATTGAACCGCCAACATCATGCGATGAGTATCAACTCCTCATACACAGAAAGCGACCTGAATGTAAAAGTTGTAGCATTAATAGACGTTTTTATGGCGAGATAGCGCAATAAGCAAGCTCGTCTGGGTTCGCAAAATATAAGGTTTGAGAGTATAGAAGCACTTGGGACTATAGAGGCAATTTTGAGGCAGTCACCCGAACAAGAGAGCCTGTAAATTAAATTGTGTAATTGCTTATAATTAGGCCTGAACAGGCTAAGGATAAGCAACATGGATAAGAAAGCTCTCGAAGCATTTGCTCGTGAAGCCGCTAAGTCAATCAAGACCCCTTCAGATCTAGATGACTTTCGTAAAATGTTAACCAAGGTGACTGTTGAGACAGCGTTAAATGCTGAGCTTGATGACCACCTCGGTTATCAGAAACACGCTGAAAAGCCCGATAAGAATAGTCGTAATGGTTATTCATCCAAGACCTTGATCACCGACGATGGTGAGATTGAACTGGATGTACCTCGAGACCGAGATGCCTCGTTTGAACCGAAGCTTGTTCGTAAGCATCAAACTCGATTTCAATCGATGGATGACAAGATATTAAGCCTTTACGCCAAAGGCATGACAACTCGTGAAATCGTCGCTACGTTCAAAGAAATGTACGATGCTGATGTCTCTGCAAGCCTCATATCTAAAGTTACCGACTCAGTTCTAGAGCAGGTTGTTGAATGGCAATCACGGCCACTGGATGTAGTCTATCCCATCGTCTACCTTGATTGCATCGTGGTGAAAATCCGCCAAAACAAACAGGTCGTCAATAAGGCGATTTACTTGGCTCTGGGCGTAAATATCGAAGGTCAGAAAGAACTTTTGGGGATGTGGATATCTGAAACGGAAGGTGCGAAGTTCTGGCTCAGCGTTCTCACTGAACTCCAGACTCGAGGTATCAACGACATTCTTATCGCTTGTGTTGATGGCTTGAAGGGCTTTCCAGATGCTATTAACGCCGTATTCCCAAAAACCCAAATACAGCTCTGTATCGTCCACATGGTGCGCAATTCAATGAAGTATGTCCCTTGGAAAGACTACAAGGCTGTAACGGCAGATCTCAAAGGTATTTACCAGTCGAATACCGAGGAAGAAGCGCTTCTGGCCCTCGAACAATTTGGTGACCAGTGGGATGATAAATACCCACAGATAAGCCGCTCTTGGACAGCGCATTGGGATAATTTAAATACATTGTTCAGCTACCCTCAGGACATTCGTAAAGCCATTTACACGACGAATGCGATAGAGTCCTTGAACAGTGTGATACGCAAAGCGACAAAGAAGCGTAAGCTATTCCCCACGGATGAATCAGCGAGGAAAGTTGTCTATCTTGCAATTATGGATGCATCGAAACGCTGGTCGATGCCAATAAGAAACTGGCGACAGGCTCTCAATCGCTTTATGATTATGTTTGAAGACCGACTTACTGATTACTTGTAACCCAAAGCAGTTACACAGAATTATTTACAGGGTCGAACAAGAGGTTGCAGATGAGCAGTTGTCTCTGGCTATATTGGATAAACTGAGCGAGAAAGAGCGGCAAGTTCTTGAGCTAATATTGGAACGTAACTCTCAGAAAGAGGTTGCGCAAGCCCTTGGAGTTGGTGTCCGAACAGTTTTCAACCGTGTCAGGTCAATAGAAAACAAAGCTAACAAGTTTCGATCTAATAGTTAAATTATATTGTACAATGGATCGAACATAATTTATGTCGTTATAGCCCGTCACAAAATTTATTATAACGGGCTAATTTCATTATGAAGTTTTTGATAATAACTTTTGTTGTTGATAACTTTGCATTGGTATGTAGTTTATTTTAACCGCAGAACAAACTGCTTTCCTATTGCGTTCATTATCTTCAAACATATACAAGTATTCAGCTATCAAATCCCTTAAAATATGACCTGATACGGTATTAATTTGGAAATCTTTGCTCATTTTCTTTATTTTTTCAATAGATCCAAGATTGCCTAAATTTAACTGTACTGAAAGCTCTATCAGCCTTATAGCGTTAGATTTATCTTTATTACTATAAGCCTTTTCAATTAGTGGAATAAGATCTCTACTTCCAATAGCAGAAGATACTTTTTTTATTATAGAGAATGATACAAATCTAACCATGTTGAATACGAGCTGTCTAGCGATTAAGTCAATATCTCCCTTTGACTTTTCGGGAACTTCAAACTCTTCTTGGATCTTTTTCTTAAGCATATCTATGAGTGTTTCATGATCATCACGCATTATTCTTAAGAATGCCTCTAGCGCCCGTAATGGAGATTCTATCGCTTCAGTTACGAGATTAATTTTTGGCCCTGTTTTTAGAGACTCATGATAGTTTCTGGTTAGTTGCCCAATTAAGTCAACTGACTTAAAAGCTAGATTAAAATCATGTAATAAGCTGTTTAACGGCGACTTTGATCTACTATAGGTTTCATCTTGACTATTCTTATCAAGCTCTTCTTCATGATTACTTTGGATATCTTCATACTCTTCTCTTTCTTTAGCAGCCTTAACTCTATTTTCTTGAACGCTACTTTCAACAAACACAAGTTCTTCCAGATTTAATTCATCAACTATATTATTAATAAAAAGAACATCTTCATCTAGTTGAGATGTACTGCAATCTGAGAGTATGGTTTTAGAATGATTAACTATACCATCAAGTATACGGCTGTCTTTTGAGTGATGAGTTAGAAACATTAATGTATTAATATTCTTTCTTTTATCTAAACCTGATATTAGATTTGAAACAATATCCTGAATACCATGCTCAGATAAATTGTCAGATAAGTATTTTGATAGGAAATAGTAGTAAACGTAGGGATATCTGAAGGAGTAATAACCATTATTGTCTTTGATTATCTTTGCAGCAACTAGCTGATCAAGTCTACTACCACAATCAATTTTAAGTGTATACTCATCATTGATTCTAGAGTTAAAGTCCCACAAGTCATCTTTTGATAACTCTTGATGCTCTGATTTATAAAAAAAGTACGACATCTCGGTGATATAGGTAAATATGCCGTCAAGCTTATCTTTCTTTACACCTGCAAGACCTAAACTACATGTTATTAAATAATGATAATAATGGCCATAAGAGCTTGTGTTTAATTCAGCTGATATGCTTGTATCCATGGATTGTAACATTGTTAAAAGATAAAATGGAGTTGAAGGTATATAATTCTTACCTATTACTCGACTAATTTCTTTATTTGCATGATCAGTTTTAATTATTAACTCTTGAGCTGATTCTCGACATTCATTTTTTAAGTTGTTCCATTTTGTTATCAGATCCCAACGAGAAGCATGGCCTAACTTCAATATTTCCAGCTTTACAAAGGAATCACTTAATATATCGTCGCCTTTTATTTTGTCATGATTTAAAGTGTATGAATCAGAAACAGTTAATATTATCTTTGTAAAATATTTTCTTAATGTATCTATTAAGTTTCTTAATGATTTTTCATCCCCTTTTATTAAGTTGAAATTGTCAATAAATATCAATCTATCTTGACTAGTTGCTAATAGTCTATCTAAGCTAAACTCTTCATATTGCTTTTTTATACATTCCTCAATCTTATTATCTTTAAACTTATTAGCTTTGTTTATTTCTGACCCATCTAAAAATACTGAAAACTTACCATCACTTAATGTATCAAGGCATAGCTTCTTTAAAAGGGATGTTTTACCTGTGCTTTCTTCTCCGGATAGAGCAATATTATTATCAGGATATTGGGAAAGAATATTCTGAGAACTTTCTCTTTTAACAGTAGTAGAGTTCGAATCAAGGTTTTTAACATTCTGATATATAAAAATATCATGGATGTTAAGTTCATCTTTTTCTGGGTGAGAGAAGCCTGTACCAACATCAACTAACATTTCATAGTAACTATCTTTTACTTTGAATCCGTTAAAATACAAAGAACTAGAATCTACTATATCGCTTCTTCTCTTACTCTCTAAACTAGTGAATCGATCATCTTCCCAAATATGTTTTTCTATTAAAATATCTTCATTTTCTATAGAAAAGCTAATAAATCCATTATCTTCTACATTAGTATCATGGAATGAACAAGTTTCAACAATCAGTGTCTTATTATTATCAGTTTCAACTTTAAAACTATTTTCAATATGTTCATGACCAGATATAATGATATTTCTATTGCTATTTAGGAAGTTTCTAACCTCCTTATGGTTATTTGGTTCTAACCAGCTTAGCGGATGATGAAAGAACACAACCTTGATTTCCTCATTGCCAGAAGGTTCGATTAGCTGGTCAATGGGGACAGTTAGGTCTCCACCTTTTTCATGAATTTTGGAGCACCATGCTGTATTTATTGTTTGTATAGATACGTTATTGCTAATTTTAAATTCTTTGGATAGAAGAGTTGAGCTAGAAGCCTCAACATTACAAATATTAGATTCAAAATCAAAATAGTCTTGTTGGCCAGCTGTTACAATTTGATAGACAGATTCATCAAAAGTAACACCATTTGAACTTATCAATACATCACGAGCTCCGCCTGTATATTTGGAAAAGTCATGGTCATGGTTACCAGGGGTTAGTATTATTTTTAATTCATCTGAAAGAGATTGGAAAGACGATCGTATTAGATCATACTCTTCACAGGATCCACTAAAGGCAATATCACCCGCAACTAGTATCGCTACAGAACTATATTCACCACGTATAGATTTTCTTTTTATCCATTCTTTAAGTTCAGTAAGTCGTCTATTAACTTCATCACAGTTATTCTCTTTTGCATGTATATCGCTAATAACGACAAATAGCTCATTATTCATTCTTCTAATCCTATTTTCCTACATTGAAAGGCCTGCTTTATTGATCTATTAGAATAAACTAGACACCCATTCCTTTCACACTCTCGATAGCCAAGATTACGCTTTTAAATCCCATCATCTTCGCCGAGTAGCGCAAATGAACAAGGGAGCAAAGTTGAAGTCTATTTGAGCGTAGCGAGTTACTTCAACGCCCTTGAGAATGCGCAACGCAGGGTTTAAGAAGATGCAGGGCGAGCTTTCTTTTTGCTTCATTTTTCTTTGCTCGCCAAAGAAAAATGACGTCGCCGTAGGCGAAAGCTTTTACCCCGTTGCTAACACAGAAAGAATAAACTAAACACCCATTCTAAAAACAAAACCAACAATAACACCTTTTCGCAAAGTTATTCAAAGCAAAGTTATTCAAGACAGCCATCTTAAGGCTTCAATTGAACCGCCAACATCATGCGATGAGTATCAACTCCTCATACACAGAAAGCGACCTGAATGTAAAAGTTGTAGCATTAATAGACGTTTTTATGGCGAGATAGCGCAATAAGCAAGCTCGTGGACGCAGTGTTTCTAAGTTTGCTAAAGACCTACTCGGTCGACAAAAAATCAGACCATAGTTTATTAGCCAACATCCAGCCAGCGCTTAGCAGCTGCCATGCCTTTAATTCGTTGTTGATTGTGCTCACGCTTATAGCGATCTAGTGAATGCCCAGCCCCAACCACACTGGCAAAGTGATGCTCTAAACCAGTGCTCAAGGCTAACCAGCTTTCTTCATCGATTTGTAAGCGCTGTAAAATGGGCGCTTGTGCATCATCGATATAACCGCGTTTATCTTCTCTGATAACGCGGCCGGTGAGCTCCACCAGTTGCAGGTAGTCTCGTAGCTCAAAGGGTAAACCTTTGGGCATGGTTTCTCTGGGGTTACCGACAAAGGGCATTAGCGGCTTGGGTTGCTGACCTTGTTTGGCTTGCTGAATGCGCTGTTTGATACTGGTGTGGTCTGAGGTTTCAGGCGTGCTCGCCATATTTGAGCGAACCGGGTTTAAATCCACATAGGCCATACAAGCTGCTAGGGCTGCTTCATCTAAAAGCGCTTGAGATTTAAAACGCCCCTCCCAAAACCGCCCAGTGCATTGGTCTTCTTTATTGGCAGCTCGAGCAATATGTTCATTTAAATGGCGCATAAACCAGCTTAAATCAAAGAGCCGAGTCCGATACACTTCGGCGGTGGCGTGAATGGCCTGTAGTTGCACCTCACTTAACTTTGGACGTAACTCAGAATTGAGATACATCTGAGTCAGTAAGGTGCCTTGGTGCAAAATATGCCAGCGCTCTAAGACTTCATCCATGGACCAGGCTTCGGCTTTGGCCTTATCAATGTGCAATACCACATGGGTATGATTACTCATAACTGCATAAGCACAGACATCAATGGCAAACACCGCAGTAAGTTGCAGCAAATAATCTTCCACCCACTGGCGGCGGTGCTCATAGCTTTTACCTGTGTGTTGGTCTTTACCGCACAAAAAAGCCCGCCGAACACAGCGGGAAACACAGTGATAATAAGGTGTATCCGATAAGCTCACTTGCGACTGTCTTGACCGAGGCATGGCAATAACTCCAAAAAATCAACTATTGATAGTTTAGATTATTACTGGCATTTGGCTATTTGGGGTGGATGTCTAGATATCTTTTTAGGGATGGATGTCTAGATATCTTTTTATGTGAACCGAGTTGAGTAACAACAGCAGGCTATCACCTTATTCTCTATTACTGATAACCAAGAGCTTAAAACCCGCCCAATTGAAGACAACCATCCAGAGCCACCGTATGAATGTCTGATTTTCACTCATTGAGTTCAATCCAGCACTCAGAACTACCTCCAGCATCGATGTGTTCATCATGCAGTACTTCTACTCGAACGATGACACATGTCTTCAGCATTTGGCGGCACCAGATTTAGCTTGAGTTTTGCCTACCTCACTTGACAAACAATCAATTATTTAATTTCGATAGCCCAAAACTATCGTACTCATCGAAACTATCCATTTTAAGTAATGCGAATAATTCTCAATAATATCCACATCGACATAGAGAAAATTCTTAGGGGCAACACGATGATCAAGACAATAACTTTTGCAGCAATTCACTTTACCATTGCAACCTTGGTCGCTTTTACTTTAACCGGTGACTTCTTGCTCGGCAGCTTAATTGCCATGATTGAACCTTCAATTAATACCTGCGCTTTTTATGCTCACGAAAAAGCTTGGCAGAACATCTCATTTCTAAAACGTCATGAATCGATGACACAAGTGAAAACGATAAGCTTTGCGATGATTCACTTCAGTGTGGCATTTATGGTTACCTATGCATTAACCGGCGATTCTTTCATTGGTGGTCTGATGGCGACGATTGAACCAACAATTAACTCGGTGGCTTACTTCTTCCACGAAAAAGTATGGCTACGCAGAACTCAGCAGACTGATTTTGCTAAGGGAAGTATGCACTACGCATCATAAAGATGCTGGCATCCTCATTTTTCATCAAAGCCTTGATGACTGCTTATTGATGCAACAGGCAACATTAGCAGTCGATTTAAGTATTGCTGGTGTTTTAGCATGTTAGTCAGCATTCAGCTGGCTTGAAGCGATATCATTCTGCGTATTTTATAAGCCAAAGATAATTTATGTGCTAAGTAGAAACAGCGTGTTTATATTTTTCAATAACTCACAAACTCTGGGTGTGAAACCAGCAAAGCTGCCAGCCTAAAAGGATTAAATCAATTTCTTTGCGGTATGAACATCTACAAATAAAATATCTAAATAACCACCAGTAAGTGCGCCTTTAATCGCCGCCAATTTATCTAAACCACCAGCTAAGGCAACCACCCGAGGACAGTCTCTAAGTAACTTAAGATCCATACCTATCACCGGATCTTCATCTTCGGCTAACACGGCGTTCCCGTCAGCATCAAAATAATGCAAGCAAATATCACCAACCGCACCGCGTTTAGAGAGCTCTTCCAACATGTCAGGGTTATAGTAGTTACCAGAAGACTTTAATAAATGAGATGGCTCCAGCATGCCAATCCCAACCAAGGCATAATCCACTTGATTAAAGAGGCTGACCACTGAGCTGACTTCTTCGGTATTGAGTAGCATTTTTTTATAATTAACTGTTCTTTCGATACTCTGAGACGGCAATAAATGAGGCTGACAATTGAGTAGTTCGGCTAATGAATGAGTAAGCATAGAAGCCTGAGCGTTGCCATTTACTCCAACCCCTCCCAATAGTTGAACAACACCATTTGCTTTCACATTAAGTGGATGTAACTGTTCAACCATTTCTCGAATGGTGCCACTCCAAGCGGAAACGCCTACTAAGGAGCTAGCTGGTAAAGAGGTTTGCATATAGTGCGCGGCAGCTGAGCCGATTGCCCGTTTAATCATATACTCATCGGCATTTTCTGCCACATCCACCACAATCGCCTGCATCAAAGAATATTTATTTTGCAATTCAGCTTCTAGATTTAGGTACACGTTGGCAGGTTGAACCACACTAATTTTAACGATGCCTTCTTTGGTACAACGTGAAAGCGCCCGAGAAACAAATGATTGAGAAAGGTCGAGCTTCTTCGCGATCTCAGACTGTTTTTTACCTTCGTTGTAATAAAGTGTGGCAATCTTGACTAATAATCGCTGTTCGTCTCTCTTCAACATAATCATCCTTACAACAAATATACGGGATATACTTGCCCGCAATTATATTCAATTTTGCATATAAATTCACGAAAAGCTTATGTTTAAAAAAGACCAACTTGCGAGGCAAGTTGGTCAAGGCCCTCAACAAGCTTTCAAAAACTTATCTTGGATGGAAATCTCAAACCACTAACTATGTTGGTAGCATTCAACCCCCAAGTACTTGGTGAATGCTTCATAAAGCACATCCCCAGTTGACGAGTGATTCATTGCAACATGGTGCTCAAAACCATTATTACAAATATGCGAGAGTAGGGTTTCCAGCTCTTTAACCTGAACCACCGCGCGGCAGCCAACAGTATCTAAGTCATCATCAACGAATTTTCCTTCGCCAACGTAAGATTTTACTTTCCCGGTAAAGTCATCGGTAGAAAGGCGGAAATAAGTAAGCGGACCTGGTTTCATCCGGCCATTTATCGCGCCACAAGTATTCCCACAACCCACCGTGGTGCCAATAATATCGGCGGTGCTCATAAAAGGATTGTCTAATTCTGAGGTCGCGAAGTTACCACAGTGGAATAACACACACTTATCGCGATCTTCACCAAAGTTATTGTTCCAATCAGCTATCGATGCTGGTTTTTGCGAAGCCATGGACAGCGCGTACATCGACAACGCTCCCATCACGTCAACTTCACAGGCACTTGGGATCAGCTGGCCAGACATCACGCTCATAATCGAACAAACATTTACCCCCAGTGTTTTCTGCAACGAGGTCCAACACTGAATGGCGGTGGTATGAATGTCGTTTTCGGCAATCCACTGGCTAATCACCACAAACAATTTAGCCATTGTTAGCAACTTGTCTTCGGCGATCTCTTGGGTATCTGCATTCGACTTCAATAAGCTCAGCTTCTCGGCAATCCGCAAATCGTTATCTTGCACATTGTCTACGCTTGCGAAAATTTCCGACAAATCAATCGTTTCAACGGTAACGCCCAAACGCTCAAGAATTTTTTCACTATAACGAACAGTATTAAAGCTGGCAGGTCTGGCACCAATCGCCCCCACACGGCAACCTTTCATTTTGCTAACAACCCGGCAAACATTTTCAAATTGAGTTAAATCTTGTAGAAATACATCGCTTTTCAACTCACATACGTGCTGAGTTGTCAGTGAAAAAGGAATGCCATATTGGCGAAGATTATTGCACAGTGAAATCTTTCCACAGAAACTGTCACGACGGGTGGCTAAGCCCATCTTATCTAGCGAATCGGATTCCGCTTGAATTAGTACCGGAACATTCACACCCGATATACGGATGGCATCGGCAATTGCTTTTTCATCACCAAAGTTTGGCAAGCAAACTAAGATCCCTTGAATGTCATCTTTATGCTGTTTGAGCATTTCGGCGGCAATTTTTGCATGTTGATAGGTCTCCACCCCTCCATAGGGTGTTTCGGTATCTGACAACATAATGGTTTTAATACCTAAGCTTTCACACACCGTTTGAGTATCTTTGCGGGCATCATCCAGCAGGTAACTTGGGAAGAAATTACGGTTACCAAATAAAACCGCTAAGGTAGTTTGTTGTTGGGTATCTTTCATTCTAGACCTCTCCGTCATTAGCTTGAAAACGAGTTCGCTGAACCGCTCGCTTCCACGACTTATAATTATTGTGAATATGGATCATATTTGGATTTGGAGTGATGACTTCACTCGCTGGTAAAAGCTTCGATAGACTGGCGGCGTCTGGCCACCAGCCTAAAGCTTTACCCGCAAGAAAAGCCGCGCCAAGAGCTGAAACTTCAACAACATCGCGTTTCACAATCCGTTTTTGTAGTAAATCTGCTTGAAATTGCATCAATTGACGATTTTGGGTAGGTCCACCGTCAACCGAAAGCTCATATAGTGAGATTTCGGCAGAAGCTTCCATCGCAAACAATAAATCAGCCACTTGGTATGCGACCGATTCGAAAGCTGCTCTGGCAATATGTGCGGGTGTGACGGCATCGGTTAAGCCAGTAATTAAACCTCGCGCCTTCACGTCCCAATGCGGCGCTCCCAAACCCGCCAACGCGGGCACAAAAAAGACACCATTTGCATCCTCGACCGACCAGGCAAGCTGGCTGAGCGTGTCGATATCCAAGATCCCCAATATTTTAGAGATGAACTTAATCGCCGAGCCGGTATGGGTAATATTTCCTTCCATCGCCAAACTGGGTTTACCATCATCCCAAGCCACCGTAGTCGACACGCCAAAATCGTGTTTAGGTGCTTGTTCGATGCGCACCATCAACGAACTACCAGTACCATAAGTCGCCTTCACAACTCCGGGATTAAACCCACCCTGACCATACAGAGCCGCATGAGAATCACCCGCTTGCGCCAAAATAGGCACACCATCGGCAACAAAGGATAAACCTTGTGTTAGGCCACGCTCACCGCTAGAGGCAACCACTTTTGGCAAGCATTGCACAGGGATCTGGTACAAATCTAACAATAGGGGATCCCATGCAAAGCGATTAATATTGAACAATTGGTAACGCGAAGCGTTAGAAGCATCGGTAACAAATTGCTTACCGTTACTCAATTTCCAAACCAACCAACTGTCGACCGTTCCGGCACATAACTCACCCCGTAATGCCCGTTCCGTTCCGTTGTCGATATGATTTAACAACCAACGGATCTTTGATGCAGGAAAAAGCGGATCGATCACCGATCCGGTTAAGGCTTTGACTTGTTGGGCTTCCGGCTTTTGGCCGACCTGCTCACAAATTGCTTCCGAGCGACGGCACTGCCAACTCACCAACGGTGTTAAGGCCGCTCCAGTTTTACGATCCCAAACTAACACCGACTCGCGTTGATTACTGATCGCGATACCAGCGAGCAAATCAGGCTCAAGCGCCACCACGCATTGCTCGATGGCTGCAACAGTTGCCCGCCAAATTTGTTCTGGATCTTGCTCCGCCCAGCCCGGATGAGGGTGAGTCAATTCAAGACCCACACTGCCCTTCGCCAATACCTCGCCACTTTGGTTCACGGCAATCGCTTTGGCATTGGTGGTCCCCTCATCAATGGCGAGGATAAACGGCTGAGACATATTAGTTCTCCTTGAGCATCTCAAGCGCATGGCTCACGATGCCCTTGGCATCAATCCCGTGATGTGCGCGTAATGATTTACGATCGGCCGCTAAGGCATAGCCACCATCTGGGATCCCAAGCCGTTTCAAACGACTTGCCGTACCAAATTCAGCAATCACCTCCGCAACCAAAGCACCGACGCCCCCATTGACATTATGTTCTTCCACGCTAATCACATGTTTTATACCTGCCAAAAGCTTGGCTAACTGCTCAACATCGCACGGTCGGATCGAAGAGATACACAGCACTTTCGGCGAAACTCCCTGCTCACGAAGTTGCTCGGCCGCCGCGACAACTTCATGCATGGCTGAGCCCATACCCACGAATACCAGGTCAGAGCCTGTTGCTAATACATCAATCTGTCCCGGTTTAAACTGATAGTCTTGCTCAAATAACTCAGGGAGTTCTTTACCATCCATCCGGATATAAACAGGGCCTTGTTTTTCAATCGCATAATCGATAATTTGACGACACTGTAAGGGCGATGCCGGCGCAAAGATCTCAATATTGCCAAAACCCCGCATCACCGAAATATCATCGATACTATGGTGAGTACTGGCCAAGGGGCCATAACTAGCGCCCGAATTAAGACCAAATAACTTCACATTAGTATTGTTATAACAAACGTCCACCTTAACCTGTTCATTCGCACGTGAGATCAGAAATGGCGCCGCATTACAGGTTGCCGCGACCTTTCCGCCAAGCGCTAAACCGGCCGCCGTTCCCACCAAGGCTTGCTCGGCGATCCCAACATTGACGAGGCGATCAGGAAAAGCCTGAATAAACGGTGCAATCTTCGCGGTAGAGGTTGAATCGGCAACCACCGGCACAAGATCGACCCCTCGATTCACAGCTGCGATAAAACGTTCAACCATAATATTTGCAAAATGCTCTGCGTTAGCCATGATTCAACTCCTCCAACGCTAAAGTGACTTCTTCCCCTTTCGGAACTCGGTGATGCCATTCTGGACGCCCTTCAATAAACGAGATCCCCGCACCTTTAATGGTATTGGCAATCACCACATGCGGTTTTCCCTCGGGCTTCAAACTTTCCAGAGCCGAGACGACCGACGCAATGTTATTGCCTTCACATTCACTCACCTGCATTCCAAAGGCTTGCCATTTCTTATCCAAGGGATCGGTTTGCAGAATGTCTTTGGTAAAGCCCGCTAACTGCAGCTTATTTTTATCATTGATAATAATTAAGTTATCCAATCCATAATGGGCTGCCACTAAAGCCGCTTCCCAATTACTTCCTTCGGCCAATTCACCATCCCCAGTCAATACATAAATCTTTCGCTGGCTACCCGACTTTTTGGCCGCTAATGCAAGCCCAACGGCGACTGGTAAACCATGACCAAGCGCTCCAGTGTTAAGTTCCACGCCCGGCGTCTTGTGTTTCACCGGGTGGCCCGGCAATTTGGAATCAGGGTGCTGGTAGCTCGCTAACCAATCACTTGGAAAGTAACCCGCCTCAGATAAACAGCAGTAGTAGCCACCTGCAGCATGGCCTTTCGATTGAATGTAAATATCACGCTCTGGATCATCGAGCCGATCAGGAGAGCAATTTAAAATTCGAAAATATAAAGATGTGACGAGCTCGACTTGCGATAAGTCAGCACCAGTGTGTCCACCAGCGGGACTTTCCGCATTTAGCACCACAATTCGTTTGCGAATATCGGTGGCTTTCTTAGCAAGTTCATCAATTGATAAACGATAAGGATTCATAACAAACCTCCAATATATTCAATACTGAATATATATTCATGGGGAGAAAAAAAATAGCGTCAAAAGATCAAAATGTGAACAAGACGATATTTTGCTTCTCCAACAATAAACCTAGTCAACAGACTTCTGAGACGTAATCGCAGCTTTGTACTGCATCTTGCTTTGCATCTGATCAATAATAACCGCAACAATGATGACGATGCCTTTGATCACCATTTGCCAGAATTCACTCACCCCCATCATGACTAGGCCATCAGCCAAAATACCAATAACAAAGGCACCAATAAGCGTCCCTGTAATCGTCCCACGTCCCCCGGCTAAAGAAGTTCCACCGAGAACCACGGCAGCAATCGCATTCATCTCAAAGGCAGTACCAGTTGCAGGATGACTTGCAACTAATTGAGATGTCACCACAATACCTGCAATCGCCGCACACAAACCGGATATGGTGTAAACCCAAATCTTGACGTTTTTCACTTTCACTCCGGAAAGCTCAGCCGCCCGCTCATTGTCACCAATCGCATATACGTGTCGACCAAAGGGCAGTTTTTTAGCCACATATGCAATAATTGCCGCAACCACAAACATCATCCAGATGGCATACGGAATACCAAACAAATAACCCGCACCAATCTGGTCAAAGCCCGTATTACCCAGTAACGCGTTCCCCTGTAGCCCTGGAAATGTCTCTCCCCCAGACAACAACATGGCAGCTCCCCGAATCACATACATGGTGCCCAAAGTACAGATAAAGGGCGCAACGTTGTAACGCGTGATAAGAACTCCATTCAATGCACCAATCAGGCCCCCAACGACCATTACAGTTGGCACGATCACCCACACACTGGGAAATATAGCAATGCCAAACATGGGTAACACGATCCCCTTAGAAATCATGAAGCCTGCAACCATGCCACAAAACCCAAGGGTTGCACCGATCGATAGATCGATACCTGCGGTGATGATGACAAATGTAATTCCCAAGGCGAGAAAAGCATTGATCGAGATATGTTTAACCATGATGATTAAACTACCCGGAGCAAGGAATCCATCCACGGTAAATGAGAAAAATCCTAAGATAATGAATAATGCTATAAAAGTTCTTAACTTCAATAACATCAAACCGATGTTTGCTGAATTAAACTGAGATGTTGGCATCGCCATGCCCTCGATTACTTTGGCTTTCATAATTAAAATCCCTGCGCACTTGCTAGTACTAATTCTTCTTCGGTGGTCTCTCTACGCAAAACATTTGCTGATAGCTTGCCGTTAGACATCACCAATATCCTGTCCGAAACCGCCATGATTTCCTTCAGATCGGTGGTGGAAAACAACACGCCTATCCCTTGCTCGGAAAGTTTAACCATCATTTCAAACACATCTGCTTTCGCCCCAACATCAATACCTCGAGTGGGCTCATCCAGCAGCAGCACTTTCGGCTCAGTGAGCAATGAACGACCGATCACTACTTTTTGTTGATTCCCGCCACTTAAAGCCTGAATTTCCACTTTCGGTGAAGAAACTTTAATCGACAATTTATCGATCGCTTCCGCAACCGCCTTGTCTTCTTCTTGCTCAGAGATAGCGAGCCCCTTTAAACGCTTCCAAAGGCTTGAAATTGTCAAGTTACTGGCCACCGAACTAACCGGGAAAATACCCGATTGTTTGCGATCTTCCGGGACCAATCCAATGCCCATTTTGACTCGGTCGGGAGTGGTGGTAGTGGCTCGAATAATTTTTCCATTTAAAGAAAAACGGCCAGCGTAAGTCGCTTTCCCAACCAAACACTCAAACAACTCGGTTCGCCCTGCCCCCATCAAGCCATAAATACCAACAATTTCCCCTTCTCGAACATAAAAGGTCACATCGTTGACCACTTTCGCTTCAGACTCATTGATATAAGTAATGCCCTCCGCCTCGAGAACTTTGACTCCAAATTCTCTATCTTCCGGAAGAAAATCGACCACCGGATCACTGCCTAACATTTGACGCACAATCCAGGGAACACTGATATCTTCAACCGCGGCTTCGGCTTGGAATTTGCCATCTCTTAAGATCGTGATGTAAGTGCCAATTTCCATCAGCTCTTCTAAACGGTGAGAAATATAAATTATCGAAACGCCTTGCGCGGTAAGGTCACGGATCACCTCAAACAGAATGTCGACTTCTTTTTTACTCAAGGCCGAAGTCGGCTCATCGAGGATCAAGATGTCCACTTCAGTTGAGAGTGCCTTCGCTATTTCAACCAGCTGCTTTTGACCCACTTTAAGGTTGGCAACTAGGTCATTCGGATTAATATCTTGTTTCAGACGTGTCATGAGTTTTGCTGCAAGCTCACATTGACTCGCATTATCGATGGGAGAAATACCCTTCTGTTTCTCACGCCCAAGAAAAATATTCTCTGCAACCGTAAGATTTTCTGAAAGGTTCAACTCTTGATGAACCATACCAATGCCATGTTCAGCCGCACCACGAGTACTATCGAAAGCGATCGGCTGATCTGCGATAAACATTTGCCCTTCGGTTTGCTTCTGTACCCCTGCGAGTATCTTCATTAAGGTGGACTTACCAGCACCATTCTCACCGATAATCACGTTCACCGCGCCACGGTATACATTGTACGAAACACGGTCTAAGGCCTTGGTGCCAGGAAATACCATCGAGATATTTTCTGCTCTCATGATGATGTCTTTATTCATCGAATTCATGCCGACTACCTCTTCATAACTTCAAGAGGAATCACTTGTGTGACACCCATATTTTTATAAGTCACGGCCGCTAATACTTCGACCGGACTCCCGGCCCAAGAGCTATCAGGACGAGCAAAATTTTGGATTGCTTTTTTATTCAGCTCTTTTGATAAACGAGCAAACTGAACTTGGTTCTTAAAGTCGTCAAAATTAATGAAACTGGTCGCATCTCTAATGGAGTTGCCACGTACGATCGGGCCAATCTGTAACACCACATGTTGGTCACCGGTCACCACCGTCATTGTCGCGGCTTTTTTACTATCATCAACCTGGTCAACCACTCCACTAATGCGAACAAACTGGCTTTTGAGGCCGCCACTATTCCCCTGTTCAAGCGGTTTAGATTTGACCTTTGCTTCTTTTAAAATGTCCCCCCAAAATTTTTCTGCGAGCACCTCTGGTGTTAAATTTTGAAGAGATGCAGCCTCTTTTGCAGTCATCGGAATAATTGGTTTGCCATTTTGGTCCAACTTAACGACATCACATCCCAATAGCGCCACACAAAACAATGGAACTAAAGAAAACTTGCTTAAATTCATCACGCTCATGTTCTAACTATCCTTTACATACCACTGGATATTGCCGAGTAGAAAAAGGAGCTAAAGCAAGCCTTAGCTCCTATTGGATTTACTTCATTGCAAAGGTATCTAAGTTTTTCGCATTGCTTTCATCGATCAATAAACAATCCATTAATTGTTTTTCATCTAAGCCTGTGCTGCCAGTTTTAATATATTTGTCGGCCTGCACCATCGCCATTTGCGCTTGGTCCCAGGCTGGTTGTAAGACCGTTGCCTTAATATTTGCGCCCGCAATAATGGAATCTCGAACATAATCACTGCCGTCAAAACCCACCACAATCACATCGCTCCGGCCAGCCGCTTTAAGCGCAGCTTCGGCACCAAGAGCCATGGTATCGTTCCCCGAAATCACACCTTTAATATTTGGGTTGGCTTGTAAAATAGACTCCATGCGATTAAACGCTTCTGGCTGGCTCCAGTTTGCAGTTTGTTGAGCCACCATTTTCATGTCGGTGTAATCGTCGATCACATCATGGTAACCCTGAGAGCGAACATGGGCGTTGGTATCAGATTCACGACCTAAGAGTTCAACGAAATTCCCCTCTCCTCCCATCAATTCCACAAACTTCTCTGCGCCAAGCTGAGCACCTTGATAGTTGTTGGATACGATTTGAGAAACCGCAATACCTGTTTTATTAATTTCACGGTCAATCAAGAAGGCTGGAACCCCGGCTTTTTTAGCTTTTTCGAGAGCCCCGATAGTCACATCAGAACCCGCATTGTCGAGGATAATGGCCTTGGCATTTCTCGCGATTGCAGTTGAAATGAGCTGGTCTTGCTTGTTGGCATCATCATCGTGAGACGCTACCAAGGTTGTGTAGCCCAGCTCTTCTGCTTTCGCTTTTGCCCCCATCGCTTCCGCCTTAAAGAAAGGGTTATCGTGGGACGGCGTAATAATTGCTATTAAACCGTTATCAGCCATAGACAAGCTAGAGAAGGTAGTCGCTAACGCTAATGCGCTGATAGTTAGTATTTTATTTATCATTATAATCACCCCTTGAATATATATTCACGTAACGTTATTTATTCAAAATCAGCTTAGTGAATGATCTAAAATCTGTCCACATCGAGATGTACAAAACCTGAGCAGCATCACAGTCATTGAATATAAATTGCTCGTAACCGCACATCAAACGGTCCAAAAATAATACTGATAACGATCCATACGCCAGCCTGTTGGAAAGGATGAAACCAAGCCTAAATAATACTAATTAACTGATTTAAAAGGATTTATATATTGGAATAAAGTTGTATCCAGATAACGAAACATGCACAAATGAACTCATGAAAATCGCACCTGAAAGTGCTAAACTGCAACGCTAGCATATATATTCATTGGTAATTTTAAATTCAAGCGAGCACGAAATATGACTTTAAGTAGCATTGAAGACATCATTGAAGATATTCGACTCGGGAAGATGGTCATCCTGATGGACGATGAAGATAGAGAAAATGAGGGTGACATATTAGTTGCTGCCGAGAACATCACTGCAGAGATGATTAATTTCATGGTGACTGAAGGTCGCGGACTACTATGTTTAACTATTACCGAACAACGCGCCCAGCAGCTTAAACTGCCCATTATGGTAAAAAATAATACCGAACAATATGGCACCAATTTTACCATTTCCATTGAAGCCGCCACTGGAATTAGCACAGGGATCTCCGCTCAAGATAGAGCTCATACCATTAAGATGGCCAGCCGTGACGCTGCGCAGCCTTCAGACATCGTCTCTCCTGGACACGTTTTTCCTATCGTCGCCAAACCTGGTGGCGTATTAATCCGTGCGGGCCATACTGAAGCGGGATGTGATTTGGCAAAACTTGCAGGTCTTGAACCATCTTGTGCCATTATCGAAGTTCTGAATCCGGATGGCAGTATGGCCCGCCGGCCGCAGCTAGAAGAATTCGCAGCAAAACATGATATCAAGTTGGGAACCATTGCTGACTTAATCAAATTTCGATTAAAAACCGAAACAGTCGTGAAGTGTATTTTAGAGCAACATCTGAATACTCAACATGGCAGATTCAAACTCATGACCTATCAAGATACCATCGATCAACAGTTACATTACGCGCTAGTAAGCGAGCACTTTCAAAGTGACCAAGCCTGCGCCCCGCTGGTGCGAGTGCATGCGCTTAATTATCCACTCGATCTATTTAAGATCGATAGCAAGAAGTGGAATATTCAAGACGCCTTGGAGCAAATCCAAAGCAGTCTCACTGGTGGCATATTGGTACTCATTGGTCGACAACTCAGTGCCCAAGCTATTTTGAATCAGCTGAACAAGGTAGCAACAACAGTCCATATGCAAGCAGTGAAATAGGCATCGGCTCGCAAATATTGCAACATTTAGGAGTGCATAAAATGCGTTTGTTGACTTCAAGCACGGTTAAGTATGGCGCGCTCTCTGGATTTGACCTCAGCATTGAAGATACCTTTCACAAATATGAAATCAGCCAAGATTAGCCCGCAACTACCGAACAACAATATAATTTGACCACCTTTGAAGCGTTTTTTTGACAGAAATGAGCTGGGGCAGTCACTCATGCAATAGCATCTTAAGATGGCTGTCTCGATAATTTCCTCTTGACAGAAATGAGCAGGGGCAGTCACTCATGCAATCGTATCTTAAGATGGCTGTCTCGATAATTTCCTCGATAATTTTCTCATTAGCAGGGCAGAGTATTTTCAGCAATGGAGCATCATGTAGAACTGAACCCTGCGCAACATATAAAACCATTTGTTCGTGGTAACAAAATGAGCTTAAGGACACCTTGGCAGCTTTTGAGGCCAGTAATAGACGAAATACCCGAGCAGCTTCCGTAAAAACAAAAGTTCAACAAGAGATGTTGATCTTACACAGACTTCGAGAGTGTCTACTGACAGCCAAAACCGCAGCATCAGATCAAGCCAGAGCTTGCTTGTCGATTTTGGGATTGTGATTATAGTTAGGCATAAAGCCTTTGGAGAGACGATGATTGCGCTCGGCAAGGCCTACCAAGGTCGTGCCGAGGTGAATTCAATCATGGCTCATCTTGAGCCCACCGTTATTCAAAAGGAGTCAAATCAATCCCTTCTAACTGGCAAACCGCTCGAATTGTTGGATGCGCCGACAGACGTTTTAAATAGGCAGCCAAATCTTCAAAATCTAAAGGCGAGATCTTACTCGGTAATGACCATTCGGCCAACATAAACAAGAAGAAATCACATGCACTGATCTGCTCACCCAACAAGTATTGTTTACCCACTAACTGAGCATTAATCACTGCTAACGCTTCCGCGATCCGCTCATCTTGTGCCGCTACAATATTCGGAATGGCGCATGCATCGTCGGTGTGTCGGTGCGGATAGTAACGAACCATCAATTCCGCTTGAAGGGTATTATTTAAATAAGCTAACCACTGAAAAAACAAGGGGCGCAGCCTGCTCCCCAAGTCAGGAATAAGCTGGTGCTCGGGATGCTGTTCGCACAAATGTATGCAAATGGCAGTGCTTTCAAAAATTGCCCTCCCCTCATCAATCAGTGTCGGTATTCGCCCCACTGGATTTAGCTTTAGATACTCTGGCGATTTTTGAAAATTGGATTTCCGGTCAACCAGCAATAATTGATACTTGAGCTGCATATGAAACAACAAAAAATGCGGGGCTAAGCTTGCGTTATTTGGATAGTAGTAAAGTTGATACACGCTGATTTCCTATTCAATTTGTAAGCAATTCATATTGACCGATCCAAGCAAGGATTACACCTAGGCTTGATGACTTATGGCTGCATTTTTCACTAGCGCTGTATTTAAGCAAAGTTGAAAACGCTAGGTGTCGCCGCTGAAATAAATCCAGCGGTTACCCAGAGACCAACCACAAACCCTACCGGAAGGCCCCAGCTTAAATGAGGTCGGGGTCAAAAATGTGGTATCAACGTTGACTCATCAGGAAAAACTATCAATAAGATAGTTTGAAACAATTTCTTCTATCCACTCTTTATCATCATAATTACCTCATCGAAATCGCTTAAGGTTTTGTTTAAAGAAAAGAATTTATCTTATTCCTAAGCCATTTGAGTTGTTGTTTTTCTGCCAAATCGGCTTCATTCAAGCAATGCTAAGCGGCTGCGTCAGTCTATCCATACACGATGACCCGACAGCCATCTCTTCACCACCAAAGTCTATTTTTCTAGAGGTTTTATTTATGAGTTACGCAAGCGTGAATCCTTATACTGGCGACCTAATCAAAACATTTGCTGACGCGACCGACGACGAAGTCGAGCTGGCGCTAAACAATGCCAACCAAGCTTTTTTAAAGTGGCGTGAAACATCGTTTGCTCAGCGCGCAGAAATTTTACAACGCGCGGCCGATATACTAAGAGAGAACAAAACTAAATATGCCAAGATCCTAACCTTGGAAATGGGCAAACTGTTGCTTGAAGCTGAAGCCGAAGTCGAGCTATCCGCTCAGATCATGGAATACTATGTTAAACACTCAGAAACACTGCTCGCCCCAGAAACATTGCCAGTAGCAGACTCCAGTGAAGGTAAAGCAACCTTACACCATGAACCACTCGGCGTACTGCTAGCGATCGAACCCTGGAATTTTCCTTTCTATCAAATTGCCCGCATTTTGGCGCCACAACTATCTGCTGGCAATACTTTACTACTCAAACATGCTTCTAATGTTCCTCAAGCCGCAGCTGCATTTGCTAAATTGATGTCTGAAGCGGGTTTACCCAATGGCGCATTCCAACAGCTATATGCCACTCGCTCTCAAGTTGAAAAAATCATTAGCAGTCCACTTGTTCGCGGCGTAGCCTTGACGGGCTCAGAAGGTGCTGGGGCAGTTGTGGCCGCTCAAGCAGGTAAAGCAATGAAGAAATCAACCCTTGAACTTGGCGGCGCCGATGCTTTTGTGGTACTGCAAGATGCAGAACTCGAAAAAACCGTGAAATGGGCTGTATTTGGCCGTCACTGGAACGGTGGTCAAGTCTGCGTATCCTCTAAACGCATGATTATTGTCAAATCTGTCTATGATGAATTTCTAAGCCTGTATAGCCAAGGGGTTGCCGCATTAAAGGCTGGCGATCCGATGGATGTGGAAACAACATTAGCGCCTTTATCATCGCAAGCCGCCGCAGATGAAGTGAAACAGAAGATCCGAGAAGCGGTGGCTTATGGTGCTACGGCAACTGAAGTCGGCCCTAAAGTCCCAGAGCAGGGAGCTTTTGTACAGCCAACTATTTTAACCAACCTTACGGCCGATAATCCGGCTTACTATTGGGAATTTTTTGGACCAGTATCAATGATTTTACCCGCTGAAGATGAAGATGATGCGGTAAATATTGCCAACGATTCGCCATTTGGTTTAGGTGGCTCAGTATTCACTGCGGATGAAAAACGTGGCGAACAAATTGCCCACCGCATTTCTACTGGAATGGTTTTCGTGAACCATCCAACCATGGTAAAAGCAGATCTCCCCTTCGGAGGAATACGCAACTCCGGTTATGGTCGCGAACTGATTGGTTTAGGGATCAAGGAGTTCGTCAACCATAAACTGGTGAATGTGGTTGATATCGACGCCCCTTTCTAGGATGAGCAGGAATTAAAAAACTGGGTGGTTACCGCCCAGTTTTATTTACAATGAATAAAGTCCACTGACTTTATAAAATTAAATGCTCGCTATCACCCATAACAGGCTGATGAATGCTTAAGCGGGATGATTAGAAAACACCTTTTCTAGCCACATCGCGCTGAGATACTGGCCATTTTTCTTCGCATACTGATCAAACACTCCCACTTGGCTAAATCCAAATTGTTGATGCAATCCAATCGATGCTGCATTTGGTAACGCGATACCAGAAAGCGCTCGATGAACATTCTGAGTAGCCAGTTCGCTAAAAAGACGCTGGTACAATAATGATCCCACGCGTTGCCCTTTTGCCCGTTCAAGTAAATAAATGGTCACCTCGACAGTATCGTCAAATGCTTCAATCGCCCGGTATTGTTGAGAACAAGCAAAACCCAAAATGTCATTCTCATGGCAGGCAACATAAAGCTGATATTTTGAGTCGGCCCGAAATTGCTCAAACCATTGCTGGCGATCCTCCAGCGTGAATATGCGCTCTTCAAAACGAGCGTAACTGTTCAATATATAAAAGTTAAATATATCGGTAATTGCAGCGATATCTGACTGCCGTCCAAACCTAATTTCCACGCACAATCCTTCTCTATAGCCAAGCTAAACAGACGCCAGCATCTTACAATGCGACAACTTAACTAGCGACTGTTTTGATGAACACATGAGCGGGCTAATAGGCTGAGCCGTCTTTATGTAATACCGACCAGGAACCATCCTTTTCATGAATCAAAGCGAGGTCATCATCAGGATATGCAACGGCATCGTCCAGCGTTCGATCCCCCACTTCTAGATAACTCACCTCAAACGCAGTCCGATTGATGAGTTGGTGGGCGATGCCTGTATTCGCCTTAAAACCCATACAGTCTCCGGCAGACATGAGAATTTCTTTTTCACCGTAAATCAAGGTTGGTGTTCCGCAAACAATGTATATAAATTCATCCTGTTTAGAATGATGATGCTTGAGTGCAGAGATCGAATGAGGTGCTAAAGTCGTCAGATTTACACCAAAATTCATCAATCCAAAGTAGTCACCTAACTTTCTTTTACGCCGGCTCTTAACCATCGACGCAAATGGCTCAGGATAGAGTGCTTTTGCGCTATTTTCTGGTATTAATTCGACATTGATCGGCTGAATATCCATCATTTAGTTACTCCATTTGCTGCTCGAATCCAGCCAAAAGTGTACTTGCAATAGCAGCCAAGTGCACTGAATTCGGCCTAAAATGAATGAACGCCCCACTCATCCGATTAGCCAACACAGCTAAAAACGCGTATACCCACGGCCAGTCACGCAAATTTCAAAATCCATTGGTCCGTCAATAGTACCCGCCCAGAGAGCTGGCTTTTCATTCCACTCAAAATAGAAAGGCCTAACTCATTGTCAGGCCCCCAAGCAGTCGTCAAGTCGTACCCTATGACTAATTTGCAGTAACAAACACATAGCGTTTATCTAAGTAAAACTTTAGTAGGTAGCCCATCGCCAAGCCAACGATACCTCCCACATACTTGGCCCCCTCTAGATCGACGAAACACAATGCAAAAAGCAATTCGGTCCCCCAAAATAGTACGGTGGTGATAACTCCCATAAAACTATATAAGATGAACTTTTGTATATCATCACCACGACTTTCGGTTTGAAAATAAAAAATGTAAGACTTATCTAACCAATATTTAAGCAATAACCCAACAAAAGTTCCCGTAAACAACGAAATATAAAACTGCCCCGGCCCTTTATAAATCTGATCACTCAACCACTGAGTGGTCAAATTCCCCCAAGTCGCGGCGATGGCGAATAAAATATACAGAACGATTAAACGAGAACTCAAAGCGACATCCTCTTAAATAGTATTTCTGGGATGAGCCGAATAATACTCATAATAAAGAACCAGAATCCAGGTAAGTAAGCCACGGAACGTCGCCGAGTAACCGCTTTTTTAATCCCTAGCCCAACTTGATCTGCCGATGCCCATAACAACCCCTTTTTAAAGTCTGCCGTCATGGGCGTATCAACGAAGCCAGGCTTAATGGTTAACACATCAACATTGTTGCGGTATAGCCGATTACGCAAGCCCTGTACAAAAATACTCAAAGCGCCTTTCGCCGCACCATACACATAATTGGATTGACGTCCCCGATCGCCAGCAACCGAGCTAATCACGGCAATGGTGCCGGCTTGCCAAGTCACAAAGCGGTTCGCAAGTTCAGTGAGTAGCGCGGCGGTACTCGTGAAGTTTGTTTCAATGGCGGCAAGAGTTGCATCCACCGACTGGCTGCAGTCTTGTTGATTTGGGAGCGTACCATGTGCAATCAGAGCCAGATCGAAACGTTGTAACTGAACTTGAGCATCATCAAGCGCTTTGATTTGAAATGCTAAATTATTGAGATCGCCACAACAGCTATGCACTCGCGATGCGCCCAATACTTCTGCGTTAGCACACACCGTTGATAACTTTTCTGCATCTCGAGCAATCAAGTAAATTTCGGCCTTTTCGACAGCGTACAAACGAATGACCGATTGAGCAATTGCCGAGGTTGCGCCAATGACTAATATTTTCATAATTCTGTTACCCGTCTCCAAAAACTGGAGCTATGTCTAGGATCCCTCAAGGCTTCCAGTTGACGCCACTGTGGATAATAATGTTGGAAATGCTCCGCTGACATGCGTGCATCTTTCGCTGGATACACCCGTCCACCATGATTGAAGGTGATATCGTCGAGCTTTTGCATTAATTGACGCGTTTTATCGCCTTGATTAGGAAAGTCTAAGGCTAGGGTGACTCCTTCTTGAGGGAACGACAGCAATCCTGGGGAGACGACGGCACCAAACATTTTTAATACCGCCAAAAATGAGCCTAAGCCAGAAGCAGAGATTTCCGTTAGGATCGCTTTCATCCCTGCTTTCGCATCAGCCAGAGGGATCACACACTGATATTGGTAAAATCCCTTAGGTCCGTAGATCCGATTCCATTCACCCACAGCATCCAGAGGATAGAAAAACGGTTGATAATGAGTACGTTGTTGGTGAACCTTCTCCATCTGCTTATGGTAATAAGCAAAATTGAAGGCCTTCAGACTGAGTTTATTGATCAGTGAAATTGGCGGGGTCAACGGCACCGATAAGGAAAGACGAGGCGCTGACTTGACCCCTTGCGAGGCATGATTACCACGCATGAAAATACCTCGGCCAAGTGATGCGCCACTGGCCAAACAATCTATCCAAGCCACGGTGTAGTCATACTGTTGATCAGAGTCTTCGGCCAAAGAGAAAAACTCATCAAGATTACGGCATTTCACGTTCTCTGAATCAATCATATTCGAGCCGATCGCTTTAAGCCGAAACTCCACCCAAGTAATCACTCCAGTGAGACCTAGACCACCAATCGTGGCACGAAACAATTCGCTATTTTGTTGCAGTGAACAAAGCAAACGTTCACCGTTAGAACGCAGTAGTTCAAAACATTCAACATGTACCCCAAAGGTACCATCAACATGGTGATTTTTGCCGTGCACATCATTCGCAATCGCCCCGCCAACCGTGACAAATTGGGTACCGGGCGTCACCGGTAAAAACCAACCATGAGGAACAATACATGCTAAAACTTCACTCAGCAAAACCCCCGCTTCGCAAGTTAAACGCCCTTGCACTCGGTCAAATGACAGTAAACGTTTCAGCGGTCGAATGTTTAACAGACTTCCAGTGTGATTCAAACAACTGTCACCGTAACTACGGCCATTGCCATAGGGTAAAATATTGGTCTGCGCATCAACTTCCGGATATGGATTGTGATGACGCCAAAGAAAGGGAGACACATTCTGCTCAGCGTATGGCACCTGCCCCCAAGACTGAAATTCACTCATAATTTAAATCGCCATTAATATAATTGAAACTATACCCGAGCCTAAAACCAGGCTAGTTGGATCTTTGAGCGCAAACATAATCGGATCATCATGCATGTTGCCTCGGTGGGCGATCACCCATACTCGACTAATCCAATACAGCAGTACCGGACAAACCAGCCAAATTAATTGCGGATGAGTATAAAGAGCAGTAATTGTGGGGCTGTTAATATATAGCGCTAATACCAGCACCGATAAATAACCGCTCGCCGACCCTAAGGAAGCAATCAGCGTAATGTCGTCGGTTTCATAGCCTCTTCCGCGCAACTCCTGCTTCTGGGTTCGTTTCGCAACCATGAGTTCGGTATAGCGTTTCGCAATCGCCAAACTTAAAAAGAAAAAGACCGAAAACGACAACAGCCAGAAAGACAACGCAATGCCAACTGCAAAACCGCCCGCGATAATCCGAAAGGTGTACAGCATGGCCAGTGCCAGCACATCCAGCAGCACCACCCGTTTCAAGTAAAAGCTATATAACATTGTCAGCAGATAATAACCCGCTAAGACCTTGCCAAACATCGGCGGGAGCCAGCTCACAATAACCGCTGTAACCATTAACAGCAGCGGGATCATAAGCAAACCCAAAGGGATCGGCGTTTGCCCTGCGGCAAAAGGGCGTCGGCGTTTACTATGATGATGGCGGTCGTCGGTCAAATCGAGTAAATCGTTGAGTAAATATACGCTAGACGCACATAAACCACAGGCAACAAAAGCCGCTAAGGCTTTCAACCAAATATTTGGATCGGCAAACTGATGAGCAAAAAATAAAGGAACCATAACCAAACTGTTCTTTGCCCATTGATGCAAACGCATCGCTCGAATAGCACCACGCCAAACCCCTCGTTCTGGCAGAAAAACCCGCTCGATAGGGGCTAAAACACCAGCTTTTTTAAGCACCCCTTGCTTCGCGTTCACCACTAATGCACGACGCGCAGATCCCCATATCGACAAATCACTCTCGGAATTTCCGGCGTAATCATAACGCCCTGCACCATAAAGTTTATCGAGCAATACACGTTTGTTATTACCCACTAAATTTAGATGCAAGCTACTGCCAAAGGTGCTATCAAAACACCCTAAATGCTCTGAGACCTGAGTGGCTAAACCAAAATCCGACCCCGTTGCTAGGATCAATTTGCGCCCTAAGTTTTGTTGTTCCTTGAGATAATCTAACAATTCTAGGTGGTAGGGCATCACGGTCACATCCAACTCAACCCAGTTAGCCAACTGATGTTTAAAATAGGCCTTCCCCCGAATTACCCACCAAAATAAACGTAAAACTTGCAGTGGATGGCGGCGTAAAAATGCCATCAAAGATTCAAATAACAAATCAGTTTTTAACAGCGTTCCATCGAGATCGACCACCAAAGGACAAACACTCATCGTTGGATTTCCTTGTTGCTTATACCGCGATTCATTCTCAACATTTCCTTATTTCTTGTATGCTTACCGATGTTTAAAAGACACCGGTAAGCAAATTAGAACTATCGAGGCTTAACTTTCTTCGCTCGCGTCCAAGGCCGCGAGAGCTTCTTGCTCGCTGGCGAATGTCGTCCCGAGCGATTCGATATACCAAGTCTCAAAGCCTGCTTGTTGTGGTTCTAAATCCACGAATTCAGTTTCCCAGCGTTGTTCTGTTGGCAGGTAATAATGAATAATCACTTGATGAAGTTCTTCTAAGGTGAGTAAAGGCTTACTCTTATTCGCAGCAAACAAAGTAAACTGGTACACCCCGTCATCCACCAGCGTCATACTTAAGTTACCGCTGTCTGCCGCCGTATCCAGCTCAATCTCTTGAGCGATGGCGACTGAAGCATCGCCGCCAATATTGCTGCTTGGGCCCCAACTTTCATCAGCCAACTTAAACTGATAAGTCCCTTTGCTGAGATATACGACCAACGAATATCGTTTGGCCCCGCTGTACCCCATCGGTAAAGAAGTGCTCCAGCCATTCATCGAACCCCGTAAATATAGGGTTTTGGCATAAGGGCCGAGATCAACCTTGCCGTGAGTATCTTCATAAACCAGTAAGCTAGGATGCTCGAGATCCTTAGCATCTAAACTAAAGATGTAGCTGCCTGGATGTTCCACCGCAATAGTTAAGTCATCCGACTCGCCAGTACTGACAGCGACTTTCTGATCAACTTTAATATTTTTATTGTCTGATACGGCTATGCCATCCATTTTTAGTGCATAGGTCCCCGCTTGCTCAATACGAACTTTCAACTGATATTTATTTTTATCAAGATAAGCAAAACGTAAATCGCCTTTAATTTTCCAATGTTTCGGTAGGTATTCTAAGGCCACAGGTTTCGCCAAAGGCCCAGGTACTGGCTGCAAATGATGAAAGCGATACACCTGCCCTTGCTCATCAGACATGGTGAACAAACGAAACTCAAAGAGCTCATCACGAACAAAGATGTCGTTAAGATTTGCCGGGTTATCACTCTGCACTAAACCAAGTTTTCCATACGCCCCTCCCAAATTGAACGCCGTCCAATTAGCGTCAGAAAACTTGAATTCACTGCCTCCCATTTTAACCAGTCTAGTGGCTGCATAGGAGCCGTCAGCTTGCTTAAGCATTTGGTCAACGGCCGCCCATCCGTTCATCGAACCTCGCAAGAAAAAAGGTTGTTCAAGCGGGTCGACCATATGTGTCAAGGTCGGGGGTAAGGCTTGATCAACCGCATGCTCTTGCTTAGTCAACTGTTGCAGATTATTCACAAAAATATCGGATTTAAGACCGCCATCTTTGAGTTGGTGGCTTCCTTGTACTAAATGAGAGCGCTCAACCAAAAACGGTCGGTCAAACTGATAGCGCCCGGTTTTAACATCGAAAGACTCAAACACCACAAATTGTGCCGCATCATTATCGCCCCACGGTAGTTGGATCTGGTTCTGTTCCACCGCAAGTGGTCCGCGAAATGCCCCTTGGTCGCTAATCGCAAATGCCTGAGTACGACGATTGCCATTTTGGTAGTGCAAGGAGATTTCGTCAGGGATCCGTCGATCAACCACTAAATCAATCGACTGACTGAGTTGCAGACCCTGGGTATTCACCAAAGTAGCTGTCAACTCGACTTGAGTCCCATCGTCAATGCCAATAGGCGTCCAAAAAATCCTGTAAGGTGCTGACCAATCAGCTCCTAATTGAATTTCTTCTGTGCTCCCTTTTTCGTGATATGAAAACTCAATTTTAGCCAAATCAACTGCCGCTGGTTTCAATCCGTCAACCGTCACCTCTATACGACTGCGGGCACTAATCACATCCCCTCTATTGACCCCAGTAAATGAGAGTGCCGCCTCTGATAAATCCACCGCTTCGAGAGCAGTCTGCGACTTCCAGATAGCAAAACTAAGTGGAGCCAAACTTACTTCAACTTGATTATTTTGTTGCCGCGTTAGCTCTGCGGGATCCTCTTGATAGACTAACCGATAGGTTTGGCCCGTCGCATCCAAGCTCACTTGCTTAGCTTGATTGGCGGTATTAAAGACCACTAAATAATCCAAGCCTTCTTCAGGGATCACCCGTGAAAAGGCATATATGCCAGCACTTTCATCGTTATCGTCATAATAGCGCTCGAACTGCTTGCCTCGGCGTAACGCGGTCTCTGACTTAAATACATCAATGTATTTTTTCAGACTTAAGTACAAAGGATGCTGTAGGTCGAAATTGGCTTCTGCAGTCGTGGCATCTGTGGCCAACAGATCGTTGTCATTAAAAGACTCGGTTTGACTGGCCAACATATCTTCGCGCGCATCCCGATCCTCTCCGTCACCGACAAAACCTTGTTCATCTCCGTAATAAATCACAGGAACACCACGCGCGAAAAACATGAAAGCATGGGCCAACTTAAAACGTTTAATCAATTCGGCTTCAGAAGCTTCAGGTAAGTCCTTACGCAGGAAATAAGCAAACCGGCCCATATCATGGTTACCGACAAAATTGACTAGGGTGCCCGCATTCGATTTAGCACCAATATAATAATCGTCAGAAGAAAATAGATAATGCATCGCTTCGTTCGCTTGACCATTCGAAATAACGGAACGAACCACACCTTGAAAACTAAAATCGAATACCGAAGGCAAATTACCGACGGTCATGTACTCGCTGCGATTTTCGACGCTGTAATCGTAAACTTCCCCGAACATAAAAAAGTTTGGCTTTCCCTTTTGCTTCGCGTAATCCAAAATTTGCGGCGCCCACTCACGCCAAAAGCCAATATTGACATTGCGCACCGTATCGATACGAAAGCCATCGATCCCAGCATCAATCCAGTGCTTAAATATTTCCACCATGCCTTTGACGACCCGCGGGTCTTCGGTATTAAGGTCATCCATCCCTTCAAAATCACCATTCAAGGCATCTTCACCGGCAAAAGTCGTATCACCTTGATTGTGATAAACACTGATATCGTTCAACCAATTGGGTTTTTTAATATTGGCAAAAGCTTCTGGCACAAAAGGGGTATAGGGTGATGTTTGACTTTCTTCGAGAGAGCGATAAGGACAAACCGTTTGCTTCGTCAAGAATTGACCTTGAGCATTATGACACTCTCGAAACTTGATGATGTCAGCGGTGTGATTGGTAATAACATCAAATAGTACTTTGATCCCTCGGCGATGCGCTTCATCAACAAAGTGCTGAAGATCTTGATTGCTCCCAAAGTGTGGATCGATCTGAGTAAAGTCAATGGTCCAATAACCATGATAAGCGGCAGACTCTGTGCCATCGGGCCCCACCTGTAAAGGCAGATTTTTAAGCACTGGCGACATCCAGATCGCGGTAATGCCTAACTGTTGAATATAATCGAGTTTTTGTTGTAAGCCCTTTAGATCTCCACCATGGTAATAACCGGTGTCGGACGGATTAAAGCTATGCTGGTAAATCGTCCCCTCGAGACCTCCGAGATCATTATCTTGGTCGCCGTTATAAAATCGATCGGGAAGTACAAAGTAGACCACTTCATCTTCCATTTTTCGTTCATTCATATTTCGCGGATCATAAACGTCCGCATTGGCGCGACATAACACCAACAGCGTGAATAACATCAAACCGTTCAGGCATAACCTTCGCCGAGCATCAATTTGCATAAATGTTGTCCTTATTAACTAAACGTATTCCATTCGGCCGGACACTACCGGCCTCGCTTAGCTTGTTAAGCTCTTGAGTGAAGACGCAAAAACTCCAGCGCCTCTTTCTCACTAAAAAAAGTTTGCTGAAAAGGAGCCAAGTACCACACCTGCATCCCCGTGGTCTCTCGATCCAAGGGGACCAATTCTCGCTCCCAGTGATCAACTTCGAAATAGTTCAAAATAAGGTGATGACTGGGTTCAAGTGACAAGGTAAACGCAGCATCATCAGCTACCTCAAGTAACAGCGTGTAAACCCCAGCAACTGGGATGTCAAAACTCAATTTTTTACCCTGTTGACGCAATTGGCTGGATGCCAAACGGATGTCTGAGGTTTGTATATCTTTAAACTGAAAGTCGTAATGTCCTGGGGTTAATGACAACACCATTGCGTAGCAATTATCCCCCTGATAATCCATCCGCGAAGCTTGATTCCAGTCATGCAGACCGGATAATAACAACGGTTTTTTCAAGGGCCCCAATGCAGGTTTGGTAGCGCGGCTATAAAAAATAAAATGTTGCGGAACTGAAACACTAAGAGGCTCGTAAAGGTGATATTGCGCAAAGGTCTCACGTAATTGATAACGACTCTTCAAGGCATTGAGTATGTCTGAACTAAACCTCGCTTTGGCGTAAGCTGGCACGTTATCGAGGTCAAACAATAAAACCGCCCCCGCATAACGACGATCGAGTAACGATTCGACAACTGGCGAAGGATCCCATAGGCCTTGCCCTGCTAATTGCGTCATAATAAACGGTTGAAAACTTAAGGGCTGGCCTGCAACCGAGAGCAAGGTCATGTCCTCAGATATCACCTCTCCAGTGCGACTACGAAGCCAATCAACGACTCGATCTAACTGCTGTTGATGCGCCACTTCATTTCGAATATTTCGCTCCCCCATTGCCACTTTAAGACTTCTATAACTTGCTTTGAATTGACCGTGATATTTCAAACTATGAAAAGTTGTGACCGCGACAGCGAACATCAGCATCACGACTAAACCAGCCTTAGAGGCAATAAGCTGCGATTGGCGAATGATAATCAGCAGAACCAGTCCAAAGGCAATGCAAGCAAGCGCAAGAAACTCAATGTAATAGTTAAAATTAGAACCCACTTTACCAATTGAAAGCGCGGTTAAAAATGCAATCCCAAGGTAGATGATTATCAGTAAAATACGCGGGTCGAGCTGACTTCTCAGTGCTCGATATAACCAAAATGTTAACAACAACAAACTCGCGACTAAATATAGCCAATTGTCTCGAACCATTAGCCCGAGATACTTAGCGACATCCGACCAATAAAAATTATTTTTGTTCGCAATCACTAAATTTTGCCATGCTCCCCCCTCGCTGTTCCATACCAGGAGAGCCAAACCACTCGCGCCTAAAATTCCTATAGCGATGCTAAAACGGAATCCGTCTTGGCGCGATTTCAACAGAAGGTAAAGAGCAACAGCCATCGGTGCGGCTAAAGTCGATTGCTTAGTAAATGCAGCCAAACAAAACCACAAGATAGCCACCCAAAGCCCATCTTGTTTTGGATAACGCCAGATAAACCAAGCCAATCCACAGAGCGTTAATAGCAACGCGAGCATGTCTACCCGCATCAGCGCGGCCCACATATACACGTAGTCCAATCCTAGAAATGCAGCCCCACTCAGCATCGCGACAAATAGCCGTGTTTTTTTAGAAATATCTAGATTATTCGACAAACTGAATACACAACAGGCGATGACCGCCGCAGCACCCCAGGTACTCATAAATGACACCAGCCGTCCCGCTTGTAAAAACGACCCAACGAACGGAGTGAGCGCAAGAGAAAAGTAATGAAAAACAGGAGGGTAGTTGGCCACCGTATAGGGAGCTTGCGAAAAGTCATGATAAATATTAAGCCCCTGCCCCAGTAAAATAGTCTGAGACAAAATTGGCCCTTCCCCATAATCAAGCTCATAGGGGTAGGCAAGCGCTAACATCCCATCTTTCAACAAAATATAAGCATCAAAAAGTAAACTTCCAGATAGCAATGCTAAAAAAAAAGCACCGGCCCAAAACCGTAATCTAAAGCCGCGCATATAACCGAACCTTTTCGAATTTAAGATAAGCATTCATAAACCATTCGAGAATGGCATCCATAAATAAAAACTAACTAAACACAGACAAATAAATCAACGCAGGTTGCAAATAACAATAAAAACAATAGCAAAATAACAAACTTATTACAGATGAAATTAATAAATACACAAGAATAAAAAATAAAATAGCGTTGAAAACGCTTTATCAAAGTACAAAATAAACATGAAAACGATTTCCTGACTTTATTATTAATAATGACGTAGACACTAAATCAAAGTTAACTTAGAATCCGTCACCAGTAACATAAACCAAATAAATACATTAGTGATACTCATATAATATGAATATCACTAAGAAAGAATCACACCTCTAGTTATATATTTATATATTAAATACTGGTGAAAATGGATTTGAGATCGACGACAGGGATAGATAAGAAACAATGAAAATAGGATATTTTGCAAGCATAGCGCTGCTAATTTTTATGAGCCCATTATCTATTGCAAACAATAATATCTATAAAGATATTTCGGACCCCAATAGATCGCCTGAAGATGAGTTTATCTACTTTGTTCTACTAGACCGCTTTGCAAATGGAAATCCAGATAACGATAACGCTTATATTAAAGGTTCTCGCAGCGAACATGGTTTTGATCCAAGCAACGAAGACTACTACCATGGCGGTGACCTCCAAGGACTGAGTGAGCATTTAGATTATCTAGAAAATTTAGGCGTTACTGCGCTGTGGTTGAGTCCTGTGTTCAAAAACCACACTATCAGAGTTAACTCAGACTTAGTTGAATCAGCCTCCTATCACGGCTATTGGGTCGAAGACTATCTCAATGTAGACCCTCATTTAGGTACGAATGCCGAGCTCAAATCACTGATTGAAAATGCTCACGCAAGAGGGATTAAAATATATCTAGACCTGGTACTCAACCATACGTTTGATGCCATCAAGTTTCGAGAATGTCATGATGAACAAGGAGCATTTGCAAATCCGCCTTTTGTAATAAACCATGGCAATACACAAGTAAATTATTACGACTGCACATATCGCGGGCCAGATTCCGCCCACCCTTATACCCCCTTTCTACCTGAGCCATACAAATCTATCAAACACCCAGCCTGGCTAAACGATATCAGTAATTACCACAACTATGGTGATACTAATCACGCTGGTGAAAGCGCTCTGCTTGGGGATTTCAATGGTGGCGATGACTTAAATACCAGCAAACCAGAAGTGATCAACGGACTGATTGATATCACAAAGTTTTGGATGAAGAACTTCAATATCGATGGATTTCGAGTCGATACGGTTAAAAATATCGAAATCGAATTTTGGCAAACCTGGAATAATGAGATCCAGTCATACGCCAAACAACTGGGTAAACCCAACTTTTTTATTTTTGGCGAAGCTTTTGATTACAGTGCAGCGGGTCGTAGCAAGTATTTAAAAGCCGGGCATTTCCCCTCTTTACTCGATTTTGGTATCCAAGGTACCATTCGCAGTGTGTTTTCAAAGCATGAATCGCCGGAACAACTTGACTCACTATTTTTGAATGATGACTTCTATATCACGCCAAATACCCAAACCAATACCTTGGCGAATTTCATTGGAAACCACGACATTGGCCGATTTGCATATTTTGTTGGCTTAGAAAACAAGGGCATCTCAGCGCAAGAGCAACTCAAGCGAGTAGAAGTCGCCAATGCCTTTATGTTTTTTGCTCGAGGGATACCAACCCTATATTACGGCGATGAACAGGGTTTTGTTGGCACAGGGCCTGATAAAGAGTCACGTGTCGATATGTTCAAAACCAAGACTCAAAGCTATGCCACAACCCCACTACTTGGCACCAACAAGACCGCCGCAGACTCAAACTTTGATTATAACCATCCGCTATTTAAAAGTATTCGAGCGTACGCCCAGTTATATAAAAATGAACCCGCGCTACGACGTGGAGCAATGTATCCCTTGTATCACGATAGTGATGGTCCCGGTATTTACGCCTTCTCTCGAGTGTTAAAACAAGAGAGTATCGATTATCTCATCGTATTTAATTCCGCCACAACAGAGAAACAAGTCTCACTGCCAGTAAGCCGTCCCAGTTACCAATTACTACTGACAAATAGCAAGCTGAATGAAGCCATGAAGCCAGACCAGAACGAGAAACTGAACTTACATCTACCAGGGCTCAGCTTCGCCGTATATAAGGCCGAGCAAACCGTCCCTTCGGCCCCCAACACCGCAACAGTAAAGTTTGACACCCCTATTAAAACTGAAGTTCTCAGTGGTCAAGTTCAGCTCAAAGTCAGCCTGGATGGCCTCACCACCCCCCTACAAAGCAGTGCCGTTCGTTTTTATGTAAATACCGGTGATGGGTTTCATTTTATCGGCACTGATACCGCACCACCTTATCGCTTGTTCTGGGATGCATCGCATACCAACAACGGTGCTCAAGTCACATTCAAAGCGATCGCCGAACTCAACAACCGAGAAATAGAAGTGAGCACATCCAATCTGGTTGATAGTCGCTTACCTTCTCCAATTACTCTGTACTACCAAAACGGCAATGCACGTGACTCACTGTTTATCATTGATGATCATGGACAACTCGCGACCGAAAAGGCTAATGCAAAGCAGGGGGCCCACTACGTTTGGCATGACAACGTCAAAACTATCGGCTTGTTCCCTGCCACTCGCAACCATCATCAATTCAGGTTCGATCGGCCAATCTTTATTAATCGTTCACAATTACTTCAGTATTCGACAGAGGATCCTGACGGCAGTCTTAAGGCGACGCTCTTCATCGACAATAATGGCGACATTTCTCAGCACAAACAAACGAGCAACAATAAGCCGCAAAGCCTCAAGTTTTCAGCGGATCCTACAAGCCAGTTTACTGACTTAACTTTCTTCCTAAGGGGGTCCATGAACGGATGGGGTTTAGCCGATGAAATGATAAACCAAGGCAATGGACAGTATTCGGTGAGCAAAATGCTTGATAAAGGAACCATAGAATTCAAATTTGCCGACCAGAGTTGGACCAAAATGAACGTAGGACTTCCTTTCGCAGAACAAGGTTTATCGAATTCAGAAGTATCGGAGAATATATTTAGTTCAATAGATAAGCGCCAGTTATATAACTTTTACTACTTTGCCTATGATGACATTAAGTTCCATTTACTACTGCCTGATCCAGGACCATTCGGGCAGACAATTCAGCTATACAGTGATCTTTGGCATGATCAAGGCGCCAAGAGTCTTCGCTATATGGGGGACAACTTCTACCAATTAAACTTCTCCACATTAAAACCAGGCTTGTATCAGATGGGCGAACATTCAAATCCATTATCCTCCGAGCACTCGAGCACAATCCAACTGAAGCCAAATGTTCGAACGCCAATTAATAATTTCCAGTCTTTAGTACTGGATATTCCGGCCGCAGCCAATTACAGCATCCGATTTAACTACCAAAATGGTGGTCCTGCGATTGCCGTGATGACACAACAAAATAAAAGTATTGATTATGGTCCCCTTAACAAAAACGTTTTTGTTCGCGGCAGCATGAATGCTTGGGAGACAACCATTCCCTTAAATTACGGAGGAGACCTTATTTACCGTGGTCTGTTATTCCTAAAACAGGGAAATTACGAGTTTAAAGTTTCCGACAACAATTGGAGCGCAGCGGTCAACATTGGAACTCAGCCTACCGGAAATCATACGCTGCAACTCGCTCAGGAAAAAACCTTATACAATGGTTCTGATAGCGAGAATATTAAAACCCAAATTAAGCAAACCGGTACCTACAACTTTACCCTCAATGCATCAAACCCCAGCCTCCCGACCTTAGTCATCGAAGAATCGAATAAATTCATCGTTCATTACTATTTGCCAAATAAGCAGCAATGGGACATTCAAATATTGGATTCCGGCGACAATACACAAGGCTCGGAAATCTGGTATATCGACCAATTACAGCAATACTTTGAAACCCAAGAAGAAGCAATGACCGCCTTAAACCATATTCACTAATGGAGTCTATCAATGAAAAAAATATCTTTAATTTTGTGCGTATTTACCATTTGTTGTGGCAGCTCAACTGCATATGCCGATTGTAACCCGGCTTCAGGGACAAAAGCCGCTTGCCAACAGATCCAAGAAAACGAAGCGATTAAAGGCGCGGCCAAGAAAAACATTCTTGAAATGTTAAAAAGTAAACCCAAAAAGCAATAGTTGGAAGTAGCACTATGGCAGCCAATCCTCACCGAGGGGCGAGTTTCGCTTGAGTGCTTTTTCAGCCCTATGTTATTTATTGAGGTAAAGCTGGCCATGTGTCATCGAGTTGAACCATGGCAGCGCTAAATAATCAATCACCAGCCATCCGCTCAAAGCAATTTACGTTTGGTTACACCCCATTTGCTTAACGAACCAAATGCTATACCTCAGACTTCAATTAACTATTTTTGTCTCCCGCGAAAATTAAATACAAACAGCACTCTCTATTATGCAATGGCCAAACCTCAGCGAGGCCTTTTAATTAGACTCGCTAAGAAGCTGGCCAAATGCAGTGGTTTACGTCCACTGAGTTGTTCGATTTGATAAGCACAGCCAAAGCCATTACTGATAATCGTCGCCTCGGTTTGCTGGGCCAGTGCAGGAAGCAGACCTTGCGCAGCCATGGCATGAGCCTGATCAATGTGTTCCGACTCTAAGCCAAAGGTACCTGCCATACCGCAGCAAGTGGACTCGATCATCTTAAACTGTAGGCCTGCGACTAAGCGCAATACTCGACGCATCGATTTCATAGCGCCGACCGCCTTTTGATGACAGTGACCATGCACCAGCAGCGGCTTTGATTGCGGTTCAGCAACCAGCTTTAAGGCGAAATCAGCCATCTGACTTTCGCGAGCTAAAAACTCTTCAAAAAGCAGCGCTTTTTTAGCGGTTTTTTCAGCCGCCTCCCCCAAACCAAGTGTTAAGAATTCATCCCGTAACATCAGTAGCGATGAGGGCTCTAAACCAATAATCGGGCGCTCAAAATGCACATGGACCGCCAGTGCTTCCAGCAAATAGCTGGCCTGTTGACGAGCGCTATCAATCAAGCCTTTACTGAACAAAGTTCGACCCGAATCCAAAACCCTATCGGCTTGCGACTCCGGATGAACCAGCCACACCACATAACCGGCGCTACGCAATACGTGCAAAGCGTCATCAGCCTGTTTGGGGTGAAATAATGCAGTAAAAGGGTCAATCCATAACACCACCGAACGCGGAGGTCGGTCGCTCAATGACTGATAGGGATAGTAAACTCGTTTTTCTGGAGCAAAGCGTCGAGTCGCCAGCTCAGGCAAGGCGATACGCGCGCTAATACCCAGCCAATGATCGCTAAGTTTCGCAAGATAAGCAGCCCGATTACGCAAACCAATCAACTTTCCCAACCACCGATGCCGATAGAGCAACTGGGGCAGATGCGCAAATAACCAATCGCGCCGCGACAACGGCTGTTGCACCAACTTTTGAGCCAGATATTCGGCCTTGATTTGTGCCATGTCGAGGTTACTCTCACACTCGCGCTTGCAGCCCTTACACGCCACGCAACTATCCATCGATTGATCTAAAGCGGCCATTAACTGAGGCTCTGGTTCACAAGCCAGATCACGATTCAAATATTGCTTAAGTAGTCGAACTCTCCCTCCAGGAGACTGCTCTGGATCCTGAGTGATCCGAAAACTAGGACACATCACACCACGTTGATTACGCTCACAATGACCGCTGCCAATGCAAACCGCCACCGCTTTAGCAAAGTCACCACCCTGCTTAGGGATCCCAGCATAGGCATCACCCATGCCTTGCTCTGCAAAAGCTGACCAATCCAGTTTATTATCCATTGATGCGACGCTCGTGTGTTGTCATAGTTAAAGAGCGTTATCAAGAAGTATGCCTAGAGGAATCAGGGGGTAGCCCGCCATTTAGCCCTTGGCAAGCGAGCTTTGTCGTTTGTCATACCCACAATTGAAGGTCAATGTCACAATCCAGACACATCGCAAAAATGAGTACCACTGTCGCTAAGCCTAGCCGCTGAAATAAGCGGCCTCTGGATCCAGAGGCCGTGAAGTAAACTATTTAAACGTGGAAATTCGCCAATAATTTTTTAATGCTATTGCTAAGATCATTCAGTTGCTCACTGGCTAACTGCACATTTTCTGCATTAGAGGTAATTTCATTAGACAAGGAAAATATTTCAGTTACGTTGCGACTCACATCAGAAGCAACCATATTTTGCTCATCCGATGCGGCAGCTATTTGCAAGTTCATATCATTAATTTGATTAATATTCTCGAGTATCTCTTCTAGAGTTTGGTTCGCCAGTTGTGACTCTTCAATGGTTGATTGAAGCGCCTCTTGACTGGATAGCATTGAACCGCTTGCGTTAGAAGAGGCTGCTTGTAACTCTTCAATAATCCGTTCTATTTCGATGGTAGATTCCTGAGTACGTTGTGCGAGATTACGAACCTCGTCGGCGACCACCGCGAACCCCCGACCTTGCTCGCCCGCACGGGCTGCTTCAATCGCCGCATTAAGCGCTAATAGATTGGTTTGCTCTGCAATGCCCTTAATCACGTCGAGCACCGAACCAATGGTGTCACTTTGAGTACTCACATGAGTAATTTTATCGGCAGTTGCGGTCATTTCATCATTCAGTTGGTTAATTTGCGAAGCAGTATTTAGCACCATTTGGTCGCCTTTTTTTGCCAATTCCGAACAACTTCGCGTATGTTCGGCGGTTTTGTTGGCACTTTTGGCGACTTCATTAGTCGCTGATGACATCTCATTCAAAGCCGTTGCAGCTTGTTCTGTTTCAGATAATTGGCGCTGAATGGCGGCTAGGTTATTACTGGCAGAATCTTTGATGCCAGAAGAGGTGGTAGCCAGTTCCGTGGCATTATCGACCACATTGCCAATCAAGCCCTGCAACTGCTCAATAAAATGATTAAAGTTTGTGGCTAGCTGTCCTACTTCGTCATCGCGTTTCACTTCCAATCTTTTGGTTAAATCTCCGCCCCCCGCCGCGATGGTGGCTAAGGCATCCGCGACCACCTTAATCGGACCAACCACAAATTTAGACAACGTAAACCAACTGGTGGCTTGTAAAGTAATTAACAAGACAACCGCAATCGCCACAAAAGTAAATTTGACCATGTTAAGCAAGGCATCATTGCTATCGGTTCTAAAGGTCACTGCCAGCTTACCGATCGGATCGTTACCACTCCAAACTACCTCGACATCTTGGCTCACCAGTGCCGAGCTATCGGGAGTGGGGCCACTTTCGGTCACTTCGGCCAATAACTTACCACGATGGTCAAAAGCAGTGATCGAATGAATAATTGGATCATCAATAAAACCTGCGGAAATATCCCGAATAAGATCTTTATCATAAGAGAAAATCGGCTCACGCAGAACAATACTGAAGGTCTTTTTCAGTCCAGAGATCTCTTGCGCTTCGACTCGCTCAAAATAATTGATTGCGAGGGAATAACTCACTGAAAAGACAATAAGCATCACCACAAGCGAGGTGCTTGAGAGCATCAGCATCGACTTATGAGTAATTGATTTCATCACTTACCTTCCTATAATTTATTAATATCAAGCCAAAACTCAGGACGATCCGTTGGCGTGTCTTGGTGCATGTAAGGATTGTCGATATGGATCCGGATCCGCGGACCTAAGTTCGCTTGTTCGAGCACCGCTTTGATCATTGGATGGTTAAAAAATAGCGTATCGAAGCTGCCATCCTCGATTGCCATTTCAAAACCTTTATAAATCAAATCATGTAATTGCTGGTTGTTTTTGCCTACATAGAAATACATCGCGAAGGGATAGATCAGCATCAAATTTTTTTCTACCGTTAAGTTAAGCTCTTGATGGCCTTTCACCTCACTCCAAGGTTCATGCACGGCTCGCGGGAAATAGTCATAGCGCCCCCCTTCAAGCATTGGGAACAAATTATTATATTTGATGGTGGTCACGGTAGGGATATTGGCGGTTTTAAGCACCTGAGTATCCCCCCAGAAGGTGCCTTGACCAGCTTTTAATTGTTTTAAATCACTTAAGTTTTTAATGTTATCAAAGCGATGCTGGTCGCCATTACGAATAATAAAAATCCGATGTCCGAGTAAACCCTTCAATACTGGAATACGTACCACCCGCATCTGTTCTTCATTGGCCGTAGAGGCCCCGCCCCAAATTACATCAATATTGCCAGCGATCACTTCATTAATTAACCGACTTTCGGTCATCTCTTCATTGGCTTGATTAAAACTGAGCTCCGGTGAAGATTTACTTAGCGCTAGTTTTAATATGCTAAAGATTAATAGCTCCTTATCACCCTCAACTTTTTTGACGTTTATCTGCTTGGCGACAACCAAAGGGCTCAGCAAGATCATCAGAGAAAGGGCAATTGCCGATAAAACTTTATTGTTCATATGAGGACTCTCTATCTAGCCATTTTATGCTAATAACCTAAACTAACGATTGAGTTGCTATTTTATATATAGCAGATCCGCGATGTTTTGCTGCAATCGTGCGGGTTTAATCGTGCAAAATCACAAACTAAATGCTCCATTTGTCTTCAAGATCAACTGTCGCTTCCTTAGAACTCTGCCTATTTATTTACAATAACAGCTCACTCGCTTATTAGGCAGAGTCCATCAACATAGACCAAGCGCACCAAAAAAAACCGAAGAATAATCAATCCGCAACAAACAAAATATCCAACTTAAGTGTCAAATGCGATTGAAACTATTTTGTTAAAAATAATCCTCATTTTAAAATCAACAAATTTAATTTGTAACTCAGGAAAAAATTATTGCTTAATCGAAGAACAAGATATTTATACTTTTTAGATAGAGTTCGTGATGAAAATGGTATCGTGATTATTGCTGGTAATACCTGCGGGATGAATAAGCTTATTTTCCAAATAAACCGATGTAAGCACCATACTTTTAACTGTGAAGTTACCGGATTGATAAATAATAGCTACCGACGGCCATTTTACCGAGAGTGATTGGATATCTCTATTTTATCAATGCCAATGATTACTGCTGGCGCACAGAGTCTTTATTAAATTGGGAGCAATACCGAACGATTCGCTTTGATTTGAGTGTCACTTATTAACGTTCAAAGTAGGTGTTGTCAGAATAGTCATATAACCAATGCGGACAGTAGACCACCATCAACGTCACCGCCATGCCATTCAGTAAGGCTTCAGGGAAACCCAATAATGGAATAATTAACAAGTAGTTCTGGTTCAAGAAATCCCAGCTGTAGTCTTTACTCAACCACAGCCAAACCGACCATGCCAGAATATGAAAGATGATCGACAAAAAGGCATTCAAAAATGCCCCACAAAAAATATAAACGAACAAGTGATGGGGTAAATACTTAAATACTTGGCTATACACGGCAAAACATAAAAAAGTCGGTAAGGCGACCGCCAACAAGCCATAAATAGCAAAATCGAAGGGCTGTTTTAACATCAATGTGGCGAAAAACATCGTAGGCAACATCGCCATCACCGTGGCCATTCGCCAACCATACATCAACATTAGGGTGACTAAGCCCAGAAAATGAACATGGATCCCCTCAGTCACACTCCCGTCGAGTAACCACAATCCATTCATCGCCGTCAGCACGAGCAATAACTTGGTTTGCTTATTACCATCCTTGAGCAAGGCCTCAATGGCCTTGGCTGGCCATATAGCCCATAACCATAGCGCTAAGAGCAAGATGGCAAACAACTGCCCTTGATTGCAACTCCAATCGATTTGCACAAAGCGTTGTAGCAAAAATTCCTTCATTGCTCAGGCCTCTGAAAAACCATCTTGGTTCGTGATATTTTATTTATAGACTACCACGACTTGAGTATTGCACCGTGATCAACCAAACCATGACTAGCCAACGAACTCAGAGGGGAGTCAAATTCACCCTCAGTACCCCATAAGCTACTAATCTTTCACGTAATAACTGAAACATAAATTAAATAAAAGTGAAATATATATCCATTAGCATCGCGACGTAATTAATCGACCAAATGGATAACCAACACATGAAGTTCAGCAGTAGTAACAAACCGCTCTTTAAGCTCAGCACTATCGCACTTGCTGTGAGTTTACTCTCCGCCTGTAATAATGACAGCGACACAGCAGTAACCATCACCGAACCCGCTCAGCCTCGAGGTGTGGGTTTCGAACAATATGTGGCTATCCCCGATGTCAGCGATCCACTCCCCAGTGTTGCCTATATTCCACGCAGCGATGGCAATGGCCGTTTCACCCTCAGCAGCAATCCGATCAATACCTTATTGAGTGGGATTAACGATGTATGGAAAGGAACCACCGATCATTGGCAGGAATATGCTAAAGATTACACCGATGCAGACAATGGTTACAAAGCCGGTGATGGCCCCAATCCGCACAATGCAGCCAATGGTCAGCCGAGTGATTATGTAGCCGCGGGTAGCGAAATTAAAGACCCGGCCACCTGGCAAGCCAACATCAAATATGTAGTGGATGTTACTGCTCAGCGTACCGAACAACAAACGCTCTATGCATTCTTAGATGATATTCGCAGTAAAAACTACAGCACTATCGATGGTTTTGGCCCACTCACCGAAGACTACGCGGCAAACTCAGGTGCTTTTGCCAGTTTTCAAGAGATCTTAGTCAGCGATGTCACCGACAATACTCGTTACAAGCCTGGCGACAACGATAGCTTTTCCACCTATGGTGGACTTGCCGACTCAACCTTAGGCGATGTGGTCAAGCTCGCCCAACTGTTTAGAAATTCTTACGCGTCCACCAGCGGCCCTAAATACCTATTTGGCACGCCGCGTCCCTGGCGCATGAATGACCAAGGAGAAACGGACTTCATCACCGTGGAAACCTTTAGCTGTATTGATGGCAGCAGTGCCAGCCGTGCCAACGCCGATTACCGAATTGACAAATACACTACCAGTGTCAAGGTGATCCCAGGCCTGTTCTGTGCCCGTCGTGCCCACTCGAGCAGCCATGAAGCCGACTCTTTATATACCCCTACCACCGAAAACCGTCGTAAAGATAACGGCTACCCCAGTGGTCACACGAATGCCGGTATTCTGGCCTCTTTGGCCTATGCCTACGCCTTGCCCGAGCGTTTTGATGCGCTGGTTGCCCGTGGCTCGGACTTGGGTGAAAACCGCATCTTAGCTGGTATGCACTCTCCGATTGATGTGATTGGTGGACGAGTACAAGCGATGATGATCGCAAGCTTTGCCTTAAATACTCAACCAGATGTTGCCGCGGCAGCCTTTAACAAAACACGAGACTACTTCGGCGGCAAAGCCACCGCTGCCAGCATGAGCCTTTATGACTATGCAAATCAAACCGTCACCAACGAAGGAAGCTTCAAAAACGATGACGGTACCCTCAACGTGAATGTATTTAACAACAACCGCTACCGCGATCATCAGGCCCTAAAAGACGCCTACACCTTCCGCCTCACCTATGGCCTACCGCAAACCGGCACCAAAGGACTGGCACCCATCGTTCCCGAAGGCGCCGAAGCCTTGTTGGCCACCCGCCAACCTTACTTGAGTGATGCACAACGCCGCGCAGTACTCGCCAGCACCGAAGTCGATTCAGGCTACCCAATGTTGGATAAAACCAATGGCTGGGGACGTATCAACCTGGTTGCTGCCGCCGATGGTTATGGTGCCTTTGATGGCGATGTGCATGTCACCATGGTTCGCAGCGAAGGTGGTTTCGCCGCGCAAGACTGGTGGCGCAACGACATCAGTGGCGAAGGCATGCTCAGCAAAGATGGTACAGGCCAACTCAACCTAAGCGGCAATAACAGCTATAGCGGCGGAACTTTGTTACTTGGCGGAGTATTAACAGCGCAATCACCAACAGCCTTTGGTCAGGGCGACCTCTACCTCAGCAGTGGTGAAGTTCAGGTAGATAGCCGTGGCGCGCTGGAAATTGACGGTGACTTTACTCAAAAATCGGGGGTGCTTAAACTGGTACTCGACGCCGATGCCGAGCAAATCAAGATTGCGGGTGTCGCTTATGTTAATCAAGGCAACATCCAGCTTGAAGCCGGCCAACAAGCGCTTAAAGCAGGAGACAGCTTTACCCTCATCAACGCTGCCAAAGGCCTGAAAGGTGAATACGCCACGGCAAGCTTAGCCGGGCACTCTGTCACCCTGGAATACACCGCTAATTCTGTGATTGCCCACATTAACGAGTAATGCTCAGCAACCAAGTATAGAAAAATAGAAAAAGGCCCCTCTCGGGGCCTTTTTTATTGCGAAGATAAACCTTGTCACTTGGCTTAAAGGCTCGCTGGCAAGCTTAACACTTGTCCACTGCCGCCGCATAACCACCCAAACGTGAGGTTTTCACGCCTAAACGCACCAAACTTTCACATAGCGAAATCGCACAGGACACCCCATCGAGTACTGGTAAACCATATTTATTGGCAAGCGTTTCAGCCAAGTCAGTCATTCCGGCACAACCCAATACGATGGCTTCGGCACGCTCCTGCGCGATGGCTTGCTCTATCTCTGAACAGATCTTGGCGAAAGCCTGGGGATTCGCTTGCTCCAGCTCCAGCACCGCCACTTCCGAAGAACGAACCTTAGCGCATTTTCGTTCCATCCCATATTTCAACAAGTTATGTTCCAGTGCCGGTACCGAGCGCGCCAAAGTCGTCACCACCGAGAATTTATTGGCCAGCATCGAGGCCACATGACTGGCTGCCTCACCGATCCCCAACACCGGTTTATCGGTAACACAACGCAGGGCGTCGAGGCCAGTATCATCAAAACAGGCAATCACGATGGCGTCATAATTCACCACCGTTTGGATCGCCGCCAGCATCCCCGGCACACTCATCGCCTCATCGTAGTAACCTTCGATGGAGGCAGGGCCCTGCAGTGAATGCACCGCTAGCACATCGGTGCCCGGTGCGGCCACCAGTCGGGCAGAGGCGGCAATTTTTTCGGTCATCGCCGCCGAGGTATTTGGATTCACTAGCAAAATTCGCATCGCGTTTACACCTCGCCCCCCAGATAAGCGGCTTTCACTCGCTGATCATGGATCAATTCTCGGGAAGTGCCCTCCAATACCACCGAGCCGGTTGATAAGGCGTAGGTGCGATTGGATATCGACATCGCCATACGACTATTTTGCTCCACCAGCAACACACTTACCTCCTGATCGCGGGAAATAGCAACAATCGAGCGGGCAATGTCCTGAACCAGCTTCGGCGCAATCCCCAGGCTGGGTTCGTCGAGTAATAACAACTTCGGTTTCGCCATCAGGGCGCGTCCGATCACCATCATCTGCTGCTCGCCGCCAGACAGGGTACTGGCCTGCTGATGATAGCGCTCGCGCAGGCGCGGAAAACGCTCTAAAACACTCTCCAGCGTCTCGGCGATGCCCGCCTTGTCACTGCGAGTAAATGCGCCCATCAGCAAATTATCTTTAATCGACATCAACGGAAATACCCGCCGCCCTTCCGGTACCATGGCAATGCCCTTTTTCACGATCTCGGCGGCGGCAGTGCCATCGAGGCGCTCCCCGCAATAATTAATCGACCCTGAGTGAATGGCAGATAAACCGGTAATCGCCCGTAAAATCGACGACTTGCCGGCACCATTGGCCCCAATTAAAGCCACCGTTTCCCCTTGCTGAAGATTCAAACTGACTCCCTTCAGGGCATATACGTGGTCGTAATACAGTTCTACATTATCCAAACGCAGTATTTCGCTCATAGTTTACATCCCGATCGCGGCGTCTTCAGAGCCCAAATAGGCCTCGATGACTTTGGGGTTATTTTGAATCTCAGAAGGGGTGCCTTCAGCGATTTTCTGGCCAAAGTTAATCACAATCAGCCGATCTGAAATCTTCATCACCGCTGGCATGTCATGCTCGACCAGCAACACCGTCACCTGGCGCTCATCTCGCAGTCGTTTCACCAACGTCACCATTTTCATGGTTTCGTCGTGATTCATCCCTGCAAAAGGTTCGTCGAGCAATAACACCGCCGGATCGGTGGCCAGGCCAATCGCCATGCCCAACGCTCGAAGGTGGCCCTGAGGCAGGTTGGAGGCCAGTTCATCCGCAATCGCCTGCATTTCCAGAAATTCGATAAGATTATCTGCCGATTCACCGAAGTTGCGCTCGTCGGCACGGGCTGCCCTAGTGCCGAAAAAGAACCCCAGCAAGGAAGCTTTAGAGCGCAGATGATGGGCGGCAATAATGTTCTCGCGCACCGTCATTGACCGAAACACCGTGGTTTCCTGAAAGGTGCGCACAATGCCCTTACGCGCCACAATATGCGGCGCGAGATTATTGACTCGCTGCCCCCTGAACAAGACCTCGCCACTACTGGTGTTCAGGAACGATGAGATCAGCTGGAACAGGGTCGACTTCCCCGCGCCGTTGGGGCCAATCACCGATAGGATCTCGCCCTCCGCCACCGAGAAGCTAATATTGTTAACCGCAGTTAAACCACCAAAACGCTTGGTCACAGCGCGCAATTCGAGTAAGGCTGTCATGAGCGCTCCTTATTTCGTTCCAGCAGGCTCAGCACGCCGTTGGGCAGCGCCAACATCAAAATAATCAACAAGCTAGAGAAAATCAGCATTTGATACTTACCCGCGGTAAACAACAGATCCCAGCCAAAATACAGCATCAAGGTGCCGAGCATCGGGCCAAACACATAACCCAAGCCGCCCAAAAAACAATTCAGCATGAAGTTCACGCTGTCGGCGACCTGGAATGACGAAGGATAAACCGACTGCGAAATTGCCACAAAACTGGCACCCGCGATCCCGCCAAAGCAAGAGGAGATGGCATAGGTCACCACACGTAAGTAGGCGGTATTCACTCCTATCGAGGCCGATAGCTCTTCGTTTTGCTGGAGCGAACGGCACAGATGACCCAACCGAGAATTCACCAAACGCCACACCACTCCATAAGCGACGATCATCATGCTCACAGCCATCAAATAAAAAGCCAGCTTGGGATTTTCCAGGCTGGAAAAATCGGGGATCAATCTGAATCCGAAGATCTCCAGCGCCTGAGGCAGCGGAATGGAAGTAATCCCCTTCGCTCCCTGAGTCACCGGAAGCGCCAGGGCGGTGAGTCGCATCACCTCAGTCAACACCAGCGTGACCATAGCAAAATAGACGCCACGCAATCTTAAGATGGGCAAACCAATGCATACCGACAGCAGCGCGCAAAAGATGCCCGCCAGCGGCAGGGTGAGCCAGAAATTAAGCTCAAACTGTGTCACCAGGATCGCCGAAACATAGCCCCCAGCCAGTGCGTAAGCGCCCTGGCCGATATTGATCCGACCAATCGAGAAGGTTAACCATACTCCGGCCGAGGCAATGGATAGCAGTGCCACCGAAGTGAGCGTGTAATAAAAATCACTGCGGCCACTGAGCATGATTAGCAAGGGCACCAATAAATAAACCGCAGCCAGAAATAGCGCCACGTTCAATACTGTTTTTCTATTCATTTGCTTAGCCCCAAGGTTTGCCCATCAGCCCCTGCGGGCGAATGGCTAAAAAGACCATCAAAGAGACAAATATCACCAAGTAGGCAATATCACCATATTCCGAAAGCACCGATAGGCCGACACTCTCTAACATGCCAAGAATAAATCCGCCGGCTATCGCCCCCGAAATCACCCCCGCTCCGCCAATCATGATCATCATGAAGGCTTTAATGGACGCCGGTCCGCCCATACCAAGATTAATCCCGGTAATGGTCACCAGTAAGCCGCCCACCACACCAGCAAGACTGGCGCCCAGCGCAAAACCAATCATCTGATAGCGGTCCACATCCACCCCCATCAACTGAGCGGCCACCTTATCTTGAGCCAGCGCTCGCATGGCTCGCCCCGGCTTTGAATACTGCATTAATAAAATGAAAACCACGATCATGGCGATGGCAATCAGGCCTATCACAATCCGGTCATAGGGCATAATCACTCGAAAATCCCAGTTGAAAACACCCTCTACAATTTTCGGGACGCCACGCTGCTTCTCACCAAAACTCAGCAGGATCACCGCATCCAGAAAAAACGCAATACCGGCCGCCAGTAACATCGAACTCTCGTCTCGTTTGGATTTTTTAATCACTGGTCTAAATAAGTATTTTTCGATCAGCGCTCCCACCACAGCCAGCGTCAGCGCCGATAAGATCAAGCCCACCATGAATGGCAACTGAAATTGCACCACGATGGTATAGGTGACAAATCCGCCTAATACATACATCTGTCCGTGGGCGAAATTGAGTACATTCATCAGCGAGAAAATTAGGGTAAGTCCTAAGGCAATCAGTGCGTACTGCGCCCCAAGGTAGAGACCATTTACAATAATCTGTTCCATAACCAAGCCTTCACAAAGCAAACTTATAAAGCGCCTGATCGCTCCTGCAAGCGACCAGGCATCGGCAGCCTAAAGCGCTGCCAGCAAGCAACTAGTCGACATTGGCGACAAATAAGGTCTCAAATTTGCCATCACGATAGACATTCACCACCAGCGGCACCGACACTTGACGCTTTTGACCAAAAGACGACATGCCGACATAACTCAACTTGGCATCACCCACCATATAAGGGTTGGGCGCCTCAAAGGTATCCATGGTGGTTTGAAAAGCCGCCACATCGTCAATCGCGCGAGGATTGGCTTTCAGCGTTTCAAGAATGTACTCCAGGGCATAAACTTTGGTATTTGACTCGTCATTATATTCACCAAATTTCTTGGTGTAGCGCGCGACAAATTCACGCATGGCATCAGAGGCCAACTCAGGTGTCGATGCGCCCCCCACCGAGATAAAGCCATCGGCCAGCTTGCCGGCACCTTCTTGGAGTACGTTGGCATCTTGCGCCGTTTCGGTGGAGATCAGGCCGCTGTAACCTAACTCACGTGCCGAGCGGATCAACTGCGGTGCGTTGGCCGGAGAGACTCCCGATAATACCAATAAGTCTGGACGAGATTTAATCACTGGCAATAACACCGGGGTAAAGTCGGTGGTATCCACCTGGTAAGTCACGTTGCTCGAGACCACATCCAGGCCCAGGGCTTTGGCCGCCGCAACCCCACCGTTTCTTTGACTCAGCGGATCGGACTCATTGGCAGCCACAAAGGCGACCTTTTTTACGCCCTTTTGTTTCATCAGGTAGGTATAAATAGCAGGCCCCGACTGATAGTTTGCCACCATGCCCAAGACCGCATTTGACGCCGGTTTGGTATATAAAGATTTGGGGAAGGCATAGGGAAAATACATAATGCCCTTTTGCTCGGCCACCGGTCTAACCGCTGCTGCGCCGTCATCCACGTTTGGTCCCACCACATAGTGAATGCCTTCCTGCGCCATTTTCTCCATACCGGCAATCGAGCGTTTTGGATCTTTTTGATCATCGAAGGCAACAATTTCGATATCGTAGGTCGTATCACCGATGGTGACGCCGCCGGTTTCATTGAGCCAATCGGCGCGTGTCTCCATGGAACGTTGGTTAGAAATCCCCCAGGCAGCCGCCGGACCAGAGGTTACCCCAACAAAGCCAACTTTAAGTACCGGATTGGCGGCAAAAGCAAAGGTAGAACAAGTCATACTGATAGCACTGGCTAACAGGCCATACTTTATAAAATTGCGATATTGCATTGGATGATCTCCTTTAAAGCACACATTTATGCTTCTCACTGAACAGCAAATAAAAAATGATCGGTTTCGTTTTCCTTGAAACTCATAAATCGTTAACCACAAACAATAAATTGTTAACAATACATGCTTCACATCGTTAACAAGCAAGGCTTATGCCATGCACTGGTTAAGCCGTTCATTTTTTACGCAATAGCGCTAGCAGCCCCGTTTTGTTGGGCATCGTGCGAACCTGCCTCATCTCGGGCAACAAAACAATGCAGGCTAATTCAGCGAAATGTCGTAAGATATGAATGAAAATAGTGCAGCGTGGTTTAAAATGTTGCACCGCTTGAATCGCCAGGAAGGTTAACAATTATCCATGAATGACAATAAAATCGCCGATAGCGCCGAAGAAGAAATGATTGTAGAGCGCATTTATGAGGCCATAATCGACCAGCGTCTGGCGCCCGGCACCAAATTGGCAGAGTCTGAACTGTGTAAGGCCTTTAGCGTTGGGCGCATGCGAGTACGGCGGGCATTATTAACCCTGGCCAATCGCCAGCTGGTAGTGTTGCAACCCAATAAGGGCGCCTTTGTTGCCAGCCCAACCACAAAACAGGCCCAAGATGTATTCGAAGCCCGTTTAGCCATCGAGCCCAGTATCATGCGTTTAGCTGTCCAGCGAGCCCAGCTCGGCGACCTTGAGCGCTTAAGCCAGCACCTCGAACAGGAATCTGTGGCGCATGCCGCAGGCGATCGACGCAAAGCCATCACGCTTTCGGGGCAGTTTCATATTAGCTTGGCTCAGGTGGCAGATAATGCGGTGATGCTGCGTCTGGTGAAAGATTTAGTCACTCAGTCTTCGTTAATTATTGGTATGTTTGGGGCGGTCGGCATGAGTAATTGCCGCGATGATGAACACTTGCAAATTGTGCAGGCGATGCGTGCTAAGGATGAAGCGTTGGCAGTGCAGTTAATGCAGCAGCATATCGATCACATCAAAGCCAATATCAACCTGACCAGTCGGCCTGATCATCGCCCCGATCTCGCCAGTCTTTTTTCAAATTAGTGTACCCAGCCCATGATTAAGGGGCTGGGTAGGCAACAGATGCTGCGAGTGGTTCTTCGCGAACTAGCCAGCGCATCACTGGTCGCTAAGTTAATTCAAGTTATCCATCAGCCACGCGGTCCTCAGCCGATAAAGCTGAAGAAAGCATGAGTGATGGGGATGTTTGCTCGCTAGGCAGAAGTGGGCGCTGAAAAATGTGCTGCCAGGGCCGCAATATGCTCCGGCCCAATGCCGCAACATCCGCCAATCAGCGAAGCGCCCTGGGCTTGCCACTTCTCCGCCCAGCCAAGATAAGCCGAAGGCGATAGATCTTCGCGCAACTCATCTAAGCCGTCATTCGCCGTCGCGTCTTTAGGTTGTGGCGGGAAGGCATTCGCGTAAGCACCTAAGCGAATGCTCTGCTCCGGATGGGCAGCTAACTCGGCCTGGGCCACCTGCAAGGCTGCTTCAATAATTTCGGGCTGACAACAATTGAATAAGATCGCTTCAATCCCTAAGCCAAACATCGCTTTCACCGCTGCCTGCACCGTTTCACCGGAACGCAGACAAGGTTCGGCGGTCGGCTCTGCATCTTCCAGGGTAAAAGATACCCAAATAGGCTTTTGCTCGGCGCTAAGCTGTTGAATAAGTTGAGCCACCGATTGGGTTTCTTCAATCAGACTCTGCGTTTCCAGCAACCAAAGATCCACATACTCCGCTAAGCCACGAATTAACGGGGTCGCCACCGTCTCAACCTGCTCTGCACAGAATAAATCGGCTCGATAAGAGCCAAATAAAGGAGGAATAGAACCCGCGACCTTACAAATCGACCGTGCCTGCTCTACCGCTTGGCGAGCCACCTCACCTGAGCGCTGTACCAACTCGAGTCCTTGTTCGATGAAACGCTGCTCGCCAATATGAAAGGGCACCAAAGCATAACTATTGGTGGTAATAACTTGCGAACCGACTTCGATAAAGGCCTGGTGTACCTGTTGCACCATGTCTGGCGCTTCAATCATCGCCAGAGCAGACCATTCGGGCTGACGAAACGGCGCCCCACGTTTAGCTAATTCTCGGCCCATGCCGCCGTCGAGGATGGTGATGCTAGTTTGCGACATTAATTTTTCTCTTTAACTGTCTTTAAGATTTCAAAATTCTACCGATCTGGATGTATAGATGTCCATAAATAACAAAAACAATCTCAAGATTTTCTCAATCGCTGTCTCTGCGAAGGGAAACTTTTGTGGGAGCGGCGCGTGACAACGGTGAAAACATCGCGAATGTCTGAAATAACAAGACGAAGGAAGCACTCAAGATAGGCGGTGATCTAGGCGAACAAGAATGAAGCGATCATTAGTTAGATTGGTATTAAAGCGAACAGCAGCTCAGCAGCCCCATAAAAAAACCAGACAAGCTTGGCTTGTCTGGTTGATTCACAGAGCTTGGCAAACTAATTGCTCAGCTGAAGCTCACGCGACGCAAGAGAGCCTACTAATGAAAACTCACACTCAAGGAGATCAAATCATTATTGTCGGAACCAAAATAACCGCGGTCCCAACCAATGCCAACGGCCCAACGCCGTGCAACTTTCCATTCAACACCCGCACCAAGCAAGACATCAACGCCACTTGAATGACTGGTATTGATTAAATCATTACTTGCATTCACCTTGGTCTTCCAAAAATAAGGGCCAACACGACCATAAACCGACATGTTATTCACCACTCGGTAAGATGGCCGCCAAGTTAGCGCGAATCCTCTCGCAGAATGTGGGAAATTGTCATTCAGTGCCGCTTGTAGCTCATCTGGATCCACCATGTCACCACTGATAGTCCCCTGAATGTCACCAAAGTCGACATAACCAAGCTCCACACTATGGTGAGCAGACCATTGATAAGCCAACCAAGCACTCAAACCTAAGCGACTATCATCAAAATCAGACACCTGAACATCTTGCCCTGCTTGACTCAAGCCTCGGTTTATCTCAGACACATCGCTATTACTGAATACCCGCCCTGCTCCAAGGGTTAGTTTCCAAGGACTGCCCTCATCATAACTGGCGGCTTGCACCGAGCCCATCCAAGCGATGGTCGCCAAAATACATCCATAGACGAATCGTTTTTTCATTCTCAAAAATATCCTTATCACTGCTTACGAAAAACGACGGCGAACCATCACCAGCACAACCAATAGCAAACCCGCCACGCCACCAAATGAGCCGCCACCAGAAGCACTCACCCCTTCGGTAATTGGCTGACGAGTCGCCATACCACTTGGATCGACAATGCTTCCATTGGCTGTCGCATCATCATCATTGGGACCTCCATCTTCGATCGTTAGCTGTATACACCAATACCCGCTCACCAAGCCAACTTCAAACGCAGGATCTCCAGGGGGTGGACAATAACCTTCTGAGCCTGGGGCTGACGAAATCAGATTGTTAGCATCTTCCACATAAGTACGCCAGCCACCCTCCGGAGACCATTTACGATAAACCGCATTTTCGGGGATCTGAGCACGCTGAGGGATCACCACATTCACCGATTGCCCATGCTCAGGAATATTGTGAACTTCAAAATCAAAGATCCCTCCAACATGTGTAACCACATCACTGTCAAGCGATTGAGTATCACTATACATGTCATTTTCTTCCACTAAGGTGCCTTCACGACCATCCTGCAGCGCACCTTGACCCAGCCGTAAACTGGTTCCGGGATCTGATTCAAGTAAGTTATAACTGCCTTCCGAAATGAGATGACCGACAACATTAGACGATAAATTTTGATTATCTAAGTAATCATAAATACCGTCTTGGTCTGTATCCTGGTAACCCTCTTCAAAGTCGGACAAACCATCTTGGTCACTATCGACACTATTCGACAAGGCTGGCAGGATCGAAGTGACAGTAAAGCTAGTCTGCACGCTGTCACTTAACGAAGGCGAACCTGAATCCGTCACCACCACCGCGATCGTATAAACACCAGCGGCTAAGTCACTTGGATCAACACTCAAAGTATCGCCCTCAGGTGCTAGTCCCGTTAGGCTGTCGGGTAAATCCCACACCATAGTATGAGTATCCGTTGCATTTGCATCACTCACCTGTACTTGAATGCTGACCATGCCTTGATCTTGTGCGATCACTGCCCGTAATTTCTCATTTTGACGGATCGCAAATTTCGCTTCGGGCGCGATATTCTCTTCACTAATTGTCACCAGGTGGGAAGTTCTATTTCCCATATTCAATTCAGCGCTATCACCAAGCAAGCTTAGTTCGATAGTTTCGGCGTCATCGGCAATCGAATCGTTTAAACTATCAAAGCTAATTTGCGCTTGTTTGCCTGATTCAATAACAAAGTTGCCATCCTCTAGCACATAATCCAATCCATTGCTCGCCGTACCAGACACAACATAAGGAATCGTGAGTGGATAAACCGGCGATTCGCCATTTAACACAACGCCTACCGTTACCGAATCCCCTTCAAAAATGGTTTGGTCCTTCGTAAAGTTTATCAAGGGTCTCACATTCACAGTTTGATTAACTTCTGCGATATTACCCGCCGCATCACTGGCGCGATAAGTCAACGTATGTACCCCTGGCTCCAGTAAGGTTTGTCCGGCGACCATCTCAACTGCAATTTCACCATCTAAATGATCGGTGGCTGAAACAGCAGTCAATTCAAGCTGAGTAAATAAGCCTGTGGCATTAAACCAAAGTTCAGGATCAAGCGTTATTACAGGCGCCACGGTATCGCGGAGCGGATCACTGCCCTTGGTAAATTCTTCCAGGTTACTCTCACCGTCACCATCAGAATCTAAAGCAGCATCAGCACTATCGAGAGGATCAAGACCATTAGCAAGCTCCCATTCATCACTCATGCCATCGCCATCGTCATCGGTGTCGGCATTATTACCGGTACCGTCGCCATCAGTATCGACAGATTCCCCAGCATCAAGTGGGAAAGCATCGTCCGCATCTAATACGCCATCACCATCATCGTCGGTGTCGGCATTGTTACCGGTGCCATCACCATCGGTATCGACAGATTCCGTAGCGTCAAGTGGGAAAACATCATCAGCATCTAATACGCCATCACCATCATCATCAGTATCAGCATTGTTACCAATACCGTCGCCATCAGTATCGACGGATTCGGCTGCATCAAGTGGGAAAGCATCAGTGCTATCGGCAACCCCATCACCATCATCGTCGGTGTCGGCATTATTACCAATACCATCGCCATCGGTATCGACAGACTCCGCAGCGTCAAGCGGGAAGACATCAGTGCTATCGGCAACCCCATCACCATCATCATCCGTGTCGGCATTGTTACCGATACCATCACCATCGGTATCGACGGATTCCGCTGCGTCAAGTGGGAAGGCATCGGTGCTATCGGCTACGCCATCACCATCATCATCGGTATCAGCATTGTTACCAATACCATCGCCATCGGTATCGACGGATTCTGATACATCAAGCGGGAAGGCATCATCTGCATCTAGCACATTATCATTATCATCATCGGTGTCGGCATTGTTACCGATACCATCGCCATCGGTATCGACAGATTCCGCTGCATCAAGAGGGAAGGCATCATCTGCATCTAGCACATTATCATTATCATCATCGGTATCGGCATTGTTGCCGATACCATCACCATCGGTATCGACGGTTTCAGCAGCATCTAAGGGGAAGGCATCGCTGGCATCGGCGACCCTATCACCATCATCATCGGTATCAGCATTGTTACCAATGCCATCGCCATCGGTATCGACGGTTTCGGCAGCATCTAAGGGGAAGGCGTCGGTGCTATCGGCTACGCCATCATTATCATCGTCGGTGTCGGCATTATTACCCATGCCATCACCATCAGTATCGGTAGATTCCCCAGCATCAAGTGGGAAAGCATCGGTGCTATCGGCTACGCCATCACCATCATCATCGGTGTCGGCATTGTTACCGGTGCCGTCACCATCAGTATCAATAATTTCACTACCATCCAATGGAAAGGCATCACCAGTATCGGCAACCCCATCGCCATCATCATCGGTATCGGCATTGTTACCGGTACCATCACCATCAGTATCGACAGATTCCGCAGCATCAAGTGGGAAAGCATCATCAACATCTAACACACCATCGCCATCATCATCGGTATCGGCATTGTTACCGGTACCATCACCATCTGTATCAACTGATTCCCCAACATCAAGTGGGAAAGCATCATCCGCATCTAACACGCCATCGCCATCGTCGTCGGTGTCAGCATTGTTACCGGTGCCATCGCCATCGGTATCGACGGATTCCGCTGCGTCAAGCGGGAAGGCATCAGTGCTATCGGCTACGCCATCACCATCATCGTCGGTGTCGGCATTGTTACCAATAGCATCACCATCGGTATCGACGGATTCGGTCGGGTCTTCGGGGAAAGCATCATCTTCATTAAGGACACCATCGCCATCAATATCTTCATCCGCCACATCCGCCGAACCATCACCATCTGAATCGCTGAGAATAGTAAATGTCACCGTGCTAATATCCGAACTGTATGCTGAATTAGAACTATTCCAGGCCTGCCAGGTGAATTGGTCGGTCCCTACAAAATCTTCATCGGGGGCATAGCTAATCAGATTATAATCGGCACTATTAATCTCTAACGCCTCACTGATCGTGGCTCCATTTAATGTAAGTTCACCATGTTCTGGCAATGAAGCGATACGAATTTTAGAAACAACATTTCCTTGAGCATCAACAAAGTCTTCATCTTCGAAAGCCACCGGCACGTTTTCAACAACATCTTTACCCTGAGCCGCGTCATAAATGGTCTGAGCCAAAGCTTGCAGTTCAGATGAATCACCTGCGGCGTAATACCAAGTAAAGGAGTCCGTCTCGCCGGGCGCAAGATCCTTCATCCGTAAATAAAAACCATAAGCGTCGTCACCAGTGGCGGTAATGGCAGAAGTACGAGGATCTTGAGCGGTAACCCTTTCAAAACCACGACTAACGCTGTGGATCACATAACCATTATCAGCATTTACATAAAACAACACCCCACTAGTGCTGGAGCCACTATTACTTTCAATTTGTAAGCCTTGCGCTTGCTCCGCTGACGTAGAAATCGGCGTGAATACACCATCCACTAAATTACCACGTGTTTTGGTGGGGCTATCATCGGTCCCCACATAATCATCTCGCGTCCCCATCCAGAAACGAAGATTTTCGACGTTGCTAGTCCCCAAATTGCTCAAGCTAATGGTAATCGAAACATAGGGAGAGTCTTGCTCGACGGTAAAACTCGCCTGATAACCCAAATTGGCCTCATCTATGGCAAGCGAACCACTTGTGGTAAGCGTTCCATAACCCTTTACGCCATCATACAAAGTAAAGGCCGAGCTATCGATGGTCTGATTACTTAAAGTAGGATCTTGAGTAATAGTGCCATTAACATTCCAAATCTCGGAGCCATCCCCGCCAAACCCAATCGCACTGCTGAGAGGGTAGCTCGAATAAGTCAGTTTGTACCATGTGCTATTCGCATCGTCGTAATAAAAAGGTTGTTTTAGTACACCAGAAGCAGTGATCGATGTTTCTGCACCAGAACCAAAACGCAGCTGGCCACTATCGAGGGCATAAGTGTCATTAGCCGCGAAGGCCGGAATAGATAGCCCAAATAATGCTGCTACAGCAATTGAGGATAAACTTGATATGCGCATAAAACTCCCTTTTAACGCCCGACATTGGATCATCCTACTCAATGATGATGGCAATACTTAGTTAAAGCTTTGAAAATATAAATCGAGAGACAACAATAGAATAGATCGATAAAATGCAACCTATCATTAACAAAATATCTGAATTTGATTTATATCATGTTTCTTAAAATAGATTCAAGTATACAATGAGTTGCACGAACTCAAATAGATGAAAAAGGTTGATTCGTCGGTGTAGAAGTAATTTTTCAACAAAAAATAAACAAAAATCTTGGTAGGTTCTATCTGGCCTTCAACTTAAGAATATAAAAATGACTAAAGCGAATACTTTTTTACTCCCTTAGACATGCTCTAGACAAGCTTAACAAAGGTATCGACAAACCAAACTAAGCGAGTACCTTCTATATCGATAGTTTTAAGGAAGAGATACGGCGGGAAACTGGGGCAATTATTCTGCCCCTTAATAACAATATAATAGTGTTAGCAGAATACCACTTCGCTAGGTAAACGCCTTACTTTTAACGACTCGCTTAGTCAACTTAATACACAATTCATAGGGGATGGTATCAATGGCTTGAGCCACCGTTTCAATGGGTAATTGACGACCCCAGAACTCGACGCTATCACCCACTTGATCGCCGGCATCAGCGCCCAAATCAACCGTGAGCATGTCCATCGATACCCGACCCACAATGGGGACAATCCGTCCGTTAATATAGACTGGCGTACCTGCGGGTGCCGAACGAGGATAACCATCACCGTAGCCCATGGCGACCACTCCTATCAGCGTATCTTCTGTGGCTCGCCAAATTTCACCGTATCCAATCGGTTCACCTTTGCGGTGATGACGCACCGAAATCAATTTCGACTTCAAACTCATCACTGGTTTTAACTGATGTTGCTGACCAATTTGTTGCTCATTAGGAGCAATACCGTACAACGAGATCCCGGCGCGCACATAGTCATATTGCGCATCGGGCCAATACAGCGCGCCAGCCGAATTCGCAAGGGTTTTGGGCCCAGAATAGTCCTTGGTTAAGTCTTCAAATAAGGCTATTTGCTGGCGGGTGGTAGCTGAATCTAAGTCATCAGCGCAGCTCAAGTGGCTAATAAAACCCAGCTCACCGGCGAGATTAACGCAGCCCTGAAGCTGCTGAACAAAGTCATTAAACTGGGGACGCTCAATCCCCACTCGATGCATGCCTGTATCGAGCTTCACCCACACGTGCAAAGGCCTGAGCAAATGTGCTGCGGTAAACTGTTGTAACTGGAAGTCACTATGGATCACGGTGTGAAATTGGTGCTCGGCAGCGAGCATTAAATCTTCGCTACAAAAACAGCCTTCTAACAGTAGGATCGGCGTGATAATACCTGCTGCGCGCAGTTCCAGCGCTTCTTCAATTCTCGCCACGGCAAACATATCAGCACTAGGCAAGGCTTTGGCGACATTCACCGAACCGTGGCCGTAAGCATCACCTTTAATCACTGCAACCAACTGCTGCTTGGGACAAAGCCGCTTCAAAACCTGATAATTGTGCTGTAAAGCCTGTAGATCGATCACAGCTTCTGCAGTGAGCATCCTTCCTCCTTCACTAGAAAATTAAAGATGGCACCTTGCCAAGGTCGAAGCTTGGCAAGGCTGATTCACACAATAAAATTATGACTCGGTAACCCCATTAGGCGCTTGCTGCTGACTAAAGTAGCGCTTGGTTAACTTAAAGACCACCGGACTTAACACCGCTAAGGCAACTAAGTTAGGAATAGCCATCATTGCATTCAGGGTATCACCCAGCAACCAAACAAAGTCTAACTCCATAATTGCGCCGACCGGCAAAGCCACAATGAACAATAAACGAAACGGTAGAACGGCCTTAGGACCAAACAGGTATTCAGCACAACGCTCGCCATAAACAGACCAACCAACGATCGTGGTAAAAGCAAATACAGCAAGGCTAATAGCAACCAAGTAACCGCCCCAGCCAGGTAAAATTTGCTCAAAGGCGGCAGAGGTCAACGCAGCCCCCGAGGCACCTTCGGTCCAAGCGCCTGAAATCACAATCACCAGACCGGTAATGCTACAAATAACCAAGGTATCAAGGAAAGTTCCTAACATGGCAATCAAGCCTTGACGAACAGGTTCATCAGTTTGAGCACTCGCATGGGCAATCGGCGCAGAACCGAGACCGGCTTCGTTAGAGAACACCCCGCGCGCCACCCCAAAACGGATCGCCATCCAGACTGTTGCACCAGCAAAACCACCTTGAGCCGAAGCCGGCGTGAAGGCATGTTCTAGAATCGTCATAATCGCTGGACCAATTTCTCCAAGGTTCATCAGCAAAATGATAAGGCCACAAACGATATAGGCAACCGCCATCACTGGCACCAAGGCACCAGCAAACTTACCCACTCGTTTTAAGCCCCCAAGGATAACCCCGCCCGCCAGTACCATAATGATTAAGCCAACCATTAACGGCGAAAATGAGAAGTTAGACTCTAGCACCTGGGCAATCGAGTTTGACTGCACCGCGTTGCCAATCCCAAAACATGCCACCGCGCCAAATACCGCAAACAAGGTGCCCAGCCAGGCCCATTTCTTGCCCATGCCATTTTTGATGTAATACATTGGGCCGCCAACATAGCTGCCATTTTCATCTTTTTCACGGTAGTTAACCGCTAATACGGCTTCGGCGTATTTGGTGGCCATCCCTAATAAAGCAGTCATCCACATCCAGAATAATGCTCCCGGACCACCAATAAAGACCGCTGTCGCAACCCCCGCGATATTACCCGTACCAATAGTGGCTGACATCGCCGTCATCAATGCCTGAAAAGGCGGGATTTCACCTTTACCACTTGCTCCTCGGCCATCCCACATCAGTTTAAAAGCCGGGCCAATATTGAGGATCGGCATAAACTTCAAGCCTACGGTGAGAAATATCCCGACGCCCAAAATTAACACCAACATTGGTACACCCCAAACGATGCCATTGAGCTGGCCAATCAGCCCAGAGATAAAGTCCATTTATTTGTTCTCCATAATTATATTTAAGAAAGCGATTTAGATTAGTCACAGCAAGTAGTAGACCAATCTACCAAACACCATCCATAACGGCGTGTTATGAGTAGCTTAGCGACGACCAACACTAACAAATGTTAAATAGTCATAACATGGACACAGCTTATTACTCACTAGAATAATTCGCCATATTACAAGCCAAAAGCAAGAATAAAACGCTATCTATAAATGCTCTATTTAAACCTCTTTTATCGACAAAAGGCAGATAGAAACATACTGATACATTTTATTAACATTTGACATAGTAGTGTAAATCAATTCGAAAAAATAGCTAAATAGCACCAAATATGTGCAACATCACAGAACAAAGCCCCATTTGGGTGCAATAAATAACCGCAGTTCCTCATTCACATTCGATGTACCTACATGAGACGAAATAAAAAGTCAGATGGGATGAATAAAAATATCAGACAGAGGCGCAGAGCATCCATCTACTGAGGAACTTAAGATCAATATTATATAAATCCAAGTTTCCATCATTGCTGATGAAATATTCTGGAACGCAAAATTTTTAAGACATTAATCCCCACCAAAAACAAAAGTAACAGCATTTCCTAAATATGATAAGGCTATCAAAAATACCCTAGTTCTGTCATCTGCCAACAGATCCTCTCATTTTGAGTAAAGTGTTTTTGACCATAAGAAGCACTACATGCGAAATTTTGTCATGTTTCTTGCAGAGAGTTTTTATCAACATTCAAGATCAATGACGCTGCTGATGCCTAAATAGTGACTCACCAGCAACACGTTTACGGAGTATTAATGATGGAACTGAAAAAACCTTATCTATTGTTTCTTGGCGACGCAGCCGATCAACTTGCAGCCAAAGTAGCCCAAGGCATTAAAACCTGGCATCCCGAGTATTGTGTGGGTCAATTTCGCCTCCCTTCTTGTAATGCGGATTGCGGCTTAGAGGACCTCTCGATTGCGGCAGCTGCAACTGCAGGAGCAAAAACTTTGGTCATTGGTGTCGCTAATCGCGGTGGCATCATCTCCGATGAATGGGTTAGTGTATTAATTGAAGCACTAGAATCAGGTCTTGATATCGCGGCGGGTCTACATAACAAACTCAGCGACATCCCAGAACTCGTTGCATGTGCCGAGAAGCATGGTCGCCAATTATTCGATGTTCGCTACCCAAGCCAAGCCTACCCAGTCGCCAGTGGTAAAAAACGCGCCGGAAAACGTCTACTCACGGTAGGTACCGATTGTTCAGTCGGTAAAATGTATACTTCATTAGCTATCGAAAAAGAAGCTCAAAAGCAGGGTTTTAATGCCGACTTTAGAGCCACCGGACAAACCGGAATATTAATCTGTGGTGAAGGCGTGAGCGCCGACTGCGTGGTGGCCGATTTTATTGCCGGAGCCATTGAAACGATTGCACCAGCCAATAGCGCTGACCACTGGGATATCATCGAAGGTCAAGGTTCTTTATTTCACCCTTCTTTTGCCGGCGTAACTACAGGTCTCATTCACGGTTCACAAGCTGACGCACTGGTATTATGTCATGAGCCAACCCGCACCCATATGCGTGGCGTCCCCGACTATTCACTACCTGATATCGACACTTGTATGCAGGCCAACTTAGCAACTGCCAGCCTCACCAATAAAAACGTACAATTTGTTGGTATTTCAGTGAATACTTCTCAGCTAGAAGAAAAAGAAGCTCTAGATTATATGGCGCAACTTGAATCAAACATTGGCTTGCCAGTCGTTGATCCATTCCGTCAAGGTGTAGGCCGTATTGTTGAAAAATTAGCGGAGCTATAATGAAAGTTCGTTTCTCTACAAAAAGTTGGCCAATTCGCGGAACTTTCACCATCTCTCGCGGCAGTAAAACCGAAGCAGAAACGGTTATTGTCGAGCTGGAAGACCAAGGAAAAATTGGCCGTGGCGAATGTGTTCCTTACGCCCACTACCAAGAATCTATCGACAGTGTACTCGCTCAGCTTGAAGGGATTTTGCCACGCTTACGTGAAGGTCTGTCGCGCCAAGAGCTACAACTGTTATTACCTTCCGGCGCTGCGCGTAATGCCGTAGACTGCGCCTTGTGGGATTTAGAATGTAAGCAGGAAGGTATTTCCATTTGGCAAAAAGTGTCAGCCACGCCAGCGGCTCTCACCACCGCCTACACCTTATCTTTAGATACACCGGAAAAGATGCAGCAAGCCGCGACCGAAAATGCGTTTCGCCCCTTGCTTAAGCTGAAGCTCGGTGGAGCTGAAGATTTGCAACGCGTCGCGGCCGTCCGCCAAGGTGCGCCAAACGCCAAGATCATCCTTGACGCTAACGAGGCTTGGACAGTTGAACTCTATAACTCACTGATCCCTGAGCTGATTAAGTTAGATGTAGCGATGATTGAACAGCCTTTTCCAGCGGGTGACGATGAGGCTTTAAGAAGTCTATCGCGACCGATCCCTATCTGCGCCGATGAGTCATGTCACGACCGCGCGAGCCTACCGGGCATTATCGGTAAATATGACATGATCAACATAAAAATTGATAAAACTGGCGGTTTGACCGAAGCACTGGTTTTAAAAGAACTTGCCGAACAAGCCGGTCTACAAATCATGGTGGGTTGTATGCTCTCTAGCTCGCTTAGCATGGCACCAGCTTTTGTAATAGCGCAGGGCTGTGAAATTGTTGACCTCGATGGTCCCCTGCTACTCAGTGAAGACATCGAACACGGCTTTGAATTTAATAATAATGAGATGTTGCCTTTCACAGCACAGCTGTGGGGCTAAGAGGAAATAATCATGCAACGTATCGTGTATGTGAATGGGGAATATGTCCCTGAGTTAGAAGCAAAAGTTTCGGTATTTGACCGTGGATTTTTATTCTCGGATGCGGTTTACGAAGTCACCGCGGTGCTCGATGGCAAGCTCATCGATAATGCCGGCCACTTGGCCCGCTTAGAACGCTCATGCGCTGAGCTCGAACTGACCTTGCCAGTGAGCGGCGAGCAGCTCACCGAGATCCAACGCGAACTGATCAAGCAAAATGGGCTAACAGAAGGTGGCATTTACTTGCAACTTAGCCGTGGTAATGCCGGTGATCGCGACTTTGCTTTTCCAGCAGACACCGCTCCGACCTTGGTATTATTCACCCAATCCCGCCCACTGATCGACTGCCCCAAAGCCGCCAAAGGCATGAAGGTGATTTCCATCCCTGATATTCGTTGGAAACGTCGCGACATAAAAACCGTAGGCTTACTTGCCCCCTGCCTAGCGAAACAAGCTGCGCTAGCAGCTGGTGCTAGCGATGCCTGGTTGATTGAAGACGGTTATGTCACCGAAGGAAGCTCAAACAACGCTTATATCGTCACCGAGCAAGGGAAAATCATTACTCGGCCTTTAAGTAACGACATTCTACATGGCATCACTCGCGCTAGCTTATTACAACTCGCCGAAGATGCTCAACTGGAAGTGGAAGAGCGCAACTTCACCATTGAAGAAGCTTATGCAGCGAAAGAAGCCTTTGTGAGTTCGGCAACCACCTTTGTATGGCCGGTGATTGAGATTGACGGCAAAGCGATTGGCGATGGCAAACCAGGTCCTATTGCCCAAAAGCTACGTGAAATATACATTAAAGTCGCACAAGCGGCAGCAATATAAGTCGCTCAAGACAATTCTCAGACCTGATACAAATGTGTATCAGGTCTTCCTTCTCTAGCTGAGCTTCAGCGTAAACACTATAAAAACATGCCCCGACAGGATCCACTGAATTTATATATTTCAAATATGGCTTTACAATACTCGAAACTCAGGTACTATTATCTTGCTCTGCTATACAGAGTTATTAGTGAACCATCAAGTAAATGTAAACCTCAGAATTTCTTCGTTACGGTTGTTATCCTCAGTTTTCCCTTAGCTTTATCGTCACATTCAATAATTCAATTTCAGCGCTCGCATTATCGCGATAACTTTATGAATTTTAAATATTAAGGGACACAATATGTCTAATAAAACAACTGGTTCAGTAAAATGGTTTAACGAAGACAAAGGTTTTGGTTTTATCACTCAAGACAACGGCGGCGCTGACGTATTCGTACATTTTCGCGCAATTGCTTCAGAAGGTTTTAAAACCCTTGCTGAAGGCCAAAAAGTATCATTTGACGTAGAGCAGGGCCAAAAAGGTCCTCAAGCTGCTAACGTAGAAGCAATATAATATATGCTATCAACGTAAATGCTACATTGGCATTTACGTTGGCTCTATTAACGATTAATCCACTATTTATTCTGTAACTTAGATCATCAACGCATTTCCAATAACGACTTCTTGTTAGTGTCATGACCTCCTCTATTTACTTCATAATAAATACATCGATAATTTAAATATCGCATCGTACCGCTTCATTAAATAAAAATTATAAGGACATCTATGTCTCGTTCAACAGGTCGACAACGGTTTTGGTTTCAACAATCACGCCAACAAAATAATAAACCCGCTAAGTAGCATATTTCTTCTCAAACTACATCATGTTCTAATAACGGCAAACACAAATAGCCGTTGTTAAATCATCGTGAGCATCCATATTGCTCAAACAAACATATAAACCAAGCCTTTACTTATCAAGACCTAAGATAGCTCCCATTTTGAAGAATACGGCGGTGGCGATTGGGCTCGTACACATACCAGATAAATTGGCCTTGGGCGGTGATTTTACGGCTACGGCGACCTTCTTCCCGCGCGCGTTGTAGCGATATTCGGTCAGCCCCTGCTCCGAGCTATGCTCGGCCACCAGGCGGCGGCCGTCATCATAGCCCCAGCGCCACTGCCTGCTGCGCTTTTCAACCAGCTTGCCGTTATAATTCGGTTGGGTGTCTAGTTAGGCAGTAGCATAGGCACAAACATCGATGGCAAACACCTGAGTTAACAGAAGAATACGCTGCTCTACCCACTCTATGCGATGCTCATAGCTCTGCCCGGAGTGAGAGGCTTGCCACAAAGAAATCCACGCCGAACACAGCGGGAGACACATTGATAGTACGGTGTATCTTGGAGACTGACCTGTGATTGACGTGAACGCGACACAAACAAGCACCCTGTATATTTGGATATGAATATAAGCATTGTTGCTTATGCCTACTTTTACCAATTAGGGTGGGTGTCTAGGTTATCTTCTAGGTGTTACACCGCTCCATTTATTTCCAGTAACCACCTTATTTTGGTAAGCAGCATCCACCTCGACTTTAATTCGATCTGCGGACCACGAATCTGGAAACATCGTAGATATACCACCATTATTAGTTTTAGGTAAGAAATCACCAGGACTAGACGGGTCTGGTACTTCTATCTGAGCGGTATATACGCCTTGAGCATTTGGTTGAGACTCAGTTCCTGGTATCACACGTACATTACCTGTCGCTGTCGAATAACCACCAACCACATTTCCATTTGGTTTGACTTCTCCACTCAGAATGTGACCATCGAAATCAATGGGTGCGGTAACATTACCAACATCTCTAGTCGCAATTGCATTTAAATCGACAGACTTATCTGAAACACTATCCACCAACTCAGAGGGCTTACCACGAGACTTCCACTCTTCAATACTCCCATCGCCACCATTCGCCAACCACGTGCGATGTCCCAGCTCATCTTGCTGAGCTTGTTGCTGAATAAAACCGGCTACATCATCTGAACCCGCTCCTACTTCAGCCGAATAAAACAGCAGTGCCCATGGTGTTTTGGGTATCAATGACGCCAATAAGGACCTTTCCGCAACAGCATAAACCGCTTGGTTGGCGGCTTGCCGCGTAGCGTATTGTCCTAATACTTGCGAGCCTGTTGATGCTAAGGGCTGAGCAGCCGGAGCCAATAGAGGGAGTCCAGCAACCAAAGGGGCACCATCCTCTTTACACAAACCCAATGGGTCTACCCAGTTAGTCGGGCTTGGAGTGTATTGGTAGAGGTTTAAGCCACCGAGTAGTTCAATCGGGTCTTGCTGGATGTAGCGCCCTTGCTGTGGGCAGTAGTAACGGTGATGGTTATCATGCAGGCCGCTTGCTCTGCTTTTATGTCATTAGGTTTATTGACACCACCCAAGCCAAGGGATTAGGTGATTGCTTACTTAGCCTTGTAAATATAAAAATCTATAAATGAAAGTTGAATCATTAGCCTCGAACAACCCCCTTAATTAAGGCGCGGGGAAACATTACATGCTCATTCATGGATGCTTTAGGAGTGTCAAAAAGCGTGACTATTAAAGCCGCTTCAAAGCACCAGTAGCCAACGTAATAGTCGGTGTATTCAAATTCACAGTCACATAAATGCTTATCGAACCAATCTGCATCTTCTAGGCTGTCGTACCACTGCCTTATAAACACATTCAGATGTTCTGCTTGAGCATCGCCTTTACTATTTATGGCATCCAATAGCGCTTGATATGTGCAGGGGTAGTAAAGTGTGGAAGAAATGGGGCGGTCAGTATCCCCTAACTTATGGGCAATACGGTCTAATAGCGCATCGTTACCCCGCTCTGCGATGATGTCTAGAACTTGTTGAATATGCGTTTGCTCTGCACCCACCGCAACCAACAAGGCTAACCACCATAAAGCGTAAACATAGCGATTAATATTGGCTGAGCCGCAGGCTTCACCTACCCCACCTAAACGCTCAAAGTCTTGGCGATAACATTGGTGTACAGCGGGCAGTTTATCTGCGGTGGCACTTAGCTGCTGGCGATAAGGCAATATCGCCAACACGGATAACTTAAGAGAGGCCATATCGCTACCATAAGAGTAATGCGCGACTGCACGCATGATGGCAAGCTGGAAGAGTTGCTGGGCCACATCGACTTGTTCACTGAGCGAGGTAAAAACCCCTTCATCTAGCGCCTGTTGGGTTTCTGCTAGCGCTTCGTCTAAATCGCTTAACAGCTCGCTAAAATAGGCCTCATCACGGCGTTGGTCTCGAATCACTGCTCACTCCAGTGAACCAAGTCTTTGGGGTAGTATTGATGGTCGATATAGAGGCGGTCATCTATCTCATAAAGCTTAGTAATTAAAGCCGCTTCCCAGCACCAATAACCATCGTAAGCCTCTCCATCCATCAAGTGGTAATCTGGGCTACCCTCTAGCTTGTACCATGCATCTAAGTAAGCCAACATCAGCTTAGGGCGCTCAGCAGGTTCAGCCTCAATCACTTTGAACAGTTTGTTGAAGCGGCGTTTGAACAAGACGCTCTCTGCAACTTCGCGCTCGGTATCGCCCAGCCTAACCGCGATGTTATCAAACAAGGCATCTCGACCTTGGTTTCCAATTAAATCTAAGACCTCTTGGTAGTAGGCTTGCCCCATATCTAAGCAATAGGCAAAACTCAACCATTTCAAAAAAATGTCTGCCAAATAATCTTCGCGAATTTCTTCCCAACCAATACGATCTTTTTGCTCATTTGAAGGCAAGGCATCTGCGAATTGCTTCTGTTTGCGGCGATACTCAATAGCCATTTCTAAGAGATACTCAAACTCACTTAAGTCATCCCCAAGCGAATAGCGTTCTTGCATTAACACAATATGATTTGTCAGTAGGCGGAAAGACAAATTGAGCTTGGTTGAAACACCCAACTCAGCTTGTGATGAAAGCTTTAGAGCTCTTTTTTTAATCGACTCTTGGCTGTAGTCAACTAACTCTTCAAAATATTCTTTGCTTTTATTCGTATCCCTAATCATCTTGTACCTTATAAAATCAATCCTGAACTAACAACTTTAGCGTGCTTATCTAATCGCTTTGCGACGACTGTGCCATCTGCTTTATTGCGGATTAACATTTTTTCAACACTACCATCACCCTCGTCAAGCGCGTCTAGAATCCTATCACGCTCTTTCCTGCTAGTGATGCCTGCATCCCTTAGGCGCTTGTCCGTCACCCAGTCATCACTCATCTGCTTGCCAGTCGTTGTCTTACCCAAGCGCGATTTGCCGTATTTCGCCTCGGTAATCACAAAATCAGGGGGCGGATTGGGGTGTTGGTAAACACCATCGGGACGAGTACTCACGTTCTGATGTCAGAACCATGCGCACTGCGTGTTCACGGACTTCTGGGGAATAGGTAATTCTTTTGCTCATTGGCTAATTCTCTCAAGAAAGTTAGCCTCCGAAAAACTAAGGGCGATTCACCCTTTACAACAACTGAAAACGTGCATAATATGCTGATTAATTATAGCCTTTGGGACAAAACGATCACCCAAAGCAATAGAATGTTTCTAACCACTACATGCAACTGAATGCATAACGAATGGGCAATACATAAGTATATTGGATTAAGTGCCCATGATGTTCATTGCTGTAACCAAACAGATACAGATTTCTTATGCAGCCAGTCATTACACACTCTTGGGATATTACTGAAACAGAAGCCTTGCAACTTCAGCACTCACTTGCAGCTAAAGTAATACAAAAAGATCAATTTGGTAAAATTCATCTGGTTGCCGGAGTTGATGTCGCCTATTCCAAGGAAAGCAACAAACTAATAGCTGCAGCCGTCATTCTTGACACAACTACTTTAGAAGTAATCGAAACAGCGACAGCAACTGATACTGTTAATTTCCCTTACATTCCTGGTCTATTTTCTTTTCGCGAGCTACCACCGCTAATGAAGGCCTTTTCAAAGCTTAAACACACACCTGACTTAGTCATTTGTGATGGACAAGGTCTTGCTCATCCCCGGCGCTTTGGGTTAGCCTGTCATTTGGGAGTGATCTTTGATGTACCGACTGTCGGCTGTGGCAAGACACGATTACTCGGAGAACATGAAAATCCAGATACAACAAGAGGCGCAATTGCGCCTCTTGTTGATAACAATGAAATAATTGGTAATGCATTAAGAACGCAAACTGGTATCAATCCTATTTACGTTTCAATCGGCCACCGTATTTCACTCGCAACGGCCTGTGAATGGGTACTAAAACTCTCTCCTAAATACCGGCTACCAGAGACAACTCGACAAGCGGATCAAACAGTTCGTGCAACCTTAAAAGCTAAATAATAACTTCTTCACCATTAAACCTCACATAACAGTTAGGATGTGCTAGTTTGAAATGCTTTACATCATCATTTGTCAAAATGTCAGATTCCACATACAACTCAGAAAGCTTAATCAGTCTGATTATTTTTTGAAAACTTACATTAGTTATACCAGTATTATATATTTGAAGCTGCTGAGTGTCTTTCAGTCCATCACCCTGAAGTAAATCACTAAACATACTATCAGTTATATTCGAACCAGAGATATTTAACTTCGTTCCGCCACTAATCTCTCTCAAGAAGTCTGGACTATAAAACTTATCAACTAATACTAAGCCTTTTGATGCTTCTATTTCTTGGAAATAGTGACCACGTACAGTCAATAACGATATCTTTTCTTCAGACTCAAAATGCAGGGCCATCTGAAACTTACCTACAGCATGAATACAAAAGTCTTTAATACTTCCACCCTCATCCCATACATAATCTTGTGTCATGCGATCATCCTGTTCAGCATGCTCTAAACTTTGTAAAATGCCATTTAAATACTTTGCTTCCGAGACTTCCTCTCCATTGTCATACTGTTTTACTATCGAATGTTCACCCTTATAAAAAAAGTAAGCAACACCGTTATATAGCTCTCCTCGAAATTTAAAAGGTTCGTCAAATCCGTCTAAAAATTCAGCATCAATTTCTAGTTTACTGGTTTCATAAAGTGGAAATGGTAAGGTGTAATCGCCAACTATTTTCCCTTGGCGACATATTTTTTTTTCAACCACAACACCATCGACAACATCTATAATGACACCACTAAACAAGCTCCCGCAATAGAACGCTTTATTGAAACTATCAAATTCAAGTTCACTTTTAACTACTATCATCATCAATGACCAGTCAATATATCAAAACCCTGTAAAATACCACTACAATGATTACAAGCTGTAAATGGCCCACCTTGACCAGGGCTGTTCTGAAGCTTATAGGTTGAAACTTGTACGTTACTAATATCAAAACCTGGCTTTGCTTTCACTTGATTCAACACATAATTTGCAGACTGTATTTCCGCATGAAGCCCTGGCATACCCTTCAACCCTTTTTCATCACGAAGTCCAAACTCGGCACCTTGCCTCACATGCGCTTTGATTTGGTCCCTTATCACAGGATTTAAATCATTACCAGTTTTCGCATACAGCCTTGTTACTTCATCCAAGTAAGCCGCTTGGTCTGTTATTCTGATGAAACCATTATTTTCCCCAAACCTCTCAGTGCCCGGGAAAGTTCTTCCTTTTTTCATAGAGAAAGGAATATTTTGAAAGGTTTCACCCACAATGCCTTGCTCAGCTATACCAGCACAAGAAAGTGCTACCCCATCCGTTCTACCTGCTGCAATTAATGCATTAGCTTCAATTTCAACTCTAGAATTTAAATTATCTCCAAATATTTTTCTGATAGAAACTATATCATTTTTCTGCCCATCGCTCAGCTTAAATTCATCTGCCAAGCCAGTTTCCTCAGTAACATTAGCCACCAACTCAGAGGGCTTACCCCGAGACTTCCACTCCTCAATACTACCATCACCACCATTAGCCAACCACGTTCGATGCCCCAGCTCATCTTGCTGAGCTTGTTGCTGAATAAAACCGGCTACATCATCTGAACCCGCTCCGACTTCAGCCGAATAAAACAGCAGTGCCCATGGTGTTTTGGGTATCAATGACGCCAATAAAGACCTTTCCGCAACAGCATAAACCGCTTGGTTGGCGGCTTGCCGCGTAGCGTATTGTCCTAATACTTGCGAGCCTGTTGATGCTAAGGGCTGAGCAGCCGGAGCCAATAGAGGGAGTCCAGCAACCAAAGGGGCACCATCCTCTTTACACAAACCCAAAGGATCTACCCAGTTAGTCGGGCTTGGAGTGTATTGGTAGAGGTTTAAGCCACCGAGTAGTTCAATCGGGTCTTGCTGGATGTAGCGCCCTTGCTGTGGGCAGTAGTAACGGTGAAAGTTGTAGTGTAAACCACTCTCATCATCATGATATTGGCCTTGAAAACGCAGCGGGTTGCTAATTTGGTTAATACTTAGTTGCTCTATTGCACCGTAGGCCTGATAGTGGGCTTGCCATACGATGTTGCCTTGCTCATCACTTAAACGAATAGGCGTGCCGAGGTGGTCTAGGTGATAGTGGTAAACCTGGCCTTGTTTAATCATGGCCAGTGGGCGGTGACTATTAGGCTCGTACACATACCAGGTAAATTGCCCTTGGCAGTGTTCACCGATTAACTGTTGGCCCTCCCAGAGATAGTCAGTGGTGCCGCTGGAGGTGATTTTACGGCTACGACGCCCAAGAGCATCGTAATGATATTCAGCATGTTTCCTCCCCTCACTCAGCCGAACCAGTTGGTTTAAACCATTAAATACCCGCTGCTGACGCACCTTACTTTGGCTAGCGAGTACTTGATTGCCGTAGCGGTCGTAGCGGTAACTACGCTCGTTGAGCATCAGCAGCTTATCGCCGGCCAACTCGCCTTGTTTGGGATTAGCAAAACTGTCGAAACTAAAGGCTTGATTGTCACCGCTGTGAGAGGTGGCTTTGGTGAGTTGGCTAAGCGGGTCGTAGCTGTAATTTTGTGCGCCCAGCTCACTATCGTTGACCCCCAGCAATTGGTCGCCATCATCAAAACGGTAGTCACGCGCCAGATTTAATGTGTCGCCCTGCCACTCTTGCTTCAGCAAACGCCCTTGAGGGTCGTAATGATTATGCTGTTGATGACTAGCACTGAGCTCGCGGTTTAGCTCGCTGCCGCTGGCATTAAACTGGCGGGATATCAGTGCTTGGCCATTCAATGTTAGTGCACTTAAGCGACCGTGTTCATCGTAGCGATAACGAAGCATACTGCTGTCAGGTAAGCGGGTTTGGCTGCGCAAGCCTTGCTGATTAAGCTGATGGCGGATATGCCAGTCGTCTTGCCAGTGTTCCTGTAACTGACCATTGGCAAAGTAATTAAAACGAATTTTACGAGCGCTATTATTGGCTTGGCTTAGTTTGCCTTGTAAGTTGTAAGCAAAGTCGTTAATTAAAGTCATGCCATTGGCGGTGCTGCGCTGCTCAATCACTTGGCCTAAGCTATTTCGCTTCAGCTGCACCAAGCGCTCGCTGTTTTCCACTAACTGTATTAGTTGACCAGCCAGGTTGTATTGATAGGCTTGCTCGCGCCCATCAAAACCGATGGTTTTACGTATACGCTCACAACTGTCGTATTCCAATTGATAACGCTGACCGTCGCTACGCTCAATGGCTGTTAGGTTGCGCTCTTTATCGTAGCTAAAAGCAAGCCATGAACCATCGGGGTTAATCTGTTTACTAGGCTGCGATAATCCTTGATATTCAAAGTTGGTGGTATGACCAAGCGGGTTGGTTCGGGCGCTGAGCCGTCCAGCTTGGTCATAGGCGTATCGCTGGCACCGGGTGTGCTGTGGCTGGTCTTGGTGATAATGAACTACCTCAATCAGCTGCCCTTGGGCATTACGAACATACTGACTAACCCAACCGTAGGCATTCACTTCACCATTACATTCTCCAATAGCGTTATAGCTGTAGCGCGTCAGGGCATCGCCCACTTGCTTGGCGCTCAGCAGACCTTGTTCGTTCCACCAAAATAACTGTGCAGGCTGATTACCGGCAGACTTGTTGATTAAACGACTGTGCGCATCGTAGCGATATTGAGTGACCACACCTTGCACGTCGATTTCTTGGGTAAGTAAACCTAAGCTGTTGTATTCCCGTTTGAGTGATGAACCATCGGCATAGTCAATCTGATTCACAAAACCTAAACGATTATAGGAATAACAAGTCAAGCTTTGGTTCGGATGGAGCTCGGCAACTAACTGGCCTGCACTATTATAATGGAAACACGTAGTTGTCCCATTTGGTTCAGTTTGGCTAATTTTTCGCTGGAGCTCATCATATTCAAATCGCCAAGTGGCGCCATCGGGCGCAATTTTTTTAAGAATTTGTCCCTGTGGGTTATGCCAATAGGTCCAACAGTTACCGTAACTATCAAAACTGCGGCTTAATCCCTGTTCAGGCTGGTATTCAAAGCGGTAGTGATAGCGTTCGTTGTCGCCCCATTGCTCGATACAACGAGCATCTTGAGCGGAGCCATCCCAAGAAAAATAGTGACTAAAACCCGAGGCGCGGGTGCGCTGAATAAGCAAACCCTGTTGATAGCGATAGCGTTCTTGTTGAGCAAAACGATTCGTCGCGTCGACCAACTGACCAGCGTCGTCGTAACTATAGCTTGCATAAATTTGCGCATCTTGAGCTCTACTTGAACGCACCTCAAGTAAATGGCCATTTAGGTCGTAACGTAAGTAAATGCTCTGGCTTCGATTTACTTCTACAACCGTAAGCCGCTGCGCCGCTGAATAAGTCAAACGGAAAGTGCAATCGACACCTTCACTTAACTTGGTAAGCAGCCAATGTTGTTGGATTTTACTAAAGCGCAATAATTTGCCATCAGCATGAGTGATAATCATTTCATCACTTTGATGCCGAAGTACCATACCCGACCTGAGCTGGACACTTTTGGCTCCCACCGCAACATAGGGAAAGCGGAATACTTGACCCAATGCGTCGGTAAATTGCCAGCACGGCTGTTCGCCGAAATCTTCCTCTAAGCTATAATGAAAATTACTACGCCAACCCAGACCCAGTCCCAGATCAAGGTGGGAGCAACTAGAACGATAAATACGCTGCCAGCACAGTGCTACATGCCCCTGTAGATGAACATCTACCAACTGAAGGACTTCCTCACCACTACTCATCGCAACAGGATCGCCGCACAATACGGTATCTTGATGATCAATCGATTGTGCAACAGGCTCACTTGCGTGCTGGTCTTGAGTTTGTACTTGAGTCTTCGAGCGCCCTCCCGGAGCTTTGGGTTCATTTTGGACGGATGAACTCCGAGAGGGAGTCGAAGCAGGAGATGAAATCGGCAACTGTTTTACCCGCTGCTGATAACACCAAATTTCGCCAGAGAGTAAAGCATTTACAAGCTGTTGCCGCGGCTGCTTTCGCTTATTTAAAGGCAACAAAAGATAAACCGTATGCAGCCCTTTTCCAGCAGCATTGACGGCCCCATTAAACTTCGTTAAAAACAGCTCAACGCTCGCGACATCAGTAAAAGAAATTGATGTTGAGGTATTTTTTTTAATGCCTTTAAAAAACTCATAAGCAAAACCATCGTTAGCGGTTACAACTTGTTTTTGGGTTCCATCCATACTACTGTTTACACCACTAAGCGACCCAACGAAGCGTCATTGCGCTCCGATAGGCATCATCGGAAAGAGCCAGCTGAAAGCTTGTTCCAACATATTTTTGCTGCTGATACAGCATTAAACAATGGCATAAGTTATAGATACCACTACACACCCCCAAGTCGCCAATCAGTGCATCGGCAAAGATAAACTGGCTGCGCGATGTAAGGCTGTCTTGAAAATACTCAACACTGTGTAACCAGCCATCCCTCAAAGCTTGCGGCAACGCAGTTGGGAAATAACATTGGCTGAGCGACTTGCCGCATTGACGCTGATAGCGCTGAATCAGTGCTGCAATCGTAGCTTGAGTGCTTTTATCTGAAGTCTGCACTTCGTAACTGGTCCAAGGGATCACAAAGCCTTTGTCTGCTGGACGCAGTCGGCCGGCAATAAAACATTGGCTGGCAGGAGTGCTCGGTTCTCTCACAAGAGTGATTAAACGCGGGTCCTCATGGTAGGCAATGAGCTGAATATCACTCACTTGCTGTAGCGAAATCAGCTTAACCGCTTGACGCATAGCTAATTGCAAAGCACTCCGGCCATAGGGGAACAAATACACTTTGGCTAAACCTTTTATACTAGGGATCAAGTCAAGAAGCCGCTGATAGTCTTTCCCTTTAGCCTGAACAATCGGGGCCTCGGGTAGTAATATGAAAACCGCATCGGCATCCCAACGAAGCTCAAGCAAACGCTCGGTAACTGTGTGGTCAAAACTAAAATGGCGTAAGCAGCCTTGCTGATGGAGCCTTAATTCTGGCTGCAAGGCCTGCTTCTCGCTAAGCTCAAAAATATTGACTGGGTCATCGTATTGGCCCAACTGCATCGCTTCAATGTCTAGTGTTAAAATCATCTTAGCCAATTAACACCGTTGGATTACCTGCCAATATCTTGCCACCATGGTCGGTCGAGTCACCTAAGCGAGCTACCGCTTTTCCCCCTACAGTGACCGAACCGGAGCCCGTAGAAATTGAATCTGGAGGGCCAATGCACACTAATTTGTCACCAACACAGGTAACTGGCATCCCGCCCACAGTGACTCCTCCATTACCACTGGCAACGGGCCCTCCCACATGGGGTACTTTATTTTCAACCTTAGGGCACATATGAAACGACCCCAACGTTGCGACTGGCTTACCCATGTAATTTCCTAGTTTAACGAGATGGAAGGCGCCTTAAGGGCGATAGCCGAACCATTAATAGAAATGGACGAGCCCTTAATGTCGATATTGCCACCACTCGATAAAATAATAGAGGCACCACCAGCCTTAATTGTGACCTGACTGCCAGCCACCAAATCGATATTTTTGCCAACATCGATCAGCAAGTTTTTACCAATGGTTTCAGACTGGTTTTCCACAACTTCAACCGTTAAATTTTTACCGATTTTTTCGGTTTGGCAGTTCTTAATCTCTGTCTGTAAATCCTTCTCCGCCTGCAGATAAAGTAATTCTTTTCCGGCATCGTCATCAAAACGAATCTCGTTGAAGTTACTTTCCCCGCCCCCCTTCGTAGAACGCGTTTTAATACCCGACTGGAATTTCTTACTGGGTAAAGCGTAGGGCGGCATTTGATCACCGTTGTACAACGCTCCGGTAATCACTGGTTGGTCGGGATCACCATTAAGGAAACTCACCAGTACTTCTTGGCCCACTCTCGGTAAAAAAAATGCGCCATAGCGGCTACCCGCCCAATTTTGCGCCACTCGGATCCAGCAAGAACTACTGCTATCCGGCTTGGCTTCACGATCCCAATGAAATAAGACTTTAATCCGGCCATATTTATCCACGTGGATATCTTCACCTGGATCGCCAGTGACTAAAGCGGTTTGAGAGCCATGGATCAAGGGGCGCGGGGTGACCTGTAAAGGTCTGAATAGCACCTCGGAAGGTATGCACGAAAACTGATTGTGTAATACCTGACCACTATTTTTCGCGGCTCCCGTTTGACTAACGATGGCGACACTTAAAGACAGCTGGGTAATCAAATAACTTTTGTTCAGCTGTTTTGGATCTTCATGAGACTTGAAAGTAAAGTATTGGCCTGCCGAAAAAGTCGCGCAAGTACTACCACCAGCACACAACAAGGTATCTCTTTGCATCGCTTCTAAAGCAATATTCGCAGAATTTTGCAACTCCGGGTTTAATTCAGAACCAGCATAGTATTCAAAGACTTCACTACTTAATTGCTGTTTACTTACGGCTACTTTTTGTTGCTCGCCCTTTGGTTTTACTTTGGGCTTTATAAAATCAAAACCATACTTAACCGAGCGTCCAGCAGGGAGCTGAAAATTACCGTTCCAAGAAAAAACATGCGCTTCGGCTAAGGAGCCGGTAGTAAAAACGACCTGCGACTCTTCAGCCTCTCGGTAAGCGGTCAAAGCATCGACTAAAACCACAGAATGCTTGCTCTTACGATGTTCTATAAAATAAAAAATGCCCGCCTCTTCTAATAGGCGATGCACAAAGTCTAAGTCACTTTCGTTGTATTGAACCTTAAAAGCCAAATTCGAGTAAGTTGACTTAAGCTCGCTCTGCATCGGTACACCGTGTTCAGTAAGTATCTTTTTGACAATTTGTTCTACACTAAGCTTCTGAAAAATTCTGCAATTGATTCGTTGCTTTAAAAAATGTAAACCCGATACCAGCTGCAAACGATAATCCTGATATTTTTCCCCTTCGGCTTCGCTAGAAATACGACTACCTAATGCATGGATGCTAGAAACAAAACCATTAAAATAGCGAGTAACAGTTTCTTCAGATTTTTGGTAATCTAATTTAACCGTCACTGATTTACCAATAAGATCATCCTGAGAAATAAGCTGACCATTGCTATAACAAGAAACATTTATAGAAAAAGGAATAGAGATACCTTCTTGAATATCAAATTGAGTAAGGTGGAGTACATCCTTACCTAAAGGTGTTTCTATTTGTATGATATTCTTGCTCTGGCTTGCCTTTTTCATATTTCTCATTTTTCACAATAAATAAAGATAAAAACGGGATAGTTAAAAACTACCCCATAGGTAAGAACAATTACATTTGTTGACCTTTAACACCGCTATAGCCGTAAACAAGTGGTGCTTGAACATTATTTTGATCATCAGTTGGGGTAACGGTCATCATCATTTCAGTGTAAGAAATCGTGATGTGCTCTACCGGACGATCATCTTGAATCGAAACGGCATAACTAGAAATCATCGCATCGGTTAACTCGATTTTCATGATTTCTTCAATTTTTTCACCTTGCTTAGTAATGTGGAAAACTGCTGGTTTACCCTTACCAATAGTGGCTTCTTTGAATAAATCAGGCGAAGCTTTATCTTGCATTTTTGAAATTGTGACATCACATAAGCGCGTTGCGCTCGCTTCACGATCTTGGGCAGTCCCCGTATGAGAAGTGATCTCACGACTCACCGACCAATCAACTGATAACAGCGTAATTAGATCTTTGTACTGCTCAGCGGTTGCTTCGCCTTTAATATCACCATATTTCAAATAAGTATTTGCTTGCATGCTAAGTTCCTTTAGCTAATTTTTAAAAATATACCCATAAGGGCTAGGTTATTAATGCATCGCCTTAAACGAGCAAATTTACTTGTCGCAGCCATCTCACAAATCAATCCAGTAAAAAACAAATTAAAAAGACAACCATCACAACTTCGAAGAACACATTATAGATATTTACATCAATAAATAAACACAAATCACTCTGTTTCTACACAATAATTAGAATCACGTATATCGATTAAGATTGAACCGACGTTTTTCTTAGAAAAAACAGCCTCCAACACCTTTTTCGATATAATCGGTAATAAATCATTTTGAATATTATTTTGAATCGCCCTCGCACCTATATCTGCGTTATTTGATTGTTGGTTCAAATATTCAGCGACTTGCTCAGAAAAACGTAATGTTCCTTTATAACTCTTGGAAAACCGTTGTTCGACACGCTGTAACTGCAAACGAACAATCTGCTGCAGTGTGACGTGATTTAGAGGAATAAAAGGGATCACATTTAAGCGACCGATAAAAGCCGGCTTAAATACGGCGAGCAGGTCATCGTTAAGCGCCTGTTTTAAGCCGTCAATATCAGGGGCTGTTTCTTGATCCTCAAACAAAGCAGTGGTGGTATCAGTTCCAACATTCGAAGTCATAATGATGATGGTATTTTTGAAGTCTATGTCTCGACCTTCACCATCTTTAATCGAGCCTTTATCGAAGACCTGATAAAATATGTCTTGCACTCCGGGGTGGGCTTTTTCCATCTCATCCAGTAATACCACGCTGTAAGGTTTGCGCCGCACAGCCTCGGTGAGCACGCCCCCTTCACCATACCCCACGTATCCCGGAGGAGAGCCGACTAATAAAGAGACCTTATGCTCCTCCTTAAACTCCGACATATTGATTACCGTGAGGTTATCTTCACTGCCATAGACCTGTTCAGCCAAAGTTAAAGCGGTTTCCGTTTTACCTGTACCGCTGGGTCCCGTGAGTAAAAACACCCCATTGGGCTTACGCTCGTCACTGAGATGAGCACGGGTGGTTTGTACTACTTTGCTGATTAAATCTAGAGCGTGATCCTGGCCGATAATCCGCTCGGCCATTTTCTGTGATAAGTTCAAAACCGTAGTTATCTCATTAGCTTGCATCCGCCCAAGAGGAATACCCGTCCAATCAGCAATCACCTCTGCAACGAGTAATTCATCAACTTCTAAGAACACCATCGGTTGAGCCACTTCCGCTAAAGAGGCTTTCAAATCCACCAGCTGACGACGTAACTCAAGCCGATCGTCATGATCCACATTTAAGATCTCATCAACATACTGCTTGGCTTTTTTCACCAAACCCTGTTCGTCACGCCAAGTGCTTTCGGCTTGCGCAAAGGCAGCTTGAACATCTACCAATTGGCAGCTAAGTTGGCTGAGTAGAGCTTGATGATTAGAACCCGTTAACTGTTCTCTCTCTAATTGCTCAATTTGAGCACTGAGTTGTTGCTGCTGTCGCTGTAAATGCTCTACCTGGCTTGGCGTTGCCGCTTGGCTCATCGCTACCCGGGCACAAGCTGTATCGAGCAAGGCCACCGCTTTATCGGGTAGTTGACGACCATTAATGTAACGATTTGAAAGACAAACTGCTGCCTGTAAAGCTTGATCGCTAATACTGACTCGATGATGCTTTTCCATCGCTGGCAGCAAACCTCGCAACATGACGATCGCTTTGTCTTCACTAGGCTCTTCAACTTTCACCACTTGAAAGCGACGCGTCAAGGCAGCGTCTTTCTCAAAATATTTCTTGTACTCAGCCCAAGTTGTAGCGGCAATTGTTCGCAGTTCACCCCGCGCCAAGGCTGGCTTGAGTAAATTAGCAGCATCGTTCTGCCCAGCTTGGCCGCCACTGCCAATTAACGTATGCGCTTCATCGATAAAAACAACGATTGGGATTGCCGAGTTTTTTACCTCGCTGATCACCGACTTTAAACGATTTTCAAACTCGCCCTTCATCCCAGCACCTGCCTGTAGCAAGGCTAAATCCAAGACCTGAATCCTCACATTCTGTAATGATTCAGGTACATCTTTGGCGACAATACGTTGAGCTAAACCTTCCACAACGGCCGTTTTACCCACCCCAGCCTCACCTGTCAAAATTGGGTTATTTTGCCGTCGACGAGTTAAAATATCGATCATCTGACGGATTTCATCATCACGCCCTAAAATTGGGTCGAGTTGGCCCTGTCGAGCTTGCTCGGTTAAGTCGATGGTAAACTGCTCTAAGTTAGGCGTTTTAGCTGAGGATTGAGTCTGAACAGTGCCATCACCAACGTTATTTTGCAGGCCCGACCAAATACGGCTCAGTTGACTCACCTCAATGGCTTCCAAATGTTGCAAATAATCCATGGTGGTGAAACTTAAAGTATCGTCACTCAATAAAGCGTGAAGAATATGCACTGGAAAAATGCTGGTTTGCTGGTATTCAATCGTCGCGACCATCCATGCTGCACTTAATAGACTCACAATTTGCGGAGACAAACTTGGGGTTTGTGGATTACCCGTTTTAGCTTGTTCAAGACTACGATTTAAATCCTGAATAAAGCCCGCTAAATCAAGCGAATAATACTGAGCGATGATGTATAAATCCTCACTGCGCTGCTCACACATTGCCAACAGCCAGTGCTGAACTTCAACACTAAAATGACTACGGCTATTAGATAGCGCGGCGGCCGACTCTAAACTTTGCTTGGCAGCTGGCGACAGCTTCTCAACCATTGATTTCAAACTCATTGTGGTCATTTTTATTCCCTTTCCTTGCTTTCGAATGCGCTTACGCAATCACTATCTTGGTGTACTGTTCCATGTGCCGACTATTCATGCTTAAGGATGCGCCGCGCCCAAGAGCCAAGCTGCAATGACCTAAACGCCCACTCGGCATATCTCGATAACGTGCACTTAAACTCCAACGAGGACGAATATGATTCGGTAAATATGCGGCCACGGTTTGTTGCAATAGATCCAATAACGGCCCTCCTGGTAACAAACGCTGAGCCGCCGCTTGACTGTCGGCCTGAATATCAATGTCAATGGCTGAGCCCACATCCCATATTTTGCTGCCCAAGGTGGCACTTCTGCCAAGCTGAGCATGCTGACCTTCAGGGGTGAATCGGCCTCCTAACTGCGTTTGCTCAGATTCATTTAAACTCAGCCACTGCCCGACTCGCTGATGAACCACCACCTGACAGCCTGATATCAGCTGAACGATTTGTTTTAAGGCTTGTGCACTGCGTATGGTTTGAGAAAACAGTCCGCCGACATAAAGTTGACTAGAAGTAGAAGTCCCCGCTAATGCGTGCAAAGCCAAAGAAATAGGATCGGATTGCCCAGTTTGTAAGCGACGCAGATATTGCAGTGGGTACTGATATTTCTCCCAAGCGCGGTGGTACAAAGAAATAACGCGGTGATGAAAGATGTCTAAAAAGTCACGCATCGATTCATCTTTTTGTTTGCAACGTTCCATGACCCATTCACTATAATGGCTGGGTAATACGCCACTAGGCCCGGTTAGGCCCATGAAATTGACGTACACCTGGTAAGGTTGCGAGGCCGACTCTGGCACCACCACCTTCGCTAAGGCTTTTCCCGGAAAACCTAAATTTTGCGGCACTTTAAAACGCAGCGCTTCGTGCTTTGGCAGCGTATCGGAGCCTATTCCATGATGAACGCCCCCCCGACTTGCTTGGATCGCGACCACACTATGATGAAAATCTTGTTCGCTGCCACTATTTAAGCCTTCAAAGAGATTCATAACAGCTCCATATCTCCCGCCAAGGCGGGCCAGCGATGCAATGCTTGAGCATGGCCCAGTATTCGAATCGTTAAACGGGTAAAGCTATTAATGGTGGTGTATTGTGCAAAAAAGTGTGCCAGTACATTGCCAAAAAAGAACAGATTGGTGCCAGACAAATCTTGGTTGGTAAATACAAGCTCGATGTCCGAACCGTGGCAGAAACCAACTCGACCATTTTGTACGACTCTTGCGGTTGCTCGCTGAACATCCAGACTGGTGATAGCTTCAATCAACACCTTGGTTTGCGGTAACTGTTTAAAGTCGTACAACTGCAACAACTCCTGCAACAACTGGACTGCATTTGCCTGAGTAAAGTGATTGAGCGTTAGGTGACTGGCCAATTGCCAGCGAGAAGCATCAAACATTGCCGGTCGCACCGGTTCGCTAAATGGCAGCAAACAGCGAACATTTTTTAGAGAGTCAGCGCGACTGGGCATCACGACCGAGGGTTGACCCCCACCAAAGGGCAGTCTTGCAGGCAAATTTCGATTACTGCACAGAGCTTTCGCTGAAATCAGCCATTGTTCATGCTGCTCGATATCCAGCGGCTTCGCATTGCCATCAACCACTGATAAATAGCTCTCTACGCCCGGCTCGTCATGGCCTCCCGCCCATTTGTTGAATTCACGACGCAGCGTCCAAAATAGATGACCCGCAGGCACATAATGAGGAAGCTGACTACCATAAAAAGGCGTGACTGCAACACCATTGTCGTGCTGATCAAAAGCTTCTACATCTAATATGCGAATCACTTCGGAGATATCCGCATCACGATAGCGAGGCACCAGACGATGCTCAAACCGAGCGGGATCTAAGCGCAGCGGCTCCAACTCATCTTCGAACAGATTCACCACAGGTACACAACCAAGTAAGATGTTATCTGCACTAAGCTGTTTCGCCAGAATATCAGAATCGGCGTCAAGATAGATATATAGGTCCACTTCATGCTGCTCACCAAACCAATTGGGCTCCAGATCTTGAAGCTCAAAAAACATGAATTTCTCAGGACATAAAAAATGCTCAACCAACAAACGGTAGCCATTAAAACTACGTTGTTCGTAAGGTACGACCTTTTCTTCATCGGCAAAGCCGACCGCATGTATATGCCTTGCTTGCAAATATTGGCGAGCCTGCATACTGTCAGGATTGGCAAATGCCATACCAACACTCGATTGAAAAATTAATTGATAAAGTTGATAGCTCAGCTGTGGTTGGCCGTGAATATAGAATCGCAGCTTGTCGATACCTAAATCACGGAACGACACATCATCAAATTCGCAACTCAGTCTTAATTTTAAAACGGCGCTAACATGCTTTTGAAAATTGGGCCGAGGCGCTTTAAAGGGGGCACTTTCAAAACTCGCTTTAGTAAGCTCTATCGGCCACATTTGCACGTCGTAACACGTATTAAAACGACAACTTTTATAGCCCGGAACTTGGGTATCTAATTCCGTCCCTTTAGGGATCATCAAACTATAGTCAGTGACGTTTTGAGTGCTCATCTTAATCACTGACATCGAGGGGATCGGTGCATGATAATCAGGGTAAAGTTGACCAAGTAGAGCTTCCGTAAGCTCAGGAAAACTGTCATCAAGCTTTTGCCGCACTTGAGCAGTTAACAAAGCAACGCCCTCTAATAAACGAGATACATGCGGATCTTCGACACTTTCTTCGCTGATCCGCAAACGCCCAGCCACTTTAGGATAACGTTCGGCGAACTCGGCCCCCATATGACGCAGATAAGCAAGTTCACGATTGTAATACTTTAATAGTTCATCACTCATGACTTACTCAACTATTTTTATGCCTAAGCAAACGGGTTCAACTTCGGAATCGAAGGTCATCTCTTCCGGTTCAGGATCGGCATGACACAAGGCATGGATCCGCAAACGTAATACTCGATCCAGCGGTTGCTCATCGCTTACCGTCGACACCGATACATCAATAAAGCGCGGCTCAAATTTGCGGATCGTTTGTTCAACAATCTGACAGAGCCTCTCTCTTCCATCCTGACTACTTAAAGGCATTGACGAGAAATCGGGTAGTCCGTAGCTAAATAAAGAAAGATCGAGCTCGTGGTACCACTCTGGCCAGGTATGCCAATGCAATTTAGCATTCAGCAAGGCCTCTAGATCTCGACGAATACTTTGCCGATAAGCCTGTCGACCATAGCTAGAGTAAACGCCGTTTGAAGCCAGCGCGTCATCATGGGTATTACACAAACGATCAAGTAAGGACAGTTGCAAAGCTGGTAAACCACTCATCACTCAACCGTCTCTGTGCAGCTAAGAGTAGAGCAAGACTCAAGCAAAGATATAGCCAGCGCATTATCGTTTACTAGCCACATTTTTAGCCCTCGTCCTTGAAAGAACTCACTATTTAACAAGGGCTGCCAATCTGTTTCGCGACCCAATTTTTCAGCGTCGCTCTCACTAGCGAGGTAAGTCATCGGCAGGAATACTTCACCTGAAGGACCATCTTTTATATCTAATTCAGCACGACGCCAGATCTGTTCGAATAGACTGGTCGCGGGGAGTAACTTTAGCCAAGTCACATCGGCAAAAGACACAAAATAATACAAGCCATTTGAGCCAAACACTTCCAAGTAACCCGCTAAGCTGTCATCTAAATCACGAAGTTCAGTGCAAGTTTGATCGTTGATTGTTAACTCAGCAGATTCACGCAAATGCTCCAACTGCTGCGCTGCACGCGTTAATGCACGCTGATCTTTATTGAGCAACGCTAAACGCAATTCAATAAGCTGAGTTAAGCTTTGCTTTGCACCACTCACCAAACTGGCGGTATCGCCACCGTGCGCAAAATCAACTCGAGATTGAGCCGCGTGTACTAACTGACGCATGTTTAATGCCCCTGGTACACATTGCGGGTGCTGTTTCACCAATAGATCTAACTGCTGATCGGCGCGCTCTAACTGGCCATCAATACACAACAACTCAATAAAGCTACTGCGCGTATCTAAATCTTTAGGTTTTACTTTTAAATGCGCGATAGTCGCGGCAATTGCTTCACTTAACTGTCCCTGTTGAATCAACTGTTTTATTTGTTGTTGCATCTATTTATCCTGCTTGGTGGTAGCTTGGCGATAACTCGGTTATCAAGCGAATACTGGATACCATCTGATCCAGCTGAAAATGTGGTCGTAAGTGAATAATGGAGTAGTAATGGCCGGGTTTACCCCGCTGCTCTTTAACCTGGATACTGGCTTCATTCAGCGGATAACGGGCTCGGATTTCGTCAGATGCCTCATCGGAGGCGGTGGTATAGCGATGCAACCAACGCTGTAGATCACGTTCGATCAAGTGGGCACTATCAAATCTGCCGACCCGGTCACGTCCTATAATCTTGAGATAATGAGCAAATCGCGAGACACATAATACATATTGCAACATTGAGGAGAGGCGCGCATTCACCGCCACCGCCATACTGTCATAATGCTTCGGTAGATTCACCGAAGCATTGCTGTACAAGACTAAGTGCTCGGTGTGAGGAACAGTGGAGACCGGAATAAAACCGCTATCAGACAACTGTTTCTCTAGTCGATCTCCCACCTGCAAATTAACTGGGGGCTTCGCTGAACGAATATGCCGTGACAGCTTAAAATCTGAACCAGGCAAGTCAAACACCAGACCATGTTTATATTGACCCGGCTGTAAGCCTCTAATTTGACTGAACCAACCCGACTCTCTAAATGCACGTACCGCTACCGAAGCCACACCATAGGCCGCATTTCCCCATAAATAATCGCGTTCCGGATCATTCACTTGCTCAACAAACATAAAGCCTTCTTGACGTCGGCCATCTTGCTGATATGGCTCCCGCATCAAGATATTTGGTGCAGCAATACCTAAGAATCGCGAGTCTTCCTGACTTCTTAACTTGCGCCACAACAGGTATTCATCTTGAGAGAACTGCGCCGCAATATCACGCACCGACGCCAATTCACTGAAATAATCGACCCCCAACATTGAAGGATCTGCCCCCGTGACAAAAGGAGCAAAAGCGGCTGCGGCGGTAAGACTAATAGCCCGCAGCGCTTCTAAATCATTTATCGCAATACCGTTACGCGCTTTATGACTCACTCGATAATCGCCGACAAGCATGCCAAAGGGCTCTCCACCAGGCATATTAAATTCATTGCTATAGATCTGTTTAAATAACTCACTTTGATCAAATTCGATGGCTCTAGAGACATCGCGACACAACTCTTGCCAACTGATACTAATCAACTTCACTTTGGTCACAAGGCTGTGTTCTTGCGGACCTATTTGGGCAGTAAGATACTCAAGCCCCCGCCAACTTGCCTCTAACTGTTGAAAGTGAGGATGGTGAATAATCGCATTCACTTGGTTATTCAGGCGCTCATCAATATCACGAATAGCCCGCAGTAAAATTGGCCGCAAGCGCTCTGCAGACCATGATTCAAGCTGCTGATTATCCTTCTCCAGCCAAATACGCAAGGCGAGATAGGCATCTTCAGTGGCCAGAAATTGATCCACGACTTCACTTTGGGCACACCAATCCGCATCGATCCGCAACGGTTCAACATCAATTTGTTGCAAAGTTTGGCTATCCACAAAGCGCAGAGATGGTAAAGTTTGAGTCATTGTCATGAGAAAACGCGGACCTTGCGGCCCGCTTTTAATTATCCGCCAATTTCTGGAATTTTTGCGACCAGGCGCAACGATGTGGTGAGTTCTTCCATCTGCAACCAAGGCCGTAACCAAGCCACGGCGTTGTAGGAACCCGGCGCACCAGGGATCTCTTTTACCTGAACCTTAGCGTCAGCTAATGGGTATTTCGCACGGATCTCCTGACCGCCTCCCTCAGAGGCGTTGACATAACTTAAGATCCATCGATTCAACCAATTCTCAACGTCTTCAGCTTCCATAAAACTGCCAATTTTGTCGCGAGCCATCACCTTAAGGTAATGAGCGAAACGAGAGGTAGCCATGATGTATGGTAAACGTGAAGAAATAGCCGCATTTGCAGTGATATCTGGATTATCAAAGCGCTTGGATTTTTGACAGGTTTGCGCGCCAAAAAACACTGCGTAATCGGTGTTTTTATAGTGACACAAAGGCAAAAAACCTAATTTACTCAATTCCGCTTCACGTCGATCAGTAATGCCAATTTCAGTTGGGCATTTCAAATCTGGATCGCCATCATCGGAAACAAAGAGGTGCGAAGGCAGGTTTTCAACCTTGCCGCCTCCCTCGGCACCACGAATAGCAGTACAAAAACCATACTTAGCGAAAGCTTCGGTCATCCGCGCACCTAATACATAGGAAGCATTCATCCAACAGTATTCATCATGCTCAGTGGTTTTGGACATGCCAGTTTGCGGATCAAGTTCAAACTCTTCATAACGAAATTCTTCAATCGGCGTTGTCGCTTCACCATAAGGTAAACGCGCCAATACTCGCGGCATAGCTAGCGTCACAAATCGAGAATCATCACTTTCGCGGAATGAACGCCATTTGGTGTACTCTAAAGACTCAAACACCTTCTCAAGATCACGAGGCTTGGTTAGTTCGGTCCAGTTATCAAAACCAAATAAAGCCGGTGATGATGCCGATAAGAAGGGCGCAAAGCCGGCCGCTGCAACATTCGACATCAAACTTAAACTTTCGATGTCCTCTGGATGATTGGTAAACTCATAATCACCAACTAAGGCACCGTAAGGTTCACCCCCTGGCGTTCCAAACTCAGATTCATAAACCTTTTTGAAAATTTGGCTCTGATCAAATTCAACCGCTTTGCTCAAATCTTTATGCAACTCTTTCTTACTCATGCTGAGCACTCGAATTTTCAGAGTTTGACTAGTTTCAGAATTCATCACTAAGTAATTCAAACCACGCCAAGATCCTTCCAGCTTTTGGAAACTTGGGTGATGCATCACCTCAGCAAGCTGCTTGGAAATAAGTTCATCAATCCCGGCAATCGCTTCTCGAAAAGTTACGGTAAGATTTTTATTCCAAGTCACGGTACCTTTCAACGCTTCTTCAGTAAGTGTTCTTAACAATTCTTCTGAGCGAGAGTAGTCCGTCTGCTTCGTCGCGCCAATCGCCTGCTCCAAGATAGAGCCCTGCGCTTGTTCAACACTTGGGTCTAGAACGGTTTGGCTTTCAAGACTCATGCTGCGCCCTCCGGATTAACATCTTTCGTTAGTTCACCCGCTAATTTTTGCAAAGAGTCGGTATTATTTAAGACCTCTTCCAAAATATTTTCTAAGTCTTCTGAGCGATCGACTTTGGTCATCAAATCACGAAGCTTATTACGTGTATCCATCAACTTACGTAATGGCTCGACTTGATTAACCACGGCTGCAGGATCAAAATCTTTCATCGACTGGAAAGCCAATTCGACGGACATCAATGAATCATCGTCCGCAAGTTTGTTATCCACTTTAAACTCTAATTTAGGATTCATTCGCTTCAATACATCATCAAAATTGTCGCGATCGATCTGAATAAAACGACGGTCTTTAAGCGGCTTCAATGCCGTGGTATTGTCGCCCGCAAAATCCCCCATCACTCCGACGACAAACGGTAATTCTTTTTTAACTGCAGCACCTTCAGTTTCCACATCGTAAGTAATGTGAACTCTTGGTTTGCGTACCCGAGACAACTTGCCGTGGATACTGTCCATATCAATCTCCTTGTTATTGATTAACACGTAGAGCGCTAAGCACCACGTTAGTCTTGTTGTTCCGATATAATTCCGGTCAATCGGAAATACCCGGTTCGAGCATCGTTATCTGTAATCAGCTCTTGGAGTAAATCCGGTAAGCTCATTCCACTCCAACGAACCACTTGCTCAATGGCATAAGCCATTGGCGAGTGAGGTTCTGTTTGCTTAAAAAAATCTGCTATTGTTGTCAGTTGAGCAATCGCCTCTACCCGGCTATTTAACTGCGAATGAGGACTAACTGCGTCCGCGGCAGAAAGCGCGCCATCTGTCGAGGCCATACTCACTTGCTGCGTCATTGACTGGCTTTCAGCTTCAGCCAATTTATCAGCGGCGATATAACGTACCGCCTCTGCACATTCAGTAAGACGCTTAGCGATGTGAGAACTGGGCTGCGGTTCGCCAACCGCCTCATCAATGCACTGTGATAAAAGCAGATAGGATTCCATGGCGGCTTCAATATCACTTAACAACTCAACAAAAAAACTGCCGCGAGTCGCTTTCACCGTGTGAGTAATATCTTCCAGCCGCACCGCGCCAGCGGCATAACGCTGGCTACGCTTAGTATCATCGAAACGCTCCACTTCGCTCGCTTGTTCAAATTCCCACAAGGAATAGGCTTGGTCTTCAACCAGCTCGGTTAAAGGCACACAAGCAATCGGCATTAACAGGGTGCCTTCACCGTCATAACCATTAAGTCCGATCAAAGGCGCGACGCGAGTAAGTAGCCCATCTTCATCTGGGCTGGGGTACAGATCTTCCCAATGCTGTTCAATCAGGCTACGCGCAACATCAAAGCCCAGTTTTATGCCCTTAAATCCTTTGCGGCGCACCAAGGCTTCAATCAGCCAAGCCGCGAGTTCTAAATCTTTACAAGTATCGAGCAATACCTCGGGAACTCGCTGAATAATGGGGTCCCATTCATGAGCGAGACTCAAAAGCGGCTCGTTATCCACCAAGGCATTACGCTCTGCGGCCCGAGCACCGTTACGAACATCTTTAAGCGTAAAGTAGGTCGATAAAGGTGAAGCATCTAAGCGCGGGTCTTCACCGCAAGGTCGCGCTTCAGATAGAGGCTTTGCTAATGCCAGAAAATCAATCTCGAACAGTTGGTCAAACATTTAAGCTCCTAGCGCCGATTAAAAAATACGGGAACCGTATCGTCACAATGTTCTTCATCAGTTCCGGTATCGCTTTGACATACCTTCACCAACACACAACTCACATTGTCACTCGCGCCTTTCACCAAAGCGGAATGCATCAAGGCCAAACCAATATCAGAAACACTGTTCGCTTGCATGCACATCGCCAAATCAGCATCACTGAGCTCTTTGGTTAAACCATCGGAGCACAATAAAAATTGATCTCCCGGTAGCAACTGACCGGAGCTTTGATCCACGGTCAGCGCTTCACTTACCCCAATGGCTCGAGTAATCACATTCGACAAAGGGTGCTGCTCTGCTTCAGACTCAGCAATTAAACCTTGTTCGACCATTTCCATGACTTGGCTATGATCGCGAGTTTTACGCTGTAACTGCTGATCGCGAAACAGATAAATACGACTATCCCCGACCCAAAGACAATGATAGAAACCATCTCGAATCTGCAGTAACACAGCCGTACTGCCGGCTGTTTTGCCCGCTAAATGCTGCTGCGAATAGTCAATGATTTGCTGATTGGCACCAAGTAAGGCCTTGCGTAGGCAATCAATACTTAAATGCTCAGTTGGGCTTGACTCAACACTTTGCGTCACACTATCAATCACCATTTGACTGGCAATGTCTCCGGCCGCATGGCCCCCCATGCCATCGGCAACCACCCACACGCCAGCTTCACGTAAATCAAGCACAGCATCTTCATTATATGGACGCACTTTTCCAGGATGGCTTCGTGCGAAGCTCACAAAAAATCCGTCTAACAATGTTGAATGCGCTACCATCCCCAATGCTCCCATTGCCCATCTAACATGGCTGAAAACTGGCTAACTAACGGCAAACTTTCGGTCACCAGCGTGCATTCAGGTACATGCTCAGAACCATGAGTCCACCATATGCAGTAGCGCCCTAAGTTCTGACGTAGTTGCAAATGCAATAAGTTTTCACTGTTGATTACTTGCTCACTCTCTAATACCAGTTGTTGAGAGTCTTTGGCGCCATTTAATACTGGATTAGCTACTGCGATAGATTCCAACCAGTCGAGTTGACGAATGCTTTCAGCCCAACGTTGTACGTCGGTATCATCATCAAGCAATTTAAGTACTTTCTCTTCACTGTGCTCGCTCCACTCTCGCTGCTGCCAAAGACTGACTGGCTGCACATTCACAGGTTTTGCCATAGTGAAGTAGAAGTGGCGACCAACTTGGTCAACACTAGGCATCAACGTTCCCCCCATCGCAGACTCTCCTGATACGCCAGCAGAAAGAGCAAAATGCCAGATGGGGCTGGTCAGATAACGATCTAACCATTGCTCTCCGAGTTGTTCGCGACTGACAGCGGTCACGGCTTGCAACCATTCACGCCAAGCGCTCACAAAATCATTGGGTAAATGACCTTGAATAAAATCACCTCGAGCTGGGACTTTTCCAAAATAACCAAATCCGCTTATAGGCTGACTGGACATGCGAACCTCGCCAAATCGTTAGACCAAAAAGGGTGCATGGCAGTATTCGGAATTAACTCGAGCTTTACCTTATTCCCTTTAATTTCGATATCGAGAATGTTGTCTTTACGACTCGCTGGACGCTGCGCTAACAAACCATCGAGCATTCGAAACAAGCCCCAATTGCCAGGGAAGGTCTCAGAAATTGAATGGCCCGATTTAGGTGGTACAAAAGCTAAACGGGTACTGCGACTGGCGTCGCCAGGCCAAATGAAATGCGAAGTACGCCGCGGTCCATGCCGGTAAACCAACTCCTGCTCACCCATTTCAACTCTGAAGTTATTGATATGGGCATCCAGAGATAGGGGTTTTAAACCAAATTCCACTCGCGGTATTTGGGTACCAGGTTCGAAAAATACGTCGCGGATCCGTCGCGCTTGTTGAAAGACCTTGAGGGAGTCTGCATCAATTCCCACCGAGCGTTCTAGCTTCCAGACTCGCTTACTGGTATCGACCGAAGACTTTAGGTAACGCTCAAAGAACTGGTCCATGGTTCCGCCATAACCGAAAAAGCGAGAGAAATCTTTGAGTCTAACGTCTTCAGTGGCTTTATGACTAAACGGGTACTTACCTCGAATAGCTGCTCGATATTCCTTGTAGACGCTATCCTTCCAAATCGTATTCACATGAACCTGCGCGCCTCGTTTAGCCAAGGCGACGGTTTGATTCGACAACTCACTCATCCATGAGGCAAAAGGAGCTGGTAACATTTTTCGACTACGGCGTAAGGCACTACTAACCGCAGCCTGGCTACTATCATTTATTAAACTGGTATAAGCGCGTTTATTATTCGACTCCGATAAAACCTCTAAATAATCGCGAAGCTCTAATAGTGAAGCTTGCAAACCTTCTAAGTCAGCCTCGTTAATACTGAGTAAATCTTCAAACTCCGCTTCAACTTCCACGCCGGGCAAGGAAAGCTTCGCCGCCGACATATCGTTGGGTAAAAAACGGTTAATTCGAGCCTTTTGATTTTTAAACGCCACGTCGGCCGCATTGGCCGCGACATCCCCTGCCAGCTTAGCTTTATCACTAAGCGTAACATCGCTTAAGCGCAACTCTTTTTGCACCGCAAGGATCAAGCTTTGCATCGGCCGCTCAGAGCCTGTGAGCTTTTGAACTAACTCGGCACCTTCTCGTGCCGAAGCGTAAGGTTTCAGTTGAATGTCTGCGAGTAACTGCTCCCACTCATAAACATAGTCTTTAAAGTAACGCTCTCTCACCGCTTGCACCACTTCATCGCGAGTGGCTTCATCAATCGATAAGCTATCGCCATACACCCAGCTGTCTTCCATCAAACGTTTAACAATCCGATTATTTTCAATGCGGAATAAACCGTGGAATCCACTATAGGTATACAAACCAGGGATCCCCTCATGCAAAGGGGTACCACTTGAACGATTGAACACTTGGCGACCTTGGCGTCCCAACACATCACTCAACTTAAAATCAGCGACATGGCTTGAAAGAAATTCGATACGCAAGCGTTGATAAGCCCGTTCGGCCAAAGGCATCCGGGTTAATACACTACGCGCCTGCGCTATCGCCTGCTCATCGACAGCAACCGTATTGACCCCAACACGAAACAAATTGCGAGTATGGGCCATCAGATTCTGGCGAAGGGTTTGATTAATTTCGCCCGGCAGTTTGCGTTCGTAATACACCTCAAACCAACTATATAACAGCTCTAGATCTCGATGCTCAGCATCGTAAATCATTAAGTAAGTCTTTAATGACTCATAGAGGTACTCCAAATAGACCTCATTTTCGGCTAACTCAGTTTTCAGCGCATTGGTGAGGTAAGTCGCAAAATATCCCTGTAAGGCTCGTTGGTATGCCGCTTGTGCTGGTTGACCAATTTTATCACCTTGATACAAACCCATCCGCTGAACATCTTTATCGACCAGCTGATGGCTAAAACCTGCGGGTAAGTCACGCAACAGATTTAAAGCCTGGACAAGGGTTATCACATCGGTATCTTTACTTAAGCTCGGCTTAACCAGATCCTGATATTGACTAACCGCCACCTCACTATGATCAATGAGCTGCTTGTTCCAACGATAACTGTTGTACCAGAACACGCTGCATAGCAATAAACTCAAACAACAAGTACCAATCACCAATCGGCGAGTCCACAAGGCATTTTTTTGGTGATATCGATTAACCGAGCCAAGATATTGCTCAGGGAAAATCACATCCTCTAATAAACGTTTAATGAAATAGCCTTTAGTTTCCCCGGCCTGTTGTTTCAGTGGCACCTGGCCCAAACCTAAACCACTAGACGTTTCGGTCATCACACGATCAATTGGCTTCCCTTCTTGGGTTGCGCTCGCAATGTATAAACCACGTAACATAGGCGCTTCTTCAAAAGCATTCGGCGAAAAAACCTCTTTTAGAAAATCATCAATACTCGATTGCAATAAATGCATTTGTTTCGGGAATTCGTACATCAAGGTTCGTTTATCGATATCTCGTTCTTGCTGTAAACGCTGGTTTAATCGACCTTGGATCCGCTTCAGTAGGCCATGAAATTCTCGATTAAATTGACCAACAACACCCAACTCCGGATTTTCCGCGACCAAAGGAAAGGTAATCCCCCAAATTTGCTCTCGCTCATTCGCATTCAAATCAGCAAAGAATTCACTAAATCCTGCGATTAGGTCGGCCTTAGTTAAAATCACATAGACTGGAAATTGCATCCCGAGCTGATTTTTAAGCTCATGAATACGCAGCTTAATCGCCCGAGCATGTAAATTGCGTTCAGTACGAGTTTGCTGCAATAGACTCGCCAAACTGACCGTAACAACGGCACCATTAATTGGCCGCTTGGTTCGATACTTTTTAAGTAATCCGAGAAAACCCAACCAAGCTCTAGCGTCTTTTACGTTGTTACTATCTTGAGTGGTATAACGACCTGCGGTGTCGATTAATACGGCCTTGTTGGTAAACCACCAGTCACAATGGCGCGTCCCACCCACGCCAGCTAAGGGGTCATCTCCCAACCTGTCTTTCAAGGGAAATTCTAAACCTGAATTTTTTAGAGCCGTGGTTTTTCCGGTTCCCGGAGGGCCGATCATGATGTACCAAGGCAATTGATATACCCCTTGGCCTCTTGCCAAGTTGGAATTCTTAAGTACTTCTAATGCAGTCACCACTCGCTCGCGTAACGTCTCAACTTCTCTACGACTATCTTCATCGTTACTCTGTTCCCCTTCACCATCGAGTAACGATTGAACCGCTTGTTGATCTTGTTTATGACGGCGTAAATGCTGCCATAGCTGATACACGGTGCAGATCATCGCAACAATAAGAATCGTCAAACAACGCGCTAATGCCCCCACGAAGGGCTCTGCGCCAGCAATAGCAATGAGCGGACCACCAAACCAAATTAAAAAGGATAAAGCTAAAAAGCCAATCACTTTAATCGTCCATTTGGATTTTAATAACTGTAATAAGCGTTGAAAAAACAACCTGATAAACATTTTTAGATCCTTTAACAATGCTTAATAAAGCAAATCAATCTCAACCCGACGGTTTAACGCCCGCGCAGATTCTGAGTCATTACTTGCTCGAGGCTCAGAGTCACCTCGTCCCTCCGGCCACAAGCGCCCCTGCAACAAAGTGCCCACCGACATGGTATTAGCAACGGCGGTCGCTCGCGCTAACGAAAGATGCCAATTAGATGGGTAACGACTCGTAAAGATCGGTTGATTATCGGTATGTCCGGTGATTAGGATCCGACCACTGGTTGACTCTAAAGCTCGAGACAGTTTTTGTAATATCGGCACCAGTGCAGACTTCACTTCTGCACTTCCTGGCGCAAATAACTCGCTTGAATGAATCGTGATACGAACACGATCACTGAGCGGCTGGATCTCTAGTAGCTGGCGATTCACTTCCGTTTGTAAACGCTGCTGCAACATCAGCAATTGTTGATCATCACGCTCAACCGAAGTTTTGACCGTAGCGTCCCAGCGCGCCAAAGTATTGAGTTGGTTAAACACTTGATCTGAATAGTTATTAATGAAATAACTGCTCGTCATGTAAATCGATAACAAGAGCACACCCAAAATAGCCGTCAGCACCCAGATTGGGATCCCACCACCAGCCTCCTTCATCATATTGACACTAGCGTTACTTTGTGGAGATAAGGCAATTTCAGACTCACCATGAATCACTTGTAAACGTTCAAATGCTTGTTGGCGATAGGCTTCTAGCTGATCTTGACCTCGCTCTGTTACCCGCATTTTTCCGACAAACCCTAAGGCTAAACATAAATATTGAAGCTCTAATAGTGAGGCCTTTTGATGAGGGGCGACTAAGTTTTCATCGAGTAAGGTGAAAAAGTACTCGCCCCCCCAAGTTTGCGAGTGAAAAGTCGATAGTAAACTGTCACTCGCCCAAATCGACTGTCCACCCCAGTTAGTATTGAGTACCGTCTCGTCGATAAAACAGCACATGCAGTAGCGTGCCGCCTCAATTTGCTCGGCACTAATTTGTAGGTGACGTAAATTGGCTTCGTAATCCCGAATCTTATCGATGCACACTTGGCGTAACGACGCGATATCTCCATGCTTCGCAGTACATCGAATTTGCCCCACCATCGATAACAAAATACTCGCTTCGTCAATTAAGGGATTATCGCCAAACTTAAGGAGTTGAACCCCCCGTTCCTTATTTTTCGAAGGCGTGATAAGCACGGTGCATTCGGCTTCTGCCGCGCTAGCCGCAATTTTGCCTAAATCGCTGACAGACTTGTTCGCGCCGCGATTCCCTGGCCGAGGCTTCATCACTGTAGCTTCTGACATCAATACTCTTCCTTGGTACTCAAATTACTGACTAATCGCCCAGAGATTCATTTCAAGCTCTGGATAATGACCCGACAAATGGATGGCAATCCCACCACTCGCGCTTAAGCGCGCCCAATAGTCGTTACTCTTATCTAATTTGAAATAATGAAAACCGGCATGATAGGGTATTTGCCGCGGTGCAACTGGCAAACCAACAGCGGAAATACCCGGCAATTGGTTGTTAACCAAATCCCGAATATGCTCTACCGGACCAATTTTCACTTGCGCGGGGAAACGCTTGCGTAACTCATCGGAACTAAGGCTGGCAGTAACCGCCAACACAAATTCAGCGCGATCAAGCAGCCCTTTATCTTGCACTTGAGCAATCCGAATACCATAATTAGTTTGATCTAAAGGCAACTGAATCGCGGTTTGCTCAAGCACCATGCTTAGATATTGGTTAAGCACTACCATCAAGTCACCAAATACTCCTGTGAGTTGTTGATGCTGATATGCAGGCAACTGCGGTGCTCGCTTATTCTTACTAGAAAAAGTAGCGAGTTCCCCAGCCAAACTCGCTAATTCTTGATATAGGCGTTCAGGATGCAAACCGCTGGTATGTAAGATATGTCCCAGCAATGCATCATAGCGATTCAGTAACTGCAACATTAAAAAATCGGCAATTGAGCTAGTACTACCCTGACCAGCGCCAATCCGTGCAGCTAAAGCTTCTGCCCGTTGACGCATCACACCATGAACTTCTAATAAGTGCTGCTTTAGCACCGCATTGTTCTGCGCATTCAGCCAAGGAGGTACAAATTTTCCATCTAAAGTCACTTGCCCCTCTTTAGAAACAGCACTAATTTTGGCAACCGGCAAAGTTGTATAACCCGATAAATTGTCGCTTTCTAGCTTCAATTCAAAGCCAGCCTGGGCCAACTGCAGTACCTCTATTGCATCATTACCGAGCGAGGTATCAGCAACTTCGTGATCAACAAAACGGTAACGCGTGACGCTATTCGCTTGAGCCGATACATTCAAACTATTCGACTTTTCGGTCGCAATCGCAATTAACACCATCTGGTCGCGAACACGACTATCTAGCGATAGCGGTTCCGGTAATGGATCGCGTTCAGGAGAAACCATCAACGCGCCATCAGGTAAGTAAGCCTTTATCTTTGACAAACCGAACTTCGCATGACTTAACAATGCGTTGTCGATCACTAACTCATTGATTCCCCAAAAGTAGTTCGACTGCTGCAACATTTGTTGTTGCTGAAAACTTAAACTACGTTCTTGTTGCTGAAAATGCTGAGGACGCAAAAACATACCCTCAGTCCAAGCCACACGACAAAAATCGCTCATTTCTTGTTCCCCAATTGCATCATGGGTTACCAACAAATACGGCGAGTTCGCCGACATGAATATTAAAAGTTTTGTAATTGGTAGGATCGATTGTGACAACTTCTCGCCAACTCGCGGTGTCGATATCTCGATACGCAACTAAAACGCCGGCATAACGTACCCCAGGGGAAAGTGACAACTTATATTCAGACTGACTGCCAGGTTCAAATTCAAACTCAGTCTTATGAATCAAGTCTGGGCCTAAAACTTGGGCTGCATCATCATATAAAGCAAAAAAATCTTGGCTATCAAACAAGGTTCTTGAAGACAATTCGAAAACCTTCACCACCACAGGAGAAGCTCGCCCAGTAATATCGGGGTTAACATTTTTAGCCACACTAAATTGCAGTTTTGAATATGGTTCGACTACATAATTGGCTACCGTGCAGCCCAACATTGACATACTCAGCAGCATACTAAGTACTAATTTCCCTATTTTGCTCATCGTTGTCCCTTTTGGTCTATGCGCTTTAAAGTCGCCTCATAAGCCTTCGCAAAATCTTCCATATAGAAAGCATTGTTGTTTTGGCTAAATTCATGTTCTAAATCACTGTGTACCGAACAATAACGATTCCAGCTTTTATGCTTTTCAATTGCCGAATAATACTTCGCGATGCCCTGCGTATTGTGGACCTTCGACGCTATCGATTTGGGGTCAAGCAATTGCATGACACTCGCCACGGCCCCCTCAACACCGGAAAGCAAGGCGTATTCATGTCGCTCGAGATCAATAAAGGCTTCCTTTACCGCTCGTTCAGGAGGGAGAAACCCTGAAGTCTTACGCTGTAGTAAGTTATGAAGGGCGTCTTCAGCATTGGTTGAAAATTTCAATGGATTGTTTTCATTTTTACGAAAAGTCGTCTGGTTAATCCGAGTATTTTCTTTAAATGCTGCTCGATTATGTAAAGTGTTCATAATCCCATCGAGAGAGTCCCTAGTTATCCCTCCTAATTGATGCCACCAACGGATCGGATTTTCTTGAGAAATAAGATCGGCAGAAATGCCCATCCCTTCTAAAAAAGCACCAAGATGCGTCTGCTCATCAATCGAATTTGCTGAGAGTGGTGTTGCCGATGGACGAGACTGAGCCCGATCAATATCCGAAACAAAAGCTGACGTCAGCTTTTCTGCTTTGGCAACGCCAGCGTTGAGTGTCTGCGAATGGACTATTTTTGTATTAATAGGCTGTTCTTCAGTCACTTCAGGCTCAAGGCTTAACGATTTTTCAATCCTAGGATCGTTAGCAAATAAAGCATTCCAATCCTCTGGAATATTTGATGACGAATCTTGCGTCAGAGCTGAGGGCAAGATAAAAGCATCACTTAGATTGGCATTTAGACTGGAATCTAAACTGAGCGAGTTAGGAGCTGGCGATGACGGCTCAGCAAGAACGCCAAAATCTTCTGCAGCTACAGGCGCAGAGATTACTTTTTGAGTTTGCAAGTCCTCCGGTAAAGCAGACAAATTGACCGCTATTTCATAATCACCAATCGCCAAGATATCACCATCAACCAATTGATAAGGTTTATCTTTTTCGATGGGTTCAACCGAACGATTAACAAAAACCCCATTAGTTGAGGTATCGTAAAGCCAAAATACCCCCTGATTGAACTCGACCCTAGCATGACGGCTAGAGATCACTCTTTCTGGATCAGGTAAACACCAAGAGCATTGACTCGCCCGCCCAATCGTCAGTACCGATTCCCCTGAATCACTGAAGAAATGTTTTTTTTCTTCCACGCCAGAGGTAAACCTGTGATAACTCATCACAGATAAACACAAATCCATAATCTTCCGTCCCCTAGAAGCATTCTCTTTTACTTTAAGTAGAACCCATCAACCCAAGATAACTAATGACCAAAATATCATTACAAAAAAGAGGCCGTATTATTACACTCAAAGAATAATTTAATCAATAAAAATAAAAACTTTTTATAAATATAAATTAACTCGAATCTTACTAGTGATTATATTGTTGTTAATGTAATTTAAATTATTTAGACTGAAAGAACTGAGAGGACGGACTCCCAATAAGGAAAACTCAGTAAAGATTGCCATCATACTCCGCTGATAATATATTGGTTATTAGTGGCAATAAAAAATAAATTCATTTATATGACAAATTAAATAAATCACCATAACAAAAATTTGGTTAAATTATATACGGCGGCTTCATGGATGATTCAAGTAAAAAACATACTGACAAAAAATTAAAAGACGAAACCAAGGTCGGTCATACACAAATATATCAATCGAATAACCTAGCAGACTCAAAAATCCAAGAAAGCGAAACGTCCAACAGCAATGACTGTAAAATGATCAATCGGGTGATCAAAAAACGTTATCAAATTGAAGGTCTGGTAGGACACGGTGGGATGTGTGATGTCTATCGAGCGAAAGATTTATTACTTGAAGCGGCTGGTGATAGCCAGCCCTATGTTGCGATTAAACTGCTACAGAAAGAGTTTCATAACCAGCCCGACGCAGCTCGGATCCTGATCAGAGAAGCCAGAAAAACCCAGCGTTTGAGTCATCCAAATATCATTAGGGTTTATAACTTTGGAGTTGACCAAGAAGACTATTATTTGATCATGGAATGGCTAGACGGACAAACTCTAGATGAAATAATTAAAAGTCACCGTCCTCATGGACTGCCTTTCAAGAGCGCCCTTGCTTTACTGAAGCAATTACTATCGGCCCTAGGTTATGCGCATAACAACGGTGTAGTTCATGCGGACCTAAAGCCTGGCAACATCATGCTGGCACGTGATGGAACCATTAAGATCTTCGATTTTGGCGTATCCCGAGCGCTTAATTTAAATGCAGATCAATATGCGGCTGACAAGCCAGAAGAAACCTCTCCAGTTAGTGGCTTTACCCCCACTTATGCGTCTCCAGAGTTATTGGCAGGCGCAAACCCCAGCATCGCCGACGATGTGTTTGCCTTTAGTTGCATCAGCTATGAATTACTTACCAGTAAGCACCCATTTAATCGCAAGCCCGTCAATCAAGCGGCAAAAGAAAATATATTCCCTGACAAGCCCAAGCATGTCTCCATATTACGCTGGGCAAGTTTAAGAAAAGGTCTAAAATTTAACATTAAGCAACGAACAACTGATTTAGCTACACTCGAAAAAGACTTAACCAAAAGCTATATAAACCCAACCCTAAGTGTTTGCTTGACCTTCGCTCTGATTGCCTCCGCAGGTGTGACTTATCAGCACTTACACCAACAGGTCCAACAGTCACAACTCGACTTGGCTTCGCGACAACAAATCGAACAAGCCAATCGTGAATTATTAGCACTAAACCCACAACAATTTCTGCCGCTGTTAGCAACAATTACCGATCAACAAGCAATCCCTAAACAAGCCTTATTGCGTCAAAAGCAAGGCTTGGTAATTAATTACTATGAAAAAAAAATTGACAATCTGCTTAATAATAAAGGCATAGCTTATCCTGATTACTATGCCATTCAGTCTCTATTACAAGAGGTAAATCGCATCTATCCAGACTCTTACGCTCTTGCCCTAACCGCCGAAGATATCAATCAGGGATGGATGAGCACAGTGGAAGCACTCAGCCAACGTCTCAATACACATCTAGAGCAAGGTCGTTACCAACATAGTGAAGACGGTGATGATATCTACACCATCTACCGCGATTTAATGCAGGTTAGAACAGATTTTCAGTTTCAACCTAACCAGAAATCAGAGCAGGTATTCACCCAATTATTTGACAATGCGCGCGACAAGCTCGATGTAATCAAACTCGCTTCAATGATCGAAGCTGGCGAAGCCTTCTTTGGTAATAGCGAACAACAGCAGCAACGCCTTGCCCAAGCAAATGCCTTAAAGTCAGCAATTCAGCAAATGGCGGATTACCAGCAAGCCAAAGCCAAAAATCAACAGATTGACTTCCCCTACCATGCGGCTGAATTGGTATATCAACACCAATTTGATGACCTTCAGCAACGCATCAATAATATGAACCGAATCAAATCACTCGATAAGCTGGCTAAAGAAGTACGATCGATGGCGAAACAGCTTCCTAATGATTTCTCTTTGCTGGTACAGACTCGTCAACGTATGGCAAATAAATACTTACGCTTTTCCGACTACTTACTACAAAAACGTCGCACTAAAGAAGCCAGCGCAGTGATCAAAAAAGCACAAGATTTAATGACTCAAGTACAAGATGCCCGCGCCACTGCCGAGAATGCTTAATTAAGTAAAGTACTCGAGCTCGTAGCGCATTTTTGTTCGAGACTACAAACTTGTGACTGCAATAAGTTAAGCCGCCAGCGAGTAAAGCAGCTGCGGCTCAACAACTAAGACTTTATATCGCTCGATTTACCAGCTAACTGTGGGGCAATGTCACTTCCCCCTAAAGCTAAGTACAAGGTCGCCTGAGTAACAAACTGTTGGTAACTATTTTCCAGTAGCAAAGCCTCGGCGTTACGCAATTGTTCTTGCGCATCTAGCCAATCTTTAATCCCAACGGCACCATTTCGGTACTGACTTTGATAGATCCGCTCCGCCTCTTTGGCGCTTTGATATTGCTCAATTAAACGCTGCCCTTGATATAGATACTGCTGGCGTGCCGATAATGCGTTATCAACATCTTCAAATGCTTGATAGAGAGTTTGACGGTATTGGACCACTGCCGACTGATACTGCACTTCGGATATCTGCTGATTAAGCTGCAATTGATTCCATTGTAAAAAAGGTAACGCTAACTCTGCTCCCAACGTCCCAATAGGGTTACGTAACAACTCTTTCAGCTGATTCGAAGAGCTACCTAGCGATCCCGTTAGGCTCAAGGCGGGCAAGTAACTCGCAGTGCTTGAGTCTTTGCCGGCCAAGGCTGCCTTCAGTTGATACAGCGCGGCCTTCACATCGGGACGCCGCACTAAAATATCAGCGGGAACGCCTTCGATCACCAAGGGCATCGGCCCTTCGGGTAATTGCTTTATCTGCAGTTGGTCCTCTGCAGGAGGTTGATTAAAAAGGATTGCCAAGGCATTTTGCGCCTCGTGAAGCTGTTGTAACCACTGGCTATGATTGGCTTGCAGGCTAGCCAGACTGCGCTTCGCCTCCAATACATTGAGAATGGTCACCGCCCCCGATTGGTACTGGGACTGAGTTAACTGCAAGGTTTGCTGCGCGTCTTTAATACTACCATTACTGAGACTAACACGCTGCTTGAGATATCCAAGTTGCCAATATAGTGAAGCGGTGGTGGCAACTAAACTTTGTGCGGTACTTTCACGATCTTCAGCACTGGCAATGGCTAACCAACGCGCCTGATCGATATCTGCCGAAACCTTACCCCACAGATCGACTTGGTAACCCACCGAAATATTAGCCTGATAGGAGCCACTGCTGGCCCCATCATTGAAGTCCTTACTGCGACCAGCAGACAAACTCGAAGACAACTGAGGATAGAGTTGATCTTCACTCAAGCCAGCTTCTAAACGGGCCTTATGCAAGGTTAAAGTTGCCAAGCTTAAATTGTTGTTGGTCTGCAATACCTGTTCGATGAGTCGATCCAACTCAGGATTATTAAATTTCTCCCACCAACGATCTTGACTAAGCGAACGGCTAGAAAGCGTGTTTGTTGTCGCCTCACTTGGTTCGACTGTGTCTTGCCAAACTTGCGGCGTAAGCACCTCGGGTGGATGAAACTCACTGCGACTGAAATGAGAACAAGCCGTCAATAAGCTCATTGCGAGCCCAACAGTGCTGTACTTATACAACTGTGAATTCATCATGCTACTCCCTTGCCAGTGCATCAACGGGATCAAGTTTGGCGGCATTGCGGGCGGGTAAAAAGCCAAATAAAATACCTATTAAGGTGGAACAAGCGAAGGCTGCCACAATCGAGCTGGTTGAATATATCATCTGAAAACTACCGCCAGTAGACGCAAAAACAAACCCAATCAGATATGCTAGGCCGATACCAATCGCCCCACCGCACAAACAAACCAACACTGCTTCAATCAAGAACTGACGTAAAATATCGTTTTGACGCGCACCAACCGCCATCCGCACGCCAATTTCTTTGGTTCGTTCGGTCACCGATACCAACATAATATTCATCACACCAATGCCACCAACCACTAAAGAAATCACCGCAATAGCAGAAATTAATAGGGTCATGGTAGCGGTGGTCTTCTCGATATTTTGTCGGATGGTATCGGTATTAATGGTAAAAAAGTCTTGCTTACCGTGACGCATTTTAAGCAAGCTAATAATCCCTTGCTCGGCAGCATTACTGGGGGCAGACTGATCGATGCGCACCGTAATGCTATTGAGGTAACGCTGGCCAATCATCCGCCCTGCAACCGTGGTATAAGGTAACCATACTTTTAGCGAATCGCTATTGCCAAACGCACTGGTTTTGGGCTGAGTGACGCCGATAATGCGGATCGGTAAACTGCCCAGAAACATCACTTGACCCAGCGGGGACTGGTCAGGAAACAACGACTTAAGGGTATTGCTATCGATGACCGCTTGTTGCGCTAAGGAATCGACACTGGCTTGATCCCAAAATTGACCCTGCGCGAGTTGATAACCCTTTACTCGAAAATACTCCGGTCCCACACCTTCCACGCTACCTGTTACCGCTTGATTCTCAAAACGAATGGTAACATTGGTACTTAAAGAAGGCGTCACGCTATCGACGAAAGATAGCTGTTTTAGCGCATCGGCATCGGCTGCGGTTAAGCTACGAACCCGACCCGAACGTCGGTCGCCAAAACCGCTACCCGGTCGAATATCAATGGTATTGGTACCCATCGAAGCGATATTTTTTAAGATGGCTTGTTGTGAACCAGCACCCAAGGCAACCACCGATACCACCGAAGCAATCCCAATAATAATACCTAACATGGTTAAAAAAGTGCGTAAGCGATGACTCGACATCGCTAAAAGGGCCATCTTCAAGGCCTCTAAGTAGCGGTCCCAAGCAAACCACCCGGGCTTGTTCGTTGACATCACTTTAGCCAGTGTCGCTGTCGAACCAGCGCTACTGCGGCGATCACTGAGAATTTCACCGTCCTTGATTTCAATAATACGATCAGCAAATTGTGCCACGTGCATATCATGAGTCACTAAAATAATAGTATGACCATCGTGATGTAACTCGCGTAACAGCGCCATCATCTCTTCGCCACTTTGGCTATCTAGTGCGCCAGTGGGTTCATCCGCAAGGATCACATCACCACCATTCATCAACGCGCGCGCAACACTCACGCGCTGTTGTTGGCCACCGCTGAGTTGGCTCGGCTTATGGTCGAAACGGTCAGCCAGACCTAAACGGCTCAGTAAATCCTGTGCCCGTGCTTTACGCTCGACCTTATTCTTACCCGCATATATCGCCGGCACTTCAACGTTGGCCACCGCACTTAAATCGCTCAGTAAGTGGTAACGCTGAAAAATAAACCCAAAGTGCTCACGTCGCAGGGCGGCTAACTGATCTACATCCATGGTTGAAGTATCCTGACCTTGGATTAAATAACGTCCCTGAGTCGGCTTATCTAAGCAACCTAGAATATTCATCAAGGTGGATTTCCCCGAGCCCGAGGCTCCCACAATTGCGACCATTTCCCCTTTTTGGATCGATAAACTCACTTGCTTGAGAACCGTCAGCTGCTGCTCTCCAGCACTAAAAGAACGCGAAATGTTGGAGACTTCTAGTAAGGCTTCACTCATGACTAAAAACCCATTGGCGAACGACGGCGATTACCTGCGGCGTTACTCTCACCAGGAGCCCCCACAACCACTAACTCACCTTCATTTAAACCCGTAAGTATTTGGGCATGGATCTTATTGTTAATGCCCACTTGCACATCTCGATACTCCAGCTGCTGGTTCACCAACACCGGCACTTGATAGCGGCCTTTAGAACCCGGCTTTCTCTGTAGCACTTGAGCGGGAACCAGTAAGGTGTCTTGCGCCTTATCCAACACAATCGACACTTGAGCGGTCATGCCAATTCGTAAGGTATGACCGGGATTTTCCACTTCAAAGAAACCGTTGTAATAAATCGCTTCATTGTCACTGACACTCAGATCGCTATCATCACCATCCATTAAGGTAGGTCCAGGCTCGATGGCCTGTAATTGCGCACGATAGGGGTGTTTGGCTTGACCCAAAATGGTGAAATAAACGTCTTGGCCAGGATGCACATGAATCACATCCGCTTCCGAAATTTGCGCCTTCACGATCATGGTGTCGAGTTGTGCCAATTCGATGATGGTTGGAGTGCTTTGATTCGCATTTACGGTTTGCCCCTCTTCTACTGAGGTGTATACCACCGTACCAGCCATGGGTGCAGCAATCGTGGTATAACCTAAATCAACCTTGGCGCTATCCACGGTAATCGCAGCTTGTTGCTGCTCGGCTTTTAATTGCTCCAGATCAGCCTGATAGATGGCAAGATTTGCCTCTGCGACTTCATAATCCGCACGTGAGCTGGCATTATCGGCCTGCATTCGTTGTTGCCTTTGATACTCAAGTGAGGCCTGATGAATTTGCGCCTGCTTAGCACGATACTGCGCGTTAATACTGGCTAATGACGCTTGCGCTTGCTTCAAGGCATTTTGCTGACTCAGGCTATCAATTTGAGCAATCAATTGGCCCAGTGTAACTTCATCGCCAAGCCCAACAGCTAAGTGTTTGATTTGCCCGGATTCTTGCGCCCCAACATTGACTAGCTTGGCAGGGTGCAACATGCCGTTTGCCAATACGGTATTTTCAATATCACCGCGTTGTACAGCTTCAGTCACATAAGCTGGTTCGGCTTCAGGGCGAGAGCTGTAATAGAGCGATCCAACTGCTGCTACGAACAAAAACAGCACTAAAACCATCGATAAACGTTTCGCAAATTTTTTCATACTATTCAGACATCAAAGTTACAGCTAAAAAATTTAGCCTGATAATTCAGCAGGTTATTTAGTATAACGATTTCATTTAAAAGAGGCAGTCTTACAAGTGTAAAGAAGCGTAAAGGTATCGCTGACAATAGCCGCCAGCGGCTAAAGATGATGCAATAGAAAATTGAACTTCGTCCGTTTAAACGCGAGGTAGTAATGGCGCGACCTAAACAGTATAACGAACCGATACACTGAACTTCGACGCCACTACGTCAGCATGCTTCGCGAAAGCACACCGCTCCTAGTATGTAACCTTAACTGAGCTTAAATTGGCCCACCTGTGCTTCTAAGGCATGGTTGTAATCCGATAAGCCATTGGTACTGATAAGGCTCTCCTCTCCTCGTTCCCGCAGCGAATGCACCACGTCGCCAATGGCAATCATATTGCGATTAATCTCCTCTGCCACCAAGCTTTGTTCTTCCACCGACGTCGCGATTTGAGTCGCCAAATCATTAATCTCTAACACCGCATTTGCCATCACATCCAATGAGCCCATCACCTGTGAAGTATTCTCGGCACTACTTTGACAACTGCGTTTTGTCGCTTCCATGCTATGCACGATATTTTGATTGCCACTACGCAAGGTCGCTAACATCGCATCAATTTGTTCGGTACTGTCGCGAGTTCGACCCGCCAATGCTCTCACTTCATCAGCTACCACCGCAAAACCACGTCCTTGCTCTCCTGCTCGGGCTGCTTCTATCGCCGCGTTTAATGCTAATAAGTTAGTTTGTGCTGCAATATCTCCTATCACCTTCAGCACTTCGCCAATCATTTGAGTATCTTCGGTGGTCTTTTGTACCGACTCCGACATCCCATCAACTTCCGTCACCAATTGATTCACACTTTCAACGGCTAACTGAACCACCTCTCGAGAGCGTTGTGCCTCTTCACTCGCTTGCTGAGTCAGCGAAGCCGTATCTGCAGCACTTTGCGCCACCGATTCCGAGGTCGAACTCATTTCAGTGACTGCTGTCACCACCTGTTCCGTCTCTTGGGTATGTTGATTTAACAACTCTTGGTTCGCGTTAACCCGCTCCGAGAGCTTGCTCACTTCTCCCGCTATTTTTTGCCCCGCTCCCGCAACTTCCAACATCATCGCTTGCAACTTCATGATGAAATGATTGATGTCTTCTGCTATTTGACCCAATTCATCGTGGCTTTCCACCTGTAAACGCCGTGATAAATCGCCATCACCTTGGGCCAAGTCGTGTACCAATTGACGTAAGGAATTAATCGGTTTAAAAGCTAGTCGTAAGGCAAAAATACTCAGGGCCACAATAAATAACGAAGCAAATAGCAAACTCAAGGTAATCGCATTGTTCAACCGGTTGGTATTGGCTTGAATAAACGCCGGGTCAATAAAACCCGTTAACTGCCACTGCTTACCATTCACGCTGATGGGCATCGGGATGGCTTCTAAATCGGCATTCTGTTGTTGCGGTTTATCGCTGTATAATTGCTCGCCATTGTCATCAACCAGTTCCATATAGCTACCGTCGATGGAAGAGTCCTGCAACAGGGCTACCAGATAACTTAAATCCAGATAGAAAAACTCACCATCCTTAGGGCTAATAATTTCCAACAAAGGACGCTGTTCTTCAAATATCACCTTGATTGCAATATCTTGCCCTTTGGCCGCTTGCCATTTATCGAAATACTGTTTGAGTGCATCCCCCTCTAGCATCTCTTCGTTAGTCGCACCAATTTGTGATGAGACCATTTTCAGCACTCGATAAAAACCGCTTTGTTCAGGTGCTGTTTTTACACTCAACAAGCCAACATCAATATTTTTAGCCAGCAGGATCTTGGCGTTAATATCTGAAGCTATCTTGTCTTGTACTAAGCGAAGATGAACCCGAATGTTAGTGCTATCTGAGCGATAAATATATTGGCTGATGTAGTGATTCACGCTGACATAAGAGGTAAGCAAAGTCACCGCTATAATCGCAACAAATAATGCTATCAATTTGCCCTTAAATGAAAAACCTTTCAAAGCTTTTACTCCATAAATACAAGGGCCCTGCGTTTAAGGGCAAACTGCTAGTCTATATATCAAAAAAATCTATTTCTTTGAGTCGATCGGCAGATTTACAATTTTTACGATAAAATACAGATAGTTGATGGTCATACCAGTGTGCAACACCTTGACCTTTCCGAGACTATTTGGCAAACGTTATGGGTAAGTCAATGGGGGGTGATATACAAAAATGAGAAAATTTGGCCGATGCCCATGCCATACATCCGCGCTGCTGGTAGACATTTAACGGCTGATAAACAGGCACACGCCAATCAATCGACACCAACGACATGCTCTGAAAAGAGATAACATAGGTAAGGGGAAGTTCGTCGAAAATAGAACCAGTCATAGGCTATTTTCGACGAATGTAGCGAAATAAACGTTCTTAAACGCAGAATTAACTGAGCTTAAATTGGCCCACCTGTTCCTCTAAAGAGTGGTTAAAATCAGATAAGCTATTGGTATTTGCGAGGCTTTCGTCGCCACGCTCTCGGAGCACATGCACCACGTCGCCAATGGCAATCATATTGCGATTAATTTCCTCTGCCACCAAGCTTTGTTCTTCCACCGACGTCGCGATTTGAGTCGCCAAATCATTAATCTCTAACACCGCATTTGCCATCACATCCAATGAGCCCATCACCTGTGAAGTATTCTCGGCACTACTTTGACAACTGCGTTTTGTCGCTTCCATGCTATGCACGATATTTTGATTGCCACTACGCAAGGTCGCTAACATCGCATCAATTTGTTCGGTACTGTCGCGAGTTCGACCCGCCAATGCTCTCACTTCATCAGCTACCACCGCAAAACCACGTCCTTGCTCTCCTGCTCGGGCTGCTTCTATCGCCGCGTTTAATGCTAATAAGTTAGTTTGTGCTGCAATATCTCCTATCACCTTCAGCACTTCGCCAATCATTTGAGTATCTTCGGTGGTCTTTTGTACCGACTCCGACATCCCATCAACTTCCGTCACCAATTGATTCACACTTTCAACGGCTAACTGAACCACCTCTCGAGAGCGTTGTGCCTCTTCACTCGCTTGCTGAGTCAGCGAAGCCGTATCTGCAGCACTTTGCGCCACCGATTCCGAGGTCGAACTCATTTCAGTGACTGCTGTCACCACCTGTTCCGTCTCTTGGGTATGTTGATTTAACAACTCTTGGTTCGCGTTAACCCGCTCCGAGAGCTTGCTCACTTCTCCCGCTATTTTTTGCCCCGCTCCCGCAACTTCCAACATCATCGCTTGCAACTTCATGATGAAATGATTGATGTCTTCTGCTATTTGACCCAATTCATCGTGGCTTTCCACCTGTAAACGCCGTGATAAATCGCCATCACCTTGGGCCAAGTCGTGTACCAATTGACGTAAGGAATTAATCGGTTTAAAAGCTAGTCGTAAGGCAAAAATACTCAGGGCCACAATAAATAACGAAGCAAATAGCAAACTCAAGGTAATCGCATTGTTCAACCGGTTGGTATTGGCTTGAATAAACGCCGGGTCAATAAAACCCGTTAACTGCCACTGCTTACCATTCACGCTGATGGGCATCGGGATGGCTTCTAAATCGGCATTCTGTTGTTGCGGTTTATCGCTGTATAATTGCTCGCCATTGTCATCAACCAGTTCCATATAGCTACCGTCGATGGAAGAGTCCTGCAACAGGGCTACCAGATAACTTAAATCCAGATAGAAAAACTCACCATCCTTAGGGCTAATAATTTCCAACAAAGGACGCTGTTCTTCAAATACCACCTTGGTTGCAATATCTTGCCCTTTGGCCGCTTGCCATTGGTCCACATACGGGCGCAGTTGTTCATCTTCTTCCAACATCTCTTCGTTAGACACCCCCATGTCTTCCGAAATTAGCTTCACAATCCGATAAAAGCCGCTTTGATCATGAATTTGTTTAACATTCACCAGGCCAACATCAATATTTTTAGCCAGCAGGATCTTGGCGTTAATATCTGAAGCTATCTTGTCTTGTACTAAGCGAAGATGAACCCGAATGTTAGTGCTATCTGAGCGATAAATATATTGGCTGATGTAGTGATTCACGCTGACATAAGAAGTAAGCAAAGTCACCGCTATAATCGCAACAAACAAAGCAATCAACTTCCCTTTAAATGAAAACGTTTTCAACATAGTAACTCCATTAACTTACCTCGCGAGAGGCTGCTGAATAATTTTAGATATCTTCAAGCCAGCGCAGCATTGAATGCCTTTGCCATAACTCAGTAAAACGCCAGAACTTCATGTCAAGCAAGCCTAGCGCAGCACAAACCGATTTAGTTATAGAACTAAGTATAATCTCAAATTCCAAATAGTCAGTTTTATAGCTATAAAGAAGGCAGTTACAACAACGACTACCTTATTGATATTTATATAGGAAAATAATAATGAAAGATAAGAATTGCACTCTAAGGGGATTGACAAGGCAAGTGCAAGCGAAAGTTCATGAATACGCAAACTAGCTCTCAACTCATCACAAACGGCTTGCAAATATGAGAGAGCCTTGTTATTTCGACCTGACTTTAGTGAAGCGGTGAAGCACTCAATTGAAACAAAACCACTCACCAGACTTAAAATTCACGATTCATTTTTTGCATGCTATCGATTAAGACCTCTAGCTGTGGCGCGTCGATATGACGAGTTAAATCCGTGACTAATTCAAGATGGCGTTGGTTATGATACTGATGGACCTGCAAACCCTGTTCGGATAAAGCCACCACAATAGCCCGCCGGTCATCTTGTTGTGCGCGTCGCTCGATTAAACCAGCGGTTACTAATTTATCTACCTGCACCGTCAGCGTCCCCGTGGTAATGGCCAATTTCTCAGCCAATTCTTTCATCCGCATGGCCCCATGATTACCCAGCACCTCGATAGTATGCACCTGAGCCAAGGAGTAAGCACTCTCTTTAACCACCGACAATTCCCAAGAAGAAAACTTGTCGTAAAACTCGGTCAATAAATGATTAAGGGTGGTTAGGGATTGCATGTCACGCTCCATGGCTCACTTCAATAGTTAGATGATGGATCTTATCAAATTGGGCTAAGCGCTGCTTGTATTCACTTAAAGGCCGTGGCGATGGGCTAATAATTGAAATCGCTGCACAATAATGATCGGCACTCACTCGCCAAATATGAATATCGCTGACCTTGTCCCCTCCTAGCTCCAAACAAGCAAGAACTTTTTGCTGATAGACTTGTGCAATATTCGCATCCAGTAAAATTGGACTGGTTTGCTTAATCAAACCCCAAGACCATTTACTGATCACCAAAGCGCCCACCACACCAATCACCGGATCGAGCCAAGTCCAGCCAAGATATTTACCAATAAATAACGCAGCAATAGCCAACACCGAAGTAAGGGCATCCGCCAGAACGTGCATATAAGCGGCTTTTAAATTGTGGTCGTGGTCGTGGTCGTGGTCGTGGTCGTGGTCGTGACCATGATGATGCCCTTCTTGTAATAACAACATACTTGCAAGATTAACCAACAAGCCAAGCAGTGCCACACCAATAGCTTCGTTAAACTGAATCGAAAGCGGGTTAAACAAGCGTTCTATCGATTCTACCGCCATTAACAACGCCACCATCCCTAAGGCGATAGCGCTACTATAACCGCCTAATACACTCACCTTACCGGTCCCAAAGGAAAAATCCGGATTATTCGCATGAGTACGCGCATAACGGTAAGCAAACAGCGTAATCATGAAGGCGGCTGCGTGGGTACCCATATGCCAACCATCAGCCAACAAGGCCATCGATCCAAATAGGCTTCCAGCGGTAATTTCTAACAACATGGTCACCACGGTGAGAGCTAACACATAACGCGTCCGACTCTCACCTTGAGGACTATGACTAACAAAGGCCCGACAACGACGTTGAGTAGCAGGATCAGACTGATGCAACATTTTGTTTCAACTCCAAATTATTTGAAATGAATAATATTTGATAATCAAACTATTTGTCAATCTAAATACTTTAATGTTCAAGTCTTACCGAACAACCCACAAAACTACTGCTCGATCTCAATGCCAATCTCGCCAGTAGGCTTTCGATTGCATCCGACTCAACCAGCCGCTAGTCTAGAGTGCTTGCTATTTGATTGGATTATTTGTGAAAAAAATCGCCCTGTTCGCCGATGTACAGAACATCTATTACACTTGTCGCGAGGCTTATAATCGGCAATTTAACTATCGTCGGCTTTGGCAACAACTGCAACATCAAGGGGATATCGTCAACGCTTATGCCTATGCCATCGATCGCGGAGATAACCAACAACAAAAGTTTCAAGAAGCGCTAAAACACATCGGTTTTGAGGTCAAACTCAAACCATTTATTCAGCGCCGCGATGGCAGTGCCAAAGGCGATTGGGATGTGGGTATTACCATCGATGTGCTCGAAGCCGCACGCCATGTAGATATGGTGGTGCTGTTGTCTGGAGACGGCGATTTTGCGATTTTACTAGATAAGCTCTCGGATGATTATGCCGTTGAAACCCTGGTATATGGGGTTCCCAGCCTTACCGCACACGCGTTAATCAACTCGGCCAGCGCTTATCAAGCCATCGATCAAGATCTGTTGATCTAACACGTCAAGCAAACCCTGCGGCAAAAACACAAATGCCGCTTGGCTAAGCAAAGTTTGCTTTGTATCGGCAATAATCTGAGCATAATAAGCAATAGTCGGCATCTTTGCTGCTCGCTTATATACTTGATTACTAAGATTATTGGCAATAACGGTTCTCACTAGCGGGCAAAAAATTGCTATTTTTTACCCAATTGTGCGCGGTTTTCAGCTATCATCGCGCCCCCGATGCAATTGCTGCTGCGGTCGACACTTTATTTTCACCCTCGAAGAGGACGCCATTGTGAGCCAAACTGATTTTTCTACCCTTGCCCTGCACCCCGATTTATTAACAAATCTGGAAACCCTGGGTTATTGCTCGATGACGCCAATTCAGGCGCAAAGTCTCCCCCCAATCTTGGCAGGCAAAGATGTGATTGCTCAAGGGAAAACTGGCTCGGGAAAAACTGCTGCCTTTGGTTTAGGCTTGCTCAATGCGTTGGAAGTGAAACGTTTTCGAATTCAAACGCTGGTGCTATGTCCAACTCGAGAGTTAGCCGACCAAGTTGCCAAAGAAATTCGTAAATTAGCTCGCAGTATCCATAACATTAAGGTACTCACGCTGTGTGGAGGCATGCCCTTTGGCCCACAAATTGGCTCCTTAGAACATGGGGCACATATTGTCGTTGGCACCCCCGGTCGTATTGAAGAACATCTCAGCAAAGGCACTTTACGCTTAGACCACGTCAAAAATTTGATCTTAGATGAAGCCGATCGAATGTTAGAAATGGGCTTCCAATCCGCGATCGACGCGATCATTGATTTGGCACCTAGTGAACGTCAAACACTATTATTTAGTGCTACATTTCCAGAACAAATCGAGAGTATTTCGAAACACATTATGCGTGAGCCGGTTCGCATTCAAGTCGCCAGTACCCACGATGACAGCTCAATATCTCAACATTTTTTCAAGGTCGATGACAACCAACAACGAATGCTTGCCCTGCGTTTACTGTTGTTACAACATCGCCCTAAATCAAGTGTAGTATTCTGTAATACCAAACGGGAAACTCAGGAAGTCGCCGACGAATTACGACAGTTAGGCTTTAATGCCTTAGCATTACATGGCGATTTAGAACAACGCGATCGTGACCAAACACTGGTGCAATTTTCCAATCATAGTGCTTCCATCTTGGTCGCCACCGACGTCGCGGCCCGTGGTTTAGATATTGACGCCTTAGATGCCGTAATTAACTACCAGATTGCCCGTGACGTAGAAATCCATGTGCATCGCATAGGCCGTACTGGCCGAGCAGGTAGTAAAGGGATTGCCTGTTCATTTTATAGCGATAATGAGCATTACAAAGTTGCCTTATTAGAAGACTATTTAGCACGCCAAATCGTCGATGAAGATTTACCGCCAATGACTTTGTTGAATAAGACGCCCCCCCCACCAACCATGGCCACCCTACAAATTGATGGCGGCAAGAAACAAAAGGTTAGAGCAGGGGATATCCTAGGCGCTCTCACCGGAGAAGATGGTATCGCAGGAGCGCAAGTGGGCAAAATAAACCTATTCGATAACCGCGCCTATGTTGCTGTAGAGCGGGAAGTTTTAAAACGCGCACGCAAAAAGTTAGAGCACGGAAAAATGAAAGGTCGCTCGTTTCGGGTTCGCCATTTACCCTGCTAAAAGCTGCTGAAGCCAAGTGTACCGCTACAGTACACCTGGCTCATTTTAAGCCAGATCTCAAGCCGCCGCGCCCGTTACCAACGCTGAGCGTCGGCCAGCGCATCTTTAAATAGCCGCCACCCAAGTAAGTACTGTTGATAAGCACCCGCAGCACCCTCAAAATCAATCCCGTAATGGTGTAAACGCTGGGCCATAACCGCATAAAACGCATCCACCGCCCCTGGCTCCCCAAAAGCAAAAGCGGCTCCAAACTGTTGCCAAATCGCTTGCAAGCGCGCCAATTCTTCAGTCAAACCACTACCATCGGGTTGAGTGCTCAGCGGAGCAAACTCAAAGGGAAGCTGAGTCCTGATCCGGCTAAAGCCCGAATGCAGCTCGGCTAACAAGCTACGACAATAGGCGCGTTGCCTCGGATCGACTGGGAATAACTTCCCAGCCGAACATTCATTCAGGTATTCGACAATGGCCAGCGAATCATGAATAGCTAAATTGGATAATTGCAGCACTGGTACCAAGCCGTTCGCTGAATACTTCGCCAAAACCTCTCGGTAACCCACTTCGCCCAAGGCGATTACCTTTAGATCGAACTCAAATTCAATCAGTTGCAAACACAAATAAGCACGAATAGACCAAGTCGAGCCACGTCCCACCACCAAATTTAGAGAACGAGTCATTTTATTTCCTTATTGAAAGAGACCGTTGCCGCCCCGCGAGAATAGTCAGTAAAATACCACCCAACACCAAACTTGCCGATAGTACAAAGCTTGGATCCAAAGACTCATTGGCAAATACCCAACCACCACCCGCGGCAATAATCGGGACCAGTAACTGCACGACTGCGGCTTGGCTTGCCGATAAGCCCGCTAAGGCAATATACCAAATCCAATAGCCTAAACCAGAAGCAATCGCACCGGATAACAAGGCCAATAATAGCGCTTCGCTACTGATGATTTTAATTGAGCTCAAGTAAGGGATGAGCAGTAACAAAAAAGGCAGGCTACGCAAAAAATTAAATGTGGTATCCACTCGAGGACGAACAGAATCTCGGCCTTTAAGGCTATATAAACCCCATGCAATCCCAGCGACGGCCATTAAACTAAAACCTAATGGCGAAATCTGCAGACGCTCATTGGAAGGGATCAATAACCATACCAAGCCACTAAAGGCCAAAATAATTCCCAATAACTCCGCCAAATGCAAACGCGCACCTTTGAGTACCGCCATCCCAAGCATGCTCAATTGCACCGCAGCAAATAGGATTAAGGCACCAATACCTGTATCGAGGTAAAGATAAGCAAAAGAAAAACAACTCGCATAAATGAATAACAAACCACCCGAGTACCAACTTCCGCGCACCCCCCCAGTATTTTTTCTAGACTGCATGCCCAGCAATAGACTCAGCATCAATGCGCCAGCAAATAAGCGCACACTAGTAAAGGCTGCAGCATTCATCTGCTGTTCAGCTAAGGCCAAGCGGCATAAGACTGAATTACCCGCAAAAGCAATCAAAGCGATGATGGTGGCCACACTAGTTTGCCAACGGGAGGACCATTTAAACACAGGCATACTCTCAATCAAACGGGATATGAGTCAGCATACTGGAGTTCGACTCGTGGATAAATCTTCACCTCTGTTCTATCTCAGAAGTCATCATCAGACAAGCTCACTAAAGCGCCTTAGCTCGAACAAAAAATACATCCAAATAACACCAGCCCGTAAATGATCACTATCCATATCAATCATGGCGGATCGCCCTCAAGCAACGTCACCAGAGAATGAAACCTTAAAACTGTAAACAATCAGTGCCATAAATGAAATTTTAATGACAAGATTGGCACAATAAGCGAGCTACAGCCAAGCAGTACGCGGTTCCAGGCGAGATAATCCAGTAATATTGCTTATAAACTACTCGAAACAGATCGAGAAGATCACACATTCACCTTTACATTGCCCCAATATAAGTTACACTTCTGCTCGCTGGTAAAGGTTACAGCGGATATTTATGCCCCATACAATTGCATGATTTTCGGATCATTACTTGTTTGTTCGTCAGTAATTTCTGCATCTTTCGGCACCCTATAATTTGCCCGCTTTTGGCGTAAATTTTATTTATTATATTTTGGAGATTACTCATGGCTACAGGTCGCGTAAAATGGTTCGATGAGCAAAAAGGTTTTGGTTTCATTGAGCGTCCAGACGGAAAAGACGTATTCGTTCACTTCCGTGCAATTAAAAGCGACGGTTACAAAACCTTAGCTGAAGGTCAAGAAGTTCAGTTTGAAGTTGAAGAAGGTCCAAAAGGTCCTCAAGCTGCAAACGTAACTGTTGCCTAAGCTGCTTTTAAGGCATTAGTATCCAATTAGTCTACGATTAATTAGACACTAGCTTTAAGCTAATAAAACGGTCCTTTGGGGCCGTTTTTGTTTTTCTGCCTTTATTCTTCTAAGGCAAATTCTACCGCAGCTGCAACGTGCAAAGCCGTTGTATCATATAGTTTGATCGCAGTGTCTTGCTGTTTCACTAACAAACCAATCTCGGTACAACCGAGGATAATCGCTTCGGCCCCTCGAGCATGCAGCGCTTCAATTTGCTGCAAATAAATCGCTCTAGAAGCTGCCGAAATCATGCCCTGACATAATTCCTGATAAATGATATCGTGAACCAGTGCCATGCCATGCTCATCGGGAACCAATACCTCAAGCTGATGCTCCCGCAGACGACCAGCATAAAAATCCTGCTCCATGGTAAAGCGGGTTCCTAATAAACCTACGCGACGGATCTGGTCTTTGCGCAAACATTGGGCAGTCGCATCGGCAATATGCAGTAATGGAATATCGAGCGCATTCACCACCTGAGGCGCTAACTTATGCATGGTATTCGTAGCAATCAGCAAAAAATCTGCACCTGACGCTTGCACCGCCAAAGCCCCCGCGACCATTTTATCGGCCAAAGCGTCCCAATCACCACGATGTTGCAAAACTTCTATTTCAGCAAAATCGACACTGACTAAATTAATTTTGGCCGAATGTAAGCCGCCCATAGCCTGTTTAATGCCTTGATTGAGTAACTGATAATAACTCAAACTAGACTCCCAACTCATTCCCCCTAAAATGCCAATTGTTTTCATGATGACGCTTCACTCCTCATCCATTACCACTTAGTGGGTTTCTCAATTTCATACAGTGCATCGCTGATGCTATCAACTCGACTCTGTACCACTGTTTGGGCGTCTTGCAAACCTTGGTTATAATAGAATGCGCCAAGCTCTTCGGAGAAAAAATCGAGCAAAAACTCAGCATCAAACTGGCCTATCTCGAGATTCAGCTGTTGCTCACAATATGCTTGGACCTTAGCGACCAAAATATCTTTGTGTTGTTTAGAAAAACTAATTTCAGACATGGTTAAGGTTCCAGATCCGTACTTGCTTCTAGCTGCAGCAGTTGTTGCTCGGTTTTAATATGTCGCTGCCAGTAAGCAACGCTGATCCAAGTCCCAAATTTGCGTCCAACCCGTTCAATTTCAGCCACATTTTTAAAACCCAAAACTTGGTGCAAGCCAATGCTGGCAGGATTAGGCAAGGATATTCCAGCTAAAATAGTAGCCACAGGATAATCTTTCAGGGTCTCAATGAGTTGCTGATAAAGTGCTCGACCGACACCTTGACCAGCAGCATCCGCGGCAACATAGATCGAACTTTCTACTGAAAAACGATAGGCACTGCGCTCCTTCCAAGGACTCACGTAGGCATAAGCCAAGACCTTATCCTGCCCTTGATAAACTAAACAAATAAAACGCTGGGTAATTTTTTCGATGCGCTGACTGAAATCCTCCAAACTCACTTCATGTTCTTCAAAGGTAGCAACTGAATTACGTATATAATGGTTATAAATGGCACACATTTGCGCCAAATCCTGCGGTTCAACGCTTCGTATCATGACGACTCCAAAGACTTAAAAGCCAGATAATAAAGTCACAATTTAAACAAAGCACCTCACAATCACAAGCAAAGTACCTTCAATAGGGTAACGCAGAGCAATCCAAGCCGCTATTCACTGACTTTACTAACAAAAAGCAGGTTGGCTAAATGGCTTCTGCTACATGAACAGTGAAGAAGGAGAAATCTGGAGTGGCATATTAGAAATCATCAATTTAGATGAAGTACTGGCCCTAGCTTAAACACCACAACAAACACGCTGGTGATTCATCACTGGCGTGTTTCTCACGACTCAGGCGGATATAAAATTTTTATCTGCATTCATTGCTAGGGACTTTAGCATCCACACATCACAGCCATCATGAATGCTACCGCAAAAGGGCTCCACTAATCGTTTAAATCCCAAAGAAGTGTATAAGTGAATTGCCGACTTCATGCTACTCAAGGTACCTAAATAGCACTGTTGATAAGCTTGCTCCGTCGCAAATTGAAGACAATGCAGCGCTAAAGCCTTCCCAATCCCCCGGCCACGATAGTGCGCTGATACAAATAGCTTGCGTAGTTCACAGCTGCCATTCGCTGGATCCAAGCAAGCAATACCACCGCATCCAGCGACCTGACCATCGACCAAAGCGACCCAATAACCTGCTTTTGGCTGACGATAGTGCTAGCTCATGAACTTCACTTCTGCGTCGGAAGGACCAAATCCCTCCCCCACAGCGCCAAACTCCAAGCCTGCATGCTCGATAATTTGGCTCACTTCCAGATCATGATTTGCCGCGATTGGCACAATACTAAAACTCTGGACTACATTCTCCCGTAGACTCAGTATGACCAAACTTAGGGCATTATCTTGGATAGTGAGCGGTAATCTCGAACCTACAAATTCCCAAGTTCAACAGCCCCTAGTAAAACAGAAGCCATATTCGGAGAACAGTACCTGTAGTTGAACGAGAAGACTTTATTTTACCGAACTCGCTTCAGAATCCGAGTCGGCAAATACCTCTGCCACCGAGCGACGGGTAAGCTCGCCCTTTAAGTTCCCTTCATCATCAACCACTGGCAGCGAATAACTCGTTTCTAAAGAATCGGTGAGCACACTCTCAATCGCCGCATCCGGAGAAATTGTCGGGACATCTTGATATTCACATTCACTCGACGTAAAGCAGGCATCACCATGGGTTTTCGAGGCAGCCTCCAATGCGTCTTGGGTGACGATTCCTTGATAACCCTCCTCCGTCACGTGATAGGCATAGTCGCCTTTGATCTTTTTCATCTGCATCAAGGCTTCACTAATGGTATCGGCAGTAATTCGACGCGCGGGAGGCTGCATAACCGTCTCCACTGTTAAGGCTCGAGCACGGTTCACATCTTTCACGAAGGCTTCTACATAATCGGTGGCCGGATTCAATAAGATATCGTCTGGCGTGCCCTGCTGCACCACTTCTCCATCTTTTAAAATTGCGATCCGATCTCCCAGACGCAAGGCCTCATCCAAGTCATGAGTAATAAAGATGATGGTTTTATGCAGGCTTTCTTGTAACTCGATCAACTGATCTTGCATCTCGCTACGGATCAAAGGGTCTAAGGCAGAAAAGGCTTCATCCATCAACAAGATTTCAGCATCGGTACACAAGGCCCGCGCCAAACCAACCCGCTGCTGTTGTCCTCCCGATAACTGTGAGGGATATTGTTGCTCATAGCCACTTAAACCGACGGTATCTAGCCATTGCTGCGCCTTCGCCAAACGTTGTTCTTTAGCAAGCCCCTGCACCGTTAAACCATAGGCGACATTTTCAATCACACTGCGATGAGGCATTAAACCAAAACGTTGAAAAACCATCGACATTTTATGGCGACGGAAGTCCTGCAACTGCTTAGGGCTTAACTTCATCACGTCGGTGCCTTCAATACTAATCACCCCTTTAGTCGGGTCTATCAGACGATTAAAATGACGAATTAAGGTCGACTTCCCGGAGCCAGAAAGCCCCATAATTACGAAAATTTCACCCTGTTTGATCTCTAAATTAATATCCTTCAAACCTAGAGTATGGCCAGTTTCAGCGAGGATTTCGTCCTTAGACTTGCCAGCCTCAACCATCGACATCACTTGCTTCGCATTTTCCCCAAACAACTTATATAAGCCTTCAATCTTAATTAGCGACTTAGTCATGTTTGAGTCCTTGTAAATGCGCTTGAGTACGCTTGGCATAAGCCTGAGAGGTCCGGTCGAAAATAATTGCCAGCGCAACAATTGCCAGTCCATTGAGTAGACCTAGAGTAAAGTACTGATTCGTAATCGACTTCAGTACGGGTTGGCCTAAACCCTTCACCCCAATCATGGAAGCGATCACCACCATCGATAAAGCCATCATAATGGTTTGGTTTATACCCGCCATAATCGTTGGCATCGCCAAGGGTATTTGCACCCCAAATAACCTCTGCCAAGCGTTAGCGCCGTAGGCCGTGGCCGCTTCCAAAACCTCTTTATCTACTAAACGGATCCCCAAATTAGTGAGGCGAATGACCGGAGGAATACCATAAATAACCACGGCGATAACACCTGGAATCTTACCAATACCCAACAACATCACCACCGGAATCAAGTACACAAAGGCTGGTAGCGTCTGCATCACATCAAGCATTGGGGTGATGATGGCTTGCGCACGATTAGAGCGCGCCATTACGATCCCAATGGGGATCCCTAAAGCAATCGCCAGCATGGTGCAAACGGTAATAATACTCATGGTACGCATCATGTCTTCCCACATACCAAAATATCCCACCAGCAATAGCGATACCACGCTGCCGATCACCAGTTTCCAAGAACGGCTGGCCAGATAAACTAACACCGCGCAAACCAATAAAACTAACCACCATGGTGTGTTGATAAGTAATTTTTCGAACCACACTAAAAATTGTAGTAAGGGATCGAAAAACGACTCAATGGCCTCGCCATACTCTCGGGAAAAACTTCGATATGCCCCATCTAGGCCTTTGCGTATCATAATAAGATCGGCTCGGCTCATTTGTGGAAAGCTATCCAGCCACGACGAATCCGCCATAAAACTACCTCTTAATAAATGAAAAAGGCCAGCTGAGGCTGGCCTATAAAACAATCAATTACATACTCGCTAGCGCTTGACTAACTTTTGCAGCCACTTCGGGTGAAACCCAAGCTTTCCAAGTCTCTGGAAATTCGCTTAAGAAATGATACATAGCAGCATCACCATCAGCTTGATTGTCTTCCATCCATGACAATAATTGATTCATTTGGGCATTACTAAACGCTCGCTTAGTAATATATCCATAAGCTTGTGGTGCTTTGCTGGCAAAACTTTCGGTCGTCACCGAGTACACCGCAGAAGGTGGGTACATCGTCACTTTAGGATTAACGCAGTCTTCTTGTGTGGTGCAGCTCAAAAACTCTTGCTCATCGATACCACTACCAAGGTCAACTTTGACCATCTTGTACTTTCCCAATACCGCCGTAGGTGCCCAATAATAACCAAACCAACCCTGCTTGCGTGCATAGGCTTTTGCGATAGAGCCAGATAAACCAGCACCCGAACCAGGATCAATTAATTCAAAGCCCGACTTTTCTAGCGCCAAAGCAGTAAATAGATGCCCAGATGAAATTTGGCAATTCCAGCCCGCCGGACATCCATAAAATCCCCCAAGTTCTTTACTTTCAGGATGTGGGAATAAATCGGCATGTTGCTTAATGCCTTCGATAGTGGCCAGTTCAGGGTATTGGTCAACCATATATTGTGGAACCCAAAAACCTTCTTCTCCGCCATCGGAGAGCGAACGTCCAGCAAAACGAATGCGTTTTTCGGCGACCCCGCGTTCCAAGGCATCCTTGGCCGAGTTGGTCCACAACTCTGGCGCAATATCAGGTTCGCCTTTTTCAATCATCGAAACTGTGGTTGGCATTGTATCACCAGGAACTAGCTCCGCTTCACAGCCATACCCCTGCTCAAGGATAAACTTGTCTACATTGGCGATCAGCGATGCAGAACTCCAATTCATATCGGCAATGGTTACACTGCCACAATCCTCTTCTGCCTGAACAAAACCACAGACTAACAGCAATGCTGCGTATCTAAATTTCATGATTATTTCCTTCCTTGATGCCTCAGTTAGTGGCGCTAATAATACATCTCTAATAATTAGAGTTCAAACGAATAGCTGAACATACCCTGTAGGCTAAGTATGGGATATACTAGGCAAAAATCAAAAAGCTCGGTGACCATGGAAAAATCAGCGTACTGGCAAGATGTTCTCATCTCGCTTCGAAAAATTATCCGCGCGACTGACTTACAGTCGAAACGCATTGTAAAAGCCTGTGGCTTAACAATTCCTCAAGTGATGGTCCTCAGGGCAATTGAAGAATTAGGCACAGTAACGGTAAAGCGGCTATCTGACCAAGTCTCGTTAAGCCAGGCCACGGTTACCACCATCCTGAATCGCTTGGAAGAACGGCTGCTTATTGAACGCGTTCGTAGCGCGACCGATCGACGCATCGTCAACCCACGGCTCACCGAGCGAGGCATGGACATATTAACCACGGTTCCACCGCTATTACACGAGCAATTTATTAAGCGTTTTGAAAATTTGAACGACTGGGAAAAAACTCAGATCTTATCCTCGTTACAACACGTTGCAGCGATGATGAATGCCGAAGAAATTGATGCGTCCCCATTATTAGACATTGAAGCACCAAATAAAGAACTACAACGTTAAAAAATTACTTACAGCTCAAATGATAATTTGAGCTCAAGTGGTTGGCTTAGATAAGTCGATTTGAGCTTAAGTGGCTGGCTTAGATAAGTCGACAATATGGGTAGCCACGCCATCGAGACTGCGTTGATTTTTCTTAGCCCAATACTGTTCAATACCTCTTTCGCCTTGTTTTTCAGCCCACGAACTTAACTCATCTCGCGGTCCCACAAAGTCAAAAAATGGGACTGATAGACCACAAGAACCTTGCACCATCTCTATCTCTAGCAAGAATATTTGGCGAGCGCCTGCTTGTGCAGGAAACATCGAGATATAGTCTTGCCAAGCCTCATCAGCACGGTGAATAGCCGTCGCCTGACCATATAAACGAAGGATCAACGGTTTCCCCTGAAAGGCGCAAAACATCACTGTCATCCGAGGCAGCTGCTGCACATGGGCTGCGGTTTCGTTACCACTACCAGTCAAGTTAAGCCAAAGCACTTGTTGCGAATTGAGTACCCGAAAAGAATCCATTCCCTTGGGTGAAACATTCACTTTGCCTTGTGCGGCTGCCGTGGCAACAAAAAATAGCTGTTGTTGCTCAATAAACTCAATATGCTGATGACTCATCGACACAAACTGCTTTCCCATTTGCTCCTCCTTTTCATATTTGCTATCAAAATCAACGCTGAAACGAGTCAACTATAATATCGCGACTGACACTCACGATGGCTTCGTCGGCGACTCGCGCAGGTAACGAGCCAAAATTCTATCAAGGTGACTGGCAAAAGCCTTTCGGTCCGATTGATTCATCGCCGCAGGGCCTCCTGCATGCATCCCACTGGAACGCAAGGTATCCATAAAGTCCCGCATATTCAGCCGCCCTTTAATATTATTTTTCGTATACAGTTCACCCCGTGGACTCAGGGCTTGCGCTTGCTTACTAATCACCTCGTCGGCTAAAGGAATATCAGCGGTAATTACCAAATCCCCCGGTGCTACCCGCGCCACAATTTCATTATCCGCTACATCAAAACCTGCACTCACCTGAATACAGCTAATCAGCTTCGAAGGCGGCGTTTTAATATATTGATTAGCCACTAAAATCAACGGTAATTGCATACGTTCGGCAGCCCGAAACAGAATCTCTTTAATCACCACCGGACAGGCATCGGCATCAACCCAAATTTTCATACTGTAACTATCTTCCTTACTTCACTTAATAGTTTTCACTATGCCGAAAATCTGCTCAATTACAAGCCAAGCTCCCATCAACAGCGACCAACGCGACTCCATCAGCCGGGGAAAACAAGACAGAGTCGGTTGCGGCTGCCATAATCAATGGCAAAACCTTGCATCAGTAACTGCAAGGATGGCGCTCTTGGCGAACTTGCTGTAAGCTGCACGCCCAGCCAATTCGGCGGCCATGTTTTAACCACTTACCACAAGAGACAATTTTCTATGAGCTTTGATTCCCTGGGTTTATCCAAACCCCTTCTTGAAGCCGTTGCCGAACAAGGCTACGACACACCTTCAGCCATTCAAGCCAAAGCTATTCCTGTGATTTTAGAAGGTAAAGACATCATGGCAGCCGCGCAAACCGGTACCGGTAAAACCGCCGGCTTCACTTTGCCGCTGTTAGAAATATTATCCAAGGGGCCAAAAGCCCGAGCCAATCAGGTGCGAGCACTCGTATTAACGCCCACCCGCGAGTTAGCGGCTCAAGTTGGTGAAAGTGTCGCCACTTACGGTAAGAACTTACCTTTAAGCTCTACCGTGGTATTTGGTGGTGTTAAAATTAACCCGCAAATGCAAAAACTACGTCGTGGCGCCGATGTCTTAGTGGCAACGCCAGGCCGTTTACTCGATTTATACCAGCAAAATGCCTTTCGCTTCCAACAACTGGAAGTCATCGTATTTGATGAAGCTGACCGGATGTTGGACATGGGCTTCATCCATGACATTCGAAAAATTCTGGCTTTATTGCCCAAACAGCGTCAAACCTTAATGTTTTCAGCGACTTTCTCCAATGAAATTCGCACGCTAGCCAAGAGCTTGGTAAAAGATCCGGTCGAAATTTCTGTGACGCCGCGTAATGCGGCAGCCAAAACGGTCGAGCAATGGATCGTGCCTGTTGATAAAAGCAAGAAGTCAGGCTTATTGACCCAACTCATCAAACAAAATGACTGGCAGCAAGTTTTAGTATTTAGCCGAACCAAGCATGGAGCGAATCGCTTAGCCAAACATCTGGAACAGCGAAACATCAGTGCAGCGGCAATTCATGGTAATAAAAGCCAGGGTGCACGCACCAAAGCTTTAGCCAACTTTAAAAGTGGTGAAGTAAGAGTCTTAGTCGCCACCGACATCGCGGCGCGCGGCTTGGATATTGACCAACTGCCACAAGTGGTCAACTTTGATTTACCGAATGTATCTGAAGACTATGTACATCGCATCGGTCGAACGGGTCGCGCAGGCGCGACTGGTCAAGCCATCTCATTGGTCTGTGCCGATGAAGTTGCCGATCTGAGTGGTATCGAGCGCTTAACTGGAGCACTATTGGAGCGTAAAGAAGTGGCCGGTTTTGAGCCGAGTGTCGTGCTACCACCGACTCGCTTAGACGGTCGCCCAATAAAACCGAAAAAACCCAAAAAACCGAGAAATCCACGCGTTGAACACCAAGACGGACAACGCTCGAGTGAAAATGCCCGCGGCAATAAGCCAGTTGGGAAAAATCGCCGACATACTGGTGGTACAGCCAAGAGTAAACGTTTCGCGAAACCTGCAAGCAGTACTTCAGGCAATAAATAAACTGAATGTTCCCCTGTTGTAATAGGCAATAGGGGAAAACACCTTCACCAAGGTGCCTTGAACAGCAACGCTGAATTTTGCTTTAAAATGAAGCGTTGTTTAGACATCCCCCATGTCATACATCACCCTGCTTTGGGCTGCTTCATCAGTCAAATCAAAAATAGCGGTAAAATTAATCACTAAATCCGGGCCTTAGGCCAAGAACTCTCTACGCGTGGATTGACTCGACTTAAATTGACCACCAAAAGCAGAGGTTTGGGTAGAAGAACTTGCATCCATCACCCCTCGCGCCTTCACGCAAAAATGGGTCGCGACCATCGAAACCGCCACATCTTCGGTGCCTAATAGGCTTTGTAGAGCAACTAAAATTTGCTGGGTTAAACGCTCCTGCACCTGCGGACGCTGGGCAAAGAAACGAACAATACGATTAATTTTCGACAAACCAATGATGTTATCTTTGGGAATATACGCCACTTTCGCCAAACCATCGATGGTCACAAAATGATGTTCACAGGTACTGGTAAAGGAAATGTCGGCAACTTTCACCATTTCTTCCACCGCCATTTTATTCTCAATGATGCTAATTTTGGGAAAACGCGAATAGTCCAAGCCTGAGAACACTTCATCCACAAACATTTTAGCAATCCGATGCGGCGTTTCCGCCAAACTATCATCACGAAGATCCAAACCCAGAGTACTCACCACCTCAGTTAATGAAGCCTTTATTTTTTGGTACTTTTGCTCGTTGCTTAACTGATTTTCTAGCAAGGGGGTTTCGATACCTCTTGCAATCAAGGCTTGGCGTACTTGAATTGCCTCCGGTGACAAGCAAGCGTCTTTGCTAAATTTTTTTTCGGCTAACGCTACTTTCATAATCACTTCCTTTAGATTGTCTTGATAGGTCAAGCCCATGCTGGGCTATTCACATTAAACGAGGTGACGACCGCCGTCTAAAGCAATGCAGCGACCCGTTAAATATTGACTGTTCATAATAAAATTCACCGCGGCGACCGCTTCAGCCGCGCCGCCTTCTTTCGCCATCAGCGATTTGGCCGATGCCTTACGACGATAGGCTGCGTCATCGTGCTGATTAAACATCAATAACGAAGGCGCAATGCTATTAACTTTCACGGCAGGCGCGAGCCGAGCAGCAAAAGAGAGACTCAAGTTGGCCAGACCAGCTTTACTGGCAGCATAGGCGATATGTTTGGCACTGCCTTTTTCTGCCACATAATCCGTTAAATGAATAATATCGCTGGTCTCGCCAGTCTGATGCTGTTGATTTAATAGACTTTCGAAGGCCAAATTCATCTGATACGGAGCCGTCACATGCACACACCACATCTGACGTATCAACTCATGTTCATCGTCTAAAGCTGCATTTTTTAACCACTGCGAAGCGTTATGGATCACCGCCCGCAACACCGAATAATGGTTTAACACATAAGTAATAAAACTTTGAATACCGGCATCTTGGCTAAAATCGGCCGCCACACAGTCCGCCCCCAGTTCACGTAGCTCGGCAACACCAGCGGTTTCACTACGGTAGCTAATCAGAAGCGGATAGCCCTGAGCTAACAAGTCTTTAGCAATGCTTAATCCGAGTCGCTGTCCAGCACCAGTAATCAAAACTGGCGCGTGAATTTCACTAACCTTAATCGGCATTACGAGTGCCCGATAGAGTCACCGATACCGAATCGGCAAACCGCAAGGCATGCGGTTTATCCACCGTAATCCGTGCGTTAATCACTCTTGGTTCACTCATCGCCAAATTCAGCAAATCGGCACATAATTTTTCGAGCAGTCTGAAATGCCCCTGCTCCACATGGGCAATCATCGCTTTGGTGATCAGCTTGTAGTTCAGCGCCAAATCTTCACTATCCGCGACACAGGCTTGGCTAGCCTGATAACGAATTTCTGCGTTAATCACCACATCTTGTTGTTTACTCAGCTCTTCTTGATTAAAACCAATAAAGGTACGAAGCCGCAAATTAGTAATCGTAATCAGGGCAGGATCTAAACTAAAACTGCTCGCCAGAGGCGCTAGATTAGACACATTCGACATCCAATTCTCTCTTATTAAATGATGCTATTCATAATACCTAGTCTAGTTTACTAGAAATTAACAAGGTATTTACTTTATTTAATTAGCTTTTGTGCTCAAGGCAGCTTCTGGATCACCAAGCTCACAGAGCCAAGCGTAAAACCAAATTTACTGATTTGCGATTCGTTAATGATGGTACGTGGGTTCACCAAATACATTTTGTCCTTCACATTAACGTCCAAAGGCTTCCCTTGGTATTGCAAACTTAATACATATTCCATAAACAACGCATTGCCGGAGATCCGCATGCTTACTGGTTGACTCACATCATTAGCACTGGCGAGGTAACGACCATCTTCCTGCGGCTGTAAAGTCCATATCCGCCGTTGTCGTTCCCCATCATCAAATTCGAAGTGTTCATCAAGTGTTCCCTGCCCCTGCTCATCCCAACGGGCCTGCATGCTAACATTAAAATAGCGGATTAATTCACCATCTCGGTTTTTGACAATACCATGTGCGGTTAACTCACCATTGAAAAAATCTTTCAGTAGCAATTGTGGGTGGTTTGCAGCATAAGCACCCACATCATCACGAGCACAACCGAATAGGCCAGCCAGTAAAACGATGAGAAGTAAATAGCGTCGATGTCTGCCTTGCGCCAATCGCATAACAATCTACCTTACAGCCTAATCCTATGCTTATAACGGGGAAACAACTGAAAACGATCGATGAAATTGAAATAATGATTAAATCCAATCGGCAGGAACCGATTTGAGGCATTTGGTACAGTACAAGGTTTGACCTAGGCGACTTAAGCGAGCGTGATGATCGAACACCCAAGCACGATTTTGCCATGGTGGCTGATGCCGTAAATGCTGGCTATGACCACAGGCGAGTTTTGCAATCCAATGTTGCTGCTCATCCAGATGAAAGCCCACAATCACTTGATCCATATGAAGTTAACGATTAAACATTTCGCGTAATACCATGTGAGTGCGAACCATCACCATTTTTTCCATCTGCTCCAACTGCAGACGAATCGCCTCTAAACGAGCCATCGACTCCACCTCTACATAGAGCAACATATCCACATCGCCACTGATCGACTGACAACGTTTGATTTCAGGAATTTTTCGCATAAACGCCGCGTAGGCTTCACAATGATGTTCGTTATAACGTAATTCAAAATGCGCTGCAATCAACGGTGACTGGTCGCCATGCCCAAGCTCTGCATGATAACCCTTAATGATCCCATGCTTTTCTAAATTATGGATCCGTTCAGCGGTCGCCGAACGCGACAGGCTCACTTCACGGGCAACTTGACTCACCGGCATACGGGCATTATCTACCAACAATGCAACAATCTGTTGATCAAATTTATCCAAAAATATCATTCCATCATATCAGCACCAGCAAATGTTATAGCAGGCTCTTTGACCGTACTCAACAATCAAACACAGGGAAATCGACTCCTACGCGCTGGCGAGCGTCATCAACGACCCGCGAGAAATTTATCCATGGCTATCGTTTTCGCATAAAAAAACACCATCAGCCAAGCTGATGGTGTTGAAAACATGTCGAACAAAATTAGTTTAAAGCACTATCAATTCCAATAAGTGCGCCGGCCTACTCAATTAATTATCCTCTGTAGTCTGCTCAATTCCCGCTGTTTGCTGAATAGTGTTTGGCTGGGTACGAAATAGACGCATCACCAAAACAAAGAACACTGGGACAAAAAATATCGAGAGTACCGTGGCTGAAATCATACCACCAACAACCGCCCAACCAATCGCGTTACGGCTAGCAGCCCCAGCACCAGAACTTAAGGCCAAAGGTAATACTCCTAAAATAAAGGCCATAGAAGTCATGATAATTGGGCGTAAACGCATCCGACAAGCTTCTACGGTCGCAGCGATAAGGTCCATCCCTTGGTCATATTGTGCTTTCGCAAACTCAACAATCAGAATGGCATTTTTCGCCGACAATCCCACTGTTGTTAATAGCCCAACTTGGAAATACACATCATTGGATAAGTGATGGAAAGTTGCAGCAATAATTGCCCCAAAAATCCCTAGTGGCACCACCATTATCACCGAGAATGGTACACTCCAACTTTCATATAAGGCCGCCAAAGAAAGGAATACGATCAACAAGGAGATCGAATATAGCAAGGCCGAGTTCGCCCCACTTTGCTTCTCTTGGTAAGACACGCCATTCCAAGCTAAACCCACTCCCTGCGGCAACTGACTTACAATCGCTTCAATCGCATCCATCGCGTCACCAGTACTCTTACCCGGCGCTGCCGCACCTTGAATATTAAGAGCTGGTGACCCATTAAAGCGCTCTAAACGTGGTGAACCATAGCTCCAATGAGTGCTTGCAAATGCGCTAAACGGCACCATTTCATGGTTGGCATTACGAACATGCCATAACAAGAAATCGTCAGGGTTCATACGAAATGGCGCATCTGCTTGAACATATACTTTTTTAACCCGCCCATTATCAATGAAATCATTCACATAATTAGAACCCCAAGCGGTTTGCAAAGAGCTATTGATGTCACTCACCGCAACGCCCATTGACATGGCTTTTTCATAATCAATCTCAATTCGAAATTGAGGGGCATCTTCCATGCCGTTAGGTCGCACCGCGTTTAAATTCGGATTATTAGCAGCCATCCCCAGTAACTGATTACGCGCCTGGATCATTTTTTCGTGACCTAAATTACCTTCATCAATCAGGTAAGCATCAAAACCACTGGCGGTGCCTAATTCAGGGATTGGCGGTAAATTAAAGGCAAATATCGAGGCTTCTTTCACCTGAGATAAAGCCCCCCAAGCTCGACCTATAATCGCCTTCACCGATAGCCCTGGATTGGTACGCTGATCCCAATCCTTCAGCTTCACGAAAGTCATCGCCATATTCTGACCACTGCCCGCGAAACTAAAACCAGCCACCGAGAACACCGACTCCACGGCGTCCTTTTCACCCTCGAGAAAGTGCCCCCGAACCTTATCCAATACTGCCATGGTCCGCTCACGAGTAGCACCAGTAGGTAGTTGAATCATCGCCATCAATACCCCCTGATCTTCCTCGGGAAGAAATGACGTTGGCAATTTATTCCACAGCGAAGCCAAGGCAGCAATCACCGCAATATAAACGATCCCGTAGCGGATTTTTTGATGTACACCACGTTGCACTACCCCTCGATATTTTTGGGTACTGGCATTAAAGCCTTGGTTAAACCAGGCTAAAGGCCCACGTTTAGGGGTATGCGCGCCTTCACTGACCGGCTTTAACAACGCTGCACATAGCGCCGGGGTTAACACCATCGCAACGATCACCGATAACACCATGGCCGACACAATCGTTAAAGAAAACTGTCGATAAATCGCGCCTGAAGCGCCCCCAAAGAAGGCCATTGGTACAAATACTGCGCTCAACACCAGAGCAATCCCCACCAGTGCACCAGTAATTTGTCCCATCGATTTTCGCGTGGCATCACGCGGAGACAAGCCTTCTTCGGCCATCACCCGTTCCACGTTCTCTACCACCACAATCGCATCATCGACCAACAAGCCAATCGCCAGAACCAAGCCAAACATGGTTAAGGTATTGATCGAGAAGCCAAATGCCGCCATCACTCCAAAAGTTCCCAATAACACAACAGGAACCGCAATAGTTGGGATCAAGGTCGCCCGAAAGTTTTGGAGGAACAAGAACATCACCAAGAATACCAATGCAATGGCTTCAAAGAGCGTTTGCACGACTTCTTCAATAGAAATTCTGACAAATGGCGTGGTGTCGTAGGGATATACCACTTCCAAGGATTCAGGGAAAAATTTCTGCAACTCAGCAACTTTTGCTGTCACCGCTTCGGCAGTATCCAAGGCATTCGCCCCACTAGCCAAAGTAATCGCCAAGCCAGTTGCATAGTGGCCATTATAACGCGCCACCGAAGCATAGCTTTCCCCTCCCAACACCACTCTCGCAACGTCTTCTAAGCGGATTTGCGAGCCATCGCTATTTACCTTTAATAGAATGTTTTCAAACTGCTTCACCGATGACAAACGCCCTTGCGCGGTCACGGTCACATTCAGCTGCTGACCCGGCACCGAAGGAGCGCCGCCTAATTCACCCACCGATACCTGGGTGTTTTGCGCGCTAATAGCGTTGGTCACATCAACTGGCGTTAAACTATATTTATTCAGCTTATGTGGATCGAGCCAGATACGCATAGCATGTTGAGAACCAAATACCTGCAGTTCACCAACCCCTTCGGTTCGACTCAAAGGATCTTTCACCTTAGAGACGACATAATCCGCCAAGTCGATATTGTTCATGCTACCGTCTTTGGAATAAAAGCCGATCACCATCAAAAAGCTACTGGATGATTTGGCAACCGAGATCCCTTGATTCACCACTGCAGTCGGGAGTAAAGACTCCGCCACACTAAGCTTATTTTGAACCTGTACTTGCGCAATATCTGGATCGGTGCCTGACGCAAAGGTCAAGGTGGTAGAGAAGCGTCCCGAAGAATCACTGGTCGATGACATGTACAATAAATTATCAATACCATTCATGTTTTGTTCGACAATTTGCGTCACACTATCTTCTACGGTTTGTGCCGAAGCGCCTGGATAATTCCCAGAAATACTCACCGCTGGCGGAGCGATTGTCGGATATTGCGCCACCGGTAGTGACGTAATCGATAACACCCCCGCTAACATAATAACAATGGCAATTACCCATGCAAAAATGGGCCTATCAATAAAAAAACGAGCCATAGTTTACTGTCCTTCATCAAGTGCTAAGATATTCAGCTGCACTGCACTTCCGGGTTTCACTTTTTGTAGGCCATTCACGATCACCTGATCGCCCACACTTAAGCCAGCATCAATCAACCACTGAGTTCCCACCACTCGAACTGCATCAACCACTTGATCTTCAACTACATTTTTTGAATTCACCAACATCACATGAGCGCGTCCGGTCACATCCCGGCTAACCGCCCGCTGCGGCACCAGAATCGCTTCAGCACGAGTCTCGGTGGGGACTTCGGCCCGAACATACATGCCTGGTAATAACAACAAATCGGGGTTAGGTACCAAGGCGCGAAGATTCACCGTGCCTGTTTCTTGGTCTACACTCACATCCGCAAATTGCAAGCTTGCTGGTTCTGCAACTGGTGTCCCATCGTCCAGCGACAACTGAATCGCACCCAGTGTTTTTTCACCCAGAGGATGATTACTGCGTAGTTTCATCAAATCAGAGCTAGACTGAGAAATGTCTACATACAAAGGATCCAGCTGTTTAATCACCGCCAAATAAGTTGTTTGATTTGCGGTCACTAAGGCTCCTTCAGTCACCGCCGACAAGCCAATACGACCCGAGATAGGGGCCTTAATCTTGGTATAATCTAAATTAATTTGCGCCGATTTAACCGCCGCTTTAGCTGACATAATCGATGCCACCGCCTCACGATAACTCGCTTGGGAATCTTCGTAAGTTTGTTGACTGATCGCTCGTTTTTTTATCAAAGCTTGATAACGATTCAGCTGTAGCTCTGCTCTTTCGAGTACCGCTCGCGCTGAAGCAAGCGTCGCTTGAGCACTATCTAACGCGACCTCATAGCTTGCAGGGTCAATTTGAAATAACACATCACCTTTTTTGACCGTGCTGCCTTCAACAAACAAGCGTTGCAAAACAATCCCTTCCACCTGTGGCCGAACTTCTGCAACCCGAAAAGCACTGGTGCGACCCGGAAGACGGGTTGCTAACTCTATAGGCTGGGTTTTGATGACAACCGCATCGACAGTAACCGCAGGCATCGCTGGAGCCGCTGCAGGTTTCGCCTTGGTTGTTTCAGTGTCACAAGCAAGAAGGGAAAACGCCACCGCTAAACCGAGCAAAGTAAAACGGAATGATTTAAATACTTTAGTCATGCATAAATCTCCTGACTGCAAAAATGGCTGAATACTTGCTCGACGCAACATGCGCCTAAGCCTTAATTAGGAACTAAATACTCACTGCAAGCCTGTAATTACAGTCGATATTGAGTCATTTGAATGAGCGAATGGTGTGTGAATGAGAACAAAATTGATTAGCAAACCACCATAGTGCTTAAGCTTTAATCTTTCTGTCGTGTTTTTGTCATCAAAGTCGAAAAAGCTAAGAGTTAATGACTGAAAATTTCGTCAAAAACTATCTAAATCCTTGCCCTTTACTCCATATAAAATTAACTAAAATAATGATTTTTATATCTTTGACTTTAAATAGATATAAAATTTACATTTCTTTGCAATAGGCAACTACGGCTTAAGCAACAATCGGAATGCTAATGACGAGCGCTCATTTATAGTCGTGGCGGTTAGCACACCGCAATCGAGTCATTCGCCATGCTGATCCTGCCAAATCAATCACCAATCCACCTCTAACACTAAGGTAAATGACGAACCTGTCGATACAGGCCAAAGCCCGAGCAACAACCGATCAACGCTAGCCCGAGCCAAACCGACTGGCGCGGTAAAGCATCGACGTCTAACAACCAACCCACAGCAACGTTACCAAGCAAGGCCACAACCCCGCCAATACAGGCATATAAACCATAATGGCTGGCTAGCTCAGCTGCGCTGCAAAAACGGGCCACATAGGAGCCCAGTAGGGGTAAAACCAGCATCGAGCCGAAACTAAACATCACCGCATAAGCGATAAAATTGGCGGCCTGCCAAGAAGAGACACTGACTAAAAACCACAAAAAGGACAGGCCCATTAGGGCTAAACCGATGCCCATCGCCGCGGCCGGACCAATATTTCGAGCCACCCAACGACTGATAGGCATCTGTAAGCCAATCCCCAGTGCCGAAGAGGTCATAAATACCCAAGTGATCACATCTGAATTCAGGCCGCGCATTTGCACCTCATTGGGCAGTGCCAAATACAATTGATGAAACAACAACTGAAAGGCGCAGGCAAAGCCAATAAAGCCCATGAAATGCCGATGCTGTAACATCGACCGCCACTGCAACCAAAAAGGCTGGGCTCCCTGCTCACGATTTGCCTGAGCCGCTAATTTGGGTAGGTAGCGCCATTGGATCAAAAACAAAATCGCAAAAATCGCGGCGGCAGAGCAGCCAACCCACATAAAATTTTTGGCGACCAAAAGAATGCCCAGCAAGGGACCTAACAACATGCCCGCTTCACTGGTCCAGTTTTGCAGCGCAAAAATCCGGTCTCGACGCGCCAGATCGGGCGCCTCATAAGCCAGATAGGCGTTGCTGGATGGGGTAAAGAGCGCTCCGGCAAACCCCGTAAAAAAGGCGCCGAGTAACAACCAGGGAAGGCTTTCGGCGACGCCTAATAGAGCAAAACCAGCCACCCGTACCACGCAGCCAGCCAGAATTAGGCGCTTGTAACCGAAATAATCGCCGAGAGTGCCGCCCACCAGAAACATGCCCTGCTGACTAAATACCCGCAAGCCAATCACCAGACCAACGTACCAAGGCGACAAACCAAGCGAACGCTGTAAATGATCTGCCAGATACGGCAATAACATATAGAAGCCAAGATTAAAGCTAAAGCCATTAATCACCAATACACGACTGGCAGCTGACAAGCCTTGCCAGTCGGCCAGCAAATGATTTGCTTTCATCGACTATTTGATCTGGGCAACAACAGCATCCACTCGCTCTGGGCTGAGTGCCACTTTGGCACGTAAACGCGGATATTTTTGTTCAAAGGTGGCTTTATTCACCGCCTCACCAACCTGAATCAACCCTACCATGCCCATCATTAAATGTGGTGGGCAGTAATACAAAAACAATCCCTGTTGATCCAGCGTAATGGTATAAGCTTGATCCATTTTAGAGGCCCAGCCCGACGCGCCCTCCGGCACCACATAAGACTTAACAAAATGTCCTGACTGGCTGGGAACAAAAGTAACGCTGTCGCCAACTTCCGCCTGCAAAAAAGCGGGCTCAAATACCATCGAACCGGCGTCCCCATAACTCAACATTTTAACCTGCCATTCCTTTGCCGACAGCGGACTGACAGACAAGCATGCCAACAGGGCCAAAATAAGGTATTTACTCGACATCTTCATTTCCTTCGATCGATTTTATTTGATGGTTTTTATCCGTGAACGGCTGCGTGACCGGGCCGTCGCGTTCGAATAAACGGCGCCCCTAAACTGTCCAGTTGAATGTCTACTTTTACCCCGTACACTTTATCAATTAGCTCTGGATACAAAATATCTTTTGGTGCCCCCTGAGCAATCAAGTGACCATCTTTCAACACCAATAAGTTGTCGGCATACTGCGCCGCCAGATTAAGGTCATGCAGGATCATCAGTGAAACCCAGTGCTTGGCTTTGGTTTGCTGGTCGAGATGGTTCAGTAGCACTTGCTGAAAATGTAGATCCAAAGCGCTCACCGGCTCATCCAGCATTAAAATCTTAGGCTGACGCATCAAAGCCTGAGCGAACAAAACCATCTGGCATTGGCCGCCACTCAAGGTTCGCACATCGCGATTTGCCAAGTGCAATAAACCAATGGCGTCCAGAGCCTGTAAGGCTTGCTCGAGCAAGGAATCGTCTAGTTTGAGGGAAAGTGCACTCATTTTTCCCAACAACACCACCTCTAAGGCACTCAAACCCACATCCAGACGAATATCCTGCGGCATATAGCCAAACTGCTGGCGCCAAGGATTCAAGTTGGACTTGGTCAACCGGGTATGCTCAAACAGTACTTCTCCGCCTTGTGGCTGAATGTCACCAAACAAGGTTTTTAGCAAGGAACTTTTACCGGTCCCATTGGGGCCAATAATCACATGGGTCTTTCCGGCGGCCAGCGAAAAGCTAAGACGATCAGCCAACACTAAGTCATCAAATGCCAGAGATAATTCACGGACTTCCAGCATGCTTAGCGCCTCTTACTCATAATCAACCAAAAGAAAAACGGCACACCAATAATCGCGGTTACAATACCGATGGGGAATAAAGCGCCGGGTACAATCACTTTCGACAACACCGAGGCGCTGGACAGCAAAAATGCCCCCACCAAAAATGATAATGGCAAGAAGTAGCGCTGATCTTCACCCACCAGCATACGGGCAATGTTAGGCGCCACAATACCAATAAAGCCGATAATGCCAACAAAACTGGTAGCGGTTGCGGTCATAATGGCCACTATAATCAGAGTCTTAATACGCAAGCGAGCCACATTCACGCCAAGACTCTTCGCCCGTTCTTCCCCTAAGCGAAGCGCTGTTAGTTGCCAGGCATCTTTCAGCAACACCGCGACACAAATCAGCGTTACGATGGCGGTGATTAGAAAATTGGTCCAATTGGCTTTGGTTAAACTACCAAATAACCAAAACAAAATTTGCTGGCTTAATTCCGGCGATGAGATGAATTGCACCAAGGAAAGCAGCGACTGAAACAAAAATAGCAAGGCGATGCCGGCCAGAATTAATTGACCGGAAGTGATATGTCGCATCATCGCCAGGCCAAACAACAAACTTGCCGATAACATGCAACAGGCGAAGGCACCCAGCGGCACCGCGATTTGCGAATGTAAACCCAAGCCGCCAAGATACAACATAAAGGCGGCGCCAAAACCCGCTGCAGCCGCCATCCCCAAGGTATAAGGGCTGGCCATCGGATTATTGAGTAAGGTTTGCATTTCAGCGCCACCCACCCCCAGAGATCCACCAACCACAACCGCCATTAAGGCGATGGGCAAACGCAGATTCATCACGATCACTTTAGTGGTAGTGGTCACCTCAACAGGCGCACCAAGCCCCTCCATTAAGGCCCGAAACACATCCGTCAGGCCCAGTAATGAAGGTCCGGTTGCAATATCCAGCAAAAAGGAAAATGCCAGTAACAGCAGTAAGCCGGCCAAAACCCACCAACGCCGCTTTTCCGAGCGACGTTGGTGATTGACCGCATCTGCAATGAGGCTGGATGCTAGCATTAATCAGTCATTTGTACGGCAAAGCTGCCTTTAGGACTTACAGGCAAATACTTATGATAAAAATCAAGATAATTTTGTGCCGGATCGAGTGCTTTGAAAAGCTCAGGGTACTGCGCTTTTGCAATAAATTGCAGCATGCTGCCGTCAAGGATGGTGCGCGATGCACCTTGGTAAATACCGAACAGACGTTTGTTCTTGACAGCGTCCAGGCTTTCCCAGCCAGCACGTTGAGTGAAGCCTTTAAGACGCTCTACCGCCAGCGATTGAGCAATCCCTTGACCCATCACCATAGCATCCGATTTTTTGCCCGATTCGGTGCCCGTAATGAAGATCACTTGCGGGTTGGAGGCTAATACTTGCTCTGGATTGATTGGTCCCCACCACTCGATGAATGGCGCGGCAATGTTATCGCCACCCGCGCTGGTGACCATCGCGCCCCACATATTTTTACCATAGGTGAAAGAATACTCACTAGGACCCTGGTTCCCAAACTCTACGTAAGTACGTGGTTTTGGTAACTTGGCCTTGGCGATAGTGTCGTGAATATGCTCAACCACCGTCTGATACTCATCAGCAATTTTCGCGGCGCGTGCTTCCTGGCCAGTTAATTCACCGATAATCTGAGTACTTTTTAAGTGACGCTCCAAGGTTTGAGCATTGTAATCCACCACCACAATCGGAATACCGGCGTCTTCAATGGCGTCTACATCCATTCCAAGGCCCTTATACTGCCAGTCAGCCAATAACAACACACTGGGGTTTAGGCTCAGAACTTTTTCAACGGAGAAGGTTTGCGACTCAACTTCACCCACATCTGGAATGGCTTTTAGTGATGGGCGATAGTCGGTGTACAACTGCCAACTCGCGGGGCGCCAGGCTTGCCAAGTATCTTTAGAGATCCCAACCACATGATCAAAGGCCTTCTCAGTACCAATTGCCATGTAGTCTTCAGCATAAAATCCTAGTACCACGCGCTCTGCTGGCACATCCACTTGCACGGAGCGACCCAATACATCTTCAATTATTTTAACTTCTGCTTGAGCCGTCATCGACCACAAAGACATCCCTAAAGCTGCGCTAAACGCCAATCCTTTCATTTAAAACCTCATAAAGCATCTAAAAAGCGAGTGATAATGATTATCATGTGCATTCTATGGATTACTAAGATTGAAGCAAGTTAAATTTCACCTGAATTTTTTAAGCGAGACTTATCCAAGAAAGAGCTAAGATCCTGAAGCAGAGCAATGCTCAGAAAAGAAGGGCTGATGTCACTGCGCACTATAGATGATGGCATATAGCATCACGCTAAGCGCAGTAGCCGAGATCCATGCAGTAAACTAGTTCATTCAACAAACTAACAGGCTTTAAGCAGCGGGACTCTAGCTGGGGAATGACAGCAAGCGTTTAGTTGAAGGTATTGCAATTTCCCTAAAATTTGAAACTAAATATTGAACAGTAGATTAAATTATACGAGTTTTGAAATAAGCGCTAACTCATCGAGTTAGCCGCCAATCAATTCGCTTAATTTGTGCTTTATGGCCCGTAGTCAAAAAAACTAGACCATAAAACTCAAATTTAACAGCCAATACTTTGATCCTTTGATACCGCGCTAATCAAGCACTGCGCAAGAAAAATGTATTCGCGTTTCTTTCAATCGCGCATCATTAAAATTTGTAGCCACCAGAGAGCATCACCACAACTGGGTTGATCTTCACATCTGTAGATTTACTCTCCGTGCCCGCTTTGTAGTGAGCAGTGGTTTCAATATTGGCATACCATATCGAGGCATTTAAGAACCAATTTTCATTGAGTTTATAATCCACCCCGATATTCGCAGCAAGTCCCCAAGAATCATCAAGACTCAAGTCACTGAGACCGGCATTGGTGCCTGTGCTATTAAAAGAACTATCAAAAAAGGTCGTATAATTCACCCCCGCACCGATGTAAGGACGCCAGGCTGATTGCGAATCACCAAAGTAATATTCCGCCATTAAAGTTGGCGGTAAGTGTTTGGTCTTGCCGATATTTCCAAGCCCCCCCAGATCGGTAGAAATCTCATGCGAGAAAGGTGTTGCGGCGAGCAACTCTATTCCAACATTATCACTCATCATATAATCAAGGTTCAGGCCTAATTGAGTATCCGAATTAACCGCCAACTGGCTCGAAGTCCCCAAAATACCATCACTACTGTCATTCGGTATCACACTCGCAACCCCGGCACGCACAAAGAAATCCCCTTTCTCGTGAGCCAATACATTGCTAGAACTGAATGCGGCAACAACAGCAATCGCACATAACGTCTTTTTCATTTTATTTTTCCTTTACTTATGGTTGATCAAACGTTGCTATTTTGTTTGCGCACAGTAACACGAAATAACCATACAACTTTGATGGATATCAATTTGCAACAAAATACAGCATAAATTATTTCGACGCGTGATCTTAATTAACATTTACCAATAAGTGTTGACATGGCGATAGATATTGACCGAAGCCTTTAAAAGCAGTCATTAAAATGGACAAGCAGTCATCCCTCAGAATCACTTGTTTAACAGAAATGTTCGGGGCGAGATCTAAGCTGGCCGTTGGTGGCATGACAGGAAAAACAAGACCTTTGAGGTCCCATTCAATCGCCTAAACTAGATCCGTGGTTTCGCCTGAGCAGAAAGCACGATGGCCTGATTCGACGCTTTTTCGATTTTAAATTGTCCACCACTGCTGGAAAGCTGGCGTGCATATAGCTCTCGACACTTTAATTGATCGAACCAATAGGGCGCCAAAGAACAATGCGCAGAGCCAGTTGCGAGATCTTCGGGGATCCCAATCTTGGGGGCGAAGTATCGCAGTACATACTCATTATCACTGGATTGTGCCGTCACCATAAAGGCATGCTGATCTTCGATTAATTTGAGCTGTTCAAAATCGGGTTTAAAACTCGCTACAGCCGCTTCAGAATCCAAAACAAGAACCATATCTCGGGTGGTAAATACATCCCGATGTTTAGGTAGCAAAAATTCATTGCCCAGCATATTTGAGGCATATGGTTTTGCCCGCCAGCTAGGTAGCGTCATTGAAAAAAAACCTTGGTTCTCCGATACCCTTAGCTGACCATAACGACTTTGAAAGTCGACTTGCTTGCGCTGGTAGCGCTTGATGATTTCGGCCCCCGCCCCCAGACTGCCATGCCCACAAAGGTTTATTTCACCCAGCAGTGAAAACCACCGAATGTGGTAAGTTTTGTCTTCGACAAGTACAAAAGATGTCACTGGCTGGGCAATTTCTCTGGTTAAGTCGAGTAACTCAGCATCACTCAGCCAGCGCTCGAGCACCACCACGCCACAAGGATTGCCTGCGGCAAATTCACCACAAAACACATCGTAGACATATGATTTGATATTCCAGCCCCTTATTTTGTCGTTCAAAGCGCTTCGCGAGCCCCCTTGCTCATGTGTTAGGCATTGAGTCTATGAAATGAGCCTCATGAGAGTCGCATTGCCTGATGCGTCTCATCTTACACCATCCATGGCACTAGCAAATAAAAGTAGCTCATTTACAACTACTTGTAACGATGGAGATTTGAATCAATAAAATAGGCAGCAAGTCATTTACAATAGCCGCCGACATCAAATATGAGAACAGGGATAGTTATGTTTTACCGAATCATCTTCAGCAGCCTGCTGTTATGTTTATCCGCAACGGCCAGCAGCAACGATGCAAACGATCAAGACTACCAACAGTGGGCGCGTGGGATCTGGCAGTCCTTAGATCGGCAGACCGGTGAAATTGTCATTTCCGATGCCAACGCCACCTTGAACGTTCCCGATTCTTTTTATTACTTAAATCCGGAAGACTCAAAAACGGTACTGGAACAAGTGTGGGGTAATCCACCGGGACAGCAGGTTTTAGGCATGCTTTTCCCCGCAGAGTATACCCCTTTTGATTCAGATTCATGGGCAGTCAGTATCCAGTACGAGGAAGATGGTTACGTTTCAGATAGCGATGCCGAAGACATCGACTATGTTGAACTACTGCAAGAAATGCAAGCCGATACCAAGGCCGATAACCAGCAGCGGATCGAACAAGGCTATGAAAGCATCCAATTAGTCGGCTGGGCAGCAAGCCCTTACTATGATGCTAGTCACCATAAACTACACTGGGCAAAAGAACTCAAATTTGGCGACCAAGAAGTCCATACCCTAAACTACAACATTCGGATCTTAGGTCGAAAAGGTGTGTTAGTACTAAACTTTATTGCCAACATGGATCAGCTGGCAACCATCTCTGCAAATCTGGATTCGGTATTAGCTTTAGCCAACTTCGATCAAGGCTCTAGCTATCTCGATTTCAATCCCGATATCGACCAAGTGGCGGCCTACGGCCTAGGCGCTTTAGTGGCAGGGAAAGTGATAGCTAAAACTGGTTTCTTTGTTGTCGCCTTGTTATTTTTAAAGAAATTTGCAGTTATTATTGTGGTCGGTTTAGGGGCGCTGCTAAAAGGTCTTTTTCGCCGTAAAAAGGCTGATTAAACCATTCGCTAACCAAGCTAAAGTCGGGCGATGTTCGGCTTTATTAATCGAACGAAATCAATCGCTCAGCTCTGGCTTGAACCACCCCAGTTGCTGATGTAATTTGGTCACGCTACCCACCACGATCAGCGAAGGACTTTCGGCCTGCGCCGCCAGCTCAGCCAATTGCGCCAAACAACCCGTGAAAACCCGTTGCTGTGGCGTGGCACCGCGTTCGATAATCGCACAAGCAGTACTAGCCGCTAAGCCATTGCTCAACAAATTAGCTTGGATCTGCGGACATTGCTTCAAGCCCATATAAAATACTAAGGTATGATTCGCGTGGGCCAAAGAAGGCCAATCTATATCTTCACCGTGCTGTTTTAAGTGACCGGTAATAAACTGCACGCTCTGGGCGTGGTCTCGATGGGTCAGTGGAATCCCCGCATAGGCGGTGCAGCCTACCGCAGCCGTAATACCAGGTACCACCTCGTAGCGAATCGTCGCCTCGGCCAAAGCTTGTAATTCTTCACCACCGCGGCCAAAAATAAACGGGTCGCCGCCCTTTAAACGCACCACATGTTTACCCAACGTGGCTTGCTCAACCAAGATTTGGTTGATCTCGGCTTGCGGCACAAAGTGATGGTCCAACTTTTTACCCACATACACCATCTCGGCTGTGGGTGAGGCCAAATCAAGAATCTCTTGCGAGACTAAGCGATCATAAACAATCACATCGGCGCAGCGGATCCGTTTCACCGCTTTGACCGTCAATAGCTCAGGATCACCGGGACCCGCTCCCACCAACGAGACAAAGCCCTGTTGCTGTTGAAAGGAATCGGTATATTGGTCATCAGGCTGACTGTCAGACATGCTTATCTCGCTATAAAATTAAAGTCTATGTTTCATAAAATAATCTAAGCCATTGTTTTGTCTTACCATTTATTGGAAGTCATCACAGCGGTTAAACGGTATTTGGGCTAGAATACCAGTAAGCTAAGAGGATGAACACCGTCCTTAAAAATGTCTTGATATTGCTCAAATTCAACGCATCCTCTGCCATCGACTCGACTCATCAAACTTCACCACACTCACCGTTAAATTCACGGTCAGTACCGACACTCTGTCGCGCAATTCCGTTGACTTAACAGCTAGCAAAATTGCGGTTCGGCGTTATCATCTTTAGCTAACCGTTATCAAACAGAGTCTAGGATGAGCCGTTTAAATCAACAATTGGGTATTGGCCAAGGTGTCGCCTTACTCGCGACCTCATTATTAGGAACCGGAATTTTTGTGGTACCAGCCATGGCCGCCAGTATCGCCGAGCGAAGTGCTTTGGTGGCATGGTTAATATTGCTGGCACTGGTATTACCGATTGCCTTTACCTTTGCCGCACTCGGCAAGCGTCACCCCCATGCCGGAGGTGCGGCCCATTTTGTAGGAAAAGCCTTGGGTGACCGGGCAGAAAAGATGACCGCCTTTCTGTTTATTTCGGTGCTACCCGTAGGTTTGCCAGCAGCCTTAGTGATGGCCACAGGTTTTTGGCAATCACTGTTTCAGCTCAGCGCCTTCAGCGCACTGGCAATCCAACTATTGAGCCTCTTCGCAATGCTACTCTTGGGATTAGGAGGCGCAAAACTATCTGGAAATGTACAGGGTTTAATCGCTATTGCCATCATCACGTTGGTGGGCATGTTATGGTGGAAAGCCGATATTCACCTGACCGATGTACAGCTTCCCCGTCATATTGATGTGCCCAGTATCGCCCCAGCACTCACCGTTATGTTTTGGTGTTTTGTCGGTATCGAAGCCTTTGCCCACATGGGCGAAGAGTTTCGCCGCCCAGAACGGGATTTTCCGATCGCGCTATTACTCGGCGCGCTATTGGCTGGCATTGTTTATTGGGCGGCCTCGGTGGTGGTTTTAAAATACGGAGCCTTTGGCAACCAATACGCGAATACTCAATCCCTGCCCCATTTGGTCGCCATATTGTTTGGCCCGCAGGCCAAATGGCTGGCGGCGATGGTAGGTTACTTGGCTTGTTTTGCCAGCATTAACATCTACATACAAGGTTTTGCTCGGCTCATATGGAGTATGGCCGACGAACAGCAACTGCCAAGCTTATTTGCACATTTGTCTAAGAGCAAGGTGCCAACAACTGCCTTATTTAGCATCGTGGGTGCCTGCGGACTCAGTTGTATCGCTGCTTGGCTCCTCGACTTACCCCTAGAGCACCTGATCCGCTACGCCAATGGCAATTTTATTGTGGTCTACCTACTCAGTATGCTCGCCGGTAGTATTCTTCTGCCGGGAGTGGCTCGCTACCTCGCACTATTTAGTGCAGCCCTGTGTGCTCTGCTGTTATTCGAACTCGGTTGGCAAAGTGCCTATGCACTGTTACTCTGCTTGGCTTTCCTTAGCGGACACGCCCTGTTAAGAGCCAGAGCCAGAGCCAGAGCCAGATCAAAAATAAACCAAGCCGGACAAGGGATAAACTAATTTCTTTGCCGCATCGCAGCGCCCTCAGTGGAGCGGCGCTGCCTGTTTGACCAGCGCTTTATCCCGATTTAACAAAATACCGCCTTGAATTCACAGGGCATTCCACTTAGATTAAAGATCCACCATCAAGGATCAAAACATGCACTTATTCCATCACACCTTAAGCAACAGTAAGCCGCTCCGCACCAATGCGAGGTGTCAAGGGCTTGATCTGTGGTGGCACAGAACTCAAGCAGCGGTGAACAATAAGATTTAATTGTTACTGGCTGCGAAGCGCAGCCGGTGAATATGCCTTCGTAGCCTCTTTCTCTCTCCATAGAAGGCAGCCAAGACATGAATATTACCCACTACTTTCGCTTTGCCACACGACGGCGCATCCCCCTTGCTCCCAGCAGTCTTGGCTTACTGTTTGCCTTACTCGCAACCGCCTTATTTTCACTGAAAGGCATTTGGATAAAACTCGCCTACCAACATGGCATCGACCCCACTAGCCTAATGACCCTGCGCATGGCCTTTAGTTTACCGCTCTATGTCGGCCTTGGCTTATGGTGGTGGCAACAGGGCCATTTTACTCACAAGCCGATCGCCAGCCACCTCTTAAAGGCAGCAGCAGTTGGCATCAGCGGTTACTACCTTGCCAGCTATTTGGATTTAAGTGGATTGCAGTATGTCTCAGCCCCCTTGGAACGTGTGGTACTCTACGCCTACCCCAGTTTTACCATCATCCTGAGTTGGCTGATTTACCGCCAAAAACCACAACGACTGGTGGTGTTCGCTTTACCTCTCAGCTGGTTAGGTGTTGCCATGATGATGTGGAGTGAAACCAAGGGCCAAATGGTCAATCAAGATCTACTGCTAGGCACCGGGCTGGTGATTGCCAGCGCCTTTAGCTTTGCCTGTTATCTGGTTTTCAGTAAAACAATAGTCAGTCAAATCGGTAGCCAGGCTTTTACCTGTATTGCGATGATTGCCGCAAGTTTAGCTATCTTTGTTCACTTTTCATTGCAAGATAGTTCAACTCAGCTCAACCACTATGCTCCGTCCGTTTATGGCTATGCGCTGTTTTCAACGATGATCCCCTCCTTTCTGTTTAGCGAAGCGATCCATCGAATCGGCGCACAAAAAACCGCCATCTCTGGCAGTGTCGGGCCGATCTTTACCCTCTTGATGGCCTGCTATTTATTAGAACACTCGGTCAGCTGGGGGCAAATCCTCGGCATCGGTCTGGTGGTGGCGGCCGTGACGCTGCTGAACCGCAAATAAACTTAAGCCTTGGCGCCAAATTCGTTATAGTGCGCCAGCCCCGCCCGGCCTTAAGCGCCGAGTGGGTATTGAATTAACCCTTGCACAGGAGCCACAGCCCGACCATGTCGACTCTTAAATACCTCAGTGCCTACCCCAGCGAATTAAGTGACCGGATCCAGTACTTACTCGACCAGCAACAATTAGCCGAGTTTTTACTGAACAAATACCCCAAGGTCCACCAAATCCATAATGACAAAGAGCTACGCGACTACGCCACCGAGTTAAAAAATCGTTATATTCGTAAATCGGCCCCCTTAAGCAAGGTGATTTACGATCCAAAAATTCATGTGGTAAAACATGCGCTGGGCCTACATAGCTATGTTTCCCGAATACAAGGCAGCAAACTCAAGAGCAAGAACGAAATTCGCATCAGCAAACTGTTTCAAAAAGTTCCGGAACCTTTTTTAAAGATGATTGTGGTGCACGAGCTGGCCCATCTCAAAGAAAAAGAGCATAACAAAGCCTTCTATCAGCTCTGTCAGCATATGCTGCCCAACTACCACCAGCTAGAGTTTGATACTCGGGTCTACCTTACCCAACTGGAAGAGCTCGGGCCCATTTATTAGTGTTTTCACAGGCTAAATTTGATGCAGTAAAGCCAGGCCTTGGGAAAATCGACGGGTATTTTCCAGCAGCTGCTTCACAATTGCCGTATTCGACGCTTCAGAAGCCATATGGGGGGTCACAGAAACCTTGGGATGTAGCCATAAAGGATGTTTTGCGGCCAAAGGTTCTTCGTCAAAGACATCCAAAATCGCCCCGCGCAAACGTCCTTGATCGAGCGCAATAAGCACAACAATCAATCAGGAGGGAGTGACTAATACCAGCCAGATCGATGATTAAACGGGCCCTGTTCATTCAGGGGCCATCCCATGTATTCGGACCTATCAGAAATATAATAAGGAGACAGGTTGTCGTGAACCTGACGAGATCCCAGTTCAATGTCCCTGAGCGACACCTTCATCGAACACCTTCTGGCTCTATCCTGCCTGCACCGCAGACAAATGGGCTAAGGGACAACCACGGAGCTAATTTAGCCTTCATAAACAGTCATACGGTGTACCCGCAGCGGACCGTCGCTCACTTTAAGGTACCCACGTAGATTGCTAACTTCCACTACGAATCAACCGGGCTAGCTCTTTTGCCAAGCACCCAAATACTGAGCATCAGCAATCCGCCGCCCAGCAGTTGCAGGTGACTCATCTGAGCTCCGAGGATGAAAGCCGAGAGCACTACCGCGGTGAGGGGCTCTAAAAGCGTGGCGACGGTAAGGGTTGTTGGGCTCAGTTTGGCAGCCCCCCAACTAAATGCCAACAGCGCCAGAGCCGCAGTCACCACGCCCAAATATAGAAACCAAGCTTGTGGTGGGACCGCAACTGGCCAGCTTAATGGTCGAAACAGTCCAAAGATCGCCATCACAAGTGTCGCAATGACGGTGAGGCAGGTGGTTGACTGGCCCGCGCCTAACACCTTCGACAAGCGGCCACTAGTCATCGAAAATCCAGCATAAAGAAAAGCCGATACCAGCGAGAAAGCGATGCCGATGACCACATTTTTAAAATCTGCCGCGGTATTCGCCTCGCCATGCTGAAACACAATCAATATGGTGCCAATAATCGCCGCAACCAATACGCTGAAGAGTTGACGGTCAATGATTTCCTGGCCTCGAACAACCGCAACCATAGTCACTAAAACCGGAGGCAGGCAAAGTGCGATCAGAGTCGGCACTGCTGCGCCCATCCGCTCGATGCCGAGAAACCAGCACAATACATAACCAGCCATTGCGATACCAGCGATCGTCAAGCGACCTAAAACCGGCTGAACCAAGCGCCAATGAATGTTTTTACCAAAGATCCCAAGCAAAACCACAGAACCAATCGCAAAACGCCAAAATGATATATTCTCTGGCGTGAAACCATGCTGCGCCACCAATAGGTTCACCACCAATGCCCCCGTTCCCCAAAGAAAACCCGCACCACAAGCGGCAAGCAGTGCTAAGACTGGCATAGGGACGGCCCTCTCAAACGGTATGAAAGGTCCGAGTAAAGCCACTTTCCAAAGCTATTGTCGTATTTCATCATTTGCTTCACAGTTTATACTTCCTGATTACTTGATTAGCTGCGCTCCATGACTCAAGCCAAGCGAGTCGCATTTTTGACGAGAGAATTCATCTTCTTGATAACACGGTAAATCGGCAGTTAATCTGCGTTGACAATGAATCACGTTGCTAATATCGCCAGTTAATCTGCGTTGAATCGAACCACACAACTCCCTTTATCCATAATTGCCGCTCTGCCTTGCTATTCCCTGTTTAGCCAAAGACTAAGCATACGGAAATGATCGTTCGCTAAGATTTCGAAGCGCTGAGTCCGGTGCTTTTTGCTTGTGAAAAAACCGACAAAGGCTGTTTTTCGAGCCACTGTTGTTTCGTGATTTGATACAGGCAATGCCGCTCCAATCGATGTCCAGCCGATAATTGAGGATGATTAAAATCTTGCTGAGTATTTAGCATCCCCAATTTCAACATCACCCGCTGAGAGGCTCGATTCTGTATTGCCGTAAATGCATACACCGAAGTCACAGCTAACTTTAAAAAGGCAAATTCCAAGGCTTTTTCCGCCGCTTCGGGGGCGTAGCCGAGTCCCCAACAGTCTGAAGATAAACGCCAGCCAATTTCAATCAATGGCGCATCAGGAATGCCGCTAGTGTCATCTTACTGATGCAGTCCAACAAATCCAATAAATTGGCCCGTCGATTTCAACTCAAGGGCCCAAAACCCCCAGCCTCTTTCTGAAATAAGATTTTGAATACGCTTGGCTTGTTGGTCGCTTTCCGGGGTTGAAAGGACTGCCGGAAAATAGCGCATCACTCTGGGATCTGCATTCAATTGCGCATACGCTCGATAATCTGCACAAGTCCATTGCCGAAGGACTAATCGCTTGGTTTCCATTTTTATCGTCTTTGTTACTCCTAAGCAAATGATATCTGCAGCACATTGCTTGCAGGCTAAAGCAGCAGCTTGATATTTATGAATTAATTGGTGCTCTAATACAATAAAAAATCAGCTTAAAAAGCCGGCTACTCAAGCAAAGGCCACTCGGTATGCCAGCCTGTTATTCGCAGACTTCACCAGCATGACAATGGCCCCTGCTTCACAATCTCGTCTTAGCTGCTGCAACATCAGCTGTCATGGTGGCGTCGATATCTCTATTGTTATTTTTCCAGACAAGCACATAAGCAGATAGCACAGCTTCGTGACAAAACCACCACTGAAGCCCTGCTTCCTACTCCCATCTATCGCGGGCTCTCAGAGCCTAAATTGAGTAAAGAGCCAGTCAATTGAAACAAAACTGCTATTGCTCAATCTCATGATGATCAACAGTGACCAAGATCCTTAGCAAATAACGCGACGCTGCCCCAGTAATCGGCTTATAAAAGGATTTACACTAAGGCTTGTCCAGACGCACATTGCAACCACGAAAGGCTTGAACCAGCCTTAAGGATTAAGCTAGAGTAAATATTCTAATTAGATAGGAACCGACCATACTGATGAGGTACTTTTTACGCTGCGCGATTACCGCGACTTGCTGGTTTGGCGCAAGCGCATTCATCTTGATCTCCACAGCACAGGCCATGAGTTTCGAGCAGGCCTGGCAACAAGTACTGCAACATAACGACAGCTTAGCCGCCGATAAAGCCAATTTGGCGCGCAGTGAGGCTTTGCGTGATGCAGCGACCGATCTGTATTACCCCAAAATAGATCTCAGCGGCAGCTATACCCGTTTGGAGAAACCAGTCGCGCTCGATCTCAAAGACCTAGAACCTCTGGCCTCGCTCGACCCAAGTACCCTAGACCCAGTGCTGGCACAAATTCTTGGACCGCTACTTCAGTTACCCACGACGACCAACTTCACCGAGCAAAATATCACCACCAGTTCCATCCGCGCTATTTGGCCGCTTTACCTGGGCGGCCGACGCGGTGCCGCGATTGATATCGCGCGCGAACAACATATCGAAGCCGCTAAAATCTTAGCGATGCGACAGCAGGCGAAGTTTGAAGATTTGGCTCGCGTCTATTTTGGCGTGGTTCTCACCACTCAGGTCGCCCAAACCTACCAAGAAGTCGAAGATGGTCTCGCCAAACATCGACGCAACGCGATGAAGCTAGAGCAACAAGGACAAATCGCGCTGGTAGAACGTCTGCAGGCCGATGCATCCTACGATAAGGCCAAAGTTGATACCAAAAAAGCGCTGCGCAACTACCAAATCGCGCAACTCGCCTTAAGTAAGCTATTACATCAAGACACGGCGATCCAGCCGGCCACCAAGCTATTTACCGAACCTCGCATCCCAGCCCTCGCAGCTTTTATGTCAAAAACACTCAGCAGCTACCCCGGCCTCGCGATTCTCGACAGCAAGGCAGAGCAGGCCAAAAACATGCAGATTATTGCCAAAAGTCTTTACCAGCCAGAGGTTTACATGTTTGGTAACTACCAACTTTACGAAGGAGACAGTCTGGCAGCTAAAGTCTCGCCTGACTGGATGGTCGGCCTTGGCGTATCAGTGCCCTTAGTCGATAACAGCGGTCGCTCGGGCAAAGTACAAGCCGCCCATAGCAACCTTGTCCAAATCCATTATTTACATGCTCAAGCCGAGCGAGACCTGAGCCTACTCGTTGAAAAAACCTACCGCGAAGCCGAACAAGCCTTAGAAGAATATCAGGGTCTGGAATCCAGCCTCGCCCTAGCGCAAGAAAACCTGCGGATCCGTCTCAAGGCTTTTAGCCAAGGTTTAGCCACCTCATTAGATGTGGTGGATGCTGAACTATTTCAGGCGAAGGTCAAAACCCAACGCCAATCGGCAGCTTATAATCATGTTATCGCGTTGGCTAAGCTCACTGCACTGAGTGGTGAAATGGACCGGTTTTCACAATATTATCGATTTAACTAAGGCCTGATTATGCGTAAGTTTTCCGCTCTATTACCCATCGCACCGTTACTGGCAATTATTGCTTGGGTCGGCTATTCCTTTTGGCAAGCCTATCAACCGCAGGCACAAACTCTGCAGGGGCAAATCGAGGCCCAGCAATACAACATTTCTTCAAAGGTAGCGGGACGGATCGATCAAGTCTTGGTTAAAAAGGGTGAACAGGTTGAGCCAGGACAACTGATCTTCTCAATTACCAGTCCTGAACTCGAAGCCAAACTAGAGCAAGCCAAAGCCGGTCAACAAGCCGCGTCGGCAATCGCCGAACAGGCTGAAAATGGGGCTCGCAGCCAAGAAATATCAGCGGCCAAAGATCAATGGCAAAAAGCTCAAGCGGCCACTCAGCTAAGCGAAAAGACCTATCAACGGGTCAATAACCTCTTTAAAGACGGTGTGGTCTCTGAGCAAAAACGCGACGAAGCCTATACCCAATGGCAAGCAGCCCGCTACACTGAAAATTCGGCATCCGAAATGTATCAAATGGCCAAGGCTGGCGCGCGTGACGAAACCAAAAAAGCCGCCGTCGAACAGCTGCGAGCTGCCGCTGGGAAAGTGGCCGAAGTGCAAGCCTATGCCAGTGATACCTTAGTGAAAAGCTGGCACGCTGGCGAAGTCAGTCAAATTTTGCTGCAGCAAGGCGAGCTAGCCCCTACAGGTTTTCCAGTCGTTTCAATCATCGACATGCAAGATGCCTGGCTGATTTTACATGTGCGCGAAGATCAGCTCAGCCGATTTCAGAAAGATCAGCAGTTTAGTGCCATGCTGCCCGCCTTAAATAATCAACAGGTTGATTTTAAAGTTTCCCATGTGGCGGTAATGGGGGATTTTGCCACCTGGCGGGCCACCGACAGTCGCACCGGGTTTGACCTGCGCACCTTTGAAATTGAAGCGAGGCCCACCCAAGCAGTACCGCAACTGCGAGTCGGCATGAGTGCCATTATCACTCTTGAACACTAGGCGAAACCTGCTGATGTCTTCACCATCACCTCGCTTTTCACAACTGCTGGCGCAACAGTGGCACCAGCTGCGACAAGATGCATGGTTAAGCGCCTTGCTCAGCTGGGTTCCCTTACTGTTATTTGTACTGTTATGGTGGATTTTTTCCGCAGGGCTTACCCGAGATTTAACCATCGCAGTGGTCGACCATGATCACAGCCAATTGTCGCGTAGCCTTATCGCCCACTATGATGCCAGCCCAAGCTTGCAGGTGCAGAGTGTAACCGACCAAGTGGAGGCAGGGGCCCTGCTCCGCACTGGTCAAGTGAACGCGTTACTCATTATCCCCAATCAGCTTGAGCAACATACCAAACTGGGTCAGGCACCTACCGTGGCCGCCTATTATAATGGCCAACTGATGGTGGTGGGTAAGCAAATCAACTCGGCATTGCAAAAAAGCCACGCCACTTTTAATGCCAAAGTTGCACTGCTCAGAGTCCTCAGCCAAGGGAATACTCAAACCTCGCAAGCACTGGCCCAAGCTGTCCCCATTCGCAACCAAATTAGTGCGCTGTTTAACGGCAATAGCAACTACGCTCAATTTATCGTTTCGGCAGCCCTACCAGCTTTTTGGCAAGTGCTCTGCATGGTGGTGATGGTACTCGCCCTTGGCGCAGAACTGCGTGAGCAAAGTTTTCGGTCTTGGCTTAAAAAGGATGCCAGCAAGAAAATTGCCGCTAAACTATTATTTTTTGGCGCCTTACTATGGCTACAAGGAGTGTTGTTTTGTAGCCTAATGTTTACCAGCTTCGACTGGCCAATGCGGGGCTCATGGAGCATCCTATTGCTGGCCTTAGTGCTTTGTGTATTGGCCTCACAAGCCATTGCCCTGCTGTTTATCTTATTATTTGAAGATCTTGCTCGCGCTTTAAGTTTCGCCGCCGCCCTCACCGCGCCAAGTTTCGCCTTTATGGGGGTGACCTTCCCAGTGAGTGATATGCCTTGGTTTGCCCAATTCTGGCGAAGCTTAATTCCGGTTTGCCACTACATCGAAATCCAAATCACTCAGGCAAACTATGGGGCACCAATGTTGCAATCACTGCCCGCACTCAGCCACTTGCTGATATTCCTATTGGCTTTCGTCAGCGCGGCATGGCTAGTCAAGCTGCGTTTTCAGGGATTATCACAACCTGATGAGTCCGTATCATGAACAGCTACCTATTGCTGCGGCTAGAGATACGGCGGCTGCTCGCCAATCGAGCCCTGTTACTCACCGCCATTGGGGGCTTGCTGTTTTATGCCTTTCTCTACCCTCGACCCTATATGCAACAAAGCCCTCGAGAACAGCAGATAGCAGTGGTCAATCACGATGGCAGTCAGTTCAGTCGGCAACTACTTAGGATGGTCGATGCCAGCCCACTGATCAAAGTAAGCGCACAGGTGGCCAGCATTGAACAGGCTCAGCAACTGCTAGTGGAACGCCGTGTTGGCGGCTTACTGGTGATCCCGAAACACTTTTATCGTGACCTATTGCAGGACCGCTCTCCAGCGCTCTCCTATGCTGGCGATGCTTCTTATTTCTTAGTTTACAGCACCATTGTAGAAGGCCTAAGTACCACCGCTGGTACTTTAGCGGCGCAAACCAAGGTCAGCAAAATGCTTATCGAAGGCATCCCTCTTAAAGGTGCCGCCGAATCACACACGCCCATCAAGCTGAGTAGCAATCCGGTTTTTAATGCCAATCAAGGCTATTTAGATTATGTATTACCCGCTGTCTTTATTATCTTGTTACACCAAACTTTGTTAATCGCCGTAGGCCTACACGCCACTCCCAGTCGCCCTGCACTCAAACCCAATTATCTGCATTTTGTGCCCGCCTGGAAGTTGGTGCTGGTACGCAGCCTGTTGTTTGTGGCCCTCTACAGCGTACTCAGCTGCTTCTATCTTGGTTTTGTACTTGATTATTACCAGGTTCACCTCTGGGGACATATGGCAGACATCGCGGCCATGCTGCTGCCCTTTCTGCTTGCAAGCTGCGGTTTTTCAATGTGTATCGCAACCCTATTACCAAAACGCGATTACGCCACGGTGGTCGGTTTGATAAGTTCTCTGCCGATTGTATTTGGCTGCGGATTTATTTGGCCACAGAGCGCGATCCCGATGCCAATCAACATGCTAGCCGATTTAGTTCCCGCCAAACCAATGGTGCTGGGCCTATTAAAGCTCAACCAAATGGGCGCCAGCTTTACTGAAGTGCAAAACCACTTTACTCATTTATGGTTGTTGGCGGTCATCTACTTACTATTGGCGGTGGCGATGAATCAATATAAGTCGCCAAGTCCTAAAGACAATAATTCAAAATTCTCAAACCATATTTAAGCCTGAATTCATTATCTGTTTGTTCTAAATCAATAAAAAAAAGCCTTTCATAATTCTGTCACCCAATAGTCATCCGACCAGCCTAGCGTGAATTCATCTTTCATCAATCAAAGAGAAAATTCATGACTAATTTTAATCGAAGAAAATTTTTAAAGACCACTGCATTACTAGGCTCTACTATCACTCTGGGTCACAGCTTAAGCGCATGTCACCAGAGCAGTAGCTCACAAAGCCGCAGCGCTTCAGACACCCTGCGCTTTGCGGTACTCTCCGATCCTCACGTCTATAACCTCGCATTAGGTACGACTGGGCAGGCCCTTGAAAATTACCTCGCAGAAGATCGTAAAATGCTCCTCCAAAGCGGTGAAATCTTAAGTGCAATTGTGCAGCAGTTACTGCAACAACCGGAGCTGGATGCATTGTTAATCCCCGGCGACCTTACCAAAGATGGCGAGCTCGTGTGTCACCAAAAAGCACTCGAATTATTACAACCATTACGCGATGCGGGGAAAAAAGTGTATGTCATACCGGGCAATCACGACATCAACAATCCCGACGCGGTCTCCTTTAATGGCGATACAACGAGCGCGGTCGAGACTGTCAATGCTGAACAATTTGCCTCTTTATATGCAGATTTTGGCTACCAGCAAGCACTCTATCGACACGACAACTCTTTGAGCTATATCGCCGAGCCAACTAGCGGGGTTTGGTTGGTCGCACTAGACTCTTGCAAGTATCAAGATAACGCCAGTCTCGGCTCCCCGGAAACCTCTGGCGCTTTATCTGATGATTTACTGGGTTGGCTACAACCACTACTCACTGAAGCACAGGCACAAAACAAATTAGTGTTTGGGATGCAACACCATGGCCTCGTTGCGCACTTTGCCAGCCAACGGACCATTTTCCCGGAATACCTGATTGATGACTATGAGTCCGTCGGTGCGATGCTGGCAGCTTATGGCTTAAATTTAGTTTTTACCGGACATTTTCATGCGCAAGATGCCAGCATGGCTGATTATAATGGGGATGGCTCAACTCTTTTATATGATGTAGAAACAGGCTCCACCGTCACTGCGCCCTGCCCTTATCGTCTAGTGGATGTAAACATCGCGGATCAAAGCTTCAATATCTCGAGTCTCTTCATCGATAGCATCACTTCCATGAGCAACTTTGCCGAATATAAAGAAAACTTTATCAACCAAGGTATGCTCAGCCTATATCGTCGCTATCTGGCTCAAATGGGATTGACTGGCGATAGTCTGAATCAATTTGCCAGCTTAGCTGCCTCGTTACACGTTGCTCATTACAAAGGCGATGAGTCCACCGAAACCAGCACTCTCACTACGTTACAGGCCTTGGCTTCTAGCCCCGATGCCAACACCGCTTATTTGGGAAATGCGCTATTAGGCTTAGCCGTCGATCCAGGGTTAAGTGATAATCAACTCGCGTTGTCACTCTCTGGGGAAAGCATTGCTCTGTTCACCTTGATCAAGCGAGTACTCCATCGCAAGGCGCTCGCTTAGCGCGAGTGTCTAAAACAGAGAAGCAAACCAACACCAAGTACTCAGGTAATGGCTGGACATTCCGCCATTACTTTTGCCAACAGGCGGCTTATACAAAAGCTTCATTTTGGCTAAAACTCACGCTGACTCTAAGTCCCGGTTGGTTATCGCTGAGTTTAATCTCACCACCATGCAAAGCAACAATCGCCCGAACTAAGGGCAGCCCCAAACCGTAACCGGGGCTATGACGGCTACTCTCCAAACGATATAAGCGTTGGAAGACCTTCTCGCTTTCCATCTCGGGAATACCAGGGCCATTGTCGCTGACGATAAAGCCATCACCGCTGAACTCAAAACTAATTTGGGTCTGTGGTCCGGCATACTTACTGGCGTTTTCCAATAAGTTATAGATCGCGCGAAACAATAAACTGGGATCCCCTTGCAAGGGCTTTGCCGCGCGAGCATTAAACAAACATAAATGCTGGTCTTGCTGTTGGCTTACCGGCAACAATAACTCGATGGCATCCTCCGCGATTTGAACTAAATCCACGGCACTAAACTGTGCCTGTTGCTGGTGTTGCTCCAAGCGAGTCAACTCTAACATGGCGCTAAAAGTGACTAATATGCCGTCTAATTCGGCTAACATGGCGGATACTTGCGTCGAACTCAGCCGCTGATGTTCCACATCAATGAGGCTTTGCTCTAAAGCCAATCGCAGTCGTCCTAAGGGGGTTCGTAAATCGTGAGCAATCGCATCGGTAACCCCTGCAATCGCCTGAAAAGAGTACTCTAGCTGAGCCAACATTTTGTTCATATGTTTCGCCAGATGGTCAAATTCATCGTGGTGGCGACTCAAGGGCACTCGCGCATCCAGCTGCCCTTGCTCTACGGCTAAAGCAACTTGATTGATCCGGTTAATTCGGCGTAATAACTGAGCCGAGAACCACCATCCGGTAAGCAGTCCCAAGGCCAGAGCCAAAGCTAAGGCAATCATACTGGCGTGAATGAAGCGCTCGCGCATCTCAACCAGCGCTTCATCGTCGGTGGCCACCAGCAAACGACCAGTGTTGAGCAACTCAACACAACCAGAAAATAAACGAATTTCGTTGTAGCTATACACCGGAAAACGGCTCAACGTCGGACAAGCACTGATTTGGGAAGGAATACTCTGTAAACGACCATAGCTGCGCTCAGGGCTAATAAAGACTAATACAAACTGTCCAGCTTGCTCCGCTTGCAGCTCAAACTGACGAATAAAATCTGCTGGCTGTAACTCTTTAGCCAATAAGGTTTGCTGCTGTAACAACTGACTAATTTGCTGGGCTTGGCTACGACTTAACTGCCCCACGCTCAACTGGTAAAGAACCCACAGTAAAATACCCACCACCAGCATCAATAAGCCGGTATAAATACCAGTTAGTCGCCAAATGGAGCTGGCTTTAAAATTATTTTGCCAGCATTCGGTAACCCACACCACGAACGGTTTCAAGCAGTGGTCGATGGCCATCCAGTTCTACCTTCTTTCTTAGACGTGCCACATGCACATCGATCACATTGGTTTGGGGGTCAAAATCATAATGCCACACGGCTTCAAATAATAGGGTTCGGGTCACCACTTGGCCTGCATGCTCCATTAAATAGTGTAACAACTTAAATTCTTTGGGTTGCAGTAAAATTTCCTGCTCACCACGCCACACCCGACGCGCCAGCAAGTCGATACTAAGATCCGCAACTTGAAGCCGATTGCTGGCGAACGCAGCTGGGCCTCGCGGACGCTTTAACAGAATGTCGATCCGCACTAATAGCTCGGCTAAGGCGAAAGGTTTCACTAAATAATCATCTCCCCCTTGACGCAAACCTTTGACCCGTTCATCAACACTATCTAAGGCACTTAAGATCAACACCGGTAGTGTTTTATTGGCATCACGTAAAGTGCTTAACAGGTTTAAACCATCCAGTTTAGGTAACATTCGATCCAGCACCAACAATTGATAGTCATGCTCTAAGGCTAAAAACAACCCCGCTTGACCATCACTGGCAACATCCACCAGATACCCCTGCTCACTGAGAGCGCGTTGTAAAAACTGTTGGGTGGTTCGATCATCTTCAACAACTAATATTCGCACCTAACTTACCTTTGATTGCTTGACCTCAGATGGGTCATGGGCGGCCTTACCCACCCCATAACTCATCCCCAATAAACCAATAAGCACTACCTGATCGAGGTAACGGCAACACTGATTCGTGATAATTCAAACCTGTTAGTGTTTCAATACCGGAATGGTTTCACCATTTAGTACATCCACAATCACTCGCTGCTTACCTTGCTCACCGAGTAACTTGAATTTGTAATAAGTGATGCCCTTTTCATTTTCTAATTCCAACTCTAGCACTTGCGCCTGAAACTTACTGCTAAGCATCGCCACCGTTTGGCTCAAAGAAAAATCTGCTTGGCTTAGCTGCTCCAGCGCTAAACGCTCATCCTCATCCAATTTACTGATACCTAACAGCGTCAACTTGCGGCTTTCATTTTTTAACATTTCGCCATCGCTCAAACTCAATTTAAGCTTGTGTTGCTGTCCTTGGTTTAGGTTCACGACTTCTATTTCATAAACGGCCTGACCATGATAGTCATCCAACTCAAGTTCGGTAATTTGTCCAGCGTAAGTATTGTGAACCTTTTCGATAGCCTGCTCTAAGCTAAAGTTGGCCCGCTTAATGGCTAAAGCAGATAACGCCTCGTCATCGGCCATCGCTGCGGTAGAACTGAATGCAAGCGCAGCCGCCAGACAGATTTTTGTTGATAATTTCATGGGGGATCTCATCACTTGTGGTCCTGTGTTATGTCACTGCACTCACTATAAGCGATCCCTCCTTACCGCAAGGTGGCGATCACATTACATTTTGTTCATGTTCCAATCCGTCACCACAAGCACCAAAAAAAAGCGCCATTATCAATGGCATTCACCCACGCATGCTCTGCATGAGATTGGTCAATTCTTATCTTCAGAAGTTTAGTTTGAACAAACCACCATCCATGCAACAGAGTCAAATTCGAATCTGCTTATTCAGATTGAATCGTGAGTTGCTGCAGAATGTGCGTGAGCTCTGAGGCAATAGCCTGATGCTTTTGATTCAAGTAATGATATAAATAAATCTGGTCGATCGGCGGAGTGACGGCTCTAGTCTGTTTATGCCAATACTTTTTAATCGCATACTCTCCGATCTGCTTCGGTAAAATAACCACATCTACGCGACCCCGCTCTAACATCGTAATCGCTTGATTGGCACTGGTAAAATACTCCACAGCAGGATGGTTTTTTAGCTGCTCATGAAAAGCCAAATGACCTCGCACCAAGCCTACGCGATAGGGGGTTAATTGCTGCCATTGACTCACATGAATGCTGTCATCGACAACAAATGCGGATACTACCAGCGTTTTGACCGGAACCGGAATTCGAATATAGTTGGTCAAGTAGTTTTCCACCAATTGACTACGGGCAAGTTCGGCATCAATATTGGGGTTGTCTCTAGCCTGTCGTAAGGCACGTTTTGCCGGCATTCCCAATAATTCAATTTTATAGCCCATGATCGCATATGCGGAAGAGACCATATCCAGCACCTCTGGTAGCGCATTGGCACCAGCTGCAGCAGAAATCCGCATGGTTGATCCCGCCATCAAGGGAAAGCAAATAAACAAAAACACAATCACCAAAGCTTTCATACAGTCCCTACGCTTTGCTTATTTAATTGATTAGTCATTTTTATTCTAGCCAACTTATACATTAAATCATCATTAAGTGTTTTTTTTCCACAGCTATATCAAACAGCTGGTTCGCAATACTAAAACAGTGTATTGATCCTTTCTAGCAGCGACTCTGTTGGCGTCGCTTGTTCGGGGATCACCACTGGGATTTTCGCAGCCGTGTTACAACGTAAACTCAAATCTTTACGACCGACGGCTCGACATTTATCTAACCACTGATTCAAAGCTTCAATATCGTTCTCTTGATAATACAAACTCACCCACTGTGGATACAAAATACTTTGCTCGGTCAATTGCGCTTGGGTCTGCCGTAAAATTTTTTCCGCTTGGCGATAACGCTCAGCCAACTGATAGGTCTTCACCGCATAGAGACTTGACTCCAAAGACAAATTTTTCCAATCCTTAATTAAATCGAGATTCTTTACCGCCTTGTTCAATTGACCCTGTTGTAAACGAATTTGAGAAAACACTATGCGAGGATAGCCATCGCTGCTGGTTGGTTTTGACACCGCCTTTCTAGCCGATTTTTCGGCACTCACTAGATCGCCCTGCTGCATCGCCTGAATGGCATTGCTTGCATGCCAATAATTGCGGGTAATTTGCACATCGGTACCAGACTTAACCTGCGCCTGGTAACGTTGTTGATGTAAAGGACGCAGCTTAATTGAACTCGCTTTATATTGGCGTTGGATGTACTTACTCAGATCCGCGCTACGTAACTGAGCGGAACGATGGCGTTGCGCAAAAATTTGTAAAGCCTGAGTCGCCGCTTCGTTACCGGCATAATAGATCAAGCGCTGTGACAAGGAATCATCTTGCGGAATTTTTGACTCAGATAAAATAGTCACCACTTTTTGATATTCTTGTTTCTTCTGCAGCAGTTGCTGTTGAGTGAAAGTCTGGCTACTTTCAAGTCGTTGCAACGCCACGTCGTAGGCTCGTGGGTTATAACCCGCTCTCACTAACAGGTCGATGGCCAATAAATCGGCTTCATCCTCATATTCTCGGCTCATACTGGAATTAATCACATCCCGGCTCAGGCGATTAATCGCTAAACTGGTTTTAAATATGTCCTTATAGGTATTTTGCGTGTGCTGGCTGTTCTTACTCTCCACTTTAATCTGTTGCTGATCGCGACTCACTTCAAGATCGCCAATGGCCATTCCTAAGTTTGCCAGCTGGGCCATTTCTTCAACCGTTTCATGCTGTCGCTTAAAATAGGCGTTGGTATTATTGTGTCCCAACAAAATATGCGAAAGCTCATGGGCAATCACAAAAGCAATCTCAGCTTCTGTCTCACAATCAGAGATCATCCCCATCGATAGCACGATCTGCTGGCGGGTGGCGTAAGCGCTGTAACTTCGCGAAAGTTCAATCGACAAATCAATCTCGGGTCGATGACCCGGCCAACTAGATAACAACTGATTTAAGATCCCATCAAAGTAGCGCAGCAACTGTTGATGACTGAGTCGATCTTGGCTGAGTATCACATCCTGAGCTAAATCATCGGGTTCACTGAGCGAACTTGCTTGAAGCGCTAAGCTAACGTCTTCACTGTCCAAAAATTCGCCCTCAAATTGGTCTACTTTATTGGTCGAGGCCAAATTCAACGACGGAAAATTCTGAGTGGCACAAGCGCTTAACAGCAGCGTAAAAGAGATGATTTTCAATATCTTCATGGCTAGCATCCCTCTCCAAATCCAGTCGATGCGTAGACCTTAGTCCCTTGGTCGTTAGAAAGACTTTGCGTAACACACGGTCCTAAAGATTTTGCCTTTTTGTCCGTTTCGACGCTGTCTTGAAAGATCCACACCTTTTCCCCCGATATATTTAACTCGACCATACCAGGGTCAACAATATGCTGTAACACGGTTAACGAGCTTGTTTGCAAATTGGGAAGCTCACTATGAGGGCTTTCTTTACAAGTAAACTCTCCCTGCGAGTCTCGATAACAAAGCTCTATCGGATCGTACTTAAAGCGCAACACTTTAGCGCCAACCAACGATAGCGCCTGCACTGGTGGTAGTAAAAGCAAACCCACGACGAGTAAGAGTAAGCTGAAATAAAGTCGTAATCTCATCATATTCTCCTTCCAATAAATGGCTTAGGCAGCCATTACTTTCCTTTCATCAAACGTGATACCAAGTCATGAAAGCCGATCAAGGCAAGCAGACTCAGCAAAAATACCGCCGCGTAATAGAACCAATGGGTCAACACCAAGCCAGTCAACCAAGCTAAACCGAGCAAAGCCAGCAAGATCAATTTGTTGTTTTTGATTAAGCTCCAGCAGCAAGTCAACTTCGCCATCCGCGACAATGGCGAATAGAACATATGGAGCAACTCGCACTTGAAAAGTGTCAATTGATTGGAGTAGAAAGCCATCAACTGAGCGAATAATTGGTGTAAAAACGTAGGGATAATGGTCAATAAAATTAGAATAAAGGCATACCAATTGACCGGCCCGTATTTCAAATACTGATATGCGGATAAGACGCAGAGAAAGGTCAACAAAATCGCCAGCAAGGCCATGATGAGTCCTTTCCAATGATGCTGATGCGGCTTAGCCACGGCGTTTAAAGCGCTATTCTCCAGATAGTGAAATCGATAATAGAGGGCCGCATATAAAAATATAGTCTGTAGTATTCCTTCAATAAGATCGCTCACATTAATCCCTAAGCCATCGATGGTTGCAGGCACATGCCAATAGTTCTCACCAAAATTAATCAGGTTATCGAGCGCAACGGCATGTAAGAAGACCCCAGCCAACGACCCATTCACTGGTGATTCCACCAGATCGGGAGAACCTTCGATCCCATAACCCACCAAAACCAAGCGCTGCTGCAGTCGCCTGAGTTTGGCAGCTTGATCATCTTGAAAAAACTTAGTAGCGGAAATCGTCAGCACTTGCGGGCAAGGGTAAGCTACTGATTTTTTAAGCGCCTCTCCAGATAATCCCGAATGAAACAACGCCAAAAAGTTATCTCGCAAGGATTGAAGGCGCCGATAGAGTCTAATCAAGGTCGATTGCTCAGCCTTTAAGGTCCGAGGCTGGCACTGGACACCTTCCGGTAAGTAGGCAAAATCGGACTGGTTTTCAGCCGCTTGATTACTCCATTGCACGATCATTGGCGCGGTAAACCGCCCGCTTTCCACCAAATCTTCATCGCTATAAGGACACACACTTGGCTCACTAAGGCACCAAATACGATATAAATCCATAGCAGCCGAGCGGTAAGCTTTGCCATCCAACTGAAAATTTAGCGGATAATAATGCTGATAATCGCTCCAACCAACGGCACTAAGCTGACTAGCGGCGGAAATGCTCTGGCGCAAGCCAGAATCTTTCTGGAAGTATTCCGAACGATCCATATGCGGAATACTCGCCATAAAAACCGGGAATTTTTGATTGCTCTTGCGTAACCGTTCGGTCCACAAACTTTGATAGTTTGAGCTTGGGTAATATTGAAGAATATCGAAAAAAACAGCTTTTGGCTGATAGTGTGCAATACGGATCAACAGCTGATTGAGCGAGCTATAATCAACCGGATATCGGCCAGCATAATGTCGAATAAAGGCTTCATCCAGCAACACCACGGCGAGCTGTGCTTGTGCCTCAAGCGGAAACAAGGGGGCATTAAAACCAATGATAAGATCTTCATTGTATTTTTCTGAAGCGCTCCGTAATCCAAAAGGATTCAGAAAAAAAACCAGCATCAATAACAGCGAAATCACGGCTGCCTTGAGCTGAACCATCCTATTATCCATCGATGCTTCCTTGCTTGCGAACTCCGAGCCTCACATCAGGTTCACGAAATCACGACTTTTCCCTAAGCGTGATATAACGACAACCCAGAAAATTTAACCAAATTGCAACCTAACGTTAACTATAAAACAATTATTGATAAATCCAAAAATGTAAGTTTTACCGCATGTATCTCTGGCTTGACACCCATCGACTGGCTCATTATTTGAGACACAAAAAAGCCAGCACAAAGCTGGCTCAATATGAATATGCAATCTGCCTTGCTTAACTTTTATCCAGGGCTTGGCTCACATCATCAATAATGTCATCGATGTTTTCTATCCCAACCGAAATCCGCACCAAATCGGCACTCCCCCCTGCCGCTGCCAACTCCTCATCATTCAGCTGACGGTGGGTTGTTGATGCGGGATGACAAGCTAAAGACTTTGCATCACCAATGTTCACTAAACGTAAAATCATCTGCAGCGCATCAATAAACTTTCCACCAGCATCTTTACCGCCCTTCAAGACAAAACTTAAAATACCCGAGGCTTTCCCCCCGACAATTTTATTGCAAAGTGCATAGTAAGGGCAGGTGGGCAAGGCCGCATAATTAACCCAAGCGACTTTAGGATGCTGTTTTAAGTAGAGGGCTAATTTCTCGGCATTCTCACAATGGCGTTCCATACGCAGGCCTAAGGTTTCTAAGCCCTGTAAGATTTGGAAGGCATTAAAAGCGTTTCAATCAAGCTTTCTCTTTCTCATACCGATTGCTTTATGCCGATATTTTATTTTAGCAATTGACTCAATAAGTGCTCACAGCCTTGCTTTAAAGCCTGCAACTCTTCTAAAGGCATGTCTACCTGACACAACATCGCTGTGGGAATGGCCAGCGCCTGTTCTCGCATCGCTTGTCCCGCTTCACTTAAGCTAATCACCCGCACTCGCTCATCTTGCTCGCTACGTGCGCGAACCACCAAACCTTTCGCTTCTAAACGTTTCAGTAGCGGCGTTAAGGTACCCGAATCCAGATGCACCTTTTCCCCCAGCTGTTTCACACTCACGCGACGCTGCTCCCACAACACCATCATCACAATGTATTGCAGGTAGGTAAGGTCCAATTTTTCTAATAAGGGGCGATAAGCTCGCCCCATCGCATTGGAAGCACTATAAAGGGCAAAACACAGCTGCTTATCTAAACTCAGGCTAAAGGATTGTAGTTTATCTTTAGAAGCGTCACTCATGGCTAAACTCGCTCGGAATTAAATTGTGCACAATATACTTGCATTCTAACCAGAACTCAATTAGAGTTGCTAACAACTTAATTGCGCACAACCTAAATAAAAGGATCCAGTATGTCTACTTTATACACTACCTCTGCCACTGCATTAGCCGGCCGTAACGGTCAAGTCACTACCGACGACAACAAACTCGATTTAGCCTTAAGCTATCCAAAAGAAATGGGTGGTAGTGGCGAAGCGACCAATCCAGAGCAACTGTTTGCAGCTGGTTATGCCGCTTGTTTCTCGAATGCAATTTTACATGTGGCGCGCGAAGGCAAAATCGCGATTAAATCAGCACCAACGACCGCGATTGTAGGGATCGGCCCCAATGAACAGGGTGGTTTTGTGCTCAGCGTAGCCTTAGCCGCTGAATTAGAATTAGAGCAAAGTGCCGCGGTCGAACTGGTTAAAACCGCTCACCAAATATGCCCTTACTCAAATGCAACCCGTGGTAACATCGATGTCAAACTAAGCGTCAACGGTCAAGCACTTTAAGCACCTCCATCGCCGATAAAAAGCCAAGCAAGAGCTTGGTTTTTTTTGGCTTGATAAACTCGCAATGGTAGGCGAACTCGGAGTTTAAAAACCAATACACGCCCTAAAGCGAGAGCTCACAGCTCGCCAAGCCTTTACCATCCTGATAAAGCGGTTAAGTCTTTACTCATACTGTAGTTTTCCAGCGTTTGACCGCGAATGTGCACCTGATTTTGTTTTAACAGCATAAAACCTTGTCCAACAAAAAATTGTTTTGCCCGCTTCGATGCATCCACCCAAAGGCGCTCCAGCCCTCGCTGTAAAGCTAGCGTTTCAATATGCTGATATAAAGCACTGGCCACCCCTTGCCCCTGAAACTGGGGATGCACATAACAACAATCGATATAGTCGCCATCAAGTTCAATAAAACCTAACAGCGTCTGCTCGTGCAAAGCCAAAAAACAACGTTCGGGCAATAAACGGCTTCGCCAAAGCGTCTCATCAAAGGGCTCCGGTGCCCATGCCTGTTTTTGTAGCGGGGAATAAACCTCATCATCAATGGCATGCACCGCCGCAGTAAATAGCTCGGCGACCAACAGAGCATAGGGCTCAGTATAATGACAGATTTTCAACATCGCCCTCCTCACATCAATCGCTTGGTCAACCAGTCTCGATAAACTGTCGTATAAGGGCTATACCAATCCCCCAGCAAAGCATCATGAATCACAATGCTCTGATAGTAAACCCGACGAAAACAGGCCTTCTACGTTTTATGGCGAAACCATTGCTGCGCGAACATCGCGCTCGGCCAGCCACCTAGCAGCGCCAGCCCATGCAGGTAAGGCTCTTTCACTCACCACGCCACGCCCCGCGTCGCTCAGCCGATTGATCAAATGCATAAACTGCCACCGACAACAGACTCATCAACAAATAAATGACCGCGAAAAGTAAAAGTTTATAGCGCTAAGCCGCATAGCAAGCCTAAACCCCGCCACATCGACTTTCTGTTAATTACTTTCAGACTGGATCCCTGACATTTGCCGAGCCAATACTTCTGCCATCGGGTGCTGGCGCTCAGCCAAGCCCCGCAGTACCCCAGCTTGATTCTGTGGACTTTGGTTTTGACTCATTTTACTTTTTGCTTGTACTTGCTCAACACTCACCTCAATCCCCAGTATCGCCTTATTCAATTGCTCAATGTAGGATTCTGGCGCATCGCGGAGCTGCCAAGGTTGCGGCTGTTGCGCCTCGTGTGTTTTAGTTAACTCGGCTAATAAGGCCAGTTTCCATTGGCTATCATCGATCCCGCGCAATTGGCCATTAATATGCACCACCTGATAATTCCAAGTCGGCACAACCCTAGGATCACTTTGCTTGGTAGGGTAATAATTAGGCGAAATATAGGATTGTTCCGCCTGAAATATCACCAGCACAGACAGAGGCTGAGCCAGTCTTTTAGCTAAAGGATTCCCCTTGGCAATGTGCCCACGTAAAACCCATTGTTCAGGCTGCACCTCATGCAATAATAGCGGAATATGTTCCGCCACCAAACCGGTTGAGCTTTGACTCACAATACAGGCTAAAGGGTAGTTACCGAGCAACTCAACAGTGCTCGACCAATCATCTTGGATGAAGGGCTTAGGAAGATACATTAGAACCTCTAAAGATACTCTGGAAACGGAAGCAAAGCCGTCCCTAGGAAAACTTAAGCTGGGCCGACGTCCATCATACAAAACAGCATCAACTTAACTATAAATTACTGAATATTATAAATTATGTTGCAAATTTTTAGCTAAGGCTAGTGATCAGTAGAAATCAGCAGGGAACGTAATATCCATCAAACACCTGCACAGCTGGCGCACTCAGCTAAGTTCCAGCGACGTGATTTAAGAGCTTGAATGCCACAAACACTGAAGCGACTCACTTAAGCCACTTCAGTGCCTTGGTCATACTTTGAAGTTCGCGATGCTCGCTTGGATCTGATGGCTAAGTTGTCCAACTTTTTCAGCTTGCAGAGCCGTATGCTCGGTCCCTTCTAAACTACGCTGCGCCCCTGATTCCATTCCTTGCATTTCATTGACCACCGTCTCAGAAGTATTCAATTGCGTATCACAGGCACCACTCACCTCGTCCAACAAGCCGGTAATATGGCTGGCTAACTCATGGGTTTGGGTCACCGAGCCTTGCATTTCTGACATCAATTCAAAACTACTACTGGCTTGAGAACGCCCTTCACGCATTTGTATTTCAGTTTTCTCCGCACCTTTCACTAAATCTGACATCATCTGCTCAATCTGCTCCGTTGAGCCACGAGTTTGCATTGCAAGATTGCGAACCTCATCGGCCACCACCGCAAAACCGCGGCCATGCTCGCCTGCACGCGCCGATTCAATCGCCGCATTCAGCGCCAAGAGATTGGTTTGTTCGGCGATACTGTTGATCACTTCTAATATTTTACTGGCATCTTTACTATTTTTAGCCAGTTCACGCATATCTTCCGAAGCGCCATCCACTTGAGCCACTAACTGCTTAATTTCGCTAGTTGCCGATTGAGTTAATTGACTGCCCTGCTCCGAGGCCTGATTAATGGAGACTGCCGAACTATCAGCATTACGCACCAAATCGGCCACTTCGCTAAAACCTTGCGACAGCTGGCCAATATGACCACTAACCTCTGATACCACCCGCTGCTGCTCACCCATTTGAGTTTTTGACTGTTGCGCTAAAGTATTAAGTTGCCCCGCAGCCCCATTCAGCTCGGCAACATGCTGATTAATATTAGTGACGGTGGTTTGTAACAGTGCAATAAACTGATTAAAGGCCGAGGCCAACTGAGCAAGCTCGTCGCGCCCTTTTACCACTAAACGCTGCGTTAAATCCCCATCGCCTTGGGCAATCGCTTGCATCGCCTGCACCATCGCCACCACGGGCTGGCGAATTAAACGAGTAATAATCAAGCCCATCACCAAAGCAATCACCACAATCGACAAACCAAAGGCCATGTTAGTCCATGCTGTTTGCTGTAGCTGCTCACTAATCGCTGAACTCGATTGACTCACCATTTGCCACTGTTGTTGCAGGGTATTACTGGCCGCCGCGACCACTTGCTCTGCCGCAGGGTTAAGTAAGTCATCCTTCAAGAGTTGCTGCTGCTCAACCAGATCAAATAAACGATCAGCCGAGTCAGCGAACAACTGGACCTGCTGTTCTACCAACTGGATCCACTGTTGATGACGCTCTCGATTTAAGCCCTTGATCAAATCGAGTAAGGTGTTTTGTGCGCCAAATAGCTCTAAATAAAAACGGTCTTTACTGCGACTATCTTGTCGGTTGAGATGGCTCATTAAGGCAATCGAGGCGGCCTGTATATGATTCGCCAAATTAACCGTGAGCGAGGGCAGCATGCCTGAACTGGTGATATCTAAGGTGGCATGAATATCCGAGAGCTTAGCCAAAGTTTGTGGGACTACATCACGTAATACACGGCTTTCTAACTGACTAATTTCAGCCAATAATGGTACTAATCCCTCAACAAAGTGTTGGTCGAGTAGTTCGCTATTAGCGGTAATTTGCGCGGCATCGCTAAACCCGCGCAGGTGCGGGCTCTGTTCCAATTGCTTAGCTTGTTCGGCCAGTTGTTGATACTGCTCAAGTAGCGCAGGCGCTTCGGTTTCACTAAAGTGCGACTGCAACACTAAACGTTGCAGCGCATTGACCGATAAATCTCCAGCTAAACGAGCGCTCGGTTCAACCTCCTGAGAGAAAGCCTTGGTTTTCTGTTGCACCCCTGTCAGCGAATGATTACTACTCCATATCATCAAGACCATGAGTAATACGATACCAACCGGAATAAGCGCGATTTTTTGACTCAAACTTAATCGATTAATCATAGGGCTGGCGCTCCCAGCATGCTTAGTAAGCCATCACGTAGTTGAATAAAAGCAGCATAACTTTGGTTCGCATCACTCAGCAACAGAGGATCCATCACTTGGCTATCCTGCTCAATTTTAAGAATGGTTTTACCGCGATGTAATTCGGCGCGGATCAGAATGCTGGTATCACGAACCGCCTCAATACTCGATTCGCCAACGGGTAAACGATCGGGCTTACTTGGTTCAATATCCAATTGGCGAAATAAACGCTCAATCAGATACAAGCTCTGATAAGCCAAAATATTCACATCGGTCATTTGACGGTCATGGTACTGACCAAGTGAACCGAGTTGCAAAGGAAGGTTTTTCGCTTCACTAATCAGCTGCAAGTCGCCGCGGATCAACGCCAGATCTGCGCTCATCGCAGAGACCGTTTGCGGCTCAATCAAACCCTCAAACAATTGTTCTATCACCACTAGCTGCTGATAAACATCATTTTCAGTCATTCCTAGTGGACGCTCCAATTCGGGGCCCTCTGGTAGCGCTAAGTGCTTAGCGACCGCGGCCAACTGTTGCTCAACCTGATCTAAATAAGGCAGCACATTACGGGGGCGCATCACACTATATGCAACCGCTAAAGACGACGTGACTGGCAAAGACATTTTTTGCTGTAAGGCCGCAGCTAAACGACCAATTTGCTGGGTTTTAAAAACCAAGTGTGAAGCCAACTTATCGGCGACAATTTGTGGTTCGGGCTCTAAGGTAGGTAACTGTTGCTGGGCACGGATAGCCTGAACTTGCAGGGCTATCTGCTGTACTTTTTGATACAGATGATTGTTATTTACAATCGCCGCCAGGCTACTCGAACTGAACAGTAGAATACCGCTAATAAACACCAAGCGTCGAATAATTAAGTAAAAACGTATTTGCAGAGTCACGATATATTCTCTTCCTTAAGTTCGGTTCTCACGCCTATTTTATAATGTTATTTACTTAACTATAGACATATCATCTAAGGATTGGCGTGTTCCATTCACAATTGCAAGCAAGATGCACACCTAGATGTTCACTCAACGGAAATCTACTCGCTCAGTATTAACTTAGATCAACTTATTAAGAAAAGATAAACTTAAAATGAAAAAAGACGGCGAGCGTTTTGCTGCACTTGTTGCTGCAACTCGACCAACGACTCGCCTCGCAATTGCGCGACTCGCTGGTAGATATGTGGCAAATAACAAGGTTCGTTGCGGCGACTCTTGGGTTTGGGTTTTAAATCGCGAGGTAACAAATAAGGCGCATCCGTTTCCAACAACAGTCTATTGATTGGAATTTCTTTCACCCGCTGTTGCAAATCGAGACCACGGCGCTCATCGCACACCCAGCCGGTAATCCCAATATACAAATCCAGATCCAGACAGGCTTTTAGGGCCGCTTGATCGCTGGTAAAACAATGTAATACAGCGCCGGGCAGATGGTCGCGCCAAGGCTTAAGGATATCGATGAAGCGCTGATGCGCATCCCGCTCATGCATCACCACAGGCAGCTTAAGTTCTGCTGCAAGGGCTAATTGCGCCTCAAAAATGGCCTCTTGCTGGGGACGTGGTGAAAAATCACGATTAAAGTCTAAACCACACTCGCCCACCGCTAAAACCTGTGTTTGGGTAAACAGCGGTTTGAGAGTGGCGATATCGGTAGGACTTACCGACTTTGCATGGTGCGGATGCACGCCAGCGGAGGCATAACATACGCCCGGCCACTGTTGGGCTAAATCACTCACTTGCTGGCTTTCGGCCAAATCGCTGGCCAGCAGTAACATGCCACTCACACCCGCAGCCTGCGCCCGTTGTAGCACTTGTTCACGATCTTTATCAAACTGTGAGCTGGTAAGGTTCAGCGCAATATCAAACATCACCAAGCTAATCCGTCGCCTGTTCGGCATCGTCATCTTTGCGCACATAAAAACGCGCAAAGAACAGACCGACCTCAAACAATAGCCACATCGGCAAGGCCAATAGAGTTTGTGAGATCACATCGGGAGGGGTTAACAACATGCCCACCACAAAGGCTCCCACAATCACATAGGGGCGCTTGGCTCGCAATTGCGCTGGAGAGGTTGCCCCCGACCAACACAGCAACAAGGTTGCAATCGGAATTTCGAAGGCTAAACCAAAAGCAAAAAACAGCTTCAATACAAAATCGAGATAGTTAGAAATATCGGTGGCAATGGTCACCCCTTCGGGGGCAACTGCAGTAAAAAAGCTGAAGGCAAGCGGGAACACCACAAAATAAGCAAAGGCAACACCCGCATAAAATAACAAGGCCGAACCAAACACCAAAGGCACCAACAAACGGCGCTCATGTTGGTACAGACCGGGCGCAATAAACCCCCAGGCCTGAGCTAATAAATAAGGCATGGCCAAAAAAGCCGAGGTGACTAAGGTCAGCTTAATCGGCGTGAAAAATGGTGCCGCCACATCGGTAGCGATCATACTCGCATTTTCTGGTAATACGGCGAGCAAGGGCTGTGCGACAGCAGCGTAAATATCGTTGGCAAAATACACCAAGCCGAGAAAAATGATTAAGCAGGCGAATACACCACGCAATAGGCGATTACGTAACTCAATTAAATGCTCGATCAAGGGTTGTGCGGGGGCATCGCTCATAGCTTACTTATTGTCTTCTTGGCTAATGTCAGAATCGGATGGCACAGCTTGATTTGCAGCTTCAGCAGGCTGCGGGCTACCAACCGTCTTCTTTTGATAGGGGCGAGAAACTGACTCGGCACGCGCTTTTAGAGTCTCTACCGATGCTTGTAAATCACCATTAAGAGACTCTAAACCATTTTGTTCGGCCTGCTTCAGGTTTTGGTGCAACTCGTCTAACTCTAGTTCTTGTTTCAGTTCGGTGCTCACCGACGATACCGCCTGCTTCACCGAGCGCACCACAGATAACACGCTACGGATCGCTCCCGGCAAACGTTCTGGCCCCAACACCAACAGCCCTAATACCGAGATCAAGACTAACTCCCAAAAACCAATATCAAACATGCTTAACCTTGTTGGTCTTTGTCTTTGCTTGCTTGTTCTGCGGCTTGCTTATGCTGCGCAAGCTGTTCTGGGGTGGCTTTGTCGGTGGCATGATCACTAGGCTTGCTTTCATCTTCGCGCATCGCATTTTTAAAGCCCTTTACTGCCGAGCCCAAATCACCGCCCATGTTACGTAGCTTCTTGGTGCCGAATAACAACACCACAATTACAGCAACAATTAACAATTGCCAAATACTAATACCGCCCATTTAGTGATCCTCTTTCATCTTTTGTCGAGCCAAAGGCCCAGTATCTACTTCAATTGTTGCCAACAGATTAAACCCGCTAATCCGCTAGTCACCGCCAAGGCCAAGGCCAGCGCAGGTAAACTTGGATATATCACCGCCGCCGAAATTAAGCTTGCCGCTGCGGCTAAAGCCAAAGCCAAACTTCGTTGGCGTTGCTTCTGCTGCTGTAAATAACGTTCGGTAAAACGTTGAAACTTAAGCTGCTGCTGTTTCGCCAGTTGCAAGTTATCATAAACTAACTCCGGTAAATGCGGCAGTGTTTCCAGCCAATAAGGCGCCTTTTCTTTAATTGCAGAGAAGACCGCCTCGGGCCCCACCTGCTTACGCATCCAACGCTCTAAAAATGGTTTAGCAGTCGCCCATAAATCCAATTCGGGGTAGAGCTGACGCCCTAAGCCTTCTATATAGAGTAAAGTTTTTTGCAGTAATACTAATTGCGGCTGCACTTCCATATTAAAACGGCGCGCCGTATTAAACAGATTCAGCAGTACATGACCAAATGAGATCTCTGACAGCGGCTTGGCGAAAATAGGCTCACATACGGTACGGATCGCCGCTTCGAATTCTTCCACCTTAGTGTCGGAAGGCACCCAACCAGAATCAATATGCAGTTGTGCGACCTTACGATAATCACGATTAAAGAAAGCCAAAAAGTTTTCCGCTAAATAACGCTGGTCTTCTTTATTGAGGGTACCCACGATACCGCAATCAATGCCAATATACTGGGGATCTTCAGGATGCTCTCGAGACACAAAAATATTGCCCGGATGCATGTCGGCATGGAAAAAACTATCGCGAAATACCTGAGTAAAGAAGACTTCCACGCCTCGTTCGGCCAACAGTTTCATGTTGGTGCCCTGCGCTTCTAGTTCACCAATGTTCGCCACTGGTATCCCGTAGATCCGCTCCATCACCAACAAGGTTTTACTACAGTAGTCGCTATAAACCTCGGGAACATACAGCTCTTTAGCACCGCTAAAATTACGCCGTAGTTGGATCGCATTAGACGCTTCACGCGCTAAATCGAGCTCATCTACAATGGTCTTGCGATATTCTTCAACCACCTCTTTAGGGCGTAAGCGACGACCATCACTAAAGAAACGCGCAAATAAGCTAGCAACTCGCTGCATTAAAGCGATATCAGACAGAATGGTCGCTTCAATCCCCGGACGGATCACCTTCAACACCACATCGGCGCCATTCTCTTTTAAACGGGCAGTATGCACTTGAGCAATCGAGGCAGAGGCTAAGGCTTGCAAGTCAAAATCATCAAACAGATCCTCGACCGGCTGGCCCAGCGCCAATTCGACCTGTTGTTTGGCCAATTCGCCACTAAACGGCGAGACCTTATCCTGTAATAGAGCCAATTCATCGGCAATATCTGGCGGAAATAAGTCGCGCCGAGTGGACATCATCTGGCCAAATTTAATAAATACCGGGCCTAAGTCTTCCATCGCCATGCGAATACGCGCACCGGGCGCGCTTTGCTGGTGTTGATTACGCCACCAAAAAACCAAGCTGCGCAACAAGCGTAAGGGCCAAGGCCAAAAACGTTTCGGCAATAATTGGTCTATACCGTAATGGCACAGGGTGCGATTAATCTGCCGAAAACGCGCAAACTCTTTGGGGGTCATTGACTCAAATCCTGTATCCGAAGACTCAAGGTATCCACATCTTTAACCAGTAGCTGTAGTTGCTGTTGCCACGCTTGATATTCCAATTGACCCACCACTAAACCCCATTCTTCACTGGCTAACTCAGTTAGTTTTGTAGGGGCTTTATTGAACAGCGTGTTCAATGCTTGAGCCAACAAACGACTCTTGGACACGATTTGATAAGCGGCAACATCACCGATCCGCTGCGACAACTTTTCTTCAAAATCAGGGTCGAGTTGCAGGAACAAGTCGGCAAAATGTTGCGCCAGCTTAATATCACCTTCCAGTTGCAGCTTGTCTTGCTTAATCAAGCTGGGAATTCGCTCCGCCTGTTTTAATTCCATCAAGGTCAACAGCGACATGCTCAAGCTGCAATCCGGCTTGCCTTGATATTCATGAAGTACGTCGAGTTGCTGCTTGCTCACCACAAAATAAAAATTTGGCAATGGCCTAACTTGAATCGCCAGAACTTTGCCCGACAAATGACTGCGACGCTCGGCGCTGGCCTCATCAAGTGCCAACACTTGATTGCTTAAGACTTCAACACCGGCAGTAATCAGAGAAGATAGCGGCATAAGGGCCTCTTAAAATTTGTAAGCTCGGTGTAAGGCAACCACACCGCCAGTTAAATTGTAGTATTCGACGCCCTCAAACCCAGCATCTTGCATCATCCCTTTTAAGGTTTCTTGATCGGGGTGCATTCGGATCGACTCGGCCAAATATTGATAGCTCTCGGCGTCATTAACAATCAATTTGCCCATCTTCGGTAATAAGTGAAAAGAATAAGCATCGTAAACTTTACTCAGCGCTTTCATTTCTGGTTTAGAAAACTCTAACACTAGCAAACGACCGCCGGGTTTGAGCACTCGAAACATCGATCGTAGCGCCGCATCTTTATCGGTCACATTACGTAAACCGAAGCTAATGGTAATCAAATCGAAGCTGTTATCGGGGAAAGGCAGCGCCTCGGCATTAGCTTGCACATACCGTACATTACCCACAATGCCTTTGTCGCGCAGCTTACTTCGGCCCATTTTCAACATCGATTCATTGATGTCTGCCAGCACCACTTCACCGCCATCACCTACGATACGTGAAAACTTGGCAGTAAGATCACCAGTACCTCCCGCTAAATCTAACACCTTTTGTCCAGGACGTGCGCCACTACAATCAATGGTAAAACGCTTCCATAAGCGGTGAATGCCACCCGACATTAAATCATTCATCACATCATATTTAGCGGCAACTGAATGAAATACCTCGGCAACCATGCCTACTTTCTCTTCGCGGTTTACCGTTTTATAACCAAAATCGATGGTTTCCTGCTCAACGCTCATCTTTACTTCCTGATAATGCCAACTGCCGCTAGTGTACTGTAGCCAACCCAATGCTCCAAGGCTTGTACATGCCAAGCTTTGGCTTTTTTGGCAAAAGCGGGTCTTTTCGAAAAAATAGCCAGAACCGAATTCTCAGTTCTGCATTCCCCTCTCAGCCGGTCTCAATTCATCGAGTGCGCAGATATTCCCACTCATTCAATGACCAAAATCACGATGTCATAGCAGTGACGATGGCTTAACACTTTTTAAATGATTAGAATTATCAACTCATTAACGCCAAACTTTTAGTGTTTGAACGTATATCTGAATCGTGCTTTTTTACGCCAGCCTGAGAGCTAAGTCATTACAGTGGGGGTCGCTTAGGCAAGGATGTTACTGCCGCTGTGATTTTTATTATGGGTGTTCATACTCCACTCAAGTTGAGGCTGGAAATATCACACGAGCGACTGATTTAGTAAGAAATTACCATGTTGATGGTGAAATCTTGACTGCTGTACGGTCATCTACTGCTGACTTATTTTCAGGCGGAGTAGGTACGGTAATCCCCCCGAAAATTAATCCCATGCAAAAGTAGAATTTTCTCGTATAGTAAATACAGGAGATTCAACATGAAAAAGTCACGTTACACGGACAGTCAGATCTTATCTATTCTCAAGCAGGCTGAGGCTGGTACACCTGTTCCTGAGCTCTGTCGTGAGCATGGAATGAGCAACGCAACCTTTTACAAGTGGCGTTCGAAATACGGTGGTATGGACGCATCCCTTATGGCGCGGATGAAAGAACTCGAAGATGAAAATCGACGGCTTAAAAAGATGTATGCGGAAGAACGCCTTAAAGCAGAGGTGATCTCAGAGGCGATGGCAAAAAAGTGGTGAAGCCCTGTGAGCGTCGATTGATGGCTCAGCGTTCGGTGGCGAACTATCACATCAGCATTAAAAGTGCATGCTATTGGTTTGGGATCAGCGAGACCTGCTATCGCTATAAATCGAAGCTTCAACCTGAGAATGAGTTGATAGCTCAAGAGTTAGTAACGCTGTGCAACAGTGAAGACTGCTCTGACTGGGGCTTTGGCCTGTGTTTTCACCATTTGCGGAACGTTAAAGGGTATACATGGAACCATAAGCGGGTTTATCGGATCTACTGCGAATTGGCTCTAAACTTACGTATTAGGCCAAAACGACGCCTGAATCGCCATACGCCAGAGCCTCTTAAAGAGCCGATTAAAACAAACCAAGTTTGGTCCGTGGACTTTATGCATGATCAGCTATCTGATGGCCGGAAGTACCGTTTATTCAATGTGATAGATGATTACAAACGTGAAGGTCTGGCGTCAGAACCTGATTTTTCAATGCCCACAGTACGAGTCACTCGGATCTTAGAGCAGCTCATCGAACAACGAACCAAACCTGTTGCGATCCGCTGCGACAATGGTCCTGAGTTCATTAGCCATGCGTTTATTAAATGGGCCAACAACCACGACATTCGAATCGATTATATTCAGCCAGGGAACCCACAACAAAACGCGTATATAGAAAGGTTCAACCGTACTATGAGGTTTGGCTTAGTGAGTAAGTATTTGTTTGACACACTTGAAGAGGTTCAAGATCGGGCGACCCAATGGTTATGGTTCTACAATCATCAACGACCACACCTTGCAAATGGAGGGTTCCCACCACTAAAAACGGCAGCATGAATTCTACGAATAAATGCGGTTAATAATGGGAGGATTACCGTACTATCATTCGCACTCCAATTGAGGCAGGAAAAGCTTTACGCGGACTATTCGATGATGACGTTAAGGCTAACTTTGGATTTAGTTATGTTCCTGAGGCAGCTGGTAGAATGATCGAACTTCCTGCTGTTGATTCAGATGGAAAAGCAGTAACAGGCCTTGACTGGGTAACTGGCAGTCCTGCTCGCCATAAAATGGATTATGTGCATGCTAGTATGGGAATGTACGGTTATAAACTATATTCAGAATTAGGAAACTAATATGTTGTACGAAGTTACAGATGTAATAAGGCCGCTTCAGATATTATTTGCAGCTATCGTGACGCTGTCGTTATTCGCATGTGGAGATAGCATGGAAGAAGTATTTAATACATCTGAACAAATAAACTTAATAAATGCAGCTCAAATAGGTAGTGAAAATAAAATTACATCTATGATCCAACAAGGTGTTGATCCAAATGAAAAGGGAGAAAAAGGTGTAACAGCATTGCATTGGCTCATGTATAAAAATGACTTGGAAGGGATGGAGTTATTATTGAAGCATGGTGCTAATCCAAACCTAATTATGGCTCAAGGTCAGATTGAAAGCGTTTTGGAGCTTGCTGTAGGAAAAGGCAAAAGAGACGCTTTAATATTGTTGCTTGATTACGGTGGAAATCCTAATTTTGAAGGTAACTCTTTAAATTTACTTCAGCATGCGCTTTACAATAGAAGTTTGAGCTTCATAGAGCTTTTGATAGAGCATGGAGCAAACTATAAGACACCACTAGAACATAGATCATTTAGTTTAGCGTTTGATGCATCATTTCATCGCTTCTATGAAGTGGTGGTTTCTATAATAGACAAGGGGGAAGACCCATTATTTGTGCGAAATAGTGGTCGAACATTAGTTCATCAGGTTCAGGATTTTGAATCTGGTTCTGAAGCTTATAAAGAAGTAAAAAAAATAATGTTAGATAGGGGGGTTAAGTTTCCAATCCCACAGTCCCCTCATATAGGAGTTGGAACATTAGGAAGAAATTTAGATGATCCTAAAGTACAGTTTTGGCTTACACAAGAAACTAGAAGAGTAAATAGAAAATTTAATATTTATATGCACATTATTGATTACTATTTAGGGAAGAAATCTTCAGACTTAAAGCTTCCAGTATATCCAGAGCATATTGTTCATGGTGATGTTTATAAGGATGATGTTTTTCGTAGTGAATACAAAGAAAAAGTGGCAAATTACTATATGGAAGCCGCAAGTTTCTTAGATGTCGTAGAGCCAGATTGGCGTAATGATTCACCGTATTTACCTCCAGAGTTTAAAGGTGGAGAAGAGAAATAAATAAAATTAATGTGGTCAGGTTCAATTTAAATTCAGCTAACGCTAATCGTTAGCTGATGTATTTGGCAATGCGATTGGTAACATTATCGTTGCTGGTATTCAAAAGCATCAACACCATGAAAATCAGATAGACCAATTGGCTGTTCGCTTTTAATAAAAGGGGTCAGTGTCAAATTAAAGCAACTATGCTTAAGCTGAACCTCTTAACCAAGGCAAAGGTATGGATAGAAAGCGTTGATAATGGTTTAACAGTCAATGTTCCAACCAAAATAACTAGACAGCCATCCCAACTGGCAACCACCATCAGGGTGAGAGCAAGAGTGTTCATTTTGCGTACAGTTTGATTTCACACCAATCATAGTTTAAAAAGCACAGTTTAAGCGGTTAGTTAGCATCCAATATACGTTCGATAGCTATTCCACTCTTGATTGAAAAACGCTCGTGTTCTCATCCTGGATTACCCATTAGATTATTTTTATTGAAGATGAAATATTTAATATTTAGGCTGGGTGTCTAGATATTTTCCTAGCAACTGACGCATATGGGCAAGTAAGCTCATTTATGTTTAGAGAGGCGGCTAACAATGAAACAAAGTGATTTGGAAACATTGCGAGGTTCAAACTTAAAGGCTGGGCTCTTCGGTGGAGGATACGCTGGTGCACTTGGCCTTATAGACGAGGTAGTTGATGGGCTACTTTCTCCAGAACCACTGAATTACCCAGTGATTATTATTTGTTTGTTTCTAGTAGCTCTAGGCTTGCCCCAGAAGCACATTATTTCTTTACTACTTAGGAGCAAATCCTTTGCGATCAAAACAGTTATATGCTCGTTATTTTCTCTTTGGTTGTTTGTATACTTTGAGCACCCAATTATGAAAATCCTAGCTCTAGCACCTAGCTTGTTTATCTTTTTCTCTTCCTTTAAGTACAGTTCGACTGATTTGATAAACTAACCACTGAAATAAAAAAAGAAAGGACACCCAAGTCTTTTTTACAATGTTGGGTAAGTCATTTATGGTCTAATTTTTTGTCGACTGAGTAGGTATTTAGCATATCTGGAATCGCTGTGCTTGCTGTTTGGCTTCTTGCGGCTTTTCGTCGTAACACCTTTACCAATATTGCAATTTTCGACATCACGCTGCTTTTTATGTGAATAAAAAATGATGTTCATCGTATGATGTTGGCTGTTCAATCCTTAAGATGGCTGTCTCGAATTGGTAATAAAAGGACACCCAAGTCTTTTTGACAATCCAAAACCGCACCTCTAAGGCTTTAAATACACTCAAAGCCTTAGAGGTGCGGTGATGACTCGAGCTCGCGAACAGCAAATTTGTTTAGACAGTACGCCCTACTACCACTGCATCTGCCGCTGTGTGCGCAGAGCGTTTTTGTGTGGCGAAGACCGAGCAAGTGGTACTAACTTTGACCACCGAAAACAATGGATAGTTGACAAATTTACTCAGCTAAGAAGAAATAGGAAGAAGAAATAGGACACCCAAGTCTTTTTGGCAGCTCCCAACAGCACTTCTAGGCTTTAAATACACTCAAAGCCTTTTAGAGGTGCCGTGATGACTCGAGCACGTGAACAGCAAATTTGTTTAGACCAACGAAAATAATAAGACATCTATCCCAATTGGCGATCAATGTCGGCCAATACAATCATCAATTGTCCCCCCCCCTTGCGGCATGACAAGAAGCAAAGTGAAATAATATTCGATAACAAATACGCGATGGGATCTTCGCCTTGCTCTCAATATTTACATTAATCGACGTTCCTCACCCCCCCCCCGCCATCAAAAAATAAACCAGCAAACTACTTAACAAACCAAGATCTCGTTTGATAACTAATTTAGTAAACAAAAAAAATTAACCCAGAAGAAATAGGAAGAAATAGAAGAAATAGGACACCCAAGTCTTTTTGACATTAGGTGGTGGACTCGCATCGGTTCAAGCTTTAAGTACGGGAGCTAGTGCAATTACGTTTAACGCAGCTGGAATATCTGAAGGTACGATAACTAGATATAGATTGGATAGGCGTAACGCTGAAAATATAGAAGCTTACTACAACAAAGGAGAAGGATTGCATATTCTGCAGAGGGAAACATCACAGCCAGAGGCTATAGGAAATATGGTAGAGTTGTCTCCAGTAGACTTTAATGGTCGTCCAGTCTACGCACAAAGTCTAGGTCCAATAGAACGACATTCGATGGGCTTAACAGCGCTTGCTTTGGCGCATTCATATCAATAGGGATCAGGAATGTGTAGATATGTACATCGTTTAGTATGTTTATTTTTGTATTGTGCTTTGATAAGTAGTTGCAGTGAGAAGAATAACGAAATGAAACTATCAGAAACATTTTCAGCGGAAACCGCCAAGTTTATCGAAGCGGTCGTAGAAAAGAATTTTGACAAAGCTAACGAGCAGCTGCTTAAGGGAGCAAATATTAACGAGATAGGGCTTAACGGAATCACTCCGTTGCTATGGGTTTATACTGACTCAAATGATGCGCATAAGCTAATAGAGTATATGCTACTCAACGGAGCAAACCCAAGTTACCGAGATGAACAAGGTTTCTCTGCATTGTATTTAGCTACCGGCGGAGATCGTAAAGAGATCCTTGAAGTGCTATTGAAATATGGTGGAGACCCTAATTTGGAAGCGCCAGAAAAATTGGGCGGAGCATTTAGAAGAACTATGTTAATGGTGGCTATTTCTAATTTTAGAGAAGAGTATTTTGACCTGTTATTGGATCATGGTGCAGATGTAAATTGGAATACAGAGGGCAATAAAGGTTCGCTAAATGTAATTCAATCAACAATTAATGTCGGGCGGTTTGATTGGACTTTATTTTTCCTTAAAAAAGGATTCAAGGGGAATTTACAAGAGGTTGCAGTGTCAGCTTACGTAATAAAGGTATCCGATGACATGAAACCTTATAAACAAGACGTTTTTAATTATTTAGAAACTAAAGGCGTTAATATACAGGAAGCTATAAATAATAGATTTAATTAGTGTAGTGGCACACTAGATTTGGCCACCAGAAATAATAATAGGATGAAAAAAAACTGAAAAAAAGGAAACAGTTCAAAAAGAAAGGACATCCAAGTCTTTTTGTTAGCTAAATTAAAGTGACTCTGCCCCTTTTATTCCTCGCTTCTTAGCGAGTATATTGTACTACTAATTTTGTCTCTACTCTCTATCTGCAAGCAGTTTGGCTATTTGGGCAGGTTCGTCTGGGTAGCCATATTGAGCTAATTTGTCGACTTCTGGATCGTTACAAAGGCTAAAGTCCTTTACCCATGCGTCGATGGTTGCTGAACCCATTAATAATGTGAAAGGGGGACAGGCTTGGTAGCCATGTTGCTCAGCAATTTTTTCGATACGGGATTTTTCTATAGATTGACCTGGGAAAATGAAAAGAAAGCCGATGACTGCAGCTACTGCAAAGACCTTTGTCGAAAGGTGTTTTGGGCCTAAACTCAAGTCAAACCGCTTTAAACAGATATATTGCCAGAACATAAATAGTCCAGCCGATAGTAGACCAAACGAAGCTCCAATCAGTCCAAAATATCCGGAGTCTAAATAGATCACTTTATAATCGTTATGGAGCTGAATTCCTAAATATCCAAGCGTTTTATAGCTTACTAAAATGAAGCCTGATAGTAGGCATAACGTGAAGCAAGCCAGTGAAGTTACTATTGCCTTTTGGGGAGAGAGTTTAACCATAGTACTTCCTAAAAAAATCGATATGTAGATTGGTTCATACTCGAAATGGCCCTCATTGTATCAACTCTCTTATTCAGCCCTTCAATTTCGTTTTTAGCTGAAATTTCGACAGACTGATTTAAACTAGCGACTATTGTTTCTTTTAGTTTTAGTTGATCCTCTGCGATACCTAATGCGGTTTGGATTATAAAGGCTATGCTAAAGCCTATCGCTAAAGGTATTACTACAACACTTGTTGCGCCAAATGCAGAAGCCACTAAGAAGCCTATACATGCTGCAATTGAAGCTTTTACGATATCTGAAGTAATATCTACCACCCAATTGGTCATCAAGTAGTCTTTTTTAAGTACTAACTCCAGAGTATGGTGTGATACTGAAAACACAACTGTGATTATTACACCACCACTAGCGGATGCTTTGAGCCCTTGTTGACCAATTCCGAGCTTAAGCATCTTAGTGTTTGTAGAGAGGTATCTAGTTCCTTTAATTACTGTCCTTAGCTTGTGATTACCTTTAAAACTAATGTAGCTTTTAGTGCCATTTTGAGTTATTTCGTATTTACCCAAAATACTCCCGCCACGCTGCATGTCTAGTGCTAGCGCTCCCATAGCTTTTACGTCTAAGGCTTGGCTAGCAAATTGGTTAGTGAGGCTAGCGGTATTTAGAACTAACTTTTGAGCGAGCTCCGATAAGCCTAGATCTTCCAATTTCTGACTAATCGCTGTTTGCTCAAGTCCTTGGTTTTGCTGTTTGGCTAACCATAGTGAGAAAAACTGCGGCCCATGCAGTACATAAAGGTCCACTTCTTTCATTTCTGAGGCGTTAAGTTTGCTTAAGCAAGCATCACGTTTGGCTTTGTTTCGTTGGGACAAGCATTGAAATTGATTGTGAGCCACTGCAAATATCTCCTTTAGTTGCAGGACAAGATAATAAACATGAATAATGACAAAGTAAACAATAAGGTGGCAAACAAGGTAACTAGACAGCCACACCAACTAGCCACACCCCGATAATAATCTAAACTACCAATAGTGGTTTTTGGGGCGTTAGTGCCATGCCTCGGTCAAGACAGTCGCAAGTGAGCTTGTCAGATACACCTTACTATCATTGTGTTTCCCGTTGTGTGCGACGGGCTTTTTTGTGCGGCGAAGACAAGGTAAGTGGTAAAAGCTATGAGCACCGCCGCCAGTGGGTCGAGGATAATCTACTCAAATTAGCGTCGGTGTTCGCGATTGATGTTTGTGCTTATGCCGTCATGAGTAATCATACCCACCTCGTGCTACATGTTAATCCGCAACAAGCAGAAGCTTGGTCAATGGATGAAGTCTTAGAACGCTGGCATAGCTTGCATCAGGGCACCTTACTGACTCAGGTGTATCTCAACCTTGAGTTACGTCCGCAGTTAAGTGAGGTGCAATTGCAGGCCGTTCGCGCTACCGCTGCAGTGTACCGAACTCGCCTCTTCGATTTAAGCTGATTTATGCGCCATTTGAATGAACACATTGCTCGAGCTGCCAATAAAGAAGACCAATGTACCGGGCGTTTTTGGGAAGGCCGTTTTAAATCCCAAGCGCTTTTAGATGAAGCAGCCCTAGCGGCTTGTATGGCTTATGTCGATTTAAACCCAATTCGCTCAAACATGGCGAGCACGCCTGAAACCTCAGCGCATACCAGTATTAAACAGCGCATTCAGCAAGCCAAACAAGGGCAACAGCCCAAACCTCTGATGCCCTTTGTCGGCAACCCCAGAGAAACCATGCCCAAAGGTTTGCCCTTTGAGCTCCAAGATTATCTGCAACTGGTGGAGCTCATCGGCCGCGTTATCAGAGAAGATAAACGTGGGTATATCGATGAAGAAAGCTGGTTAGCCTTGAGCACGGGTTTAGAGCATCACTTTGCCAGTGTGGTGGGCGCCGGTCACGCACTAGAGTGCTACAAGCGCCAGCACAATCAGCAGCGAATTAAAGGTATGGGAGCAGCCAAACGCTGGCTGGATGTTGGCTAAGTAATTTATGGTCTGATTTTTTGTCGACCGAGTAGGTATTTAGCATATCTCGAATCGCTGTGTTTGCTGTTTGGCTTCTTGCGGCTTTTCGTCGTAACACCTTTACCAATATTGCAATTTTCGACATCACGCTGCTTTTTATGTGAATGAGAAGTGATATTCATCGTATGATGTTGGCTGTTCAATCCTTAAGATGGCTGTCTCGAATGACTTTATAAGATTTAAAATTTCCTATTCCGCATCAAGACACGAGGCAAGTAAAAATGAGTGATAAAACGAACGGAGAAGTCTCTATAGCATGGCCTATAACGCTTCTAGGATTTCCAATTTCTATTGTGGCCTTTATTTTAATCCAGTTAATTTTTGGAAATATTGAAGAAGGACGTTACATATACCTTACGGTCATGGGTAGCGCTTTTTTGTTTTGTGTTTTTTCCGCTTTTAATATTATTTTTTCTGTATATACAATCTATACATTTTGGAAGAATATAAATAAACCTAAAAAGATAAAAGGTATAACAATGTGTTTCATAGGGACCTCTTTTAGTGCATATTTAATATCTAAGTTATGGATGAAATCAAGTGTCAATATATACTCCCTAAAAAATAAAAATAAACTCTCACTAATAGCCTTTAGCCTTTACTCTTTGATTTTAATGTGCGTTATATTCTCTTATTTCTTGACAAACTTAAGATATCCGTAAAAAGATAGAAACAAAAAAAGGACACCCAAGTCTTTTTGACAATCCCAAACAGCACTTCTAGACTTTAAATACACTCAAAGCCTTAGAGGTGCGGTGATGACTCGAGCTCGCGAACAGCAAATTTGTTTAGACAGTACGCCCTACTACCACTGCATCTGCCGCTGTGTGCGCAGAGCGTTTTTGTGTGGCGAAGACCGAGCAAGTGGTGCTAATTTTAACCACCGAAAACAATGGATAGTTGACAAATTTACTAAAAGAAGAGTAGAAGGAAAATTAAAAGAGGCTACCGGTCAAGTGTTAATTAAGGCTCATAAATTTGATTGTAGTAACCAAGTTACCTCTCAGAGTAATTTAAACTTACAAGAAGGCTCAAGAGTACAAGTATCAAATGCGAACACTAATCAACTAGAACGACAAAATGTTACTCCAGACATAGACGATATGTCAGCGATAGCAATATCAAACAACTTTAATCCTTCTATTATCGAACAACATTTTATTATTATTGCAGACTCAGATTTAGGTATAAATGGAGCGATAGATTATTCAGCAATATTAGCCAAAGCTCGAACTGTAAGAAATATCAAAAATCGTTAAACGAAAAATCACAGCATTTTTTAGTTATAACAACGTACACTTATTTAAAGAAATCCAAGTAGAGCCGAAGAACTAGAGCCTTTAACCACCAGCCATTTGAAGTTGCGGGTGATTATTTCTAACCACTATCATTTAGTATTACGGATTAACCAAAATCAAGCCCAGATAAATAATAAAGTAGCCATCCCAACTAACGATCATGCATTGGTCGTCTAAATTATCATAAGAGGGGGCCGAAAGGTTCAAGATTATTTAGGCTATGACGTCATCACTAAATGTTACAGATTAGCAATAAATGTAAAAAACAAGCTCAATTAACGTTGCGCGCATATTTTATCAAGGTTCAATCTGACAATTATGTTACTTAGTGTTTATTAAATAATACAACTGTGAGAACATACCATTTTTATTAAATGGACTTTTGTTATTATGAAAAAATCAGCTTTTTATTGTGCCTTGCTTTTATTAACTGTAATGAGTTCTAGTGCCAGTGCAACCATTATTAATATCAGTGGTAGAACTAATGCCTCTTTAGCGGGCAGTAACGCGCTTAACGTGTCACTGGAACCTGGTGACTATCAATTGTCTTTTGTTCAAGACGTTTATACTGCTTTTAACCGATTCGGTTCGGTGAGAGCTTGTGATGGCTTGGGAGAAAACTGTGTTAGAGGCTGGGAAAATACAGTGGGTTATATTATTGATGATATAACTTATTGGTATGGCGAAAGTCAAGGGATCGCGGGTCTTGGGCCAATTAATCCTGGTGATGGCTATTATTCCTCAGCTGTCTATTCTCTCGCTAAATCAAGCGGTTTGTTTGCAAATTTTCACTTAGATTCGGTTACCAATGTTGGTTTTTATATTCCAGATAGTAATATTGGTGATAATATCGGCGGTGTGTCACTAGAGCTTAATTCAGTACCTGAGCCTGCTACATGGCTAACCTTGATATTGATTCTAGTAGGTTTGACTTTATCTCACTCTCGTAAAAAAACTAACTCTTCACCTGAGATGGCCGTTATTGTTTAAATATCTTAAACATTCAGACAGCCATTCCAATTGACGGTTTCTACAATCGTCTAAATATGATCCGGGTGCGTCCATGCCGATTTAGGGCAGGACGCATCGCGATTAGATTATGCCGAATGCTTTGTCTGATTCACCAACTGCAATAGCGCATAAATTGAATCAATATGCGGCGTTGCGACCTTCACTCGACGCGCCGCTTTGACTGTACTGCCCAAAATAGATTCCACCTCCATTTCACGGCCAGCCTCATAATCGAGTAGCATCGACGGTTTATATGGACACATTTTAAGGGTTCTATCTATATTTTGCTGAAGCACTGCATAATCAAACTCGGCACCAACGGCCTTTGCGACGTGGTAGACCTCTTCCATGATGTCAGTCACCAGTTGAGCGGTTTGTGGATTCGCCATAATCTGCTGGGTATTGGCCCCCCCAGCAAGCACTGAAAGTGGATTGTAAGGCGCATTCCACACCAGTTTCATCCATCTTGCCTGCTGGACATGAGCAGAGACCTCACATTGCACCCCTGCACGATTGAACATACGACCAAGCCGTTCTGCGCGTTCGCTCCTGCCTTGCGAGTAACGGCCTATCACCAAGTGACCATAATCTTGATGGTCAATCACACCCGGTTCAACACGCTGCACACAGATAAAACACAGGCCACTGATAATCTCTGCCTTTGGAAAAGCCTGCTGCACCGGCTCTTCGATCTCAACGCCGTTCTGCAATAAAACGATAGTGGTGCTTTCCGACACCACATCTTTAAGCAGTTCTCGGGTATCAATACCCGGCAGCACCTTGGTCGCCACAATCACATAATCAGCTATCCCCTGATAATCTCTAGGATGCTTCAAAATTTGACTCGGCTTAAAGGAAAAGTCCCCTTGATGACTTTGAATGGCATACTCGCCCTTGTGGCTCAGGCCGTCATAATCGGAACGAACCACCACAGACACCTCTGCCCCAGCCTGTGCCAAACGCGCGCCATAATAGGCACCAATCGCACCTGCCCCTATCACCAAAACTTTCGTCGACATAATCATTCCTTTCACCGCAAAAATATAACGCAGAGATCTCAAACAAGCTCAAGATGACAAATTCACAGTGACCCGAAAAATGCGAGCAACAAGAGATCCCTTATTTCCCTAGCTAAAGATATTAATCGACTTGCGAAATCATCTTTATTAAGCCCAATAACTTGAAATCGTTTGAGTATTATTAAACACAAAATACACAAAACAAATGGGTAAAACCATTGCAGTAGTAAATGTTTCTGCCTTTCTCTTGGGTAATATTATTAGATAAAATAGACCCAAGCGGCTTCAAACGACTTAAAAATGAGCGAGGTCTGGCTAAGTCTCATTTGATTGAATTACGTCCCTGTTATGCCCGCTACCGCAACACTATAGTTTGCCTTCACTTACAACGCCTGAATCACAGCCTCTGCCAACGCTTTCGCCGAAGCGGGGTTCTGACCGGTAATCAAACGCCCATCTACCACCACTTTATTTTCAAACATTGGTGATTTTTCAAATATAGCCCCAGTCTGTTTTAAAGCGGTTTCCAATTCAAAAGGTACGATCTTATCGTAATCCCGAGAGCTTTCTTCTTCTGGCGTGAACCCAGTTACATGACGACCTTTGATCAAGCTTTCGCCATTGCTTAACTTCACATTGATGAGTCCGGCCGGACCATGACAAACCGCGCTAACAATGTCTTTTTTTTTGGTACATGGTGCACACAATATCAATGAGCTCTGGGTTATTCACAATAATCCCACATTGGACCGTGCCCCACCCGCCAACCAGCAATATCACCGTATAGATGGACTGTTTCTTTATTTTTCAATAGCGGCAAAAAATCAGCCCAAACTAAGTGCATTCGTAGACATCTGCGCACAAATATTAGACCTTTAGCCATATTCAGAGAATTTTGGCGTTGAAAAATTTGCGGGAGCACCACTAACAACTCAATTTGACAACCAAGCGAGCTGACGACGATGATTGAATCATCCCGGCTCGCAGGAGGCTCGCTGCAAAGCCTCTAACCATAAAGCCTTGAATACAGCACCGTTAGGCTGTTATCCCGATTGCTGTCACCTCACTATTTGTATGATTTTTTAATCAAGTCCTTTACAATGGTGTTTTGCTAGCCGATTCAGGTCTAAGTGACTTTCAAGGACGAGTTTTAATGGAAGCTGTATTAAGCATTACTGCGCCTATTTTCTTCTTAATTTTCTTAGGTTATTTGGGAGTCCGCTTCCAAGTTCTCCCGCAAGACACCCTGCCCGGTTTAAGCCGTTTTGTGGTGTACTTTGCCTTACCTGCACTAGTCTTCACCAAACTATTAAGTATGGATTTAGCCGAAGTGGTTAACCTCGATTACATGCTAATCTACACCCTAGGTGGCTTATTCGCCTTAGTGTTTACCATTTTGTTGAGTCGCTTGGTATTTAAAGATTCCTGGGAAGCCTCTGGGGTAAGAGGTTTAGGTGCCGCCTTACCCAATAGTGCCTTTATTGGTTTTCCGGTGATCTTACAAATGTTTGAACACCCACCGGCACAAGCCTTCGCCATGAGTGTGATGGTGGAGAACATCGTGTTGATGCCAGCTGCCTTAATTTTCCTGGAAACCATGATGGGAAAACGCCAAGGGAATAAAGGCAGTGTATTTGTCCCTGTCGTGAAACGGATCAGCTCCAATCCAATTATTATCTCAGTATTTTTGGGACTGCTCTGCTCTTCGCTGGGCCTAAAAATGCCAGCCTTCATTAGCTATGGTTTAGGCATGCTATCTCAAGGAGCGGCCTGCGTGGCCCTGGTGGTAATTGGCGGCTCACTTTGCGGGGTATCCATCAAATGTAATATTGGCCAAATGTCTTTGGTAGCAATGGTGAAATTGCTGATTTTTCCAATGGTGGTATCGGGCTTGGTATTATTGTTTCCCGATCTATCCAGCGATTTGAAAACCTCGGTAATTATCTTTGCCGCTGTTCCCATGTTTAGTATTTATCCAATTATTGGCGGCGAATATGGTGAACGCAGCTTTTGCGCCAGTACCTTGTTGGTGACCACCATTTTATCCTTTGTGAGTTTGAGCGTATGGCTCCACTTTTTAGTGTAATCCCCACCTTTGTATCACACAAAACCCTGCAATAAGCAGGGTTTTTATTTTAGCGATTGCTTAACTTGGCTCATCATTGAAGATAAAGACCACCAATCTGCGCTCCCCTTCGGGAGCGCAGATTCACGTTCGAATTTTCAACGGTCTCTGTCGAATACGCCAAGCCTTGAGGTTTACTCGACGCTTTGCTCGCTCGCGGCGCTCTGGGCGTTCCACTTGATCGAGCTTAGTGCGGAATCGGCCATCAGCATCAGCACCAATATCTTTGGCAATATGTATATTCAAGCCTTCGACTCGCCAGCGTTGTTGGCGCTGAGCCTTAAGCCATTGTTGGGTTTCCAAATGACGCTGGTAACGTATTAAGCTTTCTACGATGAAAGTAAGTAAACGAATTTTTAGTGACATCATGTCGCATTCTCCATTAAAGAGGGCGAAGTGATACAGCTAATATAGGGGTATTAATGATGATCCCTCACTGCAACACTTCGCAGCTCGGGTAAAATTGGGATGGGTCTCAATCTTAGCTAACTGCGTAGGCCTTTAGTAACACGCATCGTTTATTCATATTGAAAAAACGAGCTTGCGAAACGTTAGCCATTAGTCGTACGGAATGATGTGTAACACATGATAAATGTTTCATATTTCCCCTCGACTTATGCAGTAAATGATTGAAAACGTAAGATAACCGTTGAACGCTCAAATATCAAGCACCAACACCAATAAAATGACTTTTTTTATCATTGATTTTGAGTGAACAAAAACAATCCCTTCCATTCACATTGAAGGATCGTTCTCTCTCCCGTCGCACATGTTTTTTTTGATATTCATCGCCAACAGAATGATCGCTTGGTACGCTTAGTCGATCACGAGAATAAAACCTGTGAACTCAGAATTGTGCGCAATGTTTATTTTTCCAATCGGCGTTTTGCAGGCCCGTGAGGCCATCGGGTGAAGCTTCATTCGGCACGATTTAAACAACGAAGTCGCTGAGATAACTGTTTACTAGCCATGACAACTGGCAACGACTGCAGTCAAAATCCATCAAAATCATGCAGCCCAAATACCGAATCAACATTGAACAAATCCAACATTGTCGACAATAAACCATCTAGCCCAATCATTGTAAACAAAACAGACTATTAAGCGGTGAAAACTCGTCTAAAACTAAAGTATAAGACAAGATTGTCGACAATCCCTTGATCGTAGCTCACTATTTACACTACACTGTGCAACATCTAAACAACACAGACGTAACAACAGATGTCCGAACTAAGCCACCTAAAAGAGCAGAGTGATAAACAAAACCTGCTGTCGCAGAATCTCAGCGACACGCTAATCGAAGCCATCGTGAGTGGCCAAATTGCTCAAGGCGAGAAGATTTCAGAGCCCGAACTGGCTCGCCACTACGGGGTTAGTCGTGGCCCTTTGCGCGAAGCCATCTTAAAACTACAAGGCATGGGGCTGCTTGAGCGGATCCCCCATGTCGGTGCGAGAGTGGTGCAACTCAGTCCGCAACAACTCGTCGACATTTACTCGGTACGTGAGGCGCTGGAAGGCATGGCCTGCCGCCTCGCGGCAAGCCAATTGTCGACAGAACAACTGGCCGAGTTAAAATCATTACTAGAACACCATCAAGATTATCTACAGCAACACCAAGGCAAAGCTTATTTCGAACAACAGGGCGATTTCGACTTTCACTATCTCATTATTAAAGGCAGCGCCAATCAGCGTTTAGTCAACTTGCTCTGTGATGAACTTTACCACCTGTTGCGCATGTACCGTTACCAGGCCAGCAAACAAGTTTCGCGCCCCGAGCGCGCGCTCAAAGAACACTGGGCCATTTGGCAAGCGCTGGCCGATCGCGATGGCGAGTTAGCCGAAATGCTGATGCGCCGTCATATCGCACGCGCTCGTAAAGCCATTGAACAACAAAGTTTATTTGGATCCGACCAAAGCCCAGAGGCTTTAATGCCCACGGCCACATCCCCTCACGTATTACCAGGAGTGAACTCATGAAACTCTCAGCAGGAGCCCGTTTTCGGCATGCCGTCAGTAGCAATCAGCCGCTACAAATTGTTGGCACCATCAATCCCTACTGCGCAATGATGGCGCAACGCGAAGGCCATCAAGCCATCTATTTATCTGGAGGAGGCATCGCCAATGCTTCCTATGGATTGCCCGATCTTGGCATCACCACCATGAACGATGTGCTGGAAGACGTTCGCCGGATCACTGCCGCCTGTGACTTACCTTTGCTGGTCGACATCGATGTTGGTTTTGGCGGCGCATTTAATATTGCCCGTACCATTAAAGAAATGATCCGCGGCGAAGCCGCCGCGGTACACATGGAAGACCAAGTGGCACAAAAGCGTTGTGGTCACCGCCCCAACAAGGCGATTGTCTCCACTCAGGAAATGGTTGATCGAATTAAAGCCGCGGTAGATGCCCGCCAAGATCCCGAGTTTGTGGTGATGGCTCGTACCGACGCCCTGCAAATAGAAGGGATGGGCGGTGCCATTGAGCGAGCCTGCCAATATGTAGAAGCTGGCGCGGATATGATTTTCCCCGAAGCGATGCTCACCCTGGAGCAATATCAGCAATTTGCCAAAGCGGTCAAAGTACCAGTATTAGCCAATATTACCGAGTTTGGCCAAACCCCCTTATTTAGCGGTGAAGAACTGGCCGCTGTCGGCGTCGATATGGTGCTCTACCCTCTGTCGGCATTTCGGGCCATGAACCAAGCGGCAGTAGATGTATATCGCGCCCTGCGGGATGACGGCCACCAGCGTAACGTGGTCGATAGCATGCAAACCCGCGCCGAGCTATACGACTATCTGGGCTATCACGCCTACGAACAAAAGTTAGACCAACTGTTTAAACAAGATTAAGTCGCGCGGCAAAGAATACAAACGCAGCGCCTGCAACAGACTGGAAACCCAAAGCACCACATCACGCAGCGCTAAGCGTGATGAGAAACAACAAGGACCAGAACTAGCGAGTGAAACAAAGATTTGACCGTTAGCCCTACAACATAAAGAAATCAAGGAGAACATCATGGTTCAGAAGGCCATCGGAGGCGCCGGCTTACGCGGTCAAAGCGCTGGCGAAACCAAACTATCTAAGTGAGCGGACCAAAGCCTCGCCACTTAGCCAGGCAGAATAGAACAAGGCATGCACTGGCGAGTCAAACCAAGATTTGACCGCTGCGCCTGTAACAGACAGGAAACCCAAAGCACCACATCACGCAGCGCTACGCGTGATGAGAAACAACAATGATCTGAACTAGCGAGTGAAACAAAGATTTGACCGTTAGCCCTACAACATAAAGAAATGAAGGAGAACATCATGGTTCAGAAAGCCATCGGAGGCGCCGGCTTACGCGGTCAAAGTGCCGGCGAAACCAAACTATGTACCGTGGGTCAAAGCGGTTCGGGGCTCACCTATTGCGGTTACGACATTCGCGAACTAGCCGAGCAAGCCAGCTTCGAAGAGGTCGCCTACTTGTTGTTCAATGGTGAGTTGCCCAATCGCGAACAATTAGCGGCCTATCACGACAGCTTACATAACTTGCGTGAACTTCCGGATGCACTCAAAGCGGTGTTAGAGCTGATCCCAGCAAACGCCCACCCGATGGATGTGATGCGTACTGGCGTGTCGATGTTAGGCAATCTGGAAACCGAAGCCAGCTTCGAACAACAGCAACACCACGCCAACCGCTTACTCGCCACCTTGCCCGGCATTATTTGTTATTGGTATCACTTTAGCCAACATGGTCAGCGGATTTCCACCCAAAGCTCGGCCAAGTCGATTGCTGGACATTTTCTGGAGTTGTTACACGGTAAACCCGCCGATCCTTTACATGAACAGGTCATGCAATGCTCACTGGTGGTGTATGCCGAGCATGAGTTTAATGCTTCAACCTTCACTGGCCGGGTGATTGCCTCGACCCTCTCAGACATTCACTCCGCAGTCGCCGGAGCGATTGGCGCGCTGCGTGGCCCCTTGCATGGCGGAGCCAACGAAGCCGCCATGGCAATGATTGAACATTGGACCAGCCCCGAGCAGGCCGAAACCGAAATTATGGCGATGCTGGCGCGCAAGGACAAAATCATGGGTTTTGGTCATGCCGTCTACCGCACCAGCGATCCACGCAATGCGCTAATCAAAGCCTGGTCGAAAAAACTCAGTGAAAACAGCCCAGAACAGCATTTATTTGCAGTCTCGGAGCGAGTAGAACAAGTAATGTGGCGAGAAAAAGAATTATTCTGTAACGCCGACTTCTTCCATGCCAGTGCCTATCACTTTATGGGGATCCCAACGGCCTTGTTTACCCCGATTTTTGTTTGTTCGCGGGTCAGCGGTTGGGCGGCGCATATTATGGAACAACGGGCTAATAACCGCATTATTCGACCGAGTGCCGACTATACTGGTAGCGGCCCACGCAGTTATTTGCCCATAGACCAACGTTAAATCGCACGAATAAATTGGGCTGAGCAAACACCAGCAACTCAGCCCTGTCAGCTTATTTTTAGTCACAGTAGCGGATCCGGTCTCTCCTTAGTTACGACCGAGCATCCATGGATGAGTATATGAATAGTGAATACCGTAAAGCCTTGCCGAACAGCCAACTCGATTACTTTGATACCCGTGCTGCGGTAGAAGCCATCTCAGCCGGCGCTTATGCCAGGCTGCCCTATACTTCGCGGGTACTGGCCGAAAATCTGGTACGCCGCTGCCCACCGCAGCAACTAACGGCCGCCTTAGGACAGATCATCGAAAACAAGCGCGAACTTGACTTCCCATGGTTCCCTGCGCGAGTGGTTTGTCATGACATTCTTGGCCAGACCGCCTTGGTTGATTTAGCCGGCCTGCGTGATGCCATCGCCGCGAAAGGGGGCGATCCGGCCAAGGTGAACCCGGTGGTGCCAACTCAACTGATCGTTGACCATTCGCTGGCGGTGGAACATGCCGGTTTCGATCCACAGGCCTTTACCAAAAACCGCGCCATTGAAGATCGCCGTAACGAAGATCGTTTTCACTTTATCAATTGGTGTAAAAGCGCCTTTGAAAATGTCGATGTGATCCCGCCCGGCAACGGCATCATGCATCAAATCAATCTCGAAAAAATGTCACCGGTGATCCAAACTCGAGATGGTGTGGCATTTCCCGATACGCTCGTTGGCACCGACAGCCACACCCCACATGTGGATGCTTTAGGGGTGATAGCTGTGGGCGTAGGCGGGCTGGAAGCCGAAAGTGTGATGCTCGGTCGCGCCTCCTATATGCGACTGCCAGATATCATTGGTGTGGAACTGAGTGGCCTACGCCAGCCGGGAATTACCGCTACCGACATCGTATTGGCCATCACCGAATTTTTGCGCGAGCAAAAAGTGGTTTCAAGTTACCTGGAGTTTTACGGCGAAGGTGCAAGGCAGCTGACTTTAGGCGATCGAGCGACCATCTCCAACATGACGCCAGAGTTTGGTGCAACCGCCGCGATGTTCTATATCGACGACAAAACCATCGACTATCTGCGACTCACCGGACGGGAAGAATCACAGATTAGACTGGTGGAAAACTATGCCAAAACCACTGGCTTGTGGGCCGATACGCTCCGTCAGGCCGAATACCAACGCGTACTGCATTTCGACCTCTCCAGCGTGGGACGAAACATTGCCGGGCCATCCAACCCGCATCGCCGCGTTCCCACTCGCGAATTGGCGAGCCGCGGAATTGCCTCTCCGGTACCTCAGCAAGCGGGGTTAATGCCCGATGGCGCCTGCATTATCGCCGCCATTACCAGCTGCACCAATACCAGTAATCCACGCAATGTGATTGCTGCAGGGCTACTTGCCCGCAACGCCAACCAACGCGGCTTAAGCCGCAAGCCTTGGGTCAAAACCTCGCTGGCTCCGGGCTCCAAAGCTGTGCAACTGTATTTGGAAGAGGCCAAGTTATTACCCGAACTCGAACAACTGGGCTTTGGCATTGTTGGCTTTGCCTGCACCACCTGCAATGGCATGAGCGGCGCTTTGGATCCTGCGATTCAAAAAGAAGTGATTGAACGAGAGCTGTATACCACCGCCGTATTGTCGGGCAACCGCAACTTCGACGGACGGATCCATCCCTATGCCAAGCAGGCCTTTTTAGCCTCTCCGCCCTTGGTGGTGGCCTACGCCATTGGCGGCAGCATCCGTTTCGATATTGAAAAAGATGCCTTAGGGCACGATGCCCAAGGTAAACCGATCACCCTTAAAGACATTTGGCCCAGTGATGAAGAGATTGATGCGGTGATCGCTCAAAGTGTCAAACCCGAGCAATTTCGCCAGATTTATCAACCAATGTTCGATATGAAGGTAGATTATGGCAATCACACTTCGCCGCTCTACGAGTGGCGTGCACAAAGCACCTATATTCGTCGCCCTCCCTACTGGGAAGGAGCTTTGGCGGGCAAACGCAGGATGCAGGGAATGCGCCCTTTGGCGGTATTAGGCGACAACATCACCACCGATCACCTATCGCCTTCCAATGCGATTATGCTGGACAGTGCAGCCGGTGCTTATTTGGCCAAGATGGGCCTGCCCGAGCAAGATTTTAACTCCTATGCCACCCATCGCGGCGATCACCTCACCGCTCAGCGAGCCACCTTCGCCAACCCCAAGCTATTTAATGAAATGGTCAAACAAAACGGTCAGGTTCAGCAAGGCTCACTGACCCGCTTAGAGCCCGAAGGAAACGTGATGCGAATGTGGGAAGCCATCGAAATTTACATGCAACGGAAGCAGCCGCTGATTATTATTGCCGGTGCCGACTATGGTCAGGGGTCGTCACGCGACTGGGCCGCCAAAGGCGTGCGCTTAGCTGGGGTGGAAGTGATTGTAGCCGAAGGCTTCGAGCGGATTCACCGTACTAACTTAGTCGGCATGGGCGTATTACCGCTACAGTTCACTACTGGCAATAACCGTCATAGTTACCGCATCGACGGCAGCGAAAGCTTCGATGTACTAGGTGAGCCCAGCGCTGGCGCAACACTCACCCTGATGATTACCCGCAGTAACGGCGAGCGCATCGATTTACCCGTGTTATGCCGTTTAGATACCGCCGAGGAAGTTTCGGTGTATCAAGCAGGCGGTATATTACAGCGTTTTGCCGACGATTTTCTCGAAAGCTCGACTCAGCATTAAGGAGCCATCATGACTTATCCGGCACAGATCCGCATCCCGGCCACCTATATGCGGGGTGGCACCAGTAAAGGGGTATTTTTTAAACGCGATGACCTGCCACCAGCCGCGCAACAAGCTGGTGCCGCGCGTGATGCCCTGTTGCTAAGGGTGATCGGCAGCCCCGATCCCTACGGCAAACAAACCGATGGCATGGGCGGGGGAACCTCCAGTACCAGCAAGGCGGTGATCTTATCCACCAGCCAACATCCAGAACACGATGTCGATTACCTATTTGGCCAGGTGTCCATCGATACCGCCAAAGTGGATTGGAGTGGTAACTGCGGCAACCTGACTGCGGCAGTCGGCGCCTTTGCGATTCATGCCGGGTTGGTCGATCCGCAACGCATCCCCGACAACGGCATCGCCGAGGTCCGAATTTGGCAGGCCAACATTGGCAAAACTATTCTTGCCCATGTCCCGATCAGCCAAGGCCAGGTCCAAGAAACGGGGGCCTTCGAGCTAGATGGTGTGACCTTCCCCGCCGCCGAAATACGCTTGGAGTTTCTCGACCCCGCCGACAGCGATAGCTCGATATTTCCCACAGGGAAACTGATGGAGCAGTTAGATGTACCGGGTGTGGGGAGCCTCAAGAGCACCATGATTAACGCCGGAATTCCCACCATCTTTATTCAAGCCGACGAACTGGGCTACCAAGGGACCGAGCTACAAGAGGCGATTAATAATGATGCGCGCGCCTTAGCCATGTTTGAGTCGATCCGTGCCCATGGCGCGCTGCGCATGGGACTTATTTCGTCGCTACAAGAGGCGGAGCAACGCCAACACACCCCCAAAGTTGCCTTTGTCTCACCAGGCAAAGACTACCAGAGCGCCAGCGGTAAAACCGTAAAACAAGGCGACATCGATTTACTGGTGCGGGCACTGTCGATGGGCAAGTTACACCACGCCATGATGGGTACCGCAGCGGTCGCCATTGGCACCGCGGCTGCCATTCCCGGCACATTGGTCAATTTAAACGCTGGCGGTAAGGCCCGCGAAACAGTGCGCTTTGGCCATCCTTCTGGCAGTTTAACGGTTGGAGCACAGGCACGAGAACTCAATGGCCAATGGCAAATCAGCAAAGTTGCGATGAGTCGCAGCGCCAGGATCTTAATGGAAGGTTGGATCCGAGTACCCGGCGACGACGATTAAAGCGCCACCAAGCACACTAAATCAGCCGCGGCACTGCCAGCGGAGCCAAGCAGACATCCGCCCCTTGCCAAGAGGTAACTAGCTTAGGGACGAGGAGGAAAAAGATGAATATGCAACACCATGAACCCATGCGCCCCATCGGCAACGAGCAACAAAACGGTGATTATCAACAAACCATCAACTATGCCAATCAGCACCGCGAGCAGTTTTGGTTAAGCCAAGCGCAACAATTAGCCTGGTACAAGCCACCCCAAGAGGCACTCAGCCAGGACGAATATGGCAACTATCGCTGGTTTGCCGACGGTGAAATGAACACCGCTTATCTGGCGCTCGACTATCATTGCGAGCAAGGGCGAGGCAATCAAACGGCGCTGATTTATGACTCTCCGGTGAGTCATAGTCAGCAAAAATTCTCCTACTTTCAGCTTCGCGATCAGGTAGCACAAACCGCTGGTATGTTGGCTCAGCAAGGCGTGAGAAAAGGCGACCGGGTAGTCTTGTACATGCCGATGATCCCCCAAGCCGCCATCGCCATGTTAGCCTGCGCTCGCCTAGGAGCCATTCACTCGGTGGTATTTGGTGGTTTTGCAGCCCAGGAATTAGCGGTGCGTATTAACGATGCTCGGCCCAAGGTTATCATGACCGCCAGCTGCGGCCTCGAAGGCAGCAAGGTGATTAACTACCTGCCGATGGTGAGCCTTGCCCTGGAGCAAAGCCAACAAATGGAAACCCCAGTTCTAGTATGGCAACGCCCACAGCAAGCGGTTGGTTTTAATCAACAGTACCTCAACTGGCGGCAGCTGCAACAACAAGCACCCGCCGCCGATTGTGTGCCGGTAAAAGCCACCGACCCGCTGTATATCTTGTATACCTCGGGCACCACGGGCAAACCTAAAGGCGTGGTTCGCGACAATGGCGGCCACGCAGTAGCGATGCACTATTCAATGCACAGCGTTTACCAAATGGTACCCGGCGAAGTATTTTGGGCGGCTTCCGATGTCGGCTGGGTGGTGGGCCACTCTTACATTGTGTATGCCCCGCTCATCAAAGGCTGCACCACCATTTTGTATGAAGGTAAACCAGTACGAACCCCCGATGCAGGTGCCTTTTGGCGAGTAGCAAGCGAACATAAAGTGAAAGTACTATTTGCCGCCCCCACCGCCTTTCGGGCCATTAAAAAAGAAGATCCCGAAGGGGCCTTGGTAAAAAACTATGACCTCAGCCAGCTACGCGATATTTTCATGGCGGGCGAGCGTTTAGACCCACCCACTCTCGACTGGACCCTTGCCAAAACCGATAAACCAGTTACCGACCACTGGTGGCAAACCGAAACCGGTTGGGCGATAGCCGGCAATCCTTTGGGTTTAGAGCGCATGCCAGTCAAGGCGGGCAGCGCCACCAAGCCATTGCCCGGTTATCAGGTAAGCATTTTAGATGAAATGGGTGAGCCCTGCGCTGCCAATCAGCAAGGTTTTATTGCCATCCAATTACCGCTTCCCCCAGGTTGCTTAAGCACCATTTGGGGCGATCAGGCCCGTTTCGAATCTGCCTATTTAAAACAATTTCCCGGCTACTATGTATCCGGTGATGGCGGTTACATCGATGAAGATGGCTACCTGTTTGTCATGGGTCGTATCGACGATGTAATTAACGTGGCTGGCCACCGCCTATCAACTGGCGAAATGGAAGAAGTGGTGGGCGCTCATCCGGCTGTGGCAGAGTGCGCGGTGATTGGCAGCCACGATGAGTTGAAAGGCCAAGTGCCCTTCGGTTTGGTGGTGCTTAAAGACGGCGTACAACAAGCAGACCATGAGATTTCAAAAGAGCTGATTAAAAAAGTCCGCCAAGAAATTGGTCCTATCGCCTGTTTTACTCAGGCGATTATCGTGCAGCGTCTGCCCAAAACACGTTCCGGGAAAATACTACGTCGCACCCTGCGTCAACTGGCCGATGGTGAAGACTACGCCATCCCCTCTACCATCGACGACCCCAGCAGCCTCAGCGAAATAGAAGAATTAATGCGCCAAGGTCGAGTGATGATTTAACAAAGCCTGGCTCCATCAGCGCTTAAAGCAATGAGAATAGAAAGCCACTTTTAAAAGTGGCTTTCTATATTGTGTTTAATAACAATAATCGCTAGTATTCGGCCTGTTAACTAAGATTAAATCCATCAATAGCAAGCTTAGACAAACGGTGGCCCCCCACACAGCCGGTGACTTTAGCCAGTCCCAAGCTAAAAGCCTACTCAAACGATGTTTACCAAAGCATTTATGCAGCGCTGGCATGCCGTAACCCCTAATGAATACCAGATTGGCCTCGACCAGCTCATGTTGAAGCAAGGACTCACCCAAATTCGCTACATAGGCTTCATTCGCACACTATGCACTGAGAGCCGCACAATTTGTCTACCGGTTCAAAACCAAAAAAGCAGCTATAAAGCTGCTTTCCTATCCATCAATCACTGCAAATCACGACTTATCGGCGCGACTCATAAACTTCTTCTCGGTGGTGCTGATCTTAATCTTCTCACCACTGGAGATATACTCCGGCACCTGTACCGACAAACCTGTGCTTAAAATCGCAGGCTTCGTACGCGCACTGGCGGAAGCGCCTTTAATGGAAGGATCGGTTTCCACAATCAGCATCTCAACGCTGGCCGGTAATTCAATAGCCACAGGCTCTCCACTCACGGTGACCACTTGGATACCACTGGTCTCTTCGGTAATGAAGGGCACTTCGTCAGCAATGGTTTCTTTATTGAGGTTATAGGGAGTGTAGTCTTCATTATCCATAAATACATACTCGTCGCCATCGATGTAAGAGAACATCACTTGATGACGACTAACATCGGCCAAGCTAATCATTTCGTCAGCTTTAAAGCTTTCATCAGCTTTGGCGCCTGTGGCGACATCGTAGAGCCGCATCCGGTATAAACTCGCGCCTGCTCGGCCACTAGGGGTAAGCTTCACAATATCTTTCACGAAAAAAACTTTGCCGTTATGTTCAATCGCGGCGTTCTTTTTAATGTCACTGGCCTTTGGCATGGCTGAGGTTCCTTAAATAATTCGAGCACAAAAAATATCATGATCTAATTTTAAGGCAATAGTTATGCTTCGTTTACGCCAACTTAAGCAGGCCAACACCCAACACGCCCCATCTCGCGCGCCAATTAATACGATAATGCGGCTGCATTAAACGGCAAAGGCATCAAACCAACAATTCACTTACTTCTTTCAAGAGGTTTCGGTACCAACTCAAGTAAATCATCAGCGAGGCACCTATTCACTGGTTGTCAGTTCTTTGCTGGCGCGATGATATTCTCCCGGCGCTGGTTTGTGGTAATGCTGTTATCGATGTAATGATTCACTTGCCAGACAAGAATCGGCGACAAGCAAGCCAAATTGTTGCGCCCCCCTCCGAACGGTCTTTTCCCAATGCAATTAACAATCATAAAAGGTTCACCCAGCGAGGCGACGTTGATGTCTGCGGAACCAAGACTCAAGCAGACGACAAGCCGCAGCTTATAAGGGTTTAGAACACTTGACGCAGACAACTGATAAAGAAATTTAAAGAAAAATTGCAGTGCAAACAACTATAGATGCAGAGAATAATTTTAAATGTGGCGAGTATTTAACCGAAAATATAATTTTTTATATCTTAAATTGCAATAATAACAGCATAAAGAATGACCAAATCCATCAATTCAAGTACAATGCGCGACCATCAAAAACAAGGGTGCAACCCCAAATCGATTCAAATAGGAATATTGATGGACGCAACACAACCGCTGTATAAAAATATTGGTATACAAGTCATCATCGCAATGATTCTTGGGACCATCGTTGGCACACTGATGGAAGAACAGGCGGCAATGTTTGCACCTCTTGGCGCCATCTTCATCCACTTAATAAAAATGCTGGTGATCCCACTGATTGGCGTCTCAATTATCGCGGGTGCGGCGAATTTGGGAAATAGCCCTGCAGCCGGTAAAATCGGCATTACCACCTTTGCTTTCTTCCTTGGTACTTCGGCGGTCGCGGTTATTCTAGCGCTGGTGATGGGCCATATCTTCCAACCGGGTAGCGGTCTGGACTTGAGCCAAGCCAGCCATTTATTCTCCAATGAATACGCCGACAAAGGCAGTGTACCCGGCGTGATGGAAACCATCATCGGCATGATCCCTCAGAACATCTTTGCTTCTTTAATGGATGCTAATATTCTGCAAATCATGGTGTTCTGCCTATTCTTAGGAATTGCTATTTCGAAACAACCTAAGGCCAAAACAGCCCCTTTAATGGAAAGCTTAGACACCATCATTTCTGCTTTCATTTGGATGATTAACATCGTGATGATCATTGCCCCTATTGGTGTATTTGGTTTGATGGCGGAGTCGGTAGGCACCCTTGGCTTCAGTATGTTAACGCTGGTTGCCAAGTTATTTGCAGTGTATGTCGCCGCGATTTTAATTTACGGCTTAGTATTCTACCCTCTCACCATCAAACTATTCTCCAAGACTTCGGTTCGCCAGTTCATGAATGTAATGACAAAGCCGCAAGCGGTCGCTTTATCCACCGCATCTTCGATGGCAACCCTACCGGTCACCATGGAAGTTGTCGAAGAAGAATTAAACATCTCTAAAGCAACCGCCTCCTTTGTATTGCCACTGGGCGCCACCATTAATATGAGTGGCAACGCCATCTATTACGGTTTAGTTGCAGTATTCTTCGCGCAAATTTTTCAGGTCGACTTAGGTTTTGCCGCTTACGCCGCGATTATCTTTACTGCAACGCTTGGTGCAATTGGTCAAGCGGGTGTACCCGGCCCTTCATTCTTAGTGGTCGCAGTCTTATTGGCCGCAGGGATCCCCATCGAAGGTCTACCGCTATTATTTGCCTTAGACCGAATCTTCGACATGCTCCGAACATCGCTGAACATCACTGGCGATGCCGCTTGTGCGGTGATCGTGGATCGTTTCAACGAGAAACACCTTTAAACACAAAAAGACTTGGAGTGCCACTGCTAGCGCTCCAATCTCTGGTGACTCAAAGACCAGCGAAAAGTGTTCTCTCGTCCCAAGCGATCACAGCAAGCGCGCGAAGTGCGGCAAGCAATGACACTTTGATTGATTAAGCGCGAAACGATTCGGGGCGTAGGTGGTGACGTTCCAGCAATTTATAAAATTCCGTGCGATTACGCATCGCTAACCTTGCCGCCTGACTCACATTCCCTTGAGTGAGACGTAATAGGCGAGCTAAATAACTTCGCTCAAACTCATCTCTGGCTTGTGAAAAGCTAACTAGCTCAGCTTTTTCACGCAGTGCTCGCTGCACCAGTTGCACAGGGATCAACGGCCCCGTGGATAAGGCATTGGTTTGCTCTACCACATTCATCAGCTGGCGAACATTGCCCGGCCAACGCGCCGCCACCAAACTGGCCATCGCATCGGGCGAATAGGTTTTAACCGCCACACCTTGTCGGTCGGCAATTTGCTGACTGAAATGATGCACCAACAGGGGAATATCTTCCTGACGTTTCGCCAGAGGCGGTAGGTCTAATTCCACCACATTGAGTCGGTAGTATAAATCTTCCCGAAACTGCTGTTGCTGTACCGCCTGATAAAGATCTTGGTGAGTTGCCGAAACGATGCGCACATCTACCGCAACATGTTTTGTCGATCCCACCGGGCGCACTTCGCGTTCTTGCAAAGCTCGCAATAACTTCACCTGCACACTTAAGGGGGTATCGGCAATTTCGTCCAAAAACAAGGTGCCGCCCTGAGCCGCCTGAAACAAACCATTGTGCGCATGAGCTGCGCCACTAAAGGCCCCTTTCACATGACCAAATAGTTCCGACTCAAATAAACCCTCGGGAATGGCTGCACAATTCACCGCAACAAAAGGGCCTTGGCTGCGCGAGCTTGCATAGTGAATCGCCTTAGCCAGCAATTCTTTACCCGAACCACTTTCACCTTGGATCATGATATTCACATCACTCGGTGCCACTTGCTGAATTTGCTTGAGCAACACCTCCATTACTGGACTACGACTAATGATATCTTGTCGCCAAGCTGGCGGCTCACAACTGCGAACCGACTCGCCTGCGGGTTGCTGTAAGTGCAGCGCTTCGGCCACCTTAGCTAATAACTCTTGACTGTCAAAAGGTTTGGTTAAGTAGCCAAATACACCTTGTTGAGTGGCGGCAATCGCATCCGGAATATTGCCATGAGCCGTCAATAACATTACAGGCAGACTGGGATAGCGTTGTTTAATGGCATTGAACAAGGCTAAGCCATCCATGCCATCCATGCGTACGTCACTGATCACCAATTCCGCCGGATAACTTTCTAATTCGGCCAGAGCTTGTTTGGCACTGGCAACCGCTCGTACCTGATAACCAGCCGATTGCAAACGCAAGCTAATCAGGCGCAATAAACTAGGGTCGTCATCGACAACTAAAAGGTTGCCGCCATGTGGGTTAATTTCGTTCATTTAATTGCTGCTCAATTCGAGTGAGTTCATCTAGTTGCATCTTTAATGCCGCAATTTGCTGTTGTAATAATAGCTGTTGCTGTTTTTGGTTAGCGCCCAAATTTTCATATTTATGCTGCCACTTTAGCGCATCACTCAATTGATCATTTAGCGCCAGCAGCATCCCCTGCTGAGCAAAGCTGCCTTGGCTGGCAAAAGCCTGGCTCAAGGCTGCATGAGCTCGATGCGGATTTTTCACCGGTGATCTCTTATAAGCATATAACAGGCCGAGTTTTACCGGATTATCACCCAACTGTGGATCTTGCAATAAAATCTCTAACTCATTGAAGATCTGATCATCGCTCATCTCCGCTAAGCGCAAATAATAGGCCGAGGGCGTAAAAATACCGTTCATACTCGACTGGGCGTCGCAAACTAGCGCCACCTGATTTTCCCCCTCAGGTAACAGCTGACAAGCCGTTAAACCGAGTGTAAATAAAGCCAATAAACCTAGCTTGGCACTACTTTTCATGCTGTTGGTTTCCTTGTAATCCTTCGACTAAAAACCGGCTGCCTGGACTTAAACGCTGATAGCGTAGCTGTGCGTGTTGTCGTTCAACCAATTCTTTGGCAATCGTTAAACCGAGACCGCTGCCCTTAAGGCGTGGATCTTTGGCTGCCGGCCCTTGCACAAAAGGCTGAAAGATTCGGCTTTGCAAATCATCGTCGATGCCTTGACCTTGATCGTCGATATAGAGGCTCACCCCCGCAGACCCCACGAAAGAACCCAACACTATTTGACCATGATCGGGAGAGAACTTAATCGCGTTAGACAACAAATTGTCAACGATCACCCGTAGTTGCTCCTTATTTGCAACAACATTTGGCTGCTGAATATCCAATTGAGTCGTTAACTGACGGCTACTTAAACTTAATCGATGACTTGCGAGAACCTGCTCCACCAGCGCCCTAATATCAACCCCTTGCGAAGCTTGTTGCAGCGGCGTATCCAAGAGTAAATTGAAATCGAGTAAAGCCTCGATTAACTGTTGTAGTCGTAAGCTACTGTCTCGTAAAATTTCGGTGATTTCCTGTTGCTGCGCATTCAGTGGCCCAGCACTATTATCGTAGAGTAATTCATTACCCTCACGGATCGCCGCCAAAGGCGTTTTGAGCTCATGGGAAATATGCCGAATAAAACTGGTTTTTTGCTGCTCTAAGCTAAGTAAACGCAGTCGCATCTCATCTAAAGCATCGGCGATAGCCATCACTTCACTGGCACCACTCACTTTAATAGCTTGGTCAAATTCACCCGATTTAAGACGCGCGATTTGCGGCCGCAGTTGTTGCAGCGGTCGAGTAACAACCAGCACCAGTAATACCGCCGCAGCTAAAGCGAAGGGCAGCCCCAGCATACTTAACATCAAGCGCCGTTGCGCCGATTGGGTACTTTGCTCCAGTTGTTGAGCGAGCTCCTTCACCAAGATTTGACTACGTTGATCGAAACTCTTTCCTAATTCAGACAAGCGATTAAACTGTCGATTTAACTGCTTATTATCATTGGATTTCGGTTGCGCCATTAACTTACCGAGACTCACTAACTGCTGCTGTAATTGCGCGACAATACTCAATAGCGCGGGGTCATGATGTTGTTGCTGAAAGGCCACCAATCCACCCGACAACTTTTGCCATTGATCCTGGTATAAACTCAGTAGATTCTCGTCAGCTAATACCCTAAATTGACGGGCACTACGCTCTAAATCGAGTAAGTTCTCGTCTAAACGTTTACTACTGGAAACCACCTCAGCGGCCAAAAAGGCAGTTTGTTGGCCCTGCATAGAGACCTGTTGTAAATAGTAAGAAGCTAACAACAAACTCAATAACAGCGGCAACCCCAGAGTAGCCAAAGCCCAAAAACTCAGACGACGAATTGAAGCAAGCGCACGAAAATTAATCAATGGGCCAATCCTAGCAATAAATATCCGATAAATTGCGCCTATAATGCCAGAGATAGTTAAAAATTATACTGTCGCCAGATAGCGACAATGAGAAAAGCGCCACAATCTATTGGTAAGTATTTGATGTCGATGTGATTTATCTGAATCGCTAGAATAAATTAGCCCTTGGCTAACACAGCACCAAACCACCTGTCGCCTTAGCACGACAGCATGTCCAGCAGTAATTAGTTAAACCATTGATTTGTAATAATTAAATTATTTGGCTCAATTTATGCTTTTGTAGGACCTATACCACGAGCCCCTCTAAACCGCTCGTCTAGCTTAAAATAAATAATAGGGACCACTATGCAACAGTTTGAACAGCGCTGCCTACGCATTGGCGATTGGATTTTTGAAATTAAGATGGTCCGAGCGATCAGAGTTAGCGAATATGGTCAGCCCTATGATGCCTGTGCCAATATCAACTTCAACGGCACTCAAGCGTATTTTGACAATCAACTGACTCGAAACGATAGCGCCTTTACAGCCAAAGACTTTGCCACCTTCGTGGAGTTTTGCCAAGAAATGGGGATCAGCGATGCCAGCTACGATCGCTATAGCCAAGGTAAACGCCGCACCCGAACCATTACCATCGGTGAAGATCCTCGCCAATCATCTAAAGTCGTTAATTTTCCCTACAGCGGTTCTGCTTAAGCGCAGAGCTCGTTATCAACGAGCTTAAAACTGCCGGTATCTATTGGAGATGCGAGGCTTGGTAGAACTTTGACGCTTAAGTTTGGTTTGGATCAAATAGTTTTAGTCACGAAAAAGGTCTAAATAAGTGACGCAAACCCTTCTCTGTTTTTCTTTCAAAATGGGAAGCAAGAAGTAAAAACTGAATTATCAAGCGTATCGGGCCACCGCAGAGAGTGCGACCCCTTCGCTTGAATTGGCATGCTTCCCATACCTAGCCTTCGCGATATAAACAAACTGCTGTAAAAATAATCACAAAAGCGCAACCGGGCCTAGCGTTCAGCGCTTGCCAATGGTAATCTCAAAAGTTCGTGAAGACGGCGTCTTGGCGAAATAGCAAACACTCAATATTATAAAATAAAGGATGTAAGCAAGCCATGAGAGTAGGTTTGGTTGGTTGGCGCGGTATGGTGGGTTCCGTGTTAATGCAACGTATGCGAGAAGAAAACGATTTTGCCCACATTGACCCTGTTTTTTTTAGTACTTCGCAAGTTGGCATTGCCGGCCCGGATGTCGGTACAGGTAAGACCAGCTTACTCGATGCCTTTGACATCGACAGCCTAAAAACCATGGATACCATCATTACCTGCCAAGGCGGAGATTACACCAAAGCTGTGTATCCCAAATTACGCGCCAGTGGTTGGGATGGCTATTGGATTGATGCCGCTTCAGCCTTACGTATGGAAGACGATGCCATCATTGTACTCGATCCAGTTAACCGCGATGTGATTGACCAAGCGCTCAACAAAGGGATCAAAACCTACGTGTGTGGCAACTGCACAGTGTCACTGTTACTCATGGCGATTGGTGGTTTATTTGAAAAAGAGCTGATCGAATGGGTAAGCCCTATGACTTACCAAGCCGCTTCGGGTGCTGGTGCGCGTAACATGCGGGAATTAATCAGCCAAATGGGCGCTATTCGTGATGATGTTGCCGAAGAGCTAGCAGACCCAGCCTCTGCGATCCTCGACATCGACCGTAAAGTTGCCGAGAAAATGCGTGCCGACGATTTCCCGAGTGATCAATTTGGGGTACCACTAGCGGGTAGCTTAATCCCATGGATTGACGTCCCACTACCAAGTGGCCAAAGTAAAGAAGAATGGAAAGCACAAGTCGAAGCCAGCAAAATTTTAGGCACCAGCGAGCAAGCGACTCCCATCGACGGGATCTGTGTGCGAATTGGCGCAATGCGTTGTCATAGTCAAGCGCTGACCATCAAACTGAAAAAAGACCTCCCTGTGGCAGAGATCGAACAAATTCTTGCCGAGCATAACGATTGGGTAAAAGTGATCCCCAACCAGCGAGAGCTTTCAGTTGAAGAACTCACCCCAACCAAGGTCACTGGCACCCTCAGTGTTCCCGTAGGCCGCATTCGCAAACTCAGTATGGGGCCAGAGTATATCTCGGCTTTTACTGTCGGTGATCAGTTACTCTGGGGCGCGGCAGAGCCATTGCGCAGAATGCTACGTATTTTGATCGCAAAATAATCAAGCACTTCAGCCCAGTCAAACTTGCTGGGCTGACTTTACTTATCCCCCAGCAAAACTCCTCTAAATAAAAAAACCTCGTGATAGCGTAAAGTTAACTAAGCTGTAATGAGTAATGGTTGGCAATTAAAAAATGGTTTTAAGCGCTCATTGACCAAGACTTAAACGATAGGTGAGCGATGACAAGATAGTCATACTCTTCCATTTATCTACGCATCAAAGCATTTAAATCACAATTATTGCTAATCAAATCACCTATAGTTGATCAGTAAATCAGTTATCATAGCCTTGGGTTTGGGTATGTTGCACTCTCCGTTACATTTCGCAATCACCAAACAGGGACAGTCTCAATATCGATGGAACTCTTATGAGCCAAAAACTATTTAAGAAAGCGACTCTAAATTTAAAGAAAGCTGTACCACTGATGATGAAGTATCAGATCCCGGCCACCCCCAACAATTATGCCTTGTGGTATCTGTATGTCGATGACCAAAATCCTGAACTAAATGCCGCTATTGATGAAATAATTAGTGAATATGACACAGTCCCCACCACCAATAGCCAAGTGTTATATCAAAACCATATTGCCAGCCAAGATCAATTAAATATCGAGAGCATGCGTCTTAACTTGGAAGCTATGGCTACCGAATTATCGCAAACCATGCTTGATACCGGCAGTGATGCGAGTACTTTTCAGTCCAATATCGACCGTAACTTTGCCAAACTCAATCGTATTGAAGAAGATGGCGTTCCCTTAGAGCAAGTACTCGGATTAGTTCGTAACTTAGTCGAGGATGCAGCCAATATTCGTCAAAGTACCAATTTCTTTAATTCGCAATTGGGTAAAGCCAAGGCTGAAATAGAAAACTTAAAAAGCAAACTAAAAGAAACCGAAAAAGAAGCGCTCTACGACGCCCTCACTGGCGCTTTAAATCGTCGAGCCTTCGATACCGATTTTAAGCAACTATACGATACGACTCCGCAGGGACTCTGCATCATTTTAGCCGATATCGATCACTTCAAGGCCTTTAATGATAGTTACGGACACATTCTCGGTGACCAAGTTTTAAGAGTCGTGACCAAACGGATCCAAGAGGCCTGTAGAGACGGGGCTAAAGCCTATCGTATCGGCGGCGAAGAGTTTGCAATTCTCTGTCCGAAATCGAATATACGCTCGGCCAGGCAATTAGCCGAATCAGTCCGTCGCGCGATAGAAAAGCTTAGCCTTAAAGATCGCCGATCCCACCAGCGCATCGACAACATCACCTGCTCCTTTGGTGTTGCTGAATATAACCCTATTAGTAAATCACAGGCGATTGTCGAGTCTGCCGATGCGCAACTCTACGAAGCAAAACGCTTAGGCCGAAATCGAGTAATGCCGATCGTCAGTTAAAATCCCGAGATACGGTGAACTCATCGACCAACAGTCACAAACTCGAAACGGCGGTAAACGCCATTTTATACTGACTAACTTATGCTGGTCGGCTGGTTGTTCCAGCCCAGAATTCTGTTCAGAACTGCTCATGTTGCGTTCCTCATTCATGCCATTAAAGCTATCCGTAGGCTGCAACAATCCTATAAAAACACCATGAATTTTTGATGAACAATTTACTAACGCCTCAGCAAACGGCATAGTTGTGGCTACTCCACAATCCAAGAGTTAATTGCGACACCATGATTCAGCGAATGGCGCTCAAGCCTCGACCAAACGGCCAATTTTTGGCAACTCAAGCGGTAGCTCATTCCCTCTGCATTCACGAGGATGCCAATGCTTAAAGTAATCGCCCTTATCGCCCTATTAATGTTCGGTACACTCGCTGGATTAGTGCTATTTCCACCGCCAAGCAGTGACTTCCAACACAGTCCTTTAGCCGATGAAACACTTAAACCAGAACTAAAAGCCGAGTTAACGGGGATCCCTAATGCCGCCAGCTTGCTCTGGCAAACAGAGAAACAACAGTGGCTCATTGGCACGCTTGCCCCACAAACCGTCATGGTGAACGGCTCCGCTCAATTGGCTTATCTCAATCCCCAACTCAAGCGCGCAGAACTGGTACCACTCCCCACCAGCGGAGACATTGCAGACCTAACCATGATTGATCAACACTTACTGGCAATTTCTGCGGATGGACGTTTGCTATTCTTTAGCCAAGCCGGCGAACAGTGGAAGTTTATCGATAAACGGAAGTGGCTCAAGGGCGGACTGATCCATAAAACGGCAGGCGTGATATGGGACTCCCAAGCCAAGCAATTGTATAGTTGCGAGCGAGAAGGCTTAAAACGTTGTTATCGCGGCAACCGCGAGGGCCAACAAGCAAGCTCATTTGACTTAGTGATGGCAGATCCGAATCAACAACAAAGCCTACAAGAATACCAATTGGGCAGTATGGCTTGGCATCAAGGCAACTGGTATATACTGAGTCCTCGCTTTAGCAGTCTATTAAAAGTTGACCAGCAAAGCGGTCAAGTCCTCAAGATATCAGCGCTAGCACAGCCAGACACGGCCCAAGCGATTGCCAGTAATGGCAAACAATTATGGTTACTCAGCGTCACACGCCAGCAACCTGACCGGGTTAAACTCTCAACCATTCCTTTGTCTACCCCCTAACAGGAGCGGTCATGTTAAACGTTGCTATCATTGGTTTTGGTTTATCGGGGCGAGTATTTCACGCCCCGCTCATTCAAGCTTGTCCACAACTTAAGCTGTTCGCGATTGCCAGCTCGCAGCAGGCCTCGATTACTGAGCGCTACCCGCATGTTCTGTGTCTTGATCCGCAACAGGTCATCGACCACCCTGAAGTCGACATTGTAGTGATAGCCAGCCCGAATTCGGTACATGCTGAACAAGCAGAACAGGCCATGTTGGCAGGTAAACACGTGATTGTCGAAAAGCCACTGGCGCTGAATAGCCAACAATGCTTGCGTTTGCAACAAGTCGCCCAACAGACAGGAAAGTACTTAAGTGTATTTCACAATCGCCGTTGGGATAGTGACTTTCTCACCATTCAAGGCCTCATCAAGCAACAACGCTTGGGGAAATTACATAGCTATAGCGCCCATTTTCACCGCTATCGGCCAGTTGTGAAAACCCGCTGGAAAGAACTCAACCCTCAGGGTGGCGGTGTTTTATATGACTTAGGTGCCCACCTGATTGATCAAGCACTGTGTTTGTTTGGCCCCCCCCAACAACTATGGGCTCATCTTGCCATGCAACGCCCTGGAGCTAAGAGTGTCGACAGCTTTGACTTACATTTAATCTATCCCGAGTTAAAGGTGCAGTTAAGCTGCAACTCTTTAATGCTTGAACCAGGCCCTCGCTTTCAGTTACATGGCGATCGAGGCTCCTACGCAAAGTGGGGAATGGATCCGCAAGCACAACAACTAACGGTGGGACTGTCACCGAAGGCGCAACACTTTGGCAAAGACTCAAATCGTAGCGAAATTCATCTCGCCAACCAAGCCACCGTGCATCAAAGCTTAAGCAAAGGCAATTATCCGGCCTTTTATGATAACTTTGCCGCCGCAGTGCTTCATGGTGAACCGCTGGCCATTAGCGCTCAACAAGCCAGTGATGTGATTCGAGTAATAGAACTCGCCACCCTGAGCCACCAGCAGCAACAACGATGCAACTTCAACTAAACCCATCGAGAAATCGCTCACGGGCTAAGCCCTGTTAGCCCAATATCAATAAGGAATACTTTGGTGATTACCCTGCTGGCCTGCCTACTGATCTTTATCGGTTCGTTGGTCCAATACACAATTGGCTTTGGCTTGGCGGTGATTGCCGCGCCATTACTATTTCAGCTCTCGCCCATCTATGTACCCGGTCCGGTGGTGATTGTTGCGCTGGTGATCTCCATCTTCAGCGCCGTCGAGCATCGCAGCAGCATCTCATTGAATGGCTTAAAAGCAGCCATACTCGGTCGGATCCCTGGCACAATTGCCGGTGGCGCTTTACTCTATTGGGCAGACTTGGCCAGCTTAAGCTTTTGGTTAGGTTTATCGGTACTGATCGCGGTGGCTATCAGTTTATTACCAGTGCGCCTCGCCCCGACTCCGAAGCGCATGGCGATCGCAGGTTTTATGTCTGGATTTATGGGCACCAGCAGTTCCATTGGTGGGCCGCCCATGGCATTGTTACTGCAGCATCAACAAGCAGGCTATTTGCGCGCAAACTTATCAGCATTTTTTGTGGTGAGCTGTTTATTATCACTGCTAGTACAAGTGCCTATCGGTTATATGTCGCTGCAACACTTACAAGCCAGTTTACCCTTAATTCCGGCGGCTTTAGCGGGCGTTTGGTGTGGCAGGCGCTACGGTAAACGACTGCCACAGCGATGGATGCGCAGCTTCTCACTAACGCTATGTGCGATATCGGGTGGTTCCGCACTACTCAGCTACTTTTTAAGTGCTCATTAGTACAGCAGCAAATATATTCAACTGTAGGGTCAACCTTTACTAATGTAAGGGTTCGAAGGATTCATCAATCCGATAGGCTGGTAAATCAAACTTATATTGGCTACCAGCCATGATCAACAAGGCCTGATAACGGCTCTCTCCGGTCGAAGAAAATTCAAATTGGTAGCAGCGGCACCAGCGCCAATGGCCAGCTATTTTTTGCGGTTTTTCTTGTTTAAAATTGAGATCGAGTAGCTGCAAATCAAGCTGCTGACATTTTTGCTTAATCAAATGTTGCGCACGCTCGGCGTCTTTACGGCGACGCCAAAAAAACAACACGATGGCCATAAAAATAAAGATCGCTAATAAGTCCATCGCACCATCTTCAGTTTGAGGAATGAACAAGATGTCGAGGAGGGTAACTCAGCACGTTGGAGTTCTTTACTCAGCTTATTCACCGTTGATCGTCACCACAATTTGCCGACGACCGCCTTGCTCACGATGTTCGCCTAAATAAATACCTTGCCAAATACCTAAGTTAAGCTCTCCGGAGCTGAGCGGCAAGGTGAGTTCGCAGCCTAATAAGCTACTTTTTATATGTGCAGGCATATCATCGGGACCTTCATAAGTATGCTGATAATAGCCCGCATTCTCAATCACCATATGATTAAAATGAGCTTCTATATCATGCCGCACACTGGGATCGGCATTCTCATTCAAGCTTAAACTCGCACTGGTATGTTGTAACAAGAAATGACACAGCCCCACATTAAACTGCTTTAATTCTGGTAGCTGTAATAGTAACTCTTCGGTAATTAAGTGAAAGCCACGAGGCCGAGCCTTAAGTCTTACCAAACGTTGTAACCACATTAAATAAGGCCTTTAGTCTATGTTCTAGAACGTATTTCAAGTATAGCTGTCTGTCTCCTTGATACTGGGCAGCGCGAGGGCCAAAACAGGCAACCTACACACGCTTGAATCGATAAACAAATTAAACAGCATTCGATTAACATCCCTAGACTAACAGTGGGCGCTTAAGTTTGTAAATACACTAACTCTGCTTATCTTTCTCAATTACGATGACCACCGCAGGTTTATAGTTTATTCAGGTGGTACCGAGCAGTGGTTTAAGAGAAACAAGCATAGACCAAGCGCCCACCATTCAGGGCACACTCAGCGCAAGCTTGGCGGCAAGTCGCTGACTATTCCGCAATGCTAAGGCATAGATCGTAAGCTGAGGATTTGCACCTAAACTGGTTGGAAAAACCGAACCGTCGATCACAGTCAAGCCAGCCAAGAGACGAAAATTGCCATCTTCATCAACCACCGACGATGCCGCTTCCCCCCCCATTGCACATCCCCCCATCACGTGTGCCGATGCCAAACGAGTGGCCAATGGCTGCATGGCCAATTGCTTGATAAACGACTGGGCCTCAGTCCAACTGTTCAGTTGCCGACTTTGTTCGTGTAAGGGGTAAACCTGTTTAGCCCCGGCGGCAAATTGTAACTCAGCGATACTCAGCAGCGCTCGCCTAGCACCATCCCACAGGTAATCACTCAGATGATAATCCAGCATCGGGCTAGCATCGTCTCGCAGCTTAACCTGCCCACCGTGACTTTGTTCATGAAAGCCATCCCGCAACAATCCAATCGTCACTTGTAGATGATTCATTTGTTGCATCATTTCACTATGAAAGCGGCCAAAGCCGGTCAGTTTGGTGGCCAATAAAATCGGATGAACCGGTGGCACTTCCAATTTGTAACCACAGCGCCCTTCGACACCATCACGCCATACAAAGTGATCGGAATATACGGACTGTGGCGCACCTTGATGACTTAATACAGGCTGTTCGAATAAGGCTCCACTGATCACACTCGGATGTAAAAACGTGCGTTTACCGATCAATTGATTCGGATCAGGCACCTTTGAGCGCAACAATATCGCTGGCGAACCAATAGCACCAGCTGCTAGGATCACGTGTCGCGCATTCACTTTAATTTCGATTTGCCTTGGACATTGCTGTTGATCTAAGGCTTGTAAGCTTGCACCCCGCACCCGTTGTTGCTTAATATTTAAGCTTTCTACCCGAAATCGGCTTAGTAAACTGGCCCCTAGATTAAGCGCTGCAGGGATGGTGGTCACCAGCATCGACTGTTTTGCATTAGTCGGGCACCCCATCCCACAGTACCCCAAATTCCAGCACTGCCTGACATTCCGCGGAACCGCTTTATGAGACCAACCAAGCGCCTCACAGCCCTTGGCTAACAGCGCATTATTGGCATTATTGGCCAACCAGGGACGGATCCCTAACTGCTGCTCAACCTGTTCAAAATAGGGCTGTAAATTCTCGGATGTTAACTGACGAATGCCCCAACGCCGCTGCCAATGCAGTAACGTGGATTCCGGGGTTCGCAGCGAAGTCGTCCAATTTACGGTAGTGGACCCCCCAACACAGCGTCCCTGAAAAATGCTAATCGCTTTATCTTTGGTTTTACGAGCGGCAGATTCCTGATAGAGATCGGGATAGGCTTGACGCTCTTGCATTTTAAAATCTTGGCTCGTTTTTAGCGGTCCCTCATCAACCAAAATAACCTTGAAGCCCGCTTCTGCGATAACCTGAGCGCTAATCCCACCACCAGCACCACTGCCAATGATCAACACATCACAATCCAATTGACGATTATCTTGCAAACTTGCCCCATCAAGATGTGACCATCCGTCGGCAAGCCCTTCGACAATCCAATCTTTAATCATGAAACAGTCCCTTCACTTGGGCTGGTAATTGATAAGCCAACAGAGGCCAAACCTCGGGGTCGCCATAACAGGCCGCCATGATCAGCTCATGTAAGCCTTGATAAGTCTGGCGTAATAGCTGCAAATAATGCATCTGCCAGGTCCTCAACAAGACTATTTTTTGCTGAGTGCTGAGTTCACTAAGCTGACTACTTCCAGCACTGAGTAATAACCATCCGCCCCGCGACTGTAATAAGTCCAACAGTTGGCGTAATTCAGCCCGACTATGCGCAGCCAATCCACTGATCGCAACATCAACATTATTTAAAATACGCAGCATCGCGAGGTCATCCTGGTCACTAAATTGCCCCTGCACAAACACAGGGATCAACGCCAGCAGGATCTGTTGATGCTGCGCCGATAACGCGAGTTGGGGATTGGCTTGGTAGCGTAAGGGATAACTAGCAAATAACCACTGGCCACCGCCTGCCATCGCCGCGATGGCTGTAGCACCTTGCAAAAATTGTCGCCGAGAAATACTCACCCTCGCTCCCAATCAATCATCATTTCACCTTGAACTCAGATCAACAAAATAAGATACCATGAGTAACTTAGATAGCAGTTACTAAATAGTTTGGCAAGTTTCTATGGGTAACTTATTCTTAGACTGTAAACAAAATCGCAAAACACTACCTAATCAGGCGCTTGCTTGTGCGCGACTCACACTTGTCGCAGCGAGTACAACACAGACCTAAAAGATAGTGTTTGGGTAAGCGGCAGCTGCTTTTCTCTGCCGTCGTTAAAATGCATGGTTAACAAAGTTAAATTAGCAACAAAAGCGTAAGCCATGTAAAGGTGAAAGGAACCAACACTTGATAAAAAATGATGTAAATACCAGCATAAGAAAGCGCGCAATTAGTCCCGAACAAAAACAACAGCGTCGCCAACAGATCTTAGCCTCCGCCAAACAAGCCCTCACGGAGCATGGTTACGATCAGGTGGTGTTAAGCCACTTAGCCGAACAACTACAGTTATCGAAACCGGCGCTATATCGCTACTTTAAGAACAAAGAAAGTCTGTTTATGGCACTGTATTTAGACGAGGCAGCGCAGTTACTGCTTGCTATCCAACGCCTCGCCAACCACCCCTTACAAGCACGAGTTCTCGCTGAAACCATCGCCGCCAGACCGAGTTTTTGCTATCTCTCTGCAATTTTGCATACCGTATTAGAAAAGCAACAGAATATTGAACAAGCCATCGCCTTTAAACGCGAGCTGAAGCGACTGGCTGAACAACTCTGCCAATTATTTCAGCACTGGTCGCCACAACTCAACCAGCAGCAGGCACTCACCAAGGTCATGTTCCTATACCAAAGTATCATTGGCTGTTGGCATACCAGCCACCCCTCGGCCACCATGCAACAAGTATTAAGAAATGATGAATTTGCGATATTGCGGCTGAATTTTGTGGATAGCCTGAGCCTATTGCTGGTCAAACTATTAATGGATTAGTGCGAGCATGACTGTTTTGGAAAAAATATCACCCTCATCGGTGCCCTGAAAGAATCATGGATTGATCACAGAATTGTATAGCGAGCCAGTGTTGGATTGACGCCCCGTTAAACCTCTAACGGACTCGCGGCAGTTTCAATCAACCAAGAGGCCACTTGTTTTAACTCTTGTTCTCTGCCACGCGCCTGCTTGTAAGATAAATAGAAATGATAACCGGTCTCTACCCCACCAAACGGCAAGTCAACTAACTTACCCGCTCGTATATCCTGCTCCACCATAAAGTCACTCACCAAAGCGATACCTTGGCCACTTTCTGCGGCTTCCAAGGCCAGAACTTGATGGCTGAAGCTATGAAAAATTTGTTTCTTAGGCAGCTGTAAACCAAGCCCCTTAGACCAAACCATCCAGTCTGCGCCTGGCTCGCTGATTTCATCATCTAAGTCGCTAGATAATAAAGGGAAATTCAATAAATCTTGACGCCAATTTTGATGACCGACTTCTTGATATAGAGCTGGCGAACAAACCGCCACCAATCGCTCTTTATGCAATAGATGGCTGATATAACCCTTCACGTTTTTCGCTAGACAGATAAACAAATCACCAGTTTTACTCGATAACACCGGTTCTTCGGTAATCATTTGCAAACGTAAATCAATTTCGGGATGACGAGCACGAAAGCTGGGTAACAGCGGCACCAGACGCTTCAGCGCGAAGGAACTATAGGTGGTTAAACGCAATTGCGCGATCCCCTCTCCTTTTACCTGTCGGGTAATCTGACTGAGTTCATTTAGAATCCGTTCCACCTCAACGGAGTAGCTACGTCCGGCCTCGGTTAATTGTAGTTGGCGACCAACTTTTTCAAATAACAATTCTCCCAAATAGTCTTCAAGCAATCTTAAGCGATGACTCACCGCACTTTGACTAATGCCCAATTCGTCGCCAGCCTTAGCGACATGATGATGGCGAGCCACGGCGTCGAAAGCAACCAATGCATTAAGTGGAGGAAGAGTTCGCATACAATCCATGAATAATTTTCATCAATAGTAGATTATTATCATTTTTTTAATGCTTAACAAGTCTTTAGACTGTTTTATTCCAGCTTAATTTATTCGTGCATCACAGAGGCCCACTTGAAGCTTAATCCCACCTTAATTGCTATCATTATTTTGATTACCGCCAATCAGATCGCGGTATTTTCAGATGCCTTTATGAAAGTGGCGGGCGAGCAAGCCTCGGTGTTCGAAATATTACTTTATCGGCAAATCAGCACCCTGATACTGTTGTTACCTGCTTTTTTACTGACCAAACACAAGCGTCCAGAAAAACCACTGGTCCACTTCTTTCGCGGTTACCTCTGGTTAGCGGGTTCAGGATTGATGGTTGTCGCCTTGGTCGCGCTCCCTTTAGCAACTGCCAATGCCTTATTCTACGCGGCTCCGATTATGATGTTACCACTTGGCATGTGGCTCCACCGAAGCCAAGTCAATCGCGCCCAAATATTCGCCGCCAGTATCGGCTTTATTGGAGTATTGGTGATTATTCGCCCTTCAGAGTTTAACTGGGGGGCCATTGCGGCGCTGGGGACAGCCCTCACTTTGGCCTTAAGTAACCTCACCGTAAAATACATTCCAAAAAAGGAGTCGGTGGTTACCAGTTTATTTTGGACCAACTTAATGGTGCTGCCCACGACAGTGGCACTGGCATGGCCAACGCTTACTGGAATGAACTGGTCAATATTCTGGCTCGCAGGCGCGAGTAGCTTATTTATTCTATTTTTACACGCAGGATCTATTTTTGCCTACAAAACTGCAGAGGCCAATACCATTGCCAGTTCAGAATACACAGGCCTGATTGGCGCTGCCGTGGTCGGCTGGGTAAGTTTTTCAGAAATGCCTGATGCCCTCACCTGGCTGGGTGCAGCGATGATTATTTTACCCTTAATATTGATTGGTAAGCGAAGCTTGCGCCAAAACAGAAACCGGCCGTCGTTAAAGCAAGCTGCGCCAGTCGAATTGACCTAATAAGAGCTGTTCTTTTTGCGCCTTACTTAATTGCTTAATTTTATATTCCAAACGCATTGCTTGTTGCTTACTGGCAAGGCCTTGCTGAAACTCTAAGTTGAGCGGACCTTTCCCACGTAACGCCTTGGCACCCTTCGAACTTCCCGATTGATGCTCGGCAAAGCGTCGAGCCACATCGGTACTGACACCAGTATATAATTGATTGTGTTTGGTTCTAAGAATGTACAAGTACCATTGGCTGACGACTGTCGCTTGCTTGGTCATTGGCTTATTCCCACTCTCCTCGACCCCCAACAGAATTGGCGGATTGGCGCAATCATCGAAATACCGATGGTTTGTGATACCCATTGGCATCGAACAAACCGTAAATACTAATCACCAAGCCATAAATACTGCTTCAAAGGTACCCGCTGATGACGAAAAACAATCCCTTCCTCCTGAAGTCGCTGACGTTGCTTTTGATATTTAGCCGAGCCCTCAGGAAACGAGATCAGACCTTGAGCATTAATCACCCGATGCCAAGGCAGCGATGAGCCCTCGGGGAGCTGCTTTAGGCAGCGTCCGACAGCTCTAGCCATGCGAGGGTAGCCGGCCATGGCTGCAACGCCACCGTAAGTCGCCACTTTACCGCTTGGGATATGTGCAATCACCAACCAAAACTTCTCCAGATAGGGAGGGGGAGATGACTGCTGCGCTAACTTTGCATCCATACTTCCATCGCCCAATCCCAAATGCTATCCCATTCAGGAACCAAGTCTTCCGCAGCCTGGCCTTGCCAATAACCCACTTCCCCCTCCTGACTAATGAAGTAAAAGTTATCTCCATTTTGACAAATGGGAATAAATTCGCGGGGTAAACCCATGTTCCAAGCTGTCGCAGCCACCTCTGGCAAATAGGTATGCAGGTAAGGATCGCTAATCGTGACTGGTTCTAAGCTGCCATAAATCACATCGCTCACAGTCAGTTGAAAAGCCCGCAAATCGCTGGGCATCGGGATCAAAATCAACTCCTCCACTTCCACCAACTGACTGTCGCTAGGGAGTTCACTTGGATAAGCGCCAGACTGGTCTGCGGCTCTTATTTCATCAATTAATTCTTGCATACTTGTCTCTCTCAGCCATTTCAATACAATGCCTGTTCGCTAAATTGTTGCTCAGCTTAATAGAACTCTTTCATTCAGCAAAGGACTATCCATGCCAAATTCGGCTACCATCACGATTGAACCACCTCACCCGGCAACCCACTGCCTCATTTGGCTACATGGTTTAGGTGCAGGCCCCGAAGATTTTGCGCCCTTAGCAAAGCATTTTAAATTCAGCGAATCCATCGCGCTGCGCTATATTTTTCCGGCCGCGCCATTACGCCCATTAACCGTGCATCAAGGCTATCAACTCTCGGCTTGGTACGATATTTTAGCGATGCAGCCGCAGCGCATCATCAATCAGCAGCATCTACAAGAGGTGAGCCAGCAGCTTCAGCTTTTAATCGAGCAGCAAATGAACCAAGGGATCGCCAGCCAAAACATTGTGATTGCAGGCTTTTCGCAAGGCGGTGCAGTGGCTTATCAGCTGGCGTTAAACTTTCCTCAAGCACTGGGCGGATTGTTGTGTATGTCGACTTATTTACTCCCTGCCAGCCTCCCCAGCACTCAACAACAAACTAACTTAGACATATTGATCCAACATGGCCGCCAAGATGATGTGGTTGTTCCGGCTCTGGGTGAACAGGCTCATCAGCAACTGCTGCAACAGCAATATAATGCAACACTGGAATACTATGAAATGGCGCATAGTGTTTCCCCGAGCCAAATAAAGGCAATTAATCAGTGGCTCACCCAGCGCCTTCAGTAAAAGTAGCGGCTTAGCTGGACAGATGAACCTGAGTTAAGCACTCGATAAAGCAAGCCAAAATACGCGAAGGTTTTGGGGAGACACGTGTCACCGCTAAAAATGGACAGTGATAACTGAACTGCTCCCCACCCAGTGGCCGAATTAAGCCCTGTTCAATGAAGCTACGTGCATAGTGTTCCGGCAAATATGCCAAGTAACTGCCCGACAACAATAAAGTGGCAATTGCCTCCTGGTCATAAGCGGTGGCATGACGCTGAAAACCAAAACGTTGTGAAGTATCCATATTGGGCGAGTGATGTCCTAATCCAGCATATTTTTGTCCAACAATTTCCTCGGGACCAATGGTAATGTCACTGCGTGAAAATAGTGGATGATGATAACCGCAATAAAGCGACATCCGTTCATCAAACAAAAATTGATAATTGAGGCTCGCTGACTGACGTTGCCCCGGCACTACCCCCAAATGAAAGCGCCCCTCAATCACGCCACTTTCGATCACCGATAAGGTTTCAACATAAAGATCAAGCGTGACTTTAGGTGCTCGCTGGTCAAATAACTGCAAGGCTTGTGATATTTTTGCCTGCTGGTTAGTCACCGTTTTATCAAACAAAGCAATCGCCAGATTACCCGTCATATCTCTATGTAAACTTTGTACGTCAGCCCGAAACTCGTCTAAAGCGCCCATTAAGCGTAAACTGGACTGATAGACGTGCTGCCCTTCTGGGCTTAAAACAAAACCTGCTCGCCCACGCTGACAAAGATTCACCCCAAGGCGAATTTCTAAATCTTTCACGTGACGGCTAATCGTAGAACGACCAATATTAAGCTCCACCTCGGCAGCCGATATCCCCCCACACTCCACCACCACCCGAAATACTTTGAGTAGTCGTAAATCAATATCGCTTAATTGTCCAAGTCGCTGCTGCATAATGTTTCGCATTTATGAAACTTTAGATTGAAAGATACACATTTATGCAACTCAAATCTAGCGATAAGCTGCTTCAAAATATTTAGTCCATCTCAAACATATTATGAGGGAGTCAGCTATGGCGCATCATGAAGAGTTAAGTGTTAGCCAGAACCAACTGGATTGCCATTGGATGGCATATAGTGCCAATCGCCAATTTAAAAAGGACCCACGGATCATTACCCATGCCAAGGGTAATTACTATTTTGCTGACGATGGCCGCAAGATTTTTGATGGTCTATCAGGTTTATGGACTTGTGGCTTGGGTCATGGTCGCCAAGAGATCGTCGATGCGATTAGCCATCAAGCTTCTCGGCTCGATTACTCGCCAGCCTTTCAGTTTGGCCACCCGGGGTCATTTCAACTGGCGGAGAAAATCACCGAATTTATGCCTGAAGGACTAAATCGGATATTTTTTACTGGCTCGGGTTCAGAATCAGCTGATACCTCTTTAAAAATTGCGCGCGCCTATTGGCGTAAAAAAGGACTCGCGGGTAAAACCAAGCTGATTGGCCGCGGTAAAGGCTATCATGGCGTCAACTATGGTGGGCTTTCGGTTGGAGGGATCGCGCCAAATCGCGCACTATTTGGCAGCGGCCTCGACGTTGCCCATATGCGCTCTACTGTCTTGCCAGAAAATGTCTTCTGCAAGGGGCAACCTCAACAAGGCGCCGAGCTTGCCAATGATTTACTGGACTTGATCGCGGTTCATGATGCCTCAACCATCGCTGCCGTAATTGTTGAACCCATGGCAGGCAGTGCAGGCGTCATCCCCCCACCCGTCGGTTACTTACAACGCTTACGTGAAATTTGCGACCAACACCAAATTTTGCTGATTTTTGATGAGGTCATTTGTGCCTTCGGTCGCCTCGGTTATAAAACCGGAGCAGAAGCTTGCGGGGTAACACCAGACATGATCAATATGGCCAAGCAGCTTACCAATGGAGTAATTCCCATGGGAGCGGTCGCCTGTAAACAAGAAATTTACGATACCTTTATGGAAACTGGTGGCCCAGACTACATGCTAGAACTGCCACACGGTTATACTTATTCGGCACACCCGATCGCCTGTGCCGCAGGTTTGGCTTCGCTGGATTTATTACAACGAGACAACATGTTTGAACGCGTCCGTGAAATGTCCCCGGTACTGGAACATGCCGCGCATCAACTCGCGAGCCTAGCGCTGGTGACCGATGTTCGCAATATGGGCATGGCTGTTGGGCTTAGTATTGCCCACGCTCCCGGTGAACCCGCGCTCAACCCATATTTAATCGCACAATCGATGTGGAAGCAGGGCTATTATGTCCGCTATGGCGGCGATACCATACAAATTGCGCCTCCTTTTACGGTCAGCAAAGAAGAAATCGACAGCTTATTTAACGCCTTAGGCGATACTATTCATCAATTGACAGGCCAAGCCTAGTCACACAAGGAAATCTTACATGTCTATTATTGGTCACTTAATTAATGGTAAAACCCAGTCAGAATATACTCGCTTACAAGATGTTTATAATCCTTCGACTGGCGAAGTAGCGAGTCAAGTCGCACTCGCACCAAAAGCCACAGTGGAGCAAGCGATCGCAGCCGCTGAAGCCGCTTTTCCAGCTTGGCGTAATACGCCTGTAGCCAAACGTTGCCAAATTATGTTTCGCTATAAGACCTTACTCGAACAACATGCAGACAAGATCTGCGAATTAGTCGGCAAAGAACACGGTAAAATCGTGCATGATGCAAAAGGCGAACTGGCTCGCGGGATTGAATGTGTTGAATATGCCTGTGGCGCACCAGAGCTACTCAAAGGTGAACATTCTCGCAATGTTGGTCCTAATATCGACTCTTGGAGTGAATTCCAAGCACTCGGTGTTGTGGCTGGTATAACCCCATTTAATTTCCCAATGATGGTGCCAATGTGGATGTTCCCTATGGCGCTGATGTGTGGCAATACCTTTGTATTAAAGCCTTCGGAACGCGATCCATCCGTCACCTTATTCATTGCCGAATTACTACACGAAGCAGGCTTACCAGCTGGTGTATTCAATGTCGTGAATGGCGATAAAGAAGCGGTTGATACACTATTAAGCGACCCACGAGTTGCCGCGGTAAGCTTTGTCGGTTCAACCCCAATTGCTGAATACATTTACAGTACTGCGACTGCAAATGGAAAACGCTGCCAAGCCCTTGGCGGGGCAAAAAATCACGCAATCGTAATGCCTGATGCTGATCTAGAGAATGCCGTGAACTCTTTGTTAGGGGCTGCATTTGGTTCTTCAGGCGAACGCTGTATGGCCTTATCGGTAGCAGTTGCTGTGGGCGATGAAGTCGCAGACAAGTTAGTGGCAGGGCTATCCGAAGCAATGCAAGGTTTGAAAGTCGGCGCATATTCTGACCAAGAAAATGACTTTGGCCCATTAATCACCGAGCAACAACGCGATAAAGTACAGATGTATATTAGCAGCGCAGAAGCAGCAGGGGCCACCGTAGTAGTTGATGGCCGTAACCCACAGGTGAGTGGTTATCCAAAAGGCTTCTTTGTTGGGGGGACTCTGATCGACCACGTAACCACCGCCATGCAAGCCTATCAAGAAGAGATCTTTGGACCTGTATTATGTGTGGTGCGAGTTGATGACATGCAACAAGCCATGGACTTAATTAATGCACATGAATACGGAAACGGGACTTGCTTATATACCCGTGACGGTGAAGCGGCACGCTATTTCTCGGACAACATTCAAGTAGGAATGGTCGGGATTAACGTTCCACTGCCCGTTCCTGTGTCATATCACAGCTTTGGGGGCTGGAAACGTTCATTGTTTGGTGATTTACATGCCTATGGCCCAGATTCCGTGCGGTTTTATACCAAACGTAAAACCATCACTCAACGCTGGCCTTCTTCATCGATAAGAGAAGGTGTTAACTTTTCTTTCCCTAGTTAAGCGCTGACACCCAACGCTTTTTATGTAATGCCCAGCATCTTGCTGGGCATTGTTATTTATAAGATTTGTTTGAGTAGGCTGTCGGCTTTCACCCGGCCAATTCGTTTCAGCAAACGTTTGACTGGTTTCGGGTAATCATTAAGCGACTCGATATCTGCCAGTGTAGTAATTGGCTGAGTATGTTGCAGAATATTGTGTAGTTCTTGCTGACGCTGATGTTCGAGTAAAGCATGTGGATCATCCACTAACAAGCCATTCTCTAAGTCCAGATTCCAAGCTCTAGGATTCAGATTATTACCAGTGAGCAAGGCATATCGTTGATCGACCCATAATCCTTTCAAATGAAAGCTATTGTTAGCATGTTGCCAAACGTTCACGGTCAGCTGTCCACTCGCCAAAAAGGCTTGCTTGCCCTTAATAAAATTACGGAGCGTTACTTCATACAGATAAGGCAAAGCGTGGATCACCTTAAAATTTTCGCTAGGCTCACTATAAAAGTCACTGGCTGTTTTATCACCCACAATCAAGTGCACTCGCACCCCGCGACTAAGCGCCTTAGCAACTTCACGACGCAGACTACGGGGAGGATTAAAATACGGCGTACAAATAGTAAGCTGTTGTTTAGCCTTAGACATTAATAGCTTAATGGTTTTATTTAATAAGTTGCGTCGCCGACCCAAACCGATGAGTGGAGTAATTCCAAGTTGCTGCGCATTTAGTTGTTGAGCGTGAAATTGGTACTGTTGCCGCTGTAAAGACAAGCGTAAACGCCTGATCGACGATTTAAGCGACCGAGTTGAGGCTGGATTGGCTACCGATAAACTCGTCACCGCACGAGTCGCCAGTAGTACTTGTTCTAAATATTCAACCATCGCATTTGCGAGATCTGAGTTACCAATTAATTGGTAACGATCGAAACGATAACGCTGCTGCTGAGCTAAATAGATATCGTTAATACTGGCACCACTATAAATGATCGTATCGTCGATGATACTTCCCTTCAGATGTAATACCCCGAATAGCTCTCGATTGCTTACAGGTACCCCCGAAATCTCAATTAAGCCGGGATACTTAGCAGCGTACTCCCGATACATTGCCGCATTACCTTGAGCCTGTTGTTCACCAATTAAACCGCGTTGTGCACGATGCCAATCAACCAACACCTTAATCTGCAGTTCCGGTCGTTGCTGCTTTGCCTGATATAAGGCATCCATCACTGAGCGCCCCGCCAAGTCATCTTCCAAATATAAAGCCACAATATAAATTCGAGAACGAGCCTGAGAGATTAACTGCAGCAATCTGATGCGGTAGTCTTCGGCGCTAAATAAAGTCATAAATTGACTCGGATCTTGAGCAATTTGAGGCAATGAGCGAAGCGAACGATTACGAGTAAAACGTGGGGTCATTTATATTTTTCTTGATAAAAAGCAACATGCAAGCCCTATTGTACCAAAGGATTTAGCGAGTCACTAAAAATCACATGCAGCAAATATAAAAATGGTGATACGAACACGCATAAACGCTTCGACTTCGGCCTAAAAACGCACACATTTTCGAAGCGTCCCATCCTGCTCACGAATAAAACCTTCGCGTTAACTGCGCGATGCAGCATTGCTAAATCCCAGACATAAAAAAAGCCTATCCGTAAAGATAGGCTTTCTCTCAATAGGCGCCTGGCAATATCCAGCCTACTTTCACATGGCAATTTCAGACATAAAAAAACCCAGCACATAGCTGGGTTTTTAAAATAGGCGCCTGGCAGTGACCTACTTTCACATGGGGAGACCCCACACTATCATCGGCGCAGTTGCGTTTCACTTCTGAGTTCGGCATGGGTTCAGGTGGTTCCACAACGCTATTGCCACCAGGCAAAAACTTGTTGTCTTTAACATTCGAAAAAACTGATATATCCCACGAGCATAACAAGCACTCTTGGTTCTAAAATAAAGTATCTATAAGCAACACCCTTTAGGTGTTGTATGGTTAAGCCTCACGGGTAATTAGTACAAGTTAGCTCAATGCCTCACAGCACTTACACACCTTGCCTATCAACGTTGTAGTCTCCAACGGCCCTTCAGAGGACTTAAAGTCCTAGTGAGAATTAATCTCAAGGCCTGCTTCCCGCTTAGATGCTTTCAGCGGTTATCAGTTCCGAACGTAGCTACTGGGCAATGCTATTGGCATAACAACCCAAACACCAGCGGTTCGTCCACTCCGGTCCTCTCGTACTAGGAGCAGCTCCCTTCAATTCTCAAACGCCCACGGCAGATAGGGACCGAACTGTCTCACGACGTTCTAAACCCAGCTCGCGTACCACTTTAAATGGCGAACAGCCATACCCTTGGGACCGACTTCAGCCCCAGGATGTGATGAGCCGACATCGAGGTGCCAAACACCGCCGTCGATATGAACTCTTGGGCGGTATCAGCCTGTTATCCCCGGAGTACCTTTTATCCGTTGAGCGATGGCCCTTCCATACAGAACCACCGGATCACTATGACCTACTTTCGTACCTGCTCGACGTGTCTGTCTCGCAGTTAAGCTGGCTTATGCCATTGCACTAACCGTACGATGTCCGACCGTACTTAGCCAACCTTCGTGCTCCTCCGTTACTCTTTGGGAGGAGACCGCCCCAGTCAAACTACCCACCAGACACTGTCCGCATCCCGGATAACGGGACAACGTTAGAACATCAACACTACAAGGGTGGTATTTCAAGGTCGGCTCCACATCATCTAGCGACAACGCTTCAAAGCCTCCCACCTATCCTACACATGTAGGGTCAATGTTCAGTGTCAAGCTGTAGTAAAGGTTCACGGGGTCTTTCCGTCTAGCCGCGGGTACACCGCATCTTCACGGCAATTTCAATTTCACTGAGTCTCGGGTGGAGACAGCTTGGCCATCATTACGCCATTCGTGCAGGTCGGAACTTACCCGACAAGGAATTTCGCTACCTTAGGACCGTTATAGTTACGGCCGCCGTTTACCGGGGCTTCGATCAATAGCTTCGCTTGCGCTAACCACATCAATTAACCTTCCGGCACCGGGCAGGCGTCACACCGTATACGTCATCTTTCGATTTAGCACAGTGCTGTGTTTTTAATAAACAGTTGCAGCCAACTGGTATCTGCGACTGCCGTCAGCTCAGGGAGCAAGTCCCATCACCAACAGCAGCGTACCTTCTCCCGAAGTTACGGTACCATTTTGCCTAGTTCCTTCACCCGAGTTCTCTCAAGCGCCTTGGTATTCTCTACCCAACCACCTGTGTCGGTTTGGGGTACGGTTTCGTATAATCTGAAGCTTAGAGACTTTTCCTGGAAGCAGGGCATCAACCACTTCATCACCTTAGTGACTCGTCATCAATCCTCAGCCTTAGACACCCGGATTTTCCTAAGTGTCCAGCCTACAACCTTAAACGCGGACAACCAAACGCCGCGCTGGCCTAGCCTTCTCCGTCCTCCCATCGCAATTATACGAAGTACAGGAATATTAACCTGTTTCCCATCGACTACACTTTTCAGTCTCGCCTTAGGGGCCGACTCACCCTGCTCTGATTAACATTGAACAGGAAACCTTGGTCTTTCGGCGAGGGGGCTTTTCACCCCCTTTATCGTTACTCATGTCAACATTCGCACTTCTGATACCTCCAGCAATCCTTACGAATCACCTTCAACGGCTTACAGAACGCTCCTCTACCGCACTTGCAAAGCAAGTACCCGTAGCTTCGGTGCATAGCTTAGCCCCGTTACATCTTCCGCGCAGGCCGACTCGACCAGTGAGCTATTACGCTTTCTTTAAATGATGGCTGCTTCTAAGCCAACATCCTGGCTGTCTAAGCCTTCCCACATCGTTTCCCACTTAGCTATGACTTTGGGACCTTAGCTGACGGTCTGGGTTGTTTCCCTTTTCACGACGGACGTTAGCACCCGCCGTGTGTCTCCCGGATAGTACTTAGTGGTATTCGGAGTTTGCAAAGGGTTGGTAAGTCGGGATGACCCCCTAGCCTTAACAGTGCTCTACCCCCACTAGTATTCGTCCGAGGCGCTACCTAAATAGCTTTCGAGGAGAACCAGCTATCTCCCGGTTTGATTGGCCTTTCACCCCCAGCCACAAGTCATCCGCTAATTTTTCAACATTAGTCGGTTCGGTCCTCCAATTGGTGTTACCCAATCTTCAACCTGCCCATGGCTAGATCACCGGGTTTCGGGTCTAATCCCAGCAACTATGCGCGCAGTTAACACTCGGTTTCCCTACGGCTCCGCTATTCGCTTAACCTTGCTACTGAAATTAAGTCGTTGACCCATTATACAAAAGGTACGCAGTCACCCCACAAAGAGGCTCCCACTGCTTGTACGTATACGGTTTCAGGTTCTATTTCACTCCCCTCACAGGGGTTCTTTTCGCCTTTCCCTCACGGTACTGGTTCACTATCGGTCAGTCAGGAGTATTTAGCCTTGGAGGATGGTCCCCCCATATTCAGACAACATATCACGTGTGCCGTCCTACTCGTTTTCACTTCAAATCACCTTTCGTGTACGGGGCTATCACCCGCTACGGCCAAACTTTCCAGCTTGTTCCACTAAATTATAAGAAGCTTAAGGGCTAATCCGGGTTCGCTCGCCGCTACTACCAGAATCTCGGTTGATTTCTTTTCCTCCGGGTACTTAGATGTTTCAGTTCCCCGGGTTCGCCTCGTAACGCTATGTATTCACGTTACGATACTGCATAAAATGCAGTGGGTTTCCCCATTCGGAAATCCATGTCTATTGCGTCTTTTATCGACTCAACATGGCTTATCGCAGATTAACACGTCCTTCATCGCCTCTGACTGCCAAGGCATCCACCGTATACGCTTAGTCACTTAACCATACAACACCTAAATGTTGTCGCTTAAATCACTTGAATGGTCAGGCTGTATAAATCCTGCCACTCGAGTACGATCACCTTATTTTTTTGAATACCAAAAACACTTGTTATTTAACTCGTATTTTTGAGATATTTTTTATCAGCTTTTCCAAATTGTTAAAGAGCATTGGTTCACAAAAAAACCAAAGCTAAATGGCCATCTTTTGGCGACTTATCTTTGGTTTTTAGGTAAGAAGTGGTGGAGCTATGCGGGATCGAACCGCAGACCTCCTGCGTGCAAGGCAGGCGCTCTCCCAGCTGAGCTATAGCCCCATTTCTTACTAAAAGTTGCACCTTGGTAGGTCTGGGCAGACTTGAACTGCCGACCTCACCCTTATCAGGGGTGCGCTCTAACCAGCTGAGCTACAGACCTAAACAGGTGTCAACTTCTCTCTACTTTCTATCAAGCAATCTGTGTGAACACTTCACAAAACATAAACGTTCATAATAAGGAGGTGATCCAGCCCCAGGTTCCCCTAGGGCTACCTTGTTACGACTTCACCCCAGTCATGAACCACAAAGTGGTGAGCGTCCTCCCGAAGGTTAAACTACCCACTTCTTTTGCAGCCCACTCCCATGGTGTGACGGGCGGTGTGTACAAGGCCCGGGAACGTATTCACCGTGGCATTCTGATCCACGATTACTAGCGATTCCGACTTCACGGAGTCGAGTTGCAGACTCCGATCCGGACTACGACATGCTTTCTGGGGTCCGCTTGCTCTCGCGAGTTCGCATCCCTCTGTACATGCCATTGTAGCACGTGTGTAGCCCTGCCCGTAAGGGCCATGATGACTTGACGTCGTCCCCACCTTCCTCCGGTTTATCACCGGCAGTCTCCCTAGAGTTCCCACCATCACGTGCTGGCAAATAAGGATAAGGGTTGCGCTCGTTGCGGGACTTAACCCAACATCTCACGACACGAGCTGACGACAGCCATGCAGCACCTGTATCTAAGCTCCCGAAGGCACCAATCCATCTCTGGAAAGTTCTTAGTATGTCAAGGGCAGGTAAGGTTCTTCGCGTTGCATCGAATTAAACCACATGCTCCACCGCTTGTGCGGGCCCCCGTCAATTCATTTGAGTTTTAACCTTGCGGCCGTACTCCCCAGGCGGTCTACTTAATGCGTTAGCTGCGTTACCCACGGGTTAAACCCACAGACAACTAGTAGACATCGTTTACGGCGTGGACTACCAGGGTATCTAATCCTGTTTGCTCCCCACGCTTTCGTACATGAGCGTCAGTTTTTGTCCAGGTGGCCGCCTTCGCCACTGGTATTCCTTCAGATCTCTACGCATTTCACCGCTACACCTGAAATTCTACCACCCTCTACAAAACTCTAGCTTCCCAGTTCCAAATGCCATTCCCAGGTTGAGCCCGGGGATTTCACATCTGGCTTAAAAAGCCGCCTGCGTACGCTTTACGCCCAGTAATTCCGATTAACGCTCGGACCCTCCGTATTACCGCGGCTGCTGGCACGGAGTTAGCCGGTCCTTCTTCTGTCGCTAACGTCAAACAATATACGTATTAAGCATATTGCCTTCCTCACAACTGAAAGTGCTTTACAACCCGAAGGCCTTCTTCACACACGCGGCATGGCTGCATCAGGCTTTCGCCCATTGTGCAATATTCCCCACTGCTGCCTCCCGTAGGAGTCTGGGCCGTGTCTCAGTCCCAGTGTGGCTGATCATCCTCTCAAACCAGCTAGGGATCGTCGCCTTGGTGAGCCATTACCCCACCAACTAGCTAATCCCACTTGGGCTAATCTCTACGCGAAAGGCTCCGAAGAGTCCCCTCCTTTGGTCCGAAGACATTATGCGGTATTAGCAGTCGTTTCCAACTGTTGTCCCCCACGTAAAGGCATATTCCCAAGCATTACTCACCCGTCCGCCGCTCGTCATCTTCTAGCAAGCTAGAAATGTTACCGCTCGACTTGCATGTGTTAAGCCTGCCGCCAGCGTTCAATCTGAGCCATGATCAAACTCTTCAATCAAAGTTTTTTCGCTCAAAGTAAATACTGAAATTATTACTGTTAAAACAGTGTGTCACTCCAGTCCACTTAAGCTAATTTTTTTCGCTTAGTGCTCTGTGAGTGCTCACACAGATTGCTTGATAAATTGTTAAAGAGCGTTGCTTCTTGCGAAGCGAGGTGCGCATTCTACGCCATCCTCGGTGACTGTCAACCGCTTTTTTCAATCTTTTCCGAAGAACTTTTCTAAGGAAAGTTTGAAGCGTTTAACCGTCGCTGATAAAGCCTCAGGCCTTACCAACCCTGACCGCTTGCTGCTGCGCTATTGCGTGCTGCCCGCCGTGTCAGTGGAGTCGCATTATAGGGATCCGCGCTTACGGTGCAAGCCTTTTTTGAAGAAAATCACAGTTTTTTGTTTAACTGCTCAAAGCTTATACAGGTGCTTACAAAAAACCATCAACTTGCGCTTTTATTACTCAGCTTGCCAAACAAAATGGAGAATTGATTAACCTTTGCCCAATCGGTTAACTCTATATCTTGACTGGTATCGGTACTGCCACCCGTTATTTTCATGATCAACTGGATAATGAGAGTCTGCCACCAGTTATAACGTGAATAAAGCAGCGCGCCAGCAAATATCGCCTGCAAATTTGGCATCCAAGCGGCATTGTGATTTAGCTTCTGCATATAGACGCTGGTTTCCGGACTACTCTTTTCTGGTTTACGAGCCGTTAGACATACACCAAAAAAAGCCACCGGCATTTTTGCCAGCGACTTTTGATAGGTCGCCAGATATTCAAACAACTGCGGACGAAACTTACCATAACGGATTGAGGCACCAATCAGAACCTTGGTGTATTGACTGAGATCTGGCCAGCTTGTCCTCTGGTCAAGTGAGACATAGTCGACCTGAACATCTGGCTCGGCTTGTTGGGCAACGATATGCTGAGCAATTTTTAAGGTTTGACCCTCACAACTTGAATATAACACCAATAATTTCATGACTAACTTTTCCAAAAAACTGGAGTGAATAGTACTAATAAGGTAAACACTTCTAAGCGACCAAATAACATAGCAATCAACAATACCCACTTACTGGCATCGGTAATATCTGAGTAGTGTACCGCGACTTGACCCAGACCAGGGCCTAAGTTATTCAAACAGGCGACCACCGCTGAAAACGCCGATAACTCGTCCATCCCCGCCGCTATCAATGACAACATACAGATCACAAACACGAGGGCATAGGCAGAAAAGAATCCCCAGACCGCTTCTAATACTCGGTCAGGAAGCGCCTTATTGGCCAATTTAATTTGGTAGACCGCACGAGGATGTACCAAACGCTTTAACTCACGCATGCCTTGTAAACTCAATAAGAAAACCCGAATCACTTTGAGTCCCCCGCCAGTAGAACCCGCACAGCCACCAATGAAGCTAGAAAAAACTAATAACACAGGTAGGAACAGCGGCCACTCAGAGAAACTAGTGGTGGTAAACCCAGCGGTTGTAGAAATAGAGACCGATTGAACAAAAGCTTGGTCTAAGGCAAATGCTGCTGAATCATAAACTTGTTGACCCAGTAACACTGCAAAACACACTAAAGTTAAACAAATTTGTATAAAGAAGAAGGCGCGGCATTCGGGATCGAGAAAATAGTATTTAAAAGTAATGCTTCTACTGTTGATGGCCGCAAAATGCAGCGAGAAGTTAATCCCCGAGATAATTAAAAATACCGCACAGATGGTATTAATTAAGGCGCTGTCAAAATGCCCTAAACTAGCATCATACGTAGAAAACCCACCAATCGCGATAGTTGAAAAAGCATGACAAACGGCATCAAATATTGACATTCCGGCCAGCCAGAATGCGACCCCACAACTCACCGTTAAAAATAAATAGATATACCAAAGCACCTTGGCGGTCTCGGCGATCCGTGGGGTCATTTTTTTATCTTTGACTGGACCAGGAATTTCCGCGCGGTAAAGCTGCATTCCTCCAACACCGAGGATCGGCAAAACAGCCACTGCCAAAACGATGATCCCCATCCCTCCTAACCATTGCAGCATTTGCCGGTAAAACAAAATCGCTTTCGGCAAATATTCAATCCCGACAATAACTGTCGCGCCGGTGGTCGTGAGCCCAGAAAACGATTCAAAGAAAGAATCGGTGATACTCATATTTGGCTGTTCGGACAAGATAAAAGGTAAGGCCGCAACACTCCCCAACACCGTCCAAAACAACACAACAATTAGAAAGCCTTCTTTAGCCTTTAGCTCTGTTTTTTGTTGCCGCTGTGGAAACCATAATAGAAACCCAGCGCTAATACAGATAGCAAAAGCAGCCATAAAGGCTTTACCGGCACCGTCTTTATATACCGCAGCGACAACGGCCGGAATAATCATGGTGAGGCTAAATAGCATCACAAGTAATCCGACGATCCTAACTATCGCCCTGATTTGCATCGGTATTGTTTCTCTTATTAGATTGAGATAATGCTGTATATCTTGAAGTAAAGCATCACCTATGACAACTTAAGCACGTAGCTTAGTCACGACAATTTGCCCACTCGATAAATTAATCAGCTGTTGTTTAAATCCAGCATATTCACTGATTGGTAAACTCACCTGCATTTTTGCCTGATTGCTAAATTCGGTCTCCAGTTTTACCCCTTGAACCTTATTCAGCAACATTTCTACTTGAGTCGTAAAGGCGTAATCAAATTCTAGATCACAACATCCACAAGCAATTACGGGTTCAGTTTGCAGTAATTTTAATGCTTGTTGTACGCCACCACCATAAGCCCTGACTAAGCCCCCAGTCCCCAACTTGATGCCTCCAGAATAGCGAACCACCACCGCTAATATTTGGCCTAAGCCACTGCCTTGTAACTGCGCTAACATCGGTTTTCCCGCGGTACCAGAAGGTTCTCCATCATCACTAAAACCTAAGCACTGGGAATCCAGAGGATGACCGGCAATAAACGCCCAGCAATGATGACGCGCCTGAAGATGCTGCGACTTTATCTCAGCAAGCTGTTGTTGGGCCTGCCGACGATCCGCTACGGGCGCGATAATACTAATAAAACGACTACGCTTAATTTCTTGTTCTCGGCTTACCAACTGCGAGGGACGTAAATAACGATCAGTTTGAATGTTTAACTCCAATTGCCCGCACGCGTTAAGTTGTCACAATTCAACGCGGTAATTACCACATTATCTTCGATACGGATCCCACCAAAGCGGCGCATTTCATCAACCCGAGACCAATTAATCAAGCGAGTGTGCTCAGATTCAGCCAATTCGGCTAATAAAGAAGGGATAAAATAAAGACCAGGCTCAATTGTCAGTACTTGTCGAGGTTCCAGCATGCGGGTACAACGCAGAAAGGGATCGAGAGTTGGAGCTGCGAGTACCGTGCCATCTTCATCTTGCATCAAACCGCCCACATCATGCACTTGTAAACCAAGGTGATGGCCCAAACCGTGAGGAAAAAAACAACGGGTAATTCCCGTTTCAACAGCTGCTGCGGCACTACAATAAACAAATTCAAAATCCACCAGCAATTTGGCCAATTTACGATGCGCTTTAAGGTGTAAATCGGTATAGCGATAACCCGGTTTCAGATCGTTCACCAGCGATTGTTGTAATATATCCATTTCCAGCACCAGCTCTGCAAATAAACCTTTTCTATAAGCATAACTGCGGGTGATATCGGCAGCATAGCCGCGGTACTCGGCCCCCGCGTCAATTAACAGTGAATAACGTTTTTGCTCGGCTAACTTACTGGCACTTAAAGCGGTGTAATGCAATATGGAGGCGTTTTCATTTAAAGCAATAATATTAGCGTAAGGAAGTGAGTGCTCACCTCGCCCTAAGCTTGAGAGGTAAGCCAAGTTCATTTCAAATTCTGATGCACCCGCCAAAAACAGCTCCTTGGCGACTAGATGCGCTTTCACCGCACGATGATTCGCTTCCTGAATACACTCTAACTCGTAATCAGTTTTATAAGCACGGTAATAATGTAAGTAATTTAAAACCAACTCTGGATTGCGTTCACCAATTTCCAAAGCTTCGGCTAATTCAGGATGCTCCCCAATATAGGCGCAGCGTTGTCGTTGTTTCGGCAAAAAAGGCTCGATATCTTGTGGATGCTTCATCACTCGGATGTCAAAAAAGTCGACCCAAAATCCACTAGGGCTGGAAGCAGCCTTATGCCAGTAATCGTTCGCTTGATGATAAATCAGCGTCGGTTTATCAACACCGTTGACCACTAACCAACAATGCGGATGCTCGGTTAAAGGCAACCAATGTTTAAAGTGAGGATTGGTTTGAAAAGGGTAATGCTGATCATCTAAAAAAATTCGCAAAGGATAGCCAGAGTGAATGATTAAAGCCTCTAATTGCTCGCGCTCTAATACATCGGCAACCCGCAACTGTAACTGCTCTATATGCTGGGTAAACAGTTGTTGAATAGTTGGCATTACACTCTCCCTACGACTATTAGTTAGCTTGTTAGTTATAGCGCATTTAACACAAACATAGTTGGATCTAGAGCATTTAATTTAGCATGACTTAATTTTATTTACTCGTGTTTACAGCGACCTTTTGTGCCACAAACAACAAATTATCAAACAAGTGTTTAAAATGAGTGTTATATTTGCTTTAATGTTTGAGTAACAACTTGATTACATATTTAACCTCTAGTCCCTACACAAAACTGGTGCTATGTACATCAGCAACAAGGAGAGCAGAATGATATATCAAGGCGAGAACCTTAGTGTTCGCTATATTGCCGCTGGCATCGCTGAATTAACATTCGATGCCAACAAAGGAAGTGTCAATAAATTAGACCGCAGCACGTTAATCTCTTTAGCAGAAGCGATAGAGACCTTGCAGCAACAAAGTGAATTAACAGGCTTATTAGTCAGCTCGAGCAAAGATAGCTTCATCGTGGGCGCTGACATCACCGAGTTCTTAGGCTTATTTGCGCTTCCCGAGGCTGAACTCGCCGCGTGGCTCACCAAAGCAAATGATATTTTTAACGCCTTAGAAGATCTTAATGTGCCAACTATTTCGGCAATTAATGGCTTTGCACTAGGCGGTGGTTGTGAGCTCATTCTCGCGACCGACTTGCGGGTTGCTGACAATAACGCCAGCATCGGTCTGCCAGAAACTCAACTGGGTATTATGCCGGGTTTTGGTGGCACCGTGCGATTGCCACGGGTGATTGGTGCCGATAACGCCATGGAATGGATCACCACCGGTAAAACTTATAAGGCTGCCGAAGCACTCAAATTTGCTGCACTTGATGCGATGGTTCACCCCGATAACCTCAAATCAGCCGCTTTGAGTATGCTTGAAGATGCAATTACCGGAAAAATTGATTGGCAAGAGCGACGCCAAGTAAAGCTCAGTCCACTCAATTTAAATAAAGTTGAAGCAATGATGAGCTTTAACTGTGCCAAAGGGTTGGTGATGGCCAAAGCCGGACCTCACTACCCTGCTCCCATGACTGCAGTCTCGACCATTGAAAAAGCAGCCAGTTTTAAACGTACAGAAGCATTAGCGCTAGAAGGCAAAAACTTCATCGGTTTGGCTCAATCGGATGTCGCGCAAGCATTGGTTGGTATCTTCTTAAACGATCAACAGCTTAAAGCTTTGGCCAAGAAGTCCAGTAAAAACGCCCTGCGAATTGAGCAAGCAGCGGTACTCGGTGCAGGTATTATGGGGGGCGGTATTGCCTACCAAAGTGCCAGTCGTGGTGTACCGGCAGTAATGAAAGACATCAATCAGGCGGCTTTAGATTTAGGCATGAACGAAGCCAGCAAATTACTCAATAAACAACTAGAACGCGGTCGCATTGATGGCCTAAAAATGGCTAAGGTTCTATCGGCCATTCAACCGAGTTTAAACTACCAATCGCTCGCGAATAGCAATATCGTGGTAGAAGCGGTGGTTGAAAATCCCAAAATCAAAGCAGCGGTACTCAAAGAAGTAGAACAACATGTGAGTGAAAACACCATCATTGTTTCAAATACTTCAACCATTCCAATCTCTTTGTTAGCTGACAATCTCAGTCGCCCAGACAAATTCTGTGGGATGCATTTTTTCAATCCAGTACATCGCATGCCACTGGTAGAAGTGATCCGTGGCAAACACAGCTCGCAAGCAACCATCGACAGTGTGGTGGCCTATGCAGCCAAGATGGGGAAAACCCCGGTGGTAGTCAATGATTGCCCGGGTTTCTTTGTTAATCGGGTGTTATTTCCCTACTTTTTTGGCTTTAGCCGCCTCATTCAAGATGGCGCAGATTTTGTCAAAGTAGATAAGATCATGGAAAAACAATTTGGCTGGCCAATGGGCCCCGCTTACTTATTAGATGTTGTGGGGATTGATACAGGCCACCACGCCGGTGCGGTGATGGCCGAGGGTTTTCCTGAGCGAATGAGCAAAGTCGGCGAAGATGCCATTGATCTAATGTATCAGGCGCAACGCTTTGGTCAAAAAAATGGATTGGGTTTCTATGCCTATACCAAAGATCAAAGGGGTAAACCCAAAAAAGATGCCGACCCAAGTACTTATCAGCTACTCACGGCACTCAGCCCGCAAAGCCAAGATTACAGCAGCCAGCAAATTATTGCCCGGATGATGATTCCGATGATTAACGAAGTGGTGCGTTGCTTAGAGGAAGGCATTGTGCAGAGCCCCGGAGAGGCAGACATGGCCTTGGTTTATGGTTTAGGTTTTCCACCGTTCCGTGGCGGGGTATTTCGCTACCTCGATAGCATGGGCTTGGCTGAATATGTCGCCTTGGCCGACCAGTACGCAGCTCTCGGACCACTCTACCAGGTTACAGACGGCCTACGCGCCAAAGCCGCCGCAGGCGAAACTTACTACGCGACACAAGGCTAATGGAGGAATATAAAATGAAAGAAGTGGTTATTGTAGATTGTATTCGCACCCCCATGGGCCGCTCGAAGAATGGCTGTTTTAGACATGTTCGCGCAGAAGACTTATCTGCAAATTTAATGAAAGGCTTGTTAAAACGTAATCCAGTTCTCGATCCAAATGATATTGAGGATGTCTATTGGGGCTGTGTTCAACAAACCTTAGAACAAGGTTTTAATATCGCGCGCAATGCCGCCTTACTGGCGGGTTTACCACATACCACTGGCGCGGTCACGGTGAATCGTTTATGTGGTTCATCGATGCAAGCCTTACATGACGCGGCACGTGCCATCATGGCCGACCAAGGAGATATCTTTATCGTTGGCGGAGTAGAACATATGGGGCATGTTCCAATGAGCCATGGCGTCGACTTTCACCCTGGAATGACCAAGTCGGTGGCTAAAGCGGCAGGCATGATGGGCTTAACTGCAGAATTACTGTCGCAAATGCATGGTATTAGCCGCGAAGCAATGGACGCCTTTGGCGCTCGCTCCCACCGTCTAGCCCATCAAGCCACCATTGAGGGGCGCTTTGCCAGAGAAATTCTTCCCATCGAAGGACATGATACCAATGGGACACTGAGCCTGATAGAAACTGACGAAGTGATCCGCCCTGAAACCACTATTGAAGGTCTCGCGCAACTCCGCCCAGCCTTTGACCCGGTTAACGGTAAAGTGACCGCGGGTACCTCCTCAGCCTTATCTGATGGGGCGTCGGCAATGCTCATCATGTCTGCCGAAAAGGCCGCGGAGCTGGGTTTACCGATCCGCGCGAAAGTTCGCGCCATGGCCATTGCTGGCTGCGATCCGTCCATTATGGGCTACGGGCCAGTGCCCGCCACCCAAAAGGCTTTAAAACGTGCTGGTTTGACACTCGAAGATATCGACCTTTTCGAACTCAACGAAGCATTTGCCGCACAATCACTTCCTTGTGTGAAGGAATTGGGCCTCATGGACCAACTAGAAGACAAGATAAATCTGAATGGCGGAGCCATCGCTTTAGGCCATCCACTAGGCTGTTCTGGAACCCGAATCTCGACCACTCTGATCAACCTAATGGAAGCCAAAGATGCCAAGCTAGGGCTTGCAACCATGTGTATTGGTTTAGGACAAGGCATCGCAACAATATTTGAACGCCCCTAAATCTGCGGATAAAGAACCAATGGGAGCATTTAGCTCCCATTTTTCTTGCTTAATGATGTGAAGCATTTCGCCCCTGCCACGTTGTTTGTTATTCTTAGTACAAATGAATAACACTAATATTGAATAGACAACCATGGTTTTTGCAAAACAACTGCTCGTCGTTGATGATGACTTAGAAATTAGAAGCTTACTTGAGCAATACTTAAGTAAATCAGGCTTTGAAGTGATCAGTGCCAATGACGGTATAGAAATGGCAAAACTACTGGAAACCAATAAACCAGAACTCATCATTCTCGACATCATGTTACCGGGCGATGACGGCTTTACCTTATGCCAAAAAATCCGCCGAACCTCCAATGTACCGATTATCATGCTCACCGCTAATTCCGATGAAATGGATCGGATTGTTGGTCTCGAGTTGGGTGCCGATGATTACATTGGAAAACCGTTTAACCCTCGCGAACTACTGGCGCGAATTAAGGCCTTACTGCGCCGCTCTCAAGTCACCGCGAATGCTCAGCAAAATACTCGCTACATTCGTTTCGGCCAGTGGCGCCTAGATACTCAAACTCAGCAACTGGAACATGAAGACGGAGAGACGCTGGAGTTATCCAGCAGCGATTACCGTTTATTGCAGCTATTTTTGCAACACCCGAACGAAACCCTCGACCGGGATACCATTAGTGATGCCACTCGCGGCCGCGAAAGCTTACCCATGGAGCGAGGAATTGACGTACAAATTAGCCGGCTACGCCAACGCTTAAAAGATGATGGCAGTCAGGCTCGGCTGATCCGTACCATTCGAGGCTCAGGTTACATGATGGTGACTCAAGTGAGTCATGAAGTTTAATCGGCTATTACAGCGAATAAAGCCAAATTCTTTATTAGCAAGAATGCTATTGCTGCTATTGCTCGCCATTGCACTGGCCCAAGGTGCCAGTAGCTTCATTTGGTTTTATCAGTTGCGCCAATCAGAGAGTGAAGGCCTGAATGCCACCTCTCGCAACCTAGCGCTGAGCTTAGCCTCGACGGTGACATTTTTTGAATCTTTACCTTCTGAATATCGCCACATTGTACTCAATCAGTTACGTAAGATGGGCGGCACTCGCTTCTTTGTGTCACTCAATCGAGAGTACATTAAAATCAATTCCATTCCTGACAGTTATCACAAAAATCTGGTAATTCAAACGGTCAGCGATGTTCTGCATCGAGAACTCAATCGCAGCACTAAAATTGACGTTGACTTTTCCTTGCCCGATCAATTGCATGTCTTAAAAAACGATATATTACTACAAGACTTACCCTCTTCTTGGGCCTCGCATAGCCTGCAAATAAAACCCTTGAATCCACCCATATTGGTCACCCAAATAGAACTAGAAAGTGGAGAGTGGATTTACCTAGCTGCGCTACTCCCAGCCCCATATATGAACTTGGATGATAGTTTATTACCCAAGGGGCGCGTAATGTTTATCACCTTAATGACGGTCTTTCTGCTGGTTTTCACCTTCATACTCGTGCGCCGACAAACTCGTCCGCTACGCCGTTTAGCAAAAGCCGCCTCACGCCTTACGATCGACTTATTCCAAGCACCTTTGGTAGAAGAAGGTAGTGATGAAATTCGCAAAGCGACCCGTGCCTTTAATACCATGCAAAGTAAGCTAAAACGTTATATTGAAGATCGAGAACAGCTATTTCGCTCCATTTCTCATGATTTAAAAACCCCGATTACCCGGCTACGGCTACGCGCAGAATTGCTCGATGATGACAATGTCATTGACGCCTTCAATCGAGATTTAGATGAACTGGAAATTATGGCTAAAGGTGCCCTGCAAACGGTAAAAGACACCGATATCCATGAAAATCTAACCGATATCAACATCATGTCTCATCTAAAGTATTGTATCGAACCGTATCTCGATAAAGTCAGCGTGTTTGGAGAGACGAATTCCCCTTACCGTGGTAAACCCCTAGCGATCAAGCGCTGCATCGCTAATTTGATTGAAAATGGAATTAAATACGGTGACAAAATCGAAATTTATTTGCTCGATGATGACAACGAGCTTTGCTTGCTATTTGTCGATCATGGACCAGGGATCCCAGAAGCTCAATTAAGCGAAGTATTCAACCCTTATGTTCGCTTAAATAAAGCGAAGTCAGGTTCAGGCTTGGGCCTTGGTATTGCTCGTAATATCGCCCACGCTCACGGGGGAAATATATGCTTACAAAACCTGCCTCAAGGCGGCTTAGAAGTGAAACTGCGACTCCCTCACATCAAATAGAGCTCTAGTTAAGATTTGCTTCATCGGTTGGGTTTTATCTGCAGTATTCAGGCTAGTATGCTCAACATAAGTGATAGAGCTTAAATAAAAATAATAAGGTCTAACTATGCGCAAATTAACGACTTTCTTCTCCACTCTTATATTCTGCTATTCGCTTAATTCCGCCTACGCGGGAGAAGTTGAGGTTTTACATTGGTGGACCTCCGGCGGTGAAGCCAAATCGGTGAATGTTTTAAAGAAAATGCTTGAAGCCCAAGGGCATAGTTGGAAAGACTTTGCGGTTGCTGGAGGAGGTGGAGAAAGCGCGATGACGGTGTTAAAAACCCGCGCAATTTCAGGTAATCCACCAGCCGCTGCACAACTAAAAGGCCCCGATATTCAAGAATGGGCAGAACTAGGGTTCTTAAGTAACCTTAACGACGTCGCAGCAGAAGAACATTGGGACGATGTGATCCCCAAAGTCGTGACAGATATTATGAAGTATCAGGGCAACTACGTTGCCGTCCCGCTAAATGTGCATCGAGTAAACTGGTTATGGGCAAACCCAGCTGTATTTGCAAAAGCAGACGCAAAAATCCCAACCACCTTGGCTGAATTTTTCACCGCTGCAGACAAACTACAAGCCGCCGGGTTTATTCCCCTCGCCCACGGTGGGCAGAATTGGCAAAATGCGACTTTATTTGAGACGCTAGCCTTAGATATTTTAGGTGCGAAAGACTACCTGAAAGCTTTCGTAAAACTAGATGATAAGACTTTAGGCGGAGACAAAATGGTCGAAGTCTTTCGCGTATTAAAAAAAATAAGCCACTATATCGATAGTGACTCCCCCGGACGCGACTGGAATATGGCAACCAGTATGGTAATTAATGGTACAGCCGGCATGCAAATTATGGGGGACTGGGCCAAGGGTGAGTTTATTGCCGCAGGTAAACTACCAGGTAAAGACTTTGTTTGCGTCCCCGCTCCCGGCACACAACAGCAATTTATCTTTAATATCGACAGTTTTGCAATGTTTGAACTAAATAAACCTGAAGATATTAAGGCTCAAAAAAGCCTCGCAAAAACCATTCTCACCCCCGAGTTCCAAACCATATTTAACCTCAACAAAGGCTCTATTCCAGTTCGGATCGATATGGATATGAAGCAATTTGATAGCTGCGCTTTAGACTCGATGGCCGCATTTAAAGCCAGTAACAAATCGGGTGATTTGGTACCGAGTATGGCCCACGGCTTAGCGGTAAGCGAAAAAGTGCAAGGTGCTATCTTTGATGTGATCAGCAATTTCTTAAACGATCCAAAAGCCGAGCCCCAATATGCAGCTATCAAACTAGCGCGGGTTGTCAAAGCAGCCAAGTAGCTAAAGCTAAAAGAAACACACTATTGGTGAATTACATTTTTATAGCGTTCGAAATTCAATATTTGAATCGCCACTGACTTCATCGATACCCTAAAACAAAGATTTTAAGAGTAAAAATAATAGATCCGTCATCAAAAAAACCAGCGATCGCTTCAATCAAGAGGGTTTGTGAATTCGTTTCTACAATCACTTGCGAATGATGAGAAGCTTGGCCACATAACGATTGCCAATACTGAGGTAAGGTTTGTTTTTTATACATCACCAATAGCTCATCAGAAATGTACTCCCTGCTTCAACCTGCCCATGAGTATTTAAATACTCCCGACATTTAATCTATTATCCGTGGGGCGTTCACGATGCATAGCAATATCGATATCATCTTGACAAAGGTTAGCCAACTTTATATCCGCAGCAACTACAAAACTTATTTTCGGGGCAATCTTTTTAATTTGCTTTAGCGTATCAACAGCAAAGTATTGGCTTAACTGAATATCTCTTTCTAAACCAGTTAGATACGGCATCAACACAGAAAGTACCTTACAGCGACCTTACTGAGCGGGTCGGTTTAAATCCGCCAGGCCTAGCTTATAAACGCTATGGAGACGCTCTATATGTTAAGGCTTCAAAAACCACCGTAGCAACAAGAAGAATTGGGGAAGCCTCTTCTGAGGAAGGTGCCAATCTTGTTGTCACTGATGTCAATCATAAATCGGGGATGGAATTAGCGAACCACTCTATGATCGACACCTTGATGTGAGAAAAAGGGAAGATTGGATTGCAGCGAGCAAGTTTGTAAAAAACAAAAAGTGCCGTCTGCTGAAATAGCCTTAGTTGAGTAGTAAATGCCAAAACTATCGAAAACATGCCAAGCTGTTGGTCAAAGTTGACAGCTGCAAATCTAACCGTAGCTGTTATACAATGTAAAAGTCATTCAATAAGGGGATAAATCAATGAGTAGTTTGATAGATTTTAACCAAGCCGATCACCAATTAGACGCACTCGGTCTGCGCTGCCCTGAACCAGTAATGATGGTAAGAAAAGCAATTCGTAACATTGCTCTAGGGGAGACCTTATTAATTCAGGCTGACGATCCCTCTACCACCCGAGATATGGTTAGTTTTTGTGAATTTATGGATCACACGCTAATCGCTAAGAAAGTAGACCAAATGCCCTTTCAATACTTGATCAAGAAAGGAAGTTGAGCGATTTTTTAAAAAAAGTCTCGGTTATCAGTGATTCCTGAGGTAACAGCACTAGGGTCTATCTGCTTGCTAGGGTATACTCCGTCAGTTATAAAACCGATTACTTTTCATACGCGCGACACAAATCATGCATAAATACGATATAAAAACCTTTCAAGGCCTAATATTGGCTTTACAGGACTACTGGGCCCGTCAAGGCTGCGTCATTGTTCAACCTTTAGATATGGAAGTAGGTGCTGGCACCTTTCATCCGCAAACCTTTTTGCGCTCTATCGGTCCAGAACCGATGTATAGTGCTTATGTACAACCCTGTCGTCGCCCTACCGATGGACGCTACGGTGAAAACCCAAACCGTTTACAACACTACTACCAATTTCAAGTCGTGTTGAAACCGTCGCCAGACAATATCCAAGAACTCTACCTCGGTTCACTAGTTGAACTTGGTATTAATCCCGAGATCCATGATATTCGCTTCGTAGAAGACAACTGGGAATCACCAACACTTGGTGCTTGGGGTCTCGGTTGGGAAATTTGGTTAAATGGGATGGAAATCACTCAATTTACCTACTTCCAACAAGTTGGTGGCTTAGAATGCTCCCCGGTAACCGGTGAAATCACCTATGGCTTAGAACGCTTAGCCATGTATATCCAAGGTGTTGATAGCATTTACGATTTAATCTGGACCGATGGTCCGATGGGGAAAGTGACCTACGGGGATATTTTCCATCAAAATGAAGTTGAGCAGTCTACTTTCAACTTTGAACACGCTGACACAGGCGCACTATTCACTCAGTTTGATCAATGTGAAAAAGACAGCCAAAAATTAATTGAAGCAGGTCTTCCCTTACCTGCTTACGAACAAGTAATGAAAGCGTCTCATGCCTTTAACTTACTCGATGCTCGTCATGCAATTTCGGTGACCGAACGCCAACGCTACATTCTGAGGGTGAGAGCCTTATCCAAAGCCGTAGCAGAAGCGTATTACCATGCTCGTGAAGAGCTTGGTTTCCCTTTATGCAAAGATAAGAAGTAACGGAGGCAGCATGAGTAACGAAAACCTATTAGTAGAAATCGGCACCGAAGAATTGCCACCCAAAGCTCTGCGCGGCTTGGCAGAGTCTTTCAAAAACAATGTCCAACAAAGCTTAGAAAAAGCCGGTTTTGAGTTTGAAAATATCGAATGGTTTGCGGCACCTCGTCGTTTAGCACTTTCTATTCAAGCATTAACCGAAAAAACACCAGATAAAGTGGTAGAAAAACGCGGCCCTGCGGTAAGTAGTGCCTTTGATGCAGATGGTAAACCAACCAAAGCGGCTGAGGGTTGGGCTCGTTCCAATGGCATTAGCGTTGAACAAGCAGAGCGTCTCAGCACCGACAAAGGTGAATGGCTACTGCATAAAGCTGAAATCAGCGGTCAAACCATTTACCAGCTATTCCCAGAAATTGTCGCTGAGGGTTTAGCTAAACTGCCGATCCCTAAGCCTATGCGTTGGGGAGCAAAAGCAACTCAGTTTATCCGTCCAGTGCATACCATCACGATGCTCTATGGTGAGAAATTGGTTCAAGGGAATATTCTCGGCATTGAATCTGCGCGTACTATTCGTGGCCACCGTTTTATGGGCGAAGCTGAATTTGAGCTTAACCACGCCAACAACTACGTTCAACAATTAGATCGCCGCGGTAAAGTGATTGTTAATTATGAACAGCGTAAAGCGATTATCCGCGAACAAATTGAAGCGGAAGCGGCTCGCGAAGGTGGCATTGTTGAGATTGATGAAGCGCTGCTTGAAGAAGTCTGTTCATTGGTGGAATGGCCGGTTGCGATGGTTGGCAGCTTCGAAGACAAGTTCTTGGACGTCCCAGCTGAAGCTCTCATTTACACGATGAAAGACAATCAAAAGTACTTTCCAATCTTAGATACCAAAGGTAACTTATTACCTCGTTTTATCTTTGTTTCGAACATTGTCAGTAAAGATCCTCAACAGGTGATTGCGGGTAACGAAAAAGTAGTTCGTCCTCGCCTTGCCGATGCAGAATTCTTTTTTAACACCGATAAAAAATCACGGTTAGATAGTCGTTTAGACCAACTGGCCAACGTAGTATTTCAGCAGCAGCTTGGCAGCTTATTAGATAAGTCAAACAGAGTCTCTGAATTAGCAGCACAAATTGCTGGAGAGATCGGAGCCAATAGCCAGCATGCACAGCGTGCAGGACTTCTATCTAAAGCCGATCTCAACAGTGAAATGGTCTTGGAATTTGCTGATGTTCAGGGTGTTATGGGCATGTATTATGCAAAATTCGACGGCGAACATGATGATGTAGCCAATGCCTTACAGCAGCAATACTGGCCTCGCTTTTCTGGCGACAAATTACCCGAATCAAAAGTCGCCGCAGCGGTCGCTATCGCCGACAAACTTGATACCTTAGTGGGCATTTTTGCCATTGGCCAGCTACCAAAGGGAGACAAAGACCCCTTTGCACTGCGTAGAGCCTGCTTAGGTATTATTCGAATTATCCAAGATAAGGGCTTTGACCTGGACTTGGATACCTTGATTAATAGTGCTTTGTTACTGCTACCTTTAGAACTTGAGCAAGCGACTCAAACAAAGGTTCACACTCAGCTTATCGAGTTTATTTACGCCCGTTTAAGAGCGATGTACCTAGAACAAGCTATTGATCCGAGCGTGATAACCGCAGTACTTGAGCGGAAGCCGACTAAACTGGCAGATATTGAACAGCGGATTAAAGCGGTGAGTCACTTCCGCACTTTGGAGCAAGCCCAAGCTTTGGCGGCTGCAAACAAGCGGGTTTCCAATATTTTGGCGAAAAACCCAGATTTCGTGAAACCACAAATCGACGCTTCGTTATTAAAAGAAAGCCAAGAGCAAGCTCTCGCTGAGGCTGTCGCTAGTATGCAAATCAGCTTAGCGCCCTTGCTTGAGAAAGGTGATTATCAACAAGCGTTGATTGAGCTGGCAAGCCTCCGCGAGGTGGTTGATGCTTTCTTTGATAATGTGATGGTGATGAGTGAAGATGATGCTTTAAAAATAAATCGTTTAAGTCTGCTCAGCTCACTTCGTCAATTGTTTTTAGAAATCGCGGACATTTCTGTGATTCAATAAATAACGAGAACAGCAAAACCGAAACAAGCCGTATTCTTTACAGAATACGGCTTTTTTGATCCACTTAACTGTTTTAATAAAATAGTTCATTTCATGAAATGCTTTTCAGAATAGGACTGTGAGCTTGGCACGTTTTTTCATGAGAAGCTCCGTTATAACTGACAACGAGTTCAGTTCAGCTCGTTAGGTAATGTTTGTCTGTAGAGACAAAGGAAAGTTATAAAATAAGAAAGGAATTGAAAATGCTTAAAAATATCTTGAAAGCGGGTGTTCTTGCACTGATTACGGTGGTGGCCGTGGGCTGTGCTTCTGGTAGTGGCAGCGATAGCAAATTAACCCGCGACGTGCATTTACGCGGTGTATTTAGTTGGTGGGATGCAACCCCAGAAAATAAGTTAATGCCAGTTGAAGGCAAAACTAATGTATGGAGCGCCACCTCTCCTGTAGACGAGCCACTGATTGCCGATGGTCAACCATACGAATGGAAGTTTGGTGATGCTGCATGGCAATGTGGTACTAACTTCGGTTTCTTATCCGGTGAAGCGCCAATCAAAGTTGGAGAGCGTCGCGAGTTAAACAAATGTGCCGCCTTCGATAACTTTAAATTTACTCCAGAAGAAGATGGTGTTTATCGCTTCTACCTAGATTGGTCAGGCGAAATCCCTGTGGCTTATATCGAAAAAGTAGAAATGTAAATTTTCATGGTAGTTCGAGCCCCTGAAAAGGGGCTTTTTTATTTGTAAAGGTCAGCAATTAAACGGATGTAAAACATGAAAAATTCACTTAAACCTACGCTATTAGCATGTTTTGTTAGTGTAATCATTGCAGGCTGTGCTTCCACAGAGCAAACCACTAACCAAACTCAAACATTCTCCTCACCTCATAAACAAACAGCACAATGTCTGCAATGGGACGGTCAGCCGATTACCGTCGATGTTAGCGCCAGCTTTAAAGAAGGTTCTACGGTTAAAGATTTTTACAGCGGTCAAATTAGTACCGTTCAACAGGGTAGCGTAACATTCACCCCTGCCGCTGATAGTGGTGGTTTGTTACTCCTAGAATCGACCAATAAAAAAGCTGATACCTTTAGTTGGGACAGTGCCTCGATCTATTTTGTCATCACCGATCGCTTTTATAACGGTAACCCGACGAATGATAATAGTTATGGGCGAAGCAAAGACGGTCAAAAAGAAATTGGTACCTTCCACGGTGGAGATATAGCCGGTCTCACCAAAAAGCTCGACTATATCGAAGATCTAGGGATCAACGCAATTTGGATCACTGCGCCCTACGAACAAATTCGCGGTTGGGTTGGAGGAGGCATGAGTGGTGATTTTAAACACTACGCTTATCACGGTTACTATGCTCAAGATTATACGCTCATGGATCAAAACATGGGTACAGCCAAAGAATTTAAACAATTTGTGGATCAGGCTCATCAACGCGGTATTCGAGTCGTGATGGATATAGTGATGAATCATGCAGGCTACGCTACTCTTGCCGATATGCAGGCCTTTAAGTTTGGGGAAACTCAAAATTTTGACCAGCCTATCGAGACTTATCTCACCGAAAAGTGGACCAATTGGACCCCAGCGAAAGGGGAAACTTGGCATAGTTTTAACGACTTTATTGACTATGGTAAACGAAAATCTTGGCAACAATGGTGGGGGCCGGATTGGGTTCGTACTGATATCTCAGGCTACCCTAGCCCAGGGGCTAATGACTTAACCATGTCTTTAGCTTATTTACCTGATTTTAAAACCGAATCCAAAAAGGTTGTGGGCCTTCCCACCTTCTATAAAAATAAACCAGATACAAAAGCGGTTGAAATACCTGGTGCAAGCGTACGCGATTACTTGGTCACTTGGCTATCCGATTGGGTTCGCGAATACGGTATTGACGGCTTTAGAGCAGATACCGTTAAACACGTCGAGCCAGAAGCTTGGCAAGCCTTAAAAATGGCCTCGAGCCAGGCATTTCAAGAATGGAAATTAGAGCATCCTGATAAAGTTCTCGACAACAATGAGTTTTGGATGACAGGGGAATATTGGGGACAAGGTTTAAGTGATTCAAAATTATATGAGTACGGCTTCGACTCCCTAATAGATTTTAGTTATCAAACAGACCTTGCTAAAAAGGGCATGAACTGTTTTAGCGCAATGCAAGATGGCTATCAACAATACGCTGATATACTCAATAAGCGAGACGGCAAGCTACTCAGTTATGTATCATCGCATGATACGAAGCTAGCCTACGGCAGCATTGCCAAAACACTGGATAAGCAAAAACAACTCGGTTCTGCTTTCTTACTAATGCCAACCGCGGTACAAGTCTTTTATGGCGATGAGACAGCACGCGAAAAAGGTTCAAGAAGCTCCGACAAAAAACAAGCCACTCGCTCAGATATGAATTGGCAACAGTTCGATGCCGAGCACCTCGCGGTAAAAAAACATTGGCAAAAGTTGTTACAGTTCCGTAAGCGCCATCAAGCGGTCGGGGCAGGACAACACATCTTGTTAAGTAACACGCCTTACGCTTTTGAACGCCGTAAAAACGACGATGTAGTAGTCATCGTTTATGCAGGTCAAATGACTAAGTAGATAACGATAAGGCCAAGCAAAGCGGCTTTAGCCGCTTTGCTTGGCCTATATGATGACAAGATCGTAGATTCTCAATTGAACTCTGCCGGTTCGCTGATTGACCATCGATAATTAGATTATTGAGCCTATCAAACTATCTGAGATATTAGGCCCTTCAAAATGTCCTTACAGCGAGCCTTGCATTCACTTCAACCCTATCATTAACCAAATCGGACTAGCGAATACCATTCCTCACATTTGTTTGTTATTGTGACGCCTAGTTCGAAGAAGGTGCTTTATGACGTATTCAGATTTTGGTAATAAGTTCACCCGTCATTCGGGGATCACGCAACTGATGGATGACTTGGATGAAGGGATCCGAGCGGGTGACGAAATGATAATGCTCGGGGGTGGAAATCCAGCACAGATACCACAAATGACCGAGTTATTTCAGCAACACCTCAGCACAGGGCTAAGTAATGACAGTTTGCTCAAAGCCTTATGTAACTATGACTCCCCCCAAGGTAATAAGGAATTTATATCTAACTTATCTTCTTTTTTAAGTAATCAGTTTCATTGGGATATAAAAGAAGAGAACATAGCACTCACTAATGGCAGTCAAAGCGCATTTTTCTTCTTATTTAATCTTTTTGCCGGTAAGGGGCTGCAGCAGGATAAAAGAGTGTTATTTCCACTCGCTCCTGAGTATATAGGATATGAGGATAGTGGTTTAAGCGAACAAATATTTGTCGGTAACAAGCCTTCTATTGAGTATTTAGCCAACCGCCAATTTAAGTATCATGTCGACTTTGAACGGCTGGTCGTTGATGAGTCGATTGGATTAATTTGCGTCTCTCGACCCACCAATCCTACAGGTAATGTAGTTACCGACGCAGAACTCACCAAACTATCACAACTTGCCGAACAACATCAGGTGCCATTATTAATCGATAATGCTTATGGCCTTCCTTTTCCAAACTTGGTCTTTACCGAAGACGCAAAACCATTTTGGAATAACAACACCATACTTTGCTTAAGCTTATCAAAATTGGGCTTACCCGGAACACGCTGTGGAATTGTAATTGCTAAGCCTTCAACGATTCAGGCAATCAGCAATTTGTCAGGCATTATTAATTTATCCCCTGGCGGAATTGGTCCTGCTTTAGCCAATGAGATGTTAAAGGATAATAGCCTACTCGACGCCAGCAACCATATCATTCGACCTTTCTATAAACATAAATCTGAGCAGGCTATCACTTGGTTACAACAAGCTATCCCCTCTGCAAAATTTAGAATTCACAAATCTGAAGGGGCGATGTTTCTTTGGTTGTGGTTTGAAGACTTACCGATTAGCGATAAACAGCTTTACCAACAATTAAAAAATAAGGGTTTACTAATCGTACCTGGAAGCTACTTTTTCCCCGGAATAGACAAGGATTGGCGACATACCCAAGAGTGCATTCGTCTCAACTTCGCTCAGAGTGAAGCCAATGTAAGACAAGGTATCGACATTTTGGCCTCTGTGGTTAATCCGCTGCTCGCTTAAAACAATACTAAAAAGGGCCACTGTTGGCCCTTTTTTCACTCTTCATCATCCCTTGGCAATCAAGCCGATTTAGTCTCCAATACTTCAACCGAAGCCAACTTTCCATTAATAGGAATTTGTTTTGGCTTTAGAGCTTCAGGAATTTCTCGTTCTAACTCTATAACCAATAAGCCATGTTCTAAGTTAGCCGCGCTCACCTTTACGTGATCAGCAATTTGATAACGTCGTTCGAAGCCTCGTTCTGCGATCCCTTGATGCAGATATTTAATCTCATCTGATTTTTTCTGTTTAGTACCAGTAACAATTAAAGCATTTTGCTGAGCAACAATAGATAACTCATCTTCAGCAAACCCAGCCACGGCGAGAGTAATTCGATAATGATTATCATCGACTGCTTCAATATTATAAGGCGGGTAGCCTGTATTTTGAGATTGGGCACTTTGGTTTGATGCCGCTTCAATGAAATTAGCTAAACGATCAAAGCCGATGGCCGTACGATAAAGTGGTGAAAAGTCATATTGATTACGCATGTTTGTTATCCTCATAGAGCAATAATTTAAATTGACCAGCACAAAGGCTGCATCTCTGTCTTAACAAAACCCATGATCATGGCATCTTGTTATGAATAGATATGGGGATAGACTCTAGGCTTTCAAGCACAAAAAAGGCAATATTTTCATATTGCCTTTTTTAAGCTTAATACGGTAGATACTAAATGTTAGACATCTAGGTTTTCTACATTAAGTGCATTCTCTTCAATGAAATTACGACGAGGTTCAACTTGATCACCCATTAAGGTGGTGAAGAGCTGATCACAAGCAATTGCATCCTCAACCGTCACTTGCAACATCCGTCGAGTCTCTGGGTCCATTGTCGTTTCCCATAACTGATCCGGATTCATCTCACCGAGTCCTTTATAACGTTGGATATATAAGCCACGACGCGATTCAGACATTAACCAATTGAGCGCTTCTTCAAAACTCTTCACTGGTTTGGTTTTTTCGCCACGCTTAATATAAGCACCCTCTTCCACCAAATTATCTAAATTACTATACAGGCTGCAAATATCTCGATAATCATTCGAAGCAAAAAACTCGGGTTCAAAGTTAAAAGATACATCTACCCCATGTTGACGGAGTGTTGCTACAGGGAAGTAGATGTCACGCTCAGGATGTTTTTCAACCGCTACCGAATAGTAGTTACCACTAGGTAATTCCGCATTAACCGGTGCGATCAGTTGTTCAGCCCATTCTTTGAGTACGCTGGCATCTTGTAGCTCTTCTGTTTTTAGCGGTGGTTGATAAATCATTTGGCTAAGCAAAGAGATAGGATAACGACGAGATAAACGTTCGTTATTCTTCCATACCCGACGGTATTGAGTAACCAAACTTTCCAGAGGCTCACCACTAATACTTGGTGCTTCCGCATTCACATATAGCCCAGCGTTATCTAAAGCTAAAGTTGTGAGATATTCGGTCAGAGATTCTTCATCTTTCACATAACGTTCTTGCTTGCCTTTCTTCACCTTATATAAAGGTGGTTGGGCAATATAGATATAACCACGTTCGATAATTTCCGGCATTTGACGGTAGAAGAAAGTCAGGAGTAAGGTTCGGATATGTGAACCATCCACATCAGCATCGGTCATGATGATGATGTTGTGATAACGAGTCTTATCAGGATTATACTCATCACGACCAATACCACAGCCCATCGCGGTAATCAGTGTTGCAACTTCTTGTGATGACAACATCTTATCGAAACGCGCTTTTTCTACATTAAGAATTTTACCTTTCAGCGGCAAAATAGCCTGATTCTTGCGGTTACGTGCTTGTTTAGCACTGCCCCCCGCAGAGTCCCCTTCCACAATATATAGTTCAGAAAGCGCAGGATCTTTTTCTTGGCAGTCGGCGAGTTTACCCGGTAGTCCAGCTAAGTCTAAGGCACCTTTACGACGCGTCATATCGCGAGCTTTACGAGCGGCTTCACGAGCACGAGCTGCATCCAATATTTTCTGGGTAATGATTTTTGCTTCAGTCGGATTCTCTAGTAGATACTCGCTCAGTTTCTCTCCCATCGTCTGCTCAACCGCAGACTTCACTTCAGAGGAAACTAGCTTATCTTTGGTTTGGCTAGAAAACTTAGGATCAGGTACTTTCACCGAAATAACGGCCGTTAAACCTTCTCGCGCATCATCACCTGTTGCGTTATTTTTGTCTTTTTTGTTGATGCCTTCTTTTTCCATATAACTATTGAGCGTACGCGTTAATGCCGCCCTAAACCCAGCCAAGTGGGTTCCACCATCTTTCTGTGGAATATTATTGGTAAAACAGTAAACATTTTCTTGAAAACCTTCGTTCCACTGCATCGCTAGTTCTACCGCGATACCATCATCTCGTTGGAAGTTGAAACTAAACGCTCTAGGGTGAATCGGTGTTTTATTAGTATTGAGGTAAGAAACAAACGCTTCTATCCCCCCTTCATACATAAAGTGGTCTTTGCGACCATCGCGCTCATCTTTTAAAATGATCGAAACACCAGAATTAAGAAACGACAGTTCGCGTAATCGTTTTGCCAAAATTTCATAATGAAATGTTGTATCAGAGAAAATTTCTTCACTAGGCCAAAAGCGTAATTCGGTTCCTGTTTTATCAGTATCCCCCACCGCAGCCAAGGGAGCATCGGGAACACCTAAAGTGTAAAATTGCTCATAGACATGATTTTGTCGTTTTACCGTTAGCTGCAGCTTTATAGATAAGGCATTAACAACCGAAACACCTACACCATGTAATCCACCGGATACTTTATAGGAATTATCATCGAACTTACCACCGGCATGCAGAACAGTCATAATAACTTCTGCTGCAGACACGCCCTCTTCTTCATGCATATCTACAGGAATACCACGGCCATCATCCGACACAGAGACAGAGCCATCATTATGAATGGTAACCACCACATCTTTACAGTGCCCAGCCAACGCTTCATCGATAGAGTTATCGACGACTTCAAATACCATGTGATGTAAACCTGAGCCATCGTCTGTGTCACCAATGTACATCCCAGGACGTTTTCTTACGGCATCAAGACCTTTTAAAACCTTAATACTCGATGAGCCATATTCATTTTCAGCCATGTTTTACTCTCGTTTTATAGTCGCTGATAACACCATGTTCCACGTGAAACACTGTGCATCCTTCTAAATCAAATCCATCCAGCATTTGTTTCTCAATCGCAGAAACAAAGACCTGAGACCCATGTTGTTGCAGCCACTTAGCTAACAACTGGCGTTTAGACTTATCTAATTCTGCCGCAAAATCATCGATCAAATATACCGTCTGATTACCGCTATGCTGCTGTGCATGTTGCCCCTGCGCTAAAATCAACGCACAAACAAAAAGCTTCAACTGACCTCTAGAAATAAGGTCAACAGCATTTACGCCATTAAATTTAAACTTTATATCGGCTTTATGGGGGCCACATTGGGTATAGCCCAAGATACGGTCCCTCTGAAAACCTTGCTGTAGCAATACAGCCAAATCCTTTTTTTCTTCCCAACCTTGATGAAATGCCAACTCAAACCGATACTCAGGCAAAAACTCGGCAACTAAGTCAGTCAAAGTTGTACGAATACTTTCCACATAAGCAGCGCGTAACCGACTAACAATCATGGCAAACTCAACCAGTTGCTTATCCCAATATAATAAGTCTTGATACTGTTTTGTTTGCTTTAATAATGCATTACGTTGCTTCAATGTCTTTTTATAGTTTTGACTAGCCGCGTGAAACTGTTGTTCCACGTGAAACACTCCCCAATCTAAATATGCCCGTCTGTAGCGAGGACTACCATCCACCAAGCCGTAGCCTTCCGGATGTAGGATCTGCAAAGGTAACAACGAAGCCAATACCGACTGACTGCGTACCGTTTCCTTATTAATTCTTAAAACCGTGTCGCCACTCTTAAACTTCTGCAAGCCAATCTTATGCTGCTCCAATTGAGCGAATACAACAAAGCTATCCTTGCTATGACTGACCACTTTACTGGCGAAGTTACTCCGAAAGGAACGCCCAAAGCCCAAATAATAAATGGCTTCTAGTACACTCGTTTTACCGCTACCATTCTCGCCCAAAATCACATTTAACTTGGGGTTCAAGGTTAAACTAGCTTGCTCAATATTTCTAAAATTTTGCAAACCAAGACTTTGTATATACATTAATTTAATTTGTCACTAGAGTCGCATTGGCATAACAACGTACATCGCTTTGCCACTCTGCTCACTATCTTCAATCAAGGCACTACTATTGCTATTACTCATGTTGATGCGGATCTGATCGCACTTTAGCGCATTCAATACATCTAAAACATAAACAACGTTAAAACCAATTTCCAAAGCTTCTGCATTATAATCAACATCTAGGATCTCTTCCGCCTCTTCCTGCTCAGGATTATTCGCAGTAATTTTCAAAATGCCCGCCTCTAACTGCAGACGAACTCCGCGAAACTTCTCGTTGGAAAGAATAGCAGCTCGAGAAAATGCCTGTTTCAATTCATCCCTTCCAGAAATAAGAGCCTTATCACTATTAGAAGGCAATACCCGTCGATAATCAGGAAAACGTCCATCAACCAATTTACTGGTAAAGGTAAAACCTTGCACACTAGCTCGGATATTATTGCTGCCAATTTGCAGCTCAACCAGTTGGTCCTCGTGTTCCAACAGACGAGATAACTCAATCACCCCTTTACGTGGAACAATCACCTGTTGAGGCTGTAATGGTGTCTCAAAAGTTTGTTCGGCTAATGCCAAGCGGTGGCCATCAGTGGCAATGGTTTTAAGTCCTTTCTCATCCGTCTCAAACAACATTCCATTTAAATAATAACGAACGTCTTGGCTCGCCATTGAGAACTGAGTGCTATCGATCAGATTCTTTAATTGCCCCTGAGTCAACTGAATCACCTGCTGACTCTGCCAATCTTCTACATTAGGAAAGTCATTAGCCGGAAGTGTCGCTAAAGAAAAACGACTACGTCCAGAACGCAATACCAAGCGATTATCATCCGCTTTACAACTAATTTCACAGCCATCAGGTAAACCACGACAAATATCAACAAACTTCTTCGCTGGTACTGTCACGCGCCCTTCATTTACAGTACTTTGCAAAGGCAAGGTCGCGACTAGTTCTACTTCCATATCGGTACCAGTAATAGACAACTGGTTATTACTAATATCCAACAATACATTACCCAAAATAGGAATGGTTGGTCGACCACCTAAAGCAGCACTAACCTGCTGCAGGGGTTTAAGTAGTTGTTCCCGATTGATACTAAATTGCATACCTACCAACGCCTCTCCGATTATGACGATAATGTACGAATTAAATTCTGATAGTCTTCTTTAATGTCGTGACTTTCTTCTTTAAGCTGACTTATTTTACGACAAGCATGCAACACCGTTGTATGGTCGCGACCGCCAAAAGCATCACCAATTTCAGGCAAGCTATGGTTGGTTAATTCCTTTGCCAGCGCCATCGCTAGTTGCCGAGGTCGCGCCACGGATCGAGAACGACGCTTAGACAATAAATCAGCTATTTTAATTTTGTAATATTCAGCAACTGTTTTTTGAATATTATCGATAGTGACTAGCTTCTCTTGCAATGCCAATAAATCACGTAAGGCTTCGCGTACAAAATCGATGGTAATCGCGCGACCGGTAAAATTAGCGTTTGCGATCACCCGGTTTAAAGCCCCTTCCAACTCTCGAACATTGGAACGTAAGCGTTTTGCGATAAAGAAAGCGACTTCATCAGGCAAGCGAATATTATTTTCATTCGCCTTGGTCATTAATATGGCAACCCGAGTTTCTAACTCCGGAGGTTCGATAGCAACCGTCAAGCCCCAACCAAAACGACTTTTTAAACGATCTTCTACGCCATCAATTTCTTTAGGATAACGGTCACTGGTTAAGATAATTTGCTGATTACCTTCAAGTAAGGCATTAAAAGTATGGAAAAATTCTTCCTGAGAACGTTCCTTATTGGCAAAGAATTGAATATCATCAATAAGCAATGCATCAACACTACGATAGTAACGCTTAAAATCCTCTATCGCGTTGTTTTGTAAGGCTTTTACCATATCTTGAACAAATCGTTCAGAATGCATATACACAACTTTGGCATTCTTTTTATTGGCAATAATACCGTTACCTACCGCATGTAGCAGGTGCGTTTTACCAAGACCGGTTCCCCCATATAAAAATAAGGGGTTATAAGCGCCACCAGGATTATTCGCAACCTGAGTCGCAGCAGCACGTGCCAACTGGTTAGACTTACCTTCAACAAAATTATCAAACTGATAGGTGGCGTTTATATTGTTACGATGATTCGCCTCTAAAGCAGATTTAACCGCAGGCTCTTTATCCCAACTCTTACCATTATCATACTGATTACTTTGCTGGTTAGCGGTGCCGGCTTGAATCACGTTACTTCTAGTTTTTGTTGCTAGCGGTTTAGTTGCAGGTCGACTGCCAACCTCAAAGCGCAAACTAGGTTTATCGTTCCCACAAAATTCTTCCAGTAAAGCATTCACTCGAATCAGATATTTATCTTTTACCCAATCAAGTACAAAACGATTCGGTGCATATAACACCAATAGTCCTGCATCTTGCTCAACTTGAAGTGGTCGGATCCACATACTAAATTCTGTTGCCGGCAATTCATCTTGTAAACGAACTAAGATTTGTTGCCAAAGAGACCCACTCAC